>CAWBIY010000007.1:0-1417186 GCA_963788915.1 uncultured Acidobacteriota bacterium | reverse complement strand
CAGGATGCTGAAAAAGCCAGGAATTTTGTAACGAGGCGGCGCGCGGTGCGTCTGATTAGGCATGCGAGGAAACGATCAGCAGCAGGGGCATGTGTTTAGCTACCTTTCGCCGGAGCAGCGGGTACGCAAAGATCATCCGCTGCGGCCGATCCGCACGATGGTAGATAAGGTCCTCAAGGAACTCTCGCCAGAGTTCGACAAGATGTATTCCAAAGTGGGTCGTCCGTCGATTCCGCCGGAGCAGTTGCTGCGCGCTCTGCTGTTGCAGATGCTGTACTCGGTGCGCAGCGAGCGGCTGCTGGTGGAGGAGATCGACTACAACATATTGTTTCGCTGGTTCGTGGGGCTGAACTTGGACGATGAGGTGTGGGATGCCACGGTGTTTACCAAGAACCGCGACCGTTTGCTAGCGGCCGAAGTGGCCAAGGAGTTTCTGTCGCTGGTGGTGGAGCAAGCCCGAGGGCAGGGCTGGGCCTCGGACGAGCACTTCACGGTAGATGGAAGTTTGCTGGAAGCCTGGGCCGGCGTGAAGAGTTTTCAGCGTAAGAACAAGAAGAGTTCGTCTCCGCCGGATGATCCCGGAAATCCCACGGTGGATTATCGCGGCGAGAAGCGCTCGAACGAAACGCATGAGTCGAAAAGCGATCCCGAAGCGCAGATGGCACGCAAAGGTGCGGGCAAGGAGGCCAAGTTGAGCTACAGCGGGAATCTGCTGGTGGAGAATCGCAACGGGTTGATTGTGGACAGCCGGGTGTGGGAAGCCACGGGCACGGCGGAGCGCTATGCGGCGCTGGAAATGCTGCAGGAACTACCGGGAAGCAAGCGGGTGACGGTGGCTGGAGACAAGGGCTTCGACACGGCGGATTTCGTGCGCGAGTGTCGGAACCTATGGGTGACACCGCACGTGGCGCAAAACCTTGGGCGCAGAGGTGGCAGCGCCATCGATAGTCGCACGGCGCGGCACGCGGGCTATGCGATCAGTCAGAAGAAGAGGAAGCGCATCGAAGAATGTTTTGGCTGGCTGAAGACGATTGCGCTGTTGCGCAAAGTGCGGCATCGCGGGACGCTGAAGGTCGATTGGATCTTTACGTTCGCGTGCGCGGCTTACAATCTGGTGCGCATGCGGAACCTGATGCACAGCGTAGTTCCGAGGTAGTTCGACCGGGCCGTAGTGTCTCTGAACGGAGCTGCAACGCTTCTTTGGGGCGCTCGGTAGCACGAAAAATCGCGCCGCAGATGCTCGAAAACTCCCGCATGACTCAAACCGACCAAGAAATTGCTGGCTCAGAACGATTTTTCCGCAGCCTGCTAGGAACCCACTTACTCGCCTCTCTGATGTACTGGCAAAATGCCCCGACCAATCGCCGGCTCCTTCAACATCCGAACTCGCCTTCATTGCAGATGCGGACTTGAGAGCAAACCTGCGAGATGACATGGGTACCATTAACAGAGCTCTGGCAAACGGGGAATGGAAGGCTGCCACGGTCCTCGCTGGCTCCGCCATTGAGGCATTACTGCTATGGGATTTACAGACACGGCACGCAAGCTCCGTTCCGGCCTCTGTTGCGAAACTTGTGGGGAATCTGACCCTTAAGAGCCAGCCTCCTTCGACCCTGGAGGCGTGGAATTTGCATCAGTACATCGAAGTGTCCGCCGATATCGGAACAATCAACGCTCAGACGGCCATCCTAGCCAGGCTTGTGAAAGATTTCCGAAACCTCATCCATCCTGGTCGCGCTCAGCGTCTTGGCCAAAGATATGACCGACCCACAGCACTCTCAGCTGTCGCCGGCATGGATGCTGTCGCGAGGGACCTGGCATGATCAAGAGCCGAGTTCAAAAAACCTTTTCCCGAATTTTGGAACCCTCCAGGGCGACGCGATAGATAGTCCCGACTCCAACCTCCATCTCAGCGGCGATGCGCTTCCACCCAACGCCCTTGGCGCGCAGCGTAGCAATCCTTGCGAGCGCGGTTAACTTCCGCGGCCAACCAAAGCGTCCTATCCGGATGGGCCGCAGCCCCATAGTGAACTTTCGACGGTGGAAATGTTACAAAACAAGAAGACCGCCCCGGTTTCAGGCGGCCTCAAGTCGTTTGTTTGTGTAGGACGGTTCGCGGAAAAAGTTACAGAATGGCTAGAATGTAACCTGCAAGAACGCCTGGAAGATCGGCGAGAAAGTGTGGACGAATGGCGATGTTGGGTTGTCCGCCGGTCGGCACAAGGGCGTCGAGGTCACTTGTGTGGAGTCGAGGTGTGGCGCGGTGGTTTAGGTGGAGCCTATCGGTTGCCGACCCTTTCGTCTGTCGGTGCCTCACTAGTCCCACCTTGCTTCCGTTTCCACACCCCGCTCATCGAACCGGACGTGCGGATTTGCCGCATCCGGCTCTCGGAGAAGACTCACGCAATCGCCATAGCCATTGCCTGTGACGCTGTCTGCAACTTCTGAAAACAACTTGGGAGTTGTCAGGCTCATCGCCAATCTCCCTTTCGTCGTCGCTTCTTGCGTCCGCCTTCAACTAAGGCCCCTTCCCTCCACCGGAATTACCCAGGCTTCATCGGTACTACGAGCCTCTCCGCCATCCCAAACGGCCAGGCCGGTCTCTCACGAGTTGCCAGTTGATCCGAACCGCGATCACCGCTGGGACTTCCCGTGTTGCGTATGGTCCCCTTTTGCCTGCATGCCGTCGCCAATACCCCGGCAGGTCGGATGGAATTTATTCGCTCGTACTCTTCCATTCGCTTCGGCCTTCCCCGAAACCGGGGTGGGTCGGCTCCTGCATCACTATTTTCGGGGCCTGTCCGAGTAGAGGAAAGCACGACGGGCTGTAGGTGTTCCTTGGCTGTGTCCGCCGTTTCCAGCTGCGTGCCCGTCTAGGTTCACCATGGCGTCCTCGGCTCTCCCCCCTCGCAGACCCCACCGTGCAGATTTACCGCAGCGGGTTCCTCAAACGTGACTCCCCGCACCACTCCAAGAATGCTGGATACGCGGTATCAACAATGGGTGTGACCGTAGGATGGCTGCATATTTCTCCCAGATCATCCCGTTTCCACGAGTGCGCCGGCTGAGCCACTTTCGCCAGATATGTCGGACCTCCCGAAAGAACCGGCAGAGACTCTGGTAGTTCGTCGGTCGTCCGTAATACTGGTAGTGGCCCCGGAGTTTGGCATTGAGGGTTTTCTGCTGCTCCTCCACAGGCATGTGGCGGTTCTCCTGGCACCATTCAGCTATCGCCGTCAGGCCCCGTCGAAACCGTTTCTTCATCGTTCTCACATGCACGGTGAATTTCCCTCTCCGGCTGCGGGCACAGACGTGTGTGTAGCCAAGGAAATCAAACGTGGCAGGTTTCTTCCCCTGTCTCTTCGCTTTCTCCTCTGCATACCGTCCGAACTCTAACAGCCGCGTCTTTTCCGGGTGGATCGTCAAACCGTATTTCGCGAATCGCTTCGGTAAGACCTCCATCACCCTTTCTGCGTCCTCCTTGTATTGGAAGCACAGCACGGCATCATCGGCGAAACGAATCTCATGAGCGGCGCCCCTTAGTCGGGGCTTCACTGCGTTCTCGAACCATTCATCGAGCACGTAGTGCAAGTAAATATTGGCCAAGAGCGGACTGATCGTCTGTCCTTGTCCCGTACCTGTTTCGCTCACGAGCAGCCTGCCTTCTTCAATGACGCCAACCTGTATCCACTTCCGTATCAATCGAAGTACGCTTCTGTCGCGGACTCGCTTCTCGATCATTCCCATGAGTTGTTTCCGCACGATGGAGTCGAAGTACGCGGTAACATCAATTTCCAGGACCCATCCCGTGGGTCGAGTGCAGATGACCCGCCCCACTTCGTCCAACGCTTGATGCTGCCCTCTTCCGGGTCGGAACCCGTACGAGCAGTCGAGAAAATCCTGCTCATAAATGGCATTCAGTATTTCGACCATCGCCTTCTGCACGATCTTATCCTCCAGGGCGGGAATCGAGATTGGTCTCTGCTTCCCGTTTTCCTTGGGGATATAGACTCGGCGCAACGGTTGGGCCTGATACTTGCCATTCTTGAGCCTCTTATGGAGAGTTTGGATGTTTCTCGCGGCGTCCCGTTCGTATTCCTCGTACGTGACGCCATCCACTCCCGCGCTGGCTTTCTTTCGTAGTCCTCGAAATGCCGCATACAACGCTTCGGGCGTGATCATGTGAGCGATCGAGTAGAATTGTCGTCTTGCATCCTCCTTGGCTAGTTCGGTTAGTCTGTCGATTTGTGTGGACATAGTTGCTCGAGTTCTGTGTCTCGCCTATGTTTCCTGCAACAGATACGTCACCTTGTTTCCCCCTTCCCTCCAGTGGATACCGTGGCCGCTCCTTTCGGAAGCCCTGCGGTTCTCCACCTTCACAGGTACTACGGGGTCGTAAGACTGCTCTTCCATCCATCCTCGGTCGCCTACGGTCTCCCTTGGCAGCCGTCTTACCACTCTTGCGAGCGGAGATGGGGAGCTCTCCTGGGTTCATGGGAAATCCCTTTGGAAACATGCCCTGAGCTAGCGACTCCGGCGATCCCGGGCCGCCCATTGCGATTGCGGTCGTACCCGGATGCTGCCTTCCGCTGCTGAGACGGCGTCGGCATCGCAACGTTGTGAGATTTCGGAGCTGAAACCTTCACGGCCTGCTTCCTTGCTGTGTACGCTTCGCACCCACCAGTCGCCCGGTGAATGGCAACACTCGCTACCGGCCTGCTCGCTAGCTTTGACCGGACGGGGCTTTCACCCGTTGGATCTCCTTAAATGGTTTCCCCTACTTCGTTACTGGTTCCTCCATTTCCACGCTTATCCCAGCGCGACTCAGCGTTCACTCACGTTACGGCCTGCACGCTCGCCAAGTCGCCTAGCGACTCTCTACACCAGAGGCTTCAGCAGTCTCGTTGCCTCCACTGCTGCTCTGATTGCTACCGGGTGGAGCGAACCAGTTCCCGGGCGGGTTTACTCCCGCTGTGGACCACCGCCTTTTCACGGCGCACCCGGTAACCCGACTTATCAGGATTTGGGATCGTTTCGTTGGGCCTTCACGGAATCTCTTAGCTCGCTGTTCGAATATTCCGACGGCCGAGTGCTTCGCCTTGAAACTTCGTGCCGGTGAAAACCCTTAGAGGAAGCAGCGTATAGAACGCCAAAGCGAGGGCTTGAGCGACGCTGTACGTGCCAGCACCTTGCAATGGAGCCTTGGCATCGAAGCTTGGAAGTAGTGCAATATCATGGAACGCGATGAGGAAACGCTAGAGTGAAGCCAGGAATCCTAACTGCTTTTTTCGCATTGTGCGTGTGCTTTTGTTCGGCATTGGCAACGCCACGAACGGCCGAATTTAAGTTCCCCCACAGGCCAGGACCGCACCCGGTGGGTCTAAAGGTCGTCCACCAATATGACCGCTCGCGTTCTTTTCCTTCTGCCTCGCTGGATTCGTCAACACCTTCCGCCGACGATGACGCCCGCCCCCTGCAAATCCTGCTCTGGTATCCATCGGTGCGAAGCGCCGCCGAAGCGATGACGGTTGGTGACTATGTCCAACTGGCTGACACCGAGATCCACTTCAACGCGCCGGATGAGAAAAAGAATCGGTGGCGCTCGCTGTTGAAGACGTCTTTCGATATTGAGCTGTGGTCGGTGCGGAATGCGACGCCGGGAAATGGGCGTTTTCCCGTCCTTATCTACGCTCCCAGCGATTCTTCCGTTTCGTGGGAGAACGCGGATCTCTGCGAGTATCTCGCCAGTCATGGCTACGTAGTGCTTTCTAGTCCGTCGATGGGAGCGGCGACGCGCGATATGACAGATGATCTGGACGGAATCAACGCACAGGCTCGCGACATCTCGTTTCTCATTACCTATGCCAAGTCGCTTCCTGATGCGGATTTATCTGAGGTTGCCGTGGTGAGTTGGAGCTGGGGAGGAATCTCAAGCCTGTTTGCCTCATCAAGAGACTCTCGCATCGATGCCCTAATAGAGCTGGACGGCAGCATGCGCTATTACCCCGGCCTCGTGAAAAAAGCCGGGGACGTTCATCCCGAGCGAATGACTATTCCGCTGCTTTGCTTTACGCGGAATGTGAGCCTTGAGGATCTGGACAACGACGGAGTTCCTGCCGCGGACAAAGATGGTCCAAACGTCCTCAACGCTTGGATACATGGTGATCTTCACACCGCGAATATGCTCGGCATGGCTCACCCAGAGTTCAGTTCGATGTTCCAACGCAGGGAGAACGCGCAGCGCTTTGCGGAGAATCAGGTGGCTGACTACGGGCGTGAGGACGCCAACACGAGTTATGCCTGGGTCGCGCTCTATACTCTGAACTTTCTGGACGCCTACCTGAAACACGACGTTTCTGCGAAGGCGTTTCTGAAAAAGTCGCCCGCCGAAAATGGAGTTCCGAAGCACTTTATGGAGATTAAGTCTAGGCCCGCGCAAAGACCGATCTGATTCGAACAGTAGGTAGCCTCTCAACGACGAACGGTGCCAACGCGACTTATCGTCGCGATTCAGAAGCCAACTCCTGGTATATCGCGCCATTGGCCAAAAACCCGTTGAAGCGCGATGCGTTCTCTCTCACGCAGGACGAAATCAACGGGCTGGTGAATCACCTGCTGATCTAAAACCCAAAAGTAACGTGACCGGACTCGATGTCACGATCTGAAAAGAGGAGCAAGCATCGTCGCTTGCTCCTTTTTTTTTCCGCCGCGCGGCTACGGCAACAGGCCGAAGGCAGCCACGCTATTCTGCGTGCCGACGTAGACTTTGCCGTTGACGATCATCGGCGTGATGAACTTGTTGCCGGAGAATTGGTCGCGGTTATTCGCGGCTTGATTCGAGTTATACAACTCGGTGGCGAGGTTGGTGGCATCGTAAGCGTGCAGCACGCCGGTGCCGCCGTTTTCCACGACCCAGACAATGCCATTACTCGCGCCATTCGCCGAGATCGCGGGTGTGGCGCCGGGATAGCCGAATGTATGCGTGCTGTGTGATGAAGGAGAAGTCGCTAGCTTTCCGCCGGAGATGGGAAACGCCTTGATCGAATCACCGACGGAGCCATAGTAGACCGTGCCATTGAAGTAGCTGGGTTTCGAAAAGACGCCACCAGAGATCTGACCAGTGATTTGTTGATAGATATTGTCCTGACTGGCGTTGAATTTGCCCATGTTGTCGCGATCGACGACGTAAATGATGGAGTCTTTTCCGGATCCTACCGACAGGTGCCGGGTTGTGCCGTTGGAATCGACAACATCGGGCAAGAGTAGCGGCCCCCCGGAGCCGAAGTCGGTGTCTGCGTTGGATTCCGACACGGTGTTCAATGGCGTGAAGTAGTCGAGCAGCGTCAACGGCGCGGACGAAGAAATCTTGGCAAAGCAATTGCCGCAATTCTTGTTCGCCGGGAAGCCCTTGGAGTCGAGCGTGGTTCCGAAATCCCCATTTCCGATGATGAAATAAATGTTGCCCGAAGCATCCGCCGCGGGCGCCGTGCCCGCCATCCAGATGCCGCCCTCGTTGCCGTTCGGAACCATGTTTAATACGTTGGTTTGCGCCAGCGTATCGGCGCTGTACGCCATCACCCACGAAGTGTACGGACCGCCATCGCAATGCGATCCCCACGTGGTGTAAATCGTGCCACCCACTTCCAGTAGCCCAGGCCGCTCGTTGTATTGCGCGGGATCGAAGACCACGTTTCCGTTCGAGCTGTTCGCGCCGGTTCCTGGGTAAGTCGCGGTGATCGTGGTCGGACCTCCGAACAGTTCCGCGCCGGTCGTGAGGTTGAGCGCGTGGATGCGGTGAATATAGTTGCCGCCGGAAGTTTTCGACACGGCGATCAGATAAATGGCGTTGCGCGTCCGGTCGATAACCGGCGTGGAAGTAATGCCGATCTCGGGAGTAACTTGGCCGCAGCCGCGATCATCGCTGGAAGTCTCTCCCGAGGCCAGCACGGATTTTTGCCAGAGGATCGTACTCGTGCTGCCGTTGACGCTGTCGGCGTCAAAGGCATACACGCTATCGTGCTCGGTCACGACGTACAGAACGTTTTTCGTTCCGTTATTTGGGATCGCCAGGTTAGCAAGATAGAGCGGCTGAGCGTCCACGTGGCCATCGACGGCAAACGAGCCGATCTTTCCGAATTTGGCCTGATCCACGTTGGCGGGAGTGAGCACGGCCTCGTTGAGGTTTTGCCCGGTGCGCAGGTTGTCGTAGTGATAGGTCGTCACATCAACACCGGAGGGCGGCGTGGTGACCTGATTCACAGTGAGCGTCGCAGAGGTGCTGGTGACGCTCCCCGCGGAATTCGTGACTACCACATCAAATGTAGACCCGGAGTCGCCGATCACCGTCGGCGTCGTCGAATAGCTTGCCGAGGCCGCGCCGCTGATATTGACCCTATTTTTCTGCCATTGATATGTGAGCGCGGGCGTGCCGGTGGCAACCACGTTAAATGTCGCGGCCTGTCCCGCGTTGACCGTCTGGTTCGCAGGCTGCGTCCTGATTTTCGGAGCAGCTATGACTGTCGACGAAATCGTCAGAGTCGCCGCATTGCTGGTTGCGCTGCCCACCGAGTTGGTCACCACCACGCGGAACTGCGAACCATTGTCTGCGGTCGTTGCCGCAGGTGTGGTGTAGGTAGACGAGGTAGCTCCCATGATAATCGCGGTGTTCTTCTGCCACTGGTAAGAGAGCGGAGCCGCTCCCGTCGCGATCACGCTAAACGTCGCGGTTTGTCCTGGCGTCACGGCTTGGCTTACCGGCTGTGCGGTGATCGCCGGAGGTGCGCTGGCCGCATTGACAGTGAGCGTCGCCGCCGCACTCGTGACCATTCCAGCCGAATTGCTGACCACCACTCCAAATTTTGACCCGTTGTCCGCCATCGTAGTTGCAGGCGTCGTGTAACTTGCGGAGGCCGCGTTGGCGATGTTCGCGCCATTCTTCTGCCACTGATAAGCCAGCGGAGCGGTTCCAGCAGCGGTTACGGTAAACGTCGCGGTCAGCCCCACGGTGACGTTCTGACTCGCAGGCTGCGCGGTGATCGATGCTGCCGTCGGACTACCGGAGGTGTTTCCGGGATTACTGTCGGCACTACTGGAGGTTACCGTTCCGGCGCAACCCGCCACCGCAGCTGCAGCCAGCAGGATCGTCAAGAATGTTGTGATCTGGTTGGCGCAAGTCGATCGACGCACGCGTAAGCCCCCGTGGAATTCGCCGCATCCGGTTCCTTCCGGTCCGGTTGCGGGTTGGACGTCTTTTAGTGGGTTTTCCCCTGGGACTGGACTTGTCCGGATGCCGACTAACCGGGCGTTGAGCGTTGAGCGCAAAGCAAACGTAGACGACGAGCCTTGCGTTTGTTTTCCTCTGGAACGAGGGCCTGAAAAGTGTTTATGTCCGCCTAATTGGCCACGCACCGTGTGTGCAACGATATGGTGCTTTCCCGCGTACCGGTTTTCACAGACCATTCCCGTTTGAGGACAGATAGCGCGTTCAGCGCCTTAACCACCGCGCATCTCTCGTCTCGGTCGATCGCACTCTTGACTACACGGTTTGCGATCGCTAGTTTTGCGTCTTCGATGCGATCGGTCATTCTATTGGGGTTGGTTTCGAGGACAGCGGCTTCGTACCATTTCGTCCAGTCATAATCTGCGTTCACTGTCGTCTCCTTACTCTCTAGCGCATAGCGAGGTCGGTCAAGGCACACAAGTTATCCGTAGCGGCCTGACCAGATGAGATCAGAAGGCCGGTCTCCGCGGGATGCGATACGGGCGGCAGGCCGAATACGACGTTATGTTTGGTTCGATCTTTGAACAACTAGGTGAATCCCTAGGTAGTGGTGGAGGACCAGTTTCGCTTCGTAATTGGCCAAGTCCCGATTTCACGCATTATAAAAGGGCGCCCGTTTGAAGTAGGTTTTGATCGTTCGCATCAACACCTACAACAAGGAGCGCCCTCATGAATGATGCCAAGTATATTGGGATGGATGTGCATACCGCAACGATCTCGGCGGCGGTTCGGGATTCGAGCGGAAATCTGGTGATGGAAGCCACACTCGAAACGAAAGCCGAAACGATCCTTGAGTTTGTTCATGGTTTGCGCGGTAGTTTGCACGTGAGCTTCGAGGAAGGAACGTGTGCCGCTTGGTTGCACGATCTTTTGAAGCCTCACGTTACCGAAGTGTTGGTTTGTGATTCGCGTAAAAATGCCCTGTTGAGAGTTGGAAACAAGAACGACCGTGAAGATGCACGCAAGCTGTCCGAACTGTTGTTCCTGAACAAGCTCCATCCGGTCTATCACGGCGAAACTGGAATCCGCACGCTGAAGGAGCTGGCGCGTAGCTACCTGACGCTCACCCGCGATCTGACGCGCGTGATGAATCGCCTGAAGGCGATCTATCGAGGTTGGGGGATTGCTTGTACCGGCCAGCAAGTGTATGCACCTCGCTACCGTGCCGAATGGCTCGCGAAGATCACCGAAGCCGGCGTGCGCCGTCGCGCCGAGACTCTACTATCAGCAGTTCGATGCCTTAGCTGCTTTGCGCCAGGAAGTGCGCCGAGAGCTATTGGCGGAATCCCGGAAACATCCGGCCATGAGATTGCTGCGGCAGATTCCCTCGATCGGCCCGATCCGCGCCGCTTTGTTGATCGCTCTGATGCAGACACCCCATCGCTTCCGTACCCAGCGGCAGCTGTGGGCCTACTGCGGACTGGCACTGAGAACCTACGATAGTGGGGAATATCGCTTCGTTGGCGGTCAACTGAAACGCTCTAAGAAAGCTGTGACCATCCGCGGACTGAACGAAAATCACAATCATGATCTGAAAAACATCTTTAAGGGAGCTGCCACCCGAGCGGCTGCCACAGCTGGGCCTCTCCAGAATTTCTACGAGGCGCGTATCGCTAACGGCATGAAACCACCGATGGCGCGTCTGACCTTGGCGCGCAAGATCGCGGCCATCACTTTGCTCGTGTGGAAGAAAGGAGTTCGTTTCGACGCTGAACAGTTAAAGCAACAAGCAGCTTGAGCGACTGGTGAGAACTCTTTTCCTCGCTGGATTCATGTCTGGCGGCGATCTGTCGGTTCTTCTGGCGCTCTGGTTCGAGGGCGAGTATCCATAACCGCGTTAGGTGGAGACTGTGCTTCGAGCACCAACCATCTCTTGGTTAACTACGGGCATCCACGCGGATGGGGTGAAACGACTCGGGCGAATTGATCAGGTCAATGGCCTGTGGCAGGGATTTTACGGCGAAGACGTCGACACCCTCGACGACAGCTGCTTCGCGCGCGTTGGACTCCGGTACGGCAATAGCTTTGAGACCCATCTCCCGGGCGGCTAGTGTTGCGGAAAGCGCGCCGCGTATCGAGCGCACACTTCCGTCAAGGGAAAGTTCGCCTAGGAACATACACTTATCCAGCGGCTTGCCGAAGAAGTGGCCCATGCAACCAGCCAGGCCGAGCGCCATCGGCAGATCAAGCGCCGAGCCCTCCTTACGGATATCGGCCGGAGCCAGGTTTATGGTCACTCCTTGGCCGTGCGGAAACTCGAAGGAACAATTGCGAAGGGCCGATTTGATACGCTCGCGGCTTTCTTTCACGGCATTGTCGGGAAGACCCACCACATTGAAGTCCTGCATGCGCGCGGAGCCTACATCTACTTCCACTTCCACAACGTAGGCGTCAATCCCATACACGGAGGCGCTGAGCATTTTGAAGAGCATAGTGAGGCAGGACGTGAAGGAGAGTAGAGTTTAGGTCAAACAGTTACTGTAAGCTAGGGTTATTAAGGTAGGACACAGAGAGCCAGGCTTTATTGCGCCTTGCCGGATGCGGGGGCAGGGCGCTTTTCGGGATGTCTCGAAATCGGTTTGCGCCCTATCGCAATGAGCCGCTCGGCATCGGGACCGTACTCATCGCCGTCCAGATTCCCCCGCAGAGCCACCTCCACGAATCCGGCGCGCTCCAACCGGTCCCGCAGCTCCAGCCCGGAATAGACGGTGTGCTGAAACTTGAAGCTCTTCACTTTGCCCTCTCGTATGAGGAGCCATTCGTTCCGAACGCGTGTCCAATCATCAAAAATCTCGTGCCGCTCCACCAAAAGAGTACCGTCCGGCAGAAGCGTGGATACTGTCGGCTTAAGAATTCTTGCAAGACGTTCTTTCCCCAAGACGTCGATCAGGCAGACTCCTCCCGGCTGCAGCGACGTAATCATATTCTCTAAGACAATCATATCCTCTCGCCTATCGTCGAAATATCCGAAGGAAGTAAACATGCTGAGCACGAGAGCAAAGGAATCTGGACGGACGAAATCCCGCATATCCTTCTGGACCCACTCGATGTTGACGCGTGCCGCGCGCGCTTTCGCCCGAGCCTTATCCAAAAGGTACTTCGTCCTGTCAACGCCAGTGACCGAGAAGCCCCTTCTTGCAAGGGCAATGCTGCATCTGCCCGGACCGCAGCAGAGGTCGAGGACAGACTTACCCGCGGGCTTGGTCAGTGCCACTGCCTTCGCGATCTGTTCGTCCGCATCGGCGATTCGCTTCTCTGGAAACATGAAGGAATACAGGTCACGCCAGAACGAGTCGTCGTCGAACCACTCTTTTTTGCGCGGAGTTTTCATCGGATCTGCTGAACATACTAGCAAAGCCATGGGCTGCTGGGCCGTGCTTTGAGGGGCCGAACAGCCTCAATTTTGGTAGCCGGTAAGCGAAAATTAAACGGGAGTCAGATCATAAGCGATCGCAGGTCGCAGACTGATCCAGAAGCGTCCCTACGAAGACCCGCTAATTCCCCCGAAGCCGTAGAACCTCAAGACTTCCTGTAAGGTCACGACGCCTTCCAATTTGTGGACGTCGGCGCGGCTTACGACCGGGAGTACGTCCTTGTGCGTCGTACCCATGCGTTCGAGCGCCACGCTGAGCGGATGGTCGGGGTGCAGGTGCGGGAATTCGCTCGCGTCGACAAACTCTTTAAGCTTGCGGCTCGCTCCGCCGTCACCCCATGCATTCTGCAGCGCACTCAAGCCAACCACTCCAACGACACCGGAATCATCGATTGCCGGCCACGAATGAAAGGCACTGGCACGAACCTTTTCCATCGCCTCTTCCACGGTCATGTCATCGCTGAGAACTTCCGTGGCCGGACGCATCGCGCTGATTACGCGCCGTTGGCCTTCAACGGAACGCGATTCAGGGCCGGGAAGGTGGATGCCGTCCTGACGGGCGAGAACTTCATAAATGGGCTCGCGCTGCAGCTTGGATGAAATGAAGAGGCTGACCAGATTCGAGATCATCAGCGGAACGATGATGGCGTAGTCGCGCGTGGTCTCAAAAATCATGACCACCCGAGGTCATGGGCGCGCGCACGATTCCCGCAAAGGCTGTACCCATCCCGACCAGAGCGTAGACGCCAGGGGCGGCAATGTGAGCGGGAGCCAGGTGGTGCGCTGCCGTGCCGACAATTCCCCCCAGCATCGCCCCAAGAAATAAGGCCGGACCGAAAATTCCACCGGCATTCCCGGATGCGTAGCTGGTGGTTACGGCAAAGAACTTCAGCACCAGCAACAACACCATTAGCTTGACCGCCATCCCGCCGTTCAGGGCCGCCCCGACGTAGGTATAGCCGACACCCAAAATCTGCGGCACAAACCAGCCCATGACGCCAACCAACAATCCGCCTGCGAGCGGCTGGAACCATACCGTCTTGCGAGGCAATCGAAGAAACCGTTCTCGCATTCCTACGAGAAGCTTGGTGAACGCTACCGACATCAAGCCGCCAAGCACGCCAAGCACGGCATAGACACCGAACTCCCACGGACTGACCAGCTGGTATTGCGGAACCTTGAACAACGGGTCATTTCCCAGAAGCAACCGCAGCACTGCCCAAGACGTGGCGGAAGCCAACACCACGGAGCCGAGCACCGGAGCGTGCAGGTCGCCGACTACTTCCTCCAGGGTAAACAGGACGGCGGCCAGAGGTGTATTGAAGGCTGCAGCGATCGCCGCTGCGGCACCGACGGGAACCAGGGCCTTTACCTTCTCCGGGCTGAGCCCAAGAGCCCGCCCCAACGCCGAGGAGAGTCCCGCGCCGACTTGAACCGAAGGACCTTCGCGCCCCAAGGGGATACCGCTGGCGAGTGTCGCGGATGTGCAGAAGAACTTTCCAAAGACGGTGCCGAGCGAAATGCGACCGCCGCGCGCGTAAAGCGCGGCCTTGGTCTGCGGCACGCCGCTGCCCCGGGCATCCGGAAAATACTTGAACAGCAAGTAGCCTATCACCAGGGAACCCACCACAGGCGCAAGCACTCTGCGCCAAGCAGCGCCACCAGCTGGATAGATCCGAGCGCCGACGTGTTCGGTCAACACGATGAAAGCGACAACCGTGAGACCTACCAACGCGCCGATCACCAGCGTCAAGACAAGGAAGACCTGTTCTTCGCGGCGTTTCAGAAAATCGACCCATTGCCGCGCGGGCACGTCCCACCATTTCACTGGAACCGCATTAAGTTGCGCTGTGGTTTCCGACATGTTCGACTATTTCAGTGGGCGACCGGAGTCTGTCGCATTTCGGTTTCGCGGTCTCCGGGCAAAAGAAATCTCAACTTCAACGGGCGCTCCCGCCGGCGTTCTTCTTCAAGGTGCCGCGCGCGGGCCTTGAGCAGATCGTTCAGGGAAACCAATCCCAGAAACTTTCGGGTTCCGGGCTCAACCACAGGCATGCGGGTCAAACCTTTTTCAGCCATCCGATACACGACCACCCGCAGCGGTTCGTCCGGATGAGCCTCGACGGTCTCGCCGCGCACCGAATCGCGGAGGGGTCGTTGTAACGCGCTGTCTCCCTCGCGCTCGATTCGCTCGCGGATGTCCTTGCGCGTCAGAACGCCGACCAGTTGCTGCTGCTCATTCACGACTGGTAAGAGCCTCTGCTGCTCGCGATGATCGCTTCGCAGCGAGCGCTGCATGTCCGCCACCGTGCTGGCCGCGGACAGCACAACAACATTGGAGCGCATGACCTCGCGCACAAACAAAATTTCGAGTGGATCGACCGCATATTCCCGGCTCAAATGAAATCCGCGACGTGCCACCTTCTCCGTCAAGATCGAGCGCCTCAACGTCAGCACCGTGAAACCATGCGCCACCACGCTGCCAACCAGCAGCGGCAGGAATACGTTGCCGTCATGGGTCAGCTCAAACGCAAACACAATGCTGGTGAACGGCGAGCGCATCGTGCCGCCGAGCACCGCGCCCATACTGATGAGCGGCCAAAACCCTGCGCCTTCGTTCGGGAGAAACATCGCCTCAAGCCCGCCAAGCGCTCCGCCCATCATCAGCAACGGCGCCAGAACTCCTCCGGAAGTACCTGAACCGAGCGATACCGCCCAGATGAACCATTTGACAAGCAGAACGCCCAAAATGACACGCGTTGTTACGTTCCCTTGCAGCAATCCGCCAATCGTGTCGTAGCCCACGCCCAGCGCTTGTGGAAAAATCAGACCGCCAAGTCCAATCGCCAGTCCGCCAATCGCCGGCCACCACATCCAGTGAATCGGCAGATGTTGAAAAGCGTCCTCCGCTGCATACACCGACAACGTCAGCAGTGCCGACAGGACTCCTGCAAGCAGGCCCACGAGGACGCATCCAAGCATTCCTTTTGGCCCGATAAATAGTGGATGCTCCGGCACGGGAAAAAGGGGGCCGAATCCCAGGATATAACGGCGCAAAACCGCGGCCATCGCGCTCGCCAGCGCCACGGGAATCAAACTTCGCGGCTTCCACTCAAAAAGAAGTAGTTCGACCGCCAGCAAGACCGACGCGACCGGCGCCGCAAACGTTGCCGACATTCCGGCCGCCGCCCCTGCCACCAGCAGCGTTTTCCGCTCCGCGCTGGTCAAATGGAACAGCTGCGCGATCATCGAGCCAAACGCGCCGCCAGTCATAATGATCGGGCCCTCGGCACCGAACGGGCCGCCGGAGCCAATCGAAATCGCCGAAGATAGCGGCTTCAGCAAAGCAACCTTCGGCTCAACGCGACTCCCATTGATTAGAATTGCCTCAATGGCCTCGGGTATGCCGTGGCCACGGATGCGTTCTGATCCATATCGCGCCATCACCCCGATGATCAACGCGCCGCCGATGGGGACGAGCACGCTGAATACCCCAAGATGATTTCCGGCTGGCGAAACCAGCGCCGTGCTCCAGCGCCCGAAATAAAATAGATTGGTGAACAATCCGATCAAGCGGAGCAACGCCAACGCCACGAAGGCTGCCAGCGCACCGATCGCCAAGGCCAGTCCGGAAATCGGCAACACGCGCACCGTCGTGGTGAAGTCGCCCAGCGTTTGCCACGCAGGACCATGCGCGATCTTTTGACTTTGACTTTCAGGTTTCTCAAACGTACTAACCATGCTTGTCTCGCCTTCGATTGGTCGCACGTGTTTTCAACACATTGCTGCGCTGGGGCTTTTGCGGACGATCCAGAAGTTGATCGATAGCGCTAACGAGCCCGTGTCCATACGATCGAACTTCTTCGATACGTTGGCGCACCACATCTTCCAGCATTCGCTCGCCCCGCGGCAGCAGCGAGACCAACACACGGCGGCGATCGTCACGGCCCCGCGTCCGTCGCACATACCCGTGTGCTTCCATTCGATCCACAAGTTCGACAACGCTGTGATGCTTCAGCGCCAGACGCTCCGCCAAAGTCCGGATGGTGGCTTCTTCGCCGCTGGGAAGCCCGCGAATCATCAGTAGCAGGAGATATTGCTGGGGTTCAAGGCCCGCCTGGCGTGCGGCTGTATCGCCCTCGCTCAGGAAATGACGGATGCGATAGCGAAGCTCGGCCAGCGCCCGGAACTCTTCCGTGGTGATTTCGGCGCACACCAACTAAGTATATCGTAATGCGATACAAATGGCCACTTCGCTCACACTTGCGTCCCAAGTGATAATCCCCCCATGCTGATGGCGGGCAGCCTGAGCAACAGCGCAACGATCGCGAGGAAATGCGGCCGCTGCGGGTGGTGAACGGTCTAATGAACTGCCACTGCAACGGTGACGACTTGGAAGAACTCGGCTCACGTGGGTGCTGCAGAATGAGTCAGAGACGGATGTCTTGGAGCCTTCCGCGCGGGCACGCAGTTCTGGCGACACTACTCGCCTTCTGCCTTGCCGGCTGTGTCTTGACACAAGACGGAAATGCGCGACGATTTGCAGTTTCGACTCCGACGGCCGGCGAAAATTCTCAGGCGGTGCCGGTTCTTGGCGTGGAGGTGATCAAGTCTTACCCTCACGATCCTCACGCGTTCACGCAGGGACTCGAGTACTACGACGGTTGCCTCTATGAGAGCACCGGACGGAGCGGACAATCTACCTTGCGCCGTACGCTCTTGGAGACCGGCGCAGTCCTCAACCAGGTCAGCCTGCCACCAGAATATTTCGGCGAAGGCTTGACTATTTTTCGCGGCAGGATCTATCAGCTAACGTGGCTATCGAAAATCGGTTTCACCTACGATGTCCGCAAGTTTCACCGAGTTGGAGAATTTCATTACGAATCGGAAGGCTGGGGTCTGACACACGACGACGCGTCGCTGATCCTCAGCGACGGGTCAAACAAACTGCAATTCATCGACCCTGCTTCTTTCAAAACCGTACGGACACTCGAAGTGTATGCAGGAAACGTGGCAATCACGAACTTGAACGAGCTCGAATACATCGACGGAGAGATTTTCGCCAACGTATGGCATTCTTCGCGAATCGCCTGTATCGATCCCCGCTCGGGTCAAGTGCTGGCATGGATCGATCTAGCATCCGTCGTAGCCCGGAGTAAGCACGAGCCTGAAGAGGTGTTGAACGGAATCGCCTACGACGCCAAGCGGCGCAGAGTGTTTGTTACCGGCAAAGACTGGGCTGAAATACTCGAAATCAAGATCGACACCAAGCCGAACGAGCGATAACGCGGCACTTTTTATCCGGCCAATCGAACCGACCTTGTATCAGAGCGTTTTGCGGAACGCCTTCTGCGTCTTGTAGTGCTCGTAGCCGTTACGCTCGTAGAAAACGTGCGCGCGCGCGCGAACCACGTTGGACCGAACCGACATGTTCACACATTTTTTCCCTCGCGCCCATTTCTCCGCGGCACCAAGCAATCGCGCCCCGGCTCCGTTGCTTCTTTGCTTTTCGCCGACGACCAGTCCATTGATTTCAGCCCGGAGGGGAACCTCCACCAGGTGGTCGACGCTGACATGCAGCCAGCCAATCACCTCCCCGTGAGCCTCCGCAACGAAGACAGCATTGTCGGCGGCGGGTTTCAAACGCCTCAGCCGCAGTCTCATCTCGGCGGCCGTGACGGGATATCCAAGCTCGCCACTGAGTGCCGCGAGGTATACGGCGTCGCTGTCCTTCGCGCGGCGTATCTTCAGTTCGGATGAATTGTCCTTATCTGTCATCGAGTGTCATGTGTCGGGCGCCCAACGCACAGCGGCCGAAGCTAAAACGTCTTGTCGGAATCAAGCAGTATCGTAACCGGACCTTCGTTCACTAATTCTACCGACATCATTGCCTGAAATACTCCGGTTGCAACACTAACGCCGAGCTTCCGCAACGCCGCACTGAACTCTTCGTATCGTGCAACCGCCTTGTCGGGCGGCGCCGCCGCCATGAAACTCGGACGCCGCTGGCCACGCGCATCGCCATACAAAGTGAATTGCGAGACCACCAGCGCGCCGCCTTTCACGTCCAGCAGCGACTTGTTCATCTTTCCCTGCTCGTCCTCGAAGATTCTGAGATTTGCAACTTTTCCGGCCATCGACACCGCCACCGCGCTGGTATCGTCGCGACCCACACCGAGGAGAATCATCAGGCCCGCGTAGATCTGACCGGTGACGCGGCCCTCAACCGTGACCTGCGCGCGGCTGACTCGCTGCACCACCGCCCTCATCGCTGGACCGGCTTCCGAGAACGATTCCCAAGCAACACGCCGCCACTCACCACGCCTACTCCGCTGGCGGCGCGGGTTTCGCCGGTTTTCGCGGTAGCAGGTCCGGAAGCTGCGCCACGTTGTACGCAAACACGGCCAACACCTGCGCGCCCTCGGTCAGATCGTCCCACCGCACGCGGTCAAGAGTATCCGCCTGCGAGTGGTGCGTCTTATCGTAGTCCGCATTGTCCTGCACGCACCAGAAGCCTGGCACGCCAGCCTCGTCAAACGGCACGTGGTCCGTGCCGCCTTCCGTCCGCAAGCTCGGCTCAGCCATTTCGATGCCCGGTGCTTTTGCCAGCGGATACAGCGCATGATCGATCTCTTCGCGCGCAGCGTAGTTGGCCATCAGCCCCACGGTAAGTACTTTTCCGGTTCCACTGTCGTGAACGAGCACACCAGAAATTTTTCCCAGTTCGCTGGCATGCGCTTTAATGTATGCCCTCGAACCATTCAGTCCCTGTTCTTCGCCCGTGAACAGCACGAACCGGATTGTCCGCTTCGGCTTCACGCCAAGCTTCTGCAAGGCCCGCGCGGCTTCGAGAACCGCCATCGAGCCCGTGCCGTTGTCGGTCGCACCGGTTCCCAGGTCCCAGGAGTCCAGGTGTCCGCCAATGATCACGACTTCATCCGGCTTTTCGGTTCCGCGAATTTCCGCGACTGTATTGTATACATCCACCGGTTTCCCGCTCAGCTTGCCGCCGATATTCAGCTCCACCTCCAGTGGTCCTTGCTCCAGGAATCGCCACAACTGCAGATAGTTCTCGCGTTCGACGTAGCCGGTGGGAGCCGCCGCAGCCTGGTAGTTGCGCGACAGCGGACTACCCATATTCATCAGCCCGTACTGTTTCTCGGAACCTACAAGCACCGCGAGTGGCTTTTCGTCGTCCATCATTTTCGTCAATGCTTGGCGAATTTTTCGGTAGTCTCCGGAAATGTACGGCGTGTCACCCTTCGGGTGCGTTACCGGAACGGTTTCTTCATTCCACGGAGTGGTCAGCGGATTCGTCGGAAGCTCCATCTCCCTGGGAGCTCCCAGCAGCACGATCGCCCCCTTTAGTTTGCCGCGATACTTTTCCAAATCCTCGACCGTGCGATATGCTACGCCGACCACCGCACCACGCACCGTCCCATCCGTGCCAGGCGACCATCCTCCAGACGCCAGCGTCAACGATTGCTCCGCAGGAGCGAGAATGCGACCCGTCGCGGGCCCCCGCGTCCAGCCGTTCGCGATGCTCCAGGGCTCCAGGTGTGCGCTGGTGAATCCCGCAGCCTTAAACTGCTCCTCAGTCCAGTGGCTCGCGCGGTCCAACTGCGGAGATCCCGTCAGCCGGGGACCGATACGATCCGCGAGATACGTCAAGTTGGCTTTCAGTTCCGGCTCATCGCTTTTGATCTGTGCGATGATTTTCGTATCCATTTCTTCAATGGGATCGGTCTTCGCAACCTCCGCCTTCTTCGCATTTGGCGCTGGATTGTAAGGAAGCGGACGCCGTGGAAGCATCCCGGGCAGTTGTGCGGTGTTGTAAGCCCACGCCGCAAGCACCTCTGCGCCCTGGTTCAGTTCATCTTTCCACACTTTGTCGAATGTATCCGACTGACTATGGTGCGTCAGCCGGTATTCCGCAAAATCCTGTATGCAGTAAAACCCAGGCACCCCGACCTCGTCGAAGGAGAGGTGATCGGTGCCGTAGGATCGCGACATGCTGGGCTCCAGGAGCCGTAATTCTCGAAGTGGCGAAAGCACCTCGTCCACAAGTTCGCGGTCCTGATAATTGTCGTGCAAGCCCAGCGTCAACACTCGCCCGGTTCCCGTATCGTGCACGAGCACTGCGGATATCTTCTCCAGCTCGTTCTGATGAGTCTTGACGTACTCCTCGGAGCCGTACAATCCCTGTTCTTCGCCGCTGAACAACACAAATCGTATCGTGCGCTTCGGCTTTAGGTTGAGTTTCGCCAGCGCGCGGGCCGCCTCGAGCACGGCCATCGATCCCGTTCCGTTGTCCGTCGATCCTGTCCCCAGGTCCCAGGAATCGAGATGCGCTCCCAGAATCACCATCTCATCAGGCTTTTCGGATCCACGAAGGTCCGCGACCGTGTTGTAGACTTCCATGGGCTGGTCGCCGAACGCATTCGTCATCTCGATCTCAAGCTGTACCGGCCCATGTTTCAGTAACCGAAAAATCATGCGGTAGCCCTCGCCGGTGATAAATGCCGTCGGGATCGCACCGGGGGCATATCTTTCCAAACTGACGTCGGTCATATTCAGCAAGCCATGAGGTTTGTTCGCGTCGCGCAGCACGACGGCCACGCCTTCATCCTTGAAAAACTGGGTTCGCTCTTTCGCCGCCTGCAGAAATTCGTTGTAGGGATCGGGGTTCGGCGTCTCTCCCATTCTCGCGCGAGGCTTTTGCATCGCATGCAGGAAATACGCGTATGGCTCTTCCGGCTTCGGCGGCGAAAGGCTGACGGGCTCCTGGTAAATTACAACCGCGCCTTTCAGCTTGCCGTGAAATTTGCCAAAGTCCTCTTTCTTCTTGGCGTCGAAATATACGACTGGTCCTCGCACCATTCCCGGCGTACCGGGCGACCACGCCGCCGCCGCAATCGTCAGAGGGTGCTCCGCTGGAGCGACGATTCGCGCTTGCGCTGAACCTCGCGTCCAGGTTCGCGCCATCGTCCACGCCTCCAGGTGAACGTTCGTCAAACCGTATTGCGCGAACTTTTCCTTTGTCCAATCGTTCGCTTGCTTCAGTTGTGGCGATCCCGTCATGCGCTGACCAATACTGTCGGAGAGATATTCGAGATTGGCCATCACCTCGCTGTGATCGCGGATTTCGCCGATAATTTGCGCATCGGCCGCCGCGAACGAACTCTTTTCGTCCGGCGAAGGCCCCGCCAATCCCGCGCGCACACCTGCCAACACAACGACGCAACCCAGCACGAGCACACCGACCCGACGTGAATTCATCGTTCTCCCTTATCTTTTTCCGATTGATGTCTACGAACTCGAGTACTTCTCGCAGCCCTGGCCGCGATCCGCTCATTCCCCGCTGCATCACTCCCCGTGGCCTTAGACACCGAAATGTCCCTGATCGGTTTCGCGACGACTTCCGCTACTTTCGGCGCCGCGGCGCCGGTTGGCACTTCGGGCAAAAATAGCTGCTCCGGCCGGCGACGATGATACGCCGGATCACCGTTCGGCAGCGATAGCAGCGTTCACCCTCTCGTCCATAGGCTCGGTGGCGCCGCTGATATTCTCCCGGCTCGCCGTTGGCGTCAAGAAAATCGGAAATGGACGATCCGCGCATCACGATCGCCTTTTGCAAAATATCCTGGAGCGCCCTGCGCAACGTCTCTGCTTCTTTTGCGCTCAGCCGGTTGCCGATCCGCGTAGGGTGAATCTTGGCGCGCCACAGGCTCTCGTCGGCGTAAATATTGCCGACACCCCGGAGCACACTCTGATCCAGCAGCAGCGCCTTGATCCGCGCCGAACGCGAGCGGATGCGTCCCGCGAACTCTGCCGCATTTACTTCCAGCGGATCCGCACCAAACGCCCTCAACTCCTCCGCGAGCGGCCCCTCCGTTAAATAAGCCATGCGCCCGAAACGCCGCGGATCCGTGTACCGCAGCTCCCTGCCGTCATCGAGCGTCAAATATACATGGGTGTGCTTGTTGGCAGGCTGTGCGGCGGAACTCGGTGCCAGTTGCCCCGTCATGCCCAGATGAACGAGCAGCGAAGCTGGCGCCAGGTCCCCATTTCGGCCTGTGCGGTCAGCGTTCGCGACGCCAGACAACCGCAACAACATGAATTTTCCGAATCGCTCAATGGTCTCAATGCGCCGGCCAGGGAGGTGTTCTTCCAGCGCCACAGGGTCGTCGATAAAATCGGTTTTCCCGAGTCGCACGGACAAGATCGTGCGCCCGAGGACCGATTGGCGTAACCCTCGAACGACTGTCTCGACTTCGGGAAGTTCGGGCATGATTCGTTCCTCATCAAATTATCACAATGGTTCTTCGGTCGGCACGAACCCTTGTTGAGAAGACGCCAGCGGGCGTTCGCTTGCGGGACTCATGCTAGAGTTTATAGATTGGAGGAATTGGTGGTCATTCCGTCGGGAAAGACTCTTGCTCTGTTACTCGTATCGCTGATGATCGGCGTCCCGGCGTTGGGCAAACAACGCGACACGGGCTTCCTTGATCGCACCCTCGCGCTCCAAGGGACAACGTACAAGTATCAGGTATTCGTGCCCGAAGATTGGACTCCCCACCAAAAATGGCCGGTCATCCTTTTTCTTCACGGTTCCGGCGAGCGTGGCGAGGACGGCTTGGACCAGACCGACGTCGGCATCGGTACCGCCATTCGGAGCGATCGCGGACATTTCCATGCCATCGTCGTGATGCCCCAATGTCGCAAGAATACCTGGTGGACCCAACCGCCAATGGACGACATGGCTATGGCCACTCTGCAAGCCGCGACGAAAGAATTCCGCGGCGATCCACAGCGCACCTACCTTACGGGAATCTCCATGGGCGGCTACGGAAGCTGGCACCTGGCCGCAAAATATCCCGACAAGTTTGCCGCCCTGGTCGTGGTTTGCGGGGGTATTCACCCTCCGGACGCCACGCTAAAGGCTCACCCCGAATTGGCGAAATTTTCTCCGCCGGACGGGCCGATAGCCTACGCCGACGTCGCGGCGAAAATCGGAAAACTTCCCGTATGGATCTTTCATGGCGCCGACGACAACATCGTTCCGGTCGCGGAATCGCAACGCATGGCGGATGCCATGAAAGCGGTTGGTGCGGAAGTCCACTACACCGAATATCCCGGCATTAAACACGTCTCCTGGGACAAAGCCTACGACGAGCCGAAACTCTATCCATGGCTCTATTCCAAGACGCTCGACAACAAACCGAAATAGGTCGCGTGAGCTCTAGTGGCGTGTATCTGAGACGAACTCTCACCCCAGTCCGCATTGGCCGAACAAAAAGACCCTGGTATTTACTGGGTCACTTTTTTGCAGCCGCGGGTGCAGGCCAGAAGCCCGGATCGCTGAGCAGCCGCGTGTCTTGGTTCGGAGCGTATTTCTGCACCGCCGGTCCAATTGCCGACGCCTTGCCAATCAGCACAAAATCCAAATTGTCCGCCGGAAAATGCTTCTGGATCACTTGCCGCGCAATTTCCGGCGTTACCGCATCCAGCCGCGCTCCCAGTTGATTCACTTCATCGTCGCCCAACCCATAAAACTCGTGCATCGCAATCGTTCGCGCCAGTTGACGCGAGGTCTCGATCTCCGGCGGGAATTGTCCCTTGATGTAACTCCTCGCGGATTTCAGCTGCTCCTGCGTCACCCCGTCTTTGTGCAGCTTGGCCAGAACCTGCAATGCCAGGTCGATCGCCGGCGTGGTCGTTTCGTTCTTGGTGAAGCTGAAGATCACAAACGGCCCTGGCAGCTTTCGTTGATCGAAAAAGGATTGCGCTCCGTAGGTGTATCCGGACTCCACACGAAGCGCCTCATTCAGCTCCGAAGTAAATCTTCCGCCAAAAATGGTATTCACCAATCGAATCGCGACGCGGTCAGGATCGTTCGCCGCCACCCCGGTATTGCCGATCGCAAAATACGTCTGCGACGCGTCTGGCTTGTCCACCAGCAGAAGGCGTTTCCCTTTCGAGGGCGAAACTCCTGGCATGATCGCGCTCCTCACCGCCCGCGGTTCCCACGCGCCCAATGCTTCCTCCAATTTCGCCCTCATCGCCGCTGCATCGAATTCACCTGCGACCGCCACGATCGTGTTCCCGGGCGCGTAGTTCGCCTCGTAAAACCTCGCCACCACTTCCCGCTGAATTTGTTTCAGAGAAACCTCATCGCCGCTCGGGGAATGCCCGTACGGATGCGTTCCATAAAGGTACCCCGAGTAGTACGCCATCATCACCGATTGCGGATCGTCCTTCGCCGCCTTCACCCCGTCCAGCGACTGGGCCAGAAATTTTTCCGTTTCCGCTTGCGGAAACGTGGAGCGCAGCAACGCATCCGAGAAAAGATCCAGACCCCGCGCCAGATCCTTGGTTAGAAACTCCGCACTGACAGCCGTGAAGTCCGGACCGGCTTCCGCTTCGAATTCGCCGCCAATGTAGTCCAGGTCCGCCGCAAACTGTTGCGCACTCCGGTTCTTCGTCCCTTTGCGAAGCAATCCCGCCGTCGTCGCTGCGAGCCCTTCTTGTCCCGCTGGATCGCCGCCTGCGCCCGCTTTCACGATCGCCGAAATATTCACCAGCGGAACTCCGTGCTTTTCAAGCAGCAGCACCGTCAGCCCATTCTTCAACACAATTCTCTCGTGCGGCGGCAGATGCAGCGTCTGCGCCGATGCTATCGAGCAAGCCAAAATCACAATCGCAGCCGCTGCCAGAAAACTTCGGATCCCCCGCGTGCACGTCATTGTTGTTTTGCTTTCTCCCTGTTTTCCGGCAGCAGCGTCGCTACCGTGCGGTTGTTCGCGCCAAAATAGCTCTTCGCGACCCGCTGCACGTCCTCTTTTGACACCCCCGAATAGTTCTTTGCCGCCTCGAACAGTTTGTTGTAATCTCCGAAGAACACTTCGTACGTGCCTATCGTGTTCGCTCTCCCATTGATCGTCCGCATTTGCCGGTAAAATTCAACCAGGCGGATATTTTTTGCCTTCTCTAACTCGAAATCCGTGATGAAGGCGCTCGCCGCACGCTCCAGTTCTTCATAAATCGCCTTCTCGCAGGCCTGCGGGTCCACCCCTTGTTTGGGCTGCGCCACAACTTCAACCATCGTCGGATCAAATGCCGGCTCCAGGGCCGATGACACATCCAGCGCGATTTGGTCTTTGTCCACCAGCCGCTGATACATCCGTGAGCTTTCTCCCTGGAACAATATCGTCCGCAAAATGTTCAGCGCATAAAAGTCCGCGCTGTTCGACTGCCCCACGTGATACCCCAGCATCAGCAGGGGCAACTCCGCCTGCTTGTGTACGACCAATCGGCGTTCGCCCGCCTGTGATGGCTCCACCGTCGTTACCGGCGGCGGCGGTGCATGCGTCGGAATCGGCTCGATGTAGGTCTCGCACAATTTGAAAATTTCGTCGGCTGAAACGTCGCCGACGACCACCATCGTCGCGTTATTCGGCGAATACCCCATTTCAAAGTGATGTTTCAAATCTTCCATCGTCCAGTGCTCGATATCGCTCATCCAACCGATCACGGGCCACTGGTAGGGATGCGCGATGTACGACGTCGCCCATAACTGCTCATCCAGCACTCCGCTGTTTTCGTTGTCCACGCTCAACCGTCGCTCCGAGGCTACCACTTCCCGCTCGGACTTCACCTTTTGTGGATCGAACGACAGATCCCGAATGCGATCCGACTCAATGTCGTAAATCAAAGGCAGCGCCGACCGCGGAAACCAATCCTGATACACCGTCACATCGCGCGTCGTATACGCATTATTCGCGCTCCCATTGGCTTCCATCACCTTGTCGAGATCCCCTGGCCCATATTTCTTCGCTCCGTTAAACATCATATGTTCGAAAAAATGTGAAATCCCGGTCGTTCCCGGCCGCTCGTTCCGCGATCCAATCCGGTAAAAAATGTAAAGCGCAACGTTCGGAATGCTGTGGTCGGTTTGTACCAGCACTCTCATCCCGTTCTTAAGCGTCCGCGCAGAAACCGGATAGTCCTGCTGCCCCCGAGCGGCACCCGCTGCAAACAAACTCGCACACAATATCGCCACCGCGATCCCGCCAAGCCGAATTGTTTTCATGAACCCACCTACCCTTACGAGGAACACCCACCTTGAGACGGATGAAACCCGGAAAAGTTCCCGCCCAAGCAATCGGCAAATTTACGCGCACTGTCCGCGCATCAAATTCCTTACTTCTCTACCTCATTACTTCTTTACTTCGCTTTCTCCTACTAACGCAAACACACGCACCGCCCCACCGGATCCTCCCTCCAACTTGATCGGCGCCACAATCAAAAACGCCCCCGCCTCCGGCACGCCACTCAAATCCGAGAGATTCTCCAGCTGGTACAATCCCGCTCCCAACGCCAAATGATGCACAGCAAAATCCGCAGAAGCCCCATAATCCGCGCTGAGCGTATCGCACCCAAGCCCTCTCACCTTTCGTTCCAACAACACCTTCGCCGCTTCCACCGAAAATCCCGGAAAATGCATCCGCCCCTGCGCATCTTGATTCCGATATCGCTGCGCATCGGGCCATCGCGCCGACCAACCCGTCCGCAGCAACACGATCGCGCCCTCGGAAATCCGCCCGTGCCGCTTTTCCCACTCTTCCACTCGCGCCACCGAAAGCAAGTAGTCCGCATCCTTGACCGCCTCAGCCCGCACATCAATCACAACCGCAGGTCCAAACAATTGTTTCGCAGGTATTTTATCGACGGTCGCTTTTCCCGGCGGAAAATGAATCGGCGCGTCCAGGTGCGTCCCGTAGTGCTCCAGCATCCAGAAGCTGCGCGTGAAATATCCATTCTTCTCCACGGTCGCATTCACCTGCGCCTCAAACACGCGCGTATCTCCCGGCCAAGGCACCAGCTTGTCGTTGATCGCATAGCTGAGGTCCAGCACGCGCGTCTTCCCAGAAGAAATATTGGCCAGCAAATCATCTCGATGCGGATTCTGCGGAAGGAATGTCATGAACGCAGCAACACAAACAGCCAAAATCCAGGAGCGGCCGAGCACACCCATCACTCACCCCAGTAAATTCGCCCCGGCAAACCTCATCCGCGCACTTGCGGACGTTGGAACTCGGCAGCCGGCCTAGGTAGCACGAGAGGCGCCAGCCCGAACTATGGCAGCGGAATTCCAGGCGTCGGCACAATTCCCGCCATCCGCAAAATCTCCTGGTACTCCACGTCCGTAATCGAGGAGATCAGCAGCCGCACATTCTTGAGCATTTTCACTTTCTTGAGTGCGGGATTGGCCCGGAGTTCCGCCAGGGGCACCTGTCTCGGCAGCCGGTCGAATGCCCGCAAATCCGCCACCAGGTTTTTCCCCTTGTGGTCATGTGGATCGGGATAAGGGTCGCGCGTCACTTCCGCAATCGAGTACAACGACCTCTCCGGGGCCGAGTGATAACAGAGCACCCGGTCACCCTTGCGCACCTGCTTGAGCGCGCGGATAGCGTCAGCCTTGCCGGCCGCCCCGTGCCACATTTCCTTACCCTTTACGAACAGCGTGTCCCAATGGTAGTGGTGCGGGTCGGCACTGAAGATCCAGTAGTGTCGGTGCGAAGTCGGAAGCGCCATCGAATATTCGAGACGGGACTATACACGTCGCCAGCGGAAAAGCGAAACAAAATGTGAGGGTTAGCCCGAAAGACCATCCAAAATTTGGACTTTTCTCGCCCCGCAGTCCAACTCACGCCCAAATCATACGATAAACTGCTTAAGATCAAGTACTTACATAACACTCAACCCAAATCGACGAACACTTCCGCGCCCCGCACCTCGACCGCGTAGCAAGCCACGCCCACCGACGGGTTCTGCAGGATCTTCCCTGTCGTAACATCGTATTGCCACCCATGCCACGGACAGGTCACAATCTTGCCCTCCAACGGACCATCGCCCAGAGGCCCGCCTCGGTGTAAACACGTGTTGTCTATGGCGTGGAACTCTCCCCCGACGTTCGCCACCGCAATGGCCTTACCCGCCACATCCACTTCCCGGATCGTCCCCGCAGGGATCTCTGCGACTCCAACCGCCCGCACAAACGCCATTCGTCCATCCTCCGTAAAACGCTAAGACTCCAAACCGAGCCTTCGCCGCCCGCCTTCGTTCTGCACGGACTAGGTCCGATTTCGTCTTCTGATACACCAAATTCCCCACGACTCCCGAGCCAGTCGCCCGGCGGAGTATAACACCGGACCCTACACCGCGGTCCCATTGTGTACTCCGCGGCAGCTCCCAAGGCCAGAGAGAAACGTTTGTTCCACTCATTCGTCTTGTTATTCTTCGTGCGCGAGGGCGTTTCCGGCGCGCAACGGAAACCCTTCAGAGAGGCCCGGCCATGGAGATGCTCCTACAAGACCTGCGTTACGCCATCCGCACACTCTGGAAGAGCCGCGCCTTTGCAACCGTCGCGATCGTCACCCTGGCCTTGGGCATCGGAGCCTCCACCGCAATCTTCAGCGTAATCGAAAATGTCCTGATCGCGCCGTTTCCCTACCCGGATTCCAGCCGGCTGATGTACATGTCAATCCACAACACGCAGAACAGCGAGCCCGGCGGCCGCGCCGGCTACTCTTCCTCTGAATTTCTCGATTACTCCACACAGAATCACGTTTTTGACCGCGTCACCGCCGCCTCCGAGGTCGAAGTCCTCTACAAGCGCGGCGAAGGCACCGAGCGTCTCTACGGCGCCGACGTCACACCCGGCACCTTCGAATTCTTCGGCATGCCCGCCCTTTATGGGCGCATCGCGCAACCCGCCGACTACGCACCCGGCGCGCCACCGGTTTTCGTGATGCGTTACAAAGCCTGGGTCGAGCAATTCAGCGCGGATCCTAGCGTCGTAAACAAAACCTTCGTCTTGAACGGCGTGTCGCGCACTCTGATCGGCATCATGCCCCCACGCTTCGGCTGGTACGAAGCCGACGTCATGTTCCCGACGACACCCAAGCCCGGCGCACCAACCTACGCGGGCTATTCGAAATCCTGGTTCCTCCTCGGACATCTAAAACCCGGCGTCGCCGTAAAGCAAGCCGAAGCCGATCTCTCCATCATCGCCAGCCGCGAAGCCAAGATTTCACCGGACGACTATCCTACGCACTTCACAGTGCAGGTTCGCTCCCTCACCGATAACGTTACCGGCCGCTTCCAGTCCACTCTGTTGACCGCGCTGGCTGGCGTCGCCTTGCTCCTGCTGATTGCCTGCGGCAATGTCGCCAACCTCATGCTCGCGCGCGCCACCGGCCGCGAGAAAGAATTCGCCCTGCGCGCCGTGCTGGGCGCCAGCCGCTCACGCCTCGTCCGCCAGCTCCTGCTGGAAAGTCTACTTCTTGCGATGGGCGGTGCCGCGCTCGGCACGCTGATCGCCTGGGGCAGCTTGCAATCGATCGTCGCGGCGCTGCCGCAAGACATCATTCCAGCCGAATCCATCATCCGCCTGAACGCTCCGGTCCTCGCCTTCACCTTAGTCATCGCAGCGTTCACCGCGTTACTGTTCGGCATGGTTCCCGCCCTGCAGGCCTCTCGCCGCGATCTCAACGATCCGCTGCGCGACTCCGGCAAAGGCGTTAGCGGCGGCGCGCGCCACGGCCGCCTGCGCGATGCTGTCGTCGTTTTCGAAGTCGCGCTCTCCTTGGCTCTGCTCGTCGGCGCCGGCCTGCTGATGCGCAGCTTCGTCGCTCTCCGCGGTGAAAATCTCGGCTTCCGTTCCGACCACACGCTCGCCGTGCTCACTCCCCTGCCCCAGGAACGCTACAAAACCGTCACCCAAGTCGCTGGATTCTTCCGCCCCCTCGAAGACCGCCTGAAAGCCCTGCCCGGCGTAGTGGCCGTCAGCCCCATCACCACCATCCCGCCATACACTTTATCCAGCGACATCGAAATCCCCGGCAAGTCTCACCCCGACAAGTGGAACGCGCTGCTCGAACTTTGTGGCGACTCGTATTTCTCCGTCCTTCGCACGGAATTCCAAAGCGGCCGCCCCTTCACCCCAGCCGAAGTCAACGACGCCCGCAAGCTAGCCATAGTGAACCAAACCTTCGTCCGCAAGTATCTCCCCGGCGAAAATCCTATAGGTCAGCGCGTGCACTTACTAGAAATGGAGAGCTTCCCCGACCCGGTGCATAGCGCCTGGTTCGAAATCATTGGTGTCGTAACCGACGGCAGAAATCACGGTCTGCAAGATCCCATCGAGCCCGAAGTGTGGGCGCCCTACACCGTAACCGCATCCAGCGCCCGCGGCATCCTGGTCCGCACCGCGCAAAATCCCTCAATGCTACTTACTTCCGTCCAACGCGAAATCTGGGCCACCGACTCCGGCGTAGCGTTAGCTTACAGCACCACCCTCGAACAATTCGTCAGCGACCGCATGTACGCCGGCCCCCGCTTCTCTTTCCTGATGATGGCCATCTTCGGCTCCGTGGGTCTTGTCCTCGTAACCATCGGCGTCTACAGCGTCCTTGCCTACACCACCGCCCGCCGTACCCACGAAATCGGCATCCGCATGGCGTTAGGCGCCGAAGGCGCCGATGTCCTGGGCCTAGTGATCAAGAACGGCCTGCGCCTGGTCGTTGTAGGTGTGGTGATCGGCCTGACCGCCAGCCTGGCGTTGAGCAAGTTGATCGCAGCGCAACTCTGGGGAGTCTCCGCAAGCGACCCGGTCACGCTAGCAGGCGCAGTAGCCCTGCTATTAGCAACCGGCATAGTCGCCTGCTGGATCCCCGCCCGCCGCGCCGCCCGCGTCGATCCACTAGTCGCACTCAGATACGAGTAGTTCTCCAGCGCTAGGTTGGAGTTGAAGTGTTGGGTGCCCCAGGTTCGCCGTTTGAACCTGGGTCTTTGTTTACTCAGTCGGCTGCCAGAGCTCGACCCGATTTCCCTCCGGATCGATAAACCAGCCGAATCGCCCGTAGTCGTAGTCCTCGCGTTTCGGATCGACCTCCACTCCCGCCGCCTTCAACTTGTCGAGCACGCCATCCAGATCATCCACCTGAAAATTAAGCATCGCGGGCTGCGAAACCGGAAAATACTGTGAGGTCTTCGGAAAGAAGGCCACCGCGATGGAAGCGCGTTGTGTCTCGCGCGGAAACACGAAAGATCCCTCGGCGCCGCTGATCCCAAGATGTTCCTCGTACCACGCGTAGAGAGCCTTTGGATCGGCGACGCGTAGAAATGAACCGCCCAGCCCGGTGACTTTAGCCATAGATGCCTCCCGCCCGCGACCCAGGGCCACGGAAGTATACGCTAGCTCCGATTGTACCGTCGCGCCAAAGCCTTCCAGTACGTCCCTGGCCGCAATCGCTGTAACACGTCGATTTTCGTCGCGTCCGCGCCGATTAAGATTCGCGGCTCCCGCCGTTCCACTCCCTGCAGAATGCGCTCGGCAGCTTCGTCAGGTGAACTCTTTGCAACTTGATCAAGCTTCGCCGCGGCCTCTTCGCGCTTTCCCGCTGGCGCTCCTGCTCCTACTCTTCCCTTTCTCGCGATGGAAGTCCGCACGCCCGCGGGATGCACGCAAGACACTCCCACCGAGGTCTCCTCCAACTCGTGCCGCAGCGCTTCGGTAAATCCTCGAACGGCGAACTTGCTCGCGGCATAGGCGGTCTGCCCCGCCGGCCCCACCAGCCCAAAGACGCTCGATAGATTCGCGATGTGCGCCCGCTTTTGCTGCTTCAAAGTCGGCAGAAAATACTTCACCGCGTACACCACGCCCCAGAAATTAATCCCCATCAACCAGCGAATATCATCAATTGATATTTCGTCAAAGTTCCCGTGCAGCGACACGCCCGCGTTGTTGATCAGCAGCGTCACTCGCCCGTGGCGCGCCACCACGACGTCCGCAAATGCCTTGACCGCCGTTTCGTCCGACACGTCAACGACATGCGTGGTGGCATCGGCCCGCTTACCCGATATCGAGGCGGCCGTCTCCATCAATCCCGCTTCATCCACGTCCGCCAGCGCGACGCCCGATCCCGCAGCCGCAAGCCGCTGCGCCAGAGCCCGCCCAATGCCGGAGCCCGCGCCCGTCACGACGGCCACGCCATCACCCACAAAAGCCATCGGTCACCTTCCATCTCAATCCGCTCTTACCGCGCCTACCCAGCCGCCGGAACTCCGCTCGACGACCTTTCGTGATTTCCTGGACTCCTCAGAAGATTGCGTTCCATCAAAATACCGGAATCTGCCGGTCCACCACTGGCGGGACCCGAACTTGCCCAACAGATCCTCCCGCGAATTTCTTCCGCAGGCGCTTCTCTTTCCAAATCAGCAGCGGGAGCATCCGCTTCCCCCGGCGAATGTTTCGCAGGGCCGCGTGCGGATCGACCAGATGCGTCCTTGGCAACTGCACGCCTGATTCCTTCAGCACCAGACCGATCGGCAATTCCATCTTGTCTTGCGCGAGCATCATACCGGCCATCAGCTCCATGCCCGGAGTAACCACCGGCCCGAATCCGTAGCGTAGTTGCGAAGTCCCGATGATATAGAGGTTTTTGTACTCCGGCAGAACGCAGCCTCCATAGAGCTGCGCGACGCTTCCTTTTACCGGCACCAGCCCCGGCGGAAGAAACGGAAAGCTCACGTGAAAACCAGTCGCACAAACCACCGTGTCGAACTCTTCGCGCGTTCCGTCCACAAAGTGCACCGTCTTGCCTTCAAAGCGCGCGATGTCCGGCCGCGGACGAATTCGGCCCTGCTTCACGTAATAAAGCAGTTCGCTGTTGATGGTCGGGTGCGCCTCGAAAATTCGGTGGTCGGGTTCCGGCAAACCATAGTCGGAGAGTTTGCCGATGACAATGCGCAACACCACCCGCAGGAAAATCCGCTGCGCCCAAACCGGAAGCCACGGCGTCATGAACTCCGCCGTAGGAATTCCCATCAGAGTTTTCGGCAAAAACCAGTAGCCGCGGCGCAGGCTGATGCACGCACCCGCGCCGACGCGCGCCGCCTCCGCGGCAACATCGCACCCGGAATTCCCTCCACCGACGACCAGCACCCGCTTCCCTTTCAACTGTTCCGGGCTGCGGTAATCTTTTGAATGCATGAGCTCGCCTTCAAAGGTTCCCGGATATTTCGGGAATCGGCGGTCCCAGTGATGCCCGTTGCAAACGATCAAGCCTTTGTAAGTTCGCTTCTCACCGCTCTCCAGTTCTAATTCCCAGCGTCCGTCCGCCAGCGGCTGCGCCATCACGACTTTTGTATTGAACTGGATGCGCTCGCGAAGTTGAAATTTTTCCGCGTAGTCGCGCAAATAATCAAGCATCTGCTGCCTGCTCGGAAAATCCGGATAGTCTGCCGGCATGGGATAGTCGGCATATTCCGTGGTCTTGCGTGAAGAAATGATGTGCACGGTTTCGTAGACGCCGTGCAGCCAATTACCGCCCAAATCGCGGTCGGCTTCCAATTGTTCGTAAGAAATATTGTGGGCAAGTAAGGCCTTGGCCATGCCCAGACCGACGGGCCCAGCCCCAATCAAGGCCATTTTTGAGGAGTGCTCTGCCATGAGATCCCAAGCGCTGCGCCGCCGAGGTTCCGTGGGCGACTCCGCGGATCTATTGGTCGCAGTTCTCGTCCGTGGCCATGATGACATGGTTCCCACGAGAGCGCTTCGCCGCATACAGGGCCTTGTCGGCCTGCTGCACCAGCGTCTGAAATGCGGGCGCATCGGTGCCACAAAAGCCCGCGATCCCGAAACTCGCCGTCAGGGACACGGCGTTACCGCGAAACTCGAATTCGCAACCGGCCCACTCTTCGCGCATGCGGTTGATCGTCGATTGGATGTATTCGCTGGCGACGTGGGTGATCACCAGGAGAAATTCGTCACCGCCCATGCGCCCGCAAATATCCGAAGCCCGCGTGTTCCCCTTCAAAATTTCGGAGAACCTCCGCAACACCGTGTCGCCAGCATCGTGGCCGTAGTTGTCGTTGATTTTCTTGAAGGAATCCAGATCGGCCAACACAACCCACAGAGGAAATCCATGCCGGGCCGCTCCGCGAAGCTGCCGCGCGGCCCAATCCTCGATGGCGCGGCGGTTCGGTAAGCCGGTAAGCGAATCGGTGTGCGCGATCTCCTCCAGCAGCCGATTTTTCGCGTCGATTTCGCGGTGCAACTCCACCGTGCGACAGCCCACGCCCACGCGCGCCAGCAGCTCGCTGGGATCGAACGGCTTGGTCAAATAGTCGTCCGCTCCCGCGGCCAGCCCTTTCACGACATGATCCTTTTCGGCTTTGGCACTGAGCATGATGACGTAGGTGTACTCGCGCTGCGCGTCCCCGCGGATCCGCTCACATAGTTCCAGGCCGGAAAAGTCCGGCATCATCCAATCGGTGACCACGATCGAGGGGGCATGCCGCCGGAACAGGTCCAGCGCTTCCCGGCCGCTCTGCGCAAACAGCAAAGAGTAATCGGCGGCATCGAGCGCTTGCTCGACCAATTTGCGAGAAACAGGAGAATCGTCCACTACCAGTATCTGGTAGGTTGCCGCATCTTTTGCCATGTGCGCCCGCGCCGGCCTGAATTCAATTCAGGAAGGAGTGCGACAATCCTATCAGGGCTGAAGAAGAAAAGAAGTCCGCCTGACAAGGCTACTTAGCTAAAAAGTAAATCAATGATCGATCTTGCCCGCGGGTTGGCGACCGGCCTCCCGCGCGCACATTTCGTTGCGTCGTCTTAAGCGCCGGCGCCTTGCACTTTCGCCAGCAGCTCGACGAATTTCTGTTTGCGCTCGGACTGGTCGTGGCCGCCTTCGGCGTCGGCGAGTTGGGTGATGTTCATGGAGCAGAATTTGGGGCCACACATGGAGCAGAACTTCGCTTCTTTGTAGAAGTCATCGGGCAAGTTTTCGTCGTGCATGGCTTTGGCGGTGGCGGGGTCGAGGGACAGCTCGAATTGCTTGTTCCAGTCGAAGAGGAAGCGGGCATAGCTGAGGGCGTCGTCGCGATCGCGGGCGCCAGGACGGTGGCGGGCGACGTCGGCGGCGTGGGCGGCGATTTTGTAGGCGATCACGCCCTGCTTTACGTCTTCCGGATTCGGCAGGCCCAGGTGTTCCTTGGGCGTGACGTAGCAGAGCATGGACGCACCGTGCCAGCCGATCATGGCCGCGCCGATAGCGCTGGTGATGTGGTCGTAGCCGGGGGCGATGTCGATCACCAGCGGCCCTAGCGTGTAGAACGGGGCTTCGTGGCACCACTCCATTTCCTTGTCGACCTGCTCTTTAATTTTGTCGAGTGGGATATGGCCGGGACCTTCGATCATCACCTGGACATCATGTTCCCAGGCCTTCTTGGTGAGTTCGCCGAGGACCTTTAGTTCGGCGAATTGCGCCTCGTCGCTGGCGTCCGCGATGCAGCCGGGACGCAGGCCATCGCCAAATGAAAAACTCACGTCATGCTTCTTGAAAACCTTGCAGATCTTCTCGATGTTTTCGTAAAGGAAGTTCTGTTTCTTGTGATGCTCCATCCAGTGGGCCATCAGCGAGCCGCCGCGGCTGACGATCCCGGTAATGCGCTTGCGCACCAGCGGCACATGTTCGCGCAACACGCCGGCGTGGATGGTCATGTAGTCGACGCCCTGTTCGGCTTGCTCTTCGATGACTTCGAGCATCAGGTCGAAAGTGAGATCTTCGGGGCGGCGCACACGCGAAATCGCTTCATAGACCGGGACAGTGCCAACGGGCACAGGCGAAGCGTTGATGATGGCTTTGCGGATGGTTGGGATGTCGCCGCCGGTGCTCAAGTCCATGACGGTGTCGGCGCCGTAGTGGACGGCGTGATGCAGCTTCTTCAACTCTTCGTCGATGTTGGAACTTGTGGCGGAATTGCCGATGTTCGCGTTGATCTTACAGCCGGTGGCGATGCCGATGGCCATGGGCTCGAGATTCCGGTGATGGATGTTGGCAGGAATGATGCAACGCCCGCGCGCGATCTCGCTGCGAATCAGCTCCGGATCGAGCTTTTCGCGCTTGGCGACGTAGTGCATCTCTTCGGTGATGACGCCGTTCCGGCCGAGGTGCATCTGCGACATGTTCCGATTTCCGTTGGCGGTAACCTGCTCACCGTCTACCTTGCCGCCCTCCTGGGCGAGTGCCTTGCCGTCCTCGCGGGCGAGCCGCTTTTCAATCCAGCTATCGCGCATTGCCATTGTTAGCTACCCCCAGGAAAAACGGTGACCCTTCGCCGAAGCCAGGGTGAACTGTGATTCGTGACTGGTGACCCTTCGCCAAAACTCTAGGCATGCCAAGGTCCGCAGCCGCGAGGTGCAGTCGAAGCTAGGATTATGGCACCCGGTGGTAGGCGCGGCAACCTGCGGTGGACCGGGGACGTAGCTGGAGCGAGGTGAAGACGGACGAAGCTCGGCATACTGCGAGAGCTGGGCATCGGCAAAGTTGGTTTTAACCCCCTCCCCCCTGCTTTTTTGCAAGTGCGGATTCTAAAGGGCTTTAAGTCCAATGAATTTGGAAGTGCGGATTGCAAAGGAGTTACGCGGGTATTTTTCGGAAGTGCGGATTCTAAACGGGTTACGGTCGGAATGACGTTTGCCTGTGGGACTTCAGAAGGGTCGAGGAGTGGGGCCGTCGTTCGAAGTAATACATAAGATAACACTGGCAAGGATAACATTATGGTAATGCTTTGTCAAGGACCCATTCGGGACGGAAGTGTGAGCACGTGGGCGCCACGCTTGAACTGATCGACTTGGAATGTCACGCGGTTGAAAAAAAGGTCAACCGCAAGACCCAGGTTCAAAAACCGAACCTGGGGCACCCTCCGCGTCAGTTCAGACTGTGAGCGAAGAGAAGCCTACTTACCCGGGCCACCCGACTTCGGCGGCGCTCGACGGTATCGAGTCAAAGCTTTCTTCAGGGGCTAAAGCCCGTCCGTTCTGAACGAGGTACGCCGGGGCGGAAGCCCCGGCCTCCTAAAGAAAAAAACGTTCGAACAGTGCCCCTAGAATAATCATTACCCCTTCCGCGGTTCGTGACGCCACGCTTTCCCGTTCGCTAGCCAACCTTCGGACCTCCTTCAACGCTGGTGATCCGGAGGCATGCGCCAGAGTTGGCCTCCGCAGAGGTTGGTTAGCCACAGCGAGGAAAACCGGTAGCGGACGGAGTCGCCACCGGGGCCGGTGTATTGGCGGACTACCGTGTTGGAAGTGGGCGAGATTTGGGTTAGCGGAATGTCGATGACCGTGGCCCAGACGTAGTTTGCGCCGAAGGTGATTTCGCCGCCGTGGCCTGGGATGCCGGCTTGGATTGTGGCGATTACGCGGCGGGTTTTGGCGTCTACGCGGGTGATGCTGCCGTCGCCTTGGTTCAGGGTCCAGATGGAGCCGGCGCCCGTGGTGAGGAAGCGTGGATTGGGGCCGACCGGGATCGGCGGTCCGACCTGGCTTGTTTTTGCGTCTACCGGGGTCAGGACGCTGGATTTGTTTCCGGTGACCCAGACGGTGCCATCGCTGTAGAGCGGGTTGAAGGAGCCGGGTGGGATGGCGATATTGGCGCGCACGGTATTTGTCGTGGGATCGATGCGTAGGAGCGTGCCGTTTTCGTCGGTGATGAGCCAGACGGAATCCTCGCTGGCGGTGATGCCGCCTTCGCTGTCGGCGGGCCCGACGGGGAGCGTGGTGGTGATCTTGTTGGTGGCGGGGTCGACGCGGGCTAGCGATTTGGGATCGCCACAGAGTGGAACCCACAGCGTGCCGAACGCGAAGGCCAGGCCGGAGCACGGTTCGGAGGGAACCTCGATTTTAGCGACAACCTTGTTCGTGCGTGGGTCGATGCGTTGGACGGCTTTGAGTTTGTCGTTGGTGACCCAGACGGCGTCGTCGGAGAAAGCGAGCCAGTCGGGATCGCCGCCTAGATCAAATGTGGCGACTGGGTTCAGATTGGTGAGCGGCGACTGCACTTGCTTTACGCCGCGTTTTAATGGGGATTGGGCGATGGGTCGGCCCGGCGAGAGGACGGGCACCATTGCGAGGAATGCGCATGAAAGAGCTGTAGCGGCGTTTCTTGCCAAGGTCATTTTCCCTTTTCGATTTCGTGTTGCGATGGGAAATGGGAATGGCACGTTGCGGGAGATTATCGGCAATGGTGCTTGGGAGAACAAGTTGTTTGGTGCGAGCGTGGAAGGCGGGCCGGCTCGCGGGGTGCTCGCTGGACGCGCTAAAGCGCGCCCCTACATTCGGAAACACCCCATATTCGGAAGAAGAAGCTGGGGGCGCTGGAAACGCGGCTAGTTTTCTAGCTCGATGATGTGGTCGTGGTAGTTGATGCGGACGGAGTGGAATTCGCGGAGGACGTCCTGGCCCAGCAGGCCGTCGAAGTGGATGCCGAGGACCTGGCTTAGGCCATCGAGGTTCATGATGGCGACGCGCTGGCCCGCCCACATGTGATTGGCTAGCTCGAGGTTGACGGGCAATATCAGGCTGTCGCCAAAGATTCCGGGACCTCTGGCGTTGCGCTCGATGGTGCGCAGGCGGAACGGGACTTTCCCGTAGATGTCGGCGCTGACGATGGTGCGCGTGGCTCCGGTGTCGAGCAGGAGGGCGACCGGGGTGCCGTTTATCTTGGCTTGCACGATGATCATCGACTGTGCGGTGCGGAACGGAATGCGGAGAGTGCTGGAGCGGGCGCGATTGGGTAGCGGGGTCAGCAGAAACAGCAGGAGCACGAGATAGTGAAGGCGGCGGCGTGGCAGAGTGGATGTTCGGGCGGCGTGGCGCGTGGGTTCGCGGCGGCGTGGCGCGGCGGCCAAAATGGCGCGGCGTTGCGGGGCTGAGATACCTTCCGGACGTGGGCGAAGTATGCTCAAATGAATCATCCGTTGGCGGTGGGGCTTACACCGTGGGGACGCGCTGAAGCGCGCCCCCTACATTGGGCCCTGGCCGCGGGCGATCTTTCGGGCGACCCCGGCCGCTGCCATCTCTTCCTGGAGCGAGCAGCGACCGGAGCCGGTAGTCCTCTACAGCGAGTTCAGCGTATGGTCCGCAAACAGCAGTAGCAAATGGATTGATTTCATCGTGGAGATGAGCTGCGTTCATGCGGATTGACGCGAGGGGAGCCCATATGAACCTTGAAATACGGCACCTGAAACTGGTCGCGGCAATTGCGGAAACCGGTAGTGTCACGCGTGCTAGCAACCGGTTGCATTTGACGCAGTCGGCGTTGAGCCATCAATTGCGGGACGCGGAAGAGCAATTGGGGGCGCGGCTGTTCGAGCGGCAGAAGGGCACGATGACTCCGACGGCGGCGGGAGAGCGGTTGCTGCAGTCGGCACGAGCCGTTTTGGAGGAATTGGAGCGCGCGGAAAAGGAAATTCACGACGGCAACGCGTGTAACAACGGCGTGGATCGCGGGTTGATCCGGCTGTCGACGGAGTGCTACACGGTGTATCACTGGCTGCCGCCGCGGTTGAAAATGTTTCAGCGCAAATTTCCGGCGGTGGAGTTCGAGCTGATCGTGGAGGCCACCGACAATCCGTTCGAGGCGCTGCTGGAGGGAAAACTCGACCTGGCGATCGTGTGCGACCCAATCCGCAACCGCAAGATTCGCTACACGCCCCTGTTTGAGGATGAGATGGTGGTCCTGGTTTCGCCCGAACATCGCATGGCGGGAAAACTGTACGCGGAACCGCAGGATTTTGCCGACGAGACGCTTTTTCTGTATCCGCCGAAGAGTGACAGTACCCTGCTGAACGAGTTCCTTGCGCCGGCAGGGATTGTGCCGCGGCGAATTCAGGAAGTGATGTTGACCGAAGCGATCATTGAAATGGTGCGGGGCGGGTTGGGAGTGGCGACGTCCGCGCGGTGGGCGGCGGCGCCGCAGCTGGCGTCGGGCGTGGTCGTGGGGCTCCCACTGACGGCAAACGGGTTTAGCCGTACGTGGTCGGCGGCACAGTTGCGGGATAAACAGGCGCCGGCTTATTTGCAGGAGTTCATCCAGTTGCTGGCAGAGAATCCCATTTCGACGGACATGTCAAAGTGCGCAGAACGTGGCGTTAGCGCCGGCCTGCGAAAGCGTCGTGGAAGCATGACCAGCATCGTGAAGGTGACCGCGGAGCGGCGAGGCGCGCAGGTTCAGCCCTGACTTGACGCTGATTCGAGTTGGCGGAACATCTTTTTGCGGCTTACGAATCGAGAGCCTTGGTTGTCCATGCTTATTTTCGGCTTGCTCGCGCTGACGGACAACTCTTTCGAACAATACTTTGCGCGTGGGACTTCACGCGTGGGCGGCGGAGGATGAGGGCTTCAACAGGATGTCGAGATCGTCGGGATGAATGGCGCAGAGCAGCGCGTCTTCGCGATCGATGTGCCCGTTACGAACCAGGGTAACCAGCGAATCCTCCAGGCTGAAAGAACCCTTCTTTTTGGTGATGGCGATCTCCTGATGGAGATGTTGCAGCGCGTTGCGCCGGATGTGATGGCGCGCCCCGTAGCCGATCAGGAGGAGTTCGGCGGCGGGAACGCGGCCGCCTCCCCTCTTGGGGAGCAGGATTTGGGTGTGGACGGCGGCTAGAGCCATGGCCAGCTCCTGGCGGATGGAATTCTGGCGCTCGATAGGAAACGAATCGGCGATACGTGCCACCGTGGAGGCAACGTCGGTGGTGTGGATGGTGCTTAGAACGAGGTGGCCGGTTTCCGCGGCGGCGACGGCGATGCGCATGGTTTCGGTGTCGCGCATTTCACCGACGACGATGATGTCGGGCGCCTGGCGTAGGGCGCCGCGAAGCGCGGTGGGAAAATCAGGCGCGTCGATGCCGATTTCCACTTGCTCGACAATGCTGCGCACGTGCTGATGCTCGTACTCAATGGGATCTTCGATGATGACGATGTGGCGCGCTTCGCGGCGATTGATGTCGTCGATCAGGGCGGCCATGGTCGTGGACTTACCGGAGCCCGCGGGGCCGCCGATGAGCACCAGGCCGCGCTGCAAGTGGGCCAGGGATTCGACCGACGGGGGAAGGCTTAGCTCCCGCAGCGAGGGCACGCGGGCAGGGAGGACACGAATCGTAGCGGCAGCGCGGCCTTGCTCGCGGTGAAGATTAATACGAAAACGCCCGAGACCTACGATGCGATAGGACGCGTCGGAAATGTAGGTTTCGCGATAGAGGATCAGCGCGTGGCGCGGAAGGGCGGGAAGAATGGCCGCTTCAATTTCCGGGCCATCCAGAATGCCGGGTTCGATTTTGCGAACCTCGCCGTGCACCCGCATGCAGGGTGGCGCGCCTGCGACGAGCAGTAGGTCGCTGGCGCCACGCCCAATGAGCATGGCCAGCCAGCGATCGAGACGCTCGGTGGCGGCGGAGTCGACTTCCGACGCTTCCTGTTCGCGATCGATGTGGTTGAGTCTGGCGGCGTCATTCATGGATCACCAGGGGGCTGCGGACCCCGATATTGACGTACTACGGCGAATTAGTCCAGATGGAGAAAAACCACTCTCTTTTTTACGGAAACCGAGAGCTACTGACCATCACAGAGGCAGGCTGTCGATGATTCCGGGTCAGCTTCTTGGGCTACGAAGATCGTTACGACGAAGAAAAAGCGCCCGTCTCGGAAGGCGGCCTCTACAACGGCTTGCTCGCCAGAGTGTTTCGCTTCCATGGCGGGGACCAGGGGACTACGAGGACCGTTCCATTGCGGGGAAGAGCGTGTCGAATTCCGGTTCGCCGTGGAGACACATCAAGTCGGGGTCCTGGCGTGGCCAATGATCATTGGAATAGCCAGCTTCCTTTGCACGCTTGAGTATTGCAAGGGCCTCGGCTTTCTTGCGAAGAACACCGTAGGTACAGGCAGCGTTATAAAGAACGCTGGAGTCGGATGGGCGTAGTGCGACGGCCATCTCTGCGTGGCGGATGGCATCGTCCACCCGGCCGATGTTGGCGTAGTCGGCGGCCAGCAAACCGCGGGCGCGGACGTCCTCCGGCACCATTTCGAGTTGGCGCTCGAGCACCAGCATTTCCATTTCGCGAAAACGGCGAGAAACCTCGGTGTTGCCGAGCCGGTCCAGACAATTTGTGTAGGGGATGTAGACGTTATAGTCGTCGCCATTGGCTTCGACGGCGCGCTCGATCAGGTCCGCAGCTTCCTTGAAGCGGCCGGAAGCGAAATAAGCGCGCCCGAGAACGTTGTAGGCACCCTCGCAGTCAGGCTTGCGATCGATGGCTTGCAGCGAGTACCGCGCGGCTTCGTCGTAGTGCTGCTGGGCATAGAAAATCCGGGCGCGAGCCACGAGCGCGTCAGCTAGCTTCGGATCCAGTTCCAGAGCGCGCTGACAAGCAGTCTCCGCGCGTTCGATCCAGACGGGAATGCGCCCATGATATTCGAATTGCAGCCCGCACGCGTTAGCGATGCCCGCATAGGCGGAAGCGAAGGAAGAGTCCAGCTTGATGGCCTGTTCAAACATCTGGATGGCAAAATCCAGGCTTTCACGGCGCGTGTAGCTGCGGCCCCGGAGAAAATAGTCGTAGGCCAGGGAATTCTCCGTGGGCTTGCGCGCGATTTTGCTTTCTTCCTGCGGAGTCAAATTGATGCGAAAGGCCTGGGCGATGCTGCGGGCGATCTCGTCCTGGACTTCGAATACGTCGGCCATTTCGCGGTCGTAACGCTGCGCCCACAGGGTGTGGCCGCTGTTCGTTTCGACCAATTGCGCGGTAATGCGCAGACGATTGCCGGCGCGGCGCAAACTGCCGCCTAGAACGTAGGAAGCCTTCAACTCCTGGCCGACCTGTGGAGCGGTCACCGACTTGTCGCGGTACGGCAGCATCGCAGGGCGCGGAAAAACCTTGAGATCGCGAATGTTAGCGAGTTCGGTGATGATGTCCTCGGTCATGCCGTCGCGGAAGTATTCGTCCTCTTTGGCGCTGCTTAAATTTTCGAAATAAAGGACGGCGACGGATTTTACTTCACGCGGGGCAGGTGCCTTCGATACCACCGGAGTTCCCTTCGCCGGCGTGGCGCGGCCGCTGGACTCGCGATCTCGCTTGAGGCGCTTGAGGTCCGAGCGCATTTCAGCCGCGGATTGATAGCGGAGATCGCGATCCTTTTCGAGCGCTTTGTTGATGATATTTTCGAGCGCAGGTGGCACATCGGAATTCAAAGTCGCCGGAGGCACCGGCGCTCCGTTCAGGATGCCATCGAAGATCACCGCGGAGGTGTTGCCCTCGAAGGCGTGTTTTCCGGTGCACATCTCGTAGAGCACCACGCCGAAAGAGAACAGGTCCGCGCGGGCGTCCAGATCTTCTCCGCGCGCCTGCTCGGGCGACATGTACGCGATGGTGCCCATGGCGGTCCCCGGGCTGGTCAGATTCATGTTCAAGACGGTCGTGCCGCGGCCACTGGCACCCGCGGTTTCGGCGCTGACGGCCGCGGCGGTCAGCTTGGCGAGACCAAAATCGAGCACCTTCGCTTGACCCGACTTGGTGACGAAAATATTGGCGGGCTTGATGTCCCGGTGCGTGATACCTCGCGTATGCGCAGCGTCCAGCGCGTCGGAAATTTGGATGCTTAATTCCAGAATGCGATCGACCGGCAGCGGCTTGCCTTCGATCAGGTGCTTAAGGGTCTTGCCCTCCATCAGTTCCATAACGATGAAGGGCTGGCCATCGTAGTCCGCAATTTCGTGAATGGTGCAAATGTTGGGATGGTTCAAAGCGGCAGCGGCCCGGGCTTCGCGCAAAAAGCGATCCAGCGTTTGCTGATCTTTGGTGGAGTCCGCGGGCAGAAATTTAAGCGCGACGCTGCGATCGAGAATGTTATCGCGGGCGGCATACACGATGCCCATGCCTCCACCCCCAAGGCTTTCCACGACGCGATAGTGAGAGACAGTCTGACCGATCATCGATACGAGGGCCCCCACCACTCGGTTATTTGCGGCATCTTATGTCTCACAATTCAGCAAGTCAACGCGGCCCGGTCCGGCTAAATCGATTACGGCGGATATGCGATGGGTACTCGTACGATCAGGCCCGGCGCAGCACGATCAGAGAAATTTCCGGGGGAACGCCAAGGCGAACCGGAGCCCCGACCGTGCCAAGACCTCGATTGACGTAAAGCCGCGCAGCTTGAGCTTGCGGATTTTCGGCGGGAACATCCGGCTCGCGTCGCACCAGGACTTCCTCGGAGGGCTTGTAAAGTGGGCGCTCGAATAAGCCGGCGATGTAGTCGGAGATGAAGCGCGCGGGTGTCAGGCGATGGTCGAGGATTTCTACCTGAATCTGGCCGCCGTGGGTGTGCCCGGCAAGCGATAGCTCAATGCCGAGTTCCGCGGCGCGATTGAAGGTGTTGGGATTATGCGAAAGCAGAATGTTGGGCATGTCGCGGCGGATGAGCGCATCCATATTCGCGAGCATTGCCGTGCGGTGGCCGTCGATGCTGCGTTCGCGCTGGTAGTCCACGCCAATTAGATTGAATTGTGCGCCGCGAAACGTGAGCAGTGCGTTTTCCTGGCGAAGCAACTTCATGCCGTACTGCGCGAACAGTTGTTGCGCGGCATCTTCTGCCTTGGCGTAGATTTCGTGATTGCCATTGCAGCCCCATACCCCGAGCGGCGCGTGCAGGCGGCTGACTTCCTCGATGCAATCGGCGATGGGGTCAGAAGAGCCGGTGATGAAGTCTCCGGTGACCACGGTGAGGTCGGCGCCCAGATCGTTGGTCATGTCCACGGCGCGGCGAACGTCGGCGCGGCTCATGTAGCTGCTGAGGTGAATGTCGCTGATCTGCGCGATCTGCATGCCGTCCAGCCCGGGCGGCAAGTTGGCCATCGGAATCTCAATGCGGCGGACTTGATAGTGAAGCCGTTCGGCGGCGAACCCGTACATGCAACTGAAAAAAGGAGTGGCGCCGGCAAGCACACTGGCGGTGCGGAAGAAATAGCGGCGCGAAGGATCGGCAAGCTGCTCGAATGCAGCAGCCGAGGAAGAGTTCGACGCAACCTCACGCGGGGTCGGAGCAGGACTGCGGAGCCAGTTCCACACGCGTTCTGCACCGTGCACGATTTCCACAAACAGAAACGCGAAGAACGCGCTGGAAACCCAAAGTCCGGAGAACATCGCGAGGATGGCGTCGCGGTGCTTCAAATGACCGTGCCGCCCCATGCGAAGGCCATCTATGGCGGCCAGGAGAACAACGCAGAGGGCGAGGCAATACAGCAGGCGCGCGGCGATCCGCAGCCAATCCGCACGCCAACTTCCTGTGGTTCGCCAGATCGCGCGGTACCAGAAGCGCTGGGAGAGGAAAAGTGTGGTCAGGAGCGTCAGACCGATGACGATCCGCAGCAATAGCCAGCCCCAGTTCACAGAGTTCTCGCTATTCTTGTCACTCCTAAGTTTACCATGCGCGGCGGGCGAAGGGCGGGATGGCTTGTAGCGCCGGATGATGCACGGGTAACTGGACTCCGGACTAAAGTCCGGCGCCTACATTGGGCGACACATATAGCTTGCAATGCGAGGCGGGAGGGCGTCATGGTGTGATTCGGTGTGACCTTTGGCATTTTCACGGGTAAGATGAACCGCCAAATCGGGTTCGGGACGCGGCTGAGGATCTCGCGGAAGCCTTTCGCGGCGCTGGTGCGTCAGAATCGTAGAGTTGTCGGCAAGACCCTCGAATTGGTTTACAGCAAGAACATGAAGGAGAGATAAATGCGAAAAGTGCTGTCGATTGCTGCGCTTGTCTTGGCCACGGGCCTCGGAGTTTCCATGGTTTCCGCTCGGGGAGCGGCCCTTTTCAATGACACAACCAACGATGCTGCTAAAGCTGCGCCCAGCGCGTCTGCGGCGGTGCTGGCGCAGTGGAACGATATCGGGCGAAAACTGATTGCGATGGCGGAGGATTTTCCTGAGGACAAGTATGAGTTCAAGCCGGTGCCGGAGGAGCGCACGTTCGCGGCGCAGCTACTGCATGCTTCGGCGTCGATGTACTACTTCACGGATCCTGCCGACGGAAAGAAACCGCGCTATCCGGATGACCCGAAGCGTGACGATCTGAAGACGAAGGCGCAGGTCGTGGCGTTCGTGAAAAAGTGCGTTGCAGACGGCGCTGCGGAGATCAAAGCGAAGGGTGACAAGGGCATGAGTGATTTAGTGACCGACCCGGAGAGTAAGCAGCAGACGCCGGTAGCAGATCTTGCCTATGGCTTGATCGAACATTCTGGCGAACACTATGGCCAGCTGGTGGTGTACTACCGCGTTGCCGGATTAGTGCCGCCGGAATCGCGGCCAAAGAAGTAACCATACAGCTCGGTTGATCGAGTCGATCCTGCCGAGATGGGGCACAGCAATGCTGTGCCCCTACAAAAGCGTGAACTTCGCGTTCGCTTCACTAGACCGCGCTACAATGTGGCCGCTGCGGCGGCGCCGTTTTCCAGGAACGCGGTTAGGTGGTCTGGGTCGCTTGTGGGCGGTAGGCAGGTTTGGCCCGCGCAGACTAGCGCTACGGCCTTATCGGCCGGAAGATGCGGAAGCGTCTCCTTCAGCGCACCCGCGAGATTGGTAAGCGAGGCGCCGGGCGTCAGGCGCAGCACGGACTTGCCCAAGCGGTACACGCGGTGCGCGGCGGCTTCGAGCGCTTGCGCGGCGGGGTCGTCATCGCTGCCGGTGATCACGATTTGCAGTGGGTGATGCGCGAAGAGCGTAGCGGCGAGGCCATAGGTCGCGGCGAAGAGCCCGTATTGCGGCGCGATCCCGGCGAAGGCTTCGAGCGTTTTCTGTGCGACATGGTGATAGCGGGAATCGCCGGCGAACGCGTGCATACGAATCAACGCGATGGCGGCGACGGAATTGGCGCTGGGTGTGGGTGAATCCTGGAAGGGTTTGCGCCGAACTTCGAGGCCGCCCATCGGCGCGGCGTCGGATGGACGATCGAAAAAGCCTCCGCTTTCCGCGTCGCCGTACCGCTCGATCGCAAGATCCATGGTGCGCTTCGCCGCGTCAAAATAGCGCGGCTCCAGGGTGGTTTCGTAGGCGTCGAGCATCGCGATCACGCCGAAAACCTGGTCGTCGAGAGAGCCTTCCAGAGCGGGACCGCCAATGCGATGCCCGAAGGCACGCGACTCGCTCCATACTTCATTTAGCATGCGGTCGAGTGTTTTCAATGCGAAGGTCCGACAATTATCTCCGAGCGAACCGTCCAGAACGCGCGCGGCCTCGAGATAGGCGGAGGCGAACATGGCGTTCCAACTCACATACATCGTGGTATCGACGTAGGGAGTCGGCCGCGGCAACCGTGCCGCCAACATTTTTTGTTTTGCGACCGCGATTGTCAGGCGCACGGTCGCTTCGTCCAGATTCAAGGTTTTCGCGATGGTGGCTGCGTCGCGTGCGATCCACAGCACATTCTTTGCCGGGTCATGGTGCATTTCGCCGTGCGCTTCGACGTCGTAGTATAGCTCCATGACCCGCGCTTCTTCTGGCGGCAGCGCCGAGCGAAGTTCCTCCAAAGTCCAGGTGAAGTAGTCGCCGTCATCGTCGAGCGAGTAGTCCGCGTCCTGGCTGGCATAAAAACCGCCATTCACCTGGTCGGAAAGCACTTCGTTGACCCAGCCGATGATGCCCTCTGCGGTTTCGCGAAGCAGCGGATTCAGAGTGACCTGCCAGCCGTGCAGATAGTTCCGCAGCAGCTCGGAATTGTCGTAGCTCATTTTCTCGAAATGCGGAACCAGCCAGCGCTCGTCGACCGAATAGCGATGAAAACCGCCGGCGAGCTGGTCGTAGACCCCGCCCCGCGCCATTTTTTCGAGCGTTGTTTCCGCGATCGCAAGCAGGTGCTGTTCTTTTCCGCGAGCCGCGGCGGTCTGCTGGTAGCGCTCCAGAACCAGATCGATGGCCGAGGCGTGAGGAAACTTCGGCGCATGGCCGAAGCCACCGTTCTTGACGTCGAACTGTTGAGTGACCGAGCGAATTTGCGTATCGACTACACCGGGATCAAAGTCCGCTCGCGCGCCGGCGAAGACTTCGGCCTGCGCGACGGCATCGGCGATTGAGGTGGCGGCGCGTTCGAGGTCGGCGCGCTTGTTCTTATAGGCATCGGCGACGGAGAGGAGGACGCGGCGAAAACCTGGCCGCCCCATTTGATCTTCGGGCGGGAAATAGGTGCCGCCAAAGAACGGCTTCCCATCCGGTAGAAGAAAGCCAGTTAGCGGCCAGCCGCCTTGGCCGGAGAGCGCGCTGATCGCGGCTTGATAGCGCGAATCCACATCGGGACGTTCGTCGCGATCTACTTTCACCGGCACGAAGTGCTCGTTGATGATTTTGGCGATCTCAACGTTTTCATAGCTCTCGCGGTCGATTACGTGGCACCAGTGGCACCAGACCGCGCCGATGTCGAGGAGTATGGGCTTGTCTTCCGATTTGGCGCGCGCGAAGACGGAGTCGTTCCATTCGTGCCAGTCGATGGGCTGATGTGCGGCCGAGCGGAGGTACGGACTGGCGGAATCTTTCAGGCGATTTTGTGATTGATCGGACAAAGTGAATCCTTTCGCGATGAGAATTAGTGGGCGGGTTTAAGGCAACACCGGAATACGGCTCGTAACTTTGCACCATCCACCGCGCCTTAACTTGAAGCGGGCACAGGCCCTTCGGGGCTCAGGGTAAACAGGAGTGCCTTTGCTACTTACTGCACGATGTCGCCAGAGCCGAGGTCGCGCGGATCGAGCGGCTTGCGCCCCGCGAAACCTTCATCCTGTCGGTGATAAAAGCGAATGCGATCCTCGCCCAACCGCCAGCAGAGATACACCGCTTCGTTGTTGATCCGCGCTGGAAAATCGAGCAGACCAACGTCCAGGTCCTTGATCACGCACCCGGTTTCCAGAATGCGATTCAGCGCCGACTTCATCGTCTCCGCAAGTTGCGTGTGCTCGGCGCGCAACGTGGCCAGCTTTTCATAAGGCACGATCACGCCGCCCATCATGGTGATGCGCGCGGCCACCGCGGAGAGATCGGTTTCCAGGCCGGCCAGCTTCTTGCGACAGTCCATGGCCTCGAGCAGAAAGGGCTCGAGCTCCTGGCGGGCGCGCTCGGCTTCGGTCAGGGTAAACAGGCGGGGCTCAGGTTCTGGGTCCGGTGATTCGTCCTGGTCCTGCTCGTCGTCTTCATCTGCCATGCTTTGTCCGTTCTGCGCGGGAGGGATGCGGCCAAAGCCGATGCTAGCGCAAACTCAGCATCCGGTCGAGCGCAACTCGCGCGAAGTGTCGCGTTCGTTCATCGACCGAAATGCGGTTGACGACGTTGCCGGCGACCAGGTTGTCGAGCGCCCAGAGAAGATGCTGTGGTGTGATCCGAAACATTGTCGTGCAAACGCACACGCTGGAATCGAGCGACATCACCAGGTGATCAGGCAATTCCTTGCTGAGCCGGTTGACCAAGTGAATTTCGGTGCCGACCGCCCATTTCGAGCCGGCCGGCGATGCGGTGATCGCTTTGATGATGCCTTCCGTCGAGCCAATCTGATCGGCGGCTTGCGTTACTTCAAAGCGGCATTCCGGATGAACGATCACGCGGATGCCGGGATGCTCGTGGCGCACGCGTTCGATGTGCCGCGGTGTGAAGCGCTGATGGACTGAGCAGTAGCCCTTCCACAAAATCACGCGCGCCGCGTGAATCTTTTCCGGCGTATTGCCACCGAGTTCCTCATACGGATCCCACACAATCATCTGGTCGAGTGGAATCCCCATGCGAAAGGCGGTGTTGCGACCCAGATGCTCGTCGGGGAGAAACAATACCTTTTCACTGCGTCCATATGCCCAGCGCATTACTGCCGCAGCGTTGGAGCTGGTGCAGACCGCGCCACCGTGTTCGCCGGTGAACGATTTAATAGCGGCGGTCGAATTCATGTATGTGATCGGGATGACCTTCAGATCACCCGGCGAAGCAAGCTCGCTCCAGCACCCCTCCACTTGTCCAATGTCGGCCATGTCCGCCATCGAGCAGCCCGCATTCAGGTCCGGCAAAATCACGGTCTGATGTTCGCGGCGCAGGATGTCCGCGCTTTCCGCCATGAAGTGCACGCCGCAAAAAACGATATAGCGGCCTTCGACTTCCGCCGCCTGGTGAGAAAGCTTCAGCGAGTCGCCGCGGAAGTCGGCGAATTTTACGACTTCGTCGCGCTGGTAATGATGCCCCAGAATCACGACGTCGCGGCCAAGTTTGGCCCTGGCAGAGCCGATGCGTTCGTCTAGAGAAGTGTCCGGAACGAGGAGATACGAATCAAAATCGCAGCCTACGCCCGGCTCAATTTCCGGCGCGCGCAGCGTCGCCGGCTGAGGTGCACCAACCAAGAGAGATGGGTTCGTTATGGAGATAAGTGTGCTCATCGCGTTTCTAAATGGTTCCAAATTTGGGTGAGGTTAGCTTGGGCGGGGTCCCTGGGTATTAGATGAATTCTCTCAGGTTCCGGTTCGATTCTCCACTATCCGCCGATAAACACCATAGTACGGGAGGGTGGCACGAAATCGGGGGCATTGATCCGGTGACCCGCTTCCTTTTCCATGACCACGGAACGAATGTAGATCGCTAAGTCGTCGTCGGACGCACCTTCCCGCAGCAGCGCCCGCAAGTCGTGATCCTCCTTGCTGAAAAGGCAGGTGCGGAGCTTGCCGTCCGCCGTCAGTCGGATGCGGGAACAGTGGCCGCAGAAGGGCTGCGTAACCGGAGCGATCAAGCCAATCTCGCCCGGCGCCCCATCGGCAAAACGGTACTTGCGCGCCGTCTCACTGCGCTCGTGGGGGATCTGCTCCAAAGGCCAGCGAGCGTGAATGCGCTGGTAAACCTCGGCTGCGGGAACCATCAGTTTGCGGGTCCAGTGGCGGTCCGCATCCAGCGGCATGAATTCGATAAAGCGCATGATCGCGCCGCGTTCCCGCGCAAAGGCCGCGAAAGCTTCGACTTCGTCGTCATTCGTACCACGCACCAGTACAGCGTTGATTTTCGCGGGCGCCAGCCTTGAATTTTGCGCCGCATCGATGCCGCGCATGACTGCGGCGAAAGACTTTGTGCGCGTGATTTTCTCGAATTTCGTGGGATCCAGCGAATCTAGGCTGATGTTAATTCGCCGTAAACCCGCTTGGATCAGGCGCTCGCAACGATCGGCCAATAGATGGCCATTGGTGGTCATCGACAGGTCTTCGACACCCAGAGCATGTAACCGCTCGATGTAGTCTTCCACGCCTTCGCGCACCAGCGGCTCGCCGCCGGTGATGCGGATCTTGCGTATGCCCAAGCTCAGGAATACGCGTGCCAGCCGATCCAGTTCAGGCCAGCTCAAAATCTCATCATGGTCGCGGTAATTCTCCGGATCGGCCGAGCGGCAATACACGCAACGAAAATTGCATCGATCCGTGATCGAAATCCGCAGATCCGTAATCTGTCGCCCGAATTTGTCGTGAAGCGTCATCGCCAGCGTTGCCCGCTCAAAAAACCAAAAAGCCCGAATCCGTTGGTTGGATGTCGGGCACAGACGAAAAAGCACACATTTTCGTCGTCCCTCCTTTCCAAGCACGGGAGGTCCGGGCGTTTCCGCCCAAACCCTCATCCCCGGCCGCCCAAAAACCCGGCCGCCGAAGCATCGCCCCCACCGCCTTAGGCTGTCTGTCCCGTAGGCGTTAGGGGTTCGGAGTCACCTCCAGTCTACCCCCCTGACAAACCATCGTGCAATTGAAGGCATGAGCTTGCCAGCCTCGGGCTAAGCCTAGAGGGCGTTTATGATAGAGTTTTCGCCACGCCATGCGGATCTTCGTTCTCGGCGCCGGCGCTACCGGCTCCTTACTCGCACAATTTCTAGAGCGCCAAGGACATACGGTCTGGTGCGGTGATCGCGATCCCGAGCGTGGCCGCCGCTTTCTCGGCAAACGCAGCACCATCGCGGTCACCGAGGTCAACGCGCGGAACCTGCGCGGAATTATCCGCGTGGCTCGCGGCTGCAACCTCATCGTTAACGCATCGGCTTCCGTCTTCAATCTAATCGTCATGCGCGCGGCGCTACACTTGCGCGCGCACTATGTCGATTTAAGCTCGCACCTGACGCGCAACCCGTTCATGGCCGAACAGTTTGCCTTCACAAAACGCTTCGAGGAAAAGAACCGCACCGCCCTGATTAACGCTGGCGCCGCCCCCGGTCTAACCAACCTGCTGGTCAAGCGCGCCGCGGAAATGCTCGACGAAGTCGAATCCGTGCAAATCCGGTTGTACGAGAGCACCGAGAGCGAGGACCCCATCTCGCAATGGTCTCCCGAAGTGACCTTCGACGAGGCTATTTCGAACCCGCGCGTCTACCGCGACGGGAAATTCCGCATGGAAAAGCGCTTTGCCGAACTCGAGAAATTTCGCTTCGCGGATCCCATCGGGAACGCCAACGTGGTGCTTGCCGCGCAGGATGAAGTGGCGACGATTCCCTACGTCATCCCGCTGCAGAACATGGACGTGAAAATAGGCGGCAACGAATTCGATCGCCTGCGCCGCTGGTACAAGCAAGGAAAGCTATCGAAGTCCCGCGGCATCGTGCGCCAGCGCTTCCCGCAAACATCATCCCCGCGAGTGATTGCGAAGCTGATCCGGCAAGGCGTCCTGCAAAATGCGCGGTTCGCAGCGACCATACTGGTGCGCGCCGTGAAGCGTGGCAAAGGCAAGAAAGAGGATCAGCACCTGCTGGTTCGCACCGACTGCGCTTTTCCCACGCTCTATCAGATCCGGCAGCAAGGCCTGTACACGACGCCCGTGGCCTATGCCACCGCCCACGTCGCCGCGCTGTTCATCAAGCACTTTCCGCGCGATCTAGCTGGCGTATTCGCTCCTGAAGCCTTGCCACTGGAAACGCGTCGCGCCATCATCGCCGGCATTCGCAACAACAAAGTGAAGATTACCCACAAAACGACGGCATTGAAGCACGACGATGCAGACGAGAACCTGTAGCCGCGTTCTCCGAGACCGCGGGACTTAAAGATAACTATGCGCAAGACTCGTTACGACGAGTTGAGCTTCGCCGCTACGACCGCAGGTGGCTACATCTAAACCCCGCCCTCTGAAAGGACCGAGGGCGGCTACAGGTTTGTCCTACGGCCGCGCTTCGAAAATCAAATTAAACGGCGTTTGCGTCGCGCGGCGGAATCGCGTAAATCCTCCACTGGTCACCACTTCACGCAGGCGCTTCTCGCCCGCCTGGGCGCCCAGCGCCAGACCTACCTCTTGATCCAGCGAAGCCGGCGTGCACAACAGTGTGGACGCTCCATAAAACGCGCGCCCAATCGGATTCAAATTATCTTCCAACTTATCTCCGGCGTGCGGCTCGACAATCATCCACGTCCCATCCTTCTTCAACGTGCTGCGAACATGCGCCGACGCCCCGGCGGGATCACCCATGTCGTGCAGGCAATCGAAAAATGTGATGAAGTCGTAGTCCTTGCCCGGATAATCCTTCGCTTTCGCAATCTCAAACCGAATCCGGTCGCTCACGCCCGCATCTTTCGCCCGCTGTTTCGCTGTCTCAATGGACTTATCGTGATAGTCGAAGCCTACAAACTCCGACTTCGGGTAAGACTTCGCCATCAAGATCGTCGACGCGCCAAGCCCGCACCCGACATCCGCCACCCGCCCGCCACTCTTCAGCTTCTGATCTACGCCCTCAAGTGACGGAATCCACATGGCAACCAGATTTGCCGCATATCCCGGCCGGAAGAATCGCTCCGTCCCCTCAAAAAGCTCATGATGATGCTCGTGCCAGCCCAATCCCTTACCCGTCTTAAATCTTTCCGCAAGTAACTCTTCCGCTTTCACAGCCGCGAGCGCAGCCTGGAACGCACCGGGCAGAAATACCGGACTGCCCTCGTCCGCCATCGCGAATGCCTGCTCCTCGCTCAGGTGAAATTTCCCAGCGCCAGGATCGTATGTGACGTACCCGCCGGCCGCCTGAGCGCTGAGCCACTCGCGCACGTAACGTTCCGCGGTTCCCGTCCGTTTCGCCAGTTCCCCGGAGGTCTGCGGTCCGCCCGCGGCCAGCGCCTTGTACAAACCCAATTTGTCGCCGATGCGAATCAGTGCTGCGTTAAAAGTCGCGCCAAAATCGACAATAGCCTTGCCAAGAAATTCGTGCAATTTATCTTGATCGATCGCCATGAGTGCCTCCGTCGGAAATAATCAGGTGGGCTGGAAGATTGAGAGGATTTTAGGCCGACGCCGCGGTCAAAGCAAGCAGAGAGGCTCAGCAGCAGCGGTTGGGGCGGGAGTAGCGTCGGTTCAGTGCATCGACGTAAAACTGCTCTTTCGTTAGAACGCAGCCTGGCGAGACCGCCTTCGTTGCTGTAGCGCGGAGATACCGTTCGTAAGCGGAGTCGCCGCACCAATCGCGAATCCCGCGCCAGAAACTCCTCAATGTGCTCCGCCCGAATTTGAAAACGCCGCTCATGGAAATCAATCGTCTCCGTGCGCCACACCGGAAAACCCCGGCGCCCACTGCGTGGCCACGTAGGGCGCTTCGTGCAACACCGGTTTAGTCCTCTGGGCCAAAATGGCATACCACTGGATCAGCGCCTCAACAATCAACACCAACACCATCAGCGCCAGCACAATCGTCACACCCGCATCCAGCCGCTGATTAAAAATCAGCCGCTGCGTATCGACGAGCTTCGCCGCCGGAATTTTCCCGGCCGCAATCTGCCCCGCCAGCACGTTCGCATAGGAAAGAAACCCAATCCGGGGATCCACAGAAAAAATCTTCTGGTAACTCGCGGTCATCGTGATAATCACCAGCCACGCCATCGGCACCAGTGTCACCCAAACCCACCGCAATCGCCCCATTTTGAGCAATATTGTCGTAGCGACCACCAGCGCGACCGCCGCGAGCAACTGATTCGAGATCCCAAACAGAGGCCAAAGCGAGTTGATGCCACCCAGCGGATCAACCACGCCCTGGTAAAGAAAATAACCCCACATCCCAACGATGATCGCGCTCGAAAGTAAAATCCCCGGCATCCATCCCGTCCGCCCGAACGGCTTCCACACCCGCCCGCCGAGCTCCTGAATCATGAAACGGCCCACGCGCGTCCCGGCATCCAGCACCGTCAAAATAAACAGCGCCTCGAACATGATCGCGAAGTGATACCAGATGCTGAGCAAGCGATCGCCGCCGATGGTGCTCGAAAAAATTTGAGCCATGCCCACCGCCAAGGAAGGCGCGCCGCCGGCGCGATTCAGCAGCGTGATCTCTCCCACTTTGTGAGCCAAATCCGTCATCGTTTGCCCCGTCAGGGGAAATCCCCAGCCGGAGATCGTCGTTGCCGCCGCCTCCGCCGTTCCGCCCACGATGCTCGACGGACTGTTGATCGCAAAATAGATGCCCGGAGGCATCGCGCAAGCTGCCACCATCGCCATGATCCCGACGAATGATTCCAGCAGCATCGCGCCATACCCGATGAACCGCGCATGGCTCTCGCGCAAAATCATCTTCGGCGTGGTTCCCGAAGAAATAAGCGAATGAAATCCGCTGATCGCTCCGCAAGCAATGGTGATGAAGCAAAACGGAAAGATTTTGCCCGCAAAAACCGGCCCGCTTCCATCAATGAATCGTGTAAGCGGCGGCATCAAAACGTGTGGCCGCACCAGCAAAATTCCCGCCGCCAGCGAAAAAATTGCCCCCGCCTTGATGAACGCGCTCAGATAATCGCGCGGCGCCAGCAGCAACCACACCGGCAACGCCGAAGCCGCGAACGCGTACACAATCAGCGCCCCCGCCAGCGGAATTCCGCCAATCGTAAATGCCCGCGCCCCGGACGGCGAATCCGCCACCCATTGCCCCGCGACCACCGCAAACAAAACCAGCCCCACCCCGATCAGCGAAGCTTCCAAAACGCGCCCCGGCCGCAAGAACCGCAAGTACAGACCGAGCAGCAAAGCGATCGGAATGGTCATCGCCAAGGTAAACGTCGCCCATGGCGAAGACTTCAAGGCGTTAACGATCACCAAGGCCACGACGCCCAGCAAGATCACCATGATGGCCAGCACCGCGATCTGCGCGATAAATCCTCCGCGGCGACTGACCTCCTCTCGCGCCATTTCCCCCAGCGATTTCCCGTCGCGCCGGATCGAGCAAAACAAAATAATGAAATCCTGGATGCACCCGGCCAGCACCGCGCCAGCTATCAGCCAAAGCGTCCCGGGCAAATAACCAAACTGCGCCGCCAGCGTGGGCCCCACCAGCGGCCCAGGCCCCGCAATCGCCGCGAAATGATGGCCGAACAGAACCCACTTATTCGTCGGCACAAAATCGCGCCCATCGTCATGCCGTTCGGCAGGTGTCGCCCGCGTGTCATCCAGTGCTAAAATCTTCGCTGCCACAAACGCCGAATACAGCCGGTACGCCACCAGGTAGACGCACACCGCCGCAAGCACAAACCAGATCGCGCTCAACGACTCGCCGCGCTGCAAAGCAATCTTCGCCAGCGCCCAAGCTCCCAACAGCGAAATCACGATCCAGATCAATGTTTTCAGAAATTTGTTCATGATGGACGCTGCGAAGACACCCTGGCGTAGGCAAATTGTTGCATCAGGCGTTGAACCCTGGTTTGGCCATCACGATTTGTGAAACACGCGGACTCAAATCTAGTTCCCAACCTGTCCGGGAACCGATGCGCACCGATATTGTTTGTCCACAGCCTCAAGAATGCGCTCCAACTGGTCGTGCTTATGCTTTTCCGAAGACGGCAGGATATCCCATCCCGTGAAAACCACAATCAAATCGTACTCCGGCACGAGAATCAGTTGCTGGCTGCCGAATCCGTGCGCCGCCCAAGCCAGTTTTTCGCCAGATTGTCCGTACGGGATCAGCCACCACTGAAATCCATACTTCCAACCGCCATCTCCAATGGAAATCGCGGGCGCCACCGACTCTTTGATCCAGTCCGCCGGAACGATCCGCTTCCCTTCCCAAAGTCCGCTCTGCAGGACAAGCAGACCAATTCTCGCCAAGTCGCGCGAAGCCAGGTACAGTCCACCCTCGGTGTCCGGCAATCCCAGGGGCGTATGCTTCCAGAAATAGTGCATGCCCAGGGGCTGGAAGAGGTATTCCGCCGCATAGTCATCCACGTTCCTCCCGGTCACTTTCTTGAAGATGTACGCCAGCAGCTCGGTAGCGCCGCTGTTGTAAACGAATAGTTTGCCGGGTTCGCTGACCATCGGTTGGTCGATCACGTACTGTACCCAGTCGCGCGTCGCCTCCATCACGTCCGCGGAATTCTTCGGATCGTCGTAAGCCAGGTCTTCATGCCACTCCAAACCCGAGCTCATCGTCAAAAGATGCCGCAACGTAATCCGCCGCTTCCGATCGTCAAGGTTCGCGATCTTGTACCCGTCGAAATATTTCAGGATCGGCGCATCCAGATCGACTTGGAACTCCCCGCGTTGCATCGCCACTCCCATCGTAATGGAAGCGACGGTCTTCGACACCGACTGCATCGTGTGCAGATCGCTGTGCTTATAATACGGATGAAACTCCGTGCTGAAATAATTGTATGGCCCCTGCAAATCGTGATTCAGCGGACCCATTTTCTTCGCGCGCTCGCCATAGATCTTGTCGTAGTCGCGTACATACCCGTGCTCAAACGCCTGCTTTCCGCAGCGGATCACCAGCATGCTGTCCACGAGACCGTACTTGCCGCTCGCCAGATCGGCGTCCAGCACAGCCAGCTTCGTAGGTTCCAGGCCGATTGCATGCGGTGCCGCCACAGGCCATGGTTTGGCCTCCGCCGGCGCGTCTTGCCCAGCCGAGCGCGAAGCGTCCGCGAGCAGCATCAGCAATATTGCCAACGCGAGCAATTTGCGATTCCTCATCAGCCCTCAATTCCTATATGCAAATCTCTGCTGCATTCCGGCGGGCAGCGTTGACTTCCCCTGAGAAAACGAAGGGCATCCCCATTGATGGATCTCGGATTCCACAAACTGCGTCCCTGCCTGGCGTTATTCCGGCAAAGACGTAAATCGCAGAAGTGGATACACGTCGCGAAAAATCTTGCCAAGTTCGCCGGGGAACGACGCCCGAGTCGCAGCCGCCAGCGGCAGCTTGCGCCGGACAACCCACGCCCGCATTCTCTTCCAGTCGTCCGCGGAATCCGGCCAGCCCGATTGCTGCTTCCAGTCCCCCTTTTCGACAGCGTACCAATAACTCTCGTAGCGCCGGCTCAGCCGCTTCCTCTGCCGCGCCAACCAGCCTGGCTCCAGAATGGAGCGCGGGTGAGCGATCTGCGCCAGCGCAGATTCCTTGTATTTCGATCCCGCGTAGATCCGGAATCCAGCCGTAACGCTTTTTGCCGAAACACCCGCATACAGTTCCCCGGTTTCACCATCGCCTGGAAATGGGGCGCAAAACTTGAGATACATCTGCGTTTTGTAAGGGGTCTTGTCCTTCGCAAAACGAATGTCGCGATTGATGCGCGATAGATTCCTGCCTCCCCGCGCCGCGGTGTCGATCCTCGAGTCCAATGCCAGCACCGCCGGAGACGTAGCCTCCAACAACCGGCGGAATGGCCGAACCACACACTCCTGGTAACGCTCACGATTTGCGTCCATCCACGTCTTTTGGTTGTGGCGCGCCAGATCGCGAAAAAATTGGAAGATGTCGCGGGTGAAGATGGTCTCCGGTTTCGCCATATCTGTGCCTTGATGCTAGGCGGACGCTATTGCATTTGCGCCGCGTCGCTTAGCCTACACGATTCCCAATCAGCGTCAATTCGACTATGCTGTGCGGCGGCTTATTCATGCGCTTTCTACACTCTTCGACAGTCGGCCTCTTTGGCCGCAAAACGAATCGACCGCTTCGTGGTCACACAAAATTAAGGATGGGAACGATGCGACGTCAGTTTTCTGCTGCAGGTTTGCTTCTAGTTGGATGGATGGCATGTTTCGGACTTCTACGGTCATCCCACGCGGTTCGCGCAGATGAAGCAAAACCTGCGGCAAAAAAGGAGCTATGGAAGCCGGAAGATTTTATTTTCAGCGAAAGCGTCGGACAATATCGCATTTCTCCAGACGCGAAGTGGCTCGTGTGGGTAAAATCAGCCGGTGATAAGGACAAGGACGCGCGCTTCTCTAACCTCTATCTCGCCAGCCTCACGGAAACTCGCGAAATCGCTTTGACCCGCGGCACCGACCAGACCAATCAACCACGCTGGTCACCCGATGGCGAAAAAATTGCCTTCGTCAGCACGCGCGCGCGGCCGAAAGCCAAGCCGGACACCGCGCCGATGCAGATCTGGCTGATCAACGCGCACGGCGGTGAACCATGGCCACTCACCGAACTCGCGCACGCCCCCAAGCAAATCGAGTGGCTCGACAAGGACACGCTGGTCTACAGCGCCGAAGAAGACCCCGCGCTCTACGAACAGGAAATGAAGAAAAAGAAAGACGACTCCGAAGTCGTGGACGACGCCGACCACGAGCCACCGGTGCGTCTTTACAAAATCAACGTGAAAGACAACAAGATCACGCGGCTGACGACGAACACCGACTGGATCGAGAGCTTCGAGCTTTCGCACGACATGAAGTACGCGGTCGCGTCGCACGCGAAAAGCCTGCATTACACCTTCGACCAGAAGGTTCGCCCGGTTGTGATTCTCCACGACCTCAGTAACGGCCAGGAGAAGCAAGTCCTCGCCGATCTTCGGATTCGACCCGAGGGATTCGAGTGGGCCTTCGACAATTCCGGTTTTTACGTGGCCACCCCGTTTTCCACCGACGCCCGCTTCATGACCGCGGGAATCACCATTGTGTATTTTTACGATCTAGCTAGCGGCAAATCCACACAGGTCAATCTCGATTGGGAGAATGGCCTGGGCTTTGATCTGCAAACCGTGCCGGGCGGATTTGTTGCCCTGCTTGCGGCGGGCAGCCACGACGAGCCCGCCTTCTATTCCAAGGAAGGCGCAACGTGGAGACGCCAGCCGATTGCGGGCGACCATGTGAGGAACATCGAAACGCTGAACGTGAGCGAAGACGGGAAAACCATCGCTTACGTCTCTTCCAGCGCCAGCAAACTTCCGCAGCTCTATCGCGCGCAACTCGACAGCGGCAAAATCGTGTCGCCCGTGCAGGTTACAAAACTAAACGAGGGGCTAGTCAAGGGCCGCGCCTATTCAAAAACAGAAATCATCCATTGGAAGGGCGCGAACGACGAAACCGTTGAAGGCATCCTGTACTACCCGACGAATTACGAAGAAGGGAAGAAATATCCGCTGATCAGCGCGATTCACGGCGGTCCGCAAGGTTCCGACAAGGATTTGTGGGGCGAGAGCTGGGCGTATCCGATTCAACTGCTGACCCAACGCGGCTCGTTCGTCCTCCGTCCGAACTATCACGGCAGCAACAACTACGGATTGAAGTGGTCGGAGTCCATTTGCTGCGGCAAGTATTACGACCTGGAAACGCCAGACATCAACGCCGGCGTCGACTACTTGATCGGCAAAGGTATGGCCGACGCCGACAAGATCGCCACCATGGGCTGGTCGAACGGCTCGATTCTTTCGACGAGCCTGATCACCACGTATCCCGAGCGCTACAAGGTAGCGAGCGTGGGCGCGGGCGATATCGAATGGATCAGCGACTGGGGCAACGTCATGTTTGGCGAATCCTTCGACGCCTACTATTTCGGCAAATCTCCGATGCAGGATCCGCAGCTCTACATCAACAAATCGCCCTTCTTCAAAATGGATAAAGTGCAAGCTCCCGTGCTGATTTTCCACGGCACCGTCGACACCAACGTTCCTCCCGCGCAAAGCTGGTCGTACTTCCGCGTGCTCCAGTATTACGGCAAGGTGCCGGTAAAATTCGTCGTGTTCCCCGGCGAACCGCACGGCCCGCGCAAGCTGACCCACCAGATGCGTAAAGTCGATGAAGAAGTCGCCTGGTTCGACAAATATTTCTTCAAGACCGCGAAACCCGACAGCGAGGCCGTGAAGGAAGGTTCGCCGCTGGAAGCGTTGTTCCGCACAAAAGGTGTCGTCAAGTCGGGCTCCAACTATGGAGCTCCGTTTGCCGCTAAAGGCAAGAGCGTGCTGGTTCCCGAAGTCGTGCTGCGCGGCGACATGGAAATTGGCCGGTTCGAGGTGACCCGCGCGCAATTCGCCGAGTTCGACAAAAATTACAAAATCGAGCCGGGAACCGAAAACTATCCCGCAAACGGCATCACGTTCGACCAGGCGAAGGCCTACACCGTGTGGCTGTCGCGAACGACCGGGCAAACCTGGCGCGTCCCGAACGAGGCCGAAGTCTCCGCCCTGCACGAGAAAAAAGACGGCGAGAACACGCTCGACTACTGGGTTGGATATTCGCTAAATCCGGACGACGCCGCCCGCGTGCAGAAAAAGCTCGCAGAGCTTTCCGGAACCACTCCACTGCTGAAACCGGTAGGCAGTTTCCCAGGCCAGGGAAAAGATAACGAAGAACTGATCTTCGACCTGGGCGGCAACGTGGCCGAATGGGTGGTCGCGCCAGACGGCAAAGGGAAAGCCGTAGGCGGCAGCGCCGACCAGCCAATTGACCCGCGCGCATCCCACGATCCCAACACCGCGTACGTCGGTATCCGCGTGGTGCGCGGCGCGGTCAAGCCCGCATCCGAGTCACATTAGGAAACCAGCGCCACAATTAGATTCCAGATTGGCTCTTGCGGCTGCGCGGAGCGCAAGCTAGTCTGCCGCCATGAGCAACTTCACTCCGACGGAACGAACCAAAGTCAAGCGCAAGCCAGATCGTGGCTCCTACGATCGCGAATTAATCTACGCCATTCTCGATCAAGCCTTTGTGTGCACGGTTGGTTTTATCGTCGACGGTTTGCCTTACGTCGTGCCGACGAACTATGTGCGCGTGGGCGATAAGCTGTTTTTGCACGGATCGACGGCGAGCCGCCTGATGCGTACTCTGTCGAGCGGCGCGCCGTTTTGCCTGAGCGTAACCCTGCTCGACGGCATAGTTTTTTCGCCAACAGCAACGGGCCACTCGGTGAACTATCGTTCCGTGGTCGTAATGGGAAAGGCCGACGTAATCGAGTCGCCGGAAGCCAAGCTCGCGGCCATGCGCGATTTCGTCGACTACGTACTCCGCGGACGCTGGGCCACGGTGCGTCCGCCAAGTGAGCAGGAATTGAAGGCGACGATGGTGCTGGCCGTACCGCTTGTGGAGGCATCCGCAAAAGTCCGCACAGGTTTCGCGGTCGATGCCGACGAGGAATACGCGGGTTCTGCGTGGACTGGGGTGCTACCGTTCAAATGGACGCCGGGTGAACCCCTCCGCGACCCGCGCGGCAAGGCAGACATCCCAGTGCCGCCAAACGTCCAGCGCTATACGCGCCCGCAATAGCCCGCCCATCCACGATCCGGCGGCAAGCCAAAACACATTGTGAGGGCACGCCAGAAGAAATTTATCGGGCCGAGGTCAAGCGCCCTTCCCAGCTCTCTTGCCTCTCGTTTTCTTCCTCCGTTTCCTAGCCCGCTCCAGCATCCGCCGCACAACCAGCTGCACGCGCTTCTCACGAGTCCGCACTTGCTTGGCCGAATCCACGTACTGCACAATCTGCCGCCGCAAGGCCACCGTCAGTGTGTTGAAGACGGCAAGCGCTCGCGGCACATCCGCCAGCCCCGCCGCAAGTTCCGGCGGTAAAACCGCTTCGCGCGGTTCCGTATCGACCAGCAGCGTCACTTCCACGGCCGCCCCTGCATCAACGCGCAGTTTTCGCCAGATCCGGCTATGTACGTGAAGCCGATAAGCGCCGCCGCCCCGTGGCACCAGAGTGCTCTTGAACGGCAGTCCATCAATCCACCCATGCACCGGAACATGCAGAGGATCGCCGTCGGCAACTCTGCGGATGGCCTTAGAGACGTCACGCGGAATGTCGACGCACCGCATGACCCAGATCTTTTGGATCTTGGCAGGAAAGACGTGCGGCCGCTCGGCGGTAGCCACGATGCCAGCAGCATAATCCGCCCGCCTCAAGTAGAAAAGGGGCTCGGCCGTGACACCGTCAGGGCACGGCTTCAGCCGTGCCGTAAGCGCTCCCGTATCGATCCGGCTTTAGCCGCTGAGGTCCGGCTGCTCGAGTTGCCACACAGATTGCGTACGTAGCTTAGGGTTTTCTGGTCGAACCCGCGAATGCGGTGGCCACTCCCAGCGAAATGAGCATTCCGCCGCTAATGTATCGCTGCGAACGCATGGCGCGAGCGTTACCCCGGAAAAGACTGGCCACCGTGCCCGCGGAGATGGCCCAAAAGGTGTCGGTCGTGAGTCCGAGCAGGGCGAACAAAGCGCCCAGAAAGAGTATTTGCGAGGCCACGTGACCTCGGGAGGCATCCACGAATTGCGGGAGAAAGGCGAAGAAGAACAGCGCCGCCTTCGGATTCAGCACATTGACGACGATGCCTTGGCCGAAGATGCGGCCGAGCTTCACGCGCGGCGCGTCACCCGACAGCTCGAAGGGTTCTTCGCGGCGCATTTTCTGGACACCGAGATAGATCAAATACGCCGCTCCGAGATATTTCACTGCCGCGAAGGCCACCGCCGAGGACATGAGCAGTGCCGACAATCCCACTGCGGCGGCAGCGGTGTGGACCAGCGATCCTACGCAGACCCCCAGCGCGGAAACCAAGCCAGCACTGCGGCCATGGCCAATGCTTCGTCCAACAATGTAAAACACCGCCGGCCCGGGGATCAGCAGCAGCACCAGCGCAGCGGTGACAAACAGAAAAAGCGAAGAGGAATGAGGGAGCATCGGCACTTCCTGAATTGGACAATTGGGAAACAGCTCCTGAGGAAGCGGCTGTAGTGGCGGGTCTTTAGACCCCTCAAGCCGCCGCTCACAACTAGTTGCAGCCGCAACCGCCGCCGCAACAGCCTCCGCCACCAGAGGAGGGCGTGAAGGATTTGGAGCTCGTGCCGTTGGCTGAGCCGTTCGTGGAGCTGAAAACGGACAGCTGGATCGAGTTCTTCTTGCTCGCGCAGCTTGGGCAGGCAATTTCCTGCGTCTTGTTGAAGACGATCTTTTCAAAGTGGGTCTGGCAGTCGTCGCAGACGTATTCGTAGATGGGCATTCGATCGCTCCGCTGAGGTCCCCCTCACTATAGCAAAAACGACAGCAAAAGCGTTCATTCCCAGGCGATCGGAAGCCTTCTCGCGTAGTAGGTCAGTTTCCGGTAATGCGTTAACGGGAGTTGACACGCCGCGAGCGGCGGCCCTTTGCGGGCTGGCGAGCACTTGAAGTGTTAGCGCAAAGAAGAGAGGGCGATCTGTCACCCCAGACCGCCCCCCAGGAATTGCTTGACACGTGGCTACGTGTAAGTATGATGACGCTCTCTCCCATTCGGGTTTCTGGGCCTTGCTCGTAATCAACATCTAGAAGGAGAAAAACATGGACCCCAAACAGGAGCCCACCTCACGTGAACTCGACGACAAAGCACTGGAAGGAGTACAGGGCGGAACGGCCATTCCAGTAACCGGACCAGCTTTGCATCCAGTTGTACCCGGTAGTATCGCTCAGGGCGACACGATCGATAATAATGACAATCTGCCGGATGCGGGCGGCAATGTCGTTAGGTAACCAATAATACTCCGAGTAGAAAACAATCTCGCAGGCGGCGTCGTCTCGACGCGACGTGGGAGTGTGTGCTGACGGGGCCGACACCCTCGGTCGAATCAGATAATGAGTGAAATCGGGAGGTTCGGCGATGAGGTGTGCGGTCTTCGCTGACTTCACTTCCCCAACCACCTTCACCTTGCTGTCCACGTGCGTGTGCTCGAATGCGCTGTTCTCTAACGACACGGACACTTGTCGGTTGGCGAAGCATCTTGGTCCGGATCATGAGTCGTAACGCCTGGGTGAGTAGCCCCGGGGAGTCGCACCCCGAGGCTCTCGTAGAACCGTACGTGAGTCTCTCAACTCATACGGCTCCCATCGCGGAGCCATGCCGCGTACTCATCTGCCAGTGAGCGAAAAGTTCTGGAGTGCGCTTTCTGAGGCGCGCAAGCCAGTGGCTCGCTCGGCGTAGATGTCTACGCAGCGTTTTGTATTTTTGTGCAGCCCAAAGGGTCAAATCACGATCCAGTTGACGCATCGGCGAATAGAGCGCCGAGCGGTAATACCGCCCGTAGTACTGGAGCCAGCCTCGCACGATAGGATTAAACATCCGAGACAGATCTTCGATCGCCTTGTCGCTGCGTTGTTGCAGTTTCCAGCTACGAACTTCTGTTCGGATGGCCTGTGCCGCTTTCGCAGAAATGGCCGGACTGAAGTTGACGAAGTGCTTTCCCTTGCGAGTCATTGAACTCCGGGCTCGAAACGTATAGCCCAAGAAGTCAAACTTCTCGTGCAGGTAGGTCCTTCGCCGATCATCATCCTTGCAATAGACGATCTTCGTCTTCTCCGGATGAAGTTCCAGCCCGCAGTTCTGTAAACGTTCGGCTATGGCTTTCCTTATCGCCAGAGCTTCCCCTTCCGTTCTGCAATGCACAATGGCGTCGTCAGCGTATCTCTCGAATACTGCCCGAGGATAATTCGTCGCGAGCCATCGATCGAATGCATAGTGCAGAAACAGATTGGCTAACAGAGGGCTGGCCACTCCGCCTTGCGGAGTACCTTTCTCCCGTGGGACCAATCGGCCATCCTCTTCTTGCATGGGCGCTTTCCGCCACCGCTCGATATAGAGAATGTTCCACCGATCCTTGGCGTGTTTCTTCACCGCCCGCATCAGTAGATTTTGGTCGATGTTGTCGAAGAAACCTTTGATGTCCAGGTCTAAAACCCAGTCATAGCGCCAACATCTTTCTCGCGCTCTGCCAACTGCTTCCAACGCCGACTTCCCCGGTCGATATCCGTAAGAGTCTGCATGGAACAGTCGATCCACCTCTGGTTCCAGTCTCGACTTCACTACCTGTTGCGCGATTCGGTCCGAAACAGTTGGGATGCCCAGTGTCCTCTCCCCACCATTGGCTTTCGGTATCTTCACCGTCCGTACGGGTGGTGGAAAGTAGCTGCCTGACGACATCCGATTCCAGATCTTGTAGAGATTCTTCTTCAACCTCTTTTCAAAATCCTCAATCGTTTGCTCATCAACCCCTGCTGCTCCTTTGTTCGCTTTCACTCGCTTGTATGCTTCCCAGACCTCCCATTTGGAAATACAGAACGGCTTTGCCTCACTCATCGGGCTCCTCCCATTGCTGGTTGGCTCATTGAATCAGGCTCCTTGACACAACGTCTTCGCTCCATCCCTTTATCGGGGACTTCATTGCTACTACACGTTGTTCCGCCTCTGAGACTCCGCATCCGTACTCTCGCCCTCATGGTTGCTTCCACTTGTGGCTTCTCCGTTTGCATCGCAGTCTCAGATTCCCACGTTCCGCTCGACCGCCTCTTTGGCAAGCTCAGGCCACCTCTCATGCCGGATGCCGCTCCGCCCGTAAGCAGGTTTCGTCGGAGCTACTCCCGCAGTAACTTACCCCCCGCGGTTTTGACATCGTCTTTAACGTTTCGACACTTCAGCAGTGGTTCCCTTGCGGTCCTCTTCTTGCCGGTCACCTGACCTGGTCGTTGCCGGGCCTTTTCCTTCCGCGTTCACGACCATAGCTTTTGACTACAGCCGCCGAAGGTGGTTTGGAACCTGTTCCTGTAAACCGGTCCGAGGGGCCTACCCTCATCAGTCAAGCAGTTGCGCACTACTCAGCTTTTCTCCTTTCGTGCTCGTGGCACACGTAAGTCGCATTACCGGAAATTGACCACTACCCCTCCCCGTGGGGTCCTCAACTCATGTAACGGCCGGCGTTGATGTTGAAGGTTTGGCCGGTGATGGTTTTGTTTTCGGCGAAGAGCACGGCGATGCGGGCGACTTCCTCGGCCGAGCCAACCGTCTCGGCAGGAATCTTGTCGCGAATTTCCTTGGGGACGCTGGCAGCCATGTCCGTGTCGATCAGTCCGGGAGCTATGGCGTTGGCGGTGATCCCGTCTATGGCCAATTGGGAAGCATAGGAGCGTGTTAAGCCCAGGATGCCCGCCTTGGAGGCGGCGTAGTGCGGGCCTATGATGCCCCCGGTTTGGGCAGCAATGGAGGAGAGATTGATGATGCGGCCCCAGCGGGCGACGCGCATGCCCGGAAGGACGCGCTGGGTCACGAGGAAGACCGAGGTCAAGTTTACGCGCAGGAAGCGTTCAAAGACTTCCTCGGTGACCTGATCTGGCGGGAGTACTTGCGCAATGCCTGCGTTGTTCACCAGGATGGCGACCGGGCCCAGCTTCTCTTCCACGGTTTTTACCAAGAGGTCTACATCCGCGGTTCTTGAGACGTCACCTTGCACCGTTATGCATTTCCGGCCCGCGCCGCGGATTGTTTGGCACACCGCGTCTGCGGCGTCAGCTTGGGAGTTGTAGTTCACGGCGACATCGGCGCCGGCGTTGGCCAAAGCCACGGCGATCGCTTTGCCTATTCCTCGGCTCGCGCCGGTGACTAAGGCAATGCGGTTGGAAAGTGTGGACATTGGAAGTGTTTCTCCAAGGGTTCGACCGAAATTTGGCGCTGCCGTTAGCGAGTTTAGCAGAGTGGTTTCAGTTGCGTAGGGCAATCCCGGTCTTGAGGTGGACGGACGCGTCTGGGAAGCTTGAGCGCGCGACGATGGGGTCTCGCACCGAAACGGCGGCGGCGAAACGCGGCACTCCAAAAGGAATCGGCTCCCCGGAAAATCGAGGAGCCGACCAAAAAGTACAACGCTGACAGACGCGGGTTAGTCGCCAGCTACGGCTTCGGTGGCTTTCTCGGCGGCCTTCGTGCCATTGCCATTTCCGTGTCCGTTGCCGTTCGAATGGCCATTGCCATTTCCGTTGCCCGCAGCTGGGGCGATGCTCACCGGTTTACCAGCATTGGCGAAATTGGCTGGGACGGCTTTGGCTATGTCCTGCACCGTGCCGATTTGAACCACTGTCGGCTGAGGCTTCTTCAGGACGAGTTCTTCGTAGATAGCGCGGACCTTGGCCTGCTCTTCGAACGCCTTTTTGCGGCGCGCGCGATCCTCTTCGGCCGCAGTCAGTGGGATGTCATGCTCGAGGTGGCGCACGCGGGCGGCATCATCAGAGTCAATCCGGAGCGAGTGCTCGAAACTCTCGAGATTGACCTTCTTGCCCTTGGCGTAAATCTCGTGCTTCCCGTGGTTCTTGTACCACTCCGCGACGGTCGCATTCTTGTGCATGTTCTCGATGATCTGCCGCCAGCCAACTCCAGTGTTGTAAGCGCAGAAGCTGATTTCGCCCTGCTGCGTGGCGTACGGGATGATGCACATTTCGGTGCGGCGGAAGTCGTAGTTGAACAGATCCTGGAACCACATGCCGGCGATGAACAGGAAGTTCCAAGGGTCCGTCTGGCGGCGCTTCATGGCGTCTTCGTAGGTGCGGTCCGGGGACGTGCGGCCATACTTCACAGTGGACTTCTTGGTGAGCGCCCAGGTCTTGTCGAACTTCTTGAAGAGCGCGCTTAGCGTCAGACCCTTTGGTCCTTGGAACGGCTTGTAATTCTTCAGGAGGGCCATAGCCATCATGAAGTTTGAGAATTTCTTGCCGCGGGCCGCGTCCGTGATCGCCGTCACGTCCTTCGTGAGCTGCACGGCGTCCAGGAAGCGCGGAACCGGTGCCCACTCCTTGGTGTCTTTGTTGATCATCATCGCGGTGCCGACGCCGCAATTGGGGTGGCAGCCGCAGGAGAGCGAACCCCACTGCGATTCGTTACCCTTGACCATGTCGGCAAAGCCCGCAAACGTACTGATGAACGAGATGGGGAACCAGTCGCGGGTAGGCTCAACCTTGCCGACCTGTGCGCTTACATCCTTCGCAAGGTGCGAAAGCGTATAACGCTGGCGGAGACGGCGTTCCGGAGTGATGTCTTCGTCACGGCCGGTGAACGAAACCGGCTGGAAGCTGACGAACGCGATTTTCTTGGGGTTTTCCATCGCGAACTTCACGACGCTGCCAACCTGGTCGTTGTTCACGTTGTTGACGATCGTCACGACGAGAACGATTTCGATGCCAGCTTCATGCATGTTCTCAATGGCGCGCAGCTTCACGTCAAAGAGGTTGCCGATCTGGCGATGGCTGTTCGCGTCATTTCCGATGCCGTCGAACTGCAGATAGGCGTAGCGCATGCCTGCTTCGAACGCCTTCTTGCAGAATTCCTTGCTCTTGGCGAACTCGATGCCGTTGGTAGCTGCCTGCACGCTGTTGTAGCCGATCTTGCGGGCGTACGATACGGCCTCGAGGAACAGCGGGCTCATCGTCGGTTCGCCGCCGGAGAATTGTACGGACATCTGTCGGCGCGGCTTGATCTTGAGCGCGTTGTCTAAAATTTCTTTAACCTCGTCCCAGCCGAGTTCGTGGACGTAGCCAACCTGGTTGGCGTCCATGAAGCAGGGATCGCACATCATATTGCATCGATTAGTGAGGTCGACGGTGAGAACGGAGCCGCGGCCGTAGCGGACCGTGCTGGAGCCGTGCTTGTGTAGATCTTCGTCGTTGTGCGCGGGAATATCGCGCCCAGGGAACTGCTTCTCGATCCAATCTAGAAATTTCGCGTCGATGGCCATCATGTCTTCGTAGTGGCCGTGCTGCGGGCAATCCTTGATCATCCAGATTTCGCCATCGCGCTCGACGATCTGAGCCTTAATCTCGCCGACCTTCTCGTGCATCAGGTCGCGCCAATCTTTCTTGCCAGCGATAATCGACTCGCGCGCTTCTTTGACGCACGCAGGACACAGCGAATCGGTCTGCCGCGGGAAGCCAAGCGTTGGCTTCGTCTTTTCCCACGACTTCAGCAGCGGCTTATCAGACCATTGCGGAGTCACGGAAGGGTTTGGATTGCGCTTGTTGAAGTGCTGAACGGTATTGAACGTTACTGCTGCGGCCTTGCAAAGTACCCAATCGATCGTTCTCAACACCTGCGTGCCTACTTGATTCGGCATAAACTTCCACCCTCCAGCTTTCGAAAATGCGAGCTACCATGACCCACGCCTTTGATGCCGCCCGTTCGATCGTTGGAACATACAAAACGACCGCCCCCGGGCTTGAGAAACCGTACCATCTAAGAAGGGTACGGCCAATAAGTCTTTGACCTCGTATAGTTTGAGGGTAACGGGGGCCATAAGCCAGCGGGTTGCGGCGAACGGTCGAATACAGGGGTCGAACGGTAGAAAAGGTGGGTTTGCGGGTAGCCGGAAGGGCCGCTAGGGAGGTTACCCATAAGCGATTTCTGGTTGAGAAAAGAAGACAGAAGGAAGAAATGTGCCAGCAGCTCGCGTAGGGAAACGTACCTACCGAGTCCTACTCGTTTAGCACCGGGCGTAGTACCGAGATGACGAAGTGAGCGAAGTGCGATGCGCCTTCATCGAGTTGCAGCCAGCGCACCACACAATGGTCGGCCAAATATTTTCCGACTCGCGTCTCTGCAATCCCCAAATGGGACGCCAGTTGCGGCTTGATCGAATCGGCGCCGCGACGGCTCGACCCACCGCGCAACAAGTTGGGGATCGCGATGCGCAAAGTCTGGCAGGCTTCGACGTAGTAATAGCTGGTGAGGTCGGAATCCGTGACCAGAAATACCCCCGGACCAGCGGGAGCGCGGTCAGCTTCATCAAGTTTTACCGGGGCGCACGTGAGCAACCGGCGGAATTGCATTTCCAAAAGTGAAAGACGCGAAGAAAGTCCGGGGTCACCGTAGCGCCCGCGGAGCGCGATACCTCCGGCGTCACCCATCGGTTCGACCGGAAGACGAGGCATGACGGATTCGGAAGATCTGCTTGTTCGCGGCTCGACGGAATCTTCAGGCGGCGCAGAAACCGATGCGCGGGACGCGGAAGGTCCTGTGCCATCTTGTTGCGTCGAGGCGGCTGGGGTTTCGCGAGTGACGCTTCCTTTACGGCGGTTGCGGCCACCGCGTCGACCTCGACGGCGACGTGGACCTTCAGCCGCAGGTCTTGACGCGGAGGCGGCATCCGACGGCACGTCCGGCTGCTCGTCCGGCGCCTGCTCGTCTTGTTGTGACGGCGCGAGGATGGCTTCAAATACCGTCGCGCTTTGTTCGAACGGAAGCCCAGGCTCTGGCATCGTCAGAGAAGGAGCGATTGCGGGAGGATCAGACTGCGATTCCAGCAGCGGAGCTTCCCCACCCAGCCGCACGGCTGCTTCCTGTGCCTTGGTCTTCCAATCCGCACGGCGAAAACGGGCCGCGGCGGTGGTGTACCATTTTGCGGCTTCGGCATTTTGCCTGGCGGTCTCGAAATGGCGCGCCAGTTCAAAGGCAACCATTGCATCCTGCGTCTTCTCGTAGAGATTGGAGAGTTGCGCCGCGGGATCCTTGCCAGTGCGTGCGCGGCGAATGCGCGCTGTAATTTGTTTCCAGTCCGCCATAGGTTGATTTCTGGACGCATTGTAGCAGCGAGAAGCTCCCGCGGCTAGTGCGAGGGGCAAAACCGGCAGCGTCCTAGGACCGCGAAAGATTGTTTCGGCACAAGCGCTTTTACACGTTGACGCGGAATGCAGGGGTAAGTATTCTTGGCTTCAGCCCTCTTGGGAGAGTCAATGGCGCGCTTGCGCGACCTTTCACGGATAATCGCCGCCGTAGCCTTGTCCTTCGTATTGACTGCCGCTTCTATCTCTACCGCATCGACGCCTGGATTCGGGACGGTAGTCTCAGCGGAGCGCGCGCATGTAGGACGCGCGGCGGCGTCGGTGGGCACGACGGTTTTTTCCGGTGACAGTCTGGATACGGAGGAGCTGGGAAGTCTCCAGGTGCGATCGGGAGCAGCGCGCTTGCTGCTTACGGGAGCGAGCCGGGTCACGTGGGAGTCTAAGGAAGGGACCGCAGCAGCGACGTTGAAGAACGGGACGGCGCTGTTTTCCACCGCCAACGCGAAGGCGTTTACGTTGCATGCCTCCACTGCGGCGATTCGTCCAAGCGGCGACGGGCCTACGGTGGGCAGCGTATCGATCGTTAGCCCGAAAGAGCTGAGGGTTAGCTGCTCGCGCGGGACTCTGGCGATCTCGGTAGACGACGACACAAAGATGGTCGCCGAGGGCACGGCGTATCGCGTGGTCCTCGATCCTGATTCCGTGTCGGACGATGGCAGTTCGCCGGGCGCTGGACCCGCGGCTCAGAAACAGCCGAAAAAAGCGGGTAAAAATAAATTTTTGATGTACGTGATTATCGCTAGCGCAGCGGTCACAGGAATTGTGCTGTATTATGCGCTGGAGAGTCCAGACGCGCCATAGGCGACGATCTTTAGTTTAGCGTAAGCACTTTTTGTTGTTTTAGCTGATTGTCGGTCCTCTCTGTTGCAGTCCACGTTGTAACTGTAGCCGCCCTCTTCCTGAGGGCGGGTTTAGATGCCACCCGCCAACAGTACAGTGCGTGGCCACCTCTCGGATCCAGCGTCTACCAAACGTCGTAGAGATATCAGCGACATCCTCGTCTGAACCTGCGGTCGAAGACCACGGCTTCAGGAACGTACTTGGGGATTACGCGGCGGCGATTACTTCGATTTCGACCAGGGCGTCCTTGGGCAGGCGCACAGCCTGGACTGTGGAGCGGGCGGGAGGAGCTGCTGTAAAGTAGCGTGCGTAGACCTCGTTCATGGCGGGAAATTCATTCATGTCTTTGAGAAAGACCGTGGTCTTCACCACGTGATGGAGATTTGAGCCTGCGGCTTCCAATATTCCTTTTATGTTTTCGAGCACGCGTTCGGTTTGCTGGCGGATGTCACCGGCGGACATCTCGTTGGTCTTAGGATCCAGCGCGACCTGTCCGGACAGATAGAGAAAGCCGTTGGTCTTCACGGCCTGGGAGTACGGGCCGATGGGTTTGGGTCCGCGGTCGGTGGTGACGATTTCTTTCATGGTGAGGTCTCCTTTGGACTTGAAGTAGTCGCGCCGGCGGTGGTTTCGTAGCGGGCGCGGAAATCTTCGGGAACGCCGGGACGTTTCATCCAGTGGCGCACGAATTCGGCGACGTTCTGATGCGTTTCCTGCTCGAATGCGGCGATCAGATCGTCGAGATCGAAACCCCCGCCGCTGCGCGCGTAGAGCATGTGGCTGAGGGCTTTGTTGAAGATCTCTTGGCCGTAGCGATCCTGCAACGCAAAAAAGAACAGGAAACTCTTCGCACGAACGACGCCTGGATCTTCGGATTTGCGCGGTTCGGCGTGGAGCGGCACGAGCGTGAGGGCGCGGCGAATCGTGCTCGTGCGCACTTGCGGGCCCTCTATTGCCTCGCGGCCCGTGGACGCAGCATAGGCGGGCAGCGCGGAAAGTGGTGGGTCTTGTTCGAAGAAGCCGGGATTCTGGCCGTACCCAAGCCAGGTCGAAGCCAGCGATGGGCCCGTAGCGGTCACGATCTCCGGCGCCCCGGAGCTTAGATCGACCATCACCGTATCGAGCGAGGCCATTTCCGCGGAGGTCTTGGCGCCCGCTTCGGAAATCAACGGCGCGTAGATTGATGCGGTACCACTGAAGCAGCCGTCGACTATGGGGCATTCCACCAGCCACAATTGACCAACCTCGCGGTTGCGGGAACCAAACATCGAATCATAGGCATGAATCGCGGTAACGAGCCCGGCGGCAGGTTGGCGTAGCGCGCTCGCATCCTGAGGAGTGCGGCTCCACAGATTCAGAGCTTCAGGTGCGGCGTCGAAGTGTGCCGCCGTGTAGCGGCCCGCGACGATGAACGGGTAGCCGTCTTTAGCTTGTTGGACCATGCGCAAGGTTTGCTCGCCACGGCTGCGCGAAATCTTGGGCTTACGCCCGCCCGCGTGAACGAGAAATCCTTCAGGGACATGGAGCGTGAGAAGCCAAGTCCGTGGCGGAACGCCACCGGTAGCGAACGCACCGCGAGCAGGAAGTAGTTGCGCGCTCCAACCTTCGGCGGGAAGGAAGAACGCGTCGGGCGCAAAGCTAAAAGTGTGCTGCCCAGGCGGCGCCGGATGAAATTGGACCGAAAGATGCAAGGTACCCGTGGCGGAGACGATCCAAGGCTCGGGAAACGTGAGCAACACGTTGCGAGGATTATCAGGAGATGGCTCGAACGACAGGGAATGACCGTTCCAGTCGGCGTGAGGATCGGTAAAGTTGAATCTTCGACGGCCGGGCAAGCGAAGCTCGAGTGAGGAGAGAGGCTGATTGCCATCGTTGCGCAGGCGAAAGACGGAATCGATGTGGATGTTGGGTTGTGGATCTGCGGTGAAGCGGACCTCAATTTCCTGCTTCTCGATGGTATATCCGGGGCCGAAGGCAGCCGTGCAGGCAGCAGCGCAAAAGGCCGCGGCGAGGGCAGCGAGGAACAGCGAAACGCGCGAGCGGCTGATTGGCGTCAAGGCGTCTCTGATTGTAGCTAGTGCACCGGGCTGAGGCAAAAAGCGTTTGCGCAGTTGATGATGTCTGGCCGAGAGACATCAGCGCAGAAAATTGGAACGACCGGAGCTAGCGCGGTTTGCGGCCGCGGACGCGCACAAAATCAGTATGCGAATGATTGCGAATGGCCTCGCGCGATGCCGCTTCCTTTTCGGCCTGTTCTTCGGTCATGCCTTCGTTGATGCGCTCGAGGATCTGCTTTTCCGAGAGGCCGGTGTTTTTGAGGCGGCCGATTGCGGCGGAACTTAATGTTGGAAGACCCTGCAGATCGCGCTGAAGGACGACTTGGATGGTGGAATTGGAAAGGCCAATCAGTCGAAGCATGACGGCGTCGCCGCTGACGGCGTCGAGCTTGTCGGCGCGGGCAAAACCCACGATGTCAGACTCGGTATAGCGCGCACCAAGGAGGCTGGCGACGGATTCGGAACTCGTGAAGAGGTGATGGTGCGAGTGGGCCGTGGAAATTAGCGCGACGCAGGTGTCGTCACTGACACTGGAGTGCTTGAGATTAACCAGTTGCTGCACTTCGGCGTCGGAAATATTGAGCGGCTTGAGCTGCTCGATGGTGCCCGAGCCCATGCCCGCTTGATCGAGCGGCCGGTAATCCATAAGCGGGTGCTGGTGGCAACCGCCGGCCAAGAAGAGAGAAATGCCAAGAATCACACGGGTGGACTTCATGTCTTTATTGTAGAGCGGGCAACGAGCAGGAAAGCGCAGTGTGCTGTGGGCGATACCCGGCGAAAGGACAGGTGGTTGAGGCAGTCCGTAGCGAGTGGTGGGCAGCGCGTAGCGGTTCGGAGAGCGGTGAATAGTTTCGGGGTTTTTGAGCAAAAACCAGAGCTAGTGGCGCGAAGGCGAACGCCTTTTCCACCCACTACTCACTGCCCACTAGTCACTTCTTCAAGTCTGATAAACGCGGTCGACCCCGTAGACGCCAGTGATTTTGCGAATGCTGGCCAGGATGGATTCGAGTTGTCGGCGATCGATGATTTCCAGGTTGACGTCAATTTGTGCGTTCAAGCGGTCCGGACGGCTTTCGAGGTTGTGGATGTTGCAGCCCGCATTGCTGAAGACCGCGGTAATGTCGGCCAGCAGTCCTGCACGGTCCTTCGCGCGAACGACCAGATGGACGAGGAATTTGGCTTCACCAGGCGTACCCCACTCGACGGCGATGCGGCGTTCTGTTTGATAAAGCAGATTCTGCACGTTGGGACACGTGCGCGTATGCACCGCGACGCCCCGCCCGCGCGTGATGTAACCGATGATGTCGTCGCCAGGAATTGGATTACAGCACTTGGCGCGATAGACGAGCAGGTCATCCTGGCCCTTTACGATCAACGGCGCTTCGCCGAATCCCAGCATGCGCTTGACGGTCTTGACCAGCGTGGGCTTGGATTCTTCCGCTTCGGTCTGCGTACCTTTCTCAGGTTCGCCGAGAACGCGAGTCAGCACCTGCCGCGCTGAATATTTGCCAAAGCCAACGGCAGCGTAGAGATCTTCCAGCTTGGAAAGCCCGTAGTCGGAGGCTAGCTTGAGCAGGTCCGCTTCAGGAATTTTCTTCAGGCTGCGGCCGAACTGGCGCGCTTCCTTTTCGAGGAGGCGCGTGCCCATTTCCGTGGCCTCTTCGCGCTCCTGTACGTTGATCCAATGCTTGATCTTGGTCCTGGCGTGCGAGGACTTCACGAAGCTCAGCCAGTCGCGGCTGGGTTTGTGGCCCTTTTGCGTCAAAATCTCGACGACGTCGCCGCTGACGATTTCGTGGCGCAGCGCCACCATCTGACCGTTCACTTTCGCCCCCACGCACTGGTGCCCGACCTCGGTATGCACGGTATAGGCGAAATCGACCGGCGTCGCGCCCCGCGGCAATTCCAGCACGCGGCCCTTTGGAGTAAATGCATACACTTCGACGGGAGCGAGGTCCACCTTCAGCGTCGAGAGAAACTCGCCTGGCTCCTCCAACTCCTGCGACCATTCGATCAACTGCCGCATCCAGGTGATGCGCTGATCGTCTTCTGTGACCGGCTTGTCATCCTTATATTTCCAGTGAGCGGCGACTCCTTCCTCCGCCGTATGGTGCATTTCCTGTGTCCGTATCTGCACTTCAAACGGCTGGCCATTGTGGATAACCGTGGTGTGCAGAGACCGGTACAAGTTCGGGCGTGGCATGGCGATGTAATCTTTGAATCGCCCGGGGACCGGCCGCCAGATATGGTGCATCACGCCAAGCGCCGCGTAGCAGTTGCGCTCGTTATCGGTAATGACGCGGACCGCGAGCAAATCGTAGACCTGCTCGAGGCTGCGCTCCTGGCGAAGGATCTTGCGATGCAAGGAGTACAAACCCTTCACCCGCGCTGCGAGTTCCGCGGGAATCCCGTTCTCCACTAGCTTGGTGCGAATCGTCGCCTGCACTTCTTCCAGGAATCGCAGATGGGCCGGAGCCTTGTCGGTGACTTCTTTCTGCAACGACAGGAACGACTCGGGCTCCAGGTAGCGAAACGAGAGATCTTCCAACTCATTGCGGATGAGGCCCATGCCGAGGCGGTGGGCGATGGGGGCGTAAATGTCCAAGGTCTCGCGAGAGATTCGCTGCTGCTTTGCGGAGTCGAGATATTCCAGCGTACGCATGTTATGCAGGCGGTCGGCGAGTTTCACCAGCACCACGCGGACGTCGTGCACCATGGCCAGAACCATCTTGCGAACGTTCTCGGCCTGGCGGGCTTCCGGCGCCATCATGTTCAAACGACTGATCTTGGTGACGCCTTCGACCAGGTGCGCGACCTCCGCGCCGAAGCGTTCTTCGATCCGGGAGACGGGAAACTCGGTGTCCTCAATGACGTCGTGGAGCAGCGCTGCGGTCAACGTAGTGGCATCCAGGCGCAAGTCCGCGAGGATATGCGCTACCTCTAAGAGGTGAATGAGGTAGGGCTCACCCGAGCGGCGAACCTGAGTGCGATGGCGCTCCGCTGCGATTTCATACGCGCGGCGAACAAGCCAGGGATCTTCCGAGGGTCGGTTCTTACGCAGTTTTGCCAGGAGTTCTTCGAGGCGGGCGTCGAGCTGGCGCTCGGTGCGGTCGCGGTTAAAACTAAGAGGAATGTTCCCTGCAGACGGCATGTTCTAGTATACGTCAGATGCGCGAGGGGGGCGATAGTTTCGGGCGCACGCGATCGAGTACCGCCGCGGCAATGGGCGCTTCCAGGCAAAAAAAGGGGCGTCGCAGTGGACGCCCCTGATGAGACTGCCGTTTGGCACAGCGTAGCAGCGCTGTGCCTGCGATCGACTTACGACACCGATTGCGGCTGGTCAGCGCGCTTCTGCTTGATTTCCTTAACCTTGTCCACCAGATCGTCGGCCTGCTTCAACAGGCTCGCCCGCTCGTCTGGCGTCTCGACCATATCGGCCTTGCGCCGGTACAGAAGGTTCAGATACGCCATGGCGTCATCGTAGTCTGGCCGCAGCGTAATCGCCTTCTGCAGGTCGGTAATTCCCTCGTCGATGATCGCACCATACTTGCTGGCATATTCGGTCCGCACGGCAGGCGGAAGCGGATCCGTGTCCTTCACCTGCTTCTTGATATTGTCCTTGTTGTAGGCGATGCGCATTTCGCCGTTCGCCCGGAAAGCCAACGTCCAATCGATAACGCCAATCCAGTAGTAGGGCTCAGGATCATCAGGCTTCAATTGAATGTGGCGCTGGTGATAGGACTTCGATTCATCAAACTTCTTAGGATCAAACGGCTGTCCGCCCATCTGAAACAAGATCGAGCCGATTCCATCGATCGCCGAGAGATTATTGGAATCCTTGTCCAGGACTTCCTTGAATTCAGAGACGGCCTGCTGGCCGCGAGCCAGGTTCTCCGCCGATGGAGCGCCCGGAATGTACAGGCTGGCGTACGCCGTGGCGAGATAGAGGCGCGCGTTCAGCAGGTCGGGATCGGCCTCTTTGGCCTGCTTGAAGTCCTCGATCGCCGCGTCGGACTGGCCGTTCTTAAACGCAGCCACACCTTTGTTCAAAAGATCGCGGGCCTTGAGCTTGCTGCAACCCGACGCCGCAAGCGCGAGCACCGAGAGAGCAGCAACTGCCGCCGTCCGGCGAGCGATTCGAAGCGATCCATAAGTCATCGATGCAACCATCCCTGCTGTGGCGCGACCTGGAAACGGTCAGCGCTTAGGATTCACGTCCGCCCTGCGAAGGGCAACTCAACAATCTAGTGGCCTTGCTCCAACTGCGGCGTCAACAACCCGACAGAAGATATGCCTGCCGACTGCATGACGTCAATCACTTTAGCGACTATCTGAAACTCTACGGCGGCATTGCCGCGAACGAACGCCGTGTGGTTCGCGCGCGATCGAAATATCTCTTCCAACCGGCTGCGCAGCGCCTCCCACGCAACGGCTTGCTCGTTAATTTTTAAAGAGCCCCCGTCAAGCACCTGAACGACTACGATATCGGGTTCGGGCTGTGGCTGCGAAACCGGCGGCGCCGGCTGCGGTATCTCCGCTTTCAGCCCCGTCTGCCGGTGCGGAATGATCATGAAAATGACCAGAAGCGCCAGCAGCACATCAATCAGCGGAACCACGTTCATTTCGGACATGATCCCGCGCTTCGAACCGCCAACCGAGATTCCCATGAGCCACCTCGCCTTGCAACATTGGCCCCGCGAGGAGGACTCCCACATCACCTTGAGCTTGCGCGACCACTCTACGAATCGCGCAAAAAATCCTACTGGCCGGCTTCGATTTTCGCCGTGATCAACCCGACCTTGTCGATGCCCGCGCCGCGCATGATGTCGATAGCGCGCGCGACTTCGGCAAACAGTACATCGTTATCGCCTTTGACGAAAGCGATTTTCTCGGCACGGTCCTTGAAGATCTGCTCGATGCGCGGTCCGAGGCCGTCCCAGGTCGCGTCTTCGTTGTTGATCTTGACTTTGTTATTGGTCAAAACCTGCACGACGACCGTCTTATTTTCCAAATCCTGGTTCTGCTGCTGATTCGGATTGGGCTGCGGCACCAGCGTGTCCATGCCCTTCGGCGTCAACGGCGTGATGACCATGAAAATAATCAGTAGAACCAGCAGAATATCGATCAGCGGAACGACGTTCATTTCCGCCATCGCACCGCCTTTATTTTCGCCAACGCTCATTCCCATGGCGACTTCTCCTGTTGAGCCTGCCCCTAGCGAGCATTGCAGGCCAGTAAGCCGCGCCGTGTGGGAATCGGCGCGGCCCGTGACTTCTAAATACTCAGCAAACGAATGATGCCAACTTCTGCTTTAACTATCCGCAAAAGCAATTCCGCGACTAATCTCCCGTCGGCTGCTGGCCGTTCGGAGGTGGAGGCGGCGTTGCTTTGCCCTGGTTCTTTTCGGTGAGCAACCCAAGTTGATCGACACCGGCAGATCGAATCTCATCGACCACAGCGACAACGTCGCCGTACTTCGCTCGAGCATCGCTCTTCACGTAGACGGTCTTGTCGAGGCGGTTGGAAATGCGATCCTTGATCTGGCCGGTTAGGTCGTCTTTACTGGTCGCCGTATGTCCCAGATAGATGGCGCCATCGCGTGTAATCGCCACGACGATTGCGTCATCTTTGTCCGCGTCCTGCATATCGCGGGCGGTGTCGGTCCTGGCCATGTCCACCGGCATGTTCTTCTGCAACATCGGGGTGACCACCATGAAGATGATCAGCAGAACGAGCATGATGTCCGCCATCGGGATGACGTTAGGCGTCGACATCTGGCTGCCGGCTTGCGGCTTGTAACGCCCTATTTCTCCAATGTGATGTGCCACGGGTTTTCTCCTGCTTACTTAGTCTTCGCGCCGCGACGCAGAATGAAGTAGTTGATGAGCTCCATCGACGAGTTATCCATCTCGACGTCGAAGGCTTCCACCTTGTTGGTGAAGTAGTTGTAGGCCCACACCGCCGGAACCGCGACCAGAAGACCGAACGCCGTGGTCACCAACGCTTCCGCGATACCGCCGGCAACCGCCGACAGACCGGTCGCTTTCGACTGCTCGATGCCCTTAAACGCGTTCAAGATGCCGACCACCGTCCCGAACAGTCCGACGAACGGTGCCGTCGAACCAATCGTGGCGAGAGCGGACAAGCCCCGCTTCATTTCCGCGTGCACGATAGCGACCGAGCGCTCGAGACCCCGCTTGGCGGCTTCGATTACGTCGGCGTCACTTACCTGCTGCGAAGCGGACTGGAACTCCGACAGTCCCGTCGCCACCACTTTCGCGATGTGGCTCTTCTTGTTGCGCTCGGCAATGGCAATCGCTTCGTCCAGCTTGCCGTCCTTGAGGGCCCCGGCAACCTGCTGCACGAACACGCGCGACTGCTTGCGCGCGGCGCTGTACATCAGCGCGCGATCAATCATCACACCGAAGGAATACACCGAAAGAACGAACAGAATACCGACAACGACTCTGGGCAGGGTGCTCATCGAAGACCACATGCTCCGCAGATCCCAGGACGTCGCCTGAGACTGTAGGAACAGGGCCGTATAAACATACAAGGTGGCTACCATTCGTTTGCTCCTTAAGATTCTGGTGACACCGGCTGGGCCGGGGCCAACGAGAGAGTTTGCTAAGTTTTCTACGCGGAACGTTGCGCCGGCCCCACGACTGGCGCAGCGAGCCGTACTACTGGTTCAGAGAGAAAATCACGTCGATCGTGGTATCGACTTCTACCGGTTCGCCGTTCAACAGTGTTGGCTTGTACTTCCACTGTTGTACGGCATCCATCGCCGCGCGAACCAGCAGCGGATGTCCGGAGAGAACTTCGAGCGATTCGACCGAGCCGCTCTTGGAAATGATGGCGTGCAAGCGCACGGTGCCGGAGATCCGCGTCTGGCGCGCGAGCGGCGGATATACCGGCTGTACACGATTGATCAGCAACGCAGCCTGAACGCTTCCACCCTGACGGATGCGCGAGGCCGTCGGCTTCGGCGGTGGTGGTGCTCCGCCCATGCCACCGATCACGCCACCGATCACGCCGCCCATGGAGCCGCCGGCAACACCGCCCGGAACTCCGCCGGCCATACCGGCATTCATATCCGGCGCATCTTCTTTAATGATCTTCACGTCTTTCGGAATGACTTTTGGCGCCACTAGTTTGCCCGCGTCCATCAAGTGCACTTGTGGCTTAATGTGGACGACCTGCGCGGCAACCGGAGGCGGAGGTGGCGGTGGCGGCGGGGGAGGAGCGACCAGCAGCGTTGCCATCATGGTCTTTGGCAGCGCTTCGGTGTAGATCAGCGGAATCAAGATCAAGATCCCGAGAAAGACCACCTGGGCCACCATGGACAGCACCACTGTCCAGGGCTTGTTGGTCTTGCTGGGATTGGCACTGGAAACCACCATATCTTCAAACATAGTTACCTACCTCCTCCCAGCAGGAGCAAGACGTCCCGTGACGCCTTCACTTCCGCGGGGTTTGTTTCCGGCTGCGGGTCCGGTACCTGCGACCGCGCCATGGCCGCGCCAATTATTCCAGGCGACCACCAGCGGTGCAGCAATGCCAAAACTGGAGTACGTTCCTACCACAATCCCTACCACCAGGGCAAAGGAGAAAGCACGAAGCACCTGGCCGCCCATCAGGAACAGGACGAGCACGGTAAGGAAAGTCAGACCACTCGTCAAGATCGTTCGTGACAATGTTTGATTGATGGACTTGTTCACGACGGCAGCAAACGATTCGCGACGCAGCAAGCGATTGTTTTCGCGGATGCGATCGAAGATGACGATGGTGTCGTTCATCGAATATCCGACTAATGTCAAAAGCGCCGCGATGACCGTCAGCGAAATCTCGAAATGCAGCAGAGAGAAAAATCCCAGGGTGATCAAAACGTCGTGAAATACGGCCAGGACAGCCGCAGCCCCGTAAACCCACTCGAATCGGAAGGCAATATATACCAACATGCCCGCTAAAGCATAGAGGGTAACCAGAATAGCCTGCCGGCGCAGCTCGGCGCCCACCTTGGGGCCGACAATCTCGACGTTGCGAATGGCGAAGTTGCCGAGAGCGCAATTGCTCTTGAGTGCGGAAATCACCGCGGGAGTCGCGCCGTCCACTGCGGATAAGTCGTCGAAGTTCGTGAGCACGCCGTCTTTGGTCGTGTCGCGGTACGCGAGTATTTTCTTGGCAAGCTGTTGGTAGCGGTCGCCGGCATTGACCGACAAAGCAAGCGGGTCACTCGAGGTGAGGACATCTACCAGGGAAGAAGGCGTCGCGGCGTTGAAGTCCGGCTTGCTGGAACCCTTGACTCCGTACGTAGCATTCAGCGCGGTCAAAACTTGCGCCTTACTTGTATCCAGAGCCTGGTCGCCTTGGCCCTTCTGCTCGACGAAAATGAGCACTTCGTTCGAGTTCGACGCCGCGAGGCCGCCGTTGCTGATGGCCTGAATCTCGCTATTGCCGAGGCCTTGCGTCTTCAACGCGTCCCGTACCTGGTCGATGTTGGGCGGCTGCGCGAAGCGCACGTCCACGTTGGTGCCACCCTTGAAATCAATGCCGTAGCGCAAGCCGCCCTGATGCACCCAGGAAATTAAGCCTGCAAGTAGGAGAATGCCGCTTAGCCCGTAGAAATACTTGGCTTTGCCCATCCAGTCGATATTGGGCTCTTTGAAGAACTCAATCATGCCGAGACGCTTCCCTTCTTTAGACTCCAACCCCTATCTGTTTGTTCCCGGAGCCTTGCGTTGTTCCCGAATCTCTTCGCCATCCCCGAAGCCTGGCGTTCTCGTACCAATGAGATGGCCCAAAATCCAAAAGTACTGCCGTCAAACCCCTCTTGGCCGCCCCGATTCACCTTCAACCCAGGTAGCCGCCGGGCTTTAGCCCGGCCAGCCATCCCGGTTTAAAGAGGCCCCTGTAGTGGCCGGTCGTTAGACGGGTCCCCCCGACCTAACCCAATCCAACCACAACCGCTAAATACTAAGCTCCGCCTGACGGTCCATCTTGGAAAGGTGGTACTGGAAAATCGTTTTCGAGACGTAAATCGCCGTAAAGACGTTCGCAATCAGACCGATGGTGAGGGTGATGGCGAAGCCGCGAATCGGCCCCGTCCCAAATAAGAACAGGAAGAATGCCGACACCACCGTGGTTACGTGCGTGTCGATGATGGTAAGGAAGGCCTTGTCAAACCCGGCCTGCACCGCGGAGGCTGCCGACTTCCCGTTGCGCAATTCTTCACGAATGCGCTCAAAGACCAGCACGTTCGAATCGACGCCCATGCCGATCGTCAGAATTACGCCGGCGATGCCCGGCAGGGTGAGCACCGCGCCGAACGCGGCAAGCGCCGCCAAAAGAATGAGCAGGTTCAAAATCAAGGCTACGACCGCGTTCGCGCCGGAAAGCCTGTAGTACCAAACCATAAAAATCATGACGACAAGAAGGCTCAAGATCGAAGCTTGCACGCCGTGACGTATGGAGTCTGCGCCCAACGACGGCCCCACGGTGCGCTCTTCGAGGTACTTGATCGATGCCGGAAGCGCTCCCGCTCGCAGCACCAGCGCCAAATCATGCGCCGAGTCCTGGCTGAAGTTGCCTTCGATCACGCCGGAATCATCGATGCGGCTGTGGATCACCGGCGCCGAGTACACGCGATGCTGCAGCACGATCGCCATCTGCCGATTGACGTTTTGCTCGGTGAACGGGCCGAAACGCCGCGCCGCTTCCGCCGAAAGCGCAAAATTAATCTGCCACTGCCCCGGATTTTGCGTGCTGCGATTTTCCGTGGCGTTGCGCAGATCGCGGCCGGTCACCACCGGCGCCCGGCTCAACACGTACCAAACCTCACCCGTGTCGCCCGCGGTTGTTGTCCGGCTTTCATTGCGACCAGGCACCAGCTCAGTGCCTTGAGGCAGGACCCCGCCATGTGCCGCCAGCGCCGCAACCTGTGAAGGGTACGTCGTCGGATCCTCCACCAATTTCAGTTCGAGCTGTCCGCCGGCCTGAATGACCGCTTTTGCGCGTGAAGGATCGCCTTCGCCGGGAAGCTGGACCAGAATTTCGTTCTCGTTGCGTCCCCGCGGCTGAATGGTCGGCTCGGTCAAGCCCAGCGCGTTTATGCGCCGCTCAATCGTCTCGATCGACTGCGTCATGGTCTGCTCTTGAATAGCAGCCCGGGCGCTCGGCCGCAGCGTCAGCAAGTAACCCGACGAGTCGCCAGGAGCCGGCGACATGTCCCATACATTTTTCAGCTGGGTATCCACCATGTCGCGGAAATCAGACAACTGGTCGGGAGCCACATTGCGGACCAGAATGTGGGTGTCGTCTACCCGCCGCACTTCATCGTAGTGAATATTTTTCGCGCGCATCTGGCTGGTGAGCCGGTCCACCGTCTGATCCGTCTCTTGTGCGATGGCCTCCTGCACTTGCACCTGCAAAATCAGGTGCGTGCCGCCCTGCAGGTCCAGACCAAGCTTGATTTGGTGGCTGAAATTATCCTTCAGCTGCGCCACAGAGGTCGGAAACGTTGGAAGACACACCAACGTGTAGATACAAACGAAAACGACCAGCAAGATAAACAGCACTTTCCACTTCAGATTGGGATTCATGTCAGAAGGTATGGACTCCGAACCCGCTGGAGTGTAAGCAGAGTGCCTGCGACCAAGCGCGGCCCGCGAACTTATTTCGCATCTTCCGTTGTCTCCACTTGCGAGATCGCCGACCGCGCGATGCGAATTTTTACCGGTGAGGAACCGCTGTCGGCAATCTTCAGGATCACCGTGTCGCCGTCAAACCCGTTTATAATCCCGTAGATGCCGCCACTCGTCATCACTTTGTCGCCGGCCTTCAAGGCCCCCAGCATCTCTTGCAGCTTTTTGCGCTGCCGCTGCTGCGGCAGAATGAGCATCACGTAAAAGATGCCCATCACGATCACCATCATCACCAGAGGGCTTCCGAGCGCGCTCCCTAAGCCTCCGGTTTGCAATATCATCGCCGCAAACATAGTCGTAGCTGATCCCAACCCTTTCCAAATTCGTGACCCAACCCGCCACGAAAACTGGTAGCGCCGGCATCCTGCCGGCTCTTAGCTTGCCGACTCTTGGCTTTCGCCAAAAAATTGCGAAGATAGCAGCAGCCAGCCGCAGGGATATCCCCGCTCTCTACAACCCGTACGATTCTCTTCTGGTGGTGTCCCGCGGACGACCCGCGCGCCCTGCAAGCTCCGGAAACCGATTGCCCTCAGGCCGGACCCGCAGCATAACGCGCGTGCATCGCAGATGAGAATTTCGCTAGGTTCCCAAACCCGATAGCCTCGCGGATTTGCCGCATGATGTCAAGGTAAAAGTGGACGTTGTGGTGGGTCGCCAGGATCGCCGCGGTGATCTCCCCCGCGGCAAACAAGTGCCGAAGATACGCTCTTGTGTACCGCTTACAAACCGAACAGGAACAGGCCGGATCGAGTGGCCCCTGATCCTGTGCGTAGCGCGCATTTTTGATCAGCACGCGGCCTTCGCTGGTGTAGACGCAAGCGTGCCGCGCCGCCCGCGTCGGCAGCACGCAGTCCATCATGTCGATGCCGAGTGAAACGTAATCGGCGAGCTGCTCGGGACGTCCAACGCCCATTAGATATCGCGGACGATCTTTCGGAAGCAGCGCCGTCACCTCCGCGGTCATTTCGCAAGTCAGCCCGTGCGGCTCGCCAACGGCCAGCCCGCCGACGGCGTAGCCCGGAAAATCCATCTCCAGAAGTTGCCGCGCGCTTTCCCGCCGCAAATCCGCGAACGTCGCCCCTTGCACAATTCCAAATTGCCACTGCCCGGCGCCCGCATCGCCATTGCCTCCCACACTCTTCAAGAAATAATCCCGCGCCCGTCGCGCCCATAAAGTCGTCCGCCTCACCGCCGACTCGGCAATATCCCGCGGCGCCGGCGTTTCAATGCATTCATCGAGAACCATCGCGATGTCCGAGCCCAGCGCTAGCTGAATCTCCACCGCCTTCTCCGGCGTCAGCAAATGCTCCGAACCATCGAGGTGCGAACGAAATCGCACGCCTTCATCCGTGATTTTGCGCAGGTCAGCAAGACTGAAAACCTGAAAACCCCCGGAATCCGTAAGAATAGCCCGCGGCCACGACATGAACCGATGGAGCCCGCCAAGTTTTCGAATCAGCTCGTGCCCCGGCCGCAAATATAAATGGTAGGTGTTAGCGAGGATGATGCCCGCGCCAAGTTCTTCCAGCGCACCCTGCGTAAGTCCCTTAACGGTAGCCGCAGTCCCCACCGGCATAAACGCGGGAGTTTCGAACGCCCCCTGCGGCGTCGTCACCCGACCGCGCCGTGCACCCGTAGGGTCAGTATCAAAAACCTCAAACGAAAAATTCAAGCATCCCTTATGTAGGGGCGCGCTTCAGCGCGTCCCAGCGAGCACGCGAGCGCACTCATCATCTCGCCCTTAAGTGTAGCAGCACACCCACTCTATATCGCCGCCCAGGCCACCTTCGCCAGCACCCAAACCGCCCACAATCCAAACACAATTCCAAAACTAGCCCCCAATTTGACCTTCTTCGGATTCGCCGCAGAGAATCCAATCGCCACCAGCACCAGACACCAGATAAAAAACAACTCCAGCGACGACCCCAACGCCAGCAGCGGCTTAGGCGCGCTCTCCGGCAAATAAGCCTTCAGGCTAGTCGCCACCACACTCTCTGGATCAACATCCCCATAACTCTTCAACGGCAAAATAATCAAAGCCAAAATACTGGAAATCGCAGTAGGCAAAAACGCATGCGTGGTAATCGCAAAAGCCTGACCGTAGCGCACCCCAGCCCCGCGAAAAAGATTGAACGCCCCAAAATAGATCAGCGCAAAAATCAGCGTAGACAGGGGCACCGCCACAACCCCAACTCCATACGAAAAATTAGTCCAGAACTTCACCTGTCCAGCCACTGCCTGATCTTTCTGTTCCTCCGACATCTGCGCAAACCGCGCATTCTCCTCCGCCTTATGTCGGATGTAATCCCCCCAATTCATCTTGGTGTTCAGCATCGCACCCACAGCCGTAGCCAACACCATCATCAGCAACATCGGAGCAACCCAGCTGGGCCGCTCCGCAATGCTCGCAAACGTCTGCTTGGGAGAAGTGAAAACGCCGATGATGCGCCCAAAGGGATTGATACGAGGCTGCGCCTCAGGCGCAGACACAGAAGTAGTAGCCATAGCGGCATCCTCCACCACAGAATACCCACGCGGGGGCTTCTCGACTTTCGCTTCTACCCTGCCATACGCCGAATAGCCAGAGAATATTTCACCGCGCCGCCCGCATCTCTTCCTCTTCCATCCGTGGCAAAGCGTCCCTATTCCCCGAAGCGATCCTGTTTCCCATGGACTGGCCCCGTTTCCCTGTAGGGGCGGGGCTCGCACCGCCGCGGCTACAGCATCTTGTTCAAAGCGCGTCCATCCGCATTACCGAAGCCTTCCGAAGGGGTGCCGCACCCTTGGGGTTTAAGGGGTGTCGGGTTTAGATTCAACTTCAATCAAGCCCAAATCGACACCACCGCCGAACCCCCTCGCGTCAGCTCGCTACTCCCGTTCAACTCAAGCCGTAGGCAACTCCGGCACCGCCGCCAACAACTCTTTCGTATAACCATCCACGGGCGCATGAAGCACCTGTTCGACCCCACCCACCTCCACAAACCGCCCACTTCGCATTACCGCCACCCGAGTAGCCACCTGCGCCACCACCGGCAAGCTATGCGATATAAAAATGTAAGTAAGCCCAAACTCCCGCTGCAAGTCCTGCAACAACAACAAAACCTGCGCCCCCACCGAGACATCCAGCGCCGACACCGGCTCGTCGGCGACCACCAGCTTCGGCCGCAGAATCAGCGCCCGAGCAATCCCGATCCGTTGCCGCTGCCCACCGGAAAACTCATGCGGATACTTTTTCATCGCGTCTTCGGTCAGCCCGACGCGCAGCAGCATCGCGATTGCGCGATCGCGCCGTTGCGCACCAGAAAGTCCAGGCTCGTGAATCGCCAGGGGTTCCGCGACAATAGCCCCCACCCGCATCCGGGGGTTCAGCGACGCAAACGGATCCTGAAAGATCATCTGCATCTGACGCCGCTTTACCCGCAAGGATTCGCCGCTCAACCTCAACAAGTCCTGGCCGTCAAAAGCGACTTCGCCGGAGTCCGGCTCGATCAGCCGCAGCAGCATCCGCGCGAGTGTGGTCTTGCCGCAACCGCTCTCCCCGACAATCGCGAACGTCTCGCCGGCCACAACCGAGAAGCTGACGCCATCCACCGCCGTGAAACGCGGTCCTCGCCTGTCGCCCGACAGAAACTGCGCGGTGCGCCCATAACTTTTCCGCAGTTCCCGCGCTTCCAGGAGACTCGCCTTAGCCAAGGTGTCCTCGCCCGCTCATCCACCTACCCCGCCCCGCACGCGCGATATCTTCGCACGGCAGAGTGGCGGCCATAGCCACAAACCTTCGCATCGTTGTTCGATTTTCCATCAATATGTCCGATTTTCGATCAATCGTCCGATGTTCCATCGATTCCCCGTCAGACGTTCTCTTCCACCGGTCGCAGTTTGTAAAATAAGCCGGAACCGTCGATCAAAGCTTTTTTTCAATCCTCACTCTGACTTCCGATTTCTAACTTCTAATCTTCGACTTCTGCACTCGAATCTTTATACCTATATCTAAATCTGAGAACCCGGAGAATTTAGCCCGCTTTAGAAGCAGCAACGTCTTTCCTGTCAACAAAAACACTTCGGCATCCGACTTGCCAATACGCCGTTCATCTCGTCGGTGGACTCTTTCTCTTCATTGGAGGAACGCTGTGGTTAAAGTTTCTTGGGAGACCGTTTCACGGTTTTTTGCCGCGCTCACTCTCGCGGTAGCTTGCCTGTTGCCGGCCATTGCGCACGCGCAATCGGGCACCACGTCACTTCGCGGCACGGTTCTGGACAAAACCGGCGCCACGGTCGTCGGCGCTAACGTAATTCTGACAAATCCGGCTCAGGCATTAGAGCGCCAGACCAAAACCAACAACTCCGGCGCATACGAATTTCTCTCCCTGCCGCCAGGCACCTTCCTGCTGACCGTGGAAGCGCCCGGCTTCCGCAAGTACGAGCAGAAGAATCTCCAGCTCCTGGTCGATTCGCCTGGCACCGCGGACGTCACCCTGGACATCGGTTCCACGGCCGAGACGGTCGAAGTATCAGCCCAAGCGGTTACCCTCAATACTTCGGACGCCTCGCTGGGCACCGCCTTCAACGAAACCCAAATCAAGCAACTGCCTATCGAATCCAGAAACGTCCCTGATCTCCTCTCGCTCCAGGCTGGCGTCGCCTACACCGGCAATCGCAGCGACATCAACAAGGACCTCGACAGCCGCAGTGGCGCGGTCAACGGAGCGCGCAGTGACCAGAGCAACATCACTCTCGACGGCGTCGACGTCAACGACGAGACCCGCGGCTACGCTTTCACCTCCGTGCTCCCGGTTTCTCTCGACTCCGTGCAAGAATTTCGCGTCACCACCACCAACTACAATGCCGATAGCGGCCGATCCTCCGGCGCTCAGGTTTCACTCGTCACCAAGAGCGGCAGCAATGATTTCCACGGCTCGCTCTACGAATACCACCGCAACACCATCACCAGCGCCAACGATTACTTCGTTAAGCAGTCGGAATTGCAGACCGGCGAGCCCAACGAGGCGCCCAAACTCATCCGTAACATCTTCGGGGCGTCGGTCGGCGGTCCGATCTGGAAAAACCGCCTCTTCTTCTTTGCCAACTACGAGGGCTATCGCCAGGCGGAACAAAACAGCGTGGTGCGCATCGTTCCCAGCGCCGCCATGCGTGACGGCGTCATGCAATATCAATGCGACGATCCAACCGCTTGCCCGGGAGGCACCGTCATCGGACTGAGCGGCGCTTCCTACACCGTCGCTCCTGGAAACCAGGCACTGTCGCCAACGCAACTGCAAGCTCTCGACCCGCAACACCTGGGCGCTAATCCCGTCGTCGTCAACTACCTCAAGTCTTTCCCAATGCCCAACGATGTTACTCAAGGCGACGGGCTCAACGAAGTCGGGTACCGCTTCCGTGGCCCCATTTCCACCAGCAACAACTGGTACATCGCGCGTCTCGATTACAAAATCACCAGCAATGGCAATCACACCTTGTTCGCGCGCGGCGCGATGCGCAACGACACCCAGGGCGGCGTTCCCTACCTGCCCGGCCAGCAGTCCGAGCAAACCCAGGCGGACTACAGCAAGGGCGTTACGGTCGGTTACACCGGCGTGTTAAGCGCCACTATCGTCAACAATTTCCGCTGGGGTTACACGCGCCAGAGTTTCGGTCAATTCGGCAACTCCGATGACCCGCAGATTCTGTTCCGCGGATTGAACGACAACAGCACCACGAATAACTCCAGCCTCGCCGTAGTGCGCACCAGAACCTTCCAGGTTCCCGTGCACAACATCACCGACGACATCTCCTGGCTCAAAGGCAAGCACACCTTGCAGTTCGGCACCAACATCGCCTTCATGCGCAACCCGCAGTCCAGCCAGTTGAGTTCGTTCAGCGACGGCAGCGCAAACCCCGGCTGGCTTCCGGCCGCTGGAGTTGCCAACACCGGCACCGACATGGATCCTGCGGTAAATGGCCTCCCCGCGGTCGCCTCTGCCTTTGGCAGCGGTGGTTACGATTTCCCACTGCTCACCTTGCTCGGCGCCATCACCCAGGTCGATGCCCAGTACAACTACAAACTCGACGGCAGCGTCCTCTCACAGGGCGCCCCGCTGACTCGCCGGTTCGCTACCGATTCCTACGAATTTTATGTGCAGGATTCGTTCAAGCTGAAACCCAACCTCACCGTCATTTATGGCCTCCGCTATTCTATTTTCCCCGCGCCTTGGGAAACCAACGGTTTCCAGTCCACACCTACCTTTAACCTCGGAAACTGGTTCACTACCCGCGGCGATAACATGGTGCAAGGCATCGGATCGTGGGCCGACCCGCTGGTCAGCTTCCAACTTTCCGGCCCTGCCAATAACAAACCTGGCTTCTACGGCACCGACTATCACAACTTCGGTCCGCGCCTCGGTATCGCGTGGTCCCCAGGCCACAGCGACGGGTTGCTTGGGAGCCTCTTCGGCGGCCCCGGAAAAACCAGCGTGCGAGCCGGATTCGGTATCGTTTACGACCGCATCGGTCAGGGATTGCTTGCAACCTTCAATCGCCGCGGCGCTTTTGGTCTCTCCACCTTGCTCACCAGCCAGAACGGTCTAACGACGCTGGCAACCGCGCCCCGCATCACCAGCTTGGACACCATTCCCACCACCGACACCCAGGGCAATGTGATGTTTGCGCCAGCGCCTCCGGGCTCGTTTCCGCAGACCTTCCCCAGCGGCAGCGAGAATGGCTCCTACAGCAGCACCTTTGGTGTGGATAGCTCACTGAAGACTCCCTATTCCTACACTATCGACTTCTCGATCTCTCGCGACTTGGGACACAATTTCTCGATCCAGGCTTCCTATGTCGGACGCCTGTCGCATCGCTTGCTGGCTCAGGAAGACTTGGCCCAGCCCACCGACCTCGTCGACCCCAAGACTCACATCGACTACTACACCGCAGTCCAGGCTCTCGCCAAGCTTTATCGATCCCCGAATGCTCCGGCGCCGAGTCAAGTGACCGCGGCCATGGTCGGACCTACCGCTTCCTATTGGACCGATATGACCCAAGCGCTCAAGGCAGGGGGCGCCTATTCCCTGGATCCCATTACTACCGGGGGCTGCCCGCAAACCATCACCACCAATCCGCTGCAGATCAACTACGCGCTGTTCAGTTGCTACTCGGGCAACGAAACCACCGCCATCCAGCGAATCGATCAAAGCGGCTTTCCCGATCCCAACAACCCCGGCGTAATCTACAACGGCAATTGCGGCCAGCCCACGGGCAGCGCCATTCCCAATTGCTACGTAAACTCGCAGTATGCTTCCCTGACTGCGTGGCGCTCCATTGGGACCTCGGCGTACAACGCGCTGCAAGTCAACCTCGAGAAGCATTTTTCTAAGGGAGTTCAGTTTGGCCTGAACTACACCTACTCCAAATCCATGGATCTCGAGTCCGACGCCGAACGCGTCGACGTCCTGGGCTTAGGTTCCCTGGGGCAGATATTCAACGCCTGGCGACCCAAGCAGCTTCGCGCCCCCTCGGACTTCGATACGCCTCACCAGATCAATGCGAACTGGGTGGCGGAGTTGCCGTTTGGCAAGGGCCGCTGGGTCGGCAAAGAGTCGAGTAGCCTGACCGATGCCTTCATCGGTGGGTGGCAGCTTACCGGTGTGGCTCGTTGGACCAGCGGCTTTCCGGTCAGCGTTCTCAACGGCTTCCAATTCCCGACGAACTGGGAGTTCTCGGGACTCGCCACGCAAATCGCTCCAGCGGCAACACGCACGACGAAGAATCCCGACGGCACCGTAAATCTCTTCCCAGATCCACTCGGCCCGACCGGAATTCAAGCCTTTGCGCCGACCTTGCCAGGCGAAAGCGGCACACGCAACCCACTCCGCGGCGATGGCTTTGCCGGCCTCGATCTCGGGTTGGCCAAGCGCTGGAAAATGCCCTGGCGCGAATCGCACACGCTCCAGTTCCGCTGGGACGTCTACAACGTGCTTAATCTGACGCGTTTCGACGTGCAATCCGTCTCGACCTCACTGACCGCCGGATCCTTCGGCAATTACAGCGGCCTGCTAACCAGCCCGCGCGTAATGCAGTTCGCCCTGCGCTACGAGTTCTAAGAACGACCTTCAGCGAGCAACCTGTCGGCGTGAGCGACCTGTGGCGCAAACGACGACCCTGTGGTGGAAAACAGTGGTGGAAAAAAGGCCCCGCAAAGTTTCCGGGGCCTTTTTCTTTTGACCAGCAATCCGGTTCTTGGTACAGTAGTGGTTAGTTAATACTCCGTTCAGTTATCCCACGCAACTGTTTCCCCAGCAGTCTTCGATTTGCCGTCCCCGCATGTGGCTCCTCTCGGATTTTCGGGGCGGTCTAACTCCTTTAGAATGTACACCTCCATAAGTGTTCATTCGACGTGACTTAAAACCGCTTAGAATGAACACTTACGAGAAACAAGGGAGAGGGCATGGGCAACGAAGCTACCTGCACAGCCCATTTCGGGAAAAAGAAGATGACCGGTACGGTGCTGCTGGAGACGGCGGAACTGTTCTTCCGTCCCGCGGATGGCAGCCCCCGTCTGAAAATTCCCTTCTCCGCAATCAAGTCCGCGGAGACGGAAAACGGTCGGCTACACCTGCAAACCGCGGACGGCCCAGCAATTTTCGGGCTGGGCGCCGCCGCCGACAAGTGGTGCCACAAGATCCTCCACCCCAAAACGCGCGCCGAAAAACTCGGCGTGAAAACAGGAACCAATGTTTCACTGATCGGCGAGTTTGACGAGGAATTCACAAACGAGCTCCGCTCACTAACGAAAAACATCCACGCGGGCAAGATCGCTCCCGACAGCGACCTCATCTTCTTGAGAGTGGACTCCACGAAAGCCCTGGCCTCGGCAATCAGCAAAACCGCCAAGACAATTAAAGGCACCATCGCCCTGTGGATCGTCTACCCAAAAGGGAAAAAAGAAATCACCGAGAACGATGTCCTATCCACCGGCCGCAAGTCCGGCCTGAAAGACGTAAAGGTCGTCGGCTTCTCCCCAACCCACACCGCCCTGAAATTTGTGCTGCCGCTGAACAAACGGTAAGCGCCAAAGGCGCGCGCGTGCGAGGTGCCGCAGCTGGTACCGTAATGTTGAGACACGCTTCAGAGTCTCTGTGAGAACTCCAGTCTTCGTCAGGGCACGGCTTCAGCCGTGCCGTAACTGAAGCCGAATCAACAAGGCTTTAGCCGCTGAGGGCTTCTTCTCTCAGTTCTCACACAGACTCTTCAGCCTGTCCCTTTCGAGCAGGAAGCGCGATCATGGAAATTTCCGACCGCCGAAACGCGTGCCCCAGGTTCTTTCCAACGCCAAATTGCCCTCCTCGTAGTTCCGCTCAGGCACCCCTCGGCATTTCGCGCTCTAAATCCTTATCAATCAGCTCTACCCTACAATGACAACATGGCCGACTTGCTTCAGGTCCGAGGATTGAAAGTGGAGCTGCCGACGCCGGCTGGCTGGGTGCGGCCGGTGAATGAGGTGTCGCTGCGCATTGCGGCTGGTGAGTCGCTAGGGCTGGTTGGCGAGTCCGGCAGCGGCAAGACAATGATGGCGCTGGCGTTGATGGGGCTGCTGCCGATGGGCGCGCGGGTCAGCGGCGACGCAAATTTATCTGGCGATCCAAATTTACCTGGCCAGACGAATTTATCTGCCGAAGTACAAGTCACCCGCGACGCGTCAGTTGCCGGCGATGCATCTCGTGGTCGTACAGATTCGCCGGAAACCAGTCTTACGAGCCTGACGGAACGCGGTTGGCGCAACGTGCGTGGGCGCGAGATCGCCATGGTGTTCCAGGAGCCGATGACCGCGCTGAATCCGGTGATGCGCATCGGCGCGCAGATCGCGGAAGCCGTCCGCGTACACGGCGCCGGACTGGACGGCGGCGGAGTGCGAAGACGCGTGCTCGACGCGCTGCGGAGGGCCGCCGTGCCCGAGCCGGAATCGCGTGCGGAACAGTTTCCGCATCAACTCTCCGGCGGGTTGCGGCAGCGCGCGATGATCGCTATGGCGCTCGCGGGCGGCCCGCGATTACTGATTGCGGATGAGCCCACCACCGCGCTCGACGTCACCGTGCAAAAACAAATTCTGGATTTGCTGGACCGCTTGCGCCGCGAACTGCAGCTCGGTCTGCTGTTCATCACTCACGATCTCGGAGTCGTAGCGCAGGTCGCCGATCGTGTCGCGGTCATGTACGCGGGACGCATCGTCGAAGAAGGCCCCGCACAAGAGGTGTTGCAAGCGCCGCGCCATCCCTATACACAAGGGTTGCTCGCCGCTTCGCCGACCCTGGAGCGCGGCAAACTCAAGCCGATTCCCGGAACGGTACCGCAACTCACCGCGCTGCCTCCCGGCTGCGCCTTTGAGCCACGCTGTTCCCTGCGCGTTGCTGAATGCGTACGCGCCGTCCCCGACTTACGCGTCCTGCAGCGTGCCGCGTCGCAAAATCACGCGGCGCGGTGCATCCTAGCGTGAACATGGCCTAGGGTGCCGCACCCTGCGGTTTTCAGGGTGCGGGTTTTGACTCTCGAACGGAATGGCAGCACCGGAAACCTCCGCCGCTATTGATCCGCCCCCTTCAAGACGTCGTTCTTCAAACTTCTCGAAACGCTTCGCGTGATCGCTCGAGACGCTCTGCAATCGGATCGAGGCTTTGAGAGTGATCGGTCGCTCGAACACCGTGCCTTGTTGTGCGCGGCGATCGCTGTTTGCGATCTTTTGCCGCGGACATTTCCACTAGAATGAACGATTCACGTCATGGCCAAAGCCACCACAGACAACCGCGTCGACTGGAAACTGATCTGGGAACAGCGCGGCTTCCGATTCTTCTCTGTGGCCATGTTCGTCTCACTCTTCGGTAGCGGACTGAACTTCACCGCCGTCAGCTGGTACATCCTCTCGTCCACGCATTCCACCATCGCCGTAAGCATGCAGGTCATCGTGGTCACGCTTCCCGGCCTGCTCGTTCCATTCGTCGGCGGCGTGCTCATCGACCGCCTCGACCGCCGCTATCTCGGTGTCCTGCTCGATCTCTGCCGAGGTCTTGCGGTCCTCGGCACGGCGTACATAGCCTGGCACAGCCATCTGCAACTGTGGCATCTCTACGCCATGACGCTGATTACCGGAACAGGCTCCGCGATGTACTGGGCCACGGTGAACGCACTCGTACAGGAAGTGATTCCGCCCAGCCAATTCACGGGCGCCAATGCCGCGGTGCTGATCGGCGTGCAGAGCGGCATGCTGATGGCGGGCGCGTTCGTCGGCTTCATTTACGATTGGGCCGGCATCGCCGGAATTCTCGCGATCGATGGCGCCACGTATTTCGTCTCCGCATTTTGCTTGTACCGGATGCGTCGCGGCTATGTTTCGCCTCGGCCGCGCCCCACGTATCCGCGCGAATATTCCGACGCCACCGAGGCCACGGTGCTCGCGCTCGAATCAGGAGAGAATCCCGAGGTCGCCGAAGCGGGCCTGTCTCTCTCGGTGTACGCCGATCTCAAGGAGGGCTTCGCTTACTTGAGGCAGCAACCGAAGGTCCGCGCGCTCGGAATTACGCACGCCACGATGATGGCCGGAGTCGTTAGCGCGAACGTGGTGCTGGTCGCTCTCGCCAACGACGTTCTCCAGGCCGGCGCGCGGGGTCTCGGCTTTCTGGAAGGCGGCTGGGCCATCGGAGCCATCACTGGCGGCCTGCTCGCCAGCCAGCTTTCACAGTCTCTGCGCATGACGATGTATGTCGGCTGCATCGCCATTCTCTGCTCCGGCCATTTGATCGTTCCGTTCGTGTCGTTCGTGGCGGGTGCCGTCACCATACAAGCTATTTTTGGATTCTGCCGCGCGGTTTCGGGCGTCGTGGCGCAATCCTCTCTGATGAGCATCGTGCCGCGTCACTTCATGGGGCGCACGCAATCGGCCATCGCCGTGGTCACTACCGTGCTGCAGCTGCTGATGAGTTTTGCTCTTGGTTGGATCGCGCAGCGCATCAGCCTTTTTGCTGGATTCGCGCTGCTTGGGCTGATGTATGCCGGGGCCGGCGTCTTCGCTACCCGGGCTCGCCAACTGCTTACCGAAGGTTCATGATTTCATTTTGCTGAGTAGTCTTCGCGCTGGCCGCCACTTCCTGCTTTATACTAAAAAGCATCGGTGATTGCGCCAAAAGCGCCCGCTTCGGAAAGCGGCCGCTACATCGGAAGTCCTTTCATGGAAATTCTTACTATTCAGCCGTTTCTGCAGTATTTCGGTAATTCGCGTGAGCGCACGCTACGCGTCGCGCGATGCATTCCGCCCGACAAGATTGATTGGACTTACGCTGCGGGAAAATTCACACTTGGCGACTTGCTCCGCCATCTGGCGGTGACCGAACGCTACATGTGGGCGGAAAATGTTCAGAATCATCCTAGTGGCTACACGACGCACGGAAAAGAACTCGCCGACGGGCTGGAAAATATCTTCGCTTTGATGGAGCGCCTGCACGCTGAATCGATGGAAATTTTCTCGAAGCTTTCCGACCAAGACCTGCGCCGCAAGTGCACCACGCCGGGCGGTACGAAGATCACAACCTGGAAATGGCTTCGCGCCATGACTGAGCACGAAGCTCATCATCGCGGCCAAATCTATCTATACCTTTCCATTCTCGGCGTGGAGACTCCGCCGATCTTCGGGCTGACCTCCGAGCAAGTCCGAGCGCGCAGCAACGCGACCTAAAGACTCCCTCATGGGCGAGCCATCAGCGTGGCGAAGGGGAACGCAAAACCCAGGACCCAGTGAAGCGGCGAGTTCGTGGCCTCCGATTGAGCTAGCCCGGAAGTCCGCAAGGACGCGAGCAGCAGTACGAAATTGCCGAGGATGAAGAGCAGGCAAAGCATCGCGATGGTCATCAGGCCCGAGCCCACCCCCGCGGACACGGCGGCGACGCTCGAGGGTTGAAGAAAAGCAAAGAGAAAAACCGGAGCGGCCATGAATCCAGCGGCGCTTACAGCCAAACTGCAGGCGCACGCAAGGCCCAACGCGAAACGTTCGGGCTGGCGACGAGTGTGCCAAGCCACCAGGAGGTAATCCAAGAGAGCCAGCAGAAACGAGGGGAACAGATGCGCATAAAGACCCGGCTGCGTTTGCGAAGAAGCAGGAGCAGGTGGCTTGAAGAGCAGCAACAGGATAGCAGGCTGACGCAGGCGATCGCGCAGTGAAATACCATGCGGTTGAGCCGCAACACGGGCGTGTCAGCCGCGACAGGCGGTGCAGCAGCAACCCAGGAATGATTCACAACTTCGCCGTGACTCGGGGTTAGCGGATGTGGGCGCGGCGCGGTCGCCGCGGCTTCCGCGGCTTCCCCAAGGAGCAAAGCGGCTGCACAACCCGAGTCGAGGCACATCTTCAAAATCGTCCGTTTGCCATAGATCAAGAGGGTCAGCGTGGCTGGAAGGAATGCTTGAACTTCCCTGAGCGCGTGCCATTGCATTCGTAGGACGGTGGAGAAACTCGAGGCCTGCAAGAGAAAATCGACGGGCAGGAAAACAATGATCGCGTACAACGCCCAAGGATGGCGGCGCCGCAGACCGTACGCTTCGGCAAAGCACAGGAGCGCGGCGACGATTTGGACGAAGAAGAATGTGAATGGCCTGTAGTGAGGCGTCAGAATCGGGTCGGATGAGATGTATGGCAATAAGCCAATCAGCGACGCCGGCGTGGGTACCAGACCAATCACGTTCCAGAGCGTGCCCGTGAAACTCACCGGTACCAGGGAGTAGTGCGTGAGCAATTGAAGAAAGTCGTTCACGAAAGAGAACAGCAGCAGTACGGCGGAAGCCACCGAACCGATCATCAGCGCAGGAATGACCCAAGAACGCTTCATAGGCGAAGAGGGTTGCTGACTTGATGTTAAGGACGGTGCCGCAGCGGTTCCCTCTCGGCGTCTGGATGTGCGCCGTAAGCGGCAAGAGAGCCTTGTTCTATCGACGGGAAGACAAAGATAACGCGGAGACGCAGAGAGCGCCGAGGTTGCGCAGAGAAAAAGGGGCTCGGGGTACTTTTCTACCTGAGCCGTGGGTATAATCCCGCATGCTTCGACAGCTGACCGTTGTCCTCGTGTGCCTCACATTCTCTGGTTGTGGACATTCCACCGAAAAATCCGCCGCTCCGCCGCCGGCTGCTGACGTACACGTGCGCGCGCTGGCGGATACTTATCTCGCCGCCTGGTTCGATCGTTTTCCGGAACAAATCACTGAGTTTGGAGTTCCTGGCCACCGGCAAGACAAGCTGACCGACAATTCGCTGGAAGCCTTGAAGGCTTGGCAGGAACGCGAAGATGCGTGGCTCGCTGAAGCCAAGCAGATCGATCCGGCGACGATCAGCGCGCCACCGCTGCGCGCGACCTACGCCCTGGTCCGCGAGGCGCTCGAAGGACCGATCGCGTTGCGCGCGTGCCGCAATGAATTGTGGACGGTGAGCCAGTTCGTCAACGCCTGGCAGGTGCAGTATGGCTACGAAGTCACAATTCAACCGGTGGGTACGGACGACACGCGTAAGGATGCGCTGGCCCGCTGGGGCGCGCTGCCGAAATTTGTCGATACCGAAATCGGCAATTTGCGAGAGGGGATCAAGCTTGGCTACACCGCGCCGAAAGGCAACGTCCGCATCGTAATCGATCAGATGAATACATTGCTGACCGGGCCGATTGCGGCCTCACCGTTCGATTCGCCCGCGATGCGCGATAAGACGCCGGAATTTGTGAAACAGTACGACGCGCTGGTGAAGGACCAGATTAATCCGGCGTTTAAACGATACCGGGATTTTCTGCAGCACGAATACCTGCCGGCGGCGCGCGAATCCATCGCGGTATCCGATATCCCGAATGGCGGGGCGTGTTACGAGGCTTCGGTGCGCTTTCACAGCTCGCTGCCGATTTCCGCCAGCGCGGTGCACGCGACCGGGTTGCAGATGGTCGAGCAGATCGACGCGCAAATGAAAGAGATTGCCGAGCGCTCGTTCCAGACCAGTGACGTCCCGGCGCTGCTCCAGAAGCTGCGCACCGACAAGCAGTACACGTTCAAGAATCGCGAGGGGTTGATTGCGTTTTCGCAAGCGGCCCTGGCGCGGGCAAAAGTGGGAGCGCGTCCCGCGTTCGGACTTTGGCCTAAGGCGGACGTGATCATCCAGCCGTATCCGGCATTTCGCGAAAAGAACGGACCGAGCGAATATAACTCGCCTGCCGAAGATGGCAGCCGTCCAGGCGTATTCCTGATCAATGCGTACCAGCCGGAAAAACATAGCCGCGTCTCGGACGAGTCCACCGCATTTCACGAAACAATTCCTGGACATCATTTGCAAGGAGCGATCGCGCTGGAGCGGAAGGACATTCATCCCATCGGCCGTTATCTTGGGAACAGCGGATACGCCGAAGGATGGGCGTTGTATACCGAGCGGCTTGCGGATGAGTTGAAATTGTTTTCATCGGACGTGGAGCGGCTAGGCATGCTGTCGGATCAGCAACTTCGCGCCGTGCGGCTGGTGGTGGATTCGGGAATTCATACCAGGGGCTGGACGCGCAAGCAGGCGATCGATTACATGCTGGCGCACACGGCAGAAAATGAGCACGACGCGGCGTCCGAGGTGGATCGCTACATTATCTATCCTGGGCAGGCCGCCTCGTACATGCTGGGCATGATCGAAATCCGCAAAGCGCGCGATGCCGCGGAAAAAACCATGGGATCGCGGTTCGACATCAAAGCATTTCACGACCGCGTGCTCGAAGACGGCGCGGTACCGCTCACGTTTCTGAATCAAAAGATTGAGCGCTGGTCCGCGGGAGAATGAACGGAAGTTCATCGCGAGATTTTAGATCACGCGGAATGAGGGGCCATTCGCGCCGCGAGTTCGTGAAGGCATCGGCCTCGGCAGCGGTTTTCGCATCGGCGCGCCCGAAGTTCTCGCTGCTGTACGGGCTGCATTCCGCGAGCGACGACGCTTTGCAAGCTCGCCTCGCCGCTGATCCGCTCCGTCCCCAGTTTCATCTCCTGCCGGCCAAAAACTGGATGAACGATCCGAACGGCCCGATCTACTGGAAGGGCCACTATCACATGTTTTTCCAGTACAACCCGAATGCCGCGGTTTGGGGCGACATGCATTGGGCGCATGCGGTGAGCGACGACATGATTCACTGGCGGCATTTGCCGATTGCGCTTGCACCTATGCCGGGATGGGATGATGCGGATGGCTGCTTCACGGGCAGCGCCGTGGATGACAATGGCGTCGCGACCATCCTTTACACCGGCGTGAAGACTGTGCCGCCTGAGCGGGCCACGCTGCGCGACGGCGTTCACAATTTTCGTGAAGCCGTTTGCCTCGCTACGTCGGACGATCTGCAGTTGCGCTCATGGGACAAGTGGAAGACGCCGGTCATCGAACCACCGCGGGACCCGCAGCTGACTGGATTTCGGGATCCGTTTCTGTGGCGCGGCGCACAACTTGCCGAGATGGGGCGCAGCAGTGCTGCGCCCGTACAAGATCGTGCGGACACGCGGAATTCTGAGGATTGGTGGTATCTGGGCGTGGCGTCCGGGGTCCGCAAAGTTGGCGGCAATGTTCTGCTGTATCGCTCGAAGGATTTGCGCCAGTGGGAATATCTGCATCCGTTGGCGTCGGGAAAATGGAACGAGCGCGAATTGGTGAATCCCGTTGATTCCGGCGAGATGTGGGAATGCCCGGATTTTTTTGCGCTTGGCTCGAAGCATGTGCTGTTGTATTCGACGGCGGGCGGAGTGTACTGGGAAACAGGGGAGCTTGATCCGAAGGAGCTGGTGTTTCACTCCGAAAAGCGCGGTGTGCTGGACTACGGCGCTTACTACGCACAGAAAACGCAGCTCGACGCGCACGGCAATCGCATACTGTGGGGATGGATCACCGAGAAGCGGTCCGATGACGAATTGCGAGCGGCGGGCTGGGCGGGTTGTATGGCGCTGCCACGAGTATTGTCGATCGGCGCGGGTGGTGAACTGGAGATGCGCTTTGCGAGTGAGGTGCAATCGCTGCGTGGTAGCCCTTTCCGAATTTACTCTCTGGATAAATTCCCGAATTTCCCGAACGCTGCGCCCGTTGACAAATTGCACATCGAAAAACTGGCGGGAGAATTCGCATGGACGACGCCAGGAGAGAACCCCTACTCAACCCGGCCACCGCGAGCTGAATTTATACTTGCCGACAATGCGGGACCCTGGCTCGCTCTCAAGCTCGAGACGAACGTGGACGGTGCCCGCAGGTTGACGGTTAATGGCAAAACGATGGATTTAGCCGGTGCCAAACCGCGTCAACACGAATTTCATCTGCTTGTCGACGGGTCGGTCGCTGAGCTCATTTGCGATAACCAGCACGCTGTGACGACTCGGATTTACCGCAAGCCTAGCGGAAATCTGCACCTCACTGCGAATTTCAGCTCGTTTCAGGCGTGGCAACTCCGCCCTATATCCCACAATCGGTTGACCGCGCCGTTCTGATGCAAGTTCTAGCATGAGAGGACCACCGCTTTGCGAACTTCGCTGGCGTTACCGCCGGCCAGCATGGGTATCATCGAGCTTTCACCGGGGTTTCGGGCGCTGGCGCGGCGGGTGCCGGAGCTGCGCGGACTTCGGCGGCGGGAGCTTTTGCGCCGAGAAGGTCGACCAGGATGTGGTTGAGCTTGGCGCGAATCTCGTAGCGGTCGTGGGCGTTGGTGATGTAACGGACGGCAATCTCGGTGCCGCCAATCACCGGCTTGACGTTGATCGCGGGGGCGGCGGACAGATTGCTCATGTCGCCGGAACGCGCGGCGCTGCGCCATTCCTGCTCGGCTTTGCGGCCGCTTTCGGCGGTCGCTTCCACCACCTTCTTCTGAATGGCGTCGACGACGGGATACGGATCCTGGCCCGAGGGCAGGACCACTTGCAGTTCGTCCCACAGCCACTGGCCGGAGGTGGAGAAATTGAAGTAGTGGCCCTCGATGGCGAAGCTGTTGGTGAAAGTGACGCGGCGGCCGGTGGGATGTCCGGAGTCGGTCCAGTTGCCGGTTTCGAGCAGGACGGTGTGGAACATGCCGAGTTCCACGACTTCTCCGGTGACGCCATTGATTTCGACCCAATCGCCGAGGCGGATTCCGTTTTTCCCCATCAGCACGAACCAGCCGATGAAGCCGACGATGAAATCTTTCAGCGCGACGGTGAGGCCGGCGCCGGCGAGACCCAGGAATGTGCCTAGGTTGGGTGGAGGGCCGAAAATCACCAACAGGATGAACAAGACTCCAACGACTTGCAGAGAAACACGCGTCACGCCTCGCAGTGTTTCCATTTGGCGACGATCGAGCGAGGTTTGGCGAAGGATGCTCGCAATCCATCCATCGAAGAACAATCCCACCAGCGCCATGGCCACGATGATGGCGATGCCGCGCAGTGCGCGATTGAGGACCGCGCGTTGCTGCGACGCGACCAGCGCGATCCATTTCGAGTAGACGTCCAATAGTTCCTTTTCGTCGTCAATGCGTTTGTCGAAGGCGGCGAGTCTCTTTTGGCGGACGGCGCGATCTTTGGTGGCTTGCACCACCGCAGCGGCATCGTTGTCGCTCCAGGCCAGGCGGGCCGCGGGCGAGAGTGCGCCGCCTGACGCGCTGGACCCGGCTTTCGCCTTTTCGGTCTGTAATTGCTGATCGAGTGAGTCATGCCGGGAGGAGAGCGAGGCGATGACGGCTTCGGTTTCCTGCTTGGCGCGCCAGAGCAGCAGTTGTTTCTTGTGCAAGGCCCACCACTGCGCGGCGCGATGGATCAATCCGCGCTGCTCCACGGGAGTTGTAGCGGCGGCCAGCGCAGCTTCCGTCGCTTTGGTGGAGGCCTCGTGGTCTCTTACGATGGCTTGAATGCGGTCTTGAGGGTCGCCTCCGGCGCGGATCAGATCTTGCTTGGCGTCGTCCACTTCGTCCTGGTCGAGTTCCTGCTGCGCGTTGGCAATATCGAGTTGGTCGTCGAGGGCGTCTTTTTTGTCGCCGGTGGCTTTGGCGTCCGCGGCGGTGAGCTGCGCTATCTGGGCCTGATCGCTTTCTAGAGCTTTTTCGGCTTTCTGCAAGCGCGATTGAATTTCTTTCGCTTCAGGGCTGAGCGGCGGAGGATGCAGTGCAGCGTCGCGCAGCGCTGCGGCAAAGCCGATATCGAGTTCGTGGTCCGTGAGGCGAATGGCATCTTGGGCGAGCGGACGTTCTTCGGGCAGGGTCGCGAGCGGCGCGAGTTGCTGTGCGATCTTCAGCGGCGTTTGATCTACAACGGGCTGGTTGCCCGCTGGCGCGGAGGTCCCTGCGGTGACGCCAGCGCTGGTAGGCGCGCTGGCCGACAACGACGGGCCGGGTGGCTCGGTGCGGAAAATTCCGTAGGCTGCGGCTCCGAGGAGCAATGCGAGCACGACGCCGGCGATTCTGCTGAGGTTTTTCATCTCTTCTCAAGGAAGCTTGGTCATTCTAATATGCATGCTCAAAGAAGGCACCTGAGATCGTTGGGGAAGAATGGGCCTGTTTCCGATCGCATGGTCAATAATTCTGCCAAGGAGGACAGTCAGACTTGACACCTAATAGCCGTCTGCCGAGCGCGGTCTTCGTTTTCTTGGTGTTTGTCGGCATTCTTCAGGCTCGGAAATTTGCGGCGACAATGCCGCCTGTGCTTGCGACGCACTTCGCAGGCAGCGGCGCACCGAATGGGTGGCAGACGCAGTCGCAATTTTTCATTCTGGAGATTGTGCTGCTGGGAGTGTGTTTGTTGCTGGCGTTTGGCATTCCGCGGTTGATCGGCGCGCTGCCGATTTCGCTGGTGAATGTGCCGAACAAGGAATATTGGCTGGCGCCGGAGCGCCGGGAGGAGACCCTTGCGTTTTTCAGAGCGCAATTTGCCTGGTTTGGCTGTGGATTTTTGGCGTTTCTAATCGTCGTTAACCAACTGGTCTTCGACGCGAACCAGACCCAGCCACGACGTCTGAATGGCGGCGCTTTCGCGGTCGCGCTGGTCGCGTTTCTGGCGTTTGTTGGGATCTGGACGGTGCGGCTGATCGTGCGATTTGCTAGAAAGGCGACATGAAAAACCTTCTGCCTTTCCTAGTATTGGTCGGCGCAACGTTTCACGCTGATAGGAAACGGCGGAGAACGGGAGGACGAGCACGGCTGACGTAACCGTTCTCTACCGCCCCGTCGGGCCAAAAGGAACTTGAGTTGATTAAGGAATCGGGCTATCGCGAATTTCCTTCGAGGCTTCCGGGCCAGCCTATTTTCTATCCTGTGTTGAATGACGAGTATGCCGTGCAAATCGCCCGAGATTGGAACGCGGGAAACCCTGAAATTGGCGCAGGTTACGTGACGCGGTTCTGCGTGCGAAGTGCCTATCTCTCCAAGTTCGAAGCGAAGATTGTGGAAGCGGAATTCATCAGGAATATTGGATTCCCGCGGAACAGCTTGCCGAATTCAACACCAACATCGTTGGGCTAATCGAGGTTGTTCACGAGTTCCGCCCGGAATGAGAGAAAAACGCCCCAGGGATTGGCTGAGGCGTTTCAGTTTTCGCGTTCCTAAATTGGACGTGGGCAGGAATGCCTGTGCTATTGGTTGTTTCTAGAGGTAGTCGCGCGAGGGGCCTTCCAGGAAGGCGCGGAGTTTGCGCGAGCGCGACGGGTGGCGCAGTTTGCGCAGGGCTTTGGCTTCGATCTGGCGGATGCGCTCGCGAGTTACGGCGAACGATTGGCCGACTTCCTCGAGGGTGTGCTCGCTGCCGTCATCCAGACCAAAACGCATCTTGATCACTTTTTCTTCGCGCGGCGTCAGCGTCTTCAGCACTGAGGAGGTTTGTTCCTTCAGGTTGAGGTTGATGACCGCGTCGGACGGCGAGACTACTGCTTTGTCTTCGATGAAGTCGCCGAGGTGCGAATCTTCCTCTTCGCCGATGGGCGTTTCGAGGGAGATGGGCTCCTGCGCGATCTTCAGAATTTTGCGGACCTTGGACACTGGGATGTCCATGCGCTTGGCGATTTCTTCGCTGGTCGGTTCGCGGCCGAGTTCCTGCACGAGCTGGCGGCTCGTGCGGACCAGCTTGTTGATCGTTTCGATCATGTGCACCGGGATGCGGATGGTGCGGGCCTGATCGGCGATGGCGCGGGTGATGGCCTGGCGAATCCACCAGGTCGCGTAGGTGGAGAATTTGTAGCCGCGGCGCCACTCGAATTTGTCGACGGCTTTCATCAGGCCGATGTTGCCTTCCTGAATCAGGTCGAGGAACTGGAGGCCGCGGTTGGTGTATTTTTTTGCGATGGAAACGACCAAGCGAAGGTTGGCTTCGATCAGTTCTTTTTTCGCTTGCTCGGCTTCGGCTTCGCCGCGATGGATGATCGTGAGCGTGCGCTTCAGCTCGGTGAGGCCGACTTCGCTGGCATCCTCGATGTCTTTCAGCTCGACGCGACGGGTGCGGAGTTCCTTGCGGGCTTCAGCGGCGACGTCGCCTTTGGCGGCATCGACGCGGCGTTCCAGACGGCCGGCTTCGCGTTCGAGTGATTGCAGGCGCTCGACGGTGCCGCGCATCTTGTCGATGAGGCGCTTTTTCTCGAACGGATTGAAGTCGATGTCGCGAACCGCTAGCGAAATTTCTACGCGGGTACGCGCTACGTCCCACTTGGCATGAATCCAGGCCCGCTTCTTGGCTTTCGGTGTCTTCTCAAGCTTGATCGCCTGTTTCAGGCCGGTTTCATACAGCTTGGCGATTTTTTCGATGTGCTTGAGCGTTTGCTTGGTCTTGTTCGCGATTTTTTCTTCGGTGAGCTCTTCATCGTCGAACTGGACGATTTCCTTGATCGAGCGGCCGCCCTTGCGCAAGTCGTCGCCGACGGCGATCAATTCCTTGATGACGATCGGAGAGCGAGTGACCGACTTCATCACGACGAGTTGGCCGCGCTCGATGCGCTTGGCGATGGTGACTTCGCCTTCGCGGGTGAGCAACGGGACGGTGCCCATCTCGCGCAGGTACATGCGAACGGGGTCGTTGGTTTTTTCGAGCGAGCCCGGAGTCAGATCCAGGTCGCCGTCGGCTTCGTGCGCGTCTTCCTTGGCGTCACGTTCGCCGGGTACGGTGGACACTTCGACGGCACGCGCGGCTTTGGCCGAGGCTTGATCCTCGTAAATTTCAATGCCGTTCCGTTCAAATGTCGTTAGAAGGTCGTCGATTTCTTCCGAGGAATGCACTTCCGCCGGAAGGGAATCGTTTACTTCGTCATACAGCAGGTAGCCGCGCTCTTTGCCGATGGCGATGAGCTGGCGTACCGCATCATATTTTTCTTCAAGGCCGACTACTGCCACAAATTCCTCCCGCAATCAGACGACAAGCCGGTTCGCTTCGGCGCAGACGCACGCGATGCACAGACGGACGCTTAGGCTTTTGCCGAGACACGAACAGGCTGATGCGCAGGCGCAAACTGAGGGGGGATTTCCCCACAAAATCGCATGTGTTTTTGGCCGCTGTGCGGTCACTCTGAACGTAGAGAGAAACCCTCTGCCCTGCGCTGCCTGCTGCCGTTCGCCCCGTGCTTCGCCCGCGTATCGCGTTTCCTTGGTCCGATCCTTGCCGCTAACTAAAAAGTTTAGATGCTTGTAGAGGCAAAACCGTTACTCGGTAAACCCTAACACGCTACACGCCTAAGTCCGTGTGCGTCAATGATTTAATTGGTGGAAAGCTGTGGAAGAATTAATTTGCGCAAGGCGGGTGCCATTTAGCGGGCAGCGGCCAAGCGTTTCATGAGCTCCTGTTTGCGTTCCAGAAGTGCGCGGAGGTCGGGCCCGGCTGGGCTGGCTTCGATGCTGCGCTGGACGTCGGATAATTCTCTTTCCGCGCGGCGGTGGCGCAGGGCTTCGACACAGCTTTCGGCCTCTTCCCAGGTCAGTTCGCTGGACTCTTCGAAGAGGATTTCAAAGAGCATGCGGCGGTCGCGTTCGTCGAGGGTGGCGGCAACTTCACTGGCTTGCACGGGCTGGCCGGAGAGATTAGCGGCGACCAGAGCTGCGAGGACTTTTTCGGTTTCGAGACCGAGATGGAGCTGGTCTTGCTGGATTCGCTGAGCCAACTCGTTGCGGAAGCCTTCGCCTTCGACGAGCATGCGAATCAGGCGGCGCTCGACGGGTTTGGCGGCGCGGCCGATCAATTCTGGCTTGGTCTTTACTTCGCTGCGGCGCTCGGCGGCGGCTTTGCTGAGAGCGGCGCGCAGGACCGGCTCGTCAAGGCGCAACTGCTGTGCGATGCGCGTCGCCCATTCGGAGCGCAAGATGCGGTTGGGGATTTTCTGGACATAGGGCAGGAGGAAATTCACGGCGCGCAGCTTGCCTTCGCCAGTGGTGAGGTCCATGCGGCGGGCGCGGGCGATGAGGTAGTCGACGTAGGGTGGCGCCTCCTTGAGGACTTTGATGTAGGCGTCGGCTGCCCTGCTCGCGGATAAATTTGTCGGGATCGGCCTTGCCGGGGAGGGCGAGGACACGAACCTCGAAGTCCTGCTCGAGCAGCAATGAGATGGAGCGTTCCGTGGCGGTCTGGCCGGCGGTGTCGGGATCGTAGTTGACGATGACACGACGGGTGAAGCGGGCGAGGAGTTTGATTTGCGGCTCGGCGAGGCTGGTGCCGCAGCTAGCGACGACGTTGCTGATTCCGGCGCGGGCGACCGCGATGGCGTCCATGTAGCCTTCGACTAGGACGGCGAAATCGGAGCGGCGTAGGGCTTCTTTCGCGCGGTCGAGATGATAGAGCACATTGCTCTTGGAATAGATCGGCGTTTCGGGAGAGTTGAGATATTTCGGCATGTCGTCGCCGAGAGCGCGGCAACCGAAGGCGACAATTTTTCCGGACTCGTTGGCGATGGGGAAGGTGATGCGGCGGCGGAAGCGATCGAACATGCGGCCGCTCTGGTCGCGCGAGACCAAGCCTGATTCGACGAGCAGCTTCTCGGGATATTTTGTGCTTCAGGGAGCGCAATAGGAGGTCGCCACCGCTCGGGGCATACCCAATGCCAAATTGATCGATAGCGTCCTTCGCCAAGCCGCGATCTTCAAGGTAAGCGCGGGCGACTTTGCCCTCTGGCGTGGATTCGAGTTGCTTCGTAAAAAACGCCTGAGCGACACGATGCATTTCGACCAACGCGGCACGTTGTTGATTTTCTTTGCGTTCCTCGGGCGAGCGGTCTCTCGGTTGCGGGACGGCGATGCCACATTTTTCGGCGACGATGCGAATCGATTCCGGAAACGAGCACTTTTCCATTTCCATGACGAATTTGAAGACGTCGCCGCCGACGCCGCATCCAAAGCAGTGATAAATCTGCTTAGTCGGATGGACGGCGAAAGAAGGCGATTTTTCGGCGTGGAATGGGCACAGACCGGTAAAATTTTGGCCGCTCTTTTTCAAGCGGACGTATTCGCCTACGACGCGGACGATGTCCGCCTGCTGTTTCACGCGATCCGCGAATGATCCCGCTTCCGCCATTTATGCTCGCAACTCGACCACCGTGATGGCTTTTCCGCCGCGATCCTCGGTTTCGGATGAAACCTTGCCCACCAGCGGGTGGGAGGAAAGGAACTGGGCGAGACCTTTGCGGAGGGCGCCGGTGCCGTGACCGTGGATTATGCGCACGCGCTGGCGATTTGCCAAGGCGGCTTTGTCGAGAAATTTGTCGACGCGGCTCGGTGGCTTCTTCGACGGTGGAACCGATCACGTTGATTTCGTCGGAGGTGGCGGCTTCGCCGGGGCGCGAGGTAACCGTGACGTTTAGCCTTGCGACGAAGGCTGAGCGCAGATTTTGCATCGGCAGGCGAGCTTTCGATACCCGTGATTTGTTCGACGGCGACCTTCATGCGCAGCGGGCCGGCTTCGATTTCGGCGGTAGAGCCCTCGATGCGCCGCAGGATGACCGGTTTGGTGAAGCCGCGTACGCGGATTCTTGCACCTGGCTGGAGGCGATCTGGGCTCGGAGGCGGCGTGGTGCCGCCCGACATGCCGAGATCGGCTTGCGAATCCGACAACGTTTGCACGACGGCGGCGTTCAATTCATCGCGGGCTTCGCCGCGAACGTCTTGCATTTTGCGGCGCGAGGACTTTTCCAGTTGCGCGCGCAGCTCGCGGTCTTTTACGGCCTCGACGACGCTGGCGACGTTTTCGTCGAAGCGCTTTTGCATCTCGGCGAACTTTTCTTCCAGGTCCTTGATACGACGCTGTTGGCGCTCGACCCACTCGGCACGCAGTTTCTTGCGTTCTTCTTCGAGGGCGTGGCGTTCGGCGGTCATTTGCTGCTGCATGCGATCGAGTTCGTCGCGGCTGCGATGGAGGTAGGCGATCAGGTCGGCGGCTTCGCGCGATTCCGGAGCAAGCAACGAGCGGGCGCGCTCGATCAACGACGCTGGCAGGCCGAGGCGCTGCGCGATGGCGATTCCGCTAGAGCCACCGGGAACGCCGACCATCGAGCCGATAGGTGGGGCGAAGATTGACTTCGTCGAATTCGACGGCGGCGTTGACGACGCCGGGCGTGGTGGAGGCGTAGGCTTTCAGGCGGTCATGATGCGTGGTCGCCAGCACGATGCAATTTTTCGCGCGAAACTCATCGAGTAGCGCGACGGCGAGCGCCGCGCCTTCTTCTGGAGCGGTGCCGGTGCCCATTTCGTCGACGAGCACCAGCGATTGCGGCGTGGCGTCTTCGAGCATCGTTTTCAGATTCAGCATGTGCGCGGAAAACGTGGAAAGATCCGCGGCGATGGACTGCTCGTCGCCGATATCGACGAGCACGCGATCGAAAAGCGGCAAGACGGCACGCTGAGCGGCGACCGGAATTCCGGATTGCGCGGAGAGCGCGGCGATGTCCCGTCGTCTTGAGTGCGACGGTTTTGCCGCCGGTGTTCGGGCCGCTGATGACGAGCAGTCGTTCCTGACCGCCGAGCGCCAGCGTCATCGGCACGATCGCGCGATTTTCGCGGCGGAGTTTGTCTTCCAGGACCGGATGGCGCGTGGCTTCCAGACGCAGCTCACCCGTTTCCGAGAATTCGGGCATGGCGGCGTCGAAGTCCTGTGCGAAGCGGGCGCGGGCGAAGACGCTGTCGAATGCGGCGATGGTGTCGGCGGCAGCGACCAGCGGCTCGCGGAGGAGCCGCAGGCGTTCCGTCAATTGGCTGAGGATGCGGACGATTTCGGCGGCTTCGTCTTCGGCAAGTTGAACCAGCTGATTGTTGGTCTCGACCGTTTCGAACGGCTCGAGGAATACGGTTTGGCCGGTGGCGCTGGCGCCGTGCATTACGCCGGGAACGGCACGGCGATGCTCGGCGCGCACCGGAATCACGAAGCGGTCGTTGCGGAAGGTGACGTAGTCTTCGCCGGCTTCCGCGTTTCGCGCGCGTAGAATTTGCTTCAGAGTTTTCTGGATGGAGGCGCGTGTGTCGGAGATGCTGGCGCGGATGCGGCGCAGCGCGGGCGAAGCATCGTCGCTGATGTCGCCGTTAGGAAGGATGCAGCGGCGAATCGCCGCCAGCAGCATCGCGAAAATCTCCGATTGAGGCGGCGCGGTCGGCGAGCAGTGGAAACCTTGCGACTTCTTCGCGAAATTGCGGCTTCAGCCAACCTGAAGTTTCAAGGAGAGTTGCCGCGTCGAGAAATTCGCGTGGTTCGAGCACCGCGCCGGGACCTTGGATGCGCTCCAGCCAACTTTGCGGATCGGCGAGTCCGCCAAATCCCATTTCGCAGCCGGCGCGCAGCCATTCGCGAGCTTCGCGGATCTGCGCGAACGCCGCATCGAGCGCTTCGCGGTCCGTTCCGGGTTCAAGAGCATCGATGGAGCGGCGGCCCGGCACGCAGGTCGTCCTGAGTCGCAGCAGTTCGCGCAGCTTGTCGAATTCGAGGACGTCTTGTGCTGTGCGGGACATCTTTCTATTTTAGTTTCTCTGCCAGGTACTGCGCCACTTCGTGCGCGGACGTGGCGGAATGAATCAGGCGGCCGTTTGCTTCACCCGATGGCGCTTGATGCGCGAGCTCGACTTCGCGCACGCGCTCGACGATGGGCTGCCAGAAATCGCCGAGCGTAGTGAACGGTTTCACGGGCATGACCGATTTGTTGAGCATTTCCCAGACAACGGCCAACTCGACGAGTGTGCCGGTGCCGCCCTTGCACGCGACAAATCCGTCGGCGAGGCGAATGAGTTCGAAGAGGCGATCCTGCCAGGTGGCCACGCGGACCTCGACATCGATCCAGGCATTCGCCTTCGTGGAGAAGGCATCGGCGGTCACGCCGTAGGTCTTTCCGCCGGCATCCTTGGCGCCTCGCGAAACGCCGGCCATCACTCCGCCGTAGCCTCCGGTGCAAACGGCGAATCCGCGCTCTGCCAAGACGCGACCAAGAGCGCGCGAATCCTCGTAATCCGGCTCGCCTTCGAGCGGACGGGAACTCCCAAACACGGTAATGATTTTTTCCTCGAGCATTAACTGGCCTTACTGCGATGCGGAGGAACAGCAGCGCGCATTTTTTGCGGGCTTGTTGTCGAATTCTTCGAGCATGGCCACGCAAAGCGCGTCGAGCGCGTCGGTGGCTTCATGATTTTTGCCACCTTGATTGTTACTCAAGAAGGAAAAGATCAGCTGCCTTCCACCGGGTGTTTCCGCGAAGCCTGAACGTGTGCGCACGTGCTCGACGGAGCCCGTCTTGGCGTGGATCCGGCCGGCGGCAATCGTGGTTCTCATGCGATCTTCAAGTGTGCCGTCAACGCCGGCGACCGGAAGTGACGCGAAATAGGGCGCGAACCATGGTTGCGTTTGCGCGTATTTGAGCAGCGTCACGATCGCGCGGGGCGTGACCAGATCGTGGCGTGACAAGCCTGAGCCGTCGGTTTGAATAACGTCACCGGGATCGATTCCGGCGGCGGCGTAAAAGTCGGCGGGAAATTTCACCAGGTCGTCCGTGGTGGCCCAAATGCCGGATTGTCGCGCGGCGGTGCGCAGAAGCATTTCCGTGTGCAGATTCTGACTGATCTTATTGACCAGCTTTACGGAATCGGCAAGAGGAATGGACACATGCTCGGCGAGAACGGCTCGCGGTGGGTCGGAGAGCGTCGCTTCCGGGACGTGGACAGCATGGGGAGATCCGGTGATTTTCACGCCCCGGTCGGCCAGCAGGCGGGCGAGAAGTGCGGCCGCGTGTTGCGCGGGCTCATGCACGGCGAGAATCAGCTTGCGGGGCGCGCTCTTTGCGGGCAACGTCCCGCGAACAACAACGAGTTGCGACCCTGGCTCGCGCGTAAGAGTGAGATCGGATTTCACTTCAGCCGCGGACGTGACCACGTTATTTTCAACATAGAAGTCAGGAGTAGCCGGCGCAATGGCGGCCTGCACGGGCTCGCCCGCAAGCTGTCCCGGCGTCAGCGTAAGTGCGACGGTGTTGTCATCGATCACGATCGAAGAGATCGCGGCGCCGTATTCCCAAACCATGTCGCCGATTTCCCAACCATCGGGGTATGGCTCACGCGGGAAGTAACTGTCGTCGGCAATGATGTCTCCGGTAATCTCCTGCACGCCTTTGGCAACCAGTGCGTCGACGAGTTCGATCAGGATTTTTTCGGGCGGGCCGTCAAATTCCTCCTTCAGGTCATAGGGAAATTTGCGATTGGAAAGATTGGGATCACCGCGGCCGACGAGAAAAAGGTCGCCGGAGAGCTTACCGTCAGAAGAGATTGCGCTGTGCGTCTCCAAAGTGGTGTGAAAGCGGTAGTCCGGTCCGAGCTTGGCCAGCGCGAAGGCAGTGGTGAACAATTTCATGTTCGATGCGGGAACAAAATATTTGTCGGCGTTCAGCGCATAGAGCGTATCGCCGGTGGCGGCGTCCACGATCAGCATGCCCCATTCGCCTTTGCCTGCGGCGGGAGCCGCGAGCGCCACATCGACGCGAGCCGAAAAGCGGTTGCTGGCGGCGTTGACACTACGCGACACCTGCGGTTTTCGATTCGCCGCCTCGCCGCTTTGTAGTTTGGCCTGCGCTTGCGCCCGCGGGGCCGCGTTCGAGCACACGAAGATCGCGATCGCGAGAATCATCGCCGCTCTTCGTTCCATCGCTCCGCGTTTCACCGTCACCCTCTGCTGGTATATTGTGTCTGGAGAAAGTATAGTCGAAAGGCCACGGAACACTTCCTCCAGAGCCGCAGTCCGAATCCTCGGATGCGCAAGGCGAAGAAGTCCAGGTCGGACAATCCGGCGGCCCCAAGATCTGGCAACGCTGGAATTGCACGCAAAATTAACGAGGTGAAGGAACGATGAAACGAATGATGGTTTATCTGCTCGCACTGGTGATGGTTAGCCTACCGCTATTCGCCGGGCAAGATAAGAAGGAAGCAGACCGTCTGGAGAATTGCGGCACCGTGATAAAGGAAATTCTGGATATCCCGGACGATATTCCCCAGGACCTGCTGGACAAAGCGGAATGCGTCATTATTTACCCGTCGGTGCTCAAGGCGGCGTTTGTGGTCGGCGGAAGCTACGGACGCGGCGCGATGACTTGCCGAACGGGCGAGAACTACACCGGTCCGTGGAGCGCGCCAACGATGATGGCTCTCGAAGGCGGCAGCGTCGGATTCCAGATTGGCGGGCAGGCTACCGACTTCGTTCTGCTGGTGATGAACGGGCGTGGGGCGCATTCCATTCTCAGCAGCAAGGTGAAGTTGGGAGCGGACGCCTCTGTGGCAGGCGGCCCCAAGGGCCGAACAGCATCCGCGTCGACGGATGTGACACTACGTGCGGAAGTATTGAGCTATTCGCGATCGCGCGGACTCTTCGCGGGAATCTCGCTGGAAGGCTCGACGGTTCGCCCGGACAACGACGCCAACGAAAGAGTGTATGGGAAGAAAGTGGAGGCAGAGTCGATCGTCTTTAAAGGTGCGGTTGCGGTGCCTCCCCCAGCCCAAAAGTTGGTTTCCTACCTAAACCAAAAGTCGCCGAAGCATCTCTAAGACGGGCTCGAATAAGTAGCTTCCGAAGATTGCGCAACTGAATCGAAGGACAAGATGACCCCGGCCTCGTGCCGGGGTCTTTTTTTTCCCCAAGATCCGAGAGTGGGTATTGACTTCCGCCCATATATGACCTATAGTCATTTATGAGCAATGGTCATGTCACGACGAACTTCTACAACACCCCATAAAAAAAATGCGCTCGGTGAACCTCCCGACCGGCGTCAGCGACGAAGTGCTGAAACTCGGGAGCGGTTGTTTCGGGCCGCTCTTCGGCTGTTTGCTGAGAAGGGTTTCGCGGAAACCACGGTGGAAGACATCACGAACGCCGCGGACGTTGGCAAAGGCACTTTCTTCAACTACTTTCCAAGCAAAGAACACATCCTGATCGCGTTCAGCGACATGCAACTTAGCAAACTTCAAGCCACGGTCGATCAGATGCGCGCGCGGCCCGAGCCCATGCGCTCATTCTTTCGGGCGATGACGCTTCGCATGACCGAGGAGCCTTCGAGGGCACCCGATGTAGTGCGCGCCCTTTTGCAGGCGAACCTTTCCAGTTCGTCGGTGCGGAGCGTGATGCGGGAGCGGAGTGCTCGAGCGGAAGGATTGCTTACGCAATTGGTGCAGATCGGGCAGGAGCGTGGAGAGTTTCGGCGGGACGTGCCTGCGCTGGAACTGGCACAGGTGTTTCGGCAAACCATCTTCGGCACATTGCTCATGTGGTCGCTATACGGCGACGCCTCCCTGGCGAATCGCATTGAGCGGGCGATGGAGATTTTGTGGATGGGCATTGCGCCGCGCGAGGCAGTTACCTCAGCGCCGCTGCAATCGTAGTGTTTGTGAGGAGAAGCGCGTCATGAGTCGCAAGCGAGTTCTGATCATCGTGGTGGTCGTCGCTGCCATCGTTGCGGGCATCGCGTTCTCGTCTGGCTGGTTCCGGCGCGATTCTTCGCTGCAGGGCTCTGGCACGGTGGAAGCGCGTGATATTCGCGTCGGATCGAAGGTTGGCGGGCGTATCGACAAAGTTCTGGTGCGCGAAGGCGACACCGTGCAGGCCGGACAAGTATTGATCACGTTCGACGACAAGGAGTTGCAGGCGGCGCTCGATCAGTCTCGCGCGGCGGCGGAAAAAGCGCGACGCGGCTACCGGCCCGAGGAAATTGCGGAAGCGCGGGCGTCCCTGGAAGAAGCCAAAGCCGAGTACGAAATGCGCCGAAATGGCTATCGCCGCGAAGATATCGCGGCGGCGCAAGCTGATCTGGACCGCACGAAAGCCGACGAGGTACGCGCGCGATTGGACTTCGAGCGCTACGAGGCGCTAGCGAAGAAAGACCTCGTCTCAAAACAACAACGCGATACAGCGGAGGCTGCCTGGCGCATTGCGCTGGCGCAACAACAAAATGCTCAGCACAAGTTGGATCAACTCCATCATGGCTACCGGCCCGAGGAAATCGCGTCGGCCGAGGCGCGTTATCACCAGGCGCAAGCGACGTTTGACAAGTTTCAGCGCGGCAACCGGCGAGAAGACGTCGATCTCGCGAAGGCTTCGTATTCTTACGATGAGGCGAGGTATCGCGAACGAGAAGTGGTGGCGCCCTCGGCGGCTACCGTCGAAGTTCTGGACGTGCGTCCGGGAGATCTGATTCCGCCGAACACGCCGGTCGCGACCTTGCTGGAACGTGACCAGATCTACGTGCGGATTTACATCCCGGAAACCGAGATTGGGCATGTGCAGTTGGGCCAGAAGGCAGAAGTGCGGGTCGATTCGTTCTCGACGACAGTTTTCGAGGGCACCGTCGAGCAGATCAATCAGCAGGCAGAGTTTCTGCCGCGCAACGTGCAAACGCGGGAAGAACGCGTCCACCAGGTTTTTGGCGTAAAGATTCGCATCGACGATCCGTCGAACCGGGTTCTCGCAGGAATGGCCGCGGACGTAAAACTGAAAGCAGCGAAGGGAATATGACCACGACTCCGGAATCCAAACCCGGGGTTGCGATACCGGAAGTGGCCACACGCGACGTGGCGATACCCGAGATCGCGATTTCCGCCGAACACCTGGTGCGCCGCTTTGGCACATTTACCGCGGTCAACGACGTCAGTTTTACGGTAAAAAAAGGAGAGATTTTCGGGTTCCTCGGCCCCAACGGCAGCGGCAAGACCACGGTGATCAAGATGCTCACCGGCCTTTTGCCTTTGACCGGAGGAGCAGCGCAGGTGGAAGGATTGGACGTTCGCACGCACTCGGAAGAGGTACGCGAGAGCATCGGTTACATGTCGCAGAAATTCAGTCTGTACGACGATTTGACGGTTGCCGAAAATTTGACGTTCTACGGACGCATCTACGGCTTGCCGGCCGAACGGCTGAAACGCCGCATGGGCGAAATTGTCGAGCTGAATGGCCTCGGCCCGTATCTCGATCGGCTGGCCGCAAGACTCTCTGGCGGGTGGAAACAGCGGCTGGCGCTTGGCTGCGCGATGCTGCACGAACCGAAGTTGCTGTTTCTGGACGAGCCGACAGCCGGCATCGATCCCGTCGCGCGGCGTCAACTCTGGGATTTGCTGTTCGAACTGTCAGGGCATGGCATCACCTTCTTCGTGACCACACACTACATGGATGAAGCGGAGCGCTGCAGTCACGTCGCCTACATTTATTACGGCAAGCTGATCGCTGACGGCACGCCGAATTCGCTGCGCGAGCTTCCCGACGTGCAGCCGCCGGGAACGCTGCGCGTTGAAATCACGACGCCGGAGGTCACTCGGGCGTTGCGGTTCGCCCGGCAGATTCCTGGAATTCGCAGCGCGACAATTTTTGGACAGTCGATCCACGCACTGATTGACGACCATTTCGATCTGCACGACCTGCGGGAGCAACTCCTGAAGGAAGGCATCGCCGTGGCGGAGATTCGCCCGCTGGCGCCGAGCCTGGAAGATGTTTTCGTGGAGCTTACTTACAAACATCAGGCGTTGCTGGAGGCGGAGCGTGCTTGACATCTTTCGCGGCTTCGGCGCGGTGTTCTATAAAGAAACGTTGCATGTGCGGCGCGACGCGGGAACGCTATTTTTCTCGCTGACCATGCCGCTGCTGCAAATGTTTCTACTGGGCTTCGGAATCGACACCAACATCCGGCGGGTCCCGACCGTGGTCTACAACGCCGACGGCCGCCGCGAGAGTCGCGAACTGATCGACCGACTGAAGAATTCCGACACGTTCTACATCATGCGCTACGTCCAAAACGATCGGGACATGAACGACCTCATTGTCGCGGGCAAGGCGCGGGTCGGGATCAAGGTTCCGGTCGACTATTCCGATCGTCTGCTGCACCAGATGGGCGCACAGGTTCTTGTGCTGATTGACGGCTCGGATTCATCGGTGGCTGGACAAGCCATCAACGTGAGCAACGCCATTGGCCTGGATGAGTCTCTTCGCCGCGTGCTCCCCGACCGGGAAGCCATGCCCGTGGAAATGCGCCCTAAAATGCTGTTCAATCCCGACTCGCGCTCGCCTAATTTCTTTCTTCCAGGTTTGACGGCCATCATGCTGCTCAACGTCACCACTTTCTTGACGGCATTTTCCATCGTGCGTGAGAAAGAGCGGGGAACGCTGGAACAGCTTTTCGTCACGCCGGTACGGCCGTTTGGCCTGCTGCTGGGCAAACTGCTTCCCTATCTGGGGGTGGGCTTCTTCGAGCTTTGCCTGATTCTGACGTGCATGCGTTTCTTATTCCGCGTCCCGATCCACGGCAGCGTGTGGTTACTGGCATTTCTGTCGTTGCCGTATCTGTTTGCGGCGCTGTCGCTAGGAATTCTCATTTCGAGCAAAGCTGCGTCGCAAGCCGAGGCGATGCAGCTCGCGTTTCTCCCGATTTTGCCCAGCGTCTTTTTTTCGGGTTACATCTTCCCTCGCGAAACCATGCCAGCTATTTTTCGCCCCATCAGCTATCTGATTCCAGCAACGTATTTCATCAACATTACCCGCGGCGTGATTCTACGCGGCGCAGGCATTCGCCATCTGTGGACCGACGGCCTGGCGCTCTTTGCTATCGGTACTTTTCTATTGATCGTGGCCGCAAGACGGTTCCAGAACAAAGTCATCTCTGCTTAAGAGTGACGCGTTAGGACAGCAAACATGGAACCACCCACCGAATCGATTGAGCGGCTAAGCGCTCGATGTTGCATCGTTGGCGGAGGTCCCGCTGGGGTAATGGCCGGTTATCTTCTGGCGCGATCGGGCGTCGATGTGATTGTTCTGGAGAAGCATGGCGATTTCCTGCGTGATTTTCGCGGCGATACGGTTCATCCGTCTACACTCGAAGTAATGTACGAACTCGGCCTACTCGAGGGTTTTCTGAAGCGGCCTCACCAGGAATACCGTCACATTGGCGGTCGCTTCGGCGATATCTCCGCGGAGATCGGTGATTTGTCGCACTTGCCGGTACATTGCAAATTTGTCGCGCTGATGCCGCAGTGGGATTTTCTGAATTACCTGACGGAAGAAGGACAGCGGTTCCCAGGTTTCCGCCTGCTCATGCAGTACGAGGTAACCGACCTGTTGCAGGAAAACGGTCAAATCGCCGGCGTCAAGGGAAAAACTCCCAGCGGCACATTTGAAGTGCGGGCGCACCTGACCATCGGCGCCGATGGGCGCCATTCCGTCGTTCGTAAACAAGCTGGATTGCAGGTCGAAGATCTCGGCGCTCCCATCGATGTGCTCTGGATGCGCATTCCGAAAAAGGCGGACGACGCGAACTACACATTAGGGCACCTCGCCACCGGCAAAATGCTGGTGACCATCAACCGCGGCGATTATTGGCAATGCGCATATGTCATTCACAAGGGATCGTTCGAGCAAATTCAGCAACGCGGGCTGCCGGCATTTCGGGACAATATTGCAGAAATTGCGCCTTTTCTTCGCGATCGCACGGCGACACTGCGCGATTGGAAGGACATCAGCCTGCTTTCCGTGCGCGTTGATCGCCTGCGTACCTGGTGGCGGGCAGGATTGCTGTGCATCGGTGACTCGGCCCACGCGATGTCGCCGGTGGGAGGTATTGGTATCAATTTGGCGATTCAGGATGCGGTCGCCGCCGCAAACATTCTTGCCGAGCCGCTATCCCATCAGAATGTGACCACCAAGCATCTGGCCGCGGTTCAGAATCGGCGTATGTGGCCGACGCGCTGGACGCAAGCGCTTCAAATACAGGCTCATAAACGAGTCGTGGAGCCGGTGCTGAAAGGGCAAGTGACGTTCGCCAAGCTCCCGCTCGCCATCCGGCTGCTCAACGACTACCCCGCGCTGCGCAGAATTCCCGCGCGCCTGATTGGAATGGGGCTGCGCCCTGAGCACGTGAAATCTCCCGCCATTCGAGCTTAACCAATCGGGCTTAACCACAAGGCTGCGCGCTTTTGTGTTTTGTGTGGTCGCGGCGTATTCTGCTTGCCGTGTCCTGCCCCATCTGTGAAAAGCGTAAAGCCGAGCGATTTTGCCCCGCGAAAGGCGAGAAGATCTGCGCCGTCTGCTGCGGACGGGAGCGCGAAGTCACCATCGATTGTCCCGTGGATTGCTCGTATCTGATCTCCGCGCACCGTTATAAGGACGAGCACCAGCGCCAACTTCCGCCGGACACGCCGTTACTCGATGTCACTCTGCCTTCTGACATTATCCATACGCATCAGCAGTTGATGGCAGCGCTTGCGTTCACGATCGCCAAGTTTTGCGTTTCTCATCGAGATGCGACCGATACCGACGCCCTTGCTGCCGTTCAGGCATTCGCGGAAACGACCAGGACACTGATGACTGGCATTTACTACGAGAGGCAACCCGACGGACTGCTACGCCGCGAACTCTACGCTTCGCTCACCGCATTCGTGGCCGAAGTAAAACAGAAGCAAGCACAACAAGGTAGCGCTGCTCTGAAGGATTCCGATTTTTTCTATCTCTTGGTGTTTCTCTACCGGATGGGACTATTGCGAACCAATGGCCGCCCGCGGTCGCGCCGCTACATCGAGTTCCTGCGTAGCCAATTCCCCGAAGTCCAGGAATTGAAGCGCGAGGAATCTCGCATCATCGTTCCGTAAGCTCATCGCGGAACATTTCGCCATCAGCCAGCGCAGATGTCGGGATGCACGCTCCAGACGCCTCCGTGAACTCTGTGCTCCTATCTCAGCGCCCTCTGTGTTAATTCCTGCTCTTTCTTCTATGCCGCGGTGTTCAGACCCAAAGACAATTGCGGGCTCTGAACCTTCCTCTGCAGTTCCTCGAACGGCCGATTGTGGAAACCGTGTTTCAGCCGTATCCGCGCCACGCGTTCGGCAATCTTCTTCCGGTACTCCTCCGGCGCGTAGCCATTTTTCGCGTACCACTGCTCATACTGTTTTGCCAGTTTCGGAAATTTCTCGCGCACGAACGGCAGAAACTGCTTCGCCGACGACGGCATCAGGAACAACACGCCGGAGAAGAACCATTGCGCTCCAGCGTCTTTGGCGGCTGCCGCCACCGCTTCCAGTTCACCCTCACGGTCGGTGATTCCGGGAATAAGCGGCGAAGCGGAGACACCCACGCGCAGACCGGCCTCGTGCAGTTGTTTCACCGCGGTCAGCCGCAAATCGGGCCGGGGAGCCCGCGGTTCCAGCAACCGAGCCAGCCGCGTTCGCAGCGTGGTCACCGTAATGTTCAGCGACAACTCCGAACGCGCGGCGATCCGCTTCAGAACATCGATGTCGCGCACGATCTGGTTCGACTTGGTGATCACGGAAATACTCAACCCCTCGCGTTTCGCCAATTCTTCCAGACACGCGCGCGTCACGCCGTATTCCCGCTCCGCCGGCTGGTAAGGATCGGTTGCCGTGCCAATCGCAATATGCTCCGGGCGTCCATCCTCCGACCCCGACCGCTGGTAGGAATACTTCCGCGCTACATCTTGCGCCAGAAGCACCGCGGCGTTCTGCTTCACGAAGATTTTTTTCTCGAATTCGCCGCCATCCAACTCCATGTATTCATGCGTATAGCGCGCGTAGCAATATTTGCAGGCGAACTCGCATCCCCGGTAGGGGTTGATGGTCCACTCGAACGGCACGCGATTGGAATCGCACTTATTCAGGATCGAGCGCACCGGCAATAGGAAATACTCCGGTCGCTGCTCCGACGCGCGCGAAGTTTCGGCACAAGGAGAAGACGCTGCGAGGCGGGCTATGCCGACCAGCGGCGTTTCTGAATCTCGAGTCTGGCCATCAAAGCGGCGTTGGGCGCCACCAGCAGCCACCGTCCCCGGCTGAACCGGAGCCGTTCCCGAACACGGCGGGAGGCAATCCGCCGCGTCGGAGTAACTCGAAACAGAAACACCGGGACCAGCCGCGATCGGGGCAAGATCACGACTGGCCACTTGTTTTGGGCTTTGCGCATCAGGGCAAGTGGGGAAAAGAGCGGTTTGTGAAACGTGGCGCCGACGGTTCCGAAGAGCCGGCGACGAAGGGGAAAGAACTGATGGCATAGCCCACCTCACAGCCAGGAGAGTATTTCGCTTTTTATTCGCTTAGTCAAGGACTAGTTTCGCTTTTATTTCGCTATGGCCGTAGCGGCTTCACCGAAGCCCATCTCCGCCGCTGTGATCAACAAAGTCCTCGGATCCAAGTAATGGAGGCAGCCTTTCGATCTTTCCACTGGCGCCACCACGCCGATTCTCTTTACACTCATGCCTTCTATTTTGGTGAGGTTCCTGATGAAAACTCTATACGCACTCGGCCTGGCATCTGTCCTGGCCATTTCGACCTCACTCTTGCACGCTGCGCAATCCTCGACAGCTGGTTTTGGTCCGCCCCAGGGGCAGATCATCTCCTGCTCTTCGAACGACATGAAGCGAAATTACTGCGCCGCTGATGTCCGGGGTGGCGTGCAACTCGTGAAGCAGCGCAGCGACGCTCCTTGTATCTTCAATCAGACATGGGGCTATGCCAACGGTCGAGGCGTTTGGGTGGATCGCGGCTGCCGAGGTGATTTCCAGATTGGCGGCTCCGGCTGGGGCGGCTGGGACAAGGGCTACAACATTTACTGTGCCTCCGATAACGGTGGACGCCAGGTCTGCCCCACCGACACGCGTGGCGGCGTGCGGATCGTCCGCCAAGTTAGCGGCTCGCCTTGCGATTTCGGCCGCACATGGGGCTACGATCATCGCGGCATCTGGGTCGATCGCGGTTGCCGCGCGGACTTCGAGATTGGAGGCGGCGGCGGTTGGCAACCAAGCGGACCCGGAGTTCAGGTCGTCAATTGCTCTTCGGACGACATGAGGCGCCGCACGTGCCCGGTCAATACCAGCGGCGGCGTACGCCTGATCCGCCAGCGCAGCGACGCCGATTGCATTTTCAGCCGTACCTGGGGCTACGACCGGAACGGGATTTGGGTCGACCGCGGCTGCCGAGCGGATTTTGAGGTTGGGAGAATTCGCTAGCCGCCTGGCGGTCTCGTCATTTTGAGCCACGCCGTTGCACCCAGTCTGAGGCGTGTTGCTGCCGCTTTACTCAGCGTTCGCCAAAAGCGCTCGGACCTGAACGGGGACGTGCGACAATAAGCCACCTACTATCGAGTCACGCTCCCGGTTTGGAGGAAGCACCTTGCGAATGTCGCTGCGCTTGCCCATCTTCGCCTTAGGCTTAGGTATAGCGTTCGGAGGCGTGTCACGTTCGCAGACCGCAGCTCCAGCGGCACAGACACAAACGAAGAGGCCACCAGCTTCCGTTCCGGCGGCACCGCAGTCGACGCACTACCCGATTTTGCTACTTGCCTTTGGACCCGCCGCCGGGAATGACCCCGCCTGGAGCATCCGAATCGGCCAGAAGGGCCCCGAGCGCCTCGACCGTCCCGGTTACCCACCCGTGATGCTCGACCCCGTTGACGTCACCCGCGACGGTACCAACGATGCATGGATCTACCGTGGGAAAGACTCCGCAACCGGCGCCGATGTCGCAGTCCATCTCAACCGCGAGCCGTGTTCCCCCGATGCAACCGGCGCCAAGTACACCTTTCGCGCCGTCGCGCAGCATACCCAGATCGGTACGCTGAATGGCTGCGCGCGCATCGCCGCCGAGTTGTTTCCAAGAATCAACAACCAGCCTGATGACGCGGACGATGCGGACAAGAAGCCAGTCGTATTGCCCGCCGACATCGTCAAATTTCAATTGCCGACTGCGGTGGCATACATCAGCCCGGCTAGCAAGGTCGTCGTCGATGTCGCCAAGGTCAGAAAGATCGCGGCCTCGGAAGGAACGGAATTGGCTCTGTCCCACGACGGCAAGCGCCTCCTGTACACGCGCTCGGATTCCAAGAGCGGACCCGACCGCACCATCGTTCTCTACGATTTCACGACCGGGCGTTCGCAAGAACTGGTGCATGGGGGCGTGCGCCAGGCGTTCTGGTCTCCCGACGACTCGCGGGTGGCCTACCTGAATTATCAGGAGCAAAAGTGGCAGCTGTGGACATTCCCGGCGGGGTCGCCAGACCAAGCCGCGCCTCTTTACGTTAACAGCCTTACCAGTTTGCATGGATGGATCGACCCGCACACGCTACTGGCCAGCGACATGCAAACTGCCTTTTGGATTTCGGACGATAACAGGCCGGTACAGACCGCGGCACTGAAGGACATCTACGGCGAGGCGTTTGATGTGGCTGGATCGGACACGTTTCGCGTAAACCCCATCAACCCGGACTTGCTTCTGGTTTCGGCGCCGTACTTGAAGGCTCCGGCCGGCGCTCCAACCGATTCGATGGGCTTGGCCGCTGGATTTTTTATGTACGAAGTGCGATCAAAGCGTCGGGTGGTGTTAAGTCCGGTCGACCAATGGGCGCGTCACGCGGAGTGGTCTCGTGATGGTGTTCAGGTCTTTTACACCAGGCGGGTCTCCGCGGCCGCGTTGTCCACCTATCGGATTCTTTGGGATGGGAGCAATTCCAAACGCTATCTGGACGCCAGCGATTTCGTAGTTGGCAAATAATTCTCCATCCCTCGGGGTTCCCCCAGCACCACGCCTACCTGACCGGTTGGCCATTAGCCAATTCGATTCAGGTACTGGTATTTACAGGACCGCCTCGCCCGCCCAGCGCTATACTCTCCCTATGGCTAGCACACCCACGCCTGCACCACGCCACGTCGGAATTCTGGTCCTCGACAATGACCCCTCCAGCCAAGGCGCTTTGCGTCAAATCCTTGACTCCGAGGGCTGGCGCGTCCGCATCGTGCCCGACGCGAAACTCGTCCTTGCGGAGTTGAAAAGCGGCGAATGGTCCCTGGTGATCGCCAATGTGGCCATGACCGGTCTGGACAGCCCGTTATTCTTCACCTTGCGTGAACTTTCCAGTGTCTCGGCAGAAGACGGTGCGCGCCTTCGCGTGCTCTATCTGGTGCCGGAAATGACCGGAAGCCAGTACGTTGGACCTCTCGAATTCGCCAAGCTTCCCTACGTCGTCAGGCCCTTTCACCTGCACGACTTCCTGGAGAAGGTGAGCGACCTCCTGGTCGAGATCAAAGCCATCGAAGCTCCCCTCCGCCAGGTGCGCCACGAATTCGGGCAAGCCCGGAAGAAAAAAGCGCAGACCGGCCGCTCCACGTCCATGTTCGCCGCCCGCGACTCGTTCTCCTATACCGACGAAGAACTCGCCGAATACGAACGGCAGGAAAGTGAAAGCGCCAAGACCAGACGCAATCGTCCCCGGACCAACCTCGGCGACCCCGGCACGCGCTAAGAACTGAAGTAATGAAGCATGAAATAACGAAGTAAGGAAAATCGACCAGAGCGCCTCCAGTCCGTACGGGTATCTCGGCGCTCGCTGTGTTCCGATCTCCGTGACTCTGCGTTGAGCCTTTTCCGCCCTCTCTTCCGTCTTTTCTCGTTACTTCCTTACTTCGCTGCTTCCTTACTTCGTTGCTTCGTTACTTCGCAAGAATTTGTGCCCTCCTCGTTCTAACCGCGAGTGAGTCCCTCGTTCACTCACCTACAGGAGGCTGTTCATGGAACGATCCGTCTTCCCTGCATTGTTCAGCACCATCATCCGCGGTTTGCTTGGCATTACCACTCTAGGAAGCCTCGCTTTTGTTGGGTCCGCCACGGGCGCTCCGTCGAACGATCCCGCGCCGCACCGCGAAGGTGGGTGGCGGCTGCTCGATCCCGCAACGTACGAGAATATTTCCGTCTTCCCGGTAGTTACCTCATCCTCGCAGGACACGAGTTCCTTCCTAACCCTCGACGAAGGCCTATCGAGCGGCGAAGTAATCGTCAGCGAGCAAGGCGCCTCTGGCCTGGCGCGCACACGCGACACCCAACGACGCCCTCAACCCAATTACGCCAGCGGCCCGGCAGTCAACCAGCTCGTCCTGGTCAATCGCAGCAAACGGCCGCTCCTGCTGCTCGCCGGCGAGCTCGTCACCGGCGGTAAGCAAGACCGCATCATCGCCAAAGATCGTATCGTGGCACCCGGCGCCGAACCTCTGCCGCTCGACGTTTTCTGCGTCGAACATGGGCGCTGGTCGTCGGGATCACAATTCGCCGCCTCCAGGACCATCGTTCATCCCAGCGTCCGCGAACAAGCCGCACTGAAGCAAGACCAGAACGACGTATGGAACGCGGTCCGCGCCGGTTCAACCGCGAGCGTACCCGGCTCGTCTAGGCCGGCGGCGTCACCTCGGGTCAGTTCCAGCGAAATCGCGGACACGATCGCGGCGGTGGCGCCAACACAGTCCTACTCCAAGATCTACGAAGGAAACCGGGTAGGCGCTTCTGTGGAGGAATTTGCTGTGCAGCTGCAGAGGCGTTTCGCCAAATCCACATCCGGTCTGAAAGGCGAGCGCGTGGTGGGCGTAGTCGTTGCCTACGGGGGCGAAGTCGCCTGGAGCGATATCTTCGCCTCCGGCGATCTCTTCGATCATTACTGGCCAAAGCTCCTGCGCAGCTACGCCGTCGAGGCCGTGGCCCGTCCCACTCTCCGCGAAACCGCCTCCGCGGACGACGCCCGCGGCTTCCTACGCCGCCTCAACGGCCGCGAGACCCTGGAAACTGAGGCCGGCGTCTACCGCTGGCGCGAAACTTCCGAAGGCCGCCTAGCGCTCATCGAACTCGAGGCGCTTCAACCAAAACCCATGACGCTCCACCGCCTCCTGCTTCAGCGCACCTCGTAGAGCTCAATTCGCCTTCCGCTCGAACACCTGACGCGGCGCTGCAGGGACGCAAACGCTTGTTCCCCTGCGGCGCCCGCACGTTAAAGCGTCAAAAGGTGACCATTCTCAGTTTCATTGAGCTATGGCAGACTTGGGCCATTCTAGGGCCCTGGTCCACACCAGAAATTTCAGGGTCGCTGTCGATTTTCCGCCGTTGGCGCGTCGTACCGGTGCAGGACAAGAGTTCGAACTAAGGAGCACTCCATGCGTTACATGATGCTGATCTATACCAAGGAAGGCGACCTCGGCGCCATGCCGGCCGAGGAGGCCCAGCAGATTCGGCAAGACCATTCCTCGGTGATCGACGAAACTCGAAAGCGCGGCATGCTCGTGGCCGTAAATTCGCTCGGACGAACCGACACGGCTACCACCGTCCGCGTGGAAAACGGCAAACTCCTGACGATCGACGGGCCCTTCGCCGAAACCAAGGAGCAACTCGCCGGCTACTATGTCCTCGACTGCACCGATTTGAACGAGGCCATCGCCTGGGCCGCCAGAATTCCAACCTCCTGCGGCGGCACAAAGGGCTCCATCGAGATCCGCCAATTGGGGGAGTTACCCGGTGTGCCCGAGTCCATCCTCAAGCCGCACCCGGTCACAGTGAATGCCTCCCGTGATTGACACACGGTCGGGTATGTTCCGCGACACCTCAGCGCGTCAGGCGCTGGACTTCCACAAACAGGAGACAACTCGGTGAAGCCAACGCTCTTTCTTCGCATCGCTTCGGTTCTGACGATGATCCATTGCATCCTGCACACCATCGGTGGGGTGCTCAGCTCGCCGAAGCACGGTTCCGAAGAGATGCTCGTGGTCGAAACCATGAAAGCTCATACCTTCAACGTGATGGGCTCCATGCGCAGTTATTGGGATTTTAATTTTGGTTATGGTCTTTTCACCACCATCAATCTTTTCATCCAGGCCCTGCTCTTCTGGCAGCTCAGCGCCATGGTCAAAACAAACGCTGCATTGACCAAGCCGATTCTCGCGCTGTTCTTTGTCGGCTACCTCGCCATGACCGTTGTGGCCTGGCGCTATTTTTTCATCGGCCCGGCCATTACCGAATTGATCATCGCCGCGTGCTTCGCTGCGGCATTTTTCACCGCCGCCAATCCGGCCTAGCGCCTTTCGCATGACCGACGTCAAAGCTGCCGCAGAATCGGTCTTCCGCGAACAATCCGGCCGCATTACCGCTACGTTGATTCGCATCTGCGGCTCGTTTGACCTGGCGGAGGAGGCGTTACAGGAAGCTTTCGCCGCAGCCCTCGCGCGCTGGCCCGCGACCGGCATCCCGGACAATCCCGCCGCCTGGATCACCACCGCGGCTCATCGCAGATTGATCGATTCCCTGAGGCGCGATCGAACCCGCCGCGAAAAGCAAGATCCGCTTCGCTATGAGACTCCAACGTCCTACCATCCGGACGATCCCTTCGATGACGACCTCGACGCATCCTCGATGAACTATCCCGACGATCGTTTGCGGCTGATTTTCACCTGCTGCCATCCAGCCATCAATACCGAGGCGCAAGTCGCGCTCACCCTTCGCACTCTCGGCGGCCTGACCACGCCAGAAATCGCTCGTGCCTTCCTCGTGCCGGAACCCACCCTCGCGCAGAGACTTGTCCGCGCCAAAAACAAAATCGCACAAGCGCGTATTCCCTACGAAGTGCCGCCGCTTCACGCATTACCAGAACGCCTGAAATCCGTGCAGGCGGTCATCTACCTGATCTTCAATGAAGGCTACGCTGCCACGGCTGGCGACACCCTGATCCGCAAGGAACTGTGCGCTGAAGCGATTCGCCTCGGCCGCACTCTCTGCAGCCTGATTCCCAAAGACTCCGAAACCCTCGGCCTGCTGGCCCTGATGCTGCTCCATGATTCCCGCCGGAACGCCCGCATCGATTCTGCCGGCGAATTGGTCACGCTGGAAGAACAAGATCGCACGCTCTGGGATCCCGTGGAGATAGAGCAAGGCTCCCTCCTCGTCGAAACCGCGCTTCGCATGCAGCATGTGGGTCCCTATCAACTGCAGGCCGCCATCGCCGCGCTTCACGCCCACGCAAAAACCTTCGACCAGACCGACTGGGCCGAGATCGCCGCACTCTACGGCCAACTCAAGAATATGTCCCCGTCTCCCGTCGTAGCGCTGAACCACGCCGTCGCCATTGCGATGTCGGAAGGCCCCGCCCGCGGGTTGACCTTGATCGACGAACTCGGCGCCACCGGCAACCTTAGCGACTATCACCTCTTCCACGCCGCGCGCGCCGATCTCCTGCGGCGCCTCGGCTGCAACGCAGAAGCGACCCAAGCGTACGCCCGAGCCCTGGACCTAGCCCGCAATCCCGTTGAGCAAAGTTACCTCCGCCGACGCCTAGCCGAACTGAAACCCATCCAATCCTAAAATCCTCCCTGACTTCTGTGCCTCGGCCTCGGTGAGCTCTGTGTTAAGTATTTTCGTCGGTTCTCTGGGGCGCAGCCCGACGAACCTCGCTCTTGTCGGGCGTCTCCGACAGGACGCGCTCCACCGTTCCACTCCAAGTCGGATGACGCAACCCCGGTGCAATCTCCGCCAGCGGCAAGAGTACAAACCTCCGCAACGTCATTCTCGGATGCGGGACCTGCAATTCCGCGCTGTCAATTGTGTGCTGTCCATACAAAAGAATGTCAACGTCGATCAACCGCGGCCCCTTCGCGATCAGCTTTCTACTTCCCATCCGCGATTCAATCCCTCGCAGTGCCCGCAACAACTCGAAGGGCGGCAACTGCGTCTCGCCCTCCACCACACAATTCAAGAACCACGCCTGCTCCAGATAATCGACCGGCTCGGTCTCGTAAAACGCTGACACTCGCCGCACTGAAACGCCCGCGTCCGGCAAAGCCGCAATCGCCGCCTTCAGGTTTTGGGCGTGATTGCCCACGTTCGAGCCTAGCGATAAGTAGATGATTTCACAGGCCATTATTCGTCTCGATAATTTGCTTTAGGCTTAACATTTCTGAATTTCTGGCCTATCCCCTGCCTATTTGGTACTCCGGTTGAGAATACAGGCTTCAGTGTATAGGCAAATCCGGACGCGTCAGCCATAGTCCCGGCCCACGAACCGGTCGGGTCAGATTCAAGCGTGTGGTCGACGCAATCGCCTAGTCGGAGTAGGAATCATGTTTGCACACAACCCCCTCCACGGATCCGGACAAGCGGGATTCCCGCATCCGGCTCTTGCCTTAGGTAACGACGCCCATGCGGCGCAGGGGATAGGGATGACAGACGAGAGGCACAGGCAGCCAGCGGTTGATGAGGCGCCGCATACGATCCCAGAGGACGCGGCCGTTCTGGCTGCGCCGCGACAGCGCGCGATGCCAGAGCCGCCCTACTTGGAAACGAAAAATCCACAGCGCGTTTTGGTTCAGAGGCACGCCGTAATACCGAATGTGCCCATGTACCACCGCTTGCAACCACTTGCCTACTTCGGGGATGGGTTCATGCATCCGTCGCTGAAGTTCGGCTTTCACCTCGTTCAACTTCGTCTGCAACCTTTTGCGGATCGTTTGCCGCAGCACCGTGAACCGTCCATTGCTCCTCTTCTTCACGCAGATGTGCGTAAAGCCAAGAAAGTTGAACGTCTCCGGTTTCCCTTCTCCACGCCACTGCCGTTGGTCGATTGCGAACGGACCGAACTCCAGCAAGCGCGTTTTCTCGGGATGCAATTCCAGGTTGAACTTCTTCATTCGTTCGGTAAGTTCTGCCCGGAACTGATCAGCATCCGCTTTGCTGTTGAATCCCACCACGATGTCGTCTGCGAATCGCACCACGATCATATCGCCGTGCGCGCGCTTCTGACGCCATGCTTGGACCCACAGGTCGAACACGTAATGAAGATAGACGTTTGCCAAAAGCGGCGAAGCACTCCCGCCCTGGGGCGTTCCTTCTTCCACTCGTATTCGTTTCCCATCCTCCAGCACGCCAGCATTGAGCCATTTCTGAATCAACCGCACGACGCGCCGATCTGCAACCCGGTGCTCGACGAACTTCACCAGCCATTCGTGAGAAAGTCCGTCGAAAAAGCCTTTGATATCCAGATCGAGCACCCAGTTCACTTTTCTCGTCAACAGTCCGGTGTACAGCGCATCCAGCGCTTGATGCTGGCTGCGCCCTGGTCGGAACCCGTACGAAAATCCGAGAAAGTCCGTTTCGTAGATGGCATTCAGAACCTCGACCGCCGCGCGCTGAACGATTTTGTCTTCCAGCGCCGGTACTCCGAGCGGCCTTTGCCGCCCATCGGTCTTGGCGATATACACCCTACGCACCGGCTTCGCTCGGTACGCTCCTCGCTTCAACCTTTCGGAGAGATCCTGGAGGTTCCCCTCCAGTTGCTCGCCGTAGTGTCGCCACGTTTCCCCGTCCACACCCGGCGCGGCTTCCTTCTTCAATCGGAAGTAGGCCATCCGAAGTGTTTCCAGGTTGTAGATGTGGTGCAGAAGCGCCGTGAACCGCAACTGCTTATCCTTTCCTGCTGCTTGACGTACCCGCTCCAGCGCACTCGGCGCGTCTTTCCGGCTCGGTGTCCGGGACGCGTTTTGCTGTGGCAGGTTCCCTTTGGCCAAACCTCTTCCCTCCATCCCCTCCGCCACCGGTTTCCCAGTCTTGTTCGGGGACTTCTCAGGTACTACAGGTCTGTCCGACTTCCCCGGTCCGTTCGTCATCGGCGTACGTCCTTAGACTTCCCGATGCGTCCCAAAGCAACTGCGGCCTTGGGCGGACTGGGGATCTCCCGGTTCCCATGCGAGGTGCTTGCGTACGTGCACGGGGTCTTTGACCGCGCGGGACTCTGGCACACCTCGCGATATCGGTGCACCCGATGGGGCCTTCCGCTTTCTCCTACAGCGTCAGCGTCCCGGAGGAAGTTTCTTACGCGGCTGAATACCCGGCCCGCACGTTCCCCTGTCAACGCTTCGACGCTGCCTTTGCAAGCAGCTCCGCATGACTCGGGGCCGATGTGGGTCGCTGATCCACTTTCGTATGACTTTTGCATTCACTACACCTCGCCGGTTTAACCGGCGCACAGGAGAAATTTGATGTCAATCCTAGCCTGGGTCGTCTTGGGTCTATTAGCAGGGTTTATCGGTAGCAAAATCGTGAACAAAACCGGCGAAGGTTTGCTCCTGGACATCGTTCTGGGAATCGTCGGGGCCGTCGTAGGTGGCTGGCTTTTCAACCAGTTCGGCCACATGGGCGTAACCGGTCTGAACCTGTACAGCCTGCTGGTCGCGGTGGTGGGCGCGATCATCGTCCTAGTGGTGTACCACGCGATTCGCCGCATCTGAGGAACTGCGCGGAGTTAACCGTTTGGACTCTCCCCCCCGCCTGTTTTTGTAAGTGCGGATTCTACGGGACTTAAGCCAATCAAGCCAGAAAATGAACACGCGCAGCCAGACGCGGTCTGTGTGGGCGAGCCTTGCGTTGAAAATCGAGGCAGCATGCGGAAGAATACCATGAAGGTGACGATAACCTAAGGGTTAAGCGGGGGACGGAAGATATTGGGGGTTGAATGGTAGTTTTGGAAGCTTCGGAGGCGAGAAGCCCGCGAAAACGTGTGTGAGCACTAAGGCAGGAAACGGAGATTGAAGGCCAAAGCAGTCGCTGGCGCGAGGCATTATCCTGCGATCAACGATCTCAACGGCGTTATAATTGGCTCATGACTCGGCAGGCTCTCGAGCTGTTGCAAAAGGCGCTTGCTCTCTCCGACGAGGAGCGGGCCGCTTTGGCGGGATCTCTCCTGGACAGCTTGGACACCGCAGTTGAGGCCGGAGCGGAGGAAGCTTGGAACCAGGAAATTGCTCGCCGCATCGCGGATCTAGATTCCGGCAGAGCGAAGACTGTTCCCTGGGAGGAAATTCGAGCACGGATTTCCTCCAGACTCTCGCATCGCCAGCAAGAAAGTTGAGTTTCACGAAGAAGCGGTATTCGAATATGAGGCCGCATTTGAGTGGTACTTTGAACGCAGCTCGTCCGTAGCAGCGAGATTTGCCGCCGAACTTGATCGGGCCATCGGCGCGATTGTCGAAGCGCCTCACCGTTGGCCGATCAGCACGCAGCGCACCCGCAGGCTCGTGCTCCAGCATTTCCCATTCGCTATCGTTTATCGGGACCTGCCGTCGGTAGTTCAAGTGATCGCAATTGCTCACGGACATCGACGTCCCGGGTATTGGAAATCACGGACTTGAGCACCGCTGCAAGCTTCAAAACAACCGGGGCTGGCGGCGGGGGAGGTCGCGGCCGAAGTATTCGTAGGCGCGGGGTGTGGCCATGCGGCCGCGGGGTGTGCGGTCGATCATGCCGATCTGCATCAGGTAGGGTTCGTACATTTCCTCGATGGCGTCTTCTTCCTCGCTGAGAGCGGCGGCAAGGGTGCCGACGCCTACCGGTCCGCCGCCATATTTGTCGAGCAGCGCGAGCATCAGGTTGCGATCGACTTCGTCCAGTCCATTTTCGTCGATGCCCAGCATCGCCAGTGCTTCTTGGGCCACCGCGCGCGTGATACGGCCAGCGGCGCGCACTTCAGCGAAATCGCGGGAACGGCGCAACAGGCGGTTCGCCACGCGGGGTGTGCCCCGGCATCGGCGCGCGATTTCTTCGGCGCCGCCTTCGTCCATCTCGATGTTCAGGATCTTCGCTGAGCGGTTCAGAATAATCAGCAAGTCCGCTGGCTCGTAAAAATCCAGGCGGTGCACGATGCCGAAGCGCGATCGCAACGGGGCGGTGATCAAACCGGCGCGCGTGGTCGCTCCGATCAACGTGAAATGGCCCAGAGGGAATGGATGAATCCGAGCTCCCGGCCCCTGCCCGATGATCAGGTCTACGCGAAAATCTTCCATCGCCGGGTACAACACTTCTTCTACCGCCGGCTGGAGGCGATGAATTTCATCGAGGAAGAAAACTTCTTTGGCTTCGAGGGAAGTCAGAATCGCGGTCAGGTCGCCTTTGCGCTCCAGCAACGGACCGGCGCTTGTTTTGATCGGCACCACGAGTTCATTCGCGATGATTTGGGCCAGCGTGGTCTTGCCCAATCCCGGCGGCCCGTAGAGCAATACATGATCCAGCGCTTCGCCGCGGCTTCGCGCTGCCTGGATGGCGATCTGGATATTCTCTTTGACGCGCTTTTGGCCGATGTATTCGTCCAGGCGCTTCGGGCGCACGCTCGCTTCGATGCGCGCGTCCTCGTCGAATGGGGCTCCGGACACAATTCGCTCTGGTTGTCGTGATGCCATCATCCGCTTTGCTGTTCCTTCAGGCATTTATGCCATCACACGCTAGAATCAAAGGCTTAACACAGAGATCACAAAGATCGGACACAGAGAGCACAGAGAAATTCTCAAAAATGACATCTCTTTTCTCTACGTCCGTGCGGCGCGTCCCTTCGGGGCACTTAAGGATTGCAACGACGCCCTGAGCAACTTCTCAAAATTGCCGACGCCATTTTCGCGGCGGGCCTCGGCTACGGCACCCTCCGCTGCGCGCGCCTCGTAGCCCAGATTTACCAGCGCCGAAACTACATCCGCGTCAATGCCCGCCGGCGAAGACGCCACCGGCCGCTCTACTTCGACGGTCACGGCGTCCAGCTTGTCTTTCAGCTCGACAACCATGCGCTCGGCAGTCTTCCGGCCGACGCCCGGAATCTTCGTTAGTCGCCCCAGATCGCTGTTGCGAATGGCCGGGACCAGTTCCTCGACGCTCATGCCCGACAAGATTTTCAGCGCCAAGGATGGTCCCACGCCGGAAGCGGACAGCAGCATCTCGAAGAAATGCTTTTCGCGCGAAGACAGAAAACCATACAGCGAAAACGCATCCTCACGCACATGCGTGTGAATCAACAGCGTCACTTCGGTGTGGAGTTCTCCAAGCGCGGCGTAGGTTGAGAGCGGCACTTGCACGAGATACCCAACGCCGCCCACATCCACGAGCACCTGGTTGGGTCGCTTATCGGTAAGGCGTCCGCGAAGCTGGCCAATCATCGCTCGCCAGTATTGCCGCCTTATGTTCGCCTGTCAACGCGTCTGCGGGTTAGATTACGGGCGGGGGAAAAGTGATACACCTGCGTTCGCGCTCGCGCATGCGGGGCGCTGAAATGAGCAAGCGAGCCATAATCGACAATCCTTGAAGGAAAGCCAGTCAGACGAGACACCTACACGAACTTTAAGACGACAGCTGACAGGCTTACCGCCTGAAGTCAGCGATATTTTCAGTTGCCCAGTAACGCGACTTGTCGGGGTGTTAGAGTCCTACATAGCCAGTGAGCCAATCCATGTCTGTCGCAGCATCGATGTTGCCCGCGTCGTAAAACTGCACATCGTTGATCGCTAGTAGATTAAAGAAGTCATCCGCTGCCAGATAGTTGGTTCCGTCAACCGAGTTGAGCCAGCCCTTGTGTAGTGCCTCGTAGGCGACTAACCAGTTCTCACTGTAGAGATGCTCCGCTCTCATGTACGTCGACCAAAGTTGGGGGTTCAACGCGTCGGCGAATCCAGCCTGCTTTAGGTCCAGGCTTAGTAGCGCAACAATCGAGTCGTCCATCGCGGCAACATCGGGCCAAACTTCGTCTTGCAGAGTAATCTCGAACAGTTTGCAGATGCGCAGAGCCCAAGCAACCTCGAAGCCTTGCTTGAACTTTGAGTGAAAGCTCACTACCTCGGTTAACGTGGCACTTAGCTTACTTTGATCGAGTGCGTAGCCTTCTTCCTTGTATTTGACAAGCAACGGCGCGAGCGTTGGTGCCAACGCAGGTTCAGCCACCAGGCTCCCGAGTAGGAAGGACTCGTAGATCGTCCAATTGTCTTTCGAGATGGTGAATCCTGCACTGTGTTTGACGGCGTATTTTAGAACATTGTTACCTGGGTATTTTGCCGCCAACTCGTAAGCTCTACTGAGGAACGTGACTAGGTCGTAGTGTTCCTTGTCTTCCCGGATAGTCGACTCGCGCAGGTCGGCCTTCCAAGTCGGCTGCACCGACTCTGGAAGTTCTGAGATTTTGGTCTTCAATGGGTTCAGTTCGACGGCGAAATGATTAGCGATGCTGTGCAGGTTCGCTAGAGCCTGCTCGGCTTCGGACCGCGTTTTGAAAAAGAGGTAGTAATCGTCAACATACCGAAGCCCCTGTAAGCTCGGATGCAACTTCTTCAACTCCAGGTCCAAGGCCGTTCCGAGCAGCTCAGAAAGCAAATCTGAGGTGACAGGACCGACAGGGATGCCAAGAGTTTGTTGGTCTTGTGTGTTGCGGACGGCTGTGTCTATTGAGTTGCCAAATAGGGCTGGGTTCTGTCGATTGGCCTTAGCGTTGTCTTTGCCGTGCAGTGCCCAGGGAATGCTGTGTGTGTAAAGTGAGTGATAAAATCGAGAGAGGTCTGCCTTTAGGACAAAGCGAGCGGTGGTTGATCGTATTAGTCGCTCCGTTTCTGCAGCGTCGAAATCTCCGACCTTTTTCAATGCTCGATCCGAGGCGGGATCATATTCCAATCGAGTGAGGGAGTATGGCGACAGCTTCATGTGAACTTCAAGGGCGGCCCAATTCTTGTCGATAACCAGAGCTAGCTTCAGTTGATGGAGTGGGTTTGGTTTCCTTTGCCGATGGCCAAGTCACTTTTCGCTGGCGCGATTCCGCAGACCACAACAAACAGAAGTTGCTGACCGTACCTGTCGATGAGTTCTTGCGCCGCTTCCTGTTGCACCTACTTCCGGAAGGCTTCGTGCGCATCCGTAACTTCGGATTCCTGGCCAACCGCAAGCGTGCCACTCTTCTGCCGCTTTGTTTTCAGTTGCTCGGCGCGGTACACGAGCCGCAAGCTGAACAACACGCTGCCTCCACCGAAGACTTCCCCGATCTTTGGCGCTGTCCCAAGTGTGGTGGCCCGATGAAGATCATCGAAAGGCTCACCGCGTCTGAAATTCAGCTTCGTTCTCCACCTGGGATCACGGCTGCGGCATGAACCGACTCTCTCTAATCCGAAACCTTCGCGTGCCTCCGCACGCTCCGGACTTCTGCGCCTTGCCGTCGAACAGATCTCTTTTTTCAACCTCTTCAACCACGCTCTTCGAGATACTTTTTCGCGGTAGCCAACTTATTGGCGCATGCGGCCTTGTATGGCGCGCTGCGGCACAGTCTCCGCGCACCTCCACACCGCTCTGTCCCACCATTGAATTTGCATAGGGCCCGCGTCCGCCGCAACCGCGGGCGGCTACCTTCAAGTCGTTGTATCGAAAGCGCGCAAACACACCGTGCTCGTGCCTGCGCCTTGCCCGCTCGCGCTTCCGATACAACACTAAGACTTATCGGGAATTATCTGACTACCGACCAGGTTCTTGCGGTCGGAGGAATCCGATTCCAGTCGGAGCCGCTCCGCAATCGCAACCATCTGGTCGAACTCCGGATGCTTCATCATGCTACGGTGACGATGAGCAGATGACGGAGTGATCGGACCCCGTCATTTCCGTATATTCGATCTGCGACCCATTGACATTCTACAGGGGAAGGCCTAATCTTCCAGTAGAATCTCTACAGGAGAGCGTCTTGAGTCCGGAACAAACCAATCTTTTGCAAGGAACGCTGGACATGGTGATCCTCAAAGCCCTGCGCTTGGGTGAAATGCATGGCCTCGGAATCTCTCGCAGGATTGAACAGATAACGCAAGGCACGTTTGTGGTGAAGTCCGGATCATTATTTCCCGCGCTACGCCGGATGCAGGAAGAAGGCTGGATCAGTTCGGCATGGGGAGAGTCCGAAACCAACCGCAAGGCAAAGTACTACCGGCTGACGAAGGCGGGAGTGAAACAGTTGGAGGAGGAAACCGCGAAGTGGGAGCGGATTGTGCTTGGGATCTCGCGGGCTCTGGAGGCGTCGTGACTAAGAAGCGAAAGTTACGCTGGCTTTCTCGCGCGGTCAGTTTCTTCCGGAATGTTACCGGCAAGCAGAAAGACGAACTGGACATTGCGGCGGAAGTGAGCGCTCACCTCGATTTGTTGATCGAAGAGAAGCTGCGATCAGGCATGAAGCCAGATGAAGCGGAACGAGAAGCGCGCATCGAGTTGGGAGGCGTCGAGCAGGTGAAGGAACAGGTGAGAGATGCACGGGCGGGAGCATGGCTCGACGCGCTGGTACGAGACTGTCGCTTCGCGCTCCGGATGTCTCGCAAGAATGCAGGATTTACCGCCATCGTCGTTCTTACACTGGCGCTCTGCATCGCCGCCAATACCACTGTGCTCAGTTGGATCAGCGCTACCTTGCTGAACCCGATTCCCGGAGTCGCTCAAACGAGCGACCTTGTCACCGTCATGCGCGGCGATCGCAGCGATCATCCCACCCCGCCATTTTCTTATCCCGATCTTCATGACCTCAGCGAGCGCACTCAAACTTTTTCCGGGCTTCTCGGCTATCACGATGACTACATGTCTCTCACGGGCGCCGCAAAGCCCGAGCGCATCTACGGCGCCCTGACCACCGCCAATTATTTTGATGTTCTCGGCGTCCACGCGATTCTCGGCCGCACTTTTCTTCCCGAAGAAGGAACGCCGCGCGCCGGCGCTGCAGTGATCGTCATCGGTTACACCGTCTGGCAGAACCACTTCGCGGGCGATCCGCAAATCGTTGGCAAGACGATTCAGATCAATCGCCATCCCTACTCCGTTATTGGGGTAGCCCCGCGGGATTTCACGGGCTGCGCGCCCGGCCTTCGCACCGAACTGTGGATTCCTGTCTCGATGGATCGTGATGTTTGGGGTTTTAACCGTCCCGATTATCGCGGCATTTTCTGGCTGAACGTGCTCGGAAAGCTTCGCCCGGGTGTCACGAAGAATCAGGCGCAGGCCGAACTCAACCTGCTCATGCGGGGAATCGCCGAGCGGTTCCCGGAGGATCACCGGGATAGTCCGAACGAGATTTCTCTCGACCCGCTTTGGCGTTCTCCCTTCGGCATCAACGGATATCTCTACAAGATTCTTCCCATGTTGCTGGGGCTCGCCGTGGTCCTGCTCCTGCTGGCCTGCGCCAATGTTGCCAGTCTCCTGTTGGTGCGTTCGGTCGGACGCCGCCGGGAGATTGCCATCCGGCTGGGAATGGGCGCTTCACGCAAACAGATCATCCGGCAGTTTTTGATCGAGAGCCTGCTGCTTGGTCTGCTCGGTGGTACTGCCGCCATAGTGATTACGATGTGTACCTCGCGCAGCCTCGTCGCTTTCTTTCCGCCCAGCTCTCTTCCGCTGACAAACGACGCGCACGTCGATCAACGCGTGCTTTTCGTGACGATTGCGGTTTCCATCCTCGCTGCGATCCTCTTTGGTATTGTTCCGGCCCTGCGGTCTTCGAGCCTGCCGGTGCAATCTGTTCTCAAGGAGGAAGCGACTAGCGTCTCGCTTACTTTGCATAAGGGTCGTCTCTTGAGCGGCCTGGTGGTGGCACAGATTTCACTCTCGCTCGTTCTCTTGGTCTGCGCGGGACTCTTTACCCGCAGCCTTCAGAAAGCACAGCAATCGGATCCGGGATTCGAAGCAAGTCATCTGCTGCTTGCCTCTTATGAACTCTCGCCGGCTGGTTACACGCGCGCGACGGGTTTGGCGTTCAACCGGCAGGTGCTCGACAGGCTGTCGGCGCTTCCCGGGGTCGAATCCGTGACCTTGGCTGATTTTTCACCGCTGAGCTTCAGCATCCACACCGACTATCTGCAGCTTGAAGGCTACGTGCCGCAACCGCACGAATCGATGGAGATCAGCCGAGCGATCGTCGGGCCGAATTACTTTCGCACTCTGCGCACGTCCGTGATTTCGGGCCGTGAATTCACCGAAGCGGATACGGTGGATTCGCAACTCGTTGCCGTCGTCAACCAGGCCTTTGTCGATCGCTATTGGCCGGGTGAAGACGCTATCGGCAAACAGGTGACGGACTGGGGTGATCGGTTCACCATCGTTGGAGTAGCGCGCAATGCCAAATACCGCTTGCTCACCTACCCGACCGAGCCTGTCATCTATTTTCCGAGTTACCAGGCCTATAGCCCGACACATGACACCACCATTCACCTCCGCACAACTGGCGATCCGCGTGCCATGGCTTCTTCTGTGGAAGAGACCATCCATCAGCTCAATCGGGAGTTGCCGCTGTTCAATGTGAATCCGCTTTCCGTCACCATGCAGCTCGGCACACTTTTTGGACGGGTCGCGGCTACGTTTGCCGGCTCGTTCGGTCTTCTTGCCATGCTGCTCGCCGCCGTCGGCATCTATGGCGTCGTGGCTTACAGCACTCGCCAACGCGCGCGGGAAATCGGCATCCGTATGGCGCTCGGCGCGGAGAAGGTAGGCATCTACCGTCTCGTTCTCGACCAGGGATTCCGACTCACGCTGGCGGGCCTCGTCGTGGGCACGGCGCTCGCTGTGGCATTCACGCGCTTGCTTAAGGCGCAACTCTTTGGCGTCAGTGAGACCGATGCTATTACGTTTGCCTCTGTTGGGTTGCTTCTGGCCGTTGTCGCTCTGCTCGCGTGCCACATCCCCGCCCGGCGCGCCACGCGAGTTGATCCGATGGTCGCACTGCGGCACGAATAACAGTCCAAATCATGATCTCTTTCCACATCGGCGCTGAAGCGGACGAAGACAGTTCCTGGTAATCGGAAACTTGAAGTACTGGGACTTGACTTGATGTCCGGTAACCCGACTCTCCAGGAACTTGTTGAATAAATCCTTTCAAATCAACAAATCTGTGTAGACAAGTTCCTGGCACTAGCGACGCGTCGAAGACGCAGTCAGGGCTAATCAGATGGGAAGGAGTTAGCCCGGCGGATGTGGATTGTCAGCTAATCTTCTGCCCGCCACTTTCTCTGCACTTCGCTTTTCTTACCCTTTCGACGTTAAACCCGTTGTGCGGCCAGTGCCTTCACATCCAACGTAATCTTCGGCGGGATCAACAACGTATTGTGAATCAGGCAGTGATGCACCGCTTCTTCGACGCCGGCTTCGTGTTCTTTGCCAAGTTCCGCCGGCACTTCCACCTCAATCCGAAAATTGTCCAGCCTCGCTGGATTTTTCTCCTTGTCGGCCGTCACCCGTACTCGCGTTCCTTCCGTCGCCAGCTTGTGCTTCTTCAAATACTGCGCCGCATAGAATCCCGCGCACGAACCGAGCGACGCCAACATCAACTCCGGCGGCGTCATGCCCTCGTCAAACCCGCCCTGCTCGACTGGTTGATCACTCACCACCCGGTGCTGCCGCGCCGTAATTTCGAATTGCATGCTTCCGAGATGTTCTACCAGAACTTCCATAGCTTTGTCCTTTCTTGCCGTACTCACTGCGCTGCGCCGCGCCGCTCCCGCTTTCCACTTCTTCCCGGCGTGCGTTTGTTCCCAACAACGCCTGATCCAGCTCATCTCTCACTAATTCCCGCGCCCGGTGCAGCCGCGACTTCATCGCCGCCAGCGAAATTCCTTGATCTTTCGCCACCACGTCTCCGGCCCGCCCTTCCACGTCCCGTTTTTCATACACTGCGCGATATTCTTCCGGTAGCTTGGCCATCGCGGTTTGCAACAGTTCTTTCATTTCGCGCAATCCTTCGCGCTGTTCCGCCGGCGCTTCGTTGCTCGGAATCTCGCGTCCTTCTTCTTCCAATTCCGAAAGCTGCATCAGCGGCAGTAGCGCTTCCCGTTCCTTCAACCGCCAGCACACTCGCCGGGCGATCTGCGCCAGCCACCCGCGAAACGATTGCAACTCCCTCAACTGATCCAAATGCCGGTACGCTTTCAGCAGCGCTTCTACCAACACGTCTTCCGCATCTTCGCGGTTTCCGCACACCCGTACCATTTGCCGGTACACCGCGTGTTTGTGTTCGTTGGCCAGCGCTTCGAAGTTCATGTCACTATTATTTCACTAGTCTATCTCGCCGCCAGTGATCCGCCTCACAGCAATCCCCGACGCAAATCACCTTCTTGCCATCGCTCCCGCGACCGTCGCTTCCGTCGCATTTTCATGGTTTGCGGCCGGCAAAGCGCAAGCCCGCGCCCGATTCCACGGCATCTTCGCCAGCAACGCCCCCATTGCGCAAATGTCCGTCAGGCCCGCAAACGTCAATCCCAGCCCGACAAATCCCGCAAGGTAAATCCAGTTAGAATTCACTATCACAGCCAGCGCGGTTCCCGCGAACACCAACAATCCCGCCGCCAGCCACACCTGCCGCTCCAAAGACCACCGCGTCGCCCGGTTCAGCACCAACGGCAATCCAGCTTTGGCCCAGGCTTCCGTGCCACCATTCAACACCATCACATTCTCTCGGCACAGCTTGAGCACTCCGCCTGCAATTCGAGCACGCGTCCCGCTCTTGCAAATCAACACCACCGGCTCGCTCGCGCTCACGTCGTCCAGTCGCGCCTCGATCTGCTCCAACGGTATATTCGCCGCACCTGGAACGTGCCCCGCGGCATATTCGTTCCCCGACCGCACATCCACCCATTGCCACTGGGCCCCGTTTCCGGCCCGGCTTGCTCTCAACTCCTCGGCCGTAATCTCTTTCATTTCATCCCCCTACATAGGCAGAGCCCTGCCATGAGCAAAAGGATTCAGGGATTTTATGAGTCTTTTGAGGTGTTTCCGACCGCCCGTCAAATCCTGCGCAGGCTGTATCGCCGTTGGGAATCACAGTGGCGGGCACGCCGTAAAGGACTGCCGCACGAGGCACTTTCCGAAGATAGCCGAGGTCCTGGTGAACGCAACGCGGTTACCGTACACGTGGAGTCCTAGTACGGCACTTGATGTCCGGTTACCCGACTCTCTCCAGGAACTTGTTGAATAAATCCTTTCAAATCAACAAATCTGTGTAGACAAGTTCCTGGCACTAGCGACGCGTCGAAGACGCAGTCAGGGCTAATCAAGGAGTTGGAGCTTTCGATCAGTTGGGGGCTCCTGCCCACTACGGTGTAGACGACGGCAAGGCAGGATCAAAGGTCGGTCGAAGGCTCGCGATGAAACGGGCTTGCGCCTGGATGCGGGTCGCCTGCTGGCGAGTGAAGAGTAAGTTGCCGGTCAGAGCTTGATGAATCTGAGGATGACCCCATTGCGGCTGCATGATACCGGTGGCGGAGTGTATTGGGTCGCTGAGAAGGATGTGGCCCAGCTCGTGCGCCATTATGCAACCCAGAAAAACGGGAAGGCCTGCGTCAGCGTTATCGCGGTGGGCGCGACGAGCGATCTTGTCGTAGTAAATAGTGGAGAGAACGGGAATCGCAGTGGAAGCAAATTCGGCTTCCTGGAATTTGTTGCTGCTGGAGATGAAGCGGAGCCCGGGAATCTGTGCAGTCCAGCCTTTTAGGCAGAGGTGCTTCGCGTCGAGTGTCAACGGCTGGTCCAGACATTCAATCCAGGCAGCCTGCGCTCCCGCTGCTCCCAGGATTTTGTTGGCTTCGCGTTCGGCTACAGCAAGCGTTGCGCGCGAGACGTGGACGTAGTTATAAACGAGGACGGTAATTGTAGTTACTGGCGCGGGTTCGGATCGAGCGTGAAGCGCCAACGACAGGATCAAGGAAATCAATCCAAAGGCAACTTGGACAACGCCGGCGCGAAGAGTACTGGTGTAGGCGTGTTCGGCAGTTCGAGCTACCAGAAGCTGATCGCCGGCTGGGGATCGCATGTTGCCTCCTCCGCGGATGCGCGGCGAGGGCGACTCTGGAGGTGCGTGGCAACTACCTCAATACATGGAGAGTCGAGAGAAGGTCGAAAGAAAGTCGTCGGATAAACGACTGTTGATGCGAGGCTTAGAGCGCGAAACCTATCGTCGCGAGACATATTTGAGTTCAGTGCTAGACTGTCGTCACCTAGATCTGAGGTAGCCGGCCGTGGAATCCAAGCTCGATAAGGCGGAATTGGTTCGCTTTGGGACCTTCGAGGTGGATCTCTGTTCAGGAGAAGTGCGCAAAGGTGGCGTAAAGCTAAAGTTGAGCGGGCAGCCATTCCAAGTTTTGGCGATTCTGCTGGAGCGACCGGGCGAGATGGTGACCCGCGAGGAATTGCAGAAGCGTCTGTGGCCCGATACCTTTGTCGATGTGGAGCACAATTTAAATACCGCCATCAACAAAATTCGCGAGGTGCTGGGAGACGAGGCGGAGAATCCGCGGTTCGTGGAGACGCTGCCGCGGCGTGGCTATCGGTTCATCGCACCCGTAGAGGCAGGGACGGGCCTAATGCCTGCCCAGCAAGACCCACAATGGGGGCCCGTACGACCGCAGACTGATAATAGAGAGGCGGTTCGTGTACTGCCCCTGCGAAGGTACTGGATACTCGCCCTGAATTGTGCGGCTATTATCGTAATCGCCAGTCTCCTTTACTGGATAACCCGACCATTGATGCCCCACAGGGTGTCAGGTTACACGCGGATCACAAACAATGGCCGTGCTAAGAGCTTCCGCATCGACACACTTCCCGCAATCGTCACCGACGGTTCGAGGCTCTATTTCGCTGAGGTGGCAAATAGCGGAATGCGGTCCACGCTCAATCAGGCGTCCGCCTCCGGCGGCGAAACGTCCCCGGTTCCCACGCCGTTCGAACAGAACATTGAACTGGGCGATATCAGTTCTAATCGATCTGACCTGTTGCTCCAGACCTTCGTAGCGGGGGAATCGGAAATGCCTCTGTGGATTCTGCCGCTCGGCGGGGTACCCCGTCGCGTGGGTGACGTGTTAGGGCGAGACGCAGCATGGTCGCCGGACGCACAAAGGATCGCATACGCGAAAGGCCACGAATTGTACGTCTGCAAGGCTGACGGTACGGAGATCCAAAAACTCGTCACCGCGCCCGGTCCGGTAAGGTGGCCTCGTTGGTCGCCCCGTGGCAGCCTCTTAAGGTTCACCGTGGGCGATCCAAGTGGAACGACTTCAATTGAGGAGATTTCAGCCCACGGAGGTCGCCCCCACGCTTTGCTCCCCGGTTGGAAAGGTGTCTACTGCTGCGGCAATTGGACTCCGGATGGGGAATACTACTTTTTTCAGTCCACCTCTGACTCAGGGACTGACATCTGGGCGCTTCGAGAACGAACGGGTCTCTTCAAGAGGGGGAACGGCGAACCTGTGCAGTTCACTGCGGGACCGATGAACTTCCAGTCGCCGGTTTCAAGCGTTGACGGGAAGAGACTCTTTGTGATCGGCGAGCAGCGGCGCGGCGAATTGGTGCGCTTCGAATCGAAGTCCGGTCAGTTCGTCCCCTATTTGGGAGGAATTTCCGCCCAGGATGTGGACGTTTCCAAGGATGGTCAGTGGGTCGCTTACGTTTCCTATCCAGAGCGAGTGCTGTGGCGGAGTAGGGTGGACGGCAGCCAACGACTTCAGCTTAGTTCGCTTCCGATGCAAGCTTGGTTACCTCGCTGGTCGCCCGATGGGAAAAGAATTGCTTTTTCGGCCGAGGTTCCTGGAAGACCAAGCAAAATCCACGTGGTTGCGGCAGACGGCGGCAGGCCCGCGCAGCTCACGACAGGGAATCATTACGAGACTGACCCGAACTGGTCACCAGACCAGAACTCGCTGGTGTTCGGAGGCATGCCGTGGCTTGAAGGTGGTGCGCCGAGTTCCGCCGGCATTCACATGATCGACCTTAAGACACGCCAAGTCTCAACGCTTTCTGGTTCTGAGGGTTTGTACTCCCCCCATTGGTCACCCGACGGCCGCTACATCCTGGCGATGTCGCTAGATTCTCCGAAATTGATGCTGTTCGACTTCAGCACTCACAAGTGGGCAGAATTGGTGAGCAGTCCTGCGGCTTATCCAAACTGGTCCTCAGATGGGAGTTACATTTACTTTGTCAATCCTTATATCGCCGAGCCTGCCGTCTACCGCGTACGGATCAGCGACCGGAAACTTGAGTTGGTCACGAGCTTGAGCCGCCGGCGCCTGGGATGGAGCATCGCAGGCAAGTGGACCGGTCTCGCGGAAGATGATTCTCCACTGGTCTTGCGAGACACCGGCAGCGAAGAAATCTACGCTTTGGACTGGGAAGCACCGTAGCAACCGGTGGCTGGATGTCGGGGATAATGCGACGCAGAGGCAACGGCAGCCTCTCAGTGCTCGGGATGGCAGGTTTTATGCCCGGCCATCGGTGCAGAAGACCTCTGTCGAAATCGAACCAGCCAGCTTTCGGCTCAATGAATGGCACACTCGTATGCAATCCACGTGCCTGATCTAACGCGTGGTAATCGGAAACTTGAAGTACTGGGACTGGGCTAATCGGGAGTTGACCATCGAGGCGCATCTGAACTTTAGAACACGGTTACCGGACATCAAGTGCCGTATCATTGCTCGGCCAATATCCTGACTGCCGCCTGCCTGATGATCGCCAGTGTGCGAGGACGAACGGGTTTGCCCTTCAATGCGTTGGAAACCGGCGCTTGGCTCAGCTTTGATTCTCTAATTAAGCGTCTAACGCTGTCCTCGAATCTGAATCGCGCTTAGCTCTCGCAGTACTCGGACTCGATCCGGGAATTGGCATGCTGCACAGCGACCTTCGCAGCCGCGACAGTCTTGCCTCTGATCTAATGGAACCGGTCCGGCCTAAGGTCGATGAGTTGTTACTTAATCTGTTGATCTCTGAGCAGCTTCGCAGGGAGTGGTTCTTCGAAGAGCGTGATGGCAACTGCCGGTTGATGGCATCTTTCGCGGTGAGACTCTCAGAGACAGCAACCATGTGGCGCAGTGCCGTTGCCAACTTTGCAGAATGGATTGCGAAATCTTTGTGGGATTCGAGGAGGCCCACACGGAGTGAGGCTCCAGCCAGTCGCCTGACGAATCGGCGCAGAAGCGAGGCCAGAGCATTGCTTGTCGGGAGTAATGACGGGGCCAGTTCTTCGCGACGGCCCCTGCTCTGCAGGGTCTGCGGCAATATTCATGTGTCAGGTGAGAATCTGTGTGGCAATGGTGCTGTTTTGCGTAAATAGGTCACACTAAATTGGTAGCGTGGAATGTGTAACGGCAAACTTCGAAGCCTTAGTCATTCTTTGCCTTCGACACCTCACCGAGCTCCCATGCACCGGTTTGAAGAATCGCCTTAGCGTGTGCCACAGCAAGTGTGACGGCGAGGCGCACTGATTTGACTGGATCAAGAATGCCTGCACGCACAAGGTCTTGTACAGCGGAAGCTTGTACGTCGAAACCTATCGTGTTCTGTTGGACCTCTTTCAATTCACTGAGTATTTTTGCAGGGCTTTCCGATGTCGTGGCTATCAATGCTCTTATGGGAGCTTCAAGGGCGCTGCGCATGATTCCGATCCCTGCATTAGCGCCTTCGTTTCCCCCACTCAATGATTCAAGAGATCGGGCGGCGCTAAGGAGCGCTAATCCTCCTCCTGGTATCCAGCTCATCCACCCCAGGGGCGTGGGCAGCATTGTCGCCTCACCCTTCGCCTCTCAACGTGCGCGTGGGGAAGAACCATTCCATCAGTCCCGTGACTCCGAGGGGATGATCGAGGCTCTGGTTCGGGCCGGCGCTGTAGCCATCCAGCGAAATACCGAAGCTGAGGACTCTTAGTTTTTGGGCGGCCATGCCGTCTCCCTACGGACAGGATTTTACGTTGACCTTTTTCCGTTGTCTCTGTCAGGTGCTGGTAAACGCGGCAATCGAAGAAGTGGGTGCTGGCCATGAGTCGTCGCTCTATCGCTAGCCAACAATGCGCCAAAGTTGATGGCCCACACCGACGACCACAAACGCTGTTAGAAAGAAAACGAATAGAAACCTCTTTCGGCTATTCGGGAAGCCCCGAGCATGCTCCTTCCAAACGTTATCAATAGCGCGAATCCTGAGGCTCAGTTTTCGGCCTGCCACGGTTTCATCCCGCTGCCGCGATACGAGATCGTGTTTCCTGAAGAGGTACGCGCACATGAATTGTAGTGCCCTGCCCTGGCTCTGACTTAACCTCGAAATCGCCGTTAACCATCTGCACTCTCTCGCGCATGCTGATGAGTCCCAATCCTTGGTGAGCCATAGCCTGGTCTTTGTCAAATCCGATTCCGCAATCGCTCACAATCATGTGAATGTCGTTTGGCGTACCCCGCAGTTCTGCGGTGAAATGGCGCACGCCGCTATATTTGACTGCATTCTGCAGTGCCTCCTGGAGGACTCGGAACAGGCAAAGCGAGACTTCCTTCGGCAGATTTGGCGGTATGTTGGCGTGCTTGAAGTCAATCTCAATCTTTTGTTGCGCGGACAATTCTTTGCAGAAACTACTCGCTGCCATCACGATTCCTAGGTATTCAAGCTTCGAGGAATGCAGGCGATGAGAAATGCCTTGAATGTCTGATCCGATCTCTGCAAGCCATTCGCAAGCCTCTCTAATGCGTGTTCCAGCGTCCTCGACAGCAAGATTGGGCAAGCTTTCTGCTATTCCTTCCAACGTTGTCGACAGGACCGCGATACGCTGATTAATATCATCGTGTAGCTCTCTGGCGATTCTGGTTCGCTCCTGCTCCTGGGCTTCCATCAATTTCCGGCCCATGCCTGCAAGTGCTGCCTCCGCCAGCTTTCGCTCGGTTATGTCGATACAGGATCCGATATAGCCAGCGAACGAACCGTCTGAGTTGAAGCGTGGCACGCCTAGGTCAAAAACCCACCGATACTCCGCGTCGTGTCGTCGCAGGCGATACTCCATCTTGAAGGATTCCCTGCGGTCGAAAGCCTCTGTGTAGGTTCTAAGGTAGCTGTCCCGATCTTCGGGGTGAACTCCTTCTGCCCAGCCGCTACCTAGCTCCGCTTCAATGGGGCGGCTTGTGAAATCGAGCCACGGCTGGTTGAAGTAATTGCGCAGCTTGTCGGGATTCGACATCCAAATCATGACGGGCGCAGTATTTGCCACGCGCCGGAAGCGCTCTTCGCTCTCCCCTAGCTGTTTCTGGATCTCTTTGACCTCGGTGATGTCTGTTGCCAGACCTATCATCCGCTTTGCTTCACCGTTCTTGCCATACAAGAATTTCCCCCTAGACACGAGCCAATGTGTGCTCTGATCTTTCGGAACGAGGCGGAATTCCTCAGAAAACAGCGTATGGTTTTGCTTTGCGGCCTCTATCGCTTGCGATACTCGCTGGCGGTCGTCCGGGTGGACGTAATCATAGAATTCTTCGGCCTTGGGATGATAAATCTCGGAGGAAATGCCGATGATGCGCAGGTCACCGAACCAGGTGCGTCGCTCACTCACCAAATCCGATTCCCATCCCACGGACTTGCCCGATTCCATCGCCATGCGGAGCCGGTCGCCATAGCGGACTAACTCTGCCTCCGTTTGCCTCCGCCTCGCTCGCTGCCAGAGCAGCGCGGCAATGACGAGAGCTTGCACCAAAAACAAGAAAATGCCTCCGATAACGTATCGCTTATAAAGATCCCAAAAGTCAGGCTGGCGGTTGAGAACGATACTGCCAAGCGGCAAATCGCTTTCCCTTAGCCCCCAGCGCTGCAGAGCCCGCCAATCGAACATGTAGGCGTTGTTGCTCCTAACGATGGGAATATTCTGCGGCTTCTCGCCGTTGAGAACTCGCACAGCCATTTCCGCGGCCACGCGAGCATCATCGGCCCAGTTCACCAAGTCGCCGCCTACCGCTCCCGCCCTAAAATCCACATCGTCCATGACAAATACTGGCGCATTCGCAGCGCTGGCAACCAACGGTACGGACTGAGTTGAATCAATAAACCGCCTTCCCGCTGCATCGCGTGTGAACGCAGTGTGATAGACAATCGTGTTGCTCGGTAGGTGCTTGAGACGCTCAAGCAGCGCGGGCATGGTCAAATCGGTAAGATACGTAAATTCAAGCTTCGATTCGTATTTTTGGAAACTCTGCTTAGCGATAGCCTCCCATTTGACGTCAAACGGACCCATACCACCGACGACCGCCACATGCTTGGTGCCAGGTAGCAAGCGCAGCGCCGCATTCAGAGTCTCCTCCGGGTGTAACCTACCCAGCACTCCGGTGAAGTGCATGTTGGGACCCGTACGGTCTGGAATTTCCTCTAGAACTGTGCAGAAGATAATTGGGGTATCCCTGACAAACGGTTCATGCAACTCGGCAATGAAATTGAGAGATGCCAACCCGGCGGTGATGATGACGTCGGGCTTGCGGTCTGAGTACTTTTGAATAAATTCTTCCCGAAACCGGTGTCGGTAAAGTTCGTCTGGAAACAAGGTGACTTCGAGACTCTCATAATAAAGCTCAATCTGGTATGGTGATTCTTGCAGAGCTTCGGAGATTGCTCGATCGATTTCTGCAAAGCCGGGAGACGAGAGAACGCCAAGGTCATTAAGAATGAGCACCCGCCGGATTTCTTTGACCTGAGCATTGACAGTAATCTGAAACAGGAAACAGGCCCAAAAGAGCACAACTACAACCCTAGTTGGCCCCCGAGCCCAAAACCGCCACCGTGAACCGGATCTGATGGGGTCCTCCTCACCATGTACCGACCGTTGGTGCGAGCTTTACATACGTAGCGCTTCTTTTCAACGTCGCTGGGAACGTAACCAACGAAGCCGCGCCGCGCCTACCTCGCTAATCCTGTATTCCAAGGTCCCCCGACCGGAGCAACGCCTCTCCAGTAAGCCAAATCGCCACAATCTTTTCAGGATTCAGTTTCCTTCCTCCTTGCTATCCAAGCTACAGGGCTCCGGCTTTTGCCCTGGTGAGACTCCTCCTCACTGAATACGCCAGCCTTCCTTGGACACACCAACATGCCGGTTTATCCCGGCGCTCTCCGGGTTGCCCGTCATCCCCCCGGAATCCGGAACCAGCCAGCCCCGGGTCGGGAGCACTGTCGCCTGATGACACCAACGGTCGAAATTCAGAGACACGCGGTGGCCGATCCAAGAAGAGCTGATCTGCGTCAAGAGATCTCGAACGGCGCGGCCCAAACGGTCTTGCATCCGTCACTCGCTTAGCAACCTAACCCAGCAGCGCGTGGGCGATCCTCATCCAAACCGCCGACTTATGAACATTCGCGTACATGACCACCGTCTGCCCGACAATGAGAGCCGAAAGTGCGTATAAGTACACCGGGTGAACTTTCCGATTCATCATCCAGTCACGAAAAACGCCCAGCAAAATCAGTACATCCACGCCCGCATAAAAGATCACTGGTGGCAGCAGCCACTCCGGAAAGCGTCCCCAGCCAGCCGCCGTCAACACACAGGTCGCTATCAAAATCAGCCGCCGATGAAACTCCGACTTCTTCCTCCAATAAATCGCCGGCACAAACGCCGCAGTAAACGCTACCATGTCCCACATGGGAATGATCATGTCGGCGTCGGCGTTGTTCATTTTCAATTGCATCAAGTCGAATCTGGCCATCGTCACGGCAGTTGCCACTCCCACCAGCGGAATCAGCACTCCCATTCCCACGCCAAACCATCCGATGGTCCGGTGAATCCGCACGTTGTGCGTCCGTACCAGTAAGCTCTGCAAGATGAAAAACACGAGCCAGCCCGTGAACAACGCTGCATGAAAATACAGCAACCGGGGCCGTAGAATCTTCGGATGGATCAGGTTCTGATCGATAGTGTGACTGAAACCGTAGACGATCACCGCCGCAACCAGTAGCGACATGAAAAAATAAAAATATTGACTCCAAAAGACTGAGCGCTTGGTCATCACCGGATTCGCCAACGTGTATGGTTTGGAGCTCATTTCTTGTAGGCCGATCGTAACACTGACAGATGGCAACTCGTGAACCGAAGGATCTGGCTGGTGCTTGCGGACGCGCCATCAGCGCGTCAACGAATGACAGTTCTGTTCAGGAGCATGTCGAGCCCAGAACGAGGAGACGCAGGAGGTTGCGGCGCGCCCCGGTTTTCATCCCGCGACACTGGCGATGAACCGCCAAACATAAACGTTGGGGAATTGGAAACCGACAGAGAGGGGCGTGGATTATCTGAAACCGCGCCCCTCTCCATCGATATGGTGGGTAGTCAGAGCAGGTCCGTGAAAGGTGTGTTCACAGTGATGCGCTTTGCCGTGAGCATGCCGGTGAAGGACACCGTGACGTGCCCGTTAGTGTCATACGCGTCCAGCGTGAACCACCCGGTGTACGAATTTCCGTCCGGACTTAGGCTAATCTTTTCGATTAGTTGGGCACCGCCCTGGGGATTCCCGATGCCGTTGGGTGCATTTGAGGGGTCATTGCCCGCCCAGGGAATGTGATTCAGGTGGTATTTGAGCTTTCCCGTGCGGACCCAGACGCCCATACAGAAGTTACCGTCCTGCGCCGGTCGCGAGGAGTTCATAACCTCCGTTCCGTCGCTGTGCCACACCACGACGGAGTTGTCGACCACGCCGGAAAACGGCTCCCCATTCATTGTTTGACCGTTGAAGATCACATGCCACATGCCGACGATGGAAGGCTCATCGTCGTCCCATCCTGCCCGAACCAGCATCTGGCGCTGCCCGCCATACGTTGGGTGCCAGACTGTTGGCTTGATCGGCTTGGTTGGCAAACCACACTGCGCCATAGCGCTGGGGGCCACACTGAGGACGAGCGCAAGCGCACCCATCCATAGCACAAAACGTAGATAGGTTGTCCGCATCGATTTCTCCTCCGTCGTTAGGGATCGTCGTTCTGGAAGTAAAAGCGACTTTCCCGTACTCTAGGGGGCCAGTTACTGCCCGGCAATAGTCTTTTAGGATAGTTTTTCGAGTTAGAATATGGATGCGACGTTCTCTTGGCGGAAAACGCGAGCGAGCGATCTCGCGGAATGTCTGCAGCTGCATCCAACCAAGAATGGAGCCGAGATTGTCGGACAGGCCCGTGCGGTCAGGGCCTGGCAGCAGCTCTTCGAGATGTCTCATGCAACGCGAAGTGCTCTCGTTGAAGCACAAGGGAAAGACCGAGTTGAGATCGTCGGTTTCGGATTCGCGTCGTTTGTGAAGAAGAGCTTTGCCGAAGACGAGGTCCGGAATCCGAGGCCCGGCTTGAACTGCAGAATCATCGAGAGCATCGTAAAAGGGAATTCCGTAGTCGCCACCTATGCAGAGGTCCGGGACGCGAATACGCGAGGCGATCTGCAGCAGGTGATTCTCGATACCAGTTGGAAGAATGGCCCCTTGACTGCCCCTGAAGTGGATGAGGTGCGCGTGTTGTTAGGCCGGGGGTATCAGGAGCTGTTTGCGGGCTACCACTTCTCTAGGATTCTTGCGGAGATGGTGGATGAACTTGACTTGTGGCATGTGCGTGGCCTCAGGTCCTTCCGGATCGTTGACCGATTCGAAGACTTTCGCCACGCAAACCCTAAAACCGAATGGAATCCCGACCGCTCGCTCCTGGAAGTGACATTGGACAGCATGCGTGCCGATCCTCACTCCGTCGCTGCGGGACTTTTTCAGCATCACGTTCCACCTCAATTTGCATTCACGCAGGGAGAGCAGGAGTTGCTGGAGTTGGCGCTGGAAGGTGCCGATGATGTTTCCGCAGCGAAGTCGCTGTTTGTGACCTTACCAGCGATCAAGCGGCGCTGGTCGAGCATCTTTGAACGCGTCGGTTCGACCAGACCGGATCTCTGCCCGCTGGATGGAGAAGGAACGAGAGGTATCCAAAAGCGCCAGCGCATTCTCACCTACGTCAGGAGTCATCCGGAGGAGCTTCGACCCTTCGACTTCGGGCGTCGGAAGATGGACAAGTAGACTGCCCAGTTTTTTATGCGGTTCAAACGACTTGAACTTACGATTCCTCTGTTCTCTTCTGTAGGGTCAGTTTTCGCTTTTAGCACAGCCCAGTTTCCTAGAAGTGCGTTGACTGTAGGGTACGGGCGTTTACCAGGATCTGACAGAGACAACGGAAAAAGGTCAACGTAAAATGCCTGTCGGTAGGGGAGACGGCATGGCCGCCCAAAAACTAAGAGTCCTCAGCTTCGGTATTTCGCTGGATGGCTACAGCGCCGGCCCGAACCAGAGCCTCGATCATCCCCTCGGAGTCGGCGGCACGGGACTGATGGAATGGTTCTTCCCCACGCGCACATTCCAGAGAATGCACAATCCGGAGTCCCGCGACGCAGTGGGACTCGCCAATGTTCCAGAGCAGCTGTTCGGCCAGGAGAATGGTGGAGCGGGAATTGACAACGACTTCGCCGCTCGCGGGTTTGAGAATGTCGGCGCTTGGATCATCGGACGCAACATGTTCGGCCCCGTCCGCGGCGCATGGGCGGATGAGGAGTGGAAGGGCTGGTGGGGCGGCAACCCGCCCTATCATTGCGATGTGTTTGTGCTCACGCATCACGCCCGAGCGCCGCTTACTATGGAAGGCGGCACCACGTTCCATTTCGTCACCGATGGAATCGAAGCCGCATGGCGACGCGCGAAGGCCGCAGCCAGTGGCAAGGACGTACGGGTCGGCGGTGGAGCCGCCACGGTTCGAGCCTACCTGCGGGCTGGCTTGGTTGACGAATTGCACCTCGCCCAGTCGCCAGTCCTGCTCGGCTCCGGAGAGTCTTTGTTCTCCGGCCTGGATCTGCCATCGCTCGGCTATCGTTGTGTCGAGCGGGTTGCTTCCGCCAAGACCACTCACCTTGTGTTAGCACGGTCCTGAGCTGCATGACGAACTGTAACCCCCGGGTGTGGGGAGCTACTTTTCCGATTAGCGTTTATCGGGACTTACCCAAAGTGAATCAGAGGGTAGGCTAGGCCTTTAGAAGCGCCTGGATGTAGGGGCGCTTAAGAGGGAGACGGCGAAGGACTTTACCGGTGGCGTCGTGGAGAGCGGCGGCGATGGCTGGAGCGGCGAGAGCGTTGGCGGCTTCGGAGCCTCCGCCGTATGCGCCGACTCTTGGATTGTGAATGAGGACGACCTTGATTTCGGGAGTGTCCGTCATTTTGGCGATAGGATACGTGTTCCAGTCGCGCGAAGTGATTCCGCTTTCATCGAACATAGCTTCTTCATAGAGCGCATGGCTGATCCCCATCATAGCGCCGCCTTCGACTTGCCGTTTTAGTTGAGCAGGATTGACGACGATCCCGGGATCCACGGCGATGGTGTACTTTTCGACCGCGATGGCGCCGGTGCTCGGAGTAACAGCGATTTCGCAGACACAAGCCCAGTAAGTGCCGGAGCGAAACATTGCAGAGACGCCTCGGCCGCGAACGGGAGTTGAGCCGGTGGACTTTGCGCCCGGGCGAGGTGAGGGGCGCGTGTCCCAACCGGAAGCGTCCCGCACCTGCTTGAGAACGTTGATGAGGCGCTCTTCCTTGGCGTGGTTAATTCGAAATTGAATCGGATCGGCGCCGGCGAGTGCTGCGGCTTCGCTGAAGGCGAGTTCGCGCGGATAGTTTTGCTGGTACTGGCCGGGCGTGCGCATGCTGTGATCGCGAAGGCCGACCGCGAGAGGCGAAGCTTTTTGTCCAACTTGAAATGTCCCGTGGCCGCGCTCGGCGACATTGGGAATGAGATCGTAAAACCAAGGATCGGACAAGAAGTTGGCCGTAGAACCCAAGAATCCTGCCCCGCCTCCCGGCGCGGGCATGGTGGGAAGTCCAGCAAGGATGGCGCCGATGGGCCGATCATCCTGGAAGGCGGGCATGTAGTGATCTATCTGGTAGCCCGCGATTCCGCCTTTTTCGTCGAGAGCGAATTCGACATCCGCGAAAGCAGCCGGGGATTGCGTGGACCACTGCAAATCTTCGGCACGCATCCACTGAACGCGCACGGGCTTTCCCACAGCCTGTGACAGGATTACGGCGTCGTCTTCCGCGCCAGAATTGCCGCCATTGGAGCGTCCGTAGTGCCCTGCTCCGGGATGCGTGTGAACGATGATGTGATCAGGCGTAGTGCCAAGCATCATGGCAATTTCGCCACGAAGGGCCTGAGGATTCTGATTGTGCGTATAAATGTGGACGTTGCCATCGAGCTTTACGTCGGCGACTGCCATAGTGGGGCCAATGGGTGCGTGCTTCATGAAGGGAAAGTGATAAGTGGCGGAGAGCTTTTTCGGAGAGAAGGCGAGCGCGGCAGGCACATCGCCTTTGTTGGCGGCGCTTTTTGTAACTTCCGCGGTGGTCCAATCGGCTTCTTTGCGAAGAGAATCGTAGAGCTTTTCGTTACCGGGCAGGCCTTTCCATTCGGTCCATTTTGTTGTGGCGGCTACTTGCTGCGAAGCTTGAATGGCTTCCCATTCGGTTGGAGCGACGACTCCGACAAGATTCCCTTTCACGACGGCTTGCGAATTGGGGAATTTGGATTTGTCGAGCTGGCCGACAGAGACGAGCGCGGAGCCGAGCGTTTTCGGATGCACCATGCGCCCATGCAACATTCCGGGAAGGCGGATATCGGTGGCCCAGGTTTCTTTCGCCGTGACTTTCGAGGTGATGATGGAGTTCGGATGCGACTTGCCGATGACGGTGTAGGCGCTGACGGGTTTCATCGGAGGATTGCCTTCAACTCTCAATCCCATAATGCCGGTCAGATCTCCGCTGATGGGAATGGTGAGTTTGAGTTGCTGATCCTTGATGAGGTCGCCGTAAGAGATGGATTTACCGCCGCCGGAAAAGACGCCGTCTTTGGCCGTGAGCTGATCTTTGGGAACGGCGAGACGTTCGGAGGCGAGGTCAAGAAGCGCTTGATAGGTGTACGCAGCGGCTTTACGGATGTTAGGCGTGCCACGACCCAGGAAATCGAAGGCACCGCTGCCGTCCGGAGTCTGATCGGTGTGCCCTGCGACGACCGTGGTGATGGATTCGAACGGGACGCTCAATTCGTCGGCAACGATTTGGCGATAGGCGGTGAAGGTTGTGCCCTGACCGAAGTCGCTCTTGCCAGTGCGAATGAGGACTGTGTTATCTGGATGAATTTCGATCCATGAAGTAGGGAGAGTCGGATCGAGCGTATTTTTGAAGGGCGCACCGGTAACTTTCGGGCCCTGAAAGCCCTGAGCTTTGAGGACGGAAGGACCGACGAATGCGACGCCGACAACGAGTGCACCACCGGTTTTGACGAATTGGCGCCGGGAGAGAGTAGCTTCATAAACTTTGACGGTGTTTTCAGCGGCGGTGGTCATGGCTTACTTCCCCTTCCCCATGAGCGTTGCGGCGTGCTTTACAGCATCTATGATGGCGACGTAGCTGCCACAGCGACAGAGGTGAGGCGATGGTCCCTCGGTGGTGAAAGCAGCCTTGATTTGTGCGTCCGTTGGATTGGGATTTTTTTCGAGGAGTTCAGTGGCGACCATCATCATGCCGTTTTGGCAAAAGCCGCAGAGCGGAGTTTGTTCGGCAATCCACGCTTGCTGAACAGGATGAAGTATGTCCTTGGCTTGCTCCGGCGAAAGACCTTTCAGTTTTGCCCAGCGCGCGGGAAGGCCTTCGAGGGTGGTAATTTCGGCGTTGCCAACCGTCGAGAGCGGCGTAACGCAGGAACGAACCTCTTTGCCGTCTAGCAGGACGGAGCATGCTCCACACTGGGCTAGGCCGCAACCGAATTGCGGGCCGGAGAGTTCGAGGTCGTTGCGCAAGACGTAGAGGAGGGGCGCGTCAGCTGGTGCCTGAACTTCTCGGCGGACTCCGTTGACGGTGACGGTGGGCATGGTTTGCTCCCTTCCAAGCGCAAGTCGCCTAGTAATTCTAAACCCGCGAACAATCAAAAATATACGCATTTCCGAATCGGTTCCGGTAGCCCGATTCTGTCGAAATCTTGCCTAATCCTATGGAAATCCCTCTTGCGAGTGCTGGTTTGCGCTCGCAGCCATGGCGTGGCGAAGGACTTGACGTCGCGCAGGGCTGCTGCCCAAAGAAACGGTGGTATTCCCGATTGAATTGGCTTCGAGGATTGCTGCCACGAATCGATATTCCGATTTGACCTACGTTTCGCCGATAGTAAGTCTGTTCGGTCCTGATGCCGAGCGGCTGATTGCGATTGGTCGCAAACCGGCCTTAACGCATCTTGCAAAGCGTCGTGCCGCCGCATTTGGCCGTTAGACGCCGCCGCGGTCACGGAGAAGAGCGGCCACTCCTGGATGTTTTCGCTCTTCGGCGATGGTGACCGCTGTCTTGCCGTCGTTGGTCTTTGCCTGGATATCCGCGCCATGCGCTAGCAGGCCTTTCACGATCTCGAGATGTCCATTGGCCGCGGCTGCGAGCAATGGAGTATATCCGGGGCCGTAGCGGTAATTTGCGTCGGCCCCATTTTCGAGGAGCCAGATCGCAATTTCCTCGTGACCGCTCGTCACGGCGCCGGTCAGCGCGTTGTACCCGGTGCCGTTGGTTGCTGCGGCGGTCACGTCGCCACCCTTCTCGAAGAGATAGCGGACGACTGGGGAGTGGCCGAAAGCAGCGGCCAACGCCAGGACGGGAAAGCCGTCCGGCGAAAAGCTTCTCGCCAGTTCCGGATCTCTTTCCACGAAGTGCTCAACGCGCTCGAGCTGTCCGGCGGCGGCGGCTTCGTGAAATTCGAGATGCGCGCCGCGCGCGATGAGTGCGTCGCGAATTTCGCCGCGCCCACTGTAGACCGCGGCAAGCACTGGCGATTGGCCCTGTTCATTCTTCGCGTTGGCAAGCGAAGGGTCTCCATCGAGCATGGTCTTTATTGCTGTTGCGTCGCCGGTGCGAATCGCTGCGAAAAATTCCTTCACGTCGTCCATCGCTATCTCCCGCGGCACACTTCCTTATCAAGCCACACGCAGGATTGTACCCGGGAGCGGCAGAGCCGCTTCTTCAATCTTGCTAATTCTGTTTCTGAGCGAAAGCACTCGCGCGCGAAGGGCTACGCCAGGGCAAGCAGGGGCGCAGCGATGCTGCGCCCCTACAGCTCTCGGAGACCATGAAGGGAGTCAGGACGCGGCGGCTTGTTGCGCTTTGTACGTGCCGGGCAGGGTGCGCGCGGAAATCGCCAGGCGGTTCCACACATTGATCACCGATACGAGGATCGACAGGTCGACGATTTCTTTCTCGCTGAAGTGCTTCTTCACGCTTTCATAGACCTCGTCCGGGACGTGGGTTTGAGAAACCAGCGTTAGCGACTCCGTCCATTCCAGCGCGGCGCGCTCGCGGTCGGTGTAGAACGGCGTCTCGCGCCACGCGTTGAGCTCGTACAGGCGCTGCTCGGTCTCGCCCAGGGCTCGAGCGTCCTTGGAGTGCATGTCGATGCAATATGCGCAGCCATTGATTTGCGACGCGCGCATTTTCAGCAAATGGATCAGCTTGTGGTCGAGGCCGGAGTTGGCGATATATTTCTCGAGCGCATAAAGCGATTTTTGGGCCTCCTGCAAGTGTTTCGCGAGGTCAATTCTCTGTTCCATGGTTATTTTCTCCCTTCGGGAATGAAAGCCGCGAGAGCCACTTGGGCCGTTGAATGAGGGCGAGGACAATCCTGCCGTCACCGTCGGCTCTCGGTCCCGGTCGTAATGTTCACTTAGGATGGATGTAGCAGAGTGCTGCCCGGTTATGTGAGGGTCCGCAAGCGAAGATGGCGTTGCACAGCGTCAGCGCCGGGAGCGATCCTTGCGAACCGCTTCGTCGATCAAGGCGTCCAACTCGTTGCGTGTAAGCCGCACACGGTCGCCCGCGGTGTCACCACCGTCGCATGTCAACGGCAGGTCCGCGCCTCCGCCTGGGGGCGGCACGACGAAGTACCGGGTCCTGGCGGCAATGAGTTTCGCCACTTCACGGCTGGAGAGCAACGTAGGGGTGCCCGCCATTTCCGCCGCCAGCGTAATCTTCGCAAAGTGCTCGAGTGTTTCCATGCGAAAAAACGCGGTGATCAGGTCCGGCCCGCAGGTGACCGCTCCGTGATTAGCCAGCAGCAACGCATCGTAGTGGGGTACGTAAGGCTCGATGGCCGCGCTGAGTTCAGGCGTGCCGGGGGTGCCGTACTTCACCAGGGGAATCTGCCCTAGACCCACGATCACTTCCGGCAGCAGCGCTTGGTCCAGCGCGCGGCCCGCGACGGCAAACCCCGTCGCCGTATGCGGATGGGCGTGGCAAATCGCTTGAACATCTGGCCGCATGCGATAAAACAAAAGATGCATCGCCAGTTCGGACGACGCCTTACGATCCCCGGCGACGTGGCGCCCTTCAAGATCGATGATCACCAGATCGTTGGGCGAGAGCATCCCTTTGTTCATGCACGTCGGAGTGGTTAGAACGCGCTGTTCATCCAGGCGCACGGAGAGATTGCCTTCGCAGGCCACTATGTACCCGCGTTCGTACATCCAGCGTCCCGCGACGCAGAGGTCCGCCCTATGCTGTTGCTCGCTCTTCGCGGAACCTGGTGAGAGATACTCCGTGGCCATGGCACAACTCCTTACCGGAGCCGAATTATCATCGGAACCGTTGAGAGGCACAAGTGTTATTGCAGTTCGCGCGGCGGGTACGCGTCCAAAGCAATATGTGGGCGCCGGGCCTAAGGCCAACGGCTACATCCGGGCTCCAACACTAGCGCCACCTGGGGGCTAGGCATAAATTCCGCGCAATTTCAGCGCGCTCGCGACGCGGTCAATGGCCAGCATATAGGCTGCGATGCGGTTGTTGACCTTGTGCAATTCCGCGTATCGTACCACCTGATCGAAGGCATTTTCCATCACATCCAGCAGGCGCTCGTTGACTTCACGCTCGCGCCAGAAAAAGCCCTGGCGGTCCTGCACCCACTCAAAGTAGCTGACCGTGACCCCTCCGGCGTTGCCGAGAATGTCCGGAACGGTGAAAATCCCCTTACGGTCGATAATGGCATCGGCCTGCCAAGTCGTGGGACCGTTAGCACCTTCACAGAGAATGCGCGCCTGCACCTGTTCCGCATTTTTCTCGGTGATTTGATTTTCGATGGCGGCCGGAATAGCGATCTCACAAGGCTGAAAAAGTACGTCGCGCGCCGTCATTTTCGTGCCCCCGCCCGGAAAATCCTGGAGCGGCTTTTTCTGGGTATACACCCAGTCGATAGCATTCGCTACGTCGAATCCCTTTTCGTTGTATAGGCCGCCGCCGATGTCCGCGAGCCCCACGATTTTGTAGCCCACCTTCTGCATCAGCAAAGCCGCCAGCGAGCCCACATTGCCGAAGCCCTGGATCACTACGCGGCAGCCTTCCCGCTTGATTCCGAGCTTGGTAATGGCCTTGTCGCAGCAAATCATCACGCCGCGGCCGGTCGCCTCTCGGCGCCCAGCTGATCCCCCAAGTTCAATGGGCTTGCCAGTGACGACTGCGGTAGTAGCTTGCCCTACGTGCATCGCGTAGGTGTCCATAACCCAAGCCATGGTCTGCTCATTCGTGCCCACGTCCGGCGCCGGGATATCGCGCTCCGGCCCAATCCAATTCGCCAATTCCGCTGTGTAGCGCCGCGTCAGCCGTTCAAGCTCCCCGCGGGTCATCTTCCGAGGGTCGCAGATCACTCCGCCCTTCGCTCCCCCAAACGGAATATTCACGACCGCGCATTTCCAGGTCATCCAGGTCGCCAGTGCGCGCACTTCATCCAGCGACACATCCGGCGCAAAGCGGATCCCGCCCTTCCCCGGCCCGCGCACCGTCGAATGCAGCACGCGGTACCCAGTGAATACTTCCAACTGGCCGTTGTCCATTCCAATCGGAATGTACAGAGTGACTTCCTTGCTGGGATACTTAAGATAACGATAAACCCCCTGTTCGAGCCCGAGTTTCTGTGCCGCTACTTCGAAGCGCGCTTCGGCGTTCTGGTAGACATTCATTTCTTCCGGTACGGGGGCTTGCGGCATGCAGACATCTCCTCTGACGGGAAAATCCGTCGTTCACAATTCGCCTGCGATCCACGAGCAGGCAGGATTTTCTAAGGGCTAATGAATGGTCTAAAGCGCGGGCTACCCTCCCGCAAGACCTGCATTTAGCCGGGCCGCCAGTATACGAACCTGCGTTTCCACTCGCAAGCCAGTCGGCGGCGGCGATGTGCGCCAGTTAACCGGGGAGCGGTGGCGGGCGTCGTTCGCCCCAGGTGGATGGCCGCCCCATTCGAAATCGTGTGATGATATCGGTGATGGAAGCTCGCACGAAACCAAACGGATTCGCCGGCCTGCGCGTGCTATCCCTGGAAAGCCGCCGCGCCGTGGAGATGGCCAAGTTAATCGCTACATATGGCGGTAACGCGATGGTCGCTCCGTCGATGCGCGAAATCCCCTTGGAATCGAACAAGGAAGCGCAGTCATTTATTCGCGCGCTAGTGGCAGGCAGCTTCGATATGGTCATTTTCCTGACTGGGGTCGGCACGCGCGCACTGGCACGCGTTGCCGAAACAGTTTGCACGCGGGATGAGTTCGTCGTAGCGCTACAACGCGTGCCCATCGTAGCGCGCGGGCCCAAACCCGTTGCCGCGTTAAAGGAATTGGGCGTGCCGGTGACGCTCGCGGTCCCAGAACCCAATACCTGGCGGGAGTTGCTCGCGGCTCTTGACGGAAGCCGCGACACGCTGCCGCTGGGCGGCAAACGCGTCGCCGTGCAAGAGTATGGCGCTCCGAACGCCGAACTCCTGGCGGGACTTACCGAGCGCGGCGCCAACGTTACGCAAGTTCCTGTTTACGAATGGGGGTTGCCGGAGGATACCGCGCCGCTGCGCCAGGCGGCCGCCGCGCTTGCGGGCGGCGAGGTGGATGTGGCCCTATTCACGACCTCGGTCCAGGTCGTACATCTGCTGAAGATTGCGGCAGAGATGAATTTGCAAGAGGCTGTGCGCCGAGCCTTTGCGCGTATTCTGGTAGGGTCGATTGGCCCGGTGACCTCAGACGAGTTGCACGCGCACGGGATCGCCGCCGACTTCGAGCCTTCGCATCCAAAAATGGGAATTCTGGTGAATGAGGTTGCGCAACGCAGCTCGGAGCTGCTTTCACGGAAAAGGAACGGAGTTTCCTCGACCTGAACCTGGTTCCAATCCTTCGATCAAAAGTCTACTGCAATCGGAATTGGACGGTAACTGTCAAATGCATCGACACTGGCTTGCCGTCGAGTGTTGCCGGCTGATATTTCCACTGGCGCAGCGCATCCATGGCCGCTTGATGTAACAGCACCGGGCCGGAAACGACTTTCATCGAGGAAACCCTGCCGTTCGCATCAACCAGGGCGTCAATCTTCACAGCGCCTTCAATGCGTTGGTTCTTTGCAAGGGATGGATACCCAGGCGCCGTCGAGGACAGCAAGCGCGCCGCCTTCACGTCGCCCCCGACGGGGAGCGGGGCGGCGGGAGCAACCGGCTGCTTCGAATTCTCAATGGGCAGCCCTCCGCCGAGTGCATCGCCGGTTGCTGCCACCTCGCTGGAGTTGATGGAAGGCGCAGCGTCCGCATCACCAGGTTCCGTAGCGACTGGACTACGATTGGACTTCGGTGATGCCAGATGGATGTCGCCGAGACTCGGCTTCTTCGCCGCGGGCTGAGGCGGTTCGGCCAGTTTCCTATAGGCCGACAACTCCGCTGCGATATTTTTATCCGGCGGAATCTTAGTGACCTCCGCCGCATTCGTGATCGATTGCGAATTCCCCTGAGAAGAAGAATTCTGCGGTTGCGCGACCGGCTCCGAGTTGATGTTCGATCGGTTTGGCGCCGGCGCTTCGGCCCCGGTACGCGTTCGCGCCGCGGGCGCAGGTTGCGCTGCACTCGGTGTCACGACTGCGGGTGGCGTTACCGCGGCGGCTACCGCAGGCGCCTGTTGCGCGGGAGCAGACGACTGTCGCGCGTACCACGTAATACCGGCGGCGGCCATCACCAGGCCGGCTGCGACGGCGCCGATCAGGATGCCCCGGTTCTTACCCGTCGAGCCGCTTTGCGGTTGGATCGCTGTCTCCAGCAAATGACTGCCGAACGTCCCTTCCGGGGAAGCCGAATCTTCCTCGTCCTGCGCTATGGGCGGCGCAGACACATCCTGTACTTCGAACTCGATGACCCGGTGAGCCAGGGCTGATTCTTCCTTCACCGAGTCTTCGTTCTGAGCGTGCGTGGCGGCGTTGCGCGCCAGCGGCTCGAGCCACGACGGGATCTTGACCTCTTCGTCGTCCAGCGACGATGGCATTGGGACGTGCGCGCTCTTTGGCGGCGCGATCACTTTCGGCGCCGGAGTTTGCGGCTTGGCGATCTCCACCACTTTGGCCGAGAGTTCCGCAATCGGCAGTTTGCTCGCCGGGGGCTGCACGGGTGCCGCTTGCACGGGCGTGGCCGGCACTTCCGCGGCAAACAACATCGACGCGAGCTGTTCTTGCAAGCGTTCCGATTCGCGCCGGAGGGCGTCCGACGAAGATTGGGTGGCAACGGGCGCCTGCGAAACCTTTGGCGCAACCGGCGCCGCAGGCTTGCTCTCCGATGGCCGCGCGGTTGACGTAAGGCCACTGCCGAAGCCGTCAGTCAGGCCAGGGGCTTTCGGCAAAATGGTGCTGGGGGCGCTGGAGACGGGCGCACTCGTCGAATGCAGCGTGGGACTTGGCAAAATCGTGACAGGCTTGGGTTCCCCTGCTCGCGGCAAATTCAAAGTTGGCTTAACTTCGACGTTGAGCCCGCTGGTAGTGATGGTCGCGGATGGCACAGCTGCGGGTGGCACAGCTGTCGGCTTTGCTTCCACTCGCTGCGGAAGGCTGCCAAGGACCGGCGCTTCGACCTTGGCTGCGGGTGTAGGCGACGCGGCTTTGGGTGCGGGTGGCGCGACGGGTTTCACGATTGTCGCAGGAGCAGGTGCCCCGGGTTGCGCAGCAGCGCGCTCTCCCGGAAACCGCATGCCCCAAAATCCCGGAACCGCTTCGGTGAATTCCAACTCCACGTAGCCACTGACGCTCCGGTACGTCTTGGACTTCACTACCTGACATACCACTTCTTTTTTGGTTTTGTCGTTGGTCAGGAACAACAATTGGCCCGCGGCCACGGATGACGCGAGTCGAATCACTGCGCCGTTGCCGAATACCAATACCGTTTGCGTCGTTTCCGAAAAGGGTTCGCGCTTGTCGCTACCCTCCACCGTCCGCGCGCCATTCACCGTCACGGGCACTTCGAGCGGTACCGGTTGGGGCTTTCCGGAATTGTCTTCCTGCGGTCCAGCGGAAGCGGGGCGCGCACCGGGTGTTGAGGAATTAGAGTTCGTCACATCGAGATCCTTCGCGGTTGGCGACATTTTGGGGCACTCACTCGCGCAGCAAGAGTTTTTATCAGCCCAAGCGGACTTCGGGCTAGCGAACGTAACGATAGTAGGTTCGCTGAGTTACGAAGCCATCGTACGAGCGTACGGCTGCGGAAATATACTGGCCTTGCGTACAGGTGTTCGGGCCCTGTAACCGCATCGACTGGGCCACATTGTTATCCGCGGCGCACACTATTGGGTGCTGTCACCCTGAGCGCATCCGATAAGGATCCGTGAAGGATCACACCGTCCGAGTCGGCACCCAGACGGCTTTACGGAGGCCTACCGTTGGAATGGTGGCTTGACTACCGCTGAAGTGGTGGCTTGAATTGCTCGTCGATCTCGACCTGATAGCCGGTCACCAGTTTGTTGGTTTCGTTGGCCATGCCGATCACCGCCTGCAATTCGTGGAACATGGCGTCGGTCATGCCTTTATTGCGGGCGGAAGCAGTGTGTGACGCGATGCAGTAGTGGCAACTGTTGGTGACGCTCACCGCAACGTACAGCAGTTCTTTTGTGAGCGGATCGAGCGCGCCGGGCGCCATGATTTGTTTGATGTCTTCCCAGGTGCGCTTCAGCGTGGCGGGATCGCGTGCGATGGCCTTCCAGAAATTATTGATCCAGTCGGTTTTCCGGGTCGCCATGATGTCGTCATAAATCGCGCGCACCTCAGGACTCGCATCGTCGTATTCGATCAGCGGAAAAGTGGCCACGGTGTCTCCAGAAGTTGCGTGTAAGAACACCTTAGAAGTTAGCAGGAAGCAGCAAGGGCGCGCAAAGCCCTCACGATTCCGGAGGGAAGATTCAGCCAGCGATGGGTTGCGTCACGGAGCAATCGGACTGGACTTGCGATGCCGTTGCAAAAAAAAAGAGGGAAGAAAGAACAGGGGAAAATTCAACCAGGCCGAGCCAGGCCGAACTAGCAGGAGCGCATCGACGCGGCCAGCTCCAGGTTCGAGCGCAGGCGATACTCAATCTGCACCGCCGCGTACCGCGCGCAGATCGTAAGTTCCTGATCGCACCAAGCGGTCAACGCCGGCATACGTTTGCCTGCCACGACGTTCATGCCATCCACAATACGATAATAGAGGCGAACCAGGCCGAGCCCTCCGCTGCGAGGAGTAAGGTCCAACGTGAGGTCATGAAGGCCCGCTAGCGTCTGGAAGTCGCCAGCAGTCACGCGCCGGTTTCCGATACTGGCAGCCGCCAGCACGTTTTCCGAGACCGGCTGGCCCGCCACAGCAGCCAGGACCGCTCGCCAGTAGTACAGCGCGAACTGTGACAGCGCGACGATGGAGATCGCAAATAGCATAGCGGCGAACATTGCGCCTCTTTCTACTCCGCCATTTTGGCCGAGCCTGCTTGCCACACCAATAGCTCCCGAGTACCACCTGGATAGGACTGGCGGAACGCGATGGTCTAAAGAGGCGATGGGCGGCCCACTTACCGCTTCGCCCTTTCCGGCTTGTGTCGCCGAGGCTCGGCCACTATTCTCGCTGCATTGTCAGACGCCGCCAGGAGGCCACAAACGATGGAAAGACATGCTATCCGATTGATTCTTTTGACCTTTGTTCTGCTGCTACTGGCTGCCCAGGGTACGCGGTTGCTTGCGGGCGGCGACCGTCATGAGGGTGATCGTACCGCTATTTTGAAGGCCCTCGAGGTACAGCGAACGAGCTGGAATGCGGGCGACATCGACGCCTTCCTGGACGCCTACTGGCATTCGCCTGATCTCACGTTTTCAGGAAGTAACGGGATCACGCGTGGTTGGGATGGCGTGAAAGCGCGATACAAGAAGAACTATGCCGATCGCGATGCGATGGGGCACCTGGAATTTACCGACCTCGAATTCCGATTTCCCGGGCAAGATGCGGCCCTGGTTCTGGGCCACTGGCATCTGACGCGTGCCAAAGGAGACATCGGCGGCGTGTTCTCGCTGGTCTGGCAACGCTTTCCGGAGGGCTGGCGCATCATCCATGATCACACCAGCGCGGTGGAACCTGCAAAATAACGCGCGAACGACTCGAAGCCGATAGCGTTTAGGCGGATAGCGGTGATGCGCTCGGCACCGCGCGTTCGCCGAGTACCCGTGTAGCGCAGAGTTTACTAAGTCTTCATGAAACCCGTACAGCCAGTATGGTCCGCAAAAGTGTGTGCGATTGACGCCATTCATTTCGCTCCAGCGTTCCTGCGCACGCAAAACATCGAACGTACATAGCGGATGGTGATGGACGAGCCGCCGCTACACCCTGAACTCTGCATACACCAAGAATGATGCGCCTTCCGCCTCGAAGGGGGTGCGACTAATGCTTCATGCCGTTCATCAAAGCTATCGGCCGGCAGCTGCGAGTCGGTGCACGAATACGAGGGCAACACCCATGAAACTCTTGCTCCTCCAGCTATATGGGTTACGGCCGGACGAATCCGTCGCACTGTTCCGTAAGAAGGCGGCATGAGAGAAGGGTTCCTGTATCGAAAGCTCGTCAGGCCCCTTGTCGATTTACTCCGCCAGGGAGTGAGCCCCGAGAAAATCGCTCTTAGCGTCGCGCTGGGCGTCACGCTGGGCGTGTTCCCGGTGCTGGGATCAACCACCGCGCTTTGCGCCCTGGCCGCTTTCGCGTTGCAGTTGAATTTGCCTGCGATTCAACTCGTGAACTACTTCGTCTACCCTCTTCAGATCGCGCTGCTGATTCCCTTCTTTCGGCTGGGAGAGAAGCTCTTCCGTGCCCCACATCTGCCCCTTTCTGCGCCCCAGATTTATGCGATGATTCACGCCAATATGGGTAACGCCATTCGATCGCTGTGGACCACCACGTGGCATGCCATCGTCGTATGGTGTCTCGTGGCCCCCCTGTGTGCTGCGGCGCTTTACGCAGTTCTGACGCCGGCGCTGCGCCGGGCGATCGCGCGGAAAATCCCGCGCGTTGCCGAGGCCGCTTGATGCTGCAGCAAGCCGTACATCTGGGGTTGACTGGAGCGGCCATCGTCCTCGGGATGATGTTCGTCCTCTGGCTCATTCATCTTCTGATTCGCAACGCCGCCATTGTCGATGTGGGATGGGCCGCGGGCCTGGGCATTCTCGCGATTTACTATGCCGCTGCCGGCCCCGGTTATCCCGCGCGCAGATGGGCCATCGCCGCGATGGCAGGTTTCTGGGGACTGCGCCTTGCGGCCTTCCTTCTTTTCGCGCGTGTCATCGGCCATCCAGAGGAGGGGCGCTACGTTCAGCTGCGAAAGGAATGGAAAAACAATCTGGCTCTGCGATTCCTTTTTTTCTTTGAGTTTCAGGCGCTGCTGGACGCCGTGCTCTCGCTTCCCTTTTTGCTCGCATGCCTCGACACGGGCGCGCCCCTCGGATTTCTGGAGAAATTCGCAGCCAGCATCTGGCTCGTCGGCATGATCGGAGAAGCCATCGCGGATCAGCAGCTCAACGCGTTCAAGAAAAATCCGGCCAACAGAGGTAAGACGTGCCGCGCAGGCCTCTGGAAATATTCGCGCCACCCCAATTACTTTTTTGAGTGGCTGCTCTGGTTGGCGTATGCCGTATTCGCGCTCGCGTCGCCGTGGGGTTGGTTGGGACTGATTTCACCGGCGCTGATTCTTTACTTCCTGCTGGGAGCGACGGGAATTCCCGCCACGGAAGCGCAAGCGTTGCGCAGCCGCGGAAACGAATATCGCTCGTATCAGCGCACCACGAGCTCATTTGTCCCCTGGTTCCCAAAGAAGGAGCAGGCCTGATGAAGTCGTCGAACGTGACGAAAGTTGAGCCTGGGCCTGGTGACTCAAAGTTTGTAGATCCGGCTACAAAATATCGAGAATTTCCTCGTAGCGCTTGAATGGCGGGATGAGGTATGCACCCGCCAATTCCGTGCGAGACCACGCCAACATTTCGCGCGCGACCTCAAATCCGCGCTCGCGGGCGGCTGCACCGGCGGCTTCCATCGATTTCAGAACGGGCTCCGGGATGACAATGCCGGGGACTTCATTATTGAGGCGCAGAGCCTGCTTGTAACTATTCAGCGGCCAGATGCCGATCAACACCGGAATCGCGGGCTTGCCACCGAGCTTTTTCACGAACGCGTACCAGTGTTCGGGATCAAACAGCGGTTGGGTCATCGCGTAGTGCGCGCCGGCTTCAACTTTGGCGTGAAAGCGCTCGATTTCCACCTCGAGATCGTCGGCGACGGGATTGACGGCAACTCCAATCGAGAAGTTTGTCGCGCCGCCGAGCGTCTTGCCCGCCCAGTCGGTGCCCTGATTGAGGCGATGGAGAATTTTGACCAGGCCGACGGAATCGACCTCGTACACGCCGCTAGCTTCGGGATAGTCGCCGACCGACGGCGGGTCGCCAGTGATGGCGAGGATGTTGCGCACGCCCCCGACAGTCCACGCGCCGAGCAGCATGGCTTGCAGGCCGATAATGTTGTAGTCGCGGGTGGTGAGATGCGGCACGGTCTCAATGCCGCGGGCTTCGAGCGCGCCGGCGGTCATCAATGCATCCATGCCGACGCGAGCCATCGCGCCGCTGTTGATGTCGATCGCATCGACTTTGCCGGAAGCCATGATTTTGTCGACTTGCTCGAAGATACGATCGAGCGAAAGGCCCTTCGGCGGATCGATTTCCACGCAAACCGCGAATTCTTTGCGCTGAAGTTTTTTCCAGAATTTGCTTTCGGGTTCGCGCTCGACCACGGCGGCCGGCTTAGCAGCAACCGCAGCGGGCTGCGAGCCTGCTGCGTGCATTACCGGATGCAGCGACTTGACGGCGTCCGCCATCGCACGGATGTGCGCGGGGGTAGTGCCGCAGCAACCGCCGAGAATCCGCACGCCGAGTGCGGCGGCTTCGCGGGCGAAGAGCGCGAAATATTCAGGCGATGATTTTGGGTAGACGATGCGGTCACCTTCGCGCTTGGGAAACCCCGCGTTGGGCATTCCGCTGACGCGCAGATCGCCGATGCTGGCCAAAGCTCCGAGAATTGGCAAAAGCGCTTGTGGGCCCAGCGTGCAGTTCGCGCCGATGACCTGAACGTTTTTGTTCTTGAGTTGCGCTGCCGCATCGGCCGGACGCAAATCACCGTAGGCAGTTCCCTCTTCCGAATACGTGAGCTGCGCAATGATCGGAAGACCGGAGAACGAGCGGATCGCATCAATGGCAAGCAGCAGCTCTTCGATGTACGTGAAAGTTTCGAGACAATAGAGATCAACGCCACGTTCTTCAAGCGCGAGTGCTTGCTCGTGAAAAATGTTCTGAATTTCTTCCGGTTCCGGATGGCGTGCCTGCACGCCCATGCCGAGCGGACCAATCGAGCCGGCGATCAGTACTTCGCGCGACGCTGATTCGCGTGCTTCTCGCGCGATTTTCACGCCGCGGCTGTTGAGCTTCTGCACTTCGTCGCCGAGGCCGAGCGGTTCAAGTTTGAAGCGATTCGCGCCGAAGGTGTTCGTCTCGATGATCTGCGCGCCGGCCTCAATGTACGCCTGATGCACACGGAACACCGCTTCCGGCTCCAGAGAGTTCATCTCATCGAAGCAGCGGTGCGAGCCGGCGAAGTCGTGCAGATAGGAACCCATCGCTCCGTCGGCGATGAGGATTGAGCTTTTCAGACGCTCATTGAAATCGAGGATCTTCAAATCGGTCGCATCCTGTCTTTTGAGATACGCGAGCGGGAATCAGGGCTCAGCGTTTCTGATCCATGAGGCTGGCCACAGTGCTCATGAGGTCGTACTTGGTGAGAATCTCGAAGCGCGAGTTGCCCATTTCCACGAACACCGCGGGATTCTCGTGACTCAAAATGTGCGTGACCCGCTCGACAGGCGCGCTCCGCGGGATCTGCGGCAGCGGCTTGCTCATCACTTCGCGCACGACCAGCTTGCGAAGATCTTTTCCCTGCAGCGCCAGGTTTAGGATCTGGTCTTCGTAGATGGTGCCGATGGGCAGATTTTCCTCGAAGACCGGAATTTGCGAGATGTCCTGTTCCTGCATGGTTTTCAGCGCGTGAAATACGGTTTGATACGGGCGCGCGATAACCAGTTCGCGGACTTTTCCGGAGTGATGCTTTGCGCTGACGACTTCGCCCGCGGTAATTTTCACCGCGGCATCGACGTAGCCGCGCTCGCGCATCCACTCGTCGTTGTAGACCTTGCTGAGGTAGCGCATGCCGGTGTCGGGAAGAAACGCAACGATGAATGCTTCCGGTCCGAGGTCCTTCGCCAGGCGCAGCGTCGCGGAAATGCAGCCGCCACCGGAACCACCGGTGAACAAGCCTTCCATCTTTACCAGCCGACGCGCGATGATGAAGCACTCGTCGTCGTTCACTTGCAGCACGTCGTCGAGAATCTTCAGATTCATCGTCGTCGGGAAAAAGTCCTCGCCGATACCTTCGACCACGTAGGTCTTCGCTTTCACCTTTTCGCCGCGCTTCACGAAATCGTAGTAGAGCGAGCCGATCGGATCTACACCGATAATCTGCACCTTGGGATTTTTTTCCTTGAGATATTTGCCGACCCCGCTGATGGTGCCGCCCGTGCCGATGCCGCAAATAAAATGCGTGATCTTGCCTTCGGAGTCGTCCCAGATCTCCGGGCCGGTGGTGAGGTAGTGGGCCTCGGGATTCATTGGATTGTCGTACTGATTCGGGTAGAAGGAGTTCGGTATTTCGCGAGCGAGTTTTTTCGCCACGGAATAGTAGCTGCGAGGATCTTCAGGCTCGACCGCCGTCGGGCAAACGATAACTTCCGCCCCGAGCGCCTTTAGCAGATCGACTTTTTCCTTCGATTGTTTGTCAGTGATGGTGAAAACCATCTTGTAGCCGCGCACCGCCGCAACCAGCGCCAACCCCATGCCGGTATTCCCCGAAGTGCCTTCGATAATCGTGCCGCCCGGCTTAAGCAGGCCCTTTTTCTCGGCGTCATCAATCATGGTAATGCCGATGCGATCTTTCACCGATCCGCCGGGATTGATGTAGTCAGCCTTGACGTAGATTTGTGGCTTCAGGCCGTCATTGATGCGGTTGAGGCGCACCAGCGGTGTGCGTCCAATGGCGTCTAGGATGTTGTTACATTTCATCTAGTTGTTTCCGGTCTTCCGGGCACGATGGGTCTCTCCCCGAGTGCCTCCATTTTTTCGCGGCAGGTCGCTCGCAAGGGTTCGCGCCGCGTGTGTGCCATAATTCTTACAGTCTAACATGCGCTCGCGCGCGGGATGCGCGGCGAAGGAGTGGGTGTGTCACGTCATAACATTTCGAGCGGCACGCAGTGGGAACCGATCGTGGGGTATTCGCGGGCGGTGCGGGTAGGGAACGTCATTACGGTATCGGGAACGACCGCGACCGGGCCGGACGGAACGATTGTCGGCGTCGGCGATGTCTACGCACAGACGGTGCAGACGATCAAGAACATTGAGGCGGCTCTGGCGAAGGCGGGGGCGGGGTTGAAGGATGTCGTGAGGACGCGAATTTTTGTAACGAACATCGCGGACTGGGAGAAGATTGGGCGAGCGCACGGGGAGTTCTTCGGATCGATTCGCCCGGCGACCAGCATGGTCGAGGTGAGCAAGCTGATTTCCCCAGAGATGTTGGTGGAAATTGAGGCGGACGCAGTGGTCGGCGACTAACGACGTTCCCAGATTTCCAGACTCTCTCCTTTAACTGTTGTTAGCACATGAGACGTTCCTCCAATTGGCACATGAATGTCCGCATGCAGGGGCCAGCTGCCGGCGCGGCGGACACCGCCAGGAATGGCTGTGCACCCGGGCTCGGTGCGCTCCTAATAGGTTACGCGGACTCGGTACTTGAGGACGGAGGTGCCGTTCTTGTCTACCGGGACCTGGAATTGGGCGGCGAAGGCGGCCGTCTTGGTGAATTTGTAACTTGAGGAGAGCATCTCCCACGTGCCGCCGATGGGTTCGTTGACCTGCACGGTGATGGGGACGTCTTTGTGGTTGCGCAGGGTGATTTCAAATTCCATTTCGTAGACGTTGGTGGCGATTTTCTTGAAGTCGGTCTGTTTGTGCTCGGCGATGATGTCGAACGCGTTGCCGATGTGGACGGTGACGGTTTCATCTTTGGGGGTGTGATCGATGCGGTCTTCACCGATGAAGAGAACACCGCCCTTGGAATCCTTTTGGTAGACGCGGACGTTGCCGGCGGGCAGAGGCATACCCAAGCCGGCTTTTTCTTCATTCTTGAATTTGTAGAAGACCATGACGGGATCTTTTAGAGGAGAACCGGGATTCTGATAATTGTGGTAGTAGAAGCTTTGGCCATTCACCACGAATAACTTCTCGACGGGCACGCCGCTTCCCTGCAACAGGCTGATCTGTTTGGTTTCCTTGTCTTCGACGGAAGTGCGGCGGCCAAGCGTGTAGAGGTGGTATTCGGAGAAATTTTCCTGCTGGAATTGCGGAGCAGCGACGGCATTCCGGGACATCTCCTTCATCATCACGGCGCCAGACACCCCAGGAACAGGTAGGCGATTCAAGTCACCTGCGACGAGTTGCAGACGAGCATTGTGAAAGGCGGTGCCGCTGTTGTTGGAGAGCGTGACCCAGCCGTCGAGGTCAGCGGCTTTCTCTTCACGCGCGACGGTTAGGACATAGTCGGCGTTCCACGAAAGATTGTTGGCGAGATAGGAGGCTTCGATCTGATGCTTGCGTGCACCGGAATTATCGAGGGACATGAGCAGCGTTGGGCGATCGAAGAGATTGGCGGGGACTTCCGGGAAGCGATAACCCTCGCCGTAGATTCCGGTGACGATATCGTTGCCGATCTTCCAGACGGGACCGTTGTTGTCAGCCAGTAAGGTGGCTTTGATCTCTTCGTGCTTGGTGGTGCCGTTATCCATGTAAGAGCGCACGAGAGTGACTTCCTTGCCGACATATTTGTGCAGAAGTTTGGCAGGCTCGAGGAGATCGTATTCGTAGTTTTGCTCGATCACGCTGAGTTTTTCGGGCTCCGTGAGGGACCGGAAATGGACCGTGGCGGGATTCACCGTGGCGGCGATGTCTTCGAATTTCAGTCGAAATGAGCCCGTCGGAACGGTTAATTGGCGGACGTCGCGAATCAGAGCGATGTTGGAGTTGTAGACGGTAACGTTGAGGTCGGTCTGGTCGCTTAGCGTGGTGGCCTGGTCGGAAGCGGCGGAGTGGGCGGACTCTTTTTCCTGGGCTTGGACGGTGCGGTGGCGTGTTTCGGAGTAAGTCGCGACCGCGGTGATGGCGAGAACGAACGTTGCCGCAGTGAGCCAGACCGTGTGGGAACGAAGCGCGGGTTGGGTTGTCTTCATCGGTTTGTCCTCATTTCAAATTTGGCGTTCCCTAGTAGAACGAAGTCGCCCGACTTTCTTGCAAGAGGGTCGTTCGTGTGGCCCCACACTTATAGAACACATCGTGCCGAGATGGGACACAGCAGTGCTGTGCCCCTACAAAGGTGTGCTGGTCTCATGGATTGGGTTGAGGTGTCCACGAGGATCCACCGTCGGTGGTTCTGTAGGATTTGTCGGTGGAGGTGGTGACGATAGCTTGATCTGTATCTGCCGCGAAGACTGCGGTGATGTCGTCGGTGGTTGGCGAGGCAAGTTTCAGCCAATGCTTGCCACCGTCGGTCGTGCGCAGGATGGCGCCGCTGCGACCGACGATCCAGCAGATTTTGTTGGAGGGAGCGGAGCCGGCTAGCATATCGGCTACTACCGGGGTTTTTTGGAGGCTCCAGTTCGCGCCCGCGTCAGCCGAGCCTTCCACGATTCCGGCGGGCAAGAGGCGCCAGACTACGGTTCCATTGGGAGAGGGAACGAGCACGGGACTCCGAGATGCTCGTAAATTAGCGCTCTCGCGTAAGGCAAGCGCGCCTGAGCGAGTCGTTTGGGATTGCTCGAGGGTGACTGCGGGCGCGGCCGCACCCGCGACACCGCCCGCGACTGCCTCTTTCTTTGCTTCCGGCGTAGCAGTCGGAACGGGCGAGACCCTGTCGGCAACGGCATCGGGCGCCGCCGGCGTCGCGGAAGGGGCCGGTTGGGCCGCGGCGTCCCCTGCGACCTGCTTCGCTTGAAATGGCGATTGCGCCAGGATACGGGATTGCATCTCTGTGCGCTCTTGCGACGTCACCGAACTATCGGGGTGGACGTGGCCGCCTGGCGCAATGAGCTTAGGCACGGCCGAAGGCGCCGGCACTTTTTGATCGCGCGTGCCGCTTTGGCCACGATCAAAAGCATCCGTTTTTGCGGGTTGGCCGCTTTTGGCGGCTGGCGGAACTTGCAGCTCGTTCGTCGCGAGTTTGTCTTTGGCTGAATCTCCGGGTGGAGGCGGGGCGGCTGGCAAAACCTCCGGCGGAGGTTGCGGCTGATTTTTCGCGAGCTGGAATTCCGTTTCCTGAGAAGTTCTCTCGTGGATCGTCACCCAGATCAGCAAACCCGCGGCGAGCGCGGCGGAAGGAACCAGCCAGCGCCAGGCATAGGAGCGGCGAGACCTCTCCATCGGAGAAATCGGAGAAGAAGATTTGGCGACCGCCGCCTCAACGGCTGGGATGGCCGACGCGACCGCAGCGTGGACGAGCTGCATCTCGGGCACCGCAACCGTCTTTCTGGACACGGATTCTTCGCGATCAACCTCCAGCGGAATCTCATCGGTGATTTCGAGTTGCGCGAGGATCTCCTGGCAACGCACGCAGGACGCGATGTGCTGCTTGCGAGAGGACATTTCGTCCGGGGCCAGCAGCCGCTCGTGATAGGCGGCGAGGATTTCGGCATCAGGGCAATGCTCTTGCAACGCGGGAGCGGATGCGGGCGTGCCTCCTGAGGCGTTCACCGGCAGATTCGCCTGAAGGTTGCGCGCGAGAGCATCTTCGAAATTGCGTTCGCGATCGTCACGCGCCATGGCCGTCTCCCATTTTAGAACGGAAATTTGCGGTCTTCTTGCATGCTGGAAGATGCGCCCGCTTCGGAAGGCGGCCGCTACGGTAGCGTGGGTTCATGGCTCGAGCCTTTCCGCGCTGGGACCGCGGCCGGGGAGGAACTTGTCGAGGTCGATGGGTGCATCTTCGGAAGCGTACTCGAAGCAGAGAGAGATTTCTTCGTCGCCAAGTCCGGGCTCAGCCAGTGATCCATTCGCGGCGACGCGGCCCCTGCGTAGAACGGATTCGACTTGGGAGCGTAGCTCGCGGCGGATCCGGTCCAGATTGCGCGAGACGCTGGATTCGTGTTCGCCGAGAAGGCGGCCGATTTCGGCAAGCGTCAACTCATCGGCGTAATAAAGTCGCAGGCGTTCCTTGTCGCGCGGATCGAGAAGACCCAAGGCAGTTTGCAGCGTGCGCGTGAACAGGGCAACGTATCGATCGCGATGCGGATCGGGCGGAGTTTGATTTTTGTTGGAACCGAGCGCGAGCCGCGAGATTCTTTGAGCGCCGCGATCCGCGGTTTCGTCGTCCAGTTCGGTGAAGCGGCGGGCGGCGCGGATGGTGTCGATATGGCGTTGGGCCAGGACGGCGCGCAACCACGTTTTTAGCGAGCTGCGTCCATGAAAATATCGAAACAGTGAGTGCTCGCCACGTTTCTCTTCGGTGAGTCCATAGAGATCCGCAAAAAGGGAGTCCGCAAGATCGTGCGCGGCGGGCGAACCCGCTGGGCAACGCAAGATGGCAGCCGCGGCGGAGCGCAGATAGGAGCGATAAGTAGCGACGAAGTAGTCCCAGGCATCGGCGTGCCCATCGGCGCAGGCGGCGGCCAGACTCAAATCCCGCAGATGCAATGTCTCTAAATACGCCTCGACTTGGTCGGGAGACGCGGCATCCGCGCCAAAGCGTCTTGCCGCGCTGCGTTCCAACGCGTCTGCGAAACGCACACGTGTTAAGGACCAGGAGTATTCAGCGGCCTCGGAGTAAAGCCGATCGATCACCGGTTGGTGTTGGGCGAGAAACCCCGAGACCTTGCGAGGGCCGGATGCTGCCTCGGCTCCGATTCCGTCGGTTTCCGGATGGTCCATTGCTGGATCGGGGCTTCCCGAATCTGCACTCATGGTGCGGCACCCTATTATGGCCGTCCTGCATCCTAAAACATACCCCGGACAGCCCGGGTGGGGCGAAGAAAGAAGTTCGCGGTCCTTGGCAGGTGATTGCGGTACCCTAGGTGCGGTATTCTAGATCGACGTTGCGCCCCTCCCCGCAACGAGGAAGCCCTCCGGGTTTCGCCGAGGAGAAGAGGTAGTTCGCCAGCGGCATTAGCGACTTCGCGACGCTAGTACCTAAGTCCTATTAGGCCCGCCCCAGTCTCATCGGTACTCTGGCATCGCCCTAAGCCGACGCTCCGTCCAGCCCGGCGAACAACTCAAGGGAATCCCCGTAAGGGAAATTCGGCAGGGAGAATGTAGCCGTTGAAAAGGCGTTGATAACTCGACGGAATCCAGTAGGCGGACACGGGAAAATATCATGAGTGTAGAAAATACAAACTTCGGCATCGGATTCGGGGCAAACCGGGGCCAATCACAGAATCGTGACGCGTGGAAACGCTCGATCGGGACCAAGCAAGTGCCGGCGCGCCTGGCGATGCTGCCTGAGGGTGAATCGCGTTGGCAACGGCTGGGCATTAGCGCGATCGCGCAAATTATCATCCTAACCTTTTTTGTGGTGATGCCACTTTTCTTCCCGGAGAGATTGAAGACGGCGTTGAACATGCAAGTTGTGCCGCTGGCGATGCCGGTTACGGAAGTGCCAGTGGCGCCGCCAGCCCCTCAACCGAAGCCAAAGGTTGCACCGGCACCGAAACCGCAGGTGATCGAGGAAGTAAAGCTGAACCCCAAACAACCGCATATTTTCGTGCAGCAGAAGGTACTGAAACCCAAGATCGAACACGTGGAAGCAAAGGCGCCAGAGCTGGCACCGCAGACTCCGGTGCTGGAAGCGAAATTTATCGATAACACCAACCAGCCCAAGCGACCCAAGGAAGAGGTAAAGGTAAACAACCTCAATACTGGCAGCGCCGCGGCGCCGACCGTGAAGTTGCCGGTAGAAAAGGTGCAGACCGGCGGATTTGGCGATCCGAATGGATTGCCTGGTAAGGGCGATCCGAACAAGACCACGAACGTGAACCGACTGGGATCTCCGGCACTGCCCGGGGGACCTGGATACGGTAACGGCACAGGCGGCGACAAAGGCGCGCGAGGCGTGGTAGCCAGCACAGGCTTTGGCAACGGCATTGCTAACCCTCCACAGGGTGGTGGTAAGCAGGGCGTCGTGCAGTCCAGCGGTTTTGCGAATCAGACGGTTGCCAGCGATGCGCCGAAGAAAAAGGCGTCGGCGGATTCCGGGACGTCGCAGGTGGATATTTTGTCGAAGCCCCGGCCCGAGTATACGGCCGAAGGGCGCGCGTTGAAGTTGGAAGGCGACGTAGTGATTGACCTGGTTTTCCTGGCGAACGGTTCGGTGCAGGTGAATCACGTGGTCAGCGGATTGGGTCACGGTCTGGACGAGTCCGCGGTACAAGCGGCGCAGCAGATCAAGTTTAAACCGGCCAAGCGAGATGGTGAGGCAGTGGATTTTCCGGCCCGTGTGAGGATTGAATTTCGGCTGGCCTACTGAGGGGAGAGCAACAATGCGTAAGTACGTAGTCACAGGAATTCTGGCGCTCCTGGCGAGCGGAATGGGGAACATGGCCGCCGCAGCGGTCCCCCCGCCAGTCGACCAGGCGCGGACCATGGAAGAAGTTGTCGATCGCGTGGTGGCGAGCGAGAACAAGCTGAATCAGGATATCCGCAAATATTCGCCGCTGGTGGAGACCTACATCCAGAATTTGAAACCGGATGCGAACTTGGGATTCGTGCCTGCCGGGGACAAGTATTTTCTGGGCAAAGCCGATTTCGGCAAGGGTGTGAACCTGGCCTCTTTGTCGGACACCGACACCAAGGGCAAGAAGATTTTCACGGGAATCGGAAATTTCTTTTCGTTCGCGATGCAGTACCTGCCGGACGGATTTCTGCAGATGATCTTCATCGACACGTCGGGATTCGACAAGCAGCACTATAAGTTCGACTACGTGAAGCGTGAGTTTCTGGGCGAGGTTCGTTGCCTGGTATTCGACGTTACGCCGCTGCCGAAGGCCGGCAAAGGCAGATTCCTCGGCCGCATCTGGGTAGAAGACCAGGGCTACAACATCGTCCGTTTCAACGGCGGGTACGGCGGCGGAGGGCACACCAGTTATTACTTCCATTTCGACAGCTGGCGCACCAACGTGCAGCCGGGAATGTGGATGCCTTCGTTTGTGTATAGCGAAGAAAAAGAATTGCACTACGCGATGACCAAGAAGCTGGACTTCCGTGCGCAGACACGCTTGTGGGGCTACAACATCGGTCACGCCGCACAGGAACAGGAGCTGAGCAAGATTCTGGTGGAAACGCCGGTGCAGGACGACACCAAGACGGCGAACGATCTTACGCCGGTCCAGGCACAGCGTTCCTGGGATCGCGAAGCTGAGGACAACGTTTCCGACCGTTTGCAACGCGTAGGGCTGATGTCTCCGAAGGGCGAAGTGGACAAGGTCCTGGAGACCGTCGTCAACAACCTGGAAGTGACCAACAACCTGGACGTCGAGCCGGAAGTACAGTGCCGGGTAATGATGACGACGACGCTGGAGTCGTTCACGCTGGGCCACACGATTGTGCTGAGCCGCGGACTAATCGACGTGCTGCCGGATGAGGCCAGCCTGGCGGCCGTGGTCGCGCATGAACTGGGTCACGTGGTGCTGGGCCACCGCATGGACTCGAACTTTGCATTCTTCGACCAGCTTTTGATCGATGATAAAGATTCGTTCCGGCATTTCGGATTCGCGCGCACGCCTGAGGAAGAAAAGGCTGCGAGCGACAAAGCGAATCAACTGCTGGCGAACTCGCCGTACAAAAACCAGTTGGCCAACGCAGCGTTGTTCATGACGGCGCTGGAGGCGCGGCAGAAAGAGATTCCAAACTTGATCAGCCCGCATCTTGGGAATCGAGTTCCGATCGTGCCGGACGTGAAGTCCGCCGCGGCGCCGGATCAAAAGCAGAATCCGCAGATGATCGCGGCGCTGCCGATCGGCGGCCGCGTGAAACTCGATCCGTGGGTGGACCGGTTGGATTTGCTGAAGAGCAAGCCGGTTGGCGCGGTGGCGGAGCGCGAAAAGATGCCGTTCGAAGTCACGCCATTCATGCCCTACCTGACGCGGTTCAACACCAACGATGTCCCAAAACCGACCAACGCCAGCGCCACGGACACGAAGTCGCCCGAAGCGGCCAGTGCGGCGCCGGCTGATCCTGCTACCAAGCCCTGAGTTTGCCAGACGGGATTCAGGCCCAAGTGAATCTGACAGAGACGGCCCGACGAACCTTAAGTTCGCCGGGCTGTTTTGCGTTTGGGAACAGAGAGACTTTACTTGGCCTGATCGTCACATTCTACTCTGCTGGCGACCGTACGGCGAAGGCGCGGCGCAGACATTCTGACAGGTACGACAGCGGGAAAAAGAGCAGGATCAGGCCGAATCCGGGGTCCAGAACGCGAAGTACGAGCGCGCCGAGAATGGCGATGCCCACCGGAACGGGCTTCATGACCGGCGCGCGCAGCCGTCCGTTCACAAACTTAGCAATCTCCCTCGGCCACTTGAAGACCCAATAGAAATTGTAGAACGGGATGAAGTGAAACCCGACGGCGCGGGCGGGAGAGATGGGATGAGTCCATCCAGGAACGTGCGCGAGGATCACGTGATAGCGGTGGATGCATACGAACCAGTAGACCCCGCCGATGAAGCTCACCAGAAACAGATAGAGCGGCGGAATGCCGCCCTGTTTCGCCAGCTCCGGATTAAGGCTCACCGCGGCGAACTCCGCGATGATCGTGGCTGCGCCGAGCAGATAGCCGATCCAGATTACGGGAAGTTTTGGCGATACTGCCGCTGGGTTCCCCGATTGAGGGACTCCTGTGTCGGAAGGGTTCATTTGGGCGCAGAAAAATCAGCGGTTCGAGCGTAACGTTCCCGTCGCGGGTGCGTCAAATCGTAACGTCGCGTTGCTTCGCGTGCGGTGTCTTACTTAGACTGTTTGTGCGGAAGCATGGGAGGAAGAGCATGACGTCGTTCTCGAATTGCCGGCTTTTCAAGATGACCCTGGGCGCGGGCCTGTTCTTGGTGGGAGTTGGCGCCGGGACCTGGCATGCCCACAGCGTTGAGGCTCAAAACAGATTCGGACAACCGAAGACCGTAATTCACATCGTCGTCTACAAGTGGAAAAATACGGCATCCCAGGACGACAAGGACCAGGCGCTGAACGGGATCAAGGCCATGGCCGGGAAGATTCCTGGTATCAAGAACATCTGGCTGAAAACCCAGCGAAATCAAATTCGTGACTTCGACGGTGTGTACGCGGTCGAATTCGCCAATCCGGAAGCCGCTGCGGACTACGCCGAAAGCCCGAAGCACGAAGCGTGGCGGAAGAAGTGGGAAGAGCTCCGCGAGAATAGTTTGTCATTTCAGGCTTCGAACTAGGAAGATCTTCCGTCGAAGACGGATGCTAGGCGTTGCTCAATTTCGCTCGCGCTTGATTCCGAGCCGGCGACAAATCAGTGTGTCCACCGCGCCATCCGATAAGAGCCGTTTTCCCCATTTCACGATCGTAGCGAGTCGCGTGACTCCGTATCGGGGTTTCGGCCGCGACGCTTCGATGGCCCGCAACATTACCCGAGCGCAATCCTCCGGTGTGGTTTTCGATTTCGCGCGGGCATTCTTGGCACTGGCCGCGAACTGGGTGTATAGCGTGGAGTAGGGACTTGTCCGAAATTTTTCCTTGTAGGCGCTGGTGAGTTCGGCCGCCGCCTGTTGCATGCCGGTCGCAATGTATCCGGGCTCAATCAGAATCACTTCGATGCCGAACGGAAGCATCTCCAGCCGCAATGCGTTGGTCAGCCCTTCTAGCGCGTGCTTGCTCGAGCTGTAGGCGCCCTGCGCCGGAACCGTCACAAGGCCTGCCACGGAACTCATCATCAGGATGCGGCCGCGCTTGCGTTCACGCATCGAGGGCAAGGCGGCCTGCGTGACGCGCAAGACGCCGAACAGGTTTGTTTCGAATTGGCGGCGCCAGTCTTCAATCTCTAAATCTTCGATCGTGCCCATATAGCCGACGCCGGCATTGTTGATGAGCACGTCGATGGCACCGGCACTAGCCAGCACGTAAGCCACGGCGGCCTTCACGGATTCATCGTCACAAACGTCAAGCTCGACCGCTTCGAGACGAAGCTTCCTTTCACGGGCAATAACATCCAGCTGCGCGCGTTTCTCCGCGGAGCGCCCTGCCGCAAACACGCGATAGCCCCGTTCCGCGAGGAGCAGCGCTACGGCTTTGCCGAGGCCGTCGGTTGCTCCGGTGATCAAAACGGTCCGCCAGCCCTGTCCGTCGCTCATCTTGCTCTCCTTAGGCGCCGTTATCCCGTCGCGGAATGAAGGTTGCGCCGGCGAACAGCATGACCGCCCTCTATTGCGGCCGAGGGAGTTGCAACATCAACCCACCGCCCGACCCTGATTGCACCGTAGGGAGCTGCCCGTCCACTTATCGATCATCTCTTTGTTATTTTCGATCCGTCGAAGTTCGAGAAGTTGCGGCGTCAGGGAATTCTGACGAATGCGGTTGGCATCCGCTTCTCCCTGGGCCCGTGTGACCAGCGACTTGGCGTCACCTTCGGCTTCCGCGATTTTTTTCGCGGCTTCCGCCTGCGTAGTCGCCAGTTCGTTTCTGGCCCGCTCTGCTTGCTGGATGGCTTGTGCCTTCGCGGTGATGGCCGTAGCGATGACCGCGGGCACACGCGGCGCACCGATGAAGCCGAATTGCTGCACGCCTACGCCTACCGGCGCGACTCTCTGTTCGATCAGCGTCTCCACTTTGTGAATGAATTCCGTCTTGTGATCGCCATAGATATCCTCGACGTTATAAGTAGAAGCCACTTCCTTGAGCGAATTTCGCACGATGTCGCGCAAAATGCCGTGGGTGAAAAGGTCCAGATCGCTGACGCGATACTTCACATAAAAGTCCGGCACGTGCAGCGGGTCGATCGCATAGGACAACGACACATCCACGAAAATCTCCATGCCTTCGCGCGAGTTGAATCCCCTCTCTTCGTTGATGGGATGGCCTTCGGCGGTATCCTTGGTCCATTTCACCGTCTGGACGTACGTTGGAAACTCAATGATCTGGGTATTCAAAGGCGAATACAGCACCCATCCCGTGCGCACGGGAATTTCCGACGCGCCACGCTGACTTCCCGCCAGATTGATCTCCACGCCGACGTGCCCCGCCTCGATGCGCGTAATCCGCACAAGAAACGACAGAAAGAAGAGAACCGCCAACAGCACTGCGGCTCCGATGACCAGGGCGCGAAGCCCCGGAATCGCGGGCCTCATGGTAAACGCGGGTCCGTCGCCGTGGTCATTTCTGAATGCGTTCCTGCCTCCTTAACATCATCTGAACAGAAAGTTACCGACCAAGTTCGGTCCGGGCGTAAGTGTAACTTGAATTGCGGTGTGTTGGTTCGGAGGCACACGGACGCGAGCGCGGCGCGGGTAAAGCTACATCGCCGCAGAGAAGAGGCTAGCTATAGATGTGGATGATTACGGAATCAGATACAGGAGGGGTGCTGCTGCCGAGGCGCCCCAAGTGCTCGCTGGCAAGCGCCGATTGCCCTTCCGGCAATCCGTTAGAACTTGAGTCCCCAAAAGGAAGCGTCCGGCTTAACCAGCTCCAAGCCGACGTCCCAGGCCTCGTGATCGCGCCAAACTACTTCGGCTTCGGCCTTGCGGCCACTTTCTGGATGTACCAGCCGGACGCGGCGGTGAAGCGGTAAGGGAGCTCCCACCACGGCCATGCAGCCGGAGTGGCTGACGTCCACGGTAACGGCATTGGCGCACTGCTGAGCGGAATCCTCATCCCACTCGACGAGAAGCTTTACTTTGGAAAAGATGCGTTTGTGACTGCGTAATCTTGCCCATCGCTCTTGCAAAGCTGGGGTAGCGTGTTTCGTGTAGGTGCTGGTGGTCATGCGGACCTCGCGCGAAGGAGTTACCGGGGCCGGGGGAGGGAAATCCAAAGGTACTGCGACCTCCGTACCGGGTCAATAGTACTTTTTCGAGCGCGCCTAGCTTTATAGCGGACGGCAGATAGACACTATCGGCGGCGGCGCGGCTAGCGTAGAATCCACGGCTAGCCGTACGTTTCGTCAGGTGACCCAATCACGTGTTCTCTTCCCTTCGAAGGGCCGCCGGTCGGCCCTGCCAACTCGGTTTTGACGAGAAAAATCGAATGGGCGTTGCGAGACTTGGCAGTCAGTTGCGCTTGCCCATCGCCGCAGCACTATTTTGCTTGCTGGGCACGCCCGCGAGCTTGCTGGGGCAGTTCGCAGCAACCGGCGGTTCCATCCTGGTTCACGTGAGGCTACCGGACGGCTCATCGCTCGACCGCGGCGCTATCGTCAACCTATTTACGCTTACAGGCGCCTCCGTTGGAACGAGCCAGATGAAGGGTGGCCTAGTCGACTTTGAAGGTATTCCCGAGGGACGCTACACACTGGAGGTAGTCGCCCCTGGATATCAAAAAGATAGTGAGCAGGTCGAACTGACCGTCAACGGAGAGCGTGTCCAGGTATACGTCACCATGCGGCCTGAGTCGACCGCGAGCGCAGGCTCCCAGCACTCCAGCGCTCCCATTCTCGCACCGGACGCACAAAAGGAGCTTAGCAAGACCCTTGAAGCACTTCGCGCGAGCAAACTCGAAGAGGCCAAGAAACACTTGGAGAAATTGAGCCGGAAAGCTCCCGCGAATCCCGACGTGAACTACGTCTGGGGAATATATTACGCGCAAGGCAACGACTGGGCGCATGCCCGAGGATACTGGGAAAAGGCGATTCAGATCTATCCGCAGCACGCGTTCTCACTCGCGGCTTTAGGGCAGGCAGCACTCCAAGACGGTGACTTGCCCGCGGCGATTGGCTTCTTGGGGCGCGCGGTAGCTGCGTCACCGTCATCGTGGCACTTCGAGGAGCGCCTGGCCGAGGCCTATCTACTGCACGACGAGCTGGCTCAAGCGCAGAAGCACGCGGAGCACGCCATCGAGCTTGGCAAAGATCGCGCCAGCCCGGCACAGTTGATCCTCGCAAGAGTGTTCCTGAGGGAGAATCAACCGCAACTCGCGCAGAAGGCGCTCACTTCATTGCTGGCGGCGCAGCCAACGGGTCCCGACAGCCAGCAGGCTCAGCAACTCCTCGAGGCTATGAAGCACCCAGTTGCAGCATCCACTCCAGTCGCGCCCGCTCCAGCAACTGGAAACGTGGGACTCGTTAAGCCCGCGCCGACAACCACGGCTTATATTCGGGAGGAACTCTTGCCTCCGGCGAAGTGGATGCCACCCGATGTCGACGAGAGCATGCCTCTGGTGGAATCCGGCGCCGCTTGTCCGCTGCACCAGGTCCAGGACGAGGTGGCCAAGCGCGTTCGCGCCTTTGTCGATGGGGTCAACCGCATCAGCGCGACCGAGGCGCTGGAGCACGAGGTCGTCGATCGATACGGCCTGACCACCAAGCGCGAAACCCGAAATTTCAGTTACGTCGAATCCCTCCAGGAAGTGAAGCCGGGCATGTACCGCGTCGAGGAATATCGCAACGGAACCATGGGCTTGGATGTTTTCCCCGAGCGCCTCGCTTCGCTTGGACTTGGTTCACTGGTGATGATTTTTCACCCAGCCTATCGCGACGAATACGAAGTGACCTGTGAGGGCCTGAGCCGCTGGCATGGCGCGTTGGCGTGGCAGATTCACTTCAGACAAAGACCCGACAGGCCAGTGCGCTTGCGCGAATACAGCGTAGCCAAGCAGGTGTTTCCGATCGCGCTCCGAGGCCGGGCGTGGATCGCCACCGATACCTATCAGGTCGTCACTCTGGAGACCGACCTCGTCGCGCCCGTTCCACAAATTCGGCTTCAGGCCGAACATATTTCCATCGACTACGCGCCCGTCAAGTTCCGAAAGAACAATGAAGAGTTGTGGTTGCCGCAAAGCGCCGAATTATTTTTTGACCTGGGCGGCCGCAGGATTCACCGGCGCCATCATTTCAGCAATTACATGCTGTTTTCGGTAGACGAGAATCAAAAGATTGCCGCTCCCACAGTGGACGCAGAGTCGGAAACGTCGCCCGTTTCTCAGCCGAACTTCTAGCACCGCGGGCCATCGACATCCTCGTCAAACTTGAGTTCCGTGCTTTCGCGCAGATCGCGCCGCCGATTGAATTTCCCAATCATTGCAACGCATAGTTTGACTTTGACTTGAACCGCCATCCGGCGCAGCATTCCCCAACTTCGGCAAGGTTGCCAGCAGGTCGCATTGCACTCCTCCCAGACGAGGGCGTGGATATACAGGCCATAGGGTGTGGCTGCTCGTTTTCCAGAGCCTCGGTTCCAGTCATTTCGACCGTGAGTTGCCGACCAGGCAACGCTGCATCGCCATTCGGCTTTAACCATGCCGCTCAGGGGCGGCTTCGGGCGTTCCATTTCGAAATTTCGATTGTGAGGAAGAATGATGCGAAGACTTATTTTAGCGGTGTTATTCGTACTTTCCGTTGGGCTGCCTGCGATGGCACAAACGTTTCGCGGAGCCATCAATGGCACGGTGACCGATCCTTCCGGAGCGGTCGTGCCCAACGCGCAGGTCAAAGCCATCAACAAAGCAACAGCCATTGAGCATGCCACGCTCTCCACCAGCGATGGTCAGTTCGCTTTCCAGGATCTTCCCGTTGGCGCGTACAAAGTAGTCGTTACCGCGCAGGGATTTCCCGTACTCACCGTGGACAACGTGCTGGTCGAGCAGGGCGCCATCTACACTCTTCCGGCGATGCTGACGATATCGCAGCAGGCAACTACGGTTGAAGTATCGGCCGCCGCTCTTACGCTGGATACGACCTCGGAAACCCAGACCACTGTACTCACCGGCGGCGATTTGCAAACATTGCCCTTGAACGGACGCGATTTCACCCAATTGATTAGCGTCGCTCCCGGATTCGGAGGCTATTCCGCCGGAGGATTCGGCTCACTGAACGGCACCCGCGCCAACCAGGTCAATTGGCAGATCGACGGCGTCGACAACAATGACCTGTGGCATAACGTACCTGCGGTAAATCAGGGCGGTGTGTCCGGAATCGCGGGAATCATCCTCCCGATCGATTCGGTCGATCAGTTTTCGGTGCAAACTCAGGCGGCACCCGAGTCGGGCCGCAACCCCGGCGGCACCGTGGATTTGGCCCTCAAATCGGGCGGTAACACCATCCATGGCTCGGCCTACTATTACGTCCGGAATGAAGCGTTCGCGGCTGCGTCGCCATTCGTTGATTCGAAGAAGGAAAATCGAAATTACAATTACGGGTTCTCGGTGGGCGGACCGTTCATCAAGGATCGCCTCTTCTATTTCGCGACCTTTGAGAAACAAAGGTTCACGATCGGCCTCCCGGGCCTGGGAACAGAACCTTCCGCGGCATATCAGACCGAAGCGCTCGCCGAATTGGCAAAATTCGGTGTTGCAGTAAATCCAGTCAGCGCCAACCTGCTCGGCAATCTCTGGCCCAGCTACGCGCTTACCGGGCCTGCCTCGCCAAACAACTATTCCAGCCCTGACCCGGAATACGGCTATAGCTACAACGGATTAGCCAAAGTCGACTTCAAAATCAACGATAAGAACACCCTCTCCTTTCACTACTTCATCGGTCAGGGTAATCAGGTCGCCCCGGTCGGCGGGTCCGCGCTGGCTGAGGCCGCCTCCGAGCTGAAATACTATTATGAGGTCGCCCCCATCCACGTATCGAACTACGCGCTCGCTTGGAACTCCACCTTTTCTCCGAAAGTATCGAATCAGTTGCTGGCCGGCGTGAACTACTTCCGCCAGATCTTCAGCGACTTCAATACAAACTTCGATCTGGCGAGCTATGGGCTCAATCTTTACGACGGTTTCAACCTCCCGGGCGCACCGAACATTCAGATTACCGGGTTTGACGGCGTTGGGTTGACTCCTCCGGAAGGCCGCGAAGACATCACCGGACATCTCACCGACGTCGTCTCTTACACGGTAGGCAAACATCAGTTTCGTTTCGGTGGTGAGTTCCGAAGAGCTCAACTAGAAGAGTTTTATCATCGGCATGCGCTCGGGAACTTTGTTTTTGATGGTTCTCAGGGCCCCTGGGCAACCGACACCACCGTCTCTAGCAACGTCCTGGCTCTCGCCGACTTTCTCGCCGGTGACGTGAGCCGCTCCAGCATCGCGGTGGGAGACCCCACCCGCTTGGTCTTCGTCAAAACCTTTTCCCTCTTCGCGCAAGACGCTTGGCAGTTTAACCAGAAACTGACCTTTAACTACGGCTTGCGATGGGACTATGAAGGCCCGCTGGGAAACGGCGACAAAGACTTGTCCGTGTTTGATCCCAGTAAAGGTGGCCTTGTATTTCAGGGCGCCGGAATCAGCAGCGTCTATCCCAAGGACTTTCGGAATTTCTCACCCCGCGTCGGCTTTGCCTATAAGGTGGGCCAGAAGGGCGATCTCGTGGTCCGTGGCGGTTTCGGCGTGTACTTCGACACGCCGAACTTGAATCCATTCCTGGACAACCGTCCCGCAAACGGTGCTCCCAATGGTTTGGAAGGAAATCCCGCGGGGCCCTCACCCGTTCAAACAATTCCCGCCAACGAATTCACACTGGCCTCGGGAATGCCTGTCTTTATTCCGGCGACCACGCCATGCGTCACGGGCAACGGTTGCGGACAGGTTTTCAACATCTTCTCCGTCAGCCAGAACTTCCGCACCCCCTACAACTACAACTACAACCTGCAAATCGAGAAGGCTTTGGGTAAGGCTCTACTCTGGCAGATTGGCTATGTTGGCAGCGCAGGACATCGCTTGCTCACCACGCAGGACATCAACCAACCGCCTCCGGGGATTTATGCCACCGCTGCGGCGCAGCAGGCCGCGCGGCCTTACTTCGCGACCTTTCCGGACTTCGGCGTGATCAACCAGATTGAAACCAACGGCAACTCCAATTACAACTCCCTTCAGACCGTCGTGAAGGTTCGCGAATGGCATCGCTTCACCAGCCAGTTCACCTACACCTGGGCCCACGGTCTGGACGATATGACCCAGTATCGCGGAACACTTCCGCAAGACAGCTTCAACCTCAAAGGCGATTACGGCAACATGGACTACGACACGCGGCACAATTTCACGGCCGTGATGAACTACGATCTGCCTAACGCATCGCGGTGGAGGCCTTTGCTCAACGGATGGGCGCTCAGCAGTTTGGTGTCGCTCCATACCGGGCAGCCCTTCACTGTGTTTTCGTCGGCGGACACCACTGGCACCGATGAAGGCGAACAGCGCGCGAACCAAGTCGGCGATCCATTCGCAGGTGTTTCGCACGCCTTCAATAAAAACGGTGTGACCTGGATCAATCAAGCAGCCTTCGTTAATCCTGCTCCCGGAACTTTTGGGACCAGCCCGCGCAACGGCTACTACGGACCAGGCTATGCCTCCACCGACTTCTCCGTTATCAAGAACACGAAGATCACCGAGCGCATCGGCACCCAATTCCGCATCGAAATGTACAACCTCTTCAACCGCGTCAACCTGGCACCGCCAAGCAGCACTGTTGGCAGCGGACTCGGCATCGCCGCCGACACCATCGGCGACTACAACGGCGCTCCGGGCATCGGCCCTGGAGAAGCGTTCAACCTGCAGCTCGCGTTGAAAATTATCTTCTAACCTCTACCCTTTGCAGGTGGGCGATGCAAAACTACTGTGTCGCCCACTTCGCGAAAGCCACCTGGAGTGCAGCGGCTAGCCGACGCCTTTAACACCTAATCTCGAAGCAAAACCTGGCATCAAGCTCGATCGCAAATCGCAAGAGCCCCCGAATACCTTCCCATTAGTCTTCACGGAGTAGGTCCAATGACCACACGCCGCACCTTCCTAACCCAAGTCGGCCAAGCTGGCGGCTTCGGCGCAACCTACATCCTGATGCAGTCGTTGGGACTTCTCGCCATCCCGGCCGCCAGGGCAAGCTCCGTTGCGCTGCCAGAAAACTCCGGCAAAGGTAAGAGCGTCGTCATCCTCGGCGCAGGGATCGCCGGAATGGTGGCGGCGTGGGAACTCCAGAAGGCCGGCTACCGCTGCACGATCCTCGAAGCGCGACAACGCGCCGGCGGCCGCAACTGGACCATTCGCAACGGCACACGAATCGAAATGACCGACGGCACCACGGAAATCTGCAAATTCGCCGAAGGCCACTATTTCAATGCCGGTCCGGCCCGCTTGCCATCTCAGCATCAGACCATCCTTGGCTATTGCCGCGAATTTGGCGTACCCCTCGAAGTGGAAGTCAACAGTTCCCGCAGTTCCCTCTTGCAATGCGACTGCCTCAACGGCGGCAAGCCGGTCGAGCAGCGTCAGGTGATGAACGATACGCGCGGGCACGTCTCCGAACTTCTGGCCAAGTCGTTGAACAAACAGGCGCTCGACGAAGACCTCACTAAAGAAGACAAAGAGCGCATGCTCGAGTTCCTGCGTAAGTACGGCGATCTCGCTCCTGACAATTTTTACAAGGGCTCGGCGCGATCAGGCTACAAAACACATCCAGGGGCTGCGGACCAGGTGGGCGTTCCGCGCGATCCACTCGACATGCACTCGTTGCTCAACGCCAGTCTCTGGGAAGGCATGCTTTTCGAGGAAATGTACGACATGCAGGCCACCATGTTCCAACCCGTCGGCGGCATGGACCAGATCCCCGCAGCCTTCGAGTCCCGCCTCGGGAATGTCATTCGCTTCGAGACCGCAGTGGAGCAGATTCGCAAAACGCCCACGGGAGTGCGCATCGGCTATCGCGATCGCAAAACCGGAGCTGCCGAAAACATCGAGGCGGACTGTTGTATTTGCGCGATGCCTCTGTCCATTCTCAAGACCATCGACGCCGATTTCTCTCCCGACTTCAAGAACGCTATTGACGGCGCCAAGTATGATTCCGCCTACAAAATCGCCTGGGAATCACGCCGTTTCTGGGAACAGGACTACGGGATCTACGGCGGCATCTCCTTTCCAAAGCAAACCGTCGGCGTGGTCTGGTATCCCAGCGCAAAACTCTTTTCCGAAAAAGGCGTCCTGATCGCCGGCTATGGCCTAGAAAACGACACAGAATTCGGCAAACTGGATTTCGACGGCAAGCTAACCGCCTCGCGCCAGGCCATCGAGCACCTCCACCCCGGCTGCTCGAAGGAACTCACCAACCCCGTATACATCTCGTGGGGTCACATTCCCTACAATCTCGGGTCGTGGATCACGCACTTCGGACAGAAACAAGGCCTGCCCGGCTACGCTCGCCTGACCGAGCCCGACGGCCCGATCTACATGGCCGGCGACCATGTAACGCATTTGGTCGGATGGCAAGAAGGCGCCGCGCTCTCAGCCCACCGCGCCGTCACCAAGATCGATCAAGTTTTCGGCAGCAAACCAAGCCAACCTGCGATGAGCGCGAGCGCCGTCTGGGCGTAGGCTGGCCCCTCGGTGTCGCAACTTGCGCTAGACTCATGCCGCACGAACCTGAATCAATGGGAGACAACTGTGATGACTGCAAAAACTCGAGTGCTCGCGTCGATCGCTGCCGTTTGCTGCCTGCTAGCAGCGTTCGTTCTTGTAAGAGCGCAAACGCCCACCGCCGGCAAAATTCAGCGCATCCCCATCCCCAATTCCGATTTCCCGATCTCCCTCGGCGTCTGGGTTCCTGCAGGCTCCGACACGCTCTATCTCAGCGGCAACGTTCCTCCAGTTGCCAATCCATCTGCGCCAAAAGGCAGCGTCGAATCCTACGGAGGCAACACCGAAGCCCAAACGGTAGCGACATTGCAGCGCATCCAGCAAGCGCTGCAAACGCAAAAATTGGAGCTATCCGATGTAGTGATGATGCACGTCTACTTGGTGGGCGATCCAGCGAAGGACAACAAGATGGACTTCTCAGGCTTCATGGCCGGCTACACAAAATATTTCGGCACAAAAGACCAACCCAACAAACCAGCCCGCAGCGCCCTGCAAGTAGCCGCCCTGGCTGCTCCCGGCGTCCTGGTCGAAATCGAAGTAATCGCCGTTCGCTCCCACTAGCGTGACTTGGCTGCAGGGCCCCTTCAACACTTGAAGCGCTCAACTGGAGTACAATCTGTGGCGCGGACACCTAACCAACTGGCTCTGATCGCCCACTATTTTTGAGCACCGGTAGGCAGTCCGTCTCCGCAAGGAGCCCATGGTCTGGTTTTCTCCAACGCGATTCAACGCGGGTCTCCGTCGTATCTTCCTTGCATTGTGGGCGCTCTGCGTATTTTCTGGCTCTACAGCGGTCGCGCAGCAAGCCCAGCTCCCGTGCACCATGACCGTCAGCGTCCGCAATCCCGATGGATCACCATCCGACATCCAGGCGACAGTCACCTTGTACAACTTTTCGAGCGGTTCTCCCCTCCGCATCGCTTCGCCCAGAGCTGGGCAGGTCATCTTCACAAACCTGCAGCCCGCACACTATTCCGTTGAAGTCACTGCCCCCGGCTATCAGACGGTAACGCAGCCCGTCGATCTTCAACTGGCTGGTTTGAGTGAACAAGTCTGGATCACCCTGACGCCTCAATCCACCACTCATACCTCGTCCACTTCCTCGGTGCCGGTTCTCGCTCCCGGCGCCGTGAAGGAACTCGGAAAGGTCCTGGAAGACCTACAGAGCGGCAACAACGCCGATGCCAAAAAACGTCTTGAGAAAGTTTCGCGGACCGCGCCGTCCCATCCGGATGTGAACTATCTTTGGGGCGCGTATTACGCGCAAATCCAGGACCAGGCCCACGCCAAGGAATATTGGCAAAAAGCCCTGCAAGAAGATCCCCGCCATGTTTTCGCTCTTGCCGCTCTCGCTCAGGTCGCCAGTAACGATGGCGATCTCCCCACGGCAATCGGTTACCTGGAACGCGCTGTGGACGCTCAACCGTCGTCTTGGTCTTACCAGCAGCGGCTCGCAGCGGCTTACCTGCAACATCACGACATGGACAAGGCCGAGAAATGCGCGATCCGTGCCACCGAGCTTGGCAAAGAGCGCGCCGCAGACTCCCAATTGATTCTCGCTCAGCTTTCCGCAAAACGAAACGATCGCGAGCACGCCATCGCGGCCCTCGAAGCTTATCTCGCTGCCGCACCCACGTCACCCAAGGCTCCGCAAGTTCGCCAATGGATCGCCAAGTTGCGGGAACCTGCTCCAGCTACAATCGGAACGACGGCCGTACCAGCAGAAGTCCCCCTCCCATCCTTTCCGGCGGCCACCGGAAACGCATCCTTGCGCGCCGCAGATCTCGTGCCGCCTCCCAAGTGGCTCCCCGCCGACGTCGACGACAATATGCCTCCGGTCGATCCTGGCATCGCGTGTCCCATCGATAAGATTCGCCAGGAAACCGGCGAGCGCATCCGGGAATTTATCGGCTCCGTCAATCGAGTCAGCGCCACCGAATACCTCGACAACGAAGTGATCGGCGAATCCGGACTTCCGAAACGCCGTGACTCGCGCCGCTACAACTACATCGTTACCGTCTCGCGAAAAACGCCGCAGTCCGTCAACTTCGAAGAGTATAGAAATGGATCGACGGCGCTCGACGATTTTCCCGAGCATATTGCTTCCGTGGGATTGCCCGCGATGGTGCTGGTCTTCGATCCTGCTTTCCGCGATGACTACGCCATCTCGTGCGAGGGAGTAAGCCGCAGCCACGCCGGACCCAGCGGACGCACGTGGCAGATCCATTTTCGGCAAAGGCCCGATAGGCCCTCACGCATCCGCGGCTATGAGGTCGCCGGCGTGTTCTACCCGCTCCCCCTTCGCGGTCGCGCGTGGATTGCTACCGACTCGTTTCAAGTCGCGGGCCTCGAGACCGACATCGTCGCCCCCATACCAGCCATACGCCTCAAAGTCGAACACACCTTCATCGAGTACGCACCAGTAAAATTCAGCAAGAACGACCAGGAGCTATGGCTGCCCTACAGTGCCGAGGTCTTCTTCGACTTTAACGGCCACCGCATGCACCGTCGCCATTACTTCCGCAACTACATGCTGTTCTCCGTAGACGCAACCCAAAAAATTTCCGACCCAAAAGCCGCGCTTGAATCGAACACCCCCGATTCTCCGCAATGACGCCGCTACAAAACAAAAAGGCCGCCTTGATTGCTCAAAGCGGCCTTTTCTAATTTAATCCCGGCGACGACCTACGTTCCCACACAGTTACCCATGCAGTATCATCGGCCCTGCGAGGCTTAACTTCCGTGTTCGGGATGGGAACGGGTGTGACCCTCGCGGTTTGATCACCGGAAACTTGTTAGCTCGCGCGACTTTTGGGCGGTCCATTCACTTTATCTAGGTGAATCGGTCGACTCATCGCGCGCGAGCGCGACAACAGAGATTGGCTGGCATTACAAGTTCGACTCGTTTGTCGAACGCACTGTGCCTTAAACAAAGGCATTTGGTATTTGTTTCTAGCTCTTCCCCAAAGACGGTTTGGGAAAGTTTTATGATTAAGCCGAACGGGCGATTAGTACTGGTCAGCTTCACGCATTACTGCGCTTCTACCTCCAGCCTATCAAAGTCGTAGTCTTCGACTGCCCTTCTTAGGTCTTAAACCTTGGGAGAACTTATCTTAGGGCGAGCTTCATGCTTAGATGCATTCAGCATTTATCTCTTCCAGACTTCGCTACCGAGCGGTGCCCCTGGCGGGACAGCTCGTACACAAGAGGTCTGTTCATCCCGGTCCTCTCGTACTAGGGACAACTCCCTTCAATTCTCCTGCGCCCACACCAGATAGGGACCGAACTGTCTCGCGACGTTCTGAACCCAGCTCACGTACCGCTTTAATAGGCGAACAGCCTAACCCTTGGGACCTTCTACAGCCCCAGGATGCGATGAGCCGACATCGAGGTGCCAAACCTAAGCGTCGATGTGAACTCTTGGCTTAGATCAGCCTGTTATCCCCGGCGTACCTTTTATCCGTTGAGCGATGGCCCTTCCACGCGGGACCACCGGATCACTAGATCCAACTTTCGTTCCTGCTCGACTTGTAAGTCTCACAGTCAAACCGGCTTATGCTCTTGCACTCCACAGCGGGTTTCCAATCCGCTTGAGCCGATCTTTGAGCGCCTCCGTTACAATTTAGGAGGCGACCGCCCCAGTCAAACTACCCGTCTGGCCGTGTCTCCCCACCCGTCTCGGGTGGTAGGTTAGAACGACAGATTTATCAGGGTAGTATTTCACTGTTGCCTCCTCCTCAGCCGAAACCAAGGTCTCACAGGCTCCTACCTATTCTACGCAGACAAATCCGTTATTCATGGCCAGAGTGCAGTTAAGGTGCACGGGGTCTTTCCGTCTTGATGCGGGCATCCGGCGTCTTCACCGGAACCACAAATTCGCCGAGCCGCTCGCCAAGACAGTCGATCTATCATTCCACCATTCGTGCAGGTCGGAACTTACCCGACAAGGAATTTCGCTACCTTAGGACCGTTATAGTTACGGCCGCCGTTCACCGGGGCTTCAGTTCAAGCCTTCGCCCTTGCGGGCTGAGCCCTTGCTTTAACCTTCCGGCACCGGGCAGGTGTCACCCCCTATACGTCGTATTCGACTTTGCAGAGAGCTGTGTTTTTGTTAAACAGTTGCAGATCGCGATTCGCTGCGACCGCTTCGGGCTATAAACCCTACAGCGGTGCCCCTTCTCCCGAAGTTACGGGGCTAATGTGCCTAGTTCCTGAGCGAGCGTTCTCTCGAGCGCCTGTGGATATTCACCTTGTCTACCTGTGTCGGTTTGAGGTACGGGCACCTGGTTGACTCCTTAGAGGTTTTTCCTGACAGCGTGAAATCGGAAACTTGTCGGCCATACGGCCACGTGCCCAGTCTCACCGTTGAATGACCCCACGGATTTGCCTGCGGGATCCGGCTTTCACTGGTCAACCACCACTTCCATCCGGTGGCTTCCCTATCCTTCTGTGTCACCCCATCGTCAAACGTCACCAGGCGGGACCGGAATATTAACCGGTTGTCCATCAGTTACGCCTTTCGGCCTCACCTTAGGACCCGCCTAACCCTGAGCGGATTAACCTTCCTCAGGAAACCTTAGACTTTCGGCGACGCGAGTTCTCATCGCGTTTATCGCTACTTATGCCGGCAGGGTCTCTTGTGTAGTGTTCAGTAGTCCTCTCGGTCTACCTTCTGACTCCACGCAATGCTCCCCTACCAAAGATCATCTCCGAAGAAATGACCATTTCGCAGCTTCGGTCATGTGCTTGAGCCCCGTTGGATTGTTGGTGCATATCCGCTTGACCAGTGAGCTGTTACGCTTTCTTTAAAGGATGGCTGCTTCTAAGCCAACCTCCTGGCTGTCCGAGCGAATACACTTCCTTTCCCACTTAGCACATAGTTAGGGACCTTAGCTGGCGATCTGGGCTGTTTCCCTTTTGACCACGGAGCTTATCCCCCGTAGTCTCACTCCCACGCATTTGTCCACGGCATTCGTAGTTTGATTGGATTTGATAGCCTGAGTTGGCCTCTAGTCCATTCAGAGCTCTACCACCGTGGCAATTCACGTAAGGCTGTCCCTAAAGACATTTCGGGGAGAACGAGCTATCACGGAATTTGATTAGCCTTTCACCCCTACCCTCAGCTCATCAGAGCGATTTTCAACTCACACCTGTTCGGTCCTCCAGTCGCGGTTAAGCGACCTTCAACCTGGCCAAGGGTAGATCATCCCGCTTCGCGTCTATTCCAACGTACTTGTCGCCCTATTCGGACTCGCTTTCGCTACGGCTCGCTTGCGCTTAACCTTGCACGTTAGAATAACTAGCCGGCTCATTAAGCAAGAGGCACGCCGTCAGGCCTTTCACGACCGAAGTCGTGACATTGCCCTCCGACTGCTTGTAAGCATACGGTTTCAGGTTCTATTTCACTCCCCTCGCAGGGGTGCTTTTCGCCTTTCCCTCACGGTACTGGTTCACTATCGGTCGCCAGAGAGTATTTAGCCTTGGAGAGTGGTCTCCCCAGTTTCCCACCGGATTACACGTGTCCGGTGGTACTCAGGATACCGCTTCGAGTCTGATCGGTTTTCAATTACGGGGCTCTCACCCTCTATGGCTCCGCTTTCCAGCGGATTCATTTAACCGTCAGTTTGGTAACTCTACTTATGCGGTCCTACAACCCCCAAAGTGCAAGCACTTGGGTTTGGGCTGTTCCGATTTCGCTCGCCGCTACTTTCGGAATCTCTGTGATTTATTTTCCTCCAGGTACTGAGATGGTTCACTTCCCTGGGTTAGCTCATACCCGCCTATGTATTCAGCGGGCTGTAACGGGAGTTCATCCCGCCGGGTTTCCCCATTCGGAGATCCTCGGATCAAAGCCTGCTTGCGGCTCCCCGAGGCTTATCGCAGCTTGCCACGTCCTTCATCGCCTTCTGGCGCCAAGGCATCCACCGTACGCTCTTAGTAGCTTAATCATAAAACTCACCCAATCCGTCTTCGCTTTGCTGCTCGACTCGCATTGATTGTTCAACGCTCGCCTCTCAACTCCACTGAAACGTCCTGACTGTCTGCGGCTCCATATACCTTGTGTTTCGGCTTTGCTGAAACTGGGTAAGTCCCAGCGCAACCGGACATTGGCTTTCGTTTCCACATTTCATCAGGCAATTGTTTGAGCTGCCTTTGTTTTCCACAGTTTTGCTCAACTCGAGCAAACTTGTAATAAATCCACACCATGGCATTCCGTCTGACCGTAATCAGGTCGGAATTATCGGCGTGGACTTGCCAGCCTTTCTGTTGTCAAAGAGCGTTTGCCCTGATCCCGTCAGAGCGCCCCAGCATTCCGCTGCGGCATTTGCTTTCGTGGTTGCTGTCCGCGCTTGGTACCGAGGTCCGTTTCCGGATTCCCAGCACTACTCACTGACCACTACTCACTACCCACTAAGCAATAAAAAACCCGGCGTCGAGCGCCGGGCTAAGTCACCATACCGGTGACTCTGCGCGAAGCTCGACAATTTTCTATCCAGTGCTCGTAAAGAACCTCACTATAGGGTGTACTTCCGGCCTTCGCTTGATCCTACGCTGGGAAGACGCTGCTTCGACCCGACTGTGATGCCCTGCTGGCTCAACTACCCCCGAGCCATTTGCAAGTATACAAGATTTCCCAAATCCGTCAAGCCCCCCCGCCGAAATTATTTTGCGAGCCGCTGTGGGCTTCTGTGCAAAAAAATCAGGGGATTCTGGCTCACGGCGGGTGGCCCATCCTTGCGGGTTTTGCAAGGGTGGGTCTTGCAGTTCACATCCGTACGACGAAGCCACCCATTCGTCATCCGCCCCACGAAGCTAAATCCCACGTCGGACTCCTCGCTTTGGAAGCGGTGGTTATCCGCACCCGCAACGTCTACTTGTGCAGCAGCGCCGGCCAGTTCAGCAGCAAACTGATCGAGTTGGATTCGGCCCGGGCGGGCGTCACTGCCAGGACGCGCTGGCCATCAGCGGTCACGTCGAACATCGGCGCCGGCGTTTCCGCGAGATTGACCTGGAACAGGGAACGCAGAGACTTCACCTGCAAAGATTGCGCGCCCAGATTCAATTCTGCTTTCATCACCTGGTCGCCAATGCTCAAAAAGAAGAGATCGCCCTTTTTGTCCCATCGAACGATCCATCCGCCGCCGCGCGAAATTTGGTATTTTCCGCCCGGTCCCGGAAAGGGAACGACGTACACTTCCGGCTGGCCGGTCTCATTCGAAAAATACGCAAACCAGCGACCGTCGGGCGAAAAATTCCCATCATACTGATTACCGCCAATAACGGGGGCTGGCTGAAACGGTTTCCTATCGCCAAAGAGAGGCAAAATCCAGTTTGCCATGCGGCTCTGCTTGACGTCGAAGGCATCGTAGGACAAGTATCGGCCGTCCGGCGACCAATCCACGACCGACGCGATCGCAATCTCCGGCGCAAGCGTTAGCAGCGTCTCTTCGGTGCCCGATCCATCCGATGGTTTGCGCACAATGCTGACCGTGCCGCCGGATGCCGCGCTATAAGCGATGTATCTCCCATCGGGCGACCATACACTCCATGCCCTTCTTCCCGGACCGAAGGTCACCCTCCGGCTGACGCCGCCGCCCGCAGGAAGCGACCACAAATCGGTTGCGTGATGGTTTTGAGGATCGCTCGACAAAAATAAAATCTGCTTGCCATCCGGAGCAATCTTGGGAGACAGGTGAAAAGCAATCTGACCGACTGTGCCCTCCGGATTCCCGCTCGAATCGAACCATTGCAGCCGCGTTTCCCGCGACATCGCTTGAAAGGCAAGGACCGACGGGCCCCTAAGCGAATACCAGTCGGCATCGGCCAAAGGAGTGACGCCCCCGGAGAGTTTGCCGGAACCAGGATCAAAGGGTTGCGCGAATACTTTTTCGTTCCGGGTGAAAAAGAGAAATCCGCCGCTATAGGCGGGCTGGTCGCCATCATCGAGGACTAGCTTGCTCTCGGACGACGTCAAGGATTTGATCTCGATATGGCGCTGCAGCCCTTTATCGACGACCACAACCAGAACGCGCTTCCCGTCGGGCAGTACGGCCGGATTGTAGTCGGAATAATCGTTGGCGCCCAAAACATCGAACGGGACAGCTTTGCCGCCGGTCGCGGGAACCCGAAAAAGTGGTGAATTCGAGGCAGGCTTGAACAAAATGGTCCCGTCCGGCGCCCACACCGCCCGGTCCGGGGAGGAACTATCGGCGAGTATCTGCAAATTTTCTCCGTTCAACTCCACCGTCTTAAGCTTGCCGCCGGCGAAGAACCCCAGCGAACGGCCGTCCGGCGACCAGAAAGGTTTCGCCGCCCCATCCGTGCCCGGGATGGCCGCGGCGTCGCTGGCCTTCAGCGAGCGTGTCCACAACTTAACTGCGCCGCTCTTGTCGATGGCTGCGAATGCGAGTTTGCTTTCGTCGGGCGAAACCGCCGCTGGCCCTGAGCCGAATCCGAAAGCGAGGAAACGAGTGTCAGCTGGAGGAGGAACAAACGCTAATATCGGGCCGCCTGCCGGTAAGCGTGGATGAGCGTAAGTCCAAAGAGCAAAAGCAGCGGCAAGAATTGCCAATCCGCATAGCAGCGACCACGTCAGCTTTTCCCGATTCTTGCTTCGCGCGGGCACCGGCACGCCCGCTTGCGGTCCTCCTTCCGCGATCCACTGCAATTGCAGCTTCACATCGTGGACGCTCTGGAAGCGCTCCTCGGGATCTTTGGCCAAACAGATCTTAACGACGCGGTCCAGCCCCGGCGGCGATACCGGCTGTATAGTCGAGATGGGCGGAGGGGTCCTTTCCAGTACCGCGGCACTGACGCTGGCTGCGGTTCTGCCTTCAAAGGCCCGCTTTCCCGTGGCCATCTCATACAGCACCGCGCCGAGTGCAAAGATATCGCTGCGCGCGTCGGCCTCCCCGCCTTCCACCTGCTCCGGCGACATATATGGGATCGTCCCCAGCACCGTGCCCCGCGCGGTTAACGGTTGGTCCGCCGCTGCCCCAGACAACGTCGCAGTCGAACCGGAATCCTGAGGTTTGTGGACTAGCGTCGCCTTCGCCAATCCGAAGTCCATCAGCTTCGCGCCGGCCTTGGTCAGCATGATGTTGCCAGGCTTTAGATCGCGATGGATAACATCCGTCTTGTGGGCTTTCTCCAAGCCCTCGCAGATTTCCTTGCCGTACTTCAGCAACTGCTCGGCAGCAAGCGGGCCCTTCTGCAAACGCGCGGCGAGCGTTTGGCCCTCCAGAAATTCCATAACCAGGAAATCAACTCCGCCCTCGCGGCCGACGTCGTAGAGCGTGCAAATATTGGGATGGTTCAGCGAAGAAATCGCGCGGGCCTCGCGATCGAAGCGATGCTTGGCCTCAGGGCTTTCAGAAAGATGCGAGGAAAGAATTTTGACGGCGACGGTGCGGTCGAGCCGTGTATCGCGCGCACGGTACACCTCACCCATGCCGCCAGCGCCTAAGGGCGACTGAATTTCATAAGGACCGAGTTTCGTGCCAGGGGTCAGACCCATTCGTGTGCGAGATTATAGCCTGTGAAGCAAGCGGGAGAGCATGCGACGATTCTCGAAATGTTGGGCAACACGAAAGTAGTCACTGACACTATCCTGCTCTACAAGTAACACAGACACTCCTGTCTGCTTCCCGCTGATCCGCACGAGCTTGCCAACTGAAAGGAGCCGCGTCAACTCCAGGTCCAGCTTCTGCCTCACCGGACATATATCCTGCCATCGACCGGCCACATCCAAGTGAAGCGCGTAACGAAAAAGGAGCTTCCATGCGTTATCGACTTCTAGGCAACAGCGGCCTTCGCGTCTCCGAAGCCGCCCTGGGCACCATGACCTTCGGCGAAGACTGGGGCTGGGGCACCGCCAAGGATGAAGCCCACAAGGTCTACGACGCTTTCCGAGAGGCGGGCGGGAATTTCATCGACACCGCAAACATCTACACGAACGGCACCAGCGAAACTCTCCTGGGCGAGTTCCTGCAGGGTCACCGTCAGAGCGTCGTGCTAGCCACCAAATACTCCAACTCCTTTCCCGGCACGGATCCCAACGCCGCCGGCAACCATCGCAAGAACATGGTCCAGGCCGTGGAAGCCAGCCTCAAACGCCTTAAAACCGACTATATCGATCTCTACTGGCTTCACATCTGGGACCAGATCACCCCAGTCGAAGAGGTCATGCGAGCCTTCGACGATCTGGTGCGCCAAGGCAAAGTACTCTACGTCGGCGTCTCCGATGCCCCCGCGTGGTGGATCGCTCAAGCCAACACGCTGGCTCAACTCCGGGGCTGGTCGCCCTTCGTCGGCCTGCAGATTGAATACAGCCTGATCGAGCGCACCGTCGAGCGCGAACTGATACCCATGGCTAAAGCGCTGAACGTAGGTGTCACCGCATGGTCGCCACTAGCCGGCGGCGTGCTAACCGGCAAGTACCACGGCCATGGCTCCTCGGAAGCAGGCCGTATGAATACCGACATGGCGAAGGACTTCAAGCCGGAGCAACAACGCGCCGACCGCGTCGTAGCCGCAGTCAAGAAAGTGGCCGATGAAACCGACCGCAGCCTGGCGCAGGTCGCTCTAGCGTGGCTTCAGCATCGCCCAGTTCCCGTGTTCCCCATCATCGGCGCCCGAAAACTCACCCAACTGCAAGACAATCTAGCGAGCTTGGAGCTTGCGCTCTCACCCGACCAGGTAAAAGCGCTCGACGAGGCAAGCCAAATCGAACCAGGCTTCCCCTACAGCCTGTATACAAAGGAGTTGCCCCGCGCAATCGCCTACGGCGGCCTCCGAGACAAAATCCTCGCCTAACCGCATCCGGCTATCCGCATGCCTTGGCTCTATTGGGCCGCCCCTTCTGATGCCCTGTAGGGGCGGGGCTTGCCCCGCCCGGCGCCAAAACGAGGCACTATTAATACCGCATGCCGCTATGTGAAGGCCGCCGAGCACTAAAGTCGTCTCGTGCGTAACCTTTCTGTCCTCCAATAGTTATTATCCCTAGAGCACCATGCCCACAAGACGCCCGGCACCCCACAGTCCGCCGCGAACGATCGACGAGCGCCCGCTCGTCGCAGCAGCGCAAGCCGACCCGGCCAGGTTCGACGCGCTCTACGAAATGCACTTCGAGCGCATCTACGCCTTCGTCGCCAGCCGTGTGCGAGACCGCGCCACCGCCGAGGATGTCACCTCCGAAGTCTTCCACAAAGCGCTCGCCAATCTGTCCACCTACGAATGGCGCGGAGTTCCCTTCGCCGCCTGGCTACTGCGCATCGCGTCGAACGCCGTCACCGACCAATGGAAACGCGCAGCGCGAGAATTTCCTTCTCCGCAAGATCCTCCAGAGCTCGCTGCGAGCGCCGATTTAGGCGCGTCGGAGTTGCGCGTCTTGGAAGATGGCGCACAACTATTCCGACTGGCAGCCCAGCTTCCGAAAGCGCAGCGCCAGGTGGTGCACCAGCGATTCGTCGAGCAGCGAAGCATCCGCGAAATCGCTGCACGCTTGGGCAAGACAGAGGGCGCGATCAAACAACTGCAGTTAAGAGCGCTGGAGCGGCTGCGAGCGCAAATGGGGGTGAGCCATGCCTAAGCGCACTCTCGCCGATCAACTCGACAACATGGTGGCAGCGCTGCTCGTCTCCCTGCGGCCACGGCCGGAAGAGAAGCCGCATCGTGATTTGGCAGCTCTGCTCCGCGTGGCGACCACGTTACGAAACCTGCCGCGCGAAGATTTTCGAGCAACACTGAAGAAACAGTTGCACAGGAGGACAGCCATGAATGAAGGCACCAAACCATCCGCAACAGCGGTGGCAACACAAAAAACCGGACAGTACATGCGGCCAGGGCTGACATCGATTACACCCTACGTCGTGATCAATCAAGCAGCAGAGTTTATCGAGTTCCTGAAGGCCGCGTTTGGAGCGGTGGAACGCCTGCGTGTGCCGACCGAAAGCGGCTCCATCATGCACGCGGAACTAGAGATCGGGAATGGCGCGATCGAGGTAGCCGACGCCGGTGAACAATTCCCGGCGTCCCCGACAGACATTCATCTGTACGTTGACGATGCCGATGCCACGTATGCCCGAGCACTGCAAGTCGGCGCCACTTCCATTTACCCGCCGACCGACGAACATCCTTCGGGCGACCGCTGGGGCGCGGTCAAAGACCAATTTGGGAACAATTGGGACATCGCAACCCCGAAGGGCTGGACTCCAGGTCCCGAAAGAATTCGCTCCGTACAACCATACTTGCGTCTCCGCGGAGCCGACAAGATGATCCCGTTCATGGAGACCGCATTCGGTGCGGAGGCATTGGGTATGCACAAATCCCCAGAAGGAACGGTGTTGCACGCCACCATGCGAATCGGAAACGCTACATTGGAGATTAGCGAGGCGCACGGTGAATTTCAACCCAAGCCCTGCCACCTGCACATCTACGTGCCGGACACCGACGCGGTTTACGCTCGGGCGCTAAGCGCTGGAGCCACCTCGATCGAAACTCCCCAGGACAAACCCTACGGCGACCGCTCGGCGGGCGTAAAGGACTCCTTCGGAAATAGCTGGTTTATCGCCACCTTTATTGGAACAAAATAGAGAGCATCGGAAGACAAGGGCCACCGAGCTCTTCCCTAGCACGTGTAGCGGCCGCTTCCTGCTTGCCCTGAGTCCGGAAGGGAAGCAGGCGCCTTTTTCCGGTATTGTTTCGAACAGTACCTCAATATTAATATATTTACATGATTAACATTCTGTGCTATCATGAATAGGTTGTGTTATCTCAATCGCACTCCCGACACCAAGATCTTTACGCCGCCACGTCCCTATATCGCCGCCCCTTGCTTCACACATTTACAACATTTCCCCCCCGCAACTCCCATGGAATGACAATCATCCGAAAAACGACCCACCGGGCGGGCGTTCCAAAGCGAAGCTCACATGAAGCTCCGTTCCCAATATTCCAAGCTCCTGCCTGGAGATACGGTAACGCCTTTAGAATCAAATCACTGCGCCATTGGGAGAGCTAACTACCACAGAATCAAGTCATTGCACAAAAACACCCGGGGGGGGCCGCACACCGCCAATGCACTAACGCCTGCCGATTTTCGGAAGACTAGGCGAACATCGTCAGGCTAAATCTTCGGCTCGGATCGGCAGGCGGCGGATGCGCTTGCCAGTGCCGGCGAAGATGGCGTTGCACACGGCTGGGGCGATCACCGGCAGGCCAGGCTCGCCGATGCCAGTAGGTTCTTCGGTGCTGTTGACGACGTGCACTTCGATCTTCGGGGTCTCGTTGATCCGCGGCATCTGGTAGTTGTTGAAGTTGGATTGCTCGACGCGGCCGCGATCGATCGTGATGGCGTCCTTCATGAACGCCGACACGCCGTAAATGGCCGCCCCTTCCACCTGCGCAACGATGCCGTTGGGATTGACTGGACGCCCGCAATCGACCGCGTAGACGATGCGATGCACCTTAACCTGGCCATCCTTGACGCTGACTTCGGCGACGCCGGCCGTGTAGGACTCGAACGAAAAATATCCGGCGATGCCGCGATAGACGCCCGTAGGCAACGGCTTACCCCACCCGGCCTTCTCGGCGGCAAGCTTCAGCACCGCTTTCTGCCGCGCAGTGTCGAGCGGCTTCCCTTCCTTGGGATTGGTGAAGTCCGGAATCTTGCGGTCGTCGCCAATCGCGCGCAAGCGAAACTCCAGCGGATCGGCGCCCGCGGCCGCGGCCAGCTCATCGATGAAACTTTCGACCACGAAGCCGCTGCTGGAATGCTCGACCGAACGCCACCACGCGCGCGGCACACCCGATTTCGCAAGCGTGTATTCGATGCGATAGTTTTTCGTCTGATACGGAATGAACGCGGCAGTCGCGAACTCGCTGGCTTCGGGTTTTTCGGCGCCGTCCTTGTCCCACACCGCGGCAATCGACGTCGAAGTCTGGAAATGTTTCCAAGCGGCAAGGTTGCCCTGCGCATCGACGGCGCCTTGCATGTGGTGATACGACGCGGGCCTGTAGAAATCGTGCTGCATATCGTCTTCGCGGGTCCACAGCACCATCACCGGCTGGTTACCGGTGGCCTTCGCCACCTGCGCGGCTTCCAAGACGAAATCTGCTTGATAGCGCCGGCCAAAGCCGCCGCCCATCAGGGTCGTGTGTACCACGACCGATTCCTTCGGCAGCTTGGAAACCTCCGCGATGATGTCTTGCGCCCATTGCGGAGCTTGCGTCGGCACCCACGCTTCGGCGCCATTGGGACCGATGCGCACGGTGCAATTCATCGGCTCCATGCAGGCGTGCGCGGCGAAAGGAATTTCGTAGACGATATCGACTTTTTTCGCGCCAGTGGCAGTGGCGAGCGCAGCGTCGGCGTCGCCGTCGTTGCGAAAAACTTTGCCCGGCTTGGACGCGTTCTCGATGAATTGCTTCCGCAGAGATGCGGAGGACTCCGAGGCGTGCGGACCTTCGTCCCAGGTAATGTCCAGGGCCTTGCGGCCTTGCATGGCCGCCCAGGAATTGTCGGCGATCACCACAACGCCCCCGGTGGTAAAGGCGCCCGCCGCAACCGGATCGATCGAAATCACATCGCGCACCCCTGGGACGGTCTTGGCCTTGGTCGCGTCGAACTTGGCTGCCTTGCCGCCGAAGACGGGACAGCGCGCGATGACCGCGTAGACAAGACCGTCGGGCCGCGAATCAATGCCAAATTTAGCGGTGCCGGTCGACTTCGCGCGCGCCTCGAAACGATTGTGGTCGTGGCCAACAATAGTGAAATCGTTGGAATTTTTCAGCGGCACCGTATTGAAGTCCGGCACCGGCAATTTTGCCGCGTCGTCTACGAGCTCGCCGTACGTCAAGAATTGCTTGCGGGCTCCATGCAAAACGCCGCCATCCTTCGGCTTGCAGGTGTCGCGATTCACGTTCCAATGCTGCGCGGCAGCGGTGATCAGCATTTCGCGCGCCGCGGCGCCCGCTTGGCGAAGCGGCGTCCACGATCCGGCGACGCTGCCGCTACCCCCGGTTCCATGCTCATAGATGGCGGGATTCGTCGGCGCTTGCTCGATGCGCACCTGCTTCCAGTCGAGGTACAGCTCTTCGGCGAGGATCATCGGCAGCGCGGTCATGATGCCCTGGCCCATCTCGGACTTGCCCAGGATCAACGTGACTTGATTGTCTGGAGTGATGCGCACCCATGCGGTGAACGGATTCGCGGGCTTCTTTTCCTGATCTCCCGCACTGGCTGCGAACGCAGACGGCGAAAGATGAAAGCCGATGACCAGAGCAGCGCCCGCGGATGCGCCCGTCTTCAAAAAGTCACGACGATTCAATACGGGAGCAGTGGTCATGTCACACCTCGATTTTCTGAAGAAAAACGGCGGCTAGGCGGCGGAGGTCGCTTTGCCGGTTTGCATCGTGGCGGCGCGATGGATGGCCTTGCGGATGCGTTGATAGGTGCCGCAGCGGCAGATGTTGCCGCTCATGGCGTCATCGATGTCGGCGTCGGTCGGGTTGGATTTTTTCGAAAGCAGCGCGACCGCGGACATGATTTGTCCCGACTGGCAGTAGCCGCACTGCGGCACGTCTTCGGCCATCCAGGCGACCTGGACTGGATGCGTCCCATCGGCAGAGAGACCTTCGATGGTGGTGATTTTTTTGCCGGCCACGCTGGAAATGGGAGTGCTGCAGGAACGGGCTGGTTCGCCGTTGATGTGTACGGTGCAGGCGCCGCAAAGGGCCATGCCGCAGCCGAATTTGGTGCCGGTCATGTTGAGGGTATCGCGGAGCACCCAGAGCAAGGGCATCTCCGGGCTGACGTCTACGGTCTGAGCTTTACCGTTCAGGGTGAAAGTGATAGCCATGGAGCCCTCCTTGGAGAGAGCGATATCGTACAACAAAATCCGCCCGAGATGAAAATAGCCGAAATATCGTTAGCAGTGGCGCTTCCGGGCGCGGCCCGACCCGGGACCCCTCCAAACGGAGAGACGCAAGAGGTTTCAAGAAGTGAGCAACGCCAGGCGGCAGTGATCTAACTTGTTGGACGTGGCGAGCCGCACCCTCAAGAGAAAGGATAACGCAGAGACGCAGAGCCCGTAGAGATTCGCAGAGACCGGCAGGAATGCCGTTCGAGACTCAGGGCGAGCCGGTGCTACCAGTTGTTAGGCGGTGACGACGGTTCGGGGAACATCGGTCTCGACGCCTCGCCAGCCGACTGGGCGGCCGCTGACGGCTTCCTTGACCGAGCGGAACAGCACCACATACATCAACTGGCGGTAATAGAAGCGCTGGAGCAGCACCGGAAACAGAAGCGTCCAGTCTTCCTTGCGCTCGAGGCAGAAGGCCACCACGCAAGTCAGGATGTCGATGATCAGAAAGCCGAGAAAAAAGAGCACGGAGCGCTCGACGTCGGCGGTGGTCCAGATTTGTGGAAGATGGGCGACCTTTTGTCCCAGCGCCCACAATAGCAACGAGCCGAAGAACATCAGGTCAATGACCGGAGAGATCAGCGGCAGTGCCAGCTGGAAAACGAAGATGTTCGGCAGCGCAATCCAACCGAGCGTGCCATATTTCGGGCGGAACAGCGTGTCGCTGTGCTTCCAAAACGCCTGCAGCGTGCCAAAGGTCCAGCGGAATCGCTGGCGAATGAGCTGGCCGGCGGTTTCGGGAGCTTCGGTCCAGGCGATGGATTCTTCGTCGTAACCAATGCGCCAGCCTAGACGCCGGATGGCGATGGTCAGATCGGCATCTTCTGCGACCGTATCGGCAGTGATGCCGCCAGCCGCTTCGATGGCTTCTTTGCGCCAAGCTCCCAAAGCGCCGGGAACAACGGTGATGCAATTCAGAAGATCGAACGCGCGTTTTTCCATGTTTTGGCTAGTAATGTATTCGAGAGCCTGCCAGCGTGTAAGCCAACGCGAGCGGTTGCCGACTTTGACGTTGCCGGCCATGGCGCCAAGTTTGGGGTCCGAGAAATGGCGCACGAGTTTGCTGATGGCATCGGGTTCGATTTCCGTGTCGGCATCAATGGTAACGACAATTTCACTGTGGGTTTCGGCCATCGCGTGGCTGAGAGCGGCGGACTTGCCGCGATTTATCTGATGAATGATGTGCACGCGCGAATCGCTAGCGAAATGAGTGTCGAGGAGTTCGCCGGTGCGGTCAACGGAGCCGTCGTTGACGACGATGACGCGCAAATCGCGCAAGTCGGAAGCGAGGACAGAGGTCACCGTCTGCACGATAACGCTCTCTTCGTTGTGCGCGGGAATCAGCACGGTGACGCTGGGCGGCGGATTGGGCATGACGTGGTGGTCGGGCCGCAATTTTTCAATTAACGCAAGAATTCCAATGATCAGCGCGCGGCCGCTGACGAGGACGATGCCGAGGATAAAGATCGTCGCGATTCCAGTTCTCAACCAGCGATAAATTCCAAAAATGAAGCCATCCGCGCGAGCTTGCAGTCGTTCGCCGGTTGACAGCGGCATCATCACTTCGGCGCGCGTCTTGCCGATTAGATCCGAAACGGAAACGAATTCGTAGCCCTGAGCGCGCAATGCATCGATGACTCTGGGCAACGCGAGAACGGTATGCGGGCGGTCGCCGCCGCCGTCGTGAAACAAAACGATATTGCCGTCTTCGGCTTGCCGCATCACGTTGTTGATGATCTCTTGTTCGGGAATCTGGCTCCCGGCGGCCTGCTGCCAGTCATGCGAATCGATCTTTTGGCCGACGATCAAGTAGCCCATATCCTGGGCGATCGGAAGCTGCGCGACTTCTTCGGCGTATTCGGGCTGGTGATCGATGCCGTAAGGAGGACGAAACAGGATGGACTTCACTCCGATGGTGCTTTCGATCAGACGCTGGGTCAAATTCAATTCCCAGCGGATTTGCGTCTTGGTGATTTCGTCAAAGTTGGGATGCGTGTAGGTGTGGTTGCCAATTTCGTGGCCTTCGGCATATTCGCGCTTGAGGATTTCCGGGAATTCACTGGCTTGCGAGCCAATTACAAAAAAAGCGGCCGGCACGTTCTTCTCTTTGAGGATGTTCAGAATTTGCGGCGTCCAGCGGGGATCGGGCCCGTCATCGAACGTAATGGCAATCTTTTTCTTGGCCGCGCCGATTTGATCGATATCGTAGGATAGCGGATAGGCATCGTAATTTTCGTCGGTGAACAGGTCCGTTGCGGCGTCATAGGTAAAGGAACGCTTACCGCGCTTGGGAGTATCGACGAAGCGCCATACGTCACCATCGCCTTCCAGGATCAAATCCGGGCCGGGAGCAAGGTCGGTGAGCTTCTGTCGAATCGCGTCGTCAGGGCGCGTGGCGTCCCAGACGTTCCACAGGGAAGTATCGGAATGGCCGAGGCGAAACAACATAGTGCCCTGCACGCCCATACGCTCGCTGGCCCGCAACTGGTTGTAGGCGGTGATGGCGTCGAGCATCCACACCTGGTGGACGAGGTTATGTTCGTCCTCGTAGGAATAGTGGGGATTCAGAGAGGCGTCGTCGAATTCGATGTCGGTTTCGGATTCGAAGGCATGGAGCAGAGCCTCTTGCACGCTGAACTCTGTGGCAGTGGACCACTTCTTGTCGGGCGAGTGGTTGTTGGGCGACGTGTTGTTGGGCTTTTGGGGCCAGTCGTAAGCAAAATTGGCTATGCCGACGACGATTTTTTGCGCGGGTACGAGCGTCAGAGTCTGCCGCAAATTCTCGACGAACCAGTCCTGCGCGCTGATGGGACCCGGCGGAGAAGAAACCCAATGTTGGTCAAAGTTCAGAAGGACGATCGCGTCACATTCCCTGCCGAAGAATTTGTAGTCGTAAGCGTCGTCGCGCGCGGGCAATTCGATCATGAGCTTGAGTCCAACGGCGTGGAGGGCAGGCGCGAGTTCCGCGGCGAATTCGCGGAAGTGCGGCTGGGTCTGGTCCGGTATGGACTCGAAGTCGACCACGATGCCAACCTGGTGGGCCTCGACGGCGTATGCCACGACATCGCGAACCAGGTTGTGGCGGGCGTCGGAATTCGCCAGGAGCTGGGCCATTTCGCTGACGCGCCAGACCTGCCCATCGTAGTTGTTGAGCAATCCCATGATGGGGAGCTCCACGTTTGCCGATTTCATCCAGCGATGTAGCTTGTCGTCTTTCAGTAAGGAGACCGCTTCGGCAGGACTCGCTTTGACGGTCTGGTAGCGCTCGTAGTCGACGATGGTGAGAGCGCCGTCGGAAGTTACGGCATGCAGCTGCTCTGGGATCAGGACGTCGAGGTCTTTGTAATGGCGCTTGAGCGATGCCAGGCTATTGGAATCCCAGCTAACGTAGAAGCCGGCACGCAGAGGATCGTAGCTGGCCGGAACTTTGCCGAGGTTCGCGACGCGGCGACGGCGACCTTCCCGCACGGGCACGACCTTGGCGCCAGACCTAAGTTTCAGCGCACGATAAATGGGGCGCGTGTCCTGCAGCAGGCCTGCCGGAAGCTCAACGCTGGCTGCGATGTTAACGAAGAAATAGGCCAGGAGGAGAGTCAGCAAAGCTCCGGTAATTTCCATGACGCGTCGCGTGCGTCGCCAACGGACGCGCTCCGCGTCGTAGAAAATTGGTCCACGTTCCTTCATGAAGCCTTTCAACCTGTCGAAACGGCAGGGCCTGAACGTCGGGCTGGGGCTCGGTCCGTCTGCCAGAATGTGTCTGCTCTATTGTAAGATGCGTTCCGTTCATGAAGCGAATTTTCTCGCATGCTATTGTCGCGCTCGCGGGTGGTTTGTGCCTGCGGCTCTTTTTTGTCTTGCGATACCAGGCGAATTCCGGCGACACCGTCTTGTACGAGCAGATGGCGACGAACTGGCTGAAACATCACGTCTATGCAATGGAAGTGTTTGGCCAGATCACGCCAGTAGATCTGCGCATGCCGGGATATCCGGCGTTTCTGGCGATCGTCTACGCCGTCACCGGGCTCACCGGACCGGATGCGCGGCTGTGGGCGATGATTGCCCAGGCGTTCGTGGATCTGCTGTCGTGCGTGTTGATCGCCACCCTGGCGGCGACGCTGTTCCTGATGGTAAATGAACGTAATCCCCCCGGGCGTGTGTTCATGGCGGCGCTCTGGCTGGCGGCGCTGTGTCCGTTCACCGCGAATTATGCCGCAGTGCCGCTCACGGAGATATTTGCCATTTTCTTTACGGCCGCGGCGCTGTTGCCGCTTTGCCTGCTGGTGGGGCGGACGCGGAACAACGGCTGGATGTTCATCACCAAGGATTGGCGGTTCGCCAACAACTACGGGTATTTGGCGGCGCTGGCGGCGCTATTGGTTGGCGGGGGTACGCTGTTTCGCCCGGAGACGCCGTTGCTGCTGGCGGCCGCGTGGATGGTGCTCGGGATTGTGCTGGTATTGCAGCACGAAGCGAAGCGCTGGCTTTTCACGGTCGCGGGGATGGGGCTGCTGTGCGCGGTGCCGCTGGTGCCGTGGGCGGTGCGCAATGCGGTGACCCTGCACGAGTTTCAGCTGCTTGCGCCGAGGAATTCGAACCTGCCGGGCGAACTGGTTCCCTACGGCTTCATGAGCTGGGAAAAAACCTGGTTGTATCGTTTTCGCGACGTGTACCTGGTGCCATGGAAGCTGAACGATGAAGCGATACGCGTGGAAGACATGCCCGCGCGCGCGTTCGATACCGCGGAGGAGCGGGACCGGGTGGCGGCAATTCTGGAGCCTTACAATAACGATCTGACGCTGACGCCCGAGGAAGACCGCGCCTTCGGGGAACTCGCGCGCCAACGAACTGCCCGCCATCCCCTGCGAACCTATGTGTGGATGCCGCTCGCGCGCGCGGCGACCATGTGGTTGACACCACGTATCGAGCTGATTCCGGTTTCCGGCACGGTGTTTCCGCTGCAGCAATCCTGGCAGGACGACAAGATCGATCAGTCCGTGACCGTGGGATTTTTTCTGCTCAACATCGCGTACCTTGCGCTGGCAGCCTGGGGAGCGGTGCGTTTGTGGAGGCGTAGCAACGCGGTGCGGCCAGCCGTGGGCGTGTTGATCGTTTTCATTGCGCTGCGTACGGCCTTCCTGACGACGCTGGAAACGCCTGAGCCCCGCTACGTTCTGGTGTGCTTTCCAGCTCTGATCGCGCTCGCCGCTCAGGTTTTTTCGCCTTCCGCGGAATCCAAATAGGTATTGGCGTTCAACCCTCGACCGGTTCGGGGTGAATTGTGACCCGATGGACTTGCGGGAATCGCTCTTTCACGCGGTCTTCGAGCGCGGCGGTGACGTCGTGAATTTGCGTGATGGGAAGGTTGCCCTTCATGGTGCAGTGACAGGATGCGAGGATGCGGTGCTCGACCTGGCGGACGTGGACGTCGTGGCAATTCACCAACTCATCGTACTCGGCGGGCAGAGTGTTCAGAAATTCCTCAATGGCTCGAGAGAGTTGCCTCATCTCTCCGCCGCCTGCGTCGGGTGTCGCAATGTGCCGGCCGAGAGGCTCGATATGAATGTTGACGTCGATGGGTCCGTCGCGTAGCTCGCGAATACCGTCCTCGAGATCGGACGCCTGACGATGTGCATCGCGCAGACTGAGGTTTTCGTCAACTTCGAGGTGCAGTTCCACGAACAGCTTATTTTGCTGTTGGAGAGCGCTGACATCGTGAATGGCCAGGCCCATGCGCTGGGCCACCGCGCGGATGGCTTCAAACAGGTGCTCGCCCTGGGGAGCGCGCGGCTCGGCGTGGACCATGACATCGGAAGGCACGATCTCTCCGATGCGTTTCTCGATGGCGTCGCTGAGCGCGTGGACCTGCTCGAGACTCGCGGTGCGCGGCACGCTGACGGTGGCGTCGACGAAGTGGCGGTTCCCCGCGCGGCGAACACGCACGCGGTCGACGTCCAACACGCCGTCCATGCGCGCAACGGCGCGAGCGATTTCCTTCTGTAGTCCCTCGGGAGCAACATCCAGCAGCGCGTCCACGGTGCGTTTGCCGAGTCTCGACCCAACCCACAGAATGATGCCGGCGACCGCGAGACCGGCGAGCGCGTCGGCATAGATGAGCCATGGCATGTTCCAGGTCTCGCCGGCCCATACCAACCCGATCCCGACAATCACGACCATGGTGCTCCACACATCGGTGGAGAAATGCAGGGCATCGGCTTCCAGCGCTTCGCTGGGATATTTCTTGACGACGTTGGAGAGCGCGCGAGCGCGCGTCAGGTCGATCGACAGAGCCACAAGAAGGACGAGGATTGCCGTAATGCTGGGAGCGATGTGCACGGACTTGAAAAACAAACGTTCGAAGGCTTCGTAGATAACGTAAAGAGCGGTGAGCACCAGCAGTCCGGTCTCGACGAAGGCCGAGAAATTTTCGAACTTGCCGTGTCCGTAGGGATGGCGCTCGTCGGCGGGCTGATCGGAAACGCGGACCGACAGAAATGTAATCACTGCGGCTACCAGGTCCAGGCCGGAATGCAGGGCTTCGGATAATACGCCCAAGCTGTCCGTTCGCAGGACCAGGAATGCTTTCAACGACACCAATACGACCGCGGAGCCGACGCTCAACAGCGCCGCGCGCTTTTTCTCTTTAACTTCGCTGGCAAGATCGATTGCGATCACGATTGCCAGGTTACCTGGTCGGTATACAGAAGCTTCCTCGTTGCTCGGGGGACTGCACGCCGGGCTAAAGCCCAGCGCCTACATGGCCCGGAGCACGATCTTACAACTCATTCCCGCAACAATCGACTAGCGCCCGAGGGACCCCGGCAAAGGTAACGGCGGCAATGTAGATGGAATATCCGGTTTTCGCGCCGAGCGATAAGCAAAGCAGCGCTCATCCTGGAAGAAGACCGTGGAGCACTGTTGCGCCGCGGTGAATTGGACTGGGACGAAGCGACGAATAGGGAACTCCTCAAGAGCCACAACCCGACAGCATGACTCGCCGCCGAGCGCTGAAGCCGACTTCGTCCTAGTAACTTCGTCCCAGTAAATGACAGATCGATGAGTTCAGGTAGCGGCGCGAGCCGCGGCCTTACTCTTGACCTGCGTGCTTGTGCTTGGGCACCTCGAACTCGTACTGCTTGCCCCTGGAGCGCGAAATGCTGTCCAAGTGCTGGCGCTTGGCTTTGCAATGCTTCAAAAGTTCCTCATTCAGGGCTCCATGAGCGGTGCGGACGGACCCCTTGCCAGTGGAAGTTCGCATGCTGTTGTCCACCCACTCACGGAGGCTGAGGCCGGTCGCTGGCCCAAGATTGACGAGCACAGGGGCCTTGTTGGGATCCACGTACTGGATCTGCTGGACTTCGTTGGCCTCCTGATTGACAAAGGAGATATAACCGCCGGGCAGAACCTGCCGAGGCGCCTTGATGGCGCCGGTAAAACTGTAACGCGTTCCGTCTGTGACGATGGGGTCGTAAAAATGGGGTGTGATGAAGTCGGACAGTGCGATTCCCTGGATCGCGTAGGCGAACTTGTCCGCTTCACATGGGTCGCACGCTTCTACGAGATAGCCGAATTCGCCGTTTCCGTCCTGGATTTTGCCGTTCTTGATCTCAATCGAGGTCGAAGTCTGGAGCCTGTTTCCAGCCGGATCGACGAGCATTTCGATGGTCTCGTGGCTTACATCGATGGTCCAGGCGTCGCTGTTCGGAGCCGCGATGACTTTCGCATAGGGCTGATTGTTCTTGTCGAGATGGAACCCACCCTCGCCCGGCGGGAGTTCTTTAACCAGGAACACAGGCCAGACTCCGGCAGGTATCTTGCTGGCGTTGGGTAGAAACCTTACGCTGGCCTGCACATTCCAAAACTGCGGCAAGTCTCGGGTCACCTGGATGGTCAGGGCCGCCGCAGTACTCTGTATCAGTTCAGGATCGATAGCTCCGGTCTTGTCTGCCAAACCAATCTGAATCACGGACATAATTCGGCTCCTTTCGCATTTGAGTTTCGCAAACGTACTGAGTGGCAGCACTCCGATGAAGAAGATTCCGCCCCGCTCGGCCAGACACGGCCAATTCGAAGTTCGGAATCGCTTTTCGGAGCGCAGCTGGATTTAGCGCGAGATCAGGCGCTCGATCGCGGCATCTCAGCCACAACGCGCCTCATTTTTCGGCGTCCCTCGGCTTGGGCAGGAGGAGCCGAAATTAAGGCGGAGACTAGAGCCTAGTATCTATAATGTCAATCCATTTATGCGTAACCTTCTGTTGATATCTGTGGAAATTTCAGGCGCCCTTAAGTCTTGGGTTTTGAACCTTTTTCGGACGGCATCCCGGCCTCAGCTCTTGCTGGGCAGGAATCGTAGAGCGGCAGAGTTCATACAGTAGCGCAGGCCGGTGGGCGCGGGACCATCGGTGAAGACGTGGCCGAGGTGCGCGTCACAGAGCGTGCATTTCACTTCGCGACGGATGGTGCCGAACGAGACGTCTTTTTTTTCGTAGACATTTTCGTCAGCTATGAGCTTCCAGAAACTCGGCCAGCCGGTGCCGGAATCAAATTTCGTGGCGGAATCGAAAAGAGCGTTGTCGCAGTCGATGCAACGGTACAAGCCGGGAGCGTGCTGGTCGTATAGGGCACCGCTGAAGGCCCACTCGGTCGCGGCACGGCGGGTCACGTCATATTGCAGCGGACTGAGTTGCTTCTTCCAATCGTCCTTCGTCTTTTGAACCTTGGGTACCGTGGCTGCGCCCAGGCGGGTGCCGTCGTCCGCAAATTTTATGATGGTGACTGGGCCGGCGGGTCCGACAGCTTGCGATGGCTCATCGTCCGCGAAGGCGGCAATCAGCGCGCGTTGTACACCCACGAGCAGTCCGTAAGCGCCTACCGTTGCTGCGCCAAAAATGAGACCGCGTCGCGTTAGATCTTTCATGCGAGTGCCACAGAAGACTTAACTGCCTCTGAGTCGTTTCTTGCACGTCGCGTCAATCGCGATGTGGGCGATTGGGACACAGACAAGAGTGTCTGTGCTACTCAGAGCTACCCTCGACCGCCAGCTCATACTACGTTTCGCCGCGACGATTGGATGCTCAGCAACCGTGACGTCTCACGGCGACTTATTTTGCGGCGCTCAGCGCGGGAGCAGGCAATAGCGGCAGCCGCTTGGGCTCTCCGCGAGCGCCTCGCACCTCGAGCTCCTCGAACAGCAACGAGGGAGCTACGACGGAAGCAGGTAACCCGCCTTGCGCCGATCCGAACGCCCCCAGCGCCGTGCCCGAAAAGCCCGCGATCTGGCTCTGCATGTAGTTGTACACGTAATTGTCGTTACCAATTCCGGCTAGATTTCGCAGCGAGCGGCTGTTCACGCCGATGATCCGGGCGCCGCGCATCACTTCCTCACGGCCGTCGTCGGGATAGACCTTGTAGACCAACAGCGGCAAGCGATCTCCAGTACCCGCGCCGCCGCCATAGCTGGCCAGCAGCTCCGAGAAATCTTCCTGGTGCAGCAGGCTTAGCGATGGATTGTCCATCTCGCGCACGATCACGCAATACGCCAACTTCTCCGCGCGGCATTCATCGAGAAATTTCTTCTTCAACTCCGCCGGCGACACCTCGTCCGTCGACGTAAAGAACAAATTGCTCATTGTAGGCTTGGCATCGGTCAGGAATCCGGAGCGCCCGTGCCCGTTCGATTGATCGGAATCATTGCCCGGCCGCCGCGACATCAGCGAGCGCCTTGAGCGTGCCATTTTCCACCACGGTTATTTTCTCCGCGCGCACTCCTTCATCGTCGACCGCGTAAGAACCGATCAGCGGCGTGCCGTGGAAATCCTTGGCTGAGGGATCGTCGACAATGCTTACGGTGGTCGGCAAAACGCGCGCGCCGATCCTGCCGCTCCAGTCGCTCTTGCCTCCCAGGTTGCCGAGCATCTGTTCGACGATGGGCTGGAAAGAGATCGGCGGGCGCGAGCCGTTCATCGCCGGACCAAGTATCTGAGCCAGAAGGGGCGCGGCGGCGCGCGCCTCAAACAGCACGGGGCCGGTGTAGTCCTGCGCGGGTCGCGACGCGCGCAGAGCCATCAACTCGCTGCCCGCTACGTTCAAACCTTTGCGCACCGCATCGACGTTCGGCAAGTCCGCGGGCTTCGGCGCATACGCGGAAAAAAGATGATTCAGCGGCATGCCATCCTGCGCCAGCGTGTTCATGCCTGCTTCCACGGCGGCGAATGTGCGGTTGGTGCGAATCTCGGTGCCTTCGCTGGTCATCAGATATTCGGTGGCGTAGACCAGGTAATAGGTAACGCGCGCTTCGTAAATTTCCGGGAACGCGCGCAGCGTCGCCGAGGATTCGCGGGCTTCCTGCTCCCAATTGCGGTTGGTCCAATCCGGAGTCACCAGCGGATCGATCACGTGCACCGGCTCCGCTTTCGAAAAATCGTCGATGTCCGATTGCCGCGCCAGGCTGCTCAGATATGCCTGCTTGCGCGAATAAGTCTCCACCGCTTCCTTGAACGCCTGGTCGGTGGCGATCCACAAATCCTGACGCAGCGAATCGTAGTCGCGGTCGATGCCCACCGATCCCGTGCGAACCGATGAATCCTCGAAAGCCTTCATCGCCGATGAAATTCGAACTGTCCAATTTGTACGTGCCCACGCGCGCGGCCACATCCATAAACCGGTTGCGCGTGTGCGTGCTGGTCAGCAACGTGCCGAATTGCGCGACGACCTCTTTCACATCGAGATCCAGCAGCCGGTATTCGACGTAATAAGGGCGCACCGGCTGGTTCGTGCCGGGAATCTTCAATTCCAGACGCGTTTTTGAACGCGCCATTTCGTCGCGCATGGCACGCAAGCGTCTGGTCGTTGTCTTGTGGAGCCTGGGCGGCTTGCCGCGCGCCGAGGTGCGAAGCAACTCACAACTGCCGCGAACATCGCGAATACCGCAACGACTCGTGCCCGATTCACTGGGCACCTCCGGCCTTCAACACGTCATGCGCGGGCGAAGGTAAAATCGGTGGCCGGTCCGTCGAACTTTCCTTTTTCTGCACTTCCAGCTCGGACGTCAGAATCGCCGGAGCTGCCGCCGAAACCGGCACCGAACCCGACTCCGCGCCGCAATAACCGTTGAACACTTCCGTCGTGTCACCGGTCGCCACAATCTTGGTCAGCGACGCCAACGGCGTTCCCACGATGTCCACGCCGCGAACCAATTCGTCCGGCCGGCCGTCGGCAAAAACCTTGTAAACCACCAGCGGTAACACTTGAAATGCTTGCGGCTGCCCGCGGCCGGTGAACGTAAATCCGCCGGCGATGTCGTCGATCAGCAAGCCGAACTGTTTGTGCTGCTGTTTGATCAGCTCGATGAGTTTCAGCGCGCAATTCCGCGTCAGTCACGGTCTTGCTGCTCTCCACGATCAAGTTTCCCTGGCGCGAAACGGGTGACGCGCCAAGCTGCCGCCGGCCGTGACCGTTCGAGTGCGGAAAACCCACCAGCGGCGACCGCGACATCTCGAAATCCTTCAACACCCCGTGATCGACCAGCGTTACCCGATGCGCTTTCACTCCTTCGTCGTCGTATTCGTAGTAGCCCAGCAGATCGGTTGAGCCCAGCTTCCTCATCGTGGTGTCGTCCACAATGCTCAGGAAGTCCGGCAAGATCTGCTCGTTCACTTTTTTGGCAAAGGTCTGCCCTTCGGCAACGTCTTTCTGCCGATGGCCCTCGGCGCGATGCCCGAAGACTTCGTGAAAGAAAACCGCGGCTGCGCGTCCCGTTAATAGCGCCGGACCGACGGACGGCTCATTGATAGGAGCCGCGACCAGTCCTTCCAATTCCTTGCGCATCGTAGCGCCCGCGGCATACACCGCTTTGTCGTCCGGCGCATCCGCCGGATTCACCCAGTCAAAGTTGTAGTAGCGTTCCAGATCCATGCCATCCGGGGCCTTTCCCTGGATGAACATTTCCAGCCGGTAGCGGATCTGGCCGTACTGGAGTTGCGTGCCTTCGCTGGTGATCTGATAAGCGTTTTGCGCTTGCGCCGTGAACGTGACGATCGAATTGATGACCGCAGGCGAATCGCGGAACTCCTTCGTGTAGGCGCGCACCTTCTCTTCCCAGGGTTTGCGCTCCAACTGGAAGGAGGCCTCTGGACCGATATAGGTGTGCGGCTGTTCGTGGGTGAAGTCCGGCGCGGCGCCTTCCGCGGTCTCGACTTTCACTTCCTTGCCGGTCTTGATCTTGATCAGCGCTTCGGCAGCCGATTTGTATTGCTTGTCGGTCTCCAGCCAGATGGCGCGCCGCAGCACTTCGGTATCGTTGTCGATCGGTACCGGCTCACCCGGTCCGCCACGCTGTTCTTCCCGCGTGCCGACCTTGTGCGTATTGTCGAGATCGTAGCCGCCGGCGCGGACCGAAACTTCCAGCCAGCGGTTGCGATTCTCGCTGCTCGAAAGCAGGGCTCCGTTGGAGCCGGAAACTTCGGCGCGCTGGGTGTCGGTAATGGTGTAGCCGACGTAATATGCCGGCGGTTCCTGCGCGCTCAAGGTTTTCACTGAGCGGTCCAGTTCCGCTTGCATCGCTGCCAGCAGCGGCGATCGCTTGGCCGGTGTATCCGGCGGCGCGGCCTCCGCCACCCGCACGGTCGCGGGAGCCAGCAGCGCCAGCAAACTCAGCGCCGAACACATGGAAACGAATCTATTCCGTATCGATCTACTCAAAGGAATCCTCACTTACGCTTAGACGGGTCTGCGAATCATTCAGTGTACGACAGCGATTGGGAGCGCACAAACGGCGCAGAAGTCAAGGTCGCCACGAAGGCACCACTAGTTCGACGCGGCGGCGGCGGATACCGTTGCATCACGCGTCGGGAGCCAGCCTGTTCGCGACTCTCTGTTCCATGGCCGGGGAACAAGGCTGGGATTGGTTGCGTGTTGCACTTACGGACGCCGCGGTTCCCTGTTTAGGCGGACACAGACAGGAGTGTCTGAGCAACGTGGGCGCCTAGTCGACGCAACACCGGAAGACGGCCGCCGCCATATCATCATGTTGGGTCCGACCGCGCGTAAAGCGCTCTACCTCGGAGAATACGTATCCAAGAAGCACTGGCGGGGCGCGGTGAGGGTGGGTCTCGCAAACGGCTAGAAGCCGCTCCAATCCGAAAGATTCGCCGTCGGTATTGAATGCGTCTGAAATTCCATCGGTGAAAAACAGCACCGAGTCGCCAGACTCGATCGTTATTTTCGAGGTGTCATAGGTCACTGACGGGTCGAATAGTCCCGGCGGTATCCCGCGGATTTCCAGCAGCCGACGACCTTGCGCGGACAAATGGAATGGTCCCGGCATGCCGGCGCTGGCGATTTGCATCTCCCGGGTGCGCGGATCGAAAAGGGCATATTGCATGGCCGCATGGCGTCGCGACGCGCCGCGAAGCATCAGCCGCCGGTTCAGTGTAGACAGCACGTTCGCAGGCGACTGCCCGGTTTTGTGAACGCCGCGCAGCGGGCCGACCGCCAGCGCCGCGTACATCGCCGCAGGCAGGCCCTTGCCGGACACGTCCCCGAGGTACAAGCCATGCAGCCGTCGGTCATCTCGAAATAATCCAGAAAGTCCCCACCCACTTCGGCAATCGGTTGGGACTCGTGAGAAATTCTGACGCCGCCCGCCCTCAGCGGCTCGACCGGGAGCATGCCGCTCTGAATCGAGCGCGCTTCCTCGAGTTCTTCCTCGCGCAGCTTCTCGATCACGCCGAGATCTGCCGCCATGGCAATCGTATGCATTGAATTTTTCCAGACGGAACGTCTCACCGGGAAGGGGGTTCGGCGGCAGAGCCAGTCTATCAGCGGGCCGCGCACCTCTATTGGGAAAGGCGGGCGTTGTTTCCTTCCGCACAAGCAGCTCGCCGCGGCGTTGCGCTTGGTCCAGTCCCGCAACACAATGCCGTCATGCGTGTGTTAGCCGCGATGCTCGTCTTTGTGGGAGTCGCCTTCGGTATTTATCAGTACGCCTTGAAGAAGATGCCTACCCCCGACCCGGGCACCGCCCCGACCCAGGCGATTAGCCTGACCGGCGTTCGCGGTGACCTGCTGCAGATTGCCCAGGCTGAGCGCGGCTTCACCGCCCTGAACGATCATTGCGCGTCCCTGGATGAACTGATCTCTTCGAATTCGATCACCATGCAGCGCCCGGAGCGTGACGGCTATTCCTACGCTGTCCAGTGCTCCGGCGGCGATTTCACCGTCACCGCCCGCCATCCGTCCGCACCCGATGGCTCCCCGATCCGCTACCCCACCCTGGCCATCGACCAAACCATGCAAGTCCGCGAACTCCAGTAGCATAGGCACTCCTGCTTGCCCTGAGCGCCGAAGGGCCGGTGTCCCCTTCAGGAATTCGATAAAGTATCGGAATCAGCATTCTCGTCGCCGGCAGGCGCCAATGGAACTTTTTCGCCGCCTCCTCGTACCTCTTTATGACATCGGTTCCCATACCATGCGCCCAGGGGCGCACAAAACGAAGGAGCAACCAATGGACGGGCAGATAATCGGTCTCGTTGCTGTAATCATGAGCTTAGGTATTCCTCTCGGTGCTATGTACGCCTACTACCGCGTGCGCAAATTGCGGTCCGAAGAACGTCTCGCAGCCATCGCTCGAGGAGTAAGCGTCCCGATGGTCGCGGAGCTCTCTGAAACCGCGCGTTCCCGCCGCTCCGGCATTTTGCTGGTCAGCGGCGCCATCGGCTGGATCCTTACCTTCGGTCTCATTGCGCAAATTGAACGCGAGCCCCAAACCTGGGTCGCGGCCGCCTTCGGATTCATCCCCCTCGCGGTCGGTATCGGCTATTTTCTGGACGCCACACTGATCCGCCGCGACCTCCATCACTCCAGCTAAGAGGCTCGACCACCTTTGACAGGGGTGGCTCTCTGCGCCTCGGCGTTGTCTTTTCTCGGCGCGGGGGCCGGGCACAATGCCCGCTTCCGCCCGGCTGCCTGTGCTAAACTTACCTTTCATGCATCCCGCCATACCCCGGTTGTTAGACCTCCAGACCGTTGACCACCACATAGCCGCTCTGCGTGCCTCTCTCGAGAGTTTTCCCAAGCGCATCCGTGAGGCTGACCTGAAGCTAAACGGTGCCCGCGCCGCCCTGGCTTCTGCCAAAGAAGCCCATGTCAACGCTCTGAAAGAACGCAAAAAGTTCGAGCTCGATGTCGATCAATGGAAGGAACGCGCCCGCAAGTACCGCGACCAGAGTGGCGCCGTAAAAACCAACGAGGCCTACAAAGCCCTGCTGCATGAAATCGCGAACGCCGAAGCCGAAATGGCAAGAGCCGAAGACCGCCAGCTGGAGATCATGATGGCGGGCGAAGATGTCGACCGCCGCGTCAAAAACGCTGAAATCAATCTCAAGTCGGCTGAACAATCCGTCGCCATCGAACGGAAGGACATCGAAACGCAGCAAGCCGCCAAGAAGAAAGAACTGGACGCGGCGCTAGCTGAGCGCGAACGGGCGCTTGCTCCGATCCCTGATGATTTGCGTATCCTCTACGACCGCATCGCCAAGCGCCACAATGGCACCGCGCTGGCCCTGGCGCGCGACGGTCAATGCCGCGGGTGCGGCATGCGCGTGCTGCCGCACATCATCCAGTTGCTGGTGCAGGATACGAACGATGAAGAAGTGTACCGCTGCGAGAGCTGCGGTCTCATCCTTTATTCGCTTGAGCCCATCACGGCTCACAATCTCGACGCCGCGGGTGGCAACGCGGCCTCTGCGTCAATCACCTGATGGCTAAACGCGTTCCACCTCCCCGTGCCGCGGGGCTCTTCGCTGACGGAGCGCCCGAAGCAAAGCCCGTCGCCGCCGCGTACCGCGCCAATATCGACGGCGGCTCGCGCGGTAATCCCGGCCCCGCCGCCTACGGCGTGGTGATTCGCGACGCCAAAGGCGATGTCGTCGCCAAGCTGAAGAAATACATCGGCCGCATGACCAACAACGTCGCCGAATACTACGGCCTGATTGCCGCGCTCGACTACATGCAATCGCAAGGCATTCGCGCGCTGCGCATCGAGAGCGATTCCGAATTGCTGGTGAAGCAGATGCGCGGCCAGTACAAAGTACGAAGCCCGGAGCTCCAACCTCTATTTGAGCGCGCCCGCAAAATGTCGCAGGCACTGGAATCCTTCCGCATCGACCACGTCTACCGCGAGCAGAATCGCGAAGCGGATGCCCTCGCCAACGAGGCCATGGATGAAGTCGAAGCTGGCGGTGCTAAGTCTGCCAAGGCCGCGGCGGTGCCAGCGGCGAAATCAGAAACGCGCAGCCCGGTAGGGGAAGTCCGCAAGATCCGCGCGCGTTTCCGCAGCGGCGTTCTGTATCTGCTCGAAGACGTCGATCTGCCGGATGGTGTTGAAGTCGACGTCCTGCTGCGATTACTCCCGCCAAAGTCCTGATCGCTCGCCTTCAGAAAAATCCCTAGCTCAAGTTCTGCTCAAACCTCGCCGGGGACCATAGGTCTCGTGCGAATGGTAGCGAAGTAACTATTTTGTGTCGGCCAAGGCCACGTAAGCACCCAGGCCGATCATGCCGAGCCCCGAGGCGACTCGCTGGCGGCTGCGGAAGCGGGCGTTGTGCTTGAGTTTTTGCTCGAGTGGAGCGGCGAGCAGGACGACGACGAGGTCGGCGGTGGTGTTGAGGGTGACGGAGATTGCGCCGAGTACCACGAACTGGAGGAAGATGTGACCAGCTGGCGCGGAAATGAATTGCGGGATGAAAGATAAAAAGAAGAGCGCGGTCTTCGGGTTGAGCGCTTCGGTAAGGATGCCCTGACGAAAGGCGTTTCTCGACGGTGGGGTGGCGACGGTCACGGTTAGTTCCGAATTCCGCGTGCGGATCATACGGATGCCCAGCCAGACCAGATAGGCGGCACCGGCATACTTTACCGTGTGAAATGCAAGGGCTGAGGCCGCGAGGATAGCGGAGACTCCGAGCGCTGCGGCAAATACATGGAAGAGTCCGCCGACGAAAGTGCCGAGAGAGGACTGAATCCCCTCGCGGCGGCCGCCTGCCAGGCTGCGCGCTAGAACATAGAAAATTCCTGGACCCGGCGTGATGGCTAACACAACCGCGGCGGCGAAGAACAGCAGGAAACGATGAGCATCAAACATGCCGGAATTGTAAAGGTTGCGGCGCGAGTCAGCAATGAGCCCGTTGCCCGTGGAGTGCGTTTCATTCCGCTGCGGGAAAATCCGCCAAGCGAATAACCACGAGGCCCCTCGGAGACGCTACTGTATCGACTCGCGTGCCGTGTTTGGTCTAGCATAGCGTGCCGCGAGGAACTGCGAGTAGTCACCTTGCGATTCCCCGCTCAGGTCAAATCAAATCGCTACCAAAGGATGGCGCCATGGGATCGATTTCGGTGGCCTGTTACAAACCGAAGCCTGGTTGCGAAGCGGCGCTGCTGGAACTCGTGCGCGGGCACTTGCCGCCCCTGCGCGCTCAAGGACTGGTGACCGATCGCGCGTCGATCGTGATGCGCGCCGCGGACGGGACGATCATCGAGATTTTTGAGTGGGTTTCACAGGAGGCCATTGCCGGGGCCCACGCGAATCCCGTGGTGCTGGATTTGTGGAAGCGATTTGAGGCGGTCTGCCGCTACGAAACGCCTTCCAACATCGCTGAATTTCAAAATATGTTCGCGCACTTTGAATCGGTCTAAAAAAGCTCGAATTTCCTGGAGGCACGTTAAATGGAAGAGCAGCTGAGTTTGGAATTTTTGCGCGTGGTGGAGAATGGCGCGATCGCGGCGGCGCGCACCATGGGCTTTGGAGATCGCCACAAAGCCGACGAGGTCGCCGTCGAGGCCATGCGGAAGACCATGGACGCGGTACAGATGGACGGCACCATCGTGATCGGTGAAGGCGAGCGCGACGAAGCGCCGATGCTGTACATCGGGGAGAAGGTCGGGCTGGCGACGCATGCGCCCAAGGCTTTGTTTCCGGAGGTGGACATCGCGGTGGATCCGCTGGAAGGAACAAACCTATGCGCGACCGGCGCGGGCGGCGCCATCGCAGTACTGGCAGCGAGCGAAAAGGGCGGGCTGCTGCATGCTCCGGACATTTATATGGAGAAGATTGTGGTGGGTCCGTCGTGCAAGGGCGCGGTGGAGCTGGATGCGCCGGTGGCCGACAATTTGAAGTCGATTGCGAAGCGGCTCGACCGCGACGTCGAGGATTTGACCATCATCGTGCTGGACCGCCCGCGGCACGAGAAACTGATTGGAGATATTCGTAAAGCGGGAGCGCGCATTCGCTTGATTGGCGATGGCGATTTATCGGCGGGGATTTCCGCGGCGGTGGTGGGAACCAGCGTACATGCGGTGATGGGAATCGGCGGGGCGCCTGAGGGCGTCATTACTGCGGCGGCGTTGCGCTGCTTGAACGGGCAAATACTGGCGCGGCTGGTGGTAACCAAACCGCAAGATACCGAGCGGCTGGCGAAAATGGGCGTCAAAGACCCACACCGCATTTACGACACAGAAGATTTGGCGCCAGGCAAGAAAATCATTTTTGCGTGCTGCGGCGTCACCGACGGAAATTTGTTGAAGGGTGTGCGGTTTTTTGGCGAAGGCGTGCGCACGATGTCCATGATTTTGACTCTCGATGACAGGCAGGTACGGTTTATCGATTCTGTGCACTTGGAGAAGCGGCCGGACGTACGAGTGAGATTCAACTGACCGCACCGAGCTAGTTTCGCGTCCTCTTTTCTCTTTGGAAAAAGCACCCGCTTCCCTTCGAGGCTCAGGGCAAGCGGAAAGCGGCCGCTACAACTGCTCTGGATTGTCCTCGTGTTGCCGATTCAACATAGTTCATCGCGCTTTGCGTGGATGGAAACGCGAAATGATGGGACACGAGGGCACGTGAACTCAATCTGGCCGCCAGGCCAGTAGCCAGTCCGACATAAGCGGCCTACCCTCGGCCTACCCAACCAGTTCAGCCGCAACCATTAGCCATCGACGCGGGTTAGTGCGCGGGTTCTGTCGTGCCCTGATTTCCGCGAGTCCAAGACCGAGTCAACGATGGGGGACAAGCCCGTGAAACGCATCTGGATTACTCCGGCCATAATATTGGCATTGCTCGTTGCGGGTTGCGCGGGAATTGGGAGCAAGACCGGAGGAACGTCGCCCACGACGCCGCCCAACAGTGCGGGCGTGGTGGTAACCGTGGCACCCGCGACCGCGATGGTTCGCGCAGGAGCCACTCAAGCATTCACCGCTACCGTAACGGGAAATGCCAACACCAGCGTTACGTGGTCGGTAAACGCGGTAGCCGGTGGAAACGCGACGTCGGGCACGATTGACGCGACGGGCCTGTATACCGCGCCAGCGAGTCTGCCGAGTCCCAACACGATGACCGTGACCGCGACGAGCGCGGCGGATACCACGAAATTGGGGAACGGCGCGGTGACCTTGGAGAATCCGGTTCCGGTGCTCACGTCGGTGAGTCCGACGACGATTGCCCCCGGCGCCTTTTCACTGACATTGAATGGCAGCGGATTCATCAAAACATCGGGGGTAACGTTCGGCGGACAAGCGCTGACGACGATGTACGTATCCGCAACGGAACTGCAAGCTGTCGGAAGCGCGACCGCGGCGCAAGTGGGAAGCGTTCCGGTGGTGGTGCAGAATCCGGATCCCGGCGCGGCCGCATCCTCTTCGTTGATGGCCACCGTGGTGGGAGGCGGCACGCCGGTCTCGGCCGCAGCGGCGGTACGGTTTCTGGAGCAATCCACATTTGGACCGACGCCGGAACTCGTGAATCAAGTGCAGCAGATTGGCTTTGCGCCATTTCTGGAAACGCAGCTGGCCGCTCCCGCTTCCACATATCCGACCCCGCTGACCACCGACACCAACCTCACCAAAGTACAGAACCAGTTTTGGCTCAATGCGGTGAACGACAGCGATCAACTCCGCCAGCGCGTGGCGTTCGCGCTGAACGAACTCTGGGTGGTGTCGCAGAACAAAGTGAGTGACCCGACGGGTTACACGAATTACATGCAGGCGCTAACGAACGACGCGCTGGGAAATTACTACGACGTGATGAAGGACATCACTCTAACGCCGGCGATGGGTCACTTCCTGGACATGGTGAACAACGACAAGCCTGCCACGGGTCAGCACGCGAACGAAAATTACGCTCGCGAATCGATGCAGTTGTTTACGCTGGGGCTGAGTCTGCTCAATCCGGATGGTACGCCGCAATTCGACAGCAGCGGCAATCCAATCCCGACGTATACACAAAATGATGTCATGGCGCTGGGGCGCGCCTTCACCGGCTGGACGTATCCCACCGAACCGGGACAGACGCTGCAGAAACACAATCCGTCGTATTACGGCGGGCCGATGGTGGCGTTCGAGTCCAACCACGATACCGGCGCGAAGACGTTACTTGGCCAGCCGGTCGCCGCCGGGCAGAGCGCGGAGCAAGAGCTGGATGCCGTGCTGACGATTATTTTCAACCACTCGAACCTGCCGCCGTTTGTGGCCCAGCAGCTGATCGAGAAACTGGTGACCAGCAATCCGAGCCCGGCCTATGTGGGAAGAGTGGCTGCCGCCTTTTCAAGCGGGACATTCCAGACATACGGAACCGGAAAGCGCGGGGATATGTCGGCTACCGTTGCGGCGATCCTGCTGGACGCGGAAGCGCGCCGCGGTGATTCGGCGACAACGGCAGACGCCAATGACGGCAAATTGCGCGAACCAGTCGTGATGGAAGCAAGCATCGCACGGGCGTTCCACGCAAGTACCGACGGGACCGGCTTCACAGGTTGGAGCAGCACGCTTTCGCAGAGTCTGTTCAACTCCGGTAGCGTCTTCAATTTCTTTCCGCCCACAAATCCGATTGCCGGGACAACTTTGAACGGACCGGAATTCGCCATTTTCAACACCAACACCAGCTTGGCGCGGGTGAACTTCATCAATTCCATCGTCAACGGAACCATCAGCAGCGGCACGAAGCTGGATTTCACGCCCGTGATCAATGCGGGGACGACCGGACCAGATGGTGGATTGGCTCAACACGTTGTTCCTGCACGGAACGATGTCGAGCCAGATGAAACAGAGTATTTTGACGGCGATGAGCGCGGTTGGCAGTACGGATACGAAGAATCAGGCGAAGGTCGCGACCTATCTGGTGACCTCGTCGTCGCAGTATCAAGTGCAGCGATGAGCACGGTAAAAATGCGTGGGGGCGCACTTCAGCGCGTCCCTATTGCCTTCGCGTGTTCGGGTTGGAGCTTTGCGTTGGAGATCGATAGTCAGCCGGACGATGAGGGGGAATGAGTCATGACGCATCACACACGAAGAGACTTCATGCGGCTGGCGTGCTGCTCGGCGGCGACTGCGTCGCTGGTCGGCGGCTTGAGCAAGTTCGGATTGGTGAGTGCGCTGGCGCAGGGGACGACCGACTACAAGGCTCTGGTGTGCGTATTTCTGTTTGGAGGAAACGACTCCAACAACATGATTGTGCCGATCGATACGGCAGGGTACACAAACTATCAGACGATCCGCGCGAATCTGGCGCTGTCGCAGGCGTCGTTGCTGCCATTGCAAATCGGGAGCGCCGCCAATTTTGGGTTGCATCCGAACCTGCCCGAGCTGCAAGGCTTATTCAACAATCAGAAAGCCCTGGCGGTGCTCAGCAACGTAGGCACGCTGGTGCAACCGACCACCCGGCAGCAGTATCAGAGTCAAAGCAGTCTGCCACAAAATTTGTTCTCGCACTCGGACCAACAGAACCAATGGCAGACGACGCAGCTCAGCGGCATCCAGAATGCAGGTTGGGCCGGCAAAGTGGCGGACAAGGTGACGCCGACATTCAACAGCAGCGCGCTGTTCCCGCCGATCCTATCGGTTGCCGGGAGCACGATTTTTTCCACTGGGATCACCACGCGGCCCTTCACGATGAGTCCGGGAAGCACGCCGGGCTTGAGCGGAATCGACAGCTCCGCGGCGGCCCAGGCGAAATTCCTGGGTGTGCAGCAACTGCTGACGTTCGACACCGGAATTTCGCTGGTGCAAGCCACGAGCGCGGTGACCGGACAGGCCATCAAAGAAAGCCAGATTTTGGCGACAGCGCTGAAAAATGTCCCAGCGATTCAGACGGTGTTCCCGGCGAACAACGGATTGGCTTCGCAATTGAAACAGGTAGCGCAAGTCATCGCGGCGAGGAGCGCGCTGGGAATCGGCCGGCAGATCTTCTTCTGTTCCGCCGGGCGGATTCGATACGCACAGCGATCAGATCAATACGCAAGTGGGACTGTATTCGCAGTTGAGCCCGGCGATGGCGGCGTTCTACGCGGCGACGCAGGAATTAGGAGTGGCGAACCAAGTGACCACCTTTACGCTGTCGGAGTTCAGCCGGACCTTCCAGCCGGGATCGAATGGGGGCACCGACCATGCCTGGGGCGGCCATCAACTGATGATGGGCGGCGCGGTGAAGGGCAACGCGATGTATGGAACATTTCCAACGCTGGCGTTGGGCGGGCCTGATGATACCGGCAGCAACGGGCGATGGATTCCTTCGACCTCAGTGGATCAGTACGCAGCCACCTTGGCATCGTGGTTCGGCGTCGCAAACACGGATCTGCCGACGATTTTCCCCAACCTTGCTAATTTTCAAACTGCGAATTTGGGATTTTTGGGTTAGCCCAGCCTGCTGGGGCACACCGGTTTAAGACTGGGCGTTAGGGGCGCAGCCATGCTGCGCCCCTACAAGAAGTTCGCCGTTCACCAGCCTTAGTAGCGTCTCGCTCGGCTGATATTCCGGCACCAGTTCGCAGAGTGTTTCCACCAACGGCGCCAGACTGCGCGCGCCTACCCGCTGTGAAATAAGTTCAATCGCGGAATCGAACCGGCTCGGTGACGGCCTCGGCCCGTTTATTTTTTGGAGCCTGCTATCGCTCGTGGGCTCGAGCCATTCCGTGGCGGAGATGAGATCTTCGCTGAGTTTGTCGCCAGGACGCAGACCCGTGAAGACGACTTCAATTTGATCTGGGCGACAGCCCGCTTCGCGAATCAATCTGTTTGCAAGACCGAGAATATTTACGGGCGCGCCGAGTTCGGGAACCAGGACGCCGGCGTCTTCGTTCAACGCTGCGGCCGCGTGGATCAGCTCGACGGTCTCGGCCAGGGAGATGAAGTAGCGGCGGGAGTCCGGATGCGTCACCGTGACCGGGCCGCCTCGCGCGATTTGTTGTTGGAACAGCGGAACTACGCTGCCGTTCGAACCCAGAACATTGCCCAGCCGCACCGCGCTCATCCGCGTTGCCGAATTGCTGAAGCGCAGCAAGATCAGCTCCGCGACACGTTTCGCAGCGCCCATGACACTGCGCGGGTTCACCGCCTTATCCGTGGAGATCATAATGAGTTGTCGTACGCCGTATCGCAGCGCGGCACTGGCCAACGTCCTGGTTCCCAGCACATTGTTGCGAACCACTGCGATCGGATTCGCTTCCATGAGCGGCACGTGCTTAAACGCTGCCGCGTGGAAGATCACGCCGGGGCCATTTTTTTCGAAAACCTCATCAAGCAGACCTTCGTCCGAGATGTCCCCAAGAATGGCAACGTGCGAAGACGAACCGCCCGCGCACAGCTCCGTGTGGATTTCGTACAGATTTTGCTCGGAATGGTCGAGAAGCAGGACGAGCTTTGCGCCGGAGCGGATGACGTTCCGCGCCAAGGCCGAGCCGATGCAACCGCCAGCACCGGTGATGAGAACGACGTTGCCCGAATTGGTTCGGTCGAGGGAACTCACCAGGTCACGGCGTTTTCACGGGCGGCTGCCGGTGAGAGCTAGGAAGACCCGATCGTCCACCGCGACAGAGCGAGTAAAGAGCGTAGCTGCGGCGTTGGCATCGGGCAGAGCGACGCGCGCGGAGTTACCGCTCAAGGCCGGACCCGCGGGTTTTGCATCCGTGGTCGCCGCATCGCCAGGCTGCAGCGAGATGCGCGTCGTTTTCGGCGTGCAACTGGCCGCGCCAATGCACGTGTCGCGGACAAAAACCTGTCGGTAGCCACTATTGCCTGCATTGCTCGCGGCGGTCTTCGTCTGAGCGGCCGATTTGCCAGAGGTATGGCTCGGCGTCACCGCCACGAAAGCGACGAAACGTCCCGATGCGCTGACTGAGGGCAGAACGCCCTCCGCGCCGACCAGTGCACCCTCCGCATCCGTGGACACTAGCTGCGTAGAAGGAGCGCAAGGCGTCGAGTTCGCGCCGAAACACGTGTCGCGGAGATAGATCTGGCGACCTGCGGGCGCGCTCGTAGTGATGTTGGTCGCTGCGGAACTGAAAGCAACGTAGCGGCCGTCGGAACTCATGGAAGGAGCGCGACTATCATCATTGCCCGGCGTACCGTCAGCGGCAGTCGAAAGAAGCGACGTGCGCGGCTGGCAACCAGAGGGTGCCCCTTCGCAGGTGTCGCGAACGAAGACCTGCGCGTGTTCTCCTTGGGTCGCGGTGTAAGCAACATAGCGGCCGTCCAAGCTTACCGCGGGCGTCTCTTCAGCGACGTTGGCGCGCGGCGCGACGGTTGACCCTGTTCCCGCCGGCGTAATCGAGAAAGGAAGCCCACCCGGGCTGGTCCCACCGCCGCCACCCGACGGACCTGCAATGCCGCCATTGGGCGGCGTCGTGGGCGGCGCCGGCGGGTTGTACACGGTCACAATCGCCGACACCGGTTGCGCGGTGGTGTTAACCAGCAAACTGGTGTCCACCGTGGCCTGAATCTGCGAAGCGCTGACCGTGACGATCGGAAGCGTCGTTTGCGTGGGCCCTAGATTCCAGCGAACTTGCGAGCCACCCGATGGATCAGAGGTCGGCAAGAAACTGCTGCCGTTGACAGTAAGAGTAAAGGAAGCGGCGCCGGCCGCGGCGCTATTCGGTGAGAGCGAAGTGATCGCCGGAACCGGACTAGCCGGCGGATTCACGACAAACGTGAGCACGTTGGACAGCCCGTTGTTTCCCGATCCCGAAAATGGATTCAGCGTATTGACGAAAATTGTGCCGGGCTTGGCGATCATCGCGGTGGTAATCGCGGCGGTAACCGTGGTCGCACTGACATACGTGGTGGGGATAGTCCCGCCGTTCCACTGAATGACGGTCTTTGTGACAAAACCCCCGCTGGGACTGTTGACCGTGAGAGTGAAACCTGGGCCGCCTGCGCCGGCGTCAGCGGGTGCCAGGAAATTGATTGCCGCACCGGTAGGGTTCTGAAACGTGTTGCCGTAGTCGTTGCAGCCGCCAACGCCCAGAATCGCTGCGAGAAGTGCGAAGCCTAACGCTGCGCCCTTCATGAATCCGGCCAGCGTGCCAAAATCATCTGCTCTCGAGGCATTCTCACCGCGGAATCGATCCTGCAAAGTCACACGTCGCCAAATCACACGTAAGACGGCCCGAAACCACTTCATCGAAACTCCTTCATCTGAAACTAGTGACCGCGATGCGGTCGATCTCGCCACCCGTCGGCCGCTTGGCGGCTCGCCCGGCCCGGGCGCACGGCGAGGAGCCCGCGACGCCAAAGTGCTGTAGGAGTGAGATGCTGAATCGTTGCGGCGCGTTGACCACGCCTTTGCCGCGATCACGGCCAAGCTTGCTCCACCAAAGTTGGTGAACCAAGACTACCCCGAACTCCGGAAGTCACTCTACGACCGCCGCTTACCCTGAATAATGAGCATAGTTCAACCCTACATGATTACCATTGCCGCCGGGATAAGGTCAATCGGCAATCCGGCTTGCCCATAGCGGACATCGTGCCACCCGATTCACGAGGTTCAGTGTGGGGCAGCGGGCTCAGCGCCGATCGCGGCGAGAGAGGCCTGCACCAGAGCACGGATATGGGCGTTGCACTCCTCATCGCTCATGCGCAACGTGCCAGCGGCGCGATAGGACTGTTCGGCTAGCGCCCGGCGCCCCAGTTTTGCATACAGATCACCGCAGACGAGCTGGAAGAGCGGATTCGCAGGATATTTTTCCGCAAGCGGCCCGGCGACCCGTAGGGCTTGCTCGTACTTCTGCTCGTAGTTGTGAAGATTGACGGCCAGGTAGAAGCGAGCTTCGGGCGGAGTAAGAACCCCTTCGCCGATGGCGCGCTCCAGCTGCTGAATGCCTTCTTCTTTGCTCCCGCCGGGGATGCCCATGAAGAATCGCAGAACGCGGGCCATGCCGGAGAGCGTGTCCGCGTAATAGTTGTAGAGGCCGAGGCCCATGTAGGCGTCGCTGAGGTCGGGATCGATCGCCACGGCGCGGAGCAGACGTTCCCGAGCGCGCACCCCGGCGCGCGCCCCATTGCGCGTTTCTCCGCGCAAGCCGTAGATGCGTGCCAGCTGCGCGTCGCCCATGCCCGCGTAGAATTGCATTTCCGCGGTGTCGTGCAGTGCGATTTGGGCCTCGGCGAGCGCTGAGGCTTTCGCGGCAAGGTCGAGGTAGTGCTGGTCCGCCGGCAGTTTGGCGCGATGGCGCGGGTAGCTCATGCCATATCGGAATTCCGCGGAGGTGCACCAGATCTTCCACCAGAGGGTTTCCGCTTCGAGGAGGTAGCCGAGAGGATGTTCGGGATGCTCCTGCTGGAAGCGGTGAGAGCCTTCGATGGCGCCATTGAGATCACCAGAGTAGATCTGATCGACGACGGGATAGACGGAAGGAGGCAAGTCGAGTTTCGCGCAGCGGAGAGGACCGGCTGAAGTGAGAATGAGAGCGACGAGAAGGAGAAAGGCGCGAAAAACTAGGATCGACATGAACCGGTCCGCCCGAGAGTTCGAATTTAAAGAGAAGAGTTCGCCTACGAACAAGTCTAAGCTGTCCAATAATGGTTGCAAAACGAAATGGCCCTTCCAGAAAACCACGCGGACCCTTTTTGAATTGCCGATGCTCCATCCGAGAATGCGATCGATCGGCGAATCTCCGCGTCCTCTGCGTCATTGCGTTATCTTTTCATGCTCTTAAGAGCTCGGACTAGCCAGATTAGGTACGTCGACGCGCATTTGTTATCCTCGGCGGCGCGATGGCATCGCCACAAAATGGTGCCCCAGGCGGTGGAGCGGCCGCTCCGCTGGAAAAACGCGGGGACCTCGAACGTGGGCTCGGCTTGAAAGAAGCCGTCGCCCTGAACATGATCGAAATGGTCGGCGTTGGCCCCTTCGTGGTTATCCCCCTGGTGATCAAAGCGATGGGCGGACCACAGTGCCTGCTGGCGTGGGCGGCGGGCGCGGTGCTGGCGCTGCTGGACGGGTTTGTATGGTCGGAGTTGGGCGCAGCGATGCCGCTCGCCGGCGGAAGCTATGTTTTTCTGCGGGAGGCCTACGGACCAGGGCGCATGGGTCGGATGATGTCGTTCCTCTTCGTGTGGCAGACGTTGATTCAGGCGCCGCTCAGCGCTCGCGTCGGGCGCCATCGGATTTTCGCAGTACGCTTCCTATCTTCACCCCCTCGGAAAATACGGAGAGAAGGCGCTCTCCGGGGTGCTGGTGATCGCCCTAGTGCTTTTGTTATATCGACGCATCAGCTCGATTGGAAGAATCTCGCTGTTTCTGTGGGCCGGTGTGATCGGAACGATCTTGTGGCTGATTTGGGGCGGTGTAACCCACTTCCAGCCTAAACTCGTCTTTACCTATGCACCCGGCTGCGTGGGACTTTTCGTGGCTGTTTTTCGCGATGCTGGGGTCCGCGACGGTGAACACCATCTACACGTACTGGGGCTACTACAACATTTGCCATCTGGGCGGTGAGATTCGCAATCCCGAGCGCAACATTCCGCGCGGAATTTTTCTTTCGATCATCGGCATCGCGGTCCTGTATCTGGCGATGCAGACCAGCATTCTGGGCGTGCTGCCGTGGCAGCAGGCCCAGGATTCGCCGTTCATCGTGAGCGCGTTCATCGAGAAATTGTATGGCAGCGGCGGCGGCGCGGTTTGCCACGGTGATGATCCTGTGGATCGCGTTCGCGTCGGTGTTTTCCTCGCTGCTGGGGTATTCGCGCGTTCCCTATTCAGCGGCTCTCGATGGCAATTTCTTCAGCGTGTTTGCGCGCGTACATCCGAAGAAGAAGTTTCCGCACGTCTCGCTGCTTGTTTCTTGGGGCATTGACCTTCGTTTTTGCGCTGCTCTTCAAGTTGCGGACGGTGATTGCGGCGGTGCTGGCCATGCGGCTGATCATTCAATTCATTGGACAGGCCGTAGGCGTGATGCTGTTGCGGCGGCGTTGGTCCGCCGGACCGCCTGCCGTTTAAGATGTGGCTGTATCCGTTGCCCGCGCTGCTGACCATTGCGGGTTGGATTTGGCTCTTTCTGCGAACAGGGAGGGCGGTTTGGTGGGGGCTATTCGTGATTATTTTGGGTCTGGCAGTATTTTTGGTGCGATCTCGTTTGCGGCGAGAGTGGCCTTTTCTTGCCACCGGCGCAGAGGCCGTGCGATGAAGAGCGAACCGATCGAGTGATTCGCACGTTGGCCGCCGGTCTTCGTTTTGCGTGATCGTCGGCGCCGGCGCAGCGCAAGTCCGCGCGCAATTCTCTCCTCCAGCCGGAACCGGGCCAGGCCTGCCGGAAACCATTGAAGCGATCGACAGCGCCCGCGTCACGACCCGCATTCTCTATATAACGAGCGCATCCCGACGACGAGTCCGCGGCCGTGCTGACCTATCTCGCGCGCGGTCTCCACGCTGACGTGGCGTTGCTTTCCCTGACGCGCGGCGAAGGCGGGACAAAACGATCTTGGACCGGAACAAGCGCCGCAGCTTGGCTTGATTCGCACGCAGGAATTGCTCGCGGCCACGCGCGGCTATGGCGTGAAGCTCTATTTCACGCGCGCACGTGATTTCGGTTTTTCCAAGACGCCGGAAGAAACCGAAAAAGTGTGGGGCGATCAGGTTCTCGAAGATATGGTGCGCGTGATCCGCACCTTCCGCCCGAACGTCGTCATCAGCAACTTCGGAAATGTGCATTCCGGGCATGGGCACCATCAGGCCTCGGGTTTGCTGGCGCCGAAGGCGCTGCAAGCGGCAGCCGACGCGAACGCGTATCCCCAGTTGCTGAACGACGGTTTGCAGCCGTGGTCGAACGGAGCAGCAGGCGTGCCAATCCTGGATGTGGACCGCGGGTCGGAATAGTCCGAAAGGCTACGCCGTTCCGATCAGCGACATTTCTCCCCTATATGGTAAGTCCTACCGGCAGATCGGCCTGGACGCTTTTGCCAATCATCGCACGCAAGGCATTTCGGCGTTTCTCGGATCGCCCTTTTTGCGACGGCCGGTTGGCTTGGTTGCGGAAGCGGGCTCGCATTTCGATCCCGCAATGTTAAACACCAGTTTGATTGCGCTGGCGGGCGAGGACTTTGGGCTAGGATGCGGCGGAAAGGAAAGCTATTGCGATTTGCTGAAGCAGGCGGACCAGGATCTTGCCGCCGCAAACAAGGCTGCGCTGGAGTTGAACTGGAAGCAGGCATCGGTGCTGGTGGCCGGCGCGGGTACCAAGCTCGGATCCATCTTCGCCGCCGGAAAGACTCAGCGTGGGGCCCCTGGCAGCGCGTTTTTTGACGAGCTGAGTGTAGTGAAGGGGCGCATCGATCGCGCACTCGCTCTTGCCGGCGGTTTTGAGCAGGCGGCGGAATCCGACCGCGCCTACGTTGTGGCCGGCGAGGCTTTCAAGGTTCGTGCCGGCAGGCGATGCCGGCCGGAAGTCGGATGCATGTTCGATGAGCCGGCCATCCTGTTACCAGATGGATCGAAAATGTCTGGCCATGCAGATCCCAACACAAACGAGGCCGAATTTACGGTCACGCTCACGTCAGCCCAATCGCGGCGCGCCGGGTTCGACGCCGATTTGCCGGAGCCCGCCCCATTGCTCGAAGTCCAGCAGGGGCTCACGATCGCGGGATACAGATTCGATGCGGAACACCCCGTAACGCACATTGAAGCGAGCTCGACGCGCGTTGACCGTGTGCTGTTAAGAATGGTGCCGGCCTACACGCTGATGGTCGAACCCAAACAAGCGGTGGAAGTCCTGGGGAAAAAGCAGGCCCCCTTCGATATTTTGCTGCGGGTGCATTCGTATGCGACGCAGGCGCACAAGATCAGCGTGGGGTTGGGCGTGCCGGAAGGCTGGACAGCCAGCCAACCGGTGTCCCTGGACTCTGACGGCGCAGGCGACAAATACGCCAAGCTCACTGTGAAGCCGCCGGAGAAGATTTCGCCCGGCAATTTTACGATTGCAGCCTATGCCAAGCTCAGCGAAGAGAAATTCTCCACTTCACTGGAGCCGCTGCCGACTCTGCCGACGCAACTTTGGAGCGAGCCAGCGCAATGCGTGGTACACGCTTTCGCGATCAATGTGCCGGAAAACCTCCGCGTAGGTTACATCACGGCGGAAAGCGAGCCCGTCCCGGAAGCCCTGGAGCGGTTGGGCATCCGCGTGGAGATGCTTGATCCGGCGACGCTGGCGTTCGGCGATTTGTCCCGCTACAAGGCGATCGTGGTAGGCGTACGCGCCTATGAGTTGCGCCACGATTTACCCGGCGCGAACCAGCGCCTGTTGGACTACGTCTCAAACGGTGGAACTCTGGTGGTCCAGTACGAGCGCGACTTCGCCTGGGACCGCGCGCCATACGCGCCATATCCCGCGAAGATCACGCCGCCGGCCGGAAGCCCGTTGCCGCGCATCACGGACGAAAATTCCCCGGTGAAATTTCTAAAGCCCGATGATCCGTTGCTGAACACGCCCAACAAAATCACGCTCGACGACTTCAAAGGCTGGGTGCAGGAGCGTGGCCTCTACTTCTGGACGCAGTTCGATCCCAAATACACCGCTGTGCTGGCGATGAACGACCCCGGTGAGCCCGATCAAAATGGCGGGCTCGTTTACACGCGCTACGGCAAGGGGACTTACATCTACACGGGAATCGCCTTCTTCCGGCAACTCCCCGAAGGCGTGCCCGGTGCCTATCGTCTGGTCGTGAACCTGCTCAACGGTTCGCAAGCAGCTCACTGATCCCAAATACTGTAGGGCACAGCTGTGCCCCAGCTTGCCCGGGCCAATACGTAGCGCAACAAAACATTCTGCCGGTCCTGCCTCGTTGCGGTGTGCGAAATCCACAAGACTCCAACCTCTTGCGCTGGGAAACCACATGCTATCCTTCCCCGAATGAACCCCACGAAAGAGGAGTCGCTAATGACGCATGTGACGCCGCCGAAAAACAGGCGCGCATATCGCACCGCAACGGGTTTCCTGCTCTGTGTCGCGCTGCTGCTGGGAGCGGCCTCGCAAGCCGCCGCTCAACAAAAGGACAAGAAAAGCAAAAAGGACACGCCAGCGCCCACCAGCAACACTCCGGTCGTCCCACTACCCGACGAACAGCAAATCGATTACATGATTTCAACCATGCTGGGAGCCTGGCAGGTGGGCGACACCGATAAATTGCACGAGTGCTACGCGGACGACGTGACCATCGTCAGCTCGACCTGGAGTCCCCCGGTGGTCGGCTGGAACAATTATCTCCCGCTGTACCAGCAGCAGCGCGCCCGCATGCAGCAAGTCCGCATGGACCGCTCCAATAGCTTCATCAGAGTGAATGGAACCTCCGCGTGGGCCACCTACCAATGGGATTTTGCCGGCAGTGTGGATGGACAAGGGACTGTCTCACAAGGCCACACCAGTCTAGTAATGGAGAAGCGCAATTCGAAGTGGGTGATCGTGTTGAACCACACGTCGGTCGCCGAAGGGCGGCCCGGAAACTTAGGCGCACCCGCGCCGGCGCAACCCCACTAGGACGGACGACCACCGGCGGGAGGGACGCCCAACGCGTACCGCCGTTCAGGATCGGCTAGAAGCTCTTCAGACCTTCGTACAGGTACATCCCGACAATGACCAGAAGAAGCGCCACTGCCGCGATGCCGCTAGTCTTGATCGGGCGCGACAGCGATCCGATCTTGGCGACCAGTTCGCGCTGCTCCCTGGCCATGTGTTCTTGCGCTGCATCGAGGAAAATCTGGTCGTCTTCGTGGCTCGTGAGGAGGCTTCGCCAGATCAACAGACCGATAAAGATGGCGGTGATTGCTCCCCACGCAAACAGCAAATAGAGGATGGGCCCCGCAAGCGTCGGCGCTTCCATCGTAACCTCCCGTTGGATCCGAACCGCGGTGTTTGCCGTGATGGTAAACCGGCAAACAAGGGGTAAATCGCTAATCTTCCGGGAGTATAGCACCATGTATTTGTATTTCCACTGCTTTGCATCGAAGAGACGCGGTGCACCAAGACTTGAGACGGTGTGGATTCCGGATCGTCGGGCTATCAAAATGGCAAGGGACAAGGACTTATGGCGAAGACTGGCCGTGTCGCGATTGTAACCGGGGCCGCGCAAGGCATCGGGAAGTGCACCGCGGAACTTCTAGCCGAGCGAGGCTACGACTTGGCACTGAGTGATCTGCGACACCCGACGACATCGCCAAAGCCGTCGCGTTCCTAGCCGATCCGCAGGAAAGCGCCTTCGTCAACGGCCACGCCCTGGCAGTCGATGGAGGCTGGACCGCGGACGGCAGCTGGGAATCGTTGCGCCTCCGCCACCGCTAATCGTCGCTGCAGTGCAGGTGGCTCAGGGTGCCGCACCCTTCGGTTTGAAAGGGTGCGGGCTTTGACTTTCCCCTGCGAGCCCCCTCGCGAACCATTGTAGCGGCGAAGTTCAATACTGCGGTCTCGTGAAGTTGCGAGATTTCTTAGGAATCGCCTTAGGAAGGAATCCTACCCATCGAAGCCTGTTGCAGAGGGTACGTGGTGACGGTTCAAGCCGTCTCTAGAAGCGAAAGGTCAAGCCGGCGGTGCCGTCGAATTCGTTGAGAAAAACGCTGGCCCCTTTAGTCCAGCAGCCACCCCAGTACGGATCACACCAGACACCTGCGGTAGTTGTATTGATATAGGTGGGCGACCACTTTGCCTGAACACGCACGCCAAGATGTTTGCTGAGAGTATATTTCACGCCGCCACCAAATACCCATGCGAATCGCGTGGCGGTATTTGCGTAGCCTCGCTCGGCAGCAAGAGTGGTGACACCGGCGCCCAAGAGGACGTACGGCCGCAGACGGCTTTCGCGGCTCTTGAAGTGGATCACGAAGTCTCCCAGATATTGATTGGTATTGAGGTCGAACACCTTCTGGTCAGGGCCTCCGTTTACGGGCCGGGCAACGGCACTGCCCTGGTTGTGATTCCAGATGAAGTCAACGCCGGTGTACTCGTGGAACAAGTAGGTTGCGCTAACGCCGTAGTTCAGCCCATTCTGCACGTTGAGATTGTTGTAAAGGCTAGTCGATAGACTGACGCCACCGTTGATTTGCCCACCAACGAAGGGCGTGACTTCGATGCCCTTTTGGGCCCATACCGCCGGTGCCGTCAAAACCGTCCAAGCAATCGCGGCCAATAGGAGATTCGTTTTCAAATTCGTCCCTTCTTCCGCACTCTTATTCCGGCCAAAGACGGTGGCTCGGTCTGCGATGGTCACCGACCCATTAACTCAATCCAGCCTGTCGCTGGGGGCCGGGACTCGGGAGTTACTGGGGAGCAGTGAAGGTCCCCGAGTCCCCTGTGGGTTTCCGGTCGGAGGAGTTGTACGACCGCTTCCACGTTACCTGTGCTTAACCTTCTAGACGTGGCCCCGTTTTCCGACAACTAGGGAAACTCCTAGTTGGATGTCTGGCAGGTGAAACTTCTAAGCCCTGAGCGGCGGCGCTGTGCGGTGGAGCATGCGCGCGAAAAGTACGAAGAGTGAGCGCCCTGCGTACCGGCTGTTGGGGCAGTGGCGAAGAGCACAACGCTATGCCGCGATCCAGAGGATATCGACGAAGATGCGCTGACCGAAGCGATCATTGCCCTGGCCAGTGAGTACGGTCGCTACGGATACCGGCGAATTACGGCGCTGTTGCAGCGTGATGGTTGGCAGTTGGGCAAAGATCGAGTGCAGCGCACCTGGTCCAGACCCGAAACGCGTGGAGGGAATCGTGCCTTCGGCGAAAATCTTACCACTGCCGTCCTTCACGCAGTAGCTGATTGTCCTCTTGCGAACATCGAGCCTTCCGCATGAGGGAGTCTCCTTTGGTGTCTCTGAATCAGCGTGCTCGCTGAGTTCAGCTTCTGTACACGAAGAGCTCCTCCATCAACTTATTCATTCAAACATATCAGGACTTAGCCGAGGGCATGCGGAGCGGCACGCCGCCACCAAGCCAAGCGTCTCGTTAGTGCTCTGGAGAGTGCGTACGGGAAACAAATGAGAATCGGCCCGACTACGACGGCGGCACCCGGATGCACCGAGTGGAACAGGATCAGTTGAAATAAAATGTCCATGATGATCGCCATAGCGACCAAGTTGCGGATGGCCGTCATGCCGCTTCGCAGCAATTCCCTACGACGACCACCGAAGAGCAGCCCGAACAGGTAGGGCGGATTTCCCGCCTTGGCGTCGGCAAGGCCTCCGCGAATCCCAAGGACCATGGCGACCATCGGTTGAAGGATGAAGCGAAAGCGTCCAGGCCCGGTAAACCGACGAGGTATTTCCTCCAGGAATTGCCTCGAGAACAAGTGCACGCGACCCATTTCGATCGTGTCCACAATCGCAAACGGTAACGCAATGGCGATCACAAGAAGCGCAAGCACCGGCACGATAGTGTCGCGTCGCAGTGTCAAGTTCTGGACCTCTGGGCACTCACAAGTCTGCCCCCGTCCTGCCGATGCGGGATCCCACCGAGCGATTGCGTGCGACCCTCACTAAACTTTTTAGACGGACCCCCGTTCCCCATCGACTAGGAGAATCCCTACCGAGGTGCTCCGAGCCCTTTCAATTACCACGGGTTTGGCAAACGCGTTTACCGGACACCTGGAACCGCTGACAGTACTTGGTGGCTCGGCGACGTCCTGTACGTCTTTCTTGAATCCGGCGTCACCGCGCGACCAGAAGCAACCACGGTGTTCCCACCACCAGGAACACGAGCAGACAGAAAACCGTGGTCAGTAAGCCAAGCCGGTAGAGTTCACCTTGAGTGAGATACCCACTCCCGACGAAGATTACGTTTTGGCTCCCTCCCTGTGGGGTAATCGTTGAGAAGTAGCTGCTGGCGAAGAGCAATGCAAAAGCCATTAAGGGTGCGGGAACGCCTGTCTTCACGCCGACACCCAGGAAGACGTCGAAGAGAGCCAAAATCTGCGCCGACTGACTAACGAACATGTAGTGCATCAATACGTAGAGCAAGAGGAGAACGACGTAAGCAACAGGCCAAGGGATGCCTCCGAGCAGCGCCGTCAGTCGCGCTCCGACGTAACCCATGAAGCCAAGCTCGTTCAACTGGCCGCTCAATGCAAAGAGCACTGCCAGCCAGATAAAAGTGACAAGGGTACCTCCCTGGAGGTTGATGTCTTCAAGCGTGAGGACATTGGTTGCGAGAAGCGCACCCAAGCCGGCGAATGCAACCGCAGCAAGACTCAATTTCAGTGTCCCCGCCATCACCCATCCGGTCACCATCAGGGCAAAGGCAACCGCCACAAACCACTCGTCCCGCGTCAATGGCCCCATACTGCGCAGTACTTCACGTGCAGCTTTCGGGGCATCTGGGGTCTCAGTCACGCCAGGCGGAAACAATTTGTATAGGATAAAGGGAAGCAACGCGGTCATCGTCAACACTGGAATCGACGAGGCAAGCATCCAGGAGCCGAAGTTGATCTTCACTCCATAGGGCTCCGCCAAAGACACTGCGATTGGATTGCCGGATGTGGCCGTGAGCCAAAGAGCGGACGACACACTGAGGCTGGCCATACCACAAAACATAAGATACCCACCCATCCTGCGGTTCTTCTCGTCGTCTGGTAGGGATCCGGAATTCTGGGCCAAAGAAAGAATGATGGGGTAGAGCACGCCACCGCGCGCTGTATTGCTCGGAAACGCGGGTGCGATCATGGCATCAGTGAAAAAAATGCTGTAGCCCAGCCCTAGGGTGGATCGTCCGAACGCACTTACCACCAGAAGGCTGATGCGTCGTCCCAGTCCCGATTTCACAACTGCGTTCGCGACGAGAAAAGCCACGACAACGAGAAGCACGCTTTGATTGGCAAAGCCAGCGAAAGCCTTAGCTGGGTCGACTGTGCGCGTAAGTACCGCCGCAGATACCGCCAACAGCGAGGATGTCAAGAGTGGAAACGAGTTCAAGATGACAGAGACGATAGCCGACGCGAATATCGCAAAGAGATGCCATGACTCCCTCGTCAGTCCGGTCGGTATCGGCCAGAACCAAATGCCAAGCGCCAGGACGAACGGGATGGCTCGCATAAGCTGTCCGCGGAAAGAGGCCATGGCTGTGCTCATTTGGTTTGTTCTCCGCCAAGCGTTGCAGCAACCGAGCCAAACTTTGCGCGACCCTTAAGGTTGACGGCCCTGCCGCCCACTGCGCCATCCTCCGACTCAACAACGTACTCCCACTGAAAGGAATACTCTCCGGTGATGCCGGAGAAACGTCCGGTTCCTCCCAGGAAGGTACCTGTGATGCGATTTCCGGTTCCCACCCACTCACCTTTCAATTCGCTGTAAACCTTGTCGCCGCGTTCGTCAGTCCACACACAACGGCCCTGCATGCCAACGAGATTGTCGGAAAAGCCGATCGCCTTCGCCCGGAACCCTACACCCAATCCACGATCTCCTGTGAGTAAAAGCGATCCGGTTAAATCGAAGGTTGAAGCGCGGTGATCTGTTTCGAGGTTGAGCGTTTGTCGAGTGCCTGAAGCAGACCAACTGCCTTCGAACGTGTGCCATTCGCCTGGCGAAGCAATCGCCGGTGCGGGACTTGTCGGCTTGCTGCAGGCGGCCACAAGCAACAGCGGAACCAGAGCGGCGCATCGTCGTGCGAGCAAGAAAACAGGCGCCGCCCATCTCGATCTGATCTTCTGGGCGCTGTTGGATCGCATCATTTTTGATCGGGATCAACTTTTACGAAACTGTACTTCGCGCTGAATTGAATGCGTGGCGCATTTGCCGATAGGCCGTTTTGCTCCATCGTCCAACCATAAAGAAATTCTGCACCAAGATAGAGTGACCCACCGGGATTCCAAATCAAGTTGGTGCCCGTGTAGGTGCCATGATTGTAGGTTGTTGAGGCCGCCAAATCGGCATTGTTCACCGCCGCATAGGAGTAGAACGCGCTGGAACGCAGTCTCTTCTTCCAATAGTGCTGGTACGCTGCCTCGATTCCAACCGCCGGAGTGGCCTCCAGGTGAGGGTTCAGGGCAGATGTTGGTTCTGCATCAATCCCAAGTCCGGATGTGTCCTGGATATATCGAGAAATCCCGTGTCCGGCGGCGATTGCGAAAATTATATTGTCCTTGCCGACGGTCTTGAAACCGAGAGAAGTGTTTACGCCCCAGCCAAAAACGGAATCTGTTTTGCCGTTCGGAAGAAAAGCGGCAATCGAACGAAATATGCCGGCAATCTGAAAGTGCCCGCTATTGAATTCCTGGCGCAGGCGAATTGCCCCATCGGGACTCGGAGAATCCGGTTGGGAAGAGAATTGCGGAGTTTTGAAGATAACATCTGAACTGGCCTTTTCCACGGAAACATAGAACGTGGTGCGGGGACTTAGCGCAAATCCATAACGAAATTGGGGATTTCGGAGGCTGACCACGCCGTTGGGTCCCTGGAAGTCCAGGGTATCCGGGAAGGCATCGGGATCCATAAAGTTTGTGAACGTCTGCCCTATCAGGAAATTTTTCGCTTGTGCATATGCGTGGCGGAGTCTCGGTGTGGTCGAATTCGTGCCAAAAAAGTCACCCTCGACATAGAAACGCACATCACCAACCGCGGTATACGGAACCCTGAAGTCCAAACTCAGGCGTGTTGGACGAATCGAAACCGTCGTATTGTTTAGCGCTGTGGGTTGCGGGACGGGGAATGAGGACGGGATGAACGAATCGGTGTTTCCCGCAGGCTTCAGATCGTAGATGAAATCCGTCTTAAAGTAGCCGCCGATTTTCAGCATAGTCTCTGTGCCGGGCAGTCGGAAAAATCCATGGTACTTGGGGTCAAGCGGCAAGTTATCCCAGCGAGCAGCTGCCGACGCATCTTCAGAGAACTCCTGGCGTTCGGCCGTCTGACTGCCAACCTGTTCGGAGGTAACAGCCACACGCTGAGGCGGCACAGATTCGATGCTGCCATTTTGTGGGACTGCGGGGGCGGCAGCAGGCGGAGCCTGCGCCGATTCGGGCTTTGTGCCCTTCAACTGGTCGATCTCCGCCTGCATCTTGCCCATCTGCGCGCGCATATCTTCCACCAGTTTGCGCAATTCCTGAGTTTCGGTAGTGGAAGTCTGCGATTGTGGCAGCGCACTTGCCGGCAAAATCGCTGCCATCAAGAGGGCCATTGCAAAAATATACGGCCTCCAAATTTTCATTGCAATTCTCCTTATGCCTATTCAAGCCACCAGATCGAAATCACTTTCGGCTCTGGGTCCTGAAATATTTGACAGTTAAATACTTAACTACGTCGTTATAAGAGCGACGATAATCGTGCCTCCGATCGTCAGAATAATGTGCCCAAACGCCACGGTATAGGAGTAGCTAAGCGTGGCTACGGGACTATCTGATTTCTCTTGCGCCGCAGCGACACCTGCGATCATTGTTTGCGCGCCGGCGATTCCGCCTACCAGGAGTGCCGGATTGACCCTGAGAACGTAATAGCCAAAGAAAAGACCCGTCACGAGGGGGAACAAGGTCACCACCATACCCCCAAAGAAGAGTGCATAGCCGTAATCGCGCACTGCTGAAATGAAAATTGGACCGGCCTTCAGCCCAACCATAGCCACAAACGCCGCAAGGCCAATGGACCTCATGAACAGGATTGCCGCATCTGGAAATCTCCCGAACCAGGGGCGGACCAATCGTATCCAGCCGACCATCACGCCCGCGAGAAGAGTTCCCACACTCGTGCCCAACGCAATCTTGAGTCCCCCAATCGGTAATGTAATGACAGCACCCACCAACACTCCAATGAACACCGCGATTCCCAGAATCGAGAGATCACTCTCTTCGGTCGGACGTATCATCGTGCCCACAATCGGAGCCAGCTTTTGAACGGTCGACTCCGAGCCCGTTACCTGGAGGGTGTCTCCGCGTTCAATGATTGTTCCCTTCCCAATCGGCAGCGATTGATCTCCGCGGATAATCCCGCGAAGCAGGACTCCATGGGCCTCGTCTAAGTTGTCCGAAATGTCTTGAAGCGTTCGCCCGGCAATCCTCTTATCCGTGACATACAGATCGAATGAGGCAACAGGCGCCACCCGTCTCCTTTGAGGCTCCGAAGAAAGCTGGGCCCAACCGAGTACCCGATTCCAAACAAGAAGAGGAGGAGCAGCATGGATTTGGCCTGGTCCGATACAGCCACGTGGAAGAGATTCCCGATGAAGATTCCAGTTAAAAGTGACCCCGTGACTACACCCAGACCAAACCCGCGAAACTTTAACCGCCCGATCAGATACCCAATTCCAATGGCGAGATAGACGCCCATCTCTGGATACTTCGTAAAGAGTTTTGCCAACCATTCCATGTCCAACTCCCTTTACGGCATCCCGCACGAGGACCAATCAACAAGTTCTGAAATTTTGCCTTCGGACCCTGGTTGCCTGCCAACGCCACGCGACACACCACACCTTCCAATAGTTCGCCCTGATGGTTTCCATCTTTCCGCACTGACATCTTTCACGACAGCAGGATGATGAGGACCATGCCCCAGATCGTGAGCAGCGTGTTGCCGACTGCATAAGTAACGGTGTACCCGAGTGCTGGAATCTGGCTGTGGGCCCGATCGCATACCAGGCCAAGTGAAGCCGTGGTCGTGCGGGCACCAGAGAGGATGCCGAGCAAGATCGCGTCATGAAAGCGGAAGATATATTTGCCAATATACAGACCGAAGATAAGCGGCACGGTGGTAGCTACGGCTCCCCACAGGAACAGGCTGATGCCTTGCGTCTTCAGGCCGTTGACGAAGCCCGGGCCGGCGGAGATGCCCACGATCGCGATGAATATGTTGAGGCCGACTGAATTCATGAACCAGACGGTTGGGGATGGGATTCGCCCGAAGAATGGGCGTACCGAGCGTAGCCAGCCGAACACGAGACCCGAAATGAGCGCGCCTCCGGCAGTTGACAGAGTCAGCGGAACTCCACCAACTTTCAGGAGCAGAGCGCCGATTAAAGCGCCTATCGTGATTGCACCGCCGATGAACGCCACGTCGGCGACATCCGTCGGCCGATCCGCGACACCCAGCAACTTGGCAGCGGCCGTGGTGTCCTGCGTGCGGCCAACCACGGTGACAACATCGCCGCGGTAGAGTTGGGTGTTGGGCAAGATGGGTATGTCTGTAGCGGTCGCGCCTCGTGTGATCTTCCTCAGGAACACGCCACGTGCTGCAGGAAGCTTTGCTAGCTCGGCGAGCGTCTTACCGTCGACCTCTTTATTGGTCACGAGTGTGTCGACGCCTTCCACCGGCACACTCAATAATTCCGAGTCCTCGACTTCCTTCGCGCCTTCGCCAACAATTTTCAAAAGAACGTCGCGCGCGCCTGCGAGCGCAACCACATCGCCCTCACTAAGCAAAGTGTCCGCGGTCGCATCCTTAATTGTCCCATCGTGACGGATACGCAGGACAAAGACACGCGCATCGGGCACAAGGGCCTCGGCCTCGATTACCCGGAGGCCAACGGCTTTGCCACCGGGCTGCACACGGAATGCACGCACTTCCCAGCGGTGCCATGCCGTTCCGGGTCCACCGAGTTGCTTGGTGCCGCCTTGCTTCTCTTCGTAGTCCTTGCAAGCTGCGACAAGGTCCATGCGCACGAGCGCCGGACAGATCACTGCAATCACGATTGCCGAACCGACAGTACCGAACATGTAAGTCACCGCGTATGCGATGGGCATCGAGTTCAACAGGTTCTTGGCCTGATCAGAGGCCATACCCAGCCGGTTAATGGCGTCGGTCGAAAGTCCCATTGCGGCGGAGATCGTCTGCGACCCTGAGTACAACCCTGCTGCGTAGCCCAAATCGTAACCGGCCACCTTGGCGATGACGACGGGGACCGCCAAACAGAACGCACATTGAACTACCGCGAACACCGCTTGCGGCACACCATCCTTGGCTATGCCTCGGACGAACTGCGGTCCAACGCCATAGCCGACGGCAAAGAGAAACATTAGGAAGACAAATGCCTTTAAAGGCTGGGAGATGGTGATCCCGATTTGCCCGATGAGGACGCCCGCCAGGAGCGTGGCGGTGACCGAGCCCAGGCCAATGCCCTTGAAGGTGAACTTCCCAAAGTAATACCCGAGAGCGAGAGTGAGGAAGATGGCGATCTCTGGGTATTGCCGGAGCGTTCCAAAAAACCAAGTCACTATGAACATCGCCTCTCTCCTTAAACCGAATCTTGATTTCTTGCCATGTAACTACGCCGGGAGCTGAGCCTTCCAGGCATTAACAGCCACTTGCACCACTGCCGTGAGTTGCCCACCGATCTTGGAGTAAGCCTCATCCGGCAAATTGGCGAGCGAGACTCGGACCGACCAGTCTGGTCCGGCGAACCCGCTGCCGTTCAGGAGAACGATCGAGAACTTCTCGGCCAGCGCGACGAGCACATCGAACGGGTGGTAATGTTTCTTCAGGAATTCCCCAAATGCGGGACCGTGCATTTTTTCTGCCCAAACCATGAGGTCCAGGGTCGCGTAGTAATCCGAACGCAATGGATCATCGGGGAGCGGCAGATTCATACCCGCCCAGAGGGCCTTCAGGCGGCGTTGCACAATTTCCTTGGTGAGTTTCTTGTAGCGGTCGTCCTTGTCCAGGAGGGCAAATAGCGAGAACAGCGTCATCTGGACCTGCTGGGGCAAAGACAGGCCAGCGGTGTGATTGAGGGCTACGCAGCGGCTGTCCGCGACCATGCGGTCGATAAACTTGAGGTCTTCCGGATGCAGCGTCAGCGGGCCGTAGCGCTTATTCAATTCCCGACGATTTTCTTCGGGCAGCTTTGCGATCGCTTTGTCGAAAATGTTGTCCTGATGGATCGCCACGACTCCAAGGCGCCATCCTGTGCAACCGAAATACTTTGAAAACGAATACACGCCGATGGTGTTTTGGGGAACTTCAGCCATCAAGGAACGGAAGCCGGGGACGAAGGTCCCGTACACATCATCGGTGATTACGATCAGGTCCGGGCGCTTGCTCTGGATCAGGGTGGACAGCCGCTGGATGGAACTTTGGCGCATGGCCACGGAGGGAGGATTGCTTGGATTCACAAAAAAGAGCGCTTTGATGGATGGGTCTTTGAGTTTGTCAATCTCCGCATCCGGATACTGCCAGGTGTGCCGGCCGTCGACTGAAGACATTTCGCTGGCATTGATCTCAACGATGTCGAAGTTAAACCGATCAAGGTGACAAACCTCGATGTAAGGAGTGAACATCGGAAGAGCGAGGGCTACCTTGTCGCCTCGATGCAACAGGTGGTTCACCATCAAGGAGTCGAAGATGTAGCACATTGCCGCCGTGCCACCCTCGACCGCGAAGATGTCGAATTTTCCGGCCGGCGCCTTGCCGCCGCACATTTCCTTGGCCAGATATTCGTGCACCACGCGTTCGGCATGGACCAACATCCGATCTGGCCACGGGTATTGATCCCCGATGATGCTGTCGATCAACTCGTGAACGAAGGCATCCGCATCGAAGTTGAATTCCTTCACGGCATACGGGATCGCCGCCTGAAGCAGGCCCACCCCGGGTGCATTGGGATTCTTAGCCAAAAAATCGGAAAATCGTTTCGCTATCCCACTCTTTTGCGGCATTCCGCCCAAGTCGGGTGCGTCCCATACCCTTTTCGATTCCTGGACCGCGAATGTACCGAGAGTGAAAAAAGCATCGCGCGGAGTCGTCGCGATCCAGTTCGGATTACCGCGGCCGGCATTCAACATCGCCTGAGCATTTTGCCGAGCGGCGTCGCCCGCAAGTTGAATCATTTTGTCTTTCAGCTCAAAGGGACTGAGCTTTTCAAACTCTTTTTGTTGTTCGAGGGTCACCGAAAGATGACGTCTTGTTGCGGTCGCCATGACTGTCCTCCTTGGACGAAATCAATTTGTACCTTGTTCGAATTCGGGGCCCGTACCGGCTGCCGAGAGCAGCTCGACCGGCTGGCCTCAATCCTGGATTTGCCTTTGAAACCTGTATGACACCTTTCTTTGAGGAGGTCGTCCTCCGATACTTTCCTTTCACGCCTTTTCCCAAGGGGCCAACCGGCAAAGCTTAGTCGCCCGACGCGCTTCGTGCGGCCTTCGGCTTGCCTTGCTTTGTCGTTTCCGCTGCATCCTTCGTCGGCCCTTTCGCCGATTGCAGAAACGCCGGATTCAACAACTTCAATCCGAGCGTGGCGCTGAAACCATGGATCTCCTTGACGTCAAGCTTGCGCATGAATTCGATGGTCTGGGAGTTGATGACCTGTCCGGGCACCATGATCGGGAATCCTGGGGGATACGGAATGACGAAGTTCGCGGAAACCAGCGCGGGCCCTTCCTTCAAGCGCTTGTCAATTTCCGGGCTAGCTAGTCTTATGTGCTCGCATTGCGCCTCGCGGTAGGCCGCAAAGAACGCAGTGCGCATGTCGCCTTCGCTTGTACGGCTGGCGGGATCTTCGCGGAAACGGTCGAAGAAGCTGCTGAAGTTGGGAAGGTCTGGCACATCGGTCATCAGGGATTTCACACGGGCCTCAAAGGCTTGCTTCGCAGCGCCGCCGCCTTCCGCGAGCTTTTTTTCGATTCCCTGTGAAATCTGCACGAGAACCTTGATGAGCTGGGCGATGTCACTGCGGGTGTTGTTGATGTTGGTTTGCAGCAACACGCTGTTGCGCGAGGTCTTGTTCAATTGAATGTCATATTCAGCGGCCAGCAGACCCTTGAATTGTGTGCCGTCAAATCCCGCCGAGCCGCAAACCAAGGTAAGGCGAGTAACATCAAGCGCAAATTCATCTTCCTTGAAGGCCTTCACCGCGGTCGCCCAGTTCGCTCCGGGAGTCAGGTAGTCCACAAATCCGGAGTTGCGGAACTCCGCAGGAATCATGTCGTCCGCGCCCAACACACGGAAGTATTTCGACACGAGCGGATGCGAATTGACTTCACGCCGGATATCCAGTGCCAGTTGAATGGCACGATTCACCAATTCGTAGCCTTCCAACTCCATCTGGCGTCGCGCCACGTCCAAGGTGGCAATAATCTGCAGATTGGGCGAGGTGGACGCATGCGTGAAAACTGCCTCGTGAAATTGCTCTTCGACCTTGTGGTAGTCCGGATCCTTGACCAGTACCATGGAACCCTGCCGCAGGCAGGACATGGATTTGTGCGTGGAATTGGTTTGGTAAACGCGCAGGCGGACTTTGTCCGGGTTGGCCAGCAGGCGAGTTTCCAGCAGTGTTTTCTGATCCGCCTTGAGCTCCGCTCCCAGCTTCTTCTCTTGCTCTTTGTATGCTGCGCGATAGGCGGGATCCTTGAATTTCTTTTCCAAGGTCGCTGCGGCTCCCATTGCCGTGCGGCGGCGGTAGAAGGGACTCCACCGCGCAAATCCGAACCACGCTTCATCCCAAAGGAAAATGAGATCGGGCTTGATCGCCAGGCATTCTTCCATCACCCGTTCAGTGTTGTAGATATGCCCATCGAATGTGCAGTTGGTGAGTACGAGAAGACGAGCACGATCCAGGCGTCCCTCGGCCTTTAGATCCAGGAGCGCTTTCTTGATCGTGCGCAGAGGAACTGCTCCATACATGGAGTATTGCGTCAGCGGGTAAGCCTCGACGTAGAGGGGATAGGCGCCGGAAATCACCGCGCCGTAGTGATGCGATTTGTGGCAATTACGATCGACCAGCATGATGTCGCCAGGCGCAAGCAGCGCTTGCTCGACCATCTTGTTCGAGGTGGAAGTTCCATTGGTCACAAAGAAAACGTGGTCGGCACCAAATGCGCGTGCAGCCTTGTCCTGCGCCACCTTGATGTTTCCCGTGGGCTCCAAAAGGCTATCGAGCCCGCCGGTGGTCGCTGAGGATTCTGCAAGGAAGAGATTTGTCCCATAGAACTTCCCCATATCGCGAATCCAGTTGGATTTGAAAATGGATTTGCCCCTGGCTATCGGCAGGGCGTGGAATGTTCCCATCGGGCGTTGCGCGTATTTTTGCAGATTGTCGAAATAGGGCGTGTCGAAACGGTCTGCGATGCCGTCGAGAATGCTGAGATGGAGTTCTAGTGGTTCTTCCACTTGATAGAAAACGCGCCGGATGCAGCCGGCAGTGACGTCGCCAGCCACTTTCTCTACTTGCCGATCACTCAGAAAATAAATGTCCAGTTCCGGGCGAATCTGTTTCAAGCCATGGGCTAGCGCGAGGCCGTACTCGCCGGTATTGGCATCGATACCGCTGGCAGCAAGGTGACTCGTCAAAAATTCGCGCAGGATAGGGCTGTTGTGGGAAGAGGCAAACGGAATTCCCTCGTAAATGATCACCGCCTCAACGCTGCCGTTCAGAATGGTCGCCAGGACGGCGTCCTCATAGGTGCCAACAAATACTGGCTCGTAAACGAATTTGTCCTGGGGCCGACGCAACCTTCGGAGGTCCTGCGTCAACTCCTGCCAGGCCGTCTGACGGGCGGGGCTCACCACCAGCACTTCGAAGTAAGGGCGGTGCACCGCGGTTTCTTCCGCTGTACCGGTCGCTTGGTTTCCCAGACTGATGGCGGCCAGCTCGTCGCCCTCCCAATCTCCCGCGTTGGTCCGGTAAGAATGCGTCAACAGTGCGGCGCTCATCGACTGAACAAGACGAGCGGTACCCGCTGCGTCACCCGACGCGATGCGCTCATCGAGCGATTTCAGCAGGGCGTGTCCCGGATAAGCAAAGTAATCCTCCCACTGACGCAACTCCTGGAAACAATTCGCGACGGCTGCTTGTTGGTCCGCTCGGTTTGGCGGCTGCTGGTTGCTCGACCTTTCCCAATTGCGGGCTGCCTGCAGCAGCGTCCGCCAACGATCAAATCGTGCTTCGGCTACCATGAAAAATTGGTCTACTCGCGGAGCCTCCGGCTTGGCTGTGGTACCCATGATTTCCTCCATAGTTTTCCGATTTCCGCTATTAAAAGGAGCTCTCCCGATTTCGCAGTGACCTGGGCCATTGGCTGCAATGAGAAACTCCCGCCAGCTAGCCGATACCGGCCCACTGCTGGCGACACACACTTGGCATGGTGTCTTTCTAACTGGATGGAACAAGCGCAACAACTAGGGAAATCCCTAGTCCGCGCCAGGTCGATTTTGTTTTAGTGCAGTTACGCGCAGTAAATGCAGGGTTGAGCATCGCGGACACACAGACACAAATCTGCAAAAAATGAGGGCAAGAGTGAACGCCGGGAAACCGTCACGCTCGCGCGGTTGCGGGCGCAGCCAAATAATTCGTGACCGCAAGTTCGAGATTAAAATGCATGGCTTGTCGTCCGAGAATTTCGCCCAACTCCGATTGTTGAACCATTCGCAACACTCCCGGGTTCAGCCCCACCAGCCACAGTATCAGCCCACGATCTCGCAATCTTTTCACTGCTTCACTGAGCATCTTCAGGGCGGTGTACTCGAGGTCGGGCACAGCACTGAAATCAATTGCCACCACCATCGGGTTGCTTGCATCGACCAACCGCCGCATTTTTTCTGCAATATTTCCAGTGTTCGCGAAAAACAGGCGCCCCTCAATACGCAACAGCACCAGGCCGGGAAAAGTCTCGTCTGCAGGATGATCGTCAGAGAGTTGCCGGAAAACATTAGTGCCCGGTTTACGCCCTAGGACGTAGACAGGCGGGTCAGCTACCTGATACGCCAGCCCCACAATCGACATCACGATGGCGACGAGAATTCCTTTGAGTGTGCCAAGTGCGATGACTCCTGCGAAAGCCGCCAACGCCCAAGTGAACTCGGTTCGTCGGATTTTGAGAATATGCGCAAACTCTGCCGGGCGAATTAATCCGATGGAGTAGAAAATCACCACAGCGGCAAGTGTGGCGTGGGGCATGAGCGAGAGGAGCGGCGCGAGAAAAAGCATTGTGGCCAGAGTGGCCAGGGCCGTAGCGACTTCCGCCAATTGACTACGCGCCCCTGCAAGTCGGTTCACAGCCGTTTGGCTGGTGCCCCCACCCCCAGGCATGGCCCCAAAGAATGCACCGCCTGCGTTCGCCAATCCGGTGGCCAGCAATTCACGATTGGCCTTGATAGACGGTTCCTCGCTCCGCGCAAACGCGCGGCCGGCAGCAATCGTCTCGGTAAAACTCATCAGCGCGATACCCAACGCCCCAGGCCAGAGTTCTTGAGCAAGGGTGAATTCTGGAATTGTGATCGAGGGCAGACCTTGGGGAATCCGTCCGATTAACTCCACTCCATGCAATTGGAGCCCTAGGAAACGCGCCCCGATTATTCCTGCGGCCACAGCGATTAGAGGGGCCGGCGCCCGTGGCAGAAATCGTTCGAATCCCACCAGCAATGCGATCATGGCTACCCCGACGGCCACAGTAATTAATGATGCTGCAGGGATCCCTTTGACGATGGCAGAGACGTTGTGGAGAAAGGTGCCTTTAACAATATGTATGCCGAGAATCTTTGGCACTTGATCCAAAACGATGACGAATCCAATGCCGGCTTTGAAGCCCACCAACACGGGCTCAGAAATGAAATTGGCGACGGAGCCCAGCCTCAGGAGTGAAGCCAGAATGAGAATTGACCCAACCATAAAAGTCAGCATCGCTGAGGCTCTGAAAAGCGTCGCAGAATCAGCCCCGGGAACAACCTGGCCAAGCTCAGCAGCCGTTAAAATGGCAATCGTTGTGGTGGTACTAACGCTGAGTGGGCGAGAACTGCCCAGCACCGCGTAGATCATCATGGGGACAAAGGCGGTGTAGAGTCCGACTTGAACGGGCAGGCCTGCAATCGTGGCGTATGCCATTGCCTTGGGAATGACGACCGCGGCTGTAGTTAGGCCCGCGATTAGATCCGGCCTTAACCAATCACGATGGTAGTTGAAGACCCAGTCTGCAAACGGAAGGTTTAGATGACTCTGAGGGCCGGTTGACAAGTCAGTCTCCGTCGTAATCTCTGAGTCGGGCGCAATCCCCCAACTCGCCGCCAAGAGATCAGCGCCCGACTGGGGTAATTGTTGGACCTACGTGTGATTGTCGAACTCCAGGTATAACTTCCGGTCAGGAATGTTAACCGTTCGATTTTCCTTCCCGCACCTAGGGATTTGCCTAGTGGCGCTCCACGCCCACTCGTGATACAGAGTGCATAAAGAAGCAGGTCCGCGGGCATTTCCCAGTATGAGCGACGCTGTGCTCTCGCAATTTGGCGTGTTTTGTCTATGCAAGGATGATGGTATCTAAGTTAAAAAACGACTTGAGTGGTTCATCGGAAGCCATCATTCAGCTCTGGAGGGAGCGAAAGCACTCCTGCCTTGGCTGGAATCACACCGAAGCGTATCAAGCGTGTGTTGGAGCCCGTGGGGAGAAGCTAGGAGTTCTTCTTTGGGCTGATCACCGTTCTCACATTTACTACTACATTTGACGCCACCGGATTCTTTGGCCGCAGAGCGTCGCGGCACTCCGATTTAGTAGTCATTCGTTTCGGCTCCGGACCGCAGCTGCCAACACGGCACCCCAACAAATGGGTTTCGCTTGGTTCCTCACTTTCCGAAGCGATTCAATCCGTAGACGATGCCGTATCGAACGGCCAATTGTCATCCGTTGGTTGCCAGGATTTGTCAGGGTTATAAAGCTCCATTTCCCTGAAAATCTTCAGAGTATCCGGGCCCAAATCCTTCTGATAAACAATCCCCTGGTAGCTGACGATGAAGGTCTTCACTCCGGTGACGCTATATTCCGCCGGAGCAGCAGCGAGTGCGAAGCCCCCGATCATTGCTCCCTCAACAACAAAATCTATCTTGCCAAGAGGAGCCGCGGGACCCTGCCCTTTCAAAATCTTGAAGTAATATCCATGGTATGGCTTGGACTTATCCGTGTAGCCTTGCTGCAAGGCATCCGCAATGCTCTCGGCAATGGGCCCGCCAAGGGTTCCGTCCGGGTTCTTCCACACCAGACCGTCGTGTTTGCCAGGGGTGCTGATGACACGCTGTGCGTACTGGTTCACTTTCGCGTTATCGTGTTTTTCCAGAGCATATTCGTGCTGGGCATCCACATAGCCGCGGCAGATTTCGATTGCATCCAGTTCGTTGCTGCCAATGCGGCGGTAGAGCATCTCCTTGCGGCCGGCGGCGCTGTCGAAGATCCACCTCCCAGTTCGCTTCACAATGGGGATCGCAAGAGGCCAGTCATCATCTCCGACAACGAGAGTGGCTCGATTCGGATTCTTGTTGTCAATCACTATGGAGTTTTTCTGTTGCGCTTTTTCATAAAAAGCGGCTCCAATATTTTTGTCTTTGACGGGGTCCTCGGAAGAGACCAGGTCTTCACCCTGTGGTCCGAGAATCTCGATCAGAGCCGGAACATCAAACGTTTTCGTCGCCTGAATGAGGGCCTCGGCCGCGTCTTTCGGTGTAGCAAAGGTCTTCTGGCTTTGCTGCGGGGCTGCTGTTTCTTTCTCTTGCGATAGTGTGGACGAGGCGGAGGTAAGCGCCAGCGCGCATGCGAAACCAACGATCCACAGCCTTCTGAGAGCAGTCCTTGCGTACGAATTCATCTCTTGTGATTTGATTTGCGTTTCCTTCTCCATGAATTGTCTACCTCCGCCTTCCGCCGCCACCGCGCGAACCGCCACCGCCCCCGCCGCGAGAGCTCATGCTGGAACTGCCACGGCTGCTACTGGCACGAGCCGAACTCGCACTCGCCCCACTCGAGCCACCACCAAGGGCATCTCCCCTGGAGCTGGCGCCGGAGGATACGCTCCGATTGCCTACGCGATCTCCCCCGCCACCTCCGCGATCTCCCCCGCCACCGGCACGGTCTGCCCCGCCACCGGCACGATTGCCTGCGCCTGACTGTTGCCCGCGCGAACCCGCGTCACGCGTGCTGGCTTGTGCTCTGTTGCCCTGCTGAGAAATATTCTGGCGGGCACCGGCCTGACGGTCGGATGCCGAAGCCCCTCGAGTTGTTCCTCCGTATTTATTGGCGGTTGCTTTATTCCCGTAGGGTGTTCCGCCGCGATGTTGCGCGTTGTGTTGCCAGCTATTGCCTCCTGCTCCGCCACGGTTGCCGCCGCCGCGAGTAGGTTGGTTGTTTACGCGGTTGCCGCCGTTGACGTTGTTGACGTTGCTGTTGCGGTTGAAATTATTGTTGTTGTTGATCGTGATGTCGTTGTTTCCGCCCCACCCGGAACCATAACCCCAACCTCCGCCCCACGCTGCTCCCATAGCAAGTCCAACTCCAAAGGAAATTGCCATTCCTGCCGCGTAATACCCCGGCGGCGGATAGGAAATGGGGGGGTAGGGGTAAGGCGGCGGGCCATAGACGACCACGGGGTCGTAGCTCGGAACATAAACGACTTGAGGATTTGCCTGTTCAATAACGATAACCTGTTTGGACTCCACCACCTTGGTTTCCACTTTCTGCTGTTCCGTGGATTTCAGGTTGCCCTTCTCCTGGGCCTTCTGACGCATGCGCTGCGCGGCGTCCATGACGTCACTTTGCTGCGCGAGAAACGCATTGCCGAGATCGGTGGTCCACTGAATGTCATCCGCCAAACGCTTGACCACATCCGGCATTGCGGCCAGGCCCTGGATGCTGGGATCCCAGGGCTGCTTTTGCACAGCATCGGCCAGCGCCTTGTCCTTCAGATTCTTGTTTTTCGTAAGCCATTGCTGGAGTTGAATAATTTCCAGCGGGTACGTCGAAGCCACGAGCACTTGTGCAAGCATCGGGTCCGGGTACAGCGCGATGGGCGCAACCAGCGAGTCAAGTTGATCCGGGGGAATTTTGGGGGCTTCTTGCTCGTTTTGCGGAGCGGTCTGCTCCTGTGACTGAGCGGCTAAAATTGCTTCTCCGGGCGCAAGCAGCGCCGAACACAGAACGGCGACCAAGCTTTGCGCGACTTTCCAGAGAAATTTAGATCCGAGAGTTTTCATTTTCATAATTGAGCTTTCCTTCGTTACCTCGACCCCTGCTTTCACCCTGGCCTCATTCGCATTTACCGGACCTCCGGCACTATCACACCGCTTTGAAAACGATGCCCTATACTGCAATACCTACTCCGAGCAAATCTTACGGCTGCGGGCCAGGACTCGGAGAGACGTCGGGGGTAGTGAAGACTCACCGAGTCCTGCTATGCGTTCTAGGCCGGAGGGGTTGCGCCGACCTGTCCCTGCTGTCTTGTGCTTAACCTTTTAGACGCGGCGCCGACTGCAGACAACTAGGGGAATCCCTAGGAGGTCTCCGAGCTTTACGGTTGTCATTCGGCAAGTGAACTCACACTTCGGATTCGTGGGTTCCCAGGTGACGCAGTAAGAGCAAATCGCAGGTCGAGCAGTTTGGGTTCTTCTATGATCTGCCATTAAGAGGTCTTCCGTCGTCAATCGGTTCGATGGATGCTTGGGAGTCAGGAGGGCAATCTCGCCGGATCGGCGGTGAGCTCAAAAACCGCCGCCGCGGCCACAGCGCGGCCTTCTTGTGCCGCCATTGTAGAGTTCGCCCGGTGATTGTGTTCAGCTGGCCCCCAGCCCCGAAGCCCGCTCGAGAGGCAGCCAAGCCTCCAGCTGTGTTCCTTTCCCTGGATCCGAATGAATCTTGAACTGCCCACCCAATAAGTGGACGCGTTCTTCCATGCTTAAAATGCCGAGGCCCGTTTTCATTGCCACCTTCCGGGCGTCAAATCCTGAGCCCTGGTCCGAGACAACGACGATTAATTTCTTGCCATCTTGGTAGACACGCACGTGAGCTTCATCTACACCGCTGTGTTTGCTCACATTCCTAAGCCCTTCCTGAACGATGCGGAACAAACAGAGGGCGGCATCGGAATGGATCGCTTGCGGAATTTCATTGTGGGTGAATTCCACTCGCACACCTTGTTGTACCTGAAATTCCTTGCAAAACGCTCTCACTCCCGACACCAGCCCCAAGCGCTCCAGCGTGGAGGAATGAAGATGATGGGAAAGTGTGTGAAGGTCGGCCCCGAGTTCGCTGGCGGAATTCACTAGTTCGTGCAATTGGCGGCTGGCCTCCTGGGCCGAAGTCGGAATTGTCTCCGCGACGTTTTCCATTCCCAGGGCTAGCAGCGCCAGGCGTTGGCTGTAATCGTCATGAAGTTCGGAAGCTACGCGGCTCCGCTCTTGCTCCTCCGCGTTGATCAGCATGCCGCTTAGTTGTGATTGCCTTTCTTTGGCGAATTCTAACTGCCTGCGGTTGTATTGCAGGTAAACGATGATAAAAGATAGGCCGAAGATGACGACGAACGCCGTTACCCACATCCATCGAGTGCGCTCCCACAGACTGAGCTCACGGAACAGGACGACACTTCCAGAAGGCAGGCTGCTTATTGGAATATGCCATTGTTGCAATTCATGCCAGTCGAACATGTACACGCCAGGAAGAGTCTGCATAGGAATTTCATGGGATTTCTTCCCGTCCAGTAGTTCCGAAACAATCTGAGCTGTAATCTTCCCTTGCTTTTCATACGCCATCACGTATCCGCCGACAATTCCGTGTCCGACATACGAGTCGGACATACCAAAATCCGGGGCATTAGAGGCTGCCGTGATCACGGGAAGTGCCGTTGTTGCATTGAGAAATCTAGTTCCTGTGGAATCCTGAAAAAAGGAGGTATACAACTCGATAGAATCGTCGGGTAAGCTCTGCAACTGCGCCAATAACCTTCCCAGTTCCATTGGAGGCAGATAATGGATGTCCACTTTATTATTGAAGGAACTGAGCTCTGATTGCGTCAACGACATTACCACCCTATCGAAGTGGGAACTGCCGCCTACCACATAAACGTGACGCGTGTCCGGGAAAAGATGCAATGCCACTTCAAGGGTCTTTTCGGGTTCAAGTGTCAACCACGATCCCGTGAATCTGGAATCGAGCCTTGGATTGCTTAATTGAGCGGCACTCGTCCCGCAAATAACGATAGGAATTTCCAAGAACATAGTCTGGGCAGGATTTGAAACAAAATCCACCGCTCCGGGGCCCACCGCTACTACCACGCTCAATTCTTGACTGCCATATTTCTTCGTAAGCCAGTCTCGTGCTTCTTCTCCCGACGGGCCGCTTGGAAATGCCATCAGATCGAGACTCTCAAAATAAAACTCGACGTCGTGAGTATGTGCCTTCTGCACCCAGGCGACAATTTGTTGCATCATCAAGCTGATAGCGGGGTGAGACGGACCTACTTCAGTGATGACCAGCACGTTTTTCCTTTGCGGGACCTGTCCAGGTGCACCAGGAGCTAGCAAGAACACAGGGAGGATTAATGCTAGTAGCCGAAGATATTTCCAGGCTGAGCAAGGTTGTGGAGGACCCCAGCGCCCACTACTTTCGCCATTCATTAGTTCGTACCTGAGTTTGATCGTATCCAGCTATAGGCCAAGAGGGGTATGCAAGTGTAAGATTCAGGCTCTCGTCGTACTGCTCCCTTGGCCGGGCGTTAGTGCTAAAGATTTTTGCCCTGACTGTGCGGCTCTTTCATTCAGTCCCTTTACTTCGAAAGGGACTGTCCTTCGGATTTTGTGTGGTTACGCGCTGCGGCAGGACTCGTGGGGAGGGGTGGAGTTCCCCTGGAGTCCTGCCGCCTGACAAGGTGGGTCCGGCTCTCTGCTGGTTAGAACCGGAATTGAACGCCGGCTTGATACCTGAAGTTGCTCTGGTTCTGGTTTCCGGCAGTGAAGCCATTGCCAAACCGGGTGAGCACGTAGTCAACCTGCACGGGCCGGAAGGCGATGGAGTGCGAAAGCGGAATGTCGAGGCCGCCACCGAGCACAAAGTCGAATGCATTGTTGACCGCCCTTCAGACTTTTGGATTCTTTTCTTCCGGCCTCGACCGGCCGATTTCAGCAGGAGCCTTACAAATCTGAACGGTGATCCAAGTTGGCTCAACTAGGAATATCCCTAGTCATGAGGCTTCGGTCCTGGGTCCCTGGAGCTAGGGATTTTCCTAGTTGTCCGTATACCCGCCAGTATTCAGGAAGGAAATGTTGTAATCGGGGAGTATATGAGGAACGCCAGCTAGCGTTCTTCTCTTTGTATTCGAGGTTTCTTACGCTGCCGGTGAAGTAATTGTTAAATATTAGTGTGTCTTAAATATCGTAATAGGGAATTTAACGGTCACAAAGCGAATTGGTCCTACCCGCTTGAGAGCGACGCCAATCAGTTTGTAAGCAACCCCCGGAACGACGGAGTCATTCAGTTCACGCCGCTGAATTCCGCTGCTTCCGTCGCCATCATCAACTCGCGTTGTTCGATGCGTTCCAAAAGAAGTTTTATACGAGCGAACAATTTGTCGATACCAGCCGCCTGCATCACATCATTCGCGGCCCACGCCGAGACCTGCTCCGTTACGAGAAATTCCCTTAAGGTAATCAATTCGCTCCGCGTTGCGTTGCCAAACACTTGGAAGAACTCGTCGACTGGATTGTGGGTATTTGATTGCATATTTCCCTGCCTCCGTGACTGGTCATCCCCGATGAGTTGAACCCGACCGCTCGCGTGTGACCTGTTCTTAACTTCTTAGACTTGGCCCAGCGACCAAGCCACTAGGGAATTCCCTAGTCGTACAGATACGAAATCAAACGTAAGGTTGTTTTGTTGAGATGCGGTGTCTGTATTCGGTCAGCGGCGCAACTCAACAAAAAAAGTGCGCACGGCGGAATACGTTATGTTGGTCGCGGCCGCTGATGTTTCCGGCGCCCTGCTCGAGAGTTGCCTCGGCGACCATTTGGCGTTCGTTGAGCGGACGAAGCGGTTAATCCATCACGTCATCGAGGCGAAGATCGCGACGAGAGCTAAAGGCTGAAGCGCTCAAGTGAAACAGAGTTCGCGTTCTTCCTAGGACAATCGCAAGTCCGCATTTACCGTGCTGAGATTGCTGACAACGGGCGTCATCATCGCATTGGGTGTACTTTTTCGCGATCAAGCTTCGGAACAGAATCTGAGGTTCTGGGCAAGATGGGCCTCTGGACCGTGCGATGGCGCGCAAGTATTGCCGGAGATCACATCTGACCTGAATGGGAGAACGCATTGTGACTCTTGACCGACCGACACCTGATAAGTCGTATCTGGACCGGGCCGTTGAAGTCTCCATTCACATTGGGCTTATCGTTCTGCTTGCCGCTGCCTGCCTTAGCATTCTGAAACCGTTCATCGTCTTGGTCGCATGGGGACTGATCATCGCTATTGCGGGTTACCCAGGATACTGCTGGCTGCAGAGACTGTTGGGCGGACGAGGTGGCTTTGCGTCTATCTTATTTACCATCCTGCTCCTCATCGTCTTGATCGTGCCGATTGCGCTCCTCACTCAAACGCTGGTCGAAGGCTTCCAAGGGCTCGCGGCCCGTCTTCACAATGAAACCCTGACGATTCCGCCACCGCCACCGACTATTGCAACCTGGCCCATCATTGGCAAACCGTTGAGTGAGCTCTGGAGCTCAGCTTCCAACAATTTCCTTGTCGCACTTCGGAGCCTGGCTCCGCAGCTTAAAGCGGCTACCAACGGACTACTCACGGCGGCCGCCGGAGTTGGACTGGGCGTGGTGCAGTTTTTCGTCTCGATTGTGATTGCGGGATTCTTTCTCGCCAACTCTACCCAGGGCGCGGGAGTTTCGAGAAAACTTGCAATCCATCTTTTCGGCAATAAGGGCGCGGAGTATGAAGCACTCGCTGGAGCGACCATACGCAGCGTTACCACCGGCATCCTTGGTGTAGCTTTGATCCAATCTCTACTCGCGGGTCTCGGTTTTCTAGTGGTTCGGCTCCCAGGAGCGGGCCTCTGGGCGCTGCTGTTTCTCATTGCGGCTGTGCTTCAGGTAGCGAGCTTGGCGCTGATCCCCGCCGTGATCTATGTTTTTGCGACCACGAGCACTGCCAAGGCCGTGGCCTTTTTGATTTGGTGTATTGTCGTCGCCCTCATAGACAACGTTTTGAAGCCGTTGCTGCTTGGGCGGGGCGTCCCGGTTCCCATCATCGTCGTCTTCCTAGGTGCGATCGGCGGCTTTTTGGCGATCGGCATTATCGGCCTCTTCGTCGGCCCCATTGTTTTGTCGGTTGGATACAAGCTGTTCCTGGCCTGGCTGGACGCAGACATTGAGATAGCGCCCGACGCACCATGAGGCCATTGCTATTGGGCCAACACTTTGGGGCGGGCTGGCTTCGACGGATTTAGCTCGCAGACACGCCTAACCCGCAGAGAGAAGGAGAATACGATGACACTCAAAAATGCACGCAAATTCAGCATTTGCAAATGCCCTCGTGTTCCGCAGCGCCTGCTAGGGAATCCCCTAGTATCCGGACACCAGAGTATTCAGGAGAATTGGAAAGCACCACCTTCTAATTTGGACAAGTGCCGAATGGAGGAATGTCCTGCGGCGTGCCGTGCTACTGATCGTGCTCTTCCTGGTACTCGCTCTCTCGCACCGGACCACTCGTGCTCAGGAACTATCTGAAGCTCACACCGCCTCTGGCAATCTTGTTTCCACAAAGGTGCCCCAGTCCGACCTCCGGGCTGACTTGCGCCTGCCGATACTCGTTGCACAATCGAATCTCTTTTCGGACGACGCCTTGCTGCCGCTCCAGCTGTACCTGCCGACTCCCACGCTCCTTGCTTCGTCTCCAGCCACAGCCCCCAAGAACATGCTTCTCCTCCCAACTACGTCTTGCTCCTCCCCCGACCAGATCGGCTTGCTTTCCCCTTGTTTCGCTCCCCTTGCGCCGAGATTAACCATCCCGGAGGATATGCACGGGCTCTTATTCACTAAGCCCATCCAGCCGGCTCCTCGTCACACTGAAAAGTTTCACTGGAAAACCGCTTTCTGGCAGTCTTTCGGCTTCCTCGTCGTCGGTCATGGCTTTCGTCTGGCAAACGATGCCGGCGCCCGCTACCTTCTTTTCCATAAGCCTTTCTGGCATGACTACTGGGCATCCGCAAACGACTTTCACATGTCTCGCTGGGGCGACGGCGACAGCTTCCTTGTCAATTACATCGGGCACCCCATGGAAGGCGCTGTCTACGGCGACATCTTCATAAATAACGATCCAGCGGGTCGCTCCGCGCGTTTTGGCAAATCCTCGAATTACTGGTACAGCCGTTTGAAAGCCATGGCTTGGGCGACTGCATGGGAAGCTTATTTCGAGATCGGTCCAGTTTTCAGCGAAGCCGCGATTGGAAACGAGGGCGGCTATACCTACGTCCCTGGCTGCGGTATGTACCCTTGTCAGGGAAAACCGGGTGTTCACTACAAACCTCCCACCAACAACACTGGCTGGGTTGACTTCGTCATCACCCCCACGGTCGGCATGGGCTGGATTGTTCTCGAAGACGCCATCGAGCGCGAACTCGTTGACCGCCTGGCGAAGGATAGCCCGAAGCTCAAGTACAAAATTCTTCGCGGCTCTCTTGCTCCCAGCCACACCTTTGCCAATATGTTCGCCGGGAAGAAGCCATGGTTCCGTTATTCCGAGGAGGGAACTTTCATTCAGAACTTCGGTGTACCGCTTCATCCCGCTGAGCGTCCCGCTTGGAAGGGTGATCCTCGTTACAGCCTCGGCGTCCAATTCATTTCGATGAATCTCCGCCTGGACAACGAATCCTGCTCCAACTGCAAGCAGTTCATTCCAGGCTACGGATTCGATTTCGGTTATCGCATCGCGAAGTACGCTTACTTCGATTCGGTGGTGAATCTATTCCCAGGTTCGGGTTCTTACGGCCATAACGGAGCTGCACAAGAAGGGCTCGCCGGCCTCAAACTTGGGAGCACTCTCGGCAACTGGGGCTTGTTTTCCAATCTCCGCAACGGCTTCATTCACTACGACAAAACGCTTGTGCCAGGAAGTTCTTCCAACTACGAGAGCGCGTGGCGCTATGCTCTCGATTTTGGCGGCACCCTGGAGTACGCTGCCTCCCGCAATTCCACTTTCCGTCTCAATGCGGGCACCACCCTCATTCATTACTTGCAGGGCTATAGCGACCCAAATCAGATGCCCACCAGTGTTATCTCCACACAGTATTATTCCTTCCGGGGCAGACCCTACCTTACCAGCGGTTACACCTACAGATTCTGAACCGGCCGCAAGCTATTGATTTGTTCAAAATGAGGGGGGATTGACTCTTTGCAGGAAGAAGCATGGGATGGCATTTTCCGAAAAAACCTTCCTCAACTTACCTGGCAGGAGCGTGTTGCGAAAAGTAGGACCGACCAGCGAGCACCGTATGTATCGCGGGCACCAAATGGTGTTTCATGGCGGACTTTTGCACGTACCCCAACGCCCCTGCGTCTTTGCATGCCTCGACGAACTCTGGTTCGGAATGCATGGTCAGGAAGACGAATATCGCTGTGCAACCAGCCTGCACGAGTTTACGCATGGCGTCGATTCCGTTCAAAACCGGCATGCTGATATCAGTCACAATTACGTCAGGATGGAGACTGCGGGCTTCCGACACCAATGCGGCACCATCTGCTGCTGTCCCTACGACATCAAAATAGGGAGACAGGAGGCCAATCTCGGCTTCGAGCAGAGCTAGGTGGTCATCCGCTAATAGGACGCGTGGGCGAATCAAAGTGTCCCCCGCAAGGTGGGCTCGGATTAGTCGCAGAGCGGCAAACCGGGCAGGGCAAAATGCTACATGGAGACTACCTGCGGGAATCAAAGCCGGGCTACTAGGGAAATACCTAGGTGCAGTGCTGCTGCGAAATGCGCTCCTAGCCACTTCTTCGAACGGCATTAGCCAGGACCGGTTCGGTAAGGAACGAGAGCGGCCATTGTTTGAAGGCAAGCAAACGCAGACTGTAGTTGCCTGTGAGGTTAAAAGTGCTTCCGGAGCGTCATTCAAAGACCCTCAAGTACTAAAACCTGTGGCTAAGGGGCACAAGCTTTGGCAGCTTACTCGATTGAAGTGAGCACCCACCGGACGAGTTCTTGGTCGCCGTTTGATAGGTCCGGAAGCCTGGTTTTCAGTGCTTGGAGCAGTTTCCCATCGAAGAGTTCAGGGCGTGGTTTCTCTCCACTCTTCTCGAATAGTTGGCGGTATGCGCGTGCTAAAGCAACTACCCCTGCGAGAGACGCTAACGCACACCCTCGGAATGATTCTATGACGAAACCGCCGCTTCTGAGGTCACATCCCCCAGTGGAAGCAAGTTCGACCCAGTAACGATGTGCCAATTCGACATTGGTGGGGTCGGAATCGAGAGTTTTCTTGAGGTTGGCCAGCGTTTGTTGAATTGGATATTTGTTTTCCGTCATAGGCGCCCACCGGCAGCTCCAGCCTGCGAATCCCAGAACCGACAGATCGCTCGCTTCTGTGGGGCGTGTGATTGTGCAATCAGCGGCGCCAGTTTCTGAACGGAAGATTCGGACCGGTTACCTGAAGGGTGTCCCCTCGTTCCATGCCGCCACCGACGGGAAGCGATTGCTCTCAACAATTCCACGCAACAAGACGCCATGCGCCTCGTCTAAATTGTCAGCGAGGGCCCTAAGCGTCCTTCCAGCAACTCTTATCATTCACACAGAGAGCGAAGGACGCCACGGGAATCTGCAGCAACTCGGCGTCGGGGACTTCACTTACCGTGCGACGCGCTTACTCGATATCTGGGTCCCAGCACGAACTTTCTCCATTCATCCAACCTTATCGGGCACAACTCTGGTTCTTAGGGCTTGACCGAGATCAATCCCTGTTTCAGGGCAAATAAGACCATGTCGGCGCTGCTCCTGAGGTTGAACGATTGCTGAATGTTGTGTTTGTGGAACTCCACAGTCTTCTCACTTATTCCCAAAACATCGGCGATCTGCTTCACGGATCGCCCCTCGGCGTGCATTTGAACGATCTCCTTTTGTCGCTGGGTCAATTCCTTTGAGAATTGGCGCGCCCTGGCCTTTGTTGCAACCCAATCTTCCGCTCTCAGCTTGGGCGTTAAGTAGGGCTTCCCATGCAACACATGATCGATCGCCTGTAACAGTTCCTTTCCGGCTGAGTGTTTCAGTACAAACCCGATTGCGCCGAGTTCGAGAGCCGCAGCTGCAAGATTTGGGTCGTCCTGCATCGTCAGAAATATAAACTTGATATTGGGAGCCTCCGATTTGATTCTCCGGGCTGCTTCCAGCCCATTCAAAAAGGGCATACTGACGTCCACGATAATCACGTCCGGCCGGAGTTGTATGGCTTGCTGCATCAAAGCGCGACCGTCAAGTACCACCCCTACAATCGTATAAGTTTTTTCCAGATAGCCCCGTAGTGCTTCCGCGAATATCGCGTGGTCATCCGCGATTAGGAAGCGTGGAGATGTCCCATGAGTAGGTATACGTTCCATTAGTGTCCCCCCAACCGATTAATCGTGGCATTTACAGTCGAGTTATCGAGGACGAAACTGGACTGAACTCAGAGATATGCCAGACATCTATGTTGGAGATGTTGCTTGTCTCTACCAGCGGGAGCAACTGGCAGAAGTAACAGATTGTGGATTCAGATTTAGCGATTGGGGCGAAACGTGCAGGCCGCGGGTTGACTCTCAAGCTTGCTGGACTACGCTGGATCCCGGGACGACGAAGAACGGCGACGGACGCATCGCAAGAATGACAGAAGAAGTTCACAGATTGCGGCTCTCTTGCGTTCGCGGCAAGAAGCCCGACGAATTCGTGTTGACGTGGGATGGCGGAAAACCAGTGCGCGACTTCAGGGATCGGTGGGACAAGCTGACCAAGGCGGCCAACATGGAGGGCCTACTGCTACACGACCTTCGGAGGAGCGCTGTTCGCAATCTTGTCCGGGCGGGGGTGCAGGAGCGAGTCGCGATGACGATTTCCGGTCATAAGAGTCGGTCGATTTTCGACCGGCATAATATCGTGAGCGAAACAGATCTTGCCGAGGCGGCCAAGAAAATCGAGCGCCGCCGCGAGAATAGCCTAAGTACGGCCCAAGTAGCTGCTACGGCTGAAGCGAGTTCCAAAGCGGAGCAGCAGCTAATCAACTGAAAGTATTGTAAGATAGCATCCTGTGCCCGAATGGCGGAACTGGCAGACGCGCTAGATTCAGGTTCTAGTGGCCTCACGGCCTTGGAGGTTCGAGTCCTCTTTCGGGCACCACTCAATCGCTTCGACAATTCTCCCAAACAGATTCGACGGCGTTAAAGCGACCCCGGCTTGGAGTGAAACGGATCGTCGTGCGACCCGTCGGGCACATCCTCCGGGCTCGGAATATCCAGATTAATCACCACCGGCTCCTGCCCGCTCCGAACAATCACCGCTTCCACAGGTTCGTCCTTCTTCCCATTCAGCTCCTGATGCGGCACGTACGGCGGCACGTAAACGAAATCCCCCGGCCCCGCCTCGTCCACAAACTCCAAGCGATCCCCCCACCGAAATCGCGCCCGGCCGCGCACCACGTAGATCACCGTCTCCAATTCCCCGTGATGATGCGGACCAGTCTTCGCGTTCGGCTGCACCACCACGGTCCCGGCCCATAACTTCTGCGCGCCCACCTTCGCATGCGAAATAGCTTCCGCGCGCGACATCCCCGGCGTCTGCGGCGTGTTCATGTCCAATTGCCCGCTGCGGATGATGCGCAAGCCGTGCGTTTTCCAATCGGGTTTTCCGCCGCGATCGACGTCGCTCATGATTCACTCCCGGTGAAAATCGAATTATATCGCCCCACTTCCGCAGTCTCGCAAGGAACCGAAAAATTCGGTGAACCCCTTGATTCCGCGCGCCAGCATTGCAAATCGCAATGATTTCCTTCCGCTAAATTTCCGCAAACCATTGACACCCGCCGCATCCCACCATACATTCGTCGTATCAAGCTCTAGCGCGCCAGGACAGCCCCGCGGGAAAGAGAGCATCATGAGCCTTCGCGATTTCCTCTCCAAACAATTTATCGACGTCATCGACTGGACAGAGCCCGAGGACGGCATCCTCGCCTACCGCTACCCCATGCAGGACCGCGAGATCCAGAACGGCGGCAAGCTCACCGTTCGCGACTCGCAGTATGCGGTCTTCGTCAACGAAGGAAAAGTCGCCGACGCGTTCGGTCCAGGCCTCTACACCCTGAACACCCAGACGCTGCCAATTTTGACGTATTTAAAAAACTGGGACAAAGCCTTCCAATCCCCGTTCAAATCCGACGTCTACTTCTTCTCCGCGCGCACCCAAACCGATCAGCACTGGGGCACGCCCAATCCCATCACCATCCGCGACAAGGAATTCGGCGCCATTCGCCTCCGCGGCTTCGGCATTTATTCCTACCACCTGACCGATGCAAAAACGTTTTACAGCAAAATCAGCGGCACCCGCGACCTCTATCGCGTCGCCGATCTCGAAGGCCAGCTCCGCAACACCATCGTCGCGAAAATGACCGACGCCTTCGCAAACAGCCAGGTTCCCTTTCTCGACATGGCCGCCAGCCAGGGAACACTCGCCGAAAAAATCAGCGAGCAGCTCAAACCGGCATTCGCGGAGTACGGCATTTTGCTGGACACCTTCAACGTCGAAAATCTCTCGCTCCCCGACGAATTGCAGAAGGTCCTCGACCAGCGCATCAGCATGAACGTGATCGGTGACATGGGCAAGTTCACGCAATACGAAGTCGCACAATCGATCCCCATCGCCGCCGCGAACGAAGGTGGTGGCGCAGTCGGAATAGGCGCCGGCCTCGGCGCGGGCATGGCCATCGGCCAAACCATGATGGAAGCCGTGAAAAGCTCAACCGCCGGCCAAGCTCCCGCCAGCGGCGGCGGGAGCGCCGCTGCTCCTGCTGCGGCCGGAGCGGCAAGCGCGGCCACGAAATTCTGCCAGGAGTGCGGCAAACCGATCCCTCGCGCCAGCAAGTTCTGCCCGGAATGCGGCAAGCCCCAAGCCTGATCAGCGGAGACCTATGAGCGGAGTCGAATGGATCGTTGAAGCATTCGGATGCTCGCCGGAGACGCTGAAAGACGCATCCGTATTGCGCGCGCTATTCGATGAAATCATCCACGAGATGAAACTCCGCCCGGTCGGCGCCCCGCAATGGCACCAGTTCCCGCGCACCGGCGGCATCACCGGCCTCTGCCTCCTCGCGGAATCCCACCTCGCCTGCCACACTTTTCCCGAGCATGGCTCGCTTTGTCTGAATTTATTCTGTTGCGTCCCGCGGCCGGAATGGAATTTTGAAGCCGCGCTGCGGCAACTCTTCTCGTCCCAGACCGTAACGATTCGCCGCCTGGTCCGTTCCTACGAAATGCCACGCGAGCTGGCGGCGGGCGACTGACGTGACCTCCCTGCCCGCACTGCATTCGAGCACTCGTCGATGACGCAACCCGTCTCGAACTGCCCAAATTGTGGCGCCAAAATAGTCTTCCAATGGTCCAGCAGCGTGCAAACCGTCTGTACCTATTGCAAAAGCATCCTCGTCCGCACCGACGTCGACCTTAAAAAAGTAGGGCAAGTCGCCGACCTGCCTCCCGACAGCTCGCCAATCCAGCTCAACACCGAAGGGATCTACCACAACAAAGCCTTTGTCGTCGCCGGCCGCATTCTTTACGAATACGAACAAGGCGGCTGGAACGAGTGGCACGTCGTCATGAACGACGGCACGAGCGCCTGGCTCTCCGACGCCCAAAATGAATTCGCTGTCTCCCTCGCCGTACCCCGCCAATCTCTGCCAACAGCCTCTCAAGTCCAGGTCGGCCAGCAATACACCTGGAATAATCAAACGTACACGGTCACGGTAATCACCGAAGCCCACTACAAAGGCGTCGAAGGCGAGCTCCCCTTCCAGTATTGGGACAAAACCGACGTCACCTTCGTCGACCTCCGCTCGCAAACCGGAAAATTCGCCACGCTCGATTACAGTGACGAGCAACCTGCGCTTTATCTTGGAGAATTCGTCGAGTTCGACGATCTAAAGCTCAAAAATCTACGCCAGTTCGAGGGTTGGTGATGAGCGCCGGCCAGCCACCTCTTCCATCACAACCCGCGAAGCCCCAAGTGAAGGCGCTCCATTGCCCGCAGTGCGGCGGCGCCATCACGCTACGTTCGTTCCAACAGGCCGTAACGGTAGTCTGCGAAAATTGCCACTCCATCCTCGACGCCAAAGACCCCACGCTGAAGATTCTGCAGCAATTCCAAGCCATCACCGGCGAACTCAAGCCACTCATCCCGCTCGGCACGCGTGGAAAACTTCGCGGCACCGACTACGAAGTCATCGGCTTCCAGCGCCGCAGCATCGAATCCGACGGTGTCCGCTACGACTGGCACGAATATCTGCTCTTCAATCCCTACAAGGGTTTTCGTTACCTCAGCGAATACCAGGGCCACTGGAACGACATCTCCGTCTGCAAGAACCTGCCCACCGTTCGCAGCTCCATCGTCTCCACCGCCAACTATCTGGGCGAAAATTTTCGCCACTTTCAGACCGCGGACGCCACCACCGGATACGTCATCGGAGAATTTCCCTGGCAGGTGCGCGTAGGCGAGCGCGCCGTCGTGACCGATTACGTCCATCCGCCCCACCTGCTTTCCTGCGAACAGAGTTCCGGCGAAACCACCTGGTCGGTAGGCGAATACATCTATCCCCAGGAAATCTGGAAAGCCTTCAGTCTCCCCGGCCAGCCGCCCGAACCAGTTGGCATCTTTGAAAATCAGCCCGCACCCTCCACTGTAAGTCTCAAGACGGTATGGGTAGCCTTCATCGCCCTCTCCATTTTCCTGCTCGGCCTAATGGCCTTCACCGACATGGTCGCAAGCAAGGATCAAGTCTTCACCGCTTCTTACCGCCTGGCTCCGGGGCCTGTGAAGGGCGAGCCTTCGTTCGTCACCGACGTCTTCGAACTAAAAGGCCGAGACTCGAACGTCGAAGTAAAAACGTCAGCCAATGTATCCAACAGTTGGATTTACTTGAACTATGCGCTCATCAGCCAGGACACCGGCCGCGCGTGGGACTTCGGCCGCGAAGTCAGCTACTACTATGGCCGTGACAGCGACGGCTCCTGGACCGAAGGCAGCGGCAGGGACCGCGTGATCGTGCCCAGCGTGCCCGCCGGCCACTACTACTTGCGCATCGAGCCCGAATCCGACGCGCGCCATCCCGCCATCTCCTACACCGTCACCGTGACCCGAGACGTCCCGGTGTTCAGTTTTTATGGCTGGGCTTTCCTGGCGCTGCTCGTGCCCGCTGCGCTCATCAGTCTTAAAGCCCTGAGTTTCGAGCGACAACGATGGGCGGAAAGCGATCATCCGATTCTGCAAAGCAGCGGGTAAAAAAGTGCAGGGTAAAAAGTGGAGGGTAAGAAATGTTTCAATCACTCTATCTGATCTACGGATTCCTGGTGCTCGGCATGGTCGGCATGGCCCAGTATCGCGGCTGGAGCATGGACACCATGAACGAAGTAAAAAACGTCCCCAAGTCCATAAGAGACAATCCCGGCGCGTATCGCGGCATCTACAGCAGCTATCACCACTACACAGGAGGCAAATAAGATGAACCTGGTCCCGCTCGGCAACGTAGTCAGCGCCCTGGCCTATGCATTCATAGGCATCCTGATCTTCATCCTGTCGTTCGTCATCATCGACAAAGCCACGCCGTACCATCTCTGGAAAGAGATCGTGCAAGAACACAACATGGCGCTAGCCATCCTGATAGGCGCGATGTCCATCGGCATCTGCATCATCATAGCCGCCGCCATCCATTAAGGCGCAGTCGTGTTAACTCGCGATTGCGATCTGCGAACGCAAATCCTCCCTGCCACCGCAAACGCTCCGCTCTATAGAAGGGCGCAGCATGCTGCGCCCCATCTCGGCGCGATCCAAGCAACTTGAGACTTGAGCGGTCCCTCGATGTCACGCCCAATTCACCGAAACTGTCATCCCGAGCAAAACGAGGGATCCGCTTTTTCTTTCCGCCTGGGTGTGCCTGATGTAACGTCGTAACCTCAAAATGGGCATCCTCCTCTTCATCTCCGTCCTACTCGTAGCCGCCTGCGGCCTGATCTACGAACTCGTAGCCGGCACTCTGGCCAGCTACCTCCTCGGCGACAGCGTCCTGCAATTCTCCACGGTAATCGGCACGTACCTCTTCGCCATGGGCCTGGGCAGCGCCCTATCCCGCTATCTGAATCGAGGCCTGGTCTATCAATTCATCTGGATCGAACTCCTCCTAGGCGTCATCGGTGGTTTCTCCTCCGCCCTCCTGATGCTGGCCTTCGCCTTCACCCAAGGCTTCGAGCTAATCCTCTACGCCCTGGTCATCGTAATGGGCGTCCTCGTAGGCCTGGAAATTCCCCTGCTCATGCGCATCGTGAAAGACCGCTACGATTTCCGAGACGTAATCGCCCACGTCCTGACGTTCGACTACCTCGGCGCACTGGGAGCCTCCCTCCTCTTTCCGATTCTCCTCGTCCCGCGTCTGGGACTGGTGCGTTCAGCAATGCTGTTCGGCATCATCAACGCCGCAGTGGCGCTCTGGAGCACGTTCCTGTTCGCGAAGCAGCTTCCCACTGCTCGTGTTTTGCGCGTAGCCTGCGTCGTAGTCCTGTGCGGTCTCGGAATTGGCATGGTCCAAGCCAAAAAAATCACCGCCACCGCCGAAGAAAACATCTATGCCGACGAAATCATTTTCGCCCGCGACTCCCGCTACCAGCATCTAGTCCTCACGCGTTTCAAGGACGACCTCCGCCTCTTCCTCAACAGCCACCTGCAATTCAGCTCCCGCGATGAATACCGCTACCACGAAGCTCTAATTCACCCAGGCCTCGCCAGCATCACCGCCCCGCGCTGCGTACTCGTGCTAGGCGGCGGCGACGGCCTGGCCGTTCGCGAAATTCTGAAATATCCCCAGATCGAAAGCATCACGCTCGTCGACCTCGATCCGGAAATGACCCGCATTTTCTCAACCAACGCGATGCTCACGCAGCTGAATCAAAAATCGCTGCTATCGCCGAAACTCCACATCATCAACGCGGACGCCTTCCCGTGGGTCGATTCCAACACCGACAGTTTCGACTTCATCGTCATCGATTTCCCCGACCCCACAAATTATTCCCTCGGCAAGCTCTACACCACCGCGTTCTACCGTGCCGTAGCCCGCCACCTAAGCGTCCAGGGTGTAATCGTGGTCCAGAGCACCTCACCGATGTTCGCTCGCGATTCGTTCTGGTGCATCGCTGCAACACTCAAGCAAGCAGGCCTGCGCACCTACCCCTACCACGTCTACGTTCCCTCCTTCGGCGAGTGGGGATTCGTGCTAGCCTCCACCCACGATTACACGCCGCCGATTTCCCTGCCGTCAGGCCTGCGATTCATCGATGTGAAGGGCATCCCGCTGATGTTTCAATTCCCGCCCGACATGGCGCCCATGAACGTCCCTCCCAACCAGCTCAACGACCAGGTTCTAGTCCGCCTCTACGACCAAGACTGGAAGGACATCAGTCATTGAAGCTATGGCGAGCGTCTCCGAGCCGTTGTAGCGGCCGCTTTCCGAAGCGGGCGCTTCTCGTCACCAATTAGTATGGATCGCCGCCAATTCCTAGGTCTCAGCAGCGCCGCGCTGATTGGTCTCTCCCAAAAAAGTGAGCGTCCGATCGCAGGCTCATTCGTCAACGATTCATTCCAAGCCGGACACCTCTTGCGTGATCGCGCAAGCTTCCCTGCTCCGAAGCGAGAGGAGAAAGTCCCTGTCGTCATCGTCGGCGGTGGCATCGCCGGCCTGAGCGCCGCCTGGCGCCTGCGCAAACGAGGCTTCACCGATTTCGTTCTCCTCGAAATGACCGACGCCGCAGGCGGAAACGCCCGCTGGGGCGAAAACGAAATCACCGCATATCCATGGGCCGCGCACTACGTGCCAGTGCCGGGACCCAAAGCAATCCACGTGCGCGAGCTATTCGAGGATTTAGGTGTTTTACAAAACGGACAGTGGAACGAGCGCTATCTCTGCTTCTCCCCGCAAGAGCGTCTCTTCCTCTACGGCCGCTGGCAGGAAGGCATCGAACCCGCCATCGGACTGAAACCAAAAGATCGCGAACAATTTCAACGTCTAGAAGACCTTTTCACTAAATATAGAAGCAGTGGAGAATTCACGATCCCGCTCGAACTCGGCCGCTCGAATCGTCTCGCCGACTTAGATCGCATCTCGTTTTCCGAGTGGCTCCGCCAACAAAATATCGATTCCCCGCTCGTAAACTGGTACATGAACTACGCCTGCCGCGACGATTACGGCGCGCTAGCCAAAGACACGTCCGCGTGGGCCGGCATTCACTATTTCTCCTCGCGCGAAGCCGAAGAAAAAGGCCCACTCACCTGGCCGGAAGGCAACGGCTGGATCACGCGTCGTCTCCTTGAACGCATCGGCGAAAACGTCCGCACCAACCAAATGGTGCATCGCATTACTCCAGGTCCACGCGGAGTCACCGTCGAAGCGGGAGACACTCTATTCCAATCCGAATTCGTGATCTTCGCCGCTCCAACCTTCCTCGCTCCCCACATCGTCGACAATTTTCAGCCGCTCCACGACTTCACGTACTCGCCGTGGCTCACCGCAAACTTAACGCTCGATCGGTTGCCCGACGCGCGTGGCGCGGAGCCAACTTGGGACACCGTCTTCCTCGACTCACCCTCGCTCGGATACGTAGACGCCACGCACCAGAGCATTCGCTCGCACATCGACAAAACCGTGTGGACCTTTTACTGGGCGTTAGCCGAAGGCGATCCCGCGCAAAACCGCCGCCTTCTGCTGGAGAAAGATTGGGCGTACTGGAAGGAGGCAATTCTTCACGACCTGGAGAGAGTTCACTCCGACATCCGGAGATGCGTTTCGCGAATCGACATCATGCGCATGGGCCACGCCATGGTCCGGCCCGTTCCGGGGTCGATTTTCTCAGCCGAGCGCCAGCGCCTGACAAAACGCCAAGGCCGCATCTCGTTTGCAAATTCCGATGTAAGCGGAATTTCTATCTTCGAGGAAGCGCAATACCACGGCGTGAAATCTGCGGAAGAACTTCTGCAACTCATCGAAGGAAAAAGGTAGAGCAATTGCGTTACGAGCAACGCCAAATCGGCGACCCTGTTCTGGGATGCCGATTCACGCTCGCATGTCATCCTGAGCCTATCCGATCAGGATAGGTAAAGGCTCTCAACGCCGCACAATCACCAAACCTTCCATCAGAACCATCTCGACTTCAATACTCAGAGCGGCTGGGCGCTCTCAGGCGGTCCTGGCGCTGCCGGTAAACAAGTGGACGATCAATGAGATCACGGCAAAAATCAGCAGCAGGTGAATCATGAACCCGGCGACGTGAAAAAATACGAATCCGCCGGCCCAAAGAATCACGAGCAGTATCGCTAAACCTAGAAAAGGTCCAAATCGCATAGTCGCTCTCCTTGACGGACGCGATGGCTGAGTATCGAGACAGCCACGCGCACTCATCTATAAATAATATTTGGCCGAGATGGGCAATACCTGGAAGGGTGTAGCGCGACCGATAAATTCGCTTACCCACGCTATCGTCCGAGGCTGCGGAGACGCCCTGTTTGTCTTTCCCTCGAATCACTCACCGGCAGACTCATACTGCGTTCACCGACTTCAGGAGGCCCTCGGCATGTAACGCGCCCTCTGGCGTGTCTTCGTGCTTGAAGTACACGAAGACGTCGCCTGTTTTGACGAGCTCTGCCACTTTAGTCGTGACCGCCTTGTTGGCCTTTGCTGAGTAATCTTCCTTACGCAGCCGCAGATAGACAAAATCAGCCGTCTGCACGTCGGGGGTTTCCAGTTTTTCGCTTTCTGCCTGGCAGAGGGCTACGTTTGCGCCGCGCATCGCTTCGTATACTTCGTCGGTGAACCACGAAACGTGCCGGAATTCAAAAGCGCTGCGCAAACTTCGCGGGAGTCCCGCCAAAAAATCCTTCAGCAACGCTACATCACACTTTAAGTATGGAGGCAATTGGAACAGCACCGGCCCCAGCTTTTTTTCCACGTCCAACGGCTGCAACGAGGCGACAAATTCCGATGTGAAGTCCGCAACATCTTTGAGCCGCTTGATGTGCGTGATTTTCTGGTTGGCTTTCACCGCGAATTTGAAATCCGCGGGCGTCGCGGCCATCCAGCCGCGTAGAAGTTTTTCCGTGGGGAAATGGCGGAAGGTGTAGTTAACCTCCACGGTGTTCAGCCGCGAAGAGTAGTGGCCAAGGAACTTCGCCGATGCCAGCTTCGCTGGATAAAAATCGGGCTTCCACGTTGCGTAAGCCCACCCGGATGTTCCTGCGTAGATTTTCCCCAAGAGTCACCTGAACCAAACGAAATCGTCAGCCGCCGATGCCCGCCGCCGAGCGACTGCGGTTTGACCCGCGGGCGGCATCGGGCTCGGACTTCACCGCCGGCGAAGAGTCTGAAACCTACCTTCAGGGGCTAAAGCCCGATCGATACCGCGTGGCTTTCGCCGGGGCTGAAGCCCCAGCCTCCTAAGGAGAGCACCTTACTGAAGGAAGAGCGCCTACTGACCTTTAGCCAGCAAACTCTTCCAGCGGGCCCAGGCGTCGGTGCGGGCTTTGCGATTTGCGTCGCTGGCGTCGGGGGCTTCGCCGGCGCGCATGAAGCCGTGGCCTGCGCCGTCATAGGTGACGGGTTCGTAGGTCTTTCCGGCTGCCTTCATTGCTTCCACCGTGCCGGGAACGGTTGCGCCGATGCGCGCGTCGTCGCCAGCGTAAAACCCGTAGACCGGAGCCTTGATGCGCGCCATCGCATCCTTATCCGGCGGCGGACCGTAAAACACGAACGCCGCCGATAGGTCGCCGCGGTTGGTGGCAAAACGGAACGACTGTCCTCCGCCCCAGCAATATCCGGCAACGAACAGCTTGCCGTTGGCGGCGGGAATCTTCAGGCCGTAATCCGCGGTGGCATTCAGGTCCGCAGTAACCTGGTCGGGATTAAGATGGCTGACTGCTTCCATGGTCTTGCCTTCGGCAAACGACGAGCTGCGCCCGCCGTTCGGCCCCATGCCGGAGAGCAGATCAGGCGCGACCGCGATGTAACCGGCTGCGGCCACCTGGTCGGCCAAATCCTGCACCCAATCGGTCATGCCAAAAATTTCGTGGATCACCAGCACTACCGGGCGCTTGTCCTTCGACTCCGGGTACACCACGAAGGTTTCGACCGAGCGGCTGTCGTGCTTCACGGTGACCCATTCGCTGTGACGCGGCGACTTGGCTAACTGTGCCTTGGCCCAGTCTTGAGCGGCGGCCGGCAACGCGGCAAACGACGCAGCGAGGAGTAGCAGAAAATGCAGAGAGGCTCGTTTCATCATTCCCCCACGATCGGCGTTTCGGATGCGGTTCGCGGCTGGCCGGGCTAAAGCCCGGCGCCTACATCCGGCGCCTACATTTTGATGTTCAACAGCGTTCATCCGGCTGAGACGCTTCGCTTGCATCCGCGAGCCGCCAGAATCATATGCGCCCACCAAGGTTCGGAGCAAGCGCATGGTCCAACCGATAAAATGCTTACCTCGCCGTGACGTGCGTAGCTCCCTGGTTCCTCCAACGAGCAACAGCGGCCTCCTGCTGCCGCAGAGCCAGCGAGAGTTTCGAGGTCGCGAAATTGACGCGTTGATCTCCAATCCGTTACCGTGACGTTGCGCCAGGTTGACCTCATAGGAGGTTCACGCCATGCACTCAATTTCATTGACCGTCTCGTCGCTGATTCTGTCGTTCCCCACATGGAAACCTCACGTCACGTTCTTGAGCGACGCCACCGCAAATGAATTGATTGCGTTGCGGTGGCTGCACTTTATCTTTGGCGTCATCTGGATCGGGTTGCTCTATTTTTTCAACCTTGTAGGAATGCCCGCGATGATGCAACTGGATCCACCGGTGCGCGTGAAGATTTATCCGGTGCTGATGTCGCGCGCGATGGGGTGGTTCCGCTGGTCGGCGCTGGTCACGGTGATCGTGGGCATGCGGTATTTTTTCAGCCTGCTATCCAGCGACGCGCGCAATGCGGGTGATCCCTCGCTGGCACTGCGCTGGTTCGGCCTGTGGGTGCTGGTGTGGAGCCTCACTTTCGAGCTGATTTACATACTGCAACGGCCCGCGAAGGGCCTTCGGGATAATCCCTGGGTCCGGACCATCGGAATCGCTATCGTTGTGAGTGCGGCTTCGTGGATTGCGATCGCTCTCAATGGCGGGCCGACCTCCTCGAACGGTCACCTGGCAATTAGTGTTGGCGGCGGGCTGGGGTTGATCATGCTGCTCAACACCTGGTTCGTGGTCTGGCGGGTGCAAAAACGCCTGATCGCGTTTGCACGAGCGGCCGCCGAACAGGGCACGCCCATGCCGCCCGAGGCCGCGAACCTGATGCGGTGGGGCGTCCTGGCGTCGCGCACCGGATTCTGGCTGTCGTTCCCGATGCTGTTCTTCATGGGCGCAGCAAGTCACTACCCGTTTTTGAGTACCGTGGCGCGATAGCGTTCTGGTTACCCCTCCCCCCGGCCTTTTCGTAAGTGCGGATTCCAGGGAACTTAACGTCGTTTGTTTGCGAAAACTTGTGAAGGAGCGCGGAGAGGTGGAAGAGGAGGGCGGGTTTGGCTTGACCTTCCAAATACAGATTACCATATGTGTATATAAATGTCAAGCTAATTTATGGATTTTCACTCAAAAGCAGGGACTAGGGTACCGGGGACGGAGCGCAAGTTGAGTGGGTTTTTGTTTGCTAGCGTCAGTAGGAACGGACAAGGCAAATGCTTTAACACAGAGCTAAGAGCACCCTTCGAGGCTCAAGACAAACAGAGAGCACGGAGGGTTCCGTCTGATTACGCACTGGAGGGAACGAGAAGACGGGCGAGGCAGGCTCAACGCTCGATGGACATAGCGAACTATCCATTCGCACAGTCAACTATCCAAACGGATAGTCCTTCACGACATTGGCGCTAGCTCCACTCTTCGTGGCAATTCAACAAAACCCTTGCCAATCAGCGGTTTCCAGTGATAGACCGAGTTTCTTCAGTCCTACTCGGCAGCGGCCAGACAAGTGCTTGATGCTTTGCGAAGTCCCCAATCAAGAGGAGAAGCCATGAGCGACAAAATTAAGAACGTGGAAACTGAAATTGCGAAGGCAGAACCCTCGCCAACGGTGTCCGAGCAGGAGTTGGAGAAAGTGGTCGGTGGAACGAAGCTAACGGACAAAGCGTCGCCAAAGTTGCTCCTGGCGTGTGGCGCTGGGGAACATATTCTGGCGGGCACAAGCAAGTAAGGCTCAACGTTGAACAGCAGGCGAAACACAGGAGGAAAGCGATGGACGAAACGAAGAAACCCGAACAGCAGGAACAGAACACGGAATCGGCACCGAACGAAGAACTATCGAGCAAAGAGTTGGATCAAGTGGCAGGCGGTGGACTTTCATTGACGTATGGCAAAGTTGAGTGGGTGTATACGCAGCAGAAAAAGGACGGAACGGCGGCCGCAGCGCCGGACGGAAACAAGGCCGCGAAGTAGGACATTTCGCAGAATCAGGCCTCATCACTGTCCCTCTGAGCGACGCGCGTTACCGCGCGTTGTAACAGGCCAGGGCCCAAAATGAATGTTGCGGCAGCACACTGACGAATCACAAGGAGAATACGATGAGCGACCCGGAAAAAACCCCGAAGAGCGAACAGGAAGCCCCGAAACAAACTCCCGAACTCTCTGAAGACGAAATGAAGGGCGTAGTTGGAGGCCTTAATATAGATGGCATTAAGGGAGAATCGACTGAGGATAAGCATAAAGACTGGATTGAAATTCTCTCATTCGAGGCCCCCAAGTAGTCTTCTCATTGGAAAAAATGCACCGACAAAAGCCCCTCCGGCCTCACGGATGATGGGGCTTTTGTCATTTTTTGACTTCGCTTAGGCTCGAAACTTTTTACTCGGTGCTTGTGTGCCCCACGCCCGTCGAGGCGGCTCAATTTTGGCCACACTGTGACCGCAGGCGTCAAAAACATCATAAACATTGCTAATTAGGAAAGAGTAAGAACAGAGGCGGGCCAGGCCGGAGAACTACAAACACTGAAACCACGTAACTTGTTTATTCGACATATCCATAGTACCCGTCAATTTCGTCAATCCAAAAACTGTGAGTGCAATTTGGGCACAAGTTATCGCAGCAAAGTGTAACGGTATAGCAACGCCTTGAATCTATTGTCGCCAGGTCCTGACGTTCGTTCAGGAGGCGCAATGCCCAGTGATAGCGAAGTGCGAGACGTGGTCCGACAGTTGATGCGGCGCTTTGACTCGATGGACGCCCGATTTGCCCGTTTCCTTCATGTTGTGGCTAAGAAGGACCCGGAGGAATACACCCGACTGCTGGACACCTCTGAAAGAATCATTCCAAAGGTGACCAAGGTCCTTGCCATCGGCGACACCCTGCATCGCCAAGTATACGAGTCGTTGGATGACCCGAATGCAGACTGGTGCAAGGCGATGCTCTCATGGCTCACACGGGAAGGACCAATTATTCCGACCAGAGAGCAAATGTTCGAAAGCATGCACCTCATGGAGTCAGACGAATCGTAATTACAGCCACTGGACTAAATCCAGGCAAGAGAGCCTGGAAGCCGAAGTTAGAAAATCACGGTCACCAACGAGCATGGTTGAGTCGCAGGCTATCGATGATCGATAGCCTTATAAAAGTGGGTATCAAAAAGGAGAGAGGCGGGCCAGGTCGTCCCGCCTCCCATTTTTCCCCTTTCGGGGAATGTCCGGCTAACCTGACGGAGGGCGGCCAGCCGGTCGTGTGTTGGCCTGGGTATGAAACCCCTGAAAAGCGAAAAAAGTTACGCTCGGATGAAAAAAAAATAGGTAGAATCCGCGGTGCGGCGCAGCCGCACGTCCACCCCCGCTCTCCTTATGCCACGTCCCTCACACTTGAGTCCCGATAACATATTGCGTTTTCTACAGGTTAGGAGAGATCCGGCTTCGACGGACGAGATTGCCCGGGGGTTGCATGTGCGGAAGGCGGAGCGGCGGCCGTTGATCAACATGCTCACCAGCTTGAAAAAGAGGGGCGCGATTGGGGAGCTGCCAGGCGGGAGGTATCACCTGGCGGGGTCGAAGCCCGAGCGCGAGGCGCAGAGTCAGAGTGGCCGGTCTTCCAAGCCGACAGCTGCGGGAGAAAGCGCTCCACGGCGGGACGAGATCGCCGGGCGGCTGGTGCTGCACCACGACGGGTACGGCTTTGTAGTGCCGGATACCCCGCAGCCGCAGTTTGCGGGGGACATCTTCATCCCTCGGGATTCCGTGGAAGATGCGATGCACGGCGACCGGGTGGTGGCGAAAATCCTGCGGACGGGTTCCGGGCCGGGGCCGCAGCGGGCTGAGGGGCGCATCGTGCGGGTGCTGGGGCGGGCGCATCCCACGGTGGTGGGCCAGTTTCGCTACGGGCCGCGGGGCAACATCGTGTTGCCGTATGACGCGCGCATGCAGCACGCGATCGAGATTCCTCCTGGGCATGAGCTGACGCCGGAGCTGGCGAAGAAGCTTGGCTTCAGCATCAGCGACGACCGCGGAGGGCGTGGCAAGCGCACGGCGCATATCGACGTGCTAGACGGGGCTGTCGTCAATGTGGAGTTGCTGCGGTATCCGCGCGGCGGGGCGGCTCCGACCGGACGGGTGATCGAGATTTTGGGCCGACCCGGGGACCTCGGCGTCGATATCGAGATCATTATTCGCAAGCATCATCTGCCGCATGTTTTTCCTGGGGATGTTTTGGAGGAAGCGGAGCGGCGGGCTTTGCCGGTTGCGGACGCGGATCGAGCGGGGCGCGAGGATTTTCGGGATTTGCCCATCGTGACCATTGACGGCGAGACCGCGCGCGATTTTGACGATGCCGTTTACGTGGAGCGCCGGGCGGATGGCGGATGGCACCTGCAAGTGCACATTGCGGACGTGGCGCACTACGTGCGGACGGCGATGCCGCTGGACGGTGAGGCGCGCCTGCGGGGGACATCGGTTTATTTTCCGGATCGGGCGGTGCCCATGCTGCCGGAAGCGCTGTCGAACGGGATGTGCTCGCTGAAGCCGCAGGAAGACCGACTGGTGATGAGCGCGCTGATGGACTTCGATGCCGCGGGGAATATGCGGGGTGCGCGGATGACGTCGGGCGTCATTCGGTCAGCCGAGCGCATGACGTACACCAACGTCAATAAGGTGATTGAAGGCGATGCCGAAGCGACGGCGCGGTACGCTTCGCTGGCGCCGCATTTTCGCAACATGAAGGAACTGGCGCTGCTGCTGAATGCGCGGCGCAACGAGCACGGGTCGATCGATTTCGATTTGCCGGAACGGGTGATTGAATTCGACGACCAGCAGAAAATGATCAGCATCGGGCGGAGCGAACGCAACATTGCGCACCGGCTGATCGAGGAGTTCATGCTGGCGGCGAATCGGGCGGTGGATGGGTATTTGTTGAAGCGTGGGATCGCGTCGCTGCATCGGGTGCATGAGAAGCCGGATGCAAAGAAGGTTTTGGAGTTCGAGGAGTTGGCGCGGGCGTTTGGGTATTCGCTGGGCGTTGAGAATTTGCATCAGCGGGAGGTGGCCGTGCGGCATGGGCGTGTGCCTGCGCCGGCGAAGGCTGGGCGGCCGGATTCCTATGGGCATGGGCGCGAGCGGGGGATGCGCGTGGCTTTGCCGGGTGGGGAGCTGCGGATTACGCCGCAGCATTATCAGCGGCTGGTGAAGAAGATCGCCGGCAAGCCGGAGGAGCGGATTATTTCGTACTTGATGCTGCGATCGCTGAAGCAGGCGCGGTATGCGGCTGATCCGCTCGGGCATTTTGCGCTGGGCTTTGACGAGTACACACATTTTACTTCGCCGATTCGGCGGTATCCCGATTTGATTGTGCATCGGACGCTGAAGTGGGCGCTCGAGCATCCTCACGAGGCCGCGCCTGCTGCGCCGAAACGTGCTCCGGATGCTGAGGCGGTTGTGTACTCTCACGGCCAGTTGGAAGAGATTGCGGCGGAGTCGTCGGAAGCGGAGCGGCGGGCAGCTGGGGCGGAACGCGAATTGATGGATTGGAAGACTGCGCAGTTTATGGAGCAGCATCTTGGCGAGGAGTATGACGGGTTGATTATTTCGGTTCAGAAATATGGATGCTTTGTGGAGCTATTCGAGGTATTTGTGGAAGGATTGCTGCCGATCAATGCGCTGGAGGAAGCGGCCGGGGCGCGGTGTATGTATCGCGAGAAAGATCATGCGATTGTAGTGATGCCTGGCGGAGATGGGCGGCGGGGTGGGGGCGGGCGCGGTGGGCAGCGTGGCCGTGGCGCGAAGCCGAAGCAGCTTATGTGGCAACACGGGGATCGTGTGCGGGTGCGCGCGGAACGGATTGATCCGATGCGGCGGCGGGTGGAGTTCGCGCTGGCAGCCGACACAATGTAGCACCCAGCGGAAAAAACCCTTTGTTCGCCGGGCTAAGGCCCGGCGGCTACAAGTGGCCATCTCTGCTATTCTGGAGGGTTGGCAAGCTCTTGCGCCGTGGATCCGGTGCTTGCGCGGATATTTATAGAAAGGAATTACCAATCGTGAGTTCGACTACCGTTTCGGAGCGGGGCGTTAAGCGCGCCTACAATTTTAATGCGGGGCCGGCGGCTTTGCCGCTGTCGGTGCTGGAGCGCATTCGCGAGGAGTTGCTCGACTGGCGCGGGACCGGCATGTCGGTAATGGAGATGAGCCACCGGTCGCCGGAATTTGAAGGCATCAACGCGGCCGCCGAAGCTGGGTTGCGCAAGCATTTGTCGATTCCGGAAGAGTACGCCGTGCTATTCCTACAGGGTGGCGGGAGTTTGCAATTCGCGATGGCGCCGATGAACCTGGCGCTGCCCGGCAAGCCCGTGGACCTGATTAATACTGGTATGTGGACCGCGAAGGCGCTGGGTGAATTGAAGAAGGGCATCCTGCACACTGTTGCGGCGTCCACCGAAGGTGAAAAGTTCGTACGACTGCCGCGCAAGGACGAAATCAAACTTTCGGCTGATCCTTCTTACGTGCATATGTGCACTAACAATACGATCGAGGGCACGCAGTGGCACTCGCTGCCGGAAACCGGCGGCGCGCCGCTGGTGGCGGATATGTCGTCGGACATCGCCTCGCGGCCTGTGGACGTTAAAAAGTTTGGGATGATCTTCGCCGGGGCACAGAAAAATCTTGGGCCTAGCGGGGCGACTGTGGTCATTATTCGCAAGGAACTTGCGGAACGCGCGGACAAGAACCTGCCTACGATTCTGCAATACCGCACGCACATCAAGGAGAAGTCGCTGTATCACACGCCGCCGACGTTCGCGATCTATATCATCGGGCTGGTGATGGAGTGGATCGAGGCTGAGGGGGGCATCACCGCGATCGAAAAGCGCAATGAAACGAAAGCCAAGCTGCTTTATGAGGCGATCGATTCGAGCAATGGCTACTATGTTTGCCCGGTCGAGAGGGCTGCGCGGTCGCGCATGAACGTGGTATTCCGGGTGGCTGGCGGCGACGAAGCGAAGGAAAAGAAATTTGGGAAGGACGCTGAAGCTGCAGGGATCGTGGGCACGCCTGGGCATCGGTCCGTCGGCGGGATGCGCGTGTCGCTTTACAATGCGGTCACGCCGGAGGCGGTGAATGCGTTGGTCGGCTTCATGCGCGAATTCCAGCGGACCAACGGCTGAAGATAGGAGCGGGCTTGCTCGCTTGGAGGCGGACAAGCCCGTGTTTATTACGCCTTCCGATTTAGATGGCCTGCCATCGATGCGTCTTACGCCAGATCGAAGAGCAGGACTTCGGCGTCTTTGACTCCGGTTAGCTCGACTGCTTTTTCGGCGGAGATTGCGGCGCCGTCGCCGGTGTCGAGCGGTTTGCCGTTTAGTTTGACGGAGCCTCGGGCTACCTGCACGTAGGCGTGGCGGTCGGGCTTCAGGGCGTGCTTTACGGAATCACCTTCGCTCAGCACAGTGGCATACAACTCGTTGTCCTGGCGAATCTTGACCGAGCCTTCGCGGCCGTCTGGCGAGGCGATCAGGCGGAGTTTTCCGCGCTTTTCGGCTTCGGTGAAGTTTTTCTGATCGTAGGCCGGCTTGTGACCGCGCTTGTCGGGCATCATCCATATCTGGTACAGGTGCACGGGGTCGGTCTTCGACGCGTTGAACTCGCTGTGCGTCACACCGGTGCCCGCGCTCATGTATTGAATGTCACCGGGCTTGATTACGGAACCGTTGCCCATACTGTCTTGATGCTGAAGAGCGCCTTCCAGCACGTACGTTACGATTTCCATGTCACGGTGCGGGTGTGGCGGAAAGCCGCCGCCGCCGGCGACGTGGTCATCGTTCATTACGCGCAGAGTGCGAAACTGGACGTGCTCGGGATCGAAATAATCGGCGAACGAAAACGTGAAGTGGGTGTCCAGCCAGCCGTGGTTGGCGCGCCCGCGGTCGTCGCTCTTGCGAATGGTAATCATCAGGAACCTCCCAGGTCGATGAAATGGAACGGGATGATAATACTCGTTATAACGACTATTGTCCAGAGGTATATTAATCGCCCCACTCCATCCGGCTTTCCGGCCCCTATCCCTTTAGATTCAGGCACTTGTTTGGGCCTGTTCGCCCGGCCATTCACGGCGGTGCCCCTTTGGTGTAGAGTAGCTGAGCAGCAAGGCTTTGGCCTCGCTTGCCTCCAAGGATCGGCTAATGGACTCCTCGACAACCTCCGCGACGCAAACGAGAAAGCCCGAGGCTTCTTCGGCTCCGCGTGAAACCCTGACCGTCACCGACAATCGCACCGGCAAGTCCTACGAAATTCCCATTACGCACGACACCATTCGGGCCATGGACCTGAGGCAGATCAAGGTGAATGCCGCCGATTTTGGGATGATGAGCTACGATCCGGCGTTCAATAACACCGCGTCCTGCATCAGCAAGGTGACTTATATCGACGGTGATGCCGGGATCCTCCGGTACCGGGGCTATCCGATCGAGGACCTCGCCGAAAAGAGCACCTATCTCGAAACCGCCTACCTGCTCCTGCACGGCGAGCTGCCTAACGCGGAGCAGTTAAAGACCTGGACGTACAACATCACGCATCACACGTTCATCCATGAAAGCATCAAGAAGTTCCTGGACGGATTTCACTACGACGCCCATCCGATGGGCATGATGATTTCCACGATAGCGGCGCTTTCCACCTACTATCACGACGCCAAAGACATCTTTAGCGTCGATTCACGGAAAAAGCAGACCTATCGCCTGATCGGGAAGATGCCGACGATCGCGGCATTCTCTTACCGACACTCGCTGGGGATGCCATTTGTCTATCCGGACAACGAACTGAGCTATCCCGGCAATTTCCTGAACATGTTGTTCCGCACGAGCGAGGCGCGCTATCGCGCCAATCCGATCCTGGAGCACGCGCTCGATGTGCTGTTCATTTTGCATGCCGACCACGAACAAAATTGCTCCACCAATACGATCCGCGGGGTCGGAAGCTCGCATGTCGATCCGTATTCGGCGACAGCCGCGGCGATTGCCGCGCTCTATGGGCCGCTGCATGGCGGGGCCAACGAAGAAGTCGTGCGCATGCTGATGGAAATCGGCTCGGTGCAAAAGGTTCCGGAGTTCATCAAGCGCGTTAAAGCAGGCGAAACGAAGCTTATGGGCTTCGGCCACCGCGTGTACAAGAACTATGATCCACGCGCGCGCATCATCAAGAAGGCTGCTTACGAAGTTTTCGACCTGATGGGAAAGAATCCATTACTGGAGATCGCTCTGGAGTGCGAGCGCATCGCTCTGGAAGACGACTACTTCGTGAAGCGCAAGCTGTATCCCAACGTGGATTTCTACACCGGGCTTATTTACCAATCTATGGGCTTCCCCTCGACGATGTTTCCGGTGCTGTTCGCAATCCCGCGTACCTCGGGTTGGATCGCGCAGTGGGAAGAGATGCTGCTGGATCCTGAGCAGAAAATCGCGCGGCCGCGGCAAATCTATCTCGGCCACGACACGCGCCACTATATACCGATCGACCAACGTAGCTAGACCTCTGGTCTGAATTAGCCCCGTTATCATTTTTGGATACCCGGCCACTCGCGCCGCTCGACATTCGACCCCAGCGGGGTATAGTTGAGCGAGTGAGGTTGGCATGTCTCAAGTCACGAACACGCCGATAGGTACGGGGGCTCGACGCCGCAGTCAACGCGTCCTGATGCAGGTTCCCGTGCGCATTCGTGGCACGGACGCGCAGGGCAAAGCGGTTGAAGAAGAAACCGAAACGCTTGCCATCAATGCACACGGCGCGCTAGTTCTGCTACAGTCGCGGCTCACCAGCGGAAGCAAGGTGCAGTTGCAGCACAAGAAGACCGAGGAAGAGCACGAGTGCCACGTGGCTTTTCTGGGCCCGGTGCGGTCAGGTAAAGCGGAAATCGGACTGGAATTCTCTTCACCGCATCCGACATTCTGGCGCGTGGCCTTCCCCCCGGAAGATTGGACACCCAGGCACCCCGAGGCGCGCGGACCCTCCCGAGCGCGCGCAGACGCCACGGAAAAGTAGGCTTCGCGACTCAGGTTTCTTTGGGATTTCCTTCCTCAAACGGGTGACACGTGCCGCCCGGTCAATTTTTTACAAGAATAAATGCGTCAGCCGCCGCGGTGGCTGGGTGTGGTAGTGTTTCAAACCTGCTTTGGAGATTGACCGGTCTAAAGACCGGCCACTACATTTCTATACGATCAATATAGGTGGAAATACCCGTTATGGCGGCCGATCTGTACGCGCACACCGAAGAGATCGGTCAGACGCGCCGCCGTCAGGATTTCATCCTTGGGGCCGTCGGCGACGACGTGGCCTTCCCTCAACAGCACGACTCGCTCGATTTCTGGAATAATTTCCGCGACATGATGGGTGACCAGTAAGATGCCCAGCCCTGATTGGGCAAGCTCCCGCATGGTGTCGCGCAGTTGCACTTGGGCGGCGATGTCCAGGGCGTTGCTGGGCTCGTCGAACAGGAGCGCCTGTGGATCGTGCACCAGAGCGCGGGCGATCAGCGTGCGCTTGGCTTCGCCGGAGGACATGTGCGCTACGGAGCGGTCGGCCAGGTGTGCGATGCCCAGGCGTTGTAGGGCGGCATCGCTACGTGCCAATAATTCTGGATTTGGGGAATGATGGGGAAAGATGCGGGTGCTGCTGAAAAATCCGGACAGAACCACGTCGCGGCCGGTCGCGTCGGTGGTGCAGGAAGCGAGCAAGTCCGGCGACACAATGCCCAGAAGGGAGCGCAACTCAAAGATGTTCCAGCGGTCGCGGCCGAGAATGGAGATCGACGAGCCTTCGTTTGCCAGCGGATAGCACTCGCGGGTGATGGTCTTAACCAGCGTAGATTTTCCGCACCCGTTCGGTCCCAGAATGCAAACATGTTCCCGGGCGTCGATGCGCAGCGTAACGTCTTCGAGTGCGGCGCGCTCGCCGCGCATCACGGTGACGTGGTTCAGCGTTAGAAGCGCGGGCTTGCCAGGTTCCACCGGGACCAATCGGCAACCTCCAGAGATGAGTGCGTTCATATTTTAGCCGACGGCCCGCGCAGACACCCAATAATTGCTGCCCGCCAACTTCACAAGAAACGGGATCTGACGGAAGGACGGACACATACGCCCTTCTTGTTCTGATCGGTGGGCAAAAATCGAGAGTCGGTGCGAATTTAACTAAAAGGAGGTGAAAACCGAGGCTTTCACCTCCCGGGGTGGTGGGGTGTTACAGGCCAAATCCCTCGGCGGCTTGCAGCCTGCCCTGCCAGACAGGCCTGCTGCCTCACTCGCGTGATGCGCGCCGCATCGTGGTAAGAGACTTACCACCAGAGGGCATGTGTCGCGGTTTTTAGCACCTCGGACGCTGCGTGTCAACGCGAAACTCCGGCTGACGATATGGTTATCGTGATGGTTATCGTGGGCCTTCGCACGGACTTGCAGACGCGTGGTAACCGCTTGCGCTTACCGGTTTTGCCGAGGTGGTGGGCATTGGTGCTGCGCCCCTACAAGGTGTAGGTGGCGTTGGATGATTGAAGGGTCGGCTTCGCTTCAATCGCCAGAAGCGTATCCGGCCATGGTGCGGAGGGGCAGAAATCCGGAGGTGGCCTGTCGCGGAGCGGGGCCGCGCCTGTGAGCAGCGGACGTGTTTCGGTCAGCACGCCGTGGTTTCGGCCGCAGGGTTTGTTCCAAGGTCTCTCTGAGACGGCGGCGCGCGCGAAATAGGCGCAGGCGCACGGCGACAACGGAAATCTGCAGGCGGTCGGCCACTTCCTGAGAAGAATGGTGCATGACGTCGCGCAACAGGCATGCTTGCCGTAGATCCGCGGGTAGTTGAAGGATGGCATCGGCCAACATGCGCCCCATTTCGCGGCGAGCGCACCGCTCTTCGGGATTGTCGTCGCGGGCAGCGATGGCGCTGCCTAGCGTCTCTTCCATTGAGCCGCGGGGTTCTTCCAGGGAGAGGAGTTTGCCGTCGCGGCGCTGGCGCAGGACATCGATGGAGGTATTGCCTGCGATGCGTGCCAGCCACGCCCGAAAGTCGTCAGCGTTCTCATCCTGATTACCGGAGAATTGCTCGAGGCGCGACCAGGCTTTGAGTAGGGCTTCCTGGCTCACATCTTCGGCATCTGCGGGATTACCGGTCAGCCGACGGGCCCGCTGGGTGATGGTGGACACGTACGGAGATATCATCTCCGCAAAGGCTTCGGAGTCGCCCTCGCGAGCCCGCAACAACAGGCCGCGCCGGGAACAACCGTCGAGGCCAGTCATTCCGGAATAAAATGTGACTGGTGCAGCGCTCATGGTGACGAACTAAATCGCAGGCCAATCGCCACCTTGCCATTCGCCGTATATATCAGATTTATAAAGAGATACTTGACCTGGCATTGAACAGAGAACGCTTTAGAATCGACCGCTTATGGGACGCTTTGTCGCGAAACCGGTCATCTGCTAAAGCTTCGTTGAGCTGCCAACATTGCGGCCCTGCCGACTTCATTGCAATTTGACAATTTGCGCGGCGACGCGGACGTCACCAATTGCAACTATAGGGGGGGCCACCCCCCTCCAAACTATTTGCCATAGGGGAATCGAATCGCACTGGGCAAAATTTGCCGCATAACCCAAACGCGCGCTACCGGGCTTCCCTGCTTTCCCAAGCCCGCCCCAACCCGTATACTCGCACGCAAGAGCTGTTGTGCCCGATGTTGTGCGGTGGTCGTTGAGCCGTTGCACGAAGGAGAGCCGTCTTGAGACAGAAAAATACCTCACGCGCTGTGGCGTCGGAAGTCGTGGACCGCGCCGACAGTTTCGCAGCCGCGTTTTTTGCCTTGAAAAGAATTTTCGCGCCGCACGTGAAGCATCTGAACGTCAATGCTGACACGCGCAGTCGCTTTTATCTGGAGACGAAAGCACCGACGTATAAGGGCAAGCCGCTTTTCTTCGGCGCGGTAATCTCCGGCAGGGCGTATGTGAGTTTCCACCTCATGCCGCTGTACTGGGACGAATCGCTGCGCAAGAAAGTGTCTCCGGAACTTAAGAAGCACATGCAGGGGATGTCGTGCTTCAATTTCAGCGGGCCGGAGCCGGTGCTGTTTCGCGAATTGGCGAAGCTGACCACGGCGGGCTTGGCGCTGTACCGGCGCAAGAATCTTTTGTAAAGGTTGGCTGCGGTAACAACCAAAGATCGTTGGCACGATTTCGCTCATAGAGAGCATTGTAGTTCTGCCACGGCTCCGGCACCACCCTGGAGAAGCCATTAAGTAGATTTAGATCTGCGCATTAGCCTGTAGTTTCTTGCATCTCGCCAAGTTTGATAGCCTCGTATTAACAAATCGTGTAACGCTTGCATCGCTACAAACATCTGCACGATGCGAGTACAAACTGCGCGAGTACAAACTGCGCCTCGCTCGCGCAAATGACCCACGGGGAGCAACGCATGAGCAAGCATGAAGGAAAAATAGCAGTCGTCACCGGAGGCAATAGCGGCATCGGCCTCGCCACAGCCAAAAGACTCGCAGACGAAGGCGCCTACGTATTCATTACCGGCCGGCGCCAGGCTGAACTCGACGCCGCCGTAAAGCAAATCGGCAAGAATGTGACCGCGGTGCGGGGCGACGTCGCCAATCTGGCCGACCTCGATCGTCTCTACGACACGGTCAAACAGCAAAAAGGGCGCATCGACATTCTCTTTGCCAACGCCGGCGGCGGAGAGTTTGCTCCCCTCGGATCCATCACCGAGGAACATTTCGACAAGACCTTCAACAGCAACGTCAAAGGACTTCTCTTCACTGTGCAAAAAGCCTTGCCGCTGATGAAAGACGGCGCTTCCATCATTCTCAACGCCTCGATTGTTTCGATGAAGGGAATGCCGGCGTTCAGCGTGTACAGCGCGACCAAAGCCGCTGTTCGTTCGTTCGCGCGCTCATGGACCGTGGACCTCAAGGACCGCCACATCCGCGTGAACGCGGTAAGCCCTGGTCCGATTGAAACTCCCGGTGTCAGCGGTCTCGCAAAGAACGCGAAAGAGGAAAAGCAAATCAAAGCCGGCCTCGTTAGCGGCGTACCCATGGGCCGCATGGGCACCAGCGACGAAATCGCCAAGGCCGTCTCCTTCCTGGCCTCCGATGACGCCAGTTACATCGCCGGCATCGAACTTTTTGTCGACGGTGGCTACGCCCAGGTCTAGTTTTTCTATTCGTCGTTCTCACCCTGTCTTTGGGTCAAGTTGTCGCGTTTTATTGGTGGGTTGACCGATCTGAAGATCGGCCACTACTGATTTGCTTTACGGGTCGAGTGCTGTGTAGTAGGCTGCGCGCACAATGTGAGAATTCTCAGCGCGAAGGGGAACTCCATGAAGCGTTCACTTTACTTAGCCGGACTTCTGCTGCTCTCGGCGGTCTGCGCGTCCGCGGCGGACGACCTGTTCGACATCAAGCCGATTGCTGACGGAGTTTATGCGGCCATTGCCAAGCCGGCGTACAAGGTGAACTGTAACGCGGCGATTATTTTGTTCGACGACAGCGTGCTCGTTGTGGACACGCATTCGAAGCCTTCGGCGGCGCGTGCGCTCATCGAGCAGATCAAGAAACTCACGGACAAGCCCGTACGCTACGTGGTGAACACGCACTTTCACTGGGACCACTACCAAGGTAATCAGGCGTATCCCAGTTCGTGGCCCGCGGGCGTGGAGATCATTTCGTCCGAGGCTACGCGCTTGAATATTGAGCAGCGTGGCATTCCGCGCGTAAAGCATGAGATCACCACGATGCCCCAGGAAATCGAAAAGCTGAAAACAGATCTGGCGGCGGCCACCGACCCGAAACAAAAGCAGGAACTGCAGAGCAATTTGTCCCAGGCGCAAGACTACTTCGCGGAACTCAAGAGCATGCAGGTGGCTTTGCCGACGCTCACTTTCGACCACAGCCTGATCCTGCACCGCAAATCGCGCACCGTGGAAATGTTCTGGCTGGGCAATGCGCACACCAATGGCGACGTCTTTGTGTACCTGCCAAAGGAAAAAATACTGGTGACCGGCGACGCGCTCCACGGCTGGACGCCGTTTATGGGGGACAGCTATCCGTACGACTGGATCACCACGCTCGACAATGCCGAGAAGCTGGACTTCGACCAGGTGCTTGGTGGCCACGGGGACGTTATGCGCGGGAAGGAAAAGTTCGAGCTGTGGAAGCAATATTTCCGCGATTTGATGGACGAGACGGCCCAAGCCTATTCCAGCGGCGCAAGTCTCGAGGAAGCTCAAAAGCAAGTCGCGAAGGTGCTGGTGCCGAAATATGCCGCGAAATTCGACCCGGCCTTCCCGAAAAGCATGATCGCCAACATTACCAAAGCCTACGAAGTCATCGCCTTCGCGAATTGAAAATCGAGCCTGAGTTTCCGCCAGACGATGGTCTTGCTGGCGCATGGAATAATCGAGATTCAACTGTTACATGGGAGCTTCAATGGCTCGATATCTTACGCAGCACACACTGGCTTGCCTTACGCGGCAGGGAGCGGAGAATTTGGCGCAACGAATGATGTGCGGCGGCACCGCTCGCGCCGACCGCGTGCTGGTCAACATGCTTGAGGGCAAGATGTTTGTGGAGTTCCACGCTGAATCGCGAGAAGTGTTGGAAGCCTGGCTAAAGGCCGAAGGCATGCACTTCGACTGGCTGGTGCGCATTGAGTGGGAGACGCGGGCGCAAGACGGCGAGCTCCATGTCGCAGAGTAACTCAGTCGTAGCGCAGAGCTACCAGTGGGTCGACTTGCAGAGCGCGGCGGGCTGGGATGTAGCAGGCTACCAGCGCGACGACCAGTAACACCGTTGTGACGGCGGCGAATGTCCAGGGGTCCATGGCGCTTACGCCGAAGAGCAGGCTGGCTAGCAGGCGCGCGAACACGACCGAGAGCAGCAGGCCGAGAACGAGACCGGCTACTGTCAGACGCATGCCCTGACCGGCCACCAGGCGCATTACGTCGCCTTCCTGTGCGCCGAGTGCGCGGCGGATCCCGATTTCGTGGCGCTGCTGGTTCACCGAATACGACAGCACGCCGTAGACTCCGACTGCCGCCAGGATCAGCGCCAATACGCCAAATAGTGTGAGCAGGGCTGCGCCCATGCGCGGCGCCCACAGGGCCTGGCTGATGATTTCGCGGATGGTCAGCACGTTGGTGATCGCGAGATTCGTGTCGAGGGACTGCACAACGCCGCGCACGGTGCCGATCACGGCGTTGGGATCGCCCTTGGTGCGCACCTGCACGGTGGCGAACGGCGAGTATTCCTGGGTCATCGGCAAGTACACAACTGGCTGCGGCGGGTCCCCGATTTGGTTCTGCACCGTGTTGCCGGACACACCCACAATTTCGCGCAAGCCTGTATCGCCAAAGAAATGGAACCGCTTGCCGACCGCGCTTTCGTTGGGCCAGAAATGTTTGGCCATGGCGTCGCTCACGACCGCGACCTGGCGAGTTTCTTTTCGGTCGTTGTCGGTGAATCCGTGGCCCTCCAGGATGGGAATGCGAAGCGTGTCGAAATAATTTGGAGTGACGGAATCGATGGTGGTCAAGGTACCGCGATAGCCGGACGCTTCGTCCTGGCCCTCCGGAAAAACCGTGCGAGCGAATCCGCCACCCATCGGAAAATTAGCGGCGATCGTGGCGGATTGCACTCCGGGAGCGGAACTGGCGCGCTCGACGACGCTGCGATAGAACTGTTGCGCCTGGCCTTCGGTATAGTGCAATGCGCCGAGATCAACGGCCATCATGAAGAGTTTTTCGGACTCAAAGCCCAGATCAATTTTTTGCGCGTTCTGCTGGCTGCGGATGAACAGACCCGCGCCCGTGAGGGCAACCAGTGCGAGCGCGGTTTCGACGACCACGAGAAGGCTGCGCACCGGATTGCTGCGCCAGCCTACAGAGTTGCCGCGGCCGCCGGCCTTGAGGGTGTCGGCGAGATCGGGAGAAGAGGCCTTGATGGCGGGCGCGGCGCCGAAAAGAGCGCCGGTGAGAAGCGCGATGCCCAAGGTGAAGAGGAGGACGTGGGAGTCGAGCGCGAGGTCGACATCATTTTGCTGGATGAACGAAGGACGATACGACCACAACAGGCCGCGTCCCCAATAGGCGAGCACCAGGCCGACGATGGCGCCGGCTAGCGAAAGCAGCGTGCTTTCGGTCAGCAACTGGCGCAGGAGACGCCCGCGTCCGGCGCCTAGCGCGGCCCGCACGGTCATCTCTTTTTCGCGGCGAGCGGCTTGGGCGAGAAGCAGATTGGCCAGGTTGGCGCAGGCGATGAGCAGTACGAGGCCTACGGCGACGAGCATGGTGGCGCCGGCGAGCGCGAACTGGTCGTGCTGATTTACCCCCACCGCGGTTTCGGCCAGCGGCGTCAACACCACACTGCGGCCGGCGTTGTCTTTCGGGTATTCGCTCTGGAGCCGGGCGGCGATGGTCTGCAGCGAGGCTTCGGCTTGTTTGATGGCGATACCGGGCTTGAGCCGGCCGAACGTGGTCATGGAAAGCAAGCGGCGGTCGTGAAAATTTTCGGCGAAGAATCCGGCGAGGACTTGTTCCTCCATGCTGGTGGGAATCCACACTTGCTCGCTGCTGCCGATCGAGATGGCGCCTTTGAACCCGCGCGGCGCAATCCCGATGACGGTGTAAGGAGTGGCGTTAAGAATCACGGATTTCCCGACGACGTTGGGATCGGAACCGAATTTATTGATCCACAGAGCGTAGCTGATCACCGCGACGGTGTTGCTGTTCGGCTTAGTGTCTTCGTCGCGAAAGAAAAAACGGCCCGCGGCAGGAACGAGTCCCAGCACGTCAAAATAATTTGCGCTCACCAGCGATGCCTGCACCTGGCGGGGTTCCGCACCGCCGCTCCAGGTGACGGGAAGGGCGAGCCAGGCGACAACGTCGGTCAGAACTTCGTTTTGGCGGCGATAGTCTTCAAAATTCGGGAAGGACATGCCGAGCTTGGCAAAATTGGATTGCGTTACCTTGGTTTTGGTATCGACGGTGTCCAGTTCCACCAACCGCGAGACGTCGCGCACCGGCAGCGGATTCAGCAGGATGGCGTTGACTACGGTAAAAATCGTAGTGTTCAGGCCGAACCCGAGCGCGAGGGAAATGACCGCGACCGCGCTGAAACCCCGGTTCTTGAGCAGCATCCGAACACCGAAGCGCAGGTCCTTGCCAAGATCGTCGAACCAGCGATAGAGCCACACGCCGCGGCTGTCTTCCTGGGCGAGCGCGACATTGCCAAAGCTGCGATGTGCGGCGTGACGAGCTTCTTCGGGATCCATGCCGGCCTCCAGATTTTCTTTGACTTGCATGTCGATGTGGGCGCGAATTTCGTCGACGAGGTCGCGGGTGATTTCTTTACGCCGAAAGAGGCCGCCAAATTTAGTAAGGCTTCGCGTCAGACTCATGACGATGCTCCGTGCAATCCAAACGGCTACTAGGCGTCCTCAGAAGGAATTGGACGCAATATCCGCGCGATCGCTTCGCTGAAGCGTTCCCATTTCGAATGCTCGGTGGAAAGTTGTTTGCGGCCTGTCAAGGTCAAGCGATAAAACCGCGCCCTCCGGTTATTGCTGGACGTGCCCCATTCGGCGGCGATCCAACCTTCCTGCAAGAGGCGTTGCAGAGCCGGATAGAGGGAACCGTGTTCGATCTTGAACGTGTCGCCGGAAGATTGCTGGATGAACTTCGTGATTCCGTGGCCGTGCATGGGCCCCCAGCGGAGGGTGCGGAGGATGATAAGGTCGAGGGTACCCTGCATGATTTCGAGGCGCGGAGCCTTTTGTTTGGCGCTCATGGGTAGGCACCCTACCATACTATGGGTAGGCTGTCTACTAAAGAAAAGTCGAACCGCTTGGGCAGAAGATAGAAATGGGCTTGGCTAATGGAGGCGGTCATATACTCAGCCATTATGTAGCGTAATGACACCCACGTTTTGCAACATGACACACGGGGTGAAACGTTTCATGGGATGGAACGCGTTCTAGCGGTATCGTGAGCCGAAAGGCCGACAATTTCGTTGCCGAGGGATTTGCAGATGAGAAAGCTGCGTTTGCTCGTTTCGTTGATGACTCGGGAAAACGATTACCAGCTGGAGCAGGCGGCGTCTGCGCAGCAGGCGGGGGCGAGTCTGGGCTGCGACGTACAAATCATTTTCGCCGACAACGATGCCATCACACAGGGCACGCAATTGCTGAAGATCATTCAAGCGGACCCGGTAACGCGCCCGGATGCCATCATCTGCGAACCGGTCGGCGGGCCGTGTCTTCCGCAAGTGGCGCGGGCGGCGGTGCAGGCCGGCATTCCGTGGGCGTTGTTGAACCGCGAGGCGGATTATTTGCCGGAGATTCGCAGATCCGCTCCGAAATTGCCGATCTTTACGATCGGAGCCGATCAAAAAGAAGTGGGACGCATTCAAGGACTACAGCTTGCGGCTTTGGTGCGCAATGGCGGCGGGGTGCTGCATATTCAAGGGCCGTCAGAAAATTTTGCGGCTAAGGATCGTACTACAGGCATGCAGATGACTTTGCCCCCGAGCGTCCCGGTGATCACACTGAGGGGACAATGGACCGAGGACAGCGCCCAGAAAAGCGTGGAGTCCTGGCTGCGATTGAACACCTCTCAGAAAATGGTCATCAGCGCGATTGGCGCGCAAAATGACGCAATGGCGATGGGGGCGCGGAAAGCATTCTCGGGTATGGAGAACCTTGCCGAGCGAGACCGCTGGCTGCGACTCCCTTATGTAGGTTGCGATGGCGTGCCGAAGACGGGTCAGACGTGGGTACGCACCGGGACACTCGCCGCGACGGTGGTCATTCCGCCAACCGCCGGCCGGGCGGTAACGGTGATGTACCAGGCATTGCAAACTGGCGTGAAGCCGCCGGAGCGATCGTTCACTACGCCGGAATCGTTTCCGCCCGTCGAGCAACTCTCACCTAGATAGTTCGAGGCACCAACGGGCTCCAGGGCAAGCTAGCCTTGCGTCAGCAGGTAGCGAAGGGCTGTTTGCCGAGTGCGGCGCGGCGCTATTCGCGCGACCGTCTTCCGGTGAAATTGTATCCGAACTATTCGGCCTGCCGAATGCCTCGGCAATCAGACCTCAAGCGTCGATGCGCGGGTGGCACGTCGAAGAAAATCCAAACATGGCCGCAGCAAATTGATTTCTTGACAACCTAGCCGCCAAGAGGTACTTCTGCGTTACTTAACCGTGCTGTTAAATTGCGCCGAGACAGTAGCTCGAGGTGCTTAAGATCGATACCGCACGAGGCACGATGCAGGAGAAAGTTTCATGATGGAAAAGAACGGCTACATCGAGGCGAGGGTGGATCGCAGCTGGGTGTCACGGGGACTGACCTTATACATTACGGAGCGACCTGGAATCCGGCTGCGAAGCTCGAGGCGGGTCAGGAGAGCGTGGCGGTGATCGTGTGCCACGGCATGGGACAACAGGTGCGGTGTGAAACGATAGCGCCGTGGCCAATGCGCTGCGGACCGAAGCGACGGAGGAAGGCGGGCAAGTCGATCCCGTCAAGGTACATCTGTCGAAGGAAAACGATGCGTTTCTAGCGCGCGCGGAACTGAATTGGCGTGACGCCGAGAAGGTGAAGCATTGCGTGCACGTCTATGAGGCTTACTGGGCTCCGCTGACCGAAGGCAAGGTCACCTACTGGGACACGCTCAAATTTCTCTTCGGCGCGGCGTGAACTTGCTTCCAGTACAGCCGCGGCAAATTTACGCGATGGATGTTCGGCGGTCCCAAAAACCTGACGATTGGGCGCTGGGGACCATTATTGCTCCTGGCCATTGTGGTGATCCTGATTGGGCAAGTTTGTGTGGGACTCTACGTGTCTGTGGTGTTGGTGCAGATGTACGGGCGCATCATTGCGGCTCCGCTGCCGCTGGGCGCAGATATTTTCAAGTGGGGCAAATGGCTTGCGTGGGGACATGAAGCGATGAGGCCGTCGGTGGGAAGTGGATGGCACGCGATTGGCATCGTGGTGCTGCTTGCGGTGCTGGTGGGCGCTTCGTACGGCTTCCGCTATTTCCTAGTGGAGTACGTGGGCGACGTGGCCGCTTATATATCACCTTATAAGGACAGCAAATTTGATGAACTCCGAAAAGCGATCCAGAAGGTGGGGCTCGATGTGGGAAAAATCGTGTACGGATTCGGTAAGGACAGTTCTACGGCTCCCAAATACGAGAAAGTCACACTGGTTGGGCATTCGCTCGGATCGGTGCTGGCATATGACACGTTGAATGCGCTGATCAATCTCGACAACGTGTCGAGCGATGGACAGAAGCGGAATGTAGTGGGACGCACGCGCGCTCTGGTCACATTTGGTTCGCCGCTAGACAAGACGGCATTCATCTTCCGCATGCAGGCGAAGAGCGACGAGGACTGGATTCGCGAACAGATGACGGACTCGGTGCAGCCGCTGATCGTGAACTATGCAGAGTTCAGACCCGAGACGCTGACCTGGGTGAACATCTGGTCGCGGATGGACATCATCAGTGGCTCGCTGGACTACTATGAAGATCCCGCGATGCCGCCGGATCTTCCGCAGCACGTGCAAAATATGGTTGATCCGCAGGCGAACATTCCACTTGCGGCGCACGTGCAGTATTGGAATAACGAACTGTTGCGCTAAACGCTCTATCAGTTCGTTTCGAGCCCTCCAAATACTGGGCAATTGTCGGTCCGCCAAGCCGTGTCGAAGGCTTCCTAGCTCATTTGACACAAGAAAAGGGCCGCGATAGCTTCATTTCTTCGCGGTTGTGTGCGCGCCGGAACAGACTGCTCCGGCACGCCGCTACACTGGGGGAATGATGCGGCGAGCGGCGGCAATGATTTTGATCTGCGCAGCGATTTTGGCGGCGAGTGTGGCGGCGTCGAAAACGCCGAAGGCTGACGAGCGCCTGAAGAGCGCGGTTCGAAGGCCCGCTGTGAATGGGTGGACCTATGTGCACCTGGAAGGAACGCCGGCAGAGATCGGTTACCAGCACGGCTATCTGCTGGCCGCCGAGATTCAGGATGTGCAGAAGGTTCTTGCGCTGGAACTGACGCATGACAACGGCAAGGACTGGAATTTCTTTCGGGACGCGTCGAAACACATACTGTGGCCGCACGTGGAACAGGAATATCGCGAAGAGATGCAAGGAATCGCCGACGGATTGAACGCGCAGGGCGTGAAGCTGGATGTGTGGGATGTGGTGACCATGAACGCATCGCAGGAGTGGAGTTACTACGTCGGCGAATACGACAAAACCCACAAGCTCGCGTCATTGCCCACGGTGACCGCTCCGGAACACTGCAGCGCGTTTGTGGCCGTCGGGAGCTATACGAAAGACGGGCGAGTAGTGATCGCGCACAATAATTGGACCAACTACCTGGATGGCTCGCGATGGACGATCGCGTTCGACATCGCGCCGGCGCACGGGTACCGCTTGCTGATGGACGGACTGCCCGGATTGATTCACAGCGGCGACGATTTCGGACTGAACGCAGCAGGCATGGTGATTACCGAGACGACGATTTCCGGCTTTCGCGGTTTCGATGCCGATGGGGTGCCGGAATTCGTGCGCGCGCGAAAGGCTCTGCAGTATTCGGCGTCGATCGATGATGTGGCACGGATTTTCAAGGAAGGCAATAACGGCGGATACGCGAACGACTGGCTGATCGCCGACACTAAAAAGAACGAAATCGCGAGCCTGGAGCTCGGATTGAAGAATGTGACGCTGGAGCGGAAGACCGATGGATATTTCGTAGGCTCCAATTTTCCGATCAATCCAAAATTGGCGGCGGAAGAGACGGACTTCGCGATGACCGACAAAGGCAACAGCGCGAACGCCCGACACCGGCGGTGGGAACAACTGATGGCGGACAACAAGGGAAAGATCGACGTGCCGATGGCGGAGAAGTTCCTGGCGGACCACGTGGACAGCGTCACCGGAAGAATGGAACCCAGCGAACGGACGTTGTGCGGGCACTTCGAGCTTTCGTCACGCGCGTCGGGCGCGGGATCGTGGCAGCCAGCTTACGGCACGGCAGGCGCCGCTCAGAACAAGGCTACCGACGCGTCGATGGCATCCAAGATGGAATTTGTTGCGGCGGCGGGACATGCCTGCGGAATGGATTTTCTCGCGGCGAAGCATTTGCGAGAACATCCAGAGCTGGCTTGGGAGAAACCCGAACTGCGGGACATGAAGGCGTATCCGTGGACCACGATCGCGGCAGGAAAGTAAGCGGGATGCGGGGCAGGCGACCAGGCCAGGAACGAATGGCCCGGCTCGGCTAGTTGACCGCTGCCCGATTCCCTCGTTCCTGGCTGTCCCCCATTTCTGCTTTCCACTCAAATCGGCGCCGGCCTTAAAATCGGTTGCCCCCAACCTTTCTTGCCCAGCGCTCGCGCGAAACGGTTTTCCCCAATCTAAGCGCCGGCTGCTTTCGCTTTGTGCCCGTGATGCTCGACGTGCAGCTTGGCGGCCTCCGCGGCGTGATGCGTGGCATGGTGTAGATGGCCTTGCGCGGTGTGCGCGTGGTGCGCCGCCGTTTCATGGTTGTCAGCTTCGTGATGTGCTGCGGCTTCGCGATGGTGCCGAGCCGCATGCTCATGATGTTCGGCCGCTTTGTGGTGATGTTCTGCCGCTTGCTTGGACATGAGTCCTCCTCGTTAATTTTGGTCAATGGAGTTGCATTGGGCTGCCACTGGCAGCAGGTAGCGTGCTCCCAGGTTCATTAACGAGGTGTGAGCGGACTGTAAATGGTGAAAGATGCAGAGTTTCAAGACCGGAAAGCACTACAGCGCCAGCTCCGGGGCGGAAGTTGGGCGGCAAAGTAACTTAAGGCCACTATGTCCGGATGACGACTATCTAGATTTCTTCGCGGAAATTCCAGCCTTTGTGATTTACGTCCACGGAAGCGACATCCTCGGGAGTAAAGGGGATTTGCTTGTGACCGCGAACGTGGATGACGCAGCCTTCGCTGGTGACGACCTGGTCAAAACGCTTGCCGCTCTTCAGGGTCACGGAAACGACATGGTAGCCCATGCCGGTTTCGTTCTGACGTCTTAGGTTCGCCGCCCATTCGCGCGGAATTGGAACTAGATGTTTCATAACCTGCCTCTGCTTTTGATTTGGATAAGCAAGTTTAGCCGGGCGTTTCGTGCATGTCTAGGGGGGTCGAAGATTTCCACAATCAGCAACGGTCAGTACGCGATCGCACCATCTAACTGGCTGTAAATACAGTGTTTATCGGAACTAGTCAAAGCGAATGTTGTACCTCAAACTGATCGCTACAGGCGGCGGAGCAAGAGGGTTGGGCCGACGCTACGTGGAACCCATTTTTTGAGATTTCGGACGGGAGGAATTCGCGCGGTCTTCCGTTATCGTTACCGATCACGACCCGTGCTCGCTTCCCGGGCCGGGCGTGGTGCCCTTAGCTTGGGTTATTCTCGACAGCCAATACTCTATGATCGGCATTTTGGCCTGGTTGGCACCGGGGGACTTCATATAGGTGCGCAGTTCGTTGGCGGCTTGCTCGGTGTCGCCTCTGTTCAGCAGGACTTGCGCCAGGGGCAGCCGTGCGTCGACGAATTCGGAAACGGATTGGCGCAACAGCTGTTCGGCTTCGACAGAACCGATGCCCTCGGCGGCAAGGATCCGACCGAGCGTGTACCGGGCGGGACCGCGTTGCGGATCCAGCTGCACGGCTTGGCGGGCGGCAATTTCCGCCTCGGGATAGCGGCGCAAGAGGAAGAGGCCCAAGCCCAGATTGCGATGAGCCTCCTGAAGCTTTGGGTCCAAATCGATGGCTTTGCGGAACTCGGCCACGGCGCTTTCGTATTCATTCAACTGGATGTAGCTCGCCCCCAAGTTATTGTGAGCCTGAACAAAATCAGGAGCGATCTGAATCGCCTTGCGCAGATGTTCGGCGGCAGATTGGAAATTGCCGGAGCGGACAGCCTTTTCCGAGTGGTGGAATTCCTTGATGGCGGCGCCAGGCACGAGTAATTCACGGACAGAAATCGTTTCCGCCTCTGTTGTGACACGAGGAGAAGGAGCGGCCTGCGACTGGATCACTTCCAGTTGATCGAGGCCTGCTGGTCGAGTCGCGTAGCGAACGCCGGCGGACTGACGGTTGGAAGACGTACCCTGCGCGTATCCAATGGAAGCGGAAGAGGATAAGAGAACACTGCAGAGGGCTAGCCCCATCCCGAAGTGCGTGGTCAATTTAGTCCTGGGCCTCATGACGAGATCTCCTTCGGTGAACGGCTGGCCCGCGTTCACGGTTTGCAATTCGAAATGGGAGGCTTCTAGAATGAGGCGGGGTTAAATAAGAGAAACGCCCACCCGCAAAGGTGCGCGTGTCTACTCGAGATCGGTGCTGCTCCGGCGGCCAAACCAGAAGCGGCGCGATCTGTTTAACCCCTCTCTCCCGAAAATCCCTGCTAAATGAAAGGACGTCGCAGCCAGCCGAGTGGTGAGGCTGCGCTGGAACATTTCTCAGATTTTTTAAGGGCTCCTTGCGAAAAAAAGCTCATTGCCAAGAGAGGTACGACCCAGACTGAGAAATGTTTCCGTGTGTCAGCGAACTTGTGAGAAGTAACAGGTGACAAGGATTGCGAACGAGGGCTTAGGAATAATTCTGGAGTCTAGGGAAATCTATCGACAGCTAAAGCTGATATCAATTTTGTAACTTTGTCCCAGTAGTGGGACGCTGACTAGTTCTGGTGATTGTCGGATTTGCCCTGCTCCAACTGCTGGAGGTTTTCGCGGGCGAGTTCGTTGTTGGGATTGAGCTTCAGGGCTCGTTCGTAGTGGATACGGGCCTCTTTGACATTCCCTGTTTCGGCGAAGGCACTGCCAAGGTTCGCTTCGGCGTTAGCGTCCTCGGGATTCAAGCGAACCGCGGCGCGGAAATGGAGAAGCGCGCCGGTGAAGTCACCTTGCGAGGCGAGTGCGTTGCCCAGATTGTAGTGCGCGTCGAAATAGTCTGGTCGCACCCTGAGTGCCGCGGATAGATACGGAATGGATTCGGCGGTGCGACCGACGGCGAGTAGCGTCGCGCCCAGGGCGTTGTTGGCGGTGGCGTCGTCGGGTCGAAGGCGGACCGCTTCCGCAAAGTGCGCTGCAGACTCGGCGGATTCGCCTCGAATTTGCAAGAGCGCCGCGAGGTTGTAGTGGGCTTCGAAGTCGTTGGGATTTTTCTGGAGATTGTGGCGAGCCATCGCTTCCTGAATGAAGGCGCGCGGATCGACTCCCGTTTGAGCGGAATCTTTTGGCAAAACCTGCAGCCACAAGTGAGCCATTTCGTCGCTGGCCCGATTGCCGGCGACAACGCGTTGCGGCGGATGATTCGGATTGCGGATATTTTCGGCTGAATTATCGTAGGTGAAGCGCATGGAGATGGTCGTGCCTTTCGGCAAGAGCATCGGCTCGACATAGCGGTAGACTGCCTGCCAATTCAAATCCCATCGTGCAATGTGAATCAGCGACCTGGTCGTGCCGTCGGGGAACGTGGCCAAGGCTTGCAAATCCTTCCCGAGATAGTGGGCGTGTGGATAAATGGCGAGCAGGTCCACATCGACCGGCAGAGTGAAATCGTCGCTGACCAAAAAATGTTTGTCTCCCGGAGGGATATCGAGCAGGTGATCGTTTTCCATCTGAAGGAGAATCGGATGGAGGGTAGCAGGCTTGTCGGTGAAATAAAGGCCTAGAGTCGGTTGAAGGGTTTCGGACTTACCCGACGGTTGAAGGTGCGTGTTGAGGACGAGATCGTTGTCTTTGTCGAGGCGAATGGCCATGCCGTCGGGCTCAACATAAGGGGCAGAGCCCGGCTTCCAGAACAGGAAGTGACTGTCTGGATCGAAGACTTCGGATTCGATGGTCAGCTCCATGCCGCCGAAGCCGGAACCCGCTTGTTTTTCCAGAAGGCGCGCGGTTTGGCCCCGGTCGACGAGAACATTGGCGTGATGCACCAGGCGTTTATCACCGGGGCGGATCTCGATGGCCTTGAGCCAGCGAGTCTGAGCGACGGGAGAGCGAAAGACGAAATTCCAGTAGGTGTCGGAGCCGCCGGGAGGAAGCGCGAAAGGCTGGGTAGCCTTCACGATGACATCCGGCTTGCCGAGTTGCCAGCCTTCCACAAATTGCGGCTTGGGAGGTATGGCGGATGGATCGCCATGGGGGGCGCCTTGCTCGGCCCAGGCTTGGATCAGGGCGATTTGTTCGGAGGAGAGCCGAAGGTCGTCGGCAAATTTCGGATCGTCGGGCGCAGGCAGCCATGGCGGCATGATGCGTCGTTCAGTGACCGCGGCGATTTGACGTGCGTGGGTTTTCGCGTCCGTGTAGCTGAGGAGAGAGAAGGGCGCGGCCTCGCCGGGGCGGTGGCAGGGAGCGCAGGAACGAAAAATGATCGGAGCGATATCGCGAGTGAAAGTGACTTGTTGCGACGCGTCGCTATCTGGTCCATTGGATGAAGGCGCGCCCGCGTGCCGTACCGCCTTCGCGTAGTCTGCCACGGCCGTAACGCAGATCAACGCGGAGCATATCAGGGATACAACGATTCCCTGTGAGTTACGCGTCATTCGAGGTCCGAGATGTAACAGCCGACGGCGCGCGCGGTATCGGTGGGCAGGGTTTTCCCGTCGATGGCCGCACGTATCGCGTCGTCGAGTTCGTGAGTGGTGGCCACCGTGCGGGCCCGGCCGAAATCCTCGTAGAGATTGTCGATGCGACCGTGGTACACGAGCCGGCGATTCGCATCGAAAACGGCTGCTTCCGGTGTAATTTGAGCGCGGCTTTCCTTCACCAGAGACCGATGCACATCGCGAAGAGCCGGAAGTTGGTAGCCGAATTCGCGTTCGTGCTTACGGATAGCCTCCGGCGATTCCGCTCTGTCAGGGTAGACCAGCCAGAACGCAGCTTTCTCTGCGTGCAGTGTGCTGAGACGCAGTATCGTCGGCGCGTAGCGATTCGAAATCGGGCAATCCGTCCGCACGAAGATAAGCACCACTACCTTGCCGGGCGCTGCTTTGAGCGGGTCCACAGGCCTTCCTGAAAGGTCAACCGCGGATGCTTGCTCAGCTTGGGATGAGGCGAGTAGAGGCCAGAGGCAAAGAGCAAGGAATGCCCCAAGAAGCGGCGTCCGGATAGCGAAGGTATGAGTGCCGCAGCCCATGCGTGCCCGTGCCATTCGGGCTCAGGAAATGTTACTGCCTGCGGGGAGCGCTTGTCTATTTCGGCAGGCAAGCAGTAGCGAGCCAGTTTCCGGTTGGTCGTGGCAGCGCGGATTGCCTCGATGGACGTTGTCTTATGAGGCCAGCCTTCAATTTCCCGGATTTTGAATGAACTGAACCGCCTCTACCGCGGCGTTCTTCAGGGCATGATCCACGGCATCCTTTGCGATAACTCCATTCCGTGCGTGGTCCGTGATCTCGTCGAACAGCAGTTGCGTAGCGTTGGAGTTTATTCCTTTGGTGTATGCATTGGTGATCTCGGTAGCCACCTGTAGCAGCATGTTGCTGGACTCGGCATCCAGATCCATTCCGGTGATCTCGACTCGTTTCCCTATATAGGTCGCGGCGATTCGCTCAGCGAGTTTGTCCGCCGTCTGGTAGTACGATTCCGCGATTTGTCGATGTCCTTCCTCATGATCGACCACAATCTGGGTTGCCTCAGTCGGCAGCCAGACATTGATCTGGAGTTGAAGCGTAACCATAACCTGCGTGATGGTGAGGATCGCGTGTGACGCGTCTGTCCTTCGAGGCTGGCCGCGGACGCTGGATCTGGCCAGGAAATCGGCATCGCATACCGCGGTTTCCCCCGTCCTCAAGGGCGGCATATTCGGCGGTGGCGCGGCTCGGTCGAACGTGTGGCTCGCATAAGCGACCGGCAGCTTGGTAATCAGCACCGCATCTGTCCGAATCTGCGGGGTGGATGAGACATCGCGCGACGCTTGGCAGCCGCAGACTAGCCCTCCCACCAATACGCTAGACACAATGAAGCGACGCAAGAGGAATTCCGCCTCCTCCCTCCATTTTCCGGGAGTCGCCACCCCGCGTGCGGCTTTTATGCGCCACCGATGACGCGAAAGGCACTGGATTCGGGGGATCCTTCCAGGTTCCTTCGCGTGATCCGCCGAAGCATGAACTCGGATCGACGGTGCGCGAGGCAAGCGGCTGGGAGACGGGAAGGTTTGTTAGCGGCCTTGGGATGCGGTCAGACGGGCAGGCGCATATTGGCGACGGAAGCCCAGGAACCTCACATCGCAAGCGTCGCAGCGGTACGGCCATACAAACAGGATGCGATAGAGGAACCGTTCGAGAAATCCCCTTCGATACGAGCGCCGCACGCGAGAGCTGTCGCATTGCGGGCATTCCTTCATTTTTTTGGCGAACAAGAATCGCATGGGCATCCCCGGGAGCCTTCGAGTATTGCATGGAGATTCCGAGGCTTCCACGAGCAGAAATTTCTGCGATTCGAAACAGATAGGAGGGTGACGCAGAAGCTACGGTACCGTGCTGGATAGGCTCAGCGAAGTTGACCCGGCTCGATGCCACTCGCGCGGGCGGCATCGAGCAGATTGTCGATGGCTGTCTGGAAGTTCGCTTTCTTCTCTTGAAGATGGCGTATCTGCTCTTCCACCGACGAGGAGTTGTATTGCCATGTATTGGACTGCAAGCCGCCCGCGTCCTTGGAATCACCCTTGCTAAATCCCTGGAGCTGTGCGAGTTGCTTCTCTACCACGGCCAGATCCGATTGCAATTTTTGGAGCTGCTGGCGGACCGCCGCCAGGGTCTTGGGATCGACGACTCCGTTGGGCGCTTTGGCCGAAGCAGGTTTCGCCTGACGCGATTGCGCGGCCTGATTCGTGGCTGAACCTCGCGGGTCACCGACGACCGAAATCGTCCCTCCGACCTCTCCGAGTTCCTCGTTCGTCCAGACCTTTTTGGGTTTCGGCTTTGGTGTCTTTGCCGCCTGCGTTGCCGGAGGAGACGGCACGGAGGATTGTGTCTCAGATGACGCCGCGGCAGGATCTTGCGCGCGATTCGCCGCGCGAGCCACGCCCGAGCATGCAAGGAGAGCTGCAGCGATGGCGAGCGCACGGATCATGGAGACTCCACAGACGTACAGCGCGGTGTACTGATTCTTCCGTTACCTCAATCAGTATAAGAGAACAAAGTTCAAGGGTCGCCGTTGACAGCGTTCGGTTTGCCCAATTCGGCACGGATCGTAGCCAAGGCTTCTTTGGGCGGACCGATGCGGTGGTATTGCGTATAAAAGGTCCGCTCGTGGATGGAGAAGCTGACGAACAGCCTGCGGCCGTCGAAGTCGTATTGAGAATAGGAAGGCAGCCACAGACCGGGGGCCATTTCGTAGCGCTCCTGCATGAAGTGGCTTCCTTTGTAGACTCTCGCGAGAAAGCCGCCGATGGAGATGTCGTCGGTCACTTCAACTTCTACGCGCGCCAGCTGGCTTGCGGCGTCGTCAATCCACGCATACCCGCGCACCTTGGCAAAGATTGCGGTGGCGCGGGATGTGGGTTTGTAGGCGGGATTGGGCTCCATGCGGTATTTCGAGAGCATGCGGTCGCCGCGAGGCTCGCGGTCAACAAAGGTGTAGAGGAACGCGGAACGCGTGGCGTCGATCAACTCCCCGCGATCTTTCTGTTTCTTTGCAGTTTTGTCATAGGCTTCGCGTTGCGCGTGGCCGTCCTCGGCAGCCCAGGCGAGCGAGCGCTCAAGTTTCTCGAGTTCGGCGCGATACAGGTTGGCATCGGTGGGCTTGCCGTCCGGGCCCACCGGGATGTGATCGACGCCGGTTCCTGCCGGCACGGTGCGCGAGATCCGGATTTCCGGCGGGGTTCCCACTGGACCCTTCCGGATCTCTTTGCGCTCAATGCGTTCGTAAACCGTCTCCGCTTCGTCATTCTTTCTCTGATTGGCAACGACGTGCTCGAGCATTGCCCTCTTCTCGTCCTCGCTCTGCAAGGCGGATGAAGAGGCGCCGGGCGTCTGGGCGGCGGTCGTGGCAGGACGAACCGTCGAAAGCAAGAGGAAAACCGCAGAAAGGAACAGCATGGATGCCCGCATAGTAGACTCGAACGAGGGAATCTCCGTCACCAGTATTGGAGTTAGATTCGGTGTCCGCGTCGATTGTTGCACCCTGCGAGATGGACAGAAACCGAGCGTGTCCAAACGCTATAGACTCTTACCCCATCCGGTCGCCGTTCTCGGTGCCCTCTGTGCTCCGGCCTCAGGGAACTCTGTGTTAAGCATTTTCCTCGCGCTCAAACCTATTTCTCCGATCGATGGCTTGTCTCTTCGCTATTGTTGTTCCCAGACAAAGTGCGGTACATAACCTCAATAAATCCCCTATAATCAACACTTGCCAATGTGCGCAAAACAAACGACTTTAAGTCCATTTAGATTCAACACTTACAAAAACCAGGGGAGGGGGTCCCGAATTCTGACGCGGTACGTTCCAGCCTGGAACTCAAGGACAGCACACTCTCAAGGCATGCGTGAACACCGTTGGGAAGTGAAACTGGCCCAAGAAATGATCGCACTACCAGGCGAGGGACTAGCTCGCGCCGCTCCAGCGAACCGAGCGCGAAGGCTATCCCTAGGGCAAAACAAAAGCGTGCGCGCGCGTCTAAGCTATTAGAAACCGGGAATTCACGAAACGAATTGGTGTGATTGCTCGTATTAAGTGGTGACCACGCGATTCGCGGAGGCTGGGTTTGGGTGTCGCTCCATTGGAAGGTTTGACGAGAATCGCTCCCCTGGATACAGGCGCAGAGGGACGGAGACGCCTTGCGCTCAGCGGTATTCGCGGCAACCTGGTCACGTTCTTCGAGACCTTCCGGCTGGCGTTGGACGCTCTGCGTGCCCACAAATTGAGGAGCTTCCTCACGCTATTGGGCGTCATTCTGGCGGTACTTACCCTGGTGACGGTCATGAGCGTGGTCGCCGGGCTGAACTTCTACGTCGCCGACCGCGTTGCTAACCTTGGAGCCAATGTTTACGTGGTGGACCGTTTTGGGATCATCACCAGCGAAGATGAATGGGTGAAGGCGCAAAAGCGCCCGCTATTGACGCTGGAAGAATTTGAGTGGGTCCGCGACAACATGAAGCTGGCCAGCCGGGTGGCTGCCGCCGGCTGGGTGACCATCGATATCCGCGCCGGGAACACTTTGCTGGAAAACACCCGAGTGCAAGGCGCCACGGCCGACTATGCCGAGCTCCGCAACATCGGCCTCGCCTCCGGCCGCTACCTCACCGAAGCGGACGACCTGCACCATTCACCGATCTGTTTTATCGGCACCGACGTCGCGAAGAAGTTTTTCCCGAATGTGGATCCGGTCGGAAAAACAATCCGCGCCGGCACGCACACGTACCAAGTTGTGGGCGTGGCGCAATCCATCGGTAGCGCTTTCGGGCAGTCACAAGACAACTACATGCTCATTCCGTTGGTGACCTACTACAAGGAATGGCACACGCAGCAAGACTGGCTGGCAATATTCGTGCAAGCACAGAACACGGAAATGATGAGCGCATCGCAGGACGAGGCTCGGATGCTGATGCGTGCGGTTCGGCACCTGGATTACAACGCCAAAGATAACTTCGCCATTCTCGGCTCGGACTCCATCATGGCGCTGTGGAAACAGCTCACCGGGAATTTGTTTGGAGTTGCCGTGGCATTGACCGCCGTGTTTCTCGTGGTCGGCGGCATCGTGATCATGAACATCATGCTGGCAAGCGTGACCGAGCGCACGCGTGAAATCGGCCTGCGTCGATCGCTGGGCGCGCGCAGAAATCATATCATCCTCCAGTTCATGACGGAGTCAGCGGTACTCGCTGCCATCGGCGGGATCATTGGCGTTCTGCTTGCCTATGCCGTCGTTGCTCTGGGGCGCGCAGCCACTTCCATTCCGATGAAAACGCCCCTTAGCGCAGTGATTTTGTCGCTTAGCGTTTCCACGGGCGTGGGACTTTTCTTCGGTATCTATCCCGCGATGCGGGCGGCCAAGCTTGATCCCATTGAAGCATTGCGGTCGGACTGAGGAACTCATGGCCCAGGCTCACGGCGAAAATCTGAAGCAGGCGATGGATACGCTCCGCGCGCACAAGCTGCGGAGCGCGCTGACCGTCTTTGGAGTTGTGCTCGGCGTCAGCGTGATCATGCTCGTCGCGGCGTTGATTACCGGCTTCGACCAGGTAATCCAGGAGAACATCAAGCAGTACGGCGCGGACACCGCCTTCATCTCGCGCTGGGACCAGGGCCCGCACAACAATACTCGTCCGCTCGAGGAGCGCCTCCGCAAGCCCTTGACGCTGGAGGACGCCGAAGCGCTGAAGGCGGGCTGCCCTGCCGTGAAAAACGTAACCGTCTATATCAACTGGTGGGAGAAGCCGCACGTCATTCGCACCAAGGCCGGTGAAGTCACCGCGATCGACTTTCGAGGCGTGCAGCCGAATTTCGGTGAAGTCTACGCGAATGCCGCCACGCTTTCCGGGCGTTTTCTAAGCGAGGGCGACGATCTGCACCGCGGGAAAGTGGTCATGCTGGGGGAAAACGTTGGACCCGTGCTGTTTCCGGGTGTCTCGCCAATTGGCAAGGACGTGATGATTGATGGCGAGGACTTCCAGGTAGTCGGCGTAGTGGAAAAACCCAAAGGGGGATTCGGCATGGACGACGAGGACCGCCGCGTCCTTATTCCTTACAACACCTTCCGCAAAATCTACCCAGGCGCATACGAAAACAACATTCGTCTTCAGGCATATCCAAACATGCTGGATGCGGCGGTCGACCAGGCTACGGACGTACTTCGGCGGCGGCGGAACGTGCCGTACAACGCTAAAAATAATTTCTCGATCGAGACCGCCGAGATGCAGGTGCAAGAGTTTCACAACATCGTAGGCATGGTGGCGATCGCAACCGTTGTACTGAGTTCCATCGGTCTGTTGATCGGCGGCGTCGGCGTGATGAACATCATGCTGGTCAGCGTAACCGAACGGACCCGCGAAATTGGCATACGCAAGGCCATCGGAGCAAAGCGCAGCGACATCACCTGGCAATTTCTGCTGGAGGCCATGACGCTCACCGGCGCCGGAGGTTTGATCGCGCTGATTCTGGTGAATGGCCTGGTCTTGCTGATTCGGTTGACGCTCGAATGGAAGGGCAGCGTTCCGCTCTGGGCCGCTGCGGCAGGAGTTATTGTCAGCGTCGGTATCGGCCTGATCTTCGGCGTCTGGCCAGCCATGAAGGCGGCCAAACTCGATCCCGTCGAAGCGTTGCGCTACGAATAGAGCCCCGGCCATCTCGCGCGGAAGTGTTCGCGAGTCTCCCCAAACTTAAATTATTTCGTGGATGCGGAAAGTTTAGCGGATACCGCGCTCGGCGTTGCGCCTGTAGGCGTTATCGCGCTTGGCCACAATACATCCAACGACGTTTCGCGACGCACCAGCATCTTGGCCCGCTTGGTCACATGAATGTGCAGGGTGTTCTGGCCATCGGTGCGAATGTCTCCCAGGCCTTCTTTTGCGACCTGCAAACTCTTGTCGGCTCGATACAGAGCCACGCGCAGCTGATGGGGTCCCGAGGGTAGGGCACGCTCCAGGCGAACGGGTGTGCCGGCAGTGGTCGCATGCAGTTCGGTCGTAAACAGCAGCGTTTGATCGGCGAAGATTCCCAAGGCCCCATCGGCTACCGTGGAATCGATTTCGATTTTCAAAGTGGCATGATCCGCCCGGGAGACGGGACTCGCGAGAGTGAGCGGAGAAAGTTCCGGCGCTGCGGGAGCGCTACTTGCATTCGCATTCTTGGCCGCGGGAATTATCGCGTGGATGGCCGCGCTCCGGAGAACGCCAGCCTCGGGGCGACGAATGCGCGATTTCTGCACAACGCTCGGCAACTCCGCGGAAACGTCTGCCTGGACATCCGGGACGGTTGTCGTTTGGGAATAGCCAAACAAATCCTCTGGTTGTGCAGGCGCATTTTTCGCCACCACCGGAGCTTCCGGCAATCGACAGCGATCTGCCACGGCGTGCGAAACCGGGACGACGCAGACAGCCACCAATGCGAGAGCGGCCACAAGCCAAGAATCGCTGGACCGCATCGGCCGCGATAACCACGATCCCGTCCGGCGCACCGGTGGGTTCGGCTGCAGTTCTGCCCCCGGAGCCAGTCGCGCAAAGGGATACAGAGAAGCGGCAAAAGCTTCGGCCGAGGGATACCGGTCAGCGGGACTCTTCGCCAGGCAGCGCATAATGATGTGATCGATGCCTGGGAGAAGCGCGGGATTGCGCTGCGTCGGAGGAATCGGATCGGCGGATAGAATCTGAGCGCAAACTGCGCTCACCGAGCTTCCCTCGAACGGCGGGACGCCGGTGACCATCTGATACAGCACAATGCCCAACGAAAATAAGTCCGATCTCGTGTTTTGTGGCTCGCCATGAATCTGTTCTGGCGACAAATAGGCCGGGGTGCCCATCAGGCGGCCCGAGCCGGACACTTGCGTGGCGAATCGAGCGATTCCGAAGTCACCAAGTTTTACGTTGCCGTCCTCGGTGACCAGAATATTTGCAGGCTTGACGTCGCCGTGGATAATCCCGGCGCGATGAGCACGGGTCAGCGCTCCAGCCAGATCGGCAGCCCAAGCGCAGGCGCGTGGGAAAGGTATCGGCGCTTCCGAGAGGACCTGCTGCAGCGTTTTCCCGGTTACATACTCCATCACCAGATAAGCGACGTTCCCTTCTTCGATGCCGACGTCGTAGAGGTTGATGATCGACGGATGCGACAGCTGGCTGACAATTTGCGCTTCGCGCAAGAACTGCTTTTGTTCGGTGGGCGCGCCAAACGCGTGGACCAGGGTCTTCAGCGCCACCGTGCGCCCCAGGATCGTGTCGCGAGCTTTATCGACACGGCTGGTGGCGCCACAGCCTAGATTTCCAATAACTTCGTAGCGGTTCTTGGGCATTATCGGTACAGTAATACCCGCACCATCGCGGCTCGATCATCTTCTGATTTGCGGCAGTCAAAACAAATGGCCCGATAGTACAGGTGTGTCCAATCACGGGTACTACGGAAATTCCTGTAGCCCCCCATATCTTTGGCCAAATCCGACCCTGCTTCGCGCGACCCAGCTTATGCCGAGCGCAAAAGGCGCGTCGCACGGTGGCGAAATGATGACGATTTGGGCGCCGCTACCTCTGTCGGGACCTTATGGCGCGCGAAAGGAAAAAGTTCGTCAGCGAGGTCCTGGGCTGCCGCGCGGCGCAGCAATGGGTCCTTCTCGAGGCAGCTTAGCACCAGTGCGTTGAGGCCCGCCGGCAACGACGGATTCGTCTGCGATGGTGGCAACGGTGTGGAAGACATGATGCGGGCGCACACACCTTGCAGCGAATCGGCATCGAACGGCCGGTTTCCGGTGATCATTTCGTAGAGCACCACGCCGAGCGAGAAAATGTCGGAACGCGCGTCCTGTGGCTTGCCCAGAATTTGCTCCGGACACCAGTAGGCCGGCGTTCCCAGAAGGGGCGTGTCCTTCGCGTCGCGGCTGGCGAGGCGCGCCATACCGAAGTCGGTGAGCTTGATACGGCCGTCGTCACCGATCAGAATGTTGGCGGGCTTTACGTCCCCGTGAATGATTCCTTTGCGATGCGCAACGCCTAAAGCCAGGGCGACTTCGGCAACCCATGCGCAGGCTCGCGGAAATGCGATGCTGCCCTTATCCAGCATTCGTTCGAGCGGCTGGCCTTCCACATACTCCATTACCAGATAGGGAGTCGAAGACGTCTCATCAATGCCCATGTCGTGCAGCGCCACAATCGAGGAGTGCGATATTTGGCCCACGACGCGCGCTTCCTTGAGGAAACGCTCACGTCCCTCGCCGGCGGCAAGCGCTGTCGGAAACAGCTTTATCGCCACAGTGCGGGCGATCATCGGATCGAACGCGCGCACAACGCGGCTGTTCGCGCCTATACCGATGGTGTCCAGAATTTGATAGCGGCCAACTTGCACGGACAACAACCTTCTCCCGATCTGAACCGGGTGTTATCCAAGGTAGCGAAATGGCCTGCGGGCAGCAACGGTACTAAAGTACTTGATTGTAAACAGCTAACAAGAAGTAAGGCCGCTATCTTGATGGATCGGGAGCGCGAATGCCGCTGAATGCAGGGCTGACAGCGAAGTTGGCGGGGAATTCTCTGACGTAGTGCCCCATCAGAACCAGATACGTGTGGAAGTGAAAGAAGCGCATCTCGTTATAGGCCTGGTCAGCCGTCCAATGCTGCTCGGCCATGCGATAGGATGCGATCATGACGCCGGTGCGATCGTCGCCGAAATAACAGTGGACGAATATTTTTTGCTTTGGATTGTCGCGAATCAGTTTCAGGAACGTGGCCACCTCGCTGTCGCTGGGGCCAAAAAAGGCGCTCGTGGAAATACTCACGTAACGCATTCCCAGAGCCTCCACGGTGCTGCGCTCAGGAGACTTGGGCCCAGTATTACGAAGATCCACCACGATGGCGACGCCCAGATCTTTCAATTGCTGATATCCCAGCGTGCGGGGCTGTGCGCCCCGGAAGAGCGTGTCGGTGACCTTGCCTGCATTGGGAATACCTCGGACCTTCAGTTTTTCGCCGAATGTGAGTACGGATCGAGGGTCCGCGGCGGGCGTGGCGGTTTCCTGTGCCGCACAATTGTGTGGAGCAAGGCCTGCTAAGAGGAGCGCGAGAATTGTGGCTCCCCGCGGATAGGATGAAAACTTCACGGCCGAGAAGACCAAATCATTCCATTCGCAAGAAAAATTAGGCGTTTACAAAATCATTACCAGTCTACGCGCCTTCGCAAGTGCACGCTGCCGAACTTCTTTGCGTTTAGGTACCAAAGTGGGAATCAAAAAATAGTGTTGTGCGCGAAATGACACCACTACAGATAGAGCATTTTTAGAAATCCTCACCACATTTTGCGTTTTTCTCTTGACAGGATTTTCGCAGCCGACGATACTGCGATTCCAGATTCGGGGGAACGTGGAAGCGCCAGGCGGACCGGGTCGAGGATGTTAACGCGAGTCCGCACGGGCCACGACACCAGCCGGGTTCTAAGCAAAAAAATCGAGCGCGAGGATCCAGCTTCGCGCCCGCATGCAAAGCGTTAGAAGCGCTGCTGTGAAGGCTGCGTGGTAACAGCAACACCAGCCCGGGGCAGGGCGTTGCGTTTTGCATCGGTTTTTCGACCACTTTCGACCGCCGGGCGCGGTCGAATTTTTTGCTTTGTAACCCTACGATCCCCGCGAATCAAGTTGCCGCCGCCATTGCGACTGCGGGCAGCGCCTCCTGCGGAAAAGCGGAGGAGTATAATAAAGGGTGACCTCCACCTTCGGGGGCGCCCTGAAGTCCGGAGGAATGGATGGCTACGGTGAGAACGGCATTGCACGGCAAATCGCTACAAACGGGAGTGAACTCCGAGAAGTCATCGGGTGAGAACACTGGGCTGGTGTTCAATCGATATTTTACGGATGGAAGGACCTCGCCATTTGACGCCGTCGAATGGGAGAAGCGCACCGCGTTGATCGGCAACGAAAAAGGTGTGACCATCTTCCGTCAGGAAGGCGTTGAAGTCCCCAAGAACTGGTCGCAGACCGCCACTAACATCGTCACCAGCAAGTACTTCCACGGGAAGCCCGGCTCGCGCGAGCGCGAAAACTCGGTGCGGCAATTGATCAATCGCGTGGCCACCACGATCGTGCGCTGGGGCGAAGAAGGTGGCTATTTTGCCGACGCCGAATCCCGCGATGCGTTTCGCGACGAGCTGACTCACCTGCTTGTCGAACAAAAGATGAGCTTTAACTCGCCAGTCTGGTTCAACGTCGGCGTGCAATCCAAGCCGCAATGCTCGGCGTGCTTCATCAATTCCGTGTCCGACAGCATGGAATCCATCATGGGCCTGACGCGCACCGAAGGCATGCTTTTCAAGTGGGGATCGGGCACCGGCACCAATTTTTCGACTCTTCGTGGCAGCAAGGAAACACTCTCGGGCGGCGGCATTGCCTCCGGCCCGGTTAGCTTTATGAAGGGCTTCGACGCCTTCGCCGGCGTCATCAAGAGCGGCGGCAAGACGCGGCGCGCCGCCAAGATGGTGATTCTAAACATCGATCATCCGGACATCGTCGAATTTATCGAATGCAAGATGAAGGAAGAGCGCAAGGCGCACATCCTGATCGAGCAGGGCTACGATGCAGCGATCGACGGCGACGCCTACAGCTCCATCTTCTTCCAGAACGCCAACCATTCCGTCCGCGTCACCGACGAATTCATGAGCGCCGCCGAAGAAGACCGCGATTGGTGGACCCGCAACATCACCGATGGCCAGCCCAACGAAAAGCTTCGTGCCCGCGACCTGCTGTTCAAGATCGCCGATTCCACCTGGCGCTGCGGCGACCCCGGCATGCAGTACGACACCACCATCAACCGGTGGCACACTTCCAAGAACACCGCGCGCATCAATGCGTCGAATCCCTGCTCCGAGTACATGTTCCTAGACGACACGGCCTGCAACCTGGCGTCGCTCAACTTGATGAAGTTTCTCGAGCCCAACGGCCAGTTTGACGTGCAGGCATTCAAGCACGCCGTGGATGTAACCATCACTGCGCAGGAGATCCTGGTCGACAACGCCAGCTATCCAACGCCGAAAATCGCCGAAAATTCGCATGCTTTCCGGCCGTTGGGCCTGGGCTATGCCAATCTTGGCGCGCTGCTCATGTCCATGGCCCTGCCCTATGACTCCGACGAAGGCCGCGACGTGGCCGGCACCGTCACCGCGCTGATGTGCGGCGAAGCGTACGCGCAATCTTCACGCATTGCCGAGCGCATGGGCCCGTTCGAGGGCTACGAAGTCAACCGCGATCCCATGATCGATGTGATCCGCATGCACCGCGATGCCATGCGCGGCATCCGCCCGGAGCGCGTGCAACCAGAACTCTACATGGCGGCGCAGGAGTCCTGGGATGCCGCGCTGAACCTCGGCGAGCAATTCGGCTTCAAGAATGCCCAGGTCACTGTGCTCGCTCCCACCGGAACCATCGGCTTCATGATGGATTGCGACACCACCGGCATCGAGCCCGACCTCGCGCTCGTGAAGCACAAGAAGCTTGTCGGCGGCGGCTTGATCAAGATTGTGAACAACACCGTGCCGCAAGCATTGATGAAGCTGGGTTGCACGCCGGAGCAAACGAGCGAAATCGTTTCCTACATCGATAAGCATGGAAAGATCGAAGGCGCTCCCTATCTGAAGCCGGAGCACCTGGCCATATTCGATTGCTCGCTGGCTCCGATGGGTGGCGGACGCTCGATCACCTGGACCGGGCACGTAAAAATGATGGCGGCGGCGCAGCCGTTCCTCTCGGGCGCGATCTCAAAAACGATCAATATGCCTGAGGAATCGACCATCGAAGACATCATGGACGCGTACATCGAGTCCTGGAAACTGGGACTCAAGGCTGTGGCCATTTACCGCGACAATTCCAAGCGCTCGCAGCCGCTCTCGGCCGCAGGCCAGAAGAAGGACGAAAAGAAAGTCGAAGTGACCGTCGCGCCGGGCGCAGCGGTTCCGGTTCAACAGGAACTGTTTGGCCGTCGGCAGCGGGAAAAAATGCCCACCGAGCGGGCTTCGGTCACGCACAAGTTCAGCGTGGGTGGACACGAAGGCTACCTGACCGTGGGCATGTACGAAGACGGACGCCCCGGCGAAATCTTCATCAAGATGTCCAAGGAAGGCTCGACTCTGTCGGGCGTAATGGACGGCTTGGCGCTCACGATCTCACTCGGATTGCAGTACGGCGTGCCCCTGAAGGTATTCGTCGACAAGCTAGTGAACACGCGCTTCGAACCCTCGGGCATCAGCGCGAACCCCAACATCCGCTTCGTCTCTTCCGTGCTGGATTACATAGCACGCTGGCTCGGCGGACGCTTCATCTCCTCCGAATATTTGAAACTGACCGGCGAACAGATCGCCGCCGCGGCTGCTCCCACATCGGCGAACTCCGCGATGGTGGAGTCGATGCTCGCGGCCATCTCCGCCGGCAACGCCACGGCAGCGTCCACCAAACAACGCGATGCCCACGAAGGCGCTCCAGCCTGCTCGGAATGCGGCATGCTGATGGTGCCGAACGGCGCGTGCTATAAATGCGAAAACTGCGGTAGCACCTCGGGCTGCAGCTGACACGCGCTCACCGTCGAGGAGACCCACGACGAAATGAGCGCGCCCCCAGCCAGCCCGGCCACGGATGCCGGGCTCGTCCAGAAAAGGCCCAAAGCACGGGGCTTTTTGCACATTGTCCGTCACGGCGCGGGACCCGCCACAATGTATGTGGTGACGTATCATCGTTTGGACCGTTCCGAATCGCACCCCCATCCCATGGAGGCGGAAGGTGCGCAACCTCTCATCGAATTGCTCGAAGAACTCGGCGTCGACTTACGCATCGGAGAAGTCCGCGGCGCGCTAGAAGATGTTCTGCGCTTGGGCTCGGCCAATATTCCCGACCTGTGGTTCAGCGAGGCAGAGCTGGTTCGAAAAGGTTTGATCAGCAGCTAGCTTACGTTCGAGTTGCGCGAGAATCAGGCTTCGGAAAGGTGCCGACGGTTAGCGGGGCCGGGGACGGAGCGGCGGCCGCGCCGTCAGCGGGCGCGGGCGCATGCGGAAGCGGGGGCCGAGAGGCGGCGGCACGTTGCGCAACATGTCACCGCAGCAGGGACAGCGGCCGTCATCGATGATCGGGCCGGTAACGTCGGCACGCAGCCAGTGGCCGCGTAAATCGCATTGCGCATTGATGCATTGGACGGTGAAACCGGGCAAATACTGCATATCTTCATTCCCCCAGTGGCGATGCGTGCCGTCGGTAACCGGCCAGCAAACGCCTTCCGACCAAAAAACACAACGTTGGCGCGAATTGTGGCGCGGGCTACCTGTGGTGTCAAGAGGAAATGCCACAAGATATAGGGGTCACCTTGCGGAGTGTGGAAAACTTCATTCTTGCCGGGGCTCCGGCCTGCGCTTGGACCCCGCCGGACCTCCCGTTCTAAAAAGTAGTTGGCAGATACGCCCGGGCAGGTGTCGAAAATAGCTGCGTGTTCTCTACGTAGTAGAAAATGGGAGTAAGCACGCCGCACTTCATTTTCGGTGGGTACGCACCTGGGTAAGGGTGTGGCGACGGAGGCGGATATGGCGGACAGTTCGCGCGGGTCGATTCCTGAGATGCCCAATTTTCGCGGGGCGGGGCCGAGGATCTTTCGGTGGGGTGTGGTAATCCTGGTTGTGCTTCTGCTGTTGTGGAGCACCACCTCGATTCCGACGGGAAACGTGGGCGTGCTCACGCTGTTCGGACGGGTGACCGGGGAAACGCTCGGTGAAGGCATTCACCTTATCAACCCCTTGAAGTCGGTGCAAAAGCTTTCCGTGCAGACGCAATCGGTGAAAGAGAGTGCCAATGTCCCCTCCAATGAGGGTCTGATCCTCGCCCTCGACACGTCGCTCCTGTTCCGATTGGACAAGAGCAAAGCAGCATACGTTTTTCAGACCGTCGGAGACAACTACGCCGAGAAAATCGTCGAGCCCACGTTGCGCGCCGCAATTCGCGCTTCCACTTCGGCGCATTCAGCGAACGCCCTCTACACCAACGCGCGCGAACTGGTGCAGCAGCAGATCCAGGACGAGTTGACGGCACAACTCGCGCCGCGCGGCGTAGTCGTCGAAAACGTGCTTCTGCGCGACGTCCAGCTTCCAGCCATGCTAAAAGGCTCGATCGAAGCCAAACAACAGGCGGAGCAAGACGCGCTGCGGATGAGCTTCATCCTGCAGAAGGAAAAACAGGAGGCCGAACGCAAGCGCATCGAAGCGCAAGGTATCGCCGATTTTCAGAAGATCGTCGCCCAGGGCATCAGCCCGCAATTGCTGGAATGGAAAGGCATCGAAGCAACGGAGAAGCTGGCGACTAGCTCCAACGCGAAGATCGTGATTGTCGGGAACCCGAAGAACGGGCTGCCGCTGGTGCTGGAACCGAAATAACGGCTGCGTTGTGATTGAGCGCGAACCGCGCAGGGTCAATCGGAACGAAGCTGGCGTGCGCGTCCAACAAACGCGGCGCCAAGAAACACCCCACTGAGCGCGAAATAGATCAAAGCGTCCTGGTTGGCGTGCGCGCCGCTAGCCCTGCCGGTAAAGTCGATACCCGGTGTGTGATTCATCGGACCAACATACCAGAGCGCCGTGAGCACCGCCTCGAAGGGCTTGCCGCTGCCGCTCCAGACTCCCAGCGCCAACGCCAGCGTAGGAAGAAACACCACCCCCGCGAGCCAAGGCACCAAACCATACCAACCGCGCGCGTTAAGTAGTCGTGAACCGGCGCCGGCGCCCGCGACCATGGCGATCGCCATCCCCGCAAGCCAGCACGCCGGTAATTGCCGCGGCAGAATCCGCGCCGACGAAAACAGAAGCGCGCGAGTGCCAAAACGCGATTCACGCGCGCCCATGCCCGACCACACCAGCACCAGCCACATCCACGCGGTGCCCAGGATGGGTCCTCGCGACGCGTCCAGAGGCGCCGCGAATTGCGCTACCAGCAGTCCTGCCGCGACGGCATACCACCACCAGCGCATTCCTTTCACAGCTAGGCGAAGCTCCGCGACAACCAGTCTCCCCAATGCATGGGTCCTGCCGGAAGCGGCCAGTGGCGTAAGATGCGCCGGAGCGCGAGTCGCGGGAATTTGGCGCGGCGTTTCAGCAGCCGAAGAATTTGCAATGGCGTCGGGCGCAGCGGCCGCCTGCTTCGGACGACGCCACGAAGGCGCCAGCGACCGCGAAGAATCAAATCGATCGAAGACCAACGCAGCCAGCAGGACCAACGCAAGCGCCGCTCCGACCCAGAGGATTCGTAGCAGAATCTCTTCCCACGTCCACGCCACGCCCTGCCAGCGGAAGGATTGCACGATCTTTACCGGTGAATCGGCAATCGTGAAGGCGAATGAGTCTTTATAACCCGGGATGTTCGCGCGCGCACCGGCCATCATGCTGTCCGCGACGACCATCAAGCCCATGGGATCGACGTGATGATTGCCCGAGATTTCCGGCAGGCCGATGCCCAGGATGCTCCAGACGAAAAACCAGGCGACATTACCGATGCCCCCGCGCAAAACCGGAAGCGTCTCGAACAAGACCGCGAGAGCTGCCGTAAGGGCCATCGACGGCACCGCGACAAGAACGAAGGGGGCCAGTAACGCGACGCCATCGAAATGCGGATCCTCGCCGGCGAATATCTGCATCAAGATGGCGGCAATGGCGAGAATCACGACCATCGAAGCAAGCACCGCAAAGTTGCTGAGGAATTTGCCCAGCGTGTACGCGGCTTTCGAAAGCGGAGTAGCCGCCAGAATCTGGCCGACGCCGGTCTGGCGATCGCGGTCGATGGCGCTTTTCACGATATAAAAACCAACCAGAGAGATAAAACACGTGGTGGTGATCGCAATCAGCGCGCCGATCCATGCCGAGGTATAAATCCCGCGATACTCCCCCAGTTGAACGGCGATCCGTCCGGTTGCCGCGGCGTACCCGAGAAACACCGCGAAGAGCAGCGTGAGCAGAAAGCTGTAACGCCGGACGCGCTCCAGAAAATCCGCGCGAGCAATGGCGGAGATGGCGCGCAGTTGATTCACGCTGCGTTTCCGGCAGCCGCGCTGCGCTGTGTGGCAAGGGCCGCGAGATAAGCGTCTTCCAGCGAAGGCTCCAGAGGACGCGCGTCTCGAGCGGGCGCAACGTCCGCTACCACCCTGGCGTGAACGCCGTCGCTGCGGTGCGCCGTGCTGCTGACCAGGTGATTCTGCCGAAGCGCCGGCAATTCCGCGCTCGGCATCACAACTTCCCACACTCGTCCGGTAACGGACGCGAGCAGCGCCTCCGGCGCGTCGTGCGCCAAAAGCTGCCCATGCGCGAGGATCGCAATGCTCGTCGCAGCGGCTTCCACGTCCGACACGATGTGCGTCGAGAGAATCACGATGCGCTCGCCGGAAAGCTCCGACAAGAGATTGCGGAAGCGCACCCGCTCTTCCGGATCAAGGCCCGCCGTCGGCTCATCCACGATCAGCAATTGCGGATCGTTCAGCAGCGCCTGCGCAATGCCAACGCGGCTGCCGCATTCCTCCGGAATAGCCGCCGAGCGGCCGCCTGGCCGCATCGGTAAGATTCACCAGCTCCAGCAATTCGCCGATTCGCTTGCAGGCGGCACCCGCGGTAATGCCCTTTACCGCGGCCAGATATTCCAGAAACTCCAGCGCGTTCAGATTGGGATACACGCCAAAATCCTGTGGCAAGTATCCAAGCACATTCCGAAGCGCGTCGGGAGTACGAGCGATATCGCCGTTGTTCCACAAAACTCTACCCGATGAAGGCCGCGTGACCGTCGCGAGAATTCGCATTAGCGTGGACTTCCCCGCTCCATTCGGCCCCAGCAAACCCAGCACGCCCGGCGCAAGAGTCAAATCGACATCGCGCAAAGCCTGCATCGTGCGGCCATACCTCTTGCTCAATTTTTCTACGGTAAGCTGCATCTATTCCTATTCAACAAAGGGGCGTTCCGGTGTGCTAGACAGAATACGCGGCAGGGCGGAAAAAAGTTTAGATTAAACGGCGAAGTCATCCGTCATAGCAGTTTTTTCCGCGCTCTACGATGCCGTCATCCTGAGGCTATGCGACGAGCATAACCGAAGGACCTCAACCGAGGAATTTGGCGCAGGCAAATACCGAAAAGGGGTTCTCTGAGAAACTACGACTGTGGCGGCGCAGGAGCAGAAGCCGGCGCCTCGGCCGGTTTCTCCCCTTCGGGCGAGCCACTACGTTCGGCCGCAGAATGCTTCTTCGCGTTCCACGCCTCCTGCAACTCCGCGAGATGCGCCTTCACGCGATCCAGTTCTTCCTGCTTGTCTCTGATCTGTTGCTGCTCCGCGTCCAGCTTCGCTCTCCCGCTTTTATCGTCCTGGAAGCCGGGCTTGGAGTAATACGAATCCGAATCCAGCGCGAACCCTCGCTGTAACAGGTCCAACTCTTTCTGGACCTCCAGAACTCGCTCTTTCGCTCTGGCGATCTCCGGACTCTCGCCAGCCTTCACCGGCGGATTTTGCTCAGCCGCGGCAGCCGCCGCGTCCCGGGCCTCCACAGCTGCGACCGCCGAAGGAGCCAGCGGCACGGCGTCGGACGTTGGTGGCGAACCTACATTCAGCCCTTCCGCGCCGGGCTTTATGTGTTTGTTGTCGATATCGTCGTCGCTGATGACTTTCGCTGGTTTGGCCGCCGCGTTCTTCTTTGCCGCGCGAGCCTGCCGCGCCGCGTCGGCGACCGACTGATCCTGCGGTGCTTGCGTGTCCTGCGAATATCCCGCCGGCGAGACTACGAACAGCACCGCGCACACCGCGATCGAGAGCACCTCAAAGCGCAATAGTCTGTCGTAACGCATAGGGCTGCTCCCGGAAACGAACATCGGCCACGCCAAAGCTTTCGTAAAGCTCAGGATACTCCCGCGACCCAGCAGGGGCAAACCACCAGCAATCTGGCCGTGCGAATGAGGCAACGGGAACGACTTCGGACGCGCAGTAGCACAGACACTCTTGTCTGTGTCCCAACGAAGCCCCGCCCGGCTTTAGCCTCTTGGCGACCCTGGCGGCCCCAGGATCCTGCGGCACAAGTAAAACTGCGTGGAGAGCCCCTCCATACCGAAGAAGCAAGTCCCGCTCCGCGCCTTCGTCGAAAAACTCCCGCGCAAACGAGGTAGAAAACAACGCGAACTCTGCGATGATAATCCCTTGCGCCATAATGCGAAAACACAGCGACGATCGAACTACCCGGACCAGAATGAAGCGGCTGCACACCATCCTGTTTGCATTGTTTCTTGCCGCTGCCTGCGCTTGGGGCACACAAGGTGTCTTCGCCCAGGAATCGACATCCGCAGCGGATCCAAGACCTGTCGCCGCCGCACCGACAAGCGCCGATCCGAAAGCAGAAACCAACGCGACTGACCAGCACCGCTTTTGGGACGCCACCAACGACTGGCTGTTCGCCGGAGTGGCCGCATCACGCACGCTCGATTACTTTTCCACTCTCAATATGCGCCGCCGCGGCCGCCAGGAAATCCTGCTCACCAACGACGTCGTCGATAATCATGCGGCCTTCGCAGCCATCGAAGCCGCGGGCACAGCCACATCCATCGGCGTTTCCTATCTGTTCCATCGCTACGGCCACCACAAGCTTGAGCGATGGACCTCCATCGTGCACATCGGACTCGCCTCCGCGGGTGCTGTGCGCAACTACTGCCTCAAGACCGCGCATCCCGCGGCTCCCCATAGTCCGTAGCAGCCGCTTCAGCCGCGCGCCGTAGCCAAGCAAGGTCTCGCGCGACCACCCTCGACTTGCAGTCCGGCGCCGCGAGCCTCATACTCCGGCCTCAGGCCCAATGATTCATTGCCGGACGAAACAACCGCCGCTGCGCGGCCAACACCATCAAGAACGGCACAGTTTTCTTGGTCATCGCGAGGCGATTGTCCTCGCAAGCCTCACTTTCCTCGTCACACTGGCCCTCGCACCGTCATCTGGCGCGGCGAAACTCACTCCGCAAGCGACTCAAATTCAATCCTACCCGGAGCGCCCCACGCCGTCGCAACCGGCCATCCCCGGCTCTCCTTCGGAGCAACGCAACGCTCTAGACTCCCCGAAAACCGAGCAGTACACGCTCTCTCAGGACCGCTACGCGAAAGCCGTCGCCTATTCGCGTGCCCGATACATTCTCTATCTCATTTCCGATGTAGCGGGCGTTCTGGTTCTCGTGCTCTTCCTGCGCCTCGGGATCGCCGCTAAATTCCGGGATTTCGCTGAGCGCGTCACCGGCAACTGGTGGCTGCAGGGTCTCGTGTTTGTCCCCCTGCTGATCGCGACGCTGGATCTCTGCGATCTTCCCATCCACCTTTACGGGCACTCGCTCTCATTGCGCTACGAACAATCGGTGCAGGGCTGGGGCTCGTGGTTTTGGGATTGGTCGAAAAGCGAGTTACTGGGCATCGGTTTCGCGATCGCGCTGGTATTCATTCTTTTCATCGTGATGCGCTGGAATCCTCGACGCTGGTGGTTCTTTTTCTGGCTGGCGGCCTTGCCGATTCTGCTCTTCGTATTGTTCATCAGTCCATGGTTCATCGATCCCTTGTTCAATACATTTCAGCCGCTCGACACCAGATATCCCGCGTTGGCTGCGGAAATAGAGAAAGTCGTCCGACGCACGGGTCTCGATATTCCGCAGGACCGCCTGTTTCTGATGGAGGCCAGCAAGAAAACCAACGACGTCAATGCCTATGTAACCGGCTTCGGTGCCTCCAAACGCGTCGTGGTCTGGGACACTACCATCCAAAAACTAACCACTGACGAAACGCTTTTCATCTTCGGCCATGAAGCCGGACACTACGTCCTGCACCATATCCGCGACGGCTTCCTCTTTTTTGCCGCCACATTCCTGGTTGCCCTCTACGTCGGCTATCGAGGCCTGTATTGGTTGCTGGACCGCTGGGGCGCCGTCTGGAAAATCTCCGGGCCCCACGATTGGGCATCACTCGCGGCGCTTCTTCTGTTGTTACAGGTGCTTGCCTTTATCGCTATGCCGGTGGCCAACGGCTTCAGCCGCTCCCAGGAACACGCCGCCGACATCTATGGCCTCGAAGTGATTCACGGCATCGTTCCTAATTCCGCGGAAGTCGCCGCACACGCCTTCCAGGTGCTGGGAGAAATTGGCTTGGCGGACCCGAATCCACCCGCCATCATCACTTTCTGGCTCTATTCGCATCCCCCGCTGGCCGAACGCCTGGTCTTCGCCCACAGCTACGATCCCTGGTCCAAAGGCGAATCCGCCAAGTACGTAAAGTCCCGCCAATAGCCGCATTTCACGACACTCGCCGGCGCGCAAAACTCGCCACCTTGTGCCGATTCCCGCACACCGCCATCGAACACCACCTCCGCCGGTGCGTCCGCGACGTATCACAAAAAAACAATCCGCACCCGGGATTCGCACAAACGCGAATCCGTGCCTCCGCCCCTTCCACGAAAATCTCCGCTGCGGAACGTGCAATCGCCGCCAGCAGCCAGTCCAGCCCGCCTTCGCGCGCGATAAACTCCAGCCTCCAATTCCCATCGGCGTGGATTAGCTCGTCGTGTCCCTCGGTGATGCGCAGGATCTCGTTAATGGGTTGCGCGCATTCGGGAGCGACGTGTTCTTTTTTTGCCATCGCGCTAAAAGCGCGGCGCAACCCGTCGCGCAGCCGCACCGAGCGCGACAACACGGCAAATGCAGCTCGAGGATCCGTTTGCGATAGGGTGAGCAGTTGAGCCCCGCGCTCCGCTGAAACGATTCGCGAGACTTCCAGGAAAGCCACTAATTCTTCCCAAGAGAGATCGCGGTCAGGTGCACCCGGATAGGAAGGGGCGTTGGCAAAGTCTACGGCGAGTCGTCCGCCCAGCAGCACTACGATATTGGACGTTTGAGACATTGTGAGCCTCCAGAGAAGCCTATCGGAAGCCGAATCAGCGTATGTCCATTAACCGGTTAAAGGTATCACAGCGGTTATGATCACTCTAGCTTTTCCAGCGACCTTAATCTCGCATTTTCATCCCTTCAGACTCACTAGGACGTATTATCATCGGTTGAGGATGGCCGACTCGCCCCTTAGCGTCCCCGTTGACTCTCCTTCACCCAATTTCTTTCGCAACCCGCTGCTCCCTTTCGTCCTCCTGCGCGTATTCATCTATCTCGTCCTCGTGGAAGCATTCACCTACGAGTTTTTTTGGATTGGCAGCCTCATCCGACTGACCGGGCCTCCAGCCTTTACTCCCCAAAGCCTGATCACCGGCGAGACCGTCCGCCTCACCGGGGTTTTGGCAGCCGCATTGGTGATGGCGCGCCTTGAACGGCGCGCGTTTGGGGATTACGGACTACCCTTGCGCGGTGTTCTGGGAAAACACTTTTGGCAAGGCGCGCTCTTCGGCGTCCTTGAAATCAGTGCCGTGCTCGGAACGCTCGCCGCTCTCGGCTACTACCATTTCGGCGTCGTTGAAATTCGCGGAGCCAAACTCTTTCAGTGGCTGGCCTTTTGGCTGGTCTTCTTTTTGCTAGTGGGACTGTTCGAGGAATTTGCATTCCGTGGATACGCGCAATTCGGGCTGACGCAGGGAATCGGTTTCTGGTTGGCCTCGCTGGCCACGTCCATCACTTTCGGCGCCGTGCATCTCACTAACCCAGGCGAAAGCTGGACCGGAATCGCTGGCGTCATTCTCACCGGGTTGTTCTGGTGTTTCACGCTGCGTCGCACGGGCAGCCTGTGGTTCGCCGTAGGCATGCACGCCGCGTTCGATTTTGGCGAAACCTTCCTCTATTCCGTCCCGGACAGCGGCACTCTCTTCCCCGGCCACCTCTCCAGCGCAACACTATCCGGCCCGGTATGGCTCGCGGGCGGCACAGCCGGCCCCGAAGCAAGCATCTTCGATTTCATCGTTCTTCTCTTCTTCTTCTACGCCTTCCACCGCCTCTACCCCCAGCTCCCAAAACCAACTGACCCGTAAAAAGTGACGGGCAATTCGGAGCTAGACCTGCGGACTGGATCAGTTTCCGGTAAGGCGACTAGCCAAGGACTCAGCGAGTTTAGAGGAGACCATAAAGCTTTATGGACGAGATTACAGCGCGGTTATCTGCGGGGAATTATCACGAAATTGTATTACTCGGGCCACGACTGTACAAAAGTTGGCCGCCAAAATCGACGCGTACATCGGTAGCCGGTCCACTCTTACAAGCGACGGCTCGCGCGCTCAGTTCTAGGCCGCACTACCTTTCGCGATGTTCCACTTCGCGGCCACGTTTCCCTTCGTTCCGTCCTTCGTAAGCTCGCTAACGACTTGTACATCGCCACCCTCATCGGGATCGCTCACGATGGCTGCCCCTGCTACAACTTCCTCCATATCCTTGCCCGACAGTTCCGAGTTCTCTGCCTCAGGAGCCTGTGGTTCTGGTTTCCGTTCGTCGCTCATTTGAGCCTCCTATAGCCGCGAGTCTAGCCGTGAAGACGCAATTATAGTCTCGGACAACCACTTGTGCCTGCAGGGAATAGTGTCTAGTGAGCGAGTTCCGAAGCAGTGACCAACTGGACGCCCTGCGATTTCGCCTCCGGCAACACCTCGGCAAGCGCCTTCAACGTGGCGGGGTGCGGATGCCCGATTGCGATCGCCTCGCCTTTCTCGCCGGCTTCCTGCAACGCCAATCGAAGCTGCTTGCGCACCGCCGCAACCTCGGCTACATCATCGAGAAATGGCACATTGCGAAAGGCCGACTGCACGCCCGCCCGGCGCGCCGCATCGTATGCAACCGTAGCGGCGGTAGTGCGGCTGTCAATGTAAAAAAGCCGGTGTTCGCGCAGCACCGGCATCAATTCATCCATCAACTTCACGTCCGCCGTCGACTGCGAGCCTTGATGATTGTTTACCCCGGCTACGTCGGGCACCGCCAGCAGGAATCCATCCACCAGGGCGCTCACATCGTGACCCGACATCCCGGGACGCAACTCCTGCGATTCCGGTTTACCCGGCCCGACCGCCTCCATCGGAAGGTGCAGCATCACTTGATAACCTCTCCGATGAGCCTCCTCGGCAATCTCCACAGAATGAACATGATTCGGCAGCACCGAAATCGTCAGCGGGTACGGCAGGGCAAAGACAGCCTTCGCGGCCGCCCGGTCGTTGCCAAGGTCATCCAGAATAATCGCGAGACGCGCTGGCCCGGCCCCCGGTACCGCTTGCTGTGCCACCACCGGTGCGGAATGCATGTGGACCGTGTGTGTCGGAAACCCACCCCGGCGATACCGAAATGAAATTCCCTCGCGGCTTTCCGACGGAGCATCCTGCGTCAGCCCGTGGCGCGTAGCCACGCCGCCCAGAGATTGTAGTACTCGCGCGATTGCCACGCGGGGCGAAGCATCGCCAGAGTCGCTACGAATCGTGATGTCCACGGAGTCATTGCTTTCGGGATCGTGGTCCGAGGCGCGCAGGTCGCTGTGAGCGGCCGAGCCGGCGGGCGCCGCCGAACCCGCGGCCGCTACGAATTCACGCGTGATCGCGTGAATGTCCGAGGCGCGCAGGGGCTTCTCGTCCTTTTTGCACCCGCCAAAAAATGAGGCCAGGGTAACGCCAAGAGCGAGAATCAGACCGAATGAATGGAAGGATTGGGGTAAAAATGGAAGAACGGACAGACACTTCCGTACTTTCGTCGGTAACAGCCGCCGGATTTCTCTCCGTCGAGTCGACCCGGTTCGCCAAGTCACCTGCGGCTAGGCCGCTTTCTTCATGGGAGCCTTCAACAAATCCAGAGCTTTGCGGTAGATCGGATCTTCCGGTGACAGCGGACGAGGTCCCGAAGGCGCGACCTTCGACGGTTCGCTCGTCGATGCACCATCGTCGTCCCCACCGTCCGCATCGTCACTCGACGACGCCCGGACCACCTCGTTCGGTTCGACACCGTCTTCCAGAATCGGCTTGCCCGCCGCGTTGTAGTAGTTCGCCACAGTCAGGAACAACGCCGAGCCGTCATCCATCGTGATTAGTTTCTGCTCGGAGGCCAAACCAAACGTGCGTTCGCCTACCACATCGCCGCGATGGTTCGCGACGATCGCCGAAGCCAAGACCTCCGCCGCTCCCGACGTCGTGCCGTCAATCAATACCGACATCGGGCCTTTCCAAACCACCTTGGTCGGTTCTGCGGACAATACCTGCGGGGACACCGTCTGCCCGCGCAGTGTCGCAATCGTGCCGGAGGGCACAAATAGCCGCGCCATCGCGACCGCTTCGGTTACCGGTCCGCGGCCGCACTCGCGCAGATCCAGCACCACTTTGTGAATTCCCTGCTTTTCCGCTTCCAGTAACTTGTTTCGCGCGTCGTCCGCTCGTCCGCTGTCGAGGGAAGGCAGCCGCAATACTAAAATGTCCGGATCCGTTTTCTGCACGATGGTCTTCGAAAACCCAACTTTCTCGCGCACGATGTCCACTTCATCCGGGTCGGCCTTGCCTCGCCGGATCACTCCCACTTTCACTCCGCTGCCCACCTGGCCGTTCAGCAAATTCAGCGCTTGTCCCACGGACATATCTCGCGTAGTGAAGCCTGCGATCGACTCGAAAATATCGCCGCTGTGAATGCCGGCTTTCTCCCCCGGGCTGTCAGGCAAAACGGAGACCACGATCACGTAACCAAAGCGCTTGCTCATGGTCAGGCCGGTCTCGCCGGTGCCCGCGTTCTGCTGCTTCTGCTTGTATTCAGTGTACTCGCGTGGCGTCAGGTAGCTGGATTCGGGATCAAGCGATTCGAGCAAGCCATGTAGCGATCCGGCGGTCACCAAATGCATATTCGGCTCGTCCACGTAGTCGGCCTGAATCTTTTGCAGCACTTCACCGAAGACCGTGAGCGACTTGTAAGCTCGGTCGTCGGGCGTGCGACCTAGAACATGTCCTATACCGGCGTAGCAGAAAATCGCAACCGAGACCGCAATGATGCCGAAGCGCGCTTTTCGATTCATTTCCCCACCTGATCCACAAAATTCAGCTTCTAGTATAGCATCGCAAAGCTATGGGACGCGCCAGGAAAGCGAAAGGAAGCCTGCCACTTTGGTTTCGCCGTCGAATGTCCGAAAACAAGGGAACCGCCATCATTGGGATACGGAACCAAGTACGACAAGGAGCGCCACGGCTGCAGGCGGCTTGAAAGACACGACAAATGAGTTAATCGTTGTACGTTTACCACAGTAAATTCCGCCGGCGGCCCATTTGTGTCCATAAGTTATTGATACTATGGAACAAGCAATAGAATTTCTGGACAACAAAGTGCTATCATATTTCCTTCATGTTTCAGACGACCATTCTTCGCTCATCGTCTGCTGAGGGTGTGGGGCTCCACACCGGCGTCCATGGCCAGATCCGCCTGACACCCGCTCCCGCGGACACCGGGATTGTTTTTCGCCGCATAGACCTCGACAATTTCCCGATTGAAGCACAAGGTCACAACGTCGCTCGCGTCAGCTACGCCACCAGCCTGATGAAGCAGGGAGTGTTACTGTCGACCACCGAGCATCTCCTTGCGGCAATTTACTCCTGCGGGATCGACAACATCTTCGTCGATATCGACTCGATCGAGATTCCCATCCTGGACGGCTCTGCCGAGCCCTTTATGCAGATGCTCGAGCATTCCGGTGTCCGCAGGCTGCGCCGCAAACGACGCTACCTGAAGGTCTTGCAGCCGCTCGAAGTCATCGAAGGCGACCGTCGCATCGGCATCTATCCCGCCGACGAATTCCACGTGCGCTGCTACGTCGATTTCCCGCACCCGCTGGTCGGCCAGCAGGAAGTCGAGATGGCCGTCAATCCAGACACCTTTCGACATCTTTTGGCCCGGGCGCGAACTTTTTGCTTTGAGCGGGACATCGAGCCGCTCCGCTCCATGGGCCTGATTCGTGGCGGTTCGCTGGAAAATGCCATTGTCCTGACCAACGACGGCGTGATGAACGGGCCCTTGCGCTTCCCGGATGAGTTCGGCCGCCACAAGGCGCTCGACCTGATCGGAGATCTAGCCTTGGCAGGCCTGCCGCTCCTCGCCCGAGTCGAAGCCCACAAAGCTGGCCATGCCCTGCATACCCAGCTGGTGAGCCGCCTGCTCGCGGATCCCTCGCTCTGGACGATAGCTACCGATGAAGCTTCGCATTCCACCCACGAAGCGGTCTTGTCCCTCATGGCCCCCGCTCCTGCCGCTGATTGAGCCTTTCGCCTCGCGTTTACAAATCACTACTTTGCGAAAGCCTCCCTGCTCCCCCAAAATGAACTGACACCATGGCTCCCAAAGACCTCGCTATCGTTATCCTTGCCGCCGGAAAAGGCACGCGGCTGAAATCCAGCCTTGCGAAAGTACTGCACCGCGCGGGTGGCCGCGCCCTGGTTGAGCAAGTGCTTCGGGCGTGCGCCCCGTTGGGCGCGAAGAAAACCGTCGTCGTTGTGGGCCACCAAGCCGAACAAGTCATGGCCGTCGTGGAACCCAGCGGCGCGACTACCGTCCTGCAACAACCGCAACACGGAACCGGCCACGCCATGCAGGTCGCCCGTCGCGCGGTAGGCCATGCCAAGGTTGTCGTGGTGATGCCAGGCGATGCTCCTCTGGTCCGCACCGAGACGTTGCGCGCGTTGGTCAACGCGCACCGGGCCGGAAACGCTGCCGCAACGATTCTCACCGCCGTGGTCAGCGATCCGAGCGGCTACGGGCGCGTGGTACGCAAATCCGAAACTCAAGTCGGCGCCATTGTGGAAGAATCGCAACTTACCGACGAGCAGCGCGACATCAACGAAATTAACTCCAGCATTTATTGCTTCACGCTCGAAAAACTCTGGCCCGCGCTCGCCGAAGTGAAACCCAACAACAAGCACCGCGAGGTTTATTTGACCGATGCCATCGCGATCCTGGCAGGCAAGGGCGAAACCGTCCTGGCGCAGGTCGCTACCGACCCTCGCGAAGTTCTCGGATGCAACACCCGCGCGGATCTCGCGGAAGTTGATCGGATTTTCCGCGAGTGGAAGCGCAATGCATTGATGACTGCCGGCGTTTCGATCCAGCTGCCGGAAACTGTTTTGATCGATCCTGAGGTGACCGCGGGAGAGGACACCGTCATCGAGCCTGCCGTCCATCTGCTCGGCAAGACGAAAATTGGCGCGCGTTGTCTGATCCGCACCGGGAGTGTCTTAACCGACGCTGTGCTGGGTGATGATGTGACCGTCGAGCCGCACTGCGTGATCGCGAACAGCCGCCTCGACGAACACGTCACGGTCGGTCCGTTCGCGCGACTTCGCCCGGATAATCACCTGAAAGCAGGCGTACACATCGGCAATTTCGTCGAGCTAAAAGAGAACCACCATGGGCGAAGGCACCAAGGCGGGGCACCTGACCTACCTGGGCGACGCGAAGATTGGCGCTAAGTCGAATATCGGCGCGGGTACCATCACCTGCAATTACGACGGGTTTCACAAGTATCCCACGACGATTGGCAACCGCGTTTTTATTGGGACCGATACAGCGCTGGTCGCGCCAGTGCGCCTGGGTGATGGCGCCTACATCGCTGCCGGTTCTACGATTACCGACAACGTTCCCGCTGAGTCGCTGGCCATTGCGCGCGGCCGCCAAGTGAACAAGCCTGGTTGGGCCGCCAAGAAACGCCGCGAACTGGCTGCCGCGGCAAATCCGAAGAAGTCTTCCCTCAAGTCAAAGTCCCGCAAGTCAAAGACGACCCGTCGGCGCTAGGTGGTTTCTCTAACGTTTCGATTTATGTGGACTGCCGTGGTTAGCGGCCGCTTTCCGAAGCGGACGCCTTTTGGAACCACGCCCAAATTAAACGCCTACTCCAACTGCAGTGAGGTGCTTGCTGGGAGTTAGGCCGACGCCGCTTTCGCTATTCCCTTTTCCAGGGACTGCCATTCGGCATCGGTTAACTTCAACTCCGCGGCTGCCATGTTTTCTTCTAGATGCTTGACGGAAGACGTCCCCGGAATCGGCAACATGACCGGTGAGTGATGCAGGAGCCATGCCAGCGCGATTTGGGCCGTCGTGGCCTTGTGCGATTTTGCGGCGAGTTCCAGGACGCTGCCCGGTCTGTTCAGTTTGCCCTGCTCCATCGGGAACCACGGGATGAAGCCCAGGTTGTGCTTCTCGCAGAAATGCAAGACGGCCTCGTGGGCGCGGTCGGCGATGTTGTATTTATTCTGTACGCTGACGATGGGGACCGTTTTCTGGGCGCGCTCGATTTCCTCCACAGAGACTTCGGAGAGGCCGATGTGCCGAATCTTCCCTTCTTTTTGCATTTTCTTCAGTTCGCCCAAAGACTCCCCAACCGGTACCTGCGGGTCGATGCGATGAAGTTGATAGAGATCGATGCGTTCGACTTTCAGGCGGCGCAAGCTCATCTCGACGCACTGGCGCAGATACTCTGGACGCCCGACGACGGTCCACTGGTTGGGTCCCTGGCGCGTGAATCCGCCTTTGGTGGCGATCACCAGGCCCGCCGGATACGGATGCAGAGCCTCGCCGATAAGACTTTCGCTGACCTCGGGGCCGTAGGCGTCCGCCGTGTCGATGAAATTCACGCCCAGATCGGGCAGGCGCTTCAGGACGCGCTTTGCTTCTTCGCGATCTTTGGGCTCGCCCCAGATCCCGGGGCCGGTGATGCGCATCGCGCCGAAACCCAGGCGATGGACTGGAAGGTCCCCGCCAATGGAGAAAGTGCCGCTTGCTGCTGCATTAGGTGTAGACATGCCCGTTGGATTCAGTGGAACGGCAGGTGGTTACCTCCGACGTGGAAGCAAACTTCTTGACGGGCTCGCGGGGAGTCCGGGGAGCGAGGTCGTGACCGGCGACGCGGACGACGGTGCCACACAATAGCTGTCGTCAACGAGGATGTAACCTGGATTCACGCAGTAATAGTTGTTTTTCAGCGACAGATTGCGCGCGCCTTGAATGAGATGAATTCCCGTCAACAAAAGTGGCACAAGGGGCGCGCACTGGCGCACGAACTTGTGTGGCGAGTGGTGCATGCCCTGGTTCAAGTAGGTGGCCGCGAAGGCCTCGACCGAACCGGCGGCGATCATGCCTGTCCAAGTCGGCCGGGATCCCAGCAGAGAATGGGAGACGGGATCCATTTCGATACAGGTACGGCAGTGGCGCAGGAAATATTTTGTGGTCACGCCATCAAATAGCTCGGACGTGCCCTGGACCAGACCAAAGACAATCGCGGTGCGGTCTAATGCCAAGCGGGAGCGGTTCCTGCCGGCTGGTCCGTGGACTATGGGTTCACGTATCGCGATGAGATGGGGGCCGGATGCAAATGTCGCGTCGGCAGAAAGAGATACAAACGGATGAGTTCCTTCTAATCCTTCGGAGCGTTGGAACCGGCGAATCGATGACTTTTGCTTCTTGGGCGTAGGCAAGATGGCCAATCGCAAACGAAAGAAGAGAAAGACTAAGCGTCGATCGTGAGAGAAGTCTGATTTGCCAGAAATTTAGCCGGGCCACGCTGGATGGAAGAGCAAGTCTGCGTCCATCGCCTGGCAATTCGTGGGGTGCTAAGCAGTGCGTTCAGAAGCACGGGCGGGATGCGTGAGGCCCGCGCAATTTTCAAAACGGAATGCAGCTAAGTGAGCTTCGGCAGGAACATTCCTGTGTGTTGCGTGTGCTCATTGAAATTGGAACCAAACTCCTGGGCCAGGAACGATTCTTCACGGCGCGCCTTGATGTAGAACGAGGCCCAGATGATGGCCAGGCCGATCAAACCGCGCACTTGACCGATCAGCACGGCATTGCCGAGGAACGCGATCAGAATTCCCGTGTAAATCGGATGACGAATGGTGCGGTAGGGGCCCGTGCGGATCAGCTCGTGACCTTCTTTAAGGGTGACCACACCACTCCAATTGGAACCTAAATGAAATCGTGCCCAAAACGCGATCGCCACGCCCGCGGCGGTAATGAGCACGGCAAGCCATTGCACCGGCTGCGTGTCCGGCACAAATCGCGCGCCTAGCCAGCCGTGGCCGAAGTTGTAGCGATACAAAAGATAGAATGCGGCGAGCAGCGGCAGTATATATAGCAACCGCTGCACGATGGACTCGCGGCGCTTCGTCTTTTTCCGATTCAGCGCGGAGACCAGCCAGTACAGAGCGAACAACATCCAGAGACCGCTGATGATCGCGGCTGGCGTGGGCCCGAAGATCACCCACAGGCTGTGAGCCATGGAATAAAAATTGTCCGCGTTCATGAATCCCTCCTATTCGTGGACTACGAAGCCTTTTGCAGCTTTGTTTCTCGCCTGGATTTTCGGACCAGGGTGGCGATCCAGGCGCGTTCCGCGCGAATTTGCTCGCGGTAAAAGCGCATTACTTCGCTGCTCCATGTATCCGCCTCGACTTCCGTGGAGATTCGCGCCAGGCGTTGCTCGCGTGACGCCAGGAATCGATCGCGGCTGCCGAGAATACGTTGGCGTGTTTCGGCGGCGAGAATTCCGAACAGGCCGACGCGCAGGCGGAAGCCGTTGTCGGACGCGGCTTCGCCTTCCGCATCGTCGCTTAAGCGGCGCATGAGTTCCTGCTTGCCCTTGGCGGTCAGAGCGTAGACTTCGCGGGTTTGCCCGCGCTGGCCGGCGGACTGGCGCTTGCTGACCCAGCCGTTTTCGACGAAGCGGCGGAGCAGCGGGTAGACAAGATTGTTGTGTAGGTCGCGCCGGCTGGTGAGCAGGCCGACCGTTTTTTTGAGGGCGTAGCCGTGCTGGGGACCAGCAAGCAGGGCAGCGAGAAGTAATAGGTCATTCATGACTGTGTCAATACTAGACTAATGAGAGTTCGCTGTCAACGCAGGCGCGCGCTCGCCGGGCTGAAGCCCGGCGCTTGCATCCGCCAATTTGGAGCTTGCCGAATGGCAAAACACACCCAAAATGGCGGTCATCATGAAGAGCAAACCTACAACGAAGCACAACGCCCAGGATTCTGGCCGAAAACTTGGCGCGCAGACGAACGCGATTCACGCCGGAGAAGGTGTACGGCACGGCGTGGGAGGACCCGTAAGCGCGCCGATTTGCCGGACGTCCACGTTTACGTTTTCTTCGACTACGGAGATGAAGCGCTGGGCCGAGGGAAAGAGCAAGGCGTACATCTACACGCGGTACGGCAATCCTTCGCTGGCGATCGCGGAGGGGAAAATTGCGGCGCTGGAGGGGGCCGAGGCGGCGGTGGTCACGGCGTCGGGGATGGCGGCGATTTCACATGCGCTACTGAGTGCGCTGAAGGCTGGGGACGAGGTGATTTCGACGGCGCAGGTTTACGGCGGGACGTACCGGTTGATGCGCGATGTGTTTCCGGGCTTGGGGATTACGGTGCACCAGGCGGAGACCGACTTGGCGGGGATAGAGGCGCTGGTAACGCCGCGCACGAAAGTACTGTATGTGGAGACGCCGACGAACCCCACGGTGCGGCTCGTCGATCTGCACAAGGCGATTGCGTTTGCGAAGAAGCACAAGCTCGTCTCGATCATCGACAATACGTTTGCCACGCCGGTGCTGCAGCAGCCGTTGTCGCTGGGTTTCGACATGGTCGTGCATAGCGCGACGAAGGGGTTGGCGGGGCACTCGGATGTGATCGCGGGCGTGGTGGCGGGAAGCAAGGAGTGGATGGATCGGATTCAGCACATGGTGATTTACCTGGGTGGGTCGATGGATCCGGAGGCGGCGTTCTTGTTGAGCCGCGGGATCAAGACGCTGGCGTTGCGGGTGAAGCGGCAGGGCGAGAACGCGCTGGCGGTCGCGAAATTTTTGGACAAGCATCCGAAAGTGGCGCGGGTGCATTATCCGGGGCTCGATTCCCATCCGGACCACAAATTGGCGAAACGGCAGATGCGGGGATTTGGGTCCATGCTGGCGTTTGATTTGAAGGGCGGCTTGCGGGCGGCGCGGAAATTTTGCGACAGCGTGCGATTGTTTCTGCTGGCGGCCAGCTTGGGCGGGGTGGAGTCTCTGGTAGTTTTGCCGGCGTATACGTCGCACTACAACATGAGCCTGGAGGAGCTAGCGAAGGCCCACGTGACGCCGGGAACAGTTCGCGTCTCGATCGGGATCGAGGACACTGAGGATTTGATTGAGGATTTGCGCCAAGCGCTGCGGTAGGATGCTCTCCGCGAGACCGGTCTAAAGATCAGCCAGTAGATACCTATGAATATTTCTTTGGCGGGACGAGTTGCGATTGTTACGGGTGCGTCGCGGGGGATTGGACGGGCGATCGCTGAGAGTCTCGCTGCCGCCGGCGCCACGGTCGTCATCAATCATCGAGCGAGCAAGGAACAAGCGGACGAAACCGTGGCGTCGATCGAACGTGCCGGAGGCCGCGCTGTGGCGGTGCAAGCGGACATCGGTTCGGTCGAGCAAGTGCGCCGGCTCTTGGATACTACCGTGAAGCAACTGGGCCGCCTCGACATCCTGGTGAACAACGCTGGTGTGGGCAACCGCACCGCGATGCAAGACATGACCGAGCGGGAGTTTGACTGGACGATGTCGGTGAACGCCCGCGGGCCGATGTTTGCGATTCAGGCGGCGGTGCCGCACCTGGGGAATGGCGGACGGATCATCAATATTTCTTCGTGCGGGACGCACATCGCGCAAGTTACCGGGCTGCTGGCGGTGTATCAGATGTCGAAGGGGGCGCTGGAGCAGTTGGCGCGTTGTTATGTGAAGGAGCTGGGGGCGCGAGGGATTACGATCAACAACGTCTTGCCCGGATTTGTGGAGACGGAATTGGCTAGCGATACGCCTCAGGCGTACAAGGATGCGCTGGTGCAGCGGACCGCGCTCGGGAGGTTGGGGAAGGCGGAGGACATCGCGGAGGTGGTGTGTTTTCTGGCCAGCGATGCGGGGCGGTGGGTCACGGGAGAGACGATTTCGGTGAGCGGCGGACTGGGATAGGGGCGTCTATGTAGGCGCCGGACTTTAGTCCGGCGTTCCGCGAGCACGAATCGGCTCGACGAACGACGATCAAGCTTGCGCCGGCTAAAGCCCAGCGCCTACATGGTCGTGAATCGACGTAGGGCAAAAAAAACGGGCGGGGCGCTTTCGCGCTCCGCCCGAGTTTCTTGTTTTTGTGAAGTGGCTTAGAGGGGTTGGACGTTCGAGGCCTGCAGGCCCTTGGGGCCCTTGGTCACTTCGAATTCAACCGCTTGGCCGTCGTTCAACGATTTGTAGCCATCAGCCACGATCGCGGAGAAATGCACGAAAACATCTTCACCGCTCTGGCGCTGGATGAATCCAAAGCCCTTGCTGGCGTTGAACCACTTCACTGTTCCTTGTTCTTTACTCACTGCGTTACTCTTTTCTGTTGACCGCGTTGCGATCATACTTTGAGCCCGGCCGGGTTAGGGGCCGATCTCGATTAATTGAGCTATCTGGTGCCTCGACTCCGAACCCCTCTACAGAGATGCGGGCCGCGTCCGGGCGTAAAAAAAGGCCGCAAGTTTGAACCTTGCGACCGCTTCACACTGACGTACGCGATACAAGAGCAACAAACGCACCTACAAACTACCACAAGTGCCAGCGCTTGTCCAGCGCTTTTTTGGGGTGGTTTCCAGTTCCCCCGTAGTGGGTTTATCCAATGAGCAGAGCCGCAAACCGACAGACCATATACCAAAACCGCATTTCCTACTTTGGTTTGCGCTTCTTAGTCTTTCTTGCACGAAGTCTCAAGAACTCTGGCTCAACCCACACCGTATCTGATCGCTTTGGTTGAAGCTCGACGTTCCCATATTTATCAAATCCTCGGACGGTATAGACCTTGCCGATCATGCTTTTGAACAATCTTTCGGTAACCAATTCGTCCTTAATTCCCGGTGGGTAAGTAACCTTTGACATCCCGATAACCCTCACCTTGTCCCCGATCCGAAATCTCCGATTCTTCATGGCTATCTCATTTTCCGACTCTGGGGTACCTGGATCAGGTTGTCTTGGTAAACGAATCCGTATTGGGCGAAGTCAGGTTTCACTGAGGCGAGGCGGCGTTAGCGTTTATCCGGCTTGATACTGCGCCTACCGCCTTTTGCGCCAATCTTGTCCGCGTTCGGAACCGGGCTGGTGGCGCTCCATATTCCCGTTTGAAGGCGCGGTTGAAGGCTGGCTCGGACTCGTAACCCACCTCGCCTGCGATCCTGGCGACACTGTAGCTGGTGGAAGTCAACATCCGTGCGCTCAGCTGCAATCTCCATCGGGAGAGATAGGTCATCGGAGGCTCACCCAGATAGTAGCGGAACTTCTCCGCCAGCGCCGATCGGGACACCCCCACCTGCTGAGCAAGATTCGCAATCGTCCAGGGATGCTCCGGAGCGCGATGCAGGGACGCCAAAGCGGCACCCACGGCCGGATCGCGCGCTCCCGCGAGCCAGCCCGTCTGGTGCGGCGGGAGCTCTGCCATGAAACGGCGCATGGTTTCGATGAACAGCGCTTCCGACAATTTCGCCAGCACCGCATCGCTGCCGGGCCGGTTGGCGGCTGCTTCTCCGGCCGAGAAATGGATGGAGCTTTCCAGCCATTGCCCCGCAGGATCGTTGCGGATATTGACCTTGAACATCGGCGGTAATCCACTAAGGAAGGTCCTGCTCACCTCTTGATCGCATCCCAGATAGCCGCATACCAGCCGCGTAGGTTCGCCACCGCCGCCCGCCCGCGCAAGAGTCATTCCTTGCGAAAACATTTCCTTCAAATGCTTGCCGTTATCAATGATGCATGGCGGGCACCCGTTCGAAATGATGTGAGCGCTGCCGTGCGGAAAGATCACGATGTCGCCGGGGACCAAGTCGATGCGGTGGGCGCTTTGTACCACTTCGGTTTGCGCGCGCCCGTCGATCAGCAGGTGATAAATGATGACGTGCTTGGACTTGTGCAGAAAGGCGGCGACTTCGCGGGAAGGCGGCGAACGAAAGCCCCAGGGTGCCGTGAACTCGGCGTTGTAGAACACGGCGCCTTCCAGCTTTACTGAATGTAGGACTTCCGAGAGTGCATCCATGGGAGTTTCGACGTGGACTCCTGGCTAAGAATTCGGGACTCCTGGATAAATAATCGTCATGCTGGTGCAGCGCAGTCAAGTATGCCAGACGGGCGGATAAGCATCCTACTAAGGAGTGCGCCATATTTACAGCTGCGGCCGATACCGCCGCTGGAGTCAGGCGGAGATCGATTGCGCCGCTGATCCAAGGAAAACCGATCGAAGACGTATTCAGAGAGAGTCGGAGTAGGAATCATGTTTGCACACAACCCCCTCCACGGATCCGGACAAGCGGGATTCCCGCATCCGGCTCTTGCCTTAGGTAACGACGCCCATGCGGCGCAGGGGATAGGGATGACAGACGAGAGGCACAGGCAGCCAGCGGTTGATGAGGCGCCGCATACGATCCCAGAGGACGCGGCCGTTCTGGCTGCGCCGCGACAGCGCGCGATGCCAGAGCCGCCCTACTTGGAAACGAAAAATCCACAGCGCGTTTTGGTTCAGAGGCACGCCGTAATACCGAATGTGCCCATGTACCACCGCTTGCAACCACTTGCCTACTTCGGGGATGGGTTCATGCATCCGTCGCTGAAGTTCGGCTTTCACCTCGTTCAACTTCGTCTGCAACCTTTTGCGGATCGTTTGCCGCAGCACCGTGAACCGTCCATTGCTCCTCTTCTTCACGCAGATGTGCGTAAAGCCAAGAAAGTTGAACGTCTCCGGTTTCCCTTCTCCACGCCACTGCCGTTGGTCGATTGCGAACGGACCGAACTCCAGCAAGCGCGTTTTCTCGGGATGCAATTCCAGGTTGAACTTCTTCATTCGTTCGGTAAGTTCTGCCCGGAACTGATCAGCATCCGCTTTGCTGTTGAATCCCACCACGATGTCGTCTGCGAATCGCACCACGATCATATCGCCGTGCGCGCGCTTCTGACGCCATGCTTGGACCCACAGGTCGAACACGTAATGAAGATAGACGTTTGCCAAAAGCGGCGAAGCACTCCCGCCCTGGGGCGTTCCTTCTTCCACTCGTATTCGTTTCCCATCCTCCAGCACGCCAGCATTGAGCCATTTCTGAATCAACCGCACGACGCGCCGATCTGCAACCCGGTGCTCGACGAACTTCACCAGCCATTCGTGAGAAAGTCCGTCGAAAAAGCCTTTGATATCCAGATCGAGCACCCAGTTCACTTTTCTCGTCAACAGTCCGGTGTACAGCGCATCCAGCGCTTGATGCTGGCTGCGCCCTGGTCGGAACCCGTACGAAAATCCGAGAAAGTCCGTTTCGTAGATGGCATTCAGAACCTCGACCGCCGCGCGCTGAACGATTTTGTCTTCCAGCGCCGGTACTCCGAGCGGCCTTTGCCGCCCATCGGTCTTGGCGATATACACCCTACGCACCGGCTTCGCTCGGTACGCTCCTCGCTTCAACCTTTCGGAGAGATCCTGGAGGTTCCCCTCCAGTTGCTCGCCGTAGTGTCGCCACGTTTCCCCGTCCACACCCGGCGCGGCTTCCTTCTTCAATCGGAAGTAGGCCATCCGAAGTGTTTCCAGGTTGTAGATGTGGTGCAGAAGCGCCGTGAACCGCAACTGCTTATCCTTTCCTGCTGCTTGACGTACCCGCTCCAGCGCACTCGGCGCGTCTTTCCGGCTCGGTGTCCGGGACGCGTTTTGCTGTGGCAGGTTCCCTTTGGCCAAACCTCTTCCCTCCATCCCCTCCGCCACCGGTTTCCCAGTCTTGTTCGGGGACTTCTCAGGTACTACAGGTCTGTCCGACTTCCCCGGTCCGTTCGTCATCGGCGTACGTCCTTAGACTTCCCGATGCGTCCCAAAGCAACTGCGGCCTTGGGCGGACTGGGGATCTCCCGGTTCCCATGCGAGGTGCTTGCGTACGTGCACGGGGTCTTTGACCGCGCGGGACTCTGGCACACCTCGCGATATCGGTGCACCCGATGGGGCCTTCCGCTTTCTCCTACAGCGTCAGCGTCCCGGAGGAAGTTTCTTACGCGGCTGAATACCCGGCCCGCACGTTCCCCTGTCAACGCTTCGACGCTGCCTTTGCAAGCAGCTCCGCATGACTCGGGGCCGATGTGGGTCGCTGATCCACTTTCGTATGACTTTTGCATTCACTACACCTCGCCGGTTTAACCGGCGCACAGGAGAAACGAAAATGAGTACCGCTGCTGCCCAACCGACGCTGGACATGGATAAGCTGAATGCCTTCATGGGACAGTTTGTCGGCGATCTCGGAGCCGCCGTTCACGCCGGCCTTGTCGTCATTGGCGAAAAACTGGGTTTGTACAAAGCACTTGCCGAGGGCCCGTTGACGACGGCCGAACTCGCATCCCGAACCAAGACGGACGAACGTTACTTGCGCGAGTGGCTGGCCTCGCAAGCCGCCGGTGGCTACATCACGTACGATGCGAAGGCTCAGAAATTCAGTTTGAGCGCCGAGCAGGCCTTCGCGCTCGCGAAAGAAGATAGTCCAGCCTACCTCCCCGGGGCCTTCGAACTTGCTTTGGGATCGCTGGCGGCGGTGCCCCGGATCGCCGACTCGTTCCGCACCGGCGCCGGAATGGGGTGGCACGAGCATGACGAAGGCGTCTTCCACGGGTGCGAAAAATTTTTCCGTCCGGGCTACGCCGCAAATCTCGTCACCGCGTGGATTCCAGCGCTCGAGGGTGTGCAGCAGAAGCTGGAAGCAGGAGCGCGAGTGGCCGACGTGGGCTGCGGGAAAGGCGCCTCCACGATCCTGATGGCAAAGGCATTTCCCAAATCCACGTTCTTTGGATTCGATTACCACGACAAATCGATTGAAGGCGCGCGGGAGACTGCCAAGCGTCAGGGTATCGGCCAGCGTGCGAAGTTCGAGGTCTCCAAGTCCAAGGAGTTTCCTGGCAAGGACTACGACCTGGTGGCGATGTTCGATTGCTTGCATGACATGGGCGATCCTGTTGGGGCGGCCACGCACGTGCGGCAATCGCTCGCGAAAGACGGCACGTGGATGATCGTCGAGCCCTTTGCGAATGATGAACTGAAGGACAATCTGAATCCGGTGGGGCGCGTGTACTACTCCTTCTCAACGCTGTTGTGCACTCCGTGCTCACGATCGCAGGAGGTGGCGCTGTGTCTCGGCGCGCAGGCAGGAGAGGCACGTATCCGGGAAGTGGTGAAGAAAGCCGGGTTCACCCGATTCCGGCGAGCCACCGAGACGCCCTTCAACATTGTTTACGAAGCTCGGCCCTGAGGACTGCAATTTCAGAAAAGCGGGGACAGCGGGACGTTCACGTCGGTGATGCCGAGGATGCGCGATCGGAGTCACAGAACGGGTAACGTCCCGTCTGTTCCGGCCCGAAGCTCGGTCTTCGACACGCGCGTTCGTCGTTCAAGTGTCGCGACGATCTGTTTCGGTTAATTCGTCGACGCGGTTTCGAAATAACTTTACCTAAAGCTGACAATGTCGGGACCAGCTCGCTACACACGCCGCTTTGAGCGGGATATACTTTCGCACCTTATGACAACAATCGGAGATAAATATCTACTGGGATCCGGGCGAAGCGACCACGACCGGTTGCGCGTCATCAGTGCCATTCACGATGGCCGAACTCGCGAATTGCTGCGGAGGGCTGGATTCGCTTCGGGACACCGGTTCGTGGAGTTTGGCTGTGGCCTGGGCTACGTCACTCGATGGGCCGCAAGTGAGGGAGCGCATGCCACGGGGATCGACCTGAATGAAGATAACCTGGCGGTAGCTACCGAATTGGCGCGCGAAGCTGGACTGAAGACCGCACAGTTTCGCTCCGCCAACATTTACGAACCCAGGCTGGAGCCGGAGAGCGTGGATGTGTCGTACTCGCGCTGGCTGATGGTCCATCTGAACCGGCCCGTCGATGCGATGCGCGCCATCCATGCGGCCTTGAAACCGGGCGGCGTGATGGTGTGTGAAGAGGCGGATGTGAGCGCGGTGTATGCGGAACCGGCCTCGGCCGCTTATGCGGAACTCCGCGACATTTGCATGGAAGGCGCCCGGCAGCGGGGAGTGGATTATGCGGGCGGACGCCGCGTCCATCTATGGGCGAAGGAGGCGGGCTTTGAGATCGTCCATGTGGATGCCTATCACCCGCACTACGTTACTGGCGAACACAAGGGATTCTGGAACTGGACATTGCGCGCAGTGGCTCTCGGGATGGTCAAGGAGGGATGCCTGGACGCGGCGCGGCTGGAAGAGATGGTTGCAGGGATGAACGAGGCCGATGCTTCGCCCGACACACTGGTTGCGCATTGCCGGATGCACCAGCTGATCGCGAAGAAGGCGGGTCGCCCGGATTGAAATCGGAAGCGCGGTCAGCCGGGCGCAAATTTGATTGCGGTTCAAAGCGCAGCGAGAACCGGTGCGGGCTTTCTGGCGCCAACCCGAAGACCCCGGTTCAAAAACCGAACCAGGGCACCCGGGATTTCAAAGCTCTCGTGGGTTCTCAATCTACTCCGGCCAGATAGTGAAATCTCGGAACGCCATCCGTACGACCTTACCGTTCATTCTCCCCAACGCGTCATTCAGTTCTAAGAGGTGTGCGCGGCCAAGTTGCAGTTCGTGTTCGTCAGGCTGATAAATCGTTCCCATTGGATAGTCCAAGTAAGCTGTTCGTGTCTGCTCAATGTGATTGCCGAGAAGATGCGTCACGATCTTTCCTTGAGTGAAATCAACCAGCCGTTGAATGCTGAGGGCAAACGCGGACGGGTCTTCCACGTAGAGGCGACCCGGATATAAGGTGTCCCCGGTGAAGAGAATACCCGTTTGACGGTCGTATATGGCGATTGATGAAGCCTCATGACCCGGAATCGGAATGATATCGAGGACCCGGCTTCCCAGGTCATAGGTGGCCACTTCCGCGGGCCAATTCCGAAAACCAAAAAACGCTTGAACAGCACTTGCCTTCGGCTCCACAACAGTAGTGTGTGGGAGAGCTTTCAATTGCGCATCGCCAGAAATGTGATCATTATGTGCGTGAGTATGAGCTACGATCAGCGGAATACTCTCGCGATTGTTCCGTTCCAACCACTCATTAATTTGATTCCTAACCGTCCGAGCCACTTCCGTTTTACCCGCGCCCGTATCTAGCAGAAGGGCTTTCTCCTTCCCAAATAGCAAGTACAGGAAAGGCTTTTCGTAATTTGCACAGCCTGACTCGCGAAAAATATAAAGGTCTTGGTTGTATTCTTGGACTTGGAACTGCGGATTGTCCCCACATTGTGGCCCGCTAACCTGCCAAGTTCGAGGCAAGGTGCCATTTCTCACTCCGCCCCCGTTCGGTTGTGGAGCTTGCGCATGTCCCTGACGACATGCTCCAAGCACGACAATCAAGACCAGGATCGGGCGGAAATCGTCCCTTAGTTTCATCTCGGCTGAAGTATACAACCGCCGAAGGAAAGCCTGCGTTCCCGTGACATCGCGGGCAATCGCACAATATTCAAAAATGGAACCGGCGCTCCAATCCAGTTTGGCCACGAATCGATACGAACAGAACCAGGGCGTCAGTTCTGCTGCAAAACCCGTTCCAGCATGTCGAGGCAGCCGTTCCAGCCGCCGTCGTGTTCTTTGTGGAGTTTCTCGTTCTTGAAGCCGGTGTGGGTGAGCATCAGCTCGGTAGCGGGGCCGCGCGCGAGGAATTCCACGGTCACTTCGGTCTCCTCCGCGCCGGGTTGCATATTTTCGCCGTCGGGCCGGTCCTTGGTCCAGCTCCAGGTGAAGCGAACCTTTTCAGGCGGGGTGACCTCGAGATAGACGCCTTGACCCCAGTAGACTTGGCCCTTGGCCGCGTCGCGAACTTCCATGAGGTAGCGGCCGCCGGTCCGGATGTCCTGCTGGTGGTGAATCACGGTGTGCGCGCTGACATCGCGGCACATCCACTTTTCTAGTTGCGCGGGTTCGGTCCACGCGGCGAAGACTTTTTCGCGCGGCGCAGCGAAGGTGCGGTGGACCTTGAGCGTGAAGTCGGGACGGCTTGGGGCGATTGCCATTTGTGTTTCTCCTTTTTGCTGGAGTCGTTCGCGGATTTGTTTGCGGACCGGTTCGTGGATTCGCTCCTCGACCCGCTGACCGATCCGCCGGTGGATTCCAGATAATTCGCCAGGGCATCCAGTTGGCCTTCCCAGAAGACGCGGTAGGTTTCGATCCAGGTTGCGGCGTCCTTCATCGGTCGTGGAGCGAGGCGGCAGCGGTGGATGCGGCCGTCGATTTCACGCCGGAGCAGGCCCGCGGATTCGAGGACGCGCAGGTGCTTGGAGACGGCCGGGAGCGAGACGTCGAAGGGAGCGGCAAGTTCGGTGACGGTCGCTTCGCCGCGGGCCAGCCGCGCAAGAATGGCGCGCCGTGTGGGATCGGCAAGCGCCCCGAACGTCGCATCGAGCGGGGCGTTGTCGCTGGCGATGGAATAGTTAACCATATGGTTTAATATCGCACCGAAAGCCATCCATGTCAAGAGCAATCGCGACGAACCATCACCTGTAGGGCTTTGTTTAGCCTGAGCCTCGAAGGCCCCTCCCGGCGTTAACCCCGCCACCGCGCCACCGCGACGGCCACGCTGGAACACTCGACCACGCAGATGATCAACTCCCTCAGTACGCGATGTAGTCAGTACGCCAACCCCCAGGCGCGGGAAAGCGTTGACCCGGGTCACGCGCGCTACTTACCATGAACAGATGAACCGGAAGCTTCAGGCGGCATGCGGCGCGGCAGTGCTGGCAGGAATCGTGAGCGCCAGCGCCGGCTGCGATGACGCGGCAAAGAAGCCAGTGCAGGCACGCGTTCCCGCGACGCGGCCGGCTCCGCAAACCGCCAGCGCTGTTGCAGCGCCCCGGCCGGTCGAACTTCCACGGTTGCCGTTAAGCGCGGCATCGCGCCCGCTCCTTCTGCTGCCGCCGCAAATTCCTGGCAGCGAAAACGATTTGATCGCCAAGGTCGAGGCGAAATTCGCTTCCGGCCAGCAGAACTACAAGGCCGGGCACCTGGAAGCGGCGCGAAAAGATTTCGACGAAGCCATGGACCTGATGCTCGAGAGTGGCCGCAACCCATACGCCGACCCGAAATTGAGCGAGCTGTTTCACCGCGTGGTCGATACCGTTTACATCGACGAATTGCAGGCCTTCCGCGCTGGCGATGGATTCCAGGAAGCTCCGGCGGTGCCGGCGCCGATCGATGAAGTCGCGGAGATGACCTTCCCGGTCGATCCGCGATTGAAGGAACGCGCCGAGCAGGCCGCCAAAAATATTTCGCACGATCTTCCGCTGACTGTGAATGACGAAGTGCTGTCGTTTCTCAATTTCTTCCAGACGCCGCGGGGCCGCGCGATTGTCGAGACCGGGTTGCAGCGCCGGGGCCGTTATCAGGAGATGATCTCGCGCGTGCTGCATGAAGAAGGCGTCCCGCAGGATTTGGTCTACCTGGCGCAGGCGGAAAGCGCGTTCCAGCCGCTGGCGTTGTCTCGCGCGGGCGCGCGAGGCATGTGGCAATTCGTGGCCTATCGCGGGCAGCAGTACGGGCTGCGTCATACCTGGTGGATCGACGAGCGGCAGGATCCGGAAAAAGCCACGCGTGCGGCGGCGCAGCATTTGCGCGATCTCTACGGGCTGTTCGGCGATTGGTATCTGGCCATCGCGGCCTACAATTGCGGCCCGGGCAACGTGCAAAAGGCCATCGAGCGCACCGGCTATGCGGATTTCTGGGAGCTGTACAAGCGCAATGTCCTGCCGAAGGAAACCAAGAATTACGTGCCGATTATTCTGGCGCTCACCCTGATTGCCAAAGATGCCGCGCACTACGGCATCCAGGTCGCGCCGGAAACGCCGGTGGCGACCGACGTAGTGAAACCCGGGCGGGCCATCGACCTGCGGCTGGTTGCGGAGACCATCGATGTGGATGTGGAAACGCTGCGGGCGTTGAACCCGCCGCTGCTGCGGCTGGCCACGCCCGACGATCCTTCGTTCGAACTGCATTTGCCTGCGGGCACGGCGGAACGATTTTCGGCGGAGATCGCGGATATTCCCGCGGACAAGTGGGTGAGCTGGCGGCGCCATCGTGTCGAGGCTGGCGAGACGCTGACTTCCATCGCGAAAAAATACCACGTGACGCCGGTGGCCATAGCGGAGGCGAACAGCCTGGAGCACCGCGCGGCCCTCGATCCCGGACAGAAACTGATCATCCCGGCGGCGCAGGCGCAGTCCGAGGCCAAGCGCCGCTTGGTGAGTTATCGCGTGCGTAAGGGCGATACGCTGCTGGGCATCGCCGACCGTTTCAGTGTGGAAGCCGATGACGTGAAAAAATGGAACCGGCTGAAGACCAATCACGTTGGCCGCGGGATGGTGCTACGCATCTATACACTGGGGGGCGCGCCGGAAGCAAAATCAGTACAGGCGCGGACCGCTGCGAAGAAGAAAACGCATCCGGGCACCCCGGTAGCGCAGACCACGACAACTTCACCGAATAAGAACTAATCGGCGGATAAGAACTAAACCTTTCTTTTACTGTTACTTGCCATGACATAAGGGAGTTCTTTACAGGTCCGCCGGGACGTTTGCGACTCTGCCGGGCGCGCGTGACGCCAGCCAAGAATCGCAAACCTGCCGCTGGCCCGCGCAGAATGCTTGACAACTTCCAGCGAGTGCGATAACAACGGCGCAAGGCTTTGGAGCGGAGTTTTCAAAACTCCAGCCGTTGCAGCGATACCGACTCGACACGTGCGATCCGGCCATGCCGGATCCGATGCCTCGGGCGGGATTCCCCCTGGGGAGGATGGAATGGATCTCGAGAAGGACAACTTCGAAGAAGAGAACGAGCTGTCAGGGCTGGAAGAGGACGATGAGTTGGCGGGGGACGCCGACGTCGTCGAGACCGAAGAGGAAGAGCTGATCATCACGGACGAGGAGCCCGAAGAAGCTGCGAAGCCGGCTCCCAAGGCGGCCCCCAAACCCGCGGCCAAACCGGCGGCCAAGAAGCCGGCACCCAAACCGGCCGCGAAACCCGCCAAAAAGGCTCCCGTAAAGAAAGCCAAGAAGAAGGCGAGCAAGCCAAAGCCCAAGAAGAAGGCTGCCAAGAAGCCCGCGAAGAAAAAGAAGCGATAATTTCGCGCGGCTCTGCCGGTACCGTTTCCGGAACGGATGGCCATGTTTGATGAAAGCCCCTGGCGGAAGCCAGGGGCTTTTCCATTTGTTTCTGTGGTTTACGTTTTGCGTTTCCGTTTTGTGACCGGCGCGAGTTCGAAGTGGAACGGAGCGGTCTAGAACGGCGATGCCAAATGCGCACGAGCACAGGTTCGTGCGCGAGACGTTGCAGGAGGTGGGCGTCGTGCCTGTGCCTCTCGAAGGCTTCGCGGTGTGGGTGGCAAAGTTGCGGCCGATGCTGCAGTAGAGAGCAGCGGCGAAGCGAAGTAAGGAAGCAACAACGTAACGACACAGGACGCGGAAAGCGAGAACGTCCCTATCCTTGTTTCGCGTCTCTCTCCATCCGCGACCACGCTGCCGCGCTCGCCGCGGCCCAAGAAGGTTAACGCTTCGGTATGTCTTCGCGGATTCACCGCGTATCCATCGGCGGTCTATCTTCTCTCGGCGTTGGGTTCCCGCGTCTTCCCCCGGTTCAGAAATAAGGCGAGTTCACGTAAACTAGTGGGATTGAAATAGCTCGAAAATTGATACCGGAGATTCCATGGCCCAGGTTTATCCCTTTCCCGCTTATCGCTACAACGGCTCGCGCGTTGCGTTTGACCGCGTGCTGACGCAGCCCTACGACAAGATTTCGCCCGCCGCGCAGGAGAAATATTACGCCGCGGACCCGCATAACCTGATCGCGGTCGAGAAGGGGCGCGTACTTCCCGACGATGCGCCGGGGCACAATGTCTATACGCGGGCTGCCGAAGCACTGGAGAGCTGGATTCGCGATCACGTAGTGGCGAGGGATTCCGAGCCATCGTTTTACGCGTACACGCAGGAGTACACCGTGCCGGGAACCGAGGAGCGGCGGACCCGGCGCGGATTCATCGGCGCGGGCCAGCTGGAGGAGTACTCCGCCGGTGTGGTGTTCCGCCACGAGCACACGCTTTCAGGGCCGAAAGCTGACCGCCTGGAGCTGCTGCGCCACACACGCACGCACACCGGACAACTTTTTATGCTGTACAGCGACGAGCAGCGGCGCGTGGACAATATCCTTGCGGACGTGGAAGCGTCCGCTCCGCCGGCGACCGAATTGCACGACGAATATGGAGTGGTTCATCGGCTCTGGTTGGTGTCGGACCCTGCAAAGATTGCGGCGATCCAGGAAGCCATGGCCAGCCAGAAACTGGTGATCGCCGACGGGCATCACCGCTACGAGACGGCGCTGACGTATCGCAATGAAAGGCGGAACGAGCGTCAGAACGAGCGTGGCGCGGCGGCGGGACAAAGTAGTTCGTCTTCGCAGGGACAGGATCATTCGTCTTCGCCGGGCCAACAGGATTCGCTCTCGCATGGACAAGATAGATCGCCCTTGCCGGGACAGGATAAATCGCCCTTGTCGGGCGAGAGCAACCCAGACGCGCCTTACGAGCGGGCCATGATGACCTTCGTCAACACGCGCAGCGAAGGCTTGACGATTTTGCCGACGCATCGCGTAGTCTCCAACGTAACGGATTTTTCGTGGCCGATCATGCGGCGGTATCTGGAGCCGTGGTTCACCGCGGAAGAGTTTCCGTTCGCGAATGACGACGGTAAAGCAGAGGCGCGCGCCAGGTTCCTGCGCCGGTTGGTGGAGGCTCGCGACTCGCGGGCGATCGGGGTGTACCCGGCGGAGACCGGCAAGCGCGCGTTCTATGTGCTGACGCTGCGTTCGGGCGCGAACCTGGCGCAACTACTGCCGGGTGTTTCGCCGCTGCAGCGGGAACTGGACGTGGTGTTGCTGCACGAAGGAATTCTGGAGCCGGCGCTGGGGATCACGCCGCAAGCGGTCACCGCGGAGAAGAACCTGACCTACGAGCGCGAGGCCGCGGCGGCGCTCGATGCGGTCGATCGCGGCGCGGCGCAGGTGGCCTTCCTGCTGAACCCGTGCGATGTCGAGCAGGTGATGCGCATCGCGACGTCCGGTGAGGTGATGCCGCAGAAGTCCACGGATTTTTATCCGAAGCTGCTGAGCGGGATCACTATGTACCGGGTGGATTGCTAAGGCCGAGCAGTCGCCGCGCAGTCGACGGTCGACAGTTTAAAGTTGAAAGCACTTCGGACGGCAGCGGGGCTTCGCCGGGACGAACTCCGTTCCATCGCTTGCCATGCTGGAAAGCTAGTTAACGATTCTTGCCCCTCCCCCCACTTTTTTCGTAAGTGCGGATTCCAAAGGACTTTAAGTTCAGTGAATTTGTAAGTGCGGATTCTGGGGGAGTTACGGGCGTGTTTTTTGGATGTGCGGATTCTAAAGGGTTTAGTGAGTAAGAACGCGATCGACGGCCGGGTTCGCTGGGCTGGAAGCGAGAACTCACAACCCACAACCCATGATAGCACGCAATATTTATCCTATAAATAAATAACTTAATCGTACTCAGTCGAATCAGTGTGGTACTTGGCCGCATCGGCTTCCGTGGAAAGTCCCAGGAAATGCACGTGTCGGGCTGTCTACAGCGATGGAAACGTGTGGTCTAAATCCCGCCCTCTCGGCGAGGGCGGCTACAGGTTCAGCGCAGCAGTCTCTATCAGGATTCGTCAGCGGATGCGGTGATCGCCTCCACCCAAAAAATCAATCCATCCGAGAAGGGGACCTCAGCGGCTGAAGCCGTATTCGAAGAACCATTTTGGCATGGCCCTTCGTACCTCAGGGTGAACTGGAGCCGTGCCCTAACGATCTAGTTTCATGAAGCCGTCATGTGGCAGCGAGCATCCTAATTGCATACTGGCGAACGCAGCGATCGGCTTGCGTGATCGGGTCGGAATGGCGAAGGAGGGCAACATGGCGGCACTAACTGGGGAACAGGTTCGGCGGATGCATGCTTACTGGCGGGCGGCGAATTATCTTTCGGTGGGACAAATTTATTTGAAGGACAATCCGCTTTTGGAGCGGCCGCTGACTTTGGACGATATTAAGCCGCGGCTTTTGGGGCATTGGGGGACTACTTCGGGGTTGAATTTCATTTATACGCACTTGAACCGGGTGATCAACGAGCGCGATTTGAACATGATGTACATCATGGGGCCGGGACATGGCGGACCGGGGATTGTGGCGCACACGTATCTGGAGGGGTCGTACACGGAGATTTATCCGCATATTGAGCGGAACGCGGACGGAATCAAGCGGTTGTTCCGGCAATTTTCGTGGCCTTATGGGATTCCGAGCCATGTGGCGCCGGAGACGCCGGGGTCGATTCACGAGGGGGGAGAACTGGGGTATTCGTTGCTGCACGCGTATGGGGCGGCTTATGACAATCCGAATTTGGTGGTGGCTTGCATCGTGGGCGATGGCGAGGCGGAGACCGGGCCATGCGCTACCAGCTGGCATGCCAACAAGTTTTTGGACGCGGCGCAGGATGGGGCGGTGCTGCCGATTCTGCACTTGAACGGGTACAAGATCGCGAATCCCACGGTGCTGGCGCGGATTTCGCAGGAGGAGCTGGAATCGTTGTTTCGGGGGTATGGGTACACGCCGCACTTCCTGGAGGGGGACGATCCCGGAGTGATGCACCCGCAGATGGCGGCAGTGCTGGACATCATGCTGGACGAGATTGCCGCGATTCAGAAATCAGCGCGCGAGGGAGGGAATAAAGAGCGGCCACGCTGGCCGATGCTGATTCTGAAGACACCGAAGGGGTGGACCGGGCCGAAGATGGTGGATGGTAAACCGGTGGAAGGAACGTGGCGGGCGCACCAGGTGCCCGTCTCGGAAATTCGCACGAATCCGGAGCACTTGAAGATTCTCGAAGAGTGGATGCGCAGCTATAAACCGGAAGAGTTGTTCGACGCCAACGGGACGCTGGTGGCGGAGCTCGCGGATCTTCCGCCGAAGGGCCGGCGGCGCATGGGAACGAATCCGCACGCGAACGGAGGGTTGCTGCTGGAACCTTTAAGGTTGCCGGCGTTTCGCAACTTTGCGGTGGAGGTGAATGAGCCCGGTTCGCCGGACAGCGAAGCGACCCGCGTACTTGGGAAGTATTTACGTGAAGTGATGAGGTGCAACCTGGAATCGCGCAATTTCCGCGTGTTCGGCCCCGACGAGACCGCGTCAAACCGGCTCGAGGCGCTGTTCGAGGTTACCGGGAAAACCTGGGAAGCATCCACACTTCCGGTGGACGAGAACCTGGCCATCGACGGCCGTGTGATGGAAATCTTGAGCGAGCACATGTGCCAGGGATGGCTGGAAGGCTACCTGCTCACCGGGCGGCATGGATTTTTCTCGTGCTATGAGGCGTTCATTCACATTATTGATTCGATGTTCAACCAGCACGCGAAGTGGCTGAAGACCACGCGGACGATACCGTGGCGGAAACCGATTGCTTCGCTGAATTATCTGCTGACTTCGCATGTGTGGCGGCAGGATCACAACGGATTTTCGCACCAGGACCCGGGATTTATCGATCATGTGGCAAACAAGAGGGCCGAACTGGTGCGGATTTATCTGCCGCCGGACGCGAATTGCCTGCTGTCGGTGGCGGACCACTGTTTGCGCAGCCGCAACTACGTGAACCTGATCATCGCAGGCAAACAGCCGGCGCCAAACTGGCTGGACATCGATGCAGCGGTGACGCACTGCACGGCCGGACTGGGAGCGTGGGACTGGGCAGGGCACGAAGCAGACAATCCCGACGCGGTGATGGCGTGCGCGGGGGATGTGCCCACGCTGGAGATTCTTGCGGCGGTGTCGCTGCTGCGCGAGGTATTGCCCGATCTGCGGATTCGCGTGGTCAACGTCGTGGACTTGATGGCGCTGCAGCCGATGTCCGAGCATCCGCATGGGCTGGCGGATGAAGATTTCGATGCGTTGTTCACGACAGACAAGCCGGTGGTGTTTGCGTTTCACGGTTATCCGACACTCATTCACCGCTTGACGTACCGGCGGCGGAATCACAACAACATTCATGTGCGGGGTTATGTGGAGGAAGGGACGACTACCACGCCGTTTGACATGGTGGTGCTCAATCGCATGGACCGGTTTCAACTGGCGCTGGATGTGGTCCGGCGGGTGCCGCGGCTGAAGGGTATTGCGGACAAAGCGACGCAGCGGTTTACGGAGATGATGCAGCGGCACAAGTTGTATGTTTCCGAGCACGGCGAGGACATGCCCGAAGTCGCGAATTGGAAATGGACGGCGAGATAGGAATTTTCTTTTCGTTGTAGGCGCCCAAGTTTGTACCCCTGGGACGCCGGACTGAAGTCCGGCGCCAACATAGATTCTTTCGGTAAATCGATGATGCGTGGCGATGCGGTATTTGTGGTGAATAGCGGGTCGTCTTCGTTGAAGTTCGGCGTGTTCGCCGGGCGTCGAGTCGAAGCGCGGGCGGAGGCGCGTGACAAAGTGCAAGCCGGGGTGAAGGCTGACGTGAATGCCGACGTGAACGCATTGTATCGCGGGGCCGTGGAGGGAATTGGCGGCGGCGAGGGAAAGATATGGCTGCGCGGGGGCACTGGGGAGATATTGATCGAGAAGACGAAGGCGTTTCCGGCGCAGAAGGATGCGGCGCGGGCGGTGGCGGCGGAATTGTCGGAGATGGCATTGCCGGCTCTGGGCGCGGTGGGACATCGCGTGGTGCATGGGGGACCGTCGCTGACCGAGCACCAGAAAATTACGCCGCAAGTTCTGGAGAAATTGGAGGCGGCGGAGCACTTTGCGCCGCTGCACGTCCCGGTGGCGCTGGAGTTGATCCGGGAGACGCAGCAACTTTTTCCTGGTGTGGCGCAGTTTGCGTGTTTCGATACGGCGTTTCACCGGACGCTGCCTGAGGCGGCGGCGCGGCTGCCGCTGCCGGAGAAATTCTGGGACGCAGGGATTCGCAAGTACGGATTTCATGGATTGTCGTGCGAATCGATTCTCCATGCGCTGGGGCCGGATCGGCCGGCGCGGGTGATCGTGGCGCATCTTGGCAACGGCGCGAGTGCCACTGCGATAGCGGACGGGATTTCGGTGGACACCTCGATGGGGCTGACGCCGACCGGAGGCATCGTGATGGGGACGCGGCCGGGCGACCTGGACCCCGGGGTGTGGTTGCACATTCTGCGCACGAATGGAAACAACGTAGAGGGATTGGCACGGTTGATGGACAAGGAATGTGGATTGTTGGGGATTTCGGGGACTTCGCCGGACATGCGGTCTTTGCATGCGGGAGCGGGAAACAATCAGCGAGCGCGATTGGCGATCGAGATGTTTGCGCGGTCGGCGAAGAAAGCGATTGGGAGTTATGTGGCGGTTCTCGGTGGGCTCGATCTGCTGGTGTTTACGGGAGGGATCGGGGAGCACGACGCTGTGGTGCGGGCGGGAATCTGCGACGGGATGGGGTGTTTTGGATTGCGCCTGGATCGGGAGACCAACCAGCGAAACGCCAAGACGATCAGCGCAACCGATAGCAGGGTGCTGGTTCGCGTGGTGACGAGCGACGAGGAGACGCAGATCGCGCGGATTGTGTTTCGGTTAATGGAAGATGAATAATCGCGGGAAACTGCGGGGCTCGCTTTGCGGCTGTAGCTGTGCTTGAAGTTGACGCCGGGAGAGGCCCTTCGAGGCTCAGGGTAAACGAAGCCCCTGCCCCTACAAATTCTTAAACTGCCGCAGAGGCGGCTTTGGTGTCTGCCTCGGCTGATTCTGCGGCGGCGTTTTTGCGCAGGACCAAGACTGGGCAGTCGGCGGTGCGCACGATCTTTTCGGTAACCGAGCCGAAAGCGAGGCGGCGCAGTCCGGTCCTGCCGTGGGTGGCGATGACGATGAGATCTGCTTTTTCTGCTTCCGCTATGCGGAGGATTTCCGATCCGGCATCGTTGCCTTCGCCGATGATGGCGCGTGCCCGCAGGCCTTGCTGCTTGAGTTTGTCCACGAGTTCCGCCAGCTGCGGCTGAGCCTGCTCGGTCAAGTCCTCCTCGTCTGAGGTTTCGGAAAGGATATCGGCGCCCTCCGGAATGACCGGGACCACGTGCACCAGAACAATCTCGGAGCCATAGCGACTCGCCAGGTCGCGAGCGACGTCCAGAGACTCCAGGGAAGAATCGCTGAAGTCGATGGGTGCAAGGATGACTTTCGGTTGCATCATGGTCGGGCCTCCGGCTGGTTGGGCGCTTCGGGGACAGAGTAGCCCGGAGGTGGAAACTACTTCCGATTACGTTACGGGAGTGTTTCTAGCGTGTTAAATGTAGCTTGGCGGTGGAAGGTTGCCGGGGTTGAAGCCGGGCGGGGCAAGCCCCGCCTCTACGCAGAAAATCTGTGGAGTGCTTTCTTTTCGATCTCGGCATCAGCAAGGCAAAGAAAGCGCGTTTCGGCGGGAGTCATGGGTCTTGTCCGCGGAACAAAAAAGGACACGCGCGCGCGTGCCCTTCGTGATGGTGGCTCGATCACGGACCCGCCTGAGGCGAGCACAAAAGCGCCCGCTTTGGAAAGCGGCCGCTACGTCTTAGGCTCCGGCGCCCTTTGAGAAGCTGGAAACGGCGGCGGCTTCGGTATCGTAGACGTCGAAGACCGTGAGCAGCTTGGTGATCTGCAGCACTTCCTGGAACTTGCTGCCGAGATGGCAGAGGCGGAGCGACGCGCCCTGACCCTTCGCGCTGTGATGCGCGGCGACGAGCGTGCCGAGACCCGCGCTGTCGATGAACGTGATGTTGTCCATGTTGAGGACAATTTTCTTTTTGCCCTCGGCGAGCAGGCCTTTCACTTTTTCACGCAGCGCGTTGCTCTCTTCTCCAAGAACGATGCGGCCGTCCAGCGCCACCACGGACACGCCATCCACTTCGCGGTTCGTCATCTTCAGTGCCACGTTCGTATCCTCCTCAAATTATTGCTCAACGTACTGGAAGCGGTTCAGGGCAACCGGTCTGAGACCGCACAGCTTATCAGTAATAGTCCGCGCAGGACATGTAATATCCGCAGACCAGGCAAATCAACTTGCAGCGCCGGGACGCGAGCCGCTGCGAGCAAACCGGACAATACCGCGAAACGTCTTCGTGCGCTGCGACCGAGAAGTCACCCGGGCTCGCTGCGATCGAGTTCGAGTGGTCCTGGGCGGGCACAGCTTGTGCAGAGAGAACATCACCAGCCTCCGGTTGGACCCTTCGACTCTCAGGGTAAACCGGAGGAAGCCCTGCTTTCGCGGCACGTTCCACGGCCCGACGGTTATAGCACATCCCCCAGCGTGGGAAAAGCGGGAGCGGGGTGGCGGGCGGGTCTCTCGGAGGGAGTGTCAGGGCGCGATGCAAGAGCGCGATAAAACGGCAACGTCTTGTGGTGGCTCGCGAGGCGCGTTGGTGGGACGCACTAAAGAGCGTGCTTACATAACCTCCCTACATCAATTATGTTGAGACTATGTTGAGGGTAGAGAGGTTGAGATTTTGTTGTGGCACTTTTCGTACTGGAGCCTGGAATGGCCGGTGAAACCTATGTCTCCACAGGCGCATCTTTTAAGTGTAGGATGAATGTACTGTAAAGACGGACTACGGGCCCTGTAGCGTCCCCGGGAAGGTGCTTTATGCGCCGAATCTGGATGGTTGCGAGTTTCGCGCTGATTCTGCCGGTTGCCGCGAGTGCACAGCATCGCGGGGGAATGGGGATGGCCGGACCCGCGGTCGCTGTGGCCCCACATCCAGTTTCTGCTGGCGCGCCCCGTGTGGTTGCGCGCGTGCCGGTGGGAGTTCGGCCCACGACGACAGTCGTTCATCGTACGCGAGCAACCGGAACGCCGAATCACAACGTTACCTTCAACTCAGGTCTGACCAACCTGCCCGTATTTTCCAACGACATGAATGTCCCTGGCTTGGGTTTTGACTACCCGCATTTGGCGGCAGTGAGCCCGCGCAATGTCCGGGGACGCGGTGGGTTCGGACAGAACGTGCCCTTTGGTTTTGGGGGATTTTTGTTGTCGTCACCTGGGATTCTTGTCGACAACCCTCAGGCCGTGGAAGAGGCTCAGCAAGCGGTGCTGGAAGGCAATGGTCCGGTGAACGCGGCTGAAGTTGACAACTCGCGAGATGCGGAGCGTGCTTATCTCTCGAGGACAACCCCGGCGCCGGAGCCGCCGGTCGACACATCGGAGTATGTTTTTGTGCGGCGCGACGGCGGGTTGTTGTTCGCGGTGGCTTATTCGTGGGAAAACGGGACGTTGCGATATGTCACGCGTGACGGAATCCGAAAAACGGTAACACAAGATGCTTTGGATATGGATGCGACGCAGCAGTTTAATGAGCAGCGCGGATTGAGTTTTCGGGTTCCTGCCTAGAACTATCTCACCAACGATTTGCTTTTATGCTGTAGTGACCAGTCTAAAGACCGGCCACTACACGCGTAGCCGGATATATCTACTTGGCGGGTTCGGGCATGACGTAGCCGGACTGGGCGGGTAGGCCAGCGCGTTCCAATTGGACTGTGGAGTGGCCGATGTTGAAGTCCTTGGCGGCTTTTTCCTGGATGGCGGTGAGGATGCGCTCGCATTCGTCCAGGTGCATGTCGGGGATGCGGGCGTGCAGGCTCAGAGCGTTGTGATCTCCGCCCAAGGACCAGATGTGGACGTCGTGAACCTCGTAGACGCCCTCGATGGTGAGCATGGCGCGGGCCACGTCTTCAACGCTGCAGTCGCGGGGGCTGCCCTCCAGGAGTACGTGGGCAGATTCGCGGAGGATGCCGATGCTGGACCAGAGGACCAGGACGCCGATGGCGAGGCCGAGAAGTGGGTCGATCCAATGAAGTCCGGTGGCTCCAATAATGATCGCGCCGATGATGATGGCAATGTTGGAGAGTGCATCTCCGAAATTGTGGACCAGGATGCTGCGTAAATTGAGGTCGCCGCGGCCGCGAACGAGCGCCAGGGTGATTCCGCCGTTGACGGCGAGGGCAGCGATGGAGGTCCAAATCATCCAGCTTTCGACGACGTCGACCGGGGAGCGGAAGCGCTCAATCGATTCGTAGCCGAGCCATAGAGCCAGGAAAACCAGCACTAGGGCGTTCGTGAAGGCAGCGAGAGTGCCGGCGCGGTGGTAGCCGTACGTTTTCTCGGAGTCGGCGGGGCGCTCGGCCCAGCGCATCGCCAGCCAGGAAATACCCAGAGCGGGGACGTCGGAAAGATTGTGGACCGCGTCGTTAAGTAGAGCGACCGAGTGGCCCAGCAGTCCACCCACGATTTCGGCCGCAACCAGACCCAGCGTGGCGGCCATGGCCCAGCCCAGGACAGCGGGGCGCAACGTAGGGTGTGCGTGTCCGTGATGATGCCCGTGACCGTGGCTGTGGGCGTGATCGTGATGGGCGGCACTCGGAGTTGCAGTCGAAGCGGGCACGCAGTCGTCGCCGTGATCGTGAGTGTGTGTATGCATCGCTGCCGTCATTCCTATTCTACCCGCCTCCGTTGCCGCGGCGAAGTCACTTGCGCCCTTAGTGGACATCTTGACACGCTACCGTTGCGATTTCATTGACGGTGCCCTGCACGACTGCCAACATCAATCAAGGCCCATATGTCCGAGGTACACGTGCGGGAGTAGACTGCGCGCAATGCCGAAATCTGAGCCATGAGTGTTCCCGTCGCCAAATTGAGTTTCTGGGGTGTGCGTGGAGCGACTCCTACCGTGGACCCCGCGACGTGGCGGTATGGCGGAAACACGCCTTGCCTTGAGCTGATTGCGCCGGACGGCACGCAGATCATTCTGGATTGCGGTACCGGGCTGCGCATGCTTGGCAACCGTCTGGCATCGGCGAATGGCGAGCGCGTTCCTGAGACGCATATTTTTGTAACCCACTATCACTGGGACCACATTCAGGGCATCCCCTTTTTTGCGCCACTCTACGCGGAACAGAATGAATTTCACTTCTACAGTTTTCGGTCGAAATTCCTGGGGCGCGACAGCCTGAAGCAGGTTTTTGAGACGCAGATGGCGCTGCCGTATTTTCCGGTGGATATGTCGGCCATGAATGCAAAGCGCAGGTTTCAGGAAGTGGCCGGCGGCGATGCATTTTTCATTGGAGAAAATAAAGTCACCACCCGGGCGCTGAATCATCCGCAAGGATGCCTCGGATTCCGCATCGAAACGCCGGCCGGAACGGTTGTCTATGCCACGGACAACGAACCTGGGAATCGCGAACTGGACAAGGGTCTGCTGGAATTGGCGCAGGACGCGGATATTTTCATCAATGACGCTCAATATACTCCGGAGCAGCTCGCGGGGCCGAAGCGCGGATGGGGGCACTCGTCGTGGAAAGAGGGCGTACGAGTAGCGCGCGAAGTGAATGCCAAAACGCTGGTGCTGTTCCATCACGATCCGGACTCGACCGATCGGATGGTAGATGCGATCTTGCGGCATGGGCGCGAGGAGTTTGATTCGGTGTTTGCGGCGAGCGAGGGGATGGTGATTACGCTGGGGGCTCCCGGTGGCCGCGTGGATGCTCATATGCCGGGCACGCGCACGGCTCTTCGACGCGAGGCGCAATTCCGGGCGCGCGTGTCGGGCGTGACCGAGGGCGGACGGCCGTTCGATGAAGAAACGGTGGTTAGTGATTTGTCGCTGCAGGGGGCTCTGATTACACTGCGACATAGTCCGCGGTTGCAGTCGGAGCTGCAGGTGATTATGGAGACGCCGGGGCCGAATGGGTTACAGGCGGCGATGCGTTTGCGGGGTTATGTGGTGCGCATTGACGCGGGTTCGGAGAAGGGTGTTAGCGCGGTCGGAGTGGTTTTTACGGATTAGGCGTTCCTGTTTGATTGTTCTTACCTTACGTCGCATTTCCCGAATTAACAGCAAGAGCCGAGAGATAGTCTGCGGCAGTGACGAAATTGCATTGATTTCGTGCCCAATGCGCCCGCCACGGCCGGCGGCCGCAACAACCTCAGGCATCGCTGCGCGTGGCGTATAGTGTGAGTCGGGTGGAAACCGTGCCGAAGCAAGCGAATTTTGTGCCGGTGGGTGCGCTGGACAAGCGAGAGCCTTCGCGGCGGGAGCTTATCCGAGGGCTGGTCAGACAGGCGCCGTTCGTGGCGAAAAATTTTCAACTCTATTTCAGGAATGCGTGGCGGCGGCATGTGTTGGACACCAAAGTGGTGGCGCCCTACGCCGTCACTTTTTATGTGACCCACAAGTGCAACCTCGCCTGTAGTTACTGCACGCAGAAGGAGCCGGACGTCTTCAGCGACGAGTTGCCCACCGGGGAGACGCTGCGATTGCTTGGAAGGATCCGCAAGGAAAGCGATTCGATCGTGATTACCGGCGGCGAACCAACGCTGCGGCCGGATATCGAAGAATTGGTTGAAGCAGCACGCTTCAAGTACAAGTTCCGGTCGCTGCTGCTGATCACCAACGGAACGTTACTGGATCGCAAACCGAAACTTCTGAATGCCGTGACCGGACTGGTCGTCAGCCTAGATGCGCTGCGCTCCGATCCAACCAATCCGCTCTCCAAACCTGCCGCGTTGCCAAAAGTAATGGAGAACCTGCAATTTGCGAAGGGGCGGCTCGGGAGTCCCCGGCGCATCACCATCAGCACGGTGATTGAGGAATGGAACATCGCGGAAGTCGAGCGTCTGCTCGACTGGTGTGGCGAGCAGGGATTTGTCTTCGCGGCGCAATCGGCACAGATGGAAAAGATGCCGAATCTGGCGCTGCTGAAGAACCCGCGGTACCAGTCGCTGGTAGATACGATCATTGCCCGGCGGCGCGAGAACAAGCAGCCGATTAACGGAACGCCGCGGACTATCGAAACGCTCTTGCGATTTCGGGACTTTGAGTGCTTTCCGACAATGTTTCCGCGGGTTTATCCGAATGGGGATGTGTTTTATCCCTGCGAGCCTCTACGGAAGATCGCTGGAAACCTTTTGCGCGACGGATCTTTGCGCAAGATATTCGCGGCGGGGAAGAAAAAATACGGTGATATTCCGCCTTGCCAGGGGATTTGCTACCTGTTTGGGAACGTGCTTTCGCACTATTACGTAAATGACTTTTGGGGCTTGGCGGGGGATTTCGTTCGTTAGTCGAAAGAGACAGAAGGAATTTAACACGGAGTTCACAGAGACACAGAGGAAGAAAAAAAGACGATCCACGCCGATCGCGATGCGAGGTTAGGTCAGGTCGGCGATTTTTTTGTCGAGGTGGGCTAGAGCGGCATCCAGGGATTTTCGATGGTTGGGGTTGGTTGCGGAAGCTAGATCGTTGGTGATGCGGGTACGGGACATTTGCAAATCGCTGATGCTCTGCTCTCGGAGGTGCTGTTCGGCGCTCTTATGGCCGTGGTTTGACGGGGCCTTGCTGATTTCCACGGATGCAACTTGCGCTTCGACGTCTTTGCTTTCCCAGCCTCTGGCCATGTCTATATTGTGACACAGTCAGCCCAGGGCCATGGACTTTTAATCGGCGATGGTTTCGAAAACGCCCGCTAGGCGCCGGCGGCGCGGGCACGAGGCAGAATCGGCAGAGTCGACTGCATCACGGTACGGATCGAGCTTTCCGCGACGCGCGCAAAATGTTCCGCAAAAATTCCGCCGTAAGAAAATTCTTCGACGTGATTGGAGCGGCGAAGGCGGAGGATCCACCGGCCCTCCATCGCTTCGGCGTGCACCGACAAGATCTCGGATACAGGAATCGTCAGGAGCGTCTGCAGGCGCGATCCCAACACCCAGATGTAGTCGGCGCCTACAAAAAGCTGAGTGGAAACGGCTTCACTCGATCCCTGCGTCTCCCGGTATTTTCCGCCATTCACGACTACGAGGGCACCTAGCTCGCGCGCTTTGTCGTCTACGGTGGTACCGGACGTTGCCGACGGGAGCAGGGCTCCGGTGAGAAACAGCGCAAGGCCCGCAATGGCCGCTAGCCAACTGTTCCAGAAGGCGAGCGGCAGAATGACTAGGGCGGCTCCGCCTATGCCCAGCAAGACCCGGAAAGCAGTCCAGGAGCGTTCGTCGCGGCGCAGGTTCAGAACTTTGGGCACGAGCAGAATGAGCGAAAAGAGCGCACCAATGGCAAGTCTTTGCAGCCGAGCGCCTATACTCTCTGTTTGTGAGTCTGCCGAGGTGGCCGTGCTGTTCATGATCTTTCTTTCCACGAACTAGATTCGATTAGGATGCCAAAAGTTGCAGTTAAGTTCAGCGTGCCAAACCATTAATTTCGCGCATGAGGGCGAAGGCGCGGCGGACGTGCGGAATGGTGATCGAGCCGCCAACGATCAGGGCCACATTCAGCGCGTCAATGACTTCGTCGCGGTTCCAGCCTTCTTCACCACACCGCACGAGGTGATAGGTTATGCAGTCGTCGCAGCGTAGCACCGCTGACGCCACTAGGCCCAATAGCTCTTTCGTCTTGGTACCCAGCGGACCCGGCTCGTATGCCTGATGATCCAGGGCGAAGAATCTCTTGATTCCCAAGTGCCCGCAGCCGAGGATTTCCTCGTTCAGCTCGGCGCGAACCTTCTGAAAATCATCCAGCCCACCGGACATAATTCCTCCGGGAACACACCCAATTCCCGTCTTTAACGGGGCATCAATTATGGACCGAGCACTCTCTTTTTCAAGCCAGAGGTGCGGTCTGCTCAGGTTTGGCGGCGACGTAACTGCAAACAGGGAGTTCTAGTACTGCATGGCGTCGATTGCCCTTAGAATTGTCCGAATTCTCTTCAGGGTCTTTCGATATCAGAGGGATTCTTTGAATTTCTTAATCAGCGGAGGGAGCCAGAGCCTTCTGCACCAATTCCTTTGCGCCAGGTTTGCCGGCCAGGACGAGTTCTAGCCACTCGGTGCCAACATGGGACAACCGCATAGCTTCGCTGGTGAGCGACTCCGGGCCGCCCGAATCAGCGCCGCCGAAAAAGACGCGATCCATGGGATGAGCGGCGGCGAGACGATTCTTTGTGTATTGGCCGGGTGTGGCCATGAACATCGGATGGCCGCGGCGATAGATGCGAACCTCGATCGGATTGACGTTGAACTCGGGCATGAGCTTTTGAAAATCGGCAAGAACGCGGGCGGCAAGCGTTTTGCAGTCGGCCTCGTCGAGCAGGGTGGAGCGCTGATTTTCTCGCAGAGGCGTGTAGAACGAGAGAATGTTGTTTTTCTGCTGGTAGCCGGGCTGATTGCGGACAGTCCAGTCCGCGACGATGAAATCAGTGAAGGAGTTGCCAGGACACCAGGAATCGTAACCACGATTGTAAACCGGCTTATCAAAGATTGCGTTGACGACCGGATAAGGCGCAAAGCGGGTCCGGCGCATTGCCGTTTTCTGATCGCTGGGCAGATTCATCACCAGGCGGGACGTAATGTGTTTCGGGGTGCACATCAGTGCAGCCTTTGCGGCGACGGTGGTCAGCTTTCCATCGTGGAAGTAGGTGACGCGGACACTATCTCTATCTTCCACAACAGCAACAACCGTGGCATCGCCAAGCATTCGGTCCTTGTATTTTGGTTGCAGGACTTCCACCAATTTGTGAGTGATGCACCCAAGGCCGCCGGGAAGAATCACGCGCTTAGCGTCGGCTCCCGAGGCTATGTCCTGGGCTGCGGAGATCCCTACAAACGCCGACGTGTCCTCGCAGATGGCGCCCCAGTTCGACGGACCGTATCCGTCCCACCATTGCTGGACTTCGGGGGCGTAAGGCGCCGTGTATTTCGTCAGAGGTTCCGAATCGAGTTCCATCATGCGCTCGCGCACGTTGATCTTCGTTAGGTCGTCGCGGAACTTGCGGAAACTGGCGCGGACTTCCTTGGGATAAGGCAGTTCATCAATTCCCCTTATCCAGGTGTCCGGGACGAACGTCTTGTTGACGATCGTCGGGTCGGGATTGTCAACCGGGAGGAGTTTCAGTCCGATCTCCGAGGCCAGCCGATCGCCTTCGTCATCTTTGAATGCATAAGCGGAACCGGTGGCGAACGCTTGACCCGCGTATTCCTCCTGATAGGCGTTGCCGCCGAAGTGATCTTCTTTCTCGAGAAGCAGAAAATCTTTGCCGCGCAGGAAATAGGCGGCGGAAAGGCCTGCGACGCCTCCACCGATGATGACCACGTCAGCCTTGCGCGTGGACTCAGGGCGGTCGAAGGCGTGGCCGTCACGAATCTGGTGGCAGATTTCGAAGTGTTCGCCCTGAACCACAGGAGCGCCAGGCGCTGGTGAGTGTGGCGCTGCGACGAGTGTCGAATCGATCGGGCAGCCTGTGGCGACGGACCCAACCACAACGAACTTGATGAAATCGCGGCGTGAATTGGTCATGGGCCTCCTAGGGTCGTTCGAGAAGCTCTTGCGGTTGGGCGCCAAGGCCACGCGTACGCACGCGGTACCAGATGACGATCAATGCTACGGAAACCGCAAAGATCAACGTAGAAATGGCATTGATTTCCGGGGTGATGCCGCGGCGGAGGCGTCCCCAAATTTCGAGAGGGAGCGTATTGTCGCGACCGATCAGGAAAAAAGTCACCGCGATTTCGTCCATGGAGAGCGTAAAGATCAGCAGGCCGGCGGCGATCAGCGAGAGCTTGAGATTGGGTAGCGTGATGCGCCAAAACGTTTGCCACGGAGTCGCACCCAGATCAAGCGAGGCTTCTTCCTGTGCGCGATCCATTTTCTGCAGGCCGGCGAAGAGTTCGGTGGTGGCCACGGAAATGAGAGCGGTGCCGTGGCCGAGAAATACCGTAAGCAAACTGAGTTGCAGGCCCACGAACACGGCGAACATCAGCAGCGAGAGGCCTGTAATGATACCGGGGAGTATCAGTGGCAAGAGCACGAGTCGCCGGAAGAGAGCCTTGCCGGAAAACTCAGCGCGGTCCAGCGCCAGCGCCGCGAGAAGGCCTAGCGTCAAAGCGAGGACGACGCTGGCGGCAGCAACGATGAGGCTGTTTAACACCGCATCCCAGATGGCGCCGTCAGCGAAAAGTTGTCGATACCAATCGAGCGTGAAATGACGCGGAGGGAACCCGCCAACGCCATCGCGATTGAAGGAATAGGCGATGAGCACGACGATCGGCAAGTAGATGAATCCAAACACGAGTGCCGCGTAGGCGGCGAGAATCGGCGCGCGACGCGTAGGATGGGACGAGGTCATTTGAAGGACCACCGTTTCTCAAGACGCTCAGTAAGGAAAAGCAGCGTCACGGTGATCAACAGAATGCACACGGACACGGCGGCACCAAGCGGCCAGTCATAAGCCGCGCCGAAAAGACTCTGCACAATGTTCGCGATCATGGTTCCCGAAGCGCCGCCCACGAGAAGTGGCGCGAGAAAGTCGCCCAGAGACAGGACGAAAGCGAAAGTCGCCCCAGCGAGCAAGCCCGGCATGGAAAGCGGAAGAATTACGCGGAGAAAAGTCGTCCGCTGGCTGGCGCCAAGATCTTGAGAGGCTTCGACAAGCGGCCGCGGAATGTGCTCGAGCGCGGCATAAATCGGCAGAAAGACGAATGGGGTGTAGATGTGCGTGAGCATCACCACTACGGCGAATGGGCTATAGAGAAGAAAGCTGACGGGAGCGTGCGTCAGATGCAGATATTGGAGAAACCCGTTGAGCACACCGTCGCTGCCAAGAATTGTCTTCCATGCGTAGCCGCGGACCAAATAGCTTACCCACAGCGGCACGATCACAAGTTGATAGAGAAGTTCTTTACGGCTCCCGCGTGGAATGACAGGTAGTAGGCGAGAGGGTAGCCCAGCAGTAGCGATAGCAAGGTTACTGACCCCGCGATGCGCATGGTGCGCAGCAACACTTCGACGTACAGAGGGTTGGTTAGCAGTTTGTGATAGTTCTGAAGATTCCATTGGTGGACGAGAAACCCGTCGCGCACGAGCCAGAAGCTGTGAGTGAACATCAATGCATAGGGAAGCAGCAAAAAAAGTCCGACCCAGAGTAGAGGCGGCAGAGAAACAATCGACTTGTAGGCGCGCGAGTACATTTAGGCCGCATCTTGAGACGCGGGATCAGTGATTGCTAAATCCCGCCTGGTGAAATGCTTCGATCCGGTAAACGCCCCGAATCATCTCAACTCCCATCAAGATCTTTCTAGACTGGCGCTATTCACTAACGCGAATCGCGTCTCGCGGCGGAGAATACGAATTCGTTTTCGCCGCTGAGCGATCCGCGCGCCGGAATCCTCGCGCGCAATATTTGGTCGGCACCGCAATCAATTTCGAGCAGTTCGCTGGCGCCCGCATAAATTTGCTGACGAATGACTGCCCGAAAACGCACCATACTCGCGCCGCTGGAACTCCTCGGCGGTCAACTGGATGGCCTCCGGGCGCAGTGAATAGAGAGCAGCGCCGTCCGCTGCGGAAGTGTGCCAAGACAGGGCACCGCAATTGGCCGTGCCGTTGCGGACGTTTCCACGCAGCAGGTTTGTTTGCCCAATGAATTGCGCGGTGTAGGCCGTCGCCGGGTGGGCGTAGATTTCGCGCGGCGCGGCAATTTGCTCAAGCGCGCCGTTGCGTAGCAGCGCAATCCGGTCAGAAAGCGCCATCGCTTCCTCCTGATCGTGGGTGACGAATAGAAAGGTGATGCCGACTTCGCGCTGAAGCGCCTTCAACTCGCTTTGCATCTCCTTGCGCAGATTCGCATCCAGCGCGGAGAGCGGCTCGTCGAGCAGCAGCAATTGCGGGCGATTCACGAGCGCGCGCGCCAAGGCAACACGCTGTTGTTGGCCGCCGCTCAGTCTCCCAGGCTGAGCCCCGGCGAATCCGTCCATCTTCACCATTTGCAGCGCTTCATCCACGCGACCGCCAATTTCATCCTTCGGGGTGTTCTTAACGCGCAGACCGTAGGCAACGTTGTCGCGCACGCTCAGGTGAGGAAACAGCGCGTAATGCTGAAACACCGTGTTGACGCGGCGTTTGTGCGCGGGCACGGTGTCCAGTCGCGCGCCGTCCATCCAAATTTCGCCGAAGGAAGGCTGCTCGAACCCGGCGATCAGACGCAGCAGCGTAGTCTTGCCCGAGCCACTTTCGCCGAGCAGCGTAAGAAATTCGCCGGCGGCAATGTCCAGCGTCAGGCCCTTCAGCACCAGGTTCTCGCCAAATTGCTTGGAGACTCCACGCACTTCGAGCAAGGTCTTAGCCGCGAGCGTAGATTCTGCGGCGAAATGGCGGCTGGTGAAGTCACTGCGCGTTCTTCACCTCGTTCCAGATCTCCGTGTATTTCGGGCGGCGCGGCACATCCTGCCAAAAATAAATCCGCTTCATGTAGTCGTCGGGATCGTCCAAGTGAAGAGTTTTCTTCTCATCGGCGGTAAGAAGCTGTGCGGTGCCGGGATTGGCGGGCGTGTAGTGAGTCACGTCGGTGACGAGCTTCTGTGTTTGCGGCTCAACCATATATTCCAGAAACGCCTGCGCGAGCTCCTTGTGCGTGCTCGCCGCGGTAATCATCAGATGATCGATCCATCCAGTCGTGTTTTCTTTCGGGATGGTTTCGCCGATCGGAAAATTGAGCTTGCGGAGCTGGTTGGTCATCAGCGGCCAGCCCATGGCGGCAGTGATTTCGTGATTTTGAAAAAGGTTGGTCAGCTCGCCGCCGGTCGACCAATATTTTCGAATATTTGGCTTGAGCTCGATGAGCTTTTTCTTCACCGCTTCCAGTTGTTCGTCGCTCAAGTTATAAAGCTGGTTAGCATCCGGCTTGTCGTACCCCAGCACCTGCGCCGCCATGTACACGCTCGAAAGCTCGTCCCAAAGCGAAATCCTCCCTTTGTACTTGGGATCCCAGAGGACGCTCCACGAATCAGGCGGAGCGGCGAAGGCTGTTGTGTCGTAAAGCAGCGGATTGGGTCCCCAAACAAATGGCACGCCATACGTTTGGCCGCTGGCTTTGACCAGAGGAGAATCGCGCAACTTCGGCGAGAGCTGCGCGTAGGAGGGAATTTTCGACAACTCCAGGGGCGCCGCGAGCCCCGCGCGAACAATCGAGGTGGCCACATCGCTCGACGGCGAAATCACATCGTAATTCGCCGCGCTGCCTCCGCGAAGTTTGGCGACCAATTCGTCGCTCGAACCCATGTACGACGCAACCACTTTGCAATGATGCGCGTCCTCGAAAGCACGCACGAACGACGGATCAGCGTAGCCCTCCCAAACCAACAAGCTCAGCGTTTCCTGCTTTTGACCGCAGCCGACGCTCGAAAGCACGAGTACAAGGACGCCGCGAATCCTAACCATCGTTGCATCGTTGTTTCCCCTACGCCTATTTCGCGTCGTCTCGATACACCACGCGTCCGCCGACCATCGTCGTCACGACCTTCGTTTCAGCAATCCGATGTACGATCGACATCCAGCACATTCTGCGAAAGGATAATCAAATCGGCGCGCTTACCGGCCTCAATTGAGCCCTCACTTTTCTCCCGCCTCCCCGCATACGCAGCTCCCAGCGTGTAGCCGGCAATTGCTTCGGCGACGGAGACCCGCTGTTCCGGCACGAAGCCGGCTTCCGGTTGGCCTTCCGTGGTTTGTCGGGTCACCGCCGTCTGCACGCCTTCCCATGGATTCAGCGTCACCACTGGCCAGTCACTTCCAAATGCCAAATGTCCTCCATCCTTCGCAATGCTGTTCCACACCCATGCGCGCCCGGCTCGGTCCGGACCAATGTTTCGTGCCCACACATTCAACGTGTCGACATTCGGATACGAATGGAGTGGCTGCATACTGGCAATCACTCCCAGCTTGCCCGAACCGTGGAATATCCTTCGAAGTGAATGGTCTCAATATGTTCGATCCGCGGGCGCCGATCTTGACTGTGGTTCGCTCTGTTCCGCGTTCTCGTAGGCGTCCAGCGCCGTCCGCACGCCATAATCCCCAATTGCATGTGTGAAAAGTTGCAGCCCGCGCTTATCGAGTTCCACGACCGCGGAATTATACTTCTGTCGGATCCCAGAACAACTTGCCCTTGGTCGAAGGATCGTCGCTGTACGGCTCGAGCATCGCGGCAGTATGCGACTCGATGACCCCATCGATCATCATCTTCACCGCGTCGGTGTCGATCCACTCGTCGTGATATTTCTTGCGCGCAGCCTCGATCGCTTCGATATCCTCTGGCGCGCAGTTCCGGCGGATTCAAGAAATAGGCGATGTAGAACCGCAGCGTTTGCTGCTCCTTGACGGCGCAGTTCGTCAAACAGCGCAAGATCTTCGAAATCTTGCCGCCGCGCTGTGTACTCGCGTCAGCCCATGTTCGTTCGCCCATTTCATACCGGCGCGGAGGGCGTCCAATTTCTCGGCACGAGTCGGTTTCGGCAGGATCTTGGCGACCAGGTCCGCAGCGGACTCTTTCAACGCTCCCGTGGGCTCGCCGGTTTGTGGGTCGTGGACGATCGTGCCATTCGGCGGATCCGGAGTGGCCTTCGTAATCCCGGCCATAGCGCAGCGCTTTCGAATTCGCCCAATAGGTGTGCCCGTCGTAGCCTTCCAGGAAAACGGGACGGTCTGGAAAAAGTTCAGTCGAAATATTTCTTGTGCGGCAACGCTTCGGCGCCAAACATCGCGTAATCCCAGCCGCGCCCACGAATCCAATCGGTTCCCGGATGCTTGCGCGGCGTATTCGCGCAATTGTCTGTTGGATGTCCGCGAGATCCTTCGCGCCCTCCAGGTTCGCGCGTCCCAGACTGAGCGAGCCATCCAGAAAATGAATGTGGCAATCGACAAAACCGGGAAGAACGAGCCGCCCGCCTGCGTCGATTGTCTTTCGTTCCGGTGTGACGCTAGCTTCTGCGATCTCGGCGTCGCCTCCAACGGCGAGGATCTTGCCGTCATAAATCGCCACCGCCTCCGCCCACGGCTGCTCGGCGTTCATCGTGTAAACCTTGCCGTGCACGATGACGGTGTCCGCCGGCGCCTGCGCTGATCTTTCTGCTGCATAGCGCTCGCCGCGAAGACCAGAATGCACAGCACCCAAGCAGGAGGCAAAATGCCAGACGAATCTTCATGAATACCCCAAGAAAGAAATTGTCAGACAAGCTGTTCTACCCCATGAGCTCTGTTCTAAAAGGTCGGCGGCGTATTGATCCACAGCAGCCACGTCTCCGTTCGGCCCCGGATTCCTCCAGCGATGCGGCGTGGAGCTCTCGAAATACAAGCTGTCGCCTGTTTTCAAACGATAGTGCTCTTTGTCGCCGAGCCAGATCTCGAATTCGCCGCGCAAAATGTGCAGAAATTCCTCGCCTTCGTGCGCGTAGGATTCTCCGCTGCCGCCATTGGGTTTCACGCGAAAGAGATGAGGTTCCATGGCGGTATTTCCCCAGGCGAGCAATTCCATCCGCACGCCGGCGGTGGTCTCCAGAATTTTTCGTTGCTGCCGGGCGCACCAGCCGCGGATTCTCTCGCGCAGCCTCAAAAAGCGAAAGAATATTTGTGCGGTAGTAGCGCGCGATCCGCTGCAAGGTGGCCACCGACGAGCGCATCTGCCCGCGCTCCAGCGCGCTGAGAAAACCGATCGAAACCCCGGTAGCCCGCGCCACCTGCGCCAGCGAAAGCCCGCGCCGCGTTCGCAAACGCCGGAAGCGCTGTCCCGGCAACGCTCGCGCTTTCGGCTGGCGCCGAAACGATCCCCTGCCGCTTCAACACGTGAACGATCGCGGCAGGATTCAGCCCGCGCGCGCGGCGAAGGAACATGGCCCGCTGCAACAGCCGCACGTCCGCTTCGGTATAGAGCCGGTAGCGGCTTTCCGTGCGCTGCGGCGTAACAAGTCCAAGTACTTCCCACGCGCGCAAAGCAGACGAGGAAATCCCGACGCGCCGCGCCACCTCGCTGATGCGCAGCATGCGTCCGCGCAACTGCGTCCGCGATTTGCTGGATAAATTCTTTCCGCTTGACACTGATACCGGCTTTCTCCTAAGTTTGCGGGATTATAGTAAGGTTTCAGGGGCACGGCAACCTCGAAGAAGCTGGACTGCAAAATTAGTCTTTCGCAATAAGGGGTGAGTTCATGAAGGCAGATGTTTGTGGCGGGCGTACGCCGTCATTCCGCAGTCCTCGTTTCTTTTTATTGCCGATCCTGTATTGCACGATGCTGGTTGGCCGCACCATTTCGCGCGCGCAGAGCACCGGCGGCCGCATTCGCGGCACGGTGACCGACCCCAGCGGCGGCGCCGTGGCCGCCGCCAAGGTGACGCTGATCAACGAAGCCACCAACGTGACGCGCGACGTCGACGCCGGCGCCAACGGCGAATATCTCTTCATCGAAGTCCCGGTCGGCTCTTACGAAATCGATGTCACGCAGCAAGGCTTCAAGAAATACGTGCGCAAAGGAATCGCCCTCGACCTGAACGAAGTCATCAGCCTGGACATCGCTCTGCAGATCGGCGCCACGGCCGAGACCGTCGAAGTCACCGGCGCGCCGCCGGTCGTCGACACCACCTCCACGCAGTTGGGCGCCGTCGTGAACGAGCGCGCCTCCACGCAACTGCCCCTGAACCAGCGCGACGTCTATCAACTGTTGCAGCTGCAGCCGGGCGTGCAATCGCAGCTCGGCAACGACACTTTTCTACGGCTCGGACAAAGCCGGCGTCGTCACCGTCAACGGCGGGCGCGGCCGCGCCAACAACTACTCCGTGAACGGCGGCGACGGCAACGATCTGTTCGCCAACCTGCCCGCCGATCGAGCCTTCGCCCGACAGCATCGAAGAATTTCGCGTCATCACCAATTCCTTCGACGCCGAATACGGCCGCAACTCCGGCGCCGTCGTCAACGTCGTCACCAAGTCCGGCACCAACGCGCTTCACGGCAGCTTCTACGAATTCTTCCGCAACGATGTCCTGAACGCCCATCCCTTCACATTTTTCCAAGCTCCGAAACCGGAATTCCGGCAAAACCAGTTCGGCGGCACGTTCGGCGGCCCGATCAAGAAGGACAAAACTTTCTTTTTCGGTTCCTACGAGGGCCGGCGGAGTCGTTCAGGGCATCGTCTCGCAGCCGATCAGCGTTCCCACGCGCGGCCGAAGTCACCAACGGTGACTTTTCGGCCGCGGACTTCGCCGAACGGCGTCCTCGATCCCAACGGTGTGCCGGGCTTCGCTGGAGCGCTGAGCGACGCCACGGTCGCCAATATTCTGCAAAGCCGCTGCGGCTCCAGCCTCAGCGCGCCGCGCAAGCGCCGCGGTAGCGTCGGTTGCCGGCGGCGGAGCCCCCAGCTCGTACAGCACGATTTTTCCCGAATTTCAAGATTCCGACGCAGTGTTTCGATCCCGTGGCCGTGAGCCTGCTGCAATACGTGCCCGGCGCCGGCGGCAGCGGCAACGTGCAGGTCGACGCCCAACAAAACCGATCGCGGCGATCAATTTCAGATCCGCGTCGATCATTCCTTCAACAACAATCAGAAGACCGCCATCTACTACTACTTTGACGACGACAATACCCTCGATCCCGTTCGCGAAATTCCAGGCGTCCGGCGCCACCACCGGCAATTTCCCCGGCGTTTACGCCACGCGCACGCAGCAGATCAACGTCACGCACACCTCGACTATCGGCTCGACCTCGGTCAACGAAGCGCGCTTCAGCTATTTCCGCGAAGGTCAGCTCCAATTCGATTCGCCGACGCGAGACCGCAGCGATTCAGAGCTCCTGCGGCACCGGCGCTGCTTCGGCGTTTTGCTTCACGGGAACGGCGGACACGCCGCTTGTCACGGCGACGGTGGAACTCTCTCTCGGCACCGAACCCGGACTACGGGTTGCATTCGGGCCTGGGCGCCACCAAGAGAAGGCGTTCCCTTCATCGACGTCGGTGGCGGCTTCACCATCGGCAACAACTTCAACGGCCAGCTGCCGCAGATCGGCAACACCTTCCAATTCAGCGACAACTTCAGCAAAATCATCGGCAACCACAGCCTGAAATTTGGCGGCGACGTTCGCTATCAAAAGTTCGATCAGCTGCTCTATTTTGACGTCAACGGCGACATGTCATTTTCTGTCGTCCACCTCCGTCGCCCGTCGGCAACGATCTGGGCTTCTCCGATGCGCTATCCCGACTTATCTGCTGGGGCTCGGCAACAGCTTCTTCCAGGGTTCCGCGCAGCACGAACTGGTGCGCAGCACTTCGCTATATCTGTTCGCCCAGGACAGCTGGAAGATCAAGCCGAACCTGACCCTGAACTACGGCTTGCGGTGGGAGATGAACACGCCGCTCACCGATATCGGCAAGAAAGTTCAAACCTTCCGTGCCGGCGCAAGTCTCCACGATTTATCCCTGCACGCTTCCCACCGACCAATCCGCTGTTACGTTGCCGGCAGCGTCACCGATTGCGACACCGCGGGCGTCACCCCAGTGGGTCTGGTTTTTCCCGGCGACAAAGGCGTTCCCAACTGCGCTGACCAATACCTACTACAAAGGTTTTGCCCCGCGTCTCGGCCTCAACTGGAGTCCCGACTGGAAAGATGGCATGGCTCGGGCAAGTTGACGGGCGGCCCGGGCAAGACCAGCGTCAGCATGGGCTTCGGCATTTTCTACAATCCCATCGAGCAGCTCGTTCTCGAACAGTTCAGCGCCGAGCCGCCATTCGGCGGCAGCAATTTCATTTCGAACCCGCTCTTGCAGACTCCCTACGTGGACCAGAGCGGCGGCACGTTTCCCAAATCCGTTCAACGGCATCCTGAATCCGCCGCGCGGGCAAGCCGTCGATTGGTCGCAGTTCCGGCCAATGACTTTCTTCGGCCAATTTCCGGCCAATCTGCGCTTGCAGTATTCCGATCAATACAATCTGACCATCAAGCGGCAACTGCCGGGGGACATTCTGTTTCAGGTCGGCTACGTCGGATCGCAAGGACATCGCTTGCTGGCCAGCTATGAAATCAATCCTGGAAATCCGACCACCTGCAACGACTTGCAGAACATCTCGACGCTTGCAGCGGCGATGCAAGTCTCGGCCTGCGGTCCTTTCGGTGAAGATTCCGCCTACAGATCGCGGCTGGCACGTGATTCCCGCCGGCGTAACCCTGTCACCTGTCCCTATGGGCAGCGTACCCACGGTGACCGGTCGCGATCCGACTCCAATCACGCTGGTCGGCCTGCGCAAGTATTCTTCGCCACTGTGCCAGCCGACGACTGGCGCGGGTTGCCCGTCCGACGGCACGCCCGTGTTCTCCGGCATCTTCACGGAAAACACCGTGGCCAAGTCGAACTACAACTCGCTGCAGGTTCTCGTGCAGAAGAATTTCACCACGGACTGCAATTCCAGGCTTCCTACACGCTCAGCAAGACTATGGACAACGCTTCCAGCTTCGAGAGTGCTCTGAACCCGCTCAATTTCAATGCCACCTATGGGCTCTCGGCTTACGATGCGCGGAATCGCTTTGTCTTCAATTACGTTTGGGACCTGCCGGTTCCGAAGTTTGACGGCTTCAAAGGCAAAGCTGCTGGACGGCTGGGAGATCATCGGGCATCTTACCTTCCAGAGCGGCTTCCCGATTCGCATCACTTCGCAGGACGACGTCGAAGAATTGGACTCCACCGACCTGTTCGAATTCCCGGCGAGCCGAACTTGACCGCGCCTTCCACACGCAGGACATTCGCAAGAACAACGGCTTCGTGTTTGATCCGATCTCTGTTCACCAACGCAACCGTGGCGCCGGGCACCATCGGCAACGCGCCGCGTTCGATCTGCTGCGGACCAGGCATCAACAACTGGGACATGAGCTTTAACAAGCAGACGCGGTTCGGCGAGAGATGGCTGATGGAATTCCGGGCGGACATCTTCAACGTCTGGAATCACGCGCAGTTTTACAGCGTGGATGGCGACGTGTCCAACACGGGCAGCACGTTCGGGCAAGTGCAGCACGTTCACGATCCGCGCCTGGTCCAGTTCTCGCTGAAGTTCAGGTTCTAGCGCGGACCGAGCGATTAAGAGACAATTCAGAAGGCGCGGCTCCCCAGGGGCCGCGCCTCCACGCCTGAAATCTCGAGTTCGAGAAAGATACTGACCGCAGGGAACAGACCTGCAAACCCGGAAGGCTCACATGTACGAAGCCCTACAGAAGGAAATCGCCACCTACGAGAAGAGAACGCCGAAGTCCGCGGAAGCTTACAAACGGGCCTTGCAACGCATCCCCCTCGGAGTCGCCAGCAACTATCGCCACTACGAGCCCTATCCCATCTTCGTGAAAAGCGGTAAGGGGAGCCGCATTCACGACCTCGACGGCAACGAATATATTGACCACAACCTGTGCTTTGGCGCATTGATGGCCGGGCATTGCCATCCTGCGGTGGTGAAAGCCGTTGAACAGAAATTGCACGAAGGCACCACCTTTGGCATGCCGCACGATCAGGAATGGGAGCTTGCCGAAGAAATCTGCAAGCGCTACCCGGTAGAAATGGTCCGGTTCGGTTCCAGCGGGACCGAAGTGACCATGCACGCCTGCCGCATCGCCCGCGCCGCAACCGGACGCGACAAGATCTTGAAATTCGAGGGCTCCTACCACGGTCTGCACGACACCGCGCTCGTTAGTGTCAAGCCCAAGGCCGAGGACTACGGCGACCCGGACGCGCCCAACTCGGTGCCGGGCGGCGGCGGGATCCCCAAGTCCGCGGTAGCCAACGTCGTCGTCTCCAGCTTTAACAATCTCGGCAGCGTCGAGCGGCGCTTCCGAGAAAATCCAGGTCAAATCGCCGCCATTATTCTCGAGCCAATTCTGATGAACGTGGGCCTGTGCATGCCGCAACCCGGCTTCCTGCAAGGTCTCCGAGAGATCGCCACAAAAAATGGCGCACTGCTCATCTTCGACGAGGTAAAGACCGGCGCAAAACTTGGCTGGGGCGGCGCCAGCGAATACTTCGGCGTAAAGCCAGACATGATCTGCCTGGCAAAATCCATTGGCGGCGGCTTGCCACTGGCCGCGTTCGGGTCCAGCCGCGCGGTGATGGATCTTATCTCGCAGCACAAAGTTTTTCACGGCGGCACCTACAACACCAACCGCGTTTCCATGGCCGCTGGCCTTGCCACTTTCCGCGAAGTGCTGACGCGCGAAAACTACGCGCACACCGACAAGCTGAGCAAGAAGCTCACCGAAGGCTATCGCAAGATTGTCGCCAAGGTCGGCCTGCAGGCCTACGTGGCGAGTGCTGGGGTAAACGGCGCGCTGATGCTCTATCCCAAGGAAATCCAGAACTATCGCGACTGGACCACCATCGACATCGATCTCTGGCGCCACTATTGGTTCGCCATGGTCAATCGCGGCGTCCTCGCGCAGCCATACTGGTGGGACGAGCAGTGGACTATCTCGGTCCAACACACGGAAGCCGACATCGACAAACACCTGTCCGTGTTTGAAGAAATCGCACCCGCGTTGGCCCAAGCTCAGCAAGAGCGCGGCGCCGCCGTAGCAAGTTCCGCCGGCCACTAGTCCCAGTCGCGCCGGAAGTGATGCTGTAGCGCAGGGCGGAGCATGTAGCGGCCGCCGACCGTGGCGGGCGCTTTCCGCCGCTGAGGAGCGACGTTCCTGTACGGACGCAGCACTGCTTTACCCTGAGCGTCGAAGGGTGCGCCCCAACTTGCCCAGGCCGATGAAGTCGCGTCGGTGTTCTTCCTTCGTGAGGAGCAACGAGTTGTCGAACGAGGCCATCTCCCCAATCGTGAATGGCGACCAGGACGCGCCCCACTTGCGCCGCGTCCTGGGCCGCTGGGACCTCGTCCTTCTCTTCGTCGTCGCGGTCTTTAACCTGAACGTTGTCCCGTCCATTGCAGCCAATGGCGGCGTAACCATTTGGCTGTGGATCATCTCCCTGATTCTCTTCTTCTGGCCGCAAGGCATTGCCGTGATTGAACTGGCGCACCGCTATCCCGGAGAGGGTGGCGTTTACCTTTGGGCCAAGGAAGTCTTCGGCGATTTTCACGGCTTTCTTTCCGGCTGGTGCTACTGGACCAACAACATGATGTACGTTCCGACGATCATGCTGTACTTCGTCGGTGTGTTCGTTTTCGTTCTCGGCTCGGGGCATCAGTCCTTAGCCGACAACAAGGTTTTCGCTTTGAGTGCTTCGCTGATGCTTCTCGCCATCCTGGTGGTACTCAACGTCATCGGACTTGGTGTAGGAAAATGGATCAATAACCTCGGCGCGATCGGCACCGGAATTGCCGCCGCGGTCCTGATTGGCCTGGGAATCATTGTTTGGTTTCGCTTCGGGACAACGGTCACCACCGCGGATTTTCAGATTCCCGCAAACCCACGCTTCGTACTGAACTCCTTCGGCGTGATCTGCTTCGGTCTCGTCGGTCTCGAACTTGCATCGGTCATGGGTGACGAGATTGAGAATCCTCAACGCATTCTGCCTGGAGCTGTCGCTTGGGGCGGCGTTTTGTCCGGACTCCTCTATATCGGTGCGACATTGACCCTGCTGATCGCCGTCAGCAAGCAAGACATCAGCGTTCTACAAGGCATCGTGCAGGCCGTCAGCCATATGGCGGCGAAAGTGAATGCCGTGTGGATCATTGCGCCCTTTGCATTTCTGCTGAGTGTTTCCATCGCCGGCATCGGCTCCGCATGGCTCGCGGGTTCCGCGCGCATCCCGTTCGTCGCCGGCCTCGATTCCTACATGCCGTCGTGGCTCGGCAAAGTGCATCCAAAGTATGCGACGCCGTACGCAGCGCTGATCGTGCACGCGACGGTGTCGATGATTCTGGTGATCGTCAACTTTACGGCCGCCGGCGTGCAAGAAACTTTTCAGAAGCTGCTTTCCTTGGCGGTGGTGCTGCAACTCGTGCCGTTTCTCTACATGTTCGGCGCGCTGCTGAAGATTGCCGCGGACACGTCGTTCGTCAAAGGTCGCTATGGCAAGCCCATGCTTTTCTTTGCGGGTGCGAGCGGGCTGGTGACTACGATCCTTGGAATCGCGCTGGCCTTCTTTCCAGCCCAGCAGATCACTTCGATCATGTCGTACGAAGTGTGGATGTTCGGCGGAACGCTGCTGTTCATCGGCCTCGCGGCATTTTTCTTCTTCGTATATGGCCGGCGGAAAGCAGCACGCAAACTGGCTACGATGGAGCCTGTGGGCTAAGGTATTCGGAGTGGAGGAATGTCATGTCGGGTGGCGTAAAAGCGGACGTACAGACTCATAAGAATTATGTGAACGGTCAATGGGTCGCTGCTGCATCCGGCGAAACCTTTCCCGTATACGATCCTTCCACCGAGGAAGTGATCGCCCACGTTGCCGCAGCGGGCGCCGCCGACGTCGATGTCGCCGTCAAAGCCGCGCGCGAAGCTTTTGACAACGGACCTTGGCATCAGACCACCGCACAAGATCGCGGCCGCATTCTCTTCAAGCTCGCCGACAAGGTCCGGCAGAATACCGCGCGGCTGGCGGACATCGAATGCCGCAACACCGGCAAGCCGATTGTCGAAGCAGAATATGATATCGCCGACGTCGCAACCTGTTTCGAGTACTACGGCGGGTTGGCAACAAAGGTCATGGGGCACGTCAATCCCGTCCCTGCGAATGCTCTGAGCTTCACGCTGCGCGAACCCGTCGGCGTCGCTGTGCAAATTATTCCGTGGAACTATCCGTTGTTGATGGCCGCATGGAAGCTCGCACCCGCGGTCGCCGCGGGGTGCACATGCATACTGAAGCCTGCCGAACAAACTCCGCTCACCGCTCTCGAATTCGCCAACTGGTTTGAGGAAGTTGGCTTGCCGCCCGGTGTAGTGAACATCATCAACGGTTTCGGCGAAACCGCCGGTGCCGCGCTCGTCGCTCATCCTGGCGTTGATAAAGTTGCGTTCACCGGCAGCGCGGCCGTCGGAAAGATCATCGTGAAGAGCGCGGCCGACACCCTCAAGCGCGTCACGCTCGAACTCGGTGGCAAGTCTCCGAATATTTTCTTCGCCGAGGCCGATTGGGAAGCCGCCGTCGACGGCGCCCTGTTCGGCGTCTTCATCAACCAAGGTGAAGTTTGTTCCGCGGGCAGCCGCATTCTGGTCGAGAAAAAGATCTACTCCAGATTTGTCGAGTCCATGACCGAGAAGGCCAAGCGCATCACTCTTGGACCGCCGCTCGCCCGCGAAACCAAGATGGGTCCGTTGGTCAGCAAGGAGCAATACGATCGCGTCAGCGCTTATCTGGAAATTGGAAAAAAGGAAGCCAAAGTGGCGATCGGCGGCGGTCGCTCGAAGGCTTTCGGCAAAGGCTACTATCTCGAGCCGACCATTTTCTACGACGTGGAAAACAGCGCGCGCATCGCTCGTGAAGAAATCTTTGGTCCGGTGGCCTCCGTGATTTCTTTCGACGGCGAAGCCGATGCCATCCGCATCGCCAACGATACGCCGTACGGTCTCGCAGCGGCAGTCTGGACCCGCGACATTTACAGAGCCTTCCGCGTCGTTAAGTCCCTTCGCGCCGGCATCGTGTGGGTCAATCATATGCAGCCAACCTATGTCGAAGCGCCCTGGGGCGGGTATAAGCAGTCCGGGTTCGGCCGCGAGTTGGGTCCGTGGGGCCTTGAGGAATACCTCGAAACCAAGCAGGTTTTTGTGAATCTCGACGAAACTCCAATCGGATGGTACTGAAATGGCTACAATTCAAATTCGCACAGAAATTCCCGGGCCGCTCTCGCGCGCGCTGATGGCTCGCCGCGAGGTTGCCGTACCTCGCGGGCCGTACAACACCACGCCCGTTTTCGCCGCGCGCGCGGAAGGGGCGACCATCCATGACGTCGACGGCAACTGCTATCTCGATTTCGCGGGTGGCATTGGCTGCCTGAACGTCGGGCACCGCGCCCCACGCGTGATCTCCGCGATTCAGGAGCAATTGGAGAAGCATCTGCATTTGTGCTTCGCGGTCACTCCGTATGAGAGCTACATCAGTTTGGCGGAAAAACTGAACGCTCTCGCGCCGGGCAACTTTGCGAAGAAAACGATTGTCCTGAATACCGGCGCCGAGGCGATTGAAAACGCCGTCAAAATCTCCCGCGCTTACACTAAGCGTCCGGCGATCATCTGCTTTGAGGACGCTTTTCACGGACGCACGATGATGGCCATGTCGCTGACCAGCAAGGTACATCCGTACAAGGCCGGCTTCGAGCCTTTCGCCAGCGACGTGTATCGCATCCCGTTTGCCTATTCGTACCGCGGCGACCGTGCCGCCACCGCGGAAACCTTCGCGCATCATCTTGAAAATGCGTTCAAGCGCCAGGTCGCGGCCGAATCCGTCGCCGCCGTGATCGCCGAGCCCGTTCTGGGTGAGGGCGGCTTCGTTGTTCCGCCCCGGGATTACTTCAAGCTTCTGCAAGCGATTTGCCGCAAGCACGGGATCCTGTTCATCGCCGACGAGGTGCAGTCGGGCTTCGCCCGCACCGGCAAATGGTTCGCATCCGAGCATTTCGGAATCGAGCCGGACTTGATCGCCATGGCGAAATCGCTGGGCGGCGGCATGCCCATCGCCGCGGTGACGGGCCGCGCCGAAATCATGGACGCGCCCGGAGTTGGCGGGCTGGGTGGAACATTCTGTGGGCATCCAGCGTCCTGCGCCGCGGCGCTCGCGGCGATTGAAACTATCGAGAAAGATGGTTTGCTGGCGCGGTCTACAGCGGTCGGAAAGCATTTCGAGGCGCGCGCTCGCGCTTGGCAAGAAAAGTGGCCGCTGGTCGGCGACGTTCGTGGTCTGGGCGGCATGTGCGCGATTGAACTGGTACGCAATGCGGAAACACGCGAGCCCGCCGACACGGAAACCAAGCAAATCACGGAGTATTGCTACAAGCACGGACTGATCACCATCACCGCAGGCACATTCAACAACGTGATTCGCATTCTTGTGCCACTGGTGGTCACCGACGAACAACTGGACGAAGGCCTTAATGTTATCGAGGCAGCATTAGTCTCCGTCGCAGAACAGAAACAACCCGCGCTGTCTCACGCGTGAACCTGTAGCGGCCGCTTTCCGAAGCGGGCGCCTTTCGCGGGCGCGTTAAGTTTCCACGCACGTTCAGGGCGCTTACGCCCCGAACCAATCCGGCGCGGAAGGACCAGCTTTCCTGCGGACAAGACTCCGATCCGCGGAAGTTGAAGCGTTGCCGCTTTCGGGCGCAAACTGGTCCAGAGACTTTCTATGAGCACAACCTTCACAAACACCGCGTCTACAAACAGTTCGCCCACAAATGCCAGCGCGCTCGACGTAGGCTTTTTGCTTGACGGCAAATGGCACACGGACGGCGAGCCCATCGAGATTCGATCGCCGGGAACCGGACAGCTTGTCGGCACCACCTATCGCGCATCCGCAAAACATGCTGAAGCTGCCATCGCGACCGCTGTTCGCGCGTTCGACGTCACCCGGAAACTCGGTGGTTACGAACGGCAGCGGATATTGCGATCCGTCTCGGCCGGAATCGAAAAACATCGCGACGAACTGGCCCGCATCATGGCGCTGGAAGCGGGCAAGCCGCTGAAGGCGTCTCGCGTCGAAGTCGATCGCGCGATCTTCACGTTCAGCGTTGCCGCCGAGGAAGCTGTGCGCGTTGGCGGCGAGTACCTGCCGCTCGATTGGCAAGCATCGACCGCAGGGCGCTGGGGAATTGTGCGGAGATTTCCGCTCGGGCCGATTGCCGCGATCACTCCCTTCAATTTTCCGCTCAATCTTGTCGCTCACAAGCTAGCGCCAGCGATGGCCGCGGGCTGCACGATTATCCTCAAACCCGCGCCTCAGACTCCGTTCACTTCTTTGCAGCTCGCGCAAATTATTAAAGAGGCGGGCTGGCCGGCGGGCGCATTGAACGTCCTGCCGCTCTCCAATGAAGATGCCGGGCAGATCGTTTCTGACGAACGCATCAAGCTGCTGAGTTTTACCGGCAGCACCGCGGTTGGCTGGCAACTTAAGGCGCAGGCGGGGAAAAAGCGCGTGGTGTTGGAACTGGGCGGTAACGCCGGCCTGATCATTTGCGCGGATGCGAATCTCGATTTTGCGGCGGAGCGTTGCGTTGCCGGAGGATTTACGTACGCGGGGCAAACTTGCATTTCGGTTCAGCGCGTCCTTGTGGAGGATATTGTTTTCGATAAATTCGTCGGCGCGCTCGTACCCCGCGTTCAAAAATTGAAAGTCGGCGACGTTCTGGACGAAACCACCGACATTGGCCCGCTGATCAACGAAGCCGCGGCACGACGCGTCACCGAGTGGATCGAGGAAGCGGTCCGCGGGGGAGCCCAACTCCTTTGCGGCGGGCAGCGCACGGGCTCGACGGTCACCCCTGCCGTGCTCTCTGATACCAAACCCGACATGCGCGTGAACTGCATGGAGGTTTTCGGGCCGGTCGTCACGGTCGAAAGATTTAACGATTACGGTGACGCCCTTGCTTCCATCAATCGCTCCGATTTCGGCTTGCAGGCCGGCGTCTTCACCCGCGACTTCGTGCGCATTACGCGGGCCTTCGAGACACTCGAAGTAGGCGGCCTGATGATCGGCGAAGTCCCTTCGTTCCGGATCGACCACATGCCTTACGGCGGCGTCAAAGACTCCGGTCTGGGCCGCGAGGGCCTGCGTTACGCCATCGAAGAGATGACCGAGCCACGACTACTAGCCATCAACCCCGCCGGTCTCTAAAATCAGCAACCCTTGATCCTTCGCGCTTACGCGAGCTTTTTCACAGACTGAGCACCGCTTTAGCTGTTATGTTGGCGGATGGTTCGCCACTGTTTTGGCTCTGCTTCTGGAGGCAGGCGGTACATCGCAGTGACGAGTGCCTGGTTAGTCGCATTACCGGACATCAAGTGAAGTACTAGACCTGGGCAGTTGTCCGGTAAGCGCGGCGGTCTCAATGGGTCTGGTAAGCGTTTATCAAGAGTTGCCAGCGCACTTGGAGCTATCGACTTCCGCAGGACAGCTATTGGGGCTGTTTGTGCAGTTCCCAAGTTTTCACGCTTCCGTCTTCCTTGCTTTCCGACGATGCGTGAATGGCTTTTCCGTCGGGCGTCACCTCTAATCGCACCACAAAGACAACCTTGCCATCACGCACATTGGTTTGTTCGACCGTGTAGGGGTTTATCAGTTTCACCGAAACCATCGTATGGGCCGGGTCGTCCTCGATCTGATAAAACTTGCCATCGAATTTTGCGTCGAGCCTTTCTCCCAAAGGAGTCTCAGCACTGAATCCTTGCGATGTGCACTTGTAGGTGATGATCGTACTGTTCTCCGATCGGCTCTGCTTGAAGATTTGCCACGAGCCTGAGAGAACGTGCGCACCGGGAGGCGTGGGGGCAATACGACTAAACATGTTCTCAAAGATAACCGCCTCCGCTTCTGTCGTATCTTTCACCACTTGGGTCAAAGTGTTGCCGTCCGGGGAAACAGTATTTGTTTCCGTGAACGTCGCTTTCCCCGCCTTTTTGGAGGTCACCTCGACCGTATGGTCGTCCACGATGCGGACGCTGACTGAATCCCAATAACCGGTGGCAGGAACCTTCTGATCTTTGCCATCGGCCTTGACCACCCTATCGCCATCCCGAAACATCCCATCGGCGAGCGAAAACGCGATCGGTTTTTCGGCTGCGAAGTTTCGATTTTTGTTGGTATCAATAACCCAAGTACCGTCAAATTGACTTTGCGAACGAGACGCCCTGGGGAACAGAACCACTAAAAGCAATGCAATGGATGCGGCTTTCATGAGGGCACCAACAGCCCCTTGGGTTGTTTTCTCATTGAAGCTCCAAGTGCGTCTTCCTGTGGCCCACCTCAATAAAATTCCTTCCATGTGATGCGGGCTCCGACGTAGCAGGTGGTCCGACTGGTTCTCAAGTCCCGGCCGAGTAGGCCCGGGGAATTTCACCCCGAGCCCCTCACAGAACCGTGCTTGACTGTCTCCAGTCACACGGCTCGTGTCACTCCGTGAAGGTTTGACCTTCCGTTCTAACCACTCGGTTCCTCCTGTTTCCAGTTGACCGTAATTGGTTAGGACGCGAGTGACCTGCCCCCTTCGCTCCACGGGAATTACCCCGCTTCTTCACTACTGTGGGGCAGTCCGACCCTGAAACTTCGCTTCCGTACTCTCGCCCTCGTGGTTCTTCCACTTGTGGCTTCTCCGTTTGCATCGAAGTCTCAGGTTCCCACGTTCCGCTTAACCGCCTCTTTGGCAAGCTCAGGCCACCTCTCATGCCGGATGCCGCTCCGCCCGTAAGCAGGTTTCGTCGGAGCTAATCCCGCAGTAACTAACCCCCTGCGGTTTTGACATCGTCTATAACCTTTCGACACTTCAGCAGTGGTTCCCTTGCGGTCCTCTTCTTGCCGGTCACCTGACCTGGTCGTTGCCAGGCCTTTTCCTTCCGCGTTCACGACCATAGCTTTTGACTACAGCCGCCGAAGGTGGTTTGGAACCTGTTCCTGTAAACCGGTTCCGAGGGGCCTACCCTCATCAGTCAAGCAGTTGCGCACTACTCAACGTTTCCTCCTTTCGTGCTCGTGGCACACGTTAGTCGGGAAACCGATAAAGTTCCGGCTAGTACTTGACCTTTCCGATTAGCGTTTTTTATCAGGACTTACGGCTAATTTGCCTTCGTTGACTTGCTCTCCTTGCGCAACCTAACATGTCCTGCGCATGCCAGGCACCGACTCGCTCATCGGCCAAACTATCTCGCACTACCGCATTCTCGATAAACGCGGTGGCGGTGGTATGGGGGTGGTTTATAAGGCCGAAGACACCCGACTTCATCGCTTTGTAGCACTAAAATTCCTACCCGACATTGTAGCGAGGGACTCCCAGGCACTCGCGCGTTTTCAAAGAGAGGCCCGGGCGGCTTCAGCGTTGAACCATCCCAACATCTGCACCATTCATGACATTGGAGACGAACAAGGTCAGGCTTTCATTGCGATGGAACTTCTGGAAGGCGCTACACTGAAGCATCGCATAGCAGGGCGGCCCATAGAAGTCGAAACGCTACTAGCGCTCGGCATTGAAATCTCCGATGCCCTCGACGCGGCTCATGTAAAGGGCATCGTTCACCGTGACATCAAGCCTGCGAACATCTTCGTTACCGAGCGCGGCCACGCCAAAATATTGGATTTCGGACTCGCAAAGGTAGCCAACACGAAAGTTCCTAGCGGCAGAGTCGATACGGAGGCCACGGTGGAAGTGGACTCGGCGCAACTAACCAGCCCGGGGACCGCGTTGGGCACCGTCTCCTACATGTCGCCGGAGCAAGTTCTCGGCAGGGAGTTGGATGCACGCACTGACCTGTTCTCCTTTGGAATTGTTCTCTACGAGATGGCCACTGGGCAGCTTCCGTTCCGGGGCAAGAGCTCCGGGGCCATTTTCGATTCCATACTCCATAAGATTCCGGTCGCCCCGGTTCGGCTGAACAGCCGCATACCCGTCGAATTCGAACAAGTGATTCAAAAGGCGATGGAGAAAGATCGCGACCTGCGCTACCAAAGCGCCGCGGAGATACGCACAGACTTAATGCGTCTGAAACGGGACACGGATTCGGGCCGACCGACCGCAACTGCCGTCACAACACAGGCTGAATCAACGGCTCCTGCTCTCGTTCGGCACCGAGCGAGAAGGTGGGTTGTGGCCGGAGCTGCGGCCACAGTAATCGTTGCTGCCGTTTTGGGCTATCTAGTAACTCGCCCATCACCGCCGCCTCGTGTGACTTCGACGCGCCAAATCACTCGCGACAATAATCGCAAAGAGGTTATCCTCACCGATGGGCCCCGTCTGTATCTTCAAGAGAGAGTGAATGGACGTTCGGTATTGGCCCAGGTTTCGGCCGGCGGTGGTGACGTCGTGCGGATTCCAACTTCGTTTTCCAACGTTTCGCTATTGGGTGTTGCTCCTGGAGCGCTACTCGTAGAGTCCTCTTCTGGCGAGGGGGGAATCGTTTCCGAAGGGTCTGGTCCACTATGGGCTGTTCCGTTGCCAGCGGGAGCGCCTCATCGGGTTGGCAGGTTGGAGGCTTATGATGCAACCTGGTCTCCAGGTGACCAGCAACTCGCCTACGGTCACGAAGGAGCCATCTACCTCGCCCAGCACGACGGCAGCAACGCTCATAAGTTGACCACCGTTGAGGGGTTAATTAGTGGGCCGCGTTTTTCGCCCGATGGCAGCCACTTGCGCTTTACCGTTCGAAGTGTCGACGCCCTTACGACTTCACTCTGGGAAGTAGGAATCAATGGCGCTGGATTGCGGCAACTGTTGCCCGGCTGGCACCAGGAACCCGGCGAGTGCTGTGGATCGTGGACCGCCGATGGCCGCTATTTCTTTTTCGCTGCAAATCGCAACGGGCGCTTCGACATCTGGGCCCTTGAAGAGAAAGTCAGCCTACTTCACAAGAAGAACCAACTTCCTATCCAAATCACCGCGGGTCCCCTGAGCTATTTAGCGCCGGTTGCTTCACCGGACCGTAGCCGATTGTTTGTCATCGGCGAGCAGCCGCGGCAGAATTACAGCGCTATGACGACAAACTCAAGCAGTTTGTGCCTTACCTTGGGGGCGTTTCGGCAGGTGAGATCGATTTTTCCAGAGACGGGCAGTGGATCGCCTACAAGGCTTATCCGGACGACACGGTGTGGCGCAGCCGCGTCGATGGCAGCGAAAAATTGCAACTTTCCTCACAGCCGATGCTCGGTGCGATGCCGCGCTGGTCCCCGGACGGAAAGCAAGTGGCCTTTGTCGGCACGCGTCCAGGTAGCCCTAACAAAGTCTTTCTGGTTGCCTCGGAAGGTGGCGACCCAGAAGAGCTGCTCCCCGCTGACAAGAATAGCGAGGACGACGCTCAATGGTCGCCTGATGGCAGCTCACTGCTCTTTGCCCAATACGGGCAGCTCGGAGTCGGAGATCCTGGCACATACAGCATACAAAAGGTTGATCTCCATACGAGGCAGCTCGCCACGGTTCCAGGAAGCGTGGGCATGTTTGCGCCGCGTTTGTCTTCGGATGGGAGAATCCTTACCGCCTTTACAGTGGACGCACGTAAACTGCTCATTTTCGATTTCAGCGTTGGAAAGTGGTCTGAACTCACGAGCGGAAAATCGATGCAGTATCCCAATTTATCGCGGGATGGCAAATACGTCTATTTCGAAGATATCGGTGAAAGCGGTCCGGAGCTTGATCGCGTAAATCTCACTGAGCGCAAGCGTGAGAGCGTTCTAGGTCTGAAAGATGTTCCCCGTGTCTTTATGACTGAGTCCGGGAGCCCCTGGAACGGTCTTGACCTTGCGGTCGCCGCTCATAATGCGGGACGTGGGTATCCAGGAAATTTACGCGCTGGATTTGGAATTCCCATGATCGGCAATACCATTTCAAACAGCTCGGCTGTGGTGAAATGAGCCCTTTTCAGAAAGAGAGCTGTACCGCGTTCTCATCGATTTTTCCCAAACACATGACTGGCAGAAGTTCCTGCTAGGCCCAGAGACAGAACATAAGCGACGGGGTGCCAATCGCCTGTGATTTTCCAGTGGTGGCGAAAAGAACTTGTGGCGAGATGTGACCGTAGCCCAACATAGCAGCGAAGGGCCGAAAGTCCCGTCGAGTAGGCCCGGAGAATTTCACCCCGAGCCCCTCACAGAACCGTGCTTGACTGTCTCCAGTCACACAGCTCGGTCACTCCATGCAGTCGTCTTCATTCCGCTCAGTTCATCCAGATAATTGACAGAAATCGATGACGACGCGAGCGGCCTGCCTTCATCTCTCAGCAGATTACCCCGCTTCTTCACTACTGTGAGCAGTCCGACCCTGAAACTTCTTTGTATCTCGCCCTCGTAGTTCTTCCACTGTAGCTTCTCCGTTTGCATCGAAGTCTCAAGTTCCCACGTTCCGCTTAACCGCCTCTTTAGCAAGTTAGGCCACCTCTCATGCCAGTGCCGCTCCGCCCGTAAGCAGGTTTCGTCGGAGCTAATCCCGCAGTAACTAACCCCCTGCGGTTTTGACATCGTCTATAACCTTTCGACACTTCAGCAGTGGTTCCCTTGCGGTCCTCTTCTTGCCGGTCACCTGACCTGGTCGTTGCCAGGCCTTTTCCTTCCGCGTTCACGACCATAGCTTTTGACTACAGCCGCCGAAGGTGGTTTGGAACCTGTTCCTGTAAACCAGTTCCGAGGGGCCTACCCTCATCAGTCAAGCAGTTGCGCACTACTCAGCGTTTCCTCCTTTCGTGCTCGTGGCACACATTAGTCGCGTTACCGGACATCAAGTCCAGTCCCAGTACTTCAAGTTTCCGATTGATACCGCGTTAGGAGTCATGAATTTTTGTCTCGTAAAATCCTGGCGAGGGTACGTCGATAAAGAAAGGCTCTTTTTCAAGAATCCATGGCCCGTTGCGCCGCTTCACCCTTATGGTCATGCAGGGGCTGTCGACCACAGTTTGTAGTTTCTGCCTAAGCAGATCAGACGCAAGCTCAACCGACAAACCTGCGACTCTCACAGCATTAAGCCGTGGCACATTGATGTCGCCGTTCGGCCTAACCACGACCGTTTTGGACAATTCTGGATGTTGGTAGACCGAAATCTGGAGGATGTCGCCGGGATAGATGTGATACCTGTAATACGACCTCGGACCCTCCACGCGATAGGGTGTCTGCGCGCTCAGAACTCCACAGCAGGTGGCTGCGCACAGCAAAGCGGTTACTCTAAATCCAAATCGACAGGTCTTCGCTCCGAGCATCTTAACCTCTTAGCCCATTGCGATATAGCCGCATGATACACCTGAAACCTCCAACTCCCGATTAGTCCTAGTCGCGTTACCGGACATCTCTAACAATGTCGGCCCTGTCAAACACTTTTTGAGCAGACTTCTCCATTCACTTAGAAGAGTTTTTTCTTTCGCTTCCTTCGGTGTCTTTCTGATGGCGCCTGGCAAGTTACAGTTCGTTCGTAATCTAGCGGTCGGTTTCAGTCCGACCCAAACATCTCTTCGATCAAAACTTCGACCATGATTAGTTCTTCGAACTCCCTCTCACGAGGGAGCGGGATGCTCCAATCAAGTGGACGACGCTTTACTCGCACGCCATGTCCGGTATCGAGCTGTCCCGCGTACGAACCGAACTCCGGCTCCTTCCTCACGAAGCCTATCAATCAAAGTCTGACTCGCGTCGAGAGGGGCCGGCATTGTTATGCAATCAAGTCCAGTCCTAGTACTTCAAGTTTCCGAGATACCGCGTTTACCAGAGTCGAAAATCACTGCGCCTGTGCTTGGCTCGCTTGAGGATTCGTAATTCGATCCGATAGCCCAGATTTCGGAGTTGCCGAATCATTCTCCACGTGCGCTGATATCTGGATCGTTTGTGAGCGGGCCCCGTTCTTCGTAACGGGTTCCCTGAGGAAGATCAGCCAGATCAGACGACACTGTCGATGCGTAATGACCCCGATGACTAGATTATGTCCGAGGCGCGAGACGCAACGGCGATAGATGATCTCGAAGATGCTTCCTTTGACTTTTACGGCGGCGTTAGCAGTCTGATTGAGCAAGCGCCGCATGTGACGGTTGCCCTTCGGAGAGCGGTGACTGTAGTTCACGCCGGCGCTCTCTTCGTCGCCGGGGCAGGCACCGACCCACGAAGAGAGGCATTTCTCAGAGGGAAACGTCGCTGCGGTAGAGCCGACTTCGGCAATGATCTGCTGCGCAGAGTCCACTCCGAAACCCGAACCTCCGCTAGCCGCTCGACCGCATCCTGGTGCGGATGGAGCAAAGTGGCCAGCTCTTGATCCAGTTGACCGATCTGCTGCTCGAGGACTTGCAAGTGCTCCAGCGTCATTTTCAGGAGTCGTCGGTACACGCGCTTGAGCTCCGTGCACGCGCCGAGCGCATCACACAATTGTTCCGGCGTGGCCGCAACCTCTGATCAGCCAAGCGGCCAGCGCTGCCGGATTCGTTTCTCCGTCAGCCAGCGCCTTCAACATGCGTCTGCACTGACGCCCAGCAGATCGGAGACCAGGCTGGACAACTTGATATGGCCTCTTCCAGCAGTGATTCCAGTCGGTTGTGCAGCCGCACCTCGTCGCGCCTCAACTGGTACTTCTTGCGCGTTACCGTTCGCCAGAGACGCTGCTCGGCATCGGGCACAAAGCTCAGCGTCATTTCTCGAGCCACCAGCCGCTTCACCAGGCGTTCGGCGTCGGCGAAATCCCTCTTTCGTCCGCGCCGCCCGCGATTCGATTGCGCCTGCGCAAGATGCAACGTGCCAGACCGCCGCCGGCTCCTTCCCGCTTCTCGCGGAGCGGCTTCCAGTACCTTTCCAGTGTTTCCCACACTGGTTTCCAATATTGCGCCGTCGATCCATGACTATTTCCTCGGCCTCTCGCTCGATCAGCCACGCAGCCAGTGATCGCAGTTGTCAGGGTTGCTGCTAAACATCCGCCGCTCAAATTGGTACTCGCTTTCGACTTCAACGTCGGTCACAACTACAGCCAGCATCTTCTTGTGGACATCAATTCCCGCTATCCTGTACGACATAGCTTCTCCTGGGCGGGAGCGGAGAGCGTGCTGCGTTACTTTAACCAGAGTCGCGGGCTATCGCCGCTCCCCAGGGGAAGACAACGACGCCCAATTATTCGCTCAATCACGCACGCTCCGGATCAGACAGTTGGACAGCCTCGAACTCTCCACTGATAAACTCGACCTCGCCGCTCCTGGCCGTTGCGATCTTACCTCTGAAGTGATTTTCATGAGATTTCGCGGGCCGCACAGCCCTAAGGGACAGTAGTTCGCCTGTTCTCTACCTTTGTCCTCTCTTTCTCTCTCTTCTTCACCTTTTTCCTATACTATATCTTTCTATGCCCCCCTTTACCCTGTTTCTATCTTTTATCTTCTCTCTTCTCTCAGTAGTTGTTTTTTTCTTTAGCTTTCCTTTTTTCTTCACCTTCGTCTTTATTTATCCATTCATTTCTGTACTGTCGCCCTGGTTCTTTTTTGGTTTTGTGTCTCGCTCACCGGTGCAGGTGGATTGCTGGTTTTCCGAGCCGCTTTCGGTCTCCTGCCCGTGACATGGCTATGTAATCCCAACCTCCGCATATTTCCAGCAATGCCCCTAAGAAATGTTCTGGCCTGGCATCGTCATCTCCCTACTCCACTCATCACGCAACTGCCCTATTTCGGACTCATATTCGGTGCTGTCCTGTGTATCCTGATTGTCCTGTTCATGTTCTTGGGTGCCGCTCCATCACTACGGCTTACCGATCGACCTCAGAACACACTATTCGGTGATATGGGAGAAGAGTCCGTGGCAGTAGACTCTCAGTGTCTATCTCGGCGTGCGCTAGAAGTATTACCTCAACGGCCAACAAGTGCCTCTCGAAGCCCTGCGCACAAACCTTCAGCAAGCACTAAGGCGTCGCATGGTCTGTACTGTCTACTTCGAAGCTGACTACGACACGCTGAACGCGGATGCGATCTATGCGATGTACACTATTCAAGCACTCGGAGCCAAACTTGTCTGGATCACTCCAAAAGTCCGCGAGGAACTCCAGCAAAGGGACCGGTCAGCGCTAGCGCGACTCAATTGAGATATGCAAGGAAAGACCAAGTCCCTGTTAGTTCTGTAAAGTGACTTTCACCAGTAGGGCCTCGCCGGTCGTCTTTCCTCGGAGTCGCTCAAACAATCCGCCACGTAGCCTGGATGCGATTTACCCCATTCGAGCGCCCGTTTCCATAGGCGCGAGGCGCGAGTCAGAACCCCATTCCGCGAATACAGACGAAGGGAGGCTGTTTCCAATGCATGTTCTAGAAATCCGGTTTCAATCGCAGTGCGTACATCTTCTCGCTTTCTAGATAGAGTTTCTTGATGCCCTCCGCCGCCGCTGCCAGGATCGTGCCAAGATTCTGTTTGAATGAAGGGCTTGTAAGTTGGAGCTTCGAACCGCCGCTTCCGGGATTTGAATCCTAAGGTCTTGTCATCCATTACAGGCCCTAGCGCGGCTGCACTTCAACGGGATCCGGCAACAGCACCGTCCCGGTCATCAATTCCCCAATCGTCAAATTCTGACCGTGCTGGAGGTAACGATCCAGCGCTCCGGGCTCCATCCACGGGAATTCCCACGCGTCTTCCACGGCGATGATCGTGTACGACCCGGGAAGCACGCTGCGGAACGCGAGACTTCCATCCATGTCGCTTTGATCCCTTCGGAATCGTTCCGGGTGTGTTTCCGGATCTTTGGGCACCAGCGCGACCATCACTCCCGACATCGGTTTTCCCATTCGCTTCGCAAATCCTTCCACGCCCACGACTCCAGCCACAATCGAAGCGCTTAAATCCATTGAAGCGCCTGCGGCTACAGTGATGTCGTGGCCCGCGGTCTCCACGCCCTGCGAAGTAATCCGCAAAATGGTGTACGGCGGGGGCGGAATCGAATTGACCAGCACCGCGTACTTCCCGGGTGGAACATTGTCGAATGTCACTTCACCTGCTTCGATCGGCTTAAACGCCACAAATTGCTGCCGCTCATCGCGCAGAGTGAGGTTTAGCCCATTGGGAATTGCTTCTCCGCGGGCCATCTTTACCGACACCTTCACCGTGCCCGCTGGTTCAATCGGCGGCTCCTCCAGTTCCTGCCCGTCTTTCGTTAGACTTACCTCGCTCGTTTCCGCGAGCCGTCTGGACCCGTTCATCCGCGAGCTGACCGAATACTTTCCGGCGGGAATGCCTACCAACTCCATCACGCCAGGAGCGACAGAGCCTACCGCTTCGGCCGGAACGAATTCCGGGTCAAACCACGCTTCCGGATCGCAGGTATGTTGTAAATCGGTGGCCCTTCCGTGGGAACTCGAACAAACATATGCAGCGCAGGCACCGAGCTGAGATGGATATCCGCGGTCACGTGATCTCCTCCGCTGATCGCAATGGGCGTCGCCGCGTCGCTGTCGGTTGCACCGTTATAAAATGTCTTCGGATATGCAACGTCCAGCGACCTAGCTACGCCCGGCGGCACGTTCCCAACCCCATCCACGTACGTTGAAGAAGGATGCACGGCGTACCAGGGTCTTGCTGCAACCGATAAATAATAATTTCCCGGCTCCAGTTCCGCGAATTCGTAGGAACCCAGATCGTCCGTCGAATCGTTGCCAGCCCGCACAATTCGATTGAGGCCACCCTGATGGCTTTCGACATAAAGGCTGACGTGCGCATTGCGAACCGCATCGCCCGCTTCGTCGATGACTCTACCGGCTAGGAGACCCAGTGGCATCAGGCGCAAAATCAGGTTCTCGGTGTTGAAGCCGGCCCCGGTCACAATCGCAGTGGAAAACACCTCATGTTGTTGATAGCCGGCAGTCAGAAATCCTCGCTTCGCACCTTCCAGGGCAAATTTCCCCGCGGGGACTGAATTAAACTCGAAATGCCCGTTTTCGGTGGTAACCATCCACACCGCCTGTAAGCGATTTCTAGCCTCAACGAGCGAAACGCGCGCCTTGCCCAGTGGCCTCCCATCGCGCGCGCTCACAATCGTGCCGGATATTCTGTAGGCCGTCTCTTGCGTCCTCCCCTGATTTCCGGAAGCGTTCTGCGCGCAAACGACCACGCTCGAAAACAACCAAATCAGCGTCGCCGCTCGAACCATCCCGCGAATCACCGGCGGATCCAAAACAGACACATAATCATCCTTACTCGTTCGCGGTAATCAGCGACACTCGAACGTTTTCGCTTTGCCCCGCCACTACGCTGATCAATTGCGCCTTGGAATTGTATCGAGACATCAGTTCCTCGTTTGCGAACTCCAACTCCGGCTGCTGCTTTTCAAAAGCAAGCACCCGGTAGGTGCCCGGCGGCAGCTGTTGCACTTGAAACTTTCCGTCCGCTTGAAACCAAGCTTGTTTCATTTGCCCGCCAGCGGTCGTGGCCACAAAATACACGGCGCCCAACATTTGCGAGGAAGGATAAGCTGCCGGGTCACGATTTCCAAGGCCCGCGACGCTGCCCTGCACGTCGGCGCCATCGTCACGCACGGTGATTTCGATCGGTGGCGGCGACGCACCGAATCCCACGTCTAGAGGCAACCTCTGTAAGTCCGTGCCTCCACAATCAACCGCCGCAACATACCCGACTCCCGACTCAACGCGCACACGATAGCGTCCCGGCGGTACATTTTCGAACACCAGCGACTCATCCTCCGGCCCAGAGGGCGGGCGCAGTGAATACGTGGGCTTGAGACCAAATTCATCGACGGGCAGCAACGTCGCACGCAGATAGTTCGGACGACGCTCGTTTGCCGTAAAGCTCCGCGAATCAATCGAGAATGACCACGTCCCCTTTGGCACCGGGTGCTGAAACTGTTCCGTCACTCGCAGAGTGATCGCCACGCTCGGAACCAGTGTCATCATCGCCCCGGACAGCCGCCCACCGTTCACCGAAATATTCGCAATTCCCATCGACGAGTTCGACCCACGGCTGACGACCTGCACCGTGTAGTTGCCGTTTGGCAGGGATCCCCCAATGGTTCCGTCTCTAAAGTTGTAGCCCAACGCATATCCCGGGCCTTCGTGCCCCTGACGCCAAACTTCCACCTCCAGTTGAACTCCAACCGCCCCGTTCGTGACTCCAATCTTGACCGGATAGTATTCGCGTTTTACAGGCGCAAGGCTCGCCTGGAAAGTCTCGCCCGCAGACAATTGGATGACCGCGGCCCCGACAAAATCCGCCGCCGCCGGAAAGTAAACCGGCGGATAGCCAAATACCTGGGCCCGCCGATTCGAGGTCACCGGGTCACGATCCAGCGATTCCTCAGTGAACACCTTGTACGAGCCGGCGGAAAGGTCGGCAAAGCGAAATTCCCCGTCTGATCGAACCTCCGCATTTCCCATCGGATCCCAGTGCGCGCGCCCCTGCAGCACCTGGCGCCTGTAAAGTTGCACACGCATGCCGCTCGCCTCCCCGGACCCCGCCAAATTCACATGCCCGACGATGCGCGCTTCGGGTACCAGCGCGATCGTGACGTCCGATTGCTCAGGAGTGATCGAGACACCTTGCATTCCGTTATTGTCGAAGAGGAAGCCATTCTTCCGGGCGGTCAGGAAATTCGGACGATTATTCGCGACTGGTTGCGGTTGCCCGGTTCCTGCTGCAGCGAAACCCGGTGCGCCGGAAGCTTGGTCCGCGCGGCCTCCATCCATCGGCGGGATTCCAAATTCAAAATGCCCTTGATCGTCAGTCATGGTCGCGAACCGGTTGTCGGAGGAGACAACCAGCGCTCGTCCAATCGGTTCCCGTGTCAACTCGTTCACGACCGTGCCCCGAAGGACATCCGTCTGATCAGCACCCGCCGAGTTTCCCTGCCCGAATAACGGCGCGAAGCCACCATAGAACATCAGAGCGCTGCCTAGAGCCAGCGCCGGAAGTGATCGGACGCACGGTGCCCACCCGCAAACTGGCCCAAGTCCCACGAAACAGAAAGCCATGATCGGATTCGTCCCGCGGCAGATTATGCCATGTTTTGGACTTGTCAACTCCTCAACGTGAACCCGCCGCGCGCCAGCCTCCGGACAGCGTTATCCAATGGAATCCGCTTTACTACGAGAATGCAAAGCATTCGCACCTCGCAAACCGGACTCGACTGGCCGATGTGGCTGATGTTTCACGGGTTCCCGTCCTGCTACTATTCCGGAAACTGCATCTGACTACTCGGTCGCGTTGCACGACCAACTGAACGTAACTGATTAGTGCCGGACAAGTGCCCGGCCTGTACGCTATCACCTCAAAAGTACGATCGGTTCCTCAGACCGCAGCGGGGTTACTTACCTTCGGCAGTACATCTGGTGCCTGGCCCCCGGTTGAGATAGATTTCCGGGCGGAGGATTCATGGACATTCTTGCAGCGATCAAGCGCGAAGAAAGAAAGCTCGAAAAGCAGCTAGGCAAACTAAGTCGCCAACTAAGCGGTGTACGAGCGGCTGCCAAAGTATTGGGCGGCTCTGCGGAGCGTGAAGTCGTCGGCGTGAAAAAGCGCGTCTTGTCGGCTGCTGGTAGAGCGGCGATTTCGAGGGCGGCGAAGAAGCGGTGGGCGAAGGTTAGGAAACAGGCGAAGCAGGTGGCGTAGGTCATGAGCGCGAGAAGTGATCTGAGGGCATTTCCTCTATATTTCGAGAGCAAGTGTTGATTATAAAAGGCTTAGGATGGCAGGAAAGCAGACTCGGTGTCTGATGCTGAGCTACGGGATGGAGCGGAATGGGCGAGGATTCACGTCAGTGTACACCTGGAAGAATAACATAAAATACACCATATGTCAATTACTTTAATCGCTATCATTCGAATCGGTCGGTAACACGTTGAGTGTGTCGGGGATGCGCTAGAGGCGGGAAACAAAAGTCAAAATCACACCCTCAAAATCCGAGGGCGCTGCACGGGTGGTTGCCTCGATAGATTAGAACGTGAAGCGCACACCCACTTGGGCGGCGAAGGGGATGCCAACCGTTGTCCCGGGACCAAAGAAATCGCCGAGCGCCCCTGAAGGGACTAGCAGTTGTCTGCCGCTGGTGACCGGTTGGGTTTGCGTGCAGGTGGGGTCGAGGCAGAGGGCCGTGACGTTGGCGAGGTTGTTTACCGGCGTGGGCAATGCGCTGATATCGGTGACGTAGTTGGCGCCGGGGTTGTTGCGATCGAACAGGTTGAAGAATTCGATGAAAGGTGTCGCGGTCCAGCGTTCGTGGAACTTGAACGGTCGGGCAACCCGGACGTCGGTTTGCAGATAGGGTGTGCCGCGGAACTGGTCCATGGTGGTCTCGACACCATCTACTACGGCTCGCGTGCCTACGGGCGTGGTTAGAGTGATCGGGCGGGCGCTTTCTGCCTGCGACAGGAAGGTGACCTCGAAGCCTGCGGGAGCGTGGATGGTGCCAGCGAGGACGGCGCGGTGGCGGACGTCTTCACCCGACGGGCCGTAGTCACCGGGAGCGAAGGCGTTGAACGGGTCGCAGACGCCGTTGACGTAGTCGAAAAGCTCGCCTAGGACGCAGCCCCAGGTTTTTGCGGAGGAGAGGGTGTAGTTGGCGACGAGGCTTAAGCGGCGTGCGACGTTCCCTTGAAGGTGGAGAGCGAGCGCGTTGTAGCTGGAGCGATTGTCGGAGCGAAAGACGGACACGTTGGGAAAATCGTAGCGACGGTAGCCGTGCATACCGGTTTCGAGGGTCCAGTCGGCGCTAAGACTCCAGTTGGCGTTGAAGGCGTGCTGAATGCCGGCGGTGGCGTGGATCGCGTACGGTGTGTGGTAGTTGGGGTCAATGATGGAAGGCGGCGCGATGCCCCCTCCGTTGGCGACGTTGGTGCCGTTGACGGCCTGGAACGCAGTGACCCATCCATTTTGCGCGAGGTCGCTGTAGTACATGCCTGCGCCGCCGCGCAACACCGTGTTGCCCGACGAGCCGAGTGCATAGGCGATTCCGAGACGCGGAGCAAAGGCTTTGCGGTAATCGTGCGGCGCAGTACCAATGAACGGAGCCGCCGCCGGATCCAGGGAAAGAAGATACGGATTCTGTGCCTGGGTCCGGCCGGAAGCGTCAAAGAGGCCGAAGGTGGTGTCGTAGCGCAGGCCGTAGTTTACGGTCAGCCGCGGCGTTACGCGCCAGGAATCTTCGGCGTACAGGCCGAGGCGCTGCACGTTTTGCGAGAAACTGCCGTCGCCTGCCGGGGTGAACGCGCTGTTCGCAGCGATGTCTGCTGTGAACTGTGCGGGATTGGCGAGATAAAAAGTCGGATTTTCGGGGAGCGTGACGAGAGTTTCGGCGGTCGCGGCCAACGCGCCGCTGAGGACCGGCTCGTGAATGAAGTTCACACCAAAACGCGGGGCATGTCTGCCGTCGGTATGCGTGACATCGTAGCGGAATTGGTATTTCTCCTGGTTGCGCAAGACCGGGAACGCGGTGATCGCAGTGATGAACTGATTGTCGCCGAAAGTTTCGAGGCCCGAGATGGTGCTGGACGTGGAACTGAAGGGGAAGGCCAGTGCGAAGCCAAGATCGGCGTTGCGCGATGCGGTGAGATGCAGTCCGCTGGCAGCGAACACAAATGAACCCAGCCAAGTGGGGCTGAAAACGAACTGATTGGCTAGAACGAGATTCATGTAGTTGTTGTGTGAAGTGGCGCCGGTGGAAGGCAGAGTGCCTTGCTGAACCAATGCATTCTGGGTGGTGTAGCTGTCGACCGCGGCGCGGAGAAACCACTGCGAGTTCGCTGATTGCGCCCAGTCCAGACGCATCAGGCCGAGATCGTCGCGGAATGGAACCGGGACGCTGCTGGGTACGGTTATCGAATCGACAGTGGCGCCGTTCACGCTAACCAAGCCTTGTGCGGCTAGTTGCGCCAGAGCGTTGAATTGCGCTTGGCTGGCGGGGCTGTAGGCGATGCTGGCGTTTTCGTGAACGTACTCGAAGGAAGAGAAAAACCAGAGCTTGTCGTTGATGATGGGGCCGCCCAGGGTTCCGACATAATTCTGGCGAGAGAAAGGCTGCTTGGGATTGGGGGCGGGATTGTCGATGGGAAAGCGAGCATTGAGAGCCGCGGCGCGCTCGTAGAATGCGCCCTCGCCGTGCCAATCGTTGGTCCCGCGCTTGGTGGTGATGACCACGGAGCCCGCTGTGGTGCGTCCGGTGTCGGCGTCCTCCAATGCCGTGCGCATGGCGAACTCGTGAATTGCTTCGGGGGAGAAATTTTGCAGGAATCCCCCGATGTAGTCGTCGGAGTTGTCGCCGCCGTCTACCGAAAGCTCGTTGTTGAGGCCGGAACTGCCGCCGGTGGAAACAGCGGTAATGCGAGCCTTGGTGGGGTCGGACGGCTCGACGGGCTCGGTACCGGGAGCGAGGTAAGCGATATTGGCAAAGCTGCGAGCGGCGAGGGGGATGGTCTCAAGGTCCTGGGAGCTGATTATGGCTTGATGAACGGCGCTGGAGAGGTCAATCGGCTGGGTGGTGATGGAAGAAGATTGACCTTGAACGGTTACGCTTTCCCGAACGGAGGCGGGATTCAGCGTGGCACTGATTTCCCGGACCGAACCGAGAGTCACTCTTACATTCGAGGTGGCGTCGGCAAATCCGTTTGAGGAGATGACGATGTGATACGTATCGATCGGGAGATCGTCGATACGAAAGTCTCCGCGGTTGTCGCTGATGGCCTCTCGGTGGAACGCGGAAGCGGCGGCATCGACGACGATCTTGGCGGAAGCGATCGGTGCGCCGCTGGAATCCTGGACGGTACCGCGAAGGGTTCCGCGAGTGTTTTGGGCTCGCGTCATGCAAGCGGCGAACAGGATTACAAACGTTCCGAGAAGAGTTCGGAATCTCATTAGGAAATCGTACCCGCGCATTCAGCGATTGGCCGACGGCGGCTTCGGGATTAACGCAGGGACATCTTGCTGCTTCACCGTATCGTCGTAGGCTTTTATGTCCGTCGCGACGATAGTCTTCCACTTAGCAAGCTGGTCGTCCACCGACTTTGCGAGCATGTCGAACACTTCGTACGACTGCTGGGTTGGAGCGGAAGCAGCGCTGGCGACGACGCCACCTAGAGCGACGAGTTGATTGTTCAAGCGGATGGGGAAATTGAGGACGTCCTGGCCGCTCTTGGCTTTGGTTTGGATGAGGACTTCTTCGACTTCGGTCATTTTCTTGTCGAGAGACTTGCCGGCGTCGGCGACAGCCTTGGCGCGCGGGTCGCCCTTGAGACGCTTATTGATGGTGTTGATCTGCTCGCGGAGATCGCGGATCTGGTTGATGGCGTCATCGGTTTGCGTAACCTTTTCGCGGATCTTGATGAGTAGATCGAATTGTTTCTGCAGATCGGTCTGGGCCACTTTGAGGCGCGGATCCGGCTCGATCTGCAGCGGAGCGGTGTACGCTTTGCCCAAAACTGTGAGGCGTACCTGGTAAGTGCCCGGAAGCGCTTCGGGGCCTTTGGTGCTTCCACCCCAGAGCGGAGCGTGAGGAACGGTGCTGGCGCCTTCGTAGCGAAGATCCCAGACGAAGCGATTCAGGCCGGCTTCGGCAGGGAGTGGGCCAGCGTTGTGGCCGCGCGGACCTTCATCCTCTTCCTGCTCGGCTCCGTCTTCCTTTTCTTCCTTTTTGGGATAGTGGCGAATCACCTGGCCGGAGGAATCGAGAATATCGAGGGTGATTTTAGGAGCTTCGGGTTCGCCGGGATTGGAACCTTTCTGGTCGGCATCGTTCTTTTCAGTAGCAGCAGCGCCGGAATCACTGCCGGCTGCTTTCTTGCTTTCCTCCGGTTTCTTGAGCAATGTTTTCAGCCAATAGTCGATAACCGCGCCTGCAGGAGGGTTCTTGCCGGTGTTTGGGCCGCCGCCGAAAAATGAACCGCTAAAGACCGTGTGGCTGGTGGGCGCCGGTGTGAATAGGTGCGCGTCCTGCTGCGCAATGGAATCGGTGTATTGCCGCAGTGGAGAGATATTGTCGAGCACCCAGAAGCTGCGACCATGCGTGGCGACGACCAGGTCGGCATTCTTGATGACGAGATCGTTGACGGGCGACGTCGGCAGATTGAGTTGAAGGGACTGCCAGTGCGAACCGTCGTCGAAGGAGACATAGACGCCACCTTCGGTTCCGGCGAAAAGGAGGCCATCGCGCGTGGGGTCAATGCGAACGGCGTGAACGTAGTTGCCAGCGGGGAGGCCATTCACCAGTGCGGTCCAGGTCTTGCCGAAGTCCGCGGTCTTGAAGATGTAGGGAGCGAAATCGTCCTGCTTGTGACGTTCGACGGCGATGTAGGCGGTGCCGGCTTTGGTGGGAGAGGCTTCGATCATGCTGACTGTGCCCCAATCGGGCATGGCTTTTGGCGTGACGTTTTCCCAGTGCTGACCGGCATCGCGAGTGATGTGCACCAAGCCGTCATCAGTGCCTGCCCAGATGAGGTCTTTTTGAACTGGAGATTCGACGACCGAGAAGATGGTGTCGTAGACCTCGACGCCGGTGTTGTCTTTGGTGATGGGTCCGCCGGAAGCTTGCTGTTTTTGCTTATCGTTGCGAGTCAGGTCCGGGCTGATGATGTTCCAACTCATTCCGCCGTCGGTGGTTTTGAAGAGGACTTCACCCGCGAAATACAGGGTCTTGGGATCGTGCGGAGAAAACACGATGGGCTCGGTCCATTGGAAGCGATGCTTCACGTCGGCCGCGGCCCAGCCGATGGGATTTACGGGCCAGGGATTCACGCCTAGCGTTTCGCCGGTGCGGTGGTCGTAACGTGTGATTTCGCCGCCGTACGAACCGGCATAGACAATTTGCGGATCGGTCGGGTCCGGAGCGATGTAGCCGCTTTCGCCGCCACCGACATCGTACCAATCCGCGCGGTCGATCGCGCCGTCAACGCCGGCCGAGGCGATGCCTACGGTGGAGTTGTCTTGCTGCGCGCCATAGATGTAGTAGGGAAAGCGATTGTCGGTGGTGACGTGATAGAACTGGGCGGTCGGTTGATTGTAGAGCGTGGTCCAGCTCTGGGCTCCGTCGGTTGAGATCGTTGCGCCGCCGTCGTTTCCATTGATGAGGCGCTTGGCATTGGTAGGATCGATCCAGAGGCCGTGATTGTCGCCGTGGGGTGCGTGGATAGGAGTGAAAGTTTTGCCGCCGTCGTTCGAACGGTAGGCAGCAGTATTCAGGATGTAGACGGTGTCGGCGGATTTTGGATCGGCGAAGATGTGGGAGTAATACCAGGCGCGCTGGCGGAAACGGTGGTCGTCCGTGAGCAACGCCCACTTTTCGCCGCCGTCGTCAGAGCGGTAGATGCCACCTTTTTCGTTTTCGACAACGGCCCACGCGCGGTTGGGATTGGCGCCGGAAACGGTGACGCCGATGCGGCCCTTGATGCCTTCCGGAAAGCCGTGACCCTTTATTTCTTTCCAGGTGGTGCCGCCGTCGGCGGAACGGTAGAGACCGCTGCCGGGGCCGCCGCTATCCATGCTCCACGGGGTACGCTTCGCTTGCCATAAGGCGGCCAACACGATATTGGGATTGCCGGGATCGAAGGTGACGTCGATGCCGCCGGTCTTAGCGTCTTTGTAGAGGACCTTTTCCCAGGTCTTGCCGCCGTCGCGTGTGCGAAAAATGCCGCGCTCGTCGTTATCGGCGAAGGGATGTCCGAGAGCGGCGACGAACGCGACGTCTGGATTTTTCGGATTGATGATCAGACGGCCGATCGCATGGGTGTCCGCGAGACCAACGGAGGTCCAGGTTTTTCCGGCGTCGATGGACTTGTAGACTCCGTTGCCTCCGACGATGTTTCCACGGATGCAAGCCTCGCCGGTTCCGACGTAGATGACGTTGGGATCAGACTCAGCCACCGCGATGGCACCGATCGCGGGCGAGGCGCCTTTTTGTTTGTCGAAGATCGGAGTCCAGTTGATGCCGCCGTCGGTGGTCTTCCAAACGCCACCAGCTACCGCACCGAAGTAGTAGACGTTGTCTTGACCCACGACGCCGGAGACGGCGACCACGCGGCCTCCGCGGAACGGGCCCACGAGGCGGTAATTGAGAGCCTTCCAGGGCGACTTCGGTTCGCCTTCGTCGTCTTGGGTGGCTGCGCTGGATGATTCAGCAGCTGCTTGCGAGGCTGGCGGTTTGGACTCAGGCGGCGGGGTGTTCTTCTTTTTCTGAGCGAAGGCGGAAGCGACGAGCAGCGAAAGGAGCAGAAAGAAAATGATGTTACGCAAGAGTTTGCACCTCCAGGGCGCGACGGCGAAGCGAAATCCTAAACGCTAAGGGGCGACAACGCAAAGTCAAAATGGGCTGGAGTCAGGTGAAGTTGCCGGTACCTCATACAAATTACCGTGCCGGATTGAGTTTTGCCGGGACTGGGTTCATAGTGCTGCGGCAGTTGGTGGGAATGAAGCAGATCCATCTTGTATCAAAATCTGAAGAACAGAAGACGGCGGCGGGCGTCGCTTGATGCCGCGCCGGAAGTCTTTCTCTGAGGTGCCCTGTGATTCGATGGAGTCGAGTCCTCCCAGTTGCGTTCACGGTTTCTTGCGCTTTTTTCGGCGCAGTGGCCAGTGAGGCGCAGCAATATCCCGACAGTACGTACCAAGAGTTGCGGTGGCGCATGATTGGACCGACGCGCGGCGGCCGGACCCGCGCCGCTTGTGGAGTGCCGAGCCAGCCGAGTGTTTTCTATGTAGGGGCGGTAAATGGTGGCGTTTGGAAGACGAATGATTTTGGGCGGACGTGGTCCGCAATTTTTGACTCGCAGGGGTCGCAGGCGATCGGGGCGATTGCGGTGGCTCCCTCGGATCCGAACATCGTTTACGTATCGAGTGGCGAGGGATTGGCGCGCCCCGACCTTGCGGTGGGTGACGGCATTTACAAATCCACGGACGCGGGTAAGACGTGGACGCACTTAGCGGGGCTTCGCGACGGGCAAGGAATTCCTGCGCTGGCTGTCGATCCGCGCGACGCGAACCGGGTTTTTGCCGCGGTGCTTGGGCATCCCTACGGGCCGAATGAGGAGCGCGGTATTTTTCTGTCGAGCGACGGTGGGCAGAATTGGCAGAAAGTGCTGTACAAGAGCGATGGCATCGGCGGTTCGGATGTGGAGATGGATCCGTCCAATCCGGACGTCGTGTATGCGTCGTTGTGGGAGATGCGCCTTGGACCTTGGGAGGACGGCAACGAATACCAGGGAAGCGGTGGGGGACTTTTTAAGTCTACCGACGGTGGGAAGAACTGGACTCCGCTGACCAATGGATTGCCGAAGGGGATTGTCCAAATTTATGTCACGATTGCGCCGAGCCAGACGAGCCGTTTGTACGCCACCGCGGCGAGTGAGCGTGCGGAACATGCTCCCGGAACGGATCTTGGCGTTTATCGTTCCGATGATTCGGGCGAGAATTGGCAACGGATTACGACGGACACGAGACCTGCGTTGCGCATCGGAGGAGGCGACCTGCCGGTTCCCAAGGTGGATCCGAGGAATCCGGACATCGTTTACAGCGCCAGCATTGTGACGATGAAATCCGCGGATGGCGGGAAGACGTGGATCAGCCTGCGGGGAGCGCCAGGAGGCGACGATTATCAAAACCTTTGGATCAATCCGAATAATCCGGACATCATTCTGTTGGTGGGCGATCAGGGCGCGTTAGTGACCGTGAATGGTGGTCAAACTTTCAGTTCCTGGTACAACCAGCCATCCGCGCAGCTTTATCACGTGCAGGCCAGTTATTCGTTTCCTTACCTGGTTTGCGGCGGGCAGCAAGAAAGCGGGTCGGTGTGCGTTTCGAGCCGGGGCAACGACGGTGAGATTACGTTTCGCGAGTGGCATCCGGTTGGCGTGATCGAGTACGGATACGCCGCACCCGATCCGCTGAATCCGGACATCATTTACGGGGCAGGCCGGCGCGAGGTTTCAAAGTACTCGATCACGACCGGGCAAGTTCAAAATATAACGCCAATTCCTCTGGCGAGCCCGGCGTATCGAGCGGATCGTACGCAGCCTATTCTGTTCTCGCCGATCAATCCTCACATCCTTTATTATGCGGCCAACTTCCTTTTCAAAACGACGGACAGCGGGAATACCTGGCGAACGATCAGTCCAGATCTTGCGCGCGAACATGCGGGAATTCCCCCGAGTGTCGGCAGCACAGCGAGCAAAGACTCTAGCGCAGATAAACAACGCGGAGTCATCTATTCGCTAGCGCCGTCGTTTAAGAGCCTAAACACGTTATGGGCAGGGACCGACGACGGACTCATTTGGACAACGCGCGATGGCGGGGAGCATTGGAAAAATATTACGCCACCTGAGTTAAGCCCTTGGAGCAAAGTGACGCAGATCGAGGCGGGGCACTTCGATGACCAGACAGCTTACGCTTCGGTGAGCCGTTTTCGCGTCGATGATCTTCGGCCGTACATCTATCGCACGCACGATGGCGGGAATACGTGGCGTCCTATCACGAACGGACTGCCGAGCGACGCTCCGGTTGATACGGTACGCGAGGATCCCGTCCGCAAGGGGCTTTTGTTCGCGGGTACGGAGAAGAGTGTTTGGGTTTCCTTCGATGACGGTGACCATTGGCAGCCGCTGCAGCTCAATCTGCCGCACACTTCCATGCGCGACTTGTGGATTCACGACGACGATTTGATTGTCGCGACTCATGGACGCTCGTTCTGGGTTATCGATGACATCGCGCCACTGCGGCAGATCACCGTAGCGGTGAAGAACGCGGATGCCTTTCTCTTCAAGCCTGCGGTGGCTTACCGAGTGCGACGCAGCACAAATACGGACACGCCAATCCCGCCGGACGAACCGACCGCGCAGAATCCCCCAGACGGCGCGGTGGTAGATTATTTTCTTGGGAAAGATGCTTCCGGGGCGGTGACACTGGAAATCCTTGATGCGCAGAGCAAAGTTGTGCGCCGCTTTGCGAGCACGGACAAGCCGGAGGTAAGTGCGGAGGACATTGGTAAACAACTGATCCCGGTTTACTGGGTCCGTAGGCCCAAGGTTCTCTCCACTGGTGCAGGGATGCATCGGTGGGTTTGGGATCTTCACTATGCCGCGCCAACTTCTTCTCGAAATGACTATCCAATTTCTGCGGTGCCCGGCGATACGCCGCGTGTTCCTCAGGGTCCACTGGCCTTGCCGGGACGGTACACGGTGAAACTTACCGTAAACGGGCACACCTATTCCGAGCCGCTTACCGTTAAGAAGGACCCTCGGGTGAAAACGCCTGACGAGGGATTCGAGCAAATGTTTCAGATGGAGCGGCGTCTTGTAAGCATGATGACCGATAGTACCCGCACGCTGGCCGAGGCTCGATCGGCGCGCGACCAGTTGCAGAAGCTGGCCGGGCAGGCGAGTGGACCGATGGCGGAGGAGATCTCGGCGCTACAAAAGAAACTGACCGCCGTTCTTGGGAGTGGAGAAGGGCCGCGCGGAACGGGTTCGGCCGGGCCGACAATCACCGGGATCAATGGAGCGATCGGCACACTGTATGGAGAAGTGGACCGGGCCGATGCGACACCGACGTCGGCGCAACAAAGCGCGTTGACGGATACGGAGAAGGGCTTTTCAGAGGTCAGGAAACAGTGGGCGGCTTGGAAGGAGACCGATCTGCCGGCGTTGAATCAGCAACTGCGGGGAGCGAATCTTGCAGAGGTGCACCTAGAGTCGAGCGCACCAGAGGAGGATGACTCCGAAGATATCGAGTAATCAGGTTCGATTAGAGCGAGGTGAGAGCTGGGTGGGTGCCAGATTGGGCAGGAATGCGGTCAAAATACCGATTGCAGGAAGGAACGCGCACACGCGATACACGACGGTGAGGGAAGTCAAATCAGCCAACTTGCCCAGCAGTGCCGCTCCGACACCGCCCATGCCAAAGGCGAAGCCAAAAAACAAACCCGAAATCATCCCTACCCTTCCAGGAACCAAGTCTTGCGCATAAACCAGGATCGCGGAAAAGGCCGACGCTAGAATCATTCCGATTACGATGCTCAAAATAGTGGTCCACACCAAATTCACATACGGCAGCAACAAGGTGAAAGGGAGCACGCCCAGGATGGACCACCAGATCACGTGCTTGCGCCCTATGCGGTCGCCAATTGGGCCACCCACGATGGTTCCCGCCGCCACGGCGCCGAGAAAAATGAACAGGTGAAACTGCGCACTTTGTACGGAGACCTGAAATTTGTTCATAAGATAAAAGGTGAAATAGCTTGTGATACTCGCCAGATAAAAAAACTTCGAGAACATCAATGCGATCAAAATCGCCATGGAAACGGTAATTTTCCTGGTGGGCAGCTCGGCATGCTGCGCTACGCCTGGGGTCCCCGAGGCACCGGCGGACATCGCGCTCATCTTTGCCATGGCGGCGCGGTGATTCTTCGCCCACGTCCCGATGTATGTGAGTATTGCAATTCCTGCGAGCGCGAGGAACGAAAACCAAGCGATGCTGGACTGCCCTTTCGTCAAAACCAGTGCCGCGAGCAGCGGCCCCAGCGCCGACCCGGCGTTTCCGCCGACCTGAAAAAGAGATTGCGCCAAGCCATGCTGCCCCCCCGACGCCATGCGTGCGACGCGAGACGATTCCGGGTGGAAGACGGCGGAGCCAATCCCTACCATGCCAGCAGCGAGCAACACGGCTGCATAGGTCGGCGCCAGGGACAGCGCCAGCAACCCAATGAGGGTTATTCCCATTCCGATGGCGAGCGAATATGGCCGCGGACGCCTATCTGTGTGCAGGCCAACCAACGGTTGCAGGAGCGAAGCAGTAAGTTGCAGCGTCAACGCGATCAAGCCGACCTGTCCGAAGTCCAGGTGGAAAGAGGCCTTTAGCATCGGGTAAATCGCTGGGAGCACGGATTGCACGGTGTCGTTGAGAAGATGGCAAAGGCTGATGGCGAGCAGAATGTTAAAAACGGTCTTGTTTGTCCCCACTGTGTCCGCAGGGGTGTGGATCACGGTCGCGTTGGTCTCGCTGGCCACTTTTATTCGCTGCCCAAAGGAATCGGCCATACGCTAGCAACTTGCGTGTATGCCATCTAGACCGTTCGATGGCCACCCGCTACAGTTCCGGCTACCGCGCTGAGCGGAATTGACTGAGGGGTGCAAGTACGTGAAAACATGGTGGACGTGAGCGGGATCGAACCGGTGACCCCCTGCTTGCAAAGATTTGCCTCACAAAGAATCAATCACGTACACAGAATATGACGGAATGCGACCAAATGCTACCAAGTGCAACGCCCACTTGGGTTTGTGCGCGAAACTGAGCAGCCGGTAGTCCTTAGTAGGGCTCGGTGGTGGGCACAAAACTGGGTTCAGTCCACCACCACGAATGGGCATTCAGAGACGGTCGAGCCCAGCGACGTCCCATAACGCCGTTTCGGGAACGCGAGCGAAGTTGAAAGACTACCGGATTACAAGAGCAAGAAAGTGTTCGAGTGCCGGAGGAACCTGCCTATTCCTGTCGAAGTGCCACCACAGGGTCCACGCGCATTGCCCTCCTGGTAGGAACGAAGGCCGCTAGCAGAGTGACCACAATAAGAGTCACTGCGACGATGGAAAATGCCAGCGGGTCGCTCGGTTTCACGCCAAACAGGAATTTCGACAGCAGCCGTGTCAGGCCAAAGGCTCCAGCTAAACCCAGAACAGTTCCAACCATGGCCAGACGCATACCCTGGCCCAGCACCAGCCTCATGATTTTTCCCTGGTCCGCTCCCATCGCCATCCGGATCCCAATCTCTTGCATGCGTTGCTCCACGGCGTAGGACATCAATCCGTAGATTCCGACTGCCGCTAGCAGCAAGGCAATCGAGGCAAATACCGTAAGCAGTAGCGTGTTGAAGTTCTGCCGCGCATTGCCCTCGCTGATCAGCTGATCCATGTTGACAACATGCGAAGGCGACAACTGGGGATCCAGGCCCTCGAATTCATTTCGAATGGCGGAAGCCATGGAAAGCGGATCGCCATTAGTCCGAATCAACCAGCTCAACGGCAGCAGGCTGGCACCGAGTCTGGTTAATCCATCTGTAATCTGGCTTTGAGGAACATACATCACGGGCACCATTCCTTCGGCCAGCCCGCTCTCCGTCACGCTGCCGACGATGCCCACAACTTCACGAGCCGGCTCCTCGAAATCCGCGCCAAGTCCTTTGGCGATCACCATACGTTGCCCGATGGGATCCTTGTCGAGCCAATACTTTCGCGCGAACGCTTCGTTAACGATCACTACATGGTCCGTCCTTCCCGTATCCGTGCGGGTGAAGTAGCGGCCCCGAAGGAGAGGAATGCGCAGCGCCTCGAAATATCCAGGCGAAACAAACCGCCAATACTCGTCGCCCTCCCATTTTTCGCCGCTCTTCGGCGTATGGCCCTCAATGCTGAATGGCAAGTCGATGCCCACCTGGTCCATCGGCACAGAGACCGCGCAGGCAGCAACACCGACACCCGGCAAGGCCTGGATGCGTTCCGTTGCCTGCCGCACCATGTTCTCCACTTGCGTGGTGCTGCCGTAGCGGCTCCCGGAAATCGCGGTCCTCAGGGTAAGCACGTTGGAAGGATCAATTCCCGACTTGACTGAGCGCAGCCCGGCAAACGTGCGAATCATCAGCGCAGCACCGGCGAGCAATATCACCGCCAATGCAATCTCACTGATCACCAGCAGTCCCCGAACCCGGCTGTGCTTGAATCCTGTCCCGGAACGCCCGCTGGATTCTTTCAGAACCGCGTTCACATCGAAGCGAGAGACGCGCAGCGCGGGAAACAGCCCGAACAGCAAACCGGTGGCCAGCGATATGCCAAACAAAAACAAGAGTATGCGCCAATCGACCAGCATCAACCCGCCCAGGGAATGTTCGGGAGCATTGATACGCGGAATGTTCCCGGGACTCAACGCGAGCAGCACGCGAACACCGACGCTCCCCAAGATCAATCCGGCCACGCCGCCTGCCAGGCCTAGCAGCATGCTTTCTGTCAGAAGTTGCTGGACGATGCGTCCGCGGGTCGCTCCTACCGCGGTGCGAATCGCGATCTCCCTCTGCCGTCCGGTGGCGCGTGCCAGCAACAGACCGGCAACATTCCCGCAAGCAATCAGCAGCACAAAAGCCACTGCGCCCGCCAGAATCAGAAGCGCGAGACGCACCTCGCCGCCGATGGCTACCCGCAGCGGAACCACATTCACGGTCTCCAACTTGTCCATGACGTCCGAGTGAGCTGCACGGAATTGATCGGCGATCACTGCCAGCTCGGCCTGAGCCGACGCAACGGATGCGCCGGGCCGAAGTCGCCCAGCCACGTAGTAGATGTGCCCCTGATTCGTGCTGTTGGGATCGAATTGCGCCGGAAGATAGAGATCTGTTGGCGGATCAGGCTGATAGTCCTCGGGCAAGACCCCGAGCACAACATACTGCTCTCCACTAAGGATAATCGGCTTACCCACAATGTCGCGGTTTCCACCCAGGCGGTTCTTCCACGTGTTGAACGTGAGTACCGCAAACTTGCCCGCGTTTGGCAAGTCCTCCTCTGGGGAAAAAGTCCGCCCGAGAAGCGGCGTGACACCAAAGACGCTGAAAAAGTCCGCGGTGGCGTGCATTCCATTGACTGGATTGGGGCGGTCGCTCGTGCCCAGATTCAGGCTGACGCTGCCGAAATCATAGGCTGCCATCGATTGAAACGCCTGGCCCTTTCGCCATGCCATGAATTTAGGGATGGAAACCGACGATCCGTTGCCGTTCGGAAACTTGCGCTGGATGCGCATGATCCTCTCCGAATCGGGGAATGGCAGAGGGGCCAGCAGAACCCGGTCAATCACGGAGAAGATTGCCGTGTTTGCGCCGATGCCGAGCGCGAGAGCCAGGACCGCGACGATGGTGAAGCCAGGACTCTTGATCAGAACGCGAAAGGAATGGCGGACGTCTGCCAGTAGCGTTTCCATAATCGCTTATACGGATAGGAGAGCCAATTGGTTCCACCAAAAAGAGGCTCTGCATGCGCCCGATACAACACATCTGTTTGAGTCCCACGGCTGCGCTCACCGAACTAGTCCCTTCGAACTTATCGAAAACATCTGTACAGGTCTTTCTTTGATCATGATTAGAACCAAACTCTGAACGTTGCCCAGCAGCGCGTTGATGGGGCATTTTGTTTGTCTTGGATGAGAAATCTCGGGTGATCACCAGGGCCTGTAACTTTTGACAGTGGAATGCGATTTCCCCAGGCGACAGCCTCACCAGGTTGGTCTTGTCGCGGGCCGTTTTTAGACGAGACAGTGAACCTACCGGAACGGAATAGTGATCAGCATGAAACTCACGGGCTTTCTCCTGGGACTCTTTAGAACAGCGTTTCTGTTACTTACGTCTTGGGGCTCGTCCGCGCTTTGGGCCCAGTGTGAAAATCAAAACGCCATACTACACACCGACGTTTCGATATCTGATCTAACACAGTCTGACGGTTCCTCCACGCCTGAAGCAAAAAAGAAATCGGAACGAATCTTCGGAGTGGTGCCAACCTACACGATTACCGACGCGCGGAGCGCTCCACCGTTGACGCCCAAACAGAAGTTTGGGTTATTTGTTAAGGGAACGTTGGACCCATTCCCAGCCATGGTGTACCTAGTGCAAGCGGGACTGAGTCAGGCCCGGGACACGCATAGCGGCTATGGGCAAGGGGCCGCTGGCTACGGAAAGCGTTTCGGTGCTGCGCTAGCGGACGGCACCTCGGCGCGGTTTTTCTCTACTTATGCCTTCCCTTCGATCCTGCATCAGGATCCTCGTTACTTCCGGAGAGGAGAAGGCAGCGCCTGGTCACGAATGGGATATTCCATTTCCCGTGGATTCGTAACTCGGGCTGACTCTGGGCGACCCCAGGCAAACTGGTCCAACATCCTTGGGAAGTTCGCTGGAGCGGGGTTGTCAAACCTGTATTACCCCGAGGCAGACCGCGGCGGTGAGTTGACCCTGTCGCGTGTTGCAATCAGCCTGGGCTATCAGACGCTGGGTAATCTCGCGATCGAATTCTGGCCGGAGATTCACCGTAAGTTCTTCGGCGGAAACAAAAGAGGCAACTCAGGTCAAGGGGCCGACACAATTATGCAATCAATTTACCCGGGAGTGCCGCAGGGCCGGACGGTCGATGGGTCATAAAACTTTTTCGCGGGTTTGCGCCAGCCATTGCCATATCGGAGTTGGGCGTCCTATCTTCGCGTCCCGCCCAAAGTGAAAACTCAGACTGACGCCGTAGAGGTCTGAGCATCCCCACTGCCGGTCAGCGAATCTCCTTCGGACCCTGTACCAGGGCGAGGGGACGGTGCAGGTGAGCGTCATCGTGGTAGATCCGGGTTCCCATCCCGGCATCAATTGTCCGTCTTCTGGCGTCTGGAACGGCGAAGATTTCATCGTCGTCCATCGAGGCGATGTAAAGGATATCTTTATCGTAATCGTAGGCTAGACCGGTGGGGCCTACGACTAGTGCCGAAGGATCGGTGCGAATTAAGTACATTGTCAAACTCCCTCGCTAGCTCAGCGATGGCGGGCAGCGTCAGCGCGGTCCTCGCGGCTGCCGCTTGCGTGACGGCAGCGGCGTGTCTCGCCGCCTGCCTCGTGCCATCGCAACGCGCCCCGCAAGTATCCCCAATGGAAGCTCTTGCAGAGGACTAAAGAGTCCATTCAAGCGGTCAGGCCAACGCAGAGGGTCATCAGTCAGTGGCAGTTATCATGCACGTGAATTATTTCTGAGCTCGTTACCCGACTATCCGTGTGGTGACCGCCCGGAGCGGCTTCCGCGTTGGCACATCCGTCTCGCGCTTTCTTGCTAGCGCGTTATCGCCAAAGGCAACTACACTTCCTCTGCCGCCACAACAAAGGGGATCCGGATGTTCAATCGTCGCACTTTCCTCAAGACCACCGCAACAGTGCTTCCCATGGCAGGCGCCCTCGACATCCTCGAACCTGGTTTCGCGCTCTCCGCTAAAACAGTTGCCACCGCAGCCGTCAGCGGGGACACGCCGAATCTCATCCCGCTCCCACAACGCTTGACACCGGTTGACTTAGCCAGCGAGCCCTGGCAGCAGAGGATTCGCCGCGTCGGCCAGAGCAATATGACTGAGCACGACCCCGTCGTCATGAACGTCGAGGAGTGGGCCAGCTATTGGCACTCGGCCCGCGCGGATATCGTCTTCGTCAGCGTGACTGGCATCCTCGCGTTTTATCCCTCGAAAGTGAAGTTCCACCGCCACGGGCAGTTCCTGAATGGTCGAGACTTCTTCGGTGAGTGTGTGGCGGCCGCCAAAAAGCGCGGCATGCGCGTGGTCGCCCGCATGAGCCCCGACCTCAACTGGGGCGACGCACTCGAGGCCCATCCGGACTGGGCCATGCGCAACAAAGACGGTTCAGTGCAATACAGCGGCGAAGAACCGCGCCTCTTCAAGACCTGCATGTTCTCCGCCTACATGGACGACTACGTGCCCGCCATCATGCGAGAAATCAACTCGCTCTACGATGTCGACTGCTTCTATACCAACGGATGGCCGCCGATTGGTAGCCTGCCCGAGTGCTACTGCGCGATCTGCAGCAAACTGCCGCCCACCGACACATCAGAGTACTGGCGCGTCTTCAACAATCGCGTCTTCGAACTCTGGAGCAAATACGACTCCATTGCCAAACAAAAGAAACCAGACAGCTTCTATTTCGCGAACCTTGGTGGCAACGTTCACCCCGGCCCCAATTTGGACCGGATTGGCAAACTAGCTGTTTGGTTCCAGGCCGATAACCAGGGCCGTACCTACGACGACCCCGCCATCTGGGGATGCACGCTGCAAAGTCGCGCCTGTCATGCGGTGCTCGACGGCAAGTTTTCCGCTAACGTCGCCGCTGCATACTCGACGGGCATCGTGCGCTGGCGCAACGCTTCTAAGAATCCCGCCGAAGCGAAAATGTGGATGAACGAGGCGCTCGCCGGCGGCATGGCCCTCTATTACCACTTCATCGGTTCAGAAGACGGCCTGGGAGAAGACCGCCGCTGGCAGAAAGTTGGGGCCGATTATTTCCGGTGGGCCGCCAAATACGATGCTCATCTCACGACTCGCCGCTCCATCGCCAACATTGGCGTCGTTATGGGTCAGAGCACCCAACTCCTTTATAAAGGTCCCGCCACGGCGCATTTGCGCCAGTACATGCGCGAAACAACCCATGGTCTCTATGAGATGTTGCTCAGCGGCCGCTTTGCTTTCGACTTCGTTCACGAAGACCGCCTCGAGTCCGAACGTCTGAGCCGGTATCGCGCGCTGCTATTGCCCAATATCGCTATGCTCAGCACCCGCCAGTGTCAGCAGGTCCGCGACTACGTGCAGTCTGGCGGATCAATCATGGCCAGCTTTGAAACCGGCCTCTACGACGAAAACCTGAAGCAGCGAGGGGACTTCGGCCTGTCCGATCTTCTCGGCATCAGCAGGGCAGGCGATGTCGTGGGTACCACTGGCAACGCCTACTACGGTCGCATCGAGCGCCAGCACCCGATTCTTGCAGACTTCACGAACACCAACTGGATTCCCGGCGCACAAAACCGGGTGCCACTCAAGCCCGTACCGGACCCCATTCTCACCGTCGTCCCCGGCTTCGTGCAGTATCCGCCAGAGCTGGCCTATCCTCCCGTCTCGCACACAGCGGAGCCGGCCATAGTCCTGCGCGAGATCGGCCACAGTCGCACCGCCTATTTCCCCGGAGACATCGAGCGCACTTGGTGGCTCACTGGCCATGGCGATCTCCTGCGGCTCCTGCACAACACGATCCGCTGGATTACGCGCGACGAGAGAATTGTCCACGTCCAGGGCGAAGGTTTCGTCGAGATTTTTGCCTGGGAGACGGCCCCCGGCTACTCCGTTCACGTGCTCAACTACACCAACCCCAACTCCCACCACGGTTGGCTGCAGTCGGTCTATCCGCTCGGCCCGCAGGCCGTCAGCATGAGGCTACCTGCAGGAGTCAAGGTAGAGTCCGTCGAGCTCCTGCATGCGGAGCGCACCGTGCCCTTCCGCTTGGAAGGTGAGCTCCTGCACTTCATCATACCGAGCGTCGAGGACTGCGAGGTCGCCGCCATCACTGCCGGATAGGTCCTCTGCCGTATGAAAACCCACATGCACGATTAACGCGGCCAGCTCAGATGGTCGCGTTTATCAGGACTTGAGGATTAGTTCCCGTTTGCTCGTCATCCATTGCGAATCTGACTTGCGCTAAAACCAGTGAAGCACAATTGACTTCGTGCCTCAAGAGTCCGGCCACGATGGCGCGGTTTCAAACGCGGTAACGATAGCGTAGAATTTGTGCCAATTCCACGGAGAGCGAAAAACAATGCGCCGGTACCATCACGTCGGAATTCCCACTACCGAAGCGAAGCCTGGGGAGACCCACTTGAAACACCTGAAAGTCTTTGTCGTCAGCCACGAGAAAAGCGAATTCGGCGTGGAGTGGATGCGCTTCGAAGCGGACGCAGCGGTCCCTGATCTCGTCCGGCACGTTCCGCACGTCGCGTTTGAAGTGGCTGATCTCGCCTCCGAGATTGCTGGTCGCGAAATCCTGATTCCTCCTAACAGCCCATCCGACGGCGTCCGCGTCGCGTTCATAGTCGAAAACGGCGCGCCCATCGAACTGCTCGAATTCACCGACCCCAACCACCCTGGCCGCCGCCAGCAGAGCAAGATGCCGATACAAACGCCCTCCATCCAAAGCACCTCTTAGAGCGAAGGCGAGCACTCGTGACACTTTCAAAAATAGCCCGCTAACGAGCTGAGTTCCATCCAAAGCCTTTCCCAACCCCTACCTCCAAGCCAACCTGACTCCCTGTTTGTCGGCAACACGGAAGTTATCCTAAGTCCCGATAAGTCGGGTGGTCTCAATGGGTCGACGCAACACTCAGCTCGAACCCACCTTGTATTGAAAACAAAAGCTAAAATCGCTCGCTAGATTAGATCAGCCGGAACGTTACCCTGGCTAGGTTTTGACCGGGCACAGCCAAACAGATCGGTTCTCTAGGGGAAGTAGTGTCGGATCAACTGCTTAGCTGATGTTGCATCGACCAGTTGAGCTAGCACAAATGCCTTATCAGAGTTGGTTCTATTGGGAACGAAGCCCTGGTAGCCGTATCAATCCGGTTTCGCTGATTCTGTAATTCCAGCATTGTCATTTTCAATCGAATTCCATCGCTTCACAGCGGTGGCGTGTCCGACGACAACGTTTTGCAGTCTCGATCGTTGGATGCTGGAGACGGTAAATGCCTGCTGTACTTCCAAGCTAAGACGAAGATCTACGATGCTGTCTGGCAAAACCGCCAACATATCGCCTTGATCAGTCCGGATGGGAATGACCAACTCTGGTGTATCGCCAGGCCAGCGGAGTGGCTCAACGCGTCCATCTGCCATCACGATGCAATTCGGTAGGGTTCCACCGCAGACATTGTTCGCGCGAGATTCCTGGATTGAACCGGAATCAATACAAAATCGTAAGCGGAGTTCACGGTAGGTTTCCGCCGGGATATTCGCATTCTCCACCAATCTTTCCGGCAGGGAATTACCCACCAAATCCATCTGCCGCCGTTGGTTAGTCAACTCGGGTGCAATTTCGAGCCAATCTTTGCTGGTGTCATCCGTCACGGCAGGATGTAGTTGAATGCCTTGCACTGTAACAAACACATGTTCCACACGAGCGTCGGTCGTACAGGTTTCGCAAACCGCTGACTTGAGCGCGACCACGTTCATCGCCGCCCTCGTTTGCTTGAGCGAACAAGGCGGTGACGTATTCGCGGCTCCTACGAATACAACGCCCATACCACTGTTGACGAAGCCGACAATGCAGGTATCGCCGCAGCCGGCAAAACCAATAGCGGCGACGATCGCTACATAACGAGAGACATTTCGAAGATTAGGCCCGTCCAACCGCATGGTTGGCCTCGCGAGGAAGTCTGAACTGCGGGAAACTTACCGATCAATCTGCAATCGTGGCGGGGATATGGATACTGTCAAAAATATCAGTGCTCGGGATGTTGACGGGACGAAACCAGTTTGCGCGCGGCTGTCTGTCAGTATGGAGGGGCTCGATAAGAGGATAGAGCAACGCAGGGATGCGACCCGAGCCCGAATCAGCCTAGAGTATCTCAACTAGATGAAATTCGGCGGGTTTGCCCCGAAAAGGCCCTTCGGTCAACAGGTTAACTCCCGATAAGCCTACCAGTCGGGGCAATTCTTGTAGGGTCTGATTTAGTTCGCCGGCACCATTACGGGAGCGCCTTTGTCCTTAACCAGGAACACCACGAATTTCGCCGGTTTGGTTTGGCTGGCACTTCGCCCCACGACGTGAACATCAGAGGGACCTTCATAGAAGGTCTGAGCAGGTGTCAGAGTCACATCTTTGCCGCCCCTCACCTGCATCATGAATGAGCCCTCAAGCACATAAACAAAAGCGTGTGCGTTGTGGCGATGTATTGGGTCCGACGCGCCTGGTGGATACTCCACCGTGATCATCAAACCTTCCTTGCCGGCAAAGTCCGTCAGGTCTTTTGAAAAGAGCGGCGTCACTTGCGCCTCTTTAGGTTCCACTGTGACCGACATTAGACAATCAGCGTCAAAGCTAGTTTCGCAATCGTCATAAATGAACCTTTCGTTTGAATGAGGCCGGTTCACGCAAACCGGCCTCTCTTTGACGGACCCATTAGTGGGCGACCGCCGCCGCCTTTGCCGCGGGCTGAGTGAGCCAGGTTTCGAAACGGGTCTCGCTGAGCCGCGTGCCATCGCCGGGAAGGAGGGTCCTCTCGCTAATGTCTACGCCGTAGTAACGCGCCTTCGGGTCTGCGACAACCTCGCGCGGATCCTTGTTTGCGGCCAAGTATTGCCGGACGAGTTCATCGAGGCGAAACTCTTCCGGCCCCCCTATTTCAACGGTGCCATTCACTGGTGAGCCCGTTGCGATCCGGCCCACCGCACTGGCAACATCGTCGGCCGCCATAGGCTGGATAAGCGCGGTTGGCATGCGTACTTTGTTGCCCTCGGTGGAGAAATCCGTGATGCCCTTGACGAATTCGAAGAACTGCGTCGCGCGGACAATTGTGTAGGGATTCGAGGAGGCTTTGATCAAGTTCTCCTGAGCCATTTTTGCGCGGAAGAAACCGCTTGCGAGCAAGCATTCCGTTCCCACGACCGACAACGCAACATGATGCTTCGCGCCCGCGGCCGCTCCATAGGAGAGGAGGTTGCGGGTTGATGTCTCGAAAAACTTCAACACCGCCGCGTCCTCCCAGGAAGGAGAGTTCGTTACATCAACGACCACCGATGCACCCTTCAGCGCTTCGGCAAGTCCCTCGCCGGTGATGGAGTTGACACCCGAATTGGGTGACGCCGCCACGGCCTCGTGTCCCTGCTCACGAAGCTTCCTGACAAGCTTTGATCCGATGAGTCCACTGCCGCCGATCACTACGATTTTCATAAATCCTCCTTCGTCTTGGGCCCACAGAATTTGGAGACTTCAGCGATCAAACTGCCTGAGTGCAACAGCTATGACTGCGCGGCGTCCGTCCCGTGATTGTCGTAGAACGAGGCTGCAAACGGTAAAGCGATTAGCAGATTTTCAGTGTACGTGCGCAGGCAAGATGCCGTGATGGGCGGGCCGCAATTTTTTGAGCGGAACCAGAGTTAGGCAATTGTTCTCATCTGCCCACGTCTTTTCACATCGCCTGTGAAGCGCAATGATGATTTCCCCAGCTGGGGTCTTCGCCAGCAATGTGCTTCCGTTGAGAGGGCTTACAAAATCAGCGACATCGTTGCATTGGCTACAAATAAGACCGGTTATTTGCATGCGTACACCTACGTGGAAGACTAGCTTCCCGCCGAGCGGGAGGCTGCTAGAAATACCAACGCTGCTGAAGAACCCGGAATCGGGTATCTCCTGTAGAGACCCTTAGACGATGGAAAAGTGTTGAAAAACATGATGGTAGACTTCATTTCTCCGGTAAATGCTGCCAGCTCAACCGGTTGACGCAAGACCCAGTTGATCCGACACTACTTCCACCGGAGAACCGATTTGTTGGGCTGTACCCGGTCAAAACCTAGGTAGGGTAGTGTTCCGGCTGATCTAATCTAGCGAGCGATTTTAGCTTTTGTTTTCGATGCAAGGTGGGTTCGAACTGAGTGTTGCGTCGACCCATTGAGACCGCCGCGTTTATCAGGCATGTGACTAGATGCGGTCCTGTTGGGCCTACCGCATCCGATCCTGTTTATGCCATCTCGGATCGGTGTTCACTACTCTCGATAGAGGTCCCCTGCGAGATACTTGAAGCCAGTGTCGACTGCGACCGTTGCGACAGTACTGCCCGGCCCCAGTTCATGCGCCAGTTGCAGCGCGGCGGCGACGTTCAGGCCGGAGGAGGTCCCCGCGAATATTCCTTCCTCCTTCGCCAAGCGTCGGGCCATCTCGCGCGCGGCCCCTTCCTCCACCGTGCGCGCTTCATCGTACTCGCCGTCCTTCAAGTGCGGCGGCCGGAACCCTGCGGCGATTCCCTCGACTCGGTGTGGACCTCCTTTCCCCGTAGTCAGCACCGGCGAGGATGCCGGCTCAAGCGCCACGATACGCGCCTCGCATCCAGCCTCCTTAAGCGCGCGTGACACGCCCACAATCATCCCGGCCGTGCCCACTCCGCCACAAAACGCGGTTAGACTGGTACCCACTTGTTCGACTAGTTCCTTGCCGATTCCCATGTAAGCGCGAAGCGCATCCGCATTGTTGAATTGGTTTGTGTAGAACGTGCCCGGCTGCTGTGCCAGTTCTTCCGCACGTCGTTTCATCCGCTGGTAGAGCTCCGGCACAAGTTTGCCGCCCTCGGCCGGAAAAATCTCCAGGTCCCCGCCGAAAAGACGCATCGTCCGGAGCTTTTCGTCCGCAAATCCGTCCGAGGAAATGGGCGTGAAGCGGTACCCCTTAATCGCACAGACCATCGCCAGCGACGACCCCGTGCTTCCTCCCGTCCACTCGACCACGCGCATGCCCGACCTCAGATCTCCGCGCGCCTCAGCCCCTTCAATCATGGCCAACGCCATGCGATCTTTGTAAGAGCCGGTGGGATTGTAGTACTCCAGCTTCACCAGAACCTCGCCCATCGACGGCGATACGACCTTCCGCAGCCGGACCACCGGCGTATTCCCGATCGCTTGCAAAACTGAATCTCGAACTTGCTTGGTTCCTGCCATGGTTCCTCTCCTGCACCCCGCGGCAGCTTACGCTTGTAGAATCGATCGCAGCAAGACGCGGATCCTCGCCCCGCATCGCATCTCGTGGATGACTCTCGATCCTCCGACCAACTCCTGGTAGGTCGCATAGCAGGATATTGAGCGTTTCTGTCGCAAGCATATGAAACGAGGCCGCGGGCTTTACCTCATCGCAGCTGCTGAACCTGTTTGGACATTCGCTATCGGGAGCAATTCAGGACTCACGACGCCTCTCAAGGCAGCCAGCGTTCGAGCACTGAGTGTTATCTGAAGCCGATTCTTTTCGGAAGACGAAAAAGACGGGCCGCGCTGTTCGGCGGCCAGAAGCTCCTTGCCGCTCCAGAAGGCGCGCATTACTCCGCGGCTGGAATGTGAATTTGTGCCCAACAGCAAATGAGCAAGTTCGTGAGCCATCGCCAACCCCAAAAGCTGGGGCAAATCCAGTTGCCATTGCGCCGCGCAATCCTTCGCATTGTCGTAGAAAACGGATGCGAAGACCCCGAAATGCTCTCCCGTAGCCTCTACTGCGACGCCAAGTATTTTGTCCTGAAAATGTAAGTGTTGCGCCTGGGATCGAGGGAGCAGATTCAGCACCAGGTCGAGTGGAGTCACCGGACTCGCGCACGCGGCCTCCGGCAACTCGGTTTGGCCGACGATGCACTCGACCCAGACCGAGTCAACACCCGCCTCTCGCAATATGTCGCCTGCAACTCTCGTGGCTGGGAGCAGCACGGATGGTTTGACTTCGGCGTAGTTGTGGATGCGAATTGTGATTGTCCTCTCGCTCGTAGTTCGAGGCATTCCAGCGTCCTGCGGTGCGCCGTGGGAACTGGCCGCGAGAACCAGACTCAACGCCACGCCACTGAATAGGTGCGTCTTCATCACTCTTTCCTTCGCCCATCGCCTTTGAGATTTCGATTCGTTTGAATTCGTGTGTACGGATGCTCTCGGGTACGTTTCCCACTATGCTGCTGCTTGGGGTAGGCCCAGGATGCGCTTGCTGCCGCCTCCCGGGCCGTTTTGCTCCTCGACAACCTTCATTCTTGGCGCCTTCGACACACGATGCCTCGCACCTTCACTTGAGTGATCCTCTATCGTGCGCGCCCGAGTCGGCTACTTGTTCTTGCTTGGGTCGTCGTTCGGATTGATGTAGTTGAATTGAAGGGGAGATTGCCCGTGGACCTGCACGATGGTTTCGCCACAAGCCATTGCGAAGTGGTGCATTTCGGGGTCGAGAAAGGCAAAGCTGCCTGCGGTGAACGCTTTCATCTTGTTGGGTTCGAATTCATCGCCCATCCCGACTTTGAAGGTCCCGGAAATGACCGTTACGTTTTCCCGTAGCGGGTGAAAGTGGGGTGCGATGCGGAACCCATCGGGCATCTTCAAGCGAATCGTGTAGTCGCCGGTAGAGGCGGTTGGGTCCCCTTCGAGGACCGCAAATTGCGCTTCGGGACGCACCACGGGCGGTGCCGGCCCCCAGGGAATCGTGTCTGGGGTGAAAGCGTTTTTTTCGTGCGAGTGATCGTGCGACGCGGCACTGGTGAAAACCAGCCCCGCACACAACAACGCTCCAGCCACTACAAGGGTAAGGAACAAGGTTCGTTTCATGATTGAGCCTCCGTTGCTCGGTATCGAACGGTGGGATCATGTCTTGAGTAGCGGACGATTCCAATGAAGAGGAGATATCGTTTGTCTATCTTTTCCATATCGTCGCAAATTACTGATTCTTAGTGGACAATGTCCCGAGAGAGCCTTATGCGAACCACAAAGCCAGGACTGCGCGAGATCGAACTGGACCTGGGGCGATACGAGCTTCGCCGCCAGGGACGGCGAGTGAAACTTGAAAAGAAGCCCATGGAACTGCTGATTTTTCTGGTGGGCCGGCGGGAACAACTGGTTTCGCGCCAGGAGATCGTCGCGAAATTGTGGCGCTCGGATTTGTTCATCGATACCGAGCCCAACATCAATAACATCGTGCGAAAAATCCGCACCGCCCTGGGTGATGATTCCGCTAGACCGCGGTTTCTAGAAACCGTGGTGGGCAAAGGGTACAGATTTATCGGACCGGTCCGTGTGATTGACGCCCATTATCTACGATCCGATTTGGGATCGGGTGCTGTGCACGCGGCCGGGCCAGAGAAAGGAGGCGGATGGGAGCGCTTGTCGTTGGCGGTCTTGCCGCTAGTGCTTCTCGGAAAGGCCACCGACGACTCTGGCATATGCCTGGGGTTTGCAGATGCACTGATCATGCGACTCGGAAATTTGCCTGGTGTCGACGTCCTGCCGACTTCTGCAGTCCTCAATGTACCGGGCGAGGCGACACCTGCGGAAACTGCGCTTCATCTTGGCGTGCGTTTTGTCGTCTATGGTGCCATTCAAATGTCAAAGGGGCTATGGCGCCTCTCGACGGAAATGTTTGACACCCGTCTGCAAAGTGCTTGCTTCACAAGGAAATGCGATCTCGACGTCAACCGCCTGCCTGATCTCGAGGACGAAATTGCGAAGCAAATCGCGAAGACACTGAACCGGCCGCTACGTTCAGGGATCGTTCAACGTTCCCCACGGTATAGCAAAGACCCCATGGCCTATGCGGAATTTATGCGGGGTTACCGGCTCAGTTCCTCCGGCAATCCAGAGATGCTGGACGAAGCCGCTCAGCACCTGAGTAAGGCGGTCACTCGAGATCCGGGCTTTTCGCTGGCGCATGCGGTGCTTTCCGTAGTGTGCGCGACGCGCCACTTTGAACTTGATCCGGCGAGTGCGTGGTTGGAGAAGGCCGAGTTTCATTGCCAGCGCGCCCTTGAACTGAATCCGGACTTGCCCGAATCGCATGTCGCCAGCGCTTTTCTGCTCTGGGGGCCCTTGAAGAACTTTCAACACCTTGAAGCGATGGCCGAACTCAAGCGAGCCTTGGCTCTGCAGAACAACCAACCTCAAGCTTACAACCGTCTGGCCACCATCCTGGCCCACATCGGATTACTCGACCACGCTCGTGAAGTGTATGAGCGGGCAACGCCATTTCATCCCAGAAAAGCGGTCAGTCACAGCATCGTCCAAGTTTACGTTTGGAACCAGGAATACGACTTGGCGCGTGAGGAAATTGAAGCGTGGCGCGCCGAGAATCCAGACAACAAGTATCCAATCTACTTTGCTCCTCAGCTGGGTATGATGACCGGGGACTTAGTAGAAGCAAGAATTCTGCTGGATGAGGCGGTCCAGCTCTTGCCTGGAGAACCACTCATCGTCAGTTTGCAGGGCGTCTACTACGCGTTGACGGGGTTAGCGGAACAGGCGCTCGACTGCCTTGCAACGGCCTGTGCAAGCCCAAAATCCTTTGGACATGCGCACCACACCTACTATCAATTGGCGTGCATACTTTCCTTGTTGGGGCGACGTGAAGCTGCGTTTGAGTGGCTGGAGCGAAGTGTCAGCAACGGCTTCGCATGTTGGCCTTTCTTTTTGAAGGACCCTTGCCTCAAAAATCTGCGCGAGCTGCCAGGATTTGAGGTTCTGGTCGGTTCTTTGCAAGCCAAGTATCCGGACCATCTCGGATTGCTCTAGCTGGACGCGCCCTCGTGTGCTCGCAGTCCAAGCAGTTGTAGATGGGCGCAAGTCCTGCTCGTCGGCTACCCGGATGCTGTCGTTAGAAATGCGCCCAGCTCCCGGCCGAGTAGGCCCGGGGAATTTCACCCCGAGCCCCTCACAGAACCGTGCGTGACTGTCTCCAGTCACACGGCTCGTGCCACTCAGTGAAGGTTTGACCTTCCGTTCTAACCACTCGGTTCCTCCTGTTTCCAGTTGACCGTAATTGGTTAGGACGCGAGTGACCTGTCCCCTTCGCTCCACGGGAATTACCCCGCTTCTTCACTACTGTGGGGCAGTCCGACCCTGAAACTTCGCTTCCGTACTCTCGCCCTCGTGGTTCTTCCACTTGTGGCTTCTCCGTTTGCATCGAAGTCTCAGGTTCCCACGTTCCGCTTAACCGCCTCTTTGGCAAGCTCAGGCCACCTCTCATGCCGGATGCCGCTCCGCCCGTAAGCAGGTTTCGTCGGAGCTAATCCCGCAGTAACTAACCCCCCGCGGTTTTGACATCGTCTATAACCTTTCGACACTTCAGCAGTGGTTCCCTTGCGGTCCTCTTCTTGCCGGTCACCTGACCTGGTCGTTGCCAGGCCTTTTCCTTCCGCGTTCACGACCATAGCTTTTGACTACAGCCGCCGAAGGTGGTTTGGAACCTGTTCCTGTAAACCGGTTCCGAGGGGCCTACCCTCATCAGTTAAGCAGTTGCGCACTACTCAGCGTTTCCTCCTTTCGTGCTCGTGGCACACATTAGTCGGATAACCCGACAAGTGGATTCCACACGTTTGCGTCCCCATTCAATTCGTCTTCGACCAAACTGGTCGCTGGTCGCATTCGTACGGGCTAGTTCGCCGGGTACTGATACCCAATAGGTAATCCGTTCGGCTCAACGCTGCGCACGTGCCAGGCGAGCGTATGGGTAGAATAGTGCAAGTGCGGGGACACGGCCAGCCTGTATTTTTTTGCACGGTATGACGTTGGAATGGCGCGACGGGATATTACGGAACGTACCCACGATCTTCTTTGTGATATTCGGCACTATTCCGTAGCGCTTGAGAAGGATGGGTCTGGCCTGCACCGACTCGTAGCGGTCACATCGAATCTTCGAGCCTCAAGAAGCAGCATGCGAAGGCCTTCGAGACGATGCGACAAAAGTCCGCGAAGAACGACCAAAAGGCGATGCGACCCTTTGTGTTGTGTAGCTTGCGTCACACTTCCCTCACGCGCCTTGGGGAGTCGGGTTGCGATGCATGGACCCTTGCACGGATCGCAGGGCACAGTAACGTATCGATGTCGTCTCGTTACGTTCACCCTTCGGAGGACGCCGTCCTCACTGCAATGGCAAACCTAGGTGGGCACAACTCGAATCGCACCGAATCAGGCGACGTGGCACCGAAGCACCTAACTCAATAAAGACAAAAAAGAAATCTGGTGGACGTGACCGGGATCGAACCGGTGACCCCCTGCTTGCAAAGCGTAAACCAGCACAATTGCTGTGGTTTACGTCACTGAGCTACCAAGTACGACTGAGTCAATGTTTATGCGGGTTCCGCGCCCTCGGCGGTTCCACACGAGTACTACCAAGTATGACTGAAACTCACCTAGGTGTGCACCAAACTGTGCACCAACTAGTTTCGCTGAGGAAGGTAAGTCTTTTCGCGATTCGAGATCATAAGGCACCAGTCAAGAAAGACACAATGCCTCCTGGGATGCCCTTCCTGGCGCACGCGGGCGCTTCTGGCGCACGATCTCGCCGCGCGTGTGTTGACTTCCGCACGGACCCGATGCGATTCGGTCCGAAAATGGCGAAGATGACTGACTATGATGGTCTGCTACAGCGTTGATTTTCCGCGCCAGTACAGGCGATTCTCACTCTTACCCTTACTCGGTGCCGAAGCTTTTTTGTCTCGGCATTCAGCCCAATCGTTTGAACGCCTGACCCTTCGCGACCTTTCGAAAATTCCTCCCCCTCGGGAGCTGCGGCCAATGTCTGTAGACAGGCGAATGCCCCTGCCGCGGACAAGGCCGGGGGCATCCCGTCCCGAAATAAGTTATCTTGGAAGCCGTAGGTCAATACGAGTCGCGTGCAACACGCCCTTATCGTCCACCTGGCCAAGCACAATCACGAACGAGCCTTCCTTGACGTCGGCTTGCTGGCCGGGCTTTCCGCCTTTGGTCCAGAGCGTTGAGCTGTCGTAGGCAACCTTCTTCAAATCCGAGGACTGGTTGGATGTGCCACCTCGTATGTCCATTAGCGACAAGTCTTTATAGATTCTGACGACGTTGCCCTGCCATTTCGTCTCTTTTTCCGCAGCCGGTTCTTGCTTATTTTCAGCCCCGGCTCGGCCGGCGACCGCAGGCATGGCAGCAAATGCCGCTCCCGCAAGCACAAGGGAAAGTACTTTTGAAAAGATCTTCATTGCATCCTCCATCTCGAAATAACCGCTGGGTCATAACCGACTGCGAAGGGAAGGAACACGCGGGCAGAGGATAATGCGGAGGTAGGGAGGTGTAAAGAAGAATTTCTTACAAGACGATAACTTCCGCGCCTGGAAAGTAATTGGAGTGGGCTCCACGCCCGAATTAGGTGTAGAGTATGCATCAATTTCCGGAGGATCCCCATGCGAGCATTTGCCAGACCGTTGGCGAGGGCTCTTTTCCTTGTTCTTGCCTACGTCATGCTTCTGTGCGCTGCGCGTGCTGCGGATGACCCGCCACTCACCAAAGAACAAATCAAGCAGTTTCTTCAGACTGCGGAAGTCATCAAGAGCAGGATTTCGAGCAAGGGCGTCACACATCCCTCACGGCTCACCCTCAGCAACGGCACCATCACCCACGACGCCTCGTTCCAAACGATCGACGAGCACAAGAATAAGGAGGAGCTCGAAAGCGGAAGGGTCGAATTCAATTTCGTCGATTCCTATAAGTACAACATCGCCGCCTATCTGCTCGCCGAGCTCGTGGGACTCGACAACATGCTGCCCGTATACGTCGAACGCAAATGGCAGGGCAAAACCGGTTCGCTCAGCTGGTGGCTCCCAGTCAAGATGGATGACGCTGAGCGCATAGAGAAGAAGATCGAGCCTCCTGACCAGGACAAGTGGAACAAGCAGATGTACCGCATCCGTGTCTTCGACGAACTGGTTTATGATACCGATCCCAATCTCACCAACGTACTTATTGGCGAAGATTGGACCGTCTGGCGCGTCGATTTCAGCCGCGCCTTCCGCAAGAACAAGGACCTTCGTATCCAGAAAGATTTGGTGAAATGCGACCGTCAACTCTTCGAAAAACTAAAAGCCCTCAAGGGTGATGAACTGGCGGCGAATACCAAACGCTATCTGACGAAGGATGAAGTGAACGGTGTCATGGCCCGGCGCGACAAAATCGTCGCCACTTTCCAAACCCTTATCTCCGAGAAAGGCGAAGAGGCAGTACTCTATTAGCCCTCCTGCGTTTCTCCGAATGTAATGGCCCCGCTTCAGCTCTGACTTCTTAGAAAAACGCATTGGTTTAACTCCGAAATAGAACTGATCGCGATACCAATCGCAGGTAGCACCGATCGCGTCGCTAGAGTAAAGAGGTTCGCGGTGGCTGACTTTGATCTTTCGAATTCCCTGACAAGTCTGTTTGACGCCTTCCAGCGCCGGAACAGGATGACCCACTCGAGCGTTGTCCTTGCCTCAGTAGCAATTTTGGACAATGTCCTTGAACACGCCTTAAAGAAAGCAATGAAGCCACTATCCAAGAAATTGTACAAGAGCCTCTTTGAGTCGTTCGGACCCCTTAGGGCAGTTTCGTTCCCTCCTATCTCCTATCCCCTCAATTGAATGACCGGGGTTCCTTGGCCGCCTATACTCCGGCCGGCTGATCGAGCAAATCCCAGGGCAGCCTAGGTATTGCGGGATTCTAGGAGGGGTAAACCTTAATATTTTTCTCGGTTTTTATAGAGGTTAGGCCCAGGGATACCCGCATACCCGCAACTGGGGCCTTCGACGCCAAGCGCCTCCAGGCTGTCTGTCTGCGAACCCTGCCAATATACGCCTTCCATATCCTGAGGGCTTCGGTCGCAATCCGGCTGAGCGCTCCATTCTTGGAAGGGTTGCTTCCGAACAGCCCGCTGACTTGTCGAGGATCGAAATACCAAGCGCGGAGATCACCTCCCACAAGCCGACAAACCGGAGCAATCGGATTATGCGACGCCCAGGAATCTACTGTGGTTGAATCTGCTCGCGAGTAGAATTGAACGATGTCTCTGCACCGCAAACTCAGTGCGTCAGGCGTTCTACTGGGTACCTTTTTGTTTACTCAGATTCTCGCCGCGCAAAACCCCGCCGCCGACCTCGTCCTAATTCACGGCCACATCCTCACCGTGGATGCCAACGATTCGGTAGCCCAGGCCATCGCCGTCCACCATGGCGTAATCGTGAAGGTCGGCACCGACACCGAAGTTCTGGAATTCGCGGGCAAGGCTCCCGGCGCCCGCATCATCGACCTCCACGGTCATACCGCCACCCCAGGGCTTATCGACACCCACGCTCACATCGCTGACGGAGGCGTCGAAGAACTCTACGGCATCAAGCTCTCGGATGCCACTTCAGTAGCTGAAATTGTCGCCCGTGTAAAGGCCAAGATCGCTCTCGCCAAGCCTGGCGAATGGGTCACCGGCTCCGGCTGGGACGAGGGCAAGCTTGCCGAACACCGCTACGTCACCGCCGCCGATCTCGACGCCGTCGCTCCCAATAATCCCGTCTGGCTCATCCACACCACCGGCCATTACGGAGTCGCCAACTCGCTCGCCCTCAAGCTGGCCCACATCACCGCTGCCACCCCGGACCCCACCGCCGGCACCATCGACCGCGACTCCCACGGCAACCCCACCGGCGTCCTCAAAGAGGACTCCGCCATGGAACCCGTCTCTAGCCTCATCCCGCCCATTACCTTCGAGCAGATGCGTCAAGGCATCCTCTACATTCAACAGGTGCTGCACAGCGAAGGCATGACCGCCGTAAAAGATCCCGACATTCAGCAGCTCCACTGGGATGCCTACAAATCCCTCCTTGATCAGGGGCAGCTCAAGGAACGCATCTGCGTCCTTTGGCACGCTGGTTCGACACTTGAGTCGGCCCGCAAGGCGCTGGCCGAGATCAACGCCGTTCCTCGCCTGCCCTCCACTCTCGGCGACGACCGCTTGCTGTCCTGCGGCGCCAAAATCTACATGGACGGCTCCGGTGGCGCCCGCACTGGCTGGGTCTACGACGATTGGCTGCGTAACGCCACGACTCCAGATGTCACAAGTTCGGGCACCGGCAATCGCGGCTATCCGCAAGTCGACCCTTCTGTTTATCGAGAAATGGTTCGCCTCTTCCACCAGAACGGCGTCCCCGTTGGTACCCACGCCGTCGGAGACCGCGCCATGGACTGGGTCGTCGATACCTACGCCCTTGTTGAGCAGGAGCAGCCGCACTCCGGCCTGCGCCACAGCATCATCCACGCCAACCTGCCCACTTCGCATGCCCTGGACGTGATGGCCAACCTGCAAAGGAAATACGACGCTGGTTATCCGGAAATGCAGCCCGAATTCCTTTGGTGGATTGGCGACATCTATGCGGCCAGTTATGGTCCCAAGCGCGGCCAGCGGCTGGAGCCCTTCAAGACGCTGCAATCCCGAGGTGTTATGTGGTCCGGCGGGTCGGACTATTTCGTCACCCCCGTGGCCGCCCGCTTCGGAATCTGGGCCTCCATAGCGCGCCAAACCGCAAAAGGCACCTACGGCCTGCAGCCCTTCGGGAAGTCAGAAGCCGTGGACATCCACACCGCCCTCCGCAGCTACACGGCCTGGGGTTCGCGCCAGATGTTTCTCGAAGATAAGATCGGTACCATAGAGGTAGGCAAAAGAGCTGACATTGCTGTGTGGGACCGCGACCTCTACTCCGTCTCAAACGAGCAAATCAAAGACTTGAAATGCCTGATGACGCTGCTCGATGGCGAAGTAATCTACACTTCGCACAACTCATCCGTAACGACAGAAGTCCGCTAACCCAATCGCGATTCTGATCACAGGCCAAGAGCGCGAGCACTCACGCAGAAGCTAGCTCGTCAGCTCCCGAGTGACGGGCAAGCCGAAATTCATCAGCTCGTCCGTCGGATCAATACCGAGAAACGCGCCTGTATTGACTGCTGGGGCCAACTTCCGGGTGATAGGCAAACAGGAAGCAATTGTCAGGTGTGCAAGCGCGAGTCTGCCTTTTTCGCACCGGCAAACTCTGCTGGCTGGATGGCTATCCGTTCGCTTTTAGAAAAGGGCTTGCGAGCGCCTTAGCCATCCTGATCGCGCGTGATAGCAGATGCGGGTATTGCGGGATTATCAGCGGCTAAACTTTATAACTCTTCTATAAAATTCTTAGGCTTTATGGTTATGGATACCCGCTATACCCGCAAGGCTCAGAGGATGGGAGTCTGACTGTCCGCTAACCCATCGGTGGCATCACGCCTATAAGGGCTACCCTGCTGCTGCGGCTCGTTTAAAAGATGCGATTGCGGACTCGGTCTTGTCGAATACCTCAAACAGTGTCACGAGCTTGGTTATCTGAAGCACCTCTTTTGGCTGATGACCGACGCGGGCAAGCCTGACGTCCCCGCCGATTTTCCGAGCCGACACATACAAAGCCACCAAGGTACCCAGGCCGCCGCTATCTATATAAGTGACATCTCCGAGATCGAGCACGACTTGGCTGGATTTGCTCAACAGGTCTTTCACCAGATTTCGCAGAGATGCCGACTCTTCGCCAAAACGGATGGCACCGCTGAGATAGACCACAAAAACCCCGTCCACGTTGTTGGTAGTCGTGTTAAGGGTCATGAGAACCTCCCCGCCACAATCGACTGTCTCAGAGGCGAAACGTCCCCGAGTTGCCGCAACAAGCCCAGAGCGTCCCATCGCGCGTACGAATCAAGAATCTTCCCATTTGTGATGTGGTGAATCGTGATTCCCTCAAGAGATACCTTCTTGCCGGTGGCAGGAATATCCGTGAACTCCCCTTTGTGTGTGCCGGAAATAGTCCAGCAGGCAACAACCTTTCCCTTTTCGGCGATCATGTCTTCAATCGTGAAACGTAGGTCAGGAAAGCTTGCCGTGAACTCGACCACTCGCCGTTTGTACAACTTTGGACCTACCTGCGAATCCGACGCGAGGGGGTCGTTGAGTGCGTGGCTTGGGGAGATCAGCTCGTCCACAACTTCAAGCCTACGTTTATTCCAAACTTCTTCGTACAAGCGGCGGACGATCGCCTTGTTGTCTGTGGGCATGTGGGCGCTCCTACTCCGGTGTCTTTGGAGATTGGTGGGCGTGCCTTACGAATTTCGTTGAGGAAAGGCTGGGGTAAGGCTGAAAAGAGCCTACTCCCGAAAGATTTGGGTTGCAACGGGTTCGCCTGTTCAGTCAGGAGCCCTATTGCAACTTCGCGTACTCTGACTTAGCAACGCTCGCAACGTCGTCCGGCAACATGGGCACACAAATACCACCCGGTCCAAGTGCACCATCTCTTCGTAGTGCGTTTAGGAGTTTCCCGAACTATGGTTTCAGTTCGACGATCACTAGGTCGATGGGGTGACCGCCCAGGTTCTCCGGTAAATGGCTTCCGGCGGGCGCATAGAGCGTCTCGCCTGCGCGGAAACGGCGCTCTTCTGTTTTGCCATCCGGGAACGTAAACCTGCAATGTGTATCGTTCTGAAAAACCGCAACACTGTCCGGATGCGAGTGCATCACCGACTTCTCATGTCCTTTGTAGTTGACTCGGAGCACGCGCACCTTGTCATTTTCGACTTCGACCTTGTAATGTTTCGGGTCTACTTTGACTGGGTCTTGAACTTCCATTTGGGGTTTCGGAGCTGTAGACATGACTTTCTCCTTTGCGGGGTAAATGCGTGGTTTGCCGAGGGAGACTGGAGGATAGTCCGCGGAACAGTAAGGGTCAAGTCATTGTTAGTCATTGTGTCATTGTTAGTCATTGTTAGCGGCCTGGACGCGCTAGTTCAGTAGCAACAGTCATCGACGCGAATGGAAAGCGACATCACAAATCCCAGCACCGAATTTATTGCAACTTCGCATACTCCGCTTTGGCCTGCTTCAGGATAGGGATGTCGGGGTCGGCGTCTTTCCAAAGCGTGAGAAAATCTTGATATGCCGCCTTGGCCTTGGCGGTGTCGCCTTGCATCGCGTAGGCGCGGGCGAGGCCGAGCTGAGCGAGTGAACCGATGGGCTCCGTCTGCACAATGCCGCGATGCGCGAGAAGCTTCTGAAATTCCGCAGCGGCCTGGGGCCCTTGCTTCGCGGCGAGATAGGCTAGGCCGCGAACGTAAACGGGATACATGCTAAGGCTCATAGAAATATTGCTGGGTGAGCCGAGTTCGTAGGTACGCGCCGCTTCGAGAACCTCGATCGCCTTCGCGGGATTTCCGGCGTTGATCTGAAGCAAGGCGTTGACGGTTGGCAGATAGTTGAATTGGACCACAGTATCTTCGGGGAAACGGCGCGAAAGATCATCCATCCGCTTGGTGATTTGCGCCTGGGAGTTTTTGTTGGTATCGGTGAGAGCGGAGGCAAGCGCAATTCCATAGTCGACGTCACGGGGAGAGGCAAGAGCCAAGGCGGCTGAGGCGCGCTGCTTAGCTTCCGCTGCGTTACCAAAAAGCGCTTCACGAAGAGCGGCATCGGCTTCGTATCCTGCTGCGGTTTCCTTCTCGCCTTCCTTCAGCGCGGAGGCCACGGCCTGGCGGGAAAACTCGCGAGCTTTGGACAACTGGCCGTAGTATGCCGCGACGTCGGCCTCCGCGGCGATCAGGGCGTCCTCAACGCCAGGCTGGTCCTTGGCCCAGTTCACCTGCTTGGCCATCTCAGCAGAATCGTTCTGAAGGAAGCCAAGCTGGTACAAGCCCAGGTGCAACGCCGGGGAGTCCATTTTCCTTGTTTGCGCTTCCACGGCCAAGTTCCTGGCCTCGTCAAAGTGGTCCGTTTCAATCGAACTGGCAAAAAGATCGGTAATGGCCAGGGCGCTGCCGGGATCCATTTGCACCGCACGCGCTAATCCCTCCAAGCTTTTGTTGAATTGACCGAGAGTGCCGTAGTTGGCGTCACGGTCAACTTGGGCCACTAAATCACGTGGATAGGTTTCTGCCCACAACTCCAAGGCTTGACGAGCCTTCTCCAGATCACCGGTAGCAAACAAATGATATTGAGACTCGATGGTCAGACGCTCTCGTTCGCTGACACGATCGCGCAGGTTGTAGGCTTGCTTCGCGTAGTCCGCAGCTTTGGCGGACTCTCCGAGGTCATAGAAGCAGGTCGCGAGGGCGGCGTAGGCGATGGCGAACTTTGGATCGAGCCGGACCGCTTTTTCCAACTGAGGAATTGCCGCTGTGAAGTCGCCTTTGCCCATCATGCTGACGCGGCCTCGGCTGAACGCTTGCAGAGCATCCAGAGAGTTAGTTGTGACCTGATCGAGCGGAGCATCAAACTTTTCAGCCGTGGCAATAGACTCGCCGAGTTTTTCGCGCATCTTGCCAGCGGCTTGACTGAGCGCTTTCAGCACGTGTTCCTTGCCATCGGCGGTAGCTTCCGCGCGTGCCATGGTGTCGCCGGTGCGGCAATTCACGGCGCGCAATTCCAGAACATATTGTTTGCCGAAGTTGGCGATGGAGCCGTCGAGAACGGCAACACTTCCGACACGCTGGCACAGGTCTCTGGCAATCTCCGGCGTGATGCTTTTGTCAGGAGGCTGCTGCATCAGGCGCAACGTCTGCTGGATGCGGCGTTCGGAGACGAGGCTTAGGAAAGGAGATTGTTCGAGTTGAACGGCCAAACCCTGACGCAGTGTGTCGTCGAACACAGACTCGTTGGTGCGATTGGCAAAGTCGGCGAGGACGATGGTGTCTTTGGCGTTCAAGGCAGCCGCGCGACGTGGATAGAAGTGCAAACCCACAGCCACGATCGCGATGGCCAGGAGTGCGGTGGCGGCAAGCCTCCAGCGTTTGCGCGCCATGCGCTTGAGGCGCCAACTGGTGCGGCTGGCAGTGCCCGAAGGGCTGGAGACGTGGTCCGCGGTTCCTTGCCTGAGACGCTGGAGATCGGCGCGGATGTCCGCGGCTTTCTGGTAGCGCAGCTTACGATCTTTCTCGAGCGCGATGCTGATGATCTCTTCTAGCTCCGAGGGAACCTGTTTGTTCAGACGAGCGGGGGAAGCGGGTGGCTTGTTGAGAATTGCTTCATGAACAACGGCGGCGGTATTCCCGGGGAAGGCAAGGCGGCCTGTGGCCATTTCATAGAGGACCGCGCCGAAGGAAAACAGGTCAGTGCGCGTATCGAGCTCTTCGCCGCGAGCTTGCTCAGGTGACATGTAGGCGATAGTGCCTACGGTCGATCCCGGACTGGTGAGTAGAGCGGTTTCTTCCGCTGTTGGCATTGTGGAAACGCCTTCGTCACTCGACACGCGCTTGACCAAACCAAAATCGAGGATCTTGGCGTGGCCCTGCTTGGTGACGAAGATGTTCGCCGGCTTGATGTCCCGGTGAATGATTCCGGCGGAATGAGCGGCGGCGAGGGCATCGGTGATTTCAATGCTGAGATCGAGAAGCTGATCGAGTGGCAACGGCTTGTGGGTCACGAGGTGCCGCAGCGTGAAACCATCGAGGTACTCCATAGCGATAAAGCGATAACCTTCCTCGATGTTGGCGTCGTAGATGGTGCAGATGTTGGGATGATTGAGGGCGGAGGCGGCTTGCGCTTCGCGCTGGAAACGTTCGAGTGCCAGAACATCATTCGCTATGTCGCCGATGAGAAACTTCAGGGCGACCATGCGGTGCAGGCGGACGTCCTCTGCTTTGTAGACGACGCCCATGCCGCCTCCGCCGAGTCGTTCGAGGATGCGGTAGCGCGAGAGGGTGCGGCCGATGAGTGGGTCTGGGGCCGTCATTTGGCGCTCATCTTAGGTTGCGCTCAGGTGCAAGTCAACGAAGAGCCTAATCAGGTTGAGGACGGCGGCACTGAGAATGCTAGTGTTATCCGAAGAACTTTAAATTCCAAAAACTCCCGGTCCAAAAGGGTTGGTTACACACGGATCGAATCCAAAACATTAACCTTATTTAGTTTGGCGGCATTTTCAGCGTCGTTATTGGCAGAGACCATGCTCCGAAGATCGCTCGCAAATTCGCTGCGAATCGAGTGCAACTCCACCGCATTTCCTCGCAGCATGCCTCGTGTCATTGCAACACGCTCGCCACTTTCGCAGATTTATTTTTGCGCCACTTGCAGTTTCTACTTGACATATGTTGACATACTCAAGATATTTGCCGCATGAAGAAACGGACTACTATTTGGCTGCCTCAAGAGTTGGTCGAACGACTCAAGAAATTGTCGCGCAAGACTGGAGCGCCAATGGCGGAGTTGTTTCGGAGGGCTGTAGAGGCCTATCTCAAACGCCAGAAGTAGACGACAAATAAAACGGGCCACCGTGTGGCGTCAACCACATGGCAGCCCTAACCGAATTGCACACAGGAGGTGCAAATGGCTACCCAGATTGTAAGTCAAGCTGTCCATTCATCTGTAATACCCGCTGCAAATCTTCCCCGGCCTCACACTTCCGTCTACGAGATCGTTACTCACCGCATCATCGAGCAACTAGAGGCTGGAGTTGCGCCGTGGAGAAAGCCTTGGACCTCCAAGGCTCCCGCCAATCTCTGCTCGACCAAGGAGTATCGCGGACTGAACGTTCTGATGCTCGCCTCGCAAGGCTTCCCTTCCCGTTTCTGGCTCACGTTCAATCAGGCGAGCAAACTAGGCGGACACATTAAGCGACGTGCCAAGGGTTCGCTTGTCGTTTATTGGAATATTGGCGAGGAACGAGAAGTTGCCAATCCAGACGGAAGCATCAAGACTCAAACGCCATTCTTGCTCCGATATTCAACGGTCTTCAATCTGTCCCAAACCGAAGGCATCGACATTCCGGCCAAACTCCTAGGCGAGCAACGGGAGAACGACCCGATAGCCGACTGCGAAGCTATTGTTTCCGCCATGCCAAACCGTCCGAGCCTAGAACAATCGGACGCAGCATGGTATCGGCCAACCACGGATGCAGTAGGCATGCCGCATCGGAATGCGTTCCATTCGTCGGCCGAATACTACAGCACGCTCTTTCACGAATTGGCACACTCAACGGGACACGCCTCGCGCCTTGGCCGCGAAGGATTCGACAAGCCTGTTCAATTCGGTTCCGAGTCCTACTCCAAGGAAGAGCTGATAGCGGAATGCACGGCGGCCATGCTTTGCGGCCTCACCGGTATCCAAACCCAGACGCTACAAAACTCCGCGTCCTACCTCAAAACGTGGATTGCTCGACTCAAAAGCGATTCCAAGCTGATCGTACAGGCCGCTAGCGCCGCACAAAAAGCAGCCGACTACATCCGGGGGGAGTCTGAAAAAGACTCCCCGGCGGTCGAGGCGGTGGCCTATGCAAACTGACCTCTTGTTCCCTCAGTCGCTCGCGGAGAAATATCGGCCAGTTCGCATCTCAGACTTCATAGGCTTGGAGCGCCCGAAGAGGATTCTCTCGGCGTTCTGCAAACGTCCAGCGTCTGGCGCTTGGCTTTTTGTCGGCTCGTCGGGCGTGGGCAAATCCACGATGGCGATGGCTCTAGCCACCGAATTAACAGCCGAATTGCACAAGATTCCTAGCCAGAAGTGCAATGCGCAGACTATCGAGGATACTGTCCGCCAATGCTGGTATGCGCCGATGACTTCCGGCGGATTCCATGTTGTGTTGGCCGATGAAGCAGACCAGATGACCAATGCGGCGCAACTAAGCGTGCTTTCTAAACTCGACTCGACAGACCCCGCGCCAAACACAATCTGGATTTTCACCCCGAACGATACTGAACGCTTGGAGCGCCGATTCCTCTCCCGCTGCAAAGTGCTGGAGTTTTCCAGTTACGGTCTGGCCGGGGAGATCGCCAGTTATCTCGATAAGGTTTGGCACTCAGAAGGCGGAAACGGAAATGGACCCGACCTTGCGCGATTGGCGAAAGACAGTCGGAACAATGTCTGCGATTGTCTGATGCGCCTTGAAGTCGAATTGATGGCGCTGTGATGACCGCCAGAGTTGCGATTTATGCGCGGGTGTCTACTGTTACCCACGGCCAGGATGTTTCAATGCAGACGCGAGAGCTGCGCCAGTTCGCGGAGGTACGCGGTTGGCTCGTCGCTGGCGAGTACATCGACGCGGGCGTTAGTGGTGCGAAAGATTCTCGGCCAGAGCTCAACCGATTGATGGCCGATGCACACAAAGAGGCGCTTTGATGTGGTCTGCGTTTGGCGATTCGACCGATTCGCCCGCTCTGTCTCGCACTTGCTTCGAGCACTGGAAACATTTAAGGCGCTGGGTATCGACTTCGTTTCCTATTCGGAGCAGATGGACACTTCGACGCCTGCGGGCAAGATGGTGTTCACAGTCTTGGGGGCCGTGGGGGAGCTAGAGCGCAGCTTGATCGTGGAAAGGGTCCGAGCCGGTCTGCGGAATGCACGAGCCAAGGGGACAAGGCTTGGCCGCCCGCGCGTCGTCGTGGACGCCGCGAAGATTGCGGCCCTGCGCTCGCAAGGTCTGTCGTGGGCGAAGATCGGGGAGCGACTCGGATTAGGAGAGGGCACGATCCGGCGAACGGCTGCCACGTCCGCCAAAAACCCCTTCAAAACGGTCGCCGCAACTCCCGTCGAATCAGCGTGCCGTTGAGGTGAACTGGCGCCCGCCAGAAACAACTGTTTTTTGCGCTCCTTAGTACCTCCGGAAACGTCCTTGACAATTGACTGCACCGGGGGAGCGACATACCATCCGGCGCATGGATGTCCAGTTTCCGGCAACGGGGACCCTCCTCGGTCACTACCGCCTACTTGAGCAAGTCGGTCACGGCGGTATGGGTATCGTGTTCCGGGCGCGTGATGAGCAACTTGATCGCGACGTAGCAGTGAAGATTTTGCCGGCCGGAACCTTTCTCACCGAAAACGCAAGAAAGCAATTTCGCCATGAGGCGCAAGTCTTAGCGAAGTTAAATCATCCGAATGTGGCGATGGCCTTTGATTACGGGAGACAGGACGAAATCGCCTATCTAGTGACGGAGTACGTCGGTGGAACGACGTTGGAGGCCAAACTGTCGAACGGAGCATTCCCGCAGAAAGTGGTGATCCAGCTGGGTATGCAGCTGGCCAAGGGACTCGTTGCGGCACATCGCGAGCACATTATTCACCGTGATTTGAAACCGTCAAACCTGCGCTTGTCGGCCGATGGTGAACTAAAGATCCTCGATTTCGGCTTAGCATGCTGCCACGAGCCAATCACCGATCTCGCAAAGACACTAAGCCTCGAACCACAAAATGCGGTCGGAACGCTGCCATACATGGCGCCTGAGCAAGTTCGTGGTGAAGATGCCGACCAGCGGACGGATATTTGGGGCGCAGGTGCTGTCCTATATGAGTTGGCGACCGGTCACCGGCCCTTCCCAATCGCATCAAGCTTGAAATTGATTGATGCGATTCAACACGCGGTTCCACCGGCTCCGAGCGCACTCAATCGGCAGATAACGCCATCGTTGGACGCTGTGATCTTGAAGGCGCTGGATAAGGATCCAGAGCGTCGTTACCAGTCGGCGGGCGAGCTAGGTGTCGACCTGATGCGACTGTTGCCAACAAGTGGCACGAATCCTGCGATTGCGGGTTTCACGCCTACCAAAAGACGGATGGCATGGACTCGCTGGGTTGCGTTGGCGGTCGTCACTCTTGGCTGTGCGTATGGAGGCTATCGCTTACGCCAGGGGTGGGCCGGTCCAAACTTGAGAGGATACAAGCTTTTGGTCGTACTTCCGTTTGATTCCACCGGCCAGGACGAAAAAACAAATGCCCTAATCTTGGGGCTGACCGAAACGCTGACTTCAAAGCTGGCTCAAACTGGTGGCCAGAATTTGCAAGTGGTTTCGGCTCGTGAAGTAAGGGAACAGGGGGTAAGGACTACTGAGCAAGCCTGGAGAGACTTCGGATCTGATTTGGTGATGGAAGGGAATGCCCACAGGGTAGGTGACGAGATCAGAGTCAACTGTTCACTTGTGGATTCCAAGTCGCGTCGGCAACTGAGCGCACGTACCATCACCGCCGATGTTAAGGACGCGTTCGGACTAGAGGACCAGGTGGCGAATGAAATTAGCTCGCTACTCGCGGCCGAAGGCGGCACTCGGACCAACGCTTCTTCGGTGGTGACACCCCAGAACAATCCGGAAGCCTATGCGAGTTATCTACGAGGTCGAGGGTATCTCACCGAGTATCAGAAACCCGAAAACATCGAGCTTGCAGTTGCAGAGCTGAACAATGCCGCAACGCTGGATCCGAAATATCCCAACACGTATGCGGCGCTAGGCGAGGCCTACCTCTACGGATATCAGCAAATCAACCGAGGCACCGACTGGGTGAACCAGGCGTTGAGAAACTGCCAGAAGTCACTCACACTGCGAGAAACTTCTGAAGGTCACACCTGTCTGGGCAGCGTCTACAACTCGACTGGCAAATACGACTTGGCTGTCAGGGAATTTCAGCGCGCAGTGCAAAGCGATCCTAGTAATGAAGAGGCCCTGGGTGGCTTGGCGGAGGCCTATGTGAAGTTGGGGAATCCCGTCGCAGCTGAAGCGGCGTATGAGAAAGCTATTTCGTTGCGCCCGAACTATTGGGGTGTATACAGCGGGCTTGGAACGTTCTACTACGTTCGAGGGCGCTACGGCGATGCTGTGAATCAATTCAGAAAGGTGATCGAACTAGCGCCCCTTAACTATCGGGGATATTCCAATCTAGGGGCGATGTATGTGGCTCAGGGAAAGTATGCCGAGGCGGTCGACTCTCTTAACAAATCGATTGAGATTCGGCCGAACCTAGAGGCATTCAACAACTTGGGAAACGCCTACTTTCAGTTGCGTCGGTTCTCAGACGCGGCGTTTGCTTTTGAGCATGGCCTGAATCTTGACGATAGCGATTGGTTGTTGTGGGGAAACCTAGGGGATTCGCTTTTCTGGAGCGGGCAACATTCGCAATCCGTGAGCGCGTATCAGAAGGGAATTGAACGAGCCGCCAAAAAACTCGAAGTGAATCCTAAGGACGCGACCGTGTTGGCTTTCCTGGCGGATTACAACGCAATGAGCCGACACCCCCACGAAGCAGTCGAGCAGATCGAGAAAGCTCTAGCATTGGCACCGGACGACGGGGAGGTGAGGCTGAGGGCAGCAATTGTCTACAATCAGCTGGGCGACAACGAGAGGTGCCTGGCGTCGCTGACTAAGGCGACCTCATTAGGATATTCGGTGCGGTCTATCGAAGACACTCCGGATTTCGACCATCTGCACGCGGACCCGCGGTTCAAGGCATTGGTTGGACGGCGCTAAAGCTATTTTTTCACATTCAAGCCCGTGTCGCGTTGATCGTCCGCATCTTTGCAGGGATTACCCACAGGCGTCGGACCTGGACCTGGATCCTGGGAATAGATTGCGTACTTGTAGTAAGTAGGAGACGCCAGTTTCTTCGCAACACTAAGATCGCCTGTATTGCCTCCAGCGGGGACTGGGATTGTAAAGCCTGGTCCCATCGGACTCCCACCCGGGAAGAATATCCAGTAGGCATGGTCGTCAGACACCCAATTCATGGTGTGATTTTTTCCCCATCTCAGAAGTGCAACTGGATAGTCTACTTCGCAGGCGCTTGGATCGTTGTCAGTTACAAGTGAGATTGTGACGGCTCTGTGGATTTTGGCAAGTGGCGTCGGCGCAAATTTGTGGTCGCCGCAGCCAGTCGCTACCGCCGACGCAACGATCGTGACGAGGCCAAGAGCCATTACATTGCGTACCTTCATAGGTTTCCTCCGTGGAGTAGTTGACGCAGACGCTACCTCTCGATGATGTTAATGTCAACTGGAATCAAAACAGATCGCTGTGGCTCTGCGGTCGTGCTGTTCTGCCCTCCCGTTTCCTCTCCTTAAGACAGGGGAGTGTCATGCCCACATCGCTTCTAAAGTTTCCAGACGATCGCAAGATTGACGCTAACCACGAACGCGCGATCGGTCGCCCGGACTGTTCACAGCGATATCTGCTCACTTGGGATGACGCGGAGTGGAATTCCGTGAAGGATTGGATTCGATTGGCGGAGGCTGCTGTCAGAAAGAGTCACCGGCAACACGGCGACATTGAACTTCCGTCCAGGCACAAAGTTCTGCCCAAAGCTTGAGCTCGGCGGTTTCACCGCTCGTGCTCAAGTTCCTTGGTGACCCTGCGAGGGTTCTTGTCCTCGCGAAGTCCGATGAACTTGGAGTGCCGCAGCCGGTCCGCGTCAGTCCATTCGAGGAACTCAATCTCCGCGACCGCCTCGGGCCTCAACCACACCGCCTTCTTCATCTTCTCAGCGCTCAGTTCTTCCCCGAATCTGGAGCGGTGCGTCTCAGGGAGATTCACGAATGGGCACGTCGGCGTCACGAGGTGTTTCAATTTCGAGAACACTTGTCGTCGGGAGGCCGGCACGAATCCATTCCGAGTCCGCGCGACGTACATCAGCTGGTCCCCGTGGTAGTAGCCGACGATCAGCGAGTCGATGCCGTGGGGTCCAGGAAAGTATCCACCGACGGCGAATTCCTGGCCGAGATTGACGCGATGTTTGATCCAGGCGCCGCTTCGTTTACCCGGCTCGTAGATACTGTCCCGCCGTTTTCCGACGATGCCTTCGAGATGCTGCTCACGGACAGCGCCTAACTATTCGTCCGCTCCAGCCTGGATATAGTCCGAAATCCTGATTCTTTTGTCGCGGACGCTTACGAGCGACTTCAGCAACGCCCGCCGTTCGACCAGCGGAAGGCGGGTTAGGTCCCGGTCGTTGCAGCACAACAGGTCGAAGATGTAGTAGTAGATGCGGGAAGCTCCACCGCGAGCGTTTTGCAGCAGATTGAAGTCAGGCCGTCCGGTATCGCCGAGGCCAACCAATTCCCCATCCACGACTGTGCCCGCAGGTAAGTCGGCCAACGCCTCAACGATATAGGGAAACTTCCTGTTCGGAGATTTCTTGCGGCGGGAGAACAGCGTTATGCCACTGGCGTTCTTCACAGCCAGCGCCCGGTATCCGTCGAGCTTGATCTCCCAGACCCACGCCGATCCTGTTGGCAGCTTCGCCGTCGCCAGGCACTCCATCGGCTCGATGAATGCGACTTCTGCTCTTGGGAAAGAGCGAAGTTTCGCGTCGGCGGTTCGGTTCGGGGGCACAGTGCTAGGAGTTTACAGGCTCGGCACGATGAGCCGAAAATGCTTTGACCCGCTACAGTTCCCGCTACAGTGCGGCAACGCCGACCGGTGTACAGCCTCTAAGTGTTTGAAAACTTGGTGGACGTGACCGGGATCGAACCGGTGACCCCCTGCTTGCAAAGCAGGTGCTCTCCCAGCTGAGCTACACGCCCACAGCGGGAACTATCTTTGATTCTAAAGCATTTGCAACTGTCCGCAAACTCAGAAACACGTCTTTTTTCCCTCTACTGTGTCAAAACCCCTGTCGCCAGAACCCTGCTGTGTCAAAACTCCTGGCATCTCGTTGGCCCGGCGATTGATTTTGTCCAATGCTTCCCTCTTCATCTGTAACTTCATTTGCGAATACTTCTTGAACACTTGTGAGTCACCCTGCCGAAGCATCTGGATCACCCACTCGTCCGCTACGCCTCCGGCGCTGAGCCGTGTGGCATAAGTGGATCGCAGATCGTACAGTCTGAAATATGGAATTCCGGCTCTTTCAGGGCCTTTCTCCAGGCGGTGCGAAGCGACCTCAAGTGTCCTGCTTGATTCAGATCACTGGGGAAGAGGAACTCTCTGTTCCCAGAGATTGCGAGCTGGTTATGTACGCTATACACTACTTTATGTCACCTATAACGACCTCTATGTTTTATATGCCACTCTTGACTTAAAATAGCCTATGAGCTATATTCCTTCCATGGAATGAGAGGTCGAATTCACCAGTGAGTTCGAAGACTGGTGGAACGGTCTCTCCGAAGATGAACAAGCCGATGTGAACGCGAAAGTGATCCTACTGCAGAAACTCGGACCAAGCCTTCCGCGTCCACACGCCGATCTGATTCATTCTTCGCGGCACGCGAACCTGAAGGAACTTCGAATTCAGCATTCTGGCAGGCCCTATCGCGTGCTCTTTGCGTTCGACCCGCGCCGTTGCGCCATTCTGCTGATTGGTGGCGACAAGACGGGCAATGATCGCTGGTATGAAGAATTCGTTCCGGTCGCGGACGGACTCTACGACCAGCATCTTGAGGCACTGAGGAAGGAACAGGAGAAAAAGTGACCATGGCCAAAAACTTCAAGGAACTTCAGAAGAAGATGCCGCGCGAAGCGCGTCTCCGCAGCGAAGCATCTGCCGAGAAGATGATTTCGGAAATGGGCCTGGCGGAACTTCGCACAGCCATGGACATGACGCAGGAATCGCTTGCGAATGCTCTGCATGTCAAACAGGCATCGATCTCCAAGATGGAACGGCGCTCGGATATGTATATCAGCACGCTCAGCAAGATCATTGAAGCCATGGGTGGCGAGCTGCAAATCGTTGCCAAGATGCCGAATGGAAGCGTGAAAATCCGTCAGTTCACCCAAATTCGGCAAGCCGAAACTGAAACTACGTCCGCTCTCAGCTAAGAGCCAGAATGGATAGCTGGGCTACCTTGGAATGGGCTTCATGTACTCGCGGATGATGTGGAAGTCTCCACTCTGCCAATCGCTGAGTTCAGCTCCAACGGCGAACATATCGCAGGCATAGCGGACGGAAAAGCTCGTCTGGTCCGCGAAACGGACGGTGAAATAAAGCGTGCCATCGGATGGTGTGAGTGATGAAGTCCACCACCTTGCCGTGGACCTCAGGATATTTCCTGCGCAGCCGCCCCTCCCGATGTTTGTTGCGTCTTTCCATTTCTCGGCGTTCCCTCGGAGTTATCGGTGCCATGCGTTCCCTCGGAGTTATCGGTGCCATGGTCGCCCACCGTTACTTCCGATGCCTTCTGGTGCGCTTTTTCTTCCGCTCCTGCTCTGCTTCCCAGCGTTCCTCAGCTTTGGCAACCGCTGAGTGAGGGAGAATACTTCCGACAACTCGCAAGGGTAGCCCTAGCTTCTTGCGTTCTTCCTCGCGACGCTCGACGTCGATGTACACATCGTCAGGGTCTCGCCACTTCTTCTCAAACGCTCGCCGCTGCTTCCAGAAGTGTCCTTCGTCGAAGCGTTCACCGTCGGCCAGGTGCTCGGTGAAATCCGCGTTCATATCGCAGCGGACTTCCTCGATCTCGACAATAGCGCACTGCATCGAATCCTTGTCGGCAAACTGGAATTTCCCCATGTCTCGCAAGATCGCGACGACGTAGTCGATGCCCTCGTTCAACAGGAAAAGACTTTCATAAATACGCAGCTTCGGGGAACGTTCGGAAGGTTGCTTGAGGAACGGAGAACCGATACCTTCATTGCTAGCCATCGTTGCCTCCAATCAGGTGATGGTGGTCAGGGGCATATCCGTGTTCAAGCACGGGTGCGCCCCGCTCTCTTTGAGATCTAAGCACTAACGCTAGTTCGCCATTTGTATGCCCATAGCGCTATGTGCATGTGGATTATGGCAGAGCGGAGCCATGCTGTCAACCTCCACAATTGGTAGAAGAAGTTCATCCATCATAAAATACGGCAATGCGACGTGACCTTGTTTCCGAAGTGATGCGTGAAATGGGTAGAAAGGGCGGCAAAGCCGCCAAAGGGAAAGGTGTGAAGGCGCGGATGGCGAGCCTTAGCCCCGAGGAGAGAAAGGCACTTGCGAGTAAGGCAGCGAAGGCTCGATGGGCCAAAGCCAAAAAGAAAAACAAAAAGCCCTAATGTTTGAGGGAATAAGTGAAAGCGATTTCTCGGATTTGCCCTACCTTCTCAGAGGCCCGTTCCTTTGCTTAGGACATAGCTGCCTCGGCTTCAGCTTTTCTCGGGGCACGGAGGTATTGAAGCTCCCTTTAATAAGCCGACTTGTTGTTAAAACATAGTCGGCCTCCCTTTGGAAATGTCGGCGATCATTCCCTTCGCGCCCGAGGTCTCGATGAAACCGGGTGAAATCGTCGTGACTCGCACCCCCTTCGAAGCAACGGCCTTTGCCAGTCCCTTGCTGTAAGTCGTAAGGGCTGCCTTGGCCGCCGCGTAGGCGAGAGTCGAATTGGGGAACGGTAAACGATGAGCGACGGAGGAAATATGAATGACGACTCCTGACTTCCGTTCGATCATGCCGGGAAGGAAAGCGCGGTCCAGCCGAATGGCGGCGAGCAGATTGACCTCCAATATTCTTTGCCAGTCTTCGTCGGAGAGCACCTCGAATCCGCCTGCTTTTGTTTCTGTTCCACCGACATTGTTCACCAAGACGTCGAGCCTACCCCACTCGTGCTGAATGCGATCGACGACGTTTTGCACACCACTGGCTGTTCCAAGGTCCGCCTTGATAGAAAGAGCAGGAGCCTGGCCCGCAGCGGGCTCAGAACGCGCGGTTGTAGCAACCGAGGCACCGCTCAATTCAAAACGACGTGCGATCGCTGCTCCTATACCTTTCGTGCCGCCGGTGACTAGAACGCGCTTGCCTTTGAATTCATCGACAGAAACTACAAACGGATAGCTATTTGTCATGTCCCCCCAAAGAAATAACGATTCGAGAGATGTTTGACCCTAGTGGTCGGGTCCGTTTCTCCCAGTATTTCAACCCTTCAGATCCGCGAACCTTACTTGAATGAGCCACAGCATGACCGCAAAGATCATCGCGGTCGAAACTCCAAACAGAAGCATTCCATTCGCGGTTTCCAGCGGACCCAACAGTCTCCAGGAGGGCGACATAATGAGGTCACCGTAACTAAGAGACGTGTAGTTCACCGCTGAGTGGCAGAACGCGGTTCCGAAGTCTGAAAATTCTCCGCAGATCATGAACAACACCGCCCAGAATGCGATCTCTAGCAAGTGTGTGAGAGAAGCGTAAACACTACACGAGCAAAAATCCCCAGAGCGGTCCAGGGCGTGCCGACATGACCGCGCCTCTTTCACGACGAATAAGGTTGACCGTAGCCCTGAGTGGCACCAGATAAATAATGATCGTGCAGACTAGAGCGACCACGCTGAGCCCAAGGGGCGCAAAGACCGAGATGCGGTGGCTTTGTTCCATGCTGTTGTTGGCGCATGCTCGACGTCATGAAAAACGCTTTCGAGGGCAGCCGCGCCCATCGTGTCCGCGGCATAGAGTGTGGAAACGTTGGCGGATGGCGCGCCCGGAAATGGATTGAAGCGAGCTCCTTCCTCTGGAATCTCGATGTGCTTGCCCAGATTCGGATTAAAGCTACTGGCGGGGTAGGTCGTGTTGCTCTTATGAAAGCGGAAAAGAATATTGCCGCTCGGGAGCGCCGTCGTATGCACCTTGAGCGAGGCGGCGCCTGACGGTGCCGACGGGCATTCAGAAGACATCGGCAGGATGGACAAAGGCCTGGGCGAGAGAAACCAAGCGCCCTTGATCTTGTTTCAATAAGTCCACGGGCTTGCGCCCGCCGATGTTCGTGTTTGGTGAAGAAAAGAAGTAGGCGAGGTCCCAACCGGTCGCCTGCTGACCGAAGACCTTGATGACCTCGGCGACGGCCGGTAGAGGCTCTCCATGTTCAAGTTGAAAGCTCGGGAAACGTTGCGCCCCCTCGAATCGCATAGAGAAGAGCTTCCCCTCTTTCTTCCATCGGTTCGCGATCGCCGCGCGGTTCTCGGCCAGACTTGTCGCCTGCTCAGCAATCTCGTTGGATGTCAGACTCGGATTCTCATCCATGAATCGCCTTCTCCATGCGACGGTATCCTTCCCGACCGCAGCATCGTTCGTAAAAGCCAAAGTGCCTGCCCAAGACGCAATGGGGTCATCGACATCGAAGTCCTCAGGCAGGTCGTGATGGGGAACTCGAATGACCGCAGGAACTCTATCCCACTCCTTCGGCAGACGAAGATCCTTCAGAAGGTCTGAGTCCAGATATGACACTAGGATGTAGACACCCGGTGAAGCCGGTACCTTCTTTTTGACTTCTTCAGCCGTTGCTCGCCCCCAATACAATGAGACGTTACCGAAGGTTTTCATTTCGAGCGACTGAGTATGATCGCTTTCGGGATCGGTCTGGACGACCTCCGAATACCGAGAAATGGCTGCAACAGCCCGCTTGTAGGCCGAGAAGAAAGTTCTTGTGGCCGAAAGCACGTTGGGACTGTGCGCACGGCTCGTGGCGTAGAGCATCACCGCATATGCTGGAGAAGAACTCGAACCGGGCTTCGAGAGCGAAGCCGTTACCTTTTGCATCGCCTTTCGGACAGAGCGAACCTGCACACGCTTTGGCCCTAGCACAGCCGCATGACATGAATCCGTATGAGAGGGCGATTTCATGATCTCCATGATACACGTGATTCCCGTGATTTACAAGAAGGCTTTTGGACTGAAGACCATGTCTCGTTGCCTCCTGGTTTCAGAGATCGGGCATGCACAATCCGAAAATGGGATCGGCCTTCTACGAATCCACCGCGACGGAACCGCCGCCTGCTATAGGCCAAGTGGGTGGAGTCTTTGCAAATCGAGTAAGGTCGTCCTCGAAGTTCGGCCAGATGTGCATTTCATTCCGTTTAATCAAGACGCGTTGCTCGATTGGGGCCGCTATTTCCAAACTGTATTTGTGCCCTCAAGAGGCATTCCAACATCTTCAATCGAGGTCCCGGCCGGCCTGGTGATCGCTGTCGATAATGATTCGAAATGGGATACTGGACATAACTACAAGTCTGCAGCGGCCGGATCGATTAAAGCGCAACAGTGGTATTCCAGGCGCATCCCCAACAGCTCTAATCAAAAGCAATTCAAGCTCAGACCCTACGATACTGTCGAAATCCGTTTTAAGGGCACCAGCGGCGCTGTACCGGCATGCCCAGGTCCTGCGGGACAATTCGTATCCTCGTTGAGCACAAATGACCGCAAGGAGATCGTCAAGACGTTCTCGGGCTCCGGCGGAAAGTGTGCTTCGCCTTCCGGTCCGATCCCGTGAAATCGATCCGGGCGCATCTGCGATCCGCGGGGGTGTCCAACCTGCGGGTCGCGGGTGAAACGCGGGCGAACTGAATTGGCGAGCCACGATGGTGGCGGCGCCACTCCGTTAGCTCTAGTCTCCTGATTTCTTGTCGGGTTCAGGGAGGGCCGGCACGCCCAGATTGCGCGCGATCCACGGTAAGAGAACGCGTTTGAAAATGATGGGGTCGGGCCACACTTTGACCTGGCGGCCAAGATGTCCGCCGGAGGGATTGATCCACGCTTCCTTGGGAATGTCGCCAGCGTTCATGAGCTCGTAAATATCAGAGATGGGCACCTGCGTGTCCTTTACGCCGGCAATAATCAGCATCGGTGTAGTGGGCTTGCCGAGGATTCCTTGTTTCGCGAGCGACATTTTTTCGAATATGGCGGCGATGTCGTCTACGCTGTTCACATTGTCGAAAATCGCCATCAACGCCGGGACCTGATCGAAAAGATACTCGCGATTGCCCAACAGCGATTCCGTTAGAAACTTCCTTGTGAAAAAGAGATCCGTTGGAGGCGACTGGACGCTAACGGCCTTCAGCCGGTCATGTTCCACGACGGACATCTTGGTGCCCCAATAAGCTCCCCAACTCACACCGTGAAAGGCGATTCGCGACTTGTCCACTTCAGGGCGAGCTTGTAGATAATCGATTACTTTGGAGAGCAAGCGATCGGCCGTCGGGCTTGCTTTGATCGGGCATTGCCCGGTTCCCGGTCCATCCACTGCGAGGAAACCGATGCCGTATGGCAGGATGGCGCCAAAACTCTCGGCCAAATCTTCTTTTCGGCTGTCCAGACCATTTACCGCGATAACCATTGGGACGGGGCCTTGGGCGTTCTTGGGAAGACGCATGTAGCCGATAATCTCGGAGCCTTCGAAGGGAATCCGCACGACCTCAAGTGGCGGGTCCCAAAACTTTGCGTGGGCCAAGAATGCTTCGATCGCTTTCGCGTAGGATTCTTTCTTCTTCGGCGAGGAAGGAATCGGCCAGCGACCAAACGAATAGACGCGCCAGGCCCGGATAAAGTCGGCATTGGCCCTCGCAGGATCGGATTTCTCCAATGACTTGCCTTCGGCCATGTAGCGGTCTGCGACATGCATGAACGCGCTGGCCCATTCATCCTTGTCGCGCGTCTTGACGGAAGTGAACGCCTCCTCCACATCGGAAGGATCGAGGCCGATCATCGGATACATGCCGGTCTGCGCGCGCTTGACGGCTTCGACTTTGATTTCTTCGATCGTGCGTTCCGCCCTCTCCTGCGCGAGCGCAGGCTTAGGAATGAAAAATGAAGTGAGCAGAGCTACAGCAACCGACAAACGCTGGAGTTCCGTCTGTATGTTTAGCATGTCCCCTTTTGTCCCTTTTATTGATGGATGATCGCTGAGAATCGCTCTGCGGGCGCTTCCCGCAGCTGCGCGTTCTGGAATGGCTAGCGCGCGGCTTCGTTATTCAATGCGGGCGCGCACCGTTTAGAAAATAAACTTCAAGCCGAGTTGCACGGCGCGGCTTCCGCCGGAGCCAATTACCGGGTTCGAAGCCGCTACGTCCGGGGTCGCGCACGAGCAGCCGAAACCGCCCGCTCCGGGGACCGACGGATCGTTGTGCCCCCAACCGTTTTGACCGCCGAAGGGATTGGCAAAGTTCGGATGATTGAAGATATTGAAGAATTCCGCGCGGAACTGCATGTTGACGCGTTCACCGAAGCGGAAATTCTTCACGGTAGAGAAGTCCACATTGCGGAAGCCGAAATCGCGGAAAGTGTTGCGACCCATGGTGCCGAACGTGCCTGGAGCGGGCGGAGTCATTACGGACTTTCCTTCCGCGTAACAGCCCCAGTTCGCGAGTTGATTAGCCGCCGCCTGGCTGCCCGCCGCGGTAATGCACGTCGCAGCTGCGGCCGGTGAGCCCGGGGCGACCCCGATGACGTTTCCGCCGGCGTCGGTAACGAAATCTGTATTGGGAATCCACGGGACGCCAGTGGACTTGGTGGCTTTGAAGTCCGACGGACTCCCTGTGAAATCCCAGCGATCTACGCCTTCCCCCGTCTGGCTCAGATCGGTTCCAGTGTCGATGACGCCCCACGGCTGCGCACCAAACAGGCTCACGATGGTGTTGAGCTGCCATCCTTCGAGCAACTGCGCGTAGCCTTTCACTCCAGGTATCGCATAGGTGGCGGAAAGCGTAAACCTATGCCGCATGTCGTAGTCGCTGCTGGCGTATTCGCGCTGCGGATGATAGCTATCCATGGGCAGGCCCGAACCCGCGCCGAAATCCCAATTCGCTCCCACGTCGTCAAGCGCGTGAGAATACGTATATCCCGCGAGAAACGTAAAGCCGTGGTAGTCCCTGCCGGTGAGGGTTACCTGCAGGCCGTTATAATTCGATTTGTAAATATTCCCCATCTGGTAGATGAAGCTGAGGAATGGAAAAGCGGCATTGAAGGGGCGACCGGACTGCTCGTCTCCAGCGGTATCGAGCGCCGGGACGTTTTGGTTGACGTCGCGGATGCCAGCGAGTTTCGAGCCATGGTTGCCTACGTAGGCCGTTTCCAAGGTGACCTTCGAATTGAATGCGTGCTGCACGTCGAGGTTCCAGAAATAGACGTAAGGGGTCTTGAAGTTCTGCGTGATTCCCATGATCGTGCACGGACTGCCGGTCGTCGGACTGCAGTCGATAGTGCCGGTTGGGAAGACCGTGCCGCCGCCAACGTTATCCCAGTTCAATGCCGATCCGGGATAAGTGATTTGTCCTGTGGCGATGTTGCCGGTACCAGGGGTTACTCCAATGCCGCCGGTCGGAATGGTCCCGAGGCCAAGAGTATTGTTCAGGGCAAGGAACGACTCCCAATTGACCGTTTCATAGATGATGCCAGCGCCGCCGCGGATAACGGTTTTATTGTTCCCGGCGATATCCCACGCGAAGCCTGCACGCGGAGCGAGGTTGTAGGGGTCGAGGTTATAGGGGCCGCTGATGCCCTTGCCCACTTGGAGGAGCCCGGCGGTCGGGCTGAAATTCGCGAGCTGATCGTTCGAATCCTTGATGACCGTATTGAGTTCGTAGCGTAAGCCGAGATTGAGCGTTAGATGGCTGGTGATGCGCCAATCGTCCTGAACGAAGAGAGCCGTTCCCCAGTTGTGAATGTGGCGGGTTGGGTCACCGGTGAGAAGGCTGCCGTTCAGGGGAGAGCCCGCGAAGAAATCCTCAATCGGAGAAGAAGCAATGCTGCCGTCTGGGGAGGTGAAGGCGTTTCCGCCGAGGAACTTGAAACGTCCGCGCGTTCCACCGTAGGCGCCGCCACTGAAACTATCGCGATGCTCCTCGATGCCGAACTTGACGACATGTTTTCCAATCGTGCGAGAGATGTGATCCACAAATTGATAGCGGTCATCGGGCCCCTGAACTTTGGGCCAATTAAATCCACCAATTCCAGATACCGGGAATCCGAAGAATCCCAGAACGTTGATGCGCGGCAGGCCACCATAAAGAGGGTTGGTGACGCCCGTGTCCAGCCCATAGGCGGTAGCCGGAGTATTGTGGTCATTGGGAAATGTGGGCTGGTACAGGCGGTTATAGCCGAAGCGCGCTTCGTTGATCCACAGGGGCGCCGGGGTCCAAACCCAGTTCAAACCGACAACTTGAGCGCGAGTGTGAATTTGCGTGAGCCATTTCGTTTGCAGCTGAGACGCATCCTGCACGGTGCCGTTGTTATTCCCGAAGAAATACAGACCACTCAAGGTGTTTTTGGCGTTGATCTGGTAATCGATTTTGCCCACGGCGTTGTCGACGCTGACGCTGTTGGGTAGCCCGTAATTGATGATGGTGTTTCCGGCTGGGTTCGTGCCGTTGTTCAGCGGTATGCCCGAGCCGCTGCATGAAATTGGAGGGCCGAGAGTGCAGCCAGCGATTGTCAGACTGGCGGCGCTCACGTCATTGGGAATGGCGCCGGCCAGGAATGCGGCATGAACATCGGCGATGGCATTGATCGCGCTATTTGCGCAGTCCCCGCCGGCGAGGCCGGTGAAGACACAATCGGAGCCGCTGGAGGGGGCGGCCAGGCCAACTGTCGCTGGAGTAGCAATTTGGCCGACATTTCCCACCGTGTATCGCTGTCCTTCGTAGGCCCCGAAGTAAAACAACTTATCCTTAATGATCGCGCCGCCGCCGGTGGCCCCAAACTGCTTCAAATTGCGAGGAGATTTTTCGGTGCCGACGGGATCGTAATAATTTCGTGCGTCGAGAGAAGTCGTGCGGCCGAATCCATAGGCTGTGCCGTGCAATGCGTTGGCGCCCGATTTGAGCCCAACGTTGACGATCGTACCGGGTTTCCATCCGTATTCCGCGGGAGGATTCTGGATTACGTTAAATTCCTGGATCGCATCGATCGGCAGGATCGTCGCGGAATCGCCGGCGATTCCGGCTCCGTTGATGATGCTCTGTCCAGAGAAGGGCTCGCTATTGAAGAGGCCATCGATGAGGTAAGCGTTGTCTTCCGCGCGCAAGCCGTTGGTGCTGGTAGTAGAAAACCCACCGCCCGGATACCGCACCACGCCGGGGCGCAACTGGAGAAGATTTTCGTAGTTCCGGCCATTCAAGGGAAGTTCGTTAATTTCCTTGTTGCTGAGGGTTCCACCGAGTGATGAGCTGGTACTATCGAGCAGAGGGATCTCTGCCGTAATCGTAACGATGATGTTGGAGTCGCCAGCTTTTAGTGTGGCATCGACGCGTATGTCTTTGCCCACTTCGACCGTGATTCCCGGAGCTTGAAAACCGTTGAACCCCTGAGCCTCGACGAAGATTTTGTAGGTGCTGGGTGTTAAGTCGGCGACCACATAGTCCCCAGCGTCATCGGTGACGGTGGCGTGACTTATGTTGCGCAAAGTATCGGTAACGGTGACTCTCGCGCCGGCGATGGCGGAGTCTTGCTGGTCATGGACGCTACCCAGAATCCGGCCGGTAGCCGATTGGGAGTGTGTCGCTCCGGCGCCGAACAGGATGACGGCGAGTAGCGCGGCGGTAAAAGCTAGGCACGGACCGGGCGTTTTGAACAATAGAAGACGCATTCAGGCCACCCCTCTTGGCTGCTTGAATCTCCAGACGGAAAGTCGATGGTCGGATGGTAATACCACCGTATATTTAATACTGTCAAGAAATATTTTGGATGAATCATCCGGATTGTGGTATACCTGTCCGACCAATTCTCTCCCCACAAGTCGTCTGCAACCTCGCGGGGCGAATCTAGTAGCGTTCGGGTTGGTCCAGTGAGTACAGCACCGGGTCGAGTCCCCTGGAAGGAAGTAATTGATGGCCATCGCGACGATAAACCCTGCGACCGGAAAGACGCTGAAGACATTCGAGCCGCTCTCCAGCCAGGAGATTGAGCGCAAAATTTCGCGTGCCGCGAAGCTTTTTCCGGAGTTCAGTCGCCTGTCGTTTGCGGAACGCGCAACCATGATGCTGAAGGCTGCGGAAATTCTCGAGATAGAAAAAAGAGAGCTTGCCCAATTGATGACTACGGAGATGGGTAAGACCCTCCGTTCGGCGGTCGATGAGGCTGTGAAGTGCGCTTGGGCGTGTCGGTATTATGCGGAGAATGCGGAGCGATTTCTCGCCGATGAAGTCATCCAAACCACGGCTACGCGGAGTTTTGTGCGCTACCAACCGCTCGGCACTGTTCTCGTGGTCATGCCGTGGAACTATCCATTCTGGCAGGTCTTCCGGTTTATCGCGCCAGGGCTAATGGCCGGAAACGTTGGTTTGCTGAAGCACGCCTCAAATGTCCCCCAATGCGCGCTTAAGATCGAAGAAATTCTACTGCGGGCCGGCTTCCCTGAGGGAGCTTTCCAAACACTGCTCATCGGTTCCGATAAAGTTGACAAGATCCTGGACGATCCTCGCATCGCTGCGGCAACGCTGACAGGCAGCGAGGACGCCGGAATCAAGGTGGGCACCGGGGCAGCCAAACGGGTTAAGAAAGTAGTTCTTGAGCTCGGCGGGAGCGATCCCTTCATCGTGATGCCAAGCGCAAGTCTGACTGAGGCAATTCAGACCGCTGTGAAGGCCCGTACCCTAAATAACGGCCAGTCTTGCATCGCGGCGAAGCGTTTTATTGTGGGCGAAGAGATTGCCGATGTGTTCGAACGGGACTTCGTCACGCAAATGCAAGCACTGAAGCTGGGTGATCCGTTTGATGAAAAGACAGACGTGGGTCCTCTCGCAACCGCGGCTGCAGTCACCTCGCTCCATGCCGATGTCGAGAAGAGCATTTCCGCAGGTGCTCGGGTACTCACAGGCGGCAGCAAGCCCGCGGAAGGTGGCGGCTTCTTCTACCTGCCGACCGTTTTGACAGACATCCCGAAGGGTTCACCGGCCTACGCTGAGGAGTTGTTCGGCCCGGTGGCGTCGATTTTCCGTGTCAAAGACATTGACGAAGCGATTCACTTGGCGAACGATACGCGTTTCGGATTAGGCGCTTCCGCATGGACAAATGACGCCAAGGAGCAGGAGCGCTTCGTAAACGAACTGGAAGCCGGAATGGTTTTCATCAATCAGATGGTGGCTTCGGATCCGCGCGTGCCGTTTGGGGGAGTGAAGCGATCGGGTTACGGTCGAGAACTGAGCACTTACGGGATTCGAGAATTCACCAACGTGAAGACGGTGTGGGTAAAGTGAGCGGAAGATTGCAAGGGGATCCCGGCATGCTATATGGTGGTCAGACCACTGTACCGACAATCATTCCTTTGGACTTCGGCTTGGTTGGCCAACGTCCGGCGGCACCGGCAACTGGGAGCCAGTCATGTACAAAATAGTCCAAACTTCGAGGTTGTACGAGCAGATTGTCCAGCAGATAGAAGACTCTATCCACAAGGGCGAATTGAAGGAAGGCGACCAGCTGCCTGCCGAACGGGAGCTCGCTCACCAATTTGGCGTGAGTCGCACCGCGGTTCGCGAGGCCGTGAAAACGCTTCGCGAAAAGGGACTGGTGGAAGCTTACGCGGGGCGCGGAACCTTCATCACCAGCGGGACTGCTCATTCGATGCGTCTCACCCTGGATCGCATGATGCGCAGCGGCCCATCGGAAGGCACGGTGCATCTCGCGGAAGTCCGAGAAATCCTGGAGCCCGAAATCGCGGCCCTTGCGGCTCAACGTGCGGACGAAGAAATGCTCGCTGCGATGCGCGAGTCCATCGGTGTAATGGACGCGACCCGCATGGATCCGGAGGGATTCATTGAGGGCGATCTGGATTTCCATCTGGCTCTCGCGGAAGCCGCCGGCAATCCACTGATTCTCTCATTAATCGACTCGATCGTGGGTCTGCTTCGCGAACAGCGGATGCGCACGTATTACACCGAAGGCGGTCCGGAGCGCGGCCAATATCACCACAAACGGATTTTAGAGGCCGTCGAACATCGCGATCCGCAAGGAGCACGCGATGCGATGCGTGCCCACCTTCGCCAGGTACGAGAAGATTCGCGCGAAACGTAAGGCGCTAAGCGTTTTGCCTTAATTGACTGCTTGTTGGACGGAGAAAAGGACGCAGATGGCTAGCCTCGGATTTGTCGGGCTTGGAGTCATGGGCAGCGAGATGGTGCTGCGGCTGCTCGAAAAAGGACACATCGTCACCGGCTACAACCGCACACGCGCAAAGGCCGCGCGCCTCGTTGAAAAGGGCATGAAATTGGCCGGGACCCCAAGAGACGTTGCAGCGGCGGCGGATTTTACGTTTTCGATGGTTACGAATTCGGCTGCACTGGAATCGATCGTCGAAGGACCCGACGGCATTCTTGCCGGGATGGCGCCGGGCAAGGTGCTCATCGATATGAGCACGGTAAGCCCGGCGTTCAGCCGATCCGTGGTTGCAAAGGTCCGCGCAAAGGGCGCCGACATGGTTGACGCTCCCGTTTCTGGAAGTGTCATCACGCTTCAAGAGGGAAAGCTCTCCGTTATGGTGGGGGGCCGTAAAGACACCTTCGACCGCATTAGCGCGCTCTTGCACGACATTGGTCCGAAAGTCACGTATGTCGGCGACAGCGGGCTGGCGCTCGTGATGAAGATTGCAGCAAACCTGAGCCTTGCCGTTCAGATGCTGGCTTTCTCGGAAGGAATTTTGCTCGCGGAAAAGAGCGGTATTTCCCGAGAAGTGGCGGTGGAGGTTCTCACCAACAGCGCCATCGCGTCGCCTATGGTGAAGTATCGCGGGCCCTTTGTGCTCAAACTCCCTGCGGAAGCCTGGTTCAACGTAAACATGATGCAAAAAGACATGCTGTTGGCGTTGGATCTTGGGCGTTCTCTCGACGTGCCGATGCCTACCACGGCGATCACCAACGAATTTCTGACGGCGGCACGTGCAATGGGACTCGTCGAAGAGGATTTCGCTGTGGTCTTTGACGTTCTGGCGAGCATGAGCGGAGTGAAGCGATGAAGACGATAGCCAAGTCACCCGACTTTGAGCCGACCGTCGCACTGGAGAAATTCCTGCGCATGTATCGCCGCATGCAGATGATTCGCTTGTTTGAGGAACAAGTGAATGAGCTGTACACGCGTGCCTTGATGCCGGGTCTCGCACACCTTTATGTCGGCGAGGAAGCTGTCGCCGTGGGAATCTGCGAGGCGCTTCGCCCGGACGACTACATCACCAGCACGCATCGGGGCCACGGGCACTGTGTCGCGAAGGGCGCTTCCCCCGATCGCATGTTCGCCGAACTTCTCGGCAAGAGAGCCGGCTATTGCAAAGGCAAAGGCGGCTCCATGCACATCGCCGACCCGACAACTGGAAATCTCGGAGCCAACGCGATCGTTGCGGGGAGCACTGGGATCGCCACGGGAGCGGCGTTTTCCGCGAAGCACCTCAAAACCGGACAGGTTTCTGTTTGTTTTTTCGGAGAAGGTGCTCTTGGTCAGGGACTTCTGTACGAAGTCATGAATCTCGCGGCGTTATGGAAGCTCCCGGTCATTTACGTTTGCGAGAACAATCTTTACACCGAGTACACGCACTTTTCGGAAACCACGGCGGGGGATATTCTCGCGCGCGGCACCGCGTTCGGTGTCGATGCCGAAGCCGTCGATGGCCAGAACGTTCGTGCCGTTTACGAGGTGGCCTCGCGCCTCGTCGCTCGGGCGCGTCGCGGCGAAGGACCGGCGCTTCTTTTGTGCAATACCTACCGCTACACCGGCCATCACGTTGGTGATATCAGCCGCGAATACTACCGCTCCAGGAAAGAGGAGCAGGAGTGGAAGTCCCAGCGGGATCCTATCGCGATCCTGCGTGACTGGCTCATCGGTCAGAAACTCGTGGATGCGGATGCGCTACAGGCGATCGAAAAAGAAGTGCGCGCCGAAATGCTTTCTGCCGTCGAGTTCGCCGTAAGCGCGCCGTACCCGAGCCCCGAAGAAGCGGAGCAAGACGTTTATGCCTCAAACTGAAACACAAGTTCGAGAACTGACATTTGCGCAAGCCGTGCGCGAGGCGCTCGCGGAAGAGATGCGCCGCGAATCGCGCGTCTGCATTCTCGGCGAAGATGTGGCCGAGGCTGGCACACCATTTAAAGTGCTTTCGGGCCTAGTCGAGGAATTCGGCACGGATCGCGTAATCGACACGCCCATTTCCGAAGCCGGATTCACCGGCATTGGTGTGGGCGCCGCGATGACCGGTATGCGCCCAGTGATCGACATCATGTTTGGCGACTTCCTGACGCTCACGATGGACCAGATGGTGAATCAGGCTGCCAAGATTCACTACATGTCCGGCGGAAAATGGAAGGTGCCCATGGTGCTTCGGACCACGCTGGGCGCCACCCGGCGTTCCGCCGCCCAGCATTCGCAATCGCTGCACGCCTGGCTCAGTCACGTGCCTGGCCTGAAAGTAGTCATGCCTTCTACTCCGTACGATGCGAAGGGGCTTCTGAAGACCGCGATTCGCGACGAAAACCCAGTGGTCTTCTTCGAAGACAAAATGATGTACAAGTTGAAAGGGCCCGTTCCGGAGGAGGAATACACGATTCCATTCGGTAAGGCGGACGTGAAACGCGTGGGCACCGATATCACTCTGGTGGGCACCAGCAGCATGGTGCAGGTCGCACTGGGAGCTGCGGCACTTCTCGAAGAGGTGGGCATCAGCGCCGAAGTCATTGACCCGCGCACGACATGGCCCCTCGACGAGAAGGCCCTCGTGGAATCCGCGAAGAAGACCTCGCGCGCCATCGTGATTGATGAAGGTTACGGCCGATACGGAGTTACCGGGGAAATCGCTTCTGTTATCGTTGAAGGGGCTTTTTACAATCTTGAAGCTCCGGTGAAAAGAATGGGCGCTATGCACGTCCCGATTCCGTTTTCCCCTCCGCTGGAAGATGTGACCGTCCCCACCGAACAAACTGTTTTTGAAGCCGCTCGGGCACTCTGCGGAAAGTAAACCAACCGGAGGGAGGAGACTCTCATGGCACTGAAAACCTACGGAACGATGGCGGTGGACTGGGAAGATCGCATTGATTTCGACCGCTTGCGCCGCGAGCGGCTCGCTCGCGCCAAAGCGCTGCTTGCGAAGTCTGAAATGGGCGCGCTCCTTTGCTTCGATATGAACAACGTCCGCTATCTAACCGCGACCCATATCGGTACATGGGCGCAGGACAAAATCAGCCGCTTCGCGCTATTGCCACAAAACGACGAACCCATCTTGTGGGATTTTGGCTCGGCCGCGCGGCACCATCAGTTGCATTGCCCGTGGCTTGGCGAGCGCTCGCGTCCCGGTATTCCCCTTCTACGTGGCGCGATGTCCCCGGAAATGGGACGTGCGGAAAACGTGGCGAAAAAAATCAAGGTTGAGCTCGAAAAACGCGGGCTGCTGAACGAGCCGCTCGGAATTGATGTCGTCGAACCCCCGATTCTCTTCGCGCTGCAGAAAGAAGGCATCAAGATCGTGGACGGGCAACAGTTGATGTCCGATGCGCGCGTAATTAAAACGCAGGACGAAATTTCTCTCCTCAATCACTCCGCCATGATGGTGGATGCCGCCTACGACGAACTCTACCGTGCCATGAAGCCGGGCATGAGCGAAAACCAGGCCGTCGGACTCGCGAGTAAGGTCCTCTATGACCTCGGGTCCGAATACGTCGAAGCTGTAAATGCCATCTCCGGCGAGCGTTGCAATCCTCATCCTCACGTTTTTTCCGATCGCGTGCTGCGCCCCGGCGATCCCGTTTACTACGACATCCTCCATTCCTACATGGGCTATCGCACTTGTTACTACCGCTGCTTCACCATTAGTTACGCGTCCCATGCCATGATCGATGCATACAAGCGCTGCCGCGAATATCTCGACGCAGCGATATCACTGGTGCAACCTGGGCGAACGACGGCGGAGATCGCATCCGTTTGGCCGAAAGCGCAGGAATTCGGATTCCCCGACGAAGAAGCCGCCTTCGCGCTGCAATTCGGCCACGGCATCGGGCTCGCGATTTGGGAGAAACCCGTCATCAGCCGTATGGTTTCGCTCGATCATTCGCACGAAATTAAACCGGGAATGGTCTTCGCCCTCGAAACCTTCTGGCCTTCAACGGATGGGTGGAGCGCGGCGCGCATCGAGGAAGAAATCGTCGTGACCCAAACAGGTCACGAAGTCATCACCCGCTTTCCGGCTGAAAAGCTGATGGTCGCCGGGGCGCACTATGTCACTGTCGAGGGCCCGCTCCCGACGGTTCGGGAAAACGAAGCAACTCCGAGTCAGCGAGTCGTCGAGATGGTCGAAGCCAGCGCAAAAATCGAAGGAGTCGCGGCGACGGACTAGCACCATTCCCCAAGCCCATTACAAAAATCTATGGCGATCAGTGTCGTAATGCCTGCCCTGGAAATGGCGCAGGAAACCGGAAAACTCCTGGCATGGCGTAAAAAAGAAGGCGAGGTCGTCAAGAAAGGCGAGCCCCTTCTCGAAATCGAAACCGACAAAGCTGTCGTGGAGATCGAAGCTCCTTCCGACGGCATACTCGCCGGCATCAAATCGCACGAAGGCGCAGTCGTGCCAGTCGGGGAAACTATTGCCTGGATCGTGGCTCCCGGCGAGAAGGCACCTACCTCATCTGTTGCGGCGACTCCGACGGGTCGCACGAAGCAAGAGCCCGCGAAAACAACCGCTGTAGCATCCTCCGCGGCTGCATCGCCCGCAGCGCCGAGCATCAATATTTCGCCTAAAGCTCGCCGCCTCGCCAAAGATCATGGCATCGACCTCGCTCAACTTCATGGCACAGGACCAGACGGGGTCATTACAACAGAGGACGTTCTCGCAGCAAAGGAATCCTCCAGCGCCGCTCCTCAAGCCGCTCCAACTTCGCCGGCCTTAGGTGCTCTCAGCACGATTGCGCGCCTCATGGCCGAACGCACCACCAAAAGCTGGACGACTGTGCCTCACTTCTTTGTGATTCGCGACGCCGACGCCGGCGCTCTGCTCGATTCACAAAAGATAATCAAAGCGCAAAGCCAGTCGTCACAATCGGTTTCGCCGACGATTACGGACTGCCTGATCAGCCTGGTCGCACATGTCCTCGAGCATCATCCGGTGATGAATGCTTCCTGGGCGAACGATACTGTGCGCCCGAATTCGAGTATCAATATCAGCCTGGCGATCGCCGTCGGCGATGGTGTCGTCGCTCCCGTGATTCAGAATGCCAACAAAGCGACGCTCGCAGAGATCGCCACCCAGCGCGCCGCCATGACCGAACGCGCCCGCGTCAATCGCCTCCTTCCCGGCGATCTCTCCGGCGGCACATTTACGGTCAGCAATCTCGGCATGTACAAGGTCGATGCCTTTACGGCCATCATTACCCCGCCACAGTCTGCCGTCCTCGCCGTCGGAGCCGTCTCCGATCGCGTGGTTGCCGTGGACGGAAACCCCACCGTTCGCCCGGTTATGACACTGAGCCTCTCCAGCGATCATCGCCTCATCGACGGTGCGCGTGCCGCCGCGTTCCTAAACGATCTGGTCGATGCGATTCGCAAACCCCTGGAGTTGCTGCCTCTCTAATGCCCTCTGCCGCATCCACACGCAAGAAGCCGTTCTATGCAAATCTCTGGGTGCAGGTCCTCATTGCCATTGGTCTCGCCGTGGGGTTCGGCTATCTGAGCCCCGCTAGAGCTATCGCCATGAAGCCACTTGGAGATGGTTTCATTCGGCTCATCACGATGGTCATTTCCTTAATCATTTTCTGCACCGTGGTCTCTGGCATCGCCAGTATGCAGGACTTGAAAAAGGTTGGCCGCGTGGGCGGCAAGGCATTGCTTTACTTCGAGGTTGTCTCCACGCTCGCGCTGCTCATCGGCTTGGTTGTTGGCAACGTCGTTCAGCCGGGCTCGGGGTTCAATGTCAGCTCCGCCGATCTGGATGCCAAGGCCGTCGCCGATTACGCTGGGCAGGCCAAGGCGCAGAGCGTCACAGACTTCCTGCTGCACATCATTCCCACCACGGTCGTAGACGCATTCGCGAAGGGCGACATTTTGCAGTTAGTGTTTATCGCAATTCTATTCGGACTGGCACTTTCCGCTCTCGCCGACCGTGGCAAGCCGTTGGTCACGCTGCTCGATTCACTCACGCGAGCTGTTTTTGCCGTTGTAAACATACTCATGCGCCTCGCGCCGATCGGCGCTTTCGGAGCCATGGCGTTTACCGTCGGCAAGTATGGTGTCGCATCGCTCGGCCCGCTCGCCAAACTGATTGGCACGTTCTATCTCACCTCCGCGCTCTTCGTTTTAGTGATTCTCGGCATCGTCGCGCAGTTCGCCGGCTTCAGCATCATCAAGTTTCTCGTCTACATCAAAGAGGAAGTTCTGCTCGTGCTGGCGATCAGCTCTTCGGAACCCGCCATCCCCACCTTGATGGAAAAACTCGAGAAGCTGGGCTGCTCAAAAGCGCTCGTCGGCCTGGTCGTTCCGACCGGCTACACCTTCAACACCGACGGCACCAGCATGTACATGACTCTAGCCGCACTCTTCGTCGCCCAAGCAACCAATACGCATCTAACGCTCGGCCAGCAACTCACCATCTTTGCGGTCGCCACCCTCACATCGAAAGGCGCAAGCGGCGTCCAAGGGGCATCGTTCATAGCACTGGTTGCCACGCTGACGGTAATTCCTACCATCCCCGTCGCCGGCATGGCGCTAATCCTGGGGATTGACCGGTTCATGAGCATGTTTCGAGCGCTCGTAAATATGATCGGTAACGGCGTCGCAACGATTGTCGTCGCCCGCTGGGAGAACGAACTTACTCGAGACGCCTTGCAAAAAAATCTTGCTGGAGCGTCCGCGCCGCCTGCTCCTTGATTTTGCTCGACGAATAACCCGCTAACGATTCGAACGGCTTACGGACTCGAAAGTGGAATCGTCTTGAAGTGGCGGAATTGCTGGACCCTTGCTGGAGGGACAATTTCCTGCCTCGCTAGGTGGTAAACTTGTCATGCAATGGAATCAAGGAGATATCTAAAATGGAGACAGGACACGAAACGGCGGCGGCGATTCTGGTACAGACCATCTTCTTGAAAGACGGGCATTTGCAGGGGATATTGGGTGAGCAAGCGTCCAAGAGCGCGACCATGGCGGCTGAGTTCTTGAAGCCGTTCTATGTCGCAGCCCTCGCCATGACCGCGAAAGTTGCACAGGAGACTCCGGGCTGAGCTGAAGCTAGAATCCTGGCTACTTTCGCGCGCGGCAAGTGGCTCGAGCCAACGTGGCACCCGCACGCAAGCGGGCATTACATTGTTGGGCCCGGGTCTGTTACACTTAGACGTTCTGTACCTGAACAATTTTACAGCAAAGTAGGACGAACGATGGCGAAGTGTGAGTTGTGCGGTAAGGGCCCGGCATTCGGAAATGTCATCAGCCACGCAAATAACACGCGGCGGCGGCGGTGGAATCCCAACCTCAGGCGGGTTCGCGCGGTGGTGGGATCGGCGACGAAGCATCTCCGTGTCTGCACGGCCTGTATTCGCAACGGCCGCGTAAAGAAAGCTGCCTGAGTTTCTGGCCTTGGTTTTAATCCTTTCCAAAATGCGCACCACGGGACTGCGCCGCGCCGCGGTATTGTTGGCGCTCGCGGGCGTGATGTTCCTGGGCGCGTCCGGCTGCAAGCAGGAAGTGCAGCACTCGCCCGACGTTTGGGCGGTGGTGAATGGCAAGGAGATTAAGCGCGCGGATGTAGACAAGTACTACCGTACCCGCGTGAACCCGGAAGGACAGGAACCCTCACAGGAGGAAGCCCTATCGCTGAAGCTCAACGTACTGGACGAGTTGATCAACAACGAGATTCTGCTGGAGCGCGCCAAGAAGCTGAACCTGGAAGCCAGCGACGGCGAAGTCGAAGATAAATTTACCGAGCTGAAAAGCCCCTATACCGAAGATGAGTTCCAGCGCCAGCTAAGAGAGCGCAATGTCTCCGTCAGCGACTTGAAGAGCGATTTGCGCCGCCAACTGTCGATCACCAAGCTTCTGAACCGCGAAGTGGTCGCCAAAATTTCCATCACCGATCAGGACGTAACCGAGTTTTACAACGCCAACAAAGCGCAGTTCAATGTCGCGGAACCCCAGTATCGCATCGCCCAGATCGTGGTGACACCCCGCAAAGAGCCCCAGATCCGTAATCGCAAGAACGACGACGCGACCAATGAAGCGGAAGCGCAGCGCAAAGTGAAGATGTTGATGGACCGCCTCAACAGCGGCGCGGATTTCGCGCAATTGGCGATGGACTATTCCGAAGACATGAATTCGGCGGCGACCGGTGGAGATCTAGGATATGTGCCGGAGTCCGCACTGAACCAATCCGATCCCATGCTGAAAAAAATGGTGATGGGCATGAAGCCCGGACAGGTCAGCCCGCCCCTGGGACTCAAAGACGGCTATCGCATTCTGAAGCTCGTGACCCGCGAGTCCCCCGGCCAGCGGAACATTGCGGATCCCCAAGTGCAACAGACCATCCGTGACACCTTGCGAAACCGCAAAGAGCAGTTGCTCCGGTCAGCCTATCTGGCAATCGCCCGCGATGAAGCCCGCGTCAGGAATTATCTAGCCGAACAAGTCGTGGAAGCCGCTGGAAAGCTCCCTGACGCGGCCCGCGCAGCAAAGTAAATCTCGGCTCCCGAGTAGTGAGAATTGAACCCAAAGGGGCTCTATGAATCGCCGGGCTAAAGCCCAGCGCCTACATAGTGAGATAGTGAGCTGAGTACATCGACAGGGCAATGGTTGAAGAGTCTTTCGTGGCGAATTCTCAGCCCCGTCCCACGGATAATTACGCCCCACCCTACGCAACGCTGAGTCGTGTCGCCCATTCAACAGGCTTCATTCATCGGGTAGCCGTTGCAGTCGTTCTCTCCGCGCCATAGCGCTGCGTCGCGTATCCCACGATCACGCCGACCAGGCTGCCGGGCAGAATGATCTGAAGATAGTACCCGTGCTGCAGTTGCGCGATGATGAAGGCGAGCACAAAGCCTACCGCCAGCCCGAACAAGATACCCAGCAGCAAAGAATGGACCTTACGCGCGAAAAAACCGATCGCCACTCCGGCGATAATGCCTTTCACCGTCGAGCCGATGATGATGCCCCCGATTCCAGCACGCACCGCTGGCGTAAACCACGCCGTCGCTCCGTCGATGGCTCCCAAAATGGCCCCAAGCAGAATGCCGAGCAGGACCTTGTTCATCATTCCCTCCGTGGCTGGAGATTCTCTCTCCGCCTGAGGTTCTATACAACATGTGAGGAAATTCCTTTAAGGCCAGCGGCGAGAAACCAGCAGAAGCCCGAGGCGCACCAGCAAGTAGGCCGCTATCAACAGGATGGCTACGTTGTGGCGGCGGTAAAAGCGACCGGTTTTGTCCAGAAGCGTTTCTTTACGAGCGCTCACCGGGAGGCCGTCCAAGTAGCGCGATACGTCCGCAGCGAGGTCGGTAACCGCAAAGTAGCGATTTTCAGGAAGAACGGCGAGTGCCTTCGCGCAAATTGCTTCCAAGGATTTGTCGATCGCAAGTGCCGGTTTGGGCGGCGGCGGCGAAACCTCGGCGAGGAGGAAGCGGAGCATGGCCCCGAGCGAGAAAATGTCGCTGCGTTCATCCAAACGGTCGTTATCGCCTCGCGCCTGTTCCGGGGACATGTATCCGGGAGTGCCCATGACGGATCCGCGCCCGGTGACCGCGGAATGCTCCTTCGAATCCGCTCCACTTGCTGGCGTTGACGTCGCAATATCCTTGGCGAACGCGTCTTCGGAGTCCCGCTCACTATTGGTGTGGGCAGGCTCGCGCAAGATTTTGGCTAAGCCCCAATCCAACACCAGGACCTCGCCAAACGGTCCAACCATAACATTCGCAGGCTTCAGGTCGCGGTGCAGCACGCCGCGCGCGTGCGCGAAGGCCACGGCATCGCAGATGCGCAGGAACAGCCGAAGACGATCCGGAATCGAGGGCACCGCTTGAATATGTTTATCCAGGCGCTGCCCCTCGACCAATTTCATGGTGTAAAAGACGCGGCCGTCTTGTAGTGTGCCAACGTCGTGCACCGGAACGATCCCCGGATGCTCGAGCCTTGCAAGCACTTGGGCTTCGCGGATCAACCGCCGCGCGAGCCCGCCGCTTCGCTCCGGAGTATCCAGCACCTTCAAGGCGACGCGGCGCCCCAGCATGTCATCTTGCGCGGCGTACACAACGCCCATACCGCCGCGCGCCACGCGGTTCAGCAGCACGTACCGCGTACCCTCAAGACTCGGGACGTCCGGACTGTCGCGGAGTCGTTCGATCGCTTTATCAGACAAATACTTCATCGCGCATTTCTCATTAAGCGCGCTTGCCAAAAACGGTGACGACCTCGCGCTCGAATTCATCGTAGCTTCCACATATTTCACGGAGGCGGTCCAGAGCAATTCTGCGAAATTCGCGTCGCGCCCACGCCAGACCGTTGGTCACGTCCGTTACCGGGAGTCCATATTTTTCAGCGAGCTTCTCGTAGGAAATATCTTCCACGCTGTCCAGGTCGTATTCCTCAAACATCTGAAAGGTCGTCAACCGGCCGCGCGTATCGCACAGCTTTCGCAAATCCTCGACGGCCATCGAAAAAAGGCTACGAATCCATTCCTTCTCGAAAAATTCATCCAGCGACACCGGAGACGGGATCAAAGCCGGATCCATCGCCCCTGCGTTTAGCTCTCCCTCCGCGGCGTCGAAATCCAGCGCAACGTGAATCATGTTGCCGCCACGCTTTTGTCGATGCTCGGCTTTGTCTTCATTCATGACGAAGCTATCGACGCACACGCGCAAGTATGTGCGCAAGCGGCCCTTTCCCGGAACGTAACGGAGCAACAATTCGCGTCCCAGGAGCTCCACGAAAAATCCCTGCGTCAGATCCTGGGCATCTTCGGCCGGCCGGTTCCAGCGCAGACGGACGTATTTGTAGACCGGCTTCCAATACGCAGCGAATAGCGACTCAAGCGCGCGGTCGCGCTCGCCGGGATCGCCACTGCGCGCAGCCTCAACGACAGACCATCGCGTCGGAGGAAATTTGTCGCCACCCTGCGCCTGAACGTCGTGTGCCATCAGCACGCGAGTCTACGCAGGCGCGTAGTGAACTGACAAGCGTCGTTATTCGTACCGGAGGGCCTCGACCGAAGCGTGTCGCTTTCCATGCGGGACAAGCGCCGAAGACGATTCCGATCAGGGCGCAGAGAACCAAGGCTGTGATGCGATTCTAGCTGTTGGAGTGTCGGATGCGTTCAGCGACGGCTCGAGCGCGCTGCCGCGCAATGTCCACAAACCGGGTATCGCTGGCGATCTGATCAAGCGCCGGCAAGGCACGCTGCGGCTCGGGCAGCAATTTGCGATTCAAATCCGATTCGAATTGCAGCAGCGCGTCGTTGATTCCCAGGCGATCGTATTTCATGCGCCGCTCGAGCAGCATCAGCAGCTCCTGCTGCCGCGCCAGACCTTCGAAGATTTGGAGCAGCTGCGCTGCTGCCGTGTTCAGCGTGTAGTTGAAAACCGCTTCGTGAACTTCGGAGCCCTTTTCCCAGCGAAACGTCTTCTCACCAAGGTTGGCGATTTTGCGATGTACGTCGAGATCCTGCCCCTGAAATCGGTTCAACTGTCCGGCAAGCTCGAACATTTTCCCACGCAGGGGCGCACTTACCTCAAACGGCAATTTCTCTGGGTCTTCATCCAGCTGGCGGATCTCGTAGGTGGATTCGTCGGAGTCTTCGCGAACAGTGATCTCAATGAACTCGGGCGTGCTGGATTTGAAGACGCGGCGGAAAGTGAGCTTGGCGCCAGAAGCCGCCGGCAACGAGCCGAACTCGGCCCGCCCGGCCGCGTGCAGTGCGGGTTCGGCAGCGCCAGCCAAGAGCGATAGCCCAAGACACAGAAACACGGCAGACCAGAGGGCTATAGATTTCCGAAAGGAAACTTTCATCGGCTTGTTAGATGCCTGCGACGCTCACCGGCGTTTCATGGCCACCTGCGGCGCGGGATCCGCCGCGAAGTGACCGAGATTTTACCAGCACTTTGGGATCCGGAAGACCAAATCGGACTCGTGCTTGTTCGGACTGGATGTGGCATAGCGCAACCGCCAGCGCGTCGGCGGCGTCGGCCGGTTCCGGTGTCTGAGTCATGGACAGCAGTGCGCGCACCATGAGTTGCATCTGCCGCTTGTCCGCGTGACCATAGCCGGCAACGCTCGCCTTCACTTCGCGAGGCGAATAGCTGTGAACCGCAACGCCATGCTGCGCGGCGGCCAAGAGCACGACTCCCCGGACCTCGGCCAGGCGCAGCGCGGTTCTCATGTTGAGGGCGGTGAAAACCGATTCCACGGCCATGACACTCGGTGAGAATTCTCCGATCAGGCGGCAAAGTAGCTCGTGAACATCCTGAAGCGCAGCGCCGGAGAATTCCCTTTGACGCTTCGTCGCGACCCGAAAAGCACCGTAGTGCAGCATCTTGCACCGACGTCCATCGCTCTCGACGATGCCATAGCCAGTCGGTCCGGCCACGGCGGGATCAACACCGAGCACTCGAATGCAAGGATTCGCGTCGTGGGTTCCAATCATCGCATCACAGTCTACGGCGTTCGCCCGGAGGCTGCCAGAGGTTTGTCCGCGGACTCGTCTGCAAATGACAACCCACAAATAGAAACGGCCACCTCGCAAAGAGGTGGCCGGCGGAAAGGATTCAGATTGCGGTTCAGTTCGCGCCGACGGCGGCCTGAATTTCAGACTCGTCGATATCGAAATTGGCGTAGACGTGCTGCACGTCGTCGTGTTCTTCCAGCGCCTCCACCAGCCGCACCATCTGTGTGGCCTGTGCACCCGTAAGCTTCACGTAATTTTGCGGCACCATCCCAACCTCTGCCGACGTGGGCGTGATCCCCGCCTTGACCAGCGCGTCTTTCACTTTCTCCAGCGCCTCAGGCGGACTAACCACGTACCAGGCCGACCCATCGTCCTTCAAATCGTCGGCGCCGGCTTCGAGCACGATGTCCATCATCTTGTCTTCGCTGGCCGCTTCTTTCGGCACGGTAATTTCGCCTTTCCGATGAAACATCCATCCCACCGCGCCAGCTTCCGCCATGTTCCCGCCGTTCTTGCTCATCAGGTGGCGGAATTCGCCAACGATGCGATTGCGGTTCGTAGTAACGACCTGAATCAGCATGCCTACGCCGCCAGGCCCGTAGCCTTCGAACGTTGCCTCTTCGAATTGTTCGCCCTCAAGCTGCCCAGTCCCGCGGAGGATCGCACGTTCGATATTCTCATTCGGCATGTTTTCGTTCTTGCCCGCGAGAATGGCGGTGCGCAAGCGAGGGTTGGAGTTGGGATCGCCGCCGCCAATGCGCGCAGCGATGGTGATTTCGCGAATCACGCGAGTGAAGACGCGGCCGCGCTTGGCGTCGGTCGCCGCCTTCTTGTGCTTAATCGTGGCCCATTTTGAATGCCCAGACATGAGACGTCCTCTTTTTAATTTCGCGACCGCAAGAGTCAGCCACCGCGCAGGCGGCCCCCGTGCGATCAAGTTTAGTGAAATTTCCGGCGGCCCGGCGCAATCTCTCGCGCTCCGGGTGCGCGCAATTCACGATGCGGAGACGTACGGTAAATCGCCTACCCTGCGGAACATACAGAGTTTAGCACAGCCGATTGCGCTGCGAAACGGGGGTATACTGCGCTCTGAGGCATCTATTGCACTCGAAGAAAATCGCCGCCGCAACCTCGCCGTCGCTCCTTGATGCGAGTCGTGACGTGGAGTCGTGGCATGCCTAAGCGTCGTTTCCGCGTTCTCGCCCTCGGAACGCATCCCGTTCAATATCAGGTACCGATTCTCCGGCAGATGGCCGCCCGTGAGGATCTCGATCTTCAGGTGGCCTTCTGCACTTTGCGGGGAGCCGAGGCGGCCCACGATCCGGAATTCGGCGCGACCGTGAAATGGGACGTGCCCTTGCTGGATGGCTATCCCTGGGTACATGTGCCGAATCGTGGATCAGGCGCCGAGAATTTTTTTGGCCTCTACAATTGGGGATTGTGGAAGCTCATCCGCGATGGACATTTCGATGCGGTGCTGTGCTACGTAAGCTATACGCGCGCGACGTTTTGGATCGCTTATTTTGCTGCGAAATTTTCGAGGACAGCGTTCCTGTTCGGCACGGATACGGTCACATTGTCCCCGCTCGATGGGAAAATGTGGAAGCGGCACGTCAAGCGCTTGGCTTGGCCGCTGTTGTTCCGGCTCGCGGACCAAGTAATTGTGCCGTCGTCGGGAACGCGGGACCTGATGCGCTCCTTGGGGCTTCCGGACGATCGTATTACGCTCACGCCTTACGTGGTGGACAACGATTGGTGGCTAGCACAATCGGCTGGAGTCGATCGCGCGGCCGTACGTGCGTCATGGGGCGCGTCGCCTGACGACACCGTCATACTTTTTTGCGCGAAGTTACAGCCGTGGAAACGACCGTCGGATTTGTTGCGCGCGTTTGCCAAGACCAAGATGGAGCGGGGGCTGCTCGTTTTCGCCGGCGAAGGGCCATTGCGATCGAGCCTGCAAGCCGAGGGCGATGCTCTGGGAGTTGGCGGTCGCGTCAGGTTTCTTGGATTCGCGAATCAGACGCAGTTACCGGCGATCTACACAAGCGCCGACTTGATGGTCCTGCCTTCCATGTACGACGCGTTTGGTGTCGTCGTCAATGAAGCGATGCTGTGCAGATGCCCGGTCGCGGCGAGCGACCATGTGGGGGCCGCGCGCGACCTGATCGAGCATGGACGGACCGGATTCGTTTATCCGTGTGGCGATATCGATGCGCTGGCTGCGGTTCTGCGACAAGCGGCGCGAGAATCGAGGCCGGCTCTCGGAGATGGGTGTGGCGGCTCGTGCCCGTATGGAGTCGTGGTCGCCGCGTCAAAATATTGATGCGGCCGTAGACGCGATCGCGCGAGGCGTTGCGCGTATGCGGCACAGCAAAGTGGCCGTCGGAGACGCGCCCCACCGCTGCCGCTGATTCCCCCCGCAGCTCCGCGCACAAGCTCTCCGAATGAAGCTGCTCCTGTACTCGCATTCTTTCGCACCCAACGTGGGCGGCGTCGAGACCATTGTGTTGTCTTTGGCACAGGGCCTGGCGGAGCTCCGCACCGTCGACAATCGTCCGCGGTTCGATCTCACCGTGGTTACGAACACGCCCGCGGGAAATTTTGATGATCGGTCGCTTTCATTTCCCGTCGTGAGACGTCCCACCGCGCTCACGTTTTGGCGTCTGCTGGAACGGACCGACGTGGTTCACCTCGCGGGCCCGGCACTTTTCCCGCTTTTTCTCGCGTGGCTCGCGCGCAAGCCGGTTGCCCTGGAGCATCATGGCTACCAGGCCATCTGCCCCAACGGATTGCTGGTTCATCAGCCCGACGGATTGATCTGCCCTGGCCATTTTCAGGCTGGACACTATGGAAAATGCGTGAGCTGCCAAGCCGCGCAAATGTCGCGGTTCCGCAGTTTGATGAGCGTGTTACTCACGTTCCCGCGCAACGCGTTGGCTCGACGCGCATCGCGCAATCTGGCGATCTCCACTCACGTCCTGAAACGCCATGACTTGCCACATTCGCAGGTCATTTATTACGGTATTGACGATCTATCAAGAGTTCCGGCATCGCCGGATCCGGCGGAGCTTTCGCCACCTAAAAAGGTCACGTTTGCATATGTGGGTAGGCTCGTCCCCGAAAAGGGCCTGCCTGTTTTGCTGGCAGCTACCTCAATTTTGCATCGGGAGGGATTTGATTTTGCCGTCCTGCTTATCGGGGACGGGCCGGAGCGCGCACCTCTTGAAAAGACGATCGCGCAGACCGGCCTTACCGAAGTTGTCCACATTACTGGATTTTTGCGTGGCGATGCGCTCGCGCAAGTACTCGGCGGGGTTAGCGTGGTCGTTATGCCATCCGTGTGGGAAGAAACCGCGGGCTTAGCTGCTATCGAACACATGATGCGAGGGCGCGTGGTGATTGCATCGAAAATTGGCGGACTCGGTGAAGTGGTTGGTGATGCAGGAGTCACCTGTAAGGCTGGCGATCCGGACGACCTGGCGCGGTGCATGAAAGATGTTCTGCAAAACCCTGCGAATATAGCGGCTCTCGGCCACAAAGCGCGCGAACGCGCCAAGTCGCTCTTCCTTCGCGATCGAATGATTGCGGATCACCACCGCATCTATCAGGAGATATCTCGTAGCGATACTTAGATTCGCCTTCGCCACAGCCGCTTGGCACGCGTGAAGCAAAGCGTATGATGGAGTCTCGTCCCAGCTTCCGGCGTATGGATAATAACAACCAACGATGATCGGAACCGCCACACCACGCGGCCTGCACGAATTCGCGGCGTCCCACGTGATCGCGCGTTACGCGAAGGCCGGAACACGCGCGGTAGATCTCGGCGCCGGTCCCGGGGCCATGGCGGAACGCCTTTCTTCTCTGGGATGCGAAGTGACCGCGGTCGATCGTGACCCCGCCCTCTATCAAGGCAACCATCGCTTTGTTACCCAGGACTTGAACCAGATGGGATTTGCTTCGGAACTTGGCATTGCCTCTTTCGATTTGGTCGTTGCCGTTGAAGTGATCGAGCACGTGGAGAGTCCCATCAACTTTTTGCGAAACGTCGCTCAGCTTCTCGCGCCCGATGGTGTCGCGGTGATCACCACGCCGAACGTCGACTCCCTTCCCGCGCGCCTCAGCTTTCTCCTCGAGGGCAAGATCCGAATGATGGACGAAGTCAGCGATCCAACGCATATCTCTCCCATCTTCTCGGACCTCTTGCAACGCCAGTTCCTGCCGCGCGCTGGCCTGAAACTAACCGAGCATCTTCTATTTCCCCCCAAGGGTTACCAGTTGACGCGCAAGTCTCTCGCCTGGCCGCTGGCGCTGGCAGCCGCGGTCTTTCCGGGTGACTCCGTTCTCGGCGACAATCACATCTTCGTATTCAAGGCCGCGATGTGAGACCCTTCGCCCAAATGAGGCCGCTCGCACAAGTATTCCCAGGAGCTTTTCGCCGTGGCCCCCGTTTGGCAATTGCCTTTTTCGTTTTTGCCATGCTGGCCGCTTACAAGGTTGCCGGCTACATCCTCGCCGACGATTTAAACAGTCTGGCATTTGTGGCCATGGCCTTCGTGGGTGGTGCTTTCGTCATCGCGATCCTCAACAATTGGAGGCATGGCGTCTATTTCTTCCTCGCATGGCTCTTGTTCGAAGACCTGGTCCGAAAATTCCTGGGCAATAACATGGTGATTTACTTCGCCAAGGATTTTCTCCTCGCCATCGTCTATCTTTCGTTTTTCATTGCCTATCGTCGCAAAGATAAGGATCTGCAGGCCATCCGTCCGCCCTTCCTGGTCGTGCTGCTTGTTTTTGTCTGGTTCGGCACCATGCAGGTTTTCAACCCTGGCTCCACCAGCATCTTTTATGGTCTTTTGGGCATGAAACTCTATTTTTTCTACGCGCCGCTTTTCGTGGTTGGCTACGCCCTGGTTAATTCGGAAATTGAGCTGCGCCGCTTTTTTCAGATAAATCTCGGCCTGATGCTGGCCATCGTCGCGCTAGGGCTGGTACAGTCCGTCCTCGGGCACACGTTTCTCAATCCCGAAGTTCCTGCCGAGGATATCCGGCTCCTGAGCCAGACATACCGGGAAGCTCCCATCTCCGGAGTGATTGTTTACCGGCCGACATCCGTCTTTGTCAGTGCCGGCCGATTCGGTGATCTCCTCATCGTTGCGTGGCTCGTCGTCTTTGGATTTAGCGGCTATCTTCTCCTGCGTGAGCGACGCGGCCGGATATTCGCGTTCGTGGCCCTGGGGCTGACCGCCGCGGGCTGCGTGATGTGCGCATCGCGAGGCGTATTTATGTGGACTCTGGGCAGCAGTCTGGTTGGCGGTGCCGCATTTATCTGGGGTGCACCGTGGAAGCAGCGGCAAGCGCGGCGCATCTTTCGCACCTTGCAGCGGGCTGTGCTGGGCGTCGCCCTCGCCATGGTCTTACTCCTCCTTACCTATCCGGATGCGCTGCTCAATCGTCTGGCTGTCTATTCGGAAACTCTCGATCCCAGAAGCCCGGCCAGTGAATTGGTTCACCGCACCCGTGATTACCCACTCGCAAATTTCCTGGGTGCTTTCAATTCGCCACGCTGGCCGTATGGGTTCGGCATTGGCACGGTTTCTCTCGGCGGTCAGTACGTCTCCAGGATTTTCCACGTTATTCCGCCGACGGACGGAGTCGAAAGCGGCTTCGGCAACATCATTATTGAACTTGGAATCGTCGGCCTGGCACTCTGGTTCGTCATGAGCGGTGCGGTGTTGTTCGCGGCGTGGAAAGTGGTACGTAAGCTGAAAGGCTCCCCTTGGTTCCCGCTCGGCTTTATGATTTTCTGGTATGCATTTCTCCTGCTGGTACCATTTACGTTTCAGGGCATGCAGGCTTACGAAGACTTCGTTTTGAACGCATACATGTGGCTATTGCTGGGCATCTTGTTTCGCCTGCCAAAACTAGCCCAGGCTAGTCAACTCGCGCAGGCAGCGCAAAATCCGAGCAGTCCAGTCCCACAATTCAGCCTTTCCGGGAATCGCTGACTTGCGGCTAGCCGTTGTTTCGCCTTTCGTGGACCGCCAGCACGGCTCGGAACGAGCTCTCGCGGAACTCCTGGAACGCCTGGCCCGCGACTATCATTGTGCGATCCATCTCTATGCGGAACGTGTCGAGGATCTGCCCCTCGCCGACAACAAGCTGCCTGCATCCAGTGAACCCGGCCGTATCGTATGGCACAAAGTTCCCTCGATTCCTGGGCCGCACCTCGTCAAGTTTGTGACCTGGATATTTGCAAACGGCTTTCTTCGATGGTGGCACCGCGTCTTCCGCAGCCGTTCGTTCGACCTTACCCTGTCTCCCGGAATCAATTGTTTGAGTGCGGATGTCATCATCGTTCACGCCGTGTTCCGCAGGTTGCAGGAACTCGCCCGGACGAAAGGGTCTACCGACACGCGGCTGCCCGGCTTGCTTCGAGGCCTTCATCGGCGTGCCTATTACGGCTTGTTGACCGCGCTTGAACGTCGCCTCTATTCCGATCGAAGCACGGCGCTCGCGGCGGTCTCGAAACGCACCGCCGACCTGCTCAATCAATACTTCCATCGCAGCGATATCCACATAATTCCCAACGGCGTGGATATGCGAGAATTTTCCGCGCCAGCGCGGGCGGCACGTCGTGATGCCGCGCGCTGGCGCCTTGGACTCCGTGAGACTGATTTCGTATTGTTGTTAATCGGCAACGATTGGCGAGTGAAGGGTCTTCCCGCAGTCCTTCAGGCCATGGCGCAGCTTCCAGCCCTGCCGCTGCATCTCCTCGTCGTCGGCAACGATGCCATCGAACCCTTTCGCGAAGACGCCAAACGGCTCGCCGTTCTCGATCGCTGCCACTGGGAGTCCCCTCGACCTGATGTAATCACCTTCTACGCGGCCGCCGATACCTACGTCAGCCCGAGCCTGGAAGACTCATTCGGTCTGCCTGTTGCGGAAGCCATGGCTTGTGGTCTGCCGGTCATTACCTCCACCTATGCAGGCGTTTCGGGGTTGATCCACAACACCGTCGACGGGTTCGTCTTGCCCGAGCCTCAGGACACGCAGACGCTCGCTCGCACCATTGAGCGCCTTTACCGGGACACGGTGTTTCGTTGCACGATAGGCGAAGCCGCCTCGAGAACCGCGCAAAAGTGGACCTGGGATCGATCCGCCGCGGAAGCTTGGCAGCTGTTACAGCGGCTGGCCAAGACGAAGAGTCGCGAAGCCCGTCGCGACGCCACACAGTAAGCTTAAACTCTCTGGAATCAACACTTGTAAAAGTGTATAAAAATAAACAACTTTAACCGTCTTTAAAATGAACACTTACGAAAAAACCGGGGGAGGGGGTAGCTCACACCCTCCCGTTTAACCCAAGCCGCGAAGGGTCTGTACCACCCGCAACGCGAGCGAGACGAATTAAAGTAGATGTTCGAGCGCGAGTTTCTGCATCGCGCGAAAGTAGCGGATCAGCGAATGCCTAGCAAGCCCGATCCAGCCGTAACGATTCAGCGGAAGTATTATACCGACACCGCTTCCCGCTACGATCGCATGCACGCCCACGAAAGCGGCACTGACACCGCTATCACCAAATTCATGTATGCATTGCTGCGCATGTGGGAAATCCGCACCGTCCTCGATGTCGGCACCGCAACCGGCACCGGCATGCGTGATCTGAAGCAATCCCTCCCCGATATGTTCGTGGCCGGTGTCGAACCGGTCGCAGCCTTAGTGGACCAGGCCGTGCTAAGTGGAAACATCGCCAGCGGTCCCATCGTGCAAGCCGCTGGCGAAGCTCTGCCGTTTGCCGACGCGAGTTTCGACGCGGTATGCGAGTTTGCAACGCTCCATCACGCGGCGAACCCGGCGGCAGTCGTAAAGGAAATGCTGCGCGTCGCTCGAAGGGCCGTCTTTATCTGCGACAGCAATCGCTTTGGACAAGGCTCCCTGCCGGCGAGGCTCCTGAAACTCGCGCTCTATAAAGCCGGCCTCTGGGGCGCATTCAATTATTTGCGCACTGGCGGAAAAGGCTACGTGATCACGGAAGGAGATGGCTTGGCCTATTCGTACAGCGTGTACGATTCACTGGAACCGATCACCCGATGGGCCGATCGCGTCATCTTCATTCCCACCACCGGCGACCTCAAGAGCCGCAGTTGGTTTCATCCGCTGCTCACGAGCAGCGGCATACTCGTTTGTGCTCTGAAGGACTGAAGAGAAATTTCGGAGACTTAATTTCGGAGACTTAATTTCGTTGGGCCTTGAGGATGACCGCCTTCCGCGTGGCTTCCAGCGTGAAGGCCAGGGATTCCTTGGGGATACTGGTTACGAACGGCCCGATCATCCAAGCCAGCCCGGTAGGAATGTCCCGCGTCAGCGAAACGACTTCACTCTGCACGTAAACGCCGCCGTCCGCTTCGATCATGCGCCACCAGGTTTCCATGCGCCACAGGAAGCCGTCGTCGTCACCTGTGGGTTTTTCACGCAAACTACTCTTGCCTGGGTTTTCAACTTGCGCGATGCGCACCGCAGAGCTCCGACTATGCGCCCGGGTATCGGAATCGCGGAAATATTGAACATCGTGCTCCGTGTTCAGTACCACGGTAACGATCTTGTGGCGCCGAAACCGCAGGAAGACGCGAAAACGGCCCCCATCCCTTGACTCGATTTTGGATTGCTCAACATCCGGAGCGTAATAAACGGCGTGTTGATTGTAGTCTTCTAGAATCGCCAGCACGTCCGAGAGCTTTACTCCCGGGACAAATGCCAAACCCACCCAATGGTGGATCATCCCGTCCGGGCAACTGATCGCTGCACCATTCTCCAGCGTTTCAAGCTTTCGCATCTTCACTGACCCATCGCGAAGCTCCCTATAGGCTTGCGCGCGTTCAGTTTCCGATAAGCCATCGATCCATAGAAGCCTGGTGCCGCGCTGCAGCTCTGCATCGTTACGCGCATCGGTCCGTCGAACGTAGCGATTGAATGCATCGACCGTCGAAGACTTTAGCAAAGGCGGGGATGCAGCGGCGCGGGCGGCATCCGGTACCAGGCCTTGTGTGCCGAGCGAGACGACGGCGGAGAACACCAAGAACGTGCGTGCCGCCCGACGGTTGGGACCCATCACGTGTCGGCCAAACCCCTCAAACCCGGATCTCAAGTGGTGCGCTAACCAACTGACTTTAAGCATGTTAACTTCATTGCGGCGATGCCCGACGGTACTTCGGAGCATGGCGCATGCCTATTGTTTCACGAATTTGGGCTTGGAAACGACAACGCCGGGCCTGAGCCCGGCGCTACCTAGAGAGAAGCTAAATCTGGCGGGTTGGGTTAGCTCGCACACGACCCCTTGCGGAGCCGCTGTCCCCGCGCGGCCCCCAACCCGTTAGTAGCAAATTACGGGAGCGGCGTGTATGGCTCAATGGGCCGCAAGAGCCAAAGATTGGGGTACTCGGGTTTTGGTACACGAAATGTCGACCGTCATTAACACGCTTTTTATCAATAAGATAAGAATGGCGACCCTAGTCATTCGGTACCATTACCCGGCGGAGTTCACTCCGCTCAGAAAGCCGCCAAGGTGTCCGGTGAGCGCTACCAAGGCAACCGCCACCAATTCAAGAGCGAGCCGGTAGTTCGGAAGCGCAGCTCCCTGCCGGCGTCCGCGAAAATGGACCCACCAAGCCATCCAGATCATCACGATCGAGACGCACGCGAATACCAAGTGCTGCAACAAAATACCCTTCAGCTTTTGACCCTCGAGCGCGAGCTGCCAGGCCAGGATCCCGGTGATTAGCACCGGTACCGTGGAAGCTGCGGCGAACAGAAGGTTGTAGTAGGCCGCGTCCGCCAAGCCGCGGCGCCTGGTCCATTGCGCGACAACGTCAAACGCAACTCCAGTGATGAACAGCGCGATCGGAAAATGGATCAGCACTACGTGTTGCGCGTGTTTGGCGAGCAGCGTGGCTTGCGGATCAAAAGGGTTCAACATTGGCGAGCCTTACTGCACGATCACTTTGCCGGTCATTTTGGGGTGCACCGAGCAAAAGTAGGGGTACGTTCCAGGCTTGGCAAACGTGTAAGAAAACTTCTCGTCGGTGTCGAGGACTTTGGATTTAAAGACCTTGTCGTCGCTGACCACGGTATGGGGAATGTCGTCGCGATTCGTCCAGGTAACCGTCGTCCCCGCCGCAACGGTGAGCGCTGCCGGACCGAAACTGAAGTTGTCGATTTTCACTTCCACGCCGGCAGCGGACGCCTGCTGTGCGCTGGCAACAGAACCTCTCCCCACCGCGAACAACAGAATCGCCGCGGCTACTGCCGGTACTGCCAATCTTGCAATGCACACACGTATCCTCATGATTTTCTCCTGTCTGAAATTTCGCTATCGAACGAGTTGATTGGATTTGTTGCAGCTCACCCGAGCTTCGAGTCCACCACGGCGAGCGCGTGCTGGCCTTGAACGTAATTTACGTTGGTGATGCCGAGGTAACTGCGCAGCTGGTCCGCGGGGACGGTCATCGGGCCGGGAGACGGCGCTTTTCCCGGCTCTGGTTGCGGAAAAGCTGTTGATGCCGCGGTATGGAAGGTCACGTTGCCTTCCACCTTTTGCATGATTTGGTGAATGTGTCCGTTCAGGACGGTGACGGAACCGAACTTCTTGAGATATGCGAGAGCCTGGGCGCTATCTTCGGTGCCCCAACCCCAGTCCGGATATACCGTCCACAGCGGGATGTGCGCAAACACCACGATTGGGGTGCTGGACTTGAGGTGCTTTACGTCATCTTCGAGCCACTCGAGTTGGTCATGGCCGAGCGAGCCAAGTCCCCCCGCTTTCAAATTCATCACGTTGACCAGCCCCACGAAGTGCACGCCTTTCTGGTCAAAGCTGTACCAGCCCGCGCCCTTCGAGCCCTTTCCGTAACGGTCGCGGAACTGTTGGCCATCATCATTCAGTACGTCATGCTCACCAGGCACAAAGAAGGTCTGCTTTCCGGTGCTCTTCAGGATTTGATCGACGTGGTCGAACTCCTCGGGCTTGGACAGGTGGCTGATATCGCCAGTATGCAGCAGGAATTCCGGCGGGGTGGACAAGCCGTTGATCTTATCCACGGCGGCTTGAAAAGTCCCCAACACATCGGTGTTTGCCGGCTTGTTGAAGCCCATGTGGGAGTCGCTGATCTGAACGAAGCTCAGTTCTCCCTTCGCGGCTGCAGCTCCCGGATCGGACTCGCGGTTCAGGGCAAAGGATTTCAGCACGCCGCCCTGCATCACGCACAGCGTTCCGGTTCCCGCCCATGCCATGCATTTCAGGAATCCTCGCCGGTCAATTCCATCGTGGTTGTGATCGTACAGAATCTCGTCCTTCGTCTTTTTGGTCATGATTTTCTCCATAACTTGCCGTGTGCCGCTGATTTGCAGGGCGTCCCGCCCGAAACCCGGAAATGATGAAGCGGCGCGAGATTGAGTTTGGTCCAGGGTGCCCGCGCCGCTCCCGGACGTGTTTCGCTTATCCAGACTGCGAAGGCCCGCCAGTTATTCCAGAGTCGGCGAGTTTTTATTTTGTGCGGGAATCTGGAATTCGGGAATAAAATGCGACCCACGGCGGTCTACTGCATGAGTTCGGGTGTCGAAGGGAAAGACTTGGACGTGTTGGATTTGCAGGAGCGTGCGCGCTTCGAGCAACTGGTACTTCCGCATCTGGACGCTGCGTTTAACCTCGCGCGGTGGATTTTGCGCGGGCGCGCCGATGCCGAGGACGTCGCGCAGGAGGCTATGCTGCGCGCTTTCCGCTTTTTTCGCGGGTTTCATGGCGGCGACGTGCGCGCCTGGCTTTTGCAGATCGTGCGCAATAACTGCTACACGTGGCTGGAGAAGAATCGCCCGATGGAATTGACGACGGAATTCGACGAAGAGCTTTATCCCCAGACCGGGGTTACCCCCGAATCGCTGGCCATTGCCGGTGATAATCGCGAACGGCTGACGCGCGCCCTCGAGGACTTGCCGCCGCGTTTTCGCGAAGTCCTGATTCTGCGCGAACTGGAAGGCTGCTCCTACAAGGAAATCGCGGCAATCACCTCTATGCCCATCGGCACGGTCATGTCCGCGCTGGCCCGGGCGCGACAGCAGCTGCAGCGCACGTTGACCCAGACCGATCCTGTCAGGAATCAGGAGGCCAACCGTGAGCTGTGAGCTCACTGAGTCCGTGCTCCACGGTTATATCGACGGCGAGTTGGACGCCGCGCGAGCGGCAGATTTCGAACGCCACTTGGCGTCGTGCTCCCAGTGCACTTCCGCACTGGAAAGCCAGGAAACTCTGCGCTCCTCGATCCAGCGCGCCGGACTCTACGAGCGGGCGCCGGTAGCCCTTCGCCGGAAGGTAGAAGCACAATTCCGCATACCTGCGCCGGTTGCGATCGCGCCGGTTCGAGCGAGAATGCGTCCGACGCATTGGCTGGCTGTGGCGGCGGCCCTGATTCTTGCAATTTTCATCAGCGGGCGACTGCTTACCAACCACAGCGGAATTGGCATCCAGCCAGCATTGGCTTCGGAGATTCTGGATGCTCATCTTCGCTCGCTGCAGCCCGGCCACCTGGTAGACGTCATCTCCACGGACCAGCACACCGTGAAGCCGTGGTTCGACGGTAAAGTCGATTTCGCCCCGCCGGTGCGCGATCTCGCGAGCGACGGCTTTCCGCTGCAAGGCGGCCGCCTGGATGTTGTAAAAGGTCGTCAGGTCGCAGTGCTCGTGTATGGGCGGCGCAAGCACGTCGTGAATGTATTCATTTGGCCAACGACGGACCCTGACACGTCACCGCAATCCGGTTCTCAGCTGGGCTACAATTGGATCGATTGGCGCAAGGGCGGGATGGAGATGTGCGCTGTGTCCGATGTTAACGCGCCGGATCTCAATGAACTTCATCGGTTGCTGTCGGAATGATGCGCGCGCTCTTACGATGCGGGACGGAGTGGCGACACAAAGTCGCCGCTACATTCTGGCGGTGACTGGGAGAATCAGAGCTAGTTGTTGGGTTCGTAGGTGCGCGTCGCTGTATAGGCCTTGGGAATTTCTTTCGCGTAAATTGTGTGCAGCGTCAAAGTCTTGGTCTTCCCGGATCGCACCGCCACGTTTTCCCAAGGACTGGATACGCCGTTGCCCGACGCGCGTACCGCATAGTTATCAGAGCGAAGCTTCGAAATCGTAAAATGTCCCCGGGCATCCGCGTGAGCCACATGCGGCGCGCTTCCTCCACCCGATTGGTAGGTCACGATCGCATGCGGCACCGGCTTATCGTCGGGCCCAATCACCACGCCGGTAACAACTCCCGATCCGCTGCTTTGCGGCTCGGCGATCGTCTGGCGGGCAGCGGCCAGCCCGAGCAAAAATAGAAAACTCACTGTCAATACGCGCTTCATCACTGTTGTCTCAATTCTCCGCAGCCGCGTTCTCACTTGATTTCCGGGGCGTGTCGCGCGAAAGACAGGAGATGGAAGGCCTGTCGGCTCTCTCCGTTGCCCGGCTCTACTTCTCTATTTTAGTTCTCCCCGGCGCACTGCAGAAGGCCCTTGCGTGAAGCTGTGCTTGCCATCAACCTGCCTGCCGGTACAGGTCGATCATTCGCGCCATTCGCGATCCCGATGTCCTCCCGACATGCAATCAAGCCGTGTCGGACTGTCTTCGGACGGACACGGGCTCATCCAGAATCTGACGCACCAACCTCGCCAGCGTAGTAGGGCTGTAGGTCAGTTTTTAGACAAAACGCAAGCTATAGGAAGGGGGTGCGCTTATTCCGCAATGACCAGGATAGTCAAGATAACTCCGCCCAGGTTCTCATACGCTACGTCTCCAGTCGTGGGGCAGCAGCACGGCGCAGCAGCAGCGCTGCACCGCCCGAAAGCAGGCCACCGGCAATGATCACGCCCTCCCATGCCAGACCAGCAGCCAGAACCAGATGGCTGGCCGCGCCAAAAGGAGCGAGCAATGCCACTAGCGCAGCTTCGCGCACCCCAATCCCTCCCTGAGTCAGAGGTAGAATTGCCGCGAGTTTTGCCAGCGGCCAGGCAAATAGCCAGATGCGTAGCGGCAGCACCAACCCGCAGGCCACCGCGAGTCGCGCCGTAAGAATCAGAAATGTCGCTTGAATAAAGGTTCCGGCAAGCCATCCAAAGAACAGTTTGTAGGGCCGCCGCGAAACGCTGCGCAGCGCATGCCGCATTCGCGCGAGCCGCCGCCGGAACCTCATCGAGCGACCAGCCAACAATGTCCGATGCAACACAATCGACAACGCCACAAGGACCACGACACACGCGACGCACACAAGCAAAGCCTTGCGCGCCGTCTGCTGGAGGTTTACCGGCACCGAGCCCGGAAGCAGGATTAGTCCCAAGAGCACCAGCCCGGCCTGCGCGGTCACGTCCAGAAATCGGTCCACTACGTTGCCGGCAAGAACCGCCGCGGGCCGCGGACTGCGCCGCAGGCCGACCGCCAAGCGGATCACGTCCCCTCCAACGATCGAGGGGAGAAACAGAGTGCCAAACAATCCGCCCAGATAGCACTGCGCGCTGGTGGCGAAATCAAGTTCCGCTCCCGCAGCGTTCACCACCATCCGCCATTTCACGATCCCCAACATATGCGCCAGCAGATAGCCCAGCAACACCGCCAGAAAAAGCCAAGCGGGAATCTGCGCAATCGCTTTGCGCACGGTAGCCACCGGAAGGAAATAGAACAACAGCCCAAGAACGCCGAGTCCCGCGACCCAGCGCAAAACGATGGGCAGCCAGCGCCGCGAGCCCTGCTGCGAGTGGTGCGCACCAATCATGTAAGGGAGGCTATCTCACAAACAACACAACAAAGTCGCGAAAACGCGCCGAACGTTGAAGGTGCGGGGCCTGCTCCGCCCGGCGTCAGCGCGATCACAATGCCCGCTCAATAGCAAAATCCGCCATCTCTCAAGCGGAGAAAATCTCATCAATCTTCGCGGCCAATTCGAAGTCCAAATTGCTGATTCCCTTCACGCTGTGCGAATTCAAATCGATAACCACTTTGTTCCACACATTGAACCATTCCGGATGGTGATTCATCGCCTCAGCCACCAGCGCCACGCGAGTCATGTTCCCAAACGCGGCCACGAAATCCTTGCACTCAAACGCGCGATGCAACTTGCCGTTGGCCAGCGTCCAGCCCTTAACTTGGCCCAACCGCTCATGCACTTCCACATCCGTCAATTTCTTTGCAGCAGGCATCTCAACCTCCATACCAAAAAGCTTCATCCACCATTATGCATCGCGCCGGTGCGGTAGCGACCGCTTCCCGAAACGGGCACCGTTCGGTTCCACGCCGAATCTACAGCCAAAATCGCAAGCCAGACTGGCAACGCAAAACGGGGGCGGCCAGGCTCACTCCTCCCCCGCGACACACTCAAAGTTCGCCGCATCATCGGAATCGCCGCTACCCTTGTACTTTGCAATTTGTGGATACGCGCACAACGGCCGTGTCATCTGCACATCCATTCCCGCTGGGCCCCCATATTTCGTCGCTATGATCGCCGATGGCGGCGTCCCTCTCTCCACCCACTGCTCCATCGACAGTTGCAGGCTGTGAGCCGCATCTTTTTCCCTGGGCGAAGGCCCGTGCTGACCAAACGAATCGGGGCCCGTCCCTTCCGGAGCCGTTCCGCCGCAGTGCTGCATCCCAGGCACCATATAGAGCCTCGCGAATGCATCGGCATTCGGTCGCCCCATAGCGTTCACCATGCTGCGATAGTAGTCGATCGAATTAAGCGCGGAAATCGCCGGGTCGTTCCAGCCGTGAAAAATGATCAACTTCCCGCCGAGTGACTTGAACGCGCCCAGGTCGGGTTCCGTTGCATTCAATATCTTCGCCATTTTCGCGTCGGCTGTTTTTACCGCGTCATCGATGTCCGCACCCTTGAAGTTCCAGTCAGCCTTGTCGTAAACCATGTCGCCGAAAAATCCTTTGCCGAACGCAAAGACCTGGCCCTTTCCCGGCGCTGGCCCGGTGATCCAGAGAGCCCAGCCCGCGGGTCCTTCCTCTGCCCCCGGCAACAATCCCGGGAAGATTCTTTCGCCGTGCGCGTCGTGCGGCCCCTCGTACAGTTTTTTCAGCGCGGTCACCTGCGGCGCGGTCAGGCACTTGTCGGAGTCTTCGGCCTTGCAAAGCATCGCCGCAGGATCAAAGTGGCATTTTCTCGGATCGTTCAGAATCCCGTCGGTAACGCCGTCTTGCGCGTCGCACGCCTCATTTACCGCCTGCGCGATCGCTGGCACCTTGCTCGAAGGAATGTAGCTGGCTTCTTCCGACGTCGTAGCTTGCGCGTCCCACACCGTGCCGGTCAGCAGGTGCGTCCAGTAATTCGCTGGCGCCCCCGCAATGATTCCGTTGTAATCCGTAGGGAATCGCTGCGCTTCCATCAAGGCCTGCCGCCCGCCATTCGAACAACTCGCGAAATACGAATGCCGCAGATGATTGCTGTAAAAGGCTTCGATCACCGCCTTCGCCGTCTGCGTCATTTCATGAATCGCCCGGTACCCAAAATCCGTGACCTTCTCAGGATGCCCCAGCGCCCACCGCGCATCGGTCCCGCCGGCAGCATGGCCCGTATCCGTCCCGGCAGTTGCGTAGCCTTGGTGGACTGCCAGGGCCAAAGCGTGATAATCGATCTCTCCCGCAAATCCACCATTCCCCCGCCCTTGGAATTTCCCATTCCAATCACTGACCGGCAACCACACCTCAATCTTGACATCCGAATCCGCGCTGGGCCGCGCCTCGATAGCCACCCGGCAGAATGCCGGCAGTGCTTTATAGAGAGGCGCGTCATTCGCCATCCACGGTGCAACAGGCGTCATCGGCGTGAACGCCCCCGGCGCAACCTGCTGCGCCAACGTAATTTTCGCATCGGGCAATGCCACCCGCGCGAGCCGTTCGCAGGACCCAGCCTTAGCCACTCCCTTCTGCGCAAAGCACGCCCCCGCCACAAAAACCACAACGAACGCCATCGCGAAAAACCTGCGCATGATGTTCCACCTTCCCTCTCGCCTCAGGTGTTGCCCGCGCTACGTCGCCACCACTTGTAGGAACGCAGGACTTCTGTTTAGCCTGCGTCCGAAGCGTGCCGAGCTTTGCCTGGACGCAAGCATTCATCGACAGGTCGAATTTTCCCAGTGCTAAGCCTCGAAACCAGAGCCGCCGCCAAAGAGCGTGCACATACTAGCGGAATGACGAATCCAATCCAACCAATTCGCTATCCGAGCAGCCAGCATCGGAAACCACCTCTGTCCGCGCATGCCCGCCGCTTTGCCCCCACAATCTTCTCCGCGAATTCTGCGCTCTAGCCTCTGGGCTCTCTGTGCTAATTCTTCTCTTTCTCTTGATGTCGCGCAGGGAGCGCCGCCTTCCTCAGGTATGACCACCAGGTTGATTACATTAATGCTGCGTTTAGCTTCACAGGTCTATAAATGTCCCGTTTGCGAATCGCAACAGCCAAAGAGAGAACAAAACCATGCGCAAAAACTCCACACTGCTCGGCGTCACGGGTCTGGTCGCACTCGCCACTATTCTGTGTATCGGATCTTTCTCCTCGCGCGTCGTTGCTGCGGCCGGCTCCTCCGGCTATCACGTCATCAAAACCATCTCCGTGCCCGGCGATGATGGCTGGGACTACATCGCAGTCGACAGCGACGCTCGCCGCGTCTACATCTCCCACGGCACGCACGTCGTGGTCATGAACGCGGACACTTACGCGATAGAAGGCGACATCCCCGACACGCCCGGCGTCCACGGCATCGCCACAGCCTCCGACCTCGGACGCGGCTTCATCAGTAGTGGCCGCGCCAACACCGCGACTATCTTCGATCTCCAGACGATGAAAACCATCGGTACGGTAAAGACCGACGCCAATCCCGACGCCATCACCTACGATTCGGTATCCAAGCGCGTCTTCACCTTCAACGGCCGCGGCAAAAACACCACCGCCATCAACGCCGCCGATGGCACGGTCGTTGGCACGCTGGCCTTGGGTGGCAAGCCGGAGTTCGCCGCAGCCGACGGCAAGGGCAGCATCTTCGTCAACAACGAAGACACCTCGGAGCTGATCGAGTTCGACACGCAGAAACTGACCGAAACCCACCGCTGGCCCTTGGCCCCGTGCAAAGGTCCCTCCGGACTGGCCATGGATCTCAAAAGCCGCCGTCTCTTCTCGGTGTGCGATGAAAAGGTTATGTCTGTTGTGGACGCGGATAGCGGCAAGGTGGTGGCTACGCCAACGATTTGCGAGGGCCCCGACGCCGCGGCTTTCGATCCCGCCACGAAATACGCCTTTGCATCGTGTGGCGACGGCAATCTCATCGTCATCCACGAAGACTCCCCCGACAAGTTCACCGTGATCGATACCGTCCCTACAAAGCGAAGCGCTCGCACGATGGGCCTAGACTTGAAGACCCACAACATCTTCCTGCCCGCAGCCGACTTCGATCCCCCAGCCCCAGGCGAACGCCGAGGCAAAATGAAGCCTGGCAGCTTCGTAATCCTGGTCGTAGCCAAATAGCGTTTGCCAAACCAAGCAAGTCCGCCGATAAGTAGGGGTCGGCTTGCTGCGGCCAAGGTCAACCCGTGCAGGCTCTGTTTCGGAGCGCGAACAAAAGGAAATCGCGCCGATGAAATCGATTCACCGGCGCGACTTAAGTTCGATGAGACTCAGCCGAGGCTATTGCTTGGAATTACGGAACCATGCGAACGTTGTGCACGCCTGCATAGAGCGAAAAACTCGTTCCGGCTGACTGTGGCAGCCACCACATATTCCTCATCCACCTGTGTTGGCTGGTCATCATGCGCTTGCCGATAAAATCCATCACCAGCGGGCTGACTTGCGTCGCCGCATACATCGCGTTGGAATGCGAAAAGGGTCGCAGCAGCGGGTTTCCTTCCGTGCCATATCCCTGGGAAATCGCGCGCCGCGTGGACCAGGCATCAAATGCCGCTGCGCTGCTGCCGGTGATGGTCAGCGCATACCACAATTTCCGCTGACCCGCGCCTTCGCTCGGACGAGTAATCGACATTCTCACGCCCTTCATCGGCGTCGAAGGCTGTACGGTCGTATAGCCGGGTTCGATCAACTCACTGGAGGCAAGTTCCGCGTCGCTCTTTACTTTAGGTTCCGGCGCTGAAGGCAACGGCTGAGAGAGGGAAGAATCGTTGGCCGCACTTGCGGAATCGCTTGCAGTACCGGTCACAACCGCGGAGGTCTCGTAGGTTACCGCCTTGGCCGTGCCCTCGATCTGCGGAAAGGGGCACAGAAGTAAAATCGTGGCCAACAACATGGTGTCACCTCAGTGTAGTGAGTAGATGCTTGAACTGGCTCAAAGTACCTGCCTGCAACACCTGAACTATACTGAGCGGCAGTTCAGGTCACACTGGACTGTTGGTCACATTTGCAGTGGTACCCCTCCGTGGGAGGGAGGTTTACCACGAGCGGAACTTTTGTACTAGCACCGGCTTGAAGAATTCGTAAGAGCCGGGGTCGCGCGCTGCTAGAGAATGACTCTGCTATAATCGCGCGCGATTAACTCCGGCGGCGCCAGCGTCATCGGGATCCAAATCGCCAGCGGTCAGGTCAAAGAGCCGAAAATAATGTCCGCCAACGAATCCTCCTCCGCGAAACGCGCTCCCGTTCCCGAGCGTGGCCCACAGGCGCCGCGTTTTATCGTTATCGAAGGCCCGCTGCGCGTCGGCAAGACCACGCTGGCCAAAGTCCTTGCTGAACGGTTGCACGCGCGCCGCGTTTACGACTGCGAAGACAATCCATTTCTCGCTGATTTTTACAAGGAAAAGCCCGGCTCCGCGTTCCGTGCCCAGATGTATTTTCTAATCGATCGCCAGAAACGCCTACGCGAAGCCCTTGCCGTGGAAGCGCCCGGCCCGATCCTGTCCGATTTCCTGATGGAGAAGGATCGCATCTTCGCCAATCTCAATCTCAACGACGAAGAGCTGAAACTCTACGACCGCTACTACGAGACGCTGGCTGCCGAGATTCCCGCTCCGGATCTGGTAATTTACCTGCAGGCGAAGCCCGAGGTGCTGCGCGCGCGCATTGCCAAGAAAGCGTCGCGCGACGAAACACAAATCTCTCTCGAATACATCGAAGAAGTCGCTCGCGCCTATGAACACTTCTTCTTTCATTACGCCGCCTCCGACCTGCTGGTGATCAACACCTCCGACATCGATTTCGTCGAGCGCAGCGCGGACCTCCAGCAACTCCTCCGCCGCCTCCAGGATCCCGTCAAAGGCACGCAATATTTCCTGCCGCTAGGCGCTTCGGAGTAAGCAGGACTGGATCCCCGCGTCCTAACGGGTCTTACCTTCTCTCAGGTGGTTTCGCCTTCGGCCTGGCTTTGCTGCATCGCCTTTAGTAGCCAGGTTCGCAACACAGTGAGGAAATCTGGCCTGACTGGGCGGAAGACAAGACCCATGCCGAGGCTCGGATTGGAGTAAAGGACGGTCGCATCGGCCTCGAAATACCCACCGTCGGCAGCGAAGATCTTTACCAAGACACGCGTCCCGGGCGCTAAAGGGGCTCCGGAGTCGAGATAGCACCCCTAGAGGCGCAACTCGGTGACAACTAATGGGTACGCCGGATTCTGGAATCACAGCCGCCGGTGCTGAGAACGGGTACCTGGGTACTCGACGGTGCTGCTCATCTCCTTGGACCATTGGTCCTTGGTCCATCGGCTAAGCCTAAAGGCAGCAATCACTTCGAGTACATCCCACAGACACAGGAGTATTCGGTCAAACGAACGGTATGCATCGCCATGGAGTTTCAGCTCCGGCGGCAGCCGGGAGCAGGCTCCGCTCTTGCGGATAACGAGTTACGGTGAACATTCTGTGAAACAACTGTCAGCGCAACATCCCTGTTGTCATTGATTTGGAGAAACAAGAGGCCTGTTCTGTTGGACGGTCGCGATTCGCGGTGCGCCTACCAGTAAACATGTAAGGGTCTTACAATCAATAACTTAGACGGGTACCAGTGGGCCAGTGGCCCGCCGTACCATTGTTGGTGCTCCTGGCAACTCCTAAGTTAGCCCCAGACCGAGCGGCCGCTTTCTGCCGCCCGGGATTGAGGCGAAACGGATGAGCAGTATTCACGGGGCAGCGACAGCGAACCTGGACGGTCTGAGCGCAAGACGTAGGTTTTTCAATAGGATGCGCCGCTACGCCGTGCCCGTGTTGGCCCTGGCGGCAGTTTCAACCCTTACAGGTTTTGAGCTTGCCCGCTTCCAAGGTGCCGCGCGGTGGAGCAACGGCAACCTTGTCGAGGCGTCTTCGATAACGGCAGCGACGCTGCGTGCTTCGCCGGCCGCAAACCCCAGCTTGGCGATAGACCCAGACGCCGATACCTTCTCGCGTTTGGCTCCACAGGAGCAGGCAGAGCGTTCCCTGGAGCGCGCCATCGCGCGTGACACTGATTCGCTGGAGATCATCGGGAAGAACGTGGATGGGTGGCGCGGGCATCTGCGGAACACCGACCACCTGTTCGATCTCGTCCACACAGCATTGAACTCCGACGATCTTCGTGTGCGAGGCTCCGCGCTGGAAATCGATCTCGCCGCCAACAATCTCAGCAAGTCGCCGCAGAGCGTGGCGCGCCTGGTGGAGCAACTTCGCGACGATCCCGCGAACCGATCCCTGATTCTCTGGCGACTCGGAGCGCTCGGCAATCGCGGCGTTGAACCCAAAACCGTCCTCGCGCAGCTCCTGAACTATGCCCACGATCGAAACGAAGAAACCCGATTCTGGGCGGTTGAAGGATTGGCGACGCTCGGTAGTGATGAAGTGGTTGATCCGCTGCTCGATCGTTTCGCGCATGATCCGTCGGCGCGAGTGCGCAAGCGTGCCGGATGCAATCTTGCGAAGGCTGGAATGCTTACCAAGGAGCAGCGCCTCGGGGCCGTGCCGAATTTGCTTAACTTTTTCGATGACGACGCGATTGATTCCACCACACGGGGCTGGGTTTACGGTGCGCTGCGGCTCATCACTGGCGCCGAGTTGGGAAATGATGCCAACGCATGGCGCAAGTGGTGGGCGAACCGCAACACCGCGCATAAGCACCCGATCCTGCACGACAGGATGCTCTTCGCCTAGTCCATCCTGTTCGTCACGCACTTGACCAGTCCCGCTTCCTCTCAGTTCTCGCACGTTCCCCTATCGTAGCTTTGAACTTTTAACCAGCATCGATCGACGGTATAGTTGCGCCGCATATTGCCGCAAATTTACGGAGGCCTACCGATGGAATTGTGGACGCGCCGAAAGTTTTTCCTGACCTCTCTGGCAAGTAGCGCGGTTGCTGGCGCCGGCAAGCTTTTCGGAGCCGGGTCCGCTGATGACGCCGCGGTGACACCCGTTGCTGCTGCGCAGGGGAAGCGGCCGCTGATCATTTCCAGCGCGAACGGTCTGCACGCTTTGGACAAGGGAATGGATATCCTGAAGAAAGGAGGGGACACGCTGGATGCGGCGATTGCCGCGGTCACGGTAGTGGAAGATGATCCAAATGAGGACTCGGTGGGCTACGGCGGACTGCCCAACGAAGAAGGCGAAGTGGAGTTGGATGCGAGTTGCATGCATGGGCCGACGGGGCGGGCGGGATCGGTGGCGTCGGTGCGGCGCATCAAGAATGTGGCGCGGTTGGCGAAGACCGTGATGGAGAAGACCAATCACGTGATGATCGTTGGGGATGGGGCGCGGCGCTTCGGCGTGGCCGAGGGATTCGAGGAGATGAATCTGCTGACCGAGCATTCGCGGTTGCTCTGGCTGGCGTGGAAGGCATCTTCTTCGCTCAACTGGCGGCCTGGGATTGATTCGCCGGAGTGGAAAGAGCACGTGTCGTCTATTTTTGGCGGGGACGAAGAGAAAATCGCCTATGCGGAACGCGTGATCGCGCGTCCGCCTAGCGGGACGATTCCTTGCATGGCCATCAATGAAAAGGGAGATATTTCCGCGACTACCACTACTTCCGGACTTGCGTGGAAAATTCCCGGGCGCGTCGGAGATTCGCCGATCATTGGGGCGGGATGTTGCGTGGATAATGAGGTTGGAGCGGCGGGTTCGACTGGTAAGGGCGAAGAAAATATCAAGATTTCCGGGGGCCACACGATTATCGAAATGATGCGCAAGGGGATGTCGCCTAAAGATGCGTGCCTGGAGGCGCTGAATCGCGTGGCGCACAATTACAAGAACGACAAGAAGAAGCTGGCGACGTTTCACATTTTCTTCTATGCCTTGAACAAGGATGGCGTGCACGGGGCGGCTTCGCTGTGGCGCAATACCTACGACCGCAGCCATCATGCGACTTATGCGGTTCATGATGGAACGGAGGCGCGACTGGTTGATTGCGCGCCGCTGTTTGATGATGTTGGCGGGAACACTTAAAATCGGAAAAATATCGACGGATCTCATGACGAGAGCTTTACGGCGAAACGTGCGCGTCAACCCTTTCTCTCCGCGGTACTTCTGTCTTATCCTTTTGCGCTATGGACCAAGCTAACGTACTGATCATCGGCGGAGGAGTGATCGGTTGCGCGATCGCTCGCGAAGTTTCGCAGCGGTGGCAGGATGTGTTTCTGTTGGAGCAATTTCCGAAGCTGGGCATGGCCACGAGCACGCGTAACAGCGGGGTGATTCACTCTGGCATTTATTATCCGAAAGGCTCGCTCAAGGCGCGGCATTGCGTGGAAGGCAACCGCTTGACGTACGACTTTTGCGCCAAGCACAACGTACCGTATCGCAAGACCGGGAAACTTGTGGTCGCGGCGAACGCGGGCGAGGAACCTGAATTGGAAGCGCTTGCTCAGCGCGGGCGAGACAACGGCGTTGAAGGGCTGACGATCGTGGGAGCGAAGGAGATTCAGGCGCGCGAGCCGCACATCCGCGGGACCGCGGCGCTCGACGTACCGTCCACCGGGGTACTTTCCGCCGAAGATCTGGTCCGGACGCACGCGCGACTTGCCGCGGACAATGGCGCAAACATTGTGACGCGCGCAAAGGTAGTTGCGCTCACGCCAACTCCCGGCGCGGTACGCGTCGATCTTCAGATTGGCGACGAAGATGGCGTGCAGAAGGAATTCATCGAAGCGCGATGCGTGGTGAACGCCGCCGGACTCTTCGCGGACGAAGTCGCAGCAATGCTGGGAAATAACTCGTGGAAGATTTACCCGGTGCGCGGCGAATATTGCGAGATTCGTGGCACGCGTTCCAACCTGATCAATAGCCTGGTTTATCCTTTGCCCCACCACGATGGGTTGAGCCTGGGCGTCCACTTTACGAAGACCCTTTGGGGCACGGTTTTGCTGGGTCCCACAGCCACGTACGTTACCGGGAAAGACAACTACGAGCGCGACCGCCTGCCGATTCGCGATTTTGCGGAGAGTGCGAGGACGCTTTTGCCCGAGGTGGAGGATGCCGACCTGCAACTCGGTTACTCAGGTCTGCGGCCGAAACTGGTGCCGCCTACAGGAAAGGGCATTGCCGATTTTGTGATTACGCGGGATCCGACGGTGCCGCAGGCCATTCACCTGGTTGGCATGGAATCGCCGGGCCTGACGGCTGCGTCATCGGTGGCCAACTACGTGTCGCAACTGGTTGCCGAGACCTTCGACTAGGGCCTCTGGTTCGTGCGGATGCGTTCAAGGTGGTGTCGCCTCGACACGCGGGCCTGAGCCGGCATGACAACTCGGAAAATTCGGATCCGACAGGTAAAATTTGCCAGGGTTGGCGCCGGGCGGGGCAAGCCCCGCCCCTACAAGGGATTGTGAACACGGACTCGGGCGTGAGTACCGCACGCTTTGTGTCTCCCGGACCACGCCGTGCATCGAATTGGTCATGGCTGGACTTATTGGATTCGGCGCGTTCAACGCTCACAAATATCTGAACCTGGAAACCCTCAAGAAGAGCGGGGAGGGTATGCGGACGCCGATATGGTTTGCGGCTGATCCCTCTGTCGCTCTCGATTCCCGCGCCGCGAAGCTTTACGTCTACACAATCGGGGATACCGGTAAGGTAAAGCGGGTCCGCAACAATCCGCGCGTGCGGATCGCACCCTGCGACATGCGGGGCAAAGTGCTCGGCGAATGGGTCGATGCGCGAGCTGAGATTGTGACCGGTGAAGAAGCGGCACGCGGAATGCGGCTGCTCAACAAGAAATATTTTCCCTTAAAGCAACTACTCGGCTTCTTCGCGCTCTTCAGCCGGCGCGAGCGGATGGTGATCGCCTTGCACCCCGCCTGATACCGAAAGGCGCAAAATTCCGGCGACCGTGGGAGCCGTTGCAGGGTCCGAGGTCATGGCCCTGATTTTTTAATCCGCAATGCAATGCCATTCCGGAATTCTGGACTTTCCAGCACCTTATCGCCACCCGGATGCCGGAAATTTTCGGACTGATCTACACTTCCTGTTTTTACATTAATCCACTCGCCCAAGTATTGCCCAGCTGACAAATCCAGCGTCACCTCGGTAGGCCCATCCCCATCGAAATAAATCCCGTATTCGTGGCCAGGATTAGAAAGCACCCGAACTGCTACTCCCGAAGCGTGTCTTAGGGCGTGTTTGTCTGGCCGCAAATCCACCAGGGACATCGACTGCAAGAACTTCTGCAAGACCCGGAGTTGACTGCGCAGCGCGAGACTTCCGCCGCCCGGGCCGTTCGCTTCCAGGTCCGTGCCATCTTCATGACCGGGAGTGAAGGAATAGTCCAAACTGTCGAATACACTCCCGCCTGACAGCATGAAATTCCATGCCTGGCGCCGGTACGCGTCATCGTCGCGGCCGAGAAAACCGGTCTCGTCGTAGGAAATCGCTTTGTCGAGGCCATAGTTCAGCGTCACCGCCTCCGGGTACGCATAGTGAAAATTTACAACGTCGATGCCGGGCAGCAGCTTGCGGACCGACAGGCGAAAATTGCAGTAGTTCTGGGCAAGTAGATGCCGGTTCGGTAGCGAAACCTCCTCTTCTTGAATCCACGCCGCCGCGCGCGCCTGCCAGGCCATCGAAAGCTCATCCGGCAGATCGACTGAATTCGGGTAATGGTCTCGACCAGGCGGCCGTAGATAGGGATTAACCACGTCCGTCAGGACCGGCCGGTCGGACCACGGCTCGTTTTCGATTTCGAAAATCACATTGTCAAATTCGTTTGCCTCGCGCACAAGTTTCCGCGCGTACCGCTCTTGGTAGGCCAGAACGTTGCCGTTGTCCAGCGTGTGCAGCTTCTTCCAGTCGATCGCATTTGTGCCATTGATATTGTTCGCGGGATTCAGAGCGGATAGGTGCCACTGATTCTCATCGTAATGGGAAGAGAACAAGGTTATCTCAACCACGATTCCGCGCTTCGCCGCTTCCGACAAAAAATCGCGATACCTCGCAAAGAACGCGGGATCCCACCGGTCCAGATCGAACTTATTTCCGCCGCCTGCATATCCAGGCGCACCGCTTCGCGCCCAGGGAGCGAGGTAACGCCCAGGCCCCGGCGCCAGATCGTTCCGCAGAATTCCGAAAGATTTCGCGGGCACTTCCACATAAGAGCCGCCGAAAAGACGGGTGTAGTTCAGGGTCTCCGCCTCCAGAGCCGCGAGGTACCGGTGATAGTCGAAGTCCGGATTCAAAACTGAGCCGTAGTGCTCGCCGCTGGTGACCAACGCAACTGCTTTGCCCCGGAACAGAAAGTAGTGTGGGTTCGCGGGATGAAGACGAATAGGCGCTAGTTTGTTGGCCTGCGATTGTGCGTGCGCGGCGCCCAGACACAGCGCAAGAAGGACGGCGGCACGTAACGCATTGATCGTTGAAACGCGCAGCATACGAATCATAGAAATAGGGTCAGCGGCTGACGGACGGCGCCACAGCGACGGGATCCGCATTGGCTAAGGCCCGCAGGGACTCTGTGTAAGGCGCGCGGGCGATACCTCGTTCTGTAAAAATGGCGGTGATGTATCGGGCGGGAGTGACGTCGAAGGCGGGATTCGCGGCGTGAACATCCGGGGCGATGCTTACTCCCTGCATGTGGGTCACTTCGGAAGCGGCGCGCTGTTCGATGGGGATGTGGTCGCCGTCGGGGATCGAGAGATCGAAGGTGGAGACCGGCGCGGCGATGTAAAACGGCACGTTGTTTTCTTTGGCCAAAACGGCGATCTGATAGGTGCCGATCTTGTTGGCGGAGTCGCCGTTGGCGGCGATGCGGTCGGCGCCGGTGATTACCGCGCCTAGGTTCCCGGTCTTCAGGAAGTGGCCCACCATATTGTCGGTGATGAGCGTGAGCGGTATGCCGCCCCGATGGAGCTCCCAAGCGGTAAGGCGCGCACCTTGAAGATAGGGGCGAGTCTCGGGCACGAGGATGTGGAGCTTGTGTCCCTGCTCAATCGCGACGCGAATCACGCCCAGCGCGGTGCCGATACCGCCGGTGGCTAACGCGCCGGCGTTGCATTGGGTCATTACGCGGCCATCGCGGGGCATGAGCTCGGCGCCATAGCGGCCGATGGCTTCGTCGGTGGCTTTCTTTTCGAGATGAACCAGCTGCGCTTCCGCAACCATACCCCGCTTTATCTTTTCGAGGTCGGAAGTTCCAGCGGTCAACGCGACGAATCGCGCTTTCATGCGATCGAGCGCCCAGAAAAGGTCGACAGCGGTAGGCCGTGTTTCGGCTAGAATGTCGCAGATTTCCGCAAATTCCGGCCGGAGTTCCTGCACCGACTTAGCTGAACAATGGAGCACCCCGAGCGCCGCGCCCATCGCAGCAGCTACGCCAATCGCCGGGGCGCCACGAATTACCATCGCGCGGATCGCTTTGGCGACCTCACGATAGTCCGTGTAGGTGTGGTGAACTTCCTGGGAGGGCAGGCGGCGCTGGTCCAGCATAACCACGCCACGGTCGGTCCATTCGATGGGTTGGGCAACGTACATAGGGTTCGCGATGTCCCGGACAACCCTTTTATTGTAGCGAACGTGGCGACGGAAGACGAATGCTCACGGGCCCGTGGGAATGCGCGTAAAGCCGTGGGTGCCGATAATGGTCGTCACGGCGATCATCGAGTTATAGCCGAGATGCAGCAGAAAACTCGCGAAGACGGTGCCAGTGCGGGCGCGTACGAACGTGAACACGATGCCGACGACAACGAGTAGCGCGACGATTTCCCAGCTCCATCCCAACTGCGCGCCGTGCATCAACCCAAACAGCACGCCGGTCAGCAAGATGCTGATCCTGATGCCGACGTGGACCGAATGGGATGGCTCCATGCCGAAGTGACGTGTCACGCTATAGGTGAAGCGCGCCAGGAGTGGATAAAGGTAGCCACGAAAAACGGTCTCCTCGACCAGGGGAGCGATGAGCACAGCCATGCACATCAAAAGAACAGCATTTTCGCGATTCTTGAAGAGCTCCTGGATGGGCATGTTTTCGTTGGTATGGATCTTGGAACTTGCGAGCCCCACGAAAATGGCCAAGGCGCAGCCACCAAAGAAGTAAGACCACGGTCCGCCCCAGCTTCGCGAAGGGCTGGATTTGAGTTTCTTCCATCCCAAGGAACTCCAGAACGGGGAATCACGGAGCACGCTCAGCGTGATGTAAAGAAAGAAAAAGACGGCTGCGTACCACAGAAGGTTCGTTCCGAAGATGAACTGCGGTTTGTTCAACAGGTATCGTTCCAGCTCTTCTTTGGGAAGGGGATGGCGTGGACCGTAGTAGAAGTACAGCGCGGTCTGGACGACCACGAAGCTCGCGCCCGCGAAGAACAAGAAGAGGACGAGATGCGGCCAGGACCATGAAATGCGCAGATCATCCGGCAAAGCAGAGTCCAGGTGGTAGGGAGCTGCCGGAGCCTCTGCGGCGTAGGGGATTGGATCGCCGTCGAGCGAAGGCGAAACTGGTGGGCTGGAGCGCGGTTCCTCAAGAGAATTCGCGATGGAGTCCAACGGCGGCGAACCGGGCGGCGTATCGTCGAAAATGGTCATCTGCTTTTCTCGCGCGGCGTCTTGCGCGCGGAAGCCCTAGGCCAATTGGATGCCAGCGCAGCTGCGACCAGCGGCAGCAAAATTTCGTGATGGCCGGTGATGGCGTAGCCGTGAGATTCGACGCCGCGCGAACCCGGCGCCGATGCGGTCGGTCGCTTCACGACGTTCTGTAGCGGCCGGTAGTGCTGGACGAAATCGAAATTGGCGGTCGTGACCGGCCGCAGCGGAATGCCGAGATTGCGAACGATCGAAACGGCTTTCAGGAAAACCTCGGGAAGCAGCACGGCAGAGCCCCAGTTCAGATATACGCCGCCGGGGTGCATTTCTTTCACGAGGGCGCTGAACAAGCGAAAATCATAGTACGTGGCGATCCCCAACGAGGCTCCGTCTGCGGCGGGATGCATGTGCGGGACATCGGTTCCGATCGCCAAATGAATGGTGACCGGGACGCGATGTCTGTAAGCGGCCGCCAGAACACTGGATTCCGCGTAAGGAACGTCGATGACACCGCTGCGCAGGAATTGACCTGCCGCTTCGCCATAACCGATACGGATGCGAGCGGCGAGCTTGGAAATTTCGTTGACGTATTCGCCGGTTTCCTCGGCCATCCCGAAACGCCCGTCGCCGATCGCGGCCTCTACGTCTTCCGAGGTGTTGCCGGCAAGTGCGATCTCAAAGTCGTGGATCAGCGCAGCCCCATTCATGGCGATGCCAGAGACGAACCCGCGCCGCATGAGGTCGATCAACACGGGGCCCAGACCAACCTTGATGACGTGGCCGCCGATCCCCCAAAGGATCGCTTTTCGTTCCTTGCGAGCACGATGAATCGCAGACAGGACGTGCCGTAGGTCGCTGGTGGCGAGAATATCGGGAAGCGAATCCAGGAACTTCAGCAGTGAGCCATTGGCGGCTGGCGGCTTGGCGAAGTCGCGAACGCTGACCTTGCTCTTGCGTGAGGCCAGCGGATAAGTGTGAACGGCGCCTAAAGTCAGGGGCTGGATCGAGTAGACGCTCATGGACGAAAATCACTCTACGGGGAACATCTTCCGGGCGCAAGCATCTCCAACGTGTTTGCAATTCTCAGAAGCGCGTTCACGACCGGGCCGAAACCGACGGCGAGGACGGGTGCGATGGCCAACGTGGCGACCAGTTAGAAGTTGCGGTCTGCGCGCGGCCGCGGAGGGCAACCGCTACCGTTCTAGGCAGTTCGCGCGGGCGTGCCATCGGATTAGGGGCCTTCGAACAACGCGAGGGGAACGGCATTCCCCTCGGCGATGCCACCTGCATCATTGGGATGCAGGTGGTCTCCGCTGTCGTAAGCGGGAAGCAGCTGTGTGGGGTGGCTGGGGTCCCGTAAGACCGCGTCGAAATCGACCACCGCATCGAATTCAGCGCTGCCGAGGATCCAGGCGTTGACCTTCCGACGCACGCCTTCTTTCTCGGCGGTGTAGAAGGTGATCGGAGGCTCGGCTTTGCCAAGGGCCAAGAACGCGTTCTCGAACGGTGGGTTCGTCGTCCCAATGACTCGAATTCCTTGTTTGTGGGCTTGCGCGATGAGCTGGCGATAACCGGAGATTATCATGTCGGCGCTGATGCCTTCGGTGGCAGGCGTTAACGAACCAGGGAAGGCGAGGTCATTTATGCCGAGACCCACGATGACGTACTTGACGCCGGCTTGAGAGAGCACGTCTCGTTCGAAACGTGTCAGGCCCGCTTGGCCCAGGACTGCGCCAAATCGACCGCCAGCTGCCTGCAAAGGGCTGTCATTCAGCAGGCGATTGCCGATGATGCCTTCGTTGAGGACGCCAATTTCCGCTTTCCCGGCACTTTTCTGCAAACGCTTCGCTAACACGTCAGGCCAACGCTGATTCGTATCGGAGGTGGTTCCGTCGCCGTCGGTGAGCGATGAGCCAAACGCCACAATGGCTGTCGCTCCCGGCGATGCCACGACATCTACACCGGTCAGGAATGGCCAAGAGTGAATCGCCCTGGCGACGGGGAACTTCGCCGCTGCGGTGGAGTCCCCGGTGTCGGTGGAGAGATAACTGGTCTGCATTGCCAAAACGTGTGAGGTCGTCGCTTCGGTGGGCTTGGGAAGAAAGAGGCTGATCGCCAGATCCACCAGCGCGGGCACGTTCAGTTCGACCGGATCGCTCACCACTATCGATCCTGCAGGGACGGTAGTGGACGGTTGACCTTGAAACATCAGGGCTCGGTCGGATGCCGGATCGATGTCCGCGGCAGCAGTGCGGCGGGCAAGGTGTGCGCTGCCGATAAGTAATGGATGATCGCCAAAGGTGTTCGAGATCTTGATCCTGATTTTCGACCCGCCGGCGCTGGTATGCACGATGAGGCGCAGGCTTTGATTCCGGAAGGTCTGTGGAGTTCCGGGCTGGGGCGGCTGGGGGGCAGTCGCCCACGTTCCGATCCAGGTGTTTTGCGCACCGGCGGTCAGTTGGGAACCCCACAGAAGGACGCAAACAACGGCACAATTCCGCAGCGCTTTCATGAAGGTGAAATTCTCCATCTCACTACCTCGTCGCCGAAAAGTCCGTCGGACGCATGTACACTTCGTCGACCCTATACTCGTCGTTTACTTTTTCGATTAGGGGTTCCGCTGCCTTCCTATGCGGTAGAAATGCTGGGTCAGTATGAAGCGCCTCCCAATTCTTTTTCGCCTCGTCCAGGCTGGGATGAGCCACCACGTAGATGAATGTGTCCTTCCAGGCGGGATCATTGTTGGGTACCCAGTAGCCGACAACGTCGAGATCGTGTTTAGCCTGTAGTTTGGAAACGTCGCGAAAGATCGATTCGAGCGCCGGCACTTTACCCGGCACAGTGTGATAGATCATGAGCTGGAAGACGCGATTGCGATCGGCCTTCACTTGCTGAGGGTGCATCAGACAGGCAGTCAGGAGCGATCCAGCGGCAAAAGATAGCGCCACGGCGCCACAAACAGTCCATCCCTTGAAATGCCCGCGGTTGCGCGCTGCCTGCGCGGGTTCCTGATTCGTCTTCATGGTCCTCTGTCTCTGGCCCATCGCCCAGCTATCCAAACTCTTTGTCTTTGACGCCATGCGGGATCCTGTATACCATATAAGTCAGTCAACTGACTAGAGGATTGTCCGAATGGCAAAAGTAAAGGCGGATACCCGCACGCGGCTTCTGCAAGCCGCTTTGAAGGTTACCTATCGGTACGGGTTCGGCGACGCGGCGATTGCCGACATCGCGAAGGAGGCCAGGGTTCCCTTGGGCAACATCTACTACTACTTCAAGACCAAGGACGAGATCGGCGACGCCATTGTCCAGATGCGCCTTTCGCGATTCAAGAGATTGCTGCAGGAGCTGGACAAAGGGGCTTCTCCCAAAGAGCGGCTGTGCGCGTTCGTACAGATCAAGATTAAGAATCGCGGGGGCCTGGCGAGCGGTGGTTGTCCTGTCGGGACTCTGTGTTCCGAGCTGCAAAAGCACGGCGGCGCGGTCGCCAGAAATTCGAAGGTACTGTTCGCAGAGTGCCTCGCGTGGATGGAAGCGCAGTTCAAGGCGATGGGCAATGGAGTTGATTCGCGCGGGCTCGCCGTGCACCTACTGTCCGTAACGCAAGGTGTGTCCGTGCTGGCTCATACCTTCCACGACCCCGAAATGATCACAACCGAGGCGGCGCGGCTCAAGGAATGGATTCGCGCACTCTGAGGCGGCTCTGAGGGGCGGGCGCGGCCTACGAATTCTTCGATCGTCATCACACCCGCGGCTTGCGGGTCGGCGACGTGAAAGTCGTTGCCACCAACCTGGTAGCGCCTAAGAGCGCGATCACCGGGTGCTGGATCGATCCCGTCCCGCGAACCTGATTTATCGTCCGTCAGTAAGGTGGGCACTGCCATTGGCGTGACCGTTTGTGGGTAGGACCCGGGCTAAGGCTTGTCCGGTGTAGGACTTCTTCGTGCGGGCGACGAGTTCCGGTGGGCCTTGCGCCACGATGCGGCCTCCGCCTTCGCCGCCTTCCGGGCCGAGATCGATGATCCAGTCGGCTTGCTTGATGACATCGAGGTGGTGCTCGATGATCAGCACGGTATTGCCAAGAGAAACCAGGCGTTGGAGCACGTCGAGAAGTTTGCGGACGTCGTCGAAGTGCAGCCCGGTCGTGGGCTCGTCGAGGATATAGAGTGTGCGGCCGGTCTGACGCTTCGACAGTTCGCGCGCGAGCTTGATGCGTTGCGCTTCGCCGCCGGAAAGCGTCGTAGCAGACTGACCCAGCTGGACATAGCCGAGACCCACTTCCACCACCGTAGCCAGCTTTTGCTGGATCTGGGGAATGTTTTCCAGGAGCTTGCGCGCGTCGCTGGCGGGAAGATTGAGGATATCCGAGATGGAATGCCCCTTGAAGCGGACGGCGAGCGTTTCGGAATTGTAGCGGCGCCCACGGCAGACTTCGCACATCACGTAGACGTCGGGGAGAAAATTCATTTCGATGCGGCGCAGGCCGTCACCCTGGCACGCTTCGCAGCGGCCGCCCTTTACGTTGAAGCTGAATCGGCCGGGGCGATAACCGCGTTCGCGCGATTCGGGGAGCATCGCGAAGAGCTCGCGGATCGGCGCAAAGACGCCGGTGTAGGTGGCTGGGTTTGAGCGCGGCGTTCGGCCGATGGGTGCTTGGTCGATCTCGATGACTTTGTCGATGTGCTCTGCACCGAGGATTTCGCGGTGGGCTCCGGGTGGGTCCATGGAACGATACAGTTTCTGCGCCAAGGCTCGATACAGGATGTCATTCACCAGCGTGGATTTACCGGAGCCGGAGACACCCGTAACGACCGTTAAAAGGCCGAGGGGCAGCGTCACGTCTACATCCTTGAGGTTGTTGGCATGGGCGCCAACGATCTGGATGGCTTTGCCGTTGGGGCTGCGCCGATGTTCCGGAATGGGAATTCGGGCCGCGCCGCTGAGGTAGCGACCTGTCAATGACTCTGGAGTGGCAGCGATTTGCTCCGGCTTGCCTTGGGCTACGAGATAACCGCCTGCATCACCTGCGCCGGGGCCCAGGTCGACGACGAAATCGGCCCGGCGGATGGTGTCTTCGTCGTGCTCGACGACGAGGACTGTGTTGCCGAGGTTGCGGAGTTGCTCCAGTGAGCCGAGCAAGCGATTGTTGTCACGCGCGTGCAGCCCGATCGAAGGCTCATCGAGAACGTAGAGAACGCCGCGAAGGCGCGAACCAATCTGCGTGGCCAGGCGGATGCGCTGCGCTTCGCCGCCGGACAGGGTGGCTGCTGAGCGGTCAAGACTGAGGTAGTTGAGTCCAACAGCGAGCAGAAAATCGAGGCGCTCTCCGACTTCTTCCAGCGGCCGACCCGCAACGTCGCGCTGGCGCTGGGTCAGCAGCGCGAGGATTTTATCGACAGCGGGGCGGGCGGCGGAGAGGGACAGCGCGGTGAAGTCCGCGATGGAATATCCAGCGAGCTTGACGGCCAGCGATTCGGGACGCAAACGCTTGCCGTGGCAGACGCTGCAAAGTGTCGCCGACATGTACTGCGTCATCCACTCGCGGTACGAATCGGAATTGGACTCCTGAAAATTGCGGTCCAGGAATTTGAGGATGCCGGAGAAACGGAAGCCTTTTTCCGCGCGGGCTTTCTTTTCTGCCGAGCCGGCGGCGCCCACGCCACGCGGCGATCGTTCATTCGACGGAGGATAGCCGTACAGCACCAGATTCTGGATGCGCTGGGGAAATTTCTCAAACGGCGTGTCGAGCGAGAAACCATGCGCGTAGGCGGCCAGCTCTAGAGTGCGCTTCAACATCGCGGAGCTGGAGCCGGGACCCAGGCCGCCATCGAAGAGAGGCCGCGTCCAGTCGATGATTACGCGGGCAGGATCGAAATCGTATTTCGAGCCGAGGCCGTTGCACGCGGGGCACGCGCCGTACGGAGAATTGAAGCTGAACGATCGGGGTTCCAATTGGGGAACGGAGATGCCGCAATCCGGGCAGGCCAGCTTTTCAGAGAATACGTGATCCTGGCCGCCCACGATGGAGACAGTGACCAGCCCGGCGGCCAGCTTCAGCGCCGTCGCAATGGACTGCTCGAGCCGCGCGGCGATGCCTGGCTTCACCAGCAAGCGGTCCACAACAACTTCGATGGTGTGATTCTTGCGCTTGTCGAGGTCCGGCGTTTCGTCGAGCTGGACAAGTTCGCCATTGATGCGCGCGCGGAGGTACCCGTCTTGCGCAAGCTTCTCCAACTCCTTGCGATACGCGCCCTTACGACCACGCACAATCGGCGCGAGGATCATGATGCGGTCGTCGGCCTTGGCCAGGTCCCCGTTCAGGATGGACTGCACAATTTGCTCGCTGGATTGGCGGGCGATCGGCTTGCCGCATTGTGGACAATGGGGAATGCCGATCGAGCTGTAAATCACGCGCAGGTAGTCGTAGATTTCCGTGATGGTACCAACGGTGGAGCGCGGGGAACGCGTAGTGGTCTTCTGCTCGATGGCGATAGAGGGCGAAAGTCCTTCAATCACATCGACTTCAGGGCGTTCCATCTGATCGAGGAATTGGCGCGCGTAGGCCGAAAGTGACTCCACGTAACGGCGCTGGCCCTCCGCATAAATAGTGTCAAAGGCGAGCGAGGATTTGCCGGAGCCGGACAACCCAGTGATGACGGTAAGGGTGTTGCGGGGAATCTCGACGTTGATATTCTTGAGATTGTGCTGGCGCGCACCCCGTACAACGAGTTTGGTCAGGCCCATGATCCCACGGCGCTCCCTCCACAGGAGCCCTGGCGCACAGTGGGTACACTGACGCCAGAATAACTTTTAACAATAGCAGCGGGAATCATCGAGGTCAACTCGTGGTCTTGAATGCTCGTGATTCCGCCAGCTGAATTCCCGTTTTGGAAAACGACGCGAACGCAAGGAGTGATAACGTGAAGTTTTCCACAGGGTTACAGGGATCCATGTAGAGTGTTCCGATGACGGGTAATTTTTCAGGGGAGTACCGCATTTTTACGCGGAATGAGAAAGGCAGGGCGCTGAAAATAGGAACGTTAGAAATGGCTTATGGCTTGCACCTTGGCAGGCTGGGGGGCGCGAGCCGAGGATCCCTTTAGGGGATTGAGGGCTGGGCCGGTTCGCTTGTCCCCCTTTTTGAATTTTTTCCTTTCCACACTTTCGCCGACCTCCCAAACACCCCAAACACACCCGAACCGGCGAAGGTGTGCTCTGTCATGGCGACTCGCATCTTGCTGAGGCTCAAATGCGAAATAAAGCGCGAAACGCGAGATTCTGCGTTGGACCAAGCTGCCGAACGATTTCGACAGGACCTGTACTTACGACCAGGGGCGAGAGATGTAGTCGCTCATGGTCATCAACAGCATGATGGCGAGCCAGAATACCGAGCAGATGATAACCAGTTGTGTCCGCTTCGGGCTGTATTTGCCGTGCATGAAAAAGAGCACTACCAGCGAAGCCTTGAACGTGGCGATCACCAAGGCGACGATAATGTTCAGCCCGGAGAAATACTGGTTCAGGTCGACCTTGGCGGCCTCGACCGTCAGAAAGGTGCAGACCATTAGCGCGGCAAAAATGGTGACGTAAATTTTCGGCGAAACGATGTGGTGTTCGGACACGAGCTTGCCCTCTCTGGGTGCGTCACGGTCGCCGTCTTAAGCCCGGCGCCTAGATAAACTTCCCGCTAGTGCCGGTCAATCAAATACAGCAGCGGGAAAAGGAAAATCCAAACGATATCGACGAAGTGCCAGTACAGGCCGATCAGGTCCACTGGCGTGCTGTATTCGGGCGTGAAGCGCCCGCGCATCGATTGCTTGATCAGCCAAATCAGCAACCCGGCGCCTACGATCATGTGCAGGGCGTGCAGCCCGGTCATCGCGAAGTACAGTGAGAAAAACAGTTGCGCGTGGGCGTTGGTGGCGACCGAGGCGCCCGGCTCAAAACTGAAATTCAAGCCCGGTACGTGATGCTCGACGAACTTTTCGTGGTACTCGATGCCCTTGATGCCCAGGAACACGCTGCCGAGAATCAGCGTCGCGAATCAGGAAGATCGTCAGGAGTTGCTTCTTGCCGACCTGCGAAGCCCACACCGACATGGCCATCGTCAAGCTGCTGGCGATCAGGACGACGGTATTGACGGCGCCCAGTGTGAGGTTGATGGAGCGGCTGGCTTCGCCGAATACGTCGGGATATGTGGACCGATTGAGCGTGTAGGTCATGAACATGCCGCCGAAGAACAAAACTTCGGTGGACAGAAATACCCACATGCCCAACGAAGCGCTTTCGCGCTGCTGCTCCATCGTCTCAAACTGGCCGTACAATTCTCCGGTGCGATGCACTCGGCGCTCCTCTTGCGGCCCCGGATGGCGGTCCGCGCGTCTAGCTGCTAGTTAGTCGTCTCCATGAGCCGGCGCAAGCGACGGCGCACCCTTCACATCCAGACCCAGATCGGGCCGGTTTTCAAAGTCGTACGCTTCCCAGGTGACTTCGGGCGTGACGTCGAAATTTTCGGTGAGCGGCGGCGAATCGGTCTGCCACTCGAGACCCGTCGCGGGCCACGGATTCCGGCCGGCGATCTGGCCGTATCGCATGGACCAGATCAAATAAATCATCGGCAGCAAATAGCCCAGCGCCAGAATAGAGGCTCCCGCCGTGGACATCACGTTGAACACCTGAAATTCCGGCGGATAGCTGTGATAGCGGCGCGGCATTCCCAGGTAGCCGAGAATGAATTGCGGGAAGAACGTCAGGTTGAAGCCGATAAACAGGGTCACCGCCGCGATACGCGCCAGGAACTTCGGGGTAAAGCCGGCCGGTGATTTTCGGCCACCAGAAGTGCAGTCCGCCGACGTAACCCATTACCGCGCCGCCCACCATGATGTAGTGGAAGTGGGCGACCACGAAGTAGGTGTCGTGGATATGAATGTCCAGGCCGAGGCAGGCCAGGAACAAGCCGGTAAGGCCGCCGATCAGGAACAAGCCGATGAAGCCGAGAGCGTAGAGCATCGGCGTGTCCCAGGAGATCGAGCCTTTGTAGAGCGTCGAGGTCCAGTTGAAAACCTTGACCGCCGAGGGAATCGCGACCAGATAGCTGAGCAGCGAGAAGGTCAGCGCGGCGTATGCCGACTCGCCGGTCAGAAACATGTGGTGAGCCCAAACGAAGAAGCCGATCACCGCGATGGCGATACTCGAGCCGGCGATAAAGGTGTAGCCAAAAATCGGTTTGCGCGCGAACGTGGGAATGATTTCGCTGATCACACCCATGGCCGGCAAAATCATGATGTACACGGCCGGGTGCGAGTAGAACCAGAACAAGTGCTGGAACAGAGATGGGATCGCCGCCGAGCACCGGGTTGAAGAAGCCAAGATGAAACATGCGCTCGAGGCCGGCGAGCAGCAGGGTGATCGCGATTACCGGGGTTCCGAGGATGAAGATGATGCTGGTGGCGTAATGGGCCCAAACGAAAAGCGGCAAGCCGGAACCAGGTCATCCCCGGCGCGCGCATGGTGTGAATGGTGACGATGAAATTGAGGCCCGTCAGGATCGACGAGAAGCCGTTGATGAAAACTCCGATCACCGCCGGAGTAACCGCGGAATTGGAATAGACGCTGCTGAGCGGCGTGTAGAACGTCCAGCCGGTGTCCAAGCCGCCGGTCGAGAACGAATAGAGAACGAAGCTGCCGCCAACCAGGTAGATGTACCAGCTCAAAAGATTGATCTTGGGGAAGGCGAGATCCTTGGCCCCGATCATGAGCGGTATCAGGAAATTTCCCAGGACTGCGGGAATCGACGGGATCAGGAAGAAAAAGATCATCGCCACGCCGTGCATGGTGAACAGCTTGTTGTAGGTTTCCGGCGTAACCAGATAGCCGCTCGGGGTCAGCAGGTGAATCCGGATCATGGTGGCAAACGCGCCGCCGATGAAAAAGAAGAAGGTCACCGATGCAAGGTACGAGCAGCGCGATGCGCTTGTGATCAGTGGTCAGCAGCCACGAGCGAATTCCGTACGTGGCATTGAGATAGTGTTCGCGAGGCAGTTGATTGCCGGGCGTTGTCGATGGTGTCGAGCTCATAGCTATTTCTTCCCTGCCGGCGCAACTCCGGCGCCCGACGCGGGTACCGGCTGCGACTGCAATGACTTGATGTAGGCCGTGAGAGCCAGAATCTGCTCCTCGGTCAGTTGGCCCTGGAATGAGGGCATCACCGGCTGATACCCGGCGACGACTTTGGCGGCCGGGGCAAGAATCGATTCCCGGATATAAGCGTCGTCCGCGGTAATCGTCGAGCCGTCCGCCAAAAGAACCCTGCCTTCGTACAAGCCGTTCAGGGAAGGCGCACGGCCCTTGCCGTCAGGGAGATGACACGTATTGCAGGCTTTCTCGGCGAACAACTTCTCGCCGGCGACGACGGGATTCATGTCGGCGCTGGAAGAGCCGGAGAGCCACGCCTGGTAGTCCGCTACGGCTTCATAACGGTCACCCATCCACCCATGAGGGCATGATTGGTCCCGCAATACTGCGAGCAGAAGAAATGATACCTTCCCGGCTTGGTAGGACGGAACCACATGGTGTTGTAATGCCCGGGCATAACGTCCATTTTGACGCGAAAGTCCGGGACCGAAAAATTGTGAATCACGTCTTCGCTGGCCATGATCAGCTTGACGTTGCGCCCGACGGGCACGTGCAATTCGTTGATTTCCTTCAAGCCGGTCGGCTGCTGCGACTTCCACATCCATTGTTTGCCGATGACGTAGATATCCAGCGTATCCATGGGTGAACGCCGGAAGTCGACGTAGACGACAGCGCCGCCCGCGAACATCGTCAAGGCCAGCAACGCGGGAACGACCAGCCAGGTGACTTCCAGCCGCATGTCGCCGTGAATGGGAACACCGATTTCACTCGGCGCTTTTGCGGCGGTACTTGAAGAAGAAGTAGATCACCGCCACGGTGATGGCCACCGCGAAAAACAAGCACACCGCGGTGATGTACACCATCAGAGCGTCGACGCTGGGCGCGAAGTTGGACGCCTGCTCCGGATACAATGGCATTTGCGACTGCACGGTTCTAGTGTGCTCCTTGCTCGCTGCGACCGTGGAACGGTGGACGCGATGTCGCGCCGGGCGCGTGCGTATCACGTCGCCGGAAAATCAAGATACCCGCCACGATCGTAAAGATGGTCAAAACTCCGCCGAGACGAATGATCCGGAGAATGGTGGCGCTGTAGCGCGCGGTCGACGGGTCGTATTGGAAACAGTAAAGCAGCAAATGGTCGATGGGATTGCCGATTTTGCCTGCGGAAGCATCCACGAGACCGAGTCGCACGTCGCGCGACGGATACTCCACACCGTAGAAATAACGCGAGATGCGTCCGTCGGGAGTCAACAACATGATTCCGCTGGCGTGGGCGAAGATCCCGCTCTTCTCATTGAAGGAGTAGCGGAAATTCGCGGCTTCGGTCAGTGCGTCGATCGACGGCTTCGCACCGGTAAGAAAGTGCCAGCCCGAGGCGGTGTCGGGGCGGCTGTAGTGCGACAGGGCCGAAACTTTTTTCTGAGCGGCCATGTCTGGCGTTTCGCGCGGATCGAAACTCACGAACACAACTTCGAAATCGCCCCCAGCGTTGAAGGAAAGCATCTTTAGCGAACCGACGACGCCCTGCTCCACCTGATTACAAAGCATTGGGCAGCCGTAATAGACCAAGGCGAGAAGGACCGGCTTGTGGCCAAAATAGTCGCCGAGGCGGACGTCGCGGCCGAGCTCGTCGCGAAAGGCCAGATTTAGAGGAATCTGCCCGTTAAGGGGCGGCTCGAACCCTACATTCCGCAAAGCCGCCGGCAGGCCAGCGGATGACGTGCCGACATTATCCGGTACGGTCTGCGCGTCCGCAGTAACGGTGAGCGCCAGCAAGCTGGCGACGGATAGGATGTAGTGAGACAGTTTCATCTACTTCTTTTCCGCCGGCTGAACGGCCGGCAACCCTTTCTCCGCGATAATCTTCATCGCCTCTTGCACCGGAATCTGCGCGACTCCGGTGCTCTGATCGACCCAGCCATACTTTTCATTTGCCGCGGTGTCCGCCTGGATCTTATGACGCAAATCCGTCTGCGGATCCATCTCGTGCCCAGGAACCCCTTGCAAGCGAGGCTCTGGCGGCAACGCGTCATACGCACTGCCCATTTCCTGACGCACCATGGGTGGCGGCGTATCGTAATCGACGGCGATTTTGGTGGTCAGCCGAAGGACGAAAATGCAGGCGACGTAAGACAAGATGACTGCGATCGCCAGGGCTCCGAGATACCAGTAGACCGTAGAGACCTGGACGTCGGCCTTTTCAAAGGACACGTCCGCATGCCGGGGCTCGGAACCGGCGTCAGCACCGTGAGCCGTGTTGTGCATCTCAGTGCTCATGGGGGTCCAGGACCTCCTCCAGCTTAGGATCACCCAGTGGAAGAAGCGGCATCTTCTGCAGTTGCCACGCGAAGACGAAGAACCACAAACCGATCAGCCCCAGCCCGGCAGCCAAATCCCACAGGCTGGGTATCGCGCTCGGAGTGAACTCCGGACGCGTCAGCCAGTAGATGTCAACGAAACGCATAAAAATCAGCCACATCGCGACTTTCGGTAGCAGCGATGGATTGCGCTTTAAGTCGCGCGAAAGCAAAAGGAAAAACGGAACGAAAAAGTGAAAGATCAAAATGATGACGGAGACATAGACCCATTCGCCGTACAGACGCGAGCGGTAAAAACTGATCTCCTCCGGCGAGTTACCAGACCAGATAATCAACAGCTGCGAGAAGCTGAAGTACGCCCACAACATCACGAAGGCCAGCAGGAGTTTCCCGAGGTCGTGCAGGTAACGGGGTTTCAGAACTCCTTGAAATACCGGCGCGCGGGACAGCAGTACGACCACGCAGATCATCAGGGACATCGACGATATCAGCTGGCCGGCAACGTACAAAAACCCGTAAATCGTGGAGGCCCAGTGCGGCGACAGCGACATCACCCAATCGATGGCCGCGAACGACATGGCGAAGACGTAAAGAATGATGCCGGGTCCGGCCAGCATTTTCAGGCGACCACGCAGCGCGCGGTCTTCGCGATCGATGTCTTGCTTGCGCGACCAGCTGTTAAATACCCACATCAGCAGCAGCCACACGGCGAAGTAAATCAGAGCACGAATATGAAACCAGTTGGCCGTCAGGTAGTGCTGTTGGAAGTCCGAGAGTCTGTGCTCACCGGTTGTAGGCGCATTGAGCCAGGCGCCGTAGAGGTAGCGGAATCCGAAAAAGATCGGCGCGAACAGAATAAATACCAGCGGCAGGGCACGTGTTGCGGACTCCAGCGGCCGGCGAATCACGATGCCCCACATGCCGCCGGTCAGATGCTGCATCATCAGCAAACCGAGCGAGCCGAGCGACAACCCTAAAATGAACATGAACGCCAGCAGGTACGAATGCAGCAGGCTCTCCGGCGACTTCACGTAGCCGATGACGCAGAGGACCAAGCCGATCACACCGGCAATGAGCGCGCGCTGTTGCAGGTGGCCGACGCTTTCCGGCGCCTTATAGTCTTGCGCGGTCATTCCGTTGCTCCTCTTGGCTTTTCTTCACCCGCCGACTCCGTCTTCTCTGCGGGCGGATGCATTACTTTTTCACGGACATCGGCGGGGAGTTCCGCGACCTTGGCGTTGCGGCTGAGTTGTAGAGCGCGCACGTAAGCGACAATGGCCCAGCGGTCGCGCGGCGGGATTTGCGCCGAGTAGCCGTACATAGCGCCGAAGCCGTTGGTGATGACGTCGTAGAAGTAGCCGTTGGGCGTCTGGCGTAACTGGTTCTCGTGGAACGTCGGTGGATGCTTCATGCCGCGCATCGAGACCAAGCCGTTGCCGTCTCCTTGCAACCCGTGACACGGCGTGCAGAAAATTTTGTAGCGGCCTTCCCCGCGCTCCAGCAGTTCTTGCGTGACGGGAAGCGGGAAACGGTTGGAATCCTTGGCTACAAAAAGAGCGTCCGTTTCGACCGAGCCGCGAGCAACGGTGTTTTCGACCAGCGGGCGCTCCGAGCGGCCATCGGTGAAGAAATCCGACGGCGAGAGGGGGCGATTCTTAGGCTGCAGCGCCATGTCCTGCTTCAAACTGCACCCGTTGAGCAGCAAAGCGCAGGCTACGCCGCACAGCGCCTTTACCAATGATCGGCGTAGGACGATGCGCGCGGAGCTAATCATCGACCACCTCGGTCACATGCTGCGCATGCAACCCTTGAAGAAATCGCGACGCGTCCGCCAGATCGAATTTTTTGTCGCGCGCTTCGATGCACAGGAAGAAGCGGTCGGAGGTGGCGTGCTTCGAAAAGCGCTCGACATTGAATAGCGGGTGATGAGGCTGCGGCAGGCCATTCAAAGCGAGCATGCCGAAAACCGCGGAAAGCGAGGCGCCCAGCACCGTTAGCTCAAATGTGACAGGAATCCAAGCCGGCCAACTGTTCAGGGGGCGTCCTGCGATATTCAGCGGATAAGAATAGACGTTGCACCAGTATTGAAAGAAAAAGCCGCCCAGACCGCCGCACAATCCGCCAATCAGAGTGATCAGCGGCACTTTGTTACGCTTCAAGCCCATCGCTTCCGAGAGACCTTCGACAGGAAAAGGCGCGTAGGCTTCATATCGGCGGTAGCCAGCCTCGCGGGCCTTTTCCGCGGCATGAATAAGCTCATGCTCGGTCACGAACTCACCCAGTACGCCGTACGTGTGTGAGCGATGCTCGATCATTTGTGTTCCTCAGTCGTTTCCGCGACGAGCTCACGCATCTCGGCAATGGAGATTGCGGGCAGCACGCGGACGAACAGGAAGAGCAGCATGGTGAAGAGACCCAAAGTGCCAGCGAAGGTCGCGTAGTCCCAGAATGTGGCCGAATACCTGCCCCAGGCCGAGGGCATGAAGTCGCGTGTGAGGCTGATCACCACGATTACGAATCTTTCCAGCCACATACCGAGGTTAATGATCAGCGACATGATAAAGAGCATGGCCACGTTGGTGCGGATTTTCTGGAACCACAGCAGTTGCGGTGTCAGGATGTTGCAAAGAATCAGTGCAAAATAAAAGTGATTGTACGGGCCGTGAAGGCGTTGTTGTACCAGGAAAACGTCGAATTTGTTGCCACTGTAGAGCGACAAGAAGAATTCAAAGAAGTAGCCGTAGGCCACGATCAGGCCGGTGGCCAGCATTACCATCGCCATGTTCTCCAGATGACGCATGGTGATGAAGTCTTCCAGGTCGTATGCGGCGCGCAACGGGATGGCGATGGTCAAGACCATCGCAAAACCGGAATAGATCGCGCCGGCGACGAAGTAGGGCGGGAAGATCGTAGTGTGCCAACCGGGAACGATGGCGACCGAGAAGTCGAAGCTCACAACGGTGTGCACGGAGAGCACCAGCGGCGTCGCCAGGCCTGCCAAAAGCAGATAGGCCGACTGGTAGCGATGCCAATGCCGCGCCGATCCTCGCCAGCCCATCGCCAACATGCCGTAAATGATCTGCTTCGGCTTGCCGATAGCGTGATCGCGCAGCGTCGCGAGGTCCGGTATCAGCCCGACGAACCAGAACAAGGCCGATACGGTGCCGTACGTCGAAACCGCGAACACGTCCCAGATCAGGGGGCTGCGAAACTGCGGCCAGAGTCCCATCGTGCTGGGATACGGGAACATGTAATACGCCATCCACGGACGGCCGGTGTGGATTAAGGGAAACAAACCCGCGCAAGCAACCGCGAACAAGGTCATCGCCTCCGCGAAACGGTTGATCGACGTGCGCCATTTCTGATTCAGCAGGAACAAAATCGCGGAGATCAGCGTTCCGGCGTGGCCGATACCAATCCACCAGACGAAATTTACAATCGCGAAGCCCCACCCGATGGGGATATTGATACCCCAGATCCCGACACCCTTGATGATCAGCCATCCGACGGCAAGGTTGAGCACCATCACCATGGTGAACGCGATGCCAAATCCCGCGAGCCAACCGAGAGAAACGCGCCGCGTCAGGACGATGGCGGCGATTTTGTCCGTGACCGTCGCGTAGGTATGGCCCGGGGCGAGCACCGGGGAGAGTCGGCGAATTTCGGGCGAATCGAGAGGCGGCTCGCTGACGCTCATGCCTTCTCCAGATCAGGATTGGGATTGCGCACCGCCGACAGGTACGTCGTGCGCGGGCGGGCGTTCAGTTCACCGAGAATCGTGTAATTACGCTGCTGCGCTTTCAACTTAGCCACGCGGCTATTCGGGTCGTTGGCGTTGCCGAAAACGATCGCGTCAGACGGGCAGGCGGCTTCGCAGGCAGTCACGATTTCGCCGTCGCGAATCGGACGATTTTCTTTCTCCGACTCAATGCGCGCGTTGTTGATGCGCTGCACGCAGTAGGTGCACTTTTCCATTACCCCACGGCTGCGCACGGTCACTTCCGGATTGCGGATGAGCTTGAGCGAAGGCGTTTCCCAGTCCTGGAAACGCAGGAAATTGAATCGGCGCACTTTGTACGGACAGTTGTTCGAGCAATAGCGCGTGCCGACGCAGCGGTTGTACACCATGTCGTTCAAGCCTTCGGCGCTGTGGACCGTGGCGCCGACAGGACAAACCTGCTCACACGGCGCGTTTTCGCACTGCTGACAAGGTACCGGCTGGAAGAAGGTCGGCGGATTGGCGAGGGCATCGTTCTCGTTCGTGCTCGGATCATTCGTGCTGGTCTGCGCTTCGTAGTAGCGGTCGATGCGGATCCAGTGCATTTCGCGGCCACGCATCACCTGATCTTTGCCGACGACCGGAATGTTGTTTTCCGATACGCAAGCGACCACGCAGGCGTTGCAGCCGTTGCAATTGTTCAGGTCGATGGCCATGCCCCACGCATAGCCGGGGTAGGCGAACTCTTTGTAGAGTGAATCTTCTTTCGGCGGAGTTTCATCGCCTTCGTGCGCGAATCCCGGATTCTTCTTGTACTCCTCGAGAGTTCCCGCGCTCAGAATCTTGCGGCCTTCCATGTTGAAGTGATATTGCGTGCACGCCATGGAATATTCGGCGCCGGTTTTGGTGATCTTGCCGCCTGGAGCGGTCCACAACGCGCTGGAAGAACGAACTGCGCTGGCGTTAAACCCTTTATTCGTGCCGGTGTAGCCCGCGTGGGTGCGGCCGTAGCCCAGCGGCAGAACGATGACTCCGTCGGCCTGACCAGGGAGAATCCAGGCGGCCGCGGTCACCTTGCTGTCAGAGAGCGCGATGTCGATCACGTTGGAAAGAATCTGGCCATGCTCGCCGCCGCGCGCCGCGACACGATGCGTCAGACCAAGCTTCTCCGCGGTGTTCGGGCTGATCATCGCGGCATTGTCCCAGGTCAATTTGGTGAGCGGCTTCGGCAACTCCTGTAGCCAGCCGTTGTTGGCAAACCGCCCGTCGTAGACGCAGGGATCCGGCCGAAAAATAAATTCGAGTTCTTCCGGTTGAGCGGGCTTCGCCGCCGGCAAGCTGCCTGGGTTGAACTTCGCGCTAACGGCAATCGGCGAAAACGCGGAGTTGGCCAGCACGCCGTCGTTCAGGGTCCTGCGCCAGAATTTCTCGAAGTCGGCGTTGCCGGCCGCGGCCTTTAGGCGATCGCGGATCGCGTCGTAGGCGTTGACGCCTGGCTTGTCGCTATACGCGGCCAGCACATCGTGCGCGGAACGCGTGCTATAGAGCGGCGCGATCAGCGGCTGAATCACGCTGACGGTGCCATCAAAGGCGCGGGCGTCGCCCCAGGCTTCCAGGTAGTGCGATTCCGCCACGTGCCAGCGGCAAAGTTGCGCGGTCTCATCAAAGTACGGACTTAGCTGGACCGCGTTTCGGACCTTCCGCAATTTCGATGCAAAATCAAAATCATGCGGCGTGTCGTAGACAGGATTGACGCCAAGGATCAACAGCGTATCCACCTTGCCCGCATCCATGTCCGCGCAAAGCTCACGCAGCGAGTCCAACTGATTGACCGGATTGGCTTCGACCGGCTCGGTGTAATACAACGTGTTTCCAGGATTGCTGAGCGCCGCATTAATGGCGTGCGCCAGCGCATGCACTTCCGCGGACTGCTGCTCCCCAACGATGACCAGCGAACTTCCGCGGTGTCCCTGGAGATCTTTTGCGGCAACCTCCAGCCACTTTTGGGCAGCAGGCGAAAGCGTGCCACTTCCGCCGAGACCCAGCTTCGCAGCCAGCGCGCGCGCAAACTGTTCGATCTCCGACGCACGCAGCGGCAAGCGATGATCCGCGCTGGACCCGGTGACCGACGGCGTCGGCTCCACGACGTACAGCCGATTCATCTCACTGCTCAATTGCTCGACTTGCGGATCCTGTTCGAGCTTGCGGCGCTTGTAAAAGGCCTTCATGTAGCGAATATGTCCGGGCCCGCTGGCGAGAAAATCAGAGTCGAGCGACAAAATCACTTCGGCTCTTTCAGGGCGGTAAACCGTGTTGATGTAGCGACCAAAGGCAACTTTCCCGCCCTCGCGTGCGCCGTCGCTGACCGCGGATTCCCACTGATGCCATTTCGCTTGTGGATACTGCTTCAGGAGCGCCTGCAGCTGCGCGCCGATGACGGGCGAGGTGATGGTTCCGGTCAATATGCGGAAGCCCGCGCCGTTTGTTGTTTTGAGCGCCGCGACATCGGCCTGTGCGCTATCCAGGAAAGCAGACCAAGTACGCAACTCGCCGGCATAGGTGACCGTCTGGGCGCGGTCTGGATCGTAGAGATTCAGCACGGAGGCCTGCACGATCGCGTCCGTAGCCCCCTGGCTCGAAGGATGATCGGGATTGCCTTCAATCTTGGTGGGTCGGCCTTCGTGGCTTTCGACCAGCAATCCGATGGCATCGCCGCCGAAGGGCATCGCAGTCGCAAAGAACAGTGGCTTGCCAAGCACCATGCCATCCGGCTGCTTCACATAGGGCACGATGTTCTCTTGCTCGTTCGACTTGCACCCGGCCAGGCCCGCGAAAGCCAGCGAGGCGGCCATCAGTTTCAGGAAATCGCGACGATCAACGGCTTCGTCCCACTCGGAGGCCTGCCGCGGAAACTCACGATGCAGCAGCTCTTCAAAATGCGGATCGTCGGCCAGTTCGTCCAGCGTTCGCCAATACTGCTTGCCACTCTTCGATTGCAAGCGCGCGCGAACCGCGGCCAGGTCCAGCGGCCGGTCGCTCGGCGTCAACTCTTCGGGGGCATCCTCGTCGGGAGATCGATGAGAGTCTCCGCCACTCGGGTGCATCGCAAAATAATTATGTTCGTCTTCGCGCATACCGTCCGTCGTTAACTCTTTGCAACCAAAGCGTTCTTCAATTAGCGATGACAGGTCGAGCAACTCGTAAGGTCGGCCGCCGTACGAATCTTGTATTCTACCGCCAGCCTTTTACCGATTTCGGCCTGATCCGCTGGCGCCTTCCAGTCCATATTGAAAACTTGATCGTGTGGCCGCAGCACGTTCTCCGGATTGCGATGGCAGTCCAGGCACCAGGACATTTCCAACGTCGACGCCTGAAACATCAGCGGCATCTGATTCACTTGCCCGTGGCACGTAGAACAGCCCACACCTTTGGCCACGTGAATGCTGTGATTGAAATAAACGTAGTCGGCCAAGCGGTGTATACGCACCCAGTGAATGGACTGATCGGTGCGATAGCTCTCTCGGACCGGCTCCAGATAGCCCGCGCTGTTAAAGAGCACCGAATGACAGTTCATGCATGTTTTGGTCGGTGGAACACCCGCCGTCGCGGAAAACTCGACGCCCGTATGGCAGTATCGGCAATCAATACCGTCGTCACCCACATGGTGCTTATGACTGAACTGAATGGGTTGATCACGCGTTACATTTTGATTCGTAAAATAGGGAGCACGCGCCGCCAGGAGAACACCCGTCAGCGCCAACCCCGCCAGAAAAACTGACGCAAAGACACTGAAACGGGAGATGAAATTGGTGCTGCGGTGAAAAATCTGCGCCATGTTTATGTATGCACGTTGGAGGTGAGCGCTCCGGAAGGGAGCGGTTACCTAGGCGACCAAATCCTATCCGGGATGTGCGGCCCCGAGTCCAATTTTTGACGCGATGAGTTTCCATCAAAACTTTCTGGAATGCAACTGTCCACCTCTTTTTTCGCCACTTTTTTGCGAGAATCATGGGGGTTGAAACACGGGAACTGTTCGACCGGTTTGAATTGCCAGAAACAGCTTGCGGCCAGTCGCCCCAATTCGGTTTTGAAATCGGCGGAAGATGCACGCAATCGTTCCATTTTGGTCCAGTTTTCTTGCGGATCACAGCCGTGCACGTTTGGGCCGTCAGTGCATTCTTCCCCGCAGGCATTTGTCTGATACTTGGCTCGTGTTATCTTAGAGAGACCCTCCGCCGCACCGCTCGCGGCGGAGTCTATCCGCTTCGCGCGGCCAGGGTGATTTTTTTTCTCGACGACTTTGCGAAGCGGAGCGCGTCACTGCTGGGGCGTGGTCCAATCGGTAGGACACCTCACTGTTAATGAGGACGGTGAAGGTTCGAATCCTTCCGCCCCAGCCATTTCCCTAACGATAGATAACATCTGTGGAGTCGCTTGTCTTTGTACCGATTCTCATATTCTTCGTTCGAGCCATTTTCGCTGGTTCCCAACCCGAGAGGCAGGATCAATAAAGTGGGAGATGACTTACGGCTAGGAAATCGGAAGCCACACTGTTGCTGCTCTTAAAATCGCAGAGCGGTCCTTAAGAGAGCGAATAGCGAAAAAAAGATTGGAGCCGGTCAAGCAAGAATGTAATTCTCCGCGAGCTTCTGGAAACCGTTAACCTGATGCGCTTGCCATTCAGCGTCTTGACGAAGTTCCCGAGCCATAATAGCTGCTACCCCGGGAGCCATTTCCAAAGCCGCGCGCGCGTTTAGAAAGAGAGCTCGCGTGCGGCGCGCGAGGACGTCCTCCACGGTACGCGCCATTTCCACACGGGTCGCCCAAACGACCTCAGCGCCACAGTATGGCAGGGCCGAATGCAATGGTTCCCCCAGACTTGGATCCTTTCGAATCAAACTCTGGATTTCCAGGCTATCGGACCCGTATACGGCAAGATTCTCAAATGTTTCCGAACGCTGGTGGAACCCGTGAATATGGAGGTGCAGAGTGGCCGAGGGAGTTTGGGGGAGCTGTGCCAGCGTGGCGGCTTGATTGATGCAATCCTCGGCCATCTTTCGATAGGTGGTCCATTTGCCTCCCGCGATACTCAGTAGTCCTGAATCATCGATGCGAATGGCGTGGTCTCGCGAAATCACCGCCGTGTTTCCGGCGCCTGCGCTACTCACCAGCGGCCGGATGCCCACAAAGACACTCAACACGTCATGGCGGGTTGGTGGTTTGTGAAGATACTGGCCGGCAGTCTCAAGGATAAAGTCAATTTCTTCGGATAGCGGGAGGGGTTCCAGGGAAGTCGCGGCAATTGGAGTATCGGTGGTACCCACAAGCGTGTGACCATTCCAGGGAATGGCGAACATCACGCGACCATCAGCAGTGTGAGGAACCATGATCGCGCTATCGCCTGGTAAAAATGAGCGGTCGAAGACCAGGTGCACTCCCTGGCTCGGCGCGATCATCGGCGTGATCTGCGTTTCAGCTAGGCGGCGCACGCTATCGCAGAAGGGGCCGGTGGCATTGATCACGACCTTGGCCATAACCTGGAGTCTTTGACTGGTCTCGAGTTCCTGGACCTCCACTCCTTCAATAAATCCGGCCGTCCCCTTGATCAGACCAGTCACGTGTGCATAGTTCAACAAAGTGGCGCCGAGCTCTGCGGCCGTTTGTACAAGGCTGATTAAAAGACGAGAATCGTCAAACTGGCCGTCGTAGTACATCACTCCACCGCGCAAACCGTCAGTTTTGATCGTGGGCAGGCGCGTGACCGTCTCTTCCAGCGACAAGAGTTGCGACTTTCCAAAACCATACTCGCCCGCAAGCAAATCGTAGATCTTCAGTCCCACACCATAAAAGGGGGCTTCCCACCAGTCGTATCGCGGCACAACGAAGGCGAGATCGTTAACCAGGTGGGGAGCATTTTGACGGAGAATGCCGCGTTCGCGCAGCGCTTCCATGACCAGCGTAATGTTTCCCTGCTCCAGATAACGAACTCCTCCATGAACTAGCTTGGTGCTCCGGCTGGATGTGCCTTTGCCGAAGTCGCTCTGTTCCAAAAGCAGGACTTCGTACCCGCGCGAGGCGGCGTCCACGGCACTGCCAACGCCCGTAGCGCCCCCTCCGATGATGATCATGTCCCAAGGCTCGGTGTGGTCGAAGACGCGATGCAGCATCTCCTGACGGTTCATGACTGTTCCCCGACCTCCCACCTCTTCGAGCGCGACAATGCTTCGCTCCACCTCTGACGCAACGATTCCGCTTGCGAGCGCTTCATTTGGGGCACAAACCGCCGCTCGGGCCTGGGAATGCTAGCGATTTCCTTGAGATCTCCCCAGAATCCAACGCCGAGCCCCGCGAGGTAGGCCGCTCCGAGAGCGGTGGTCTCCGTCTGTTCTGGGCGCACCACCGGAATGCCAAGAATGTCTGATTGGAATTGCATGAGAGTATCATTTCTCGCTGCACCGCCATCCACCCACAGCTCAGGGAGAGGAGTGCCTGAGTCGGATTGCATGGCGTCCAGCAAATCCGCAACCTGATACGCAATGCTCTCGACCGCAGCCCTGGCGACGTGAGCAGCCGTTGTACCGCGAGTCAGGCCGAGGATCGCGCCACGAGCATATGGGTCCCAATGGGGCGCGCCCAGGCCGACAAACGCAGGCACCAGGTAAACTCCTCCGTTGTCGGGGACTGAGGACGCTAACGATTCCACCTCACTCGAGCTGCGAATCAATCCCAGGCCATCTCGCAACCACTGCACTACAGCGCCGCCAATGAAGACGCTACCCTCCAGCGCGTAGACGATGTTCTGTCCCAGTTTCCAGGCCACGGTCGTCAGCAAGCGATTGGAAGAAGGAACCGCCCGATTTCCGATGTTTTGCAGCATGAAACATCCGGTTCCATAAGTATTTTTTGTGAGCCCCGGCGTGGTGCATTGCTGCCCAAACAAGGAGGATTGCTGGTCACCCGCCATGCCGGCGATCTTAGTTCCGCCCAGTCCCAGGGTGGTTGCCACTTCCGCATAGACCTCGCTACAAGCGCGCACTTCGGGCATCAACGAACGCGGAATGCGAAGGAGACGTAAGAGTTCATCGTCCCAACAACCTGTGTGGATATCGAGCAACATAGTTCGAGAAGCGTTACTCGCGTCGCTAACATGAGTGCGCCCGCTCGTCAGCTTCCACACCAACCAGGAATCTATGGTGCCGAACGCGAGCTTTCCGGCGTCCGCGAGTGCGCGCGTGCCTGGCACGTTGTCCAGGATCCAGGCAATCTTGGTGCCGGAAAAATAAGAGTCAATCACCAGGCCCGTGCGCTGTTTAATCAGGGGTTCGTGCCCTGCCGCTTTGAGCTGATCGCAAAAACCGGCGGTGCGGCGGTCCTGCCACACGATGGCGTTGTAGACAGGTTTGCCGGTTTCGCGATCCCAAACGACGGTGGTTTCACGTTGATTGGTGATGCCGATGGCGGCAATGTCTCTCGGGCCCGCATCCACCCGGCTCAGAGCCTCCACGGCAACACTGATTTGCGAACTCCAGATCTCTTCCGGATCGTGTTCGACCCACCCCGGTTGGGGAAATATTTGTTTGAATTCGCGTTGTCCTATGGAGCGGACGGTGCCTTCATGATCGAACACGAGGGCGCGGGAACTCGTCGTGCCTTGGTCCAAAGCGAGAATAAATCCCATGACGTGCTCCTCTTCGTTTCGGTCTCGACAGGCCTAACAATAACTCACAGGGAACATAGCACCACTACAGCTCCGGCGCCGCAGCGGCTGGCGTCGATAAAGGTGACTTGTTGTGTCTCCAAAAGAGCGCGGAGGTGTCTGCAATATTGCTCCCACGCGGGCGTATCGTAGAAAAATCGCAAATGCGACGGATGCATCGGCATTTTCAACAAAAACGACCTTGATCCCTGCCCCCGTTGCTTGTCGTATCAATTCACGGATGGCTGCCACCAGGTCTTCCTGGGTTCGCGCTTCACACTTGCGAACGAAAGCCGCGGTATCACTCGACTCCAACAGCGTGAAGTCGCCGGCCCTTCCAAAAACGGTTGACTTGCTCCATGGGCATTCCTATCTGCCCAAGTTTTCGGCGCAACAACTCGACCTTGGCCCAGATGGCGCTCACCACGCCAATGAGTCCGCCCAACTGCGTGTAGGAGAAATACAGAAAAAAGAGGCTGCCGCTTCCGAGAACCACCCAAGGGCGGTAGCGTGTATTCAAAACCCGGAACAACATGGCGCTGGGTAAGAGAAAAAGAAGGTAGTAGTCCCAAGTATTGAAGATCATGCGTACGCGAAGGCTTTCGTCGTCCGCTGGCTGCGAATCATTTTCCCAACTTGGGCGCACTCTGTCTGACTATATTCGACTTGGCCATGAAGGCGGATTGGATGCAATTCGTACGGTCCGGCGTCAATCCTTCGCTGTAGGCAACCCGGCTTCGACCCAACCCCTCCAGCCGCCGTCCATCGATTCCACGTTGGTATAGCCCATCTTCTGCAAGTTTTCCGCTGCCAGCGCCGAGCGAAATCCGCCGCCACAATACAAAATCAGTTTTGCGCTCGTGTCGGGCACGCGCTGTTCGATATCCCTCTCAATAATGCCTTTGCCGAGGTGCACCGCACCGGGCAGATGCCCCTTCGCCCACTCGTTGTCTTCGCGCACATCGATGAGCAGAAATTTCTCTCCCGCGTCGCTGCGGCGTTTCACGTCCGCCACATTTGTCTCCTTCACGTTCTTCTTGGCATCCTGCACCAACTTCAGAAACTGCGATGAGTGCGCCATGTGCGTCCCCCTTTCCGAATTCGCCCGACGGGAAAGCCTAGCACACGCGCCGCGTCTCCAGTCCATGCTTCATCGCTGGGAACTCGCCGCAGCCGCCGGCGATTTGGCCGGCGCGCCTTTGGCCGCCATCGAGCGCACCAGATTCACCAGGTTCCAGCGCAGCTTCTCCGGCTGCCGGTCTCCTTCACCCATCATTTTTCCTTTGCCTTTGGTAATGATGTAAAAAATCTCGCCGTCTGTTTTGCCTTCGAGGGCCGTGGGATCTTTCCACTCATGCATGGTCAGCTTCATCGATTCCACGACTTCACCTTTACCGTCGCCATGCTCGCCGTGGCACATCGCGCAGTCATACTTGAAGACGCGGCGCGCCTCCGCCAACCCCTCCGGCGTTGGTTTCACCGGATTCTTCCGCGAGATGTCTTCCGGAGTAATTTTATAGTCATCCGCCGGCGCTTGGGCTGGAGTTGAGCTTTCTTGCGCCGCACTCCAGGGCACGGCCGACACACCGAAACAAACCAGCAGAAACGCACCCGCAACAGGGAGAGAGCGCCTCATACATACCTCCTGATAGACGAAACGACCGAGGAAACCACCACGCTTAGATCGTAAGCGAATTTTACTCCCGGGAAGATGGCAAAAGATAGCCGAGGAGAATTCAGTGTAGTGCAGTCGTTAATGTGGTCTGAAGGCAGTCTTTTTCGCAGGCACAGCGCATGTCCGGCCGACTTCCAATCCGCGAAATCCCGCGCGGAACCGGCTTGATTCACGTACGCGCGTTCGCAACCCATCGATCGCCGGAGGAATCGGAGGATGCGCGACACCGCGAATCACAAAGATCATCAACGCTGCTTCGCCCGGTGAATCGACGCTCGACGTAATCCCAACGCCCTGCACTCCCGGCTGCCTCATCCATTCCTTCGCATGCGCCGCGCGAACCACGTTCGCACGTCGCATCTCCGCAGCGACGAGTGAATACACTAGCTGCGGCACCGCCGCGGCCTGCTCGTTGACGGAGGTATCCGCCACGGAAATCGCTCCCCGGCGCGCGAACAAATCGCCCTCCACAATCCGCGTCCGAATGCCATTCACCTGCGCGGGAAGATTCGTGCGAGGCTGCCCTCTGGTCACAAAAAATATGATCGCAGGCTCAACAGGATTATCGAGGCTCGCGCCCACGCCAACTGCTTGCACCTCCGGATAGGCCAGCAACGCGGGAGCCTGAGCGTCGCGAGCCGCCACTGCTTTCTGCAGAACCTCGGCCGTCAGCGATGCAGGCTGGACCGTTTTCGAGGCAGCCTGGGGTGCCGTTGGTAAAGTGCAACCAACCACCTGATGCGCCGTTCCGCCAACAAAAGTTACGGCGTTGCCACCGCTTGCGAAGAAATTCAGCACCGGCGCCACCGGATTTGCCACCGTGTCGGTGTCCGATCCCCCATAAAGCAGCGCCACCGGATCGGCGGTATCCTGCGAAACGATCAACGAACCCGAATCGCCCTCGGCGCCGAATCCTCCGCCCGCAACGTCTACCTGGTTGTTGTAATCCACCGTGAATGTAGCTCCGGTTCCGTCGCAACTCTTGTTGTATTCCACGCTGGTGTTGACGTTGACCGACAATACCGTCGAGCACGTCAGCCCCGTCGATCTGCCACTCTTCGCGACTGGCATGTTGAGCGTTGCGACCAAGCCCGTCCCCGCATTTGGCGCCCCAGGCAACGGCACGCCGTTGGAGTCCGCCGTCGCGCCCAGATAAAGTATATTTCCGGTCGGATCCACTTGCCCCGACACCACCTGCGCGATCGCCGCATCGATATTTGCCGACGAAGGCGTTTTGTCTTCCCCCTCCAGATTCACGAACTGCGTGAGGGTCGCGACCGTGCTCGCCTGCGTCTTATCGCATTGCGCGTCGATCAAGCCCGGCTGCACGATGGGATCGCCCAGCGTCGCCGTGTCGCTTTTCGCCAGCACGTGATTGTTGCTCAAAATAAATTGAGTTCCGCCGCGGGTCACCAATGAGCCCAGCGTTCCAGCACAGCATGTAATACTGTGGTTCGTCGGATTCGAGATGAAGTCGTTGCCGTTCCCACCCGAGGTCCCGAGTTCAATCGCACCGCTCTGCTTGCTTTGATTCCCTGGCACGATGGTCACCGTCGATGACCCCGATGCCGTTGGATCCGCCTGGGATATGGCCGTCACCGTCAAGGTCGTTGTGATCACGTCGCCCATGCCGTTGGAGATCGTAGGCACATTCCCCGACGCCACATAAAAACCCGACGCCGAGATAAATCCCGTGGGTCGGCTTCCGCCTGTCGCTCCGTTCACCTGCCAGGTCACGCCTACATTCGCCGTGCCGCTCACGCTCGCCGTGAATTGCTGCGTGCCGTAATTGGCCAGACTCACTGCCGCGGGAGACACCGTCACCGTAACGTTGGACGGCCCGGACGTCGTCGTTATCGTCAGCGTCGCTGACCCGGATTTCGTCGTGTCCTTCTGCGAAGTGGCCGTAACCGTCACTTGCGCCGGCGCGGGCACGGTGGCTGGGGCGCTATACAGTCCGGTGCTCGAGATGGTGCCATTCGCACTGCCGCCCGCAACGCTCCAGGTGACTGCAGTGTTAAACGTTCCGGTTACCGTCGCGGTCATCTGCTGGCTCGTCGCTACCACGATGTCCACGCCGGTAGGCGTAACCGCGACAGCTACGACCTGCCCTGCCGTGCCGCTCTTGCACCCGGCAAGGGTCACTACGGCCGCCAATGACAGCAGTGAAAGCGCACGTTTCATGAGAGGCCCGAACTCTGGGGTATTTGTACTCTAGCAGAGGAAAACTTGCGACTATTGAAGACGGCGGCCAGTGTTACCTAAGTGGGAATGCCCTTTTGGCTAAATAGCTCCCACACTCATTGTATAGGCGCAGCACGCTGCGCCCCAAATGCAGATTGGGTAGGCTTATACGGCCGGGAAAACTGCTAAGACAATTCTTGCTTGGGTCTTGCGGTGAGGCCGCGCGCGGGATGCGCGTTTTTCAGCGCCCGTTGACCGTCAGCGACTCATCGCAAGAAACTGTGCCAGAAACAAGATGAGCAAACCTACGGCAGTCGCAAGCACAAGCAAGTTGCTGATAGTTTTACGCGTCACAGGATTTACTCAACAGGAGTTTCATAGGCGCTCGGTCTACCTTTTGCTATCTTCCAAATACTCAGTCAGCTGGGGTGGAGAAAACCGAGGCTCTAGAAGCCACACGCGACGACCTTGGAAGTACTTCAAGAGCGGTCCGAGACCGATGCCAGGAATCTCGCGGGCCCATACCACTTTTGCTCGGTCTATGTCAGCCCGGTTGTAAACCCACTCACCGGTCTCCGCTGTGCCCGTAGAATATCGGACGATTACCAGATGATTCCCAGCGAGAGCGCCTAGACGACTCAGTATATTTTCCCTAATCCGATTTCCTGGGTTGGCCCAGACCCCGGCTGGTGCGACGAAGGACGCCAGGAAAGGATGGCTTGCCGCCTCGCCGACATACAGAAGGGTTATCGCCACAGAAAAGACCACAAACGCGCGCGACAGCCCCAGGCCCAACGAACGTCCGTAGTAGCTCCAAAGCCTAAGGTGTCTGAGCGCTTGAGTCACGATCAAGAAAATGCATCCAGTGAGCGGTGCAGCGTAGTGCGGCTGCGACCAAACGACCGCGATCATGCCCAAAAAGCAAGCCAAAAACTGTAAGAAGAAAAAGCGGATTTTAGTGTCTCGGAGGAGAAATACTGCGAGCGCGAACGGTACAAGGAATTGTGGCCACAAAAAGAAATAGGCGAATTTGAACGCAACCAATCCAACATGCAGTGTCAGGTGGCGGAGGCTATCCAGCCGGTTGTTGTCCCAATACTGCCGCTCCCATGCAAACAAAGACTCCAGCTGAGGATTTGGGGAATGCAGTGGTGGCGCAGAACGTTGCCAGATGAAATGTGGAGTGGCGCTGTACATTCGATCATTCACCGTGTAGGGAAACAGCAACGGATTGTTAGTCGCTCGCCAGTTGTAGTAGCCCATGAATAAGATCGTCAGAGAAGCGATTGAAATTACAGGCAACGAAACGATACGACGGGCGAATCTTTTAACCCCTGTGGGGTTGTTCTTACCGAAGACGCCAACGAGCAAGACAACTGCCGAAAGGCATAGGATCGACCCTTCGAAAGGGCGGCTGTTTGCCAGAAGAGCTACGCCCGCGGCAAAGAAAATTGCGTCGCGAACTCGGCACAAACGGATTAGTCGCGGTATCGCGCCCATTACGAGCGCACCCCCAATGGCTGGTATGGCGCCTCCCCAGTAGCTGTTGATCCAATAGCTGAGAACACCCAGGCGCAGTGCCACTAACAACGCACCGAGAAACGCCCATCTTTGTGGCAACCAGCCTCCCAACATCCAGAAGACTGCGACGCACATCAGCGAGACACTGAGGAGCACCCCTATCCAGGGATGCCCGAGAAGCTGTCCGATCGCCAGTATCACGCCCTGCGCAGGGGGATATTTGGACATATACGTAGGGAGTTGATTGACGTGAATAGTCTCGAAATAGATCCACATCGGGTGCGTAGGATTCGTTAAGCGTTCATGCGCAAAGGTATCGGAGGCGAGAAGGTAGCTAAATTCGTCTGCTATCCCTGGCGCCGGAATCGGGGAAACGATTAGACAGCACAGCCTGAGCGTTACCGGCATTAGCGCAACGATGATTAAAGCCGCGATTCTTCGGTGAGCTATCCGGCGGCCGAAACGCTCAAAAGCCTCAAGGGGTCCAGAGAAAATGTGCGGTCGAATCCACACCGCGACAAGGTAAGAAATCAAGAGAAGCGCGGAAAGCAAGTCTACATACGCGAGGCGAGAATGAGAGAAAAGATTGGGCATCTACTGGTGGCGATGCTTAAGCTCCTTAGGCCGTGGAAACTGGGACACCATACGATACCTTAAGTGCACGGCGATTGCCGTCAGTGCCGACGCGCGGGGCAGGACACCCCTAGGCGACTTAGAGGTCCGGTTATGCGACTATGCCCGGCTGGAGGAACGCATGTCTACGAGTTCTGCGTCTACGTCACGTAGGCCAACGAACAAGGTTGTTTGCTGAACTTGAGGCAGAACACTGGTCAGGTCCATTTTAGGCAAGACTTTTTGAGATGTTCCTGCGCCCTGTATGGGTTTGACGAACGCCCCCAATTTGAAGTGCATGTTGATTTGATCAGATGTATCGACACGTACAATTTCCACTTTCCGCAGCGGAACAAAAATTGGCACAAACGCTGAATCAGTAGCAGCCTTGAAACGGACGCCAAAAAGTCCTTCGTTCGAATTTGTCGCCAACAACGACACGCGCCGCTGGTGATCCCTCAACTGGTCCGCGAGTTGCCCCGGATGTATATATCCCTGTCGGTAGGAAAATAGCCTATAAAACGATATGCCAGTTGGGTATCCGTTCCAGCAGTAACGCGCCTGCACGCGCAATCGCCACAACCCCGAATATCACTCCTCCGATAACGACGAGAGGTCGAATAGCTAGCGGCAACGATGCGGCGAATGGTGGAATCCAAATTAGGACTCCAGCGGATACGGCCAAGGCGGCTAGTAACCAGAGCGGGAGGTCTTTGAGAACCTCGATAATCTTCGTGGCGATCCCGGCGGTTTGTTCAACTCCAGTCATCTTATGGAATACCCGCTGTCATGTAGTCACTCGTACGCACTATAGCAGGAACCATTCGCCCCCGGCAGGTCCCACGCGTTCCGGAGACGCCAGCTGTTTCCGCAGCTCGTAATTAGCCTCCGGGCTCAGAGGAAACACATGTGTAGCAGTTTTCCGGCCGTATAAGCCTACCCCCCAATATGTCCAGATCGATCCCGTGAGCGGCCACGATCCGGGCCGCCGCCTACTCCAGATCCCTCCAATTCGCGCCCACCCCAATCTCCACCACCAAGGGCACCGCCAGCTTGTGCACATTCTCCATTTCGTCGCGCACTAACTCTGTCAACGCCTGCGTCTCCCTCTCCGGCGCCTCAAAGAGCAACTCGTCGTGCACCTGCAAAATCATCTTCGCCTCAAACTCTTCCTTAACCAGCCGTGCGTCAATCGAGATCATCGCCAACTTGATCAAATCGGCCGCCGTGCCCTGCAGCGGTGAATTCAGCGCCGTGCGCTCCGCGAAATTGCGAAGCTGCACCTGCGGCGAATTGATCTCCGGAATCGGCCGGATGCGCCCAAACAAGGTCTTCGCCATCTCGGTCTTTCGCGTCTCCGCCAGGGAATTGTCCAGATACTCCTTGACTCCGCGATACCGCGCAAAGTAAGCATTGATAAACTGCGCCGCTTCTTTTTGAGGGATGCCCAAATTCTGCGCCAATCCAAACGGCGACAAGCCATAAATAATCCCGAAATTGATGACCTTCGCCGCACGCCTGTGTTCCGCAGTTTGCCCCATCGGCCCCACGCCAAACACTTCCTGCGCGGTGCGCGCATGAATGTCCTCGGCGTTACGAAACGCTTCCAGCAGAACCGGATCGTTTGAAAAATGCGCCATCACCCGCAGTTCGATCTGCGAGTAGTCCGCCGCGAGCAACACGTTTCCCGGGCCGGCCACAAACGCGGCTCGAATCTGTCGCCCCAGTTCGGTCCGGATGGGAATGTTCTGCAAATTGGGATCGGAAGAACTCAGGCGTCCGGTCGCGGTTCCCGTCAGCGAAAAACTCGTATGCAGCCGCCCGGTTTCGCGATGAATTAGCTTTGGCAGCGTATCGACATAGGTGGACTTGAGTTTCGCCACCTCGCGGTACTCGATGATCTTCGCTGGCATCGCATGCTGCTCCGCCAAATCTTCAAGCACATCCGCCGCCGTCGAACGCACCCGGCCGCGCCCGCGACGAAACGGCCCTTGCAGGTTCAGCTTGTCGAATAAAATCTCGGCAAGCTGCGTCGGTGAGTTGACGTTGAACTCCACACCGGCAAGTTCCCAGATTTCCTTCTCAAGCCGCCGGACTTCTTTCTCCATCGTCAGCGACATCGCATCCAGCGCCTTTGGATCGACGCGGATGCCGGCTCGCTCCACTTCAGCGAGCACCGCCGCGACTGGCAGATCGATCTTCTCGTAGGCGACCGTCAGCTCCTGCGCTTCCACGCTGGCTCGCAATACGGGCGCCAGCCGGTGCAGATAGTCCGCACGCTCGCCTGCCCCGCCTCCGATCATCACGTTGAACTGCCGCATCACGACATCCGCAAAATTGTGATTCCCGGTTGTCGGCCTTAGCAAATAGGAATAGATCTGCGTCGCGTGCTGGATACTCGCTGCCCGCGCCGCCTAATATCTGGAATAGTTTTGGATCATGTACGATTTTCGGCCGCTTGGGATCCGCAAGCAGCGGAGCCAGCGCCTTAAGCGCCTCCCCCTTCTCATCCATCCACACGGACCGGCCTTCCCCGGCCTTGGACGAAACCTCGATGGACGCCACCCGCGTCCCGAATCCCTCAGCTTCGCGGTTGCCCTCTTCCAGGTTGAACCACACGGAGATTGGCGCTTTTGCCGGCAACTTCGCCAAGTAGCCGCGAAACTCCTCCACGGTAGCGAACTGCACGTAATCGGTCTTGACCGCCACCTGCTCGTTCGCCGCAGCCGTCGCCACCGCCTCGGCCCCCAACTCCTTCAACATCGAATTGAAGCCCAACTCCCGGTAAAGCGCAGTGAGTGCCGGCACGTCCGGCTCCCGCCGTAGCATCTTCTCCAGCTCCAGCGTCACCGGCACATCCGTCGCGATTTTCGCCAACTGCTTCGACAGCAGTACTTGTTCCCTCTGCTGCTGCAATGCTTCACGATATCTCTTGTTCGGCACTTCCGCGGCATGGTCCAAAGCATTTTCCACGTTTCCATATTTCCGGATCAGCTCCGCCGCTCCCTTTTCGCCGATTCCTTTTGCCCCCGGGATGTTGTCGATGCTGTCGCCGAACAGCGCCATGTAATCGACAACCTGCTCGGGCTCGACCCCCAGGATCTCCTTGACCTTCGCCGCATCGACGATCACATCGTTCTTGATTCCTCCCGTGCCTGCGCGCAGCACGCGAATACCGTCGGCGACGAGCTGCATCATGTCCTTGTCGTTCGTGATCAACAGCACGTCTAGCTTTTGTTTCGCGGCTTGCTCCGCCAACGCGCCCAGAACGTCATCCGCCTCGTAGCCGTCATATTCCAGAATCGGCAGTTGCAGGGCCTCGCACAAACGTCGGACGTACGGTAGCTGCTGGGACAATTCGTCAGGCATCGGCGCCCGGTGCGCTTTGTATTTCTCGAAAAGTTTGTCGCGAAAAGTCGGCTTCGAGGTGTCGAACACCACGCCCACGTAGTCCGGCTGATAATCCTTCAAAAGCCGCCGAAGAATATTGTTGAACAGAAAAGGAACCTTCGTGGGCATACCCGAAGGCGCATTCATGCGCACCATCGGGGCAAAAAATGCCCGATAGATATGCGCCATCGCATCAACTAGAAAGAGTTTCTTACGAGCAACAGGCATCCCGCCGAGTATAGCAAAGCACCGTCAGTGCCCTGCGTGCCTTGCACCGGAGACTGGTGAAGTTTTTTGGGTCGCGGGTTCGAGGCTGGCAGATTACAAATGGGAACCTTTGCGCCGAACGAGCAATCGTTGCCCTGAAGGACCGTTGTCTCTCGTAATGCTATTGGCCCGACGGTTCGGAGGCCGGTGCTTGCTCGACTAGCAACATTTGGGTGCCGCCGTCCAAGTGCACGCTCTTTCCATTCGAGACCACCACCGACGCCGGACGGTTATTGGCCAGTTCAGCCTTCAGCGTAATACCGTGCAGACCGATAACGCCGCGGCTTTTTGCATCAAGGGGCTGCGAAGGAGCGGAGCTCGCATCAGGCTGGATTCCACCTGTTGATGCTTGCGGTGTGGGCGGTGGCGCGTTTCGCATCGGCGACGTTTGCGTCGTACCGAGATTGGGAGTCGTGCCCAAATCACTAGGCGCCGAGAAGCTCACTGGCCCCGCCATCGCGCGGATGATTACATTCAACGGTATTTCACCACCGTCCTTCAGAAAAGCTTTGTCGAATTGAATCCCCAACGCGGATTCATTTCCACCCTTGCTGCGGGCCGTTGCTTGGGTGACATGCCCCTCAATCTTGGCGCCCTTCGGTAGGATCAACCGATCGTCTGTCGACTTCAACGGTTCCAAAGTGTGCGCCGTGATCGGGTCCCCTGCTTTGGTTTTCCTCGAGTCAATGCTGGAGTTCAATTCCACGGGGATCGTAGAGCCAGGAGCCAGCGAAGCTTCGGTCTGTCCGCTCCTTCCCGCGTTGCTGGCCTCTTGAGCGAAAGTCGGCAGCCCAAAGGGGTTGATCGCCAAGCCGGCGCTCATTGCCGCAAGTAGCGTTAACCCACTGAATTTCATGAAGATGCCTCCGAGAGGAGAAAACTCTGCGGGTTGGTGAGGTGCTGGACTACTGCGGGTCCAGATTGCTTGACGAAGAATTCGGCGCCTCAGAGTCCGCGTTAGGCGGTGGCTGGACGACCAGCAACAAGTGTGTGCCGGCATCAAGATGCAGGTTTTTCTTGGACGACAGTAGCACCGTACCGTGCGACCCTTCCGATGTCGGCGTGTAGACCTTCAAGTCCGGCCGACCAAACGCTCCCTTGCTGTCTAAGGAAAACAGGCCGGCCGACGTGAATTCGCCCGTCGCCGCTAGACCCGGCATGAGAGGCGGTCGCAGCGTCGTGCGCCCCTCCTGATACAGCGTGGATACCACCAGCGCATCACTCGATTCCGCCGAAGCCGCGCCATCTTTCACGACCGGAACCGCCTGCGCACCCGCGGGTTCGCTCTTCGGCGTACCCAAAGGCATCGGCGCCACCGCTCCTACCGCAAGGGCCTGAATGCCCGCATTCAGGATCACGTCTTGCCCATCCTTAACTGTAGCTTTGTCGAACTGGATAAAAATCGCCGATCCCGCGCCCCCTCGCCCTCCGGACGTCACCCGCACCACATGCCCCACTATTTTCGTGCCCTTGGGGAAAATCACGCACCGCTGGTAGGAGATATCTTCAACCGTTTCGGCAGTTACCGAGTCTCCAGCCTTCGTCTTGCGAGTATCCAGGGTGTCATCCAGGGAGGCGTTAAACGCCGTTCCCACACCCAAAGGGGCGATGACCGGTGCCGGCGCCTGACTCGAGTCTGTTTTGGTCGCTGGTTGGAGATCCGGAGGATTCTGCGCGTTCGCCGTCAACACCAGGAGCGCGCCTGCAAAAAGCACACTTGCCGCAAATTTCATCATGACGCGTTCCCCCTTCCCCGGGAACCGCTATGGCTGGGAACCGCAAAAATCAGACACCACTACCACTTGGGTCAAGATTGCACGGTACGAACCAAATCGTAAAGCGTTTATTTTGAGGCGTTTAACAGCACTCCAAAAGTGCCAGGGTGGTTCAAAATGTCGTCCCGGTACTGCAAAAATGCGCCCCTGCCGGGCTGTAGCGGCCCACTTCCGAGGCGAACGCTTTTCTCCTCGATCTTTCGTCTTGGCAGCCTTCTCCGCTTTCTCCGTCGCGTTCAGGTAACACGAAACGGTCAAGCGGTTTCCTGGGCTATGAAATCACACCGAGCGGCTTTCCAACTGCCGCCAACGTGTCCGCAGCCCGCAGAAGCTCGTCCCTCTTATGAGTGGCGCTCACGATGGCCCGCAATCGCGCCTTCCCTTCGGCCACCGTCGGGAACCCCACCGCTGGCGCAAACACCCCTGCCTCGAACAGCTGCTTCGAGAATTCGAACGCCTTAGCCGCATCGCCCACGTGGATCGGAATGATTGGGGTCTCGCTGGCACTGAACTGAAACCCGCGCTTCTTCAATTCCCGCTTAAAAAACTTGGTATTCGCCCAGAGCTTCTTGACCAGCCGCTCGCCTTCTGGCGAATCCAGCAACGTAAACGCCGCCTTGCAAGCCGCCGCAGTAGCCGGCGGATGCGAAGTCGAAAACAGGAACGGCCGCGCCCGCAAGTAAAGAAAATCGATCAGGTCCCGCGACCCGCACACATATCCACCCATCGTGCCGATAGCCTTACTCAATGTACCGACCTGGATGTGCACCCGCCCATGACAATCGAAGTGGTCAATCGTCCCTCGCCCCCCGCGTCCCAGCACCCCGGAGGCGTGCGCATCATCCACCATCATGATGCAGTTGTACTTTTCCGCCAGATCGCAAAGCTTCGGCAACGGCGCGATATCGCCGTCCATCGAAAACACGCCATCCGTAATGATCAGTTTGTGGCCCTTCCAATCCGCCGTCTCCTGCAAAATCCGCTCGCAATCCGCCACGTCTTTGTGCTTGAACACCTTGATCGTCGCCCGCGAAAGCCGCGCCCCATCGATGATCGACGCATGATTCAATTCGTCCGAGACGATCAAATCTTCCTTGCCCAGAATTGCCGAAACCGTCCCCGCATTCGCCGTGAATCCCGACTGAAACACCACGCAAGCCTCAACATTCTTGAACCGCGCGATCTGCTCCTCCAATTCCATATGTAGCTTCATGGTCCCGGCGATCGTGCGCACCGCCCCAGCCCCAGCCCCGTACGTCCGCACCGCCTGAATCTCAGCCTTGCGCAAAGCCTTGTGCGTCGTCAGCCCCAAATAATTGTTCGAAGCCAGATTGATCACTTCCTTGCCGTCAAAAGTAGCAACCGGCTTCTGCTCGCCCTCCAAGACACGCAACTTCGGCGCTACGCCCTTGGCCCGCAACTCCCCCAGCGCATCCGCCACAAATTGCAACGGATTCAATTTTGTAGTCTGTGTCCCAAGCTCTGACATCTCATCGCTCCTAGCCAAACTCTTCGAATCGTCTCCGTGCCCTCTGTGCTCCGACCTCAGTGCCCTCTGTGTTAAATCTTTCTCCTAGCTTTTGTCGTTACCTCGTTGTGTCATTACCTCTTTACTTCACTCCTTCACTTCACCCCATCCGGATAAAGCAAAATCTTCCCCGCCAATCCACCCTGCAACATTGCAAACGCCCCCTCAAATTTTTCCAAGGAAGCCTTCTCCCCAAACAAAGGATCCAGATTCAACCGCCCAGCCTTCAAAAGCGCCGTCATCTGCACCCAGGTTCCATACATCCGCCGCCCATAAATCCCCTGCACGGTCGCGCCTTTGAAAATCACATCGTTCACCAAATCCAGGGGCACCGACTCCGTAGGTATCCCCAGCAATGACGCCCGCCCTCCAGCGCGCAGCGCCTTAAACCCCTGTTGAATCGCGGTCGGATTTCCAGACATCTCCAATAGCACATCCACGCCAGTCCCATCCGTCTCACTCTTAATGCGCGCCACGGCATCTTCCGCGGCTGGATTAATGACCGCGTCCGCGCCCATCTTCTTCGCCATGGTCCGCCGCTGCTCATTCGTTTCCGTCGCAAAAACGGTAGCGCTACCGCAAGCCTTCGCCACCGCAATCGACATCAACCCGATCGGCCCGCATCCGGTCACCAACACCGTCATGCCCGCGATCGGCCCGGCCAGGACGGTATGCACCGCATTCCCCAGCGGGTCCAAAATCGCCCCATAGTGTTCCGGAATACTCGCATCCAGCTTGATAATGTTCGACCCCGGAATCTTCACAAACTCCGCAAACGCTCCGTCCTGATCGATCCCAATGATCTTCAAATTCTGGCAAACGTGCGCCTCACCAATTCGGCACTGTCGGCAATGCCCGCAGTTGACATGCATCTCCGCGCTGACAAAATCCCCCGCGCGTACTGCGGTCACTTCATCCCCGGCACGCTCCACGACGCCACAAAATTCGTGCCCCAAAGTCACCGGCGGCTTGATCCGTCCCTGCGACCACCGGTCCCACCCATAAATGTGCAAATCCGTCCCGCAGATCGACGCCGTTCGAACGCGCACCAGCACATCGGTCGGTCCGATCGCAGGCACTTTAGCTGTCTCAAAGGAAAGCCCGCGCGCAGGCTGCATCTTGCGCAATGCTTTCATGGTAGTGGTCATCGTGGAGGTTAAATCGTTGAATAAAAACGCCGCAGCGCGAATTCCATGCTAGCACACCACGCCGAAAGCTCACGCCCGGCCTGGCACCAATCTAACCGCGGACCCCTCTCATTCGTCTTTATATCTCCATCACCCTTGAAGCGCCCTCGAGGCTCCTGAGCCGCTACAGGATTCGAGGGAACTTGCGGCGTTGGAGCTTCGTAAAGCTCTGTGAGGCACACATGCACGACTTTCTAGCCAATCTTCGCTACGCCGTGCGACAGTTCCGGCTATCCCCCATCTTCACCGCCGCCGCCGTTCTCACCCTCGCCCTCGGCATCGGCGGCACCACCGCCATCTTCACCCTCATCCACGCCGTGATGCTCCGCTCCCTCCCGGTTTCCGACCCCGCCCGCCTCTACCGCATCGGCGAAGGCGACGACTGCTGCGTTGAAGGCGGCCCGCAAGACAAGTGGGGCATGTTCCCCTACTCCCTCTTCCTGCGCCTGAAGGCCCAAGCACCCGAGTTTGAAGAACTCGCCGCCTTCCAAGCCGGTGCCTGGCGTGCCACCGCCCGTCGCGAAGGTGTCGAGTCTGCCGCCCGCCCGCTACGCTCTGAATATGTGACCGGAAACTATTTCTCCACCTTAGGTGTGGGTGCGTTCGCGGGCCGCGTCCTCACACCCAATGACGATACGCCCTCCTCTGCCCCGGTTGCTGTTCTCAGTCATCGCGCCTGGCAAACCACCTATGGCGGCGATACCTCCGTCCTCGGTTCCACGTTTGCGGTCCAGGGCCATCCGTTCACCATCGTCGGCATCGCGCCTCCCGGCTTCTTCGGCGAGACCCTGGACAGCGACCCTCCCGACATCTGGATTCCCCTCCAACAGGAAGCCGTCATTAGTGGCGATACCGCACTCCTGCATCAGGAATTCGCCGCTTGGCTTCGCGTCATCGGCCGCCTCCGCCCCGGAGCTACCACCGCCGGAATTGCTCCCCGTCTTACCGGCGTCCTCCGCCAGTGGATGCAGTTCGACGCCGGTTATCCGCCGAACTGGGACATCGTCAGTCAGCTGCCCAAGCAGGTCATCAACATCGTTCCCGCGGGGGCCGGCGTCGCCGTCATGAAAGAACAATACGGTCGAAGCCTGCAGATCCTGCTGGCCGTCTGCGGCATCGTGTTGCTGATCGCCTGCGCCAATGTCGCGAACTTGCTGCTGGCTCGCGCGGTCAACCGTCGCGGCCAAACCGCCGTGCGCCTCGCCGTCGGTGCAACGCCCCGCCAGATCATCACGCAAGCTCTAACCGAAAGCATCTTGCTCGCGGTTGCGGGCGGCTTTGCCGGCCTTGTAGTCGCCGTTGGAGCCGCGCGCCTTCTGCTTGCGCTTGCCTTCCACAGCGCGCATTTTCTTCCCATCAGCGCCGCGCCTTCGCTCGTCGTCCTGGCCTTCGCCTTTTCTCTGGCGCTGATCACCGGCATCATTTTCGGCGCAGCCCCCGCCTGGTTCGCAACGCGCACCGATCCCGCCGACGCCCTGCGCGGCACCGGCCGCGGCAACACCGACCGCTCCTCCTTCGCCCGCAAAGCACTGCTTGTCGTGCAGGCCACTCTTTCGGTAGTTCTCGTCGCCGGTGCCACCATGCTTGGCCGCAGCCTCAACAAACTCGAGCATCAGGATTTCGGCTTCCAGGTCCCCAACCGCGTCGAGGTCGAGGTGCTCCAACCGTCTTCGGACCTCCCCATCCCGAGCCTGCTCGCCCGCTATCGCCAACTCGATGACACCCTCAACCATCTTCCCGGGATCCAAAGCGCCAACCTCGCCATGTACAATCCGCTCACCGACAATTGGGGCGAACTCATCATGATCGCCGGACATCCCCCGGGCCAGATGGACAACGAGTCAGGATCGTCGTGGGATCGCGTCGGCGCCAACTATTTGCAGGATCTCGGTATTCCCTTGATTCGTGGCCGCTACTTCACTCCGGCCGATAATGAAACTACTGCCCCGGTGGCCGTCGTAAATCAAGCCTTCGTCAAACGCTTCTTCAAAAATAACGAAGATCCCATCGATCACCACTTCGGCCTCGACGTGCCGGAACTCGCAGGAACCTTCCGTATCGTCGGCATCGTAGGCGATGCCAAGTTCGCAGGATTCGCACTCGCAGAAGCCCGCCCGTCCCATGTTCTACGTTCCGATAATGCAAAACGTGAAATACGAAAACGACATGATGAAAAAGCTAGAGACTCGTTCCCACCATCTGGAGGGGATCTTGCTCATCACCAAAACACCCACGGGTACGCTTGAACCTCTCGTCACCCACGCCCTGGCCGACGTCGATCCCGACATGACCGTCATCAGCATTCGAACCATGCAAGAGCAAATTGATCTTTCCTTCGACCAGGAACGCGCTGTAGCCAGTCTCGCAGGCCTCTTCGGCGTAATCGCTCTCATCCTTGCCGCCATCGGCCTCTACGGCGTAACCGCCTATTCCGTAGCCCAGCGCACCAATGAAATCGGCATCCGCATGGTGCTGGGCGCCGACCGCATAAACGTTTTCAAACTAGTCTTAGGTGGCGCATTCAAGCGCGTCCTGATTGGCCTGATCCTGGGTCTACCGCTAGCCGTAGGCGCCGGCCGCCTCATCTCCGCCCAACTCTACGGCGTCCCCTCATGGGACCCGTTCGCCCTGACCATAGCTGCGGCAGCGTTAGCCCTATGCTCGTTCGTAGCCGCTCTGATCCCCGCCAACCGCGCCGCCTCCATCCAACCGATGAACGCCCTCCGCACAGAGTAAATGCGCCGATGTAGCCGCCGGGCTTCAGCCCGGCGCTTCAACATCGAGCTTCTGATCGGTTCCTGTTTTATGCCCCTTGCTCAAGGCACCGTCACCACGACTTCTGCCGAGTCGAAACTCTCCCTCCCCTTCGCATCCACCGCTCGCGCCATATAGTAGTAAGTTGTTCCGCTCAGTACGGTCTCGTCTTTGTAGCTCGTCTGCCCCGTAACCAGCGCCCGATTTATCTTCTCGTAGCCCCGGCCATTCATCGTTCTCCGATAAACATCGTACCCAATCACGGGCGAAGTGCTGGCATCCCAGGTGAGCTTCACCGAGAGTTTGTGCGGCCTCGCGCCGGCCGAAACAGCTGGCGTCGTTCCACTGGTCGCGCTGAACCACACACCCCACAAAACGCAAGCCCCAACGACCGCCATCCCCGTGCACATCTTCCCCCGCAAGGAGATTCGCCCGTGCCGAGCCACCAGGACCAGACACACCACCAACACGACGCAAACAATCCCGCCAAGCCCAAACATCACGAACCACACTGGAGTAAGAGCTTCAGGCACCAGGCTCGGCAGACCGACAAATCTTGCCTGGATCCACCGGTCAACCCATAGATTTTCGACGAGATACAACGCCAGCAACAACGCCAGCGCCCACGTAATCAGCAAGACTCGGGACTTGACGAAAAATCGGCCGGGAAGCACCAAAGACATCTCGGATCCTTGCCAAGGACTAGGGGGGCAGCCGCCATCAATGTAATCCATTCCCCCGGTCGAAACCAGTCCGAGCCCAACGATCTTTCACAGCCAACTTAACGGACGCCACCCTGTAGCCGCCCTCTCGGAGAGGGCGGGGTTGCAGCCAGCCCCTCCCAAACGTGTGATATCCCACACGCGTCACCGACGAGCTTTGATTTCGAAATTCACCAATACCGATGTGAACTAGGCCGCGAGCGAATTTAAGATAGTGGCGCCGTCGATCACGCCGAATTCCCGACCCCGCTTTCTATCTCCCCGATCCTCCTCCGCAAAAACCTCCGCTCGATATCATTGGTCGCCAACGACAGCGCCCGCCGATACGCCTCGCCAGCCTCAGCCATCCTCCCCAGCCGCCGTAACAAGTCCCCCCGCGCCGCCGGCAGCAAATGAAATTCCCCGAGTTCCCGCCGCTGCTGAAGCTCATCGAGCAACGCCAGCCCCTCTTCCAAAGATCGACCCAGGGCCACCGCCACGGCGCGATTCACTTCGATCACCGCCGAAGGCTCCATCCGCAATAACACGTCATACAAACCCACGATCTGCCGCCAATCGGTCTCCTTCGCGGTCTTCGCGCCGGCATGCAGAGCCGCAATGGAAGCCTGCACCGTGTAAGCCCCTGCCGCACCGCTCCGCAACGCCGATTCCACCAACTGCGTCCCTTCCCGAATCTGCTCCCACCGCCATAAGCTGCGATCCTGCTCTTCCAACAAAAACAATTCGCCATCCGCGCTCACTCGAGCATCGCGTCGCGAATCATGCAGTAACATCAACCCCAGCAGCGCTCGCGCCTCGCCTTGTCTCGGCAAGAGTTCGCACAACACGCGCCCTAGGCGGATGGCCTCCGCGCACATCTCCCGCCGGATCAGCGCATCCCCCGTACTGGCTAGGTAACCCTCGTTGAAAATCAGGTAGATCACCAGCAAAACGGCATCGAGCCGGTCGCGCAGATCGTCCTGCAACGGCACGCGATACGGAATCCCCGCATCGCGAATCTTGCTTTTCGCTCGCACCAACCGCTGTGCCATCGTCGCCACCGGAACCAGGAACGCCCGGGAAATCTCTTCGGTACTCACTCCGCAAACGGTTCGCAGCGTCAGCGCCACCTGCGCCTCAATCGGCAAGGCTGGGTGGCAGCATGTAAAGATCAATCGCAACCGGTCATCGCGAACCATGTCGCCTTCTTCGAAATCGGCGTCCGGCTCGGTCACGGACCGCGCCGATCTGAAAATCTCGACCGATTTCGCCTCCAACCTTCGGTCCCGCCGGATGCGGTCGATCGCCTTGTGCCGCGCCGTAGTAATTAGCCAGGCCCGCGGATTCGTAGGCGTCCCTTCCGCAGGCCACTTCTGCAAAGCGGTAGCGTAAGCCTCCTGCAACATCTCCTCGGCCAAATCAAAATCTCCCACCAGCCGAATCAAAGTAGCCAGGATTCGCCCCGATTCCTCCCGATGCAATTTGTCAAAGTCCATGTACAAAATCCGTTGTAGGGGCACAGCACTGCTGTGCCCCTAGCGCCCAGCCGTAAGCGTCACGCCACGGTTTTCCTGTCGTTGATCTTTCCGTCTTGGAGTTACCAACGACCAAGCCTCGTCCTACCCGTTAGCCGCCGCCTCCCGCACCACAATCGGCCGCACCTCAATCGACCCCACCTTCGCCGAAGGGATCCGCGCCGCAATCGCAATCGCCTCGTCCAGGTCATTGGCGTTGATCATGTAGAACCCTCCCAATTGCTCCTTGGTCTCCGCAAAAGGACCGTCGGTCGTGACGCGCTTCCCGTCCCGCACGCGCACGGTGGTCGCCGTAGCAACCGGCTTCAGCTGATGCCCCGCCAGGTGCTTCCCCTTTTCCTTGATCTCACTCGTAAACTTGCCGTACTCCTCGTACATCTTGGCCTGGTCGGCCGGGTTCATTTTTTCCAAGACCGCCTCGGAATCGTAAATCAGCAGCAAATATTGCATGGTCGTTTGACCTCCTATCCCATAGTCGAACAGCAATCGTAAAATCGACAGCTCGACAGAAAGATACCGAAATTCGTGCCCGATCCCTTGACTTTTCTCGGGTTTGTGGTATGATTGCAGCTAGTTCGATTTTCATTCCAGCGCCGTTCATCGGCGCTTTTTTCATTTCTGGGCTATCCGTTGGCGCTAGGCAGGTTTTATCGAGACTTCCGCTAAATCCCTCAGAATCAATACTTACAAATCTGTATCAAAACACGTAACTTAAACCATCTTTAGAATCAACACTTGTGAAAAAGGACTAGGGGATGGGTGATCATTGTTAGCCCGGCGAGATGTGGAGTGCCCTCCCGCGTCAAATCCAAGCAGCCAAAGAGCCACCCGCCTGCCTATCGAATCTGCGTTCCCTGCGCTGATGCCAGCGCCCAGTAGCCGTCCTGCGCCACGAACACGTGGGTGTACCGGCTGCTGGCCGTGAACGCCGCCTCACCCACCCGCCCGCGTATCTCCGTCCGTCCGGTCACCACCGCCATATTCGTGGCATAAACTCGCAACCGGCTCTCCACCGGTTCGATAGCATCGAACTTCACCTGGCTCGATCCGATGGCCGCCAACAGCATCGGCTTGGTTATTTCCGATCCGTTTAAAACATCGATCAAAAGAAAATCCTCGACGAGCAGAGAATCCAAAGAGTTAACGTTGGCCGAAATGAGTGCGGTGAAAAAGGCTCGGTCTGCGACAAGCGGGTCGGGTTTCGTATCCATTCGGAAACTATACTTCATCTTCGGAAAAACTTATGACCAGCACGGTGGTGCTCTGGTGCTCAAACAATATCGGTCATCTCGCCAATTGCTCTAGCGTGATCCGATTCGTTCGCGGACCAAATATGCCAATGATCAGAGCGACGCCGCACATCGCGGCGGCCAGCAGCGTGAAAACGGCGCCGACTCCCCCGCGCACCAGCACCGCGCCGATCAACAATGACGAAAATACCGCGCTCAATCGGCTCCAGCTATATGTAAATCCCACGCCGGTTGCGCGCAGCCGCGTCGGAAATAATTCCGACTGATAAGCGTGCAGTAACGCCGAAAACCAGTTGCTACACAACGTAACTAGCGCGCCGCTCGCAACAATCAAGACCGGCGCACTCCAGAACGCAAATCCCAATCCCAGCGCCGCGATCAACAGCGCCATGGCCACGATCGTCCACTTGCGCTCTAGTCGGTCCGACGTCAGCACCGCGAGTGCCGGCCCCAGCGGTGACACCAGCGCGATCAACATGGTGTACTCCAGCGAATGCACCAGCGAAACGCCGCGCCGCAGCAAAAACGTCGGCGCCCAGTTCGCAAATCCGTAGTACCCAATCGTCTGCAGCGCGTGAAAAATCATCAGCATGATCGTCCGCCGCCGATAAGGTGGCCGCCAGAGTTCCATAAACGATCCGCGTTCGGCCTCGGCGTAATCCACCGTGCCTTCGGAGTGGGACGCCGTTTCCACGCCCGAGTTCGGCGCCGCCGTTTTTTCGCGAGAAACACCGGAAAGCGATTGGGACTCGAGTTCGGCAACAATTCGTTCGGCCTGCTCGTGGCGCCCCCGGCTTTCCAGCCACCGCGGCGATTCCGGTAGTCGACGCCGGAAATACCACGCCAGCACCGCACCAAACGAACCGATCACCATGACCCAGCGCCAGCCATCGATCAGAAAATGCGTAGGCGCGAGCACCCGAACCAGAATCGCAACGATGGGCACAGCGGTGAAACCGGTCATCTGTGTGATCGCCACATAGCGCCCGCGCGCGGCGCTCGGCACCAGTTCCGAAACGTAGGTGTCGATCACCACGAGTTCCGCGCCAATGCCGATCCCCGCGAAAAATCGCAGCGCGATCAGCCACCCCGCCGAAGGCGCGAACGCCCCAGCCAGCGTGAACGCCGAATAAATCAGCAACATCGCCACGAACGCGCTGCGCCGCCCCATGCGGTCGCTGCCCATTCCAAAAATGATCGTCCCGGCGAACATCCCCAGAAATCCAGCCGCAATCACCATGCTGAATTGCTGCAAGGTAAGGAAGCCAGAGTTCTGCAGCGTCGCACCGATATACGCCATCATGTAGATGTCGTAAAAATCGAACCACCCGCCCAGCGACACCAGCGCAATAAATCGCCGGTGAAAACTCCCCATCGGCAACGCTTCCATCCGCGATGCGACAACAGAGCCCGAAAGTGCTAGTGGCCGATCTTTAGATCGGTGCACCGAGCCTCCACAAGACGCTCATCACTGCACCTGCTCCACGAGGCCCACCTTCTCCAGCGTTCGCAGATACTCGACGACTAAGTCGAGCGGAACAGGCCCGTATTCCGCCGAGACGCGGTCGCGAATCTGCTGGGCGTCGAGCAGGCCGTCGACAAAATTCAGGACTTCGTAGGTGTATTCTTCGCCGCTGCCCCAGACACCTTCGTAGCTTAGGACTTTGGGCGGGGTAACGCCGGCGGTTGCGGTGCGATCATTTACATAGTCGGAGCCAAAAACAGCGACGGGACCGCGCGGCTGTGGCTTTCGCCGGTAACGCAGATCGCCTCCGTCGGATTGCAGGCGATCGGCCGCGCAACTGGCACGGTTGACGCGATAAGGCTTTTCTTCTTTCCGCGGATCGTGAACGAACTGGAGCAAGCCGAGTTGCAAGCCCCAGTCGAATTGTCCCCGAAAATCGTCCATGCAGGTCACATCGTCGGGCGACAGACTGCTCCATCGCGGAAACGTCGAGGTTTTCCACAGATCGATGCCGTGCTGGGCCAGCGACTGGACCTCCGGCAGACTCTGGGTGCTCATGCTGGCGAGGAAATAGCCTGAAGCGGCGCCGATGAAAGCGGCGCGCTTGAGTTTAGTGGGATCGATGTTGGCGGCGGTGTCGAAATTGGTGTGGATGTAGCGGTCGGGCCAGTCGTTCAGATAAATCGCGGGGATCTTGAACGAGCTGTCTTGATACACATCGTGGTCGCTGCCCATCGTGTACGCGGTGTCCTGCGCAAGCAGCGGCTCCTTGCCGCCCTCAGGCGCTACCAGCGGATAAGCCGCAGGAAGCCCGGCCGCGAAATTGTAGGACTGTAGGTTGACGAACTCGCCGAACGCCCAGGCAACGTCGTGCACGAACGAAGGCAGGCTCATCGGCCCGCGGGTCACGTGAAATACGGCCTTCGTCACCGGTCCGCCGCCGACCATGTCCATGTGCACCACCGCTTTGATGCGCTGCGCGAATTCCGGCTTGGCGTTCAGCAACGTCAGCGTGCCTTCGATTTCCGGCGGCCAGATGAAGCGGATCGTGCGTGCGGGGCGAGCGAGTTTGCCCTCGTTGATCAATTTTTGCAGCGTGCGCGCCACTTCCAGGATGGTCACGCAACCGCTGGCGTTGTCGTTCGCGCCAGGCCGCTGGTGATCCAGATGGCAACTGAACGCGATCTCTTCGTCTTTAAGTTTCGGATCGACGCCCGGAATTGTCGCGGTCACGACCTCCGTGAAGCCGGGATGCTGCCCGGCCTTTACGGTCGCGAGCAATTGGACGTGCTCGCCTTTTGCCAAACGCTCGCGCAGCGCGCGCCCAGTCTTCAGCGAAACCATGAATCCGAACGTCTTGTTCGGCGAAAATGTTTCGAGATGTCCCCAGCGAATCAGATTTTCATCCTCACCCCACCAAGCCGTCTTCTGGTTCTGCGCGTAGCTGACAATCCCCGCCGCACCGAACTTGCCGACCGCCATATCCTGCACCGCGCCCGGTTGCGCGGCCGCCAGCACGATCTTGCCCTTCAGATCTTTGCCCGCGTAGTCGCTCTCTTTCGTTCCCTCGCCGACATCCATCAACTCCGTCGTGACGTCCGCGGTCTCGCTGTCTTCAGCCAACACGATGGGTTCCGCGTCGTAGCTCGCCATCTTTATCGCCGCTGCTCCGCCCTTCACTTCCCTCAACTCCGCGAACTCCACGTCCCAGGGCGGACGTGAGCGCTGCGTGCCGTAGTAGATTTTCCCGTCGGCGGGAAACTGAAGGATCGCGACATCGCTCAAGCCGTAAGCGCGCGCCCTCTCGGCGACCAATTCAGCGGCGGAGTGAAATCCCTGCGAGCCGCGCTGGCGGTGAAAGCGAGCGATGCCTTCGAGGTTGCGCTTGGCGGTTTCGCCGGAGAGTTCCAGCGCCAGCGCGGCCACATCCTTTTCCGGAAGCAGCGGCGGCTTCTGCGCCGATGCGGCGCCACAAAAGAGCGAGAGCAAAACAGCAAAGCGGAAAATGCGTCCCACGAAACCCCCTAAGCGCAGCGCTCGGCATTCTAGCGAAACGGTGACGGCGTGTCGTGGTTGGCGTTTTGTGGCATTCTTCGTGAGGGGTAGGGAGAAGCGTGACGATTCTGGTGACGGGCAGCAGCGGACTGATTGGGTCGGAGGCGGTGAGGCACTTCGATGGGCAAGGCCACGACGTTGTCGGCGTGGACAACAATATGCGTCGAGTGTTTTTTGGGGAGGCCGGCGACACGTTGTGGAATCTGCAGCGGCTGAAGGGCGCGACAAAGAGGTTCGTGCATGTGGCGTTGGACATTCGTGACCGGGCGGCCATCGAACAACTGTTCGGCGCGTACCGGTTTGATTTGATTGTGCATTGCGCTGCGCAGCCTTCGCACGACAAGGCGCGGGACATTCCATTGTTGGACTTCGAGGTCAACGCACTGGGCACCATCAACTTGCTGGAGGCCACGCGGCAGCATTGTCCCGAAGCGGTTTTTGTTTTCTTCAGTACGAACAAAGTTTACGGCGACGCGCCGAACGAAATTCCCATGAAGGAGCTGGAGACGCGCTGGGACTACGCGCGGCCAGAGGACTTCGATGGCGTGGATGAGAGCTGCCGGATCGACCGGACGCTGCACTCGCTGTTCGGCGCATCGAAGGCCGCGGCGGATCTGGTGGCGCAGGAATATGGGCGCTACTTCGGGATGAAAGTGGGCGTGTTTCGCGGGGGATGCCTGACTGGTCCGTCGCATTCCGGTGTGGAGCTTCATGGGTTTTTGTCTTATCTGGTGAAGATGGGCGTCACGGGGAGAAGCTATTCGGTGTTCGGGTACAAAGGGAAACAGGTGCGCGACAACATTCACAGCTACGACGTGGTGCGCGCCATCGAAGAGTTTGCGGCGAACCCGAGGCCTGGCGAAGTCTATAATCTGGGCGGCGGGCGCGAGAACAGCATCTCGGTGCTCGAAGCGATCGCGAAGATCGAGGCTTTGACGGGGCGCAAACTGGACTGGCGCTATGTGGAGGAAGCGCGCAAGGGCGACCACATCTGCTACATCTCGAACCTGGGAAAGTTCAAGAAGGACTATCCGAATTGGCAGATCACCCGCGGTATTGACTCGATTCTGGAAGAGATGACCGCGTCCCATCGGGACGAACGCACAAGCCCCGCGAGGCGATAACCTCAATGTCTAGTAGTGCCCGGACGACTAGGCCCGCTGACTCCCGTCGTGGGCTAGACCCGCGCTTCGCCTCGCCGAAACCAGGAATCCAAGAGATGTCGTAGACTCTTAGGCAAGGCTCGTGCGCTTGGGATGAAACGCGAGATCCGCCCCGCGACGCACGACGACTCCAGCGATGTGTGATTCTTAATGGCGAAGCTTTTCCTCAGCATATTGATCGACACCTGCAATCACGAGCGCTTCATCGAGCAGGCGATCCTTAGCGTGCTGGCGCAGGACGTTGCGGAAGCCGAGCGGGAAATCATCGTAGTGGACGACGGCTCGAGCGATCGGACGCCCGAGATTGTGCGGAGGTTCGAGCCTCGGGTGCGCCTGGTCCGGAAAACGAATGGCGGCCAAGGGTCGGCGTTTAATGCGGGAATTCCCGCGTGTTCGGGGGTTGGCATTGTTTTCCTCGATGGCGACGATTGGTGGGCGCCGGGAAAGTTGCGGACGATGGGCGAGGTGTTTGCGAAGGATGCCGCGGTTGGTTTGATCGGGCATGGGATCGTTGAATCGTTTGAGAATGGGAGTGAGCGAACGGTGGCGCCCGAGAAAGCCGAACGATTTCGTCTGGATTCGCTGGAAGCAGCGCGAGCGTTTCGTTTGCGGAAAACCTATCTGGGAACCAGCCGGATGGCGCTGCGCGCGAGTGTAGCGCGCGAAATTCTGCCGGTGCCCGAGGCGCTGGTGATCGAGGCCGACGAGTATTTATTTACGATGGCCGCGGCTATGAGCGACGTGGTGATTCTGCGGGAGGCTCTGTGCCACTATCGATTGCACTCGGGTAGTCTCTACCTGGCGGCGTCCAGCAAAGATGCGTTGAAGCGGAAGCGGGCGGTGCACGAGGCCTTGGCAGTTGCGTTACGGCGCGAACTGACGGCGCGCAACGTGCCGCAGGACGCGGTGGAATGCGTGACGGAAATTGTGCAGCTGGAGGGCAATCAGATTCGACTGAAGCTGGATGGCGGCGCGCCATGGGAGACGGTGCGAACCGAGAACAAAATTTACAAGATACTGCACCCGGATGCGCCGCGGAGGCACCGGATATTTCGTGCCCTGACGATGGTTCCCGCTTTTGTTCTGCCGCCACGATGGTTTTATCGGGCGCGTGGCTGGGCGGCGTCCCATCGCTGGTACGGCGAATTCCGCCGAAAGTTTCTGCCGATGCCATGGTGACGCGCGTCAACGGACAGGGGGAGGCCCGCGGCGAGTCGCTAAAAAAACGGCTGGTGAGTTTTTGGAATAGCAGGGAAGTCTATTGGGGTCCGATATCGACGAGTGAAGCTACCGAGTCTCCGCAACCCGAGAAAGCAGTTTCCTTTCTTCCGGAGGGTGGCAAGGTTCTGGATGTCGCATGCGGGAGCGCAACGATGCGTCGTTGATTCGGCGACGCTGTTCGTATGTTGGCGCCGATATTTCACCGACCGGGTTGCGGCGGGCAACGGGCTCGGCGCTGCGCCTGGTGTGCGCGGACGAAGAGCAGCTTCCATTTGCCGGCGAGTCTTTCGACGCCACGATTTCGACGTTTGCGCTGGAGCATTGCGTGAACCCGGTACAGATGCTGCAGGAGATGCATCGCGTGGTGCGACCGGGAGGGCGCATTGTTCTATTGGGACCAAGCTGGGACCTCCCATTTTGGTATCCCAATGCCATGCAGAGTGATCTGCAAGACCGTTGCAGACGCATGGGGTACACGTGGCGGCGGCTGCTTGGCCAAATGGGCGGCTGGCTATTCGGGCGGCTTCCGTCTTTTTGTGTTGAAGAGCCCGACGTGTTCCATCGGGAGCTGGTGAACGATGCGGATGCCGTTTACGTGGTATGGACATACGAAGTCATCCGCCAGATGCGCACGCTGATTGCGGCAGGGCGAACGGCGGAGTGATGACTCTGGGAGCAGGTGGTCGCCCCGCGGTTCATGTGGAGCGCTGCGCTCTATGACCGACAACAACTTGACGAAGGCGATGCGGAAGGACTGGGACGAACGGGCCCGGAAGAACGCCTTCCACTATATCGCGTCGTGGCGGCGTGAATGGGACGACGATTCATTTTTCTTGTCGGGTGAGAAAGACTTCGCGCGACTCGTGGCGCCTATTCTGCAGCGCTGCGGGCTGTCCCCGTCGGGCGGCGCGATGCTGGAACTGGGCTGCGGGGCGGGACGCATGACGCATAGTTTTGCCAAGCGCTTCGAGCGCGTCTACGCTTTCGATCTTTCGCCAGAGATGCTGCGGCGAGCGCGGGCGATTCACAAAGAGCAATCGAATATTCTTTGGCTGCTCGGCAACGGCGCGGATCTTTCGTGTATCGCTTCCGGCTCGCTGGATTTCGTCTTCAGCTACTTGGTCTTGCAGCACTTGCCGGAGGAAGTTTTGGCGTTTCGTTATGTTCATGAGTTGGTGCGGGTGCTCCGACCCGGCGGCGTGTTCCTGTTTCAATTCAATGGCGGCCTGGAGCCGACGATGAATCTTCGTGGCCGAGCGGCGTGGGGAATCGTGGATGCGCTGTGGTCACTGCGGCTGCGCGATGTGAGTCGATCGCTGGCCGGAATGTTTGGCTTCGATCCTTGCGCTGCGGGGAAGAGCTGGCGCGGGGCGGCGATTGGTGCACAGCGCATGAAGGATAGTGTGCGCGCGTCGGGCGGAGAGGTTCGCGAATTGAGCGGGGAAAATACGCCGATGACGTGGTGCTGCGGCGTGGCCTCCGGGAAACAGGGCTAGCCGGCGGATGCTGACGATCGGAATCAACTACTCGCAGATGCACGACTCCTCCGCATGTATCGTGCGCGATGGAGAATTGCTTTTTGCGGTTGCGGAAGAACGCATCAGCCGTCTGAAGCACGATGCGCGATTTCCGCATTTGGCCATTCAGGCTTGCTTACAGTTCGCCAACGTGCGAGTCGATCAGTTGGACGAAGTCTGCTTCGGCTGGCAGACGGCCGGGCCGGTCTACCGGCATGACTTGAAGATGTATGCGCTCGGGCGATGGCCGCTGACCTACTTGAATGTTCTAAATTCCACGCGACATTTTTTGAGTATGTGGCATCAGGAATCCGGAGCCAAAGTATTCGCGCGGAAATACCCGCCTGTAAAAGCGCGCATGCGATTTGTGGACCATCATCTCGCGCACGCAATCAGCGCGTACGGATTTTCGGGGTTCGACGATTCCGCAATCGTGATCATGGACGGGCGCGGCGCGTGGGAGGCTACTTCAATCTGGCACGGGCACGACGGCAGGATCGAACACGTGCTGACGATTCCGTTTCCCAATTCCGTGGGTGGATTTTACAGTGCGTTCACGGATTATCTCGGCTTTGCGCCGAACAGCGACGAGTGGAAAGTCATGGGGCTTGCGCCGTACGGCAAGCCGGGAGTGAACCTCGACGCGTTCATCGATCCGGAGGCTACGCCGTACCGGGTGCACTCGAAGCGGCTGAACAATGGCAGAACCGGGAAGGCTTCCGGGATCGCGGAGGTCCTGGGCCCGCCGCGCGCCGCGGAAAGCGAAATCGACGACCGCCACAAGAACATCGCGTATGCGGTCCAGGATTACTGCGAGCGGGCGATGATGAGCGTCGTGCAGATGGCGCTCGCAAAAACAAAGTCGCGCAACCTTTGCCTGGCCGGTGGAGTGGCGCTGAACTCGAAGGCGAACGGAAAGATTCTGGCGTCGGGAATCGTAGAGAAGATTTTCGTGCAGCCCGCCGCTTCGGATGATGGTGTGGCGCTGGGTGCGGCCCTTGCGCCGTATTTGGACCGCGGCGGACGGCTACCAAATCGAGCCATGCGGCACGCGTATTTTGGACCGGCGTTTGATGACGAAGTGATCGAGACGGCCTTGAAAACATACAAACTGCGCTACTCGCGCATGAATGACCCCGCCGCAAAGGGCGCGGAGTTGCTGTCCCAAGGGAAAATACTCGGCTGGTTCCAGGGGCGCATGGAATTTGGCCCGCGAGCGTTGGGGAGCCGATCGATCCTGGCTGATCCGCGGGATCCAGAGATGACGGCAAAGGTGAACAACGCGGTGAAGTTTCGCGAGTGGTGGCGGCCGTTCGCGCCTTCGATGAAGAAAGAAACGGCGGGCGATTTCGTGGAGAGCGCCACAGACTCGCCATTCATGATACTGACGGCGCAAGTGCGCGCGGAAAAGCGCACCGTGATCCCGGCGGTGACCCACGTCGATGGAAGCGCACGGCCGCAAACAGTCGAACGCGAGGTCAATCCGCTCTATTGGCGGCTGATCGATGAATTTGACAAGCGTACGGGCGTGCCGGTGGTGATGAACACGTCATTTAACTTGCGGGGGGAAGCCATCGTGCACACGCCAACCGACGCCGTGCGCACGTTTTTCAGTTCGGGGATGGATGCACTGTTGATCGGCAGCTTTCTGGTCGAAAAATGAGCGGGCGCGAATGAGCGAGCGGCACATCATCGCGCTGCTGGGGCGGCGGGATGAGCCGACCGACGCCGTCGAAGAGTATTGCCGCTATCTTGGCGGCGCGTTGGGCAATCATGGCTTTTCGATGGAGCTGGCGCGGGTGGCATGGGCGGACCGCAGTTGGACAACGGCGTTGCATGAGCTGCGGGAAAGGGCAAGCACGTGGCGCGGCAAATGGGTGCTCCTGCAATACACGGCGCTGGCATGGTCGATGCGCGGATTCCCTTCGGGCTTTCTCCGCGTCGTAAAAGAATTGCGCAAGAGCGGAGCGCGAATCGGGATCGTCTACCATGATGTCGAGCCGTATGGCGGGGGCCGAGCGATCGATTGGCTACGCCGACGCGCGCAGTTGCGCGTCATGCGGCAAGCATTGAGTTTCGCAAATCTCGGGATTTTCACACTACCTCTCGATGTTATTTCCTGGCTCGGTAACTCTCACGCGAACGCCACTTTCATCCCGGTTGGCGCCAATCTACCTCTTGCCAGTTTCGGGGCAACGGAATCCCGCGAGCATCAGCGAACTCCCCTAGGTGTGGCGGTTTTCGGAATCACGGAAGGAGAGACCGGCCGGAAGGAATGCGGACGAATTGTAGACGCCGTGGGTTTTGCCGCGGCCAGAGGCCGTGCGCTGCGGCTCCACGCGTTCGGACGGGGAGCGAGCGAATGCGAAGCCGAATTGCGAAAAGCACTGAAAGACGTGGCCGCGGAATTGCAGGTTGATGGTGTCCTGCCAGCCGAGCAAGTCGTGAAGGCGCTGTCTTCGTCGGATGTGATGCTTTTCGTGCGCGGTCCAATTTCCAGCCGGCGAGGCAGCGCTATTGCGGGCATTGCCTGCGGGCTGCCGGTGATCGCTTATTCGGGCAGTGAAACCGCGCCGCCAATTACGGATGCGGGCGTCGTCCTTGTGTCGCCAGGCAATAATGCCGAGCTTGGCGAGGCGCTCTTGCGCGTAATGTCAGATGAAAGCTTCCGAACCTCGCTGGCTGAACGGAGCCGTATGGCTCAGCGAAATCATTTCAGTTGGAACGCCATTGCGGAACATTACGTTGCGGCGTTGGGGCAGCAAGAGTGACGCTTCAGCGGCTCAACGTTTCGATCAGGATTTCCTTCTTTTTTTCGGCGACGCCGCTCAGAACATCGAGCGTGGCGAAATATCCAGCAATGGACGCGGCCGCCAATGCCACGAACGCCTCTGCGGGTAGCCAGGGGCTGTTGGTCCAGCGCCCAGCAAACAAAATGAGCGAGCAAATTCCTGCCAGAAGAATCTGAACACCGAACGCGACCCAGATGGAAACTCCGGAAGAACGCTGGCCGCGCATGGAACCGAATTCGAGCTTTCGCGGAAAGCTGAGCGACACCCAATCGGCAATCGCGAATTGACCGGCCACCGCAAAAATCACCGCCGCGATGGTGGCGATGAACACCGGCGTTGACGGCAGTCCAATTCGCACGGCGAGCACCAGCATGGACAGAACAACCTCAAAGACCAGGACTCCCGCATGCATCAGGTTTTTCCCCAACAGAACGTCGCGGAATCGCAGCGGCGCGGTGAAATACGTCTGGATGCCTCGACCTTCATAAGCAAAGCAGTTATACGCTGGCGTCATCAGCATCAGGATGAGGTAGCCCATCATTCCTGGAAAGAACATGTCCGGCGAAATTCCTCGATGCGTCACCGAGGGATGCGGACCGCCGAATTGGGAACTGAACAGCAGCACAAGGATGGGCGGCATCAGCAGCGACACCAGCACAAATCCGTTGCGCGAGAGATAGCGGAATTCCTTTCGCAGGACTGCGGCAACCTGCGGAGAAAACAGCCCCAGGGCGTCGGACGAACTATCCGTTCTTGAATTGACGCGGGACGCGACGCGTGCTGGAGCGGCCGCTTCACTCAACTCCTCACCCCGATATTGCGCCGCGAATCGGTGCCACAGTAATGCACTGAAAACCCCGATGTAGGCAAGGATGCCTGTCACGCTCCACAGAAAGGTGGCGTCATGACCCCCAGCGGCAGCCGCCAGCGCGCGACTGGCAAGTGAAGGCGGAAAAGGCGAAAGATACGGCAAGAAACGCAGAACGGAAGAGGGCGACGACCCGTTGGCATAGCGCGTGATCAGTGGGCGGACAAACTGCACCGAAACGCTGAGGAGAATAAATAATCCGAAGAACAGCTCTCGCGTGCGGCGGCGCGCCAGCAAGCGCTCAAGCCACGAACCGAGAAGCCTCTCAAACGTGGTACTCATTAAGACGAAAAGCACAAGAATTGCAGAAACAGCCGGCAGCAGGGCAGGGTTTGCGATGCCCGTGCCCACGGCAATCGCCAGCAACCAGCAGATGGAAGCGATGGCCGCGAAATCGGCCAAGCCGTAAGCAAGGCCGACAAGATAAAAGGCAGTGAGGCTCAATGGGAAACGCAGGAGGGTCCGAAACTCAAACGTCGCACCGAATCCAGCCACGAAGAGCGGAAAAACCTGCCAGAAGAGAAAAATGCTCCAGAAGAGCAGCACCAGCCACCCAAAGTGGCCGGTAGAAATGGAAATGTAGGCGCCCCAGCAAAACGCAAAACTCAAACCGATCACCATGATACCGGAAAAAATTGCCGCCCAAATGAGGCCGATCAAGTCGAGCTTGCTATTTTTTCTGCGGAGATGATTGCGCAGGATCCGCCAGCGCAGCTCCGCGACCAGGCGAATTTGCCCGGCAACGCCGAGATTGCCGGCTACATCAGCCACGAGAGCTCTTCCATTTGCGGGCGTTCTGAACCATCCTGACCGACGATCGATACGAAAATCTCTTCGAGAGTGGTTTGGCGCCCTTCTTCGCCGCGTGTTCCTGCGCGAAGTTCTTCAAGCGACCCCTGCGCGACCAGGCGGCCCTTGTGAATAATGGCAACATGGCTGCACAGACGCTCCACGATCTCGAGGACGTGGGAAGTCAAAAATATTGTGACCCCGCGTTCGGTCATGCGTCCGAGCAGGGCTTTTAATGCGCCAGCCGCGAGCGCATCCACGCCTTCAAACGGCTCGTCGAGAAACAGGATCCGAGGTCCGTGGATTACAGCCGCGGCAAGCGCGAGCTTCTTTTGCATGCCATGCGAGTAGTCCGCGATGACGGATTTGGGACGGTCCGCGAGCTGCATGAATTCGAGCAGTTCTTCGGAGCGCTGCGTTGTGGTGGCGCGATCGAGCCCGTACATGCGTCCGACAAAATTAAGATACTCAGCGCCGGTCAAGCGCTCGAAAAGTCCCATGCCCTCGGGGACGACACCGATCTGGCGCTTCACTTCCACCGCGTGCGATGAAAAATCCAATCCTAGAAGTTGCACGCGGCCCGAACTTGGCGCGAGCAGACCGGTCAGCATCTTGATGGTTGTGGACTTGCCCGCGCCGTTGGGCCCAAGAAAACCGAAGAATTGTCCCGCCGCGACTTGCAAGTCCATCTCGTCCACTGCCAACAGGGCGCCGAAACGCCGCGTGAGCTTCTGCGTCACGATCGCCGCATCGGTCATGACGGTTCTCTTTTTCTCATTTCCGGCATAAGACAAAACTCTAGCACGACTTCTTTGGACTCCTGGAGGAGCGAGAACCACGTATTTTTACGAAATGACGCCGGCAGCAATTTCAATCAAGACTTCGGCGGGACCGGCACTGGCGTCGCACCCGCGAGATGCGCCTCGCGGGTTGGCAAGGCAGCTAGGACCGCGGGAAGTTCAACGCGAAAAACCGCGCCCCCTGTCTGGCCGTTGTAGCAAAGAATTTTGCCGCTGTGCTCCTGCACGATTCCGAAGCAGATACTTAGACCTAGACCCGTGCCCTTACCGACTGGCTTGGTCGTGTAGAAGGGATCAAAAACGCGATGCGGCTCCTTGATTCCTGGCCCGGTGTCAGAGAAAAGTATGATCACGTTGCCACGATCGCGAATGGTCTTGATGGTGAGCACGCCGCCTTCGTGCGACTCCATGGCATCCACGGCGTTATTGATGATGTTGAAGAACACCTGCATCAGTTGGTTGCCGTCGCCGCGCACCCCGGGAAGGACCGATTCCAATTGGAGTTCCACGCGCGTCTTCGCCGAACGCAGGTCCAGAGAACGGAGTTGCATGGCGTTGGTGACCACGGTGTTGATGTCCAGAAGCGTGCGTTCTGCCGGCACCTGACGAGCGAAGCTGAGTAAATTGCCGACCAAAGTTTTTGTTCGGCGAGCCTGGTCGCGAATCTTGGCCGCTATGGCCCGTGATTTCTCGGTCAGCGTCATATCGTCGGCCAGAAGATCGGAATATCCCAGAATGGCGGCGAGCGGATTGTTGATTTCGTGCGCCGCCCCGGCCGCGAGTTGCCCCAGGGAGACCAGTTTTTCAGTTTGGACGAGCTGAGCTTGCAGCCGTTGCAGGTTCTCGACGGATTGTTGCGATCTGGACAGCAAGCGCACGCGATCCTTGTCGGCGATACTCGTGCGCAGGAAGATGATCGCCATCAGGGGAATCGATGCGATCAAGGTGGTCATGACACGGTAATCGCGTACCTCGCGCGGCTCGTGCGAGAATCGCAACGCGTAGATCGCAAAAAATGGCAGGGAGAGTACCGCTACCATGGCCAGGCGCGACGCCCAAGTGCGCTCTCCCACGCGCTCGCTGGAGTCGTCCTCCGTTTCTTGTTCGTCAGGAGCATCGAGCGCATCCCGGTTGCGATAGGCGATCAGGCCTGCGAAAGCGAACCACAAGAATGAAGAAATGAGCGGGAGATCGTAGGGACTCCCGGTGGAGTACTTGTGCAAGGAGATGGCGACGTTGATCGTCAGGGACGACAGCATGTAAAGTGCTGCGCCGCCGAAAAGATTCGCGTACACCAGCCGCCACGCGCCTTGGGACCGCAACCATAGCGCGACCAAGCCGCCGACGATCACCATGTACTGAATGTTGGCCACCATGTCGTAGTTGAAATTGTATTGCGCTTCAGACGGCAATACGTACATCCAGGGGAACACCACGTAGATGTAGAGGAACGTCCACCATGTGAATAGCGAGACAAAGTCGAGGTACCCCAGGCGTAACTGAAGTTCGCCGCGTTTCCGGTGAGGTTGCAGTGCAAGCGCCGCCATCATCGGGATCCCGCGCAGGAAGAAGACGATGTCTCCGCCGTATATAACCGGCACCGGTTGGTGCGCGTAGACCTCGTGGTAAGTCCAATCAAATTGGCCAAGCATCCAAAGCGTGCAACTCAGCGCCAGTAGCATCCAGAAGATGTTGCGTCGCCAGTGTGGCGTGCCCGCGTTTAACAGCAGAAAAGCGTTGGCCACCAGCGGAACGACGCATTGCACCAGGTTCCCAAACGTCGATAGAGACTGGCTGCCTCTCGGAAACACCAAGGACATCGCGGCATATGTGGCCAGCGTCAGCAGCCACACGGAGACGAATGTCAAAATAGAGCGAGCAGGCATGCTTGTACTTCCCTCTAGTTTAGGTGGGAAGGGTGCACTCAGGGTCGTGGGTTCGTTTGGGTATGGCCTAAGGATAAACGAGCGAAGACGACGCGGACGCCATTTCCGCAGATTAGCTTGAAATGGCGGAGGAGGAGGGATTCGAACCCCCGAGACCCTTTCGAGTCTAACGGTTTTCAAGACCGCCGGTTTCAACCGCTCACCCACTCCTCCGTTTCTAAGTATAACTGGCAAGAGCACTTAAATGGTGCCCCCAGGCGGCAATTTTGAGCTGATTCCTTCAACCGCGTCGGAGACAGAAATTCCATCCAATATGGGTGAATCGCCGTAAACTTATAGGGTCCTATCTATTTGCCAGAGGCTCCATGTTGATTCGCCGATCGCCCGATCTTACCTACGCCGACATCACCCCCAAGTGCGTTTACCTGAACCGGCGCAAGTTCGTGCAGGGCATGGGGATCGCCGGCGTCGCCGCTCTTGCAGGCACGCGCCTAATGGACTTGATTTCGCCTTCGCACCACGTCTATGCGGGAACCAAGCTGGCCACCGTCAAGGGTCCTTTCAGTACGGATGAAAAAATCACCCCGTTGAATGACGTGACCCACTACAACAATTTCTACGAATTCGGCACCGACAAATCCGACCCCGCGAAAAACGCGCAAAACTTCAAAACGTCACCCTGGAGCGTTTCCGTCGAAGGTGAAGTCGCCAAGCCTCGAACCTTCACAATGGACGAAATCCTGAAGCTTGCGCCGCTGGAGGAGCGCATCTACCGCCATCGCTGCGTGGAGGCCTGGTCGATCGTGGTGCCCTGGATCGGTTTCTCGCTCAATACCGTAATCAAGCTCGTCGAGCCTACTCCAAAAGCAAAATACGTAGCCTTCCAAAGTTTTTACGACCTCAAGCAGATGCCGGAGTCGCGAGGCACCGGCCTCAACTATCCCTACGTCGAAGGCCTGCGCCTTGACGAAGCGATGAATCCACTGACACTGCTCTGCGTGGGCATGTATGGCGAAACCCTTCCCAATCAGGACGGCGCGCCGGTGCGCATGGTCATCCCCTGGAAATACGGATTCAAGAGCATCAAGTCCATCGTAAAAATAAAATTCGTGAAGGGTGAGCCCCCGACAACCTGGAATCTCATGGCCCCCTCCGAATATGGCTTTTATTCCAACGTGAATCCTACCGTTGACCACCCGCGCTGGAGCCAGGCCAAGGAACGCCGCCTCGGCGAAATTTTCCGCCGCGATACGCTGATGTTCAACGGCTATGGCGATCAGGTCGCCAGCATGTACGCTGGCATGAATTTGAAGAAAAATTACTAGCTCGAGAACCCGTGCATCGCCTTCTTTCCAACAAATGGACCAAGGTCCCGGTCTTTCTTATTTGCCTCGCCCCGCTCGCCACCCTCATATGGCGCGCGCTGACCGGCCGGCTCGGCGCCAACCCCGTTGAATTCTTGCAACACGCCACCGGCCTCTGGACCCTTCGCTTCCTGATTTTCACGCTGACCATCACGCCACTGCGAAAACTCCTCAAGCTCCCCGAGCTCATTCGCTTCCGCCGCATGCTCGGCCTCTTCGCGTTCTTTTATGTCTGTTTGCACTTCCTCACCTACATAGGCCCGGACCAGAGTTTCAATCTCGCCGCAATGTGGAAAGACGTGGAGAAGCGCCGTTACATCACCGTAGGTTTCCTGGGATTTGTGCTTTTGATTCCGCTCGCCATTACTTCCACCGCGGGCTGGATTCGCCGCCTGGGCGGCAAGCGTTGGCAATCGTTGCATCGATCGATCTACATCGCGGCGATTTGTGGTGTGATTCACTACTATTGGCTGGTGAAGTCCGACGTGCGCAATCCACTTTTCTACGCTGCGCTCGTCTCTATCTTGCTGCTCTGGCGGCTAGGCGATTGGTTTGCGAAAAAGGGGCGCTTGGCGCCCGCGAAAACAGAAATGAACCGCGCTTCCGCCAACGCTTCCTAGCGCCACTGGCAGCCCACGAAACTACTCAGCAGACGCTTCGCTGCCGCCGCCCGACACCTCGCCATCAATAAACTCCAGCCCCCAAAAACGCGGCCCCGGCGTCAAAAACTCTACCCCGACGCGCTGCCCTTGATCCCCAGGCTCGCCCAAAAACACAACCCGGCACTCCTGCTCCTCGTCGGTGTCCGGGTTGGTCAGGACGATCATCTCCCCCTGATCGACCTCATTCTTCAGAAGCAGCAATCCGCCGTGCGAATTCACCACCAGCGTCTGGCACACTTCGCGAAATTTCCGGCCATCGTGACCCCGGCCGTGCGCTTGCACTCGCATCTTGTGGAACACGCGCCCGCTGCGCCGTGGCGCGGTAAAGGTGACTTGGCTCATGCTCCAATCTTCGGACCACCTCCCGGCAGGGTCAATTGCCCGACAGGACAGGTGTTTCCGCAGCGGCAACCGTGAAGCCTAAGCAGCATTTCCAGCCACAGAAAACACGAAACTATCGGTCCCAGCACCAGGATCGGATGAATCCGGCCCTTTCGTTACTTCATTACTTCCTTACTTCTTCCTTCTAAGCCGCCGCCGCAATCCTCCGCATCAAGTCCTGCTGCTCCGCCTTACTCTCCGCTCCAATCGTAAACGCGTCCAGCAAACCCAGCGACAACGCATATTTCAGGGCCTCATCTTGCCTCCCGCGCATGTCTCCCTGACCCAGGATCTTCATCCCGATAATTCCCTTACCCGCCGCCCGCATTTCCCGGATCACGCTCACGACCGTCTCCGGATCGGCGTCCATGTGCGATCCAATCGGGTTGATCCGCACCAGATCGACTTCCACCCACGGTGATTTCGCCGCCGCCCGCAAGGCCTCGATGCTGTGGCAAGAGCAGCCGTGCGCCCGAATGATTCCCTTTTCCTTCGCCTCGGAGAGGACATCCATCACGCCCTTGTACCTCTCGGTCCAATCGCCCTCGGTCACGCAATGCATCAGGCAAATATCCAGATACTCCGTACCAAGCTCCTTACGAAATCGATCCAGATCCGCTCGCGCCGTCGCAGGATCCCGCGCCCAAGTCTTGCTGAGCACGGTGACCTTGTCGCGCGGCACGCTCTTGAGCGCCTCCGCCACATGCGGATGGCTCCCATACGAATCTGCCGCGTCAAAAAATCGCAACCCATTGTGATATCCATTCAGCAGCAACCCGGAAAGCCCGGCGATTCCCAGAGCCGTCTGGTTCGAGTGATGCCCCGACCCCACGGTGCCTGTCCCCATCGCCAGCCGGCCGAGTAGGCAGCGTGGGGGTCCCCTGGGATCCCATTTGGACCCAGCGGCGGTCAGCTCAGAAAACCTGTCAGAAAAAACGCTCGGGCTTTCGCCGAAGGATGACAGACAGCGCGTTATCCAGACTCAGGCGATCAGCCTCGAAGTATCTATGGGACAAACCCGCTGGTTAATGTTTGAACAGGCATCCACACAGGTTCCTAGACCATTGGTGGTCACGTTAGTTTTTTGGCTGACCATCATTTTCATCGGTTGGGGCATCTTCGCTCCACGCAACGCTACCGTAGTGGGTACCTGGTTCGTTAGTGCCCTGTCCGTTTCGAGCGCGATCTTCTTGATACTGGAGATGTACACGCCTTACGCGGGCCTGATTCTCGTTTCCAGAGATCCGCTCCGCGCCGCCCTTGCACATCTCGGCCAATGAGGCAGTCATGTAAAAACGTGACTCTGTCAAGATCCTGGACACGTGTCTGGTTAGCGTTCACAAAATCTGTCTTTGTACCTGTTCTTCGTCCGGCGGTGGGGTGCCTGGCTATTGCTCAAACACCAAAGGAGGGCCGCTGATTCGTTTCCATTTCAGGTTGACGTTCACCTCTACACGATTGGCGATCTTGATGAAAGGTATGTTGCTATTCATTCCATAGTCTTTGCGGTCGAAAGCCATGGTGCCCGTAATACTGCCTGAACTAGTTCCCTTTCCATTGTCCTGGAGCGTCAGTTTCTCTTTTTTTGTAACTCCACGAATCGTGAAATCGCCTTCCAAGTCAAAGGTGGCGGGGCCAGTCTGAGTAACCTTTGTCGAAACAAAGGTAATCTGTGGGGCCCGCTTTACGTCAAAGAAGTCTTTGCCTTTCAGCTTGCCATTCTTCATCCCGCTTCCGGTATCCACACTGTCTGCCTGAATCTTAATATCCAAAACGCCTGTCGTGACGCTAGTCGACTTAAAAGTCATGCTGGCCTCCCATTGCGAAAATGTGCCCTTGATGGGAACGGAGGACTCGACGTCGAACTTAATCGAGCTTTCCACGGGAGTAACCTCGTAAACGGGAACCTGGGCGCGGACAGTGGATGGAAGCATGGATACGATGAATATAAATAGGATCACCAATCGTGCAAATCGCATCCGATAGCTGACTGCGTGTCGCCCTGGCCAGCTATGGCTGCTCTTCTTTTTTGCGGTGATGACACCCGCCAATTCACTCATTGTAAGTCTCATGGGTGCCGCTCCTCCATTTTCTCCGTCTTCGAGCATTTTTCTAAGAGTCCACGTGGCCCACAGGCTGCGGTTCCTCACAAAAACTTCAGCAGCGCGTCGGTCGTCTGTTTTGGCCGCTCTTCCAGCACCCAGTGACCCGTGTCTTTGAGACGATCATCGTCGAATTCGTAGCGACAATCTTCATTTGCTCCCCGAGCACCGTGCCGTTCGCCTTCTCGCCCCCAATCGCCAGAACCGGCATGGTCAGCTTGGTCTTCGACAGTTCTGCAAAATCTTTGGCCGCCTGCTGGAAAGAAACGAAGTTCGGAATCGCCGTAGACAAAAAACCGAGAGTCACCACGATGAGCCCGGCCATGCGGGCGCTGGGCTTTAGCTCGCGTCCCAAAGCGACCTCGTGCATTGCAAACGCAGCTTCATGAAAGCTCCTGGTGAACTTGAATAAATCACAATCTCTAGCGAATCGAATGGATCCGAACGCCGAAGAAAGCCGCAGCGAATCCCGACCTGGCCCGTGCTCACCTTTCGATGCAAGTCCCGCCGAACTCGCTACAGGAAAAGAATTCTATCCGGCGAGGCCCCGGGCAGACGCCCTACAACGTACCGGCGGCCAAAACCTTCATGTAGAATTGCATCTGATACGATTGAATAATCGAGCGAGACTTCTCACCGCATGAAACTGAAACTGCCCCCCGGCCCGTTTAACGCCTATCTATTCGACTGCGACGGCACCATCGCCGATTCCATGCCCCTGCACTACCTGTCCTGGAAAAATGCTCTCGCAGAATGGAACTGCGAATTTGCCGAAGACCTTTTCTACGCGTGGGGCGGCATGCCCATTGCCGAAATTATAGCCACCCTGAACGAAAGGCACGGATTGACGATGCCGGTGGAAACGGTAGCCCTCCGAAAAGAAAATCTATTTCTCGAACTGCACCCGCGGTTAAAAGCGGTTCCCGAGGTCTTGGAGCATATTGAGGCCGCGCACGGCCGCATACCATTCGCCGTCGTCTCCGGAAGCACGCGGGAATCGGTGATCGCTTCTCTCACTTCGCTCCATCTCCTCGATCGATTCGATACGTTGGTCTGCGCGGGAGACTACCAGAGGAGCAAACCTGATCCGGAAGCTTTCCTGCTTGCCGCTAGCAGGCTCGGCGTAGCCCCCGAGACCTGTCTCGTTTTCGAAGACACGGATATGGGCATCCAGGCCGCGCGCGCCGCCGGAATGGCCTCGGTCAGGGTTCCCCCGCCCTGGGAGAGAGCTTCGGCAATCTGCTGACATCCTGTAGGGCCGGGACTTGTTGACCCTGAGCTTCGAAGGGCCCCGCCCGGCGTTGACTAAGGCACAATTTCCCGTCGGATTTTTCCGCAGCCCTGTCAGCCGTGCCGTACGCATTTGCGGCTCCAGCGGCCGAGGCCGATTTGGGGGTCGCCTCGCAATACCCGGCGGGCTTATGTGCTTCGAAAGTACGCCACCGCACACCGAACCCAGCATGTAAAATATCCTTACAGAATGTACCCGTTTGCTTGTGCCGAAAGCCCCCGGAGCCCTAAAATAGTTGTAAGCGGCTTCGGAAACCTTCGAAGTGTTTCGGTGCGCTCTTACCACGGCCGCAATGTTCGCGATATTTGAAACGTACTCATACCGGAAGGGACTCGCACTCTTGGAATCGAACATGAACCTTGCAGAATTTATCGAAAGTTGCCGCGACCGGCATCTAGCGGAGCTGTGCGAATTCCTGCGCATCCCTAGCGTCAGCGCCAAAAGCGAGCACAAGCCGGACGTCGAGCGCGCCGCCCGCTGGGTCGCCGACAAACTCACGCTGGCAGGGTTTAAAACGGTTCAGGTCGTGCCCACGAATCTTCACCCGTTGGTCTATGCGGAATCCCTCGAGGCTCCCGGCAAGCCCACCGTCCTCTTTTACGGCCACTACGACGTGCAACCGCCGGAACCTCTCGACCTCTGGACTTCTCCCGCCTTTGAGCCCACCGTCCGAGACGGCAATCTGTTCGGCCGCGGCACCGCCGACGATAAAGGTCAGGTGCACATTCACATCAAGGCCTTGGAAGCGTTGCAGAGAGTGAACGGAAAGTTCCCTGTCAACATTAAAGTGCTGATCGAAGGCGAGGAAGAAGTTGGCAGCGTCAGTTTGTGGGATCACGTTCAAAAGAACAAAGAGAAACTAAAAGCGGATGCGCTGGTGGTTTCCGATACCTCCATGCTCGCCAAAGGCGTTCCCTCCATCACCTACGGCTTGCGTGGTTTGAACTACTACCAGATCGAACTGACCGGGCCCGCGCGCGATTTGCACTCCGGCGTGTACGGCGGCGCGGTTCCCAACCCGCTGACGGTCTTGACCGAGCTGTTTGCCAAACTGCACGATAAGAATTTCAGGGCTGTGATTCCCGGCTTTTACGATGATGTCGCCAAAGTCTCGGCCGCTGAACGCAAAGCGCTCAACGCCCTGCCGTGGAAGAAAAGGGATTTCGAGAAGGCCGTTGGCGCTCCGGCGTACGTCGGCGAAACCGGATTTACGACCGTGGAGCGGCTCTGGATTCGCCCCACTCTGGAACTCAATGGCATCTGGGGCGGCTATCAGGGCGAAGGCGCGAAGACCGTAATTCCTTCAAAAGCCTTCGCCAAGTTTTCCACTCGCCTGGTCCCGCATCAGGACCCACACAAAATCGCCAGGCTCGTTGAAAAACACATTCGTAAGCTGCTGCCAAAAACGGTCCACTGCAAATTCGAGGTTCTAAGCACCGGAAAGCCCTGGACCGCGCCTTATCACGCCCCTATTTTCGCGACAGCCCAGGGCGCGCTGGAAAAAGGCTTCGGCAAGAGGGCCGTATTCATCCGCGAAGGCGGCTCGATTCCCTTCGTCACCCAAATGCACGACACCTTCAAGGTGCCCTGCGTCCTGATCGGCTTCGGCCTGCCTGACGAAAACGCCCACGCCCCCGACGAACACCTGGCCCTGGAAAATTATTTCAGCGGCGTCAAAGCCATAGCCCACTTCTACGCCGACCTGGCCACTCTCTAACTGTGGGGCAGCCATTCCTGGCTGCGCGCTCGGCCAGGAGCGATTTTTCAGCTTGTTTGTGGTTCTGTTGCGGACGAATTTTTCTTAAATCGTGGCCAACTGCGAGCGTCGCCCCGTGGCGTAATCGTTCAAAGCCGCGTTCGCGCTGGTGATAACTCCAAGCGCATCAGCCACCGCCGCCAAATCCTTCCCGCGCAAGACCAAATACATCTCATCCTCGCCCAACCCGGTGTAAACGCGATTCCCCATGCAACCCAAACTCAGAATCGAACCATGCTGCAAAGTTGCCGGAAGGGCCATACACGTGGGCCGGCCGAGCGCCGGCAAGCCGCTGCCGACACCCGCGCGTGCCGCCGCTTCATTGAGCAACATCGCGACGGACGGTTTGCAAGCAAACAAAACGACATCCGGTTCCACCGGCGATTCACCCAACGGCGCGTAAACGATTGCCACGGGCGCTTTCGCGAGTCGCGGGATCTGCGGAACCTCTTCGGGTTTCACGTAACCCAAGTCGAACATCATCTTCAACGTCTGCTCGGTCTCTTTCTCACGCTCGGGCGACAACGCGATGTTGTGGGTATAGGCGCCGACAGCACAATTGAAGTGATTTTCCGGCACGGTGTAAAACACGCGCCCAGCCGCGGCCAAACGCCAGAAGCTGCACCCGGAAGGCTCCGTCCCCGAAAATTGCGCGACGCCGGTGGGCGCTGAGTCCAGGAACGCAACCGCGACTGGGCGTCGCGCCAGTTTCACCGCTGCTGCAAAACGTCGCTCCAAATCGCTGCAATTCGCTGCACTCATCCCGTTTTCTCCTCGTGGTTTGGACGGTTTGCGAGCATAGCACAAGCAAAGCATCGCTTCCCGAGGCCTTCAGGTCACTCTACGATCTGTGGAAAAGCCGCTTGGAATCAGTGTTTTCACGCGTCACCTCAAAAAATCCCCGTGTTTTCGGCCTTTTTTGAGGTTTGTCGCTTGCGTTCTGCGGATCGCTTGGCTATAGTGCAATGCGGCCCGAGTCTTTTCGTGGAATTGAGGGGGAGAATCTCGCGGCTGGTCTCGATTATTTCGAGGCGCATTGAAAAAATCAGGAGGATAAGAATACTAGATGGCAGCCAAGCCTTTGAGCAAGACGAAGGTCGTTTCGCACATCGCCGAGAAAGTCGGCACGCCGAAAAAAACCGCAGCAAGCTTCTTTGACGAGCTGTTTAAGCTCGCGGTGAAAGAAGCCAAGGGCGGTGCGGGCAAGTTCGTGATTCCGGGAATCGGCCGCGTCGTCAAGGCGCACCGCAAGGCGCGCATGGGTCGCAATCCGCAAACAGGCGAGGCGATCAAGATCAAGGCCAAGACCGTGGTCCGCTTGCGCCCCTCGAAGGCGCTCAAGGATGCGGTCCTGAAGTAGATTCCTCGCGCTGCGAGGATCGGGCCCTGAAGAAAGCGCGCGAAAGTTGGCGGTCGCCGTCTCCCAGAACCGGCGCTGCTTTTCGGCCCGCGCTAAAGTAACTGGGCCAAGTGCACAGCTGTATCGGTTAAGTTTGCCCTCCGTTGCGTGTCACACATCGCACCGGAGGGCTTTTTTAAGTAGCACAGACACTTTGTCTGTGTGGCATTCAACTTCGCAGCGGATCGTCCGCCTCGCATAACCGCCGCCGCACGACGTATGTGGTGCCCGCGCGGAGCGGGCAGCGACGCCTACAGCGTCTTGACGTAGGCGATCACGTCTTTGATCTGGGCTGGCTCCAGCACATCCTTAAACGGCGGCATTAGCGTGTCGCCATTTTCAATCCAGGTCTTGAGGGATTCGTCGGTCACCTTGTTATTGTTCACCGTGAACGTTCCGCGCTTACCGATTCCCTTCAGGCCGGGGCCGATTTTTTTCGCGTCGCTGTCCGCGTAATGGCACACACCGCATTTCTTGTCGAACACGTCCTTGCCGCGTGCAGCTGCCGCGGCCGAGCCACCTCCCGTCGACTTCTTGGCGGGAGGTTTCGCGTCCGGATCCTGCGCAAAAACCGCTCCAGACACGGCCCCAGCGACGGCTAACGCTGCGATCCCAAGCACAATAAAATTGCGATTCACGATTCCCCCTGGACTGCGCATATAAGATTCGCCTCTATTTTCCACGTTCGGGCTGGTAATTTCCACTAGTACTCCCGGCACAAAGTACAGGTTGCGCCTAGCACACGCGCTGCACCTTCGTACTTTTGACCCCTGCAAAACCGTGTGCTTACAATCCTAAATCATGAGCCAGGAAACCCTCTCGCGCGCTTGGGAAGTGCTCCAGGACGCGTATCAAGCGCAAATGGAAGGCGACTACGAGCGCGCCGTGGAACTCTACCGGTCGTCGCTGGACCTCTATCCGACCGCCGAGGCGCATACATTTTTAGGCTGGACCTACCATTTTCAGGGTCGCCTGGACGAAGCCATCGCCGAATGCAAGCGCGCCATCGAAATCGATCCCGAGTTCGGCAATCCGTACAACGACATCGGGGCGTACCTGATCGAACTGGACCGCTTCGACGAAGCCATCCCCTGGCTGGAGCGCGCCGTGGAAGCAGCCCGCTATGAGCCGCGTCATTTCCCGCACTACAATCTCGGCCGCGCGTATCTCGGCAAGGAGATGTACGCAAGGGCGGCCGAATGTTTCCAGCAAGCGCTGGAGATCGAACCACGATACGCGCTCGCCCGCGACGCACTGGATTCTCTCCGCCGCATGGTGAATTAAACGAAGTGGACAGTTTAAAGTTCAAAGTAACTGTCTCCGTGTCCTCCGTGCTCCGACCTCAGTGCCCTCTGCGTTAAAGCTTTTTCCTTTTTCCTTTTTCCTTTTTCCTTTTTCCTTTTCTTCATTCTTCATTTCGCCCACTCTTTCCTCTTTCGCTTTTCTCCGACTCCCTCCGCGATGCCATCCCGAGCGTAGCGAGGGATCTGCTTTTGTCCTTATCCTTACTTCCTTACGTCATTACTTCCTTACTTCGCTTCCGACGGCTTCACCACCCCATCATAAATCCACAGCAGCAGCGTGGTGGCTACGCCTATGGCGGTGATCGCCCACCAGAATCGCTGCGGCTGGTGTTGCACTTCGCCGAAGTAGTGGAGCAGCGCCCCGCCGATGCGCCCGGCTACGAACGCACCGATGCCCAGCGGCAAAAAAGCGAAGCCCATGTACGTGCCTTGCTGCCCGCTTGGCGCCAGGCGCGAGATGTAATCGTAGTAGCGAGGCTGTTGCGTTAACTCGCCCAGGGCGACGATCACCAGCGCCACGTAGCACGCCGTGACCGTGGGGTGAATGGCGATCACCGCGAATGCCACCATCGAGATCAGCGTGCCCAGCAGCACCGCGCGAAAAGCCGCCACCCGCTTGGTCAGCACGCTCACCGCGACCGTCAGCGCAATTACGATGATCGGCCCGGTCGCCAGCATTTTTTCGGTGTTGGCTTGCGGGTTGATGTAGTCGTGGACGTACAGCGGCAGGGTGATGAACTCCTGCCAGTAGACGATCCAGTAGCCCGAAAAAATCAGCAGGAAGAGCATGAATTTCGGATTGGTCAGCACCTTCCCGAAATTCCGAAGCGTTTCGCCGATGCTGGCCACCTGCGTTTCGCCAGACTGTCGCGGCTCCTTGAACAGCACCCGCACCAGGAAAAACATCAGGAAGACGCTGGCTGCGGCCGCGCGAAACACGTTCTCGACGCTGAGGTGCTGGTGCACCCACGAAGCCATGATGGGCCCCAGCGCCCCGCCGATGTTCACCAGCGTGTAGTAGATCGAGTAGCCGATGCTTCGGACGTTTTCCTTGGAAGCCCGCGCCGTGGTGCCCACCACGCAGGGCTTCACCAGCGCCACACCCAGCGCCGGAAGCATCAGAATGAACAACACAAACAACGTCAGCGGCATGGCATTGCGCACCGGCGCCAGCCACGCAGAGCCGATCGAACCCAGCAGAAAATAGGCGGTCGCCAGAATCAGGTAGGCTAGGGAAAGCGCCCGTCGAAAACCAAGCCGGTCGGCAATGGCCCCGCCAAAAATCGCCAGAAACCACACCAACCCCCCGAACAAACCGGTGAGGTCGGCAGCCCGCTCGGTAGGAAAGTTAAGCGCTTCGTGCAGATACCGCGCCAGGGAAGCAAACGCCGCGTAGTACGACAACCGCTCGAACAATTCGCTAACGTTAGCGACCCAGAATGGCCGCTCGAACCCGTCGCGAATCTCCTCCAGCCGCGCCCCAAAACCCATCCACCCTCCCAAGCAAGCGCAGATGATAGCAGAGCGAGCGAAGTTTCAGGCCAGAGACTGTCGACACAGCAGCAGGCAGCCGGCAGGAATGAATTCTATTTGTACTTATCGGTTATATAAATGTAAGGCTTATAGAAAGCATTTGGGTGCCGCACCCTTGGTTTTTAAGGGTGCGGGTTTTGACTTTCCTGGGTCGGAGTCCCCGTCCATGCTCAATCAACTAAACCGTTACTACGGACAAGGCGACCTCCACTTCATAACCTTCAGCTGCTACGCCGCCGTCCCTATCTAGGCAGTCCCAACGCACGCAACAAGTTTCTACAAATCCTCGACGAAGTCCGTTCCCGTCACCTCAAGCCGTGGCAAGAACTACCGTCCGCCAACTCGTCAAGCGTGACCGCCGGAGAAGACCAGCAAGCTTTCTGGCAGCGCCGCTTTTACGATTTTAACGTCTGGAGCAGCAAGAAATTGCAGGAGAAGCTGGACTACATCCACAGGAATCCCGTTCAGCGCCAACTCGCACACCACCCGGCAGACTGGCCCTGGAGCAGCTGGTCGCACTATGTAAAAGGGGAGCCCGGCCTGATTCCAGTCGATCAGCTATTCGAAGAATCGAGCTTGCCTCCGAGCGCCCACCCGGAAAGTCAAAACCCGCACCCTTAAAAACCAAGGGTGCGGCACCCGGCTAGCCGCCGGGCTTACCAGCCGGTGCGGGGGGTGCGCTGGAGGTAGTCGTTGGCGGCGGGGACGTTGGTGACGCGCATGGCGGCGCCGTCGTATTCGATTTTCTTTCCGGCGCGGAGGGCTACTACACCGAGGAGCATGACTTCGGTGAGGCGCGCGGCGTACTCGAAGGGACTGGAGGCGGCGGTGGTGCCCTTGGCGGCGGCGACCCAGTTCATTTCGTGGTCTTCGCCCGGGATGCGGGGGAGTTTCTGGGGCGGCTTGCCGGTGGCGTCGTGGAGCGATTTGGGAAGCAGGCGCGGGCGCAGACCGTAGGTCTCGTGGAGGAGTTTGCCCTTGCTGCCGATGAGCAGCGCGCCGCCGCCTTTGTTCAGCTCTTCATCGCCGAGTTCCGCGGGCTTGGGCGGGAGCAGGCCGCCATCGTACCAGGTGAGCTTCACCGGGGGCATCGCGCCGCGGGCGGGGAAGTCGTAGAAGGTCTGCGTGGCGAGCGGGTAGGAGGCGGAGTTGAACGGAGTGGAGATGGTTTCGATGCTGGTGGGGAAGCCGAGGTCGAGCGCCCACATGGAGTGATCGATCAGGTGCGCGCCCATGTCGCCGATGGCGCCGACGCCCCAATCGACCCAGCCGCGCCAATTGAACGGGTGATAGATGGGGTGATAGGGGACGACCGGGCTGACGCCCAGGAAGAGATTCCAGTTGAGGTCGGGCGGCACGGGAGTGGTTTCGGCGGCCAGCATGGCGGCGATGCGGGTGTTGACGTCGCGGCCGCTCCATCCGAGCGGGTGCGCGGGATCTTTGGAGGGATCGGGCAGCGGCTCTGGGCGCGGGACGCCTTGCGGCCAATAGCCTAGCGGGCGATTGGTCCAGATGTGGATTTCGCGGACATCGCCGATGGCGCCGGACTGGACGTACTCGACGGCGGTGCGGGCGTCGTCGAGCGAGTGGCCCTGGTTGCCCATCTGCGTGGCGACCTTGGTTTCTTTAGCGCGCTGGGAGAGTTGGCGGGCTTCAGCGATCGACCAGGTGAGCGGCTTTTGCACGTAGACGTGTTTGCGCAGGTCCATGGCGGCCAGCGCGATGGTGGCGTGCATGTGGTCGGGCGTGGCGACGAAGACCGCGTCGATGTCTTTTTGCTTGTCGAGCATCTCGCGATAATCCTGGTAGCGCTTGGCTTTGGGGAGCAGGTCGTTCTTCAAGCGGATCATGCGGTCGAGGCGGATTTTTGCTTTGGCGCGGTCGAACGGCTGAGGCGGCGGTTGGCCCGGTTGCGCGGGCGATTGTTGCGGCGTTGCAGTCGCCGAATCGTCGAGGCGCTTTTGCAGTGCGGGAATTTCGGTGTCGAGGCGATCGAGCGATTTGCTAGCGTAGCCCCAGTCCACGTCGCAGAGCGCGACGATATTTTCATCGGAGAGATTGACGAGGTTGGCGCGGCCCATGCCGCCAACGCCGATGCCCGCGATGTTGAGCTTGTCGCTGGGAGGAACGAAGCCGCGGCCGAGCACGTGGCGCGGAACGATAGTGATGGCAGCCGCGGTGGTAGCGGTTTTGGTCAGGAACGAGCGGCGCGAGATCGTTTTCGTCGGGGTCATCCGGGTCTCCATGGCGACGCCGCCCATTATCGCGCGCCAGGAGATTTTTGGGCAATTTTCCGCCAGCGATGGCGGGCACACGTCAACGAGATTACTGCAGGGTCTGGCGGAACGATGGCGCCGGATTCTCCGCGGAAACATCGACGACCATACTCGATTGATACCAGGTGTAGACCGGGGTGCCGGCGAGTTTTCCGTAGTTGGCGTTGAAGAATTTCTCTTTGGATTGACCTTCGGGCACCGGATTCGGCAGCAGAGCCATCACCGCGTGGAGGTGTTCGGTCCTGCGCTTCATGTAGTCCGGATCCTTCAGACGCCAGAAGGCTGCAGCGATGCGGTTCGCTCCGTATTCGACGGCGTAGTGATCATCCGTGATCTTGTGCTGGCACGCCTGCCACCAATGACCTAGCTCGTGCACGAAAACCCACCGATGCACGCCTTCTTCGAAAAGCTCCTCGGGAGTCTGGCGACCTTGCATCATCTCGGAGAGCCGCACGAATCGCGCCTCCTGATCGGGTGGCAGAGTTTGCCAAGCCGAAGTGTGCAGAGTGTTGTTCTCATCTTCATATCTTCCGTACGAAGGCGGGTTGTCGATGACGATTTGAGGTGGAGGAAGGCTGGGCTTGAGACCTTCTGCTTTCACCTGATTCACAAATGAATCGCGCAGAACCAGGAGTTGCGTCATGAGCGCGTCGGTCGAAGGAGTCTGCGACGCAGGTGGTGCGGCTTGCGCGGTCGAAATGACCGGGAAAATGGCGGCGAGCAGAATCAAACAGACGGATCGTGTTGCGTAACGGTGAAATTCCATCTCTTTCTCCATCGCGATTTGAGTGGCGAATGATATCACGTTGGCCGAAGAGACGCGGTTTCGTTCCGTGATCCAGCTTATAATCTGTGCCATGCCGTCTGGCCCCCGTCGTCTCGCGGTAGCGATTTGTTTCGCATTTCTGCTCACAATTGCTCCCTGGAGCCGATGTACGGCCGCGGAGATTGCGTCGTGGCACGGCATTTTGCGAGATGCCGCGGGGCACGTTGTGGGCGACGCGGCGATCGTGTTGCATGCAGTTTCGGGTGATCGCGAGTATACGGTGAAGAGCTCTGCCGGTGGACAGTTCGCCTTCGTCGAAATCGCCAGCGGAAGCTATGCGCTGCGCGTGACGCATGACGGCAAGACCTGGAATGCTGCCAACCCCGTCGTGATTGCGGATGGCGTAGCGCTTGTGGCGGCGCTTGAACTCGCGATACAGGGACAAGTCGTGCGCGTGGTGACCGGGGGAGAATCCGCTGCTCCCCAGGGCAGCGGCGGCCAACATCTGTCGAGCGATGAGGTGTCGAGCCTGCCACTGAACACACGCGATTTCAGCAAGCTGCTGCTACTGGCGGCCGGAACGATGACTGATACGAATGGGGCGGCAAACTTCACTCAGCAATTCGCGGTGAATGGGCAGCGCGGGGTCACGTCGGTATTTGCGATGGATGGGGCGGATACGACCGACCCGGAATTGGGCGGCGCGACTTTCGCGAACTTCAACGTCGATGCGATTCAGGAGGTGCAATCGAGCTCCGGGGTGATGCCGGCAGAGATCGGGCACGGCGCGGCCGGATTCACGAACGTGGTTACGAAATCCGGCGCAGATCAGGCACATGGAAGCGCGTTCGAATTCGTACGCAACGCTGCCTTCGATGCGCGGAATTTCTTCGACCACGCAAGCGACATCGACCCGCGGCGAATCCCTCCCTTTGCGCGCAATGAGTTTGGCGTGACCAACGGTGGACCCATAGTGTTGCCACGAATTTATGATGGCCGCGGCAAAACATATTATTTTGGCGAGTATCAGGGTTTCCGGCAGGTCCTGGGAACAACTCAGGTCTTTCCCGTGCCCACGGCAGCCGAGCGGCAGGGAATCGACACAACCACATTTCCGGGCGATACGTTAGTGGTTCCCGTGAGCCCGGCCATCGCGCCCGTGCTGGCGCACTATCCGTTGCCGAACGAACCGCAGGGCCCCTACGGAGCGCGGACCTATGCGGCCTCCTCCAAAGTCGTGACCGATACCGACCAGTTTTCGGTGCGGGTCGATCACAAGATTTCGGAGAAGGCCACGCTGTTTACGCGCTTCAGCCTCAACCAGGTGAACGGTCCTACTACAAATCCTGATCAGACGGCCATCGACCCAGATTTTGGAGTAAAGTTTTTCGATCACCAGCGCAATGTGGCGATTCGCTACTCGCGCACTGTCTCTCCGCACCTGAGCTTCACGACGGCCTTCGGGTATATTCGCAGCACGCCTTTTTTTCCGACGACGAACCATACGCAGCCTGCCATCGCATATGGTGACGGGCTGTTTCAGGGTTTCAATTCGGCCGACGGTTCCATCTACGGATCTTTCGGAAACGTATACCAGTTCAAGCACGACATGATTTACGCGCACGGCCCGCACACGTTCAAGTGGGGAGCGGAAGTACGGTTGAACAAGGATGCGACGATTTTCGGCACGAACCCCAATGGTTTGTATACTTTCGGCGGTGGAACTGCATACTCACAGGTGGCCATTACGTCCGCGAGCGGCCAGCACAATATTGCACCGGGCGATCCGCTGCCGGATGCTTTGACGGGATTGCTGACGGCAACGCCGTATTCGTACACGATCAGCGCGGTCGTGGGCCAGACGCCGGGCGGCGACAGGTTTGACGAAGCGGCGGTGCGACGCGAGGCCTACAATTTTTATTTCCTCGACACGTGGAAGGCGACTTCGCGTTTAAGCGTCAACTACGGCCTGCGCTACGAAGTGAACAGCCGCATCAAAGAGGCCAACAATCGAACGTCGATCATCCAGCCGATCGGCCCGGACGGTAAACCGACGGCCTCCTTCGTTGCTCCAGGCACAACGCAAATTTATCTTTACAATCCGCAACCCGTGTATCCACTTGATGGGAATGGCTGGGGCCCGCGTGTTTCCGTCGACTATGCGTTGACCGCGCACTCGACTCTGCACGCTGGCGGAGCGATGACCACGATCCTCCCCAACTTGTGGCAAGACAATTTCGTCACCGGCGCGTTTCCACTGATTTTCCAACCGCTGATCACCGCGCTGCCGGATGTGCCTGTGCCGTTCAGCAATACGGTCTCTCCGGTAACACTTCCGACCGTTTACAACACGCAGGGCCAGCCTCTTTTTCCCGGCGGCGACAGCTCCAAAGTGGCGCCCAACACACCCGTTGATCTGCAACGTTTTCAGAATGATCTGGCAGCGATGACGCCCGGGCATGAAGTCCAGTTGTTCAACACGGGAAGCATCTCTCGCGATTTCCGCAATGGATACATCGGCACGTGGACGGCGGGAATCGACCATGATTTTCACGGCGCGAAGCTCAGCGTCGCTTACGTGGGCACTGCGGGAATTCACCTCGCAAGCGTGTTTTCCCCAAACGGCTATGCCGGCGCCGATCCGGAGTTCGCGCCGTTTACACAGTTCAATGCCGCAGGGCACGCGATCGGAGGTTTCGGGCCGGAGGCGATTATGACCACGAGTTCGCACTCCAGCTATCACGCGCTGCAAACAAGCCTCAATGAGACTTACTCGCGAATCGGACTGAGCTTGCAAGCGAGTTATACGTTTGCGAAATCAATCGACGACACCAGCGCGGTCCTCGGCGGCTTGCCGGCAAATGCCGGCGTAATCCTGCAAACGCTGCCGCAGAATCCGTTTAATCCCGAGGCCGACAAAGGTCCCTCGACGTTTGATGTGAGACACGCGTTCTCGCTGAGCCTGATCCAGTCTTTGCCATTTGATCGAGTGAGCTTTCTGCAGCCGCTGGGAAATCGAATTACGGCGGGATGGCAGTTCCTGAACATCACGTCCGTGACCAGTGGGCCGCCTTTCACGGTGTATTCCGGCATCCAGCAGACGGGCGTTGGTGCGGGCGGAACAGACCGGCCGAATTTGGTTGTGATGCCCGATTTCTCGACGAGCCGCGCGATACGCGAGGACTATTTCGGCCAAGGCGCGAACAACAGTTCGTTCTTCTCGATTCCCATCAATCTCGCCGGTGGCACCGGTCCAAATCAGGGCTACTTCGGAGCGCTCGGCCGCAACACGTTTCGCGGGCCGGGCTTCCGCGATCTCGATATGGCGCTAATCAAAGACACTCCATTCGGCCATCGGGGAAAAGGCGAACTGGGGATCGTGGAATTTCGCGCGGAATTCTTCAACATATTCAATATCGTCGATTTCGGATTGCCTTCCAACACGGTACGCGGCACGGGATTCGGCACGATCAGCCACACGGCAGGACCATCGCGACAGATTCAGTTTTCGCTGAAATTGATTTACTGAACGCTGCGTCTGCCGGCGCTAGAAGCTCGCGCTCATATCGCTGGAAGTGCCGCCTGCAGCGGGAACGTAGCATTTCAAGGTGTAATCCATGACCATGCGATCGGCGTTGAAGCGCCAGCCGAGCGTGCGGATGGTGCGCTTCATGCGCTTGATCCATCCACGCGGCAACCCGTCGCGATCGCGCTGGTAATACAACGGAATCACTTCTTCGCGGAGCACGCGGTATAAGTCTTCGCCGTCGCGCGTGTCGTGAACGTTCATGTTGGTATGCGTTCTGCCGGTGCCGATGGCGAAGCCGTTGTGGCCGTCGTATGCTTCGGCCCACCAACCGTCGAGCACGGAAAGGTTTAAGCCGCCATTCAAAACAACTTTCTGCCCGCTCGTGCCAGAAGCTTCCAGCGGCCTTCGCGGATTGTTGAGCCAGACGTCGACGCCCTGCACGAAGTGGCGGCCTACATTTATATCGTAATCTTCCACGAACACGAACCTATCGGCGAACTGCGAGTCGCGCATCATCTGAGCGATCTGCTGCAAGACTTTCTTGCCGGGCTCGTCCAAAGGATGCGCTTTACCCGCGAACACGAACTGTACCGGGCGTTTGGGGTCGTTGACCATGGTTGCGAGCTTTTCGATGTCCGCCAAAATTAAATTAGCGCGCTTGTAGGTCGCAAAACGCCGCGCAAATCCGATCGTCAGCGCGTCGGGGCTCAAGAGACCCCCGAGGCGGATGCGCGTTTCCGCGGATTCTCCGCGAATCTCGGCTTGTTTCATGGCGCGACTGCGCACGAATTCCAGCAATTGCAATTTGAGGCTGAGATGTGTCTCCCACAACTCGCCATCGTCTACGTTCTCGATGCCTTCCCAGATGCGCGCCTCCGCGCTGTGCTGCTGCCAGCCGGCGCCCAGATGACGGTCGTACAAACGAGACATTTGCGGCGCAAGCCACGACGGCACATGCACGCCGTTCGTGACATGTCCGATGGGGACGCGGTCTTCCGTCTTGCCGGGACTCAGTCCTTTCCACATCGCGCGCGACACTTCGCCGTGAAGCGCTGAGACCGCATTCGCACGGCGTGCAATTCGCAAGCCCAGCACCGTCATGCAGAAATCTTCGTCCTTGTTTCCCGGATTCTCGCGGCCCATGTCCATCAGCCGCTCGCGAGACAGACCCAAGCTTTCCCGTAAAGGCCCGAGGTGCTCTTCAATTAAATCGGCGTTGAAGCGGTCGTGGCCCGCGGGCACCGGCGTGTGCGTGGTGAAAACCACCTCGCGCGAAACACCCGGTACCGCTAGGTCAAAACTCAAGCCCTCCTCCTGCATGCAACTGTGAATGGCTTCGAGCACCACGAAGGCGCTGTGACCTTCGTTCAAATGCAGCACTCCGGGCGTAATCCCCATCGCTTTCAACGCGCGAAATCCTCCAACGCCAAGTAGTAACTCCTGCCGAATGCGTATCCGGCGGTCTCCACCGTAGAGTCGCGACGTCAGCTCGCGATCCTCCGGCGCGTTTCCCTCCACGTTGGAATCAAGCAGCAACAAATCGCAACGCCCCACACTCACGCGCCACACGCGAGCTCGAATACACCCCGTGCGCGTTTCGATCTGTACCGTGACCGGCTCGCCGTTCGTCCCGATGGCATGCTCCATCGGCTGCTGATTCACGTCGGTCTGAATGTATTCTTCCTGCTGCCAGCCTTCCAGATCCAGCCGCTGCCGAAAGTATCCCTGGCCATAAAACAGGCCAATGCCAATCAGCGGAATATCCAGATCCGACGCGCTCTTGATGTGATCGCCCGCCAGAATACCCAGGCCGCCGGAATAAATCGGCACCGACTCGTGCAGCCCGAACTCCGCCGAGAAATAGGCAACTGGACGCGGCCGCAATACGCCCGCGTACCGCGCACCCCAAGTGCGATCGGCTTCAAGATATTCCAGCTGACGCCGGTACGCATAGTTGATCCGGCTGTGCAGCACCAGCTCCGCCGCGCGCCGCTCGATTCCCGCCAGCGGAATGTCCGCGAGCAGCGAAATGGGGTTGTGATTGCATTGCCTCCAAGGCACCGGATCCAGGTCGCGAAACAGGGCCACCGAATCGTGATCCCAGCTCCACCACAAATTGCGCGCCAGGGCCCACAAGCGCTCTTGCACCGGAGCAATGAAGCGATCCAGGCTTCGCGCTTCGCTTACAACTGGCGCCACCTGCGCCGCCGCGGCTACGAGCATGCGAACTTCGGCCTCACGAAATTTGCGCGCCTCAGCCGTCTGCACGATCAGTACGCCCTGCAAGACACCTCGGTCGATCAGCGGCACGCCGAGAAATCCCTGGTACCCGTCCTCACCGGCCTCACGAAAATATTTAAATCGCGGATGCTTCTTTGCGTGCTCTAACGCGAGTGGACGTACTTGCTCCGCCACCAGACCCGCCAAGCCCTCATTGAGCGCCATCCGCAGAGTTCCCACGCATTGCGGGCGCAGCCCCAGCGTCGCCGCCAGCACCAGGTTCGCTCGATCCGGCTCCAGCAGATACACGGAGCACACATCGGTCTTGAAGCGCCCAGCGATCAACGCCACAAGGTTGGTCAGTGTTTCGGCCGGCTTGCCCACATCCTTGGCAAGATTGCGGATCTCGTCTACGGTCAGGACGTAGCCGTCCTCGCGCACGTTGGTAGTAGTTTGGCTCAAGCTAGTGTTCCCCTCACGATTGGCCCATCACTGACAGTCCATTCACAACGATCCACAATCTACCTGAAACATTTTAAGTCCACCCGCTAGACGATCTGATTTTAAATTCTGATCGCGTTCATTCAAAACAATGCTGCGATCAATGAGGCGTTCCGATTCGGGTTCCGGCAGCAAATCTGAGCCGTGAGCTGAATTCACGCTGGTTGCAGCACCAGCACGTCATATGGTCGGAGGGAAACTTTTTCCGCAATCGTCGTACCGGTCAATAAATCGGCAAAACGTCCCGGCAGGGTGACTTCCTTCGAATCCGCGGTGTGGTTCAGCAGAAATACCCACTGCTTATCACCTGACTTTCGGGCTGTGATTTCTACACCTCGCGGCACGCCGAACGACGACTTAATCCCAGCGGTACCCAGTAAAGTTGCCAAAACTCTCGCCAGGCTCGCAGGATCCAGATCCGCTCCCAGATAGATTGCCTTGCCCTTGCCGAAGGAGTTGACTGTGATCGCAGCTTCCCCCGCGTAAGATCCCGTATACTTTGCCAACACCGAGGCGGAGGCAGGTTGCAAAAGATCCGCCCACAATTCACATTCCGCATCGGGACCCGTCAGCTGCGAAGAAAATTTCACGCCGATCTTCTCGCTGTATATTGGTACATAGTCTTTCACCGTCGCACCCATCACGTCGCGCAGCAAACCAGGCAACGGAGTTCGCACGATCTGACTGGCCCCATCCTTCACACCCAACCGGAAACTCGTCACGAAAAGTCCGCCGCCATCGACAAAGCTGCGAATTCGTGCCGCCTGTTTTTCTGTCAAAACATACTGAAGCGGCGCGAAAACCGCTTTGTAACGCGAAAGATCGGCGTCGGCACAAATAATATCGATGCCCGTATGCGCGCCGGCGATGGACGCATACCACGAAATCAGATGCGATTGGTAGGTGAGCTTGTTGTTCCCCGGCTGTATCTGAAGCGCCCAATCCGAATCCAAATCGAAGACCAGTGCCAAGTCAGCCGAATACGACGACTCCAGCATTTCGCGCCCCAGCGTTTTCAATTCTTTGATGGTTTGCTGGATTTCGTCGAAGCCGATACTCTTTGATCGGTCATGATTCAACAGCCCATGCCAGTATTCCTCGGCGCCAAAAGTGGCCGAATCCCAGCGAAAATAATTTACGCCCATCGCCCCGTGTGCGATCGCCTGATACGTCCACAGCCGCAACTGTCCTTTATGGGGTTGCGGAGCGAAAAATCTCTGCCCCGCCTTGCCGGATTGCTCTTCCATGATTAAGTAAGGCTTGCCATCTTTCACGCCGCGCATGGAGTCATGTCCGAGCGCCATCACGGTCGGCAGTATCTCCGGCGGCATACCCTGGCTGAAGATTTGCGCGAAGCCCGGGTAGTTGTCATGGCAGACAAAATCCAGGTTCCGATATAGCTCGCGCAGATCGATGGTGTCCAGCGGCGCTCCCACATTGTTGGTGGTCACAAAGTGGCGCGGGCACGTCTTGCGCAACATCACCAATTGCTCTTCCAGAAAAGACGCGTTCGCAAAAGACTGATAGCGATCGTAGTCCAGCGCGAGCCCCGGATTTGGATCGCCGTTCGAAGGCAACGGCACAGGTATTTGGCCGAAGTCGGTGTACACCTGGCTCCAGAACGCCGTGCCCCACTTCGAATTAATGGCGTCCAGCGATCCGTACTTGTTGCGAAGCCAGTCCTGAAAGCCCGCGCGGCAATATTTGCAATAGCACCGGCCCCACCGCTGCAGCGTGAATTCGTTGTCGATTTGCCAGCCGATCACGCCGCGAGTGTCCGTGAACGCGCGCGCCATTTCCGATGCGATGGCCAGCGACAATCGCCGATAGACCTTGTTGGTGGGGCAGGTGAACCGCCGTCCTCCCGGAGAAATCGTCATGCCCTCGTCATTCACCATCAGCACTTCAGGATATCTAGCGGTGAGCCAAGGCGGAGGCGCCGCGGACGGCGTGCCCAAAATGACCACGATGCCGTGCTTCTGCAGAATGTCGATCGCGTGTCGAAGCCATGCGAACTCAAACTTGCCCTCCGACGGCTCCATCAAAGACCACGCAAATTCCGCGACGCGCACGTTGGTAATGCCAAACTCCACCATCATCCGCGCGTCTTCTTCCCATAACGACTCCGGCGTCTGATCCGGATAGTAGTCAACTCCCAACAGCAGCGGAACGCCAGGAGTCGCAGGCGCCGCATTATCCCCGACTTCGCGCGACCAAAGCGCCGGACTCGCGACAGCGGCAGCTACGAAGCAGCCCGCATTTGCCAAAAATATTCGCCTCGTGAACACGTTTTACTCGCTACCTCGCAATTAGAAGCTCATTCGAAACTACGGTCGGATCCAAAGGCAGACAGGTGCTTCGCCATCTTCTATGTCACTCGCAGACTTGTCAAGAAAACCGGACGAAACCGAGTGGGCGATCCACCCGGGGTGGCTTATGCTTAGCTTTCTCGGCGAGATTGGAGGCAGTCCATGAATAACGCGGTCGCTTCTAGACGTGCTTTTCTCAAACTAGCCGCCACAGTTACTGCCGCTGAGTTTCTTCAACCCGCGTTCACAGCGGGCGCGCTGAGGGCGAACGCGGCAAACGCGCTTCCAGAAGCTACGTCCCCGGACTACACCCTGCGCATCGCTGCCGCTCCGATCGAGATCGCGCCAAACCACATCGTCTCGGCTATCACCTACAACGGTCAGTTCCCCGGCCCTCTCTTGCGCTTCCAGGAAGGCCGCCAAGTCGTCGTGGACGTCCACAACGACACGGATACGCCGGAACAATTGCACTGGCATGGACAATTCGTCCCTGTCGATGTGGATGGGGCCGCTGAAGAGGGCACACCGTTCATTCCCGCGCACGGCATCCGCCGCCTCGTGTTTACGCCGCGTCCCGCGGGCCTTCGTTTCTATCACACGCACAACCGCGCAGGCGCCGACCTTCACGCAGGCCAATACAGCGGCCAGGTGGGTCCGGTGTACATTGAGCCCGAGCACGAGCCCGGAGACTATGACCGCGAAGTCTTTCTGGTCTTAAAAGAGTTCGAACCGTCCTTGAGTCGCGGGGGCGATATGGCCATGGATTTCCTCGCTCCGGCCACGGAGGACAAGACGCTGAAGGAAGCCGGCGAGTCCGCCATGAAAGCGTCGCTGGCCAAGGGCACTCCGCATGGCTATGAGGTCGGCTATCGCTACTTCACCATAAACGGCCGCATGCTGGGTCATGGTGAACCGGTCCGCGTGAAAACCGGCGAGCGGGTGCTGTTTCACATACTCAATGGCAGCGCAACGGAAATTCGCAGCCTGGCTCTTCCGGGTCATACCTTCAAGGTCATCGCGTTGGATGGCAATCCAGTCCCGGTCCCCGTGGACGTTCCGGTGCTTTGGCTGGGCACCGCCGAACGCATTTCCGCAATCGTGGAGATGAAACATCCCGGCGTGTGGGTGATGGGCGATCTGGCAGACGATGACCGTTCCCATGGCATGGGCATCGTGATTGAATACGCCGGCCAGCCTGGCAAGCCCCAATGGATCAAGCCTAAGCCGTTTCACTGGAATTACGCGCGATTCGGCAAGACTGGCAACGCCAGCCCTGCGCCGGATGAAAGCATCGAGATGCTTCTTTTCAAACGCAATGCCGCCCTAGAGGGTTTTAACGAATGGACCATCAACGACGTAGCCTTCTCCATGGAAAAGCCCGCGCCAATGTTCCACGTACGGCAGGGCCGCCGCTACCGTCTGCGCATGCGCAACGCCAGCGACGACATCCACCCCATTCATCTTCATCGCCACAGCTTTGAATTGATCAAGCTCGCGGGCCAACCAACGGCAGGCATAATGAAAGACGTCGTCATGGTCGGCGGCTATCAGGAGGTTGAAGTGGATTTCGTGGCCGACAACCCTGGCCTTACTCTGTTCCACTGCCATCAGCAACTCCACATGGACTACGGTTTCATGGCCTTGTTCGACTACGTCTAAGCTCGTGACCGCAAACAACAATGTGATGGCGTCTCGGGCGACAGCCGAGGAAATGCGTTCTCGCGCGTCTCCCTCAGCCATTTTTTGGAACTTCCTCCGCCTCGGCTGCACTTCGTTTGGCGGTCCCATCGCGCACCTGGGATATTTCCGCAACGAATTCGTCTTTCGCCGCAAGTGGCTGGACGAATCGACCTATGCCGACATCGTCGGCCTCTGCCAGTTTCTACCCGGCCCGGCAAGCAGCCAGGTCGGCTTCACCATCGGCCTTCTGGAAGCTGGTCCTCTCGGCGGACTCGCGGCGTGGGCCGGATTCACGCTGCCGTCAGCCTTACTGATGTTCGCGTTCGCCCGCGGCCACAGCCTATTCTCGGGCCGCTTGGGTCTCGGCATTGTGCACGGGCTCGAATTGGTAGCTGTCGCGGTCATCGCACAGGCTGCTTTTGGAATGATGCGCACGCTCGCACCCGACCGCATCCGCGGAACCATCGTCGTCATCGCGGCAGCGATCGTGCTCTTGTCAACGCGCGGACCAAGTCAACTCCTCGCCATCGCCACAGGAGCACTGATCGGCCTCTTTTTCTGCAGCGACACAAACACACCTGCAGTGCAACCCCTAAGGGTCTCTATCACCCGTACGGCTGCGGTAATTTCGCTGGTCATCTTCGCCCTGCTCCTGGTCATTCCTCCGGTTCTTTTGCTGCTCGCCCCGAATCAACCCATCCGCCTGTTTCAAGCCTTTTATCGAACGGGCGCGCTGGTATTTGGCGGAGGCCACGTCGTATTGCCTCTGCTCCAATCCGCTACCGTCACCCCTGGTTGGGTCAACAACGATGTGTTCCTGGCCGGTTACGGTGCCGCCCAAGCTCTACCCGGACCCCTCTTCACCTTCGCAGCGTACTTGGGCGCGGTTGTGCAACCAGAGCCGCATGGTACTCCAGGAGCAGCCATTGCTTTCCTGGCCATATTTCTCCCAGGACTATTGCTCATCCTGGGCGTCTTGCCTTTTTGGAATCGGTTGCGCTCAAGCGCCAGAACGCGCGATCTGTTCGCCGGCGTCAACGCAAGCGTAGTCGGGCTTCTCCTGGCCGCGTTGTACCAACCAGTATGGACCAGCACGGTCCACAAACCCTCCGACTTCGCGATCGTGTTGGCAGCTTACATCGCGCTCACAGTGGGTAAGGCGCCGCCATGGGCCGTGGTCTGCGCCACAGCCGCAATCGGCGGCCTCTCAACTTTTTCCCACTGAACGGCGCTCCAGTCGCCTATGCCCCGTGGGACAGCGAGCTTCTCGTCCAGGTTTCCGTCCCGCCATCGCGTTGAATTCCTCCATGCGCAGTCAATACAAACGCGTTTGGCGGTACTAATCAGAAGGACGAACCGATAACATCCGGGTTCCCCGTAATCCGCTCGGGATCGTCGGTTTCTTGCCAAAGCGGACGTGCATCAACGTCAAGATCGAGTCTGGTATCTTGGCGATGTTTGGGAGGTGGGCGGTTGGAAGACCAACTTCTCGCGATGCTCCGCGGCCAACTCGCCGACATCGTGTTTGGAGCAGTTTTCTTGTTCATCGGATTGGCAGTTTGCTCCATTGCTGCCATCCGTCCGCGGAGCGGCGTACGACCTGCGCGCATGAGCCGCGCCAAGTATTGCGTGGTTTGAACCGCAGCCTTACTGCGGCGGCTGCTCGTACCGCTTCTGGTAGTACTCGCGAATGTTTTGCCGCTGTTCGGCCGAGAGGCCTTTCAACCACTGGTGGTAGCTGCTTTCCTTCACCGCGGAGGTCACGCCGGGCAACAGGTGCTCCGCCTCCGGCAAGAAGTCGCTGTAGAAGATCTTGGCGACTTCATAGAAGCCGTGCCATTGCACGTAGTCGGGCCCGTTCATCGAGGCGCCCATACGGGCGCGGCGCCCCTGGTGGTGCCACAACTCGAAGTACGTCCACTTGATGGGCGCGTCAAACGGCGTGGGTGAAATCTTTCCGGCCTGCTGGAGTTTGCCCATGATGTCCTTGGCCGGCTTGAAGAATTTCTCGTTGCCCAGGTCCACCACGTTATCGAACTGAATATAAAAGTTGCTGACCCAGTCCGCTGCGTGGCAATTCGCGCACACGGTCTTCATTGCGTCGCGCTTCTGCTCCCAGTCTTTCTGGCGGATGGCGATCTCCGGACGGAGGTTCCAGGAGATGCGCGCACCGACGTCATGAGTGGAGGCAAGCTCGGAGGTCGCGCCCATGTGGCAGGTGTCGCAGGTCGGGGCCACGCTGTAGTCCTTTCCCAGCACCCAGGAAGGCGAATTCAGATTCATTTGCGCAATGAGCGTGCGGTAGGTGACGCCATGCTTGCTCTCGTCGTAGATTTCCGCCTGCGGGTGGTCAGGGCCCAGATGGCAGTAGCCGCAGCTCTCCGGCTGGCGAGCGATGGCCAGCGAGAAGGTGTGGCGGCTGTGGCAGACGGAGCAGGAGCCCTTCGAGCCGTCGGGATTCACCCGGCCGATGCCCTCGTTGGGCCAGGTGGCCGGATCGAGCTTGCCGTTGCCAACCACTTTGACGACGCTGCCGTGGCACTTGGCACAGCCCATAGCAGCCGCCGCAGGACCCTCCACGTCCTCGCCGAGCACGTTGTCCAGTGAGCCGAGGATTTGTCCCGCCTGCGCGTGATGGCTGGCTTGGAATTCCTGAGCCTCCTGGGCGTGGCAGGTGCCGCAGGACTTCGGCGTGACCATCACGGAAATCCTTTGGCCGAAGTGCTCGAAACCGTCCGGACGCTCCTTGTCCGCCTGATGGCACTCATAGCAGCCGATGCCGGCCTGTGCATGGCGGCTACTCGCCCACTGCTGTACGGCGAGCGGCGCCGCGCCGCTGCGATGGCAGTCGATGCAAGACTGGCTTTCCTTGGAGGTATCCGCGACACGCTTCGCCACGTCGGCAGATTGCTGGGCAAAGGCTGAGGCGCCGACAAGCAGGAAGGCGCAGAGGAACAGAGGAGAAAGTCTGGTTTGCATGAACCACTCCTGTCCGGGCAAACCGCCGGAGACGCTGTAGATTGTCGTCCCCGCAGTCTCGCGACGCAAGGAATTTCTGAGTGAATCGCAAGGGATGGCTGCCAGCTTTTTCGGCCGCAACAAAGATTCCATGATAGTGATGCTTAGAGGTCACGCCGCAGGGCCGGAATGAACCTCAGCGAGCGCCTTCCCGTAGAAAAATGGGAAATCGCGCCTGCAACCTTGCAGAATAGTTCTGAGCGCCCTTGGCATTGACGCGTGTCCGCTTTCAGCAAGAATGGATTCAGCACAATCCTGAAGGGAAACCCATGAAAGCCATCGTTTATCAAAACTTTGGTTCCCCCGATATTCTTAGATTTGAAGAAATTGACAAGCCAACCCCTGCGGACAATGAGGTTCTGATAAAGGTCCGCGCGGCTTCCGTCAATCCACTTGACTGGAAGTTAATGAAAGGCGGGCCGTTCATCCTTCGATTACTGCTCGGGCTCGGCAAATCGAAAATCAAACGACCCGGTGTTGATGTGGCCGGCCAGGTTGAAGCGGTTGGCAGGAACGTAACGCAGTTCAAGCCGGGTGACGAGGTGTTCGGCACTTGCCGTGGAGCGTTCGCCGAGTATGCGACTTCGCAGTCGGTGCCGGGGATGAAATCGGTGTTGGTCCGTAAGCCGACTAACGTGACGTTTGACCAAGCGGCGTCCGCGCCGGTAGCGGCGCTAACTGCACTGCAGGGCCTTCGCGATAAGGGACGAATTCAGCAGGGGCAGAGAGTCTTAATCAACGGTGCGGCGGGAGGCGTGGGTACGTTCGCAGTGCAGATGGCAAAGTCGTTCGCCGCGAATGTGACGGGCGTATGCAGTACGACGAACGTAGACATGGTCCGATCCATCGGCGCGGATTGCGTCATTGATTACACCAAAGAGGATTTCACCAGGAGTGGGCAACGTTACGACCTTGTGCTCGACTGCGTTGGGAACCACTCGCTATCAGCGTGCAGGCGCGTCTTGAATCCCAAGGGGATACTGGTCATGGTTGGCGCACCGGACGACAGCCCGGTGATCCGTCTTCTGGCTCGTTTGCTTGGAGCACTTTTATTATCACGGTTCGTGAGCCAGAAGATGGTCTTTTTCATTGCGAAAGTGAACCAAGAGGATCTGACTATCTTGGGCGAGTTCATGGCGACCGGGAGAGTAACGCCGGTCATCGACAAGCACTACAGGTTGAGTGAGCTGCCTGAGGCTTTCAGGTATGCGGCAGAAGGGCACTCCCGTGGAAAGCTAATAGTAATTCCGGACATTTAGAACAGCCGTCACGACGTCTTTCCATTGAGAAGCTTGCTTACTGCCGACCTGCCCCTTAACTGCGGCGAACAGCACATTGGCCATCCCAATCGCACGTACATCAGTGGCGCGGTAGTGTTGACCGATCAAGTTCCGAGTGGTTCGTCGGCTACTCGGAAGTAGTCCTCGGGACCGATTCGGCCTAGCAGTAAGTTGCCAACTCCTTCCATGAGAAGGCCGGTTGATGTCAAGGCACACTTTTTCTTCCTTCTTTCTTTCCGTCTGTTCCCATTCAGCTAAGCCGCCCCTGTCGCCATCCTTCCATCCGCACTCTTTGTGAGCGATATTCGCTCGGTGCAAGGTGGGTGTTCTCGTTCAGTAGGTGCTGCTACCTGATAATCGACCTCTCTCCCCACTTCTGTGGGAGTTGGGCCCCAGGAGTTAGTCGCAGTCACCTGGACTCGGCGGTCGAGCTCAGCTGTCCGGATTAAAACTCTTTAGGCCACAGCGCGCATCGCTTTTTGGCTATTGCGCAGTGGTTCGTACACCTCTCCGCTTACCCACAACCGATGGAGCAGTACTGCCAGCTTTCTCGCCACGGCAACCACCGCTCGTTTCTTGGCATTTTTTCCTCCTCGCTCTGCAAGCTTCATACCCCATCTCCGCAGATCACTGTCTTCTCCAAAAGGCCCCAGAATGTAATGCGCTCCCTGCACCATCATGGTTCGCAGATACCGGTCTCCTTCTTTGCTGATTTTCTTCTGTGGTTCGCTCTCCCCGGAATTCTTCCGGCCAGGTCGTAACCCCAGAAAACAACCTACCGCGCGACTCTTCGGAAACCGATACGGGTCTTCGATCGTCAGGACATAGGTCAACGCGATCTGCGTTCCTACACCCCTCACTTGCTGGAGCAAGGACGCTTCTGGGTATACTTCCTTGGCAATTTTCTCCATGCGCTCGTCGTATTCCTGGATGCGCTCGTTCAGCGATTCGACCTCTCGCAATAGCGGCTCCAGAACCTCGCGCAACTCCGCGCTCAATCCCTCGGCCAACTTCCCGCTCACCTGTGGTGTGCCACACTTGGGCAGTCGTTCACCGTAAGATTTCACCAACCCGCGGGCTGCGTTCACCAAGGCCGTTCGAGCACTCACCAGTTCCGCTCGCGCGCGGATCACCGTCAGATGAATTTGCGCCTTGGCACTGCGATGCCGCACCGGTCCCAACAGCTCGGGATCGATTCGCGCCAGCCGTGCCAGTGTCCGCGCATCGTGTCGATCATCTTTTCGATTGCTCTTGGTGATCAATTCCACTTTTTGTGCGTGCGCCACGAGCACTTCGTGTCCCAACTCGGTTAACAGTCGGCTTACCCATGGCGAATGTGTTCCGGTCTCCATGGCGATGAGACTTCGCGGTATCTTTCCAAATGTCTGCTTCATCGCTTCCGGTGTCGTCGGCAATTTCTGTTCCAGTATGATTTTGCCGGCTTCATCCAAAATACAGTAGAACGACCAACGATCCCCTAGATCCAATCCGATCGTAAGCTTTTGCTCTCTAAAAATTTCGTTCCCAAATACCTGCATAGTGCTAATCTTCTTCATCGCCGGTCTCCTTTTTTGTGCTTAAAGCACGTCGATCATCGGGAGCGTATCGCATCCCGCTGGAGACCGGCCTTCTCATCCCATCTGGTAAGTCGGCTTCTCGCCAGCGATCCAACGGTCACGGCTAGCGCGTTTGTAATTACTAATCCGACCGGCGAACCGATAACTTCCAGCTTGCCCGTAAGCAATCGCGAAAGCCAACGCTAATCAGGTTCGGAACGAAGATCATTTCAGCCCTACCGCTTGGTCATAGGCTAGTGAAGCCTTATTGAGACGTCCCGTGTTTAACTCCCAAACCGATCGCACGCAGAACAGCAGCGCACAGAAGGGCATCAGGGTGGTAGCCTGATTGGGTGGTAAAAGAAGCAGCCAGCAAGGTGCTCTCGGTTGAGGGGCGTGAACTCTGTATCACGAATCCTGACAAGCTGTATTTTCCCCAGGCACGAATCTCAAAACTCGACCTCGTGCGCTATTACTTGAAGGTTGCGCCAGGCGCGGTTGCCGGGATTCGGGATCGTCCAATCGTTCTGAAGCGGTTCGTCAACGGCGCCGAAGGTGAGGCGTTTTATCAGAAACGTGCGCCGGCCGTGCGGCCACCTTGGCTGCGAACCGTCACTTTGTCATTCCCTTCGGGCCGAACGGCGGAAGAGATCGTGGTGGATAACGCGGCTGGGCTCGCCTGGATCGTCAATTTGGGCTGCATCGAACTGCACCCGCACCCGGTCCGCTCCGGCAATCTTGAGCACCCCGACGAATTGCGCGTCGATCTCGATCCGGTTCCGGGCGTCGCTTGGAGCGACGTGCGCCGCGTTGCTCTGGAAGTGCAGGGGTTCCTCGAAGAAGTAGGGCTTCGCGGGTGGCCCAAGACCAGCGGTTCGCGAGGCATGCACGTGAATGTGCGTATCGAACCGAGATGGACATTTGCGGATGTGCGCCGCGCGGCCGTGGCCTTGTCGCGCGCCGTGGAGCGGCGCGTGCCCACTTTGGCCAGTTCGAAATGGTGGAAGGAAGAGCGGCATGGTGTGTTCCTCGACTACAACCAGAATGCGAAGGACCGGACGACGTGCTCTGCGTATTCGGTACGCCCGCTTCCCGACGCGCGTGTGTCAGCGCCACTTCATTGGCGTGAAGTGCCTGATTGTGACCCAGCCGACTTCACGATTTTCACGATGCCGGAGCGCTTCGCGAAAGGCGGCGATCCGCACGCCGACATAGACGCCGCTGCCGGCTCGCTCGAGAAGTTGCTGAAGCTCGCGGAAAAGGACGAAGCTGCAGGTCTCGGCGACGCGCCCTGGCCGCCACACTTTCGCAAGGTGAAAGGGGAAGCCTCTCGAGTAGCGCCGTCGCGCGCGAAGTCGGCTGCAAAGAAGCCTCGGGTGAAGATGCCGCTCATTGTTGTTGCGAACTCTCCCGATAAACGAGCGGCTCTGGCGGGTTTGGAAAGGTGGAAGAAGAAGCATTCCGAGATAGCCGGCCTGCTTGCGGTCGATGACGTACTGGTCGATTCTATGCGGGGCAGGTCATCGACGTGGACCCGCATCCGAATCAATCTGCGTCATGTACCGGAAGCGCTTCGGCCGCCGCAGGAAACGCCCGATCCTGATGATGATCCGACGCGGGAATTCCGCCAGCGATGGCAGAACAAGCCAAAGAAACAGTAGTTTCAGCCGGCGGACTTAGCGACCACGAGAGAAAATTGCTGCGAGCTCTTGCGGCGGAACTACCTCGAGCTGGGCATAAGTGCAGTCGATCGGCTTTTTGTCTGAGCGCCATCGGCGGAGGTGAGCCATATGACGGAAGCGGCTTCCTTGCATGTGCTCGTAAGCGACCTCTACAACCAGTTCGGGCCGCAGGGGTTCCCAGGATAGGTCCTTGCCCTGGCTCCAGCGGCTCTGGCCGCCCGGCATGCGCTGGGCGGCTTCGCCGGTCGGAGTTTCCGGGCTGGCCCAGCCCTTCCAAGGGTGAGTGATGAGCGCATTCTTGCGGTAGGGATTCAGAAATTCTGCCAATTCGCTGCGCTTCTCCGCGGTGAAGCTTGCACAAACGCCGACATGTTGCAAGGCACCGGCATCATCGAAGAGGCCAAGCAGCAATGACCCGACCAGGGTGCGATCGCCTTTTTTGTACCAGCGAAATCCCGCCACGACACAGTCGCAGTCGCGCTCGTGTTTGACCTTGAGCATTGTGCGTTTGTTCGGCTCGTAGGTTCCGGAAGGGAGCTTGGCCACGACGCCATCCAGGCCGGCACCCTCGAAACGACGAAACCAATCGGACGCAATGCTACGGTCGTTGGTTGCCGGTGTGATATGGATGGGTGGTGGTGCCGATGAAATCAACGATTCCAGCTCGCGGCGCCGAGTTTTGAATGGCTCGCCGCGAAGGTCCCGGTCTCCCCGGCAAAGCAGGTCGAAGAAAACGAATGACGAAGGAGTTTGTTTAGCCAGGAGATTCACTCGCGATGCGGCTGGATGCAAGCGCAACTGCAGCGCGTCAAAGTCGAGTCCATCGTTCTTAACAATGACAATCTCTCCGTCGAGGACACAGCGCGGAGGCAACGTCGCGCGCAATGGGTCAAGCAGGTCAGGAAAGTAGCGGTTGAGTGGCTTTCCGTCGCGACTCTGGATCAGAATCTCATCACCATCGCGAAACACGAGTGCCCGGAACCCATCCCATTTCGGTTCAAAAATCCAATCGCCACCATCAGGTAATGCAGCGACACGCTTGGCAAGCATCGGCAAGACCGGCGGATTCACGGGAAGGTGCACGCCCCATGGTATACGCAGATTTAGTTTTGTGGGGAGCCTCGGATAAGACTTAATCCAGAAGAGTATTGCGCGCTCCGGAACCAGGTGCTCGAGCGGGATGGATGGCGTTGTCAGAACTGTGGTTCTTCAAGAGACTTACAGATCCATCATTTGAAAGCTAGAAGTCAACTCGGTAGCGATCTCCTGCAAAACCTGATTGCGCTCTGTTCGGGTTGTCACAGAAAAGTCCATGGAGGCCGTTTCTAGCCAAAAGGTCTCTCGATGCTCATCCCTCGGCGAGTATCTACGCGTTCTCAGGCGTCGCTCGGCTACTAGGTCCAAACTAACTCGAACAGCCGACAGTTGTTCGGTAATTCACGACCCCGATATTGATGAGCCCGTCGTATGGGTATTCGCGGAACAGTCCTTCTGGCGTTCCCAACACGCATGGCGATGCCCGTTGTTACGACAGACCGGACCTTCTCGCAGCCGTTGTCTCATCGGATGGCCCAGTCTCCACGCGGAAATCCGCCAGCGTGTGGTAGTTCACGAGGCGTAACTCTGCGGAAGGGGGCCGCGTCTGTTCGGTGAGCCACTAAATCTGCCATAAACGAGTCGCTCAATCTTTGCGGACGACGCTTTACCGCACGCCATGTCCGGTACCGAGCTGTCCCGCGTACGAACCGAACTCCGGCTCCTTCCTCCTGAGCCTAACAACCAAAGACTGCTCGCGTCGAGAGGAGCCGATATTGTTATGCAATCAAGTGAGCTTTAGCAGCTCGACTCGCCGAGCGGCTCCGCTTCCTTTTACCTCTGCGCGCTCTGCACAGTATTTGGGTGCAGCGTATAAAAATAAAAACAAAAATAAATCCTTTACCTCATGGGAAGCACTCTTTGCAGGGCAGCTTTCGCTTCTTCAAATCTATCTAACGGCAGGCAAAGAAGTTCGGGAGAAATCAAACCGTCGGAATCACTGAATTCTTCCAGGCCCTCCGAATTCATTTTGAAAATCCGATACTGATTATCGCGAATGGTCTTTGCAATGGAATCCTTCGAATAACCAGCTTCGCGAAGCAGCTGATCATTTAACTCAACTATGAGGAATGGACGCGTTGTTGAGATCAAGTGGCGCATGCCCTCCAAAATGAACGGCTCCGATCCCTCTGCGTCAATCTTGATGACCCGGATCGCAGGAAATCCCGCAATCTCATGCCATTCATCCAGGGAGATCGCATCGACAGACACTATATGACCTTCTTTGCGCACCGCCGCCACTTTCCCCCAACCCGATTCTCCGGGCTGCTGCGGATTCGAAAAGTCTATTCGTCCGCTCTTATTCCAGACGGCCCACGAGTAGCATACTAACCAAGGATACGCGGCAGCGTTTGACTGCAATTCCTTGAACCGATCGTAATTCGCTTCGAAGGCGTACACTTGGCCGGTCGGGCCTACCTGAGAAGAAGCGATAAGGCTGAAAAATCCGATGTGAGCTCCCACATCAACAAATGTGTCCCCGGGTCGCAAAAGTGCCATCAAGCATCTTGTTACAAGTGGCTCATACGCTGCCGCCCACATTAAGCGTTGAATTCGATCGCTCAGGTCCACGGCGGCAGTTTTCCCGTCAGGAAGCGGAAAGACCCCAACAACATTTCTGGAACATGCCAGGCGTCCTAGGAAATCACCAATGCGGGGTTTGCCCCTGAAGTAGCCACTTACCTTTAGTATTCGTGCAAGAAGGTCAGCCTTTCTTTTTTGCGTGGTCATATTCGTAATATATTACAGACCCAGAAGGAATGGGCTCGCCAGTAAATTTTCGCAGGCGTCGAAGATTCATCGTGGAATAGTATCCTCGCAACTTGTAAAAGAATGTCGGCGGCAGTGCCAGCGTCAAGCTCAGTACGAATGCCTTAAACAAACGATACTTCCAACCCATATGTTTGTACGCCAAGCGCATTCCTTTTCGTTCCACTTGGAACGTGCGCCACGGCATTCCGCCAAGACACTGGAGTTTCAGACGATCAGCTTCGTAGTCAATTGGTTCAGCGACTGCATTGACAACGCCTTCTGGGAGGCCTGCTTGCGGTAGTTCCTGACGAAGGGCTACGCTCAACGCTCTGAGCACTTTCATCTTCCGCTGTACCTTCACCACATCCTGACCTCGAAACTGATAGAGATTTCCTGGATGCAGTCGATAGAACGTCAGGGGCTGTTGGATGAGCATCGCCTCCGATCGAGCCACAGCCACCGTGGACATGAATTCATCTGCTTCAACGACAAGCGAAGCCGGGATCGCTCCGACAAGGTTAAGGATCTTTCTGCGAATCGCAACTCGGCTAGTTCCAAGAAAACACATGATGTTCCGGAAGTTGTTCCCGTCCTCGATTGAGTTCAAGGTGACGCGGTGATCCGATTCAGGCAGCACAACAACTGATCGTCCTGTTAGCTCATCTACTTCGTAGATCCCGTGGCCTACGACACCTACGTTCGGATGGGCATCGAATGCATCTAGAACCGTCTTCAACTTACCTTTCGCCCACCAATCGTCGCCGTCGAGGAATGCTATTATTTCTCCCTTAGCGCGCGCAATCGCGAAATTAAAAGCTGATGCTTGCCCCCCATTTTGCTTTCTCAGGACCTGCACTCTATTTGCAAATGTCGCAACAACGTCGGTAGTCCGATCTGTCGAGCCGTCATCGACAAGCAAAATTTCTAAGTCAGAGGCAGAAAGCCCCTGATCGAGCACGCTACTAAGCGCCTGTTCGATAAAGCGTTCGTGGTTAAACGTATCGATGATGGCGGTGATCAAGGGGCTAGACATCGTTCAGAACTTCGTGGAAGAAAGCAAAATCGATTGAGTCTAACACCATTAGGAGTTCACGAGATCGATCAAAAGTGTCGAATGCATTAGCAAGCGATATTCTATGGGCAGAGGACTAGACCGCCCGCGAGGCTGCCGACAGGGGGAATTAGGCCATTTGTGCAGTGAGCCGCATGGGACTCCAAAAGCAGCCATCGCTCTCCTGGCCATATTTCTCCCGGGACTATTGCTCATCCTGGGCATCTTGCCTTTTTGTTAGGTAGCGCTCAAGCTCCAGCACATGCGCGATCTGTTCGCCGGCGTTAACGCAAGGCAGCTTAAGCATCGAACGCATGTGTCAGTTGCCCGGGGGTGAGCCGTGCCGGTTTTTACCGTTCTCTGCAGGAACGAGCAGCAGGAAGAGACATTAAGATAATATAGAATTAATATTATTTCTTAGATGCAAGAAACCGAGTGTAGTTACCAGCCGTTACGATTGAAGGTTCGTCGCTAATTGTTGTGATCTCGAAGCCGCGCTCTGCGAAAAATCTTTTAAGGTCTTCCTTGTGGAAGAACCAAGCGTGTTTGTTGATTCCTGCGGTGAAACATGTTGTACTCTATATGGTGTTTAGCACGATATAATCTTCCTTGATGTTCAATATTCTTCCACTCTTCGAAAGGCAAATCATCAGTTGCGCAGAAGCCTCCAAGAAAAATGTGATCGGATAGACTAACCAGATTCTCCAGAAAAACAAAAGGCGCGACACTGTGGTAATAAACGCCGTGTGCGAAGGCCAGATCGAAGCGGCCATATTTGTTTGCGTGCGCATTGTGAAAATCGTCCATAAAAATAGGGGCGTCGAAACCAACTGCGTTTAGAGCAGCGCGTGTTTTGATTACGTTGTCGCCGCGCGCGTCCAAACAGGTCAACTTTGCGTTCAGGTGACATAGGCCTAAGCTTTGATAGCCATCGAAACACCCAAACTCGATCACATTTTTACCTGTTAAAGGGAAAATTGCGTCTAATTCTTTGAGAGGGCCGAGAAAACTTTTTCCGAGATAAAATGCAATAACTTCATCTATGGATTTGACATAGTAATCGAGACACTTCGTCAGTACCACGACTTGCAAAAACGGAGCAATCAATTCGCCAATGGTCGTGACACGTACGGCATGCGCGGCGGCCTTGTTGGCCTTCCAGATTATGTCCCAATGCTCTGGAGAATATGGAGCACGGCAAATAACAATCGGACCAGAGTAACCAGTGTCCAAACCATCTGTCCAAGTCCAGTTCTGTATGCAAATATTCTTGTCAGTTAGGATTTCGTCAATCCGCCAAGACTCGATAGTGCGAGCATCTCCTAGAAGCAAGATGTCTGTCACAGGTAGCTTGGCCAAGCACCATCCCGCTATGAGCGGAAATGAACTTAATGCCATTAGCGGATCCAGCATATCATTGCGCGACTCTGCCATGTCTGCCAGATCTGCCAGGTCTGCCATGTCATTGCGCGGCATCAGCCTAGCCTGAACGATCGCCAAGTTTTCGGCTGGAGAGCGCTTCCAGAGGCCTTGAATTATTGATTTAATGTTCATGTACTGCGCTCTTTACTGAAGCTGTCCTATGAAATTCCAAGAAGCATCGTACATCTTGTGACGGGCAACAGCATAGTTTAACGCGCATGTGGGGGCAGGCTTGGACTCGTTCTTCGCGATGTGGTCTTTAAGAATCTTCTCTATTCTCGCCTCTCCGTCCGAAAGGCTCTGTTCACGCCTAGTTCTGGTCTTCACTGCGAGGCGGGCTCAAGAGTTTTTGGATGTACTTGTGGCCATCCTTGTCGTACTCGTCCACACCGATTTTGAGAAGCATTTCACACACTTGAGAAAGGCTTCTGGCCTCCAGCCTTGCCAGTTTCAGCAGTCTCTTCTTCAAATCGGCCGGTATTCGGAAGGCTATCGTGATGCTCCATTTGAGTACAAGAAGGGAGACACCTGGGACCGTCTGGTGCATCAGGGTGTCCATTTGCTCCAGAGGTTTGTTCAGGATGACCGCATCCGCATTCCCAATCCTGAGGACAGCCTTCAGATCAAGATCATGCGATCCCTTCCCGGAGGTGCCGAGTTTGTCGCGTACCTGGATGCCATCGGTGAAATCGACGGGATGCGCTGCTTGATCGACTGGAAGACGACAGCCAGTCGCTACCCAGAAGGACCCGATGGCTTGCTGTCACTAGACCCACAGCTCATCTGCTATTCGTGGATCAGTGGAATTTCCGAGGTAGCGCTCGTTGTCTTTGTGCGAAAGCATGCCCCGGAGATCCAATATTTGAGAACCTCGATTTCGGAAGAACAGCGGAGAGAGTTCGGCCGGTTGGTAGAAACAACGATAAACCAGATCGAGTCGGGTCACTTTGATTCGCACAGCGGTATTCGGTTTCCGCAGAATGGCTGCGTGAGTTGTTCTCATCTAGGGCTTTGCCTGAACAACGAGCCGCTGGTCGCAGCCAACCTTATCCGCAAACCTGGAGCGAGCGACCTTGATTGGCTTGACGAGCTTGTGGATTAACGGACGACCGGCCGTGTCACCAGAACTCGATCGCCGTCGGGCCCTCATTCGTCCTAGGCAAGATCGATGAGATCTTGACCTGGGAAAAGAGCAAAGAGCAGGAAGGCGACGTGCGATTTGTGGAGCTTGGGCGAGTATCTATGTGAGGTGCGGTCGAGGCAGTACTGGAGATTGGAGAAACTGAGCTCATTCGAGGAATTCCTGGAGAAGCGGTTTCCGGAATCACGCCGAAAGGCTTATTACCTGATGGCGATCCATGAAAATCTGACGCGGATCCCCAAACCTCAGCTCCGAGAGGTGGGATGGAGCAAAGCCGTAGAGCTGGTGAAAGTAGCGCGGAGAGATGGAGAAAAGTTCGATTGTGCAACCTGGTTGCACAAGGCCAAGGAGATGCCAAAGGAGGGTTTCAAATGCGAGGTGGAGCGACACCTCACGGGGAAGGAAACCGAGCCTTGGGAGATTATTTATTTCAAGCTTTATAAGAGTCAGCTGCCGGTCGTCGAGAAGGCCCTCGAGACAGCTGCTCTTGATGCTGGGGACAGATAAATCACGGGGCTATTGCCTGGAGATGATCTGCGCAGACTTTCTCGCGGGCGCGAGTCAAGATGAACTTCAACCACAGACCAAACTGGCTGGGCCAAATTCATGATGCCTTTACGTCAGAAGGGGCCTCGACTAAAACTTGATCCTAGAAGAGTATTGTGCGCTCCGGAACCAGGTGCTCGAACGCGATGGATGGCGTTGTCAGAACTGTGGTTCTTCAAGAGACTTACAGATCCATCATTTGAAACCCAGAAGTCAACTCGGTAGCGATCTCTTGCAAAACCTGATTACACTTTGTGCTAGTTGTCACGGAAAACTTCACGGAGGCCGTTTCTAGCCAAAGAGAGTCTCTCGATATTTATCCCACGGCGAGTATCTACGCGTTCTTAAACGTAGCTCTACATTCACTCGTTCAGCCTTTCGGTTAAGACGTTTGCGTGCCGTAGCCACGATTTAGAAAACCAATCCTCTTCTCGCAACTGGAGCTGTGGAAGTAGGTGGAATACAAACCTTAACGACTACCGCGCCCAAACTAACTCCAACGGCCACTCGGTATTCAATTTGTAACCAAGCTAGGACAGCCGCCAAATCAAGCTCACTCATAAGACTTCACAGCATCCAGCAGCGGACTCCCATTCCGAATAAACGCCAGCTCGCAGACCCACAAAACATTGTGCTTCGGACTGCGATTCAAGCTAGTGACATCCAGCACCCGGTATCCCTCCCCGCACATAAACTGCACGACGCGCGCAACTGAATTCTCGTAATCGGAGCAAACCGCGGCCTCCACCAGAAACACCTCGGTCTTCCCAAAAAGTTCCGAAGCCCCTGCCAGCACTTTCAGGTCAAATCCCTCGGCGTCGATCTTCACTATCTCCGGACAAGGCAACCCGCTAGCCCGCACAATTTCATTCAATGTTTTCACCTCGACGGGAACCTGCCGCAAACCGGCGACCCTCGCCTCTTGCTCGCTCAAGCTAAGCGTGCTGCTATCGTCCCGCGTCGCGATCGTGAACGGCATCACCCCCGCGCGATCCCCAGCCGCAGCGTTCACCCAAACAATCTTTGACCCGCGCGCCACAAGATCCTGAATATCGCGCTTCAACTCATCCTGAGGCTCCACCAACGTATAGTGCGCATCCGGAAAAAATGCGATCGCCTCGCGCGTCCACAACCCATGATTCGCGCCCACATCCACAATGTGCCGCGGCGAAAATCCCAGCCTCTTCAGCGCGGCCAAGAGCGGCCCAAGCCGTTCGCTAGCTCGAGGCCCGACACCAGCATCTTCCTCGATGCGGACCACCCGGTACCCAAACGTTTTGAATAAGGAATGAATCGCCCGCTTCATCGCGTCATCAGAGCCAGCACAAGATTCCCCCGCCGGCGAGGAAACCTCCGGGTTTTTGAAGGGTCGGCCCTTCCTCTCCGTCCCTAGCCCGGGTCGCGCCACGGTCACGCCCGCCACGCTATCGTCCCACCGCACCCTTACGCACTCCCAACCAATGCCGCACCGGTCGCGTCAAATTCAACAACCCAAACCAAACCCAATACAACACCCCCACCGCATACTGCCGAGCAAAAATCCACGCAGCCCCATAATTCCGCCGAATCCCCCGACTCGTAAGCAAATGCGAAGCATTCGCCAGAGTGGCAAACTTCCCATAATGTAACCGGTAATTCTCCTGAGCCTCCTCACCCTCCCAAACTCCCTTTTCCCCTCCGGATGGTAACCATAGTCATGATTCTGATGCACGGCACGCACCACCCGCGAAGCATCTACCACCGGCACCCCAATCGATAGCGGATACCAAAGCAGCCAGTTATCCCAACCAGGCCGCCCCACCACAAACTCCGGAATCTGCTGATAGTAAAGCCCCCGCGAAAACACAAAATAATCGATCCACTGAGGCGGCCGCTGCCGACCCGTCTCCACGGCCAACTGACCCACGCTCTATTCCCAATCCCCCGAAGAAAAATCAATCGCCCGACTCAAATCCACATCCCACCGCCGCCCGGCCATCAAAAATCGTCTTCTCCCCATCAGCCACCCTCCGCACTCCCCGCAAAAAATCCGCCATCAAAATGATGTCGCAATTCACATGACAAACAACCTCATGCCGAGCCGCCGCCTGCGCCTGATCATAAATATCTGCCAAATATTTAGTCCCATACCGGTTCCGCTTCACCGAAGCGATATGCCGAATCCGAAACTCCGCGCAAACCTCCGCCGTCCCCGGATCATCCCCGACCAAAATAACTTCCACATCTGGATGCAACCGTAGCCAGCTGGATATAGCATTTCGCTGAATCACATCAATATGCCCAACAAACGGTTTCGGTGTAGAAAACACAGTCAGCATAACTCTCCTACAATCCCCTGTTCAATTCTTCTGGTCTCGGTGTTCCTATCTCCGTGCCCTCATGTTAACTCTTTCCCTCGCCCTTTTTCACCGCGGAGCAACAACTCCTCCGCGATTCCCCGCGTCAACTCCTTCGCAATAACCCCTGCAATCCCCCCAAAGTCCTCCGATGAATCTCCTCTGCCCGCCGATACCCCACAATCAAAGCCAACCCCGCCCCAACATAATTAAAAAGCGTATATCTCCAGTTCTGCAAACAAGCAAAAACATTATTCCGCCGCACCATAAACCAGAACGACCTCCACCTCCCCGGCGGATCAGCCAAAAACTCCGTCGACTCCATCTCCAAAAGCCGCGGCTCAATATACCCTCGCGTATCGATCCCGTTCAGCTCATTTTTATGCGCACCCATCCAAGCGGCAACCTCCGCCAGCACCACCCGGTACACCGCCACCCGCCGCCGCGCCGCTTCCGGCGTAGACTCCGCCCAATCCCCATACGACAGATTCCCCCCGTGCACGCGATACACTGCCAGCGCTTCATCGATCGCCAGCACCGGCGCCAGCAGCACCGCCAGCAGTTCGATAAACGCGTCCGCATTAATCCGCATCGATTCCGGCATGGGCATCACCCGTTCCACCACCGACCGCCGAAACGCCAGACTCGACGTCGGGTGCGCTCTGAACCGCACTATCTTTTCTTTGTCGTCGGGAACGAAGCCAGAAATCGCGCTAAACGGAACCCGCGTCACCCGCAACTCTCCCGATTCGTCGTCCAATTCCATCAACCGGTGATAAATCGTCCCCAATTCCGGATGCTTCTCAAATTCCTCCATCACCCGCCGCAGTTTGCCCGGCAAAAAGTAGTCGTCCGCATCCAGCGTGAACACAAACTCCCCTCGCGCCTCCGCAAATCCCAAATTGAACGCCGAAGCCTGCCCCCCATTCTCCTTCCGAAAATAACGAATCGCCCCGCCATACTTCTTCACCCGTTCCGCAGTGTCATCCGTCGACCCGTCATCCACGACCAAAGTCTCCACCTGCTCCATCGCAAAATCCTGCGACAACACGCTCTCAATGGCCTGCTCAATAAACCGCCCATAGTTGTACGCGTCGATCAGCACCGTAACCCGCGGCGCCGTCATTCCCTGCTCCTTCGCTCAGATCACAAACAAACCACCCGTTCAACCGCGCCGAAAGCCCCACTTGCAAACCTTACCCCATTGATATTCGATGACCTGCGGCCAGTCCGGTCCTCGTCGATGATAGAGGCTATCCGTCACCAGCAGCCGCCACACACCTCGCACCACTGGAATCGGCTTCACCGTTCGGCTGATTCCCCGCAATACTCGTATCCATCTTCCATGCTCGACGTGATCCAGCTCTTTCTCGACAATCCCCTCGCACTCCTGAAGGTATAGTCCATGTTTCCCTGACCTAAACCTTCCTCGTGCGACCTCCAGCCGCCAATCGCGGTATCCACCGAGTGGATCGCCGCGTGGCGGAAAAAACGCACCCACAATTCGAAGTCCCCGGCCGCGCGACACGACGTATCGACAAAACCCCCAGCGCGATCCCACAGGCTGCGTTTCCAATACGTCGACTCCTGCTGAATGTTTCGGTTAGCACCCGCCAGAAACCGGTACCGCGACCATCGCTTCGTAGCCAGCACCTGCACGGTCATCCCGTGCTCGCTAAACGCCGTCGGTCTTCCCGTGATCCATTCCACGCTCGGCAAGTCTCGAAAAACGCTCGCGACCACCTGCAAGCCACCGACGTGCAACATATCAGTCGCATTAAGCCACCCCATGATCTCGCCCGTCGTGCGCTCGAATCCCTTGCGAATCGCGTCATACATTCCCTTATCCGGCTCGCTGACCCACCCGGAAATCCGGCTCTCATATTTTCGAATGATTTCGACGGTCCCGTCCGTCGAACCCCCATCCACAATGAAGTAATCCAGGTTCGGATACTCCTGCGCAAGCACCGACCGGATCGTCGCCTCGATATACTTCCTCGCGTTGAATACCGGCGTCACCAAAGCGATGCGCGGCCACTTCTCTTCTGCGGTCTCCACCAGCGCCGCCTGCGCGTTCACCGCCGACTCTGAGCTGCCCGGATAGCCCCGGCTATTTTCGGCAACGCTCGTGCCGGCCATCGCTACCTTCCCTCGCCTTCCCGCAGGCGTTTCGATCGCAGGCCAATTACCTTGCGAACTGGCCGCGTAATATCCAGAAGTGTGTGCCACACCGGTAACCACACCTTATACGCGAAAAAGTTTTTGACCGGTGGCCACCAGATGCGTGTGGGGACAAACACGTAACGGTAAAAGTTTGGGTACACTTGGCCCGGCTTCCCAGCCGGTGCGTCGAACACTTCATGTGCCGGATATTTTGCTCGCCCCCGATGAGCTGCAGGTTGTGCTTTGAAAGTACGTCGGTATTAGTGCCCTTCTCGCGCCCGAACGCCGGGTTGTAGCTATGATTCTGATGGATAAGCATCACGGCCGGCGTGCCGTCCAGCACTGGCATTCTCGAACGCAGCGCCTTCCAGATCATCCAGGTATCCCAATAGCAGTGCCCCACCAGGAGCGCCGGCATATCCAAATACTGTCCCTTGCGGAAGAGAAACAGATCCATCCAATACCCGCTCTGCTGGAAGCCCTTCGTCTCAGCCAGTTGCCGCAGCTTGTCGCGCCACCGCCTATCTCCGAAATCGATGGGCTCCGTGACGTCCGTATCCCATCTCTGCGCCACAAAAAGAAACTTTCGCCGCCACGCCCTCGCCCGTTCAAAAGCTCGCAGGAAATCGTCCATCAGCACGATGTCGCAATTGCAGTAGCAAAGGTACTCGTGCCGCGCGATTTGGCTCGCGCACCGAAACATGTAGTCCACCCGGTTCCTGCCTGACGCGTGCTGCTCAACCTGCGGATGGTGCACAAGATCAATTTCAGAACAGACTTGCGCCGCGCCCTCGTCTTCCCCGAACACAATCACTTCCACGTCGGGATCGAGCAGCTTCCAGCTCTTCAGCGCGTTCCGCTGGATAATCCCGTCATGTCCTCGAAACGCCTTCGCGGTTGTAAACAATGTCAGCATCGCCCCGCCTTCGCAACTTCGGAGTCCCGCCTGAGTAGCGAGCCGTAGAGTTCCGCGTATCGCTTAGCTTGCACTTCCAAACCATACTCTTCTACGGCGATCCTACGGCAGTTGGCGGACATCTGTTGGAGTCTCTCAGGCTCGCTGAGTAATCGCTCAATTGCCATAGAAAGCGCTGTCGAATTTTCAGCCTCGACCAGCGCGCCTGTACAGCCATCGCGCACTATCTCCGGGACACCTCCGACATTAAACGCAATTGTCGGAAGCCCGCTCGCTAGGGCTTCCAACGCAGTGTTTGGAAAGTTGTCCACGAGCGTGGGCAGCACAAAAACATCAGCGGCATTGTACGCAAGCGACAACCACCTCTCATTCTGGATGAATCCCAGTGATTTATTTGGAACAGGGCAGGAATCTGCCCATTGTCCAATCCCGAGTGCCAGCACAAACAGATTCGGCACCGCCCTTAGTCGCTGGATCGCCTCGGCCAGCAGATGTCCGCCTTTGTGCCGATTATCTTGAAAATGTGAGGAGAACAGAAGAACTTTGGCTTGCGAGGGGATTTCCAAAAGATCTCGTGCTATGTCTCGACTCCTGGGTTTAAAGCACTCAACGTCTAGGCCGTAAGGAATAACCTGAACTGGAAGCTTTCCCATTAGGGTGCTACGCCTCACCTCACTGGCGAGCCATCGACTCGGCGTAACGACGCAAAATCTGCTTAGCTCCAGCTCTGAGTACACCCTGTGCTTGCGCTCCCAGACCGCGGTTGAGAAATCAATGTCCTTGCGAGATCCGAGCTGCGGGCATCTTCCACACCGCTCCCAGAACCTTCTGCACTCGATGGCATGGTGACAGCCGCCCGTAATCCAATTCATGTCGTGCATCGTCCACACGATTGGTAGTCTGACGGAGACCTGACGGAAAAAAGTTGTAAGGTCGATCAGTCCGGTCACCCAATGAAGATGCAGGACATCGGTCGGAGGAATTTGCCTTAAGACATCAGCGTTATGTTCGCTGCGATCGTCGCTAAAATAATAAGCATCGCCAGGGCGCTGAGAAAAATGAGACTGTCGGCTCTTACGAAGAAAATATCTCTTCGCAATCCGCCGAGCCCTGGAAGGGAGGTCGAGCGGGGGTGCGAAAGCGACAACGGTCGAGTCCTTGGAATCACGGAATTGCACTAATACTGAGGACTCATGCCCAATATTCCGTAAACCGTAGTGCAGGCGAAGCGCAGACCTCGACGCTCCTCCGTGAATGTCGTATGTGCTCAAATGTGTAATTCTCACTTTGTCGTCACCTAGATCTCGACCACAGTGACTTGATAGCCCGCCGCACGACATTCATAGCTTTTTGTGATCCGACTCGTAGATTACGCTGGCCTCAACCAAAGATGTGATCGCGAATGTAATTACGCGAATCGTTGGGGCGAGAGGCAAGCGTTAACGCGTGCTCGACCGTGCGGTGCTCCACGAAGGCCCATGTGCGATACTGTTCCCATGACCAGGACCCGATCGGTATTTCGCGGCAACCTACCCAGATTTGTCGAATGTGTGTCACGAACTTGATTCCGTGCGGTGATTCCAGCACAGCCAGTGTCACAGTTGGAGGGATGGCTTCCGAGAGATCACCAGCCAATCGTGGTACTCTTGAGGACGTCCTTTGGTGTAAAAATCCGTATGGTCTGGAATGTGAACTGCTTCAAGCCCCAATGCGGCAGCTGTTTTCGTAACTGTTGAAAGCTTGAACCAGGTCACATCGGGATACTGCCACTCGTTATGCATTGAGTCCTCCTGATCCGGTGTGCCAGTGCTGCCGTAGAGATTCCCTTCCGCCAATCGAATAGAAGCCAGAATACGACCTGCCGGAGCCAAAACCTTGCTGACATTTCTCAAAAACAACTCAAGCTGCCAGTGGGCGCAGTGTGACAACACCGAATGAGACAAGACAAAATCGAAGTGGATACCCAATTCACTGGCGTCAAAATCGCTGACACTCAAGAATCGGGCAGCTTTCTTGTGGACGAGACTTCGGGTTCCCCGTTTACTCATCGTCGATTCTCTAAGCCACTCATTAGGATCAACTCCGACGTAGTTGCCTTTTTCCAGATATCGAATCAGTGCCATCCCGGCGTGGAGGTTTCCACATCCCACCTCCAACACTTTCGATTCAGGACGACATCCTTCCCGCTTTAGCAGCTCAAGCTGAAGCTGTCCGCTCACTTCATTTGTCCCGACATAGCATGCCGGATCGTCCGTTTGTGGGGAGGGCGGCTGAAGCAATCGCTTAATGGATGCTGGCGTTAACCGCCTCACTCCAAGTGGCGTTACTTTTCTAAAGAGATCTATCAGCGGCATGAAGCACCTACATACCTTCTAGGTAGCGTCGATTTTATCACTCTAGAGTGAGCCAGCTCATCGTAAGGCCGTGTTTTGATCATACCCACCTCTTACTCCGAAGATGTGATCGCGTACGTAGTCGCGCGGATCGTCTGATCGCGACGTAACTGTGAAGCCGTGCTCCTTGAGGAACTCCTCCACAAAAGCCCGTGTTCTAAACGACTCGCCGTGACCGAGTTCAGACCGGAAATCGTGACAGGCCACACAAATCTGTCCGATTTTCTCCGTGAGTGATCCCAGTCCGAGCAATGCGTATCGCTCAGCTCCTTCGATGTTCATTTTTAAGAAAGCAATCTCTCCGAGCCCTTGCTCCCGCCAGACTTCCTCCAAGGTGCCCGCTCGCACCTCGATCCTACGCCCGTTCATCTTCGGATCAATTGCATTCTCCATCCAAGATGATTCGGATTCCACAATCCCTACCCTACCCGGTTTGTCCATCGCTGCTAAGTGCAGAGGCGTGACATTGGACAGCCCGTTGAGCCGGCAGAAACGTCTTAGAATCGCATACGTCCCCGGATGAGCTTCGATCGCAATCACGCGCCCTGTTTTGCCCACCGCCCGCGAGAACGCGAGTGTATCTTCGCCCCGCCCTGCCCCCACTTCTACAATGACATCTCCCTCCTCCGCGCAATAGTGCCGTAACCAGTGCTCCCTGGCATCAGAAACATAGATGCCGGCTTGGCGTCTCCAAATATCGAAATTAGGGTACGTGTATTCGAACGTGGGACCATCTGGGAAGAAATCTGTTCCCACGCGACGCATCCACAACCCGTCCGCATACAGTATTTCTACGCCGTCTCCCCCGATTCGTTTCGAGTAACTCGTCGCCAGTTTTCCCAACAGGCTCCTTCCGCCCGGCCGGTCGAGCAAACGAATCAATAGCTTCTTTAATGACAATTGCAAGCGTCCCCGTGAACTCTAATTCGGGTTATCGCTCAATGACGGTTCGATAGAAACACTTTGCTCGAACCGACAAAGATACGTGCCGGGGTAAAGTTTTGAATACCCACTCGTTTCGTCACCCTCGGCGACATCCAACGTTGTGGCATGCTCAATGTAGTCAAGGTCCTCGACACCCTCTCGCCCCAACCACAGTCCGATTAGGTACTTGCCCGGCCTCAATAGTACCTCCTTGAGCAGAAATTTGGCTCGGGCCCTCTGCCCGCGTCGCAGGCTCGAAAATTGACCCTTCTGTGCGGTGTTGATATCAATAAGCCGGTAACCAGTGGAATCAAACAAAACCACGGCGAGATTCGCAAAACCAAAATTTTCCTCACATCGAAAATCAATCTCCAGGTGCAAATCGCAGCCAGGATTAGCAACCTCCAACAAACGCCCGGCGCGGTCCGCTGCCTGCACGGAGATGGAAACGAAACGCGCTTTGCCATTGCCCGTTCTCGGTCGATCGGAAAGGTCCGAGCCACTACTCATATTTACCGAGTCGGCATAATAGCGAGCCGTAGCTTTGTCTGTGGTGCCGTCGAACTCGACACCGCCCGAATTCAGAATCACGCACCGTGAGCAAAGCGCATTGATCGCAGCCATGTTGTGGCTGACCAAGATGATCGTGCGCCCTTGCCGCGCCACGTCTCCCATCTTCCCCAGGCACTTCTTCTGAAACTTGATGTCCCCCACCGCCAGCACTTCGTCCACCAGCAGAATCTCCGGCTCCAGGTGCGCCGCCACCGCGAACGCCAGCCGCATGTACATCCCGCTCGAATAATGCTTCACCGGCGTATCGATAAACTTCTCGATCTCCGCAAACGCCACGATCTCATCGAATTTCCGCGTGATCTCCCGCTTGCTCATCCCCAGAATCGACCCGCTCAAATACGTATTCTCCCGCCCAGTCAACTCCGCATGAAACCCCGTCCCCACCTCCAGCAAACTCCGCACCCGCCCATGAATCTCCGCCCAACCGGTGCTAGGCCGCGTAATCCGCGACAATATCTTCAGCAGGGTCGTCTTCCCCGCCCCATTCCGCCCAATCAACCCCAAAACCTCCCCTTCCTGCACTTCCAAATCCACATCGCGCAAAGCCCAAAATTCCTCTTGTTCTGGCCCCCGCAACGAAGCAAACGGCGCCTGAAGAAACCGCGCAAGCGATTCCCGCAGTGTCCCCGAGGACTCCACCATCCCCCGCCGGTACCGCTTTCCCAACCCCTCGCCCCGAATCACCACCGTCATCCCAATTTTTCCTTTTCTCCACTGCCGGCTGTCAACTTCCGATGCGTCTCCTCGGCGCGACAAAGCTGCTCACGCCGCTGCTCCGGCGTCGCAAACACGTGCGATTCCCGGAACCGCCCCTGCTCCCGCACAAATATGATGTCCGTCTGCAAAAGAGCTTGGTCCAGGGGACGGTATGTGAGGCCATAGATGTCGTAAACCACGAATCCGTATTCCTTCATTTTCACAATCACGTCGTAGAGTTGCGGCCCGCCGACGATCGTTCCGAACAGCGTCGTCTCCAGGACCACGGCCTCTGTCTCCTCCAGCGTTCGCCGCGCCCCAGCCAGCACCAACAATTCCGCTCCCTGCACATCCACCTTGATCAGGTACGGCCCGCCCAGTTTCTTTTCCGCGCAAACCCCGTCGATCGTGACCACCGGCACCTGCCGCGGTGTGCCGTCCACCGCGGCCCCTTCCACTTCCTTCAGCAGACTCGACCCGAACCGGTCCGCGTGTACGTTCAGAGACGCGGTGCCCACGCCCGCCCCCGCCGCCGCAAGGACGTACTGCGCATTGTAAGTTCCGCAGATCTTCTTCAGAAACGGCTCAAACTCCACCAGCGGCTCAATCAGCAAAATGTCCGCTTTCGGAAACTCCTGGTAAAGTTCCGCGGTCTCATAAGCGACACCCACATCAATCACCGTCCGCGGCACAAACCCCAGACTCGAAAGCTGTCGCAGCGCCCCGCGCATACTCGCCCGAGCCACCACGTTTGGCATCGCCGCTCCCCGCAGCGGCGCCTTCCAGACCTCCAACCCAAACGCACCGAAAAACCGCTTCCCCGCACTCTTAGCCGCCTTCAGCATCCCAGCCTTCTGAAAATCTGGTAGCATCCATCACACGCGGTCCGCCACAGTTCCCTCCACCCGCTGGAAAAACAACAACCCGCCCACCAGTACCACCAATACCACCACCGCCGAAACCGCCATCTGCGGACCAGGCGCAGACCCATGCCCAGTCAAAGCCCACCGGAACCCATCAATCACCCCAGCCATCGGATTCAACCCATACAGCCACCGCCACCGCGCAGGCACCAGCGAACTGGGATACGCCACCGGTGAAGCCAGCATCCAGAACTGCACCACAAAAGGAATAATCGAAGCCACATCCCGATACAAAGCATTCAAAGCCGAGGTCCACAACCCAACCCCCAGCGCCGTAAGCACAGCCAAAATCATGAACCCAGGCAAAAGCACCACGGTAAGGGGAGGATGGATCCCAAAACTCAAAGTCAAAATAATCATCACCACAAATCCGATCGCCAGATCCACAACGCCGGAACAAACTGCCGCCAACGGCAAAATCAACCGCGGAAAATACACCTTGGTAATCACATGCTGGTTCGCCACCACAATGTTCGTGCAATTGCTCAGCGCCTGCGCAAAATAAGCCCAAGGCACCAGCGCCGCAAAATAAAAAACAGGATAAGGCAACCCGAAGAAGGCAGCTTAGCCAGTCGCCCAAAGAAAATCGTAAACACACCCATCGTCATCAAAGGCTGCAAAATCACCCAAGCCACGCCAATGACGGTCTGCTTGTAGCGCACCTTAACGTCGCGCCAAACAAAGAAGTACAAAAGCTCGCGATACTCCCAAACCTCCCGCAAGCGCAATTCAAACCACCCGCGAGGAGGCGCAATGCGCACAACAGGCGCCGCCCCAGCAGCAAGCGGCAAAGCGTGAGCCGTGCCGGCAGCCAGAGAGCCAGCCGGAGGAGGTGTAGTAACCGAAGCCATCAATTTTTCAAGCGCACAAAAATCACGCAAGCCTTATATACGCTGGGAAATATAGAACTAGAGTAGCAGAGATGCACCTGTAAGAAGAGTCCTCAACACGATTTTCACGTCGCCGCCGAACACCGGATTTGCAATGTCTCGCTGCATCCCGTTGTAGCCTCGTTACGGCGCAGGCGGACTCGGCCATCCATCTGCTCGATGTCGCGCTGTTCGATCTGGCGCATCAGGTTGGAGCGATGAAAAAGATAATCCCGCGCCATGCCAGAAATTTCGCGCGGCACGACAAAGAATTGATTGTGAATCATCTCGCTCCAAACGATGGGCCCGCGCGCTGGAACCAAGTGCGTCCCCCACTGAAACACGAACGCCATGTTCCAAAGAATCAAGCACGCGACAAGCGAGGATGCAACGGCCAGCGCAGTGCGTGAAGAATGGAACCATGCGGCAGCACGATCGAACAACACGCTCAGCCCGAGAATAAATGGAGCCGTCAGCGAAATGAAAAACCGGTTCCCATACGACGAGATTCCGTCCCAATCCGGATAGCAAGCGATGAGCAAGTAAAACGCCAGCACCGCCGCCAGGATCGGAGCTCCGACGCGCGGCTCGCGCCGCCAAAAAACGAAAAGCCCGGCGACCGCAAGAATCACGACCGGAGTCCAAACCAACAATCCGTGATCGGAGGAAAACAGCACCGACAGAAAATACGGCGACCGCCAAGCCCAGTAGCCGAGCGGAACATACCCCGACTCCATCGCGCTCCCGTAAATCACATAGCGCGAAATAAAAGTAGGCAGCAAACAAACAACGACGATGAGACAGAAGAGCAGATGATTCACGAGCAGTTGTGCCACAGACGGAGAGCCGAGCGACGAATCGCGTCGCTCCTGCGGTGCGGTGAGCGTCTGCCCGGACGCGTGGCGAAGCGCGGTGAGATATTGCCGGATGGCTTCGACGACGAGCACGGCCAGAATCGTGACATTGGCGTAGTACACGTTAAGCATCAGGCCGGCGATAACCGCCAGGATGCACCATTGGCGCATGGTCCGCAGATTGCGGGTTTGGTGCCAATACCAGAGGAACAGCGCGACCGCGAATGCGGAATGCGCGTGCGACCACGACGGATTGAAATACATGTATACGGGAAGCGAACTGCCCCACCAAATGGCGATGGTGGCGAGAAACGCCCATCGCTCGTCAACATACTCGCGAGCCACGCGCGCGGCGAGCAGCAGCCCCAGAAAGCCATACAGCGCGGTTCCGAAGGCCATGGCGAAACGGTACGGCGCAGAGAACCCATCCGCCGCGACGTGCGATCCGAACGCGCGAGCAAGCAACACCCCCGCATGTGCGACCAGCAGAAATGGCGCCCAGAGAATCGCAGGTCCGACGGTGAAATGATTGTCGAGATGACCGGTCGAGGTAAGGAGGAAAGACCTTGGCTGGCCATTTTCGTCAAACCGCGCATCGCGAAAGCTGGCGTTGCCGGATCGGTAGTCGCGCTCAAAATTGAGACTGTGCTCAATCAACGGGGCCCGCGCGAATGCGTAGTAGCCAATGCCGTCGCCGCGAACCCACGGATTCATCAAGGGCAGCGATACAAGGAAAATGACGAGAAGCCAGCGCTCGCGTCGCGTCAGAGACAAGGCGTCAGACGGCGAAGCCAGCGGCGGCACGCGGTGATGGAGCGTGAGCAGGAGTTGGCTCGGCCTTTTGCTGGAAGAAGGCGGCCACGCGGTCGATGATTTCTGTGAGGGGGGTGCGCGGGCGGAAGCCGGTTAGGGCTTCGAGTTTGTCGACGCAGGGGACGCGGCGCATCATGTCTTCGAATCCGGGCTCGTAGGCTTTGTCGTAAGGGACGAATTCGATGGAGGACATGCTGTTGGTGCGCTGCTTGACGAGCCGCGCGAGTGCCTCGATGGAGACTTCTTCGGTGTTGCCGACGTTCACGACTTCGCCGATGGAATGGTCGGTGTCGATCAGCCGGACGAGCGCTTCGACGGTGTCGCGGACATCGCAGAAGCAGCGCGATTGCTTGCCGTCGCCATAAACGCTGATGGGAGTGTTGTCGATGGCGGCCTTCACGAAATTCGGCAGGACCATGCCGTAGCGGCCCGTCTGGCGCGGACCTACCGTATTGAACAGGCGCACGACGATGACGGGAAGCTGCTTTTCTTTCCAGTACGAGAGCGCGAGAAACTCATCCAGTGCCTTGGAAGCGGCGTAGCTCCAGCGGCCTTTTGTGGTAGGCCCGAGAACGAGGTCGGCGTCTTCATGGAAAGGCACGTTGGTATTTTTGCCGTAGACTTCGGATGTAGAAGCGGTAAGGACGAGTTTGCGCTTTTTGCAGGCGGCTTCCAGGATCCGTTGCGTTCCGTTGACGTTGGTCTCGATGGTTCGAACCGGACTTTCCACGATCAATTTCACGCCGACAGCGGCCGCGAGGTGGATCACGGCGTCGGCATCGTCCACCAGTTCGGCCACTAACTGGCGATTCTCGATGTTGTCGAGGTGATATTCCATGCGATCGAAACTCTTGAGATGACGAATGTTGTCCATGCTGCCGGTGGACAAATTGTCGAGCAACACGACGCGATCGCCGCGATCGAGCAACCGCTCCGCGAGATGCGAACCAATAAAACCAGCGCCACCAGTGATTAGAAAACGCAAAAATCCCCCCTTAGAGTTCCTGGATGTCGTCGTGATCGCCACGATTGTGGCGGTCATGAGATGAAGATTTGAAGGAAGCCTCGGCCTCATCGCCTTCATGCGGGGCACCAGCCGATTCCTGCGGTCCGTAGCCATACGAGTACGGATAATATCGGTACGAGTAGTAGTAATCGGGGGCGTTCGAATTCACCGCGTTCAGGACCACGCCGAGCAGGCGGCATTTCACGCTGACCAGCAGGTCGCGCGTCCGCGTGAAGGCTTCCTTGGGAGTCTCTCCACTGCGCACGACGAGGAGCACGCCGTCGGCCTGCACGGACAAGATGACCGCATCGGTAGCGGCCATGACCGGAGGCGTGTCGATGACAATAAATTTGAATTTGGTGCGAAGCTGGGCGATGGCGTCGGCCAGCCGGTGAGAGGAGAGCAAGTCTGCGGGATTCGGCGGCAGAGGGCCGGTGGGAATCGCGGAAAGATTGGGGACGGAGGGATGCTGGACGGTGACCAGGTCGAGGCTGGAAACGCCGGCCAGGTAGGAACTCAGTCCGGCATACTTTCCGCCGTTCATATTGAGGAGGCGGCCGATACCCGGTTTTCGCAGATCAGCATCGATCAACAAAGTGCGATCGCCGAGCTGCGCGAGCGTGACAGCAAGATTGGCGGCAGCGGTGGTCTTTCCTTCCCGGGGCAATGCGCTGGTGACCAGGATGACTTGCGGCGGGCGCCCGGCTTGTGACAGGAGAAGTGCCGTGCGCAGGGCGCGGAAGGCCTCGGACATCTGGGACTTCGGTAGATGCTGCGCGACCAACTCGACGTTCCGCGAGTGACCGTTGCCGATGGCCTCTTTCAGAGTCTTGGTGCGGCTTCCATCGTGCTTGGAGTCCTCGAAAGCAGGAACCACGGCAAGTGAAGGCAAGCGAGCGAGTGTCTCGACGTCGTCTGGCGTCTTGACGGTGTTGTCCATGTATTCGCGCAAGATCGCCAATCCGATTCCGCCAACCAGGCCGACGAGAAAAGCCAGCGCAACGTTGCGGGCCTTCGCGGGACGCGAAGGGAACGAAGGAATCATGGCGGGATCGACGACGCGAATATTGGAAGACTGCAACGCCGCGGAAATTCCGGCTTCTTTCAGCTTGGTGAGCAAGCCGTCGTAGAGCGCCTTGTCGGCCTCTGCATCACGCTTCAGGATGTTGTACTGCACCATGCGCTCGGACATCAGATTGGCTTCGGTTTTCTGCTGATCGAGGGTACGCGTGAGGAGCTCTTCGCGCTGTTGCGCCTCGTGATATTCGCTGCCGAGGCGCACGAGGACCGCGCGCTTTTCCCGGTCGAGATTCTGGTCGATCTCCTTCAACTGCGATTGAAGCCGCAGGACCTTTGGGAAATTCGGGCCGTATTGATTGAGCGCTTCGGTGTACAGTCCGTTCAAATCGCCACGCTTGCGCAGCAGGTCCTGCACACCAGCGCTGTCGCGTATCTGGGGAACCAGATCGGCGTCGCCCTGCTTGGCGAATTCGAACAGCGATTGCTTGCGCATGCGATCGCCCTGCGCTTCGATGAGCTGGCGGCTAATTTCGGAAAGACGCTGGGTGGTGAGGTTTTGCTTGTCGTCGAGTTCCCAGATCTGATTTTTTCGTTCGTAGTCGAGGCGTGCATCTTCGGAATTTTTGACTTTAATTTTGAGTTCGTCGAGCTGATCTGTAAGCCAGGTAGTAGCGGAGGTCGTGGCGTCGTAGTGGCTGCGGCGATTCTGGTCGATGAAGTTCCGGATGTGCGCGTTCACGACCTGCGCGGCTAGTTCCGGAGTGTTGGCCTCAAAGCTGATGTCCATCAAACGGCTATTGGGAACACGGCGGACGCCCAGGCTTCCGAGAAACGCCCCCAACTCGGGCGGGCGCTTCTGGTTCGCCAGGCTTCCGGTGGCGAGCGCTTCGGACGACGGATCGGGATTTTGAAATTGCGGCTGGCCGGTGAGAACGCCGGTGCGTATGGTCTGCAGGGCTAGAGTTTCACTGGTCAGAATCTTGGACTGCGTCTCGATGTAGTTCTCGACGTCCAACATGTAATCGTAGGAATCGGTACCCTGGAAGGGAAGGATGTTGGCGTTCTCGCGGCCGAGTTCGATGCGCGCGGTGGCAACATAAACAGGCTGCATGCGGAAGGTGGCAATCGAAACGATGGTGACCACCGCGAGTATGAACGAAACAATGAGCCATTGATGTTTGCGGAGGATGAGCAGGTAGTCGTAGAGATGAGGCTCACGCGGCGAGAGTTCAAAGGGCGTCCGCACCGCGTGCGAGACGATATCGACGGCTCCGTTCGAAGAGTCGTCGCGAGAAATCATCTTGAAATCGTCGGGCATAGTTAAGAAACCGAAACCAATTTAAGGAACCAACCGGTAGATCAACACGCCGGTGCCGATTGCCAAGGTAAGCTCCGCGACCCTGATTGCCGCTTGTTTGCCGCCACTGTTGGGTACGTAAAGAATGTCGGAGGGCCGCAGTTGCACGTCTTCGGCCTGAAACTTCATCACTTTCTTCAGGTCAACTTCCACTTCGTGTTGCTGACCCGTGCCATCTTTGCGGACGATGACCGCATGATCAGATTTTGCGGTGCGATTCAAGCCACCGGCCAGCGAAAGAACCTTGAGCGCGGTGAGCTGGGCGCGATCGTTGGAAACCGTGTAGCCACCGGGCTTGGTAACCGCGCCGAGGACGTAGACGATTCCCGCGTGCGGAACGGTCACGACATCTCCGGGCAGGATCACGATATTGTTGCTCATATCGCCAGTCTCCAGGATTTGATTCAGGCTGACGGTGATCGTGTTGGCTAGCGCGGGCGGCGTATTTTGGGGGAGGTCTGGCGGAGCCGGCGTCGTGGTCGCTGGGGTGCTGGCGGAGGCTGGAGGCGCCGAAGGAACCGTGGATGAATCCGGCGCCTGCGGAGCGGGATCCTGGGTCAGAGCAGGGGCATCGTTGTCAGTGGCGGCCCCGGGGGTCTCGGAAGGATCGGACGAGGAGTCGCGTTCCGGACGAGTGATGATGACGTGATCGCCGGCATCGGGAGCGATTCCTCCCGCAGCGGCTATAACATCAATGAGCCGAACCTGGCGGTCGGCTTCGTAGACCATGGGATGCGCAACGGCTCCAACGATGGTGATGGGCCGGTTTTTCTTTTCCTTAACGGTGACGGTAACCTCGGGGTGCGAGACCAAGCCATTGGCTTCGAGAACCTCTTGGATTTTACGTTCCGCCTGCATCTCGGTGAGGCCGGAGACGTGCAAGCGCACCGGCACCAAAGGGAGACCGATGGTACCGGTCTGACTGACACGCAATTCGCGGGAGATCTCGGGAACGTCGAAGACCTGGACGGAAATCAGATCACCGGAGCCAATGACGTAGTCGCTGGGAGGCAGAGCGGCGTGGGAACCGGCTGCGAGCGCACGAAGCCGGTCATTTGTTTGCTGCGGTGTCTCAACTCGCTGCGCGCGGCTGGAAGGCGCCAGGGTTGCGAGCAAGGCGCAAGCGGTCAGGTGAATGACCAGCGAACGCAATCCTGCTGGCTGCATAGAATAAGACGGCCCCCGTGTTGATTATACAGTTAAAGCGGCGAAGTCAACGAGGATTTCGGGCTTAGCCGTGAAAATGTTGGGAGGGGCCGTCGGCAGATGGGGAAGGGATAACTGCGCCGGTGGCAAGGTGCGCCATCAAGAAAAAAAGAATCGCGTTCGAAGGTATATGAAGGTTGAAATCCACGAGACTGTGTACTAGAAAGCCACTACACCCAACAAGACCGGAGAGGTGCAGCGCGGCAGCAAAGGGCTTGTCGCGTTGCAGCAATTGACGCAAAGAAACGAAGTAAAGAATGCCGAGAAAGGCGGCACAGCAGAGGCCGCCGGCGATGCCGGTTTCGGCCAGACCTTCGAGATAGTCATTGTGCGTGTGATTGACAATTTTTCCGTCGTAGTTGGTTTCGTACGCGGGAAACACGGTTTGCAGCGTGCCCAAACCGGTGCCGGTCCAAGGGTGGTCGAGGAAAATGTGCCACGTGTCCAGGCGCATGGAGGCGCGCTTGCTGGAAGTCACCTCGAGCGATTGCAGCGAAGTGAAGCGTTCGAGGACCTGCTTCACACCGAGCCAAGAGACCAGAAGGAGGGCCATGAGCAGAACGATGCCGCCGGTGAGCGCATGCTGTCCGCCCGTGCGGCGCAGCAACATCATAAGAACGAGAACGCCGACCTCCACGCCAACACTCACAACGCCGCCGCGGGACGCGGACAAGAAAAGAGCACCGATGGGCAAGAGCCCGAAAATGGCGACGAGGTACCAACGCTCCTTGCGGACCTTGCCGAGAATCAGCGGTACCAGCGCGACGGGAATAACCAGCTCGGCGAATCCGGCGAAGTGATTGCGGTTGACGTATGGGCCGAAGGGGATGCCGCCGTAGCGCATTTCGCGGAACCAGTAGAGCTTACCGTTGAAGGTGACCTGCTGCAGGATGCCGAAGATGGCGACGAGGAAACCGAAAATCATGATGAACCAGAGGAAGCCGCGCCAATCGTCGGAGTAGCGGAAGGCTTGGGTGGCGAGGAACAGAAGGATGGCGCAGGCGAGGAGGAGACCCAGGTCCATGCGGGTATCGTAGGCGGAAGCGGTGGCGTGTAGCAGTAGCTGAGCCAGCGCGACGACGGCCAGCAGGATGAGTGGTGGTAAAAGCGGCGTGAGGACGACTTCATGGTCGTCATCTTGGGCGCGGTAGAACAAGACCGACCAGAAGAGGAAAAGAAGGCCTGCGCCGGTTTCGAGGACGGCTTTGGCCCAGTCTTCGACGGCGCCGTGGGCGAGAACGGCGAAGGCAACGAGCGCGCAGATACCGACGCGCAGCAGCTTCATAGCTTCGGGCTCGCGGAAGATTCCGGAACCAGTGCCACGTCGTCGATCCACGCGGTGCCGTGAATCCTGCTCACCAGATCGTCGCTGGGATGGCGATTGACGCAGACGCGAAGCTGGCGCACACCGGCGACCGCGGTCCAGGGGAGCGTGAGCTGCGTCCAAGGCTGTGTGCCGTGCACGTCCGTGGTCTCGGTGAACGCGTTTCGCGTATTATCGAGCCATTCGAGTCGGAAGCGGATGCCTTGATCCGTCGCAAGCCCCTGGGTGCGCACCCACGCTGAGAAACGATATGAGGTTCCCGGCTGGACCTGCGCGAGGTGGCAAACATCGGAAAAATCAACGTTGCGGCTGCCGTCGAAACCCAATCGCAGGGAACGCTGGCCGGAATGCTTTTCGTTCGAATCGATGGTGACTTGAACGCCCGGAGCGGGTGGCGGAATGGTCCAGGTGAAGCCGCCGCCGAAAGCGCCGGTTTCGAAGCCGCCGTCCCAGAAGACGGAGCCTGATGGATCGACGGCGGGTGGTGAGTCAGCGAGGGCGGTGGCCTGATCCCAAACGCGGTGGGCGTCGTCGATGCGATGCGCTTGGATGAGCGAGTCGGTGAAGGGGATGACTTTCGCGAGCGGCAGCTGCGGATGAAGAAACACTAGCCGGTTCCACACGGCGAGTGCTGGATCGATGGCGGCGTCGGCGTCGAGTTCACGGATGGCGTCGAGATAGACCGGAACGGTGGGCGGGAGGGCGTGATCGAGGATCGCCTGAATGTCGGGGTCGACACGCCAGCAGCGCGAGAAGGCTTCGGGGGCGCGCTTGGGATCGACCGAGACGGCGTGACGAATTTCGGCGAAGGCCGCGGGCAGCTCATTTTGCCGCAGCAGAAAATTGCCGTAACGCCAGCAGACTTCAGCGGACGCCGGATAGACGCGCTTGGCTTGCAGGAAAGCTTCGCGAGCGGCGGGGAGGTCGCCTTGCGATTCGTAGGCGGTGGCGCGATCGAGCCAGACGCTGGCGTCGCGCGGATCGAGAGACAGCGAAGTGCGATAAGCGTTGAGGGCGCGTTGCGCGTTGGGATCTTCGAGGTTGTATTGCCAATAGCGGCCAAGTAAAAACCAATGCTCGGGGTTGCCCGGCTCAAGTTGCGCCGCTCGCTCATAACCGGCCTGCGTTTCCAGACCGGAATAGTAAGTGGCGAGCGCGTTGCGGATGCTCGAGTAGGAAAGCGTCGTAGCGAGAATGAGAGCGACAAAGACTAACGTGAGCCGCGCTGCGGCGCTGGAGAGTCGCAGAACCATTCACGGTACTGTGCCTAGCGGACCGCAGAGTTGCAAGGTGAAATTAACGAAACAGGAATGTGTGTAAAGATGGAGAACGCGATGGCGGTCGGGCGATCGTTACTTGCCGATGGAGGCGGCGAGGGTTTCGTCGGCGCGGCCGCGGCGGCGGACGTCGATGCCGAGACGCTTGATTTTCTGATTGAGGGTAGACAGCGGGATCATGAAACGCTCGGCGGCCTCGGTCTGATTCCAGCCGGTGCGCTCCAGCATATCGATGATGATACGGCGCTCGATCTCGTCCATAATTTGAAAAAGCGACGGCTGCGGATGATCGGCGGCGGAACGCGAACCAGGTTCGCCGGGCATGGGCGGCAGAAATTCGGAGAGCTGTAGGCGAACGCCGCGAACGATTTCCTTGCTGCGGATGCTTTCGGGAAGCAGGTCCACGTCCACGCGCTCCTGCGTGGAGAGCACAACGGCGCGCTCGACAACGTTTTCGAGTTCGCGGACGTTGCCGGGCCAGTCGTAGTCCATCAATAGCTTGAGCGCGCCTTGCGTGAACTGGCGCGGAGTCTTGGCGTTTTCCTTGCAGTAGCGCTCCATAAAGTGAGCGAGCAAAGAAGGCACGTCTTCGCGGCGGTCGCGCAGCGGGGGCAACTGCAAGTGAATGACGTTCAAGCGATGATACAGATCTTCGCGGAAGCGGCCTTCGCGGACGAGCGTGAGCAGGTCGATGTTGGACGCGGCGACGATGCGGACATCGACCTTGATCTGCTCGGTGCCGCCCAAGCGCATAAATTCGCGCTCCTGGATTACCCGAAGAAGCTTCGCCTGCGTTTCATGACTGATGGTGGCGATTTCGTCGAAGAAAATCGTGCCTTGATCGGCGACCTCGAAGAGGCCTTTTTTGGAGGCGATGGCGCTGGTGAACGCGCCTTTGACGTGGCCGAAGAGTTGCGATTCGAGAAGATCGACGGGAATGGAGCCCGTATTGACAGGGACGAAAGCTTTGTCGGCGCGCGTGGAGGCGGAATGGATGGCTTTCGCGATCAGTTCCTTACCGGTGCCGCTTTCTCCGCTGATCAGGATGGTGGAGCGCGACGGAGCGACCTGCGTGACAAGGTCGAATAGCGCGAGCATTTTGTCGCTCTTGCCGACGATGTTGGGGAAGTTGAAGCGCTGCTTCAGGGCGCGCTTCAACTGCACGTTTTCTTCGCGCAGGCGGCGCGATTCCACCGCTTGGGCGACCTGGGCCAAGAGTTCGTCGTTGGACCACGGCTTGGTGATGTAGTCCATCGCGCCGCTCTTGAAGGCGGCACGCGCCATATCGATCGAGCCGTACGCGGTGATCAGCACGACGGAAAGCTGCGGATCACGCCGGCGAATTTCGCGCAGCAAGTCGAGACCGTTGCGGTCGGGAAGACTTACGTCCAGCAACAGCAAATCGTAAGGATGCTCTTCGAGTTTTGCCAGGCCGGAAGCGCCGGTGTCGGCGCTCGAGACACCATAGCCCTCGCTGGCTAGCAGCAACTCCAGGCCTTCTCGGATTTCGGATTCATCATCAACTACCAGGATGGAGCCCTTAGACATGGACCGCTTTCCTTACTGCGGGGAATTCGACGTGGAAAGACGTGCCCTTGCCGGGAGTGGAGCGAACATCAATTTTTCCAGCGTGCTCTTTGATTATACCGTAGCTGACCGAAAGCCCCAGACCAGTGCCGCGGCCGCTGGCTTTGGTCGTGAAAAACGGATCGAAAATGCGATGGATGTGCTCGCGCGGGATGCCTGCGCCGGTGTCCACCACTTCCACTTCGACGCTGCCATTGTGCGCGGCGGTGCGCACTTCCAGCATGCCGCCGCTGGGCATGGCGTCGCGCGCATTCAAAAACAGATTCAGAAATACTTGCTGAAGTTTGTTCGCGGAGCCCCGCACCGCCGGCAGCGTGTTGCCCAGCTGCTTGACGACCTGGATCTGCGAGGTCTTCAAAGGATGTGCGACCAGCGACAGTGTTTCTTCGACCACGCGGTTCACGTCGATGTCCGCCAACTCGGTGGCGCTGGTGCGCGAAAAATTCAGCAGGTTATTTACAATCTCGCTGGCCCGGAATGTTTGCTTTACGATTTTCTCGATGATGCCCTGCCGCGGGTCCCCTTCCGGCATCTGCTTGGCAAGCATCTGAATGTAGTTGGAAATCACCGCCAGTGGCGTGTTGACTTCGTGCGCGACGCCGGCAGCGAGCAGGCCAAGCGACGTCAGCTTCTCGGTCTGCGACATCTGCTCTTCCATGCGCTCACGCTGCGTAACATCGTCGAACAGCAGCAGCCGGCCGATGCGTTCGCCGGATTTGCTGACCAGCGGGGTAATCGAAACGTTCAGCGTCAAAAGCTTTCCCTGATGATGCAGCCGTTGCTTATAGATGCCGGTGATTTGTTCTTCGTCACGCCGCGCGGCAATTTCCGACGCTAATTCTTGCGGCAACAAAGCGCGCAGTTGATGGCCCACCGCGTCCTGCCGCGACACGTTGAAAAGCTGCTCCATGCGCGTGTTCCACGACTCCACAATGCCGCCCAGGTCCACGGCCAGAACGCCTACGTTCAGTGACTCGACGATGTTTTCGCTGAAGTCCTTGAGGCGCGCGATCTCCAGCGCCTTTTGCTCCAGCGAATTGTAAAGCTGCGCGTTGTCCAGCGCGACGGCGACGTAGCCCGCGATCGTTTGCACCAGCTCAACGTCATCGCTCGAAAGAAAATCCCCATCGACGGTCTTGCCGAGCCCCAGCACCGCCACGGTGCGCTCGCGAATGCGGCACGGAATGAAATAGTTCAGATCGAGCTGCTCGAGAGTCTGCCGGACCGCGTCGGTGACTTCTCTCGCCGCGCGGGGCGACTCAAAAAAGAGCGCCCCACGGGCGAACTCGGGCCGGGCCGGCTCGAGGAAGCTAAGATCCATGGGTTCAGCCAGGCGCACGCCCATGGAGCGCGCCAGGCGCAACTGACCGGGCTGCAACGGGTCCTCCATAAAAATCGCCAGGCGATCGACGAGGAGAGTCTGCGAAATGCGATCCATCACCGACCCGAGCATCGGGTCGAAGCGAACTTCGTTGGTGAGGGTGCGGCCAAATTCGATCAGCGTGCGGCGATAATCCAAGCGGTCGCGGTAAAAGAAGCGGTCGAGGCGCGCCTGAATCCATTCGCGGAACGGCTGGAACAAAAACGCGGCTATGACGATGGCGATCATGCCGCCGACCGGACCGGTTGTCTGCGCGTGAGAGATCTCGGCGATCAACGCGATCAGCGCGAAATAGATCGAGGCCACGGCTGCGGTGGCGGCCGTGTATGCCAAGCCGCGCTTGAAGATGATGTCCACGTCCATTAGCCGGTAGCGGATGATGGCGTAGCCGAAGCACAGCGGGATCAGCACGAGACTCAGCGCGGAGAACTTGGTCCACGACGGCGGCACCGCGTCGAGCACGAACGGAATCACGTACAGAAGAGCGAACGGCAGCGCGCCTGCCAGCGTGCCCCCGGTGAGCCATTTCAACTGCTGCCGTAATACCCCGGAAGGAGCTTCGCGGAAGCTCTTATAGAAGACAATGGCCGCAGCCAGAAAATAGATGCCGAGGTAGCTGTACTCGATCTTGTCGATCAAGACGCGCGAACCAAGCCAGGGAACGAAGCCGAGCGCGTTGAGCGCAAGGCTGATGTGGAACAGCAACAGCAGGGACGGTGGACCGTACACCAGCGCCAGTTTGGAAGCGGACCGCGCGGCAGCTTCACCGCGCTCCGGAAATACCAGCGCGAAGTGGAACAACAGGGCCGGCGCAAACATCAGGGCCGCGATCTTGGCCCAATAAATCTCGTAGTCGAAAGCGTCCAGCTTCCCGCTGTAATGGAACGAGAACAACACAAACGAAGCCAGGCAGAACACGTAGAAATGGACGGCACGCGGCGCGTTCCACCGCCGAATGAAAATGAACAGGCCAATAAACAGGTAAAGAAGACCGACAACGCGTTCGTAATTTTCGATGGAAGCGGGCTTGTCTGCCGGCACGGTGACCAGCGGGGTCTCAAATTCCCGGCCGTCGCGAACGAGTTTATAGCGGACTTGCGTCCACAGGCCCGCCCGCCAAAGGCGCTTGGTGACCTGAACCTGCGTATCGACTGGCACATCGTTAATTGCGATCAGGACGTCGTCAGGGCGGATTCCAGCGCGAGCCGCAGGAGAGTTGGGGGTTACCTTCCAGGCTTTCGCGCCGTGAGAGGTGTCGAACCAAGCGACGCCATCATCCGGGATGTCGTAGGTCTCGCGCTGGCGGAAATTGATCCAGGCGTAGATGACGGCAGTCAGGGTCGCAAGCGCCAGGACCACTGCACCGAGACTGACTCTGAGGTTCTGCTTCATGACTAAGCCCGGTTGATAAGTCAGTTAAGACACACTCATTCCGCAAAAATCAGGTGCAAATCGGTGTCCAATCTTTTGTAGATCAGCTCGCGGCGAACTCGAATAAATTCAATATCTTACAGCACCTGACCAGCGGCCACCCCAAGGGCATCCAGTTTATGGAAGGAAGCATACAGCTTTTAACAGGTAAAACTGTCTCAAAACTGAACGCTCAGACCACCCCGGAATGTCCGAAACGCAGGAACCAGCATCGTTCGCCCATCCTGACTGTTCACGGTCACGTAGCCTTGCGCCAGAATGTTGTCGCAATCCGCAATTGCCTGCCAGCGACCGGGGCCAAATTTCGGGAGGGTCTGTCGTATACCAACGTGGAGATAAGGGTCCATTTGATAAAGCGACTCGCCGTAACTGTCCAGACGAGAGATCGTCGTGCCGCTGACCCATTTGTAGCCAGCGGTAACCTTGGTCTTCGAGCGCGGAACCGTCGTGGTGATCGAAGCGCCGACCGAATTGTGCATGGAAGTCTTCAACATGTCTCGCAGCGGGCCATCGGCAACGTCGGACGGGCTCAGCGCTCCTGCATAAGCATAAACGGCAGTGACTTCAACATCGTCGGAGATTTTTTCACGCAGCGCAACCCGCGTACCCCAACTATTCATGGATCCACCGTCATAAGCGAACGCACTGGAGAAGTAGTCCTGGAGGTAGTCAGAGGCTGGCAGATCGCCGCCACGCCCGTAGACCGCCACGTTGCTGTCGTCGTCGTGAAATGCGGCGACTTGCAGTTGGCCGTGCGAGCCCAGCTTGCGTTCCACGGAAATCTCTTCGTGCCAACCGCCCTCCAGCACCGGGCTCCCATTGCGCCAGAGGAGCGTCGGGAAAGAATCGAGTTCATTGACAGCCGCCGCTAGAGCGGCGCCTGAATCGCGATCTTCCGGACCGAGGTTGCCCACGCCACCGGCGGGCTCCTGGGAAAAAATGATTGCCGCCTTCCAGGAGCCTGTAACCTTAGTGTCGAGTTCCAAACGGGGACGCAGGGAAGAGGCCGACTTGTCCAAGCCCACCGTCACATACTCCCCGCTGTATAGAAGCTTGGCGCGACCGCCAAGGCCGAGCGTTCCGCCCTGTTCCATGCGGACGCCGTGGAAGGTCTGCCCATCCGGCCCGAGTTTCGCTTCTCGCAGGACCAGCGTAGAATGAGGTCCCGAACCCAGCGAACCCGTCGGCAGCCAAACCGTCGCAAACCCTCCGCCCGGAGCGGAATCCATGTAATTCATCTCGCCAGCCATGAGCAGCCTGGCGGTACGACCCAATTTTTGATCGTAAGCGAAGGCAGTCGCAGGAGCGGAAGGCACGCCGGAAGCCGAGCCGGGACGCCGCGCCCCGTCGGTGAATTCCATGCGCGCACGCGGCCGCAGGACCTGTTTATCCAAAGCCGTGTTCGAGGTGACCTCGGCGCTATCGTCGTCATCCACCCATTGCAACACTGGCCGGGTCGCCGAAGCGGAACGTAGCACCCACTTCCAGTCGTCGGATTCGACCGTTGCCGCAGAAGGCGCGCGCCGCAGCTGGTCCAGTGAAGCGAACATGGACTCGAGCTGGACGCGGACAACTGTCGTTACATGCGCATTGATGCGCACATGCTGCTCAAGAGTCGGAAGGAAACCCGCCAAGGTGACGCGGACGGTGTACAGGCCCGGAGTTACCTTTTCGCCGCGGAAGACGCCCTGCGTGTTGGTTAGGAAATCAACGGCCGCCAAAGCTCCGGCCGACTCCGAAATCAATTGCACCGTGGCGCCCATCTGAGGAACGCCCAAGGTATCGTTCACGACTCCGGCCAGCTTGCCGGAAGCAGCCTTAGTCTGCGCGTGCGAAGGTGTGACGCAAATCGACAGACACGTCCCGGCCAGAACCAGAGCGCCAAGGATTCGGAGTCGTCTTTCGTTCACTGCGCGCTACCTCCCCGGTGCGGCTTTGCCGGAATTGGCGGCCGACTTGGTATCGGCGGGGGCCTTGATCGAGAACTCAGCTGTCTTGGAAATGGTCTTGCTGGAATTAGAGTCGGTGGCCACAATCTCCAGAGAATACTTGCCTGCAGCCAGCGTGGCCAAAGGCAGAAGACGCTCGATGGTTACCTGCTCGCCGGTCTGCTTCATTTCCTCGGAAGTTTCCTTGAACTGCATGATCTGCTGATCGCCCCTCTTGACGGTATAGACGAATGTGGCGCTGGACTTGTGTGTCTTGTCGTCGGGCTTCAGGTTGTACACCTGCATATAGATGCCGAGCTTTTCCGTGGTGGCGAAGTCGGCGTCAAGACGCGGCACGACTTTGGTCGAACCCAGCACGAATTGGCCGGTTCCAATCTGTTTGGACGGTACGTGCTCAAGCTTGCTGCCATCGGCGACGATCAAGGAGCTGGCTTCCAGCTTGTCGTCTTCAAATCGGGGCACTTGCAGGCGCGTGTTGACCACCCCCACGTTGCCGCTCTTTACGTCCTTGATCACAATGTCCAGGCGATAGAGACCCGGACGCAACGGGATGGCCTTTTGATAGATGGACTGCAGCTTGATCGACTGCTGGAAAAGGCTGTCCGGGAAGTCGCGGCTGACGGGATCTTCAAACGTCTGTACTACGCGGCCGGTCAGAGAACTGACGCGACCAAATACGTTGAGCGTGGCGGAGTGCACGCCGTCCTTGTTGTCGAACGAAAGCTGATTGTTGGGCACCTGAATGGTGACGGGAACCAGAACCGTATCGTTGGTCACTTTCATGAAGTCGGTACGCCAGGTGAACTTCATCTGATCGCGGACGATGCGCGCCGTGACAATGGCTTCCAGGTCCTTGTACTTGACCTCGGGCGGTTTGAAGGCCTTGGCGTACTGATCGAGCCGGTTAAACTCATCCATGCTGGATGGTGTGCCGCCCAGCGCGGTGGGCAAGTTCGTGCCGTCCGAGCGCGTAAAGCGATCGGTCTTCGAGGCCATGCCCATTTCTTCCAGCAAGCTCAAGCCGGCGCCGGGAACGTGCAACAGGGCGTCTTTTTCGCTGGGATCCATGGTCAGGTGATATTCGCCCGAGCTGGTCGGGTCCACAAATTCCCAGATGATGTTCTCGCCGATGCCTTCCATGTAGCGATAACGCCAGGTTTCCCACGGATACGTAGTCGTGGAACCCCCGCCTTCATCCATCGGTCGGTCGTAGGTGCCGCCAGTGGGATGCGACTCAATCTCATCCGCCGGGCCCCACATGATGTACATGCGACCGCGATCAGTCTTCCAGCCGGGAATGCCCGACGCGAAATGCTCGTTGGCATAGGCGATACGCCGATAGTGCTCTTCCTTAAAGTCGTTGTCGGGCAGGTCGGGAGTGGCGCTGCGGCGGAGCCAGAATTGTTCGATGAACTGCTCGCGCTCTTCGTTGGTCTCCAGTTGGAGAAAGGCTTGGCGCTCCGAGGGCGAAATAATATAGATGACGTCTTCGCTGAGCCACTGCTTGTAAGGAGTGTCCAGCTCCTTCAGCGTCTTCTTCATTTTCTTCTTTTGTTCTTTGTCGAGCTTTTGCGGAACGGGTGCGGCGTTGGGATCTTGCGGCTGCTTGGCCTCGCCCTGCGGCTGCGGGTGGGCATTGATAGGCGGAATTGCGATGGCCAGGGAAAAGAATGACGCGACCAGGGCACGAACTACCCGTGACATAGGCAACACCTCAACTTCCGACAGGACCTAGGGATTCTACTCTGTGTGCGAGTGCAACGTCAATCAGCGAATGTCCTGCATTTTGTGACACTTGTCCCCCAAGACTGGGTAAGATGCGCAGCGTGGCAAGGGGTTGCCTGACATTTTTTGGCCTGTGCAATCGTACAGGTGCGCCCTGCGCGTGCCAGTGACCCGCATGGCGAAAAAATTCAGGAGACGAAGAACCGAAGTCAGCAGATGAGGGGAGGGCGTTCGAGGGAATCGGAAAAATCTTGGGCGAATTTTGAGTCGAGAGGCTACTGAACGCGCTGCTTCTGGGCGTCCCAGCCCACCAGGGAATCGAAAATGGCAAGGACGTGGCGCCGGTATTCGACCATCCGATAAAAAATGTCGCGCAATTCCGGATCGCGCTCGGCGTCGCGGTGCCACTTCAAGAGGACCGCCGGAGGAACTTCGATATCGCGGCGGAGCTGCTCTGGCGAATGGCCGCGCAGGAAGAGCCCATAGAAAAACGCAGCTTCCCGTTGGGGAAAGGCGAAGTCTGTGGCGACTTCTACGGGAACGATTTGGGCGATCGAGGCCATAAGGAAAAATGCAGTTTACCGAAAAGCGTCTCCGCGTCAAGTGGTACGGTTGATTGGCTGTCACCTGCCGGGTAACGGGCGCTTGTGGACCACCGGTACTGGCACAAACGGGCGTGGAAGCGTTCGGGCTCGATACAACGCCGGGGTTGCCAGGCGATTCTAACCGCCGTAGGATGCTTCAAGGTGCGACAAAGTTTCATGGCTGGGGTTCTATAACCGGCTTTCTTTACAAAGGGTCACGACTACAAAGGGTCACGACATGAGTAAACGGTCATTGGCAGGGCGGGGCGTTGGTCGAATCTTGCGGTTCGGCGTAAAGAGCGGGTTGCGCTCGGTGGAAGTGAACCCGGACAATTTCCGCAAGCAACTGGCGAACAAGCACCGGCTGTGGGTGCCGAATTTCGCGCGGATGCAGGATGTACCGCTGGAGCAGCTGGACGAAATCGCCAGGCTGCTGATTCGCGATGCGGCGCGGCTGGCGCTTGCGGAAGGGGCGGGATTTGGACTCGGCGGGATGATGACCATGATTCCGGATGCGGGCTTATTGACCGCCATTACGCTGCGACTGATCCAACGCCTATGCTTGCTGTATGGATTTGAGTCGCGCGGGCCGGACGATCGGATGGAATTGTGGCTGGCCGCGGCGGCGGCTACCGGAGTGGACTATGGGAAGGATTTGGCAGAGAAACAGATGTTTGAGAAATTGGGACCGCGCGTAGTGGAGCGGTTGGCGACGCGTTTGGGTGCAGAGGCGGCGGAGAAGTGGGTGGGGCGGCTGATTCCTCTGGCTAGCTCGGCGATTAGTGGGGGGCTGAATTATTCGTTTGTGCGGACCTGGGGGCGGCGAGTGCAGAAGAATTTGCGGGAGCGGCACATCTCGACGCGGCCGGTGTCGCCGGGACCTCGGCCCTATGTTTCACCGAAGCCGATTTTGGTCTAGTCAGGATTTCGGAGAGGATCTTTCCTATGACCGGGAAGAAGATTGTGATTGGCGTGGTTTCCCTGGTGAGCTTGGCTTTGGCGCTTATGGCGATTCCGCAGCGGGCGTCATCGCGGATGGCGCAACAGCCCGCGGGCGACGCGGAGCCGATTCCCGCGTTTCATTCGCAGGTTCCAGCTGGGCCCTTGCCAGCGACACTGAGTCCTGAGACGTTCAGCGATGTGTTGGTACAGAATGCCTATGCGCTGGCGGCGCGGGTCCGGAAAGTGTTGTATCAGCAGCCTTGCTACTGTCATTGCGACCGCAGCCAGGGGCATGGAAGTTTGCTGGATTGCTTTGCGGGAAAGCATGCGGCTGAGTGTGGGGTCTGTATCCGCGAAGGTCTGTATTCCTACGAGCAGACGCGCAAGGGCAAGACGGCGGCGCAGATTCGCGACGGCATCGAACGCGGCGAGTGGCGGCAGGTCGATCTGACCAAGTATCAAACTCCGGTTTCAGCGAAATAAGGCCATTATAATAATTCCGGTTCTGAAATTTCCGACGACACCTTTGTTGGCATCCGGTAGTCTAATTCCTAAATTTGGAGAAGTCGGAGCCTCGGGCGGCCCCAGCACCCGCCGATCGACAGGAGAAGCCTAATGAGAATGCGTGGACGGCAGTGGATGTGGATCGTAGCGATAGCGCTGGCGTTGGGCTTGACTGCCGCGCCGAGCAGAACAATGGGCCAGGACAAGCAGCACGTGGTTTCGCTGGAGGAGCTGAACAGAGATGCGGCGCGGCCGGCACAAACCCGGCAAGCGAACGAAGCTGTCGTGCGCGAATTACTGTCTTCGGAGGCCGGGCAAGAGGCATTGAAGTCCGCGAAGGTCGACTATCAGCGAGTGGACAGGGCGATCGGCCAATTGAGTGACGAAGATCTGGCCAAAGTTGCCGAGCGTTCCAGGCAGGCGGAGAGTGATTTTGCCGCTGGGGGACTTAAAGCCACGCTGATTATCGTGATTATTTTGATCGTGATTCTGATCGTCGTGCTGTCGTTGGTTTTTTAGCTTTGCTCCCAGAACAATTAGCACCGCGCGGATAGCCGAGGCGGCGTGGATCGTGCCTGCCTTGCGCGCCGAAACGCAGTCCCTTCGAGGCTCAGGGTAAACAGGAATGGCTGTGCCACCGAAGAGGTCGATGCGGCGTTTGGGTGTGGGCTTGGTGCTCAGTTTGTTTGCGGTGGTGCTGGCTCAATCGCAAACTGCGGAAAACTGCTGGGAATTTGGCTCGACGTTCCATTTCATCAAGCAAACTGCGGAAGGTTGTGGGTCGGCATCGATTGCGATGTTGCTGCAGTATTGGAGCGCGCACGGGACGTCTGTTGCTGCTGGGCGAGACGATGCTGACGCGATTCAGAAGATGCTTTATTCGCGCAAAGGGCATGGCATTTTCGCTTCGGACGTGGAGCGCTACCTGAAGGAGTCCGGCTTCCGCGTGTTTGCGTTGCGCGGCTCGTGGGGCGATCTTCGAGAACATTTGGCGCAGGGTCGGCCGTTGATCATCAGTCTAGAACCGGGAAATTCGCGGGCTCCGCTACACTATGTGGTCGTCACCGGAATGGATTGGCAGCGCGAGGCTGTGTTTGTGAATGATCCGGCACGCGGCAAGCTCTTGCGAATCGAGCGGGCGGAATTCGAGAAAGAATGGCTAGCGGCCAGAAACTGGATGCTCCTCGCCGTGCCCGCGCCTGCGGGATAGTTTTCTTCGCTCTGATCTTTCTTCAGGTGAGCTGCGTGGCGAAAAGGCGCCCGCTTCCCTTCGAGGATCAGGGTAAACCGAAAGCGGCCGCTACAAATTCCGCGCAGGAATTTTCTTCTGAGGCGGCGCGACTTGCCGCGGCTCAAAGAGCGTTTGACGCTGGACAATATGACGATGCTGCGCGGTTGGCGCAGGGTTCCAGCCATCCTTCGGCGGATTTGGATTTTGTGGCGGGGTTGTCGCTGGCGAAGTTGCAACGGTGGGGCGACGCGCGCGGGGCGCTGGAAGTGGGTCACCGCAAGTCTCCGGGGGAGGCGCGGTTCCTGGTGGAACTCGCGGGCGTCGACTACAAGCTCAAAGACTTTCGCTCGGCAAAACGCGAATTACGCGCTGCGGTGAAGCTCGATCCGCAGGATCGCTACACGCGCGAATTTCTTGGCACGCTTTACTTTCTCGACGGCAACCTGGAAGCGGCACTGAAATATTGGAATGCGATCGAGAAGCCTCGACTTCGCAACGTTTCCGTGCAGCCACCCGCGAAAGTCGATCCAGCACTGCTGCAAGACGCGCTGGGATTCAACGCGCCACAGATTTTGACCAAGGATGCGCTGCTAGGAGCAGAGGCGCGGCTCGACAATCTGGGCATCTATCCGTACCGGCGCGTGGAGTTGGTGCCGGCCGGCGGGGGAACTTACGATGCGAACCTGCACATGCCGGAACGCGACCTGTGGGGTCAGCCGTGGTGGGAACGCGCGCTTTCGTTGTTGAGCGGCCTGCCGTACGAGACGGTCTATCCGGAAATCCACAATCTTGGACATGAAGCCATAAACGCCACATCGCTGCTGCGATGGGATTCCGAAAAGCGGCGGGCGTATGTGGACGTGTCTTCGCCCCTGCTGCATCAATCCAAGTACCGATTTCGAGCCTATTTTGACGAGCGCAATGAAAACTGGAATTTGACGAATACTTATTTCGGTGCGGGTCCGGCTCTGAGCGACCTGAACGTGCGACGTGTGGCTGGAGGCGCCGGGTTGCGTTCCGTCATGAATGGCTATTGGAGCTGGAGTACGGGACTCGAGATCGCGAACCGGTCGTTCCGGAATCTCACGGTGCAAGCTTCGGTCTCGGGGAAATCATTTTTCACGGATGGCGATTCACTGGTTTACTGGGGGCGCGTCGACCGATCGTTGCTGCGCGTGCCCGAAGAGCGATTCACCGTCGATGCTTCCGTCGAAGGGCGCATCGGGCGTGAGTTTGCGGATCATTTGGGATCATTCGGGACGGTGCGCGGCTCGCTTGGCGCGCACTGGTTTCCGCAGGCAAAGGGCGACGACTACGAGATGCAAGCGCGGGTACGTGCCGGGCGGATCCTTCGGCGATGTGCCCTTCGACGAGCTGTTCCAACTTGGGATCGAGCGCGACAACGACCTCTGGCTGCGGGGCACCCCCGGAACCACCGACGGCCGCAAAGGCGCGGCGCCTCTTGGGCGGCGATATTTCGTCGCAAACTGGGAGATAGACAAGAACGTTTACGGGAATGGCTTCTTCACCGTGAAGCTCGGGCCGTTTGTAGATAATGGCGCGATTGCCGATTCTTCGGGGCTGTTTGGCTCGCAACATTGGCTGTGGGATACCGGGGCGCAGTGCAAGATCCGCGTTTTAGGAACTATGACGGTGGTGCTGTCGTATGGGCGCGATCTGCGCGGCGGGCGCAACGTCTTCTATGGAACTGTTCTTCATTAAACGCGGGCCGAACCACCCCCACCCCCTGTTTTGTGCAACGATTTTGAAAATAAAAGACTTACGATAAGAATGGCGCAGTGATTTGATTCTAAAGGCTTTGTCTGAATCAGGGCTTCTTTTTCGCGCGATTTGGGGCTTTGCAGGCCGTCGCTGCTCCGCTTCTTGGTCACTTCGTCGGGGAGCCGTATATGTATAGGGGAGTATCGTAACTGAAGAGAGAATTAGGGTCAAGAGAGATTTCGGGGAGGAACTGGAGCCTCTGATCTGCGATCACGATTGTTTGCGAATACACCTTGCTTTTAGCGGTGAGGGTTTGCCGGACACAGACGCTTCGAGGCTCAACGTAAACAGGAGCGTCTGTGCTACTTCAGAAACGGTAGACGATACCTAGGACGGCTTGTCCGTTATTCTGGGATTCTCCGAAAACGTGCGTTCTCACGTAATCGCCTTCGAGGCGTAGTGCCCAGTTTGGGTTCAAGGTGTAGTCGAGGCCGCCGCCAACGAGCACTTCAAATCCGTTTTGCGAGCCCAGGATAGTCTGGGGAAGAATATGCACTCCGCCAACGATGGCGTGAATCCAAGGCTGGAATTTGTCGCGCATGAAGTAGTACTTCGGACCCGCGCCATAGCCTACGTATTTGACCTTCTCATAGCTTTGAAAGACCGCGGGCGCAAATGCCGAGGTTACCGCGCCTTCGATCGCCAGCGAGTCGTTGAAGAAATACGATAACGAAGTATTCAGGCCCACCGCCGTTGCGTAGTAGACCGACGAACGGAATCTGACGAGCGCAACGCCCAAACCGATTTGCCAGCGGAAGTCACGCCCGGTGTCTTTAAGTTTCGGAACAGGGGTTGGCGCCGCAGGGGGATACGCCGGGGAAGCCAACGATGGTGCCAGGGAAAATGGTCCCATCGCCGCCGAAGCAAACGGATCGGGAGAACGCGAGGAAGTGGTGAAAGCCCAAAGGGAATCTGGGGGTGACATGGCCGCCTGGCTCGAGGCCGAAGTACGGGAAAAGTCCAGCGCTACATTGTCACTGGCTTGGGGGTGATTGGCTTGTGGTGCCGGCGCTTGCGGCGCCGGAATTTCATTTTGCGCGCGCACCACACTGGTCGTCCCCAGCACCAACAACCCGACCGCTAGCATCCTCTTCATCATTTCCCCTCAGATGGATCGACGCTCAGGGCTCCGGGCAAGCCACTTTGCTACGGTAAACAACAGCGCGCACATTTGTCCATGTTCTTTCGCGCCATGATTACACGAATGGGACTGCCGCCGGGTATTTGGGTTGGAACCTGGAGGCCCAGCAAAGGTTGTTCTAGCGTCCGTGGCGCAGGTAGTCGTCGGTTTTGTTCAGCCAGTCTTCGCGGGGAGGATTAAATACATCGAGATCCACGGTGTCTTCCAGGGCCCAGGCTTCGTGGGGCATGTGCGGGGGGATGCACAGGACTTCGCCGGCGTTTACGACGATCTCTTTTCCGTCGATGGCGAATTTCAACGCACCTTCCAGGATGTAGGTGACCTGTTCATTGTGGTGATGATGAAGGGGCACGTGCCCGCCTTTCTTTATGAGCACGCGGGCGAGCATAACCTGGTTGCCGACGATCATTTCGCGATCGATCAGCGGGTTGAGTTTCTCGCGCTCGACCTTGTTCCACGCAATGTATTTGAAGGCTGCGGGCGTGCTCATTTTGTTCCCCCATAAAGCTTCGCTGCGTTGTCGTGCAGATACATGTGGGCTAGCTCGAGCGCTTTTTCTTCGCTGAAGGCGCCTTCGGAGACGAGTTCGGCCAGGGCGGCGGCGATGGCGCTGCGGGCGGATCGCGTGGCGAGCCAGAAGGTTTCCTCGGCGCCTACCGCGTCGCCGAAGGGGAAGGCGTCGGAGCCGAACATCATTCTCTCGGGAAACAGCGAGATCCATTGTTTCAGGATGTTTTTCAGCTCGGACGGATAGACGTAGTAGCCCATCAGCGAGGAGTCCGTGTATACGTTTTTCGCCGCCGTGAGCCAGATCATGTCGAGCGTGTAGGGATAGCCGCCGTGGATCAGGACGAAATTCACCTTGGCGTAGCGCGGGTCGCGGAGGACATTTTCCAGGTTCAGCGGGTTGCCATTGCGCAGGCTGAAATAATCTCCGATGCCAACGGCGCTGTGGAAATGGACCGGCAGGTTCAGTTTGCCTGCCTGATCGATCAGAACGCGAAAGACGTAATCCTGGAAGGTGCGGTACTCCTCTTCAGAAGGAACGCCCCCTGCATGATATTTGGCGTAGATTGCTTCGGCTTTTTCGCGAGGGGGATCGCGGAAGTAGAGGGTACGGAAGTAGGCCGCTTCAAACTTCATGGCTACGCCGCCCTTTTTCTGGTTGTCGGTCAGGATCTGGCGCACCAGAGATTCGTAGCCGGTCAGATCAGCCGGCAAGCCGTTGGCGCCTTCCTGCTTGATGTAGCGCTGGAGAACTTTCTCCTGGAGTGGAATGTAAACGCCCATGTCGCCATTCTTGGCGGTCTGACCGTGGTTGTCGAAGGGAAACAGGAACGAATCGACGAAAAAAACCCAATGAAAGCGCTTGGGGTCGAGATAGGGAGCGAGGGCTACGCGGTTCGCCAGGCATGTTTCGATGTTCAATTTGTCCAGAATGCCGTCCCAATAGGCGGTGCCGCCGCTCGCTTCCGCGGCTTTCTTTTTGTCGATGAGCCATTTGGCGTGTTCGGGTTGGAAGTCGTTGTAGGGATAGCCGAACAGCGATTTCGCGGCGGCTGCGAATTCCGGATTATCGCCGCGGAGGCGAAGGACGGAGCTTTCGTCGGGAGGGCCAGCCATGGCGTCCATGTCAGAATCGTCGGGAAACGTGGCGTGGGAGTGGTTGTCGTAGATGGGGATCTTGTCGATCTGGGCCAGGAGGCGGTCGTAGGTTTTCTGGAGGTCCGGGCCAGGGAAGGGCTTGGCTTGAGCCGCGGCGGTGGTGGCGAGCGCGAGGGCTGCGAACAGCGAGAATGCCGAGTGAAACAAATGTTTCATTTTTCGTTTTTCTCCGGGGCGCTTTAGCCGACTTACACGCCGCACTCCGGCGTGTTCCATGTGCCGGCTCTATCGTCTAAACCCCGCCCTCCGCGGACAGAGGGCGGCTACAGGATCTGCGCTTATCGAGATACGGCGGCGCGCCAACGAACGGATACGCGCTCGATCCGTGCTAGTGCTTCCTCCAGCAGGGTTCGCGCGCTGACCAGCGAAAATCGCACGTAATTCTTTCCGGAAGGGCCGAAGGCTGCACCTGCGATCGCCGCTACTCCCGCTTCTTCGAGAAGGACCCTGGCCACTTCTTCGGCGGGCAGTCCGGTGTCTTCGATGTTCACCCAGGCATAGAAGGCGCCTTCGGGTATCTGGCAACGGAACCCGAGGATCGCGTTCAACTTGGTGACAAACAGGTCGCGCCTTTTGCGATATTCCGCAACCATGGCATCGACCGCGTTCGTGGAGTCCTGCAACGCTTCGATCGCGGCGACCTGCGTGAATTCCGCCGTGCAGGTGAAGGTGTTCAGCACTAGCAAGTCCATTGCGTCGATCAGCGCTTTGGGCGCTACCGCATAGCCCAGCCTCCAGCCGGTCATTGCGAACGTCTTCGAGAATCCGTCGATGATGATGGTGCGCTCCGCCATGCCCGGCAATGCGTAGATTGACTTGTACTCTCCACTGAATAAAATTCGCGCGTAGATTTCGTCGGCCATGACCCACAAGTCATGCTTGACCGCGAGGGCTGCGATTTGCGCGAGCGTCTCCTCGCTGAAAACCGTGCCGGTGGGATTGTTTGGGGAGTTGAAGATCAGCACTTTCGTGCGCGGCGTGATTTTCGCGACAATTTCGGCGATGTTTGGCTGAAACTGATTTCTCTCTTCCAGAAAAAAAGGAACGGCAGTGGCGCCCAGTCCGCGTGTAAACGACGGATAGATGGGAAAACCCGGATCGGGGTAGAGTACCTCGTCACCGGGCTCGAGCAACGCCATCATCGCCAGTGCGAGGGCCATTTTGCACCCCGGCGCAATCAAGACATGTTCCGCAGGAACGTTCAGACGCCGGGTGCGTTTCAGGTATTCGGCAACTGCTTGGCGAAGCGCGGGAACGCCGATAGGAGACACGTAGCGGTCACGGCCCTCAGCCACGGCGGCGCGCATAACGTCGACAATCGGCGCCGCCGGATGAAAATCCGGCTCGCCTAGTTCCAGATGGATGATCGAGCGGCCTTGTTTTTCGAGTTCTTTGGCTCGTGAGAAGACTGCCAGCGCGCCTTCGCCATTCAGCTGTGAAACACGATTTGCGATTGGTCTCATGGTAGTCCTGGGGATCCTATCATTTTGCAGTAGGAAGCGGCGTAACGGGAATATGAAGTCCGTCGATGAACCGGGGAAACATCTCAAATGCGGCCGCGGTGAGAAATAATTCTACAAGCTCGGTATCCAGGAACGCGGCTTTCAATTCGGCGTAAAAAGCATCATCCACTGCGCGCGGCCCGCGATGCAGGCGGTCTGCCAGCCGGAATCCCAGTTTCTCCTTTGGGCTGTAGGGGCCGCGCTCGAAATCGGCTACGGCTGCGATCTGCTGGACGGTGGCGCCCTTTTTTCTCGCGGATGCATTGTGGGCGGTGATGGCGTATTGCGATTCGAGCAGGATGGAGATGCGCACTGCGACCAGTTCCTTGTACCAACCGGTCAGCGCGCCGTCGCTCAGCAGCGCTCGCAGAAAGCCCGCGACGCCTTGCGCGATTCCTGGCGCGTAGGCCAGAACCTTGAACATATTCGGAACGACACCGCGTTGCGCGAGGAGTGTGTCGTAGAGTGCGGCGGTCTCTGGGGCTACGGTGTCACGCTCCAGCAAAGCGATTCGTGAAGTATCCTCGGTCATAAATCCTCGGTGTGATCTGACGCCGGGCGGGGCAAGCCCCGCCCCAACAAGGTTAGGTCGTTCGCATGCAAATCAGACCGTCCGCATACCACTTGACGGCTCACCTACGTTATATACAAACGCAGGGGCGCGAAGAGCGCGCCCCTGCGGTGCCAGTATAAAACAAGCCCAGGCGCTTAGAACATGTAGCGCAGTGAGAACTGAATCAGCCGCGGCGTGCCCAGGTCGCTGGTGATCTTGCCGAACGGACTGTTCGGCAAGCTGATGCTTTCGACGTCGGTGACCGCTGGATTGCCGAAATTCGCGTGGTTCCAGATGTTGAAGAAGTCGGTGGTGAAGCGCAGACTCTGCCGCTCGGTGATCTTGAAATTCTTGATCAACGAGAAGTCCCAGTTCTGCTGGCCCGGGCCGCGGAAGGTATTGCGCCCGAGGCTGCCGAAACCGGTGGTGCAGAAGTTAGCATTCGGCAGTACCGCCGGATTTGGCTGGTTCGGATTGCACTCCGTGGGGTAAAGAAGAGGCGCCGGGGTGAAAGCGGCCGGATTCAAGTACCCGTTAATGCGGGAGCCGATGTCGCCGCTGCTGAGTCCGTCACCCAACGTTTCACCAGGAGCAAGGCTTGCGCTTAGAACACCTGGCGCGGATCCCGACCCCAGGAACGCGGTGCCTGCGCCGGAATCAAGGACTGAAAACGGCAACCCGGATTGAACGATGGTGATGCCACTGACGGCCCATCCTGCCAACAACTTGCGCGTCAAGCCCTCCGAGTGGGAGAAAAATGGCAAGTCATACCGGTAGCTGACGGCCAACCGGTGGGTGCGGTCGAAATCAGAGAGACCGCGCGAAGCTGCCAGCGTCGATTCGTCATTGAAGGCGGTGTTGAAGGCGGTGTTACCGCTCGAGGTGGCGTCGGTGGAGCGGGAGAAAGTGTAGGCCGCTTGGAAGTAGCCGGCTCCCCAGCGTCGCGACAGTGTGGTCTGCAGCGAATTGTAGTGGGAGTACGCATCGTTGGCGAACAACTGAAAGCCGCTGTACCCGTTGATGCCCTGGGCGCGCGAACGAGCGATGGCGTTGTCGAAAGTGTTGGCTGTGATGGACTCGCCGCCGACCACGACGGGATTCGTGGGTGTGGCGTCCTGGGACTGCAACGCGTCGCGGGTTTCCCGCAAGTGTACCGAATGAGTGCCCACGTAAGCGACCTCCAGAACCCATTGTTTGCCGAGGGCGCGCTGCACAGACAGATTCCATTGCTGCGTGCTGGGCACGACGAAGTGCCGTGGCTCGGCTAGTCCGAAAATTCCTAGCGTCTGCAGGGGACCAGGGCAGCCATTGCCGCCGGCCGTCCCGTAATTCGCTGACTGCGTGGTATCGCCTCCGGGGAAACCCTGGAAAACGTTCAAGCACGGAACAAAGTTCGGGTCCAGCGTGCCTGCCTGAGGCAAGGCGTTGGGATTGGGGCTAGGGCAGCCAGCTAACGGAGTCGCCGAAAAGTACGTGCCCAGGCAGCCAGGGGACCCTCCACCAAATGCGACCGGAAGAAAGGGGGTCTCGAACGACAGCTGGTCGGTGGCGCCGACATCTTCACGAACGTAGTAGATGCCATAGCCGGCGCGAACCGTCGTGGTGTGATGACCGCGAACATCGTAGGCGAGGCCGATGCGCGGTCCGAGGGCTGTGGAGTAGTTGTTGTTGAATGTTGTGCTGTTGGCGTCGCCGGTCAATCCCGTCAGGTTTAGATTGTTCACGCAAGAGGGATAGATGAATGGGAATTCTCCGGCATTCGCCAGTGCTGGGTCGAGGTTTCCGATGTGGCACAGGTCGTCGTGGAAGGCCCCGAAAATTTCGGTGCGGAGTCCGAGATTCAGTGTCAAGTCGTGGCGGATCTTCCAATCGTCCTGCGCAAATACCGCGAAGTTGTTGGAGCGATATTCGTGGTTGGAAAGGCCGCCGCCACCGAAACTGAATTCCGGCGTTCCCAGAAGAAAGTTTTGGAAATCGGTATGGCCGTCCGGGGTGTTGGTGAAAAAGAGCTCGCCGTTAAACACCTGGGGAAAATCCTTGTTCAGATTCACACGCGTGGCCTCGCCGCCGAATCGGAAGACATGGTGGCCCTTTACCCAGCTTACGGTGTCCACGAAGTTGATGTTGTTCTGGTCTTGGGACTGGTTGCCGAAAGGAGCGGGACCGATTTCAAAACCGGAGCTCTCGAAGATGAACTTATAGATGGAGTTGGTCACGCTGTTGGTGGGGCGGTCGATTCCCAGGTCGGAGGTGGTCACCGGGGGCACGTTGCTCAAGACGTCGTTGATGTGGACGAAGCCGAACCGGAATTCGTTTACCAGCGTCGGCGAGAACAGGTGAGTCTCGGTGACGTTGAAGAAGCGCGAGTGAACCGGCGTGTCGAACGGGAAGTTCAAAGACGACGAACTGACGGAGCTGGCCAGGGTGCTGCCGAGTGATTCCTGCAGGTCGCCGCCGCCGAACGGAAGAAAGCTCTCGGAGTCCGAAAAGAAAAAACGCACGGACACTTTGTCCTGGCCGCCGCGAAATTCGCGGTCCCAGTTGGTCGTGAACTGGTCGTCGGTATATTTCCCTTGACGGCTGATGGCGAACGCGCCCGTCGCGGGATCGCTGCTGGGAATCAAGAGACCGTTGGTGGTGCCGCCGAATTGATTGCTCTGGAACTGCAAGAGTTTGAGGACCACCGGATCAATCGGCGTGGTGGTGTTCCCGAAGAATGCCTGCGAAATAGAGGCCTCCGAACGGTCCGTAGGCAAGGAAGGAATCGTCGTACTGATGAAAGTCCCCGGGGAAAGACCGCTGCGCTGCCGGGTGCCCTGATAGTTCACGAAGAAATATCCCAACTTCTCCTTCACTACCGGGCCGCCGAGGCTGCCGCCAAAAATGTTCTGCTTGATCGACGGGCGCTGCAACCCTTCGCGATTCAGAAAGAAATCGTTGGCATTTAGAACGTCGTTGCGAAAAAACTCATAGGCGTCACCGTGATAGGTGCGGGTTCCCGACTTCAGAATGGCGTTGACGTTGCCGCCGCCATTGCGGCCCTGGCTGGCGTCATACAACGAGGTCTGCACCTTGAATTCCTGGATCACATCCGGATTCGGCAGCGGAACATAGGTCGCCTGCGCCACGTTATAGTCGGTCGCGCTGATTCCTTCGATCAGAAAATTGTTGTTGTCCTCGCGTTGTCCGTTCACAAACAGCTTGATCGATCCGCGCCCAAGCTGCGCCGCGGCGTTCAAGTCGCTCTGCGCGCCGGTAGAAAGCGTCAACAATTGTTGATAGTTCTGCGTAGCGAGGGGTAGTTCGCGCACCGTCTCGGTGCCGATTGATTGGCCGGTGGTGGCGTTCGAGGTCTCAACGCTGGTGACCTGCGCCGAAATCTCCACTTTTTCCGTCACCGACCCCGGCTTCAGCGGGATGGTTACCCGTACCGTCTCCGTGACGTGAACTTCGATCGCTTCGCTTTTGGCTTCCGCGAAGCCCGGCTTGTTCACCACTACCGAGTAAGTGCCAGGCGGCAAAAGCGAGACGGTAAATGCGCCCTCCGCGTTGGTCGACTCTCTTCGCGTTAGCGCTTCGGTGCGATTGTCAATGATCTGCACTTCCGCGCCCTCAATTGCCGCACCGCTGGTATCCAGCACCAAACCGCTGATGGCGCCAGTCGCCCCTCCTTGCCCGTAGGTCCGGGCTCCCGCCAGAACGCTGGCCAGAAACACCGCGGCCAGAAGCAGTTTACGTATACTTCGCATAATTCCCCCCTAAGACACGTGGACCGTTTCAGCGGTCACATTAGTATTTGGTGCGAGGACAACACGAGAAAGTTCGTGATTGGCTATACCTGCTCACGAACACATTGAAGAGTGACTGGGACCCCATGTAGATGTAAGCCAACACTTCCCCCGGTTGTGAAACTAACGTTTCACTTTCTCTGTGTCAAGCAACCCGGCCATGAAAGTTTCCGCTGGGTCCCATGAATCCTGCCACTCCAAGACCTCGCGCCACTTGACGCGGGCCACGGTAACCGTGAGTATGGAGTATGATGCCGGTGCATAGATATTTGTAACGGGGTGTTTGTCTAATTCGTCTCATTTGGTAGCGCGTCCCCGGTAGGGGGTGACCATGTTGTTTCGCAATCTGCTTCGCTCAGCTTCGTCGGTCTTGTTCTCTTTGCTTTTCCTCGCTGCAAGTCCTTCTTTCGCCGATTCCAGTCACGTTCGCATCATTCGCCTCAGCCTGGTTCAAGGTGATGTGCGCTTCGCGCGCGACGTTAAAGGAGACCCGTTGGCCAGCCAGAACGCCACATGGGAAGGCGCTGAGCTCAATCTACCCATTCGCCAGGGCTACGTGCTTGCCACGGATAAGGGCCGCGCCGAAGTCGAATTTGAGAACGGCTCCATGGCTTTTCTGTCGGATGATACGGTCCTGGAATTTTACGACCTCTCGCTGGAAGACGGCGCGAAGACCACCCGTCTGATCTTGCGTCAAGGGACCGCGTCCTTCTACGTGAATCCCGCGAATGGCGATTATTTCAGCGTGACGGGCGGCGACTTCAGCGTTGAGGCCGCCGGCCGCGCCAGTTTCCGCCTCGACAATTTCGACGATGGCAGCGTCGTCAACGTCCTTAAGGGGCACGTATCGATCCTTCGCAAGAACCAGACCACGGACCTCGCCAAGGGCCAGTCGCTGTCGATCCGCGCGACCGATTCCTCGTCGGTCAGCATCGGCCAAGTATCGGACAACGACGACTTTGATCGCTGGGTTTCCGGGCGGACTGAGTCGGTGCAAGCTGCAAACAATGCCGCGCAGCAGTACGTCACCTCCGGGGGTTACACCTCCGGCTTGGGCAGTTTGTACACCTATGGCGGGTGGTATCCTTGCGCTGGGTTCGGCAATTGCTGGCGTCCTTACGGCGTGGGCCTGGGCTGGTCACCCTTCGACAGCGGTTTCTGGATCACCGACGCCTCTATTGGCGGACCCGCCTTCATCGGCAACCAACCCTGGGGTTGGCTGCCTTATCATTTCGGAGGCTGGATTTGCGATCCAATCTACGGGTGGCTCTGGACCCCTGGTGCTGGCGGCTATCTCTACGGCAATGCTCCGTGGTTCCCGGTGACCGGCACCTGGTTGCATTCCAGGTCTGGCCCGGTCGGCATCGTTCCGGTGCATCCGCTCGACGTTCGCGGCAAGACGCCGATCAATCTGAGTAAGGGAATATTTCCGGTGAGCGGCGGCACGATTTCCAGCCTCACTCCGGTCGCGGCGGGTCAGGAATGGAAAGTCGCGAAAAGCGTTCCCGGTAACATGCTCAGTAGCAATCTGGCCACGACGGCTGCGCCGCAACGCGTCTCCAGAACCTTGGTCGGCGGTAATATGGGTGCGCACGTTATTACGATGGACCGTAATTCGTCCATCGCCTACGACGCTCGCGAGCATCGCTTCGTGAATACGAACTCCGCGCCTCAGACCGGGCACGCACAAAACAGTGTTGTCGCGACCGAACCTGCGGGGAAGACCGGCATGGCGGCAGTGCCGACCGGTGCTTCTGCCACTCGTGTTACGGCTGCCACGGTTGTTCCGAACGCGCGCGTTACCACTCCCAGCGCTCCGATGCGCACGTCCGTTCCGGCCTCCCGTGCGATGACTCCGCCTCCCGCGCCGCGCGCCACGGAAACTGGACGCAGCGGCTGGAACGGCGGCTCCGGCAACTTTTCATCCTCGCGCTCCTCATCATCCTCGGCTACTTCAACGGCGGCACCGCACTCCGCTCCGGCGGCTTCGAGTTCTGCGGGAAGCTCATCAGGTGCCCGCCCACACTAATATTCTGCTTCACGTAAATGCCTTACCGGGGCGCCGCAATGTATCCCAGCTTCCCCAGGTAAACATGGTCATCGCTTCCGCAGAATTTCGCCGATCCTATTTGAAAGTCATGCCCGCATAGCCGACGACGGCACTCGTATCCCCTGAAACGTCCGCCGAAGTCGCATATCTCGCCAGTTCGGCATCCTTCGCACCGAGGCGTTGCAGCGCCACTATCATCGACACTGCCGGCCCCAGTCCGCACATGGAAATACGCTCGTTCCTGCAGGTGTCGTAGAGTCCTCGGGCATCCAGCGCCAATAGTCGCTCGATCGCTTTTCGATCTTTCACCCTCGTGGTCGCATCATCTTCGTAATGATTCAAGTCCGAGGTGGTTAATAAGAGAATCTCTTCCCGCGTCCCCGCCAGCACCTCCGCCACCGCTTCTCCGACACTCACCAAGTCCTCAAAACGCACGGTCCCGAGCGCCACTGGCACAAACGTAAATCCCGGCGCAAGCACCTGCAAAAACGGAAGCTGCACCTCCAGCGAATGCTCCTGGCTGTGCGCCACGTCGTCTTCGCGCAACAACGGGCACGCCGCGAGCAACGCCTGCGCCAGCGGTTGGTCGATCGATGCATCGCCCAGCGGCGTCCGCCAGGCACCATTGGAAAGAATCGCCGCCCGCTCTCCGCGTGGAAAATGCCTCACACCTAAAATCAATATTTTTCGCGGCAGTGTCATGCGAGCGAACACAGCCCCAGCTACGGACCCGGAGTACACGTAACCCGCGTGTGGCAGTAAACAAGCCTTTACCGCAACTTTTTCCACGTTGGATTGTGTTTTCGTGAAGCGACCAATAATTGCGGTCAGTTCCGCTGGATTGGAGGGATAAAAGCGGCCGGCAACCGCGGGCAGGCGGAGCACAAAAGCTCCCGTGACTTTACGAAGGCCCTTACAACGACTTCGACGGCTTACCTTTTATCTTGAGGGCCTTAAACGAACTCATATCGTACAGCACACTGACCTTATCGCCGTACTGGAATCCGCCCTTGTCAATCGTCTGCTGCATCTTGGTCGCGGCTTCCTGGGAAAGCGTGAAGGTCTGAATGGTCTGATCGTTGCCCTTGGCGCGCACGGTAATTTGGGCGATGTTCGCGTTCATCACAAAGCCGTCGAACTTCGCCAAGCCCGCCGGAATCGGCTTCGGCTTCACGGCGTTCACGATGATCGGCACCGCGGTGTCTACAATGATGGGCGTGATGATACCAGGGTCCTGTGCAGCCGCAGGCGAACACCACAACGCCGCCAGCGCCACCGCCGGCAAACTCAAGCTCGCGACTCGTCGAAACACTTTCATTCGATATCGTCCGTTGCAATTCGCAGTGATTTCAGAAAGCGAACATCCTGCGGCGTCATTGTCAACCGCGCTACCGGCTTGCGATCCTGGTCCTGCTCGAACGATTCCTGATCCACCTGAATGCGCAGCGACTCGAGAAAGCGCTTGTCTTGCGTGGTCAGCGCCGTGGTCTCGCCGGCCGATCCGTCGCGCTTGGCCAGCCCGATGGTCGCGTCCAGCTTCAACACAATATCGTAGCCATGCGCGCGCACCCCGGCGATTGCGCCCGTGATGCGCTCGGACTCCGACACAGTGTCGTTGATTGCGTGACCCAATTCACGCAGCAGGTTCTTCAGGTTGTCGTCGAGTTGCAAGGTTGGTCTCCCCTAACCTCACGGCCATTTTAGGCTTACGCTAAGTTGGATACAAGAGACCTTGCGACCGTTGTCTCCAAAGTGTTCACAGCCCTTTCGTTCAGGTAGCGACGACACCACAGCGGAAGCTCGGGCAAGCTGGGGCGCAGCAGTGCTGCGCCCTTACAGTAACGTGTCGCCGATTGTGCGCTAAACTGTCCACGTGGCCACATCCGTCCGCACCGCCGAAGCCCCGCCGCAGCAAGGTTTCCGCCGCCTCTGGCGCACCCTCAAACAACTTTTCTACGAAGTAACCGGCGCACTCTTCGCCATCCTGGCGTTCGCCTGGCTGAACGCCACATTCCGCGCCTGGACCACACGCGATGTCGCCCATTGGCTGATGGCAATTCCGCTAGGTGTCGCCGCGCTATTCATCTTTTTCGCCTTGACATCGTTTCGCCGCGCTCGAAAGTTATAACCATGGCAGAAACAAGAATCCCGGACACATCTTCCAAAGAGCGAAAGGCCCAATTCACCACGCTCTCCGGCCTGCCCATTGACCGACTCTATACGGAACAAAATCTCGACAGCTGGAATCCCGAAGAGGCCCTGGGTTTTCCCGGCGAGCCCCCGTACACGCGCGGCATCTACCCTTCGATGTATCGCGGGCGCCTCTGGACCATGCGTCAGTACGCCGGCTTCGGATCCGCCGCAGAATCCAACCAGCGTTACCGTTATCTCCTCAGCAAAGGCCAGAGCGGCCTCTCCGTCGCCTTCGATCTCCCCACTCAGATCGGCATGGATTCCGATCACCCGTTGGCGCTAGGCGAAGTGGGAAAGGTCGGCGTGGCCATTGACTCGCTGGAAGACATGGAAACGCTGTTCGACGGCATCCCGCTCGAAAAAGTCTCCACGTCGATGACCATCAATTCCACCGCCGCAATCCTGCTTTGCCTCTACGTAGCAGTGGCGAAAAAACAAGGCGCCAACCTTGCAAAACTCTCCGGCACGGTACAGAACGACATCCTGAAGGAGTACATCGCCCGCGGCACTTATATCTATCCCGTGCGTCCCGCGATGCGCATCGTCACCGACGTCTTCGCGTGGTGTCGCACCGAACTCCCCAAATGGAACACCATCTCGATCTCCGGCTACCATATTCGCGAAGCCGGTTCGACCGCGATCCAGGAAGTCGCATTTACCTTGGCCAACGCCATCGCTTACGTCCAGGCGGCCATCGACGCCAGCCTGAGCGTCGACGAATTCGCCCCGCAACTCTCCTTCTTCTTCAATGCGCACAGCGACCTGCTCGAAGAAATTGCCAAGTACCGAGCCGCACGACGCCTCTGGACCTGCATCATGCAAGAGCGCTTCAACGCCCGCGACCCGCGCTCATTGCTCCTTCGCTTCCACGCGCAAACCGCCGGCTCGTCGCTCACGGCCCAACAACCTGAAAACAACATTGTCCGCGTTGCGATTCAAGCACTAGCCGCGGTATTAGGCGGATGTCAGTCCCTGCACACCAATTCGATGGACGAAGCCTTGGCTCTTCCAACGGAGGACGCCGCGCTAATCGCCTTAAGAACACAGCAAATCATTGCCCACGAAACTGGCGTAGCCAGTACGATCGACCCAGTGGCAGGCTCTTACGCCATCGAGTCCCTAACCAACGAAATCGAGAAGGGCGCACTGGCCTACATCAAGAAAATCGACGCCACCGGCGGCATGCTGAAAGCCATCGAATCCGGCTTCGTCCAAGGCGAAATCCAGAAGGCCGCCTACGAATACCAGCGCGCAGTTGAGCGCCGAGACCAAATCGTGGTGGGCGTAAACGAATTTGTAGCCGAAGAGGAGCGCGCGATTCCAACTCTCCGCATCGATCCCCAAATCGAACGCACTCAGATCGCCCGCCTGCAATCCCTCCGAGCCAGGCGCGATGCGTCGCGCGTAAGTGCCGCCCTGGCCGAACTAAGCCGCCGAGCCACCACGACCGAGAATCTCCTCCCCGCCATCCTGACCGCTGTGGAATCCCACGCGACTGTAGGCGAAATCTCCGACACCCTACGCCGCACCTTCGGCGAATACCAAGAATCCGTAGTCATTTAGCTGCCACGCCACCGCCGCTGGGTCGTCCGGTGTTGTATCTGCCGCAAGCACAGGCTGTTTCCGAGTCGCGCGTGTAGTATTCTGGCCGCGTCGTGCCCTCCACCAAACTGATCCTCGCTTCCGCCTCACCGCGACGTGCTGAAATCCTCCGCGATGCCGGCTTCACCTTTACCGTCCTCTCCTCCGCCGTCGATGAAACCCTCATTCCCGGCGAGTCTGCCCAAGATCTGGTTCAGCGACTTGCGGACGCCAAAGCCGAACTTGTCGCCGCCCGCGCGGTCGGCCCCGCGATCGTCATCGCCGCAGACACCGCCGTCCTCATCGACGGCGAAATCCTCGGGAAGCCCCGGACCACCGACGACGCCCGCCACATGCTGACGCGGCTCGCTGGACACGTCCATTCGGTCGTAACCGGCGTCACCGTTATCCGCCTGCCCGACGCCGATCGCCGCAGATTCGTCGAAACCACCCACGTGCACGTCGCCCCGCTCTCCCAGGAAGAACTCACCCACTATCTCTCGACCGAAGAACCCTCTGACAAAGCCGGCGCCTACGCGATCCAAGGTCGTGCCGGCCGCTACATTCCCCGCATCGAAGGCTGCTACTTCAACGTAGTCGGTCTTCCTCTGGCTCGCCTGTGTCACAGCCTTTCGGAACTGGGCTGGTCCGAAGACTGAGGATGTCACTGGACCAAGGTCAAACCGACCTCGCACCGTCAGTGGGCACAGTTCGACTTCATGGCCCTCTAACTTATTGATGTTAAACAAATTATGCGCGACGACTCGGCAATGAGCTCAGGGCGGCGAAGGTGGGAGGTCCAAAACAGGGCCAAAAAGAAGAGAAGCAGCTAAGGTTTTGGCCTTAACTGCTTCCCGGGGTGTGTCCTCGAAGTGGTATTACCCATATAGACGCTCGACAGCCTAACTAGGTTACTTGATGTTACCCAGAAACTACGGCGTGGTGATCTGACCTTTTAGAATCAATTACTTACAGGCATTCTTCTTACACTAATCCCTCACTTTGACATCCGCATTCAAAAGCGGCTGACTCCCGCGGTGGGATGCGCTACGCCGAGTTCAGGAGCAAGGGAAACACAGACCAATCTTTGGGAACCTCAAACAAAAAAGGCGCTCCGCAGGGGGCGCCTTACCGACTGTCAATGGTCGACTGCCTACTCGCGGTGGCTCTACGCCTTCTTCTCTTCTGACGGCCGTTCGACGGGAGGAGGGGCCTGCGCCGTAGGAGGCGGCGGTGGCGTGTGTGACGCTCCGGACATGCCTTCCTTGAAATTGCGAATGCCTTCGCCCAAACCCTTCATTACCTCGGGGATTTTGCGTCCGCCAAACAAAATCAGAACAATGGCCAGAACGATCAGCCAATGAAATACGCTAAATTCACCCATGAACTGCCTCCACGCACCCTGCTGACGACTCGCTATGTTTCCACCCTAGCGCAGGACGCCCCGCACGGCAAGCCTGTCGGTGCACATGCGGATAGCCTATAGGATAACACGCTCATCGCCCGCCCTGCGCGTTACGCGTTCGCGATCCAGGTACTCCAGCAAGGGGATGGCGTATTTGCGGGTGATCCCCGTAAGCTCCTTGAAAACGGGTACGGAGATGCGATCACCCTTCGTCTTCTTATACGCGGAAAGCCGCTCCTTCAAATGGGCCAGGGCGTCGCGATGAAAAATCAGTTCCGGAGTGATACGCACCAGATTTTTGTCACGCAGCAACATTTGCAGAATCCGTTCGGCGCGCTTGGTTTCCACCGGCAGCTTGCCCAAGACTTCTTTCACGGCGGGAACCGTGAGGCCCGCGCCGGCGAAGGCAGCTTCGATCTGCTCCTTTGCCCGCGCCTCTTCCGGCTCCAGGGTGACCGTCGAACCGGCGCGTTTCACGATTTCGCCTTGCACTTCGAGCCTTTTCTGCGCGACTAATTCCTCGAGCACTGTGCGGAAGGTTTCCGCGCGCACACGGCGACCCAGGTTGGATCGCAAGTCTTCGCGCGAAATTCCCGGCAGCAGCGGGTTTTCTTTGTGAAATCTTTCCACGCGCATCCCGATTTTTTGTCGAACTTCTTCAAACGCTTTTGCCGGAACGAGGATCGGCGGTTCTGCCACACTCCTGGCGCGCCCCGATGCGGTTAGCTTTTGTGCGACGTCGCGAATCTCGGCGTCAAGCCATCCGGTGCGCGCCGCGATGTCTCCGAAAGCAATGCCGCCAAGGGCGCGTTCCGCCATTGCTGCCAGGATCTCGATTCTGTCGCCGCGCTCCAGCGTTTCGAGAAACGCGACGCGCCCGGTATCGCGCAGCAGCGGCCGCCGGGCGAGCGCGTCCAGCACCACGCCGCCGCCAATGGTGGTCACGGGCGAGAACTGACGTACGATGAAGCGGTCGCCGGGTAGAATCAGCAGCTCGTCTTGCAGGCGCAATTGCGCTAGGGCACTTTGCCCTGGCGCTAGTTCGCTCTTGCCAAAGAGGAAAACCTCCGCCATCGTCTCCGACGTCCCCGCATGAAAATGAACTTTGCCGCGCTGCTTCAACTTTGGCGCAGATGGCAACAAGGCAAGCCGCGTGTCGATCCTGCGCGTGGCACGGAATTTGCCAGGCGCGGCCAATGTCATACCGCGCTTTAGCGCAGTGTGCTCGATCCCGGCTAGATTCACGGCCGTGCGTTGACCGGCCAGCGCGCGCTGAACGGCCTTCCCGCCCGACTGTACGCCGCGCACGCGCAGGAGCTTGCGTTCCGGCAGGAGCTCCACTTCGTCGGCCGCGCCGACGCCCCCGGAAATCAGTGTCCCGGTAACCACGGAACCAAACCCCTTGATCGCAAACGCGCGATCGATCGGCAAACGGAAATGATGCGCCGCGTCCTTGCCTCGAACCTGTGTCGCCACGCGATGCAATTCCTTTTTCAGCTCAGGCAACCCGCTTCTGGTCTTCGCGCTGACCCGAACAATCGGGGCATTTTCCAGAAACGTGCCGCGCAGATAATCCTCGACTTCCAGCCGCACCAATCCCGCGGTGTCCGCATCGACCAGATCGCTCTTGGTCAACGCCACGATGCCTCGTTGAACTCCCAGCAGCCGACAAATATCGAAATGCTCGCGCGTCTGCGGCTTGATCGATTCGTCCGCGGCAATCACCAGCAGCACTATATCCAAGCCAGCAGCTCCAGCCAGCATGTTGCTCACGAATCGCTCGTGACCCGGCACATCCACAAATCCAAATCGCACGCCGTCTTCCTCAAGAAACGCGAACCCGAGATCGATGGTGATCCCGCGCCGCTTCTCCTCTTCCAAACGGTCGGGATGCGTGCCGGTTAGCGCTTCAACGAGCGCTGACTTGCCGTGATCGATGTGCCCAGCGGTTCCGACGATGATGCTCTTGGAGGTGGCACTCATGAATTCAGGGAGGTGACGCTCTCGATGGTACGGCGACAGAAATTTCCAATTCAATACGAACGCGCAGCAACCAAACCAAAGCGCACGTTATTTAACCACATCCCTGCAGCCCACATCCTAGAGGATGTAGACACCTCGAAGCGATAGGACGCGAAGGAGGTTCGGAAATGCCCAGCCAAGCGGACTTCTTACAGCGGTTGCAGATCGAACATCCCATATTCCAGGCGCCCATGGCGGGCGGCGGGGACACTCCGGAACTTGTCGCGGCGGTTTCGAACGCCGGCGGCCTCGGATTTATCGGTGCGGCGTACCTCACGCCAGAACAGATTGTGGAAGTTGGAAGTGCCGTTCGCGCGCGAACCGCGAAACCGTTCGGAATCAACCTGTTTGCCCCGTTGCCGCCAGCGGACTTAGCCACGGACTCTTCCGCCGCGCTGCAACGAGTGGCTCCCTATTTTGCGGAACTTGGTTTGCCAGCTCCCTCGCTATCGACATCGAAAGCTCTTCCTTTCGCCGAACAACTGGAAGCGGGCTTGCAGACGGATGCCTCGGTATTCAGTTTCACGTTCGGGATTCCGCCGGTAGATGCGATGGAGGCGATCAAACGCCGCCAGATGATTTTGGTGGGTACCGCGACAACGGTCGACGAAGCGATTGCGATCGAAGGTGCGGGATTCGAGGCGGTGGTAACGCAAGGGAGTGAGGCGGGTGGCCACCGCGGAACGTTCAGCGGAGACTTCGGTGCCGCGACGGTGGGAACCATTTCTCTGGTTCCGCAGGTGGTGGACGCGGTTCGCGTTCCGGTGATTGCTTCCGGAGGCATCATGGATGGCCGCGGCATTGCCGCGGCGCTGGCTCTTGGCGCGAGCGCGGTGCAACTGGGGACCGCGTTCCTAACCTGCGACGAAGCCGGAGTTCCGAACGCATACAAGGAAGCGATACGGCACGCTCACGAAGACCAAACGCGGATTACGCGCGCCTTCTCCGGCCGTCCCGCACGAGGCATCGTGAACCGCTTTATGACGGAAGTGGAATCAAACAAAAGCGGTGACGCGATTCTGCCGTTTCCCCTCCAGAACGCTCTGACCCGCCCTTTGCGTTCCGAAGCCGCCAAGCGCGGTCGAGCTGAATTTCTCTCGTTGTGGGCAGGACAAGGCGTCCGGCTAGCGCGCCGCCAATCTGCAGCGAATCTCGTTGCCAGACTGGTGCAAGAGCTCAACGCCGCGATCGACGGTTTGCAGAGAGCAAAACCGAAGACTGGCGGGGCGTGCGAAACCTAGCTTCTTGCGAGTAAATTATTTCGCGGCGGCGATTTCGTCGACGATGGCTTGCGTGGCGGCGCGGGGGTCTGAGGCGGCGGTGATGGGGCGGCCTACGACCAGGAAATCGGCACCGGCTTTGATGGCTTCGGTGGGAGTCGCGGTGCGGGCCTGATCGTCGGTCTTCGTTGCAGTTGCGGCATCTTTCTCTTTCGGGCGAACGCCGGGAGTTACGATCAGAAAATCGCGGCCGCAGGCTTTTCGTATGGCGCGGGCTTCCTGCACCGAAGCAACTACGCCGTCCACTCCGGCGGTCTTCGCCAGCTTCGCGAGTTTCACTACGCGGGTTTGCGGCGGTCCACCGATTCCGACTTCGCGCATCGTTTTCTGATCCATGCTAGTCAGGACTGTGACGGCGAGCAATCGCGGACGGTCCGCGCCCATGGGTTGGCCAGCGCTAATGGCTTGCACTGCCGCGTGAAGCATCGCGTGGCCGCCGAGGGCGTGTACGTTCACAAGCTGCACACCGGACATCGCGGCGGTTGAAAGCACGGCGCCAGCAACGGTGTTCGGAATGTCGTGGAATTTCAGATCGAGAAAGATGCCGGGACCCAGCGCCGAAACCTCACGGACCGCAGCTGGACCTGCCGCAGTGAAGAGTTGGCTGCCGATCTTGAACATCCCGACCAGGTCGGCAACCTGCTTGGCAAACTTAACGGCGGAATTCAGCGAATCAAAATCGAGCGCGACGATCAGGCTGCTTCGCGGATGGGTGTCGAAGGTCAATGTTATCGTTGCCGCCGACTTCGCGAAACCTGACGCTCACCGACCGCGGCGGCGTTAGCGCCGCTCGGGGAGCTGCATCAATTCGAGCCGGACCTGGCTGACGCCCGAGTGAATCAAACCAATCTTCCGGGCGACACGATAGGATACATCAATTTCGCGCCCTTCCTGATAGGGACCGCGGTCATTAATTCGTACCACTTCAAACTTTCCATTGCGGGGATTCACGACGCGCAGCAAGGAGCCGAACGGGAGGTTGGGGTGAGCGGCGGTCAGAGACTCGGAGTCGAAACGCTCCCCGTCGGCAGTCTTTTTCCCATTGAATTCCGGCCCATACCAGCTGGCGTTGCCGACCCAGCTCTTGATTGGCTTGGGAGGATCGCTCAGGTGGGCCACCAAGGGGGCCTCCATCGCCGGGGCGATGAGGAACATCAGTGGCACCCAACGGATTGCAGCCCAGAGAAAGAAGAGTGGTCGTCTCATAGTGTGTTCTTTATGCTACGAACATCCAAAAAAGTGTAGCAAGAATACCTCGGTCTGTCAATCGATTTCTGTATGAAAATAGGCCACTATCTCTCTGATAGTACATGCTTTAGCTTTGTAAACTGCCTCTTCAAGACCGTCGATCATGCGCCGGGTCACCGTCGGGTCGGCGAAGCTGGCGGTACCAACCTGGACCGCCGACGCCCCCACACAGAGGTAGTCAAGCACGTCCTCCACCTTCTCCACGCCACCGAGCGCAATTACAGGGATTTCCACAGCCTGTCTAACGTCCCATACCAGCTTGAGGGTGATGGGCTTAATGGCAGGGCCCGACAGGCCCCCGGTCGCGTTCCCTAGCCGGGACCTGCCCGTGCGAAAATCGATGGCCATCGCGGGGTAAGTATTTGCCACCGTAAGGGCGTCGGCCCCTGCTTCGGCTGCTGCACGAGCCGTAAGTCTAATGTCTGTAACGAGAGGCGAGAGCTTGACCCATAAAGGGCGCCTTACGGCGGCCTTGCGGGCGGCACTCACGACCTCGGACACCATGCCGGGGTCGCACCCGAACTGCATGCCTCCCTTCTTGACGTTAGGGCAGGAGATGTTGAGCTCGTACCCAGCTAGACCCTGGTTATCCTCAAGGGTTCGGATGACCTCAACATAGTCTTCTAAGGTGTATCCGAAGACGTTGGCGAGTACCGGGACCACGTATTTTCTTAGTACCGGAAGTTTTTCCGCGACGAAGGCCCGGACACCGACGTTTTGTAGTCCAATGGCGTTCAACATTCCGGAAGGCGTTTCGACAATGCGGGGTGAGGGAGCACCTTCGATGGGCTCCCGGGAGAGGCCCTTGACGACGATGCCGCCGAGAAGATTCAGATCGACGAGGTGGGCGAACTCGATGCCGTAGCCGAACGTGCCGCTGGCCGCAAGGATGGGGTTACGCAGGCACAAGGCGCCTACTTGCACGCTCAGGTCGACGGCAGCTGCGGTAGTCACTGCGCGGGAGAGGGTATCACGCGAAGATGCCGTAGCGAAGCAGGAAGTTGGAGAACGACGCGGCAGCTAACGACCCGCCCTCGCGACCTCGGCTGGAGATATTTTTGGTATCAAGGCTTGCGTAACATGACCGGAGAATCTTGCTACAGGTCGAGTGGGCCTGTTGAAGGAACCGAGACATGTTCACTCAGCAGGCTGTCCAAGTCTAATCGGCGAGTGTACATCGCCAAGTTGCCCTTACCATCCCGCGGCCAGGAATCGCGTGGCCTATCCCAATAGAGCTCGACGCCGTTGTCGTCGGGATCACGTAGATAGATTGCTTCACTTACACCGTGGTCGGCTGCACCTTCGAGCGGAATGCGCGCAGACAATACTCTGTGCAGAGCTTCGGCCAGGGCGGGGCGGGTGGGGTAGACGATGGCTGAATGATAGAGGCCGGTCGCGCCGGGCGGCGGAGGATTTCCACCCAGACTTTCCCACGTGTTCAGGCCAATGTGATGGTGATACCCGCCTGCGGAGAGAAACGCCGCGGAGTCACCCATGCGCTGCATGATCTGGAGGCCCAGCACCCCAGAATAAAAGCGAAGAGCACGTTCCAGATTAGCGACTTTGAGATGGACGTGGCCGATGCGGACTCCGGGATTCGCCACAAAAGATCCGATTGGTTCTTGGGTCTGGTTTGGAGAGTTCATGTCGCCTGCTTTCTGAATTTACGATACAACTAACGCTCGGGTTAGCGAGATAGACTCGCCGCCCTACAAGCTCGCGAAGAAGAGCTTGTGAGTGTTGGCCGCAGTGCTCTTCGTTACGCCGGGCTAAAGCCCAGCGCCTGCATGCCGCGGGTGGTGGTTATTGAGATTGCGGGGTTGCTCGGTTTGGATGCGCAGCGGGTTCTGCTAGCGCTTCGGTGAGTATGTGACCATCGCGCGGGACGAGAGTGATGCCGCAGAGCGTGGCGAGCGTCGGGGCGATGTCTGCGGGGGTGACTTCGCGGTAGTAGTCGCCGGAATGGATGCCGTAACCCATCAGGAGAATGGGCACGTGCTGGTCGTAGTTATACGGTGTGCCGTGGCCTGTGCCGTAGGTGCGCATCTTTCCGGCGAGCGTGCCATCCACCAACCAGTATGGCTTCGGAACGATGAAGAGGTCGCCGCTGCGTCCCTGGAAATAGCTGTTGGCGATGGCCGAGCGAATGGGATTTTGCGTCGCGGGGCGGCCTTGAACCTCTTCCGACCAATAAACTGTGGCTACCCCGGGCTGCGATAAAGCAGCATCGGATATGGCCTGCATGGCATCGCCCGCGTCCTTCACGCGGTCATAGACACCTGGAGCGAAATAAAGGTCGCTGTTCACTATGCGAGCGACGGCTGGCTTGGGAAAATTGAATGGCTCGAGCGACTTCTCGATCTTTTCTTGCAATTCCGAGACGTGCAGAATTCCGGCATCGGCCCCGGTCTTGGCCATGTCCTCCGGAATCGGTACGACGCCGTGGTCGGCGCTGAAGGCAACGACGTAATTTCCCCGGCCGACTTTTTTATCGAGGTGCGCGAACAACTCGCCGAGATCCTTGTCGAGCGTGATCAGGATGTCTTGGATTTCGCGGCTGCGCGGGCCGAATTGGTGGCCGACATAATCGACCGAGGAATAGCCGACGCCGAGGAAATCTGTCGCGCCACTTTTACCCAAGCCGAGCTGATCGACGGCGGTTTCCGCTAGCCGCGTGAGATAGGTATCCGCGAAGGGGCTGCTTGCCCATTGCTCGTAAAACTCGGCGTCGGGTTCGGCAGCGCCGTCTTTTCCTCGCAGCGAATGGGGAAAGGCTGGCCCCCAGCCTGTGGGAGGACCGGCGCCAGTAGCTTTCTCGTCGTACCAGTAGGCGCTTTCCGGCAGAGACAGATTCCACGTCTTGCCGTAGTCGGCCTTGACTGGACGCGCCTTCACGTAATCCTCGATGAACGGCATGGTGCCGTAGGCGGTGGAGGTCATCCATCCGCCGTTGTCGAACCACGTGGCGGCGTCGGCTTTGTGGCCGGCCATAGTGATCGCGGCGCGAGCTTTCAGAGAGAAGGTAACCACTCGGGTGGCGCCGCCGGTTTGGAATTTCAGCTCTTCCGCGAACGACGGTAGCAGCATGCGCCAGGCAGTATCGCCACCTTTTGCGGTGGCGCCGGCATAACCGGAATTCTTAGCGTTGGGATCGGCGGTACAGGTCACCATTTTCTGCGTTTCGCGGTCCCACCATCCGTTGGCGATCATCCCGTGCGTGGCAGGGAAAGCGCCGGTGGAAATCGTGGCGTGGCCTACACAGGTTTCCGTAGTGGCGTAAGGGTAGGCGGCGTCGCGAAACCACGCGCCTTCCTCAACCAGTCGCTTGAGGCCGCCGGTCCATTGGCCGCGGAACTTGTCGACGTAGTCGCCGCGCATCTGGTCGACGACGAGGAGGACGACCAGCTTGGGGCGCTGCGGGGATTTTGGGGTTTGGGCGGCGGCAGGGGAAATCGCGCCGATCGCCAGGAATAATAGGGCAAACCATGGAGTTTTTATCAGGAGTGAGATGGGAGATTGTTTGGGATTTTGCGACTGGCGTTGCGGTTGATCCCGATTGGGCATGTGATCCTCTAGGTTTTTTCTGGCGCGGAAGTTTACCACGCGAGGCGAAGGAGCATAGTTGAGTAGGGTTTGGCGGGAGCGTGGAGCTCTGTTGAGTCGGCGGCAGCTAGCCGCCGCATTTCATGACGGAGTCGCGGGCCTAGTTAGGCCGTCGATCAGGGGTCGTCTCCGAGAGTTGCGCCAGCTTGTGCTAGGATTACGCGGACATGCGCATCGTAGAGAAGGCACAGTTGATGTCGGCGTCGGAGATTGACCGCACTTTGCAGCGGTTGGCGCACGAGATTGTGGAGAAGAGCGGCGGGACCAAGCACCTGGCGATGATCGGGATTCGCCGGCGCGGCGTGCCCTTGGCGCAGCGAATCGCGCAGGCGATGCGCGGGATCGACGGCGTGGACGTGCCGGTGGGGACGCTGGACATTACGCTGTATCGCGACGATCTCTCGAAGGTGGCTTCGCATGCGGTGCTGCAGTCGTCGGATATTTCGTTCGGTGTGGACAACATGAACCTGGTGCTGGTGGACGACGTGCTTTATACCGGGCGGACGATTCGCGCGGCCATGAATGGGTTGTTTGATTTGGGGCGGCCGAAGCGCGTTTCGCTGTGCGTACTCATCGACCGGGGGCATCGCGAGATGCCGATCGAGGCGCAGTTTACCGGGCGCGTGGTACAGACGAGCCCAACGGAAATTATTGAGGTACGGCTGCGTGAAATCGACAATGAAGAGCGCGTCGTGTTGGTCGACCGTGTAGAATAACGTGCGGTGTAGGAGCAGAGGGTTCGGGCAACGAGTGAAAATGTGACACACCGTTTTCGTGACCTACTGGCGCTGGAACCGCTCAACGCGGACGAACTGACATTTCTTCTCGATCAGAGTAAATCCTTCCAGGAAATTCAGCGGCATCCCTTGAAAAAGCTGGCGGTGCTGCGCGGTAAGACGGTGGCACTGGCGTTTTTCGAGACTTCCACGCGCACGCGCATCAGTTTCGGGACGGCAGCGTCACGGCTGGGCGCGGACACCATGAATTTGCAGGCGGAGGCGTCGAGCCTGAAAAAAGGCGAGTCGCTGCTGGATACGGTGCACACGCTGGACGCGATGAAGCCCGATTGCCTGGTAATGCGGCATGCCGCTTCGGGCGCGCCGGAATTTGTGGCCCGGCACCTGGAAATTCCAGTGATCAATGCGGGGGACGGAACGCACGAGCACCCTTCGCAGGGATTGCTGGACGCGCTGACGATTCGCGACCGCAAAAGCACCATCGAGAATCTCAACGTGACGATTCTGGGCGACATCAAGCATAGCCGCGTGGCGCGGTCGAACATTCATCTGCTAGGGAAATTTGGATGCAGGTTCACTCTGTGCGGGCCGGCGATGTGGGTGCCCAAAGAGTTGGAGGAAATCGGAGCAAGCGGAACGCAAGTACGGCGCGTTTTCCGGATCGAAGAGGCACTGGAGGATGCGGACGTGGTGCTTGCGCTGCGAGTTCAGAACGAGCGGCTGCACGAACCGGCGCTTTCGTTGAACGACTATATCTTGCTGTACCAATTGAGCGCGGAACGCATGCGTCACGCGAAGGCCGATGCGATCGTGCTGCATCCGGGCCCGCTGAATCGCGGCATTGAGATTACGCCAGAGGTTGCCGATAGCCCACAATCTTGCGTATTGGAGCAGGTCACCAATGGCATCGCCGTGCGCATGGCGCTGCTGTTTCTCTTAGCCGCCGGGGGCTCTGAGGACGACGGCCAGCAAGCCACCGAAGCATCCCCGCCCCGGAACCGGCGATCCACCGATCAAAAAGATGCAACCGATCGAAAGGACGTAAAGGATTCCTCGCATGCTTCTCATTAAAAATGGCCGCGTCTTGAATCCGGCGACGAAAACGGACGCAGCAATGGATGTGCTGCTCGACGGTGACCGCATCGCGGAAGTCGAGGAAGCCGGAAAACTTTCCGAGAGGGCGAAGAACGCGGAAATCTTTGACGCTGCAGGATTGATCGTTGCGCCTGGTTTCATCGATATGCACGTGCATCTTCGCGAGCCTGGGCAGGAAAATTCAGAGACGATCGAAACAGGGACGCGCTCGGCGGCGCGGGGCGGCTTCACCGCGGTGTGCTGCATGCCAAATACAAAGCCGGTGAATGACAACGCGAGCGTAACGCGATTCATTATGGACCGCGCAAAGGCGGGCGCCAGCGTACGCGTTTGGCCAATTGGCGCTGCATCCGTGGGCAGCAAGGGCGAGGCGATCGCCGAGATTGCGGCGATGAAGCAGGCGGGAATCGTGGCCGTTAGCGATGACGGAAAGCCAATCGCAACCGCGAAGCTCGCGCGTCAGGTGATGGACTATTGCAAGTCGCTGGATATTCCAGTCATTGAGCACGCGGAAGATGTCTCGCTCGCGGCGGGTGCGGTTATGCGCGAGGGCGTTACATCGACGCGGCTCGGGCTTGCGGGAATGCCGGCGGCGGCGGAGTCGGTATGCGTGGCGCGCGATGTGCAGCTTGCTGAATTGACCGGAGCGCGATTGCATATCGCGCACCTATCGACACGTGGCTCGCTCGATCAAGTGCGCTGGGCGAAATCGCGCGGCCTGCACGTGAGTTGCGAAGTGACGCCGCATCATTTCACGCTGATTGACGAGGACGTGCAGTACGATTCCCGCTTCAAGATGAACCCACCGCTGGCGGCGCGAGAAGATCGCGACGCATTGCTCGCGGGATTGGCCGATGGAACCGTGGATGCGATTGCGACCGACCACGCACCGCACGAGCCAGCGCTGAAGGATGTGGAGTTTGATCGCGCACCATTCGGGATTCTGGGATTTGAAACGGCGATTGCATTGTCGCTCGAACAGCTCGTGCAACGCGGGCGAATCTCACTGATGCGCATGGTGGAATTGTTTACGACGGGGCCTGCTCGCGTTTTGGGGATGGAGCGCACACTCGCAGCGGGTGCGCCTGCTGACGTCACCATTTTTTCCACGGATCACGCTTGGACTTATGATGTGAAGGATTCGCCGAGCAAATCGCGCAACTCACCGTTTGATCAGCGTGCGTTCAAGGGTGCGCCCATGGCTACCGTGGTTGCCGGGCGCATCGTTTGGAACCGCTGACCCACCTCGCTGCCGTACCTCCGAAACGGAAACGCCCCCCACGCGTCTAGTCCTGAATAGGATCAGCATTGGGGCAACCCTGGCGCACGCCCGGAGGTACTTTCATGCACTCTATCTGGCAAGATCTCCGCTATTCCGTTCGCGTGTTGAGCAAGGCGCCCGCATTCGCTGCCGTTGTGGTGCTCACCCTGGCGCTTGGGATCGGCGGCAACACGGCAATCTTCAGCCTGGTGAACACGGCGTTTTTCCGGCCGCTGCCGCTATTTGACCCTGACCGCACGTTGCGCTTGCTGGACTCGATGCGCGGCCCCGACGGGCATCTGCAAACGTTCGGTATGCACAGCCAGAACGTGACCACGCTCCGCGAAGCGAATCATGTTTTCGACGCCATGGTCGCGTTACGAGGCGAGGATCTGACTTTGACGGGTGGCGACGAACCGCAGCGCATCGCCGTTGTCTACCGGTCGGAGGGCTGGGCATCCACCCTGAAGGTGCAACCCTTCCTTGGCCGCGATTTTAGTTCCGACGAAGAGAAACAAGGCACGAACAGCGGCGTCGCGCTGATCAGCTTCGGACTGTGGCAGCGATACTTCGGCTCAGTCACTTCGATTTTGGGGACCTCGGTGCGAATTGACAATCGCCCTTTCCGGATCGTGGGCGTGATGCCGCGAGGATTTAACTTTCCCTACGACGCGGAGGTCTGGATACCGTTTGCGGTCGTTGCCGCCGAACGCGCGCGCGATTTCGCCGTGTTCGCGCACGTCAAGCCCGGAATAACTATGCAACAGGCGCGGCAGTCACTCGGCGAGGTTACCGCGCGTATCAAGGAAAGATATCCGGAGACATTGCCTGCGTATGCTATGACGTCCATTACATTGCGGGAAAATTTGACCGACAACCAGGACAGCACGATGCTGGCGCTGCTTTGCATCGTGGGATTTTTGTTGCTCCTTGCTTGCATCAACGTCTCAAATTTGCTGCTGGCTCGATCCGTGGTTCGAGCCAGGGAATTCGCGATTCGCGCGGCGCTGGGAGCGAGTCGGAAGCGTCAGTTCCAACAGCTGCTGACGGAGAGCATGGTGCTGGCAATTCTTGGATGCGCCTGCGGACTTTTGTTTGCGACCTGGTTGAATCGCTATGCCGACACATTGCTGCCATCCAATATCGGCACGCAACTCGGAATGAGCGCCTCTCAGTTGGACGTCCGCGTACTGTGTTTCGCGCTGCTGGTGTCGTTGCTGGCTGGCGCGGTTGCGGCCGTGGTTCCAACGTTGACACAAGGGGGGAGCGTATCACCAGAGATGTTGAAAGAAGGCGGCCGATCTGGAGCGGGCCACGGCCGCGGAACCAACCGTTTGTTGAGCGCGTTCGTAATCGCGGAAATGGCGCTGGCGTTGGTGCTGGTCGCGGGAACCGGCTTAATGACTCAGAATTTTCGCAGGCTGCAGCATCGGGAACTAGGATTTGAATCAAGTCGATTGCTGACTATGAAGTTCACGCCGTCGCAAACGAATTATACGCCGGGGCTACGGCGGAGCGTCCTATTGCAACGCGTCCTGGATGAGCTGAGGGGCACTCCCGGAGTCGACGTGGCCGGGGCCACTACCGTTAATCCGCTGGGTGGCGGCACGTGGAGCATGCCGATTCTGGTGGACGGTATTGCGGCCGGAGATGTTGGCAACACCTTTGATGTCAATCATCGGCTGATCAGCCCCGGATTGTTTCGCGCGATGGGCATTCCCCTTTTGCGGGGAAGAGACTTCACGGAATTGGACAGCGAATCCAGCGAACCAGTAGCGATTGTGAGCCAACAAATGGCCCAGCGATTTTGGCCGGACCAGGATGCGCTGGGAAAGCGCCTGCGCATCGCCCGCGGGAACAGGCCTTGGATCACCGTCGTGGGAATTGTGGGGAACGTTCGCGATGTGGGTGATCCGGGCGATCCCATTGAGACGTGGTACTTGCCGTATTCGCAGCAGGCTTCCACGGCTGCTGCCGATTCGGTCTATCTGATGATCCGGACAAGCGCCGATCCGTCCGCGGTTGTGCCGGCAATCAAGCAGGCGGTGCGGCGGATCGACGCAACAATTGCGCTCTACGCGGTGTCGGATATGGATCAATATTATTCGCAAACGTTGGAGCGCGAACGGCTTGGGGCGCGTGTAATGAGTTGCTTCGGAATTTTCGGTCTACTGCTTGCCGCGCTGGGAGTTTATGGCGTTATGGCATTTGCAGTGGCGCAGCGCACGCGAGAAATCGGCGTTCGTATTGCTCTGGGCGCGGAAAAAATGGAAATACTCTCGTTGATCCTGAGGCGGGGACTAACGCTGGCGTGCGCGGGTCTCGTGCTTGGATCGTTACTCGCCGCAGCCTTGAATCGCGTGCTCGTCAGCTTCTTGAGTGAGGTGCACGGTGTCGAACTTTTGCCACCTGCGATCGCCTCTCTGCTCTTACTCGGAGTCGCTGCTCTGGCATGTTACCTGCCAGCCAAGCGCGCGGCCAGCGTCGATCCTTTGACCGCGCTCCGCGCGGAATAGCAATGCTCTTAAACCACCAGCAGCGCCCTAGTGAGCGGTTGGTTCGGCTGCGGGATGCAAACCGTGCTGCGGCACTTCGTGGATGCCGCGCGCGGGCGGCTCGATCCTCTGGCGGTAGAAATGATCGAGGGGCGAGCGGCCCTTGCCGGTCGGGTAACTTTTCTCGATAGCTTTTGTCACGTAGGCCTTCGCCAGCATCGCCGCTTCCACCAACGGGCGCCCTGAGGCAAGCTGCGCGGCGATGGCAGCGGCAAACGTGCAACCCGTGCCGTGCAAAGTTTCTTCTCTTACGCGATCACCTGCGAGCGCGACCACCTCGTTGCCATCAAACAGTACATCGACGGCGCGCTCCATATGGCCGCCCTTGACGATTACGGCATGCGCCCCCATCTCCACGATCTTGCGGGCCGCGGCCTCCATATCGGCGATGTCCTTGATTGTCATGCCCGTCAGAATTTCAGCTTCAGGGATGTTCGGCGTGATCACACTGGAGCGCTTCAGGAGTTCCGTCGTAACGTACTTGATGCCCGCGGCGTCGAGCAGTTCCGTGCCGCTGGACGATTTCATCACCGGATCATGCACCACATGCGCGAATTTGTGCGCGTCCAGAAACTCCGCGACCACCGCGGCGTTCCCGCGGTTACCTAGCATTCCGATTTTCACCCCGGCAATGTCGGAGTCATTGGCCAGAACTTCGAGTTGTGCGCGAAGCGTCGCACTCGGCGTATTCTGCACGTCTTCCACCACTTGCGTGTTTTGAACGGTAAGAGAGGTAATCGCCGCCACTCCGTAGCAGCCGTGCGCTGCAAACGTTTTCAGGTCGGCAACGGTTCCTGCGCCGCAGCTCGGATCAAATCCCGCGATGCTCAACAGAATCGGAGGAGTTGCGTTGGCGTGATTGTTGTGACCGTTGTGATTGTTCATGATTTCTTGCTTGTTGCCCCACTGTTTGAAGAATTCGACAAACCGTTAGACTTTTCTTCCGCGAGAACCCGTGCCTGGCCGCCCGAAATGACCGTGAAGCGAAAAGTGCCGGTACGCCCCGCGAACGGGATGTACCGGCACTTGCGAATGTACGCGCGTTTGTTTCGTTAGCGCAAGAAAATATTTCGTGTGTGCGGTGTCACATTGCTTATGGGAAGAGTCCGCGGACCAGAAGAGCTTCCGCAACGCGGCCCACCGCAAGAATCATTGCGCCGGCGCGCGGTGGAACGTGATGTTTGCGCATCGTGTCGACCATCTCATGGAAGGAACGCACCATCGTTTTTTGGAGGCGCGCGCTGACCTCTTCGGCCTCCCAAACCAGACCTTGCTGATTCTGCACCCACTCAAAGTAGCTGACGGTGACACCGCCCGCATTCGCCAGAATATCCGGCAGCACGGTGATACCACGGCGCGCGAGAATTTCGTCCGCGTGCGGAGTCGTCGGACCGTTGGCAGCTTCGGCGACGATCCTTGCTTTGATGGCTTCGGCGTTGTGCAACGTGATGACGTTCTCGAGCGCCGCCGGCACCAAGATGTCGCATTTCATGGTGAGCAATTCATCGTGAGAGATGCGCGACGCGCCCGGCATCCCGACGACGGTGGCGGCGCGCTCCTTATAGCGGATCGCCTTGATCGGATCGATGCCGCGAGAGTTCGTCACACCGCCGCGGGTGTCACTGATGGCGACGATTTTCGCCTTCTTTTCGGCAAAAATCCGCGCAGTGGCCGCTCCGGAATTGCCAAATCCCTGAACGGCAACCGTTGCTCCCCGGAGTGCAATCTTTTTCAGCTTGCAAGCTTCTTCCACAACGGCGACCAAGCCCCGCGCGGCGGCCTCTTCGCTTCCGAACGTGCCTCCGATGGATTGCGGTTTGCCGGTGACCACGCCGTGCGACGCGCGACCCACCGTCATCGCATACGTATCCATGATCCACGCCATGGTCTGCGCATCGGTGTAGACGTCCGGCGCCGGAATATCCTGATCCGGCCCGATGAGCGGAAGAATTTCGCTGGCATAGCGTCGCGTCATGCGCTCCAGTTCGCTTTTGGACATGCGCTTCGGGTCGCATATGATGCCGCCCATCGCGCCGCCAAGTGGCAAACTGACGATCGCCGTCTTCCAGGTCATCCAGGTGGCCAGCGCCTTGATTTCATCGAGCGTTACGTTGGGATGGAAACGGAGGCCGCCTTTCCCGGGTCCGCGGGCGACGTTGTGCTGAACACGAAAGCCGGTGAGGACCTTCACTTGCCCGTTGTCCATCTTCGTGGGGATCGACACTTCGACAACGCGTTTGGGAGTCCGCAAAATTTGCCGCAGGCCCGGATCGAGCTTCAGAAATTCCGCAGCCATATCGAATTGAATCTGCGCGATGCGGAACGGATTCAGATCCTCGCGCGGGGCGATACGCGGAATCATCGGGGGAATGCTGGGCTTGGCGACCGTGGCCATTGGCTTTCGGTCCTTTCCTGTACGGGGCGTCACTCGAACTCGCTCGAGTGTGTTTTCTCTACGTCGTTCACTTGGCCCGACAGCAACCGCAAAATCTGTTTGTGGACTTATCCCGAGGCCGCGATCTTTTTTATGTCCACGTCTCTATTCTTGCCGCCGTTGGCAAGCAAATACTCGTCGCGACACGCAACGGAGCAAAAGTGCAGCAGTTCTCCGCCCTCACGCAGCGGAATGGCTAGGACTTCCGCCACATGCGCTCCGCAGACAGGGTCGCGAACCAACCGCCGCGCGATCCCGACCCCTTCGGTGTTTCCAGAAGCTTCTACATCTTGGGTTGGCGGCGCAGCCCCGCCTCCGCGTAGCATCCAGGCCACGAGGCGTCGCAGCAATGCGACGCTCCAGGAAAGCACCAGAAGCCAAAACAGAAAACGTATGACGCGGGAAATAAAGCTCATTGAATCTTTGTCGACCGTGACCCCCATCGCGGGCTGAAGCTGCCTTACGCTCGCCGCGACCCGGGGCAACATCCCTCGAACCCGCAAGAAGCGGTTAGGCGAGTGTATGCAAGGGCAAAAGGGTGAGTCAAACGAAAAGGCGTAAATTCAACGGGTTGCGCAGTTCTGTGCACGGCCCGCGGACCGAGAAACCCGTCTGGTAGTAGCTAAGCGGTTTAAAATCAACACCATAAGTTAACGTCGCGTTGGGTCGGGTGCGCGCTGACCCTGAAACATCCCTATTCGCTTCTATATCGCTGGAATCCGATCGATGCCCATATATGGACGCAAGGCCTCCGGAATCAGGATGGATCCGTCCGCCTGCTGATAGTTCTCGACAACCGCAATCCAGGTGCGGCCTACCGCTAGCCCGGAGCCGTTCAGTGTGTGGACGAAATCGCTTTTGCCGCCGCCTTTGGGCTTGAAGCGAATGCCCGCGCGGCGTGCCTGGAAGGCTTCGCAGTTGGAACAGGAAGAAATTTCTCGAAATTCCTGGCCTGAGGGCAGCCACACCTCGATGTCGTATGTCTTCGCGGAGGCGAAGCCCATGTCCCCGGTACAAAGCAGCATCACGCGGTAATGCAGACCGAGCTTTTGCAGAATGGTCTCTGCGTTGCGCACCAGAGCTTCGTGTTCGTCGTAACTCTTATTGGGATGCGTGAACTTGAACAGCTCCACTTTTTGAAATTGGTGCTGGCGGAGGATGCCGCGCGTATCTTTTCCCGCGGCACCGGCTTCGGAGCGGAAGCAAGAGGTCCAAGCGGTGACGCAAATGGGCAACTCCTCTTCGGGAAGCGTTTCCTCGCGGTGCAAATTGTGCAGTTCGACCTCGGAAGTGGGCGTGAGCCAGAAATCGGTGCCCTCAATTTTGAAAAGGTCTGCGGCAAATTTCGGCAGCTGGCCGGCGCTCATAAGCGAGGCGGTGTTGACGAGGAACGGAGGCAGAATTTCCGTGTAACCATGCTCGCGGGTGTGCACATCGAGAAAGAAATTGGCGAGGGCCCGTTCCAGGCGAGCGCCCCAGCTTTTGTATACTGCGAAGCGCGCGCCCGTGATTTGCGCGGCGACGGCGAGGTCGAGTATCCCCGCGCGTTCGCCGACCTCCCAGTGCGGCTTGGCCGCAAAATCGAATGTCGGCGGCGTGCCCCAGCGGCGCACTTCGACGTTACCGGCGGCGCTGTGCCCTTCCGGCACGCTGGAGTGCGGGATATTCGGAATCGTCAGCAGCAATTCACGCTGGGTGGCGTCGAGCTGCGTGATCCGTTCGTCGCCCTGCTTGATGCGCTCGGAAACCAACTTCATTTCGGCGAGCAGCGCATCGGCGTTCTGTTTTTCTTTCTTCAGCCGGGCGATTTCTTCACTGGCTTTATTTCGCTGGGCCTTGAGCTGTTCGGTCGCGGTGATTAATTCGCGACGCTCCTTGTCCAACGCACGAAACGCGTCAAGATCGAGCGCCGTGCCGCGCTTCCTGGCCATCTCGGCGAAGACATCCAAATGTTCCCTAAAGTAGCTGAGATCATGCATGGTCAAGAAAGAATAGCGTACTCCGCGATGGGAATGTAGTTCCCACCTATCGCCGAGGATTCGACAGGACTACGATTTTCGAATGCGGTTTGTCACCGCATACATGACGCCGTAAATGGAAACTGCTGTTCGGCAGTACCAGGGAGTGGCGCACGGTGGCGCGCACGAAGGCAGGCTGCGTGCCGGGATAGTAGGGTAAGGCGACATCGATGTCGGAACCCGCCAGATACGACTTACGGCTGCGGAACGAGAAACCTCCTTTCGAGATGTTGCCGCACTCAACGATCTCGTCCACGCTATCCTGGCGGACACAAGCGGTAAAGCTGACCCGCGTGCGTACGTCGTGTCGTCGATTGGCGCTATGAGCGACCGCGGCGGTGGCCGTTGGCGGTAGCGGCCCGGGCGGCAGAACTTCTGGGACGGCGATCTCGACTCCCGCCAATCGCCGGTGCTGGGAGACGGCCGCTAGTGGTTCACCCGATCGAGCTGACCCGAGTTGAAGCGGACTCGCAACAAAGCGACTTTGCGCTTCGAGACCTCTTGTCGCAGCGCTAGCCGGCACACCCACGTCAACCTCAGTAGCGCGGCGCCATTGCGTGGACGTGCCACAAATCGAGCAAGGCCGCAAAATGAATTCCGCCAGGGCGTAGACGTCCGCCTCCACCTCGCTTTGATCGACCACTTCGCGCTTTTGGCAGGAGCTGCATTGCAGCGGGGCCTCAAAGTTCACTCGCCATTTGGGTGGTGGCGGAAACTTGAGCTCCCAAAAATCCAGATTAGGATCCACAAAGGTCACGCCATAGATACAACCGCGAAGGTCTTCGCCAAGTTCACCAACTACGCGTATAGACGCCTCGCTGTTGCCCCCCAGAAAACGCAGGATCAGGATGCCGTCGGCAGCCAGTTTATGCTTGGAGATGACGCCTGCTCCGTGGCGGCTCAGCGTCACGGTTTGCGTCTCTTCCGCAAAAACGCGTCCCGAAGTATCCGTGCCGATCAGCAGGATACGAATTTCTTTGGCAATGCGACCGCTTCGACGCACGAATCCCATAAGATGGCCACATCCGCGCGGACGGCCAAAGGAGTCATCGGCCGAAAGCGCAAAATCTTTAGCAGGCGTTCACTGATTCCCCGCCATTTACGTTAGAGCAAGGAGAGGGCCAGCCGACCAGCGCCGTGCTAGACTTCAGCGTCGAGTCCTCCGATTCCGGTCCGAGCACCGCATATGGCGATGAGTGGCCATTCCAAGACGCCGACACCTCAAGTCATTGTGAATCCGCCAGCGGCCTGGCTTGGCGTTCGCAACGCCGTCTTGTGGGGTAAAGGGAAGCAGTATCACGTTCCGGACTTTCACGGGCCGCTCTCGATCAAAACCGTCGTTCGAGGATCGGCGCGATGGAGCACAAACGAAGCCGACCGCCTGGTCGATGAAAGCAGCTATCTGGTGCTCAACTCCGGACAAACCTATACGGTTACGATCGACTCGCTCGAAACCGTGGAAACGTTTTGTCTGTTCTTCCGGCGCGGGCTTGCCGAGGACGTCTGCCGGGTCGACCAATCACACCCACCATCATTGCTCGACGAACCTGGCGGCTGGCCCGTCGATGGCTCGAAGAGCGAGGGCGGTCCCTTTCGAAGGGAGACAATCCGTTCAGGAACGGAAGTCGGTTTTTTTGAGACTTTGCACTCTCACGACACTCTCGTCAGTCCGCTAATCCGGCGACTTCACGGCAGGTTGAAAGACAAAACCGCGAGCGGTCCGTGGTTTGAGGATCAATTCCTGGAAGTCGCAGCTGCTTTGTCCAGGGCTCACGGCGCGGCGCGTGAGCGCGCTTCCATGATTCCCGCGAAGAAGTACGCAACGCGAGTGGAGCTCTACCGGCGTTTACTGCGAGGGAAGGATTACATGGACTCGTTCTCGGGAGTTCAAGTCCACCTGGAGGAAGTTGCAAAGCAGGCGTGTCTTTCCCCGTATCATTTTCATCGGCTGTTCCGGGAGGTCTTTCGCGAGACGCCTAACCAATACCTGCAGCGAAAGCGGCTCGCAAAAGCCCGGCGGCTCCTGGAACGCGGCGAGCAAAGCGTCACCGATGTTTGCCTGGAAGTTGGCTTCGAGAGTGTTACCTCCTTCAGCGGGCTTTTCCGGCGCAACTTTGGCTATTCGCCGCGCGAATACCGTTTAAGGAAAAGCGTCTCGCGATGAAAGTAGCACAGGCGCTCTTGCCTGTGTTCCGGCGATCTCCAGATCAGTTCGAGCGTGGACGAACGACGGATTTCACAGCATTCCAGCACGAATGTTTTCTATCCCTGACTCGCCCTCGGACAAACACGGCTTTGTCGGAAGTACGTTAGTACTGGAAAGGCTATGCTGCGTGTGTCCCTAGAGTACTGGAAGAAATGAACCTGGCGGGCTATCGACCCCTACACGCGCTTTCGGCAAAATCACAAAGTGATCGGAAGTGAGTTCGGCCTTCGGAGCCATTCGGATGGTTATCGGGTGTCTGCTCCTGTGCATCGTCCTGCTGCTCGCGAGCGCAGCGGAACGGCCTGCCCCTCGCCTTGCGCGAGGAGATGAAGAACCGGACTGATTTCAGGCCACGTACCCTCCATTCCCACGCCCGAGCGGCCGGTCCCCCCACCGGCCGCTCCTCTTTTTAGCCCGCCGAAGCTTCTCCCGATGCCACTCCTGTCTGTGCATCCTCAACTGAAAATACAATTTCGATCGTGATACGTTAACGGAGTAAATTTCTGTCGGGCGCAGGGACAAAAAAAGACGCAGGGTATCACCCTGCGTCTAATGTAAGAATTTAGACTCACCCGCGGGAAGTAACGCTGACCACAAATCAACCACCGAGGAAATGAAAAAGGGGGCTGGTGCAAGCCCCCTCTTTCTAGAACTGACCCCCCAAAACCAGAATCCCAGTCGAGGTTGGGATCTGGCCACCCCGGGAAGCCAATCTTGTACTCTGTTGCCAAGATATAGAGCAAACGGTGTGCCAGCGGACTGCTAGAATTTGAGAGCGCACTACTTGTCTGAAAGCATGGGACTTATATAGCTGGCGGCCTCATGTACTCATTTTTCCGCACGTTCACATCTACAAAATCCCACAGGGTAACCTATGTTACATCCAGTCTTTGGGAGGCTCGCTGTACATTCGCCCTTGTTTCAGTCTACGTCTGCTCGCATGAAATAGTTTGCCGTTCCCCTATCTCGCTATGAGACAAGTGATGTAGCTCGCATCCACCGACGGTAGAGGAACCACGTCAGCGGCGCCAGGATAGCGAGCCACACGATTGCGGACGGGCCGTACTCTACAACAAAGAGGACAACACCGACGGCGCTTTCGACCGCAGCCCGGTAACCGGCGACGACGGCATTGTGGAGACGCGTGGAAATCGAAGGCGACGCAGAACCGATCTGGGCCTTGTATTCCTCGGCAAGATTCAAGTCGACGGTGGCGAAGGCGACGCGATGCTCCAATGACTTTTGCTCGGCTTCCATTTGCTCGACTTCGCCGCGAACGCGGGCGATTTCCTGTTCGACCGCCAGCACATCGCTGATCTTGCCGGTTCGCTGCAGCAGGATAGCCTGGAGGCGCTGTTCGGTCTCGCGGGAATTCTTCAGGCGCGCGACCACATCGGCGTGTTGCTGGGTCACTTCCTCGCCCGCTTGGGTCTCGTTTTCGACATGACCCAGAGACTTTAGCTCCGCGACGGCAGCGTTCAACTCGCCGGCGGGAATCCGCAGCGAAGCTTGCAGTGAGCGTGCCGCATTTTGCTGCGTGCTGGCATTGAGGCTGGCGGCGTAACCATGATGACGCGCCAGGATGGCATCGACAGCGCCGCGGGAAAAGTCGAAATCCTTGACTACGATGGAGAGCGCGACATTCCGCGCGATCATGGGCTGCGATTGCTCTGTCGGCGTAGTCGATAGAGTCGATGGCGAATTCGCGAGATTGCTTGAGATCTGCGCCTGTTGAAGTCGGTCGATAAGAGCCTCTCTTTGCGCTTTCAGTTCCTCAATCGACAAACGCTGGCTTTCTTCCCGGACATCGCTTGTTGCGAACCGATCTTGTGGGCCGGCCATGCCCAGTTGTTCCCGGATATTAAGTCCAGCAGGAGCAGGAGCGGTTGGGTCGGCGGCGCTGATGCCCAGGGACGCTTCGCGTTCATTCTTCATCATCACCATCGGGCGAAGGGAAATAAGTGCAACGACGAGGAAGAGTGCTGCCACCCCGGCCTTGGCTACCCAGTGCCGGCGATGGAATGCAGACCACCGGCTGACGCCGGATGAGCGTCCCTGCACCGTAGCCTGACGAGCAGCATCGGTTAGCCTCTTCCCAAAGTCGGGGTTGGCAGACGCCAAGGGAACCGTCCAGCTCAAAACCGCCTGGGTACTGCTACGAAGAATTTCCGCGAATTCGCCACACTTGGCGCACTCCTCCAGGTGAGCGGTGACGAGTCGTGCGCGGTCGGCGGCTAGCTCGCCGTCGAGCAAGGCCATGATTTCTTCAGGAGCTGTGAAGTGAACTTCAGTGATCATGCGCGTTGTCCCTTCTCAGCCATCATCTGCGGATTGCCACCGGGCGAAGTAGCTTGGGCTGGCTCGGGGGCGGCCGCGGGAGACGAAGATGGGTTCAGCAGTTCGCGGAGGGCAATACGGGCGCGAAACAGCCGCGAGCGAACGGTATTTATGGGCAATTGAAGCAGGTCGGCGATCTCAGCGTAGCTCAATTGCTCGAATTCGCGCAGGAGGAGAATCTCGCGGTCGGTGGCTTCGAGTTGCGCGATGGCGCGCCGGACCCAGAGGCCGGTCTCGGTCGCATCTTGCCTGGTGGGATCGGGAATCGTTTCCGAGCGACCGAAGAAGGCCGCCCGAAATATGGCTTTACGACGATGGGCCCGTAGGATTTTCAGGGCAATGGCGTACAGGTAGGTACGGAACAGGGCGCGAGGCTCGTAACGCTTCGCGGCATGGAGCAGTGCCAGGAACGTTTCCTGTGTCAGTTCCTCGGCCCGAGCTGGATCGGCGATGCGACGGCGGAAGAATCTGTCGATCGGCCGCTGGTAGCGGGCAAAGAGTTCGGTGAGCGCCTCCGGGGAGCCTTGCGTGAAGGTAAGCATGAGTTTCTCGTCGCTGTCGGGGTTTGTAGACGTTTCGCTCATGGCGTTCGTTATTGGGCCTCCGAGCTTAGAACGAATTCGAGCACGCGGCTTGCGTTGCTAGCTGACATTGCGGGGTTCCAACGCCACAGAAAGCGCCCGCGACGGTCAGAGACCGCAATAGTTGCCAGGGCTCAGTCCTTGTTTGTCTTTCTATAAGGTAATGTCGCGACGGCGGGAAAAGTTCCGGGCGTTGGTCCGCTCAAACCGTTTTCTGGCGGCCGGCCTTTGCGATGCACACAGACTTCACACCTGGTCGATGGGATTAGACGCCGATCGAGGAGCGTAGAGCGTCCGCGACGGATTGACTGAAACGTTGCACGTCGGCCTGATGCTCGGCTTCGACCATGACGCGAGCGAGGGGTTCGGTACCGGAATAACGAAGAACGATGCGGCCATTGCCGCCGAGCGCGGACTCCGCCTCAGCCAGGGCCCGCGCGACTTCCGGGAGCGTCTCCATGGGCGGCTTGGAGTGCACTTTCACATTGACGATGACCTGAGGATAGTCCTTCAATCCTTCGACGAGCGATTCCAGTCGGCCATGCATCGATACGAGCGAAGCGATTTTCACCGCGGTCAGCAGACCATCGCCCGCGGGCGAATCATCTAGGAAAATGACATGCCCGGACTGCTCACCGCCCAGAACGTTCCCGCTCCGGAGCATTTCCTCGAGGACATAGCGATCGCCCACCGAAGCACGAGCCAGCTCGATGCCTTCACGTGCGAGCACGCGTTCCAGGCCGAGATTGGACATGGATGTGGCGACAACACGGGTTCCTTTGAGCTTACCCTGAGATTTCAGGAAACGAGCGACGGCCAGCAGAACACCGTCGCCGTTGACGATGCGTCCCGACTCGCAAACAAACAGGGCGCGATCGGCGTCGCCGTCGAAGGCCACACCAAGCGCCACCTTTTCCTCGAGCACCCGGCGTTGCAGCCCTCCCAGGTGGAGCGAACCACAGCCCGCGTTGATATTGCGGCCGTCGGGCGAGTCGCCCATGGCGATGACCTCGGCTCCCAGTGAGCGAAACAACTCCGGGCCAAGTTTGTACGCGGCGCCATTGGCGCAGTCCAACAGAATACGGAAACCGGAAAGTTTTGCTCCGGGAATTACGCGACTCCGGAGAAACTCGAGATATTCGGCGTCCAGCGTGTCGTCGGCGACCAGCAACGGCGCATTTTTCGGCGGAGCTTCCGAGCGGTGTTTGAAGATGTCCTGTTCGAGCAATTCCTCGACGGAATCGGGAAATTTCATTCCCGAGCTGGAAAATAATTTCACACCGTTGTCATGAAACGGATTGTGCGACGCGGAGATGACCACGCCAGCCTGGAAACCGCTTTGGCGAACCAGGTAAGCAACCCCGGGCGTGGTGATCACGCCGGCGAACTCGATCGAGGCTCCGGCAATGCGCAATCCCACGGCAAGTAACGCTGCGATGTGTGGGCCGGATTCCCGGGTGTCCATCCCGATCAGAACGCGAGCGCCGGGATGCTGGCGCGTGAGATATCCGCCAAGCGCACGGCCAATCGCATACAAAGTGGCGTCGTCGAGCGGCGGCTTGCCGGGTTCGCCGCGAATTCCATCGGTACCGAAGAGTTCTTTTGCCATTTTCCGAGGACCTTCATGAAGCTTCATCGAGCTTAGCACAGGGCGAAATGGAGATTTCTTGCGTGTGCGGCAGAGACGCTCGTCCAGTAACGTGAACGACTGGACACAAATTCACACCTATCGAAGCTCGATTGCGGACCTCGAAACCAATTCCCGCGACTTGGCAGGGCGGTTGCTCAGATGTGTTACCGTGTTCGATACGGAGTATATTGTGTCGTCAACCGAAACGCCGCCGGCGATCGTTCGGCTCAGTGGATCCAATTTCAGTCTGCGCGTGATCGCGGGCGCGATCATTCTGCTCTTCTGCTACTACGCGCAAGGCGTGGTGATCACGCTGCTCCTTTCCATTTTGCTGGCCTACTTTTTGGATCCCGCGGTCGAGCTCCTCGAGCGAACTGGTCTTCCAAGAACCGGTGGCGCCATGGTGATGGTCCTCATCCTGATCATGGTGTTGGTAGCGGTCGGCTACGGACTCGGCAGCAGGGTGGCAAATTTCGCCGAGAATTGGCCGAAGTACGGAAGCGTCCTGCGCAGCGCAGCCGACTCGATCGAGGGGAAAATCAACGGCATCGAAGGGAGCGTGGCACCCACTAACGAACCGGGAGCTCAACCCGGAGAGATCCGGCAATTAGAACCGGGTCTGGTGCGCACGATGATCCTTCGTGGAGCGGGTTCGCTGTACGCCATCTTCCTGGAAATAACGTTTGTGCCCTTCCTGGTGTTCTTCATGCTGGCAGGGAAGCGCGAAGTGTGGCACGGAACGTTGCAGTTGTTCCCGGTAACGAAGCGGACGCAGGTAAAAGAGACCCTCGAGGACTTGCGTGAGGTCCTGCGCGACTATTTGGCCGGAATGAGTATCGTCGCGGGCATGGTGATCGCCGCCAGCAGCTTGTTTTTCTGGCTGATGGATCTGGATTATCCCGTTTTGACGGGGATCGCGTCTGGTCTACTGAACATGGTGCCCTATATCGGGGCGGTGATGGCCTGGTTTCCGGCCTTCGTTATCGCGTTGGCGAAATTCAAGTCGATTGGCTCGTTCTTATTGATTGCCGGGGTGCTGACTACGATTCACGTCATCGCGGCGAATTTCATCGCGCCCGCGCTGGTGGGTCGGCGGGTTCGGCTTAACGCCGTCGCCATTACCGTTGCGCTTCTGTTTTGGGGATGGGTTTGGGGCGGCATGGGACTATTGCTGGCGATCCCCATCACCGCAACCTTGCGCGTAATTTGCGACCACACGGAATCCTGGCGGCCGATTGGCCGCTGGTTGAGTGCCTGAAACTGAATCTACATCTGTCGCGTCTGTTCTTCCGTTGCTAGGTCTATCCTGAAACCTAATCGAGGCTCTGCCATGGGACTCTGTGCTGGTGTTGTATCTAAGCCCCGCGGTCTGCTCTTCCCGTCACCCGTTCAGGGCAAAAAGACAGCGGCACCACATGGCTTGCGTCCGAGTTTCAAGATGGCCCGCATCGCTGTCGGGCTTGGAGCTTTCGTTCCAATGCTCTTTGCCGTTGTGCTGACGGGCTCGCTCGCGGTGCCGACCGCAAACGCTTGGGGTTGCAAAGGCCACCAGACCGTGGCGCTGATTGCCGAAAAGCACTTGACGCCCGAAGCCAGGGAGCTTGTTTTCAAGCTGTTGAGCGAGAATCCAGTTGATCCTCAGCTCAAACGCTACTGCGGGTCGGCCGTAAGCGACGCGATGGGTGACGCTTCCACTTGGGCGGACGATGTTCGCGGGGATCGAAAGAATGGGCCGTGGCATTACATCGATATTCCACGTGGCGCGCCGCGTGGACCACTGGAAGCGTTTTGCGGCAAAGAAGGCTGTGTGGTCAGCGCTATAGCAGAGCAGGTCGCGATCTTGAAGGATAACAGCGCGAGCGTCACAAACCGGGCGGAAGCCGTCCGCTACATCATTCATTTCGTCGGCGATTTGCACCAGCCGCTGCACTCGACGACAAACGCCGACGAGGGGGGTAACTGCGTGCCGCTAAAGTATCTTCGGCGCGAGCCGCACCAGCACGGGCACGGATTCACCCCGAACCTTCACGCCGTTTGGGATACCGCAATCGTGGAACGCGATTCGGAAGGCGCAGACCCCGGCGAATATGCGGAAATGCTGGAATCCACCTTCGCTGGATCAATCGAGGGGTGGCAGAAGGCCGGCGTCCATGTGGACGACTGGGTGTGGGAGAGCCACGAGTATGCCGAAGCGAGCGTCTACGGCGGCTTGGCGCCCAAGATCGCCATTGAGCCGAATGTTCCGGTACACAGCTGTACTGACGACAACAACATCGGCGAGCGACTGCTCCACCAGCACATCATGGCCGGCGAAGCGTATCAGGCAGAGGCCGCACCCGTCGTCGAGCGCCGGGTCGCGCAAGCTGGAATCCGCCTGGCCATGATCCTGAATGATGCGGCCAAGACACCGGCGCCATAGCCTTTCCTTCATCAGTGGCTGGCAGAAGTTTCGGGTCTTACTCGCAGCGATTTAATGTAGGTGACCAACTGCCAGCGCTGCGGCTCCGGCAGCTTCGACCAAACGGGCATCCCGTGCCAGACGATGCCGTTCGTCAACACCCAAAAGATGGCGCCAGGCGGGGCATCCTGCACTTGCAAATCATGCAAATTAGGGGCCCTGCGAGTGCCCTCGGCGGTTTCGCCGTGGCATTCGGCGCAGTGCATGCCGAACAGCTTCTTTCCGGCAGCAACGGCCTCAGGATCGTTCTGCAGCGGGTTGCGCGTTGCACGAGCCTTTTGCGGCGCTTTGTCCAGTTCGCTTTCCCCCGAATTCTTCTCTTTGGCAGTCTTTGCCGTAGCCTTGACCGAATCCGGGTTTCCTTGCCGGGCGTTCCCGATCGAAACGAACAGTAGGACTGTCGATGCGGATAAGCATCTGAGCCAGGCTTTATTTGGCGTTCTCATTGACGGCCTCCGAATAGGTGGCCGACCAGGTCGCCAAACCCAGAAAATTCTCGAGACAGGCCCCAGCGAAGAAGAAACCGGTGACTGTTGTCGTTCAGGCCGAAGCCTGGCGAGATGCGCAGCGTCCAGTCCGACGGGAGGTTCCAGGCCGCCACCGGCGCCAAGTAGTGAGAAGTGTCTTTCAGACCGAAACTGTAGCGATCGCCGAGGCCTCCGTACATCTCGGCTCCGACGATGAAGTTTTCCGCGCAGAAATTACATCGCTTGGGAGTGGCTTTGAGCTTCAGTGGACGGCTGGCACCCAGCGCATAGCCGAATTCCCACGGATCATTCGAGAGATTTTTTGTGGCGATGGTGTTTTCGACGAAGTTCCAGCCTTTATGCGTGCTGGAGAGCAAGAGCTTGAATTCGAGCTCGTGGTCATGCTCGTGCCGGGCAACCGAATTCGGGTCGCCGTTGTCTGCCTCGACGTCGTGGCCCTCGATTTCCTTCAGGATCTTGTCGGCGCCACTGGTGTTTTCGTACTCGATGTAGATGACCGGATTTATGAAGTGCTCGTGCTTCAGTGGACGGAAGCGATTCTCCCAGCGGAACCCGGTAAAGAGGGTGCTGTCGTTAAAGGTGGTTTGTCCGTCGAGATAGAACTCGGTGGTCCACCAGGCCGTAGCGCCATATTCGAACTCAAGCCAGAAAGCATGGAAGTCGTTGCCGCCTCGCTGGGTACCGAAGGTGGAAAAGTATTCCGCCTCAAGGCTTCCGGGCTCCTCCAGGTAGTGATCGTACGCGACGATATAGGGATTTTCCTGGGCCAAACAGCTGGACGAGAGAAGGACAGCCAGTAATGAAATTAGAAAAAAGCTCGGAAAAAGGCGAGAAAGCACGCGGTCTCCTTGCAAATGGTTTGCATAACGGAAATAAGACTAGATTAGTCGTATATGTATTGCAAGTGGTTTGCAAATGCGATTTTGCCGCTCAAGATCCCTGAACGGTGAAATAGAGCGTGGCGCACTCGGCCACTGGGCCGCGAGACGAAATGACGCTGTAGCCTGGGCGCTCAGCCGGCGGGCGACACTTGCAGTGGAACACCATAGCGAACGAGCGGGTCCGGCAACCGGCCGGCGCGCTAACTACTTCTGTACGCTAGCCACTCTTTTTCGCGCAGATTCCCGAGCGTTTGGTAGCATACGGTCAAGCGCGAGACCCCTTCTCGCGATGCTAACTTACCCGCCCGGGTTCGACCCTCTTGCCCGCGGGAAACAACCTCTGTTCAGCGCGAACGCTTCCCGTTCGGAAAGTTTGTCAGGTAAATATGGCGATCTGTGCGCGAGCCGAAGATCTGCTCGCAGCAATTCTGTCCTCAACCGAAGATGGGCTGCTCAGTTTTACACTCGAAGGCATCGTGCAGAGTTGGAGTCGCGGAGCCGAGCTCTTGTATGGCTACCGCGAAGCGGAGATCGTAGGTCAGCCCCTGGGCCAGCTCCTTCCGTCCAATGACGCACCCCAGTTCGACGGCTTGCTTCACGCGGCGATTCGAGGCGAATTTCCGCAATGCGAGAATACCGAAAGGCTCCGCAAGGATGGATCATCCGTCCTTCTGGCAGTCAGCCGCGCGCCGATTCGCAACGAACACGGGGACATCGTGGGCATCGTCGAAATCGGGAAGACACCGGCCGCGAGCTCCATCGAAACCGTGAGTGAAGAGCACCTCAAAGAGATCATCGAACAAATGCCCATGGTGCTCTGGACCACGAACCTGCACTTGCGGGTTACCTCTTGCCTCGGCGCGGGATTTCGCGGCACGAAGGGTCGCAGCGACGAGGTGGTAGGAAAATCGGTATACGAATATCTGAAATGCCAGGATCCACATACAACGCCGATTCCTCAGCACCTGGAGGCGCTACGAGGCGTGTCCTCGCAATTCGAGTACAAGCGAAATCATCGCGTACTGGAGTTGCACCTCGAACCGCTGCGCTCCCCGTCCGGGGCCATCATCGGATGCATCGGAGCGGGGATGGACATTACCGAGCGAAAGAAAACTGAAGAGAAGGTGCGCTACCAGGCTACCCACGATGCGCTCACCGGATTGGCAAACTATCGAGAGTTCTTGGATACGCTGGAACGCGAAATTCGCCGCGGCGAGCGGAGCAACCGCTCTTTTGCGGTGCTGCTGCTGGACCTCGACGCATTGAAGTCCATCAACGACCGCTTGGGGCATCTGGCTGGGAACCGGGCGCTGAAAACGATTGTCCGAGGTGATGAAAGAGCAGTGCCGCTCGACCGATCTGGCGGCGCGGTATGGCGGCGATGAGTTCGCCGTTCTATTGATCGACGCGGACCCCGGAATGGCTAGGCAGATCGCCGGACGCGTGCAGATCGCTCTCCGCAACGGCCCGGAGCAACCTCCGCTGAGCGTGAGTATCGGGGTCAGCGTCTATCCCGATGACGGCCGTAGCGCGCAGGACCTTCTCGAGGCGGCGGACCGGGAATTGTACCAGCGCAAACGAGCATCGCGCGGACGCAGCGTCGCGGCGCGCGCGAGGTGATCGGACACTTCGTCGAAGCCACCTGCGTTGACTCATGCTCTCGAACGCGCGATTCTTAGCGCGTTTCCATTGCGCATGAACCGTTCCCCGGGAGAAGCCGCCGTGAAACCCCCGCAACTCATTCTGACCTTGCTGGATGAAGCCTACGAAAAACGCACCTGGCACGGACCAAACCTTAGACAAGCGATACGCGGCGTGACCGCAAAGCAGGCTGCGTGGCGTCCCGCGATGGGACGCCACAACATTTGGGAGGAGACCCTGCACGCCGCTTATTGGAAATATGCGGTGCGCCGCCGCATTGAAGGCGGCATGCGCGGCTCATTTGAACTCCCAGGCAGCAATTTCTTTCCGAGGCCCGAGAAGGGAAAGTGCACCGAAGCGGCGTGGCGCGCTGACCAGGGATTGCTCGATCGCGAGCATCGCGCCTTGCGCGCAGCCATCGCCAAGGTGCCGCCGACGCCGCGCAGTTCGAAATTGCTGCGGCAACTCTACGGAGTTGCGTTTCACGACGTCTATCACGCGGGGCAGATCCGGTTATTGCGCCGGCTCATGAAGAACGCCTGAACACTCCTGTCACTGCGCGATTCGCCATAACGCTTCCACCGTTTCGGCGGGATCCGGCGCATCCTGAAATAACCGAATGGCGGCGATGCCCGCGGCACCAGCCGTGAAACAGCTGGCGGCATTTTCGAGAGTGATGCCGCCGATGGCCAGCACCGGAATCGGCACCGACCCGCAAATCTTGGCGAGACGCCCGACGCCATGCGGCGCGCCGAATCCAGCCTTCGAGGGCGTCGCGAAGACCGGACCAAAGAAGACGTAGTCGGCACCCCCGGCTGCCGCCGCCTTTGCGCTCTCCAACGAATGGCAGGAGACACCGACCAAAAAATCTTTCACGGAGAGGCGCGCCTGGACGAAGCGTCTTACCTCGTCTACGGGTAAACTCCTCTCCCCCAGGTGGACTCCCGCCGCGCCTTCGGTCAGTGCGACGTCGACACGGTCGTTGACGAGAATGCGTGTCGCGCTGGCACGGTCATTGCCCGCGCCGGGGATGCAGCAAAGCGCCTCTTGTGTCAGCGCCGTTAGCTGCTGGGCAGACAGATCCTTTTCCCGAATCTGCACCCAGTCCACACCTGCTCTCGCGAGCGCCGCGATCTTTTCCGCCAAGCCAGACACATTCTCGGAGGGTGTGACAAGAGACAGGCTCCTGCGATCGGTGACGTAGCACAGAATGGGGAATTTACGGACAGTCGCCGAATTACTGAGGGCGGACACGGGGAGTTGTCGAAGGACTGGGAGTACCGCCGATCATGCGGATCGCCAGAAAAATGTCCAAGATGCCGAGCCCGCTGACCGCGCCGCGGAACGAAGGATGGAGCAAGATGCGCATCAGCGATGGAAAGTGACTCAGGAAATAATTCTGCTCCCAGACGCCGGTCCACGGAAGATAAAACAGAACCGCTCCCATCATGCAGCAGACCACCACCAGCACCGCGCTCAAGATCCGATTCATCGATTTGGAAAATCTCCGGGACTCAGCGAGAGCGGACCGTTAACGAGCTGGTTTCTGCAGCGCGGCGATGCGCTCGCCCACGTCGCGATAGTCAATGTTGACCGCGTAGACCTGGGAAAAACTCTTGAGTGCCGCGTCCGACTCGCCTGCCGACTCCTGAGCCATACCCAAATCATACCGCAAGGCGAGCTCGCTTTCCGGTTCGATGTCCGGAAGATGCAGCGCGCGTTCGTACCACATCGCGGCAATCGAAGGCTGGCCGCGATCCATGAAAGCCAAGCCGAGCAGCGTGTAGCACTGCATCGAGTAGGGGAACGGCCGCCCCTTCTCACTGGCCTTGGCAACTTTCTGGAATTCGCTGATGGCCTCTTCCAGCAAGCCCATTTCGCGGAAAGCAATACCCAGATTGTAGTGCGTCTCGAGATCCTCGTCGTCCGCGCCCATCTCGCCAAGTTCCGCGCGAAATTCGTCGAACACTTCCTTCAGTGGCCCGACGTCAGCCGGGGAAGCAGGCTTTTCTTCCGCCTTGGCTGCGTTTTTGTTTGGCGCGCTCGCCTGGGCGCGCGGAGCATCAGAGAATCCAGGCGAAAGCTGGTCCCCACCTAATTGATCGATTTCAGCAGCGAGATCCGACAGGAACTGGTCAGACGCAAAACCATTTGCCGGCGCGGCATTGTGCGCAACGGGTTCCGGCTCATGCTCCAGCGGCACGATGGGAATTTCCGGCGGTTTCTGATCGTGCGCCGGAACCAGCGGTTCGGGATCGAGAACGAGCTCGTAGTCCTGGTCGAGCTCAAATTCAGGCTCGTCGATCTTCGGCGCAGGCTCGGGGATCTTGGCCGCAGGTTGCTCCGCGGCCGGCGGCGGCTCTGCCACATGCGGGTGCTCTACCGCGGACGGTTCAGGCACTGCCTCATAAGGCGCAGGTTCTTCGGCAGCTGGCGAAACCGCCGATTCAACGTGTGCCGCAGACTCCTCAACCGCGACGGGTAGCTCCTCGATCTTCTCCGGAACTTCGACCGCAGCTTCGTACGGAGTCAACTCTTCCTCAACCGCAGGCGTCTCGACGGGAACTTCCAAAACGGCGTGAGCGGGCTCTTCCGAAATCGAAAATTCCTCCAGGACTGGCTCCGCCGATACAGGCGCTGGAGCCCCGGCAGGCAGTTCGAATTCCGGTGCCGCTTCCGCTTCGACGTGAGCCTCAGGCACGGCCTTCGCAGCTTCTGTCGGTTGAGTATCCTCAAGCATCGAGGCCCATTCGTCGGAAAGATCAACCTCGTGGACTTCTTCCGCCGCCGAAGTCGTTGCCGCCTCAGCGCTGACTTCCGCCGTTGAAGCGGGCGTCGGCGCGGCGTTGACTTCTTCAATCTCGACGGACTCTCCCGCGATAGCAAATTCCGTGATGGCTTCCTCAGAGGTTATCTCCGGGAAGGACCCTTCGGCTTCGACTTCGGCCTCCGCGATCGGGGCCGCCGCGCTTGCCTGCGCCACTGGTCCGGCCAACTCCTCGTCGGAAAGCCCCGCCGCCCGTTGGAACCGGCGCCGCAATTCGCCAAAACGCTCGGCGCCGCGCGGATCGCCGCGCTCGCGGTAAATCTGCTCGAGCTTCGCTGCCAATTCGGCGGTGCGGCGATCGTCGCCCGCTCCCAGCACAAAATCCAGTAATTTTTCGAGAGTCGGCGTATGCCGCGGAGCCCGGCGCAGTATGGCCTCGAGCAAGCCAATCGCTTTCTGCGTCAGCCCATAGCTGGCAAACAGATCGACATCCGTCAACGATTGCGCGATGAATTTCTGCGTATCTTCGTCAAGCGCAGCTTCAACGGGTGCGGACGGGGCAACCGGCGCGGCCTTAACCTCGGGAGCCGCAGGTTCAAAATCAGGTCGTACTTTCGGCGCCGGCGGCATCGCCAGTTCCACCGCTGCATGCTCTTCGACGACCGGTTGTGTCGTATCGGGAGCCATCAACCCCATCTTGCGTAGCACATCGTTCAGCTTGCGCTTCGCGGGGTCACTCTCCGGCTCGCGATCGACGAGTTGCTCGAAAACCTGCTTCGCGCGATCGTACTGCTTCGCCGCTACCAGTGCGTCGCCCAAATGTGCAAGTGCATCGGGCAAGCGGAACGAATCGCTGGTGCGCCCATACGTTTCGACCAACCACTCCAGCGGCTCGATTCTTCCCGGAAGACGCTCCGCCAGCTCGTTCAGCAGTTTCCCAACGACCTCGTGCTCTCCGGCATCGATCATGGGAATACGTGTCCGGTCCAGGATCGCCATGGCGCGATCGCCCTGCCCAGACTCCAGCAACGCTTCAACCAGCTTTTGTGCCGGACCAAAATTTTTCGGGTCGGCATCGAAAATGCGCAAAGCCAAAGCCGACGCTTCATCCCACTTGACGCTCTTGAGATAAAGATCGAGTAACAGCTCCGCCTGTTCGCCGCCCTTTTCCAGGTCGGGAACCTGTTCGAGCACCTGAGCCGCCTGCGTGAAATTGCCTTGCGTGGAATAAACGCGGGCCTTGACGATAAGAGCGGCGAGGTTTCCCGGCTCCACCTTCAGTACTTTGTCCGCGAGTTTTTCGCACTCCGCCTGATCGCCGCGCGCCAGCGCTCTTTGGCTGGCGGAAATGTAAGCTTCGACAGCCTCGCGATTCTGGCCCATCGCCTGGTACAGATCAGCCAGCCGCACCTGGATGCGCAGATTGTCGGGCTCCGCCATCAGCAGCTTTTTCAGCAAAGCCACCGCTTCCGGCTGCCGGTTGTTCTTCAAGTGAATCTCAGCGAGCTGCACGAATAGTGGCCGCGCCTCGCTCATCACCCCTTGCTGGACATACAGATCCGCAAGTTTCTCGAGCGGGCGTATCTCTTCGGGAGCCAGCTTGGCAATGCGTTTATAAACTGCGATGGCTTTGGTCAGGAACCCATCGCCGACAAACAGTTGCGCCAGGCGTTCGAAGTAATCGATGGCCTGAAACGTTTCGCCCTGACGGATATAGAGCTCGCCGATGGTCATCAAGGTGACCTGATCACGCGGCTCGTGCTTCAAAATTTGCTGGTATTCCGCTATGGCCTGGGCGACCTTGCCCTGGTTGAGAAGTTTTTGAGCGGCTTCGACAAACTTGCTTTTGTTATAGGCCATTCGCGAGCTCAGACAATAAGCCGTCCCCACTTGCTGCAGAGCGCATTAATGCGCCCAAGCCGCAAAGGCCGGCAAAAGTCATGCTTGACTACGCTAGCAGGCGGAGAAAACCCAAGTCAACGAACCCAGCAGCCCATGTGAGCAGCCAGTTATCCCCGTTGTAATCAGGAAACTCAAGGCGAATCCTCGGCGAATGCATATCGCCATGTAGGCGCTGGCCTTCAGGCCGGCGATCCGCCCCGCTTGCTCAGTAGGGCGGGGCTTGTTTTACCCTGAGCTTCGAAGGGCCGCGCCCGAGCCAAAGCGTCTTGCCAAACTCTTACAAATCGTCAACCCGTCTCGCCCGAACCCGGATCAAACCGCCGTAATCCCGGTGCCTGTCATCGCTTCAACGCGAAACTCAAGGTGAGACGGGGTCCGGAAGAAGAGCAATTTGTATCGCCCCTACTGACCAACACCCCGCATCCCGCACCGGCGCAAACGAGTACCGGTGCAAAGGCGAAGCCCCATGCCGCCGCAGCGCCTCCAGATGGTCCGGCGTGGCATACCCCTTGTGCCGCGCAAGACCATATTGCGGATACACCGCGTCCCACTCTTCCATCCGCGTGTCTCGATGCGTCTTCGCCAAGATCGACGCCGCCGCAATCGAAACACTTCGCGCATCACCCTTGATCAAGGATTTCTGCTCGATCAGCACATCCAGCTGCATGGCGTCGATCAACAAATAGTCCGGCTGCATTGCCAATTGCTGAAGCGCCGCGGTCATCGCCTGGCGGCTAGCCTGGTAAATATTCCAAGCGTCAATTCGTTGCGCGTCCACTTCAGCAACGGCCCAAGCCATCGCGTGATCGCGGATCCGTTCGGCAAGCAGTGATCGCCGCTCCGGAGCGAGCTGCTTCGAATCATCCAGGCCAACAATGCGGCGCTTGGGATTGAGAATCACGGCGGCCGCGACCACCGGACCGAACAACGCACCGCGGCCAGCTTCATCCAGGCCCGCGATCCGCGTCCAACCAAGCTTGCGCGCCGCACGCTCGAAACGGGAACAGCACAGGCGTGTCATTGGTTTGGGTTACCGTCGGCGATTCTAGCATGGCGATTCCGTCATTCGTAGCGAAGCGCCACCATCGGGTCAATACGCATCGGCCGGTACGCTGGGATCCACGCGGCAACAAACGCCGCGGCCAGCAACAGCAGGACCGCGCCGCAAAGCAGAACGGGTCGTGCGATTTCACTTCGAGCAACGATTCCAGAAACCGTGTGCAGAACCACGCGCCGATGCTTCCCAGAATCGCTCCGCCCAATCGTCCAGCGCGCCACGCCCAGAAGCACCATTTTCAGGGATTTCCTTTGGCGTGGCACCAAGCGCCATGCGAACGCCGATTTCGCGGGTCTCCTTCCCGCATGATCCAGGCGTTGATCACATCAATTGGTTAGAGCGGGTCGACGGGGTCGGCCAGGATCGATGGTTCGAGTCCATTCGGGCCTACCATTTCAAGTCGCTGCTCCAGTTTCTACATGTGATTTCCTACCTGTGTTGTCGCTTAACTGGAAGCAATCGGGCGCGGTGTGGCAGTCAGCGCTAAAGTAGTACCCAGCCCAGCGTAGAGATAACGATCACCAAATGCCTTCCTGAGCGCCGTAAAGGCAGGCTCGCCGGTGCAGTGGCCGGGGGCGACATACTCTATCTTGAATCTATCGTGCAGGGCCGTAACGATATTTTCAATGTCCGAGTCACTTGCCACTACAAGGTGAAAGCCGCCAGCGATGAAGTGAATGCGCGGATTGATAGCAGTTGCAGATTCAACGATCTTGTCAATGCCGGGATGCGAACAACCAACCACGATGACCATGCCGTCGGGCGTATTGATGGCGAGCGACAGCTCACGTAATTCCAGCGTTCCCGGCTTATCGGACACCAGTGCGATCAGATGGATATCGGGAGCAATCTCGATATTCTTGTCGACCAGTTGAAAGTTAGCTCCGGGCCAAGCCGATCCAAATCGCATGACTTCTGGCGGCGTGCCGTCGTAGTAGCGCTGTTCAGGCGACAGAGAAGGGTCCTTACGATAAAAACTGCTCGGTAAGTCGGCACCGTAAACCCCGAACCCCTCCTTGGGCGCGTAAATCTTCACCGTGGGGTTCACCTTCAATAGGTAGGTCAGTCCTCCCATGTGATCGCCGTGTCGGTGCGACATCACAACGAAGTCCAACTTCGTCAAGTCGACGCTCTTCGCTTTTGCGTTCTGCGCAAGAATGTCAGGGTTGTTGCCCGTGTCGAACAGGATCCGTTTTCCGCCGTATTCGACGAACGCAGCATAGCCCCAGTCTTTTTGCATCGTGGATGCTTTACCGAATGCCTCATAGAGAACAGTGATTTGCGCACTGTCAGCAGCAGCGCTCGCCATTGGAGCGGCGGATATTGTCGCGGCACACGCGACGAAAAGCAGGAGTACTGCAGAACAGGAAACCGCCCAGTTATCGGATGCCATGTTTTCCTCCCTGCGTTGGCGTGGTGACCATTCGTGGTCTTGGGAGCCGAAAGCAAATTACATTCTGCGGAATTACGCAGTCAAGCCCACATAGGATTGATGATATCGATGGTCCAAGTCCATTGGGCCTGCCAATTCAAGTCGTTGCTCCATTTTCTACCTGTGATTCCTGCGCAGCTTCAGTCGATTTTTCTGCAAGCCTGCTGCTGCGCGACGATGAGTTCGGAGCAGCCACGACGCACACGACTCATCCGTTGCAAAGACCCTTAAGTCGGACTAGATTAGCAATCCGATTCGCACTTATGCTGCGCGCATCGTTATCTGATCCAGCCCAAGGGAGTCTCGCGTGTACCCGCTTGTTTGGAGTCTGCTGAAGCCGTACCGCGGAACCCTGCTGATCATCCTGCTGGCCATGCTGCTGCAAATGGTGGCAACCGTCGCCACTCCCTGGCCGCTGAAGGTCATTCTGGACAACGTTGTCGGTGAGCACAAGCTGCCGCACTGGCTGGATGATTTCCTGCGCCCTTTCATGCATGCCGGAACAAAAATGGAAATAGCCGCGGCTGCCGCGATTGCCTTGGTATTGATCGTCGTGTTGGGAGCGGTTGCCTCCTATGTGGCGAACTACTGCACCACCAGCGTAGGCCAGTGGGTGGCCAACGATCTTCGCATGCGTACGTATGACCGTCTGCAGCACCTTTCCCTCAACTATTACAACACCCATGAAATGGGGACGCTCTTAAGTACGATCACGGCGGACGTGCAGACGATCCAGGGATTCGCCTCGTCTTCGACGCTCGGAATCGTGGTGGACTTCCTCACCATTGTCGGCATGTTGGCCATTATGTTTTGGCTGAATTGGGATTTCACGCTCATCGCGGTAGCTGTTACTCCGTTCATGCTGCTGATTATTTCGCGTTTCAAAAAGGCCATAAAAAAGGCCACGAAGGAAGTGCGGAAGGAGCAGAGCAAAATCGTTGCCGTCGTGCAGCAAGGATTGGAGTCCATGAGGGTGGTGAAAGCCTTCGGAAGGCAGGACCTCGAACAGCAGGAGTTGAGTGAGGTCAGCAAAGCAACTGTGGAGGCGGCGCTTAAAGCGCGACGGGTGAAGGCCCTGCTGTCCCCGATGGTAAATGTCATCGTGGCGCTGTGTACCGCTTTTGTGTTGTGGCGGAGCTCTTCGCTCATTCTAAAAGGCGCCATGACCGCAGGTGCGCTGACGGTCTTCCTCTCCTACCTCGCACAATTGTTCAAGCCAGTTAAGGATCTCGCCACCATGACGAACACCATTGCCCAGACGGCCGTGGGTGTCGAACGAGTGCGTGCAATACTGGAAGCAGACGACGTACTTCCGGAAAAAGCGGATGCCCACGATCCTGGGGCCTTCCAAGGAGACATCGCCTTCGACCACGTCGACTTTGGCTATAACAAAGAGGCTAAAGTATTGAACGACGTAAGTTTCAAAATCAGTGCCGGTCAAATGGTCGGAGTGGTAGGCCCCACCGGCAGCGGCAAGTCCACGGTGGTAAGCCTGATTCCCAGATTCTATGATCCCGTAGGCGGAAAAATCGCGATCGATGGCGTCGACGTGCGAGATTTCACGTTGCGCGGGCTTCGCAGCCAGATCGGTTATGTCTTGCAGGAAACCGTGCTGTTTCGAGGCACGGTGGCAGAAAACATCGCCTATGGAAAGGGGGGCGCAACGCGAGCAGAAGTTGAAGAGGCCGCCGAACTGGCGAACGCCGCCGAATTCATCAACAAAATGCGAGATGGATACGACACCATGGTCGGTGACCGCGGCGACACTCTTTCGGGAGGGCAGCGGCAACGCATCGGCATTGCGCGCGCGATTATTCGTAACAATCCCATTCTGATACTCGACGAACCAACTGCGGCGCTGGATACGGAATCGGAGAAACTCGTTATGGAAGCTCTCCGTCGCTTGATGAAGAAACGTACCGTGATCACCATCGCGCATCGACTGAGCACCATCCGGGACGCCGATAAGATTGTTGTACTGAAGGATGGAGTGCTGGCCGAAGAAGGTAGTCACGACGAATTGATGGCTCGAAGTGGAGTTTATGCCGGGCTCTACCATGCGCAGTTTGAGGCCACGTTGGCGGGCGCGCCTTCCGGCGTTTCGCCCTCGATCTGATATAAGTAGACGGGCCAACCTGGGAGACACATGTCGCAGACTCTGATCGTATTGCCGGATAACACCGCAAAACCCATTCTGGACGCCATCCACACCGCCAGGAAATCGCTGCGTGTGAAAATGTTTTTGTTTTCACATCCAGAGCTGCTGAAAGCGGTGATCTTGGCCAAGCGGCGCGGCGTGGACGTGCGCGTGATGTTGAACCCCGCCCGGCGCAGCGGCAAGTCCGAAAATGCGCTGACGCACAAGCGCCTGCAGGCGGCCGGAATCAAGGTAATCGACAGCAATCCGGCGTTCGACGTAACCCACGAAAAATCAATGGTCATCGACGACCAAGTTGCCTTCATACAGTCTTTGAATTGGGATCTGAAAAACCTGACGGGCACTCGCGACTATGCCGTGATAACGGACCACGCGCGAGACGTTGCGGAAGTAATCGAGTGCTTCGAGGCGGATTGGGCGCGCACAGCCTTTAACGTGGACAAGTCCACCCGGCTGATTTGGTGCAATGGCAATGGAAGAGATCGCATTGCCCGGTTTATTGACGATACCAAGCACACCTTGTTTTTGCAGAACGAGCGTTATCAGGATGCCGTGATCATCGAACGCCTGGTGCGCGCCAAGGAGCGCGGCGTAAAGGTTCACGTCATGGCCCGGCCACCGCACAAGCTCAAAAGGGAAAAACTGTCGGAAGGGGTGGGCGGCCTGCGCATCATGGACGACGTCGGAATCAAGGTCCACAAACTGAAGCACATGAAACTGCACGGCAAAATGCTCCTGTCCGATAACTCCCGGGCGATTGTGGGCTCCATCAATCTGGCACCGGGAAGCTTTGACAGCCGGCGTGAACTGGCCATCGAAGTCCATTCAGACCGCATTGTCGAACAATTGCGGAGGATCGCGCATCACGATTGGAAGCACTCGCATCCGCTGGATCTGTCAGACGAAGGTCTGCTCGAAGAAATGAGAAAACACCAGATCGAGTCGGGTGACGAACTGGCACTGAATGAGAAACACAAAGAGAAAAGCAGCTAGGAGCATTCCTGTGGACCCGTCATGCGCGTGAGCATCGACGAGGCCCTCAAGCGCAAATGTCCTCGCACCGCGCTGGGCTGTGTCACGGCGCAGGTGGAAGCGGCAGCGGCGGCTCGGGAGTTGCTCGCTGACATGCGGGCGCGCGTCGACGAAATCGTGAAGCTGCCGTATCCGCGTGGCGTTCTGGAATCAAGCGGGATTACCTCTACTCGCGCGGCGTACAAGGCTCTGGGAAAGGATCCCGCGAGATATCGCGGGTCAGCGGAGGCACTGTTGCGTCGCGTCGTCGCCGGCAAAGGATTGCCACAAATCAATGCGGTCGTGGATGTGATTAATCTCGTTTCCGTCGAGAGCCGGCTGTCGATCGGTTTGTACGATCTCGCGCGCGTGAGCGGAGACATCGTATTTCGCGCCGGCCTCGCCGGCGAAAGCTACAAAGGAATCGGCAAGTATGATCTGAACCTGGAAGGCCTGCCAGTGTTTTGCGATCAGCTCGGACCGCACGGAAGCCCCACCAGTGATTCGGAGCGCACGATGGTCACCGCGGAGACCAAGCACGTCCTTGCAGTGATCATTTCGTTTGGCGGTAGCGATGGACTGGAGCGCTGGACCCAACGCTTGAGCGATCTCTTTCAGCGCTACGCTTCAGGGAATTCCCTGGAGCAAGAAATTATCGTTTGATTTGGATTCCGGAGCCGACATCGATTCCTGGTAGCAGCATAAGTGTCACTCACGCCATGTTGGCGGCGGTCTCTTTTCTGTGCGAGGTTTGCGGCTGTTTGTCGGGATCAATGGTTCACCGTATGGATTTCGGCCGCCCGCCCCGCGTATCCTATACTCAGCATTGAGGTCGTTGACCGTGGCCAAGCCCGAAGGAAAGAAAATGCCTGCTGCTTCAGACCCGGAAAACTCCGCGCCCCAAGGGCTTCCTCCGACTGACGCCGTAGACGAAGCATCCCAGGAATCGTTCCCGGCCAGCGATGCTCCCGCTTGGGTCGGCGAACCATCGCGCCCGTCCGACCCGCCAAAAAAGTAAAACCCCCTTCGGAGAATAGCTTTTGCTCGAAACTCCCTGGCAACCGACCGAACGTCTCGGTTTCCCGCTCCCGCGTCCCCCGCGGTTGAGCCGCTGCCAACGCGGGTGCTATCCTGCCTGTTATGCCGGACCCGGTCATTACCTCGCCGGAAACGGCGCCCGCGGCGCCGCCGGAACACTCGCGCCAGCAGCTCGAAGCCTTGCTGGAAGTCAGCGAGGCGATCGCCCAGCAGCGCGATCTTCCTGCACTTTTCCACGACCTCGCCGGACGCCTGCACTCGGTCGTCGATTTCGATTTCCTTACCCTCACCTTGCACGATCCCGTCCGCAAGGTCATGCGCTTGCACATCCTCGAGACCCGCGTCCCGCATGACAAGCGCATCGGTTCGGAGGCCCCAGTGGAAGGGCACCCTTCCGGCTGGGTCTGGCAGTCGCAGGAGATTTTTGTCGTCAGCGATACCGCCGAAGAAGAACGCTATCCCGAATTCATGCGGCACTTGAGTGATGAAGGGGTGCGCTCCTTCGCGCTGGTTCCGCTCACCACTGCGCAACGCCGTCTGGGCGCCATGGGCTTTGGCCGTCTGATCCCGCAGCGCATTACCGACAGCGAGCTGCAATTCATGAAGCGCGTAGCCTGCCAGGTGGCCGTGGCCGTGGACAATGCGCTGAATCTCGATTCATCGCTGGCGTATCAAACGCAGCTGGCCCACGAGCGCGACCGGCTGCGGGTCTTGCTCGACGTCAACAACGTGCTGGTCACCAGCCTCGAGCTCCCCGAATTATTTCGGGGCATCGTTTCCACTCTGCAGCGCGTCATTCATCACGACTACACCAGCCTCGCGCTTCTCGATCCCACAAGCGGACTGCTCAAGATACTCGCGCTCGACTTTCCCGGGCGCCAGGGCCTGCTCAAGCCGGAAATGGTCGTTCCGCGCGAAGCTTCCCCGGCAGGTCGCGCGATCGCCGAAGGCCGCACCATCATCTCGCGCGGCGCCGAACTCGACCAGTATCCCAGCGAAGTCGTGCGCCTCCTGCGTGCCGAAGGACTCCAGGTAGTTTGCTGCATCCCGCTCAGCAACCGGGGCCGCACTTTCGGCACTCTGAACCTCGCGAGCCGCCGCATGGATGTTTTCAGCGCAGAGGATATTGAACTGGTTCAGCAAGTCGCCGCGCAAATCGCCATCGCCGTCGAGAACGCCCTGGCCTTCAAGGAAATCGACGCGCTGAAAGACAAGCTCGCCGAAGAAAAGCTCTACCTCGAAGAGGAGATTCGCAGCGCATACAATTTTGAAGAGATCGTCGGCGATAGCCCCGCGATCCGCCGCGCGCTCGCGCAGGTGGAACTGGTCGCTCCCGCGGGCACAACTGTTTTGATTCTCGGTGAAACCGGCACCGGCAAAGAAGTCATCGCCCGAGCTGTCCATAACCTCAGCCCTCGCAAGGAGCGCACCTTCGTCAAGGTCAACTGCGCCGCTATTCCCTCCGGTTTGCTGGAAGCGGAACTGTTCGGCCACGAGCGTGGTGCTTTCACCGGCGCGATCAGCCAGAAAATCGGCCGCTTCGAGCTTGCCGATCGCGGCACGCTTTTCCTCGATGAAATCGGGGACATCCCGCTGGAACTGCAGCCGAAATTGCTTCGCGTGCTCCAGGAACAGGAGTTTGAGCGCTTGGGCAGCAATCGCACGCAGCGCGTGGACGTCCGCGTAGTCGCCGCCACCAATCAAGATCTGTCCCGGCTGGTGGCCGACCGGGAGTTCCGTAGCGATCTGTACTACCGGCTGAACGTTTTCCCCATTCAGATCCCGCCCCTGCGAGAGCGCCGCGAGGACGTCCCGCTGCTGGTGCGATACTTCGTGCAGAACTTCAGCCGCCGCTTGAACAAAACCGTGGAATACGTCCCCGCTGACGCCATGGACGCGCTCGTAAATTACGGGTGGCCGGGCAATATTCGCGAACTGGAAAATCTCATCGAGCGCGCCGTGCTTCTCTCTCCCGGCAAAGAACTGCGCGTGCCTGTTTCGGAGCTGAAGTCGGCCACGCTTTCCTCGAATGGGAACGTTGCCGCAGACATTCCCTTGTTCTCGTCGTCGCCATCCTCTGTGCCGATCACGACGCTGGAGGAAGCCGAACGCCAGCACATTCTTCGCGCACTACGCCAGACCGAGTGGCGCATCGGGGGTTCGAAAGGCGCCGCCGCAATCCTCGGTATGAAGCGCACCACTTTGCAAGCGCGCATGCGCAAGCTGGGGATCCGGCGCCCGGTCTGACGCACGAAAGAGTCCGAACGCCGCTTCGCTAAGTCTGTAAGTCCATACGCGTCAATAACTTCTGATTCGTGCGCGATCGCGGACACTCTGATTTGAATAGGAGGGATACCCAGATGGAACTGCTAAGTAAAATCGAGCGAAATTGGTGTGATCTAGGGGCACAGCATTGCCGTGCCGAAGCGCTCAGGCCTGAATACCTGAGACTCAGCGCACTAGGTACGAAGCCGACAGACGCACAGAAAAGCTCCGAGTCGAGGGTGCCTCAGGCGTGCTTTGCCCGTGTGAAATCCACCGCGGTTGTGTTGCCGCCACAAACCAATACCCCAACGCGCTCCCCTGGTCTAGGTTCATACCGTCCCGACAGCAGCGCCGCAAACGCGGCCGCTCCGCCAGGTTCCGCCGCGATGCGCAGTGTCTTCCACAACTCCATCTGCGCTTCCTGAATAGCCTCGTCCGAAACCAGCACCACACGCTCCACATATTTCTGCGCGATGGGGAACATCAATTCTCCCACACGCTTGGGTGCCAGCGAATCGGCGGCGATGCCTCCCGCTTCGCTGTCTACCGGCCGTCCGGCGCGGATCGCGCTTGCCAGCGTCGGCGCAGCCTCGGGTTCCACTCCCACGATCTTGGTTCGTCCCCCGTACCACGCGGCAACTCCGCCGATCAGCCCGCCTCCGCCCACGGCGACCAGGAGCGTATCGAGTTCCGGCGCCTGCTCCTCAAATTCCAAGCCTACGGTCCCCTGGCCGAGCAGCGTCTCCACCTGATCGTAGGCATGCACGACCATCGCGCCCGACTGTGTGGCCCATTCTTCGCTGGCCGCCAACGCATCGGCGTACCGGTCTCCGGCAATCGTGAGTGCCGCTCCGCTAGCGCGAATTCGGTCCTTCTTCTCCTGGGACGCAACGCTAGGCACGAAAATCTTTGCAGGCACGCCCAGCTTCATGGCCGCGAAGGCCACGGCCACGCCGTGATTGCCGCCGGAGGCCGCTACCACCCCCGCCCTTGGAACTTCCCGCGTCAGCAGCTGCGCGAAAGCTCCCCGCGCCTTGAACGAGCCGCCGTGCTGCAATAGTTCGAACTTGAAGGTGATGTCGCCACAGATCAGCCCAAAGTCGCCGCTATCCACCGCGAGCACTGGCGTTCGGCGTATGTGCGGCCGGATGATTCTCTCCACTGCCGCAATGCCATCCCTGTCGATCAAGGTGTTTGTCATCGCTTGTATCCTGTACGCTTGCTTCCGACGCGCCCTCGTGCCGATCTCGAAGTATGCTATTATACTTAGGGAGTTGGCTAACTGTCTATATGAGTCTGGAACTCGCTCTTCGCGCGCTCTCGAACCGGCGCAGGCTGCAGATCCTGAGCTGGCTCAGGCATCCGGTAAGACATTTCCCGGCTCAAGTGGATGGAGATCTGCTCAAGGACGGCGTCTGCGGGCTATCGATCGCCAGGAAGCTGCACGTAAGCCAGCCCACCGCAAGCGAGCATTTGAAGATTTTGATGCAAACGGGATTGATCCGCGGCAAGCGGATCAAACAATGGACCTTCTACAAGCGCGACGAAGCGCGCATTCGCAAATTCAAGAAACTGATTCTCACGGAAGTTTAGCCAGCTAGCTGAGGTTGAGATGAAAGCGCGCCGGTTCTCCGCCCAGCATGTCCGGCTGGTTCGTCGCGGCCCCCTGCATGTCCGGCCGGTTGGAAGTTCCCGTTTGTCCTAAAGGCACATTCTTTCGCAGAGACCAACGTAGAAAACGGTGGCTGCATTCCACGCACCGAAAAGGCCGCACGCAGAGCGCCGACAAAATCGTGCGCTCCAAAATCGCACGCCTCCTGGATCTTCGGACACATTTGCTCCAGCACATCGGACATTGAATCGACACGGCACTACTCCCCACTGGCACCCCAGTGACACCAACACGATTACTCCTATACTTTAGCACCGCGACTTCTGCGGGATATTAGTAAGACACCTCAAACCTGCTCGGGAAAACCATTTAGTACTACAGTAGCCCTCTTGAGCTTCACACCCCGCTCGGGCAAGCGCGCTCTCGCACGCCAGGTCATAATAGCGCTTCCGTCGCTCCCCAAAGGTATCCCAGGATGAACCCACCAAGAATTCTCTGTTATCGCCTTCCTTTTCTTGTAGTTGTTGCAGTTTTTGGAATTCAGCGTCCTCTGGATGGAAAGCCATATTCCCCGACGGTTGCCCTACTCTCGCCGCGTTTAGTGAGCAGCCCAATTTGACCCGTCCAGCGGTTTGGTCACCGAGGCCCGATGCTCCATTTGACCGACTTCTGGCGACCCCCTACAATCGAAGTGCCTCGGGGAACAGCTCATGTTTGAAAATCTCACGGAAAAACTTCAGCGCACCTTCAAGAACCTGCGCGGCCAGGGCAAGCTCACCGAAGAGCACCTGGACGCCGCGCTAGCCGAAATTCGCGAGGCCTTGCTGGAAGGCGACGTCAACGTCACCGTCGCCGACCAACTGCTCGCCAACATTCGCCAGAAATCCATCGGCAGCGAAGTCATGCTGCAGCTTTCGCCCGACCAGCAAGTCGTCAAGACCGTGCGCGACGAGCTCACCGCCATGCTCGGGAAGCACGCCAAGCCGCTATTTGCTTCGCGCCCGCCTTCGGTCTGGATGATCGTCGGTCTGCAAGGCTCCGGTAAAACCACTACGACAGGCAAGCTTTCCAAGTGGCTCACGAACCACGGCCATCGCCCGCTGGTGGTCTCTACCGACGTCTACCGCCCTGCCGCCCGCGAACAACTCGCCCAGGTCGCCAAAGCGGTGGGCACGCCCCTCTGGCCCGGCAAAGGCACCGACAAGCCGCTCGAAATCGTGCGCGGCGCCATCAAGGAAGCGAAACTTTCCGCCAGCGACGTGGTCATCGTGGACACCGCCGGCCGCCTGCACATCGACGATGATCTGATGAACGAGCTGAGCACGCTCAAGAAAGAGCTCCAGCCCAGCGAGATTCTCTTCATCGCCGATTCCATGATCGGTCAGGACGCCGTAAAGTCCGCCGGCGAATTTCACAAACGTCTCGGCCTCACCGGCGTTGTTCTCACCAAGCTAGACGGCGACGCCCGCGGCGGCGCCGCGCTCTCCATCGGCAAAGTCACCGGCGCCCCGGTAAAGTTCGTCGGCCTCGGCGAAAAATACGACGCCCTCGAAGGCTTCTATCCCGAGCGCATCGTCTCCCGCGTCCTTGGCATGGGCGACCTCATGTCGCTCATCGAGCGCGCCGAGCAAGCCGTCGACAAAAAAGCCGCGATCGAGCTCGAGCGCAAGCTCCGCAAGGAAGATTTCACCCTCGAAGATTTTCGCGATCAACTCAAACAAATTCGCAAAATGGGCCCGTTGGAGCAACTCGTGGACATGCTCCCGAAAGTCGGCCCGCTAGCCAATCTCCCCAAAGATGCCAAGGTAGACGAAGGCCAACTAAAGCAAGTCGAAGCCATCATCAATTCCATGACCAATCAGGAGCGCCGCGATCACAACGTAATCGACGGCAAGCGCCGCAAACGCATCGCCAAAGGCAGCGGCACCACGGTCCAGGACGTCAACCAGGTCCTCAAGCAATATCTGCAAATGCGCACCATGATGAAACAATACGGCGCCATGGCCGCCCGCGCCAAAATGAAAGGCCTAGGCAAACTAGCCGGCCTCGGCTGAGCCAGGGGTCGGAGCTTTAGCTCCGACGTCAGTGCGCTGTCACTGGGCTTCAGCCCCTGAGGAAACGCTCTTGGCATTTTTCGGCAGCCTGTTCAGCCGGCGCTGCAAGACACCGCCTTCCCATCCGGCTTTAGCCGATGAGGCCGCCACGACGAGCAGCCCACTTCGCGTGACGCAAACAGTGCCCATTAATCCGAGCCGATGTGCAAATCCGCAACCTGCGCGGCAAGCCTCTCTGCGTCAAGGTCCGTCCGATTGCACAGCACAATAATCGTCAGCTCACTACGACCAACGGTCTTGCCAGCGAAACGCTCGATGTATGTATGAAATCCTCTCGTCTCGCCGTAATGCCACATGCGAGAATGGCCACGGTAAGGATCAAGAAACCACCCGAACCCGTACGAGACCGGCGTTCCCTCCGGTCGATCGGAATTCGCGGGCCAGACGGGTCGCACACCGGCGCTCAGCTCCACGGGCGCAAACGCCGCGCGCATTTCGGTTTCGCTGAGCAGCGTGCGTTGCGTCAGCGCTTCGTCCCATTGCGCGAGATCCCGCAGCGAAGAGTACACGCCCCCGTCACCCAGCGTCGCCGAAGTCGAACTCTGGTCTGTCTCCCTCCACCCACTCGCTACCTTCGAATGGCCAAGAGCCCGGTTGGCCACCTCATTCGTGCCTTTTTCGTACGCCAGCGTCTGATCCATTTTCAGCGGCACAAAAATTCGTTCGCCCAGAAATGCACCAAAGCTTTTTCCAGAAACTTTAGCGACCACCAATCCAAGCACCACGTACCCAGAGTTGCTGTACGACCATTTGCTGCCGGGCGCAAAAATCGTGGCACTCTGCTTTTCAAGCAAAGCAAGAACTTCCGCATCCTGGATTTGATTTTCCGCCGTCCAGCGACGCCCGCCACTCTTCTCTTCCTGCGCCATCAGCGTTTCGTAGTCCTGCAGCCCGGACGTATGGTTCAGCAAATTTCGGATAGTGATTGTTTTGCCGTAGGCGGGAAACTCCGGAAAGATTTCCGTCAGGCTTTCGTCGTACCGAAGTTTGCCGTCATGCACCAGCAGCATGATCGCCATCGCGGTGAACTGCTTCGCGCACGAAGCCAGCCGAAAATTGGTCCGCGGATCGATAGCGGCAAGCGTTCGCAGATCGCGCACGCCATAGCCCCGCTCGAAGACCGCGCGGCCGCCCTTGCGAACCAGCACCGCGAGGCCTGGGGCCTTGGCATCGCTCAAAGGCTCAAAAATCGCCTCTAGTTTCGGTATCATCGGGTCCTCGGCAGGATGGGCCGGGCGAACGTGAAGGCACAACACCGCCACTCCCGCTGCGATTGCGCTGATTTGGCCGATTCGCAGGAAGTTCGCCCTCCGGAGACGCAGGATATCATTCACATGGCGCATTCATCTGTCCGTAACACTGATAGGCTATTTCTCTGCATCCCGAACAAGAGTGAACGATGAAACGCCCTAAGCTCGACGACCCGCGCCACTATCTCAATCGCCATGTAGAGTGGCTGGAATTCAACCGTCGCGTGCTGGAAGAAGCGCGCGATATCGGGAATCCGCTGCTCGAGCGCGTCAAGTTCCTGGCCATCACCGCCAACAATCTGGACGAGTTCGTTGAAATTCGCGTTTCAAGTTTCCTCCAGCGCATCGAACATGGCTCGCGCGAAATCAGCCCCGACGGCCTGACCGCCGAGGAAGAACTGGCCAAAGTTTCCGCTGCGATGCACGCTTTCGTGCGTGATCAATACAAGGTCTGGAACGACGAGCTGCTACCGGCGCTCGGGAAGGAATCGATCCGGGTTTTGTACACCGGCGAGATCGACCCGAAAGCCGCCAGGTTCACGAAGACGTTTTACGACCGGCGCGTAAGCCCGATGCTCACGCCGGTGACGGTCGATCCTTCGCATCCCTTCCCGCACGTTTTGAACAAGGCGTTGTGTATCGCATTTTTATTGAAGCGGCGGCGGGGCGGGAACGGCAAGCCTTACTTCGGCGTGGTCACCGTGCCTCGCGCGCTGCCCCGTTTGCTGCGGATTCCCACCGAGAACGGTGGCATTCGGTTCGCCCCGCTCCACGATATTATTTCGGCGTATGCATCGAGACTTTACCGAGGCTACGAGATTCTGGCTTCCACCGCATTCCGCATCACCCGCAACAGCAATCTTTATCTGGAGCAGGAAGAGAGCCGCAGCCTGTTGGAAACGATTGACTCGCAAGTGTCACAGCGCCGCAAAGGCGACGCCGTGCGGCTGGAAATCGAGGAAGGCGCGCATCCCGACATCGTCGAGCGGCTGGTATCGACGTTCGAGCTGGACGAGTCGCTGGTATTCCGCGTCCGCGGGCCCGTCAACCTTCAGCGGCTCTTTCATCTTTACGATGACACGCCGCGGCCCGATCTGAAGTATCCGCCGTTTGTGCCGCGCCAGGTTCGCGTCGGCCATGACGCCGACTCGCTTTTTGATGTGCTGCGCCGCCAGGACGTACTGTTGCACCATCCGTACGAGTGTTACGACACTGTCGTCAATTTCATAAGGACTGCGAGCCGCGATCCACGCGTCCTTTCCATGAAGCAGACGCTCTACCGCACCAATACCGATTCGCCGATCGCCGAAGCGCTCCTCGAAGCCGCCGGTAAGAAAGAAGTGACCGTGGTTGTGGAGTTGAAGGCCAGCTTCGATGAAGCCACCAACATTCACTGGGCGCGCAGCTTCGAGGATGTTGGCGTGCAAGTCTTCCACGGCCTGGCCGGCCTGAAGACGCACGCCAAGCTTGCCCTCATGGTGCGCAACGACCCCGACGGAAAGATTCGCCGCTACGCGCATCTCGGCACCGGAAACTACAATCCATCGACGGCGCGCTTCTACAGCGACTTTAGCCTGCTGACCAGCGACGAAGCGATCACCTTGGCGGTACACAATGTTTTCAACTATCTGACGGCCTACGCCGAGCAACCTAGCTACAAGCCGTTGATCGTAGCTCCGCGCGACATGGCCAAGACTTGTATCGCGCTGATCGACCGCGAAGCACGCCATGCGCGCCGTGGGCGTCCCGCGCGGATGATCATCAAAATGAATGCGGTCGTCGATCCGCCGGTGATTCAGGCGCTCTATCGGGCCTCGCAGGCGGGCGTGGAGATCGATCTGATCGTACGCGGACAATGTGCTCTGGTCCCTGGCGTGCGCGGGTTGAGCAGCCGTATTCGCGTGCGCAGCATCGTCGGTCGTTTCCTGGAGCACAGCCGAATCTATTATTTCGAAAACGGCGGAACGCCCGAGCTGTATCTCGGCAGCGCCGACTGGATGCAGCGCAATCTCTACGAGCGGGTCGAAGTGATCTTTCCGGTGAAAGATCCCCAGCTGTGCCAGCGCATTTGCACCGAAGTCTTGTCGGCCTATCTGGCGGATACGCGTAAGGCTCGACTTCTGGGTTCGGACGGCACATACTCTCGCCCGCGTTCGGTGCGTAATGGGCATGGATTTTCGGTGCAGGAACATCTGATGCATGTTGCTTCAGGCATTAGTGATTCGCGCACGATCGCGGTGCGTACGCCGCAGGTCGTTTATACTGCGAATGACACGAAGCCCGGCCCCGTTGTTACCCCACCGGACCAATCTGACGCACAGGACACCGTGAATGCAGCCGTATGAGCTGATTGTTATAGGTTCGGGCCCCGGCGGGCAGCGCGCCGCCATTCAAGCCGTAAAAGCGGGAAAGCGCGTGGCGCTGGTCGAAAAACAGAGCGCTGTCGGCGGCGTGTGCATCAATACCGGCACCATCCCCAGCAAGACCATGCGCGAGGCCGTGCTGCACCTTTCCGGATTCTACGACCAGAGCTTCTACGGCGCGAATTATCACGCGAAAGATCACATCACTATGGCGGATTTGAATTTCCGCGTGCAACGCGTCATCGAAAACGAAGTGTCCGTAATTGGCGACCAACTGAAGCGCAACGGCGTGGACTTAATTCACGGCCTGGGACGATTCACCGACCCGCACCATATCCGTGTCGAGAACAGTAACGGCTTCAGCGAGCTCGAAGGCGAATACATCATTCTGGCGACGGGCACAAAGCCCGCGGCCAATTCCAGGGTGCCCATCAACGGCCGGAACATCATCAACAGCGATCAGATTCTGTCGATGCCGCAGGTTCCGCGTACGCTGATCGTGGTGGGTGGCGGGGTGATCGGCGTTGAATATGCTTGCATGTTTGCGACGCTGGGCGTGCGCGTCATCATCGTGGAAAAGCGGCCACGGTTGCTCGAATTCGCAGACACCGAAATGGTCGAAGCCCTCAGCTATCATATGCGCGACCGCCGTGCCACCATGCGCCTGAATGAAGAAGTCGAGAGCGTTGAAGAGCTGCCCGACGGAAAAGTCGCCGCCAATCTGGTTAGCAAGAAACGCATCATCGCGGACGCCCTCTTATATGCAGTGGGACGCGGGGGAAACGTCGAGCCTCTCAATCTACCGGCGGCGGGTTTGGCCGCTGACGATCGCGGGCGTATCAAGGTCGATGCCGACTTTCGCACGTCACAGCCGCACATTTTCGCGGTCGGTGACGTCATCGGCTTTCCCAGTCTCGCATCCGTGTCTATGGAACAGGGTCGTATTGCCGCGGGACGTGCGTTTGGCCTGGACGTAAAAAGCGATCCCGCGGGCTATCCCTATGGCATCTACACCATTCCGCAAATTTCGTTCATCGGAAAGACGGAAGAACAGCTCACCGACTCGGATGTGCCCTACGAAGTAGGTGTCGCGTACTACCGCGAGATCGCGCGGGGTCAAATCACCGGTCATACCGACGGGCGCCTGAAACTGTTGTTCCACCGCGAAACTCTCGACCTTCTGGGTGTCCACATATTCGGCGAAGACGCCGCGGAATTGCTGCACATCGGCCAAGCCGTGATGCTGCTCAAAGGGAAAGTCACCTACTTCAAGGACACCGTCTTCAACTATCCCACGCTGGCGGAATGCTACAAGACCGCCGCCTTCAACGGATTGAACCGCCTCTCGTAAGCACGTAATTACGGTCGATCTTCGCTAGCGAAAAAACTCCCTCTGCTGTTTTCGCGGCCGGGTTGTGCAGGTCACCGGCTCTTTGTCCGGTACCTTTGTCCGGTATAATCCCCCGCATGCAAAAAATCTTGTTTATCACTGAAGTCCTGAGGATTCGCTTGTTTCGTTCACTCTTTCTGTTTGGCCTAGTGGTCAGCAGCTCACTATTCGCGCAGCGGGCTCCGGCGCAGACGCCATCAGCTACCGGCTTACCAAGTGAAATGCCGGCCCGATTGCAGCCGGTGACCGACAGCTTCGAGTACGAGCGTCGCGATCTGATGATTCCAATGCGCGATGGGGTCAAGCTGCATACCGTGATCTTGGTGCCGCGGGGTGCGAAGGGCGCGCCGATCTTGCTCACGCGCACGCCGTATGATGCGACGGCGCTCACCAGTCACGCGCCTAGCTCTCACCTCGGGCCGATCTTGCAGGGTTACGATAACGCCACGGAAGTCATAGTGGAGGGTGGATATATCCGTGTGGTGCAGGATATTCGCGGAAAGTATGGGTCGGAGGGCGACTACGTGATGAGTCGCCCATTGCACGGGCCGCTGAATCCGACGCCGGTAGATCACGCTACCGATACCTACGACACGATTGATTGGCTGGTGAAAAACATTCCGGAAAGCAACGGCAAGGTGGGAATTCTGGGAATCTCTTACGACGGGTTTACGCCGCTGATGGCGTTGGTGAATCCACATCCCGCGCTCAAAGTCTCGGTGCCGATGAATCCGATGGTCGACGGGTGGATGGGCGACGACTGGTTCCACAACGGCGCGTTTCGCGAACAGAACATGCCGTACATCTACGAACAGGAAGGCACACGAGACAACAAGATCAAATGGTGGACCAGCCACTTCGACGACTACGACGTGTACATGGAAGCGGGATCTGCGGGAGAGCTAGGGAAGCGGCACGGACTCGAGCAGGTCGGCTTCTGGCGAAAGCTGCTGGAGCATCCAAGCTACGACGCGTGGTGGCAGCAACAGGCCATGGACAAAATCCTCGCGGATCAACCTCTGAAGGTGCCCGTACTATTGGTCCACAGCTTGTGGGATCAGGAAGATATCTACGGCGCGATGGCGGTGTATAAAGCGATCAAGCCCAAGGACACCGGCAACGACAAAGTTTTTCTGGTGCTCGGGCCTTGGCATCACGGGCAAGAGATTGACGACGGCAGTTCACTGGGAGTCGTGAAATTCGACAGCGACACCGGGCTGTATTTCCGACGAGAAATCCTGCGTCCGTTTCTCGATCAATATTTGAAGGATGGTGCGCCTAAAGCGGACGTCGCACCAGTAATGGCGTTCGAAACCGGCACAAACACCTGGCGCCGGCTGGGCTCGTGGCCAAGCGGCTGCGCATCCAGCTCGAATTGTACGATTCGCGCGACGCCGTTGTACTTGCATGCGGGTTTGAAACTCAGCCTCGAATCGCCGAAGTCCAGCGACGCGGCGTTCGACGAATATGTTTCCGATCCGGCGAAGCCGGTGCCCTACCGCGCGCGACCGATTCAGGCGATGGGATATGACCCTGGCATGACCTGGTCGGAGTGGTTGGTGGACGACCAGCGCGAGCAATCCGGGCGCGGCGATGTGTTGGTGTACGAGTCGGAAACTTTGCGTGCGCCGCTAAAGATCAGCGGGCAGCCTATGGCGAACCTTGTCGCTTCTACGAGCGGGACCGATTCCGACTGGGTGGTGAAGGTAATCGACGTTTATCCCGACCAGGTTGCGGGGCAACCGGGCATGGGCGGATACCAGTTAATGATTTCCGCGGACATTTTCCGGGGAAGATACCGCGAAAGTCTGGAGACGCCGAAAGCGATCGAAGCCGGGAAGCCTCTGCTGTACCGCTTTGCTTTGCCAAACGCCAATCATGTGTTTTTGCCGGGACATCGGATGATGGTGCAGATCCAGTCCAGCTGGTTTCCGTTGTACGACCGGAATCCCCAGACGTTTGTGCCGAATATCTTCTGGGCCAAGCCGGAAGATTACCGCAAGGCGGTGCAGCGCGTTTACAACGCACCGGATCGGGCGAGTTTTGTGGAGTTGCCGGTCGTGGTGGCGAAGTAGCACAAGGAGCGGCGGTGCTACCTTTGGAGTTATGCCGTTGCTGGGAAGCGGGTTGACAGGTTAGAATAGAGGGCTCGGAGGGCTGATTTAGTGTTAATGATTCGGTTGTCTCGCATTGGCAAGAAGAAGAAGCCGTACTATCGCGTTGTAGTGATTGAAAAGACCCGGCCGCGCAATGGCCGCGTCGTGGAATTGGTGGGGACGTACGATCCACTGAAGAAGCCCGCGGAGCTGAAGCTGGATCACGAGCGCATCAAGCATTGGCTTGGAGTTGGCGCACAGCCCAGCGATACCGTGCGCAGCTTTATCCGCCTGCAAAAGATCGCCTAGTTGCAGTGCGCCCACCTGTGACCCCGACCCCGTCGGGGTCCGAAGTTCTTTGGTTTCCACGCATCCTTAAGTCGCTTGGACGCGTCTTTCCAGTAATGAACTCGCAAGCTAAAATTCGGTTCACTCGCCGAGCAAGAACTTGCCTCCATGAAGGTGCACTATGAAGGATCTGGTCGAGTCGATTGCCCGCGCACTTGTCGACCACCCTGACGATGTGCAGGTGAAATCGATTGAGGGCTCGCAAGCGACGATTCTTGAGCTGCGCGTACACAAGGACGATCTCGGCAAAGTCATTGGGCGGCAGGGCCGGACGGCGAAGGCGGTCCGCACTCTGTTGGGCGCCGCAGGTGTAAAGGTGCACAAACGCTTCACGCTCGAGATACTGGAAGATTGAGCGGCGAAACGCACCGCTGGGTCGCGCTCGCGCGAGTGCTCCGTCCCCGCGGAAACAAGGGCGAAGTCGCAGCGGAACTGCTTACCGATTTTCCCGAACGAATCGCGACAATGAAAGAAGTGTTCCTGGGCGACAGCGCCGGGAAGGCGGAGCCGCGCCTTGCCGGGCTGAAAGCGTTCTGGATGGACCGGAACCATCCCGGGCAAGGCGTGTTCCACTTCGAGGGTTGCGCTTCGATTTCGGAGGCGGAGAAATTCCGTGGGCTGGATGTGCTGATTCCGCTCGAGCAGCGGGTCACGCTGCCTGCTGGGAAATATTTTGTGTCGGATTTGGTGGGGTGCTCGGTTTTTGAGAGCCCTGTCGAACCACCGGTTGTTTCCTCTTCGCCTTGTTCTATGGGTTCGGCGCCGGCGCTGGTCGGAACAGTCAGCGACGTCCAGATGACCGGGGAAGATGTCGCGGGGACGCCGCTGCTCGTGGTGGATACGCGACATGGCGAATTGCTAATTCCCCTTGCAGAAGATATTTGTACTCGTATTGATCCTGCGGCGCGGCGGATTGATGTGGTTCTTCCTGACGGCTTGCGCGATCTGAACGATCGGGCGTAGCTCACCCCTTTTTTCTTCCGATCAGTGAATGTCGATGGTGGTCACGCTTAGCGCTGGCAGCGTGAGTGTTAGCGTCGAGCCGGTGACTGGCATGGTGCCCGCGGAGACGGGTTGGACTGGGCTGCCGCCCGTGGATTGCGTTTGGGCTGATGCGGCGGTCATCTGATAGAGATGCGCTGTGCCTGACAGCGCCTGGCCAGTGATGGCGGTGACTTGCGATGTTGTGGAGCGATTGATGGCTACGAAGACGACGCGGCCTGGCGTGGTGCTGTCGGAGCTGGCGTAGACGACTACGTTTTGCACGTTGCTTGATGTGGATTGCAGCGAGGTGTCGCCGAAAGTGGCGCTGGCGCCGTCGAAGCCGCGGAACGCGCGAAAGCCTGCGAGCGAGTAGGAGTAGGTGCCGTTGGGAGGCCAGAAGCTGGCGGCGAAAACACCGTGCACGCCGAAGATACCTAGATTGTCGGCCTGGGCTATGGTTCCCGCGATGTGATTCTGGCCGCCGCTTTCATATTCCGAGACGGAGATCTTCATGCCGGGGTTTTCGGCGTTGATCTTGGATTGCAGGCGGCCGAGGATGTTAATCGGGGTGTTGCCAAGCTCCTGGTAGATCCATGGATTGCTGTTGCCGGCGTCGGTGTAGGTGGGATCCCACAGGTTACGCGGGCTTTGCACGATGAGTTGAACCTGAGCGTCGGTTAGAGTAGTGCTGGTGAGATCGAGAATGCGCGTGCCGTTCGCGTCGTAGTCTTCCGCGTACCAATGAAAGTCGTAGACGTCGACCAGGGGCTTGCCATACGTGGTTGACGCCGTCTTTATCGCTTGCAGATATTTATCCGGGAACCAGTTTGCACCGCTGGGTGTGGCGGCGAGTTCCCCCTGCCAGTTGTAGATTCCCTGAAAACCGTAGTGGACGGGCCCGAAGATGATCGTGTTCGGGAACTGATCTTTGATGGCCTGTGTGAGTGCGATCGTTTTCGCGATGTAGTTGTCTGACGTGACGGGATTCGGGCCTTGCACTTCGAGGTGCGTGGAGTTCCAGAGTTCGGGTTCGTTGTCGAGATCCAAGAAAGTTGGCTGAGCTGGATTGGTGCCGAAAATGCCGGGGAGTTTCTGGTTCAGCGCCCAGACGAATTCGTCCATGTAGACGTTGGCGTCGGTGGTGGGCGGCGTGATGGTGAAGGGGACGGCAGAGACCGTGCTCTTTTTGTCGACGACCGTTTTAAACCGCGTCAGGTCGGGAGGATTGGTTACGCTGACGGGGCCGCTTTCGTCGCCGGCGACCAGTCCTTGCATTTGCACGGTGACGAGGCTCGCGATGTTCGCGCCCTGGTCCTGCGCGATGAAGCCGCGGACAGCCTCGGCGGGAACCGTACTGCTGCTCAGATAGTTGTCGTTTTCGTAGAGGTAGTCGCTGCCGGCGTTGGAGGCGTTGGTCTCCCAGTTGTAGGCGGTCCAGCGGTTGCCGCCGTCGCGATCGAGTGTGGCCATCGGAGGGGGATCGGTCTCGCCGAAGTAGAAATTCAGGCCGTAGATGTAGGGAGAGATGGGTTTGGTGTTGGCGGGATTGATGGTGACTGTGACGTCCACCGGAGTGCTGGCAGGCGTGGCGCTGGCCGGAGTGGAATTGGCGCTTTCACCGACAGCGTTCAGCGCGGAGACGACATAGAAATAGGTGGTGCCGTTGGTGAGCCCGGTGTCGGTGAAGCTTGTGGTGGTCGGCGCGGAGACTTGCGTGTAAGGGCCGCCAGTTGTGGTGCTGCGCTTCAGGTGATAGCTGGTGGCGCCGGAACTTGCGGTCCAGCTGAGAGAGACCTGGGCGTTACCTCCAGTCGCAATCAGACCTGTGGGCGCGGCGGGAGGTTGCGTTGGAGCAACGGGCGTGGCGCTGGCTTGTGCGGAGTTCGCACTTTCGCCTGTGGCGTTGACCGCGGAGACTACGTAAAAATAGGTGGTGCCATTGGCGAGGTTGGGGTCTGTGAAATTCGTGGCGGTTGGCGAGGAGATTTTGGTGTACGGTCCGCCGGTGGTGGTGCTGCGCTTGACGTTGTAGCTTGTGGCGGTCGCGCTGGCGGTCCAGGTGAGGCTGACTTGCGCATTGGCGGGGGTGGCCATGAGTCCTGTTGGGGTGGCCGGAGCCTGCGCTGGGGCCGTGGGCTTGGCGCTAACTTCGGCGGAGTTGGCGCTTTCTCCCGCTGAATTGACGGCGGACGCAACGTAGAAATAGGTGTTTCCGTTGGTCAAGCCCGTGTCGGCGAAGCTAGGCGAAGAGGGTGAAGAAATCTTTGTGTACGGACCGCCGGTGGTAGTGGCGCGCTTGACGTTGTAGCTGGTGGCGGTCGCGCTGGCGGTCCATGTAAGGCTGACTTGCGTGTTCGCGGCGGTGGCCATGAGCCCTGATGGTGCGGCAGGAACTTGCGTTGGGGCCGTGGGCTTGGCGCTGGCTTCGGCGGAGTTGGCGCTTTCTCCGGCGGAATTGACGGCCGAGACGACGTAGAAATACGTGGTGCCATTGGTGACCGTCGTATCGGTGAAGCTGGCGGCCGACGGCGAAGAGAGCAGGGTGTAAGGGCCTCCGGTGGTGGCGCTGCGCTTTAGGTTATAAGTCGTGGCGTTTGCACTGGCGGTCCAAGTGAGGATGACTTGCGCATTTCCGACTGTGGCCAGGAGGCCGGTGGGAGTCGTGGGCACGGTGGTCCCGGTTGGGTTTGAGCCGTTCCCGCCAGGATTAGAGTTGTTGCTGGTGGTACCGGCACAACCGCTCAGGATGAGGGCGAGCAGGCTGCAGAGGAAGACGAGGAGGACGGGTCGAAGTAGCCCCCACCCCCTGGTTTTTGCGTAGTGATTTGATTCTAGGGGAGTTAGCTTTCGGAATGGCGCAGTGATTTGATTCTGAAGGAGATATGTCCGCGTACGATGGCGAGCGTGGCTCGGTACGAAAGATTCTGTAGTCTTATGCGGCGCGAATGATAGCAGTAGGCGCAATCGGAAGCCCTAGTCAGGCTAAGTGCGCTAACGGCAAGGGGCAAGCTGTTCATAGGTACAGAAATAGTGTCAGGACTTTGCCTGGTACGCTGAGAATCTGGGAAAATGCGATTAGCGCTCGTCCTGTTTGTCGTTCAGGGTTGTTATCGTTTACGGACACAGATACACGGACACAGAGCCTTCGTTCCTCAGGGCAAGCAGGAGTGTCTGTGCTCTTTGCCGGCGTGGTAGGTTGCTGCTGACTTGATTACAATTGCTGGCCATGCGGTTTGACCTTGTTACGATTTTTCCGGAATTTTTTGCTGGGCCACTCGATTACGGGATTGTGCGGCGAGCGCGCGAGACTGGGCTGATCGACGTTCAGGTACAGGATCTGCGGGTGTTTACGAAAGACCGGCATCGCACTGTGGATGACCGGCCGTTCGGCGGCGGCGAAGGGATGGTGCTGAAGCCGGAGCCTTTGTTCGAGGCGGTGGAGGCGCTTTTAGGGCACAGCGTCGGCGACGTGGCGTCGCGGTCGGCGCCGGAATCGAAAACGGCCGTGGTGCTTATGTCTGCCGCCGGTAAATTATTTAGGCAGGAGACGGCCAGGCGTTACGCGGTACTGGATCGAGTCATCTTTATATGTGGACGTTATGAGGGTGTGGATGAACGGGTCGCGGAGCATTTGGCTACCGAGGAGATTTCTGTTGGTGATTTTGTTTTGAGTGGCGGGGAATTGCCGGCGATGCTTGTTTTGGATGCGGTTACGCGGCTTTTGCCAGGGGCTTTGGGAAATCAGGATTCGGCGGTGAATGAGTCGTTTAGTGGGGGTCGGGAACGACAATGGCAGGATCCAGGTCCAGGGGGGGAGCTTGGGGCACCCGCGCTCGGGGTTGAAACAGTGAAGTCCGGCACGGTGTGCCACGTTCCCACCGCCTCAAACCGAGTCGAAGGAATGTTGCTGGATTATCCGCACTATACGCGGCCGGCGGAGTTTCGCGGGTGGGTTGTGCCCGAGGTTTTGATCGGGGGCAATCATGCGGAAGCGGCGAAATGGCGGCGGGCGGCGGCGTTGGAAAAGACGCGGCGGAATCGGCCGGATTTGCTTGGGTGAAGATTCGCTCGGGGATTCGCGGGCGGGGCTGAAGCCCAGCTTCTACAGCGGAGATTTGGTGATGGAGATTCGACGATTTGGTGTGCAGGACGCGGAGGCTCTATGGCGGTTGCGGATGATTGCGCTGCAGACCGATCCGTGGTCGTTTGCGGAGTCGGTGGAGGAGTTGCGTCAGATTTCGGTGGAGGAGTATGGGCGCCGGATTGGATCGGGCGGTGATAGTAGCTTTGTGATCGGGGCTTTCGAAGGAGATGTGCCGGTGGGGATGTGCGGGTTTTACCGGGAGACGCTTCTTAAGCGCAGGCATAAAGCGCATTTGTGGGGCGTGTTTGTGGCGCCGGCTGCGAGAGGAAAGAGATTGGGGCTTATGCTGGCAGCGCGTGCGATTGAGACGGCGCGGACGTTGCCCGATCTTAAGTCGATCCAGTTGACAGTGTCGGTCACGCAAGACGCCGCGCGGGGACTTTATCGGAAACTCGGTTTTCGGATTTTTGGAATAGAGCCTCGGGCACTGGGGATTGGTGGGAAGTTTGTGGATGAGGAGCACATGGTTTTGAACCTGGATGCAGCGTGAAGAGATAAAGAGAAATGCTCCAAGGCGTACTGCGGCCGGAATGACAATGTTTTTGGTTAACAGGGTTATCGTGTGGAATGAGGGAGTATGAGCGAGATCAGGAATACGAATGGCGACGGGGCAACAAAACCCATCGCGATTTATTACGAGCAGCCCAACTGGTTTGTGCCGCTGTTTGCGCAGATGGACGGGCGCGGCGTGCCCTGGGTGAAGTTGGACGCGCGGTATCACCAGTATGATGCGGCATCGCCAGAGCGTGAGTACTCGCTGCTGTTTAACCGGATGAGTCCTTCGGCTTGGCAGCGCGGCGTGGGGCATGGGGTCTTTTATACGCTGAATTATTTGAAGCATCTGGAAGACAAGAGAGTGCGCGTGGTGAATGGGTACAAGGCGTTCACGACGGAGACTTCGAAGGCGTTGCAGCTTTCGTTGATGGAGCGGTTGGGATTGCCTTATCCAAAGGCTCGCGTGATCAACCATTCTTCGCAGGCTTTGAGTGCGGGCGAAGAGATTGGCTATCCCTTGATTTTGAAGCCGAATATTGGTGGGAGTGGGGCGGGGATCAAGAAATTTAATTCGCGGGAGGAGTTGAAGGCGGCTGTGGATACGGGCGCGTTGTACTTCGGCATCGACCACGTGGCGCTGGTCCAGGAATGCTTTTCGCCGCGGGACGGGATTATTACACGCGTGGAAGTGTTGGGAGGGAAATATTTGTATGCGATTCAGATTCACATTACCGGGGAGACGTTTGATTTGTGCCCGGCGGATATTTGTAAGAGTACCAAGGGCGAGGAATTGGCACGGCCGGCTTGCCCCGTTGATGCGCCGAAAACCGCTATGACCGTGGAGGCTTATGAGGCGCCGCCGCGGGTGATTGCGAATGTGGAGCGGTTGATGCATGAGGCGGGGATTGAGGTTGGCGGGGTGGAGTATGTGATCGACGATCCGACTGGGCGTTTGCTGTACTACGACATCAATGCGCTTTCGAACTTTGTGGCTGATCCGGAAAGAATTGTGGGATTCAATCCGTACGCGCGTTTGGCGGATTTTCTGATTGCCGAGGCGGGGAAGCGCTCGCGGACGGCGGAGATCGTAGCGGATTCGAGATAGCGGGCTCGGTATTTATAAAAAGAGGAAAAAAACCTGAGCGTGGTTGGTTATGGTCCGGGCAAGCTGGGGCGCAGCAGTACTGCGCCCGTACAATGGGTGATAGCGGCATGACAAGGCGCGGGGAGTGGCGATGAGATTTGGATATTGGTTGCCGGTGTTTGGCGGGTGGTTGCGCAATGTGGCAGACGAGCGCATGGAGGCTTCGTGGGCTTATGTGAAGCGGCTGGCTCAGCGCAGCGAGCAGATTGGATTTGATGTGACCTTGATTGCGGAATTGAATTTGAACGACATCAAGGGAGTGGAGGCTGGTTCACTGGATGCCTGGTCGACCGCGGCGGCTTTGGCGGCGGTTACAGAACGGATTGAATTGATGGTGGCGGTGCGGCCTACGTTTCATTTGCCTGCCCTGCTGGCCAAGCAGGCTGCGAATATTGATCGAATTAGTGGCGGACGGTTGACGTTGAATGTGGTGTCTTCGTGGTGGGCGGATGAGGCGCGGAAGTATGGGGTCGCTTTCGAGCAGCACGACGATCGTTATGCGCGGACTGGCGAGTGGCTGGATGTGCTTGACGGAGTGTGGTCACGCGATCACTTTTCGTATTCGGGAAAATATTATCGCGTTGAGGATAATGTGCTGGAGCCAAAGCCGGTGTCCAAGCCGCGACCTTGTTTGTATGCCGGAGGGGAGTCGGCTGCGGCGAAGGATTTGATTGCGACGAAGTGCGATGCTTATTTGATGCATGGGGATCCGCCGGAACGCGTGGCGGAGAAGATTGCGGATTTGCAGGGGCGGCGAGGGCGGCATTCGCAGTTGGCGCCGATGAAGTTTGGCGTGGCGGGATATGCGATTGTGCGCGAGACGGAGCGGGAGGCTCAGGATGAAGTGCGGCGGATTACCGACGTGAAGCAATCGGCGGCAGGATATGCGAATTACCAGCAGTGGCTGGCGGGGACGCAGCTCGAGCAGCAGGTTTCGTTGGAGGATTATTCGGTTTCGAATCGAGGATTGCGGTCGGGATTGGTGGGGACCGCGGAACAGGTGGCGGAGCGCGTTGCGGGGTTTGAGGCTGCGGGAGTGGATTTGGTTTTGTTGCAGTTTAGTCCGCAGTTGGAGGAGATGGAGCGATTTGCTACGGCCGTGATCGGGAGGCCGGTAGATGCTCGCCGGGAGCTATAGCTTTACGAAGCGAGGCGAAAACGGGCGGAAGAGACGAGGATGCCGCAACGTAAATCCAAGTAAAGTTCTAGGAAAATTGCGGAGATTTGGCTATAATTAGCGTTTGTCTTGATGTGCTGGCCCCGCCTGAGTGGGTCTGCAGGGAACAACGAACATGAATCTGGTCATTGCAAAACTACATGAAGCGCAACTGCGCAAAGATTTGCCGGAGTTCCGGCCTGGGGATACCGTGCGTGTGAACGTGCGGTTGAAGGAAGGCGAGGGCGAGAAGGAAAAAGAACGCTTGCAGGCGTTTGAGGGTGTGGTGATTTCGAAGAAAGGCCGGGCTTCCGGGGCTACGTTTACCGTGCGGCGCGTTAGCTTTGGCGTAGGGATTGAGCGCATTTTTCCCTTGCACTCGCCCACGATTAGTTCGATTCAGGTGGTGGGCAAGGGTAAGGTACGGCGTGCGCGTTTGTATTATTTGCGCGATTTGAAGGGGAAGGCTGCGCGCATCAAGCGGGCTGGGCGAGAGGAAGCGGTGCCTGCGGTGGTGGCGGTTGCGGCGGGGTCGGACAGCCAAGCGTAGCTATAGTTACGTCGATCATTATCCAGGTTTGAAAGGGCGCCCGTTTCGGAGAGCGGCCGCTACAACGGCAAGAACTTATTGGAGTGAGGGAGCCCCGCGTTTGCGGGGCTCTTTCTTTTTGCGCTACGGTTATTTCAGGTGTTGGTCCATCCAGTCGGCCCAGCGTTTGTAAACGTCCATTTGGCGGACGGGGTCGCCAGGGGAATGTCCTGCCACCGGATAAGCGAAGAACTTTACTTCGACGCCGTTGTCTTTCAGAGCGTGGAAGAGTTGGTAGGACTGTGTGATTGTGACGCGGGCGTCGCCGGTGTCGTGCAGGATCAGCGTGGGGGTTTTCATGTTTGCCCAGTAGGTGATGGGCGACTGGGCGCGATAGTCCTTGAGATTCTCTCCTACGAATGGGGAGCCTTTGAAACTGTAACGGCCGGAGACGTTGCCGTCGGACAAGTTGTATTCGTCGTAGAGATCGGTGACCGGGGCGCCGGCCATTGCGGCTTTCCAGAAGGAATAGTGGCCGATGAGCCAGGTCGTCATGTAGCCGCCGTAGGACCAGCCGGAGACTGCGATCTTGTCTTCGTCGATGTTGCCGAGTTTTTTCAGGGCGTCGATGCCGGCGATTACGTCGCGGCCGGGGCCGTCACCGGCATCGTTGAAAATGGCGCGCTGATAGGCGTTGCCAAGGTTGTCGCTGCCGCGATAGTTGGGTGAGAAGACGATGTATCCGCGGGCTGCTAACAACTGAGCGAAGAAGCTGAAGCCGGTGATGGAAGATGCCGTTGGTCCGCCGTGGATGAGCAGCACCAGCGGGTATTTCTTCGCTTTGTCGAAGTCCGGCGGGTAGACGACTACGCCGTCTTCGTGAAATGAGTCCGGTCCCTCCCATTCGAGGTTTTCGGCTTTGCCCAGTTTCAGCGCGGCGATTCCCTGGTTGAAATTTGTCAGGCGGCGCGGCGTGTCGTTGGCGGAGGCCATGTAATAGAGCTCGGAAGGTTGCGTTGGCGTGGCGCCAGTGAAGGCGATGTCGCCTTTGCGGCCGACGAAGGCGTCGATCCAGAACAGCCAGGTGGGGTTGACATCGCCGAGAGCGAGTTTCTTTGGCGCGGCGTTCAGCGGCTGGAGCCACATCGAAGTTTGCGTGCCGTCGTGGCCGCCGACGAGCAGCGAGTTGTTGTCGGGCATCCAGATGACGCGGGCAATATTGTGGTCGATGGCTTTGGTGGCGGATGTGCCGTCGCCGCCCGAGGATTGAGTGACGAAAATCTCGTTCTCGTTGTTCGGGTCGCTGTCGCGGGGATACCAGTAGGCGATACGGGAACCGTCTGGAGATAACAGGCCGAAGCTTTCGAACTTCTCGTGAGTCGTGATCTTGCGAATCGCGCCTGATTCGACGTCGAGAATTTGCAGTGTGGTTTGGTCGGCGTCGCCGAACTGCGGATGCTCCTGGCGCGTGAACAGAATCAACTTTCCATCCGGAGACCAGTTGATCGGGGAAGCCGGAGAGCTGGGTGGCGCGCTTTTCGCGAGACTCCAGGGACCGGACGTGAGACGGCGCGCTTTGCCACCTTCGGCCGCGACGATCCAGAGATGGGAGGGAGTTTCGGGGCCCGTGGCGAGGTAATCGTTGTCGCCGACTTCGAAGGCATCGTTGTGCTTCTCGATTTCTTTTTTGTTTTCGGGTTCGTCGGAGGTGACGTAGGCGATTTCCTGGCCATTGGGCCGCCACGCGAATTGTTCTACGCCGTTGGGGGCATCGGTGAGTTTCCGAGCTTCGCCGCCGGTCATGGGCAGGACATAGAGTTGGAGCTTCGGATCTTTGGCAGTAGAGTCCATGGCTTCGAAGGCCAGGCGGTCACCTTCGGGTGACCATCTTGGCGAGCCGACGCCTCTGCGGTCGTGCGTGAGCGCGCGTGGAACGCCGCTCGGGATATCGATGACAAGAAGTTCGCGGTCACTGCGATCCTGCTCCAGATTGGGGCGGGAAACAATGAAAGCTATGGATTTTCCGTCAGGGGAGATTTGCGGATCGCTGACGGAGGCAATTTTGAGGAGATCGTCGAGTTGAATGGCGCGAGCAGAGGGAGGTGTCTGCGGAGGCGTCTGCTGCGATGTTTGCTGCTGGGCCGGCGCTTGGGTTTGCGCGGGAAGGGCCGCGGCGCTGAAGACCAGCGCAACGATCAGGGGAAACCAGCGCCACCGAACTCGCGCGGCAGCTCTTACTGAGATGCCCTCCTCACAGGAATTGGAGCTTTCGATCAGCATAATTTGCGGACTCCTTCGAGATAATTACCTTCACCCTCTACAAGTTGTCAAAATGAGTGAGCGTATGCTGCCACGCCGCGCAAACACCCGTCAACTTGGACTGGGGAGTGAACGGAATGCGCCGAGAGATTGCGGATGGGGAGGAATTCCTCATCGATGTAGTTCGCTGACTTACAGGGCAAATGGGAGTCAAAACCCGCACCCTTACAACCCAAGGGTGCGGCACCCACGAGCGAAAACGATTACTGACTCGTCGCGTCTGAGGAAATGACGACCTGTTGACAATCAACAGGAAGCTGGCGTAGGCTCCTGTTGTTTATCAAGAGGAGGAAGGGATGACGTCTCCGCGTGGGGAAGTGTTGCAGGGGACGCTGGACTTGATCGTGTTGAAGACCCTCGATGTCATGGGACCGCTGCACGGCTATGGGATCGCGCAACGTGTCCAGCAGGTGTCCGAGGATTTGCTCAAGCTGAACCAGGGGACGCTCTACCCGGCATTGCTTCGGCTGGAGCAGCGCGGGTGGATCAGTTCGAAGTGGGGCGTGTCAGACAACAATCGCAAGGCAAAGTACTACTCGCTGACGCGGGCGGGCCGCAAACAATTGACCAGCGAAGCCGAGAGCTGGGAACGCATGGCGGCAGTGATCGCGAAGCTGCTTGGCGCCGAGGGTGCGTGAGATGGATCGCCTGCGTGTGTTTGCCGCTCGGCTGCTTGGGTTATCCCGAGATCGTCGCGCCGACGAGAACCTTGACGCAGAACTCCGCGCTCACCTGGAACTGCTCACCGCCGAAAACATTCGCCGCGGAATAAAACCGTGACGCTTCCTTAATGTTCCAAGTCAATATCGAGTAGCGTGATAAGTGCCCGTGTGAAGAAACCGGGCAGTCGCGAAACTACAGCCTCCGCGACTCTAGCAGCGCTGGGAGTGCCCGGCAGTTTAGATGAGCCAGTGACCACGCCACATCAGACAACGGTCTACAATTACAGAAAGCGACACCGCTCTCGAGAGGGGAGAGAACCGTTGGCACAAAGGCTCTGTCTTGGTTAGGAATTTCGGCCCTTACTTGGTTCCGTCCAAGAGCCTCCGCTGAATACAGGGCATGGTCGGCCCGGGTGAGCAGCTCCGCAGTGTCGGCTCTCCGGTTCCGTCAAACCCCGGTAACGCGACTGACGGCTGCGCTCAATTGTTTGGCGTTCAGAGGTCTCACCAAGACTCGCCATTGGTGCATCTTCTGGGTAAAGATTTTCAGGCTCATTTTACGGAACGCGTTGTGGAGCTGAACCCCGCATAAGTCAGGTAGGCGCCGAAAAGAAGCGCAAAAGAAGCGTAGAGATTAGGATGCTGATTGTAGTGCAGCCCAACAATGAAGACCCGAGATTCCATCTCCGGCGATAGAGTCAACAAGAGCGCGCCTTTGATTAGACTTGCCCAACCGAAGAGCGTGACGATGATCGGCAGCGCACCGCCCGACCACACGTTGTGCGCGAGAACTATCGCCAGCCCGGCGGTTGCTCCCAGGAGACCGGCAATGAAAAGCAGCGGAGGGTCCTGAATGATTGCCTTCATAATCTCTACGGTTGCTTGTGCGTGCGCGAACATAGATAACGAAACCGCGATGAGGTAGAGCCCGAGTAGCTTGCCAAGATACGCTGTACGTGGCGACATGTTTTACTCCGAAACGAATCAAGCTTCCAGGATTTCGGACTTACGGACTTACCTTGAATATCCGATTTGGACCTCAGCCTCGCGCATCGTACGCTTCTCCTGCACTCAATACAACGAATGTGCCGCCAGCGCGAATCAACCGGGTTCCGATAGCCAACTCGGTTAACACGCTTGCAGGAGAAGTGGATTTTCAAGTTTCCGACAATCCGGGCGGTCTCAATGGGGCGACGCAACACCTGCTCGAAGCCCACGCGCAGGACTTTCAGCAGCTAAGGGTCGTTCGCGAGCGCTGATTCAAGCGGAACGCCTTCCTCGCTAGATGTGCGTGCTTACAGGCGGACATTTCGGAGAGCGTTGTCTGATCAACAGCTTAAATAGTGTTGTGCCGACCGGTTGAGCCCACACGACTTATCGGACAGTAGGGATATGAGGTCTCGATCGCAGCGCAGGCGTTGGTCGTGATTCGTGGGTTCGCCACGCAGCGTGATTCTTTAGCCCTGCGCTATCGGTGATCAGAAGCGAGGAACCACATAGTCGGATAAGTTGCTTTTCCTTAAAGACCGAAAGCAGCCGCGTGACTGTCTCGCGGGCCGACCCGATAGCCTGACCAATTTCCTCGTGAGTTACGGTCAGCTCCGCAGAAGATTCGCTATCGCCGTTAGCCCCGCACCAGCGGAGAAGGAATCTCGCCAATTTTCTACTGGCGGTCGTCTGTCCACTTTCTCGCACACTTTCTATCAACGAAAGATAGCCATTACTTAACTCTCGAATAATGTACGCTGCCGCGTCGCTATGCTGATTTAATAGGTTCAGAAGATCTGCGCGCGAAATGAAACTAAGCTGGCATGATTCGAAGGCCACAGCACGCGTTTCGTAAGACCGACCTGCAATGCATTCTGGCAGTCCAAGGACTTCACCTGGGCCTGCAAATTTAAAGATCATCGGTTCGCCATCGCACGAAGTCGCACCCAACTTCACGCGACCGGCAGACACAACAACTCACTGAATCCGATACCCCGCTACTAAGAGAACCTTGTCCGCATACTCGCTGGTCGGGTCTCCAAATCCATTGTAAGCGTGAAGGCCCTCATGAAGTCCGTAGTGCCGAACGTATCCAGCGAGAATCTTCGAGCCTGCACGCACGTTCGTCTCCGGGTCGAGGAGTTGCTGCCGGGTATACTGGCGCCAAACGCGCCAGTTCACTTGCGTCGGCCCTACCGCGTCTTTACTCGACACGGCGTTCGTCCGACAAGTAGACTCGACAAAAATGAGCGCCGTGAGGATTCGGATGTTCAGGCCGAGGTCAACCGCGCTACGCGCCGTGGCCGGAGCCAGGTCCCCTCGGCAACCGTAGGAACGGAACAGCTTCCGTGCGATGTGTTCCACTCGGTCATATTCCTTCTGCTTCTGCTCGCGGGCAAATTCCGCGCGTATATCCTCGGGAGAGTAGGCGTGCGCGTAAAGAGGCTTCGGAGCCGCGCCCGGAGAGAGCAGACCAAACGGGAAAAGGCCCACAATCATCAGTAGGCTGCTGAACGCTAATCCGTGAGCCTGTCTCGTTCTTTTCAATTCGGAACTCCTGTACCACGCTCATAAGCCTAGATTTTGCGAGCACACTGGCCAATGGGTCAGCTGTACCTTCGTGGTTGGCTGGGCGTACCACGCCGGGAGTAGTACCCCGTCTTTGACTTTGGCGACTAGAGTGCGCCTGGCGAGCCTTGACCGCAGGGACCGTAAATGATTGTGCTTACAGTCGTTACGGCCCCGAGGCCGGTAAGGGTACGCTTGCAGGTCTCGCAGCATCCGTTCGAGGAAGTTGATTAGCTGCCATCGTTCCGTTGAGCTGCGCAGATAACATCCAATTTATCGGCAATCATCTTCGATTTTGGAATGGTGTAGACAAACAGCTTATCAGAGAGACTTAGGGGCAGAATCCGACATGCCGGGTTACGTGGCTGTGCACGCAGAAGACAGCGATTAGACGATGGAGTCCAACCTCATGTCGGCGGCACGGCCTGCCGCCGATGGTGGACGGAGCTACTTGCGGGCGACGCCAGTTTCCAGCCAACCCTTTTCCTTGATCGCTTGAATCAAGCAGCGCAGTTCGGAGGGTGTGACCAGTTTGGTGAGAATTGTGAGCCGAGACAGAACCACCGTCCACCGCCTGATTCCCAAGGGTCGTTACCCCTACTATGTGCTTCGTCAGAAAGCCAACTTTGCGCGTTTTGCACTAAGGATTCCTCGGACCGCAACATCGATCGCACTTCATCTCGCAGATCGAGCAATCTCGTAGGGTGCTTCGGAGCTCCATGGCGGTTCACAAAGTGGCGAATTCCGCCGTCCTTAAGATTCGCCACATCAATAAGATAGGGCAAGGTTTGGGATATGTTGTGGCGAACCATCAGATTCTCTCTCCCAGGAGTTTGAAAAAAGAGCGCCAATTACTCGTCGAGGCTCGGAAATTCTTTCGAGCTTCACGCTTGGCGCGCATACGAAGCGAAGATCTGCAGGCGTACCGGGAGCATCGCGCCAAAAGAGGAACGGGCTCAGCCTATATCAACATGGAAATGGGAGTGATTCGGCGGATCTTGAAGCGAGCCAAGCGATGGCACCTTGTTGGCGAGGATCTAAAACCTCTGAAGGAGCGCCGTCAAGTGGGCCGAGTTCTGTCGCATGAAGAAAAAACATGGCTGTTAAGGATGGCGGCAAATCGCCCAGACTGGCAGATAGCCAGGTGCGCCATGATTCTGGCGCGGAACACTACGATGCGAGGCGGTGAGCTTAAGGGTTTGCGTTGGCGCGACATCAGTCTGCTTAATCAAATGCTGGTCGTGTCTCGCAGCAAGACAGAGGCGGGTGAGAGAGTAATTCCCCTAAACGATGACGCGATGGCTGCAGTCTTAGAGCTGTATAAACGGGCCCAATTATTTGCTGGAACCGAATTGAACCACTACGTCTTCCCAGCCTGTGAGAATGGCAAGATCGACCCGAGAAGGGCGCAGGGGACGTGGCGCACTGCATGGCGACACCTGACGCGGGCCATCCATTGCCCAGCCTGTGCCCAACTGCAGAAGCCTGCGGCAATCGGTTGCAATAACGAATGCAAGGCCGATATCCGGGAGGTCACAAGCCCCACTGCTGGATTGCGTTTCCATGATCTCCGTCACCACGCCATCACAGAGCTTGCGGAGTCTCGAGCGAGCGAACAGACGATTCTTAGCATCGCTGGGCACGGCACGTCTCCCCAAAGATGCTCGCTCACTATTCTCACGTGCGGATTGACGCAAAGCGCTGCGCCCTTGATGCCCTCGCTCGCAGGCCTGCCGCGACGAGATGTCTATCTGAGACGTCAGATTATGACACAAATAACGACACAAACGCTCCCGCCAAGCTAACAGCAGGTCCGCAAGTTATTGAGAGGAATGGTAGGCTCGTGGGGACTCGAACCCCAGACCTCCACCGTGTCAAGGTGGCGCTCTAACCAACTGAGCTACGAGCCTAACGAGCAGCTAGTTTAGCATGAGGGCGCGGATCGCCCATACCGGCGATGCGGACCGCCACTTTCGTCCGGCAGGGATCATTTTCGTTGAGGTGGAGCCAGCGGTCTCTGTCCGGAGTGGTTGTCTGCTAGCTGGGAATAGATTCGAGGGATTCTTCTTCGGCTACGCGGCGATTGAAGAAGCCGCGGGCGGCTAGCAGTTCGGCGTTGAGGAGGGCTGCGCCTGCGGCGCCTCGAATCAAGTTATGCGAGAGCACCGTCAGCTTGATATCGAGGAGCGGGCATTCGCGGACGCGACCCACGACGGCGGCCATACCGTTCCCGGCGTTCACGTCGCGGCGAGGTTGCGGGCGGCTCTCATCGTCGAGAACCTGAACGGGATGGCGCAGAGCTGTCGGCAGCGATGCGAGTTCCGGGCTGACTTCAAAACTGCGGAGCGCTTCGCGCACTTCGTCGGTTGAGACAATTTTCTTCAGGCTGATGCTGACGCATTCGAGGTGGCCTTCGAGGACTGGCACGCGATTGCAGTGGGCGCTGAGACCGAGGCCGGCATCGACGAAACGTTTGCCGTCCCACTTGCCAAGCAGCTTTTGCGGCTCGGATTCCATTTTTTCTTCTTCGCCGCTGATGAAGGGCACTACGTTGCCGTGGATATCCATGGACGCAACGCCCGGATAGCCTGCGCCGGAAACCGCTTGCAGCGTGACCACGAAAATTTTCTCGAGGCCGAAGGCATCGGCGAGCGGTTTCAGGACGAGGACGAGTCCAGCTGTGGAGCAATTGGGGTTGGTGACAATGAAGCCAGAGTGGTAGCCGCGAAGTTTTTGCTGCAGAGGAATCGCTTCGAGATGCGCGGCGTTGACTTCTGGAATCAACAGAGGGACATCGGGATCCATCCGGTGGTTGCGCGAATTGCTGACCACCGGGTAACCCGCGCGCGCGAAATCCTCTTCCGCGGAGCCGGCTACCGAGGAGTCGAGCGCGGAGAACACGAAGTCGCAATCGAGCGACGGATCGAGACCTTTGACGACGAGATCGCGGGCCGCTTCGGGAATCGGTGCGTCGAGATGCCAGCGCGCGGCTTCCGCATAGGATTTGCCGGAGGAGCGCTCGGACGCGGCAACTTCGGCGAGCTCAAACCACGGGTGATTGGCGAGAAGTTTTACAAGGCGCTGTCCGACGAGCCCGGTGGCACCGAGAACACCGGCGCGCCATCTTCTGGGCGTGTTTAACGGAAGCGAATTCGTGAGATTCGCGGAGGTCTTCGGAGCTGCGTTTGAACTCATTTCTGCGTCGCGGTTCGATGCCCGCTTTATGGAATGCTCACTCATGCCGCACCTTCCTGTTGAGATTGCTGTGACAGAGAGCGGGATCGGCGTGACAAGCCGATGCGTGTGCCGCGCGCTTGCGGTTTGAAGGTGTTACGCACCCACACGGTCATTCTGGTTTCGGCGGCTAGCGGCAGCACGTGCGGGTGTAGCACTCTGGCGCCGCTGGTTGCCAGGGCGTGTGCTTCATCGTAGCTGAGATCGTGAAGGAGCTTGGCCTGCACGGATTCGTTGGGATTCGCGGTGTAAATGCCATCGACGTCGGTCCAGATCACGAGTTCGTCGGCGTCCACGACGTGCGCGATGATGGCACCGGAGAAATCGGAGCTGTTGCGGCCGAGGGTGGTGATGCGGCCGTCGGGAGTCGCGCCGATGAAACCGGTGACGACCGGAACGACGGCTGCGGCAAGCAGCGGGACCAGCAAATCGCGGCCGCGGCGCTTGGTTTGTTCCAGATGCGGCTTGGCGTCGCGGAAGGTGTCGCAGGTCAGAACGAATTCGGACGATGCGACGGGAACAGCGGTGACGCCGGAGCGCTCGAGTGCGGCGGCAAACAGGCGCGCGCTGAAGCGTTCGCCGAAAGACGCCAGCCGGTCGAACAGCTCTGGAGTCGCCGCCACGCGGTCGTGCATCGGGACTTCGTGAAGCAGGTCACGGCCGAGAGAATCGAGCCCGTAGGAGACGCGGTCGTGCGCGTCGGCGTCGAGTGCGAGTTCGCGAAGAACATCGTGGTGCAAACGGAGCAGGACTTCGGCATCGGCACGCGCGCGTTGATTTTTGCGTTCCGCGAGAAGTTGCGCGATGGCGAGGAGGCGATCGGTTACGCCCTTCATCGCGGAGACGACTACGACAACGTGCGAGCCGCGAGCGACCGGCTTCACCAGCCCCGCGGCGTGCAACATGCACTCAGCACCGAGCAACGACGTGCCGCCGAACTTGAAGGCGACGATCTCTCGGCGATTGCAAAGCGCGTCGCGTGCCGCACGAACATCTGCCGCTGCGCTATCGAAATGCGGGGATAAGTCACCCTCCGCGATTGCTTCTGATTGAGCTTGCTTGGAACTCATGGCCGCTCCCTCGTGTGTTGCCGCTGGAGCGACTCTGGAGGGGGCTGAAAAGAAGAAACCCACCGCCAGTTCGCTTCGGCGGTGGGTTGGAAACTTTGTTTCGCTTGCTAGTTTCTCCACTCGCCGGTAGCGGTAATCGACGTAGTCGTAGTCGAGGTAATCGACAGCGACGACATCGAGGAAGTAATTCGCTTAGCGGCGATGGACGAAATCATATCGAGGGAAAGATAGCATGGGAGCGGGGAGACAGCAAAGTAAATATTCGTTCAAGCTTTCAGGTAGTTTCCTAGAGTTCGACAGGGTCTCAGCCGCTTGGTTAACCGTTCCGGCCCTCCCCCCACCTCTTGCGTAAGTGCGGATTTTAAAGGACTTAGCTTGCTTCCAGTGATCCCATCGGGATCGGGCGTGTATGCCAGACATTAGGTCACGCCAAGGGAACGATGCGTTCTCGTGCGGATTGGCGGAATCGAAAATGGCGAGCGCGAACTCTCGGAGCACTGCCTACAAACATTATAACACACCCCAAATTGGGCGAACTGCCAACCAGCGCGGCCCTCGCCAGGCTAGTTTTAGTACTACATCATAATATACTGATAACACAAGACTTACGTGCGCAACTTTCGCCAGAGGTGAGGGTTTGATTCGGCAAGGGTTGCTGGGCGCTAAGCGCCTCCGGGGTAACTTAAAAACGATTGGAAAGGAAGCTCGCTATGAAACCCATGAAGTGGCTTGGTGGAATTGCAGGGCTGGCACTGGTTGCCGCAGCCTCTGGCTGTGGTGGCGGAGCCTCGAGTACAACGCCTACGCAACCACAGAGTGGAAGCGTATTTGTGAACGGTACAGACGCGCCGTTGCCAAGCGTGGTGTCGTTCCAAGTAGACATCACCGGTATGACGGTGTCGGACGGCGTGAATCCACCAGTATCTGTGTTGAGCGGGACGCAGACCGTGGACTTCGCGCGGCTCAACGGATTGCACACGCTCCTGGATCTAAACTCGATTCCGGCAGGAACGTACACCAGCGTGAATGTGACGCTGGCGAACCCGGAAATCATGTATCTCAACCTAACCAATCCACAAACGACTCCTCCGACGCGGCCGACGGTCACGACGTTGAACGCTACGAGTTCACCGGCGGTGACACTGACGCAATCGTCGGTGCCCATCACTCTGAGCAGTCCGTTGACGGTTAACGCGGGCGACATCATCGGATTGTCGTTTGACTTCGACTTGCGACATTCGATTCAGGTGGACGCGAACGGGAATTTCACCGGGGTGGTAAACCCGATGCTAAACCTGAAGGCCGTTACGCCGAGCGACTCCGACGCCTACATCGACGACTTCGTGGCGGGCGTGACCAGCGTTGGCACCAGTTCCTTCATGATTCAAGGGCCGCACGGACATCAGTTCACGGTGAACGTGAACGATCAGACCGAGTGGGAAAACAGTGAGAACCTGAGCAATCTGACAAGTACGTCGATCGTGGAGATTTCCGGCACGATTGACCGAACTTCCGGGGCGATTCTTGCGGACACGGTGGCGATCGTGTCGCAGGACAGCTTCTGGGCGGGCGGGTTGGTTACGTTCGTGGATCCGGCGACGGGCCCGGCGAACGACTTCGATCTGTACGTGCGAAACGTGCTGCCATCGGGAACGGGATTCCAGTCGGGGCAGATTTCGACGATCGACCTGAGCGGGAACGAGAAGTACTTCATTTATTGGTGGCACAATAAATTCACCAGCTTTCTGTTCAACTCGAGCCTGCTTGTGCCGGGGCAGCATGTGAGCATCGCCGGACCGTTCAGCAATGGTGCCGTTACGGTGAAGCGAGTTGTTTTGCGGCACGAAGGGCACAACGGGACATGGGTCGTAGGCAGCACGGACGTTGGAGCGAGCACGTTCCAATTCAACTCGAACGGGCTGGCCGGCGTGTTGTTCAATGGGCCGGTGACCGTGTATTGCACGCCCTTTACCGTGTTCAAGGGTGGGTTGACGGGTCTCAGCAGCATAACCGGCACGGCGGCGATGAATTTGCGCGTCGTGGGTCTGGTGCTGAAGGATCCGATCAGCGGACAACCGGTGTTTGTGGCGCATAGCGTGGAGCAGATGTCGAACTAAAGAAGAACAGACAGAGACTGGGGCGGCCACTCCGATCGTTCGGAGTGGCCGTTCTTGTCTTTGGTCGCGTGGCGGAATGAACTGGAAAAGGCGCCCGCTTCAGAAAGCGGCCGCTACACGGAAAGAGCCATGATCTCAGGTCTGGAATATGAGGCTGGAGCAGGTCAGGCCGGATTCGGCTTTTTGGAGTTCGGAAATGTCGATTGGGGTTACGTGGAATCCGGCGGCTTCGATTTTGGCGCGGGTTTGGGGGAAGGACGCGGGAAAGATTACGGTGTCGTTGAGGGCTAGGGCGTTGGCTGCGTGCGGTTCTTCTGGGGCTACGTCGATCCAATCGAAGTTGTCGAATGGAGCGGGGTCGAACCATTGGCGATTGGCTAGCAGCGTGTTGCGGCCTAGATAGGTTACGGCGGATTTCAAATGCAAACAGCCGGTTACGGGAACGGCGACGATTTTGTAGCCGTATGGCGAGAGGATCGTGGTGAGTTGGCGAATGCCTTCGCCGTTGGTGCGTGAAGTCAGGCCGACGAAGAGGGTGCGGTTGATGCGGAGGACGTCGCCACCCTCGATGCTGCCGGGAGCGGTGATGTGGGCGAGCTTGCGAAATGGTGCGAGGGCTTTCGCGAGGGATGGGGCCTCGGGTTGGCGGGATTTGGTGCCTAACGGGAGAATCACGGCCAGCTCGTCGAGGACGATAGCGGGATCTTCGACGAACATGGAATCGGGAAGGTCGGGCTCGGCGGCTAGGGAGATCACGCGGGCGCCGAGTTTTTCGAGGAGCTGTTCGTAGGCGTGGTGCTGGGCCTGGGCTTTGGCGAGATCGATAGGTTGGCGTTGCATGAAGGTCAGTTCGCAGTTCACGATTGCGGGGCTGACGGCGCGGGTGATGGCTGTGAACATGTTGGCGGAGGAAGTTTACATGAGGTTGCGGGGTGACCGATCTAAAGATCGGCCACTACAGCATGGTGGGCAGCGCCGGGTTAAAACCCAGCGCCTACATTGAAGGGGGTGGCGCTTGCAGATACACTTTGCGCGCAACAACTTGCGCGCAACGACGAGGAGCGATTGAGATGAAGGAATGGCGCGGTGTGGTCGGGGCGCTCATGGCGGGTTTGCTGCTCTTCGGCGGCAGCGGCTTGGGTGCTGACGAGCGCGGGCAAAGGATGGAGGCGGCAGTCGACGAAGTGTTTGAGGATTTGGCGCGTTCTGGTTCGCCGGGATGCGCGCTTGGCGTGTATCGCAACGGGCAGATGATTTACGCGAAGGGTTACGGGCTGGCGAACGTGGAAGAAAAGGTACCGATTACGCCGAAATCCGTATTCGACATCGGATCGACATCGAAGCAATTTACGGCTGCGAGCATTTTGCTTCTGGAGAACCAGGGGAAGCTCTCGATTAACGACGACGTGCGAAAGTATTTGCCGGAATTGCCGGACTACGGGAAGAAGATCACGATTCTGCAGTTGCTGAACCATACCAGCGGGCTGCGTGATTACCTGACCCTGATGGAACTGGCCGGAATCAATACGGACAGCGTTACGACGGATGAGGATGCGCTGGCACTGGTCACGCGGCAGCGGAGATTGAATTTTGCGCCGGGCAGCGAATGGTTGTACAGCAACACGGGATTTTTTCTGCTCTCGGTGATCGTGAAGCGAGTGAGCGGGAAGACGCTGCGCGAATTCGCGGCTGAGAATATTTTCAGCCCCTTGGGAATGACGCATACGCAATATCGCGACGACCATACTGTACTGATTCCGGACCGCGCGCTGGCATACAACTGGAAGGAAAAGATCGATGGATTCACGCTGAACGTTTCCTATTTCGAGCAAACCGGGGACGGGGCGGTGCACACTTCGGTGGAAGACTTGCTGAAATGGGACGAGAATTTCTACAGCGGCACGATCGGCGGAAAAATATTTTTGGCGGAGCTACAGGAAAACGGAAAACTGAACAGCGGGAAGGTTTTGGATTACGCGAAGGGTCTGAGAGTGGCCGACTACCGTGGGTTGCATTCCGTGCGCCACGGAGGCTCGTGGGGCGGATACCGTGCGGAGTTGTTGCGGTTTCCGGATCAGCATTTTTCGGTGGCGTGCCTTTGCAATGTGGGGAACGCGAATCCATCGAGGCGTGCGAATGAAGTTGCCGATGTGTATCTCGGCAGTCTGATGAAGCCGAGAGATACGAAAAAGGACCTGGAAGAGAACCCGAAGGAAACCTTCGGAGCGCCGCTAACGACGGACCAGCTCCAGACTTATACCGGAGATTATTGGAGTGAGGAGTTGGGAGTGACCTACCGGCTGGGAGTCTCCGACGGCAACTTGAAAGTGGTCGCGACGCTGGACCGGTCCGGGATGCCGCGTACGAATGCTTTCTTGCCCAATGAGTTGCGGCCTACGGGTGACGACCAATTCACGATGGCCGGCAAATCCATAACCATGAAATTCAAGCGAGACGGCAACGGTGCTGCTTCGGAGTTCACATTAGACGCGAGGCGTACTACGGGCGTCACCTTTACCCGCGTAGGGACTGCTGCGCACTAACAGGGGAACTACGGCCAGGGGACGATGGCGGACTGCGCGAAGTGCGCGATCCAGAGCCTGGTGATGCCGGCGCCCAGTAGCATTCCCGCGATGATCAAGGCGATGACGCCCAAGGTGATCCAGAGATCGGATCGCATTGAGGGTGCCTCTTTGTCGGCGCGACGCTCGTGTCCATTCGTACTGGTTGCGGGGACGTGCGCGGCAGGGAGGGGGGCCTCCGCAAACTCCGGCTGCGCAATCAAGCAGTAGCCCTTGCGCGGGACGGTCTCAATGTAGAGCGGTTTATCGGAGGAATCGCCGAGGGCCTGGCGTAGTTTGTTCACCGTGGTGTTGACGTTGGCGTCGTAGTTGACTTGAGATTCCGCGGGCCATAGGCGGACGCGCAACTCTTCCCGGGTAACCACATCCCCCTGCTTTTCGATCAGCGCGATCAGTACCTGGTAAACCTTGCCTTGCAACTTCAAACGGGTACCGTTCCTGGTGACCTCCTGGCGCTGCTGGTCGACCTGGAACGGCCCAAAGCGAATGTAGCGCGAAGGGAGTTGTAGCATCCGGGCTGCTCCGGAGGCCTCGTTGGGTTCGATCATGGAACTCAGGTCAGTGGCCATACACCCCACCCTTTATGCAGATAGACGTACGAAGAGACCAAGCGTTTTCATAAGATACGAAAAAGTTGGGGAGAAGGTTTCCTATTTACCGGCAGATTCAAGAAAAGCACAGAAACACGGGAAAGTATGTAAAACATTGAGCATTTTGGACGCCTTGTTGAACGCTCATCGCGGTTACACGCTGAATTTTACAAACCTGAGACAACTGTCAAATTGGCCTGTTTTGCGCGGCCTAGGCACTGAACTCCCTGGCCTCAGTGTGAATGGGCTGGAGGACGAGGACTCGCTTTCGTTTCGGGAGCAGGGCGTCTAACCCAAAAGTTCGATGCGCTGAAGCGGCGCCCCTACCCTCGGAAGGACAGGCTCGATTATTCTGCCGGAGTGCTTGACGGGGAGGTCGAGACGCTGCTGGGCAGAACGGAGATTTCGACGCCGGAGGGAAAGCGCTTGGAGCGATAGATGCGTTGAGTAGCCTTCTGGTAGTCAGTATCTTTGGCTTCGAAAATATTGGGCACAAATTTTTGGGGGTTGCGATCGTAGAGAGGGAACCAGGTGCTTTGCACCTGCACCATGATGCGATGGCCTTTCTTGAAGACGTGGTCTGCGGTGTGAAGGTCGATGGTGAAGAGCGTAACCTCGTTCGGCGTGATCGGTTCGGGCTTTTCGAATGAGTTGCGGAAGCGCCCGCGAAAAATTTCATCCGCGATCATCAGTTCGTAGCCCGAGAGCGTCCAGTCGTATGCGACTCGTTCGGGATAGACGTCGATCAGTTTAACGATCCAGTCGGCATCGCTGCCAGTGGTGGAAGCGAACAGCTTGGCGGTGACTCTGCCGGCGACCGTGATGTCATCGGTGAGTGCGTCGGTCTGCCAAATGAGCACATCCGGACGCTGATCGACGAAGCGCTGATCCTCCACGAGCCAGGTGTACCAATTGCCGGGATGATCTTGGGGATAGGTCATGTCCACAGGGCGATGGCGATAGGGAACTGGATGTGAAGGGTCGCTAACGTAAGCGTCGAGCGATTCACGGTCGCTGATTTGCGGAGCGTCGAAGGAGAGTTTGCCGTCCTCGTGGAAATAGAGGTTACGTGCTTGGGCTTCGCGCGGAGGCCAGGAATCGAAAGCGGTCCAGGTGTCGCTGCCGGTTTGGAACAGCAGCACTTCTTTCAGCGGGAGTTTCCCTTTGTCCTTCAGCCAGAATGCGAACCACGGAGCTTCGATGTTCTGCCGAAAATAAACGCCGGTGTCGCTGTGGAAGGGAATCTCCCCGAGGGTCGCTCCCCTGTTGCGGCCCCAACCACCGTGGTTCCAGGGTCCCGCGACAAGATAATTGCGATTGTGACTGTCTGATTTTTCGAGGCGCTCGTATAACGCGGTCGGGCCGTAAAAGTCTTCCTGGTCCCACCAGCCAGCGACGTTGAGATTCGGGACTGTTGGCTCTTTCAGGCCATAGGCCACGGCGCGACGCTTCCAGAAATCGTCGTAATTCGGATGCGCTATGAAATCGTTCCACGTAGGAATCGATCCGTGGAAATATTTCGCATTGGCGTTGGAAAGCGTGCCGAGGCGGAGATACCAGTCGTAGAGGTCGAAGCGATCGAACGAGAAACTATAATTCTCGTTGGAGGTTTCCAGCAGGGCGGAGTACTCGAATGCGTAGCTGAGGCGGAATGCGCCGTTATGAAAGAAATCGTCGCCCAGGAAGACGTCGCCCATGCAAGCTTGTTCGGACACCGCTTTTATCGCGGGATGCGGGTTGATCATGCCCATGGTCACCAGAAAACCATCGTAGGAAATACCGTCCAGGCCGACCCGACCGTTATTGTGCGGCACATTTTTAATCAGCCAATCGATGGTGTCGTAGGTGTCGGTGCTTTCATCCACGCCTTTCGGGTCGGCGGGATCGTGGATGGGCCGCAGCATGACGAATTTTCCTTCGGAGGCGTAGCGGCCGCGAATGTCCTGGAAGACGAAGATATAACCGTCGGGAATCATCGAATCGTAGCGAGACAGCATCCGACTGTAGCCGTTGTGCGGACTGGAGATTCCATAGGGAGTGCGTTCGAAGAGAATGGGAAGTGGCTGGGTGGCATGCCTGGGCGCGTAGATTTCGGTGTGAAGGCGGATGCCATCGCGCATCGGGATCATAACTTCGGTCTTATCGAAGGCGGTGGCGTAGTCGGAGGTGAGTTGCTGCGCTGGTGTGGGCCGCAGCGCAAAAAGCAGGATCGCAATCGCGAGAAGGAGCACACGGCCGGCGAAGTTCTTCACTTCACTATCTTTCCTCCTTATTGTGCGATGCGACCTGTATGGATTCCATCTTTGAGGTCGAAGGTCGCGCCGACAGTGCCTACCACGCAGTCATGCCTGCTGAGTCCGAGGCGCTGCCGCAGGCGATAGACACTTTCGATCCCGGTGCAATGCGCGCCGAGAATTTGTGCGATCTGGAATTCCTTCAGCTTGTCGGCAGTCCAATTCAACTGTTCGTCCTTGGCGTTGTAGAGGTGCAATCCGCCAATTGCAGCGTCTACGGGCGCAGGACGAATGAACTTTCGCGCATATTCCAGGGTGTTGATGATGCCCGCATGACCGCAACCCGCGAGTAACACCAGGCCGCTCGAGGTGTTGAACAGCAGCGATTGATCTTCCGGAAGATAATCTTCCACCCAGGCGTCGCCTTCTTTTACTTCGATACCAGCGGGATAGTTCTTCTCAGGATAGGTTCGCGGCACCGGCCCGGTCAGCCAAACGCCCGGCTGGATTTCTTCCGGTTTGTCGTGCTCAATGAACTTTCCGCCCGTCGCTTCATACTCTTTCTTCATAGCGATCATCGGATTGGAGTCGCGGCCGCGGCGTTCGAGGAAAATACCCTTCCCAACGTGCACGCGTGAGAGCGCCGCGGGATTTTTTCTGGCGAATTCACGGCGCAACGTCATCAGCCCGGTGGTGTGGTCGTCATGAAAGTGACTGAGAATGACATCTTGCACGTCGCTCAGGTCAATTTTCAGTTCTTTGGCATTTTCCAGGACGGTGTTTGGGCGAGCGCCACTGTCGAAGAGGACTTTTTTGCCATCTGCTTCCACCAGGGCGGCGAAACCCCACTCGCCGATGCCGTCATCGGCAAGCATGGTGGAGAGGATTGTAATCTTCAGAGATTTCACCTCGGCGAGCGGGTCAGGGGACGCCATCGGAGCCGGGAATGCCGGGCGCGATGGGACAAGAGCGCCGGCGCTCCAGAACAGGGCGACTCCAAAAACAGCGACCAGCAGGCCTAAGCGTCCGATCACAATTCTCCATTCGCGAGAGGCGATTGGTTCGATTTCGCGCAATGTAGCATACCTGGCCGCAATTCGCTGCGTCTGATAAACTGTAGGTTGCTCGACCGCACCTGAGAATAGGAGATTTGTCCGGGCTGCTGGTTGTTCCAGCAGCTATTTTTGTCTTTGCTCCGCCTGCAAGCTGTCCACACGGGCGGAGCGGTCAATTCACGGCAACGCCACACACATGAGCCAAAATATTCGCAACATCGCCATTATTGCGCACGTGGACCACGGCAAAACTACGCTCGTTGACGCCATGCTGCGTCAAAGCGGAATTTTTCGCGCCAACGAGGCGCTCGTCGAACGTGTTATGGACTCCAATGACCTGGAGCGCGAGCGGGGCATCACCATTCTCGCGAAAAACACCGCCCTGTTTTTCCACGACACGAAAATTAACATTGTGGATACGCCCGGCCACAGCGACTTCGGCGGCGAAGTGGAGCGCGCGCTGCGCATGGTGGATGGCGTCGTCGTACTGGTAGACGCCAGCGAAGGCCCCCTGCCGCAGACGCGTTATGTGCTGCAAAAGGCGCTGGCCGCCAAGCTTCCTCCGGTGATCGTACTGAACAAAATCGACCGCGTCGATGCGCGGGCAGCGGAAGTTCTAGACGAAATCTACGATCTCTTCATCGATCTTGACGCTACCGAAGACCAACTCGATTTCCCGGTGGTCTATACGAATGCCCGCGATGGCGTGGCGTATAGCAAACTGGGAGACGACTCGAAAGATCTGCTGCCGCTGTTCGAGGCCATCGTGAAATCCATTCCTGCACCGCCCGGCGATCCCGAAGGCATTCTACAAATTCAAGTAATGAACCTGGATTACAGCGAGTTCCTGGGGCGCATCGCCATCGGCCGCGTATTTAACGGCACGATTCGCCGAGGCACTGATGTGGGCATCAGCAAGTTGGACGGGAAGCTCGTATCCACCCGCATTACGAAGCTGTACACCTTCCGCGGTCTGGAACGCGACGAGGCCGAGACCGTCGTGGCTGGCGACCTCGTAGCCATTGCCGGAGTCGAAGGCATCCAGATCGGCGAGAGCATCATCGACCTCAACAATCCCTTGCCTCTGGAGCCGTTGCTGATCGACGAGCCGACGCTGGCCATGATTTTCACCGTCAACAGCAGCCCGCTTTCCGGCAAAGAAGGCAACTACCTTACCTCGCGCGATCTCCGCGATCGCTTGCAGAAAGAGCTGCTCACCAACGTTTCCATCCGCGTCGAGGACACCGACACTCCGGAATCGTTCCGCGTTTTAGGCCGCGGTGAACTGCAGCTTGCGATCTTGATCGAAACCATGCGCCGCGAAGGCTTCGAGCTCATGGTTGGCAAGCCCGAAATTGTGGTGCGCACGGAAAACGGGAAAAAACTCGAACCGCTGGAGCGCCTGGTCATCGACGTCCCGGAAGCGTTCATCGGCATCATCCTGGAAACCACTGGCACGCGCCGTGGCGAAATGTTGAAGATGAGCAATCACAACTCCGGCCGCGTGCGCATGGACTTCAAAATCCCGTCGCGGGGATTGATCGGACTGCGCAGCCAATTGCTGACCGACACCCGCGGCACCGCCTTGATCCACTCGATTTTCGACGGCTGGACCGACTATGCCGGCGAGATGGCGTTGCGTCCCACGGGCGCGCTGGTTGCGGATCGCTCCGGACCATCGACGGCGTTCGCGCTGTGGAACATCCAGGAACGCGGCGAGCTCTTCATCGGCCCGGCGATTGAAGTCTACGAGGGCATGATCATCGGCGAAAATTCGCGCGAGCAGGACATGGACGTTAACGTTACCAAGGAAAAGAAGCAGACCAACATGCGCTCATCCAGCGCCGATGAAGCCATCCGCCTGATTCCGCACCGCGAGCTGAGCCTCGAGCAGGCCATCGAATTCATTGCCGACGATGAATTCGTCGAAATCACCCCAAAGTCGATTCGCCTTCGCAAGAAGGTTTTGCAGGCCAACCGGCGCCCACGCCGCTGGCAGGAAATTCGCGCCAGCCACGAAACCGCGCGCTAGAGCTCGTCTCTCCCTGGGTAGCACAGACGCTCCTGTTTACCCTGAGCTGCGAAGGGCCGGTGTCCCAACGAAAACCGCACCTGCTCAACCGTGAACGTGCGCCCTCAACCCAAGTCATTAGAGCCAGCTAGCAAACTCCACTGGGCTTCGGCGCCGTTCCAGTCTCTTGCGTTGGAGCGGCCTGCGGGCTCGGCACAACGTATGGCGTCGTACCCGCCAGATTCGAAGTGCATTCTTGAATGATCTGCGGAATCGCAGCCAGGGTCGACGGCAAATTCGGAATCGACTGATCTGGTGCCTTGAAATTAAACGCGCTGGTCATGTCGCCCACCGCCGCGCGGCGCCAGGCGCTCAAATTCGGGACCTCCGCGCCAAACAATGTCTCCAGAAATCGCAAGACTGAAGTGTGATCGAACGGATCCGTCGCGACAAATCCGCCGCGACTCAGGGGCGAGATCACCAGCATCGGCACCCGGAAACCCAACCCAATTGGACCAGATACAGCCGGCACTCCGACCACTGTCGGGTCCGGCACAGCAGGCGCGGTCACGAATTCTCCCGGTGTACCTGCTGATGCGGTCGGCGGAGGGACGTGGTCGAAGAAACCTCCGTTTTCATCAAACGTGACGAACAAAGCGGTCTTCGCCCACAACGCGGGATTTGCGGTCAGCGCGCTCACGATCAGCGAAAGAATATTTTCGCCAAACAAGGAAGGTGCCGGCGGGTGATCCGAAGTGACTACCGAACCGATGATCCACGAGACCTGCGGCAGGTTGTTTGACGCGATGTCCGACAGAAAATCCACCGGGAACTGCGGACCGAAGGCGTTCTGGTGCAGCACCGATGCCGGATCTTGAAAATTCTTGAAATATGACAGGACGTTGTCCGACAGGATTCCGCCGAGAATCGTTTCGTCCGGCGACGAATACACCTTCCAGGAAACGCCGCGGGTCTGCAGCTGCTCGGGCATGGTCGTATAGGTTAGCTTGCCGTAGAAGGCGCTACGGTTCGTCACGATGGTCTGCAGTACCGGACCGCCGTTGAGCCCGTCGGGATCTAGAGACGCGGCCATGGTGTACAGGCGATTCGGGTCCGTGGGACCGATCACCGAGCAAAAATAGTTGTCGCAAATCGTGAACGCATCGGCTAGCGCGTAGTAGTAAGGGAGATCGGCGCGATTGTAATAGCCCATGCTCAGGACCGCGTCGTTGGGGCTGATCGGGAGACGCGAAGTCACAAAGCCATTCATCGCGCCGTTGTTCCAGCTTTGGTGCTGAGGCACCCAGTCATGGCTGATGTCGTGCGTGCATGCTGCGTTTGTCGTCGTTGTGTCCAGATGGAATGGCAGCAGAGTACCCATGGGCGCATTCGTCGTGTTCGACGGATCCGGTTGCTGGAAGGCCATGCTCTGATCCGAGAATCCACGCACACCGCGATAGCTTCCGAAGTAATGATCGAAGGATCGATTTTCCTGAATGAAAATTACCACGTGTTCGATATCGCTAAGCGTGGAGCACGCCGCCGGAGTCGAGGGTACCGAAGGTGTGATGGAACCGCCACCACCACAACCGTGCAAGGCAAATGAAGCTAACTCCGCGGACGACGCAGCGGCGATGAGCTTGAGCAATTCCCGGCGAGTTAGGCCTTTCATAGTTGCGCTGATGTCTTAGATGCCTTGCCAGCAACAAAAGGACAGTTGCCACGCTCGCACGTCGCGCTATATCTGCGGTGGATAAACCTTTAGTTCTTGCGGGATTTCCATTGACATACTATGGCGTGCACCGATATAGTGTCGCACGATGCAGTAAAGCCCCACAGTGGAAAGCACGCATGAACAAGACTCCTGAACCGACCGCACCCCTCACGCCCGCCATGTTTCACGTTTTGCTGGCGCTCGCCGGCGATGACCTTCATGGCTACGCCATTCTCAAGGAAGTCGCATTGCGCACCGGCGGGGAAGTGCAGCTGAGCACCGGCACTTTGTATGGAATTATCAAGCGCCTGCTGAACGATGGTCTCATCACGGAGCGCCGCGAGCGGCCCGCCGCCATTCACGACGACGAGCGCAGACGTTATTACCGCCTGACTTCCAAGGGCCGCGACGTCGCTGCGACGGAAGCGGAACGCTTGGAGAAAGTTGTGGCCTTGGCACGTTCTCGACGGCTGTTGAAGAAAACTCAATTGGCGTAAGAGGCCGAATGTTTTATGCGCCGCGCGAGCTAGCCGGCGCGAGAGGTAATCATGAGCGACACCACCCCAGGTTCCAGCACACGCCGTTTTCGGATGCTCCTGCGATTGCTGCCAGCGGAATTTCGTGGCGACTATGGGCCAGAGATGGAGCAAGTCTTCGCCGAGCAGCGCGCCGACGCGGCACGCCACGGAGACCAAATGGGAATCTGGCGGCTTTGGTGGGAGACCGCGAAAGGAATCTTCACCACCGCGCCGCGCGAACATCTCTCGATGCTTCGCCAGGACGCCGGCTTCGCGCTGCGCATGATGCGCAAGAATCTCGGCTTTACCATCGCGGCCATCATCGTCCTGGGCCTGGGGATCGGCGCGAATACCGCGATCTTCAGCGTCGTCAACGCAGTTCTGCTGAAGCCGCTGCCTTACGAACATGGTGAGCGCCTGTTGATGCTGAACCAGCGAACGGCGCGAGGTGGCGGTGGAGTTGGGCGTTCCTCCGTGCCGGAGCTCAACGATTACCGCAGACAAAATCGCAGCATGGATGGCATCGTCGAATACCACAACATGCAATTCATCCTGCTTGGCCGCAGCGAGCCCGAGCGAGTGGAAACTGGCGTGGTCTCCTGGAATTTCTTCGACCTGTTTGGCGTGAAACCCCTGGCGGGCCGCATGTTTGAGCCAAACGACGAGAAGCCCGGTGCGCCGGCAGTCCTGCTGCTCAGCTTCGAATACTGGGAGCGAAGTTTCGGCGGCGACCCCACCGTCGTCGGCAAAACGTTCCGCATGAACGATAAACCTCACACCGTGATCGGCATACTGCCGCCATTTCCGCAATATCCGCACGAAAATGATGTTTACATGCCGTCGGTGGCCTGCCCGTTCCGGTCCGATCCAGGACTCATCGCCAATCGCCAGGGACGCATGCTGCGTTTGTTTGGCCGCATGAAGCCAGGCGTAAAACCCGCGCAGGCCGAAGCCGATCTCTCGACGATCGCAGCCACGATGCAGCGCGATTATCCGGACGATTATGCGAAGGACACCAACGCGAGGATGGAGGCGACGCCGCTGAAGACCGAGCTTACCCGCGACGCCAAGCCGACCATGCTGTTCCTGCTGGCTGCCGCGGGCTTCGTGCTCCTCATCGCCTGCGCCAACGTCGCCAATCTCAATTTAGCGCGCATGGTGCGCCGCGAGCGTGAAATGAGTTTGCGCACCGCAATGGGCGCAGGCCGCGTGCGATTGTTCCGCCAGTTGCTGACCGAGAGTTTTCTGCTTGCGCTCGGTGGCGGAATGCTTGGCTTGTTCCTCGCGATCAGCGGCTTGCAAGTGCTTACTGCCTATGTCGCGCGGTTCACCCCACGTGCGCATGAGGTGCACGTGGACGCGCAAGTGTTGCTGTTCACCCTCGTGATTGCCGGCCTGGTAAGCATCTTGACTGGCACCGTCCCGGCGTTGGCCCGACGCACCAACCTGATCATCAATTTGAAAGAAGGGGGATCGCAAGCCACGCTCGGCGCAACGCGCGGTAAGATGCGCAGCGCGCTGATCGTCGCCCAGGTCGCCGTCTCGTTCCTGTTATTGATCGGCGCTGGCCTGGCCGTGCGCAGCCTGATCAACTTGCAGCGAGTAGACGCCGGCTTCCATCCGGAAAATGTTTTGACCATGCAAATCAGCCTGGACTTCTCCAGGTACATGTCCGACAAAGGTATGGACGCATCGAACCGCCTCATGCTTGGCTTCGCCGATTCGCTCCTGGCAAAAATCCAGGCGATGCCCCAGGTAACTTCGGCTGCGGTGTCCGGCGAATTTCCACTCGATAAATCGCCGGCACTTAACAACCAGTTCGTGATCGAAAGGCAGCAAGGCAACGCTTCCAGCGACATCCCCACGGCAGAATTTAACGTCGTTAGCCCAGACTACTTCCGGACGCTCGGGATACCCATTTTCAGCGGAAGAACATTTGATGGCCGCGATCGGCCCGACAAATTGCGCGTCGCGATCATAAACCAGGCGTTGGCACGACACTATTTTCACGATCAGGATCCGGTGGGGCGGCGCATCTCGTTCGACGATGGCAAGGAGTGGACACAAATCGTCGGCGTTTCGGGTGACGTGCGCGAACGCACCCTCGATCAAACACCCAGCGAACTCATCTACCTGCCCTACGCGCAATATCCGCAGATGTCCCCCAGCCTCGTAGCGCGCACCCAGGGCGACCCCTTAAACATCGCGCGGGCGGCGGTCCAACACTTGTACGAAGTGGACGCGAATCAACCCGCGGGACACATTCAATCTCTCGAGCAAGTACGCGCCGATTCCATCGCGGCGCCACGCTTGACCGCGAATCTGCTCGGCTTGTTCGCATTGCTGGCGCTGGCCATTGCCGCGGCTGGAATTGGCGGAGTTATGGCGCTGTCGGTGAGTCAGCGAACACACGAAATCGGTGTACGCATGGCGATCGGCGCGCGTCCGGCGGAAATTATCTGGATGGTTCTTAGGCAAGGGATGACCCTCGCGCTAGTCGGTGTTGTGGCCGGCGCGCTGGGCGCATTCGCGCTTACCAGCGCACTAAAGAGTTTGCTTTTTGGGGTGACGCCCACCGATCCCACAACATTTGGCTTGGTTGCCGTGATGCTGGCGGCTGCTGCATTCGCCGCCTGCTACATTCCGGCGCGACGGGCTGCGCGGGTTGATCCATTGCAAGCGCTGCGCGCCGAATGAGCAGCGCTATTACGATCGCTTCCGGGAGGATACGTTTGACCGCTGTCTTGACCGAAGGAATGCTTCCCCTGATCGCGCGTTGGCTAGTCAGCGTGATTTTCGTGACCAGTACACTCAGTAAATTGTTCAGTTGGGGCGGCAACGTCGACTATATGGCATCGAAGCACCTGCCCATGATTCCCGTGCTGCTGGCAGGCGCGCTTGCGATCGAAGGACTCGGTTCCCTGTGCCTGATCACTGGATTCGCCGCGAGAGCCGCTGCCTCGGTGTTATTCCTCTATCTGATTCCTGTCACGTTCCTCCTGCACGATTTCATGTCCACGAACTTTCAGAAAAATCTCGGGATTATGGGCGGCCTATTAATGATTGCCACGTATGGCCCCGGCAGATTTGCGTTGGCGCCGCGACGCACTCTTTCCGCCGCAAATGAGCCCGCGGAATGGTCAGTGCGCTGACTGTTTCAGCAACTCGTCCAGGTGATCCTTCCAAACCGCGGCCAGGGTATGCGTCCCATGCCCTCGCGTGTTTTCACCGATCGGAATCAGGACGAACCGCCCATTCTTCAGCCGCTTGGCTTCCCGTTCCGCAATTCCCAATTCTGGCGGATTGATGAAATCATCCGCCGAATTCATCCACATCACCGGAGCCTTGATCTTTTCCAAATTCGGCGACGGATCGTAGTTCCGCGACGCGTTCACCTGGTATAGCAAGTCGTTCGCGTCCAGCCCGGGCATTCGATCGTGAAAGTACTTGTCCAAATACTTATCGGCTTCATCGCGGGTCGGCACGTTCTTCTGCATCAGCATTGGCGCGCTCCCCGCAATCAGCAATAGATCGAGCGCCGTTCGCAAGCCCTGCGCGGGCTCCATCGCGTAGTCGCCGCCCTTCCACTCCGGATCATTGCGAATTCCATCCATCAACATCTTGCGCCAGACCCGGTTGCGCCCCGCAATCTGCACCGGCAGGCAAGCCATGGGCATCAGCGCATCCATGAAGTCCGGATACGTCTCGCCCCAAACGAAGGAATGCATACATCCCATCGATGTGCCAAAAAGGAGTCGCAAATGATTTACGCCCAGGCCTTCGGTGAGCAGTTTATAGTGAAGCGCCACCATGTCGTCGTAGTCGTACTGCGGAAAATGCGCGTGCAGGCCATCACTGGGTTTCGACGATTTCCCGTGGCCGATTCCGTCCGGCAGGATAATGAAGTAGCGTGTGGCATCCAGCAGTTGCCCCGCACCGAACAACTCGCCTGCGAAATAGGGCTGCAGGAATTGCTGACCGCTGCCGCCGGTGCCATGAAGAATCAGCACGGCATTCGTGGTACGGCCCTGCGCATCTTTCACAGGCTTGCCTAGCGTCGTGTAGTGAAGTCTCACCTCCGGAAGGGGCTCGCCTGAGTGAAACTGAAAATTATGAACGACGAAATCCGCTTCGGTTGTCGCCGGAGCAGGCGCTTGTTGTCCTGAGGCCACCAGGACAACGAAAGCAATCGCGGCGAGGGAAGAGCTTAGGGATCGTAAGACTGGTCGGAGCATCGTTTGGAACTTCGTTCGGAACATCGTTCGGAACATCGTTTGGAACATGGGAGGCACCTCGGCGCCGGGAAATCTATCACAAACTTCGCAACGACTCTGTCAGGCAGTCTCTCTGACACCTAACAACAGAAGGGGGACACACATAGCGTTAGCGGAGGTGCGCGTCGAACCACGCTAACGTTCTGGCGGTGCGATCGCGATCGTCGGCCGGTTTTGCGAAGTGGTGGCCTTCGTGTTCGTAGACGACCAGGGTGGTTTCGACGCCTAACGTTTTCAGGGCGTGCCAGAATTCATAGGACTGCGGCGTGGGACACTCGCCATCGCTGTCGCCTACCAGAATCAGCGTGGGCGTTTTCACTTTTTTGATGTAGGTGATAGGTGAGCTCTTTGCGTACACCTCCGGGTCGTCATAGACCGACTTGCCGAAGAAAGGAATCATCCACTGATCGATCTTGTTTTCGCCGTAGTAGCTGAGCCAGTCGGCGATGCCCGCGCCGGCCATGGCGGCTTTGAAGCGATCGGTTTGCGTCACGCCCCACATAGTCATATAGCCGCCGTAGCTCCATCCGGTCAGTCCGAGACGTTCCGGGTCGATTGGCGCGTATTTTAGTGCTGCGTCCACACCAGAGAGGACGTCTTTGAAGTCGCCGTTGCCGAAATCCTTTACGTTGGCACGGGTGAAGGCTTCGCCTTGCCCGTAGCTGCCGCGAGGATTCGGCAGGAGTAGAAAATAGCCTGCCGCGGGCAGCGCCATCTCAAAATTGCCCGACGTGGGCCAGCTTGATTGCACCGCCGCGCTGGGGCCACCATGGACACCGACGACCATCGGATATTTTTTGTTGGGATCGAAATCACGCGGATAAATCAGCCAGCCCTGAATGTCGTAGCCACCATTTTTCCATTGAATGCTTTTTGCCTCTCCCCAGCCGGGCTGGAGGCCTTTGTTGCGCTGGGTGACTTGCTTCCACTGACCGATGGGCCCGGCCCAAACATCCGGAGGAACGGTAAAGGAGTCGCGAATCACGGCGGAAGACGTGCCGTCTGGCGTGACGGAAAGATTCGGATCCCACGGTCCGGCGGTGATGCTTTCGCTGCCGCGCCAGAGAGTTGCGACCTTGGAGTTCGCCGGATCGAGTAGGCTAACGGCGGAATCGGCTTCCACAAATTCGGCGAAAAGAATCTTGCCGTCGGTGGTCCAAGTCAGCCAGCTCGCGGAGGATTTTCTTTCGGGCGTGAGATTCGCGGCTTTGCCGCCGGTCGCGGGGACGAGGTAGACGTCGCCACCGACTGCGGGTTCGTCGCTCATGAGGCCTTCGATGAAGGCGATGCTTTTGCCGTCGGGCGACCAAGCGGGGTTGGCGATTTGCAGTGACGGCTTGTAGATGGATTTCATGAGGCCGGTGGCGGCTTCGAGGGTGTAGAGCTCGGCGATGTACCAGTTGCTGTCGCCGTTGCCGGGCGCGGCGGTTACGGCGAGTTGTGTGCCGTCGGGCGACCAGCTGTATTCATATATATAGGTGTCGGCCGGGGAGATCTGGCGGAGGGTGCCGGAGGCAACGTTGACGAGCGCAAGGCGCTGCTCGAAGAAGGCGTCTTTGATTTCGCCGGTTTCCGGCGTTTCGGCGACGAGCGGGCCGGAAGCTCGGGTCGCATTCTGCGTGAAGAGGACCGCGAGAGTTTTGCGGTCGGGCGACCAGCCTGGGGCGTCGAGGAAACCTTTCACCTGAGTAAGTTTGCGGGGCGCGCCGCCGGCTGCGGGTACGACATAGAGCTGAAGCTGGTCTTTCTTGATCGCGTCAGAGAGAAAAGCGACTTGGCGGCTGTCGGGCGACCAGGCGACATTGCCTTCGGCATGGAACGAGCCTGCGACACCCGCGGTGATGCGAAGCGGTTGCCCGGCGGTTTTCAGATTTTTAATGTAGATCGCGGTGTTGCCGGTTGGAGCGCCGTCTTTGCCGGTGAGGATTTCGACCCAGGCTACTTTGGTGGCGTCGGGCGAAATCGCGGTTTGCCGAAAATGGTGCGCGGAGTTTAGCGTTTTCATGATGCCGTCGAGCGGAGTGGCCGGCTTGGGCTTTTCTTCCGCCTTCAGGCGCTTCTCGACGTCCCGTTTTGTGCCGGTGGTCTCGCGTTGCTGCGATTCATCGGGCTTCGGCTGATTCTGGGCGCAAAGCGGTTGGACGACCAGGATTCCGAGGAGTGCGGTTAGAAAAGTGGTCGCGCGAACGGCTGAAGTCATCGGATGTCCTCAGGGATGAAGTGGCCGGGTAACAGTAATGCGCGAGCGCAGCAATCGCAAGCCGCCGAAGAAGTGGGATGGCGGATCGATTTGTGCGCGCAGCGGTGGATATGGAGCTGTGGGAAGGTTAACCATAACCGACCCTCCCCCCACCTGTTTTCGTAAGTGCGGATTCTAAAGGGCTTGAAGTTCAATGTTTTTGGATCTGCGGATTGTAAACGGCTCACGGGCGAGTTTTTCGCAAGTGCGGATTCTAAAGGGTTTACCGTTGAAGCGGCCGTTGGTGGTCGGACGTTACGGGAGCTGTCCGGTGTGGCAAGCTTTCGAATTAGTTGTTCTGATAACACACACGATGATAGCATATTGGTAAACTGTGGTCAAGGACCAATTCGGGACGAGAGCGTAAGGACGTGAACGCCGCAGTGAAGCGGCTCGATTTAGATGGATGAGGAGTGCGCGGGGAAGTCAACGGCAAGACCCAGGTTCAAAAACCGAGCCTGGGACACCCTACGCGTTAGTCTTGATTGTGAGCGGGAGAACCACTTACCTGGGCCACCCGCCACCCTACGCGTCAGTTTTGACTGTGACCGAGAGAAGCGTAATTGCCCGTGCCACCCGCCAGGTCCGACCCAAAAGGTAGTGGCCGGTCTAAAGACCGGCCACTACAGACCGAGAATTGGTTGTGATAGCGGGTGGAGATACGTAGAATCCGCGCAGCTTTGTGTGCCGGAGGGGAAGATGATCGATCGTCGAGGGTTTCTTTCGTCGTTTGCGGGTGCGGCTGCGGCGACGAGTGTGTTGGGCATTGCGTCACCTTCGCGCGGGCTGCTGGAACAGGCTCCCTCGCAATTGCCTGAACGCTCGCTCTACGATTCGGATGAAGAAAAATATTGGGCGGAGTTGCGGAAGCAGTTTCTGATTCCGGCGGACGAAGTGTATTTGAACAATGGAACCGTGGGGTCGTCGCCTGCGCCGGTGCTGCGTGCGGTGTTCGATGGCTACAACGATACGGAGAAGATGGCGCAGAGCGATCCGGAGGATTATCCGATCTGGGGATATGGGCCGTGGAATGAATTTCGCGATCCGCTGGCGGCGTTCATCGGTTGCTCGCGCGATGAGGTCGCTTTGCTGCGAAATGCGACGGAGGCGAACTGCTATATCGCGAATGGAATCGACCTGAACGTTGGTGACGAAGTGTTAATCACCGATCAGGAGCATCCTGGTGGCGAGCATCCGTGGGATTTGCGGGCGAAGCGCTACGGCGTCGTGATTAAAAAAGTGGCGCTGCCGAAGCCGGTGGCGAGGGCTTCGGAGGTGTTGAATCGCTTCAATGATGCGATCACGCCGCGGACGCGCGTGATCTTTTTCAGCCATATCACGACGGTAACGGGTGTCGTTTTGCCTGCAAAGGAGCTTTGCGCACTGGCGCGGTCGAAAGGAATCTTGTCGGCGGTCGACGGCGCGCATGTGCCCGGAATGATGAAGCTGAACGTGCACGAATTGGGTTGCGATATGTATTCGGCGAGTCCGCACAAGTGGCTGCAGGCGCCGAAAGGCTCGGGCTTCTTGTATATGCGCGAGGAAGTGATGGATCGCGTGTGGAACACGATTGCGACCGAGGGTTGGGACGATCCAAAACTGAAGGCCGAGAGGTTTCAGCGGATCGGCAGCTCGAACGTCCCGGCTCTGTGGGGACTGCGTGCGTCGATTGAGCTAGCAAATCAGATCGGGATGGACCGTATCGAAAAACGGCACCGGCAGACGGCGGATTATATGTTGAAAGAGATGATGAAGCGAGGGGCAGAGTCTTGGACATCACCTGATCCGGCGCTGCGTTGCGCGATCGTGACCGTGAACGTGCCGCCGATTGTGCGCATGGACCTGGAGAAGTGGATGTGGACGACGAAGAAGATCCGGATTCGCGGCGGAGAGCCGTCGAAATTGCGGCTTTCCACACCGTACTATCTATTGCACGCAGACGTAGAGCGGTTTTTAGCGGCGTTTGGTGAATACAAGAAGGCGCATACGGGCTGATGGCCGTTAGCAAGACCCCCACTCTCAAAAACCGGGGGTACGGCATCGAGGGAGAAGACCCACCCTTGCGAAAACCAAAACCGCAAGGGCGGGCCACCCGTCCGCCAGGAGTTGACCGTTGAGCACTCAAGGCTCCTTGAAACTCACCTCAAATCCTAGTCGAGCTTTAGACTAATCAATCAACAATTAGGCGAGCGAACTATGGCCTCCAATGAATTTCTGGCGACTGACAGTCGAAGTGTGAACGGCGTCTACAAATTTGATTCTGGGGTGATATGGATTGGTCTTATCGCAGGGAGTATTGGATTACTGCTGTGTTTAGGGCTAGGAATCGCGTCGGCCGAACAAGGATCAAGATCGGTATTGTTGTGCTTGCCTACCTCACTTCTGCTTGTTGCGTTTCTAGTGCACGTAGGGCGACTTTCGGGGCGCTCGCTTCAGGTCAATGACGAGGGGGTTTCGGTTCGGGACAAGAAGGGAAATCCGATAGGCGGCCTTCAGTGGACGGAGTGGGGTAACGTCACTGAGCGACGGAAAATGGCCCAGCTTGCGTTGTGGGACAAGAGTGGGGCTCGCAGGGTGCTGATCGATCAACAGTATCAGAACTTTGACGCGATTCGTTACAAGGTTTTAGCTGAATACGCGAAGGCGTTTACGCTCAAACCGCTGCCGATAACATTTCAGAGATCGAATCCCGTGATGTATGAAAGCATCATTTTTGCCTTGGGTAGCGGCCTATTCTGTTGGGCTGCGTGGATGGCCTTCCAACAAAGACAAAGAGGGGCGAGTGTATTTTTGCTTTGTTTTGCGGCCGCCAGCCTGGTGTCTCTCCTTAATCATTACCCACAAATGCGCGGGCCATCTGTGCTGTTTGAAGATCGAATCGTGTTGCGGAGCCTCTTTAAGACACAGGAGATTTACAAGAAGAGTGTGCGCGATGTGGAAATCGGGAACGTGGCAAATCCCCAAAGCGGGACAAAATTCTCGTTAGTCATTTTGCAGATTGTTGGCGGGAAGCCGCTCCGGCTTGGTCCCGGTAAGCGTATGTGCGCATTCGCACGGGCCTCAGCATTTTCCCCTCAGCGCGTAATACCCCCAGGATTTCTTGACCATGAACGCAGGGGTCGACTACACTTATTGATTCGGAATAGGCTGCTTGGGCGGCCTGTTGGTGGTTGTGTGCTTCAGATTGGTTGACCGGTCTAAAGACCGGCCACTACACGGACCGTTTACGGCGTCTGCTGGGCAGACTCGCCGGACCGAGCGCGTCGACCGAAATGCTGGGTGCGCGCAGCACGTAATCAGGAATAGGAAGCGTTGTAGGGACATCGTAGGGAACAGAGGGGGATTGTTTTGCCAAAGCGAACATATCAGCCGAACAAACGGCGACGCGCGAAGACACACGGATTTCGCGTACGCATGAAGACCGTCGGAGGCCGCAAGGTTTTGGCGGCGCGCCGCAAGAAGGGACGCCATCGGCTCACGCCCGAGTAAGCCGGAGGGTCTGAAGTTTCCCCGCGGTGCGCGAGTCGTGCGGCGGGGAGAATTTGATGCTGTGTATCGCACGGGCAAACGCCGCTCGAATTCCCACTTCACTGTTTTCTTTCGCGCGAACCAACTGCCGGAAAGCCGCTTCGGCTTCAGCATCAAAAAGGCGCTGGGCGGCGCGGTAGTGCGCAATCGTATCCGGCGGCGTGTGCGAGAGATTGTGCGCTGTCATCGCCAGGAGATACCTGCAGGATGGGACATCGTCATTCACCCGAAAAAATCGGTCGAGCGGGCGGAGTTTGCGGTTGTGACGGCGGAACTTCTGCGACTGGTGGGGAATCCGATTTAGAGATGGTGCAAGCTCCGCGGGGATCGAGTTTGCCGATTGCGGCCCAGTTTGCGGGGCGGCTACAAGGGGGTACAGACCCTTCGCAGTTCAGGGTAAACCCTTCGTTCCTCAGGGCAAGCAAGAGTTTCGGTGCTACCGGGCAGCGGGCGGCTTTGTTTGCGCTGCGATTTTATAAGGCTTACCTGTCCTTGCTGTTTGCTGGGAATTGCCGGTTTCAGCCTACCTGTTCGCAATATTCTTATGAAGCGATCGAACGGTTTGGCGTGGCGCGTGGGGCGTGGCTAACCTTGAAAAGGCTCGCGCGTTGTCAGCCGCTTTCGCGCAAATTCGGGTACGACCCAGTCCCAGAGAATTGGGAAGAGTCAGAAGCGCTGGCACAGGACGTTCGCCACTCTGCGGCCGCCAGTCATGAGGTCCATACGTGAGCGAGTTGGATAAGAAACCCAAGTTTGGTCACGAGATGCGCCTGTTGGCGGCGTCGCTGCTTTCCATGGGCGTAATTCTGCTTTGGACGCGGTTCTTGGCGCCAAAGCCTCCGGTCCTTCCTCCCCAAGCGAATCGATCGATTCAGGCGGGTCCCGCGAGTCCGGGTAGTCCGTCGTCCACAACCTCATCCACGAATACTCCCGCTGCGATGCCAAAGGGAACGGCTACGGGAATTTCCGGGGCTGCTCCAGCGGCTGTAAAGATTACTGCGAAAGCGGACAACGAAGAGCGCACGATTGTCGTCGAAAACGACCTCTATCGCGTGGAATTTTCGAATCGCGGCGCGGTGGTGAAGAGTTGGCAGCTGAAAAAGTATCTGGACGATTCGAAGCCACAGCGGGTGCTGGACGTTGTGCATCCGGAAGCGGCGCAGCAGACCGGCGGATGGCCGTTTGGGTTGGTGCTCGATGACGAGCAACTCCAGACCGCCGCCAACGGCGGCTTGTACCAAATTTCTTCGCCAGCAAGCACTTTACAGCCTCCCGCCGACGCGGAATTTTCCTGGAGCGACGGCCACCTGGAAGTGACCAAGCACTTTCGCTTCGACCACACCTACGTAGTTCGCGTCGAGACCACCGTAAAGATGAACGGCGCGCCCGTCACCGCGGGCCTGGCATGGCTGGGCGGCTTCGGAGACTTGACGGTATTGAATCCCGCGCCAATCGACACCGTGTCGGTCTTCTACACCGAAAACGCCAAGCTAACGGATATCGCCGCTAAGAAACTCGACGGCCCGGAAAAATGGGCGCCCGGGGTGTGGCAGGGCGGCAAAGATTGGACCGGAATCGAAGATCGCTATTTCACGGCGGCATTTCTGCCTCCGAACGGAGCCGCGCCGGGCACTCTGGAAACGCGCTACTGGAAGGTCTTCCGCAACGTTCAAGTGGATGGGAAAGATACGCAAGAACCTGTGCCGCAGGTGGCCACCGCCGCGAAGCAACCCCTCGCGCTGCGTGTTTACGTTGGGCCCAAGGATTACGACGAACTGAAGAAAATGAATCCGCCGCTGCACGCCCTGGTGAACTTCGGCTGGCTGGAATTCATCGCCGATCCGCTGTTCCACGGGCTGAAGTGGCTGAACAAGTACATTCCCAATTGGGGTTGGGATATCGTCGTTCTCACGCTGGTCATCAACATTCTGCTTTTCCCGCTGCGGATTTCCAGTTACAAGTCGACGCTAAAAATGCAGCGCGTCGCCCCCGAAATCAAGCAAATCCAGGACAAATACAAGAAATATACAATGCGCGATCCGCGCAAAGCGGAAATGAACAAGGAAGTGATGGCGGTGTACAGCCGCGAAGGGATCAATCCGGTCGGCGGCTGCTTCCAGATGTTTCTGCAGATGCCGATCTGGATCGGGTTGAACACCACGCTGCGCTATGCCATCGAGATGCGGCACGCTCGCTGGTTCGGCTGGATCACGGATTTGTCGGCCAAGGATCCTTATTACGTGCTGCCGATCGTCATGGGACTGTCGATGTACCTGGTGTCGAAAATGACGCCGATGACTTCCACGGATCCGCAACAGCAAATGATGATGAAGATCATGCCGGTGACAATGGCTGGCATTTTCATGATCTCGCCGATTTCCAGCGGCTTGGCGGTGTATATTCTCACCAGCAGCCTGGTGGGCATCCTGCAGCAGTGGTGGCTGAATCGGAAGCATCCGATCACCGCCGCTGTGCCAGTAAAAGCCTTGAAGGGCAAGAAGGCGTAACAGCTATCGAACCGTCGACGTCACGTGGTGGCAGTCTCTCGCAAGGAACCCATGCCTCAAGAACTCATCAAGGACGGCCATCTCGACCGCGAAGCCGCAGCCGACGCGCTGCGCCTCTTTCTGGAGACGACCGTACGCAAGGCCGGATTTCAATTGAAAGTAACGGTACGAGCAATCGCGCCCACAGGGGAACCCGGGGCCGACGCGGAAGTCATCGCCGACCTCGACGGCCGGGACAAGGAATTGCTTCTTGAACGCGGCGCCGAACTTCTGAAAGCGCTGGAGCACCTGGCCTTTCGCGCGCTGCGCCTCGAGCCGGCGTTCCACGAGAAGATCCACCTCGATTGTGGCGGCTATCGTGCCCTGCGTTTCGAAGAATTACGTATGACCGCACGGGTCGCTGCGGAACGCGTGCAGGCCTCGAAGCAGCCGTTTCGCTTGAACCCGATGTCGTCGCGAGAGCGGCGCATCGTACACCTGACATTGAAAGAAATTCCCGGCGTGCGCACCGAGAGTATCGGCGTCGGCGAGGAACGCCAAGTCGTGATTCATCCCGCCGAAGGCGGCCACGCGCGCCGCTAGCGCTTTACAATTTCGCTCCAAGATCCGCCATTATTTGGCCCAACCCTGCGATAAGACGTTTCCGGTGGCGCCGAATCGGACTTGATACGTGAACGACGCCGGCCGGTCGGATCTTAGGTGCGGAAAACGCAAGTCGGCGATCTCCACGATCGCGTCGCCGCCCTCCTTGTGAAAACGTATCACTGGAAAACGCGAAAACCACAGAACGGTCTGCACTTGCGGGAGTTGCTTCGCGGCTGCAATGTAGGAATTCGCCGGAGCGTCCGGATAGAAACGGTACTCGATCGAAAGAGGATTTGCGGAATCCACGGGAGGTCCGGCCTTGACGACGGCGTCTCCGAAATCGACGCGCGTCTCGTAGACTCCGCGGGGCGCGCGAACCAATCCATCCCAGTGCCACAACGATGGCGGTAGCGGCAGCGCCCCAATGGCCTGGACGTCAAGCTGTTCCATGGCCGCGAACTTTTGCACCCGATCTAACGCTGCATGGTGCGCGTAAAACGCCGCGATGACATAGCTGGTCGCCACTACAACACCCGCCAGGTTCAACGACGCTCGCTTCACCTTGAGACCGAAGCCTCGCAGCGACGGAAGCAGGAAGACGGCGGCCAGTATGACGATCACCGCCAGAATCGCTTCCACCGAGATCGGCGCGCCAACCACTTGTGCGATACCCGCCACGATCATGGTCCCCAGGACGAAAATCAGCCAACTGTTCAGGGCGCGCCTCCGCAATCCTTCCGGCGTCGCGTAGACCCAAGGAAGAACCTGCGCGACGAGAAGAATCCCCGTGAATGTAAAGTCCACGATGAAGATCAAATCCCACGCGGGCCGCGACCAGCGCAACGGCGACCAGATCATCGTGCCGAACGACGTCACCAGATCCAGCAGAATGTGGCTTCCAATGCCGACCGCATAAATTCCTGTCAACGCCACAAACGATGGCGCATCCCATTTTCGCCAGCGCACAAACCATCGCGTTATTGCGGCGAGTGCCAGTGCGAAGATCGGCATACAAATCAGGGAATGCGTGATGCTGCGATGCCACGTGAGGATCAGCAGCTCGTTGCGGGAGAACATTTCGCGAAAGACGTCGGAATCCGGGAAGATCGCGCCAAGCATCAACGACCAGGTGATCACTCGGCCCCGATTCATAGCCCGGAAAGCAAACATCTCGTCGCCGCGAAACATCGCTTTGCCAATCAGGGCCCCTGCAATTCCGTGTGTGATGGTGTCCATGCTGGGAGTGTATAAGAGCTATCGCGGCGGAGAAAAGCTCAGTGCACGAAAATCAGCGGCGAGCGTTTCGCGACAACATGTCCAACGCGATGTGCGGAAACACCGTGGCGTCGCAGCGCAGCCAGCGCAGCGTCGGCCGCGTCCGGTGCAATTGCGACGAGCAGGCCGCCTGACGTTTGCGGATCGAATAACAAATCCTGATGCTCGGATGAAACACTCGGATCGAAAGCCGCGCAGTCCCCGATAAAGGCACGATTATTCTTCAACCCGCCAGAAAGATGTCCGTCGCGAGCGGCTTCCACGGCGCCGGGGAAATACTCAAACGCGGCATGATCGATTTCAAACGAGACCGCTTCCACGCCGTGCGCTGGATCGCCGAGTGACATTTCCCGCGCGTGACCCAGGAAGCTAAATCCCGTCACGTCGGTAACCGCGTGAATGGGTCGTGGCGTTGCAGCGTCAATCTCCCGCAGCACCTCCGCTGCAGCCTGATTCAACTGTGTCATCGCAGTGATCGCAGCCGCCAGCGAGTCGGGTGTGGCGCGATCTTTTTTCAGAGCGGTAGTAATCACTCCGGTGCCTAATGGCTTTGTGAAAATCAACGCGTCACCTGTGTGCGCGCCGACATTTCGCCAAACACGATCAGGATGTACGACACCAGTGACTGCGTAACCGAAAAGCATGTCTTCAGTGCGAATCGAGTGCCCGCCGATCACACTGCATTTCGCTTCGTTCATTTTCGACAGGCCTCCGCGGATGATTTCTTCCAGAATTTCCAAATCGCCGTGCTCCGGAAATCCAACAATGGATAGCGACGAAATCGGGCGGCCGCCCATTGCGTACACATCGCTTAGTGCGTTCGCCGCAGCGATCTGACCGAACAGCGATGGGTCATCCACGATCGGGGTAAAAAAATCCACCGTCTGTACCAGCGCCAACTCGTCGGTCAACCGATAAATTCCGGCGTCGTCATTGGTGTCAAAACCTACGAGAACATTCGGATCCGTTTGCCGCGGGAGTTTTCGCAGCACTGCTTCCAGTGTTGCCGGATTCAATTTGGCGGCGCACCCCGCTGCCTTCGCCATCGATGTCAATTTCACGCTGTTGGCCACCGTTTCCACCTCGCATGCTGCATTATAAAGATGCGCGACTCTTCGCGCTTGTGACTTGTCGGCGATCCCCGTAGCCATCCTTGACTGCTCGAAGTTGCGCCTCACGTCGGAACGTGCTCTCATCCCCGGATGCCTTGGGATATCTGGCTTATTTTTTTCGTTCTCGGTGTGATCGTGCCGTGGCGCGGCCGTCATCGTCTGCGTGAACTTCTGGCGAAGCCTTCTGTGGGAGGAGCGGAACGGATTTCGCTGTACTCCTCGACTATCGTCTTCCAATGGCTCGCTGCCGGCGTTGCCGCCTGGCGTGCCTGGGTTCACGGATTTAGCGCCGCCCAGCTCGGTCTGTCCACACCTGCCGTCTGGAGGTCATGTCTGGTGGCCATCGTGGGAAGCGGCATCCTGGCTACTCTGCAGTGGTTCAATCTGCGACGGATGGGCCGCATGGCAGAAAAGGCGCCCGTGAGAATACGCGCTCTAGCTCAGAGAATCCTGCCTCAGTCAACAAGGGAGCGCATTCCCTTCTTTGCATTGGCTGTGACCGCGGGCGCTTGCGAGGAGTTTCTATATCGAGGCTTCGCAATGGTAGCACTCACCCGTTCCGGATTACCTTTGTGGACCGCGGTCGTGATATCGTCCAGCTTGTTCGGAGCTGCTCATCTTTATCAAGGAAGTAGCGGACTGCTGGGAACAACGCTTCTGGGACTGGTGTTCGGAGCAACTCGAGTCCTATCCGGCAGCCTGTTTCCGGTCATGGCGTGGCATGCGGCCGTGGATGTTGTGGCTGGAATTGCAGGGCCTAAGTATCTTATTAAAAAAACACGAGTTACAGAAACAGTCGTAGAGATGGTCAATCCTTAGTGAGGTCCCCTTCCTATGTCCCCTGCTGTGCCGGTAATTCCATCTTCCGATACCATTCACCGGGCTCTGGCGGAGTTTCGCCTTACCGCCACAGAACAGCAAGTCCTTAAGATTCAGCAATATATGGGACTGCTGCTGAAATGGAACGACGCCGTCAACTTGACCGCCATCCGCGACCCGCTCGAGATATTGTACCGTCATTTTTGTGAATCTATGTTTGCAGCGTCAGTTATATGTCTTGACAACGGTCGCCTCGCCGACGTTGGCTCCGGAGGCGGCTTTCCAGGACTTCCTTTGAAGATCGTGCGCCCGGAATTGGATCTGTTTCTCGTTGAATCGAGCGTGAAAAAAGCTACGTTTCTGGCGGAAGTGGTTCGCGATCTGGAACTTACAGGCGCCCGTGTCATCGTTAGCCGTTACGAAGACTTAGGCGAAGAGGTTGCTCCGCTCGATTTCGTCTGCTCTCGCGCCGTGGGTGAATTTCCGACGTTCTTGAAATGGGCCGCCTCTCCTCAGGTAGATGCCAAGCAAGTCCTGCTCTGGATTGGAGGACGCGATCTGGACGAGGTAAAGGGCCTCCCCGCGTGGGAATGGCGTGAGCCGATTCAGATTCCGCAATCTCTCCGGCGATTTCTCCTAGTTGGAACCAGAAAAAGCGAAGCAGCGGCCTAAGAGGCGCAAAATCAATAGATTAGAAGCTGTAAAAGTCTGCCCGCAGACATATCCGGCCTCCTTATCCGATTTTGAGAGCGAAGCCGCTCTGCCACGAGTTCCGTGATGTCGCCAAATTTTCTCGATTTGCATCGCGGTCCGCACGCCTTGACGGAGCGTACTTGGAGCTAGATTGAATTTGCAGTGAGTGGCGATTCCAATCGCCGACTTAATTTCCGAATATCAAAGTGCTTTGGGATATCTGAGCTCTCGTTCCACGTGGAACATATCTCGCTCTCATCGCGAGCGATTGTTTGTCGTGGTTCCACGTGGAACGTCCGTGGGGTTGGCGGACATCCGAAGTTGACCTTCCTAGATTTCCGGGTATCTTCCCTGGCATTTCTCGTTTCTTGGGTGATCCTGACAAACTCGCCATCGCGAATTCGCCAGACTCAAGCGCCGGGTCTCACAAACTAGAGAAATTCTCTATTCCCGGCGTTATGTGGGCCCGGGGCCCGGCGAATCAGATAGATTTGCGTTCCACGTGGAACTTATGTCGCACCGGAGCAAAGAATAACTCTGCGGCGAGCCGTTGTTCCACGTGAAACGATTGAAGCTAATTCGTTCCGACTACGTCCATTCGGCACATTGTCCGCTCCAAACTGTTCCACGTGGAACGCCGGCAGCACATGTCTAAGAAACTCCTCACAATTTCACCTACTCTTCTCATTTTTGATGCGAAACACCTTGCATATGCCAGTAGCCTTTGCTAAGTTTTCGCCTGTCGAGGTATTCTTGGCGCGAATCATCGCGGTCGCAAATCAAAAAGGTGGCGTAGGAAAAACCACCACCGCCGTTAACTTAGCCGCATGCCTCGGTGCCGTCGAACAGCCGACACTTCTCGTCGATTGTGATTCCCAAGCGAACGCTACCGCCGCTATCGGCTTCCCGAAAGATCCATCGCGCAGAACCCTGTATCACGCACTGATACTGGGCGAACCATTTGACAAAATCGTCCAGAAATCCCAAGTCGAGGGCCTCGATGTGTTGCCCGCCGACAAAAACCTCGCTGGAGCCGCCGTAGAGCTCGTTACGGCGGAACACCGCGAGTACAAGCTTCAAAATATGCTCAATGGGATTCGCGACCGCTATCGCTTCATCATTCTGGATTGCCCGCCAGCCTTGGACCTGCTCACACTCAATGCTCTCGTTTCGGCAAGCTCTGTGTTGGTGCCCATTCAGTGCGAATATCTTGCTCTGGAGGGAGTTTCTGAATTATTAGATACTCTAATGAGGATTCGCCGCACCCTGAATCCCAAGCTCGAGATCGAAGGCATTCTGCTAACGATGTACGACGAGCGCACAACGCTGTCCCGCCAGGTCGCCACAGACCTGCGAAGCTTTTTCGGAGCCCAAGTCTTTCAAGCAGTCATTTCCAGGAATGTCCGGCTGGCCGAGGCGCCAAGTTTCGGTAAGCCTATTATTTTCTATGATATCCACAGCAAAGGGGCCGAGGGCTACACACAACTCGCACAGGAGGTAATAATAAATGACGAGAAACGCGCTGGGAAGGGGGCTCGGAGCGCTCATTCGGGAGCCTGAACCACAGATTCCCGTTGCACCCACGCCACTTGATTCCTCGTATCCAACCACATCGAATGGCGCTGCCGTAGCTCCGGCGCGTGACGTCTCATCCGGTGGCGGACCACTCCAAATTGATGTTGACCTTATCGATCCCAGTCCCTTCCAGCCTCGCACACGCTTCCGGGAGGAAGCCCTCGACGAACTCGCTCGTTCGATCAAAGCCAGCGGCATCATTCAGCCGTTAGTAGTCCGCGCAATTGGGAATCGCTTTCAGCTGATTGCCGGTGAGCGCCGATGGCGCGCGGCCCAGCGCGCCGGGTTGACCAAAGTCTCCGCGATCGTCCGCGACGTGCCGGACGAACTCGCCCTAGAAATGACGCTGGTCGAAAACATCCAGCGCGAGGACTTGAACGCCATTGAGGCCGCCAGGGCTTTTGAGCGGCTCATGGACGAGTTTCAACTGACGCAGGAAGCAGTTGCCGAGCGAACCGGGAAAGACCGAGCCACGGTGGCAAATGCCATTCGCCTACTGAAGCTGGAACCCACCATTCAGGACTGGATCGAAGAAGGAAAACTGACCGCTGGCCACGGTCGAGGGTTGCTCGCGGTGCAGGACTCCAAGCTTCGCATGCGCTACGCCCAACGCGCCGCACGCGGAGGCTTGACGGTACGCCAGATCGAACGCCTGGCGTCGCGCCGGTCGCGTGGCATCGGCGCACCGGCCGAAATCCATGTGGACGCCAACATCCGCGCCGCGCTCGAAGAACTGCAGCGCCACTTAGGGACAAAAGCACTACTGCGCCAAAAGACCAAGGTGCGCCCCGGCCAGCTCATTCTCGAATACTACGATGACGTCCAACTCATGGGCCTCTACGATCGACTGATGAAATAGCGCGCGAATAATCAGCGTGCCGATCTTCGCTCTTCATCAGTGTCCCTTGGTTCAGTGACCTGATTCGACAACTCAAATTTCACCTCGCGTTGACTTGTCTCCGCAGAGGGCTAAAGTAGAAATGTGGAATGGGGGTTGTCATGGCTTGGAAGTGGCCCGGCGCTTCAAAGAATGGCAGCAGCGAGGAGTGGACGGGTTTCATTGACCAGGGTGTGACCCTCGAGGGCACGCTTCAGCTGAAGGGAACCTTCCGCATCGATGGAAACGTCAGGGGCAACATCATCTCCGAGCAAACCGTCGTTCTTGGTGAAGGCGCCCGCGTCGAAGGACAGATTGAAGGAAATCGCGTGGTCATCGCCGGTCGATTTGATGGCGTAATATTTGCCAAGGGCCGTGTCGAGATCGAAGCGAAGGGTGTAGTTACCGGCGAAGTGCATTCCCCGTGCATGGTCATCGATCCCGGCGGAATCTTCGACGGCCGCTGCCACATGCTTGCGTCTTCCGACGCCTCCACCGGTGTAACGATCCCGATCCGAGCCGTCGGCTCCGCATAGAATCAATCCGAAGATCAGGCCGCACAATTTCGATTTCGTCAAATTTCCACAGCCAAATACTTCGCTCGCTTTTCGATCGCTGGACCTCTGAGTTGACAGGTCCTGCGTACCCGACTATCTTTCGTGAGGAGCCAGCGTAGAGGCTCGCGTCTCATGAAAATTCTAATAATCGGCGGCGGTGGCCGCGAACACGCCTTGGTGTGGAAGCTTCGGCAAAGTCCACGCGTGGAAAAAATATGGTGTGCCCCGGGCAACGGCGGAATTTCATCGGAAGCCGACTGTATCGGTGTCGACGCAGGCGACGTCGCCAAGCTCGTGGCTCTTGCAAATGATCTCCAACCGGACCTGACGATTGTCGGCCCCGAACTTCCGCTCGTGAACGGGATCGGTGATGCCTTTGCGCAGCGGGGACGGCCCATCATCGCGCCGTCCCGTCAGGCGGCGCAGCTCGAGGGCAGCAAAATCTTCGCAAAAGAATTTCTGCAGCGCCACGATATCGCCACAGCCAAAATGTACGGAGCCTATGATTCGGCTCAGGACGCCCTTGCAGGCCTAAAAACCGTGGACTTCCCCGTGGTCATCAAAGCGGACGGCCTGTGCGCCGGCAAAGGAGTATTTCTGGCATCGGATCACGCCGCCGCGCGCGACTTCCTCGAACGCGCTATGCTGCGAGATGAGTTTGGCCCGGGCGGCCACCGCATACTTCTCGAAGAGACCCTCCAGGGCGAAGAGCTTTCCTTCATTATACTTACGGACGGCGAGCGCTATGCTCCGCTGGTTCCAACTCGCGATCACAAACGTGCATTCGACGGCAATAAAGGCCCAAATACCGGCGGCATGGGCGCATATTCCAGCGACGATTTGCTGTCCCCCTCGACGCGCGACGATATCTTGCGCCAAGTCGTCGAGCCGACAATGCGGGGATTGGCAGCAGACGGCATCCGCTATCAGGGCTTCCTTTACTTCGGTCTGATGCTTACGGCCTCCGGAGCCAAAGTACTCGAGTTTAATTGCCGTCTGGGCGATCCTGAGGCACAAGCCATCATAGGGCGCATGGATTTTGATCTCGCGGAGATCTTGTCGGACGCGGTAGCTGTTCAACTTGACCCGTCAAAGCTACGCTGGAAACCCGGTGCTAGCGTCTGCGTCGTGCTCGCGTCTGGCGGCTACCCAGGGAAATTCAACACTGACAAATTGATAACTGGACTAACCGATATAAATTCGGACAGCGGTGTGAAGGTGCTGCACGCCGGCACGAAGCGCGTCGGTGATTCCACGCTTACAAATGGCGGGAGGGTCTTGGGTGTGACGGCTGCGGCGCCATCCATAGACGCGGCACTAACGATGACATACAACGCAATCCGCAAGATTCATTTTGATGGCATGCACTATCGGAAAGATATTGCTGCGCAAGCCAATCGTGTGACTGCCGCTGGAGACTGACGCTCATGGCCCGCGTCCTGCACCTTGCTGGTCGCTGACCCGGGGTCTGTCGATCTCATCTCTGCGGTCTCTTGCGGAGTGATGGCGCATCCGGCGGCCGGTCTTTGTCGTCTTTCTTCGTCTTATCAACCGGCTCTTCCGGCGGCACGATCCAGTCGAGTCCGTGCTCCTCATCCATCTTTCCGAGCATAAAGTTGGCCTTGCCGGCAATCAGCGGCAAAAGTGCGCGCATAAAGTCTTCCGCATCGACCGACACGGCCTTCTGCGCTTGCCCGCGATCCACGACCTCCAGCACCTTGCCAAACCGCGGCTCGCCGTTGCGGAGCTGCGCGATCCGCGGATCGTTCCCCTGAATCATCTCCATCACCGTTGGCGCTTTGACGTCGGAGGGATACCGTGCCTCCACAATCATGCGTGGCGCGTGCTTCTCAGGCGGATACAACTGCGTGAAGCGCGGTCGAAGTATTCGCGTTTGCCAATATTCCGCGCGCACGCCAACTTGGTCCTGCTGGATCCGATATTCAACAGTCCACACTTCCGGACCATAGTGATTTGGCGCGAACCCGATAATCACCATTTCGAGCAGCGGCTCATCGCTCGCAATATCGAGCTTGTGGTGCAGTTGACTCGTTAGCGGCCGCAGCGTCTCGAGAAAGGACACCCCGAAAGTCTCCAGATCCGGCTCTGCTCCCGTCGGATCAGAAAGGTTTCGAGGATCTCGCCGTCCAATCCGCTGGTAGTCACGGTCCAGTCGAATAGGTTTAGGATCAGCGGGAAGTCGCCATTCCGAAGCTCCCAGCAGCACACCAATGTGCGTCCTATCGAGTTCCGTGACGCGCGGAGGCACCGATCCCGTTTCCACCGGATGATCGATCGCAGCAAAAACGATCACGTCATCCTTGGTAACGTGGACGATCACGCGCCCGCCGGCAAGATTGGCGATAATCTCGTTCTCGGTGTCTGGTGACTGCGCCGCCGCTCCGGGGCAACTCGACGCAAGCGCAAACGCGAGAAGCAATAATCCGGCAAGCGTTTCAGAACGAAAAATGCGTCTTCGTTTCATTGAACCCATATCGTAAGCCACGCAGTCCAACCGGGTGCAAAGAATTATTTCGCCAAGGGCACAGTAGCAGCGGCCGACTTCGCCTGCGACAGCATCTTGTCCAACGCAGCCCGATCGAAGTAATCTCCAGCCCGCACCACCGCATTGATTCTCTGAGTATTCGCAATATTTTCCAGCGGGCTCCCCTCAAGAAGCACCAAATCGGCTATCTTGCCAGCTTCGACCGTACCAAGATCGCGCTCCCGGCCCAAGAAGGTCGCGGCCCCGGAGGTCGCCGACCGGAGCGCCTCAGCCGGAGTCAAACCTGCCCGCACCAACTCCGTCAGCTCTCGGTGCAAGCTTTCACCAGGAAAAACAAACGGATCGAGCGAATCCGACCCCACCAGCAACGATATTCCGGCTTTATTCAATTCACCGGTTAGTCGCCAATCATTCGCCGCCTGCCTCGCCAGCCACGCGGCACGCTCTTTCATCTCCCCATCCTGCAGCGAATCCCGCCATTGTTTCGCCAGCGATGGCGGTACGAACGCAAGTTGGGGGTCGTCGGCGCTCCATTCTTCCGGGTGAGCGGTAATATCAAGGGAAGCGAGGGTAGGCGTCACCCAAGTCCCATTTTTCTTCAACGACTCAAACAGTCTTGCCGCCTTCTCTTTGTCATAGGTCGCGTCAGACTCATGCGCAATGTGCTCCCACTCCACGGAGTCCCCCTGCTCCTCGGCCGCGACCAGGCGGCTCCGCAATTCGTCCTCCTTGGAAGAAAAGGAGAGCGAGAACGCGCTGTAAAGAAGGTGCTCGATGCTGCGCATGCCCGCATTGGAGGCTTCCTGAGCGCTCACCTGAAATGGCAAGTGCCCCGCGAGGGGTATGCCTTGTTTTCTAGCTTCGTCCGCAATCGCAAAAAAGACTTCTTTCGAAGGAACCGAAATGATCTTGATGAACTCCGCGCCACGCTGCTTCAAGTCGCGAACAGCGGCCCGCGCCTCATCCACATTGGCGACTGGATATTGTTCAGCGGTCTTCTTCCCGCTACCCATTAGAAACGGGCCGCAAGCAACAATATGAGGCCCCACCATAGTGCCCGCCTCAATTTCGCGCTTCCAGGCGAGCAACGTGTCTAAATCGCCGCCCATATCACGCACACCGGTAACGCCGCTGGTCAGCAGAAGCGGGAGCAGCACCTGCTTGCTCCACGCGGGATCAGCATTCAATCCAGCGATGTGAACATGCATGTCCCACAAGCCGGGAATCAGAAATTTACCCTGGGCTTCGATGACGCGCGCACCCTTTGGCGGCTTGATCCGTGCGGACGGCCCGATCGCTGCGATACGCCCATTGGCGATAACCACCGACTGGTCAGGTCGTGCCGCGTTCGCGGTCGAATCAATGACACTCACGTGCGTCAGCACAAGTTCCGGCGAAGTCACGGTCGCGCCGATAAGCGCAGACCCCGTCAGAAAAAGTAGCAGCACGAACGCCAGACGCCAAAATTGCCTCAAGTCACACTCCGGCCAAACCGATTCCCTTCGCATTTGGCTCACAGTATCACAAGCCCAGCGACGGCGGCCCAGCGACGCAACGGCTTTCAGGGTTGCCTGGCATCCAGTAGAATAGACGCTGGAATCCGAGGATGGACGCTACATGGGCTTGCGCAAACCAAAGAGCATCAAGCACAACGGAAAGCACCTAACCGATATTCTCGAGGCGCACGGGAAATTCTTCCGCGGACGCGACGGCGGCACACGCGCAGACTTGAGCGGCGCCGATTTGTCTCGCGCCGACCTCAGCGGCACGAACCTGAGCGGAGCGATCCTGCGCAACGCGAACTTCGCCGCGAGCGATCTTCGCAAAGCCAAGCTCCCCGGCGCCGATCTTTCCGGTGCCAACTTCCACAAGGCCGACCTGCGCGGTGCCGACCTGACGGAAGCGATCCTCCCTGGCGCAGATTTAAGCGAAGCCCAGGCGAGCGGCATTGAATTCTTCCGCTGCGATCTCTCCAACGCCAATTTTCAGGGGGCGCAACTGCGCAACGTCAACCTGCGCCTCGCCAATGTAAACGGCGCAAAATTCAGTGGCGCGGACATGGGAGTCGCGATTTTACGCGAGACCGATTTGCAGGGTGCGGATCTTTCCGGCGTCGACCTCTCCACAACGCTTCTGCCGAAAGGATACGCGCCGCCGCAATCGAAACAGAAAACGGCGTAAGCATTCACACGGGATTCACAAATAGTGAATCCCAAGCACATATGGGCGCTGCCACCATAGGAATCGCCGTCGGCGCGTGATAGCCTCTCGCCGAAGAGCCGTCCCCTCCGAAGGAAATTGTGGCGACGACCGCTGCACAACTCGACACTTCCAGCACACGCGAGCGCGTGCTCGAAATCGTACGCGGCTTGCTCGCCGAGTTGGGCAGCCAGGGCGCGTTGCCCATGCTCACCTCTGCGTCTCTGCTCGACCGCGATCTCGGACTTGGCAGCCTGGAACGCGTGGAGTTGCTCGCCCGCCTCGAAACCGAATTTGGCGTGCGCCTGCCCGATAGCGTCGCTGCCGAAGCCAACACCCCCGAAGATCTCACTCGTGCGATTGTCGGAGCGCCGGGCGCAGGCACTATTGAAGACGAAGCGCCCTCCGCGCTGCGAGCTTCCGTAACGGCTCAAAAGCTGTCGCGCGACACGTCTCAAGCCGGAGCGTTTTCGGCGGAGACTTTACTCGACGTGCTGCGCTACCGCGCCAAGCACGACGCCGACCGCGCTCACCTGCTCATCACCGAAGAAGACGCCGGCGGAAAAGAGCGTGACCTCACGCTCACCTTCGGTGAGTTCTACGCCGCCGCACAGCGTTGCGCTCTCGAACTTGGGCGTCGTAGCGTCCCTGTCGGTGGCCGCGTCTCGTTGATGTTGCCAACTTCCCGCGCGTTCTTCGTTTCCTACGCCGGCATTCTTCTCGCCGGCGCGATTCCCGTACCCATCTATCCGCCGTTCCGTGCGGATCGCATCGAAGAATACGCCGCGCGCCAATCCGCCATTCTCAACAACGCGGAAGTCTGCCTCCTGCTGACCTTCCGCCGCGCCGAAGCCGTCGCGCACCTGCTGGAACCTCACGTCCGCTCGCTTACCGCCGTGGTCGACGCGGAAAGACTCCTCGAAGCTGCCGACAAAGCGCCGCCACCCGCACCTGGCGCGATGTCGCCGCACTTGATTGGCAGCCGCAATCGCCGCTCCAGCGACATCGCTCTCTTGCAATACACCTCCGGTTCCACGGGCGATCCCAAAGGCGTCGTGCTCACGCACGCCAATTTGTTGGCCAACATGCGCGCCATCGGAACCGCCGTGCAAATGGGTCCCGGCGACGTCGGCATCAGCTGGCTACCGCTCTACCACGACATGGGCCTGATCGGCGCGTGGTTGACACTGCTGCAATTCGGCATGCCACTATGCGTAATGTCGCCGCTCGCCTTCCTGACGCGTCCCGAACGCTGGCTGTGGGCCTTTCACAAACACCGCGGCACCATCGCCGCGGCTCCGAACTTCGCCTACGAGCTGTGCGTGCGAAAAATTGCCGACAAAGACATCGAAGGGCTCGACCTGAGTTCCTGGCGCGTAGCCATGAACGGCGCCGAGCCCGTCAACCCCGAAACCATGGAGCGCTTCACCGCGCGTTTCGCCCGCTACGGCTTTCGCAACGAATCCCATCTTCCCGTTTACGGCCTCGCGGAGTCCTCTCTCGCGGTGACCGTTCCACCATTAAATCGCGCTCCGCTGATTGATCGCGTCGACCGTGAAACCTTCACCGTGCAAGGTCGCGCCGTGCCTTCCGCCTCAGCGGAAACTCGCTGTATTTCCTTCGTCTCCTCCGGCACGGCGTTGCCAGGACACGAAGTTCGCATCGTCGATCAACTCGGCAACGAAGTTCCCGATCGCACCGAAGGCTTCCTGTGGTTCCGCGGTCCTTCGGCCACCAGCGGCTACTACCACAATCCAGCCGCGACGCAGAAGCTACTACCACTCGGTCCAGCTGCGAGTGCGAACGAATTTGCCTGGGTCGATTCCGGCGATCGCGCCTATCGCGCTGACGGCGAAATCTATGTAACCGGCCGCGTCAAAGACATCATCATCAAGGGCGGGCGCAATCTGTATCCGCACGAAGTCGAAGAGCTAGCCGCGCGCGTCGAAGGCATTCGCAAAGGGTGCATCGTCGCGTTCGGACTAAAGGACGAAGGCTCCGGCACGGAAAAACTTGTCGTAGTGGCCGAAGTCCGCGAACGCGACGCGCGCAAGCTCGCCGCCATCTCTGCCGCGGTCACCGAGCAGGTCACCCGCGGCCTTGGCCTTCCCCCGGATCGCGTTGAATTGCTTCCGCCCGGAAGTATCCCGAAAACGTCGAGCGGTAAATTGCGCCGCGAGGAAACCAGGCAACTCTTCCTCAAAGGCTCGCTCTCGGCCGGACGCGCACCGGCGTGGCTGCAAATTGTCCGTTTGGGCGCTGCGGGTGCGTTGCGAAGCGGCGGCCGCGCGATCCGCTCGGCAGTGACCCGCGTCCTGGAAATCCTCTATGGTCTCTACTTCGGCGTGATCTTTTTGTTGTGGATCATCCCCACCTGCGCCGCCGTGGCGCTCATTCCAGATCACCGCGCCGCGGGCCGTCTTACGTCCTCGGCCCTTAAAATATTGTTCGCACTGGTTGGCCTGCGCGTCCGCGTCATCGGCAAGGAATACATGGATACGCCCGGAGCTAAAATCTACGCCGCAAATCACACCAGCTATTTCGATGTTCTGCCGATTATGCTTGGCCTCGGCGTCTCGTATCGCTTCGTCGCCAAAAGAGAAGTGCTGCATATGCCCTTTATCGGAACTTTCCTGAAGCAGATGGGTCATCTCTGGTTCGAACGCACCGACAAGAACTCCCGCCTCCGTCAAGCGGAACAGATGGAAGAACTCCTTCGCAACGGCGAGTCCGTCTTCGTCTTTCCCGAAGGTACTTTCACCTCGGACGACGGCGTCCGTCCGTTCCAACTGGGAGCCTTTAAAGCCGCTGTCGCCGCGGGCGTCCCCATCGTCCCTGTCTCCTTGGCAGGAACGCGCAAATTTCTGCGCGAAGGCACCTACATCCCGCGGCCAACCAGCGTCACCATCACCGTCTCTCCCCCGATTTACCCCCAAGTCGCCAGCGTCGCCAATGCCGCGTCGACCGGCGCCGAATCCGCAGGCTGGCACGACCTGATCCGCCTCCGCGACCAAACCCGCGAAGCCATCGGCCGCCACGCCGGCGAGCCCGTACTGTAATCCTCTGCAACCAAAAATCCGCATTGACCCCGCATTTACCATAAGATACAATATCTTGAGTTAAATCTGTAGCCGCGGTCTCCGAGACCGCGGGGTTTAGACCCAAGTCCATCCATCCCACACGACACCCAAAGCCCAGCCACAAATCGCGCAACCTCCCTAGAATCAAGTCGTTGCGCCATTCCAATGCGTAAGCGCTTTAGAATCACATCGTTGCACAAAAAGGGGGGGTCGTGAGACCCGACCTTACCAACTGCCAATAAGAAAAAGTAGTCACGACCCCGCCCTTCAGCGTCGACCCTTCAGCGTTCCACGTGGTAAATCACGGTGATGTACGTATCCACCTGTACTTGCTGCCCGTTAAGCAGTGTCGGCGTATATCGCCATTGCCGCACCGCCTCCATTGCCGACTGGTAAAACATCGGGTCTCCCCCGACGGCCTCCAGCGACTGCACCGTTCCGTCCGTCCCAATGATCGCCCGCAATTCCACGCGCCCGGAACGCCCGATCTGCCGCGCCAGTGCCGGATACGTCGGCTCGACCCGATGGGTCAGCATCGCCGGGTCGATATGCGTCACATGCACGACGCGCGGAGTCTCGACATGCGGCGGAGGTGCCGGCTGGGTAGGAGTTCTCGAGCCGACAAGAGGAATCGCGCCGGGCACATCGATTCCAGCACCCGCGAACGGCACCTGATCCCCACCCGGATCTTGTGGCGGTTCGTGAGTGACAATATGCACGGGAATGGAGTTCGGCTGGAAAAATCCCTCCGCCCTCGGAGCAGGCCTTGGCGGCTGTGGCACCGCAGTATGCTGCTGCACGGGCCGCGAGTAGTAGGGCGGCACCGGCGTCACATTGGCGAGCGCGATCCTCGCAGGCTTGCCGAGCAACGGAACCAGCACAATTGCCGCAAGAATCGCGCTTTGCAACGCAATCGACAGAACCAGCGCCCGCCGCCGCACCTTCCGTTGACGCATCTGCTGCTCGGGATCGCCCTCCACAAGGCATCCTTTCAATACATCGAAATTGTCGTTGGAAACCTGGCCGGGTACGTGGGACATCACACACCTCCACACAAGAATGCCGCGAACCAAATGGAAAGAATTTGCGGCGCCGGGCATCCTGCGTACTTCGCACAGGAGACCGGCGCCGCGCTCGCAGGGATGTGAGGGTTGCGCGCGTCCTCATTCCCTTGGACACCGCCCTGCGCGACAAGTTCCCCGCCTCGATTCCTCTTCTCTTAGCCGCGATGACACCAACATGGAGGCGCTGGCTCATGTAGACGCTGGACTTTAGCCCGGCCGCCCATCGCAGAGTTTCCGTCGCGCCGTCTCCGTCACAAGTTCCAAACATTTCGCACTCGACAGAAAAGAAGATAGTTATTCAGTTGTATCAAACAGCAACCCTAGTGCATCACATGTCTTGTGGACGTGGATCTGAAGGAGGCGAACCAATGGACCGGCGCAACATCGAAACGGTAGGCGTGCGCCGCACCGGCTGGGCCGCTCTGGACCGCGATCCGCAGGAAGACAGAGTCGAATTCACCTGTCCGCACTGCGGTACTCGAGGCCAGAAAAATGCCCGGCGCGAGCGGACGCAATATCATTTCACGGATGGGTTCTTGCAGGACTTACAAGGTGAAGTAACGCAGTGCCGTTCGTGCAGCCAGTCACTACGCGTGGTACCGGTAGTGATGCTGCATGATCAGGACGAAACGCGACGCTTCGAGGCGGTCTTTTCCGACGAGCTGCCGGTCACGACGCACTAACTCTCATCAGCGACAAACGAGAGCGGGGCGCATTGCGAACGATGCGCTCCGCTCTTTTTTTGCGCAACTTTGTGCCACAAAAAAAGAGGCGCGGCCGAAATCGCCGCGCCTTAAGTTACCTATCTTTTTATCAAGTCTTAGTTATGTCCGTGGTCGTCGTCCCAGTTATGTTCCACCCTCCACGAATGTCCTTCGACGTCCCACCACTTATGGTCGTGGTCCCAGCAATACTGGCGAGCCTCGGCCAGTTCGTGCCGCGCGTGGTCGGCTTGCTTGCTGTCGTAGCCGTGATGCTTGATCGCGTCGTGCAGGTTGTGGTCGGCTTTATCGGTGCGGTGCTGGCATTCTGACTCGCTCGCGGTCACGCGAGGCGCGCCGGTGAAGAGCAGAAATGCGACTAGAGCCCCGAGCACTACAATCAGTTTCCCGTACTCCATAATTCCCATTCGCCGTTCGATTTGCATCCGCGTCTCCTGTTAATCGTTGTAGCTACGTCGGAGTGCACTCTAGACTGGCGGCTGATAAGCGCGCCATACGGAGACAACTGGAAAAGCATAGCGGAAACCCTGTAGTGGACCGGCAGTCTTCGGCGTCTGTAAGTGTTTGAGTAGATTACCCTTACAGATCGGACTCGAGTTCCATGTGGTACTTCTCCAACCCGCTGCGAATACGCTCGAACGCTTCGTCGACGGTGTCCGCGAACTGCAGCATCTTGTATTCGCTGTGGCTGATCATCCCCCAACGCACCATCGCCCGGAAATTCAACACCTCATCCCAGTATTTCCGGCCGTAAATAATGATCAAGTTGTTCTTCGGGAGTTTCCCGGTTTGCAGCAGCGTCATCATTTCCCACAGTTCGTCCATGGTCCCGAACCCGCCCGGGAAAACCACGAGTGCCTTGGCGATCTGCGCGAACCATAACTTGCGCATGAAAAAATAGTGGAAGTTCAGGCTCAGCTCTGGGCTGATGTAGGGGTTAGCGAACTGCTCGTGTGGCAACTCGATCGAAAGTCCGATCGATTTCCCGCCTGCTTCCATGGCCCCGCGGTTCGCCGCCTCCATGATCCCCGGGCCGCCGCCCGAACAGATCACGAACCGCCTCGGCCGCGTTCCCAGCGTCATGGCCCACTCCGTGATGCGCCGCGACAATTCCCGTGCCTGTTCGTAGTAGCGCGACATCTCCAGTGCGCTTCGCGCGTCGCGCAGCGTTTCCCGATGCGCGGCTCGTTGCGCCTTCACCCGCGCCAGCGCAGCCTTGTTCTTCAATTTGCCAAAACGCGCCAACGCGCTTTCCCGTGATTCGATACGCGCCGATCCAAACATCACGATCGTGTCTCCGATTCCCTCTTTCTTTAGCTGCACCAGCGGCTGCAGATATTCCGCCAAAATACGAATGGGTCGCGCCGCCGTGCTGTCCAGGAACGCCTGGTCTTTGTGCGGCGCCAGCGGTGCATGCATGGGCTTCAGCTTCACTTTTCGTACTGCCATCTAGCGCTCTCCAAATTGTCGATCTTCCATTCTAGGAACTGCCGCGTCCCCCGGCAACGCTTGTCGCCGCAGTTGCGTCGAATTCGATACACTGGGTGCGGAGGGTTCCATGAACCGCCATCTCGCTGTCCGACTTTTCTTCCTGACGCTGTTCGGCGCATGGGTGTCCGCGTCTCCCCTCGCCGCGCAATCCCCGTCGGGGCCGATAGCGCCTCTGGCCGGCAACGCAATTCAGCAGCCCCCTCCACAGGCAAAGATCGGCGTCAGCGTGGCGCTCGTCAACACCCCCATCACCGTGCGCGACTCCAAAGGCCAGATGATCCACACTCTGGACGCCAAAGACTTTCGAGTCACCGACAACGGCGTCCCGCAGCACATCCTGCATTTTGATGTGGGTGGCGATCCTCTCTCCCTCGTCGTGTTGGTGGAAACCAGCTCGCGAGTCGACGCTATGCTCGCTCAGATCCGTAAAGCCGGGATCATAATCACGCAAACAGTTATGGGTGGCTCCGGAGAAGGCGCTGTCATCGCCTTCAATGATTCCGTCGACAAATTGCAGGAGTTCACCGGGGACGCGGACAGAATCGAAAAGACCTTCACCAATCTGCAGCCCGGAACGTCAGGATCGAAGCTCTACGACGCCATGGCCGTCGGTATCGAAATGCTCAGCGGCCAGCCGCAACCCACCGCCGACAAACCAGGCCGCCGCCGCGTGATGTTAATTCTGTCCGAAGCCAGCGACATAGGCAGCGACACGCAACTCGGTGCGGTTCTGCGTCAGGCCGAGCTCGCCAATGTCACCATCTATAGCGTCGGGCTCTCCACCACGCGCGCCGAACTCCAGGCCGCTCCTAAAGACACTACACCGCAGGTCACGCCACCCGGCACCTTCGGCACGCCGCCAATGCCTGGCACCGTGCAGACGCCCGACACCGAAGCCGCCCGCCAAGGTAGTGGCGACCTGATGCCTGCTATCGTCTGGGCCGTGAAGCACGTGAAGGACAAAGTCAAAGGGAATCCACTCGAGCTGGCAACGGCGGGAACTGGCGGGGAACACCTGGCGACCTACAAAGATCGCTCTATCGAAAAAGCCATTGACGAAATCGGCGGCGAGCTGCACTCGCAATATTCGGTAAGCTACGCGCCTACGGGCACCAACGATGCCGGCTACCACGAAATCAAAGTCGCGATTGCCAAACATGGATCAGGCGACTGGAAAATACGCACCCGCCCCGGCTACTACGTAGGCCCGCCCGAGAGCTGACCAAGCCTGCATCAAGCCCATACCGTCAAATTCCCGTGCCGATCAAATTGCTGTTGTGTCGGTTGGCCTAAACTGTGCTGTGATTCCCAATCCAGCGACGCCGCACTCCGTCTTCGATGCAGGGGCGACTTTCTCGCCCTGAGCGACGAAGGGAGCGCGTCCCTCTTAGCAACTCATGCGAAAGCTTTTTTGCCGTCGTCACGCAATCTGTGTCCAGAACGTAGCATCGTGCGACGCCAGCAGCGCGTCTTTACGCGCATTCCACCGAATGAAATGAGGAGTCTGCCTATGAAGACGATGATGTTCGCGGGTAGCCCAGACCTCATGCAATAGAAACACTCCGCCCACATCGAGCCCGCTGTGCAAGTCGTACCTGATGCACCCATCCTCGCGACGCGTCGGACCTACCAACGCCCGCAACTCTGCCTCGAGAAACGGCCCCTGCCCTTCCCGCGCCTTGAGCAAAACGACTAGCGTGACCGCATCTTTCGGCAGCTTGCCTTCCTTGGACGCACCATGCTTACGTGGCCTGCTCGGGCCGGCCTTGCGCTTGCCGCCAGATTTCCTCGCCGCGCGTCTCGCCATAAGGCCGGGATTGTACTCCAACCCCGCGAAAACGCCAGCACCGCGAACCTGTAGCCGCCATCCAGGGAGGTGAAGTTCAGACACTACATAAGCACCGCCAAAGCGTCGAAGGCAGTCGCAGACGCGAACGACCCTTTGCGTACCGATGACCGAGGCGTCGCAGCAAGATCGCGAGCTACTTCTCCTCGCTCTTCCGCCCCGCATTCAAGCTGTCAAAATTTAAAACTGTATTCAGCACCAACGAATATGTCCCGCGGGTTTCCCCGCGATAAACGGGATTAATCGAAAACAACACCACATGCCCGTTTCCCGAAGGCACATCCACGACTGCGGGATGCTGCGCAATCTCGTCGCCACCCTCCAGCAATCCCGAAATCAGCAGGTCCTTGTTGTCCGCATAACGCAGAACCACCCTAGGCCGGCTGGCCGGCGGAATCACTCGCGGATTGTTCATCTTTTGTTCGTCGGTGACTTCCGGGCTTTCCCAAATTTCGGCGCTTGGCTCTTCAGGAGCTTCCACACCCGGCCGGCCCACCGTGAAATCAGGATCGTCAATCGTGCCACGTCCCGTGGGGCGCGCCTTCGACTGATTTCCCAGCCTCCGCCGGCGCCGCTCGCCTGCGATGCTGCTCAAGGAAAAAATCGGCCCGTTGTCGCAATACACCGCTACTTTGTCGGCGTAGCCGTAGGCGATCGGACTTGTCGCATCCACAAGCCGCGCGCCCAAAACCGAACCCTGGATGTTCAGTTTTTGTGCAGCACCCACGCTAACGCCGTTGCCGAGTCCAATCGAAAGCGCAAAGTTTGAGGTATCGGTTGCGGTCAGCAGCACGCCACCCTTGGCTACAAACGCTTGTAGGTGCGCGACTCCTTCCCAACCGAGGCCCGGGCGCATATCGTCCGTAGAGTCGTTCTTGCCCACCAAGTTTGGCGTTTCCGGCGTGTTTTTCCACGGCAAGGGATTTCCCCAGGCGGTTGGCAATCCGTTGATGATCGCCGACGATGGCGCGTTGAATCCTACGGGTGGAAACAGGATCACGTCGTACTTGGCGTTCAGATCGTCGATCTTTGCGACCGTTTGCGTGCTGATGTAATCGTATGGAATCTTCAGATCGTCCAGCGCCAGCCGCCACCATCCTTCGGTCTGCGTGCTCAACCACGTGTGCACGAAGGCCACGCGCGCCGCTCGCACCGGATGCGTTTTTACGCCAGGCGCAGTGCCCAGCGCGACCGCTTGCAGGCCCACCTCGCCGGTTGCCTTGTCCAGATCCCCGCGGTCCACGCCGCGCACGATGATCGAGCCCCGATTGAACTTCGTCCCACCCGCCTCGAACGATTCCTCGGCCGCGTCCATCGACGCATCCTTCAATTTGTACCGCAGCGTCGCCAGCGTCGGCTCGGCGGTATTGTTGATGGCGAAAACCGATCCATCGCCTTTCACTCCGCCCGGTGCCCGCAGCTCCTTTACGCGCTCCATCGCGACGCTCAGCACTTTCGCATCGATGACTCGCGTAACCTGCACGCCAAACAATTCGCCAAAAGTCCAACCGGTATCGTCGTACGGCGTTTTCTGAGGATCGTCCGGACTCCAGTACTGATAGTCCAGCAGCGCGTCCGCGATTCTCGAATACGGCTGATCCATCCGCACGATGTAGCTGCCCGCCGGAAATTCGCGGGTAGTTGGCCCGGCATCCGCATCCTTTTCTTTGTCCTTGTCTTTCGACGCGTCGCCCTTCGCAGGCTTCTTAGTCTTTTTCGCCGGCAGTGTCACCGAAAACGAAGCCGTGACCCGCGAAATCTCCACTTCCTGCTTCTCCAATACCCGCAGCAACTGCCACTGCAATTGCGGACGGGGATCATCTGCGGAAAACACATAAGCTGCCGGTCCCTCGGCGCTCGGCTTCTGCACCGACCGCTTCGCCTTCAAATAGAAATTCTTCAGAAACATCCGCTTGTTTTCGTTGAAGTAGTGCAGCGATGTCAGAAGCCCGGTTTCTTCATAATTGTTGTTGTTGCGTTGCGACCACAACGCCTTCGGCAGCGGTGGATTCTGTTTGAACCAGGTGCGCGCGTATTCCTCCGGCTCCAGCGTGCGCTCCTTGGTGTCCGCGCCGCCGTTTCCAAACGTCTCGTACAGCCGGCTGATGCCGTTATGCATTGCCGCGATGAACATCAAGTAGCCCGGCGACCAGGTATCAAAATCTCCGTGCGTGAATACGCCCGGCATGCCGAACTTGGTCATGTCTGCTACGTTCCGCGCGCCGATCATCTGCCACTCGTCTGCCAGAATTGGATCGATCCACGCGTTGTAGGGCCCGTCGCCGACGGTGTTGTCGTACAGATAAGGCACGGACTCGTGCAGATCGTGAAGCACCTGCGCCTTCCACCCCGTGTAGGTCTTCAACACGTTCTCGGTCAGCTTGAGCGTCACGCCCATGGCATCGCGATTGTTGTCGTGGGCCACGTACTTGCCCCAATAAATCAGCGGAGGATAAAAATCCTTGGGGTGCGACAAATGCCAGCGGTAGATATCCACCATGCGATCGCGTCCATCCACTTCCACGACCGGTGTAATCAATGTGATGGTCCCTTCGCGAATTTCGCGCACGTAAGGACTCTCATCCGCCGCCAACCGATACGCCAATTCCATCAACGCTGTCGGCGCCCCCGTCTCCGGCGAGTGAATCGTGCCAGTGATGTAGTAAATCGGTGTTGCCTGCGCGACGATCTTGTCGGCCTCGGCGTCATTCAGTTGAATGGTGCGCGGATCCGCCAATTTCGCGAGTCGCGCGCGGTTCTCCTCCAAATGTTTCAGATTGTCTTCCGATGACACCGCCACCGCGATCATCTCGCGCCCTTCTTCCGTCTTCCCGATGGAATACACTTTCACGCGCGGGCTGGCCTTCTCCAGCAGGCGCATATATTTGTAGACGTCCTCGGCGTACGGCAAAATTCCCGGTGCGCCCGCCACATCCCCTAGCACCACCTCCGGCGTAGGCACGTTCTTCGAAGCCGGCAAATAATCCACCAACGGCGAAGTGAAATACGGCGCCGTCGTGTATTTCTTCATCTTAGCGGTGTACGCCTCATCCACGGCCTGCTTAGGGTCCCGCGCAGGCACGGTCTCGCCGTCCCCCGCCCAAGCTGCTCCGCCCATCGCTGCCAGACACAACGTCGCCGCCAGCACCCACACAACGCCCAACCGTGTTCGACCGCCCTGAATCATTCGTTTCTCCCGGATTGTCTCTAAAATGAAACGCGGAATTGTACCAAGATTCCCAAAACGAAGCTCGACTGGTAGCGCCGGCATCCTGACTCCGATCGTGCGTAGCCCTCGAAAAAACCGCTAGGCAGGGATGCTGGCGCCACTAACTAACGCAGGAGCCAGCCACCAATCAATCCGCTGATCACAAATCGCGCCAGCCACCCCAGCGAATGGGAGACGCCGAGAAGCGGATTCATCTTGATCCACACAATGTTGCTGAGAATGATTGGCAGCGCGCCCGCGACCCACACGAGCTCCGCCATGTGCAGCTCACTACGCAGCGTGAGAGCGTCTGTCCACCTGCAGAGCCAGATGAACGCCGCGCAGCTCAGTACGCCCAGAAGGGAGGAGGCGACAATATGCCGCGTATCGCTCTGTCCGGGTTTGATGCGCCAAATTTCTGGCGTGTCGAGATATTTTCCGTGAAACAACTTTCCCATGAAGAGCCAGTCTGAAAATGACGTGGCCACACCGGACGCCCCAACCGCCAAGACGAATCGGACCATAGGTCACCCCCGGACGCGCATTCTAGCCCGATGCGCTATTCCGCGGGCATGAATGTTATACAGACCGGCGCCGACACTTCCTCGACCTGGCCCGTCGGCGTCAACGCTCCGGTCGCCGCATCAATTCGAAACACCACGATGTTGCCGGAGTCTTGATTCGCCGCGAGCAAAAACTGACCGGTAGGATCGATCGCAAAATTCCTGGGAGTCATGCCCTTGGTCGAAAATAAGCCTGCCGCGGTCAATGTGCCTTTGTTTGGATCGATCCTATAAGCGCCAATGCTGTTCGCGGTTCCCCTGTTCGAGGCATACAAAAATTTGCCCGAAGGATGCACCGCGATCTCCGCGGCTTCCCGCACACCGGTATAATCCTTCGGCAAGTTCGGCAGCGTCTGCAGTTGTGTCAGCGACCCTTTCTGAGCCGAGTACGAGAAAGCAATCACCGACGAACCCATCTCGGTGATCAGGTAAGCGAACTTCCCATTGGGATGAAACGCCATGTGACGCGGCCCCAAACCAGGTTTCACCTGTGCGTACGGCGGATTGTTCGGCGTCAGCTTGCCTTGAACATCGTCAAATTTGTAGACCATCACATCATCGAGTCCCAAATCCGCCGCCAGCGCAAATCGATTGTCTGGCGAAACCGCAATCCAATGCGCGTGTGGCCCTTCCTGACGCTCCTTGTCCACGCTGGAACCCGAATGCTCCACAAATCCTTTCACCAGGCTCAAACTGCCGTCGTCCTGTATCGCAAACGTCGCCACGCTGCCGCCGTCGTAGTTCGCCACCAGCACAAATCTGCCCGTCTTATCCAGCGATACGTAACAAGGCCCGGCCCCATGGGTCGACACCTGATTCAAGAACTTCAGCGTTCCACCCTTCTTATCGATCGCAAACGAGCTAATCGCCCCGCTCTTCATCCCATTGAAATCGCCGATTTCGTTCACCGCATACAAAAATTTGCCATTTGGATGCACCGCCACAAACGAAGGATCGACAGACTCGGCCGCCAGTCCAATCGAAGTAAGCTGCCCTGTCGTTGCATCAAACCGGTAGGCGTAGATCCCCTTGCTGGTCTGCTTTGTAGTATAGGTGCCGACGTAAACGAGATACGTTCCGGCCGGCTTCTGCGGCTTTGCAGCTGCAGGAAGAAAAAGAGTGGCGGTAAGAGCAATGAGCTGGAGGGAAAAAATTCGACGTGGAATTTTCATAGGGCCAGGATTGTAGCACCGGGTGCATCGCCACCGCGCCCTAAATGCAAATCGAGCCAGGGAAATTGCCCTAGACCCGACCTGGAAAACGCGATGCGATGACGGCGCCGCAGTCTACATCACTTCTTGTCTTCCTCGTTCTCCTCTTGCAGCACTGCCGCCGCAGCTACGGAATCATCGTCATCCAGTCGCAGCAACCTGACGCCCTGTGTCGAACGCCCCGCCTCGCGAATCTCGTTCGCGTGCACGCGAATCACTTTGCCGTTGTGGGTGATGATCATCACGTCGGACTCTTCGTTCACCTGCAGCGTGGCCACAACGTAGCCGTTGCGGTCGGTGGTCTTCATGTTCACGACACCCTTGCCGCCGCGGGAAGTAATGCGGTACTCCGCCAGTGGCGTGCGCTTGCCGAAGCCCTTTTCTGCGACCGTCAGCATCAACGTCGTTAGCGAGTCTTTGATTTGTTCGTTCTCGAGCTCTTCCAGGTTTTGCGACGCTCGCTTGTGTTCTTTCTCGATGATGGCGAAGTCGGGCTGCACCGCATCCATGCTGACGACATAGTCGTCCTTGTCGAGATCCATGCCGTTCACTCCGCCGGCGTTGCGTCCCATTGGGCGTACTTCGGTCTCGCGGAACAGGATTGCCTGGCCTTCGTGGCTCGCGAGGAAAATCATTTGCTTGCCATCCGTAAGCTTCGCGCCAATCAACTCGTCCTTGCCGTCCAGGTTGATCGCGATGATTCCCGTCGATCGCGGATTCGAGAATTCCATCAGCGTCGACTTCTTCACCGTGCCGCTCTTTGTAGCCATGAACACGAAGCGGCCCTCTTCCTCCAGGTTGCGCGAAGCGACGAGCGCGGTCAGCTTTTCGTCTTCCTGGAATTTCACCAGGCTCGAAATCGCCTTGCCCCGCGTGGCTGCCGCCGCTTCCGGCAATTCGTACACCTTGAGCCAGTACACGCGCCCTTTCGAGGTGAACAGCAAAATGTAGCTGTGCGCCGAAGCGATGAACATGTGCTCGACGAAATCTTCTTCCTTGGTGCGCGCGCCGATGCGCCCCTTGCCGCCGCGCGATTGGTGCCGGTACGTTTCCGCCGCGGTGCGCTTGATATAGCCAGCGTGGCTCACCGTGATCAGCATCTCCGTGTCAGCGATCAGATCCTCGAGCTTGATTTCATCGACCTTGTCGACGATCTGCGTGCGGCGGTCATCGCCATACGCCTTCTGCACTTCCTTGAGTTCGCCGGTAATGACCTGCTTGAGTTTCTTCTCGCTCGAGAGGATCTCCTCGAGTTCGGCGATCAGCTCGCGGATGGACTTCAGTTCCTTGAGGATCTCGTCGACGGAAAGCTGCGTGAGGCGATGCAGTTGCAATTCCAGGATCGCGTCCACTTGCACTGGCGTCAGGCCGATCACGCCGCCGCGCGTCGCCACCGCTTCGACTTCGAGCTGGCCGAGCTTGTACTTGCGGCCGTCGAGTTTGACGCCGGCCACCTTCTTCTGCTTGCCGTTCTCGGTAATGGTCACGTCTTGCTCGGTAAAATACGCGAGCAAGTTTTCCTTTGCCTGCGCACGGCCGGTGGATCCGCGAATGATGCGGATTACGTCATCCAGATGGTCGAGCGCGATCTGGTAGCCCACCAAAATGTGTTCGCGCTCGCGGGCCTTGCGCAATTCGTAGGCGGAACGCCGGCGCACGACTTCGACGCGATGATCGATGAACAGCTTGATCATCGGGATCAAGCCCAGCTCGCGCGGCTGCCCTGCCACGATCGACAACAGGATCATGCCGAAAGATTCCTGCATCTGCGTCTGCTTGAATAGGTTGTTCAGGATCAGCTGCGATTCTTCGCCGCGCTTGATTTCAATGACGATGCGCATACCCTCGCGGGAGGACTCGTCGCGAACGTCGGCGATGCCCTCGATCTTTTTATTTTGCACCAGCTCGGCGATACGCTCGATCAGCCGCGCCTTGTTGACCTGATACGGGATCTCGGTGATGACGATGTTCTCGCGGTCCTTGCCGACCTCTTCGATCGCGGCCTTCGCGCGCATCACAAAGCTGCCGCGGCCGGTTTTGTATGCCGCTTCGATCCCCTCGCGACCCGCGATGTACGCACCAGTCGGAAAATCGGGTCCCGGCACCAGCTTCATGACTTCCTTTAGCGTGGTATCCGGTTTTTCAATCAGCAAAATCGCCGCGTCAATAATTTCACGTAGATTGTGTGGCGGGATGTTGGTCGCCATGCCCACGGCGATGCCGCTCGCGCCATTCACGAGAAGGTTCGGGATACGCGACGGTAGCACCACCGGCTCTTCACGCGTCTGATCGAAGTTTGGAATGAAATCGACGGTCTCTTTTTCCAGGTCGGCGAGAATGTCTTCCGAAATCTTCGCCAGCCGCGCCTCGGTGTACCGCATCGCCGCCGGAGGATCGCCGTCCACCGAACCGAAATTTCCCTGACCATCGATGAGCATGTAGCGAAGATTGAAATCCTGTGCGAGTCGAACCAAAGCAGGATAAATCACCGCTTCGCCGTGGGGGTGATAGTTGCCAGAGGTATCGCCACAGATCTTCGCGCACTTGCGGAAGCCGCGATTCGACGCGAGGCCGAGATCGTTCATGGCCACCAGGATGCGCCGCTGCACCGGCTTCAAGCCGTCGCGCACATCCGGCAAGGCGCGCGCGATGATCACGCTCATCGCATAGTCGAGATACGACTTGCGCATCTCCGCTTCAATATCAATCGGCAAAAGTATCGATGTGTTTTTCTCGTCCGCCATTGTTCCTCAGCTTGTCAGTTTCGTTTGCTCGTCTGTTCCAGCGCGTACGCTTTCACCGTGTCGAAAGCGTCCGCCGCGTTCATGAATCTTTTCTCACCGAAATAACTTTCCGCCTGCCGTAAGAAATCGTTGCGTTCCGTTTCTGTTGCGAATTCAACAGCCACTCCACGCTCGTTGTCCGGCGCATCCGTCGGAGTCGCGCGAAACTCGCTGCAGCTCAATCCGCGCAGCCCCGGCAACGTCGTCCATCCGAGTTGATAAATCATCGATGACGATTAAATATCCAGGTTTTGAACGTCGAGGGCATTGTCCTCGATGAACTTGCGGCGCGCTTCGACGTTTTCGCCCATCAGCGTGGTGAAAATATCCTCGGCGGCAACGGCGTCTTCCAGCTTTACCTGGAGCAGCGTGCGCGTCTCCGCGTTCATGGTGGTTTCCCACAACTGCTCGGCGTTCATTTCGCCCAGGCCTTTGAATCGAGTGATCGTAAAATCTTTTTTGGCGTCTTCGACCACGTAGTTCAATACGTCCTGCGCTCTTTCTTTCGTGACTTTGGTGCCGTTGTTGGTGATCACGAAGGGCGGCTTGTTGAATTCGTCGATCAGTTTGGCGAGGCCACGCAGACGCTTATATTCCGCCGTCGACGCAAGCGCCCAGTTAATCTTCTGGCCGTGCGGCGGACCAAACTGGATTTCGTACAAGCTGTGTTCTTCGTCGAACACAACTTTTCCTTCGAGCTTCAGCTTGGCCTTGTCCACTTCCTTCAAGAGTTTCTCGATGGTTTTCTTGTCCTCGAAATCGGTCTTTTTCTCCACGCCGCTTTCGACCATCAGTTCCACGAGGCGGGGATCGCGCAGCCTACGCGCGAGTTTCGCCGCGGCGGCCTCGAACTCCTGCACGTTCAGCAAGAACTTCGTCAGGCTCGCGCCTTCCAGCGACGCGCCTTCCTTGGGCTTCACGGCGTGATCTTCGGTGGCGCGCTTCATCAGTTCGTGCGCAAAATCATTTTCGTCGCGGATGTAGCGCTCGCTCTTGCCGCGCTTCACGCGATACAGCGGCGGCTGCGCGATGTAGATGTGCCCACGCTCGATCAATTCCTTCATGTGGCGGAAGAAAAACGTGAGCAGTAGCGTGCGAATGTGGCTGCCGTCCACGTCCGCGTCGGTCATCAGAATCACTTTGTGATAGCGCAGCTTCCCAGCATCGAAATCGTCCTTGCCGATGCCCGTGCCCAGCGCGGTGATGATCGCGCGAATTTCCTCGTGGCCGAGCATCTTGTCGTAGCGCGCCTTTTCAACGTTGAGAATTTTGCCCTTGAGCGGCAAGATCGCCTGGGACTTGCGGTCGCGGCCCATCTTGGCCGAACCTCCGGCCGATTCACCCTCAACGACAAACAGTTCGCATCGCGAGGGATCGCGCTCCTGGCAATCCGCCAATTTTCCCGGCAGGCCGCTGGAGTCCATCGCTGACTTGCGCCGCGTCAGCTCGCGTGCTTTGCGCGCTGCTTCGCGAGCACGTGCAGCTTCAATGCACTTGCCGATAATGCGCCGAGCGACAGTCGAATGTTTGTCGAACCATTCGCCCAGGCGTTCGTTGACCAACTGCTCGACGTCGCCCTTGATGTCGCTGTTGAGTTTTCCCTTGGTCTGGCCTTCAAACTGAGGTTGCGGCAAACGCACGCTGACGACGGCGACGAGGCCTTCGCGAACGTCATCGCCGGTGATGGTAACTTCGTCCTTCTGCTCCTTCAGCATTCCCGCCGATGAGGCGAAATTGTTGATCGTGCGCGTCAACGACGAGCGGAAGCCGGAGAGATGCGTGCCCCCGTCGACGGTATTGATGGTGTTCGCAAAGGCAAAAACGTTTTCGCCGTAGCTATCGTTGTATTGCAGCGCTATTTCGATCTCCACGGTGCCGCGCTTGCCCTCGATGTAAATCGGGGAATCGTGGAGTGTGGCCTTGCCGCGGTTGAGGTGCTTCACGAATTCGGCGATGCCGCCGGTAAAGCGGAATTCCGCGGTTTTTTCCGTGCGCTCGTCGGTGAGCGTGATCTTCAAGCCCTTGTTCAGGAAGGCCAGCTCGCGCAGCCGTTGTGCCAGCGTATCGAAGCTATACGTGGTTTTTTCAAAAATGGCCGGATCAGGATGAAAGGTGACTTTCGTTCCGGTCTTGCGAGTCTTGCCGGTCTGCTTCAATTTCGAGGTGGGCTTGCCTTTTTCGTAGGTCTGTTCCCACACGGCGCCATCACGTGAGATCTCCAGCTCCAGCCAATCGGAAAGCGCATTGACGACGGAAACACCTACGCCGTGCAATCCGCCGGAAACCTTGTAGGTATCGCTGTCGAACTTGCCGCCGGCATGCAGCACCGTGAGCACGACTTCCGCGGCGGGCCGCTTCTCGGTGGCGTGCATATCCACCGGAATGCCACGGCCATTGTCCACAACCGTGACGGAATCATCGGCATGCACGGTCACGTTAATTTCATCGGCGTACCCGGCCATGGCTTCGTCAACCGAGTTGTCCACCACTTCCCAAACCAAGTGGTGCAAGCCCATTTCGCCGGTTGAGCCGATGTACATCGCAGGCCGCAGGCGCACGGCTTCGAGGCCAGCGAGCACTTTGATGGACTTCGCGTCGTATTTGTGCCCGGCCGCCACTGGCGCGGTCGCGTTATCTTTTCCTTGAATCTCTTCTCGATCGCCCATTCCATCTCCCCATCTGCATTGGCGCGCGCGGCGCTAGCCCGCAACAACGTGCAGCACAAAACAAACCGCGAGACGCGCGGTGTCGCTGCCGCTGAAAAACTTCGGTTCAAAAAACTTTGAAGCGAGGAAAGGCTGAGTTGCGGACTTCTCCGTGCGTCGCCTTACCCTTTGGCTCCGATCGCGAGCGAGCGGAACTCGTAGGGCTCCTGCTCCATCCCGTCTCGCGCAGCGAGACGTGGCGAAGACTCGTTACCCCGGAAATTTCTTCCAGGGTCCAACTCCAAGCCGTAGTTCAAAGCCCCTGGCGCAGGGCTAGCTGCAGAACAACTTTGCTTGGCGGACGTGCCCCGATCGCTCAGGGCGGGCCGATTTGGAGGAAACCAGATACGTAAATAGTGTACCCGAACGGCTCGGAAATTCAAAGCGAAAACGAGCGGCCGTCAACAAGTAAGTGGCGTAGTTTCATTTGTTTAGCCCATGGCAGCAGACCGACGAGAGTCGTCGCGTGCCGGCTGCTGGAATTGGCAAAATAAAGACGCCCGAGTGCGGTTGGGTCTTTGATATTCCAGTTTGGAATATCAAAAACTAGCAACCCGACCGAGTATTTGCTACTGGTTCAACGCCACTCGTGACGGTTTCTGAACCGAGTGAAATCCGATCCCTAATTTTGGCTTCGCTGGCGGCTCCAGCATCTGTTTGATGGCACCGAAAACGACTTCGAATTTCGCATCATAGCGACGTTCCAACTGTTCGATCCTCTTGCGTAACTCTTCATTCGTTGCCACCGCGCGGCGCAACTCCACAAACGCTCGCATCATGGCGATGTTGACTTGAAGTGCGCGTTCGCTGCGCAGAACACTGGAGAGCATGGCCACGCCTTGCTCTGTAAAAGCGTAAGGCAGGTACCGGGTGCCGCCTCTTCCGCGAGGTTTTACTATTCCAGATTGGAATATCAAAAGAACGTGCTCTTTGGCGGTCAGCCGGAACAGGAAATCCCGCGGAAACCTGTCGCGATTTCGGCTCACTGCCTTGTTCAAGTTGGAGTTGCTGATACCGTAGAGAATTGCTAGATCTGTGCCAAGCATTATGCGAGTTTCGCGGACGAGATGAATTCTGTTCGAAGCCAACGAGCCCGGAATAATAGCGTGGCGGCTGGAAGCGTTCACTCCATTCATTTATCTATATAGTAATACCTGTGTCAACCAATCAGATACGCATGGGCATGATGATGTAGCGGTAGCGGTAGCTTTCGTCGGCGAGTGGACGCATCTGGCCGGCGGATTGTTCGTCCTTGAGCTCGATGCTGATCGGGCCATCCGCAGCGGCGCCGAGAAAATCGAGCATGTAGCTGGAATTGAAGCCGATGGAGATCGGGTCTCCCTTGTATTCCTTCTCAATATTTTCTTTTGCTTCGCCGTACTCTGGGCTCGAAGCGGAGATTTCAATGCCTTCTTTGGAGACGGCTAGCTTGACGGCGTGCGAGCGCTGGTCGGCCAACTGGGAGACGCGGCGAACGGCATCGCAGAGTTCGGTGCGTTCCAGTGTGACGGTCTTGTTGTTGTCGCGCGGCAGAACCGCTTCATAGTTCGGGAATTGTCCGGTGAGAATGCGCGAGATCAGCAAGCGGTGACCGATCTGGAAAAACAGGTGGCTTTCGTCCTTGGCGAACTCGATCTGCGCGTCGGCACCCGCGGCGCTGGCGAGTTTCTCGACTTCGTCCATAGCCTTCTTCGGGATCAACACTTTCATTTCGCCGTTCAGGCCGGCTAATTTCTGATCGGTCTCGGCCAGCGCCAGGCGGTGGCCGTCGGTAGCGACCATGGCCAGCGTGTCCGGCTTCAAAATCAAAAGCCCGCCGTTCAGCGTGTAGCGTGATTCTTCCATCGAGATGGCGAATTTTGTTTTTCCGATCAGGCTTTCCATCACTGGCGCGGAAATTTTTACCAGGGTGTGCGGCATCGCCGGCAACGCTGGAAAATTTTCCTTGGCCATGCCGACGAGCTTGTACTTCTTCTTATCGCTGACGATCTCTACCCAATGATTTTCAAGTAGTCTGAACCTTATCTCCCCTTCGGGGAGTAAGCGGACCAACTCCAGCAATTTTTTCGCGGGGATCGTCCCGGCGCCCTCTTTCTTCACTTTCGCTTCGCACGACGTGCGAATGCTCAGCTCCAGATCGGTCGCCGTAATCGTGAGGTGGCTGCCTTTCGCCTCGACGAGCAAATTCGACAGAATGGGGATCGTCGTTTTTCGTTCGACAACGCCCTGCGTGGTGCTCAGTTCGTTCAACAGCGCGGACTTGGATACGCTAAATTCCATCGCTTGATAATCCTCGCGTGCGCTTACAGGTGCGGTCATTTTTTGTGCGACCTGGGACGGTCAGCCGCCTCCCTTACTGGATTCTACCGCTGCCGTACTGTACTAGCTTTCGCGCAAAGTATAAAGCCCAACAACGTCTAATCGAGGCGTTTGCACTGTGGAAATGCGGTGGTTGACGACGATTGCGCCGCTCGCACCGCAAGGTAGAGGGATGGTCGGATTTTGCACAGACAAGAACCACTACTGTCACAGCAAAAGATTTTAATGTTTTGAGAAGCTATAAAGCTTGTTGTTGTGATGAGCGCTGTGGAAACGTGGAAAAACGTCAATCGCTACTGCCTTGGCCGCGAAACACGCCGCGATCACAAGTGGCAAAATGTGAGAACAGAGGAAATCTGGTCGCGGTCGGTGTGACGCGGTACTTGTGACTAATTTCGTGCACAAGTCGTCCACACGAAATCCGCACGTTTCGCAAATTTTCTCCACATGGCACAGCGAAGAGCGTCCCCCTCGCAACGCCGATGCGAATCTGCATGGAGGCACGCGCTGTGATCTAGGCTGGAAAATTATGATCGTGGGTGAATGGCGGCGCCGAACGGACTCATTCCTGAAGGCGCGCCGCCATTTTGGAAAGCTAAGGGTGCGTGGGGAAGCTTTGCAAGCTACTGCAACGCGTCCATCAGTCGCGTGATGGTTCGGTTCAGATCTTTGTCTGATCGCCGCATCTCTTCGATCTTGTGGATGGAGTGCAGCACCGTGGTGTGGTGCTTGCCGCCGAATTGCCGGCCGATTTCGGGAAGCGACGCCGTCGTGAGCTGCTTGACGATATACATGGCCACTTGGCGTGGGAAAGCGATCGCGCGCGTGTTGCTGCGGACCTTCAGATCCTGCTCGCGCAGATTGAAATGCTCGCTTACGCGCTTCTGGATCAAATCGATGGTCACGCGCTTTTCCTGCGACGCGATAATGTTACGCAGCACCTGCTGAGCCGTAGCCAGAGAAACCGTAGCGCCCGTAAGCGAGGCGTACGCCATCAAGCGAGTCAGCGCGCCCTCGAGTTCGCGCACGTTGGACTTGATAGCGCGCGCGATATATTCCGCCACGTCGTCCGGCAGCATAAAGTGCTCGTTGTCCGCTTTTTTCTGCAGAATCGCAATCTTGGTTTCCAGATCCGGCGGCTGGATATCTGCGATCAATCCCCACTCGAATCGCGAACGCAATCGCTCCTCGATGGAATTGATATCTTTCGGCAGGCAATCCGAAGAGATCACGATCTGCTTCTGCTGCTCGTAGAGCGCATTGAAGGTGTGAAAAAACTCTTCCTGCGTACGCTCTTTCCCGGCGATGAACTGGATATCGTCCACGAGGAGCACATCGACAGTGTGGAAGCGGTCGCGGAAACTGATCATGCGGTCAAAGCGCAGCGAGTTGATGACCTCGATGGTGAATTTCTCCGCGCTCACATAGCTCAACCGCATCGCCGGATTTCGCTTCTTGATGGTGTGCCCGATAGCATGCATCAAGTGCGTCTTTCCCATGCCCACTCCGCCGTAAAGGAAAAGCGGGTTGTAGGCTTTGGAGGGCTGCTCGGCCACCGCGCGCGAAGCAGCGTGCGCAAACTCGTTGGACTTGCCGACCACGAAGGAATCAAACGTGTAGCGCAAATTCAGCTGGTGATCGCTGCTCTCGAAATCGAGCTTCGACTGCTTGATCGGGACGACTGCGGGCGCAGCGGCAACGACCGGCTCTTCCTCGGTGCAAACGTACTGCACACGAGTATTCGGCACCCCAATTTCGTGGAAGACCGCCTTAACAATTTCACCATAGGTGCGCGTCAATACCTGGCGAAAGACAGCACTAGGAATCTGCACAAACAAGGTTTCGCCCTCGACGCGATTCAGCCGCGTGGGCTGAAACCAGGTAGTGAAAGTATTGATGCTGACCCGGGACTTCACGCGTTCCAGGAATTTGTCCCAGGAGTTGACCGCTTCGTGGTCACGCCCAAGTTGAGTAGCTGTGGTCATCGCAAAGAGAATACTCGTCCCGCGCTATTTCCACAGATGTTTAAAAGCTGTGGAAAGCGGGCCCCTCTACATCTTTCTATAGACTACGGGGTTCAACCCTCGCTGGAAAGTGCTGTGTTGCCGTGCCCCTGATGTCTCACGAGCGACCCCGGCCAAGCGTACAGGCCAATTCACGCCGCTATTAGACAGCGCGGGATTGTCCCTGATTGGTGCGTAGCAGGCAAGCGAAAAGTGTGCGAAGACACGATGCGAAGCACAGAGTCGTTCACACCTCGTGCACAGTTTTTCCACAAGCTGTACGGTGCGTTCAACGCATGCGTTCTTCCGTGATTCAAAGGGATTTGACGAATATGTTGCAAACACAACCTCACTTGATACCGCGCAGGCGCCAAACGACCTGAGGAAAACTCGCCCTACGGTTGATTTTTTTTCTCGGCCCGGTCGAATTCGTAGACGCCAATTGGATCGCCGCCGATGATCAAGCGGCCAGGCTCGATCAAAATGCTGTTGGCTTCGAGGCGAGCGCCTTCCGGCGTATAGAGCTGATAGCTGGCGCGGCGGGATCCGTCTTTGTCGAAATGCAGTAGCGTGTTGCCGGCCGCCATCCAAACCTCTCCGTTCGCCCAATCGATTCCCACAGCGGTCAGAACGCGCTTGAATGATGGCGCCTTCTGATGCTTCTCCTGCCGCACGATTTCGCGCCGAATGGCCTGTGCCGCGGGCGCGGCTTCCAACGCTAAATACTGGACGTCCGGGCCTGCGCTGTAACCGTTGCGGTCGTACTGCCGCACGGTTGGCTCCGGAGTATACGCAAATCCATAGTAGAGATGACCCTGCGGGTCGCTCACCAACTGCCCAATGTTCAGGAAGCGGTTCAAGTCCTCCCGGTCCGAAATCTGTTCGGGATCGCCAAACTCGCGAACCTCCCGGCCATTCTTGTCGAAAACGATGACTAGGTGCGGCTCGCGCAACGTCGCGACGGCGACCTCGCCCTCCCCAAGCGCGGCGATGGAAATCGGCGCCGCAACAGGTATCGATCGCAGCGGCGTGCCGTCGGCAGAGAAAACCTGGACGGCATTCACACCGCGATCCGCCACGTAGATATGGCCGTCGGCATCCACATCACAATCCTCGCCGAAGGTGATACCCGCGCGGCCCGATTTGGGATTGGCCACTCCCGCGGCAGCAGCCTCCGCGATGGCCAGGACCTGCTTGCCTTGCTTATCGAAAACGAGCAAGCCCGGCGACGGCGAAGCTAACACATAGGTGCGCCCATCCGCGCCGCGTCTCACCGTTCGCAGCCCGGGCCCCGCGCTGCCGAAAAGGCGCGTCTTCGCGGTCAGCTCGCCTTCGCCTTGCGCGAACATGCTGCTCGCGGCGAGGGAAGCCACCAGACACAAAAGCGCCGCAAATCTCGACATCTGGGCCTTCTTTTGTTGCATGAGTCCTCAGATTACTTTGGGACGTGGCAAGGTTGCTCCGCGTTGCAGCCCGGGTTGATCCAGCATCGATCACCGCCACGTGTTAGACTACTAATCGCTGCGCAGCCGCAGCCGCTCGATCGACTGCGCCCGGAGGCGGCCCGCGGCATTGCGCGGCCCACTGTCGTCGGTCTCGATCAGCACGCAATTCATCTGCACATCGCCCGAAGCCACGTCGAACCTTGCGGGCAGCCCGTCCAGGAAGCGCTTGATAATTCCCTGACGGTCCATGCCGATGACGCCGCCGTGCGGTCCGGTCATACCCACATCGGTGATGAATGCCGTGCCTTGCGGCAGCACCTGCTCATCCGCGGTGGTTACGTGTGTGTGCGTGCCCACCACCGCGCTTACGCGCCCGTCGAGATACCAGCCCAGAGAGATTTTCTCGCTGGTGGTTTCCGCGTGTATGTCCACCAGCACGAACGCCGTGTCCGGCGGAAGCTTGGCGAGTTCCGCGTCGGCCTTGCGAAACGGATCGTCGATTGCCGGCAGAAACACTCGCCCCTGAAAATTCAAGACGGCATACTTCACGCCGTTCTTGGCCGTGCCGACGCACACGCCGCTCCCCGGACTTCCCTCCGGGAAATTGCCGGGACGCAGCAACCGCGGCTGATGCGGCATGTACTCCAATACTTCCTTGCGATCCCAACTATGGTTCCCGCCCGTAAGCACGTCGATGCCGTTCTGCAAGAGGTCATCGGCGATCTTCGGCGTAATCCCAAAGCCGGAAGCGGAGTTTTCCCCGTTGGCGATCACCAGGTCGATCTGCCGGTGCGTGACAAGATCCGCCAGGCGGTCGCGGACAATCTGCCGCCCCGGCGAACCCACAATGTCTCCGATAAAAAGTATGCGCATGAGTTAGAGGTTATCGCATCGGCGCGCATGTAGGCGCTGGGCTTCAGCCCGGCGTTCCAGCATGAAACGCAGCCTGCGAAGTATCCCGCCAGATCTTCTGAACGCAGACACAAAAATGGAGCGGACTGCTTAGCCGTGGGAAACTAGGCCGTGAACCTCTGAATTAGGTGGGCGCCACGAGCCAACCGTTAGGCTTTCCTGCCCCGCTCGCTTCCCGGATCGTTGCATGAACTAAACCGGGAAGCCAAAGGGACAGGCCGTGCACACAGGCTGTCTATCCGCGGCTCCTCAGAGATTCGTCATTGGTTCAAACAGCTTTCGTCGCCTCACCTGCTTCGAAGTACCGCTCCGCCGGGTATTGTAGCCCGTGCGATTGAACGGCGTCCAACCGCGCGGTCGTTATGGTGAATCCGACGGTATCGTCCAGGCCGCGAACGATACCCGAGTCGACGGAGTTGATCAAAGAGCGGGCCGCTCGCCTGGCACTCTTAGCTGCCTGGCTTCCCCCCGCGCCTGCAGTCAGTCAGAACGTGAGTAACTTAGAAGTGGAAGCCCAGTTCCAGCGATTCGCTGCGCGGCGACACGAAGTGTGTGCCGCTGAAAGTGGATAGAAAGTTGTACAGCGCTTCTTTGTTGGTGAGATTGATCACCGTGAAGCGGAGGCTCCACTTGTAGCGGTCGCCATGGAAGAGATTGTCATGGCCGACGGCCAGGTCGAACAGGTTCCGTGGAGCTATGCGCGGCGGATTCTTGTCGTCGTTCTCGGTTCCATCCGCGGGAATGGAAACACGCGTAGCACCGTGCGGGGTACCCGCCGGGCAGCTTGTGAGTGGGCTCGCGAGCGTCGCAAACGTGCTGCCGCAGAACAAACCGATCGCGGCCTGTTGGTCGGCGTCAAACGTGAGCGCGGTTGCGAAGTCAGGCACCGACCCAGCCACCAGGCCGCTGTCATACCGCCAGTTGAAGCCCACCCACGGACCGCGCTTCCACGGCTGATATTGCAGGTGCGTCGTCTCGTTGAACTTTTCGTCGTGATCGATGCGAAAGACCGATCCGCTTTGGCCAACGGTCACGCCCAGTCCGCCGACCTGCGGAGGGAAATAGCGAGCCGCGACGCTGGACATCACCACCAGCGCAGTGAATCCATGGAAGTTCGGCACGCTGGCGCGCAGCAGCCATCCAGGGATCTTGGAATTATGCCAATCGATCGGGAAGGTGATGGGTGTGTTGCCGAGCACGCTGAAGTCGTACGCGTTGTGCGTGTACTTCCAGATGTACTCGCCATCCACCACCAGGTATTTCCCAAACGCCTGCTGCAGCCCGGCGTGAAACTCATTCCGGTAGCCCGCGGGCGAATTCGCAGGCACGCACGGAATCAGCGCTGCAATCACGCTGACGTTGCATCCTTCGGTCGCCACAATCAGGTTTTCGTTAAAGGGTGTTTCCAGCGTGCGCGCATAGGAAACCCGCAACACCGTATTGGTTGGCTTGATGTTGTAGGCAATTCCCACGCGAGGTTCCGCCTGCCGCGCGGTCGACAGCCCGTTATACAGATCGCCGCGGATGCCGAGGTTAAATGACCAGTTCCCCTGAGTAATGGTGTCCTGCACGTACATCGAAAGCTCTTTCACGTCCGTGCTGCCGCGAAATGTAAAAAGGCTACCGCCGCGTGTCAGATCGATCGGAAGCAATGTCGCGCACGGGGTGCCGGGCACGGCCGTATTCGTCGTCGAATCAAAACAGGGCGCGCCGAGAGCGTCTGTCGTCGAAGGAAGGAGCGTTGGATCGATGATGCCAAAGCTGTCGTTTTCCTTCAGAAAGGTGTGCTCGTAGGTGATGCCCGCCTTTACGTTGTGCTTGCCCTTCACATACGAAATATCCGAGCGCAGGCCGGCGTTGGTGAGCCTGCGATCCTGACTGATCGTTTCCGAATTGATCGGACCAAGGTCCGCGAACGGATTGTTGCTCGGATAGTAGTTGTACTGGTCTTGCCGCACAAACGCGCCCAGCGTGAAGATCGCGTTCGAGCTGATGAGCCGGGTCCACGTGGGCGCGATGTTGAACGTGCCGATCTTCGAGCGCTGGTCTGTGTCGCCAACGTTGATTCCGGTTGGGCCAATCACGTTCAGATTGTCGAAGGTATTGGGCGTCTGGAACCACGATCGGGTGTATTGGAAATTGCCGTGGAGCGTGTCGGACTGTGAGAGTTGGTAGTCCACGCGATCAAAGATGTTTACCTCGTTGCCTTTGTCGTGGATCGGAGTGAATTCTGGAGGATCCAGGAATCGTCCGCTTTTCAAACCATTTGCGGAGATGAAATTTCCCCATTTCTGAGTTCCGTAGGCGAGGTCGAAACCCACATTAGCGGTGCCGAAACTCCCGTAAGAGGTGTTCACGCTGCCGGTCGGCTTGGTCACACCCAGGCCCGATTTCGTGGTCACCTTGATCACCAGGCTGGTCTTGTCTCCGAATTCCGCGGGGGGAGCTCCGGAAATGACCTCCAGCGACTGAATAGAATCGCTTGGAATCTGGTTGGAAAACACTTTGCTGGTTTGATCGGTGATGGGCTGCCCGTCAACAGAGAACGAGTTCTGCGCGTGATCGCCCAAACCGTGCATGTTCCCGTTGGAGTCCGCCGCAACGCCCGGAGACACCAGGGTAACCAGCGAGGTCACCGAGGAAGAAGCACTCTCGAGCGGAAGCCGGTCGATGATTGCCTGGTCGACATCGGTGTGGAAGGTGGACTCATTTTCGACCAGGTCGCCGCCATTGGCCTCCACGGTTACGCTGGTATTCGCGGTGCCCAATTTCAAAGCGATTGGCAGCAAGGTGGGTACCGTCGAGCGCACATCGACGTCCTGCGTGAACGAAGAGAAGCCCGGCGCAGCGGCCACCAAGTGGTAAGGATTGAAAGGCACGTTCGTAAAGCGAAAACTGCCGTCTGTGCCGGTGACTGCGTCACGATGGAAGCCGCTGATCGGATTCGTGATTTCCACTGTGGCACCGGCCACGGAAGAGCCCGAGGGATCCTTTACCACCCCTTCGATCGAGCCGGAGTTCCCCAACTGTCCGAATGCGGGCACAACCAAAAACGCGCACACCAGGCACAAAGACAAAATCCCCTGCACCATTCTGCGATTCCAATGCGACTCCAAATGGCTGTGAAAATTCCTGCGCATGATCTCTCCTGTCCCCTTACGGGACGATGTGTCGCGTCTGGCGACGGTGTGGAGCTGTGGATAGAGGCCGCTGGAAAAATAGCGGCGGCGCCTGAATGCGGCTCGGCATTCAACGCCAAAAATAGCCGACGACGAATCAGGGGTAGCTTGTTACGCGGAAGGAGGGGCTCGAGACGCGCGATGTAGAGCGACCGGACTCGATGGCGCCGCGTGCTCTAAAGGAGTGGTATTTCGTGCGACCTGCTGCGCTTCGGGAACCAGGTTCAGCCGGGCAACCGCCAGCACCGGCGCATGGAGAACCTGGCAAACGTGGCAGGTTGTTTCGGGACCGTTATTATGCGGGTGGAGAAACGCGAGGCCCGTGGCGACATACAGCAGCAGCACGCAGCCCAACAGGGCCGGCGCTGGCCGCGCGAACCGTCGCCGAAAAACAGGTCTTAGCTGCACAAAGACACCATGATCTAGCACCTTAGACGACCAAGCAGCCCAAAGGGTTGCGAGACCCGCCTCGATTTTACATCGTTTTGCTGCCGCCAACGGCTAACAAAGCTTTGCTGTTACCTATCGCCAAAGTTTGTCCAAGCGGAACCCGGTTCATTCATGTCTTAAGGCGGTTGTCGCAGTCAGAGAGCTTGCGCGCAAGGCGGGAATAAAGCCAGCCAATCCCGCAGCCACAGTAAGAACGATTGCCGAGCCAACGAACGTCAATGGATCGCGCGGGTTCAAACCGAAGAGCTGGCTGCGGACCAGATTGGCGAGGGCGAGCGCGAGCGAAAAACCAGCAGCCAGGCCGGCTCCGATGAGAATGCACACTTCGCGCATAACCATCGCAATGACATCACTCGGAATTGCTCCGAGAGCCATGCGGATGCCTATTTCTCGGGTTCGGCGCATCACCGCATAGGCCGTGACGCCATAAAGCCCAATGACCGCGAGCAAAGTGGCAAGTCCGCCGAATACGGCGGAGAGGCTGGCGACCAGCCGTTCGGTCCGCAGCGAGAGTCCAATCTGTTCGTTCACGGTTTGCAATTCGACGACCGGAACATGCGGGTCGAACTGCCGCATGCGTTCGCGAAGTTCATTCTCGATCTGGCGCGGATCAGCCTGCGTGCGCAAATAGATATTCATGAAGCGGAAATGCGCGCCTTCGAGATAGGGGAAGTAAGCCTGCGCTGGGGGCGTCTCACGCAGATCTCTGTATTTTCTGTCCGGGATCACCCCAATGACTTCAATGTCCGGGCTGACTGGCTGCATGTCGTCCACGAGCCCGAAGCGCTGCCCGATGGGAGTTCGGCCCGGGAAGTATTGCCTGGCAAAGCTCTCATTGATGACAGCGTATTTGGCGGGTCCCACGTCCTGCGCGGTGAAGGCACGCCCGGCGACGATGGGAATACCGAGCGTGGCGAAGTAGCCCGGGCCGACCTCGCAGAGAACCGGCTGTTCCTCGATCGGCGCTCCTTCGAAATCCTTGCCCAGGACCGCATTCTGCCATGCATAACCCTTGAGAAGCGCCATGGCCGAAAATCCAACCGACGCAACACCGGGCATGGTTTGCAGGTTGACGTTCAGCCGTTGATAGAACGATTTGGTTTCTTCGTCGGAGTATCCGTTGAGCGAAGGGTTGATTCGGAATGTAAGAAGATGATCGGTTGGGAACCCCGGCCCCAGGCTATCGAGGTTGCGCAAAGTACGAACGAAGAGGCCTGCACCGACCAGCAGCAGCAACGACAGCGCTACCTGAACGCCAACCAGCATCCGGCGAAGAGAAATGCCGCTGACGGAGGCGGCGCCGGACCTGTCTTTGAGCGAGAGAGTAATTTCCGTGCGCGAGCCGCGAACCGCGGGTAGGAGTCCGAAGACCAATGAGGTGAAAAGCATGACCCCCACAACGAAGGCCAGCACGCGTCCGTCCGGAATGGGAGAGAGAACAAACTCGGCGGCCGCATCCGCAGGCAGATAGATGCGCAGCAGAAGGCGATCCGTCAAAAAGGCGAGCGCCAATCCCACGGCTGCTCCAGCGGCGGAGAGGAGAAGACTTTCGGCGAGCAACTGGCGAACGATGCGGGCGCGGCCGGCCCCGATGGCTAGACGAACAGCGAATTCCCGCTCTCGAGCTGTGGCACGCGCCAGCAGCAGATTCGCCAGGTTGGCGCAGGCAAGCAGAAGCACCGCTCCAGTGAGCGCGACCAAAAGCCATAGCGGTTTTCGCATGTCCTCGCGCAGATCGTTCTCTGAGCCCGGCAAAAGTTCAGCGCGATTACGAAGAAACGGTTCCCGATCCGCAGGCGTCGCGGACCTCGTGAATTCAGGCTGCTGAACCTCCATTTCGAGAATGCTATGCATGAGCGGCTGCAGCGAAAGTTGCGCCTGCTCCATGCTGACGCCGGGCTTGAGGCGTCCGTACGCAGTGACCCAACTCAGCCTGCGGCGCCGGTCCTTGAGGCCGTCCGAATGGGGCGTCATCTCCGTCTTCATCATGATGGGAACGAAAACCTTCGCAGGGGCACCCAGTTCCACGCCGTCAAAACCGGGCTGCGCGACTCCAATCACGGTCATCGCGTAACTGTTGAGGTTGATCGTTCGGCCGACGATGCTGCGGTCGCCGTCGAAGTAGCTACGCCAGAAGCTGTAGCTGAGTACCACGACTGGCCGGCTGTCAGGCACCGCGTCGTCGTCCGGAGCAATGGTGCGGCCCAATGCCGCCCCCACTCCCAGTATCGGGAAATAAGAGCCGGAGACCAGCTCCGCGGGGATTTGCGCCGCTCGATCGCCGCCGCTGATGGTGACGGTGGCTGGAAACCGGCAGAACATCCCTGAGAAGACTTGATTGTTGTCGCGCAAATCTTCAAACATCGGCCAGGAAATGGTGTTGGGGCCGAAACTGTTCCCGTAATGGTTGCCGGTCTCCCGGACGATCACGACTCGCTCAGGATCACGGACTGGCAAAAGCCGTAGAACAACCTGATCCAACAGGCTGAACATTGCTGTGTTCGCGCCGATACCAAGCGCCAGCGTGGCCATCGCAATCAGGGTGAAAGAAGGATTCTTTGCGAGCGTTCGAACGCCGTACCGAAGATCCTGCATGAGAGTGTCTAACCAGACTCCCGCGCGAACATCGCGAACGCTCTCTTTAATCTGCTCCACGCCTCCCGTATCGCGACGAGCATCACGGTAGGCCTCCTCGGGAGACACTCCCTCCCGCATCTTTTCGGCCGATACCACTTCCAGATAGGCCTGGAGTTCCTCATCGAGCTCGCGATCAAGTTGTTCTCTGCGGAACACATTGTTCCAAAGCGCGCGGAGTCGACTGATCACAGAGCCTCCTATGTGGTGCGCAAGGCGGTCGCCATGGCAAGAGAGATTCGTTCCCACCGCTCCGACTCGGTGTGCAGTTGTTTTTTGCCGGCCTTGGTCAACGCGTAGAACTTCGCGCGCCGATTGGTTTCTGATTCGCCCCAGGAAGATGTGAGCCAACCGGCCTGTTCCATACGGTGCAGGGCGGGAAACAGGGATCCCGCTTTGACGTCGAATGCCCCGCCAGTGATCTGCGCGATTCTGCGCGATACGCCCATCCCATGCAGTTCTTGGAGGGCAAGGGCCTTCAGGATCAGCAGATCGAGCGTGCCTTGCAGGAGATCGGATTGAGGGGCAGGCATGAATTCTCCTATCGTCTGTCTATAAGACGGTAGCACCACTCTTATAGACGGTCAATAGGAGTAGACAATTTGTGACGGAAACATGTCGCGAGGAATGTTATATGCCCCAATTTGGGGCTGTTCAGAGTCAAATAATGACGACGGTCCGAGTCACTCATCGACCAGGGTTCTACAGGACTGTCGCTAAATCCTCTCGGTGCCAAGTCTTCGATCCGTTGAGCCGATCATGGAAGCCGATCGAAAATTGACCCGGGGCAATCCGACCGAACACAATATGATCAGTGAGAGTCCAGATTTGGCGACATTGTTGCGGCCGCTTTCCGCTTGCCCTGAGCCCCGAAGGGAAGCGGGCGCCTTTCCACAGCTCCACTTCAATCACGATCAACCCCGCCCGCCGACGCTCAACCTTGCTCTGCCGTGGCTATAATGGTCCCCGCACGTACAAGGAGAACGCCACGATGAACTATCGCCGCTTCGGCCGGTCCGGATGGAAGGTCAGTGAAATTGGCTACGGAATGTGGGGCATCGCCGGTTGGACTGGCTCGGAAGACGCCCAGTCGATCGATTCGCTCCAGCGGGCTATCGATCTCGGCTGCAATTTCTTCGACACCGCCTGGGCCTATGGCGACGGTCACAGCGAACAGTTACTCGGAAAAGTCTTGCGCGCCAACGCTGGGAAGACGCTCTACACGGCCACGAAAATCCCGCCGAAAAATCGCAAATGGCCCAGCCGCCCGGAATTCACCCTCGATGATTGCTATCCGCCGAACTACATCGAGGAATACGTCGCCAAAAGTTTGGCCAACATCGGTGTCGCCACGCTCGACCTGATCCAGTTTCACACCTGGGAAGACGCCTGGCTGGAAGACAAGCGCCTGCGTCCCGTGCTCGAAAAACTGCTCACCAGCGGAAAGGTTCGCGCGCTGGGGATCAGCATCAATCGCTGGCAACCCGCGAACGGCGTGAAAGCAGTGCGCGCCGGGCTATTCGACGCCGTGCAGGTCATCTACAACATCTTCGATCAAAATCCCGAAGACGAATTGTTCCCCGCGTGCCGCGAAAAAGATGTCGCCGTGATCGCCCGCGTTCCCTTCGATGAAGGCACGCTCACCGGCACGCTAACGCTCGACAGCAAATGGCCCGAGGGCGATTGGCGCAACACCTATTTCGTGCCGGAGAACCTGAAGAAGAGCGTCGAACACGCCGAAGCGCTCAAGCCGCTGCTCCGCGACGGCCTCACCATGCCGGAAATGGCCCTGCGCTTCATCCTCAACAACAAAGACGTCAGCACCATCATCCCCGGCATGCGCAAACGCCATCACGTCGAGACCAACCTCGCCGCCAGCGACAAAGGCCCGCTACCCGCCCAGCTCCACTCCGAACTCCGCAAACACCGCTGGGACCGCACCCCAACCAAATGGAGCCAGTGAGAGAAGAAAATGAATTTATGCGGTTTGCTTTAATGCGCGCTCAACGAGCGTGAGGCAACGCTCGGCTTGCTCGCGCAGCAGGTCATTGTGCTCGCCAAGGTCGCGCTGCGTGCTATGAAGTTCGTCGGCAATCGACAGCGCCGCCAGCACAGCAATCTTATGCGTATCGACAGTGGAGGTCGCGTCCGAAATCGCGCGCATCTTCTCATCCACAAATGTCGCAAGCTTTTGCACGTAAGCCGGATCCAGCTCGCCGTGAATCGTGTAAGTCTGCCCGAAGATTTGTACTTTCACCGGTGAACTCATGCTAGCTCCAGAGCCGCTGCACCGCATTGTAACCCCGCATTGTAGCGCAGCGCGAAGTCTTCGGAGCACTGCGGCTTTTGTGGCGACCCGGAACGGGAGAAACGCGAAACTCAGCTCGCGCGGAGTTGCGCACCCAGTTGCTTGTCGAGGGCAGAGACAATGCGCGCGGAAAACTCGGCGATCTGCGCCTCGGTCAGAGTCGCGTCGCGGCTTTGAAAGATCACGCGCACCATCAACGAATATTTTCCCGCAGGCACATTCTTTCCGCGAAACAGGTCTCCCGCTTCGATGGAAACGATTTCACCAATGCCGAGCGAGCGAATCGTTTTCGTAACGTTAGAAAAATGCGTGCCATCCGCCAACAGCAGCGAGAAATCGCGCTCCACCGCCGGAAATCGTGGCAGCGGCTCATACCTGCGCGAATCCTTGAGGTCGCGAACCGCCGCGTACACCGGCTCGAGCCGCAACTCGGCAAGAAACACGTCTTGCCGCAACTTGAGGCGGTCCGCAATGCGACGCGCCAGTTGGCCCGCGTCTCCGATTTCCTCGCCGGAGAGCGCAACGTGCCCGCTTCGCGCGGCATGCGGCCAATCGCCCGAAACGCGATGCGTGTCCTGGCTTGCCGCGTCCACGGCGCGATCGCTCCACGCAAAACCTCCGGCGAGTTCGCCGAGCGAATCGAGGGCGCCTTTCAAGTCGGCGAAAGAATACGCGCGCGCCGCGTCGTACAAATCCTTCTCGCGAGCCTCGCCGGTCGCGCCGACCGTCAGCACGCGGGTTTCGACAGACGGATGACCACGCAGACTGTACTGGCTGCCAATCTCGAACAGACGCACATTGCGCTGGCCATGATTCAGGTTCCACTCCAGCGCCGCGGCCATGGTCACCAATCCGGTCGAGCGCAGCACGCCCGCTTCTTCCGACAACGGATTCGCGAGCCGCGCGGGCTGCACGCCGGGTGCGCGGAACAACGCGTCACGCTCTTCGGCCACATGCGGGATGGTCAGGATTTCGCGATACCCAAGACCGATCAGCAGCTCGCGAATTTGCGTCTCCGGCTCGTAATTCGGCAAACGCAAAGCGCCCTGGCGCGACACCGGAAAACGCGGCGGGAATTTGTCCAGACCATAAATGCGCGCGACCTCTTCGATCAAATCGATTTCGCGCTCGACTTCCGCGCGCCATGAAGGTTGGGTGCATTCCCACGCAGCCAGCAGCGATCCGTCCACGCCGCGATTCTGGTCCACGCGCACGGGAGAAAATCCGAGTGCGCCCAGACTCGCCTCAATCTCTTTGTCCGGAACGTCAGCGCCCATCACCCGCAAAAGTTCCGCGCGCGTCAGCACAATCTTTTTCGGCGCGCGCTTACCGGGATACACGTCGACAACCCCGGCCAACAACTCGCCGCCGGCAAGCTGCAAGATCAGCTCCGCGGCGCGGCGCGAGGCCAACTCGGCCATTTCCGGATCGGCGCCGCGGCCAAACCGCGTGGATGCTTCCGTGTGCAATTTTAAAAAACGCGTGGCGCGGCGAACGGCGATGGGATTGAACCAGGCGCACTCGATCAAAACGTTCTTCGTTGAAAATGAGATTTCGGTTTCCGCGCCGCCCATGATCGCGCCGATGCCCACGGCGCGCGAACCGTCGCCGTCGGCAATCATGCAGATACCGGGATCGAGCGCGCGCTCGATGCCATCCAGGGTGCGTGTTTTTTCGCCGGGCTTGGCTTTGCGCACGACAATGCGGTGATCGCGCACCTTGTCGTAGTCATACGTATGCAGCGGATTGCCAAGCTCCAGCATCACGTAGTTCGAGACGTCCACGACGTTGCTGATGCTGGCGACGCCGCTCGCTTCGAGGCGCTCGCGCAGCCAAGGTGGGGATGGCTGAATCTTTACCCCGCGAATCACACGCGCGGTAAAGCGCCCGCAAAGCTCGGGGACTTGAATCTCGACACGGACCGCGTCGGCAGCTTTCGCCGATCCTTCCGCTGGTTTTGGCGCAACAGGTTTCAGCGGCAGCTTGTACACCGCGCCGACTTCGCGGGCGATTCCGTAGTGTCCCAGGCAATCCGGCCGGTTCGATGAAACTTCCGCGTCGATCACCGCGCCGTGCGCGCCGTTTTCCACGCCGCCGATGTTCGTGCCAGAAAGCGCCAGCCGCGAAGCCAGCTCGTCGGGCGACGCGGTGACGTCGACGAAGTCTTTTAGCCAGTTGTAGACGACCTTCATGATGTAGGCAGGCGGCCGAAGTAAACGTGCGTGGCATATTCCATACGCACGGTGCCATTTTCCTGATTCGCGCGGAATAATTCTTCCAGCGCCGTCATCATTGGCGCGTACTTGGGCTGGCCTTCCTGCGGCGCATAGGAACTGCTGCGCAGCCGCCCGGCAAGCCCTTCCCAGTCGAGAATCTGCTCATTGGGCACGCTGCGTTGCGAAACGCTTCCGCCGGCGAAAAATTCATGCATTGTTTGGCTTTCGGGATACGATTCGCGCACGCGCTGGTAATCGGTGCCGTATTTCACGAGGAGGTCCTCGTAGGCGTTGGCAAAGGCCGAATCCATTTGCCGGTCGTTGTACATCACGACGACAAACCCTGTGGGTTTCAGAATGCGCTGAAATTCGCGACGCGCTGCCGCAGGCTCGAACCAGTGGAAGGCCTGACCTGCCGTTACGAAATCGATGGCGGCCCTTTCCAGCGTGGTCGCTTCGGCGGACGCGTCGATACTGACGAACGAATCGAACGACGCGAGATATTCTTCGCCGGCGGCGCGCATCGCTGGGTTGGGCTCGACGCCGTAAACGCGATTCCCGTTTTTTAGAAAGAGCTCGCTGAGGAAACCCGTGCCGGAACCAATGTCAGCAATGACATGGCCCGACCGGAGATCGCATTCGGTACGCAAGAGTGTGAGCGTCTCGGGGGGATATCCAGGGCGGTAGCGCACGTAGTCGGCCACACGATTCGAGAAACGCTGTTTAGCATCAGCAAAAGTCATGGCGCGGTGCCTCGGTCTCTCCGGGCACTCTGTGCTCTTGTCTCCGTGCCCGCGGTGTTCATTGTTTTGTCTTTTCTCATGGAAACTGCCGCAAGAAGCGCACATCATTTTGAAAAAACACCTGGATATCGTCGATCCCATACTTGAGCATGGCCAAGCGGTCGATGCCGATTCCAAAGGCGAAGCCGCTCACCTTCTTCGGATCGTACTTGACGAAGCCGTAGACGGCCGGATCCACCATGCCCGCGCCGAACAGCTCAATCCAGCCTGCGCCCTTGCACTTCGAACACGTTCCGCCGCCGGCGGAGACCCCGCTTCCGCCACAGAAAACGCAGGTTACATCGAATTCGACGGAAGGCTCAGTAAAAGGAAAATAGCTGGGGCGAAACCGCGTTTTCACACCGGGACCAAAAAATTGCTTCACGAAATATTCGATCGTGCCGGTGAAATCGCAAAAAGTGATGTCGGTGTCGACCGCGAGGCCTTCCACCTGGTGAAAGGCAAAGGAATGCGTAGCGTCGGGATTGTCGCGCCGATAGACTTTGCCCGGCACGATCACGCGCACGGGCGGCTGCCGCTTCTCCATGGTGCGAATTTGCATCGGCGAAGTGTGCGTGCGCAGCAGCAGGGGCGAAGGCGCGCCTTTGGGTAGCTCGAGATAAAACGTATCCATGTCGTCGCGGACAGGATGGAATTCGGGAATATTCAGGGCCTCGAAATTGTAGTAAGGCGTTTCGATTTCCGGGCCCTCGACGACGGAAAATCCAATCGACACAAAGATATCTTCGATCTGCTGGAAAACCTGGCGGATCAAGTGATGGGATCCGATCGGTCGCCCCACACCTGGCAAAGACAGATCAACACGCTCGCGGGCAAGCGCGGCATCGTCGGCACCGGCTTCGATGGCCACGCGTCGCGCTTCGATTTCGGACTCCACGTGCGCGCGCAGTTTGTTGAGCTCCTGCCCCACCACGCGCTTTAGCTCGGGAGGCGCCGGCTTCAGCCAGTTGTCGGTGACTTGCGTAAGCACGCCCGATTTGCGGCCGAGCCACGCGTCGCGAAACTGTTTCCAAGCGGCTTCGTCGTGAGCCGCCGTAGCGTCGGCGTCGAAGCGGGCGCGAATCTCCGCAAACAGCGGAGCGAGCTGATCCGGCTGCGTCACGCCAAGGGCGGCGAGCGTTTGGCTGGATTTGTTTTCAGGCGCGGTCATCCCATCACTCATGGTTCCAGCGAAGTGCGAACGGTTACACCGACAGCCAACTGTTGCGCGCAGCGTCGGCGAGGCTGGCTCGCTGCGCTCGCAGGGATGCGCTGAAGCGCGCCCCTACATTAGCGCCCAACCCTAAGCGCCCAGCCCTACGACTATGCCGCGCTCTTCTTCTTTTTCGCTGGCGGCGGTGCGGCGGCCTTTGCGGTAGCGGCCAAACTCGCGAAAGCAGCGGCATCTTTCACCGCGATGTCCGCCAGGACCTTGCGGTCGAGATCGACACCTGCGGCTTTCAGGCCGTGAATCAGCTGGCCGTAGGTGATGCCGTTCAGACGCGCAGCTGCGCCAATACGCTGAATCCAAAGCTGGCGGTATTGACGCTTCTTGACGCGGCGATCGCGGAATGCGTAGCGATCGGCACGATTGGCGGCCTCCTGTGCGGATTGGTACAGCTTGCTTTTTGTTAGAAAAAAGCCTTTTGTACGCTTGAGGTATTTCTTACGCCGCGCACGGCGCTTTGTGCCGCGTTTTACGCGAGCCATGGGTTTCTCCTTTTTGTTTGCGGAGACAACGCGGTGCGGGCGCGCGAAAATATAAGAAAAGACACGCGTGACGCAACGGGTTTGTCTCCGTGGTGCTTTGCGGACGCCGGACCCTTCATTCCTCAGGACGAACTAAAGTCCAGCGCCTACATTGCCGCTTCAGATCGCTCGCTTTGAAACGAGTCGATTGCGTGCGGCGGATCGGCCGGCAGGCACCCGTGTAGCACTGCCTGGCGCGATGTGCGGGGCTTGCGCCCCGCGGTGTTGCTTCTTGGCTTCGATGCTGCTGAAGCCGAAAAGTTTTGGATGCGCCCCAGCGGCGCCCCAACAAATTCGCTCCCAAACCAACATGATGGCGGCTGTTGCGCCAAGACGCATTTGGCGGGGCGGGGCCCTTCGGAGCTCAGGGTAAACGAGCCCGGCCCTACAAAAGTCCATGCCTAAGCGTAGGGGAGCATTTGGCGAACGGAGGCTAGATCGGCCTTGTTCACCAGCGTCAGCTTCTTTAGCTTGCGCATGCGGCCTGGGGCCTTGGTGCCGAGCAAATGGCGCTTGCCGGAATGCATGCGAAGGATTTTGCCACTGGCGGTGACCTTAAAGCGTTTCGCGGCTCCGCGGTGGGTCTTCAGTTTCTTTTTTGGTTTCGAAGCGTTTCTTGGCATTGCGTAAACCCTTTCTTGCTGGTGGGCGCGGCGCACCGATTTGCGGTGGCCGACTGCCCTACGAAATTATTGGTCTGGCTTGATCGAAACTGCGCCCGCCTCGGAAGGCGGCCGCTACAAAAGCTACTGTGCTTGCTGTGCTGTCTGGGCTACCGGCTTGGCTACCGCTACACCCTTTTTCGGGGCGAGCAAGGCGACCAAAACGTTGCCTTCCATGCGCGGCATGGTTTCGATCTGGCCGTGTTCGCCGATTTCGCCTAGCAAGCGCGTCATCTTGGCGCGCCCGACTTCCTGGTGCGCCATTTCGCGGCCGCGATGAAAAATCATGGCGCGAACTTTGTGGCCTTCGCCGAGGAACCGGATGATCTGGTTCTTGCGAACTTGGTAGTCGTGCTCCGCGGTTGCCGGACGAAACTTTACTTCTTTCAGTTGCGAGCCACGGCTGCTTTTGCGCTGCTCGTGGGCCTTTTTGTTTTGCTGGTAAAGGAATTTACCGTAATCGGTGATTTTGCAAACAGGCGGATCGGCCGTCGGCGAAATTTCCACCAGATCCAGTCCGCGTTCGCGCGCCATTTTAATGGCTTCATACGGCTGCATGACGCCGAGCTGACCGCCTTCTTCATCGATGACCCGGACTTCACGCGCCCGGATACGCTCGTTCACTCGAGTGCGATCGGCCTGCCGGAAGTTGCGTTCTGCGATATTTCCCCCTAACCAATTTAAGGCGCCCACTTACCCGCCTCGCCGGGCACGGGCCTGAATCAAAAAAACGTGCGACAAAGTCGACACGCCCGCCCGCACAGTCCAAAACCATCAAGGGACGGGCTTTGAAGTATAGCACGTACGCACAATGCTACGACAAGGGTTTGATGCTCGAGCCGAGCGGGTGTATGCAGGTCCGCGAACGCTACCAGGAAATCCGAGCGGAAGCAGCGTTTCGGAGGGTATCGTACGCTACGGTCGACCGAATCCTTGGCCCGGCATCAGGTACATCACGAAACCCAGCGCTGCGAGGACGGTTACGAAATAGGCGGTCGTGCTGCGGCTGGACGGTGCCGGGTAATCCTTCGTGAAGAAGCGATACGTGGCTCCGGCGGCCACGACGAGGAAGATTTTCTCGTCCAAGGCGAAGCACAGAAGCAGTGCCGCCGTGAGAATGACGATGCGCTCGGTCTTAGTCAGTGCGGCGAACGCCTTGCCGCCGTCGAGAACCCACACCGGAGTCAGATTGATGACGTTCAGGACCGCCGATGAACGAGCGAGCGCTGCCCAAAGACCGTTGCCGGTCTTCCACCAGATCAGCGCGCAGACTGCCGCTCCAATAAAGCCGGCCAGCGGTCCCGCCAAGCTGACGGCGGCTTGAGTCGCGAGTGAAACGCCCATCGCGGCCCAACGAACATAGGCGCCGAATCCGGGCAAGAACATGGGCATCTCTGCCGGAAGACCGCGGCGCTTGATGTCGATATAGTGGCCCATTTCGTGGACGAGAATTAATAGCGCGAAGCCCACGCCGAATTTCGGGCCATACAGTGCCCAGTAGAACGCCATGAACGTGGCGAGGCTTAACAGCGATTTCAACTTGAACAGCGTGAGCAGGAATTTGCTTTTCGCGAGTAAGACGGCGATTGGCGCGAGGGGACCGAGTTTTTTGGCCCAGGCATTCTGCTTTTCGGAGTTCGCGGCGGCGGCCAGTTCTAGCTTGCGGGCTTTGTCTTGTACCCATTTGGTTTGCTCGGCCTGTGGAGGGAGAAGCGGCAAAGCGTTCAGCCAAGCGTCGCGCGCTTTCTGTAACTCGCCGTGTTCCTCAAACATGCGCGCGCCGGCGGAGATCTGCTCGAGTTCCGCGGCATGCACCAGGGTGTGGCATTGGTCGCAAGCCAGGATGCCGGAAGCGAGTTCACGCGAGCAGGTTTTACAGTTGCGAGCTACGGCGACGGGAAGAGTGGACACGGTGGCGCGGGTGCTCAGGAGCCAGCGTCGGATTTCGCCGGGGCGGACTTACTGAATGGTCCCAGGATGTCCAGTTTAGCAGCGGCAGTGAGCTTCCAGGCGATGCGGATACCCACAAAGAGAATGATCAGACCAATGGCGCCGTGCAGCGGATCTTGCAACTCGAGGAATGGAGAAGCGAGCCCCGCCAGCGTTAGCATCCCGATCGCAGATCCGATGCTCATCTTTGGTTTTGGAGCGGCGGGTTGCGGCGTGACCGGTACCGGGGGCGCTACGACCGTCGCGTCGGGCTCGGCGGATTGAGCGGACTCCATCGCGGGAGGCGGCACGTGCTTGACGAGATTCTGTTTTTGCGCGTTCCTATGCTTGACGATTTGCGAAATGCCAATGGGAATCGCGGACAGCGAAACGGCGGCATACGTCAGAGCTACAGCGGCGATCTGATAGCGCCGCCCGCCAATGCCATTGGTACCTTTCATGATCGCTTTGCCGACGATATATCCGACAGCAAGCGAGATGTAGCCGAGCATCAGTCCGGTGATGATGCCGAACCCCGCATAAATAATCAGGCCCAGGACAGCGCCACCGATCCCGAAGAGCAGGCCGCGCACGAAGGTCTGATGCGAATCCTGGGGTGCGCGGAGTTTTGCTTGCTCGCCGCAATAGGAACACGTCAGCGCTCCATTGACCCGGTAATATTGCCAGCCGATGGACTGGCTGCAGGATTTGCAACGCTCGGCGCCAGTAACTCCGGCATATTCCGCGGTGCCAAATTGAGGCGTGGGGTTCGTCAGGGTGTAGGACATGATGCGGAAAAATAACACGGCCGCTAGGCGAGCGATATAGATCGTCACGTATAGGTTAGTAAATTCTTAGGCACGAACTTGAAGGGCTTGTCTGCGCGAGTCGGCGGGTCAGGAGGTCACATCGAGCCGGCCTTGGGGGCCGGCAATGGTCGCGAGCAGTAAGCTGTTTTTGCCTTCCGCTAGGGGCATATCCAATTTGAGCGCTTTCCATTGGGAAAAAACCACACGAGCATCGGCGTCGGGAGCGAGAGCTTCAAAGCGAAGGAGTTCACAGCCGTGCGGTGAATCGATCGAGGGGTGGATGGATTCCGCACTCCACTCAATAAAGAATGGAAGTAGCTGCGTAGAATCGCCCTTCAGCCTCATCACTTTCCACGTCAACACTCGGCCGTCGGGACGCTTGCGCGAACCGGGGATGGGGCCTTCAACATCGAAGCCCTGTTGCTTCAGGAGAGAGGCGAAAGCGTCGAGGTTGGCTCGATGCGCAGCCCAGCCGACGATTGCCGGTTCTTCTGTCAGGCGTCGCAGATCGCGTGAGTCGGCGCTGGCTGGTTGCTTCGGATCAGGGGCAATGATTTCGAGATAGCGATTCTCGCCGAGTGAGAGAAGCGCGTTGCGGGTGCCGGCTCCTGGATGAACGCCGCCGAATGCTGCGCGGACGCCGGTTGCTTCTTCGACGAAAGCGATACCGCGATCGAGATCATCGCAGCCGAGCAGGATGTGGTCGAGCAAAGTCGGTACCTTTGCTGCCGCCCAAATGCTACGCGGGACGGCGAGTGCGGCTCCGGCAACCATAAGAAAAGAGCGGCGCGAAACCGTGGGAGCTGCGAAGTCTTGCTGCATGCCGCTAGATCGTAATGCGCGCACGGCCGAAACTACAAGCTGATCGTCGCGGTTTTCTGGCCGCGCTTGGAAAGATAGGCGTGCCAGAAAAGACGGGCGGCGACGGCGCGCCATGGCTTCCAGGGTGCGCTCATCTTTTCGAGCTTTTCGGGCGACGGGCGCTGGCGGAGGCGCTTTACCTCCTGCACGGCGGTGGCGAGGGCAAGATCACCCACTGGCCAGATGTCTGGTCGGCGTAGCGCGCTGAGTAGATAAATGTCCGCCGTCCATCGGCCAATGCCCTTCAGGGCGATCAATTTTTCGCGCGCATGGTCGTCATGTAGATCGTGGAGCGCTTGCAGATCGAATTGGCGGCGCTTGATGGCATCGGCGAGGAGTCGCGTGTAGTGTGCTTTCTGGCGGCTGAAGCCGAGTTGGCGCATTTCTGTCTCCGTGAGCTTCAAAAAGCGGGCGGGAGTGAACGGGCGGACGGCATCCTGCAATCGTTGATACAGCGCGCGTGCCGAGGCCAGGGAAACTTGTTGCTCGAGGATGATGTAGACCAAGGTGGGAAAGCCCGGCTCGCGAACCCATAGAGGAGGCGAGCCGTATTTTTCAAGAACCAGAGCCAAGTCGGGGTCGCGCTGCGCGAGTTCCAAAACGGCCTGTGCGAAAAACTCCTCGCTCAAACGCGTGAGTGGTGCTGGTGCCGCTTGTGCCATGCTAATTGCTCGACAGAAAGCTCACGTGGTCGCGCGGGAATCGATTTCCGTTTGCAGGGCGGCAAGGAATTCGGCTAGAGGCTTGGGGCCGAGGTCGCCCTTGCTGCGGTGACGCACTGAGACGGTGCCGGCTTCCGCTTCTTTTGCGCCGACAACCAGCATGTACGGAATTTTCTGCATCTGGGCGTCGCGAATCTTCGCGGGGAGCTTTTCGTTGCGCTCGTCGAGGTGCACGCGGACGTTGTGGCGCTTCAGCGTTTCGGTCACGTGTTTGGCGTAGTCGATGACTTTTTCGCTTACCGGACAGGTTTCGACCTGCACGGGAGCGAGCCAGAGCGGAAATGCGCCGGCGTAATGCTCCACCAGAATGCCGAAAAAGCGCTCGACGGAGCCGAGCAGCGCGCGATGCACCATCAGCGGTTGATGGCGCGACCCGTCTTCACCGACGTATTCCAATCCGAAGCGGCCGGGAAGATTGAAGTCGAATTGCACGGTGGTGAGCTGCCAGGAGCGGCCGATGGCGTCGATGAGCTTGACGTCAATTTTGGGGCCGTAGAAGGCGGCTTCACCGGCGATGTGCTTGAAGGGAATCTTCATGCGCCGCATGGTGTCGGCGAGGGCGGCGGTGGCGCGGTGCCAGTCCGCGGGATTGCCGGCGTAATTTTCGGGATGGGCGGCGTCCCAATCGGAAAGCTCAACTTCGTACTTGTCGAAGCCGAAATTCTTCATCACTGCGAATGCGAAATCGACGCAGGCCTCCACCTCGCCTTCGATTTGCGATGGCATGCAAAAAATGTGCGCGTCGTCTTGAGTGAAGCCGCGGACGCGCATCAGTCCGTGGAGAACGCCGCTGCGCTCGTAGCGATAGACGGTGCCGAGCTCGGCGTAGCGCACCGGGAGATCGCGATAACTGCGCAGCCTGGATTTGTAAATGAGGATGTGGCCCGGGCAGTTCATGGGCTTTAGCTGGTATTCGGCTTTTTCGACTTCCATCGGGCCGAACATATTGTCTTTGTAGAAGCCGGTGTGGCCGCTGGTGTTCCAGAGTTCACGGCGCATGATGTGCGGCGTGTAGACAATATCGTAGCCGCGCTTGAAAAGTTCGGCGCGAAGCCAGTCTTCGACAATGGTGCGAATCAAGCCGCCCTTGGCATGCCAGAAGATCAGCCCCGGTCCGGCCTCGTCTTCGATGCTGAAGAGATCGAGCTCCGCACCAAGCTTGCGATGGTCGCGGCGCTTCGCTTCTTCCAACCGATGCAAATATTCGTCGAGTTCTTTTTGTGTAAAAAAACACGCGGCGTAAATGCGCTGCAGCTGCGGATTGCCTTCGTGGCCCTTCCAATACGCGCCGGCGACACTCATCAATTTGAAGGCCTGGATACGCTTGGTTGACGGAATATGCGGGCCGCGGCAAAAGTCGATGAACTTGCCGGTGGTATAGAACGAGACCATCGGATCTTCGGCCTTTTCTTCCACCAGCTCGCACTTGAAGACTTGATCGGTCTTTTTGTATAGCTCGATCGCTTCGGGCTTGGGCAGCAGCTTGCGCTCGTTCGGCAGATCCTGCGCCGCCAGTTCGTGCATTTTCTTTTCGATCTTGGCGAGATCGTCGGGCGTGAAGGGCTCCTCACGCAGAAATTCGTAGAAGAACCCAGTATCGATCGGAGGACCAATCCCCAGCTTCACGTTGGGATACAGCTCCATCACCGCTGCCGCCAGCAAATGCGCCGCCGAGTGCCGGAAAACAAAAAGCGCATCGGGATCTTTTTCGGTCAGAATTTGCAGCTTAACGTTGTGATCGAGCGGGCGCCGCAGATCGATCAGTTCGCCGGCGCCGTCGTTAGGTTCCGCAACTCGCGCAACCAGCGCCGCGTCCGCCAAGCGCGGCGAAATGTTCCTGGCGATGTCCGCGGGCGTAGTGCCCTGAGGGACTTCCTGAACTTTGCCGTCAGGCAATGTGACCTGAATTGCATCCATGCTGTGATTTCACCCGGAACAAGCAAGATCAAGCTTATCGGCGCGGCTCTACACGGTCAAGGTGATGCGACGTGGCGGGAATCGGTCGACTGAATCAATGCGACGAAAATGGGTGGCCTGCGCTGGTGCGTTCGCATACGAGCGCGTCGGTCGCGCCAAGCGAATCGTGTTGCAGCCCTGCCTCGCACTCCGAATCATGCGGAATCGATTTCCAGGCTGGCCCGGAAGCTCTACTATTCAAGTGATTTCGAAGTTTCTTGCGCCCACAAGCTTTGAGGATTCAATTGGAGGGCGTGCTGGATCGCATCGCGAGCACTGGCCTTGTCCGACTGCTTTTCGTAGGCTCTTGCCAGCCAAACCCAAGCTTCGTCCTGATTCGGATCCAGCGTGAGAGACTTCTTGAAGCAGTCGATCGCTTTCGAGACGTCACCGCCGAACGTTTTCGGAGCCATCAGATATTGTCGGCCGGTGCTGGCCCAGACGAGCGGATTCTTGTCGTCCAGGGCCATTGCCCGCTTGTTCTCTTCGCCGATCTTGGGCCCTAAACGCGGCCCCAGGAACATTCCACCTCCCAGACCGATCTTCCGACCATACAGATCTGCGAGCAGGCTATGAGCGTCGGCGGACTTCTCGTTCAGTTGAATGGAACGCTGCACGGCTTCAATGGCTTTATCCACGGCCGTCGCGGCGGCTTTCTTGTCCTTTCGCATCTCGGCGACATCCGCGAGGAAGTTCTCGACCGTGGCGAGTTCGTACTGGCCCACAGCATCGTTCGGATTCTGGCTGAGGCGCTGCTGAAGCTGTGTTCGGAGTGACTCAAGCTGCGCAGGATCTCGTTTTCGGCGGGCGGACTCCAGCGGAGCGGCCAGGGGATCGTCTGTATGCGCCAGCACCGCAAAGTCTGAACAGATCATACCCATTGCTATAGCACTTGCCAGCACCAAGGTCCCGCCCACTTTCCCGGTCTTTCGCACAAGGAGCATGCCATGACCTCCTTAATGCACGTCTGACTGGTATACGGATAGCACCTAGGGAATATTTCGTTGCCGTCCTTACTGGAAACAAGAATAGGGACTGGAAACAGGAATCAGGGCGCGAGGAGGGAACGGAATTGCGGATCGTCGCGGAATTTGGCGAAAGCAGGCTCTTGCCGGAGCCACACGGAAAATGCGTCGGGATCTTTCGTCTTGCTTCTGGCTTGGCGCAGGGTGTCGAAAGTCCCTTTACGATCATTACCGAGCGCGCGAGCGGTGGCCAGGCTGCTGAGCGCCCAGAGCGAGTCCGGGTCAGCGTCGGTGGCCAGCTGAAAATAGTCCTTCGCCAGTGTCACATCTTTGGCCTCCAGACGGTCGTTACCCGCTTCCATGGCTTCGACGAGAACTCCGGCGATGGCACGGCGCAGGACACGGGCCTCTTCCGCATGTTTTTCATGGGCAGCGGCATCGCGAAGATTGATGATCTTTTGCCGCGTGTCGTTGAGGGTATCGGCGAGGTTAGAGGAGCGCTGGCGAAGGGCGGCGAACCCTGCGGAAATGTCATGGGTGAGATAGTCCTGCTCGGCGAACTCTTTATTTTGGTGCTTTTCACCTTCGTGAACGGCCTTTTGGTTTGCAAGGGAAACGGCGGCTTGGCGGAATGGCGTGACATCGGTGAGCTGATCGAAACTGGAAGCGGACTGGCGATATTCCCGCCAGGCGGAATAGAGGTCGCCGGATTGTTCGAACGCATGAGCGCGTGCGAGCGCCGCAGTCTGCTGGTGGGCGATGAAATTGTCGTCGCGTGCCTCAAGGTGCTGTTTCATCCCGATTAGCCGGAACCACGCCAGTGCTTCGTCCATCACCGAGGCGGGCGCCCATTGATGCGGTCCGTCGAAGTAGCGCAGAAAGCGCGGGAAGCCCTTCGTCTCAAGAGTTTGGTCGAGGCGCGTGACCTCCGGATAGTTGAAATCCAGATTCCCGACGGCTCCGAATACGGCGAATACCGCGTCAGGTGACGGCGAGGTGCCGATCGCGAATCCCGCGCCGTTGAGCAGAACACCTGCGGCACACTTGCACAGTTGGGCGATTCGCGAAGCTACGCGCGCGCCTCCGGAAAAGCCGGCGAAATATACGCGACGCTCGTCGATCGATAGGTGCGTTCGGGTGTCATCGGAGACCGCCTGGGCTGCGTCAATTTCCACCTTCCAGGGGCCGTTGCGAGAGTTGTTCGAGCCGGCGACGATGTAGCCGTATCGCTCCGCAGCATCCTTCATCAGTTCGACGGGCAAATTGCCGCGCGCTGCCGGATCGAAGGCGTAAACAATGGGCCACTTTTTGTCGGCTGCGTAGCGGGACGGGAGATAGAGAGCGTAAGTCTGATCGGGGTGGGAGGTGCAACTTTCACGAGGGATGACGACACCAGTTTGCAGTGACGGCGGAACCGAGGCCGCCGCCGGCTGAGCGGGCAAACGACAAGGCAGAAACAGGAACACGATCCAGAGGATGACGAGCCGGGTCACGTTTGCCAGTATAGACGCGCGATTTGAGTTTTTGTGGAGCGGGAAATTTCGCCGGATTTACGGGGTAGCGTAAACTCTTCAGCTTGGCGAACCGAACGGATTTCCTGTCGAGGACACGGATGAGATCACTGTTGGTGTGCAGTTTGCTTTTTACGTTGGCGACGTTGGCTGGCTCGCAGGATACCAAGCCGCTGCCGACTGCGGATGCCCGGTATAAGGCGGACATTCTATTACTGGTGGCGCACCCGGATGACGAGGGCGCGGCGACGGCGTATCTCGCGCGGGCGCTGGATGAGGGCAAGCGCGTCGCGGTGGTGTTTGGCACGCGCGGAAGCAGCGGCGGAAATGAAGTCGGGAGCGAGCAGGCGTCGGCGCTGGGCGCGATTCGCGAGATTGAGGCGCGGCGGGCGTTGGGGACGCTGGGGATTACGAACGTGTGGTTTTTGGGCGGGAAGGATACCGCCAGCCAGGACGTTCTGCAGTCGCTGGCAAATTGGGAGCATGGAGCGGCGCTCGAGCAATTGGTGCGCCTGGTGCGATTAACTCGGCCGGAAGTGGTGCTGACATTCTTGCCCGGCACATTTATCGGGGAGGACCACGGCGATCACCAGGCTTCCGGGGTTTTGGCCACCGAGGCTTTTGATCTGGCGGGCGATCCTACGGTTTTTCCGAGTCAGGTGGCGGCGCCGCTGCGGCGGTTGGAGCCTTATTTGGAAGGCTTGAGATCTTGGCAGCCGAAGAAAATCTACTATTTCCCCGACGCCGACCGCGAGGATATTTTTAAAGGCAAGGGTCCGGAATATTCCGTGAAGGAGATTTCGAAATCCTCGAAGAAGGCATATTGGCGCGCCTCGCTCGATTCGTTTCGCCTGCATGAGACCCAGGCAAAGAGCTTTGTCGATCAGCTCAGCAAGATGGATGACGCGGCGATCGAAAAGATGATGGCGGCGGACGGCTGGACCGACGTTCAGCGGTTCGTGTTGGGAAAATCACTAGTGGGCGGCAGCGTTACCGGGCCGGTGTTCGAAAATATTACTACGGACGCCATTTCCTTCCGGCGGGAGGCGTTCTCTCCGGAGCCGAGTGGGGCCGAACTCTCGGTTGAATTAGCCGGGCCTTGGAACTTTTATGCGGAGTTCCGGAGAGCTCATGGGCTTGAGAATTTGCCACACCCGGAGCCGCCCGAGATTGCCTTGCAGGCCGGGGGTTCGTTAGTGATTCCTCTGTGGGTGCACAACCCGACGGGTGCGAGTCGCGAACTTACCTTGTCCACGGACTTGCCCGCGGGATGGACGGTCGCAAACGGTACCGGGAAATTCGTGGTTGCGTCGAAGCAGACGGCCCCTGCGCGGATCGAGATCAATCTGCCTCTGCTCGCTGATGCGAAGAAGACGAAGGAAGATGCGCGCGAGGTGACGGTGCGGGCGGAATCGAATGGGGTTAGCGTTGGAGTGGTGAAATTGCGGGTGGAGTTGCGTAAACGGGCTTTGCCTGAGTGACGGAGGAGAAGAGGGCCGCACAAAGGCACGAGACTTCAGCACGGAAGATAACCACGGCCCTTCTTATTCCTCGCGTTGACTCGCTCTTGTGAGTTTTGTTTTTTTCTTTCTATCTGGAGGCTTGTCTTGGCCGGTCTAAAGACGGCCGCTACATTCTTGGCGGTTAGGATTTCTTGGGGCGGGCGGACTCCATGGCTTCCCAAGCGGAGTCTGGGAGGGTTAGGAGGTCGTTAAATTCGCCTGCGCCGCGCAGCCATAGGCCCCCATCGATCACCACGCATTCACCGTTGATGTATTCGGCCATGTCGCTGATCAGGAAGGCGGCCAGGTTGGTTAGCTCTTCGTGGCGGCCGAAACGTTTCATGGGGTGGGAATCTTTCGCGTGTTGTTCGAATTGTTTCGAGGGCATCAGGCGGGACCACGCGCCTTCGGTGGGGAATGGGCCGGGAGCTATGGCGTTCAAGCGAATGCGATGTTTTGCCCACTCGACGGCGAGGGAAGTGGTCATGGCCAGGACGCCGGCTTTGGCGCAGGCCGAGGGTACGACGAAGCCCGAACCGCAGTTTGCGGAGGCATACGTGGTGACGATGCTGAGTACGTTGCCTGGCTGTTTTTCCGCGATCCATTTTTTTGCGAACGCCTGGGTGCAGTGGAACGAGCCGTTCAGGACGATGCTGACGACGGCGTTGAAAGCGTTGGAGCTGAGCGTCTCGGTGCGGGCCATGAAATTTCCGGCGGCGTTGTTGACGATTGTGTCGATGCGGCCGACCTGGTCGTAGGCTTTTTGCGCGGCGGATTCGACGGCGCCGTAGTCGCGGACGTCGCAGGTGGTGTAAGCCGCTGCGCCTCCGGTTTTCGCGATTTCATCGCAAACGTTGCGTAGAGGTTGTTCGCGTCGGCCGATGATAAAGACTTTCGCGCCCAGCTTTGCGAAATGCAGAGCCATCGATCGCCCGAGGCCGGAACCACCGCCGCTAATGAAGATTGCGCGGCCTTTGAACATGTCGGTTTGAAACACGGTCACCGCCTTTTAGGTCGCGGAGATTTTAGTTCATTCTTATCTTGTGGTGCGAGCGGTAGCACGATAGTGGGGTCGGTGCTGAGAGGGGAAGCTTTCTTCAGGGGCTTAAGCCCTCTAGCCGGCCAGGCGTTATGCTGGGGCCCTTCGAGGCTCAGAGTAAACTGAAGCCCCGGCTTCCTAAAGAAAGTCCTAGAATGCACGCGGTTACGGCGCGGATTTTAGCTCCGCGGGGATGGGGCGGCCCATAGCTTTCGCGTATTCGGCGGCGAACAGAGGACTAGTAGGGAATTGTTCACTGAGCTGGAGGAGAAGCTTTTGCGCCAGGGCGTTTTGTTTTTCGCGCCTGGCGGACAGGGCGAGCAGAATCTTAGCGAAGGGTTCCAGGTAGCGGCCGTTTTCAGCGGTCTTGGCAAGTTGCTCCATCCCGAGTTTCTTGTCGCCATGAATGCCCATGAACCACAAACCCATGCGATAGCCGGGGTTGAGGGAGCCGATGATGTAATTCGCGGCGCCGAGTGCGACGTACGCGTCAGTGGTGTCTGGCTGAAGCGCGAGCAACTGTTTGGCGTACTCGTTGGCTTCCTTCATGCGCTTCAGGCCGTCGAGCTGCTTTTTCTCCAGAATGGCGTCGGCGTCGGATTCCATTCCTGCGGCCAAAGTCAGACCGAAAAGAGCTTCCGGGTCTCTGGGATTTTGCTTCATCAGCTGCTTGGAAAGAGCGCGGGTTTTTGAGAGCTCGGACCGAAATTTCGCCATTCTCGCGGGATCCGGCTTGCCTTCGATTCCGTTGAGGAAGCGCTTTTGGTCCAGAAAGAAATCGCTGCTCAGCACATCTTGGCGATAGAGCTCTTCAAACAAGTAGCTGGCGGCGATGGCAACGGGGCCAAAGGGGTCTTCCGGATGGCTCGATTCCCAGTTCGTAAAAATGGTTCGCGCCTCGGAAAAGTGCTGCGCGTAAAGTTCGTGGAACCCGTTAGCCATCTCCGGGTCGGTCGTGAACGCAGCGCCGGCACTGGGAGTCGCTGCTTGCGCGAAACACGCAGCTGGAGTCAGCAGCATCAAGAGTGGGATGAGGCAGATTCTTCGACAGCCGAGAAGTTTCATTCGGTCGAGATCCTTCGCTTCGGTCAGGATGACATCAGATCGCAGAAGTGAAACGTGGTCACCCGAAAGATGACGCCTGATCCGCAAACACTTGCTCGTGGCTTCGCGCTGTACACGTTGTGTCTATGCGCAAATCAGAACAGGCCGGGCAGGAATCTGGGTTTACCGGCCATCGCGGCGCGATAGTCCGGGTTTGCGAAGAGCACGCGCTCTTCCATCGAAAGCCGCTGCGACAGAACCGCCGCGTGGGCAAGAGTTCCCGCGATTGCAGTGATCCACGCGGTGTGAATCAGCGGAAGCGCAAGCATCTCCGCGAAGACGGCGGCGTAGTTAGGATGCCGGACGAAGCGGAAAGGACCGTTGGTAATCACGCCTAGCCGGGTGGAATCCATGATTTGAACATTCCAATGATCGCCCAGGGTGCGGATGACCCACCAGCGGACGGTATTTGCCGCGAGGAAGATGACGAACATCACCGCGGCCAGTGCGGGGATGAAAGGGCGCCTCAGAAAGACGACTTCGACCGCGGCACCGATCAACACGCCGGTGTGCAGCAGGACCATCCACCGGAATCGGGGTTCGTCTACTTTGGCTGCGCCGCGCGCGATGAGTTCTTGCTGGTGGCGTCGGGAGATGCGGAGCTCGACCAGGCGCAACACAGCTACCAGGACGAGCAGGACGAGAAATGCGATGACGCTTACGTCCATTGCAGCAACAAAAATTCCGCGCTGAAACCAGGGCCAAAAGCGGCCGCCATGGCGTAGTCGCCAGGTTGCAGCGGGCGCTTTTCCAGCCACTCCTGGAGGATGAAAAGAATTGTGGCGCTGGAAAGATTGCCGACGTTGCCGAGGATGTCCCACGAGGGCTGCGTCTGGCATTTCGTCAATCCCAACGCGATTTCGACATTACCGAGAAGGCGCGCGCCGCCGGGATGCAGGATCCAGCCCTTGATGTCTTGCTGCGTCAGGCCGTGGCGTTCGAGGAAGCCGTGAACGAGACCTTTGATTTTTGCGCCGATCATTTCGGGAACGTCTTTTGCGAGCAGGATGTGAAATCCGGAATCGCGGAGGTCGAAACCCATGGCACCGAGCGAATCGGGGAACGTGTAGGTTTCCGAGACCAGGATTCTGGGGCCGTGGCCGCCGTTGTCGCTGACCAGTACCGCCGCGGCGCCGTCGCCGAACAGAATCGACGAGATCAGGTTGGCTTGCGAAATGTCCTTGCGCTGGAAGGTGAGCGAGGGGAGTTCAACGGCAATGATCAGGACGTTTCCGCCTGGATAGGCCTTCAGGAAATCGGCCGCGCGACCCAGCGCCATTGCGCCCGCGGCGCAGCCAAGTTCGGTGAAGGGCATGCGGCGGACGTCGGAGCGGAAGCCCATTAGATTGATCAGGTGAGCATCGAGCGAGGGGATCATGAAGCCGGTGCAGGAGACGGTGATGATGAGATCCACGTCTTCGGGACGGAGGCCGGCGCGCTCGAGGCACTTTTCGGCCGCTTCGCGACCCAGCTTGATGGCGTGCTCCATGTATTCCTGATTGGTCTTTTCCAGGGCACGAGGCTCGACCGTGTAGGTGATGGGGAAAATGGCGTGGCGTTTGTGGACCTGGGCATTGTCCACGATGCTCATCATGGCCTCGAGTTTGCGCTCGGGAATGTCGAATACGCGGCCCATGTAGTACTTCACGTCTTCGCGCGTGATGGTGTGTTCGGGCACTGCAGTTGCCGTCGCGATAATCGTCGAGTGGGTAGAATTGGTGTGCTGCGACGGCGCGAGCGTGGCTACGCGGTCAGTGCTCAAAGGGGTCCCCTGTCTCCTCGGCGCAAATCAAGGCCCTATAACCAGTTGCGTGAAGGCCGTGAAGAAGTTGCGCATCTACAAGCCTGCCAGATTCCGGCCCTAGACTCTACATCATTTGAGGCACAGTGCGGTAGATTTGACACGGTCCCTGGCAACCATCATCCACCCGGGCCTCGGCCGGCTTCTAATATTAAGACGGGAGTTTCGTATCCGTAAAACTCCAAAGTTGAGATTGATGTATCCTTTCGCGGTCATGAGGTCAAGTAAAAGATTCGGCGAAAGATCTTATCGCGTTGTTTTTGCGGCGGTTCTGCTTGCCGTAGTGACGTGGTGCACAGCCGGAGTCGCGCCACAGAGTCGCCAGAGTCCGCTCCTGGTGTTGATTTCCATCGATGGCCTGCGGCCGGATTACATTACCGAGGCGGATGCGCATGGAGCAAAGGTGCCGAATTTGCGGCGCTTTATGAAGGAAGGCACTTATGCGGAGGGCGTCGAGGGCGTAGTGCCGACGGTGACTTATCCGAGTCACACGACGCTGGTGACTGGCGTATGGCCGGCGAAACACGGGATATTCGCAAACACCACGTTCGATCCTTTACAGAAGAATTATCAGGGCTGGTATTGGTACACGGAAGACATTCGCGTGCCTACCTTGTGGGACGCCGCGGCCAAGGCGGGGCGCCCGACGGCGAGCGTGCAATGGCCGGTGACCGTCGGGGCGCACGTTACCTGGAATATTCCCGAGTTTTGGCGGGCGAATACCGAGGATGACGCGAAGTTGCTGAGGTCGGTCGCCACTCCGGGGTTGCTTGCCGAGGCGCAAGGCGAACTAGGTCCTTACAGTGGCGGAACGGATACTACTGTAGAGGCCGACAAAAATCGGGGGCGCTACGCGGCATGGATTCTGGAAAAGAAGCATCCCGGTCTGCTGACGCTGCATTTGATCGCGCTGGATCACATTGAACATGAGACTGGTCCGTTTAGCGCGGAGTCCGTCGCGGTGCTCGAGGGACTTGACGCGGTGATTGGGAGCGTTCGCGAGGCCGCGGAGCGACTTACTCCGGGCCACGCGTATGTCGCCGTCGTTTCGGATCATGGTTTTGCGCGGACCGAGGCGCAGCTGGATTTGTTTCCGGCGTTTCGGGACGCGAAGTTATTCACCATCGATGACAAGGGTAAGATCACGGACTGGAAAGCCATGCCATGGGTCACCGGGGGGTCCGCCGCAATCGTATTGAAGGACCCGGGGGACACCGGAACGCGAGCCCAGGTTCACGACTTGCTGACCCAGCTTGCGAGCGATCCGGCGAACGGCATCGACCGCGTTCTGGATGGCGCCGAATTGCACAAGCGCGGGGGCTATCCGACGGCTTCGTTTTTTGTAAGCCTGAAGCCGGGATGGCGAACGGGCTCCGCCCTCGATGGGCCTGTCCTTTCGAAGACCAAACCCGGCGGCACGCATGGCCAGCTGCCCGATGTTCCCGATCTGCGGGCCGCGTTTTTCCTGATCGGGCCTGGCGTTCCCGCCGGACGGTCCTTAGGCGTGATCGATATGCGCGATATCGCGCCGACGCTTGCGCATGGGGTGGGGTTGTCGTTGCCGTCGGCTGACGGGAAGAATTTGCTACCGTAAGGCTGCGGACTCGCCCCAATGAACCCAATGAATCTGATGCTTTAGGCGATTTCGCGACCTGTATCCGCCCCTTTTGAGAGGGCGGTGTTTAGATCACAGGTCACCGACACCCAACGAGTAAAACGCGGCTGCACCCAAACTGCCCGCACGGCTTCAGCAACCCATGGACATCGCCCGGACCTCGGATCCGACCCGCGTGTTATCATCCAATCGTGACGCATCTAGGCCATCACCGCCGGCCACCCCAGGCCGCCACCCTGGAGCAGAGACCTCTCACACCTCCCTGCCACCCTCATCCACGAGACTTTCATTGGCACTCTACGCTCCCGCTGTGGGCGATCGCCCTGACCCTTTTTCTCCTTTTTCCAGTCATCGCTTTCGCGCAGCCACAGCAGCCATCCGGCAACGTCATTCGCTTTGTTCGCAATCCGGATCCCGCACCTGATTTCAAGCTGGACGACCTGAACGGGAAGCCCCTAACCCTCGCCGCCGCTCACGGCAAAGTCGTGCTCTTGAATTTTTGGGCCACCTGGTGCGGCCCGTGCCGCGAGGAAATACCGGATTTAATCGAGCTGCAGACAAAGTATAAAGACCGCCTGCAAATCATTGGGATCTCCGTCGATGACGACGAAGCGGAGGTCGTCAAGAACGTTGTCGACGAAACAGGAATCAACTATCCAGTAGCGATGTCGTCGCCCGAGGTTCGCATGCAGTATGGCGGCATCGGCGCTCTTCCCACTTCGTTTGTGCTGGACACCGAAGGCCGCGTGGTGCAGAAACACGAAGGATTACGCGATCCGTTGCTTTACGAAATTGAAGTGCGCTCTCTCCTCGGCCTGCCCATTCCCGCGCGCGTGGAAACTTTCGAGGACACCGGCGAAATATTCTTGAAGCATGCCGATCGCGCCAGCAGGCTTCCCGGAGTCGATCTCTCGAAATTAACGCCTGAGCAAAAACAAGCCGCCTTGCATCGTTTCAATGCCGAAGGCTGCACCTGCGGCTGCAAATTCACGCTCGCCCAGTGCCGCATCTACGATCGCAACTGCGCAATCAGCAAATCACGCACGGAAAAGATCGTGGTTGAGGTTTCCGGCGGCCCAGCGCAAAAGGGGGTTCACGCCGCCGCACCGCCGCTCCCGGATTCCGCTTCGCCCATGTAATCTCCTCGCTAAGAAGGCTGATAGAATCTCCACAGCCGCAAACCGGCGAACATCATCTTGATGCACACAGACATCGGCGACGAAAGCCTAAAGTCTCTAATCGTCAAAACGCTTTTCTTCGCCGGCCTCATTATTTCCGCCAGTGGCTATATCTCCCCGCCCATCGCTTTGACCGTCGGAATTATTTTTGGCCTGAGTGTTGCTCATCCCCTCCCGGCTGACAGCAAGGATCTTTCGCGCTTCCTGCTGCAAGCCTCCGTGGTTGCGCTGGGCTTCGGAATGGATCTTCACGAGGTCATCAAAGCCGGCGGCAACGGTTTTGCATACACTGCCCTCGGGATTTCCTTCGCGCTCATCGTCGGCCTCGGCCTCGGCAAATTGCTGCAAGTCCGCGGCAATTCCTCATTCCTGATCACCACGGGTACGGCCATATGTGGCGGCAGCGCGATCGCCGCCGTGGCCCCCATTATCCAGGCGGACGAACAGGAAGTAGCCGTCGCGCTCGGCACGGTGTTCATCCTCAATTCCGTGGCGCTTCTGGTCTTCCCGTTGGTTGGCGTTGCATTGCGCCTGACCCAGCAGCAGTTCGGCTTGTGGGCCGCTCTCGCCATTCACGACACAAGTTCGGTTGTCGGCGCGTCTTCCAAATATGGTGCCGAGGCATTGATCGTTGGCACCACGGTGAAGCTTGCCCGCGCTCTCTGGATTGTGCCCCTCGCTCTGGTTACCGCCGCCGTAAAACGCAGCAACTCCAAGGTCAAGCTTCCGTGGTTCATCCTGTTCTTCTGTTTAGCCGCGGTAATCAACACCTACGTTCCCGAGTCTGCTTACTTCTCCAAAATATTCTTCACCCTGGGAAGGTACGGACTGACCGCGACGCTTTTTCTGATCGGCACAAGCATTTCGCGTGCTGCTCTGAAAGAAGTCGGCTGGCGTCCTTTGGCACAAGGCATCGCTCTCTGGATTGTTGTCGCTCTTACATCGCTGTACTTCATCCGCGCGGGTGTTATCTCGCTTTAGTCGCCGCTTGCAGCTTTCGCCCATCGCGCGTACACTCGCCGCCAAATTGTGCTGCGAAGGATCCGTGGATTGGTGGCGCAAACTCATTTGGCCCGGGAGGCTCGCGTGAACTACCGAATCGTCTCTGCCGTGATTGGTCTTGCCATCGCTGGAATTTTGACCGTGCATGGCGCGTTCTCGCAGGCGCCGCCCTCGTCGACGCGGCGCGCCATAAATTTACCCGACGACAATCCGCAACTCCCATTCAGCGGCGCGATCCTCGCCGGCAATACGCTTTATCTGTCCGGGCGTATCGGCATCGATCCCAAAACGGGCAAAGCGCCAGTCGAGATCGACGACGAAATCAAGCTGCTGCTCGACCACGTCAAGGCCACACTGGTCCAGGCCGGCATGACCATGGATGATCTCGTCTATGTGCAGATCGCCTGCACCGATCTGTCTCTGTACGATAAGTTCAATGCTGCATACCGCGGTTATTTCACCGCCAAGGATTTGCCCGCGCGCGAATTCATCGGTGCCGCCACGCTGCTTCGCGGCGGCCATTTTGAGATTCAGTCGATTGCCGTGCGGCACTGAGAAGCAGTAAGGCCCCTTAACGACAATCGCTGCTTGGAATCCCGTCGACCTTATGGCTACGCGGCCTTGTGTCGCTCTGCTTGATTCCTGCCAAAACGACGCACACTCCTCGGGGCCGCGATAATCTAACCGACTAGCCCCAAGTCCGGTCAGACCATATATCGGCACTATTCGTGTGGCAAAATGCGGCCATGTGCCCATATGTGGACATCACAGAGCTCTATATCAGCCCTCAAAAATAGCTTAAGCTATTTATAATCAGTAGTTTTCATATTAACGACTATTTGCATCCGATGGTGCCCTACTTGCATCTACTTGGGCCCAACGGGAAGATCCGCATGCTTAGAATCACGACAGAAAAAAAACGAGGCAAGCTCGTGCTCACGGTCGAGGGGCGCCTGGCGGGACCTTGGGTCAGCACCCTGGAGCAATCGTGGCGCGAGGCTCGAGCCGGCTCACCAACCGAAAAAGTCAGTGTGAATCTCTGTGCAGTCAGCTTCATCGACCCGGCCGGAAAGACCCTCCTGAAGGAAATTCACCACCAGGGTGGCCAGCTGCTGGCGGAAGGATGTCTCAACCAAGCCATCATTCGCGAAATCAGCAAACAAAGCAGCCGAACTAAAACCGATGATGGCGGTGAACAGGAAGGCGGGCCTAAGCGCTCACCAATCGTCTTTTACACGATCTTGTTCGGGTTGCTGGTTACCCCCGCGCTGGGACGCGCTCAAAGTACGAGGCCACAAAACGTTCTATCCGCGAATGCGCCGACCGGGACGTTGCGGCTTACCCTTGAGCAATCCGTAAGCCTCGCGCTGAAGCAGAACACCACCGCGCAGATCGCGCAAATCGTCGCGGCGGAGAGCGTGCAAGACAAGAACGTGGCTCGCGCCGAATTGCTGCCGCAAGCAAACCTGAACGTTGGCGAACAGTGGCAGCGGCTGAATCTGGCGGCGGAATTCGGCGGCGGCGGTTTTCCGGGACTTCCCCCGGGCATCGTTTTCCCGGGTCACATCGGACCGTTTTCCTTGTTTTCTGCCGGTGTGGGATTCAACGGACAGATTTTCGACCTGACGCTGTTTCGGCGTTACCAGGCTTCGCGTAACACGGCCAACGCCAGCAAGTTCGATAGCCAGTCGACACGCGAGCAAGTGGTTTTACTCGTAGTCTCGCAATACATCGGAACGCTGCGCGCTACCGCCGACGTGCAAGCCTCGCAATCGCGAGTCGAATTGGCACAAGCACTCTATGACCAGGCCGCCGACTTACAGAAGGAAGGCGTAGGCACCGGCATCGACACTCTGCGGGCCAATGTCGAGCTCCAAAACGAAAAACAGCGGCTGATCGAAGCGGAGGCCCAACGCCAGACTTCAATTTTTGGTTTGAGCCGGATTTTGAATCTCGACCCGCGTCAGCAAGTTGAATTGGCCGATTCGCTGAGTTTCTTCGAGACTCCACAGCCGGAACTTGAGTCCAGCATCGAAGAGGGTCTTTCGACGCGGCCGGAATGGAAATCGCTGGAGCAGCAAATCAAGGCCGCGGAATATCAGAAAAAGGCCTCCAGCGAATCGCGATTGCCGTCCGCGCATTACAGCGGGAACTACACCCAGCTGGGCGTGACGCCCACGACGGTGATCCCGACGTACACGTATTCGGGATCGGTAACCATGCCGATATTCACGGGTGGACGTATTCACGCGGAGATCGCGCGCGCGAACCTGGAAATTCAGCGCATCGAGCAACAACAAGCCGATCTGCGAAATAGCATCGCGTTGGACGTGAAGACATCGCTGATCAATTTGGGTTCGGCTCGTAATGAAGTGCAAGTAGCGAATTTGGGTGTGCAGCTCTCGAAGGAAGAAGTGGATCAGGCGCGCGACCGCTTTCAAGCCGGCGTCGCCAACAATATCGAAGTGATTCAGGCGCAGGATTCACTTGCCCGCGCCAACGACAACCAGATTGCAGCGCTGTACCGCTTCAATCAGGCCCGCGCCGATTTGGCTCGAGCCATTGGTCAGATGGAAAAGATTTACTCCAAGTGAGGGTGCGATGAGTGTGGAAATCGAGGTCGGGTTAGAAAACGCGGCAAGGGTCAGTCCGGAAACGCAGGAGATCCCACTCGAAGAGCCACCCAACAAAGGCCTGGCAAATCCGAATGTGCGGCGGCTGCTGTTCGTCGGAGGCCTGGTCCTGGTTGCGGTACTGATCGGACTGTTTCTCTACTACCACAACCGTGAGAGCACCGACGATGCGCAGGTCGACGGGCACATCACGCCGATCGCGTCGAAGATTTATGGCCGGGTCGCGCAAGTGTTGGTCGACGACAACCAGCCGGTGAAGGCGGGACAGGTTTTGGTCAAGCTGGACCCGCGCGACTATCAGGCGAGCCTCGATCAGGCGAAAGCGCAACTGGCACTGGCGGACAGCGATGCGGCATCGGCGGGCGTAGACGTTCCCCGCACGCGCGAAAACGTGAACAGCGGAACCTCCGGCGCCGACGCGCAACTCGCGGGTGCCGAGGCTGACTTGGCCAGCGCGCAGGCAGCCTACGAACAATCGCGCACGTCGGATTTGGCATTCGCTCAGGCCAACATCGACAAGAGCCACGCGAATGCGGTGTTGGGTCAAGCGGATCTGGCGCGCTATAAGCCGCTCCTGGACAAAGGTGAAATTTCCCAGCAGCAGTACGACGCAGCAAAAGCCAACGCCGATGCCACCGCGAGCGCTCTGAAGGCTGACGAGCAGAAGTTGGAGCAAGCCCAGCGCGCCGTGGAGATTGCGAAGGCTCAGCTTAACTCCGCCGCTGCTCGAGTGAATGCGGCCAAGGCGAAAGTCGATTCCGCTCATGCGGACATCAAGCAGGTCAGCATGCGCACCTCGGACGCGCAGGGCAAAGTGGCAAAGGTTCAGGAAGCGCAAGCCATGCTGCAAGCAGCGGAACTCAATCTGAGCTACACGGATATCGTGGCGCCGGTGGATGGCGTGGTTACCCACAAGCAAGTCGAGCCAGGACAAATCGTGCAGCAAGGCCAGGGATTGCTGGTCATCGTGCCGCTGCAAAACGTATGGGTCACCGCAAATTTTAAAGAGACCCAACTACGGAAGATGAAAGCGGGGCAGAAAGCCTACGTTCATGTGGATACGTACGGCAAGACATTCAGCGGACACGTCGATTCCATTGCGGGAGCAACCGGAGCGGTGTTGAGCCTCCTGCCTCCGGAAAACGCCACCGGCAATTACGTGAAAGTCGTGCAACGTATTCCCGTAAAGATCATCGTTGACCCAATTCCGGCGGATAAAGCAGTTCTCCGGCCCGGGATGAACGTGGATGCCACGGTGGTCACGGAATAAAAACAAAGCAACGTAAAACGAGATCGCAACCGAAACGTCCAAATAGATGCGTAACAGAATTCTAGCCAAGCTGAGGACGCCGGACGGGAACATCAACCCGTGGGTGATCGCCATTACGGTAACGCTGGCGACATTCATGGAGGTGTTGGACACGTCCATCGCGAACGTCGCGCTTCCGCACATTTCCGGAAATTTGTCGGCCAGCGCGGACGAATCAACGTGGGTCCTGACCTCGTACCTCGTATCGAACGCCATCGTGCTGCCGCTGTCGGGCTGGATGTCTTCGCTGATCGGCCGTAAGCGTTTCTACATGTCGTGCGTGGCGCTGTTCACGGTGAGTTCCTTCTTGTGCGGGTTGGCGCCCAGTCTTGGCATCTTGGTTCTCTGTCGAATTTTGCAGGGCGTTGGCGGCGGAGGATTGCAGCCCAGCGAGCAGGCCATTTTGAACGACACGTTTCCGCTCGAAAAGCGCGGCATGGCGTTCGCGGTTTACGGACTCGCCGTTGTGGTGGCTCCCACGATCGGGCCTTGGCTCGGCGGCTGGATCACCGACAATTTTTCGTGGCGCTGGATTTTCTATATCAACGTGCCCGTTGGAATCATTTCGCTGCTGCTGACCTCGGTGCTCGTCAGCGATCCGCCGTATATGAAGAAAGCGAGCGTCAAGAGCGGCTTTCGTATCGACTACATTGGCATTGGCCTGATCAGTCTGGGGCTTGGCAGCATGCAGATCATCCTCGACAAGGGAGAGCGAGAGGATTGGTTCTCATCCCATTTCATTGTGGCCTTTTTCGTGTTGATGCTTGTCGGGGTGGTGGCGGGAATTATCTGGGAAATGCGCGAGGAACACCCGGTGGTCGATATCCGTATGTTGAAAAACCGCAATTTCGCGCTCGCCACGGTGGCCATGTTTTTTCTGGGTTTCGTGTTGTACGCGAGCACGGTGCTGATCCCGCAAATGCTCCAGGAATTGCTCGGATATACCGCGCAGCTTTCCGGCATGGCGCTGTCTCCGGGGGGCGCGGTGATCATGTGCATGATGCCGATTGTGGGCATGCTGGTATCGCGTGTGGACACCCGCATCCTGACGACGTTTGGATGCATGGTGTCGGCTTCGGCGCTGTTTGTGATGGCCGGTTGGGACTTGCAACTGGATTACCGGCACGCCGTGACCGCCCGCATGTTGCAAAGCTTCGGGCTGGCGTTCTTGTTCATCCCGATCAACGTGGCTGCCTTTGCCTACGTGCCGAGGGAAAAGATGAACATGGGCACCGGCATCATCAACCTCGCGCGAAATATCGGTGCGAGCGTGGGCATCGCCACGGTGACAACCATGCTCCAGCGCCGCACGCAGGTGCATCAGTCGCAGCTGATGGAACACGTGAACGGACTGAGTGCGGCGTATCACAACATGCTCACCGCTACGCAGTTGCGGCTGGTTTCCGCGGGATCCGGACTGTCGCAAGCGGGCGCCCAGGCACACGGCATGGTCTACAACATGGTGCAGCGCCAGGCGGTGATGCTCGCGTTTGTCGACAATTTCAAGATGTTGGGCGTCGTTTTTCTCGCGGTGATTCCGGCGATGTTGCTGCTGAAAAAGCCGAAATCGGCGGCCGGCAGCGTGCCGGTGCACTAAAGCGCAGAAACATTTGCGCTGGGCCAAACGTAAGAGTTTTAGGTTGAATTGGGGGGCGATCAAATGGCAACACAAGTAGCAGTGGCGGTTGGAACGCAATTCAATGAAGAAAAGCTGATTCGCGCGGGTCAGAAGGGCGATTCACAAGCGGTGGAGGCTCTGTTCAGCCGCTACCATCGTCCGTTGTTTCAGACGGCGTTGCGCGTTCTCGGCAACGCGGAAGACGCGGAAGATGCTTTGCAGGATGGACTGCTTTCGGCGTACCGCAACTTAAAGCGTTTCGAAGGGCGCTCGCAGTTTTCCACTTGGCTGACGCGCATTGTCATCAACGCAGCGTTGATGCGCCGGCGCAGCGCCAAGTCGCGGCCCGCGGTTTCGTTGGACGAACCACCGCGCGAAGATGAACTGCCGGTGGTGGAACGCTTCGCGTCCAAAGGACCGAATCCTGAGCAGGTTTTCGCGGGTACGGAGCTGCGCGAGATGATCAGCGCCAATCTCGATGAGCTCTCTCCACTGCTGCGCACCGCCTTCGTGTTGCGCGAAGTGGAAGGCTACTCAACGGGAGAAGCCGCCAAGAAACTCGGCGTAACCGAAAACACGCTGAAGGCACGTCTATGGCGCGCGCGGCACCAACTTGCCGAGCGGCTGGGCCGCAGGCTGCGGCGCTTCAGCGATGACGTCACCGGGAAAAACGGCGATGGCGCCGGGATGATCGGCGAAGAGGCGTGCAGCTACTGCTAAGGAAGATTCAACGAAGCGGTCGAACTACGAGGTACGCGACGCAGAAGCAGGAAAAGAGAGGCCGGCGCAAAACCGGCCTCTTCCTGTTTTAGAACAACCTATTTCTTTTCGACGGGCGCGGCCGACGCGACTTTCGCGACGGCGTAGAGGCCCAGAACCCGCAAATCGTTAGTCGCTTTCCGGACTTCGCCGAGCGCGTCGTCCAGTCGTTCGGGTTGGTCCGCCTCTATTTCCAGCACAAACTGGTACACCCATGGCTGACCGTGAATGGGCCGGCTCTCGATCTTTCGAAGATTGATGTTGTGTCGCGCAAAGGGTTCGAGCGATGCCAGCAACGCCCCCGGACGATGAGCAATGCGCATCGCGATCGACATTTTGCGTGCGTCGGAAGCGATCACCGCGTTTGCAGCGTCGGCGGCCGGCCTCAGCAGCACGAACCGCGTAAAGTTCTCGGTATTGTCCTGAATGTGCTCGGCAAGAATGACTCCGCGATAATGTTCAGCCGCACGCCGGCCAGCAATCGCCGCCGAGGTCTTGTCGCCGCGAGCGAGGACTTCCCGCACGCTTCCAGCGGTATCTTCGGCGGGCACTCGCTTGTACTGCGGGTGCGCAGAGAAGAATCGCTCACACTGCGCTAGCGCCATGGGATGGGAAGAGACCATGCGAATATTCTCGAGGCTAGCGCCGCGCTGTGCGATCAAGTGCAGCTCGATCGGCAGAATCGTTTCCGCCGTGATGGTCAACGCGTTTTCCAGCATCAAGTCGTACACGCGCACGACGGAGCCTGCCAGCGAATTCTCGACCGGAACCAGTAGCGCATCCGCCGCACCGTCCGCGATGGCGCGGAACACGGCGTCGAACGTGAGTCGGGGCACGGTGATGATCTCCGCGCCAAGCAGTTGCACCGCTGCGGCTTCGCTGAACGCTCCGGGCTCTCCCTGAAACGCCACTCGCATCTTGGTCGCACCTACATCCACACACGCCTCCATCTTGCGTGTCCTTTTACGTGTCATCGCTTGGAATACAACGCCCGTGACAGCGGTCCAAAAGTCCACCGTATTGACGGTTCCCGCGTATCAAGTATGATTCGCGCAGCGTCACGAAACAAATATGAATTTGCCCATTGCCCCCAACAGAAGGATCCACGATGAGTTACGCGCAGAGAAGCCTGGTTCCGGGAGAAACGCTGCTGTACGAGACCCGCCATCACTGGTCAGTGCTGCTCGGACCGCTGTTGTTCAGCGTGGTCCTCGTCGCATTCGGTTTAGGATGTTTCGCGGAAATAATCGCGGCTAGGGAAGGCAAGGGCCAGCTGGTCGGCGCTTCCCCGGCCAGCTTCCACGCGACCGAACTCGGTGGGGTTCTCTTGATCGTCGCCGCCATCGCCGTTTTTGCCTACGGACTCGCCAAACGCAACGCCACCGAAATGGCGGTGACCAACAGGCGTGTGCTGATCAAGACCGGCATGGGCAGCCGTCGTACCCTCGACATGATGCTCTCTCGCGTGGAGAGTATAGGCGTGCACGAAACCTTCTGGGGTCGCATGCTCGGCTATGGCTCCGTCGTCGTTCGCGGCACCGGCGGCACTCCCGAATCCTTCGTCATGATCGCAAATCCCCAGGAATTCCGTCGCAACGTGCAAGAGCAGATCGGTGCGCACCCGCCAACTTCCGCGTAGATCACAGTCGTCAAGTCACATACTGAACACAATTCAGAAAGCTCGCGTGGCCGTGTCACCCTCTCTGTGTTGAAATTGAGAGCGAGATCTGACTATGTCCCTGGATCGCGTCTGGCGAATCCTGCTTTCGAGCCTAATTCTCGCGGCCGTGCCCGCGCTCGCCGTCAGCCATGTGTTCTACGCTTCCGCGATCGCCAGCACCTTTTATCCCTACGTTTTCGCCAGCGTGATTTTCATTCATTTGCGTCTGAGGTTCCGCTGGATCGACGTCGGCGGCATCATTCTACTCGGTGTGCTCTTCGCGCTCTTCGACGCGCTTGTCCTGCATCCCGGCACCGTCTACATCGTCACGTGGGTATCGTTCCTGGGCATGGCCAGCCTGGCAGTCATGGGATTGCGGGCCGTTTGGATGGAAGGCGACGAACGCCGCCTGATTCTATTGGGCCTGATTCCAGGCATTCTCATCCTCGCCTCCAATCACTTCGCAGGTTACCTGCACAAATGGACCGAAAGCGCGCACCCCAAGACTCTCGACCTCTATCTGTATTCATTCGACAGCAGCCTGCATGTTCCCATCGCCTTTCTGGCCGGCCAGGCATATGCCAAATGGAAACTCCTCGGCGATGTGAGCTTTATTTTCTATGTCGGCCTGCCCTTCACTCTGGCCCTGGTCTACGCGGGGCAAGCCGTGCGCCTGCGAGGCAAAGCCATTCCCATTTTTGTCGCCTTCTTGATTGCCGGGCCGATTGGCGGAATTTTCTACAATCTGTTCCCGGCCCTGGGTCCCATCCACTTATTCGGAGATCGGTTTCCCTGGCAGCCACTCACAACCGACCAGGCTCGCCGCTTGCTTCTGGAACCGGTTCCTCTCGTTGGCTTGCGCAACGCCATTCCATCCCTGCATATGGGGTGGACGCTCATGGCTTGGTGGTATTCCCGTGGACTCTCGGTCTGGGAACGCGGTCTGGCCTTCGTCTTCGTGGCCTTAACCGCTTTTTCGACCATGGGTACCGGCGAGCACTACTTCATCGACCTGGTCGTCGCGTTCCCGTTTGTGCTTTTCCTTCAGGCTCTGTGCACCACCTCTTTGAACTGGACCGACTCGAGACGCCTGATGCCGTTTCTATTTGGCCTGATCACCATTCTCGTCTGGCTGTGGGCGCTGCGCTTTCATCCGCAGGTGTTTTGGTACTCGCCGCTAATCCCTTGGTTGTGCTGCGTGCTGACCATCGGGGTTACCGAAATAACCAGAAGAGGTTTGATGGATGCCGCCGTTGGCCTCACGGCGCACTCTCGAATCGCCTCCCCGACGCCGGCCAGTGCGATAGCAGCGCCCGCCCGCTAGCGAATCCCCTCATGGCCAAACGCTGACTCGACGCTGTCCTTGACCGGCCCCCTCCTCGCCCACGGTCCCGCGCATATAACTCCAAGCCAAGCCGAGCTATAATGTCGCGCATGAGCTCACCCAAATCCGCCTCTCCCCGCCCCTCGCCAACCGAATATGCGTCCTTCTACGAAAAGTACGTTGCCCTGGTTCCCGGGAATGACATCGTTGCGATTCTCGATGCCCAGCGTCTGCAGATGACCCAGCTCTTTGCCGCACGCAGTGAGCGCGATGGCAACTTCCGCTACGCCCCTGACAAATGGACCGTAAAGGAAGTCCTCGGCCACCTCACCGACAGCGAGCGAATTTTCGCCTATCGTGCGCTGCGCATTGCGCGCGCCGATCAGACACCTCTCAGCGGTTTCGAGCAAGACGACTACGTTCGCGCTGGCGAGTTCGGCGAGCGCACGCTAACCGACTTGGTCGAGGAATTCGCCCTCGTTCGCAGCGCCACCTCCGCCCTTTTCCATTCCCTTGGCGACGACGCCTGGCTGCGCCGGGGAACCGCCAACAAGAATGAAATTACTGTCCGAGCCCTGGCCTTCATCATCGCCGGCCACGAACTGCACCACCGCGAAATCCTGAAAGAGCGCTACTTTGCCGCTATTCCCCGTGCCTGAGCCGCGATCACGCGCGCACGCGAACGCTATCCACGTAACATGTCTGATACGCTAAGTCCTTGCGACGCGCCATCCGGACAGGGGCCATGTTCAGATGTTTCGCAGCGCAGACGACTTGTTCGCCGGATGGCTCAGCTTCTGCGGCCGTGCTCAGACGCCGTCGCGCTACCCCAGCTCCCGTTACCCAGGAGCTTCTGGGCAGTTGAATCAGCTCATACAGCATGGCCATTGCGCTTGCGAGAAGAACCGCCGCCGCGAACAAGCTGAGTGACTGCGAGGCAAGCGGGTTAGTGAACTGATCTTCGATCAAGTAAGCGCCGAGAACGAACAGCGCCACCACGAGCAAGAGCGCCAGCCCGCCGAAAGTTCGCAACGCTCCGCCACGCGCCACCAGAGCCTGTCCCGACACGATTCCGGGAAGCGTGCTCACGCTAGTATTGCGCATGGCTTACCCTCTCGTGATTCACTTGCACGCCGGTTGGTTCTTCGACGCGAAGAAAATCCAGATAAGCCGACGCGTGCGAAGCGTACTTCTTCTCCATAATCTCGCCGCACGCGCACCGTGGATGTTCCCCTTCCACGTCCCCGCCGATCTCCACGATCACCTGGCATCCACACGCCGGATTCAGACCGTGCCAACGTTCCCTGGCCTTCATTAACATGACTCCTCCCTGCTCGTTCTTCGTGCCGTCAGACGGACTCGGCCGAACCGTTACCTGTATTAACGGAACAGTAAAAAACACCTATTAGTATAGTAGAACGCAAGGACTAAATTGAGATACACGGCCGTCGGGTACCAGGGAGGCCTAAGTACTAGGTAGGTATCGTAGGATTAACAACCGTGGTCTATTTCGGAGACTCTCCGAAAAACACTCTAACCAGGTTCCCTGCTGCCTAAGCCTCCAACATTCGCTTCCGAGAGTCTAGTCTCCAACGCAACTCGCAAGTGCGGGGACACAAACGCCGCTTCCGCCGCATGACGCTGGCACCGCCAGAATTCCGTCGCGCCCCAACCAAATGTCGCAGCCAGCCGGTCAAATTCCGAGCTCACCGTGGTGGGCGAGACGGTTCGCGCGTCCGTGCTCACGGTTACCCGCAATCCCTTCCGCAAAAGGCGGTCAATCGGATGATTCGCAAGGGAAGTCGCCGCGCGCGTTTGCACGTTCGACAGTGGGCACATCTCCAGTGCCACCGCCGCATCCTTTACAGCTTCTTCCACTTCAGCAGATTCCTCGATACGGACGCCATGTCCGATCCGCTCTGCTCCCAACAATTCCAACGCCTCGCGAATGCTGTCCGCGCCGGCCGCTTCCCCGGCGTGCACCGTTCGCCGCAATCCTTCAGCCCGCGCCAGTGCAAACGCGTCGGCGTGAACGGCGCCCGAAAAACGCGCTTCATCCCCCGCTAGATCGAGCGCGCAAACCTTGTCCCGGTTGGCCAGCGCCAGTTTTGCAATTTCCTCGCTGCGCGCCGCCGTCTCGTGACGCAGGCAGCACAGAATCAGCCCGGTCCCCACGCCAAATTCCTGCTGACCCTCGCGCAATCCCTCATGCACGGCATCGACGACTTCCTGCAGCGAGAGTCCCTGTCGCAAGTGCAGCTGCGGCGCAAAGCGTACCTCGCCATAAATTACGCCATCGAGCGCAAGGTCCTCGACAAATTCGCGCGCGATGCGAACCAGCTGATCACGATGCTGCATCACCTCCAGCGCCAGGTCGAGGCGCAACAGAAAATCCGCCAGGTCCAGGCAAATTTCAGGCGCCACCAGCGCCGGCGCCAGTGGTTCCGGAAGTGTTAAGCCAATCTGCCGCCCCAATTCCGCAACGGTAGCGATGCGCACGGATGCGTCCAGATGGCAGTGGAGTTCAATCTTGGGTAGTTTGCGGAAATCCGTCGGCATGAAACCTGCTAGAACCTGAAAAGATAGTTATGTCGGCAAAATCATGCCGCGTCGAAGCAATTTGCTGCCACGAAGCTAATCTCGGCGAAGCTCGAGGTTCCCGTGTAGTGGCGCTTGTTTACCGTGAGCTTCGAAGGGTACCGCCCGGCCGACGCGTCTTGCCCAAGCCTGCTGAAGGAAAGAAACGCTGGCGCGAACTCCATCATGATAAATCCCGCAAAGAATCTGCAAAAAAGCGCCGTTACAGAACCGGCTCGCTCCAGTTCTCGAGCGTTTCCTTGACCGTGTGCATGAACTTGTGCGCGATCGCGCCATCCACCACGCGGTGGTCGTAGCTCAGTGAAACGTAGCACATCGAGCGAATCGCGATCGAATCGTTGATCACCACGGGCCGTTTTTCGATCATGCCCAATCCCAGGATGGCCACGTTCGGCTGGCTGATTACCGGCAAACCAAACAAGCCGCCGTAGACGCCCGGATTCGTAATCGAAAAGGTGCTTTCCTGCACCTCTTCCGGCTTCAGCTTCTTCGTCCGCGCCCGTTCGGCCAGATCGTTCAGGTTGCGTTGAATGCCCAAAATGTTTTTCTCGTCGGCATTCTTGATGACCGGAACGATCAAGCCCCAATCCAGCGCCACGGCCATGCCGATGTTGATCTCCTTGTGCAAAATCACATTCGTGCCGTCCAGTGAAGAATTCACCGTCGGAAACGCACGCAATCCGGCAACGGCTGCCTTCACGAAGAATGGCATGAACGTAAGCTTGGTCTCGTAGCGCTTCTCGAATTCGTCTTTGGCCTTCGCGCGCAGCGCCGCCACTTTGGTCATGTCGATTTCATCGATCGAATACACGTGCGGCGAAACGTGCTTTGACGCCAGCATATGCTCGGCGATTCGCTGGCGCATTACGCTCATCGGCTGCACTTCGTAATTACCGAAATACATCCTTTCGCGCGGCACGGCCGACTCAAACACCATGTGCACTTGTCCACCGGAGCTTGGCGGTGGCGCTTGGGGCGGAGCAGACGCGCGCGGCGGCGGTGCGGCAGCGGACGTGGAGACCGGCTGACTGTACACATCGGCCTCGGCCGGTTCGATTTCCTTTTCCGTTTCCACCGCGCTCCCGCCGGCCGCGATGTACGCTTCGATGTCCTGCTTGCTGATGCGTCCGCCAGAGCCGGTACCCGGCACAGCCGAAAGATCGACGCCGTGCTCCTTGGCCATGCGTCGCACCAGAGGCGAGCTGTGAATGCGCTGTCCTTCTTTGGCCGGAGCAGCAGGCGCAGCGGTTGCCGCCGGCTCAGGAGCCGTGGGTCTCGCCGCAGTTGCAGGAGGTGGTGCGGGAGGTGGCGCAACCGTCGGCTTGGCCGCGGGAGCAGGCGCTGCCGCTTTGGCCGGAGCAGGTGCGGGAGCCGCGCGTTTCGCCGAGCCAGCGCCATCACCCGCCGCGTCAATCACGCCGACCACGGTCTGAATCGGCACGGTTTTCCCTTCGCCGACCTTGATTTCCTTCAACACCCCCGCCGAAGGCGACGGAATCTCCGCGTCCACCTTGTCGGTGGAAATTTCAAAGAGCGGCTCGTCACGCTCCACCTTATCGCCCGGCTTCTTCAGCCACTTGGTGATTGTCCCTTCAAAAATGCTCTCGCCCATCTGCGGCATTACGATGTCAACGGCCATGTCGGGTCTCCTAAAATTCTCGCAGCAATCTCAAACCGACTTCTGTCTGAACTTCTAATCCTCAATACTTCGCCAGTTCCTTGGCGGCAGCCACAATCTTCTGAGTATTCGGCAGAAAATGCTCTTCCAGCGGTGGCGAATACGGTACCGGCGTATCGAGCGCGGTCACGCGAAACACCGGCCCATCCAGATCGCCAAACGCCTTCTCGCAAAGTATCGCCGCGATTTCCCCCGCGATTCCGCCGGTCTTCGTGTCCTCGTGAACCACCAGCACGCGATTCGTTTTCTTCACTGACTTCAAAATGGTCTCTTCATCCAACGGCAGTAAAGTCCGCAAATCGATCACTTCAATCTCGATGCCTTCTTTCGCCAGCGCCTCAGCCGCTTCCAGCGAATTGTGCATCATCGCCGCGTAGGAAAGAATCGTCAGGTGCTTGCCTTCGCGGCGGACCGCCGCCTTGCCGATCGGCACCGTGTAATCTTCCGTCGGCAACTCTTCCTTGATACGTCGGTACAGATACTTGTGCTCGAAAAAAAGCACTGGATTATTGTCGCGCACTGCCGCTTTCAGCAAACCCTTCGCGTCATACGGCGTTGAAGGATAGATCACCTTCAGTCCCGGCGTGTGAACGAAATACATTTCCGGATTCGCCGAATGAAATGGCCCGCCATGTACCCCGCCGCCAGAAGGACCGCGCACCACGATCGGAGCCGGCGCGTTCCACAGATAGTGTCCCTTGGCCACGAAATTCGTAAGCTGGTTGAACGCGCACACGATGAAATCGATGAACTGCATCTCGCAGATCGGCCGCAACCCCAGATAGCTCATGCCGCAAGCGGCGCCAATAATGGCGCTCTCGCTGATCGGCGTATCGATTACGCGCTCCCATCCGAATTTTGCGAGCAACCCCTCACTGGTCTTGAACGCGCCGCCGTACACGCCAACGTCTTCACCGATCACCACCACGGAGGGATCGCGCTGCATCTCTTCAAACATGGCCTGCTTGATAGCCTCAAGAAAAGTGACCGGTCCGCCACCATTGCCGCTCGCCGCCGGAGCCTTGGAAGTGTCCGCCATGATTATCTCCGCACCTTCCGAGCAGGCTGCTTCGCGGCGGGTTTTGCGGATTTCTGTGGTCTCGCAGGTTTGGATGACTTAGCGGGTTTCACGACTTTTTTCGTCACGGTCTCAACCGGAGTCGTGGGAGCCATCTTGTCTTCGTTTTGGTTCTGTTCCGCCGAAGCGGCCGTGTCTCCGAAATGAATCGGCGCCGTACCCCCGCCGGAACCCTTGCCGCGCCCGAATCCTTCCACTACCCAACTCGCGTCAATACTGGATTTCGGTGGGGTAACTTCCGCGATCGGACGCTCCCACTTCGCGCGAATCTTGTGGCAGTCATCGCCTGTGCAATAGACGCCTTGCTCTGCAAGTTCCGGCGGAGGCATGGGCGAATTTTCAGCAAAGTCGCGGTCCTTGGCCAGCAGCGCCTCGATCTTGGATTCGATTTCCTTCTTGGTCTTCGCGTCGAGCAGCTTTTTGTCGGTCAGGAATTTTTCGTGCAGCAGGATCGGATCGCGCTTTTCCCAATACTCGCGCATCTCTTTCGGCACATACTCCGCCGGATCATGCTGCGCATGACCCATCCGCCGGAACGTCTTCGCTTCGATCAGAATTGGACCTTCACCAGCCCGCGCTCGATCCACCGCTTCCTTCGCAGTTGAATACACATCAGCGACGTCGTTGCCATCCACAATGTAGCTCGTGATCCCGTACGCCTTCGCGCGATCCGCCAGATTCTCTAGCGGTACCTGCCGGCGCACAGGCGTCGAGTAAGCCCAGCCATTGTTTTCCAGGATCAGCACAAACGGCGCCTTCTGGGTCGCCGCAAAATTCAACCCTTCGTGAAAAACGCCGGTCGAACTGCCGCCGTCGCCGATCCAGGTCATGGCCACGATTTTCTGGCCCAGATAGCGCCCCGCCATAGCCACGCCGGTCATCACTGGAATCAAGTCGCCCAACATCGAAATCGGCGAAACGATGTGCAGCTTGTCCAAATCCCCAAAATGGCTCGTGCCATCCTTGCCCAGCGTCGGCGAAGTGTATTTCGCCATGTGCTGCGTGAAAATATCGCGCGGAGGAACACCTTTCACCAACAACGCCCCGATGTTGCGAATCATCGGCGCCAGCCAATCTTTTTTCTCCAAAGCAAACGCGGTGCCGACCGAAATCGCTTCCTGCCCCAGACTCGAATACAAACCGCCGACAATTTTGTTCTGCCGGAACAGCTTGACCATGGTGTCTTCCACAGCCCGGTTCAGCCGCATGTAGTAGTACAGGTCCAGGTGCTGCTGCCGTGTCAGCTCGACGTTCTTCATTCCTTCTCCTGCCCCTGTAGCCGCCGGGCTTTAGCCCGGCAAACCACTCCTAACCCAAACCCGACCCGCCTCAGCTACCCTGATATCTGACAGATGTCATCCCGAACCCCGCGAATTTCTGCGGGGTGAGGAATCTGCTTTCCCTCGTTGCGCAACCAAGCGGCCGTGTCCGACGTACCTGCCGTTGCAGCTTAACCGCCGCGAAGCCTACGAAGAAATTGCCTCCACCGGTTGCAACTCAAACTGCTGCAGCTCCGCGAACAATTCCTCACGCGATGCTGGCTGCATCTCTAGGCCAAACACTTCGCCAAAGTGACGCGCCAGACTCGACGCGACGTCGTTTCGCTTAACGCGCCTCCCTGAAACTTTTTCCAGCGAAGTGGCCACCCGCCCCGAGATCCCACAAGGCACGATCAAATCAAAGAAGCGCAAATCCGTAGCCACATTGAAAGCAAACCCGTGCGAAGTAACCCATCGGCTGATGTGCACCCCAATCGCCCCAATCTTCTCGGCCCCGCCACTCTGTGAACTCTGTGCTCCCGGTGTCCTCTGTGTTAGATCTTTCGACGTTTCCGCTGTCGGCGCCACCCAAACCCCAGTCTTCCCAACCTCGCGCCCAGCGCTAACCCCAAAATCCGAACAAGCTCGAATCATCACCTCTTCCAGCATCCGCACATACCAAACCACATCTCGCCGAATCGCCGAAAGATTCACCACCGGATACCCGACAACCTGCCCTGGCCCGTGATAAGTAATATCTCCCCCGCGATTGGTCGCATGAAACTCCACGCCCTTCTGCGCCAAGACCCGCTCCGAAGCCAGCAAGTTCTCGCGGCTACCGTTTCGCCCCAGCGTAATCACATGCGGATGCTCGCACAGCAGCAGCACATCGCCGATCGCATCAGCCTTTCGCGCGGCAACCAGCCTCTTCTGCAACGCGAACGCATCCGCAAAGCCAATCAATCCCAGGTCGACAATGAGGCATGAATTCATTTAGAACAAAAGTGCCATACGCAAACAACTTCAAACGTTAATCTGCAATCCCCGCACGCTGGCGAACGCGTCCCCCATCCCTTCCCACACCGTTGGATGAGCATGCATCATGCTCATCATGTGATCAACGGTGCCTTCCAGGTGCAACACCGCCGCGGCCTCCGACAGGATTTCCGTAGCCAGCGGCCCAATGATGTGGATGCCCAGCACCTCGCCATACTTTTCGTCCGAAACCACCTTAATAAATCCGCCGTGATTCCCCAGAATAGTAGCCTTGCTATTCCCCACAAAAGGAAACTTCCCTGTCTTCACCGCGTAACCCGCGTCCTTCGCTTGCTTCTCCGTCAATCCGATCGATCCGATTTGCGGCTCGCAATACGTCGCGTTCGGAATCCGCGTCTTAACAATCGCCGGTGGTTCCTTCCCCGCGATGTGCGTCACCGCCGCGATGCCTTCCATCATCGCCGCGTGCGCCAACTGCGGGAGTCCCGCAACGATGTCGCCGATTGCGTACAAGCCTGGCTCGTCTGTCTCCATATAAGGTCCAACGTGAACGAACCCGCGTTCGAGTTTGGCTTTGGATTTCTCAATACCGCAATTTTCCGTCATCGGCTTGCGTCCGACGGCCAGCAATAGCTTTTCGGCCTGCAAAGTCTGCGCTTTTCCGTCCTTGTCTTTAAACGAAACAGTCACGCCCTTAGCGTCCTTCTTGACGGACTCCACCATGCTCTGCGTAAAAATCTGAATGTTCTTCTTGCGGTAGGTCTTATCCAACTCGGCGGAAATTTCCTCATCCTCGACAGGCACAACCCGCGGCAACGCTTCCAAAATCGTAACCTGCGTCCCAAACGAATTGTAGATGGACGCGAATTCCACGCCCACAGCCCCCGCCCCAACAATGATCAAAGTCTTCGGAATCGCGGGCAGCTCCAGAATCGAGCGGTTCGTAAGAATCGTCTTGTGATCCGGCTCGATCCCCGGCAGCGACCTCGCCTCCGACCCGCTCACCATCAAAATGTTCGAAGCCTCAATCTGCGTCTTCTTCCCATCCTTCTCAACGCTGACCTTCCCCGGCCCCTCATATCGGCCCCAACCCTGCACCCACTCCACCTTATTCTTCTTGAACAAAAACTCGATGCCCTTGGCATGCTTCTTTACGATTTTTTCCTTGCGCGCAATGATGTTCGCCCAATTGATCTTCAGCCCGCTGACTTCAAATCCCAATTCCTCGCCATTCTTGAAATGCTCGTAGACGTCCGCGTGGTGCAGCAGAACTTTGGTGGGGATGCAACCGACGTGCAGACAGGTGCCGCCCAGAAACGGATCCTTCTCCACCACAATCGTCTTGAGGCCCAGCTCGCCCGCGCGAATGGCCGCGACGTAACCCCCCGGACCGCTCCCGATAATCGCTACATCGTACTTAGCCACGCGCACTCTCCTCTGGCAGAATCCCGGAACTCGGTTGGCTGATGGCGCAAGCGCCCTTGTGAGCGGCGGGCCGTGCGTAGAAAAACCTGTCCGCGCTACCCGGCGCAGACGGCCGCGTCCCGCCAAACCCCCAAATTTTAGCAGTCGCCCGACACCGCCGCAACTTGGCACCCGGCGATTCGCGCAAGGCCCGATTCGACGCCCTTTCGTCCGTCCTACGTGCAACCTGATTGAACCGCTCCGCAGAACTTCACGACCGCTCCTCTATGTAGTAGGATTTCGCAGTTCCTCCCACAACCATGGCATCCGTCAAAGCCTCTTTGCGGCGCTTTCCCCGCGGATCGGTTCTCATTTTCCTCGTGGGTGTGTTCTTTCTCTTTAGTACGCTCGGACTCGCAAGCGACATCATGTCCCTCGGGCGCCAGACAATTCTGCACTTCGCCCTGGGCCTATTGCTGTCGGGATTTGTGGCGATGGTGTATGCGACCGCGGGATTTGCATTGCGGCAGCACTTCTGGAAGGCATTCTTCCCTATCTTAATTATCCAGCTGCTTTTGATTAATCTCCTGGGCCGGGCGCTTCCCAATCTTCCGTACCCGACGCATATGGATGCGGCGGACATTGCGAGGTTGCAAAGCCGGCTGAACCTCAATGGCATCGCCATGATGGTGGGCATCGCCGTGGGCTACTTCTGCTTCCTGCTCGTGACCATTACCGAAGGCCGCCGCTATTTCCGCGTGCAGGCGGAAATCGATCTAGCGACCGAGGTCCATCACATTCTGGTTCCCGCGATTGGCGCGAGACTCGGCAACTTCGAGTTTTTTGGTTGTTCATTGCCGAGCGGGCAGGTTGGCGGAGACCTGATTGACCTCGCGGGCTCGGAGGAGAATTGGGTCGCCTATGTCGCCGATGTTTCCGGGCATGGCGTCGCTCCGGGTGTTGTGATGGGCATGGTCAAGAGCGCGGCGCGCATGCTGTTAAGCTCGGGCGATGACGCGACGCACCTGGCGCCGCGGCTGAACGAAGTCCTCTATCCGCTGAAGAAGCCGGACATGTTTGTCACCTTGTGCTTTATCGCCAAAACGAAAGATGGTGTGCGTGCTGGATTGGCCGGGCACCCCGCGATTTTGCACTTTTCTCCTCGGACCAATGAGGTCACCCAGGTGCAATGCCCGAATCTGCCGCTGGGGATTCTTCCTTCGGGTGAGTTCGAGAGTTCCGAGATTAAGTCGGAGAGTGGCAGCGTATTTGCGCTCTATACTGACGGCTTTCACGAGACCGCCAATGCGGCGGGTGAAGAGTTTGGGATCGAGCGGCTGCAGGCGGAGTTTCGCAAGCATGGCGACGAGCCGCTCGCAGAGATTTACCGCGCGCTGCTGGAAAGCGTTTCGCGGCATGGGCCGCAATTCGACGATCGATCGATGTTGCTGATTCGGCAGCTGTAATGCGAAGCGATGTGATTTGCTGGACAAGAGCCAGGCTTGTTTGCGTCGCGGCAAGCTGAGGCACAACCGTGTCGTGCCCCTACAAGTAAATAACTTGGGTTAGTGCGGGTTCGCCACCGATACTGGCGGGCTATCCAGGGTTCCCGAACCGCGCCAGGCTTCGATGCCTTCTCGAATCAGCTTCAAAATCGTCTTCCGATTCTCAGCAATTGCCTTCAACCACGCGAACCGCCCCATCGACGGGAAATAAATCCCACGGAAACAAAGCCGCGCAATAAGAATGTTAATTCGATAACCCACCGGTTTGTGGCTCAGCGAGTCCACCGCCTTGCCGATCGCCTCTGGACTGTACGACTTGGCCCACCCAATTCGGACCTCGTCGTGTGCCTCCTCCACAGTTATCTTCAGCGGTGTGTGGGCCATAGCGAATGGGATGAACTCCTGCCAGTGCTTCGGGCGCGTGAGCCGTCCGGCCGCTTCCAGCCGCTTATAAAGCGGCGTCGCCGGTAACGGTGTCAGTAGTCCAAAGATCGGCAGCCCCGCCGGCCAAGTACGAATTGCCTGCAGCGTCCTGTCTGCCACCCCCGGCGCGTCGTTGTCCATGCCAAAAATAAACGACGTAATCGCAAACACGTTGCGCTGCGCCAGCCGGTCGAGCACCACCGCGTACTCACCCGGCTTGTTGAAGCCCTTGTTTACGCTCGCGAGGTTTGCCGGGTCGATGGATTCCATCCCAATGAAGATCCATTTTCCTCCGGCAGCCGCTATCAGATCGACGAGTTCCTCGTCGCGCAGCAAATTCGCGCTGATCTGCGCCACCCAATGCACCTGCGCGTTGGCGGCAATGATGTCTCGCAGCAAAGACTTCGTGCGTTTCGGGTTGATTGCAAAATTGTCGTCGATGAAGAACACTGCAATCTGTCCGCCCTCACTCTTCGCACGGGCTTTCAGCAGCAGCAATTCATCCACGACGCTTTTGTTGGTGCGAAAGCGAATCGAGTCGCCAAAAAATCCTGTCACCGTGCAGAACTCGCACCCGTACGGACAACCGCGGCCGGATTCCACGGGAATGATCTTGAACGTCCCCCAGCCCGCTCCGATTTTTTTCAGCATGGGCTGGAACATCCCGGGAACCAGGTTGAATTGATCCAGATTGATCGAATTCCACGGAATCACCGGATACGGCTGCAAAGAAGGCTTGCGCTCCTGCCCGAAATCATCCACCGGCGCGTACACCTCCTTGAGCTGCCCGCGCGCCGCATCCTCCACAATCTTCGGCCACGTCTGGTCCGCTTCCCCAAGCGCCACCGCATCCGCGTGCCGCGACCCGCCGTCTCGCCCCAGTGCCTCGTCGGCCATCTCCGTGACGTGCGGTCCGCCCATCACCACCTTTACTCCCGTGGCGCGCACCGCGTCCGCCATGCGATACGCCTTGGCGACCATCCGCGTCATCGCCCCGATTCCCACCAGCCCGATGCCCTCTTCGCGCACGTACCGCGCAATACTCTCTTCGTCCATCGGCCGCGCGTTTCCGTCGATCAGCACCACCTCGTGGCCGGGTGGCGTTAACGCCTGCAGCAGAAACATCCAAAGATGTGGCATGAAATTGCGTGTGACGCCGTTGTCCGGGTTGTAAAGTAAGATTTTCATTGCGTCCTTGAGCGCGGGCGGAAGCGATTCGCGTGAGCGGTCAGACGGACGGACTCGTCCGAAGACACACCTACGAAGTCCCCGAAGTTATTTAGTTTTGGCTAATATTCGAGCGAACCGAATTCAGAGCCGCTGTACAGCGGGCAGGAGTGGATGGATAGGATCCGCGCCGGTCCTGTTCTCCTGAAGAGAGCTAACCACAATGTACACTGGGGTACAATAGAGAAATCCGCGCCGTGCCGCGCCAGCGCCACCATGTAGGCGCCTGGCTTCAGCCAGGCGTGACTCGGCGTCGAAATTCCGCAAGGACCAAGCCAACAATCCGCACAGCAATGAAAACCGTCAATGCGGCCCCACGCCAGACGTCATTAGCTCGACGAACATCCTCGTGAATTTCGGCAGATCCAGGTCGGTTTGCGCGTGCACCTGCTGCACGTCAATCGCCGGTTTCAACTTTTCCGTCCATGTCAGCGTGTCCCCATAGCTGGGGCCGTGACTCACATCGACGTCCATGTACAACAGCCGTTCTTTTGTGATGATGCTTGGATCGATCCATGCCAGCGCGGTAAGTTCGTCCCACATGTAGTAGCGCTCCTCCGAGTATTTCGCGATGTACTGCGCCGCGGGACTCGACGACTTCGCGATCGTGTCTACGATTTCCTGGGTAAACGGCGCCTTGATCGACACATCAACGGTGGTCACGTCGATGCGCGGCCAATGCGCGCGAAGCGTGATGTGCGCCGCTTCGGGATCGAACCAGAGGTTAAATTCGTGCCGCGGGCTGGTGGAAAATTCCGGATCTTCGGTTTGCGGATTCAAGCTGCCGCCCATGATCACGATTCCCTTCGTCAACTCCGCGAAATGCGGATCGATCGCCAGCGCCAATGCGATGTTCGTCAGCGGCCCCGCGGCATAGATGGTCACCTGGTGCGGGTGCGCGTGAACCTGCCGGATCAAAAAGTGCGCGGCGTCCTCATCCAGGGGCTTCGTGTGTGGCGCGCCTTCCGGCATGGGGGGAACTTCCCAAGGCCCGTGCGCGTTCGGATTCGCCGTCGTTCCGATGACGCCTTGCTTCTCTTGCGCGAGGGTCATCGGCCCAAGCCCCCAAGCGCCAAGCCAAACCACCTTGCCAAAAAGCTCCGAGGCGATCCGTATTTCTTCCTTCGTGCGCACCAGCGGAAACACCGCCCCAGGCGCCACCGGAACATCGCTCCGCCCAATCAACTCCAGCATTCGCAACGTATGCTGCACCTCTTCATCGCGCCAGGCGTTCCCAGTGACGATCGTGATACCCAGCACCTCCACCTGCGGCGACTCCAACAAAACCATCATCGCCATCTGGTTCGATCCACCCGGACCAGATCCATCCTGATCGATCAGCACCAATCGCTTTTGCCCCCAAGCGGGCGCCCCAACAACCAACAAAAAAATCGCACCGAAAAGTATTCGTCTCATGGGCCAACATTCTCGCACAGGAAGCAAGCCGGTCGTTCCCATTGTAGGGGCGGGGCTTGTTTACCCTGAGCCCCGAAGGGCCCCGCCCGGCGTCAACGCGACCATGGTGCAATCCGCAAGGCTCCCGCACAAGCCTCGCTCCTTCGAAACTCCGCCGGCCCCCCATTCAAACTTCCGCTGCACCGATGCCGCGAATTGAATCAGTCATCGTCGCTCGCACTCTTGCGTCTCCCCACCACCGCCTGTATCGTTGGCCGCAATATTCCGCCAAAGCAAAAGAGGATTAGTGATGGACGAAGTGGCAACCCAGCACACCCAACTTGCGGACTACGGCCTGCGAAACGCCGTCCTCTCGCCGATGGAGACACTCGCGCAATCCGTTTCCACCATGGCGCCCACCACCACCCCCGTCGCCACCATCCCTCTGGTCTGCGCCCTCGCCGGAAACGGTACTTGGCTTGCCTACGTGCTCGCCACCGCAGCCGTGCTCCTGGTCGCGTTGTGCGTAGCCCGCTATGCCCGCTATTCGGCCTCCCCAGGCTCCCTCTACACTTACGTATCGATGACCCTGCCCCGCTGGCTAAGCGCCCTCGCCGCATGGAGTTTGCTGCTGGCCTATGTGGCCACCGGATCAAGCGTCATCGGCGGGTTCTATCACTATGCGAATTTGTTGCTCCGCGATGCCACCGGACACGGCACTTCGGCCGCGCTGCTTGCGATCATTGTCACCCTGGTCTCCATGGCCATCGCCTGGCGCGACGTCAAAATTTCCGCCCGCCTGATGCTTTGGATCGAAGCCCTGTCGGTCACCCTGATTTTGATTTTGGTGATCCTGGTGTTGTGGCGCCACGGCCCACATTGGGATGGGAGCCAGCTGCGTTTGACCGGGATGACCGGGAGCGGGTTGCGTTTGGGCTTGGTACTGGCGCTGTTCAGTTTCGTCGGATTCGAAAGCGCTACCACGCTCGGATCGGAGGCCCGCAATCCCCTGCACACCATCCCCCGCGCCGTAATCCAGAGCGCGATCTTATCCGGCGCTATCTTTATTGTCTGCGCGTACGCCGAAGTGCTCGGCTTTCGCAGCGTCGGCCAGGACCTCGGCACCAGCCAGGCGCCCATGCGCGTGTTGGCCGGCGTGGGTGGCGCCCCCATCCTCGGTCTGCTGATCGATATCGGCGCGCTGGTGAGCCTCTTTGCGGGCACCTTGGCTTGCATTACGGCTGCCGCACGAGTCTTGCTCTTGATGTCACACCACGGCCTGGCGCACGGCTCACTGAAAGCCACCCATGCCAGGCACGAGACCCCGGGCCGCGCGATTCTTGTCACCGGAATTGCCGCCGTCGCGCCCGTCGCGGTTCTCGCGATCCGTGGCGCAAGCGGCTTGGATGTTTACGGCTGGCTCGGTTCTCTGGCCACCTACGGCTTCATCGTGACCTACGCCCTGGTTTCCTTCGCGCTTCCGAAATACCTGCGGGAACGCGGTGCGTCCAGCATCGGCGCACATGCGGTTGCCTGGCTCGCTTGCGCCGCAATGCTGTTCGCCCTGATCGGCAATCTGTATCCCGTGCCCGAAGGCCCCTACGGAAAATTACCGTACATCTATATTGCATATCTCGCCGTCGGGCTGGCCTGGTTCTTTTTCGACACACGCGCGAGAAGCCAAGCGCTGGCAGAAGGCTAGTCGTCGAGTCGAAGGGCAATTACCAATAGCAGTAATAAAACATTTGATGATGGAAATTTACTATAATACCTCTTAGTTAACAGAAGCCATGGTGTCCGACGGCAGAATGTTTGCCAACTCCGTTTTGAGGAGTCACTAAACCCTATAGAATCAAATCATTGCGCCGTTCCTAAGCGCAAACTCTTTAGAATCAAATCCTTGCGCAAAAAGGGTGGGGGGGTCCCCGGGGCTGCATATTCCCCAAACAGAACAGCCTCATCGTCCTCCACTGTATCCCCATGAACGCTATCCCCATAAAATTGACCAATCTTGCGCTGAAACAATTTATCTGCACCCATATCCTGGCCGCTTCGCCTCTAATACTGTAGGGGTGGGCGTAAACCGGGACGTAGTGGCGGGTCTTTAGACCCGACCTGCGAACAACCTGCGAATGACCGGAAAAGCTAGACCGAGCAAGGCTGTAGAGGAGGTTCGACAACGTGAACATTTTCGGACATGTCAGAGCATCGGCAGGGCTCCATCTGCGCAAGCCGCTGTTGGTTTCGCTCTTGTCGTCGGCTCTTCTGGTCGCGACTTGGCCGCAGGACCTTCCGGCCTATCAACAGGACCCGCAATCTCCGGCGCAGGCCACGGAGCAGGCGCCTCCGCAGAATGGGCAAGCCCCAGCGCCATACGTCACGCAGACTCCGGAACAAATCCAGCAGTTGGTAGCGCCGATTGCGCTGTACCCGGATTCACTCGTCGCGCAGGTCCTGGCTGCCGCCACGTTTCCCGAGCAGGTGGTGGAGGCCGACCGATGGGTGCAAGCGCATCCTGATCTAAAAGGCGACGCGTTGGCTCAAGCTGTTGATCAACAACCCTGGGACCCGAGTGTCAAAGCGCTCACCGCCTTTCCATCAGTCCTTGGAAATATGGACAAGAATCTGTCCTGGACTTCGTCTCTAGGCGACGCCTACTACAACCAGCAACCGGATGTGATGGACGCCGTCCAGGTGATGCGCCAGCGAGCGCAACAAGCAGGCAATCTTAAGACCACGCCGCAGCAGACCGTGACCACACAAGGCTCGACCGTCATCATTCAGCCTGCCGACCCTCAGGTCGTTTATGTCCCCGCATATAATCCGTGGGTGGTTTACGGTGGTCCCATTGGGCCTTGGCCGGGATGGTATCCGTACCCCGGGATCTGGTATGGCGGCCCGTACTTGTCGTTTGGAGTCGGATTCGGAATTGGCTTCTTCGGTGGCTATGGCTGGGGTTGGGGTCGTTGGGGCTTCGATTGGCACAACCACTACTCAATTTATAACCACAACAGGTATTACTCGACCAGCAGAACGTTTTACAACCGGAACACCTACTACCGGGGAGGCGCGCGGACCGGTTACAACGGTGGCCGCGGCGGACCCGGCGGCCGCACCTACACGGGGAACAGGCCTCCCAACGCTGGTCGCACCGGAGTCTATAACCGTCCCGGCGGAACCAGTCGGCCCTTTGAAGGAGACAACCGCGCCGCTCGGGGTTACGCGGAACCCCATGGCCAGACGGGCACTCGCTCCGGCGCCTTCAGCAATTACGACCATGGCGGTGAGACCAGGAGTTATTCTTCACGCGGAAGTACCAGTTTCGGTGGCGCGCGTGGCGGTGGCGGAGCGCCTCATGGTGGCGGTGGGGGCGGCGGCGGCCGGCATCATTAATTGAAACAGTCTTTTGGCTCCGTGGACTCATAGCGAAAAATAGAGAATGGAGAAAGCCATATGCAGCGGACGGATTTGAACTTCGGCGAATTTGCTTGGGCCAATCTTGCTAAATTAGCCGCGGCCGCCGTCCTTTTGGCAGCGTGCTTTCCCGTGGTGTCGATGGCGCAGCAAAAGGGGCAGAAAACATTTTCATCCGCGGAAGAGGCCAGCAACGCGCTCGTCGCCGCCACGCAGAATAACGACGAAAAAGCGCTGCTGGAAATCCTCGGACCAGCGGGAAAGCAAATTGTTTCGTCGGGAGACGAAGCCGAAGACGCGCAGAGCCGCGCTAATTTCGTGCAGCGCTATCACGAAATGCACCGCCTGGTGAAGGAACCGGATGGAACCACTACCTTGTATGTCGGTGCACACAATTGGCCTACGCCGATACCGCTCATGAACAACGGGAATACCTGGTATTTCGATACCGAGGCCAGTAAGAAAGAAATCTTGTTCCGGCGAGTTGGCCGCAATGAGATATCGACCATTCGCGTTTGCCAGGTGTTCGTGGCCGCCGAAAAGGAATACCGCTCCGCTCAGCACCCCGAATACGCCCAGAAGGCCGTCAGCGATGAAGGACAGCGCAACGGTCTTTACTGGAAAGCTGCTGGTGGCGAGCCCCAGAGCCCCATCGGACCAGCGGTAGCCGCGGCTATCGTGGATGGCGATCACAAGACCCAGGGCAATGCTCCGACTCCGTTCCGCGGATACTATTTTCGGATCCTCACGCGCCAGGGCAAAGATGCCCCGGGCGGCGCCAAGAGTTACGTCGTGGACGGCAAAATGACCGACGGGTTTGCCTTGGTGGCGTATCCCGCGGAATACAAGTCATCCGGCGTGACCACCTTCATAGTTGATCAGGATGGCGTGGTCTATCAGAAGGATCTCGGCAAGAAGACCGAGTCTCTCGCCAAATCCATGAAGGAATACAACCCCGATTCCACCTGGCAAAAGGTCGAAGACGAACCAGAACAAACCGCCAGCGATCAAAAAGCCCAATAAGACCTCCTGCCTTTGTAGGGGCGGGGTTCACCCCGTCCCTCGATCCGGCTCGGCAACCAAAACGGCGTCTTTTGGACACTTTGGCGATTGCTCGCGACGAGGTTCAGCTCCAAATAGCGTGGGACAAGGCAAGCGTGAGCGCAGACCCGACTATGGCGCTTCCCAATCGAGGGCATAGAGCTCCTGGATGCTGGCATCGCGGACCAGCAGTGGGGATTCGTCGGGGCCGAGGCCGCTCCAGTTTCCGAAGGCTCCTCCGGCCGCTCGAAACCCTTCCAGGCTGAAGAGGCGCTCCAATTTGCCGCTGGGGACCTGCACGCGGTAGTAGCCCTCATTGCCGTCGAAGTACAAATAGCGCGAGTCGCGAGACCATGTCGGATAGGCCGCGAAAATCTTGGCGAGTTCCGTCCATTTCTGGGTGGTGAGATCAAAAAGCATGAGTTTGAGGGAATCCAGTGGAATCGCAGCGATGTAGCGTCCGTCGGGTGACCAGCGGGGAGAATACAGTCCATCGGACCCCGCCACCTTTGTAGCCGCGCGCGTTTTCAGATCGAGGACGTAGATCGCTGACCCCTGATTGTTCAGCGAGTTCTCGCCGAGGGCCAGCGATTTTCCATCGGGTGACCAAACCGGGTCGGCGAGGTTAGTGTTGCCACGATAGAGCAGCTCGGGTGCGCCCCCTTCGGCAGCAATCTCGTAGATCTGGAAGGGTTCGCCGGGTGGATGGCCAAAGAAAGCGAGATGCTTGCCGTCCGGAGACCAGCGAGGCAGATAGGCCGCCATGGGCGGGGAGACCAGTTGAAGTTTTTGACTTCCGTCCACCTTACTTCGCCACATGGTGCCGTCGGTGCCGTCGTTGTAGGCGACCCATTGACCGTCACGCGAGAAATCCAGGCCCATCGCCGAGATTCCCCCGAGGTACGGCACGAATTGTCCCGATTTCGGATCGTGGCGTACCAATTCTCCTCTGGGCTGCCAGCCTTGGACAAAGAGCTTCTTGCCATCGCGGCTCGGAACCGGAGTGCCTACGTTCATTGGTCCGGTTGTTAGCTGCGTGGGTGCCTGCGGGGTTGCGAGAAACAGGCCGCCGCGCTCATGAATAGCCCAGAGGTTTGTGGTTCCATCGCGGAGCGCCTGGAAGACAAAATATTTTCCGTCGGGGGTCCAGTTCCCGCAGCATTCGTTGGGTGTGGGGTTCCAATCCTTAAGCAGGGGATGAAGGTTGCTGCCGTTCGCGGAAGCCTGCCAGATGGAACGAAGATTGGTCTGAGGATCGCTTACGGTGAAACGCAAAATCGAGCCGTCGGGCGACCAGCGGAGATAGCTAGGCGTTCCCGTTGCAGTCAACAACCGCCGTGGACCACTGGCATCGCTGTTCGCCAGGAATATGTCGTTCCCCTTGCAAAAAGCAATGTTTTTGCCGTCGGGCGACCACGCTCCGCCATGGCCTTCAAGATTGCCCAATCGACGGTGCGTACCACCAAGAACCGGGACGGTCCAAAGAGGGCCGTCGAGAGAGGTCCCAAAAGCAGTGTTCATCAGGAGCACCGACAGGTCTGGCGAAATATCGAAAACGTTGGCAAAGCCGGTGTCTTCCAGTGTGGTGGCGATGGGGAAAGTCTCGCCACCGGTCACCGAGGTTTGTGAAAGGTGCGATTGGCCTTCGATGAAATAGAGACGCGAGCCGTCGGTAACGACGTCGGACTTGGGTAGATTCGTGTTGGTGAGCTGGTCGGTTCGCAGGATGCGCGGTGGTGTCACCGGACGCGTTAGAACCAAGCCCAGAATCGCGGCGATGGCGATGAAAACGCCGGCGGCGATTGCAGCCCAGGAGCGCCATCGCCAGTGTGGGCGGGTTTGGTGAGCTTTTTGAAGCGCAGGCGGGACAAAATCGATTGCTCCGGAACGACCGGGGTCCGTATCGCGCCTCAAGCGCTTCAAGTCCGAGCGAAGTTCCCCGGCGGTCTGGTAACGGAGGTCGGTATCTTTCTCCAACGCCTTGGCCAGGATATTTTCCAGGCCTGGGGGCAATCGCGGATTTATTTTCGTCGCGGCAGTCGGAGAGGAATGAAGAATGCTGTCGAAGATCAAAGCGGGAACCGGGCCTGAAAAAGGAGGGACGCCGGTGGCCATTTCATAGAGCACGACGCCGAGCGAAAACAAATCGGTACGAGCGTCCAATTCTTCGCCGCGCGCTTGTTCCGGGGACATGTAAGCGACCGTGCCCATGGAAGTGCCCGGGGTGGTCACCATGTCGTTGTCCAGGAAATGCATTTGCGTAGGGATGGAGGATTCGCTTACCGAATTGGTCGCGGGCTGCCGATACGCGGTGAGTTTCGCCAGGCCGAAGTCCAGAATCTTCGCGGGACCGTGATCGACCAGGAAAATATTAGGGGGCTTGATGTCGCGGTGGACGATGCCCTTGGCGTGGGCGGCTTCGAGACCATCGGCAATCTGAATGGCGATGTCCAGGAGTTCGGCTGTGGGGACGGACTTTTTGGCGATGCGATGCTTCAGTGTCTGGCCCTCGAGCAGCTCCATCACGATAAACGGGCGCCCTTCGAATTCTCCGATGTCGTAAATGGTGCAGATGTTCGGATGATTCAGTGAGGATGCAGTGCGCGCTTCGCGGCGGAAGCGGTCGATCGCCTGCGGGTCGTGAGAGATATCCTCGGGAAGGAATTTCAGCGCTACATAACGGCCGAGCCGCGCGTCCTCGGCTTTGTAGACTACGCCCATACCGCCGCCGCCAACTTTTTCGAGGACGGTGTAATGATCGATGGTGCGACCGACGATTGAAGAAGTATCCGGCACTTGCCGGGAGTTTACTCCAGCACATTGGTGTAGGCAACGCGACATGCGGACTCGTGGTGGGTCAATTTCCGGTTTCCGCGTCAATCAGGACCTGGCAATCTGAATCGAGCCGTGACAGCATATCTCCACCAATGAGCGTTCGTGACTTCCGTTTCGTGTTTTATAGGTTTCATCATCACTAGCTCCGATTGTTGTTCCCGAAGTCGTAGAACACCCGGCCCCGATTCAGCCTTCGCCTAAAGACCAAGGTGGTATAGATGAAAGCATTGATCTTTCGCGAGACCGGTGAACCGACAAGCGTATTAAAACTCATAGAGATCCCTACTCCGCCTTTAGCCCCTGGCGAAGCACTCGTCCGAGTGCTGCTAAGCCCGATCAACCCATCGGATCTGCACATGGTTCGCGGGCGCTATGGCTATCAACCGGAATTGCCAGCCAGCCCGGGCGCTGAAGGCGTGGGGATTGTGGAGGCTGTAGGTCCGGGCGCGCAAGGTCCGATTGTTGGAACTCGAGTAGTTTTCGTTCACGCGTGGAACACATGGCGCGAGCAGATCGTGTGCCCAGCGGACAGACTCGTGCCCGTTCCCGACGGCCTGGACGATCCGGCCGCCGCCACTTCCTACACGAATCCCTTGACTGCGTGGGCATTGACGAGATCAAGTCACAATCTCAACGAGGGCGACTGGCTCCTACAAACGGCGGCTACATCCAGCGTCGGGAAGTTGGTGCTTCAATTGGCCCAGCAGTATCGATTCAAGACAATCAACGTCATCCGGCGGCGCGAGCAGGAAACAATCGTGCGCAACCTCGGAGGCGATGAGGTGATCTGCACAGCCGACGAGGATCTGAGGGCACGCCTGCAGGAATTGACCGCGCGCAAGGGTGTCGAACGAGCGATTGACTGCGTTGCCGGAGAACTTGGCGCCGAGATTGCCCGCAACCTCGCTCCCGCCGGAGCCATGCTTGTGTATGGAGCCCTTTCCAGTCATCGGCAGACGGATCCTGCGAAATTCATAATGCCGCTTTTCGCTCCGCGTTTGATTTATTCGACAGCGACGGTTCGCGGGTGGTGGCTTCCGCGTTGGGTGCCTTCCCAGCCGCTGGCCGAAGTTCGGGCAGCAACGAGCGATCTCCTCACCATGTTGTCGAATGGAGCACTCACGCCACCAGCGGTTGTGCGGTATTCACTAAAGGATTTCCAAGAGGCAGTACGCCTAGCCGATGGTGAGTCGGGACAACGAAAAGTCTTGCTGGAATTCTCCGAAAGAGCGACCTCCCTCCCGAGTAGTTGGATTACCGGAAACTGACCCACCATGTACCTTCAGCGTACACTGCGGCGTAGATGATTCGGCTGTGTGGACGCATTTCGGAAATGGTCGGAACAGAGAAAAACAATTCCCCAGGGGCTAAAGCCCGATCTTGCTTGCCTTTGAATGTCGGAGCTAAAGCTCCGACCCCCTGAATCGCTGCGCTCTTTTGGCTAGACGACGTCGATGGCGACCATGGTGATGTCGTCATGTTGGGGCGTGGAGGGCGGTTGCCAGTCGTGGATCGCGGAGAAGATGTGATCTAGAAACTCGGCGGGCGGGCGCGACTGATTCTCGCGCACGACTTGTTCGAGCCTGTTGTCGCCGAACGGATCACGGTTGGCATTCTCGGGCTCGCTTACTCCGTCGGTGTAAAGCAACAGGCGGTCACCGGGGCGAATAGGCATTTTGTGCAGCGGGTAGTCGGAATCCGGGAATATGCCGAGCAACAGGCCGTTGCTTTCGATGCGCTCCAACTGGCCTGCGCGCCAGAGCACGAGCGGAGGATGTCCTGCGGCGGAATAGAGCGCGATGCGATTTTCCGTGTCGAGCCAAAGATAAGCAGCGGAGACAAGCCGGGTGCGAAGTTGCACGCAGAGAATGCGGTTCAATTCGCGCAAGACCTCTTGTGGATCGTGTGCGCTCGGCAGGACCGATTGCATGGCTACCTTAATCATGGAAGCGATGAGCGCGGCGGGAACACCGTGCCCGGTGACGTCGGCCACGAGGAAGCCGGTGCGATTCGGATCGACAGGAATGAAATCGTAGAAATCGCCGGCGATGTCGGTCATTGGACGATAAAGGGAGGCGACATGCAGATTTTTCAGTTCGGGATTGTCGGCAGGAAGAATCGAGGCTTGAATCTCCCGGGCAATCGAGAGTTCGCCTTCGATGGAAACCAGGCGGCGTTCACTGGCCAGGGCGATTTGCACCGCGACATATCCAAACGAGAAGAGGAGAACGGCCAATCCCAGCGAGCCGGTGATGCGCCAGGTCCGGTAGTGAAGAAGGAAAGACAGGCTGTAATACAGAGCCTCAATGGCGAAGACCAGCGTGCCGCCGACGACAACGGCGCGATTGGGGAGAATCAGCAGCTTGCGGGAGAGTCCTGGAACCGCGACGACGACGAGCAAGACAGTGAGGGCGGCGGCTGCGACGACATTGTTGTAGAGAATCAGCTTGTCGGACGAGCCGGTCGCGACGAAAAATCCTATTCCGGCGACGGCCATGACCAGACCGATGGCGATTACGACCTGAATGAACAGCTTCATTATTCCGACGCTTAGCTCAAACCACACAAGCGCAATGACGGGAAGAAGTAAGTACGTGATGGACGTCCGCAGAAAGGGAATGCCGATCTGAATCCAGTGCGGCACAGCGGCCGCCACACTAGAAGATTCAATCAGCAGGAGGGCGCCGTACAAGGCACTCCAGACTCCCAGCCAAAGAAAGATGCGCAGGCCGCTGCGGCGGCGGATGGCGGCGAATAGACAACTCGCAAATCCGATGAACACAAAAATCGTTCCGGAGACGATGGCGACCAGTTGTTCGCGGAGTGTAGCCAGCAGTTGGTCTTGCAAAACGCGCACCTCTGAAGCACCGTCACGATAACAGATTTGATGTACTGCTTGGATGAAGGCGCGTGCAATCGTGGGCGGTTGCTGCGAGATGTCGGTATAATGCGACGCCGTGGTTTGGATGGATCGATCGTGGGAGTGAATGGGTTTGGAGTGAGGGTATGGCGCGATTGCGCATGATTCTGTTCGGGGTCGGAGTTCTGGTTGGCATGGCAGCTATGGGCGTGCCGGGCGCGGGGTCACAGGAGCCGCCGCCTCCGGTTAAGCGTGTTTCGCGTCAGGAGAAAGCTGCGGCTCTTGCTGCGGACCCGGCAGTGGAGAGGGGGCGCAAACAGTTTGTGGAGTCGTGCGGATTTTGTCATGGGGCGGATGCTACCGGCGCGCGCGGGCCGGATTTGATGCGGTCGGCGCTTGTGGCCCATGACGTCAAGGGCGATCTGATCGGTCCGGTGATTCATCAGGGGCGGCCGGACAAAGGGATGCCCGGCTTCCCGTTGAGTGATGAACAGGTGGCGGATATTGCGGCTTTTTTGCATGTGCGAGCTGCCCAAGGTATGGCGTCGTCGGAGGTTCCCGAGGGATATTCTGTGGAGAGACTCCTGACTGGAAATGCGGAGGCTGGGAAGAGTTATTTCAATGGTGCTGGCGGGTGCAGCGGTTGTCATTCGCCGGCAGGGGATATGGCTGCGGCCGTTGCTAAGCATTCGGCGCTCGACCTGGAGACGCACATGCTTTATCCGGAGGGGCACTTCAAGAGTGTGGTGGTAACTCTGCCATCGGGTGAGAAGGTAGAGGGGCCTTTGGAGCATATTGATGATTTTGTCGTGGCGCTGCGCGATTCGTCGGGTTGGTATCGCGCGTTTGCTCGAGAGCGTGTGAAGGTGGAGGTTAAGGATCGGCTGGCGGCGCATCGGGAATTGTTGGAGAAGCTGACGCAGGAGGATATCCACAATTTGTTTGCCTATTTGCAGAGTTTGAAATGAGGGGAAGGCAGATCGTGGGCGGCGGATGCGTTGCGGCGGGGTTGACGCCGGGCGGGGCAAGCCCCGCCCCTACAGGGTCGTTGAGGGGAGTCGGAATGGATGGGTGTCTTGGTGGATTGATTCGGGTGGGGTTGGTGGTCTTGGCGGTGACGCTGGGTTCGATGATCGCCGCTGGGCAGGGGCTTGATCCGGCGGCTTTGCTTCGGTCTGCGACGGACACCTGGCCTACTTACAACGGGGACTATTCGGGGCGGCGGTATAGCACGCTTGATCAGATCAATGCTGGAAATGTCGGGTCGCTTACTGTCTCTTGGATTTTTCGGACGCGCGGGGTCGCGATCAAGTCTACGCCACTGGTGGTGAACAATATTCTGTACTTCACGGAGCCTGACAATGTTTGGGCGGTGGATGCGAAGTTCGGCCGGCAGATTTGGCATTACGAACGAAAATCGGAAGGGGGTCATATTGGGCATCGAGGCTTGGCGATGTACAAGAATTGGCTGTACTTCACGACGCCGGACGCGCATTTGATTTGTCTGGACGCCAAGGATGGCACCGTTCACTGGGATATCGTGCTCGCGGACGCGAAGCTTGGGTATTTCGCGACGATGGCGCCGCTGGTTATACGCGACCACGTGATTGCGGGTGTGTCGGGGGATTCCACTGACATTCGGGGAGTTTTAACTTCGGTCGATCCGGAAACGGGGGCGGTGCAATGGCATTGGTATACCGAGCCTGATCCGGGGCAGCCTGGTTCGGAAACGTGGCCGAAGGATGGAGACGCGTTGCTGCACGGCGGCGGCATGACCTGGATGACGGGGACTTACGATCCTGCGCTTAATTTACTTTATTGGGGGACGGGGAATCCGAATCCCGTGCTCGTTGGGGATAGCCGGCCTGGGGACAATTTATATACCTGCTCGATTGTGGCGCTTAATCCGGATACGGGAAAACTCGTGTGGGCTTTTCAGCCATCGCCGCACGATGTGCACGACTGGGACGCGGTGCAGACTCCGATCCTGTTTGACGCGGAGTTTAAGGGCAAGCCGCGGAAACTTTTGGGGCAGGCGAGCCGCAATGGGTTTTTCTTTTTGCTGGATCGCACGAATGGCGAGCACCTGGTGACTGCGGCGTTCATTGACCAGACTTGGGCTTCCGGAGTGGATTCGCGCGGGCGACCGATTGCGAAGCCTTCGGCGAACCCGAGTCCAGATGGGGCGCTGGTGGAACCTGGCTCGGACGGGGCTACCAACTGGATGGCGCCTAGTTTTGATCCGCAGACGAATTTGTTTTACGTGATGGCGCGGCGGATATTTGCCATTTTTTACAAGATTGCGGAGGGGAAGACGGAAGGCTGGGGCGGGCGGGATCGGAACCTTTGGTCGAATACTACCTTGCGGGCTTTGGACTACAAGACGGGCAAAGTGGTTTGGAACCATGAGCTCGGCGAGGGCGAGGGAGTCGCGGGGATTCTGACTACGGCGGGGCATGTGCTGTTCACCGGGGATACATCGGGGAACATTTTGGCGCTTGATCCGGCGACTGGGAAAATTTTGTGGCACTTGAATGCTGGGGGTAATGTTGTGGCTTCGCCTATGACCTATCAGATTGATGGGCGGCAGTATTTGATTGTGCCTGTTCAAGACGTGCTGTATGCGTTCGGTTTGCCGGAGGGTTTGATGGGTGCGGGGGGCGTCAAGACTACGCGGTAGGTTGAGAGAAAAGCGCCCGCTTCGGAAAGCGGCCGCTACAAATTCCGAACAGCGATCGGCAATGACTGCGCCGACGTGGGCCAGCTGGGGCGCGGCGATGCTGCGCCCGTACAACGGCTCACAGCCAGGAATGGCTGTGCCACTGGTTCAGGAATGGTGGTGCTGCCACTGGTTAAGGTTGCTGGTCGGTGTCTGGCAGGGCTAGGAAGATCAGGATGATGCCGACTACCGTAAACATGCGGAAGGCGGCTTCCTGGCCGTTCCACGTTTTCGATTGCCACATCAGGAACCACTCGGCGCCTACCGTCAGGAAAGCTACTAGCCACATCAGCAGGCTGATGGTTAGGGCGATGATTGCTGTGCGCTTGGCTTGATTGAATGCGGCAGCGGTTGTCGCTGCGGCGCGCGCCAGGCGAATGGCTCCCCACCAGCAGAGAAGCATCGTGATCGACTCCCACAAGATGATTGTGATGTAGAAGACGGTATGCACAGTTGGGGAATTAATTGCTCGCCACATTCCGTGATTGTTGGGGAAGGTGGAGTCCATCATCAGGACGTGGCGGATGAATTGGTAGTTGGAGTCGTAGTCAGTGATGTTGCTGAAAACGATCAGGGAATAGAAGAGAGCTACGGCAAAAACGAGAGCGGTTTTGCCGGCGCGGAGGGTCATGGTTTTTCTCGCATGGTGAAGGTTTGGAAGTAGGCGATTAGCGCGCGGAGAGTGGCGTCGTCGTACTCGGGGAGACTGGGCATTTGCGCGTTGGGGTTTTTTTCTTTTGGATTGCGCACGTAGGCGGCGAAATAACTTGGTGAGGCCGTGGCCCACGCGGAGAGAACGAGCCAAGGGCGGCCGGCTTTTTGTCCGCCTTCGCTGCCCATGTTGTGACAGTGGAAGCATTTTTGTTGTGCGATTCGATAGCCAGCTTGGACTTGTTGATCCTGAGATTGCGGTCCGCGAGCGGCGATCGCGGCGAAGACGGCGTTTTCGTCGCGGAATTCCAAGCGTACTACGCCCCAGGGAATTTGCGGTTCATCGGAATGCGAGAGGATTTTGAAACTGGGAGTGAAATTGGGATGCGAGATTAAGTATGGGCCAATGTCGAGGTTGCGGCCTTCGGAGTCTCTGGGCCAACCGCTCGGAGGCTGGCCGTTAATTTTAAGAACAAGAACTGGATGATGCGCGGCGATGTAGGCGTGCGGATAGGTCGCGAGATATTTATCTTCGCAGATGGCTAGTGTTAGAGCGGAGTCAGGCGCCGCGGCGAACCGGCGGACCAGTTCTTCGAGCGAGATTCCGCTCACCGGAGTCGGGCCGGTGAAATTCGCGTCATGCACTACCGTGAAATTTACTTGAGGCAGGGCAAGCAGATCTTCGCGGGTGATGTAACGCGTAGAGTTTGGGGGCAGGTTTGCCAGATCACCGCCTAGTTCCAAGTCTAACGGCGAGGTGCGGTTGGCGTGAAGTTTGGCGGCGGGTGATTGGGCCCGGGATGATTGGACTACGAAAAGACTCAGACTCGCGATCAGGAAAACGATTAGGGCGACGGTAGGCTGGGAGAAGCGCCCGCTTCCGAAAGCGGCCGCTACAACGGCGGCTTGGGGCTGCTTCGATTGATTTTGCATGGTACATGCTAGCGCACGTCCAAATTGGCGCAAAGAAAAAGTCGGTGGTGGCTCGCGTGATTGCGCCGACGTGTTAGAGTGGCGCGTTATTTTTTGGGTGAAAGTGGCGCGTTATTGTTTAGGAGAAAACTATGGCGGCGGACATCGAGGCGCGGCTTGCGAAGCTTGGGATTGTTATGCCGGCGCTGCCTTCGCCTGGCGGAAACTTTATTCCGGCGAAAACTGTTGGGCAGATGGTGTATTTGTCGGGCGTAATTTCGACTGGGCCTGAAGGTGTGATTACGGGAACAGTGGGAGCGGGGCGGACGATTGAGGAAGGTTACGCGGCTGCGCGGGCGTGCGCCTTGACACATTTGGCAGTGTTGAAGCGGCACCTGGGATCGTTGGAGGCCGTGAAGGGCGTGGTCGGAGTGAACGGATATGTGAACGCAGTTGCGGGATTTGCGGATTCGCCGGCGGTCATCAATGGGGCTTCGGATTTGCTGGTACAGGTGTTCGGCGAAACGGGGCGGCATGTGCGGGCGGCGATTGGGGTATCGGCTTTGCCGCGGAATGCCTTGGTGGAAGTGCAGATGATGGTGGAGATCGAGAAGCGGCGATGGCCGAGCACATTCTGAGCGCGGAGCCGACGCACTCCCGGTGGAATCGGGCGTTGTCTCCGCGGATCGCCATCGCGCCGGGCGACACGGTGCACATGGAGTGCGTCGATTCCAGCGGTGCGCAGGTCCGGCCGGGAATGAGGGTGGCGGAATTTCTGGAGATCGATCGTGGGCGAATCCACGCGCTGACCGGGCCGATTTTTGTCGAGGGCGCAGAGCCGGGCGACGCGCTGCAGATTGAGGTGTTGGAAGTGGCGCACAAAGGCTGGGGATGGTCGAGCGTGATTGCGGGGCTGGGATTCTTAAAGGAGCGATTTTCCGGGCCGTATTTATTTCACTGGAAGCTTGAGGAGCAGGTGAGCAGGTCGCTGGCGCCTGCGGTTGTGCCGCTGCGGCCGTTTTGCGGAGTCATGGGTGTGGCGCAGGCGGAGGATGGGGAATTTCGCACGCGGCCTCCTGGAAATTTTGGCGGCAACATGGATGTGCGGCAGTTGTGCAGCGGGGCGACGCTGTATTTGCCGGTGCTGAACCGAGGCGCGCTGTTTTCGGCTGGGGATGCGCATGCTGCGCAGGGCGACGGCGAGGTCTGCATCAATGGGATCGAGTGTCCTGCGGATGTGACGCTGCGGTTTGGTTTACACAAGAAGCGAGCGCTGGCCGGGCCACTGATTGAGTCGCCAGCGACCCGGGCGCAGGACGGGCTGGGCGAGGCGTGGATCGTGGTGGAATCCGCTACCGACGCGGTCGCCGCGGCCAGAGCCGCAACTTCGCGCATGATCGATCTGCTGGTAGCGCGCTGGGGTTTTAGCGATGTGCATGCGTATCTGCTGTGTAGCGTGGCGATGCACCTCCGGCTCAGCCAAGTTGTGAACGAACCGATGTTTACCGTGAGCGCGGCTGTCGCAAAGAGCGTATTGCCAACACGAACGCTTTTTTAACGAGTGCGAATAGCGGCTGACAGCTTTGCCTAGCTGACAGCCGGGCGGGGCTAGCCCCGCCCCTACAAAGGCGCTGTGGTGCACCCACTTAGCTTTGTTCCTGGTTTCTTCCTCCTCTCTCAACGTAGAAATTGAAAAAAACGATTTGCGCGAGTCAAAGAATTCGTTTCGATTCCCAGCGAGTTCGGGATAGCGTGCTGCAATTATTCGACGACAGACCGTGCAAAGCGGCCTGGACAGCATCGAGCTTCAAGACAACAGTGCTTCAACCGGCCTGGCATGGGGATGTGGGTTCCGTGCATTTTCACAATTGGAGGGGGTTTTCCTGAATGTGCAAAAGAATCAGCCTTTCCGCTTTCGTCTTCGCTTTATTCCTCCTCATGTTCTTCGCTTCCGCGCCTCTTGTTCGAGCTCAGCAGACTCTCGGTGGCATCACCGGGACAGTGACCGACAGTTCGGGCGGCGTCCTTCCCGATACGAATGTCACTATCGTCAATGATCAGACCACGCTGACGCGCACGCAAAAGAGCAACGAAGGCGGCGCCTATGACTTCGTGAACTTACCGATCGGCACGTACACCCTGACGTTTGGTCATGATGGATTTCAAACGCAAAAGATACCTTCGATTACCGTGCAGGGGGACCGCACGGTAACCGTGAACGCTACGCTGAAGGTGGGCGAAGTCGGCTCCACAGTGACCGTCGAGGCCACGCCGCTGATGAACTCGGTGGATACCACCAACGGCTACATTCTGGAGAAGGACCAGATCGAATCCGTCCCATTGCCGACGGGCAGCTTTACGGGTCTCGCGATTCTTTCTCCCGGAGTAAACGCCGAGCTCGCCGCGGGCTCGGGGGTCAACACCGGCCTGGGCAACCAACCTATTTGGGCCAACGGTCAGCGCGATACCAGCAACACGTTCCAGTTGAATGGCGTGGATGCCAGCAACCTCTTTAACGGCAAGAGCACAAGCTCCGTAGCGTCGGCGCGCGTGGTGAACAATACCGGCCTTGGCGGTGCGGCCAGCCTTTCGAGCACGTCGGCATCACCACTCCAGACGACCGCATCGCCCTATCTGGCCATCGGCCAGGCACTGCCCACACCGCCTGCGGAGACTATTGAAGAGTTTCGCGTAAATACCTCGATGTATGACGCGCAGCAAGGCGCGACGAGCGGGGCGCACATCGATATGAGCACCGCCTCGGGCACCAACAACTATCATGGCAGCGCGTACGTTCACCGGGGAACTGACTTTCTCGGCGCCGCGCCCTTTTTCTACAACGCGGATCCCAACATTCCCGCAAGCGAGAAAGTGCCCGAGCAGCATCGCTACAGCGCCGGCGGCACTTTCGGCGGGCCCATCATCAAAAACAAACTCTTCGGCTTCCTCAGCTACCAGCATATCCACAACTCCGACCAGGAGATTGGCAGCTCTCGCAACGCGGTGCCCCCGGGACTGACCGACGATCGCAGTCCGGCGGCGCTGGCGGCGCTCATAAATGGAAATTTTCCCGATTCCGCCGCGGTTCTACCTGTCGTTGGCACGGCTCCCGGCGATATCAATCCAATCGCCTTCGGTCTGCTCAATTACAAGCTTCCGAACGGGCAGCCTCTAATTCCTTCCGCCGGCAGCTTCGTTCCCACCATCAACTTTCCTGAGAATACCTTCACGGTAGGGACCGCCTATTTCACCGCCGATCAGGCGGTTTCGAACCTGGACTACGTTGTGAATTCGAAGGATACGCTGGCGCTCAAGTATTACTACCAGCACGATCCCAGCCTGGCGCCTTATGCCTATTCCGGGTCTCCAGGTTTCCCGCAGCATCTCGACGCCGGAAGCCAGGTGTTTTCGATCACCAACACGCAAACCCTGAAGCCTAATCTGAGCGTGGTGGAGGTTTTTGGATTTATTCGCGAAAAAGTTTACAGCACCATCGGGCAGCCTTTTACGCCGCAGCAGTTGAGCACGTACGTGCAAAACCTGACCGGCTTACCAGCATCGGAAGCGAGCATGAACACCTTCGGCTCCACATTTTTTCCTGGCATCTCGATTGTCGACAACTTCGGTAACGAGGCGCCTTACAACGTAAACTTTGTTACCAACGCCGGCACGAATATCGGGAGTGGCGCCAACTCCCAGAGCGCTTTCACTGGCGCTTTCCAAAACCGTTTCATGCCTTCAGCGAATGCCATTTGGACCACGGGCAAACACACGTTGACCTTTGGCGGGAGTTTCGCCTATACGCAGCTCAATACGCGTGACAGAAGAACCGACAATGGCGTCATCGCTTTCGCCGATTTTTCGCAGTTTTTGCAGGGCCTGGAAACCTCTTATAGCACCAACGGATTCGTCACCAGCACATTCCTCCAGGGAGATGCCAATCGCTACTATCGCTCCAAGGAGACCGGCGCATACCTTCAAGACAAGTTTCAGATTCGTTCCAACATCAGCCTGACGGCAGGATTGCGATTCGACGATCATGGAGGGCTTACCGAGAAAAACGGGCGTCTCTACAATTTCAACCCCGCCGCCTACAACTACGACGCCGCGACGGACACCATTGTCGATAACGGCTTCATCATTGCCGGCAACAACAAGCTGTTCCCCACCAAGGGCGTGAGCGATTCCACATTGACCGGCCGGCAATGGGGGCTTGCACCGCGACTAGGAGTGGCATGGAGTCCCAAAAAATTCAACAACAAGATTGTGGTTCGCGCGGGCTGGGGCATGTACTACGATCGCGGTGAACTGTTCACCTATCTTTCCCCGGGCGTCGCTGCCGGCGTCATCCCCGGTGGGCCATTCGGCGTCAACCAGTCTCCGCCATTCGTGAACTCACAGGTTTGTACAGCCATCGGGGGCTTTTACGAGGGCTTCATTCCGACATGCGATCCCACCATGCCCAATGGCGGATCTTTCAATAATCCCTGGGGGGCAACCCTCGGTCCTCCACCCAGCGGCAATCCCGCCACCATCACCCTGCCGAACGCGGCAGCCATCGAGAGTGGGTCACAATTGTTTGCGTTTGCGGATTACAACCGGGCGAACAAGCTCCCCTACACTCTCAATCAGATACTGGACATCCAGTGGCAGCCCCGGAATGATCTCTCCATTGAGATCGGCTACGTTGGAAATTTCGGGCGCCACGAAGTCGTTCCCATACCGTTCAACCAGGCTCAGATCGCGACACCCTCGCACCCCATCCACGGACAGAACTATACCTATGGCTACACGGTGGAAGCTCCTCCGAATTGCAATCCAGCTCTCAATCCAGGGGCGTGCGGGTACACGGCCACCTGTAATCTGAGCACGTCTACGGGCTGCTCTCCCATGGGCCTACCCGATGGAACGCAGATGATGGCGAACTACGAAGGCGGCAACGTGGACCTTCGCGTTCCCTACATTGGTTATTCTTCGGAGTCCGAGTCGTACACCGCCGCCGGCATCTCGGCTTACAACGCGCTCCAGGCTCACGTCGAGAAACGTCTCAGTCATGGCGTGCAGGTCGGCTTTTCGTATACCTTCTCCCATGCGACCGACGAGCAGAGCGCTTTGGGTCTGTTTTACAACGGCAACAATCCGTTGGATCTTCGCAGCGGGTATGGATTGTCGGATTTCGACCGCAAGCATGTCATCAACTTTACCTATCTCTTCCAAGTGCCCAATTTCTTTGAAGCCTCAACGTGGAAAGGCAAGTTGGCGAATGGATGGGCGCTGGAGGGTCTTGCGATCATCCAAAGCGGCCAGCCTTATAGCGTCATCGACTACTCGGGCGCGGTGGGAAGCATCTTCTACGGCACCTCCGACGGCATCACCAATCCGATCGTTCCGCTGGGTTCCTGCACTCCGTCAGGCGCTCTAACGGGACACAGCGGCGCAACCGATGGTGTCCCGGCCCTCAATGCGTCCTGCTTTACTCTGCCGCAGTTGAGTCCGGGCGATCTGGGCGGTGCCATCGCGCCCGGCGACACCTTTGAAACGAACTTCACCACCGGACAACGCAATATCTTCCGGCAACCCTGGCAGAAGCGCGCGGACGCCTCGGTCGTCAAGCTGACGAAGTTGAACGAACGATTCTTACTGAAGTACAGCTTCGACGTCTTCAACCTGACCAATACGGCCAGCTTCGACGTTCCGGTCGACAACGTTTCCCAAAACCTCTTCTTCAACGATTTCCCGACGTATGGTTCGAGCCTCTATTCTTCCCCGACGCTCAGCGGCCTGGGGGTCGTGAACAAGACCATTGGCGGACCACGACAGATTCAGATGACGTTGAAGCTCACGTTCTGATTTTTTCCACCCCCCAACACCGGGAACGGCGGCCGATATGCCCGCCGTTTTCGTTTCGGGTAGCACAGACACTCCTGCCTGACCTGAGGAACACGGGTCTGTGTCCGCTTAAAGTAAGGTTAAGGATGCAGCCGTCAGGAGGCCGAAACGCGTACAGACAAATTCTCGACTGGTGCCGCATCGAATTGTTTCTGCAAATCCGCAGCAGTCGCAAAAGTCTTGCCCTGGACATGACGCGCGGGGAAACGGAACGTTAAGGGAGGTTCATTAAACGGGTAGGGGTCGAGCACAAAATGGCGAGACGCGGCGCTGCGCACCTGAACGCGCGCGTATTCCCCATTCCGCTGAGGCAGCGGGTGCAGCAGGTTTGCGGGCTCGCGGAAGTCCACGCACGTTAGGAGCGAGAGATTGTCGGTAGCCTGCAAGAGTCGGAAGTGATCGAGAATCGCGGCTTCGCTGGCTTGCGCGGGCGAGAAGCGGGTATCGGCGCCAATTCGCTCGCGTAGCGATTGCTGGAACAGTTTCTGTTGCTCCAGGAATTGATCGAGCAACGGTAGATCGAGCGGAGCAATCGTGGAGCGGTCGGCATGGTCGTTCAACAGGCTGTAGGTATGCATGGAAATGAGCACCGCGGCGTAGGCGTCCTCGGAAGCGATGAGACGCACGGCGCGATCGCGCACCGCAAGATAATCGGCGAGGTCGATTTCTTCGAAGGCCGAGTATTTGCCGACAAGCTCCGTCGAAAACGCACTGGGTTTACCCTGCCGCGTGATTTGCGGCTTGGCATCCCGCGCGAGCCATCCGTCGTCGTGCCGCGCAATTCCCTTCAGCACGTGAACGCGAGGCTCGGGCGGCAGGAATCGGTCGTTGCCCCAGCATTCGGCGAAAGCGCCCGCGAGACGCGCGTGATCGGGATGCGTGACCAACCACCATCCCGTCTCGGTTTCTAGTCGCAACATCGCTCACTCCTCATTCTCTTCTCCGCGGCCTCTGTGTCCTCGGTGGTGAATCCGATTTTTCTATTCCGCTTCCGGCGCGCGCGCCGATTCATGCCACTTGTGCAGGAAATACCATTCGAGGAACATCACCACGAATAGAAAACTGAACCCCAGCACGGTGGCGGCCAGCACCAGCGCGAACAGGTAGTCGGTTTGGAGCTGTGACGACGCATACAGAATGGAATATCCAAGTCCGCCTTGGCCGACGCTGCTTGATCCCGCGTACAGCTCACCGGTAATCGCGCCGATCACCGCGATCCCGCTGGCGATACGAATTCCTACAAAGAGCGACGGTACCGAGTTCGGTAGCCGGAGTTTGAGCAAGAGCTGCGCGGGAGAAGCGTTGTGCATGAGAAACAAGTTGACGAGGTTCTCGTCCACGCTGATCAGACCTTGCGTCGTGTTGGCAATGATCGGCGCCAGCGAAATGATGAATGCGATCAGCGTGACCGAAAAGATGCCCGCGCCCATCCACATCAAAATCAGCGGTGCTATGGCAACGATCGGGACGGTCTGCAGGAGCAGCGTCCACGGATACAGCATTCGGCGCACCCAGCGCGATTGCGCAAAGATCAATGCGATCGCCACGCCCGCGATGATGCTCAGAATCAGTCCGCCGACGGCCTCCTCCGCGGTGATCGCGAACGAATGCAGCAACGACGGGAAGCGCGCGGCCACTGCCTTAGCGACTGCCCATGGAGAGGGCAGCATGTATGGCGGCACGCGGAAGATCCACAGAATGAGTTGCCACACCAGCAGCAGCGCGGCAAAAACGGCCAGCGCATTGGCCGCGACGATCAACCGCCGCTTCATCTCGAGAGCGCTCCTCGAAGAGCGTGTGACACCTGCGCGACGAGCGCCTCGAATTCCGGCGTCTCGCGAAGGGCCGCGGTGCGTGGCCAGGGCAGCCCCACCGGCATCTCGGCGCAAATTCGTCCGGGATTCGGCGCCAGGACCACGATTCGCGTGGACAGGAAGACGGCTTCCGCCACCGAATGAGTCACGAAAACTCCCGTCCAGTTCTGCTCCGCGCGCAAACGCAGCAGCTCTTCATTCAAACGGTCACGCGACATCTCATCCAGCGCCGCGAACGGCTCATCCATCAAGAGCAGGCGGGGGCTGGTGGCCAGCGCGCGAGCGATGGACACGCGCATCTTCATGCCGCCGGAAAGCACTCGCGGGTAGGCCTCGGCGACGTGTACAAGTCCGACAAGCTCAAGCAGCGTGCTGGTCTTTTCCTCGCGGCGGTCTCTCGGAACGCCTTCCAGTTCCAAGCCGAGGCCCACGTTTTCCCGAACGGTCCGCCATGGAAGCAACGTAGCATCTTGAAAAATGTACGAGACGATCTCGCGGCCGTTCGCCGGCGTCATGCCGTCCACGCGGATGCTGCCGCCACTGGGCGGGGTTAGCCCGGAGATGAGCTTAAGCACCGTCGATTTACCGCAACCCGAGGGACCGATCAGGGTGACGAACTCGTCCTTGAGGATGTACAGCTCAATGGAGTCGAGCACCGCTGGGGAATTGCCGTAGCGCTTGGTCACATCGGCGATCTCGATCATCGGTGCTGCTAGATCGGGGCTCATCCCGGGCCGCCCGGTGTCCGCGCAGGCTGCGACGAAATTCGGTCCGTGCTCACCGGAAGATGCAAAGCGCTCCTTCTCTCTCCGTCGTGGTAAACGATTTGCGTCGAGCGTTCCCAGTCCCAGGACGTCGCGCGGCAAGAAGGTACATCGGTTGCTGGATTGCGGTCGTACAGCGGAAACGCGCTGCTCGCGATCTCCAAGCGGATGCGATCCCCCGCGTCAAAGCGGCATGATGTCGGCTCCAGCGAAAACTGCCATCGATGAACTTTGTCGGCGGTGTATGACGTTTCGGCAAAAAGGAAACTAGATCGCGCTATGCCGATGCAAATGAACTCTGCCACGCCGTTGGGACGCACGCGCACAAGTTTGGCGGTGAAGTCGGTATGGGCAGAGGAAGTTGCGCAATGTAAAACGACTTGCGGGATTCCAAAAACGAACAATGGCTGATCCAGCGGCTCCGTCGTGTAAACCAGCAAATTGTTGCCCATTTCCAACGCCGCTTGATCGAACTGTCCGAACGGCCCCGATCCGGCTGGCGCCATGACCGGCACCTCGGGATCGTAAACAAAGACGTCGCAGGCCTCATCCGCAACCGGCGGAGTTTCCGAGAGTAATCCATCACCCTTGCGGGAATTGGCTTTGCCGCCGCCGCGTATATAGAGGATATGGTTTGTGCCGGTCGGAAATGCGTCTGCCTCGCGCCATCGATTCTCACCCAACACAAAGTGACGAACGCGCGGCTCGCTGGAAAATTCTCCCGAATCCTTCAGCCAGTGATTGAACCAACGGAGCAGAATCGTGTCCGTATCGAGTAGCGCCTCGGGGCCAAAGTTCGAAGCTCCAGCGCGATCGCCCCAGGGAATATGCACCCAGGGTCCCGCGATCAGATACTGATGCTCGCGGGCGAACTCGCTGCCCGCTTGTTGGCGTAGGGCCAAAAATCCCTCAATACTGCCCCTTGCAAAACAGTCAAACCACCCGGACACATGCAGCGCCGGAACGCGAATTTCCGCAAGCCTATGGCTCACGTCGAGCGCCGTCCAATACTCGCCCGGCTGATGATGGTCGAACCAATCCAGTACGTACTGCGGCAAGCCTTCACCGTGCAGCGCGGGATGCTCGCGAAAGGGCAGCACGCTCGGTTGTGCCGCGAGATTCGCCCACGCGCGCTCGAGGCGGTCGCTCGCGTCGCGCAATCGTTTGCGCCGCGCGTCGCCTTTTAGCAGTTGCAATCCCCAGCCGAGGATCAAAGCCAAGCGTAGCGCGCCGTTGTGATAAAACCACCCCCGATACAGGTCGAACGCCGTCATTCCCGGCGCGATGCACACCAATCCCTCTGGCTGTTCGGCGGCGGCGAGCAATTGAGTCATTCCCTGGTAAGAAAATCCATACATGCCGACGCGACCATTCGATTCTGGACGCCCGCGCAGCCAGGCAATACTTTCGGCGCCATCGCGCGCTTCGCTGCGAAACGGATAGAACTCGCCCTCGGAATCGCCGCGCCCGCGCACATCTTGGATCGCAACGTTGTAGCCATGACGCGCGAACCAGACCGGGTGCGCGTAGACCACCGTGGACGCGATGTCGCGGCCGTACGGTTGGCGCATGAATAAGGTAGGAAGCGGACCACGCTGCGGCGGGTAGTAATGATCGGAGATGAGTTCCACGCCGTCGGCCATGCGGCAACGCACACCGCGTTCTAGCCGAACGCCATTGCCGCAGTCAACCCACTGGTCGCCGCCAGTCATTTGGGTGAATTCGGGTAGCGCGCCATTGCCTGCAGCGCGGCGGCCAAACGCGTGGCGGCTTGTTCCAACCAGCGCCCTCCGTTCTCCGCCGTAGCTGGGCGTGGATCACCCATCACGCCGCTCGCTGCGATATCGCGTGTGAGCCACGCAAACGTCGCCGGCGCATTTTCGGGCCGCAGCAGCTCGGGCTTCGCGGCGTCGGCGATGTAGTTGACGGTGTAGGCGGAACGATCCACAAGTTCCGGCACCGACGCCAGCAGCAATGCCGTCTCGACTTCGCCCGCATGGAACCCGTAAGCGCGTTCCTGCTCGCTCAGTCCGTCGAAGGAGATCCCGCCCGACCCGTGCAACGCGAACGTGCGCAGGCCGAACTCCGCGCGCAGATCCCGCGCCATTACGTCGATCAGAGAGGTATTGCCGCCATGCGTGTTGTACAGCACGAGCTTCTGAAAACGCGCGCTGGACAAACTCGCGCCCAGGTCGCGCAACACGGCCATAAATGTCGTCGCGCTTACGGAAAGCGTTCCCGCGAATCCAATATGCTCATTGCTTTTGCCGTAATGCACAGGGGGCAACGCGTAAACCGACAGGTCTGCAGGCAATTTGTTCAGTGCGTGGCCGAGCAGCAAATTGTTGATCAGCGTATCGGTCGCCAGCGGCAGATGGTGGCCGTGCTGTTCGACGGCCGCCGTCGGTAAAATCAGCAGCGTCGATTCGCGCGGCAACGCATCCACCTGCTTCCAGGTCAGATACGCAAAATTGCGCGCGTCGGGAATCCAGGTTTTCATCGCAAAGGTACCTGCGCCGGAGGGGTTGCCGGCTGAAACGTGGCCATCTTACCCGGGTTCAGCAAGCCCTTTGGGTCGTAACGCTGTTTGGCGAGGAGTTGCACGTTGTCTGCGCGGTAGCGGCCGCCGCCTTCCACGTGGTTCACGTGCGGATTGGCCACAAAGACGCCGATTTCCCGACAGAAGTCGATCATCTCGTTCAGGCGTTCTTCGGTGGTGTAGTAAACCACCGGAATCGCTCCCGGAATTACGCGCCCGTCGCCACCTTTCCAGAATTCCATGTGCAGCAGGAATTCCTGACCGAAGCGCTCTTTTAATTTTCGCATCTGGTCGCGCACCTGATCGGGATGAAAAGCGCACTGGAGATAGGTATACGCCTCATCGGCGCTCATGGCCCAGAGCGTTGTGTGATTCCAGGTGTAGTCCGAAAGCAGCGGGCGCGTGCGTAGCCCTGTGTATGCGCCGGAGTAGCTGACTTCTCCGCCAGCTTCGCGGGCGGCGCTTTCCAGCGCAGCGAGTTGCGCCGACGCGATCAGGAAAAAGATCAGTGCCTTGCCCTCCCGGATGCATTCTTTCACCGGAGTAAAGAAAGACGGAATCGGCCACTCGAACGTCGTGATCAGGCGTTTGGTCCACGCGAAGTCGTTCGCTATCCGCTCGCTGAAATCGAAGGCCGCGTCGAAGGTTTCGAATGCCGTCGCACACTGCGACCACTCGACGGCGGGAGCCAGCGCCAGCCAGATCCGAGAAATCACGCCGTTGGTGCCCCACGCGTGCAAAATTTCGTGTACGGCTTCCCCTTCATGAAAAACCACCCGCGGGTCTGCCTCCATCGTGACCACTTCCAGCGCGCGCACCGTGTTGAAGTCGCGCAGATTTCCGTGCGCCACCGAACCGATTCCTCCCGATCCGCCGCCAAGGAACCCCCCGACCGACGCCTTCACGATCGTCGACGGATAACACCGCAGCTCCCACCCCGACTTGCGCGCCTCATTTTCCAACGCACCCAGACGCACGCCCGGCTGGCAGACCGCCACGCCATCGGGTTGAATCGATTCGACGCGGTCCATGCAGGACAAATCCAGCACCACGCCGCCACGCAGCGGCACCGCCTGCCCGTAGTTCCCGGTGCCGGCACCGCGCGCCGTCACCGGAAGATTGTTCGCGTAGCAATAGCGCAAAATGCTTTGAATTTCTTCCGCACTTCGTGCTTGTACTGCGATGTCGGCCACCTTGCCGTCCAGCACTTTACGCAGTACCGGCGAATACCAGTAAAAGTCGCGGGAAAGCTGCTCCACCATTTCGCGCTGTGTCAGCACGCGCGCGGAATCACCCAGGGCGGCGGCGAGTCCATAGGCGTGCGTCAGGTCCATGGTGGCTTTCTTCGCGAGCGGGCTACGATTTGCCCTTCGTCTCTTTCCGCGAGCTCCAGCCGCGGAAGGCCTTCAACATTTTCGGATGCGTGAAAAGCGTGTAGCAAAGCTCGCCCAGCACTGGGCCATCCACGACACAGGTCATGTCCGCCCGCTGCGCCACCTCCTTCGCCGGGATCAGAATTTGCAGGCAGTGCTTGTTGGCATCGGCGATCGTCGCGCCGTATACCACACGATCCAGTCTGGCCCACAATGCATTGGCCATGCACATCGCACAGGGTTCGCACGTGGAATACATGGTGTACCCGGCTAGCGATGTGCTTTTCAATTTCTTGCAGGCCAATCGGACGGTGCGCACTTCCCCGTGTGAACTGGGGTCATTCTCGCGCATCACCGCGTTGGTGGCGCGCATCAGCGGTTCGCCGGTTTTCGTGTTTACGATCAGCGCCCCGAATGGAGCAGGATGAGGTGTATCCAACGTTCGCGCCGTGAAGCCAACAAGCTCGCGCATCCGCTTTTCATCAAGCGCGGTCACACCGATGCGAAGCCCGCCCTCCGAGGGCATTTGTAGCGGCCGCTTTCCGAAGCGGGCGCCTTTCGCAGCGTCTTTCCCGGACGACCCCGCACCCACCACCGACATGCCGCAATCTAACACGAGCGCCGACAGCCATCACAAGTTGAAAATCGAATCGATCAAATCGAACTCGCCGCACGTGCAATGTGCGAACTGCGGTTAGAATGCACCGGATGCTCACCGGGACCAGTCCACCCAACTCGTTGCATCAACTGCGGATGGCGCTCCTGTCCGGCGCCATCACGCCTCGAGTCGCGGTCGAGCAAGCCCTCGCGCGCACCAACAGCAATGCGGGCCGCAACGTCTACCTGGCGCTTGATGCGGAACGCGCGCTTCACGAGGCTGAAGAGCTTCCGAAACGATTTCCCGGTACCGCCAAACCGCTGCTTTACGGTCTACCCGTGTCTCTGAAGGATTGCTTTGACCTTGCCAGATTCGTCACCACGGTGGGTTCGCGTTTCTACGCGGAGCGCAACGCTCCCGCAAGCGAAGACTCCGCCGTGGCCGCGCGCCTCAGGTCGCAAGGTGCAGTCATCCTCGGCAAAACGAACCTGCACCCACTGGCGTACGGCATTACCGGCGAAAATCCTGACTATGGCGATTGCACGCAACCCCGCGATCCTGGCCTCCTGACGGGCGGTTCGTCCAGTGGTGCCGCCGCCAGCGTACAAGAAGCCTCGGCGGTAGCCGCCATTGGCACCGACACCGGTGGCTCGATCCGTGGTCCTGCAGCCCTTTGCGGCTTGGCAGGATACCGGGCGTCGATCGAACTCGCCCATGAGCGCGACCTATGGCGCGGCGGAGTCCATCTCGCGCCCTCGTTCGACACACTCGGCTGGATCTTTCGCGATTTGCGCGACGGTCCGCTGCTCGGCGCAGCCCTGTTCGCTCTCGACGTCCCCGCAGATACTGAAACAAAAGTCCGTATCGGCGTAGTCGCGGAGGAATTTCTGCGAGGCTGCGAGCCCGTGGTGACCGCCGCGTTGATGCTATGGCAGGAACGCCTCCGGGCGGTCGGTGCGGAAATCGTACCGTTCGAAAGCTCTTTCTGGGAGAAGGCCATGGAAATTTACGCTCCCATCCAGGCTAGCGAGGCCGCGGCAATTCATACCGTCGCAACGGGGGGCGACTTCTCGCCCTTCGAACGCTCCATCGCCGAGCGTCTGGCTTGGGGCGCCTCCATCCCCGCTGCCGAGGTGCGGGAATTCCGCCGACGCCACGCCGCCTTCGGCGAGAAAACCGACGTCCTTCTGCGCCAGAACGATTTTCTCATCGCACCGTGCGCGCCAATATCCCAGCTGGTGGCAGGCGTGGATCACGCCGACAGCCGCCGCGCAATTTTGCGCTATACCACGCCGCTGAGCCTGGCTGGCGCGCCGGTAGTAACGCTTCCAGCGGAGGGTGGCGCCGGCATTCAACTCGCCGCCGCGCGCGGAGCCGACGCACGATTGTTGGCCTATTCCGCGCAACTGGGAGCACGATCTTGAATCATCAGGCGACGATTTTCATTCTGCTCTTGGTCGCCGCCGCCTCGTTCGCTGGCTGTAAGGGGCAATCACCCGCCACCCAATCAGGCCTGACCAAAGTCACGCTACAAGCCGACTGGTATCCGCAACCCGAACACGGCGGCTTCTACACCGCCCTGGTAAAAGGCTATTACCGGGATGAAGGGCTCGACGTCACCATTCAGCCCGGCAGCCAGTACGCCATTCCGGACCAGCAGGTCGCGGTAGGCGCAGCGCAATTCGGCATGGGCTCCTCCGACCGCACTCTCGAGTCCGTTGCCGACGGCCACCCGCTCATCGCCGTAGCCGCCACGATGCAAACCGACCCACAAGGCATCATGGTCCGCAAGGACTCCCCAATCCATTCCTTCGGCGACCTTCACGGTCATTCCGTCGCCGTAAAGCCCGGCTCCACCTGGTTTCAATACCTGGTCAAGCGCTACGAACTCACCGACGTCCACGAAATTCCCGCCACCATGAGCGTCGCCAACTTCGTCGCCGATCCTGGCTACATCCAACAAGCCTTCGCTACCTCGGAGCCCTTCTTCGCACAGCAGGCCGGCATTCAAACTCGCGTGCTGCTCACCAAGGAAGCGGGATACAACCCCTACCGCGTGATGTTCACCACGCGCGATTTTCTGCTGCAGCATCCGGAAGTTGTTGGCAAATTCGTGCGCGCCTCCGTCCGCGGATGGCGCGAATACCTGAACGATCCTGCCCCCGCGCACGAGGTAATCGCCAAACTAAACCCGGCACTCAGTCCGGAATGGATGAAGTTCAGTTGGCAAGGCCTGCGAGACGGTCATTTCGTCGCGGGGGATGATCCCAACGGCGCCCAGCTCGGTCAGATGACCACGGATCGCTGGACCACCATGTACAAACAACTGATCGAGCTAAAAGTGATCGACAAGCCCTTCGACCCAACGACGGCCTACACCCTGCAATTCGTCCAGCCAAAGTAGCCCCAATCACAGAAGCGATAAAAGCGTTCCCGTAGGGGCGCAGCACTGCTGCGCCCCATGTCCGCAAGATCCCAAACCTGAAGAGGCAAAAATCCCAGCCATGCTGGTGCCCCGTCGCGAATTTGGCCAAAACATAAACATTTCCGAGTCTTGGCAAAGCGACTATATCTGCTAGTGGCTCGCCTCAAACGCCCGAAACCGTCGCTCAAGCTCCCACTGCTGCCCGGCCTTCTCGCTGCCGTGCAGAAATGCCGCACAAGTTTCCGAAGGCTGGTCCCGGGCAAATGTCTCCTGCGAACAACCCGCCACGTACCGCTTGAAGATGTCCGGATCGCTCCACAGCGAAGCTCCCGGCAAGAAACTATGTTCGAGCCCAGTGCGGACAAGCTGCTTCAGGTCGGCATAGCGCAGTTCGTAGGTTTCGACGGCGCGGACGAACTCATGCGTAAGATCGATCCGCGACACGCCCTCGTCGTCAGTAGATAGCGCGACCGGCACGCCGAATTTCCTGTAAATCGGAAACGGGTGGTCTTTCCCGCTGATCCCCAGAATCACGTCGTTGCTGGTCAGCGCGACTTCCACCATCACGTGTTTCGCCGCCATCTCCTTCAGCAGATCGTAAGGCCGGTCTTCGTACATCACATCCACGCCGTGCCCGATGCGCTCCGCGTGCCCTTGCTCGACGGCCAACCGGATGTGACAGCAAAGGCCTTCCTCGGGTACCAGGCCGGGCGCAAGTTCCCCGGCGTGCAATGTGATATGCACTTGCGGATATTTTTCGTGCAAAAAATCGACCATGCGTATTTGCAAAGCGTAGTCGGTCATCGACACGTAGCCGTCTTCCGGCATAACAAAGTTGATGCCGACAATCCACGGATTAGCCGCAATCGTTTCAAATCCGAGCAAGGTCTGCGCAAAAACCTGCTCCTTCGGAAATCCCCGCAAAATCTGATAGATGAAACGAATCTCCACCCTGCATGCCGGAGCCCTGTCCGGCTGCCCGCAGCGCTCTCGCTTGGAACGCGTGGCGTCAGCTTGATCGAAGGCCGCTTTAGCGACGGGAATCTCATCGCGCAAACCGCGTGCCAGCAACGCGTCGCGCATCTGGCCAAAATCATCGTTCCAGCCGATTTCATGCGCAAGGGCAGCTGCATGGCTGAAATCGGGCGTATCCATCAACTCCAGGTATTGCTCGTTCTGAGCAGCGGCGCGCGTAGCGACTTCATCGAGCCACTCGCCCTTGTGACGATGGTCGGTACCAGCGAATTTGTCGAAGGTGTCAAAGAAATGATCGTGGCCGGTAATCCCTGGAGACGGCACATAGCCGCGCATCGAAAAAGTATCGATCAGCGCATCGTAAAGATGTTGATCCTTGTAGGCCTGGCTAGCAGCGACTTTCCCGTCTTCGCATGCCGGCTTGGCGGGGGCATTTTCCGTCGTGTGCTGAGGTTTAACGAAGGAGAGTGACGCCAGGTTGACGCAAAGGCCGTCCTCAGCCCCGGCGCGAATCCACGATTCGGCATAGACAGCCCCGCTCAAGTGATTGTGCAAATCCGCGCCCTTCGGCATGTCCACGAGAAACGCGTGCAGTTCGAGAGGATTCGTTCGCACGTTCTCCAGAGCCCGCGCGGTGCGCTGCTCGGCCATGAATTGCTGGCGAGCGAGCGATGGAGAGCTCTGTGCCCAAACCGGCAAGGAACAAAGCAGCAAAAAAGTGAAAATCCCACAACCCTTGAAGAAAACGGCTCCTGGCCGGCCAAATTTCATGTTCCGTCCTTTGCTCGCGCTTGCGTGGAGACACTTCACCACAATTGGTTTGCAGCGACAAGACCGTTTACCGCGGCCACGCTGCGGTTTCGTTCAGATCTGCCGAGCGATGGCTTTACCGCCGATCAACGCAGGGAATAGAATGCGGTGAAGCATGAAAATGACATCTCTATCTCGATCGCAGAGAGGTCCCATCGGACTGCCCGCGAGTGTCATCGTTTTCGCTCTGGTGCTGCTGAGCTGGCCTGGAAGTATGTTGTCAGCTCAAAGCTCGCCCGATGCAATCGTGGTCACCGGCACGGTACACACCTCAGCGGGTGAGCCAGTCGGCGGTGCTTCGGTGCTTCTGGAAGAGAAGGGCTCTTCAAAACCTATCGAGACGAAAACAAATCCGGACGGAACATTCGCGGCATCTTTGGATCGTGCCGGAACGTACACAGTCCGTGCGCAGAAAGCCGGACTACGTGGCAGCAGCAAGGAGCCTCTTGTTCTATCGGCTGGGGACAAAAGGCATCTCGACTTGGTTCTCGCTCCGGAGAGCTCCGCTGCAACAATGGAGTTTAAAGACGAGCCGGATTTCACCGTAGCTGGAGTCACCGACTGGTCGAACGTCGGCTTGCACGGATCGGACACAACTTCGCGAACCAGTGAAGCGCTCGCCAAGGAGACGTTGAACCTGAAATCCGGCGAGCTTGAGAAATCCTCTGGGCGCGCCTCCGTTAGCAAGTACCAGGTTGCCTTGCAAAGCGAAGCAAAGGGCGACTTTGGGCAAGCGCGCGAGCAAGTACTCAAAGCCCTCGCAAGCTCGGACGATGCCGAAGGCCATCATTTACTAGGCGATCTCCACGAGCGCGTGGGCGATCCCCTCGAAGCCGTGCGCGAGTACGAGCGCGCCGCGCGCATGTACCCCAGCGAGCAGAACTATTTCGATTGGGGCGCGGAGCTCCTGCTTCACAAAGCCGCGCAACCTGCCGTGGAGGTTTTCACCAGGGGATCCAACTTGCATCCAGGTTCGGCGAGAATGCTGGCGGGTCTCGCCGCGGCTCTCTACGGCGTGGGCTCTTATGACGACGCCGCACGACGGCTGTGCCAGGCTTCCGATTTGACGCCCGCCGACCCCGCTCCCTATCTTTTTCTCGGGCAGATGGAAAAGACGGTGTCGGCTCCCCTTCCGTGTGGCGAAGAAAAACTGGCGCGCTTTGCGCGAGACCAGCCAGGCAACGCCCTCGCGAACTACTACTACGCGGTAGCGCTGTGGAAGCGGCAGAGAGGATCGGAGAACTCGGCTGGTGCACATCAAGCGGAAGCGCTGCTCGAGAAAGCCGCAAAGCTCAATCCGAATCTTGGTGAAGCATACGTGCAGTTGGGCGTTCTCTATTTTGCTCGAAATGATTTCACCCAGGCCATTCGCGCGTTCCAGCAGGCCATCCAAGTGAGCCCGCATCTAAGCGACGCTCATTACCGGCTAAGCCTGGCGTACAAACGGACTGGTGACGAAGCGAAGGCGCATGATGAACTTGCAGCCTATCAACAAGCTGAAAAAACGGAGACAGCCGCGGTCGAACGCCAGCGAAGCGAACTTAAGCAATTCCTGATTATTCTGAAGAACCAGCCGGGTCCCGCCACTTCGCAGTGACGCAAGTCCTCCGCCAGGTAGTTCCAGATCGAAGTGGTTCTGTGTCCTCTGCGAACTCTGTGGTGAACGTTCTGTCAGCCGCTCGCGCCGCCAGCTATTTAATTTTAGGCTTGAACGTGTCGACGATACCGCTACCTTCGCGGATGGTCAGGATCTGGTTGGCCTTCACTTGTGTGAAGCGTTCCACCTTTTGAGTGGTCGGCCACTTCACTTCGAGCACATCGACCGTTTGCGCTTTTCCCAACCCGAAGTGCAGCCGCAAATCGCTCTGTGACATCACGCTCGAACCGCTGTGAACCTCGTCCATCTGAGCGTGATTGCCGATGACGACGCGCACGCGAGCGCCGATCGCGGTGCGATTGCTTTTTGTGCCTATCAGCTTGATCTTGATCCAATTCTGCGCATTGCCCCCGTCATTGCGAAGAAGCGATGGCAGGTCATTCATGTTCAGAATGAGGGCATCGATGTCACCGTCGTTGTCGTAGTCTCCGAAAGCGGCCCCGCGGCTCGAGAATCGCTCCGTGATTCCCGGGCCCATGTCAGCGGAAACGTCCTTGAACCGCCCGTTGCCAAGATTTTTGTAGACCAGTCGCGGATTCTTGAACGTCTGCCCCGTATCGTGCCCCTCGATCTCCGGATAGACGTGGCCATTCACCTGAATAATGTCGGCCCAGCCGTCGTTGTCGTAATCCACGAAGCCGCAGCCCCACGCAACATATTGATTGTTGATTCCAATCCCGGATGAAAACGTAACGTCGCTGAACGTCCCGTCGCCGTTGTTGTGATACAGGTTGCAGGTATCATCGGTGAAGTTGGTCTTAAAAATATCGAACCAGCCGTCGCAGTCATAATCGGCAACGCCGACGCCCATGCCAGCTTGTTCGTGGCCATTTTCGCTGTACGCGACACCGGCGATCACGGCCTGATCGGTAAACGTGCCGTCGTGATTGTTGCGAAACAAAATGCTCGGCTGCGAGTCGACCGCCACGTAAATGTCGGGCCAGCCGTCGTTGTCGAAATCATAAGACACCGCGGTAATGGAATAGCGCGGGCCGGGCTTCAGGATGCCCGCCTTTTCGGTGACGTCGGCGAACGTCCCGTCGCCATTGTTACGATAGAGAACGTTGGTATCGCCCGGCAGCCCCCGCGGGCCGCACATCGTCGGAATTCCCTTCCACTGGCAGACCGGCGGCTCGGTCTTGGACGGAGTATTCTCCGGGTCGAGCTTAATGTAGTTGCAAATGAAAAGGTCGAGCAACCCATCGCGGTCGTAATCCAGAAACGAGCAACCCGCGCCCCATCGAATCTTCTCGTTGTAAACACCAGCTTTCTGCGTGACATCCGTGAATGTGCCGTCGCCGTTGTTGTGGAACAAAACGTTGTGGCCCCAGAAGCAGCAGAAAAGATCCTCCCAGCCATCGTTGTCGTAGTCACCCACGCATACGCCGGTCTGCCATCCGGTGCGCGCCAGGCCGGATTTTGCAGTGACATCGGTGAACGTGCCGTCACGATTGTTTTTGTAGAGATGCGAGGTGGGTGCTTTGCCGGGCTCCCACTTGGTATCGAAACGCGTACCGTTGGTCAGATAAATGTCCAGCCAGCCGTCATGGTCGTAATCGAAAAAGGCAAGGCCGCTGCCTTTTGCTTCGATGATGTATTTCTTGTGATCGACGCCGCCCCACACGTTGGGCGCGTTCAAGCCGGCTTCGCGAGCGACGTCGATGAACTGTACTGGGGATGGTGCCGAATGAGGAACGGACGCGGCACTCAGCACAGCAGAGCGATTCCACTTCCAGAGCGGGGTAGCGAGCGCATCCAGCAGGCCGCTACCAAGCATGACGAGCGAAGATCCGAGAAAACTTCGTCGAGAAAAAGTCACGGCGTCGCGGCTTTCCATGCAATCTTCGGAAACGACCGCGGCACAATTCCCGAGCCTTCTTTGACGGCGATAATTCGATCGACGGGCACGTTGGTTAAACGATCCACTTGCCCGCTGGGCCACGTGATCTCCAACGATTCGATCTTGGTGCGTTTACCCAGGCCAAACAGAATGCGCGGATCGCTGGCCGACATATAACTCATGCCGCCTTTGGCCTGCTCAACGTGCGTGATGCCTTCGGCAATGAGCTTCAACGAGGCACCGGTACCGTCGCGATTCGATTTCGCCCCGATTAGTAAAATCTCCAACCAGTGATTCGCGTTGCCGCCATCGTTGCGTAAGAGCTCCGGATAGTCCCCGCGATTGTTGATGGCAATGTCGGTGTCGCCGTCATTGTCGAAATCCGCGGTAGCGAGACCCCGGCCGGGAATGGGGCGCACGAAGTCCGGCCCCAGCGAATCCGAAACCTTGTCGAACATGCCTTTGCCCAAATTCCGGAACATGAGCAAAGGCTCTTTGTACGCAACCTCTCCGTGATAAAGCTGCACGTTGTCCAGCATCGCGCTGTTGAGCTGCAGAATATCCGGCCAGCCGTCGTTGTCGTAATCCAGAAACTTCATCGACACCCCGCTCAACAAAATCGCTTTGTTCCCGATGCCGGAACGGTAGGTGTAGTCATCGAACGTTCCATTCTGGTTGTTGTGGTACAGCCGGTTCAACTCGAAATCCAGATGCGTGACGTAGATGTCTTGCCAGCCGTCGCCGTCCACGTCCGCCGCGTCGATACCCATTCCTGCTTCATAGCGACCGTCTTCACTGGCCGCGATGCCGGAAATCAGCGAAACATCCTGAAACGTTCCGTCATGTTTGTTGAGGAAGAGAAAATTCGGCCAGGTGTCATTGGCGATCGCGATGTCCGTCCAGCCATCATTGTTGAAATCGGCGAGCACAACACCCATGCCCTTCGACTCGGGTTTGCCAACGCCGGAGGAGTCGCTCACGTCGGTAAAAGTCCCGTCGTGATTGTTGTGATAGAGCTTGGTTTTCTGACCTTTGTAGTTGCCCGGATTGCAATACGAGCGGTATCCCGGCCGCCGCTCGCCGCACCACAAATTATTCGTCGGCAACCATTCAATATAGTTGGTCACCACCAGATCGAGCCATCCGTCTTTGTCGTAGTCAAACCATCCAGCGCTGGTGGACCATCCGCCCTCATCAGCGACGCCTGCTTTAGTGGTCACATCGGTGAAAGTTCCATCGCCGTTATTGTGATAAAGAATCGCTCGTCCGTATCCAGTTACATACAGGTCCGGATAGCCGTCGTTGTCGAAGTCCCCGACGGCGACGCCCTGGCCGTAGTGGCCTGCACCTCCCACGCCCGCCTTTTCGGTGACATCGGTGAAAGTGCCATCGCCATTGTTGTGGTACAGCGCGGACCGCAACGGATGCGGCGGCTTGTAAATATCAGTGGCCGCCGATTGGACGAAATACAAATCCATCAGACCGTCCTGGTCGTAGTCGATCCAGCCCACTCCGGTACCCATGGTTTCGAGATAATATTTTTCTTCCGTCTGCGTGGAATCCTGCAGAAAGGTTATCCCCGCGGCTTGCCGAACATTGGTGTAGCGCACGGGAATGTGTGCGTCCTGCCGCGTTTTCGGAGACTGTCCGGCGACGGCCTTGCCATGACCAACGACTCCGGCGAGCGAACTAAGCGCCAGAATTGCAACGCACGCACTTTTGCGATTGAACTCTTTGCGCGCGTGCGAATCTTTCCCCATTCCCGCAGACAACGTCATAGCGTGCGGTCCGCAAGGGAAAGCGCCATCTGCAGAAATTGCTGCCGTGCGCCCATCGGCATCGGCTCGTTAAGCGTAGAAGGCCTTTCGGGTGCCCGGGCGAGAGCCTCTTCAATGCGATTCACGTCCAGGCTGCCATTGGCATTGCTGCCCTTGAAGCGACTCAGCACTTCGCGCGCCTTGGCTATTTCTCCCGTTTGGTAATAGAAGATGCCCAACGCGGAATAGCTGCCGGGCCACTCCGGCAGCAAATCCACGGCGCGTTCCAGATGCTGCTCTGCCTGCGGCGTCTTGCCTTCCAGAACGGACACGATCCCCAAGCCCCACAGGATTTTGCCGGAGCCAGGAATACGCGCCAAGCCTTGCCGAAGAGTTGCCGCCGCGCCATCGACGTCTTTGCTGCGCAACTCGACCAAAGCGAGTGAAAGATAATATTGGTCGTTGTCGGGATTTCGGCGGATCGCATCGCGGAATATTTCCGACGCCTTGGCGGCATCACCCAGGTGCGCGTGAATATCTCCGAGCAATGCCAGAAAGGCATCGTCCTGCTGACCCTTCTCCGAGACCTGGTCGGCGGTTTGCAGCGCTTCGGCGTAAAGCCCTTTTCGGAAGTAGGCGTCCGCCAGATCGAATTTTACGTCGTCGGAATCCGAGCTCGCGCGCAAGGCTGCTTGGAAATGCTGGATGGCGTCGTCGTACAAACGGTAGCGCGCCAGCAGTACCCCCACTCCGGTCTGGGTGCGAAAGTCGCCGCTACTCAGTTGATCCAGCTGCGCGATGGTTTGCCGCGCTTCCGCGAGCTTTCCGAGTTTCAGATACGCCTCGGCAAGCAGGTAGAGATTCTGCGGTTGGTCCGGATGCTTGCTGATCTCATCGGTCAATTGTGCCAGGTCAAGCTTCGCGCGTTCCTGCTCGGAAAGGTTCGAGCGGGTGTCTAGGTAATCGAGAAGGTTTTGATAAGGATAAGGACCGGGCGCCGCATTCTTGGAAAGAGTCTGAAACACATTGAGGTCGCGCTGCGCGGCTTCGTTTTGATGAAGGCTGCGTTCCACCATCGCGAGCTTGTAGTATCCCGAAGCAGGATCTTTGCTCAGCTTGACGTATTTGCGAAGAAGTTCCGCCGCCTCCTCAAATTGCTTCTTCTCGATACGGAGATTGGCGAGTTCCAAAAGCGCTTCCGAGAGGTCTGGTTTGTAATGCAGCGCCTGCTGCAACAGTTCCTCGGCACGTGCATGATTTCCTTGACGCTCTTCGATGTAGCCCATGTTGAACAAACACGAGGCGTTATGGGGGTCGAGCTTCAACCCCGCCTCGAAATATTTGCGCGCTTCGTCGAATCGCCCGAGATGCCGGTAAGAAAGACCCATGAACGCATAGGAACGCGCGGACGGATCGACTTCGATCAGCGATTTGAACTCGTCGATCGCTTTCTCCGCTTTTCCGGACATGAAATAGCTTTCGCCCAGCGCCGCGTGGAGATCCGCCCGCTGTGGCGCGATCTGCAAACCGGATTCCAGCAGGGGAATGGCGTCTTCAAAATAGTTCTGGGCCATGCTGACGCGCGCGAGCAGGAAGATAATGTCCGTATTCTGGGGAGCCAGCTTGTGGGCGCGCACCAGCAAATCCAGGGCATCGACGGGTTTTTTCTGCCCGGTATAAACCTGCGCCATCAGGTAGAGCGCTTCCGGCGAATCAGGCTTCAGCTTCAGCGCGCGGCCTAGCGTGAGCGCCGCCTTGTCGTATTCAGCGTTCCGCAAATACGTCTGTCCGAGGTTGTACAGAATTTCGAAAGTCTCAGGCTGTAGTGCGTTCGCGCGTTCCAATTCCAGCTGCGCCTGCTGGTATTGTTTTTCTGAGCTCAGCAGCACGCCCAGCGTGAAATGGAGCTGCACATCATCCTTATTCTGCGAAGAAAGCTCGGTAGCCGTTTTCAGACCTTCGGCAGTCCGGCCGGCCTGAAGGTAGGCACGAGTCATGTTGAGCCGCGTCGCAGTATTCAACGGGCGTACGCGCTGAAAATAAGCAATCGCTTGGGCCGGCGCGCCCTTTGCGAGCAGAACCACGCCCAGATTGTAATTTCCGTCGCTGTTGGCCGGATCAACCTGTAAGACCTTCCGATATTCCTGCTCGGCAAGAACCAGGTTCTGTTGCGCGACGTAGACATTGCCGATGTTGTTGCGGGTTCTGGCGGATTTCGGATCGACGGTCAGAGCCTGCTGAAACGCATCCAGCGCCTGCGCGTAGTTCTTCTCGCTGGTATAAATGATCCCCAACAGGTTGTAGCCTTCAACGCTCCTAGGATTTTGCCGTAGTTGCTCTTCAATCTTTCGCTTGGCCTCTTCATTGGAGCCTTGCTGATACAGAGCTTCCGCCTCGGCGAAGGGCGACGGAGACTTTGAGGATTGCTGGGTGGTGCGTTGACCGGTAGCAGACTGTGGCACGGCTCGCGTCGCGGCTGACCAAATCACCATCAGGGCAAAGACCCCGAAAAGTGGCGTCCACGTGCCCACCCGCCGGAGTTGTCCGCTGCATGAAAATCGCGCAGCCATATGTTTTTCGAGCATCCGCAAGCGCTCGGCTTTCTCACTCCAAAATTTCAATTTAGCATCTCCAGCGCCTGCTGAGCCATTTTGTGATCGGGCTGCTGATGAAGCAGCGCCAGCAAAGTCTCTTTCGCTTTATCCTTTTCGTTCAAAACCACATACAAGCGCGCCAGGTTCAGATAAGCCTGATCGTAATTCGGCGCGAGACGGATGCACGTTTCGAGCCTCTCCTTAGCCTCCGCATATTTTTGTTCGCGGACAAACAGGACGCCGAGGTTGTTCAGCGCGTCGGGATAGTCGGGACGCAGGCTCACTGCTCTTTCGAGCAACTCGGCCGCGAGTTCCAGCCGCTCCTGCCGCGCATAGAGCATGCCCAGACCGTAGCTCGCTTCGGGGTTTTCCGGTTCGACTTCCAGCGCACGGCGCAGAAGCTTTTCGGCCTCCCCCAGATTTCCCTGCCGCCGGTATAAGTTCCCCAGGTTCAGCAGTGCAATGGCGTAGTCCGGCCGAAGTTGCAAGGACCTCTGGAAGTTCCCGATGCCTTCCGCAGCCTGCCCTTGCTGGGCCGCGATCATCCCCAGATTGTTCCACGCCTCTGGATAGTCTGGCCGCAGCTTTACGGCTTGCTCCAGATAGCTGCGCGCGTCTGAAAAATTATTTCTTCGCAGGTAAAGCGTTCCGAGATTGTAGTAAGCCTCGGGCTCGTTCTGCTTTTCGGCGATCACATTCTTGAACGCGGTGGCCGCCTGCTCCAGATAGCCATGCTGAAAGAATGCCACGCCGTAGGTAAAGTCGTTTCGCCTGAATTCGCCTTCGTAGAGTGTTCCTTGGAACGGAAGCGCTTTCCGCAAACGATCGGTCGCGGTCCGTGGCATCGATTTCAGATCGGCCGCAATCCGATCGGGATTGACGACACCCTGGTAGACCTTAACGATCATCCCATCCGCATCGATCAGAAACGATGAAGGAAGCGCGAGATCTCTTCGCCGGTCAAACAAGTAGCGGTAAATAATGTTGTAGATACCCGCCAGCTCTTGGGTCGCCAGCAGGATCGGCAAGGAGATCCCATGCTGCGTCACGAAAGATCGCACCGCCGAAGCGTCGCTGGACTCATCAACGTCAAGGCTCACAATGCGGAGGCCGCCCGATGCTAGGGTCGATTGAGATTGTTGAAGAAGTCTTAGCTGGTCGAGCGAAGCCGGCGCCGACAGAGCCCAGAAGTTGAGCAGCACAGCGCCGCCTCGAAACGATCGAAGCTCTCGCACGTTGCCGGCGAGGTCAGGCAAGGAAAACTCCGGCGCGCTCAGCGGTTCAATGAGCCACGTTTCCGCCGGCGAAGGCAAGGTTTCCGGTTTCTCGGACTCGCTCGCGTGTGCGTACGACGCCGGCGAATCCGCGAAAGCCTTAGCTGTAAAATCGTGCACGCCCTCCTCGATTTCAATTCGATGGTTCACCGGCAAATTCTCAAAAGTCTGCGTCACGCCACTCGGCCAGCGAATCGTGGCCCGTACGTTCCCTTTCGTATCCCCCACCCCGAAAAAAAGTTCTTTGCTGTGCTGTGATAAAAATCCGGAGCCGGCCTGAAGATACTTCGTCTGCCGGTGCGCTCCGGTCTCCATCGCCGCCGTTTCCACCGTCACCGCGGCACCAATGGCATCGCGATTGCTCCTCGTTCCTCGCAAGCGGAAAACCAGCGAACCGCCAATCTCCCTCATCACATTGTGAAAGACGCGGATTTGGGGCCCGCTCCTGTTTTTCAGAGCAACTTCCAGCCGTCCGTCACGGTCCAGGTCCGCCAGCGCGAAAGATCGGCTGTCATCGCGAGCGTCCAGGCCCAACCCACCAGAGGCTTCGGAAAAAGTCCCATCCTGATTGTTCACGTAGAAAACATTCCGCTCATAGCCATTCCACGTCGAGTCGGACCGAATCAGCTCATTGATCGCGCTCCACCCGCGTTCGTAACTGGCGGACGAAGTCGCGTCTTGCGGGGACTTCCCAACAACCTGCCGCCAGAAAAAACTCGACAAATCCCCGCGATCGCGATCCGGCCTGATCGTTCCGGAAATGTAACCGTTGACGATGTACAAATCAGGATAGCCATCGTGATCGAAGTCCCAGGAGTCCGACGACCATGCCCACCGGCCCATTTCCACGCCCGCCGGGCCGCTGACATTCTGAAATTTCCCGTTCCCCTGATTCCGGTACAAGGAATTGCCGCGCGCGTGCCGCCGATAGAGTGCGCGCACTTCTTCAGGTTCATTTGGGTGAAAGTTTTTCTGTTCCGAAACTCGTATGCCCGCGGCGGACCACATGTTCGCCACGTAGATATCTTGCTTCCCGTCGTTATCGGAATCGAACCAGCACGCGCTCATCCCCGCCCCAGGGTCTTCAACGCCTGCCTCTGCGGAGGCAACTGCGAATGTGCCGTCGCCGCGATTCCGGTAGAAATTGCTGCGCCCGAAATCGTTCGCTACATACAGATCGGGTGAGCCGTCTCCATTGCCATCACCCCAGGCGCACGCAAAACTGTAGCGGTCATTGTCGACATTCAAACCCGCAGCCTCGGTGCGGTCGTGAAAGATGGCGTTTCCTTCGTTGTGAAGCAGAAAGTTCGGCGGGCCGTTGCGCGCGTCAAAGTAAGGAGCCGGATAATGATATTGGTCCAGACCCAGGTAATAGCTGTAAACGCAAAAATAAACGTCCAATCGTCCGTCGCGGTCATAGTCAGCTACCGCCGCCCCGGTAAAAGTGCCCGCCGGAGGACGCGTGAACTGGAAAGCGTCGCGCTTGAGCGAAAATTTGCCATTTCCCTGATTGAGGAACAGCAAAGGCCCGCTGCCGCAAACAACCAGGAGATCTTGTAGCCCCTTATTCTCGAAGTCGGCGAACAGCGCGCAGGCGGTGCCATCCAGAACACCAACCCCGGCTTGTTCCGTCACATCTTCAAGCGTTCCATCGCCGCGGTTGCGATAGAGCCTGTTAGGAAGGCCAGCTGGCTGGCACGCGTACAGATCGTCGAGCCCGTCGTTGTCGTAATCGCCCACCGCCAGGCCGTTGTTTCCGTAGACATCCAAGCCGCATGCGCCATCCAGAACGGTTCGCCAGTAGTCAGCTCCGTGAGCCAGCTGATTTTTGTACGACTCGGTTTGCCCCAACACATGAGATGTAATATCGATGAAAATCGGATCGCGCGCGCGGCTCACCGTTTCCTCGGTGGCCTCCCATTGCACCGCTCGCCAGGCATTCGATTCATCGCGCAACCATTCCGTCCGCCACAATCCCACGCGCTCCTCGCGTCCGCCATCCGTAGGCGTCGCGACGAAGTCGTAACGAATGTCAACGCGCAACCTCAACAGTGCCCCGGCAATTTCCTCTGCGCGAACGATCTCACATTCAGCTGTCTCCAGCCGCGGCCACTTGGCGAAATACGTCTTGATGTCACGCAGCAAACGCTCCCGGTCCGGGGCCATTGTCCCGCCGAACTGCCGCCGGGAAATGTCCAATCCGTACTTCGAACGCAGAGTTTTTTCTTGGGGGGAAACCAGCGAGTTGGCTTCGATCGACGGATCGAAAAATCGAGCGACGACATCTGAAGCCGGCGCGCCTGCCCGCAAGCCACGGCTCCATTCGTCGAGCAGCCGCCCGATTTCAAACGCGTATTTTTCGGTAACGAATTCATCCGCGCCCGGGGCCACCAGGCGAAGGACATCATCCAGAGGGCCTTTCGAGGGATAGTGCGGCGTCAGACGGGAATCAGCAAAGGGAAACGGCGGTTTTCGCTCATCAAATGAAAGTAGCGGACGTAAACTCGACCCCCGGATGGGCGCAGGCAAAAACAGCATCGGCGCCCAACGCATGCCCCGCAGGAACCCTCTGCGCGATACAACATAATTATCGCTACTCAGCTTTGCCATCCTCGGGTGTCCGCGCGGTGCGGACTCCGCTTCTGCATGCTAGCATCTCGCGCTCAGGCGGCTCAAAGGACCGCCGGAGGCGACGGAAGCAACGGAGGCAATTTTCCTCGGGCACAGACACTCTTGTCCGTGTATCCGTAAGCAGAACTGGGCAGCCGAAGGAAGCAGAGAAGGTTGGTCAGTCTGATTCCGCGGGCGCGGGTCCCGACGACTCTCCCAAAATCAATTCCGCCGGAATTTGATATTCCCGGCCCTGAGGATTCGGAGACGCGGAAAGCTCGTGAAGCGCATCGGCCGCCATCTGCCCCAGCATATCCCGGTGCACGTCAACGGTCGTGATCGAAGGATTGCTGTACTCCGCCAATCGCGTGTTGTCGAATCCGGTTACCGAAATGTCCTGCGGCACGCGCACACCGCCCTTCAGCAAACCCTTGAGCACGCCGACGGCGGTTAAATCATTGACAGCCATCACGGCGGTCGGCCGGGGAGAAAGCTTCGCGATAGCCAACCCTGCGGCCAATCCGCCTTCAAAGCGCAAGTCCCCGGGAATAACGGGCCCAGGCTCCAATCCCAAGTCCGTCATGCACTTTTCGTAGGCCTGCAGTCGCGCGACGTTGGACTTCAGCTTCGGCCGGCCTGCGATGAACGCGATCCGTCGGTGCCCGCTCTTATAAAGATACTCGACGATCTGTTTCATCCCCGAAAAATAATCGATCCGCAATTTGCTGACGTGACCGCGCACCGGCGCGAGATCCAGAAACGTGACCGCAATCCTGCGTCGCGCAAGCTCGTGAATGAGCCGCAGGCTGATCTCCGAGGTCATGATCGCCACGCCGCGCACGTTGTGCTCCATCATTCTCTCGGCCGCTTCCTGCGTTCGCCGCGGATCGTAGTTCGTGTCACTTAGAATCGCGTCGTATCCCAACTGTCGCGCCCGCGTTTCAAAGCCCTTGATCACTTCCGGGAAAAATGGGTTCACGATGTCGGACACAATAATTCCCAGCGTCCGGCTGTCGCGTGACGCCAGGTGTCGTGCGTGCGCGTTGGGAAAATATCCCAGCCGTTTTACCGCGGAAAGAACGATGTGGTGAGTGCGCCGGCCAACTTTTCCCGTCTTATTCAAGACGTTGGAAACAGTGGCCGTGGAAACGCCTGCGGCCTTGGCAACATCACGAATGGTTAGAGCCATAACCGGAACGGACAGCCGTCCTCGCTGCGGGGAAGCATCAAACTAGCCGAAGTATAGAAGAAAAAAAAATGCTTGACAATGCGCAAGACCGCGTGCTATTTGGATTGCACTAGGTTAAGCGGTTAAGTTGTTTGGGGGATCCTAAAGGTGAAGCGGTTTACATCCAACCCATTTGTCTGGAGATTTCCAGCTACCTTGATTTGCGGGCATTAGCGGTCGAAGGCGTGTGCCTTCGCCTCCTCGCTGGTGCGTGAGGAGCGCGGCGCCGCTTGATTGTTTGGCGGCGGGCTTCGAGAAAACGGTTACTCCAGTATTTTATAACGGTCGAGGACGCAGTGCGGGCCCAACGGCCCCAGGAGGTAAGTGATGAGAGCAACGGCCGTTTACATGTTGATCCGGCGAACGGCGCTGGTGATGGCAGCCGGCGCGGTGATCCTGTTCCTGAGCGCTTTACCATTGCGCGCCCAAATCGATACCGGCGCCGTCCTCGGCACCGTGACCGACGCCTCCGGCGCCGAAGTCCACGGTGCCACCGTGACCCTCACGAACGAGGGCACAAACGCCACCTTGTCCACAACGACGGGATCAAGCGGCGAGTATAAATTCTCGCCCGTCAATATCGGAACCTACACCGTTAGTGCGAACTTCCAGGGGTTCACCACCATGACCCAGCGCCATGTCGTCGTCAACGTGGACGCCCAGGTGGTCGCGAATTTTGCTCTTAAGCCGGGCGCCGTCACCGAAACCATCGAGGTCGCTTCCACGACTCCCGTCCTCGAGACCCAGGACGCCTCCGTCGGCCAAGTCGTCGACCAGCGCAACGTGGACAACCTCCCGTTGAACGGCCGCAATTTTACGTTCCTCGCGCAACTGTCCGCCGGGGTCAACACACCGCAGGCCGACACCCGCGGCAACGCCGCCACTGGCGCGTTTTCCGCCAATGGTCTTCGGCCGGCCCAGAACAATTACCTGCTGGATGGCATCGATAACAACTCCGACACCGTGGACTTTCTGAACGGCACCAACTTCGTCGTGCTTCCTCCGGTCGACGCGATCGAAGAATTCAAGGTGCAGACTTCGAACTTCAGCGCCGAATATGGGCGTTCCGGAGCCGCGGTTCTCAACGCCACGATCAAGTCGGGTACCAACAGCTTTCATGGCGACGTCTGGGAATTCTTCCGCAACGACAAGCTCGATGCCGCCGACTTTTTTGAAAACGCTCACAGCATTCAAAAGGGCGAACTCCGTCAGAACCAGTTCGGCTTTACCGCCGGCGGTCCGGTAGTCATCCCGAAGGTTTTTAACGGCCGCAACAAGGTCTTTTTCTTCGGCGATTATGAGGGCCTGCGCAGAGTGCAGGGAACCGTTCTGACTGGGGCCGTTCCTAGCGTTGCGGAACGCGCCAGCGGGTACACCAATTTCCAGGACCTCATCGCCGCTCAATCGGGCACCGTTACTGATGCTTTGGGCCGCACTATGCCGACCGGCACGATCCTGGACCCCGCGACCACCCGTCAGATTTCTCCAGGCGTGTATGTCCGCGACCCCTTCGGCACTTGCGGATCCGCCCCAGCCGGCTTTGCTTTTACGGTCGCGGGTTGCGGCCTGAACACGATTCCAAATGGCCGCTTGGATCCCAACGCGATCGCGCTCCTCAATCTGTATCCGAATCCCACGACCAACGCCGTGGGTTCCCTCCTATCAAACTACGCCAATTCGCCGAAGCTCTTCGAGCACGCCAACTCCTTTGATGCCCGCATGGACTTCAACTTTAACGACAAGAACCAGCTGTTCTTCCGATTCAGTTTGAAGGACGATCCGCAATTTATTCCCGGCATTTTCGGCGGCATAGCGGACGGCGGCGGTTTCCAACAGGGTAACCAGACCGCCAACGCCCAGCAAAGCGCGCTAAGTTATACGCACACATTCTCTCCAACGCTGATCAACGTCGTCCGGGCGGGCTTGAACTACCTTCACACGACCCGATCCTCGCCCGAAGCCAACACCCTGACGGATATTCCGGCAACGTTTGGCATCCAGGGCGTCCCTCAGGAAGCGTTGAACGGCGGTCTCCCGGCTTTCGGAATTAACGGGCTGGCTACTCTGGGCAGCAATGCTTTCTTGCCCTCCGACGAAGTTAGCTCCACGTTCCAGCTCACCGACGACGTGACCAAGATCCTCGGCAAGCACACCTTCAAAATGGGTTTTGAGTGGCAACACGTTAAGTTCTCGACGCTGCAGCCGCCCTGGTCTCGCGGCGAGTACGATTACAACGGCGACTACACGGAGGTCCCGGGCATCGACAACGGCAACACCGGCCGCGCCGATTTCCTGCTGACTCCGACTCTATCCACGGTACCGGGCGGCATCAATTATGTCGGGGGTTCGAGCCAGGTCTATCTCTCCAACATCTCGCTTACCGACAACGGCAAGAACTACTACGGCGGCTACGTCAACGATGACTGGAAGGTCAGCCGCAAACTAACCGTAAATCTCGGCATCCGCTATGACTTCTTTGGGTTGGTCTATGAGCACCATCACAACCAGGCAAATTTCGTTCCTGGACCCACTTCCCCGACCGGTGCTCCCTTGTACATCATTCCGGAAGGACCCAACGCCAACAATCTCTCGCCAAGCTTCCTCAGCTTGTTGGCGACAGACGGCATCGACCTCGATATCACCAACAAGTACGGCAAGGGGCTCGGCAATTCGGAGAACCATAACTTCGCCCCTCGCATCGGGTTTGCCTACCAGGTCGATCCGAAACTGGTTGTTCGCGGCGGGTTCGGCATGTTTTACAACGGCTTTGAAAACCGCGGGTTTTCGCCGAACATTGGTGAAAATTATCCCTTCCAGTTCAATTTCTCCTACTCTCCGGCCAACGACGTTACGCCCATCAGCGCGGGCACTCCGTTTGCCGGGTGCCCGACGGCGGGCCCAGGCGGAACCGCAACCTTTGAAACTGGCTTCTCGTGCAATTCCCTTACTCCGCTCCTGGTCAACGCCAGCGGTTTGCAATTGCGCGGAATTCAATTCAACTACCAGACGCCGTACACGATGGGTGCCAATCTCACTATCCAATACCAACTGACGCCCAGCATGTCCGTGCAAGCCGGCTACGTCACCTCGCTGGCCCGGCATTTGGAGTCATTTCCAAACTACAACAACCCCACTTCTATCGCGGCCCAGAACACTCCGGAGAGCACACTCGTGCCATTTCCGGATTTCGGGTACAACGCCAGTTATGCAGCTACCGGCGGTATGAGCGCGTATCACTCACTTCAAACAAAAGTCGAGAAACAGTTCGCGGATGGCCTGAATTTCCTGTTTACCTATACTTTCTCCAAGGCCATGACCGACGCCGGCGACTTGCTCAACGGAGGTAGCGTTGGGAACGTAGGTTTCCGTGCCCCGAACGTTCCGGGTCTCGGAATGCCCTTCGACTACGGCTTGGCTGATTTCGACATTCGTAACGTCTTCCACTTCAGCGGCGGCTACGAGCTTCCTTTCGGCAAGGGTAAGCGCTTCGCGGCCGACGCCAGTGGCCTGATGAACCAACTCGTGGGCGGCTGGTCGGTTCAGTGGAGCACTACACTTCAAGGTGGTCAGCCGATCGCCCTTGGTTGCCCCTCCGGCACAGCATCGAACCTCGGCTGCGGCGACCTTTACACCGGACAGCCCTTGGACCTCGGCCTGCATACCGACGCGAACGGCCTGCTGAGCTATTTCGGCAACCCGGCAGCGTTTACACAGCCTTGCGTTCTCGGAGCCGGTGGTGTTCCGATCCCGAGTAAGCCCGCAGGCTGTGTTCCTCTGACAGGCGCCGCCGCGTTGGGTGGTGTAACACGCGTGGAAGGCCCTGGATTCCACCGGTTGGATCTCTCGTTCTTTAAGGACTTCCACATCAACGAGAGGTTCCGACTGCAGTTCCGTACGGAGCTTTTCAACATCTTCAACCACCCGAACTTCAACGCCCCGAACTTCGGCGGTAACGGCGTTGTGGCCATCTCCAACTCCGGCAACTACAACAGTTCGACCTTCGGCGAGATCGGCTCGACCCGCGACGCTCCTTACGATCCGCGGCAGATCCAGTTCGCCCTAAAGCTGTATTACTGACGCCTCACCACCCCAAATCCGCGAAGGGCGTGCTGACCACACGCCTTTCGCGGTTTCTATTTTCCGGCGAAGCCATGACGCTTCTGTGTAGGCCCTGGCCTTCAGGCCGGCGTTCCAGCCCCAAGCAACCCAGCCACTTTCCACCCGGCCAGTTTCGCCAGTCCCCGGCGCTAGGACGCCCTCTGCCCGGTGCTAACATACGAACATTGTGACGATGAGATACGTGTGGCCGCTGGTGCTTTTGGCGTGGACACTGCCATTGCCATCGCGCACAGCCGCGCAAACTAAGGCGCCAGACAACGATCTCGACCGGCAATTCCAAGCCGCCGTATCCCAGTACGACGCCGGCCACTTCGCGGAGGCCGCCGTCCAACTCGAAAAGCTGCTGCCCAACGTTCCGCAAAGCTTCGAGGTCCACGAACTTCTCGGCTTGGTCTACTCCGCCCAGTCCCAGGACGCCAAGGCCAACGAGCACCTCGAAAAGGCCGTGCGCCTCAACCCCAATTCCGCCGCGGCGCACACCAACCTGGCCGCCAATTTGTCGCGCCTCGGAAAACTCGGCCCCGCCGAAGAGCAGTTCCGTAAGGCGGCACAACTCGAACCCGAAAATTTCGACGCGAACCACAATCTCGGCGAAGCCTACGTTCGCTCCGGAAAGATCGCTGAAGCCACGCCGTTCCTCGAGAAAGCCCAGCGCATCGATCGCTCCTCTTACGACAACGGCTATGACCTCTCCCTCGCCTACCTCCTAACCGGCCAAACCAAGAACGCGCGCGAGTTGGTCCAGACTCTGCTGAAACAAAAAAACACTGCCGAGCTTCACAACCTGCTCGCCGAAATCGAAGAAAAAGACGGCAACTTCGTCGCCGCCGCCAACGAATTCGAAATCGCCGCGCACATGGACCCCAGCGAGAGCAACCTCTTCGACTGGGCCAGCGAACTCCTGGTCCACCGCACCCTCGAGCCTTCCATCGAAATCTTCCGCCAGGCTACCGAGCGCTATCCGCAATCCTCCCGGCTGGCCATCGGTCTGGGCATGGCTCTCTACTCCCTCGGCAAATATGACGACGCCGTCGTCTCCCTGTTGCACGCCGCAGACCTGAGTCCGTCGGATCCCCGCATCTACCCTTTCTTGTCCCGCGCCTACGACAGTTCGCCCGGCCAGGCCGACGAAGTGATCAAACGATTTCGCCGTTTCGCCGACCTCCAGCCGCGCAACGGTCGCGCCCTCTACTACTACGCGATGAGCCTGTGGAAAGGAAAGCGCGCTCAAGATCCCGGCCTCGATCTCCACCAGATCGAATCCCTGCTTACGAAATCCATCGAACTCGACCCCACCCTCGCCGAAGCTCAACTCCAACTGGGCAATCTCTATACCGATCAATCCAAATACGCCGATGCCATCCCGCATTACAAGCGCGCCCTCGAACTCAACACGGACCTTGCCGACGCTCACTACCGCCTGGGCCAAGCCTACGTCCGCACCGGCGAAAAGGACCGCGCCCAGCAAGAGCTGCAGGTATACCAGCAACTCCGCGCCCAACATCTAGCCGACCTCGACAAACAACGCGCCGAAGTCCGCCAATTCGTCTACTCCGCCAAAGACAACGCCACCGCGAAACCCTGAATCAAATCAGCTCCCCTGAGCACGTGTAGGGGAGGGGCTTGCCCCTCCCGGCGTCAACCGCGGCACGCTGGTCGCCGCGGCCACCTTCCTTTAAAAAAATTCACGCAATCGTTCTGACAATTCAAACAGCGCGGATCATAAGCTCCATGTCCTCCACGCCCGCGAGAGGGATATAATGCCGCCGGACGAAATCCCTTCCAACGCAAAGGCGGCAAGTATGACGATCGAGCGGCGTGAATTCCTGAAGACCACCGGCAAAGCAATCACCGCAGGCGCGGCAGCACTTGCGCTAGGCGGCAAGATCCTCGGCGCCAACGATCGCGTGCGCGTGGCCATCTGCGGTGTCCGAGGCCGTGGCACCGATCACATCAAAGGCTTTCCCCGCGTCCCCGGAACGGAAATCGTCGCGCTCTGCGACATCGATGAAACGATTTTGAGTCAGCGTATCGGCGACGTCGAGAAGATGAACCTGCCCAAGCCCAAATCCTACGTCGACGTGCGCAAGCTCCTCGAAGACAAGGAAATCGACGCTATCTCCATCGCCGCTCCCAATCACTGGCATTCGCTGATGGCCATCTGGGCCTGCCAGGCTGGCAAAGACGTCTACGTGGAAAAACCCTGCTCGCACAACACGTTCGAAGGCCGCCAACTCGTCCGCGCCGTAAAAAAATACAACCGCATCTGCCAGCACGGCAGCCAGTGGCGATCCAACCCAGGCATGCTGGAAGCCATGAAGCATTTGCAGGACGGAACCATCGGCGACGTCTACATGGCTCGAGGTCTCTGTTTCAAGTGGCGACCGTCGATCGGGCACGCCACTGAAGAGCCGGTCCCCGCAGGCGTCCACTACGATCTCTGGACCGGCCCAGCCCCGCTGAAACCCTTCACGCGCAATCGCTTTCACTATAACTGGCACTGGATCTGGGACACCGGCAACGGCGAAGTCGGCAATCAGGCCATCCACGAAATCGACATCGCCCGCGCCGGACTAGGCGTAGGCTTCCCCACATCGGTCTCCGCCATAGGCGGCCATTTCATGTTCGAAGACGATCAGGAAACGCCCAACACGCTGAACGCGACTTTCATTTTCGAAGGCAAAGATGGCAAGCGCAAAATGATGGAGCTCGAAGTCCGCCACTGGATCACCAATCACGAAGCGGAAATCGGCACCGGCGCGTACGGTGCGAGCGCCGTGCCTCCCGCCGGGCTAACTGCATCCGACGCCGCGAAAAAGCCAGCCGACAAAAAGCCTGCGAGCTCGCAGCAATCCCTCGGGCCAAAAGACGCCAAGACCAACACGGTGGGCAACATTTTCTACGGATCAAACGGCTATCTAGCCATCGATGGCTACGACGCCTACAAAACCTGGGTCACCGACGAGGTCGAGCCCGGCCCGCACGGCAAAGCCTCCGGCGACCACTACGCCAATTTCATCGACTGCGTCCGCAGCCGCCGCGCCGAAGACATTCATTCCCCGATCGTAGAAGCCTACATCTCCACAACGCTGGTGCACCTGGCCAACGCGTCCTACCGCCTCGGCCGCACCCTGAAATTTGACGCCACGACCGAGCAGGTGATCGGCGACGACCAAGCCAACACGCTACTCCGCGGCACATATCGTGCTCCTTACGTCGTCTCCGAACAGATGTAGCATCGCTCGCTGCGCCGCACGCTAACTTTTAAACGGCGAGCAATCGCCCGAAAAAAGAACGATAACGCCGGAGCGCGACACGCAGATCCTCGGTCGAAACATCTCCGCCGCGACCCCACTGGCCCTCCAGCTTCGATCGCTCTTCCGAGAATTGTTCCGCCAGCCGCTTCATCGCGGTAGCCACAAGACTATCCGCTTCCTCCACAGCCCGCCGCGGCTCATCCACAAAGCCCACCTGAATCGCGTCCCAGCGAGCCCGCAGGGTTCCGGCTTCCTCTTGCGAAAACAGAGGACCTGATTCCGGCTCTTTCGCCATCGCGGTGGCTGTTCCAGCAGCGGCTCCGCGCGATGTCGGCATAGATGGCGCTGAGCTAGGCGCCGTCGTCCCCGGCTCGGCAAAATTGCGGCCTTCCTCCCGGACCACGCGCATCACTTCCACGGGCGCCCCGGGAAGCGGTGCGTTGGTCGCTTCATTTCTCGCCCGCTCTTCCTGGCCGGCTCCCGCCAGGTCCGCGGTCGTCAGTCGTTCCTCTTCAATCCGTTCGATCCGTTCGTTATCGCTGTTAATTTCGCTCACAGTGATCTCCTCTCTTCTGCATGGAAAAGTCTTTTCGTGCCCGAGAACAACGTCTGCCTGTTGGTATTGGTTTGGTATTGGTTCTGTTATCCGGCCGCTGCGCGAGCACGAGCTACTTCCAGCTCTCCGACCAAATCGTCGAATAGCCTCCGGTAGTGAATCATGGCCTGACGCAGGTCTTCGGTGTTCGCTTGGCCCTGCGCATGGCGCACGGCGATCGCGTGGCCATCGCGGTAATGTTCCACAACCAACGGATGGTTGACGGAAAGATCCGCGGCTTGCTGGTCGAAATCGACGACCGGATAACCACGAGCGGTCATCACCTCGCGAACCAGCTGATCCCCTTCCGCTACGGCGACTTCCGGGGCATCAACGAATTTCGCTTGCACCAGCCGCCAAGACTCCAGAAATCGGGACTGGTCGGAAGGAGAAAGTGCGCGGATTTTGAATCGTTCAACGCGCTGTTCAAGCTTGGCAAGTCGCTCTTCACCGCGTGCCGCGCTTCCCGATTCTTGAACGGCGCGGCTGTACTCCGGCCCAAACCGGGTGCGAAGCCTCCGGCTTTTTTGCGCTTTCGCTACTAAAATCAACACAACGGCAACCACGACGACGACGGCGACAACAATCCCAATTAACTGGACATTGGTCAGAACAATGAACGAGAGGTTGGTCATATCGAATAGCCTCCCTCAAACTACGTTCTTATGCCTTCGCGAGCGAAGCTCCTATCGGTAAGTCCCTGTACATCCTCACAAGGAAGCGCGTAGGGAAGCACGACCCGCCGGGTAGTGGGTCATTGTCCGGTTGATGCCACGTTGATCAGGAGTCGATGTAAAGCATCGGAACCTACGTCAGATATGTGCCTTCGACCGGATGGTGGAAATCATCTCTTTGTCCAATCCGAAGAATGAATCGGAAGCGTTTGGTCTAACGAAATATATTCTTCCCCAAGGGAACGCGAATTGACGAGGTCTGATGTAGCCGTACACCCAAAACTCTCCGCAATCTCGGATTTCTGAATATGGCAGCACGTGCCAGTGAATCCATCTACGATACTTAACGTTCTTGCCTTCCAATTCAATTCGCGTGACGCTAAGAAAAAACGCCCCGAGAGCGAGAAAGGGAACGCAAATGAGGCCCGTAATGTAGGCGTGTTGCCAGTTGAATAGGGCAAGACCGAATCCACAAACACCCAGTCCGAGTCCATACTTGAACACGAAGGTGGCATTCTTGAGGGAATTTTCACTGGCACCCATGCGCCGTATGGAAGCACCTTGCCGGCGAAACGAAAAGCGACCCACTTCTCAACTCCTGGTAAGTCGCATTACCGGACACATGGGCAGTCCTTGTAATTTAAAGACTTTGAAGTTTTGCCTCTGGGTTCCCGCGATGCAGCCCCAGGATCTTTACTCGTACCGCAGGCAATCGATGGGATCGAGGTTGGCTGCCACGCTTGCGGGATAGTAGCCAAAGAACACGCCTACGCCGACCGATATCACGAAACCTATCGACACCCACAGGTACGACAGCGTGGCAGGAATCGAAGGCGCGAGAGTGCGCACCAGCGTCGATATGCCGGACCCGATCAAGATGCCGATTATGCCTCCGACCAGGGTAAGGACCACCGCTTCCAGCAGGAACTGCAAACGTATGTCCGCGCGCCGCGCGCCGATGGCCTTACGCACGCCGATTTCCTGCGTGCGCTCAGTCACGGAGATGAGCATGATGTTCATTACCCCGATCCCACCGACCAGCAAACCGATCGAGCTGATTACCGTAGTCAGGATCACCAACGCGCCGGTGAGTTGATTCCACAAATTGCTCAGAAAGTCCGGCGAGCTCAACTCGAAATCATTGTCTTTTTCGGGAGGGACGCGGCGCAAACGGCGCATCGCCTGAATGACTTCCCCTTGCGCCAGTTCCACGTTCACATCCTTGGGGACCGTGAATAGCAGAATCAATTCCTTGGCCTCCGGGTATTGCTTCTTGAAATTGCTCAGTGGGATGATCGCGAAGATGTCCACTCCCGGACCCAGAAACAATCCCTGATCGTGCTCGAAAACGCCGATTACTTCGTACGCGGCGCCGTTGATGCGCACCGTCTTGCCAATAGCGTCCGTGTTGGGGAATAGCGATTCGCTAATGGCTGCGCCCAGCACCACCACCGAACGCGCATGCTCCTCGTCGAAGGCGCTGATAAAGCGGCCGCGCTCGAGGGAAAACAGGGGAATCGCCTCCGTATACTCCGGCTCAGCCCCGCGCACGATCACTTTCTCGACGCTATGGTCTCCGCTGGTGATCAGATTGCTATCCCCAAAGAAAAATCCGCGCGTGCCTATGGTATTCACGTTTCGCACGTCCGGAGCGGCCTGGCGGATGAAGTCGCCATAGCTGTATTCAATATATCTGCGGGTGCGGATGCGTTCCGGCATGTGTGCAGGGTCCTGGCCTGGCGGGAATCGCGTGAGAAAGTACGTGCGCGAGCCGAGCGATTCCACTCTGCCCTGCACAAACTTGTTCAGACCTTGGATGATTGCCGCCATGGAAATCACCGAGGATACCCCGATCACGATGCCGAGCACCGTTAAGGCCGAGCGCACCTTGGACGAACGCAGCGTCTCTATCGCGGCCAGAAAATTCTCCCGGGCCTGAGCCAGCGTCATAAGTGCCATCAGTCCGACCTCAAAGCAACAACCGGGTCCAGCCGCGACGCTCTCATTGCCGGATAGATTCCGAAGAACAGTCCTACCGCGGAACTCAGAAACACTCCCATCACCGCCACCCAGGTCTGCACCGAGGCAGGGAACGGTGTATAGGTACGCAACACCAGTGCCACCAGGAATCCCACGGAAATCCCCGCGAGCCCCCCGGCTATGCATTGCATCACGCTTTCCAGCATGAACTGATGCAGGATGTCGCTTTGGGTCGCGCCCACCGCCCGCCGCACGCCAATTTCCCTCCGTCGAAGGGTCACGCTCACCAGCATGACGTTCATGATCACGATGCCGCCGATGACCACGGAGATGGCGCTGACCATGATGAACACGCCGAAGAATGCCGAGCTGATGCTGCGCCACAGAGCCATGTAACTTTCCTTGGTACCGATGAAGAAGTCATCTTCCATATTTCCCGTGAGGTGGCGCCGCGCGCGCAAAATCAGATGGGCCTGGTCCTGCGCCCTTTCAAAGTTCGCTGGGGTGGTCTTCACGTTGATGGTGATGCTGGAATGAATGCCCTGAATACGCAGGAAAACCGGGAGCGGGATCGTCACGAAGCTGTCCTGGTCTTGCCCGAGTACGCTGCCGATCTTTTCCATCACTCCTACGACCATGAATTCATCGTTGGCGATCCGGAGGGATCTTCCCAGCGGGTCCATGCCGGCAAATAGTTCCCGCACCAGCGTGTCGCCGATCAGGCAGACGTTGGTCCTATGTTCCGCTTCGGATGAAGTGAAGTACCGGCCGAGTTCGACCGCTCGCGAGTCCACCTCGACCATGTTTGAGGTTTGGCCATAGAGGTTTACATCCTGCAGCTCTTTGTCGCCCGATCGCGCCCGGACGCTGGTGCTCGTGCTGGCCCCCACTACTTCGCAAGCGCTGCATGCTTCGGCGATGGCGGCCATGTCCTCGGCTTCAATCTTCTTGAATTTTAGCGCTTTGATGATGATGTTGAAGTCCGTCACCGCGAATGGTGTGCGCGCAATCTGGAATACGTTCGTCCCCAGGTTGGCGACCTTCTGCTCAACGTAAAGGTTGGCGCCCTGCACGATGGTCATCACCGTTATGAGCGTGGCCACGCCCATCGTCAGTCCCAGCATCGTGAGCGAAGCGCGCAGCTTGTGCCCCCGCAGGGCACTGAAGCATTGGGCAAAATTGTCGCTAACAGCGAGCATGAGGTTAGAGAGGTTTTCTCCCGTTACTCTATCAAATTCAGCTGCTTGCAGTGTTGCCCCGCCAAAGTTAATGGAACCATCTCTAAGTGATTACGAAAACAGGGGGGCGGGAGTTACGTGGGGAGAGTTACGTGGGGAGAGTTACGGCGTCCGATGAGCGGTACTCACGTTGGCCGAAATCGGCCGCCGGTGGCTTCCGCGCGCACCTCTCAGCGAAAGTGAAGATTCGAGGCCGCTTATAGATAACTCTTGACAACTAGTAACAATATGGTACAATGCTGGTTAAACTCAGGCACGATGCCTCCGTGCTCCACGAACCATGCTTGGCCGCCCCGCCGACCGTACAGCTATACGAGAATCCCCACGCCCTAGCCAGCCTTTCGATAGACAACTTACGTGCGTAAGTCTTTTAGAATCCGCACTTGCGCAAGTGTTGATTCTAATGACCTTTAAATCCATTAGAATGAACACTTACGAAAAATGGGGAGGGGGGTGGCAGCGAATTTACGGCCGTGGTCTGCGCGATCCAGAGCCCTGCGAGTTGTCCTCTACGGTTGACTTTGTGGCTGCCGGGACATAGTTTCTAAGGTTACTACCGTTGGTTCTTTCATGAATTCTCGCTCTCAACCTGGTTTTCTCGGTCGTGCTGGCTGGGCTGCTATGGACGCCTCGAATCCTCGGGAAATCGCGCGCCAGCTTGCCTTTACCCGCCGAGACTTCCTGCGCTCCGCCGCTGGCGTTGCATTGGGCAGCACACTGCTCCACTCCCCAATTGCTTTGGCCGGCGCCGCCGTGAAGAAAAGGAAAGTAGTGGTCATCACCTTCGGCGGTGGCGCGCGCGATCAGGAAACCTTTGCGCCCGAAGGACAAGAGAATATTCCGCACATGATGCGCGAGATGATTCCGCAAGCGACTTTCTTCACACAAGTCGTGAATCGCGGCATCCTCGGGCATTACGTTGCCACCGCTAGCCTCGCCACCGGCGCCTACGAAACGTTCAACAACTTTGCCGCCGTTTCGCCGGAGCATCCCACCGTTTTCGAGTACTTCCGCAAGGATTTGCACCGCCCGGCCTCGGACGCCTGGGTCATCGCTCCCAGCAACGGCTTCAATCGCATCGGCGAAAGCAGCAGCCGCTCCTACGGTCCCGGGTTGGGCGCGCGCGTGATTCTGCCCAAACACCTGCTGACTGCGGCCACCGGCGGGAGCGGCGGCAAAGACTACGAACATCTGCTGCGCGACAACTACGAAACTCCGTTCTACACGCCCGAACTTGCCGGCAACGACTTTGAATTGCAGCAATTAGCCATGATGCTGAAGCTCTCGGTGGACGACTTCAAGGCGCACGCGCTCACCTTATCCAGTCCCGATGAACTTTCGGTCTACATCGCCCGGCAGTTGATGCGCCAGGTCGCGCCGAGTCTCCTCTGGATCACCATGCACGACATCGACATCGCGCATGCCGGAGCCTATTCCCTTTATATTGATGGCATCCGGCGCACCGATCGTCTCTGCGCGGAATTGTGGAAAACGATTCAGACCGAGCCCGAATACGCCGGTAACACGACGCTGTTTATCCTGCCGGACTTCGGGCGCGACGCGGACGAAGACGCCGGCGGCAACGGATTTCAGCATCATCGCACCGGCGATGCGCTCTCTCGCACCACCTGGATGATGGCCATGGGCGCAGGCGTTCGCGAAGGCGTGGTCTACGACCGCGCGACGGAATCGACCGATCTCGTTCCCACGCTCGGCTCCATGCTGGGATTCTCGGCTGCGCTCGCGCAAGGCAAGCCGATACCGGAACTTTTGTAATGCTTCCCGCCGATCTCAAGCCCGACAAATTCAACGGCTACCCGCCGGAAGCTCGAAAGCTGGCGACCAATTACATCGCCGCGTTGCAACGACTGCCGCTGAGCTTTCTCCCCAGCCTGTTGCGAGAAGTCATCGAATACGATTTCAAGTTTCCCGTCGAGCGCAAGGCGGTTGAGAGAGAACTCGCAAATCTCGCTTCCCTTTCGCCCGAACAGACCAAGGAATGGTTTCAAGGATTCGCGCAAATCCGCCTCACCACCCAACTGGAAAACGCCGACTGGGTGAATGCGCCCGCACAATATGTGGAACAGTTTTCGGCCTACCTTTGGAGCACGCATCAGCAGGATGCATTCCGCGCCGCCGCAGTTGGATACGCCGAGCGTTTGCGTGCGGTCGCGCCACCCGATCCGCCGCCACTACCGCGGCTGGGCATCACCGTTGTCGGACAGGGCGTCCAGGCATATGACGCGCCGCTTTTCAGAAAGCTTCGGGCCCACGGCGTGTATTTCAATCATGTCAAACCAGAAAACGGTTTGCAATTTCTGCTGGACGCGGTCGCCGCGCGAGCGCAAGCGCATCCCGCTCCGTACGCGCATTGGTACATCGATGGAGGTCAGGAGGCTAAGTACGATCCCGCGCTAACGTGCGTCTCGTACCATGCGCTGGAACCTGCACGAGCCGCTTTGAGCGCGAAAATGCGCGCCGAAATCCAGCGCCCCGGCATGGGGCCCGAAGCGCTGCGCTCGCTGATGGCACGCATGCGTCCCGAGGATCTAGGCTTGAACGCGATGCCCGGCCAAAAGGCCGACCCGGTGATGGAGCGGTTTCGACTGAAAGTGTTGACCGAAGGCTCGGGGACACAGATTTTTGCCACAACGTTTGCGCAGTGGACCGCACGCGAAGCCCTTCGCCGCGCCCAACCGCTAACCCTATTGGTGCGTTTCGCTCCCCGGCAAAAACAAAAGCCCATGAACGAGATGATTTCCGATAGCACCAAGCCCGCCGAACTCGATCCCGTAGGCTCCCTGGTCGACGGCGATTTCGGTGCCTATTACAACTGGCTGAACCAGCAAAGACTAACCGGAGCCGAACAATCCAGATTCCTGGTCTGGTTTGAAGGCCACAACGAAGCCGTCGCAATCGGTCCCTCATGGCCGCGCGGCACTCAGTCAAACGCCACGGCCGACCTCAAGCAGTTGCTGGCCTGAACAAGACAGGTTTACCCGCAGTCGAGTACGAGAAAACACCAGCGTCAACGCGGGGTCCAGTGCGGGTGGAGAGTGAAGAGGCCGTCGACGAAGCCGATCTGGTAGGAAAGGAACAAGCCAAAACCCAGACTCAATAGCCCTGAGGCTACCGCCATGCTGCGGTTCCACCCGGAAAACCTCTTCATGGTAAAGGCAAAGGGCATAGCAATTACCGCGGTGATCGCCGCCATCCCGGCGATTGTACCTACGCCAAAAAGCAGCAGATAGGCGATAGCCCACCAGGAATCGCGGATCGTGGTCAAAACCAAAAGAGCCACCGCCGCGGAACCCGCGAGACCATGCACGATGCCAATGACCAATGGCCGCAGAACGTTGTAAAGCCCAACTCCGCGGAACACACCATCCGGAATGTCTTTTAGTGTGTCGCCAATAACTTGTGGCGTTCCGGATGACCCGACGGTCGGCGTTCTAGCCACGTCGCGCTCGCTGCGGGGTGTCGACGCGCCGGAGACTTGTGTGCTTGGCGTGAATCTCTCTTGCAACCAACGGAGAGTGCCGGTCAGATTCAGAACCCCGAGCAGAATCAGCATGGCCGCCACGGCGAACTCCATGGAAAGGCCGAGACGTGGAGGTATGGCGACCTGGAAGAGAATGATCATGGTGCCGACGACAAAAATCGTGAAGGTATGACCGAGGCCCCAGAGCGCGCCGATGAGTGCCGCTTTCGCGATTCCACGCTGCTTGGTGACGATGGTGGTGATAGCGACCACGTGATCCGGATCGGTGGCATGACGCATACCGAGAAGAAAACTTAGAATGAGAATCGCCGCAAATGAGAACATTTCGCCTCTCTAACGATCCGGTTCAAAACTATCGGGTTCAAAGCATGTCAGGTTCAACGAGCCGCCGGCATTCCGAGGTTGAGCGAATCGTGAATCAAGACCACATCCGAATTTGCACGATACCTGCCGACACCAAGCCGCGTGTTGCGACGCTGAGGCCCAGCAGAATGATCATTACCGCCGAGGCCATCGGCAGCCATCGCTGAACGAGAGGACCCTCCAGGCGCAGGCGGGCGATCATGTTGCCGGCATAGACCGCTACCAAGCCCATGGCGATGAGCACCGCCGCAAGCCCGATACTGAAAGCGACGATCAAGAAGAGGCCAAAACTTGTGCGATGCAGAGCGACGGCGCTTAACAAAACCACCAGGGCAGCGGGACAAGGAACGATTCCTCCGGTGATGCCAAGGACAAGCAGTTGCCGCGTGGAAACTTTTTTGGGTTGCCGTCGCATACCGCCCGTCGAAACTTCTCCGATCTCGGAGATTTCGTCGCCGTGCTTATGCGCAAACTCGCCACCGAGATAGCGCTGCAAGAATAGATAGCAGCCCATCCCCGCGATGAGGACGCCGGACAGGACACCGAGGAAAGGGTAGATGCGGTCCGGCAGAATATATTTCTGGGCATAGAGGGTGATCGCTCCGAGTAAATAGACTCCCACTGTATGCGAGGCGGTGACGATCATTCCCAGGAGCAATGCGTGCCGGGCGGTGCCATTGGAACCAACCAGGTATGCCGCCACAATCGTTTTACCGTGGCCCGGTTCGAGGGCGTGAAGCGCGCCCAGGCCTGCGGCGATGGCTGCGGCGAGCAATGCGATGGTGAAGCTGATCTGCTTTATCGCCATCAATTCCGTAAAGGAGTTTCGTGGCGTGCTCTGCTGGTTAGGTTGGAGCGGAGCAGGCTGAGCGTTCGCCGCAGGCGGGATCGTCGCCTGAACAGATATCGTTGCGGCGTTTCGGCTTGTGCCGTCTTTCATGGCGTGCGAAGGAGGCGCCGTGTGAGGAGTCGCGGGAGAAGTGGCTGTTCGAGAAATGGCTGCTGGAAGATTAGCTGCGGTCTTCGCTTGTGCAATCGCCGGCCTGAATTGGCGGGATGACGACTTCTCGACCGAATATACAATCTTCGCGGCAACATCCTGGGGCGGGCTGTTGACCAAGTCAGTGGGATAGTTCGAAAGTTGGCTGCTGCGGTCGTGCGAAGGTACGGAACTATTTTGTATGGTTACTCCTTGACCTGGTGAAATGATGACTTCCTTCCAGCCCAAGCGGCCGGAGAAGTTCGCGTCACGATATTCGAGCTCGCAGCGGTTGACTGCGCAGGCTTCGGATACTTGTGCGCGATAGACGAGACCGAACTTCATGGTTGGAAGATTGCCCGCGCCTGGAGAGAAAAGTATCTCTTGCGAGGTGGTTTCCAGTGACAGCGGCTGGCCGTTCAGGGTGAGAAGCAAATTGGTCTTGAATGCTTCTGCCTGGCTCGACAAGTAAAATCGTACGCGAGGGTCGTTCGACTGAGCGACGATGCTGTTCTGTTGTATTTCCTGGAATGTGGGGATCTCGGCCATGTCGATGAAATAGCGCACTTCTACGAAGCGACCTTCGATGGTTATGCCTGCGTAGTGGCTGATACTGAAGTTACCCATGGGATGCGCTGACGAGGGAGCGGGCAATAGGGCCAGCGTCGCGGCCACTGCTAGAAAGCAGCGAACAACTCGCGTTTTAGCGAACACTGGGTGCCTCTTGCTGGCTGACAACGATTTCCTTTTGTGTCAGCCGGGCCAGTGTCTCGGCGGCCTTTTCGGAATAGAGAATGCTGAAGTGAGCATTGGTTGCCAGCGCTTGCTGCAGGTAGCTTCTGGCCTTCGCCGAATTCCCAGCTTTTTCATAGATCATTCCAGCGTGAAAGAACAATTGTGCGTCTTTTGTTCCTTGGCTAAGAGCATGCGAGATCGCGTCAGCAGCTTCCTGAAACTTGCCGTTCTTGTATAGGGACCACGCGAGTACATCCCAGCTATAAATGTCGTGGCGGACTTCCAACTCCTTGCGAGCGAGTTCCAGGGATTCGTTGAGTTTCAGGTTGTGATCGGCATAGAAGAGTGCCAAATCTCGATTGTGAATTTGCTGATTGACTTGACTTAGATAGCCGATGAACTCGACCAGCTGGTATTGTTTTTTGGCTTCTTGTGTATTGCCAAGTTTCTGATAAGCATCGCCCAGCGCACCTGCATATTCCGGGTACGGCACCGCCGCGATTGCTTTCTTGAAAAGATCAACTGCATCCGTGTATTTGCCTTGCGCGGCGCGGACCTTGGCCAGTCCTGCAAGCCCGCGGTAATAGCCGGGATATTCCTGGAGCGCTGCTAGGTAAGCCTTTTCCGCGGGCGCGATTTCCCCGGTCTGGAAGAGTTCTTCGCCAAGCTGGTATTCGCTCCACGCGATATTCTCGACGGGCATGCGCATCTCGATCGCCTTTTGTACCGCGCTGCGCATGAGATCTATCGCACCTGCCCTGTCGCCAGCGATGAATCGAAGGAACGACGTGCGGGTGTCCCGCTGATAGGAGAACGCCAGCTTCTCGTCCTCGGAACCAAACACGCTGTCCAGTTTCGAGTAGGCCTCCGCTGCGCCTGTGTAATCTCCCATATCCGCGAGGGCGTCTCCCGCGATGGCCCAGGGCGATGGATCACCCGAACCGAGTGCCAGAGCCTTTTGTGCCCAAGCGAGCGCTTCGTCAAAGTGGTGTTCGGCCATGCAGACTACGGCCATTTGGGTCATCGCGAAGGCTGCCGCGGGATCGTTGGAAAGCAGATTCAGTGATTTTTCGAGCGCGCCTTTGGCTAGCTCGAAATCAGCGGCGTCGCCGGTTTCCCGACCCTTCTGCAAATACGCTGCGCCCAGTCCGGCATGTCCGGCGTAGTCTTCCGGGTACCTTCTGACGCGGGACTGCAGAGTCTTGATCAGATCGTTCGTGGAGCTCTGCTGCGCACGGAGCACTAAGGGTTGTCCCAAGTAACTCAGCACAAATATCAGAAATAGAATTCTCCGAACCATGATGTCCTCGCTGCCTTGCAGGTCTACTTTGAGTTGCGGGCTTCGGCCGAAGTCGGAGCGAGCTTCTCGAGAGCTTCGCGCGCCGCGCCGGCGGTATCGGATGATGGATTGAGTTCGAGTGAGGCTTTCAAAAACCGCGCGGCGGCGGTGCTATCTTTCAAACTCTCGGCAATCGCTCCGGCGTGATAGAGCATCGCTGCATCGCGGATACCCACGGCGAGGGCCTTGGTGATCTGCTTTTGAGCCTCTTCGTAATGGGCACTGGAATAGAGCGCCCAAGCGTAGGCGTCCAACGTGTTCACATCGTGACGCTTGGCGATTTCGATGCGCGCAATACGCAGCGCTTCGGCGGCGTTATGCCCGTGCGCCAGGTAATAGAATATGAGTTCTTCATTGGCGTTGTCGGCTGAGTCGATGGTGCGCCGCGCGCTGGTTTCGAACTCCTGGTAGGCGGGCTTTGCTTCGGAAGTCTGACCGGCGCGTTCAAGGGCTTCCGCCAAGGCATAACGGCTAGCGGCGGTCGGAAAACTGAGGTTGCGTTGACCGAGCAGTTCCACGGCTTCCGAATAGCGCTGCCGCGCTGTTTGAACACGGGCCAAGCTTTCCTGGGCCTGGTAATAGCGGGGGAATTTCTGAAGCGCGGAGCGAAGTAGGCTTTCGGAGTCATCGATGTCGCCAACTGACAGTTGCAAGTCCGCCATCTGTGTCAATGTCCAGGCCAAGTCTTCGGTTTGAGTTGGAGGCATTTGCTGATAGGCCTGGGAGAAAAAGAGCATTGCGCCCTCGGAATCGCCATAGAGACGACGGAGAGTAGCTCCGCGCAGGAGCGCAGGAACATTCCCGGGGCGGAGATCCAGCATCCACTGAACCGCTTTCTCGGCATCGGCGTACTCGCCGAGTTCGATCGCTGCATCTGCGATGAAGCCGTAGAGCAACACGTCATCCGGAGTCTTCTTGTTCAGGGCTTTGGCGAGATCGAGCGCCCCGGCGAAGTCGGCGCGACCGAGCAAGATCATGACTCGCGCTTTTTGGCCTTCGAGGTTGTCAGGCGTCAACTGCAGAGATTTCTGAACCGCCGCTTCCGCCTGATCGTAGTAGCTCGGGTCAGCAGTCTCACGAACGCGGTTGACGTACCCCACCGCCAGTTCGTTGTAGGGTTGGCTGCGATCCGGGTGCGCTTTGATGGCTGCCTCTGCCCACGCGATTTTCTGCTCGGCGGGAGCGGCCGATTTGAGCGGCGCTTGTGCGTAGATCGCGGGCGCCAGAATGAGCGAGAGAACTGCCAGACACAGAGTTTTCATTTTCTTTTCCCCTTTTCGCTTACGAAGTCCGAAGCCGCGCGGATTTCGCCGCGCGGCCACGGGTTGCGCTTCTAAGACACGGGCCCGCCTCCGGGCTCTCCTGGATCGAGGTGGCGGCGGTTACGGCCACTGGGAGAATCCGCGAAGTACGGAAATTGCGTCCGGAAGGGCATGTCGTTGACGTTGACTCCGTCGCCGAGGCGATTGTTGGGGAAGTGGTTGAAGCCGGGAACCAAGACACCGCCGACCGCTACTCGCAGCGTGATGTCTACGGCGTCGTCAAACAAACGCCGCCCATTCGGATAGCCGGCGGGATCGCCTCCGATCAAACCGAGACGGCTTGCGCTGTCGGGTGGTGTTGCCGGAACGCCGGTGTTGAGACGCAGCAAGTCTGCGATCGGTCCAGCGGGAGTTCCCGGAGCCGCGATGGGAGCGGCGTAGGTAACCAGCGGTAGCAGGTCGTTTCGCGGCGCTGGCGGAATTTTCAAAGCTCCGCCATACAACGCTTCGACGATGTGCGCGATTGCCGGATCGAGGTCGAAGTGAGCGAACTGTTTGTCGTTCACGGGCTTGTCCATACTCCAACGGTCCTTCGAACCGATACCGATCACGAGTTCGTTGATGAGCGAGTTGCCCATTCTCTGCACCTGGCGGTAGGGACCGAAATTGTTTGCGGGGTTCGGAGAATTACGGACGGTGACGCGCGGCCTGGAAGTGGTTCCCCAGATGCCGATGGTCGCAGCCGGGGAGGTCGCGGGTTCAACTTTTCCGGTGCTGGTCAGCATCTGGATGGGCACTTCCAGGGCGATGGTGTTGACCGCATAGCCCGAGACAGTGTCGCTGGCAAAATTCTGGTTCGCGGCATCTTCCGCGTCGGTGAGAACGCCGGGGATGCCGCTGCTGAGAGTGCGATAGTTTACGGTGTCGAACGTAGCGCCGAGGTCGATGAAGAAAGGATCGTCCACGGTGCCGGCGAAAACCGAAATACCGTTTTGCAGGTGATAGGTGCCGGCGTCGAAGAGCTTGCCGTAGTCCATGGTTCGAGGACCGTTGTTGGTGGGCACGGCAAAGAATGGCGAACCGTCGGAATTGGTGAGCTGCGTGGATTCGACGTCATCCGCGTCATTGTCGCCGTCTCCCTTGATGTGCCGAACCATGGTTACGGTGTAGGTTTGCCGGAGATTCAGACCGGGATTGTTGAAGTCGCGAATCTGCGGGGGCACGACGAGATTGGAGGTTCCCGGCTGATTCGCGCCGTTGTCGCCAATGCCTGCCAGCCCGACCGGTATGTTCGGAATCTGGAATTGGGTTTGGAAACGGATCTGAAAGGTGATATCCGCCAGAGCGTCGTGATTGTTATCGACGTGAATTTCGTAGAGGATGTCGGGATCGAACGGAAACCAATTGGGGCCGTTGGCAGGCTCCAAGAGAGGGTCAACGTTGAGAATCAGGGTGACCTTGGAGGGAGTTGTTTTTGGTTGCTGATTGGCGCTGTAGCTCACAAAAGCGTAGAGGTCGGTGATATCCGCTTTGTGGTCTAGCGCGGTTATGGGAGCCTCCCGGTGGCTGGAAGCGAATAGGCCGGGTGGCACAGCAATCCCCACCGCCACGAGCGCGGCGAGGCAACTTCGTAACCATTTCATCGGCAATCTCCTTTAGTTTGTTGCTACCCGCCCACACCCCGGAGAAAATCCCGCAGACGGGTAGCAGATTGATGAGGCAGACTGTGCGCGCTGCAGGTCCACCGGAACCCATTGGTTGGAGTTCGTGTGGTAGTACGCGAGGAAGCGGCGATTCGGATGTGCGCCGCGCTAACATTTATCTTTTATTACAAAGTTTCCGGGAATGGCAGGTTGCCGGGGAGATTTGAGAGTTGTGATTCCTGGCGGACGCGCAGATGGGGCAGCTTCGCGGAGTGGCCACCCATCGCCGCTTAATTCATGTGATGGGTGGCAAAGCGATAGGTGTAGGAGGCACTGATGTAAGAGTGCAGCCGCACGCCTACGATGCTCGCCAGCGGGTTGGGCTCGAGCTGTTCGGTGGTTTGCCCGGTGTAGCCTTTGGCGATCAGGAAGTTCACACCCAGGTCCATTCGCCCCTGTTTGAACGTCCGCAAGACCGCGCCGCGAACTTCTGTGGTTGCAACACCAATCGCATCGGAGGCCGGCACACCGGAAATGAGCTCGCCCAGGGGTTTTGCTCCCACGTATTCGAATTCGCCGCGCGCGCGCAAACGGAATGGAAGATGATCCAGGGTTGCCAGACCATCCACAATGAGGCGGGGCGCTTCAGGGGTTGGCGTGCCGTCGGATAAGTCGCGAGCATCCGCTTTTGACACGGAGGCTTGCAGCAGGCCAAAGCTGAAGTAGTGGCGCGCTGCAAATGTTAAGTAACGCAGCCGGCCTGGGCCCTGGTCAAACTGCAATCCGGTATCGGGATCAATTTTCGCGAGGGAGGCCTCGGTCGTGGTGTGACCGAGAGTGAGTCGAAAATCCGTTCCGGCGAGGGTCTTGCTGGCGACGAGTTGATAGGAGTGCGAACGGCTGACCAGCGTGCCCTTGGCTGTTCCGGTACCCATTCTGGGATCATTGGTGAAGAAGGCTTCGCCGCCGCTCAATGACACGTTGGGCAACCAGGAGTGCTCGTTGGGAAGGAAGGACACGGTGGCCTTGGGATTGTTGACGCCAACCCAGCTCTGAAACGAGTGTGCTGGAACAAGCAGGTCTTCGTTACCAAAATTAATTTCGTCGCGTCGCCATCCGAGATAGAAATGCAAGTAGCGATCCAGCGTGCCTTGCGCGGCGATATAGGGTGAGAGATCTCCGATGGTGATGTTATTGGATGACACTTTCTGGAATGGACCGAACACGCTTGGTTCAGCGGGGTCGAAGAAATCGTAGTGATCCAGGTTATCGCGGCGCGGAGCGTCGCGCTGATAGTCGAATCCGGCGAGCAGGGATAAGAAATCACCAAAGTTTTTGTTGTAGGTCGCATTGCTGCCGGTGACGGTGCGGAACTCGCTCTGGCGAATGAGCCCGTCGCCAAAATTGGAAAAGAGCGAGAGATTGTAGGTGCGGAAGAAACCGGACAGTTGTAGCTGCTGGGAACTCGTCAAGTGCCAAACGTCGTTGAGCGCGATTTCGGCGGTATGGGTTTGATCCTTCTGGCGGGGATCAATGGTGTCGCCGGGAACAGAAACATCCAGCGGCACGAGGCCTGGGATATACGAAAACCCGTAGTAGGCGATGCCGAAGAGAGTGAGTTTATGATTGGCGAAGGTAAACTCACGGAAAGCGTTGCCTTTGAATTGTTTGCGATGCTCGAGCCGATCGAGAAAACCGTTGCCATAGGAAGCTTGCAGGAGAATCCAGGAATGGGGGTTGGGACTGAATCCTGTAACCAAGTCAAGGTCGCGATAATCGCCGGTGAGTGTGAAGAAAGGGTCAAACTGAGAGCGCAGGCCGTACGTGGCCGAAAGATTTTGCGAATGGTTTCCCTCGCGCACATTGAAGGCGCCTCCATCCACCTGGACCCTTCCGATTACTTCGGGGATAAGAATATTGGGATCGGCGTAGCCGTTGCCGTGGGCATTGGCGGAAAGATTGTTGGAGACGAGATAGCTTCCGACTTCGATGTACGAGGCGATGGGTTCGCCGTGGTCTCCGGCAACGCCCGGGGCGAAATACTGCGGCGCTTTGATTCCGCCGGATGCGGTTTCGATGGGGAGTCCCGGGATAGAGACTGGTGCTCCGGGCCGGCCAGGATTGGCGTCGAGCGTTTCCTCTCGAATCATCAGACGTTGTGCGGGATCGGGCGTGAACACGTCTGTCGCGAGGACGTCTGTCGACACTCTGACTTTTTCATTTGTTGCCGCAATTTTCAGCTGGATATCGCAGGTTAAGGGCTCTCCGGCATGAACAACGAGCGGCTGACTTACCGCTTCGAAGCCCGCAATGTGTAGCTCTAGCTTGAATGTGCCCTCCGGAATGCCTGTAAAGATGAATCGTCCGTCGTCTGCGGTCGCGATCTGTTGGACGAGGCGCCCTTCGCCGGTAAGAAGGCTGACCTTGGCATTGCTGACCGCGTGGCTTTGCGGGTCCGTGATGTGGCCTTGGATGTTGACGCTCTGGGCGTGGATGGTGGTGGGAAGCGACAAGATCGCAGCCAGAAAGAGAATGAACGGAGTGAGGACAGCGTCACGATGCAAGATGCCGCGGAGCCAGCGGGGAGTAATCCATTCTCTCGTGCGGCAGAGTTTCATTCGACTTCGTTCCCGATCTTTAACATTCCGCGCGCGTTGACCCTGCAGCGGTGGTCCCTTGAAACGACCATCGCTCGGACGCAGCGCGAACCACGAGGTGGGTTTAACCTTCTCGAGGACCCTAGGGCTCCGAGAACCTATCTTAAAGCGAAATCGAGCGGCGGCAAATTGATAGAGCAGACTGCGCCCGCCACGGACTCACCGGAGCTCGTTGATTTAGAGTTCGTGAGGTAATACGCGAACGACCGGTGAACCGGATGTGCTCCGCGCGGATATTTAGTTTGTCTTGCGAATAAGTGAACGGAAGAAGCCGCACGAGGGGGTGCGGACGAATGGGCCTTGGACTCAGGGTCAGCGAAACGTTTCTTGAGATCCTCGACCTCAAGCCGGCAAATTCTCGCCCTCAGCGCGCAGTTCGGAGGGTGTCGAGTTCCAGATTCAATTCCAAGACATTGACGCGTGGTTCGCCTAAGACTCCCAGGTCGCGCCCTCTCGTGTGCTTCCGCACAACCGTCCGCACTTCTTCTTCGTTCAGGCCACGCGAATGGGCGACGCGAGGAATCTGGAATTCAGCGGCTGCGGGAGAGATGTCCGGGTCCAGACCGGAACCCGAGCTTGTCACCAAGTCGACAGGTATCGGAGCGGTTGGGTTCTCGCCCTGAAGTTTTTGCACGTCGCCCTTGACGCGCTCAATCAAATTCTTGTTCGTGGGTCCCAGATTCGATCCGCCACTCGACATGGGATCGTATCCACTTCCAGCGTTGGAGGGACGCGAGTGAAAATAGCCGGGCCCGGTGAACGCCTGGCCAATGATTCTGGAGCCGACGAGCTTTCCGTCTCTCTCGATGAGCTGTCCGTTGGCGCGATCGTGAAAGAAAACCTGTGCCAGGCCGGTGATCGCAAGCGGATAGATGACGCCGAATATGACGGTGGTCACCAAAGTGAACCAGATGGCAGTGAGGAGATTCTTCTTCATGAAAGCCTTTCAGATAAATCGGAGATACGAGAGCAGCACGTCGATGAGCTTGATGCCGATGAATGGCGCGATGACCCCGCCGAGACCATAGAGCAACAGATTGCGGCGCAGCAGCGCTGCCGCTCCCAGCGGCCGATACGCTACGCCTCGCAGGGCGAGTGGGATCAACACAACGATAATCAGCGCATTGAAGATGACGGCCGATAGAATTGCCGATTGCGGCGTCGCCAGGCGCATCACGTTAAGGACATTCAATTGTGGGAATGCCCCGGCAAACATCGCGGGAATAATGGCGAAATACTTGGCCACGTCGTTCGCGACGGAAAATGTGGTGAGCGCACCGCGAGTAATCAGAAGTTGCTTGCCGATTTCGACGATTTCGATGAGTTTTGTCGGGTTGGAATCGAGGTCGACCATGTTGCCGGCCTCTTTCGCGGCCTGGGTGCCGGTATTCATGGCCACGCCGACGTCCGCCTGAGCAAGCGCCGGGGCGTCATTGGTGCCATCGCCAGTCATGGCAACGAGTTTCCCCTTGGCCTGCTCGCGCTTGATCAGCGCCATCTTGTCTTCGGGCTTCGCCTCGGCCAGGAAATCGTCGACCCCGGCCTGGCGGGCGATGGCGGCCGCCGTCAGCGGATTATCACCGGTGATCATCATGGTACGAATTCCCATGGCGCGAAGCTGGTCGAAACGCTCTTTCATGCCGCCCTTGACGACGTCGGTAAGCGCGATGGCACCGAGCACGCGGCCGTTCTCGCAAACGAGTAGAGGCGTTCCTCCGGCATTCGAAATCTCGCGAACACAAACCTGGGTGTCAGCGTGGATGCCGTTGCCACGAGTGCCGCACAAACGGCTGATGGCCTCCAGAGAGCCCTTGCGGATTTCCCGACCGTCGATGTCGACGCCAGACATTCTGGTCTGTGCCGAGAACGGGATGAAATTCGCGGAGTGGGTTGAGAGATCGCGGCCGCGGAGGTTGTAGCGCTCCTTTGCCAGCACAACAATGGAGCGTCCCTCAGGAGTTTCATCGGCCAGCGAAGAAAGCTGCGCGGCATCGGCGAGGTAAGCCTCTTCGACGCCAGCCGCCGGAAAGAATTGTGTAGCGGCACGGTTTCCGAGAGTGATGGTCCCGGTTTTGTCGAGCAACAGCACATCCACGTCGCCCGATGCTTCGACCGCACGGCCAGACATGGCGATCACATTTCGCTGAATCATGCGGTCCATGCCGGCAATGCCGATTGCAGACAGGAGCCCTCCGATGGTCGTGGGAATCAGGCAAACCAGGAGCGACACCAAGACGAAGATATTCTGCGGAGCACCGGAGTAGATGGCAAAGGGCTGGAGAGTCACGACAGCAAGAAGAAAGATGATGGTGAGACCGGCCAACAAGATGTTCAGGGCAATCTCGTTGGGTGTTTTTTGCCGCGATGCTCCCTCAACGAGCTTGATCATGCGGTCCAGAAAGGTTTCGCCCGGATTGGAAGTGATGCGCACCTTAATCTCATCGGAAAGTACGCGCGTTCCGCCGGTGACTGCCGAACGATCTCCGCCGGATTCCCGGATCACTGGTGCCGACTCTCCGGTAATTGCCGATTCATCCACGGAGGCGACACCTTCGATTACTTCACCGTCGCCAGGAATGAAGTCTCCGGCAGCGACCACGACGATGTCACCTAAACGCAATTTCGAGCTGGGCACACTCTCCACGGTATCGTCGTTTCTTAGACGGCGTGCCTGGGTCTCTGCCCGCGACTTGCGTAGGGTGTCGGCTTGTGCCTTGCCCCGACCTTCGGCCATGGCTTCAGCAAAGTTGGCGAAAAGGACGGTGAACCAGAGCCAAAGGGTGATCTGCAGGCCGAAGCCAAGCTGACCCGCGTGATGAAGCGCATTCCAGACCAGCTGGACGGTGGTCAGGACAGCACCCACTTCCACCACGAACATAACGGGGTTCTTGACCATCGTGCGGGGGTCTAATTTGCGAAACGAGTCGGTCACCGCGCGAGCGAGAATCTTCGTGTCGGTGAGGGACTGTCTTCTTACCTGGGCGACGGGATCCATAGGAACCTCAGAAAGATTTGCCTGCGGACATCAGCAGATGCTCGAGAATCGGCCCCAGACTAAGTGCCGGGAAAAACGTGAGCGCGCTCACGATGAGAATCGTGGAAACAAGCAAACACGCGAACAGTGGGCCGGTGACCGGGAAGGTGCCCGCAGATTCCGGAGCAATCTTTTTCTTCGCTAGGTTCCCCGCGATGGCGAGTATGGGGATATGCATGAAGAATCGACCCAGCAACATGGCCACGGCTCCGCTGGTGTTGTACCAAGGCGTGTTGCCGTTCAGGCCGCCGAAGGCGGAGCCATTGTTGCCAACCATGGATGTATACGCGTAAAGAACCTGGGAGAGCCCGTGGGGCCCTGGATTGGAGACGCTCGACGTGCCAAATGGCTGCACCACCGAAACCGCAGAGAAACCGAGAATCACGAAGGTCATGATCAGGATCGACAGCATGGCCATTTTTACGTCGAAGGACTCGATTTTTTTCCCGAGATACTCGGGAGTTCGCCCTACCATCAGGCCGGCGATGAAGACCGCGAGGATCACAAAGACCACTACGCCATAGAGTCCGGAACCGACGCCGCCAAAAACGACCTCCCCAAGCATGATGTTGATCATCGGAACCATTCCGCCTAAGGGCGTGAACGAATCATGCTGGCTGTTGACCGCGCCACAACTCGTGTCCGAAGTCATAGTGGCAAACAGCGCGGAATTCGCGATCCCGAACCGGACTTCCTTGCCTTCCATGTTGCCACCGGGTTGGATCGCGCTGGCTTGTTGATCCACGCCCGCCAGCATCGGATTTCCCTTGGCCTCAGCCCAATAGGCGGTAGTGACTCCCATCAGAAACAGAACCGCCATCGCGGTCCAGACCGCCCAGCCGTGCCGCGGCGAACCGGTCATGCGACCCAGGGTGTAAGTGAGGCTGGAGGCGATCGTGAAGATCAACACCAGCTCGAAAAAGTTCGAAAAGGGCGTGGGATTCTCGAAAGGGTGCGCACTGTTGGCGCCGAAAAATCCGCCTCCGTTGGTGCCCAATTCCTTGATTACTTCCTGCGATGCCACTGGCCCTTGGGCGATCACCTGCTGGTTTACGACTTGCGTCGAGGTCTTTCCGTCGGCGCCGGTCAATTGCGCGGTCTGCGGTTCGGTAAGCGCAACCGTCGTGTAGGGCTTCAGGTTCTGGACGACTCCCTGAGACACCAGCACCAGCGAGCCCACCAGGCATAGGGGGAGCAAAACCCAGAGCAAGCAGCGAGTCATGTCGACCCAGAAATTACCGAGCTTGTCGGTTTCCTTGCGCGCAAGGCCGCGAATGATCACCAGTGCCAGAACAATGCCGGTCGCCGCAGAAGTGAAATTGTGATATGCGAGACCGGCCATCTGGGTGAAATAACTCATGGTCGATTCGCCGCTATAGTTTTGCCAGTTGGTGTTCGTGGTGAACGACGCCGCGGTGTTGAAGGCCAGTGCAGGCGGCACATTGATCATCTTCTGGGGATTAAAGGGGAGCCACTGCTGCGTGCGCTCCATCAAATAGAGGAAAACCATGGAAGCGCCGCTGAACAACAACATCGCGACGGTATATTCGGTCCAGCGCATCTCGTGCTGTTCGTCCACGCCGGTCAGCCGATAAACGAGTTTCTCGATCGGCCGCAACACGGGATCAAGAAACGTCTTTTCGCGATTGAACACGCGTGCCATAAAGACGCCGAGCGGCTTGGTGATCGCAAGAATCACTCCAAGCATGAGGAGAATTTGAAGCCAGCCATTTGCCGTCATTGTCAGAACCTCTCCGCCTTCAGCAGGGCATACAGCAAATAGCCACCGAGGAGCACACAAACGGTCAGCAATATCACGTTAGCGGCGTTCATGGAGTCGCTCCTATCGCAGCCTCTCGCAGCCGCGGACATACAGAATGGCGACCGCCACAAAAAGCACAGTCGCGCCGATAAAAACGATGTCGAGCATTTGTTCCTCTTCCGCGATTGAGCAATTCTGACGGAGTTTCGCTCGATCGCTCGATCACGGGGTCAAAATTTGCGGAGTCTACCCGAGTCGCTCCGGCGAGACACAGCGACCAACCTGAGGGGCGCCAGCCAATCCAGCGTGAAACTGCCCGTTACCCTAACTGCTTTTTCGCAACCTCGCTACCTCTTGTAGGGGTGCTGTCCGCGCACCTCGCCGCTCTCCCGCGGCCGACCCGACATATTGGGACCTTGTTGCCAGCTGATCGACCGTCATCGTGTCGTTCCGAAGCGCGTCGGAAGAGCGCCCGCCATTACACAAATCGTTGCCAAAACGGCTGGCGTCGGAGAGCACGCAGGATTCCATCCGCCCTACTCGGATGCAACGAGCGGAAACGTCCCAGCAACACGCTAGCGAGTCACCCCTGAGAAAGTCCTGAGGACTCCATAAAGATTCCATAAGTGCCGCTATGGTATTCGGGAGAAGGTTACGGCAACAACTCCGCTCCCTAGTGGAAAAAAGGCGTCCGGAGAGCCCGCTGGAAGTCGGCGAAGATTTAATGAGCATTGAACTTGTGCTTACGTAAAGGCCCTCAACTTTCTGGATTTGTCTTGAAGCGGTTTTTGTCGATTTTCAGCGACTTGATCTTAGATTCCAGCGTTGACCGGGGAATCCCCAACTTCGCCGCGGCCCCCGTGGGTCCAAACACACGTCCACGGCTCGCTTTTAGAGCCTCCTCAATGAGGTCCTTCTCTTGCGCTTCGAGTCTTCGAGGGAGCTCAATGTGGCGCTTCGACTCTGTTGCGGGAAGCGGCAGATGCAACCAACTTTCGTCAATAGAAAAAGCATCTGATTCACAAAGGATCACGGAACGTTCGATAACGTTCTGTAACTCACGGATGTTTCCAGGCCAAGGATACGATTGGAGGAGTTGGAGCGTCTTTTTGTTCACGTGCCTGATGGTCTTACCCGCCTTGCGCGCGTAGCGGTCGATGAAGTACTCCACTAGCAAAGGAATGTCCTCTGTTCGCTCTCGAAGGGAAGGAATTTCAATCGGGAAAACCTGTAGGCGGTAGAACAAATCACTACGAAAGGAACCATTAGCCACGGCTGCGCTCAGATCCCGATTCGTTGCGGCGATGACGCGAACGTCGACCTTGATGGACTGGGTGCCTCCAACCCGCTCGAATTCCCGTTCTTGAAGGACTCTCAAGAGCGCGACTTGAGTGTCCGGGGGCAGTTCGCCCACTTCGTCCAGGAAAATCGTTCCGCCGTCGGCCAGTTCAAAGCGGCCGAGTCGGCGCTGAGTGGCTCCCGTGAAGGCCCCCTTCTCATGGCCAAATAGTTCCGAGGAAATCAGTGCTGGCGCAAATGCGGCACAGTTCACACTGATGAAAGCGTGTTCCGATCTTTCTGAGCGCTTGTGGACAGACCGGGCGATGAGTTCTTTGCCAGTACCTGTCTCTCCTGTGATCAAAACGGTCGAGTCCGTTGGGGCGACTTTGTCAATTTGCGAAAGAACGGCCCTCAGCGGCTGAGAGGTGCCAACAGTTTCTTCGAACATCGGGGCCCTGCCGATTTCCTCGCGGAGAGCGATGTTTTCCTGTTGCAGCCTCTCTTCAGCCCTTTTGCGGTCGTCAATATCCGTACTCGCGACATACCAACGCGTAATTTGTCCCTTATCGTCGCACAGCGGGTTGAAGCAAGACAAAATCCAACGGAATTTCCCGTCAGCGTTGCGCACCCGCAATTCCAATTCGTAAGCGAAGCCACTGGATGACGCACAGTTGAGTCGCTCCACATCATCTGGGTGAAGGTCAGTTCCAATACTTTTTTGCCGCCACTCATCCAGACTCATGCCAAGGTAGTCGAGCGACGCTCGATTGGCATAGAGCGGACTCCCATCGTGTGCAAGTACCATCAGATACAGCGGCGTGAGGTCAAGCATCTGTCGGAGTTCCGCCTCTTGCCCGCGAACCTTCTCTTCGGCAACCTTGCGCTCGGTGACGTCCACCGAGAAGCCCATGAACTGTACGAGTTCTCCCGCTGTGCTCAAGACGGGATGGCCCACGCTTTGAACCCACTTGATCGTTCCATCAGGCAGCAGAATACGAAACTGCACGTCGTAATCCGACTTGTCTTGAATTGCACGTTCAATTGCTCCTTGCCACTTCTCCCGATCCTCTGGATGCACCCGTTGCAGCCGTTCTTCCCACCGTGGCATCCCTAGTTTCGGATCAAATCCGTATATGCGGTACCATTCCTCCGAATAGTGCAGCGCGCCTCCACCTGCGACCTGCCAGGTCCAACTGCCCATGTGAGCAAGCCGCTGTCCTTCGGCAAGGTAGAACTCGGCTAGGTTCCGTTCTTCAATGTGAAGATTGACGCCGATCCAGCTTTGCTTTGAGTGATCCAGCTTCGGATACCGGCAACACGCCTTTGAGGGGTTCGCTTCAGCACTCGGAGGCTCTCCCGGGTAGACTATGTTTTGACTTGCCATCAGTTCGCCTTCGACGTTTCCGAGTTTCGGTGGCTAGACTTGCGACTCGCAGCGATGAACCGGGAACTCCAGATTTGCAGCATGCCTGACGTCACGCTCGTATCTCACTGATACGAAGACCGTTATTTAATCTGTCGGTTTTGTTTCACCGACGCATCTAAGGGCCGAGCGCAAATTCTGAAGGAGACGCTTTGAGAAGTCCTTCAGAAAGCTCTGAAAAAGGATGAAAAACTCTGAATCGCCCGTAAACTAACCACCTTCCTATGAGCAACTTGTATCGTTTCGGGCGGTTTGTGCTAGATCCAGGCAGGCGCACGCTGTCTCGCGCGGATTCACCCGTTTCTCTGACCCCTAAAGCTTTCGACGTCCTGCTCTTTCTAGCTCAAAACCCCAACCGTCTGGTCACCAAGGAGGAATTGTTACAAGCCGTGTGGGGCGACACCTTCGTGGAAGAGGGGAACCTGACGCAATACATCTCGCATTTACGCAAGGCGCTGGGTAACAACTCGGAAGACACCCGCTTGATCGTCACCATTGCTCGAAAGGGATACCAGTTCACGGCGGATGTCACCATTGCCGAAGCGGCAGACACCGCAATGCCATCCGCGGTCCAAGTCTCGACCGCCGAAAGTTCGCGGCCGATACGCAACCCGCAATCCGGAGTCTCGCAGGTGAGGTGGTTCCAAAAGCGCCAAGGCACTGGCGGAGAGCAGCGGTCGTGGGTGCGTCTGCCGTCCTTTTGGCGGTCGTGTGTTTTGCGTCCTGGCGGCACTTTTCGCGCACGACGCCCCCAAGGTCTCCAAAAATCATGCTCGCCGTTCTGCCGTTTGCGAATCTCACGGGCGATCCCAATAAGGAATATCTTGCGGATGGCCTGACCGAGGAAACAATTTCACAGTTGGGCCGGCTTAACCCGGAACAGTTGGGTGTGATCGCGCGGACGTCCGTCATGGGATACAAGCAGAAGGACGAACGCCTGGATCAGATTGGACGCGAACTTTCCGTGCAGTATGTGCTGGAAAACAGCCTCCGCGAAAGCGGAACTCACTTACGCCTTACCGCTCAGCTGATTCAGGTGAAGGATCAAACGCACCTGTGGGCCCAAGACTACGACTATCTGGCGAAAGACATACTCAATGTCCAGGACGATGTAGCCAAGGCGGTTGCGCATGAAATCCGAGTGCGCTTGACTTCGAAACAGCAAGCAGAGTTGGCCCAGTCCCGCCCAGTTAATCCGGAAGCCTTTGATGCCTACTTGCAGGGATACTCCTTCTTTCAGCGGAACACCGAAAAAGATGCGGATATGGCTGCGAAGTACTTCGAGCGGGCGACTCAGATTGATCCTTCCTATGCTTTGGCTTGGGTTGGGTTGTCTCGCGTACGCAACTGGCAGGCCAACGTAGATTTTATTTCCAGTGAAGCAGGTCACCGACTTGCGCGTGAAGCAGTTGAGCGGGCTTTAGCGCTGAACCCGAACCTGGCAGAGGCCCATGCCCAAATGGGACGGATTAAGCACCAGGTCGACTTCGATTGGGCTGGAGCGGATGCTTCCATCCAGCGGGCAATTTCCCTCGAACCCGGAGATCCCGACATCGTACGATTGGCGGCTTCCTCGGCAGCCATTCTGGGCCGCCTTGATGAAGCACTTTTATTGAATCGTCGAGCCGTTGACTTGGATCCACTCAATGCAGATAGTTGGGAGCAGCTTGCAGAGACCGAGTTCTTCATGGGGCAGCTCGACGAAGCCGCAGCGGATGGCAGGAAGGCGCTTGAATTAAACCCCGATGCTTGGCCCGGCGCCAGCCTGTTAAGCGAAATCTATGTGATGCAGGGGCGGCCTCAGGATGCTCTGCCGGAAATCAAGCTCGTACGCTATGACTCCGTTCGTGCGTATCTGTATCCGATGGCGTACTACGCGCTTGGTCGGAAAAAGGAGTCGGATACCGCATTGAGTGAGTTAATTACGAAATACTATGCAGGTGGTGCATACCAGGTCGCCCAGGTTTATGCTTTCCGAAACCAGTCCGACGAAGCGTTCGAGTGGCTAGACCGAGCTTATGCCCAACGCGACAGCGGTGTGATCGGAACGAAGGTGGACCCTTTACTGAAGAGCTTGCACGGCGACCCGCGATTCGCCGCGTTCTTGAAGAAGCTCAATCTGCCGACCTGAAATATGTTTGCCCTATTCATGAGTAATCTGGGAAGCGGGAGCCTCAAGTTCCCGGGGTAGGCCTGAAACGATTCTTGTTGATTTGCAGCGAGCGAATCTTCGATTCCAGCGTCGACCGCGGTATCCCCAACTTGACCGCAGCCCCTGTGGGTCCCGATACGCGCCCATGCGTATCTTTCAGTGCAGCCTCGATCATGTCCTTCTCTTGCACGAGGAGTCTGCGAGGGAGCTCAACTTGCTGATTCGACTCTGGTGTCAGAGGCGGCGGCTGCGGTAACCAGTTTTCTTCGATCGAGAAAATCTCTGTTTCGCAAAGTATCACCGAACGCTCGATGACGTTCTGCAGTTCGCGAATGTTTCCCGGCCAAGGATAGGACTGAAGCAATTCCAGCGTCTTCTTGTTGACACGCTTTATGTTCTTGCCAGCTTTTCGCGCATAGCGATCGATAAAGTATTCGACCAGCAGAGGAATGTCGGTACTTCGTTCGCGAAGAGCAGGTATCTCGATCGGGAAGACATTCAGCCGATAAAACAAATCACTACGAAAGGACCCAGCGCTGATGGCGGCCTGCAAGTCACGATTGGTGGCTGCAATCACCCTAACGTCAGCGCGGATTCGACGAGTGCCGCCGACACGCTCAAACTCGTGTTCCTGCAAAACACGCAGGAGGGCAATTTGGGTCTCGGCCGGAAGTTCCCCGACTTCGTCCAGGAAGAGCGTACCGCCACTCGCAAGTTCAAATCGGCCCAAGCGCTGCTGAGTCGCGCCCGTGAAGGCACCTTTCTCATGGCCAAATAGCTCCGAGGCTATCAAGTCGCGTGGGATAGCAGCGCAGTTCGCGCTAACGAATACGCGCGAACTGCGATCTGATCGTCGGTGGATGGCGCGCGCAACAAGCTCCTTGCCTGTTCCGGTTTCACCCGTGATGAGGACCGTAGAATCACTCGGTGCGACTTTGGAGATGCGCGAGAGAACGCTTTTCAAAGCGGAAGACGTTCCAACAAGCTCTTCAAACATCGAGGCTTTGTCGATTTCTTCACGCAGGGCGACGTTTTCGCTCCGAAGCTTGTCTTCCGCCTGCTTGCGGTCTTCGATGTCCGTCAAGGCAACATACCAACGCGTAATCTGTCCCTGTTGGTCGCGCAACGGGTTAAAACGAACCAAGAACCAGCGATAAGTGCCATCACGTTTGCGTAGTCGCAACTCCAACTCGTAAGCGGAGCCACCGGAGCGAGCACTATCGGAATGAGTGCGCTCCGCCCGTTCCCGGTCATCAGGATGAAACAACCGGGACGAAAAAAAAGTCCCGGGTGTTTGCCGCCACTCTTCAAGACTAAGGCCGACGTAATCGAGCCCAATGCGGTTGGTATAAAGACGTTCGCCACCCGGTCCGAATACCGCAACCAGTTGAGGCGTGAAGTCCAGCATCTGCCGGAGCTCCGCTTCCTGCCCCCGGATCCTTTCTTCAGCAGCCCTGCGCTCAGTGACGTCGATCACGGTACCGGTGTACTCAATGAGATCGCCACCCGGGCTGAAAACAGGGTGACCAATGCTGTGAATGTCCCTGACGGCACCACCCGGATGCACAATGCGATAATCCACTTCCTCGTCTAACTTGTTATATCTGGCCCTCTCGGCAGATTCCCGGAACGCTGGTTGATCGTCGGGATGAATTCGCTGGATGAGTTGTTCCATTCGGGGCGCACCATCCCGTGGATCAAAACCCAGAACGCGGTAGCATTCCTCCGACCAATACCGGACGTCGGTGCCGGGATTCCAGGCCCAACTGCCTGTGTGGCTGAGTCTCTGCGCTTCTGCTAGGTACGCTTGACTGCTCCGGAGGGCTTCCTCGGCCGCCTTGCGCTCGGTGATGTCGGTTACCGCACCGACAAACTCGCGATCGCCAGATGCATCCTGTAAAACGTGAGCTAGGGCGTGGACGTGCTTAACTCGCCCATCAGGCAGCAGCAAGCGATAGGAATGCTCGAAATCTGTCGCTCCCGCAAAGGCGCGATCAATGACCTCTTTGACGTCGGCGCGGTCGTCAGGATGGACGCGTTGCGCCAGTGAATCTATTGTTGGCTTGACAGAGTGGTCGTACTCGAAGATGCGGTAGGTTTCATCTGACCAGACAATCTCGCCAGTGTCAGGTTTCCATCCGAAGCTGCCTGTGTGACTGAGTTTTTGGGCTTCGGCCAGGTAGGCTTCGCGGCGCCGCAGTTCCTGAGTCAGGAGCTCTTGCTTCGTAACGTCCATGACGGTGCCGATGACTTCCGTGACTTCACCCGACTGCGTAACAGGATGAGCAACGGAATGGAGGTACTTTATGGTTCCGTCTGGAAGAACGATTCGGAAATCACCGTACGAGTCGATCCACTCGTTCCCGGTGGCCTCCATTTTCGCTCGCTGCTCGATCTGTGGCCGATCCTTAGGATGAACCCTTTGCAGGAGCTGCTCCCAAGTGGGACCTGTTTCTTGAGGGCTATAGCCGTAAATCCGAAAAATCTCTTCGGACCAGAACAGAGCGTCGGTCCGCACATTCCAGGCCCAACTGCCCGTGTGACTGAGCCTTTGCGCTTCGGCCAGGTAGGCTTCGCGGCGCCGGAGTTCCTGAGTTAGGAGCTCGTGCTCTGTTACGTCTATGGCGCTGCCAACGTATTTTTTCAGGCCTTGGTTTTCGACGACAGGAACACCAACGCAGCGAATGTACCGGACCGCACCATCGGGTCGCACGATGCGCTTGGTCGCGTCGAAAGGAGTATCTTCTGCCAGGACTCGCTTGATTATGTCTGCCATGGATTCGCGGTCCTGTGGGTGGACACGATCCAGGTATTCCTGAACACTTGGCGGTTTGCTGGCCGGATCGAGTCCGTACATCCGAAATAGTTCGGGAGACCAATAGTGGAAGCCGTCGGCATCGAAGGCCCAGCTTCCCATGTGGGCAAGACGCTGCCCTTCGGCAAGATAAAACTCGCTTTTTTGTAGCTCCTGTGCGTTGCGGCGGAGCTGTTCTTCCGCCGTTTTGCGCTCGTCAATATCCAGGCTCGATCCATACCACTTGACGATGTTGCCGTTCGCATCGCGAAGGGGCACTTTGCGGTGGAACATCCAGCGGTATTCTCCATTCGCGCTGCGGACGCGAGTTTCGTACTCGAAGACTTCTCCAGTCGCGAGGCAGGCTCGCCACTTGGTCACAATCCCCTCAACGTCCTCAGGGTGAACGACAGCCGTCCAATTCCAGCCAATCACCTTATCCAATGTGACGCCCAGGTACTCCAGCCAAGGTTTATTGAAGTAGTCGAGGTAACCGTCGGGCCTAGCGGTGTGAATCAGCGCAGGAATCGAGTCGACCAGGAGTTGGGCATTCAAACGCTCGGATCCCTGCCCCGAGGAGGCCATGGCGGGCATGATACACCCGGAGAAGCTGCATGCGGCGGCCGACCCCATTGTTGTAACTGAGTTTGGTTGAACGTGAATGGCCTCAGCTTTCTCCATGGGCTTGCCCTCCTTTCGATAGTCTGGGCGGATTGTGGCTCTGCCGGAATCCTGCCGTCTTGAACAAACTTGGCGTGTTTGGAATGTTTCCGTGATCTGGATCACATCGAATCGTAATCCGCATCACAATTTGGCTGCGTCTTAGGCGCGCCGGGAGTCGAAGGAGGTTCCGGAGAGACGTTTCTGCCTTGGTCAGCGACCTTGCGTCGCTAAGTTACTTGTTCGCATAGGGTTACGTTGTATGGAGGGGTTTCCTTCCGTCCAGCGGACCTGGCGCGGGGACACTCCAGCCCACCGCCGGAAGTGCCGCGCGAGATGGCTTTGGTCAGAAAAACCAGTCGCCAATGCTATTTCCGAGAGCGGAGCATGTGTCTCTCGCAGCATGTGTTCCACATGCTCCAAGCGCCGCCGCAACAGATACGTGTGCGGCGGTACCCCCACTGACTGGTGGAATGCCCGAGCAAAATGGTCGGTAGATAGACCCGTCAGAGCGGCCAGTCCTTCGAGGCGAATTTTTTCATCGAGATGCCCTTCAATATAGTCGCGGACTCGGCGTGTCAGAGTTGGCGACAACCCGCCACGGCTCGGAGTTGGAATTGTTTCCACCGATAAGTTTTCAAGCGTGCTCAATCGAGGACGCGAGTGGATCAAGGCATATTCCGAGTTGCGCAGTTCCTTGGACGTTCGGAGGGGTGGTGTGATTAACACGTTCCACGCGCTTTCCGAATCGACTCGTATCCATTGCGCCGGAGAGTCCTGTTCATCACCACGTCGAAAGAGAGAGCGGTCGTAGTGAAAAAACGCCGATAGAGATTTGCCGCTTAACAGATCCTTCTCATCGAGGCCCAGTGCCTCACGGGCTACGTGATCCGCGCCAATAACGCATTGATCGTTGTCGACGGCCAGGAGAAGACCTGCACTGCTAGTCTGCGGGGGAGCGGTAGCAATCGTCCAAGCACAACGAAAGGCGTGCCGGAAAAGCCGCTCTTCAATGGCACGCACAGAAGCGGTTACGGCAGCCAGCACCAGTCCATGGGTGCGGTCGGACTGTCCCATATCGATTCTGGAAGCATCCAAAACCGCGATGAGTTTGTTGCCGGCGTCGAAGATAGGGGCGCCTGCACAACTCAGGTTGGCGTGGCGCGTGCGAAAATGCTGCCCGCAGTGGACGAGAACTGGACGACGTTCAACGATCGCAGTTCCGATTCCGTTGGTCCCCTCCACTTGCTCGGACCAAACTCCGCCCAGCCAGATGCCCCAATGTTTGAACTGCTCCGCCTTCGCCTCGTCGCCGCGATGCTGAATGGCGACTCCTTCGCGATTGCACAGCAAAACGACGTAATCTTCTTGCCGGACAATGGCATAGAGGCGGTCGATCTCTTCCCGCGCGTGGAGAAGGACGTCACTCACTGGCTCCTTGAAGAGGGCGAGCTCGGTCTGGGTGATGATGTGTGGTGTCGACCTGCTTCTGGGATCGACATGATAGTCGCCGCTGCAACGACGCCACGAAAGGGCGATTTCACTGTCCGTCTGAACGGAGCTTTCGGCGGCGACTGCCGACTCGACGACATCCGCATGGCGCGATCGCGCCACTAGAGGATCGATTCGATGAAGATCTGCTGCAGGCACTGATGCCTTCCACCGAAAAGTAGGCGGCACTCAAGGGTTCTTTTCGCCTCTGTATCCACTGGCTTGGCGGCAGCCGAGCGCCACGTCGTACTGGTCGATTAGGGTAGCACGTTCCCTCCCTACTCAAATGAAATGAAAGGCAAAGCCATGCGCGCCATGGGATTTAGTGACTTATTTCAGGAAGGCAATGGCAAGTCCCTGCAACTGCTTCAGGTGGCGGGTCCATTTTCTACCATCGTTGTTTTGTCCAAGCGCTCGCCAATTGTCGAAAGTTCGGCGTTGATTCAGGTACGAAAAGTCTCTCTTTTCAACCACTTACGATTGGAACGTCGATTGCGCTATAGGCTGCATTGGATGCGGCGTCGACGAGGAGCCAAGATGTTGAGGATCACGAGGAGCGCAAACGGTGAAGTGGTTTTTAAGGTGAGTGGTCAACTAACCGCGGAAAACGTGACGGAGATGGTGGCACTCATTGCAGCAGAAAGAAAAGGCAAACGAATTGTCCTGGACTGTGCAGATTTGAGGTCGGTGGACGGCGAGGCCGTTAAGTTTCTGGAGAGGTGGGAAGCCGACTCGATCAAGGTGAAGAACTGCAACCTTTACATCCGGGAGAGGATCAGGAGAGAGCGGCTGGAAAGAAAATCTGGCAAGAGTCTGGAGACCTAGGTAATGAACGGGGCCCATTTGATTTGAGCGTTTGCAGTCGAAGGAGAAGTTATGGTCACAGCAATACCATCGGCCCATGAGAGAGAACTCGGTGAATGCTGGGGGAAACCTGCGGATGACGGACTCAGCGGAGTTTTGGACACGGGGAAGCGCAGTTCAACAGCTTGCCAGTTTGAGCGTGCACTGCGGGAAAGAGTTGTGGGGCAAGATCAGGCCGTGCAGGCCCTGGTCGACCTGTACCAAATGTTTTGCGCTGGGTTGCAGTCACCTTTCCGGCCGATCGGAAACCTGCTGTTTTTAGGGCCGACAGGGTCTGGGAAGACGCGCATTGTCGAAGCGGCGGCCGAAATTCTGTTCGGTGATAGTCGCGCAGTTGTCAAGGTGGACTGCGCGGAATTCCAACACTCTCACGAAATCGCTAAATTGATCGGTTCGCCGCCAGGATATCTGGGGCACCGCGAAACACACCCACTCATAACGCAAGAAGCGTTGGCTGCAAGCCACCGCGATCACCTGAAACTGAGTTTTCTGCTGTTCGACGAGATTGAGAAGGCGAGTGACGCGTTATGGCAGTTGTTGTTAGGGATGCTGGACAAAGCGACGCTGACACTGGGCGACAACCGGCGAGTGGACTTGTCGCAAACGATGATTTTTCTGACCTCAAACCTCGGCGGTGGGCAGATCGCGGATCTGGTGCAAGGCGGAATGGGATTCATCCAGCCGAATGACAAGCCGACAACTGGATTGCACGAAAAGGTGGAGAGGACGGCCGTAGAGGCGGCCAGGCGCAAGTTCTCACCTGAGTTCATGAATCGCTTGGACAGAATTGTAGTGTTCCAACCCCTGGAGCGCGAGGAACTGGACGAAGTGCTGGAGATCGAGTTGAGCAATGTACAGAAGCGCGTGTTGGACGCAGCGACGCGACCGTTCCTATTTCGAATCACCGAGGAAGGGCGCGCGTTCCTCCTGCAAGAAGGTACCGACCAACGCTACGGAGCGCGCCACCTGAAACGAGCTATTGAGCGGTACGTGGTCCATCCCATTGCCAGATTGCTGGCCACGGCGCAGGTCCGTGAAGGCGATGTGCTCGTCATTGATCGGCACCCCGCCGATAAGGCTTTGGCTTTTTTACGGGACTCGGAAAGGCAGGCTCCGGATCCTAGCATTTTTGTAAGCAGTTACTTAGGTCAACCCACGCAGCAAGTGTTGGAAGGAACATAGGAGCAAAACATGAGCTCAGCTTGGAATTCCGTGATGCAAATTAACGAGAATGCAGGAAACATGCCAATGAACGGCATTGCGTATCGTAGTGACGAGCTACGCGCTCGTAAGGAGGACCGCGAGGACCTTCCGTTTGTGGAGACAATCGTGGGTCGACGTGGAAGTCTCCGCGGCATCCTCTCTCTAGTTGAAGCGGTTGCGCCCACGAATATGACAGTTCTGATTGCGGGCGAAACTGGCACCGGAAAGGAAGTCATCGCTCGCGCGATTCACGAGTGCAGCCCCCGCCGGAACCGAAATCTGGTGAAGGTGAATTGCGCGGCAATCCCCGCCGGCCTTCTTGAAAGCGAGCTCTTCGGGCACGAACGCGGAGCCTTTACGGGCGCCGTCAACTCGCATGTCGGCCGGTTCGCGTTGGCCGATCGCGGCACTCTGTTCCTCGATGAAATTGGAGACATGCCGCTAGAGCTTCAACCCAAGTTGCTCCGCGTCTTGCAGGAGCGTGAGTTTGAGGCAGTCGGCAGCACGCGAACAACGCGAGTCGATGTTCGCGTTGTTGCGGCGACCAACCAGGACTTGAAGCGTATGGCTCAGGATCGTGAATTCCGCGAAGATTTGTACTACCGGTTGAACGTTTTCCCGATTTATTTGCCACCATTGCGCGAAAGGAAAGCCGATATTCCAGACCTCGTGGAGTATTTCGTTCAACAGTCCGCTGCTTCGATGGACAAATCGATCGAATCGATTCCTCAGGAAACCATGCGCTCGCTGGTGCGCCACCATTGGCCCGGCAACATTCGAGAGCTCCAAAACTACATCGCGCGCGGCGTCATTCTTTCTAATGATGGCGTCTTTGAACCGGCGCCTCTCGAAAGCTATCAGCCATTGGAACCCGAGATTGCAAACCCGACGCTTGAAGACAAGGTACGTAGAGAAGTTCTGGCTGCTTGCCAACGCTCTAATTGGAAGCTCGGAGGTCCGCGAGGAGCAGCTGCCAGACTTGGCCTGAAGCGCACCACGCTGTTTTACAAGATGAAGCGCCTTGGTATTGCGCCACCAGCAGACCATTCGCAGGACTGAGTCGAAAATTCAAAGTGCAACTCGGGCTTTCACTATTCGCCGCTTCAAGTGGGCGAAGATGCAATCGCTTTGCAAGATGAAATGTCACAGGTGGCGAAAATGTTTATTCCAGCGAGGTCGAGGCGGTCATCTGCAAGCATCTCGCAGTCTGTGAACCGGAGGTCTTCGGAATCCCTGATTCACAGTGGGGTGAACTCGTGAGCGGGAGCGACGTCACCACCCATAGCAGGCAATTCCTAGCGAGTTACAAGATCCTCCATCGTGTCGAGTTTTCGAATACCAAATTACCGAAAAGCGGTTCCAGTGAGTTCCTCAACGGGATTCTTCGCGAACGATTCTGGGCTCACGAAGAGCGGGCCGTAGGCTAGGAGACGAGAATGGGTTTAGATTGATCCGGCGGGGCAGTGGTGATTCTTAGAGAGGTTTCGGAAATGGGCAAACGAAGGGCAAAAGTGAAAGGCAAGAGAGTCTCGACGTCTGTGCCCGAGAACTACGTCGAGCGTGGCGGCGCAAGTGGCCGCGCACTCGACTATTGGCTGCGGGCGGTGGTCGAACTCAAGAGATTCCCACCCCAACACCTTACAGAGCGTCGGAGTTTGCAAAGGCGGCGAGCTAGGAAGGATCAGGACCCGTTGAAAGGGTTGATTGACCCGCGCCGCATTGAGCTGAATTTGCGGCAAGAAAATTGTGAATGACCACGCATGTTCGCAAAGGCGGGTGATGACGAGATGTTTCAGAGAGTTCTCTTTCCTGTCGATTTTTCGCCTTCTTGTATTGCCATGGCACCCTATGTCAAGCGAGTCGAAACGATTTTCCGAGCGAATGTGACGCTCGTCCACGTATGCGACCTCGCGAGTAACAACGGATTTGAACTTTACGCCCGCCGCCCTGACGAGATCGCTGAGGACCATTGGAATCTCGCGCGGGACAAACTCAAACGGTTTCTGGACGATGACTTTCCACCGAGCGCCGGTTCGAGGCTGCTGGTGGCGGGTGACCCGGGTCAGGCGATCATATCGGCTGCAAAGAATGGCAAGTTCGATCTGATCATGATGCCCACGCATGCCGGTTACTTTCGGCGATTGTTCCTCGGCTCGACAACAGCCAAAGTGCTCGATGGTGCGGACTGCCCGGTAATAACCACACAGCATGCGGAGACGGTGGGGCCGAGGTCCGCAGAGCACCGAAAGTGGGTTTGCGCGATCGGGTTGAGCTCTGATTCGGCAAGAGTTCTAAGTATGGCGAAGAGCGCCTCGTTGGCAGCTCAGGCAAAACTCTCGGTCACCCACGTAATGCAAGAGAACAAGAGGGAGTTTGTGCCGGGAAGGCCTTGCGAGCAAGAACAGATAGCGCGGCATCAGCTTGCCGACCTTCAGAGCAAAGTAGGTTTGGACGCTGCAACGCCGGTGCACATTGCCATTGGTCCGATCAAAGAGACACTACTCCATGAGGTTAGTAAGGAGTTCGCTGACGTTCTGGTGATCGGAAGAAGCCTTCAAGGAACTGGGCGCCTTGGAAACCTCGCTTATTCGCTGGTGCGCGATTCACCCTGTCCCGTCGTTAGCGTCTGATCTGGTTGATCATCGAGTGCTGCTGATTTCCCTTGCGGTGAAGCCATGCATTTCTGGATTTGTTTTTTGGCCAGGATGCCGACAAATACGGTGCGGGGTGAGTTGGCCGAAGCCTTCTCAAAAGACGCACCGGCACGGATCAATACTTCTCCGCGATGAACCGCCGCCCTCTCATGGATGCTTCATCATCATAGCGGCCCTTATTCGATCGCTTTGGCAACTTCACTTTTTCGCGCGGAACTTTGCGGTAAGGGATCAAACTGAGCAGATGTGAAATGCAGTTGAGTCGTGCCTTCCTTTTGTCATCGGAACGCACGATGTACCACGGAGCAAACTTGGAATCCGTGGCCGCAAGCATGAGATCCCGCGCGCGGGAGTACTTGTACCAGCGTCGAAAGGACTCTAGATCCATCGGGCTTAACTTCCACTGCCTGAGCGGGTCTTTGATCCGAGCCTCGAATCGTCGCTCCTGCTCTTTCTTTCCCACTTCCAGCCAATACTTGATGAGCACAATCCCGCTGTCCACGACATATTTCTCGACAGCGGGACAGAGTTCAAGAAATTTTCGGTATTCCGCCTTGTTGCAGAATCCCATTACGTGCTCTACACCCGCGCGGTTGTACCAGCTGCGGTCCCAAATAACGATTTCTCCGGCGGCAGGAAAATGTTCCATGTAACGCTGTATGTACATCTCAGATTTTTCGCGATCGGTCGGGGTGGGCAAAGCGACTAACCGGAAGATGCGAGGACTTACACGTTCCGTGATAGCGCGAATCGTGCCGCCTTTGCCAGCGGCGTCGCGGCCCTCGAACACCACCATGATGCGCAAGCCCTTGTACTTGACCCACTCCTCCAATTTGCACAGTTCCGCCTGAATCCGCCGCAGCTCTTTTTCGTAGTGCTTCCGCTTCAAGGGTCTCGCACCGTTATTATCATTTTCATTTTTAGCCACGCGCGTAGGCTCCATGGACCAGCACCCTGGGGCTCGCGAGTTGCCGTTCGCACAACCCTGCAACACGTTCATCTGGTTCTACGGAACAACTCGGGCACTGATCCATCCGAGACGAGCGGACCATGGAATGACGGATGTGCGGTTCAAGAAAGACGAGCGCGACGATGGGGCCCACAATCGCAGCGATCACGATTAAAGTGTTTGACGTTGGGCGTATCTTTGCTGAGTTGCGACGCAGTCTCGACCCGGCTGATTCGCCGAGTCGCATCTCTGAATGTCCCCGTCCGGTGCCCATCTACACAACTCCTCAGCAACGCAAACTGCACAGCGGGTAGTGCAACGCATCTGCCAATCAGGCGATCAAAGTTTTCTCTGCATGTCACTGAAAGTGAAGGCGCTAAAAAGAAAGGCGAGAAGAACTCGCTTCACCGGCGTGTACTTGCGTCACGGTCTCGACGTTACCGTCAACAACTCATAACGAAGCTGTTCGAATCGTCTGATCCTGGCGCCGTTTGCGAGCTTCGCGGGCAAGTGACCACGCACGTCCCACAGGCGCAGAACCTATAGAAACGCCAGGTCGACCGATAGCGGGTAGTGGTCGGAAGCCGACACGGAGCCATGAACCCGCTGCTTGTTTGCGCGAATCGGCCCCCGAGTAAAAATCCAATCGATGACTCGCCCATGCCCGAAGAACGAGCCCGGCGTGGACGGGGAGTGGCGATTCAAGAAAGCGTCGTCAAACTGGGCATGACGGATTGCGCCAGCGACCGTCGAACTCGACACATCGAGATTGAAGTCGCCGGCGAGCACCGTCGGCGTATTCAGTGTGTATCGCTTCGCATCCGCCAAGACCTCGTCAAGCTGCGAACCGCGCAGTTCGTCATCGCCTTTGCTCTCTAAATGCAGGTTGTAGGTGGCCATCGCCTTGCCTGCTATGTTGGCTTCGCCGACGAGCGCGAGCCGCCCTCCGATTCTCTCCTGAAAGGGCGAGATTTCTGGAAGGAACCAACGAGGGCGCCAGAAATTCGATTGCTTTTGGAATCGGATGATCCGGAAGTTCGCCAAGGGCCAACGAGAGAGTGTGGCCTGCCCATGGTAGGCAGGGGACGCGCGAGTGCCTTGGGTCAGTTCTTCGAATTCGCGTCCGAACACGTAATTCATCTGCAGCTTCTGCGCTATTTCCCGCGCAACGTTGACGTGGTGCGTTCGCTTTGCGTTCTCATCGGCTTCCTGCAAGAGCAGGATGTCGGCCTTTGCGCTCGCGAGAAAGTCGATCACACGTTGGAGCTGCAAACCGCGGTCGATATTCCAAGTCACGACCTTGATGGAATCCGGCGGGCAGAGCAACCACCGGGGCGCCGCGAAGTTTCCTGTTTCGATTTCGTTTGTCTCGGTCATAACCGCTCAGGACTTGAAGTAGAACTCCTTTACATCCCGTTCGCTGCCGCTCCGCATGCGATCAACGGAAAATATTCTTCGAGTCGCGAGACCACCATACCAACGGCCCTTTAACCCTGCATCTTCAGCTCCAACTCTTTGCGGAGAGTTGGTAACGCAGTCCGCATCGAAAGAGCTGGTTGTAGCCGCTTCGGCGCCGCAAAAACCAAGCCGGGTCAGCGGTCCATCCATACGGAAGACCGGCGCACGCTGTCAACAGTCTGCCTTAACCGTCGAACGATAGGCATACGCGCGATGCACTTCTCGAAACGCCTTCATCTTCAGATGTCGTCCAAAGGACTGATTCGAAAGCTCGATGCGGCGCAAATTCGCATCGCCGAGCGATTGGAACGCCCGATGCTTTTGTTGCTCCGAGGGATCTGGAGACACATGTTCACCAGTAGGACGCCGCGTCCAGGTCCGGACAGTTCAGGCAAACCAGAACGGGGCAATCTTGGCAGGCTTAAAGCAGACTCTTCGGACGCCACAAAGCATCCGGACTCGACGGAAAAGCGAAAAAGGGCATTCCACCATTCGAAGTGTCCTTTTCTTGCTTTTCCACCTCCTATTCGTAGCATGCTTATTTGCGTCCTTCGCGCGCGGCATGCAACCCGGCGCCGTAACCGCCAGGATCGAGGGAACTGTATTCGTTCAAGATTCCACGGGTAACCGGTCCAGTGTCGCTGGCGCGGCCGTGAAACTCGACGGACCCGCGACTTTCGAAACAGAAACTGACGAGAACGGCGAATACGTCTTCGCAGCCGTATCTCCGGGAACCTACGAAGTTACCGCCTCCGCGCCGGGCTTGGAAGGTCGACAGACACTCGAAGTCGGCGATGGCGAAGTTCACTTATCTCTCGAACTGAAACCCACGACAATCAGCAGCACCGTTGTCGTCAAAGGTGGGGACGCTGACAACAAGGATGCTGCTCCGTCCGAAACAGTCTCTGCAACGACCCTGCGTGATGCTCCCAACGTGAACGAACGATTTGAAAGCGCCCTTCCACTTATTCCCGGAGTTGTCCGCGGCCCCGACGGGCATGTCAATCTCAAGGGCACTCGAAACACGCAGAGCGGCGCCCTGGTAAACAGTGCCAACGTCACCGACCCTGTTACCGGCAGCCCCGCCATCAATCTCCCGGTCGATGTCGTCGCTTCGGTGAAAGTCATTTCCAACCCTTACGATCCCCAGTACGGCAAATTCACTGGCGCGGTCTCCAGCGTCGAAACCAAAACCAGCGACTTTGAGACATTCCACTATTCCTTTCAGAACTTCGTGCCTCGGTTGCGAGACCGCGACGGCACGATCCGGGGTATCGGCGCCGCGACACCCCGCCTGACCTTCACGGGTCCGCTCGTGAAGGACAAAATTGCTATAACCCAATCTTTCGAATACCGTTTCGTACAGACTCCGGTGAATAGCCTCCCGCCATTGGAGCGGGATACGAAACTCGAGAGCTTCGACTCCTACACGCGACTCGACTACACCGTCAGCACGAAACACACTGCCGATGTTTCGCTGGCCTTCTATCCTCAAAAACTCGACTACCTCGGCTTGAACACCTTTACGACGCAACAATCGACCCCGGACTTCCACCAGCGTGGCTACCAACTCAACGTTCAGGACAATTATTCCGTTGGGAGCACGGGTCTGCTTTCGTCGCAACTTAGTTACAAGAGCTTTGACGCGGACATCACGGCACAGAGCGACGACCCGTATCGCATGCAGCTCGAAACGACGGAAGGCGGTTTCTTCAATCGCCAAACGCGTCGAACGTCGCGCGCCGGTTTGCAGGAAAACTATCGTTTGAGTCCGCGCAGATTCGCTGGTTCGCACCAGTTCATCGTTGGATTGAGCTACGAGCGCTCCCACTACGACGGACGACAGACATTTCTGCCGGTCGAGCTCGACGGCGTCTCCGATCTACCGGTCGAACGCATCACCTTCACGCCGCAGACATCTTTCCATGTAACCCAGAATGAGACTGCCTGGTTTGCGGGCGACCAGTGGGCCATCTTTCCGCGACTGACGCTCGACCTCGGCGTTCGATTTGACTACGACTCGATCACTGGTTCCTCGCATGCCGCTCCGCGCGCAGGATTTCTTCTTGCCCTCACGAGCGATGGAAAAACGTTGCTCAAGGGTGGCGCAGGTCTTTTCTACGACCGAGTCCCTCTGATGGCTGCCACGTTTGTCGATCTTCCCGATCGGACGGTCAGCAGCCTCGGTCCGACCGACCAGCCGACTGGCTCCGTGGCCTACGAAAACAAGATTGATGGAGGGCTGCGAAACCCGCGCAGTACCTCATGGAGTTTGGAACTCGACCGGCAAGTGCTGAGGAACTTGTCCCTGCGGCTTGCGTACGAGCAGCGCAATACGAGCAAAGATTTTGTCGTTTCGCCTTTTTCCGCAGGTTCAACGGGAGTGCTTGCGCTCTCAAACGGCGGTTCCGATTCGTATCGAGAGTTCCAAGTCGCGGGTCGCTACAGAGTGGGAGATATCCTGCTCAACGCCTCGTATGTCCGCTCGCGCGCCTTCGGCGATCTGAATGACTTGAATCAGTTCTTCGGGAATTTGGCGCAACCGGTGATTCAGCCCGATGCCCGCGGGCGGTTGTCGTTCGACGCGCCCAACCGCTTCTTACTCTGGGGCTCGCTTCCAGCACCATGGAAATTCACGGTTGTTCCCGTTTACGACCTGCATACTGGTTTTCCCTACTCCGTGGAAGACCAGTTTCGAGCCTACGTTGGACCTCGCAACGTCGATCGTTTTCCGACCTTCTCGTCGTTCGATATCCAGGTATCACGAAGGATTGTGATCCACGTTCGCGGACGACATATCCCCGCCCGAGTGGGCGGGGGAGCCTTCAACCTGTTCAATCATTTCAATCCGCGGGACGTACAGAACAATCTCGACAGCCCACGGTTTGACGGATTCTTCAACTCCTCGTGGAGAGAGTACCGCGGCAAATTCGTTTTGGAGTTTTGAACATGAACCATACCTTGCTCGTGACTGTCTTGTACCTGATTTCCGCGTCCGCAGCGGTGGCCGCTGACAACCCCGGGACTGCGACCCTTCCCACGACCGACGAAATCGTGAGCCGGATGGCAGCTTCCGATCTCCACCGCCAATCGTCCATCGACGGATACGCCGGGATGCGACGGTATATCCTCGAAAATCGAAAGCTACAGAAGCGCGCCGAATTGCTTGTGAAGGTGAACGGCGACAAGGACGGCACAAAGCATTTCGAGATCGTATCGGAAGACGGATGGAAATCGGCGAACACCCATGTCTTGCGAAAAATGCTTGAGTCGGAGAGCGAGACGTCCAGCCCCCAACTGCGGGCTATGTCCAAGCTGAATTTCACAAATTATGAGTTGGAAGTCCTTCGCGCGGAAGCAGTATCCGGCCGTAGGGCGTACGTGTTGAATGTCAAACCAAAACGCAAGGAAAAATATCTGTTCCAAGGCCTCATTTGGGTTGACGCCGAAGACTACGCGCTGGTGCGCGCTGAAGGCAGCCCAGCGAAAAACCCGTCCTTTTGGACTAAGAGCACGCACTTCGTCCAGCTGTATCAAAAAAATGGGCCGCTGTGGTTTCCTCTCTCGACGCAAAGCGTCACAGAAGCGCGATTCTTCGGGACCACGGACGTGAACATCGAGTATTTCGACTATGCGCCTCAGGGCCGGGCCTCTACCGAGGTCACTCTTGCGACTGCAGAGGAAACGTTGAAGCCATGATGAAAAGTAAAACTCACGTGATCGAGGTGACCTATGGCCACAGTAAATGAATGCCTGATCCTAGCCGCGGGCACCGGAAGCCGCATTGCCTCCCAGTCGGGCGGCTCACCTAAGCCTCTCTTGTGTCTTTCCGGCGCGCCACTACTCGAACACATTCTGCTGTCGTCGCATGCCGCCGGCATTCAGAAGTTTGTGATTGTCGTAGGACATCGCGCGGACGCGATCCGACGTTGGCTTGCCGACTGGTCACATGACGGCATTTTCGTAACCCTGGTTGAAAACCCCGACTACCACAAAGCAAACGGCATTTCCGCGCTGGCCGCGCGAGAGCAGCTACGGAATCCCTTCTTGCTGCTTATGGCGGATCACATCTTCGAACCAAGAACCGCTAAAGCGCTTCTGCGGCAACCCCTCGCAGACGGCGAGGTAATTCTGGGCGTGGACTACAACATCCATCGCATTTTTGACTTGGAGGACGCAACCAAGGTCAGGATTCAAGGAAATGCCATCGTTGATATTGGCAAAGACCTCGCCCACTACGACGCTTTGGATACCGGTATGTTTCTGTGCGGCGCAACCCTATTCGAAAGACTTGAATGCGCAAAGAAAAACGGTAATTGCTCGCTGTCGGATGGCATGCGCCTGCTTGCCCAAGTGCGGAAACTGAAAGCCTTTGACGTTGGCGATGGCTGCTGGCAAGACGTAGATACGCCGGAAGCCTTTGCTTACACCGAAAGCATCTTTGAACGCGACTTCCTCGAAAGCCCAATTCTGCACGGGTTCGCCCATGTCTAAGATTCTGTCGGTTGCGCGGCCCGCGCTCCGCCTTTTGGCAGCTCTGGGGAGCGTCGCGTTACTCGGCTATTTGGTATGGCACGCCGGTCCCTCCGCCCTCTGGCAAAACCTCGTCAGGCTGGGTTGGGGCTTCACTGTGGTTATAGCTCTGGCTGGGATTTCACATCTTCTCAGGACCTGGGCCTGGCAACTGACTCTTGGCAAGCACCAGCACAAAATCTCCTTTCCGAACTTGGTAGGGCTTCGCCTCGGCGCCGAAGCTGCGGGTCAACTCGGAATTCTTGGCCAGACGTTCGGAGATTCTGTCCGCGTTTCCCACTTGAGCCGTCGAGTACAAATGACCCATTGCGTGGCCTCTGTCACTCTTGATCGCGGGCTTTACCTTGTGACCGGCATTATCGTCACAATTGGTGGTCTATTAGCAGCCCTGCCGTTGCTATCGCGCTCACATGCCCTGCATCTTTACGCGGGGCTGTTTATCGTCGCATCGATCGCGTTCCTGATCTTCGCCTTGTCAGCGATGCGCAAGCGCTCGCCACTGTTGTCTCAAGGAGCGCGCCTTGTCGGCCGCATACCACCGTTGAAGAACTGGATAGAGCAGAGATTGGATGCGATTAAGTCACTCGAGAATGCGCTCTTCGACTTTCATCACACGACCCCCAGATTATTTTGGGGCAGTTTTTCATTGAATCTCGCGGCGCATTGCCTGGCCATCTTGGAAGTCTGTTTGGTTCTTTGGCTGCTCGGAGCACGCATTGGCATCGTCGGTGCCCTAATCATCGAAGCCCTGACCAAACTTGTGAACGCCATAGGCAGTGTGAATCCCGGGAATATTGGAACCTACGAAACGGGGAACATGCTCATCGTCAAGATCTTTGGCATTACAAACGCTACCGGGCTTGCCTTGGCAATGGCGAGGCGTCTGCGCGCGCTCTTCTGGACCGCGGTCGGGTGCATTTGGTTGGTGTTGTTGACAAGGTCCAAAAAGCTTCAGAATCTCGACGACATCGACTTGGAGCAGTCCACGTCGTCAGAACCGCCAGCTGATGTCTCGACCCGCTTCGCGTCTCGGGGTGTGACGTTCGCTGTTTTTCTGCCTCATACAGACGCGCGACTCCCTTTGCCTCGCGTTGGCGCACTGCCGGTTCCGCTGCGGAGCATCCTGGTTGCGCAGAGAGCCGATCCTTCAGAGATCCTTGTCGTCGCTGACCGAAAGCAAATCGTAGAGGAACTAGTCCGTACAAAACGACTGCCTCCATCCCTATGCTGGATTGCCGTTGATCCGGACACCTCTTTTCAAGAACAGCTGCGCCTGGCTGCCAACGAAGTACGCAGCCAGCGCGTAGTTCTCATCGCTGGAAGCGCGACCTATCACTCGTCCTTGCTTCGACAAGTCAGCGAGTGGACGAGCGATAGAGCAACGCTTGCCCTGACAAACGATGGCCTGCCTGTTGGACTCTATGCGCTGACCGCTGACGAGCTGCGCGCTATGGCTCAAGATTGCCCAGCCCGCAGTCTCGACGAACTGTACGCATGGATCAGCGCTTCGCACCACGTCGTGTCCATGAACGTAGGCGAAGACCTGTGGCAGAGTGTGCACTCGGAAACGGACCGTCGAATCGCCGAAAAGAAACTCGATCGCTGGCTGGTCAAGCCCACCGACGGTATGTATGCGAGATTGAATCGCCGGATCTCCATCCCGATTAGCAGGCAACTCATCAAGTTTCCGATTTCGGCAAACATGGTCAGCATCTTCACGCTCGGAGTCGGCATTCTCTCCGCTGCATTCTTCGCGCTCGGTGGTTACTGGAACACCGTGCTTGGCGCGTTGCTGTGTCTCTTTGCAAGCATCCTGGACGGATGCGATGGCGAAGTCGCGCGTATGAAACTGCTGGAATCGGACTTCGGATGCTGGCTGGAGACGGTTTGCGACTATGTGTTCTATTTGTTCCTTCTGGTCGGAATGACCGTCGGGCAGTGGCGAACTTCAGGATCGAAATCCTACCTAGCTTGGGGCGGCGTTCTGCTCTTTGGTGCTATGGCGAGCTTCCTCGCTGTTGGATGGCAGCGGCGGCGTCTCGCAACTGGACGTCCCGAGCAGTTATTAGGCATCTGGCAGAGCCACGTCGAGAGCCGGTCGTCTAATCCCTTGATGCACGCAGCGCGGCATCTAGAATTCATCGTGCGCCGATGCTTTTTCCCGTATGCGCTCGTCGTCTTCGCATTTCTAGGCATCATGAAGGTTGCCTTCATTTTGAGCGTGGTTGGCGCCAATTTGGTCTGGCCAATAGCGTTGTACTCTACGTGGTCTTTTGTTGGAGCCCAAGCTGCAACCGTAGCGCGTCATGCGGCGTCCGCCCAAGCGTGACAAAGCATGGGCGCGTCTCGCATTCCCGGGTTTGAAGCGGAGTCGCGACTTCGACGCTTGCGTCAAACAATCGCCAAGACATCTGTCTGAGAAGAATTGCGTTTTCGTGCGTCGCTCGGCCGTCCATGCCCTGTTTTATTGAAAACAGTGCGGATGGATTGATTCGTCAGCGGCAAATCGTGTTGGGCATTCAAATGCTTCAGAACACCGCGAGGAAAACGGAGATCGCAAGTGACTTGCCTATCGACACCTGCAGCAGATTTGAGCAAACCGCCCTGCTCCCCGCGAGCGGAGAATCAGCCGCATTTGCTTCTAGCAGCAAACCGGAGTGACAAACGGACATCTGGCGGATTGACGGGAATGCGCCGCAGAGAACTTTGGCGTACTCATTCGACGAGCCAGCAATTGCAAGCCTTCGAAGAGCTGCTTCTGACCTCGCGCCCAAAATTCGTGGGAATCGCCTACGCGATCCTACGAAATAAGGAAGATGCCGAGGATGCAATTCAAAACGCATCCCTCTCGGCGTTTAGCCACTTGCGTACCTTTGAGGGCCGGTCTGCTTTCACAACCTGGTTCACACGCATCGTAATGAACGCCGCCTTGATGATTCAGCGAAAACGGAAATCGTCCCTGATCGGGCCATTGCCGGAGTCCAATGTTACCGACGACGTTAATTGGGAGGACAGAATTCCGACTTCACAACCTGATCCGGAAGTGGCCTGCGCAGGGCAGCAAGCGTTCCAGCTGGTCGACACGGTGCTCGACAAGATGACTCCTGTGCTTCGGCAAGCATTTACCCTGAGGTATTACGATGAACTGTCCGACCGTGAGGCATGCGTCCTGCTCGGAGTGTCGGTCGGAACATTCAAATCGCGAGTCTTCCGCGCAAGACGACTTCTTCTGAATCAGGCACAGAATCCCGCTGCGTACCCGATTCGCAAGAGAATGCCTCGAGTGTTCTCGTTCCTCGCAAATGATTTTTCTTCTCTTGCCAAAGGAGCTGTCAACACCTCGCGAGGAAGAATGGCGTCGTTACAGTTGAATAGCCAAGGAGGTGAACCATGATCGTCGTCAAAGCGAACCGGAAACTCTACACTTATGCCGAAGTCGTCGGTCTTACGGGAATTTGCACCGACCATTTGTACAATTTCGCAAAGCGCCGTCGTTTGGGTTTTATTGCCCGCGCTGCCGAGGTGGCCGGTAGTCAGGCCGATCAGTGGCTGTTCACGCCGTGGGACTTGACGGTCCTGGTTACATTATTCCCCCGCTGCGCGCATTAGGGTTGATTCGTTGCGGCCAGAAGGGCCAGCTCATTGACTCTTAAAGTTTTCGCGACAAAATAAGGGCAACACTTGCGATTGCGAAGATCCGAAATCTTCGCAACGCGCGCCTTTTTTTAACCGTTGACCGTTTGCTGCGACCGTAGAAAGCGCCGCCAGACACCTATCTCCGCGAGCCAGCTGACCTCGTACACCAACTCGCATTCCTCGCACGCGTGCCGCTGTTCATTCCACTTGACGCGGCGCACGGTTTCCCAGCGTACATCGATTCCCGGCGGAAACTTAAGGGAGCCTGCGGTATGCCTTGCTACTGCGGACATCACTTCACCTCTTATCACTGCTGACGCGATCATTCCGATGCACTGACCAGAGGCTTTTCATTGCATTTCGAGTACCACGCAGCGCAATTTCGACAGGATGGCACCTAGACGAGCTGGATTCGTGCAACTGATTCTGGGAAAGGGATAAGGAAAATGCACGATGGTGCCTTCGCTCAGGCGTGACCGTACTGGGCGTCACTGATCTAACCAAAACGTGAAGCGCTTGACAGCGTTCTTTCTTCTCTCCAACACCGAGACTTCCTGCCTCGCATAAGTGCTTGTCCGCTCAGCATCTTGCTCACCATGGCGGTGAAATTCTGTTGGCCGATCGGTTGCACCTTGAAGCTTGTTCGCGCCGGGGCGGTTCTGCCAGGCCGCGTCAAATACTGCGACCTCACGCATAAGGAGAAAAAATACTTTGAAGACAATCACATTCGCAGCGCTCCTACTGAGTGGGCTCTGTCTGCTCGGTAGTACACGAGGATTTACGCAAGCTTCCTCCTCGCAATCGGCATCTTCCAGCCCCAGCCCCGCCGACGCGATCACGGACCAGCAGTTAGCACTTATGCGCCGGGATATTCGTTCGATCAAGAAACAGCTCATTGCTGCAAACTTGACGCTCACCGACGGCGAAGCGGCAAAGTTCTGGCCCATGTACGAGCAATACGCCGCCGATACCGGAAAGATCAGCGAGACCAGAACCGCGATCGTCAAAGAGTACTCGGATGAATATGGAACGCTCAGCGATGACCAAGCCGAAGCACTGATTCGCCGCTGGCTGGACACTGACATCGAACTGGCAGAGCTTCGGCAGAAGTACGTGCCCGTCTTTCGGAAGATTCTGCCTGGAAAGAAGACGGCAACGTTTATGCAGTTGGACCGGCGCATCAGCATGATGATTGACGTGCAGCTCACATCGCAACTCCCGCTGGCGCAGAGTCAGGACTAGTGTCCCCACAGAAGACGCGATGACCTCAATCTCCACAGTAGTGGCTCCGCCGCCATTTCGACCCTGGCTTACAGGTTCGCACCTGGTGGTCGCACTGGCCCTCGACAAATCGGTAACCCGCTACAATGAGTTCGACATTTCGAACAAGGTGGGCGAGCGAGGCTGGATCGAGCCAGGATGATGAGGGAGCCGCAAATTGCGATCCTACTTCCATCGGCACTGGGAGCGGTCAGCTTTGTATGCACGACCGTAATCCACGCGCTGCCGTTAGAAGCCACGGTCAACTACATTCGGCGTGAAAGAAGCCTGGGCCGAGCCGGCGCCGGCTTCTGGATCGACGTTGCGATCGTAGCCCGTACGATCTCCTACGCGATCGCTGCCCACTTGATGGAGATCGGTTGTGGGCAGTCCTGTTCGTACTCTGCCGGGAATTCCCAAATTTCGGAACTGCATACTACCACTCAGCAGTCAACTATACGACTTCGAGGCATCGTATATGGTGCGTATGATGTCCTTGGCGCGATAGGTCCAACGGCGATAAACAGGAGCTTAGACCGGGAGAACGTCGAAACGGAATTGTCGGGCGGCGGCGAAAAACCGCCAAGTCGCTGGGTGATCTTCCTTCTCGAGTTATTCGAGGCATTCGTACTGGAAGGGACAGAGGGCGAGCGGCTGGAGCCTCTCGATATTCTCGGAGGTCAGTTGTTGCGGCGCCATCCTCGTCGTGCCTGGCTCCGTCATATGGACCTATCGTTGAAATTTAACCGTCACTTTCCGCAGAAAGTTAATTCTCATACAATTCATATTATACATACTTTAAGTGTGTATTTTCGTATTTATATGAGAATATTGCTTCATAGGATTCTTACATATATACAGAAACAACCACTGTTAGTATGCTCAAATTGTGTTGTGTGAGAATCTCAGATGCCGCTGCCCTTTACCCAATTTGCCCAATCCGCGCCCCTCTTTACGCTCAAAGAGGCGCGTAAGCTCTACAGGAAGGATGAGCGAAATCGCTCCCTTCTGAACCTCCTCCACCGACTCAAACACCAGGATCGAGTCCGACTAATAGCCAACGGAGTTTACGCGGGAACCTTCGCCACCACTCCCTTGAACCGCTACCGCGTTCCGGCGGCTCTCCGGGAAGATGCTGTCGTCGCCCTTCATTCCGCCCTCGAATTCCATGGGCTCGCCAACCAGACTTTTCAAACCGTCTATTATTTCTCCGCTCGCTCCCGCAAAGACGTGGTCTTCGACGCCGTCACGTACCACAGTGTCGTACCTCCACGTCCACTCGTGTCTCCAGCCCATCGCCTTTTTCAAACGGAACGGGGCGCCGACAATGTCCTGCTTACCGGACGCGAACGATCCTTCGTCGACTGCCTGCTCTTTCTCGACTACAGTGGAGGCGTCGAAGAGCTGGACAAGTCTCTCGCCATGTTTCCTTCCTTTGATTACGACGCGGCACTCGACTATCTCAAATTGCTCCGCAGCCCCTGGCTTTATTCGCGATTGGGCTTCCTGCTCGACCGCCATGCAGACAAACTCTTCTTTCGAGGAAAAGCACGCGATCGTTTTCTGCGCAAACTTCCCCGCGGAGTGGTCTACCTCGCCGACAAGCACCCGGGACAGCGCTGGGTTCCTCTGTGGAAACTCATGGTGCCTGAGACGTTCTCGCCTTCCCGGACAGGTTCCGTCCAAACATGAAATTCACTCCAACGGAAATTCGCGAACTGGCCGAGAACACTCGCTTTCCTGCCGAAAATCTCGAGAAGGTGCTCCGGCTGCGGGAACTCCTGATCGAATTTCACAGGCACACGATTCTCAAAGGAAAACTGGTACTCAAGGGCGGGACCGCACTCAATCTCTTTTACCTCAATCTCGCGCGGCTTTCGGTCGATATCGATCTCAACTACATCGGTCATATCGAACGCGAGGCAACACTCAAGGACCGTCCAGAGATCGTTAAGGCTGTCGAACAAATCGCTACCGGCCTCGGCTACCAGCTCCAGAATGGGGTCGACGACTACGCCCTGCGTGAGTGGCACCTCAATTTCAAAAATCACGCCAGCCGATCCGACCGCATCCAGGTCGAAATCAACTTTCTGATGCGAACCTGCGCGCTGCCTCCGCAAGAGCTGGACGCGGTACCCATCGGTGATGCTGCACCGTGCCGGTATCTCGTTCTGGAACTCGAAGAAGTGTTCGGTGGCAAGACAAAGGCGATGATTGACAGGCACCACCCGCGCGATCTCTACGACCTCTATCGCTTTTCCACAGCCAAGCTCCCCCACAATCCGGAACTGCTCCGGAAGGTTGCGGTCCTTTTTGCGAGCACCATGGACCACGATCTCCGCACGTATCGCATGGATCGATTCAAAGTCCTGGACCAAAAAGAGCTCGAACGGCTTCTCTATCCGCTCCTCCGGGCCGCTGATCGGCCTACCGCCGATGAAATGCTTAAAACCGTGTCGCCACTGCTCGCGACCGTGCTGGACCATAACCGCGAAACTTCCTACCTCGAAGCGATGGCTGCTGGTAAATATCAGCCGCAACTCCTGTTTCCCGAACAGACCGACATTGTCGAACGCATCCGCGAGCACCCAGCACTTCTCTGGAAGGCCGCCAACGTCGCTGAGCATCTATCCAAGTCGAAGAAACGCACCTGAATACCGCATGTTCTGTTTGGACGAGAAAGTACGCGCTCCACATACCCGTCCCTTTTCGCGAGAGAGAAATCAATTCCGCGGTTCAGGCTTGCTGACCTTAGGCCAGTACTCTTCCATTTCTGTCTGACTTCGCAATCGATCCCCTAACGTTCAGCTCCGCGTAGCACCAATTGCCTCGCTCATTTCCCATTTGTTCCCGCCTCCCCGGGGGCACACCGTCGCGCCACCCTACCCCGGTGTCACGCCGGTTGCCTACCCGTTCCGGCGCCTTCCGTTCTCCTGCGAACGCGGTCCTTTGGTTCCCGGCGCGAAGTGAGGGAACCAACTCCCCGCACAGGAGAACGGAAGATGAAAGCAGAACAAATCAAGGAAATTACAGACCGCGCAACCGAGCAACTCGTTGCCGCCTTGCAGGCGGGCCGCAGCGAAGTGCTGACCGCGTACCTGACGGCCATCGGGCGATTCCATCGCTACAGCCTGCACAATGTCATGCTGATCGCTTCGCAGAAGCCGAGTGCCAGCTATGTAACCGGCTTTCGCACGTGGAACGAACTCGGGCGCTTCGTCAAGAAGGGCGAGAAGGGCATCATGATTCTCGCTCCGATCGTCCGGCGCAAAGCGGACGACGAAGACGAACGCGAAGAAACGTCGCGCAACATCGCCGGGTTCCGCGCCGCGTATGTCTTTGACATCAGTCAGACCGATGGCGAGGAATTGCCGCAGATCGGCGTCGTTGAAGGTGATCCTTGCGTCTACAGCGACAAGTTGCGCCGCTTTGCAACGGGGCAGGGCATCTCCGTCGAGTATTCCGAGGACATCGCACCTGCCCGCGGAACGTCCTACGGCGGCCGCATCGCCCTTCTTCCTGGCCAGTCTGCGGCCGAGGAGTTCTCGACGCTCGCCCATGAGCTGGCGCACGAGCTTCTTCACCGTGGCGACCGTCGGGCGACGACGAGCAAACGCATCCGCGAAACCGAAGCGGAAGCCACTGCTTTCGTTGTCTGCCACGCCGTTGGCCTCGCAACTGGTACAGCGGCTTCGGACTACATCCAGTTGTGGAATGGAGATGTGGAGGTTCTGACCGAGAGCCTCGGCTACATCCGGCAGGCCGCGTCGCAGATACTCGAAGCGCTCACGGATACGTGAGCACCGGTTGGGGAATAAAATGGACTCCGGTATGCGCATGCGCAAAATCGTGCACATCGACATGGACGCCTTCTATGCGTCCGTTGAGCAGCGGGACAACCCAGCGCTGCGCGGCAAGCCTGTCATTGTGGCCTGGCGCGGCAAACGTTCCGTCGTGTGCGCGGCTTCCTATGAAGCTCGCAAGTTCGGTGTGCGCTCTGCCATGCCAGCTGTCCGAGCCGAGCATCTATGTCCCGGTGGGGTGTTTCTCCCTCCCGATTTTCCCCGCTACCGCACCGTGTCCCGGCAGGTCCGCGAGATCTTCGAGCGTCACACCGATCTCATCGAACCTCTGTCCCTCGACGAAGCGTACCTCGACGTAACGGAAAACAAGACCGGTCTTCCCACGGCAACCTTGGTCGCACGGACGATTCGCGAACAAATCCGTAAGGAACTCAATCTGACCGCTTCCGCAGGCGTTGCTCCGAACAAGTTCCTCGCCAAGATCGCCTCGGATTGGAAAAAACCCGACGGCTTGTTCGTCCTTCAGCCGGAGGAAGTGGATGCCTTCCTGACTCCCTTGCCGGTCGGACGTCTTCCCGGCGTCGGCAAAGTCACGGAAGTGAAGCTCCATGCCATCGGCGCGCGAACCGTGGGCGACCTGCGAAAGCTCGAAGCCGTGATGCTCGAACGAAACTTCGGAAAATATGGAGTTCGTCTCCATCAGCTAGCCCGCGGAGTCGACAACAGTGCGGTCGTTCCCGACCGTCCTACGCAATCCATTTCCGCCGAAGACACCTTCGAAGAGGACGTTCTGCTTTCCGCAACGGAGGCGATGATCCGCAAGCTCGCTGAGAAAACCTGGCAGGCGTCGCGTCAAGAATCGCGTGTTGCCCGCACCGTCGTCTTGAAGCTGAAAACCAGCGAATTCAAGATTCTCACTCGCAGTCACACTCCCGGATCTCCTCCTTCTTCCTGCGAGGAACTGACCCGTATCGCTCTCTCGCTCCGCGAACGCGTCGGACTCGGGCAGAAACAGAAGTTCCGTCTAGTCGGCGTCGGCCTCAGCAATTTCTTTCACCCTGAGGAGAAAGCCGGCCAATCGGTACTTTTTGACTAGAAATCGTAATTTAGGCTTTCCGGTAGTTCGTATTTCTTTGTATCCGCACGTCACTCACTCCCCATTCCTTCCTGGCCGAATTCTGCGACTGATCCGTCCGCTTCTTCCGTCAAGGGCTTCCGCTTCGCTCCAGTGAACGCCATACCCCGGCGCCCTTGACGGCGCGGACGGACAGTCGCCTTCCCCCGCCATGAAGGAATTTTGCCTTCTGTGCACCGCTTCGCGTTGCCTGTGAGGCAAAACCAAAATTCAATCGTAGGAGAAATTCCCATGCAACAAACCGAACGAAAACCGTTGTTTGACCTCGGACAACTGGTCGCCACCCCGGGAGCGCTCATGGCTCTCGAAAAAAGCGGGCAAAGGCCGATGGACTTCCTTTCGCGCCACGTCACGGGCGATTGGGGTGAACTGACCGAAGGCGACCGCAAGGAAAACCAGTTAAGCGTGGAAAAGGGCTTTCGGATTTTGAGCAGCTACAGAACCAACGCCGGAGAGACTTCTTTGCTCAACGTCCTCGGGAAGTTCATTCCCTCCGATGAACGAATTCTCCTCATCGAGGACAGCTCCGAGATTCACATGTGCCAGGACAATCTGGTCCGTTTCGAAGCGCGACAACCGCAATGCGGCCTGCCACCCGTCAGTATTCGAGATCTCCTCAAAGCATCTCTTCGGCACCGGCCCGACAGATTGATCTTAGGTGAAATTCGCGGAAGCGAGGCGTTCGATCTCCTCCAGCTGCTCAACACGGGACACTCCGGGAGCCTCTGCACGGTTCATGCCACTTCGGCGAAGCAGGCCCTGGCCCGGTTCACAAGTTGTGTGTTGCAGAGCGGCGTGGATTTACCTTTCCGCGCGGTTAAAACGAATGTCGGTGATTCCGTGAACGTCGTCGTGCACCTTGAGCGCCGGCCCGGCCGGCGCTTCGTTTCCGAAGTCGTCGAAATCCACGGCTACGATCCCGATCGCGATGAATACAACTACGGCTTCATTTTCGACTGTCACAAGGAACTTGTATGAATCTTACTGAAAAAGCCGCGCCGTTTGTTTCAGATGCTTCGCAATACATCCTCGACAACTTCGAGTCCACCGGCCGCATTGCCATGCTGGTGCTCAACCGGGATTTCGGCGAAACCATCCAGCGCATCACCAGTGCAGAGAAAGCCGCAAGTCCCGAGTTTCAGGCCTGGCTTCGCTACAAGAACGCAAACGGCTCGGACATCTATATAGGGATGAACCCGCTCAGGAAAGATGCCGCAACCCGGACCAAGGAGGACATCGAGTCGATTCGACACGTCTATCTCGACTTGGACCATGGCGGCGCGGAGGCCCTCCACTCCGTCGAGAATTCCAGTTCTGTCCCCAAGCCGAATTACGTGCTGAATAGTTCGCCGGAGAAACATCAGGTCGTCTGGAAAGTTGAAGGCATGAATCTCGACGAGGCCGAAGCTCTCTTGCACGCCATGGCACATGAGTTCGGCGGCGATCCCGCTGCGACCGATGCGACACGCGTCTTGCGTGTCCCTGGTTTCGCCAACAAGAAATACGACACAGACTTCTATGTCGAAGCCCGCAGAGAATCCACGGAAACCTACCATCTTCGGGATTTCAAACTGCACATCGACTCCCAGGACTCGCCGCGTCACAACTATTACAGCCGCCCGAAGCCATCATCTTCACCTCAGGCGAATCTCAGTCAGTCCGAACACGACTGGGCTTTCGCGAAACGCGCGCTCGCCCGCGGAGAAAGCCCCCGAAGATGTCATTCGCCAAATCGCCGATTACCGTGCGGCTGACAAACACAATTCAGTCGACTATGCACGCCGTACCGTGACGAAGGCTCAATCGGAATTTGGAGCGAACAACAGAGGCAACGAGGAAACCATTCTTCGTCGCGATGAATAACTCAAAAGCTAAATCCCAGAAGACCCGGAGGTCCAATGCCAAACACTAATCAAACGATTGAGGTCCGAGCATTTGGACCCTCAAATGAGTCTTCGGACCAGACTGGTCGGGGTGACCCCTCGCAGGCGAATTCATACATAACGGCTGAAACAGGCCCGACTCGGTACGAATTCATTGACAGTCGAGAACTGGGCCGTCGCCTCAATGTTCCCACTTCGTGGATTCGGGATCAGGTTCGCGCCAGATCACAGGATCCTCTTCCGCACGTGAACTTCGGCAAATACGTGCGTTTTCTCTGGGGCAGTCCTGCGCTTGAACTGTGGATACACCGTCGTATAGTGGTGGGGAACAACAGGCGTGTGGAACGGGTTCGTTAAAGGAGGAATATGGCAAGAACCCGCCACCACCAAGCAGGATATGTATTCAAGAAAGGCTCGAATTGGTATGTCCGCTACCGCGAAGATGTGCAGCTGGAGAACGGTTCGGTTCAACGTATCCAGAAATGCCACAAGCTCGCGGAAGCCTCAGGCCAATATCGAACCAGAGACGCCGCGGAAGAATTGGCTGAAGAATTCATTCGGTCCGTCAATCGCGGTGACGTCAGGCCAGAAAGTACGATGAGCCTTAATCGATTCATCGAGGACTGCTACCTGCCTTATGTGGAGCAACAAAAACGCTGCTCCACGTATTGCGGATACAAAAACCTTTGGCTGCGCTATGTGCAGCCGAATGGCAGCGTAGCGTTGCGTGAGGTGAGGACTTTCGAGGCCGAGCAAATGTTGAAAGACATCGCTCGGCGGGAAAACCTTAGCCGCACAACGCTAGGCCACATCGAGCACTTCCTAAGCGGGGCGTTTCGTTATGCGCGCCGTCAAGGCGTCCTTGAAAACGCAAACCCAATGCATGATGTCGAGATTCCCAAAGCGCGGCCAGCTGGGGAAACCTACGCGTACTCGCTCGAAGAAGAAGCCCAGATGTTGGCCATTCTTCCGGAGCCGACCGCGACGGTAGTCGCCACGGCGGCCTTCACCGGCGCGCGCAAGGGAGAGATACGAGGATTCACGTGGCAGAACTACGACGGCTCCGAAATTCGAGTGGAAAAATCCGTCTGGCGGAGCCACGTGCACGAACCGAAGCGCCCGAAAAGCAAGGGCGCCATTCCGGTCATCGCCCAACTGAAACTTCTTCTCGACCAGCACTGGGAAAGTTGTGGCAGGCCACGCAAAGGGTTCATTTTTGCGAATGAACTCGGCAATCCGATGAATCTCGAAGCGCTCGCGGTGGATGTGATCCGGCCAGCACTACAAAAAGCGAATCTAGCTTGGAACGGCTGGCACGCATTCCGGCGCGGGCTCGCGACCAATCTGCACAGGCTCGGGGTTTCCGACAAGGTGATTCAGCAAATTCTGCGCCACGCAAACGTCACCACGACGATGAACATCTACGTGAAGACGGTAAGTGCGGACGCAGCGAATGCGATGAAGTCCCTGGAAACGATGTGTGCAACTACTGTGCAACCCGAGAGGCTCGGAAGTACGCGAATTATGTAGAAGTTTTTCTGGCAGAAAGTCTGTAAGTCTCGACGCTGGATCGAGTTAGGGAAATCTGGCGGAGAGGGGGGGATTCTGTCCGAGCACCCTAAGAAATTCTCAGTGGTGATGGTAAAACGCAAGTCCAATAGAATCAATAGCCGATTTGATGAAAAACCATTTTGCCAGTGTCATTGGAAAATCTGAGGTCTGAGATCTTGTTCAAAGTCTTAGGAAAAGCTTAGGAAACTGGAGGACGGTTTTGGCCTGTCGATAAGCGAGGGTTCGTCATCCAATGACTGGCGACCGGCGGAGGCACATCCGTTTGCACTTGCGCGGTGAGCTGAGGAGCAGCGAGTCCAGCCGCAATCGCAATTAAAATCCCGCCCAACCGTCTCGAGCTCGTCATGGTGAACCTTTCTTTAAACTACAAGGCTTCAGATAGCTGTCAACAGCGAAACCTGCTTCGCGACAGCTAAACTCCTAGTTTCGAATGCACGGTAGGCACGATAGCGTTGCATCGCGTTCCTATTCCGGCAGAGTCTTCGTTCCCTTGACCTGGAATGATCCCATCACTGTCGGGGCGCTAGTAGCTAGCTGACCGCCTCCGATCGACAGCGAGTATTTGCCTTCGGCAATGATCGGTTCGCCAGCTTCAGTGACTATGCTCAGATCGCGGTCCTTCAGTTCGAATCGCACATTCTGAGACTCGCCCGATTTGAGGTGCACGCGTTTGAACCCACGCAGAGCACGCAACGGCGCTCCCGGCACATCGGGGAAGCTAAGGTAGAGTTGCACTACTTCATCGCCCTCGCGCATGCCGGTGTTGGCAACGGTGACTTCCGCGATGAGAGGATCGCCCGCGTTGATAATTTTTTTCGGTAGGCGCAGCCCGCGATAGAAAAATGTGGTGTAGCTCAAGCCGTAGCCGAAAGGATAGAGCGGCTTGCCTGCGAAATAGCGGTAGGTGCGGCCCTTCATGGCGTAGTCTTCAAATGGCGGCAACTGGTCGACTCCCGTGTAAAAGGTGACCGGAAGCCGGCCCGCCGGATTATTCGCGCCGGAGAGTGTTTGCGCGATCGCGGTGCCCCCCTCTTCGCCTGGATACCAGGATTCAAGAATTGCATTGACGTGTTGATTGGCCCAATTCACGGCGAGCGCGCTGCCGTTCGCGAGCACCAGCACCACAGGCTTGCCAACTGCAGCGACCGCTTCGAGTAGATCCTCCTCCGGCTTGGGAAGATCGATGCTGGTGCGGTCGCCGCCCTTAAATCCTTCTTCGCTAACCGGCATTTCTTCGCCTTCCAATTCACTGGTGATGCCCAGAACCGCCACGACGATGTCCGCGTTCTTCGCCGCTTGAATGGCTTCGGGACTGGGCCGCGGATCATATTTCGACCAAATCAACTGCGCCTTCACTGGCCCAGCGCTGCCTTGCCCGTAACCAACTTTGACATGGACCTTCTTCCCTTGCTCCAGGTGAATGTGCCCGGCTCGCACCTGTGGCGCCTCATCGCCGACCCAGCCGTGGGCCAGTGGTTTTCCATCGACCTCGACTCGTGCGAACCCGCCTTGCAGACGCACGCCGACGGTGTAGTCTCCCGTTTCAGTTGGGGTGAGGAAGCCGCTCCACTCGATGCGCAACGGATATTTGCCGGAAGCGTCCTGAGGGATGTCCTCTACCTTCAAATCGAGATTGTTCACCGGCCGCTCCGCCAGGACCGTTCGTTGCGGCCCCCACATTTCTCCGGTGGAAAACTCAGCCGTGAGCCCCGGTCGACCATCCAGAGTTGTGAGGAACGATGCCGGTACGACATCACCTTCATAACGCAAGAACTGCGTTCCAGGCACAAACGTGACTTGCGCGTCAGGAAATTCCGCTTTGATTCCGTCCAGCACGGAAACCGTGTGTGTAGGCCTGCCGTTGTAATTGCCGAGCAGATACCGGGTCTGGTCAGCGAGCGGGCTTACAACAGCGATCCTAATTCCGCTTTTCTTGAGCGGCAGAATGCCGTCATTCTTGAGCAGGACCATGGATTCGTTGGCGACCGTCCGGGCTAATTCGCGGTGCGCAGTACTGTCGAGTTCCTTTTCGTCGATCTTTGTATATGGAACCATCTCGGGCGGGTCGAACATGCCCAGCTTGATGCGTGCCGTGTATAGCCGGATCAGTGCGGTATCAATGTCACTTTCTTTCAGGAAGCCCTGTTGGTAAGCGTCCAGGTAAGGCTTGTAGTCGCGATCGTCCTTGATGTCCCCGTAATTCAGGCACTCGTTGTCCATCCCGCGCTGGATGGCTAAGGCGGACGCTTCCGGCTGCGTCTTAGTGAAGTGGTGGTCGCGAAAGATATTGACGATAGCGGCGCAATCGGAGACTACGTAGCCCTGGAACTTCCACTTCTCACGCAGTTGATCCTGCAACAGGAACTCGCTGGCGCATGCGGGCTGGCCGTTGATGCTGTTGTAGGCGCACATCACTGAGCCAGCCTTGCCTTCCGTGACGGTGGAACGGAACGCAGGAAGGTAGGTATCCAACTCATCGTGCTTGCTGACTTTCACGTCGGCGGTGTGGCGCGTGGGCTCCGGCCCGCTGTGGACGGCGTAGTGCTTGGGTGTAGAAATGGCACGATAGTATTTCGGATCATCGCCCTGCATTCCGATGACATAGGCCACGCCGAGGCGCGCACTCAGGAACGGGTCCTCGCCGTAAGTTTCCTGCCCGCGTCCCCATCGCGGGTCGCGAAAGATGTTGATGTTCGGTGCCCAGAAGTCCAAACCCTCCTGGGCGCGGCTGTGGCCGGCGCGCTCAAACTGTGCCCGCTTGATGCGCGCTTCAATACCGATGGCGATGGCCATGCGATGGATAGCGTCTGTGTCAAATGTAGACGCCAGGCCGACCGGCTCGGGAAACTCCGTGGTGCCGCTTGAGGCGACGCCGTGCAGCGCTTCGCTCCACCAGTTGTACGCGGGTATGTGCAGGCTGTCGATGGCACGCGACTGGTTGGTCAGCTGGGTGACTTTTTCTTCTACAGTCATGCGATGTACCAGGTCGGCGGCCCGCTGCTCCGCAGGCAACGCCGGGTTCAGATATGCCGGCGGCTCGGAGTTCTGGGCGTGTGCGCGGCTCGCAATCAGGAGGACAACAGTCCCAGCAAGAATCTTGAAGTTCGATGATCGCATGTAGGAATGTGCCTCCATTTGTTTTATTCAATTCGCCGGTCTAAAGATCGATTTCGCTTGAGTCGCTGGTTTGCACGCTCATTGAAAGAGCCTTGGCGCAAAGTCCTTAAGGTCGCGGCGCCACGTTTGCCACTCGTGGTCTGTGCCTGGCGATTCATAAAAGATGTGCTGAATGTTGGCTTCGAGCAGCGAGGTGTGCAACCTCTGAAGGCCTGCGCGCATACGCTCCGGCTCGGTCGTCCCCACTCCGATCCACAGCAAATGCACTTTCTTTGCGAACGCGGCCGGATCTGCAAACACGCCGTTGTAGTCGGTTTTGGGATTCAGCCTCCGGTCTCCAAGCACGAGCATGCCGCCCGCTCCGCTGAATCCTCCGATGTAGGAAAAGAGATCCAGATGATTAAGCGTGACCTGGAAAGTTTGCATTCCGCCCATGGAAAGACCGGCCATGGCGCGATGATCGCGATCCGTCAGCGTGCGAAAGTGGGAATCGATGTACGGGATCAGAACTTGCGTCACGTCATCTTCAAACGCGGCGGCCATATCCTGCATGGCCTTTAGCATTTCAGGAGAACCGAAGGGCTTTCCCGTCAGGTCGGGAGCAGGCTGGCCAGCGCGCCGCGCGTAACCATAAGCCATTACCACAATCATTGGCTTGCAATTCTTCGCGGCGATCAAATTGTCGAGTATGAAGTTCGCGTTTCCCTGTCTGATCCAGCCCGTCTCATCCTCGCCTCCGCCGTGCTGAAGATACAGCACCGGGTATCTGACATCCGTCTGTGAGTCGTAATTGGGAGGAGCGTAGACTAGCGCGTGCCGCCACGTACTTGTGACCTTCGAGCTGTACCAGACTTCGCGCACTTGTCCGTGTGGGACGTCCTGTGCCGAGTAGTAGGTCGAACCAGGCTCAGGCACCTCGATTGCGCTCGCGTACTTGCTTCCACCAAAAAAAGCCTGACTGCCGAGGTCGCTCACTTCCGCTCCATCGATAATTACGGTGTAGTAGTGCAATCCTGGAACAAGGGGCGGCGTCGTGACCATCCAGTAGCCGTCCGACTGTTTCTCCATATCCGACTTCGGCCCGCTCCAGAAATTCACCTTGACCTTCGTGGCGTCGGGAGCTCTGACACGGATCTGCGCCCTTCCCGCGCTGTCAACTCGCGGGTATTCAGCTCCCCACACATTTGTTGTGGCCGGATGAAAATCCCCAGCGTCTTGCGGGCAGCACTCCCGCGTGCAACACAGGCTCGCAAACAGCAGCAGTGCAATTGCGACTGGCTTCATGGCTTCACCTCTTAACCATCGATTTTGGCTGTGCCCCATCGAACGGCTTTGGGCGCCGGCTAGATGTGATCGAGTAAACGCTCGCTCCAAAACTCTTCATCCGTTGAACTTTCTTCACGGCACCCTGCCTTTCATCGTCATTCGACACGAAGCAAAGAAACGCTTCATCGCGGTAGCGCTTTTCGCGGAGAGACTCTGTGCTTGTTCGTTTCAGCGGCCCGCGTGCTGAAACTTCACGCGAAGCGCGTAAGCATACTTTGCCGGCGGCGAACTGGGTAAATACACGTGCAAACCATCCGCCTTCTGCTCGAATCGCAAGCTTGGGTCGCCGCCCAGCAAAGCCACCGACGCCACTGGTTCGCTTCCCACGGTGGCGGCCAGCGAGCGGACCACCGCTCCACCATTTGCAGGCCAGGCAAGTCCGATCACATAAAGCGTGTCGCCCTTGGTGGTGAAGCGAAAATCTTCGGCAGTGTAGTTGGCGGTATCGGTGTCGTGGAAGGAGCCACCGGCGACTTTGGTCGGCCCTTCGCCGTACGCCCGCCACGGCCGCGTGCCGTAGATCGCTTCGCCGTTGACATTGAGCCAAGCTCCCACATCCAGCAGAACCTGCTGCACCTGCTCCGGAATCGTGCCATCCGACCGCGGCCCAATGTTCATCAGCAAATTCCCGTTCTTACTCACGATGTCGATGAGCTGATCCACCACGAACTGCGGCGACTTGAATGTGTCGGTCTCAATGTAGCCCCACGATTTGTTGCTGACCGACGTGTCCGTCTGCCAATAAAGCGGGCGAATGTCTCCCAACTGGCCGCGCTCCAAATCGAGCACGCCGGAATGCTCTTGCATCGCGTAGTCTTTGTAGTTAATCACGCCAACGTGGTCGCCATATTTCAGAGAGCTGTTGTAATAGAACGCAGCGAACCGCGCGAGATTCTCCCGGATCGCCGCCTGCCCGATCCACCAGTCGAAATACACGATATCGGGATGGTATTTCTCGACCAGTTCCGCAGACCGCGCCAGCCAATCGTTGGCCCACGCGGAGGAAACATAAGTGAAATCATTATTGAGAGGTGTGCCCCCCGGGTTCATAAGCCAGGTATGGGCAGGGCCGTACAGCATCGCATATTGTGGGTCGTTCACATCCGAAGAAATTGCGCGGCCCGGTCCAAGGAAGAAATTATGTTCCACGCGGTGCGACGATACGCCAAAATGCAACCCGGCGGCCCGCACCGCCTTCGCCAATTCTCCGGTGGTATCGCGATGCGGTCCCATTTTGGCCACCGTCCAATCGCTCAACCTGCTCTCGTACATCGCGAATCCGTCGTGATGCTCGGCCACGGGCACCACGTATTTCGCGCCGGCTTTTTTGAATAACTCCGCCCAGGCCGCCGGATCGAAATGCTCCGCCTTGAACATCGGGATTAAGTCTTTGTAGCCGAATTTGTCCTGCTTACCGTAAGTCTCGATGTGATGCCTGTATTCTGGGGATCCCTCGACATACATCATTCGCGGATACCATTCGCTGCCGAAAGCAGGAACCGAATACACTCCCCAGTGAATAAAAATTCCGAACTTGGCGTCCTTGTACCACTCCGGCGCTTCGTAGTTCTTCAGCGATTCCCAGTCCGCGCGATAGCGCCCCTCGCGATCCGCGTTTTCAACGTCCTTCAAGAGCTCCGCTCGCTGCCCGTCATACTTGCTGCTTGCCTTCTGCCAGATTGCGTCGATCGCTTCCGGGTCGATAGAAGCGGTTGGAGCCGTCGGACTCTGGGCCTGCGCTCCACGAAGTGCTAAGAGCGCGAGCAAAAAACCACCAAGTGCAATCGTCAACAGCGAACGGGCAAGCATGATTCCTCTCTCCTGCAATTAGAATAAAGCTCTGACGCCGTCAATCCACGGAGACCATGATCTTTTTGAATCTTGCCGGATTCTCGCTCCACGATCGCAGGGCATCCGCCGCCTCTTCGAGCGGCACCACCAAACTTACAGCCTGGTCCACAGGAAACTTTTTCCCCTCGAGAAGATGGATTACCGCACGAAAATCTTCCGGCAACGCGTTTCGCGAACCGAGAATGTCCAGCTCTTTTTGCACGAAGAGTCTCGTCTCGTAGCTCACCGGTTCTTTTGCATCGCCTATGTACACCACTTTTCCCGTGAAGGCGACTTCTTCAACAGCGGCTCGAAAGGTTTGCGGTGTTCCGATCACTTCGATCACCACATCCGGGCCGCGACCTTCCGTCAGTTCTTGCAGGCGATCGTGTAGCGATTCCTTCGCGGCGTTGATCGCATCAGAACCACCCGCCGCTCGCGCCACGACGAGCTTCTCATCATCCATATCAACACAAATCGTGCGAGCGCCGCACGCGTTCGAAGCAGCGACGGCTCCGAGTCCCACGCCGCCGCACCCCAAGATGGAGACAGTGTCGTCTGCTTTTATTCTGTCGCGCGCCACAGCATGAAATCCCACCGTCAGCGGTTCGACCAGGCGCAACTCTTTCCTCGTGAGTTTTGCCGGATACAACTTCTCTCTAGGCATCGCGACGAATTCTGCAAGCGCTCCGTCCCGTTGTACGCCCAGAGTCTTATTGAACTGGCACGCATTCGGACGTCCCCTCCGGCAGGAAGCGCACCCGCCGCAGCTCGTATATGGAGAAAGAGCTACATCTGTTCCAGCAGGCAGCGAGCTATCCCCCTCGATGACCGTGGCTGACACTTCATGTCCGAAGATCCGCGGAAAGGTGACCAGTGGATTTCGTCCGCGAAATGAGTTCAGATCGCTTCCGCAGAACCCAACCATTCGGACTCTCAGCAATAACTCGCCGGGTGCGGCCACCGGATTGGGAATCATTTCGAGGGAGGCTTCGCCCGGCTTCTTCTTGAGTACGAGTGCCTTCACGCTGGAAATAGCCTCTGGAAGGGTTTGCGACAGCACCTACACTGGAGTTGAGCGTCCATTGTGTTCGGGTCCATCTCGAAAATGCGTGATAGATTCCCCACCGCCAAGCTGAATGTATACTACCCGTTTCATAAACTGAACTCTGAAAGACAAATACCCAAAAATGTTGGATATCAATCCGGTACAAACCTAGCCGAACTTCAGAAAGAACAACAAATGACCCAAAAAATTGCTTTCAGACCTTTTCGATCAATCCAGTGCCGAATCCTGCGCCAATCTCAGGTCCGTCGGACATTCCTGGTTGCGTTTCAAGCGGGATCTCCGCTCGTGCGTTCACTTTTTGCCAGCTTGACTCTGCTCGTTGTGGCTATGGCTGTGCCGGTGGCGGTTGCGCAGAAAATCAACCTATTCGTTGACGTTTCCAAGCCCGGCGCGAAGATTGACCGCAACCTCTTTGGCCAATTTGCCGAACATCTCGGCCACGGTGTTTACGAAGGCATCTGGGTCGGCCCGGACTCGAAGATTCCAAACACACGCGGGATTCGTAACGATGTTGTTGCTGCGCTCAAGGCGCTGAAAGTGCCGGACGTGCGATGGCCGGGCGGCTGTTTCGCCGATGAATACCACTGGCGCAAAGGCATAGGTCCGCAGCGAACGGTAACACTCAATCCCAACTGGGGAGGCGTAATCGAGCCGAACACCTTCGGAACGAACGAATTCATGGACTTCCTCGACCAGATTGGAGCGGAGGCCTACCTCTCCGTCAACGTCGGCTCCGGTACTCCACAGGAAGCTGCCGAATGGCTGGAATACTTAACCACCGCTCAGCCGACGACTCTGGCAAAAGAGCGCACGGCAAACGGACATCCTGCTCCTTATAAGGTTGCATTTCTTGGCATCGGGAACGAAAGCTGGGACTGTGGCGGCAACATGACGCCTGATTATTATTTGAGCCAGCTCAAGATTTACAGCCGCTTCGTCCGCAACTTCAATCCAGCTCAGCAGGACAAGCAGCAGATGCTCAAGATCGCTGTGGGACCCGGCGGCGGCGAGTCCCGCTGGATGGAGTGGACCGAAGCCATCATGAAGGCGTATCACAGCCACACTTGGAGTTGGGATATGAATGGGCTTTCGATGCACTCCTACACCGTGGTGAAATGGCCGCCTTCCTATGCTTCGGTAGATTTCGGAGAGACGGAGTACGCGCAGATTCTCAAGTCCACGCTGGAGATAAACGATCTTGTTGAGAAGCACTCGGCAATCATGGACAAGTATGATCCGGAAAAAAAGGTGGCGCTTGTTGTGGATGAATGGGGCGGCTGGTACGCGCCGCTTCCCGGCAGCAATCCCGGCTTCCTGGCACAGCAAAATAGTTTGCGCGATGCAGTGCTAGCGGCACTGAACCTCAACATTTTTGCGCGGCATGCCGACCGCGTTCGCATGGCCAATATCGCGCAGATGATCAACGTGCTCCAGGCCATGATCCTGACCGAGAAAGAGAAAATGGTTCTTACGCCTACCTACTATGTCTACAAGATGTACGTACCGTTCCAGAACGCCACCTTCGTGCCCGTCTCATTCGACGCTGGCACGTACACGCACGGCGATATCACGTTGCCACGTGTGGATGGCATTGCAGCGAAAGATAAGGCCGGAAAATTATGGCTCGCAATAACTAACGCCGATCCAAATCAGCCCGCTGAAATCGAAGTTAGTCTGGCCGGTATAAATGCTAAATCCGCGGCAGGAGAAACGCTGTCCGCATCCAAGGTCGACAGCGTAAATACCTTCGACGCGCCCAATACGGTTGTCCCGAAGCCGCTTTCCGCAAAAGCGCAAGACGGCAAGCTGACCCTCAAATTGGCTCCCAAATCGGTAACGGTGGTTGCAGTCGAGCAGTAAGGCTAGATCGCTCTCCTAGACTGATGCTGTTTCAAGAAAGGGTCACCATGACAAGCGTGAAATGGTTCGGCGGGATTTTACTTGCGATTGCGGCAGGACTAGCTCCTCAGCTCGCCGCGCAAGTGCAAACGGACGTGCCTCCGGCGGTTGCCGGTGCAAAGCCAGTGACAGTCGAGCATATCAAAATTCACGGAACGGCTCTGGAAGGCAATTTGGAAGGAGACGCGGTTGAACGCGACGTGTTTGTGTTCCTTCCTCCCAGCTATGCGAAAGAAAAGTCTCGACGCTATCCAGTCGTTTACGCCCTGCACGGTTACTCCATCGGCGCCGAGCAATGGACCCATGAAATCCATGTACCGCAGACGATCGAAGGTGCCTTCGCGCAAGGTGCAAAAGAAATGATCGAGGTCCTGCCCGATTCGAAGACGCTCCACGACGGTTCAATGTATTCGAGTTCCGTGACCACCGGTAATTTCGAGCTGTTCATCGCGCACGACCTCGTCGCATACATTGATGCGCATTACCGTACGATTCCTGAGCGCCAAAGCCGAGGACTCGTCGGCCACTCAATGGGAGGTTACGGCGCTACCCGCATTGGCATGAAGCATTCCGACGTGTTCGGGAGTTTGTACATCATGAGTCCGTGTTGCTTGTCTCCCCGGCTCGCCGGTTCCATGAATCCGGAAATCGCGAAGAGCCTTGAAGTTCTGAAAACACCAGCCGACTCGGAAGGCTTGCCGTTTTTTGCGCGCGCCACGTTGGCTTCGGCCGCCGCTTGGTCACCGAACCCGAAGAATCCACCGTTTTATCTCGACCTGCCCACGAAGGATGGAACGCCACAACCCGAAGTTTTTGCAAAATGGGCTGCAAATGCTCCACTCGCTTTCGTTGATCAGTACATCGGAAGTCTCCTGCGGTATCGTGCGATCTCCATCGATGTAGGCGACCAGGACGGTCTGCGTGCCGATACCGTAAAGCTCCACGAAGTTCTTGATAAGTATGGAATCGCGAATAGCTTCGAAGTGTATTCTGGCACGCATACAAGCAAAGTGGCCGACCGTTTTCAAAATCATGTGGTTCCGTTTTTTGGCCAAACACTCTGCTTCCAGGCGAGCTGCCAATGACTTCAATCGTGAACAAATGTGTTTCCGTCCGATGCACGCAATTTCTGTCGTCGAGCAGTCCTAACGAAAACGCCATGTAATGTAGTTATGCATAAGTCCGACTCGCTGCATCCTCGGGCCTTTTATGGCTGGCGGTCTGTGTACTCCCCAGATTCTCTGTGAGAGACTTTCTGTGGATTTACAGTGACTCACTCGCTACTCTCCGCCGCCTCGCTCTTCCTTCTCGCAGGACTCTGTCTCCCTCAATCCCGCGAGCAAGGACCGCCCGTTCCCGCGCCGATTCAGGGCCCTTCCATCAAAGTCGAGAGTCGCATCGTTGTGGTGGACGTGGTTGTCACAGACAAGCAAGGGCAATCCGTTCCCGGCCTCCGCAAGGATGACTTTCACCTCTCCGAGGACGGCGGCCCGCAGATTGTCACTTCTTTCGAGGAACACAAGGGTGCTGCTCCCAACGAAATCAAGTTGCCGCCGATGCCGCCCAATGTCTTCACCAATTTTCCCACCGCTCGAGGTGCCGATTCTGTCAACGTTCTGCTGCTCGACCTTCTCAACACGCAACCACAAAATCAGGCATTCGTCCGGCAACAGGTAATAAAATATCTCGGCGAGATTCCGCCCGGCACACGCCTTGCCGTTTTCGCGCTCGGTTCCCACCTCCGCATCGTCCGCGGGTTTAGTACCGATTTTTCCGGCCTCTCCGCAGCCTTGGAGGACAAAAAACTCGGCGTCGCCCCCGAAATCTCTCGAAACCTGCCGACTGAGGCTAACCAATACAGCGACGCGGAAATTCTCCGGCAAATGCGCAAGAGTCAGGCTGCGCCCTCGGCCATTGATGCCGTCGAGTCTTTCCAGCGCGACGAGGCCGCCGAGCGCGCCAACTCCCGCAGTGAGCTGACCCTACAAGCCTTCCAGCAAATCGCCCGCTATCTTTCCGCGATTCCTGCCCGCAAAAATCTCATCTGGTTCTCAGACAACTTCCCGGTCAGCTTCTTTCCGGATCCTCGCGGCAGAGTTCCCAAAAATCAGGATCACATTCAGAAAACCTCGGACATGCTCACCGCGGCAAAGGTCGCCATCTATCCTGTGTCTGCGCTTGGAGTTCTCGGAGACCCCACCTTCGATGCCAGCAAACTGGCCGGTTCGCGTCGGGAACTCGAGGCTCGCCTCAGCGTTAATCAAATCGCCATGGAAACGATTGCCCAAGAGACCGGAGGCCGCGCTTTTTACAGCACGAACGCGTTGAGCGACGCCGTCAAAGACGCTGTGAGCAACGGCTCGCACTATTACACGCTGGCCTATTCACCTGCCAGCAATAAGAACGACGGCAAGTTCCGCCGCATTCAGGTCAGCGTGGCCGACAATGACTACACACTTTCCTATCGCCGCGGCTATTTCGCTGACCAACCCAGCCACGAATTCATCTCCGAAGAGGGCGCCGACGACCCCTTGGTGCCACTTATCGGTTTAGACATGCCGGATTTCGACCAGATCCTGTTCAAGGTGCAGATGGTGCCGAAGAGTCCGCAGCCTCCTGCGAATGCCCCGCGTGCGGGAGATAACACGAAATTGAAGGCGCCGTTTACCCGCTACGATGTCAACTTCGCTGTGGCTCTGCCCGACATCGCGATGGGCTTAGACGCCAACGGCACGCGTCGTGGCCGTATTGAAATCATGCTCATCGCATTCGGTCCGGGCGGCAACATCTCGAACATGGTCAGGAAGCGCAGCAATCTAACGATGGATTCCAAGGTGTACGAAGCGACGCAGCAGGTGGGAATGCAAATTCACGAGGAAATCGATGTACCTCCGGGTGAAATCTATCTGCGGGCTGGCATCTATGACATGAATTCCGGCAACTGCGGGACGGTTGGCGCAGCGCTGAATGGTTCATCCGCGAAACAATACAAGAAGTAGTTTGAAGCCGCGGGCCACGGTTTTACTCGCCATATGGATGCTTGGGTGTTCTTGCAACGTGGGCTGCCTTTACGCGATTCGGTGCAGCGCTGCACCGAAGACGCACTGAACTGTTTGAGAAGAATCCACGGCACACGGTCAGTCCGAAGCAACTGCTGCTTGTAGGCTTGCGCAAGACAGTGAATTAGTCACGGTGGGTTTCCAAACCCGCGGACCCATTTCTAGTCAGCTACAAGACGGTCAAAGATTCGGGTGACGGTGTTGCGCTTTGTTCCCCGCTTCGATCAATGCGCCGAGGCGAAGAATGCTCTCTTCATCCAGCCACCGCGAGACGAGTTGCACGTTGATCGGGAACTGCTCTGAACTAAACGTGAATGGCACGGAGAGCGCGGGCAAACCAGCCAGATTGAAGGGCACCGTGGCACGCATCATGTGGTCGAGCAACTGTTCAACAGTCGCTTCTGAACTTGCTTTCATGCGCAGTTGCGCATCGTCGTGCGGTCGCCAAGGGCGAGTGGAATTTCCTGACCCGACCCGCTCGGAGCCGCCGGGCGCTCTTAGTACTGGCTCTATTTCGCTTCCTTAATGATCGCCTCCGCAGCGTTCCCCGCTACCACCCAGCTTGCCGAACCGGCCACCACGGCTTCATCCTCAAACCACAGGAACCCGAAGTCATCGATGCACTCCGGAAAATCCGGCTTGATAATGATATATCCCGGAATCACAGCGCCCGGAATGTACGAATTGTCCGCGCGATTGTTGCTGTAGGTCTTTGTCTTCGACACCGTTCCCACTCCAGCCACATACGAAGTGCTGGATACCGGGTGTGTGCCGAGAATGTAGTTCACCGCGCGAAGTGTGTATTCGGGACTTACCAGATCCGGAAATGCCTTGTGCAGGAAATACATTCGGATGGCCATGTCCACCACGGCGCCCGATCCGCCCCACGTGCCGAGACTCGGCGGCACGCCGAACGGCGTGGCACCCAGCCGCTCATCCAAACCCGCCATATAGTTCTTCACCGCTTCACGCATTTGATCCTTCGCGCTGGTGTCCAAATAAGGCAAAGCCCGTACGGCGCTCCAGCCACGCGAGTCCATCTGTTGCGGCGTGATCATCTGTGGGAACAGTTCCTTCAGCCGTGACTTGTAAGGCTCAGCGCCATTCGTAGCGATCGTCAATTCCAGCGCCGCCCCCCACTCCGGTCCGGGACCAGATACGCCACCGCCCGAGCCGGCCGGGGCAGTTGGTTGTGCGCCAGCCGTACGCGTGCTTGTCGAAGCGCCCCCGCTGCTCGCTGCGTGACCACCGCTTTGAGCGCCAGAGACCACGCCCTGCGACGCGGCCAGCACGCCACCCCCAGGCGCGCCTGCCGGAGCCGCTCCGCCTAAGCCGCCGCCCGCCGGATTCTGCGTTGGATGAGCCTTCTCTTCGTTCCAAGCCTTGATCGCGGTGACCAGGCAGTCTTTCGCTAGCGCATCGTCCCAGCCTTTCAGCGTATCCGCCGCTGCAGCCAGCGCTGCAATGGCGTTCCACTGGAAAAACGAGTTGTTCGTAGTGAAGATCCAGCGATCGTCCGGCCTGCCGGAGTAGTCACCCTCCGTTTTGTTCGGGCCGAGCTTCGGGTCGTAGATGCGGCCGTCCGTTTTCGAAGCGCCGTCACCCACCTGGGTGTACTGCCGTAGATCTGGCTCGTGAGTGCCACGGATGGCGTGGCCGATGTTGTGGAACTGCGCCAGGATGAGCAGCGCGCCATGCTTCACCTGCTGCACCGTGTCCGGCACGCCATCGGGCCGGTGCATCTCCACCTCACGTGCGCTTTCATCCACCGTAAGCTCGTCGTACGTGAGATGAAATTCGCGATATGCCAGCGCCAGGCTCTGAATCACGCTCAGTTGCGCCGGTTCCTCCAGGTCGAAATCCCCGGCGTCATACCACCCGCCCACATTCATCCCAGGGATGTGATCGCCGCCTTTGTATTTCCCCTCCGTCGCTGTGGCTTGGTTCCAGCCGTCAAATTGCTCTCCAACCACCGGCGCCATGCGCCCATCATCCAGGTGCGAAGCGCCATGCCACACCCGGTATCCTTCGCGAACCGCAACGTGATCCATCTGCTCCGCGAGGTGATGGTCCAGGCTGTCCTGCCAGATCTTTGCGTAGACGTCCTGCGAAATCGGAAAAGGGGCCGTGCGCTGATCTGCGTACTCGATTACGTAAAGGCCGGGTTCCTTCACGGGGGTGAAGTCGAATTTCGAATACACGTAGCGCAGCCACGGCGTCGCAGGCGTGATCGCACCCTCGAACACCTGCTGGTAAGATCCGCTGTCCATCAAGCGCAACACTCGGGCTGTCTTCGGGCCGTTGTACTTGGGGTCGAGTTCCAGCACCGCCACCTTGGAGAAGCCCGGCGCATAACCCACCTGGCTGTGCGCGATCATCGGCGGCCGTGTCCAGTTCGGAATTACGTCCGGCCGGATGTGCCACACGATGGCGCCCGTGGTTTTGCCGGAAGGAATCAGCGAACGCAACACGAACCAGCCGTTCTGCGCGCGGTCGCGCCCATCGAACAGCATCAGGTTGGCCGTATCCGATACCACATTCACTCGGGCCAGCACGTCGTCCACACCCAGAGTGATGCTCTTTCCTTCGGCGAACGGCAGCGGCTGCGTGTATCCCTTGGCCTTGTCCCAGTCCTCCAGGTAGTACGCCTTTTTCGGCTCATCCGCCAAGGGCAAAACCTTCGTCATCGCGTCATTTGGTGTTCGCGGGAAGATGCCGACTTTGCTTCCGTCCACCACATAAGCCCTGCCCATGTAGATCGACGGCAGAAACTCCAGATTGAAGCCCGCCCGCCCCTCCAGTTTCTGCGGTAGCGGCTTATCGAGATTGATGCTGACCTTCACCCCGCCAGGCTCCGCCGCCACTTCCAGCGTGTAACTGAAATTGAACGTCGGAAAACTGAGGTCGGCAATCAGCCGGTCGTTCGCCTTGTCCGCGTGTCGGCCCTTAAGCGTTGCCACCAGATCCCACTGCTCTGGCGTCGCCATCAGGCGAACGTCGCCGTTCGTGGCGATGCGTTGGCCGTGCAGAATCATCTCCATGGCCGTATTCTTCTGATCCACAAAGACCGGATGATACGTGCTGTCGTAGAGAAAGACGCTGAAGCCTTGCGTATCCAGGTAATTCTTATCCGTCACCTTCATCGCAAAATCTGCGCCGGACGAGCCTGGCACTGAAACGAACGCCAAGAGGACACAAACGATTCGCGTAAGCATAAATTGGGATTGATACTGCTCCTTTGCTCCAACATGATATGACATACAGACGGTCTGGGCGCCCTTTGTTCCGCAGGCTGCCGCAACCCATGACAAACGCACTCAGCGCGTGAAAGTTTCACGTTCAGGGTCTCCGTTGCAAAGACTGAGCGTCGAAGCGATGAGAGCCGCCCATCAGCTCGTTGAAACAACGCGGACGAGCGGCAAAGTCGTCATCGCAACTGCTTGATTGATAGAGCGGTTTTCCATACCGCCGCTTTTCTTTGAACCGCGACGTTGTTCGACGGTTAGAGTTGGTCACTCAAACTAGGACAGGGAGCTGCGGTTGCAGTCAAGCCCTTGCTAGGTGAAGTGGCGACGGTGCGCAAACCACTTGTACCAATCTGGTCTGCACGTCGAGCTTCCGTATCCTGGACGGTGGGTCCATCATCGTGCTGAGTTTCGTCAGAAGCTCGTGCCCTTGTTACGCAAGAGCCTGTGTTCAATGCCTAAAATATAGAGCCATGATGATGTAAAACATGATCACGCAGAAAGCTAATACGACCGCGATACTACCAAGCCACAAGAGTACAAACCTACGGTCGCTAGTGCCGGACGGAGGTAGGGAAATCCCAATGATTTTCGCCGATCGTGTTCATAAGGAAATACATCGGAATCAGCAAAATGATTCCATAGATCGCGGCGATCCAGAAAACAGTTTTGGCGAATTTCATTGCGTCCTTAACGCCTGTGTAAGTCGAATGGAGTTCTTTCTAGGCATCTCGATGGTCATCTCTGTGAACGAGGTCGGTGGAGAATGCGGGAAGGCAAACTGCGACATACTCCGCGCCATCCGGGCTTGGGGTGCTGCAAAACCTGCCGCGATTCGTGTCCCTAGATTCAGGACGTAATGCGTGCTGGCCACCTCGTCGCGAACAACCAGCCTGCCAGATCGTCTTCGTGCCAACGAGTTTGAATAATAATGACTGCGCCACCCGGCATAAGGCGAGTGTAGGCTACATACGCGAACCACTCGTGAAGCGCTTTGCGAGTAGTTTCGCTGTTTGCTTCGTCACGGTCCTTGATTGGGTCATCAATGAGGAGCAAATTGGCGAGTGATCGGCCCCCCTCTCCCCACGGCATAATAGGCGCCCCCTACCGTCGTATTAAAGCGATGAGAAGCGAACGAGTCTTCACTCAACCGACAGTTCGGAAATACAACCTGATGAACGTCGTCTCCGATGAAGTTCCGGACGCGCCGGGTAAAGTCGTCAGAGAGCTCCTGACCGTAGCTCGTAAATATGATATGTCGCTCTGGATGCCTCCCGAGGTACCACGCTGGAAAGAGTGAACTAGCGATCAAACTTTTGCCGTGACGAGGTGGAAGGAAGATCATGAGCCTTGAGGTTTCGCCCCGCTCGACGGCTTCCAGCCTTTCGACAATCAGATGATGATGCGCATCATCCGCGCGGGCAATTGGACACGAACACGCCGCAGACGCCGGGGATGTCGCGCGCGGAAGCTATTTCGCATGCGAAGGTGGGGGCGCAGAAGCTTTGGGCTGGGACGGTGGTGGTGCAGCCGAACGCGAAGACTGGTCCGCATCATCACGGGGAATTGGAGACTCCGTCCGAACATATCGCCTTCTTCGAACGGGTAACCGTAGCTGGCGCCCAGAATGGAGACGAAATCCTTGCCATCAAGGATCCACTGCACGTGCAGCCCAACACTGAGCAAATGCTCGCCGTCATCCTCTCCCAGAAGGGAGACACCGCTGGCGCCCTGCAGCACCTGCAAAACTGCCTAACCTATTTCGCCCCCGGACCCAATCTAGAGTTGGTGAAGCAACAAATCGCTCAACTGGAGCCAGCAGTAGCTCCGACGAAATAGCTCGAAAACGACAGGTGCGGACGCAACAAAACATCGCGGCGAGCCGACAAATCTAGATCCAACGAACTGTAAAACACAACCGGACGACCTTCGACATGGCTCCCGGTCGCCAACGGACACCCACCAAGATTCACGAGCAAGACCAGCAACAGCGTTCCGTCGCTTCTTTGCTGTAAACCGTAACTGGCATAGGATAGGGACGAGCATGGTAAAACAGCGGCGTGGTACTCATCTCATCGCGGAGATTGCGAAGGTGTCCAGAGGTACAGTTGACCGGGCTTTGCACGGACGCGGCGGCGTTAACGAGGCAACGCGCCAACGCATTTTGCAGATAGCCCGGGAAATCGGGTATAGGCCGAATCTGGCGGCCCGAGCGCTCTCGGCCAACCGGGCGACGGCCAAGATCGGTGTATGCATACCTCGCGAGATTCACTTCTTCTATGACCAACTGTGGAGCGGAGTGTTGGAGGAAGCAGAGCGTGTTTCGCAGTTTGGTGTTGAATTCCTAAATCGCCCTGTGCAGAACCTTGGCGAGGGAGATGCCAAGGCATTCAAGGAACTCATGGCCAGCGGTGTTCACGGAATTATTCTTACTGCTGGCAATCCCAAGAACCTCACACCATTGATCGATAAGGCCGAGACCAAGGGCGTACGCGTTGTTTGCGTGGACACGGACGCTTCAGAAAGTCACCGTTCCAGTGTTGTATACGTAGAACCTTATCTGAGCGGATGCGTGGCGGGCGAGTTGCTGGGGAAGCTTGTTCCGCCAGGTTCAAAAGTGGCCGTTGTGGCGGGAATGCTAATGGCGGAAGACCACAGGAGGAAGGCCGAGGGGTTTTCGGAAACGTTCCGGATACACTGCCTAGGGGGCAAGATTGCAGCCGTTATCGAGGGTCACGAGGACGAATACGAGAGCTTCCAAAAGACTCTCGACCTATTGCGGCGCGTTCCTGAACTCGCGGGAATCTATGTCAACACAGTTAATTGCCTGCCTGTTTGCCGCGCTCTCGGAGCAGGGAACCTCGAGGGAAAAGTAAAGCTCATTACGAGCGACCTTTTCGCGGAAATGGCTCCCTACTTCAAAAAGGGTACAATCGCTGCGTCCATTTACCACCAACCGCACCGCCAAGGACAGATCGCCGTCCGTCTCATGGCGGATAATCTAATCTCAAGAGTCAATTTTCCAGCTACAGTCCGTCTTAGTCCGACCGTGGTGATTTCATCTAATATGCATCTCTTTAGAGAGATGCGCCCTAATGAGCCAACGCCCACCGAAGTGCCGACCGCGGGTTTGGCCCATCCAAGCGATACGTAAACGCGACATTAAACCGCGCTCGACGGACAGGCGGGTTCCCCGAGTTCTAAGTCTCGCCGAAAAAAACTGCTTGACAGCCGACAATGTGTAGACCATCGTGCACGTGCACGGTACTAGCGTTCGCGTGAACGGCTCATATTAAAAACGGACAAGTAAACCCTCACCGAGGGAATCGCGTAGATCGGGGTATCGCGGGCATCGTGCTGAATCGGTTCGGCCATGCGTTCATCAATCCGCAACCCGGCTTCTTTTTTGGACTAAATAGAAAGCCGGCCGCGCGCGACGCGTTGCGCAATGGCCCCTTTGGCAGGATTGCGTTCTCCCATTCGGACTTGGCCGGGGCAATGGACCATCGGAACGCTTTTATTGAATCGCACCGGGCAGTCGGTCAACTACGGGACCGGGTTCTCACTTAGCGAAAGGATGGAACATTCCATCATGCTTACTCTTATTCTGAATCGCAAAATATCCCTGACATTCGCTCTGGCGTTGTTAATCATTATTCTGCCCTGCCGGATCTCCGCTCAGGTGGATACCGGCGCTATTTCCGGCACGATCAAAGACACGAGTGGAGGCAGTGTGGCGGGCGCACAGGTGACGCTCACCAATGAAGGAACTGGAGTGTCGATCACGACCCTCAGCGGGTCCACAGGTGAATATTCCTTCTCGGCGGTGAAGATCGGTCACTACTCGTTGTCGGCGGAATTTCGCGGATTTCAGAAAGTGCAGCAGAATAACGTCACCGTGGACGTCCAGCAGAAGGTGTTGGTGGACATCGCGCTGCCGCCTGGTCAAGCCACGGAAGTAGTGGTCGTCAACGCCGCGCCACCGGCTCTGCAGACGCAGGATGCTTCGGTCGGACAGGTGATCGAGGAGCGCGCCGTCAATGCTCTGCCATTGAATGGGCGAAACTTTACGTTTCTTGCGCAACTCTCGGCGGGAGTGACGCAGGACCAAGCGGATACCCGCGGCCTGGGTGCTAGCGGGAGTTTTGCTGCCAATGGTTTGCGGCCGGCGCAGAATAACTATCTGCTGGACGGGCTCGACAACAATGCCAATCTCGTGGATTTCTTGAACGGAACTGCGTACGCGGTCCGTCCGCCGGTGGATGCCATCCAAGAATTTAAAGTCGAAACCAACAACTATAGCGCCGAGTCTGGGCGTTCGGCGGGCGCTGTCCTGAATGCCACCATCAAATCAGGAAGTAACCAGTTCCACGGAAATGTGTGGGAATTTTTCCGCAACGACAAGCTAGATGCCGCCAACTTCTTTGAGAATTCAGGAGGCATCCCGAAGGGAGAATACCGCCAGAATCAATTTGGATTTACCTTCGGAGGTCCGATTCGGAGGGACAAGACCTTCTTCTTCATGGATTACGAAGGCACGCGTATCCGTCAGGCGGTTCCGTCGACAAACACCGTACCAACAGCCCTCGAGCGAAGTAGTGGATTCACAAACCTCTCGGAGCTACTTACGCAGGGTGGCACGCGAACCGATGTTCTAGGGCGCACCTTCGCGCTGGGTCAAGTCTTCGATCCCTCCACGACAAGAGCGGTGACTTGCGGAGTTGCTGATCCGGTTTCTGGCATCACTGCTCCCTGTTCGGGTGTGCCCGCCGGAACTCAGCTGGGGTTTGTTCGCGAGCCATTTCCCGGTAACATCCTTCCGGCAGGGCGGCTTGACGCTAATGCGATTAAACTCCTGAACCTCTATCCCGCCCCCAACCTTCCAGGCCTCTTCAACAACTACGCCGCAAACCCAAAATTGAGCAACAACGCCGACCAATTTGATGTTCGCGTGGACCACAACTTCAGTCAGAAGGACAGCATCTTCGGGCGTGTGAGTTACGTCGATAACCCAACATTTATTCCGGGCCCGTTCGGCGGGATTGCGGATGGGGGATCTTTCTCGTCTGGGGACCAGGACGCGAAGTCGTTCAACACCGTGCTGAGCGAAACGCATTTGTTCTCGGGTACGCTCGTCAATGAAGTGCGGGCGGGCTACAATCGCATTTCTTCCTCTCGCCTGCAACCCAACGCGAATACCTCCGGGATTCCGGCTCAGTTTGGAATTCCCGGAGTTCCGCAAGGTGATTCGAATGGTGGATTGGGCTCGCTGTTCATTACAGGGCTGAATACCCTTGGAAGCAATCAGTTTCTTCCCTCGATCGAGTTGAGCACCACGACGCAGGTTACGGACAATCTCACCAAAGCGGCAGGCCGGCATACCTTTAAGGTTGGCTTTCAATACCAAAGGCTGGGATTCAACATCCTGCAGCCTTTTACGGGCCGCGGAGCGTGGAGCTTTAGCGGGGTTTACACCGAAGTGCCTTCCACATCAGGAGGCAATACCGGCCTTGCCCAAATGTTATTGACGCCGATTCCGGGTACGGTTCCGGGCGCCTCTGATTTCGTGGGCGGCGCGGACCAGGTACAAGCATCCAATATCGCCACCACCTCGATGAAGCGCCACTATTATGCTGGCTATTTTCAGGACGATATCAAGGTAAAGCCCAGGTTGACCGTGAACCTTGGACTTCGGTACGAGTACTTCGGACAATTGCTCGAAAATTACGGTGCACAGTCCAATTTCCAACCTGCTGCCACAGTGGGTGGTGTTTCCACCTTCCTGTTGACCAATAAGCGGTGCAATACTCCATTTTCACCAGACTTTTTGGCAGCCGCCGCGGCAGACAATATCGACATAGCCTGCTCGGGACAGCCCGGCCTGGGAGTATCGCAAAAAGCCAATTTCTCTCCGCGGGTCGGATTCGCCTATCAAATTACGCCAAGGCTTGTTGTTCGCGGAGGTTACGGGATCTTCTACGGAGGTTTTGAAAACTCCGCACTGTTGACCTATAACGATTTCCCATTCCAATTCAATCTGAGCTATCCAAATCAGACGCCTGATGCGCCGATCACGTTCGCCAACGGATCGATTGGCACGCTTTCCAACGGGCTCACTGCTATTCCGCTTACCTCCGGGGCGGCTGAGCCTGGGGGTGTCGGGCTGATCGGCGAGGACTTCCACAACAAAACTCCGTATACGCAGGGCTATAACCTGACCGCGCAGTATCAGCTCACTAAGAACGATACCGTGCAGGTGGGTTATGTCGGCAATACTGTTCGCCACCTTGCGGTGTACGTCAATCCGAATACGCCGCGGCAGATACTGCCGCTGGGGCTGGACGCACTCTCCTTCTCTCCCTATCCCGATTTTTCCAACTCTACCTACACTAGCTTTGCCGGCAACAGCCACTACAACGGACTGCAGACGAACTATGAACACAGGTTCAACGCTGGACTCAACGTTTTGGCCAACTTCACCTGGTCGAGCTGTTTGTCCGATGCAGTTGACGTTCTGAACAATACTTCGTTAACTGGATATCGAGCACCGTTCCTGCCGGGCTTCGGTATCCACCGGGACTACGGCCGGTGCGACTTTGACATTGATAAAGTATTTCACCTGAGCGGAAGCTACGACCTGCCGGTTGGTAAAGGAAGAAAGTATCTGCATGACAGCGGGCGCATTGTGGATGCCGTGCTCGGGGGATGGGCAACGAACTGGATCCTTACGCTGCAGGACGGCCAACCGGGAACCGTAAATTGCGCAACCTCCACCACTTCAGGATTCAATTGCTACGCGATTAGGGTTCCGGGACAGGATCCCAACGCAGGTCCTCATGACGTAAACCAGTGGCTGAATCCAGCGGCGTACGCTACTCCACCCGTGGCGACCACGATCGGCCAAACCGATTACAGTCCCCTCGGCGGAGGGCCGAGTAATTTCCGTGGCCCGGGGTTCCATCGTTTCGATTTTTCGCTTTTCAAACAGTTTGCCATTACCGAGAGGTTCCGTCTGGAATTCCGCTCCGAATTCTTTAACCTGACCAACCATCCTAACTTCTCCAATCCTGGTTTCGCGGGCAATGGTGTAGTGGCGGCCCCCGGCTCTCTCGACTACACCAGCGGCAGCTTCGGAACGATCACCTCAACGCGCGACGGTCAAAATGATCAGCGCGAAATACAGTTCGCGCTCAAATTGTATTTCTGAGACCGTATGGATGCGCCAAGAGACAGGCCCAGAGGCGCATCCACTTTTCTTTGGATTTTTGCCGAGGGAGAACGAATATGGTTCGCGTAATCGTTGTGCTGTCGTTGTTGTTTTGCCTTTTCGCCTTCCCTGCACTCGGCCAAATGGAAGCTCCAGGGAAACTGGAGTTGTCAGAGAACTGGAAATTGGCCGCTGCGAAAGATGCGGAAGCCGGTGGCGCAGCCATCTCTCAATCCGATTACCGGGATCAGGCGTGGCGTCCGATCCATCGCATGCCTGCGACGGTTCTCGAGATAATGCAGGAGGATGGTGTTTACCTCAACCTTTATATCGGCATGAACATGCTGGAGAAAGTTCCGCAGGATTTGTACAAGCAGGACTGGTGGTATCGAACGGTGTTCATCGCACCGGCTGGTTACTCCACCTACACCCTGGAATTCCCGGGAATCAACTACCGGGCGGAAATCTGGATTAACGGGCAGAAGGTCGCGGACAGTAAGCAAGTCGTCGGGATGTATGCCGCGCACGAGCTCAATGTCACGGAGTGGATTAAGCCGGGCTCGGCGAATGCGCTAGCCGTCAAAGTAACACCCGAGCAACTTATTCAAGACGTTGACGGTGTAGAGCTGGCGGACAGTTGGTTCGATTGGATCAACTGGAAATATCTGGGATACAAAGGCAAGTACACCAGGAAGCATATCTTCGATGCTTCCTTCGTGCCGGACAGAAACGCAGGCATTTGGAAGCCGGTCTATCTAAAAACCACAGGTGAGGTCGCGCTCGAAAACCCGGCAGTTAACTCGGAGCTCTCCCTGCCGCACGCGACCGCGCGCCTTACGGTTTATGCAAACCTGCATAATTTTGCCGCGCAACCCGTCACCGGCACGCTGAAAGGAACAATTTCGCGACAAGGCAAGCCAGCCATTGAATTCGAGCAAAGTCTCAGCCTCTCCCCCGGTGAGATTCGCGAACTTGCGTTTGCCGCAGAAAAGTACCCCGGCTTGGTCGTAAGCAATCCCGACCTCTGGTGGCCATACACCATGGGTAATCCGGCGCTCTATGACCTGCATCTGGAGTTTGTGAAGGAACAGAAAGTCTCCGACAGTTCTCACATTCGCTTCGGGATACGAAGCGTTACCCAACGCCGCGATCAAGACGAACAATTCCCCGATAAGGGTAAGGGCGGAAATTTTTATCTCCAAGTCAACGGTCGAGACTTCCGCGTGCGCGGAGCTGATTACACGCCGGACCTGCTGTATCGGTATGATCCTGAGCGCGAATCCGAAATCCTGCGGTATGTCAAAGATCTCGGGATCAATATGCTGCGTTGGGAATCGAAGATCTCCAGTGAACACATTGTCGAGCTCGCGGACGAACAGGGTATTCCTCTGATGCTTGGCTGGATGTGCTGCAACCAATGGGAGAAATGGGACCAGTGGAGCGAAGAGGACCATCGCGTCGCTTCGCAGAGCCTGCGTTCACAGATTCTCATGCTCCGTCCGCATGCTTCCGTGTTTATCTGGGCCAACGGGAGCGATGGTCGGCCACCGGAACCTGTTCGCATCGAGTACCGTAAAATTCTGTCCGAGTTGCGTTGGCAAAATGCCGTCGTTGATACCGTTTCATCTTTCGCCAAAGATGCCCAAGGCGAACACTTGTGGGATGGCATCAATATGGAAGGCCCGTACACTTGGCGCCCGCCGATATACTGGTTCAGTGGGAAGTACGTCCCATCTCGCGGGTCGTCTGTTGAGCAGGGTGACAACGAACATATCCCCACACTGGAGAGCTTGAAAAAGTTTATCCCGGCTGACAAATTGTGGCCGATCAACGACTCATGGTTTTTCCACGCCGGAGCGATTCCCGGCGCCAGCACCCTCGCCGATGTGCAGTTAGCGGTTAACCGCCGCTACGGTTCTTCCAGCAACGTGGCGGAGTTCGTGCGCAAAGCGCAACTCGCTCACTACGAGAACACCCGCGCGCAATTTGAGAACCTCGCGGCCGGTGACTGGGCTAACCATAAAATAACGCTCTATTGGATGCTGAACAGCCAGTGGCCTTCGTTTTACGGCAACATCATTGACTATTATCTGAGCCCCGGTGGTGCCTACTACGGCGCGAAGAAGGGGCTGCGTCCGCTGTCCGTGGTCTTCGATGCCTATGCAACCGGCGATCACAGTCAGGCAAAGGTCATTGTTTTCAATCAGACTCCTGGCGACGTGCAGGGTTTGCGCGCACGCGTGCGCGTTTACGATCTGAATGGGAAGGTTTTAGACGACCACTCAGCCGACGGCATCCAGGTTCCGTTCAATGGCGCAACTCAGGTCCTAACGCTGCCTCGCTATCCGCAGAGTACGCCAGTGTTTTTTGTCCGCTGTCAGTTGTTTGAAAACACCGGAAAGCTGCTCGTCGATAACACCTACTGGCAGTCGCAGAAAGACGACGACTTGGGCGACTTCAGTAACGATGATGCGCTGAATCTGAAGCAGGTGAACTGGGGGGACATGACAGCGCTGAATACTATGCCCCAGGTACACCTTGAGGTCAGCGCTGGACCGACCACGACTGACAGCGAAAAGCATGTCGCTATTCGGCTACATAATCCGTCCGAATATATCGCCTTCTTCGAACGGGCAACCGTAGCTGGCGCCCAGAATGGGGACGAAATCCTTCCCATCCAGTACGACGACAATTACATCACTGTGTATCCCGGCGAAACCGCCGAGATTCACGGAACCGTGTCAAAAACGGTGGATGCGCGTTGGATCAAGCTCGAAGGGTACAACACGCCCGCGACTTCCGCTCAAATTAAGTAGAAACTCGTCAGGCAGATCCTATGGGCCAAAGTTTGCCACCTTCAGTAATTTGCACCCAAGATACACCGAGTTTTGCGAAGCGATCACCATTCTTCACCGTGATGCAGACAGAAATGTTCAACACTTTGGATCTCTAATATGGGCTCAGAAAAATCACGCCTTCGCTTGTCGTCCCCTGTCGACGCCAGAGAACTACGGCGCTGGTGTGCGATCCCGGCGGAGAAATTGCTGGGGCATCCGGAGTTGCGTGTACGTTACCGGCAGGTGGCCGATTCTGTGGAGTTAGGTGCGTTGATGGCCAGGGAGTTGGTCGAAGTCATCGAAGGGAACAACAAGCAGGGGCGGGCCAGACGCGCCATTGTTCCTTGTGGACCTGCGTGTTGGTACGAACCTTTTCGGTTGTTGGTCAATGCGCGCGGCGTATCGCTGAAGAGGCTGCACGTGTTTCACATGGACGAGTGCCTGGATTGGCAGGGGCAACCGCTCCCGACAGGTCATCCTTACAACTTCAAAACCTTTATGGAGCGCCACTTCTACGGAGGCATTCGCCCGGAGTTAGCAGTTCCGGAGGGTCAACGCCACTGGCTTATACCTGCGACGATGGAACAAGTTCGCGCCGCGATCAGCGAGGCACAGGTGGACATTACTGTGGGTGGATGGGGCCAGGATGGACACGTGGCTTATAACCAGGCCCGCCGTCATCCGTTCCACCATCTGACGTTGGGGGATCTCGCAAACTCCAGCATCCGGATTCAAGAAAACAATATTGATACGATCCTCGCGCTGGCGCACCGGACGTTCGGTGCGGCCTATCAGTTTGTACCGCCTATGTCGATTACATTGGGGATTCGCGAGTGCCTCTCGGCAAAGAAGGTGCGCGTTTATAGCGATACGGGTGCCTGGAAGCAAACGGCGCTGCGAGTCGCTTTGTTCAGCGAGCCGACGCCGGAATACCCGATGACGTTGCTGCAAACCCATCCCGACGCAATCATCACGGCCACACTGGAAACGGCGCGCCATCCAATTAGCGAAAATCCTGGTTGGGAGCTGTTTTGAATTCATGCTGACACTGCGCGCAAACACGAAAAGCGGATTCACATGCGCCGTAGGTATCGGTGGCATCGGCGCGGGTATCATCTATGCGCTCCAGGGCCAACACGAATTGGGCCGCAACGAAAGCAGGTTGGGCGAACTGCTTGAATCGAGGGATTACTGCAAGCTACATATCGTCGAGCATTACATTGCGCGGCTTATGGGCTCAAGCAGAGACCCAGCCTCATTTCGGGTATGGCCAATCGGTTCTGTTGGTAACGATGCGGTGGGACGTCGGATTCTCACCGAAATGAGCGCCGCGGGAATGGACACGCAGTTTGTGCGCTGCCATCCGGCGCTGAAAACGCTTTTTAGTGTGTGCTTTAACTATCCGGATGGTTCAGGCGGAAACATTACCAGCAGTAATTCAGCGGCTGGGGCGTTGACCGCCGATGACCTAAGAGCGGCATCCCCGTTCATGAAAGCTGCGGGAGCACACGGCGTAGCACTGTGCCTTCCAGAAGTGCCGTTGGAAATGCGGCGAGCCTTCCTTGAGCTTGCATCGGACTGCGGTAATTACCGCGCATGCTCATTCGCGCTCGGAGAGATTGAAGAAGCGCAAATTATGGGGTTGTTTTCTCTCACGGATCTCTTGGCATTGAATCAGGAGGAGGCCTCTGCGCTACTTGGAGAGGGTTCGAGTCCTGTTCTCGATGACGGACTGTTAGCGGAGCGCGCCGCCAAATTTACCGCGACCCACCCGCAGTTGCGCATCATTGTTAGCTCGGGGCCAAAAGGAGCGTACGGCTTCGAGCGCGGGAGTTCGCAATTCTGTCCGGCGCCGGTGCTTCAACCAATCTCCACCGCGGGCGCCGGGGACGCACTCCTCGCAGGTGTTGTGTGTGGTTTGGCAGCGGGCCTTCAATTCATCATGCCGAACGAATGTGGCAGTTCATTTTCGGGCCGAGTACTGCGGACGGCGCTGGATTTCGGCGTCCTGAACGCAAGCTTCAGTGTCACTTCACCCCATACTATCCACCCCGATGCAGTGCTAAGCAACTTGTTCGGCTTCGCTGAATCTCACGGCGCTTCGATTTCCGATTCGCTTCGGTCTATGTGCTACCAGCGCGAACAGATGCCTGCTGAGAGTGTTTCGGATTAGTAGCACAGACCCGTTGCGGACGCGAAAGGCATTTATCAGGTCATGCCCACATCTCTACCGGAAACTACCAGCACACCGCGGCTTCGGCGTTCATTGGGTTTATGGGATCTAATTCTGTACGGGCTCATTGTTATACAACCTACTGCGCCTATGCCAGTGTACGGGGTAATGAGCACGCGTTCTCACGGGTACGCTGTAATCACCATCATGCTCGCTATGATCGCCATGCTGTTTACCGCCATAAGCTATGGGAAAATGGCCTCCGCTTATCCCAGCGCCGGGTCTGCGTTCACCTATGTCGGGCGCGAAATTCACCCGGCGCTTGGTTACGTAACAGGGTGGAGCATGGCCATGGACTACCTGCTTAACCCTCTCATCTGTACGATTCTCTGCAGTAAATTTGCCATGAACTTCTTTCCGGAAATCCCGTACGCGGTATGGGTGGTTGCTTTCGTCGGTCTGTTCACCTCATTGAATATGCAAGGTATTCAGACTTCGGCGCGCATCAACTCGGGTCTCGTTGCGGTCATGGGCGTGGTCATTCTTCTGTTTTTAGCGGCAGCCGCTCGTTACGTGCACACGGCACCTCATGACGGAATCGGGTTCTTTACCCGCCCGTTTTTCGACCCGAACACTTTTTCCGTCCGAGCCATCATGGGCGGGACCTCGCTGGCCGTGCTGACTTATATAGGGTTCGATGGCATCTCAACGCTATCCGAGGAAGCCAAGAACCCGCGCCGCAATATTCTGCTCGCCACGGTTTTCGTGTGTTTGCTTACCGGCATATTGGCGTCCGTCGAGGTGTATGCGGCGCAACTCGTCTGGCCCGGCGCCCAGAATTTTCCCGATGTGGACACGGCGTTTGTGTTTGTTGCCGGAAGAGCTGGTGGACGCTGGCTGTTTTCGGTCATCAATGTGACGCTTTTAGTGGCGACGTTCGGTTCGGCGCTAGGGGCGCAGTTGGGTGCTGCACGCCTGCTTTACGGCATGGGACGTAGCGGCGCGCTGCCGCCCCGGTTTTTTGGGGCCATCGAACCCAAGAAACGCATTCCGCGAAACAACGTGTTGCTCATCGCCGCGGTAGCACTCATCGGTGCGATGGTCCTGAGTTTTGAGCGGGGCGTGGAATTGCTAAACTTCGGCGCCTTGCTCGCCTTCATGGGTGTGAACACATCCGCTTTGGTGCGATTTTACTTTCGCGAAGTGCACAAGCGCTGGTTCAATTTCGTGTCCCCGGTGCTGGGTTTTCTGATCTGCATGATGTTGTGGGTGAGTCTGAGTTGGCGCGCCAAAGTGTTGGGAATCGGATGGATGTTCATCGGGTTAGCTTACGGCGCTTATAACACACGGGGATTCAAGCGGGAGCTTGTGAACTTGGACATTCCGGATGGTGATGTCGAAGCTCAGGCCATTGTGACCGATGGAACTACCGTATATCAGGGGTGATGCTCTGACTGCTGCACCGAAGGTATGTACAACCCGCGGGGAAACAGTCGTACGACCCGGCCTCATGCGTACTGAACTACCGAATTGCTTCAAGGAAGGATAGCGATGATCACGAAGAGACCGTTTCGTGTGCAGTTCCCGTTGCGTTACGGATCGGCAGACGAGTCCGGCGATCACGTCAGGAGTCAGACAAACTACCCGGGCCATTCCACAAGAGCAACTTCCGTCCGGCGGCGGAATATGTGGGTTTACATCCTTGCCATGTGCTGCTTCCTCTGGCGTACGACTGAGGCAAGAGCCCAGCTTTGGGATGTGCCTCCTCTTCCGCCGGTCAAGTATGCACCGGCTCCGGATGGCATGACTGCCACAATCGGGAACGAAAGTCTTCATGTTTCCGTTTGCCGTTCATCTGTCATACATTTTGTGGCCACGCCCGAATCGCCAGATACGCTTCGACGAATTGAACCATGGATGCTCGATTCAAAAGACTCCTGTCCGGGCGCAAAGTTTCAGCTGTCCCAGACCGCTGATGCCGCGATCCTCACCACCGACGCTCTGAAGGTGGAATTGTCGCTGAAGTGGGGAAACGTGCAATACAGCACTGCAACAGGTGAAAAGCTTTTGCGCGAGGGTAATGCAGTTCCGCGTACCTACGAGCCCGTGGAGTTGAATGGCGAAAAAACATTTCACGTTGACGACAGGTTCGGCCCAGAGTTTGGCGAGGGCTTCTACGGGCTGGGCCAGCATCAGAACGGGATGTTCAACTATCGCGGGGGGACAGTCGAGCTTGGGCAGAACAACACCGATGTCTCGATTCCCCTGCTGGTGTCGAGCAAGGGTTACGCGTTGATGTGGAACACCGCGTCGCTCACCTATGTCGATAATCGTTTCCCGCTCGAATTGAAATTGGATTCGCTGGCTGGCCATGCGATTGACTACTACTTTGTCTATGGTCCGCAAATGGATCAGATCATCCATGAGTACCGCAACCTTACCGGACACACACCGATGCTTCCGAAGTGGGCCTATGGATTCTTTCAATCCAAAGACCGCTACGTGTCGCAGGATGAGGTGTTGAGCATCGCGCATCGCTACCGTGAAGAACATATCCCTCTAGATTGCATCGTGCAGGATTGGTATTGGTGGAAGACAGAAGGCGACCCCATCTTCAACGCCAACTTCCCCGACGTCCCAGGTGAGCTCAACCGGCTGCATGATGAACACGTCCACGCCATGCTCTCGGTGTGGGGGCTCTTCGATACGAAGGCGGAAAACTACCGCGGCCTTAGCGCACAGCACTTTGACGTGCCAAACGCCCACGTGTACGACGCTTCAAACCCGGAGGCGCGCGGCTTCTACTGGGATCGTTTGGCCGGCAAGCTTTTCTCCCAAGGCTGGGACGCCTTTTGGCTGGACAGCGCCGAACCCGAAGAATATTGGCCGCACATGGGCGACGCCATTCTGCGCGACAAGCAGATTGCCATCGGCAACGGCGCACAGTACACGAACATATTCCCGTTCATGCACACACTGGGCATCCAGGAGCAATGGAAAGCAACGACCCGCAAGAAACGAGTCTTCCTGCTGACGCGATCGGCGTTCCTGGGCCAGCAGCGAGTGGGAGCAACGGTGTGGTCCGGTGATGTTTACAGTTCGTATTGGGGTTTGCGCCATCAGGTGGCTGCGGGGCTGAACTTCGCGCTTTCCGGATACCCCTATTGGACCACCGACATCGGCGGTTACTGGCCGCCTCACGACAAACCCCTTGATGATCCGAAATTTCAGGAGCTTTACGCGCGTTGGTTCGAATACGGAGTCTTCTGTCCGATCTTCCGCACCCACGGGCACCGGCCGCAAAATGAGTTCTGGGCCTACGACAAAGTCGAGCCAATCCTAATCACCTACGACAAGCTGCGCTATCGCTTAATGCCCTACATCTATTCGCTGGCATGGCGGGTCACGCACGAGGATTACACAATCCAGCGGCCGTTGGTCATGGATTGGCGCAGCGATACAAAGACCCGCGACAATGGCGATCAGTTCATGTTTGGGCCCTCCGTTCTTGTTAGCCCTGTGCTCCAGGCGGACGCCACGCGGAGAACTTTGTATCTGCCGGATTCTCCGGCCTGGTACGACTTTTGGACCGGAACGTCACAGCAAGGTGGACGCGAGATTGATGCGGAGGCCCCTCTGGAGCGCATTCCACTCTACGTGCGTGCAGGTTCGATTCTTCCTCTCGGCCCGGAAATCGAGTACGCCGACGAAAAACCCGCAGGACCGATAGAGCTTCGGATTTACGCCGGAGCCGATGGCAAATTTGACCTGTACCAGGACGCGGGCGATAGCTACGAATACGAAAACGGTGCGCACTCGATCATCCCGCTTCAGTGGTCACAGTCAACGCGAACTCTGACCGTCGGGGATCGACAGGGGCGGTATCCCGAAATGCCTGTAAGCATGCAGATCAAAATCGTGTGGGTATCCGGCGGGCACGGCGCGGGACTCGCACCAGTAGCCAACCCAGACAAGACCGTCGAATACGCGGGAAAGGCAATTTCCGTACGGGCGCCATGAACAAGTAATGGTTCGATTACCAGTCGGTAACTGGAAATACGCATTTATCCGAAGCACTCTGCCGGGAGGCGCAAAGGCATGCAAAAACTTGCACGAGTCGGCACGGCGAAAGCCGAAGAAGTGGAATACCAGAAATGGAAGAAAGCCTTGAAAATCAGCAACGATACTGTACAACTGATTGTGTTGACCGAGGTCGGACCTCGGATTCTTTTCTTTGGCTTTCGGGAAGAAGATAATGAGTTCCACGAGATTCGCGAGCATTCCGGAAAAAGCGGTGATCAGACCTTTAGAGTCTACGGTGGCCACCGGCTATGGGTTTCACCCGAAGTCGAGCGCACGTATTACCCGGACAATGTTCCTGTTTCGGTGCGGAGGCAGGGCGACGGTTTTGTTTTTACTGCTCCTCCGGAGTCCACACATCCTGGAACAAATCTGCAAAAAGAGATCGAGATCAAATTGGCGGAAACAGGATCGGGCGTTACCGTCACGCATCGCATCTACAATCTCGGAGGGGAGTCCGCCGAGATAGCTCCATGGGCACTCTCCGTGATGGCTGGTGATGGGAAGGCCATTCTTCCCCTTCCGCCGCGGGCACCACTCTCGGCCGACAGATTATTGCCCGAAGGAGTCCTCGCCCTTTGGTGCTATACGGATTTGGCAGACCCGCGGTGGAAAATCGGGACGAAGTATATTCAACTCCGTCAGGTAAGCAATTCCGCATGCACATTCACGCAGCAGATGACTGGGATCTTCAATCCATTCGGGTGGGGCGCTTACTTCCGAAGGGGCCACTTGTTCGTGAAGAAGACCAACGTGGAAAAAGATGCAAAATACCCCGATTTCGGCTGCAATTTCGAGATATACACAGACGAGCACGCACTCGAACTGGAAACCTTGGGGCCACTTCGGAATCTGAAGTCTGGAGAGGCGGCAGAACATACCGAGCATTGGTGGCTCTTCAAGGACATTCAAGCAGGGGAAGACGAAAGCTGGATTGACGCAATCATTCTTCCAAAGGTCGAAACTGCGAAGTGACACCCTTCAATTCTTTTTCGATCTTTGCTTGCAATAGTGTTGGTAACCCCGCAAATCCTAGCAACAGGTTAGAGAATTCCACGATCCCCTCCACAATCGAGATTCAAGCACGATATTTCGACTTCGGTGTGTGCAACGCGGGAACAATGTCGCAAGGAACGTCAAGTCCCACGGTGTGAACAGGCAAGAACGAGGCCCTTTGTCTAAGTAAACGCCAAGGTGACCGAAAGAGGGTAGTGGTCGGAAGCGGACACGGCGCGACCGACCTGGGGTTGGCTGGCGCGAATCGGTCCCCGCGCAAAGATCCAATCGATCGTTCGTCCGGGATCCAGAAACGAGCCAGGCGTTGTTGGTATGTGATGATTCGCAAATAGATCCTGAAACTGCGCCTGACTGATCGATGCGGAGGCAGGCCCTACGGACGCATCGAGATTGAGGTCGCCAGCGAGCACGATCGGCGTGCTTGCGTCGTATCGACGGGTATCCTCCAGGGTTTCCTCAATCTGGGAGCAGCGCAACGCGTCATCGCCCTTGCTTTCCAGGTGCAGGTTATAGGTGACTACCCTTTTCCCTGCAATGGCCCCTTCGCACACCAACGCCAGGCGCCCGCCGATTCTTTCCTGAAACGGTTCGATTTCGGGCAGGAACCAGCGCGGACGCCAGAAGTTCGATTGCTTCTGAAATCGCAAGATCCGTGAATTCGTTAGCGGCCAGCGCGAGAGCGTCGCTTGGCCTTGGTATGCGGGTGATGTGCGTGAACCCTGTGTTAATTCCTGGAACTCGCGGCCGAACACATAGTTCAACTGGAGCTTCTGCGCGATCTCTTTTGCAATATTGAGGTGATGGGTGCGACGCGCATTAAGATCAGCCTCCTGCAGAAGAATAACGTCGGCTTTTGCGCCGACCAGGAAGTCGATAACTTTCTGCAGTCGCAGGCCTCGATTGATATTCCAGTTCACGACACGAATGGAATCCGGAGGAATGAGGACCAACCGTGGAGGTGAAAAATTGCCTGTTTCAATCTCCTGCATCCAGGTCACAGCTTGCCACACCTTTTGGCTGCGCACACAGGATGCTCCCTAACCGTTATAAAGAAGAGGTCAGCACTAGAGGATCAAAGCAAACCTGTGGCATATTCGCGCGACGGTTGTGCATTCTGAGAGGAAGTTGCGCGATTTGCCACCTCCTGACGCCTGGGCCTGGCGAAAGCGCGAGAGGAATATAGCGCGATGGGCCAAACCAGATTTGCTCCGATCACGCTCAAAACAAACGCCACGTTCATGAGATTAAAGAGTGCAAAGGCGAGCAGAGCATAAGGGAAAAAACAGCGCCGGACGATGAACTCCAGACGCCGCCCAAAATACAAGAAAGGATTCGACGGACGGCTCTCCGCGTGGCCCTGCCAGATTTTCAGAAGCTGCTCCGGACGTCCAGAAGCAAGGCGACGCCGCTCCCATCCAAGGGCGAGGAAGCTTGCTAAGGCTCCAAGAAGGAGCAGGCCGCCGTACACGAGATACGCTCTTGTTCCTGAACTTCTCCACCGTCCTATGGTCATGCCTACAAGAAGAAAGAGATAGAAAGCGTAGTCGCAGATTGTCTCCAGCCAGCAACCGAAATCGGATTCCTGGAGTTTCAAGCGAGCGACCTCCCCATCGCTTCCATCCAGAATGCTCGCGAAGAGGCATAGAACCGCGCCGAGCAAAGTGCTCCAGTAACCGCCATAAGCAAAGAAGCCAGCGGAAGCAATCCCAACTCCCAATGTGAATATGCTTATCATATTCGGAGTGATGGGGAATTTAATGAGCTGCCGGCTGATGGGAATAGAGACCCGGCGATTCAATCGAGCGTAGATCCCGTCCGTGGATTTGACCAGCCAGCGATCCAGTTTTCGTTCCGCAACCTGGCGGTCTTCTGGAGTATTGACGCGCTGCCAATGCTCTTCCGCGACCGGCACCGAAACGACGGAGTCCATCTCGGTGAGTGAGGTGTGCAGTTCCTTGAGCGTTCCAGCTTGCGTGGGGCAACGTTCTGCGAAATCGCGGATCATCTCAACGGGTAACGCAAAAATGCCGGCAAGTTTGTCGCCGCAGGCCAGCGCCGAGGCGGTGCGTTGGTTACCCGATTCACTGGCCTTCCGAAGCAACGAGGGATGATACGTCGCGTTTCCGTCAACCAGGACCAACCATCTGAGCGCTTGATTGGCAATGAGCAGCAATCGTTGAGAAAGAGAGGCACCAGCGGCTGCCTCTATCCACTCGACAGATTTGGGAAGTCGCCCGGTAAAGAACAGCGCGCGCTGCACTTTTCGCTTGGTGGCGGGATCGGCCAGCACCATGATGCGCGTAGCCCCGGCCTTTTGCACTGCAAGTATCGTTCGGAGAAGGATGGGCAGCGTGCCGACTAGAGAGAGTGGAGCGCTGAATTGGCTGCCTCCGGCCTCTCCTTCGCCGAGGAAAATGGCGAACACGATTTCGTTTTCCGGTGTAGGGTTGCTCGAAGAATTCGCTTTCGGCTTTGGAGATGCCGCGGCCGTTGCAGGTGTGCTCCCGAGGATATTGGATCCCCGGTGCTTTCTTGAGCGCGTCAGCAAGATGAAACAAATCGCGCCAACCGCAGCCCAGAAAAAGGACCGCAATCGCCTTGACATTCCCAAAGCCAATCCAGTCGCGTTGCTCAGGCCAAACATCTTGCCGATCAGCATGGTTCCACCTTCGTAGGTTCCAATGTTCCCTGGGTTGAAATTGCCCAAGACGTTCACGAGCTTGGTCAATGCTTCGATGACCAGGGCACTGAAGAAACCCATCTTCGCGCCCATCAGCCAGAGGATCAAACACACCTCCGAAACAGCCATGCACTGAGCGGCCAGATTTAGCGAAAAACTCGCCCAAAATGCTCCGGGGGTCTTGTGATGGAAATCGAATAGGGCATTCTCAACGGACTGCACCATCAGATACCTTTTTTCGATCCAACTTTTGAGGGAGGGAATGCGAGCGATGCTGCGGGCGCTCCACGAAAGTACCGGCCAACGCTTTCGCACCGCGAACAACGTCAGTATCAAAAAGGCAATCAGTGCAAAAGCGAACAGACTCGCATACAGGCGCAGAGCATGAGAGAGCCCCACGATGGGCAGGGCAGCCAAAATCCCCGCGATCGTGGTTACGGTCGCGGTCACGACATAGAGGCCGCGATCGAGAGTCACCGAAGCGAGGCCGCTGGCAACGGGAATTTCTGCACTCATCCGCGAGACTCGGATCGAATCTCCCAAGGTCTGCCCGAGGATCCCGAGCTGTCCGGCAGCTTCCGCGCCCAGTCGAAGCCCGGCCATGCGCAGGAATGAGATCTTATGCTGGTCGTCACCGAGAGTAAGCCGCCAACCCCAGGTCCTCGCCAGGTGCGAAACTCCGGCCAATGCAATTACTAATATGATCCCCAAACCGAGTTCGGAAAGACTTTTCCACAGCTTGCTGGGACCAGCTCGCCAGATAAGGTAAGCAAAAAAGCTTGCGCTCATGGCGATTGCGAAGAGGCGAAGTGGGAGCTGCGCTTTTGATGGGATCTTAAGCATCGACGAGACTCTCGGCGAACGGATTTTCGCAGAAGTCCAGATCAAAGATGCTCTCGGCGTGAGCCAATGCTTCGGGGCTGTCGACGTCCTGCCAGTGCGCGTCGCCAATGTCAAAGGCCCTCAGTTTCTGTTCTTGCGCGAGTTGGCGCATGCCATCCGAGAGCGAACAGTTTCCGTCTCTCCTTGCTGATTCGAGTCTGTGAAAGAGTGCTGGGCTGCACAAGAACATTCCGGTGTCGAGTGCGTCATAACAAGCAAGATCTTTGCCGATGTCAACGATTTGATCCGCTTCGCACTTGACCTTCGTAGCGTCGTCCAAGTCAAAGACACCATCCACATTGTGATCGATAGCCAGAATGACCTCGTCATCTCCGAGCGGCTGCCGCGCTAATGCCTTGGCCGTTTTTGGCTCGAAAATGTGGTCCGACATGAGAAGCAAGAATGGATTGTGAAGTTCACCTTTGGCGGCCAGGGCAGAGACGCCATTGGCTTTGTGGTAGTCGGGGTTCTCTATTAGGGTGACAGAAATGCCCTCTAACGACCGCTCGGCAAACCAGCGGCGTATCTGGTCCGCGCGGTATCCGACTACAATCACAAATCTCGTAATTCCGGCTTCCTGACACGAGGTGATGACGTGCTCGAGAAGCGGTATGCCCCGCAGGGGTACAAGAGGCTTGGGAACTCCGCCGGACACCGATGCAATCCGGCTCCCATTGCCCGCAGCGAGAATCAGGCACTCGTTGACAGTTGTCATTGTCTTTTTCATTGCTTCGGCATCTCCTTTGCGGACATTACGGAATTGTCCGGAGCGTGTGTCGTCTTGGGGGCGTAATCGAAATATTCAATGTTCACGTCCGTTGTGCCGAAAATGTGAGCATCGGTGACGCTTTGCGTCGAGCGCGGAAACCAAAGTGAACCGCTTTTCTGGTAGATCTGCACGAAATGAGTGCTTTTCGTCCAGAACGAAGGGTTCTTCGCAGGACTGCCCTCCGCGCGGACCAGCGCGTAGTCCTGGGCGTCTACCCAGATGCGGCCTTGAAATAGGTACTTCTCTATGCGTTTGGGGTGGACTTCTAAAACGTGAGCCCTGCGGCCGTCGATTACTTCTGTTCCAACCAGGCTGAAGTCATAATTTCCCGGATTGATTCTAGCTTTGGCCCGAGCCTCGGGACGCGACGTTTCCGATTCTGATTCCAGCATCTTGCGTAAGACGTGCTCGTGTGCCGACTTCCACCCTTCCTCGGATACCACCTCGAAATGCTTTGTGCCGTCAGGGTCGCCTTGCACTTGTACGAGCATCTCGGCGCGTTTGTGGAAATGCCGGTTATCGAGGACATACCGCCGCATTCCGGCGTATCCCTCAATGGAGCCCTGACGTTGGAGGTCTCGAGAACCCATCTGGGTTATGATTTCCTCAGCAGTTAGTTGCGACGCGGAATCGTCCGCCGCAATAACAGAAGACGCCGGAAGCAGAAACAAAGCAGCAAGCAACAAGTGATTTTTCATCGTTAAAACTCCAAAACAAATTTCCCGCGATATTCGCGCCAGGCATTGTTGAAGAACCCCCCAAAACGGGCACTTTCTTCGATGGTCTGCACATCGCGTGGATTGAAGTGATTGAAAAGGTTGAAGACCCCGCCGCCGGCGCGCGCGTGTATGCGCTTCTCTCCAAAGTGCAGGGTGATCGGTCGCGTAATCTGCAGGTCAAAACTTGAGAAACGCGGGAAGCGATCGACGTTTCGCGGTCCGACGTATTCGCGGAGTTCATTTTCGACGGAGTAGGGGAATCCGCTGTGCAGGTCGTAAACGGGAACGAGTGTCAGGTGTAACGGGCCGGCGAACGAGCCCCAAAACAAGAAGCGGTTAGGCGCGTCAAAAGGTAGTCGGCCTCGGGCATCGGGCTGGATGACCGGCTGCGCAAGATTCCCGAAGAACTGATTAGGATCGTTAAGGTCGCCAAAAGCCCGTGAGCGGACATACGAAGCGTTCAACAAATGGTGGGCCAGCTGGTAGCGAGCCGTCACTTGGAACTCTCGGTAGGAATCGCTGCCACCATTGGAGAGTTCAAGTGCTCCTGTCGTCCCCGCGGAGACCGGCGAAACGACAAAGTCGTCGGTAGTGTTGCGTTGTTCGTAGGCGATTCGCAGCAACAAGCCTGCAAGAATCTGGCGATCGAGTTCCAGATTCCAGGAGGTGCTGCGTGGGCTTCGAAGGTCACCAATGATTTTGTTCTGATAAAACACAGAACTAACCGCCGCGCCGTCCTGGCCAAGCACAGTGACGTTGCGATCCGGAAGGTCGGTAAACGTGGGAGCCAATAGCGGGACGCGGTCATAGAACCTGCCGACGCCGCCCTTCAACAATGTTTTGCCGTCTCTGGTCAGTGCTAGCAGAAATCCGGCGCGAGGAGCGGCGTGCGTGGAGCTTGTGATCGTGTCGTTATCGAAGCGCAGGCCGAAGGTTAGCGTGAACCGCGGAGTAATTGCCCACTGATCGCCGGCGAACCACGCCGTCTCGTTTTGGCTAATGCGGAATGAGGTTGGGGAAGTGAAGGAGATGCGTTCCACAGATTGGTTCGACGTACCGTCAATCTCCACCGGCAGGAACGTCTGACGGCCTTGGTATGCAGAGTGTTCGTAGCTCAAGCCCACGGTGAATTGGTGCGAACCGGCGAACTGCCAGGGCGCAAACTGGTAATTTTCCTGCCAGCTGGTACGGGAAGTTCGACGCGCTTGCCGATTGAAGAAACCGCCCTCGGTGGTTTCGAGCAGCAGACGATACGGATCGTCGCTCTGCGCTGTGACGTCGGCGTCAAAGCGCTTGTAACTGAACTGCGAATTCAGCAGGCCTGCCTGACCGATGACGTAATGATCCTGCGCGTTGATTTGAGCCCCGCGCTGATGAAAATCCGGCGTCGACGGCTGAGGCGCAAAGGTGCTAAGCCCGAGATAGTCCAACTTTTGCGGATACACTGCAACCGAAACTGCAGCTGTCTGCTTTGAACTGAGCACAAAGTCGAGTTGAGTGTAGGAATCGAAACTCTCAAGCTTCGAATCTCGTTCCGACGGTGGAAGACTATTTACGGGCGTGCGTACATAGCGATATTCAAAGGACTGCGTAATAGCGATGCGATCTTTCAGCAGCGGGCCGGTGATGGTAGTTCGCGGGGTCGCGGCGCCGATGCCCATAATGCTGCCGTCGCGATCTCGCAGTCGTGGTACGAGGTTCTGTATTGAGAAGTGAAACTTCTCGTAATCGCTGGTCTTTGTAGAAACAGTGGAAACCGCTCCCGTGAACTTGCCGTACTGCGGGTCGTAGGGATTCGAAATGACTTGCACCGAAGCCACTACATCAATAGGAAGATTAAGGGCTGGACTGCCAGTCACGGGGTCGGTGACATTTGCGCTGTTCACCAGCGCACCGCTCTGGGTATTGCGAGTGCCCTTGAGATTGACGCGTCCATCGGGCCCGCGAACGACTCCCGGAATGAGCGGCAGTGAGCTTTCAAACCGCTCGTTCACATTGGGCGCCTCGCGAAGTGTCTTCTCGGAAATTGTTTCCGCGGGAGCGGAGTCTTTGGTTTCAACCGGATCGGCCTTTACCTCCACGGACGAGGTGACTTCAGCCGGCATCAATTCGAGAGGAACGCGGACTTCACTCCCTTCGACACGTACTTCACGCACAGCTTTGAGACCCGGGGAAGCGACTTCGACCGTGTAGGTCCCAAGAGGCGCGGCCAGAATGACATACTTGCCGTTCTCGTCCGATTCAGTTTCGAAAGTAGCCGGTCCGCTGAATTTCACTGAAGCGCCAGCCACAAAGGATTCGTTTCCTGCAGAGTCCCGAACAAACACCGTCCCTTGTATCTGGCCCATCGTGTCAGGGGTTTGCCCCGCCCGTAAATGCATCGCAAACAGGAAAACGGAGAGGGAAACGATCAGCAGTTTCGCCGGAACACCGGCACATCCCGCTCTGTTCAGCCCCCGAAATTTGATAGCGTTCGAATGCATGTTCTAAATTCGCAAGTAGGCGATCGTATTAGCTCCTTGCGCCTCGGCAACGATGGATCGTGTCCGACTGGGGCCGCCACAACGAACTAGGCCCATCCCAATAATTGATTTGAAGTTCCCATTGGATTGGCAATGCTGCTGTCGATAATGCATTCGACTGACCATCCGAATGCCCGCCTCAGACTGCGCTCCTAAGTACATTTCCAAGAAGGAGATAGCGGGGCGCTATTGATTCCTTGGAATCAACAATCAGCCGAATTCCGGGCGGCGTGCTGTCCACATGCGGGCAGAGCAGTCTCAATGAAATTTCGTCCTGGATTCTGACCCCGAGTGGGTGGCTGTCCCCAAAATCACGTTGAGGCAAGTCGCGTGGGTTTTTCACAATCGCACCTACTGCCGTTCGCATACCGATCCAAATTTGGCAGCCGACTTGCGACTAGAGTGATGTGAAGCAACCGACTATGGTCTCCAAGAGAGAAAAACAAATGCTTCGAACGCAGCCCGAGAGTGTGGCCGTCTCTGGTTTGCATGCTGTAGGTAGCTGGACACTCGATTTGAAACCTCCCAACAAAAGGAATGTTGTTCCGACCTGTTCAGGTGCAGAGTCGTTGGAACTCAGTCCGATCGATCCAGCAGCCGACGCACGTGGCTGCTTAGGTACTTCATGGAGGTGCGATGCTACGCGTCGACATACACGATTCCGCGGACACTCTGAGCCTCAAGCTTGAAGGTCGCTTCACTGATGACGCCGAGAGCACTCGTACGTTCATGACGCGCTGCCGTGTCGGAATGAGACTGGTCGTCGATCTAACAGAAGTCACGTTCATCGACTCTGTGGGAGAAGAGGTACTGTCGTTTTTTGGCCGGTTCGGGGCGGAGTTCGTTGCCCAAACATCTTATACACTCGACGTGTGTGAGCGCCTGCATCTTCGCCTTGCCCGGGGTGGCGCAGCGGATGCGAACACGTCAGACGCTTACCCCACAAACGCCGGCCGATGTACTCCCCACGCAGATCAACCACAAAAAGACGGAGTCTGAAACGCCTGGCAAGTACATCATTGCTAGGATCACAATGTTAACTCTCCCCGCGGTTCCGTTCTCAGTTCTTGCGGACATCCGCTCCACTGTTTCCCGGAGCAAGATAATCGCCGCAACTCTGTCCTCCAGCTTTGTCGTGACCACCGGAAATCGCGCGAACGCCCACATGCGGGCAGCGTCAGTCTCGCCTGTATGACGACCATGCTATTTCTTCCATGATGTCAACAACTTGCGTGGGGGCGCCGTTTGGCATTTGGGTTGCCCTTCGCATTGTTGGTCGTATGGAAAAGTAGATGAGTAGAGGGTCGCCATGCGATTGGTTCTCAGTTTCGCCCGTAAGTGGGGCAGATGCTACCACGTGTTGCACTACCGGAACGGTTTTGGACTGTTTGATTCCGTGTGCTATGGCCTGTGGCTCGCCCGCGGGTGACCCCGCACTAAAGGAGAGGCATGGAAAAGCCAGCTAAAATCGCGCCCGCAAACGGAAAACTGGGCATCTTGATGCCCGGGATGGGCGCCGTGAGCACTACGTTTATGGCAGGAGTTGAGCTGATCCGCAGAAACAAGGCGTGCCCGGTGGGGTCGCTGACGCAGATGGGCACGATTCGCCTGGGCAAGCGCACCGAAGGGCATTCGCCGTTGATTAAGAAGTTCGTGCCGCTGGCCGACACGAGGGATCTCGTTTTCGGCGGGTGGGATATTTTCAAGGACAACGCGTACCAGGCGGCGGCGAAAGCCGGCGTACTGAATCACGAGCATCTCGCGCACGTGAAGACATTTCTCTCCGGTATACAGCCGATGAAAGGGGCGTTCGACCACGAGTACGTGAAGAGGCTGGACGGCTCGCACGTGAAGAAGGCGAAGAACAAATACGAGTTGGCGCTGCAGATCAAAGAAGACATCGCCAACTTCAAGAAAACGAAGAGAGTTTCGCGGCTGGTGACGTGCTGGTGCGGGTCCACGGAAGTGTTCATCAAGCCGGAAGAGGTGCACTCGACGCCGGAGAAGTTCGTGGAGGCAATGAAGAACAATCATCCGGCGATTGCGCCGTCGATGTTATATGCGTGGGCCTCGGTGACCAGCGGAGTGCCTTTTGCCAATGGCGCGCCCAACCTGACCGTGGATATTCCGGCGATTCAGGAACTAGCCCACGACAACAATGTGGCCATCTGCGGAAAGGATTTTAAGACCGGGCAGACGCTGATGAAGACGATTCTGGCGCCGGGATTCAAGGCGCGGATGCTGGGGCTCGAGGGCTGGTATTCGACTAACATTCTCGGGAACCGCGATGGCGAGGTGTTGGACGATCCGGGATCGTTCAAGACCAAGGAAGAATCGAAGCTCGGCGCGCTCGAATACATTTTGCAACCGCAGCTTTATCCGAAGCTCTACGGGAAGATTCATCACAAGGTGCGCATCAACTACTATCCGCCGCGCGGCGACAACAAAGAGGGCTGGGACAACATTGATATTTTCGGCTGGCTCGGCTACCCGATGCAGATCAAGGTGGACTTTTTGTGCCGCGATTCGATTCTCGCCGCACCCATCGTGCTCGACCTAGTTTTGTTCCTTGACCTGGCGCAGCGAGCCGGGATGCGCGGGATTCAGGAATGGTTGAGCTTCTATTTCAAGTCGCCCATGACTGCGCCAGGGCTTTATCCCGAGCACGACTTGTTTATCCAGTCGATGAAACTGAAGAACACGCTGCGATGGATGATGGGAGAAGATTTGATTACGCACCTGGGGCAGGAGTATTACGACTGACGGTGATTGTCAGTATTCAGTCACAGTTCTTAGTTTCTAGTTCTTACGCACAGGTTTCCGTGGACTGTTCCTCGCGGCTCCCGGACAATTTAGTCGCCTGAAACTACTCGTCCCTGCACCTTCGATTGCATTCTGCCAAAGATCGAACGCGCCAGTCTAAGAGATAGAAACAACGCTGACTATTGATCGTTCACAATAACTCGTTGCCGGACTTAAAGCTCGTATCGTTTGGACGGCATGTGAAGCGCGAGTTTGCCGCTTTCGCCTTGTGCCCCCAAGCGGGCACCCAGCCGCAAATGCGGCAGAAGCAGACGGGCACTCAACTCACGAAACTCTTGCTTGGCGTTTATCTCAAGACAATTCAAGAAGTTCCGTTGTGCCGACACATGACAAGTTTGGCATTCGTGTTGCACTTCGCAGATGAGTGGGGGCCGCTATGCGATTGATTCTCAATTTTGCCACTAAGTGGAGCACATGCTACAGCATGTTGCGCTACCGGACTGGATTTGGACTGTTTGATTCCGTGCGCTATGGGCTGTGGCTGGCACGTGGGTGAGCGTGAGGCCTTGCCATGGCTGCGACACAGACGGTCACCGGGCAATCGGGTTTGCGACCAGCATTTGTCGGAGGACACGCGAGTCGTTTCCTGATCGATATCGAAGCGTGGATGCCAAGTGAGATCCAGGCAATCTCGCCGCTGGTCGAGCAGCTGGTGCGACTGATCGAAGGATCGCAGTGTGTTCCGGGCCAGGAGCCCGATGTTGAACCGGCGCTACGCGAGGCCTTGAACAATGCCGTCGTTCACGGCAATCGACTAGACCCCAATAAACGGGTTCAGATTCTCTGTCGATGTGAGAAGAGAAAGGGAATATCCATCATCGTCAGTGACCAAGGGCAAGGATTTGATCCGAATCTGGTTCCTGAGCCATCGGCGATTGGAAGAATCGAAGCCGAGCATGGTCGCGGGATATTGCTAATGAAAATGGCAATGGACGAAGTCTCTTTTGAACGCGGAGGCACCAAGGTTCACTTGAGGAAAGGGCCGACACGCAGATCTAGAACAGAGCTACCTAAGAACCACGAAAGAGTTTCCTCCGACGCGACGAACAGCATGGAGTGTGATGCTGCCGCGGTCGGACGCGAGTGAATCCCTATGGCAACAATTCCCGCGAATGATCAAAACACCCAGAGCTCACAAGGTCTTCAACCGAATGGGTTGGCAAGGATAAAGGGCCTGGTGCAGCGGTTCGCGGTTTGCTGGGAGGCGCATCCGGAGCAGGCTGTCGTCACGGTGTTGGACCCGAAAGGGCAAGCCCCTCGAGCGAAGGCAGAGCTACGAAAAATCGGCTTTTCACTTGAGCTTTATGGAACGCCGGAGTCAGGGGCCAAAAGTGTATCGCCAGGATATCACCACGGAGTTCAATCGTCTCTCGAACAGATTGCTCGCTGGATTTTGCCTCGTGAGGAACGCCAGTGCATGTAAGAAATAAGGACGGAGCCACAGTCACTGATCTATTCGCGCATACGAGCAGACCGTCCTGACGTTCGCCTGACGATTACGATCTTTCACAGAAACAATTGGGACCAGCCAATTGACGAATGCGAAGAGTACTGCTGCGAGGGTGCGTGGAATATGCAAGAGACGAGTTGAGGAGAAGCAAGATGCGATGGAGCTCAGTGGAGAAGATGAACAAACCAGCAGTGACCACCGCTGCCTCCGCTAACCCGGAAGCGGAGGAGGACCTCGTCACTGCCGCGAAGAGTGGAGATGAACCGACATTTGAAACACTCTTCAAGCGCTATCAGCCGCGGATCTTCGCGCTAGCGCTGCGCTACACACGGGTCCGCGAAGATGCAGAAGATATTGTCCAGCAAACTTTCCTCAAGGCGTTCGTCCATTTGCACAGGTTCGAGGGCAAAGCCTCCTTCTGTACCTGGTTAACTCGCATCGCCATCAATGAAGCCCTCATGTTGTTGCGTAGAGGTCACGCGCTGCGTCAGGTGGCGCTCGATGATTCGAGCGAAGACGAATCAGCCACACGCGGCCTGCAGATACCGGATTCAGGTCCTGGCCCTGAAATGAGCTACTTACAGCGAGAGGGAGCCCAAATATTATGCGCAGCGATTGACGAGTTGAAACCACGAATGCGTACCGCGATCGAACTACGGGAACTCGCTGAGTTATCTACCCAGGAGACGGCTCGACGCATGGGTCTCTCGGCGGCCTGTGTTAAAGCACGCGTATTCCACGGCAGAAGGAAATTACGCAAGAAATTGTGGCGCCTTGGAATCACTCTACAAGACGCTCAACCATTGACCATAGCCCGCTTGGCAAATCGGACCTGTGTTAATTCTGACTCGCAATTGGGGTGAATCTCAGATTTGAAGACATCCAGCCTTCACTGGCTCTCGGCGCTGAAGAGCACAAGGTCGTTCACGAGCGCCGCTGAGCGGGCAATGTGCTCTTGTACTAATTGCGGGATTGTCTTCACGGGCGGATTTAAGTTTGCAGAACTTACCTAAAGCGTACCCTTGCGAATGCCGCCGTCTGCAACATTTGCATTACTGTCGTCCAAGTGGGCTGGAAAGAGCCAAAACTGCGACGATGTGTTTTTCGGAGTCGAATGCTAGGCCAAAGACGCAGAGAGAAATCAGTGAACCACGGCCGCCGGCACGGGCAGGCTCGAGACTTTGGCATACTCCGAAGCAAACAGTTCACTATCCGGATACTGCTCGCTCAATTCCTGCAACAACTTTTGCGCCAGGGCAGCCTGTTTTTCACGGCGCGCGGCAAGGGCAAGGATGACTTTGGTGAAGGGTCGGAGATAGAGACCGTTCTCCGCAGTGTTGGCGACTTGCTCCATGCCGAGCTTTTTGTTGCCGTGAATTCCATCGAACCAGAGCGCGAAGCGGGAACCAGCGTTCTGCGATCCGATAATGTAGTTTGCTATGCCAAGAGCTATGTAAGCATCGGTCGCGTCCGGATACTTTGCCAGTAAACACTCGGCATATTTGTTAGCTTCCTTCATGTGCTTCAAGCCGTTCATATGTTTCTTCTGCAGAATCGATTCGGCGTCTGATTCCATTCCGGCAGCCAGCGTCAGGGCAAAAAGAGCTTCTCCATCGTTGGGATTTATTTTCTGCCGCACCTTGGCGAGTTCGTGGGCCCGAGTTAGCGCTTCGCCGAAATAGCTCATGCGCTCCGGGTTCGGTCTGCCCTCAATCCCGTGCAGAAATTTCTTTTCGTTCAGAAAAAAATCGCTTGTCAATACGCCTTGGAGGTACAACTCCTCAAAAAGATAGCTCGCCGCCACGGCCACCTCACCAAAGGGATCCTCCCGATTGCGGGACTCCCAGTTTGCGAAAATTTGGCGTCCTTCGGCAAACTTCTGCTCGTATAGGAGATCGAATCCAGCGCTAAGCTCCGGGACTGGTGTGAAGGCCGGCGACTCGCCGTTCGGCACTCCCCTCGCAAAACCGATAGCGGGGCTCAATAGCAGTAACAGCGTGAGGAATTTGGAGCAACGCAGCATTTATCTGTACCTTCCGTTATCGATGTCCTGATATCCGCCAACGTTTGTAGCAAAAACTTGACACTACGCTCATGCTTCACCCCTCTATTTGCCACAAGAGACCTGGGTTGGGCCGGTCATAATTGATTCCACGTGTGCTCGTCCATCGCATGCGCTCATACCCGAGCCTCCGCAGTCATAAGGTGTCTTGAATTCGACATGGTGAAGGGCATCTGTGCATAGGAAGAGCACTGTTCCGCGTCCCTTATAAAGGCCAACTCTTCTTCGCCTGGATGCCAATCGATCAGAAGGACATCTCCCGAGCACACTTGCGCGGTGGCGAGCAGCCTCGCAATCGGGCAGACTACGTACCGCTCGATGGCGCGCTTCAGGTGGCGTGCTCCATATCTCTGGTCGGTGCCCTCTTGCAGCAGGAACTGCCTTCCTTCGTTCGTTATCTGAAACTGGAAGGGACTCGTCGCACAATTCGATAAGCGCTTCTGCACTTGCCGCAGTTCAATGTCCAGCACTTCATCAAGTTCTTCGCGCTTCAACGGATGGAACACCACCACTTTGTCCAAACGGTTCATAAACTCGGGCGAAAACTTTCGCCGTGCCGCTTCTACCGCCGTCCTCTCCACCTTCTCATTTAATCCCTTGGATGGCATGTCCTTCGGCCGGATGAAACCCATCCCGCCTTGCATCAATTCCGTGATTTCTCCCCCTCCCAGGTTCGAAGTCAGGAAGATCACCGTCTGTGACAGATCGACTCTCCGGTTGTCCCCTAACGTTAAGGTCGCTTTGTCCAGGATTCCCAGCAGCAGTTGCCAAAGTGCGTCACTCGCTTTCTCAATCTCGTCAAACAGCAGGAAGCTGAGTTTCAACTCGCCACGGTGGCTGGCCGCCAGCGCTTCCTGGGTTATCAGTGGATGGGTCTCACGGTGACCAAGATAGCCTGGAGGACTGCCAATCAATTTTGCGATCTCATGCGAGTGCTGAAATTCCGCGCAATCCACTTTGATCAGCGCTCGGCTATCGCCGAACAGAATCTCCGTGGCGGCCTCGACAATGCGCGTCTTGCCGGAGCCGGTCGGTCCCAGAAACAGCAGGTTTCCGACGGGACGACCTGGAGAATGAAGCCCAGCACAAAACACCTGATACAGCTCGACAAGTGCTTCGACGGCTTCGTCCTGCCCGACGATTTTTTGCCGCAGCGCATCTTCAAAATGTCGCGAGGTGGAACTCCGCTTCTTCGTGTCCAATTCTTGTATGAGGGTCGATTGCGTTGCTGTTGCCATAACGTCCTCCTCTTCCAAACTCTTCAGGCGAGCTTGCTGACGGAGCATAGAAAAGTCCGCCAGCACTGCCGTTCCGGTACCCAAGCAATTTCATACGTGAAAGCGTGAGCGACTTCGGCCCACGCTTGCCGATCCCAAAGCGAGAAAACCTTGGTTTCATAACGCCCACTGACGCCGCTCTCGAAAAGCTGCGGCATTGGCGTTGATTGCTCAATTGCCATTCTGGTTTCTGTGCTCATTGCCTTTCCCCCATCACCATTCAAATCGTCAATAGATGCCTCGCGTAGCGCGAGCTGTGCGCAAACACTTACACGGCACAGCAAGCGCGACTGATGTTCAGCTTGTACATCTTGTTCTGGAGGGTTGTTCGCTTCAGTCCGAGGCGCTCTGCGGCTCCGCCTTGTCCGGCTATTCTCCCCGAGGCGGCTCTCAAAGCTTGGATGATGACCTGCCGCTCAGCGTCTTCGAAAGTTGATGTGGCTGAAGCAGCGGAGCGCCTCAGCTCTGCGCGTGGGACACTCAATTCGTCCCCTTGGGTGAAAATCACGCAGCGCTCGATGAAGTTTTCCAGTTCGCGAATGTTACCCGGCCAATCGGCATTCACCAGCGCCTCCATCGCCTGCTTCGGAACGGACTTAATGCGCTTTTGCATTTGACGCGAGTGGTGCAAAACAAAATAGTGCACCAGGAGCGGAATGTCCTCCCGCCTTTCGCGAAGCGGAGGGATCTCAATCGGAAAAACATTCAATCGATAAAAAAGGTCTTCGCGAAACTGGTTTTTGCGGATCATGTCCTGCAGATTGCGGTGCGTAGCGGCAATCAGGCGGACGTCCACACGAATCGTTTTCGCGCTCCCGAGGCGTTCAAATTCTCGTTCCTGTAGGGCGCGTAGTAGCTTTGGTTGCAGCTCCAAGCTGATATCGCCAATTTCATCTAGAAAGAGAGTGCCGCGATCGGCAATCTCGAAACGGCCTTGTTTCTGCATCAGTGCGCCCGTGAAAGCGCCCTTTTCATGCCCAAACAATTCGCTTTCCACCAACCCGGAAGGTATGGCTGCACAGTTCAATCGAACGAAACTGCGCTCACGACGCGGACTGAGGTTATGAATGGCCCGGGCAACGAGTTCCTTGCCGGTGCCGGTTTCGCCGTGCAGGAGCACGGTTGATTGGGTGGGGGCGACAATCGCAACCTGGTCCAGCACTTTGCGCAGCGCGGAACTCTTGCCGACGATGGCCTCGAAGTTGTACTCGGAGCAAATTTCCGATTCAAGGTAAAGGCGTTCGTTTTCCAGCTCGCCCAATTCGGGAAAGCTTGTTCCTGCGAGGCCTCCGAGGTCCGTGAAAGCAACAGTCGCGCCCATAATTTCCTCCCTAATCTTCAGGCTTGCATCATGATCATGTTTCTCATAATGGGAGTCTGCGGTGAGTTTGCGATGACCTCGGTCTGATTACAACGGCAGATCGGACAATTGTGGTCTAGTCGTATGTTACAGGCGCAGGCTTGTTCTTCCCGGGGAGGGAGCATTCGTACTTTTGGAGGATTTATCTTATTGCCTTGAAGGTTCGATGTGCTTCCGTCCGTAGAGTTGGGCATCGATCGACCAAACTCCGGGGCCGATCATCGCGACGGTGGCACCTAAGCTAACTAGCATGATGGCGATCATGGGGTTCCCTGACCGCGCCAAGAATATCCAGACCTCGACAATGGCGATCGCGCTTCCTGCTAATGGTGTCCAGAGGCCAAAGAGCAGAAGCACTCCGGCGACAGCCGCCATCAGATGTGGAAGGGTCGGCGCCAAGCCGCTGCTTTCCGGGAGATGGGCGCCCGCGAAATAAAGCAGAATCCCGCTCGTCAGGACGCGTTGAAGCAAAAGACCAAAGCCGGGCCAGCCCTCCGCGAATGTGGAAAACAGACGTTGCAAAGTATTCTCCGTTGCTGGTCTTATGCTAGTGGATACCTGGAAGGCGTCGAAACGGTATAAAGGAGGACTTACGAGTCATACTTTTGAGGGATGCCTAGTTCGATGATCCCGCGCTGCAGTCCAATGGTCACAGCATGGGTCCGATCGTTGGCGCCCAGCTTCGAGAGAATGCTGCTGATGTGGCTCTTGACGGTCGTTTCCCCGATGGAGAGCTTGTCGGCGATTTGCTTGTTGCCATTGCCAGCAGCAATCAAACGAAGCACATCAATTTCGCGCGAGCTCAGCTCATCATCAGCAGCGTGCTCAGCCAGCTCCGCCGCGATTTCGGGCGGTATTCGCTTGTGTCCGGCATGGACACTCCGGATCGCGTCCAACAGTTCTCTGCGTACGTGTCCCTTCAGGATGTATCCCCGAGCACCCGCTTTGATGGCGCGAAGGACCTGAACATCCCCGGAATAAGTCGATAAGACTATGATCTTGGCGTTCGGGAATTCGTTCCTGATGCGGTCGATTGCTTCGGTACCATTCAAATTCGGCATTTGAATATCCATCAGAGTCACGTCCGGACGGTGCCGTCGAAATTGTTTGATGGCTTCCTCTCCGTCGGACGCCTCTGCTACCAGCTGCATGTCTGGCTCAGCATTGACCAGGGCCGCGATCCCTTCGCGCAGGAGGGCATGATCATCAACGGTGAGGACTCGAATCAAACTAGGACTTGTGCTCATGAATCCTCCGTTTGCCGAACAGATTAAATCGATCGCGATTCCGCGGCCTTTCGTAAGCCATAGCCGCAGGGAGCGTCAATCGAATTTCTGTACCAGCTCCGGCTTCGCTCCAAAATTCCAATCGAGATCCAATTCCACGTGCCCGTTCCTGAACACCTGGTAGCCCCCAGTGCCCGGCGCGCCCACCATCTTTTACTATCTGCGGGTCCATACCCTTTCCATCATCCCGCACAATCAGGCGGAAAACGTCGCTTTCATAACGTATCTCCACTTCAATCTCATGTGCGCGTGCGTGCCGGAACGCATTTCGGAGCAGTTCTTGCGCGATTCGACCGATTTCATCCTTGATCATCGGAAGAAGGCCTCGGCGCTCGCCTTCCACGATCACCTCGAAGCGGGGTGAGCCGTCCTCGGCGTGGTTGGAGGAAGCTAGTTCCTGACCGGTTGTTATCAACATTTGATCGAGGTCGTTTTCAGCGGACAGGCTGGGACGTAACCCTTGAATCGAGTGCCGGCTTTCGTCCAGTGCCTGCTCGGCCCGAATTAATGCGCCATCCAAAGCCTGAGTTGCTTCCTCGGGGCGATTCGGCAGCATGTTGCGAGCCGCCTGGAAGCGGAACACCAGCCCGTGGAAACTTTGCAGAAGTGTGTCGTGGAGATCGCGGGCAATACGCGTGCGTTCGCCGACGCGCGCCTCCAGCGTCATGTCGAACTCATGATGCAATCTCCGGACGCGCAACAGGTAGAGCGCCCAGAACAACGCTATAACGCCGGCCGCACACAGAGCACGAAACCAAGGCGTCTGGTAGTACGCCGGCAAAACGGAGAACTCCAGCGTATCGCCCTGCTCGTTCCAGACTCCGCTGTTGTTGCTCGCGATCACGCGAAAGCGGTAACGGCGGGCAGCAAGGTTCGTGTACTGCGCCTGGCGGTCGTTGACCACTTCCCTCCAGTCCCGATCCTGGCCCTCCAGCATGTATTTGAAATGAACCTTTTCCGGCGCCGCCAGGCTGAGAGCAGAGTAGTCGATCTGAACATCGCGAGTTAGCGCTGGCAGATGCATGCTCGAAACTTTCCCGGGTAAGTTCTGCCAGTAGATCTTGTTGTCGGCCACAATCTGTTCGATGTATACGGGCGGCGGAACTTTGTTGAAAGCCACGTGATGAGGATCGACGAGTTGAATACCTTCTCCCGTATGGAACCACAGCTTACCGTCGCTGGCCTTCGCGACAGGAGGACCGAAGTAGAGCGGAGCCGCGCTAAGCCTCACACCGTCCGCTGCGTCCCAAACCGTCGTTTGAATCCGGCGCGACGGATTGGCGATCCACACTTCCAATTCGTTCCGCGTGATGCGTACTAGACCACAGACCGTGTACAACCACAACGCACCGTCGTCGTCTTCGATCGACCAATGAATGGTGTCGCAGGGCAAGCCGTTCTTCGTAGTGAGCGTAGCAATTCGGCCGTCTTTGATGCGGCTAAAGCCCCCCTCAGTTCCAGCCCACACGGCCCCTTCCCTATCGATTCGCAGACCAGGGACATGGCCCTTACCCAAGCCCTCAGCGACGGTGTACGACGCGCGGACTTGACCATCCTTGAAATACATCACGCCCCCATCTGTCCAGAATGAAAGCCAAACTCCACCATGATCACAGAGAACCACCTTCGCTTGTTGGCTACGTCCCAGAGCTGACCAGGGAAAGTGTTCAACCAACCGGCCCTTGAGCAAGTGCGTGAGACCTCGATTTCCGGAAAGCCAGAGGTTGTCGGCCTCGTCGCCTGCGATGGAATAGACTTCTGTGCTAGGTATGCCATCTACGGCCACAAATCTGCCGTCTCCGAAATATGCAAGTCCGTGCCCCGTGAAAGCCCAAATGCGCCCGCGATGATCGCAAAACAGTGACTGCACCGTGTCATCTGGCAGCCCATCCGCCTTGCGGAACGTGGTGATCTGCTCATTCTTCGACCTGATCAAGCCATCGTGCGTGGCTACCCAAATGCTCCCATCTGTGGCTGCTACCAACGAGTTAGTATCTGATAGACTCCGTTTGATAGAAGTTGCACTGACCGGAAGCTCTCGAAAGCGGTCGATTCCTCGAGTGGTCCCCACCCAGACATTGCCTTCGTGGTCCTCGAAAAGACTACAAATAATGTTGCCTGAGAGACCATCTGACGTTGTAAATACGTCTGTCCGGCCCTGATGTAGATGGATGATGCCCCGGTCGTGGGTTCCGATCCAGATACCTCCATCGCGGTCACGCAGCAGTTTATTGGAATCGACATCCCGATCCGAAAGCAGCACGTTTGGATCGCTTGCACTGCGAATCGGGTAGGTCGCCAGTTTGTCACCCAAGAGCTGCTTAAGCCCGCGTTCACGAATGGCGATTAACACCCGTCCTTCGTCCGTTTTGCTGAGGTCATCGATCCGTACTCCGGCCAAGGCATATCGCGTAGGAGCACCGGGCTTCCATCGCCATAACCCGGATTCCGCAGCCGCCCACAGTTCGCCGGAGCCGTCCTCAAACAAACTCCAAACGAATGTGCCGAAGGCGCCGTCCTGCAGGTAACATTCCGCGCGGCCGCTGCGGATTGCGCACAGCCGACCTGCCGGACTTTCCGATGAGCCGGCCAGAATGCCGGCCCACACTGTTCCCTCGCGGTCTTCAAGCAGCGATGTCACAAAGGCTGGGCCAACCTCCGGATACTCGCTCAGCTTGTTGCCATTCCAGCTCACAAGTCCGGCAAAAGTGCCAATCCAAAGCGTTCCGTCGCGCGTCACGAGCAGAGCGTAAGGCGCATTGGGAAGTTGCGGCCCCGCCGGTGGTTGCCAGGGGACAGCGCGGAGTCCATCGAAGCGGAATAAACCGAATTCGGTGCCGAGCCACAGATACCCATCGGGTGTTTGGGCCATCGCGAAGATCGCGCCCACGGAGACCCCGTCTCGGGCTGTCCACGCCGTATGCCCGTACTGGCTGACATCGAGCGACGGGTCGAGCGCCAGGACGGGAGTAGACCCCAGAAGAAAGCTGAGCAAGCTGATCGTAATGAGCGCCAGCGCAGGTTTCATTTGCAAGGCCGTCCGTTTAATCTTGAGATGCTTTGGGCAAATATCACAGATGTCATGCCAGATACCCGCCGCATCACTTCTCGAAATTAGACTGCGCATAGCGGATTGTCACGCGGAATACTCAGCACGACTGATGTTCAGCTTGTTCATCTTGTTTTGGAGTGTTGTTCGTTTAAGTCCGAGGCGCTCTGCCGCTCCACCCTTGCCGGCTATTCTTCCGGAGGCGGCTGTCAAAGCATCGATAATGGCTTGCCGCTCGGCTTGTTCGAAACTTGGCGCGGCGGAGGCAACGGAGCGGAGGGATGGCTTCTTCAGTTCTGCACATAGGACATTCAATTCGTCCCCTTGCGTGAAGATCACGCAACGCTCGATGAAGTTCTCCAGTTGCCGAATGTTGCCAGGCCAATCGGCGTTCACCAACGCCTCCATGGCCTGCTTCGGAACGGATCTGACCCGCTTTTGCATTTGCCGGGAGTGGCGCAAAACAAAATAGTGCACCAAGAGCGGAATGTCCTCGCGCCTTTCGCGAAGTGGCGGAATTTCAATGGGGCATACATTCAGTCTGTAAAAAAGGTCTTCGCGGAACTGGTTGTTACGAATCATCGCCTGCAGATCGCGGTGGGTTGCGGCAATCAGCCGAACGTCCACGCGAATGGTTTTCGTACTCCCCAGTCGCTCAAATTCATGTTCCTGCAGAGCGCGCAACAGCTTTGGCTGCAGCTCGAGACTGATATCCCCAATTTCATCTAGAAAGAGAGTGCCGTGATCCGCCAGCTCGAACCGGCCTTTCTTTTGCACCAGGGCGCCCGTGAAGGCGCCCTTTTCATGCCCAAACAATTCGCTTTCCACTAGCCCGGAAGGTATGGCGGCACAGTTGAGTCGAACGAAAGTGCGCTCGCGACGCGGGCTATGGTTATGAATCGCCCGGGCAAACAGTTCTTTGCCAGTCCCGGTCTCGCCGTGCAGGAGCACGGTTGATTGGGTGGGGGCGACAATCGCAAGCTGGTCCAGCACTTTGCGGAGGGCGGCACTCTTGCCGACGATGTCTCCGAAGTTGTACTCGGACTTGATTTCCGATTCGAGGTATAAACGCTCTTCCTCAAGGCGATCCCTGGCTTCCGTGACGCGTCCATACGCAATCGCGTTGTCAACCGCGAGCGCAATCTGATTGCTGATTTGTGACAAGAGGTCCAGGTCCTCTTGTCCGAAGTTGTTCAGCCGGCGGCTGCCCATCGTTATCAAACCTAGAGGGCCGCCTGCGGTTACCATTGGGGCGATCGCCATCGAGGCGATGGACTCCGCTTTGAGCTTTTCAACGATTCCCGCGGGAAGCCTCTCAAATTCTTCGACCGACAGCAGTTCAGGGACGTGGGCACGCAGCTTTTCGTGATCAGTGTCGTTAAGTTCAGACTTAAGGACAGCGGTCAAGGAACCTTTGCCGCTGGGGAAATCCAATAGGACGCATTGAAGCAGGTTCGATTGTTTATCGATCAACCAAAATCCGGCGAAGTCGTTTCGAAAATAAGTCCGGAGGGATGCCGATGCCGACCGGAACAATTCGTTAATGTCCAGCTTGGAAACGATGTGATTGTTGATCTCCAGCAACAGCCTAAGCCGATCCCGCTCTTTCACGACTTGTCGCTGGTATAGCTCTGCGCTGTCCCTTGAGAGAGCGCACTCGAGCGCGACCGCAACGTGCGACGCCAGAGAACGGAGAAGTTCGACATCCTCGGGGGAGAATTCCTGCCCCCGCTCCTTTGTCACTACAAGAATTCCATATCGTTGATGGGAGGTAGACACGGGAAACACATAGGTGCTTCGTCCGACACTCTCGGATGCAAATGGAGCCAGCTCGGGATGTTTCAACATTTCGTGCGATACGTCCGGCAGGAAGACTGGTTTCTGTTCCTCAAGCACTTGCGCCGCCGCACCAATGCACGAAATTCCGGTACCAGTCTTGATCGCGGGCGCGTCCGCTTCTCGATCGAACTCCAATACATGCAAACTTTTTCCGCCACCGTCCAGGATCCAGAGGTGGGCTCCATGGATGTCACAAGTGCTGGACAGAACGTCACGCAGGCTGTGCAGCACAGCTTTGATCGTGGGCTGATCGGCCACAGCGCTGGGCGCATCCAGCAAAGTTCGATATCGATCTTCGGTGCTCCTCATGGCCTGGCTGCTCTACTACCCTCAGCTTTGACACGTAAGCCCTACCATACCCTCAACTGTGTGTCCGTGATTAGCGTCACAAACGATGCAAGATGCGGAGCTTCGCACTCGGGTCAGCCAAGTCTCAACCCCAGACTGCCTTTTCTCGGCATACACGTGAGAGTAGCACCGCAGAACTGAGCGTCCGCATCGTGGATCACGTCTCAGCCGCGCAAATTCCAGATTGGACTTCGGATGTACGCATGCTACGCTTCTCACGCCACAAACGCTGCCAGCCAATGCGGAACAGGGCGTCTCTCCGTTCGGCCAACGAAGGACTACGAGCAAGGCACGGCATCGATTGGCGGGCAGCCCAGTAGACGCCGGGCTGCAGGCTACTCCGTGCTATGGACAGGATGCGCCACGAACAATGTGGCGGAAAGCGCTTGGTCTGAATTGTCAGATGAGAACCTTTAAGCGCATGCTCGCCTTGCTTATCATGACCGCCTGCGAATTGTCAGGCGCCAACTACGGCTCGAGTTCTTCCGTTATACAGAACGTCTGCGCTCCGGCAATCAGGGAATGTCGTCACTCACCCGGCGACTGCTGCGATTCCAGCTTGTGTTTTATCGTGACGAGGACCCGCTCGAGTGAAGAACGGGTCTTGTCTACGGCCACCTGGCGCACGATGCTCCCTTTCAATCCGGTAAGCCCGGCCTGTTTCGACCCTTTGACGGTAATGATGTAAAAGCCCGGGCGTTGCGTATCTTTGACGCAGACGGTTAGATCGAGCGCCGTTTCGAAGTAGTGGCTTGCGTAGATCTGTTTGTCAGCCACTGCGCAGGCAGGCTCTTTTCCAATCGCTCCCGATAGACGATCTTCTGTACGATCCTGAAAGTCGGCTTCAATCCGAAATTAACCTTCTCCCAATAGAATCCGGCCTGCACGTTGTCCGATTTCGCCTTCGGATATTCGAGCAGATACTCGTTGAGTTCCGGCAGGTAGACTGGAAGCGCCTCGAATCGTCCTACCAACGAAGCGAAGGTTTCCGCCACAGCCGCCGGGTGCTTCTTGTCACGATAGGCCCCCCTAGTACTACTGTGTCATAAACGAGGGACGCAACAAACTGGACAGCAAGGAAGCTGTTTGAGTAGAAATCTGGCAAGCCTGATCCGGAGTGTAGCGATCGAGTGCGGATTATGCCGCTCGGCGCGAACGCGACGAGCCGCGAGGCCGGAAGTCGGGCGGAATTTTCTGGGTGCGTAGGTCCAGTTGACCGGCTCGCGCCGAGGGGGAAAAACGGCTTCTCTCCGCTACCAGGAAGCCGTATGCGGCGATACACAGCGTGCCGTGATGATGAAATCCGCGCCAGCCGCGACCTTCGTAGTGGCCTAATCCCAGTTCTTGCTTCAGCTCTTCATAGTCTCGCTCAATGATCCAGCGATGCTTGGCTAGTTTCACTAGGTCCACGAGTTGGGTATCGGCCGGGAGGGTAGAAAGCCAGTACTTCGTTGCTTCGCTCTCTCCCGTGGGCCATTCGATCAACAGCCACTCTTCTCGATGCATTTCGCTTCGCCAATAATCTCGATGCGCAACTCGGACCCGCAAAGCTGCAAAGCGTGAGCGCAGTCTCTGCTTGGTTCCCTCGCGCCAGGAAGCATTTTCCCAAGCGCTTCCCGCCAACGACTCCGCCAGTTGTTTCACGGAAATGGGCTGATGTTGTTTATCCCGGCGCAGTAGTGTCGGTGGCCGTCCCAGCCCCTTCCACCGCTTTGCCGACAAGGGAGCTTCTCCAGGCCTCCAGACGGTCATGGATCCCTGAACACCGACGACATACGTTAAACGCAATTCGCTGAGCCCTTCTCGAAACTGACTATCGTTACCATAGGCGGCATCGGCCAACACGGGCGCCCGTGTGACTTCCTCTTGTACCGCTTTGCGATTTTGCTGGAGTGCGATCGTCGGCTTGGTGGCAAACGAGATCTCTTCTGGAATGCCCGTTTCCTTGCGCCGTTTACGATCCTTAGCCCAAATCTCTGGCAAGTACAGACGCCACGCGATCGGGAGACTGGCCTGTTCGGTGGTCACCGATAAACTCACGGCCACCCGGCAATTTTCTTGCTTGCCCACCTGTCCGCAGTATTGCCGCGCCACCCCAACCGAATGAGTTCCTTTCTTGACCAAGCCGGTATCATCCACAATCCAGGCCACCACCGATCCATTTCGTTTCATCACCGGCAAGACAAAGTGGCGCACTCTCTCGAGTAAGGCTTCGTCACTCCACGGTGCATTGGCTACGAAATGATGGAGCGACTGGTGCATGCGCTGCACATCATCCGGAGCCAACCGCGCTGCCATGGGCTCGACGCTTTTGCGTTCGCCGGGAAGTAGTAGACCCGTGCAGTACGATTCGAGCGGCACAGCTCGATCCAGGTGCCCTGCGGCCTGCGCCAGGCTGTCGAGATAAGCCGCAAAGCGTTGGTGTTGCGCGCCTGGCGCCGAAGAAGAGGCGCTCATGCGCCCAGACTATCAGCCGGAAATGGAATCCTGCTCTACAAATGTAGGGACTGTGTCATTTTATGACACAGTAGTACTAGGACGGTGTTGCCCCCTTGCATGTACGCAATGAGCGCCTGCACTGCCAGTCGCTGGGCCAGGCGATTCACCCTGTCGGCAACATCAGGAGCGGACCAGTTGATCGACTGCTGAAACTCTTCTATCGCCTCAGTTGGCAGTTGTACCTGGCAATGCCCTGTCTTGCAGTTCTTCAGCTCCGTAATGTCTTGCTCTTCCAGGGTGAAGCCCTCAAGGTCGGAAAGCTGCGGCGAATCGCTGAAACTTTGGATTGCGAGATAGCTGGAGAGCTTGCGTAGCGCGTCGATGTCAGACGCAAGCTTCAGGTAGTTCTCTGGAGTCGCCTCTACGTACACCGATCCGAAGACGTACACTTCATCAGGGGTACGCGACTCTATGACCTTGGCAACCGCCTTCCCCGAGCGGATCGCAGCTATCTGCTCCTCATTCAATCCAACAGACTCGCGGAAAAACTTATATGGCTCGTCCGGAGTGTCTGCCTTGATCACAATAGCCAACAGCAGCAATACAACTGGAAGCGTGATGCAAAAACAGATTCTTCTCATGGGCCTTCACCTATTTTGCTTTGCCCACTCGGCCCTCTTCATCACTATCATGCACATGGCCCCTACTCCTGCCCAGAAGACGGCGCGCACACGTCGGCACAATGCCAACGTCAATCCAGCAGTGCCCGCCACACCGAACATGTTTGCAATAAGCATGTTCCCACCTTCGTAGGTCCCGAAGTTGCCAGGATTAAGCGCGCCCACGAGGTTGATCACCTTTGTCAGGCCTTCGAACACAAACGCGCCGGCCACGGCGATCCTGGCTCCCATAAACACCAGAATGAGATAGACCTCCAAGATTGCCAGCCCGTGCCATAGGAGATTAAGGCTAAGGCTTGCCCAGAATGCGGCAGGCGCTTCGTGATAAAAGGTGAGGAGGTTGTGTTCGGCTGAATCAATGATCGACTGTTTGCCGCTGACCCAGTTCTGAAGGCGAGGCAATCGCCCAATCGCTCGGGCCGTGTTCCCCATCAACCGCCAGCGGTTTGCGACGGCCACCGACGCCAGGATCACCACTGCTACAAGCACGCCACTGAGCACCGATGCATAGACTCGCCACACACCAGAAAGAGGGGCAATCAGTAAAGTGGCCGCGATTCCCGATACAGTAACGGCTGCGGCGGTCAAGGTATGCAGTCCCCCATCAATGGCGCAGGCCGATATTGCACCTGGCAGCGCCACTACAGAACTCGTTAGCGATACGCGGATCCCCTCCCCAAGCAGCTTCCCGGCAACACCGAGCTGTCCGGCCGCGTCGGAGACCAGCTGCGCTCCAAAACTGCGTGACCACGACAACCGACTAATGTCGCCCCTGAACGCCTTTCGCCAGGCCCATGCCTTGACCAACTGAGAGAACCCTCCCAGAATGATGATCAGAACTAGGCCCCAGCCGACCGCCCGGAGTTGTTTCCAAACGATCCCCGGGCCGGTTCGAAAAAGCAAGTAGCCTAGTAGCCCAAGGCCCACCAGGGCCGCAAAGAATCGAAGCGAGATCCGAATTACGAACCGGAACTTGGACACGAAACCCCCTGCCAACAGCTCTTTGGCCCGATGTGATTCGACCAGAGTTGCGCCCGCTCATCACGGCTCGGACTCCTTACCCGTGGCCCGCGCTCGTACGTCCCGCTCCTTTAGTAGTGCGAAGTAAGACCAGAACCTCGATCACGAAAACGTCGAATGAGAGTGCCGGGCTGGACCCTTCACATTTACCTTGCATCGGTATGGCCAAGCTTGAACGTGAAAGGAGTGCTTCTAAATTATTGGTTTGAAACATAGATCATAGGATGTAACCGGTCACGATAGCCGATTCCGCGTCAAGCGCTGCCCGCATTCGGGCACCGGAATCGCGGCAGCGTCTCGAAAGCTCGTGTATCTGATCTATTTCCTTTGGCACTCTAGTTGCGGTTCGTACCGGCGGCTCAACGAAACGGCACGCGACCTGCCATGCTAGGAGCAGGACATCGGCACATCGCGGGCCGTCATAAAGGAAAATGAGATATGCGTCGAAACGCGATTCAAATATCGGTGATGCTGGCGACGATCCTGCTGCTGCCGTTGCTGGTCCTGTTGGCTCAGGAGACGAGTTCGCTCCTAATCGAGGGGCCACAGGGACCGACAAGAGTGATTCAGGTACAGGGGAAAAACTATGTGGAAGTGGACGAACTAGCCCGGATCACGGGCGGATCGCTGCGCTTCGTAGGGAATCAGATCATCCTGACACTGCCCGGGAGCGGCGATACGTCATCGCAAGCGGTGCAGTCGGCGCCCCCGCCAGCGGCCGGTCTTTCTAAGCCATTCCTCACAGCGGGGATTGAGACCATGAAGGAGATTCTTGAATGGCACGCTGCGTTGAAGAATGCTATTGAGCGAGGGTATCCCTTGTCCGACACATGGTTCGGGAACTACAGGCGGCAAATTCGATCCAGCCTGGCGCAGACCCAAGTGGCGGTAAGCAGGGACCTGGATCAGAAGGCGTTTCCGCTACTGACCAACGAATTCAATACTATGAACGCCTTGACGGACAAATATCTGAAAATCACCGTGAGTAGAGACTATCTTGCGCCCGACTCCCTGAGCAGTGACCCTTTGGAGCAGAAACTATTGACGTGTTGGCAGTCGCTGGCATCGATGGCGTCATCGAATCAATTTGTGGATGACGGTTCGTGCCAGTAGCCAAGGAGGGAGCTTGGGGGAGCCGGCTGGACCAGAATTCTGTGGCGGAAAAGCCTGAGCAGATTGTCAGGTGCATTGAAAGGATCGAAACGTAGTCTAGCCAGTTCTTTTAGGTCGAACCAGGACAACAATGGACCGCGGGGCCACTTGGTATATCGACTGCTCTATTGGCAAACCGACCTCCGAGAAATCGTCGGGAGCCGGCAAAGCCGTGTCCACAATCCTTACCCAATCCTGGGGCGCACCCTCCTGAATTTGGAATTGCAGTGCCTCCCAGTAAGCATTAATCATTACGTAGATATTGTCGTCCGCCTGAGACGCGCCATGCAGACAGAACGCCACGCTGCGCGAATCCGGAGACAAATCGACTGCAGGACCAGTGCCGTACCAAGAGACGTCTTCGCGCCAGAACCTGCTGCGACAGAGAGAAGGATGAGACTTCCGGAACGCAATCATCCTTTTGAAGAAACGAAAAATGTCTTGATTCGCCTGGAGCTGGCTCCAGTCCAGCCAACCGATTTCGTTGTCCTGGTTATACGGATTGTTGTTGCCAAATTGCGTGTTCAGGAACTCATCGCCCGACCGGAACATCGGGATGCCATTCGACAGCAGGAGCAGACAGCAGAAGTTCTTAACCTGTTTCCGGCGCAGTGCCAGAACCGCTTCGGGAACGCCCTCGTCTCCTTCGTGTCCACAATTCCAACTGAAATTCTCGTCCATTCCATCCCGATTGTTCTGGCCGTTTTTCCAGTTTCTTTTCTGATTATAGGAAACCAGATCGTACAACGTGAAACCGTCATGGGCATCGATGAAGTTCACGGTTTGGTAGGCATGATAGGCATCGGCGCGGCTATCTGGAAACAGATCGTCACTGCCATAAATGCGACGCATGAGGTCCTGGATCATACCGGCATCGCCCCTGACAAAACGGCGAACCTCATCACGAAACCGCGCGTTCCATTGAAGCCAGGTCAGCCCCGGAAATCCGCGTCCGAGTTGATACGCGCCGGTGTCCCAGGGTTCTGCGATCAACTTCAATAGGCCCAATTCCGGATCGGCCGCGATTTCGCTGAAAATTGGAGCGTCTCCCCAATTGAGCGATCCATCGGCATTACGGCTAAACACGGATGCCAGGTCGAAGCGGAACCCATCAATGTGCATCTCGTTTTTCCAATACCGCAGGCTGTCCATGACCAGTTTACGCACGTGCGGCTGGCTGAAGTTCAGGGTATTACCCGTGCCCGAATAATTCGCGTAAGGGTTACCGGGTTCGGAGGATGGCATGTAATAACCTGCGCCATCAAAACCTTTGAAACTGTAGATGGGGCCACGATGGTCGCCCTCACATGTGTGGTTATATACAACGTCGAGCACTACGGCGATTCCTGCTTTGTGAAGAGCCTTGACCATTTCTTTGAATTCGAGATGCTGCCCATCGTCATTGCGCGTACACGCATACTGGGCATGCGGCGAGAAAAAGTTCAAAGGCATGTAACCCCAATAATCCCCTTCGTGCGGGTCGCGCTGAAATACAGGCATCAATTCGACAACCGTTATCCCGAGCTCCTTCAAATACGGAATCTTGTTCACCAGTCCGGAGTAGGTGCCGGCACGCGAAGGATGTACCCCAGAATTCGGGTTTTTCGTGTAGCCCCTTACATGGAGCTCGTAGATGATTGCTTCGGATTCGGGGCGAGGTGCAACATCTCCGGACCAATCGAAGTCGCCAGCATGCCCGGTCAGCACTCCCAGCGGCGCTTTACCGGCATTGGGGCCGGGCACCGTGGCCAGCTTGCGGTCAAACTCTGGCGGAAAGAAAACACATTGGGCATAGGGATCGGCCAAAATTTTCTGAGGATCGAAAATGTGAAGTTCAGAAATAACCTGCCCCGAGACCGAGTAGGCATAATAACGAGCACCTCGCATTTCATCGAAGGGCAGTCTGCAGTGCCAGATTCGTCCCGACTTGTTGCGAATGTAATCGAACTGGAACGTCAGGACTGGATTTGCAAAGTCGTTAGCAGAATAGAACAGCAGAGTCACACTCTCAGCATATTCGGCATACACGGAAAAGTTGAACGCCTGCTCTTCTTCTATCCACGTGGCACCCAGCGGTAACGGAGTTCCTTCTGTTTGTGCCCATCTGGGACGTTTGGAGACTGACACTGCCGGCGCTGCCACATCGGATGTGCGGTTGTTGTCAGCGACTGCTTCGTCGATCCGGTTCTTCACGTTTCCTGAATTCTGTTTGATCAGCATGGTAAACATTCGTGCCCGGAACTACTCGCCTTGGCCGCGAGCGCTTGCCCTCCGCTCGCACAACGGTTCGATTTCTCGGTTAAGTCGCGCAACCATTGGAAAGCGGTTGTCGACAACTTCTCCTCGGTAACGCGCCAGCGCCAGTTTCCGCCCAAACGACCGGGCACGTTCATCCGACTTCCAACGCCGAGATCAAGAAGGTCCTGTAAGGGCACAACCGTCAAAGCTGCCACGGACGAGTATGTCAGTTCGATCAAGGCTGGTGCAGCTTCCGCACTATTCACGAGCCGGCGCTTAAGGTAGCTCCACAAAGTTTGTTTCTGCGAATCGGGCAATTGTTCGTACCATTCGCGAGTTGGCGGATTGTCATGCGTGCCGGTGTACGCAACCGCGTTGGTGACAAAGTTGTGGGGAAGATATGGATTGTCGGCGTGGCCGTCAAAGGCGAATTGCAGCACCCGCGTCCCCGGCACTTGAAATTGATCACGCAGCGCCACTACATCCGGCGTGATTATCCCCAGATCCTCGGCGATGAACGGCAGGTCACTCAACTCACTTTGCACCGCCTGGAAAAAACCCGCGCCTGGTCCCGGCACCCATTCGCCGGACTGCGCTGTTTTGGCTCCGGCTGGCACGTGCCAGGCAGCTGCGAAACCCCGGAAGTGATCCAGCCGAATCACATCTACATGAGCTAGGAGCGCACGAAGCCGGTCAATACACCATTGATAGCCTGTGGAACGGAGCGCATCCCAGTTGTAGACAGGATTGCCCCACAACTGTCCCTGCTCGCTGAAATAGTCAGGAGGAACTCCTGCAACAAAGCGCGGTCGTCGCTGCTCATCCAGCAGGAATAACTCCGGATTTGCCCAAACATCGCTGGAATCTGGTGAAACAAAGAATGGTAGATCGCCAATCAGGCTCAGGCCCTTGGCATGGCCGTATTCCCTGAGCTGATCTGCTTGCCGCAACAGCAGAAATTGTTCCAGGCGATACCGATCAATTTCAGTGGCCAGCTCTCGCCGTGCCTTCGCTAAAGCTGCAGGCTTTCGCTGGACCAATTCCTCTGGCCACTCGAGGTAATAGGAGCCGCCAAACTTGTTCTTTAGCGCCCGAAAGAGGGCATAGTCTTCCAGCCAGGTTTCCTGTGTTGCGCAAAATTCGTTATAAGCAGGGCGAAGATCGCTGCGCTGACCGGAAATGAATCTCGTCCATGCCCTTTCGAGCAACCTCTCTTTGAAAGGAATAACAGAATCGTAGCCGACCAGATCTGATGGGAACCGTGACGCGCTGTCACTCGCATTGAGCAGTCCGTCTGAAATGAGCCCTTGAGGGCTGATCAGCAGGCCATTGCCCGCAAACGAAGACAATGATTGGTAAGGTGAATTTCCGTAACCGGTCGGCCCAAGTGGCAACGCCTGCCACCAGCCTTGCCCAGCGCCGTGGAGTTGGTCGACCCAGGAAAACGCAGACGGCCCAAGATCGCCGATCCCATATGGCGATGGCAGAGACGTAACATGGAGCAGTATGCCGGAACTGCGGTATTCGGACGGAAAGGGTGGAACTATTCCCATCATGGCCGACCCACTGCTGATGAACGCAATGCGTTGTTCACCATCTCCTGAGCCTCGGCCACGATGGAGTTCAGATGGGCCAAGCTCTTGAAGCTCTCCGCATAAATTTTGTAGATGCTCTCTGTACCTGATGGCCGGGCAGCGAACCAACCGCTTTGCGACACCACTTTTAAGCCCCCGATGGGGGCATGATTGCCGGGTGCCCGCGTCAGCTTGGCTGTAATTAGGTCTCCTACGAGATCCGACTCTTTCACTGAATCTGGCGAGAGGTTTTGCAATTTGCTCTTCTGCTCGAAGGAGGCCGGAGCGTCGATGCGCGTGTAGTAGGGAGTGCCGAACTGCGCGGTCAGTTCGCGATAGTGCTCACCTGGATCTTTGCCGGTGCGGGCGGTAATCTCCGCTGCAAGAAGATCCATGATGGGCCCGTCTTTATCGGTCGTCCACACTGTTCCATCGAGCCGAAGGAAGCTCGCTCCGGCACTCTCCTCACCGCCAAAACAGTAGGAACCTCCGAACAGGCCCCGTACGAACCACTTGAAGCCCACGGGCACTTCGCGCAAATCCCGGCCGAGTTTTTTTACCACCTTATCGATCATGCTGCTGCTCACCAGCGTCTTGCCCACTGCTGCTTCCTTCCGCCATCCTGGCCGATGCGTGAGCAAGTACCGTATCGCGACTGCGAGGTAATGGTTTGGGTTCATCAGACCGGCTGAAGGGGTGACAATTCCGTGTCGGTCCGAATCTGGATCGTTCGCGAAAGCAACTTGGTATTGGTTTTTTAGGCCGACGAGTCCCGCCATCGCATAAGGGCTGGAACAGTCCATGCGGATCTTGCCGTCATGGTCTACGGTCATAAACGAGAAGGTGGGGTCAATAACGGGATTGACGACGGCGATCTCCAGCCCGTAAATCGCGTTGATCGGCTCCCAATATGGCCGAGCGGCGCCGCCCAGGGGATCCACGGCAAGCCGTAAGTTTGCGCTGCGAATGGCCTCCATATCGACAACGTTCTTGAGATCACGCACGTAGGGCAACATCAGGTCTTCTTGGTGCGTAGTGGACGCCGCGATGGCTTTGTTGAAAGGCAGTCGTTTCCCCCCGCATTGTCCGCTCGCAGCAATTCGTTCGCCCGGGTTTCCACCCAGTGCGTCACATCGGTATCGGCAGGCCCTCCGTTCGGCGGGTTGTACTTAAACCCTCCATCTTCGGGTGGGTTGTGCGAAGGCGTAATGACAATGCCATCAGCCAAATGTTCTTTACGATCGCGGTTGTACACAAGAATGGCGCGTGAGATGACGGGCGTAGGTGTCACACCGTCGTTTTGCTGAACGACGGTCTCCACGTTGTTTGCCGCTAGGACCTCAAGCGCAGTTCGCTGTGCGGGACTGGACAGCGCGTGGGTATCCTTGCCCATATAAAGCGGACCGTCGGTTCCTTGCGAGCGCCGGTAATCGCAAATTGCCTGTGTAATAGCGAGGATGTGGGCTTCCGTGAACGTGCCTTGCAAAGGGAAGCCGCGGTGTCCGCTCGTGCCGAAACTTACAAGCTGGTTGGCATCTTGCAGGTCAGGGCGGCGCTCGAAATAGTCCCTTTCCAGCCGAGCGACATCCACCAGCATCTCCTTAGGTGCCGGTTTGCCTGCGAGCGGCGAAAGCGAGCTTCGATGTGCTGCAGCTCCCGATGACGGTGTTTCTACGGTATTGGACATGGTTCTGCCTTCCAGATGTCACGAGCATATTCGGCAATGCTGCGGTCGCTTGAGAATTTTCCAGAGCTGGCTACGTTCAGGATAGCTTTGCGTGCCCACTCACCCGGCTTTGCGTACAACGCGCCGGCGGCTTCTTGTGCCCGGCAATACGAGGTGAGGTCCGCCAAGTGCATGTAGTAATCGCCGTTCAAAAGTGTGTCGCGTAACGGACTGAAAATTCCCAGTTCATTTCGGCTGAAATAATCGGAGAAAATGAGATCCAGAGCCGCTCGTGTCTCCGGTTCATTATCATAGTGCCAGTGCGGGTTATACCAGCCGCGGCTGTTCTCCACTTGCTCTGCGGTGAGGCCGAACAGGAAGAAATTCTCTTCACCGGCTTCCTCGGCCATTTCGATCGTCGCGCCATCACGGGTCCCCACAGTCAGGGCTCCATTCATCATGAACTTCATATTGCTTGTTCCGCTCGCTTCAAATCCGGCCGTGGAGATTTGGTTCGAAACATCGCTTGCGGGAATCAAGCGTTCTGCAAGCGAGACATTGTACTCGGGCAGAAAAACGACTTTGACCCTGCCGCGCACAGCGGGGTCGCCATCGATCGTCGCCGCTAGATTGTTGATGAATTTGATGATCAGTTTGGCGAGCCGATAGGCTGGCGCAGCCTTCCCCGCAAAGAAAAACGTACGCGGTACAACTTCGAGATTGGGATTCGCGCGCAGCCTGTTATAGACGACTATGATCCGCAACGCGTTCAGCAGTTGTCGCTTGTACTCATGGATGCGCTTGATCTGGCAGTCGAAAACCGTATGTGGGTCGATGTCCTGTCCTGACGCGGACTTCAGCCAATTGGCAAACCGCACTTTCGCTTCGCGCTTTGACGCGAGAAACACGTCGCGAAAGCTAACGTCCTCGGCAAGTGGTCTCAACGCTGTCAGCTCGCTTAGGTCGGTAATCCATCGTTCGCCGATGCCATCGGAAATCGCGCTGGATAGCTTGGGATTGACTTGCAGCAGCCACCGCCTTGGCGTCACCCCGTTGGTCTTGTTGTTGAAGCGCTCCGGGTACATCTCCGCCAGATCCTTAACGGTGGTCGTGCGCAAGAGTTTGGAGTGGATTGCGGCGACGCCATTCGTGCTGTGCGAGCCAACAATTGCCAGATGGGCCATACGGATTTTGCGTTGGCCGCCCTCTTCGACAAGGCTGATGCGAGCGGTGCGACCGTCATCGCCGGGGAAGCGAAGTCGAGCCTCGTCGAGAAGACGCCGGTTGATCTCGTGGATGATCTCCAAATGGCGGGGAATAAACATCTCGAACAACTCGACAGGCCACTTCTCAAGCGCTTCCGGCAATAGCGTGTGATTTGTGTAAGCGAGCGTCTTCTTCGTCAAATCCCACGCCTGGTCCCACCCCAGCTGGGCGTCATCCAGCAAAATTCGCATCAGCTCGGCTACGGCCAACGAGGGATGTGTGTCATTGAGCTGGATTGCCGCCTTCTCGGGCAGTTGCTCCCAATCTTTATTGAACCGTTGGAACCGCCGGACGATGTCCGCGAGTGAGCAGGCCACCAGGAAGTATTCCTGGATGAATCGTAGTCCTTGCCCAATCGTCGTTGAGTCGTCGGGATACAGCACGCGAGTGAGCGACTCCGCCTCAAGCGTGTCCCCCAGGGCTCCCACAAAATCACCGGTACCAAATTCCTGGAAATCGAAGTAGTTCGGCGCAGCGGCGGCCCACAGCCGGAGCGTGTTGATCGTTTTTCCGCCGTAGCCTATGACAGGTCGGTCAAACGGAATACCGATCAGGGTTGATGGCCGTCCAGGTAGAACCTGAATGCTGCCCCCGATCAGTTTGAACGAGCATCCTAGCTTCACTTCCACCATTTCAGGAGGCCGCACGACCTCCCAGGGGTCACCCATGCGGATCCAATTGTCTGGATGTTCCTTTTGCCATCCATCTTCAACGGATTGCTTGAACATACCGTACTCGTACCGAAGACCATAGCCTGTGGCCGGCAATTCCATTGAGGCCATCGAGTCCAGAAAACAAGCCGCGAGCCGCCCCAGACCTCCGTTGCCGAGGCCGGCGTCGGGTTCCTCTTCAATTAGCTTGAGCCAATCGAGTCCTTTCTCCTTCACCGCGTACTGAACCAACGGGCTAAGCAGGAGGTTGGATATGTTGTTCGTCAGCGAGCGCCCAAGAAGAAATTCCATGGACAGGTAATAAACGCGTTTGGGGTTGGCTTTGTTATACGTGGTCCTAGTCAACACCCAGCGTTGTGCGAGGACGTCTCGAATCGAATGTGAGAACGCCTCGAAACGCTCTCGCGCAGTCGCGACCTGCGGGTCGATAACGCGGTCGAAAACCAAGTGCCGGTCGTAAAACGCGTTTTCCGAACCGACAAATGCAATGGGGCCGCAGCCGTACTGTTTAAGAAGTTCTGAAGCGCGCCATTCTTCTGGCGTGCTAGGGGGGAGTTGAACGCCTTCCGCGGTTTTAACAACTTTTGTGCTCATTGGAGGTCCTTTTGATCTGAGTTATGTAAAATCCGTACTATCCAACATCCAAAACCCTCAATTTCTCGCCAAACGTTTGGGGCGACTTACGCGGCCACGTGATGATCGTCATTCCAAAGCCGGATCACCGGCTGGGAAAGCTTGTGCTCATAGCCGAGCGCGCTCAGGCTCGCCGTGGTCAACAGAAAATACCTGCCCGCTGGTCCCGGACTGAGCGCCAGCCAGCGGGCGGCAAGAACTCGAATGAAGTGTCCGCTGGAAAAGAGCAGCACGTTTCCCGGAACCGTGCGGACACGCTGGACCACACGGTCCGCCCGCTCGCCTACTTGTGCCGGCGATTCGCCTCCCGGACAACCGTCCCGGAACAGCTGCCAGTCTGGGCGTTCCGCAAAGATCTCGGCCGAGCACCGCCCTTCGTATTGACCGTAGTTCCATTCCACCAGATCAGGATCCGTTTCGGCCACGGCGCCAAACCCGGCCAGTTCACAGGTTCGGGCCGCACGCTGCAAGGGGCTGGTAAACACCCTGGCAAATGTCATGCCCTTCAGGCGCTCTCCGAGCCTCCGGGCGTTGCGCTCGCCATTGGGAGTCAGAGGTAGATCGGTAAGGCCGGTATGCTGGCCCGAGAGACTCCATGCCGTTTCGCCGTGACGTGCCACATACAACACTGGAAGTACTTCGCTCATGCTAGCTCTATCCTTTTATTTGACTCAATGAATGCCCGATTCGCTTGCCGCTCTCTCGCCTGGTCGGAGCGACTCTTTCTGGGCAACACTCGCGTTCGTTGTCCCCGCTGGTGCGCCTGCCTGGGCCAGCTTCCAACATTCTTTGGCGATGGCCCAGTCTTCCTCAGTCCGAATCACCAGGACGCGCACACTTGAATCTGCCCTAGAGATTTCCTGATCGAGAGAAGGTCGTGCGTTCGTTTTACTATCGAGTCTGAGGCCGAGAAATTCCAATCCACTGCAAGCCGCGGCTCGCACCTCGGGGGAGTTCTCGCCCACCCCGGCGGTAAACACCAGGGCATCAATTCCTCCCAACACGGCGGCCATAGCACCTATCGCTGCTCGCAAACGGTGCACATAAATGTCGAATGCCAACTTCGCTCGCTGGTGACCTTGTCGGATGCCGGCGAGGATGTCGCGCATGTCACTCGAGAGACCCGAGATACCGAGTAAGCCCGATTTTTGGTTCAGCACCTTGTCGATGTCCTGGCCATCCAACTGGCCCTGGCGCATCAGGAAAGTCAGAATTCCGGGATCCACCGACCCGGACCGTGTCCCCATCATCAGACCCTCCAACGGTGTGAAGCCCATTGTCGTATCAATGCTCTGGCCGTCGCGGATCGCGGTGACTGAACAACCGTTCCCAAGGTGGCAACTCACAATTCTTAGAGCCTTCACATCCGCTCCGAGCATCTGCGCCGCCCGCTCGGCACAGTACTGATGATTGATCCCGTGGAATCCGTAGCGGCGAATCCCGCTCTCAAACCACTCATAAGGACCAGGATAGATCGCCGCGGATGGTGGTATTTGGCTGTGAAACGCGGTATCGAAGACAGCCACTTGGGTAACTGCGCCGAAAAGATCTTCGACTATCTTCATGCCTTCCACTTCGGCGCGAATGTGCAGTGGCGCGAAAGCCGAGAGGCTCTCAATGGCTGCTCGCACTTTGTCCGTGATCAGCACGGGGTTCCTAAAATGGGCGCCGCCATGGACCACACGGTGTCCGACTGCGTCGATCTCCAAAGTAGAGGCGATGGCACGCGCGTTCCCATCACGCAGCGTGCGCAGCAAGTGTCGGATCACTTGCTCGCGCGAGGAGACCGGCAGTTCTTCTTTTAAAACGACTCCCTCTGAGTTCTTCACTACAATCGCTGCGGTATCGCCATTCCACTCGATCCTCCCCTCCCACAGGGGTGTGGGCGGATACATCGGAAATGTCTCGCCAATTTCGTACAGGCAGGCTTGTTGGCTGCTGGAACCCGAGTTGAGTACGAGAATTTTCATATGTTGATAGGCCAGTTCAGTTTTTTTGTTCTGCCGCTGGCGTCCTTACTCCGCAGTAAGTGGGATGGCTCGCTTCTGCGGCCATGGCGCTTCAGATCAGCGAGGCGCACCACTCGTGAGTTGAGTACGGTCGGGACCATTTCTCACGCCACTGTTTGGGTCACCTTAGAGAGCGCGTAGTCTTCCAGGTGGCGGGCGTCGTTGTTGAACTTGCGAATGCCCTCGGCAAGTTTTTCCGTCGCCATGGCGTCCTCGTTGTGCATCCAGCGGAAGGTCTTCTCGTCCAGGTGAATGCGTTCTTCCTTGCTCGCCTGCGCTTTTGCTGGGTCGAGTTTACGCTCCAAAGTGCCCGCGGCCTGCTCCAACTGGTCAAGAAGGTCTGGACTGATGGTGAGCAAATCGGATCCGGCGAGGCGGACGATCTGATTCACATTCCGGAAACTTGCCCCCATCACCTGGGTCTTGTAACCGAATTTCTTGTAGTAATTGTAGATGCGAGTGACGGACGCAACGCCGGGATCCTGGTCCGCAGAAATCTCCGCCCCGCCGCGCTCTTTCTTGTACCAGTCGTAAATGCGGCCAACGAAAGGCGAAATCAAGGTTACTCCAGCTTCGGCACACGCGACCGCTTGAGCAAAACTGAACAGAAGTGTGAGATTGCAGTGGATGCCTTCCTTCTCAAGAAGTTCGGCTGCCCGGATGCCCTCCCACGTGCTGGCGATCTTGATCAGGATGCGTTCGCGCGGGACGCCTTTTTTCTCATACTGCGAGATTAGCTTTCGCGCCTTGGCGATCGTCGCGGTGGTATCGAAGCTCAAGCTCGCGGCGACCTCCGTGGAGACACGGCCGGGCACCACTTTGAGAATTTCACATCCGAACAACACAAAAAGACGATCAATGAACTCTTCCGCCATCTCTTCATGCCGGGCGCCGCTCTTGAGGGCAAGCTCGGCACCCTCTTCCACCAAGTGCCTGTAGACCGGCATCTGAGCGGCGTGAAAGAGAAGCGAAGGATTGGTGGTAGCGTCCTGCAGCCGATGCCGGGCAATGGCCTCAATATCACCGGTATCCGCTACAACGGTCGTATATTTCTTCAGGGATTCTAACAATGTCATCGTTCTCTCCTATCTTTCAGATCTGAAACTTTGGATTTACCTGCCATCGCGTGATGTAGCCATCTTGCTAGCTTCAAACTGAGTGACCTTGGCCAGCCGGCGACGATGCCGATCGGCACCGCTGAACCTGGCGGCGAGGAAATTTTTCGTGCAGTCCCATGCGACCGCGATACCCATGGTGCGGCCTCCGAAGCAGAGGATATTCAGGTCATCATCCTCCACCCCCTGGCGGGCCGAAAAGTCATCGTGACAGAGCGCCGCGCGTGCGCCAGTCACTTTATTGGCGGCTACCGACGCGCCCACGCCGCTGCCGCACACCAGAATGCCGCGCTCCACTTCTTGACTGGCCACAGCCCGAGCGAGGGGGAGCGCAAAGTCCGGGTAGTCATCGTCGTTGTTATAGACTTTGTTGCCAAAATCGACCACCTCGTGGCCTTCTTTCGCAAGCAACTTGGCGAGTTGCTGCTTCATTTCGAATCCGCCGTGATCTGCGCCTATGCCCACTTTCATGTGGTGCTCCTGTTCAGCTCTGAGCTCGCTGTCGAGCAATCTGGCTCTTCGCCACAGCTATGATTCTTTCCGCGCTAAAACCGAACTTCTTCAACAACTGCTTAAGAGGTGCCGAGGCTCCAAAGCTTTCGATACAGACGTTGTGCCCCTCGGAGCCGGTGTATTTGCTCCAGCCAAAATCGGATGCCTCCTCCACCGACAACCGTGCCTTCACGTGTGGGGGCAGAACAGATTCCCGGTAATTCCTGTCCTGATCGTCAAACAATTCCCACGACGGCATACTGACCACGCGTGCCCGCACGCCCTCCTTGTTTAATTGCTCGTAGGCTTCCAGGCAGAGAGCCACCTCGCTGCCGGTGGCGATGAGGATGACCTCAGGGTTCCCGCCCGGGGCATCCGCGAGAATGTAGGCCCCGCGGGCCAGGCCCGAGGCCGGGGCGTACTTCGTCCGGTCGATTGTCGGTACGGCTTGGCGAGTGAGCACCAACACCGCCGGCTCGTGATGCAGTTGTAGAATGACCTTCCAGGCCTCCTTCACCTCGTTCGCGTCCGCCGGCCGGATCACAATCAGGCCAGGCGTGGACCGCATGTGGGCAAGCTGTTCGATGGGCTGGTGCGTCGGGCCGTCCTCGCCAACTCCAATGGAGTCGTGAGTGAACACATAAATCACGGGGAGCTCCATCAAGGCGCTCAAGCGCATGGAGCCCCGCATGTAATCGACGAAAATGAAAAATCCCGAACCGAAGGGCCTGACTTTCACCAGGCTCAGTCCATTTAATATAGCGCCCATGGCGTGTTCACGGATTCCGAAGTGAAAATTGCGTCCGGCATAGTTCTCCGCCGAGAAATCGCCGGCGCCCTCCTGCGTGATACGAGTCTTGGTAGAGGGTGCGAGATCTGCGGATCCTCCGATCAACCAGGGAATGTTCTTGGCGGCCGCGTTCAGCACTTTAGCCGAGGACTCGCGAGTCGCCAGTCCTTTCGGGTCCGCAGGAAATTCGGGCAATTCGCGGTCCCAACCCTCCGGGAGTTGGCGGTGCTGCATGCGGAATAGTTCTTCGGCGAGATCGGGATACTGCTTGCGATACTCCCCGATTCGCGCGAACCACGCATCGCGTAACTGCTTGCCACGCTTTCCGATGCCTTGACGGAAATGGCCGTAGACGCCTTCAGGCACGAAGAATTTCTTGTCTTCCGGCCAGCCATAGTTTCGCTTCGCGAGCCGGACTTCCTCCTCGCCGAGGGGTTCACCGTGAGCACCACTAGTATCTTGCTTATGGGGCGCGCCGTATCCGATGTGGCTGTCCACGATGATGAGTGTGGGGCGATCCTTGGTGTTATGAAAAGTACGGAACGCACGGGCCAGCATGTCGAGGTCGTTTGCGTCTCCAACCCGCGTCACATTCCAGCCGTAACCGATAAAACGCGTGGCCACGTCTTCCGTAAACGCCAGGGAAGTGTTGCCTTCGATCGTGATGTGGTTGTTGTCGTAGATCCAGCAGAGATTCGAAAGTCGCAGGTGTCCAGCAAGAGAGGCAGCTTCGCTTGAGATGCCTTCCATCATGCATCCATCTCCGCAAAGCGCGTAAACGTTGAAGTCGAAAAGATCCTCGAAGCCTGAGCGGTTGTAACGCGCGGCCAGCCATTGCCTGGCTATCGCAATGCCCACGCTGGTGGCGACGCCTTGGCCGAGCGGCCCTGTGGTGGTCTCCACTCCCGAAGTCCAACGGTACTCCGGATGTCCCGGGCAGCGGCTATCCAATTGCCGAAACGCTTTGATGGCGTCCAGTGGAACTGATACTTCACCGAGAGTTTCGTAGTCTTTGCTCACAGCGCGGACTTCGGTCAAGTGCAGCAGGGAATAGAGCAGCATGGACGCGTGCCCGATCGACAGCACGAAGCGGTCACGGTTCGGCCACACGGGATCTTGCGGATCGAAGCGAAGGAACTGCTGCCAGAGACAGTAAGCCACCGGTGCCAAGGCCATGGGAGTCCCGGGATGCCCCGAATTAGCTGCCTGGACCCCATCCATGGACAGTGTACGAATCGTGTTGACACAGGTCAGATCCATTGTTTGCAGCACGGGAGAACTGGGGGAAACAGTTGCTATGCTCATTGAGAATCAGAATCCTTTCGCCGCCTCTCTCCGGCGGTCCACTCTGCACCAAACAAATCCAAGGTGGCCGGTTCACTCGTGCGCAGCTATCCCTTACATTCGATCCGGTCAGGCTGACTGTTGGGGCCAGCGCCATCCGGTAATCTCGGGGCTGTCGATGCCATGCTTGTAGGCGTAGGCCCGGCAAGCGATCTGTTGGTTACGGAATTTCTCCTTCGCGTGGCCCCCGATCCTCTGCAGCTGGGGGACGCGGTCGATGGCGTCGATGGCCAGGCTGAAGCGATCGGTCTCGTTGTTGATGGCCAGCTCCATTGGCGTGTTGATGTTGCCTTTCTCCTTGTATCCGCGCACGTGCAGCGTCTTGTTCTTGCGGGCGTAGGCCAAGCGGTGAATCAGCCAGGGATATCCGTGGAAGTTGAAAATGATCGGCTTGTCGGCAGTGAACAGAGAATCGAAATCCGTATCCGTTAACCCGTGCGGATGTTCCGTGCTCGGTTGCAGCTTGAAAAGGTCGACCACGTTGATGAAACGGATCTTCAGGTCAGAGAATTCCTGGCGCAGCAGCGCCGTTGCGGCGAGCGCCTCCTGTGTCGGGATATCGCCAGCGGAAGCCATGACCAAGTCCGGCTCGCCACCCTGGTCGTTACTGGCCCAGTCCCAGATGCCGATGCCCTTGGTGCAGTGCTCGATCGCAGCATTCATGTTCAGGTACTGAAGATGCAGCTGCTTGTCGGAAACGATCACGTTGATGTAGTTCTCGCTCCGCAGGCAGTGATTGGCCACCGACAGCAGGCAGTTGACGTCGGGCGGGAGGTAAATGCGCGTGACCGCGGCGCTCTTGTTCAGCACCACGTCCAGGAACCCGGGATCCTGATGCGTGAAACCGTTGTGGTCCTGCCGCCAAACCGTCGAAGTGATCAGCAGGTTCAGCGAGGCGATCTTCTGACGCCAGGACAGATGGTTGCAGATGGACAGCCACTTGGCGTGCTGGTTGAACATGGAATCGATGACGTGGACAAAGGCTTCGTAGGAGGAGAAGAAGCCATTGCGCCCGGTGAGCACATAGCCCTCGAGCATGCCTTCCATGGTGTGCTCGCTGAGCATCTCGATGACCCGTCCGTCCGTCGCCAGTTCGCCGCCATCCTGGTCTTCGGGAAAGTATTCGGCGATCCAGAATTTCTTGGCGGCCTGGTAGACCGCTTGCAGTTTGTTCGAGGTGGTTTCGTCCGGGCCGAACACGCGGAAGTTAGTCATGTTCGACTTCATCACGTCGCGCAGGAAGTTCCCCAGTGGCGGTACATTCTCAGCTTCGATGCTCCCAGGCCGATCCACCTTCAGGGCGTAATCGCAGAAGTTAGGCAAACGCAGCGCCTTCTTGAGAACTCCTCCATTGGCGTGCGGGTTGGCACTCATTCGGCGGTTTCCGGTGGGCGCGAGCTCCTTGAGTTCCGGAACTAGCTTGCCATTCTGGTCAAACAACTCCTCGGGCTTTTGGTCATGCATCCACTTCTCGAGGATTCGCAGTTGGTCGGGGTTTTTCTTGACGTCGGTCAAGGGCACCTGGTGGGCCCGCCAAAAACCTTCGAGCCGGTGACCGCCTACTTCTCGCGGTGCGCCCCAGCCTTTCGGAGAGCGCAACACGATCATCGGCCAGCGCGGCCGCTTGGCCACGCCGCTCGTGCGGCATTCCCGTTGATGCTTCTTGATTTCGAGAACGCACTGTTCGACGGTCGCAGCCATTGCCTGGTGCATGCTGTCAGGATCGGAGCCCTCCACGAAGTAAGGCGTCCATCCGTAGCCCCGTAGCAAGTTCTCCAGTTCTTCGTGTGTAATGCGCGCCAGCAGAGTGGGATTGTTAATCTTGTAGCCGTTCAGGTGCAGGATGGGCAGCACTGCCCCGTCGCGAATTGGGTTCAGAAACTTGCTGATGTGCCAGGAGGTTGCGAGGGGGCCGGTTTCAGATTCACCATCGCCGACCACCGCCGCGACGATCAACTCTGGATTGTCGAACGCTGCGCCGCAGGCATGCGAAAGCACGTATCCCAGTTCGCCTCCTTCGTGAATCGAACCGGGAGTTTCCGGCGTACAGTGGCTGCCGATGCCCCCAGGGAAGGAAAACTGCTTGAAGAACTCCTCCAGACCTACTTCGTCCTCGCTCTTTTCCGGATAAATTTCGGAATAGGTACCCTCGAGATAGCCTGGCGCCAATACTCCTGGAGCACCGTGTCCAGGACCGGCCATGAAGATCATGTCGAGATCCAATTTTTTGATCAGGCGATTCAGGTGGATATAGATGAAGGCCAACCCTGGGCTCGAGCCCCAATGTCCGAGCAGGCGGTTCTTGATATGGTCGGGCTTCAACGGTTCTTTTAACAGGGGATTCGCCTGGAGATAGATCATCCCGAGCGCCAAATAATTGCACGCCCGCCAGTATGCGTGGGTCTTCCTCAGTTCCTCAGAGGTCAACGGTGTTCCTTGCACAGTGGAGCGCGCTTTCCCATATGCACTCAGCGAGCGCGGTGCGGGTTCCTCAACTAGTATTCTCGACGTCATTTTTTAGGGCTCCTTACGTTTCCACTCTGCGTGAGGCAGATTGCGATTCTTCCGAAAGTACCCTCACGGTCGGTTTGGAACACAGGCCGTGCGGATCTTGCTCAGTTAGTATTTACCGCAAGCGGGGTGCCATTCGCGAACAACGAGAAAACAGGAGCTTCCTGCACTTGTGCGGGGATTCGAGTGCCCGAATGCAGGCAGCATGCCCGGAATCTGGCTCTCTCGTGATGCGAAAGGATCTGCGGAGTCCTCCTTATGTTTCTCGCGGAGACGCACTTGAGCGAACAGTCCGAGCCCGGATCCGATGGCCACTCGAATGCATTTCCGGCAGGAGCATTGCCGATTAGAAAGGAATTGCGATGAGACGCTCGATTCTTGTCCTCGGAAAGCCGTTTTGGCTGGCCCTGGCAGTACTGCTTTGCAGCTTTCCCGGCTGGTCTCAACAGGCTCCGCTAGACCAAAGAGCGACGAGCGCACTGGCTGACCCTCAGGACACACAGGCTTCCGCCGGTGGGCAGCTGTACACTCAGCAACAAACGGGAAGCATAAGCGGCAAAGTGGTTGATCAATCCGGAGCCGACATTGCCGGAGCCGTAGTGACACTTAAGCGTGAAGGCCAATCTTCGGAGCTCGAGGCAACTTCGAATGGGGATGGGCTGTTCGCGTTTACCGATGTCCCTCCAGGCCCATTCCAGCTCACCGTTTCATCCGAGGGTCTCGCGTCGCAAGAGTTCTCCGGGACTCTGCAATCTGGGGAGCCTTTCGTCACGCCGCTGATCATGTTGGTCATTCCCACGCAGGTAACCGAGGTGGTCGTTGGGCTAACGCAGGAAGAGCTGGCAGATGTGCAAATCAAGGAGCAAGAGAAACAGCGAGTGCTCGGGATCGTCCCGAATTTCTATGTCAGCTACGAGCCTAATGCAGCTCCTCTTTCGGCGAAGCACAAATTCGAACTTGCTTGGAAATCGGCTAGCGACCCGGTCGCGCTTGCCGGAGTTGGGTTTATGGCCGGGATTGACCAGGCCGCAGATCGTTGGGGAGCGTACGGACAGGGAGCGGAAGGATACGCAAAGCGCTATGGCGCCACTTATGCCAATGTTTTCACTTCTACATTTATCGGTGGCGCGGTAATGCCTTCGCTTCTCAAACAGGATCCACGGTACTTCTACAACGGAACCGGTAGTAAGAAATCGAGGATTCTCTACGCTCTGGCGAGTTCGGTGATGTGCAAAGGGGACAATGGACGCTGGCAGCCGAACTACTCGAATGTGATTGGAAGTTTTGCTGGTGCAGAAATGCAGGCTCTCTATCTTCCCGCGAACGATCGCCGCGGATCCGGGTTTGTCGTTTCATCGGCGCTGATTAGGCTTGGCGAAACGTCTCTCGCGGGTGTCCTTCAAGAGTTCGTTTTTTCGAAGTTGACGCCGAACCGTCCGAGACGGTCGGCATCGCAGCCCTGAGTAACCTGTAGAACAGATCGTAAAGAATCGGGAGCGCAGCTTCGATAGCTAGAACCGATACTCGATGTCGGTTCATCAAATCTCCCACGATGACACTTCGTCGCAGTTCGAGTGTGACGCTACCCCTGCGATGCGCGAATGCTTAACATCTCTGTCGTTCCGCGGCCCCTGTTCTTGATTTGCACGACGGCCGTTTCCGCATGTGAACTTCGGTGCCTCTGCGTTTAAAGGAGACTTCATCCATCGCGAACCTCATGAGGTGGATACCCCGGCCATGTTTCGCCTCCAACCCCTGGGAAGCCAGAGGATCCGGAATGGCAGTGGGGTCAAATCCATTTCCATGGTCCTTAACGATCAGCCAGACTCCCTTTCCTCGTTCGCACCGGCAGCGAACCTCAACTAACTTGTCGGGGTCCAGTTCGTTGCCGTGGATCACTGCATTGCTCAGAGCTTCCCGAAGGGCCATTTCGACGGCGAACTCGTTGCCCTCGATGCAGCGCCATACTTCTATGATTCGCATCAACTGCTCCACCGTTGGCGAGATGGCCCCGATTTCGCTCGGCATCCAGGCCTCGAGTTCGAGCAACGAAAGGCTCCGCTGTGTGCCGGCAAGCATCAGTTGCGAGGCCCGTTTGTGATTCGAAGAACATGCTGTATTCATGGCGGATGTCCCATCATCTACGCGCCAGCCACAGGCCGTAGCGCATGGAGTCGACGAAGCTGAATGCCTTGCCGTACCGCGGTACGCGAGACCACCGGACCCACTTGCGAACGAACATGAGAGTCATCGACATAACACCTCTCCCAGCACCACCGTTGTGCTCTCGCATGTCTATGGGCAATGAGGGTGCCAAGCCACGATCTTCGCAAGTCCTTGAGGAGATGGCGCGAGTGTCACACAGTCCGGAGTGGCGTTGACCGCATGTGGGCACTACAGCGATTTCGGTCAGCCGGACAGCAGGACTGATGTCTAGGAACGAAGCCTCGGTGGAGAGTCACATCGTGTCCATGGCGAGGGGAAGTTTCGCCTTATCCTACGGCTACGGACACGCTAACGAACTGGCCGTGGCAAAGCAAATTCCCCCGAGTTACAGAACTTCATCGAACGCGCGGTGATTCTCTCCCAAGGTGAAGAGTTAAAGGTTCTTATCTCACAACTGAAGGGCGCTCAAACGCAAGCTGGCCCTACAGCCACAACCTTCGAACAGGCGGAACGCAAGGCGATCATCGATTTTTTGAGGATGCCTCAGGTCAGATTTCGGGCGTGGCGGCGCTGCCGAGTGGTTGGGTCTGAAGCGTACAACCCTGCAAAACAAAATGAAGCGATTGGGTATCGAGAAGAAGAAGGAGTAAGCGTTAATTGACACCAACGGATTGTGGCAGCTCCCACCTCAGCAGCCAACCGTCGCAGCTTAGGATGAAAGGCCGCCTCCAATTGAGGAACGAACGAGTCGAAATGTCGCCATTATGCTTGGTCGCGTCGTTACCGAAGCGTTGTCCACTTCCTATAGGTTTCGTGAGTGCCCGGAAATCGGCAGTGCACTACCAAGCGGACACCACAAGCTGGCATCCCGGTTTCGCCGAACTCTTTCCCCACCGCTATCTCATAAAGCAGTCAAACACCTATGTGGTCCCGGAAATGCGTCGACGTTTGGTTCTCTGATTGCTCTCACAATTGCCGGAACTCAAGTCCACAGGGATAGGAGGCCCCATATGGCAACCATTATCACGCCGGCGAACGCAACAATTGATCCGGCAGCGGATGGGGCGCTTGTCGCCGCTGCCTTCACCTCACACGAATGCGCCTACTGTCTATCGCCAATCGTATCCGAGCAACGATGGGTACGGGAGAAGATCTACGAACCGTCCACTGGCAACGGTCCGCGCTATCGTCGCTACCACGCTGATCTTTTCGCCGACGAAGAATTAGGCTGTTGGGAAAAACGCGTGATGGAACTGGAAATCGCCCGGACTGCTCGAACTGCCGTCCGTGTCATGTAAACGGAGACGGGCATCCCGGGCATGCCTTGATAATTGATCATTTCGCAGTTTCTATGCTTCCCGTAGTTAAGAGAGCCGACCTTAAACAATAGCCTTGTCCCGGGTAAGTGAAGAAGCTCTAAACTTTCCGGACACGAAGCGGAGCTGGACTAAGAAGGCCGCTTGCGAGGGAAGTGCGGCATAAAGTTGCGGTAAGTATAGGAGACGTAAACCATAATTCCGTCGAAAGCAGGGTTTCGAGAGGCCGCGTTTCCATCGGAGAAATGAAAGAGCCAGACTCCTGTCCGTATAGCGTTATTGCCTCGCAAGTTCATCTTTGCGGGAATGAGCATAGGACTGACCAAAAGCCGTGGAACAGAAGCTTACCTGGTTTGGGGAGGCTTCTTACTTTTTGGAGCGGTGGCTAGCTTTCTGGCGGTCAGCTCTGCGCGACACCGGTTTGCATCAAGCCAACCCGAAAAGTTTTTGGATCTATGGCAAAAGAAAGCGGACAAACAAACAACCCGCTGATGTTTCTGGCGCGAAACACGGAATTCATCATCCGTCGTTGTTTTCTGCCCTACGCTCCACTGATGTTCGCATCTGTGAACCTGATTCGGTTTGCCTTTATTGGAAGCGCGGTTGGTGCGAATGTAGTCTGGATCATTGCCTTGTATTCGTACTACAAGATTTCTAGGCCGTTACCGGCTGTAAAAAGAGACAAGCGTCAATGCGTGACCGGCGGCGTTTTTGACGTTGGGTCATGAGCCACATTGAAACGGGCTCCTTCGTTTCCGAATTAACCGAGGCTCCTCCCGGCAGGATGTACTTTGCCCTGCTGGCCGGATTGTTCAGATCGACGTGGGTCAATCCTTCCCAGCCCCGGCGGATGCCGGTCACTTCGTACCCGAGTTCTGACCCACGGTAGACCACCGATTTGATCACGAAGTTCAGTCCGGGGACATCGCCGCCTCCGGTGAGTATGCCTATGCGCCTCTTTGCCATGTATGACTCCTTACTTAGGATATTCAGGAATCCGTTCCTGTGTAGATTTTCGTTCTGCTCCCTGGTATCGGGAAAAACAAATCGCCCATGGCCTGGGTGAGCACCCTCAACCGCATTTACCTTAGTAGATCCAAGCAGTCTTCGTCGATGCAGTTCGCTTCCGTGCGAGCATTGGGGATCACATTCGCACCCGTCTCAAGCGTGATTCCCCTCGCAAAACTTGGCGTCTCGAAGTGCCACAACACGTGCTCCGCACCGACAGCCCTTCGAACCTCCAATTCGCCGCTCGCGATGCTTGCCTGCTCGTTTTCAGCGACGGTGAAGGCGACGATCCTTTTATCGTCGACCTCGTGCGCCGGAAGGGGAAGTAGCGGGCCAAAGAAAATCCAAACCGTATTGAAGTGGCTCTCGAACGAGAGCGAGCGAAGTTCGTAAGTGTCGTTCACACGGACGACGTTAAGAATGACCTGCGGCGCGTCAGGATCGTTAAGATCGAACTGTTCGATCGACGCTTCTGTGGCCGAAAGTTCTTTGAGTGCAAGGGTGCGTAGCCGTCCACCCTCGCCGCCAACGTTCCACTTGGCCGTTTGGACTATATCGGCTGGAGTACGTTCAACTGCCCAAAGGTCCGTGCCGGGCAGTATCTGGCCCAGGGTCATGTCCGTCGCACAAATGCGGCCAGTGCATCATCGGATTGCGTTGATTCGGGCAGGTATTCTCTGTCTGCGATTTTCAGAGTCGTGCCATCTGCACTAGGTGCCCGGCGTGGCGCGTACAGAAAACCGATGCCGGAATTGTCAGTGCGGAAGATAACCTCCGGTGAAGCGTGCGGTACAATCTCACCGACGGCGAACTTCCAGAGGATCTCGTTACCGAACCGGTCCTGAAAGTGAATGACAAACGCGGGAGAAGAATCCTTAGCCGAGAAAGCTGCAAAACCGATTGGCGTGATGTACGCATCCCTGCCATTTGCCGCCTGTGCGTCCACCCTGCGTTTCGAAATGGAATAGAACGCTTCTCGATTTGTGCTCTTTTCAAGCAGAATGATATCGCAACCATTTTCATCGAGCAGGGCCTTGATTTTGGCGTAAAGCGGATCATCGGAGATCGATTCTTCCAAGTACTGGGGCACGTACCGAAACTCTACGTTCATGGGAAGCAGAGGCGCTTCTGGCGATTGAGCTCGTACGACGCCTGCGTTCCCAAAAAACACGCACATCAAGAGACCAACTGAGACGATTCCGCTCCTTAGGAGCTGTTTTCGACACATTTTCTATACCTCGCGAGCTATTTCTCCGTAAGCTCGTTTTATCGCAACAGCAGATGTCGCTTCATTGCACCTCAGCTGACTCGTCTTGGCCCTGCATCAGAGGCAGCTGCGAAGTGAGTTGCAAGTCGATCATCGCGTTGATGCGGTGCTCCACTTGGAAAAAGGTCGCTGTTGCCTTTCCGGGCAATACCTTCCGAAAAATAGGCAGATACTTCCTGCGGAGTTCGAAAGCGGCGATATTCGAATCCAGCCAGCGGCGAATGAGACTGTCCGCCTGCTCGTCGGTCAACGATCCGTACTCTTCCGCATACTCTTTGATCAGCGCGTTTTTTGTGTACGTGATTTTCTTGAGCTCCGCGGAATATTGGTCGTACACCGGCCAGAACTTGGTGGCTTCGGTGTCCGTGAGTGTCACATTCGCCGCGATGAGCTGCTTTTTCATGGAATCGATTTGTCTGTGCATCAGCGCCATCTGCTGGTCGCCGAAATTATCGGCACTTCTTACGACCATGCCGGTCGACGACGTAGGCTTATCTTGGGCGAGAGTCAGAGTCCTTGAATTACCGCACACATGGATGCCCGCCAGTACGGCTACCGCTAAGATCAAGTTTTTCAAGATGTCCATCTCCTCGTCGTCAGATGTCGAGTGTTCGCTGGTCTGCGATGAACTGCGCACGTTGATTTGCCATCGCTCCAGACTTCATCAACACTTCTCCTTCGAACTCCCTGCTTATCCTGTCGCACTCGAGTTGCCAAACGCAGGCCGCATACAACTCCCATAGTTTGAATGCAAGTGACATCATCCTTCTCAAAAGAGTGTGCCCACATAGAGTCACTGCCCTCCGGCAGTCATGGTGTGAGCTGTACGAAAAGAACAAACGCCGGACTATCGTCCACGTCCGCCAAACCAAGCCATCGTTGTGAGGACGTACGCTATTGCGTCGAGGGTTATCGCTTCTTGATGTTCGCGCTATCCACCTATATCGCGTGAGTGACGCCTCTTAGGAATTTTGGGAGACTGGTTCGCGATTAAGAAGTGCGGCTCCCCCGACGGATTTCAAGTGGTCGTGTCGAATGCGCTCTCACGAATTAATCTTTAAATAAGACATCGTTCCGAAGCGAAATCCTCTGCGACCGCGCAGCAAATGGGGGCATCAAAGATTTGCGGGTAGGTTCAGATCTTTTGTACACAGGAAGGGCACGTCGTTGTCTTGCCGCGGAGTCGCCGATCGCCTCACGTGACTGATACTGCGGTGAGGATTTGGAGGATTTGCCCTCGCTATGCTGCCGTAATTCGATAAACGTCCATGATCAAGGGCTTTCGTGATCTGAGGAATTCGGCGATTTGTGTATTTCCAATAGCTTGGGGCATCTGCTTTTCGCTCAAAACCTAACCCAAGCGTTCGCAAGAGATAGGGTTTGCCGCAGAGAGCCACCTCACAGAAACCGCGTTTTCCGAGATCGAGATCTAAGAAACTGGTGAGACTTCGTCCTTTCCCCACGGCATTCGGTTTTGTACGCTTCTATGTACAGGATGTATCAGGAACGGTGCGGTAAAAGGCTTCTTATCAATTGCCACGATGCGAGCCGTTAAACGCGTGGTCGCGTTGTTGATCGTCGCTATGGGGATACCCCAGCTTGGCTTTTCAAAAGCAACCCCGCATCTGCAAGACTTTTTCAGACAGAGCATTGGATTGAATGAGGATCAGATTGCTGCCATACGAAATGGACACGCCGTAGCGAGCATATTTCCAGCTTCATAGGTACTAAGGTTACCTGGACTGAGTGCGCCCACGAGGTTGATCACCTTTGTCAGACCTTCTAGCGCAAACGCGCCGACCGCGAGGATCCTTGCTCCCATAAATTGCTGGTTCCTAACAGAAATGACGGGGATGGAATGGGTCGCGATACTCGATTTGCGGTTAAGAGCTGCCCGCATCCGGGCATCGGCATCGCGAGACAATCTCGGAGGCACACTCGCGTTCGTCATCGATCTCCTGTGGGGACGCAGCTACTTTGAAGACGCACCCACAGTTATTGAACCGAAATACTCGCACTCCGGCTCATCGATGAAACCGCGGGAAGCGAAGGAATCCAGCAAGACTCAGTTCTGCTGAACCGGTACAGACACGTTCTGCTGTAGCGTGAAATCGAGCAGGGTCTCGCTTGGCACTTTGACCTGGTCTCCCTTGGTGATGATTTCCGACCCTGCCCCAAGAGCGCCACCAGCGCCGGCTCCAATGGCCGCACCCTTACCACCGCCGGCAATGGCGCCAATGATCGATCCGACCGCCGCCCCTCCTACGGTTCGCTTCGCTGTGCTCGCCCCGCGGGATTTGCCGCTTAGTTCATATTCTCCTGAGACCAGGGGCACGGTTTGCCCATTTACGACAATTTCCGTCAACGCCAAACGAAGCTCCGATCTGCCCGTGAACGTCCCTGATGTTTTGGCCTCCTCCAGACGGCCATAGACACTCGCACCTTTTGGAACCACGACCCTGCCGTCGACGGTCACGGGCTCCTCTAGCGAGGCTTCGAACCGGTCGCCTACGCGATTCTTCGCCGAATCAATAGGATCGATGGTCCGCACAGAAAGCCGCGTTCCCGCAGGCACGGTAACTGAGCCAGTCGTCTCATTTGCATGGCCTCGATTTGATGGCGTCTCAGTTACTCGCGTCTCGGATTCAAATTTGAGCGAGACGATATCAGCGACGTCGTACCGTTGCACCGACGAGCCGACCTGGAACCTGATCTCGGTCTCCGTACCACCGACGAACCTTCCCTTGATGAGGCTGCCATTCTTGAGCTCCAAAGAATCCGCCGGGGTGATTGCGGCCCCGAAGCAGAGCGCGATAACCAATCCGCAAACCAGCTTAGGTCGCATAATGACTTCTCCTTTGACAACAACAAATAACTCAGATCCAAAATCCTTCGTGCAGCTAACGCCAAATCCTTAGCGCTCGTGTCAGTCCCACAATGTGACAGTTAAGCTCGCCTCCCAAAGTACCGCCCGGTTGCCCTTTTTCATGAAAGGTCCCCGCGACAGTCTTTCGTGACGCCGCTACGCGCCGGCTGCACCACTCAATGAAACACGCTTTGCAACGCGTCAAAATCCTTGCTCAAGAGCCAACGCTCGGCATCTTCCGCCTCTTCGCCGTGCTCCAACACATCCAAAATCGCTTGATTCACGACCGCCACGAACAAACATTCGGCAGCTCTTGCTTGGGAGTCGCTGGACTGTCCTTGCATACTAGGAAACCTCCTCGTTGGCTTCAGAGAGACCTATGGTCGTCCTTTTCGCAAAGGGCTGCCTGTGTCTTACGCTGACGAAGGCACCAAGAGCCTTGAACTCAGAACCAAGCTTCCGCAACCATAAAGCCGCGATGTAGCCGAGGGCATATAGAGCGCCGATCAGCGCCACAACCACGAACCCGAGCGCCAGGACCGCTTCCATGAAGACCAGTTCCCGGACGTAGTAAAACTGGAGAAGGAAGACTGCTGCAATAAGACCAAAGCATACTTTGGCGATTCTCTTAACGCAGTGTGCATGGCCGAAGACTGCAGCCCGTGCTCGAAGTGTTTTCACGAGTTCCGCACCTCAGTCCGCTTCTAGAACAGCACGACAGGAACCAAATACGAAAACGACCGTAAGTGGCAGCAATCCGTGAGGATGCAGCCCCTCAATCCGTTGCTGTGACCTCAGAGGGCGACACGCTTTCGGCAGTAGTGACCCTCCGCTGGCAGATCAGAGGTCGGTGATGGTTGCAGAAACGGGATTGAAGTGGCAGGATGATGGCAAACTCGCGCGGTTCAGGTTGGCTTTATGTACAAAGTCCCCGCTCTCCTGCTGGTTCTCCTTCTGTCTTTGTATCCTTGCGCGCTGCGGGCGCAAACCACAAATGCCTCCATCACTGGCCGGGTGACAGACCCGTCGAAGGCGATGATTGGGGAGGTGAAGGTCGCTGCGGTCAACCTCGGCACGAATTTCCGCTATGAAACGGCGACCAATGGCGCGGGCGAAAACGCGCTCGCGAATCTGCCGCCGGGAACGTACCGCACCGAAGTGGAAAAGTCCGGATTCAAGAAGCTCATCCGGCCGGACGTGATCTTGCACGTCCAGGATACGCTGGCCATCGATTTCGAAATAACGGTAGGTTCCGTCTCGGATAGCATCACCGTGCAAGCGGGCGCGCCGCTGTTGAATACCACCTCGGCCACGGTCAGCACGGTGGTGGACCAGACCTTCGTGAAGAATATGCCGCTGAATGGCCCGAATTTTAGCTTTCTCGCGCAGCTCTCCGCCGTCGTTACACAGGGCCAGCAGGACATGCGCGGATTGGGCGCCAGCGGAAGCTTTGCCGCAAACGGGTCGCGGCCCGTCCAGATTGGCAAAGTATCTGCACGTTAATCGGATTGGAGGCGTCCGGCAAGTCGTCGAGAGATGGCATACTCCCACACGGATGCCAGAATCACTGCAAGCGCGCTCCTACAGTGCTACATTAGCGCGATAGGGGCGGCGTAGTCTTCAGCCTTTCCCCCTTTCTGAGTGTTCGGTGCTTTGCCGTCTAACTCGCGCGAGGTCGCAAATGAAAGCTGCGCTGGCGCTGATTACGATCATCACACTCACCTTCCTACTAGGGTCTCCTCTTGCTCTGGCGCTGGACCCTTCGCTCGATATCAGCCAATACGGGCTTACCGCGTGGACCGCCCGGGACGGGTTCTCCTTGGGCAACATCTACGCCATGGCGCAGACACCCGATGGGTATCTCTGGCTCGGCGGGGAATTCGGCTTGTTTCGCTTCGATGGTGTTCGCAGTATCGCCTGGCAGCCACCTGCGGGTCACCATCTCCCTGACAAGAATAGCCACAGCGTGACGAGGAAGTCCCCCTTCCGCGGGGACAGCGAACGGAGAGATGACTCGAGCCCGGGACACCAGGATTCTCAAGCTCAGGGCGGCCATGCTCGGGTGAGGGACCTCAAATTCACCCACCTCACCACCAACGATGGACTATCTCAAGGCTATGTGACTGCCATTTTGCAGGATCGCCGAGGCTTCATGTGGTTTGCCACCCGAGACGGCCTCAATCGCTATGACGGTAACACCTTCGTGGTGTACAAGCACAACCCTCACGACCCCGGTAGCTTAAGCTCCAACTTTATTCAAGATCTGATAGAAGACGATCAGGGCTATCTCTGGACTGCCACCAACACTGGGGTGAATAAATTCGACCCTACAACCGAACGCTTTACCCGCTACCTCCATGACCCGAACAACGCTAATAGTATCGGTGGTGCTTCGGTCAGGAGCATCGCGCAAGACAGTCGCGGCTATCTTTGGTTCGGCACCGAAGATGGCGGTCTCGATAGACTTGATGCAAGGACCGGAACATTTACCCATTACCGCAATGACAGCGATGGCCAGTTTGTGGGGAGGATCACTCAGGTTATCGCGGATAGCCGTGGCGATATCTGGTTTGTTGGCGAGCGCGGTCTGTTCCATCTGAACCAACAGACAGGAGAGATTACTTGCCCTCTTGCAACGAGGAATGGCCTTAGCGCAGACAGTCTGTATGAAGACGAAGCCGGCAATTTGTGGATGCTAGCCGATTCCCCGATCGTGGGGCTCGTGAAATATGATCGACAGGCACAGCGCTTAACGAGATACCCACTTGGCGCCCGTGCTGTCCCGACGAACGGGGGCTCGGCTAATAGTACCCTTGCCGCTGACGGGCAGAATGGATTCTGGGTGCCGTCGAGCCTAGGCCTTTATCACTTTGACCGGCGAACAGAACGTTACACGTACCGGTTTCGGCATGAGGAGAGCAATCCGGATAGCCTGGACAGCAACGCCATTATGTCAGTCTACCAGGACAAGAGCGGCGTGCTGTGGGTGGGAACTGAGAACGCAGGGCTTAACATTCTCAATTTCCGGCAAGAGCAGTTCGGTTTGTACCAGCATCGCCCCGGCGCCCCCAACAGTCTCTCATCGGGCAGGGTCAAGGCAATTTATGAGGAGCCCGATGGCGTTCTGTGGGTCGGCTTATTTCCTCGCGTCCTGGACAGAGTCGATCGAAAAACGCGCGAAATCACGCATTACCTTCCACAGCCGGGCCACGGGAATACGCTCGGTAAAGGCGCGAACGTTAATAGCCTTTACAAAGATGCAGCAGGTTATCTTTGGGTGGGTGGCGGGGGCAGCGGTCTTGATCGGCTGGATGAACGCACTGGTCGCGTCAAGCATTACCGGCACAACCCTGATGATCCCAACAGCTTGATTTCTGACAACGTTTACACGATCTATGGAGACCGAAACGGCCACATGTGGGTGGGCGTGGATGGCGGTCTAAGCCGCTTCGATCCAGCAACGGACCAGTTTACCAACTACCGGCCTATTCCAAATAATCCGGCCAGCTTCGCAAATACTGTCTGGGTCATTTATCAGGATCGTTCCGGCACGCTGTGGGCAGGGACCTGGGGCGGCGTGCTAATCCGCTTCGACGAAGAGGTGAAGGCTTTGGTGAATTACACGCCTGACTCGCGTGACCCTCACCGGCTCAACGGCGGCGGCATCAACACCATCCACGAAGACCGCAGAGGAACCCTGTGGTTGGGAACTTTTGACGGACTGTACCGGTACAATCGTAACGACGGAACCTTCACCCGCTATACGGAAACCGGAGGCCTGCCGAGCAGCGCTATTCGCTGCATTCTCGAAGATGAAGCTGGCAGGCTTTGGCTCAGCACTGACAAGGGCATATCCCGGCTCGATCCTCAGAGGGAAACGTTTAGAAACTACGACGTGTCCGACGGCTTGCAGAGCAATGAGTTCAGTACCGGCTGTTATCAAGGCTCAGATGGGGAAATCTTCTTTGGCGGCGGCAATGGCTTCAATGCATTTTTCCCTGAAAACGTCCGGGACAATCCCTACGTCCCGCCGATCGTGATCACCAGCTTCAAGATCTTCAACAAACCTGTTCCTATCGGCGGTAAGTCGGTACTTCAGAAATCCATTCCGTACGTCGATTCCTTAACTCTCTCCTATGGGGCCAGCGTCTTCTCCTTTGAATTCGCGGCCTTGAGTTACGCAAATTCGCACAAGAACCGGTATCGATATAAGCTCGAGAACTTCGACCCTGGCTGGAACGAGGTGGGCAGTAAGCAGCGCCTGGCCACGTACACGAATCTCGACCCGGGCAAATATGTTCTTCGTGTGGAGGGATCAAATAGCGATGGCGTATGGAATGAAGAAGGGGTGTCGCTGCCGATTCTCATCACGCCCCCCTGGTGGAGGACCAGCTGGTTTCGAGCCATCTGTGCGGTCGCGGTGCTGGTTCTGCTCTGGGGGGCCTACGAGTTGCGCGTCCGGCAGTTGCATCATGAGTTCGACATGACCCTGGAGGCGCGCGTCGGCGAACGCACACGTATCGCGCGCGATCTGCACGACACACTGCTGCAAAGTTTTCAGGGTCTCGTGTTTCGCTTTCAGGGGGCTCGCAATCACCTCCCTGATCGTCCCGAAGATGCGTGTGAAGATCTGGATAGCGCGCTAGTTTCCGCAGATCAGGCACTTGCGGAGGGCCGCAGCTCGATTCAGGAGTTACGCTCGGAGCTATTGAAGGAAAGCAACATCGAGCAGATGCTGGTGGCAACGGGCCGTGAAATGGCGTCCTCGCAAAACGGTGAACACGGTTCCCCGCCTCTGCGAGTGATTGTAGAGGGCACCCGACGAGCGAAGCAGGCGACGATCAGGGAAGAGATCTATCGGATCGCACGAGAGCTGCTGCGAAACGCGTACCGCCACGCACATGCCCGGAGCATTGAGGCGGAACTACGCTACGACGACGCTTTTGTGTTAATCGTACGAGATGACGGAAAAGGGATCGATCCCAAAGTGCTGAAAGATCGCGGTCGCGCCGGTCATTGGGGCCTGCGTGGTGCGTATGAGCGCGCAGAGGGAATTGGAGCCCGATTGGATGTCTGGAGCGAAGCGGGTGCCGGGACAGAAGTTCGATTGACAGTTCCAGGCGCGATCGCCTATGAAAAATCCGGCGTTAGCGGTAGATTTAAGCTGTTCCGGAAAACGAGGATTTATGAGCGCCGGTCCTAGTACGATTCGGATCATGACGGTTGATGACCATCCTCTCTTGCGCCAGGGCATCGCGACCCTCATCAAGGGTCAGCCGGATATGGAAGTGGTAGCGGAGGCTTCCGACGGGGAGGAGGCCATCGCACAATTTCGACGTCACCGGCCCGACGTGACCCTGATGGATCTGCAAATGCCGAATGTGAATGGTACGGAAGCGATCAGCCGCATTAGAAGCGAATTCCCTGATGCCAAGATTCTTGTGTTTTCGACCTATGCCGGTGACGTACAGGTCCTACACGCGATTAAAGCGGGTGCGCGGGGATACCTACTGAAAGGAAACGTGCGCACAGAGCTGTTGGATGCCATCCGTACTGTCCATGCCGGGCGCAAGCGAATACCGCCCGAGATTGCGGCGGAGCTGGCTGAACACGCTGCCGACGACGAGCTGACTTCCCGCGAAATTGATGTGCTTCGCTTGATTGGCGCAGGCAATGCGAACAAGCATATCGCGGACAAGCTCTGCATCGCAGAAACGACGGTCAAGAACCACATCTCCAGCATACTTTCCAAGTTGGGCGCCAATGATCGGTCACATGCCGTTACCATCGCGCTACAGCGCGGGATCATCGAGCTTGAGGCGCGCCAGAGGTCGGGCTCATAAATCCTACTTTTTACCCTTTCGGTCGCTTCCAAAGTCCAAATAGTATGAGACGAGTAACGGAAGGACCTGTATGCAGCGTCTCTTTTCCACATTCGCCGACGGCTGGCCTGGCGCTGGCCTTTTGCTTCAGCGCGTACTGACAAGTATCGTTCTGCTCTATTTCGGGGTCCCGCATATCCTTGAGACCGCTAGATTGGGGCTGAGCGTCGCTAATGTGATTGCGGCTGTCGCCGGACTATTTCTGCTTCTCGGCCTTTGGACGCCAGTCGCCGGAATTACGATTGCTATTGTAGAGGTCTGGATATTATTGGCATGGTCTGGGTCTTCGCTAACCCCAATCATGCTCGCTGGCCTGGGCGGCACGGCGGCAATGATCGGGCCCGGAATGTGGTCGATCGATGCCAAACTTTACGGGCGAAAGCACCTCGAAGACCCGAGACACTAGGCGTCCAATCCCCCTAAGTCCAAGTTGAATCCCCGAAAGAGTAACGTTCAATCCCCCAATAGTACGCAACTTTTCTGTCCAGGAAGTACAAGCAGGAGCCCCCACTATATTCCCAGACCACAACCGCCCGATCTGACCTTGTAACCAAAACTAACTCGTCGCAGACTTCTCCCATCATCAGAAACATCCTGATGCAATTCTAAGGTTGGGAGGACAGTATGGCTTGCGCGAGCATACCTTTCACAAACCCCGGAAACTTCGCAGGAACGAGCTTCCCCGAAGTGGGCGAGCTGGAAGAAGGGGGTCTTTACCTTGAATCAGAAATTGGCTCGGAGTACATCTTCGAAGACATCGTAGGCAAGAGTGCCGCGCTGCGCAGAGTGCTGGACCAGGTTGCCATCGTCGCGCCCACTGGGTCAACCGTGCTCCTGCATGGTGAGACCGGCACCGGAAAGGAACTCGTTGCCCGGGCAGTGCATAACCTCAGCCCGCGTCGCGAGCGCACTTTCGTTCGACTCAACTGTGCCGCCATACCTTCCGGGCTAGTGGAAAGCGAACTGTTTGGGCATGAAAAGGGTGCTTTCACCGGCGCACTGATGCAGAAACAAGGCCGGTTTGAGGTGGCTGATCATGGCACTCTGTTTCTGGATGAGATTGGGGATATCAGTCTCGAGTTGCAACCCAAACTTTTGCGTACCCTCCAGGAACGAGAATTTGAACGCCTCGGGAGCACGAAAACGATTCGTGTGGACGTCCGCCTGATTGCCGCTACGCACCGCAATCTGCAGGACATGATCCGCAAAAACCAGTTTCGCGAAGACCTTTTTTATCGATTGAATGTTTTTCCGATTGAGATCCCTCCGCTTCGCGAAAGGCGGGAGGACATTCCGCTCCTGGTGCACTATTTTGTTTTGCGCCACTCGCGTCAAATGCAAAAGCGCATTAAGTCCGTTCCGAAGCAGGCGATGGAGGCGCTGGTGAATGCCGATTGGCGGGGTAACATTCGCGAACTGGAAAACTTCATCGAGCGCTGCGTGATTTTCACCCAAGGGGACGAATTGAGTGTCCCACGCGCAGAGCTGAGGCGCTCCGCTGCTTCAGCCGCATCAACTTTCGAAGAGGCTGAGCGCCAGGTCATCATCCAAGCCTTGAAAACTGCCTCGGGGAGAATAGCCGGCCAAGGTGGAGCCGCAGATCGCCTCGGACTGAAGCGAACAACACTCCAAAACAAGATGTACAAGCTGAACATCAGTCGTGCTTGCTATGCCGTGTAAGTGTTTGCGCAGGGCTCGTGCGCTACGCGAGGTATCTATTGACGATTTGAATGGTAAATGGGGGTAAGGCAATGAGCGCAGAAACCAGGATGGCAATTGAGCAATCAACGCCAATGCCGCAGCTTTCCGAGAGCGGCGTCAGTGTCCGTTACGAAACCAAGGTTTTCTCGCTTTGGGATCGGCAAGCGTGGGCCGAAGTCGCTCACGCTTTCACGTATGAAATTGCCTGGATACCGGAACGGCAGTGCTGGCGGACTTTTCTATGCTCCGTCAGCAAGCTCGCCTGAAGAGTTTGGAAGAGGAGGACGTTATGGCAACAGCAACGCAATCGACCCTCATACAAGAATTGGACACGAAGAAGCGGAGTTCCACCTCGCGACATTTTGAAGATGCGCTGCGGCAAAAAATCGTCGGGCAGGACGAAGCCGTCGAAGCACTTGTCGAGCTGTATCAGGTGTTTTGTGCTGGGCTTCATTCTCCAGGTCGTCCCGTCGGAAACCTGCTGTTTCTGGGACCGACCGGCTCCGGCAAGACGCGCATTGTCGAGGCCGCCACGGAGATTCTGTTCGGCGATAGCCGAGCGCTGATCAAAGTGGATTGCGCGGAATTTCAGCACTCGCATGAGATCGCAAAATTGATTGGCAGTCCTCCAGGCTATCTTGGTCACCGTGAGACCCATCCACTGATAACCCAGGAAGCGTTGGCGGCCAGCCATCGTGGCGAGTTGAAACTCAGCTTCCTGCTGTTTGACGAGATTGAGAAAGCGAGTGACGCACTTTGGCAACTGCTGCTGGGGATCCTAGACAAGGCCACCTTGACTTTAGGGGACAACCGGAGGGTCGATCTGTCGCAGACGGTAATCTTCCTGACTTCGAACCTGGGAGGAGGAGAGATCACGGAATTGATGCAGGGTGGGATGGGTTTCATCCAGCCGAAGGACATGCCAGCCACAGGATTAAACGAGAAGGTAGAGAGGATGGCGGTAGAAGCGGCACGGCGGAAGTTTTCGCCCGAGTTTATGAACCGCTTGGACAAAGTTGTGGTGTTCCACCCGCTGAAGCGCCAAGAACTTGATGAAGTGCTGGAGATTGAATTGGGCCAGGTGCAGAAGCGCTTATTGGATTATGCGACGAGCCCCTTCCAGTTTCGGATAACGAACGAAGGAAGGCAGTTCCTGTTGCAAGAGGGCACCGACCAGAGATATGGAGCACGCCACCTGAAGCGCGCCATCGAGCGGTACGTAGTCTGCCCGATTGCGAGGCTGCTCGCCACCGCGCAAGTGTGCTCGGGAGATGTCCTTCTGATCGATTGGCATCCAGGCGAAGAAGAGTTGGCCTTTATAAGGGACGCGGAACAGTGCTCTTCCTACGCACAGATGCCTCATGCGGCGGCATATTTGATGCAACTTGCGACTGCAGAAGTTCGAGGTTAAGTGAATGTCGAGCAGCACGCGAAACCGCTCCCGTCTCCCATCCTGGAAATCGCCTTCTGTATGCGGCGGGCGCAAGCAGCACAAACGGGTCTGCAATTGCTTCTGAACTCCAGCCTCAGACCGGCCATTGAGCCCCGTGCCCGCATGGTGGCGCTGCCCGTTGGTCCGGCACTGGGTGCCCCACGGCACTCTTCAATATTCTATTGCAATTTCAATAACTTACGCCGACCAGTACCTGGCATAAGACCTGCAAGGTTATGTCGGGAAGCTCGCGAGCCGACGCTTGCGGCTGCCTAAACGCTCCGAGGAGGCGTGATGCTACGGGTCGAGATACACGATTCCGCGAACAGTTTGAACCTCAAGCTTGAAGGCCGTTTCACCGGTGATGCCGCAGAGAACACTAGCACGCTCATAACGCGCTGCCGCGACGGAATGAGACTGGTCGTAGATCTAACTGATGTCACCTTCATCGATTCCGTGGGAGAAGAGGTACTATCGTTTTTTGGCCGGTTTGGCGCGGAGTTCGCTGCTTCAACATCCTATACACTCGACGTATGCGAGCGCCTGCGTCTGCGCCCTACTCGAGATGGGGCATCGGATACGGACGCGTCAGACGTTTCCCGCACAAACGGTCGCCGACGCAGGGCCCTCTCGCGTCAGTCGGAAAACGAGGAAGTCTGAAAACGCTGCCAATCTAATCATTACGAAAGTCACGATGTGAGTTTCCACGGCGATTTCGTCCGTCCCGCTATTTCCCGCCGCCTGTCACCAGCTTCGTCCTCACTGAGGAATTCCCAAAATGCCCGGATGCGGGCGGCGGATGTCGCCTCTATAACACCCGTTACCCTCTCCTCCACTGTTCTCAACAACTTGTGTGGGTGTTCTTTTGGCACGCGCATTGCCCATCAACAAGCGAAAGCGCAACGCTCGGTGTTGCTCGGGAGGGTTTATGTCACTGATTCTCGTATTCGCTCGCAAGTGGGTCGGGTGGTATTGCGTGCTGCGGCAGCGCAAGGCATTCAGCTTCGCCGACTCCATTCGGTACGGCCTGTGGCTAGCGCGTGCGTGACGCGGATATTCGCAATGAATTCTGGTCGGCTAACCAGTTCTATCGTTACCAAGATTTGCGACAGCCATCTGGGGAAATGAAACATGAGTGTAATGTCCAACTTTGCCACACACGTTGACGTATATCGAGGAGTAGCGACCAGGGAAACTACTCTTCGTCGTCGCGATGAAGCCAATATGCGCAAGTTTGAGCGCGCTGAAGACTCCTTCCTGGAGACGATTGTGGGGTGCCACGGGGGCTTGCGCAAAATCCTCTCCCATGTGAAGGCCGTGGCGCCCACCAACGCGACCGTGCTGCTGTCCGGCGAGACCGGCACCGGCAAGGAAGTCGTAGCGCGGGCGATTCATGAACTCAGTCCACGCCGCAACCGAAATCTCGTCAAGGTGAACTGTGCGGCGATGCCCGCCGGGCTTCTCGAAAGCGAGCTGTTCGGACATGAACGGGGAGCGTTTACCGGCGCGGTCACTTCACACGTGGGCCGCTTTGCGCTTGCCGATCGTGGCACGTTGTTCCTCGATGAAATTGGAGATATGCCGCTGGAACTTCAGCCTAAGCTTCTGCGCGTACTCCAGGAACGCGAATTCGAGGCCGTCGGCAGCACACGTACCACGCAGGTGGATGTCCGCGTCGTTGTCGCTACCAACCGGGACTTGCGGCAAATGGTTCGCGACCGTGAGTTCCGGGAAGATCTTTACTATCGGCTGAACACTTTCCCGATTTCCTTGCCGCCGCTCCGCGAAAGAAAAGAGGACATCCCGGAATTCGTGAAGTACTTCGTTGAACAGTTCGCTACCTCCATGGACAAAATCATCGATACCATCCCTGAGGAGGTCATGAGTGCCATCGTCCGTCACCCGTGGCCCGGGAACGTTCGCGAACTTCAGAACCACGTTGCGCGTGGGGTCATCCTCTCCAGGGGCAAAGTGTTCGAACCGTCAGCGCCGGAGAAATGTGATCCAACACCAGTCGAGATTTCCAATCCGACGCTGGAGGACAAGGTGTGCCAGGAAATTCTTGCTGCTTGTCAGCGAGCGAATTGGAAGCTGGGTGGTCCGCGGGGAGCAGCAGCGAGGCTGGGCGTGAAGCGCACGACGCTGATTTACAAAATGAGACGGTTCGGCATCACGCCACCTCCGGACAATTGGGAAAACTAAACTACGGGTTGAAGCAGAAAGAAATTACAGAGCACATTGCGGCGGCTTCAAAACGAGCGCAAATGCAGGAGCAAAAAAAATGGAGCAACAACAACAGCAGCTGCAAGCGCAGCGACAGGCGCGGGCGAAGACCGATCTGCAGCAGAAGCTCGACAGCTTTAAAAAAGGGTTCAGTGCCTGTATAGAGGCCAAGAACTACGTCGTGAAGTGATTGCGACGTCAGAACTGGACATCAACGGTGTCGGCGCGAAAAGCTTTGCACACTGACGCGGAGCGACTCGCCGACAGAACTGGAAGGGGCTGAAAATAACGAAGGAAACGTTAACGCAAGTTATTGAAAGGAGTAGTACGATGCGGCAAAAATCCCGAAACTGGAAGGCAAAGTTGGGCCCTGCATTGGTCCTGGCGCTCGTCGCGTGTTCTGTGACGCGCGGGCAGGACGTGAGAACGAACTATATGCCGGGAACTGATTTTTCGAAATATCACACCTATGCATGGGTCGACGAGGTAAAGGGCGTACCCCGAGTAGGTGGCCAGCCCGACCAGATCCTGGACATCCAGGTCAAGCAAGCGGTCGATTCCCAAATGGCGGCCAAGGGCCTAACCAAGGTGACTGACAGTGATAAAGCCGATTTACTCCTTGGCTACCAACTCGCTATCGATCGGGAGAAGCAAATAAACGGTTTCGCGAACGGCTGGGGCGGCTGGGGCTGGGGCGGCTGGGGCTGGGGCGGCGGGGGCCCGTGGGGCGGCGGCCTCGATTCATTTTCGGCGACTACTTCAACCATTAATATCGGGACTTTCGTCCTTGGTATGTATGACCCTGCTGCAAAGAAGCTAATTTGGATAGGTGCTGCCCAACACGCGATTGATCCCAGCAAAAAACAGGAGAAAAACCAGGAAAGGCTCAACAAGGGAGCGCAAAAACTGCTGAAGGACTTCCCTCCGGGGCGTGGCAAATAGATTCTCCGACTCTGGGGAAGGAAGAGAGCTTTATAGCTACTCTGGTCGCACGCGGTCGATGAGCCGAAATACGCAACTCTCAGGAATCCAAGTGTGGTCAGCCCAGTATACGCCGAAGGCTATTCGTAATTTTTGGCAATATCGGTTGAAAGACCGGAACGCCGCATCGAGATTGGCCGATTTCCGCTCTGCGGCGCGGCACCAGCTGAAAGGAGCAACAACATGGCATCGTTCCAGCCTGAAAATCGGGTCGCCGTGTCTGCGACCAAACCTTTGGTCAAGTCGATGATTTCTGTGATTCTTTGCGCCGGCTCGGCTGTCTGCGTACAGCCGCAAGAGACTCAGCCGAAGAGCATCGACGAATTCTGGACGGCGACCGCGCAAACTTCCGTAGACAACACCAATCCGTTGCGGACAACCGAGAGCCACGCCAAGTCCGGCAATCGCACCGTGGATAAACAGCGTGTCGAGGCGCTTGGGCTCGACGGCCGCTACCAGCCCGTTTACGATACCGAGAAGGAAACAACCCAAGTAAGTGCCACCACCCGCACCCTGGTCCGCGGCTATCGGTTCGATGCCGATGGACGAAGGATCCTCGTGCAGGTCACGGAAGAGGAAGCACAAAGCTCCGCAAGCGGCGATATTCATGTGGTACGCACCACCTCCAATTCTGACGTGAATGGAAATTTTCGCGTTACGCAACGCGAAGTCGCGGATACCAGAAACACCAGCCCCAACGCGCAGGAGACTAAGACCACGGTTTTCCTCAACGACGGCACCGGTAGCCTCACTCCATATCTGAAGACCCAGGAGCTGCAGAAGCGCGCCGGTGACGACACCGTCGAGATCACGAAGACAACGCTGCGCCCGAACGGCAACGGCGGCTGGGAAGTGGGCGAGGTAAAAGAAAACACCATCAAGGAAGACGGTAACAATCGAACCACCGAAGAGCGCCTCCTGCGTCCCGATTCAGAGGGCAGACTCTCGGAGATTTCACGCGCCGTTGACAAAGAGACCGAAACCGCCGCGGGAGAAAAACGCAACACCGTCGAGACTTATTCTCTGGATATTCCCGGCATGGCCGGCGACGGCAGCCTGCGCCTGAACAAGAGAGTCACCACCGTCCAGAAAAGGGGCTCCAATATACGCGAGCAGCGGGTCGAGCAGCCCCGCCCCGGCGATCCCAGCTCCGGTCTGCGAGTCACCGCAAAAACGAAATATACCGTGCTCTATGCTGCTTCCGGCACGCAGCAGACCGCAATCACTCAGGAGCGTGACACGAACGGCTCATTCAATGTGGTCTCCTCCGAGACGCGGACTAAATCAGACCAGGTTCCCGCCGCACGGGCACCGACAGAACCCTCAAACCCGCCCAAACAACATTAGGAGCACGGACACAAGTCGCCGCTTTAGACGGCCTCAGGAGTCTCGTCTTGGGCAGCCGACGTATTGCCAAGCACCAGGATGGCGGGGATGCAGAACGACAGCTTGCGCGTGCCCCGCAGCACATTAATTTTCACGGCCTGATCGGGCGGGTGCTTATATAGCGCAACAACGAATCCAGTCAGGCTCAGGATGGGGTGGCCGTCAACAGCCAACAATCACGTCCTGATGCTCTATCGCTGATGTCGCTGATCCGATTAAGAACCAAATCGAGCCGCTCGGCATTTTAGGACTGGATTTTGATGACAAACTGCATTCACTGTTGCAAGAGGCGCGCATCAGCAAGGGCGTCATCGTGATTGGACGGGCGCCTGGTTTAAATTTCTCCCACAACGGCCTACGGCCGGACGACATGATCCACTTGCTGAATCGTGCGTCCGTCGAATCCGTCGAGCAACTGAAGGTAGCTGTAGCTCAACTTAAACCAGGCGACGCGGCGGTGTTGCGGATCGAGCGTAAAGGACAGTTCTAATATCTGGAATAGCGCAGCATCCTCAGACTGCAGGGCGCTTGCGAAACGTCATGGCTGGCGCGTGTAGGCCATGCGGTCGCGCATGTCAAAACCACAGTATCTGACCTCAATTGTCTCCCCGGCTGCCTTCGTCGCATTACTTCTTCCCGCATTTACAGTCAATCGACCTCTGCGACCGGATGCCGGGCCCGCACCAACGCCCCCTGGCTTCAGGCAGCGCTCTGCCGAGGATTTCCATTTCACCCCGCCGCCGACATCGATTGTTTGGTGCGAATGTGCGTCTAGTGGCACTGCTCGGATACGGCTCAGAGCTTTCGATGTTCGGCGCAACGTCCCCCTGCCGTGCGATGCTGCCCGCATACCGGCAGTGCAGTGCGGCCTAGACATGTAATGTCCATGTAGATCAATCACTTGCAATGCGCGCGAATTGGCATGTGATCTGCACTACTTACAATCCGAAACAAGCAGGCATGTGGATGTCGGCAACATTAGGTATCGGCACTGTCCACATTCTGGTGAAACGATCTTTTCGGTGATTAGGGCAATGAACAACTCAAAACTGCGGACACACAGCCCGGATACTTACCACCACGGGGACTTGCGTAGAGCCCTCGTTCAAGCCGCGCTTGAGCTCGCGGCGGAAGACAGAGATTGGAATTTCTCCCTGCGCGAGGTCGCGCGCAGGGCCGGGGTGAGTCACAACGCGCCGTATAACCATTTTCCTCACAAACGAGACCTGCTGGACGCCGCGGCCGCGGCTGGTCACGATCTGCTGCGCAGTGAATTAACGGCTGCCGTCGCAAAGATCGGTGATCCTCGAGCAGCCCTGTCGAAAATGAGCTCCGCGTATGTCAGCTTTGGCATTAAGAATCCCGTGCTTTATCGCCTGATGTTCAGTGTGGCGCCGAGTGGCCCTGTCTGGCGTCCAGAAGAAGTCCTGACCGCGTGGGTGGCTTCGCGTGCCGTTCTGGAGAACATTCTCCGCCGGGGCGCCCGCATCGGAATCTTCGACCCCGCACTCACCCGAAACTCGGAATTGCAATCCGCGGCTCTCTACACATGGGCTGCAGTTCATGGCTTAACCATGCTTGCCATCGATGGCCTCGCGAACGTCGAGCGTCTGTCCATCGAGCGCATTGCGCAAAAAGTGATCACAACGACTCTTCGAGGGCTCGCCCGGACGGGAGCCTCAACAAACGGATCAACAATATGAAATACAAATCTCTCTCAGCGGTCTTCATTCTGTGCGCTCTTGCTTGGCCGTTGCCTTCAACGGCGCAAGATCAACCGTCGAACGCCGAGACTCAGGCGCCCGTGCTTACCCTCGATGAAGCGGTCACTCTGGCACTCCAGTACAACCGGCTTGTGAAGAACTCGGCGCTGGAGGCTCAGAAATACGACTTCCAAGTGAGTACAGCTCGCAGCCGCCGGAAGCCCCAATTTCAATTTTCCATGTTGGGCGGCGAGCTCTTGCAACCATTTGACTTCACCTTCCAAAAAGGTGTGTTCGGCACGTATCCAGGGGTTGGCCCAATTCCTGGGACGAACGCCAAAGTCCACACACCAGCGGTGTTCACTACGTATCTGACTGGCAGCATTGATCAACCCCTGACACAGCAATACAAGATTGGCCTCGGAATTCGCGCAACAGAGCTTGGCCGCGACATCGCTCGTGAAGATGTCCGCGCCGAGCGGCAGAAGATCGCTGCCGAAGTCCGCACTGCGTACTTCAACCTCTTCGCGATTCAAGCGAATGTGGACGCCGCGCGTGAGGCGGTGAAAACATTCGAAGAAGCACAGCGGGTCACGGTGCAATACGTGGCGGAAAAGACAGTCCTGCGCGCCGAGGAATTGGACGTCGATGCGCGCTTAGCGAAATCGCGCTATGAGTTGTCCGTTGCGGAGAATGGGTTGGCTACACAGCATGAGGCGTTGAACCAACTGCTTGGCCGCGATGTTGCGACACTCTTTCGTGTCGAGTTTATTCCTGAGCAAGACACAAGTGATCTGACTCTCGATTCGGCCCGGCAGGAAGCGCTGGCGAACCGCCCCGAGGTGCGGCAAGCGCACTTGAAAGAGAAGCAAACCGAATATGATCGGCGACTCGCAAAAGCGGAGTACATTCCGGACCTGAGTCTGTCCCTGCGCTATCAGGGTGTCAACAACGTGCAAGTTCTCCCGCAAAACGTTACCACGGCCGGCTTCTACCTGAGTTGGGAGCCGTTCGATTGGGGACGCCGCCACAATAAGGTTGTTGAAGCAGCGAAGACTGTCGAACAGGCGCACAACGGGATCCAAGAGACGGAATCGAAGCTCGCGGTCGAAGTTGGTGGGAAATATCGCAAATGGCACGAAGCTTCCTTGCTGCTTAAGGCCTCTCGTACGGCACACGAAGCGGCTGCGGAGCAGCTTCGTGTCACGGGCAACAAGTATAAGGAGCACGCCGCCCTGTTAAGAGACCTTCTCCAGACACAGGCTCAGAGTTCCGAAACCAATTTCCAGTATCAGCAAGCGCTTTCCTCTTATTGGAGCGCTTTTGCCGAACTGCGCAAAGCGATAGGAAAAGAGTAACCGATGAGAGCAAGAATTATTTTAGGCGCGACAGCCAGTCAGGGCGGAGTTCGAGAAAGCGATCGAAGAGGAGTGGACTTTATGGGGAGCAACAGGAAACGACTGGGGGCACTAATAGGGGCTGTGCTTTTCGCAACGATTGTGGCTACAAGTGGCTGTCAGGAAGCGACGAAAGTCGCAGCTAAATCTCCCACACCCGTTCATGCAGTGGATGTGGCTTTGTATTCGCCTTCAGAAGATTTGCGCTACTCGGCTTCCGTTCTGCCGTTCGCGGAAGCGGTTCTGTCATTCAAGTCCGCAGGATATGTGACCGAAATTAAACAGGTCGCGAGTGCTGACGGGCGGCGTCGCAACATAGGCTCGGGAGACTATGTTGCTAGGGGCGCCGTTCTCGCGCAGATTCGCCATCTGGACTTGAAGAATCAACTTGACCAGGCCACCGCAACACTGAGTGCCGCCCAAGCTCAGCATGTCGAGGCGACGAAGGATTACGAGCGCGCGAAGACACTTTACGCTTCAGAGAGCTTGACCAAGCCCGATTTCGACCGAGCGCAGGCGAAATTCGATTCGACCCTCGCGGTTGTGGATCAGGCCAACGCAAACGTGCACCAATCGCAGTTGGCTCTCCAGGACGCGGATCTGACGGCGCCCTTCTCGGGGTACATCCTCGCCCGGAACATTGAACTAGGGAACCTCGCAGCACCCGGGACTTCGGCCTTTACTATCGCCGACACGAGTGCGGTCAAAATCAGTTTTGGCGTTCCCGACTATGCCGTAAGGCGTCTGCGCTTGGGGCAACAATTCAGCATTCATTTGCAGGACGATCCCAAAGAGTACAACGGACAAGTCACGAGTATTGCCGCCAGCGCCGATGAGAAGAATCGGGTTTTTGCGGTCGAAGTGACCGTCCCCAATCCCAAGGCATCATTGAAGCCCGGGATGATTGCTTCACTCAGTTTGACAGGCGTTCACAAAGCCCCGGTTCCCTCCGTGCCTCTTAGCGCCGTTGTTGCCGACCCCGGCTCAGCCGGACACTACGCGGTTTTCGTCGCCAGCGAACAGGGCGGGAAATGGGTGGCGCATTTGCGCCCGGTCGCACTTGGTGAAACCCACGAGAGCGATGTGGCAGTCGAAGGTGTAAATCCAGCCGAGAAAGTTGTCGTCGTTGGAGCCGCTGGTTTGAAGGACGGCGATCTCATTCAGGTTCTCCCATAGAGGTATGGAACAAATGGCACTCGAAAACGAACAAGACATCCAAAATCGCCGCAATATCCCGCGGTTCTTCGTCGAGCACCCGCACATCTCCTGGATCCTTCTTCTCGGGGTGCTCATTTGGGGCTATTTCGGGTATACCTCGATGCCGCAGCGCAAGGACCCGGACATTCCCGTGCGTCTCGGTGTCGCGGCTTGTCCATGGCCCGGAGCCACAGCGCAACAAGTCGAACAGTATATTACCCGTCGAATTGAGGACGTTGCCGCCGAGAATAAGACCATCCATCCGGGAACGGACGCAGACTACGGAATTAAGTCCATATCTCTGCCCGGCTATTCGTTTGTCACCATTCAACTGGATGAGGGCATCACTGATACTAAGCGGCAATTCAGCGATATCAACCTCAAGCTAAATGCCCTGAATTCTCAATTACCGCAGGGCGCCGGCCCCATCACTTTCCAGAGCGATTTCGGAGATACCGCCGCCCTCATGCTGACCGTCGCGAGCCCGAAGGCGGACGGCATCGAAATTGCGGCTCGTGCCAATTCCGTTGAAGCAGCGATTCGCAAAGCTCGTGATGCAAAACAGCGGAATGGAAAAGGGCAGCGCATCACGTTGGTGGATTCCTTTCCGCAATCCATTTCGCCGCGCGCGGTTCTTGACACCGTATACCTGTTTCAAGAGAAAGCACGGACTGACGGCATCATTCGAGACTCGGAAGTCGTACAGGGAAGCGGATTCATTCTCGTGGATGGCGTTTCCGAAGCAGATGACAGCTCCATCCAAGCGTTCATCCAGCGGTTTATCTCGGAGCGGCTACAACGATCCGAGTTGCATCCCGATGTGTGGTATCCGACGATCATCCGCGATCCCGGGGACACACAAACGAAACTGGCCAACGTTGCTGGCGACAAATACAGCTATGCCGAACTCGACAATTTTTCTGACTTGATTGCCCGAACCGTGCAGGGAGCTCCAGAAGTTTCCAAGGTGGAGCGGCGGGGCGTCTTGTCCCAGACCGTCTATCTGGACTATTCGCAGGATCGTCTCGCTGCCTACGGACTGCGTCCTGCTGATCTCTCCAAAGTGCTTTCAGCCCGCAACATTATCGCGCCGGCCGGAACTATTGAAACCGGCGAGCGCAGGGTCATTCTCACCCCTTCGGGACAATTCGATACCGCTAGAAGCATCGGGGATGTCGCTGTATCGGCTACATCAGAGGGCACCCCGGTATATTTGCGGGATCTCGTCCAAATCAACCGAGGTTATCAGGCTCCTGCCCAGTATCTCAACTACTACACTTGGCGAGACCCAAGTGGGCACTGGCAGCGCAGCCGCGCGATCACCTTGGCGATCTACATGCGCGATAGAAAGCAAATCGCGCGCTTCGGACAGTCCGTGAATTTGAAGCTTTTGGAGCTTCGCCAAATCCTTCCCGCCGACCTGATTCTGGCGCACACCTCCGACCAGCCGCTCCAAGTCTACGAGAACATTCACCTGTTCATGCGGGCGCTTCTCGAAGCCATCATACTTGTGGTCATCGTTTCGCTGATCGGATTTTGGGAGTGGCGCCTGGCACTGATTATGGCTCTCGCCATACCGATCACACTGGCGATGACGTTCGGCATTGTTTATATGTTGGGAATCGATCTTCAACAAGTCTCCATTGCAACGCTGATCATTGCCCTCGGCCTTCTCGTGGACGTGCCGGTGGTCTCTGGCGACGGCATTAAACGCCATTTGGCGGAAGGGTTTCCGCGCAGCATTGCCTGCTGGCTCGGCCCTACAAAGCTGGCAACCGCGATTTTCTACGCGACCATCACGAATATCATCGCCTACCTCCCATTTTTGATGCTCACCGGCAATACCGGCGAGTTCTTGAAGAGTCTCCCTGTCGTGATGACGGCTTCTCTGCTGTGTGCGTACCTTGTTGCGATGACCTTTGTTCCGTTCCTGGGCTACTACATTTTGCGTGCTCCGGCAAAACGAGAACCGACCATCGAGGAGAGACGGCAGCGAGGATTTTACGGCTTCTATAATCGGCTTGTGGGCAAAGCCATAAAACACCGTTGGGCGGTCCTCGGTGGGTCCTTGGTGTTCCTGATCGGAGGCGGACTCTTCGGTTCTCGACTTAAGACCCAATTCTTTCCCGAAGATGTCCAGTATTGGTTTTATTTGGATATTTGGCTGCCGAACGATACCCCGTTGAGCATCACCAACGATGCTGCAATGCAGGCCGAAAGAGTCGTCCGGCAGGTGATTGAAAATTCGCCTGACGTCACCGACCCAGAGCATCGTGGACATCTGCTGAAGTCGCTAACGACCTTCGACGGCGGCGGCGGCCCTCGCTTCTGGTTTTCGGTCTCGCCGGAAATGCCGCAGACCAATTACGCGCAAATGATCGTTGAGATCACGGATAAAGAGGCTTCGCCAAAGTTAGCTCGTCCGATCCAGGACGCACTGGACAAGGAAGTTCCAGGCGCGTGGGTTACGGTTCGTCAACTGCAAACGAATCCTGTGGACAACCCTGTCGAGTTGTTGATCTCCGGGCAGGCGGATGTTGACGCGAGAAATGAAGCTAGCGATATTCGTACCCTTCGGCAGATTGCCGCGCAGGCTGAGGACATCGTGAGGCAAGCTCAGGGCATCGCCGTTCTTCGTGATGATTGGTTCCCTGACAATGTTCAGCAGCGGATTCAGATCGATCCAGACCGCGCCAACGTGGCAGCCATTACCAACGCCGATGTGGCAGAGGCGTCAACTGCAGCCATGAGCGGCGCAACAGTGGGCGTCTTCAAGGAAGGCGACAAGAACATCCCGATTGTGGCGCGCCTTCGCATGGAGGAACGTGCTCAGCTTGCGGACATCAAGAACCTCTATATTTACTCTTCACAGACCAACAACCGCGCTCCTCTGCTGTCGATCGCAACGGTCGGAAATTCTTTGGAAACGGGTCGCGTCAGGCGCCGCGAGCATTTTCGCACCATTTCCATACTGGCTTATCCCCAGCCCGGCGTTCTGGCTTCTGAGGTGCTTAACCAGATTCTTCCAAAAATACAGGAATTTCAGAAAAATCTTCCTCCGGGTTATCAGCTCCGGATTGGTGGCGAACGGGCCAAACAAATCGAAGGATTCGACAATCTCAAACTCGTTCTGTTGATCTCTTTACTCGGGATTTACCTCGCGCTACTCGTTCAATTCAATAATGCGGTGAAACCTCTTCTGGTCTTCGCCGCTGCTCCCTACGGAGTGATTGGCTCTCTGATCGCCCTTTCGGTAATGCATACGCCCTTTGGGTTTATGGCTTTTCTCGGCATCGCCAGCCTGATCGGAGTGATCGTAAGCCACGTCATCGTACTCTTCGATTTCATCGAGGAAATGCATGAGAAGGGGGAGCCTCTGGAGCAGGCCCTTCCCGACGCAGGCATCCAGCGTATTCGGCCCGTAATGATCACTGTACTAGCGACCATCTTGGCTCTCTTCCCGCTGGCGCTTGAAGGAGGGCCCCTATGGAAGCCTCTTTGTTATGCACAGATAGGCGGGCTTGCCGTGGCCACGTTCATCACGTTGCTCTTGGTGCCCGTCCTTTACAGCATCTTCGTACTCGACCTGAAAATCATTCGCTGGGAGACGAGACAACCTGCGGCTGAGACTGAAGTTCGGCCGGCCCCTGAAATGGCGCCACACACCAGCTGATGACTAAGGTCGGTTGGTTTGTCACGGCTTTGCTCGCTCGACTGGGGTGCAACGGCCACGGGAAAGACGCTCGAATGAAACAGTGAGTATGTTTAGTTCGTTGAAGGCTCTTGCGATGATTCTTTTTAATCAACTTGCCGCGGCTGTTGTTCTGCTGAGTCTTACACTCGGCTTGCAGTGCGCCGGCATAGCTATGCTCATCGAGTGGCTAAAGCGTGTTCTGACCAGGGACAGTCACAAGCATGGGCCAGTTTACTCGGCCACCCTGGTCGTGAAATCGATGATTGCAATTGTAATTCTGCACGGGCTCGTGATTCTGCTTTGGGCCAGTTTCTACCGGGCGCGTTGCTTCCCGTCGTGGGAGCTCGCCTTTTACTTCTCAGCGAGCAGTTATTCCACCGTGGGATATGGTGATCTGATTCTCCCGTCCAGCTTGCGACTCTTAGGGCCTCTGGAAGCGATCACCGGTGTGTTGATGTGTGGAATATCGGTCAGTGTTCTGTTTGCTCTCGTGACCCGGTTGCTCGATCGCGACACACAATTCTCGCCTACGAATTTGGGTGAACAAAGCCATGTCTAACGTCAATATCAAGACTCCGGATTGGCTTCGCCAGATGGAGAGCATCCTTGAAGAGCTCAACGAGGGAGTGGTCATTGTCGATGATCAGCTTCGTGTAGTTTTCGCCAACGAAGCGCTGATCCGGATGGGACAGTACGAACGTGGGGAGATCGAAGGCCGAACTCCGGAAGCGATCTTCCCGGCGACAGATATTCCGTACATCATGCGACAGCATGAATCAGGCCACCGCTACGGGCGCAGTCGAAGTGAGTTCTACCTGCCTCGTAAAAACGGCGAGAAGATCCCGGCCATCTTCAGCGGGCGAGTAATTCAGGCGCCGGACGGACAGGAATACGTCCTGCTTATCGTGACCGACATCAGCGCACAGAAGCGCGTCGAGGAGCAACTTCGCGAATCCAACGCTCAACTCGAACAGCGGCAGATGGAAATTGAGGCCGAACTCTCACTCGCTGCTCGTGTCCAACAATCACTCGCGCCCCGCAGCCTGGTTTGGAATGACCTCGCCGTCGAGACCTACTACAGCCCTGCTCGTACCATTGGCGGTGACTTTGGAGTAGTCCTCCCCCAGAGTGACGAACTCCTGAGCCTCATCATGTGCGACGTGTCCGGCCACGGGATTGGTTCGGCACTCGTGGCCAATCGCATTTACTCCGAAACTCTGCATGAACTCGAACGCAAAACGAAACCTGGCACTTTACTGCGCCACCTTCACGATTTCGTCCATCATCACATCGGATCGGACGGTTTTTATTTCACGATGGCGGCAGCGCGCCTTGCGCGACGCGGGCGCCACATGACCTTTGCCGCCGCCGGGCATCCGCCTGCAATGCTCGTTTCAAAGGGCGGTCTCCGCCTGCTGGATTCGCAAAATGGTATCCTAGGCTGGCTCCCCCAAACTGCTCCATCCGAGTCGGTATATGAAATCGAACTCGCGCCCGGAGACCGCTTGGTTTTCTATACCGACGGGCTAGTCGAAGTGTTTAACAGTCTTGACGACATGCTTGGTGTCGAAGGCCTGGCTGCGTTGGTCCGCCAGTCGGCCGAGCGAACGCTCCGGGAGATGAAGCAGGCAATCCTCGATGGCGTGGCTGCCTGGAGACACGGTCCCCTCGCCGACGATGTGTCCCTCGTCATCGTCGAAGTTCGCTAGTTCCGTGGTTTCGCTCCGGGCATTAGGAATGGCGCGTTGGTTCATGACAAGGGGCAACAATCCACCCCACTGGAAGCGCCTGGGGTCCTTTTCGGTGACGACAGGGCCAAGCCCAAGTCCGTTAACTTCAAGGTTTATTTTATTTTTACTACTCTTACTAAAGGTTGTCGAAGCGGGGCTTTCTAAGGGCCAAAAGCAGCTATCAGCAATTGAAAGCGCCGGGTGGGGATTCCGATGAAGTCGATCAGCATTCCGCTGTGATGCCGATCAATGTTCCGGGATGATCCGATCAGTCCTCGGAGCGAAGCGACGCTGGTTTTTGCATTTTGTTGAAAGTGATCGCGATCGTCAAGCTTGTTGTTGTTGAAGCTGTGGGAAAGTGGAAATCGCTCCTGCGATTTCCAAGGGCGCTTTTGGCCCGTCTTTTCCACAGCTTTTGGCCCGCCGATTCATTCACTTTCCCTCTTTCACTCCTTTCTGTTTACGGATCGAATCCCCGCGCATCTCGATGCGATGCGCGTTGTGCACCAGCCGGTCGAGGATTCCGTCGGCCAGGGTGGGATCTCCGATCTGTTCGTGCCAGCGAGACACTGGCAACTGCGAAGTCAGGATCATCGAGCGCGTCTGGTAGCGATCCTCGGCGATCTCCCAGAAGTCTCTTCTCTCCGGTTCCGACATCGGAGTCATGACCCAGTCATCGACGACCAGTACATCGATGCGGTTCATCCGCCTCAACAGTTTCCGCAGACTGCCATCGGCGCGTGCCAGGTTCAGATCCCGGAACAGCGCCGCCGCCCGCGTGTAGTAGACCCGATAGCCATCCCGGCAAGCTTTCTGCGCCAGTGCCGAAGCCACATAACTCTTGCCCACACCGGTCGGACCCAGCACGAAGATGTGTTCGTGGTTGGCTACCCAGCTAGACTCTTGGGCCAACGCACGGATCACGCTCCGGTTCAGTCCTCGCTCGGCACGATAATCGATGTTCTCGACGCAGGCAGATCCTCGCAAGCGAGCGGCAAGGACCCGCCGAGTGAGGGCCTGGTTTTGACGCCAGTTCCACTGCTGATCGACGAGTAGTGCCAGACGGTCGAGGAAGCTCAACTCCCGAGCGGTTTCATCTTGTTCCTGATGCTCCAGCGCTTCGACCATTCCCTGAAGCTTGAGAGCATAGAGTTGTTCTTTCATTGGTTGTTGCAACATGATCGTCTCTCCTTTTTACTCGAAGTACTCAGCGCCACGAATGTTGTCATGCGATGGCGGAAGAAGTAGCGGTGGCGGTTCTGGGAGTGGTTGTTGGTCGAGGGAGTTCTTCAGGATCGATTTCACGCTCTGGTAGCGGCAAGCACCGGTCCGTATGGCTCGATCAGCAGCTGCTTCCATCCTGGCCGAGGAGTACTCCTCGGCCAGTCGGATGATCCCGAGGCAGGATCGATAGCCCATCTCCGGATGCGGTTTTTCGGCGAGGATCCGTGCAAACAACTTGGCCGTGTGCGGTCCGATCTGTTCGGCCCAGTTCACCATGTGTGAGGGCGTCCACTCGAGGTGTGCTTGGTGACTCTTCGGCCGGTGTTCTCTCTGCGTGAACACCTGTTCTCGTCCATGACCACGGACATGCGAGGCTACCCGCTGTCCCTTGTGAAAGATCTCGATGGTGGTCGGTGTCGCTCGAACTTCCACGCGTTCTTGCACCAGCGTGTAGGGCACGCTGTAGAGGTTGGCGTCGAAGGCGATGTGGTAGTCGATGTTCACTCGGGCGTAGGACCACTGGCTCATGTCGAACGGCTCGGCGGGCAACGCTCGCAAAGCGTTGCGTTCGACCGCAGCGAACACACTGGCACGCGATCCTTCGCGCTTCCGGAATGGTCGCTGGTTCAGCCGCTCGAGCAGTTCGCGAATCGCATTATTCAGATCCGCCAACCGAAAAAACTTCTGGTGGCGTAGGGCGGCAAGGATCCAGCGTTCGACAACTTGCACGCCGACTTCGACCTTGGCCTTGTCTTTTGGATGACGAGGGCGCGCCGGCACGACTCCCACGTCGTAGTGCATGGCAAACTCTTGGTAGGTGGGGTTGAGATCCGGATCGTAGCGGCACGCGCGGCTCACTCCCGTTCGCAGGTTATCGGGGACCAGGAGTCTGGGCACTCCAGAAAAATATTCAAAGGCATGCATGTGAGCGCTGATCCAGGCCGTCAACTGCTGATCCCGGGTGGCTTCGGCATACGTGTAGGAGCTGGCGCCCAGCACCATCACGAACAGCGACGCTGGCCTGACTTCGCCGGTAACCGGATCGTGTAGCGGAATCGTTGCACCGGCCCAGTCCACGAAACCCTTCTCGCCGGGCTGGTGGACCTGGCGCAGAACCACATCCTGCTTCCTGCGCCACCGTTGGTAGAGCTCGCAGAAGCGACTGTAGCCGTATCCTTCCGGATGAATCTGCCGGTACTCTTCCCAAGCCAACTGCAACTTCAGATGGGGATGCTGCTGCAACTGCGAATGCAAGGCGGGAAAATCCGGAAGGACTTGTTCCGGGAGTCGTTTTACCACCTGCCGCTCTCCGAACAATGCCTGCTCGACACGCTGCTCGTCCCACTCCTCTCCGAGCGGCCACACCACACCGGCTGCGGCGGCCCGGTTGAGGTATTCATGAACGGTGCTCTGGCTAATCGAACAAGCGCGGGCTATGGCCCGTTGCCCCAGCCTCAGCTCGATGCGGAGGCGGAGGACTTCTCTGATCTTACGCATGGACAATCTCCTGGTTGGCACTCTGTCTCTCCCGTAACGCAAATAGGAAAAACAGCTTGCCTACGGTGATGTCCAGCGTCACCTCGCCCTGTGGAAAACATTCCGGGGCATCGCGATCACCATTCCGGTCATCGCGATCACCGTTCCGACGATCATGATCAACTGATCGGGATCATCCCGGAACGAGTGATCGGCATCATCCCGGAATCATGATCGCCATCATCCCGGAACGGGTGATCGGCATGCCCCGGAACACTGATCGGCATCGTCCGGAATCCCCACCGGGCACCAACCAACTGGAAAAGCACGGGTTCCTTTGTTCTTGCCGCGTTTTCGAAGATTCTGCCGGACAATACCACCTTCTCCGACACTCTTCTCAAAGGACGCTAGGAAAGCTCAGTTCCTGTGCCCGTTCGACCCGCCGAGTTCTGATCCATAATGGCTTCCTAATCCCAAACGACAGTTTCCTAAACCGTTGTAGCAAATTTTCGAAAAGGAGCCCCAATTGTTCGATGAGATTAGCTTTCATCTATGTAACGTTGTCGTTATGCAAATCACTCAGAAGCTGTTTGAGCCGGTCGGCTGCTTGTCTGGATCGCCGGGCACGGACGTCGGCGAGGTAACCGTCGATGGCCGAAGCAATGCGGAGCCGGCAGAGCTGCGCGTCTCGTCTAGCATGACGAAGGTGACGCCGCAGCGACTGCGCCGGTTGAACTTGTCGGGACGGGGCCTTAAGCATTCTCCTCCCGTTCGTGATCTCTACTGTCGACCTGGTTAGAGCGGGGAACTCTAACCAAACTCAGTATTATCTATGTCAGAGGAGACCTCACGGGTGTCTCGACAGAGAAAATTAAAGAAACTGAGCAATCGGCGGATCGTCCTTTACGTAGTCTCCTTGGACTGGGGTGACGGGCGTACCGTCTCGCCGATCCTGGTAACTAAGAAGCAGCTCGCGCGCCTTAACCGTGTCCCTGTGTGGTGCCAGGTCTTCCTAAGCACCCGCTATATTTATCGTGGAGAGAGTTGCCATGTCCTTCGGACGCCTGACGGCCTGTTGCGAATTCCTTGGATGTCGCGACCCGAGGAGATTCGCAATCTTGAGGAACTCTATCGGCTCTGACGAGACCCGAGAGTGATCCTGGTTTGTTTCGACAACTCAGATCCATTTGGGGTTGCGAACTGTTGCTTACAATGCTGAGTGCCGGACGCATTCTTGTGGCCGGGCGAAGCTCCCCGCCTCAGGCGTCCACTTTGAGGCTCTTGCCCTTCAGCAGGAGCGCGCGGAACCGAGCGTACAGTATGTTCGACCGCATGTCGGGCTGCGGACCGACGAACAGCCGCCAGACCGTGCGCTCCTTCCGATAGACGTCCTCCAAAGCGTCCCACCACGCGATGTTGAGCTTCGGGTCGCTGACGACGTCGGGGTGGGCGCTGAGCTTTTGGAACCGCCTCTCGGTGGTCAAGAACATGCCGCACGCCCCCGCGCGGCCATCAGGCAGGAGCCGCGTACCGCAATGATCCGACCGAGCGGGAGCCGAAGCCAGACCACAACCCTTGTTGTTCGCCAAAATTTCAGCCGAGGCCCGAAATTGAGCGGTTTTTGGTGGAGTAGTTATGAAGACGACTATCGACTTGATGCTGCAAGAAGGCTTTGAAGAGGGCGAGCCCGCGTGCGCGTGGAGGACACATATATAAAGGACCAGCCAAAACTCGATCCGAACTAGGCGGCTCGATCGTAACGATGGTGCAACCCTCCGAGTCGCTCCTGTGAAAGAATCCGACCCGAAGCCACGGAACGAATCCTGCGGTCAGGTGTCTCCTTCTCAAGTCCGAGATGCGTCCGGTCCTCATGATGGTAACGAACATACTCTAAAAGCAATCGTTTCAGATGGCGTTCATTCAGTGCAACCATGTGGTCCAAAAGGTCTCTTCTGCAGCTTCCCACCCACCGCTCCGCGATGCCATTCTGCCAAGGACTGCGGAATGAAGTTCGTTTGGGAATAATCCTTGTGGCTTTCACCGCTGCGATCACCTCGAACCCGAACTTCTGATCGCGATCAAAGATCAGGTATTTGCAAGACGCTTCAAATGGAAATGCCTCGCGCAGCTGCTGGATGATCCAACCGCTCGTCGGATGCTTCGTGACGTGGACGTGCAGGATGCGTCGACGATCGTGGCTGATGATGAAGAAGCAGTAGAGCACGCCGAACGTGATCGTTGGCACCGTGAAGAAATCCATGGCCGCAATCGCTTCCCGGTGGTTTTGAAGGAAGGCCAGCCAGAGCTTGGCCTGGTCAGGACCTCTCGGTGCCCGCTTCATCCAACGGGAGATGGTTCTCTCGGAAAGATCAAAACCGAGCATGCGGAGTTCCCCATGGATCCGCGGTGCTCCCCAGGTTGGGTTCTCGACAACCATCTGGAAAATCAATTCCTGAATCTCCTTCGGCGTCTGTTTCCTTCCAACCTGCCTCCGGGCTCTGGAAATTAGCCTCCAGTACATACGAAAACCTGCCCGGTGCCAGCGGACGACAGTTTCAGGTGTGACGACGAGGAGAGCTTGTTTCCATCCGGACCAGACCCGCTGAGCGATTACCCAGAAAAGCTTATCGAGAAGCCCGAGACTCGGGCGAGGATGTCGACGCTTCAGTATGACGAGTTGCTGACGCAAAGCGAGATTCTCGAGAAGGAGACTTTGCTGCCCGCGAAAGATGCGGACCAGCATGCCGAAGCAGAGCCTGACGAAGCGAAACATGGTCAGGATTTATAACAAAACGGTGGTGAGATGGCAGCAGCTATCTTATTGATTTCACAGTCGGCTGGAGTTTTGGCGAACCACAGGGCGAAGAACATTACCTCTGTAAGTTTACGGCGATTTGTCGGAATCGGATGAGATTTCTATCCGTGACCAGGCTGGATGAATAAGCTCAAAATTGCCGCCGCGGCGCACCACTTAAGTACTGGTTGCCAGTTATAATTGGAAACCGAGGAGTGGATGAGCGATTGAAACCGGCCGTCTTGAAGTTCGATAGGTAGTACTCCACCTGAAACAAATCAACAACTTACGGCACACAGTACTACATCGAAATGGGGCGTTTTGCACTTCCAATTGATCCGTGTAATTTTGGTTTGCCTGCGAGCTACTGAACAGGCTGGTTTCCGATACCTGCGTCCACCGCAGCGAGTAGTTCGGTTCTAGCCTTTGCCTTCACCACATAACCACAGGCGCCGGTGCTGAGAGCCTCTTCAACCACCTCAGCAGAAGTTTCCTGACTCAGGAAAATTATTTTAGCGTTCGGTACAAGTGCGCGAATCCGCCGAGCGGCCTCGATGCCATCCATCGTCGGCAGCCCGATGTCCAGCAGAATCAAATCCGGTTTCAATTCCACCGCTTTCTGAACCGCTTCGAGTCCGTCAGACACTTCTGCAATGACCTGCAGGTCGGGCCTTTTCGCAAGGGTAGAGCGGACGAATTCCCGAAAGCACTGGAAGTCCTCGACGATGAGGACGCTGTGTGTTCGACGACTAGGAATGATCCGCACTGTTATGCCTTTTGTCCTTCAGCTAACCGTGAATGCGTGTTCGGACAAGTCACTTTGAGAGATTATTCTGTAGAACTCTTCCCGCTGCTGTCGCCAACGTTCTACAGTTTCCTTTCTCTGAGCGTCATTGTTAATGACTGCCGCATCGAGCTGTTTATTCCGCAAAAGCACGCTTAGCAAAAGTCATTCCGAAATACATGGAAACCCCATGCTGCACAACTTTGTACTGTTCAAGAATCTGATCGAGGATGTGCAGCGGCCGTCCACCGTCGATCATGAAATTTTCAGAGATGATCTCAAACCAGTCGACAACGGGTTTGCGAGAAAGAATATGCTCGTAATGTGGAGCGCGGAGCCCAATTCCAATCCCGTAATCTGTAAACCCATTAAAGCGATTTCCAGGCATCTTTTTTTTAACTCCTTTGGCGAAGGAAAGAGGGCCAGGAGAATTCTCCCAACCCTCCACATCGGACTGCGCCTGATTTAAAACTACTCCTGAGGCGGCTTGGAGCCATCGGTCGCGCAACCGCCCTTGCCCTTGCAGGTGTTCTTGCCTTTGCAGCCATTGTCGCTGGCTTTGCAGCCGCCCTTGCCTTTGCAAGAGTTCTGGCCCTTGCAGGCATGCTTTTCCTTGGCCTGCTGGTCGCTCTTCTGGTCCTGGTCCTGTGCGCTGAAGGAAGTCTTCAGCGAAGGAAGCAGGGTCGAAGCCTTAACTGCCGCGCTGGTTCCGGCGAATAATCCCGCAAACGCAGCGCCTGCGAGCAGGGCTTTTGTCGTTTTTGTCATTTCAACTCTCCCGTTCGATTAAGATGAGGTGCGGAACACCATCTAGACGCTCGCTGCGACGTATGAATCGCGAATCTCGCCGCCTGGTTTGGTCAAACTGGCTTCTTGCTGCGATTTTCAGACGCGCTCGAATGCACAGACAAAGTGTTCCGTTCGTGGAATGAGAGTCGCGGGCAGCCTAAAAGTTTCCGAAATTTCTTCAAATGGATCGGATTCAAGCTACAAATAAGCTGGCGGGTGGAAGGAGAACCGAGCCAAAGTTACAGACCCGGCGCGTAGTAGCCTGTCTTTGCATAGACGCTCAAAGGCGGGAGTCCTTTGGGGGAGCGTAGTTTGATCTTGATCTTGCGCCAGCGGGCATCGTGGGCCTTATTGCTCGGGTGGTACCCCAGAATATATTGGTTGCGCAACTCCATGCCGATCTTTGCGGCGATATCGGGAAGGTCGTTTAGATTCTCTACGGTAAAGGCGCGCCCACCGGTCAATTCCGTTATTTCGTTGAGCAGCGATGGCCCGTAGCGTTCCTCCGGCGTTCCGAGGCGATCCAACGGGTCAAAGATGCCGACAGAATAAAGCTGGGTATCCGCTTCCCGCACCAACCGCTTGATATCTTTCTCGTTGTATCGGCTGCTGTTATCGCCTCCGTCGGAAATGATGAGCAGAGCGCGCTTGCCGTTGCGTGCTCTCCTCATCTCACTAAGGCCCTGGTAAATGGCATCGAGGAGCGCCGTGCGACCCTTCGCGGAGGCCAACAGCATGCGGCTCTGCAGATCTTCGACGCTCTCAGTGAACGGACTGAGGAGTTCTGAGTGCTCGTTGAAACCTACGAGAAAGAACTCATCCTCTGGATTGGCGGTCTTGAAAAACTGAATTGCGGCTTCCTTGGCCTTGCCTAGTTTGTTGGTCATGCTGCCGCTGTGATCGAGGATGACGCCGATAGAAATAGGAACGTCTTCGGAGGAGAAGTTCACGACTTCCTGCTCGACGTTGTCTTCGAAGATGCGGAAGTTATCGGGCTCGAGGCCGGTCACCAGGCGGTTATAGGGGTCGGTGACGGTGACGTGAACGAGCGCTAGATCCACGTCGACATGAAGGGATTGGCCCGGCTTAATGACTTGGCCCGGTGTGTCATGCTTCACGTCGTCAGAAACGAGGGACTGGGCGATGGCGCGCGTGGGGAGGTTCAAGATGGCGACGCCAAAGGGCACCAGGAAGACAAGGGGAGCCAATAAAACGCGGAGCGTGATCGCGGTCCTTTTCATGCTGCGTCCGGTTCTTGTCTCGCGTAGATCCAACCAACCCCTCCGATGCTAGTAGCTGGTGGGGAGCCCAAGAGCGTGGTGGGTGGTTTTGGGTTCTGCTCACCGCCGTACTGCACTTTCTGAAGCAGTTTGCGCAATCGCTTGCGAGCCTTGTGCAATTGAGATTTCGAATTCCCGACCGAGCATCCGAGGATTTTCGCAATCTCGCCGTGTTCGTAGCCGTGGACATCGTGAAGAATGAACATCGCTTTGAAGCCCATGGGTAACTGATCGATTGCCGCCTGAAGGTTGAGGCGGTCGAACAGGCCACTCAGGTGGAGGTCAGGCCCGCCGATTTCGTCCCGGCGCCCGCTGTCTTCCTCATCGCTCTTGACCTCGTCGAGCGAAGTCGACATGGGCCTCTTCCTGCGCAAGCGCATGAGAACCAGGTTCGCTGTTAGACGGTGCAACCAGGATGAAAAGGCCGATTCGCCGCGAAAGGTGTGAATCTTGCGGAACAGCTGCAGGAATACGTCTTGGGCCAGATCCTCGGCCTCGACGGGCTCTCTCAGCATGCGCAGGCAAAGGGCGTATACGCGCCCACAGTGGAGTCGGTAGATGAGCTCGAATGCCGCCGCGTCTCCTTGCTGAGCCAACCTGATGGTTTCGCTCAGGGAGGCACTGTCAGGTTTGTGCGCCTTTAGTTCTGTCAAGCTGTGCTCGGGGATCGAGGTAAGTCTTCTCGTGCTCACCAAACGCTGCGCCTTCAGTCTTGCGTGGCCTGTCAGACTAAGCGCCTTGTGACCCAACGCACCACTTATGCGCTGAAAACTAACTGCTGTCTTCACTCGGCTTGGCCTTTCTTGCGGTTCCGCGCTTAGGCCGTCACACGACGCGCCAGCTCGTTCACTCCCACAACGCTAGAGACGCCGTTGAAGCCCACGATCATGCGGCTAACGCGACTTCGAGCGGACCTCAAACTCACAGACAAGACTGATGCCTGCATCACATGAGAGTCGCAAATCGCATAAAGGTTTCGGAATTCCCAAGGCGGATGAAGCCAACAAACTTAGAGCCATCGAGTCTCAAGTGTTCGGAATTGGGTTCAAGTCGCTACGGGCCTCCTAAATGTGGCCTCTGCATGTATGCCTCTTACGATCTCGGCAGAACGTAAGTAAACCAATTCGTGCGAAGCGCGGGAGCCCCCAGGCAGTTCTCGCCATTTGCGAACGACGGGAAGCTACCAACAGCTTTTTTCAACGAGAAGCATTTGGAACATGCTTACTCGCAGACCCGCCAGCAGATCCATCATTTCCGACAGGCTTTGGTGCGTGTTTGAGCTGAGTACGATGTCGAGTTTAGTGTGGCCGAGAAGTTTGCCCACTTCCCGGCGGGACTTCCCAAAGTGGCACTCGCACCCAACTTTTTCTAGAGGAGACCGAAGAAAGCCAAACGAGTGGGGCTCTCGCCGACCAGCAGAACCCGACCTTCGGTGTCTCATTCCCGGTCGACGCAGACATGATGCTCCATTTTCGTTGAGCGATACACGCGCCCGTTGAGGGCCCTCTTACCCACCGCACCAGAGGATATGGAACTAGTCTCCCTTTCGCGCCTCGCCGGCAGTCCAGATCGATACACCCAGGAGAACGAGATCCTTGATGAGAAATTGCCCGGCATCCCCCAACACGAGAAGACCATGTGGAAACTGGAACGCTCCCGGTGTCGAGAAAAGAAAACTCACCGTGAGCACGAAGGTGACGATGGCCCCAATGCTGCCGATGAAAGAGAGCCTCGCGGAAAACGGCCGCAAAGCGATAAGCAGGGCAACGACGATCTCGATCATTCCGATCAAATTCGAAACGGCCTGAAGGCTGAAGATTCGGTAAAGCCAGAACATCAACGGACTGTTTGCCACAAGGACCTGAATGCCCTGCGCCTCAACTGCAGTAAACTTGAGAGCGCCGATGAGCAACAATGTGACCACCAGGCCGTAACGCGAGACATGCATGCCCAGTTTTTCCAGTGAAGTCCTGGACTTGGCCTGCTTCAGCGCCTTTACGAGCATCTCGTCCGTTGACAAGCATTGATTAGCTGCATCCATATTTTTGCCTCGCTTTATCGTGACTGGCGGAATAAAAACAACCTTCTGCGACGCTTCAACGCCCGTTGAGCCGCACTCCCGAATGTAATTCTGAAGGAAGCTTTCGGCTCCAACATAGTGTCGGAGCCGGCCTGCTGTTGGCGCTGACGCGGTGGTTGCCCAACCTCAGATCTAGGCTCTAACAAGCTGAGATCCGTCCTGAAATAGCCCGCCACGCTGAAGGCGTTGCGCCCGAGCGAACCAACGAAGCTAGGTTATTGACCGCATCCGGGACGCCTTAGAAGAGAAGCTTCAACGCAAACTGAATCTCCCTAGGCGTGTAGTTGGGATTGGTCACAACCACCTGACCGAACGCCGGACTTACTGTGCCAGCAGCAATTTGGTCAGCGGTTGGCACCTGGTTCGTTGTGGCGTGGTCGTTCTGGTTGTTGGGAATGAAGAAGCTCGGAGTGTTAGTCAAATTAAAGATCTCGGTGCGGAACTGCAGCTTCAATCTTTCCCGTATGGGAAAGTCCTTAAACACCGAGAACGTGAAATAACGGAAGCTCGGGCCATAAAGAGTGTTACGGCCAGCATTGCCGATGGTGCCCAGAAGTGGCACCTCGAAGGCAGTGTTATTGAAAAATTCGGCGTTGCTTGGGTTGGGCAGGCCGGGATTCGCGATTTGGTTTGGACGGGTCGTCCCCCCTCCGATTCCGTTGAACACTGAGTTGGCAAAGCCGGTGAAGTTGTCGGTGATGCTGAAGGGTGATCCGGAATTCCACACGAGAATCCCATTCACTTGCCAGCCGGCGAGGCCTACCTTCTTGGCGCCGGTGAATGACTTCGCGAAAGGCAATTCATAGGTGGCGGTCGCGACAAATCGATGGCGCAGATCCAGGTCGCTGCTGCCAGTCTCAAACTTCTTCAAGTCGAAGGGATCGGCATTACCGAAGCCTTCTTGGCCCTCGAGACTTAGGTCCGTTGCATCGTCAATCGCATGCGAGTAGGTGTAGTTGGCAGATACCGTGAGTCCGTTATGGTAGCTGCGCTGAAAAGACGCTTGCAAGCTGTTGTAGCTCGAAGTGCCTTCACTGAAGTATTCACCGACACCACCGAGACCCGGCAGGGTCGTGGCGGTTGGCCTCACTGTGAAACGCAGATCGCAGCCATTCATCGGTGTGACACACGGAGCGCCCGTAATCGTGTTCGGTACTCCAAAGCCTGCAGTGTTCGCGGCAGTGTGCGTCGTGTTGAGCGGATCGGGTATGTTAACGTCGTTGACCACCTGAGGCAAATGGCGTCCGAGCTGGCCCACGTAGCCAATGGTGATGACGTTGGCGCCAAATTGCTTTTGCAACACTAAGTTGAACTGATGGACATAGGAAGTGCGGAAGTTCAACGCCACGTTGTCCGGCAGAGAAAGGTCCGGGCTATTCAGCGCCTGCGGGGTCGGCACCGGGATTCCGCCCGTGGCGCCGCTCAGCGTAGTCGTTTGTCCCATCGCCGCTTGGCAGGCTGGCAACGGGGTGGCAACCTGCCCGGAGTTGGTTTCAATTTGGAAGGCCAGCGGAGATTGGCACGGGGTTCCATTGATGCTGGGGGAGTACACGCCGTTGAATGGCGCATTTTTCAGCGATGCGTTCGACGTATAGTTCCCTGGGAAGTCCGCGATACCGTAACCACCACGCAGCACGGTGTTCCGCGCAATCGTGGCCGCAAAGCCCAGTCGCGGCGCGATATTGGAGTATGTGGTCTGCACTCCGGCCGTCGGAGACGAGGCGACTATTCCCGAAGTGTTCGCACCGATAGACTGCAGAAACTGCAATCCTTGGGCTGGTACCAGCAGTTGCTGCGTCGCCGGATCGTAGTTCGAAAGGAAGCCGTGAACTTCGGTGAATGGGGTAAATATATCGTAGCGGGCGCCAATGTTAATCGTCAGCCATGGCCGCACCTTCCAATTGTCCTGGGCGAAGAAACCTGGCTCCCACGAACGGAAGTTGGGCGTAAAAAGGTCGGTGTTGCGGCCTTCGCTGGTGAACACGCCGACCAGGAACGTCGCCAAATTATTGATGCTGTCCTGTTGCGTGGAGCCGTTGTCTTCCTGCAACCCGAAGTTAATGTTGCCCACGCCATTGCTGCTCTGCACGTTGCGAGCTTGTCGCCGAATCAGCGAAGCGCCAAACTTTAGGCTGTGCGCGCCGCGGGTGTAGCTAACCGTGCCATTTTCCTCGAAGGTGTTGCTAACGTCCACGATCGGGACAAAGTTACTGTCGCCGAGTGGCGCGAGGTTGGGGATATTGATGAGAGGGAGCCCCGAACTGTCCAGTGGACCGTAGTTAATGTTATTGGGAAATCCCAGCGCAGTGGCAGCGTTGGTACCGGAGTTTGGAGAGTTCGAACTGTTATTGATTTGCGTATACGCGGCGCGCAGTTCGAGTACCAGGTTTGAGTTGAAGGTGTGGACAAAGTTGAGTTGCGCGTTGTAAGCGATATCCTTGGCTGGTCCGGCGAAGCCGAATTGTCCGTTTCCAGGATTGACCGACACCCCGTTTATGGTCACGTTGGGTAAACTCGTCGGAATTACCGAAGCTACGTTGTTTGACGTGAAACGCGCGAAGACAAGATTCTTATCATTGAACTTGTGATCGACGCGGGCGTCGTACGAGTTGCTGGATTGCACGTTGTTCGGATCGAATACGAAGTTGTTCGTCAATTGGCCGGGCGCGCCGGTGTTGGGCAATGGATACAGCTTGAACAGATTCGCTGCCACCGGATCAATGGGCGTTCCCGCAGGTATATTCGGGTCTGCGGCCACGAGTCCGGCCGGCCCTAAAGCTTGTTCGGCAGCCGTAGGCACGCTGCTGAAGATGGGGCTCGCGACACCCGCGATCTGGCGGAACCCTTCATAGCTAAAGAAGAAAAACGTTCGGTCATGGATGATCGGCCCACCGACGCTTCCGCCAAAATCGTTCTGGCGCTGTTCGGACTTCGGATTGGGCGATACGTCAAACGGATTGCGCGCGTTGAGCTTGTCGTTCTGAAAAAAGTCGTAGGCCGATCCGTGAAAACTGTTGCCTCCCGATTTGGTGATGACGCTGACCAGGCCACCCGGTGTACGTCCGCTTTGCGCGGTGTAGTTGTTGGTCTGCACTGTCACTTCTTCAATGGCATCGATGGGTGGTTTCACACCGATAGTTCCGATAATGCGTTCATTGTTGTCTGTGCCGTCGATCTGCTCGTTGTTCAGTTCCACGTCTTGTCCATTGACCGAAAAAGCGCTGGTCTGGCGCCGATCATCGGGGCGCTGACCGCTGCTCAGGGAATCGACGCTTGCGCCTTCGTTTGCTCCGACCGTATAAGTGATCAACGTGGTCAGGTTGCGCGTGGGAAGCGGAATATCTTGTACCGCCTGTTCTGTAATCGAGCTGCTGACGGTGGAAGTTTCGCTTTGCAATAGGGGGCTCGGTGCTAGTACTTCTACGGTTTGCGACGCATCCCCGATTTGCAACCGCGCGTCTACACGGGCGCGATCGCCCACCTGAAGCGTAATGTCGACCACCGAAAAAGTCTTGAAGCTCGGAAGTTCCACGCGGACGGAATAGTGTCCCGGCAACAGAAATGGGACGTCGTAATCTCCCGAGGAAGTCGTGTGCGTCGTGTGCGTTCCATGCGTTGCAAGGCTCTCTACCGTCACCTTGGCATCCGGCAGCACCGCTCCGCTCGAATCTGTCACTGTTCCGACTACGTCGGCGGTGGTCGTCTGCGCCTTGCCTTGGACCGCGGTGAGCAGCAGCATGCACAAAACTGCCAGCAAGCCCGTAGCGGCAGGCAAGCGAGCTGCAGCGATGGATTTTATTCCTGGCGAAACCACATTGTTAGTTTTGCTTTTCATAGGCCTTTCCTCCCGGTGCAGGCGGCAGATTTCCGGTTATTTCCTCGCCGAGCCGAAGCATCCGCGAGAGAGCGCCGAATTTACCGTCATCGAAGCGGGCTATATATCCGAGCAACTTCCAGAAGACACCCGGGCAATGGGACTCACGATTAGTTAGAAAGTTTCCGGGAATGAAACTATTTCTTGTATCCCTTGGAAGCACCCGCGCACACAGCCCGAACGGAGCAGCAGCCACGTCGTCCAACACAGGCCACTACTTTCGATTCCAGATTGTCACCGCGCTTAATCGACCTCCAGGCCGTCTTCTTTATTCCCGAGTAAAGAGAACAGCGACCCACGGACCGTCCGTCGACGGATGGGAGTGAGATCGACCATCCTCCGCGCTCTGTGGCGCAGATGCCGAGCGTCGTCTGACGGAAGTGATTGAAACTTCGTGAAACCACGAGCATCGAATCTCGCGTTATGCACGTCTCTCAGAGCGTTCCTTGGCAGTTAAAGATCGCGGCCAAGCTCGTACTGGCTCGTATACCGCTCAGCTACCGATTCTGGAAGAGAGCTGGGTTGTTCAATCTCGGTGGGATGGAGCGGCCTGAGTACGCCTTGAGCGTATTTCGCAGACACTTTGACGCGGCGAATTTCGGGCGGAAACGAGGAAACTTTGTAGGGCTGGAGCTTGGCCCCGGCGATTCACTGTTCTCGGCGTTGATAGCCCGCACCTTTGGTGCGTCTCGGACCTACCTTGTGGATGTAGGGCCGTTTATGTGTCCAGACGTCACTTTCTACCGCCACATGGAATTCCATCTGCGCGAGATGGGCCTGCAACCTCCCAGTCTTGCAAATTGCTCCACTCTCAATGACGTTATCTCGGCTTGCTCGGCAGAATACTTAACAGAGGGACTAGGCTCACTCCGCAAGCTGCCTTCCGGGTCGGTGGATTTCGTTTGGTCTCATGCGGTTCTGCAACACGTGCGGCGAAGCGAATTTCTGCCTACGCTGCTGGAACTGCGACGCATCCAGCGTTCCGAAGGTGTCGGCTCGCACTGCGTCTCCATCTCCGACATCCTGGGCGGGAAGCTGAACGACCTGCGGTTCAGCCGCCGAATCTGGGAATCGTCGTTGATTGCCAACTCGGGCTTCTACACCAATCGCCTTCGATACGGGGAACTCTTGCGACTCTTCCGAGTGGCTGGTTTTGATCCGAAACTGCGATGCGTGGCGCGCTGGCAGAAGTTACCGACCCCGCGGCGAAGAATGGCTCAGGAATTTGCGCTGCTCCCCGAAGAAGAATTGCGAGTCTCTGGCTTTGATGTGTTACTCCGCTGAAGATGCCGTATGGAATCAACTGTCCGGCCGTATGTTGAAATCGAAGAGCAGATTCCTCGACTGCGCGCGTTGAGCCATCGCAAGGCTGACGGGCCGGACGGGGTCGACTTGCTTCACTCCCACGGCCCGGTGTCAGAGGGGTGATGCATTCAGTCGTAGTCTACCAGGTGAACAACAACCATGAACCGCGCCAAACTCAGAGAAAAACTACTGGAAGAACTCCTTGAGCTCCTAGCAGATCACCAGCATTGTGCCCTAGGTGAAGACGGAAAATACGACCCGCGTCGTCGTAAACGCATAGAACGCGTTGGCTTTCTTATCGTGAAGTTGCAGGCCGGACAGGGAAAGAGGACCTGACTGCATCTCTCGGTCTTCGTCTCCGCCTTTGACTTCAGCTATCAAGTATCCGCAACCGTGATACGGGACTATTTCGGGTCCTTCAACGACGCATCCAGAATAGAGGAGACTGCAGATTCCTCGACCTCACCCGCTGAGTTGTAGACTGCTTTCCCCGCTGCATCGAGAACTGTCACGTGCGGGATGTATCCCCGATAATACGATTTCACCAATTCCTGCTGTTGCTCTGTCCGCTTGATATCCAGATCGATGACGACGAACTGCACGCGACCCTTGTACTTCTGATAGAGCTCCACCGTGCGGCGCGCCTGACGTTTGGAATTAAAGCACCCCTCGCCATAGAAAATGATGTAATTCGGTTTCCCCGCTACCGCGGCCTCATCCATGTGGTCTCCGCTAATCAGGGGCCCATCCGGGCTGTCGCTCGAATAGTCGAGTCTCGGATTCAGGCGGAGGTTCTCGCTCGCGCCGAGTGAAAGGCCGGTTCCCACGAAAACAACAAGACACAGTGCTAGTCTCGTGACTCTACTCATGGAATTGAGTTTCCTTCCGGCTTCCTAACATCGATGCCGCCTTGCTCGAGTACTTCACGCTGCTCACGAAACATCTGCAGGGCGCCTTTCAACATCTCTTGCAATGATGGTTTTCCCAAGCGGGCCTTTGCAGGGAAATAGCCCCCGCCAAAATAGAGTTTTCCGGATGGACTAAGGAATGCCGTCAGTGGCAGGCCGACCGGCAAATTCATGAATGCTTGTGCTCGCTGCAGGCGAGCTGCAGTTTCCGGCTGCAAATCGTAATCAATTTTGACGGCCACAAACTGATCGTTGATAAATCTGGCCAGCTCTGGCTGGCTATAGCTCTCCCGATCCATCTGCGCGCAATAGGGACACCACTCCGCTCCCAGATTGAGAAGGATTGGCCGGTCGAGATCTTTGGCTCTTCTAAATGCTTCTTCTCCCCACGGATACCAATCCACCGGCTGCTGGCTTGCGCGCTGAAGATACGGAGACCTGCTCCCCTTCAGATGATTTGACCTTGCGGCTGTTGGCGCGGCAATCTGACCCGCCGCGCCAGCAGCGATCAAGGCGCACAGGAGGGGGGAGACCTTGCGAAACAGTGTGCGCATTTCAATGAATGAGACTCCATGCCATTCAGAAAGTTTCAGTCACGGAGATCGAAGAGCCAGCTACCCACGGAAGCTACCCTTTTTTCTCTGGTTTGTGCTTCCCGATACAAATAGGGCACGGCGAATAGCCTTCGCGAATTGCTTCCTCGACCGGGAGAAATTTCGGTTTACCATGTAGATAGGGACAGCTAGGGATGTGAAAGACTTTGTTATCTCCATCCTGGGATACGGCTACAAGTCCCGAAACTGCAGGCAAATCAGGAGAGTCCGAGGGACTCTGGTGTTCGAGCCGGGGCAAGATAATTCGTTTCGCTGAGAATAACGCGAAGCCTAGCGGCACTGCCGCGGCGGCGGCCAAGGCCCAAGTAAGAACCGTGCGACGCGAGGGGCGAACTCTCTCTTCTGGTCTCTGGTTCAGTCTGTCGAGCAGTCGATCGTGAAACCCCTCGGGCGGTGCCAAAACTCGTTCATCGCGATATAGACGAATAACGTTACAGGTTCCCTCAAGCACTGCGGCGCAGTGCCGGCATTCTGCAAAATGCTCTTCAAGCGCAGCCCTCTGTTTGGGGTCGAGCTCATCGTCGACGTAGTCCGAGATGTCCCGCCAAACCTGTTGACAAGTTATTCCCATGGATTCCTCGCCTCTTTGAATGCCAACGCCACCTGGCCACCCTGTTGAAATCCGGGGGACAGAATGTCCCTCAAGATCAAACGGGCGCGTCGAAGTCGTGTTTTTACAGCTCCGCGCGTAATTCCCAAAATGTTCGCAGTTTCCGTGATGCTCAGTTCGTTCACGTCGCGGAGAATAAAAGCCAACCGGTAGTGTTCTTCGAGTAAGGTCAACGCCTTGGCCAGGGTCTCCCGAATCTCTGAACGCTCCAAAGCTTCCGAAGGAATCTCGCGCCAATCCGCAAAATCTTTCGGGATATATACCCCGTCGTCATCGGCTCCGTTCGTTAGCGAAAACATTCTTCCATGCCTCAGCTTCCGTCTGCGCATTCTTGCTTCATTGATGGCAATCTGAATCAGCCAGGTTCCGAACGCCGACTCCCGCCGAAACTGGTGAAGACGTGCCAGCGCTTTCAGCAGTACGTCCTGTGCGACATCTTCGGCGTCCTCTTTATTCCTGAGCATGGAGACTAGTGTCGCGTAGACCGTGCGTTGATAAGGCTGGATAAGCGTTAGGAATAGGTCCCTCTCGCCCTCCAGAATTCTGCTGATCAGGGCCTCCTCAGTCGCTCTGATCTGGTCGTTTCGCGTACTATCTTCTACGCTGTTTGTTGCTGCGCCAGCCGGCATGCACCTCTCCACTAGGCTACCCCGGCCGATGTCGGGAACTGCCAACGCCGTCGGGCCTTGTAGTTTCGTGCTCACAAGTCAGACAAACTCTCGCTTGCAGGACAAAGCCTTGGCGTCCTCACTCTGCGTGTTTAGACACTTCATCAAAACCCTGTGTCGGCACAGATGCCGTGAACGGTCTGGACGACAGCAGAGCGCTGTAACGCAACAAACGGGACGCGTTGTGAGACGCGGCCTTTTCTCTAGTTCTCCGCTGAAGAGACGCCAGGAAATGAGATTCTCGTCTGGCGAGAAAGTTTCTGGAGAGAGGTCGAATTTATTGGCGGTTTGGGCGAAGCAGCGCCAACGTAAGGATCGACGGCCCTCTGCAGAGCGATCTAACGGAGGCCTCAGAACTTGATCAATAATCCGCCCGTGAACGCCAGATTATTCTGAAAATTCCCGGTGACTTCTTGATTGTAGTTGGGCACGCCTGAATAGAAGTCACGCACTTCGATCCGGAAGCCGATAGGTATTTTGAGAATGCGAACAACCGTGCGAGTGTCAATCCCACCACCAAACACAAAGGTTCCGGTATTTGTGTCCGGCTTAAACGACGCCGCGGCAGTAGGTTCCTTTTCAAGGAACCGGGCGTAACCGCCCCCGAACGAGAGCCATGGAGAAAACGCTCCGGCCGTATGGAATTTCAGTCGAACGTGGGGCGTCAGAAAAATAAACGCATACTGACCGATAGCATTCTGCGTCTGCTGACTGAGCTTCACATCAGAAGGAGAAGCCAGAAAATCAACACCGCCGTCAATTGCAAATTTCTGCTTAAGGACAAAGGCGTGATCGTATTCAGCGCCCAACGTCAAGCTTGAATCCACTGATAGATCCCGGTTGGGGAGGACTGTTCCGCTAGGTCCTATGAGGCTCGCTTCTGGCGACAGAGGCTGACTCGGCGTTACAATCCCTCCAATCACAAGCCCCACTTCATTCTTTTCCTGTGCCAGGGCTGGGACCGCCAAGAAAGCCACTGTCATAAAGAGTCCGATTAACCACTTGAACTTGTTCTTCTGTGCTTTCTCCGGTGAAACGGCACCCGTCGACGGAGTAATGGAGAGCTTCGGCACTTGCCTAATAGGCGGTCCAAACCGGATGGAATTCACTTGAAATATCCCCCTCAAAGCGTTTCTCGATTGGCTAATGGATAGTAATTGCGCGAGATCTGGCTTCACCCAATTCGAAACGCAGTGGGTGGTGAGGGAGTTCGGGCACGGAGCGACGCCGGACTTGCAGCCTGACTCCCTCTGGATAGCCCTCAGGAGTGAGAATCTAGTTGCTTCCGGAACTTGCTGAAGCGGATCCGTTGTCGTGTGTTTTTGCCGCGACTTCCAAGACCGCCGATTGGGGCACAGGGATGTTGTAGACGTCGTACGATGTCTGAATCCTGGTTAGGAAGTGTTGTCCCGCAACCTGCTCGAAACTTACGCTAGGATCGTCGACGCGAGCGCTTTCGATCTCAACGGGATGCACAAACACACCCGTATGATTTTCGCGACTGCTGAAGAACAGTCCAGTGGATTTATCATCCGAAAAGCGACTGACTTGGTACGTGCCTGCAGGGAGCGTCTTGCCACTGACCACAAACGCGAAGGGTAGTTTTACAACGATTTCGCCTCGAGTTTGCGCTTGCGCCTTGGCGGCCACACCCAAGCCAAGAACGAACACAATCGTGAGCAGAATACTCGCATACTTCTTCATTTTTTCTCCTTTTCAACGTTTTCGGTTCTCGTTGCTGATCCGTGCGTCGCCCCAGCTCTTCTTGACAGGAGCGCGTGTTAGCACTTGTTTCAACAATCATCCTCAAAACGTGTACAGGCAGTGAGATGAGCTTGTCGCTGCAAAGTTTCAAGAATTTGGCGCAATGAGCTTCCTGGTCGCCGGTCCGGTTAGGAGTCGTGGAAATGCCATGCCGAAAGCGAGATGGAGCGAAATCCGTGATTTAGAAATCAGTGTGAAACTTTTGGTCCGAGCGAGAGTCTCATTGAACCGACGAGTCTTCGGCGTCGATGGCCGAACGCGCAATGCGCTCTTCACCTCGGCCGATTGGAGCTTTGAATGGGAACCGTAAAGCTTGTAGTCATATACCCACGTCCCAAAGATGTCGATGCTTTCGAGAAAATCTATCAGACCGAACACGTGCCGCTAGCAGTGGCAAGACTGGGTGGTAAGACCAAAATGGTGGCAACAAAGGTCCTGGGTTCGCCCCAAGGTATTCCTTCTTTCTACCGCATTGCAGAAGTTTACTTTCCGTCGATGCAAATCCTCGAGGAGTGCGCTTCGTCGGACGGCGGCAAAGAAGCCCTGGCACACGCCGTGAAGATCTCTTCAGGAGGGACGCCAATCTTCTTGGTCGCCGAGGAAGAGACTTTCACGTTCACCCAAACAGCAGGCAGTTAGTCTTCCTGTCCAGCTCGCCGCTGAGCAAGGTTAGGACTCCGGCGCAGGATCTGAATCGGTTAAGGAGAAGAACGGTGCGCTCCAGTTTTACAATTGCCATATTGGTTGCGTTTTCTATCCTAGTAGGCGCTTCACTTCGATACATCCATGCGGCGAGCCCAGCTGCGGGGGCGAGCAGTGATGACACCCGGCGCACTCCCGTGCTGATAGAATTGTTTACGTCTGAGGGCTGTTCCAGTTGCCCTCCTGCTGACGCTTTATTGGAAAGGCTCGACAGATCTCAGCCAACCAGCGGCGCGGAGCTGATCGTTCTAAGTGAACACGTGGATTATTGGAACCATATCGGATGGAAGGATCCCTATTCTTCACGCGAATACAGTGAGCGGCAAAGCGCGTACGCAGAACACTTTGGTCTCTCGAGCATCTATACGCCGCAAATGGTCGTTGACGGGCACATTGAGCTCGTCGGGAGCGACGGACGCCGAGCGATCCAGGCTGCCGAAAATGAAACGAAAGTTCAAAAGGCACCGTTAAGCCCTTCTGCGATTCATTTCGAAAGCAACAATAAGATTAGCTTGCATGTCGAGACGGGCCCTTTGCCTCCCTATATCCCTGCGAAATCGGCGAACCTTTTCCTGGCGATAGCCGACGATAGCGATGAATCGCACGTGAACGGCGGCGAGAACGATGGAAGAACTTTGAAGCACGTTGCGGTCCTGCGCGATCTTGTCCCAGTCGGAACAGTAGGTCGAATCGACAAGTTCTCCCGCGACATAACGGTCAAGCTCGGTAACGGGAACCGAGGGAACCTGAGGCTCGTGGCGATCCTCCAGGAACCGGCTACGGGAAGAGTCTGGGGAGCAGTCTCGGCTCGGCTTTCGAATTAGCATCGCTCGTACTAGCTGTCCTTTATCTGCCTTATCGCCGGTTTACTAGCGCAGCGGTAAAGCACGAAATCGAAACTGGTGCAAAGATGAAAATTGGGGTTGCTATCCTATTCGTTGTCGGATTGTTCGGTCTTCCGAGTGGGCAAGAAAAACCATCCACTAATCAGGCCGTTGCACCGCCTGTTGGCTTGGAGACCGGCCAGCAGGCCCCGGCCTTTGTTCTGTCCGATCAGTTCGGTCGTCAACAGTCCAACGAGACGCTCAAAGGGCCGAACGGCACTGTCCTCCTTTTCTTCCGTTCTGCCGACTGGTGACCCTTCTGCAAAGCGCAGCTCGTGCAGCTGCAAAACGCAAAACAAAGATTTGAGGTGCAAGGACTTAAGCTGGCCGCGATTAGCTACGATAGTCAGGCTATTCTGAAGGACTTCGCCAAGCGGCACAAAATCGAGTTTCCCCTTTTGGCTGACCCCAATTCTGAACTCATTCGCAGCTTCTGTGTGCTCAACACGGAAGCCAAAGGAATGACCAAAGGGATGGCCTACCCGGGATTCTTCTACATCGACTCAAGCGGGGTCATTCGCGAAACGTATTTCACGGCGAAATACACGGACCGATTGACGGCGAATAATGTAATTGCAAAGCTGTTCCCGGAGTTGAGTGCGGAAGTGAGCCAGAATATCGAAGCGCCTCATCTTCAGCTGACCCTCGCACAATCGGATCGCAGCGTCATACCTGGGGGCAGGGTCAGCCTGATTGCCGATATCGAGCTTCCTCCAGATGTACACGTCTATTCTCCGGGAGTGCAAGGTTACAAGCCGATCCAGCTCACGTTACAGACGCTTCCAGGAATCGAACTCCAGCCTGTCATTTACCCAAGCTCGAAAGTACTCTACTTGGAGGCCATCCAGGAACATGTCCCGGTCTTCGAGGGAAAGTTTCGTATCACGCAGGATGTTACTGTAACTCCCTCCAAGACTCGGGATGCAGTCCGCTCCTTAGTCTCCGCGCAAAAGACGATTTCCATCGCCGGTGAGCTCAAGTATCAGGCTTGCGACAAGACGATTTGCTATCCGCCATCGTCCGTGCCAGTAGGATGGCAATTGCAAGTCCTTCCCCTTGACCTTAAACGATCTCCGGGGGCCATTCAGCACAGGTAGTCGATCGGATTGGGAAACTGAGCCCAATTCTCAAGTATGGAAAGGACAAAGCCATGAGTGATGTCGTTTATGTCTCAAAGTCGCGGATCGAACGTAAGCAGGGACCTCTCCGCATCGCGCACCTGCCCGGCGAGTCGCAGCCAGTGACTTTCAGCGTCCACGGAGCCATTGCTGAGCACTACCGAGTCGACCCGGCAAGGTTGAAAGAGTCGCACTCCTCAACCATTGACTACGTCATTTCCGCAACCGCTGGTTGAATGATGGGCACCTTTGGAGGTGCGCTTGAAGCGCGCCAAATCGATGCCAGCAACGGGAAATTGACCGCCAAGGTAACCGGAGAGGTTGAGGCGGAGGAACCGACGCCCAGCAAGGCCCCGCCAAGCAGCAGCATCGCGTAATGCGTTGCGAATGCCAGACTGAATAAGCCACTCATGGAAATGGCCATGCCGAATGGGAGCGAGTACGGTTGCGGTTTACGGTCGGTGTACAGACCGACAATGACGTGACCGGCTTGAATTAGTCCAGCGGGAGTGAGAGAAATCACTCGCAAGGAGAGCTGGACATGCCGATGAAGAAACACAAGCCGGAGCAAATCGTGGCGCTGCTGCGGCAGATTGAAATAGAAATCGCGAACGGGAAGAGCACACCACAAGCCTGCAAGGAAGCAGAGATCACCATTCAGACCTACTACCACTGGAGGAAAGAGTTCGGCGGCCTGAAGTTGGATCAAGCAAAACGGATGAAGGAGCTGGAGCGAGAGAACGCGAAGTTGAAGCGTTTAGTAGCGGAGCTGTCTCTGGAGAAGCAGATCTTGAAGGACGTGGCCTCGGGAAACTTCTAAGCCCTGAGCGGCGGCGTTGTGCGGTGGAGCATGTGCGCGAAAAGTACGAAGTGAGTGAGCGGCATGCCGAGCAGCGGGGTTAGGAGCATGACCCAAATCTCGCCGGAATTCGTCGCGAGCAGATATTTGATGAACTTGCGAATGTTGTCGTAGATGACTCGTCCTTCTTCGACAGCGGCTACGATGGTGGCGAAATTGTCGTCGAGCAAGACCATGTCGCTGGCTTCTTTCGCGACGTCGGTTCCGCTGATGCCCATGGCGACGCCGATGTCGGCTTTCTTGAGAGCGGGGGCGTCATTCACGCCATCTCCTGTCATCGCAACAATGTGACCTCGCCGTTGGAGGCTTTCGACGATTCTCAGTTTGTGTTCAGGGGTGACGCGCGCGTAGACCGAGACATTTTCGCTCTTGGCTTGCAGTTGTCTGTCGGACGTTTGATCGAGTTCCGGACCGGTGAGAACGGGAGCGTCGGTCGCGATTCCGATCTGGCTCGCGATGTACCGAGCGGTATTCGGATGATCTCCGGTGATCATCACGGGACGAATGCCGGCGGCCGAACAGGTCGCGATGGCCGGCGCCACTTCGGCCCTGGGTGGGTCCGTCATTCCGATCATGCCGACGAATGTGAAATGTTGTTCGCACTCTTCCGAAGGCGATTCGTGCGAAATCTCCGGAAGAAGGCGAATTGCCACAGCAAGCACGCGGACACCTTTGGCAGCGAGTTGATTGTTGGCTTGCCGCAAATTGTCGCTGCGGACCTCGTCGAGAAGAGCTGTCTTTCCATTGATCCAAACGTGGTCGCAGCAAGCCATGAGCGTCTCGGGGCTACCTTTCATGAAAGCAATGCGCGAAGCCTGAGAACCGTTCAAGAACTGGGGAATGCCTGCAGGCCACGAGTGGGAATCGGAGGGAATGGAATGAATCGTCGTCATCCGTTTCCGTTCCGAAGAGAAAGGAATCTCAGCCACGCGCGGCAGGATTTTTTGCAAGTTCGATTTCTCAAGGCCGAAGCGCGAGGCCGCCAGGAGCAGAGCAGTCTCCGTGGAATCTCCAAGAAACGTGGGGGATTCGATGGGCGACTTGGCAGGCCGTACGATGGCGTCGTTAAATAGAGCAGCGCCCGTTAGCAGGAAGGCCGCGCCGGAGGTTCTGAATTCCAGTGAGTCCGACGCTGCCTCCCCTCCGGGCAACTCACAGCCGACAATTTGCGAATGAGAGCCCTTCTGCTGAGCATGCGCTGCGCGCCGAGCGTGAGAGCGATCGTGACCACGGCCGGAAGACCCTCCGGCACCGCGGCGACTCCAACACTGACGGCAGTCAGGAACATGAGTTTGAGGCTTTCGCCGCGAAGGAGGCCGAGAAGGAAAATCACTGCCACTAGCAACAAAGCCGCGGCTGAAAGACCTTTGGCGAGTTCACCGAGGCGGCGCTGGAGAGGCGGACGCTCGTCGACAACGCGGCGAATCAATCCGGCGATGCGCCCAAGCTCCGTGCGCATGCCTGTTTCCGTAACGACGGCTTCACCGCGGCCCGCGGCGACGAAGGTTCCGCGATAAACCATGTTGCGGCGGTCGGCTAATGGCGTGGTGGGTTCACCGAGCTTTTCCGATATCTTCGGTACCGGCAGGGATTCACCGGTAAGGGAGGATTCCTGCGTTTGCAGATCTCAAGGAGCTAATGCAATCAAAATTGCGTGTGAGCCAATTCTCAAGTGTGGGGAAGTGACTGTGACTCCTCATAGAGTGTGAGCCAGCGCGCGAATCGTCCCTAGCCCGATCAAGATCCGCTTCACGGATACCGTTCCGACAGGAGAAAGCGTCTTTACTTGGATCTGATTCGCAGCTCGGCCGTGACACTGGGGGATTCTAACCTGCTGAACCAGTTCCAACCGTGGGATCAACGACTTACCGTAAATCCTTGCAACTGAGGGCGGAGATGGCGCTAGCTATAGCTAGCGATTGTCACTTCAGGTTCGGGAATGGAGCACGGACACTTAGAATCTACTTTTCCAGTAGCCGGGCCGGCGATGACCGTGTGCCACGGCCAAGACCAGGACGGATTCTTCCACTTCTCGATAAATCACCAAGAAGGGAAAACAGGGGAGCTTGAGTTTGCGTGTGCCGTGCGCGGAACGCGGCCAGCGATGCGGTGCTTCTAAGATTCTATCGATCGTCTGATTGAGTTCGGCGACAAATCTTGTCGCGGCCAAAGGGCTGCGCTCACGATACCAGCGCGCAGCGAAGATCGCTTCTTCGATGGCGGCCGGATGAAAGGAGAATGAGGCAGCGCTCATTCGAGAGCGGACAAGATCCGGCGACGAGCGTCTTCAAGCAAAACCGGCTTGACGGCACCGGAGTCAATGTCGGCCATGCGGCGGGCGACTTCTTCGTCCCAGGCAGCTTGAACGGATTCGTCCTGCGTATCGTCCAGACTCTCGATGAGAGAGCCAGCAAGGTCGGCACGTTCTGACACGGGGAGAGAGAGCGCTCTTTTCAAAAGGTCCGCGGCTTCTTGGTTCATGAATTTATTCTACTCCGAAAAAGCGCAATTGCCGCAAGGGCCGAAGAACCCATACACTCAAGACTAAGAAGAAGGCCGTGGGCGATATATATTAATGATAACGGAACAACAGGACTGCCGTGACAGTGTAGGATTCTAACCAGCGACAGGGCAGCGTTCTAACCAACTGAACTACGTCCCCAGCCGTGGAATCAACAACTTAGCGTAAAACCTTGCAAATAAGGCCTTTGCAAGATTCGCATACAGCGCACCGTTTGCCTTCTTCGCCCCTGACTGCAAGCTCAGAATGAAGCCGCTGAATGTCAGTCTGCGCTAATCGGCCGGTGGTCAGGGGCAGGTCTCATTAGGCGTCGGTTGCCACTTCTGACCGTCGCGGTCTTGTCTCGGGTCCGCTATTTCGGGTTGCTGTGTCGGTCGCGAGATCCCCAGCTTCTTCATCTTAGCAATTAGCGTGGTCCGTCCCAGTCCAAGCCGGGCGGCGGCACCAGCAGGTCCCCCGATAACCCAGCCTGTCTCTCGCAACGCGTGCATGATCAACGCACGCGTGGAATCTGTAAACGTATCCTGCGAAGGAATTGCCGTCACGGGATTCTTGTCCGGTACGGTCACAGGATTCTTGTCCGGTAAAGGATTGTGGAGCACTCCGTTGTTCGACCGGATCACCGCTCGCTCGATCAGGTTCTGAAGCTCGCGCACGTTCCCTGGCCAAGAATAGGAGATGAACGCATTGAGTATGTCTTGCGGTATATGATCAATTCGCTTGCCCATGCGCCGCGCAAAAACGTCTACAAAATGTGAGACTAATTCTGGAATATCTTCGCGGCGCTCCCGCAGCGGCGGCAGCGCCACAGGAAATACGTTTAGACGGTAGTACAGATCACTGCGGAACTCTTTCTTCACGACCATCTCTGCTAGATCGCGATGCGTTGCCGCCACTAGGCGGACGTTGATGCGATGCGTTCGGCCACTTCCCAAACGCTCGAACTCCTGCTCTTGCAGAACCCGCAGTAATTTAGGCTGCAATGCCAGGGGCAGATCGCCGATCTCATCCAGGAAGAGGGTACCGGTATCGGCCATTTCGAAGCGGCCAATTTTCTGCGCGATAGCTCCAGTGAAAGCGCCCTTCTCGTGTCCAAAGAGTTCGCTCTCCAACAGGTCAAAAGGAATGGCCGAGCAATTCAGCTTCACAAACGGGCGACGGCAGCGTCCGCTGATATTGTGAATGGCGCGGACTATCAACTCTTTACCCGTGCCCGTCTCGCCGAGGATTAGGACCGTGGAATCGGTCGGCGCCACCCGTTCCACCTCAGCGCGTACAAACTCCAGGGCTGGGCTGTGGCCGATAATTTCCTGAAAACTATCTTCAGCCCAACCCAGTTCAATTGACGGAACTCCGTTCACATTTTCCATAACAGACCTCCAGAGACTTCCTGAAAATCGCAAACGAAACCATTTGGAGACGAAATACTATGCTCATCTGAATAGCTCCATAATCAGGTCGTCTCCGTGTCGCCTTTCTCGTGGCGTAGCGCTGAATGGATGATTTCGAGTAACTGTTCGTCGCCAAAGGGCTTTTGCAGGAATGCGACCGCACCCGCTTGGAGTGCTCGCCGGCGGGATTCCCTGTCGTCGTACGCGGTGATGAAAATAATAGGAATTCGGCAGCCTGCGGCAGCTAGCTGGCTTTGCAGCAGTAGTCCATCCACACGCGGCATCCGCACGTCAACGATCAGGCACGCAGTATTGTGCAGTTGGCCAGAGCCAAGAAAGAGTTCAGCAGATTCAAACGCTGCCCCTTGAAACCCAAAAGATTCGATCAGTCGTGTTGTTGCCCTGCGAACGGACTCATCGTCGTCGACTACTGAAATGAGACTCCCTGCACCTGTAAACTGCCTACTCAACCCATGTAGGGCCGAATGAATGGTTTGGAGCAACTCCTCGTCGCTGAAAGGCTTTCCCAGGAAGGCGACCGCACCCGCTTGGAGTGCTCGCCGGCGGGATTCCCTGTCGTCGTACGCGGTGATGAAAATAATAGGAATTCGGCAGCCTGCGGCGGCTAGTTGGCTTTGGAGCTGTAATCCGTTCATGCCCGGCATCTGTAGGTCAACGATGAGACACAAGGTGTCGCGCAGTTGGCCAGAGTCAAGAAAGAGTTCAGCAGATTCAAACGCTGCCCCTTGAAAGCCAAAAGATTCGATTAGTCGGAGCGTTGTCCTGCGAACGGATTCATCGTCGTCAACCACCGCAATTAAATTCCTTGCCACTGTGCATTCTCCAATGAACACAAGGTATTCCCAGATGGAGCAGGAATCTATTGGGCGTTGGTGGATCCTGTATCTCAGAAGGTAGAATGCGGGTAATGCTTTGGTTTACGAGGCCTTTTTCGAGGGACCTTTGAGCTTCTCGATCATTCTTACAAGGTCGGCCACAGATTGCGCTCTCATCTTCTCCATTGCCCGGCTGCGCTGAACCTTTACCGTATTTTCTGCGGTTCCGAGCTGATCAGCAATCTGCTTATTGAGCATGCCCGAGACGACCATGGAGATCACCCTCTGTTCGCGGGGAGTCAACGAGTCAAATCGCTGTTGGAGATCCGTTACTTCCCTCTCTTGTTCGCGTCTGGCACGATCTCGCTCCAATGCAATACGAACAGCATCCAAAAGATCCTGATCTCGGAAAGGCTTGGTGAGGAATTCGATTGCCCCAGCCTTCATAGCGCGAACAGTCATTGGAATATCGCCGTGACCGGTGACAAAGACTATTGGGATACGAATATCTCTCGCGGCAAGCTCGCGCTGAAAATCGAGTCCACTTAATCCACGTAGCCTGACGTCCAGCACGAGGCAACTGGGTGCGTCTGGCGGTTTTCTTTGCAAGAATGTCTCGGCCGAGTCAAAACTCTCAACGTCCAGGCCCACGCTGCCGATGAGGAACTTCAGCGAAGAACGTACTGACGGATCATCATCGACAACAAAGACGACGCCACCATTCATGAGGGACTCCCAGCGGGTACTGGCAGTGTGAAGGAAAACACAGCACCGTGGGGAAAATTGGGCGTGGCCCATAACCGCCCGCCGTGACCTTCTATAAGTGAGCGGCTGATGGGCAAACCCATTCCCATGCCGTTTGCTTTTGTTGTAAAGAAGGGAGTGAAGACGCGATCTGCTTCTGAACCAAGACCAGCGCCCGAGTCGCGCACCGCAACTAGTAGGTCGCCAGATTCGTCGATCCTGGACTGCACCCAGAGTAAGCGAGGTCGATCAGTGACCGCGGTCATGGCTTCGATGCCATTCATAATCAAGTTCAGCAGGACCTGCTGCAACTGAACGCGATCGGCCAGCACAGGCGGGAGAGCTTTCGTCAATTGCGGCTCGAGCAGTACTCGATTGTCAGAAAACTCGCGGCGAGCGAGGGCGAGCACTTCCTGAATCACCTCGTTCATATCCAGTTCGCTCTTTTCCGCAGGCGCCTTCTTTATGAATGAGCGTATGCGTCCTATGACAGAACTCGCGCGAGTGCCATCCGCGACAATTTCATCAAGGGCGCGACGCAGAACTTCAGGTTCGAGATTATGACGGGCAAGCAGTCTCAGGCATGCGTTTGCGTTATTGGTTACAGCCGTCAGAGGTTGATTGACTTCATGGGCTATGGAAGCTGCCAATTCGCCCATAGTTGTCAGCCTGGAGACCCGAGCAAGCTCCACTTGTGTTGTGTGCAAGGAGGCCCGGAGTTCCTCTGCTTGCTTTCTTTCGCTGATATCGCGGATAAAGCCCGTAAATATCCGATGACGCTCAGCGGTCACTTCTCCGAATGAGATTTCCACCGGAAATTCCTGTCCATTTTTCCGAAGTCCAGTGAGCTCAGTCCCTTGCCAGTTGATATGCCGCTGGCCGGTGGCCATGTAGCGCCTGAATCCATCCTCGTGCATCTTCCGCAGGAATTCCGGCATGAGTACGGTCAAAGGCTTTCCAATCAACTCCGCAGGTTCGTACCCAAAAACTCGTGCGGTGGCGGGATTTGCAAGCAGGATTGCACCGTTCTCGTCCATGCAGACCACGGCATCACTGGCCGTTTCGACCATCACACGGTATCTCTGTTCGATGTAGCGCCGTTCTGATTCTTCTTTTTTGCGTTCAGTGATATCTTCGACGATTGTAAACAGGAAAGGGGCTACGCCACCCGTCCCTGGAACGAGAGTGACATTGTTACGCACCCAAACTAGCGTGCCGTCTTTTCGTCGGTAGCGTTTCTCGATTTCGAAGTGTTGCTGATTGCCTTCCCAGAGTTCTCCGATCAGCCTCAGGTTAAGTTCACGGTCCTCTTCGTACGTAACGTCAAGTTGGCACAGCTGATACAGCTCCGACTCTGTGTATCCCAGCATATTCCGGAACGCCCTGTTCGCCGCAAAGAAGCGGTCGACACGATCACGCATCATTATGCCGATTGCTGAGTTCTCGAATGCCGTTTCCCATCGTTGCTCGCTTTGTTGGAGCCTGTCTTGTGCCTGTTTGCGTTCCTGGATGTCCTCACAAGCGATCAACGTGCGTAGCGACGGCTTGCCAACCTGGTCTCGGGAGACGGCCAAAGCCTTTCTGATCGCAAACCATTGATATTCGCCGTCGGCACGCCGTACGCGGGCCTCAGTCTCGAACGGCTTACCAGCGGCCGTGGCCACAGTCCATTCTTGAATCAATTTTGGAAGGTCGTCAGGGTGGATCGCCTCGTGCCAACCCCAGCCGGTTAGTTCTGTTGACGAGCAGCCCGTGTATTCATACCAAGCGCGGTTTGCAAACTCGGCAGAACCATCTCCCAGAGCACACACGACCAACGCTGGAATCGCTTCGACTAGAGCCTGGAGGTCTATCGGCTCGCTACTCCGTCCGACACCTTGTGCTTCAGCGGTCATGGTTTCCAAGGCACGCAGCAATGGGAGGCACGATCACAACAAATTTTTGAGTCACCAGTCGCAGAAACAGCGCTCTGCCGCTACATTCTCTAGTCGGCTGACACAAGCTTTATCAAAGATTCCGGGCGGACTCTCAGAACAGTCTGAACGTTTAATGTCGAAGAAACACTCTCCATCATCTGGCGGCTCGATAAGTACGTGTTGCCTCCTCATGGGGCGCGAAGTAGGCGTTTTCCTTAAGCGCGCGCCCGCAAACAGCGAGAGGGTGCGTCCCAAACCCTGCGTTCAGCACGAGGCGACCAGAAACTGTGTTCACGTCATACATGCACACAATGACGCATGGATAGCGGCGCCCCAGACGTGTTGCCCCATTCTCAAGTTCAACTACTTCGGCAGCGCCCTTACCGGGCAAGGGGGCTTGGCCCATACCAAGATTGCCCAGATAACGAATTGCCACCGCTCCCTTGCTCACAGCGGCCGCAAACGCCGCGTCGATGTTTGCTAACGTCTCAGATGCCGAACCGTCCCGGCGCAAAATGACGAGCCGCCCTTCCCGGATCACACGATCCAAATCCCCATATCTGTTCCGCAGAATCTCCAAAACCTGTTGATTCGCTTCATCATGCCCGAACAGAACGCAATACTGGGATTCGTTCTCGATCCCAAGCTCGAGAAAGCGAACTCCGCGCTCGAACTCTTCCTCGTTCTGCCAGAAATGGATGAGGTGGCTTCCTAGTGCGACCTGATCGTCCGTAATGCCCAACGCGATTTCGTTTTTCATGTGGTTCCCCACAGCTTCAAGTTTACGTGCGACACCGCCACGAACGCTCAGGGAAACCCCTCGAGCACTTTATGCCTCTGGGTATGGGTGAGCTGTGCGTGTGGAGCGGTCGGGGCACATCGCTTCGGTTGGTACCTGCACAAGGCCGATGAGTCCGAACGGTTTCGCAGGGTCGAATAAAAGCCCAAATCTGCATCGCCAAGCCTCTATCATCGGCGTCGGCAAAAGTTCACTATCTGCCCGTGCTTTCAGATTGTCAAGACCACTAGCTATTGCGATTTAACACAACTTCCACATGCCATTTTCGTGGAGTGACCGCTCTCGGCTTTCTTCGCCCTTTTTTATCGATAACCATCCGAGTTGCCCAGGGTGTTTTCTTATTGCGTCGTCCGGCCGCCTCGCCCTTGTCAAAATCGCGACGCAAAGCGTCACGGCGTGTCTGCCGTAACGGCGAACGTCGTCCCCTAGACACCGTATAGCAACGCTCGCGCAGCCTAGTTTGCGGATGAAGAGGCGCCCCGCTTGGGAGAATCGTCATGATCAAGGAATTCCTCTCGCGCTGGCCTGTGATCCGGCAAATCCGAAATCACTCAGATGGAACTGGTCCTGACGCAATGACCGAAAGGGCGCGCCAGCTAAGGCCTCGCACGGCCGACGCCGAGGTCGTGCGTTCGGTGTGTCCCTACTGTGGCGTAGGTTGGGGGCAATGTGTTTATCACAAGAACGGGAAGCTGATCTCCATCGAAGGCGATCCAGATTCACCCGTCTCACGCGGGCGTCTCTGCCCCAAGGGTGCCGATACGTTCGAACTCCACACCCATCCCGCGCGCCTGAAGAAAGTGAAATATCGCCGGCCCTATTCGCGACACTGGGAAGAACTCGATCTGGAGACTGCGATGGACATGGAGGTCGGACAGTTCACCGAAGGTCAGCGGCAATTTCTTGACTATCAGCGCAACGGCGTTTTCCTCCAGACAGCCAGATGAACTTCTTTGTTGCGGTTACCGACTACGATTGGTTCCTGTTGCATGCATCTAAGCCTGGCGTGGAGGAAGTTAATTTCCGGCGTCCATCACAGATAAGTTGCGGCCTATGCCGATGCGAGATGGGAACGCTGGCCTTCGTTGAACAGCGCCAAACGGGCTGCGACAACCTGCTTTACGGAATCGACTACTTGCGGGAGGAGTTTGTATGGAACGATCTCGTTTGGCTGTATCGCGACTGCAGTGTTCAATCCGCGCCGCCATGCAAGCCGCACTTCTGTGTTGATGTGCACTACTGTTATTCCTGCTGCAATCGCTTCCCGTAAGTCGTTGTCGTCGGTTCCTGACGCACCGTGCAGTGTCATGAAGATCCCGGTCTCTGCTTTGATCGCACGAATCTGCTCAATGTCCAATCGCTTCTTGGTCTTACCCTCCACCATGCTTTTGAGCAGCCCATGCATGTTGCCGACTGCTGGAGCTAATGTGTCCACTCTAGTTTCCTGTACAAATTGTTTCGCTTGCGCGGGGCTAGTGAGCCCTTTCAACAGGTCTGGCGCGGCGTCGTGAATCTCGGAGCCGCTGCCAATGTCGCCAATTTCGCCTTCCACCAGAATGTCAGGACGCACCGCTTTTAAGGCTTCGACCGCTGCCTTTGTCTGGCGGATATTTTCTTCAAACGGCAGTGTCGAAATATCGAACACGATCCAATCGAAGCCAGCCTTCGCCGCTTCGATAGCGCTGGTCAGGGAATGCGTGTGATCGGCATTTATGAAAATGGGGAAATCATATTCTTCTTGCAAACTCTTCACTATCGCAGAGATTTGCCGAACACCCATGAAACGCCGTTCTCCCTCCGAGGCTCCGACGATGACAGGAACTCTCAGATGATGCGCCGCCTCGAAAACCGCTTTCAACGTAAGCAGGTCCGAAATATTGAAGTGACCGACTGCCACTCCGTTTCTCTCGACTTGCTCCAGGATTTTGCGCAGTGTTTCCATCTCTACCCCCAATCCCGACGCGAGAAAGTACAGCAAGAGTTGCTCCCGAGCAGTAGCGCCGCTTCGTGCACTGCACTTGTGGGTTCCTGATCATTTGATTCCGATCAGGGCATCAATATAACCGAACTGTTTTTCTAACTTTCCCAATAATTTTCGTCGCGCGTGAAACAATCGCGCTTTTACGGCGCCGACGGATATTCCCATGATTCGAGAAACCTCTTCGGTCGATCGGTCCTCAAGCGCACACAACTCGATGGCCCTCTTCATTCCTGGCGTTAATTCATTTAGAGCCCTCGATAGGATCTGTTGCCGCTCTTTTTCTGAATAAAGTTGTTCGGGATTCAATTTGTGGTCCTTGATGACAAGCGGTGGAAACCGCTCTTCGGAGTCGGGCCGTTCATCGAGTGGAAGTTCCGGGTGTGAGTGTTTCTTCCGTAGTCTCATCAAGGCGGAATTCATCGCGATGCGGCACAGCCATGTTGAGAACCGAGAATCTCCTTTAAAACTCTCAAGATGAATGAAGGCCCGTTGGAACGACTCCTGCACGACATCTTCGGCATCTTCCTTAGTTCTCATGATCCGTCGCGCCATGTTAAAGAGTCTGTCTGCAGATTGTTCACAAAGTGCCTCGAACGCACGTGGATCTCCTCTCTTTGCAGCGGCAACAAAGTCGGGCTCCTGAGCTAAAGCCGCTGAGCTGGTGAGCCGCCCGATCAATTTCTTCCCGTAGTTCATTGGGTATTGCGCTGTCATAGCGTCGCCCTAGTGGGAATGATCGACTGAGGGTTGTGAAGTGTGTATTTGACAAGTTAGAGTTAAGCCGCCATCGGCGATCCAATTGACGTTGTCCAATTCCTGACTTATATCGATCATTAGGTCCTAAGAAATTCTGACTCGGTTGTACTGTGCCTCGACGAAGCGTTTCGCGATTTCGGGGTCCTCGATCGTTTGCAACAACCAGCTCATATGATGAGCGTTCATAACGTGTTCCTCCCTCGGTGATGCAAGTAAATCTCCAATCATTTGAGGGCTGAAGAATTCCTGAATACTGAACCGAAAGTCTCAAGGACGAGATGTGAGCGTGCCGGACGCCGCCAATCCGCGGCTCAGTGACGCGAATTCCGCGCGCTGTATATGAAAACAGTCAAGGCTGGTACCCGTTTTTCTGCCACTCTGCGAACAGTTCAAGCTGCGCCGCTGTCCAATAGGGACCACCGGGCGGCATAGTGGGCGGCTCGCCATCGTGCGGTGAAAGTGTCGCGAGCACGCGATTCGCGTTATCTGGGTTCGACATGTACGTGTAATTGTCCAGCTCGACGCGAAAAGGCCTCATGTGCGAAATATCGACAGCGCGAAACAACGGTTTGATATCCACTGCGAACGAAACCTGCGGCATAGAGTCTCCTTACAGTTTTGCCGACCATCCCAACCAAGTGAGACCTGCGAATAGGCGCTCTCTATTCAGCGGGCCGGCGGATTCCTTGACTGGAAAAGAAAACCGCCAACCCGCGCTGGAGGAATTGATTGATTTTTTGGGATGGCTTCACCAAGCTCGATTTGAGATCGGGCCGGGTCCCCGAGTCCAAATGCGCGAGCAGCGGTTATGCGGCGGCCTTCGCCGCTATCGCGGGCTCCGTGCTCGAAGTGATTGTGCCATTGAGACCAGTTGGGAAGAAGCCCCCTTGCGTTGCACCTGCTTTTCCTCCCAACGCAAGGTAAAGCACCTGTCCAGCCGTCCGTGTCGCGATCAGCCCATCGGTGACTTTGATCGAGAAGAGTTGCCTCGCTTCTCCGCTGGGTGGCGGAACTAGGTCTGCGCCGTCCAAAGCTGTCGTCGGTATCTTCAATCGTGCAATTTGTGTTCGTATACCGGCGGCATGCTCCGCCTCAGCCCCGAGAAGGCATGCTGCCGCTGTTATGATGTCCGAAGTTTTAAGAAAACCAGCGGCGCCTGAATATGCCGTGACGCCGATATCCTCCAAGATGCGTGCTGCGCTGAGGAAATCGCTCTGATCTCGGAAGCCGAAACCCAGAGCGCTCAGATCGATGTTAGGCATTGCAACCGCCGATGAGCCTAACGCGCCGCGGAGCAGGACTACGTGCGCGCGTTCATCTGCGCTGATCTGTGCCACCATGTTCTGCGTTAGTTCGTCGGAAAAAGTGACCTTCTTGCCTCCGACTGTCGTGCCACCCGTCGTCGGGTTCGTCCCATTTGCGCCGCCTTTGGTGCCGACTCCGAAGCTCGAAATCGACTTGCCCGTGACAGCGTACGTATAAAACTCAGCCTCCAGATATTCCAGGTTGAGTGCGAAGTTCAAAATATCCATCTCGTTGATTTCATTTTCAGGCATGCAGGTCCTCCCATTCTTATGTTGGTCTTCTGAAGTAGCTGCATTGCAGCGCGCGTGTCCGCGCGCACTCGCATGTCTACGTCAAAGACCGATTGCGCAACCGTACGTTGCAAAAGGATTGCCATGCCCCAGATTCCGACCGGACGCCCGCAGAACTCCTAAACGCGAATAAATTAATTGATTGCGTCCTCCGCCAATGATCATTGCTGCGCCAGGGGTTCGTCCTGACGACACGGATGACGCCTGGACGTCATGTTTGACATCAGGTCACCGTGGCGCCAAATCGCAGATCACCCAGTTCAGGAACCCTGTTGAACTTTCATTTTTCACTAGCCATGCAAAACAGGCTTGCCAGCTCAAGAGTGTAGGTAATGTTGCAGACTCGGCAGGAACAATTCGAAGCCAAACCAATTGAGCCGTTCTTCTTCCCGCTGACGTACTAAGGCTCCCAGCAAACTGCAACTGAGGAATGCTCATTCGCGCTGCCCTGGATTCCCTCGGAGTTCTGCGAGCACTGGCGCAGGTATCCGTTAAGTGTTTTGGGTTCATCGGTAACGAGTGCGCTGAGCGGCTTACCCACCAGTGCGAGTGAGGGCCGTTAAAATAGTCTTGATGCACTCAGATTGGCGGCAACAACGGTGCCCTGCAGTTCGAGCAGCAGACGTAAATGATCGCAGTGAGGTCAGAAGGAGTCATCTACATATCTCTTGCCGTGCTGTCGGACCGGTAGGCTCTTACGTGCAATCTCGCTCAACCGTTTCGGCCTCTCGGCCTGGCTGGATTTGACCGCGATGTGATGGCCGGTTTGTTTGGCAAGCGTGGACAGCAGGTCTACTTTCGCATAAGGCGGATTTCCCACGCAACATCGAGATCGCGCAATTTCGATTTTGACGGAGACAACGCGAGAGGCGCCGAAGCCTTTCATCGAAGAAGCAGTTGTGGGGACCGATACCGATCCTCTGGTTAAAGGCCCTGACTTCAGCGTGTGTCAACAATTGTCACTCTAACGACGGCTGTCCAATGAACGACGCACTCCCGAGTCCAACAGTTCAGTCTGATGGCACTAAGTTGCGATCAGTCAGACTTTTCCGAATGTGCGTGGAATGGCAGCGAGAATGCTTTTCCCCAAGAGGTGTGACGCGAACGGTTGAGGGCCTGGCAAACAGGTTGCAGTTATCACTCATCGCGAAAGGGAAAGTATTCATGGATTGCCAAAGCAAAAGCCGGGACAGAAAGTCCTTAGACGAAGCTTCTACGGGTACGAAGAAACCGAAATATCTCTTGCGACTTCCGCGCAGTGGAAACCGGGAAGCTCTGAATGATCTGTTTGCTTCGAGCAGCTCACACCTCTATCAGGCAGCCTTTCGCATTCTTTCGAATGGTCATGATGCCGAAGATGCCGTACAAGACAGCCTGTTGTGCGCTTTCCGAAACCTGAATCAATTCCACGGGCGCGCAAAGTTCTCAACCTGGCTGCACCGGATCGCCATCAACTCATCCCTGATGCGATTACGCAAGCGAAAGTGCCGACGCGAATTTCCGCTCGAGCCAGTGGTCACAGGCGACGAACTGGTTGCACCACGAATCGACGACCCTCTTTCCGCTGATCCCAATCCCGAGGAACAATGCGCCCGTGTTGAACAGCGAAAGATTCTTTTAGAGGCATTGTTGAAGCTGCCAGGCCCTTTTCGCACGGCGATCGAGCTCTGCGACCTTGAGGGGCTTCCGACCAAGGACGCTGCGCAAAGATTAGGCGTTCCCTTGTCAACAATGAAAGCACGGCTGTTCCGCTCCCGCCGGGCCCTCAAAGCGGCCATTCTGGGACGGCGTTTGGCTAATCCGTCGATTCGGGCTGCGGACAACAACGCCCGCTGGCATAGGCCCGAGGACAAGGCAGCAAAGTTGGAATCGCTCCCTGCTGCGTGACGGTCGCTTTGCCGAAATCTATTGCTGTTTTGATGGAAGCCATCATTCAGGAGAGAGCAATCCATTGCCTAAGGAGTGTAACCATGAATCGACCATCGATGTTGGACTGGTACCGCATTCTTCGAGTCCACTATCACATGAAAATATTTCAGGCGATTCAATACGCGCTGTGGCTCGCGCGTTGAGCCTTTGTGCGGGGCAAGCACATTCGATAGTCGATGCTGCGGTCGAAAAGGACAGCACTATCTCAAGCCCAGCACAGCATCGAGTGCTCGCTGGCGAAGACGACCCTGGCCAATCTGGTTGGTCAGATCCGGGAAAAGACGCATTGAGTTTCTTTGATTTAAATTGTGCAGACAACAAGAACAATAAATCGGGAGAACCAAGGAAATGGCAACGGAAACAGAACTGGGGTCCGACCGGGCGGAGCGCACGGGACGGAAGACCAGCGGGCTAGCATCAGCGAGGCTGTGGGTGGCCGCTGGCCTCGCATTGATAGCGCTTGTGGGTGGATGGCGCAGTTATTCCCGTGGCGCAAGTCGAAGTTCTGCCGGTACCCGTCCAGCGGCACTGCCGGAAGTAGTGGTGAGCAAACCGTTGGCACAGGACCTTGACACACAGTTGGGCTTCCTTGGTCAATTTTCGGCGGTCTCGCAAGTGGAGCTGCGCGCGCAGGTAGGCGGCACACTCACTGGGATACTTTTCAAGGACGGCGACATCGTGCGGAAGGGTGATCTGCTTTTCACTATCGATCCCCGGCCCTATGAGATCACACTCGCGGAGGCGACCGCCCAACTCAACATCGCGTCGGCTCATTTAGAGCTGGCGGACCGACAACTTGACCGGGCCAAGGATCTAGAGCAGAGCAACGCTGGAAGCGTGGAAAACGTGGACCAGCGCACATCCGATCAGCGGTCCGCGCGCGCTGCGGTCGAAGACGCGAAGGCGCGGATCCGGGATGCGCAGTTCGACCTCGACCATTGCCGGATCACGGCGCCGTTCACTGGGCGCATAGGCACGCATCTCGTTTCCGTGGGCAATTTGATCGCTGGCAGTCGCACGGCGACGAGTCCAACGACGTTGCTTGCGACGCTTGTGTCGCTTGATCCGATTTACCTCGATTTTGATATGAGTGAGTCCGATTTCCTGACTTACTCCAAGTACGGCAAACACCTCAAAGGAGCGCATGTCCAAAAAGTTGAGGTAGCGCTCGGCGATGACAAACAGTACGCGCGGAGCGGCGTATTAGATTTCTTGGATAATGTGCTTGATCGGTCGAGCGGTACGATTCGCGCCAGAGCCACTGTTCCGAATGCAGATCTTGTCCTGACGCCAGGCCAGTTCGCTCGTGTTCGAGTGGTCGTCGCGCTTCCCTCGCCAACGCTTCTTGTCCCGGACAGCGCAGTCCTGCCCGACCAATCGCAACACATGGTTATGACGGTCTCGATGGACGGGACGGTAGCGCCAAAACAAGTGGAAGTAGGGGATATACGCGGCGGTTTGAGAGTGATCCGGTCGGGGCTCTCACCGAGCGACCGAGTGATCCTGGATGGGCTACTGCACGCCGCGTCCGGAAGCAAAGTCGCGACACGGGACGGCACGATCCGTTATGCCCGTAGTCGGGACTAGAGGCGAGCCAAGAACATGCGTCTGGCACATTTCTTTATCGAACGTCCTCGTTTCGCGACCGTACTGAGCGCTTTCGTGACACTGCTTGGGCTTGGTGCGCTCGCAATCCTGCCAGTCGCGCAGTATCCGGAAATAGTTCCACCCACAGTGGAGATCACCACAGTGTATCCAGGTGCCTCTGCGGACACCGTGGCGCGCACCGTGGCCACGCCGCTCGAACAGCAAATTAATGGCGTCGAGAATATGCTCTACATGGGTAGCCAGTCGACCGGCGACGGCAAGCTCACAATCACCGTTACCTTCCGCATCGGCACGGACTTGAATGTGGCGCAGATGCTGACGCAAAACCGCGTCGAGGACGCTTTGCCGCGGTTGCCGGAAGACGTGCAGCGTCTCGGTGTGCAAGTCAGGAAGGCGACGCCCAACATACTTCTGGCCATTCACCTGTACTCACCGGATAAATCACGCGACAACCTGTATCTCTCAAACTACACAACCTTGCACATAAAGGATATTCTCGCGCGCCTCCAAGGTGTTGGAGATGTGCAGTTCTTGGGCGGCCGCGAGTACGCGATGCGCATCTGGCTCGAACCCGACAGGGTTGCAGCGAACAATCTCAACGGCAGTGAGGTGCTCGCGGCGCTGCGCGCCCAGAACCTGCAGGTCTCGGCTGGGATTCTGAATCAGCCGCCCGTTCCAGGGCGCGAGGCCTACCAGATCAACGTTGAGACCCTCGGCAGGCTGTCTACACCCGAGCAATTCGGTGACATCGTCGTCAAATCCGATAAGCAAGGAAGGGTGACCCGTGTACGCGACATCGGTCGAGTCGAGGTTGGTGCCGCGGATTATGGATCCACTTCCTACATGGATCGCAGTGACTCTACGTCGCTCCTGATCTACGCGCAACCGGGCGCGAACTCCCTTGCAGTCGACCATGAGGTCCTCGCGGCGATGACAGACCTCAAGAAAGAGTTCCCGCAAGGCGTCGATTACAAAATCATTTACGATCCGACGAACTTCATCGCCAAATCGATCCGCGAGGTGGTCATCACAATTTTTGTTGCCATCCTTCTCGTTCTCGGCGTGGTGTTTCTGTTTCTTCAAAATTGGAGAGCGTCGATTATCCCCGTGGTTGCAATTCCGGTCTCCCTTGTCGGGGCGTTCGCGATTCTGTATCCACTCGGCATATCGCTGAACAACCTGTCCCTTTTTGGCCTGGTTCTCGCGGTTGGCATCGTCGTTGACGACGCGATCGTTGTTGTCGAAAACGTCGAGCGCAACATGCGCGAGGGCATGTCGGCGTCGGATGCCGCTCACAAGACAATGGACGAAGTCGGCGGAGCGTTGATCTCGATCGCACTCACGTTGTGCGCCGTTTTCGTTCCTTCCGCTTTTATCTCGGGAATATCAGGGCTTTTCTTTCGGCAGTTTGCCGTCACGATCGCCGCATCGACCGTCATCTCGTGTTTTGTCTCTCTGACGCTGAGCCCGGCTCTTTGCGCGGTACTCTTCAAAGACCACCATCCGCGAGGCACCTTGTCGCGTGGCTTGGTCAGTCATTTTTTCGACTTAGGTTTTGGCTGGTTTAACCGCGGCTTTGAGAGGTTGTCAAACGGATATGGAAATCTCACACGCCGTCTGGTGGCAGGAGTCGCCATTGTCCTCGCGATTTATGTGGTGCTGATCGGCGCTGCCGGGCTGGAGTTCTCACGAGCACAAACGGGTTTCATTCCGGAACAGGATCAGGGATACCTGATCAATATCGTTCAGCTCCCTCCTGGAGCGACGCTTGCGAGGACTGAGGAGGTTGTGAAGCAGGCGGCCGATATCATCCTGAATACCCGCGGTGTTGAACACGTTGCGCCCTTCGCGGGCCTCGATGCGACAACATCGACGGTAGCGTCCAATTCCGGGACGATTTTTTGCGGCCTGCCCTCTCTTTACAACCACGAAATTCCTGGAGTCACGGCGAACACGGTATTGGCGGACCTCCGCGCACGCCTGTCCGTGATCAAGGATGCGCGCGTGCTGACCATCCCACCTCCACCTGTACAAGGCCTCGGGAGTGCCGGTGGTTTCAAGATGATGCTGGAGGACCACGGCGGGCTCGGTTCGGAGGCTCTTGTGCGGGCGGCGAACGATCTCGTCGCTGCTGCGAACAAGGATCCGCATTTGGCTGGCGCGTTCACGTTGTTTAACAGCGGATCGCCCTCCATCTACGCGGACATCGATCGCGTGAAAGCGCAAAAGGTTGGAGTCACGCCGACCGACGTGTTTTCGACGCTGCAAGTCTATCTGGGCTCCCAATACGTGAACGATTTCAACTTACTGGGCAGGACGTACGAAGTAATCGTCCAAGCCGACGGTCAATACAGGCGCAACCAACCGGACATCATGCGACTGAAAGTACGCAACGCTTCCGGTGAAATGGTACCGATCGGAACGGTGGCACAGCTGAAGGACAATACGATCCCGTATCGGGTACCGCGCTACGATCTTTTTCCAGCCGCGGAGGTGCAGGGGGTAGCGGCTCCGGGTGTCGCCTCTGGTACTGCGCTGCTCCGCATGGAGGAGCTTGCCCACCGGGTTCTCCCGCAAGGAATCGGGTTCGAGTGGACGGATCTCTCCTTCCAAGAGCAGCAACACGGAACTCCCACGCTCGTTGTCTTTGGCGCAGCGGCTCTCTTCGTCTTCCTCGTGCTCGTGGCGCACTACGAGAGTTGGAAGTTGCCGATAGCAATCGTTCTAATCGTGCCGATGTGCCTGCTCGCATCGGTAAGCGGCCTGCTCGCACGAGGCTTGCCGATCGACATCCTGGCGCAAATCGGTTTCGTCGTACTTGTAGGCCTGGCCGCGAAAAACGCGATCCTGATTGTCGAATTCGCGCGACAGAAGGAAGAAGACGGTGCAACTGCCGGGGAGGCCGCTGTCCATGCCGCACGCACACGCCTCCGCCCTATCTTGATGACGTCCTTCGCGTTCATCCTTGGGGTTGCGCCACTGGCGGTAGCTACCGGCGCGGGCGGCGAAATGCGGCGGTCACTGGGTACGGCCGTGCTGTTCGGGATGCTGGGGGTGACCGGCTTCGGTCTTCTTTTTACTCCAGCATTTTACACCTTCATCCGCATTTTCGGCCGTAACCGTAAGGAACGCGAATTGAGTCAGGCCGCGCTCAAAGCGACAGCGATCATTCTTGCGTTTAGCCTATTTGCAGGTGGTTGTACTGTGGGCCCGCGTTATGTGAAGCCCACCACCAATCTCGCTCCATTTCACAATCTTGCCGCGGCCACCGCGACGAAGCCGGAATTTTCGGTGCCGCCTCTCGACAGTTGGTGGACGGGTTTCGCCGATCCGATGCTCGCGACGGTGGTGCAGCGCGCCCTTGACCAAAATCTCGATCTTGCCGCTGCGTTTGCGCGTGTCCGCCAAGCCCGGGCGGCAGCGGCAGCGGCGGGCGCGCAACTTCTGCCGACGGCCGATTTGGCGGCGACGGCCACAGCAGAACACCAGAGCGTTGTGAGTCCGTTTGGCTCTGCTGCAAATGGTTCTCCAGGCTACAGACGCGATCAGCGAGAGTATACGGTTGGTGCCGCCGCGAGTTGGGAAATCGATCTTTCCGGAGGGCTGCGGCGCGGTGCAGCGGCGGCTGCTGACGAACTGCAAGCTGCGCAAGCCGAACAGGTCGGAACTCGAATCACCGTAGCCGCCGAGGCAGCGGACGCATACCTTCAGGTAAGGGAGTTTCAAGCACGGCTTGCGGTGGCGCAGGAACTCATCGACACCGATGCAAATCTCCTGGAGTTGGTCGAGGTCCGTCGACGCGTGGGAGTGGCAGACGATCGCGAGACCGCCCAAGCGGAGGCCCTTCTCAAACTGGCCAAGTCAACGGTGCCGTCCTTGCGTGTGTCCCTCGAAGCGCAGCTGAACCGTCTCGATGTCCTGATGGGTGCTCAGCCGGGAACGTATGCAGAGGAACTGTCCAAGCCGGCGACGATTCCCGGAATTCCGGCGATTGGGGGTGCCGACCAGCCTCTCGACGTCCTACGCCGTCGGCCCGACATTATCGCGGCCGAGCGCCGGCTTGCCGCGTCGAACGAGCGAATTGGCGTTGCGATTTCGGATTATTACCCGAAGATTTCGCTTTCTGGCGCTCTTGGTTTCGAGAGCATCAATGGGGGCACTCTTTTTAACGGGAAGGCGTTTCAGCCCATCGGGGCGGGAGCGCTGCGATGGCGCCTGTTCGATTTTGGAAAGGTCGCGGCCGAGGTCGCCCAGTCGCGCGGCGCCTATGCCGAGGCGCTTGCAGAGTACCGTCAGGCGGCCTTGAGAGCTACGGAAGACATCGAGAACGCATTGATGGAACTTGCGCAAACGCAAGTGCGCCTGCAGGAGTTGCAGGGTGAAGTTGCCTCTCTTACGCGGGCTCGCGATCTTTCGGAACGCTCCTACAAGGCCGGGGCAATTCCGCTGACCGACGTTCTGGACGCGGATCGTCAGCTTCTTTTTGCGCGAAATGACGTGGAGAGCACCCGAGCGGATGCGGCTCGTGCTGCAGTGCGCACCTTCCGCGCCCTCGGCGGCGGGTGGGACGTGCGCAGCAACCCGTCCATCGCTTCGGTGAAGTGAGGGAGATGGAGACTCATTCCTGCAAAGGCTGTCCCGTGCCGCCGAAGCTTGGAAGATGCGCGCGTCGCCGCAGATCGTGCTGAATGTCGCAGCGTGTCGTCGGGCGAGCAAAAGATGGCAGAAATGAGTAGGTCTTATTGCTGGTGATGCCGCTTCTGTCGCGGGCAAAGCGGAACTTGGGGCACGCGCTTGGCAGCGCGGCAATGCACGCGGATGCGAAGCAAATTCAGTTCTGCACCTATCTTTCCGCCATTCTTCTCGTCGGATTGATTTTGAACGCGGCCTTAGGATGGTAGTGGCCCGACCCGATCGCGGCGCTGATTATGGTTGCCATCGTCGTGAAAGAAGGAATCGAAGGCGTGAAAGGGAAAGCCCGGGATGATGCGGCGCAAATGACAAGTTGGATTCGTCTAAGCTGCGCGGGCGCAGCACGATGCTTCTGGAAAACACACCCAGGATTAGAAGTCCCATCACGTGTATGTAGCAGGCGAGTAGCAACTCTACTGGTCGTCTGCTTAATGCTTCACCGGAACTCTTCACGATGCTTGCTCTTCCCGACCCCACCATTTTCGTTGCGTCTGTTTCATTAGCAAGTCAATTTCCAGAGTAGACGCGCCGTTTCCTATCTTGCTTGCCTCATCTCACGGTTCTCCGCTGACATCATGCTGTCAACATGTTGCCTCGCACACCGCTGTTCGACGCCGCGTTGACAGTAGGGAACTCCAACTTTCCGTAAAAGCCGAGATTCGCGATAGAAACGCCGGACGGGGGCGTACCGGAAAACTGGGAAGTTTCCGGACGGAACAGTCTTGGTCTAAGGCGACCGAATCTCAATGTTTCGCCGCCACTGGGAACTCGCGTCCTTTCTTCGCCTTTGCGGAGAAGTCGCGAGCACCTCTATCACGTCGGTTCCCGTCAGGGCATCGTGGCAGCTGGAATCTTTTGGCGTGTCGTAATGCACTCCATTGAAATCAACACAGCCGGTTTTTCGACGGCAGGCCAGTCGGTCCAATTCCGGTCCCAAGCTAAACTCGCCATCACGTGATATGGGATTCTTCTGCGCTGGTACTGAGCCTGCACGAAGCGCTTTGCATTTTCCGGATCCTCGATTGTTTGCAATAGCCAGTTCACTTCATCTGAATTCATTTGTGGTACTCCGTTGTTCGATATTGCAACTGACCTTCCAACGTTTCGTTTGTGGTTTCGCAGTGGTCCGCTGGATGGAACGGGAACTTTATGCAGAGCTGCCATGCCGCGGTATGCAGCTAGCGACCATTCGCTTGGAGAAGCGACCCTCTTTCCATGGATGTCTTCAGTGGAAGTACAGTCATTCACGCCGCCGCCCCAGCGACTGCTTGTCAAAATACTGACGCGCGATGTCACGCGCTGTCTCGATGACACCCATATTTTTCAAAACAAGCGATCGTATAAAAGCCCGTGAAATGTGTGTTTCTGCGATTTAGCATGCACTGCTCGTTTGGCAGAGCAGATGCTCTATTCGTGATCGCCATGCAAGGCCAGCCACTTTTGCGCGATCTGAAAATGCAATTCCCTAAGACCGCGACACCCCGTTGCGGTGCTGCGTGACACTTTTTCGATGGTGGGCGCAAATGAGCCTCCGAGCGAATTTGAGAAGCATGGGTAGTCGTTAAATTAAGATGCACAAGGAGAACAACGATGATTGATAAAGTTTTGAAGTCTGCGGACGTCGGATCAGTGAATTTGCCGTTTCCAGGCTACACCGGAGACATCAAGATAAAACCCTTGAATGGAGACTACGCGCTTGGTCCGTCGATGATACATATCCGGATGGAACCCGGTTCATTCATCCCGGCGCACTTGCACAAGAAAGCCGCCGAGGTGCTCTGCATTTTGGATGGTGACTTCATTAACGAAAACAAGGCGTATGGTTCAGGGGATTTTTTGCATTCTAAACCAGGCACCGTCCATGGTCCGCACACCACAAAAAAGGGCTGTTCCCTTCTAGTCTTGTATACAGCGAACACGGGCGAGGCCGATCCGAACGACTTCTTTCTTGCCGAGGCGGCAAAGGGCAGTTGAAATTGTCGGATTGTCACAGCGAACACGAAGGCCAGATGCGTTACACAGGCATGGCGCCCGAGAGTTATCGAGCCTAGCTAAGGGCGCCTCCTGAACTGTGTCTTTTCCTACACACACCAGCGTCAAGCGTATATGTGCTCAAGATTTTGATCGATCCGTTTCTGTTCGATAACTTGTCCAGGGACAACGGACGAAGCGGCTACCTTACAGGCAAGAACTCGACTCAGGGAGGTGACTTATGAAGGCGATTGTGGCGACGGATCAGGCTGCGGGAACCGCCGGGGTGAAGCTGGTGGAGCGGCCCGAGCCGCAGGCGGCGATAAACGACGTCGTTGTTCAGATTCATGCGTCGGGATTCACCGGGGATGAGCTGACTTGGCCCTCGACCTGGACCGATCGCATCGGCTGTGACCGGACGCCTTCAATCCCCGGACACGAACTGGCCGGAGTGGTCACCGCTCTCGGCTATGGCACGACGGGGCTGTCGATTGGACAGCGGGTGTTCGGCCTCACGGACTGGTATCGCGACGGCACGCTGGCGGAGTATGTGGCCGTCGAGGCCCGCAACCTCGTACAGCTGCCGGGCGACGTTGACTTCACGGTGGGCGCGGCCCTCGTGATGCCGGGCCTGACCGCGTGGCAGGGGCTGTTCGAGCACGGCCGCCTTCACGCGGGGAAGAGTGTCCTCGTGCACGGTGCGGCCGGCGTAGTCGGTTCGATGGCGAGTCAGCTCGCACGTGAGGCCGGCGCGTACGTCATCGGCACCGGGCGCGCTGCCGACCGTCAGACGGCTCTCGACTTCGGCGCACAGGAGTTCGTCGACCTCGATAACGACGCCCTGGAAGACGTCGGCGCAGTCGATCTGGTTTTCGATGTCCTCGGCGGCGACATCGCGAAGCGGTCTGCGGGAGTGATTCGCGCCGGAGGAACGCTGGTGACCGTCACCGGCCCGACCGAGGCGCGGCCCTCTGGCGGCCTGACTATCGACTTCGTCGTCGTGCCCGATCGCGCCCAATTGAGTGAGGTCGTGCAGCGGGTCCGGGTTGGTCGGCTGCGGACAAACATCGGCAAGGTGGCTGCCCTCGACGATGCGGTTGCTGCCTTCAACCGGACGGAACGGATCAAGGGAAAGACGATCATCCGCGTTCGGTCCGTGAGGACTCGGGGATTGCCTAACGCCCACGAAGGTGCAATTCACGCGCCTAGGAAGAGTTTAGATGTCGAAGACGATTCCAAATCTAAAGAAAAGGATAAAAGAGCATGGCAACTAAGCAAGGAAAGTCTGTGATGGATTGGGAAAACGCGGCAGATTCTAGTACGCCGACCGTTTTCTATCGCACGTTTAACGTGGAGGGGCTGGAAATTTTCTATCGCGAAGCCGGTCCCCGGAATGCTCCCACCGTTCTGCTCTTGCACGGCTTTCCGTCGTCTTCTCATATGTTCCGCAATCTGATTCCCATGCTTGCGGATAAATATCATGTCGTTGCCCCAGACTTCCCTGGATATGGCGAAAGTTCAGCGCCGTCGGTCAACGATTTCGACTATTCCTTCGAACGGTTAGCGACTGTGACCGAAAAGTTCGCCGAAAAGCTGAATCTTTCTTCATATGCGCTATTCCTCTCGGACATAGGTTCATCGGTTGGCTTCCGGTTAGCTGTCATGCATCCCGAACGAGTGACCGCTATGATCGTCCAAAACGGGGGCGCCCATGTTGAAGCCCTAAATAAGGAGTTCGCAAAAGGATTATTTGACTATTGGAAAGATCGGAGCGAAAAGAATGCTCAAGTTCTACTCGACTGGCTTCTGACGATTGAAGGAACCAAGTGGCATTATCTGCATGGTGTCAGCGATCCGTCGAAGATCAGCCCTGACAATTGGGTGATCGACCAGGCTTATCAGGACCGACCGGGGAACAAGGAAATCCAACTTTCAATCCTCTACAACGCAAAAAGGGATCTGGATGTCTTTGCCGATTGGCAGGAGTATTTCCGTAAACAACAGCCCCCCATGCTGATCACTTGGGGCAAAAACGATGGAATCTTTACGGTGCAGGGTGCTGAACTCTACAAAAGGGATATCCCCAGTGCAGAGCTCCATCTTTTCGACACGGGCCATTTCGCGTTGGAAGAAGAAGTGGATCGGATTGGGTCGTTGATGCATGAGTTTCTCGACCGAATTCAGAAAACGCGCAACGCTGCATCCGCCTAACTTTGACAAGGGTTGCCACGGTTTCCGTTCCACTCGTGGCTGAGCCATGCGCACGCAGAGGAGCTGGGTTTTCGCGATTTCTCCAGCTTGTTCCTGGTGAAGGAGAATCGCAGACAACTGGGAAACTCTGCGTGTTGCATTTCTTTTATAAAGGTCAGCTTAACATCGCAAGCCTTTGCAAGGACAAACGAAGTGAAAGTGGAATGCAATGCTAAATCTTGAATCTGGCGATCGAATTGAAGTGTTCTACGAAGCTTCCCCGGAAGCGACAATTCGCGCGACCGTTAACCGTTTGTTGAGCGATCGGGACGAAGGAATGGGCCTTGTATGAATTCAAAAACCGCGCAACTCACCGAGAATGGGACAGAGATTGTTCGACTGTTCGCACGGTTTTGCGCTAGGAGCTTCCTTTCTATCCGCTGCGGCTGATCGTTTTGGCTTATGGGGCCATATGGAGCAAAGAACGTATCCTGGAGGAATTTCGCTCATTTCGTGGAGTACACGGTCGCGTCGACGGGAATTCGCAGTACATCGATAACGTGCAGATCACGGCCGGCGAAACCATTGGGATCCAAGGTCGCGGGCCGTTCCATGAAAAGGCCGCCTCGCTCGATGTTGGGTCCGAATGACGACCCACCCATTCTGACGGCGTCTGAAAGTTTTGGGAGGTATTCAATGTCTTTTCTCGATCGCGAAAGATCGATTGCCCATCCTGGATACAGCCGATGGCTTGTTCCGCCCGCCGCATTGGCGATCCATCTGTGTATCGGGCAAGTGTATTCCTTCAGTGTCTTCAAAATCCCGCTGAAGCGGATTGACAATGGCAGTGATATCAAGATCGCTGGCTGCGACTTCGTGCAGCATGGGCGTAAACAGGAAGAAGTTCTCGCGGTTGACGAGCGTGATTTCCAACTCCGGATCCCGAGCCAGAGTCTTTTCAAGCTCCATCGCCGCGTATAGGCCGGCGAAACCGCCGCCCAGAATCACAATTCTTTTCGGAGGGCTGGTACTCATCTGTTGTGGTCCTCCCGACTTCTCCTCGGAACTCATTGCTGTGCCCGATTCACCGAACCCGACCAACGTGCTACTTCTGCACCATTGCAGAGGGGAACATCAATGCCTGATCGTGCACAATCGACAGCGTTAACAGTCACACGAAACAGCACGACATTTGCCAAAAGACGATCGAATGCTCAGTCCGACCTGAGTGCGCTCCAATCGCGCTCTGCCGTGCCGGCAAGATCAGTGCGGTTCGTTTCAGTTCCATTCGGCGTGTCAACATAACAACACCGAGACCTCTTCACGACACCTGCTCACCCTCAGATTTGCTTGTCCGGCTGAATGGGACTGAATTCGACTGGAATCTTTGGCGAGACTATCGCCTTGGTCCGTCAAGTCAACGTGCGAATACGCCAAACTGTACTTGCCGGAAACAAACACGCTCCTGACCTGACGCGCTTCCTGGCGGAGGAAGGAGTGGCCGAAACTGAGGCATTACGTGCCGATCGAGCAGGACGCAGCACAACCAAATGAGATACATCCTGAACATCGTTCGGCGCACCAGATGTCAAGAATTTCTTGTCTTACGCCAGGTGCTCGTCGTTGTCCAGATATTCGCCTGGCACATCGTCTTCAGGAATCTCGTGTGTGATCACCTCTGCCACATCTGGATCTCTCGCATTTTCGACGCCGTATATGGCATCCGCTTCGAACGCATTTCCTTCTTCAGCCAACTCCTCCACACTTTCGGAGTCTGCGATCGGGGTGTCCGAAATCTGTTGAGTCGCCCCACTTTGTCCGGCGGAGTCAGGCCCCGTTTCCATGCGTTTTTTTCGATCACGCTTCGACATGTTTCTTCTCCCCTGCCGCGCAAACTTCATCTGTGACTCGCTCACGGCGCAACAAGCGAGACTGCACGCACGGGACCTTTTCTCGTCGACCAAAAATGAATATGAGTGGCCGTCTCCGGAGGAGCCCGACCAATCTCGATCCTCAACTAGGAGTAGGGTAAGCCCTGTACTCATCGGGCTGCTCTCGCGCGGCCCGGATTCAGTCTGTTGCGTTGAGACCATTCCAGAGTGCCGCGACCGAGTTCCTGGGTACGGAAGCTGACGTGTCCGTCAACATAACGTCACGAACTGACTTTGCATTGACTGCGGCTGAAGACAATTTGCACATGTGAGCCGCTCAACCACTCTGCCCTCTTGCTGGCGCTGGGTTCAGCTCGAAATTCGTGTATGGCCATGTTCGTGCACTCCCTCGGTGATCGAAGCGACCGGCGGAGAGACTCACGGGGACCGAAGCTGAACGTGCCGGTACGAATCGTTCAATCAGGAGGAAGAATATATGACTCGTCGCATACCACAGATAATTCTTGCGCTTGCGATCTTAACCCCCTACGCCTCTCTGCATTCGCAAAGCACGAAGGCGTTCAACGGCTTTGCGCTGGTTGACAAATCAGGGAACATCAGCAAGCCCGCTGACTACCGGGATCAGTACGAACTCCTCGGAACGTACACAATCATCGACCCCAAGGGAGACCAGATGCACGTGACATATGCTTCCCGAGGTACGGCCGCGTATTACCGCAAGACTGGCAAGTTTCCAGATGGCGCAGTGTTGGTGAAGGAAATCTTCTTGACAGATCACGCCAAAATGACCACCGGCAATGCACAATGGGCTTCCCAAATGGTGCAGTGGTTCGTCAAGATCAAAGATACAAAGAACCGCTACCCGAACAATCCATTGTGGGGTGATGGGTGGGGTTGGGCTCTGTTCAAGGCCGACGCACCCGACAAGCAAGTGGCAACCGATTACAAGAAGGACTGTCTCAGCTGTCACGTCCCATCGAAATCGACCGATTGGACGTACGTGCAGGGGTTTCCGCCGCTTAAATCAAAATAAAACTGGCACCGCCACGATGACCGGAAGGGACAAGATGCGGAAACGAATCCTGTGGGCGATCGTCGTGCTTGCTGTGGTGCTGATCGGGATTGAGCTGATGCGTTTTAGCCTGACGGCGCTGCATGAACCGGGACCGGCTGAAACGCGCCTGGCCAATTTGTCCAAGCGTTATTTCATTTACCGCGCTAGCCGGGACGGAATTCCTTCGCGCCCCCAGGACACCAAAGCAAGCATTGAAAGAGGCGGTTCGCACTACGGACTCGATTGCGGCGTATGTCATGCCGACGATGGCCGGGCACAACGACCGCCGGGACAGTGGATGTACCCACGCGCATCTGATCTCACAAGCAAGCAAGTGCAGAGCTACTCTGACCAGGAGCTGTTTTGGATTATCCAGAATGGAATCCGCTTCACCGGAATGCCGGCTTTTGGTGACGTTGAGACCCCAGATCACGTTTGGGATCTCGTGAATTATGTGCGGACTCTGCCGGGCGATTCGCAAAAAAGTGATTCAACGAAGTAGCGAAAGCTTGGTATGAACGTCGAGACCGTTCTTCGCTGTACATCTTGAGCGCCTCGAACATTTACGACGGACTAGTTCGGACCTCCGCTGTCGAGCTCTGTGTCACCTGTTTGTCTTGCTGTCGTTATGGCGTCACGGACGCGTTGACGCGCGCCGTTGCGAAAGCATCGCCCGTATATCGGGCCAACACGATCTGGCGATATTCAGACCTATGGCAATCGCATTGCAACAATTCATTGGCGTAGAGTACGGAACTTTCTGTTGATCTGCGAATGGCGGTGACGTATCGCGCGCCACAAGATCAGCCACCTAAAACGACCAACCCGAAAATTGTCAAATGGCGTCGGTCAAGCGAAGGATTAACGTATGACGTTCACAAAAATAGTTCTGGTGCTGGTATGTCTCATGTCCACCACGCTGGTAGCACAAGAGGCCAAGGTAGCGCCGCTCATGTCCAAAGACCTGACAGAGTGTCCCGGCAAAGAAGGTGTCATGATCACGGTGGAATATCCCCCGGGCCATTCAGACGAAATACATCGGCACAACGCCTATGTGTTTGTTTATGTGTTGGAAGGCTCGGTCGTGATGCAGGTCAGAGGCGGAAAGGAACTGACTCTAACGCCTGGTCAGACCTTCTACGAAGGCCCGGATGACGTCCACGTCCTTGGGCGGAATGCAAGTAAAACCAAACCGGCGAAATTTGTCGCGTTTTTCGTGAAAAACAAGGGCGCTGCGATAACGGTGCCCGCCGAGTAAGCGAGCAATGATAAACACACGATGGGCGGGATTGGCGACAGTCAGCTCGGTGTTTCTACGCCTCGCTCTGGGGATCTCCTTTCTGTCCGCGGTCGCAGACCGGTTTGCCCTCTGGGGCGCTTACGGACAGCCCAATGTGGCGTGGGGCAATTATGCTCGGTTTGTGGACTATACGGCTAAGCTGAATTGGTTTTTGCCGGCGGCAACGATCCCAGCGTTGGCGATTATCGCCACGGCTGCTGAAACTTTCTTCGGTCTTCTCCTTGTTCTCGGTTGGAAAACTCGCATCACTGCTTTGTTAAGTGGAGTTCTTCTGAGCACCTTTGCACTGACGATGACGATGGCTTTGGGAGTGAAAGCTCCCCTAGATTTGTCGGTCTTTTCGGCAGCCGGCGGCGCGCTGCTCCTGGCAACCTTTGCAAAATTCCCCGTCAGCCTCGACGAATTGATTCGGCGGAATAAGCAGGCGGAGTCATCTGCTCGTGGCGCAATCAACTTGGGGGTCTGAATGGAAACGCGAGCTCACCGTGGAAGGTTCCTGACTATCGCTGTCATGCTCGCATGCATCCCTTGGGATCTTTGGGCGCACGGCACTGTCGGCCAGAGAAAGTTCATCGAGCCGCTGTTCACAGAGGATGCGAATATCAAGGACGAATTGCATTTGCCACGCGCCGAGTTCCTTATGTTGCCAGATGGGAGTTCCCGCAGTTTCAGTGCCTCATTCGAGAAGGCTCTTTACCCTAACCGTTGGTCGGTCATGATCGAACAATCGCGCGTTTACCGTCGTGTTGCAGGATCAACCATCGCCGGGTTCGATGATCTCGAGATCGGAACCAAACTCGCACTTTATCGCAGTGCAGAGCATGAACTTGTGCTAACCGCTGCGCTATTTTTGACCGCTCCCACTGGATCCCACAGGGTGGCAGAACATCACACCAAGTTACAACCAGCCCTCGTATTCGCCAAAGGATTTGGCGACCTAAAATGGGGTTGGCTCCGTCCTTTTGCGTTGCAGGGAGACATTGGTTACGAAGCGGCAGTAACAGGTGAACGCGAACGACATGCGACATACGACATGGTATTGGAGTACAGCGTACCGTACCTGAACCGCTTCGTTCGAAATGCCGATACGAAGTTTGACCTGGAGCACAACCAGCGGCTGCGTCACTTCTCACGAGCAATTCTCGGAAACATGTACCCATTCGTCGAATTCAACGGTTCGACCCCGGTTGGGGGTACTTCGGGTTCGAGCGCGACCTTTCTCCGACCGGGGGCTGCTTACGTCGGGAAGTATTTCCAGATCAGTGCGGCGGCGGATGTTCCGCTCCGTGGTTATCTGCCGAGTCGAAGAGTAGGCGCTGTGGTCCTTTTTGATCTGTTTCTCAACGAAGTCGTGCCTGCTTTTGCTTGGACCCCGTTCGGCAAACATCATCACCACGATGATGAACACTAGAGACCTCAGAAATATGGTGCGAGCCGTTGGCAGCCGAATGACGGCGCGACGACGACACGAAATATTGTGGCTGAATCAGACAAATGCCGCGTATATCGAAGCGGCCCCGGCAACGAAGGTGAGCGAAATGGGCATTAAGTCTCCACTCAATTACACAGTCATTAAACGAGGTTTCGGGGAATCGTTTTGGAGTGCAAAGGTCAGCTGGCGGCGAATCTGTATGAGCGACCTTTGCGCGGAAATAGCCATCAGACGGCAGTATCGTTTCGGCTTTGCCGACGTAAGCAGCAATCCACGCCTGACGAATGCGGCGAAGCATTGCTGGATACAGAACTCGGCAAAATGGTTCGATCGCAACGAGGTACGATCGCGCAAGCCACGACGCGCGGCGGACATAGACCCCCCAATACAAAATGTACCCGTTCTTCCAGGCAATATGAGCTGTTCTGTTCCTCTTTCACCGCAGGTCCGGGGCCTAGCATTCGCGGCAACAAAGAGGTGTTTGCAATCTGGAAACCACGATCTTCTAGGTTCGCGGTGGTTCGTGGCAGCCGGCGTGCTCACTGCAGAAATGATGATCTGAGGTTTGAGAGGCCAAAGATTACGTTTTTCCGATCAGCGACTGTGACTTGAGCCAGTTCGCTCTTTCACGCATAGGAGAAGGTCTAATGGGTACCATCTCACGAGGTTTTTTTGGCAGACGAGCTGTGGCGGATGTGAAGCTACCGCCAGGGCAATACCTAACGACTGATTTCCCGGTCCTCTCAGCTGGGCCGACTCCGCACATTCCGCTCGAAAAGTGGGAGTTTACGATCGACGATGGAACGAACGTTTTGCGACGATGGAACTGGAAATCGTTTCGGGAGCTGCCCACCGAGAACATTACGGTCGATCTACACTGCGTGACGCGATGGTCGAAGCTCGGCACGCATTGGGAAGGCGTGTCTCTCGACACCATCCTTGGCGAGATAGAAAGCGACGCTGAGTATGCGATGGTGCGTTCCTATGGTGACTACATAACAAATCTGCCTCTTACGGATCTCAGAAACAAGCGGGCATGGATCGCGTTCCGATTTGACGATGAAGATCTTGCCCCTGAACACGGTGGCCCCGCACGACTTCTTGTCCCGCATCTCTATTTATGGAAGAGCGCCAAATGGGTACGGGGCATCAGACTCATGCACGCGGATCAGCCTGGTTTCTGGGAAAGCCTCGGCTACCACAACTATGGAGACCCGTGGCGCGAACAGCGTTACTCGGGCGACGAATGATGTGGCGTGTGGGAACAGTGGTTGCTCTTCACGACGAAACGCCGACAGCAAGGACGATCAAGCTCCAAGTAACGGATTGGCCCAGTCATGTCGCAGGCCAGCACGTCGACGTGAGGTTGACGGCACCCGATGGATACTCCGCGGTTCGATCGTACTCGATTGCTTCGGCGCCGAACGCGGAAGGGCGAGTTGAGCTGACTGTCGAGCGACTGCCTGACGGCGAAGTCTCACCCTATCTCACGCAAGAAGTTGCAGTCGGAGAGCGTCTGGAGTTAAGAGGGCCGGTCGGTGGTTGGTTCGTGTGGCGATCGCGGCAGGCGGAACCGATCCAATTAATTGCAGGCGGTTCGGGCATCGTTCCGCTTATGGCAATGATTCGCTCGCGTGCATCGGCAGGTAGCACTGCACCCTTTCGATTACTGTATTCGGTGCGGGAACCAGGAGTGGTCTTCTACCGTGATGAACTGCAGGCCATATCGGATCGGGTTGATTCTGTAACTCTAACGTACGCGTATACAAGGACCACCCCGAGGGACTGGCCGAGACCGCCCGGCCGCATCGACGCATCTGTTATCGCCGAGACGACATGGTCTTCCAAGCTAATCCCGACTTGCTATGTGTGCGGTCCCACATCGTTCGTAGAAAGTACTGCTGCCCTGCTTGTCGCTTGCGGCAACCGCCCTGACAAGATAAGGACCGAGCGTTTTGGCCCGACAGGAGGTCGGACATGAGTTCCCCTAACTACGATTACCTCGACGGCAATGCTGCCGCCGGCGAATTGAGCAGAGTATTTGCCGTCGATATCACGACCGCAGCGGGACGGTGCGCGAAATGCGGAACTACGAAATGCCTGGCTGAAGCACACTTATACATGCATGGCCCTGGTCTTGTGGCGCGATGCCCTGCCTGCGAGCACGTACTTCTTCGTCTTGTGAATGTTCGCGAGCATGTGTTTCTTGACGTCCGTGGCATGATCTATTTGCGCCTTGACACATCGCGGTCCCAGGAGGCCAGTTGAATGTCCTTCCATCCAGAATGGCTGGGCATTCTGTCGGGAGAAGCAACAGATTGGAGCCAGCTTTGAGCGAAAAGCATATGCCCCGATTTGTTGGAATTGCTAGTAGTTAGGGCGTGGTTTAAACATGGCATCGAAAAATGGTAAAGCGACACAGCCAATCAAAATGGTCATCGCGGACGTCGACGGAACGCTCGTCACCCAAGAAAAGGTCCTGACGAAGCGTGCGGCCGAAGCCGTCGAGCGCCTGCACGAAGCCGGAATTCAATTCAGCCGGTACTTCCTTGCCTCTGGAATCAAACAGCTTTTCTCTCGATCCGGATCTCAAGGACGCTTGGGGCCTCGCTGCTCTGCGCATGATGTACAAAGATCACCCGGATGACCTCAAGCTGGCGACTTGGCTCAACCAGCGTGCCCTCGAACTCCTCGACGCCGCCGGCGCGGTGCGGAAATGGTCTCACCCGATCACGGAAGTCCAGTTTACGGTCCAGCTGCTAGGCACTTGCCGAATGGGTGGCGACCCGAAAACTTCAGTTATCAACTCCGATCACCGCACCCACGACATTAAAAATCTTTTCTTGTGTGATGGCAGTAGTTTCGTCTCTTCCGGTCGCGGTCAGCCTACTCTGACCATTCAAGCCTTGGCTTACCGTGCCGCCGACCGCATCACCGCGCTCGCAAAGCGCGGCGACCTTGGTGCCTAAGCTTCTCCCTAGACAAAAGCCTGCGGTCTAACGAGGCAGGCTAATTTTGTGAGGTTCTGGGCGGATGGTCGGCAACCCTTAGTGCGACCTGTAAAGCTGCTGAAAATGATTGTCTGGAGAGGAGGAACTCGATCAGACCGTGCGTCCCATCGCACGTAGCCTACAAGGCAGAGCGGGGAGGTAACGAACTGTTCTGGAGCCCTTGGAAAAATGTATCCACGCTCGCAAGAGCGGCACCGAAACCGCGAGGCCACGGTGTATCTGCCAGCATGAGGTGGAGACGGGCCTAGGCTTGATCGTACGATCAGAATATACAAATGCTCGCAAGCGTCGTCAGCCGAAGAGAGCCTAACATGCTGCGCGGCTCTTCTTGCAGGGAGCACAGAGGCTTCCGGTTTCTCGGTCATGGGTAAACAACACCGTCGGCGTAGAGAGCAGATCTAACCGATTGTGTCATTTCAGCGGAACAGGGTAAGCCCGTATCGCTCCTCGCAAGGGGAAAGTCCATCGCAAGATGGCACCGATGGCGATGCGGGTAACGGAAATGGGAGCAAGCGAAGGCTGCCCTGTAATCGGGCAGATAGAGGTTGCGTCGCCTCGTGGGGACAAGATCACCTCGCCGGAAACGGAGCTGACTTCCTGTTGGTGCTCAGCTCGAGAACTCTTGAGGAACCGATGCATGAAGCAAAGCAAATGACGATGGGGCAACCCGTTGGTGCAGCTTCACACAGGGTTGGTGGATTTCCACCGCCGTGCGAATCGGCAGCAAGTCAGTATCGAGTAGGTCTGATTCGTTTTGCATCAGGCCGTGTCCTCGTTGTTTATGGGGGCGTTTTTGAGTGCTCGAGCCGGATGAATGGGAAACCTTCAAGTCCGGTTCTTAGAGGGCTGGGCGCCAGCAATGGCGCCCGGCCACTCGACCCTAATCGCGTTACGTCAGAGTTGCCCGTCACTCGGGCTGAAGATGTGCTTTACCTCTGTGACTCGTGCCATGTATTTTCCGCTGGTATAGATATCGTCGCTTAAAGGGTTGGAAAGGAGTGCTCAATGGCTCACTCGCGTAATCTCTCGTTGCTTGCTGCAACTTTCGTCCTGACCTCCTGTGCGGTTCACTCGGGGCAACCGAACCCCCCGATGACCTCTGCTCGCTGTTGCCGGCCGCTGAGGTGAGCAAGAAGTTAGGACGAGCTTACGATTCCCCACAAAAGAGTGTCGCTCCTCGTCCCTATGTAAACACCGCGGAGGGAACGGATTGCAACTATCTTGCTAAGGGAAGCAAGCTCTGGTTCAGAACATACGTTGATCCGTCGCCGTCGGCCGCGGCGGATCTGTTCGCCAGATTAGGCAAATTTTATAGTCCGCTAACACCGGTTCCCAGCCTCGGAGACGAGGCTTATTTTGATCCAGCGCATGCGCTCCACGTCCGCAAGGGCAAAGTTCGTTTCTATATCTATCTTGAGCCTATGAATTTCTCTCCGGCAATTGAGAAGCATCTCAAGGATCTTGCCAGCCAGGTTACTGGGCGACTCTAAAGGGCATTCCCGGGTCAATTGGCGAAATGTCGTAATAATTATTCAGAAAGTCCTCAACGGGGGCAGTGGGCTAGTCGTCGGCAAAGGAAGTAATGCGTTCCTTCTGGTTGGCCCTTAAGTTGGAATCTGACCGCAGATAGCTAAAGCAGCATTTGCTGAAAACCCGATCGCACCGGCAACACTCAGGCTGCCTTGTTCAGGGGATGAGCCGTAGCGCCACATTCCTTCATTAGACGACAAACGCTCGCCCTCGAAATTCGATGCTTCTTCGCCACTTGACTCAGCGACATCCCAGAAAAACGGTCACGGACGACCTGTTCTCGGTCGATGTCCAGCGGCTTCCGGCCGATTTGCCGTCCTTCCAATTTCGCTCTTCGCATTCCAGCCTTGACCCGTTCGACGATCAGGCTGCGTTCCAACTCGGCAATCGCTCCAACGATTACGACCATTGCACGACCCAATGGCCCGCCCGTGTCGATGTTTTCTCGAAAGCTGACGAATTCTATGCCCAGGCGGTTCAGCTCATCGAGGACTTCCAGGAAATGGCGCACACTCCGGGCTACTCGGTCGAACGCGGCCACCAAGACAATGTCAAAGCGGTGCCTCCGGGCATCGGTCAGCAGTTGGTCGAGACCGGGACGCCTCGATTTCGCGCCGGAAATAATATCGGTGTACTCGTGTACGACCTCGTATCCCCGTTGCTTCGCCATCAGCCGGAGGTCGAACAACTGCGTTTCTGGATGCTGGTCGGCGGTGCTTACGCGTGCGTAAATGGCGATTCTTTTCGTCACTTCAGCTCATTCTTCCTTGAGAGCAGATAAGCGTCAATGGCACGGCGAACCAGTTCTGCGATAGGAGCGCCCGTTTTCCGGGATAGCGTTTGGAGTTTCTCCAGTTGCTGTTCCTTCAGGAATAGTGCGGTCCTTTTCATGAGCATATAGAGTATCAGACAGGCATACATATGTCCACAAGTGATTTGGAGGAATGACCGCAGAGCGATTCATGCACTCTATTGGCATACCTGTTGTTCGCCAAAAGTTCAGCCGAGGCCCGAAATTGAGCGGATTTTTGGTGGAGTAGTTATGAAGACGACTATCGACTTGATGCTGCAAGAAGGCTTTGAAGAGGGCGAGCCCGCGTGCGCGTGGAGGACACATATATAAAGGACCAGCCGAAACTCGATCTGAACTAGGCGGCTCGATCGTAACGATGGTGCAACCCTCCGAGTCGCTCCTGTGAAAGAATCGGACCCGAAGCCACGGAACGAATCCTGCGGTCAGGTGTCTCCTTCTCAAGTCCGAGATGCGTCCGGTCCTCATGATGGTAACGAACATACTCTAAAAGCAATCGTTTGAGATGGCGTTCATTCAGTGCAACCATGTGGTCCAAAAGGTCTCTTCTGCAGCTTCCCACCCACCGCTCCGCGATGCCATTCTGCCAAGGACTGCGGAATGAAGTTCGTTTGGGAATAATCCTTGTGGCTTTCACCGCTGCGATCACCTCGAACCCGAACTTCTGATCGCGATCAAAGATCAGGTATTTGCAAGACGCTTCAAATGGAAATGCCTCGCGCAGCTGCTGGATGATCCAACCGCTCGTCGGATGCTTCGTGACGTGGACGTGCAGGATGCGTCGACGATCGTGGCTGATGATGAAGAAGCAGTAGAGCACGCCGAACGTGATCGTTGGCACCGTGAAGAAATCCATGGCCGCAATCGCTTCCCGGTGGTTTTGAAGGAAGGCCAGCCAGAGCTTGGCCCGGTCAGGACCTCTCGGTGCCCGCTTCATCCAACGGGAGATGGTTCTCTCGGAAAGATCAAAACCGAGCATGCGGAGTTCCCCATGGATCCGCGGTGCTCCCCAGGTTGGGTTCTCGACAACCATCTGGAAAATCAATTCCTGAATCTCCTTCGGCGTCTGTTTCCTTCCAACCTGCCTCCGGGCTCTGGAAATTAGCCTCCAGTACATACGAAAACCTGCCCGGTGCCAGCGGACGACAGTTTCAGGTGTGACGACGAGGAGAGCTTGTTTCCATCCGGACCAGACCCGCTTAGCGATTACCCAGAAAAGCTTATCGAGAAGCCCGAGACTCGGGCGAGGATGTCGACGCTTCAGTATGACGAGTTGCTGACGCAAAGCGAGATTCTCGAGAAGGAGACTTTGCTGCCCGCGAAAGATGCGGACCAGCATGCCGAAGCAGAGCCTGACGAAGCGAAACATGGTCAGGATTTATAACAAAACGGTGGTGAGATGGCAGCAGCTATCTTATCGATTTCACAGTCGGCTGGAGTTTTGGCGAACCACAGGAGCCACCGTTCAATGATTTTGGGCATGAGAAATGTATAGCACAGGCTGCTCCGACCTGCTGAACATGCGCTTGAAGGTCAGTCCCGTTTAGCTCGAATTTAGCTCGAAAAAACTTGCGGTTGGAGGGAAATGGGGAGACTGTGGAGACTACAGCGGAAGAAACGAAAACAGCTAAGCCTCTGAAGACTCAAGATTTTCCAATAACACTGGAAGATTTTTGTTGACATGGCGGAGAGGGGGGGATTCGAACCCCCGGTAGGAGTTTTGGCCCCTACAACGGTTTAGCAAACCGCCGCATTCAGCCGCTCTGCCACCTCTCCGCGGCGTGCTTTCAATAGCTTAGCACATCCGCCCTGGTTAATTTGGTGCACAGTTGGTGCACAGATTTTCATGGCGTCCGAAGTGGTCTCCATCCACTTCATCGCCGCGAGCACTGCCGGGTCAAAATCCTTGGTGTGGCGATCCTTGGTCACGTGCGCTGTTGCATGGCGCAGGAACGCTGGACGATCTTCTCGCCAGGGCCCAGCTCATACAAATTCGACGCGATGCCACGCCTGAAACCATGCCGAGCGTACAATTCGAGTCCGATCAACTCTACGACTGGGCGAATGACCAGCTGAGCTAACTTGTCGAGATCCATCGGATCTCCGCCGCCGGAGTGAAACATGACTTGCGACGAAGATCGCCGACAGAACTGCGATAGGTATTCAAGATTTCCGCAAGCTACCGGATGACGGGAACCGGGTTTGCGCTCGCGCGTGTTTTCGACTTGTTCACGAACGTCTTCCAAATCGACCGATTCACGCTCAGAGCGGTCCCCGAATAATCCGTCCACTGCACTGCAATATCTTCGCGATCCGAGACCGCGAAGCTCGTTGTGTTTCACGGTTCTGCGAGTATTCGGTCGCCGCTGGCGGAAAGTTACTACGGCGGGAGCCGTGCTGAGAGCACCAGCGGCTCACTCCCTTGGCTGGTTTGCCCAACGGTTGGACCTGACGCGCCAGTGATTCCAACAAACAGGAGAGCCGCTAGGAAGCATCCCTTCGTAGTGAAGAATTTGCATAGTGCTGTGAATCTTATGAGAAATCGAAAACATTGCAACGCGCGGACTTAATTCCGCCCGCACGCTCGTCGACTGTTTTAGTCCTCGAAACTCCTCGCTCCACCCTTCATCCGATGCTTCACCAAGTTGGTCCACACAAACTTGAGCACCCGTGCGTCGTTGTAACAATAGGCGAGGTTGTGATTCAGAGTGGAGAAGCAATGCTGCTGGCAGGTTGTTTTCATACCAGCCAACTGTTTTGAGTCAAACTTGTGGCCATCAATGTTTCCCCAGTCGTAGGTGGAGGCATACATGGGGAAACAAGGAGCCACGGTGCCGTCGGTGCGGATGATGACGTTGTTCTGGCCAGCCCGGCAGTTCCATTCGGCAAAATGCAACTCACCATTGGCATCCTGCACAAAGCCGGGCGTTCCGGCAAGTTGCTTCGCGATATCGCCGTTGGTCCCGGTTCCATCGCCGTTCCACCCGAGGCGTTTGAGGTCACTTCCACTCGCCATGCGAATGAATGCTTTGATCTCCTGCAAACGCTGCACGGAATTAACCATCTGATATCCAGCTTTGTTCTTTTCAATAAGCCAATCCACAAGGGAATCGATTTCCGGCCAATCTTCGGGCCGGATGTAGGTTGGATTGTCGCTGAGATGCTTGAAGTGCTCGTCCTGCTCAAGCATCGGCGTTTCGTTGATGTGGTAGTCGGTCGCGACGCGGTTGTCGTGCGCGAACTCCGTGATCTGCCGGACGTCCTGCGTGTTGTTCCGGCAGATGTTTAGATTGAAAAAGACCATGTAGCCGTAGACGTACTGCTTCTTCATCAAATGTTCGAGATGCTTGCGGCCGGGCACGACGGCTTTGGGCAAGCTGGGCTTTTCGTCCCAGGAATCGAGTGCGAAGTTGAAAATACCCACACCGGCGTCGCCTAGGCGATCGGCGACATCGGGGCGCAGCAGGCGCCCGTTGGTGCCGACGTAAATCCAAAACCCCTTCTTGGCCGCGTAATAGATGACCTTGTGCGCAAAGTCGGGGCGCAACAACGGCTCGCCACCCATCAATGCCAGCACGCGACAGCCGTGATCATGGAGCCAATCAATCGAACGGCGCGCCACGTCTTCGGTCATGCCCTTGATCTTGTTGTTGTAGGCCCAGCAATACCAGCAATCGAGATTGCACTTGTACTCAAGAAAAAGGTACGCAGTAATGGGATGAAAATCGCCCGGCAACACGCGCGAGCGGATATAGGGGAACAGCCAGCCTCGCATCTTGCGATAAATCTCAGGGACGGTCCAGTCGCGCTTCTCGGGAATAGGGTCGGGGCCAGGGTCCAAAAGCTTCTCAGGAAAGCGCGGGAACACCGGGTCCGGGAGCTTCATGCCTTTTGCGGCAGGGACCGCCACGGGCCCGGGTGCGGAGTGCATCAGTAAATTGTGGATGTCGACGTCGATGCGGAATTTTGGTGCCGTAGCCATGAACTCTACTCCTTTTCTCTAACGTCCAGGCGTAGCCGAGTTTGTTAGACAGCCCGCAGGGCTTTGATGCGCGTCAAGCCTAGCAGGTTGAAAAGTTTTTGAATCAATCTCCGGCGATTCCCTGTACCTCGCGTTGCCAATTGCTGGCCGGAATTTGCACTTGCGAGAGTTCCGGAGCGCCACCAACGGGTTCGTTCCGCAACTGGGCCTCGAGCGCGGCTAGCTGAGCGTCAATGTCTTGCGCGACCTTGCGCTTGCGAATGACCTCCTCGCGATAACGCCGCAGGAAATAGTCAATGGTTTCGACGCGGATCCTGATGGAGCCGGAAGGCTTGTTCTCATCGAGATCCTTGAAACAGAAGTAAGGCGTGCCGGACTGCTCGATGATGCCTTCGACCACACCATAGATCGGCGCGTCGTGCCCACACTTGAAGCTGGAGATTTCCAGGGCCACAAGGTTGGGGTGGCGCGCTGCAAACTTGGCGGCCCAAACTTTGTGATTGGTGCTGCATGAGTAGGAGTTTTTCCAAGCGTCGGTAATGTCGAGCGGGCTGCTGACTACGCCGGCCTTCACTTCTTCACCAAAAAGTCTTTCGAGCAAGTCCTCATCGAGCGGGAGCGTATTTTGGGAAAAGATGGGATAGCCAAGCTTTTGGAATTCATCGAGGATCTCGTGATTGAGTCCCGGATCGTGGTGGTAGGGGCGCGCCAGCATGACGATGCCGATGCGGTCCTCGCGCTCTAATTGGTCGAGAACCTGCCGCGCACGCTTGCGAATGCTGGTCTCATAGTCACTGAGCGCGGCGAATCCTGATTCGACGGCGCGCTGGTTTTCCTCTGGAGAGAGGCCCAGGATGGGCTGCCACGCTTGTAGCATCTGGTAGGCGAACAGCTTGCGATCCGCGAAATTGAGGACCGGGTCGATGTATTTCAGATTGCTTTCAGCGAAAACGTCGTTCTCCTTGGTGAATGCGGCCTTCACGGTTTCCGGAGTTGCCGTCACCGTTGGGCAGGCGTTTGCGCCTACAATTTTGACCAAGGGCGAATGCAGAACGTCATACATCGGGAAAAATATGACGTTCAGCGGCTTTTTGCGATGTTTCTCCTGGATCAGGTTGTAGACGTGGGATATTCCGATTTTCGCCGGGAAACACGGGTCAATGGCACCGCGGCTGGCGCCCGCGCGATACAGCTCGGAACTCGTATAGTCGGAATAAATGATGTTCTCCGGTTGGAGGCCCAAGCTTTCGAAGTAGGCGTTGAACAAAGGAGCATACGTGTAGATGTTCAGCACGCGTGGAATGCCGATACGGACTTTGCTGCGATTCTGCATGAGTGCGACGCGTTGCTTGGCCGATTGAGTCCATGCCCGTGTGGGAATCGGGTCGGCCACATTCTTGGCGTTCGTGGGACGAAAGATTTCCTTCGAGGCGACATCGACAAAATTCGGATGCTTGTCGCGAATTTGGTCCAGTCCAGCTTTGATGTCTTTCATTTCGCTCAGATCTTCTACGGTTCCTTTTTCGCAGGTGGCGATAATCAGCCGCTGTTCGCCGTGCATCAGTGGAACCTTGGTGATGCGCTCGACGGGCACGAGGTTCTTTACCGGCTCGGTTCTTACGTCGATGAAGGTACGCAGACAGTTATTTTTGCAGAAGTAGCAGCGGGTCGCTTCTTCGCGCGTCGTGCGGTACTCAATCTTGCGGACGGCCTCGAGCCCGATGAACGTTGATTGCTGTCCGTTGCGCCATAGACGCAGCGATTCCTGCGCGGCGCCGATTGCACCGGATTCCCCGCAGTGCTCATGCACGATGATTTCCGGCTGCTTGCCGGAGGCACGGAAGCTGTTGCGGATGAAATCGACTTCGGCCTTCACCACGGCAAGATTGTTTTGGGTTCCCCCCTGCAGAACAAACCGCGTACCCAATGCGGCAAGATTGGGGATGCTGGCGACATACAGGAAGACGTTTTTCGGAAGCACGGCGGCGAGGCCTGCCAGGATCTCCTCGGCCTGCCACCCCTGGCGCTGGAAGTTCACGATATCGGATTGCATAAAAACAGCGCAGCCGTAACCGAAGACGGGCATGGCCTGGGCGGAAAAGGCAAGGTCGGCGAACTGATTAACGTTTAGTCCGAAACCCTCAGCGGTGGATTGGAGGAAGTAGCCGTTTCCCGCGGAGCACTGTGTATTGAGCTTGAAGTCTTTTACACGGCCGTTGTGCAGGATGATGATTTTGATGTCCTGGCCGCCGACATCGACGATCACGTGCGGGTCTTCGTAAAACTTGAGCGCGGATTCGGTGTGTGCCACGGTTTCCACCAGGGCGACATCGGCCTTCAGAACATCTTTCAGAATGTCCTTGGCGTAGCCAGTGGTCGCGACACCCAACACTTCGAGCTTGGCATGCTGCGCTTCGACTTGACCGCGCAGGCTCTCGAACATTTCAATCGTGTCCTGAATGGGATTCCCATTCGACAGCTGATAGGACTTACAAAGGATGTCGCCTTTTTCATCGAGCAGGACCGCTTTGGTTGACGTGGACCCACCGTCAATACCGATAAAACCCCCTACGGTGCTACCTTTCTGAAGCGTCACTGGCGTGAACTTCTTGGGGCGGTAGGATTGTCGGAAAGTAGTGAGCTCGGTGGGATCGCCGACCAGGCCTTTTCCTCCAGCCTTGGCTTTTTCCTCCTGCCGACCGAATTCAATATAGCGAACCAGTTCCGCGTAGCCACGATAGCAGCCGATGCAGTCGTCCTCACCGCGGCCGAACTCAATGGCACCGAGTGCGGCAAAGTACTGCGCGTTCTGTGGGACCTTAATCAGATCTTCGGGCTTGGAACCGTCTGGAATCGCGACCTTGCGCTCCTGCCACATGCGCGGGATGTTTGCCTGCCATGCTTCGCGCATCCCCCGAATAAAACTGTTGGGGCCACCCAGCAGCAACACGTGCGGCCGTAAGGTGTGGCCTCGAGTCAGTACGCTCAGATTCTGCAGGATGATGGCTTCAAACAGCGACGCCATCAGTTCGTCCGGGGGCGTGCCGACTTTCTGCAGGCCGTTAATGTCGGTTTCCGCAAATACGCCACACTTGCCGGCGACTTTGTGGAGCTTGATCCCCGCATATTTCAGTTCGGCCAGCTGCTGCGTTGGGATCTTCAGTTTGGCATTGATTTTATCGATGACCGCACCGGTCCCTCCGGCGCACTTATCGTTCATCGAGGGGATTTTTTTCTTGCGCCCAGTTTCGTCATCATCTTTGAAGACAATGATCTTGGCGTCTTGACCGCCGAGTTCAATGACCGAGTAGACTTCGGGATGCAACTTCTCTACGGCCAAGGAAACGGCGGTAACCTCTTGCACGAATTTCGCGCCGACCTGGTCAGCAATCGCGCCACCGCCCGAGCCGGTCACGAACATGCGCGTATTGTGCCGATCGATTCCCACTTCGGCTTCCATGCGCTTGAGGAACTCGAGCGTCTTTTCGGGCTGCTTGGTTTCATGGCGTTGATAGTCTTGCCACAACACTCGATCCGTCGACGAGTCAACGACCACTGCCTTCACTGTAGTTGAACCTACGTCAAGCCCTACGAAGAACGTGGTGACGTGATCGTGCGGCTTCTGCGCTGGAGAGGCTTGGTTTAGTCGCGGCCGAAGCGGAGCAATTTGAACTAGTTGCGAAGCCTTATGGTCGTGCATTGCTTCCTCTCTTTTAGAAAGTCGGCATATCCGCCTGTCGGCCCTCTTTCGGTGCCAACAGGGCTGTAACCATCCAAGATAGGCAACTGCTGGGCCCGCTTAGGGCTTGGAAATTTCTATGGGATATTGATTTTTAGTCGCCGGAAGCCGCCGGAATCGCGATTCCTGTTGCCCGCGCCCGCTTCCAGAACCGCGTGTCTCGGTTGATCCGATCGCTGACGTGCAGAACAAATTGCGCAGCTGTGCCCGCGACACCTTCGCGGTGAGGCACGTGATAGAAGGGCCGCTTAAGCTCGGGATGCTCATCGATGTAGCCGCGGATTTCCTGGAGGCTCTTGCCTGTCGATTTGAGACATTGCTCGAATTCAGCTTTGGCTTTGACCTTAGCTTCGCCGAGGGCCATTTGCACGCGGCTGTGTGCGTTGACTTCGCCTTCGCCGGAAGTCTCGATGGGCAAGAAGATCATGTCTTTGAATTTGTTGATTACCGCCGATTGCACTCCGTCAGACTGCGACGACGGCATGCACCCGAACGGTTTCAGTGCCAGGACCATGTGGCAGAGTTTGTGAACTGTGTAATACACATTCTTGCCGACTTCGAGATGTCCCTCCCCGCCGCGAGCAAACTGGTTATAGAAAGGATGAGCCATGTCGGCCAGTTCCGTCTGTGGCACGAGTTGGTGACTAATCCCACCAAGCTGCTTGATGGTGCGATGGTAGAAGAAATTCCACATACGCTGCCCGGCTCCGATTCCCCATAGTTTCTTGCGCAATCCAATATAGTTGCCGAAATGTTTCTTTGTCTCGTACCACTTCGGCTTGGCGTGCGGACGGTTTACCGGCCATTTTGCTATGGCGTGAGCCTTCGCCTGGTACATCAAGTAAGCGACCCATGTGGCAATCGGCTCCACCAAAACCTGCGCACCTTCGCGCTCCAGGAAATCAAACATGTGGAAGTTTCCATCGCCCTCAGTCAGCTGTGCCCAAAATTCGCCGGTAATTTTAACCACCGGCTTTACACGCGTGCGATCGACTTCAATCGAGTTCAACTTGTCACGGGCGTTCTGCAACGCACCCAAGTAATCCTTGCCCCACATGTGCTCATGCCATTTGCCGAACACGTTAACGGTATTTCGTAGGATCTTATTGTTCTTGAACTTAGGCTTAGCCCAGTCCGGTGCTAGTTGTTCAATCTCGAAAGCTCGGCGGTTCTTCAAGTCCTCACATAATCCATCGACGGTTTCGCGAAAGACGCGATCTGTCTCGCCCTTCTTCGCCTCAAAGGGGCGGATTTGGTACACGAGGTCGTTGATCACGTCGCCCAAGTGCATGGCGTTCAGCATTCCGAAGCCAAAATCAACGGTGAACTTCAGCCCAGGCTCCCCGGACTCGGCCTTGATTCCGTCGCTGTCTTTGAATAACAGCACGCGGAAGCCGTCGAAACCGGCATTCTTCAACGCGAATCGATATTCCGCCTCATACATGCCGAATCGGCAGGGCCCGCAGGAACCTGCTGTGAAGAACACGTAGTTATCCAGAATGTGCTGGCGTGAGAGACCCTGTTTTTCCAAAAACTGGAGATACTGCACCAGGTTCCCGACCGTGAAGTAAGTCGGATTGCACTGACCGTTATTGCCAAACTCCTTTCCCGTCTGAAAGCCGGCGACATCCGGGACCGGAAGCTTTTCGCAGTTGTACCCACACCCTTGAAACACCGCGCGAATCAAATCTTCGTGTTTCCACGTGAAGCCCCCAAACAGAATGGTGACACGGCTGCGCTCGTCTGCTGTGAAGGCTCGCTCGACTGGCCGGTGAAAATGCTTCGCCTGGTCCAACCCCGCGATTTTCAGCAGACGTGCGCGTTCTGCCTCTAAGCGTTCCCTGATTTCCGATTCAGTCGCAATCTGGACGAAATTCGACGGCATAGAGTCCTCCGGTGTGTTGAATTCTTGAAGTTGAAAATGAATTTTGCAGCGGTGTTGGAACTGGTGGATGAAAGGAAGGCTGGGAACCCGGTGACTTCTTTACACAACAAGACGCGGTCAAAAGCGGAACATGAAGTCCGCTCGACCGCTTCGAGTCTACGAACAAATGCCATCCGACCCCGGGACACGGAATTGGGAGATCGAAGTTTACTACCGCAGCTTAGATGCACTCCAGAGCCAAACTTGATACATGAAAAATTATCACGCCCTACATTCCGACAGCATGACCAAGTCCTAGAACCCCGTAAGTCCTAGAACCCCCTAAGTTCTAGAACCCCAGCGTGCGGCGTGGGGCGGAGACTACGTGCGTGTCGTTATCGCTGTGGCGACGGCGCCAGCCGTGAGTCTCTACCCCCAAAACGTCTGAGAGCTCCGTTTGCGAAGCGTGAAAAGTATGTATCTGAGGGGGCTGCAGCAACATCGAATCACAGGTCCGACATGGAAGCGGGGGTGAAAGCAAGACATGTTCGTAGGTTCTGCGAGACAGAGCTTGATTCTTGGCCTCGGAAGGCTGGTTTGGCTGAGCCTCCTAGTGCTGCTTTGCGGTTTTTCCGCATGGTCTCAAGAGCCTCCGATGAACAAAACAGCGAATAGTGCACTCGCTGACTCGCAGGAAACACAGGCTTCCGGTGGGCTGCAACACGCTGAGCACCAGGCGGGAAGCATCAGTGGCAAGGTTGTTGATCAATCCGGAGCCAACATTGCCGGGGCCGTCGTTAAACTTACGCGTGAAGGCCAATCTTCGAGCCTGGAGGCAACGTCGAATGAAGACGGGCTGTTCGCGTTTACCAATGTCGCCCCGGGCCCCTTCCGTCTGACGATTTCATCGCCGGGCCTCGCGTCGCAGGAGTCCTCCGGGACTCTGCAATCTGGCGAAGCCCACGTCACTCCCCTGATTATGTTGGTCATCACCACTCAGGTAACAGAGGTGCACGTTGGACTCACGCAGGAGGAACTGGCGGACGTGCAGATCAAGGAACAAGAGAAGCAGCGGGTGTTGGGGGTGATCCCAAACTTTTATGTCAGCTACGACGCGAATCCCGCTCCTCTCACGGCGAAACACAAGTTTGAGCTTGCATGGAAATCGGCCAGCGACCCGGTCACGCTTGTCGGGGTTGGGGTCCTGGCGGGGATTGGCCAGGCCGGAGATCGTTGGGGCGGGTACGGTCAGGGAGCGCAAGGATATGCAAAGCGCTATGGCGCGAGTTACGCCAATGTGTTTGCCGCAACGTTCATCGGAGGCGCGATAATGCCTTCGGTTCTCAAGCAGGATCCACGCTACTTCTACAAAGGAAGCGGCAGCAAGCGATCCAGATTCCTCTATGCTGCGGCGAGCTCGTTTATATGCAAAGGGGATAATGGGCACTGGCAACCAAACTATTCGAATGTCATCGGAAGTTTTGCTGGCGCAGGACTGCAGGCTCTCTACCTTCCCGCGAACGATCGCCGCGGATCCGGGTTCGTGGTTTCTTCGGCGCTAATCCGACTTGGTGAGACGTCTCTCGCCGGTGTCCTTCAAGAGTTTGTTTTCTCGAAGTTGACACATGGCACTAGGCGCTCGGCATCGCAGCCCTAAGTACCTACCGCGGAGCGCTTGTCGGCTGCCCCTGCCTGATTGATGTCTCAGCGGCACCGGCTGTTGGAAGAGTTTTCTTCTGTTGTTCATCGCTGAATTCAAGCACATACCTTTGTGGGCGCTTCTGCAAGGGCTGGAGCCCATTGATAGTGCGGGCCTTGGTCGGAGCCAAAGCGCCGACCCCTGAATCTTTTGACTGACGAGAGTACTCGGGACTTCAGGCCGTATACATTTGCGCAGACCACCCGTGACATCACTTTTCGCTTACGGCAAAGCGGCGGACCATACATTCCGGTTGGCCGACCAGCCGGACAGAATGGCAGTGGAGGCGGCCAGGCAACCTCGCCCCCTTAAGGTTCTTCTTGTGTAAGCGCGCTCATGAGGTGTCCGTGTGAGACTTGAACGATGGCGCGATTGGGGCTATCCCCGGCGAGTCCATAAAAATCCCGCGTCATGTGCATCTGGTCGTGGTACCCAAGCATATGCGCGATGGCTATCCACGACAGAAACCGAGGCGATCTCTTCAGCCGCAGCGCCTCCTGGAACCTGGCGATGCGGGAAAATACGATGGGTGCGACACCGGTGTATTCGCGGAAGCGCCGCTCGAACTGCCGGGTACTTAAGCCCGTCTGAAAAGCGATGTCCGAAACTCGGTCTCGTGCCCACGGATCTCCAACTCGCGCTTGCGCCTTGCGCCGCATGATCGCAATGGTTCCGACGAATGGGTCGGCCGCTGCACGCCGCAAGAGCCTTCGGGATAGGAACTCCTCGATCAAGCGCACGCGTTCGGCAAACGTTTCTGTATTTCCCAGACGTTTCGCGATGCTCGGTCACACTGCGTCCCAGGAGACTGTGAGCATCCGTACCACAATCAGCGAATCGATCAAGGGGCAGGCCAAACAGGCCGTGGAGACCGGCGGGCCGCAACATCACAGCGAATGCCGACACGCTGCCATGGAGGATCAACCGGGCGCGTCGATGGGTTTGCGGCCCGACAACGACGACCGGCGGGCAAGCATCCCTAGCCTCCGAGCCGTACAGCCGAACTTCGTAGGGTTCGCCGAAATGAAACTCAAAAGCCTGCTCCAGACGGGCCATCACCGGCTCTACGGTGACGACTCCGGCCACGTGCGCGTCGCGCTGAAGGTAGCAATTGACGAAAGGGCGGAGACGTTCGCTGGGGTCAGCGCGTCGGACCGCAAGCTTCGTAGCTCAATCTCCGAAGTCCATCACGATGCCGCGGGCATCAACCCGCAGGAAGTGGGGGGCCGAGCACCCGCATTCCGTGATCGGCAAATAACTCGTTGAGCTTCTCGCCCCCAGCCAGTTCCCGTTCAGAGAGTTTCAAGAATCCGTCGACAAACTGCTCCAGCGTCCCCGCAGGCTGAGCGAGAATGAGCACCTTCCCGGTGGACGATCCGACATTCTGAAAGCGGTGCGGAATCGAAGCGGCCCTTATGATCGAACTCGAAGAAATCGCTAATCGCGAGAATAAAACTCTCGGTATTGTTACCACATTGCTGTTCGAATGTGGCTATGAACAGCTAAAAGGTGTCGAAGCCAAGCTTGTTCAAGTCGACCTTCCCTAACCACTGTTATCATCGCTACGATGCTGACTCCCCGTCGATTCAAGTCGTTCTCTCTGACTGTGCCAGTTATCCTCGGGCTCATCTTCGGGACATGCTGCACCCCCAGTTGTGCGGGCTACTCCGTTCTGACGCACGAAGCGATTATCGACGCCGCGTGGAAAGAGAGCATCGTGCCACTGCTGGTGAAGCGCTTCCCCAAGGCGACGCCGGAGGAACTGCTCCAGGCCCACGCCTATGCCTACGGCGGCGCAATCATCCAGGATATGGGCTACTACCCTTTCGGTAATTCGTTCTTCAGTGACCTGACGCACTATGTCCGAAGTGGGGATTTTGTTCTGGCCTTGATTGAAGAATCCAGGGACTTGAACGAGTATGCATTTGCGCTGGGTGCGCTAGCGCACTATGCAGCTGACAACTCGGGTCACCCCGTTGCGACCAATCGAGCAGTTGCGATGACGTACCCCGCACTGGCAAGGAAGTATGGACCGGTCGTCACCTATGAGGAAAAGCCCTCCGCGCACATGAAGGTAGAGTTTGGCTTCGATGTGGATCAGGTCGCCAAGGGGAATTATGCTCCGAAGGCCTACCATGATTTTATCGGCTTTGAGGTTTCCAAACCGGTGTTGGAGCGAGCCTTCGCGAGAACGTACTCGCTCGATATGTCGAGCGTCTTTTTGGGCGTGGATCTTGCCATCGGCAGCTACCGGCACGCGGTTTCAACCGTCATTCCGCGCACCACCAAAGTTGCCTGGCACCTCAAAAGGCGAGAGATCCAGCACGGCGACCCCAGCGAGACCAAAACAAAATTCATCTACAATATTTCACACTCTGGCTACCGCAAGGAGTGGGGGAGCGTTTACGAAAAGCCGGATTCCTGGGCGCGCTTCAAGGCGTTTGCATTGCGCCTGGTGCCCAAGATCGGTCCGCTCGGTGGTCTCGCCTTTCATCCACCCACACCGGCTGTAGAGCAGATTTATATGCGTAGTTTCAACGAAACCCTGGACCACTATCGGTTGTTGCTGTTTGCACAGCAGGAAGGCAGACTCCAATTGCCCAACGAAAACCTCGACACCGGTGAATTCAGCGGGCCGGCCGTCTATAGACTCTCAGACGAGACTTACGCGAACCTTCTGGGCCGGACGTCCGGCAAACCCATTTCTGACGCTTTGCGTCGGGACATTCTCGGCTATTACGCGGACCTCGAGAAGGGATTCGCGACCAAGAAAGATCCACGAGCTTGGGAACAAGTACTCACGGAATTGGATAGGTTGAGATCCATGCCGGCCGACGGCGTACCCAAGCCCTGTTCAGAAGATTTTTTCAGGCCATAACTATTGCCGACCATGACTTGTCCAAAACTAATGAAGTCGATAAATCCGAATATTGCAAGGGATCGGCTCAGGCACCTCTGGACCAACTCCCGATTGGTCCGAGTGCATAGTCTGTATGGGGAGCTGTCTTGCCGTCTCTAAATCAGATCCATCAGGCTCTTTCCGCATTGCCATGTTCGTACTCTGCCAAATGAGATTGTGGGACTGACGGCTGCGGAATCCGCAAAGTCCACGAGCCGCCGAATACAATAGCGCAAAGAAAAATTGGTCTGAGACATCTACAAGGGGGAAGCTTGACTCTATTTGCGTGCCGGGTGTACTGTTTCCGCGGTTTGCTCCAGCGCTCCTGACTTCCTGACCGCCACAAATTCTTAGGCGCGTTCCGCGAGGAAAAATGAGGACAATCACCATGCGTGCAATGGTAATGGCAGTTTTTCTCGTCATTTGTCTGACTTCAAGCGCGGCTTTGGTCGCGCAATCGAAGACGCCGGCGACGGCTGCGACGGCTCAGACTCCAGAGGACGCGAACATAGAGGCGTACATCGCGCTTCTGCGCAAGGACGTGCGAACGGAAAAAGCAAAGCTGCTGGGAACGGTCATGCAGTTCGACGCTGAAGACGCGGCCAAGTTTTGGCCCATTTATCGGGACTACGACGTCGAGCTCAGCAAGCTCAATGATATGCGCGTGGCGAACATTCAAGAGTACGCCAAGTCGTACACGACGATGACCGACGATAAAGCGGACGAGTTGATAAAGAACGCAATGTCTTATCAGAAGCAGCGGGGCGAACTGCTGGCCAAATACTACGAACGAGTCAAACAGGACTTGGGAGCGATAACGGCCGCTCGTTTTGTGCAGGTTGAACATCAATTGCTGACGATCATCGACCTCAAGATTGCCTCAGCGCTGCCGGTGGTGGGCTCATGAAGATCATCAAGGGGAGGCTGGATATGCGAGACATGAAAATTAGAGGGGTGGCGCTCCTGCTGACAGCGATTTCCACATTAGGGCTAACACCGCTATCAACCGCTCAGGGTTCGAAGAGAGTCACCGTGCCGGCAGGAACTCGAATATTGGTTCGAATGATAGATTCTGTGGATTCAAGCAAACAGAAAGCTGGGTATCGCTTCACTGCGGCCCTGGAAGCGAATCTGCAAGCCTACGATGTTACCGTTGCGCGGAAGGGAACCAGGGTTTATGGAGTCCTTGCGCAGGCATCGTCATCCGGGAAATTTAAGGGCAGTTCCCAACTGACTCTAGAGCTCACGGACATTGAGATCAATGGAACTGCCTATCCGCTTATGACTACTGACTACGAGGTCAAGGGGAAGGGTGAGGGTGGCAACACGGCCAAGAAGGTTGTGGGTGGAGCAGGGCTGGGCGCGCTGATTGGTGGCCTGGCTGGTGGAGGTAAGGGAGCAGGCATTGGAGCGCTCGTGGGAGCAGGCGCGGGAACCGCTGTATCAGCGACAAAGAAAGGTGAACAGGTTTCCGTGCCAAGCGAATCTCTTCTCGAGTTCCGTCTCGAGCAACCGACCGAGCTGCCGGTAGCCAGGTAGATCCTCGCAAAAGTATTTGGACGAAGCTGAAGTCAAGCTGGCGTTTCGGCGAAAATCTCGATCTTTGCCGCATGCCTAGACAAGGCACGAACTTTGTCCCAGAATTCACCTCCAGCGAGAAACAGCCCCATCAGTAGCAACAATTCGAGCGGCAGGTCTTGCAGGAACAGAGAGGTCACATCTCAATGTTCGCAAATCGTTCTGTTCGCGGAGCTAAATCTTCCTTCTTCTTCTGTAAGTTACGAACCGCGGTCGTTGCCATTTTTCGGTGAAGTTCGCAGTGGCATATATTTGCCATACAAAGCGCCTTACTGTGTCGCGACGCGTGCGCTGTACACACTTTGATTTGCTCCTCCATTCCTTCACGGTCCTTCGCGGACCTGTTCGGCGCGCGCATTCCTGGACTTGGGGCATAGGTTCCACCGAATTCGAATTCGAGAACTGGAGCGAATGGCGTACTCTAGTTGCTTCAAGCGGAATCCAATGAATGAATCTCAACATGAGGGCGACCAACACAGAAATGCCCTGCTGCGCAGCGCAAGGCGCGTGGTCATTAAACTGGGAACCAGCACGGTCATGGATTCCCGAGGGGAACTCTCCTTAGAACGGATCGAACCGATTGTGCGAGCAATCGCGGCTCTCCAAACGAGCCGCCGCCAGGTCGTCCTGGTTTCATCCGGCGCCGTCGGACTCGGCCGAGGGTGGCTCGGACTTCATCCTTCCCGCTTGAAGGCCATGGCGACCAAGCAAGCTTGCGCCGCTGTTGGCCAGAGCCTGTTGATGGAGGCCTACAAGCGGCTGTTTGGTGTACACGACGTGAAAATTGCGCAGGTTCTGCTGACTGAGGAAGATTTCAGCAACTGGCAACGGTATTCCAACCTGCGGCGAACGATGGAAAAGCTGATTGGATTTGGCGTTGTGCCCATCGTCAACGAAAACGACACGGTTTCGACAGCGGAACTCGAGGTGGTTGGCGATAGTCCACGTTCGGCAGCCTTTAGTGATAATGATCGACTAGCCGCGCTGGTCATGAGCGGCCTGGAAGCGGACGCGCTCGTTCTGCTCACGAATGTCGATGGCCTCCTCGGCGTCGAGACTTCTTCGAAACACAAACGAACAGGTTCCGCGAGTGGACCGCACGTGATTCCGGTGATTTCGAAGGTGACACCGGAGCTCAGGGCTCTCGCGAGCGGGCCTTCGGAGTCCGGACGCGGCGGCATGGCCACGAAGCTGGAAGCCGCGGAAATTGCCATGAATTGTGGCGGCGTGGCGGTGATCGCCAATGGCAGCCGTGCTGAAACGCTGCCGCGGATCTTTGCGGGAGAATCCGAAGGGACTGTTTTTCTGCCATCCAGCCGAATGAAGGGCAAACGCCGCTGGCTCGCTTACGCAGCGGGGGTCCGCGGCCGCATCGTCGTTGACGCGGGAGCGCAGCGTGCCATAACTCGCGGCAAAGCAAGCCTGCTTTCGTCAGGTGTCGTTCGTGTTGAAAAACCGTTTGGCCCGATGGACGTTGTAAGCATCACCAACGTCGAGGGCGCCGAATTTGCGCGCGGGATCGCCAATTGTGCCAGCGAAGTGGCAGCGAGTGCTCGCGTCCTGTTTACACGCGATAACATCGTTCTTCTGGAGCGCGAAGGTTGAGGGATAACTCTTCAACGAAACCTCGCGTGGACGTCGCCTCCTTGGCACGCTCCGCGCGGGATGCCGCCCGAAAGCTTGCGCTCCTTTCCGGCGAAACGCGTCAGACCGCTCTCCTGGCCATCGCGGACGCGTTCGAAGAAAACGGTGAGCGGATTCTGGCTGCCAACGCCAAGGACTGCGCCGCCGCGCAACAGCTTCTGTCTAGCGGAGCGATGACACCAGCCTTGTTTTCGCGCCTAAGGATCAAAGCGAGCGGCATCACCGAAATGGCTGGACGCGTGCGCAAGGTCGCGAACCTGCCTGACCCGCTGGGAAAACGGTTGGCAGCCACTGAGCTCGACCAAGGCCTTGTCCTGCACAAGGAATCCTGCCCGCTTGGTGTGATTGCGGTCGTCTTTGAATCTCGGCCCGATGTCGTTCCACAGGTAGCTTCGCTGGCGCTCAAGTCCGGCAACGCGGTTCTTCTCAAAGGCGGCGCGGAAGCCACAAATAGCAACGAAACCATTGTGGCGGTATGGAGAGAGGCGCTTCAGAGGTTCATCGAGATCCCGCAGGAATCTGTCCAACTACTTCAATCCCGTTCCGACGTAATGGAGCTGTTGAATCTCCAGGGAGAAGTGGACTTGTTGATACCGCGCGGTTCGAAAGAGTTTGTGGCCTTCATGGCGCGGAACAGCCATATCCCCGTCCTGGGCCACGGTGAGGGAATCTGCCATGTGCTCGTCGATCGCGCCGCGGACCTGAACAAGGCGGTCACCGTCACCTTGGACTCCAAGGTTCAATACCCTGCGGCTTGCAACTCGGTCGAGACACTGCTCGTACATAAGGATGTCGCCGCCGCATTCCTGCCAAAGGTCGTCAGTGAATTAAGAGCGGCAAATGTAGAAGTCCGTGGCTGTCCCCGGGTATTGGCGATTACCCCGGGCGAGAAACTGATCCCTGCGACCGAACTGGATTGGTCGACCGAATACTCCGACCTCATCCTCTCGGTGAAAATTGTGGATACACTGGAACAGGGGCTGGAACACATTCACAAGTACGGCTCGAAGCACACGGAATGCATCGTGACCGAAGACCGGGAGGCCGCGGAGCGATTCTTACAAGAAGTCGACGCCGCGGGAGTGTTCCACAATGCTTCAACACGGTTTGCGGATGGCTACCGTTATGGTCTCGGCGCAGAAGTAGGGATAAGCAACGGCAAATTGCACGCACGAGGCCCGATGGGCATTGAAGGACTAACCACCTACAAATACAAACTTCGTGGAGACGGTCACACTGTCGCGGAATACAGCAGCGGCTGCCGCCATTTCAAACACAAAGCCATCGTATAGATCGAATGGGGGAGTACCTCGCCGCATATCGAGTTGATCGAAGCCGCGACACAGCGCGTCCGACTTTTCGCGGCTAGATCATGAGATTGAGGTATATGATGCGTACACGTTCGAGCTCCGCGGCGACGGCGGCGGGATAACCACGAATTGGGCGATTTTGCCGTGAGCTTCGACACTAGTCGCCCCTGACGGACCTCGGCCTCAACGGGCTCATTGAACAACCAGGGAAAACGCTTGGAGTAGAACTGATGGTGAAGTCGGTCAAGCGATTTGCCCTTCCTGCCGTGCTCGCGACGAGCTTATTCGCCCTGAACTTTCGCGCGGAAACCGACAGCCCCCTCACCTGGAATCGCAAAGCGGCTGCCGCCTATCTCGACGACCGGCAAACCTGGTGGATGAACTGGCCTGCCGCGGCTCGCGATCACCACACGTTTTGCGTCTCGTGCCACACCGTTGTGCCCTATGCTCTGGCTCGCCCGGCTCTTCGCGCCGCGCTCGGCGAAACCTCGCTATCCACCAACGATCGTAAACTCCTCGACAATGTCACCAAGCGCGTCCTGGCCTGGAACGACATGCAGCCTTTCTACAGCGACGAAAAAGTTGGCCCGGACAAGACACCCCAGTCTCGCGGCACCGAGTCCATTCTCAACGCGTTGATCCTGGCGTCCTATGAGGCCAATAATTCTCGGCCCAGCGCCGCCCTGACCAAGGCCTTCGATAACATGTGGTCCCAGCAACAAAAGTCCGGCGACAAAAAAGGCTCGTGGTCGTGGTTGAATTTCCACACGCAACCCTGGGAAGCGCCCGACTCGCAATACTACGGCTCAACCCTCGCCGCCATCGCGATTGGTATTGCCCCAGACGACTATCGAACGGCGTCCGCGCTCCAGCCGGGGTTGCAAGCTCTGCGCGATTTCCTCCAGCGCGGCTACTCCAGCCAGCCTCGCAACAATCGTATTTTTCTTCTGTGGGCCTCTGCGAAAATACCCGCCATCCTGACTTCAGAGCAGCAAAAATCGATCATTTCGGACGCCCTTGCTCTCCAGCGCGACGACGGCGGCTGGAGCCTCTCCTCTCTCGTCGGGCCATGGACGCGCGAGGACAATACTCCGCTCGAAACCAAGAGCGATGGGTATGCAACCGGCGTAATAGCGTTCGTCCTGCAGCAAGCAAATCTCTCCCGTGAAACCCCCCAGCTAAAGAAAAGCCTCTCCTGGCTCGCCGCCAATCAGGACAAGACCCAGGGCTTCTGGCCCGCCTATTCTCTGAACAAGCGGCGCGATCCCTCCGCCGACGCATATCTTTTTATGAGCGATGCCGCCACCGGCTATGCGGTTCTAGCCCTGACGCAACCGAGACCTGACTAAGACACAAGAGTCGCATCCAAACCGGGCGGCTAGGCCTGCCCGCTTCTTTCGTCGCGGACAAAGCGACCCTTGGCTGGCATCCATTCTTCCCAACGAGGAATCCTTTCTTTTGATCTAATTTGAACCTAAACTATAGATAGCAAAGGTGGGACCAAGGTCGCCCCCTGATACCAGGCCGTCCGGTTGGAGTGACATCCCTACTCGTCTGAAGTCAGCGCCAGTCCGTAGACCTCGCGGAGTCAACACCCTACGGGCCGAAACATTTCCGCCCCTCGAACCGTATGTAAGGTATCGGACGACAGGACAATACAAGAACAGACTGAAGTCCCGCGCGAGTGGTTTAGCCGCGGCAATCCAAGAGGAATACCATGAAGACGTGGCAGAAGGTCGGAATCGGCGTCGGCGCTGTGGTGGTGCTTGGCGGAATTGTGCTCTTTAGCGTAAACCAGGCCAATAAGGGCGTCGTCACCGTGCAGACCGCAAAGGTGGCCCCCCAAGAGAGCCTGGTCTCTCAAGTCACTGCCTCGGGAGAGGTCAAACCCACTACTTATACCAATGTGACTGCCCAGGGCTTCGGCAGGATCACTTCGATCGTGGTCAAGGAAGGCGACCACATTACGAAGGGCCAAGTCCTGCTGACACAGGAAAATATTCAGGCGAACGCCGACGTGCAGGCCCAGGCAGCCGCCATCAACTCCGCGGAATCGGGAGTGCAAGCATCCGAGGCGAGCTACAAATCCGCGCAGTCCGACCTGCTGCAGGCACAAGCCAACTTGGAAAAGGCCAAGCTCGACTGGGAGCGCGGGCAGGGTCTGTTCAAAGACGGCTTGATCCCCAAGCAGGACTACGATCAGCGTAAGACTGCCTACGATGCCCAGTTTGCCGCCGTCGATTCGGCGAGGTCCCACGTCATGTCGTCGAAGGCCAGTCTCGACCAGATGCGTTCTCAGGTCAGCCAGGGTCGTGCCGTCCTGGTGCACACCCAGGACATCCTGCACAAAACGACGTACACCTCTCCGATCAACGGAATCGTCAGCTACCTGCCCGAGCGCGTCGGAGACTACGTCGTTCCCGGCATTCAGAATTCCAACGGCAGCTTCCTCATGACCTTGTCCGACATGTCGATCGTCACTTCCGAAGTGAAAGTCGACGAGACCGACATCGTCAACGTCAAGATCGGCCAAGATGCCGACGTTACGATTGACGCCATCCCCGGAAAGATCTTCAAGGGAAGAGTTACCGAAATTGGCTCACAAGCCGTCTTGCGCACTTCGGGACTTGCGACTACGCAATCGACTACCAGCAATCAGGAAGCGAAGGATTTTAAGGTTGTCGTCACGCTTGCCAGCCCGCCGGAAAATTTGCGCCCCGGTCTGTCCACCACGGCTAAGATCAAGACCGCCGAAAAGAAGAATGTTTTGGCGATTCCCATTCAGGCGCTTGCCGTCCGCACCCGCAAGGATTTGGAAGAGGCCGCGAAGAACTCCAAGGGCAGTTCTGGTGTGACGCTGGCGGCTCCGCCTCCTCCCGCACCGGGCGATCCCAAAAAGGACGAAATTCAGGGCGTCTTCGTCGTCAATGGAAAGAAAGCGATCTTCCGTCCCGTCGAAACCGGCATCTCGGGCGTCACGGACATCGAAGTCACCAAGGGCCTTCAGCCGGGCGACGAGATCGTCGTCGGCAGCTATAAGGCTCTTCGTACTCTCAAACCTGAAGCCAGCGTCAAGGTCGACAACACCGCACCGAAAAAGACCGAAGACCAGCAGAACTAACGCGATAAGCGCAAGTGACGATGGAGAGCGCATGCCCCTGGAGATAACGTCTGCCGAATCGTACCGCGAGGATCTGGTCGCCTCCGGGGTTGTAATCAAGACCGAAGATCTCGCCAAGGTGTATGAAATGGGCGCCGAGCAGGTGCGTGCGCTCAACGGAGTCGACCTCGAAATCCGCAAAGGCGAGTACGTCGCGATCATGGGCCCGTCGGGTTCCGGCAAGTCCACGCTGATGAATCTGATCGGCTGTCTCGATTCTCCCAGCTCCGGAAGGTATTGGCTCGCCGGCCGGCTTGTCAGCGACCTCGATGACGACGAGCTCGCCTACATTCGCAACAAAGAGATCGGATTCGTATTTCAGACATTCAACCTGCTTCCGCGCGCCACGGCCCTGCACAACGTCGAGCTACCCCTGATCTACAACGGAACGCCGGCCGTGGAGCGTCTGGAGCGCGCCAAGCAGGCGCTCCAAAAAGTCGATCTTACCGAGCGCATGAATCACAAGCCCAACGAATTGTCCGGCGGTCAGCGCCAGCGCGTGGCCGTCGCCAGGGCCCTGGTAAATTCGCCTTCCATCGTCCTCGCGGATGAGCCCACCGGAAATCTCGACTCAAAGACCGGTGACGAAATCATGGCGTTGTTCGCGAACCTCCATTCCCAGGGCAACACCATCATTCTGGTAACTCACGAACACGATATCGCCCAGCACGCTCATCGCATCATCCACCTCCGCGACGGCAAGATCGCCTCCGACCAAGCCGTACAAAAGTAAATCGTTCCGCGCGAACCGCACAACGCCGCCGGTGCAGAAAAAGCGCCCAATTCGGCTCTTTCACTCCCGTTGTACCCGGCTAACCTAAGTTCTGCAAAGATCGAACGCGCGCGGCCGTGTCCAGCGATCAACTCGCTTGGGCCGCCCTTGGGGGGTTGCTCCTCCCGGTGTGAAAACGAGCACCGAACTGACACGAAGCTCCTGTATAGAAAGGCAGGCCGCGATGCCCGCAGAAACACATCAGCAATCGAGTCAAGTCGCCATCGACGCCCTGAGCGTGGCCGTCGAAAGAGCGCGCCACTATATCCAAAGCGTCGCCGACCGCCGTGTCGCGCCCGGCGAGAAAGCACTAGCTGCACTCTCCAAGTTCCACGAACCGTTCCCCGAGCGCTCTACCGATCCCGCAGAAGTCATCGCCATGCTCGACGACATCGGCTCGCCCGCCACCGTGGCTTCCACCGGAGGTCGCTACTTTGGCTTCGTGATTGGCGGCACGGTGCCGGCGGCAACAGCGGCCAGTTGGCTGGCCAACGCCTGGGACCAGAACGTAGCGCTCCGCGTGATGTCCCCGATCGCCGCGGAACTCGAAGAAGTCGTCCTCCGTTGGGTTTTTGACATCCTCGGTCTTCCGGCGGATTGCGAGGGGGGCCTCGTAACCTGCGCCACCATGGCCAACTTTACCGCGCTGGCCTCCGCGCGACATTCCCTGTTGGCAAAATTGGGTTGGAACGTTGTCGACGATGGAATGTTCGGCGCCCCACCGATCGAAGTTGTTGTCGGCGAGGAAGTTCACACCTCGGTTCTGAAGGCGTTGAGTCTGGCGGGTTTCGGGAAAAAACGCGTAACCGTCGTCGAAGCGGATGGCCAAGGAAGAATGCGCGCCGACAAATTCCCAAAGGTCAACGAACGAAGCATCGTGTGCATCCAGGCTGGAAACGTGAATACCGGCGCGTTCGACCCTGCGGTCGAGATTTGCTCTCGCGCCAAAGAACAGGGCGCCTGGGTTCACGTCGACGGCGCATTTGGGTTGTGGGCCAACGCCTCGCCAAAATATCGCCACTTGATGCGTGGATTCGAGCAAGCCGATTCGTGGGCCACCGACGCTCATAAATGGCCCAACGTCGGCTATGACAGCGGAATCGTGATCGTGCGCGAAGGGAAAGCCTTGCGCGCCGCTATGACTTCGACCGCGGCCTATCTCGAGCCCGGGGCCCGCCGTGAACCCATGAACCACACACCGGAAGCGTCGCGTCGAGCGCGCGGTGTGGAACTCTGGGCCGCGCTGAAATCTTTCGGAAAGTCTGGACTATGTTCGCTGATCGAGCGGACTTGCGCACACGCGCAAAAATTCGCGGAAGGATTGCGCTACGCGGGATTCGACGTACGGAACGAGGTTGTGATCAATCAGGTGCTCGTCTCATTCGGCAGCGCCGAGACAACGCGCGAGATCATCCGCCGCGTTCAGGAAGAGGGCACCTGCTGGTGCGGAGGTACCGTGTGGCAAGGGACGGCCGCGATGCGCATCAGCGTCTCTTCCTGGGCAACAACCGAAGCCGATGTCGAGCGAAGTCTCGCGGCGATCACACGCATCGCGCAGGAAGTGAAGTCGCGTTGATTGCAAAAACTTAGTGCCCTTGCGCCACGCTGGGCGTGTGCATGTGCGCGCGCGTTGCTGGTGAGCTCAAATACGTGCGCGAGATTCGATCATGCCAAGTGAGTCCATCTTCATCCCACCAAGCCCACAGAAATCCGGTGAAGCACGCACTTGCGGAGAGCACATAGCCAATACTCCGTAACAGCAGCTGCCGCGGAGACGGCGGCGCTCCCGAAAAGCTGGCCACCTGCAAGCCTCTAAACATCATCCCCGGCGTCGTGCCCCCAAACACCGTGAACAGCGCGAAGTATTGCAGATAGACGATCGCGAAAGTCGCCACGTAAACTGCGGCCGTCAGTTTGCTCAACGTGAATTGCCCGCCCAGCGAACTGAACAATGCCAGGAATCCACCGAAGGCAAACAGCAGGCAAGCGGCATCGATCAGCACCGCGATGCGGCGGTCTCGCAGCGAAGCAACCGGGTAAAGGCCGTAGTGTTTGGAGCGTCCGTCTTCGATCTGCGCGTATTCTTCCGGTTCCGACCCTGGAGGCAGCGAAACATCAATCACCATCCGCCCGTCGCGTTTATCGTCGGGCGACGAGTAGCGGCCGATAGCGATGGTGAACGAAAATTCCTCATCGCCGGCTACCGCAGGTTCGACGACGGCAACGCTGCGCCGTTCGTCAGCAGGATCGCCGAAGGGCAGCCGCGATTGCGCGCCTTCACCGTTGCCGCGTGCATTCCTTTGTAGGGGTGCAGCGACACCGCGCCCCAGCTTGTCCGAGCGCAAGAAATCCTCGCCCATTGCCTTACCGTGCCGCGCACGATAGGCTTCGACGCGTTGGCCAAGCTCGCCGCGCCAAGGTGCGTCCTGCTCCTCGACCGATGGGCTCTTCGTCGAGACGCAATTCTCCTGGTGGCTGCTTACGGCGGTCTTTTTTGGACCGGGAAACGCGCGCTCATCTTCGTACGAAGACGGCTCCGCGCGAAAATTGGAATCACAGAAGTTGCAGGCTCGTGCGCTTGAGGGCAGCACGCAGCCACACTGCGGGCATATCTTTGTCACCGGTGGTTTTTGCGCTGCGGACGCTTCCACTCCGGTGAGGAGGGAATATCAGGAGGATACCACCGAAGGAAGAAAATCAAGCAGAGATTTGGAAAGCGAGTAACGAATCAGCCAGCGAGTCAGGCGATGCAGTGACTGATCTTCAGATCGGTCTCCGAAGCCCCAAGGCTAAGCTTCGATCTGTTGTGCCAGCAAGTCGCGGCTAAACGCCACGCGACGGTCGAGCGCTACGGCGGCGAAATACGTACACCGCCCGCGCTCGCGTTCCGCCCATGTCAACACCGAGGGCACGATTCGGGCCACCGTCGTTTTCATCACATTCAGCATCTGGAAATACATGCCAATGGCGCGAATCTCACCACGATCCTCCGGACGATCCGGACAAAGCATCAACAGCTGGATCACCCGTGCAAAGTCGTCACCCGCGGCCTGCGTGCTGATGCCCGTCACGTCTCGGACCTCCGGAGAGAGCACATGCGCTGCCGAGCTGGCAATCAACGAGCGGCAATACGGCACAAAGAATTGCAGGAAAAAAGCGACCGAGCAAACGAGAATGATTGCGGCAATCATCGCGACGCCGCCATCGCGAGCCGTTGAGGCGACAAGCGCGCTTCTTCCGGTACACGCCAGAATGCATACGCCCACGATAGCGGCAGCAAGCAGCCAATGACCGGGACCATATAAGACACATAGGAATAAAAGGTTGGGTGCAAATTCGACAAAGAATAGCTCGCAGCGTAAGCGCTGAAGTAAATACCCAAGGAGAGCACCAGCTGCACCAGCAGTGCTTGCGTATGGCGCATCTTCAGAACCGCGGCCCACAGGACATACGTCAAAACCAGGCCGACGAAATACAGGTTCTGTGAAAGCTCAAATGCGAAATAGGTCAGCATGCGGTGGGAAGATTGGCTGACAACGGCGTAAGAGAACCAGCCAGTACCTGCCAGCAGGACGATCGCGCCCATGCGCAGGTACCGTTCGACTTTCATTTCCTCGAAAACGGAAATGTACAAGCTGATCAGGCCGAAATACAAAACGATCGTCAGCAGGGCGTCCGAGTAGAAGTAAAAATACCGATATGTGAGCGAGCTCACGCCGTCATGAGTCATGACGTGGTAGCGTCCGAAGCTCACGAACACACACAGCAGCATGTATAAATTCAGAACAAAGTATTTTCGCAGGACTTTGCGGCGGACCGCACACACTACCACTAGAGCTTCTAGGAGTGTTCCTAGGAGGAGTATGGCGTAGCTTGCGGATCCAGGCATCTCACCCTTGTCAGTGGGCCCTGGTCCGCTGTCACGTTCGACAGTCTAGACTAACGGTTCCGGCCTACTTCCAAGGTGTTGGCGCCGGATCTGGACCGTTTCTCCAGGGCGTTGGTGCTGGGTCTGGTCCATTTCTCCAAGGTGTTGGAGCTGGATCAGGCCCATTCCTCGACAGTACCGGAACCGGCGCTGCGCCGTTCGCCATCATGAACGAACCGTCGCCGTGCGCGGTAACCGCTGTCTTAAGGCCCATGGCCCCTACCAACACCACCATCGGCAGGAGCAGGACTACGAGTCTACGTGACATTGAGAGCCTCCCAAGGGAAGAAAAACCCGAGGAGGCGACTCTATATTAAGTCACACCAATGTCAAGTAGCCGCAGACATGGGGTCTGTAGCCAATTGGTACACACCTAGGCGCCCGTACTTTCGCCTGGCTTTCGCCTGCGTCGTCGGGTGAACCTATCTGTGACCGGAAGCAGAATAGGGCTCGGAACCTACAGGGTCAACGGTACAGCAGTACTAGGACATTTAGGACTCGCTCGCCACTGGCGCTTACGTTGCGCGCTTCACTATCGTTCCTGGATCCCTTTTTTGAACTCCGGCGGAATTCTTCGCGACGCGCAGCCCTGTTTCGTATCCCTCCCGAAAATCAAGCCTGCGGTCGAGCACGAAGCATTGGCGTCACGCAGCTTTTCTCCGCCGACGTGCTTCTCTTGACGCTTCAACAAAGACTTCGTAGCATGAAATGTTGCCTTAAGGCCGGCGTAGCTCAGTGGTAGAGCGAGGGTCTCATAATCCCTAGGCCGAGAGTTCGATTCTCTCCGCCGGCACCAATGCTTTCAAGAACTTAGTGCGGTTCGATCGCTTGTGCAGTTGCACGATTGGTGCACAACGTTTCCACCTTTTCCATGGCTTTTTGCGTAATTTCAGGCACTTCTTTGATGTAGTGCTTTTGCGTGGTCGTCACACTGGCGTGCCGCAGCAAGCCTTTGGCGGCCATCGCATCTTTCTCGACCGAATTGACCAGAGTAGCGATTCCACGCCTGAGCGCATACCAACCGTGCCACTTCAAACCCGCCACTTCGAGTATGGGGCGAACCGTTCGTTTTGCGAGATTATCGAGATTGAGTGGCCTTCCTAAAGGACTTCGTAGGATTGGACCAGCTTCGGGGTTGCCGTCGGCTATTCGCAATTCCACAAGAAGAGTACGCAGCGGATCAATAATCGGGACTGGACTGCAACTTTCAGCAGTTTTTGTTTCAGTTGCATGGGTTCGCCATATCGACTGTCGAACATTCAGGCGCTTGCCATCATAATCTTCCCATCGAACACCCCGAGCCTCACCCGGACGCAAACCAGCAAAGAACATAAGCCCAACAGCACAGCATGCTTGCCGTTCACCTGTTTTATCCAATATCTCCAAGATCAACAATACCTCGTCAGGCGTCGTCGCATGTGTTTCGCGGGGTGCCTCAGCTTTACGGGGAATAATTGCGTCCTGAATCGGATTCACGCCATCTAGGACGCCTTGGTTCTTGGCAAACGTGAACACGCTGCTCATAAAAGCTTTCAGGTGCCGCAGAGTGGAACGACCGAGTTTATGCGAACGATGGATGTCGGCCGCTGGTGAGGTGTTCCTCCACATCGAGTGTCGCCGCAGTCGCCTCCGTTCCCGAGACTGGTTTGGCAGCGACCTTTGCTAAACCGAAATCAAGAATCTTGGCGTGTCCTCGTTTAGTTACAAAGATATTGGCAGGCTTAATATCACGATGAATGATGCCTGCGGCGTGAGCGGCGTCCAAACCGTCGATAATCTGGATCGCCAGCGCCAACAGAAGACCCGTTTCGATCGGCTTTCGGTGGATACAGTACTTCAGCGTCTGGCCGTCTAGACACTCCATAGCGATGAAAGCCCGACCATCCTGTTCGCCGACGTCGTAAATGGTGCAGATGTTGGGGTGATTGAGCGCTGAGGCAGCTTGCGCTTCACGTTGAAAGCGGGCGAGTGCCTGCGGGTTGCGGGCAAGTTCCTCAGGAAGAAATTTGAGGGCGACGAAGCGGTGGAGGCGCGTGTCCTCCGCCTTGTAAACCACACCCATACCACCACCGCCGAGCTTTTCCAGGATGGGGAATGCGAGACGGTCTGCCCGAGAAGTGATGGGGATTCTGCCATTTGGCGCTCATCTTAGGTTGCGTTCAAGGGCAAGTTAACGAACCGTAGCGACGCCTATAGTAGGTGTAGTAGGTCCTGGGGGAGAGGGTGCGCGATGCAAGGTGGGTAGCCTCCCCCTCCTTACGGCTACTACGGTTACTACAAGCGAAGGAAGCACCTCAAAACGAATCAAGTGAAAGCGTCCCAAAACCGATTATCCAACTAACTAGTAGTTGACCATGCCAACATGTGGGAGGCTTCGGGCTTGCATTCATGTGAGAATGGAAAGTGGATGGAGCATTGGCCGGCACGTCGATAATTGACTTATTGCCTTCGTTCCTGGTGACACATACAGAAGTTTCGCGGCGCTCCCAGATTGTGGTTGCCTGTGCCTTCAATGAAGTGACGGAGAAAAAATGGGTGGACTTTGAAGGTTTTCTTGCCCACCTGATAGCCCTTCAGAAGTTCATCGTTGATGTCAGGGTCACCTGCGGCCGCCATTATCGTGGGCAGCCAATCCATGTGACGGACGACCTTGTTAGAAACTGAACCCGCCTTGATGTGCCCCGGCCAACGCACCATCGCGGGGACGCGGAAGGCCCCTTCCCAGTTCGTGTTATTCTGATTGCGAAAGGGAGTCGTAGCTGCGTCGGGCCACGAGTTTTCATGGGGTCCGTTGTCAATGCTGTAGAAGACAATCGTGTCATTGGCGATGCCGAGTTCGTCAGGCATAGCCAGTAGCTGGCCGACGTTCTTATCATGGTCAATCATCACGTCGTGGTACTCGCGGCCGCATGTCAGCTTTGGCGAATTTTCACGGGAAGCTCACGGTCGAAACGGATGCAGTTAAATTCAGCTACTCAACGAGCTGCAGGTTCAAGGCGATTCGCACGCCGTTTACCAGCACCTGCCCCTTGTCCAAAAGCTCCTGATTCGTAATGTCGGAATTGGCAAATTTCCGCGCGAGGTTCCGAGGCAGCAGGAATTCGATGGCCTCCGACCGCACTTTGCCCCCTGATGCGGAATTGAGCGTATTCACCACAGAGAAATCGTAATAGTCCACCGGCAATTCGCTGGGAATCAGATCCAACACATCTTTCAGCTTTGGCGCGACGAACAGGTCAAAGGTCTGCGCCGCCCGTTTGTAGATTGAGGATTTTTCAGGGTCGAACCTGGCGGTGTTCTTCATCGTCATCTGCAGCACCATCTGCTTGCTCACGACCACGAATGTCGGCGGGTCATAATCCACAAATCCAAATTTTGCGCGGCCTTCCTTAGAGAGTGCATCGAGCTGCGGTTGATATTGCCCCTGTAACTTGTCGGCGTCGGCAGGCGTAACCGCGGGCTTGGACTGCGACAGATCAACCTTGGGGGAGGACCCGGCAGCAGAATCGGCGGGGCCTCCTGCCGAGGCCGAGGGCAAGAGATTGGGATTGCTTCGGATGAGTCGGCTCGCCGATGTGGAGGAACTTGCGGTCGAGGTGGCGTCAATCTTGGTCGATTTCGAGCGCGCAGCGGGATCCACGACCATGGGGTCGCGATCGAGCAGGGACAATCCGTATTCCTCACCGCCCAGAAATACCATCGAGCGATTCAAAATATCCTGGCGGACGTTGTCGTCTTTCTCCAGAACCATCTGGAACGCGTCCTTGCGGTCCAGCACGACGACGAGGATGTCGCGCCCCTCATAGTCATAGCTTTTTCCAACATCGTGAACATGGAATCCGACCTCGATCCCGATCGCGTCGCAATCCACGTCAGGCGGGATATTCCGCGTGATTACCTGAAGAATGGGAAGAAAAACATCGCGAAACGTACGTGCCGCCCGCTCATTTCGCGTGAACTGCTTGGAGTCATACGCCGCGTTGTAGTTCCCCGTGGCTTTAAGGGTCAAACGGTCCTTGAATCGCCTGAACTCCAGGCCGCGGGTATCGGCTTCGACTTGTTGGGAGGGATCGAGTCCCACGACGCGGCTGAGATAGAACGGAAACGGGAAATGAATCTTAAAGACTTCCTGATTGACGGTTTTGAGCTGCGGGAGGTACTGCTTCTCGAGAGCCTTGAGTCGCGGGTCTAGTATTTCATTGGGGCTTACCTGAGCAGCGGCGACGCCACTGCCGAGGCTCATGATCGCAAGCCACGCGAGTGTGAGCACACGGTTCGATATGCTTGAGCGGGTCTTTGTCATCGTTCGATCCTAGCATTCACTACTTTGTTGTGTACTGCGAACCGGGTCGCCCGGACTTCTGGTAGGCCGGCTGAGCAATCGCCCGGGCAAAGGAGATAACCGCCCTTATCTCTGTTGGACTCAGGGTTTTGCCATACGGAGGCATCATCGCGGATTTCCCCAGGGCACTGCCGCCGAGAGTGATGATGTTCTGCATGAATGCGTCGCTTTCGGCGTTTAGCGTGGCGCCATCGTTCATCAGGGGCGGAACGGGCGTGAGGTTCGAGCGATTGGACGGGCCGGCGGGCGTGGCATCAGCGTGGCACCAGACACATTGCTGGTAGAAAATGCGTTTGCCCTGAGATTGCTGATAACTGAGTGGAATCATTTTCTGCGCGTCGGTCCAATCGGGCTCGGTGTCGTATACAGAGAGAAACGGATCGGGTTTGGGGGATTCGGCGTGCTTGCGGCAGCCGGAAACGGCGGCGATGGTAATTAATAAGAGGGCGCTGATGCAGGGGCGGAGTTTCATCGGCCGGCCCCCTGAGCTGCTGCCTGTCTGGCTGTGGCGCTCGCGGTTTTTTGCGGCTTGATGCTCTGACGCAGGGTCATCAGGTAAGCGGTGAGAGCATTGACCTCGGCATCGGTGAAATTGCGGCGTGGCTCGATAGTATCGGGAACGAGGTCCTGGGGATTTCTGAGCCAGGCCTCGATCCACGCGGGCGTCAACCAACCGCCAGCGTTGCTGAGATTGGGTCCCACGTAGCCCCCACTGCTTCCAATAGTGTGGCAGGACTGGCATTGATACTTCACTTCATAGAGCTGCTTGCCGAGAGCCACCATGGCGGGTGTGAATTGCTTCGCGTCGACAGCGGTGGGATTGGCGGCGGGATGCTGCAGGACCATGGTCATGTAGTCGGCGAGTGTTGCCGCGTCTTCGTCACTCATATTGAATTGCGGCATGCGAAGGATGAGCGTGGGTCGAAGGGTTTGCGGATTTTTCAGGAAGTCCACGATCCACTGGCGCTGCGCGCGACTGCCTTCGTAGGTGAGATCGGGCGCCACGTCTCCCCCGTAGCCATTGAATTTGTGGCAGGTGAAGCATTTGTAGCGATCGTAGACTTCGGCGAACGCGCCGGTTGGATGGAATGCAACTTCCCTGCGGGGCACAACCAGATTTTGCAGGGCGCTGGTTGGCGGCGCACCTTTCATGCTGAGAAGCGCGGTTGTAATGGCGTCGAGGTCGACCTGGTTCCAATTGTATTGCGGCATGCGGGCCGCGGGATTGACGGAAGCGGGATCCTGAAGCTTTGCTTGAATGTAGGACACAAGATTGCGCGGAATCCTGGCCGCGCTGAATTCCAGTTCGGAGGCGTTCTTTCCACCGAGTGCGGTCAGATCCGGTCCAAAATCTTTCTGCGGATGCAGGCCCTCAATCGAATGACAGCTCGCGCAACCCTTTTCCAGGAAAAGGCGACGTCCAAGCTGAATCTCCTGCTCCGTCGGCTGCCCGAGCTGCGGAACGCCAGTGAGCAGTTCGGAATCGGTGAGCTTGGCGGTGATGTATTGTGTGACCTTGTAGAGATCTTCATCCGACCAGCCGTAGCGCGGCATTTTGGTGTGCGGCAGGTATCCTTGCGGATCGCGGAGCCAAGTGACGAGCCAATCGGGATTGACTTTGCTGCCGACCTTGGTCAGTTCAGGACCGATGTCGCCGCCGATCAGCTTTGTTTCGCCGGCGCGGGTGACGGCGAGAGAGTGGCACGTCGAGCAGAACATCTGGCGGAAACGCAATTCGCCCTGCGAAGCCAATTCAGGATTTTTGCTCCAAGCGGCGACAACGCGAGCATCGATCTTGTAGGGCACGAAAGCCTTGGTTTTTTGGACGCTGAGGTAAGCCGAAAGCCCGCGGAGTTCGGTCTCCGTTAGGCGGAACTTCGGCATGCGTGGCTCTTCTTCCGTCTCGTAACCATTTATCGTGACATTGCCGTCTTTGTCCAGAATGGTGCGCGGTTCTTTAAGCCACTTGTAAATCCATTCGCGACTGACTTTCGCACCGATGTTGGTGAGATCGGGTCCGAGCATCGCGGGACGTTCGATTCCCGGCAAGCGATGGCAGCCCTGACAATTGAGTTCAGCGAGAAGCGCGCGTCCGCGAGTGAGTTGTGGCGTTTGAGGTAAGTCGGAGTAGTGGCATGTGCCGCAGGACGCTTGGAGGAAGCGCGTCGGCAGGATGGGCTGCTCCCAGGCGAGCGTCGATTCGTGGGCTTCCGCAACTTCAGTGGCGGGGCCCTGGCCCCGATGGCAGACGGTGCAACCCCAATCGCGGGCGTTGTGCGGAATGGGCGGGTGGGCGCGGAAGGGCTGAGGAACAGCCGGATCCGCGAGGCTCGCTTGCGTGATGCCCTGGTGGCAGGTGGTGCAGCGATCGACAACGTTCATTCCGGGCAGCCAGGTCTGATCGATGTCGGCGCGATAGTCCGCCAGCAGTTTCTTTGTATCAGGACGGCCTTGAGCAAATCGCAGATAGGAGCGCTTGTATTGCTTCCACTCGCGGCGAAAATCCTTGAAGGGCGAGATCGCGAGCACGGCCAAGAACACTACACTCGAAACCGCAAAGATCAGCCGAGTGCGGTCCGTCAGTTTGCCCATCTCTTCAGCCGACATGGGTTCTCCATGGCCAGACCCAAGACCAACCCGGGCCCCTGAAAAATGTCCCCACGACGGTCAAACAGAGGGCGACGGCGATGAACCACGTCATCACCCACCAGGAGAGTGGCTTCGTGGCGAGCGCATTCAGCCGGCCTTCTTGTCCCTGCCTGACGGAATAAGAAAAAAGCAAGAGAGCCGCAACGAGCGCCGTCGGAGCAAAAATCGTCCAAGCATGGAATACCGCAAGAAATGCGAGGAGGATGATCACGGTGAGTAGAACGGTCCTCAGGATTTGCGACGGCCGCCGAGCCCAGATCGCCTCGCCTTCGATATTCACGTTGAAATAAGGAATGACCACGAGCGCGACCACCACCAATGTCGGAATCAATATTCCGGCCACGAATGGCGGAAAAAAGTGCAGCAGTTCCTGAAGTCCGAGAAAATACCAAGGGGCCTTTGCGGGATTCGGGGTAAGCAGCGGATTCGCGAGCTGCTCTAGCGGCGCGTCCCAGAGAAGCGCAACGAGCACCATGGCGATCACGAGCACCTGAAATGCGATCGCCTCGCGGATCAACAGATGAGGGTAAGTCATCAACTGCGGCCCGGGATCGCCTACTACCTTGGCAGAGGTCTTCTTCGTGACAAAAACGACGCGGCGTGGCTCTTTCTTCGCGTCCGAGGTAAACCCGGTCTCGATTTTATTCTTTTCCATCCTCGTCCTTGGGCTTTACGGTGAGACCACCGTCCTTTTGCACACGCCAGAAATGAATTCCGATGAGCAAGAACGCGACGAGCGGGAGAATCACGACATGAAGTACGTAGAAACGCAGCAACGCGTTTTCTCCCACGATGTTTCCACCTAGCAGCAGGAAGCGAATTTTGTTGCCAACGATGGGCATCGCGGAAATTATGTTGGTGCCAACGGTGACGGCCCAAAAGGCGAGCTGGTCCCACGGCAAGAGGTAGCCCGTGTAGCTGAGGAACAGCGTGACCAGAAGAAGCACGACACCTACCACCCAGTTGAACTCGTGCGGCGGTTTGTAGCCCCCCCGGTAGAACACGTGAAACATGTGCCAGAAGACGGCGAAGACCATTAAATGCGCGGCCAGGCGGTGAAGATTTCGAAGAAAGACGCCGTTCGAAACGACGAATTGAAGATCTTTCATGTCCCGGTAAGCATGGGGCGTTGCCGGGTGGTAATAGAACATCAGCAAGATACCCGTGACGAAAAGAACTATAAAAAGGAGGAAGGAGATCGAGCCGAGATAGTACGAGGCGCGGACGCGAAGAGATTTCTCTCGAACTTTGACTGGCAGCCAGTGAAGGAAGAGATTCCCGAATATGGCGAGGCTGCGTGTGCGGTTAGTATTCGCGGGGCCATGGCGAAAAATGGACTTCCAGACTTTCGTTTCGCGGACGTGTTGTAGCGCGGAGTGAAGAGTCGTAGCCATTATTTCCCTTAGACTTTCAGAACTTCCCCTGACTTGATATTTTGCAGTTTGTCGACGAGCAACTCGCCGTCCGCTGTCATAGAGATGCCGAAATGCGGAAGAGGCCGAGGCGCGGGGCCTTCGATTTTTGTGCCATCCGATTTGAACTTGCTGCCGTGGCACGGGCACGCAATCATTTCGGCGTCCGGCTTCCATTGCGTAACGCAGCCAAGATGGGTGCAGACTGCGGAGACCGCATAGAAGCCTTCCGGCATGCGCACGATGTAAACCTGCTGGTCTTGAAGAAACGTCACCGAATGCACGGGATAAAGATCGGGATTGCCAGCGCGAAAGGTCGTCGGGGGCTCAAACAAGACGTTGGGCGAAAAAAATTGATAGGTCACAGCAACGGAGCCTAGACCGGTAATCCCGAGAGCACCCAGCGTGATTCCATTCAAGAAATCGCGGCGAGTGATCCCGTTACCCACTTGAACGGAGTGGGGCGCTGCGGGAATCGAGGAGTTATTTGAGTCACTCATGCGTGTAAGACCATCTCTTCAATTTGGACCAGATTGGGCTCACGATCGAAGACTTCGAAGGCTTCCATAGTGATCGTTTTCACCGGGCACCGTTCGGCGCAGAGGCCGCAGCGGATGCAAATGGTTTCATCTTTGACCATCACGGAACCTTCTTCAGTGATTAGTCCGTCGGGCGAGAGGTGGAGGAATTCCAGCGCGCGCGAATCGGAAGTCGCCGCGAGCTGTCGGCGTGTTTCATCGGAAAACCCAAATTGGCTGAGCGGGACGAGCTGCAAGCAGTTCTGCGGGCAAACATCCACGCATCCCCCGCACAAGATGCATTCGGAGCCTTCGGCTTCATTGCCTTCGAAAATCGTATTGATCCAGCATTGCAAGCAGCGCGAAGCCTCGCGCCGCGCCTGCTCTTCCGTGAACCCAACCTCGACTTCGGCGATGCCGGTGCGGCGTTCGAGAGGGATGACAGGTACAGCCAGGCGGGAATATTCGTCGTACTGCTCGGCCATTTTGTGATGATCGAGAACAGTGATTTGCACATACTGGGACCTGGGCCTCCATTCGGGTCCCCGGATAAATTTGTCGATTTCTTCCGCTGCCTTTTTGCCATCCGCGACGGCGTTGATGATCAGGCGTGGACCAAAGGCGATATCCCCAGCTGCGAAAATTCCCGGCGCTGTGGTCATAAGCGTCGCGGGATCAATTTTCAGGGTGCCTTGCCGCGTCGTTTCGAGGCCATCGGCCGGCTTGAGAAAGGAAAGATCGGAAGCCTGCCCAATGGCCAGGATGATCGTGTCGCATGGGAGGATCGTTTCCGTGCCGGGAGCGAAGGTGGGGCTAAACCGCCGTTGAGCGTCGAATACAGACGTACACTTGATCACTTCGAGGCCAGTTACCTTGCCGTTCTGACCGACGAACTGTTTCGGGCCGATCGAGGGATGGATCTTAATCCCCTCAACCAAGCCCTCCTCAATCTCTTCTTCCGAAGCGGGCATTTCTTGGCGCGATTCGAGGCACACAAGGTGTACTTCCCGAGCGCCCATGCGCAGTGCCTGACGGGAGATGTCCATGAACTCCTTCATGGCGACGTCCATTTCGCTGGAGGTCAATTGGTCCGGAAGTCCCAAGCCGGATTCTGTGCCTGCCGTTAGCTTCTGCTGTTCACGCATGGCGGAGCGCGCCACGTCGATCGCTACGTTGCCTCCGCCAATGACAACGACTTGTTTGCCGATGGAGAAGCGGTAGCCAAGATTGACGTTGAGGAGAAAATCGATGCCTTTCACGACCCCGTCCAGCTCATGCCCTGGAAGATTCAGGTCACGGCTGCGGTGCAGGCCAAACGCGAGCAGCACGGCTTTGTAGCCCTGGCGGCGGAGGTCTTCCAGTGAAAAGTCACGACCGAGCCGCATGTTCAGGCGAAGTTCCGGCCCGAGATCGAGGATTTCGCGAATCTGGGCCTGCAAGACATCGCGCGGCAGGCGATATTCCGGAATGCCGAGATGCATCATTCCGCCTGGCACCGGCGCAGCTTCGAAAACCGTCACGGGATAACCGAGCAGGGCCAGGTCGTGCGCCGCCGACATGCCGGCCGGACCGGAACCGATAATGGCAATTTGTTCCGGCCAGACAGGGCGGGGCGTTCCAGCAAAAACATCAATGGGATTACGCGATTCCGGTCCATGGCGCTCGGTAACGAAACGCTTCAAGGCGCGGATGGAAATGGGCATGTCCAATTGCCCGCGACGGCAGGCGGGTTCGCAGGGATGCCCGCAGACGCGGCCACAAATGGAAGCGAAGGGGTTGGGAACCCGGGCGTATCGGTAAGCTTCCTCGTAGCGTCCCTCGGCGATCAGTGACACGTAACGTCCGGCCTGGGTGTGCACTGGACACGCCTGCATGCAGGGAAAGTTCGACTCCAGCCATTCAAGATCGACGAGTTTGGTGCGCGTGGTCACTTGAATGGCCTCCTCCGGGCCCCCAATCTCCTACTTCTTAACCGTCAGGTCAGCCGTGGCTGTGGCACCGCTCAGATCGACGGCTTGCGTCGTTGGTTTTCCGTCTTCGCTCCAGGTCTTTAGTGTGTATTTGCCCGGAGGAACGTTTTTAATTTCGTAATTGCCATTTTTGTCGGTGACCGCAAAGTAGGGCGTCGGGGAGACGACGATGTATGCATTCATCTCTGGGTGGACGTTGCAAAGAAGTCCGGCCACTCCCACATCGTTAAATTGAAAGCTCTTCTTTTCGCCTTTGGGCCAGGTTCCCAGATTATGGGCAAGCTTTTTGTTCCCGCTGACGCTGGGCCAGTAGACGTTGTGGCCAACCGCATCGTTGTTGAGAAACTCCACCGTGGTTCCGGCTTGCACAACCAGAACGTGGGGGTTAAAGGTCATCTTCGTCTGGTCGACCACAGGCTTTGCGGCCGGTGCATCAAACTTCTTGTCCGCGATCACATCCACGTAGACGGCAATGTTCTCCGCGGACTTGATCCCCTGCACACTGACTTTGCCCTTGATGTCTCCCGCGCGGCTTGCCGTGGCAAGAAGCAGGAGAGTGCTCGTCAACGCAAAGGCCTTGCTCGAAACTAATCTTAGATACATGGTTCTCCTCTCATTTACCTGGATCGCTCACACAAGATTTAGTTTGCGCGTAGTATACGCCTAGAAGACGTAGTCGATACCCGTCACGAAAGCGCTTGGACGGAAAAACAGGGTGTTAGCTGGGTTGTTCGGATCCTGGTAAGGCTGCCCCCAATGATACTGGTATTCGCCGGCGATTTTGATGTTGGCGCGAACAAGAACCTGGAAGCCTGGACTGAACCGGTTCCTCGTCCGGTGCTCTGAGATTCCGTTCGCGAAATCGGCGGGCGAGTTTACGAAGTCATACCGCATGGTGGCGATGAGCCACGGATAGATCCAGTAGTTGCCGGCTACGAATCCGCCGGTGTATGTAACCGCGCGGGTGCCGGTGAGTGTGCCTGCCTCCGTGTCGGCGATGTGATTGTTATCGTGCCCGCCCATTCCAAGTCCAAGAAGCTCCAGCTTGCGATATTTGAATCGCAGATCTCCTCCGACCCGGTAGAAAGGCTCCCGGAAGCTCGGAATCGCCCCGAATGGAAGCGTGCCGTCGGCATTAAGAATACTTCCATTGTTTTGGACATTTGTACCGTAGTAGTAGAAGCCGCCGACACGCAGCGAAGTGTGATCGCGCGGGCCGGTTGGTCCGGCTGCCTGAATCGCATGGCGGCTTTCCGGATCGCGCTCCAAATTGAACTTGTAGGAAGCCCGAACGTAAACGTCTTTTTGCCCGCGCAATGCAGGCCCGTCATTGGCTCCGTTGACGATGGCCACCGACCAAGAGAAGTTGCCGTTGTTCGGATAGCCGCCGAATTCGATGGCTCGCTGCGGTGCGCCTAGGGTAAAGGGATTGTTTGCAGTTCCCTGCACCCCGCCAAAACCCACCTGGTCATAAATGTCGTAATCGGAGAGGTAGATCGTCCTGGCTTGCGTGAAAGGCAGATCAAGTTCGAATTGACCGAACCGCACGTTCAAAGCATTCGTGGGCAAATGGAAAAACCGGCCGAGGTCGTTGTACTTCAGATAGCCATCGCCGAGCCCGCCGGCCGCTCCGGAACCACCGGTTGAGACGTCGTCATCGATCCAGAACGACAAATTATCTCCGAAGCTCCCTGCCGCGATCATCGTAAACGTATTCGGAGCGAACAGGTCTGTGCGCGCGACGAATGGATAAGGCCCGTTGGGTTGGACCGCCGCCGCGGGTTGCGCCGCGTTCCAGTTGAAGAAACCGGAATAGCGGAAAGCGATTGGTATCGTGCCCGGAATTTGGCCGGGATAAACCGCCTCGGGAAAGGCTTCCTTCTGTGCCTTGGACCCGAGCATGACCGGGTCCTGCTTTACGAATGTCTCGTCGTCCTTGGGAAATTTGAAGCCGTTCTTCTTGAAGGCCTCTCCAAAATCGTTGAGTTCCGGGTAATTATTGTGGCAGGTCGTGCACGACGTCCCGTACTTCCGCGAAAATGCGGGGATCGCGGAAGTTTTAGGCACCGACGCAAGCATTACCCACAAAACAACCACAACAGCGGTCAGACTCGCCATCATGCTGGTATTTAGTACACGGCTCTTCATTCGCTCGCCCTCCAAGTCTTGCCCGCGAAACCGCGGGCCAAGGTCCCGAACTCACGGCTAGGCTTCAATGGTCCGCATTGTTGTCTGAAGCTCAGTCGATCTACCGTGACGCACGTCATCTATTGATGTGACGGGCATCACATGCAACTTTGAAGAGGGAGAATTTCCAGGAGGCTAAGAGCCCACAACGCTTTCGAGCCCCATTTTGACCTAGTGATTTGCACGATGGCATCGCCCGGATCCTGGATCATAGGGAGGGTTTTGTCCTCCCATATCTTCGCCGGAAGCGGCTATATGGACGTTTTGCGCTGTTTCTCGCGGCAAACCACTAAGATTGAATAGGTCCTCTCGCGATTCGGCTCGAACCATAAGCAGCACCGTCCGTGGCTGGAGGAACGCTCAGCGAGCATGGGACGCTTAGACCACCACGGACCGTGCAAACCCTGGCAGAACCAGGAATCATCTGAAGTTGAATTTCTATTAAACGTCATTGAGCCCGCGTGGCTTGGCCCCACTCTCTGTTCGCTCGGAAACTACCAGGGTGGCGGCTCATTCGAGTCAAGCCTTGGTTGCACAATCAGGTGCACAGAAGTCGCCGGGGCAGCCCGAAAACTCCAGAAGTGGCCGACCATTCGAAGCCATAAGTCAATGAAAACACTGCAAGCCAGGGGTAGAGAGATGGCCTCATAATCCCTAGGTCGAGAGTTCGATTCTCTCCGCCGGCACCATGGATTCTAGATAGCTATCGATTTTGAGTAGCGCGGAAGCAAGAGGTTCATCGCAGCCGCCAGCCCTAACGCCACGGCTAGCACCACCAGCAGAGAAGTATAGGAACCAGTCGAGTCAAATGCGCGCCCCAGTATCACTGGACCAACGGCTCCTGCGGCGGCATAGAACGTCCAAGTGAGACCGTAAAGCGTGGAAAAAGCGCGCAGCCCAAAATAACGCGTCAGCAAGTAAGGGGTGATGGCCGCTTCGCCGCCCGCCCCGACGCCAATCAGCGCGGCAGCAAGGCAGCCCGCTGGAAAACCATTCGCCCGTGCGAGCAGAAAGATCCCCGCCGCGGTAATCAGGCTCACTACGAACGCGACCCGTGCCCCAAAAAATCGGTCCAGCAGCCAACCAACACCGACCCTGCCAAGCAAGCTCGAACCACCCAGCGTGGACGCGCATAACGCCGCATCCCTTGGAGTAATTCCGCGATCCGTCAGCAACGCAGACAGGTGAGTGATTGCTCCATTCATGCTGATCGAACTCACGAAAAGGACCGCGACGATTATCCAGAACGCTAACGAACGCAGGCCTGCCTGCCACGTCATTCCAGAATGTGCCACAGGAGCAGACTCCTGTAGAGCGAGGCCTCGCTCGCGTACATAGCGCCAACTGAGCGGCAACCCTAGTAACAACGCAAGGCAACCGAGTGAGAAGTAGGCTGCCCTCCAGCCCGATCGGCTGATGACGGTTTGCGCAAGGACCGGCAGGATCATGGCGCCCAAGCCTGCTCCCACCATGACGAAAGCCAGAGCCGTCCCCAAACGTTGCTGAAACCACGTAGAAATCGATCGCGAATAGGCCAGATGAGCGGTGCCGTTTCCAACCAGGCCTATCACGAAGCAGGTCACGTAGAACTGCCACAGTTCGGAGCGCAACAGTGCCAACGAAGCGATGGCGCAGCCAAATATCGTCATGCTGGGAAGGATGATGCGGCGAGGACCAAAGCGGTCGATCCAGCGGCCCAACAGCGGAGATACCAGCCCCAACGTGACGGCGGCGAGTCCGAAGCCGCGCGAGACGGCTTCGCGACTCCAGCCAAATTCCGCGCCCAGGGGCTTAACAAAAACCGCAAATGTGTAAACGAACAGCGAGCCGAACCCCGCCATCACGCCGAAGCACGCCGCCAGCACCACGCGCCAGCCGTAATAATGAAGGTCAAATTCGCTAGGACTGAGCGTTGGCTCGGAGTTTTGCATTATGTTCCTGTCTTAGGGATCGCCTGCCAAGCTCACTTTTTTCGGCCCTATTCCGACTGCGATTGCGACGCGTTTGATGCACTGGCGAACTGCCCGCAAGCCTTTAACGACCTTGGCTTGTGTGCTCTTCCGCTACGGTAAATCCCATTTCATTGATGAACGCTTTGAGCGATTGTTCGGTGATCTGGCGAGGATCAAACTTGACGATCACGATTCCGTCGGGATAGCTGGATTGGGAAGATGCGATCCCTTTCTGTTTCTCGAGCATCGTGTCGAGCCCGACGGCGCACGTCACGCAGCTGAATCCCTTCACCACATAGGTGTTCCCCTTGGCGTCCGCGGCTGCAATCGTTGCTACGCTGCCGGTCCCCACCGCTGCAATAAGTTGGACAAATTGTCTACGAAACATTTCCGTCCCTCCTTGAGATGCCGTTAAAAAACAGTGAATCGCCGCGTCGAGCGCCTATTGGGCCGAGGCGATGCCCGCTTCATACTTCCACGGAGTCTGCGTCGCCGCTCCGTCGGAAAAGCGGGTGTCAGCATATTCGCTGAACTCGATTTTCTTGTTCAGAACTCCGGTCTCGATCATCAGGTCGCGAACCATATCAAAGTCTCCTTTGCGTGGCGCGAGCGGACTATAGACAACGCGGTCCATTGGTTTCGTGAGCGCCCAGCGCAACAGTGCCGGTTCTTGGTGGTAGTAGAAGCGGCCCACGAAATCGGCGGCATCCTCCCGGTAAGATTTCCCCTTCTCGAGCCACAAACCGGAACGAGCGATGCCATCCACCAGCTCCTGCACGACACCCGGACGTGAGTCGATCAGATCCTGCCTGACTACCAGAATGCACGACATATAATCCGGCCAGTATTCGCGTGCCTGAAACAAGATCCGGCCGTACCCGCCCATCTCTGCTTGAGAGGGAAACGGTTCCCCCATCGAAAATCCGTCAATAGCCCCGGCCGCGAGCGCGCCCGAAACATCGGGCGGCGCCATTTCCACCATTTTGATGTCACCGGCATTCATTCCGGAGACCTTCATGGCGCGAAACAGCAGCAACCGTTCGTCGGAGAACCGGCTTGGTATGGCAATCGTACGCCCTCGAAGATCGGGGACTGTTTTAACGGGCCCATCCTTCCGCACGACGACCGCGCTTCCGTAGCGGTGCCCGAGGTACACAATTTTCGTGGGAACGCCCTGGGCCGCGAGCGCAATGGCTAGTGGCGCCACGATAAACGCAGCTTGCACCTTATTGGAAATTAAAGCTTCCTTGATCTCCGGGAAACCTTGAAACAAGCGCGGCAAAAAGATTTCGCCGCTATCCGAGAATTTCGAAATGTAGTCGGTCACCGGGCAGGTGAGCTGGCAAGTCGCCGGGATGTACGCAACCACAATCTTCCGCTTTGCCGCGGGAACGCGGTCATTAAGAATCGCTGGCCAATTCACGTTCAGATAACCGTGAAGAACGGAGATCAATACCAGCCATCCAAGACCAAACACTAGGACCTTCTTAAGACTCATCGCGGAATCCCCAGCGAACAGATTTGATCGTTTCGAGCCGGCGAAATCCCAAATCAAGCGCCAATCCGATGACGCCAATCATGAGCATGGCCGCCACCACCAGATCGTACCGCTTACCCGAATTTCGCGAATCGATCACCAGATAACCAAGACCAGAATCGACCGCCACCATTTCCGCCGCGACCACCACCAGCCAGGCAATGCCCAGCGCCAGGCGCAGGCCCACAATGATTTGTGGCAGGGCCGCCGGAAACACCACCCTCGCCAGCACTTGCGCGGGCGCGAGCCCAAAGTTACGGCCCGCCCGACGAAAAACCGACGGCACATTCGAGACGCCGTTAACGCACGCAACCACGATCGGGAAAAATGCACCGAGAAAAATCAAAAACACCGCGGCATGGTTGCCAACACCAAAGAAAATGATCGCCACAGGAATCCACGCAATCGGGCTGATCGGTCGTAGGATTTGCATCACCGGATTTACGACCCGGTTGGCCGCGGGATACCAGCCGAGGCTCAAGCCCAGCGGAATTCCCAATACGGCAGCGGCGCCAAACCCAATCGCCACGCGGCTCAGTGAGCTTCCGATATCCTGCCAGAGGACATTCTTGTGGAAGAGTTCGACCATTCCCTTCTCGACCTGAAGAGGCCCAGGGAAAACCTTGGTTTGGGTCCAGACTACGGAGTAGTGCCATACCGCGAGCAACAGGGCTGACGCCAGCAGCGGCCAGAGCAACTTCTCCCATTTGTTCGGTTCCGAAAGCGAATTCATATTTTGTGAGCCAGCCCGATCTGCTGCAAGATGCCATCGCGAAGTTCCAGGTAGCGCGGTGAGCTGATATCTCGAGGGTGCGCGATGTCGATATTCACAACTCGCTGGATAACGGCGGGCCGCGCAGACATGACCACGACCCGATCCGCCAACTGCACGGCCTCGTCGATATCGTGCGTCACAAAGACAATCGTCTTGCGCTCCGCCTCCCAGATGCGCAGCAGTTCTCCGCGCATAACCAGGCGCGTGATCGAATCGAGGGCTCCAAATGGCTCGTCCAAATAAAGCATGTCCGGATTGACCGCCAACGCGCGGGCCACTTCCAGTCGTTGCTTCATGCCGCCGGAAAGTTCGGAAGGGTAGGCCTCTTCAAACCCGCCTAGTCCGACCATCTTGACGTAGTGCGTGATGCGTTGTTCGCGCTCCGGCCGCGAGAGTCTTGACAGTCCAAATCCGATGTTGCCCTCGACCGTCAGCCACGGAAAAACGCCGCGTTCCTGAAACACAAAAATCCGCCGCGGGTCCGGTCCGTGCACGATCTCGCCGTCGATGCGAACCGCACCGCTCGTCGGTGACAAAAACCCTCCTACGATGTTGAGCAGTGTCGATTTGCCGCACCCAGAAGGTCCTACCAGGCAGACAAACTCACCCGTCGACACTTCGAGATTGATGTCTTGAAGCACCGGGGTGCTTTTGCCATCGCGCGTGAAAACCATGCTGAGATTTTCCACCCGCAATTTAATCCCGACCGCTGGAGTTGTAGCTGCCCCCGACGACATTCCTAGTCCTCCGAATAAGCCCAGCGGAACGATTTGACCTTTTCCAGCGAGCGCATCGCGGTGTCGAGCAGCAGGCCGATTAGCCCGATGACGACCATGCCTGCAACCACCAGGTCATAGCGGTTTCCGGCGTTGCGCGCATCCACGATGAGAAATCCCAGTCCCGAATCAACCGCAATCATTTCGGCGGCCACCACTACCAGCCACGCTACACCCAATGTAATCCGCAAACCGATCAGTAGCTGTGGGATCACCGCAGGATACAGTACGCGGTAGACCAGATCGGCGGGACCCAGTCCAAAATTGCGTCCCGCATTGATGTAAACCGCGGGAATGTTCCGGACGGCGTTGATGGCCGTCAGCAGCAATGGGAAGAAGCATCCCAGAAAGATCAGGAATACAGAGGCAGAATCACCTACCCCGAACCACAGAATCGCGAGTGGAATCCACGCAAGCGGAGAAATGGGGCGGAAAACCTGCACCAGCGGATTGATCGCCATCTCTGCCCGGCGATACCAGCCAACGGTAAGTCCCAGAGGGATCGCGAGAATGGCGGCAAGACCAAATCCCCACGAGACACGGAACAATGAGGCAACCACATACTTGAACAACAATCCATGCCGCAACAGATCACCCATACCGCCAAGCACTCCCCACGGCCCGGGCAGAATTTGACCGGGATGCCGGGTCACTGCGATTTGCCACGCAGCCAGCAACAACCCGATGAAAACCACAGGCCGCAATCGCACCATCATATTCAAGACGCTTTACCTTTCGGCTCCACAGATTCTTCTGAAATAGACATGCACTCTATCTCACCGGTTCAATTCTGTTACATCCCGAAATTATCGCGACGATCGATTTGAGGGACCAAAGCAGAGGTTCGCCAGGCGCGCTCATTGTAGTAGGCGCTGGAAGACGAGCAATAACGCAAACATATTAGGGCGTCTGGCAAACAATCAAGCGTACTGCGTTCTATTGCCCACCGGATTTAAGTCGGTCCAGCGGCCCAATTCCCGGCCAGCGCCAAAATCACCCCGTAGTTTTCCTCTTCGCGCGAATGATAAGAGTGCTGCTTTAGAGTTCATCCGGAAATCGGATTTCCGGTGACTTCGCGTCTCCGGTAAACTGGCCCGGTATGCAATGGAGAACCCGGTCCTGTCCCTCCATCCGGCGCTCGAGTTGTACCTTGAGATATACCCGGCGGAGCGCGTGGTGAACGGTGGGAAGCGTTCACGTCGTGACTGGCTTCGACAGACCTCGCGTCTCGCGCTGGGCATTCCTCTCAGTGCTTTGCCGGTATCGGAGGCGTTTGCGGCAAGTGCCTGGCCTGATGCTACGCCAGCATTTCCACCGCAAAATCGTGCCCTGCCTCTCAGCGGTATTTCCTCGCTGTTCAGCAGCGATCCCACGAAATATCGCTTTACGTTGGAGGAAGACCGCTTCCTGGAACAGATCGAACGCGCCTGTTTTCAGTTTTTTTGGGACGAAGCGAGTCCCTACACGGGCTTGGTGAAAGACCGCAGCCAGGCGAGTGGAACGGATTCTCGCAACGTCGCCAGCATTGCGGCCACAGGTTTCGGATTGACAGGTCTGTGTATCGCGGATCATCGCGGCTGGGAAGACAAAAGAAAAATCCGCGAGCGCGTACGCAATACGCTTCGTTTCGTGGCCACCCGCGTGCCCCAGGCACACGGCTTTTTTTGTCATTTCCTGAATTTCCAGAATGGCGAACGCGTGTTTCAGTCTGAAGTTTCTTCGATCGATACTTGCTTATTCATTTGCGGTGTGCTGACCTGCCGGGCGTATTTCGACGATTCCGAAATAAGCGATTTGGCCACAACCCTGTACAACCGCGTGGACTGGAACTGGCTGCTGCACGGCGAAAAAACGCTGTCCATGGGCTGGACGCCCGAGCACGGCTTCATCAAGGCCCGCTGGGATGCCTACAGTGAACTGATGATGGTCTACCTGCTGGGCATCGGGTCGCCGGCGAACATCATGTCACAGACGAACTGGGACGCCTGGACGCGCACTTATTTCGAGTTTAACGGCATCCGTTACATCGGTTCGCACGCGCCCTTGTTCGTCCACCAGTATTCGCACGCGTGGTTTGATTTTCGCAACAAGCGCGACAAGTTCGCCGACTATTTCGTCAATTCCGTAATCGCCACGAAAGTTCACGAATTGTGGTGTCTGGAACTCGCGCGTGAATTTCCCGACTACACCGAAGACTTGTGGGGCATCACTGCTTCCGATTCATCGCGAGGCTACGCGGTGTGGGGCGGGCCGCCGGCGATGGGACATGTCGATGGGAGCGTCGTGCCCTGTGCGGCAGGAGGCTCGCTGCCCTTCCTGCCGGAGGCGACGCTGCGCGTGCTGCGAACGATTTACACCAAGTATCAGGAGCGCGCCTGGCATCGCTATGGTTTTGTCGATGCGTTCAATCCGCTGACGAACTGGTATAGCCAGGACGTGCTTGGAATCGATGCCGGCATCATGATGTTGATGGCCGAAAACGCGCGCACCGGTTTTGTGTGGGAACATTTCATGAAAAACGACATCGCAAAAAATGGAATGGCTCGCGCCGGATTCCAGACGATTGCGCCCGAAACGCCTGCGGCGGTTAGCTCGCCGATTCCCGCCGGCTACCCGATCTACGTCACAAAATAAAGCATTTGGAAAATTACTAGACACGTAAGGGAGGCACCCGGTAGCCGCCCTCTCCGAGAGGGCGGGGTTTAGAGTCAACTCTCGCCCAGGAATCTACTTTTGAAGTTCTATTAGCGCTAGCGCATGAGGCTGCAGGTCGAGCGTGAGGGAACCAGCCTTGAGTGCATAGGATTTTGAGGCTGGGAGCGCAGCGGCCTTGCGAAGGGCTTCGATTTGAGTCACCTTCGGCGAGGCTGGCCGGCCAAGTTTCTCGAACTCCGGGAGCGGAGAACCGTGATCCTTGTCGACGATGGTGACTTTGGCTGACCCTGTTTGCACCCCTTTGAAATGCAGTGTTATGGATTTGGCTGAGCCTGCTTGTTCCGGAAGGGAGAGATTCCAGGCGGCGATTGCCAACGTTCCGTCTTTGCGACGGGTGACTAGCAGCGAGTCCGAGCCGACGTCCAAACGGGTGTCGCCCAGACGATGGAGCAATGCGAAGTCGTTGAACACTGGCTTGGGAATGTCGCGTTCGGCCAGAAGGCCGAAGCCACCGTAGAATGGCGTCTTCACCACACCTTGTTCTTCAAAAACATCGGAGAACGTCCAGTAGCTCATCATGTCGGCGAGGCCGTCGCACTCACGGATGGTGTTGGCCAGGAATGGCCCCATGTAGGCGCTGTCGGTCACCGCGGGCTCGTTGTCGTAAGCGGCGTTGTATTCAGTCCAGATCAGCGGCATTTTCGGATACGCGGAAGCCGCGATCTGGTCGTGGACCTTTTTTACCGAGCGGCAGACCATTTCGTTGCGGGGAATTTGCTCGTGAGTACCGAAGACGTCTTCAGCCTTATCGTTGCCGTAGACGTGAGTAGAGGCGAAATCGACGGGGATGTTTTTGTCTTTGCAGTGAGCAAGGAAATGATCGACCCACGCAGCTTGCGCCGTGGATGGTCCGCCAACCCGCAGGCGCGGGCTCACGCGCTTGATGGCTAGCGCCGATTGATCGTACAGCTGATAGTAGGTCTCTTCTTTCGGATTGCCGACCCAAAAGTCGAGGTTCGGTTCATTCCAAACTTCGAAATACCATTGCGAAACTTCTTCGATGCCATACCGCTCGACCAGATGACGGGTGAACGCTTCGATCAAATGTCCCCATTTGTCCCAGTCCTTTGGCGGAGCTACGTTTTGTTTGTACCAGAAGGCGTGCAGAGCGTTGGGGTCGGAGGTGAGTTTCTTGGGCATGAAACTTAGCTCGACGAACGGGCGGACTTTGTTGGCGAGCAGGCCGTCATAGATCTGATCGACGTAGGAGAAGTTGTAGATGGGCTTGCCATCGGCGCCTTCGTCATAGAGGCCAACTTCATCGTGGAAGATGGCGTGGAACCGGACGTATTCGAAATTGGTGATGCGCTTGGTTTCGCGGAGATCGTGGCGGTAGTCGTCCCGGAGCGAGAGGATGGCGCGGCCGGAGCCAAACATTTTTTCCCAGAAGTGGGGGAGCGGATGGGAAGCGGCGTTCGGATCAATTTCTATGGCTTCGGCCAGGGTCTGGGGCGCGGCATTCGTCAGCGCTTTCTCGGAGGGGGTTATGAGTCCGAGTGCGAGTAGGACTGAGACACCAAGAACGGCGCAACGAGTTGCCAGCATGGCGGTTGAAATCTCCTGAGGAGTTTATAGCAGAGATGACCGGTCGGGCGCACGCGTTTGGGTCTCGCGCGGATTGCGGCGTCGCCGTACCGCGGCAGGAGCCGGACCAACGTGGCAGTTTGTGCGACTCATGACCGGAAATCCGCAAGATTTGGCAGCTTGCGACGCGCGAAGGCGCGCATCCTAGCATTTGTACCGGCATTTGTAGCGGCCGCTCTCCGAAGCGGGCGCCTCTTCACCGCCCCGTACCCCATCCGGATAATCCGCGGTGAGACCTGTCGCGCGGACCGCGGTTGACAGGCTTGGCCGTGTTCGTCAGCATGGCCAGCTAGTGAGCAATTTGCAAAATATTCTCGGCGGGTCGCCGGCACTCGTTTTTGTGAATCCTCTTGCAGGAGGGGGCCGTGCGGGCAGGCATCTGCTTCGCGTGCGGCAAGCGTTCGAGGCCGAGAAAATCCCGGCGGAGTTTGAGCTTACGGCCACGGCGAAGGATCTGGAATCGCGGGCGCGTTCAGCGATCGCGGACGGGCGCCATCTTTTGATGGCGATGGGCGGCGACGGAACGTTGCAAGGGTTGGCGAATGCGGCGTACGGCAGCGACGTTTTGCTGGGCGTGCTGCCTGCTGGCGGTGGCAATGATTTCGCGGCCGCCCTGGGATTGCCGAAGGACATGGTCGACGCAATACACGCGATGGTAAACGGGCAACCGCGTGAAGTGGATCTTTTGCGGGCTCGCACGAGTGATGGCTGCCAGCGATTGTATGTGGGCGGTGGCGGCGTGGGGCTGGACGTGGACGCTTCGGTTCATGCCGCGGGAATTTACCGGTGGTTACCTGGCCGATTGCGCTACGTTGCGTCAGCGGTGCAAGCTTGGCTGGAATTTACACCGCTGAACGTGCAGGCGGAATTTCCGGGAAGCGAAGAAGCAATGATGCAAGAAAGTGTTCTGCTGGCTGGAGTGCTGAATGCGCCAAGCTATGGGGCCGGATTGCGTGTGGCACCCGACGCACGAGTGGATGATGGGTGGCTGAATTTGTCGTTTGTGAAAAGCTTGGGCACACGGGAGGTGCTGGCGCTACTCCCGCGGCTTTTAATTGGCGGGACTCTGCCGGATGCATATTTGAAACAGAAGCAAGCGCGAAGAGTGCTGCTGCGGACAGACCGACCATGCTTTTTCCACGGCGACGGAGAAATTCTAGGCCCCGCGCCAGTGGAAATTGAAGTTGTCCCTCGCGCCGTGAAGATGCTCGCCCCACGAGCACGATGAAACCTAACGGCGTGACGATCCCGACATTCAGGGCACGAGCTCAAATTTTGAGTTCCGCTTGCTGCCGGCGCTAGGGAGTGTTCTTGCGGAAGACTTTGCGGCGAATGTCGGGCCAGAATTCCTTCAATTCGTTGGAGACGCCATCCCACATGATCAACATGCCCAGGGTTTCGGCATTGCGTCCGGCGGTGCGGTCTTCGGGCGCGTGATAGACATTCGAGAAGGCCGCCGCGGCGGCGTTGCCAACGATTTCCGAGTAATTGAAACGCGTGCTCCCTGAATCCGTGCGGGTGACAAAAAGCCGATTAACGGCGTGATAGGCGCGATGAGTGAACGAACCTTTAGCCATCTGGTAATAGCGCGGGTCCTCATGCAAGATCGAGGGAAAGATCGCAGTGGTCATGTAGGTTCCAATGCTGTTATCCGCAAAGGAGGCACCGTAGCGTTTGCCGTAGGCGCCCCATCCCTGGCCCCACGATTTCGGGGAATTGTTCGCCTGATCGATTGCAGCGAGAGCCGCGTTAAAAGGAAAAGCGAAATAATCAAAGGCGCCTGCGGTTGCGAGCCGATATTTCTGTCCGATGGTCAGCGGGGGAAGCTCCTTAGCGGTTTCGACGGTGCCGTAATTGGGCATGACCTCGAAGATGCGGTCGTTGACGGTGCCGGTTTCCTTTTCGAGCTTGGTCTTGCCGATTTGGGCATCGTTGTCGGGATCAGCGCTCTGTCCCTGGGGGGGTTGCGGCGGTGGTGGCGCGGCTTTTGTCGGCGTCGGCGCGTCGGGTTTGTCCTGGGCAAAGCAGATCGCAGACCCACAGGCTAGCGTCAAGAAAAGTAAGAGATACAAAGGGGTTTTTCCCAGCATAGTTGGCGGCGGCCTGGTAGACACGTCTCTCCAATCGAGATATCGGTCGGCCGCCCCAAGAGACCGTTCGTTGAGTGTAGTTGACTAAGAGTCTTTTGCTTCAGATTGAGATGCCCCCGATTCCGAAAAGTAACGCAAATTCGGCACTCTGTTGGTTTCCTGATTCGGTAACGCTATGATTCAGCGGGACTTTGGGGTAAGGGTCAACTTTTCTTCTTGTCGACCTTGAGATTGACGACAAGGTCTCTCTTGCTGTCAAAACTGGTCACCGACCGGGTGGAAGACGTAGCTCCATCCTTCTCGGCATGAATCTCGTAGTCAGCGTTTGGATCAAGGCCGCTGAAGCGATAGTTGCCGGCGTCATCGCTGATGTAACTGCGAACGACGTTGCTGCGCGTGTTTTTCAAGAACACGACCGCGGAGGAAACCGGCGCTTCCGACTTGTCGGTGACTATGCCATGGACCGTGCGCAGCTGGGCTTCGTGCTTGGGGTCCTGCTGGTGCGCAACAGCGATCGCCGCCGAAAGGATTAGAGCGACGCTCATGCACAACAGGCGTAGCCGCGAATTCATTTTTTTCCTCCCGGTGCGGGTTGCATCTGGAAGACGACGCTGTCTTCGCTTATGCCGCTCTTTGCACTGATCGTCTTGCTTTGATCAGTGAAGCCCTTGGCAACTGTTACGATCTCATATTCCGCGCCCTGCGGGACGCGAATTGCGAATTCGCCCCGCGAATTGGTATAGGTATCCCAGCGGAACTTTTTCTCGTTGGAGCGCCGGACCCGCAGGCGCACGCCGGGAAAGGCGAAGGCCTTGTCGGTGAAGACCGTCCCGATGATCAGAAAATCGTTGGCATGGCTGCTGTGCGTGTGTTTGCTGCTGGAACTGGCCCCCGGCGCGGAGTTTTGGACTGGGGGCGGCGGCTGATTTGCCGGAGGTTCAGGTGCGGCGGGTGGAGCGGGTTCCTGGGCGCGCAAAGCGCAACTGGAAAGCGAAATCAGAAAAAGGATGACGCCTACGGCGATGTGCCATTGCCACGCGTGCATCCACACGCTCTCATGGGGCGCTCTCATCGGGCGCCCATTTACCCAGTCCCTAGGCATGACGTTGATTAATCAGATGATGAATCGCGCGAAGAAGATGTAAAGGCACAAGACCTCCGCCGCCTACTCTTCGTCTTCTTCCTCCTCTTCTTCTTCCTCGATGAGGTCCTTATCGCCGTCTTCCGCCTCTTCTTCCTCTTCGTCTTCCTCGTCCTCATCGTCGTCGGCATCTTCCGAGATGATGTTCAGGTGCACGGGATGTATTTGCGACACTTCGAGTTCCGATTCGCACTCTGGGCAACTTAGGATTTCGCCCTCTTCTACTTCGTCTTCGTCGACGTCGATTTCGGCGGAACACTCGGGGCAGCGAATCACGGATCCATCCTCCGTAAAGTTGGCGATGAGGTGCCGCGGCCAGGAGCGCGTGCACCTGCGTCGAGCGTATTATATACCGCGTTATCAGAAGTCAACTCCTATGGGACGCGATTCGCTGCGATATGGGAAACGCGCGGCCCATCGGTACGGTGAGGGACATTGTCGCGGGAATACCCAGATCGCCCGGTGGTCGGAGTCGGCGGCGTGGTTATTGTCGAGGGCCGCGCTCTATTGATCCGGCGGGGCAGCGAGCCCCTGCGCGGGCAATGGTCGATTCCCGGTGGGACTTTGGAGCTGGGGGAATCGCTGGAGCGTGGGGTTGCGCGCGAACTGCTGGAGGAAACCGGCCTGGAAGTGCGGGTCTTGGAGCTGATCGAGGTTTTTGACCGGGTTTATCAGGGGGATGATGCGAACAGGTCGCCTCTGAGAAACGGTCCTAAATATCACTTCGTGATCGCAGACTATTTGTGCGAGCGGATTAGCGGCGAAGCGATTGCCGGAAGTGATGTCACGCATGTGGCCTTTGCGCGAGAGGACGAATTGGATGGCTACGGTTTGACGGAGACGGCCACGCGGATTTTGCGGAAGGCCTTTGCAATGGAGCGAGCGCGACGCGGAGGGTAAGTCGGGATAAGACCCCGGGACGCCCTCAAGACGCTTTAACGATTTCGATGCTGCCGTTCGAATCCGTGAGCTGCAAGCGGCACCCGCCGGAGCCGATGGTGCCATTCAGAGAATCCCCGCCAATGCTGCCGGTTGCGGTTACCGGCAAGTCTGAAGTGATGCGCCCGAAGGAAGTGTGTGCGCTGAGGTTGTAACCGACGCCGTCTGGAATTCCCACACGAATTGAGGAGAAAGAAGTTTTCAGCGAGATGTCGCGGCAGCCGCCAGAAGGGTGCGTGGTGGTTACGAAGATCGCGCCGTTCTGATTGTCCACCGTGATCCGGCCGCCGATCGATTCGAGGGTTACCCCAGAGAACGATGTGGTCACCGTCGCGTCTCCCTTTACGTTCCTGGCGGTCACCGAACCGTTGGAGTCTTCCGCGGTCAAATTTCCGTTGATGCGTTCGGCGGAGATGCTCCCAAAGCTGGTCTTGGCGTAAGCGTCGGCGCCGATGTCGGTGAGGGTAATTGCGCCGTTGCCGGTAATCGCGCGGATGCCTTTGGGTATGTTGGAAGCTTCGATAGCACCAAAGGACGTTCTGAGCGTGATACTGCCGCGAGCGTCATGCACGCTCACTTTCCCATTGGAGGTTTCCGCGTCGAGCGTCCCGGCGATGTTTTCGAGTTCGATGTTGCCAAACGAATTGCGAATGCTAAGAGAGCTGCCCCCCACCGACGTGCCTTTCACCCGGCCATTGTTGGTCGTACATTCCATACGGCCCTTGATGTCCATGAAATTCACGTTGCCGAAGCTGTTCGAAATGGTGGCGGCACCGTTAACGGTCGAAATGTCCACGTTCCCGTTGTTGTCGTGGAGCGTCAGGTCTCCGCGAATGTTGCGGACTTCCGCGCTGCCGAATGAGGTCGTAATGTTAGCGGAGCCCGCGTCGTTCAGCGTCACCGCGCCATTACCTCCAGCGATCGTGACCGCCCCTTGAATTTGCCGGGCGGTGATGCTCCCGAAGCGATTGCGCAATTCCAACGCGCCCTTTACATCCGAGGCTTCCACGGAGCCGTTGTTGTCGTTAATGAATGTATCGCCGGAAGCGCCTGTGAGCTCGATGCTGCCGAAGGAGTTGTTCAGGCGCGCCGGACCGATGTCGTGGACCGTGAGCGAGCCGTGACTGTTCTCGATGTCCGACTTGCCGCGAATATTGTTCGTGGTAACGCTGCCAAAACTGTTTCTGATGAAAAGCGGCGCGTCGGAAGGCATGGCCACGTCATAGTTGACGGAATAGGACGTGTTCTTCCCCAGGTGGAACCACTTTTTCTCGTCCTCGGGATAGATCGTGCGGACATGCACGCCGTCGCCGGCTTGCTGTACTTCGATCTGGACCTTTTGCGCGTAAATCTCAGCTTCCTCGTGGGAGTTGGCCTGCACCCGGATGGTGGCGGAGATCTTGACTTCGCGGGTGGATTCGCCGTGTATGCGGACTTCGCCGAACTTGTTTTCGATCTGGAACGATTGGCCGGAGGCCAGCGGCACAGTCTTCTGGAAATCGCGCGAGACCTGGTCCTGGCCGGGGTTCGCTGCCACCGCCTGCGTTGTCGCGAGCGCCCATGCGAGAACCGCGCACGCGAACGCGATTTGCCAGTGACACCCGCAACGTCGGAAGCACCCTCCCGCGCTCCACCGTGCCATGCGGCCAGTTTGCGCTCTGGGCCCAAATCCGATCATCGCTTTGCCTCCAGAATCTCTTCCAGCGTGCGCTGCTTTTCCTGGTACATCGCGAGCAATTGATAGCGCAAATGGGCGTTCGATGGATTCATGCCCGTCTGCGCGCGTAGGTCCTCGATGGCCGTGTCGAGCACCTGGAGTTTCTCACGATAGTTTGCCAGCAGCGGCGTGTCCGGATTGTCGAGCTGCGGCTTGGCGTCAACCGCGAGTTTATCGATCGCTTGCACGTAGGCGGCTTCGGCGCGTTCCACTTCGCCAAGGGCTTTATTTCTCAAGAGCGGGTTTTGATTTGCCGTTGTCGATGGTTGTCTTGTTTGGTTGCGATAGAGCCAACCACCGGAAACGAGCAGCAACAGAGCAAAAGCGCCGGCAGCGGCGACCTGCCATGAAAAACGGAAGCCTAACCATGCCGTTGACCGGTCCCACCACGACACGGGATTTTTTGAAGCTGCGGCATCCGCGGCGAGCGCCGTTTCAATACGAGACCATAGCGCCGCGCTAGGAGCATAGTCGCGCATTTGCGAGGCGGCCACACTCAGCGATTTCCAGGCGCGCAGTTCTTCGGCGCACGCAGCGCAGGTGGCCGCGTGCGTTTCCAGAGCGGCCCACTGCGCGGACGTCCCGTCTTCAAAAATGCTGTCGCGATCGTTGCAAGTCACGTTCATCGAGTCTCACCGGCCATCTCTCTCACCGCAATATATTCATCGCGCTCCGGCAGCGTCGCCGCCGCGAGGAGCTTCGAGCATCCCGCGAAGATTTTTCTTCGCCTGGAAAAGCGTGTTCTTCGAGGCCGCTTCGGTAATTTCCAGCATCGCGGCGATTTCCGAATGGTGGAAGCCTTCGACCTCGTATAACAGAAAAACATCGCGCTGGTGACGCGTCAGTTCAGCCAGTGCCCGCTCGAGCGCAAGACGCAGCGTCGGATGAGCACTTGGCGCGCGTGGTTCCGGCCGCAGCAACTCGCCGGTTTCGTCCTCACTGGCGACTTCTTTCTTTCGAGTGCGTTTGCGGCGAGCATCGTGGCACGTGTTGACCAGAATGCGAAAGGTCCAGGTGACGAAACTCGACTGGCCCCGAAAACTGCTGATGCTGCGCTGCACCTTCAAAAACGTGTCCTGCACCGCGTCTTCCGCGTCGAGCGCATTGCCCAGGAGGTTCCGCGCGAGGTTTTTCATGCGCGCGCCTTGCAGCGCGTAGAGACGCTCGTAGGCGCGCAGGTCTCCCGACTGGCAGGCTGCCGCCAGCGCGGAGTCTTCGGCCCTCGCCGCTTCCGCCGCCGAGTCAATTTCGGCGGGGGGAGCGGCTTCACGGAAAGGTTCCACTCGCCTCTCCCGGTCGCGCGGTACGGGAGGGATTCTATGCTCCCAGGGCAGTGCAAGTCCCATTGTTCCCATGCCATGCTCCTGGGATATAGACGACCGGGAGGCGGGAAACGTCAGGGCAGGCGTTCGCCGGTGCAGCGAACTGAAGCGCTTTTAATGAGTTAGCGGCGGTCTTGTCGGAGCACACGAGGCACTCACATTGTCGAGCAGCGACGGCGCTTCCGGCCCTCGAAGAACCTGCGTCGTTTTGTCTCCGTTTCACAGCGTCTCCCCGACTTACTTTGCATTACAAAGTACTTGACAGCTCCTGGCTTCCCGCCCTATCCTTCCTCTCATGCCGTCCGTCAGCCCTCTTCGCTCTCCCCGCAACCGCCCCATCCCCATCGACGCTCGCGCCGCCGACCATCTCCGTTACATTCGCGAAACGATGGAGAGCGCCTCCGAGTTCACCGCCGTTCCAGGCTGGGGAGGCATTGCCATGGGCGTCACCGCCTTGGCCGCAGCCGGCGCCGCATCCCGTCAAACATCACCTCGCGCCTGGCTGGCGGTCTGGCTGGCCGAAGCCTTCGTCGCCGTAGCGATCGCCGCCGCCACCGCCGCCACCAAAGCCCATCGTGCCAACGCCGCTCTCTTCTCCGGCCCAGGCCGCAGATTCCTCCTCAGCTTCGCCCCGCCCATCATCGTTGGCGGCCTGCTGACATTCGCCCTGTTCCACACCGGCGCATTCGCCCTCCTTCCGGCGGTGTGGCTCTTGCTCTATGGCACCGCCATCGTCACCGGTGGCGCATTCTCCGTCCGCGTCGTTCCGGTAATGGGCCTGTGCCTGATGGCGCTGGGTACCGTAGCGCTGGTCGCACCCGCGAACTGGGGTGACGCCTTCATGGCCATCGGTTTCGGACTGCTGCAAATCGGTTTTGGACTTTGGATCGCGCGACACCACGGAGGATAGTAGAGGCCCGGCAGAGGAGTTTGCTTGATGGCGGCGAGTTTTTATCCTGAGCTTTAAAGGGTATCTCGCCATTTTGGGGGCGGCTGCGGAACGGCCGCCGAAGAGGAATCGTATGGCGAAGTCATCCACCGTAAGAGACGAGCGTTTCCAGCGCAAAGAGCGTGACGCCTCGTTGCCGGCAGTTTCCACGCCGGCGAAAGAAACCGTCCCCGCCGATCTTGACCGCCTCATCCACGAACGCGTCCGCCTTGGCATCGTCAGTGCCTTGGCCGTGAATCGCTCCCTCACCTTCAACGAACTGAAAGCCATGCTGAAAACCACCGACGGCAATCTCAGCGTGCACGCCCGCAAGCTCGAAGAAGCCGACTACATCGTCTGCACCAAGTCCTTCGATGGGCGCCTGCCAAAAACCGAATATCGCCTGGCCGCGGCAGGCCGCAAAGCCCTGGAGCGCTACCTCAATCATATGGAGGCCCTGATCCGCGCAACCCGCGAAGGTTAAGCGGTCAAATTTTTTTGCACTTGTACTTTGTATTACAGAGTAGTTTGTATAGCAGCTGCAATAGCAGTGATTTGTAAATCGCGGTTCGTATCTGTAGCTCGGTACGTGCACTCAGCTGTCATCAACGTCAACACGGAGAAAAAACCATGCTCGTCTCACCAATCGTCGCCCAGCAACAAATCCCAGTCCCCCAGCCCAACATCCATCGCGCCATCCCGCTACCCCGTAGAATCCACGTCGCCATCATCTCCGACGGCAACGGCCGCTGGGCCACCTCCCGCAACCTGCCCCGCTCCGCAGGCCATCGAGCCGGCGCCCAAGCCGCTCGCGCAGTCATCGAGGCAGCCCCAAGCCTTGGGATCCAAACCCTAACGCTCTTCGCACTCTCATCAGCGAACTGGAAACGCCCCCCGTCAGAAGTAAGCGGCATCCTGCGCATCCTCCATGAATACCTTCTCACCGAAACCTCGAACTGCATCAACGAAGGCACCCGCCTGAGCGTCATCGGCCGCCGCGATCGCATCCCCGCCACCCTGCGCCAGGCCATCATCGATTCCGAAGCCGCCACCGCCCATTGCACGCGCCTGCATCTCCGCCTGGCAGTCGACTATTCCGCCCGCAACGCCATTTACAACGCCGCCTGCCGCTTCTACAAAGCCACCGAACTCTCCCAGGAAACCTTCAGCAGTGTCCTGGCGGAAGCACGAGGCGGAGCGACCGATGTCGACCTCCTGATCCGCACCGGCGGCGAACAGCGCCTCTCCGACTTCCTGCTCTGGGAATGCGCCTTCGCCGAATTCGTCTTCCTCTCTAAGCGCTGGCCCGATTTCACGGTGGCCGACCTCCAAGCTGCCGTCCACGAATTCACCCACCGCGAGCGAACCCGCGGCGCCCTACCCGACGCCATCTCCGGCTAACCGCCCGCGGGTCGCCTTTGTTGTATGTAGCGGCCGCCTTCCGAGGCGGGCGCTTTTGAGAACCGTGTCGCCAACCTCAGGCCACGCCCAAAGCTGCGGAAGGACGCTTCTCTTTAGGAGGCCGGGGCTTCAGCCCCGGCATAACTGTTCAAGAGAGACGGGCTTTAGGAAGAAAGCTTTTTCTTTGTTCGCATTTTCCTGCAGCCCTAAACGCGAAGTGTCCAAGCGAGGCTTCGCCAAAACGTTCTTGACAATGCATTACCAATATGCTATCATCTGTAGTGTTACCACAATTGCTAATTCGAATGGCTGAGACGCGTTTTGCGTCCTCGGGATCTCCTCGGTCTGAAGTTTTCCCAGCCCTAACCCTTTTAGAATCCGCACTTCCGAAAAAGGCGCCCCTAACTCCCTTGGAATCCGCAGTTACAAAATCACTCGACTTAAAGTCCTTCAGAATCCGCACTTACAAAAGAAGGCGGGGGGGAGGGGGGCATTTTGTTAACCAACAGGTCTTCGATGCCAACCCGCCCGTTACTTGTGGCGGCGCGGGTACTTCCCGATTAGCGAGTTCCAGCGAATCGCGAACACGTCTACGAACATTCGCAGGCTGTCGCGCATCATGCTGACCTTGGTGGCGGGGGAGTGGCCCCAGCGAACCGAGATTTCAACGGCCTGCAATCCGTGGTGCCGGGCGAGATACAACAACTCCGGATCGAAGCCGAAGCGGTCGATGGTCTGTTGCTCGAAGATGATTTTGCAGGGCACGCGGCGGAAGGCTTTGAAGCCGCACTGTGTGTCTACGAACGGCAACCAGAGGATCAGCCGAACGATCTTGTTGAAGATGATTCCAGCGAACTCGCGGAAAGGCGATTCGTGAACGGTGATCTGGCTGCGATCGATCGCGCGCGATCCGATGGCAACGTCGTTGGTCTTCATCGCGGGAAGCAGTTTTTCGACTTCTTCGATGGGCGCGGAAAGGTCCGCGTCGGTAAACAAGACGATTGCACCGCGGGCCACCTGCATGCCGTGACGCACGCTGTAGCCCTTGCCTCGATTTTTGTCGTTGGAAACCACGCGCAGCGAGGGGATTTCGTCTCGGAATTTTTCGGCGACCGCCACCGTGTTGTCGCGTGAGCCGTCATCCACAACGATCACTTCGATCTTGCGCTTCGACGATCGAATGTACGCGGCGATGCTTGAGAGCGTGGCGGGAAGCCGCTGCTCTTCGTTGTAGGACGGGATGATGATGGAAAGTTCGGGGGCCTCAGGGGTCATCGAAACGAGGGTTCCTTCCAACCGTGGACGCCAATCAACGGGACAAAACGGCAGGGTTCGAGCACCGTGGTCCGAAACGTATCACGGATGCGCTCGATTAGGTGCAGCTCTTGATTTTCGACGCTGCCAACCGGGACGACTATTCTGCCGCCCTCGCCAAGTTGCGCGACCAGCGGAGCCGGCGGTGCAGGTGCGGCGGCGGCCACGAGAATGGCGTCGAACGGCGCAAGCTCTGGCAGGCCCAGCGTGCCGTCGCCACAATGGACGTGAACGTTTGCATATCCCAGTCGAGCGAGACGCTCCGCCGCCGCGGTGGCCAGCTCTCCTCGATATTCGATGGTGATCACCTCACTGGCGAGAGATGACAAGACGGCGGCCTGATAGCCGCAGCCCGCACCGATCTCAAGGACGCGCTCCGTGCCCTTGAGGTGCAGCGCGGCGGTCATGGCAGCGACGATGTAAGGCTGGGAAATTGTCTGGCCCTCGCCGATGGGCAACGGGGCGTCTTCGTAGGCGCGTTTGCGAAATTCGGCGGGCACGAACTCGTGGCGGGCCACGGAGCTCATGGCCGCCAGAACGGCGGCATCGTTGACGCCGCGGCGGTGGATCTGTTTTTCGATCATGGACTGGCGGGCGGCCTCGTATTCCGCCGGTGCCAGATCGCCGGTGGATTCGCAGGCGTCCTTCCATGGTTTGAGGCGAAATTCCTTGAGGTAGCTCATCGAGTTAAGCCGGCGTGGTCGACGCCACTGCGTGTTTCTCCCATGCATGAGTGCGCAGAATCTCGTCGATTTGCTCGATGGCAAAGTCGTATTCCTGTTCGCGATTGTAGAAGTGCGGAGAGATGCGCACTCCTGCGTTCGGGCGGTAGTCGACCAGGATCTCGCGCGCCAGGAGTTCGCGGCAGACTTCGTAGGCGTGGGGACAGTCGATGGAAACGGTCCCGCCGCGCTCCGCGGGATTATCGGGCGTATTGACGCGCCAGCCTCGTGCCCGCGCGCTTTCCAGTAAGCGCGTAGTCATGGTGACGGATTTGGCCCGAATGGCGGAGATGCCGGCCGCGTTGATGATGTCCAGGCCCGGTTGGCAGGCGTAGAGCGCGGGGATGTGCGGCGTGCCGTTGAGATAGCGGAAGGAATCTTCGCGCGCGTCGATGTTGCCGGTCTCGAAGGCGAAGGGCCGGCGATGCGCGATCCAGCCGGTGAGTGCGGGTTTCAGCTTTGCGCGCAAATCGTCGCGCACGTAGAGATAGGCGACACCCGGACCGCCGCAGAGCCACTTGAGGACGCCGCCGACGGCAAAATCCGCGCCTAGAGCGTGTACATCGACAGGAATCGCACCCGTGGCCTGGAACACGTCGAGAATTACGTGCGCGCCGACGCGGTGGGCCCGTTCGATGATGGCGCGGGCGTCGACGATGTAGGAGCTGCGGAATAGAACCAGCGAGATGGGGACGAGAAGAGTGGTTTCGTCGATGGCGGCTAGAAATCTGCCGAGGTCGAATCGCACGGTATCGGAGCTTGGAACCAGCTCCACGCGCGCGCCGTGGCGCTGTTGCTCGTGGTAGAAGTATTGGATCGAGGGAAATTCCAAGTCGGTCATCACCACTTTGTTGCGTGGACCACGAAAATCGAAGCACGACGAGATGACCGCTTGCGTCAGCGTTACGTTCTGGTGGAGCGAAATTTCGCCGGGTGCGGCGCGGATCAGCGGAGCGATTTTGTCGCCGACGCCTACGGCCATATCCCACCAGCCTTCTTCCCACGCGCGGACGCCACGTCCCGCCCAGGAATCCGCGTAGTTACGCAGGGTGTCGTAGACGGCGCGAGGCATGGCGCCTAGTGAATTGCTAATCAGATAGGTGGTGCGGTCCAGAATCGGGAATTCGCCGCGCCACTTGAGTAGTTCGTCCATTTTCAGAGACCCGTACCTGGACGGGCATGGGCACCGTTTGCGTCTAATCCCGGCCCTCCGACCCTCGAAGCTCGGGGCAAGAGAGGACGGCTGCAGGCTTGAAAGACTGTCGACAAAATAACACACCGAAAAGCCGCACGACAGAGGTTTGACCCTGAACGTTGAGTGAAGAAAGATTTCTCCGCTCCGGGACGGCAACGCCAGACTGAAGTCCAGCGCCTACATGGGGCTCTGACGCCGAAAAAACCGCTGCGCGCCCGGTTGAAGTGACCTTCGGTTCTTTCCGGGTCAAATTCTTCGATTGCGGAAGCAGAGGTTGGACTGCCTGCACCTGCGGACAGTGCCGTCGAGTACCTGCAACGACGCCCGAAAACTGGTCCTGCGTACCACTGCGCTGGAAAGTCGCGTTTTCTAGACTGGTTGTGTGGCGGAGTAGTGAAGATACCGCACCGGAGGAAGGGAAAGTGATGAAGGCTTTTTTGGTGCTCGCGGCAATCTACGTCGCGGCGTTTTTGATCGCGATTCAAGGGGCGTCGCCGACCTCGGCGGACGGCACGATACATAAAGCGGGAGTGGCGCACATCGATCCCGCAAAGGAAGCAGACATTCGGTCCTTGATGGACATGGTGGGGGCCCGCGCGGTGGTGCAAGATGCGGCGGGAAAGAATGCCGAGCAGATTCGCGAAAACCTAGTGGCGACCATGCCGGCGAGCGATCGCGGACAGCAGTTTGTGGATGCGTTCGTTTCCGACTATCAGAAGAAATTCAATCCGGACGAAGTGACGGGCCAATTGGTTGGCATTTACGATAAACACTTCACGGATGACGAGATCAAGGGGTTGCTGCAATTCTACGGTTCGCCACTGGGCCGCAAGTTTGCCGCCGAAATGCCGAAAATCACGTCGGAGATTCAGACCGCCAATCAGGCCGTGAGCACCCGAGTGGCAAAGGACGTTCTGCAGGACTTGCCGAATGAATATCTGGGCATCGACTCGCAGACGCCCCCGGCGAAGGCGCGCCCGATACCGCAGGCTCAGCCGGTGAAACAGCCGAGGAAAACTGAGGCAGTGACGCAACCCGAAAGCATGGCGAGCGCGTCTCAACCCTGACCGAGTTCGTAGCGTTCATCGCCAAGTATCTTCAGGTGGGTGAGGCCGGTCAAGCGGCTTCGCTCGCCTTTCTTTTTTTTGGGCTTGGATGCGGTGAGGCCGACGTAAAAATCCCACGCTCGGCACTGGCGTGTGTACAGGGGCCGACGTAAGAATCCCTACACGCAACACCGGCGCGTGGGGCACCCTAGAAGCGGCGGAATCCTCGCTGCGCCCGGGTGACAGCTGATAGGGAGGCGGTAATGCGGAGACTTATTGCGGCGTGCGCGCTTGCGGCTGGAGGGCTCGTCGTCGTGGCGCAAGCGCCCTCGATTCAGGTCAGTGCGCACGAGACGACTTCTTCGGAAAAGCAGGCTCGCGCGAGCGAGATACAGGCTTCGCGAAAATCGTCCGACGCTGCAGCCAGGATCGATCCCGCAAAGGAAGCGGATATTCGACAGCTGATGGACGTGACCGGAGCAAAGGATCTCGGCCAGCAGCTCATGGACGCCGGGATCGCGCAGTTTCGCGCGAGCGTGACCGAGTCCCAGCCGGATAATCCGCGAGCAAAGCAGTTCGCGGACGCATTTGCGACGCGATTCGAGAAACACTTTGACCCTCGCAGCCTTACCGAAACGGTCATTCCTATTTATGACAAGCACCTGTCGAGCGAGGATTTGAAGGAATTGCTGGCTTATTACCAGTCGCCGTTTGGTCAGCGGATGCTTAAGGTCTTGCCGGAAGTTGCGCATGAATCACAGCTGGCGGGTTTCCGGCTCGGACAAAAGGCGGCGCAGGAGGCGATGGAGGACTTGAAGGCGGAGTATCCGGACCTGGTTCCTAGCGCGAACGAGGAAGAAAAGCGTCCAGCGACGAATAAGTAGGAGTTGGCGGTCCGACAGAGACCTCAATTTGCTTGATCATGCGCTTGATGGATTTTTTGCTGTGCTTTCGAGGCAAAAGCGGTGGCATGCCGCCGCACTCCAAGGGTCGCTGCTCCGCTACAGGTCGTGGATCACGGGAAGCGTTTTTTGATCTTAATGTCGATACCGAAGGTGCCGTTGTAATCACGCAAGGCCACGATCGAAATATTGCGATTGAGATTGTACTCGACCTGAATGACCTGCTCCTGTGTTGAGCCGACGTTGGAAACATAGGTGATGGTGACGTTGCGGGTTACCTGCTGCTGCACGGTCACGCGCGCCGCGGCGTTCTGGTTCGAACCGGTCGAACCGACCGTTGTCAGCGCGGGATCGACGCGAAAGTTTGTGATACCGAACAATTTCTCCAGACGGCCGCCTACCTGGCTGGAAACCGCCTCGGAGAGGAGCGCTGATGCTCCGGAGGGTCCGCTTTGCGAGTTGCCGGCGCTGCGCGAAGTGCCTTCCGCGCTGGTTTGCCCCACCGCCAGCAGCGTGACGATGTCGTTGCCTGGCAGCGGCGGGTCCGAACGATAGGCCAAGGTGAGCTTGCTGGCGGGCCCAGTAAAGTTCAGGGTGATCTCGTATTGCTGAATGGTGGTGCTGGCCTCGACGTTGACCACCGGGTCGAGGCGGAACGGGTTTGCAAAGTTGATGTCGCCGCGGGCCACGCGGTAGCGGTTTCCGTGGAACAGTAAATCGCCCGACAAAACGTGGATGTGGCCCAGGATGATGGGGTGCTCCCAAGTGCCACGCACGCGCAGGTCGGCTTCGGCTCCGAGTTCGGCGCCGGGCCACTGCATGCGTGCGTCGGGTGTGGAGACGGCTTGAATTTCGAATTGAAGATTGCGCAAAAAGGTTGAGCTTGTTGAGGGGCCGGATATTTCTTTCGTGGAGATCAGGGAGCCGGCGACTTCCAGGCCCTGAGCGAGGGTAACGCGCTCGACGGTCACGCGGCCCGAAAGGACGCCGCCATCGGTGGTGCCGGTGAGCCGCAGGTTGCCGGCGGTCAACCAGCTCATGCCCTCGGGATACCGTATGCGGGTGCTGTCGCTGCGAGCGGTGACGTCATAACGCACGGGACGTTCCGTATAGTTAACGCTGCCTGACAGGTGCAGCGTGCCACCGCCGGCCTGCGCCGTCAAATCATCGAAATAGAGGCGCGTCGCGTCGAAGATCAGGTCACCCTTGATGGCGCTGAGTCCGGTGGGAAAATCCGCGACGCGCGCAGACGCGTTGTCGATGTGAATGTTTCCGGTGATACGCGGGTTGTCGAGCGTACCTTCAAAGACAGCGTTAGCCTGCGCGGAGCCCGCGGTGGTAAGGCCTGGCGAGAGCTTGGAGACCAACCGCAAGTCGAGAGCGCCGTTCAGTCGCAGGCTGAGCGCCCGGCGTCCGGAAAACTGCACGTTCCCGCCGACCTCAACGTTGGTGTTCGGTCCGCGGAAAGCAGCCGATTCGATCTCCAGATTGTCGCGTGACGACCGGAAACGAATGGGCTCAGAGTTTTCTAACTGCAAGCTCGCGTAGTTGAAGACCAAATGGGAGAAATTGGCGTCGACGACCAGGCTCTCGGGATGCTTAAGCGATCCCTGGACTCCAATCTCGCCATCGGCGCTGCCGTGACCTTCGAATTTATCCACGTGCAGAGCCGTTGCCAAAAATGGATCGAGGTCGATATTGCGGATGGTAACTTTGCCGTCGACGGGAAACGGATCCGCAAGGCCCAGGGTCACGCCGCCAGAAATTTCTCCCGTGCTCATCGAAGAACCAAGTTTCAGTCTGGCAACGCGGCCGTCCGCGGTTAGTTCACCTTCGAAGCTCCCGATGACTTCCTGTCCAACTCGCAGATCGACAACCCGGAAGGTTCCATCCGCTTCTGGAGAGGTCACGGGCCCATTGGCCTTCACTCGGAAAGAGACCAGACCGTCGACGGGGAAGCGGACGGTCTGCAATTTCTCGAAGTTCGCGAGTGGAATCGACGCGCCTACCAAGTCGATGGAGACATTGTGATCGGTGAGACGGTACTCCGCGGTTCCGGTCACAATGCCTGCTCCCCGGCCGATTTCCGTTCCAGGCGCAAATAACCGTAGCTCCGCGTTCGCAATGCGAATTTCCTCCGGCGTGACCGTCAGCTGGCCGCGAAGACGGTTGAAGAGGAGGTCGTACACATCGCCGTCGGCCAGATCGAACAGTCCGGTGATGGACGGCGTGTTGCGCGTGCCGCGTCCGTGAAATTGTCCACTGAGTTTTCCGCGCACGGGATAGGACACACCGAACAACTGCTGCAGAGCTTCCACAGGAGTGGCGTCAAAACTGGCGTCGGCAGACCACGCGTTGTCCGGCAGAAAGCTCCAGTCCGTTAAGGCTAGCGTGCCGTCGATTTGCGTATCGATGCCTCCACGACGTAGGTGACCCCTCTCGAGTGTCAGCTCGTCTGGCGAATAGACAATATCGCCCTCGATGATGTCAAAAGTGGCGTTTTCGTAGCGGGCCCGCTCGCCGCGGAGGTGTCCGGTGAAGGTGATGCCGTCGGGGGGACCGGCGATCTTGCCGTCCCAGGTGGCGCTGCCGGAGATGACTTTGATGGCCTCGGGCGAGTTAGGCTTTGCGCCTTGAATGGCGTTGATAAAGTCGCGGTAACTCTCGAGCGCGCCGGTTTCGAACTTCAAATCCAGCGCCGTATTTCGCACTGGCGCGTACACTCCCGAAAGAGTGCCGCGCGACGACGGCGTTTCGAACTCCCCAAAGTTGATTGTCAGTGTCTGCGGATCATAGAGATAGCGAATTTGCCATTCGCCATCCACGGGAATGTGCCCGGCAGCGATATCATCCGGGGAGGTCCACTGGATTTTCGCGGAAATGTCGAAGTGTTCGAAGCCACCGGTCCAGGTTTCCACGGAGTCCGCGGTCAGTACGGAATCCCAATGCAACTCGTCGACGGGAAAGTCGAGCTCTTCAATCGATGGCCAAACTTGGGCAAGGCGCATCCCGGCGATGTGCGTGTCCCCACGGAATTGCAGGCCATCAAAGCGCAGGGTGACTCGGCCTTTCACCGTTCCGCCGAAGGCTTCCGCCAGAAAATCCGGAACCACCAGGCCTTTGTTATCGATGCGAAAACTGCCCCGGCTGGATACACCCGAGGCGTGAAAGTACGGCGGATACGTGAGCGTAATATCCTCACCGGAATAATTGCCGGTGCTATGGAACTCTCCCGCGGCATAAGTGGCCTCGCCGCGGACGTCGGCGCGACCTGTGGGCGTCTCCGGGGAACGCAAATCCTGCCGCAGGTCCAGCAGGTTCACCCAGCCACGATAGCGAAATCTCCACTTGGGGTTCGCGAAGTCCTTCATCTCCGCTTGCGCATCGAGACGCGAACGGCCGGCGTTCAATACGCCTTGTTCGAGGGCAAACCCGTCACGCGAGAGCGTGAACTTTGCATACAGATTCGCGGGTATGGGGATGAAGCTGTCGGCCGTGAATTGAAAGGCCTTCCAATCGAAAGTTCCCAGATAGACAGGGCGGTCCGGCGAGCCACTCCCTTCCAGGACAAAATTCAAGTCGCCACCTTCCACGGCCAGGGGCTTACCCACATCGTTGTACAGTACCCAGCCATCCTCGATGCGCACATGCCGGACGTGCATAGCGAACAGGGATGCACCCAAAGCTTGGTTGGGTGTGGCCGCCAGATGCAGAACGGGCACATCCGACGATCCATTTTTTTCGACGCGAAGGTGCAGCCGGGGCTGCCGCAAGATCAAATCGTCCAACGAAACTTTGCGCCCCCAAAATGAATCGATGCGCAAGCCTACGTGGATTTCTTCCGCGGCGAATAAAGCTTCGGTGCCCGCGGGTTCCAGGCCATGAAGGACCACACCCTTCAGGGTGACGCCCAGGGCCAGCCACTGGATGGACACCGTGCGTACTTCAACGGGCCTTCCGGTAATCCTCTGGAGTCGCCGGACGACAACACGGCGAATCAACGGATTGCCGGCGCCGCTGCCGAAGAATCCGATCACCGACAGTATCGCGATGGTGGCCAGCACCCACGGGGTGTGGATCACCCAGGCCCAAATCGGATGGCGGTTCTCGCGTTTCATGACGCGCCCGGCTCCAGCATCTTTTCTACATGCACGCGCCCGCGGCTCTCGTTGAGCCAGCGCTCCGCCTGCTCGTCGATACTGCGTTGTACGAGCGCTTCGTGGATAGTGTCGCGCGCTGCGTCCAGCGAAGGCGGCTCCTGTCCGCGCGCCTGCGCGCGCGGGATGAGTGCCTTGTCGTAAAAGTCTTGCACATCCTTGGGTTCAATTCTGGCCGATGGGCGGAATCTCGAATCGAGGTAGTTGCTGAGATAAAGTTGCGACGACACCATGTTCCGGATGTCGGGATCCGTCAGGCCGATCTGCTTCTTGCGCGCTTCGTATTCCTCGGGGGAGGTGAACGATTTCTGCACGCGCTCGACACCTCGCGCGATGTCCTCGTCCGACGGCCGGGGAAATCGTGCTGTTTCGGCTTCGTTTCGCACGATCCACTGGTCGATCAAACGATCCAGAATCTGGGCATCGCTCTCGGACTTGCCATCGACGAGTTGCTGGTAACGTGCAAGCATGCGTACATCGCTGAGCAGAATGATGTCGTTTTCCACGCGGGCCGCTACGCGGTCGATGACTTCTTGAGCGGGGAGCGGCTTGGACGCGCAAAGCGTCAGGACCATGACAAAACCGAAAGCGAACCACGCGCGCATCAGAATGTCGACCCCAAGTTGAAGAAGACCTGGAAGCCTGGCAACCGTGTGCTCTCGAATCCGTTCTGACCGCTCAGGCAGCTCGGGCTCCCGCTTGGACAAATCGGCGCGACGAACCTCGGACGATTGATGGGAAAGCCGAAATCGATCCGAATGGGACCCACCGGCGTCGAATACCGGAGGCCAAGGCCCACGGTGTGCGAGAAATAGTTCAGCTCATTGGTGCAGTTATACTTGCAGACCGTTGGATTAGCGGGGTCGAAAATGGGATTGGGAGATGAGGTGCGAAAGGTGACGCGTGCCAGGCGGCTGTAAACGTTTCCGCCGTCGTAAAACAAGGCGCCGCCGAGCGCCGTCCCTATAAAGGGCAGGCGCATCGGGAAACGGAGCTCTTGATTGAAGGTCAGCAGTGCCTGACCACCCAGTGGAAATCCCGACGAGTCGCGCGGGCCAGCTTGATTCAGCGCGAAACCGCGCAGCGAGGTCCCGCCGCCAGCAAACAGGCGTTCTGGCAACGGAATCACTGTCACCGGAGTCGTCTGCGCAGGAAAGGTCAGGGAAACCGTGTCGCGATACGGCGTCAAGATCCCGATGCGCACCGACCTCGCGAAACTAAACCTTCGTCCGATCGGATAGTAGGTCGAGTTCTGAAGGAAAAGTCGCAGAAAGCTTGCGCTTGACCCGATGCCGGTGTCCGCGACGCCGAAATCGGCACTGTTGAAGCTGCCTTTAGTCGCATCCGCAGGATTGTCTCGCGCATCTCGCGCCCAGGTCACGCTAAATTGTGAGACCAGGGTGGGCTGGTCGAACAGGGGTATGGTCTCAGGCGCAACCGTATTATTCAGATTCGAGACCGCCACTTTTCGGAACGAGTAGCGGTATTGCAGCGTCGTGAACCGCGTCACCTGATCTATTAATTGGACCGAAGCTTCGTAACGTTCCTGAGTGAAAGTATTAATGTCCTGGGTTTTCTCGGTGAACAGATTGGCCTGGAAAGTATAGTGGGGATTGGCAAAGGTATTGGGAGCCGAATACGTAAGCAACGCGCGATACTGCAGCGTGCTTCCACGAAGCTTCAACGACAACGAGTCACCCCGCCCCCTGAAGTTAAGTTTGCTGATCTCCAGAATGCCGCGGACGGCAGCCTGCACTTCGCTGCCTGTCGGATTCGTCGAACTGGCGAGGCGCTGGACCTCAAAGCCTCCGCCGTAGGCCAGCGTGTAGCGTTTTGCTTCCTCCACCAGCACCATCAGGTCCTTATCCGTGTCGCTGCCGCCGGGATTCTGGGGCTCGATCGTCACGCGGTTGAAAACGCCCAGGTTGTAGAGGCGCCGTTGCGATTCCACAACCTCGCCTTCGCGTAGCGGCGCATTTTGCTGGACGCGAATTTCCCTCCGAATCACTCCCACACGCGTGTGGTTGTAGCCGGTCACCAAAATTCTCTTCACGCGTATCTGGGGACCCTCGTCGATGTGATAGGTCAGGTGCATCAGGGCGACGGTTTGAACATCGACGTTTCCATTTTTCGGCTTACTGTTTTTCCGGACACCTTCCTCGGCTGACGCATCTCCCTTGGCGCTATCCCCTGCGGCGGGCGTGGCTTCGGGCGGTACTGGCGTGGCGGTCGCGGTAAATCGTGCATTGGGAAAACCGTCGTTGTAGTACAGCGCCAGAACGTCGGCGCGGTCGGTGGCGACGTTGTAATCGGAATACGGCTGCCCCGGGGTGGAAGCGATCACCGGCAGCAAATCCTGTTCCTTGAATGCGTGGTTGCCTTCCACCGAGAGCGACGCGACTCGGGTTTGCTTCCCTTCCTGGATTACGAAGCGAATCAACAGGGCTCCTTCGGTCCCTTTGTAGTTGTCGAGCGTCTGCGCGTCCACCTTCGCATCTAGAAAACCGTTGGACAAATACAGGGTTTGCAAGGAATCCCGGTCCGACTCCACTAGGCGCCGGCTGAAATGCCCGCTGGTCCCAAAGCTCGCTCCGAAAATTTGCAGCCGGCTACGCAGCAAATCAGTGGCGAAATAGTGGTTTCCGGTAATCTCGATGCCCTGGAGTTTGTGGCGGTCCCCCCGCTCCACAGTAAAGGTAATGACCTCTTCGGTGCCCTTCCCACCGCCGGGTTGCTTAACCTCTTTCGTGGCCGTCGCGTATTCTACTTCCGCGTCGAAATACCCCTCGCGCTCGAGACGCTCGCGAATGTTGCGCTTGCCTTCCTCCAGCAGGTCGACGTCAACGGAACCTTCCTGGTAGACCGGAACCAGTTTTTTCAGCTGGCCACCCGAGATCTTCACGCCGGTGATCGCGATCTGCACCTTGGGTCCTTCGGTTACGTCCAATTCCAGCGGAATCGTGTTTTTGGCGACGTTGTATTCGCCCCGTCGAACCGACGCCCGGGCATTCAGGTGCCCCTTTTTCACGAGAAATTTTCGAATCCGCTCGGTTCCCCGCGCGATGCGCGCGGACGTCACTTCCCGCCCGGGCTTGATTTTCAGCCGCGACAACAGCTCGGTATCGCGGTATTCGGTGCCGTTCTTGAGTTGTACTTCCGCGACGCGCGCTCGCGGACCGGAATTCACGTGAACAAGAATGTCCACCGCGTGCATATCGGGATGCGCTTCCGTTTCCGCGCTGACCTGCGCTGCATACAGGCCCTCGTCGTGTAGCGCGTCGAGCAATCGCGCCAGCCCTTCATCCACCGCGTCACGGCGATAGGGTTGTCCGAGTGTCAGTTGCATTGCGGACGCCGCCGACGAATCGGACGGGGGAGAAACCAATCCCTGAATCAGCACTTGATTGAGAAAGAGTTGCTCGCGCACGACGAAATTCACGCGGACGCCGCCCTCTACGGTCGTCACGGTAGCCTTCAAGTCGGCGTAATTGCCTGTGCGATAGAGCTTCCGTATGCTTTCGGCAACCTGGTTGGGGTCTAAAGGCTTCCCTGTCTGCACCGCGAGGTCCGTTGGGGCGGCCGACAGAACTTTTCCTTCCTGCGTCACGATTCGCACTTCGGAAACGTTCGCGCCAATGAATGCGGAATCTGGAGCTGCTGGGACGGTTACCTGAGGAAGCGCAACAGGTGCGCCGGGTACCGATTGCGCACGCACGTGCGCAGCTCCGAATAGGAGTGCGAGCGCGACGATGCTCCGCAACTCATTGGTCCTGCTCGCTTTCATGTTCCTTTCGCTCAGACGAAGGGTAGCACACGGGCGTTGCCTGCCCCGCGAACTTTGGCGCCGTTTTTGGAGACGTCTTTGGAGCTATGATGAGCGTGTAAGGTGCGATTTGAAATCACCGAGGCCGGACGACCTGTGAACGACGCGCTCCGCGAGAAATATTCCCGGCAGATCCTATTCGCTGGCCTTGGCGAACCAGGACAGGAGCGCCTGATGGCCTCGAGTGGCGTCGTCGTGGGTTGTGGCGCAATCGGCGCGGCGGCGAGCAATCTCCTGGTCCGCGCGGGCGTCGGCCGCATCCGCATCATCGATCGTGACTTCGTCGAGCCCTCGAATCTGCAACGCCAGAATCTTTTCGACGAATCCGACGCCCGCGATGCGCTCCCCAAGGCCGTCGCGGCCGAGCGCAAGCTGCGGTCCATCAATTCCAGCGTGTCCGTGGAAGGCACCGTAGCGGATGTAAACCCGCGCAACGCCGAGGAGTTGCTCGCGGGTTTCGACGTGATACTCGACGGCACTGACAATTTCGAGACTCGGTTTCTGGTTAACGACTTCGCCGTAAAAGCCGGCCAGTCTTGGGTTTACGCCGCCGCTGTGGCCAGCTACGGCGTTACGATGACCGTTCGTCCGGGGGTAACGCCTTGCCTCGCCTGCCTGCTGCCTGCCGATCGCCGCGGCCAGGGTCTGGAGGAAACCTGCGACACCATCGGCGTGCTAGGTTCCATTGTGAACCTGATCGCCTCGCTCGAGGCCACCGAAGCCATCAAGTTACTTGCTGGTCGCGAGGCCGATCTGCACGGACGCCTCGTGTCTTGTGACGTGTGGACCGGCCATTTCCAATCCGTGCGGGTGGCGCGCAGTCCTGAATGTCCAGTCTGCGTCCATCGCGAATTTGCCTACCTTGATGGCACCGCGCAACCGCATATTACCTTGTGCGGCCGCGATTCCGTCCAGATTCACGAGCGCGGCCGGGTTCTTGACCTGGTCACGCTGAAAACCAGGCTGGCCTCGACGGTCGATGACGTCCGGCAGAACGATTTCCTTCTGCGCTTTCGCATCGATCCCTACGAGATGACTGTCTTTACCGACGGCCGCGCCATCCTCAAAGGCACAAAGGATCCCGCTGTAGCTCGCACCCTGTACGCTCGCTATATCGGCGCGTGATCATCGTCCATTAACCTATGATGCTCGTTGTGGCGCCGTCTTCAGACGACGGGGGCGGACTAATTCCAGGACCTCACTTAGCGGCGCACCGGAGGGAATTTCAGTACCAATCCCACGGATGCAAGACTCACAAAGGGAAGGGTGAAACAATCTAGCGGGGAATCGGTAACCGCCCGTAGGAGGAGCGCATCGATGCGCGATCAATATTCTCGCGCAAATTCATCAACGTGAGGAAGGTGCTGAGTATCCGCGCCTTTAGATCGTCGGTAAGGGGCAATCCACTGGTGGCCACGCGCGCCAGGGTTTCACCGTTATCCGTGATAAATCGCATGATTTCGCGCTGCCGCTCGTGCGGCGTGTTCCCCAGCGCGGTTTCGCGGCGCATCGCCGAACAACCGGCCTCCAGAGATAATGTGAAATGCAGGACGCAGACTCCATGCTCGGCAAGGGCCGAAGGAGCGTCGTTCTTGCATCCCGCAGTTTGGCAACGTGTTCCCATTGGGGCGCGTCGGGCGCTCCTTCTAGGTAACAACAGCTAACCTACAAAATCTAGTGTACGTGTGGACACCTGCTGCGAAACCTGCATTAGCCCTGCGGACGAGCGATTTCCGTTGACACCTTCCGCGAGGCAATGTATAAAAATACAGGTTGATGCATAATTGCAAATACGATGAATACGGGGAAAACATTTCGCCACGGCCAGATCCTGCGTCTCGTCACCGATGCAAGGATCAGCAACCAGGAAGAGCTGCGGCGGCGCCTGGCGGCGCAGAAGCTTCGGGTCACGCAGGCTACGCTCTCCCGCGATTTGCAGGAGCTCCGCCTGGTCAAAACCCATGAGGGCTACAAACCCGAGGCCGCGCTCCCGGAAGACACTTCCGGTTTACCGTCACTGACCCGGGCGCTTGGCGAATTTCTTTCCGACATCCGGCCCGCGGAGAATATGCTCGTCTTGAAGACGCCTCCGGGCGCCGCGCAACCTCTTGCCGCCGCGGTGGACGGCGCCAAATTCACGGAAATCGCCGGAACCATCGCCGGTGACGACACCGTCCTGATCATCACGCCGGACCGAAAGTCGCGCGAGTCCCTCCAAAAGCGAATTGAATCGCTCGTACGTTAAAAAATGAGCAATCCTCAACAAGTCGCCGTCGTAGGTGTCACCGGTTACACCGGCTTTGAGTTGGCGCGGCTGCTCCTGCGTCACCCGGAAGTCCGCAATCCGGTTTTCTACGTTCGCGAAACCAACGGCGCGAAATGCCTCGCCGAATTGTTTCCACAACTTCGCGGCCTCGGCGAAGCTCCGCTGCGGCAGCTCTCCATCGACGCCATCAGGCAAAGCGGAGCGGGTACCGCGTTTCTAGCCACGCCTCACGAAGCTTCCGCGGAAATCGCTCCCGCGCTGGTGGAAGCCGGAATCCGGGTCATTGATCTCAGCGGCGCCTTTCGCTTCCGTAACGCCGAAACCTTCAAATCCTGGTACAAGCTGCCCACGCCACACGCCAATTGGCTCGGCGAAGCCATCTATGGCCTTCCGGAACTCTACGCCGCAGAGATTGCCAAGGCGCGCCTCATCGCCAATCCCGGCTGCTACGCCACCAGTGTCATTCTTGCGCTCCGCCCGCTGTCCGAAGCCAATTGGATCACCGAAGGAAGCGGAGTGGTCTGTGATTGCAAGTCTGGAGCCAGCGGGGCAGGCAAGGAGCCACGGCGCGACCTACAATTTGTCGAGGTTGAGGGAAATTTCAAGGCCTACAACCTCTTCTCCCATCGGCACACGCCGGAAATCCTCGATCACACCGGGTTGCCCGAGAATCGGCTGGTTTTCTCCACCCACCTGCTGCCGCTCGCGCGCGGAATTCTTTCAACCATTTACGTCACGCTCAACCAGCCGCAAACCAGCGATGCTATTGAATCGCTGTACCGCAAGTTTTACGCCGAGCGCAAAATGGTCCGCATCTGGCCCGCGGGCAAGCTTCCGGAACTGCAACACGTGGCGCACACCAATTTCTGCGACATCGGCTTCGCGCTGGACAACTCGGGTCGCCGTCTGATCATCGTTTCTTGTCTGGATAATCTCGGGAAAGGCGCGGCCGGGCAGGCGGTTCAGAATTTTAATCACATGCTCGGCGTAGAGGAGAACACAGCACTGCAATGAGAACGGTAATCAAACTCGCCGGCGCTTTGCTTGAAGATGAAGCGATTGTGCGCTCACTTTCCCGCCAGATCGCGTCGCTTGCGAAAGAAGGGCATGAGATCCTGGTGGTTCACGGCGGGGGGCGGCTCTTCACGGCCACGCTCAAGCGCCTTGGAATTGAAAGCAAATTTGTCGCGGGCCTGCGCGTCACCGACCGTGAAACCCGCGATGTCGCTGTAATGGTCTTCGCCGGGTTATTGAACAAACGCCTCGCCGCAGCGATTTCCGGGGAAGGCCAGCCGGCCATGGGCATTTCGGCCGCCGATGCGAAATGCTTCCACGCCGAACCGATGTTCCACAACGCCGAAGAAGGCGACCTCGGCTTCGTTGGCTACCTGACCAGCGTGAATGTCCCGGTTCTCGAATCGCTCTGGCGGGAAGGTCTGCTCCCGGTCGCCGCGTGTCTCGGCCTTGGCTCGGACAACGAGCTTTACAACATTAATGCGGACCATATGGCCGCTGCCTGCGCTGAGTACCTGGCCGCGGATCAATTGATTTATTTAACCGACGTCGCCGGGGTGCTGGACGGTGAAAAACTCCTCCCCGCCATCGCTTGCGGAGAAATTGAGCGCCTGGTGCAATCGCGCGTCGTCTCCGGCGGCATGGTGTTGAAGCTCGAAGCTGCGAAACGCGCCCTTGCGGGTGGCGTGCGCGAAGTCCGCATCGTGGGTGGTGGCTCTCCCGACGCACTTGTCCGCGCCTGGCGCGCATCGGAAAACCTGGCGGAAGACAGCGTCGACGCCATTCCCGGCACTCGCGTTCTGCGTGAGCCGCTCTCGGCAACCCGTAAGGCGGTGTCGGTGGCATGATGCGCTCCCCCGCCAAATCGAAAACAATCGTGCGCGCCGCGCACAAGCCAGCCAAGCCTGCGCGCGCGCCGAAACTGGACCCTCGCATGAGCGCTGCCGAGAAGTTCCTGCTGCCGACCTACAAGCGCGGTCCATTCGTCCTGACCCACGGGCGCGGCTGCTACGTTTATGACTCGACGGGCAAAAAATACCTCGATTTTCTCGGCGGCATCGCCGTTAACGCGCTCGGCCACGCGCATCCGCGCATCGTCAAAGTCATCCGCCGTGAAGCCGCGCGCGCGGTTCACTTCTCGAATCTGTACCACAACGCCTTTCAAGGCCCGCTCGCGCAAAAGCTATCCCAGTGGTCCGGCATGGACCGCGTGTTTTTCTCCAACAGCGGTTCGGAGGCCATCGAAGGCGCCCTGAAACTCGCGCGTCTTTACGGCCGCAATCCCGCCGACTTTCCCTCGAGTGCCGCGCTGAAGCACCGTATCCTTGCGATGGACAACTCCTTCCACGGCCGAACATTCGGCGCCGTGAGCGTCACCTCCACGGAAAAATATCGCCTGCCTTTCGCTCCTTTGCTGCCGGGCATCGAGTTTATCCGCTTCAACGACGTCGACGACCTTGAATCCAAGTTTGACAATACCGTCTGCGCCGTCCTGATCGAGCCGATTCAGGGAGAAGGCGGGATTCATCCCGTCACCGAAGAGTTTTGGAACCGTGCCCGCGACCTGGCCACGCAACACGATTCTTTGCTTATCGCGGATGAAATCCAATGCGGTCTGGGCCGCACCGGTCGCCATTTCGGCTATCAGAAATTTCGCTCGAAGCCGGACATCGTGGTGATCGCCAAGCCTCTCGCTGCGGGTTTGCCCCTCGGTGCGATTTTGACCTCCAACAAGGTAGCGGAACGCATTTCTCCCGGTCTGCACGGATCGACCTTCGGCGGGGGCCCGCTCGTCTGCGCCACGGCCCTGGAATTCCTGAATATCGTCGAAGACTCCAAGCTGCTCGAGAATGTTCGCGCTCGCGGCACCGAACTTCGCGAAGGCCTCGCCGCGCTCGCCGATAAATTCGATTTCATCCGCGAAATTCGCGGCGAGGGCTTGATCATCGGCGTCGAGCTATCCATCGAAGGCGCGCCGTTCGTAGCCGAAGCCCTCAACCAGAGCTTGTTGATCAATTGCACCCACGATTTCACTCTTCGCCTCCTGCCGCCGTTCATCGTCACCCGCGCGCAGGTGCGCGAATTTCTCAAAACGCTTGAACTGGTTCTCGCATCAACTTCGGGAGCGGGATCTTCTTCCACTCCCAAGAAATCTGAACACTCGCCGCGTCTGGCACGCTCCGCGTCGAGGTAAAAAGGAAGAAAATGCCTACTGCAACACTTGCAGCACCTATTTTGCTGGTCAACGATCTGCTCACCGGAGCGGAATGGAGCCCCGCGCAAACGCGCGAACTCCTGCAACTCGCCGCGGACATCAAGTCGCAGCCTGCCCGCTACGACTCCACCCTGCGCGGCAAATTTCTCGCGCTGATCTTTGAGAAGCCCTCGCTCCGCACTCGCGTCACCTTCGAGGTCGGCATTCAAAGCATGGGCGGCTCCGTCGTATTCCTGGACCACACGCAAGCGCGCCTCGGGGAGCGCGAATCCATCGGCGACGTCGCGCGCAACCTCGAGCGCTGGGTCCACGGCATCGTCGCTCGCGTCTACGAGCAGCGCGTGCTCGAGCAAATGGCCGCTAGCGCCAAGATTCCCGTCATCAACGCGCTCTCCGACCGTTTTCATCCGTGCCAGGCGCTCGCCGATTTCCTCACGCTCGAAGAAAAGTTTGGCGCGCTCCGCGGCTTCAAGCTCGCCTATGTCGGCGACGGGAATAACGTCTGCCACTCGCTGATTTTTCTCGCCGCCCGTCTCGGCGTGAATCTGCGCATCGCCACGCCGCCAAACTACGAGCCCGCGCCGGAAGTTCTCGCGGAGTCGAAGCGCGTCGCTCGCGAGACCCGCGCGAAAATCGAACTGTTCGCCGACCCGCGGGAAGCTGTCACCGGTGTCCAGGGGGTTTACACCGATGCCTGGACCAGCATGGGATTTGAAGCTGAGGAGAGAGTGCGGAACGCCGTATTCGCCCCCTACCAGGTGAACCGGGAGCTGATGGCGCTTGCTGCGCCTGATGCCGTGTTCATGCACTGTCTTCCGGCGCACCGCGGCTCGGAAGTCACCGCCGAAATTCTCGATGGCCCGCAATCGGTGGTCCTTGACCAATCCGAGAACCGCATGTACGCGCAAAAAGCCATCCTGCAGGCGCTCTTCAGTTGAGCGCCCATGGATCGCGCCCGCTCACAGCCGACGCGGGATGACGCGCCATTGTGCGACCACCTGTAGCCGCCCGCTGTCTTCAGAGGGCGGGGTTTAGATTCAACGACGGTGCGAGTCGCGCCGCGAAGCGCGGACCGAGCGTTGCGGCGGGTCGCCAGATCCATATTCTGTTTGTGATAAACAAGGATCGCTCCAAGACAGCTTACGATCGAACGAGACATAGAGAGGTTCTGTGAACAAGCAAATAAGCAAACCAAAAAAAGTTGTACTCGCATACTCCGGAGGCCTGGATACCTCGATCATCATCCCGTGGTTGAAAGAAACCTACGGCTGCGAAGTGATCGCCATGATCGGCGACGTGGGTCAGCAGGAAGACCTGCAAGCCGCCTACAAAAAAGCGCTAACCACTGGCGCGTCCAGCGCCACCATCGAGGACCTGCGCGAAGAATTCGTGCGCGATTACATCTGGCCGACTCTGCGTGCCGGCGCAGTCTACGAGCACACCTACCTGCTCGGCACGTCGATGGCCCGCCCGGTCATCGCCAAACGCCAAGCCGAAATCGCGCTAAAACTCGGTGCCGACGGCCTTGCCCACGGCTGCACCGGCAAAGGCAACGATCAGGTGCGCTTCGAGCTGGCCTACAAAGCTATCGCGCCCAATGTACAGATCATTGCGCCTTGGCGCGAGTGGGACATCGACTCCCGCGAAGACGCCATCGCCTACGCCGAAAAGCACCATGTCCCGGTCGAACAAAGCAAAAAGAACATCTACAGCCGCGACCGCAACATCTGGCACCTCAGCCACGAGGGCGGCGAGCTCGAAGATCCCGCCAACGCTCCCAACGAAGCGATGTGGCAATGGATCGCGTCGCCGGAAAAGGCTCCGGAAAAGGGCGAAGAGGTCGAGATCGGTTTTGAGTCCGGCACGCCCGTTTCCGTCAACAGCGCGAAGCTTGGCCCTGTCGATCTGCTCAACAAGCTCAACGAAATCGCCGCAAAGCACGGTGTCGGCCGCACCGACCTGGTCGAAAATCGGCTCGTCGGCATGAAGTCTCGCGGCGCTTACGAGACTCCCGGTGGCACCTTGCTCGTCAAGGCCCATCAGGAACTCGAGCGTCTCACCGTCGATCGCGAAACCTCGCACTTCCAGCAGGCGTTGTCGGATCGCTATGCCGAACTGGTCTACAACGGCGTCTGGTTCTCGACGTTGCGCGAATCGCTGGACGGTTTCTTTAAGGTCGCGCAGCAATTCGTCACCGGCTCGGTCGGCTTGAAACTTTGGAAGGGCACGCTCAACGTCACCAGCCGCAAGTCGCCCTTCTCTCTCTATCGCGCCGATCTGGCCAGCTTCACGATGGGCCGCTACAACCCCAAAGATGCCGAAGGCTTCATCAACCTTTTCGCGCTCCCGATAACGGTGCGCCCGAAAGCAAAGGCAGAATCGAGCAAAAGTTAACATTCCCTTGTAGGGGCGCAGCACTGCTGCGCCCCAGCTTGGCAACCAACACAACCGGTTTGACCGACGCACGAACGATGCCCATGACCGATCAACCCACAACCGAACGAAAAGACGACCGCCTCTGGGGCGGCCGCTTCGAGCGCGAGCCAGACAAACAGTTCGACGCGTTCCAGCGCTCCTTCTCGTTCGACCGCCGCCTGCTGCCCTACGAACTGGAAGTCGATCGGGCGTGGGCCAAAGCATTGCAGGGCATCGGCATACTTACCGAGGTGGAAGTCCGCGACACGCTAAATGCGCTGCAAGGCATTTCCGATGAGTTGAGCGCCGACCAAACGTTTCTGCAAGACTCCACCGCCGAAGACGTCCACCACTTCGTGGAAAGCGCCCTGGTTCACGAGCTCGGCGCGCTCGGCTGGAAACTGCACACCGGGCGCAGCCGCAACGAGCTAGTGGCCACCGATTTCCGCCTTTTCGTGATGGACGCCGCAGCCAGCCTCCAACGGCAACTCGCCGAATTTCTGGGCGCGATCCTGGAGCAAGCCAAGACAAATTTCGGCGTGCCGATGGCGGGAATGACCCACATGCAGCACGCCCAGCCGATCTTGCTCTCGCATTTCCTGCTGGCTCACGCGGAAGCCTTTTCGCGCGATGTCACACGCTTGCAACATGCGTCGGAGAGCGCCGATGCCTGCCCCATGGGCTCCGGCGCGCTGGCCGGAAATAGCTTCAATATCGACCGCCATGCCATTGCGCGCGACCTGGGCTTCTCGCGCATTACCGCCAACAGCCTCGACGCGGTAAGCGACCGCGACTTCGCGCTGGATTATCTTTTCGCGCTAGCCGGAATCGCCACGCACCTTTCGCGCCTCGCCGAAGATTTCGTAATTTTCGCGTCGCAGGAATTTGGCTACGTCATTCTTCCCGACGAATATTCCACGGGCAGCAGCCTCATGCCGCAAAAGAAAAATCCCGACGCCTGGGAACTGATTCGCGGCAAAACTGGCCGCATCACCGGCGCGCTGCTCGGCTTGCTCACAACTTTGAAAGGCTTGCCCACCAGCTATCAGCGCGATTTGCAGGAAGACAAGGAAGCGCTGTTCGCCGCGCACGATCAAGTTGCCGCGATGCTGGCGATTGCCACGGGCGCGGTGGCCACCACGAAATTCGCCACGGATCGATTGCGCGCCGCCGCTTCCAATCCAGTGCTGTTTGCGACCGACGGCGCCGACTATCTTGTCCACAAGGGACTTCCTTTCCGCCAGGCGCACGACCTGATCGGCAAAGTGCTGCGCGAAGCCGAACGCCAGGGCAAGCCCTGGACACAGCTGTCCCTCGAAGACGTGCAAAAGATTTCTCCGCTCTTCGAGCAAGACTTTCTGGCAGCCCCCTCGGTCGAAAGCTCCATCGCGACCAAGGCGGTGCCCGGAGGAACGGCGCCGGAACAAGTTCGTTCCGCGATCGCCAAGTTGCAGAACCGCGTCACTGAACTGAACGCCAAACTCAATTCTAAAACAGGAGAAAAGCCATGAGCACCCAAGCCGTCAATCTCAAACAGCAAACATTCGCGAACGTCGCGGAGGATCGGGGGTCTCTTCGCGGAGTCCGAAGCTAACACCTCAAGCCACGGCTCCAACGGGAACGGCAATGTTAAAGCAGTTGCATCAGGTCCCGGCCAAGCAGAGATCGGTTCGCGGATTCGCAAAATCATCGCTTCCAAAAATAGACACAAGACTGCCGCCAGCAAGGACGAGCCCAAAATAGCCGACATGAAACATGCTCTCTCTGAAGCGTCGCTCCCTCGCGGATTTCGATTCGCGGCGACCGCGTGCGGCCTGAAAAAAACCGGCGCGCTCGACCTCGCGATTTTTTCGAGCGAAGTGCCGGCGTCCGCTGCGGCGGTCTTCACGCAAAACCTGGTGGTTGCACCGCCGGTTCTGGTATCCAAGGCGAACCTGCGCGCCTCGAAGGGGCGCATGCGCGGCGTGGTCGTGAATGCGGGCAACGCGAATTGCGCGACTGGCGATGAGGGCCGCGCAGCCGCTGAGCGCACGGTTGTCGAAGCCGCGAAGCACGTGACTTGCAGGCCTGAGGAATTGTTCGTCTGTTCTACGGGCGTCATCGGAGTGCCACTGGCGGTGGACAAGATTCTTCGACGCTTGCCGCAATTGGCGCGTCAACAACGACCTTCCGCGCGCTCGTTCGCGGAGTTGTCGCTGGCCATTTGCACGACCGACACGGTGCCGAAAACCGCAGCTGCTTCTTTCAAGATGGCCGGCAAGCGCCTTCACCTGGTGGGATGCGCAAAAGGCGCGGGCATGATTCATCCGAATATGGCCACCACGCTGGCGTTCGTCGCCACGGATGCGGCCATTGCTCCGTCGCTGCTGCAAAAAGCCCTGCGCGAGGTAACCGCGAAAACATTCAATTCGATCAGCATCGACGGCGACACCTCCACGAACGATACGCTGCTGGTGATGGCCAACGGCGAAGCCGGTGCTCCGTCGATTAAGGCGGGAACCTCTGCGCATCGCGCGTTTACCGCGGCACTTGAGGAGGTTTGCCACTCGCTCGCGTTGCAAATCGTGGCCGACGGCGAAGGCGCCCAGCGCGTCATCGAAATCGAAGTGCGCGGCGCGAAAACCGAAACTTCCGCCCGCCGCATCGCCGAAACGATCGCGACGTCGCCGCTCGTGAAGACAGCGTTCGCGGGCGGCGACCCGAATTGGGGACGTGTCTTCGCCGCTGCCGGGCGCTCCGGGATAAAGTTCGACCCGGATCGCGTGGACATCACCATGGCTGGCGTCGACGTCCTGAGCCGTGGCAATCCAGTCGATTTCAACGAGCGAGCCGCGAGCAACCGCCTGCTCGCTCCGTATGTCCACATCGTCATGGACCTGCACGCAGGCCGCTCGGTCGCCCGCTACTGGACTTGTGACTTCACCGCGGAATATGTCCGCATCAACGCCAGCTATCGTACCTAGCCGATGTGGGAAGGTGTCGCAGCAAGGGCTGACAGACGCTCTATTGATCCCAGTTCCAGTTGGCGAATTGTTGGCGGAGGGCGATCTTTTTGAATTTGCCGACACTGGTGCGGGGGATTTCGGGGAGGAAGACGAAGGCGTCGGGAAGTTGCCATTTGGCGAAGGAGTGGGCGAGGAACGCCCGGAGTTCTTCGGGGGTGGCGTGGGCCCCATCTTTCAGGACTACCGCGGCGAGCGGGCGCTCTTGCCACTTCGGATGCGGAACGCCGACGACGGCGGCTTCTTTGACGGCGGGATGACCCATCAGCGTGTTTTCGAGGTCTACGGAGCTGATCCATTCGCCGCCCGATTTAACGAGGTCCTTGGCGCGATCGACGATCTTGATGAAGCCCTCGGCATCCATGGTGGCGATGTCGCCGGTTTTGAACCAACCGTCGGCGGTCCAGCGATGCGATTGGTCGGGCGCATTGAAATAACTGCCGGCAATCCACGGCCCGCGAACTTCAAGTTCGCCCGGAGCTTCGCCGTCGCGCGGGGCTTCCACCATTTTTTCTCCGGATTCGTCGTGCCGATCCGCCGGGCGCATCACGCGCAGCTCAACAAAAGGAATGGGCCAGCCTTGCTTGCTGCGTACTTCGTATTGCTGGTCTTCGCTCCAATCGCGCATGTGAGACTTGAGCCTGGCGACCGTGGCGATCGGAGTGGTCTCCGTCATTCCCCATAAATGCATGATGTGCAGACCATGTTTGTCGAGAGCGCGCATCAGGCGCACCGGTGGAGCGGTGCCTCCGCACACGATGCGCACTGGCGACGAAAATTTCCAGCGCCCCGGATTTCTCTCCAGCGCGGAGAGTACGCTAAGCCAAACCGTGGGTACGCCGCCCGCGAGTGTGACGTGCTCCTGCTCGATCAAGTCGAGGACGTTTTCGGCGTCCACGTGGGGACCCGGAAGAATGAATTTCGCGCCAACCATAACGCAGGTGTAAGGGAGGCCCCAGGCATTGGCATGAAACATGGGCGCGACGGGTAGCACAGTATCGTGGTGGCTGACCGCAAAGGCATCGGCCATGGCACAGGCGAAGGAGTGCAAAACCAGAGCGCGGTGGGAGTAGACCACTCCTTTGGAGAGTCCTGTGGTGCCGGAGGTGAAGCACATGGCGGCGCCGTCGTTTTCATCGAGTTTTGGGTATTGGAAGTCATCGTCGGCGCCGGCCAGGAGGTCCTCGTAACGGAGAAATTCGGATGGAATCTCACATCCGCCGTAAGCGGCGACGATCACACGCTCCAAAGCAACGCTCTCACGAAACTTCTCGTAAACGGGAAGCAGCACATCATCGACGATCAGAAAACGAGAGCCCGCGTGCCTGACGATAGCCGCTATTTCGTTGGGGTGCAGTCGAAGATTCACGGTGTGCAAAATACCGCCGGACGCGGGAACGCCAAAAAAGGCTTCCAGGTGGCCGGAATGATTCCACATCATGGAGCTGACGCGATCGCCGGACTGCAGGCCCAGCTTGGTCAGAGCCGACGAGAGACGCCGAGCGCGACGGTGGAATTCGCCATAGTTGGTGCGGGCGATGGAGCGATCCGGCCGCCCAGAAACGATTTCGACGCTGGGAAAAAGCCTGCCCGCGCGATCGAGCAGCGTGGGAAGCGTCAGCGGAAAATCCATCATGGTGCCGCGCATGAATGCCTCACAAACAGGGTGGGGAGCGCCCAAATAGCCGAAATAGATCGTTGCACCGCATGCTACCACCGATTGGCATTTAGCCGCCGTCCTCAGACAGCGGCGTGTAGGGCCTACACCATAAAGACGTTCGTCAGCGCTAGCCGCGCGAAGGCGCTTCGTAGCCAGAACGAAGGACATCCTATGCCCGTAAGTACAGGCGAAAATCAAATCTCCGATGCGCCTGACTCAAGAGTCTTTCCGGTTGCAAAAGCAGTTAATTTTCGAGACCATGCCCTTGACCGCTGAAGCGCCTGTCTCGCGCCCGTGGTGGCTCGGCTACCCGGCCTGCCCGTGTACGACGATTGTCTCTTCGGCGCGCTCCGCGACTCGTCAACTGGGTTCCGGGCAGAAGGAGCAGGCAGGTGAAGAAGCTCTACATTGGGAATCTTCCGTTTTCGGCGACGGAAGATCAGCTTCATGAATGGTTCTCGCAAATCGGTGTAACCCCTTCGGGTGTCAATCTGATCCGCGATCGTTTCACGGGACAGTCGCGTGGCTTCGCCTTCGTTGAAGTGACCAATGACGAAGACGCGGACCGGGCGATCAATTCCTTGAACGGTCAAAATTTCGGTGGACGGAACCTGGTGGTCAACGAAGCGCGGCCGCAAGCCGAGCGCGCTGGCGGAGGCGGCGGCCGGGGCGGCAGTGGCGGTGGCGGAGGTTACGGCGGCGGCCGGGGCGGCCACGGCGGCGGTGGTGGTGGACGTGGCGGCGGAGGCGGCGGCCGGGGCGGCGATCGTGGTGGTGGTGATCGCGGCGACCGCGGCAATCGCTGGTAAGTAAACCCGCAGGTTAGGTTCGCTTCTTCGTTCAGATCGCGGCTTATCTCCCAGGGCGCCGCTTAGTTCCCCTTCCAGAAGTCCTACGTGGTAGTTGTGCGCCAAGATTCGGTTTGTTTCTTACCCTTTTGCAAAGGCCGCGAGCCGCCGCCGATCCATCTTCTCTATGGGACCCCTATGGCGGCTGGGCATTCGATCCGTCCTCTGGAGATCAAGCGCCGCACCTGTAACTGCCCTGCTGGGTAGAGGGCGCGGCTTTGGATTCAACCGTCCAGCTCCTGACTGACTGGGCCACGGTCTGGTTCTCCCGCTGCGCGCGGCGGAACGAGGTCAGGCGATGATCGCCGACGGATAACTCGATCAACTCATGGGAAGATGGCGGTGTTCGAGAAATTCCATTCCGACTCTGCAAATATCCACGGCTATCCACAGGCGGAATTTCTTTTTGCTGACAAGTTTAGAATTGTACGCATAGTATACACGCGCTAACGGCGGTTTCGCGGGAACAAACTGATCGACAGGTCACCCTCCCGGTTCCAGGCGAAACAGCAGGTACGGCAGCCGAAGCAAAAGTGCGCGAAACAATTAACCCGGTAACGGGTTTGAAACAGTAGGCTACGAAATGTCTCGTCAAGCCTGTGCAGGCGTATATCGTTAGCAGGCTTGTCGCAGCAGGCGGGTTAGGTGACGTAACCTGACGGCCTACAGGATCTTGCTGGTTGAAGTAAGGTCATTGGATGCCACCCGAAACCGAGTTCCCGCATCCAAAGCAACATTAAAGAGCGTATTAGACAGTGAGCAGCGGAACAGCGTGAACGAAATGACGACTTGGCACAAACGAGATTGGCAACAATTTTACGAACTGGCGCGCAGACCGTGGCAGCGACATCGCCCACCGCGCCCGATCTATCCGACGGGTCTGAATCGGGTTCTGCCCGCGCAGGGCTTCAGCCTGTCGGAACTCGACGATGCTGGAGTGGATCTTGATCAAGCCGAGCGTCTAGGGCTGCCAGTGGATGCTGGCCGGATTGGGGCTTACGGCCCGAACGTGACGGTGTTGCGCGACTTCGTGCGGTCTTCGCGCCAACCGCTGTAGCCCGAGTTTTCCCCGATTCGGAATCCGGTCTAGGGTTTCTGTCGCCTGGCTTCCTGCGGTCGCTACAGTTGGTCTTGCTGTGCCGTGTGAATCGTCGTGATGTTCAAGACCTTGGTCTCACCCTCACGAATGGTCACGTCTTTACCTTGGCGCTTGTCGTCATAGGCCTTTAGGAAGGCGGGGTCCTCCCACGCACCTTGGTCGACTTGGTCCCAGCTGAAAAGCTCATATTGGCCTGGCACAATTCCACGGAATTCAAAATTGCCGTTCTGATCGGTATTCGCGGATTTGTAGAGCCAATAGTTGTTTCCATTTGCGGCATTTGGGACGAGCACCACCCATACTGACGATGCTGGCAGACCGTCGGAGTCAGTCACCCTTCCTGTAATGTGCCCCCCACGCGGGCTCAGCGTTACTTCGAGAGACGCGTCAGCTCCCGGAGTGATGTTGACCTCTCGTGATGTACTTTCCGACGTGCCGTATCGGACCGATTTTATGAAGCTATTCTGACCCAGTCCCCCCACAAAAACGCGGGCTTCGCCGTCCGCGATATTATTGATGACGAAAGAGCCGTCAGCTGCGGCCGTGGCATGCCCACCCGGCATGGGTAGGTCCACTGATTGTAAAAAGATCTGGACACTACCGCTGGTCGCCTCGGGTGGTCCATCCCAGACGAGCCGACCAGCCACCTGCTGACCGGTGGAGATGGTCAGGTGGAGTCCTTCCACATCCACCTGACCCACGTCGAAACTCTGTTTCGCGGCGTACGTCTTGCCCTCTATAAATGAATACGCCATCGCCGAATACGATCCGGGTGGAACATTTAGAATTTCAAACGATCCATCGGTTTGCGATGCGTAACCCTCATGCGCCTGAAAATAGTTACGCTCGGGATCCTTGAGCGCTAATCTTACGGTGGCGCCGCCCAGCGTTTTGCCCGTTGCGTTGTAAACGTGGCCTTTCACCTTTACACCCCGCGACGGCCGCAGGACCACGTCGATGGAAGTTAGCTCTTCGCCTGCCTTCAGGCCGATCGACCCGGCTCTCTGCGGATCCTCGGTGTTCGGATAGTATGTAGTGAGATACCCCGGATTCAGGGTGTTATCTCCGGTCATCATGCGCCGTCCGTGCATGAAGGAGGAGCCGGGTTCGTATGCGGCGGCAATAAAATAGCGGCCGGCTGCCAGGTTGTAGACTCTGTATTCTCCCAAATCGTTCGTGCTGGTTTCTCCCGCCGCAACCACCGAGAGTTCGCCGTTGTAGTGAGTCAGTTGGAAGACGGTGATGTGGACCCAAGGCATTGGGTCGCCATCTTCATCTTGCACGTGCCCGCCGATGGCCGCGGCAGGAGTTAACCGAAAGAAAAGGTCCGTCATTTTTTGCCCGGGCCTTAATGAGAGGTTTGCCGGCGGGTCGCTCGGCTTTCGCTGGCCGAACTCCTGCGGGACGTAACCATTGCGGGTCACCATCAGCCGATAGCGTCCAGGCACTACCTTGTCGAGTCGAAATTTACCGTCCTCTCCTGTGCGTGCTGCCATGGAAGTGCCATCCTGATCCAGTCTGAACAGTTGCACGTTCGCTTTGCGGAGAGGGGTGCTTTCCCCTAGTCTTACGACCTGACCGGCCACGACGCAGGGTTCCTGATCTGTCGTATCAACGGCCGCGGCCGTTGGCTTCTGCGCAGACGTGGAAGCAAATAGCAGACCCGCGAGCGCGAACAAAGCCTTCATGACGCTCCTCGACCGGTGAGTATACGATACGAGACGTATTGAATGGAGTCATAGGTTGCCTCTCGTTCGGTAGAGGCACGGACTGGAGCGGGCTGTTTGTGCGCCACGTCGGATGCGCGTAAAATAGGGCTTCGGGTACCGCCCTAATGGCCTCACCGTTCAACATTATTTCGAACAGTTCGCCGGCTGTGCCGCTGCCTGCGCCGGGAGTGCATCCGCGGCCGGACTGGCTGCGGGTTAAATTTTTTGGCGGTGAGCGGTATCAGGATCTGAAGCGCATCATGCGTACCTTGGACCTGCACACGGTATGCGAGAGTGCCCGTTGCCCGAACATGGGCGAGTGCTGGGAACATGGGACCGCGACATTCATGATCCTGGGCGATATCTGTACGCGGGCTTGCGGCTTCTGCGCGGTGCCTTCGGGCAAGCCGGTCGGGCCCCCGGACAAGGAAGAGCCGTATCGCGTGGCGGAAGCGGTGGCGCGGATGGGATTGCGGTATGCGGTGGTAACCTCGGTCAACCGCGACGACCAGAAGGATGGCGGCGCGCACATCTTCGCGCGAACCATCGAAGAGATCCGCAGCCGCGTGCCCGGCTGCAAGGTGGAAGTATTGATCCCGGATTTTCGCGGCGACTGGGACGCCCTGAATGTCGTCCTAGCCACCAAGCCCGACGTCCTCAATCACAACACCGAAACGGTTCCCCGCCTGTATCGCCAGGTGCGCAAGGGCGCCCTTTACGAAAGATCGCTGGAACTGCTCCGCCGCGCCAAGCAAGCCCATCCGGAAATCCCCACGAAGACCGGCTTGATGCTCGGCCTAGGAGAGGAAAAGGAAGAAGTCCTGGCCACGCTGAGGGATTTAGCCTCCCAGGGAACCGACATCCTGACGCTGGGGCAGTATTTGCAACCCACTCGTGAACATTTGCCCATCGTCCGTTACGTCCATCCTGACGAGTTCGCCGAATTCAAAGTGCGGGGCGAAGCCATGGGCTTCAAGCACGTGGAAGCTGGGCCACTGGTGCGGTCCTCGTATCACGCCTTCGAACAGACTGAGTCCGCGCTGGCATAGCAGTGGGAGTAACACAGACACTCCTGCTCGTTTGCGAAAGTCGCTTCTGTATCTACTTTGGCGCCACGCTGGCCCAATCCGTAAAAGGCACGGGCCGCCCGCTCCGAATCACGGTAGGTATCACATGATCAAATCCCTTATGGTCCTTCCCGGAGTAGTCCAACTTCAGCTGTGGACCCAAGCCAACGTCCAGTTGGTGCACGGACTCGATCCCTCGGATTAGCCCGTCGCGCGTAAGTTCTTTTCCGGCGCGTTTCAACCCCTCCACCAGCACCATCGCGTCCACGAATCCTTCCAAGCTGACGAAGGTCGGCCGCTCCGCGGGAGCATATTGCGCCAGCGCTCTCCGATACAGCGCGACCGTTTTTAGATCCGTAAGGTAATACGGCGGCACCACTTGCGTGACTACCATGCCGTCTGCATCATCTGCAGCCTCGGTGATCAATTCCTCCGTACCTACAAACGAGACCGTCAGGAATAGCGGCTTCCACCCGACGGCATGCGCTTGCTTGACGATGGGCGCCACGGTATTCGGCGGACCCACCACCACCACCGCCTGCGGATTTGCCCCGCGCACACTGCTGATAGCTGTATCCACTTTCGCTGTCTGGCGCTGGTAGGAGGCCACCGCGACGGGCTCCGCACCGTGCGCCTTCAGCGCTTCCTTCACGCCGTCGAGCACCGCGGCGCCAAAGGCATCATCGGGATAAATTACGCCAAGTTTCTTGTAGCCCAGGGCGTCCCACATGCCATCGATCTGCTCGCGCGTCTCGTCATAGTAAGAAGCGCGCACGTTGATGACCCAGTGACGCAACGGGGTATACAGAGTTTGTGCGCCGGTGAAGAGCCCCACGAGGGGAATCTTGTTCTCTTCCGCCAGGGGAAGGTATTTCACAGCGGTGGGCGTGCCTACGAAAAATCCCAGCGCGAAAACTCTGTCGGCCTGGAGTTTGTCGAAGCAGGCTTGGGTCTTGGCGGGGTCGTAGCTGTCATCGTAAGCGATCAGGTGCAGCTTGCGGCCGTGTACTCCCCCTTCATCGTTGACCATCGAGAAGTAGGCCTTGGCACCGGCTACTGTCTGTCTGCCGAGCGCACTGGAAGGGCCTTCCAATGCCGAGCACGAACCGATGACGACTTCTTTTTCCGTGACGCCCGGCGTCGTTTGTGCGGCAGTGGTTGCGGCGCCAGCGAGCTGCCACGCACACACACCACAGAATCCCAGGGCTGGACCGAGGTTTCTGAACTTCATTTTTTTCTCCATCAGACGAACTCGGGCCGACCGAGCTGCAGGGAATGGATCCAGATTTGATAGTGGTGGCTGATCTCGTGGACTGTCAACGCAGTTCAAGGAGAAGTGACGCGAACCGGTTAGTGAAGGCCAGGAGCGGAGAAAATGGTGGAAACTAAAAACCCCCGAGCCGAAGTGGCCCAGGGGTTCTTGTTCAAACCTTCGAACGATTGCGATTGGATTATGCGCGTGCGGCAGCAGCGGTCGCGGCAGCGGCAGTCGCCGCTTTCTTGGCGGCCTTGGCTGCGGTGGAGGCCTTGCGGCGGCGCTTGGTCTTGGGCGGCGTTGCAGGGGCTTCGCCGATGAGCTCCGCGGTCATAATGCTGGTGACGAAGAGCTTGGGACCGTGATCATCGAAATCAACCGCGGTTCGCTCCGGATCGGACGCGGTAACTACTCCAAGTCCATATACTTCATGCTTGATGGTCTGACCTTCTTGCATTGATTGCACGATGTCCTCCTGGACCGTTCCACTCGACGCGAAAACTTGTGAGTCGGTGTCCCAGCGGTTGCCAGGACACCCGAATCGACAGGCTAGAGCCCGGTAACGTTCTCCGCCTGAAGGCCTTTCGGGCCTTTCTTAACTTCAAATTCCACTGCCTGACCTTCATTCAAGGACTTGTAACCGTCCATTTGAATTGCCGAGAAGTGGACGAAAACATCCTCTCCTGTTTGCCGCTGGATGAAGCCATACCCCTTCGAAGCATTGAACCACTTCACTGTGCCTTGTTCCTTCACCGCTACCACACCTCAAGTTGAATTGCTTTGCGTCTCCTGGTCGCGTTTCCTGGCTACCGCTGACGGCTAACGCCCCCAAATGTCCCAGGATCGTGACGCCTTCGTCCCGCAAAATGCCGCAAAACTTTCGACTTGCAGCGCCTCTTGAACGGGTCAAAAGGTAGTACAAGAGCAACAAACGCTTGGAGGATAGTACCACGAAAAGGGCCATTTGTCCACGTCGGAGCGGAGGGTGCTTTCGAGGGCAATAGCTGTGTAAGTCTATGTCGGACAATGATTTAGGCGTATTCTAGGCTGGCATTCTGGAGCGCGGCGCGGCTCAAACCGCCTTATTCCAGCGAGTCAGGTTGAAGGGTCGCTTCGCCTTCTCCTGTGGATTTCTTAGCCCAATACTTTCGGACCCACGCTTCCCAACTCTTTCCGGCGGCGGGGTCGCGTCCAGAGAACGCAAGTGCCGCGATATCGGCATAGGAGATCTTAACGCGCTGGTGCGAATCCTTCGGAAGGACGCGAACGAACGAAGAGCTCAACGCCGGGCCAGCGATTCGGTCGAAAAGGTAGCCTTCGACTTGTGTGCCATCCTTGCGAGTGATGGTGACGTCGCCACGATAATCGAATGCTTGCTCGAGCGCGGAGCGAAGCTCTTCTTCGGTCGCGAGTTCGGGGATCCAGCCTTCGACGGTCTGGCGAGCGGTTCCAGGTGCGACTTCCAGCTTGTCTGGATCGATGGCGGCGTTTGCAGCGTTCCCTGACGTTCGGCGTGGCTTGGAGCGCTCACGCGCGAGTCTCTTCCATCTGGGCGTTGTCCGTGCTGATCTGCACCAGCGGATTGAAGGCGTGCACCGGCTTGACCGGCTCATTCAAGCAGCGCCAGCGCATCGGGATCTTCGTACGCGCCGGAGAATTCGGACTTGATGGTAGCCCATAGACCGCGCAATCCGCTGAATGTGTGGTCTACCGCACTGGCTTCGTAGCCGCTGTGCACCATGCAGTTGGCGCATTTGGGATTGCCGGACTCGGTGCCGTAATTTTGCCACTCGGTAGTGTCCAGCAATTCCTGGAAAGTGTCGGCGTAGCCGTCTTGGAGCAGGTAGCACGGTTTTTGCCAGCCGAAGACGTTGTAGGTGGGCATGCCCCACGGCGTGCACTTGTATTGCTGTTTGCCCATCAGGAATTCGAGGAAGAGCGATGACTGGTTGAACTTCCAGCTCTTTTTGCGATTGGAGAGAATCGACCGGAACAGGCGGCGGGTGCGGGCGCGGCCCAGGAAGTGCTTTTGATCCGGGGCTTTATCGTAGGAGTAGCCGGGCGAGAGCATCATGCCTTCGACGCCGAGCTCCATCATTTCATCGAAGTGGGCGCGGACGCTGTTGGGGTCGGCACCGTCGAACAGCGTGGTGTTGGTGGTGACGCGGAAGCCCCGCTTGACGGCTTCCTTGATGCCGTCGATCGCTAGGTCATAGCCGCCTTCGCGGCAGACGGAAAAATCGTGGTGCTCGCGCTGCCCGTCTACGTGGACCGAGAAAGTCAGATATTTGCTGGGCTTGAAGAGGTGGAGTTTTTCTTTCAGCAGCAGTGCGTTGGTGCAGAGATAGATGTATTTTTTGCGGGCGACGAGGCCTTCGACGATTTTGTCGATTTGGGAATGCATCAGCGGCTCGCCGCCAGGGATAGAAACCATCGGCGTGCCGCACTCGTCCACCGCTTTGAAGCATTCTTCCGGCGAAAGTTCCGTCTTCAAAATGTGCGCGGGATATTGAATCTTGCCGCAACCCGCGCAAGCCAAGTTGCAGCGGAACAGCGGCTCCAACATCAGCACAAACGGATACCGCTTAACGCCTTTGAGCTTCTGCTTCAAGACGTAAGTGGCAACGGTCCAGCCTTGCGAAACAGGTACGGGCATTTCCTAGGTAAGTCCTTGGTGGAATAGGGGAACCCCAGCCGATGCGCCCCCTGTAGATATTGTAACCGACATCGCCGAATTCACCGACTGCCGTTTTTTACCTAGATACCATGATAAAGATGCGCGGGCGGAGCCGCCGGTGGCATGGATCGTGCATCGCTTCGCACCGACTTCCGTCGTAAACCATAGAGTAGCTGGCGGTAGGAGACTCGCCGCGTGCCGCGGCGTAGCTGCGGGCGTTGGGCGTAGAATCCAACCAGCGACAAGCAAATACGACGTACCTGGTGCGTCGGTCGCATCACCAATGCCCAGATCCAATCTCATTTCCTTGTTCGCCGAGTTCGAACGATATGCGAGCGATGTGGCAATCGTGCAACGGCACGGATACCGGCGCGAATGCTGGACTTACGCACAATTAGCAAGCGTCGCGGCCGCTTTCGCGGGCGTACTGCAGCAACGAGGAGTTCGCACCGAGGAGCGCGTGATTCTGTGGGGGCCGAATAGCGCGGAGTGGATGGCGGCTTTCTGGGGATGCTTGCTTTGCGGAGCGGTGGCTGTGCCGCTCGATGACGGAGCCACGACAGAATTTGCCGCGCGCGTTGCATGCGAAACGGACACGAAACTCGTGATCGCGGCACGAGGAAAAGCTGGCTTGGGCGCAATCCCGACATTGAATCTGGAGGATTTAGCAGACACTTCAAAATACCCGGTGACTTCGGAGTCGAGAGCCGGCTACGAGACGCTTTCCGATGAGCCGATCACGCGAACTCACATCGCACAGATTCTGTTTACCTCCGGGACTACGGCGGAGCCGCGCGGGGTGGTGCTGACGCACGGGAATTTTCTGGCGAATCTCGAGCCGTTGGAGCGAGGGATCGATCCCTATAGAAAGTATGAAAAGTGGTTTCATCCGCTGCGCTTTGTGACGCTGGTGCCGCTAAGCCATGTGTTTGGGCAATTCATGGCCTTGTTCGTGCCACCGCTGCTGGGCGCGACGATTGTTTTTGAACCATCCGCGAATCCTGCGGAGATTATTCGAACGGTCGGGCGCGAGCGTGCGACGGCGCTTATCGCCGTGCCGCGCATGCTCGATGGCCTGCGCGCGGGGATCCTGCGGAAAATGGAGGCGCGTGGGCGGAGCGAATGGTTTCATCGCACGTATATATCCGCGGATGGCCGGAAATTCCTTCGCCGCGCATGGAGATTCCGCGGCGTTCACCGGCAATTCGGGTTGAAATTCTGGGCATTCATTTCGGGTGGCGCGGCCCTCTCACCGGAGACCGAGGAGTTTTTCCGGCGCATCGGGTACGCCGTCGTCCAGGGCTACGGGATGACCGAGACGGCCTCGCTGATCAGCTTGAATCATCCGTTTCGCGCGGCTCGGGGCAGCATCGGCAAAGTTTTGCCCGGGCGAGAATTTCGCTTGGCCGAGGACGGCGAAATTCTGGTGCGCGGTGAAAACGTGACTGGCGGCTACTGGGAAGGAGGCGGGCTGCGCTCTTCCGACGGAAGCGCATGGTTGCGCACCGGCGATATCGGCGAGCTTGATGCCGAAGGCAATCTGCGTTTTCGCGGGAGAAAGAAGAATGTCATCGTCACGCCAGCGGGCTTGAACGTCTATCCAGAAGACTTGGAAGGGGCGGTGAAGCGGCAGTCAAGCGTACGCGATTGCGTCGTGATTCCCGTCGAACGCGACGGGAATGCCGAGCCCTGCGCGGTGTTGCTGATGAACGATGACGGCGATGCCGCGGCCACCGCAGGGCGGGCGATTGAGAATGCAAACACTTCGCTGGCGGAGTACCAACACATACGGCGCTGGGTGGTCTGGCCGGATGCGGATTTCCCGCGCACATCGACAGGGAAGCCGCGACTTGCGGCCGTCGCCGCAGGCGCCATGCGCATTCTCGGCTCCTCAAGCAGCACCGAAAGTCACGCGTCATCTGGCCCTGGTTCTGGCGACTTGGAAAACTTGCTCCATAAATTTGGAGGGGTCGGCAGAACCTCGGAATCGATCGAGAATGAATTGAATCTGACCTCGCTCGATCGTGTGGAAATGATGAGCGCCCTGGAACAGCGCTACCAGGTGGAGCTGAGCGAGACCGCGTTCGCGGAAGCGAAGACCGTCGGCGACGTGGAACGCTTGCTGCGGGAGCCGTTGGCGCGGCGCGCGGAATATGCGTATCCGCGGTGGTCGCTGCGCGCGCCGGTGAGATGGCTCCGCCTCGCGACGTACTACACGCTGGTGTGGCCCGCGACACAGATTCTGGGGCACCCGAGAATTGTTGGGCGCGAAAATCTGCGGGATCTGCGTGGGCCGTTGCTCGTCGTGTCAAACCACACTACCCGGCATGCGGATGTTAGTTTGATCCTTGCCGCGTTGCCGCCGCGCTACCGGCACCGGCTTGTCACGGCGATGGGCGGAGAGACGCTGCAACGAATGCGCCGGCCGCCCGGCGAGTGGTTCTTCGCGAAGCGCTGCGCTCATCAGCTCGGCTATTGGCTGCTCATCGCGCTATTTAATGGTTTTCCGCTGCCTCGGCTTTCGGGATTTCGCGAGAGCTTTCGTTACGCGGGCGAGTGTGTCGATCGCGGCTACAGCGTGCTCGTTTTTCCGGAAGGCGTGGTAAATGAGTCCGAGACTGGGGAGATGGCGAAGTTTCAAAGTGGCATTGGTCTATTGGCGGAGAACCTGAATCTTCCGGTGGTACCGATGCGACTGGATGGCGTGTGGAAGATGAGACGCGAGCAACGCAGGCTTGCGCGCTTGGGGGAAATTACCGTGCGCATCGGTGCGCCGATCACTGTTCCGGACGGCGCTTCCGCGGATAAAATCGCACGCAGCCTGGAGGCAGCCGTACGATCGCTATGAGTTCTCTGTGACTTCGATATGACTCAATGAGGCGGACGTCGTTCATTCGCCGCTTTGCCCTTGTGCGATGGGATGAAGCTTCGCGATGCCCGCCCAGGATGCTTCGCGTTCCTGCGTCACGCAATACGGGCTGCAGACTCGGCGATCAGCTTGGCGGCTTCCGCAGGATGGGAAACAAGCGAGGCGTGGCTCGAAGGCACGGAGACGACCTTTGCATGCATGCCTTCCGCCATGAAGCGCTGTAAGTCCGGATTTACCATGCGGTCGTTCGTTGAAAGCAAAAACGAAGAAGGCTTAAGTTTCCACGCGGGCTGGGTAACGGGCACACCGAAGCACATCTTCTTGGAGAGCGGCTTCTGAACCACGGCCATAATCTCGGCCTGAGCGGGATCCACATCCTGCGCAAACATTTCGGCGAACTTGTCTCGCTGGAGGGAAAGAAACCGTCCTCGTCAAGACGGACGATGGATACCCCGGGAGGCGCTGGAAACCGCTTAACCAGGTCGTCGTGTGACTCACCTTCGTCTGGACCATACGAAGACACGTAGACCAACCCGGCGACGTTTGGCGCGTTGCCCGCTTCGGTTACGACGAAGCCAGCGTAGGAATGGCCCACGAGAATGGCTGGCCCGTTCTGACGGGCAAGGGCTCGGCGAGTGGTTGCGACGTCATCGGCCAGAGAAGTAAGAGGAATTTGCACCGCGGTGACGTAAAGTCCCTGGGCTTCCAGCAAGGGAATCACTCGGCTCCAGCTGGAACCGTCGGCCCACGCCCCGTGAACCAATACGATGTTTTTCACTGTGGAAGGAGTGGGCTGCGACGCGGGCTGCTCTCTTCGTCCAAAGGAAGTGCGAGGCAATAAGAATCCGGCGCTTGCTGCGAGAGCCGTTTTTCCAAAATGGCGGCGGCTCATTTCCCCACCAACCGGAGCCGCTTCGCCGGCGGGCCGCGGCGGATGAATCATTTCGTGTTCCATCGCAACCTCCCCAACCTCTGATGTTAAGGATGACGAAAAGTTGCAAGCGGATTTTCCGTCTGACTCATCCAGGGTTCTGCGGTGTTATCGTATTTCGGACGATGCTCGGGTGGGGCCGAGAAAGCGTTGGTTTTCATTCTGTGGCAAAATAGTTGGGGTAAATTTGCCATGGCTGAACGAACTACGTTGGAAGCAGTGCGGCCTGCGAAGGCTGCGAAGACCCCGAAAAAGACCGCAGCGAGCAGCGAGGAGCGCGAGCGTATTTTTGATGCGTTCCGGCGCTGGGGCTATTTGGAAGCTGACCTTGATCCCCTGAAGCTGCTCAAACCACTGAAATATCCTGATCTGGAATTGACTGGAGCCGTTGCCGACGAGGCACGGGGCATCTACTGCCACACCGTTGGTGCGGAGTTTATGCATCTGCTCGAGCCCGAGCGGCGGAAGTGGATTGCCGAGCGGCTGGAGCAGCCCGCCGCGGATGTGGACGAGCACAAGATTCTTGAACGATTGGTGCGCGCGGACCTGTTTGAGCAGGTTCTGCAGGCGCGCTATCTGGGGACCAAGCGGTTTTCGCTGGAAGGCGTTACCGCTCTGATTCCTTTGCTGGATTCCATCTTGGATACCGCGGGAGAGTCGGGGGCGGTGGATTCGATTATTGCGATGAGCCATCGCGGGCGGTTGAACGTGATGGTGCACGCGGCTTGCAAGCCGCCGCATGAGGTGGTGTCGGGATTTGAGGATGTCGATCCGCGGAGTGTCTTGGGCGCTGGGGACGTGAAGTACCACGTTGGGGCTACCGGCACCTATGTCACCACGGGCGGGCAGTCGATCAATATTCACATCGTTTCGAATCCGAGTCACCTGGAGGCGGTCGATCCAGTGGCGATGGGACGCGCTCGGGCCAAGCAGACGCGGCATGGAGCCGACGGGCCGGTGGTGGACCGGTCGCAGCAATCATTGAATAAGGTTTGGCCGATTGTGATGCACGGCGACGCGGCGTTTGCTGGGCAGGGGATTTGGGCGGAGACGCTGAACCTGGCGGATTTGAAGGGCTACACGGTGGGTGGCACCGTGCACATCGTGGTGAACAATTTGATTGGGTTTACTACGCCGCCGGTGCAGGAGCATTCTTCGCGATTTGCTTCGGATATTGCGAAACGCCAGAGCGTACCCGTGTTTCATGTGAACGCAGAGGATCCTGACGCCGTCGTGCGCATGGGTCGCTTGGCTGCGGAGTATCGCGCGAAATTTGGCAGCGACGTGGTGGTGGACATTATCGGGTACCGGCGGCATGGCCACAGTGAGGTGGATGATCCGACGATCACGCAGCCGCTGACTTACGACCGCATCAAAAATCATCCGCCGCTTTGGAAGATTTATGCGGAGCGCACGGGCATAGATGCCGGGGCGATTGCGGACGCGGTACGCAAAGAGTACGAGGAAGAGCAAACCAAGGCGAAGGCCTTGAAGAAGATGCCGCATTTGCGAACCCTGCCGAGCTACTGGGATCCCTACGTTCACGGCAAGTACGACCCTAAATATGAAGTGGATACCGGGCTTTCGCGGGAAAAACTGGGAGAGCTGACCGACGGATTGGTGCGTGTGCCCGCGGGGTTTCATCTGCATCCGAAGCTGGCGAAATTGCTGGAGCAGCGGGCAGAGATGGGGCACGGCAAGCGCGCGATCGATTATGGATTCGCCGAGTCGCTGGCGTTTGCTTCACTCGTTTTGGAAGGCACACCGATCCGATTGACTGGGCAGGATACCCAGCGCGGAACGTTTAATCAGCGGCACGCGGTTTTGATTGATACCGAGACCGAGCACAATTACCTTACGCTTTCGCATCTTTCGCGAAGGCAGGGGTTTTGCGAGATTCACAACTCGCCGCTTTCCGAGGCCGCTTGCGTTGGGTTTGAGTACGGTTTCAGCCGCGATTATCCCGAGGCGCTGGTTTTGTGGGAGGCGCAGTTCGGGGATTTCGTGAATGGCGCGCAGGTGATCATCGACCAGTTTTTGAGTGCGAGTGAGGATAAATGGAATCTGCCGACCGGATTGGTGCTGCTGTTGCCGCACGGTTATGAGGGGCAGGGTCCGGAGCATTCGAGCGCGCGTATCGAGAGGTTTTTGCAACTGGCAGCGGAAGACAATCTGCAGATCTGCCAGCCTTCGAACGCCGCACAGTATTTTCATATGCTGCGGCGGCAGGCACGGCGAATGTGGCGCAAGCCCCTGATCGTGTTTACGCCCAAGAGCATGTTGCGGCATCCGGATGCCAGTTCGAACATTGAAGATTTCACCGCGCCGCGCTTTCTTCCGCTGGTCCCGGATCGCGAGATTCAGGACGCCAAGCGCATTTTGATAGCCAGCGGGAAAGTCGGACACGAATTGCAGGTTGAGCGGAAGCGGCGTGACGATACGAGCACGGCGATTTTCTTTCTGGATCAGCTTTATCCTTTGCCGCGGACGGAGATTGCGGAAGCTCTGGACGCGCACCCGAATGCGCATGAGATCGTTTGGGTGCAGGAAGAGCCCAGCAACATGGGGGCGCACTTTTACGTAATGCCGCGACTCCAGCGGTTGGCGCAAGACAAGGGGCGCAAGGTCCGAGCGGTGAAACGCTCAGCGAGCGCGAGCCCCGCGACGGGATCCGCCAAGGCGCACGAGCTGGAGCAAAAGACCTTGCTAAATCTAGCGTTTACTACCACCGCGACAGAATAGACGTCGCAATTCTCGCACTGAGCAACACCGTGCCCAATGCTGACTCACAGGTCGACACACTCCTGCACGAACTTCAGGACACCCGTGCCCGCGCCGAAGCGCTTTTCAATGGTCGAACGTCCGCACAGCTTTTGAAGCGACCCGCTGAAAAGCGATGGTCGCCTGCGGAGTGCGTCGAGCACTTGAACATTACCAACCGGGCCTATCTGCCGCGCTTGTCGGAAGCGATCCGCACTCTTCGCCAGAAAAACCTTCTTTCACGCGGCGAATTTAGGAGGGACTGGAAAGCACGCCTCCTGAAGTATTGGCTGGAGCCACCGTCACGCCTGCGTTTGCCCACGGGAGCGGCGTTTAGGCCCGTAAGCGTACAAGATCCCGCGGCGATACTCACCGCGTTCCAATCCGTCGGCCAGAAACTCGAACAGGAACTCGCCTCGGCGCGATCGCTGGCGCTCGATGCCGAAAACATTCACTCGCCATTCGCTGAGAACATGCAATATAACGTCTATTCCGCATTTGTGATTATTGCGGCGCATAATCGGCGGCATCTCTGGCAAGCTGGAAATGCCCTTTAACAATTCATTCATATGAGAGACATCCCTCCGTCACCCGCGCCACCCAAACTGAAGCCATCAACTGTGCTACGCAATGTGCCAGCTGACCGAACGCCTTCCGATGCCTATCGCATTTCGCCGGCCTACGGTACACTTCGGACAAGCCGGCGGACGGAACGTGCTACCTGCATGAAACGTGTCCTGATCATTGAAGACGACAAAGACATCGTTGAGCTGGTGCGTTACAACCTTGCTAATGAAGGATTTCAGGTCAATGCCGCCTTCGATGGCAGCAGCGGCCTGAATTCGCTGAAGAAGTCGCCTCCCGATCTTTTGCTTCTCGATTTGATGCTGCCGAAACTTTCTGGGCTGGATATTTGCCGGGAAGTACGGCGGGACGACTCACTGAATCGTTTGCCTATCTTGATGCTTACGGCGCGCGGCGAAGAGGCCGACCGCGTTGTTGGCCTGGAGATGGGCGCTGACGATTACGTGACGAAGCCCTTCAGTCCGCGGGAGTTGCTCGCGCGGGTGAAGGCCTTGCTTCGCCGCGCGGAACCGCCTGCGGATTCGCCGCGGACGATCGAGGTTGGCAAGTTGGCGATCGATCCGGCGTCGTACCGCGTCAGCCACTTAGGGAAGCCCGTTCCACTGAGCACGCTCGAATTCCGGCTGCTCTATTACCTTGCATCGCGCCCGAACCGCGTTTTTACGCGGGATCAGCTTCTGGATGCCGTCTGGGGAACCGATCGATTCGTGACACCACGCAGCGTTGACGTATACGTACGCCGCCTGCGCGAGAAAATCGAGACCGATCCGGAAAACCCCAGCCATTTGAAGACCGTACGCGGCGCAGGGTACTTGTTCGAAACTCGTGCGGCGTAACCTTTTCTGGAAACTCGCTCTGACGTTCTTCGCGCTGCTGGTGAGCGTGCTCGTTGCTGTGGACTTTTTCGCGGAACGCGCGCTGCACCGGGATTCCGAGCGCGCCGCATTTGCACAACTCGCCACCATCGCTCGATTCGCTACGGCTCACCCGCCGGAATTTCCATCCCTTGGAACGACACTATCTGAAGATCTCGATCGCTTGAATCACTGGGCCGCCGAAGTCGGCTCCGATGGCGCCCGCGTCACTGTGATTCGTGCCGACGGCCGAGTTCTGGCGGACTCACAGTCCGACGCGCGCAGCATGGAAGATCATTCGGATCGTCCGGAGATTCAAGAGGCATTGGCAAAGGGCGTGGGCCGTTCGGTACGCCGCAGCGTCACGATGAAGCGCGACCTGCTGTACTACGCGGTGCGCCAAGACGTCGCCGGAGGTTCGCCAATCGTGCTCCGGTTTGCGATCCCGGCGGAGACCGCGGACCAGGCGTTGGGATTGTTTCGCCGGAGTCTGTGGGTGGCGTCGTTGGTGATTTTGCTGGTGGCTGGGATGGCCGCGCTGCTCGTATCGCGGGGGTTCTCCGACCGCGTGGAACGTTTGAGGGAATTCTCGCGTCGCGTTGCGGAAGGAGATTTTCGCGCGCTGCCCGGAGATGGTTCCGGCGACGCCCTGGAGATGCTGGGGGCATCGTTGAATCAGACGGCGGCGCGAATGGACCGCGCGATCCGCACGCTGACCGAAGAGCGCAATCTGTCCTCCGCCATTCTGGGAAGCATGGTGGAAGGCGTCGCGGTTGTGAATGGCGCGGAGCGCCTGGTGTTCGCGAATCAGGGGTTTGCCGACATTCTGGAGCTCGATGTGCCGCCGAAATCGGGAAGCGCGCTCGTGGAGATTGTGCGGCAGACCGAACTGATTGAAGCGGTACGCCAGGTTTTGGCGGGAGAGCCGCGCGTGGAGGCGGAGATCGTTACCGGCACGCTTCGCCAGCACTTTTTCGCCGCGACGGTGGCCGCCGTGCGCGCCGGCGAGACCTCTGGCGCCGTTGTGGTGCTCCACGACATTACCGAACTGCGTAAGCTCGAACGCGTGCGGCGCGATTTTGTCGCCAACGTATCGCACGAATTCAAGACGCCGCTCACGGCCATTCAAGGATTCTCGGAAACGCTGCTTGCGGGGGCCATCGACGATCCACAGAACCGCGAGCGTTTCCTGGGCATCATTCTGGAACATTCGCGCCGGCTGGCCCGCCTAACCGACGACCTCCTAAAGCTCTCGCAAATGGATGCCGACCGTTTGGAACTCGAGATCCGCCGGGTTAGCGTGGCCGAACTGATCGAGAGCTGTCTGGAGACCGCGCAGCATCGCGCCGCGGAAAAGGATATACGCGTTTACGTGAGCCAGTCCGCCGAGTTGCCGGATATTGCCGGTGACCGGCGACGCCTCGCCGAGGTTTTGCAGAACCTGCTGGATAATGCAACGCAGTACACGCTACCGGGAGGGCGAATCACACTCAGCGCGGATGTTCGCGATGCCGATGTCGTCTTCACTGTGTCCGATACCGGCATTGGGATTCCCAAAGCGGACCAGTCCCGTATTTTCGAGCGCTTCTACCGTGTGGACGCCGCGCGGTCCCGCGAGGCCGGAGGAACCGGGCTGGGCCTGGCTATCGCGAAACATCTGGTGGAAGTGCATGGCGGCCGCATCTGGGTGGAGAGCGAAATTGGGCAAGGTTCGCAGTTTAACTTTTCCGTGCCGGTGTTCGATCCAGAGCGCGCCGCGATAAGAGTCTCGTCCGGCGGCGGAACAGGTCGTGCCGCAGGGGGTCGTTCTCAGGCGCTGTAGCGCAGGCCCCGTTGTAGATGGTCGACTCCCACCTCGGGCACCAGCCCCGAAACCACTTGATGTCCGGTAACGCGACTAACGTGTGCCACGAGCACGAAAGGAGGAAACGCTGAGTAGTGCGCAACTGCTTGACTGATGAGGGTAGGCCCCTCGGAACCGGTTTACAGGAACAGGTTCCAAACCACCTTCGGCGGCTGTAGTCAAAAGCTATGGTCGTGAACGCGGAAGGAAAAGGCCTGGCAACGACCAGGTCAGGTGACCGGCAAGAAGAGGACCGCAAGGGAACCACTGCTGAAGTGTCGAAAGGTTATAGACGATGTCAAAACCGCGGGGGGTTAGTTACTGCGGGAGTAGCTCCGACGAAACCTGCTTACGGGCGGAGCGGCATCCGGCATGAGAGGTGGCCTGAGCTTGCCAAAGAGGCGGTCGAGCGGAACGTGGGAACCTGAGACTTCGATGCAAACGGAGAAGCCACAAGTGGAAGAACCACGAGGGTGAGAGTACGGAAGCGAAGTTTCAGGGTCGGACTGCCCCACAGTAGTGAAGAAGCGGGGTAATTCCCGTGGAGCGAAGGGGGCAGGTCACTCGCGTCCTAACCAATTACGGTCAACTGGAAACAGGAGGAACCGAGTGGTTAGAACGGAAGGTCAAACCTTCACGGAGTGACACGAGCCGTGTGACTGGAGACAGTCAAGCACGGTTCTGTGAGGGGCTCGGGGTGAAATTCCCCGGGCCTACTCGGCCGGGACTTGGGTCGCCGCTCCGGGGACCTCTGGGGATTCTCCTAGTTGTCCTCGCCCCGGAATCACCTATATGTAAGGTCTGGGACTCGTACGATTCTTGAGCGACCAAGACAAGGCAAAAGGTGAGTTATGAGTCAGAACAAGATACTTGAGGAAGTCAAACTCAAATCGATTTTTCATCCCTCAGATTTTTCCCAGGCCAGCGAGGTTGCCTTCGCGCACGCCCTAAGGATTGCCCTGGTAGTCGAAGCCAAACTTACAATGCTTCATATCGAGGCGAGTCCCACCACCGAATGGCAAGACTTCCCCGGTGTTCGCGAGACGCTCGAGCGATGGGGCCTCATCCCGGCTGACAGTCCCAAGAGCGCTGTCGGGCAGCTCGGCATCGACGTCACCAAATTCATTAGGCAGAGCGAAGATCCCGTGGAAGCCTGCCTTCATTTCCTGGCAGAAAATCCCGCAGATCTGATCGTCTTGGCAGTTCACCACCGCGAGGGCCGCATGCGCTGGTTGGCGAGGTCGGTGGGCGAGCCGATCGCGCGTAGAGCCGGACAGATGACGCTCTTCATCCCTCATGGCGTGGACGGCTTTGTCTCGCGACACGACGGCTCGATCTCGATCCGCAACATCCTGATCCCGGTCACGACCAAACCTCGCCCGCAGCCGAGCGTGGAGGCCACTGCGCGTCTGATTCGCAACCTCGAGTTGCCGGCTGGCGTGGTCACCCTGCTCCACGTCGGACCCGCCGCCGAAATGCCCTCGCTAAGGACTCCCACGGACACTGCCTGGACCTGGAACAGGGTGGCAAAGGCCGGTGAACCGGTCGACGCCATCGTGCAAACCGCCTCGGAACTTCATGCGGATCTGATCGTCATGACAACCGATGGTCCTGACGGATTTCTCGATGCCCTGCGCGGGAGCACATCCGAGCGAGTGCTGCGAAAGGTGCGTTGTCCTGTGGCCAGCCTGCCGGTGGGATCCATGTTGGGCTGAACCGAACGCGAACGATCCCTGAATTTGCGACCGTTCGCACGTGACTCAACGGAGTCAGATCCTGACATACGCGGCTGCCGGACAAGTGACCCCAATGTCCGGTTATGCGACTAACCGGGACTTAGCCAACGATGAAGTATTTTCGTAAACTCCATTCATGACGTTCACCAAACGACTTCGCGAGGGAGTACGTCGCGGAGAAATCACTTGCACTGTGCGAATCTGGACGCGTCCTCACGTCAGAATAGGCGCGCGGTACCGTATGGAGGAAGGCGAGATTGAGGTCGATTCGATTCAACCGATAGGGTTTCCAGATATTACTCCTGAACTGGCGCGCGAGTCCGGATTCCTTGGCGTTTTGGACCTGCTCAAAGTCGCGAAACACGGTCGAGGTGAGAATATTTATTTGATCCGGTTCCACTACGTGCGAGCGCATGCCAAGCAAATAGGTCAGCGTAAGTCAAAAGCACTTGTCCGCTAACCCGACAAATCGGGAGTATCTATCGGGCACTTGCGACGCGCCCGCCGTGTTGGGAAATGTATACTGCGGCGTTGGCTCTACCTGGTAATCAGCGAGGCTTCATCGTGGTGGCATCGTGTGCCGCGAGAGCGCCGGCGCCCGCGTGAACGGCTACTGCGACTAGAATACCGGTAAACGTCAACCCGGTCAGCGCGATTGCGATAGCAAGAATCTTCGCCGATCTTTTTGTAGGCCGCATGTCGCCGTATCCAACAGTTGTTGCGGTAATGAACGACCAGTAGAAACTGTCGAATGGCGACCATCCTTCCTTCTTTCCGGCCACTTGTCCCAGCACTGTAACCACGGCGGCCAGACTCAACAGCAAAGGAGAGGTGAGCCAAAGATCGAAGAGAAATTCCTTTAGAAATGTCGTCGTTAAGCCAGTAAACAGCAAATTAAGTCTCCTAGGGCATGGGAGATTCATCAGAGTCTACAACTGATTGATTAACGTGGTTACCGGACGAGTGCCCAGGCGCAGTCGGACGCCGTGCTTCATAGTTGCAAACGCTGCTTCAGTAGTTCCCTCGCAAAGTCATGCAAGAGGAGATTCAATTCATTCAACTCCCCGTGTACGTCTATCTCTGCCTGCGTCTTACATAGCAAGGCGATCAACTCAGCATCTGAAGCCTTCTGATCAACTCCCGCTTTACCCTGCATCACGGCTCCCTCGTAGCATCAGCCTGTTCGGACGGTACACACATCCACCCTCGCGCGAGGACTCGGGGAACATTTGGGGTGTTGGGGGGGGGTTCCCCGAGTTCGGCGATCTGTGCTTAACTTTTTAGACTTGGCCCCGTTCCTAAGCAACTAGGGGAATCCCTAGTTTGCGCACACTTCGCACTCAGCGGCGTTCAAAAATCTGGTCAAGTCTGGTAAACGCGGAACCGGGTGCGCCGTGAAAGGTGGTGGTCCACAGCGGGAGTAACCCGCCCGGGAACTGGTTCGCTCCACCCGGTAGCAATCAGAGCAGCAATGGAGGCAACGAGATTGCTGAAGCCTCTGGTGCAGAGAGTCGCTAGGCGACTTGGCGGGCATGCAGGCCGTAACGTAAGTGAACGCTGAGTCGCGCTGGGATAAGCGTGGAAATGGAGGAACCAGTAACGAAGTAGGGGAAACCATTTAAGGAGATCCAACGGGTGAAAGCCCCGTCCGGTCAAAGCTAGCGAGCAGGCCGGTAGCGAGTGTTGCCATTCACCGGGCGACTGGTGGGTGCGAAGCGTACACAGCAAGGAAGCAGGCCGTGAAGGTTTCAGCTCCGAAATCTCACAACGTTGCGATGCCGACGCCGTCTCAGCAGCGGAAGGCAGCATCCGGGTACGACCGCAATCGCAATGGGCGGCCCGGGATCGCCGGAGTCGCTAGCTCAGGGCATGTTTCCAAAGGGATTTCCCATGAACCCAGGAGAGCTCCCCATCTCCGCTCGCAAGAGTGGTAAGACGGCTGCCAAGGGAGACCGTAGGCGACCGAGGATGGATGGAAGAGCAGTCTTACGACCCCGTAGTACCTGTGAAGGTGGAGAACCGCAGGGCTTCCGAAAGGAGCGGCCACGGTATCCACTGGAGGGAAGGGGGAAACAAGGTGACGTATCTGTTGCAGGAAACATAGGCGAGACACAGAACTCGAGCAACTATGTCCACACAAATCGACAGACTAACCGAACTAGCCAAGGAGGATGCAAGACGACAATTCTACTCGATCGCTCACATGATCACGCCCGAAGCGTTGTATGCGGCATTTCGAGGACTACGAAAGAAAGCCAGCGCGGGAGTGGATGGCGTCACGTACGAGGAATACGAACGGGACGCCGCGAGAAACATCCAAACTCTCCATAAGAGGCTCAAGAATGGCAAGTATCAGGCCCAACCGTTGCGCCGAGTCTATATCCCCAAGGAAAACGGGAAGCAGAGACCAATCTCGATTCCCGCCCTGGAGGATAAGATCGTGCAGAAGGCGATGGTCGAAATACTGAATGCCATTTATGAGCAGGATTTTCTCGACTGCTCGTACGGGTTCCGACCCGGAAGAGGGCAGCATCAAGCGTTGGACGAAGTGGGGCGGGTCATCTGCACTCGACCCACGGGATGGGTCCTGGAAATTGATGTTACCGCGTACTTCGACTCCATCGTGCGGAAACAACTCATGGGAATGATCGAGAAGCGAGTCCGCGACAGAAGCGTACTTCGATTGATACGGAAGTGGATACAGGTTGGCGTCATTGAAGAAGGCAGGCTGCTCGTGAGCGAAACAGGTACGGGACAAGGACAGACGATCAGTCCGCTCTTGGCCAATATTTACCTGCACTACGTGCTCGATGAATGGTTCGAGAACGCAGTGAAGCCCCGACTAAGGGGCGCCGCTCATGAGATTCGCTTCGCCGATGATGCCGTGCTGTGCTTCCAATACAAGGAGGACGCAGAAAGGGTGATGGAGGTCTTACCGAAGCGATTCGCGAAATACGGTTTGACGATCCACCCGGAAAAGACGCGGCTGTTAGAGTTCGGACGGTATGCAGAGGAGAAAGCGAAGAGACAGGGGAAGAAACCTGCCACGTTTGATTTCCTTGGCTACACACACGTCTGTGCCCGCAGCCGGAGAGGGAAATTCACCGTGCATGTGAGAACGATGAAGAAACGGTTTCGACGGGGCCTGACGGCGATAGCTGAATGGTGCCAGGAGAACCGCCACATGCCTGTGGAGGAGCAGCAGAAAACCCTCAATGCCAAACTCCGGGGCCACTACCAGTATTACGGACGACCGACGAACTACCAGAGTCTCTGCCGGTTCTTTCGGGAGGTCCGACATATCTGGCGAAAGTGGCTCAGCCGGCGCACTCGTGGAAACGGGATGATCTGGGAGAAATATGCAGCCATCCTACGGTCACACCCATTGTTGATACCGCGTATCCAGCATTCTTGGAGTGGTGCGGGGAGTCACGTTTGAGGAACCCGCTGCGGTAAATCTGCACGGTGGGGTCTGCGAGGGGGGAGAGCCGAGGACGCCATGGTGAACCTAGACGGGCACGCAGCTGGAAACGGCGGACACAGCCAACCCAGGGTTTGGCGCTGAGTTTTTGCTTTCGAATGGAGAGGGGGTATACTCGCGGGCAAATCCAATAAGGTCGGGCTGGCACCGGCAGTAATTCTTCTCGCTGAGGGCTCAGATGAGAACTCAGAACCAAGTTGAAGAAGTGGAGCAAGCACCGGCTCCGCGCTGGAATGCTCCCACGCGCATCGCTTTCCGCTTCTGCTTCGTCTACTTGGGTCTGTTCGTGCTTTATTTCTGCCCGATATGGCTTCAGTATTTGCTGTTTCTTAAACGCTTCTTTCCTCTTGCCCTAGGAGGAGTGTGGCCCATGCGCGAGATCGTGTTCTGGGCGGGAGCGCATATTTTTCATATGACTGCTCCTCCAGATCATGGCGTGGGGTACGACGGGAGCTTCTTCTGGGTGCAAGGGTTCTGCTTTCTGGTCATCTCTGTAATTGCTGCAGGGATCTGGTCGTTTGTGGATCGCCGGCGCACAAATTACGTCACGTTACACAAATGGTTCCGGCTCGTCATTCGTTTTGTTCTGGCCGCGCTGATGTTCGCTTACGGAGTATTCAAAGTCATCCCTGCGCAAATGCCTTATCCGAATCTGTTTGAACTAGTTAGGCCTTTCGGCCACTTCTTGCAGATTCAAGTTCTCTGGACCTATATGGGTGCTGCGCCTGCGTATGAAATTTTCGCGGGATGCGCGGAAGTGCTGGGCGGTATCCTGCTGCTCATTCCTCGCACAGTAACGCTGGGTGCGCTGATTTGCCTTGCGGACTTGGCGAATGTCTTCGTGATCGACATGAGCTACAACGTAGCGAATAAACTAGAGGTCTTTAATTTCATTCTTCTCGCTGTGTTTTTGGTTGCCCCCGAGCTTCTCCGCCTAGCGAACGTTTTTCTCTTGAATCGCGGCACTCTGCCTGCCCCGCAGCCCCAACTCTTCCGCACTAGCCGCGCCAACCGCGTGGCGATGGCCATCCAGGTCGTTGTGGCTATCTACCTTGTGGGAGCAACTGCGTACGACGCTTGGGAGAATGAGTGGCTCGTCCGTGGAAGTATCACTTCGAAGCCCGCGCTTTACGGCATCTGGGATGTAGAGCAATTCTCTCTGGACGGCCAGGTCCGGCCCCCTCTTCTGACGGACCACGATCGCTTTCGCCGCGTGATCTTTGATTCCGGCATCGTCTGGGAGCTCAACATCGACGCCCATGGGGGTGCCGTGGCCTTTCAACGCCCGGATGACTCTTTTGTTTATTACCGTACCTCGATCGACGTTCACGACAAAACTCTAACGCTCACCGACCCCAGTCCCGGCCGCAAAGAGTGGAATGCTCACCTCACTTTCGAACGTCCGTCTGCGGATCAGTTGGTTCTGGATGGCGACATCAACAAGCACAACCTTCACTTGCAGCTCCATCTTTTTGACCGCGACAAGTTCGAACTCGTCAGTAGCGGCTTTCATTGGGTGCAGTGAATCAACGCAAAACCGCCTGAGAATTCCCTGAGACATCGGGCCGAATGACGGCGGACTCTGACGTTTGTCCATATGCCTGAGAACGCGGATTACCGGACATCAAGTGATTTTACCCAGACAAAGCAGCAACGGCGTGCTGGTATCCGACCGCGGGGAAACCATTTCGATCGTATGGGTCTATATCGGGTGTACCCGGCGTGTACCTCGATGCAGAGATTCTGACGGTTTGATCGACTAAAGAAATCAGCAACTTACGTGTCATCAATGGGGCGTAGGGGTTCGATTCCCACCTGTTTTCAATTATTCACACCACTTTGAATATGGCGTAACCCGCCGCGCGGGAGCATTGCACTTACGAGTGGGGGTGTGCAGTGACGCCCGCTCGGAGGACAAACCAACCATGACAACCGGCGCGGGACTAACGGAGACGGTGCTCTACGACACGTTGATGAACTATCTCGTTTCCATGGCGCGCACCGTGGAAGGGGCCATGAACCGGGCGCTGGATTCGCTGGTCGGACTCGATAATGCCGCGACCTCATCGCTGCCCGGCGAAGTGTTTCTGTTGGAGCCGCGCATCAACGAGATGGAGATTGTGATCGACGAGCACGCCATTCGTTTGCTGCGCCGCGGGTCGTTTTCCGATGACGAAATGCGGCTGATTGTGGCGGCGCTCAAGATCACGAACGATCTGGAGCGCATTGGTGACATCGCCGTGAACGTCGCGGAACGCGTCATTTCGTTGCGCGAACTCCCGAGCGCCGAACTGCCCGAGGAACTCGCCCCGATGGCTTCCGCGGTCCGCGCGATGGTCAGCAGGAGTCTTGGCGCGCTGATTTTTCGCAACGTGGAGATGGCCACCCAGGTTCTGGAGAGCGACGACGTGGTCGATCAATACCGCGACCGCATTTTCGAGCGCCTCCTCCAGAGCATGACCCAGGAACCCGCGGCCGTCAGCCCCGGCCTGCAGTTCATTCTTGCGACGCGCCATCTGGAGCGTATCGCGGATCACGCCACGAACATCGCCGAGGACATTATTTTCTGGGTGCGCGGCTTGGACGTACGCCACGGACGGGGCCTGACCGTCCACGCGGAGCAGACGCCGGACACCGAAACCCATCCAGCGAAGGTTACGGAGAATTCACACGGCCTTCATCCCAACGTGACGCCCGCATGCGATACTCAGCGCGCTTGATCTTCACTTAAGGTCCTACCACGGGGACCGGTGCACCCCTGGCTCCGGTCCCTTCTCCCCCCTCTCTCTGAGTTGCACAGGCACTCTCGTTTACCCTGAGGAACGAAGGGTTTACCCTGAGCTTTCGAAGGGCCCGCCGCTCGAAACCTTAACTCGTCCGCGAAGGAAAACCTGCGGCGGCTTCACGACCGGGCTTCTCGCTGCAATCGATGCTGTGCTACCTAATACATTCGCATTATTGCCTTCCCATTGTGATGGAATAAGATTTGCGAACGCTTGCCGATGGATTCGGCACACCCCTAATTGAGTAGCTAGTCGAGCAGTGCCCAAGTAAGTGCTTCGGTGCGTCGAGCTTTGTCGACGTTCATTCTACAAGTGTGACTTTTTGGGGAGCGCATAACCTATGAAGCTTGGTCTTACATTGAAGCGATTCTTGACTGGCGGCGCGCTGGCGCTGGGTATCTGCATTCCGGCGATGGCGCAATCCGATCCGGCCCCCATCGAAATCGGCGGGGTAACCTTCTCCGGCAACATCCGCGAGCGCTATGAAGCCTGGAATTTTTTCGAGCCCACGACGGGTCAGAATCTCTACGGGTTTTCCGGCACACAAATCCGTTTTGGAATTTCGCAAAAGCGCCAGAACTATGACTGGAACATTGAGTTTGAGGTGCCGGTCCTGCTCGGCATCCCCGACGGAGCAGTGCGGCCCGCACCCCAAGGGCAATTGGGGCTCGGGGGCTCTTACTACGCCGCAAACGACAACAGTCAGAATACGGCGTTTATTTTTCCAAAGCAGGTCTTCTTTCGATACAAATGGGATCATTCCAGCCTGCGCGCCGGGCGCTTTGAATTTACGGACGGCAGCGAAGTGAAACCCAAGGACCCGACGCTGGCATGGCTTAAGAGCGATCGGATCGGACAGCGTCTTCTGGGTAACTTCGGTTATTCCGACGTGATGCGCAGTTTGGATGGTTTGCACTATGCCTATTCGAACGGTCCGTGGAATTTGACTGCGGTCAGCGCCATCCCCGATCGCGGTGTATTTCAGGTGGACGGATGGGGCTGGGTAAAGACCCCGGTAACCTATGTGGCTTTGACGCGTGAGGCTGAACTTGGATCCAGCCACGCCGAGTGGCGCGCGTTCGGGATTTATTACAATGACGATCGCGGAGTTCTGAAGACCGACAATCGGTCGGCTGCTGCCAAGGCCGCGGACCTGCACGGCGGAATCGACATCGGAACCTACGGCGGGCACTTCATCATGGCCACGCCGACTAGCGCAGGAACGTTTGACCTTCTGGGATGGGGAGCGCTGCAGTCCGGTCGCTGGGGGGTTCTGACGCAACGTGCTGGCGCGGGGGTGATTGAAGCCGGCTTCCAGCCCAAGTTCGGTGAGAAGGTTCGTCCCTGGTTTCGCGGGGGTTACGATTACTCGAGCGGCGACGGAAACCCCACCGACGGGACCCACGGCACGTTTTTTGCGGTGTTGCCCACCCCGCGTCTTTATGCTCGCTTCCCGTTTTTCAACTCGATGAATAATCGCGACCTTTTTGGAGAGGTGATGCTGCGTCCCGGCAAGCGCTTGGTAATCCGGAGCGATGTTCACGGTCTGTGGCTAGCGAGCAGCAAGGACCTGTGGTATTCCGGCGGTGGCGCCTACCAGCCATGGACGTTCGGTTTTCAAGGACGTCCATCGAATGGCCACACCAGCCTCGCCACGCTCTACGACATAAGCGGTGACTACAAGTGGCGTTACGGAGTCTCCTTCACGCTGTATTTTGGATACGCGGTCGGCGGAGACGTAATCAAATCCATATTTCCCGTGAACAGCAACGGCGCGCTCGGATACGCCGAACTGAACTATCACTTCTGAGTGACGCTTTCGCGATGCTGGAGGGAGCACGCTTGTGTGAGCGGTGCTCCCGCCCAGGGTCTGCGCGCGTCGAAGCTGCGCAGTCGGCCATCATTCGAGTGTGAAATTTCGACTTTTCCTCCCTCCAATCTCAAGTAGCACAGACACTCCTGTCTGTGTCCGCTTCAACGCCCGGCGCAACCATCCCGACTTCGATTTGCCAAGACGACCCCTTCGACGCCTTTTCACCGCGCTATCCCATAGCAGTCAAATCACTTATGTATTACCACTTGACAATAGGTGGCGCTATGGTATAATGGGGAGGTTATTTCGCCGCTGTACGGTCGTGCCTCGCCATCATGCCTGCCCGCCACGCCTTCCTTCGAGCTCTTCTGCACCCTAGCGACCTCGCTCGCAATACTCCCGAAGAATCCGTCCATCCCCACCCGCCTTCGCTGAGCAAGGTGGACTTTGCTCCGCCGCGGGTAAGGGACGTGTCGGTTGTAGCGGCCGCTTTGCGTTTACCCTGAGTCTTGAAGGGAAGCGGGCGCTTTGCGGCTTCGCTCTAAACTTTTTAGAATCCGCACTTGCAAAAAACGCGCCCGTAACTCCTTTAGGATCCGCACTTACAAATTAGTTGAACTTAAAGTCCTTTAGAATCCGCACTTACGAAAAATGGCGGGGGAGTCTTACTGGCCACCAAGGGCTTTTGAGCCTACCGAAGAATGTCTGCTACTCAAACTCGATCTCGGTAACTTCGACGCGAAGTGCTGCAATCATTCGCCAACCTCCGGCTATGACGAAAAAAAGGGCAGCTCCTTGGGGAGCTGCCCTTTTCCGTCCCGACATCAGGACGGCGGTTAGGTTGCTGCCGCGACTAGGGAATGTAGTAGCGGAAGGAAGTGAAGATCATGTTGTCGTTGCCCTTGGGCGAGATAGCCGGGGCGCCAGCTGCCACACCGCCGTTACCGGACCACGCGTTTTTGTCTAGGTAAGAGTACTGGATGCCGAACTGCATCCGGCCCTTCGAGCCCTGGTAGAACCTGTACCAGAAGCCGAGAGTAGCTTCCTGGATGCTGCGGATGTCGCCAGCGCAATTTGCGCCGGACGACGGGTTGAAGTCATTGATTGGCACGCCTTCCGTGGCGCAGCCGGTGTTGTTGGCGGCAACGTTGGCGTACCCACCGATACCCGTCACGGAGATCGCGGTTTTCGTGGTGGCCGGAATCGCGGGGGTTGTTACGGTCACACCGCCAGTCGTGGTGCTGGTTGCGGGAATCGCGGTGGTCTTGGTGACCGTGACTGCCTGGTAGCCCGAGTAGCCTGCACGCCAGGCGTATTCCATACCCCAATAGGCGTAGACGTCGAGTTTAGGATTGGCGTGCCATTCAAGCCTTGCCAGGCCGTGAGCGGTACGGATAAGCGCGAGCGACCCATTGGGACGTGCCGTGGCATCCGCGAGCTGTGCGCTGCCATAGCGGCCGATACCATCGCCGGCGACGGCTTTAAGACCGAAGTCCACTTTCTTGTGGAGGGACCACAGAGCACTCGCGCCGACGCCACCGCCAGTAGCGCTGCTGTTGTAGGCTCCGAAACTGCTCACTACGGTCGGTGTCGCCGATGCGCAGGCTCCGGTGAGCACGGTGGTTCCCTTAACGGTATCGCCCGTGGTCGTGCCGACCACGCCGCAAGGATAGACGCGGTCGCGGAAGAAGCTGGCGATTCCGAAAAGCTCGTAGTGACCAAACTTGTCGGCAGTGGCCTTGAAGATCAAGTCCGGAGCCTTGTTGACGGTGTAGCCGTTGGCGTCAAAGGCGTTATAGAGGCCTCCGCCAGCGCCAGGAGCGTTGATGAAAAAATTCCCGGTGGTAGCTGTCGTGGCGCCGGAAGTAACGATCGTGGCGGGCGCAGCGGCCGAGTTGATGGTGGTAACGGCGGAGAAGCCGCGGCCGCCAATCGTGGCCTGGGGGGCTTCTATGGAGGCGCCCAAGGAGAATTTGCCGCCGAAGTCCTTTACGAAGCGGGCACCGTATTGACGGGCCCAAGTGAAGCCCACCACGTATTGTGGATCGATCACCAGCGGCAAGTCTTCCACGCGATTGAACTCGCCCTTCTTGTCTTCGGTTGCCAACGTCCACATCTGGCCGGCGCTGACGTAAAAGCCGCTGGCGAACAGCGCTGACGCGAACACTTGGCGCTGGCGAAAGACGTAGCTGTTGCTCTGGCGATTGTTCGACGTCGTGCCGGCACCGAGGAAGTCAGCTTCGTAGTAGCCGGCGGTGGTGACGCTTCCGAACTTGCTTTCCGCCAACAGGGAAAGGCGGCTTTGCCGGCCGGTAAAGTTGGTCTCGGTGGTGTGCGCCAAGTCGGCGGCTGTGAAGGGGATGCCGGTAAAAGGCGTGTTGATGTCGCCGCTGGTCGCGCGAGTTCGCGTGACGGTTTCCGCCGCGACGAATCCGCCTGGCGTAAGGGTGATCCCTTTGTATTTGATCGACGCAGGACCTTCGTCGCCGGATCCACCTTGGCCGTTGGAATTGGTGGAGGTGGTTGCAACGGTCGCCACGCTGGTCTTGAGCGCGTCGTTACTCACCGCGAGATCGCTGACGTGCGAGGTCAGCGTGGCCTCCGTGGCTTTCACTTCGGCCGTGGTCTTGACGGCTTCCGTGGCCTTGGTGGAGGCTTCGGTCGCGCGGGCGTTGGCGGCGGCCGCTTCTTCACGGGCTTCGTCGATTTGGCGGTCGCGCTTGCTCAGCTCTTCTTTCAGCATCTGGAGTTGTTCCTGCTGAGCCTGCATCGCTTGGCGGAGCGCTTCGAGTTCCGCGGCGAAATTCGCGTCCGTTTTCTCAGCCTTCTTGGCCGCTTTCGGCTTGGCAGGCTGAGCGGGCTTCGCGGGCTGCGGATCGGCGTCTTTTGGTGAATCGGCGAGCGCCATCCCGGAAGTCAGAAAAAATGACAGTGTTAGTGCTGCAAGTTTTTTCATTGCCTCTCTCTTTGCTTCAAAATTCGACTTAGAAACCGGTGAGTATGCGAACCACCCCGCGGCAGAAGGTAAAGGGTGCGTCTTACGGTTACGTCAACCAAATGTGAATATCCTGTAACAAAGACTTTTGGCCGAACGCATGTGGTTGAGTAATTTGGAGTTACTGAAACGGACGGAGCTTCAATAACGGTAAGGACGACATGGGAACCGAAGCGAGGTAATCGCGCCGGCTTTGGCGCCAAAATGTTCTTGGAAGGGCCAAGTCATTCTGGATTTCCCCGGAAAACTTTGCTTCTGCCCCTTGGGAGGTGCCTACTTCGGCGCGGCAATCGTATAGGCGAGCACAATTTGGGTCAAGCGATATTGGTACGTAGCGTCGGTGTCGGCGATGTCCGCTTCGGTTTTGCCTAATTCCGCTTGTGTGAACTCCACGATAGAGCCGAGACCAAGGCTATACCGCTGCTGCGCGAGGTCGAGCGCGAGATCAGCCTGCTCTCGAAGCTGTCGAGTGACCGAGAGTCGTTCGTAGGCTTGATTGGTCTGTTCCCAGGATGTGCGAACGTCGCGCGCCAAATTGTTACGCAGGTCCGCCAACCTCTGACGGGCGACCTCTGTTGTAGATCAGCAGCCTTGGCGCGGGCGTTGAACGTCCTGCGTCACGGCACGAACTGCATCGTCCGCGGGTAATGGTCGAATATCGTCCTTTTCCTGGAGAAGGACTTTTTCGATGGCCACCAGAACCTTCAGCGACGCAACGCCCAGTTTGGTGTGTTGAACTGTGCCGCAACCCAGTTCGCTGGAAACGATCGTCGAACGATAACTGACCGGGTGGCGTACAACCTCGGACGGGCCCGAGGCCATGGAGATCGTAACGAACGGGTTGTAAAGGAAAAACACCGCCAGCAGCAGGCAAACGGCTCTGCGCCAGGACAGGGTGCCCCGGTTGGCCTGAAGTCTCGCTATGGCAGACAGCGATGCCATCAACTGACGATATTGGAGAGCGCGGCCGCCGTCAAGGGATGCTCTCCGACCTGGTACCAAAACGCCCAAGCTATTCGCGCGAATTCGTTCGCCGCCCTTGTCTGAGCGGCTCTCCGAGGCGTCTCATCCGCACAAATCCGTCCATACTCTATCCGGATTAAGTCGGTTTGACATAACGATACGAACCATATTGAATTAACACGTCTGATCAGTCACGGCATGTCAGGCCGGGGTGGCCCGCACGCCTGTGGAATTTTTCCGGGAGCTCCCAAATGAATACGAATCGCGTTCCAGTTTCTTCGCCGAAGTCTCTCCTGTCAAATCCTCAGTGCGCAACCGCGATCAGCGGTTTGCTGTGCCGGTTTGCGGTTGTGGCGCTCTTGGCGCTGGCGTGTTGGACGCCGGCCCGCGCCCAAGTGGCCGCCAGCATCACCGGTATCGTCACCGACGCTTCGGGGGCGCCGGTGCCCGCGGCCTCCGTGAAGACCCAGAGTCTCGAGACCGGAGCCACCCGCGACGGTGCGACCGACGGCGTTGGCCGCTATCTTGTTTTGTCGCTCCCGGTAGGTGAATACGAGATCACCGTTTCCAAGGCCGGATTTCAAGACACCGTCCGCACTGGCATCCAGCTGGTGGTAAACCAGGAAGCCAGCGTCGATCTGCGCTTGCAAGTGAGCGCCGTGAAGGCGGAAGTGACCGTACGGGGTGACGCTCCGATCGTAAACACCTCGACCGTCGACATCAGTGGCCTGGTGGGAGAGCGTGTCATAAAGGAACTTCCCCTGAATGGGCGCAGCTACGACCTACTGCTGACCCTCAATCCTGGCATCGTCAATTTCACGTCGCAGAAAACCGGAGGCACGGGCATCTCCAATTCCACGACCGCCAACAATTTCGCGGTCTCCGGCAATCGTCCTCAGCAAAATATGTTTCTGCTCAATGGTGTGGAATACACGGGCGCCGCCGAGAACAATATGCAGCCGGGCGGCGCCAGTGGGGTGCTTCTCGGCGTTGACGCGGTACGGGAATTCAATGTGCAACGCGATTCCTATAGCGCCGAATTCGGCAAGCACCCCGGCGGACAGGTCGTTATCGTCACTCAGTCAGGCAGCAACCGATGGCACGGCAGCGCATTCGAATTCCTGCGGAACAGTGCCCTCGATGCGCCCAATTTCTTCGACCAGGGCTCCGCTCCGCCCTTTCAGCGCAACCAGTTCGGCGCCTCCATCGGCGGGCCGCTCCAGCACGACAAGACCTTCTTATTCGCCAACTACGAGGGCTTCCGCCAAAATCTGCACCAAACTTCAGCCGCGTTCGTTCCTGACGGTGCTTCCCGCGCCGCCGCCGTTCCCAGTGTGCAGCCGCTGTTGAATCTGTGGCCCACAGCTCCCTCGGGCGCGCCCGACTTCAACGGCATCGCCGAAGTTTTCAGCAGTCCGCTGCAAACCATCCGTGAAGATTTCGGTACCGTACGCGTCGATCACATCTTTTCGCAAAAGGATTCGCTGTCCGGCATCTATACCATCGACGACGGCGGCGACGTCACCGCCACGCCTGTCAATCCTTACAGCTCCGACATTCTCAACCTTCGCGAACAGGTGCTGAGCCTGGAAGAAACGCACGTCTTCTCGCCATCATTGTTGAATACCGCGCGCATCGGCTATTCCCGCGCGGGCTATTTCTTTACCGGAGAACCTACGCCAGGCACTCCCGCAGCAAGCGTCCCCGGGTTTCTCTCGGGCCTTCCGGTCGGCGCGGCGGTAGTGGGGGGCAGCGCGGCATCCAACCCGCAAGCGTCCATCGGTTTGGCAGGAAGCAATAACGGCAGCAACTTGACGATCGCGCGAAACATTTATACGTATGAAGATCGCGTGACGCTGAGGCACGGCCAGCACCAGGTGAGCTTCGGAGCGTGGATCCAGCAATTCCAGTCCAACGAAACTATCGCGCTCAGCCAGTACGGACAGGCGACGTTCTCCAGCCTGGCGCAGTTCCTGGGCGGCACCGTCAATACCTTTCTGTACGATCCGACACCGACTGAGATGAACTGGCGCTCCGTGTTTGGTGCGTTCCATGCCGAGGATGTCGTCCGCCTGAGTCCCAAGCTCACGCTATCACTGGGTCTTCGCGCTGAAGCTTCGACCGGCTGGAACGAAGCTCACAGCCGCGCCGCCAACTACAACTTCGTCGGCGGAGTGATTTCCTCCCAGCCCAACGTCGGGAACGCGCTGTTCATTCAAAACCAGGCAAAGCTTCTGCCCCAGCCGCGCGTCGGCGTAGCTTGGAGCCCCATCGATCACAAAACGGTCATACGCGCGGGCTTCGGCATGTACAACGATCTCCAGGACGCGCTCGGCTATCGCGCCGATCAAAACGCGCCGTTCAATCCGGTCTACAGCATCGCGGCCTTGCCGGTCGCGAAGCTTCCGCTGAATCCCGCCGACCCGGTACCTGCCGGCGCCAAGCTGGTGCCCGGCGGAGTCCAGCCCGACATGCGAACTCCCACGCTCATTTCCTGGTCCCTGCGCGTCGAGCGGGAGCTCTCGCCGAGCACCGCGCTGACCATCGGTTACGTAGGCTCTCATGGCTACCACGAACTGATCGGCATTGACGGCAACGAATCGATCCCGGTGATCTGCCCGGCGTCTCCTTGCCCAGCTGTCTATCCCACCTGGGACCCCAGCAAACCCACGACCGCCACGAATTCTCCCAACATCGGTTTCCCCATCGGTTCGCCCCTGGCAGGCGCCGCGGTTCCCGCCGGAACCTATTACATTCCAGCAGGCGCGCCGAAAGCGAATCCGGCCATTGCGAACACGTGGACATGGTTCTCGGAGGGCGTCAGCTCCTACCACGCACTGCAAGTGGACGTGCGGCGCCGATTCAGCCACGGCCTCACGCTGCGGGGCGTCTACACTTTCTCGAAAACTCTCGACGACGGCGATTCTCTGAACCAAACCACCGCGGGCAATGCCCCCGGACTGGCATCGAATCCGCTCAATCTCGCTTCGGATAAAGGGCTGGCAACCTTCGACGCCAGGCACATTGGTGTAATCAACGTGATCTACGCCCTGCCGTTTGGCCGGGGCCAGCAATTCGCCAGCGATTTCGACGGTTGGCGCGGCGGCTTGGTCTCCGGCTGGTCACTCTCGAGCATCATCACCGCGCAAGCCGGGTTCCCGTTCACGCCGCAGCTGAGCTACAACCCATCGAACACCGGCGACACCCGGAATCCTGTGAGACCCTTCTTGAACCCCGCTTTCACGGGCTCGGTCGTCACCGGCAACCCCAGCCAGTGGTTCAATCCAAACGCATTCATCGCCCCGCCCTCCACCAGCGGTTTTGAGGGCAATCTGGGCAGAGACACGTACATCAGCCCGGGCCTCGCCACGTGGGATTTCTCGGTCCTGAAAGACACGAAAATCCGCGAGCGCCTCAGCCTGCAGTTCCGCGCCGAAATCTTCAACCTGCTCGGCCGCGCAAATTTCAATACGCCAAACCTGATCGTCTTCACGCCGCCCACCGCCGCGAACCCGTCCGGTTTGTCTGGCACGGCTGGAGCGATCACCAGTACGTCCACCACCTCGCGCCAGGTGCAATTCGGTTTGAAGCTTCTTTGGTGAGCCTCGGCTGGGCTCCGCGGGGGAGAGTCTAGGGAGCAAGCTCCGCGATGGCACTTCTTTCTGCGGTCAGAGGGCAACTCCCTTGGGGGGTTGCCCCTTTTTCTTGCGCGACATCAAACCGATTCCTTGACCTGCTGTAGCTGACTGACAATGCAGCCTCTTAGGGACGAGGCCAGAGTCGCGGTGTCAACAGATGCTGAATCGCTTGTAACAATGCTGTAACACGGATAGGAGACACTCCTGCATCGCAAGTTGAGTCGAGGACAAAGACGGAGAAAACGTATGAAATGCATCACCGGATTGCTAGTAGCCACGTTGCTGCTCGCAGGAGCAGGAATTGTTTTGGCGGACAACCCGCTGTCTATCAATGGAGCGGGCGCATCGTTTCCGTACCCGATGTATTCCAAGTGGTTTGACGAATATCACAAAAAGAACGGCAACATCCAAATCAACTACCAGTCGATCGGATCGGGCGGCGGCATCAAGCAAGTCACCGAAGGCACGGTGGATTTCGGCGCCTCCGATGGCCCCATGAACGACGATCAACTCAAGGCTTTCCAGGACAAACACGGTTTCGGCATTCTCCACTTCCCCACGGTTCTGGGCGCCGACGTCCCCACCTACAATATTCCCGGTGTTAACGCGGAATTGACTTTCACTCCCGATGCGATCGCCGGAATTTTCCTCGGCAAAATTACCAAGTGGAATGACCCCACGATCGCCGGCGCAAACGCGGGCGTGAAACTGCCAGCGAATGACATCGTGGTGGTGCATCGCTCCGACGGCAGCGGCACCTCGTACATCTGGACCGACTACCTCTCTAAAGTCAGCGACGACTGGAAGAACAAAGTCGGCAAAGGCACGTCGGTCAACTGGCCGGTGGGCTTGGGTGGCAAAGGCAACGAAGGCGTCGCGGGTTTAATCAAGCAGACACCCAACGCGTTCGGTTATGTTGAATTGATTTACGCCATTCAGAACTCCATGCCCTATGGCAAGGTGAAAAATTCTTCGGGAACAACCGTCAAGGCCGATCTCGCCAGCGTGACGGCAGCCGCAGCGGGCGCCGCCAAGGACATGCCCGCGGACTTTCGCGTCTCCATCACCAACGCTCCGGGAAAGAATGCGTATCCGATTTCAAGCTTCACTTGGCTGCTGATCCCAGAGAAGTTCTCGGATGCCAGCAAGCGCGACGCCATCAAGGGCTTCGTAAGCTGGATGCTCACCGACGGCCAGAATGATACCGAGGCTTTGTCTTACGCCAAACTTCCCAAAGAAGTAGTGGCCATGGAAAAGCAGGCCCTAGCTAAAGTCCAATAAGGTGGCCAGCACGACAACAACGGTACATGGCGCGGGCCCCTTGGCGGGCTCGCGCACTTTTATCAGCAAGTTGCGCGAAGGCGACGAGATCGTGCGCTTGATCACGTTCCTTTTCGCGGCATCCGTTGTTCTCGTCACGATTTTGCTCGTTTACGAACTTTGGATAGGGTCCGCGCTGCCGCGCCACAAGTTCGGATTCCATTTCTTCGTCACCGGTGTTTGGGATCCTATTTTCGACCAGTTCGGTGCGCTACCGTTTATCTACGGTACCCTCGTTACCGCTGGCGTCGCTCTTTTTCTCGCCGTTCCCCTCGGCATCGGCGCCGCCATTTTCCTGGCCGAGCTCGCTCCCGCAGCGGTCTCCGACACCCTGGAATTCTTTATTGATTTGCTCGCCGCGGTTCCTAGCGTCATCTATGGATTGCTCGGCGTTTTTATTGTCATTCCGATGATGCGCGAATATATCCAGCCCGCCCTAAAAAAATCTCTTGGGTTTTTACCGCTGTTCCAGGGCCCCGCGTACGGTGTGGGCTTCCTTACCGCGGGCATCGTCCTGGCCATCATGGTGATTCCCTATATTATTTCTGTCTCCCGTGAAGTGTTGCTTTCGGTGCCTCGAGACCAGCGTGAAGCCGCATTGGGTCTGGGTTCTACTCGCTGGGAATCCACCTGGAAAGTCGTTGTCCCGTTTGCACGAACCGGCATTATGGGTTCAATTTTTCTCGCACTGGCTCGAGCTTTGGGCGAGACCATGGCCGTCACCATGGTCGTCGGCAACACCCCGACCATCAGTGCCTCGCTCTTTGCTCCCGGCTACTCCATCGCCGCCGTTATCGCCAACGAGTTCACGGAAGCCACCGGTGATCTCTATCTTCAATCGCTGATCGAACTCGGCTTGGTGCTATTTCTGCTGACCTTCATTCTTAACGGTCTCGCGCGCCTGCTTATCGTGGCTACCTCGCAGCGGGGAAGTGGAATACAGACATGAACGCGCGTTTACGCTGGCGCAAATTCGTAAGTGGTTTCATGCTGACCATGACCGGTATCTGCGCCATCGTCGCGGTCGCGGTCCTGTTCTTCATTCTCGGCTACCTCGTCTATCATGGCGGCACGTCCATCAGTTGGAATTTCTTTACCAAGCTGCCGGCTCCCGTAGGTGAGGCAGGCGGCGGGATGGCCAATGCCATCGTTGGCAGCGCCAAGCTGCTTCTCCTGGCCGCGCTCATCGGGGTACCCATCGGCTTCCTGGGGGCGATCTACCTGGCCGAGTTCAGCGGGAGTTCCGTGGCCTTCGTTGTGCGTTACGCCGCTGACCTGCTCAACGGTGTGCCCTCGATCGTGATTGGTATTTTCGCCTATAGTCTCGCGGTCCTTCCTTTCAAGCACTTCTCCACCCTAGCGGGTGGACTGGCCTTGGGTGTGATGATGATTCCCATCACGCTGCGCAGCACCGAAGAGTTCCTGCGTGCCGTCCCGCGCGCGCTCCGCGAGGGTGCCATGGCCTTGGGCGCGAGCAAGTCGAAGACGATTGCGACGGTCATCGTCCCGGCCGCCTACCGCGGCATCCTCACCGCCATTCTTCTGGCCTTCGCCCGCGTCGCGGGCGAAACCGCTCCCCTGCTCTTCACCGCGTTCGGCAGCCGCTTCTGGAGTCCCGGCTGGAACCAGCCAACCGCCTCGCTCCCTGTTATGATCTTTACCTACGCCATCGCGCCGTACGAAGATTGGCACCGGCAGGCTTGGGCCGCGGGACTCGTACTCCTCGGTCTGATTCTGGTCATCAACATCCTGGCGCGGGCGATTCTGTCCCGTGGCATCGCGGTTCCGAGGTCCTAAACCATGCACGCTTCTGTGAGGCCGGCAGTGTCCGTAAACATCACACCAAGTACTACGGGGTCCGCGAGCCGGGAAGCCACGGCGCCCCTGCCCATGCGCATGAGCATCAGTAAACTGAACTTCTTCTACGGCACCAAGCAAGCGCTCTTTGACATCAGCTTGGGCATCGCGGTCAACAAAGTCACTGCCTTGATCGGTCCCTCGGGCTGCGGGAAATCCACTCTTCTGCGAACGCTCAATCGCATGCACGAAACCGTGCGCAGCTCTCGCCTCCAAGGCGAAATCCTCCTCGACGGCCAGGACATACTTACCCAGGACGTCACGCAGTTACGCCGGCGCGTCGGCATGGTGTTTCAGCGCCCCAACCCTTTTCCCAAATCGATCTTCGACAACGTCGCCTACGGCCTGCGCATTAACGGCACCAAGCTGCCGATGGCTGAAGCCGTCGAAAAGAGCCTGCGCCACGCCGCGCTCTGGGACGAAGTAAAAGACCAGCTGCACAAGTCCGCGTACGATCTCTCCGGTGGTCAGCAGCAGCGCTTGTGCATCGCGCGCGCGCTCGCCGTGGAGCCCGAAGTCCTACTGCTCGATGAGCCGTGCTCCGCTCTCGACCCCATCAGCACTGCAAAAATCGAAGAACTGCTCGTCTCCCTGAAGGATCTCTGCACCATCGCCATCGTCACCCACAACATGCAGCAGGCCGCCCGCGTGAGCGATTTCACCGCCTTCCTTCTGACCGGCCAGCTCATCGAATTTAGTCCGACGCCGCACCTGTTCACAACGCCGGGCGACCCACGCACCGAGGCGTACATCACTGGCCGCTTCGGATGAGTTCGATTGTGGAACAGGCGGAGGGCTTTAGTTCCGGCCGGTTTTTTCTTAGGAGATCGGAGCTTCAGCGCCGAGGTAAGACGCCCGGAATAAATGGGCTTTAGCCCGTGAGGAAAGCTTTTTTACTTTGCCCGCGAGCCTGACGTACTGAGGGAATCATGGAACGCCACTTCGAAAAAGATCTGAACGAGCTCAAAGAGCGCCTGCTCTGGATGGGCAGCCTCGCCGAGCGCGCCGTCCACCAATCCGTCCACTCCGTCCTGGACTCCGACGAGCAACTCGCCAAGCGCGTCCTCGACGAAGAAGACGCCATCAACGAACTCCAGATCGAAATCGACGACCGCGTGGTTCAACTCCTCGCCCTGCACCAACTCATGGCGGTAGACCTGCGCTTCGTCCTGGCCGTCTCCCGGATCAACAACGATCTCGAGCGCATCGGCGACCAGGCCGTTAACATCGCCCAGGCCTCAGTCCGCATCCTGCGCCACCCGAGAGTGAAACCTTACGTCGACCTCCCCCGCATGAGCGAAGTAGCCGAAGAAATGGTCCGCGATGCGCTGAACGCCGTAGTGCGCCGCGACGTCGAGCTAGCCCAAAAAGTCCTCGCCATGGACGACCAGGTCGACCACTACCGCGACCAGATCTTCCGCGAACTGCTCACCTACATGATGGGCGACTCCAGCGTCGTCTTCCCTGCCTTCGAGCTGATCCTCGTAGCAAAAAACCTCGAACGCATCGGCGACCACGCCACCAACATCGCCGAAGACGTAATCTACATCGTGCAAGGCCAGGACGTTCGCCACCCCACAGTAGACCGCCGCTAAGCAGCACAGACACTCGTTGCTTGTACACATTGAAATGCCCCAGTGCTGCGGCATACCGCGCCAGAGCTAGCACCACAAGGGATGGAGGGCCTTTAGGTCCCTGGCTTCCGCGCGAATACAAGCGCCAAGGCGACAACGGAGCCCACGATGCTGAGCAACCCGCCCACGGTTCGATCCCGGGTCCTGACGAATCGAGCACTCACTCGAGATTCGCCCGCGGGCAATTCCAGAATCATCTGGCCAGAGTCTGCAGCGCTTTCGGGAACAACCAGTGAGCCGTTCACCTCGACGCGCCAAGCCGGATAATTCAGCAAGCGCAGCCCAACCCGAACAGGAGCGAGCGAGGTAACACGCAGCTTCCGTTCGGTGGCTGTCCAGCGCTCGACCAGAACGGTCGCGCCTCCCACCGCACCGGGAGAATCCGCCAGGACTTGGACCTGCGGCGCCGTCGCCGGCAGGTTGTAATGATCGTCGCCAACGGGATCGTACTCATCCACGCCGTCGAATCCGGTTCCGGCCGCGACACCAGCCCGCAGCGTGGCAACGTCGTCGGTATCCCACCACGTCGCGCGCACAAAAAAAGTTGCCCCCGCAACAAGCACGACGAGCACCGAGCCGACCCAGACCCAGCGAAAACGGCTCTTCGCAACCGCCGCCGCAAGAAAATATGCAAATGGCACACCGAGAATCGACATCCATCGCCAGGGAAATTGCACGAATCGCAATTTCGGCAGCACCGCCCAGAGAATAGCCGCAGGCCGCAGCATCAGCAGAGTCGCCACCGCCGCCAGCAGCAGCAATGCCCGCCACACCTTTTCGTCAGTAGTGCAGTCAGGTCTCCGGTTGGACGACGGCCGGAACTGCGCTTCCGAGGTATCACCCTCCGAACTGTAAGAGCGGGACTCTGCCCCGTCCCCCGATCCGACTCGGCAACGCCCACTCAACGCAGCGAATGCCGTCAACGCCATCAGCCCGACGGCCGTCGTTGAAGCAATCCAATTGAAGAAGGTGTGCTCCGGGTCGTTAATCGTCGAGTAAAGAAAATTCTGTGCAGGCAACAGTCCCGACGAAAGCGCCTGCTCGATATTTACCCAGTGCTGCTCGTACGCCGCAGGCACAAGGTAAAACGCCGCCAACGCAAACCCGAGGACAATACCATCTGCGCCACGGGCCAGCGGATTCCACGATTTGTCGGTGAGCGCCATCCACGCAAACAACAGCGCCACGCTGTAGCTCGCCATGACGCCCGCGGGTGCGTTCGACAGCCAAACCGCCGCAAATGTAAGGGAAAAAAACGCCACCGCGCCACCCTTCAAGCCGCCGCGATTCCCAAGCATGCCGCCAAGTTGCAAAGCAGCGAGAAAAAGCAATGGGAAAAAGGCCGACGCCAAAAGCTCCGCATAATCGCTGCGCATATAAATGATCAGCAGCGCATTCGGATTCGCGGCGTAACACACCGCGCCGAAGACCGCCGCCCGCTCCGGCAAGACTCGCCGCGCGAACGCGAACGCCGACAATCCCGCAAAGGTCTGCACCAGAACGATGAATGCAATCGGAACGTAATTCCACGGCATCACGAAGCTCAGCGCCGGACCGAGCAGCCACGATAACGGCGGGTAAAAAATGAATCGTGGCTCCCCGAATCCGTGATTGGCCCATTCCGTCCATCGCGGAATAACAATGCCTTCCTTCCACTGCCCGGCCACATCCAGCCAGGACGCCACATGAAACTCGAAATCGTGTCCCGAAGCGCTCCCGTACCAAAAGAATGGCGCCACGATCAGCAGTGAAGCCGCCAAGCATAGGATCAATGCCAGCAGCCACCCGTGAAAGCCGCCCGCAGGCGACCGCAGACCCATGCTGTAGCGCGGGGCAGAGTCCGCAGAGCCCTGCGATTTCTGCGCAGATGAAGGGTTCGTCGAGGAAGGCGAATTGGCCGGAGTCATGCAGCGTTCACGGAATTGTAACCGCCAAGGAATATAAGCCGCGCGTTCGATCCATGTGTGCGATGCCCCGGAACTTGAGCCATAATACACGGACTCATGAGCACTCCCGTCATCGCCGAAGCTCCGATTATCGAGGCGCGCCAGCTCGAGAAATTTTACGGCCAGCCTGACGGCAGCCGCGTTCAGGTTATCGCGCCCACCGATCTGGCGGTTTATCCCGGCAAAATCATCGCGCTACTCGGCCCTTCCGGCTGCGGCAAGTCTACTCTGCTTCGCATGTTGACCGGCCTTTCGCCTTCTTCCGCGGGAAGCGTGTTCTGGCACGGCCAGCCGGTCGGCGACGAATCGCCAAACGTTTCCATCGTATTTCAGAGCTTCGCGCTGTTTCCCTGGCTCACGGTGCTCGATAATGTCGAAGCGCCGCTGGAAGCGCGCGGCATGCTTCCCATCGAACGCCACAAGCGCGCGCTACGCATCATCGATGCCGTCGGACTCGACGGTTTCGAGAGCGCCTATCCGAAAGAACTCTCCGGCGGCATGAAGCAGCGCGTTGGCGTCGCCCGCGCGCTCGTTGTCGAGCCGGAAGTTCTTTTCATGGACGAGCCGTTCTCCGCGCTCGATGTGCTTACCGCCGAAACGTTGCGTGGCGAGCTGCTCGAGCTATGGCTCGGCCACAAAATCCCGACCCGCGCGATTTTCATCGTCACTCACAATATCGAAGAAGCCGTAATCCTCGCCGACCGCATCATCGTGCTCGGCCGCAACCCCGCGCACATCCACGCGGACATCGTAGTGGACCTGCCGCAACCTCGCAATCGTAAGTCCCCACACTTCATTGAGCTTGTCGATGCGATCTATCGCGTGCTCACCAGCCCCGACTCGAAAGACGATGTAATTCACATGGCACCCGGCACCAGCTCGCCGGTTCCGCATCGGGTCATCATGCTGCCACACACGCGGCCGGGCGGGATGGCCGGCTTGCTCGAAATTCTTTGCGATCAGGGCGGCCACGTCGATCTCCCTAAGCTCGCCGATGAACTCAGTCTGGAGGTCGACGCGCTGCTTCCTACCGTCGACACCGCCGTGCTGCTCGGCCTGATCCGTCTGGAAGAAGGCGCCGTCATCATCACACCTGAAGGTCACGCGTTCGCAAAAGCCGACATCCAGACTCGCAAAGCGATGTTTCGAAAAGCGGCGCTCGCCAACGTTCCGCTGCTCCGCCAGATGGAGCAATCCCTGAAAGCAAAATCCGACCGCACGCTGCCCGCCGAGTTTTTCCACGACCTCATCGACGAGCACTTCAGCGAAGAAGAGTCTCAACGGCAACTCGAAACCGTCATCCAGTGGGGCCGCTACGCCGAGATTTTCGATTACGACGCCGCCACCGGCAAACTGACGCTCACCGAGGCCTGACCTTCCCGTGCCGGAAACCGCTCCGCTCGCTGCGACGCAGCAACAGGCTCCGCTACCGCCGACAGCGGCGCGTCCCGCTGGTTCCCGGTGGACGTGGGCGTTCCTGATCGACATCGCCGTCTTTCTTTTTGTTTTCGCCGCCATCTACGGTGTGTATGCGATCGGGCGATCGTGGCTCGGCCCGGTTGCGCCCACCTCACACATTTCGCAGAGCCCGCGCGCGCTTCCTCTCTACGCGCTTTATTCGGTCTCCCGCATAGGCATCGCTTACGCGCTCAGCCTGGTGTTCGCACTGGGTTACGGCTACCTCGCTGCCCGTTCACGACGCGCGGAAATGGTACTGATTCCGCTTCTCGATATTTTGCAGTCCATTCCGGTGCTGAGTTTCCTGCCAGGCGTGATGCTTGCGATGGTTGCGATCTTCCCGCACAAGCAGATTGGTGTCGAACTCGGTTCCATCTTGCTGATCTTCACCGGCCAGGTGTGGAACATCGCGTTCAGTTTCTATTCTTCGCTGAAGACTCAACCACGGGACTTGCGGGAAGCCGCGATCATTTACCGCTTCGGGTACTGGCAGCGCTTCGCGCAGTTGGACTTGCCATTTTCCACCATCGGCCTGGTGTGGAATTCGATGATGTCGGTCGCGGGTGGTTGGTTTTTTCTGATGGCCTGCGAAATGTTCGTGCTCGGCGATCGCGACTTCCGCTTGCCGGGACTCGGATCCTTCCTGCAGACCGCCGCGGGAAACGGCAATACGCGCGCCATTCTGTGGGGCCTCGCCGCGATGGTCGGCGTAATCGTTCTGCTGGATCAGCTGATTTGGCGGCCGGTGATCGTCTGGGCGGACAAATTCAAGTTCGAGCAAGTGGAGAGCGCCAGCGCCACACCAAATACGCTCCTGCGCCTGCTCGGCCGCGCGTCGTTCGTCATCCGCGCCTATCGCGCTCTGGTGCTCCCGATCGCCGACTGGCTCACGATGACTTTCGCGGTCGGCGCCCGCCACGCCGCGGCGAAGTTCTCCACTCCTAAGCAGGACCGCACTCGCCGTGTGCTCCTGATCATCCTCGCAGCCGTGATTCTCGTTGGCCTCGGAGTAGCTGTATATCATGCGGTGGGCGAGCTATCGGATCTTCATCGAGCAGACTATTTCGACCTGCTGCGCGGCGCCGCCCTGACTTTCTTGCGCGTCAACGCCGCGCTCCTCATTGGCGCGCTTTGGACGGTGCCCGTCGGCGTAGCGATCGGCTTCAACCCGCGGCTGTCGCGGATTGCGCAGCCGCTGGCTCAATTGGCCGCATCGATCCCCGCCACCGCGCTTTTCCCAGTGATCCTTCTGTTTCTGATTCACTTGCGGGGCGGCCTGGAAATTGCCGCGATGACGCTGATGCTTCTAGGCACCCAGTGGTACATCTTGTTCAACGTGATTGCCGGTGCGATGGCGATTCCCACCGATTTGAAAGAAGCCGCGAACATTTTCCGCTTCGGACGGTGGGACCGCTGGCGCTACCTGATTCTGCCCGGGATTTTCCCATACCTGGTTACAGGCATGGTGACCGCTTCCGGCGGCGCGTGGAACGCCAGCATCATCGCCGAATATTTTCATTTTCAGGGGAAGATCCTCTCGGCGCCCGGACTGGGAAGCACCATCAGCCGGGCCAGCGACGCCGGACGTTTCGATGTGCTGCTGGCGGCGACGCTGATCATGGCCACCGTGGTGGTGCTGATCAATCGACTCGTATGGCGACGTCTGTATCGGTTGGCTTCTTCGCGCTTCAAGCTCGAAGCCTAGTGGCCATGTGCGCTTTCGCCGTCCAACACAACCGTCATCAACCCATCGCCTGGCAGGCGCCCAGCACCTCGTCAGATTGAGCAGCGTCGCGGCGGCAGTTGAGCCGTGACGACTATCTGGACGTCGCCCGTACGCCCAATTCGCGAGACAATTCGCGGCTCAGGTTGATGATTTGGCCGACGTGATGATCGGCATGGGCCGCGCAATCCAAGACAATCTCAAATCGGTTCTTTGACGTGCTGCGTTCCGCCGAATATTCCTTGCTCCAATCCTCTCCGGATTGCTTGCGAAGGGTCTCGGCGACCATGTCGATGGCGCGGTCGAAAGTCCGCAGCACCGCTTCCTTAGCCGGACGCGCCGCCTCGGTAAATTCCCGGTCGCGATCGCGAATGTACCCGGTACCTGCGATTCGCGCACCGATGTAATAGTTGAGATTGCCCGTCAAATGCAGCACCAGATGGCCAACGTCGTTTCCATAAGGAAACGGATTCGTCCAGAATTGTTCTTCCGAGAGCGGTTCGACCCACTTGTGCAGCTTTGCGCAGACTTTCTCAAAATAGTCCGCAAGCCCGGAACCGACCGTGCTGGACAGATCTGACATGACCATCACCTCCCAGTCGCTACTCTATATCAGAAATGTCGACGAGCCCCTATCGCGCCGCCGCGCCTTTATCGTTGCGGTAAATCACTCCTTCTTTCATCACGAAGAAAGCCTTTTCGGTCTGGCGAATGTTCTCAACGGGATTGCCCGGCACCGCGACGATGTCGGCGAGCTTGTTCGGTTCCAGCGTTCCGACTTTGTCCGCGATGCCGAGAAGTTCCGCATCCCACGAAGTTCCGGCCCTGAGCGCGTCGATCGGCTTCATGCCAAGATCCGCCATCTGGTGAAATTCCTCTGCGTTTCGTCCGTGTGGGTAGACCGCCGCGTCGGTGCCCAGGCCAATGTTTACTCCCTTAGCGAGCGCCTTCTGAAACGTCTTACGAATGTTGGCGATCGCCATTTGCGCTTTGATGGAAATAGCCGGCGGAATGTAAATGCCTTTATCGAGCTGCTCCTGAAGGCCCTGGACGGCCATAAGCGTTGGCACCAAATAAGTTCCCCGCTGCTTCATCATGTCGAGGTCTTCGTCATTGAGAAAAGTTCCGTGCTCGATCGAGTTCACACCCGCTAGAATCGCGCGCTTCCCGGCTTCCGCGCCGTGGCAATGCGTCGCCACCTTTAAACGCAGCGCATGGGCTTCGTCAACGATGGCGTTCAACTCTTCCTGCGTGAGTTGCGGCGTATCGACGTCGTCGGTGGGAGAGAGCACGCCGCCGCTGGCGCAGGTCTTGATCACGTTCGCACCATACTTGTGCATCAACCGCACCGCGTACCGCGCCTGGTCGGCGCCATTGATCACGCCTTCCTCGGGTCCGGTTTCGTGACCAAACAAGCCTTGGCGGAATCCATCGGTATCGTCGCAGTGGCCGCCGGTTGCGCCTATCGCGTGCACGGAAACAAGCATGCGCGGCCCGGGAATCTTGCCGTCACGGATCGCGTTGCGCAGGCCGACGTCCAGAGAATTGCGCGAGCCAACGTCACGCACGGTAGTGAAGCCCGCCATCAACGTGACGCGCACATTCGATGTCGCATCGAGCGCTTGCTCGGCGATGGACTTCTGCAGCGCGTCGAGCTCCCGCTGCTTATAGTCGTTGGAATTCATCATGGACTCATGGGTGTGCGCGTCGATGAATCCCGGCAGCAGCGTGGCATCGCCGAGATCGATTACCTCGGCGCCCGTGGGAACCGCAGCGTTTGCACCGACCGCGGTTATCTTTCCATCGGTCACAACCACGATTCCCGGCGTCGCCAATGCATTGCTCTTCCCATCGAAAAGGCGCGCAGCCTTCAACACAGTCGTCTTGCCCGCAGCCTGTTGAGCGCGTTCCGGCACGGGGACGGACAATACAGCACACAAGACAAAGAGGCCAAACCATCTGCGTTTCATGAATTCTCCTTCAAACATCACAAAAGCCCGGACCGACAATAGCCCGCCATCGGAAAAAGTCAAGATTCGAGTCGCATGGCGACTTCCTCGATCGACAGCCGCTCTACTATTGCCCTGAGCGAACTGGACAAGCCGTCAATTTTTGAGGCCATGCGCATCCATTCTGGACGCGCTTGCGTACTTAGAAGTGATCAGCGCGCATCGCGCGCCAAACTGAAGATCCGAACGAGCTCATGCTAAACTCACCACCAGTTGCCGACGGAAGGTCGACGGTTATTCCCAACGTGTTTCGATCAAGCCAAGTCGATCCCGGGCTTCTCAGCGGCTACACCTCCCAAACCGGCGTGACTCTCGCCGCACTGGCCGAGCGCCCGCTGTTTCTGGTTTTCCTGCGCCACTTCGGGTGCACGTTCTGCCGCGAAGCGGTGGCCGACCTTTCCGAAAAGCGCCGAGCCATCGAGGCGAAAGGTGCTCCGCTGGCGTTCGTCCATCTTGGCACCGAAGAAAAGGCCCAGAGGTTCTTCAAGCCCTACGGCATGCTGGACGTTCCGCGGTTCGGCGATCCCGAGGGGCGTTTGTACGAGGCATTTGGGCTGCTTCGCGCAGAGCTTCGCCAATATCTGAATTCCGAGAGCATTCTTCGCATGCTAAGCGCCTGGTTTCATGGGCATTTCGTGGGGTTTCCCGCGGGCGATATTGAGCGCATGCCCGGCGCATTTCTGATCGATCGCGGCAAGATTCAAAAAGCGTTCCGTCACAAACTTGTTTCCGACCGGCCTGACTATCTGACGCTGGCGACGCCGAACTAGGAATTTCGTCGAAACACCGAAGTGTTCGAAAATCCTCGCTTCGTCCACTGTCCAGTACTTTGGTGCTATTGAGCCTGCAGGTCCCGCCCGCCAAACTTGTCTCTTATGGCCCGTTATTCCGCCTTTCTGGGGCGCAGGGTCGAGGTGCATTACCGCGCCGGCGACATCTTATTACCTGCTTCCGGGACGTTTGTCGCCGACTCCGGCCGTTCGATCTTTCTCGAACAACACCTGGAGCAGCGCGGCCAAATGAAGCAGTTCCGCTGGGAAATTCCTTACCAATACATCGTGCGCTTGGAAGAGCGCAGCGACCCATCCACGCCGCCGGATGCGGGGAAACACCCTTCTTCTACATCCTCGGGCACCATGGAATCACGCCAGCCGCAAAAGGAAGCGGGTGCTCGCGACTCACCAAAGCCCGATACAAGCGGCTCAGATCCGGTCCTCCCTCTGCGTAATCGCCCCAAACCTGCCTAGAAACGCGCGCCGTTCCGCCACTCGCGATTTCCCGAGCCACCATCAGCTACAATTATCGCCGGGGGGATTCCAAAGGCGAAGACCCCGCTTGCACGACAGAGTCGCAGCGCGCACTCGAGGAGGCATCCGTGGAACCCGGTTCCAAAGCGAAAATCGGTTTAATTGGGCTCGGCCTGATGGGCCGTCCCATGGGCATGAATTTGTTGAAGGCCGGGCATCCGCTGACCGTGTGGAATCGCACGGCGTCTCGCGCTGACGAACTTGTTGCCGCTGGCGGCAAGCTCGCGAAATCACCGAGAGAAGCGGCCGCCGCGGCCGATGTCTTGCTGACGATGGTGAGCGATCCGCCAGCGCTCGAGGAAGTGCTGTGGGGGTCAAGTTCGAAGGGCGCGAACGCAACAGCGGTAAGTAAAGAGGACGCCGCGCTGCCGGCCCTGAAACCCGGCAGTATCTACATTGACTCCAGCACCGTGTCGCCGGACCTGGCGCGAAAAATTGCCGCTGCGTGCACAGCAAAAGGGGTGAGGTTCCTCGACGCTCCCGTGACTGGTGGAGATTGGGGCGCAAAGAAGGGCGAGCTGGTTTTCATGATCGGCGGGGAAGAAGAGACACTCAAGGCAGTCGAACCAATACTGGGCGTAATGGGTAAGCGTTGGTTCTTTCTCGGGCCCAACGGCGCGGGTCAGACCATCAAGCTGGCGATGAACTCCATACTGGCGCTGCAAGTGGAGGCGCTTGCCGAAGCGCTCGCCCTGGTGGAGGCCGCCGGGCTGCAAGGGGAGAAGCTGATCGAGGTCATGCAGTCAAGCATGGCCCGCTCGGGCGTCCTGGACGTTAAGGCCCCGAATCTCCTCAAGGGCGAGTACACGCCTAGCTTTCCTTTGCGCTTGATGTATAAGGACATTAGCCTTGCGCTCGACCTCGCCCATGAGTTGGGAGTGACTTTGCCCGCGGCGAGTGCGGCTCACGAGACTTACGGCAAGGTCCAAGCCGCCGCAAAGGAAGACCTCGACTATTCGGCGGTGATGAAATTCTGGCGCCCTTAACCACCTGAAGCAGAAGATCGCCGCGGCGTGCCCGGGCGAGGAGTTAATGGTCGCAATCCTGACCAAATCCCATTTGCTCATTCATCCGTAGGCCGATTTGCGTACCATTCGCGGACTCATCGGGCACTCCGGCTGCGGCCTATTTCGCGGTCACCAATTCAGCCGGAGTACCCGAACCTTGCCCACGAGGCTGGCTAAGTCAGCCCCTGCGATAGCGAAGCTTGTCGATTCCCAGCTTTTTGATGCGGAATTCGAGAGTTGAGGCTGGGACTCCGACTCTTTTCGCGGCCCCATTTTCTCCGGACACCTTGCCGCGGGAATCTTTCAACGCTGCTTCAATCGCACCGCGCTCCTCCGACGACGCCGGATCGTGCGCGATAGTTTCGGCCGCCGCGCCGCGCAACATTCCATGGTCGACACTCAGCACTCCGTTGCGGGACAGGATCACGGCGCGCTCGATGGTGTTCTCCAGTTCTCTTACATTGCCCGGCCAGTGATGCGCTTGCAACACGTCCAGTGTTTTTCGCTCGATCCGGGAAATTTTCCGCGCGAACCTCTCGCCGTATTTCTCCGCGAAGTGGGCCGCCAACGGCGGAATGTCTTCGGTGCGCTCTCGAAGCGGCGGCACGTCCACGGGGAAAACATTCAGGCGATAGTAGAGATCACTGCGAAATCTTCCGACGCGTACATCCTCCGCCAAATCCCGGTTGGTCGCCGCCACCAGGCGCACATCGACCTGCAGCGTCTGCGTCCCGCCCAGCCGCTCAAATTCCCGCTCTTGCAGCACGCGCAACAGTAAAACCTGCATTTCTGGCGGCAATTCACCGATTTCGTCCAGAAAAAGCGTGCCGCCATGCGCTTGCTCGAAGCGCCCTTTGCGCCGCTCCACTGCGCCGCTAAAGGCTCCTCGCTCGTGTCCAAACAATTCGGAGGCCAGCAGCGTCGGCGGGATCGCCGCGCAATTTACCTTGACCAAGGGACCGCGCGCCCGGGGAGATCTGCGGTGGATAGCGCGCGCAATCAGTTCCTTTCCCGTTCCGGTTTCGCCGGTAATCAAGACCGTCGCGTCCGTCGCAGCGACTTGCTCGACGGTGTCCAACACCCGCTTCAACTTCGCCGAGTGGGCGAGAATTTCCTCGAACCACGGCGCCTGTCCCAGCTGCTCTCGCAGCGAAATATTCTCCGCTTCCAGTTGCTCTCGCAGCTTGCGAATCTGTTCGTTAGCCAGCGCATTCGCCGTGGCGATCGATAGCGCGCGCGATACATCCTTCAGGATGGCAAGTTCCGCAGGAGGAAATCCCCGTTGCTTGAGCCGGACGAAAGCCGCCACGCCAAGCACCTCTCCGCGCATCACCAACGGGACTGCCGCGTAGGAGCGGACTCCATCTTTGGCCAGATGAAACTCATGCCGATACCAACCTTCTTTTTGCAACAGATCGTCGCAGGCGAAGGGCTCGCCCGCACCGTCCTCCTTACTCTGCCTTTGCGGATAAGGAATAAGCGGTCGCACTTCACCCAGGGGCGGCCGCTGAGCGTGCCGGTCGGACCGCTTTGCGAGTTGTTCGGGGGTCTCCCCTTCCATGCGGGGCACGCCGACGAGGTGGAGCGCCAGCAGCCGGTGAGAGTCGCCGTCCTCGTCGGGCATTTCGCTAGGCACCGTGAAGTCGATGATTCCCACCGAGTCGAAAGGCACGGTCGCAACGAGCACGTCCGCGAGTGATGCCAGCACGCCCGGAAGTTCGCGCTCGGTGCTGACGGCCTCCCAGGTCCGCAGCATGAGAAGCAAGCGTTGTGATTCCCCGAGTGCCGAAGCCGATGAAGTGAGGCTGTCGCCCATATCGTCAGTTTAGCAATTCTTGCGACTATTGTTAATTAGCAAGTCGAACTTGTGAAATCGTTGTGAATTATTCTGTGGCTCTCCGGTATCGCTATTATATTCAAACACTTAGGCCCGCGATCCGTTTGGCCGTCGGAGTGCCATTAAGAGCACTGAAAAGGCCATTTGGATTGTTGCTGGTCTTTGAAGGGATTCCAACGATGTTTACCATTCTGATTTGCCTGGCACACACGTTCCTGCCGGATGCGGCGACCCTCGTCGCTCAAGTCGAAATATTTGCGGCTGTAATGTCCGTTGCGGTCTTTGGTTTTATCGCTTATCAATCGCGCCGCAGCCCACCGGCCCAGCGAGCAGCCTCGCAACGGCGTTCCTTCGTGTTCTAATTCATCTGTCGCGTGGCGTTGTTGATTCCCCGTGCAAAGCGCCAGGCTCCGTCAGGCTCACGCCGCAGAATGCTCATTCCGCGTCCTATGAAATGGACTGCTTCGCCTCCCGCGATAGGCGTCCTGGTGATGTCATCAACCCCCCAAGCAAAGGCCCACTCGCCCATCAACTGAGTTTCTTCGAAGCGGAAGGTCTGCAGCAGGTCGTAGCGCGCGAACAGGCTTCGGTAGAGTTGTTGCACCGTGAGACGACCACGCATTGGCGGCGCATTCGGCGCGAGAAATATGCAGTCCTCGGTAACCCGAGAAGCTAGGACCGCTGAATCTTTGGCCCTTACGGCCGCGGTCCACTCATCTACGAGGCCGTCAAAGATCGTCGGCACAAATCTTCCTTCCCACTATCCTCGAAGGACTCTTCCGCTTGTGAAAAACGCCCGCTTCCCTTCGAGACTCAGGGTAAACGGAAAGCGGCCGCTACAAGAGAACTCCGAGCTGAGCGCGGACTAGGCCTCTTCTTCGGCGTGGACTAGATCGCCGTGAGCAGCCTTGTGCGCTGCGATCACTTTGTCCGCCAGTTCGTTCGGCACGTAGTCGTAGTGCGAGAACTCCATGGAGTAGCTGGCACGACCTTGCGTCTTCGAAATCAGATCATTCGCGTAGGTCAGCATCTCGGCAAACGGCACCTGTGCCTTGATGACCACGTTGTGCCCACGCGATTCGCTTCCGGCAATGCGCCCGCGGCGGCCACTAAGGTCTCCCATTAAGTCGCCGGAGTATTGATCGGGAGCATACACTTCGACGTGCATTACCGGTTCCAGCAACGCGGGTTTGGCCTGTTTCATAGCCTCCTTGAACGCCAGCGAGCCGGCAATCCGGAACGCCATGTCGGACGAATCCACGTCATGATATTTGCCGTCGTATAGAGTGGCGCGAAAGTCCACGACCGGAAACCCTGCCAAATAACCGCGAGCTGCCGCCTCGCGGATCCCGCGCTCGACGGACGGAATCCAGTTCCGGGGAATCGCTCCACCGAAAACATCGTCGACGAATTCGACGCCCTTGCCGCGTTCCACAGGTTCCATCTTGACGCGGCACACGCCGAACTGCCCGTGCCCTCCGGATTGCTTCTTGTGTTTGCCTTCGGCATCGGCCTTGCCGCGAATTGTTTCGCGATACGCCACCTTAGGAGGCTTCAACGTCAAATCAACGTGGTAGCGCTTATGCAGCTTCGCCACCACGACTTCAATGTGCTGCTGGCCCGTGCCCGCGAGGAGGAATTCCTTGGTTTGCGGATCGCGTGAGAAACGCAGCGCGGCGTCTTCTTCCAGGATTTTGTGAATGGATACGCCGATCTTGTCTTCATCGGCGCGCGTCTTCGGTTCGATCGCAAAGGTAATCGAGGGTTCCGGCAGTTGCGCCGGGCTGTAAAAAATCGGCGCAGCCTTATCCCCCAATGTTTCGCCGGTGGTCGTTTCCTTCAGCTTGGCGATGGCGCCAATATCGCCCGCATGCAGTTCCGGAATTTCGGTGAGCTGCTTTCCTTGGACCACCAGTGTGTGCTGGAGGCGTTCCGGGGTAGAGCGATTGAAATTCAACAAGGTCGCATCGTTCTTCAACACACCGCTCTTCACTTTGAAATAGTTGATGCGTCCCGCAAAGGGATCGGCCAGCGTCTTGAATACGAACAAGGAAACGGGCTGGTTATCATCGTACTTTCGCTCGATGCGATCGCCTTTGCCGGTCGGCTCTTTGAAGCCCACTTGAGAGTGTTCGTCGGGATGTGGAAATACGTCGGCGATAAACGTAAGCAGGCTGGCGGTCCCGATGTTATGCAGCGACGAGACCATCAATACCGGAAAGATTTTCTCCGCCACGATGGCTTTGCGAACGCCCGGAATCAGGTCGTGAATCGGGATCGTGCCTTCTCGGAAGAACTCCTCCATCAGCTCGTCATCGCCCTCGGCAATCATTTCTACCAGCTTTTCGTGCGCTTCCTTGGCTTCATCTGCCAACGCTGCGGGAATTTCCTCGATCGATGGTTTTCCGTCGCCATCGGGTTTGTACATGTGCGCCTTCATGCTCACCAGATCGATCACGCCGCGGAAGCCGCGTTCGGTGCCGATCGGGAGCTGCAGCGCCACCACGTTGCGCCCGAAGACCTGCTCCAGCGACTCCATCGAGCGCTCGAAACTGGAAAGCTCGCGGTCCATCCAGGTCAGCACAAATGCGCGCGGAATGTCATATTCCGTGCAGTAGTCCCAAACTTTTTCGGTGGTGACTTGCGATCCCACGTGCGCGTCCACCGTAATCAGCGCCGCATCCGCGCCAATCAGCGAAGCCTTCGCTTCGGTGATAAAAGTGGAATATCCCGGCAGATCGATGAAATTGATTTTTACATTTCCACCCGCACAAAGCGTGCAAGGCCATTCCGCATACGCCAGCCCCGTCTGAATCGAAATCTTTCGCCCGATTTCTTCCTCGTCCCAGTCCGTTGTTGTGGTCCCTTCCGCAACTTTTCCCCAGCGCGGCGTCATCCCCGCGGTGAAGAGTAACGACGACACCAGTTGCGTCTTGCCGGTGCCGCCGTGGCCGACAATGCCTACGTTTCGTATGTCCTTAGTGAGATAGCTCTTCATGTAGACCTCCCTATTCCGGTCATCCGGCATCAAGGCCGGGATCGACTGGCGAGGTCCGCCCTGGGGGCTGAAGGCGCGGGCCTGCGCCTATGCAACTGCGGTACAGCTGAGGGAGGAGAACGTGGCCTCTACCTGGGTCCCCGCAAGAAGCGAGGGCGAAGGTCAAACGAAACTTTTCCCTGGTACGCTCTCCAACGAGCGGATGCTAGCACACGAATCAGAGCGTCGCAATCGACGACCGCGCTCCACACGCCGCCATTTTTTGGCCGACACCGACGCTCAGGGGCGATGTATGGAAACGCGACTGTCTTTCAGCAGGACAATGTCTCGTATCCAGTCCTGTCCGGCACCTCGGACATGGAAACTATGGGGTCCCGCAGCCAAACTAAAGCTGGCAGGCACGTTACCCACATAAATTTTATCGACCATGATTTCCGCTCCGAGCGGTTCGGATATATCCACGATGCCAACTTCGGGGGTTGGCGACGGCACATTCGCAGCCGTTTGCATGGGCGTAGAGAGATTTTCGGCTAGCACCGATTCTTCTGGATAGAAACGGTGCAGGACGTCCAGCAGGTTGGAGGAGCTGAGAGCGAACGCTATCCCCGAAGTATCTTTCTTCACGATCTTAAGAGTGTTGATGCCGATCACCTCGCCGTGCGAATTTACCAGCGGCCCTCCACTGTTGCCGGGATTGATCGGTGCGTCGGTCTGAATCCACGTGCCCGGCCCCGCGCCAGGAAACTTGCCCACCGCGCTAACAATGCCTTTCGTCACGCTGAACAACATGCCCTCACCAGGATTGCCGACTGCGAAGACCGTCTCTCCCTGCTGTACGGTCCACGAGTCGGCCAGCGTCAGATGCGGAAACCCCGCGCCTTTCACTTTCAACAAGGCGACATCCAGATCCGCATCAATGAAGATCACCTTCGATTCGAGCTGCACACCGCCCGGCAATAGTGCAAGCAAGGACTCCTCGCCACGCGCCCGGTGCGCATTCGTTACAATCACGCCGGTTTCACTGACCAGAAATCCGGCACCCGTTTTCTGCAAACCCTTCAAATACACTACGGCCGGCTTCGTCTGTGCAACCAATTCCTCGAGCGAAAGATTGGAAATGAAATTCACAGAGGTATTTCGCGCCACCCTGGCCGAAATGCTTCCTGTAAATACCTCCGGGACCATATCGAGCTTTACCTGAAACTGGTTCGCCTTGAGTAGGAAATATTTGCCATGACTGCGGCCGTTCAACCCTCTCCAGTCCGAGGGACCCTCGCTAAGGATCAGTTCTTTCGTGGCGTAGCCGGCGAGCGTGATGCGTGCAACCATCGGGTGCTCCAGCCGCGAACCCAGCGCAGTTTTGGTTCTGTGGAAATATCCGCCGGGAAATTCCTTCACGAACGGAGTAGTACAGCGCCAGTCTTAGCGCGGAGACGCTAGGGCATAGCCTTTACAGGACAACACAGGCAAGCGCGGATACTTCGGAAAGCGGGGGTCGGTGGCGGAAAGTTGGCAAAGCATAAAGACCGAGCCGCGTGCCGACTCGATGAGGCGCGAGTGAAGGCAACTCGCGCATAAACCTGCATTGGGTTGCGGCCGATTTGGCTTTTCCTCCTCCTTCATCACGAATCGCTCTTCGGGATTTACTCCGGCATTAGGGCGTCGATGCTTGAGGCGCGGGCGCGGCGGAGTCGGGAGTCGCCGGCTTGGTGAATTCGGAGTCTGGAATCTCCGGGTTCAGCTCGATTTTGTCGAGTACAAGCTTTTGCGTCAGATCGGTGGCGGAACTCCCGGAATCGATCTGGAACGAGAACTTCAGGCCTTCCACATCGCGGTAATCGCGAAAATACGATTCCACCGGGAATTCCTTACCCTCGGCGCGGCGTTTGCCTTCCCACTTAAGAAGCAGAAACGTGTCTGCATCGAAAAGATAGTAGCGGACGTCTCCATTTTTGGTCGTCAATCTCACCCGCCACACGTCCTTGTCTTCGACCTTGTCTTTCCCCACCAGCTCAAGTTTATTGCCCTTTTTGGCGTAATCGACCAGCGGCCCGTCGAAGTCGGCTTCTTCGGAAATATTTTTCACATCTTCATCGGTCATCGGGTCGGGATTCGGTTTGCCGGCGAAGGGATTGTTGGCCCAGCCTTGCGTTCCGTCGTAAACGCGAACCATCGTCTGGTTCTGCACCGTCAACGTCATGTGCATTTTCAGCGGCCGCTTCAGTTCGACGACGAACGGCCCGGACGCTTCAGACCCAAAGGAAATGGTGCCAGATACGCGCTCGGACTTGATCGCGCGCATCTTGGTGAGTCCGCCGCGCGCCACAAACACTTTGGCGAGGATCTGGGTGACTGTTTGCGCAGACGATGACGGGGCAATGGCGCATAGAAACAGGACAGTGACAAGGCCGCCCAGCTGCAGGCGACGCGCGTGAAAGCTGCCAAAGACTGATTTCGTTTTCATATGGTTCCCCGTGCGCCCTCTCGCAATTGCCACGCAATTCCATTTCATCGTAGAGGTAGACACGGCAGAGGTCAATTTCCCGGATTCCAGGGGATAGCGAAGGGTTCTAGGACGAAGAGTTGCAACGACTTCACCTCGGCGTCGGGAAGCGACACACCGAGGATTACAGCCAGCGTGGGCGCGATGGAGCGCATGTCCATTGGGCCTAGCGAATGGCCCCCGCGAATGTCGGGTCCAATGATAAAGAACGACGAATTCATGTCGGCCACGTCCGGCCAATAGCCATGCATCCCTTTATATGTACTGGCCGTGACGAGGTTTCCAGAGACGCCATCGCCGGTCACAAAGCCCGGACGCAACGCGACGAGGAAGGTAGCGTCAGGGAAGCCACCGCGTGCGTGGAGTTCGTCTTCATTAATGATGCGATCGATGCCGTTCGCGGGATCAGCGGCTAGCGTGGCGAGCAGCGTGGCCACTTGAGTCTTCGTCGCCCCATCGCTCTTGTCGTGCAGGATGATAGCTGCGCTTCCTCCCGCCCCCCAGATCATTGCCTTCCACGATTTCACCGCGTCCTTTTCGTCGAAGTCGATGAGACCCGCGCTGCGAAAAGCCACGGCGAGATTGAGAGCCTTATCCGTAGGGACAAAACCGTGGTCAGAGACGACGCAGACGACAACATTCTTGCCATACGTGCGTTTGATCGATTTGAGAATTAGGCCCAGAGCCGCGTCGATGCGCTCCAGTGTCGCAATGCTTTGGGCCGAGAACGGACCCGAGGCGTGCTGCTCGGTATCGAGTGCCGTCAGATAGACGGTCGCAAAGGCGGGGCGTTTCAGCTCGAACAGCCGGGCCGCGAATTTCGCCCGCGTTTCATCACCCACGATGGATTCGTCGATGCCGTCCGCGTAGGGCCCAAGGTCTTTCTCGAGCAGTTCCAACAGACCCGGTGTCGCGAGCACGCGAAGCAGTTTGCGATCATCGGGCGTCCCGGCGCGCCAGTACTGCGGCAGATTCCAGTTGATATGCGGTGCGGCGACACTCACGGGCCAGTGAACGTTGGCGGTGACCAATCCAGCGGCGGCCGCCGCATCCCACAAGGTCGGCACCCTGATGTCTTCCGCATACCAATACCACCCACCGTAATTCTTACGGAAAGGATCAAACGTCGTGTTGGCGTAGATGCCGTGGGTGGCCGGCGCGACGCCCGTAAGCATCGTAGTGTGACTGGGATACGTAACAGTAGGCACGACCCCGTGCACGCCGGTTGAGTAAGCGCCATCGCGAAGGAAGCCGCGAAGATTCCTGATTTTCAGTCCATGAGCGCGGGCGTCCAAAACATACTCAGGTTTGAGCCCGTCGATGGAGATGAGAATGACGGCGGGTCGGGGCTTTTGCGGCGAATCGGGCGGGGCCGCGAACGCCGCTGCCGATAGAAGCAATCCGGCAAGGGTCGCAAGGCAAAATCCCAACAGATAGGTTCTCAAGCGATACGATCTCATCGGGAATCCGCTAAGCAACGTGAATACGGTATAGCAACTTTGTGAACAGCGAGTTACTCACACGATTCCAAGGTACCCTCTGCTCCTGACAGGAAGCGCGGGAAACTCGTCCGCGAGCAACCGTTACCTACGGCACCGTGGTTGACTTTCCAGGCGTACTCGTTGCAAATAGTGTCTCCCAAGCGGCGTTCCCTGGATCACTTTTCTCATGAATATTCTCAACCTTCTCGTCGGAAAACCCCTCGCCACTTCGGACGAACGCGCCGAACAGATCGGTCCCAGCCGCGGCATTCCCATTTTTGGGCTGGACGCACTGAGCTCTGCCGCCTACGGTCCCGAAGCCGCACTCAGCCTGCTGATCCCTCTAGGTCTGCTCGGGCTGCAATATATTCTCCCGATCAGCACAGCGATTATCACCCTGCTGATCATCGTCTATTTTTCATATCGACAGACCATCGCTGCCTACCCCATGGGCGGTGGCTCCTACACGGTCGCCCGTTTCAACCTCGGGCCCTTTGCGGGCCTGCTCGCGGCCGCGGCCCTGCTTACCGACTACATTCTCACCGCCGCCGTGGGCATCTCCGCTGGGGTCGGAGCCTTGGTTTCCGCCGTTCCGAGTTTGCAGCCTCGCACCGTCAGTTTGTGTCTAGGCATCCTCGTCAGCGTCACCATCCTGAACCTGCGCGGACTGCGCGAAGCCGGCTTTGCGTTCATGTTGCCAACCTATCTTTTTGTCGGGACGATTGCCATCACCATCGCAGGCGGCGTGTTTCATACCGCTCTCACCGGGGGGCATCCCCACCCGCTCACGCCCGTACCTGCTGCGCACCCGATGACCACGGTGGTTACCTACTGGCTGCTCCTGAAAGTCTTCGCCAGCGGCTGCACCGCACTCACCGGCGTCGAAGCCGTGAGCAACGGCGTGCGAGCCTTCCGCGAACCCGGCGTGAAAAACGCGCAGCGCACCCTCACCGTGATCATCTTTATCCTGGCCGTGCTCCTCGCGGGAATTTCCTATCTCGTGAAAATCTACGGCATAACCGCCACCGATCCCGGACAGCCCGGCTACCAAAGCATTCTCTCCATGCTGACCGCCGCGGTTTTCGGTAAGGGTGTTTTCTATTATGTGGCGATGGGTTCGGTCCTGCTGGTCCTTTCGTTGTCCGCCAATACCGCGTTCGCCGATTTCCCGCGACTCTGCCGCGCCATCGCGCAAAATAATTATCTACCGCACGTTTTCGGCTTCCGCGGGCGCCGCCTAGTCTACACCTACGGAATTTTGATCCTCGCCATACTCACCGGCACGCTGCTCGTTCTTTTCGGCGGCATCACCGACAAGTTGATTCCCCTCTACGCCGTCGGCGCATTCCTCGCGTTCACGCTTTCGCAATTCGGCATGGTCGTGCACTGGAGAAAGAAACGCGGCCCGCACTGGTTGAAGTTCGCCATGGTCAACGGACTCGGCGGCTTTGTAACCGGTGTTACTGTCCTCGTAGTCCTGGTGGCCAAGTTCGTGGACGGTGCCTGGATCACCGTGCTCTTTATTCCCATGTTGATTTTCTTCTTCGCCGCCATCCGGCGCCACTATCACTCTGTGGCCCTCAGCACCCGCTGTACCATGCCGGTCGTGCCGGGTGGCAGTTTGGCTTCACCGGTCGTCATTGTTCCCATCGATCGTTGGAGCCAAATTACCAAGCAGGGCCTTGAACTCGCTTCCAGGCTCAGCTCTGAAATAATCGCTGTGCATGTCGATCCAGAGGAGCATTCGGAGTTGCTTCAGGAGGACTGGGATCGCTACGTGGTCGCGCCATTTCGCGACTCCGGCGAAACGCCTCCAAAACTAATCACCCTGCCTTCGCCGTATCGCTTTGTGATCATCCCGCTCGTTCAGTACATCCTCGAATTATCGGCAAAGCGCCCGGACCGCCGCATCGTGGTCGTGATTCCCGAACTGGTTGAGGGTCGCTGGTACGAATACTTCCTTCACAACCAGCGTGGACGTCTGCTCGAATGGATGCTCCTCGTCCGCGGAAACGAGCGCATCTTCACCCTCAGCGCCCCATACTACTTAGGTGAACATCCAGGCGACGCAGGAAAAACAACAACAGCGCCGTGACGAATGCATCCGGTATCTCTATAGGTAGCGAGCTTAACCGGCAACACTCCCGAAGTTATAAAATCGTCCGCCGAGCGGCTTGTTAGACTTTAGCGTGATGCTGAGGCCCCTGCTACTACGCTTGATCCTGCCCGCGATCCTCGGATCGCTGCTAGGCTTTCTCGCGTTAGCCTTCGCGGTGCAAGACGAGCCGACACTCCCCACTTCACTGCTGTCGATTTTTTCGCCAGGCCTGAAAATCGCGGAGATGGTCACTCCCGCAAAACACGAGTCCCTCGGCTCAACCTTCGGTGGCTTCCTCCGCGTCGCCATCGGCGTCAACGCCGTCCTCTATTTTTCGATCTTTGCCCTCGCCGGCTACCTGGTTGACCGTCGTCTCTCCCGGTAGTCTCCTTTGGCGATTTGCGGCACCTAGCCCTTACGTGCCACTGCGAGAATATGCCCGCTTTGACCCCGCAACGTTGGTTCGCTTTCCATCGATCGGATGATCTCGAGTAACCTCGCGCGCAGCTTTGGATCGTTCCAAACCCGCTCGAAGTCATGTATCAACCAACCAGGCCCCTCAAGACCGTAAAGCTTCGGCACTGCAAAACCTGCGTCGCGCATTTCACTCTTCAGTTCGTCGGGATGATGAAAGAACGCCGCGGTGAAGTAGAGCGGATTGTTCGTCGTATTACGATGCTGTCCATTTTTCAAATCCTGTTGAACGATGCGGAAGAATCTCGGATCTGTGACGAAGCCGCGAGCCAAACCGTCAAATGCCGACGCAAATCGCGAAATCATGGCCGCGAACAACAAGCCCCCCGGCTTGAGAGTCCGGTGTGCCTCCCTTAGCGCTTTGACTCGATCGACGCGCCTGACCAAATGATACAGAGGGCCCAGCAGCAGAACACTGCCGGCGGATGCGTCCTCAAATTCTAAGTCACGCGCGTCACCGACCGTGGCGCTCGCCATCGTTTCGCATTTCGCAGCCTCAAATGCCGCGTTGGCCTGTTCCACATGCAGTGGAACCGGATCAACCAAACGCACTGAATACCCCAGCTTAGCCAGCCACAAGGAGTACTGGCCTGGCCCCCCACCGATATCCAGAATCAGCCGTCGTCTCTTCGGAAGATGCCGCGAGATGATTTCCTTCGTCCGGAAAAATTCCAGCTGCGCATTTTTTTCCAGGCGATCGCGTTCTACGGCGTCCTCGCCATAATGTTCCAGAATTTGACCGGCCAATTTTAGGCTCTTGCGCCTCTTGACGCTCATGAGAACGACAACTTTATTCGATCGCCCGAGCGTATTCAATTCGTGGGGTTTGGAGTAGGATGCACCGCGGCAATCCTCGTGGTCCCGCCAATCCAGGGAGGAACAAATGGTCAGCAGAAGAGAGTTTCTAGCGACGACCGGCGCCGCAGTTACGATTTCGACGGTCGGCAGTGCTGCGCTTCCAGCCGGCGCCAGCGCAGTAACCGGCGGCGAAAAATCGGCTCGCTTGTTTCTCCCAGACGATGATCTCAAACCCGCCACATTTGATCGCCTGCCTCTCGAGTGGCACAAGCAACGCGCCAAAAAGCTGCAAGACAAGCTCGCCGAAGACGGCTGCGACGGCATCCTGCTCACCGACCGCTGGAACATCATCTATTTCACCGGCCTCTGGCACACCACTACGGAACGCCTCGTCCAGGTTTTCCTCCCCAAGAGCGGCGACCCTGTCTGGTTTAACGCCGCCTTGGACCGCGACTTGGTAAAAACCTGGTGGTACTCCGACGGCGAAATGTATTTCGACTGGCCGCACGCCGAAGGCGCCTTCCCCAACGAAGGAAAAGTGCAGATGGGTCCGCAAGTCGATCTGTTCGAGTGGGTGCTGCACGGCGTGAAGAAACGCGGCCACGCCGGCAAGAAGCTGGTGGCCGACACTGAACTCCGGCCGTCCTCCCAACGCAAAGTGGTCAGCATCCTCGGCAGCGAAATGGGCTCCGCCGAAGAGGTCTGCATGAGAATGCGCGTCCTCAAGACACCAGAGGAGTTAGCGCTGACACGCCGCGCCTACAATTACTTCAACCAGATGCACGCCTACGCGCGCGACATGCTCCTGCAGCACGGCACCGACTTGACCGACTACGACATCGGCGCCGCTGCCACCAAATACGGAACCGACCTGGTCATGGCCGACATCAAGCGCGACGGCGCACCGCACACCGCGGTAGGAATCGAAATCGAAGTGGATTGCCGCGTCGGCAAATCCACTGCCTATCCACATCCCAACCAATTCCTCCACAACAAAATCACCCGAGGCCAAGCCATCCAGATCGAAGGCGGCGTGAACATCGCCGGCTGCGGCGGCGAACTCTACCGCGCCATGTTCATTCACCCCATCACCGACCAGATGAAAAAGCTCTGGACGGTCAGCCGCGATTCCTGCCTGATTCAGAAAGAAGAATCGGTAGCCGGCGTCACCGGCTCCACGGTAGCCTACAAAATTCACAAGCACCAGGTGCAGCAAGGCGTCGCCCCATACATCTATCACCGCCCCGGCCACGGCCAGGGATGGGAAGGCCACCAACCGCCCTACCTGGCTCTAGGCGACTACACCATGCTCGAACCGGGCATGTCGTTCTCCGTCGAGCCCGGCCTCTATGACCCCGACCACGGCATCGGCGCAAATTTCTCCGACGCCTTCATAGTCGAGCCCCAAGGCCCATCGCGCCAGATGTCGCGCCTCCCCTGGAGCGAAGACTGGTGCTTCGTGAAACTGTAGTAGCGGCCGCTTTCCGTTTACCCTGAGTCTCGAAGGGAAGCGGGCGCCTTCTGATGCCGCGCCCAGGCCCATCCGAGCTCAATAACAGGACTAAACTTGGACCTTCCTCGACGTCGGAGCCCCTGAGGGAACTCGTCAACCTCCGTCAGTAAAACGCCGTATTTGCATATCGCCGACGCGGAACAAAAATACGCTTAGCCTGAAAGAGACTCCCTCCTCTCCGACGGCGAATTCGCGGAGGTAACCCATGATCAAAAAAGTGAGCGGCGGTTACAAAGTGCTCTCCGAAAAAGGCAAGAATCTCGGCGGCCCCTATAAATCGAAAGCGGCCGCCGAGAAACGCCTGAAGCAGGTCGAGTATTTCAAGCACAAAGGTTAGAAGTGCGAGCATCAAGTCGCACGATGAACAAAAAGGGACGCGCGACGAAAGCCGTGCGTCCCTTTCCATTGAATGGCTGTAGTCCGGTCAGCGCCAGACTAGAAGCGGAACGAGTATCCCACCGTCAACGATTGCGTGCCGACGTGCACGGTGCTGTTGTTATATTCGCCGGAAAGCAGCGAACTCTGATCGACATGCTGCTCTGCGGTCGGATGAAACGAATAGCTAATTTCCCACTTTGAGCGCCCCGGCTGATAGGCGAACCCTGTCGAAATCTGATTCGACATGATCGCTGCCGTTAACGGCGTAAGCGTCGAGCTCGGCACCGGATCGTTGGCGTATGCGTAGCCAAAGCGCACAACGGTGCTTTCGGTCAAGCTGCGTTCAGCGCCCACGTGAAATCCATACTGATCTTTCCAGTGCAGCGGCACCGAATCCATCAATGTCGGCGATCCAACCAGGCCATTAATGGTCGCATTCGTCCCATCCGTCAGTGTGACCGGAAGCCTGACAAACGCGTTGCCCCAGTTGGTCCAATCCGTCTGGAAGGCGAACATCCACCGGTGCGTAGCCTGCCACGACACGTTCGCCAGCACCGATTGCGGCAAAACGTTTTGTACCGCGGCATTGTACGTAAACTGCGAAGGCGCGTTCACTCCCAGCGCTGCGAATTGCGCGTTTACATCGCCTGACGCGTGCCCGGTGCTATCGATCACCGTGCGCGATTTCCACGCTGCGCCGAATTGAACCGTTTTCGAAGCGCGTGCAAGTACCCCAACGCTGCCGTTCCAACCGACACCGGTGGTATGCATGCTCAGAAGCGTCTTCAAACCAGCCAATACCGGCTGGGTCTGAAAGATGTACGGTGCGTCCAACGTGTTCTGGTTGTAGTTCGCGCCGAACGTCGCGCCAACGGAAAGCCGCGACGACACCGTGTAACCCACGCCAGCTACCGCCCGCACATTCACAATCGCGGACTTCTGCTGCTGCAGCCCGTAGGAAGCTCCCGCTGCTCCGGGAGCATCGACGTAGCGCCAGTCGGCAACCGAGGCCATTTCCGGCAACAAGCCAACGCCAAAACTGAACCGCGAGTGTCCGATCGGCATTCCAAACGCCCCGAAGGGAACCACGCCCGCGGATGTCTGGAGTGGCGAGTCCGTATTCACGCTGTCGGAGAACGACCCGCGCGCGAAATACGCATCCGCTTCGAGATTCAGATCACGCCCACGGAGAAGCGTAAGACCCGCGGGATTCGCCGAGAGCGCGCCCAACACGTCCGACGAGGAAGCAACGTACGTTCCTCCCAGCGCCGTGGAGCGGCTACCAGCCGTATTCGCAAAGAAGTCCTGGGCGCGAACGCCCGAGGCGGAGAGCAAAAGTGCAAACAGCGGCATCATGAGACGGGGACGTAGACTCATTTCAATACCCTTTCCTTAGAGGGAAGTTTCCGGGATTTCCATCCCGGGTTCTGCAAAGTTGTGCTGGTGTTCGGACACCATCAGCGCATCGAGGCAAGGCCAGTCGAGCGCTCGCGGCGAATCCTCGCGCATGATTGAAAACACTTTTTCCAGCGGGAGCGCATCGCGGTACGGCCGTTTCGCACGAAGCGCGTCGAATACGTCGGCTACGGCCAGGATGCGCGCGGGCATCGACAAATCGGGCGCGGACAGTTCGCGCCAATACCCCGTGCCATCCAGACGCTCGTGATGCGCCGCGGCATCACTGCTGAAGGACTTGAACGCCGGAATTCGCTTCAGGATCTCGTACGTGTAGTACGGATGATCCCGGACAGTCCGCCATTCCTCGGCTGTCAGTTTTCCGGGCTTTTCCAGAATTTCATTGGAGACGCTCAATTTCCCGATGTCGTGCATCAGCGCCGCACGGCGAAGTTGCCGCTTGTCTTCGTCGCTCATGCCGAAGTACCCGGCGATCTCGATTGCCGCCGCAGCTACACCCTTGGAGTGCTGGTACGTGAATGGTGACTTTGCGTCGATAATGTCGGCAAAGGCGAAACAAATGCTGTCAATCGTCTTGTCATCCGCAATCAGACGCCGCTCTTTTGGCTCCAGGGCCGCTACGTTTTCCAGCAGATCCTTTGAGTCCAGCCCCGCCCACAGCACCCCTTTCTTGAACAGCCAGTCCGCCGCTTTCACCAGGTCGGGATCGAACCATCGCCCGCTTCTTTGGTGCGCCGCCTCCATCGCGGCTTCCGGCCCGCGGGAAGTCAAAAATACATCCAATGTCTGGCACAAGTTGGCGATCCGCGAGAACAGCGGAATCTCCTGCTTGAGAAGATGATCCGGGTATCCGCCGCCGTTCCAGTGCTCGTCTAGCCCATGGATCCCCGCGGCGACGCCGTCCGAGAATCCCAGTTTCTTCGCGATGTAGGAGCCGCGCTCGCACCGGATCTTCACCAATTCGCGCGAGTCCTGTTGCTGCGTCGCGGCCACTTGCAGCAGCCGCCAAACGCGCTGCGGGAGCGGCGAACCGGTCGCCACGTGTGTTACCGCGTAGTGCAGGCTCTCCCATCCGACCCTCGTCCAGTCGGTCGTCTTGACGTCGCGCTTCGCGCGAATTTCGTCGGCGTTCAGAATGTGGAACAATCGACTCGAGTTGCTGCTGCATCCCGCGTCTTTCAACAGCAGCGTGTAATAAAGATCAGCTTGTTCCGCGACCGGCATCCCGATGTGCCGCGCCAGCCGCATGCCCATCATGCAGGTCCGCACCGAATGACCCATCGCGCGCCCTTCGGTCAGGTCCAGCGCATACGACAGTGCGGAAATCAGTTCCGACGTCCGGATGAAATCCGGCGCTTCCGGCAGTTCGGGCCTGCGCCCGGCTTCCCGTTGATACGGCGTCGCCATTTCGGTTAGCAGAGTTGCGGTCATCCAACACCCCCAGAGCCTGCTGCCCCAAATTCAACTGGGCAGCGCCGTTGGTCACCGAGTCTCGATGAACCGGAGTCCCGGCATTCGAAAGGGTATCGGTACGGTCGTTAGCTCCCAATGGGACGGAAGCTTCATTTCACCGGAACTGACGTACTTGTGTCAGATCGATACACCCTGCCCAACCGGCCAGTCAGGCCGCGCCCAACCGTCCGCTGGAACCGCGCCCAACTGTCGTAGGGCAGGGCTTGTTTACCCTGAGCTTCGAAGGGCTCCGCCCGGTGCTGCCCGCGCTACACACCAATCCGCCCCAGCGCGTTACGCACGCCGGGTGTTTCATGCGCGATTGACCCGTCCGGCAAGCCAGCGGGCACTAGTTGCGAAGAAGGCCAAAAGACCGCACAAAACCGGCAGACGCCCGCGAATCGGCAGGTGGAGTGGCCCCTCTCAGCTACTGGGCTGCCAGGTGTGCAGTCCGGACAAACGCGTCGATCCGATTGACGGTATCGAGCCGAGCTCGTTGAAACCCATCCGTGGCGACCTGGATGCCAAACGTATTTTCGAGAAAGAGAATAATCTCAACCGTATCAATGGAATCCAGCCGGCCGCCCAGAAGCAGAGAAGTGTCATCGTCGAAAGGGCGGCGATCGCCTTTTCGAGCGAGCAACTCCGTTACATATTGACGAATGGTAGTTTTGGAATCCATGGGGCCCCCGGGGATTGGTTGATGAAAAACAAGTGGCCCAGGAACCGAAGATGCTCGACCAGCGGATACTGGCGATCGGTCAGGGCAAAAATACTGAGCAGGCAATAGAAGAAGCATACGGACAAGGCCGGGCGAAGAGTGCCGCGAAAGAATCCAGCCGGAAGCGGTTTCCGTTTGCGCAGCCGCGAAATTGTGATGGCCGTGGCCAGTATCACGCAATAAAAGAAAAAGACCTGAAATGTCTTGATAGCGTTCCACAAACCAAAGTCGTGGATGTACAGCAGCTCGCGGATGAAATGAAAAAATACGTTCCCGAAACATGCCGCCGCAAAAATCGAGATGCCCAGTCTGAGTTTGGGGAACCTCGGGGATTGTCTGAGAAAAATCGGAAAGAAGAAGAACGTGACCAGTAGCTCCTTGTAATAAAAATAGTAGCGGTTGAAAAATTCCGCGACGCTCACCGAAGATAGCGGCCGGTACATGTTACGCAACGCGTCAAAGCCCGCCATCCGGCAGCAGGCGATGATCCGATGCCCCAGAATCGCTCCGGCCATGACGTTCTCCAGGAAGTGAAGGATCAGGCTGGCCCAGCAAACAAACCAGGGCGCCGGAGCGCCATGCGCGCTCATGGCCAGTGTCGTCGCGAAGTACGGAATTCTCAGATAGACGTGAAAGAAATAGACGAAGACCCGCGAAAACACGGTGATCAACGCAGCCCAGCTCAGCAGCTTTAGACCCTTCAACTGGGTGATCGCGAACTCTTCAGCATTCTTCGCTTCAATCTGCCGGAGATAGGCGGTCCCATTCGGAAGGGGTGTTGGCAGCGCTCCCCAGAACGGTCGCAGGGAGCCGATCTCCAGGCCAAACCGGCTCACCGGCTCCGCTTGTCGATCCACCAACACGTACGCGATGAACCAGATGTAGCTTCCAAAAATAATGGTGAAATCCCAGACCGGCGCAAGCCTGAAAATGTGCCACGGGACTAGCGAAATGGCGGCGATCCAGGTCGCGAACCCAGCGAGCAGGATTGTGGCGGGCTGCCGCCCGTACCACGACCGCGGCCCTGCGGACGCCCTCCAAATCAGGACCGCCGCTAGCGCCAGAACTCCCGTGATCAGGCTTGTGTTGTAGACCGGTCGCGCGAGCCGCGTCCAAGGAACCACAACCGCGAAGATCACCGTCGATACGGTAATCAGTTGGTGTCGCCGGAAAGGCATCCACGTCAGCAGCGCCAGACAGAGGACCAGAGGCAGCGCCGACGGGTTGGTCCATGCGTAGAGCAACCCGAAAACGGCTAGTAGCGCCGCCTTCCCTGGAATCGTTTGAACAAGGGACACAACCCCAGGATAGGTTTCAATGCGTGGGATCAGACGAAACGGCAGCGCCCTCGTGGGGCGAAGCGGCATTCCTCCCGTCAGAACCGACGATTGTACGCTCAAGGCCGCGTTCCCAACACGGAACGCAATGGGCAGGCAAGATGTAGGCGCCCGACTTTAGTCGGGCGCTGTAACTCTTGCCTGGCTCGCGCAAATGACGCGAGAAAACCCACAGCCGGAATCAGCAAAACGCGAGACTCACGAAGATGAAGAGACATACCTGCCCGTAGGCATAGAGGTACGCCGCGGACGCTCATTCGCCGCTCCTTGCTCCGTCTTCTGCTCTCTATTTGGTTCGTACTCTAGCAGTAAGTAGCGACGACGGATGGAAACGGCTTGTTACGTGTGCGCAATCGTGCACAGGGAGAGCCCCCCAGCATCGCAGGCCCATTCGGGCGGTTGGCGAGCCTTTCGGCAGACGCTCTATCCGTTGCAGAATGGTCCGTGACCTCGGCATGCACTTTCCTTTCGGCGACTTCACTCGGTATCTGGCTCTACCTTACTCTTGGCCGTGGCATGTTCTGGCATTTGCGGCCGTTCGACGACGATGCCATCGAACACCCCGCGCCACCACGCTGGCCCCGCGTAGTCGCCATCACTCCAGCCCGCAATGAAGCCGCCACCATCGGCGAAACGACCAGCGCGTTGATTCGACAGGACTATCCTGGCGAATTTTCCTTCATCGTAGTGGATGACCACAGCGAAGACCAGACTGCGCGAATCGCGCAGCAATTCACGAAACAGCACAACGCGGAATCGCGCGTGCAAATTCATCTGGCGTCACCACTGCCTCCCGGGTGGACTGGCAAGCTCTGGGCCCTTGACGAGGGCGTGCGCCATGTTGAGCCGCAAGTGCCCGAATTTTATTGGTTCACCGACGCTGACGTGGTGCACGCCCCCGACACACTGCGCCGTCTGGTCGCCCGCGCCGAACCAGACCGGCTCGACCTCGTCTCCCTGATGGTCCTGCTTCAAGCGAAAACTCTACCGGAGCGCGCACTCATTCCGGCGTTCCTGTTTTTCTTCCTGAAACTCTACCCGCCTCGCTGGATAGCCGACCCAAACGCCCGCACCGCCGGTGCCGCAGGCGGCTGCATACTGCTCCGCCGCAGCGCGCTCGAGAAAATTGGCGGCCTCGCCGCAATCCACAGCGAGGTTATTGACGATTGCTCCTTGGCCCGCGCCGTAAAGCGCGCCGGCCGCCCAATCTGGATGGGAGTCACGCGCGCCAGCCACAGCCTTCGCGCCTATGTGACCTTCGCGGAAATACGCGACATGATCGCGCGTACAGCCTTCACCCAACTTCGCTACTCCCCGTTGCTGCTCGCCGGAACCCTCGCCGGACTGGCCCTCACCTATATCGCTCCCGTCGCGCTCGTATTCACACACCCGGGGCGCATCCTCGCGCTCGCTGCATGGCTGCTGATGTCGCTAACTTTCTTGCCGACAGTTCGCTTCTATCGGCTATCGCCGCTCTGGGCGCCGCTTCTCCCCGTTGCGGCGCTGTTCTACGCATATGCCACGTGGCTCTCCGCCGGGCGCTACTGGTTCAACCGCGGCGCCCAGTGGAAAGGCCGCGCCCAAGCCCCGCGTCGGGTCTGACCTTGTGCCTTTGTTTTTCTTCGTGCCTTTGTTCTTTGGTCGAAAATACCTCCCCGTTCCATAGTGTCGAGCCATAGCGTCGAGTTCCATCTTCCCCACGCTCCACATTCTCCGTGAACTCTGTGCTCCAATCTCCGTGTCCGCTGCGTTAATTCTTCTGTTTTTGACTTCCTGCCCCTCCAAAAACCATTGTCCCCCCATTCAATGGATGAACCTTGCGTCGAACCCTTGCTAAGATACGCTTCGAGATCGATCGATAGCGGAGGCCGTCATGATTTCGGGCGCTCATATGATCATCTACAGCAAGGATGCGGAAGCCGATCGCGCCTTTTTCCGCGACGTTCTGGGATTTCCGTCTGTCGATGCTGGTCATGGATGGCTGATCTTCGGTATGCCCGCCGCAGAGGCCGCATTCCATCCCGCAGACGAAAACCTTAGTCACGAACTCTATTTCATGTGCGACGATCTGAAAGCGGAAATGTCGTCCTTGGCAAAAAAGGGTGTGCCATTATCGACCGTACACCAGGAACGATGGGGCTCGATCACCAAACTCCGGCTTCCAGGCGGCAGCGAGATCGGCCTCTACCAACCCAAGCACAAGACCGCGTTGCAGCTCAAAACGAAACCGGCCCACTAGAGTCTGCGTGACAACGTCACGGCACCACTTCAGTTTACCCAGAGGTACGAAGGGCCGCGCCGCAACTTGGCCATTAACCTGGAGGCTTCGTCATGTCAACCGCATCTATAGCGAAGAGAATAAGTCCCATGCTGGCGGTCGCCAATATGGAGGAAACCATTCTCTTTTACCAGAACGTGCTGGGTTTCGCGCCAACCATGCAATCGCCGGAGTACTCCATCGTGGAACGCGACGGCCAGACCATCCATTTCCAAAAGGCCGCATCCGAAGAAGTCATGAACTGTGTCCGCGGGCATACCGAGATATACATCGAGGTATCGGACATCGGTTCACTGTGGGATCACGTCAAGCCTTTCAAGACCAAATACAAAATCAGAGATCTGTTCGACAGGGAATATGGCATGACCGAGTTCCACATCGCCGACCCAAACGGCTGCCTCGTATTTGTGGGAGAGCCTTCCCGGAAATAAAAATCGATCGACGCACCGATTCAAGTGCGCCCGCGACCCATCTGGAAGCCACTCGACTGGAAATGGCTCATCACCGAACGAATAGCCTCGCCGCACCGAATTTGTTATAATAGCGGGGTCGGTTAGGTACAGGGCTATATCCCGTCCGCCAGCAACTGGTCAAGGGAATGGCACCGGAGGCCACCATGAGTGTTGTCCCGAACACGGGCGACGGCAAAGTCACCGTGCCCGCTCTCTTGCAGCGTAAATCTGCTGCGGATTCCCCATCACAAAAGATCACTTGTTTGACGGCCTACGACTATCCCACTGCGCGTCTGCTGGACGAGGCCGGCGTTGACGTCATCCTCGTCGGTGATTCGCTCGGGATGGTCGTCCTCGGATACGAAAGCACGCTGCCCGTCACCCTGGACGAGATGATTCACCACACACGCGCGGTTCGTCGTGCAACCCGGCGCGCTCTTGTGGTGGCCGATATGCCCTATGGCAGCTACCACACCGATACCGCGGAATCCCTCCGCAACGCGGTGCGTTTCGTGAAAGAGGCGGGCGCGGAAGCCGTAAAGGTTGAGGGCGGCGAGCGTCGGCTGGAACTGATCGCCCGTCTGACCGAAGCGGAAATCCCTGTGATGGGACACGTAGGTCTGACGCCACAATCGGTGAATGCGCTGGGCGGTTACCGCGTGCAGGGCAAAACGCCGGATGCGGCGGAGCGACTGCTGCGCGATGCGCATGCGGTCGAAGCAGCGGGCGCGTTTGCGGTAGTGCTGGAAGCCGTGCCGCGCGAGTTGGCCGCGCAAATTACCCGCGAGCTGAACATTCCTACCATCGGAATTGGCGCCGGGCCCGGTTGCGACGGCCAGATCCTGGTAATCAACGATATGTTGGGTCTCACTTTCCATCCCGTGCCGAAATTCGCGCGCCAATATGCCAACGTCGGCGAGCTCATCTCCGGCGCGGTGCGCGCGTATTGCGAAGACGTGCGCAGCGGCAGTTTCCCTTCCGATGCGGAGTCTTATCACTCCGGCGAAGTCCTGAAGCGGCAAAAGCTGATTCACATCGACTGCTAAGACCCTTGCAAACGTATCTTCACAATTCCAAAGAACACGGTGACCCATGACGCCCGAAGAAATGAGCCTGCTCTACGATTTCAATGCGTGGGCGAATCATCGGACCATTGACGCCGTCGCGGCTCTGACGCCCGAGCAGTTCACGAAACCTATGGGATCGAGCTTTTCTTCCGTGCGCGACACGCTGGCACACATTTGCGGCGGAGAGTGGGTTTGGCTCGAGCGTTTTCTGGGCCGCTCCCCATCGGCCATGCCCGACAATTCGCGGTTTGCGAACTTGAACAGCTTGCGCGAGCACTGGGCGCCCATCGGATCGCAACTGTTGAAATTTGTTCGTGGACTGACGCAGGAGGATCTCAACCGCGTGCTCGAATACAAAACCATGAAATTCGGCGTGTACAAGAATCCGCTCTGGCAATCGATGCAACACGTCGTGAATCACGGCACGTACCATCGCGGTCAGGTCACTACCATGCTTCGTCAACACGGCGCGCAACCCATCCCCACCGACCTCATGCATTTTTACCGTGAGCGATCGGTAGCCGCGGGCGCCTGAGTCCGGAGCCCGAACTCCTTCTCCGTGGAAACCATCCGAACCATCGCCTGGATGAAAGAGCATGCGCGGCTAGCGCGTGCCGAAAACCGTATCATTGGCCTGATCCCCACGATGGGCGCGCTCCACGAAGGACACTTAGCGCTGGTCAGGCGCGCAAAGCAGGAGTGCTCGCAAATCGTCACGTCCATTTTTGTAAATCCCAAACAATTTGGTCCGAAAGAAGACCTGGCAAGATATCCGCGAACCTTTGATGCAGATGCGGCAAAACTTGCCGCGGCTGGCGTCGATTCCATTTTCGCGCCAGAGGCTGCCGACGTTTATCCGGGCGGCTTCCGCACCTATGTCACCGTGGAAGGCCTGAGCGACCGGCTCGAAGGACGTTCGCGGCCCGGACACTTTCGCGGCGTAGCGACTGTCGTTCTAAAGCTGTTCGAGATCGTGCAACCCCACTTCGCTTATTTCGGGCGAAAAGACGCGCAGCAGGTGCGCATCATTTCGCAAATGGCCCATGATCTGAATCTCGACACCGGGATTGTCGTGTGTCCGATCGTTCGCGAGAGTGATGGCCTGGCACTCTCTTCCCGCAATGCCTACCTCGATGCGGCGGAACGCCGCGCCGCGACAGTTCTACATCGCGCGTTGATCGCCGCAAGGGACGAACTCGCCGCAGGCGTGCGCGACGCACTCCAGCTACAAACCGTGGTGCGCAAAGTGCTGCAAGCGGAGCCGCTCGCCGCCATCGATTACGCCGAAATCGTGGATGCCGACACCTTCGAGCCGGTCGTCCGCGTAGCTCGTCCGTGCTACGCAGCTCTCGCCGTATTTCTCGGCAAGACCCGTCTGATCGACAATCTCTACATCGAACCCGCAGCCACCGGCACTGACGATCTGATCTTCCACATCTAACACCTGCGGCGACGGCTCGCACGAGGCACGGACCTTTGGGCCAACTGCACAGCTACCTCGACGCGGCGGCTAGGACCTCGGCGGCGTGATTTTTTACCTTTACGCTGTCCCACATTTGCTCGATCTTGCCGTCGGGGCCGATCAGGAAGGTGCTGCGCACTATGCCCTGAAAGGAGCGGCCCATGAATTTCTTCAAGCGCCAGACGCCGTAGGATTCGAGCATTTTGTGACCGGGGTCGCTGAGCAGCGGGAAATTGAGTTTTTGTTTGGCCCTGAATTTGGCGAGGTCTTTTTCCGCGTCGCCGCTGGCGCCCAGGATCAGTACGCCGATTTTGTCGAAGGCCTTCTTTGCGTCGCGAAACTCGGACGCTTCGGTTGTTCAACCGGGTGTATTGGCTTTCGGGAAGAAAAAGAGCACCACGCGCCTTCCGCGAAAGTCCGAGAAAGAAATTGTCGCGCCTTCGTCCGTCTTCAGGCGGAAGTCGGGAGCTTTGTCGCCGACTTTTAGCATTGAGCTGTACCTCGAATCATGAAGATGGGGGACGTCATTTTGCCTCCGACAGCAGCTTGCGCACGATATCGTTTACGGCTTGCGGGTTTGCCTGGCCGCGCGTGGCGCGCATTACCTGGCCGACGAAAAATTTGAAGACGCCTTCGTTGCCGGACCGGAATTTCGCTACGTTGTCCGGATTCTTTTCGATTACTTCGCGAGCGGCCTGTTCGATGGCAGAGGTATCGCTGATTTGCGCGAGCCCTTCGGCGGCGACGATTTCGGCGGCAGGCCGCCCGGTTTCAAACATGGTGGCGAAAACTTTTTTGCCGATGGCGGCGGTGATTTGGCCGGATTCGACGAGCTTCAGAAGGTCGGCGAGCGCGGCCGGAGGAACCGGGCTGGCTTCGATCTCCTTACCGGAATCGTTCAGGCGGCGCAGCAGCTCGGTTTGCATCCAGTTTGCGGCGTTCTTTCCCGATGCACCGGCTTTGCTCACTGCTTCAAAATAATCGGCTCTTGCCTGCGTCGAGGTCAGCACTTCGGCGTCGTAGGGTGTGATGCCATACGCGGTCACGAAGCGCGAGCGCTTGGCTTCCGGTAGCTCCGGGAGCGTGCGGCGGATTTCTTCGCGCCACGCGCCGCTTACGTGTACCGGAAGCAGATCGGGCTCCGGGAAATAGCGGTAGTCGTGAGCTTTTTCTTTCGAGCGCATCGATACCGTATGGCCTTCGGCTTGATTCCACAAGCGCGTTTCTTGGGGGATGCGGCCGCCGCTTTCGATTACCCCGATATGGCGCTCGATTTCGTATTCCAGGGCTTTTTGCAGAAACCGGAAAGAGTTGAGATTCTTCACTTCGACTTTGGTGCCGAATTGCTCCGTGCCGCGCAGGCGCACACTCACGTTGGCGTCGCAGCGGAGTGAGCCCTCTTCCATGTTGCAATCGCTTACGCCGGTGTAGAGGAGGATCTGGCGCAGCGTTGTCAGGTAGGCATAGGCTTCCTCCGGCGTGCGCATGTCCGGTTCGGAAACGATTTCGGCTAGCGGCGATCCGCAGCGGTTGAAGTCGATGTAGGCTTTGGTCGCGGACTGCGCGAAGCCTTCGTGCAGATTTTTGGCGGCGTCTTCTTCGACGTGCAGGCGCGTGATACCGATGCGTTTTCTCGCGCCATCGACTTCCACCTCCACCCAACCACCCGTTGCCAGCGGCAGTTCGTATTGCGAAATCTGGTAGCCCTTCGGAAGATCTGGATAGAAATAATTTTTGCGATCGAAGCGGGAGTGCTCGTGCACCGTGCAGTTCAGCGCCAGCGAGGCGCGCGAGGCCATTTCGATGACGCGTTTGTTCAGCACCGGCAGCGTACCGGGCAGGCCTAGGCACACGGGGCACGTGTTGGCGTTGGGGGGGTCGCCAAAGCGCGTCGAGCAGCCGCAGAAGATCTTCGTGCTGGTCAGCAGCTGGACGTGGACTTCCAGGCCGATCACTGGCTCGTATTTTGCGAGCAGTTCGGGGGAAATGTTGGCCATGTCCGGAGCTGATTTCGCCATGAGGATTCGGAATTATAGCATCAGGGTATTGGGAGCCAATCGGTCGGGCTGGGAACCTAACTTAGAACCCAAAGGCGCTCGCTTCCGAAAGCGGCCGCTACATTCGGAAGAGCGCGCTGGTGGCCACCCCCTCCCCCCTGTTTTTCGTAAGTGTTCATTCTAAATATAGTTAAAGTGGCTTGTTTTGTTATAGTTTTGCAAGTGTTCATTCTACAAGGCTTACACGGTAACTCGTTTTCGCCTAAACCTCGCCCTCTGAAAGGACAGAGGGCGGCTACAGGGTGGCGTCCATTGGAACTTGCCCGGGTGATTGGGTGAGCGCTTCTGCGGGGACTGGATTTGGGATCGGCGTACCCGGGAAACAATAGCATGTGAGTATCAATCAGTTAAGTATTATGAAGGGAATCATCGAAAATCGGTTGTGAGCGGCGACAGGCGGGATTAGAGAATCGGCGGTGGTGGTCGAGCCGTGTTCGCCGGCGCTCGGCGGAGTTGGGGAGTAAGCCAGGCCTTCGCGCTTCCTTGTCGGATGTGCTCAGGATGACGGGCTTCGATGGGTCCCCAGCTGACCGCCGGTGGGTACTCGGCGATGCAAAAGCGCCAGGAGTTAGGCGCCTGAGAGGACGGTTACTCGCGGCCGCCCTGAGGGACTGGATTCGATTAAGAGGGGAGTTTGGAAGACTTGTTCGAGGAGTTCGCGCTGGTACACCACAGAGGGGGGACCAACACGGAGAGTCTTGCCACGGTGGAGGAGGACGATCTGGTCAGCGTACTGCGCGGCTAAGTTCAGTTCGTGGGTGACGACCACTACGGTGTAGCGGTTTTCCGCGGCTAGTTTGCGCAAGGTTTCTAACAGGCCTACTTGGGAGCCGATGTCGAGGTGCAGAGTTGGCTCGTCGAGGAGCAGGAGGAGTGGTTGCTGGGATAGGGCGCGGGCCAGGATGACGCGCTGCTTTTCGCCTCCGGAGATTTGGTCCATCCAGCGCTCGCTCAGATGTTCCGCGCCAACCTGGGCCAGGGAGTTCCGGGCGATCGCGATGTCTTGCTTGGTTTCAAAACGTAGCGTGCGGCTGTAGGGATGGCGGCCCTGGAGGACGAATTCCCAGGCGCGACTCGGGAAGAGCAGGGGGCTTTCCTGCTGGACCATGGCGATGCGTTGGGCGCGGACGCGGTGGGTGAGCGAGTGGGTCACGTAGCCATTGAGCAGCACGCGGCCGGAGAGCGGCGGTTGGGAACCAGCGATAAGCTTGAGCAGCGTGGATTTGCCGCTGGCGTTGGGGCCCAGGATGGCGACGATTTCGCCAGGGCGGGCCTGGAAGCTGCTGGCTTCGAGGGTGAAGAGCGGGGCTTGCGAGGGATTCGCGGAGTAGGCGTAACTAACCTGCTCGACGCTGAGACGGATGTCGGTGGCGCGGGAGTTGTCGGCGGAAGTGGATGGCGGAGACATTGATCTGGATGAGCCGCTCAGGCGATTTTGCGGCGCAAAAGGTACAGGAAAAGCGGTGCGCCGGCCAGGGCGGTCATGGCGCCAACGGGAAGTTCGGAGGGGGCGACGACCGTGCGGGCCAGAGTGTCGGCGATGACCACGACGATTGCGCCGCCAAGTGCGGAAGTGGGGATGAGGATGCGATGGTCGGAGCCAAAGATCATGCGCATCACGTGGGGGACAAGGAGACCTACGTAGCCGATGGTGCCGCTTACGGAAACGGCCAGGCCGGTCAAGACGGACGCGGCAATGTACACAACCAGGCGGACCCGGCGGGCGTCTACGCCGAGGTGCATGGCTTCTTTCTCGCCTGCCAGGAGCAGATTCAAATCGGAGGCGGTGGTGTAGATGACGGCGGTAGCGACCAGGAAGCCGATGCCCAGAACCCAGCGCAGGCTTGGCTGGATGGCGCCGGAAAGATCACCCATCAGCCAGAAAAACATGCCGCGCAGGTCGCCGCGGCCTGAGAGCGTAGTGATCAGGAACATGATGATGGCGGAGAGAAAGGAAGCGGAGACGATGCCGGACAACAGTAGAGTGTTGCTATCGATCTGACCCTCGCGGCGGCCGAGGAAATAGACCGCAGCAACGGTTGCGGCGGCTCCGAGGAACGCGCCCACCGGAGTGACGAGTGCGGCGAACGCCAGGGGAATGGCGAGGTAGGGCACGGCGATCAAGGTGAGGATGGCGCCCAGGGAAGCGCCGCTGGAAACGCCCAGGACGAAGGGGTCCGCCAGGGGATTACGGAGCAGGGCTTGAAAGCTGGTCCCAGCTACGGCGAGGGACGCGCCTACGACGATGGCCAGGAGAATCCTGGGCAGGCGGATGTCGTAGACGATCATGTTGTAGTTGCTGGAGAGTTCGCTGGTCTTGCGGAGGAGCACGTGAAGAAGGTCGAGGCCGAGGCCGTAGAGAGAGACGGGAACCGCGCCGAGCTTCAAGGCGACGACCACGACGACAAAGAGGATGACGGCGAGAACGCCGCAACGCCAAATAACGCCTTGGAACGTTAGCGGGCGCATGCGGATTCCTCGTTGGTGAACATGGCCTCGGTCGATTGCTCGGCGGACGGTTGGCGGCGCGTTAGGTTGCCGGCAAGGATGCCGGCGCTACCAAGGTCGGCGTTCGTTGAGGGTTGCGGCCGTGGGACGAAGTTGGGCGGAGTCACGTTGTCTTTATTGTTGTCCTTCTTGTCTTTGCGGTCGAGTTGATCGGGATTGGCGCCGGGCTGATCGATGAAGGCTTCGGGATGAAATTGTCTCGCTAAATCCTCGATGGCGGAAACGATGCGGGGCGCGGGACGGTCGATGGCGTCGCTCGTTTTCGCGTAGCGGTGGTTGCGGACGGCGTCCAGAATACGCCAGCCCGGCAAATCGGAGAGGGCCTCGATATTTAGGGGTGTGGTCTCCGCGTGGGTGTCGGGAAAGACTAGGAATTCCGGCTGGAGGCGCGCGACTTCTTCCAGGCTTACCTTCGGCCAGTTTTCGGAAGAATCCACGATGGAAACGCCGCCGGCGTATTGAATAGCATCGGCGATAAAGGTTTGTTTGCCGGCGGAAATGAGCGGCTGGGTCCAGACGACGAAGAGGACGGTGCGCCGGGGAAAGGGAGCTACGCGCTTCTGAATGCCAGCGAGAGCGTGCTCGAGATCCCTGGCGAGTGCTTTTCCGGCATCTGGGGCGCCCATGATTTCCGCCAGATCCTGCGTCGAGGAGAGGATGCCTGCGACGGATTGCGGATCAATGGTGTAGGTGGGAATGCCGAGGTTGGCGAGGGAAATGACCGTGTCGAGGCGATTCAAACTTTTCGTTGCGAGCACCAGATCGGGGTGCAGATCGGCGATGGCTTCGAGGCTGGGGTTGATGGCGCCGCCGACTTTAGGTTTGTGCTGGGCGTCTGGGGGAAAGTCGCAGTAGTCGGTGTCGCCGACGAGGAGATCCTGCAGGCCCAGTGCGTAGATGGTTTCGGTCAAGCCTGGAGCGAGGGAGACGATGCGGCGCGGAGTTTGCGGGATGCGGACGGTACGGCCGGCTTCGTCGGTGACTTCGCGGAGGGCTGGAGTGGCGAGAGGCGCTGGGGCTGGAGTTTGCGTTGGAGCCTGCGCTTGCGATAGTGCGGCGCAAAGGAGAATCGCCGTCGAGGCACACGCGAGAATATTGAAATTCTTGGCGAGGGAACTTCGCAGCACGAATCTCCCCTGATTAAAGGCTGACTCTTAACCGGCGAACTTACGAACGATATCGGCGGCCATGAAAATTTGCGCGGCGCATTTTCTTGCGGCTGCAAATCGAATACGAGTGTATGTTTCGCGTCGCTGGAGTGTCAACGAAAGTGCGCCGCTTGCCGCTCCGACAGCGGCCCAGCCCTATCAACGATTCTTCCAGTTGGGCTTGCGTTTTTCGACCAGGGCGCGGAGGCCTTCCTGGGAATCTTCGAGGCGATAGAGCTGGTTGAGAAAAATGTCCATGGATTGCTTGAGGCCGTCTTTGATGGAGAGACCCATGCCGCCGAGCACGGCTTTTTTTGCCATGCTGAGGACTGGGGCGGAATGCGCGGAGATGCGCACGACGAGCTCTTCGACGGTTTTTTCGAGCTGGGCTTCGGGGACGAGACGGTTCACCATGCCGAGTTCAAGGGCGCGCTCGGCGGTTACCGGCTCGCCGGTCAGGATGATCTCGAGAGCGGTCTTTGGGCCGACGAGATAGGGCAGGATCGTGGAGGCTAGCGGCGGAAAAACACCGATGGTGATTTCGGGCTGGGCGAAGCGCGCTTTCGGCGAGGCGACGATGAGGTCGCCGAACGCGGCTAGCTCGGCACCGCCGCCGATGGCCGGTCCATTCACGACACAGATGACCGGCTTGCCGACTTCGAGCATGCTGGTGAAGACGGCGTGGAAGGCTTCGAGCATCTGGAAGACGCGCTGCGAGGTGTACTCGCCGATGTCGATGCCGCCGGAAAAGACTTTGCAGGAGGAGTCGAGGACCACGAGCTTGGCGTCTTCGGCGTTGCCAGCAAAGAGGATGCCGTCGGCGATCTCGCGGAGCATGGATTCGTCGAGGAGGTTGTGGTCGGGGCGGTTGAGCGTCATGCGGGCGACGCCTTTGTCGATGCGAAACTTTACGGATTCGAACTGGCTGGGGTGACGACGCGCGGATTGCGTGGTGAAATCGGTGGCGGCTACGGGCTCAATCATGTTGGGCCTCCGGAGATTGGGTTGCGACGGCAGCTTTAATGAGCGTTGGATCTGGCCAAAATCGATGCTAGCACAGGGTTCCCGAGCTGCCAGGGGCGGCGAATTGGGCGCGTGCGCAAACAGTTTGCGGGGATTCGTGGCAACATCGGATGCGATGGAGAGCGTGCGGCGATGAGTAACGATAAGGCCATGGCGGAGCGCTTGGTGGGCGCGACCGATCGGGAAGGATTTCCGCCAGAGTCGTCGTGGGGGAGCGCTTCGCCCGTGCGATTCAGCACGGATTGGCGAGGGATGAACGCCGATGCGGAGCGTGAGACCGAGGTGCGGCTGCTGTGGACTCCGGAACATTTGTATTTGAGGTTTGTGGCGAGGTACCGGAGCATCACCGTCTTTCCGGATGCGGATGCGCGCGGCTGGCGAGACCAATTGTGGGACCGCGATGTTTGCGAGGTGTTTTTGCAGAGCGATCCTGGACACGCGGGATATAAGGAGTTCGAAGTGGCGCCGAATGGGTTTTGGATCGATCTGGATATTGCGCCGGGGGAAAAGCGGGATTTGCGGAGCGGGCTGCGGCGGCGCGTGGAGATTGATGATGCGCGAAAAAGCTGGTGGGCGGTGCTGGATTTGCCGATGAAGAGCTTGACGGCGCGGTTCGACGAGGGCGCGACGTGGCGGGTGAATTTCTTTCGGGTGGAGGGATCTGCGGAACCGCGGTTTTATTCGGCTTGGCAGCCGACGCGGACGCCACAGCCTAATTTTCATGTGCCTGAGGCGTTTGGGAAGTTGGTTTTTGTGGGTGGCGAGTGATTGTGACTCGCCGATTCGCTTTTTTCATGGTTGCCTGGTTGTTCTTCATCCTCGGCGTTTGCGGATTCGCTTTTTTTGACGCGGAAGCTGGGCAGGTTCCGAACAGCGACAATTCTCCCGTCGTCACGAAGGTGGAGCCGCCGAGTTGGTGGGTCGGATTGACTCCGGAAGTGATGTTGCTGATTTCGGGGCGTGGGCTGGAGGCTACGAAAGTCGAATGCAATCTTGCTAGCTTGCTGGTGGAACGCACGCAGGCTTCGGGCGGCGGCAAATATTTGTTTGTGTGGTTGAAATTTGGCGCGGAGACGAAATCGGGGACGGCAGTTTGCCGGATTACGAGTGCGGAAGGAGTGACATCGTTCGAATTGCCAATTGCCGCGCGGATGGAGACGATTCATCGACTTCAGGGGCTTGCGCCGGATGATGTGATTTATCTGATCATGCCGGACCGATTCGCGAACGGGGACCCGACGAATGACGAACCGGCTGAAGCGCAGGGATCACATGACCGATCCAAGGCGCGCGCGTATCACGGTGGGGATTTGCGCGGGGTGCGGGAGCACTTACCGTACTTGAAGGATTTGGGCGTGACTACGCTGTGGCTTACGCCGGTGGTGAAAAACGCTGCTGCGGAGGATTATCACGGTTACGGGGCCGTGGATTTGTATGCGGTCGATCCGCATTTGGGGACGCTGAGGGATTATCAGGAGCTGGTTGCGGCGGCCCACCAGCAGCAGATGAAAATTTTGTTCGATATTGTGCCGAATCATGTGGGGCCACGACATCCTTGGGTGGCGAATCCGCCGCTGCCGGACTGGTTTCACGGTACACCGCAACACCACACAAACTCTTCGGTTCCGCCGTATGGATCGTTTTATGGAGAGACGAAGGAGCAGACTTCGGGGCACGATCCTTTTGAGGCGCTGGTGGATCCGCACGCGCCGCCGCGTTTGTGGCGCGATCTGACCGACGGTTGGTTCTTCGGGATTTTGCCGGACGTGAACACGGAGAATCCGATCGTTGCGCAATATCTGCTGGAGAATGCGATCTGGTGGGCGGAGTCTTCGGGACTGGACGGGTATCGCATTGATACGTTTCCGTATGTGCCGCGGGCTTTCTGGTCGCGGTGGGATGCGGGGTTGCGAAGAATTTATCCGCGGTTGACGACCATTGGCGAGGTGTTTCATCCGGACCCCAGCGTGACTTCTTTTTTTGCGGGCGGGCAGAAGCGGTATGACGGGATTGATTCGGGTGTGACGACTGTTTTTGACTACCCGATGTATTTTGCTTTGCGCGATGTTTTGTTGCATGGCGGGCCCGTTGGGCGGCTTGCTGATATTTTGCGGCATGATTCCTTGTACGTGCGGCCCGATGAGCTGGTTACGTTTTTTTCGAATCACGACGTGCCGCGATTCGCGAGCGAGGCCGGAAGTTCGGCGGAGGATTTGAGACTGGCGTTCGGGTTGACGCTTACCTTGCGCGGGATTCCTGAGCTTTACTATGGCGACGAGATCGGGATGACTGGCGGCGGGGATCCGGATAACCGGCACGATTTTCCCGGGGGATGGACGGAAGATCCGCGGAACGCTTTCACGGAAACAGGCCGGACCGCAGAGCAGCAGGCTACGTTTACTTATGTGCAAAGATTATTGCATTTGCGGCGGGAGCATCTGGCGCTGACTGGTGGGCGGCTGTGGCATCTGGCGTCGGATGAGTCTAGCTATGTTTTTTTACGCGAGGCGGAGGAGGAGCGGGTGATGGTGGCGTTTAATGATTCGGCAAAGGCGCGGGAGTTTCGGGTTTCGCTGAGTGACACGGCTGCGCAGGGGTCGCAGGGAGTGAAGGTGCTATTTGGCGACGGGCTCGCGGAGATTGCGGGGAACGAGATTCGCGTTCGCGCGCCGGCTAAGTCGATATCGATATTTGTTTTGAACTAAGATCGCGGCGGACTTTTTTGGTTGGCTGGGCAGCGTTGCTTTTGGTGCTCGTCCTGGCCTCATTCCAGAAAGACCAATCCTTGGACAGTTTTGTTGGTTGCCGAGATGGGGCGCAGCAGTGCTGCGCCCGTACAAGGTGGGTGCCCGGTGTTTAGAAGGTCAAGCGGATGGTCCAGTTTTGTTGGGCGTTGGAAACGGTTGTGCTCACGGAGTGGGACTGGGGGTCGTACTGCCAGTCGCGGGTGACTTGCTGGCCGATGCGGAGCTCTTTGGGTTCGGCGGGGGCGCCGAAGATGGTCACTTGGGCGGTCTGCCACCACGGTTGGAAGCTGTTTTTTTCTGTTGTGGCGCTTACTGTGATTGAGCCTGGCACGACTTTGCACGTATAGTTTGTGCGGCGAAATTCGCCTTGTTGATAGGCGAAAGTGTGGCCGTCGTCTTCGTAGAGGGAGCCGTGACAATCGTCGCCGGCGTAAACTCTTATTTCCAGCGAGCCGTTAGGCTTTTCTTCTGTGTTCTGTACGACTGGCTGCATCGGGATGATTGCGCCGGAGCGAACGTAAAGAGGGAGCTCATCGAGCGCGGGGTGCAGCGCGATTTTTTCGGTGCTGGCGTGCTTCTGCGCGGTCCAATAGTCGTACCAATCTCCTGGGGGTAGTTGAATCTCTTCGGCGTCTACGGTTTCGGTGACTACCGGTGCGACGAATAAATCGCTGCCGAAGAGAAAATCGCGATTGTCGTTGTAGGAGCTTTCTTGTTGCGGGTAATCGAGGAAGACCGGGCGCATGAAGGGCAGGCCGGTGCGGGTCAATTCTTCGATGCCAGTGTAGATGTAGGGGAGGAGTTGGTAGCGGAGCTCGATGTAGCGGCGGCGGATGGCTTCCTGCTCGGGGCCGCTGGCCCAGGGTTCGTGGTCGGCGGTGCCTTTCGCGGCGTGATCGCGATAGATGGGATTGAAGACTCCTAGTTCGTACCATCGCGTGAGTAGATCGGGAGGCGGCGAGCTGGCGAATCCGCCGATGTCGTCTCCGGCGAGCGCGTAGCCAGAGAGGCCGAGATTCAGGAGCATCGGCGTACTCATCGAAATGTGATTCCACGTGGCGCTGTTGTCGCCGGTCCAAGTGGCGGCGTAGCGTTGCGTGCCGGCGTAGGCTGCGCGGGTGAGAACGAAGGGGCGTTCGTCGCCTTGGAGTTTGCGCAGGCTTTCGTAGGTGGCGCGGGCGTTTTCCATGCCGAAAACGTTGTGGATGGCGCGATGGTCGGTGGTTGTGCCGTCATCCAGGCGGTGGACGGTGTCGAGCGGCATGGTTTTGTCGGCGCGCTGAAAGACGGACGGCTCGTTCATGTCATTCCAAAAACCGGCGACGCCCATCTTGACGAAATCTTTGTAAAGGCCGCCCCACCAATCGCGCACGCGGGAAAGCGTGAAATCGGGGAAGACGCTGTCACCGGGCCAGACCGGGCCGACGAAAAGGGAGCCGTCGGGATTTTTGACGAAGACATCCTGCTTGATTCCGGAATCGTACGGAACGTAGCCGTGGCCCGGATCCTTCTTGATGTGGAGGTCGGTGATGGCGATGGTGTGGAAACCCTGGGCGCGGAAATCGGCGATCATTTGCTCGAAGTGCGGGAAATATTCGCGATTGATGGTGAACGGCGCATAGCCTTGCTGGTAGTCGATGTCGAAATAAATCACGTCGGCGGGAATTTTCTTTTCGCGAAAGAGGCGCACGACTTCACGGGCGCGCGCTTCAGGGTAGTAGCTGTAGCGGCATTGCTGGTAACCGAGGCTCCAAAGTGGGGGGAGAGAGGTGCGGCCGACCAGTGCGGTGTATTCCGCGATAACATTCTTCGGATCGGGGCCGGCGAAGAAATAATAGTTCAGCTGGCCGCCTTCGGCGCCGAAGGAAAAATAGTCGGGCGATTCCTTGCCGAAATCGAAGCTGCTGCGGTAGGTATTGTCGAAAAACAGGCCGTACGCGGCGCCTTTGCGGAGACCAATGAAGAATGGAATGGTCTTGTAGAGGGGATCGGTGGATTCGCCCCAGCCAAAGGCGTCCGTATTCCAATTCAGGAAGGCGTGGTCGCGGTGATTCATGGGACCCGCTTTGTCTCCCAGGCCGTAATAATTTTCGTCTGGCGGCAATTTTTTCCAAATGCGGATACGCTGGCCATTCCAGGCCATTGGCAAGGTGGGCTCGTCGGCGAGGATGACGCGGCCTTGCGCATCGGCGAAAGAGATGAGCAGAGGAGATTTGTGAATGATGACGGTGACGCTCCCGGCTGAAAGGCGGATGTCGTCTTTACCGGCTTCCATTTTTACCGGGGGGACTTCCGGGGTTTCGATGACAGCCCACGAGCTATCTTTCGGGAAGGTACCTTGAGGCGCTACGCGCACGCGGATAACACCGTCACGAAACGCGGTGATGCGCACTTTGGTGCTGCCCGCGCTCAGTTCGACTCCATCGGGGAGTTTCTCGACATGCTGTACGGCGCCCACGTGCTGCCAGCCCTCGGCGTGGGCGGGCCAAACCGCAACCACGATTGCGAACGAGGCGAGGGCCGTGACGCGAGCGAGTCTTGCGTTCACGTTCTTACTTGAAGGCGCTAATCCTGGCATCTTTTATCCTGTGCGCTCGGTATCGTGAGCGCGGACGACGCACTCGCTTATGCAGCGAGCCACTCTTCAAAGAAAGCGGAGGCCTTGGCTCCCTCGATGCGGCGGCGAACTGCGTCCATCACGCGGCACTGAGCGGTGTTTTCCCCATAAAAGGCCAACCAATACGGAAGATGCAGGTCAATCGACTCACGAGTGCAGTCGAGCTTGTATTCGCGCAACTTGAAGAAACCTTGTTGAAAGACGACGCGCTGGACCTTGCCGGCCAGCAGTTCTTCGGCGCGTAGCCCGGAGAGAGCTGGGCGCAAGACATTCCGCGTCTCCAACTGGACGAGTTGCGCACCAGCGGGAACACCGGGAAATTCGAAGAGATCAAGAGAGCCGTCCACGGCATCCATCGCAAAGAAACGCGTGTGGGACGTCCGGCCGAGTTGATAACGGACGCGGTAGAGCGAGAACGGAACGTAAACTCCGGCAATGCGGCGCAGCGGACCGATGCGGAAGCGCCGGTAGAGGGCACCGAGTCCGGCGGAGGCAAATTGGCGCAGCGCTTCGTCTTGCGAAACGTTGGGCCTCAAGGTTTGGATCGAGGTGGTCATGATTCGTGGACGATACCGCTCACCTTTAGCGAAAGTAAATCCATAGACATAGCACCGTCGCGATCAAGACATAAGTGAATGCGAGGTTCACCCGATGTTCCGTGCGCGTTTCTCTGGCAAGGTGCGCGGTCTTGACGTCGACCGTGTCGAGCTTCTCGTCTACGGTCGCAAAGGTGAGCCCAGCGATTTTCTTTCGGTCTGGAGCTGGGAAAAGCATGCTCACCCCGATCAGCACCAGCGCGCACACAATGAACATCACGATCGAGTAGTGGAGAAAATTGATGTCGATGAGCGCGCGGATCGCGGAAGACTGGTAGTGGGCGGTCTTGTCCAACACTTCGAGCACAAAGCGCACCGCGCCGAGAGCGAAGCCGACCAGCAAGGATGAGATTGCTCCCTGCCCATTGAGGCGCGGCCATAAAATGCCAAATATGAAGCAGACCGCGATCGGCGGGCTGATGTACGCCTGAACGCTCTGCAGATAAACCCACAACTGCGCACTGAGCACGTGAATGAACGGAACCCAGAGCAGGCCAAGGAGGACCATTCCTCCCGTGGCGATGCGCCCGAAGGTTACGAGTTGCTTTTCGCTGGCCGCGGGGCGGAGTTTTTTATAGAAGTCGAGCGTCACCATGGTCGAGGCGGAATTGAAGACCGAGCTCATCGCGCCCATGAGCGCGGCCAGCAGCGCGGCGATCATCAATCCCACGAAGCCGGTTGGAAGAAGATTTACGACCGCCGTGGGGAAAGCGATGTCACCGTTGGTGACCGAGCCATTCACGATGGTAAAGAGCTGTGGATACAACGCGAACGCGATGATCCCGGGGACTACGAGAAGAAATACCGGAAGGATCTTCAGGAAGCCGGCAAAAATTGTGCCGGCCTTGGCGTGGCCCTCGTCTCTCGCCGAGAGGACACGCTGGACAATGACCTGATCCGTACACCAATACCAAATTCCGAGGATCGGAGCGCCGAAGAAGATTCCCGTCCATGGGAAGTCGGGGTCGGAGATCGGTTTAACCATGTGGAAGTAGCTTGCCGGCACCATTTCGCGCAAATGGGCAAAGCCGCCGACTTTGCTCAAACCGATGAAGGTCAGAGCAATGGCGCCGGCGAGCAAAATCAGAGTCTGCACCAGGTCGGTATAGATGACCGCCGCCAGACCGCCCGCGATCGTGTAGATCCCGGTGGCAATAACCAGGATGATTGCGGCGGTCCACTGATTCCAGCCGACCACGCGCTCCAGCACGATTGCCGCGGCGTACAAGTGCACCGAAATTTTCGTGAAAATGTAAGCGATGATGGAGATCGACGCCAGGTACATAGCGCAATTGCGATTGAATCGCCGCTCCAGAAATTCAGGCATGGTGAAAACGTTGGATCGCAGATAAAACGGCACAAACACCCAGCCGAGCAGCAACAGGATGCAGGAAGCCTGCCACTCAAAATTTCCCGCGGCCAGGCCTGACGTCGCGCCCGAACCCGCGAGGCCGATGAAGTGTTCCGTGGAAATATTGGAGACAAAGAGTGAGGCGCCGATGGCAAACCAGCCGATTTTGCGCCCGGCGAGGAAGTAGTCTTCGGAGGTCCGTTCTTTCCGGGAAAAATAGAAGCCGATGCCGAACACCATGACGAAGTAGATCGTGAGGATGACGAGATCCACCGGCGCGAGCGTCCGGTGCGTGACCGTGATCCCCGATGCAAACGGCATCCGAACCCCACTGACTTCTACTGATTACGGAAGATAGCCCACAAACTCGGCGGCGTGCATGCCAGCGTGCCCCTTTGCATCATGCAACCGCGCCCCCGTTTGGCGCGAAACATCGTCTGTGTCCGACGTGATCTACTCTCGACAAAAGTGGCGCGGTAATCGTGCGCGGCGAAGTCTATACCAGCGGGAAAGAAGGCTCAATGGGCGTTTGCTGATAGCATAGAAGGGTTCCGCGTAGGCAGCGGCCGTGCAAGCGATAGGGCCGGCCATCACGCGATTAGCTCGGTGAACGGCGTGTACCGAACCCGAGCAAACGTTAACCGGAGGAATGATGATCAGGTTGCGCACACCATTTTTGTTTGGCTTGCTGTTTTGCGCCGCGGCGTTGATGGCCGGCGACAAGACAATTTACGATTTCACGCTGAATTCCATCGACGGGCAACCCGCGCCGCTGGCGGCGTACAAGGGGCACGTAGTGATGCTGGTCAATGTCGCCAGCCGCTGTGGTTTCACGCCACAGTACACGGCGCTGGAAGCGATCTACGAGAAGTACAAGGACCGCGGCTTCGTGATCGTGGGAATCCCGGCGAACAACTTCGGTTCGCAAGAGCCGGGCACGAATCAGGAAATCAAGACGTTCTGCTCATCGAAGTACAACGTCACGTTTCCGATGATGGCTAAGGTTTCGGTGAAGGGCGACGACCAGACCCCGCTCTATCAGTATTTGACCGACAAGGCGGCCAGCCCGAAGACCGGTGGAGAAATTCAGTGGAACTTCACGAAGTTTCTGGTCGGTGCCGACGGGCAGATCGTTGCGCGTTTTGAGCCGAAGGTGACGCCGGACTCGCCGGAGGTGACCGCGGCGATCGAGAAGGCCCTAGCTGCGGAGAAGCACTAGGGGAATGGCGTTCGGTCGCGTCTCATTTTCTAAAGGTGTTCTAAACGGGGCGCAACGACGGGTAAATTGCTGCTCCACGACTCCACCGTAACTCAACAAGCTCTTGCGAATGCCCATTCTCTCCCTCCAGAACGTTACCAAGGACTACTTGCCGGACGGCCAACCGGTGCGTGCGCTCGATGGGATCTCGCTGAAAGTATCTCGCGGCGAATTTGTGGCCTTGGTGGGGAGAAGCGGCTGCGGCAAGTCGACGCTACTGAATTTAGCAGGCGCGATGGACTTTCCGACTTCCGGCCAGGTGCTGCTCGACGGTGTGCCAACTTCTTCCTTAAAGGACGCCGAATTGACGCAGCTTCGACGTGCAAAGGTTGGCTTCATCTTTCAGTCGTTTCAATTGCTGAATACCCTGACTGTTTTCGAGAACGTGGAACTGCCTTTGCTGCTTGCGGGCAAACCTGATGCGCGCGGGGCCGCACGCGAACGACTCGCATGGGTCGAACTGGAGGGTCTCGGTGACCGCTACCCTCATCAACTCTCTGGTGGACAGATGCAGCGGGTGGGAATCGCACGCGCGCTGATCCACGGCCCTAGTCTTCTGTTGGCCGACGAGCCAACCGGAAATCTCGACACATCGACCGGTAACGTCATCCTGGAGTTGCTCCGGCGCCTGGCGAGCGAGCACAACACGGCGACGATCATCGCGACGCACAGCGCGGAAGCCGCGGCGCTCGCCGATGTGGTGGTGCGGCTGCAAGACGGAAAAATCCAGGAAATCCGCCGGCGCTGAAATGGCACACCTTCTCCTTTTTTACCGCTTGATGGTCCGGCCACTTCTCGCGGAGCCGGTGCGTACCTCGCTCACGGTTCTCGCCATCGCGCTGGGCGTCGCGGTCGTGCTGGCCATCGATCTCGCGGGGACGGCGGCCGCGGGATCGTTCCGTTCGTCGATGGAGACTCTCGCCGGCGATAACGATCTCGAAATCATTGCGTCCGGCGGCGTGCCCGAAGGTGCCGTGGGCACGCTCTCGGCGCTCCCCTATCCGGTGCGGATCTCCGCGCGCATCGAGGACTACGCGATCGATGTGGACACCCAGCATAGCTTTCCACTGCTGGGATTGGATTTGATTGCGGAGGGCGAGGGTCACGAAGACGCGGCATCAAGCTTCCACATGGAACGCCCGGAAGATGCACTGAAATATCTGGGTGAGTACGACAGCATCTGGGTGGGGCAGAGTCTGGGCCACAAGGCAGGTGACCGCATCAAGTTGCTGATCAACGATCAGGTGCGCGAATACACCGTTCGCGGCGTCTATCCGGATGCGAATGGGAACGCAGCAGGAATCGTGATGGACCTTGCGGCGGCGCAGGTTGCGCTAAATCGTTTCGGACGCGTTGACCGCATTCTTGTGAAAGCTCCGCCGGCGGCTTCATTGGAAGAGTGGCAGCGGCGTTTGCAGGGAGCGCTCCCGAAAGGGGTTGAGGTGCGTCCCGCAGGCACCGGCACAGATGAGAACCGCCGCATGCTGGCGGCTTTTCGCTGGAACTTGCGGCTGCTGAGTTACATCGCGCTCGTGGTCGGCGCGTTTCTGATCTACAACACGATTTCCGTGTCGGTAGTGCGCAGGCGTGCAGAAATTGGAATTGTCCGCGCGCTCGGCGCCAGCCGGGGCACGGTTCTCGCTGCGTTTCTCGGTGAAGCGGCGAGCTTCGGCCTGATCGGCGCGCTGCTGGGCCTGCCGCTGGGCCGGTTGATGGCGAGCGGCGCGGTGAGATTGATGTCGGCTACGGTCGAGGCCTTGTATGTCAGCAGCAGGCCAGGATCCATCGAGCTGAATGCCGGCGCGGTGCTGACCGCAATGATCATTGGAGTCGGAGTTTCGGTAGCGTCGGCGTATTCCCCAGCGCGCGAAGCGTCGCTCGTACCACCGGTCGAAGCGATGGCGCGCGGCAGGCGGGAATACAACGCGCGCGTGCACAAGACGCGCGATCTATGCATCGCGGTGCTGCTCGGATTAGGCGCGGCGATGGCTTCGCGCGCTCCCGCCGTAGCAGGCAAGCCACTGTTTGGCTATCTCGCCACGTTGCTGCTGATCGTTGCGTCGGCGCTGGCGGTCCCTGCTTTAGTGAATGCCACCACGCGTTCATTTTCACGGTTACCTGGGAAAATCATTGGCGTGGAAGCTGGCCTCGCCTCACGCAGCCTGTCCGCGTCCTTGCGGCGCACTTCGGTTTTGGTCGGTGCGCTCTCCACCGCGATCGCCATGATGACCGCGGTCGGCATCATGGTCGGAAGCTTTCGGCAGACGGTGCTTCTCTGGATGGGCGATCAGTTGCCGGCGGACTTGTACTTGCGTCCCGCAGGCGACCCGGCAGCCGATCGCCATCCCACGATTTCGCCGGAACTCGCCGACAAAATTGCGGGATTGCCCGGCGTGGCGGCCATCGACCGCTTGCGGGAATACGAAATCAGCTATGAGGGTATGCCCGCAGAGCTGGGCTCGGTTGAGTTGCGGGTGTTGCGCTCGTATCACAAGGCTGACTTTCTCTCTGGGCGTTCGACCTCTGACGTTCTTGCCAAACTTCACGACGCCGACGCCGTCATCGTCAGCGAGCCCTTTGCGAACAAACATCACGTAGGCAGGGGCGATTCCATTACGCTCATGCTCGGCGATGCGAAGCCTATATTCCACGTCGCGGATGTGTTTTACGATTACTCGAGCGAACGCGGTGCGATCGTGATGGATCGCAAAACCGCGCTTCGCTATCTGCCCGATCCAGCTCCATCAAACCTGGCGATCTATATCGCTCCGGATGCCCGGATTGAAATCGTGCGCGCGGAGATTGCACAAGCGGCCGCCGGCCACCGGGTGTTGATTTTTTCGAATCGCGATTTGCGGCGCGAGGCCCTGCGCATCTTTGATCGCACCTTTGCGATTACCTATGCTCTCGAAGCCGTGGCGGTCATCGTCGCGGTGATGGGCGTCGCGGGCGCATTGCTGGCATTGGTCATCGACCGACGGCGGGAATTGGGCCTGCTCCGTTTTCTGGGAGCAGCATCGGGGCAGGTGCGCAAACTAATTATGGTCGAGGCTGGTTTGCTCGGTCTACTCGCTACATTCGCGGGTGTCGCTCTCGGCTTTGCGCTTTCGCTGATCCTCGTCTTCGTCATCAACAAGCAGTCCTTCGGTTGGACCATCCGTTTCCATTGGCCGGTCGCTATACTTCTCAGTGCGTTGACCGTCGTCTACGCGGCCACGGTACTAGCGGGTTTGTATCCAGCGAATATTGCTGTGCGCCTCAATCCGATTGAGGTTGTGCATGAGGAATAGTTTGGCGTCTTTTGCCGCGGCCCTGCTGGTTCTACAACCCTCAACGCAGATACCGCCCGCGCAATACCGCATCGCCTTGCCCGGTTATCGCTACGAGTTTCCCCGCGATCACTTCGATCATCCGGATTTCCAGACGGAATGGTGGTACTACACCGGCAACGTAAAGTCAGCGGATGGGCATCGTTTCGGATTCGAGCTGACATTTTTCCGGCAGGCGGTAAATCGCGACGCCGCCAAAACAAACTGCTGGGATATCCGTGATCTCTATCTTGCCCATCTCGGTTTGAGTGACCTTGATGGCCACGCGTTTTATCACGCGGAGCGTACCAGCCGTGCAGGACCCGGCCTTGCAGGAATCAGCGCGGCGGACGGCCGCATCTGGAATGGCAACTGGCGGGTTCAATGGGAGCATGACGTACAGAAAATGCAAGCGGTGGACGCGCGCTTCGAACTGCAATTCGATCTGCGTTCCGAAAAACCTCCTGTAATTAACGGAGAAAATGGGATCAGCCAAAAAGCCGAAGGGCCGGGCCGCGCTTCCCACTATATTTCGCTCACGCGGCTGACCGCAAATGGCCGTATCCACGTCGAGGGCAAAACATTTGAGGTAGCAGGGCTAGCCTGGATGGACCACGAATTTTTCAGTCATCAACTCGAGAGCAATCAAGTCGGATGGGACTGGTTCAGCGTGCAGCTGGACGACAAGACCGAACTTATGCTCTTTCGCATTCGGCGGCACGATGGCTCGACGGACCCCTACTCCGCCGGCACTTTCGTTGACGAGCAAGGCGCGAGCACGCATTTGCGGTCGAGCGACTTCACGTTAAAGCCTCTTGGGGATACGTGGACAAGCGCCGCCACGAAAGCCGCGTATCCGATACGCTGGAAAATATCGGTTCCGCGATTTGGCATTGAGTTGGAAGCGAAAACGCCGCTGGCTTCACAGGAGCTGGCGAGCCACACGCAAATTTCGCCGAGCTATTGGGAGGGCGCCGTTACGTTCGCGGGGCAGAAACGCGAACTGCCCCTTGGTGGCACGGGCTATCTGGAAATGACGGGCTATGATCGACCTTTCGAAATGGGCACGAACGGAAGTCTGGTTGGCCTGCAAAAGGGAAAAAACCGGAGCAAATCCGGATGAATTTGCTCCGGTAAATAGATGCTAAATGTACCTGCTTTAGTTTAGGCTTGACGCGCCCGTGCGCCGAACTAGTGTCCGGCCGCGGCACGCGTCTTTTCTCGAGTGGTAGTCTCGTCTGTTCCGTAAGTGCGCGAGAACTCATCCACCTGGCGCGCAGCGTCTTCCTTGGCGATCCCGTAGCGTTCTTGGATCTTGCCTACCAACTGGTCACGCTTCCCGGCGATCGCCTGCAAATCATCGTCGGTCAACTTTCCCCACTTTTCCTTGACCTTGCCGCCGGCTTGCTTCCATTTTCCTTCTACTTGATCCCAATTCATGGAACCTCCTCGGTCTCTTGGGTACTACGCTACGCTCTCAGAAGACCACCGTTGGGGCGCCTGGGAAATACAGCAGATCACTGACAATGGCTTACAAAATTTCAGGAAATCAATCCCACAGGCTTGAGTCTTATGAGCTGTTCGCTGGTAAACACAAAACGATGACATTGCCGCAGTCGAGAGAGTGACAATTCACGCGTAGGTGGTAGAAGCTGGGGCGGCCCCGTCCTGCCACGACTTGCGAGGCCCGGCCCTCGGTAATCTCGAAACTAAGCCTCAATAATGTTGTTACGCACGGCGTAGCGAACCAGCTCACTCACTGAGTGACAGTCCAGACGCCGCATGATATTGGCACGGTGGGTCTCAGCGGTTTTCACACTTAGGCCCAACGCCACCGCGACTTCTTTGCTGCTCTTGCCCTCGGCGAGCAGCTGCACGATCTCGCGCTGCCGCGGCGTCAGCCGGCTGCGTGGTTCTTCTGTCCTGTCGTCCGTTTTCTTGGGCTTCTTCTCCAGGTATCCATCGAGCACAATTTGCGCCACCTTCGCGGTGAAAAACGTCTTGTTGCTGCGCACGGCGTTGACGGCGGTAACCAGATCGCGGCTAGCGTCCGACTTCAGCACGTATCCGCGCGCCCCGGCATCCAAAACCTCTCGAATCAAAGGATCTGATTCGTGCATCGTCAAGATCAAGATCTTGGCGCGCGCGTCGTTCTTGATCATTTGCCGCGCCGCCTCCAACCCGTTTAGCGCGGGCATGCTGATGTCCAGCACGGTGACATCCGGCTTCATCGACTTGGCCTTCTCTACGGCCTCGCGCCCATCGCAGGCTTCAGCGGTCACCTGCCACCCCGGTTGCGCTTCCAGCAGGGAACGCAACCCCTTGCGCACTATTTCGTGGTCATCCGCGACTAACAATCGTACGGGTTCCATGTTTACCTCCTTAGTTTTTCTGGCCCGGATTTCGTGAAAGCCCACCGGTGCGAGGCCCTCTCTTGCGTCAAAGACAGCACCCCAACGCATTAGAAGTAAGTTATTTACGGTATGACGCCGCCCAAGCCCACACGGGTTACGTTATTTTTCGTACCAACAGGTAGGGGCATTCGGTGCGCCATTTCGTGTGGTCCCGCGCGAAATCTCAAATCGCGGCAGGCAGGTGACTTAGGGCTTCGCTCAGTTCTAGTACGTCGAGCCGAATTGCCTTGGCGCTCCGAACTTTTTACATTGTTCCTCCTATAATTAGCCGCCACCGTACGGTACGCATGCTGTCCTTCCCAACCGACTCACCGCGTTGCGCCGCTACACGATGGTTCCCCGGTCAGTAAGGTCTCTTCGGTATGGAGGTTGGGAGCTCGCTTCTGTACAACTGAGGAGAATCGTGGCCCAAGTTCAAGCAATCAAAGAACGTGTTCGAAGCCCGATTCGGGCCTTTCGTCCAATTACTTTTGAAAAAAACCTAGGAGGTTTCTGATGTTGCGCTGGGCATTAGGCTTTTTCATCGTTGCGCTGGTGGCCGCACTTCTGGGATTTACCGGCATCGCCGTGGCTGCGGCAGGAATCGCCAAGATCCTGTTTTATCTTTTCTTGATTTTGTTTTTGGTTACCTTGGTAGGACATCTGTTGCGCAGAACGTAGTTCAGATTTGTTGATGCGAAGTTCTTCGTGCTTTCGCGAAGCGCGGACACGCTTTGGCGAGGCATTAGTGTTTGCTCGCGTCTAACGCTAGGAGGCGTGCATGAAGCCGCTCGGATTGATTTTAGTTGTCCTAGGAGTGTTAGCCCTTGTGTACCAGGGCTTCACCTACACAACACAGAAGAAAGTGTTGGACGTCGGCCCAATTCAGGCCACCAAGCAAGAGCACCACACTGTGCCGCTCCCTCCGATTTTGGGCGCGTTGGCCTTGATCGGCGGTGTTATCATCCTGGTTTCGGACCGCAAGAGTTAGCTGGCAGTAGAGATTTTGTTCTCGATTTTAGGTCAAACGAAGACGAAAAAGGAGATAGTGGATGAAGCTGTTAAACGAGAAGTGTTTCGCAATATTGATGGTAGGCGCGTTTGCGCTGGCGGGCCTGGTGTTCGCACCAACGGCCTCGGCAAAAGCGAAGGATGAGGACACCAAAGACAACGACCGCATCCAGAATGCAGGCACCGTCGTCCAGGAAATTCTGGACATTCCCGACGATGTCCCTCAAGACCTGCTCGACAAGGCGCGCTGCGTGATCGTGTATCCCTCTGTCGTCAAGGCGGCGTTCATTGTTGGCGGCAGCTACGGCCGCGGCGTGATGACCTGCCGCACGCACAAAGATTACACCGGCCCGTGGGGCGCTCCCACCATGATGGCTCTGGAAGGCGGCAGCGTTGGTCTACAGATTGGCGGCCAGGCGACAGACTTCGTCATCCTGGTCATGAACAATCGCGGCGCGGATAGCGTCCTCCATAGCAAAGTGAAACTCGGCGGCGATGCTTCCGTCGCAGCTGGTCCGAAAGGCCGCGACGCTTCGGCCGAATCCGACGTTACCTTGCGAGCTGAAATGTTGAGCTATTCGCGCGCGCGCGGCGTATTCGCTGGCGTTTCTCTCGAAGGCTCGACGGTCCGCCCCGACAACGACGCCAACAAGCGCATCTATGGCAAGGACATCACCGCCGAGGACATCATCACGGAATCGCGGCTGCACGCTCCTGAGTCTGCGCATCTCCTGCTCGCTCGTTTGCAGAAAGCCTCTCCGCACCGCAAGGAGTAAGCAACCCTCAAACTCAATCGAAGGGTGAAGGGCGGAGAGAAATCTCCGCCCCTCTTTTTTTGGAATTGGCTTCTTTTCTCCTGCCGCGATCCGGCGACGCAGATCCGCAGGGCCGGCACCCGCCACTCTTCGTTTGTGAATCCAAACGAGCTCGCTGAGACGAGCGCTAATCGCCCTCTTGCAGGCCAATCTTGCCTTTCGAAGCCTCAAAAGGTTCACTCGAGGCTCCGGACAAGGTCTCCCATCCACGCCGTGACAAGCTCCAGTAAATAAAATAGCCGGCCAGCGCCGCCACCACGAGCAGCACGAAACCCGTAACCCATGCCTGCAGCACCAGCTCACCGATCCCGAACATGCAGCAATACACAAGCGTGCAACCCATCACCCAGTCGAAGGCATTGGCCTTGAAATCCCGCACTGGCTTGATTTCCGGAGCCAGCAGCGCGATCCGCTTCCATCCGTGCACAGTGGGATGAACGCGTCGATAAAACTTCAGCAACCGGTCATCGGATTCCGGTGGCGTCAGCAACGTGGTCGCGAGCCACACGACTGTGGTCGCCGCGGTGGTGATCAGCGCGGTCTTTGCAAACACCACAGCATTGTTACCGGAAAACTCCAGACGCTGCAGAGACACAGACACCACAAACGCCGCGATCATCGCGGAAATCTCGCTCCAGGCGTTGACACGCCACCAGTACCACCGCAGCATCAATACGCCGCCGGTCCCCGCACCCATCCCCAATAGCAGTTGCCACGCCGATTGAATCGATGTGATGTGCGCAGCGGTGTAACCGCTCAGAATCACCAGCAGCACGATGAACATTTTGCTGACTCGCACGTAGTGTTTCTCGCTACCCTTACGCACGACGAACCGGCGATAAAAATCATTGATGAAATACGAAGTCCCCCAGTTCAACTGTGTGCCCACCGTGGACATGAAGGCCGCCAAAAACGCCGCCACCATCAGTCCTCGTAGCGCCGGCGGCAGGAAATCGCGCAGCACCATCACGTAGCCCTTCTCCGGCTCGGCGGCAAATTCCGCGCTCGGATGCAGTCCTCCGTGCGGCGAATACACGGCCACCGCTACCAAACCGGTCACGATCCACGGCCACGACCTCATCGCATAGTTCGCAATGTTGAACCACAGCGTCGCTCCCAGCGAATTCTTCTCGTCTTTCGCGCTGAACATGCGCTGCGCCACGTACCCGCCGCCGCCTGGCTCCGCTCCCGGATACCAGCTCGCCCACCATTGCACTCCCAGATACAACACGAACGTGATGACCGGCAGCGTCCAGAGCGCGTCGGTAGTCCATCCCAAATGAAACGACGGAAAGAATGCCGTCACTGATCCCGTCGACTGCCCCGATTGCCGCACGGCTTCATCCACATGCGAAAGCTGCAACTTCAACAGCGTCATTCCGCCAATCTTCGAAACCGCTACCCAAGCCAGCACGATAATCATGGACATCTTTAAAATAAACTGGAACAGGTCGGTGACCAGCACGCCCCAAAGCCCACCGATAAACGTGTAGATTCCGGTGAACGGCACCAACAGCAACACGCAGATCAACAATCCCGTGTGGGCAGGTTCGCCGAACGTGTAGTGAAACAACGTGTGCCCACCGATCCCGATTTCCAGCACGCGCCCCTGCGCGATCGCATCTCCCAGCAGCACGGTGGTGATGCTGATCATCGCCTTGATGACCCATCCCAGGATCAGGCAATTCATCAATCCACCCAGATAGATCGCTCGAAAACCGCGCAAAAACGCCGCCGGCTTTCCCTCGTAGCGCAACTCTACGAACTCCACGTCGGTCAGAATCCCTGCACGCCGCCAATACCGCGCGAAAAAGAAAACCGTCATCATCCCGGACAAACATTGCGACCACCAGATCCAGTTGCCGGAAATACCGTTTTTCGCCACGACTCCGGTCACAAACAAGGGCGTATCGGCGGCAAATGTAGTCGCCACCATCGAGGTGCCCGCCAGCCACCACGATACATTCCGACCCGACACAAAAAACTCCTCGGTGCTTCCCGAGGAGCGTCGCCGGTAATACAAGCTGATCAACAAATTCAGGAGCAGGTACGCGGCAATCACAATCCAATCAGTCGTGTTGAGAACCATCTTTAGGTTTCGCCCCAAAAACGTCGTTGACCCGGAAGTGTAGACCCAATACTGTATTTCGCGATGACAATTCTTGGACCAGCGCGCGATCGCCACAGCCGATGTAGGCGCGGGACTTTACTTCCGCCGCCCAAAAATCCCGTCGCCCTCGGATGCGAGCTACCAGTTCAAGCGGCAGCGAATGTAAGAACCGATCCACCAATCGCCACCAGTCCGCCGGCAACTCCCCAAAATGCCAAATCGCTGGAATTATATGTTTAAATCGGTTTAAACTAGAAGCCGGGAAAAATCACGCAGATGCTCCTCGTCCTAAGATCCGGCCAGGAAGAACTCGGCCGCGAAGCCGCCAGAATCGTCGCTAACGCCGTCCGCAGAAACCCCGCGTTGCGCCTGGGCCTCGCTACCGGCGGCACCACGCTGGGAATGTACAACGAGTTGGTGCGCTTGCATCGCCAAGAGGCTCTCGATTTATCCGGCGTCGCCACTTTCAACTTGGATGAATACCTCGGCCTCTCCGCCACCCACCCGCAGAGTTTCCACCACTTCATGCAGCAGAATTTCTTCGCTCGCGTGAATATTCCCGCGGCGAGCATTCACATTCCGGATGGCACCATCGCCCGGGACTACGATCGTTATTGCTGCTCCTACGAACAAGCCATCTGGGATGCCGGAGGCATCGACCTGCAAATCCTGGGCATCGGCCGAAATGGTCACATTGGTTTCAACGAGCCAACCTCCAGCCTCGGCTCTCGCACGCGCGTGAAAGTTCTGAGCAAAGAGACAATCGACGACAACCGTAAATTCTTCGAGGAAGGCGAAAAAGTCCCCGAATGCGCCATCACCATGGGCATCGGCACAATCCTCGAAGCCAAGCGCATACTTCTCCTGGCCAGCGGCCCCTCCAAAGCCACAGCCATCGCGCAAGCCATCGAAGGCCCGGTCACCGCCAGCGTCACCGCCTCCGCCTTGCAACTCCACCCCGACGTAACTTTCATCGTCGACCAGCAAGCCGGAGCCCAACTGAAGCACCACGACTACTACCGCCGCGTCCTGGAAATGACCGCCATCCTGACCCCCGATCGCCTCTAATCACTCGTCGCAGCATGAGCCCCTGTACGGGCGCAGCACTGCTGCGCCCCAAGCGCCCAGGCGACCCATCCGTAGCCATTGGCCCGTTAAGCTGCCTCAACCGCAAGTCCATCCGCCTCGCCCATTCCCCGCGCCTGCGCTAAAATCCCAACTACCGCCCGAGTCGCGCGGCAATCTCCTTTCTTAAGGATCTCCGTGCCAGAACCACGCATCATCGGGACCTCCGTTCCGCGCAAAGAAGGCCGCGAGAAAGTTACCGGGCGCGCCCGCTACGTGGACGACCTCTCGTTTCCCGGCATGCTCTACGGCACAACAGTCCGCTCTTCCAAGCCGCGCGGCCGTATCCGCTCCATCCATTTCGACCCCACGGTTCCCTGGACCGAATTCACCATCGTCACCGCAAAAGACATCCCGGGCAAAAACTGCATTGCCCTCCTCATCGAAGATCAACCCTGCCTCGCCGATGGATTCGTCAATCACCCGGAAGAACCGATCGTCCTCCTGGCGCATCCCGACAAATATCTGCTGGAAGAGGCGCGCCGCGCGGTCCGCATCGAAATCGAATCCCTTCCGGCAGTCTTCACCATTGAAGATTCCCTGGCGCGCAAACAAGTGATCTGGGGCGAAGACAACATCTTCAAATCGTTCCACGTGGAAAAAGGCGATGTTGACGCCGCCTGGAGTGCCGCCGAGTTCCTTGTCGAAGGCGACTACGAGACCGGCGCGCAAGAACAGCTTTACATTGAACCGCAAGGCATGATCGCACAGGCCAATCCGACCGACGGCGTCACCGTTTGGGGATCGCTGCAATGTCCCTACTACGTGCACAAAGCGTTGGTCCGCCTTTTCGGCCTACGGAAAGACCGCATCCGCGTGGTGCAAACCGAAACCGGCGGCGGCTTCGGCGGCAAGGAAGAATATCCTTCCATGGTTGCCGGCCATGCCGCATTGCTCGCGTGGAAGTCCGGCAAGCCCGTCAAGATAATCTACGACCGCGCGGAAGACATGGTTGCCACAACAAAGCGCCATCCGTCGCGCACGCATCAGAAAACCGCGGTCACCCGGGACGGCAAACTCCTGGCTATGGAAATCGACTTCACTGTCGACGGCGGCGCCTATCTAACGCTTTCACCGGTCGTTCTCTCCCGCGGCACCATTCACGCAGCAGGTCCTTATAACTGCCCCAACGTGCGAATTCGCAGCCGCGCTGTCGCCACCAATATGCCGCCGCACGGCGCCTTCCGGGGTTTTGGCGCTCCGCAAAGCGTTTTCGCGCTCGAACGCCATCTCGACCGCGTCGCCGAAGTCGTCGGGCTTCCGCCGGAAGAATTGCGCCGTCGCAATTTCATCCACGAAGGCCAGACGCTGGCAGTCCATCAAGTCATTCGCGAAACGGTACAGATGGATCGCCTCATGGATCGAGCACTCGAACTCAGCGGCTATCACGCCAAGCGGCGGCGCTTCCAAGAAGAGAATCCACCCAACATCATTAAGCGCGGCATCGGCTTTGCCGCCTTCTTGCACGGCGCCGGCTTCACCGGATCGGGCGAAGAATATCTTGCGTCCGAAGCGGCCCTCGATCTCACGCCGGAAGGCCGCGTGCGTGTTTTCGCCGGCAGCACCGAGATGGGCCAGGGCACCAACACGGTTTTCGCGCAAATTGCCGCCGAAACTCTCGGGCTCGGCATCGATCGCATCGAGATCATGCAGCCCGACACCGCCATGGTTCCAAACAGCGGGCCGACCGTAGCTTCGCGCACTACCATGATCGTCGGGAAACTCGTCGAATCCGCAGCGCGCGCGGTGCAGAAATCACTTTTCGACAGCGGGTTTCTGCGACCTGGATACAACGCCGATGACTTCGCATCCGCATGCGACGAGTACATCGCCAAATTCGGCCCACTGCAATCGCTCATCAAATACGAACATCCCGCTGATCTCCACTGGGACGATGCAACTTATACCGGCGACGCGTATGGCGCGTATGCGTGGGCCATCTACGTCGCCGAAGTTTCCGTCGACACGCGTACCGCGGAGGTTCGCGTCGAAGACTTCGTCGCCGTGCAGGAAGTCGGCAAGGTCATCAATCCGGTTCTGGCCGCCGGACAAATCGAAGGCGGCGTGGCGCAGGGCATCGGCTTCGCACTCTATGAAAATGTCGTCTGGCAGGAAGGTCGCATGAGCAATGGACAGATGACGAACTACATCATGCCTACTTCCATGGACGTTCCACCGATCCGCGTTTTCTTCGAGGAGATCCCTTACGCTCGCGGACCTGCCGGCGCGAAGGGTATAGGCGAGCTGCCGCTGGACGGCACGGCTCCCGCAATTGCAAATGCCATTGCAAACGCGGCAGGCGTGAATGTGACCCGCATTCCCGTGACCCCTGAAGTTCTCCTCGAAATGCTGGAGAGCGTCTATGTCTGAGGGCCGCACACCAGACACCCACGCGCCCGAAGCGGCGCACAGAATTAGCGTCCAATGCGAAATCAACGGCTACGCAATGACGCTCGAAACGTATCCGATGGCGCGGCTTCTCGATGTCTTGCGCGAGCTAGCTGGCCTCACCGGCACGAAAGAAGGCTGCGGCGAAGGCGAATGCGGTGCCTGCGCAGTCGAACTCGATGGCGCGCTGGTGAACAGTTGCCTCGTCCCGGCCATGCAGGCCGTCGGCGCGAAAATCCGCACGATCGAAGGAATCGCGGGCGGCAATTCCCCGCTCCATGGTGAACCTCGCCATGACGACCAGTTGAGCGCCATCCAACAAGCATTCTTGACGCATGGCGGAGCACAGTGCGGCATCTGCACGCCCGGCATGATTCTCGCGGCCGTAAATCTTCTCGAACGCCACCCGCAACCATCCGACGCGCAGATTCGCGAAGGTCTCGGCGGAAATCTTTGCCGTTGCACGGGCTACACGAAAATTTTCGAGTCTGTCGTCGCCGCCTGCCGCGCTACCCGACCCCACGCGGAGCCGCGCCGTTGAGGTCGTATGTTCCCGCGTATGAATTGCAAGCTCCGCGCGATCTGTCAGACGTGCTGGAACGCATGACGCGGGAACCCGCGGTTTGGAAGCCGTTTGCCGGGGGCACTGATCTGATGGTTCTGCTTGAAGCGGGCAAGCTACCGCATCGCCGGTTTCTTAGTATCTGGAAATTGGCGGAGCTACGCGGAATCGAAGAGACGCCTGCGTATGTGACCCTGGGCGCGTTGACAACCTATGCCGACCTTCGCCTTAGTGAGATTCTCGCTCGGGAATTTCCCTTGCTGTGCCGCGCCGCAGCCGAAACCGGCAGCGTTGCAACGCAGAACCGCGGCACGCTGGGCGGAAATATCGCCAACGCGTCGCCAGCCGCCGATTCGCCCCCCGCGCTGCTTGTCTACGACGCAGCACTGGAGCTAGTCTCGGCCGGTGGCTCACGATGGGTTCCCTACCACGGGTTCTGGACTGGCTACAAACAAACCGGGCTGCGAGCCGATGAGTTGATTTGCCGCATCCGGGTTCCGCGCGCTACACAGGGATGGCGGCAGTACTATCGCAAAGTAGGAACGCGCCGTGCCCAAGCCATATCAAAAGTATGTTTTGCGGCCGCTGCGCGAATCGATGCAGGGCGGATTGCGGATGTCCGCATAAGTCTCGGCAGCGTCGCGCCAACGGTTTTGCGCGCCATCGAAACGGAAAAAGCGTTGCGCGGTGAGAAGCTGACGGCGGCAAGCCTGCGAGCTGCGCAAGAAGTTCTTGCGCTGGAAATCGCGCCCATCGACGACATGCGCTCGACCGCGCGCTATCGCCGCCGCGTTGCGCAGAATCTCCTGGCCGAATTTTGCGAAATGCTGTCTGCTTAGCGAACTCGACGATGCCGACACTTTCTAATGATTCCTCCGGCCTCCCGGACGACTCGGATCTAGTTGTTCGCGGCCGCCGGGTACTCACGTCAGGAGGCCAGCGGCGTGCGTCGATTCATATCCGCCAAGGGCTCATCACGAACATTTCTGACTTCGACGACATTCCCAATGACTGGCCCGTGGTTGAGGCCGGCGAATCCGTGGTGATGCCGGGGCTAGTCGATACGCATGTCCATATCAACGAGCCCGGCCGCACCGAGTGGGAAGGCTTCTGGACCGCGACGCAAGCCGCGGCGGCGAGTGGGGTCACGACACTTATCGATATGCCACTGAACAGCATCCCGGCAACAACCACCGCGGACGCCTATCGTGAAAAAGTCGCTATGGCGGCAAGCGGGCTGTGGGTCGATGTCGGATTCTGGGGTGGCGTGGTGCCCGGCAACGCGTCGGAACTCCATCCTTTGTGGGATGCGGGCGTATTCGGATTCAAGTGCTTTCTGGTCCCCAGCGGCGTACCGGAATTTGCGCATGTCACGGAGCCCGATCTGCGCGCGGCTCTGCCGGAATTGGCGGCGCTCGCCGCACCTCTGCTCGCTCATGCGGAATTGCCGGGACCCATCGACGCAGCACTGCAATGCGCGGTAGCGGGAAGTTCGCCTCGGAAATATGCGACGTGGCTGGCCTCCCGGCCGCGCGAATCCGAGGACCAGGCGATTTCGCTGCTTCTGCTCCTGAGCCGCGAGTTCAAAGCGCGTGTCCACGTCGTGCACCTGTCGTCCTCCGATGCGATCGTGATGTTGGCGCGCGCCAAGCACGGTCTGACCAACGTCACTGCGGAAACCTGCCCTCACTATCTGACCTTCGCCTCCGAAGAGATCGCCGACGGCGCCACCGAATTTAAGTGCGCGCCGCCGATCCGCGAGCGCGAAAATCGCGAACGGCTGTGGGCTGCCCTGGGCGCCGGAACCATCGACCTGATCGCGTCCGACCACTCGCCGTGCCCGCCTGAAATGAAGGGGCGCGAAGAAGGAGATTTTTTTCGGGCGTGGGGCGGCATCGCCTCGCTTCAGATCAGCTTGGCGGCGGTGTGGACGGAAGCGCGTGCGCGCGGATATGCTCTGACGCAAGTCGTCAGGTGGATGTGCGAAGGTCCAGCACGTCTGGCCGGCCTTCAGGGGAAAAAGGGAGCACTTGCCGTGGGTTGTGACGCCGACCTGGTTCTTTTCAACCCAGATGCGAAGTTTCGCGTCGATCCTGAACGCCTTTACCACCGGCATAAGCTCAGTCCGTATGCGGGACGCGAACTTGCTGGCGTGGTAGAAGCGACATTCGTTCGCGGGCAAAAGGTCTTTGAACGCGGGGCATTTGCCGCGGTGCCCGCCGGACACGTGCTACGCCGGGGTCGGGAATGAACGATCGCACGCCAAAATTCCTGCAACTGGCGGACCTGGCGGCGGAGCGGCTGGGTGGTAAAGTGCTTGCGGCCAACGACGAATTCTTTGCGCCCAAAGAGAATCTGCTGAAGGAGTCGAAGCCGGTCTTTCTCGAAGGAAAATACACGGCGCGCGGAAAGTGGATGGACGGTTGGGAGACGCGGCGCCGGCGTAGTCCCGGCTACGACTGGTGCATCCTTCGCCTGGGTTTGCCCGGCGTGATTCGCGGCGTCGTGGTCGATACCAGCTTTTTCACGGGGAATTATCCCGAGCATTGTTCGCTGGAAGCGTGCGATCTTGGCAGCGCGCCATACAAGAATGAAAGCGAAAGACTCAAGGATTCCGCCACGCGTTGGGTCGAAGTATTGCCGCAGACGCCGTTGAAGGGCGACTCGCAAAATCTGTTTGAAATCGTGAACGCCAATCATTTCACCCATGTACGGCTGAAGATTTATCCAGATGGCGGGGCAGCGCGGCTCCGGGTGCACGGCGAAGCCTTCCCCGACGCCAAGCGAATCTCCCGCGGCGAGATCGACCTGGTCGCGGTGGAAAATGGCGGCACCGTGGTGACTTCGAGCGACGAGTTTTATGGCGCGCCGCGAAATCTTCTGATGCCCTATCGCGCGAAAAATATGGGCGACGGCTGGGAGACCAAGCGGCGGCGTGGACCGGGACACGACTGGGTGATCCTGAAACTCGGAGCGCCCGGCACGATTCGCCGCGCTGAAGTGGACACGGCGCACTTCAAGGGGAACTATCCGGATCGGTGCTCGATCGAAGCCTGTCAGGCTGCCACAACCTCGGAGAAAAGTTTTCTCGCGGCTGAGCATGAGTGGAAGGAACTGCTTCCGGAGAGCACACTCAGAGCGAACTCTCGCCACCTCTTCAGCAGACTGCGCGATGTGGGTGTGGTTACGCATGTGCGTTTCCATATTTATCCTGATGGCGGCGTCAGCAGGTTGCGTCTCATTGGCACCGTGTTATCGATCGAGCACAGCGGGGACGGCTTCAGGCGATTCAGCCGGGCTCCAAATAAAGAGGTCCGGAAAATGCTTTTGGATTGCTGCGGATCGCCCGCTTGGGTCGAACAGATGCTGAAACACCCGCCATTTTCCGATGCAGCGCACGCGCTGGATACGGCCGATCGAGTCTGGGGAGAGCTCGATCGGGAGGATTGGCTCACCGCTTTCCGGCAGCATCCCGCGATTGGAGCCAAGCGCGGGAAAAAAGCGCAGTCTACGGCCGCACGCCGCTGGTCCAAGAGCGAGCAATCGGTGGCGCAGAGAGCGAACGCCGCGACGCTCTCGGCTCTCGCTAAGGCCAACCAAGAATATCGCGCAAAATTCGGACACGTATTTCTGATCTGCGCGACCGGGAAAACCAGCGACGAAATCTTGAAGAATCTGCGGCAGCGATTGTCCAACGATCCCGAAGACGAATTGCGCGTCGCGGCGGAAGAGCAGCGCAAGATCACGCGATTGCGACTGGAGAAATTATTCACATCATGAGCGACACATCGACGAGCGAAAAGCCCACGAGCCAAATCACCACGCACGTCCTGGATGTCTCCATGGGAAGGCCCGCTGCCGGCGTGCCGGTGGTTCTCGACGTCGAGGATGTGGGAACCGGCTGGAAACAATTGGGGCGCGGCCAGACTGATAAAGATGGGCGGCTGCGAGATCTGCTTGCACCTGGAGCGTTGGTGGAAGGCACGTACCGGTTGACGTTTGATACCCACACTTATTTCGCGGACCGGAAAATCGCGGAGTTCTATCCGCAGGTGAGCGTAGTCTTCAGTGTGCGAGAGTCCGGCGAAAATTATCACATTCCGTTGCTGTTGAGTCCTTTTGGATATTCCACGTACCGCGGGAGCTGACGCATGGCGATTCACCTGGGCGAAAACAGTTACGGCAAATCGCGCGTGCGGCTGCTGCGCGTGGCGCGGCAGGAAGGCCGGCACGACATCCGGGAACTGACGGTGGCGATCCGGTTTGAAGGCGAATTTGAGGCTGCGCACATGAAAGGCGACAACCGCAAGATTCTGCCGACGGACACGATGAAAAATACGGTCTACGCGCTGGCTCGGCAGCACGCGATCGAAACTCCGGAAGAATTTGGATTGCACCTGATGGAACACTTCGTGACGTACAACGAGCAAGTGTCGCGAGTGCATATCGAAATCGTGGAGAGCTTGTGGGCGCGATTGCCGCACGGCGGGAAACCGCATGCGACGGCATTTACCCGCGCGGGAGGCGAAAAACGAACCGCGGCGCTGATTGGAACGCGGGAAGGAACCACGATTCGCTCGGGCATCGAAGACCTGGTGGTGTTGAAGACAACGAACTCCGCGTTCGAGGATTTTTTGCGCGATCCATTCACGACGTTGAAAGAAGACCGTAATCGAATTTTGGCCACTTCGATTCGGGCGGACTGGCTGTACCCGGGGGAGGAAGAGGAGTTCGGGCCGGTGTGGCACGGCGTGCGCCAGATGTTGCTGGAGACCTTCGCGGAGCACAAGAGCTTGTCGCTGCAACACACGCTGTACGCGATGGGCGAAGCGGTGCTGAACAATTTCGAGAATGTGCGCGAGATTCATCTGTCGCTGCCGAACAAGCACTTCAACCTGGTCGACCTGGATCCGCTGGGAATGGACAATCCCGCCGAAGTGTTCCTCCCCGTCGACGAACCCCACGGATTAATTGAGGCGACCCTGCGCAAGTGAATGGAGTGGCTGCCACAGGACCCCACCCCCCGGTTTTTTTCGTAAGTGTTCATTTTGAAGGGGTTTAACTTATTTAGAATCAACACTTGTATAAGTGCCGATTTTAAGGGACTTAGCCTGGGCAGGATGGCTATGCCATGCCTGATAGAGGATGGAGTTACGGTTTGAGGGTTACGGCTGGGGAGTCGAGCGAACGAGGAGGTGCCTTTCGTCCCCCTTGAATTGCTCAAGAAGTGTAACCGATAATATATAGTATTGTCAAGTTACAAATTCGGTTGGAGGTTAGATTGCGGAAGACTCATCGGCCCGGGCGGGGCCCTTCGAAACTCAGGGTAAGCAAGCCCCGCCCCAACAAGAGCGTTGAGAAGCGACCCGAGGTGCGTCGGGTTGTCGGAGCTTTTGGTGTGACCAACGGCATGAAGCTTGTCGTTTTGTTTGCGGCTGCGTTCGGTTTAAACCCGCCCTCTCGGAGAGGGCGGCTACAGGCAAGCGGCTCCAACGATGCGATTACAGGCTTCCTGCCTGGCGAATCATGCCGCCGTCGATGAAGAAGGTGCTGCCGGTGCAGTAGGCCGCGTCATCGGATGCTAGAAAAACGGCGAGAGCGGCAACCTCCTCGGGTTTTCCCCAACGCCCTAGCGGGATTTCCGCCATCAGGGCCGCTTCCATTTTCGGATCGGCTTCGATGTCGGCGTCGATGGGCGTGAAGATTGCGCCGGGGGCGATGTTGTTCACCGTGATTTTGTGGGGCGCGAGTTCCACGGCGATGGTGCGCATCAACATGCGCAGGCCGCCTTTCGCGGCGCAGTACGGGGCGTTGGTGGGCATAGGCAAGTCTTCATGGATCGAGGAGATATTAATGATACGGCCGCCGGTGGCTTGGCGAATCATGGCTTTAGCGGCGGCTTGCGCGCAGAGGAAGGGGCCGGTGAGGTCTACGGCGATGACTTTTTGCCAGAGTTCGAAAGGAAATTCGGGAAACGGATACTTATATTCCAGCCCGGCGTTATTCACGAGGATGTCGAGCTTGCCGAAGGAGTCGATAGCTTTCTGAATGAGCTGGCTTACCTGGCCGGGATTTGAGACGTCCGCAGAGATGGCCTGGACCTTGCCACCCGCGGTTTGGATTGACTGGACGGCGGCATTCGCAAGCGTGGGGTCACCGACATAGTCGATCACGACCGAGGCGCCTTCGGCGGCCATGGCGATGGCGATGGCTTTGCCAATGCCGGTGGCCGCGCCGGTGACGATGGCAACTTTGTTTTGGAGGTTCATGTTTTTGCACTCAGCTTGATTTGGGTTCTGGGATTTGGATTATCTCTCGTCTCTGGCGAAATAGCATTTACGTTTTGTTAATTGAGGGACGGCGAAGCGGTTGGGTGGGAGAGGACTCGGACCAGGGCCCTTCGTGGCTCAGGGTAAACTTAAGCCCGGCGCCTACATTTTTACGGCGAAGGCTACGTATACGCCGCCTGAAGGGGAGCGGGGGTCTTTGCCGCCGCCTGCTGCGATGACTACGTATTGCCGGCCGTTTACCTGATAGGTGGCGGGGGTGGCGTTGCCGGCGAAGGGAAGCTTGGTTTCCCAAAGGAGTTTGCCGGTGGATTTGTCAAAAGCGCGGAATTTTTTGTCGTAATTCGTGGCGCCTATGAAGAGGAGGCCGCCGGCGGTGACGATCGGGCCGCCATAATTTTCGCTGCCGGTGTTGGTCGTGCCTTTGGCGGCCAGCTCAGGGTATTCACCTAGATTGATTTTCCAGACGTACTCGCCGGTGTTGAGGTTGATGGCGTTGAGAGTTCCCCATGGCGGCGCGATGGCGGGGTAGCCATCAGGGTCGAGGAATCTGCGATAGCCGGTGAAACGGTAATCCATTCCGGGAGGTGGCGGCAGGGAGCCGGCTACCTCTTTACTTTCGGCGCCGGTGAGAAAATCGACGAGACCCTGGAGCTGTTCGGCAGATAGGTTTGGAAAGCCGTTCATACGGCCCTTCCCATTTTTGATGGTTGTGGTGATTTGGCCAGGCGAGAGATGCCCGCCGACGTTAACCAGCGAGGGGAATGCGGGTGGCGAGCCCTGCAATTTTTCACCGTGGCAGATGGCGCATTGGCTGAGGTAAGTGGCTTTGGGAGAATTTTCGCCGGTGTTTTTCGCGAGGGCGGCGAGCCATGCCATTTCGTTGGAGTTTACGTAGAGGATGCCGGTATCCGGGTCTACCGCCGGGCCGCCCCATTCGGCACCGCCATCAAAGCCAGGAAAGATGATGGTGTCGAAGCCAACGCTGAAGGGAACGAATTGGCCTTCACTGCGGGATTTCTTGAATTGCTCTACTGCCCAGGTGTGCACTTCTGGTGTGCGATTGGTCAACATGTCGGCAGTGAGCCGCTGGCGTGCGTAAGGAGCGGGATTGGCGGGAAGAGGCTGCTCGGCTGCGCTGACTTCGCCGGGGATCGTGCTGGGAGGATACTTGCGATTTGTGATGGGAAAGAGCGGAGTGCCGGTGGAGCGATCGAAGAGATAGACGAAACCTTGCTTGGTGGTTTGCGCCACCGCGTCGATTTTTTTGGCGTCATGTTGAACGGTGACCAGTACCGGAGCGGAGGGAAAATCGCGGTCCCAGATGTCGTGGTGGACGCCCTGGAAATGCCAGAGTCTTTTGCCCGTTTCGGCGTCGATGGCGATGAGGCAGTTTGCGAAGAGATCGTCGCCGATGCGATTGGCGCCGTAAAAATCGAACGCGGCGGAGCCTGTCGGGACATAGACGATGCCGCGATCCGCGTCGACGGCCATACCGGCCCAATTGTTGGCGGCACCGGCGTATTTCCAGGCGTCCTTGGGCCAGGTGTCGTATCCGAATTCGCCGGGTTGCGGAACGGTGCGAAATGTCCAACGGAGTTTGCCGGTACGCGCGTCGAAGGCGCGAGTGTCGCCCGGAGGGGCCGGAAGCGTTTCGGGATTGCGACCGCCGACGATGAACATATCCTTATATATGACAGGCGGGCTGGTAAGCGAGACGAAGGGCTCCGGGTCGTTACGGCTGAGATTTTCGCGGAGGTCGATGCGGCCATCTTTGCCGAACGTTGGGATCGGTTTGCCGGTGGCGGCGTCCAACGCGTAAACGAAGTGCATTACGCCTACGAGGATGCGCTTGTCATTTTCGCTGGACCAGAAGGCGAGTCCGCGGTTGGGTTGCGTGCCTATGATGCCGGAATCGAATTTCCAGAGCAGCTTGCCGGTGGCGCCATCGAGGGCGAAAACTCTTTGGGCTGGTGTGATTCCGTAGAGGACACCGTCGACGATGATGGGGCTGGTCTGCAGCCCGCCAGATTCTTGCGTGTCGAAAGACCAGGCTACCTCGAGCTGTGTGACGTTTGCGCGGGTGATTTGCGCGAGCGGCGAATAGTGAGCGTTGCCAGGAGCGCCGCCGTTAGCGGGCCAGTCTTGCCCTGTACCGTGTAGATTTTGTGGCGAGCCCGCGAGGAATGGAGGCGCAACTATGAACGAACACACCGCTGACACAGCTACGATACGCAGGCTTCGAGATTTCATGGCGCAAGTCTAACTTGGAGACGAAGCGACATGAAGGAGTTTGTCCAGAGAAGTTACTGCGAAACCCCAGGACGGATTTGTCACAGAAGGGAACAGGTTCAGCTGGACTTCTTGCGCGGCGGTACCTTAGCGCCCTTCTTACGCGCTTCCGAAAGGCCAATGGCGATCGCTTGTTTCCTGCTCTTGACGGTGCCGCCTTTGCCGCCCTTGCCTGATTTCAATGTTCCACGCTTTCTGCGGCGCATCGCGCTGCGGACCGTCTTAGCGGCCGCCTTTCCATATCTAGCCATCGTTATCTCCTTTTCCGTGAAGAACCCCAGGAACGGGTCCCGCCGCGATCGGCGTCCATGGGCTCGCCGCCAAAACCTGCAAACCTAGTAGCACGATACCTCTGGATTCGCGAATCTTCGGTAGAAACCTTGCCGTAGAAGAACAATAGAAAGTCTGTAGGCAACCTTAGTCGCGCCGGAAAACGAATCCAAACCAAGCTCGGAATCGCCAGTGCGCAGTCGGCCTATTCTGACTTTCCCGTGTAGCTAATTCGCCAAATCGACTTCGAACCGTCATCGGTTACCAGCAGCGAACCATCGGGAGCGACAGTGACGCCAACCGGGCGCCCCCAAACATGCCCGTTATCCACGACGAATCCCGTCATGAAGTCCTGGTATTCACCCGTGGCATGACCAGATTTATCGAGCGGCACGTGAATCAACTCATATCCGACACGGACCGACCTGTTCCAGGAGCCATGTTCCGCGGCGAAAATGTCGCCCTGATACTCGGCCGGGAATTGCTTGCCTTCGTAGAAAGTCAGTTGAAGGGAGGCATTGTGAGGATTAAGTATCACATCCGGTGTGATGATTTTACTCTTCAGCTCGGGATGCTTTCCTTCGTGACGCGGATCCTGATGTTCGCCCATGTACCACCATGGCCAACCGTAGAAGCCGCCCTCCTGCACATGAGTAATGTAATCGGGAACCAGATTGTCGCCCAGGCCGTCTCGTTCATTGACGGAACACCATAACTGACTTGTTTTTGGTTGGATCGCCAGGCCAACGCAATTCCGGATGCCATAGGCGTACACGCGCATGGCTGAACCATCAGGATTAAATTCCAGAACGTCGGCGCGATTCTTCTCCTCGGGTGTGGTATCCGGGTCATTGATATTGGAGGCTGAGCCAACCGAAACAAACATCTTCTTGCCATCGGGCGTGAACTGAATGTCTCTCGTCCAATGACCATCGCCGCTCGGTAAATCTGCGATGTGCTCGGAGGCACCGCGGGCTTTCAAGTCTCCATTTTTGTACGGAAATCGTATGACCGAATCGGTATTGCCCACATAGATCCACTGCGGATCGGGTCCTGGCGGATAGAAATTAATTCCGAATGGTCGTTTCAATCCGGTGGCGAATGTACCCGCTAGTTCTGGCTTACTCGCTGCGGTGATTCCGCGGAAGGCGAGGATTTCACCAGTTTTACTTTCAGCAACGAAAAAATCCCCGTTTGGCGCAGTGCGGATCAGGCGAGGCTGATCGAGTCCGCTTGCGTATAGCTCGACTTTGAAGCCAGCGGGAACCTGTGGCCAAGCGTTCTCGGGTCGCGGCGCAAGCTGAGGGCTGTTGCCTGCTGAAGTCGTTGAGAGTGGAGCGGGCAGATCTGCAAGCGTTATTTTTCGAAGCGTGCCTGGCTTCTCAAAACGGTAGTCCGTAAACGGAGCCTTTGGCGGTGGCGCGTTCATACCGACGGAGACCGCTTCGTCAGACGAAAGGGGTACCCGGGGGGAACCCGGCTTGGAAGCGCCGAGAACTCGAAGATAGTTGACGATCTGCCAGCGCTGCTCTTCCGGCAAAGATGCCCACGAGGGCATCCCGTTGTTCACGTCACCCTTGGTGATATACCAGAAGAGTTCGCCGTCGCTGGCGCGTTGTGCCTTCTCGCTGGCCAAGGAAGGTATGTTTCCTGAACCTTCTCCACTTGGTCCGTGACACGCCACGCAACGGAGTTGAAAGGCCGACTTGCCATCCAGCGATTGTTGGCCCTGGTAAGGGTTCTTCTCCGTCTTGGCGGAAGCCGGAGCGTTGTGGAAACTGGGAGTCTGAGCCACTGCGGCCATACTCAGAAGGAGAAATAAGGCCGCACATGTGGCGAATACGTCGTTGCGAGGCTGTTTGGTCTTTTTCACGACAGTTTCAACCTCCAATCGTTTCCTGCGCTCGATGAAGTGCCGCCTGATCCTGCATTCATCCCGCAGGCAACGAAGTGACCGCTTCAGCAATTTGCATCGTATCGATAGTCCCTATCCTCATGCAAGATAGCCGCTGAGAACTGCCGAAATGTAACGGATGCGTTCGGCTTAAATCATGAACATGGAACGATGATTCATGGAGAATTTCTTTTAGCTCATTTACAATGGCCGCGAAAGTTAGGTTCTAGCCGTTCGAACGTGGGGAGAGCAATATGAAATCGTGGATCGCAATTCTAACATTGACTTTCGGCAGCGTAGTATTTGCACAGCAAACGCAACCACCCCCCGCGCCGGCCCCAACAAAGCCCAGGTTGACGCTAACGACGGACGCATTTGAAGACGGTGGCATCATTCCGAACAAGTTCACGATGGCCGCCGAAGGAACTCCGGTGTCTCCGAAGTTGACGTGGACCTATGTGCCGGACGGAACGGTGAGTTTTGCGCTGATCCTGCATGATCCAGACACTTCGCTGATGAAAAAGACCGATGAGGTCCTGCACTGGATGATCTTTAATATTCCCGGAACGGCAAATGGGCTTCCTGAGGGAGTGCCAGCGCAGCCTCAGCTTCCTGATGGATCCATTCAAGCTCTAAACCAAAGCAAGAAAGTGGGCTACATGGGCATGGGAGCAGCTGCGGTTGGTCCGTTTCATCACTACACGTTCGAACTTTTCGCTTTGGATACACAGCTAACTCTTGGTGCGGACGCAACCCAGATCGATGTAATGAAGGCGATGGACGGACACATTCTGATGAAAGGCGTGCTGGTTGGGCGTTTCCATCGGCCATAGGTTGTGCGAAACGCAGCTCGGACATGTGTTTGACGACGGACCGCGTCCTACTGGTTTGCGCCATTGCATGAACTCCGCGGCTCTGCGATTCGCTAAGAGTTCATAAGATTCCTTACCCAGTTTCCGTCCCTCGACCGCACAAAATAGAACCCAATGCTCTAGCAGGCTGCGGAAAATGAAACAAAACGAGGAAAAGGCTTCCTGGAGGGGCTGAAGCCCGTGGAGAGTACGTGGTTTACGTCGGCGCTAAAGCACCGACGTCCTGAAGAAAAAGACTTTTTGCACCCTGCTAGGGAATTTACTCGCCCCGGCCAGCCTTTCGAAAAGAACCGAGAGGTCTTGCTTACGCTCATCGTTGTGTGCCCGAGTGAAACCTTGCTATCGAATTTGCCCACGGCGCTGGGTTGATAGGTTTTACGGCAACTTACGGGCGCGCAGGGAGCACCGAACGCAGTCGCTTGCTTCCCCCGTCTGCCCTGTGGCACTTTCGCTTGTTCCGATTTACAGTACTTAGTGACCTGGCCGGAAGTTGGGGCAATGAAATCAGCTTCTGGGATCGATCTATCCCTAGACCTCCTTCGAAAATTGCCTGGGATCGTTGTTCTTCGTCCTGACATCTTCCATGCATCCGCGGCGTTTGCCGCCGAATCTGAAGGTCTTGGAGTCGCGCGAGTCTGAGGGGACTCCCCCTATCGAGTGGCCAGTCGACGCCTTCATCCTTTTATGGAGTGGCACCCAAGAAAGAATAGTTCATGGAGAGAACAACACAATCTCCGGCAGACGTCCTACCGAAAGTCGAACCGACGCAGAACGAGCCGGGCCTGTTTTCCAGCGAGGCTGTACTTAACATTTTGAAGTTGATTTTTGCTGGATCTCCGCTGCCTGAAGTGTTGACGATCATTGCTCGGTTAGTCGAATCTCAAGGCGAAGGCATATTCTGCACGATCTGGCTTCCCGATGAAGACGGAGAGCATCTCCATTGCGGCGCGGCACCAAGTCTTCCTGGATTTAGCGCCCACGTAGGGAGTACGGCAGTTGGTCCGAAAGGCGCATCCTGCGGCACGGCTGTTTATCGGAAGGAGGCGGTTTATGTGACCGACATCCTCACCGATCCCCTCTGGGATGACTATCGTCATCTCATGTCGCCTTACGGGATTCGCTCAGTTTGGTCGCGTCCCCTGTTCACGAACGAAGGTAAGGCCCTCGGTACTTTCGCCCTCCTTTATCGTGAGGCGCGTAGCCCTGGTAAAACCGACCGACGGTTGATCGAGAATGCCAGCTACATTGCAGGGATTTCAATCGAGCGCCATATTCAGGAAGAAGCGTTGCGCCATGAACGCGATCGGCTGCGATTACTTCTGGAAATCGCGAGCAGCGTGACATCCAGATTGGACCTCCGGCAAGTCGTTGAGGCGCTTTCGACGAATCTGTTCAGAGTAATGCAATGTGACATGTCCGCCTTGCTGCTACCCGATTCCGAGAGCGGCGAGTTGCGCGTCACGATCTTATACAATCCCGACGCGAGAGGACCCTTCCGCGAGGGGTCGTTGGTGCCGATGAATAGTTCGATCTCAGGTCAGGTATTGCGGAAGGCCAAGAGCGTCCGGATCGATAGCTTTGAACAGGCCCGCGAGGATCCTGAAATTTATGGGAATCCTGACGGCCAGCTTCTGTATGAGGCCGTGATCGAAGAAGGCCTCAGGACGGGGTGCTACCTTCCGCTTGTAGGCCGCGATCGGGTGGTTGGCGTTCTCATGCTCGCTAGGCGTTCGGCCAATGCTTTTGAGAAAGACGACGTCATCTTGCTCGAGCAGGTAGCCTGCCAGGTAGCGATTGCAGTTGAGAACACGTTGGAGTACGAAAAGGCGACAAAGGATCGAGATAAAGAAGCGAAACAGAGACTGTATCTCGAGGAGGAAATTCGCGCTCAGAGCGGGGCAATCGTCGGGGGGGGCCCGGCTTTGAAGGCCGCGTTGCAACTGGTATCCGTTGTGGCGCCTACGGATTCGAGCGTGCTGATCCTGGGCGAGACCGGAACCGGCAAGGAGTTGATTGCCCGCGCGATACACGATTTGAGCGCCCGTCGCGAACGCGCCTTCGTTAAATTGAATTGCGCCGCGATTCCGCTGGGGCTTCTGGAGAGTGAGCTGTTCGGTCATGAAAAAGGAGCATTTACTGGAGCGATCGCTCAAAAAATGGGACGTTTTGAACTGGCGAATAAAGGCACGCTCTTTCTGGACGAAGTCGGCGACATTCCGCTGGAACTTCAAGCGAAACTGCTGCGCGTCCTGCAAGAGCAGGAATTCGAAAGGCTGGGCAGCAACCGGACGCACAAGGTTGACGTCCGTTTGATCGCAGCCACGCATCGCGATTTGGCTAGCATGGTGAAGCAGCTGACATTTCGCGAGGACCTCTATTATCGGCTCAAAGTTTTCCCGCTTCATGTCCCAGCCTTGCGTCAACGCACCGAGGATATTCCACAGCTGGTGCGGCATTTTGTGAGCATCTACGCTCAACGAATGAATAAGAACATCGACCAGATTCCCACAGAGACGATGGATGCACTGGTGCGTTATCGCTGGCCCGGAAACGTTCGTGAGTTACAGAATTTCATCGAACGAGCAGTGATTCTCTCTCCCCATTCTGTGCTTCGCGCCCCGGTTGGCGAGTTGGAGCCGATCCACCCCCGCCAGGAACGGGATGTGCCGATGAGTGGTCTTGCAGAGGTAGAACGGGATCACATCATCCGTGCACTCGAAGCGAGCAACTGGGTAGTCGCTGGTCCCAATGGCGCGGCTGAGCGTTTAGGGATGAAGCGGACATCGTTGGTTTATAGAATGCAAAAGCTTGGAATCCGGCGATCCTCGCCGGCGCCGCGCGCGAGCCGGGCCAAGAGTCGCAGAGCACACGGTTGATTTGAAGTTGGCATCTTCCCCCCGCTAGCGTCGTACATATGCGTTGTCTGACGGTCGGCGTGACTGGAAGTTGTCATTGTCGGGCGTCCGTCACAAATTCGTCAGTAATTGTTCGAATTGTCTGCGGGCCTTACGAAGACATCTGGCACTGTCGGAATGACTTAGCTCCGCCATCACTCCTCTGACGGAGATCTTCCTTGTTGGTCTTCCACCTGCATGAACACGATTCGTCCGCCGTGATTAAGCGCTAGCGCGTAGCAGACTAGCAATCAGCCCGGAAAGAATGAGGAGGAATCTCATGAGCCAGAATCTTTCAGCACAGACGGCGCCTTTGCGTACTGCCGGGGCCGAGTTTGCTATGCCGCTCACGTCCATCCGCAAAATCGAAGCAGACGGCGTCCAGGTCTTCTATCGAGCGGCAGGCGATCCGAGTGCGCCGGTTGTTCTGCTGCTACATGGGTTTCCGGCATCGTCGTTCATGTTCCGCGAGCTCATTCCACGGCTGGCCGATCGTTACCGGGTGATCGCGCCGGACCTGCCAGGCTTCGGATTTACCGAGGTGCCCGTCGAACGAAAATATACCTATTCGTTCGACGCATTGGCCCGGACGATAGAAGCCTTCACGGAAGCACTCAAAATCAAACGTTATGCACTCTACGTGTTCGACTATGGCGCGCCGACGGGCTTCCGCTTGGCAATGGCTCACCCCGAACGAATCGCTGCAATCGTTTCACAGAACGGGAACGCGTACGAAGAGGGTCTTGGTGATGCGTGGGGGCCGATTCGGAAATATTGGGCGGCGCCAACAGCAGAAAACCGCAAAGTGATCCATGACAATGTTTTGACGCTTGAGGGCACGCGATGGCAGTACACGCACGGGGTGGCGGTTCCGGAAAGCGTTGCGCCGGAGTCCTACACCTTGGATACGGCGCTGATGGAACGGCCGGGGAATAAAGAGATTCAGCTGGATTTATTTTTGGACTATGCGTCCAACGTGAAGCTCTATCCAAACTTTCAGGAATATTTCCGCAAATCGAAGCCGCCTTTGCTCGCAATCTGGGGCAAGAACGATCCTTTTTTCATTCCCGCAGGCGCGGAGGCATTTCGCAGAGACGTACCAAGCGCGCAGGTCCAGTTCCTGGATACCGGACATTTTGCGACGGAGACACACGTCATCGAGATCGCCGCTGCGATGCGAGACTTTCTTGAGACGAACGGCTCGTCGCCTCGGAGCAAATAAAAGAGGCCCCAAATGAATTCCTTTCTTGAGAACGTCACGGTTGTATTGGTTCATGGAGCGTGGGCGGACGGTTCCTGCTGGCAGAACATCATCCTGTCGTTGCGACGACAAGGCCTTAAGGTTACGTGTGCGCCGATTCCTCTGACATCGCTCAGGGATGACATAGCCGCCCTCCAACGTGCCCTTGAACGAACCAATGGGCCGGTAGTTCTCGCGGGGCACGCGTACGCTGGCGCCGTGATAGCTGCGACGCCCGAGGACCGAGTGAAGTCTCTCGCGTACATCGCTGCATTGGCACCCGACGAGGGTGAAACCGTTGGACAGGTGTTTTATCGTGCTGATCCGTATCCGGAAGCTCCGCGCCTGGCGCCCGATGCACATGGCTTTATCTGGATGCCGGAAGACGGTTTTCGCCGCGCAGTTGCCCACAAGGCCTCGCCGGACCAAACAACCATCATGGCGGCGGTGCAGCGGCCGATCGCTCTGAAATGTATTGAAGAGAAGTCGCCTGCACCGGCGTGGAAAACAAAGCCATCATGGTTTCTCCTTGCGGAAGAGGATCGCATGATTAGTCCGGACACCCAGCGCTTCATGAGTGATCGGATGGGTGCGAACGTCCGATCGCACTCCGTGGATCACAGTCCTATGTATACGGCTCCAGATCTTGTGGTCGATGTGATTTTGGAGGCCGCAGGCGACGCTTCCGCGAAGAGCGTTCGTGCACAAGCCTAGGCAAGGACTTAATTCGTGAAGAGGAAGCCATGAAGATCAACTCTGTTGCTATCGTCACCGGCGCAAGCCAAGGCATTGGACGTGCGACAGCCTTGCGGCTGGCCCGTGATTTCTCGGCCATTGTGCTGGTCGCGAGAAATGCGCAGGAATTGCAGAAAGCCGCGGGCGAGGTAAGATCCGCAGGCGCCGAAGCGCTGGTCTACGCACTCGATCTGCGCGAGCCTGAGTCGGCTGAAATCGTCGTCAAGGGCACCCTTGACCGCTTTGGCAGAATCGACGCACTGCTCAACATCGCGGGTGCAGTCCCGCAAATTGACTTGTTCGAGATGACGGACGCGCAGTGGGAGGACGGCATGGCACTTAAGCTGCACGGCGCGCGTCGCTTGACGGTACGGGCCTGGGACGCTTTGAAAGTTTCGAATGGCTCAGTCGTGCTAATCTCCGGAATCGCGGCTCTCGATCCTAAGCCTGGATTCGCGGCGGTCGCGGCGACGAATGCGGCAATCAGCGCACTCGCTAAGGCATTCGCAGAGCAAGGAATCAAAGACGGTGTGCAGGTCAACAGCGTGGTTCCGGGTGCTGTGATGACCGGACGCCGGCGTTCCTTCTTTGAGAAATGGGCTCCTGCCCACAATCTCACCGTGGAAGAGGCAACCAAGAAGTTCCCGGAGGAAGCTGGAACCAGCCGCTTTGGAAAGCCAGAGGAGATTGCGGATTTTCTGGGTTTTCTGGTGTCGCCCGCCGCGAAGTGGATGACCGGCGCGTCTGTGCGTATGGACGGAGGCGAGATCAAAGGCGTTTGAAGCAGTGAGTCCTATCGTCGGCCAAGCATGCGCTAAGCGCAGATTCAGACGCAGTGCCATCATCGAGAGGATAACTACGGACACAGATCGATAACCTTCCGAGATTGCGTCAACCATGCATGAACTGCTCGAGACCGGAACGACTAGAAGCGAGCCGCCACAGTGCACGCGCGAAGCAATCTCTCAGAACGCATTGGGGAGCCTCCGCCTCCACTGGCCCGAGTATGTGATGGAAGCTGGCGAGCTGGCCCTGTATATGTTCTCGGTTTGCGCATTTGCGACTTTATTACAGCACCCTGTCTCGCCCGTCCGACATCTCATTGCCAGTGCGCTGTTGCGTCGGGCCCTTATGGGACTGGCCATCGGTGCGACGGTCGTCGCCATTGTGATGACGCCGTGGGGCCAACAGTCTGGAGGGCATTTCAATCCGGCGATCACGTTGAGTTTTTACCGCTTGGGAAAAGTGGAGTTCTGGGATGCGCTGTTTTATGTCATGGCACAGTTCTCGGGCGCAATGAGTGGGGTCCTGATAGCTGTGTACTTGCTACGAGGTGCTCCTCAGAATGACGCCGTACGGTACGCAGTGACCGCGCCGGGCCGATATGGAAACGCCTGGGCATTCGCGGGGGAACTGGTGATCTCTTTCGCTTTGATGAGCACCGTCTTGTTCGTGTCCAACTACAAGCCATTGGCACGGTACACGCCCTATTTTGTCGGGGCGCTGTATGCGACGTTCATAACATTCGAAACGCCTCTCTCTGGAATGAGCATGAACCCCGCACGGACATTTGGGCCAGCATTTCGTGCCGGCTACTGGCATGCCCTATGGATCTATTTCGCGGCCCCGACGCTGGGTATGCTGGTCGCAGCGGAGGTGTTTCTGCAGGCCCGCGGGGGCGTTGGTCCCGATTGCGCAAAGCTGGACCACGCTAATAACAAGCGCTGCATATTTCGGCACGAGAATCGAACAGCTCTGACCCCCGTGAGTCCAGGTTCAAGGAGATAGGAAAATAAAAAAATGGACAATTGCTGTTCCCATCGTTGCCATCGTGTTGTTCTTTGCGTGGTACGCATTTCGGCCGGAGCGACTGGTTGTGAATCGCCAAGTCGACGAACCCTTCCCAACGGTGAAAGCCGACTCGCCGGCGCAAGCTCTGGAGTCCGGAAACTTCTATAGTATTTTGCACCCCACCGGGGGCACTGCCACGATCTATCGTTTAGCGGACGGGAGCCGCTTTCTTCGCCTCACAAACTTCAAAACGTCCAACGGCCCTGACGTTCACGTCTACATCGTGGCCGCTGACGACGCGAGAGACAACGCCACGGTGGAGAACGCGGGCTTTATCGATCTAGGCGCAATTAAGGGCAATATCGGCGATCAAAATTATCCGCTTGGACCGGAGGTTGACTTGGCGAAATATCGGGCCGTTTCCATATGGTGCAAGCGGTTCAGTGTCAACTTCGGAGCGGCTCCGATGAAGGTCGATCAAGGGGTTTCGCAGAAATAGAGTTTTTCAAATCAGGCCGTGAGGATGCCGCTCCCCGACCGTAGGGATGGCAGTGGGGGCGGCGATCTTTTGAGTGAATTCTTAATCCAACTCAGATTGTGCTGCGTTACGAATCTTCGCAAGGACCAATCGCACGGACGTTGGGTTATGGGCTTTCCCCGGAGGGGACGTCGGCTGCCAACCTGGTCCAGTCGATGCAGAAGAGGAGCGAACGCCTATCGCGCAGGAAGGAAGAGTCGCATGACGAACACGGAAAACATCACGGTAACCCAAGCACTTCAGAACCCAGACCTCGAGGAATTCGACCTCGTTATCCTTGGCGGGGGAACGGGTTCAACGGTCGCCGCGTGGACCTTTGCCGGTCGGGGCCAGCGCGTCGCTGTGATCGAGCGAAAGTATATCGGTGGATCTTGTCCCAACATTGCCTGTCTGCCCAGCAAAAATATCATTCACAGCGCGAAGGTGGCGTCGTACTTCCGCAGAAGTGAAGAGTTCGGCATAGCGAAAAGGGACTTCATTGTGGACATGTCTGGCGTACGCGCCCGCAAGCGCGACATGGTGTCAGCGTTGAACGACGTGTATCTCGATAACTACAGAAAAACGGGAGCGGAACTGATTCTTGGTTCGGGACGGTTCATCGGCCCCAAGACCCTGGAGGTTACGCTCGCCGACGGGAGGAATCGCCGACTTCGCGGGAAGAATGTGATCGTCAGCACCGGCACGCATGCTGCCTTGGGAGCGATTCCCGGGCTCGCCGAGGCTCAACCGCTCACCCACATCGAGGCACTTGAACTCGATAAAACCCCCGGACATCTCATCGTGATCGGCGGCGGCTACATCGGATTGGAATTTTCACAAGCCATGCGGCGGTTTGGAAGCAAAGTGACGATCGTCGAGAGTGGGGAGCGCTTGCTGCACCGAGAAGACGAAGATATATCGGGAGCCCTGCGCGACTTGTTGGTCGATGAAGGCATCGACCTGATGATGAACGCCCAAGTCAATCGGATTTCAGGAAAGTCGGGTGATTCAGTCGGAATTCTGGTTGAGAAAAACGGTGGAACGAGAACGATCGAAGGCACTCATCTACTCGTCGCGCTGGGACGTGTCCCGAATACGACCGGTATCGGACTGGAGTTGGCGGGTATTGAACTCACCGATCGTGGATACATCAGAGTCAATGAACATCTTCAGACGACCGCCCCCAGTGTCTGGGCGATCGGCGAAGTAGCCGGAAGCCCGCAATTTACTCACGTGAGCATCGACGATTTCCGTGTCGTCCATGACAGCCTTACCGGCGGCACGCGGGTGACAACGGGCCGACAGGTTCCGTTCTGTCTGTTCACGGACCCAGAATTCGCCCGCGTGGGACTGAGCGAGAATGAGGCCATAGCCCGAGGCATTGCTTATCGTTTATTCAAGGTTCCAATGGAAGCTAACCTGCGCGCACGCACTCTCTCCGAAACTCGCGGTTTCCTCAAGGCTTTGGTGGACCTCGAAAGCGATAGGATCCTAGGCTTCACGGCGTTTGGTGTCGGCGGCGGAGAAGTTATGGCTACCGTGCAAATAGCCATGAGTGCGGCGCTACCATATACAGCGCTGCGCGATGCGATTCTGACCCATCCAACGTTGGTTGAGGGACTCATCCCGTTGTTCTCATCCGTGCCGTCGGCGCACAACGCTGCCGGGGCAGCAAGAGCTTCGGCATAAGAAATCCGTCAACCAGTGTAATGTTCCACTCGGGGACGGGAAACACGTGGACTTGGACAAAGATGGCCGACACTTAAACACATCGTCCAGGATCGTGGAGTTGACGGCGATACCTGTGGGGCGTGGTTCCCACGGATCGCAGGAATGCGCGCCGCATCGAATCCGTACTGCCGAATCCGCAGGCGGCAGCGATTTGTTTGAGGCCTTGGTCCGTTCTCTCCAGTTGCCGGCGCACTGCTTCGGCTCGCATTTGCAAAACATAGTGGGACGGCGTTTTTCCGAACTCGCGGGTGAACACGCGCTCGAAATTCCGAACGCTCATTGCGATTCGGTCTGCCAGCTTCTGTACGGACAGATTGTTATGAAGGTTTTCCGCAATCCAAACCTGAAGCTCATGAATCGCTTTCATCTCCGATGCCTGCGCCGACAAGGAAGCGCTTAGCTGAGCTTGTCCGCTTGGGCGGCGTAAAAACAAAACAAGCTCGCGCGCTATTTCGTGCGAAATTCTACCTCCACAATCCTCCTCCACCCACGCAAGCGCCAGGTCGATTCCCGCGGAGATTCCGGCCGAGGTGTAGATGTTTCCATCTTTTACCCAGATCGGATTGAATTCCACCTTCACCTGAGGATAGCGGCGTGCCAATTCGCGTCCGAATTTCCAGTGCGTGGTCGCCCTCTTTCCATTCAGCAGACCAGCCTCGGCCAATAGAAATGACCCAACGCACACTGATCCCAATCGGCGAACCACCGCCACAATCTTTCTCATCCATGCGAAAAGAGCCTGGTCGCGTGCCGAACGTGTTCCCGGTCCGCAGACGAGGAGAACCGAGTCAAATTTCCCTTTAACATCCTGGAAGTGCCCTTGCGCGGCGAAAGAAAGTAGTCCTCCTTCGCCCTGAACTCTCAGCTCCCTTGCATTCGTCACAATCTCGACTTCGTAGACGGTCTTGCGAACCAGGCGATTCGCGGCACTAAAGACTTGAATGGGGCCAACGAGATCAAGTTCATCGATAGGAGGCACTACAACGACGACGATTCGCTTTCGCGTCAGGCGCGCACCTCTACGCTGGCCCGTGGTTGAGCTGGTATTCGACATCTGATCGTCAAATATGCAATGGGAACCGTTCGACGGCAAGTCGAGGGCGCTATTTTGGCGGGAAACGTCTGACTTGTGTCGATAAACGGCGGTTCGTGGTCATTAGAATTCGGGCCTTGAGGCGGCATTCCGAATTGCGAGGATGCAGCGGCGGTTTCGTGCGCTGCCGAAAAGTGCCGGAACATGAGGTCTATATTGCATCGTCTTTTCAGGACAAGTTTTGTCGGCGTGCGACTCTTTGAGCGGAACCGGCGCAAAACAACGCTCACCGCCGCTGGTGCGGCTTTTCGTGATGATGCCGCTGCGGCGCTATCGCAATTGGGGCAAGCGATACGCAGGGCACGGCTGGCTGCCAGTGGGAAACTGGGACTATTGCGGATTGGCTTCGTCTCAACTGCGGGAAGTGAGATTGTGCCCAATATCGTTCGTCAGTTTAGCGTACTCGTCGTGCCCTCGTCCCATAAACTAGCAAAAAGGAAAAGGGTGCGGCTGCGCGAAGTGGCGGGTCAGGACTTCGTGATGTATGAGCGTACCTACGCCCCTGGATTCCACGATTTGATGTTCGGGATCCTTCGCGATGCCGGGATTGTTCCCAATATCACTCAGACCGCAGTAGAGATCCCAACGCTGATCTCACTCGTCGCTTCAGGCATGGGTATCACGATTATGCCGGCGTCGGTCGTCAAACATTATGTCGCTTCGGTAGTCGCTTGTGGGATTTTAGACCGGATACCGGCGACTGAAATTGCTCTCGCTGTCAGTAAACAATTTCGAACGGAAGTCGTAGACAACTTCAGATCCTTCGCCCTAGAAAAGTTAGGTCGGGCTAGGAAATCTTTGCGCGCTGATGAGAGTTGACTCATCCCATCGGATTAGTACCGACAAACGCGCTTGTGATTACGAATATCGCGTCACCTCCCGAGTGGTCGGCAAACCGGAAGTTATCCAGAAACGGCGTTGTGGGTTAAGCAAATGTCCAGGGATCACCACCCCGGACCGAGGCATTAGCCGGAAACTTGGCAGTCAGAAGGACAGTGCTTCGGCGACCTCTGGCTGCTCCTCAACGCTTTTTGAGAGTGACGCCCAGCCCGCCGCCCTCCATGTAGAAGATCGTTTCCATTTCTCCGCCTGTCGTTACAGCCTTGACGTAGTCCGGAACCATGTCGACATTATGTGCGAGGATCAATCCGCCCGGCTTCACGAGTGGCAGGAGTTTGTTCAGATAGTCGACGTACCCAGCCTTATCGGCGTCGATAAAGGCAATGTCGATTGGTCCTTTCAGCTTCGCGACCTGCTCATGAGCATCGCCTTCGATTAGGGTCACCATCTTCTCCACACCAGCTTCCCGGAAGTGCTCGCGGGCCATCGATGCCCTTTGGTGATCGATCTCGAACGTGGTCAAGCGGCCGTTCGTTTTCAGTAGCGCTAGACAGAGCCAGAGGCCCGAATAGCCCGTAGATGTGCCGATCTCAACCACATTCTTGGCACCCGTTGCCTCTGTGAGCAGGCGTAGCGCCATGCCGTCTTTGACGGGAACGCTTAAATAGGTTTGATGCGCCTTAACCATTCCATCGAGAACGGTAAGGATTTTCGTCTCGTCTTCCCTTTCGCCAGCCGGGGCATTCCACGAATGCAATCCACTCGCTCCGCTTGGCTGGTAAAGGGCCACTAAGGACAGCGATAAAAGTACACCTACGATCGAAAGGTTTCTTTTCATTGGTCTTTGAACCCCTCCGCGCTTCTCACAAGTCGTTCAACTTGCAGTGAGCCTAACATCAAAGGGATCCGTGCCGACACCATCGGTTGGTCCTCTAACCGAGGTTATTGCAAGCATCCTCCCGCCTGCCTCCCCGATCTTCACTCCGGGACCACGAACCGGAATGGCAATGTAAGCGATCAATATCGCGAAATATCTCTTACGCTTGAGCGGGTCCTCCGATATTTATGGGGGTACTTCGAAGCTCGCGGGCATACCAATATATTTTGATATATTTACGTTTGCGTCCATTGTCAATCGGCAAACTGCGCCTTCCGTGCTTGTTACAGGGGCTTGTATGAAAGGGCTAGGTTTGCTTCTTTGAGCGGGGAAGATGGTCGGACCACTTCATTCGATTCTGAAAAAGGAACGACACAGATGGGCCGGAATGCTTCACGACCGGCTTAAAAACGGCCGCCGCCATTGGCTTCAGCGCCTGATGCATCCGTTGGTCCCCCAATACTGGATCTCCCTTAAACCCGCGTCACAGCTTGCTTTGGGAGGATTTGGGTGCTGGGTAGGAGGCGGTTTGTGACGTGCTGGTGCCGAGAAGAGTGTGCGGGTATTGTGGGATCCTAAGAGGGGTAAACCTAATATTTCCCCGTGATTTGTTAGAGGTTTAGGCCGGGGATACCCGCGAAACCCGCAGAACCCGCAACTAGGGCTCCGAAAACACCCCCGGTGCCACCCGGAAGGCCGCTTTTGTACGTTGCGCCGATATGCCTGGCAAAGGAGCGATCCCTCGTTTGCTCGGTCACTTGCACTGGTTGCGCGCATTTCTGCCCGCATTGCTTAGGGCAATCCACGTCATCAATGAGGCCGCGCGGGAGCAAGCCTAGCAGGTACGAAGTCGTGGAATCCGAATGGGTTACGAAGGCCGAAACTGCGATTCCGAAGTTTGACGAGGATGGGGCCGCCCGCGGACCGGATCGGGGCTAGGGGAATGCCTGGTCGAACTCCCGTACTAGTGTTTCGAGGAGTGCCAGATACCGCTTGCAAGTGTTTACCGCGTTTTCTTTCTTACCCTCAATCTCGAAATAATAAACCATCAACCCCATTTCCGGAGGCGGTATTCCGGGAGAGTCGAACCACCCACAGGTCACACACCTTATGCTATTGGGGTTATATTCCGGCTCAAACTGTGTCAGGGGCACCATTTCAATGTCACTCTGAGTCTCTGCGCCTTGCTTGTGCACTGCGGCTACGCGCTGTGCGTTGCCGAATTTTAGCAATTTGCGTTCATCCTCGCTGAGGGTTTGGTACCAATTCGGAAACCAAGCGTCGTACGAGCCCTTCTGCTCGCACCGGAGAAACAAAGTAACGCTCCGACCTGCTGAAAGGAACGCGCTCAGGTAGAAATAAAAGTCTTCCCTGTCGAGGTGTGGAGACCGTCCTGCTTCGCTCATGTGGCCCAGAAAAAACCTCGCTTCACGGAGCTTTCTTTAAGTGTTAGGTATCTGCGCCATGACAAAGGTCGGCCAGTTGTTATTTTAGCAGGAAGTTAGGGATTGCTTCCGTATCGTACCAACGGCAGTGGGCCAAGCAGCGGCACGTGCCAGGAATCGCGCCGCAGGACACTCTCCCTCCGCTGACAAGCTACTACACTTGCTACAACAGAACAGTCTCGGCGGGTCTGCGTCCTGCGCTTGTGTTTGATCTCCCACGGCGTAGGATGATTTTGAGATGTTCCAACCGGGCCAAGTCGTGCGTGTTAACCTTTCTGGCCTCCAGACCGAGGGAGTAATGTTCCAGGCCGCGGTCACCGACGCCATCGCTCACATTGTGAAACAAACTTCAGAACAGCCGCCCAAGTACCTCGTAAAACTTTTGTTCTCCTTCCGTGGCGTTAGCGAAGTCGAAGTTCCCGCCGAACGCATTCGCAGCGCCAAGTGATACGCAAGGAGTCGGCGCGAGCTACTGCAATTTCGCGTACTCAACCTTGGCTTGCTTCAGGATGGGAATGTCGGGGTCGGCGTCTTTCCAGAGGGTGAGGAAATCTTGATAGGCGGCCTTGGCTTTGGCGGTGTCGCCTTGCAATACATAAGCGCGGGCAAGTCCTAATCGGGCTATTGCGCCCCAAGGAAAGTTCCCCACCAAGCCTCGGTGTTCAATGAATTTCTGAAATTCCGCTGGGGCAGCGTTGCCGTCAACGCTCCCTTCGCGTCCGCCCGTGCCTCCTCTCGGTTTCCCGATTCCACCTCACGCAGGGATGCCGCAGCTTGATACGATGCCGCACTTTCCTTGGCGTCGTTATGCTCGGCGGAATTCATCGCCCGGCGCGTCAGTTCGTGCGCGTTCTTTAGCTTCCCGTACCAACCTTCCGTATCTGCCTGAGCGGCCAGCAACAGGTCTTCCGTGCCTTGCTTTCCCATAGCGGCCAAGGCCAACTCTGCCATCTTCGCCGCATCGGCTTTCAGAAATGCCAACAAGTAGCGGTTCTGAAGCATGGTCTCGTTCTCTAGCTTCCGCTCCTCCGCCTGCTGGAAGATAGCTTCCGCTTCATCCAACCGGTTGAGGGCCATGTATGAGTAGCCAAGATTGGCGTAGCTTCTGGCTGTGTTCGGGTGCAGGCGCATTACCGCGCGGTCATTCTCTAAGCCTTCTTCCAGTTCTCCAAGGCTGCCGAGAATGAAACCCACGTCTACATCAGCTAGGTTGGCCCCCCGATAGGTCTGTTGCTGCAGTTCGTAGGTCTGCCCTGCCTTTTCCAGTTCTCCCGTTACATTCAGGTAGTATCGTTCTTCGATGTAGAGCCGCTCCCTCTCGCTCACCTTTTCCCGCAACGCGTAAGCCTTGCGTCCATACTCCGCTGCTCGTTCTTTCTCGTTGAAGTTGAAGTAGATAGACGACAGGTTGATGTAGGCCGCGGCAAAATCCGGGTCGAGTTCTACGGCCCGCTTATAGAAAGGCAGTGCGGCGCTATCACCCTTCGTCTGCGACATCTTTGCTCCAATGCTGAAGGCTCTCAACGCCTGGAGCGACGACGTGGTCTGTTGCGACAGTGGCGTGGCATACTTCTGCACCGAACTGAGCGACTCGCCTAGTTTGGTGCGTAAGCTGATTGCCGCATTGCATAACGACCAAGGGCTCGGAGGAAGGAGTCGGACATGATGTTGATAGGCCTAGATTACCACCCGAGCTTTCAGACGATTGCATTTTTAATGGAAGAGACTGGTGAGTGTGGTGAACAGGAACTGAACCACGGTGATGGACAAGCAGAGAAATTTTATCGAGACCTGCAGCAGCGAGGAATCTGCGTGCGGGTAGGGATGGAGGCTACCGGATATTCACGCTGGTTCGAGCGACTGCTGGCAGAGTTGGGGTTCGAGGTATGGATCGGGGATCCTGCGGAGATCAAGACCAAGCGAGTCAAGAAGCAGAAGACCGACCGCGAAGATGCTCGACTCCTGCTGAAGCTGATGCGGCAAGATAACTTTCCTCGAATCTGGGTCCCGGATCCGGAAAATCGGGATCTGCGACAACTGTTATGGCACCGGCATCGGTTGGTGCAGATGCGCACGCGCATCATGAATCAACTGCAGGCGCTGGCGATGAACGAGGGCTATCGCTGGAAGAAAAAACTGTTCAGCGAACAAGGGCGAGCACAGTTAGAAAAGCTGGCGTTAGCTCCCTGGGCCAGTCGACGTCGGCAAGAGTTGTTAGAGCTATTGGACCGCATGAATCCGACCATCGAGGAGCTAACCTCCGCCGTCGAGCAGGAAGCCAAGAAGCGACCCGAGGTGTTGCGACTGATGACCCATCCTGGCGTGGGCCCACTTACGGCGCTGGCCTTCGTGCTGATCATTGGAACTTGGCAACGTTTTCCACGCGGCAAGCAGATTGGCAACTACGTGCAGGGTCGGCATTGTTAGAGATGTCCAGTTACCCGACAAATCAGGCTCTACGCGCAATCGCCTCATCTGGGGTTCAGGCTGGAAGCACGTTCGTGCTTTCGCTGTTTCGCTGCCCCGTCTGGAAAAAGGCGATTGCGGCCAAGTGGTACTTTCAAGCGCGCTGGGCTGGCCAGCCTGCAAAGGAAATTGTCGATGTTTTTATGGGTCCAAATGGAACAGAAACCGTTAACTGAATTGGATAAACTTCGCCGTGAGGCCCGCAAGTGGGCAGGCTGGGAGCCAATTGAATTAGTCGAAGCGGAAGAAAAGCAAGTTCTAGAAAGTGCCGGTAGCTCCGGCGATGGGGAAAAACTGTGAAAAAGTTCGAAGTCGTTTACGAAATCGAAAAGTGGGATGGCACAAAATCTCAAGAGAAACGTGTGGTGGAGGCAGAATCCCTTGAGCGCGTGCTAATGGCGCACGATGCGCCAAGCTTCGCGTTTAGCCGTTCAACCAAGGCTGTCGAAGTCATCGGGATAACAAAAATCCAAGCTAGCTCGCGGGGGTAACGCGCCTAGGAACCGAACTGGACAAGCTTCGGTACTTGTCCGGTAATCCGTGCCAGTTCAGACGGTCGATGCAACACTGGCTTGCAGTTTACTCGCCGGAGTCTGAAAACCTAAAGTCTGTCTAGGGCGCTGATTTAAGCGAAGTGCGACCCGATCGAGCTGTGCCTGAGAGTAGACAGATAGGTTGGTTCCTCGCGGGAAGTATTGCCTTAAAAGGAGGTTGGTGTTTTCGTTCGTGCCGCGCTGCCAGGGACTTTGCGGATCGCAGAAATAGACCTGCACATCCGTAGCTACCGTAAAGTCCTGGTGTCTCGCCATCTCCAGTCCGCGGTCCCACGTCAGCGAGCGCCGCAGGGTAGCGGGGAGTTTACGAATATGCCGACTCAATGCCGTCACCACCACTGCGGTGTCTTTGCTGGGCACCTTGATCAGCATGGCAAAGCGTGAATGACGCTCCGTTGCCTCGACGACGCTGGAGGAAAGTCGCCCAATCCTAGCCCGGTACCGCGCTCGCACCCTTCCGGCCTCTGTCCCCGGTCAATGTTCGGGGGATACCGGGCTTAGCAGCTTGCGGAAAAAGCAGAACCAGAGTCCTCAGGGGCCAAAGCTCGATGGATTACACGGGCCTTAGATCGAAGCTGAAAGCCCCGCGCCTACATACCGCCCGCAGAAACGAGGAGGGTTTTCGCTTGGGCTAGCTCGGGGCGATCGGAACGGATGCCTTCGCAATTCTTCAGCAGCTGGGTGTAGTAGGTGCCCGCTTTCTCTTTTTGCTGGACCTGCATGGCGGCCTGCGCTGCGCCGTAGAGGCCGTTGAAACGATTGGGGTCGGTGCGCAGGGAAATTTCGTATTCGGTCAGCGCTTCCTGCGGACGCTGCAGGTCGAGTAACATGTCAGCAAGCATTTCGCGGGCTGGCAGTTCGGTTTCGGCTTTGCCGACTTTGTCCTGATCGTCGGCAACGGCGCGCAGCAGGCGAACCGCATCGTCGGAGTTGCCCGCGGCGTAAGCGGCCCAGGCTTGCACCAATTGGTGCTCGTTCTTCAGGCCGTCGACGATGTAGGGCCGAGGACCTTTGCGCGTGGCTTCTAGCAGTTCGTCGTAATGCTTCAGCGCGTCTTGCGCGGCGACTGCGTCGTGAAGATGGCCAGCGGCAACGGCGCGCCCCCAGTAGGTGACCAACTGAACGTCGGGCGGCGCGGCAGCGCTGGGTTGCAGGCCTAGCGCTTCTTTCCACTGGCGGCGCTCGAGAGCGTACTTGACGGGCCCTTCCGCCTGGCGCACCAGCAAATACTTCTCAAATTCGGGATCCATTTGTTCGGGGCGAATCGCTGCCATCTGCTCGATGATCGCCTTGGCGCTGGCGTCGTCGCCAATTTGCATGTACGCGTATTCGAGGAAGTCCATGGAATGCACTTTGTGATGCATCACATGATGATGCGCAGCCGTGCCATCGGCGACGCGAATTGCCGCGAGGTTGGAGTTAATGTCGTCCTGCCAAAGTCCGAGGCGCGCGAAGATGTGCGAAGGCATGTGCACGGCGTGAGGGGAAGACGGCGCGATGCTAGCGTATTTGCGCGCGGCGGGAAAAGCGAGACTGGCCATCGCCGGATTGTCGCAACTGTGGATGATGTAGTGCGCGATGCCCGGATGATTGGGTTGCTCGTCGTAGAGCTTGTTGAGGATGGCAACAGCGGCTTTGGCGTTGGTGAGATTGGGGTCGCGGTCGGGACCTGAGGCGAGAAGCGAGAGCGCGTAAAAGATGGCGGCTTCGTGGTCGTTGGGATTGCGTTCGTGGACACCTTGCATGGCTTCGGCGTAGGCGTCGGCGCGCTGATTGTGGTCGAGTTTATCGGTACCAGAGTAAAAGACGGAGAGCGCCAGGACGTAGTCGCGTTCGCGGGCGGTCGGCGGCTTGAGGGAGCGAGCTTTGGCGAGGAGTTCGGCGCCTTGGGCGAGGTCGGCCTTGCTGGGGCGATTCCAGAGTTCGTGGTAAAGGGTCATTGCTTGCCCCCAGTAAGCCATTGCGCAGCGCGGATCTTTTTTGGCGACTTCCTCGAATTGCGCGTCGGCTACTTCGTACTCGAAGGAATACAGAAGGGCGACGCCGCGCTCGAATTCGGATTGAACTGCGGGAGCGCAGGAGGTAGAGAAGGAGACGGTGCCTAGTTTTTCATCGGCGTCGTGATGGTGCTGAAGGTCCTGAGCGGAGAGCAAATCTGGTGCGAGCGATAGAGTGCTGATGAAAGCGAGAAGAGCGAATCTTGGGGCCTTCATGATGACTCCAACGTGAGGCATGAAAAGCGTAGCCACGGCAAGAGGGGATGTCAATGCGCAGCCCTCATTGGCGATAGGCGGGCCGCGGAATTCTTGTTACTCGAGCAATTCAGCAATGGAGTCAACACCTACACCCCGCGGAAATGCAGCGGGACGAGCAGCAAGAACGACACTGTCGGTATCTCTTGGCTTCGAAGATCGCCCCAAGTCAGGCAGCCCCGGTCAGATGTACAGGTGTGCTGAACCTGCCCGATAAACGCGAGAAGGTACTTGCGCCTGGGCAGCAGTTTAGTGAGCTTCAGGGAATGTGGTGCACTCAAGGACAGGGCCTAGCACGCGTTGAGGGATTGCGCTAGTGTGTAGTCATGGACGCTAAACGCCACTTCCCCATTAAGCAGGTTGCGGATGCGGTGGGACGCTAAACATGATGCGTGAACGGGTCGCTCCGGCATCGCCGCGGCTCGGAAGCGTGGCGTCGTATTCGGCCGGCGGCCTGGCCAACGGGTGAAAGCGGCTCGTTTCGCCCCGAAAGTGCTCAAGCTCGTCGGTGAAGGCCAGACGTATCGTGAAATCAGCCACCGGCTGGGCCTTAGCAAAAATACGGTGCTCGACATCGTCAAGCGCGACCGCGCTGCGTAGCAATTATTTGAAAGTGCACCATGTAATGCCGCGTCTTCCGAACTTCACAATCCAGCCCGCCACTCCGCTGTGCATGGAAGTCCTAGATCGAGGCTTGACCGATTTCGGTCAACTCGCCGAATACGTTCGAGCGCTCGCTTACGATCGAAATACCGACACTGCCAATCCGGCAATTGTGCTTCGGGAGGAGTGCGGGACGTGTAGCTCCAAGCACCGACTGCTCGCAGTCATTGCGCACGATTGTGGCCATTCGGAGTTTCAGCTTACCGTCGGAATCTACGCAATGTCCGAAGAGAACACGCCGGGAGTTGGAGCAATACTTGGTCCTTCATCATTTACATCCATTCCGGAGGCTCACTGTTATCTTACGGTCAGAGGCGATCGTTTTGATTTCACCGGTCTTTCGCCCGGCAGTTCTTCGCCGTTCGACGCCCTGCTTGCAGAACACGTCGTCTCGCCTGCGCGGCTTCCTGAAATGAAGCTCGAACTTCATATGCGAGCTTTGGAAACCTGGGCGAACCGTGTAGGAATCTCAACGGCAGTCGCGTGGGCCACTCGGGAGGCCTGCATCTCTGCGTTGAAGTATCAAGCACTCAATAGCCAGGGTATTCTGGGTCCTTAGCGTGCTTTAAAACGCGAATCGTGTCTTTCCCTCTGGGACCGACAGCATAAGGTTGGCCATAGGGGAATCGTCGCCCGTAAATACCAGGTGTTCTTTAACGAACTCGATGCGCACACCGCGCTTGGTCAATCCCTGGACGATGCGCCGCAGGTCATCGAGATTGCGCGCGAGCCTATCCATGCTATGCACCACCACGGTATCGGCATCGCGGACAAAGGCAAGCAGCCGCTCCTGATTCGTGAGCGGGCAGCGTTTACGCCGCGTAATCAGGCCTAGCAGTCCGTGGCGGAATCGCATTTTGCTGAGTGGCGAAGTCTGTATCTGAGATAGCGATGATTTTTCCGCCGATCGAATGGTGGTGATGAAACACAATGTTTTCTGGGACTCGAGGCCACGGAAGGGCGACCGAACAGAAAAAGCAGCACACAAAGAAACGAGGACTGACGATTTCTCAGCTCCCGTGGAGTACCCGAGCCCAAGAGCGAGCGAAAAATTAGGCTCAGATTGAATGCCCCAACGTGAATCAGCAGTCGCTTGAGAATGTTTCGGTGTCCTCGTAGATGCGTTCGTCTCATTCCGCCCGTATCGTAGCAGTGCGCGAAGTTCCGCTCGATCAACTCGCCCCTCTTCCGCAGCAGGCCTTGGCCATAGGCTCCCTTCACTCGCCGCCGATTGGCATAGACCGCTTGCTGTTCCTGGGCTTTGCCTTCCCAATGCCGTTGCCCGGGCTGCTTCTTCTCCGAAATGTAAGCCCGCACTTCCGCACCCTGCAGATTCGCTACCACCGCTCCACTGTGGTAGCCCTTGTCGGCCACCACTTCTTCGATGCCCTTCAGATGCACTTGCGGTTTCTGGCTCGGTTCTTCTGTCCCAATCAACTCCGCGACGTTCTCACCGGCCTGCGCTAGAGTCTCGACCACCGTGGTGGTGTCTCCCGAATCGGCTTCCTGCAGCGTCACCGCCAACACCGCACCGGTCTTCAGATCCACGGCATGCTCGGCTTTGTGTGCGAGATGCGTTCGCCCATCTTTCATCTTGGCGATGCGCGCATCGCCATCATGCGGATTCACCCAATCTTCGTTGCTGGCCTTGTTCTTCCGCGTGCGATCCACTCGCGCTAGGTCTTCCCGCGTGGGCGTCTCGATTCCCGATTCCTTGGCCAAGCCCTGCAAAAATTCCTCGTAACTCTCACCCGTATCGCGCCGCACGATCGAACGCATCGCCGCGTTGGCCTCCAGCGTCGTCGCGTCGATCCCCACCGTCTTGCCCTTCACCAGCCCCTGCTCTCGCAGCACTTCCAAAATCCAGAAGAACACTTTCTGGTGCGTCTCCACATCGATCAGCCGCCGTGTCCGCGAAATCGTCGAATGATCCGGTGTGGGCTCGTCGATGCCGATTCCCAGAAATCTCCGTAGGCCCAACGAATCCGCCACCCGCCAGGCGATTCCCCGCTCGGAATCGAGGCCCTCAAAATAGCCCACCAACAACAAACGAAAATAGATCCCTGGCGCCAACGAGGGTCGTCCAATGTTTCCCGCGTAAAACTTCGCGCACTCCCTCTCGGCAAACTCGTCAAACTTCCTCTCTTCCAACAATTCATTCACCCGCTTGTAAAAAGGATGTGCCGGCCCCTTCGCTAGTTCCTGCTGTGCGATCCACATCTGCTCTTGTCGCTGTCTTCGCCGCCGCGTTCCCATGCCCATCAGCAGTTCTCCTCAAATCTGTTCCGCATTCTATCGATATTATTAATGATTTTCACTAAGGTGCTGGTGCCATTGCGTCCTCACTTCACCCATTATCCATAGGCAAGAGGCGGGATGAGACGCATACGTGGCATTTTCTCCATGAACGCTCTCGCTGGAGTTCATTCGGACTGCAACCCTGCGAGCGCCTGAAAAAGCTTCGTCACGTCACTTGCATCGTTGTAAGGAGCAAGAGAAATTCGGACCCGTTCGCCGCGGGCAGAACATATAATACTCTGGTCGCGGAGTTTCTCCACGGTCTCCCGTGCGCGTTTTCGGCCGTGTCCGAGCGAAATGATGTGAGGAGATGCGGCCACACCATGGACATCATGAAACGGTTCCCAGCCATATTCGCGAGCGCCATCAACCAGCATCGCGGCCAATTGACGTGCATGCGCTTCGATGCGGTGTTCCCCCAAGAACAACAGCTGCTCGATAGAAACAGTGAGACCCGCAAACGAGACATAGGACATGGTGGACTGCGTGAAGCGCCGGGCATCGGACGCGAAGGAAACTGATTTAGCGTCGAAGTCAAAAGGATCAGGGGCGCCCATCCAGCCCGGCAAAATCGGAAGCTGTTTCAGTAAGGACTCAGACACGGCTGCCAAAGCGACGCCCCCATGTCCGCCCAACCACTTATAACCACTGGTAATCACAGCATCAGCTTCGAGCGTCGAGGTATCCACCGGCATTGCACCGGCCGCTTGGGTCGCGTCAACGATCAGGAATGCGCCCACCTTCTGAGCACTTCTGGCCACGCGACTAACGTCCACGAGGGTGCCTGTAGCGTATTGCACACTGCTAACAGCTATCACACCTGTGGTTTCGTCTATGGCGTTAATGATCGCGTCGGTCAGATCACGATCAGGAAGGTCATCGACAAAACGAACACGGATTTTTTCAAAATAGGACTGGTGAATCCACGGGCGAGTGACTGCGGGAAAGTCGGAGGAAACTGCAAGAATTGTGGCATTGGGTTTGAGACGAAATAGCAAAGGAAATTGTCCCAGCAGTTCGCTCGCACCCGCAAGAATGGCGATGCGTGATGGATCGTTATGAAACAATCTGCCGGCAACTCCCCTAAGGGCATGCCCGTAGTTGATCTCATCGCTGTCCGACATATAGAGATTGCCATGCCTCGCCACATTCTCAAGGAAGCTGTGCATCGCAGCGACTGCTGGCTGGCTAATCAATCCCAAGGATGCTTGATTCAGATACACACAGTCGCGGAGGCATGGATATTGAGAACGATCCAATAGAGATGAAGTCATTGTCGAATGTAGCTTCCTCCAAATAGCCAGCAAATCCCAACTTGTGGATCGCCGACCGCTTGCCAAATGACGGTTATACCGGGCATGGTATGACACAGGTAGAGCGGATCTTCGATACGGCCTCAGTTGTTCTCTTTGCTATGGGTGGCGGTGGATTGAGACTGTGGAGATGTGCTAGCGTGCCTACATTGCTTCAGAACGCTTCCTCCTGCCCGAGACGGAGTCTCAGGGTTTTCTGGTCAACCCGGAAGTAATTCTCAAGTCCTGACTAACGCGCAAACCGAACAACTTAGAGCCCTGCCGATCTTACCGTCCATCTGGTGTTGGACAATTATGCCACCCACAAGACCAAGGAGATTCGGACGTGGTTCCTGCGGCATCCTCGGTATCACCTGCACTTCACTCCCACGCACAGTTCCTGGCTGAATCAAGTGGAGCGCTGGTTCGCCTTACTGTCACAACGCCAGATCAAACGAGGTTCGCACTACAGCGTGCGTGAATTGGAATCCGCCATCTTGGAGTTCATCGAAGTGCATAACGAGCAGCCAAAACCCTTTGTGTGGACCAAAAGTGCCGATGCAATTCTTAACAGCATTGGACGGTTCGCCTCCCGTACTCTGGCCGCACATGGCACAAACAATATGCAAGAAATCAGTGACTCAGGAGACTAGGCATGCACGCCAGAAACAAAAAGCTGAAGAAGAACACAAGTTTCGTGCGGTCTTCACGTGTCAAGTATATCAGCGTGCGCGGAAGCCTGTGTCGAGAGGCGGGAAACCCGTCGGTAATCTCAGCTCCTGATAAACGCGGAAACCGGACAAGTAGAACTGGCCCGAAAATCATGCGCAAACGTCCGCTCGAATATCGGATATTGGCCAAAATTTAAGACCACAAAACCGTTCGGTGCGTCTAATCTCGATAGAGAGACTTTGTCGGATAGCTGGAGAATTGAGCGCGTCTAGACCCTGTAGCAAAGAGGGGAGCAACGATGAATCGCAAGAGATCTCGCTGCAGCATCGCATCCATTGTATTCACCTTGCTCTGGTCGTTAGGAGGCGCTGCTCTTGGAATGAGCGGCGACCAGAGCCACGAGATCGCTCGGCTCGCAGAGTTGACGCACTGGAAGGCAGGGACAATCGTGGCGGACGTTGGCGCAGGTGACGGAACGTACAGCTTCATGGCTGCCCAAAAGGTTGGGCCGTCGGGGCGTGTTTATGCAACTGAAATTGACACGGAGAAATTGAAGAATCTCAGGGCGGAAGCTACGAAACGCAAGCTCGAAAACATCATTATAGTGGAGGGAACGGCGGATGACACAAAGCTTCCGTCGAGTTGCTGCGACATGATTTTTCTGCGCCACGTATATCACCATCTCACGCAGCCGCAGGAATTTGATAGAAATCTGGTGCGCTCGCTAAAGCCGGGGGCCCATCTGGCAATCATTGATTTCCCACCAAGCCCCAATTTGGCGCCCGTAGAAGGAGTCCCGAAGAATCGGGGTGGGCACGGCATTCCAGAAAAGGTGCTGGTCGAGGAGTTAACAACTGCGGGACTGCAGATAGAGAAGGTTATCAACGATTGGTCGGCGAATGACTATTGCGTCCTCTTCGTGAAGAGCGGTCCATGAGCTAATGGAACGGCCAATCCCTGAGAGTCCACAACAACTGCTCCCGGGCCAGGCCGCGTGCTATTGCTGACGCCGCCAACGCGCTTACCGGACAAGTTCGGCCCCGGGAGCAAGATGTCCGGCCCATTCAAACGCAGAATGATCGGCCTCGAAGCGTCGGATGAGCTTTTTGCGGAAGGACTAATCCCGGCACAGCTTCTGAAGTGAGCGGTCGTAGCCGCTCCTATTGCACTTTCATCGTCAAATGTGGAAACACATCATCAATCTCCCGGCTGATAGCCAAAAGTTTTAATTCTGCTTCCATAATATGCTGCTGAACCTGGCACCAGCGCCTGTATCCGTCTACCGTGTTCAGATTTACGTCAGGTACATCGGGGTGCGCTTGTTTCGCCAGTGTGACGAGCTCGGCGTTCTCGAATTCCTTCAAGGCATCGCGGGCGGCGTAATATTCGGCCTGGATAGTCATGTCTTCCGACGGAACATTATCAGGAAGGCCTAGGTGAACGAGGACGCGCCAGTCGGAGCGTACCTTGGCGACCTGCCACCGCATCAGTATTGCTTTATCTTTGTGTGAATACATGAACGTTCATCCCGAGGTCTAGGTAGCGCCAGCGCACCATAAACTGCGAAGAATGTTCCTGGCCCGCCGCCGGTGGCCTGCGTGGCCTCGCGTATAACTCCCAAATGGTCGGCTACTCGGAAACTATCATGAATAGGAATCGTGCAAGCAGTCTAATGCCTGGTTAACGCATTATAAAAGGGCGCCCGTTTGAAGTAGGTTTTGATCGTTCGCATCAACACCTACAACAAGGAGCGCCCTCATGAATGATGCCAAGTATATTGGGATGGATGTGCATACCGCAACGATCTCGGCGGCGGTTCGGGATTCGAGCGGAAATCTGGTGATGGAAGCCACACTCGAAACGAAAGCCGAGACTATTCTTGAGTTTGTTCATGGTTTGCGCGGTAGTTTGCACGTGAGCTTCGAGGAAGGAACGTGTGCCGCTTGGCTACACGATCTTTTGAAGCCTCACGTTACCGAAGTGTTGGTTTGTGATTCGCGTAAAAATGCCCTGTTGAGAGTTGGAAACAAGAACGACCGTGAAGATGCACGCAAGCTGTCCGAACTGTTGTTCCTGAATAAGCTCCATCCGGTCTATCACGGCGAAACTGGAATCCACACGCTGAAGGAGCTGGCACGTAGTTATCTGACAATCACCCGCGATCTGACGCGCGTGATGAATCGCCTGAAGGCGATCTATCGAGGTTGGGGGATTGCTTGTGCCGGCCAGCAAGTGTATGCACCTCGCTACCGTGCCGAATGGCTCGCGAAGATCACCGAAGCCGGCGTGCGCCGTCGCGCCGAGATCTACTATCGGCAGTTCGATGTTTTAGCTGCTTTGCGCCAGGAAGTGCGCCGAGAGCTATTGGCGGAATCCCGGAAACATCCGGCCATGAGATTGCTGCGGCAGATTCCCTCGATCGGCCCGATCCGCGCCGCTTTGTTGATCGCTCTGATGCAGACACCCCATCGCTTCCGTACCCAGCGGCAGCTGTGGGCCTACTGCGGACTGGCACTGAGAACCTACGATAGTGGGGAATATCGCTTCGTTGGCGGTCAACTGAAACGCTCTAAGAAAGCTGTGACCATCCGCGGACTGAACAAAAATCACAATCATGATCTGAAAAATATCTTTAAGGGAGCTGCCACCCGAGCGGCTGCCACAGCTGGGCCTCTCCAGAATTTCTACGAGGCGGTCACGAGGGCAGATCGTCGATGCCGTCTCCATCCGCGAAAGACCTGCGGAGGTAGAAGACCGAGCGGTTCCCGGCCACTGGGAAGGGGATCTGCTGGCCGGGGCCAAGAACACCTACATTGCGACTCTGGTGGAGCGCCATTCGCGCTTCGCCATGCTGATCCAGGTGCCCAGCAAAAACACGGAAGTGGTCGTTGCCGCATTGAGTCAACATGTTCGCAAACTGCCCGCTACCCTGCGACGCTCGCTGACCTGGGATCGCGGATTGGAGATGGCCAAGCACAAAGACTTCACGGTAGCGACCGATGTGCAGGTCTACTTCTGTGATCCGCAAAGTCCCTGGCAACGCGGCACCAACGAAAACACGAATCTCCTGTTGCGGCAATACTTCCCGCGAGGCACCGACCTGTCGGTCCATTCGCAAGCGCAACTCGACCAGGTCGCGCTGCGCTTGAATCAACGCCCCAGAAAAACCTTAGGCTTCGAAACTCCCGCGAGTAAACTGCAAGCCAGTGTTGCGTCGACCATCTGAGCCGGCAGCGCAAACCGGACAAGTGGCCTCATTGTCCGGTTACCCGACGGCGCTAGCTTTGGTTAACGCTGCCCGATCCTTACCGAGGTACGACACGCTGTTTCTGGTCAGTCAATCGGTCTTGCCAACTCCTCTTCTGGTTCCACGTGAACAAGGACCTCAGCTATTTGTGGCAATGCTCCGCGAATTTCGTCTTCGACCTTGTGCGATAACAGATGTCCTTCACGTACAGTCATCTCCCCCTTTACAACAGTGTGAAGTTCCACGTAGAAACTGAATCCCATTTTGCGAACATAGCATTTGTCCAAACCAAGGACACCCGGCACGCGCCCGGCTATGGTTCTGACTTGCGCCTCCATGCTCACGTCCGGGGCAATATCGGCAAGTTCGAGAACCGCAGGGCGCAATTGCTTCCAGGCGTTGTAGAGAATCACTAGCGCAGCACAAAGGGCTGCCCACCCATCCGCCGCCTCCCACCCCGGCCCTCCAAGCAGTGCGATTGAAATGCCGACGAACGCGAACGCAGATGTCAGGGCATCACTTCTGTGGTGCCACGCGTCACTCTTGACCGCGAGGCTGCCGATTGATTCGCCCACGGAACCGACGTGCCGAAACAGCAGTTCCTTGATGATGAGTACACCTGCCAGCACCACCAGCGTGTAGGGCGCAGGTGTTCCGCTCGGAGCGGTTATTTCACGAATCCCTTCATAAATGATGCCCAATGCGGCTGCCATCAAGGCCAGACTAACAACTACAGCGGCAATAGGTTCGGCTTTCCCGTGACCATAGGGATGGTCTGCATCTGGGGGCTTAACCGCGATTTTCAGGCCAAAGTAAACAACCAGGCCGCTGAACACATCTGTGACGGATTCCAGGCCATCTGCAACCAACGCAAACGAATTCCCGAGCAAACCAGCGGAGCACTTGATCAGTGCCAATCCTAAATTGACAATGATGCCCAGGACCGTGGACTTCATGCCCCGGTCTGCGGCACTCTTTGACGGATCATCATGCGGGTTCAAGGGCACAGTGTAAGAAGTTTACAGGCTGGGCTGGGCAGACCAAAAATACTTTGACCCGCTACAGTTCCCGCTGCAGCGGTTAAATCATTCCCTGACCAATTGCCGTAAGTTACTGAAGAAGTTGGCTCCCCGGGCTAGATTCGAACTAGTAACCCTTCGGTTAACAGGTTCGATTTCAAATCCATAAGTCGTTGTTCAACCGTCGCTTAGGGTTATTGGGAAGCCAATCTTCTCCTTCAAATGTTCCGAAGTTGTTCCGAACTGCTAGGGTAACTATTCGAGCCGGAACAGGCGTGAGCCACTTGGATGCAATCGTTTTTTCCGACTATCCTTCGTGCCTCCTACCACCCGCCATTTCCACCGGATCAAACCGCCACTGACCGGCAATCCTTACGGCCGGCAGCTTACCGGCGCGGACTCAATTCCGAAGGGTGACTTCGTGGAAGTCGAAGCAGATCGCTGACTTCGCCGATGGTGAGGAGGCCGGGACGGGTAGCTAATCTCTGAACAAGTTCACTCTTGCCGGCATTCTCTACAACTGATACTACGTCAGTACTACGTTTTCATCGCGGCCATCGCTATGACAGCAGCAACGCCAGGTCTTCAGAGCGTAGGTCTCGAATCATGCTGTTCTCGGCGCCGATAATTGCGGCTGCCAGGTCGCGCTTGGTTTTCTGCAACTCCAGGACTTTCTCCTCAACGGTGTCGCGGGCAATCAGTCGATAGGCGAAGATGGGCCGCGTCTGTCCAATGCGATGCGCGCGGTCTACGGCCTGCGCTTCAACCGCGGGGTTCCACCAAGGATCGAGAATGAATACATACTCGGCGGCGGTGAGATTCAAGCCCAGACCGCCTGCCTTCATGCTGATAAGGAAGAGCCGACAGTCTTTGTCATTCTGGAAGCGCTCCACTCGGGTCTGCCGGTCACGGGTGGCGCCGTCTAGGTATTCGTAAAGTATACCGTCCTGATTCAGGCGGGCGCGGAGAATCTTCAGCAGGCTGGTGAACTGCGAGAACACCAGCGCCTTGTGTCCTTCGTCGAGGACTTCACGTAGTTGCTCGAGCAGCACGTCCAGCTTGGCGCTGGAATCATCAGAGCGTTTCGAATCGAGCAAGCCGGGATGGCAAGCAGCCTGCCGCAGGCGCAACAATGCCTCCAGGATCTGAATCTTGGATTTTGCCAGGCCGGCGGTTTCAATCCGCCTGAGCAACGAATCGCGGTAGTGCTGGCGCAACTCGTCATACAGCTTCCGTTGCTCAGGTTCGAGCTCGCAGTACACTGTTTGCTCGGTCTTGGACGGCAGTTCACGGGCCACCTGCTCCTTGGTTCGGCGCAAGATAAACGGCCGCAACGCCTGACCAAATAGGCGGCGCGTTTCTTCGTCCGGATTGCGCATCGACCCGCCCGCGACCTTGAAGGCATTGGCAGCGCCAAGCATCCCAGGGTTGAGAAACTCGAATAAAGTCCACAGCTCACCGAGGTGGTTTTCCACCGGAGTGCCGCTCACCGCCAGACGATGTCGTCCGCGCAGAAGCCGCACGGCCTTCGACGATTCGGTTTCCGCATTCTTGACTACCTGCGCCTCGTCGAGCACGACGTAGTCAAACTCGGCGTCTTTGAAGCGCCAGGCGTCCCGGCGCAGCGTGCCGTAGGTAGTGAGCACCAGGTCGTAAGCGGCAAAGTCATTGCCGTTGCGCTCCAAGCCGGTATGGTCGAGCACGCGCAACTGCGGAGTGAAGCGTGCCGCTTCCTCCTTCCAGTTGAACACGAGCGACTTCGGAACGACCACCAGGGACGGACCGACTGGCTCGCCCGCGGCGCGCAGCTCGCGGCGGGATTCGAGCAGCGCCAGTACCTGCGCGGTCTTGCCCACACCCATGTCGTCCGCCAGGCAGCCACCGAAGGAGAAACGCTGCAGGAAGTGCATCCAACCCAAGCCTTCGCTCTGATAATCACGCAGGCAGCCCACAAATCCCGCGGGCTGTGCCACAGGTTCGACGCCGTGAAACCGTCGTAGCTCCTCGCGCACGTGTGCGAAGGTCTCATCGCAGCGGGCTTCTGGCTGCGCCGCCAAGAGGGTGTCAAGCAGTCCCGCTTGGCTCTGACGGAAGCGCACATGACCTTGCTCTGGCACACCCATTTCCGCCAGCGGGCCAATATGCCGCAACCACTCCTCCGGCAACATGCCATAGGTTCCATCATCGAGCCGCACCATCTTGTCCCCGCGGCGCAGGGCCCCGAGCAGCTCGGGCAGGCGCGCTGTTGTGTTCCCGTACTCTACCTCACCGTGCAGCTCGAACCAATCCACGCCACTCGAAACTTCGATGCGAAATGCGCCTGGGCGTCGAAAGATCTTTCCTTCGGCTTCGATGTCCCAGCCTGCCTCCAGAAGCGAACGTACGATGCGAGGCAGATTGCTCGGCGCCAACTCCCACCTCGGCGTGGAATCCGGGTAGGTGGGAGCGCGCTGCTTCAGGCCAAGCTGGTCGAGAAAAGCGCAGGCGGCGTTCTCCGCATTGGAATCCCGGCGTATGAAACGCCGTCCTGCAGCATCGAAAAAGCCTCGCGCCGGATCGAACGCGGCGAACATGCGGCCCTCGTAAGCAAAACACAGCTTCGCATCCAGGCGTTCATGCCGGTACGGGACACGGGTTTTAGAAATTGTCAAATGAGGATGGGGTGGCAGCGCCACCTCCTCGTATCGTAACTCCTCTGGCACCCTCAGCGGCGGCAAGTTCGGACAGCAGAGCAACGTCGCGAGGAATTCATCGCGTTCCTCTTCGGGAACCGAGATCAAGCCCGGTTTACGAAGAGCGATAATCCATTCGATCGGGGTATCGCTGGCGAGAGGTGCCACGCGGTCTCTCGTGATTACCAGACCTGCCGTGGCCAGGGCCGGGAATGTTGCTTCCCTGCGCTCATCTCCCCGCTGGAAAAAGCCGGCGAGGGTACATGCTGTTTCGCTGAGCCGGTGCAGCTCAAGAACTAAATTCCAGGGACCGCCTTCGTCCCAAGCAAGCGGAAGTAGGGTGTCCGGTTCGTTCCGCGGCCGCAGAAAACAACGTCCCGTGCGCGCCACCAAGGGCATGAGCATGCTGGCCAAAGCGGGCGAGAGCAGACCGGATTCAGAGATCGGCAGATAAGTTCCCGCGTAACCGTAGCCGTAGATATACGATTGACCTCCCCTCAGAGCGGACAGAATTTCGCGATCCTCTGGCAGCGGGAGCTGGGCGATCTGGCCTTGGCTCAGAGAAAGAACTTTGGGTCGCGAGAAACTGCCATTGGCGTTCCGGTTGCGCGATTGCAGTGAGAGAACCAAATCGCTGCCGTGCACGTTTTTGGCGACATCCACGACATATAGGATCTCCAGCTTGGACGGCCAAACCGCGCGATCTCGAGGTGGAAAGACCTCACCGAGTTGCTTCCGCCAGTCCGCTGGTTTCAGCTTTGCCGCATTCCAGACGACCGCAGGAGAGCGCGATGAGAGGACCGGCGCCGTCCCGTCCTCCTCATAGAGTTCTTCATCGCCATCGTAGTAGTCACGGCCATCTAGACCATCCACGCCAAGAGCATCCAAGTCCAGGATGAGCTTGTCTGCCGAGGCGGCTGCGGTCAAATATTGATGCTGGTCAGCGGCAAGGATGGCGGCCCACACGTGTTTGCAAGGAACGCCCTGCTCCACAAAATGGGGGCAGTCGCACCAAACCGCAAGCTTGTCGTCTCTCCAGGCAAATTGCACCTCGTAAAAGCCCGAACCACGCACGCAGGCAGTAAGCTCGGATTGGGAACCTTCGTGGATCATGACGCGGCCCTTACAGTAGTAGTCATCGCCGCGCTTCCGAACATTCTTGGTGAAACTCGCTGCCAGCTTGGTGGAGAGGCTCATGGACCCGCTCTACAAAACTCTCAGGATATTCTATGCAGGTTTTTCATGATTTTCCATGAGGAGAAAGCTCCTCAAGATAAGCACTGAAGGCGACTGGCTGTCGGCAGCTAGAGGACTCTGAGTCCGTTGTACAGTCTGAATTTCTCGTCTCAAGTGACCACAGGGATCTTTTCGCACACAGCCTGGGCGATAATTTGGCGGTCGTGCGTTCTCTCTTTTCGATCTCCCCCCACTCCACCAAGACCCGTTCGATGCGCTGTATAGGCAGTAAGCGGGTTCAGATCCTCAACCGCGCGGCGTGCTTCCACTTCAGCAGGTCTAAGTTTGCCGCGAGCCGTTTTGATAGCGATTTCGAAAAGGGAAATGCACTCAGTGCTAGGATGTTTCCGGCATTTTGCAAAAGAGTGGTCGCGCGTTTCGTGAGTCATTGTGTTGACTCAACTGCGAAGATCAAAACAACCTTGTCCAGGAGCAACCGCACCTAGTCTCGTCCTTCGACGAAGCTGTTGACTTCGCTGTCCGGCATGGGCTTCCACCATTCCGGTTCGAGGACTCGAATCCTGCCTTTGAGGGTTCCGAGCAACCGCTTTTTGCGGCTGGGCTTTGGTGTCATTCCAATGTCATGCAGTCAAAGACCAGCGGGCTGACTCCCGGGGAACCCCCGAGAGACCGATGGTGTGTATTTCTGGCTAAATGAGAATCCGCACGGCGTCATTCAGGCATTCTCATCCAGATTGAGAGCTACACACTAAAAGTATGTCTTTATCGGCTAATGTGAGAATGCCTATTCGTTCTGACTTGTCGCCTGGCTTTGCCTCTACTTTGGCCTGTCTTGCACACCTGCCGGAAATGTAATACAATTACTTCATGAAGAGCCTCACCGTTCGATTGCCCGAGCCACTGGTGGCGGACATTGAGGCGGAATCGCGCGGACGGAAGATCTCGAAGTCGGATGTAGTTCGCGAACGGCTCGAGCGTGCGCCCCGCCAGCGCCGCCGCACTGCCTCCCTCACTGCCATCGCGGACCTTATCGGATCGGTGGATGGGCTACCGACCGACCTAACTGCACGGAAGAAGGAATATCTGCACGCCACGGGTTATGGCCAGAAACATCCTCGTTGACGCTGGATTTGTTGTAGCGTTGCTTAGCAGTCGCGACGCTCACCACCAATGGGCCGTGACGCAAGCCTCCGAACTACCTCCGCCTTGGTCTACGTGCGAAGCCGTTCTGTCCGAGGCTTTCCACCTTCTCGGAGAGCTTGGTACCCCCAATCTGGGCGAACTACTTCGCCGCGGCGCTCTGCTGGTCGCTTTCACACTTACCGAGAACGTGGAGCCAGTCGTGAAGCTGATGGAGAAGTATTCCAACGTTCCCATGGGCTTCGCCGATGCTTGCCTCGTTCGCATGACCGAAACGTTCGCTGATCCCATCATCCTCACGACCGACCAAGATTTTCGAGTTTACCGTCGCCACAGCCGCCAAGTGGTTCCCTGTGTGACACCCGAGTGATCTTGCCGACGCTCATTCCACCCGAAACTGAAGCTGGCTTTTCGGCCTTCTACTGTGAGGCAAATCTGATCTACGTCGTTGTTCGGAACTATTACGTTTTTATGACAGCACTCATGCAACTATAAAGGATCGCAAGTAAGAATTTGTGGCTCAAGCCGTTGTGCAATGCCATCGCGACGCGCGCGGACGAGCATTCGGTCAAAAGCCGAATGCTCTACCCAGAGTTGTAATTGCTTGAGATCAAAGAGGTTTGGCTCCCCGGCCGTTACGAATTGCGAACCTTCAGTGTTGAGTTCATTATCCGATTCCATAAGACTAGGGTCCGCCTCGGGCTTAGTTAAGTCTGATAACAGCCTCGTATTTCCACCCGGCCCTATGATGTGGTCCACTTCTTGCGAGCGAGCGCGTTGAGTTGGCCCGAGTGCGAACCTGTACGATAAGCGTTTATCAGGCACTAACACCTAGTGCGCTACGACTCGAATTTTGCGCTTACTCTGCTCCAAATCTCGCATTTAACGCGGGCGGTTCTGTGTCAACGCGGGCGGTTCTGTTGACTTAGTTCCTAAATGAAAATTAAGATGATCAGCCAATGGCTGACTCATCCACTCAAATTGGGCAAACCATCTCTCATTATCGCATCGTCGAACAAATCGGCGGCGGTGGAATGGGTGTGGTCTATAAAGCCGAGGACACCGAGCTTGGCCGCTTCGTCGCCCTGAAGTTTTTGTCCCATGACATGGCCCAAGACGCGCAAGCATTGGAGCGTTTTCGTCGCGAGGCTCGGGCCGCTTCCGCTCTCAGCCATCCCAATATCTGCACCATCTATGAAATCGGCGAACAAGATGGCAAACGTTTCATTGCGATGGAATATCTAGAGGGCACAACGCTAAAACACCGCATCAGCGGAAAGCCAATAGATACGGATGTGCTGCTCCCAATGGCGATTGAAATCGCCGACGCCCTGGACGCTGCTCACACCAAAGGAATTGTTCACCGCGACATCAAACCGGCCAACATTTTTGTAACGGACCGCGGACACGCGAAAATTCTCGACTTCGGCCTGGCGAAGGTCAAGTTTATGGGCTCCGGCTCTCCTGAAGTAACGGTTACCGGCGAAATGACCTTGGACGTGAGCCCGGAACACCTGACTAGTCCGGGATCAACATTAGGCACAGTCGCTTATATGTCGCCAGAGCAGGCGCGTGGGAAAGAACTGGATACGCGCAGCGACCTGTTCTCGTTTGGAACCGTCCTCTATGAGATGGCCACTGGGCAGTTGCCCTTCCGCGGTGACAGCACCGCAACCATCTTCGAGGCGATCCTGAACCGCACACCGGTTCCTGCCGTGCGGCTGAATCCCGACTTGCCCCCAAAGCTGGAAGACCTCATCAATCGTTCACTGGAAAAGGATCGAGAACTGCGCTATCAGGGCGCGGGAGAAATGCGCTCTGAGCTGATGCGCTTGAAGCGGGACACGGAATCGGGAAAGTCGGCTTACGCGAGTTCGGAGTCGGGTGCAGTGACTCCGAAAAGCGGCTCTCATGTCACCCCGCCGACGTCGTCATCCCGCGTAAGTCCTCAGCGGACCTGGCCAAGAATAGCCGGGATACTTCTTGCGGGATTGGTATGTATCGTGTTGGCGACCTTAGCTTATCTGAAGTCGCGGCATCGTTCGGAATCACGATCCTTTACCCCCGTTCCCTTGACGGCTCTCCCCGGGTGGGCAATCTTTCCTGCTTTCTCTCCGAACGGATCGCGGATCGCCTTTGCGTGGCACGGCACCGACACCGCAGAGTCCCGCTCGAACGGCTTCGACCTCTACGTCAAAACTATTGGAAATGAAAACCTGCTGCGTCTGACCAACCACTTGTCCGAGCAGATCGCTCCCACATGGTCTCCTGATGGTACACAGATTGCCTTCCAACGACTTTCGGGGGACGGAAGCGGCATTTATGTGGTTCCAGCGGAAGGCGGTGCGGAAAGAAAACTACGTTCCACGCACCCATCCCTTGGCAGCTCTATGCCCATCAGCTGGTCTGCTGATGGTAAGTCGATCGCTTTCGCGGATTCGCCCCCCGGCGGGCACCGAAGACTGCATCTCCTATCGCTCGAAACGCTGGAAAGCAAGCAGATCGAGCACGATGACAAATGCCAGGAGGAAGTGCTACCCGTCTTCTCTCACGACGGCAAGCAACTGGCCTATGCCTGTTATACCGATTTAGGCAATTTTGCCCTATCCGTAGCCACGGCCGACGGGCTCTCACCTCGGGTGATCAAGGAATTTTCTGGAAACCTGGATGGCTTGGAATGGAACCGTGAAAACAAAAAACTGATTTTCTCGCACGGTCCGAACGGAGCCGAGAACACGCTGAGCGAACTCACGATAATGGACGGCTCCGTTCAAGACCTTCCGTTTGGCCAGGGCGCGGGATCGCTGACAGTTGCCGCCCGGAGTGATCGCATGGCCTTCACTTTTCGATTGGGCGGCAACAACAACATTTGGCGCGGAGACTTGCTACATCCCCAGACTCCACCCATCAAATTGATTTCCACGACTCGCGAGCAAATGTGCCCCCAATATTCGCCCGATGGAAAGCACATCGCCTTCGCCTCCGATCGTGGGGGCGCTTTGGAAATATGGATGAGCGATCCCGATGGCACGAATGTCGTGCAACTTACGAATCTCAAGAATGTGGGCAGCGGAAGTCCGTCCTGGTCGCCGGACAGCACTAAAATCGTATTTGACTCCCGCACTATTATTCGCCCAGGTCAGAACCACGCAGATATATATGTAGTTGACACTACAGAACGTGTTTCCCGGAAATTGAACACCGGCACGGATGAGGCATCTGTGCCCAGTTGGTCGCACGATGGCAAGTGGATTTACTTCATCGGAGGTGAAGATGCAGCAAGGATCTTCCGGATTGCGCCTGAAGGCGGCACCGCGCAAGTTCTAACCTCGGCTCGTGGCTATGGCCCCCGAGAGTCCCCCGACGGACAGTCGGTCTACTTTGCTGTTTCCAGCGGTGCCACAACGACGCTGGAAGTAGCTTCTCTCAATCCTACTGGCACGGAATTCAGAGTGGAAGGCATGCCGCCGCTCTCCTTTGTGGCAAACTGGACCATTGTTCGAGAAGGCGTTTATTTCTACCCGGCGGAAGACTTCAGAACACTCAGCTACTTTGACTTCGCCACCAAGCGAGTCCACCCGGTATTTAAGGTTACCGGCGGCTCCTTTTTTGGCATCTCTGTGTCCCCCGACGGCCGCTACATCCTTTATGCTATGTTAGACCAGGGTCGAAGCGACATCATGTTGGTCGACGGGTTCCGCTGAAACGCTGCGCACGAGGAACTTCGCGCGACACTACTTAGCGACTCAGGTTACTGGAACGCTGCGAAACGTTCGGCTAGGAGTATCGCCGAGCCCAACCAAACCTAGAATGAAAACTTCAGCGCCAACTGGATTGTCCGAGGGTCATGGGCGGAGGTAACCGCACCGAAGTTGCTCGCGCCGTAGTAGGCGCTGATACCGCCATTAAAGGTGTCGCCTATCCATTGCGGATGGTTCCAAATGTTGAAGAACTCCGCGCGGAATTGAAGATTGGTGCCGCGGTCTGCGCTGAAAAGGAAATTCTTGAAAAGAGAGATGTTCCAGTTATCCCGGCCAGGACCGCTGACCGCGTTAGCGGGTTCGTCGCCCCAAGTTCCAGGTGCTGGTACTGAAAACACCGAAGTATCGAACCACTGATTGACGGTATGCGGATTCTTCAACGTGCCGCTTACGTTTGGACGGTTGAATGTAATTGGGACGATGCTTGCCACGCTGTTGCCAGCTAATCCGATATTCAGGGGAGCACCGGATGTTGCACTAATAATGCCCGATATTTCCCAGCCGCCCAGGGTTGTTCTCAGCAGATGGTGACTGCTGTTCTTCAACAGTGGAATCTGGTAGACGAAGTTGGTAAAGAAAATATTCCTGATGTCGAGGGCAGAAGGCCCGTAATCATACTTCCATCCCTCGTAGGGGTTGGAAATGGTGAAGAGATCTCCCCCGGATGAATTGCCGTTGAACGAGTCATTTGTGCGTGAATAGGTATATCCAATCTGCCAAGTCAGGTCGTTCTTCAGAGTCGTGCCGCGGAAGGATACCTGAACCGAATTGTAGTTCCCGTTGGCTTCGTTCTGTGCCATTGCCACGCTGGTGTAGCCCACGTACGGGACACTCGCATTGTAGGTTTGCGCGAGCGCACTATTAGTTACAAATCCCGGTAGCAGGCTTTGCGGCGGTAGGTTGGTCTCACCGAGAAAGCTCTGATGGCGGTTCTGGCTGCCAACGTAAGCCACGGATAGTATCGTTCCTCCGATAGCTTGTTGGATGCCCAGGCTAAATTGGCTGCTTCTCGGCGGAGCGTATTCATTCCGGTTCAAGCCAACAAGGTTGCTAACCGGGATCGATGCCGGAACCGTCGTACCCGTCACGAGGCTGGTTTTGGGATCCGAGAGCGACACGTTGGGGAACGCCACGCTCGCGGAGAAAGGAACGTTTCCTGCCGTCTCGTATACGTCGTTCCCCTGAACGCGCTCGTACATGATGCCATACCCACCGCGGAGCACGGTCTTGCCTGAGCCGGTCAGATCGTAAGCAAATCCAAGCCGCGGTCCAAAATTTAGCCAAGCACCGTTCACGCAGCCTCTCGGAAGATTAATCCCGCATATTCCGACGCCGTTCACATAGAACTGCTGACCTGCCAAAACGGGATTCGGGCTAGTCCCCAATCCCGGGCTATTGGGGCTGATGGTCTGGTTTCCGGGATTAAGAATGGCTGCAGCCGCCGGGTTGTATAGATTCGGATAGAAGTTGGACATCTGCTTGTTCGCTTCATAAGCATGCGGAATGCCATCCCAGCGCAGTCCCAGGTTAATGGTAAGCCGTTTGGTCACCCGGTAGTTGTCTTGGAAGTAGAGAGCCATAGAAATATTACTCCAGTGACCCGTGCCCTGGACCGCTGCCTCGTTGTAGCCATTGGCGTAACCGAGCAGATAATCGGCGAAGTCGTTTCCGGTATAGAAGCCGTCGAAGATAAATGTACCTTGGGTTATTTGAAACCAATCCTGAACCTTTTGATAAAGCATCAAGCTGCCGCCCATCTTGAACTGATGCCTTCCCTTGGTCCAAGAAACGTCATCACGAAATTGGTAGTCGTTCGCGGAGTTGTACCACGGGGTCACGCCGGAGGTGTAAGCCGATCCTGTGCTCCCAAACAGAAAGATGGACGGTATGCGGTTAGCGGTGTTCGGGCCGGTAAAGAATCGGTTGAATTTGAAATTAGAAGGTGCACTGACCAGGCCCAGAGGCAGAAGAGTGATGCGATTTCCGTTATAATTGAAGGAGACTTCGTTGACCAAGTTCGGGCTAATGACATCCGTGATATGCACAACCGCGGCATAAGCTGGATTGCCGAAGTTGGTACCGGTAGTAGGCACGTTTTCGGGGCTGAATATGGTCGTACCGTAGCTTTGGGAGATCTGTTCGGCCACCAAATGGCCGTAGATCGTGAACCTGTCACTTGCGTTTTCATCGATCCGGACGACTTCCTCTCGTACGTTGGTGGGCAAATTATTGCCACCGATGAAGCTGTTGCCATTCGTGGGCGCCGGGAAGATGCCGCCATATTTTCCACCGGCCGTCAGCAGGGCTTGGGCGTTGGCATCCAGCAGGCTTGCTGGAATCACATTGTTACTGAAGGGAACGTGTTTCGAGGGGTCAGGCGCGCCGTCCGTACAGCCGCTAAGCGCCTGCCCCGCAGATGCAAATTGGGTTTGAATAGCGGGGGACACTTGGCACACGGCCGGCGCGTGTAGTTGGCCAACACTGAATCCGGCATTAGAAAAATCGCCGCCGTAAGTAGATGGCAAAGGAACCGGCTGATTGAGGGTCTGCCCCTGAATGAGCTTGCGCCATTCCATATTATAGAAGAAGAACGTCTTGCTATTTTTCGCGTTATGCAACTTCCCAAAAAACACCGGACCACCGGCATTGAAGCCATAGAGGTTGTAGCGGAGTTCGGCAATCGGAGCAGGAGCAGCATTAAAATAATTCCGTGCGTCCAAGGCGTCGTTGCGGAAGAACTCCCAAAGTGAGAAATGGAACGTTTTGGTGCCAGACTTCAACGCGGAGCTGATCGTAGCGCCGGAAGATAGTCCATAGTCAGCACTATAGTTCGAGGTCAGAGTTTGCGTTTCCGCAATCGCGTCGATGGAAGGCATGATGATCGAGTTGGCGCCTCCGCCACGATCATAGTTCTCACCCCCGTCAAGGAGGAAAAGGTTGTGAGCGGGACGGTTTCCGTTAAAGCTCGCAAGGCTTGACGCGCCCACCGAAGTCGGCGGCTGAAAATCCGGCATAAGGTTGGCTGCCCCAGTCGTGAGGACCATATATGTGTAGATACTTCGGCCGTTCGTGGAGAGTTCAGAGATCTGCTGCCCGCTGATAAGCGAGCTCTGTTCACTGCTGTCGGACTGTACGACCAGGGCGTTGGATTCAACGACGACAATCTCTTTTTTCGTTCCGAGCTTCATCTGAAAGTCGACTCGCACTCTGTCGTTCACCTAGGCCCTCCGAGATTCTCGCGTTCTTGCTCACTGGCGGCAAGAGAGAAATCTATTGTGCAAAAGATACGACACCCGCACACCCATCCGATCCCGTTTGCAATCAGCGCTCAGTACACACAGCACGAACTCGCCGCTGCCTCCTTTCTTTACCTCTCGGGGGCACAGCAAATAACAGGTAGTCAATGGAGGATTTTGGCGAGACTTTGCGACTTCAGCCGAGCGACTGCAGGCTAGCGGAAGTTGTCGATGAGCATAATGTCGCGCTTGGGTATGTGGTGCTTTGCGTAGACGAGGTAACGTCCATCCGGCGAGACCGAAATCCCATAGAAAGCCAGCTGGCCTTTGAGAATGGGGTGGACTCTCTTGCTCGCGAAATCGAAATAGCTGAGGGTGGAGAAATCATCGGCGGGATAGAAGTAGATGCCATCGAGGGTGACGGTCCAGTTGTCGTTGAACGAAAGCGCAGGAACACCTTCGACGCGCGATTCGGTGCCGATCGGATTCAGAGAAGCCATCAGCAGAGTCGCGGGGGAGCTACCCAACGCGAAGTAGACGTAGCGGCCATCCAGCGATTCCTTGGGAAGGTAGCCGCGCGTAGACGATATAGCGATAGGTTGGCCTCCTTGGGAGGGAACCCGGAATATCCGGCCTCCGCCTTCGCCGCCGCCGCCGCCAGCGATGAAGTAAATCCACTTTCCATCGTGCGACCAAGTGGGGATTGAAGCTTCTCCGGTGCCGACGTTCAGTTTTCTTGGCACACGTTCGGCCAGGTCGAAAATGTACACATCCGCGTGAGGAGAACCGTCCTTCATGGGAGTGCGAGAATCGAAGGCGATTTTCTTTCCGTCGGGGGACCAATCGGGGCTCCCCATTGACTGGCCGACATGGGTGAGTTGCACGACATTGCTGCCGGCGGCGTCGCTCATCCAGAGCTCCTGGGCAGCGGTCCGGTCGGAGACAAAGAGAATATGAGTACCGTCGGGCGAGTACTTCGGACCCATTTGATCGCGTGTGCTCGAAATCAATTCGACTGGGGGATCCTGAAGGCGGGTGAGGTCAGCTCGCCAGATCGTGTTGTTGTTTCCGGACTCAACGGCGAACGCAAAACGATCTCCCTTTGCGGAAATCGAAAAACCCTCAGCGCCTTTGCCGAACGGAAGGTCTCGCACCGAGCCATCTGCGATCGTCAATTCACGAAGGTCGGTGTGATCGCTTTGTCTGAAATTGATTGAACAGCAGGCGTTTATTGTCGCCCGTCCAAGCCAGAGCGCTGTTGTATCCCTTGAACTCCTTTACGATTCGGCTTCCCGATCCGTCCGAGCTGACCATGGCAATCGCGAAATCGGACGACGTTGGATAGCACAGGTAAGCCAGGTATTTGCCGTCGTGAGAAAAGGCGGGAACCGCCTCGTCCTGGCAGCGGTCGTTGTGCTCGATCTGTTTGGCTGCCAACGTGTCGATGGAAAGAAGACTCAGGGCCAGGAGCTTACGTCGTAGTCCATATTGTCAGCATTCTTTTTGACATCTTGGTAGGCCTATTCTTACTAACAATCGTTTTGCTAGTCGCTACGGTTCGGCACTGGTAGGAGGCTGGACGCTTCAGTCCTTATAAGGATCGAATTCGTTAGCCCCTGCCATCGCCACGCCGACTGGAGTCAGGGTGTGCAGAATTCGAACCGAATCCCCAACGTGCTCAGTGGGGGCAATCATTTGCGTATAACAGTTTCAATACTCCAGGCGCAATTGAAACGCGATCATGCGGGGTGTGCTATCACCGCCCAAACCCACGCCCAGTAAGCCAGTCGGCGGAGAAGTCGTATAAGTAAGCGCACCAAACCCAGTCTGCGTGGTAGGCTTCCCCGGAATGCCAGCTAGTACCATGCTCGGAAGGCCAAAATTCGGATGGTTGAATACGTTGAAGAACTGGACGTCAAACCTGAGCTTCAGCTGCTCAGTTAAGGGAAACAGTTTGGATAGGTAGAAGTCACTCCATGTGAAATTGGGGCCGCGCAGCGCGTTGCGACCGAGGTTCCCGAATTGACAGTTCTTGGGGCTGTCGCCAGCAAAGCACGCCCCAGTACTCGGGTCCACAGTAGAGACGAAAGCAGCGGGATTGAGCCACTGAACCGTGCCTGGTTGTGTGACACCTGGAATGGGATTGTGTTCGTAAAGTGGAACTCCGGGAACAACGCTTGCGAATTGCGGCCCACTACCATTCACGATCCCATTTCCATTCGCTGAATAGGGTGTGCTCAGGACGGAGAACGGAATCCCACTATGCCAAAACACGGTTCCCGACACCTGCCAGCCGTTCAGCGCGTAGCCAAGAGGATGATTTTGGACCTTGACCGGGAATTGATAGACATATTGAGCATTGAGATTGTGCCGGATGTCGTAGTCGCAGGGACCGTAGTCGCGGGCTAAGTCTCCGGGGAGGGGGGACAGGATTCCTCCTGCCGAGAACTGTAGGAATCCGCCGTTAGAGACGGTGTCCATACAACGGCTCCAGGTATAGTTGATTTGTCCCATTAGGCCGTGACCAATACGTTTCATGGCGGACAATTGCAGGCCATTGTAGTGACTGTTCGCACCGGTGGAAAACTGCGTCACGGCTCCGAATCGAGGATCGGTAGACTGCGCGTACGGAAACGGCGCGAAGCATCCCTCGCAAACCGTTTGATAGCTGTTCACCTGCGTCAGATACGGCTGATTTACGGCACGGGTGCCGACGTATTGTGCGTGGATGCTTCCCGTGGTGCCCAATTCATGTTCCAAACTAAGACTCCACTCCATGAAATAAGGCGCATGAAGTTTTCCATCGGGTACCGCCGTGATGGCGACTGGGGAAAGACAGGTTGCGGGATTCGCTTGCTCAGACGCGCAGGAAAGCTGGCCTTGGGGAAATCCCAAGCTGAAGGTCTTATTTGCGATCACGGTTGCGTCAATCGCGCTGTTAGGAACTCCCGGCGCAATCGCTGTACCGCCGACAGTACCAAGAAGGCCACCCTGGAAAGATTTGACGTAGGGTGGATTGACACCGACGACATCGGCGATGCTGCCGGGCAAGATGTCACTGAAAACGCCGAAGCCAGCACGCAGCACGGACTTTGACTCAAATTGCCATGCGATCGCCGTTCTCGGTTGCAGGATCGCAAGCGGCGTCGAGGAAAATACGTTACCGAGACCCGTTTGAATGGCGGCGTTCAAAGGGTGATTCACATCATGCGAAATAGAATCGAAAGAGCCACTCACACGAGCGATGTGCAGATGCGGATTTAGTGGATTGGAGTTTAGAGTGTCCCGCATCCCGAAGGTCCATGTCAGCTTTTTGGTTACTTTCCAGGTGTCCTGCGCGTACAGGTCGAGATTCAGGAAGTTAAAAGGTTCGTTTGCAGACGTGGGAAAAGTCTCTGTTGCCGTGGATGCGACTCCATAAATGTATTGAGGCAGGGTAGTGTAAGTCACAGTCGGGACGGTTCCCTGTCCGAAGTCATAATCATTCAGCCGAAGAATCCGAGTATTGGTTCCAAAACGCAACTCGTGTGCCCCAGTGCTCCATGAGAGGTTGTCATTGATAAAGAACCGGGAGGCGCGTCTTCCCTGGACCCACGTGTCGTCAAGTCCCCCGACACGAGTAAAAGGCGCATTCGCGCCGCTACCCTGCAAAACGATCGGGAATGCGGAGAGCGTTTTCTGAAAATCGCCGGGACCAAACAGGCTTCCATACCAGGAAAACGCAGGGTTGAAATAATTCACGAGATTCTGCGAAAAGACGTGCGTATATCCTGCTGCAAATGAGTATAAGGGTTGAGGGGAAAGAGCGTTGAACAAGGGATTGATGGGATCGGTGTAGGCAGCTTGGAGTCCGTTGTCAGTTTGAAAGCGAAACCAGGTGGTGTTTTTCTCATTGATGTTGTAATCGATCCGAAGAGTCTGGACCTGTTCATGATCGTCGCTCGAATGAGACACGCTTTGCCGATTTGCGCAACCGTCTCCATCATTCGCAATTGCGGGCAAACTTCCACCTACATCGAACGGACAGCCAAGTACGGTGAGTGGTGTTCCACTGGTATTTGCATAGAGTGAAAACATCTTTTGATAGAACGGCACCAACTGCGGCTCAGGCTGATACCTCGACCCAGTGACTGAGTCGACTCCGCCCAACGGGAGTTGCTGCAAAACGTAATTTTGAAATGCCGGAGTTGGCACGGTTGCCGCGGTGACGATGGGCAACGCAATGCGAACCCCCTCGCTATCGAAGAAGAAAAACAGCTTGTTGTGGATAATCGGACCGCCCACGCTGCCTCCGAAGTGGTTCACAGTTGAGCGTGGCTTGTGATTTCCAGGAGTGGCATTCGTGAAATAGTTGGCCGCGTTGAACTTCGAGCCATTCCACAACTCATATAGGTTTCCGTGAAACTGGTTTGAACCTGATTTTGTAACATAGTTTACCTGGGACGCTCCGTACCGCCCCTGGTCGACGGCATAGGAAAGCGTGTTGACCGTTACCTCCGATATCGAGTTCAATCCGAGAACGAGGTTTGTCGAGAGTCCGCTATTCAGATTGGTCAGCGGATCATTTGTTTCCAAGCCATCAACGATATAGCCGTTTGAGAGAGCGGGAAGTCCATTGAACTCAACGTTGCCATACCCATTCGTACCGCCAACGAAATCATTGCCGCTGCCTGCCGTGTTGACGAGTGCGCCTGCCGCAAACTGAAGTGGATAGGTTAAATCACCGCCTGGATTGGGAAGGTCTTCCAGCGCGTGTGCATTGAGTGTCGTGGACGTATTCGCATTTTCCGGGTTGAGGATCGGGGCTTCACCGCTTATCTCAACGGTCTGGTTTGACTGCGCAATCTTGAGTCTGAAATCGACGGTTTGCTTCTGGCCTAGGGCAGCGGATACAGCGTCATTCTGGTTTGGTTCGAAGCCTTCTGCTTCCACCTTGACTGAGTACGCACCGGGTTTCAGCTGCGGAAAATTGAATCGGCCCGAGTCATCGGTACTCGCGCTTCGCCTCAGTCCAGTCTCCTTGTTCGTAACCGTCACGCTGGCACCAGGCACCGCCGCGCCGCTTGCATCGCTCACTTGGCCGACGATCGCACTGGTAGTTTCACCCTGGGAGAAGGTTGCTTCTGGCAAGAGAAAATAAAACAACGCGACAAAAATAAATATCAAAAGAGTTGAACGCAGCGTGCTCGTAAGCCGAGTTCCGTACATCCGGACCGTTCGCATAATTAACCGTACTTAATATAAGTACTTAACGCAAGTAAATAAGATGGGACAAAGATCCGATCATGGCCAACCGGAGGCAAATACGGTGGCTTGATGACAGGCAAATCCGAACTTGGTCCACTTCAACTCGCAGCTTTAGAAGAGATAGTTCCAGGAAGTGAGTTTCGACATATACTATACTAGAGTATGTTATAACAAACATGGAGAGGACGAATGGCTCACACGACGAAGAACAAGGCGAGGCTTCTGGGCCGTGTTCGCAGGATTCGCGGGCAGGTGGAAGCCATCGAGCGAGCACTCGACGCCGACCAGGAGTGTTCCAGTGTGCTGCAACTCATGGCTGCTTGCCGTGGCGCCTTGAACGGACTGATGGCGGAAGTGCTGGAGGGGCACGTCCGGTTCCATGTTCTCGATCCGAAATCCGGCAAGAACTCTCCGCAGGCGAAAGCGGCCGAAGAACTCATCGACGTGGTTCGAAGGTATCTAAAGTAGTTCGCCAATCCTTAAAATCTTGCAGAAATGGTGGTCCCTTATGAATCAAACGCAATTGAAAGAAGGGGAAGCTGATGGGAATTTGGAAGGAACGGAAGCATTACAGTCGTCCGATGGCCCCGAAGACAGCCACGAACACGCGCTGAACTGGCGAGAGATCAACCGGGTCCTGTTTGTCGCCGCCGCAGCTGCGGCCATTTGGTTTCTCGGTGGCGCGCGGAATCCCTACATAACGGGAATCGGCGTGATTTGCACACTCGTTGGTGGATTCCCGATATTCCATGAAGCGTACGAGAACATCGTCCAGCGACGGATGACGATGGAACTCTCGATGGCCATTGCCATCGTGGCGGCGCTCGCGATCCGCGAAATATTCACTGCACTCGTTATCACCTTGTTTGTACTCGTTGCCGAGATTCTTGAAGGTCTCACCGTTAGCCGTGGACGCGCCGCAATCCGCCATTTGGTTGGTCTGCTGCCCACGATTGCGACGGTACGCAGAAACGACGGCTGGCAAAATGTTGATACCAAAGAAATCGCTGTTGGCGACATCGTCCTCGTGAAGCCAGGGGCGCGAGTTCCAGTCGATGGCCTTGTCGCCGGAGGCCACTCGTTCGTTGATCAGGCAACGATCACTGGCGAATCGATGCCTGTGGAGAAGACCAACGGGTCGTCGGTCTATGCCGGAACGATTAATCAGTCCGGGGCGCTCGAAATCCGGGTTGACCGAATAGGTCGCGATACTACGTTCGGCAAGATCATTAACGCTGTGGAGCGTGCGGAAAAATCGCGTGCCCCCATTCAAGGTATCGCGGACCGTCTCGCGGGCTATTTGGTTTACTTTGCTCTCGGAGCAGCGGTTCTTACATTCCTAATCACTCACAATGTGCGCTCTACGATTTCTGTTGTCATCGTGGCCGGGGCGTGCGGGATTGCGGCGGGAACACCCTTGGCGATTCTTGGCGGAATTGGACGGTCCGCTCAACTTGGTTCAATCATCAAAGGTGGTCTCTATCTGGAATTGCTCGCGACTATCGATACCGTTCTTCTCGATAAGACTGGGACCCTGACCTACGGCACGCCGGAAGTGGTCGATGCTCGTCCCGTCGAAGGAGTTCCGGTCGGTTCCTTACTGCAAGCGGCGGTGACTGCGGAATCGCGGTCCGAGCATCCGGTTGCGAAAGCAATTCTGAAGAAGGCGTCAAACCTGGGAATCTCCGGTGAAGAGCCCGAAAAATTCGATTACACCCCTGGGAAAGGAATCGTTGCGGTTCGTCAGGGGGTTGAGATCATCGTTGGCAATCGGCTCTTTCTTGAGGGACATCGGATTGCACTCCCAACCAGCACAGTCTCACAGTCCGAGTCGGAGATTTTTGTGGCGCGAGAGGGCAGGTTCCTCGGAACTCTCGTGGTTGCAGATATGCTTCGGCCGGAAGCAACAAAGGCGATACAGGATCTCAAATCGATGGGATTGAAGACAGTTCTTCTCACGGGAGATTCCAAGACAGTGGCCGAGGACATCGGTGTAAAGCTTGGCGTCGACGAGATCGCCGCTGAACTCTTGCCTGAGGACAAGCTGGAATTTGTCAGCAAGCTCACCAAGGCGCGGCGTAACGTCGTTATGGTGGGTGACGGAGTCAATGACGCTCCTGCTCTCATGAAGGCTACCGTCGGAGTCGCGATGGGTTCTGGAACGGACGTTGCGCGTGAAAGTGCGAACGTCGTCCTTATTGGCAATGATCTTTCAAAGCTTGTCGAGACTCTCTCAATCGCGCGGCGCTGTCACCGCACGATCATGCAGAACTTTGTGGGAACACTCGTCGTTGATAGCATCGGCGTCGGCTTGGCCGCATTTGGATTTCTCAATCCACTTCTCGCTGCATTCATTCACGTTTCCTCGGAAATGACTTTCATTTTGAATTCCGCAAGGCTGCTCCCACCGGTCTCTTCGGCTAAGAAGCTGGTTCGCGAATTCTTTTCTCAACCGCCTGCGGTCGCTCACGAGTAGCAGTCGAAGTAGGGTGGACGAGTCGGCTTATTCGTTGCGCCGCTGACATAGCATGGATCACAGGGACAGGCTCTTGCTGATCACAAAGAGGCTCGTTATCGGACAAGTCGCGGTTTGCCAAGGGTGCTGTTGCGGGAACACCGCGAACGGCAGACCTCCCGTACCGGTGGATTGGCTCAAGAAGGAGTGGCGCGCCAGAGGGTTGCTGAAGCGGGTTCAGCTCACAATCAGTGGCTGTCTGGGACCATGCGATTTACCCAATGTAGTCACCATCTCGAATGAAAGTGGCACCTGGTGGCTCGGGGGATTTACAGAATTCGAGCAGTATCGGGCTTTGGTTGACTGGGCGAGTCGATCGAGAGACGCGGGTGAGCTGCTACCCCTCCCGAGTGAATTTCGTCAACGCACCTTGAATCCATTCCGTTGACGGAGTTGTGACGTTCGCGTGCGAGCAGGTTTACAGGCATCAGATATGACTCAATCGACGAAGTCGAGGGTCATGCCTTCGTGGCGGTAGATAAGTCCGACGAACTTGCCATAGTCGGGAGAGGCCACGTTGTTGTAGACCGTGCTGAAATTCCCATGATTGGTAAGGTTCAGCGAGTAGGCTCCGAGACGGAAGTGATGGTCTTTCCCGTTCTTGCCTTTCCAGAACGGTATCCGAAATGTGCGATACGCCTTGAAGTCGAGTGAGAAAAACGTCGGGAATCGCTGTCCGTTCGGTGTGCCCACATACTGCTGCGCGACGTCGATCGACGAGTAGGGAAAGCCGGAGTGAACGTCGAGCAGCGGACTGAAGGTAAGCTTCCATGGCAGGGCGAAAATTCCCCAAGTGATAAGGCGATTTGGAATATCGGAAGCCAGAATGCCGTACACGTTGGGGCGAAAAACAGGCGCGGCGAAGGGGATCATGACGTTGGAGAGATTGTTGAGATCGCCGCGAGATTGGCTCCAGATGTAGGAAGCTTTGAACTGATCGCTTTCGCGAAAGGTATACTGCACGGACGCTTCCAGTTCGTGATAGTTGGAGGAGCCGGTGTTGGTAAGCCCTATGAAAGACTCGTCCGTTGGCGCTGCCGCGGTCAACGGCTCCACCACGAAAAGTTCGCTTGTGCGGCTGTTGAGGTAGCTCAGATCGAGCTTCATATTCTTGCGCAATTCCCGAACCGCGCCGACATTCCAGGTAGCGTTGCGCGGTGTGGTATTCGGTTGCGCAGGCAGGACCGGGGAAGCCAGCGGATTCAGGCCTGCCGTGTAGACGTTGATATAGGTTACGGAAGGCCCAATCGGCAGGCCGGAGGTATCGAATTGAGTGATCGTTCGAGCGGGGTTGGCGGCCCAATCGGCAGCGAGCAGCGGAAGCACGCCATAAAACAGACCTGCGCCGGCGCGAATGACGGTCTTTTCATCCTTGCCGGGCGCGTAGGCCAACCCCACCCGCGGAGCCGCGGCCGCTGGCCGGCCGGTAGTCTCCGTGCTCAGGCGGAATCCCAGATCGGCACTCATATGCGAATTCAACAGCCAATGGTCCTGCACGAACTCGGCAAAAATGCTATCGGAAGGCGTTTGTGCAGGGACCGAGCTAAAATTGACCGTTTCCGCGAGCGAATTATCTCCTCTCAGAATTTGAATGGGATGCGATTCCGTGGTTCCAAAAAAACTCCGCCAGTCGATATCAACGCCCACGCGGATTTCGTGGGAGCCGTGCCACTGTTTCTTAGAGAACTCGTACGTTGAGAGAAACTGAAACTCCTTGCCGCGACGGGACCACGTGTTGAAGTAATTCTCGCCATAGCCTTGCGGAGTGATCAGCATGTCCCCCGGGCCATAGCCGTGGGCGTTGCTGTCGAATCGCGTGTATTGCCCCACGGTGGAAAGGACGGCGTGAGATTCGAACTCGTATCGATCCGACAGGGCGATTGCCACGCCGCTCTGATTCAAGCTGTTGGAGGCGGGCTGCGGAATCAGTGCGCTGATGTCGATATGCTCCGTTCGCAACGGAAATGCATTCACTGTCAACGTCAACAGGTGGTTTGTTCCGAGAATCGCCTCCACTGTAGAATACGAATTAAACCCTTGCTTCTTGCTGATGTCATAAGGCCACGGCAAACCTTCCACGGTAGTTTTCTTCATCTCATACTGGAAGGCTTCCGAGAAGAGTAATTTGTGAGCGATCAAAGGGACGTCGAAGGAGATGGAGGGATTTGCGCCGCCCAGTCCAGCCGTGTGCCCATTTTTCCCCAAAAGTGTGATTCCGAGCTTAGTGACGTTGAAGTCCAATCTATCGGGAGGAGACTTCGTTGCGATGGTAGTCAACCCACCGGAAAAACTCCCGAGGCTTGAGTCGTAAGGTGTTTTGTAGACCGCAAAAGATTCGACCGCATCGGTTGGCACAGTGATGCCAAAGCTGCCGGTGACCGGGTCGGTATTCCGCGTCGAATTGATGATCAGAAGGCTTTGATTCTCGTCCGAGCCTTTGAATACGAGTTTGCTGTCGAGCGTCCGTACCACGCCCGGAGTTACGGGAATTACTTCCTTTACTTGTTCCTGCTGAGTGGGCAGCGTAACCAACTGGGTGTTGGTAACAACAGAGACCGGGGCGGAGGAGCTCTCGGTCGACATGATCGTCGCCATTCCGGTCACCTGCACGGTCTCCACGACGGTCGCGACATCGAGACTGAAATTCTGAACGCTCTGCTCTCCGTCCTTCAGGAGCACCGCTTTTTCGGCTCTTTTGAAGCCCGTGCCTTGGACAGAAATCGAGTAGTTTCCCGACTGCAGATTGTCGAATTCGTAGTGTCCATTCTCGTCGGTTTCGGCGGTCGCCGGAACGCCTATGGGTGGAATCGTGGCGAGCTTTACGGTAGCTCCCGCCAGTACGTCACCATTTTGTGTAGTAACCGTGCCTTTCAGAGAGGTGCCGGACCGGTCCGCGGCGTTGGATGCCTTCTGGCCAAATGCGACAAGCGGCGTGAGGAGAAAGAAAAGTGCGCCCGCGAATGGCAAGAACCATTGCCGAGGCCGAGTCGAAACACCATCGCGGTCGTACGTAAGCCTTGTGAGGCGCCAGACATCCGGAGACCGATTCATTCTTTGGGCTCAACTAGGAAATCAGGATAAGCCAACGTGCATATAGCCAGAGGTTAATTCCCAACTATCTCGCGAGTAGTTCCTTCCGATTCATCACTAGCGCAGGCACCTTTGTCCAGCCAGTGAACCTGCCCTTCTTTGTCAATTTCCAGCTCCGAGATAGGAGGGCCCGCTAAATCCGGGTGTGCCTCCACCTCCATCTCGACGAATCGATGGGCGAGCTTGACATAGTCCTCTTTCGCCCAATCAGGATGTGATTTGACGTGGGCTCGGATGTGGCCATTGAGGCCCAGAAAATATCCGACCCGCGCGTAGGAGGGAGCAGTGCTCTCGGACCGCTCCGCACTTATTTTCCCTGCTGAATTGACCACCAGGCCTCTGACGATCAGCGCAATCTGTCCATTTAGGATGCCCGCGAAAATCACTTCGGTTGCCTTGTTCTCTACCGTTCGGCCAAAGTCGCCTGGATCTGCGTCGCGAATGTGACGAACCGCACGTTCGTATGGAATTCTTGAAAGCCGGAGAAACGCTTCCGCTTTCGCTCGTAGGTCACCTGGGTACTGGCAGGCGGCCTCGGCAAGTTGCCGCAAATGGAAGGCCGTTGTTTTCTCCTCGTAGAGACCCGCCATTGCGACTGTACAGCCAGGTTTGTCAATGATCTTGCACTGGGAAAGAGAGGCAAGTTGTCGGTTCACGCGACAATCGGCTGCGATCACCACGCGGTGATTCGCGTTATCAATTAACGCGACCACGCTGGTAGCAGTTGCTATGGCGGGCAAGAACAATATTCCGGTTGTGAGCAAAACAAGCAGGCGAACCATATCAGCAGGCTTCCGTGCCGTCCGCGGAGTTGCCGCGTCAGGGACTTTCGACAGAGGCTGAAACGCGTGTTTCATTTGAAAACCAATTCCTTGTGTTCTTCCGCAAGCTTTCCCGGAGTGGTATTTTCTTCGTTGCTTTGCTCGTGCCGGATCAACTCGCCTTCATGACCTTCCTGTTCAATAGGAACCATGTTGGCCGCGTGCCCTTTAGGGGCCGGCGTCAAAATGTCCGCTGCGATTTGATGCGCACTTGTCTGCTCGCAGTCTGTTTTCAACTCCTGGCTTCCAATCCGCTTACGTCCCCTCGGTGTCCCCTCGGTGCGTCGCAGTTTTGTCCAGATCCAATGCGGACCGCATTCTTGTGCAGTTGTGGGAGCATTTTGCCTAACCGAAGGACATCACTTTCCAATATTCCTGCGAAGAGTTCCTCTCGAATGCTGTCGAAGAGAGAGCCCAGGCCCCGAGCTATCTGTTTCCCCTTTGCTGTGGGTTTGAGGATCGAAAACCTCCGATCGCGCGGATCGATATGGCGCGTGAGCAAACGGCTTGACTCCAGACGGTCGACAAACCGTGTGATCTTGCCTTTGTCTCTCCCGAGAGCAATCGCGAGTTGCCCCGGCGTTATTCTCCGGGCTTCTACGCAGCGAAGGAGCACGCTTGCTTCTTGCACCGTCATCCCAAATCTCAGGAAACGGCGGTCGAGAGAAGTCTGCAGCTTTATGCACGTTTGGAACAGCCAGGATGTCAAAAGATCCTTTCGCCATTCCTGACCTCGCAATGGCTTGGACAGGCCTCTACCCGAGGTTGCGACAGAAACGCTCATCACCTTTCGGCCCCGTACTATTTGGGCGTGCCTACCCATTTCTCAAGCCTCACCCGAATCAGCTCTTCTGACCTGTTCGACCGGATCCAACGCCAGCATGAAGGCCGAAAAATTTGCAGTCAGCGTACTCGTGAAGGGCTACAAGCCATTCGTCGCCCCGACAACTATTCCTCCGTACGGATCTTTCACGACACCGTCAATCGATCCCGAATTCCCCATCTGGGCATGACTGGGCATTACACAAAACAACAAGCTGAAACTCAAAACGAAAAATGCAACTTTCTAAAACCCATTGAATTTCTCTTCAGACGCCTAAGTTGGGCAATGTGTGTTCGCTTTTGTTGGAGTGGCCGACTGGAAATATGGCGGTTGCGCCAACCCGGTGATGGGGCTAGCGCGATTAAGAACAGAACAGATGCGGTATTTCTGAATTAAGCAGAGGGCGGAGCGCGGGAGTGTGCATCGTGGAAGAAAAACTCTTGGTAAATCTTTACAACAAACGGCTGAACGTGCCCGGTCGCGAGAAGAGGACTAAACAGCGCTGGGGTTAGCGTTTTCGGACCAGACCCAATATGCGCAGCTTGGCAGACCTGACAAGCAGCTTCATTCTGTCCTTTTGCGTGGAAGTGGTTCAGGGCCTGCCCAACGAACAGAATGAACAGGACCGCCATGGATAGGGCTAACACCCTAACCAAGTTCAGCCTCGTATTGTGCTTGCCAAGCATCGAGATTCTCAGACTACCCCAATGTTCTCTTTGGACCCCAGGGCTGTTTTATAGTGAGCACCCCCGGGTCTTGTGAAATCCGCCCACAAGAGCGTTTTATTACTGTACTCCGGGATAGTATCATTGAACCATGAGGGCGTGAAGAGGATGGCACATACCACCAAGGACAAAGTGAAACTCCTTAACCGCGTCAGGAGAATTAAGGGCCAGATTGAGGCGATTGAAAAGGCGTTGGACGAAGATCAAGAGTGCTCGAAAGTTCTACAAACCATTGCAGCCAGCCGCGGGGCGATTAACGGGCTCATGGCCGAATTAGTGGAAGGGCACGTTCGGTATCACGTCCTCGACCCAAATGGTAAGCAGACCTCAGAGCAAGCTGAGGCTGCAGAGGAACTCATTGACATCGTCAATCGATACTTGAAGTAGTTGGAGTCAGCCCTCAGCATCATCCCCTACTGGCAGCCTAGCTAGATCTACCCAAAGCCGGTATTGGTGTTCTGATTGACAGTTTGCCTGCCAAGGTGACCAATTGAGGTTCACTCTAGTTGCTTCGTTCCTATTTCTGGCCTTCACTCTTCACACGGCGGAGGCACAGTCAGAAAGCGCTCAGGGACCAGAAGCAAATCCCGGTCGTCCCACCGTCTCGACTCCGGCAACACTCACTCCCCTAGGGTACACCCCTGTTTGTTTTTTCCATGATTCTGGTCGCTCTTGCCAACAACCTCGGAATACTCTGGGTAGCGATCGAAGGAACCACATTAGCGTCTGTGTTCCTGGTTATGTTCTACGGCCGCGAAACGTCTCTTGAAGCTGCATGGAAGTACGCCATCATCGGGGGCGTTGGCCTCTCTATGGCTCTGTTCGGCACGATTCTGACCTACTATTCTGCTCATCAAGCCCTCGGAACGGACACGCTGGCGGGTCTGAACTGGTCTGTGCTCGTCGGAAACGCCGCTCAATTTGATAGGCCGACCATGCGGCTGGCATTCATTTTGATTCTGCTGGGGTACGGAACGAAGGCCGGCATCGCTCCCATGCATACCTGGAAGCCGGATGCATACAGCGAGGCGCCCATCCCGGGGGCGGCAATGCTCGCCGCAGCTGTCCTCAACTGCGCTCTCTATGGTCTCGTGCGATTCTACATTCTAAGTTCCAAATGCCTAGGCCCCGAGTTCGCATCTCATCTCTTGATTCTCTTCGGACTGCTTTCGATGGGAGTAGCCGTCCCTTTCATCCTCGTCCAGAAGAACTTCCGGCGTATGCTGGCCTATTCCAGCATTGATCACAGCGGGATCATGGTGCTTGCTCTCGGCTTCGGAGGACCATTGGGCGTACTTGGCATGCTTCTGCACATGACATTTCATTCGATTACCAAGCCCCTGCTCTTCTTTTGTGCCGGAAATGTCCAGCAACAACTGAAGACCGACCTATTCCGGGAGGCCAAAGGGGGCCTGATCCATTCGATGCCCCTGACCGGTGCTGCTTTTCTCATGGTGACGCTTGCGGTCACCGGGGCACCTCCTTTCAGTTTGTTTCTGAGCGAGTTCACCATTCTCCGCGCAGGGTTCAGCCGAGGCTATCTCGTTCTAGCTATTCTGTTCATCACCTTTCTCGTAGCGATTTTCTCCGGATTCCTCATCCACATCGCCAACCTTGTTCTTGGTCCGGACCCAGGCCTTCCTTCCGCTGAGATCTGCCGCTGGAAGAAGTCCTCTGTCGTGGGCTTGGCTCTGGTGATTATTGTCATGGGCTTCTGGATACCCTGTTATTCGCCAAAATGCTTGCTGGCCGAAGAATCAATGACTTACAGCCTTGGGTCGGAGCGCAGTCTGCTATAACCCTGGCTCATGGACAGCCTGTTTTTGCTCTGGTTCGGAGTACTCGTTCGCCTTTTTCGTGGCCGTGGGAAACTTGTATTGGAGAATCTCGCGCTGCGGCAACAGCTCAACGTTCTAAAACGTCGACATCCAAGGCCACGGCTCGATTTGTTCGACAAACTGTTCTGGGTTATTGCCCAGCAGTTCTGGTCCACCTGGAAACAAGCTCTGATCGTGGTCACGCCAGAGACAGTGGTTCGGTGGCATCGGGCAGGCTTTCGTTTCTACTGGCGTTTGATCTCCAGGGTCCGAAGGCCAGCAGGGAGGAGAAGAATTTCCAAGGAGGTTCGGGATCTGATCTACCGAATGGTTGCCGAGAACCCAAGCTGGGGAGCGCCGAGGATACATGGAGAACTCCTCATGCTCGGCCTTGATCTCTCCGAGCGAACGGTCTCTCGTTGGATGAAACGAGCGCCCAGGGACCCTCAAGCGACACGACGTTGGCTCGTTTTCCTTCGCAACCATCGGGAAGCCATTGCGGCGATGGACTTCTTCACCGTACCAACCATCACTTTCGGCTTTCTCTACTGCTTCTTCGTGATCGGCCACGATCGTCGGCGCATCCTGCACTTTAACGTCACCAGTCATCCGACGAGTATGTGGATCGTCCAACAGTTGCGGGAGGCGTTTCCATTCGAGCCGACTCCCAGGTTTCTGATCTTCGACCACGATGCGAAATACGGGTTGGAGGTCCCGGCCGCCGTTCGATCTCTGAGGCTCAGTCCTGTGCGGACCTCCTTCGAGAGTCCCTGGCAGAATGGTGTGGCGGAGCGTTGGGTCGGAAGCTGCCGACGAGACCTGCTGGATCACATCATTGCGCTAAATGAGCGCCATCTGAAACGGCTGCTCGCTGATTATGTCGGCTACTATCACGACGACCGCACGCATCTTGGACTCAGGAAGGGAACACCTGACCACAGGATTCGTTCCGTAGCTGCGGGTCGCATCCTTTCTTATGAGCGACTCGGCGGGCTCCATCATCGTTACGATCGGGCGGCCTGATCCGGACTATCTTTTCACCCCTCCTTATATATAGGTAGCATGCGCACGTTCCCACCCAAGAGAACCTTCCCGCTCCTTAAAGCAATTCTTGGTCGAGTTCAGACTCTTCACGCTGTGACGGAGCAGAATCGCGCTATTTTCAGTGCGTATAGAATTTTGGCGAAGCACAGCGCAATTCAGGCGCAATTCCCGTAGTCATACAGATTGAACCATAGTGGTTGCGGCGCGTTATGCTAAGGGAGGCCAGCGGTTTTCGAGATCTACCGCTTTGCTCAATCTCGTTGACTGGTTCCCGAAGAAAGGTCTTGTGGATAAATAAGCGACGGCGCAAATTCAGCTTCGTGGAATCAACCGCGGGAGCCACATAGATGCCTAAGAAGCTCACTAACCGGCAAAGACGATTCGCTCTAGCCTATGCCGCGGACCCCCAGCACAATGGAACAAAGGCGGCTCTTTCAGCAGGTTGTCCCAGGACTTCTGCCCACGTTATGGCGTCTCGGTGGCTAAAAAACGCTGAAGTGCAAGACCTCGTTGAGCAATTCGTCGGCAGGATGGCGAGGAAGTATGAACTGTCTGCGGAGAAGGTCATTCAGGAGCTCTGCAAGCTTGCTTTTGCCAACATGTTGGACTACGTCAAAATCAACAAGGAGGGCGATACTTGCGTGAGTCTGTCAGAAATAACGCGCGATCAAGCGGCCGCTATCCTGGAGATCAAGACGGAGAATTGCGCTCGGAGCCTCACGAACCGCGCGAGAGCGCGTAGGAGCGTATGCATAAGGCTTGCCGACAAGGTGCGCTGTCTGGAACTGCTCTGCAAATTCCTGAAGATTCTCGGAAAAGAGAATGTCTCAGAGAGAGAGGCAGTCAAGGTAATCATCGTGGATTCACAGCGGCCCTATCGGCCCCCTATTCCCGCCTTGAAGGCCGACGGATCGCCGACCAACGGGCTGAGTGAATCGTCGAACTGAACTGTACTGCGAACTGGTGAAATCTTAGCTTTTCTTAACTGTTAGCCATTGAAACTAGAGATGCGCGTCGACAGTGCCGGACGGATCTCGCCTTCCAGCCGAAAAGGTCGCGCTCGCCATATGCCTTTCTCTCATAGCTGACATTGAAGAGACTGGGGTCTACGAGGTCTCTATATCGGACAGGAAATGCGTTTCATTGCTTCCCGGAGTAGTAACGATAACCGTTGTTTCTTAAGCGGTCTCTTAGGCTTAGAACCAGAGTAGAATAGTGTATCGCAAAGGCGTACGGGGTGCTCTTCACAACTAAATCATTCGCGCCTAGATTTTCCATGCGTTAAGCTGATGCTTCTGCCGAGTCGCATTCTGGATTAGGCCGGCGGAAAATGATCGGGGCAGCTGGCGATATGAAAATTCGCAAAGCCGAACAAGTCATCCTCATTATCGGTCTTGCGCTCTTAGCCGTCTGGGTAGAGGCACGGCATCACAGTAGCGTTTCCTCCAAGGCAGCCATCGCACAATTTGAAGCGGAGGAAACTGCGAACGCAGCCGACGGTACCTCACCCTTGTTGGATCCCGCTTTGGGCTCGAACGTTGACTTTCGACTGTGGTCGGTGAAGCGAGTCGCGGCCTACAAGGACAGCCTGGCTACAAAGACAGATGCTCCATTGGCCATTCTGCGCATTCCGAAGATCAGTCTCGAGGTGCCGATTTTCAACGGTACCGATGACCTGACCCTGAATCGTGGAGTGGGGCGGATTCTTGGGACCGCCCAAGTGGGGCAACCTGGCAACCTGGGGATCGCGGGCCATCGGGATGGGTTTTTCCGGGGCCTGCAAAGCATTGTGACTGGCGATGTCGTCGAACTCGCTCGGCCTGGATTCCGGGATCGATATACTGTGAGCCAAATTAGGATTGTTAGGCCCGAAGACACGTTCGTTTTGGAGCCCACGCCCGGGTCGACGCTAACGCTCGTGACTTGCTTTCCTTTCTATTTCGTCGGCAACGCTCCCAAGCGGTACGTCGTATCGGCGTTGCCAGAGAGTACTCACCAGTCGGACCTCAGTGAGCGCAAGGACCCCGATTGCCGAACAAAAATAACCGTTGCATCTCCGTCAGGCCCTTGCGCAGTTCCGACCTTCGCGCTTCCAGTTCTTCCTCGGGAGTAAGCGGCTTCGACAGCTCAAAAATGTCCGACGCAAGTTCGCGCGAAAGCCGCTGTTCTACCGCTATTCTCAGTGAATCCAGCAGCCGACTTCTCAAGGCCCACCTCAGAAAGCGGACACGATGCAAGCGTCAGCTTCCTTACCGGCAAGGCCCTCTCGCACAAGGCGAATATCACCGCTTCCAAAAGCTATAGTCCACACCACGATCTGCGCTTCGACACAAAAACATTCATGGAACTGCGAAATGCCCAGTCCGTCACCATCGCCTACGACGGCACCAACCCGCTGCCTCCGATGTTTTGCTATCTCAAGCCCTACCACAACGACGTGAACAAATCCTATTTCCGACAACTCGCGGACGGAGAACTCTGATGAATGGATTCGAAACCATCCTGCCATTTTTGAAACCGATCGAGCACCTCATCCTGGATGACTCCATCAGTGAGGTCATGGTCAACGGACCGGGCCACATCTTTATTGAAAAGGCGGGATTCATAGAGCCCGTCCAGGGTGTCACTCTCGGAGAGAAATCCCTGATGGTCGCGGTCAAGAACATTGCCCGACGGCTGGGTGATGACAACTCGGAGTCGAAACCCATTCTTGATTCACGGCTCCCCGATGGCAGCCGCGTCGCCGCTGTCATTCCGCCTTGCAGCGTAAACGGCGTGACATTGACTATCCGCAAATTCAATACCCGCCACTTCGGCGTCGAAGACCTCATTCAAGCGGGAACTCTGGAACGCTGGCTGGCGAACCAGCTCGAAGGCTACGTCCTTGCCCGGAAGAATCTTCTGATCTCAGGCTCTACAGGATCAGGAAAGACTTCCATGCTCAATGTGCTCGGAAAATTCATTCCCGCCGATGAACGGATTGTCTTGATTGAGGACACGTCCGAAATTCATATGTGCCAGGACAATCTGGTCCGTTTCGAGGCGCGGCAGCCACAAAACGGGCTGTCCGCCGTCACCATCCGGGATCTCCTCAAAGCTTCTCTTCGGCACAGGCCTGACCGGTTGATCCTTGGAGAAATCCGTGGAAGCGAGGCCTTTGATCTACTCCAGCTTCTCAATACAGGGCACTCAGGCAGTCTCTCGACCGTCCATGCCACTTCGGCAAAGCAGGCATTGGCCCGCTTCACCTGTTGTGTTTTGCAAAGTGGCGTGGACCTGCCTTACCGCGCGGTCAAAACAAATGTCGGTGATTCCGTAAATGTAGTCGTGCACCTGGAGCGCCGACCAGGCCGGCGCTTTGTCTCCGAGGTCGTGGAAATCCACGGCTATGATCCCGACCGGGATGAATACAACTACGGCTTCGTTTTCGACAGTCATAAGGAGTTGGTATGAGGCCCGTCGAGAATCCAGGATCGGTTGTTCCGTCCGCTTCGGAGTACATTCTCGACAACTTCGAGCCGTCCGACCGGATTGCCCTGCTCGTGCTGAATCGCGACTTTGTAGAAACCATCCAACGCATCACCAGTGCACAGAAAGCGTCGAGCCCTGAGTTTCAGGCATGGCTGCGCTACAAGAACGCGAATGGGTCGGACATTTACGTCGGTATGAACCCGCTCCGACAGAACGCCGCGACTCGCACGAAGGACGGCATCGAATCCATCCGGCATGTTTATCTCGATCTGGATCACGGTGGACCGGAGGCCCTTAAATCCCTTGAGAACTCCAGCTCCGTCCCGAAACCGAATTACGTCCTCACTAGTTCTCCAGGGAAATTCCAGATTGTATGGAAGGTCGAAGATATCGGCCTTGATGAGGCTGAAGGGCTTTTGCATGCCATGGTGCGCGAGTTTGGTGGAGATCCCGCCGCCACCGATGCGACTCGTGTCTTACGCCTGCCGGGTTTCGCCAACAAGAAATATAAGACTGATTTCTATGTCGAGGCCCGCAAGGAATCCGTGGAGATCCACCACCTTCGCGATTTCAAACTGCACGTCGATTCCCAGGACTCGCCGCGCCATAACTACCACGAGCGCGTCAAATACGCGCCCTCCTCTCGGACCAAACTCAGCCAATCCGAGCATGACTGGGCTTTCGCCAAACGGGCACTTGCGCGCGGCCAAGACCCCGACGAGGTCACACAACAAATTGCAAAACACAGGGCCACGGACAAGCCCGACCCGCTCTACTACGCACGCCTCACCGTTCAGAAGGCACGTGCGGAGATCGATCGAGCGCAGGCGGAAGTCCGCCCGTCTGAGCCTCTTGAACCAAACCCTACCAACGAGCCGCTAAAACATTAAAAACTTCAAGCGTTAGCGACTTTTTGAGAATGGAGACCCTCATGCAATCGACGACACTTCCGGCCCAGCAATCTCACAATCCGCTCGACAGCACCCAGGCAGTCTCCGGTTCCGTTGACCGCGAAGAGCACTATCAAGCAGGTATGTTGGTCGCCTGTTTTGTGCTGCCCGTCGAACAGGCCGAGAAGCTGATCGCCCTGCTACAAGATATCGTCAGGAGTCCGGCGAGTGAGGCTCCGCTTAATTTGGCCCAACCGGCGATCACTTCCCTAACGCAATCCAATTCATGGCTGACTCATGTCGAAGCGGCCTCTTATCTCGGAGTCGCTGTGAGCACCCTGTACCGTTACGCGGAACAGCAGAGAATCGAATGCCGGAAGATTGGTAACCGGCTCGAATACCGCCGCGCTTCACTTGATCGCTTCAAAGAACAACAAATCCGTCCCGCTCGACGCTCCCGCGCTCGCGGTATAATGGCGCCGACGCTCGGCTCCGGCAACTGAGAGGAGCGTCGTTTGGGACTCTACAAAAAACGTCGGTCGCCGTACTGGTGGATGACGTACATGGCGGACGGCGAGCAGGTTTTTGAATCCACGGGAACAACCTCGAAAAACCTCGCGACGAAGATTTGGAGGACACGCGAGAATGAAGTTGCTTCGGGGAAGTTCAAGTTGGATTGGCCTGGCGAGCGAATCACGTTCGAGGAGATGTGCAAGGAGTTTGCGAAATCTCACTTTGCAGCCATTTCCGAAAATACGATTAAAGGCTACCAGGCTTATCTCAAGCACTTAAAGGTGTTCTTCGGAGAGCATGTGCTGACCCGCATCACCGCAAGACTGGTTGAGGAATATCGCGACCATCGTCGGCAACAGCCCTCCATTCGCTACAAGGGCCGCACGCTCAAGGGTGCGACCGTGAATCGCGAACTCGAGTGCCTCACGTGTGTTCTGGAACTTGCCGCTCAACGCAAGTACATCCCCGAAAATCCCGCTCGCACCGTGAAGCATTTCAACGAACTGCGCGAACGGCCGGCCAAACAAATGCTCACGCTGGAGCAGGAGAACCGCATCTTGAACGCGGCATCTCCCCACCTTCGCGTTGGCATTATTCTGCTCGTGCAAACAGGGGGAAGAACCTACACCGAGGGGTTCCGGCTTCGTTGGGACCAGGTGGACTGGGAGAATCGCCTTATCCACTTCGGAAACGACGTAAAGACACCGGGATCCTCGGAGCCTCTTCCACTTACCGATCTGGCATTTCGCGTTTTGCAGAAATGGAAAGACCAATCTCATTCGGATTCGCCGTACATCTTTCCAAGCCTGCGAAAACCGGGAGCTCCAGTCGGCAGCGTGAAGACCACCTGGCGTGCGACCTTGAGGCGAGCAGGCGTGCCGCATTTTCCGATCTACAACCTGCGGCATGCTTTTTGTACGCGGCTAAGTTGGGTTGCGCCGGATGCGGTCATCGAACGGGCCATGCGTCATACAAGCCCGGAGACGAAACGCATCTACCAGCTCAGCATGGTCGAGCAAGTGCGTGAAGCGATGGAGAAAGCCAATCAGAAAGTGTATGGCGGGCGCGTCACGGTTCACTGACGCGTTTTACATGACACTAATATGACACTCGAAGCTCCAGAGCTTAAACGCGAGAATGGGCCATTTGTAACTAATTGAAAGAGAAGGAGAATTTGGCTCCCCGGGCTAGATTCGAACTAGCAACCCTTCGGTTAACAGCCGAATGCTCTACCATTGAGCTACCGGGGAACAGGCAAGTTAGATCCTTAGTTTACAACACGATGCACTAGCGTGCCACTCTCCTCTCTACCAGTGGAGGTCCAATTGGGGTCCAACTTGGGTCCAATAACGGCTTCACTTTCGCCATTTCGGGTGCGTAGTGCTGGCGCAACATCTTCGTGTAGTGGTCAACCATCTTGTCCGAAGAATGTCCGCACCAATCGCGGATGACCTGACGGCTCACCCCGGAATAAACAAGGTGAGAAATCCGGCCTCGCCGAAAAGCGTGCATCCCCATGCCGGGTTCGACGAGCTTCAGCTTCTGCAAGACGGGTTGAAGCTTGTCCTCCAGCACATTCGATAGACGCAACGGTGTGCCGTTTCTAGTTTCAAAGAGATAACCGTATCTTCTTCCCCGCAGATGTTGCTTGAGCTCCATTGCTACGGACGCATCAATGGGCACCGTGCGGGTTCTGTCCTCATCACCCGTGTCACTCTTCGACGTGTTTTCTTTTCCTTCGAACACTGAACGCCGAATGGTGATCATCTGTTCATTCAAGTTCACATCCGTCTCAACTCTCAGCGCAAAAAGCTCTCCAGCCCGTGCCCCCGTGCCGGCGGCCAATGCGAACAACGCGCGATTCAGCTGGGTCTTCGCGGCATTCACAATGGCAACCATTTGTGTAACGGTGAAGTACGGACGATCCCGTTGCACGCTTTTGGGCGGTGCGACCTTTTTCCATTTGACGAGCCACGGCGACACAATGGGTTTGCCACTCTGTGCCATTTCGTCAAATTGAAAGTTGTAGATCGCGCGGACGATACCGAAGAGATTCTTGATCGACTTGCGGGATAGGCCTTCTTGCTGCCACGTCTGAATCAAACCTCGCATGAGGGGATAGCTAATCTCCTCGAGCGGAGTGTTCTCCAAATGGGGAAGGATGTGCTTGTTCAACTCGCAAGACATGCTGCGTTGAGACGAGCGTTTCTTGTTGACGGTCAGGTGAAGATTGTTCCCACGGGCCGCCAGACCAAAAGTAACGACTGGCGATTGCGAGCGGGCAAGATGACTCTCGTCATTGATGCCCTCGTCCTCGATGAACTTCGACAGCCATCGTTCGGCTTTGGGGCGCGTGAACTGGTTGATGTTTCCGATTATCACTGTACGTCTGACTCTTTTGTTCTGGCCCGGCACATCGGCCCGATAGCGGCCGATATACTGCGAGCCTTTTACATATACAGAACCACGTTGTCCGGATCTGCGAGACATTGATCTCCTGTCTCGTTGATTCGGCACCGTAACCGTTTCTACGGTATCGGTTTTGGTTCCAGACGACAATGGGGTCGAACGCACTGGTCTTACTTTCGGTCGATACCCTGATCTTCAGCTTTCTCAGTGATGGCTTCGTGAGGTCGAAATTCCGTACGCTGATTGAAATCCTGCGATGTTTGGGAAGCATCGCGTTGCCAGTCTCGATGAGAATCCGCCTGAGCTTTTTCGACTGTATGTCTCGCATAGTAAAGCGGGTCTGCTTTGTCGTCGGACCTGTAGTCGGCGATCCGCTGGATGATTTGCTCCGGGTTGTCGCCACGAGCGAGGGCACGCTTGGCGTAGGCCCAATCCGCTTCGGATTGGCTGCGATGGCCGGAGGGTAGTCGGCGGGGCGGGCTGTGGCCGTCCGAGAGACGGCGCGGCGCCTCGGGCGAGTCTTCGTGAATCGTGAAATCGCGCGGGTGGTAAATCGCATCTGACTGTTGGATTGCGCGCACGACAAATGCCGCGTTGTACTTATGGTTGGTAAATCCAGGCATGCGCAGAACACGCGCAATATCAGTGGCAGCGATGTCTGCTTGAAATTGATTCGCGAGAGAACGCAATAAAGATTCGGCCTGTTCCCTGTCGAGGCCGTCCACGCGCCAGACCACTTGGTTCTTTTCAGGCGAGGTATCGAGAACAAAGGTGGGAACGGGGGTATTGCCGTCCGTTCGTATGGCGCGCAGCGACGCTGGCGCATCCTCATCGAGATCGAGGTAGACATGACGGATTTCGCGAACGCTCTCCTTGGTTCTCGCGAAGCTGTTGGCCCGAAGGGGATTCATTCCGAGAAAGACGTCGGCGCCTGCATTGTTCTGCTCTTTGAGCCAATCCTGAAAACGAGGATTCGCAATGTCTTCGGCGAGCAGGATGCGCTGGATGGTTTGTGCGCGGGCACGGTTGCGGACGAGCACGGCGACGCGGTCCTCCGGCTGATGCAGCGCCAACACGTATTGCGCGGCCGAGAGTTGTTTTGGTGTGAAGGAATTGACGGCTGTCATGTGCATTCTCTCGGGGCGGCATAGATCGCACAGAAGTCAAAAAGGTCCGCGTCGGGGTCGTAGCTGTTGATTTCAAGAACTTCGGAAATGAAGCGTCGTCCAGGACGACGTTCGATCTGAACCACCACGTTGAGTGAATCGCCGATATTGGTCTTAATGGCGCGGTACGGGAGATCCACGCCGCTTTGCAGAACACAGCTTGTGAATCGTGATAACCCCTGTTTTGCGGAGCTGGCGTGAATTGTCGAGATGGTTCCTGAGTGGCCCGTATTCAGAAGCTGCAATAAATCGAACGCTTCCCCGCCCCGGACCTCGCCAACCAGAATCCGGTCCGGCCGATGGCGGAGGGCAGCTTTGAGCAGGTCGCGAATCGAGACTGCCGGTGTGCCGTTGTGCTCTCGCCTGGCTTCGAAACGAACGAGATTTTCATGGGCCAGTTGAATCTCGGCAGTATCCTCGATAAGGAGGATTCGTTCGTCGGCAGGAATGAATTTCCCAAGCGCTGTTAGCAGTGTCGTTTTGCCGGTTCCGGTTCCACCGGAGATGAGCAAATTGCGGCGTTGGAGCAGATAGTCCTCGAGCTGGTTGGCAAGCCCTCGGTCAAGCGTGCCACTGCGGATCAGGTCCTCGATGTCGAAGTGGCGGGAGTTGAACTTGCGAATCGTCAATGTCACGCCGCACAGGCTGCAGGGCGGAATCACCGCAGCGACGCGGCTGCCGTCCGGCAAGCGAGAATCGAGAATGGGCTTGGACTCCGAAATGTCGTCTCCCAGACGCCGCGCGATGTTCTTCACGGCGACCGTCAGAGAGCGCTCGCCCAGGGCTATTCCTGGCACTTGCTGGATATAGCCGTCGCGTTCGATGAACACGCGGTCGGGGCCATTGACCATGACCTCGCTGATCGACTCGTCGAGAATGAGGTGTTCGATGGGCTTCAGAAAAGGAAGGATCACTTCGAATCCGTTCTTCACAAGGCTCCTTCCTCGAGCTGCTCGAAGTACGATTTGTTCGGATCGTTGTAGTAAGGCTTTAAGTAGCAAAACATCGGCGGCATCGGGTTGAGGCCGTCGTAGGCAATCGTGACCGATTGCGCGTTGCGGAGTTCCGTAAACGTCTTCATATCGAAGCGGAAATCGGTGTGGGTGTTGTAACTCTTTGAGGCGGTGATGTTGGCCCGATGCGAAAGCGCCTTCCCGGTCAGAAGGCTCACGCGAGCATCATGTCCGCTTTCGGACAGGTTATAGCTGACCTTGAGCCGGTCTTCGCGTCCGCACAGTTCGCTCGCTGTCTTTGCGGAGAAGTCATCGGAGAGTGACAAGAAGATCTTGGTGCGGAACGTCTGCAGAAGGGTGCGCCAGCTGTCGCCAGGCAACGCAGACCGCAGCGAGCTGATACTTTGTGTGGCGACGATGGGGATGCACTTCGGCTGTCGCGAAAGGCTGAAGAATTTCTCGTCGCCCGTGGGATCGCTTTCACCGACGGTTGCGAAGTGCTGGTATTCGTCGCACAGAAAGAGAACCTGCCGGAAACGGCGTTCGGGATGGGCTTCCATTTCCGGCACACGGTTCAGCACGGCGCGTTCGAAATCGAGCTTCATCATGACCCCCAGCGCCTTGGCGAGGCCCGGGTTCATTCCAATCGGAAAGCTGAGAGCGCAGATCTTGCCCTGCTCAATCAGCCAGGAGAAGGAGGGCAACGGTTTTCCGTACTGATTCCCTATATTCTTTTGAGGGTCGTAGCACTCGGCCTTCGGGCAGAAAACCTTTTTCACCTTGGGGCTGTCGTCAAACAAAGAAAGGAATACCGAAATGCCTTCGACAATCGAGGTGCGTAGTTTGGGCTCAATCCTTCGCCAATCCTCATCATGCCAGCGCTTCACGGCTTGCAGTTGGTCGAGCTTTTCCGGGTCGGCTTGGGATGGGTCGAGCAGTGACCGGGACTCATACGGAATGCCGCGTTTCCGAAGCGTCTGGCGAAGCTCGGGCGTCGCCGGCGCGAGGTAGCGGTCTTCTTTCGCGTCATGAACGAAACCAAGGCCAGCCAATTCTTCGATGCGGTCCCCATACATCTTCGGTGTCAGCGCGATCGAGTGCCGCCCCAGGATGATCTCTTCCGCTTCGTAAATGCGCTGTTCGAGGAACGGCGGAGAGATGGCGCAGTGGTAGACATCGAAGAGCGTGACGTAGCCGTACGCGACCTTATATAGAAGGATGATGAACTTCACGAGGTTGGTATAGGCCTGCTGCCAGAAGGGTTCTTTGCCGCGCCCAAACAAGTTGTTGAGAAGGGACGCGATGCTGAAGGCCAATGCATATGCGTCGAGATCGTTGTGCAGCGGATTGTAGCGGTATTCCGAATCGAGGCAGATTTCGATGTAGTCTTCGCCGCGGCCATGACGCTCCAAGATCTCCTTTACTCGCTTGCAGAAGTCACCCTTGACCTCCAGCACGAGGCCTCCGATTCGCTCATCCTTATTAAGGGCTTTGTAGGAAAGAATTTGTTCGGCAAACGGGTAGAGGCACGAGGACGTCTTGCCACTGCCTACGGCCCCGAAGACCGCGATGCCGGTAAACAGTCCGCGCTCCGGTACAGTGAGCCACCAGGGCGACCTTGACGGACCAAGTTTTCGGGGATTGTGCACCTCGCCCAGCACCACAAAAAGCCGATCGCGCTTGCGGGGGTCGGGATAGGCCGGCAGGCGGCCAGGAGCGATTCTTCGTCCGAGCTTCAAAGTAAAGGTGTAAAGGACCGAGAAGGCGCCGGCATATGCAATGTACGGCGTTGAAAACAGGCACATCCAATAGAGGTACTCGAAGCTGTGAAGCGCGAGGGGCGCGCGCAGAGCGATGACCTTCAAGAAGACTTGGTTCTCGGGAAATGGAACTCGATAAAACAGCACGAGTCCCGTGGCCATCGCCAGCAGCGCCGCGACGAAGCTTCGCGAGTCAAGGATTCGGCGAAACATCGCGCTATCCCCGTGGAGAGGCTACGCTCTTGGGAGAGTCCGGCGACTGCGCGCGACGTTGCTCTCTCCACTTGCGATAGTCCTGATCGCGCCAGAGGTTCCTCTTGATGACGGAGTTGACCACGTGGTCTGGGCTGCTTTCGATGAACCGCGCGTAGTCCTCGAGCAGTTGCTTGACCGGCTCTTCGACTTTCACCTCTAGCGTTACGATGGCTGGCGCTTTCTTAATCAGTGGCATGACTTTTGTCCTTTCTGGGATGTTTCCGAACTTCTTGCTGCGCCGCGGAAAAAACACCCGGCACGGCTATTCGTGCCGCCCGATTTGGTGTTTTTTTCGCGGCGGGTTTTCACTTGGTGTTTTCGCCGATTCTCCTTAGTTCCGGACAAATGCTTCGGCCCCAAAGTGCAGAAACTCGTGAAGACGAGGGTGTATTTCTTACGTTCTTCACCGTTCTTCCTCAGCTTCACCGCGAGCCAGGCCGACGCCCTTCAGAAGCTGTGGCTCGAACCGAACAGCGTGATACGTGCCGTTGCTCTGGAACTCCTCGCGGACTTGGGTCTCGGAAATTCGGTTCGCTTTCCACCCGCGATACAGGTGTTCGAAGCGCGGCGCACTAAATCGTTGTTTGGACAGGTTGCGAAAGATGAGATCGCTTTCGCTAAGCGAGCTGTACTGGCGGTTGTCCCAGTCCTTGCGGATAGCGAAGTACCTGAGGAGGTCGTCAGCCGGGTTGGAACCCAGCGGAATGGTTACCAGCGAATCGAAGATTTCCCGGGCCTTGTCGAAGTGCGAATCGCAGCGTGCGAGGTAGAGAAAACGGAATTCCGACAGCTGTCGGAAGAGGGGCAGGTACGTCTGGAGATGCCGAACGAAGTCGGTCAAGTTGGCTTCGGCCGGCTGAATGTAGGACAAGGTGACCACAAGCGGGGACGCTGCATGATCGACGTACATGGGAAAGCGGTCGACGAAGTAGCGGACAGTAGGTTGGGACTCCGGCTGTCCGTGGTAGGTCTTCGATGGGAAATAGTGGGATGGAATGCCGAGGGTCTGCTCAAAATAGGCGCATTTTTCCGGCTCGGTTTCGAGATAGTCCAAGTCGAGATGGCTGAGGACGAAATCGAGCATGGCGAGGCGTCGTTGGACATATTCCACTTCGTGCTCGCGCCGGTTGCGGAGGTTCTCGCGTCCGAGATGCCGGTAGAGCTTCCGGGCGAAAACGTGATAGACGACGCCGTGCTTGGGGAAGCATTCGGTCCGGGCGTGTTTGCTGGCCTGGAGTTTGGTCCAGAACAGCGTCGTGCGCTTGCCCCAATGCGCGCCGGTGAACGACAGAAACTGGCGGGCCATGAAGTAGCCAGAATGCGTGGCCACGAGATAGAGGAAGTGGGCCTCCTGCGGCGTGTATCCGAAGGATTGAAGGGTCTCGATATGAGCCGGGGAAACGGTCATAGAGCAAGAATCCTGGCGGTGAGTTCTTGGTCATCGAGAATGCGTCGGAGACGGGCAGCATCTTCGCGATGGCAGTACAGAGAAAAGCCGGCTTTGGCTTTCTCGGCAACGCCCCGGGGGCGGTAGTGTCGCGTGGCCAATTCGAGGTCGACTCGTTTAAGCTCCAGATCCGCCGTCTGGTACTCGATGCGCATATCCGGCAGCGGAATCTTTCCGTCCACCACAACGAGTCCATGTCTCTCGGCAAGGCGTTCGATCTCCTGCGGATTTTTCTTCTTTTCTCCCAACTTCGCGCGGTCGCGATTCAGATTGCGTTTCAATTCGTAATCGAGCAGAACGCGAAGGGGTTTGCCGTCGGCGCTTTCGATACGGGCGGCCTCTGTGTGAAAGAGGCGGTAGAGTTCGGCGTCGTGCTTGGCTTCGCGAGGTTTCACGATGCCGTGATAGAGCCGTTGCTCTTCCGGAACACGGCGCGTGTTTTGCACCAGGCGCTTCCCTGTTTTTGTTAGCGTCAGCACCCGGAGGGTTTTTCGTCCCGAGGTGGCGAGTGTGCGCTCGGAGACAAGGCCTTGGTCCTTGAGGCGCCGCACATCCCGCTCCATGCGAGCGTTATCGGATGCATAGGCAAAGCGCGCCAGATCCGCGGCTACCACGACACGGAACTTGCCAAGCTCGGTCATCGTGAGGAGTTCGGATTCGCGAAGCAGGAACGTGCGGTCACGAAGCAGATAAGCGCGCGGGGAATCCTCCCGCTCGGGCATCAGAGAGGGAGGCTGGCGAACCTCCGGAGTAGGTATTTCCGGTCCATCCTCAGCCTCCTGCCCTTCCCGTCGGCGCGCCTCGTTCGACGGTTCCCGCTCGGGTCCCAAGGGGTCTTCGGACGGTCGGTGCCCATCGAACGAGAAGGTGTCGCGCGACATGTCACTCCTTCTCGTCGCCGTCTGGAGCTATGGGCAGCTCGATCTGCCCGACCTGAAACTGCTGGTCGAGGTGGGAAAGTTTTCGCCCGGTATCCTTCAAGAAGAACTTCCGCTGCAGCAGCAATACGGCACCAAACACGTTGAGGAACAACACAACACTACTGAGCAGAACGAGCGAGCCGTACGCATGAATGAGAACGTTCTTGTAGGGCGCCATGAACTTCAACTGATCCATGAGCCAGAACATGTAAGCGAGCAGGAGGGCAATGGTGAGCAGGAGCGCGTTGGCGATCATCTTTGGCCCACTTTCACAAAGGTCTGATTCCGTTCTCCCAATATCGTTTTTTCGAACAGAACGGGCGGGAGTCCGCAGCAACCGAGGCTCTCCTGACGCGTGCCGTTTTTTCTGAGGGCGAAAGAGAGTGGGATGGGCTGTGGCGTCAGGGCAGGAGGCAGTCGCGAGGGGGAAGAAGAAGTGGCGCGCGGAGGTTGGGCCGAGGTTGCCAGGCAGCCGCCCGTGATTGCGTTGGTTCCCGCTTTCGGCGACCGTTTCATTTGAAGGCCTGATCCTCGCGGAAGTAGGTGATAGTCAGGCCCAGGGGATTGATAGGAATCAGTTCATTGGCGACATGGGTTTTGAACACGAAGACGAAGTTAGCGGTATAGAGGTCCCGCTTGAGTTCGCTGTGATCGGAAGGCGAGTAGTACACCAAATAGAAGTCGACGCGCGCGCGGTACGGTGGATTTTGCATCTCGTCCAACGCGACTTTCTTGACGTCGACATCGATCTCGGGTGCGGCGGAATTGGTGAGGAATTTGCGAAGGATGTCGTCCTTGCGGTACGCATCGAGAATGCCATCGGCCAGTTTGCCGTCGAGGAAATACAAGGCCTTCGAGAAATCGTTCTGAATGGTGTAGCGGTTCCGCCGGTAGTAGAGGGTCGAGAACTGCGACAAGAAATACTTCGCTTCGGCATCCTGCGGTTGATATTCCAGATTGTGATAGTTGATGGCCTCGGCCCGGCCGACGTCATCGATGCGGATGACCAAAGGCCGGAAATTCTGAAACGTGCGAAGGGTGCGCAGGTCGACCAGCGCCAGACCCACGGCCACCAGCGACACCAGCACAAGCGCGATCTTCAAGTAGGTATTGGTCACCATGGGGTCGCCATACTGTTCGAGGTACAGACGCTTGGCGTCCTGAAAGCTGCGGTCGCTCATGGCACAAGACTTCCCAGCAATCCGGCCGAGGAGCCTCCAGCCGTGCCGCTGAAGATGTGGTTGGTGAGAGCGGGAACCTTCAACAGAGCGTAGATCGAAGCCAGGAACGTGATGAACAGGACCGGGAACTCTTCGATGAGCTGCACGGTCGAGATAGCCCCGACCGGCTGCAGGCCGAGGATGCCCAGGATCAGGTTGCCGATGATGAAGACGACGGCTGCCGCAATGACTTGATAGAACGCGTACTGCACAAAGCAGCGGAGCCATCCCCAGAACAACCATTCGAGTTTGGGCACGATGAAGAACGGAATGAAGACGGGGCCGAGGAGCACGCATACGGCGGTGGCGATGAAGCCGTAGGCGATGACCACAATCGCCACGGCCTGCGCAGCCGCGAGCAAAATGATCACCACCGCGTAGAAGAGCGTTCCGAGCAAATCGGTGACGCCGGGCGCATCCATGCGCGCCTCGAAGTCGTTCACGTGTTCGATGACCGTTTGCAGCTCCGTCTGATTGATCTTGTTGGCGAGAAACTGAGATTCGTTGGTGACCAGGTTGTGGAAGCTCGAGCCAATGCCGGGAATCGGAGCGGTGTAGTAATTGACCATGGCGAAGCCGAAGCTGACGGTGAGGAGAAGACTGGCGAAATTATCGAACTGGAACGGATGCTTGCCGCCCCCGGCGGCGAGTGCGGATTTGACGCCGTACCAGACAACCAGAATGGTGGCAAAGGTACGGAACAGGTTTTGCCCCATGGCATCGAAGAAGCCCAGATTCTCGGTCAGCAGATTGCCGATGGCCTGGAAAATGAATTGGAAGTAGTCGGTGACCATGAGAACTCGGCCTCCTTCGGCCTAGGAATCTTCCGCGGCGGCTTACGGCATCCGGAAGTTCTGGAGAGAATCGGTAATCGTCGCCGTGACCTGCGCGAGATTGCCGGCGAGGGTTGCGCGGCGGGCGATATCCGCGTTGATGGCATTGGTGGTGGCCTCACGCTGCTGCTTGGCGGCGACGGTTTGGAGTTCGAGCAGCGAGGCTAAGAGTTTGTTGGTGTCCTGCACCGACCGCAGGTTCAGAACATCTGCGTTGTTGATCTTGTTTAGGACCGACACTTCGGTATTGAGGTTCGGGTCCCCGGATAGGGAGTCCTGTTCGAGGTTGCCGATCTGTGTCTCGAGATTCGCGGCGTTGTTGCGAATGGCTCCGAGCGTGGCCATGGCCGTTACATTCGCGCCATCGGAGAGTTCGACCGAGGCATACTGCGACTCGACCCGTGCCAGTTCATCCGGGGTCATGACCGCGAGAGTGCCCTCGTCGTAGGGAAGGAGTTGCGTGGTGGCCCGCTGGTATCCGGCGTTAACGATGGGCACTTGGCCCGAGTTGATGCCGGTCACCCAGTCGCCAGTGTTTCCGTAGGTGTCTTGCGCCACGCCGTTGCGCCAGAGGGAAAACAAAGCTTGGTACCGCGCCGGCATGTTCTGAAGGTTCTTCGCCATTTGCAGTGCGAGGGCAAGACTGTTGGTGAGCTGGAGTAGCTGTTGCTGTAGCTCGAAATAACGGAGCAGCGCGCTTGCGTAGTTCGTTGGGTCATACACTGTCAGACCCAACTGTGCGGACGCCGTTCCCACACAGAGACTCGCTAACAGAAGCGCAATAAGAATTCGTCGTTTCATGGAAAATGTTCCTTTCGTACTCAAAGATCGGAAGGCAGGCTGTGATTGGAATAGTCAGGAAGAGTCAAATCCCCGGACAGATAGATCTTGACGCGATGTCCTTCACGGATCGTGATGGTGGGCAGCAGGTTGAGGAAACGGTCGAGAATCTGCTGGGAGGACTGCGCGAGGCTCTGTCCGAATCCTTCGCGAAGGCGATCGGTACCGGACTGGGTGAGTACGCCTCCGGTTCCCACCTCACCGGCCGCTCCGATGACACCGAGTGCGAGGGATGCGCCAAAAATGCGGGCGTAGTGGTTATTCACCTGGTCACGTAATCCTGCATCGCCAATCTGATTGAGGCCTTTGAACTGGTCGAGGCTGACGGAATATCCGTCGGGCATGATCAAACGGTGAAAGGCTACGGCAAGCCGCGCTTGACCGAATGCTTCCACCCTTCGTGTCTCGCCGAGGACCTTGCTGCCGGAGGGAATTAGTACGCGCTGGCGGTCGTGGGAAAAGACATCGTTGGTCACCAGGCATTCGACGGGGCCCGACATCGCTCCATCGAGGCGGTTGACGAGAACGGACTCCAGGACGGTGCCTTCAAACAGTACGAACGTCTTCCCTGACGCGGTGGGAGCGTCGGAGTGGGCAACCTGTTTGGCATCATGATTAGGATCCGCGGTTCCCGGCGATGTGCTGCGCGGCGTGGTCGGAACGAAAGAAATCTGGGGCATAGGTGAAGAAGGAGCCGGTTGCATCTGTTTCAGAAGCTCCATGATTTGCGGATTCTCGAACGAGGGCGGAGCCGCCAGTGAGGGCCTCGATTCCGGTCCCGCGGAGGTTGGCTCCGCAGGGCCAGCCCCAACAGGATTTTTGCGGTAGGTCACGGCGACGTTGGAGGTGAACAACGACAGGTATTCGCGCTTCTTGCGCTCCGCCTGAATCACATCCTCGGCGCGTTCGCCGCTTCCCGCGGAAGCATTGGAGCCACTCGTCGCAGAATTCGCCGCCGGGTTGGTGACGGAGCGGCTTTGAGCGAGAGCACTTTGCGCGACGGTCTGTTCGCGCTGTAGCTGCTGAATGCGGCTTTGTAGGTCGGTGATCTTGGCCTCGTTCACTTCAACGGGAGCGGCGGATTGGCCGAACGAGTCGGCGCCCTTTGAAGCGGGCGTAGGCCGCTTACCGCCGGTGAGCCACATGATCAGGACCATCAATACGGCGAGGCCGACGATGAGCCAGGACTGCACGTTCTTGGGGAGCAGGCCGGCAGGCTTAGCAGTTTTGTCTTGGATGGGTTCGTTCATGGCGGTTTCGCTTACTTGCCGTCCGTACGCCGCGCAAACGCGAGTTTTTTTCGGCCTATGGCGAGGTATCCGCTATCGAGGATTTTGGGAACGATGTACACACCGTTCTCCAGTTGAAACGAAATCAAATTGGGCTTTCCGTCTTTCACTTCATAGAGAGCGGGCTTTTCTCGAGCCGCGCACCGAATGAAGGTGAACGCGTCGTCGTGGTAGACGAGCGAAACCAGAAACGGCTCGCGCGCGCCGCGGGAGTCGACCATGTAGTCGAACTGCAGTTTTCTCGCGTACTCGAAACGGAATCGATTCTGTTCTTCGGCGACTTGCGCATGTGCCGCTCGAATCTGCTCGCCGATCTGGGCTCGAAGCGTTTCGAGTTCTTTCTTGTAGGCTTCCGCGTCGGCGGCACGCACGTACCCTTGCAGAGCGGAAGGACCGGAGTCTTCCTTGGGTTCGACAAAGAGCTTGAGGTCGGGTTCGACGCCGGCCTGATTGCTGATTTCGGTGAGCCCGAAAGAATAGACATGGCCGGTGGCGGTGATGAGGTTGAGATTGCTGCGAATGCCAGCCTTGGCCGGATGCACGTAACACAGGTTGTGGGCGCCATTGATGATCCAGAATTCTTTATCCCCAGTGGTGAAATCGAGAATCTCTTCGTTCTCGGGAAGAACGATCAGCGTCGAAAAGCGGAGCTTGGCGCGCACGGCGATAACGTCTTCCCTGCCGTACTTGACGACGCGTGCGCCGTCGCCTGCGGCTCGCGCGAAAACGTTCAGGCCGCTGACAACCGAAAGAACAGCAAGCGCCAGGAGGCAGATAATGCTCCGCCGGGAAGTAGGATCGACGTGTATTTGCATGTTTCGCTCCTCAGGAAATGTCTCTTGAAAAGAAAATGAACGAGCCGACACCGTGAACAACCTCTGCCACCGCGGGCGCGGATGCGCACGTCGAGGTCACGGTTGCGCTCCGGCCAATACTTCCAGACCTTTGGCAAAGCCGAAGGCCTCGAAGGCTTCCCGGCGCTTGCGGTTGTCGTAGGGATCGTTGGTGTAGAGCCAGTAGCTCTTCGGATCCACGGTGAGATTGGCAACCTTGGCCAACTCCGGGGTCTTGATGAGGAACTGTTGCTTGGGAATGAGTCCGGCGATCAAGGCGGTTTCGGTTTCGTTCAAGTGAAACTGCTTGCGGTACAGCTCGCGGTCCATGTCCGGGTTGGCCAAAAAGATTTTGGTGGCTGCGGTTTCGAGAATGACGTCGAGTAGTTCGGAGCGACGCAAATCGTCGAGCGATTGCGTGGACAGGATCATGGCCGCGTTGTGCTTGCGCCAGGTCTTGAACGCCTGGACGATGTAGCGCTGGATGGCCGGATTCTTGAGGAAGACCCAGGCTTCGTCGATGAAGAAAGCTTTGAACGAAGTCGAACGAACGGGGTCTCGGATCACGGCATTGGCGCGATGGAGGATATAGAAGAGCAGCGGTTCGAGAAGGTCCGGGTACTGACTCATCTTCTGAAAGTCGAAACACTGGAACCGAGAGAAAGAAACCGTGTCTTCCGCGTTGTCGAACAAGAACCCGAACTGACCTCCACGGACCCATTTGGCGAGGCGCGCAGAAAGCGTCTGGGGCAAAGTGTTCGCGAGGACTCCGAGCCTTCGCAGTTCCGGATCCACGGCATACAAGTTCTCAATCTGTTCGTAAATATCGCGATCGGCGACAGGGTCGAGCTCGAACGTGCCCTTGCCTTGCAGCAGGACTTTCACAAGCAAAGCCAAGAAGTCAAGATTCTCCTTGGTTGGCGGCAGGGAGAACGGATTGATCGAAAAGCCTTCGGATTCGAGCCCAGCCGAGACGTAGGAACCGGCAAAAAGATGCGTGAGGCTTTCAAAGCTGCCTCCGAGATCGAAAATGAAGGTGTGCGGGTCATACTTCTGGAGATTGGTGATCAGGAAGTTCAGCAAAAAGGACTTTCCGGCTCCGGTGCGGCCGAGAATCATGGTGTGCGCGACGTCCTGGTAATGGAGATTCAGAAAGTAAGGAGTGTTGTGGCAGGTTTCGAGGACCGCGAGATACTCCTGCCGGAGATGGGCATTGCGGGTTTCGCCGCAGGAGAGCGTAAATAGAAACGAGTAGTCGGCGTAGTTGGTGTTCAGCAAATACAGGGATCGCAGGTTCCTGGCATGGTTGCCGGGAACCGCGGCGAGAAATGCATTTAACAGGTTGTAGCGCTCGTCGTGCAGCTCGGCGTCATGGATGCTGAATACTTTGTAGAACTCGGCGGCGGTGCGCTGCGCGGCGGCGGGATCTAGGTCGTAGATGACGATCGTGAGCGAAAACTGCCCGAAGTAGTTGCCGTGGAGCTCGATCTCCCTGATGCCTTCGCCCAGTTCGCGGACCCGGGACTCTTTCCAATCGTCGAGCAATATATCCTGCTGGGGAGCATCGTTTAGGTTGACTTGACTGAAGAACGAGCGTTTGGTGTTGTGAAAGTGGCGGCGCTTGGCTTGGATGGCACGCCGCGTCTTTCCCGAGTCTTCTTTTTTCCACTCCGTCACCACGTAGAAGTTGGCTTGCACCTCGAGGAGCTGCTTGAAAATAAGCGGGAAGCTCTGCGCGGACGGTTCTTTCAGCGTGAGAACCTTCACGAAATAATCGTCTACGCGGAGATGCGTGCGGTGACATTCCACGTGGGAAGCACCGACAAAATAATCAAGAAAGGTGTCGTGCTTAAGCCGCGCACACTCAATCTTTTGGGGAGCAAAGTTGAGAATTTGCGTAAGGACACGAAACGCATCCTGTTTGTCGAGTAGTCGAATAGGAAGAAAATCGGCGACCTGGAGCAGAAAGCCACCCACCTTTTGCAGCAACGTGGAGCGTGCCTTGATCAATTCCCGATCGAGCAGCACGATGCGCGCTTCGGTTGAAAACCAAGCGCAAACTTCCTCCAACACCATTTCCGGATTCGTCCGGCCCGCGAGACTGCTGCCGACGGTGCGTGAGGCCTCGAAAAGGACGACATAGTAGATCGAGAGAGAAAACAGCCGACTGGATTTGCCCTGAAGGTAGGCCACACGATGGGCAATCGCGGCGTCCACCACGGGAGTTCCGTACAACGTGTGTGGGATCTTCGGGTCGTTGCGCTTGAACAGATACTGGTAGATCCGATAGTTCTCATCGAACAGCCGGAGCGCCGACTCCAGACGCTTGGTCAATGCATCGACGGAGGCTCCGTCCAGGCATTCGTAGTCCACGCCGCGAACTTCAAGAATCACGCCCAAGTCTCCGGACTTGGTGAGAAAAACCTGCTCGTCGAGGAAGCCATACAGATTCACCTGGGCATTCAGTGCGCCGGCTTCCTCATAGTTCTTGACGATTCGTTTCAGATTAAGCATTGGGCCTCCGGCGAACCGTGATCGGCGCAAACTTCATCGGGTCGTATTGGGTGCGGAGCCTCGCCGACGCCAGCAGTAGCCGCAGAATCTGCGGATCGGTGCGTGTGGCCCAGTGCGCCAGTCCGTACAGCAGCAGGAACATCAGCAGCCCGCCGCGCAAACTGCCGAGCAGATTGAAGGCGCCAGCACCGACGCACATGGCGAAGAAAAACAGCTTTCGCTCCGCTCCCAGAATCGTGAGTGGCCGGGACACCGAGCGAAGGACGAGATGGATTCTTCTAGTCACAAATCCTTCTCCAGCTGGGCCCGCGCTCACGGGAATAGCCAGGCGAGAAAGTTCACGGCGGCAATAGCCATACCGACGCCAAACAAAACTCCTGCAAGAACGCGCTTCGAGCCGCCCTCGCCAAAGGCGAAGGTCAATCCGGAGACCACGATAGCTACCAGGGATAGCCCCCGGGCGATGGTGGTGGTGAAGGCCTGTTGCAGAACGTTGGCCGCGTTCTCCCAGGGAGAATTCGCTTGCGCAAAGGCGACGGATACAAGAAACAGAATCATGAAAAGCGCAGTTAGGGCTCGGACGAAGATACTTAGGCCAAACCGCGAGAATTTTGCGGACACAGGTGCCTCACGAATCGAGATTTGGAGCGAAACTCGGCGACTGGCTGCCGCATGCGGGCAGAAGCTACAGGGCGGGTCAAGGACTTCGAAGGGTTCGAAGATACCTAGGCCATCCCGGTAGGAACCGTCGCTCCGGCAGCTGCCAATTGTCGATGCAGGATCGCTCCCTATTTATCTATTCAGCTTCGGAAACCGAAAATGTGTCGCCGAGGGCGAAAAATATATTTGCGTCATGGCGCGACACACTTACGAACAATTGCGGTTATGAAGTTCACTTCGAATTCCCCCGCGGGTTTGGAGTGCCCGGTTTTGTAGCCGCCATGCGCCGTAGCTTTGCCAAAAGGCGTTTCACACGTTGCCGGACGGCATTTGGAGTGAGACCCAGTTCTTCATAGAAGACTTCGCCGGGCTCTCCGTCGAGCTTGATCTGAACAAGCAATTGCACATCGGCCGTATCGATGATTGCTCGAGCGCTGGCGCCGTCGAGCAGATGGCGAAGGAGGACAAGGCGTTCGAAAGGATTTTCATCGAAGCCCGCGTGCAAGATCGACAAAGGGGGAGCATCGGTGAAGGCGATTTCTTGTCGCGCCCACGCATGTGTCCTGCGTTTGACTCTACGTGCGAGCGCGAAAGCCAGATGTGAAATCCGCCGGCGAAACTGGGTCGAGTGCAGGAATTCCAGAAAGACCAGAATGGCTTGCTGGGCCGCATCGTCCCACATCAGAGATGGGTAGCGGCGTGTGACTTGACGCACGGTGGCGTGCAGCATAGGAAGAAAAGCCAGGAGGAAGAGGTTTGGCACTAAGCCGTCGTGAAATACATCGCACCATTTCATGAGTTCCAAAAGAATTTGATCGGAAGAGGCATCGCCGCGCCCGGCGCGAAGATGCGCAAGCAGGAGTTCTGATTGCAGGAAACCCGCAAGATGTGGCGAAACCGAGTGCAAGACCTCGTAGTTCTCTCGGGATATAGGCGAATCGATCTCTTTGAAGAGTTTCTCTTCGATCCGGCAAAGGAGGCAGGGACAACTAGGCCTTTCGCTCATGACCGTCTCCTGTCGCAAGCGCAAGAGATGACAAAGGTGACGGTAGAGGGGGACAACCCCTACCGAGGTTCGAACTGCCGTTCGGGGGACAAAGATGACGGCGTCCCAATAGTTGGCACTAGGGTGCGCGTTCGTGTGGAGTTTCGAAAGTTGTCCACGATCGTGGACAACCGAAAATTCGCATGACGCGACTGGTGTGGTGCAACAAGCCGTCTGCCGTTCCGCAAACAAAAAGGGCTCCGGCAGAGCCAGAGCCCCTTAGCGACTCAATTTTCAGAACGGCGGCGCGTCGGAAGCCGGAGTTTCGCTGGACTGCGCGCTGGTTGCTTCCGGCTCAATTTTCGACCGATCCAGCTTGCGGATGACATCGGCGCGGATGGTCCACAAGACCACTTTTTTGGCCGTGGCTTTCTTGCCTTTGGCGTTCGGCTGATCGTAGGTTGAGCTGACAAGGCTGCTTCAACGAGGATGTGCGCGCCCTTCTTGATGGCCGTGAGGACGTATTCGGCGAGGCGAGGGCGGAAGATCGAGATGCGATGCCACTCGGTCTTCGAGACCCATTCGTCTTCCGTATTCTTCCAGGAGCGCTGGGTAGCTACGGACAGTACGGTGAATTTCGAACCGTTGCTGCGCGCTTGGCGTTGCTCCGGATCGGCCCCGACGAATCCGATTAGGGTTACTGCATTGAGGTAAGACATTTTGTTCTCCTATTTCTGCCTCATTTTCTTGAGGCACCCAAAGGCGAGGGCTACTGCTCCCAAAGCGAGCGGCTGCATTCTCGGAGGGAACCCAACGGTTCTAGGGCGGAACCGAGAAAGCAGAAGCCGCGAAGCTGCAGCGGCGCAGGACTTAGCTCGAAGCAGGTGTCCAAGAAAAGGAAGGCGGGAATAGGTGGCGTACCGAAGTCAGGTCCCGGTGCGGTGGAGTCAATCGGAGCAATGCCGAAGCGCCGTGACGATTTGCGATGAGAGCATTCACTCGGAGCGGAATTTACGCGGGCTAGAAAATGAAACACAGCTGCGAATCGCGCTTTCGACCGGGAGGAGCCTATGAACGGCTGCTTTTGCGCGCTCCCGGAGTGCTAGCGATGTCACCTGAGTCATCGATCTCCTGAAGGCGACACCGGAGCTCCGCGGCGTAGATTTCAGCGCGTTCGTATAGCCGCGCGTTACGAATGGCCACTGCGGCAGGGATAGCAAGCGACTTCGCGAGGCGAAAGTGCTCCGTGGTGAATTTGTGCGCATCACTCGAGCCAACAGAAAGTACACCCAAGACTTCGCCGGAAGCCATAAGCGGCACGCCTAGCCACGCGCGCATTCCGGCGAAGGCTCGATGGTTTGTCCAGTTCAGTTCTGTGTGAGTGTCCGGTATGGAAAGACTCTTGTGCTCCCGAACGATAGTTTGCAAAAGGGGCTGCTCCTTCAAGGTCAAAGTCACGATGCTCCGCTTAACAGAGCTTTTCGGCGCCACTCTGGCCAAAAAGAGATCGGCCCCTTCTTCGACGAGGAGCACAGATGCCGAGGAATAGGGCACGAGATCCAGAAGGCAAGCAAGAAGCGTGTCGAGCACGGTGTCCATTGCGACGTTTTGGGACAATGCGAGCGTAGATTTTCGAAGTGCGTTCGTTTCGGCGCGGGCGGCCTCTGCCGCGGCAAGATGTGCGCCGCTCTCCATTTCCGCGTGTTTTCGTGCTGTTACGTCCTGGGCAGTGCCGATGAGCCAGCACAGGGCTTGTCCCGAATCACGGACAAGCAAAGCCTTTACCGAAACCCAGCGAAGCTCACCGTTAGTCCTAATGATCCGGAATTCTTCGTCGAACGAGCCAGTGGAGACGGCGTCGTCCAGCTTGGCCAGAATCTGACCTCGATCCTCACCGTGGATTAGTTCTAGATAGGAGAGCGGGTTTTCGTAGAGCGAATCAACCGTCCGTCCGGTGATGGTCTCGTAAGCCGGATTTACATATTTGACCTCCTTCGTTTGAGCGTCCATCATCCAGAATACTTCCTGGATTCGATCGGCCATTTGCTCGAAGCGCAACTGACTGTCCAGGAGAGAAGTCTCGGCAAGCTTTCGCTGGGTGGTGTCGCAAAGAATGAGGACGTGCCGCCCGGGCAGGTAGTTTGCAGCGGCGGTATAAGACACATAGAGAGTGGTTTGATCATCTCGAATGAGCTCCGCCTGTCCACGTTGATACTTAACGCTCAGGAAGGATCGCCAATTTCTGTCAAATTGCTGGGGATCCCGGTAGAAATCCCGAATCGGGTGCCCGATGAGTGCGGCTCTGGGCAACCCCAATAGGGCAAACGTTGCGGGATTGGAGTTGAGGCAAATTCCGTCGCCGTTCACAATCACGATGGCATCGAGTGCATGCTCAAAGACGGAGCGAAACTCACGATCGGCCGTTTGAAACGCGGACACTGCTTCTCGGTGATACTCACGTTCACGTAGGAAATAACGCAGTTGGAGAGCGATGGCACCGACCAGAGTGCCCAACAGTGCCATTCGAAGGGGAGAGTTAAAATGCAGTCGTGGTGTCGAGATTACGACAACGAAGAGGGCGCTGGATGCCGCAAACAGCAGCCAGGAACCGAGGCGTAGCGACAGGCGAGAAATGGAGCCGTAGGCGTCCCCTAAAGATGGCGGTGGACTTTGCACTGGGCACTCGCTTGGTTTAGCTGACTAAACCTTTGCTGAAGTTATCATATTTCCGCATTCGTGTTTTGGAGTTCCGCCGATTATTCCCATAGCGGGCGTATCCTTGCAAAACCTGTCCGGCTTTCGAGCAGCGATTGATTTTTGTGCGGCGCTCGGCTTGTATGCACGTCTTCCGGCACGGGCACGGAAGTCTCCAAGAGAACCGAGCGTGAAGCACAGCGAGGAATTGAGCAAACGGGGCACTTACGTCAGCAGAGAAAGTGGCTCAAATTCTGTGTCCAGTGCTGACAAACTATCTCGCGTCATGGAGTCCCAACGAAAAGCGGTGAAGCGGAGGGCCGCCGGGCTGGAGATGCGCGTGCTCAACGATAAAGAGGCCGCCGTTGGTGTCACTGCCAGCAATTTTGAAAAGGAGCGAGGAGCTGAAACCCAAGGTATGGGGCTGGCCAAATCGGTCGTTGCCAGCGCCGACGACGTGAAGTTCGCTCGAGGGGGTCGGTGCGGCGGACTGCGCTTCCACTTGACGTGCGAGGATTTGCTGAAGACCAGCGGCAGGCACGACCGAAGAAATAGCTCGGAGAAAAGAACGTCGTTGCATGAGACTCCTTTGCTGAGTGGTACCGAATGCTCAGAATATCTAGCTCTCCAAAATGCAGAGGATGCTAGGAGCTGGGGCGCCCGTCAGTCAAGTCTTGGTAAGTCGGATAACCGGAGTGCGACCTGTAAAGCTGCTGAAAATGATTGTCTGGAGAGGAGGAACTCGATCAGACCGTGCGCCCCATCGCACGTAGCCTACAAGGCAGAGCGGGGAGGTAACGAACTGTTCTGGAGCCCTTGGAGAAATGTATCCACGCTCGCAAGAGCGGCACCGAAACCGCGAGGCCACGGTGTATCTGCCAGCATGAGGTGGAGCGGGCCTAGCCTGGATTATTCACGATTTTACTGGTGAAAAAAGAAAGGATGCTCTAAAAGGAGTGATGAACACTGGGTTTTGGCGAACCCGGCATTCCCTTTCGGAGCATCCCAGAGATGACATCTTGTTGTATACCACAGCTGTCCTTTTCCTTCTACCGACATCAACCCATTCGAGCTGATTTTTCTGGTGGTCAGATCACCAGTGATGCCGGCCTGCTACCTTTGCGGGCTTTTGATCAGCGTTATGGTCTTACTCACGGGCTGGCAGAACGCGTCTGTGATCCTCGCGAAGAGGAACGTGTACGTCATTCCGTGTTGTCGTTGTTCCGTCAACGCCTCTACCAGATCATCGCTGGCTATGAGGACGCCAACGACGCGGATCGCTTGCGTCACGATCCGGCCTTTCAAATTCTTGCCGATCAACCGCTGGGTGCGCCTCTCGGATCACAACCGACCGTCAGCCGTTGGGAGAACTCGCCCGCGCCTCGCGATCTCCTCAAGCTGCAGGATGCTCTGCTCGATTGGTTTGTGCAGATCTGCGGGAAACAAGTCCGCCAACGAGGAGAGATCCTGCTGGATGTCGATTCCACCGACGATCCAACCTACGGGCAACAGCAGCTCAGTTTCTTCAATGGTGGTTATGACCAGCACATGTATCACCCCTTGCTGATCTTTGAGCGTCACACCGGTTGTTTGTTGGCGGCGCGATTGCGAGCGGGCACGGTCCCTGGTCATGCCCGCATTATCCCCCTGCTGTTACGCATCGTCCCACGACTGCAGAGAGAGTTTCCCAAAGCCCGCATCAAACTACGCGCTGACGCCGGGTTTGCTCTGCCACTGCTTTATGAATTCTGCGAGTTTTTCGGCATCCAGTACGCCATCGGCATAGCTGCCAACTCACGGTTGCAAGAGAAAGCGCAGCGGCTGCAGCGTCGTCTCGCCCGACGTTATCGTCGCACCGGCCAACCGCAACGGTCCTTTTCCAGCTTTCGCTATCGCGCTTACAGCTGGTCGCATCAGCGGCGCATCTGCTACAAGGCCGAACACACCCAATCTGGAACTAACCTACGCTTTCTGGTCACCAACTTGAAAGGCCGCAGCCGTTCCGTTTTTGCCTTCTATAACGATCGTGGGGAGTGTGAGAACCGCATTGAAGAATTCAAGAATGGTTTTGCCGCGGACCGCCTGAGCTGTCACCGCTTCCGAGCCAATGCTTTCCGCCTGTTGTTGCACAGTTTCGCCTACAACCTCGTCAATCTGTTTCGTTTGCAGCTACCTTTGTCGATGCGCTCCGCACAAATCGAAACGCTGCGCATTCAGCTGTTCAAGATCGGGGCGCGCATCCGCAAAACAGCTCGTTGCATCCGTATTCACCTGGCCAGCGGCTGGCCTTTTCAGCTTCTCTTCCAAACCGCCTGCAACTCCTCTTAGATTGTCTCGCCGGTTCGACAATACATTCTCGGAGAACCAAGCGGAGCTGTCTCGAAAAACAGTCGGTGAGGTCAAAACAACGGCAACGCACACCTACTTAAAGGTCGACCACCGAGCGCGATCCTTTTCTCCGTCATCAATGCGCTTTCTGCGCTACGATTCTCGCCTCTGATGAATTAACCAGGCTAGGCTTGATCGTACGATCAGAATATACAAATGCTCGCAAGCGTCGTCAGCCGAAGAGAGCCTAACATGCTGCGCGGTTCTTCTTGCAGTGAGCACAGAGGCTTCCGGTTTCTCTGTCATGGGTAATCAACACTTGCCGGCGTATAGAGCAGATCTAACCGATCGCGTCATTTCAGCGGAACAGGGTAAGCCCGTAGCGCTCCTCGCAAGGGGAACGTCCATTGCAAGATGGCACCGATGGCGATGCGGGTAACGGAAATGGGAGCAAGCGAAGGCTGCCCTGTAATCGGGCAGGTAGAGGTTGCGTCGCCTCAGGGAGACAACATCACCTCGCCGGAAACGGAGCTGACTTCCTGTTGGTACTCAGCTCGAGAACCCTTGAGGAACCGATGTATGAAGCAAAGCAAATGACGACGGGGCAACCCGTTGGTGCAGCTTCACACCCGACCGGTGGATTTTCCACCGCCGCGCGAATCGGCAGCAAGTCAGTATCGAGTAGGTCTGATTCGTTCGGAATCGGCCGCGTCCTCGTTTTTTCAGGGGGGGGGCGTTTTTGGGTGCTCGAGCCGGATGAATGGGAAACCTTCAAGTCCGGTTCTTAGAGGGCTGGGCGCCAGCAATGGCGCCCGGCCACTCGACCATCTCTAACAATGTCTCGCGAGAAGGCCGCATGGGTTTCATTTTCGAGATCGACAGGAAATTCGTTTGAATTCTCCAAACTCCGGGAGTAGAGTTGCCTAATTCCCGGTTGGGCCCCCATCTCCAAACGAATCCATAGGAGGGATCATGCGTCGCTTGCCTCGACTCCTTTCGGTTCCTCTCCTTGCCCTCGCCGCCAGTCTCATCTACTTCACGTCTTCCGCGCAGGAGAAATCTTCCAAACCCGATTTTGATATGACTGCTAGCTACATCGAAGCGTGCAGCTGCGACATGTTTTGTCCGTGCTACTTCAACACCCATTCCACAAATCATATGAGCGAGCATCATATGGATGAGCATTTTTGCCGCGCTAATCTCGTCCTCAAAGTGGACAAGGGCTTTTACAAAGATACCAAGCTCGATGGCGCCAAGGTATGGATCGCTACTGATCTGGGCAGCGACTGGAGCACGGGCAAGGACTCCTGGTTGGTGGTGAATTTCGATCCCAGCGTCGGCAAGGAGCAGCAGGCTGCACTTGGCGACATCCTCGGCCAACTTTATCCGATTCCGTGGCAGAAAAAAGCAGTGAATACCGCTGCGTTTTCATGGAACGTGGACTCGAAAACCGGTCTGGCCCATGCCAAGATGGATAACGGCAAGGGTGAGGTTATGTTGGAGCGTGTCAGCGGTAACAATGCCACCCAAGAGGTTGTTATTCACAACTTGAAATACTGGGGCGCCCAGTCCAACGATGGCTTCCGAATGTGGAAGAGCAAGCACGAAGCTTTTGAGGGTGACGGCCACAAGTTTTCCTATGACGGCACGAACGGGTTTCTGATCACCGTTCATTTTTCTGGCGCCGCAAAATCCGCCTCTGCGGATTAATGCTTAACTCCATCGAGTAAGTCCAGGCGTTGCATTTCTGCTTCGCAAGGGCGGCGCGGTTGCCTGGAGAGAAACCACTGCATGGAGCCGGTGGCTTCGATTCCCACTCGCGCCGGCCGTGGAAGGTTGCCATAAAACTCTCGCACCATGTTGCCTTCGTGCTGCAGAGTCGTCTTCACTACCTCCCCGGTGGTGGTGTCCAGCATCGCCAACGTCTGCTGGCGAGCGTGCAAATCACATCCTATAATTCGCATCTCGGCCTCCTTCGGTCCGAGCTCTGTAGGGTGAACACCGAACAGTCTACTCGGGCCGTCGCGAGGCCGGCATCGTTAAGACATCAATCAGGCGCTATCCCGTGGATCAATCCCAGTAACTCTTACCTTTTTTCAATTCAACTTTGTTTGACCCGCCATTCTTATACCGGAATTCGCCTTTACGCACTCCGGCCCGAATGCGTCCCGTGAATTCCACTGCGTATGGAGACGGTTCTGGAACTACAAACGACACCGCATCGTTCTTTATCTGAATATCGACCACAACCAGTTCCTCGGGTGCTCCTTCCGAAAACTGAATCACGCCTTGAAAACCCTTTCGCGTGTTAACGATTCTGATTTCGGTGCCTAGAACGTCGCCTCCTTCCGCGTTGTAATACATGTCGCTGTAGGTGCCCGCAAGACGAGACCCGGCCGGTGCTTTGCCCGTCTTGTTCTGGCTCGCAATGCACTGAGAGCCAAAGATGATCAAGAGTGCAACGAAGGAGATGCGAAGGATTGTTTGGTACATTGGCATGGGCCCCCCTTGGGAATTCTATGCTAGCGATTCCATCGAAGCTCAGAACCTGAACCACGGGTCAGGTGGATCGCACTAGGCAACTGATAAGTCTTAGTCGGGTAACGGGACAATGAGGCCACTTAATGGGATGGTCCTCCGCAGATCTCTAGAAGTTGTAGAGTGCGGGGCAAGGAGGCGTCTCATGAAACTACACGTGCTCGGAATCGATTTGGGTAAGACGGTCTTTCATTTGGTTGGGCTGGATTCAACTGGCAGAGCGGTGATCCGCAAGCGATGTTCTCGCAGGCAACGGTTGGCATTCACCGCGAACTTGGAAGTGCAGTTGATTGGGATGGAGGCCTGTAGTGGAGCGCACTTTCTGGGGCGGGCGCTGCGCGAACAAGGTCATGAAGTGCGATTGATGCCGGGGCAATACGGGAAGCCCTACGTGCAGACCAACAAGAGCGATTACCTGGATGCCGAAGCCATTGCGGAAGCGGTGCAGCGGCCGAGAATGCGATTTGTGCCGATCCAGACGGAGGAGCAGCTCGATTTGCAAGCGCTGCATCGCGTGCGCGAGCGTTGGGTGATGCGGCGCACCGCGGTGGTGAACCAGATTCGCAGTCTTCTTCTGGAACGCGGGCTGACTGTGCCTAAGGGCCGAGGTCACCTGGAAGAGCAATTGCCGGGTATCCTGGAAGAGGCGGAGTTGAATCTGTCCGGCTCATTCCGTGTTCTGCTGGCTCAGCTCCAATTGGAACTGAAGCAACTCGCGGCACGCATTGAGGAGAGGGATCGGGTCCTCCAGAAAATGGCGAAAGAGAATGAAGCCTGCCAACGACTCACGGAGATTCCCGGAGTCGGTCCGGTTACCGCGACAGCCCGGATCAGTGCGGTTGGCCATGGCAGCACTTTTCAAAAGGGACGAAATCTAGCGGCCTGGATGGGGATCGTTCCGGATACCTGTATTTGTTGAACCGCTTGTGTATCCCGAGGTTTGATTTCGATGGAGTCGTTCCGTCTCGGTATCCGGTAGCATGAGAATTAGTCCTCCCGGTTTCCAGGGTAGCGCTGCACACTAAATGCGCTGAGGTGGGCGGGATTATACATTAGATGGTGATTGCCAAGGGATGCTTCGAATCAGGGGAGAAATTCGGCTGGTCATTGCAATTCCACTTTAATCGACCAACGAGTTTTTGAAATGACGTTTCTAGTAAGTCCCTCGATCTCCTTGACGGAACGGAAACTCCTCTGGGATGGGAGACTTACTCAGCAATCAGCAATCCTTCTAGCAGTAGTTTCCTAAGTCCTGATGAGTCGCGTTACCGAACGAGTTGCTCCTAGTACTTTACAACGCATGGTCGCCACCGACGTACCGAAACGACCGGCTTGCACAAAATCACCGCGTATTGTGTACTTGTCCGCTTGAATCTATCTCAATTTTGCGCTTCGGAAGGGTGGTCAGTTGAGGAATTTTTCGCGTTACTATTGCGTTCTTCTGTTTCTCACGCTGTGTGTTCAGACGAGTTCCACACTTTGGGCCCAGACCAGCTCCAGCGAGCGGATTTTCTTTCACGCCAAAATCTTCACCGGGGATGAACAGAATCCTTACGCAGAGGCGGTTGCGATTCGTGGCGACCAGATCGTTGCGGTGGGCAGTTTCTCCGAGGTGGCGAAGTCTGTATCCCAGAACGCTAATCGCGTCGATCTCGAGGGCAATAGTCTTTTCCCCGGCTTCATCGATTCGCATAGCCACTCGATTGACGGCGGGCTCGGCCTGATTTCTGCTGACGCCAGCGAGAAAGTGCGCTCGCTCGATGATCTTGCGCCTTTTGTCGAAGACGCGAAAAAGACAGGCAAGGGAATGCGTGGCGACATTCTTGAAATTCTTGGCCTGCCGCTGGAGTTCTGGTCGCATTGCGAAACTCTCAATGCCCTGTTCAGCACCGGCGCTTACCAGAAGCAAAGCCTCCTTCTGCGCGGGATGGATGGACATACGGCTTGGGCTAATCGGGCGTTGTTACAACGTGCAGGCGTCACGGCTGATTTTGTGAAGAGGCTTTCCCTGCAGGAACGCAGCTACTACGGCGTGGACAAAGACATGCAGCCGAACGGTTTCCTGGTTGACGCCGGCACTGAGAAAATCGAACCGCTGCTGCCTCAGCACACTGCTGGTGAATTGTTGGCCGCCGGGCGTGCCGCTCTGCAATATAACTACGGCCTTGGCATCACGGCATGGCTTGATCCCCTCGCCAGCAAGCGCGTCTTGGAGGCCTACAGATTGTTGGCGGACCGAGGCGAGTTGATATCGCAGGTGGCCGCATTCCCGCAGGTCTTTGCGAGAGACCCTGCAGCAGAACTTGCTGGCGTTCAAAAGATGCGCGAGCTTTACAAGAACGTTCCCAATCTGCACGTCACCGGAATCAAGATCTTCGCTGATGGAGTGGTGGAGTATCCGTCTCAAACAGCGCATCTCAGCAAGGCGTACAAGAACACGGGGCGCAACGGCGATTTGTTGTTTGATCCGAAGAAATTTGCCGAGTTGTGTGTAGCGGCAGACAAACAAGGCTTGACCATTCACGTCCACGCGATTGGCGACGGCGCAGTCAAGGCGGCGCTGGATGGGATTGCCGCAGCGCGCGAAGCAAATGGCAATTCGGGATTGCCTCATACGCTGACGCATGAACAGTTCGTCCGCCCCGAAGACTTCGCTAGATTTAGGGAATTGGGTGTGGTGAGTGCGTTGCAGCTTTTATGGGCTGATGCGAGTCAGGACACAATTGAAATTGTGAAGCCCTATCTCGATTCCGATATCTACAAGTGGCAGTACCCGGCGCGATCCATCCTCGATAATGGCGGCATTGTTTCGGGAGCCAGCGACTGGCCGGTTTCGAGTGCGAACGTGTTCTGGGCGATTTATCAGGCAGAAACGCGCAAAGGACCGGAAGGAGTGCTTGATCTATCGCAAGCAATGCCGCGTGAAGCTATGTTCTATGCCTACACTCGAAATTCGGCGCGAGCCATGAATCTCGATTCCATCGGAACTATTGCCCCCGGCAAGCGCGCAGACTTGGTTCTGCTGGACCGCGACGTCTTGACGATTTCGCCGGAGGAGATGCGGGAAGCGAAAGTATTGTGGACGATGGTTGCGGGAACAATGGTATTCCGGGCAAAGTGAGCCGGCGTCGGCTGGCAACCTCGACTCCGATTAGCCTGCTGAGGCGGGCCTGAAAGACTCCACCGACTGAAACTTCAGCTTGGATGAACCCTCGAGCGGCTAAGTCCTGGTAAGTCGGATTACCGGAGTGCGACCTGTAAAGCTGCTGAAAATGATTGTCTGAGAGGTGGGTTGCGTCGCCTCGTGGGGACAACATCACCTCGCCGGAAACGGAGCTGACTTCCTGTTGGTGCTCAACTCGAGAACGCTTGAGGAACCGATGCATGAAGCAAAGCAAATGACGACGGGGCAACCCGTTGGTGCAGCTTCACACAGGGTTGGTGGATTTCCACCGCCGCGCGAATCGGCAGCAAGTCAGTATCGAGTAGGTCTGCTTCGTTTTGAATCAGACCGCGTCCTCGTTTTTATGGGGGCGTTTTTTGAGTGCTCGAGCCGGATGAATGGGAAACCTTCAAGTCCGGTTCTTAGAGGGCTGGGCGCCAGCAATGGCGCCCGGCCACTCGACCATGTGGTTTTACCCGATTCCGCTGAACGGCCGGGCAACCGTCAGCTCAAAGTGGAGAGGCCCGGACGGTTTCGCGTTTTCACCGCACACCGGAAGCTAATTTTACTTCTAACGGTGTGATGCTGGATACGTTGGCAGGTGACTGGAGGCACAGCAATTGCAGGGGCTGAGTGCGAAAGTGCTGTGGGGGACGGAATGAACTCTTGATCCTGCGGCTCCCAAGAGAAAAGGGAGGGGATCAGCGGCATCGGCCCTGAGTCAAAAGAGAGGAAGGCTTATATGTTCGCACGTGAAGTCGTGTTGCAACTGAAGCCGAATGTAGTCAACGAACTTCCGGTAACGTTTGAAAAGGAAATCCTGCCCCTGCTTCGCAAGCAGAAGGGTTTCCAGGATGAGCTGTTGCTCGTCACACCGGAAAAGAAGGAAGTAGTGGCAATCAGCTTGTGGGAAACGAAGGAGTATGCGGAGGCCTACAATCGTGAACTGTATCCACAGATCGAGAAGATCATGGCGCGGTTCATTGAGGGCATCCCAGTAGTGAAGAAATTTGAGGCGAAATACTCGACGTTCCACAAGGCTGCGTTTGCAACGACCCATTGAGTGTCTGTTCCTTGGCACTAAGAGGGGGCGTAGTTAGCCCCCTCTTTTTTTGGTGTTGCTCATGCCTCTAGAGCGACATGCGCCAGAAGAGGAACTTTGGTCCATTTTCTCGGTTTCCCAGAAGCGAGTTTGTGTTAGCAAGTACGGCTGATGTCTGCAATCACACCCGTCGGTGATCCCTATCACAGCTATTTCCACTTGTTTTTCTAATACTGCGGCTAGTAACTGGGTCCCGGGACCAAACAGGACGTTGGGAGGCGTCGATGGCTGAGCTTATTAAGGAAGAGCGATTCCTTTTCTTTGTCGGCACAAAAGAGCACGTTCTCCGGGTACAAGAGTTGCTCTGGGGCTCGACGGCATGGCCTGAGAGATTTCGCATTCATGTTCACGGATCCTACAGGCGAGACGCCCAGAACTTCTACGGAACAACTGCTCGGGAGGCAGTCGAGCGGGCGATTGAATACTTATCATCTCCGATCCGCGAGGCCGGGCCTTCGACATTCGGGCTCCACGCTTCCAACTGAATCATGACCGAGGTCTTGAGGGGATCAGAACCTAGAGCATCCCCCAATGGAGGGGTTCATGATCTTTCAAACTCTCGGCAAGCTGCTCGGGTTATGCCTGTTGTCGGGTTTGATGGTTGGCCTTTGTGGCGGGCAAGAAAAGCAGGTGCAGAAGGCGCCGGAAGCGTCTCAGACGCTCTCGTCCGGGGCCGAACTGTTTACGCAACATTGCGCCGTCTGCCATGGAAACGACTTGAAGGGAAACGGTCCTTTCCCTCCTCCCTATAGGGTGCCTCCCGACCTCACTACCCTGTCACGACGTCATGGGGGCAAGTTTCCCGAAGCTTATGTGTCGGGCGTGCTGCGCGATGGCGTAAAATTACGCGCGCACGCACCCGCTGAGATGCCTGTTTGGGCCACGACGAACCGATCAGACAAAGCTCACTTCGAATCGCGGATTCAAGACCTGACCGCCTACATCAAGTCACGCCAGGCGAAATAGTCGACAGCAGCTCTGAAAAGAACTGCTACCGTACTAGACAGAAAGTGCTAGGAGGTGTTCATGGTTGTGGGCCGTGCCGTTCTGTTTGGTGTTCTGATTCTGGGGGGCTGCGTCCTAGGCGTTCAAGATAAGCTGGCCGTCGCCAAAGGACCGACGCCGCGGACAATCGCCGCGTCTGGCAAGCAAACGTATATGCAATATTGCGCTTCGTGTCACGGCATTGACGCTCGGGGCGATGGACCGGCCGCGATCGTGCTCAAAACGCCGCCGCCTGATCTGACCACGCTCGCCAACCGCCATGGCGGGAAATTCCCCTACGAGTACGTCTCCGACGTGCTGCGCTTTGGTACGCGTATCCTTTCGCATGGCTCTTCTGACATGCCCATTTGGGGACCCATCTTCGGCTCCCTGGACAATTACAACGAACCTGCCGTACGAAAGCGCATCAAGGATCTCAGCGACTATCTGGCGTCTCTGCAGCAAAAGGAGTCGTAGCGCAGGCGGCGCGCAGTCGTGCCCCTTCTTGAATTCCTTGTCTGCCACAGAGAGATCGGCGGTCTAAGTAGAAAGAGCCCCAAGCTTCTGTCTATCATGTTTAAGGTGTCCGCTATGGCATCTATTTGTTTCGAACGGCACGTCCACTAGAGCCTTTGTTCCGAAAGAATAAGTGCGAAGACTGCGCTGGTGTGCCTTTGACATCGCTATCGCCGGGTAGATTCTGATGATGTGGGGTGGAGTCATCCAATCGCCGCTGGAGGGAAAGAGGCGGTCAACCGGGTTCAAATAAGCCTTTCCCTGGGTTTTGGAACCGTCTTAGGGCGGCTCGGTAGATTGTTCCGACTCCAACCCCCATTAGCCATACGCTCCTAGGGTCAACAGATAGATCGACGACGAGTGTGTCGTGCTGCGCCCCGGCCTTCTGTACAGGTGGCAGTCTGACGCCTTTTCAACTCCTACCTGTAGGCGACCGCTGAGCGCCTGTCCCGACGTACTATTGGAGACTGCCAACCTCAGGTCGATTCTACTGGTACACGCCGAACCCTTGATTCACCAAGGAGTGGACCTATGCTTGGCAGAAACGGGGCAGAAACCAGACGCAGCGGTCGTGCGACCCTGCGTGTTCCGCTGAGAATCTATGAGCCGGGCTCGAACAATCGGTTCATCGTCGAGGAAGCATACTCTGTGAAGGTGAGCCTCTGGGGTGGGCTTATCGCTCTCCGAACAGCGGTGACTAAAGACCAAAAACTGTCAATGGTGAACCAAGCTACCGGAGAAACCGCCGATTCCAAGGTTGTCCATCTCGGGCCGATGCAGCTGGGCGGAGGGCTAAGGCTGGTTGCCATAGAGTTCCTGAGATCCTCGCCTGACTTTTGGGGAATGGTTTTTCCGACGGTCGATCCATGCCGAGCTCCGGCCACGCAATACGCCAAAGCCGGATCAACGCACAACTGAGGCAAGCACGCCTGGGAGATCTGCGATTCTTACGTCTTGGACCTCATCCTCAAAAGCTAGGATGCAGAACGCTTCGCATACCGCCATTCCAGCAGGAACGCGATGCCAATTCCGATGAGAACGAATCCCCAAACCAAATGGTTGTTGACGGGGATCACGCCCACTCCTTCGAGCAGGAAAGCGGCGCCAGCGATCAGAAAGAGTGGACCAGTTATAGCGCAGTGAAAAGAGCGATTTTTAAGCCAGTTGGCGAGGCAGCCGATCGCCATGGCGAAAAGGCAAGCAGCCGCTGACGACGCATGGAGAGGACGCCAATAGACTCCTATGAGGCTCAGCACTCCCCACGTAGTCAGCGAGACTATGAACCAGTAGCACATCGCTGCTGGTGAGCTACAACAAGCCTCCATTTGCTTTGTCATAGCTTGGAATTTCCTTCCTGACTCGAACGATAACCTTGGACTTTAGCGCGTCACGTCTCCACACAGGTCTTGCCTGAGGGGGGATCACTTGGAAAGCAGGTCCGCGACTGCCTCCGAGAAATCAAGCGAATGAACCACCGGGCCATTCAAGAAGACAGCACGCGGAAGTTCACCATCCCACTGCGCGTCTTGAGGGTAGACGGCAACTTCGTCCCACTGAATGCCCTTACGGGTACAGCACTTCGGCTGTGGTTGACTTGCATCAGCTTCAGTCTTGCGTCCTAGTTTTTCTGCAAACAGATGGTTTTTGTCCCAGTACTGCGCAACTCTGGGATCAGACAAGCGCGCCAAGATAGCCGTTCCCGGGCTGGAATAGTCCGTTGGCAGAATTGGTTCCCACACCGCAAAGACGCGGATGCGAGGGTTGGTATTTTGCTTCAGAACATCCTCGACTGCGGACGACCCCCGCAGGCACGTTGGTCACGTCGGAGAGAGCAGCAGAACGACGCGCACTTCCCCAGATGCCGCATTGAATGCGACGCGCAGTTGGTCAAAGTTGCTTGACGTGAGTGATAGTAATGGCGGCTGTCCTTCAGGAACTCTTTCGCCGCCGTAAAAGTGCCAACCTAGCCACAGCAGCCCCAGAATCACGACAACCGCAAGAAGGCTCTGCCGTTTCTTCATCGACGCCCACCGCCAGATATATCCGCAAGAACACTGGCAATGACTTGAGGAAAGAGAAGAAGAAGCACCACAACGACGGTGGCCAGACCCAGCAAGGCGACTGCAGTCTTGCTTTGACGCGTCCGACAGCGCATACCACGATAGATTTGGAAAAACCCCAAGCCCAAGAGGACGATTGAAAGCCCTAGAAGCCAAGGCCGTGCGGCGGCCAGGAAGACAGAAGCCCCAGCGATGCCTGCCGCGCCTAGAAAAGGGAGCGGCAGACAACAACTCAACGTGAGCAGCGAAGTTACCATCGCAGCCACCGAGGCACTGGTTGTCTTCCACTCAGCCATTAGACCCCTAGGCGACGCGCCTTTTCGATCGCAGTACGCAAGCTCTGTTGAGATGGAGCGCCGCTGCCATCCGAATACAAGCGGCACATGAGGCCAAATGCCGCAGTCTTTTCGCTCTGCGGCTCTACATCATGACCGTTTATCCGAATCGTTGGTGATCCGGGAAATTTCAGTGATTGCGCCATCTCTGCGTCTCTCACCAGCACTTCTCTGACGTGCGTTTGAAAACTTCCCACGGGCAGAATTGCGCGCAGTCGCTCAAGTGCCACAGGGTGATTCGGACAGTTCGGCACATATAGCACTTCGATTTTCACGCGGCACCCTTGCGTTTGGATTTTCCGAAGACGCTTAGGACTGGGCAGCGGGCGTTTTTCTTCCCCCGTGGGCGCTTTAGTTGAGCGTTGCACTTTGTCAGTGCCGTCTTCAGCTCATCTTCTAACTTCACAAGCGCAACGCGCTTCCCGTGAATGTCCTTTAGTTTGCGGCCGAGCATCTTCCGCACTTCAGAGCACGCACGAAGGTCGTTGGTTCGCAGAGACACAAATTCACGAATCTCATTCAGCGAAAAGCCAAGCGTCTGCAAGTTACGGATGAATTGCAAAGCCGAAAGGTCCTCCGACGAATACAGGCGAAACCCGCCTTGGCTACGCGGAGGTGCTGTAAGAAGCCCGTGTCGCTCATAGAAGCGAATGGCGTCTACACTTACGCCGGTCTGTTTGGAAATGTAGCCGATTTGCATTGACCGTTCTACCTACCTCTAAGGCTACACCCTGGAGTCTAGGCTAGAGTCAAGGGCAATCTGTACCAGGCAAATGAAGCACCCGCAGAGGCTGCTTGCCCCCCACCACCAAGGGTTCAAAAAACCTTTTCCCGAGTTTTTGAACCATTTAGGAGAGGCGCATCGCTCCGACTGGCCTGTGGATCGTCACGACGCCGACGCCGAGCTCTACGGCTATTCTCTTCCAACCTACCCCTTGTGCTCGGAGAGCCGCGATTTTGGCTCTGTCGAGAACTCTAGGCGGCCGCCCCGGGCGCTTACCTTTGGCCCTGGCATTGCGAAGCCCCGCCTTCACCCGTTCAACGATCAAGCGGCGCTCCAATTCGGCTACGGCTCCGAGAACTGTGAAAACCATCTTGCCGGCTGGAGTGCTGGTGTCGAGCTGCTCTGAGAAGTTGTCATGATTGCGCCTATTCGTCGCTATTGAAAAGCGGCTGGGCAGTCAGGCAATCCCGTAACGCCCGAGAATTTCAAGAATTTCGGCCTCTGATGGCATGTTGGCGGTTCGATAGATAAAGACATGGGCCTTTCCCTCAACCACGCTTACGCCCATGCGCTTTCCCTCCTGATACCAGCCCGGAATGTGCTCGGATTTTAGCTCGTTGAGCAGCGATTCCCACTCGATATGCTGGTCCAATGGAATTTCGGTGATGTCGATGGAGTCTCCCCGGATCGTAATGATCATGGAGTCCCTCGTCGTGGCCGGGAAATAATCGGATGCGCAGCATTGTACTTCAAAACGCAGGGCGTATTTGCAGGATCGTAGCTTTTCAAGATTTGCGATGGCTGGAAAAGTCCACCGTTCGTCAGACCGCTCTGGACCCGAAGCAGATCCGAGCTAATATGAAACAGATGGATTCGGCCTGCCGTCTGGCCGAGGAACGTAAGATGGAGCGAGAAAAGTTTGTCAAACTGGTGGAGGAGGCGCTGGGCGCACTGCCTACGAAGTTTCGCAAGCGAATTCACAACGTCGCAGTTCTAGTCGAGGACGTGCCTCCCAGGCAGCTGTCACGCAGAGGCTCGCGAAATGCAGGGATCATAGATTCGGACAATGCTGAGAATTTGGTGCTCGGTGTCTTCGAAGGTGTACCAACAACTAAGAAAAGCGTGTTTGACCTATCTGCGGGTCCCGACCGCATCGTGCTCTATCAGAAGAACATTGAGGCCGTCTGCTCCAACGAATACGAAATCCGAAAGGAAATCCGCCAGACGGTACTCCACGAACTAGGCCACTATTTCGGGATGACCGAAGCTCAATTAGAAGATATCTGAAAGGTCCAGAAGGGTTACGTCGTCGGATTCCTGGGTCGAGATTTGCAGACCCATAATGGCCCTTCTATAGGCTTCGGGAGGAAGGAGCCGGAGTTCGGTTCGTACGCGGGACAGCTCGGTACCGGACATGGCGTGCAGTAAAGCGTCGTCCACTTTGATAGGGCATCCCGCTCCCTCGTGAGAGGGAGTTCGAAGAACTAATCATGGTCGAAGTTTTCGGACTGAAACCGACCGCTAGATTACGAACGAACCGTACTTGTCAGGGCCGATCGGAAAGACACCGAAGGAAGCGGAAGAAAAACTCTTTTAAGTGAATGGCGAAGTGTGCTCAAAAAGTGTTTGACAGAGCCGACATTGTTAGAGATGTCCGGTTATCCGTGCGAGGTCAGATGGTCGGGCAGCTGGTAATTTGTCTACGGTCGTCCGTGTGTTGATCGAAGAATTCCCTCGGCGATTGCAAGCAGCTTGAGAGCCGTTTCGGCAGCCTCGAATGCGTAAGCCCATTCAAGTGTTAGAAGTGCTGCTCGTTCGACTTGCCGGAATGTCCTACAAGGTGATCGAGGAGGCAATGGGAAAAGTAACGGCTGTCGAGTTGCAAAGATGGTGACCTCAAAAGTTACTTGCGATTTGCCGAGGGTAGGCTATCATCCCGGCCTTCTATGTTCGAGACGCTCATGTCAGATGCGAAAGCGCTCGCACGCCATCGAGCGGCTCCGCTCCGTAAAGAACGGGAGGACTTTCTCCGGTATCTGGAGACGTGTGGACCGAGCAAGGCAAATATCCGTGTCACCGCATGCTATTTACTCCAGATCGTCCGACTCCTGCGGCTCAGCAAGATGCGCGACGTGACAGTTGCTGAGGTAGATCAGGCGTCGAGAAAGTGGGCTCGCCGCCAGCGGGCGTTTTACAAGCTTCAAGCCGGGCCTCACTCCGCCGAGCGTTTTGGATGGGAAACAAGGCGCTGGATGCGATTCGCCGGAAGGCTTCGCACGGCTCCGCCGCATCAACCGTTCGCCCGACTCCTCGGTGATTTCGTCCAGGCAATGAGAGTGGAACAGGGGTTGGCCCAAGCGACTATCAAGGGCAGAAGGGAGCGGGCCGGGAATTTTTTGAAATGGTACGCCAAACGGCATCACTCATTTAGGCGGGTCCGCGTCGAGAATGTTGATGCATATCTGCTTCGCCGGGGACCGACTGGGAATCTCGTAACGATCAGCAGCGAGGCAGGCGCTCTTCGGGCTTTCTTTCGATGGGCTGAGGAAAGACAACTGTGTCGAACAGGTATCGCGGCTTCTATTAAATCTCCCATTCTCCGTCACGATCCTTCTCAACACCGTGGCCCCGCTTGGCAGGACGTTGTTAGGCTGCTTGACAGCACGACAGGCTCTGGGCGATCAGACATCCGCGCGCACGCTTTACTTCAGCTATTTGCGATCTATGGGATTCGTGCCGGCGAAGCGGTACGCCTTCGACTCGACGACATCGACTGGAACAATAGGACACTTCTGATTCGTCGTTCTAAGCATGGTGGACGGCATCAGTTCCCCCTCAACGACTCGGTTGCAAAGGCGATTCGCAGGTATCTCGACCGAGCACGGCCGGAGTGCTCCTGTCCCAACCTCTTCGTGACCCTCCACGGCCCGCATCGTCCGCTTATACAACCGACAGTCTCTGCCGTGGTTCACAGTCGAATGCTCAAATTCGGCGTTGCCTCTTTGCACCTTGGGCCTCAAGGGTTTCGTCATTCCTGTGCCACTCGGCTACTCAAGCTCGGTGCCTCGCCAGCTGAAATTGCCGATTTTCTAGGACATCGAAATACTCGAAGCGTTCAGGTCTACGCGAAGCTAGATTTTGACGGCCTGCGGCAGGTCTCCGATCTCGACCTCATCGGTGCGCTTTGAAGCTATCGACGGCAATCAAGCAGTACATTTGCTGGAAAGAAGCACGCGGCATTCGATGTGTTCGCTTGAAATGGCTGTTCCGCAAGCTGTTGCGGGATGTGGGGGACGTGAAAATCACCTCGATTGGCCCCGCCGATATTTCGGCTCACTTAGAGAACTCCAAGATGGCGCCTGACACCTGGTGGCGGACGTATCAGACTCTGCGAGCATTTTTCCAGTTCTGGATCTCGCGGCAGAAGTTATCAAGTCTTCCCATGCCTCGCCCTCGCGCCGCGAATCCTCCACCTTTTCGACCGTACATATTCACCATAGATCAGCTTCGTTTGTTGATTGCGGATGCAGGTCGCATCCAAATGAACCGGAGTCGCAAACTTGATCCCATTACTTTCCAAACGATGATCGCCTTGATGTACGGAACCGGTGCGCTCATCCACGAGGCGATGGATTTGAGGACATCAGATGTTGATGTCGAGAACAGATCCGTGACATTGCGTCGGCAAGGTGGAGTTCGGAAGCGAACCCTGCCCATCAGTATCTCGATGGCGCGCAAGTTGAGGCATTACGATCAAGTCGTGCGGGCGAGAAGGTGCGGAAGCCCACTTTTTTTCGTGAATCGTATAGGTCAAGCCATCCCTCGAATGACCCTGATCTATAATTTCCGCCGAATCTGTTCGCGACTTGCGATAAGTCAAGAGCGCGGAATCAGCCGAACACCCGGACTCCATGACCTCCGACACACATTCGCGGTTCATTGTCTGAATGGGTGGCTCGCGAACGGTAAAGATGCGCGCCAAATGGTTCCCGCGCTTTCCGGCTACATGGGACACGTCATGCCGATCTCGACCGAGCAATATCTCAAGCTCGTCCCAGCTCGATTCTTGAAACACTTGGGGCAACTCACCATCGGTTCGGAACCTCTGCCGCATTGAGATGGTCTCTACTGTTGATTTCATTCGTTAAGTATCGCCGCGCACGAAAACTTAGCACTTTGTCCGTTAGCCCCGAGTGCGTGAGCGCAGTTAGGCCCAGGGTGGTCCCTTTTTCGCGTGCGTATCCGCTATCCCCTCAATTGAATGACCGGGGTTCCTTGGCCGCCTATACTGCGGGTGACTGATCGAGCAAATCCCAGGGCAGCCTACGTCTTGCGGGTATTGCGGGATTCTAGGAGGGGTAAACCTAATATTTCCTCGTGATTTGTTAGAGGTTTAGGCCATGAGATACCCGCGATACCCGCAAAACCCGCAAACAATGAACGAAATCTTCCTCAAATCGCCCAATTA
>CAWBIY010000006.1:0-58844 GCA_963788915.1 uncultured Acidobacteriota bacterium | reverse complement strand
ACAGCTTATTGAGTTTCTCCGGATCGAGTTGAAACTGAGGCTCGGCTTCCAAAATGACGTGATATTGATTTAACTGCGTGTACATGGTGTTGATCTGGCGTTGTCCGAAGGCGTCGTAGAGAGTGTTGTCTATGGTAGTGGGGGCGATTCCCAGGCGCGATGCCGTCGGGCGATCGAAGAGCAGCGAAACGGCCAATCCGCCCGGTTGTTCGTCGGTGGCAACATCTTCGAGTTCCGGCAACTGTTTCAGACGCGTTACGAAGCGATTCGTCCAGTCGCTCAGTTCATTCGGATCGGGGTCTTCCAGCGTGAACTGGAATTGCGTGCGGCTGACGCGATCGTCGACGGTGATATTTTGGACTGGCTGCATGAACAGCTGAATGCCTTGCACGTTTTGCAGCTTTGTCTGGAGACGGCGGATGACGTCGGCGGCGTTTATCTTGCGAGCCTCGAGTGGCTTCAGATTGATCGACATTCGGCCGCTGTTGGTGGTGATGTTTGTGCCATCAGCGCCAATAAAGGACGAGAGGCTCTCGACGGCTGGGTCGTCGAGAATCACGTTGGCAAGCTCTTGCTGCTTCTCGGCCATCGCTTTCGGCCCGATGGTCGGCGAGGCCTGCGAGATGCCTTGAATAATCCCGGTGTCCTGAACGGGGAAGAAGCCTTTTGGAATAATGATATAGAGGAAAATCGTGAGGATCAGCGTGCCGAGAGCGACGAGAAGCGTGATGGTCTGAAAGCGAAGAACCACCTTCAGTGTGCGGCCATAGAACGCGATCATGGTGTCAAAAGCGCGCTCGGAAGCTTCGAAGAGCCGCCCCTGTTTTTGGTTCGTATGCTGTTTCAGGATGCGCGACGACATCATGGGAGTCAGCGTCAGGGAGACAACCGCGGACACGACAATGGTGACGGCCAGGGTTACCGCGAACTCCCGGAACAAGCGGCCCACCACGTCACCCATAAACAACAGTGGAATGAGCACCGCGATCAGTGAAACTGTCAGCGACAGGATCGTGAATCCAATCTGCTCGGCGCCTTTCAATGCCGCTTGCATTGGCGGTTCGCCTTCTTCGATATACCGCGAAATGTTTTCGACCATGACGATGGCGTCGTCCACTACGAAGCCGGTCGAGATGGTCAACGCCATGAGCGAGAGGTTATCCAGGCTGTAGCCTAGCGCGTACATGGCGGCAAACGTACCCACCAGCGACAGCGGCACGGCTACGCTCGGAATGATCGTTGCGTAGAAACTGCGCAGAAACAGGAACATGACCATGACAACGAGCGCGATGGTCAGCATCAATTCGAATTCGACGTCGTCTACCGAGGCTTGGATTGGTGTCGTTAGGTCGGTTAGCGTGGCAACGTCGATCCCCTTGGGAAGGTTGGCTTCCAGCTGCGGTAGCAGCGCTTTGATGCGCTTCACCACACTGATCGTGTTTCCGCCTGGCTGGCGCTGGACGTTCAGAATCACTGCGGGGGCCTTGTTCATCCAGGCGGCCTGATTATTGTTCTCCACGCCATCCACGATTTTTGCTACGTCGGTTAGCATGACCGGCGCGCCGTTACGGTACGCGACTACGACGTTCCTGTAGTCTTTGCTGGTGACCAGCTGATCGTTGGCGTCGATCTGGTAATCCTGACGCGCACCGTCAAAGTTGCCTTTGGCTGCGTTGACGCTGGCTTGCGTGACCGCGGTCCGAAGATCTTCGAGATTGATGCCGTAGGAAGAGAGCGCCGCCGGATTAGCCTGAATGCGAACCGCGGGCTTTTGACCGCCGCTAATGGTGACCAGACCGACGCCTGCCAATTGCGAAATCTTTGGAGCCAGCCGGGTGTCCACCAGGTCCTCGACCTGTGCGAGCGGGATGGAACTCGAGGTAATCGCCAATGTCAGCACCGGGGCATCGGCGGGATTTGTCTTGCTATAGATCGGCGGCGCGGGCAGGTTTGCAGGCAGAAAGCTTTGTGAAGCGTTGATGGCTGACTGCACCTCTTCTTCGGCGATATCAATATTCAGAGTCAAATTGAACTGCAGCACGATGACCGAACACCCGCCAGAACTGCTCGACGTCATCTGGCTCAAACCTTGCAGCTGGCCGAACTGCCGCTCCAGTGGCGCGGTCACCGTCGTTGCCACCACAAACGGGCTTGCTCCCGGATAAAAAGTCAGCACTTGAATCGTGGGATAGTCCACCTGCGGCAGCGCGGAAACCGGCAATTGGGTATAGCAGACAATCCCCACCAGAAGGATCGCGGCCATCAACAGCGCCGTTGCCACTGGCCTCAAAATAAAAGGACGTGATGGACTCAAGGAGCAGGACTCCCAGCGGTGTTTCCAGGTGGGGGACTCCCCGGTGCCGGCTTTCCGGCGACCACAACTTTTCCATTGTCCTGCAGCTTATCGAAGCTGCTGTTCGCCAGAACATCCCCTGGATTGATGCCCGTCACCTGCGTGAGTCCCGCATCCGTCACACCGGTTTTAATCGTGCGCATATGCGCAGTGTTGTCCTGCAGAACGTAAACGAATGCGGTTTGACCGTTATGTTGAATGGCGGATGCTGGAATCCGAGTGGCGCCGTGGAGCGTATCCACAAGCAACCGGACATTCACAAATTCATTTGGGAAGAGCGTTAAGTCTCTATTGTCGAACGAGCCGCGGGCCTTCACGGTGCCTGTCGTGGTGTCAATCTGGTTGTCCAGCGTCAGCAATGTTCCGGTGGCTACTTTCTTTTGGGCTGCCCGGTCAAAAGCATCAACAGCAAGTTTTGCACCCTTGTGAAGACGTTGTTGCACGGGGCCAAGATTGTCTTCAGAAATCGTAAAAATTACTGTGATCGGCTGGAGTTGGGTGATCACGGCGAGAGTGAGGGTTCCCGACGATTGCACAACGTTGCCGGGATCGACCAAACGCAAGCCGACTCTGCCGGTGATAGGAGCCACGATGTGGCAATATTCGACCTGGATCTGGTCAAACTGCACCGTGCCCTGATCAATTTTTACCGTACCCTGGTTTTGGAGCACGATCTTTTCCTGGTCATCCAGAGTTTGCTTTGGGATCGCGTTGCGATCCCACGCATTGCGGTAGCGTTCGAGGTCCATCCTCGCTTGCCCCAGGATATTTTCGTCGCGTTCGAGTGTGCCCTGGGCCTGCAGCAGCGTGGCCTGGTAGGGCCTGGCGTCAATATCTATGAGTGGATCGCCCTTGCGGACAATCTGTCCCTCGGTGTAGTGAACGGCCGTGACGATTCCATTCACCTGGCTCGTAATCGAAGCGGTGTACACCGGTGTGACTGTCCCGATCGAGTCCAGGTACACGCCGATATCACCCTTCTGCGCTGTCGTCGTCGTGACCGTGGCTGCCCCACCGCCCCCCTTGGGAGATTTCGCGGCCTTCGTCGTGTCATCGTGAATGCGTAAGACTAGAAAGAATCCAACCGCGAAGATCAAAAGCAGCACAATCCACACAATAGCCCTTACTCCTCTGTGCTGATGAGGCGGGGAATCTGGCAGTTGATGTTCGGGCCCAATGACCTGGTGCTCATTCTGATCTGTCGGCAAGTCGAACCCCTCGTCAAAGTTCTAAGTTCGGACGGTGGCGCAAGTGTCCGTGGCATGCGTACTATATTGACGGATTAGAGCCCAATTTTGGATACGGCCTAAGTTGCTTAGATTGTTCTAGACACGCTTTCGGTCGCAAGGAGAACTGGCTGCCCCCTGCAACTATAGGGGCCAATATAATATATCGTCCCCGGCAGCAGAAGAAGGCCACCAGGTCCGTGAAACCGCTTCGCCCTGACTCACACGCTGGAGATCTCGGGAACGACGGGTAGGAAACTCTCGATGACCGCGAGCAGTTCCTTAATTTAAACGGGTTTGGAGACATAAGCATCCATGCCGGCAGCGCATGATTTTGCAAATTGCGCTTGGAAGATGCAACGTCCCAAGGGACGGGCGGAAGGAATCCGCAGGTCTTAATGAGGACTTTGCTGGGCTTGCAGTCTGGTTTCGCTCGGCCTTGTAGTTGCAAATGACGTGTCGTATGCCGCCGAAGCAATTTCGCCTAGGGCTTCCCCGACGATCTTCTGCGTCGCTTCCGGGTCATCCAGTGGCACCGCCACCATGTTGGCATAGAGCGCGAAGACAAGATGCTCGCCGTTCGCGGTATCCATATAGCCGGCTAGGCCCTTCCCAGTCACCATCAAATTCTTGTTCAGCGCATCGTAGACGCTGTACGTCCCGGTCTTCGCGTGCACGTGTCCCGCTGCTGGTGAGTTCACCTGAATCTTAAATAGCGTGCCGTCTCTCCCTAAGATCGGCAGACCCCGTTGAAAATCGCTGAAGTCCTTCTGCTTCGACATGTACAAAAGATAATGAACCATGAAATCCGGCGAATAATAAGCGTTGCCGCCAGCCCCGTCGCTTTGCGCTGCGCCGCGGAGATCGAGCGCTCCTCTTCTAAGAAACTCGTTCTCCAAGTTGAAGCCCGCTTGGTCGATCTGTGTCTCTCTGTGGGCGACCAATGCGCCCAGAACAAACGGCGTCATGCTGGCATGCAGATTTTGGCTCACCTTTAAAGTGATTTTGACCTCCTCCCTAAGTGGTGGTGAAACATGTTCCGCGACCACATTCTCCGGCTTATAGTTTGCCGAAAGCATTTTGAAATCGCTTTTGTCTCCCGGAGCCGCAATCGCGCATCTCACTCCTTTTTCTCTTAACGCCTCCATCAAAACCGTTGCGGCGTACCGGTTTGGTTCCGGCACCGGGTAAGCAACCATCGGCGACCCCGCGCCAAGCGCCAAATTCCCCGTGAGCGTCGCGCTGCGCGTCCCGTCCGGATCAAGTTTTTCGTCCGTATATTCCAGGCTCGTTTTCGATCCGGCCGCGCCCGTCGTCGCCTGATTGACGATCGTCACGTAAGCCGTCTGCGGCGAGATCTTCAGTGACACCGGCGCGCCAACCGTCGCTCCCGGAGTAGCGATGACGTCGATCAGGTTGTCATTCACGACCATCGGCGAAATGACCGCGCCCGTACCAAGCTCGCGGTCGCCTTCAGGAAACAGCGTTGCATCTACCAACAGCTTTCCTTTTATGCGCTTAATTCCCTTGTCTGCAATCTGCTTGGCGAATTCGCGCACGACCAATAGTGTGTCGCCCGCCAAGCCCTTGCTGTCTGGACCGCCGTACGAGTGGTCCATATTCTCAAACGTGAGCGTGTCGTCCGGCTGAATGCGGTTCGACAGATTGTAATCGCCGCTCGCCACCAGAATCAGATCGCCATCCAGCGTCCCGTCCTTCTTGACCGGCCCGGTGCGATAAATCTTGGTGTGGAAGCGATAGTCCCCACCCAGGAGTTCAAGCGCCGTGCCCTCGGTGAGCAGTTTTGTGGTCGATCCCGGAACGAAAAGCTGCTGCGGGTTCAATTCGTAGACGACCTTGCCGCTATCCATCGAACGAAACTCGATCCCGAATCGTGAGTGTGCAAATTCGGGCCGCTCCATAATTTTCTTAATCCGCTGCTCCAGCGTCGCTTCCGACTGTGCGGGCAATTCGCCGTTCAACGCTCCACTCAGCAAAAATGCCGCGATGAGCGCAAAAAACCTTACAGCCTGCGTCTTTTTCATTGAGCGTAGAACCTCGAATCCGCAAATTAGCTTCGATTCTAGGTGCCGCACCCTTCGTTTTTAAGGGTGCGGGTCTTGAAGCTTCGTTCCTCGACCCAAACAGGAGATCCTCATCCGCCGCCTAGCACTAGCCAAATAAAATGGCTCAGCTATTCCTTGTCGGAGCCAAACGGTTTACCGTAGCTGGCGAAATCATCAAGCAAAAAAAAACAGCACGCAGTTCCAGCGGCGGTTTTCCGCAACGATATCAGTCTCAGGAGAAATCTTTGGCCGGTCAACCCAACACCCTGGTCCGCACCATCGGCCGCTGGAGCCTCACCGCCCTCGTCATCAATTCAATCATTGGCAGCGGTGTCTTCGGTCTACCCTCGGTAGTTTCAAGCCATCTCGGCTGCATGGCGCCCATCGCGTACTTCATTGCCGGTGCAGGCATGGCGGTCATCGCCGGCTGCCTCAGCGAAGTCGCTTCCCAATTTCGAGAAACCGGCGGCCCTTACCTGTACGCTCGCGAAACCCTCGGCCGCTTTTGGGGCATTCAAATCGCCTGGATGACCTGGCTGTCCAGAATTGCCGCTGCTTCCGGCACCGCGAATCTGTTCACCACCTATCTGGGCCAAATTTTCCCCCGCGCCACGCAGCCGCTCTATCGTCTCGCGATTTTAACCCTACTGGTCGGCGTCCTCGCCGTTGCAAACTACGTCGGCGTGAAATCCGGGGCGCGTGTCAGCGACTTCTTCACCGCCACCAAACTCCTGTTGCTCGCCACGTTCATCGGCGCAGGCCTGTGGTGGATGCGCATACACGGTGCCGTGTCACCGGCCCCACTGCCGCACCCAGTCGAAGCCAAAGACTGGCTCGAGGCCACTCTAGTTCTCGTTTACGCCTACGGCGGCTTCGAGGCCGTCCTGCTCGCCACCGGCGAAATGCGCAACCCCCGCCGTGACGCCCCAATAGCCCTCCTGACCGGCATCGCCTGCGTCGCTTTAATCTACACGCTAGTCCAAATCGTAGTCAGCGGCACACTCGTCGACCCCGCATCGACCCAACGCCCCATCGCCGATTCGGCAGCGCACATCCTTGGTCCAACTGCTGGCGCAGCCATCTCGGTCGGCGTGCTCCTGTCAATCTACGGTTATCTCAGCGCCAACATGCTGCACACACCTCGCCTCACATTCGCGCTGGCCGAACGCGGAGATTTCCCCAAAATCTTCGCCCGCATCCACAAACGATTTCACACCCCATATGTTTCGATCGGATTGTACACCGCCCTATTGCTGGCATTCACGCTGGTAGGCAATTTCCGCTGGAACATCACGCTCTCCGCGATGGTCCGACTCTTCACCTACAGCTCCGTAGCCATAGCACTTCTGGTCCTTCGCAAGCGCTCCCCCAACGCCAACGCCTTTCGCCTGCCCGCCGGCAAGCTCCTCGCCATCGTCGCCATCCTGTTCTGCGTAGTGCTGCTGGCCCGCACCCCGCTCAGCAATTCCACAGCAGTCCTCATCACCGCCGTGCTGGCCGCCGCAAACTGGGCTGCGGTCCGCCACACTGCACCCCCAAGCCAGACCGACTTGGAGGTTGTTCTTCACCAAACAAATCGACGCGCCGACAACGATGTGTAGAAGAATGTGGGGGATAGTCAGGGGTAGAGTTTCGACTCGGGTTCAAACGTCAGGGCGCGGCTTTAGCCTTGTCTTACGCGCTCGTATACAGGTTTGCGGAAAAAGTCTTTCTTTAGGAATCCAGGGCGTCGCCCCAAACTCCTAAACCCAAGCACATGCCGTCACAACCAGCAAAGTTTCCCTCAATGAGGTGCAACCGATGACCATGAAACGCTCCGGCTCTGCATGGATGCCCGCGGACACCTACGGCCGATCCCTGCCGAAATTCTCCGTAAATCTCCTGGTCCGCGAAATCCAGGCATCCGTCCCCTTCTACCGCGACGTTCTGGGCGCAACGATCCGTTACGCCGACGCAGACTTCGCCGCCATAAACCTGGCCGGTGCCGAATTCATGCTTCACGCCGACCACGCCTACGACCGCCATCCTTTACATGCACGCATGCAAGCTCAAGCCGGAGCCTTCCGAGGCACCGGAGCAGAACTTCGTGTAATGGGCATCGACCCCGACGCAGTCCAAGCCCGAGCCCAATCCGTCGGTGCCACCATCATCCAACCCGCCGCTGATTACCCCCACGGCTGGCGCGACGTGATCGTAGCGGACCCAGACGGCTACACCTGGGCCGTAGGCCTATCGAAGTAAGCTCGGATTCCGCCCCAACCGTTCGCCCTCACGCGGCGCCATCACAAATCAACGCTTTACCAATACCGTTTGTCCCGAACCGCACATACTCAACATTACGCACGTCCCCTAGCGTTTAGTTTTCTATCTAACAAATCCTTTCGCTAAATCTAAAACCAAACAGGCCGCAGCCATCGGGTCAGTCGCATATGTCGTGCCTCAATCTCGCCCTTTTTGATGGCCGCGTTTGAATGATCGGCGTATAGTGCCGTCGTCCGAGGAGTTCGATTGAACGTAGTCCTATATGGAGGACCGTGACCATGAATAACGTGACGATTAAGCTGACCAATGAACAGCAGAAGCAGATCAAAGACGCAACAGGTAAGAACCTCACGGAGCTGAACATTGACCTCCCTGCCGCGGACAGTCTCACCGAGAAGGAACTTGGGCAGGTGTTCGGCGGCGCCGGCGGCGCTAGCTTTGATGTGTTGAAATTGAAACCGTGGTGACGGTGGACGAAGTTCTGCCGTGTTCCGGCTAGATACCGGAATTCACTTTTCACCGATTAGCAGTTCAATGAACATTTACATGCCGAAGCCGAAACGTTAGCAGCCTGGGTGTAGACCGAGCACTTTAACGCTCTCGAACGCCAAGCCGTCTCAAGTCAGCTTTGCCCGGGCCGTCGCCGGTGGCTTCACCGCCAGCCACTTTTTTCAACCTTTATTCCGTCCATTCGATTGCTGCTCGCATCTATTCCATGGGTGTTCGCACTCACCAAATCGGCGAGGGTTCGGCGAAGCTCCATCGCCCCTCGCTCGGACGAAAAGTCACGAGGGAATCCATGTCTATGCCACTGCGCATCAGCCTTTTTCTTCTCCTGCCCCTGCTGTCCGCCCCCGCGCTCTCAGCGCAACCCCAAAGTTCGCAATCGCAAGCGCCCGCCGATAAAATCTATCTCGACGTCGTTGCCGCTCGGAAGTCCGGACCGCCAATTTCCGGTCTTCAACAGCAAGACTTCACCCTCCTCGACAACAAAGTCCCCCAAACCATCTCGTCGTTCAAGGCCCTCGTCGCCACCCAGGCTCCCATAGAGATCCTCATAGTTGTCGACGCGGTGAACATCGATTTCGAGAAAGTCGCGTACGTTCGTGAGGAGCTCGACAAATTCCTCCGTGGCAACGGAGCTCACCTCGCGCTGCCTACCGCGCTTGCCTTTTTCACAGACCAAGGCACTCAAATTCAGGAGGGCCAAACCACCGACGGCAACGTACTCAGCGATGTATTGGATAAGCAAACCGTTGGTCTCCGTAGCATCCGGCGAACCTCGGAGTATCAGGCCTCCGACCGCTTCAATCTCTCCCTCCAAGCCCTCCACGAACTTGCGGCGCGCGAGTCGTCGCGCCCTGGACGCAAGATGATCCTTTGGATTTCTCCTGGCTGGCCCTTACTCTCTGGCCCGGCGACCGCGTCCTTCATCGACTCCAAGCAACAGCAGCAACTCTTCGCGAATGTTGTGGATCTCTCGACCCAGCTCATGAAGGCTCGCATTACTCTCTACGGCATCGATCCTCTCGGGGCCACCGAGAGCGAGTTGCACGCTACTTACTACGAAACCTTCCTAAAAGGGGTTAAGGAACCCAGCCAGGTTTTGCCTGCGAATTTGGCGCTGCAGGTACTCGCCATACAGAGTGGTGGCCTTGCGCTCGACTTCAACAATGACGTGGCGGGTCTCTTGCGACAATGTCTCGCCGATACCCAAGCCTACTATCAGATCTCCTTCGATCCGCCCCCCGCTAATAAGCCCAACGAATACCACCAGCTGGAAATCAAGGTCACAAAACCGGGCCTTACAGCGCGCACCCGTCAAGGCTACTACGCGCAGCCTTCTCCCCATTAACTCGACTCCACGACTTTCCCATGATCGGCGCAACGAAAGCGGCAGGGTAGGTCTCATAAACGCTCTTCGAGGTCGGAGCTTCAGCTCCGACATTCGGACGACAGCCCCAGCGGCACAGCCATTCCTGGCTGTGCTCCTGAGCCATTTCCCGTGGATTCTCGTCTGGTGCCAACCCGGCCATGAACCGGACCGTCCCCGTCCTTAATCGTCGGCGTTCCGCGAAAGCGACATCGCATTTCTCCGCCGCTTGGAATCGGCGCGGAATCGTGACATATTCACCCGCTGGCAGGCTCACCACAAGCACGCCTGACACCACGAGAGGACGACCAAACAATGAACTGGATCGGTTTGCGAAGCGGCCTGGCAGCCGCGGCACTCCTGCTGTGCTCGTCAGGCAACGCACTCGCGCAACAGGCAGCGAAACACCCCATCACGTTCGACGACATGATCCGGATGCATCGTGTCAGCGAGCCGCAGGCTTCGCCCGATGGAAAATGGGTCGCCTACACCGTGGCCACGCCCGATATGGACGCCAACCGCAACGCCAGCAACATCTGGCTGGTCTCCACCGAAAGCGGCGCGCCGATCCAACTGACCCAAAGCGGCCACGACTCGTCGCCCGTATGGTCCCCGGACGCCAAAACGATCGCCTTCCTTTCCTCGCGCGCAGGCGATTCACAGGTCTACATTCTCTCGATGGACGGCGGCGAAGCGCACGCCTGGACGCATCTATCCACCGGCGCCGACATGGTCAAATGGTCGCCCGACGGCAAGACCATTGCCTTCACCTCCTCGGTGTACCCGGATTGTAAGGACGATGCCTGCAACAAATTGCACGACGAGGAAAAAGAGAAGAACAAAGTAAAGGCTCACGTCGCCGAGCAACTTTTGTATCGGCACTGGACGCACTGGTCGGAAGGGAAGCGCAGCCACCTGTTCGTGGTGCCGGCGCCGGACGGGCCAGGCCAAACGGAAGCCAGTGCCAGTCCGCGCGATCTGACCGAAGGCGCGAATTACGACATCCCTCCCGACGAGCGGAGCGGCCCCGGGGATATCAATTTTTCAGCGGACGGAAAGGAAATTTGCTTCACGGCGGTCACCGACAAGATCGAAGCGATCAGCACCAACGGAGACCTTTTCTTGGTTCCGGTAGCCGGCGGTGCCGAACCCCAGAAAATCACCACCAATCCAGGCTTCGACGGCAATCCGGTCTATTCTCCCGACGGGAAATACATTGCCTATCACGCCCAACTCACGCCCGAGTATGAATCCGACCGCTGGCGCGTGATGCTCTACGATCGCCAAAGCGGGAAGAACACAAATCTCTCGGAGGCGTTTGACCGCAGCGCCGATCAACTCGCGTGGTCGTCGGACAGCAAAAGGATTTTCTTCGTGGCGGAAAACGAAACTCTCCAGCCAGTCTATGCGATGGACGCGCGAGCAGGCGCCCAGCCGCAGAAGGTTATCGCAGAGGGATTCAACACCGGCCTGTCAATCAGTACGGATGGCAAGACGCTCGCTTTCGAGCGCACCAGTCTGACCATGCCCGCGGAATTGTTCGCGGCGAAAAGTGACGGCTCCGGCGCGCGCCAGCTTACTCATCACAACGATTCCATCCTTGCGAACCTGGAAATGAACGCGCCGGAAACGTTCTGGTTCGTCAGCGCCGACGGTACCCGTGTACAAGCGATGGTCGTGCGCCCGCCAAATTTCGACGCTGACAAGAAATACCCGCTGTTGGTTCTACTTCACGGCGGTCCACAGACTATGTTCTCCAATGTCTGGGGCTACCGCTGGAACCCACAGGTTTTTTCCACTCCAGGTTATGTCAGCCTGATGATCAACCGCCGCGGATCCACCGGCTATGGCCAGAAATTCACCGACGAAATCACCAACGATTGGGGAGGCAAAGCCTACGCCGACGTTATGAAAGGCATTGACGCGACGGTGGCGAAATACAAGTTCGTCGACGGAACGCGGATGGCCGCCGCAGGGGGCTCGTACGGCGGGTACATGGCCGACTGGCTCGCTACGCACACGGGCCGCTTCAAGGCCATCATCAGCCACGCAGGCGTATACGACAAAGCCGCGATGTACGCCACCGAAGAACTCTGGTTTGAAGAGCACGACATGCAGGGCACTCCGTGGGGCAATCCCGAAAGCTACAAGAAGTGGTCGCCCTCCACCTACGCGGCCGACTTGAGCAAATACAAAACGCCGACGCTGATCATTTGCGGCGAACGCGACTACCGAGTGCCCTACACGCAATCACTGGAATTTTTCAGCGCATTGCAGCGCCAGGGCGTTCCGTCCAAGTTGGTGGTGTTCCCCGACGAGGGACACTGGATTCTAAAGCCGCAGAACGCGCAATTTTGGTACAAGACATTTCTCGATTGGCTGGCGGAGTATTTGAAATGAGCAGAAGCTCTTGGGGGCGGCACCCTGTAGCCGCGGTCTCCGAGACCGCGAGGTTTAGAGCACAAGCCAGCCCAAATCTAGCCCGCCAGCAACCGCTGCAAAGCGCGGCGGAGAAAACGGAAAAGGTGAAAGAGGACAAAGGCGGCAAGGGCGATGAGCAGCACAACGACGACAATCGTCGCGCGCGGATGAACGGTGGCCATCCACGTCAACCAAACGGCAAGAACGTCTTCGCCCAAACTTAGAGTCCAATTGCTGAACGGCTCGGGACTGGCATTCGCTGCGGCCCTCGCGCTGGCTTTGGTCCCATGCGAAGTAAGCGCCACTCCTCCGGCAAGCAGCGCGGCTCCCCAGCGCCATTCCGAAGGTACTCCGCCGGCCGCCCCATAGGCGAGCAACGCAGCCGCCGGCGGACGAATCGCGGTATGAATCGCGTCCCAAACACTATCGACATAAGGAATTTTGTCGGCCAGAAATTCGATCACATACAGGCCAATCGCAATGCCCAGCACCCAAGGGTGCGAGAGCACCTGCAGCGGCGCCGGCAGGTGAATCACGCTGAAGCGTTGGAGCAAACCAAGAGTAGCAATGGTGGCGTAAAGATTCAGCCCCGAGGAGAATCCCGCGCCAAGCGCCAGGCCAAGAGTTTCGACCGGATTCATACGAGTATCTTACGCGAGAGCACCCGCGGAGAGGAGTTGCTCTTTCATACCGGCCCAGCTTTGGCGTGACGACTCTTCGGGGGTGCCGGCGCCGCGCCAATGGGTTTCGAGGCTGACGGCGTAATGGTAGCCGTCGCGCTTAAGCGCGGCAAATTGCCCGGCCCAATCGATGATGCCGTGGCCCACCGCGGCCCAGTCGTAGCCATTGCCGTCGGACTTTTTCACGGTGTCTTTGCAGTGGCAATGGCCGATGCGCTCTTTTGGCAGCAACTGGTAGCCATCGGGATACGGCTTTTCGCCCGCAGCCGCGGCGTTGCCGGGATCCCAATTGAGCATGAAGTTTTCGGCTTTGACCTGAGCTAGAACTCTCGCGGATTCGGTGGCTGTGCCGGTGTTGCAAGCCATTTCGTTCTCGAGGAGCAGAATAATTTTTGCTTTCGCGGCGTTGCTGGCGGCTTCGCGGAGCTTGTTGTCGATGGCCGCTCGATAGGGAGCTTGATCGTCGAGGCGCCAGAAATCAAACAGGCGCACGCGGTCGGTCTGAAACGCCTTAGCCAGTTCAATGCTGCGTTCGAGGACTTCAGGTTGCTGGTCGAAGGTGAAGTCAGCATTGAATTGATCGCGCTTAGGGCTGAATTTGGATTGCGGCGCCCCGGGCCAGTCGACCTTAAAGAGCGGACTGGCGATATCGGTGACGCGAAGCTCGTATTTCTCGAGGATGCGGCGCGCTTCGGCGACTTCGTTGGCGTCGAGCTTAAGTAGATTCTTGTTCCACATCCCGCGCAACTCGATCCAGTCCATGCCAAATTCGCGCGAGGCGACTTCGCACGCATGGCCAAAATCCTGGGAGATTTCGTCGTTGATGACGGCAATGCGAAAGGGCGATTTCATATCGTCATTCCCAGTTTTTCTTCGAGATATTTTTTGCTGATTGCAGCGCACTCTTTCGCGGTTCGCGTCTTATCGGGAACATCATCCAGTTCCACGATTGCCCAGCCGCGGAAGTTGACTTTGTGCAACGCCCCAAATATGGCCGGTAGATCGACCTGACCGCGTCCGAGTTCCACAAAGCGATAGGGTTTTCGCGGGTCGCTGCTGCCGGGCAATTTCTCGACATCCTTAATGTGGAGAAAGAGCAAGCGGTCGGAATATTTTTCGATGCATTTCACGGGATCGCCACCGCCCTGGAAATAGTGCGCAACGTCGAGTTCCAGCTTGGCGTAGCGGGGATCGGTGGCTTCAAGGATTTGGTCCACTTCCTCGGGGCGTTCACCGAGTGAGCCCATGTGGTTGTGATAGCCGACAGGGATCCCGAGATCGGCGGTGCGTTTGCCAAGTTCAGTGAGCAACTGGCCCAGGTGTTTGTAATCGGCGGATGTGATCTCGCGATTTTTGGGGCGCTCATCGGTGACTTGAAGATATTTCCCCCCGGCATCGCGGAGAAAAGTAGCGTGCGCCACGTGTTTCGTGATTTCTCCAGCTTCTGGAGCGTCAATATTGATGCCGCCGCTGGAAAGAGCGACGAAGTCGAGATGGTGTTTCGCGAGGAGTTCGCGCAACGGCTGCGGGCTGCCGAATTCTTCAATGCAATTGGAACGAATCTGGATAGCGTGGAATCCAAGCGCGGAGACATCATCGATCGCCTGGCGATCGTTGCCACCCCAGGTGATGGCGGCATATCCGAAATGAATTTCGCTGGGACCCGGGGGGATCGGCGTGTCGAAGTACGACAGATCGACGGGAGGATACAAAAGTTTGCGGGTACCGAGCACTTTTACGGGAAGGCACGATACGACGGCCATTGCCGCCGTACCACCGATGAATTCGCGACGCGGTACTCGAGATGTCATGATGCGCTCCTCTTAAGCTTTACTTTCGTCCGCGCGTCTTCTTTTTCGCGTTCGTTTCCTTTTTCGATGCTATTTTGCTCGTCGATTTGGATGCGGGACGCGCCGAAGCCGCCGCACCGTAGCCGTCAGGGTAAGTGCGAAACCAATCCCAGGCGCTGCGCACGATATCTTCCAGGCTGGCGTACTGTGGCTTCCAGTGGAGCTCGCGTTTGATTTTCTCGGAACTGGCTACCAGGATGGCGGGGTCGCCGGGGCGGCGCTCGATTTCGCGAACGGGAATGGGATGGCCGGTAACGCGGCGCGCGGTTTCGATGACTTCGCGAACACTGAATCCGCGACCGTTGCCCAGGTTGTAAATTAGTTTGTCTTTGTGTTTCAGCGCATCGAGAACGAGCAGATGGGCGCTGGCGAGATCGCTAACATGAATGTAGTCGCGCACGCAGGTGCCGTCCGGCGTGGGATAGTCGGTGCCGAAAATGGAGATGGAGTCGCGTTTCCCGAGCGCGACCTGCAGTATCAGCGGAATCAGATGTGACTCCGGGTGATGGTCTTCGCCCTGCTCTGGTGTTGCGCCGGCGGCGTTGAAATAGCGGAGGCAGGCATAACGCAGGCCGTGAATGCGGTGAAACCAGTCGAGCATGTGCTCGACCAGAAGCTTGGATTCGCCGTAAGTATTCGTGGGATGGAGCGGGTCGTTCTCCTCGATGGGAGTACGGTCGGGCGTGCCGAAGAGCGCCGCGGTGGAGGAGAAAACGAAGCGCGGAACCTTGTGCGCAAGAACCGCTTCCAGCAATGTCAGCGAGTTTGCGGTGTTGTTGCGGAAATATTGCTCGGGGAATTTCATGGATTCGCCGGCTTCGATAGAAGCAGCGAGGTGCACGACTCCGTTGATTCGATCCTTGGTGAAAATACGATCGAGAGCGGCGCGGTCGGACGTGTCTCCAACAACCAGCTTTGCTGCAGACGGAACGCTTTTCTTGTGGCCGTTGTCCAGATTGTCGAAGACGGTGACTTCGAAGCCTTTTTTCAAGAGCTGGGAGGTGATTACGCTTCCAATGTATCCAGCGCCTCCGGTGACCAGGATGCGATCGGGCATGTGTGGTGGGTTCCTCAGTCGGAGTCAATATAGAGAGCTCGTAGCTCCCTCGTCGAGGAGTCTGAGCGTATGCGATTACATCAAGAATTTGGCGTTCGCGCCAGTGACGTTGCAATAAAAGTGAAGTCGCGGGTCGAGTTTGCATGATTCAATCACATGGTGCCCAGGGTTTGCGCCGACACAGACCCTTCGCTCCTCAGGGCAAGCAGGAGTGTCTGTATTGCCACGGCGCTGTTACAATCCTCTGGACTCATGGAAAATTCGTCAGCGCTTTTCCCTCGCAACTTTCGCAAGGTATTTCCCATCGCTGTTCGCGGCGAAGGCTGCTGGATTGAGACCGCCGATGGACGCCGGTTGCTTGACGCGTCGGGGCAAGCCGCGGTTGTGAGTATAGGACACGGAGTTGCTGAAATCGGGCGAGCAATGGCGGAGCAGGCTTCTCAGATCGCTTTCGCGCATACCTCGCAATTTCACTCGGCCTCCGCCGAAAAGCTGGCTGGGCGATTGCTCAAGCTGGCTCCCGCTAATTTTCACGATGGTGGGAGAGTCTATTTCACTTCCGGGGGATCGGAAGCCACCGAAACAGCGATCAAGCTGGCCCGTCAATATTTTTTGGGGCGCGGGGATACGAAGCGTTTCCGCGTGATTTCTCGCCGGCAGAGTTATCACGGCAGCACGCTGGGAGCGATGTCGGTCAGCGGAAATGTGGCTCGACGCGCGCCTTACCAGCCGCTGCTCGCGGAGTGGGGCCACATTGCGCCGTGCTTTTGCTACCACTGCCCCTTCGACATGACGTTTCCGGAATGCGGATTGGCATGTGCGGAGGATCTAGGTCTCTTTCTCGAACAGAATGACGGCGATAGCGTTGCAGCATTCATTTTTGAGCCGGTGGTTGGCGCCACGCTCGGTGCTGCCGCACCGCCGCCAGGCTACCTGGCACGCATCGCTGAAATTTGCCGAGATCGCGGCATTCTGCTGATCGCCGACGAAATCATGAGCGGCATGGGACGAACCGGAAAGCCCTTCGCGGTGCAGCACTGGAATGTGCAACCCGACATTATTTTGGTGGGGAAGGGAATTGCCAGTGGTTATGCCCCGTTGGGCGCGGTGCTCGTGGCGCGTCGCGTCGTTGAGTCATTCCAGCGGGGCGCGGGCGCCTTTCAACACGGGTTCACGTATCAAGCTCACCCGGTAGCAACGGCGGCAGGCAATGCGGTTCTCGACCATATTGAATCGCACGCACTCTTCGATCGTGTAGAGCCACCTGCGGAAATCCTTCGAGCGGAGCTCGCACCGTTGGAATCTGATCCTCACGTGGGCGAGATCCGAGGTCGCGGCCTATTGGTGGGTATTGAGTTCGTGAAGGACAAGACCATGCGGGAGCCGTTTCCGAAAGCAGAAAACATAGCGGAGCGAATCCGGCAGGCTGCTCTTCAGGAAAATGTACTGACCTATCCGACGCAGGGATGCGTGGACGGACTGCGTGGCGATCACGTACTGCTGGCGCCACCTTTCATTGTGAGCAACGAAGAATCTGCGATAATCGCACGTTCGCTTAGAACCGCGCTCACTCGTGTATTCGCGAAGTGAATTGCAGTGAAGTCGCGATATTTTGACGGACCGGCCTGTGCCGGGGGTTTCTATCTTGGGGGCGAAAACGAATGCGTCTTCTTCCGCGGCTCTTCCTCTTGATTTGTGCTTTTGTTTTCGCGACGGCACAACTCCAGGCGCAGGATAACGGCAAAGCGAAACCACGAGCTCGTGACCTTGGGATTCCGTTCGACGGGACACCAGGGGCGCTCAACGCCATCACTGACGTTGCCGGCGTAACCGTCGGCCATACGACACTCATTTCTGGAGAAGGCAAGCTGGTGGTCGGTCAAGGGCCGGTGCGAACGGGGGTCACCGCGGTTTTGCCGCGCGGCAAAAACTCTATCAACGATCCTGTCTTTGCCGGTTGGTGGTCTCTGAACGGGAATGGCGAAATGACCGGTACGACGTGGATTGAGGAGTCTGGATTTCTTACCGGCCCGGTGATGATTACGAACACCCACAGCGTAGGGGTCGTGCGGGATGCCGCGATTCAGTGGCGTGTGTCGCACGGGAAGATGGGTCCCGACGACGATTGGTGGTCGCTTCCGGTTGTGGCGGAAACCTGGGATGGATGGCTGAACGATATCAACGGTTTTCACGTGAAGGCGGAACATGCGCTTCACGCTATCGAATCTGCCGCCTCGGGCGCAGTGCAGGAAGGCGCTGTCGGTGGCGGCACTGGAATGGTGTGCAACGAATTCAAGGGTGGGATCGGAACATCGTCGAGAACGCTGACCGCGAAACAGGGGGGCTACACGGTGGGTGTACTGGTGCAGTGTAATTTTGGACGACGCCCAAACCTGCGAATCGCAGGGGTACCGGTCGGTCGGGAGATTCCGGGGGATACGGTGTATAGCGCCGAATCATTTGGAGATGGCGACTACGGCTCGATCATCGTGGTGGTAGCCACGGACGCACCGCTGGTGGCGCATCAACTGAAGCGTGTGGCGCGAAGAGTTTCGCTGGCGTTGGGGCGGCTCGGGAGCATCTCCGGCAACGGTTCCGGCGACATATTCATCGCCTTTTCTACGGCAAATTCTGGAGCAGCCTCGCCGGATCATGTTGTCGATCTGAAAATGCTGCCTAACGACAGGATCGAGCCGATTTTCGCCGCGACCGTCCAAGCCACCGAGGAAGCCGTCGTCAACGCGATGATTGCCGCCGACACCATGACCGGCATCGACAATCATCGCGCCATTGCGCTTCCGCATGACGAACTCCGCGCCGTGTTGAAAAAATACAATCGTCTCCAGTAACAGGTATTCTTGCCCGTGTTCGGGTCTCTGCTAGAGAAATTGTAAGGGAACAGGTGAATCTGGGGCTTCGAGTCCGCTTGGTTCGCTGCATGAGATACATCAACAATTTCATGCATTTCTTCGCGGCTGTCTGGCTTTTCGGTTGCTCCAAACCCGCGAACTCCGTCCTTGCGGTCACGCACGTGACGGTGATCGACGCTACGGGCGCGCCGCCACAACCGGACATGACGGTCTTGATCAACGGACATTTGCTTGGCGCCGTCGGTGGTTTCTCATCCGTATCGATCCCACGAAATGCACAGATTATCGACGCGCGCGGAAAATTCCTGATTCCGGGATTGGTTGACTCTCACGTGCACCTCACCGGTGCGGGCGAGCCTAATGGCAGCCGCGAGTTTTTTCTTCCGCTGCTGCTGGCGAACGGCATCACCACGGTTCGCGATATGGGCGGGTATCTGGAATCTTTGGTGCCGCTGCGGCGGGACATCCAGGACGGGAAGCGACTTGGGCCGGAGATTTTCTTTGCGGGCCCATATCTTGACGGGAGCCCGCCATCGTTTCAGCCGTCGCTAGTGGTCAGCAATGGTGTCGAGGCTGCGGAAGATGTACACACGCTGGTGCAGCAAGGAGTAGATTTCATCAAAGTGCAGTCGATTCTTAGCCGGGATGCGTACTTTGCGATTGCGCAGGCTGCGCGACGCGAGCACATCACTTTTGTGGGTCACGTTCCCGATCGCGTGACCGCCGTGGAAGCTTCCGATGCAGGGCAGAAAAGTATCGAGCACCTTACTGGAGTTTTGCGGGCATGCTCCAGCGACGAGCCGCGGCTGATGCGCGAGCAATTCCAGGCGGGGCCGAAGAATCCGACGGCAGAGACTTCACATGCGCGTGAAATGGAGTGGGAACGCGAACTCTTGGAGATGTATTCAGAGAAACGAGCTGCCGCGCTGATCGCTGAGTTTGTTCGCATTGGAACCTGGCAAGTACCCACTCTGATTCTGCTTCGCAACGACGCTTACCCGGGGAAGGAGACCGATTCGCCGACCGATCCACTTCTGCGGTTTGTCCCGCGCACGATCACGGAGAAATGGAAGCAGGTGCGCGTGACTCAGGACAAATTGTTCACGGCGGGCGATTTCAAATTGCGCGAGAAATTGCTGTCACAGTCGATGCATGTCCTTTCGGAGATGCAGTCTTCGAGTGTGCCCATTCTAGCGGGAACCGATAGCGCGGCACCCTACGTCATTCCGGGTTTTGCGCTACACGAGGAGTTAGCCCTATTGGTTACAGCTGGCTTGTCGCCTATGCAAGCGTTACAGGCAGCCACAAGAAACCCCGCTGATTTTCTTGGGAGACTGAAGAACCAGGGAACCATCGAACTCGGCAAAACTGCCGATCTCCTGCTGCTGGACGCCAGCCCGCTCGATGACGTTCGAAACACTCAAAAAATCAGGGCAGTGATCCTTCGCGGCCAACTGCTCGACCGCCAAGTCCTCGACGGGCTGCTTGCTTCAGCGCAGAAGTTTGCTTCCGCGAACTAGATGACTGGCGTCGCTGTCTTCCTGGGTGGATTGAAGAACGGCATCGGAACAATTCTTGCTGATACCGTGTGACGGAACGACTCGACGGTGATTTCCATGTTTAGTGTGCTACCGAGTGTGGCGTGATCGTGTTCGACCGATGCCAGGGCGATCATCTTCTTTAGAGTGGGCGACCAGGTCGTCGAGGTCGCCTTGCCAACGTGCTTTCCGGCGCGATACACCGGCACCGCGACGCGCGAAGCCATGCTGGGAACTTGCGGGGCCATCCCCATCTTGTCGTAGAGCGCTTCCACTTCGTTCCAGTTGATCTCCAAACCCACCAGGGATCGCGCAGGACCTTTCTTCTCTTCCGCGGCGAGCGCTGCTCGCCCCACAAAGGTCTCTTTTTTCAAATCCACGAGCTTGCCCAATCCGATTTCCGCGGGAGAATATTTTTGCGATTCAATCACTGCTTTTTTGCTTGATATGTAGTCCACCTCGATCAAGATCAGACCTGCTTCGATGCGCGCGACATCCAGCGCCACCATTCCGGCAGGGTGAATATCGAACACTTCGCCTTCGCTCATCAATTTGTCCCAGACGCGGACAGCATCTTTCCATGGCATCCATATTTCGAATCCGAGGTCACCGGTGTAGCCGGTGCGCGAAATATCGACGGGCACTCCGGCGATCTTGCCGTGAGTTACGCGGAAATATTTGAGATTCGCGACATTGGCGTCGGCTACCGCACGGAGGAGTTTGCCCGACGTTGGACCTTGCAGGGCGAGCGCAGCGGTCTGCTCGGAAATATCTTCGATTTTCACATTCAAACCGAGAGCGTTCTGCTGAAACCATCGCAGGCTGGGGTCGGCGGCGGTCCAGCGGTAGTCGTTCTCGCCCAGGCGGGTGATGGTGCCGTCGTCGATTACTTTGCCGTCGGGATCGCACCAGCAGCAGTAGATCACTTGATCGACGCTGACTTTGTTGATGTCGCGAGAGATCACGCGGTCCACAAATTTAGTGGCCTCACGGCCGGTCACGCGGTATTTGAATAGCGGGGAGATATCGATCAACGCGGCCGAATTGCGGATAGCGTTGTACTCGTGCTCGTGGTGCATTTCGTACACACCAACGGTGTAGTAGCCCGACCATTCGCGATAATTCAGGCTCTCGCATAGGGCCATGGTGCGATCATGAAACGCAGTTCCTACCGGCACGGAGTCTCCTCTGCTGCAACACCTGGCGAAATTATAGAAGCCCAGCCGCATCACGGCAAGGTGCGCATTTTGAATCTAAGGAAACCTGGAAATAGAGGGCCGCGGCTGAGTTTCTCTAGATGTATTCGGGCCTTGCCGGTTACTGCTGCTTGTCCGCCGGCGCCGCGCAATTCGCGACACATTTCGACGCCAGCATTTCGATCTCGGCCTTCTTATGTGGAGGAGCGCCTCCGCCAGGTTCCGGTCCCACCACGAGCGATTGTGGCCCGTCCGAGGCGTTGAACGTGCATTGAAACTCCAGGCTCTGTACGCCGCGCTGCTGGCACGCGCTCTTCTCGAGCGCCGTTTCAAGCGCGTCTGGCCTGCTGTGGAGCTGGTCCGCAACGTCCGATGGTAGAATCGCAACCACCATGGGCACAGGCGATTTGATCTTTACACTGACTTGCTCGCCATCGCGCTCCGGCGCAAACCCGCCATAGACCTTCAAGAACGAGGTCAGCTCGTATTTTTCCTTAACTTTGCGGATCCATTGAAACTCTGGAGGGAAGCAGTTGCTGATGCACGCCCAGCGGTAATACTGGATATGGACGTCGTTCGGCGCCACGAAGCTACGAGTCGGCGAGTCTTGCCCGGTCAGCACCGTCGCAACTCCGACAGCAACAGCGCGATCCACCTTGTCGTTCACGTCCAGAGTCGCCGCCAGCCCGGCAAAAACAGCTCGATCCGGATTGTTCCGCTCGTCGTGAATAATCAGTGTCATCGGTTCGGCTGGCAAATCACACAAATAGGTCGTCTTGACCACGTGCTCTCGAACGCACAAATAATTCAAACGCCCAATCATTTCAGGATGCTGCAACGCCTGGTTCCAGTCCCCAGCCGACGTCAACGCGATGGTCACCGGCCTCTGCGCCTCGATATCGACGTGAATGTTCCCGCCTTGGGGCCCGGGCTGGTAGGTGTGCCCAGTATGATAGTTCGCGGGATCCATGCGCACCGCTTCATCGTTCGCGGGCAGCCAGTTGAACACTTTTCCCTGGCCGAGTGCAGGTGCGGCAGCCGCGAGCCCAAGCAAGAGAGCAAAGGTGGAAGTTGTTTTGATGTCCATAAGACAATTTAGCAAGCCGGCCCGCGCTCCTCACAGCTGCCTGGAAGTGCAGGAAACACGTATAAGTACCTGTCCCTGTAGCCACGCCTGAAAAACTGCTCCGCAATCTTCTTTCTTCGTGAATGTTGGGTCGTGAATCGCTACGACCAGGCTTGTGCCACCCCACCCGCCCTCGGTAGAATGTGCAGTCTTCCCGCATCGCTTCTTCTTCTCCTTGCGGACTCTCTGCGGAGCTTCTCGAATGGTGCAGCACTACGACGCGATCGTGATCGGTGGCGGCCACAATGGCCTGGTCCATGCCGCCTATCTCGCTAAAGCCGGAAAGAAGGTGCTCGCTTTGGAGCGGCGTCACGTCCTGGGAGGCGCGGCCGTAACCGAGGAAATTATTCCCGGTTTTCTTTTCTCCGAATGTTCCTATGTCGTTTCGCTGCTTCGCCCGGAAATCATTCGTGAGCTCGACTTGCCTCGTCACGGCCTCGAAATCCTGCCGCTGGACGGCACGTTTACTCCGATGCCCAACGGCGACTACCTGTGGCGGATGAACGATCATGCGCGCACGCAGCGCGAAATCCGCCGGCATTCCCGCTTGGACGCGGAAGCGTACGACGAATTCTCGAAGATGATGACGCCGATGTGCCGCTTCGTGAAGCCGCTGCTGTCCATGATCCCGCCGGACCCCACGACGCTCAACCCGCGCGATCTCAGGCAACTTCACTTTCTGATGCAGCGATTCCGCAGCCTCTCGTCCGACGAGCGCTACACGTTGATCCAGCTGATGACCATGAGTGCCGCGGATTTTCTCGATCAATGGTTCGAGACCGACGCCCTGAAAGCTACGATGTCGGCCTCCGGGATCATCGGCACGTTCCTCGGCATTCGTTCGCCGGGAACTGCTTACGTTCTCCTCCATCACTACATGGGGGAAATTGACGGCGCGTTCCGTTCGTGGGGTTTCAGCCGCGGCGGCACGGGCGCGATTTCCAATGCGATCGGTGGGGCTGCTCGAGAGGCTGGAGTCGAGATTCGCACGCAGGCCGCGGTCGACAAGATTCTCGTGAAAAATGGGCGTGCCGCCGGAGTTGTGCTGAAATCGGGCGAGGAAATATCCGCCACCGTCGTGTCTTCCAGCGTCGATCCGCACCTTACGTTCGAAAGATTCCTGCAGCCCAGTGAGCTGCCGGGAGATTTTCTCGACGCCGTCCGGCGCTATAAATATCGCGGCTCCTCCGGCAAAGTGAACATGGCTCTCGACGGTCTACCCGATTTCAAAGCCATGCCGGGGCCCGGCGCGCATCTTCGTGGCGCTATCTCTATTTCGCCTGGCATCGAGTACATGGAGCGCGCGTACGATGACGCCAAGTACGGCCATTTCTCCCGCCGGCCGTACATCGACATGGTCATCCCGAGCCTGACGGATCCGAGCGTTGCGCCGCCTGGCAAGCACGTTCTTTCGTGCTTCGTGCAATACGCGCCGTACAAACTGGCGCAAGGCACCTGGGACGATCAGCGCGAAGCCTTCGGCGACACCGTTGTGGAGACCATAGCGGAGCACGCGCCCAACATCAAAAAGCTCATCGTTGGCCGCCAAATCCTCACGCCCCTCGATCTCGAACGGGAATTCGGCCTTACGCAAGGCAACATTTTTCAGGGCGAACTTTCCCTCGAACAGCTCTTCTTCCTCCGTCCCGTTCCCGGTTGGGCGTATTACCGCACGCCGATCGACAACCTCTATATGTGCGGGTCCGCGACGCATCCCGGCGGCGGCATCATGGGCGCGCCTGGCCGAATCGCCAGCCAAGTCATCTTGAAGGAATGGAAAAAATCCGCCGCCGCCGCATCCCGATCGGATAAGACTAAGGCCGTGGGCCGCTTGCCAGCAGTGCCCGTCGCAACGCCGTCCGAGCCCCCGCTGTCTGCGGGGCACGAACCGGAACCCGACGTCGCCACGGTTCCCGAGACTGCGATCGCGCAAGATGCCAATGCTCCCGCAGTCGTTCCTGATAGTGAGAAAAACTAACCATGCCGATCGGACAGCGCGTAGTGATGGTCGGCGGTGGTCACAACGCACTTATCAGCGCGTTTTACCTGGCGAAAGGCGGCTTCAAGCCGCTCGTCCTGGAGCGCCGCGAAATCGTTGGCGGTGGCGCGGTGACCGAAGAATTTCATCCCGGTTTTCACGTCTCGGCTCTCGCGCACACCGTCGGACCTCTTCGCGCGGACATTGCCCGCGACATGCGCCTGGACAAGCACGGACTCCAGATGTTGTATCCCGACCCGCGGGTCTTCGCGCCTGCTCCCGACGGCCGGGCATTGCTTTTCTATAACGATCACGCCAGGACCGCAGGCGGAATCGCGCGGTTTTCCTCGAAAGATGCTGCAAACTACACGAAATTCGCCGCGGCGCTCGAGGAAATTGCCGACGTCTTTGCGAAAATCGCGTCGATCACTCCGCCAGCCATCGATTCGCCGTCGCCCGAAGATTTCTGGAATCTCTTCAGGACCGGACGCAACATCCGCGGCCTCGGTAAGAACGGCATCTTCAACTTGCTCCGCTGGGGTCCGATGGCGGTTGCCGATTTCGTTGCCGAATTCTTCGAAACGGAACTGGTTCGCGCCACAATCGCCGCGCGCGGCATCTTCGGCACTGCGCTAGGTCCGTGGTCAGCAGGCAGCACCGCGGTACTTCTCTTGCGTGCCGCCGCAGATCCGCATCCGATCGGCTCCGCCGCATTTCCGCGCGGAGGGCTCGGCTCGCTCACCCGCGCTGTTGCCGACGCCGCCCGCAAGGCCGGTGTCGAGATTCGCACCGAAGCCGAAGTTCAGCACATTCGTGTCCAGAACGGAGGCGTGACTTCCGTGGTCCTCGCGGACGGCGAAGAAATCGCCACCGAAGCGGTTGTCTCCGGCGTTGATCCGAAGCGCACCTTTTTCAATCTCGTCGATCCATCTCAACTCGATCCGACGTTCGCCCTGCGCATCCGCAATATCCGGGCGAGCGGCAATGTCGCCAAGGTAAATTTCGCACTCAACGATTTGCCGGCATTTCCCGCGCTGGCCGACGCCGTGGGTCCCGATGGCGTACAGCAGTCGCTCTCTGGGCGCATCCACATCGGCCACGAAATTGACTATCTCGAACGCGCGTTCGACGCCTCGAAGTACGGCGAATTCTCCGCGACGCCCCATCTGGACCTCACCATTCCCACGCTTCTCGATCCGACGTTGGCGCCCGAGGGAAAGCACGTACTCTCCGCCTACGTGCAATTCGCACCATATAAATTGAAGGAAGGGAATTGGAGCACACGCCGCAAGCAACTCGGCGACGCCGTGATCAAGACGCTATCGGTCCATTCGCCGAGATTCGCGGATCTGATCGAATCGACGCAAGTCATCACGCCGCAAGATCTTGAGACGACATATGGCTTCACGGGCGGCCACGTCTTCCACGGCGAGCTGGCGCTCGACCAACTCTTCACCATGCGCCCGGTCCTCGACTGGGCGCGCTACAAGACTCCGATTCGCGGATTGTTCCTGTGCGGTTCCGGCACGCATCCTGGTAACGGTTTGACCGGCGCATCCGGCGCGAACGCCGCACGCGAAATCGTTCACGACCTGCGTTAACATAAGTTCTCGCATCAATCCCGGTGACTACCCCGCTGAGGCCCGCGACAGTCGCAGCTTGGATTTTCCGTTTTTTATCTTGCTGTGCTTGTCCCAACCTCCGAGCCCCAGCGCGACAGAGGTGCAAGCCTCGCGCAACTCATCGGCCACGGCGCGATCCACGACCGTTCGCGCCACCACCATGCCTCCTATGCATAAAGCAGCGGTGGCCTGCGCGACGGTGCGGCGAGACTGACCGTTCTTGACCATGCTGCGCTCTAACACGCTGACCATCGCCCGGAACACCGTCTCAAACGCGCGCTTGGCACTTTCCCCGCTCCGTGCGACATCCGTCGGCAAGGCCACCATCGGGCAGGAATTCTCGACGTCGTCGTAATGTTGCCGGGATAGATAGGCGCGCACAACTTGCGGACCGACGTCGCCGGACGACAGATCCACTTTTACGCCCTCCCAGCAACTCTTCCAGTTCGGATCGGTGAAGAAACACCCCAGAACTTCGCTATACAAATCGCTCTTACTGTTGAAATAACTGTAGAAGCCTCCGTGCGTCAGGCCTGCGCCTGCCATGATTTGATGGAGAGAGACGCTCTCGAATCCATGGCGATTGAACAGTTTCCGCGCGCTATCAATGATCTTGCGCTTCACTTCCACGCGATGGCTGGCAGGATAGGGCATAAGACCTCCTCATTGCGCCTCATGGCGGACGAAGTATGACTTCAATGGCGGTGCAAACTCCAGGGAAAATATGATCTTGAACATAGTTTAGGCGCGTGTTCCCATGCAGCCAGTTGAGTGTAACGACGAAGGAGAGGCGATGGAAAAAAGATCGAGGATCATCGAGAGAAGGAATCCCGCCGCACCGCCCGAAACGCCAACGCGACGACAAGTACTCGGCAGCGCGGCTGTTACGTTAGGTGCACTGGCCCTGACCTCGGCCCCAGTGTGGGCGGCAGCGGAGGAGGAGATTTCGCATACGGCGGAATCCATTCACCAAGAGGCGATGTTCAAAGCCAACCGCAAGCGCGTGTACGAAGCGCTCACCGACACCAAGCAATTCGACGAAATCATAAAGCTCAGCCCAGAAATGCAAGCCGGCAAGTCTTTTGGAACAACCCCTACAGCCATCAGTCGCGAAGTAGGCGGTACGTTTTCGATTTTTGGAGGTCACATTATTGGCCGCCAAATCGAGTTGGTGCCCAACCAGCGGATCGTGCAAGCCTGGCGAGTGGTTGACTGGGATCCAGGTGTCTATTCGATCGCAAAGTTCGAACTACTCGAGCAGGGCACCGGGACGAAACTGGTCTTTGACCACACAGGATTTCCCAAGGGTCAGGCAGAACACTTGGCGGAGGGATGGAAGAGCCACTACTGGGATTCGCTGGACAAATTCCTGGCCTGAGCGCCGAGTGGCTGTCAGCCGAGTTCGCAGCGCATGCTTGTGATAGGATTCGGCGCTGCGAATTTTCCGTGCGAGGTCCTACCGTGCGTGAATGTGTTTTGTTTCTCGCCGCCATCGTATTCAGTTCGTCCAGCCTGTTAGCCCAAAAGCCGGCGTGGGAACCTGCACCCGGCCACCTGACTTTGCCGGTGTGGCCCCAGTCGCCACCCGGCGCCCAGCTCAACTCTGGCCCAGAGATCGACACAACAACGGCGAAGGACAATCTCATCGCCGGTAAGCCGCTCATACGCCTCGGCAACGTCTCCGCGCCTACGCTTACTCTATACGCGCCCGCCAGCAAGAATACCGGCGCCGCTGTGGTGGTGTTTCCCGGAGGGGCTTACCGTATTTTGGCGATCGACCTGGAAGGCACCGAAGTATGCGAGTGGCTCACTTCAGTTGGGGTCACCTGTGTCCTGCTCAAGTATCGGGTGCCCGATTCCGGCCCCTATCCCAAATCGTCCGCTGCTCTTCAGGACGCACAGCGGACGGTCGGCATCGTTCGCTCCCACGCGGCCGAGTGGCACATCGATCCGCAACGCATCGGTGTCCTCGGATTTTCCGCGGGAGCGCACCTCGCGGCCGCGCTCAGCACGCACTTCGATCAGCGTCTCTACGATCCAATCGATGCCGCGGACCAAGTGAGTTGCCGACCGGATTTCGCCGTGACCATCTACCCGGGCTACCTCGCGATCGCAGAGCAGAACTTCGCGCCCAACGCCGAAATTCATGTGACCGAAAAAACGCCGCCATCGTTCATTGTGCAGGCCGAGGACGACACGGTGCACGTCGAAAACTCCACTGTCTATTTCCTCGCCCTTAAGAACGCCAAGGTTCAGGCCGAGATGCACCTCTACGCGCAAGGCGGACACGGCTACGGTCTTCGCCGCACCGCTCTGCCAGTGACGGCTTGGCCGCAATTGGTTGAAACATGGCTGCATACCATTCAGGTGTTGCCGGTTTCAGCGCCCTAGCCGATCGCGGATTGGCTTGCCAGTCGCTGTCCGGCGAAAATGGTAGTCCTCTATCGTGGTCGCCAAGAGCTCACCCGACTCAAGAATTGAGTCAACCATGGCGCGAATGTCTACTCGACGGCAGGTGCTGCAGACCTTGGCAGTGGGCGGATCCGGCGCCCTCCTGGTGGGGCTGTACACCTGGCGAATCGAGCCGCATTGGCTCGAGTTCACCTACCCTCTATTACCCATCGCGGGTCTTCCGCAGGAACTCGAGGGGCGTACGCTCGCGCAGATCAGCGATATCCACGTAGGACCCAGGGTTGACGATGCCTACGTTATTGATTCCTTTCGAAGAGTGCGGGAACTTGCCCCGGACTTCGTGGTGGTCACCGGCGATTGGATCACCTACCGCAATTCGCACCAGTTCGAGCAACTGCGCCGCGTGCTGGCGCGCTTGCCCCATGGCCGCCTTGGAACCGTTGGCATCCTTGGCAACCACGACTACGGATTCCACTGGCAGATGCCGGAGGTGGCGGATCAAGTCGCGGGGATCGTGCGGGCGGCCGGAGTCACTTTGTTGCGCGACGCGGCCTTCCAAGTTGCGGGATTACAGTTTCTCGGCCTCGATGATTTCTGGGGACCTCGCTTTGACCCTGCGGAACTCCTGGCGCAGAGGGGCCAGGATCCTTCAACCATCGTTCTTTGTCACAATCCGGATGCAGCAGACAGCCCGGTCTGGGGTCAGTACCAGGGTTGGATCCTCGCTGGCCATACCCATGGGGGCCAGTGCAAGCCGCCGTTCTTGCCTCCGCCGTTAGTGCCCGTAAAGAACAAGCGCTATATCGCTGGAGAGATCGAATTGTCTGCGAACCGCCACATGTACATTAGCCGCGGCGTTGGTCACTTGCTCCAGGTTCGCTTCAATGCGCGCCCGGAAATCCCGATTTTCCAGTTGAAGCGCGCAGGCTAGCCGACACTCTGCAAGTCACGAACCATCAAGCCGGGGCGGAAGACGCTTAACAATGACCACGATCAATCGCAGCAAACTTACGGATCTCACCGATCGCGAAGAACGCCGTTTCGTCGCCGATCATCCGAAATCCGCAGCCCTCTACTCCCGCGCCCAAGAATCGCTGCTCGGCGGCGTGCCTATGAACTGGATGAAGAAATGGGCCGGGCCCTTCCCCCTCTTCGTGAAGTACGCCAAGGGCGCCCATTTCACGGATGTCGATAATCGTGACTACATCGACCTTTGTCTCGGCGACACCGGAGCGATGACTGGCCATTCGCCCGACGTCGTCGCCGACGCGGTTGCCCGGCAAGTCCGCCAAGGCATCACGTTGATGCTTCCCACCGAAGATTCACTGTGGGTAGGCGAAGAACTGAAACGTCGCTTCGGGCTCCCCTTTTGGCAATTCACACTTACGGCCACCGATGCCAACCGCTTCGCCATTCGTATCGCGCGCGAAATTACCCAGCGCGGTAAAATCTTGGTCTTTCAATACTGTTATCACGGCACCGTAGATGAATCGTTTGCAACACGGCATGCGGACGACAGCGTCGGTCCGCGACGAGGCAATATCGGTCCGCCCGTGAATCCAGCAGAAACGACGCGCGTCGTCGAGTTCAATGACCTGCCAGCGCTGGAAGGCGCGCTGAAGCACAACGACGTAGCTTGCATCCTCGCTGAGCCCGCCATGACCAACGTCGGCATCATCCTGCCCGACGACGGATACTGGTCCGCCGCGCAAGCCCTTGCGCGCCGCTACGGTTCGCTGTTTATCGCCGATGAAACTCACACCATTTGCGCGGGCCCGGGCGGATGCACCCGCGAGTGGAAATTGACGCCCGATATTCTTGTCTTTGGGAAGCCCATCGGCAGCGGCATCCCCGGTGCAACTTACGGTTGCACCGAAGAAGTCGCGCAGCGCATCTCCGCCCGCATTCACCTGGAAGACTGCGATGTCGGCGGCATTGGTGGGACGCTCGCCGGCAACGCCCTCTCGCTCACGGCGATGCGCGCCACTCTGGAGCACATTCTTATCACAGCCGCGTTCGAGCGCATGATCGCGCTAGCCGAACGATTCACGGATGGAGTCGCCGCCGAAATCCGCGCCGCCAATTTACCTTGGAATGTAACCCGTCTGGGCGCTCGCGCCGAATACACTTTTACGCCCCACGCGCCTCATAACGGCTCCGAATCCTACGCCGCCTCCGATTTCGAGTTGGAGCGATTCCTGCACCTTTACGCGCTGAACCGCGGTGTCCTTCTAACCCCGTTCCACAGCATGGCCCTGATGTGTCCAGCGACGACCGAAGCGGACGTGGATGCCCACACGAAAATCTTCGCTGCCGCTACCCATGAACTTGTGACCTGAGGTTGAGATGAACACGCGCGCGTCACGCTGGGCGGGTAGGAAATTTTGCCTGCGCGAGCCACTTGCTTAACATTTCCAGGGAAGATGGCGCCACCGCATCAAACACAATGCCAGCGCGGTCGGCTCGTGCATGGACAACAATCGCGCGCGCCAGAAAGGACTCCCTGGGATTTGTGCCGATCTTCAGGCTGATCACCGAGCCGTCGCGCGGGGCACCTTTGACGCTCAGGGAGCATCCGTGGAGTCCCAGATCCGCAACCCATGATTGAATTCGCGCGCCCGAGGCATCATCCACCAGTTCAGCAGGGGCAATGAACTGGAACCTGGGCGTACGGCGTCTTTCTTGTTCCATTGGTTTCCAATTGGCCGGGCCACCAATACTCTAACACGCGGTGTATCCTTCATCGCGAAATCCCTTGCGCGTGGCCGCGGCGGTTCCCGGATACTCTCGATACCCTGAATACCCGATTGCTTGGCCGCGCTGTTCCCTTACGATTCTTTTGGGAGGAAAGCGCATGGCCTCAGCGGTTTGGAAAGGTACACTCAGCTTCGGTTTGCTGGCAATTCCCGTCAAGCTTTATACCGCTGCCCGAAGCCAGCGGATGAACCTGCACCAACTCCATAAGGTCTGCCACACGCGCTTGAAGCAGCCGCTTTTCTGCCCGCAGTGCAACCGTCAGGTCGACCGTTCCGAAGTCGTGCGCGGCTACGAGTACGAAAAAGGCAAATACGTTGTCATCAATGAAGACGAAATCAAGAAAATCACGCCGCGTTCGAGCACGGTAATGGAGATTGTCGCGTTCGTGAAACAGGAGCAGATCGATCCGATCTATTTTGACGCGTCGTACTTCATGATTCCCGACAAGGAAAGCGAGAAGCCCTACGCGCTGCTGCTGAAGACTTTGGAAGACAGCAACCGGGTCGGGATCGCCACGGTCACCATGCACCAGCGCGAATACACGGTTTTCATTCGCCCACGCAAGAATGGCCTGACGATTCACACCATGTATTACGCCAACGAAATTCGCGAAGTAGCCGGCTACGGGAAAGCCGAGAAAGATGTGAAACTCAAGCCCGCGGAGATCAAGCTCGCCGAGCAACTGGTCGACAGCCTGTCGCAAGACTTCCAGCCTGAACAGTTCCACGACAAGTTCCAGGAAAACCTGAAAGCATTGATCGAAGCCAAGCAGAAGGGCAAATCCATCGTCGCCGAACACCAGCCGGGCCCAGCCCGCGTGATCGACATGATGGAAGCGCTGAAAAAGAGCCTGGCCAATGCCGAAGCCCAACGGGAGAAAAAGCCCGCCAAACTTCGTCCAACCGGTTCCGAACATCACCGCCGTCGCCTAGCCAGCTAACAATCCCAGACTTTGTAGGGGCGCAGCGTTGCTGCGCGCCAGCTTGCCCGGGATTAAGATGTTTGCGGGCGATGCCTGTTACTTGACCGCCCCCCGCGCCGCCGGAATCAACGGAATCTGCTCCCCCTCCAATGCGGGTGCCGGAGTCCCTCCGCCAAGCACATTCGCCAAAGTACCCTGCGCTTTCTCAAAACGCCGGTCAGCTTCGCTATAACTCTGCTGCGCATTTTTCAAGTGTGTCCCCAACTTTTCGAAGACCTCGGCGAAGGTCTCCAGATTCTTCTGCACTCCATTCAAATTGGCCAGCAGCCGCTTGGCATTCTCTTCGATCTGCATCCCCTGCAATCCCATGGCGATCACGCAAAGATGGGCATACAAGGTGTTCGGCGACACCGCAATGATCTTCTTGCTCCGGCAATACTCATCGATCTGTTGTCCGCGGCCATCCTGCGTATTCAGCATTTCGCAATACACATTTTCGGACGGCACGAACATCAGCGCCACATCCAGCGTTCCTTCGTTCGGCACGATATATTTCTTCGCGATCGAGTCCGCGTGCCCCTTCACGGCATTCGCAAATACCCGCCGGGCTTCGTCGCCGTCCTCGGCAATACGCCGGAAAGCTTCCAGAGGAAATTTCGAATCGATCACCATCAGCTTGCTGTCGCGCAGAAAAATCACCGCGTCCGCCGCCTCGCCGCTACTGAACCGGTACGGCATCGCGAATTGTGAAGCGGGCAGTGAATCCTCCAACATCCGTTGCAGCGTCACTTCCCCTAGCAATCCTCGCGTCTTAGCCCCGCCGAGCACAGCCTCCAGCGATTGTGTCGCCTGCGACAACCCGCGGCTCTGCTCTTGCACTTCTCCGATCTGCTTTTGGATCAGACCGATTTGCTCGCGTGTGTTCTTCAACTCCGTCGCAATCGCCGTCTGCCCCTGGGACGCGATCTGCGCGGAGTTTGTAACTCCGTCCCGCAGCGCGCTGGTCACGCTCTCAAGCCGCTGCGCCACGGTCTGGCCGATGGTTTGAATCTGCCCGGTGCTCTGTGCCTGCGAGGTCGCGATCGTTTGCAAATCCCGGCGCAGCTCCCCTAACTGATTCTCCAGCCCATCACCCTTCTTCTGACTCTGCACGTTCTGCAGCACCAGCCACACCACCAGCCACACCACCAGCGCCGCCAGCAAAATCGCAATCCCAATCAATCCAGCGTTCATAGTCCCCTTCGACCGCCTGACTCTCAGCGGCCGATTCTATCCCTTTTGATCAGTTTCATTTACTGCTAACCACAAGACTACTCTACGCGCACTCGCGCCCTTCTGAAAACTCTCCTCCGCTTTCCCCACCGAAAAAAAGAAGGGCCACACCGAAGCGCAGCCCTCAGGATCAATCCGGTTTGTAGAAAGGCCTACCAGAGGACTTTCAGCGCAAACTGAAATTGCCGCGCATCATACGCTGCCGTCGGCTGCCCCGCGCTGCATGTCGAGCTCGACCCCGGATCGCACAGCTGGTTCACGGCCGCCACATTCAACCGGTTCGTCAAGTTGAATGCATCCGCGATGGCGTCCAGTTTAAATCGTTCGCCGAGCGAAAATCGCCGCGACAATCGCAGATCAAACTGGAAAAATCCCGGCGTATCAAACGTGTTCCGCCCAAGACTACCGTCGCACCCAAGGGGCGGGGTAACACCTGGCACCGTAAATGACGCGCCGCTGTTGGTCAAACACGTACTCGGCAACGCGAACGTCACGCCCGGCAAAAATCCTGACGTTGCCGTCGGGCCTGTCGTTCCCACCGAAGGCCGACCGTTCGATGCTCCCAAATCCAATCGATAGTCTGTCCCGGTGATCACCGTATACGGACGCCCGGACGATACCTCGATGATCGGCGCGACCGTAAAGTCCGCGATGACTCGCTTCCACGCCGATTCGCCGCTGTGCGCGCCGGGCGCCTGGAACACCCCGCTCGTCACCCACCGGTGCCGCTGATCGAAGTCCGAATTACTCCGCTCGTAAAACGGAAACCGGCTATCTTGCGGCTCCAGCGGCGACTGCAGATCCGTCGAATCATCGATCGTGTGCGACCACGTGTAGCTCGACAGCAATTCGAACCCGTGCCCGAATCTCTTCTGCACGTTCACCGTCAATCCGTTATAAACCGAGTTTCCATCCGATAGCTGCGCGTCCACGCTGTTAAACGGCACCGGAACTCCATATCCCACGGGGTAACCAGCAAGGCCCGCGAGCTTCACCTGCGTGCCGTAACCACCCGGCACCTGGCCCGCAAACGACGGATTCGGCCCCGACGGCCGGAAGAAATTAAAGAACGCCGGTGTGCTGACATACTGGCCGTTCAACGCCGCCAGCGGACCAGGGCAACCACCAAGCTGACCCAGGACGCTCGGCGCAATCACGCCGACTCCGCATGTTGAAGCCGTCGGCGCCACATTCGCCGTCGGTGCTACCACCGTGACCGGGCTCGTGAATCCCAACCCCGCCGCTCCCGCGTTCGCCAGATTCTGCGTCAGCAGTTGCGGATTCGTCGAATTGATATCCACCGGCCGGTACAAATGCAGCCCGCGCGTGTACTGATACCCCACGCTGATCTTCCACGACCCCGCAATCTCCCGCTCGATCGTCAGATTTCCCTGCTGTGCATACCCAAACTGAAAGTTCTTGGCCACCGGCAGCGTGAACGGCAAAATCGGTAGCGGAAATCCCGCCGTCAGATAATTCTGGTTCGCGAAAAGCGAATTTGGAAAAAACGGATCGAACCGCTGCTGATTCGGCAAATACCCCATGCTCGGCAACGCGTTCAACACGCCCTGGAAAATCGTCGACCCGTTCAAGTTCGTTGGCGAATCCAGCGCCCCGCAAACACCGGCTCCCGGGACCAATCCGCAAGCCGACGACGTCCCTCCCGCCGAAATCAGCTGCACTGATCGCCCGCCATCCGCCGTGGCGGCATCAAACGCAATCGCCAACAACGGGTGATCATAGAAAAGCCCGTAACCCGCTCGCACCACGGTCTTTCCGTCACCCTTGGGATCCCAGGCAATTCCCAGACGCGGCGCAACGTTGTTGTTGTCTCGCGGTATTCCTTCGATGACGCCGAGCGCATTCTCTGCCGCTGAATTCACCGCGGTCGCTGGCGCAAACAGCGGTGTAATCTCCACGTCATATCGCAACCCGTAATTCACCGTAAGCTTTCGTGTCACTCTCCAGCTGTCCTGGGCAAAGATCGCAAAGGGTAGGTTGTCGAACGGCTCATTCGACACTCCAATTCCTTGGATGTACGTCGTCGGAATTCCCAGCCCGTACGTCTGCAATCCCGTCGCGCCAAACAATTGGACCGATTGCCCGCTTGGCAGCGTTACCGAATTCGGCAGCCCGAAATTCGAAACGGCCAGCCCGCCAAAATTTACGTCTCCTCCGTAATCCAGTTGGAAAATCTGCTGCTTCCCGGACCGCAACTGAATCAGGCTGAAGTCTCCGCCCATCTTGAATGTATGATTTCCACGTACCAGCGATACGGTATCCGTAAACTGAAATCGCCGCTCGATGCGGTCCACCGTCGAATACGGCTCACGCCCGAAATACGCGTAACCAGGAATGTTGACCCCGATATCACTTCCGCCTGGAAGGTCCGAGTACCCGAAATGTAGCCCCCGCCGGGCAAACTGGAACCGAAATTCATTGAACGACGTGTCGTTCACGATCGTGTCATGCTGAAAAACTCCTGATATATCCCGTGATTGGTTCACGCCCGTTCGCGACCCTGCATTCTGCCCAAACACCTGGTTCTGCGCCGTCGACTCTATGCCCGTCACCAAAGATGGCGATACGCCAACGCGCACGAACGAACTGTTCCGGTTGTTCCACTTCTGATCTAATCTTCCCGACCACACGCTCGTCTTCTCCGACACCGGAAAATTTCCGCGCACCGAATTCAACCCCACGAACGACGTCGGCAGTGGCGCCACTCCCGCCGGCACTATCGAAGCCCCCGGCCCCACCGCCGCAAATCCGTTGCACACCACCGCGTTCACCGTCTGCCCCAGCGGACACGACACCGGCACCGGAAACTGCGCCCCGGGCCCCGGGTTCAACGTACCCCCCGACAGCGAACCCGCGACCGCTCCAAAATCCAGCTTGTTCAATGCCACGCTCGACGCCGACCCCAGCAGCGCCCCATACTCCACCGCCAAATTTTGATAAGCGGGAACTCCGCTCGTCAGCAAAGTCTGCACCGTGGTCGCTTGCGACGCCGTTAGTTGCACCGGCAACGGTCCGCCCGGCGTCGGCAGCGTTATTGCCGTCAATCCCCACGGCCCCGCTCCGCCTTGCGCCTCTCCAATGCTCGAAAATCCCGTCTCTTCTCGCAAAGTGTCTTCGTAAGAGAAAAAGTAAAACGTCTTATCCTTAATGAGCGGCCCGCCGATGGTCGCCCCCGCCTGCACTCGCGTGAACGCCTGCTTGATCGGTTCCAATACGCCGGTCGTCGGGTCCACCTGCCCCGAAAACGCATTCCGCGCCTGGAACGCCGCATTCCGCAAATACCCGTACACATCCCCGTGAATTTGATTTCCGCCGCTCTTGGTCACGATGTTGATCACGCCGCCGGTTGCCCGCCCGTACTCCGCGTTGTAATCGCCCAGAATCAGCTGAAACTCCTGCACCGCCTCCTGCGAAACGGTCGCGCGAATCCCGTTGATCGAGTTGTCCACCGCGTCCGCACCGTCCACGCTCACCACGTTCGAACGCGCTCGCTGTCCGCCCACACTCAGCCCGCTCGTCGGCGCTGGGCCAATCGTCGGCGCCACGTCTCGCGTCGTCTGCGAATTCGTAAGCGTGAAATTGATATAGTTCCGCCCGTTGATCGGCAAGTTGTCGATCCTTCGCTCATCCACCACTTGCGACACTTCCGTCTTGGTCGTATCGACATTCGCCGTCTCCGATGTCACCGTCACGGTCTGCGACATTCCTCGCAGTTGCAGTTGCGCATTGAAAGCGGCGACCTCGCCAACCGCCACGACCACCGCGTTGTTCTCGAACACCGAGAAGTTCGCACCGCCGTCCACGGTCACCTTGTATTGCCCTGGCGGCAAACCCACTAGCGTGTAGCGCCCGTTATCGTCCGCCACGGTAGTGCGCTCAGCCCCGTTGCCCGCATTCGTCGCCGTTACCTTTGCCCCATGCACCGGCAATCCCTGTGGATCGATCACCGTACCAATCAACGTCGACGTATTTACCTGCGCCGCTCCCGCAACCGCGAAGCTCAGCACAAGCAAACACACAACCAAGCAAGTGCGCACACCCGGTTTGCGTACCATAGGACCCTCCTCGGTGGAACTAGCCAGCCGATGCAACCGCTACCCCTAGCGAAGACGGAGCAATCCGTCGATGCATGGCCCGAAAGATGAACATTCGGCTTTTACTGTAACCGTATGTTCATTTCAATTATTATTTTTTATTTGATATATGCATCTTATGCGGCAAGCCCGCGCGGCACACGCGAAGAAATCCACGGAAATGATCCGATGCTACCGGTAGGGGGCGCAGCAATGCTGTGCCAAAGCTCGCCCGGACCAAAGCTGCCAGCGAAGGCCTGCAAGTGACTCTTAGAGTTGCAACAGATGCTTTTCAAACCGGAAAAGCGTAACCGCCGTCACCCTCGTTCCGCCGCCACTTCGCTCAACCCTGTCTTGATCTCATCCCGCCGAGCCGTCCAGGCCTTCAACCCGGTCGCAATCCCTATCAAAATCGCGGTCGCAAAATTGGTCAACACAACCGCCTGCGCGTGCATCAACACTCCATAGGCCAGCCACAAAATCACCCCAATCAAATACAACCCCAGCATCCCGTAAGACAAATCACGCCCGCCCTGCTTCCAAATCTTAATCACCTGCGGCACATAAGCAAACGTAGTGCAAAATCCCCCCACCGATCCCAACACCAAAATCCAATTGTCCGTCGTCATAGCCAACCTAATCCTTCCAGCCAGAGTTCCAGCCCAACCAGAATACCCGTTCAAAAAGCCCGTGGCAGCTCATCGAAGGCCACTGACCACAGTTTAACAACGCCCACGCCTCACCATTCATGAATCCTAACGAACAGTTTCATCTCCAAATTTGATGGTCGTAGCTCGACTTCAACTTTCCCCGCGAACCATTGTGGCGGCCGCTTTCCGAAGCGGGCGCTTTTGCGTGAATTTCACGCAGAATGACATCGCAGCTACGCACCATTTAGCTGCGACTGGCTGGTGGCGTGCCGAAAACCCTCCGAGCATCGTTTAGGTTCTCGGAATTCTCGGCGAAGAAATCAATGAATTCATCGTGGCTGAAAAACGCGTTGACGTAGTTGCCTCTGTCAAAACGTAACCCCCCCAGCCGTTCAGCATGGAGAGTTGCAGGAAGGATGCAAGATCTTCTGCCTCGTGTGGCGGAAACAGGTGCCCAGGCGCATCGTCAAGCAGCCGATTGTCGCCATAGGACTGACGCAACTTGTAATACAAATGCCAATTCTCGGAGCCAGCCCATATATCCCACTCCGTTAAAAACAACAGGGCAGACTGCCGATACGTCAATTGAGTGGCCATCCGGTGAGCGACGAAGAAAATGCGATGGAACTGCTTCGGGGATTCGACACGTTCCGTGCAAACATCCGGCACCAAATTCGGTTTGATTCGTTGCCGATCAGAAAGCCACGTTTCGCATTCCGTTTTAGTGTAAAAGCGCACTCATTTCACCTGAGAGGCTCTTTCTGCCGAGCCACTTTAGCACTCGTCATATAACCCAGCCGAGTGCCGGTGTTTACGATCAGTTCGTGCACCGTTTCCCAGAGCGGGTACTCTCTTTGATTTCACCGCAGGCAGGATCTACAGCTGCAAGTGTCGCTGTACCAATTTCCTCAACTTCTCCCGGTCCTCATCCTTCATATGCACAAATTCCACGCCGTTCCCTTCCGGCCCAATATTCCGAACCACCGCCGTGAAGTGAATCTTGCGTAGTCCCGTCCGAATCTCCAGCTTGATCGAATCTCCCACGGTAAGTTTCTTCGGCGACTCCAGATACGCCCCGCCTAGGCTGATCGTCTTCACTCGCGCCATCCCGGCCTGGGTCCCATCGATTTGCGCTCGCAATGGAGAGTCCAGCGGCACCCGCGCGTACCGCCGCGGAATCACAAAGTTAGCGCTCGATTGCGCCGCCGCTTCAAACGTCGCGCGCACTCGCGCCGACGACGGCCGATCCTCCATCATCGCCAGCGCATCTTCCGCTGCCGATCGCAGCCCCAGAGGCTCCGCATACGTAATCCCGTCGCGCTTTTCCGCAAGCGTCCGCAGCATTTCCGCCGCTTCGCTCGCCCGCATGCGTCCCAGCGCCTCAATCGCCTTGATACGCACAAATTGGTCGCGCAAAATTTCGTGCTCACCCGCTGCGATTTCCATCAACTGCGGCACCGACGTCGTCTCCTGCGCCAGACCGATCTGGTCGATCATCATCGGCACCACCAGCGGGTGCGCATCCGCCAGCAAGGCCGAGAACACAAACGCCGAGCTCTGCGCCGACGCCGCATTCACCGGCCGCGCCAGTTCGCTCACTGCCAGGTCCTGCAAACTCCACTCCCAGCTCGCCAGCGCCCGCGTAAGCCCGCGCAGCAATCGATCCGCATCCGTCACTCCGAGCAGTTTGATCGCCGCGCTCACCCGTTGCCGCCGCGAATCGTACAGCCGCGTCTCCAGCATGTTCAGCACCGGTACGCCAATGGTGCGCAGCAGCCGCGACATCGCCGGCAAAAGCTCCCCGCTGTTCGGTTCGCTAAGCAGCAAGGTCATGCGTTCCAGCAATCTCTCCGGATCGCGCTGCAACAGCCGCGGCAAAGCCGGATCGAGCGCCCGGTTCGCAAACGCCGCATCTACCAACAGCAGCCACCGGTCCTGCGCCACCAGTCGCCGGGCCAGCGCCGCCATATGATCGTGCTCGCGGTCCTTCGGCGCCTTCTCCAGCCCGTTCAGAATTCCTTCAAACCCCGCATAGTCGCCACGGTTCACCGCGATGCGGCCCAGCGTCTCCAGAAACGCCGCCAGCAGCGCAGCCGTTTCCGGCACCGTCTCAATTTCCAGCGCCTTGAGCGTCCCGCCTCGCAGATCTTCCGGCAACTGATTCGGCCACAGCGATTCGAGCACCGCCGTCAATTCATTCAATCCCGCCGCCACCGATCGCCTGGCCCCCGCATCCTCATTCTCAATTCGCCGCGCGTAATTCAACAGTATACTTCGCGCTTCGCGCCGTGGCGCATCCGCTCCGGCCTCTGCCAATTGCGTTAGCGTCTGCCGCAGCGCCACGATCGGCACGCACCACACATCCGGCCCGCGCATCACCGCCGACTTTTCTCGCGGCGGCAATTCCACCCAGAACTTTTCCACCAGTTTCTCGCGATACGTCTCGGTCGACCACGTCATCGCAAACGAAGAAAGATGCGCCGAAGCGTGCGGCCCAGCATATTTGCCCGCATTGACCAGCACTCCGCCCAGCCGGTGCAGCATCGGCCGCACCCCCACTGGCGTCAGCGTGCCCGCGGTAAATTCCGGTCCAAGAAATTCAAAGATTAAGCTCTCCGACAAACGCAGCAGATATGGCTGCGGCTGCTCTCCTTCACGCGGCGCGTACTGCGAGACGCAACTTAGCAGCAGGCGCACTGTGTCGCGGCTCGCCTCTTCCATGGCCCCGTGGATCGCCCGGGCCGCTTCCTCCGGCGAAATCCCCCGAGCCGATTCCAAGGGCGGCGTCAACCGCGCCAGCAAACTCAACGCCGCCACCAGGTCATCGATCTCCGGCGACTGAATCGGTTTGTCGCCGGTTTCGCGCGTCGAATGCCCGCCATAGGCGACCAAAGCCGCGATCAAACTCGCCAGCACCGAATCCACTCGTCGTTCCGTCTGTGTATTGACCGAAATGCCTTCCACTCGATTCTCCAACAGCAGCGCAGGCCACCGCGTTGATGCATCTCGATTTGCGTTCTCTTCCGATGTTAGCAGCGATGCCTTCACAAGTTGCGCCAGCGTGTCCAGTTCGCCTACGTGGAACTCGCTCGCAAAAGTCAGCGCATGAATTCCCACACGCTGCAGCTCCTTGGCCAGCGCCTGCAATTCACCCTTTGCATCGGGAAGTGGCAAATCACTGAGCTTCGGTGCCACCAGCCCGCCGCGCTCCACTCGAATTTCCAGCCCCTTCAAACCCGACGCAACACCACGCAGCGATTCGTAAGCATCGTCCAGACTCTGCAGCGTATGAGGATGGTGCCGTTCGTAAAGCCGCGTTGATCGCAGCAACAGATGCAACCTTCGCAGCGCGCGATCCGTTTCATCGACCTTCGGATCCGTTGGCGCCGCTCTTCGCACCCTTACTGTCGCAGCCGGTATGGTCACGGGGCTACCACCCTCCGGATCGGCTTGAGATTCCGATCCAAGGCGCTGCTTGTCGAATGCTAATGGAGCCCGGATGACCAAACCATTCCTCACTTATGCTTACGGCCTTAGGAGCAACAAATCTCAACTGCGGCCACCGTTCTTTGCCGAGACGAAGCGTCTCGAAGTCGGGGAGACCCTGTCAATACTGCAGCACGCCTTCTACCCAGAAATGCGCCGGCTAAGCCCAGTGTTATCAAAGACCATGTAACATAGTCCTAGAACTATGAAAAACAAACCGTTACAAAATGTAACAGCACGGGTAGGGCGGAAGCGCGGCAGAGACTTGCTTACTCGCTGCGACTCACCGTATGAGCAGGTCAAGAGTCTCCGGATCGTTGCGCACCCTCCCTTAGTAGAGTCTAACCCTTTAGAATCAATACTTACAAAAGCGCATCAAAACAAGCGATTTAAACTCCTTTAAAATGAACACTTATGGAAAAAGGCCGGAGGAGGGTAAGCACAACTGCGCCAACCACCCTAGTGCTCACATCGGCACAGGTCCGCGCGAAGCTCCCCGACCCATGCGACCATGGGTACTTGCAGCGGCGATAACCTCGCGGCTTATCCTTGAACTTCGGTGTCCACCTTGGGAGGCCAGATGGCAGACGCTGATTTACAGCCCATGAGTCTCGGCGAAGTTCTGGACCGAACGTTCAATCTCTACAAAAACCATTTCTGGCTATTCGCCGGAATCACCGCGCTCCCGTTTTCCTTGTTGCTGATCGCTCAAGTGGCGGTGGCCGCCGCGAGTTCGGTAGCCGCGAAAGCTCCAGTGGCCCGCACGGCTCCGTTCTCTCCGGGCGCTGTGGGCGGGATGGTCGGCGGCGGAGCACTGGTCTTGATTTTGTATTTCGTGATGATCGGCGCAGCGCACGCGGCGACGGTCTTCGCCGTGTCCGATCTCTACTTGTCGCGGCCGGTGTCCATTCGCGGATCGTTCGCACGAGTCGGATGGAAAGTTTTTCGAGTTCTCGCGGTTTTTTTTCTGCTTGGATTGATCATGGTTGTCGGAGTTGTGGTCATCGTGGTTTTCGGCTTTGCGCTCCCGAGCGCCACATTGAAGGGTATCGGATTGCTCTTGCTCATCCCGGTGGTCGGGATTCTGATGGTGATCCTGATGTGCCGTGTAGCGGTTTCCATTCCTGCAGCGATGCTCGAAGATTTGGGCGCGGTGCGGGCCCTGGAACGCAGTGTGCGTCTCACAAAGGATCACGTGCTGCAGATTTTCGTGATTTTTCTGCTTGTGCTGGTAGCTACGTATGTCGCTATCCTGGTGCTCCAAATGCCACTGCTGATTCTCATGATGGCTTCCGTCACTGCGCACAAGACACCGTCTTTTGGTTTGCAAGTTCTCCAGCAATTAGCGGCATTCGTTTCCCAAGTGCTCGTCGGGCCAATTGGCACGATCGCTTTCTCGCTGATGTACTACAACCTGCGAGTGCGCAAGGAAGCGTTCGATATCCAGCACCTGATGACGTCGATGTCCGCGAACGCAGAGCCGAATGCTCCCTCGGCCGCGTAATTCCAGGATGATCGGACGGGTGCCGTCACTTTCACGGATCGCGCGATCGTTTGCCCTCATTGGCTGCTCGTTATTACTACCTGCCACAGCCACTTCGCAGACAACGCAGACCTCTGTCGAACTGGATGTGCCGTCCTACGAATCGGAACTGGACCGCATCGCCGAGTCCATCAAGCACCCAGAGCAGATTCCGGAGCTGCGCAAGTCATTGCCGCGCGCTTGGCCCGTGCAAGTGGGCGACAAATCCATGCAGGTCGCCACCGATTGGCTCGCTTCCGATCTGAAAAAGATCGAAGAGGATCCCGCGAAGTACGCATCCGTTTCACGGGAAGTCACCTCTCGCCTAGGCGCCATGCGCAAAGCTGCGGAAGGACTCGAACAAGGAAAGGAGTCGGTCAATCTCGATGCCGCTCACACACAACTCGACAAGATTTTAAGTGGGCGCGAATTTGGCGCAGCGCAAGGACCAAGCCAGCTCGACATCCTGAAAGCGCGGATCGCCCGCTGGCTCAGCCAGCAAATCTACAAAATCCTCCAGCGACTTCATCTGGGCGCAAAAGCCGGCAACGCGCTGGCGTGGATCATCGTAGGGCTCGCGTTTCTCGCGCTCTGCTATTGGGTTTGGAAGACTCTTTCGCCAGCGGCTCGCAAGCGCGAAACCAGCGTGGAAGCTGCCACGGAATCGGACGATCCGCGCGAGTGGGCCAGAGACGCGCTCGCGGCTGCCGATCGCGGCGACTATCGCGAGGCGGTGCATTGCGCGTACTGGGCCGCGGTCGTACACCTCGAAACGCTGGGTGTGCTGAAGCGCGATCGCGCGCGCACTCCGCGCGAATCGTTGCGCTTGCTGGATCCTCACCCGAATGAACAGAACCTGTTGCGCGAATTTACTCGCCGCTTTGAATTGATCTGGTACGGCTACCGCCCCGCGTCCGCGAGCGACTGGTCCGAGGCGCGATCTCACCTGGAGAAAATGGGATGCCTCACGCCCTCGACCGCGGCGACCGCAAACTCCTGATCGGCGCCGGGGTGTTGCTGGCGATTCTGATCGTCGCCACTACTTATCTTTCTCCCAAGGAAAGGTTCGCAGCTTCAGCTTACCCGTCGAGCTACTCGGGGGATTGGGACGGCGCGAAAGGCCCGTACCTCCTGCTTCAGAATTTGCACTATCACGTCGAGCGCTGGGGAGAGTCTCCCACCGAAATCAGCGGGACGCCCGGCAACGAAGTTTTGATTCTGGCGGGGCCGACGCAGACACCGACGCCAGAAGATAAATCTGCCATCTTTGAATTCCTGCAGAAGGGAGGACGCATCGTGGCGAGCGGCACAGGCGCCGCCAAGATTTTGCCAGACGCGCCGCCGCTCAACGATAGCTTCGCGATCGAGGAAACGACCACATTTCCCGCGGTTCTTCCATCCCCGTTGATGCGGGGCGCGCCAGAGATCAGCATGTTTCCGCCGGACAATTGGCAGCCGAAATCCGCTTCGCAACTCGTCATCTATGGGAATGAGGAAACTGCAGCGGTCATCACCTACCAGGTTGGCAAGGGCCAGGTCATCTGGTGGGGCAATTCTGCTCCCTTGACCAACGGCAAGATTCGCGAATCCGGCAATCTTCCGCTGTTTCTGAATTCCGTCGGGCCTCCTGACGGCGTCCGCGTGTTGTGGGATGAATATTTTCATGGCGCGCATGGCTCGCTGTGGAGCTACATGGCGCGTACTCCTTTAGTCTGGGGAGTCGTGCAGTTTGGAATCGTATTCCTAGCTATCGTCGCAACGTACTCGCGCAGGCAAGGGCCCATCAGCGTTCCGGCAAGAGTCTCGCGCTTGTCGCCGCTGGAGTTCGTCGAAACGCTCGGCGATCTCTATTCTTCCGCGCATGCGGGTTCCGCGGCGGTGCGTATCGCGTATCAACGACTGCGGTTTCAACTCACGCGGCAGCTCGGGCTACCTCCCAATGTTCCCAATGCCGATCTCGCACAGAGTGTGGGCGTGGCTTTGGCGTGGAACGAGCAAGAAATTTCCGCTACGCTCAGTCGCGCAGAACACGCGATGACGGCCGCAAAAGTCAGCGACGCAGAAACACTTCAGCTCGTACAGGAAATGTTTGACTACGCAAGCCGCCTCGAGCTGCGGCGCACCCGAACTGAGGAGAAACTCCCCGCATGAACAAAACTACGGGATTGGCGGCACACGTCCGCGGCGAATTGGGTAAAGCCATCGTCGGCCAGCGCGAATCGCTCGATCAGCTCTTGCTGGTCATGCTCGTCGGAGGGCATGCGCTGGTCGAAGGTGTTCCGGGTCTGGCGAAAACGCTGGCGGTAAAGGCATTGGCGCAGATTTTCCAACTGAAATTTCAGCGCGTGCAATGCACTCCGGACCTCATGCCCGCGGACATTCTCGGCGCGAACGTCTTTAATCTTTCCACCAGTTCGTTCGCGCTGCATCGCGGGCCGATCTTCACCGATCTTCTGCTTGTGGATGAAATCAACCGCACGCCGCCGCGCACGCAGTCCGCGCTTCTGGAGGCCATGGAAGAAAAGCAAGTGACCATCGACGGCACGCGCTACGAACTCTCCAAATCCTTCGCCGTTTTCGCGACGCAGAATCCCGTGGAGTTTGAAGGTACGTATCCGTTGCCGGAAGCGCAGCTCGATCGCTTCCTCGTCAAAATTCGCATTGGCTATCCCGACGCCGAACAGGAAGCGCAGGTCTTGCAGAATTATCAGGATGGTTTCGACCCGCGCGAGCTGCAACGACTGAACTTCTCGGTGGTGCCGCTGGAGGTTCTACTTGCGGCCCGGCAGGAAACCGCTGCCGTTCGCGTGGAGCCTGCATTATTTCGCTACATGGTGACGCTGGTCGGGCGAACACGCAATTCCGCCGCAGTCAGTTTGGGCGCCAGCCCGCGTGCCGCAATCAGCCTGATGCTCTTCGCCAAAGCGATTGCCGCCACCGAAGGCCGCGACTACCTGATTCCCGACGACGTCAAAGTCGCCGCGCCGCCGATTCTTCGACACCGCCTGGTCCTCAAGCCGGAGGCCGATCTCGAAGGGATGACCGCCGACCAGGTGGTGCGCGAAATCGTGCGCTCCGTCGAAGTTCCCAAGTGAGCGACCTCCCGCATCTCGTCCCCGCGACGACGCGCGGCTTCGGAAGGCCTGCCAAGGGCGTCTCTTTTGCCTTCGGCCGGCGTTTCTTCCTGCTCTTGCTGATCGGTTTGGTGTGGCTCGGCCCTGCCTGGAACGATTCCCGCTATCTGTATGCGATGGCTGTTTGGGATATGGCGATTTTCGCCGCGTGGGTTTGGGATCTTCGTCGGCTTCCAAGACCCGCGCAACTCGATGTGAGCCGAGTCTGGAGCCAACCAATTCAACTCGACGTTAACGCGCGAGTCTCGCTGGAGCTGCAAAATCCGAGCGGCCTGCCGATCACGGTGCAAATCACCGACGACGCGCCCGCCAGCTTTCAATGTGGCACGCCACAACTCGAAGTTGCCGCGCCAGGCAAAGAGACGGCGGCCGCAAGCTATGTGGTGCGCCCAGGCGAGCGCGGTGACGCAAAATTCGGCAACGTCTATCTTCGGTATCAGAGCGCGCTGAACATCGCGGAGCGCTGGGCGGTGGTCCCGTTGAGTCAAACGGTGCGCGTGTACCCCAATCTGGAAGAATCCCAGCGCGATACAATTTACCTGATCCGCAGCCGGCAGATCGCGATGGAAAAGCGGCACCAGCAGCAACGCGGCCAGGGACGCGAATTCGAGAGTCTCCGCGAATATCGGGAAGGGGACGAGTGGCGCGACATTTGCTGGAGCGCTACCGCTCGCCGAGGCAAACTGATCAGCCAGTCGCATCGCATCGAGCGGAGCCAGACGGTCTGGATCGTGCTGGACGCCGGCCGCCTGTTGCGCGCACGGGTGCGTGGACTGAGCAAGCTCGACTTCGCGGTCGCTGCCGCACTCTCCCTTGCGCAGGTCGCTCTTTACTCCGGCGACCGCGTCGCGATGCTCGCGTATGGCCGGCGCATCCAGCAGCGTCTCCCCGCAGGTCGCGGGTCGGGCCACGTGCGCGCGCTGCTCGAAGGCCTGGCACTGGTGAAAGGCGAAGAGCTGGAAGCGGATCATCAGCGCGCCGCTGAAGCGCTCTTGACGTTTCAGAAGCGACGCAGCCTGGTCGTTTGGCTCACGGATCTTTCCGAAACGGCCGCGACACCCGAGGTCATCGAGAGCGTGTCGCGCCTGGCGCGCCGGCATCTCGTTCTGTTTACGGTGATCGGCCAGCCGGAGTTGCGGGAACTGCTTCGCGAGCGGCCTGCTGTGCCACGCGAGATGTTTCGCCACGTTGCCGCGCAAGAGATTGTACAGCGCCGTGATGTGCTTCTACGGACCCTGCGCCAGCAGGGGGTGCTTACGTTGGAGGTTGATCCTTCGTGGTTGTCTTCGGCGGTGGTGAATCAATATCTTGGTGCGAAGGAGCGCGGCTTGATTTAGGGAAGCGACGGCGTGATGGTGCCGTCGGGCGGGGCAAGCCCCGCCCCTACAACGGCGCGCGGCTTGCGTGCCAGATACAGAACCAACAGGGTTGCCAAACCGCCGGCCAGCAGAAATTTCATGGAGGGCGGCAACGTCGTGGGGGAAACAAACGCCTCCACAACTCCCGCCACTACGAGCATGGGGATCGTCCCGAGCACCAGGCGCACGCTTCTTGCACCAGCTTGAACCAGTGAATCGCGGCGGGTCAAAATGCCTGGAAACAGCAATCCCTTGGCGATTCCCAGGCCCGCTCCCCCGGCGATGAAAATTGCCGGCAACTCCAGGACGCCGTGGGCGGCGACGAAACTCCATAGCGACAAACTCATTCCCTCGCGCCAGCACGCTACGCCCACAACGCCCATCATCAATCCGTTGAGCAGCATCATCCACACGGTGCCGATGCCCGCGGTAATGCCCATGGCAAAGGCGGCGAAGGCCACGGAGATGTTGTTGGTCATGATTCCGGTGGAGGCGAGCGGTTTGATGGTGACGATCGAGTCCGTCCACATTTTGTGATGTTCGATCGACTGCATCATCGCGGGTCCCAGAAAATATCGGGAGAATGACGGATCGGCCAGGCCGAGTAACACGCCAGCGAGCGCAGCCACCAGAAACAACACAAACGCAGTCAGCGTGTCAGGGAAAGTCTCGCGAAAAATCGAGGGAAACGTGTCTTTATAAAATGTCCAGATGCCGCGGCGGTTGGCGCGGCGGCCCATGTAAATCAGATTGTGAGCGCGGCCCAGCAACTGATTGAGGTAGATCGCCAGCTGCGTGCTGGTTGGATCTTCGCGCACAGTCGACAGATCGGATGCCGACTGCCGATATAATAGTGCCAACTCCTGCAACTCCGCCGGTGTGAACGCGGTTACACTCTTGCGTCCGCTGGCGCCCACAAGTTGCTCGAGCCGATTCCAGTGCGGGCGCCGCTTTTCCAGCCAGCGAGTGGAGATCACGAGTGGAGCCTCTCGACAAGCTTACCATCGACACGCCAGAGCAAACGGCGCTGGAGTTTCCGCTTGCCGGAATCGGCAGTAGGTTCCTGGCGATGGTCATTGATACCGCGATCCAGCTTGTTATCGCCTTCGTGCTGTTCGTTGTGCTGGCCCTCGCTGTGCCTGCGCTACGCGTTTTCGGATCTGTCGCGCCGCAATGGGCCATCGCGATCATGATTGTCGCGGGGTTCACCATCTACTACGGCTACTTCGCTTTTTTCGAAGCCGCATGGAACGGGCAGACGCCCGGAAAGCGCTACGCGCATCTACGCGTGATGAAAGACGATGGCCGCCCGATCAGTCGGTACGACGCGATCGCGCGCAATCTTCTTCGCATCGTCGATCAGCTCCCGGCGTTCTACGGTATCGCGATCATCAGCGTCTTTGTCAGCAAGCAAAACAAGCGGCTCGGTGATTTCGTCGCGGGCACCGTGGTGGTGCACGAAAAGACCGTGGAAGCCGCGCGCCCATTCCTGGAAATCCGCGCGGACGATGCGAGCATTGCGTACGACGTCAGCCGCATCACGCTGGATGAGCTGCGGCTGATCGAGACATTCCTGCAACGGCGTGACACCTTTGATCCCGCGCTGCGTGGTTCCATGGCGGCGCAAATTTCCACGCGGATTGCGCAAAAGCTGGAGGTACAGGTGTACGGGTGGCCCGCCAACGAAAAATTCCTTGAAGCCGTCCATTCGCAATATCGCGCGACTGGGCGTTATCGCAATGCGTGAGCGCAGGTTAGCCCGGCCGGCCCGCGTAACATCAAAATAGTCGATACTTACGATTCGCACTTTACCTCAACATTTTTGGCCGGTTTGTGTGACACAGCTCCCGCCAGAACGTCTAATCGTTTAACGAGATAAATGAAAACGATCCGCGGGCGACGCGTGCGGTGTCCTGCACGGTGGTGGCCACGGAAACTTTAAAGGAGCTGTATATGAAAATTTCGAGAGCATTAACATTTCTCTTCAGTGCTGCGCTCTTGCTTTCTTCGGCGGCAATCGCGGGAGAAACCAACAAGGGAACACTTCGATTGAGCGACAACGTTGTCATCCAGGGTAAGACCGTAAACTCCGGGAAATACACGGTGGAGTGGGATGGCAGCGGACCGACCGTTCAAGTCATACTTCTGAGCGGCAAACAGACGGTGGCTACCTTCCCGGCCCATGTGACCGAGCAAGCGTCACCCAACACGCAAGATTCTTACAGCACCGCTGCCGAGCCAAATGGCTCGCGATCCCTGACCGCGATTTACCCGAGCGGGAAGCGCGTAGCACTGCAAGTCGAGCAGAATCAGGCGAGCAAGTAATCCAGCGGCGAATACTTCAAATCAAATAACGGTTGGCCCATTCCTTTCGGTCGAGCCCGGGAGGAATGGGTTGCCGTTTTTGCGCTTGGATCATTACTGTGGCGCACATTGCGTTGACGTCTGTTGTTCCTTGGCGTAGCGTTGATTCGTTGGGATCACAGATGGAAAAGCTGACGCACAGGATCGCGCGGGTGCAGGCGAGCGGGATGGCCATCGCAACGATATTGGCTATGGTGATCGCGCCGCTTTGCGGCTCGAACTGCGCCGGAGTGAGCGGTTGCGGTGCAGGCGTTGGCATCGTTCGATCCGGGGCAGACGATTGCCACCACACCATTTCCAGTTCACCCTATCCTGAGACTTCGTATTCTGTTTCTGGGAAAGCTTGTAATCGACAAGAAGCGCCTGCGGCCCTTTTGAGCGCGCCTGAGAAGTCGTCTTCGTTGCGCGAATCTCTGGCGTTCGTAGGGTCTTTCCCTTCGGTCAAACAGAACATTCATCCGGGTTTCGATCATTCCGGTCATCGCGCTCGACGGGGTGGCACCGGCGACCCTCCTCGAGCAGAACTCCTCGAAATAACTGCGACGATTCTCCGAATCTGAGTATTTTCCTCCTGCGCGACCCGCTTGCAGAGGTTCTCCTCTGCGCAGTCACATTGCACCACCCAATTCCTGGTGTTTGCGGCTTGGGTTGACCGATCTAAAGATCGGCCACTACCTCAGAGGCGGCGCTATCACTGACGATGGTTCGCATTCAGCCGAATCTCCGAACTTGGCAACACTTGTCTGGAGGCATAGATGAGCGGTACACGAAGAAAATTCTTTCAAGATGCGGCAGCGTTCAGTGCCGGCATTTTCGGTTTGGGCACGCAACTCAATGCGCAGACTCAAGCACCGCCGCACGAGCACGCTGCGCAACACGGCGTTCGAACTTCTCGCGGCACGCATGATGAAGATATGGCGGGGCCACCGGTAGTTACGCCCGACGTACCCGACCTGCCCTACGAGATGGACGGCGCGGTGAAAGTCTTCAGGCTGACGTCTGAGGTGGTGAAACGAAAAATCGCGCCGTTCAAGACGATTGACGCGTGGGGATATAACGGCAGCTGCCCTGGGCCGACGATACAGATTCGCCAAGACGATCGGGTTCGCGTGATCTTTGAGAATCGCCTTCCCGAATCGACGACCGTTCATTGGCATGGGTTGGAAATTCCTATTGAGCAGGACGGCGTTCCGTGGATCAGCCAGAAACCACTGCCTCCCGGGGAAAAACATACGTACGAATTCACCGTCCATCAGGAAGGGACGTTCTTTTACCACGCGCACAGCGCCATGCAGGAAATGATGGGGCAAATCGGGTTGTTCATCGCGCACCCGGAAGGGCCCTACAAACCGCGAGTGGATCACGACTACGCCATGGTTCTGCAGGAGTGGGCGGTGCTCCCCGGCAACAGCGTGCCCAACAGCGCCGGAATGGAATTCAACTGGCTCACGTTCAACGGGGTATCCGCGCCGGCGATTACTCCGATGATTGCGCGACTAGGCAGCCGTGTGCGACTGCGCATCGTGAATCTGGGTATGGACCATCACCCGATTCACCTGCACGGCAACCAATTCGTGCAGACAGGGACGGAGGGCGGGCGTGCGCCGGAATCGTCGTGGTATCCGATGAACACCGTGCTCGTGGGTGTGGCCCAGGCTCGCGTGATCGAGTTTGACGCCAAGTATCCCGGGTCGTGGATGGTTCACTGTCACCTGCCGCACCACATGATGAACAACATGATGGATCTGCTGCGGGATCGCCAGATTACTACCGCCGATCAGACGGATAGTAAAGCGCTGAGCCAGATGCAGACGCTCGCCAATACTGTGGGTTTCGAGCACATCCACCACTCGCCCGTCGCGGACGATGCCAGTTCGGTGAAAGGCTTCCCGCAAGACGCGTTTATGGAGATGGGCATGGATGAAGCGGTCGCGAAACCCGAAACCTACGGCCTGCCCGCCAATTGGAGCGCTGGAATGATGGGCATGATGACGCTGATGCGCGTGCTACCCAATGATCAATATGACGAAATCATTCGCAGGAAAAATTCGGCCGCTCCAGGGGAGAAACATGAACATCCGCATAATTCTTGAACGTAGGCTTCGACATTGGTGGCGGCGGATAAGCGGTGCTTGTTCAATACGCCGGGCGGGGCAAGCCCCGCCCCTACAAAGGCACGGAACGGCCACTCGTGCACGTTTCTTAACTTGCGCACGCATCATTGTCTTTCTGGCGCTGAACCTTGCGGTGATGTGCGCTTCGCGTGCTCAGGAAATGTCGATGCCGGCGTCGCAGGAAAACGCCGAGCATCATCACCACGGCGACATCAAGGCGGTGGAAGCGCATTATCCGCAACTGGGTCGCGCGCAAACGGCCGCACAAGGAACCCTGGTGACATTGGAGCAGGTGGAGAACATCGCGCGACAGATGAACCCGACTCTGCGGCAGGCGGAAGCGGAAATTCGCGCTGCGAAGGCCCGGCAGCAGCAGGCTGGACTGTATCCAAATCCTACGGTCGGTTATACGGGCGATGAGATACGTGGAGGTTCCGTTGGCGGAGGAAAGGAAGGATTTTTCGTCCAGCAAACTATTGTGACGGCCGGAAAACTGGGCTTGAGCCGCGACGTGTTCGGAAAGGAAGCGAAACTGGCTTCCCTGGAAGCCGACGAGCAGCGCCTGCGCGTTGAGAGCGCGGTGAAAATGGCTTTCTTGCGCGTGCTTGCCGCACAGGAGATGCTCGATGCGCGGCGCGATTTGGCGAAGATCTCTCAGGACAACGCCGAGACCCAGCGGCGACTCCTGAACACCGGGCAAGCCGATGAAACTGAAGTCCTGGAAGCAGAAGTGGAGGCGCAACGCATGCGCATAGCGGCGCGGATGCAAGAGAACACCCTGCGCGAAGAGTGGCGGTCGCTGACCTCGGTCATCGGGCAGCCCGATATGCCGATGGCAACAGTTGCCGGCGATCTCGAGCATGGTTGGCCCGAATTGAATGAAGAGGAGGCCGTGGAAGCGATCACGAAGCAGAGTCCCGCGGTACAGATTGCGGAGACCGCAGCAGTTCACGCTCAGTCGCTGCTGGCACGAGCGAGGCGCGAACCCATTCCCGATCTTCAGATTCGCGGCGGAATGGAATACAACAACGAATTGTTGGAAGGGCTGCCGTTTGCAAAAGGCTGGGAGGGAATCGCTGAAGTCAGCGTGCAACTTCCGATTTTCAATCGCAGTCAAGGCGACGTGGCGGCAGCGCGCGCGAATATCGATCGGGCCGAACAGGAGAAAAGGCGAATTGCGCTGACACTGCGCGATCGTGCCGCTTCCGCGGTGGACCAGTACGCGAACGCGCGGTTGATGGCGGTCGAGTTTCGCGATGAAATTTTGCCGCGGGCGAAGAAAGCCTACGGCCTGATGAGCGAAAAATATGGGTTGATGCTGGCGTCCTATCCGCGCGTGCTCGAAAGCCAGCGAAAATTGTACGAGTTGCAGATCGAATATATCGCCGCGCTGGAAGGTGTCTGGACCAACGGCATCGCGCTGCAGGGATATTTGCTGACGGACGGCCTCGAGGCTCCTACGCGACCCGGCGAGGTCGATCGGCCGATCCGCGAGACCAACGTGCCCGCGCCGGAGCGCACGATGTCGCCCGGGGAAGGGATGCCGAGGCCCTAGGGCTTATGCTCTGCGGCTAACTGTCCTATATTCCGCAGCTTACGGTCAAAGCAGGGCGTCTTTAGATGTCGGCCGCACTGATAGCGAGTGCGAAACACTAGTACCCTAGTCACGTTGACCCGCAGAAAACCCGGCAGCTACTGTGCCAATAGGGCGAATGGGTGTCGGCGGCTGTGCTTTCTCCGGAAACTGCTCCGCTAGGCCGCGTTAGACCCAAACGACGTTTCGAGACCCAGAGGACGAGTGGGCGGAGCTTTCGCTTTCGCCCGATTTAGCTATGACGGCGATCATGAAAGCCGGGCGGTACGAAATTGTCGGCGAACTTGGCCGAGGCGCCATGGGTGTCGTCTATAAGGCCACCGATCCTGTGATCGGCCGGGCCGTCGCGGTGAAGACCATCAAGTTGAGCGAAGAAGGCACGGGACTCAGCCGCCCGGAACTGTTGTCCAGGTTTCAGACCGAGGCGCGCGCGGCGGGATTACTGACGCACCCGAACATCGTGGTCGTCTTCGACGCCGGTGAAGAAGAGGGCCTGTACTACATCACGATGGAGCTGGTGGAAGGAAAGAGCGTCCAGGCGCTGCTGGATGCGGGGCACGCGTTTCCGCTGCCGCGGGTGCTGCGCATCATGGAGCAGACCTGCAGCGCGCTGCAGTTCGCGCACGAGCGCAACGTGGTGCATCGCGATATCAAGCCGGCAAACATCATGCTGACCGGCGACGATACTGTGAAGGTCACCGACTTCGGCACCGCGAAGATTCTGCAGTTCGGAACGGTGCAGCAGACCGCGCACGTGATGGGCACGCCGAGTTATATGTCGCCGGAGCAGGTAAAGGGGCGAGCGGTCGATGGACGGAGCGATATTTTCTCGTTGGGCGTGATGCTGTACGAAATGATCACCGGAGAGAAGCCTTTTCCCGGTCAAAGTATCACCACGGTGATCTACAAAATCGTGAACGAAGAGCCGGTGCCGCCGCGGCAGATCAATCCATCGATTCACCCGGGAATCAGCGCGGCGGTGATGAAGGCGCTGGCGAAAGAGCCGGAAGATCGCTACCAGAGCTGCCGCGAATTGCTCGAGGATTTGCGCAACTATCGCGCGGTCGCAGGAATCGAAGGCAATCCTCGATCGACGATGGTCCTGGGGGGGCAGCAAACATCTCCAGGTGTCACGGTGGCAATGAATCCGGGTGGGCTTCGAGGAATGCACCCGGCGTCTCCGCACAGCACACCCTCGGGGCGCCTCGCGGCGATGGGCGCAGGAAATCCGACGCAGACGCCGCCGTTGCGGCGTACCGGTGCGATTCCTGCGTACCAAGAACCGAAGAAGACCAACATCGTCGGCACAATTTTCGGCGCGCTGTTGCTGATGGGTGTGATCGCCTACGGCGCATACAAGCTGCGCCCAGTCTTCAACGATGCGCGGCAACACCACGAGGCCGCGTTAACTTCGTTGAACGAGCCGGCAGCAGCGCCCGCTGAGGTCGCGCCCTCGAATACGGAAGCGAAACCCGGTGGGAGCGATTCGGCCGAACAGCCATCCGCGCAAGCCGAAACTCCGCAACCTGTGGCGACGGACACCGCGGATGCGAAATCAACACCTGCGCCGCCGGTGTCGGACGCCAAGCCTGCGAAGGCAGTCGTCGAAAAAGCAGCGCCGAAAAAGACTGAGCCGGCGCTGAACCCGAAAGCGGCGCAATTCAAACAGCACATCGAAGAAGTTATTTCTGAGCGTGGATTCACGGGCAGAGCGAAAGTGCAGGGCGTGGGGAATACGATCGTTCTTGGTGGCAAGCTGCGTCCTGGCGAGCACGGAGCGCTGCTGAAATCATTGCGAGACGCGCCAGCGGATGTTCGCGTGGTCGATCACATCGAATACGACGACACGCCGCCTGCCTCCGCGGAAACCGCGGATGAAGGGTCGCATCCATCGCCAACCGCTGGACTCGGCGCGATTCACGTCGTGACGGACGTATTGGGAGCGACCGCGGTGCTGCACGGGCCGATGGGGCGCGCGCTCAAGCAGTGCCAGACACCGTGTAGCTTCAACAATCTCTTTCCCGCGAAATATAGCCTGGATGTGAAGAAGGACGGTTATCGCCCGGTTGAGACGGCGTTACAGGTAAAGGCCAATGATGTCTCGGATCAGAAACTGAATCTTGAATCCTTGGCGAAGGGGCTTTTTTTGAGCAGCGATCCGCCGGGCGCGGACGTTCTTATCGACGGCGCGAAGCAATCGGGACAGACGCCGTTGACGTTGCCGCTTGCGCCGGGTGAATACAATCTGACGTTGCGGCTCCAGGGATATGAACCCTATAACGGCAAGGTTCAGGTAAAGGACAACGCGCAGACGGAACTGGCGTTGAAGCTGAACGCCAGATCGAATGCCCGTGTGGCGTGGGCACAAGTGGAAACGATTCCAAAGGGCGCGGAAATTCTTGTGGATGGCACTCCGACGGGGAAAACGACACCTTCGCGGGTGGAAGTCCCGATTGGATTGCACACGGTGACGTTGCGGCTGGATGGGTTCAAAGATGTGCGAAGAACGGTGGAAGTCAGCGATGGCGGCACGGTCACTGTGGCGGCCTGGCTCAAGCGTCAGTAAATAAATAATCCAACAGTCATTTCACAGACTCTCCCCGCATTTCTATTCGAGATCACAGAAGGTGCATGGATGCTGTCGTGGCGGGTCTTTAGACCCGTCCGCGGGTCACCGCCACCGAAACCCGCCTGGAAGGTATTCCTCTCAGCCTGGAGTCGCACGGTGCGAACCGATCTAAAGATTGGCCACTTCAACGATAGAGGCCAGGGTGTTTAGCCTTTTATGGCGGCGCGAATTTTGGGTGGACTTGCGACAGCGGCCTTCAGAGCCTCGTTCGTATCGAGGACATCCAGCACCGCGCGGGTCACATTTTCGTCGATTTCGGACGCGCGGCGAATATCCACTGGATAGCGCACGACAAATTCCAGAGCCGCATCCGTGAATTGGAGCTTCGATTCTGGAACCGGGGCCTTCAGTTGAACTTCCAGGCGTCGCTCGATCCCGCCGAGTTGGCTCTCGATAACCTCGCGGTACTTTTCGTAGACCGAACCGACGACTCTGGATATCTGGTCCTGAACGAGCTTGTAGTTGCTGCCTGGGGCGAGCGAGATGGCGACTTCATGCCAGGCGTACTCGGTGCCAGGAACCTGCTTGAACAATGGGGTGCCAGCCTGAAACAGCACGGAGTTCGAGAACATGACCACGCGGCCGGTGGGATAAAGCTCGATGCCGGTGCCGGCAAGCTCCATGAGGTAGAGGCGCACGAGGCCGATGTCGATGACGTCGCCGGTTACGCCAGCGACGCTGATACGATCGCCCACGCGAATGCCGTAACGGCCGATCACAAAAAAATACGCCGCGATGGAAAGCAGGATCGCTTGTAATCCCACGGCGATGCCCGCGGTGACGAATCCAGCGAAGGTCGCGAGCGAGCTGAACTCGCTGATGAAGCCCATGATCAGGACTACACCGACAAGAAAGCCCATCACGAAACGCCGCATGAGCAGAAATTGCCGGCGGCGCCTTGGATCTTGGACGTAGCGAAACGTGAGCCTTCCCCAGACATTGGAGAGTATGAAAACCGCGCCCAGCGCCAGGGCGATCCCGAGCACGCGTGTTAACACTGCGCGAAGCTCAGATTGTGACTCGAACACGATCGATTTCCGCCATTCGAGGAAATTGGCGCGGCTCTGATCGAGGACGACAAGTTCTTGGCTGAGCGGCAGGGTCGCGCCGGCCAATTCCTTGAATTTCGCGGTGATGGCTTGAAATTCCTGGGTAGTTGTTCGCGAAGCAGGCCCTGCGGCAGGAGCTTGCGTCTGACTAGCGAGATCGCGGCCGCGCTGAATGGTTGCGACCAGAGTGTCGCGAAGCGGTTTGCGAAGCGCCTCGGCGGTAGCGCGCATTTTCGCGGTTTCGTCGGCCATTTGATCAATGGCGTTCATCGTTTGCACCTGATCGAGTAACGCCAAAGATTGACCGATCAAGCCGGAAGGCGCGGAAGTCGTCGCGGGCTTGGAATTAATAGGAGCGGCCGCCGTTTTCTTGGACGCGGGGTCGTTTATTACTTCGGGGACGGAGCGGGCAAGCTCATTGATGCTGCCTTCCAGGCCTTCGGCGCCCTCGGCTGCGCCCCCGAGAAAGGAGGCCATCTTTTGAGTGGTGTCCTGGAGAGCCTTGTCGAGTGAGAGCAGTCCCTGGAGGCGGTCGCGTTCGGCAATCAAATCCTTCTGCTTGCTTCTTGGGGCTGTGGCAAGTTGTTTGTTAACGGCATCTAATTTAGTTTGCGCATCGTCAACTTGCGCCGCGATTTTAATTGCCGTCTGGCTTAGATTCTGTTGCTGGGTCGGCGGTGTGCCGGACGGCGCGGCGGGAGTGGCGCTGGCGGTCTTGCTGTTCGCCGCGATGTTACTCGCTTCCGCTCTCGCCGACTGGAATGCCAGCCGGACAGCTTCGGTGGCCAGGTCTCTGGCGTTGTCCTGATAGATGGCGTCGCTGGGCAGCCCCACCGATTTGATTTTCGTAGTGGAGTCACGATACCAGGTGATGACGGCGTTAAGATGATGCAGGATGGCGTCACGGTCCAGCTGTGTGACCTGTCCGTCCGCTTGGCCCCGCAGTGTCTGCGCACCGATCGCCAGCAGCGCGATTCCGGCGCATGCGACCAGGTAGCGCACAAACGACTTCCGAACGTGCAGCCAGGCATCCGAGCAGAACCGTCGTCGCGGTGACATGCGTCTCCTTCGAAAGGGTGATTGTAACTGATGTAGCGTGGTGATTCTGCGACTCCGCGCGCCTAAATGAGATGGTCCAACCGGTGCAAAGGGATGACCTGGAACGAGGATTCAGACACTACGTTTTTCGTTGTAGAATGACGAGAAGTGGGGCTGTAGCTCAGATGGATAGAGCGCTGGTTTCCTAAACCATAGGTCGGGAGTTCGAATCTCCCCAGCCCCACCATTCAACTCCGAGATAATTCAGTCGTTTGTCTGAGCGCTGAAGGGAGCGGATTGGCATGCTGCGTGGAAGTGTCATAAAAGTGTC
>CAWBIY010000005.1:0-107314 GCA_963788915.1 uncultured Acidobacteriota bacterium | reverse complement strand
TGGCTTAGGCGACATATGGTGTCAAGTGCATATTTTTGCAAGAGAGGTGCAGCTCTCTATTGCAGTTCGGTCCTGATGCCCTCGGCTGTGGCACCATCCGCAGCGACGTCGAAACCTCGGCCGCATCCTGCTCGCCTTCGGCGACGCGCTGCAAAAGGCCGGCGGGCTGGCGCCAGGTAAATTTCGCGCGGTATTCCGCCGGCAGCCGCTTGTCGATCAACTCGCGCACGTCGGCGAGCGTGATGAGCTCGAGGCCTTCGATCTCTGGCATGACGATCGGCCGGGGCAACGGCTGCGACCAGTTCGGGCGGGCCAAGGGAACACTCCAAACGCTACGCTGACCGGACTCTTAATGTAGCGAGCTCGGCCGCGAGTTTGGAGTCGATTTCGGTTCGGGCATGGTGCGCTGATCGCTGCGCGCCAGGATGCGGGCGCGGTCGCAGAGCAGCACGACGCGATCGGGATTGGCGGCCGCGGCCTTGCGATAAAGCTGCCGGCGGTCGTCAGATCGTCGTCGCTTTCGATTGTGCCCTCGACGCCCTGATCGGGACCGCCGGACGCGCAGACTCGATCGAGTATTTGCCGGCTAACATTATTGAATCAGTGGCGGCAGCGGTCGTTTCGGGTGGGATATCGGGTGGGGTAGCCGATTCAGCCGGCGCGGGAAGTCGGCTAAGTCTTTGTTTTAGTTTGGTCGGAGTGGCAGGATTTGAACCTGCGACCCCCTCGTCCCGAACGAGGTGTATGGCTACCGCGCCTTTGAAAATCCAGCGATATTCGTCACGTTCGGCGCTGAGCGTCGCTTTTTGTTCATGGTGTTTCGTGCCCCGTGCTGGCCCCCTAAAGCCGCAACAGCGTCCTCCTGATAGTCGGGATGGTGGTGCCCGTACCCTTCTTCAAGCTGTTGCACAGTCATTCCAAGAAACCCCGCAGCGTCCCACAAGTTGGCACCGTTCTGCATCAGCCAGGTTGCGCAGGTATGCCGCAGAATGTGTGGAGTTACGTCAGCGCCCAGCCCGGCGGCCCTGACGGCCGCCTCGAAGCCCTTACGCACGCTTTCGACCGCCTTCCCGTTCCACTCAACCACCGATCCTTTCGCGAGCCCGCGTCGCGACCAGCGGCGCATGTGCGCAAGCAACCGCAGTGGGAGCCGTACCCGGGCTGACGCTTTTTGGTCTGCAGGCGGCCGATTGCCCGGCGATAGAACACGCCCTGCTCAAGATCGACGTGGCCGCGCCCTATAGTCGGCACCAAGGCCGCCCTGCAGATGGCCGAAGATCGCGTGCCGGTGTAGAGGCCAACGAGTATGAAACGGGCGACGTGGCGGCCCACTGCCCGGCGCGTGTCCTTGTCACGCATGACCTGCTTGGCTCGCCATGCGGCCCATGAAAGGCGCGCTGCCTCTGACCGTGTAAGCCACCGTTGGCGTGCAGGGGGCCGCGGCGGCAACACGACCGGAATGACCTCGGACAGTGGCCCTGACGCCGGTGGTGATTGATCGCCGCCGGACAGTCTTCGATTCGCGCCGCGCCCGACGCCGACACCCTTCGCGGCGCCCTCCAGTCTGATGCCTAGCGGCCTTCCAAGGTTGCGCGGTGCGGAGTCGGCATAGGCCCGGCAGTTGGAGCCGTTTACATCGGCCAGTGTCCTGTCACCCCACCAGGCATCAAGCGTGAGTACACGCTGCTTGGTTTCATTCTCGCGCGCATGCCTTGGGGCAACGTCAATTAGGTATATCGAGAGAACGTCGGCAATCAGGATTTCAGAGGGATGACGGCCGCGGGTGCGATTGGGTCGGTACTTGTTTGCGAGGTGCTCGCCGAGTGCGCGCTCGGCGCCCTCGCGATCCTCTGCAGCGCAGCCCGTGCTGATCTTGCGCGGTCCGTCTCGGATGACCCACACCGCACGCTTGCGGAGGGTGCCATTGAAGTTCCGCTCTTCTGGCCGAAGCCAAAGTCGGACTCCTTTTGCGGGACGCGGCATAACTCCCTCATCCGTTCAATGGCAGCCAGCGTAGTATAGTCTTTTCCCGCGATACGCTCGACGACAAGCCGACCTCGGGCACTTTCTCGGCGTAGGCCGGAGGCGGTCATGGATCCGTCCGGGAATGCCAAGGCCGCCGCAATATTGAGCCGGAGTGGTGTATTAGGCCCAATAAGGTCAGGAGATGGTGTGTTCGCCGTCTTACTCATCGCTCACGCGCATGCATCGAGTGCGATCCGCGGGTCCGCGAGGCAGACCTCCTAGCAGCTCGATTTAGTGACAAGCGCGTAGTTGTAGTCCAGCAGCGTGCGCACAAAAATTAGCTTGAATAATCGCCCCGGACGTTTTGCGGGCTACAAATGTACTGACATTATCGCCCAACTATAACGCGTCCGTCTCTCGACATATGGAACGCCTTTCACCGATAATCCTTTCGATCAATAGTGTCTCGACTGGCTGCTCATTTTCCCCATGGCAAAAAAACCCGACAGTCCACAACAGATTTTGCGCAGACTGTTTGAGGAAAACAAGCGCTACTCCAACGAACTTGAGGCGGAAGCTAACAAGCTTTCGGAACTGGTCGAAAGCCTAATCAAGGAGGACTTGGAACAAGAAGAAGCCGTCGAATGGAATACCATGCTCAAATTTCACGCGGCACCTATAGCAATGATGCAGACTTTCTCTATAGCCATGAGCGCTCTGACGCTGAATCCAAATGACGAACGAGATAAGCCGCTGGCGGCGGCCTTTGCAGCGGCCAGTCTAGACTATAAGAAACCTCATCACTGGAAACTCCTCATCCGCGAATTGGCTGCCGCGTTTTTCGTGCCCAGGCGCAAAGCTGGTGCGCCCATCAAATGGCCAGCTGATCGGTATTGCCGGCTGTTGGCCCAGGTGCGTCAACTGAAGCTTGATAACCCGCGTCTGAGCGACGATCGTGCGTGTGCGCTCCTCTGCAAACGGCCTGAGTACCAGCAGAAATCAGGGAAAGCGCTATCGGCCGAGCGCTTACGGAAGGCTCTGCGAGAGGCGCGCAATCCCGATTTCAATGACATTTTGGCGAGGTCGCTTGAACAGAATTCATAAAAGCTCGGGCGCGACATCAGGACAATCGACCATGGACCTCTGAGTTCGAGGCTAAACTGAGTAAAAGGATCTTGGCAAAGCTAATCGACTGGATCGCGACTAATTGGAAAACGGACAATAAGAAGTAGTTCGCCGAACCAAACACGCGGGCAATAACCCGCCGGCGTTTCGCCCAACATTCGGTAATGGGCAAATTTTATTCCCCTTTAATTGCCCCGTGATTGGGCATCTATAAGCCGGAAAGCGGATCAAGCTGACGGTGCTCATATTCAAGCGAACTCGGCGGCAGGCACGACCGGTGCGGCAGCGTCCTCCACCGGCAATGGTTCCACGTCGGCCGGTTCCAATGCGCTAACGACTTCGCCCCTCTACACACCGTCCGCGAACGCTCTGAATCCGCCCGTCAACGCGCTCACGTCGAGCACGTCGAACGCAACTTCCAGCAAAGGCGCCAACTCCGCAGGCACCACGAGTTCTGCTAAAAGCAACGCCGTGCCGCTCGGCGCGTTCTCGCATTTCGAAACGAAAACGGAGCAGCTTTCCATCAATCATCAAGGGCAATTCCCAGCCATCACGGTCTCTTTCAACCTCGCTCCCAACGCGGCCCTCGGGGGCGCGATTTCCTCCATCTCCAAAGTGCAGAAAGACCTGAACATGCCCGCCAGCGTGCAGGCCGATTTCCAGGGCACGGCAGCATCCTTCCGAAACTCGCTCTCCAACATGCCTTTGCTCATTCTTGCCGCGCTGGTCACAGTCTACATTGTCCTCGGCGTCCTGTACGAGAGCTTCATCCATCCGATCACGATCCTTTCCACGCTGCCTTCCGCCGGTGTGGGGGCTTTTCTCGCACTCATCCTTTTTGGTCAAGATCTGAGCGTCGTCGCCATCATCGGGCTGGTTCTTCTCATCGGGATCGTCAAAAAGAACGGCATCATGATGGTGGACTTTGCGCTGGATGCCGAGCGCAATCGCGGAAAGAATTCCACCGATGCCATCTACGAGGCCTGCCTGCTGAGGTTCCGCCCCATTATGATGACCACCATGGCCGCGCTGCTAGGCGGTTTGCCGCTCGCGTTCGGCACGGGTTTTGGATCCGAACTGCGCCGGCCATTGGGCATCGCCATGGTGGGCGGTCTTTTGGTGAGCCAGGTCCTCACGCTCTACACCACGCCGGTCATCTACATTTTCTTTGACAATCTCGCGCACCGCTTCTCACGAAATTCAAAAGTACTCAATACAGGCGCCCAGCCCCAACCGGAGGGGATCGCATGAACGTTTCCGAACCGTTCATCCACCGCCCGGTCGCAACCACGCTATTGACGATCGCTATCGCCATCGCAGGCGCCATTGCCTTCGAGGTTCTGCCGGTTTCTCCCCTGCCCCAGGTGGACTTTCCGACGATTGCCGTCGCGGCCAGCTTGCCGGGTGCCAGTGCCGAGATCATGGCCTCTTCGGTCGCCACTCCTCTGGAACGCCAGTTCGGCCACATTGCCGGCGTGACCGAGATGACTTCCACCAGCAGTTTGGGCACATCCGGAGTGACGATCCAATTCGACCTAAGCCGCAATATCGATGGAGCCGCCCGGGACGTCGAGGCCGCCATCAACGCAGCGCGCACCTATCTCCCCGCCAACCTTCCCTCGAATCCCACCTATCGCAAAGTCAATCCCGCCGACTCGCCCATCATGATCATTGGCCTGACCTCCGACAAATACGGTCCCGACAAGCTCTACGACGAAGCCTCCACCGTCGTTCAGCAAAAACTGTCGCAAATTCAAGGCGTAGGCCAGGTGAGCGCAGGAGGCGGCGCTTTGCCCTCCGTGCGCGTGGAGGTCAATCCCACAAAACTCGCGAGCTACGGCCTGGCCATGACCGACATCCAGTCCGTGCTGCGCTTGCAGAACTCCGATCTCGCCAAAGGGCAAATCACCGACGGCATCACGAGCGCCGACATTCTCGCGAACGACCAGATTTCCCACGCCGTAGATTACAAACCGATCATCGTCGGCTATAAAAATGGCGCAGCCATCCACCTTGAGGACGTCGCCGATGTAATCGACTCCGTACAAAATGTTCGAACGGCTGGTTACCTGAATGGCAAACGCGCCGTCGTGCTTATCGTGTTCCGGCAGCCGGGCGCCAACATCATTGACACTGTCGATCGCATTCGCTCGGAGTTGCCTGCCGTCAAAGCGTCGATTCCCCAAGGGATTGACACCACGATCGTTCTCGATCGCACTACCACAATCCGCGCATCGGTAAATGATGTTGAGCGCACCTTGGTTGTTTCCATCGCTCTCGTAATCGTCGTGGTCTTCATCTTTTTGCGGAACGGGCGTGCCACGCTTATTCCCGCTGTGGCCGTTCCCGTGTCGCTCATCGGCACCTTTGCGGTGATGTATCTCTGCGGCTACAGCCTGGACAATCTTTCGCTAATGGCCCTCACCATTTCGACGGGTTTCGTCGTCGATGACGCCATCGTGGTCATGGAGAACATCACGCGTCATTTGGAAGCGGGCATGGACCCCTTTGCCGCCACCCTCAAAGGCGCAAAAGAGATTGGTTTTACCGTTCTGTCCATCAGTATTTCGCTGATCGCTGTCTTCATTCCGCTGCTGCTGATGGGTGGAATCGTAGGCCGCCTCTTCCGCGAGTTCGCCGTCACGCTGTCCACCGCCATTCTCGTCTCCATGGTCATTTCGCTCAGCACCACGCCGATGATGTGCGCTTACCTGCTGCGCAACGAACGCTCTGTGAAACACGGCCGCCTTTATATGGCATCGGAGAGATTTTTTGAACGTATCCTATCCTGGTACCGGCACAGCCTTCACTGGGTTTTGCAAAATCCCGGACTCACCTTGACCGTTCTTACTTTAACCATCGCCCTCAACGTCGCTTTGGTCATCAAGATTCCCAAGGGCTTTTTCCCTCAACAAGATACCGGCGCGATCGCTGGCGCCGTACAAGGCCCCCAGGACGCCTCCTTCGCGGTTATCAACGATTCCATCCAGAGGCTGGAAGCCGTAGTCGACAAGGATCCCGCGGTTGACAACGTGATTGCGTTCACCGGAGGTCAGGGCGCCACCAATACGGGAAACATCTTTATTGCTCTCAAGCCTTTAGCTCAGCGAAAGACCACGGCCCCCGAAATCATCAACCGCCTCCGCCCACAGATGAACCGTTTGCCGGTGGCCTCCGCTTTCCTTCAGGCCGCGCAGGACATTCGCATCGGCGGACGCTCCAGCGCCGCTCTCTATCAGTACACCATTCAGACCGACAATATTCCCGATCTCGCCACTTGGGGACCCAGGGTCTTCGCGGAGATGAAAAAGGTTCCCGGCTTGCAAGATGTCAATTCCGACCAGCAAAATGGCGGACTCGACGTGCTCTTGAATTACGACCGTGTCACCGCGGCGAAACTTGGGCAGACTGCGCAGTCCCTGGACGGTGGCATCTACAGCGCCTTCGGCCAATCCGAAGTCTCCATCATCTATACGCAGTTGAATCAGTACTACGTTGTTTTGGAAGTTGCTCCCCAGTATTCACGTACCCCCGAGGGGCTGCAGAACATCTATTTCCACTCCGCCGGAAGCAGCAGCGTTACTGCCACGGGCAACACACCTCTGTTCAGCATGTCCTCGACGCAGACCAATACGATACCGCTCGCGATCAACCATACCGGCTTGTATCCCTCGGTCACTGTCTCCTTCAATCTGGCGCCCGACGTTTCCCTGAGCGACGCCACCTTGCGCATCGATCAGATGAAGCAGCGTCTTGGCGTACCCTCTTCGGTCCGTGGTTTTTTTGCCGGTACTCTCCAGGCTTACCAGCAATCGATCGACAGTGAAAAAGCCCTGGTCATCATCGCGGTCCTTGCGGTCTACATTGTTCTGGGCGTCCTATACGAGAGCCTCGTGCACCCGCTTACGATAATCTCCACCCTGCCCTCCGCCAGCGTCGGGGCCATGCTTGCCCTGATGCTTTTCAAGCAGGATCTCAACGTCATTTCCATTATCGGAATCGTGTTGCTGATCGGCATCGTAAAGAAAAATGCCATCATGATGATTGATTTCGCTTTGCAGGCAGAACGGGAAGGCGGCAAGAGCACGGAAGACTCCATCTTTGAAGCCTGCATGCTGCGCTTCCGTCCCATTCTGATGACTACGATGGCCGCACTGTTCGGCGCTCTGCCACTGGCGTTTGGAACAGGTACAGGTTCCGAGTTACGACGGCCTTTGGGCATCACCATCGTTGGTGGACTCATCATGAGCCAGCTCCTCACCCTCTACACGACTCCGGTCGTCTATCTCACGCTCGATCGTCTGCGCCTCCGCGTTTTGGGAAAAGAGCGCGACACATTTAACCCAGCGAATACTCCAGCGACTGCCGAAGGGTAGTTAGGAGGGGAAAAACAAGGATGGGCATCTTTCGACTCAAAATCGTACTCGCCACGACAATCACAGCACTTGCGATTGCTGGGTGCACCGTCGGGCCAAAGTATCGTCAGCCAGCAGCCACAGTTCAGCCTCCTCCGCCCGTCTACAAAGAGTCGCCGACGCAGTTCCCCAATTCCGGTGAATGGAAGGTCGCGGACCCCCAGGATGCCATGCTCCATGGCAAGTGGTGGGAGATTTACAACGATCCGGAGCTGAACGCGCTGGAAGACCAACTGAACATCAACAACCAGAACATAAAACAATCTTTTGAGAATTTCATGGAAGCGCGAACCATCGTTGCGCAGGCTCGTTCGCAACTCTATCCCACCATCGGAACAACCCCTTCCTACCAACGGTCTCGTAGCTCGGCGAATCTCACAGGTTCAACGGGGGCCACGGGTTCCACATCAGGCGGTCAGCAGACCCAGCTTTTCGTTCTTCCCGCAGCGGTCTCCTGGGAGCCGGATCTTTGGGGCAAAGTCCGAAACACCATCCATCAAGCGCAATACAACGCGCAGCTGAGTGCCGCCGACCTCGAAAACGAGCGCCTCACCGAGCAGGCCAGCCTCGCGATCTTCCTCTTCGAACTTCGCGGTCAGGATGCCTTGCAGAAAGTTTTCGACGAAACCATCGCCGCAGACCAGAAGTCCGTGGACCTGACCCGCGCTCGCTACGAAACCGGCGTGGACGATCAGATTTCGCTCGTTCAAGCACAAAACGCGCTGCAGAGCGCGCAAGCCGCCGGCACCAATCTGGGCATCGCGCGCGCACAATTCGAACACGCCATCGCGGTCCTGATCGGCACCACGGCGTCCAGCTTCTCGATTCCCGTCAAGCCCCTCGACGCGATCCCGCCTCCTGTTCCAGTGGGTGTGCCTTCGCAGCTTCTCGAGCGCCGCCCGGACATCGCGGCTTCCGAGCGCAGCATGGCCGCCGCCAACGCCCAGATTGGAATCGCCGTGGCAGCCTATTATCCGACCTTGACTCTGGGCGCCCAGGGAGGTTTTGAAAGTTCGGCCCTTAACAAGCTATTTTTGTGGCCGAGCCGTTTTTGGTCCGTCGGCCCATCGATCTCCGAGACGGTTTTTGACGCCGGACTCCGCCGCGCCACGGTGCAGCAGTTCACTGCACTTTACAACGCGGACGTCGCAGGGTATCGCCAGACGGTTCTGACCGCGTTTCAACAAGTGGAAGATTCCCTCGCTGCAGTGCGCATCCTGTCCACACAAATCAGGCAACAGCTGGAAGCCGAACAGTCTGCGGAACGTTATCTTGAGTTAGCCACAGCCCGGTACTATACCGGCGTCGATCAATATCTCAACGTCTTGGTGGCGCAAACCACACTGCTCCAAGAACAGCAACAACTGGCTTCTCTGCGCACCCAGGCTATGACTGCCTCTGTACAGTTAATCGAAGCACTTGGCGGCGGTTGGGACCGCTCGCAACTTCCAACTCCCACCCAAGTCTCCGAAAAGGTCTCGGAGTCTAAAGTGGACTCGCAGAAATAGTCCCCCTCGCGCAGCCGCCGTGCGTCCGCCGGAGGCGTTTATCGCAGACCCTTGCGTATCAGCCCATTCTCGGAAAGTCGCCTGTCAGCCCGCGAAAATACGCGTCGCAGCCTGCCCGCCGGCACTGTCAATTCATACAGTAGTCCCCTCGTGAAATATGCCCCAAATTGCATGCAGATTTGGCGAAGCGACGCCGACTTACTGGGTCAGGAGAACTCACCCGTTTGTGAGAATGGAGAAAAACATGAAGTCGAGACTGGTAGCGCTCGCGGGCGTGGTCCTTTGCGCGTCTTTGTGCTCAGCTGCGGACGCTCCCACGGCGGGCACCATCACTGCCATGCAATCCGTGGAGTGCGGAACCAAAAAGGAAGGGAAGAAATCGTCTACGTCTCTGCTTTGCCAACAATATGCGGTGCGTACGTCGACCACCGAATACCAGATTCGTCAGCCAAAACCCTCCGAGCAGGCTCTTCTACCTCTTAGTACGCCGATCCAATTCACTATTGACAAACACAAAATGAAATTTAAATTGAATGGCAAGAAGTATGAATTCCTTGTCGTTGGGATGTCAGCACTTCAGCCGCAGTAACCGTTGGCGCTGTACTTTTCACGTAAACCTGTTCGAAGGAGAGCAACCATGAAGTTCAAACTATTGATCGGAACCACGTTCGTTGTCGCCTCGCTGATGATTTTGCCAACGCTTTCATGGGGCGCCGACGACGGAGCCGCACTCTACAAAACGAAATGTGCTGCCTGCCATGGAGCAGGCGGTGAAGGAAAGCCGGCGATGAAAGCGCCGGCGCTGAAAGGCACGACGCATACGGCCGACGAAATCGCCGTACACATAACCAAGGGCGAAACCACTTCGAAAGCACCTCACACTAAGGGCATTTCCGGTGTGAGTGATGAGCAAGCGAAGGCGATTGCTGATTTCGTAAAGACTCTCAAGTAACTACAGTCTGGTCTTCGCCAATTGACACGCGCCATCGTGCTCGTTGCAACCGCGGTGTAGAATGCCGTGGGCGGCACGAATTATCTTGCTTGTTTACTACAGAGCTGCCCGCTTCGAGCACTGAGTGGAACGGACAGATCTCACGAATCAAGCCCATATGGAGGTGTGTGATGGCGATAGCGAACCCGACGATGGGATTGCATGGACCGGGAATCATCAAAAAAGCGAGTGGATGGTTTATCGCGATAGCGGTGGTGTTCATCATCCTTGGGATCATGGCCATTGCGGAGCCCGCGGTTGCGGGCTTGGCGGTTGCGATTCTGGTTGGATGGCTGCTGATTTTTGGAGGTGTGGCGCACTTGGTCGCGGCGTTCGCCGGTGGCGGAGCAGGACGCGTGATCTGGCAGGTGATTCTGGGGATTATCTACATCGTGGGTGGAATCTACTTTCTGACACATCCATTGCTGGGGCTGGGCACCCTGACGCTTCTGCTGGCAGTGATCATCCTGATGGAGGCGGTCCTGGAATTCATAGCGTATTTCCGGACACGGAACGAAGGCGGCTCGGGATGGATGCTGGTCAATGGCTTGATCACGTTGTTCGTGGGCGGCTTGATCTGGCTGCACTGGCCGTCGAGTTCGGTGTGGGCCATCGGAACGCTGGTGGGCGTGAACCTGCTGATGACCGGAATCTCGCGACTCATGCTAGGGGTGGCAGCGCGCAAACTGGCGACCCGACTGGCAACGTAACCGACGCGACATTTCGAATGGCGGGCGTCGCTCGCCGGCGGCACTTCCCTTCCCGAGATCTTGGCTCAGCGCTCTGGGCAGATCTGCGCGACTACTTCCATGGCAACGCGGATCATAGCGGCGAGATTTGCTGGTTGTTTTCGGGATTTGTGCAATCTTGAAGTCGTTCCTGCTCCTCCGTCAATGACGGAGGGATCAGAAAGCGGCGGGGGGACCGAAGGAAGCTCGCGGCGGTAAACCGAATCAACCGCAACTGGTCACGCCTCGGCACCCCATAGGCCTTTAGAGCGACCGCGGCGGCGATGGAAAAACTCACGCCCAGATTTAGCACAAAGATCACCGCGATGCCCAAAACCGTGTAGCCGAACCAGCCTCTATACAGCCAATTTCTTCCGAAGCTCGCTGCCGCCAGCGCCAAGGTTCCTGTGGACAGCGTCACGTGGCGAACGTCGAGCGGTATACCGAGAAAGCCTCCCATCACTGGAATGAATCCGAGCAGATACCCGAGCACGATACTGGTGGTCCAGCCAGAGAGATTGGCTTCCACGATATCCGCCAGCCTCTTCATCCGTTCGCGCCCCAACTTCCCGCTTAAGGGATGCTGGGCGATTGCGGCGGGCAGGTGGTTGAACGTGGCGAAGTTCTCGGACCAACCACCGGCCAATGCTGAAATCCAGAGGATTACACCGGTCAGCGCAGCATAAATCATGGTCCCGGAAGCCAGAGGATCCAGGGTTTCGTAAACATGCTCGGCGCTTGCAACTTCCAAGTATGGCCGCGAGAAAACCAGGGCCCACAGGTGAGCAAACACAACGCACCCAATGCACACGGCCAGCAGGTTCCCGGCGGCGGACGCCAGTTGGCTGCGGGTGATCCGGCTTATGAACTCCGCAACCTTTTGCAGCCGTGCCTGTCCGCAAGTGGCGCGCACAATCCCCGCAAAAGTTGCCGCGGTTACGGACGGCTGCTTGGTGGCCAGCGCCAAGTGAAAGCTCTGCAACACTAAGAAACTGACCGCATAGTTCGTCCCCGCCGCCACTCCTTCAACGAAAGGAGGAAAGTGCGCTTCGGTAATGCGCATCTTTACCGCTGCCGTTAACACCGTTAGCAATCCGCCGCCCAACGATGCCTTCCAGATTCCTCGGTATTCGCTCCGCGAGTTGGCAATGTAATTTTCTCCCGCCTTACCGGTCCTCTCCACTACCTTCCGCGCGATCAACGCGGAATTTTCGCGAAAGAGCGCGCGCAAGCTCATGTCCTCGCGCCGCGCGTTCATCACGTCGTCAAGCAGGTTCTTGACGGCGGCGATCACACGGGGTTGCTCGGCAACGAACAGAACCTCGGCGATCCTTTCCATGCGAGCCATGGCGCGTTCAATCGTTCCCATGTCGAACACCAGGGAAGTGCTTACTCCGGTGTCCTCCATGCGCTGGTGCACGTACTCCATTTCGTCGCGGCAGCGCTGGACCTTCTCACGCCAGCTTTCGAGGGCTGGGGCAGCGCCCCTGTGCTGGACGAGTTCTCCAGTGGTCTGCTGAATCTGATAGAAAGGAGACTCTTCGATGCCCCCTGGGTGGCTACGGGCCCGCAGCCCCGGCGAGAGGCCGATTCCCGCCACGTGCACGCCTAGCAAGAGGAAAGCTTGCGTAAGGTCTTCCAGTTGATTGGCCCACGCACTGGCATCGTTCGCAGGCGAAAGCAGCCGTGCCATGCGTTCAAAGGTCAAGTCAGGTAGTGCTATTAGCCGCTCGATGGCCTCGCTGGTGGGATAGATCCGGAACACCAATTTCGAAAGGTCGGTGTCTGCCCGCGCGGAAGGGAGAAGTTCCTCGATCAACCGTCGCAATGCCTCGGACCATAAACCCTCACGCGGATGGAGTCCCGCCTCCGCAAACAATTCAACGGAACGAACCTCGGTCAGGATCTCCCGCAGTGCTCGCTGGAACCCCGTGAGGATTTCGCTCTGGGATTCCATAAGGGCCATAACGGTTTCCAGCCGCGTCTTGCCCTTGCCTGCGGGTGAAGGAGCGCGGCTTGTGGTCCACCCCGTCAGCTCTACAAACGCATCCAGACGGGTGGTCAAGTTCACGGCCCCTAGGAAATCCGCGAGGCTGGAAGCCAGGGATTCGACGCTGTGGTCCGACCGTCGTTCCTCCGGAAAGAAGCTCCGTACCAACCCTCGCGTCTGTTGCGCCGCAGTTGCCGTCGTTTGAGGCATTTCCGTGGTGGACTCGAAACGACTGGGATTGTACACCCCTCTCCCCTGGCGCCACCCAGTTCGCGTCTCCTGTGTGGGTCGATGATAGCCTCCGAGCGTTACCCAGCGGGCCTCAGACTGTCATATATGACAGGCGCTTTGGAATCTTCCAAGGCTTAAGAAATCACGATGCCCAACGACGTCCAACCTTCACGAACTCCAAACCTGCCTATCGAGGTGCTCACCATTCCATTTGTGCGTTTTGCGAAAATGGAGGCGTCCAGCGGCCTGCTGCTTCTGGCCGGCACGATGGCCGCCCTCGTCTGGGCCAACTCACCCTGGGAGCAGAGCTATCACGCGATTTGGACTGCCCCAGTCTCCATCGGCCTTGGTCAGTTCTTCTTGTCGGAAACGCGTCACGAATGGATCAACGATGGGCTCATGGCGGTGTTCTTTTTCATGGTGGGGCTTGAGATCAAGAGGGAGGTGCTGATCGGGGAGTTGTCTTCCCTGCGAAAGGCGGCATTTCCCTTCATGGCGGCCCTGGGCGGCACGATCGTCCCCGCACTGTTTTATATATCGGTCAACCATGGCGGCGAAGGACAAAAAGGTTGGGGTATTCCGATGGCCACAGATATCGCGTTCGCGCTGGGTGTGCTCGCCGTGCTTGGGAATCGCGTGCCCATTTCGCTGAAGATTTTTGTCACCGCCCTGGCCATCGTGGACGATATTATCGCGGTGCTGGTGATCGCCCTCTTCTATACCGACCGAATTCACTTTCTCAGTCTCGCGATAGGACTTGCCGGAGTGGCTCTGGCTTTCGTAGCAAACCTAATGGGTGTACGCCGGCCGGTAGTCTACGCTTTCATTGGGATTTGCGTCTGGTGCGCCGTGCTTAAGTCGGGAGTGCATGCAACCGTGGCGGGAGTCCTGCTGGCTTTCACGATTCCCACGCGGACGTACATCGATCGCGACCTGTTCATCAAGAGCACCCGTTGGCTGCTCGATCGATTTGAAGTTGCGGCTCCAAATTCCTCTGATGCGCACGCGGCGATTCATTCGATGGAAACCCAATTTGCGTTGGTGGAATCACCATCGCAACGTATTGAGCATTTCCTTCACCCCTGGATCAGCTTTCTGGTGATGCCACTGTTCGCGTTTGCCAATGCCGGCGTGCGAATCCTGGGCAATGGCCTAGCCGCGGCAACGCATCCGGTCAGCCTGGGTGTGGTACTGGGACTGTTGTTGGGGAAACCCCTCGGAATATGGTTCTTCGCTTGGACATCCGCAAAAACCGGATTGGCAACACCGCCTGCAGAACTGTCGTGGGCAAGTATCTTTGGAGCGGCCTGCCTGGGTGGGATTGGTTTCACGATGTCGTTGTTCATCGCCACTCTGGCGTTCGGCGAAGGAACTTTGCTGGACCTGTCAAAAATCGGAACCATGGCTGCCTCGCTGGCCGCCGGGATATGTGGAAGCATGATCTTGCTTCGCAGTCCAAGGTTGTCCGACAGCACGGCTCAAGTACCTAGTAATTGAAGGTTCAATATTCTGTGATGAGTGAGAAGCGTCCTTGAAAAGCTTTCTGCTGCGTTTTCAGATCACGGTTGAGGTTCTTAATTCCCCAGGCAAGACTTATTGAGAGTTGCCAGCCAAGGTCTGCCCGAGAACCACGTACAGTGTCACGAAGCTGACTCACCAAATCGGTCAGGTGACGGCTCCCCAGCCGACCGGGGAACCCTTGTGGACTTCCGGTGAAAAGCCTGAGAAAGTCAAAAGGAAACAAAACGACACCTTGCCAATCGGAGATATCTCGATGCTCAACGAGGAACGCCGCCGCGAAATTCTGGAATTGTTGCGCAACGACGGCCGAGTTCTCGTCCGCGATCTGGCCAAGCGTTTTCGCATATCACTGATTACCATTCGCAAAGACCTCGAGTATCTTCATCACCAGGGAATGCTCGAGCGCACGCATGGTGGGGCGTTGCCCCTTCGCACGGGGGCGCTTCAGGATCAGACTCTGCGTGAAAAGGAGCGTCTGCACCGGCAAGAGAAGATGCGTATCGCGGCCGCGGCGTTACGCATGATCCGTCCCGGACAAGTGATCATTCTTGATTCGGGTACCACAACCACGGCGATTGCGCGGGGGTGCCGCCATGTGCGAAGTCTTACGGTCATTACCAACGCCACAAATATCGCGGCGGAACTGGCGGATAGCAACGTCGAGGTGATTCTTACAGGGGGGTTGCTGCGGAAGAGTTCGTTTTCGCTGGTGGGGCCGCTGGCGGAAGAGTCGCTGCGCAAACTCAGCGCGGACATGCTATTTCTGGCGGTGGACGGGTTCGACGTGGGATACGGCCTTTCGACACCGAACCAGCAGGAGGCGCGGGTGAACAAGGCGATGTCGGAATCGGCGCGGAGAACGATTGTGGTGTGCGACTCATCGAAATTCGGGAAGAGGAGTTTGTCGCTGATCATGGACGTTTCCGCGGTGCATGAAACGATCACCGACCGGGGAATACCCAAGCAGGACCTGAAGAGGCTGCGCGAGGAGGAAGTCGAAGTCACCCTGGTATAAGGAGGTGGCGTACCGCAGCGCGGCCGGCCGCCGCGTTTCCTTACTTGACTTACCGAGCGATAGTAAGTAAAAGATGTAAAGCGAAATCAAACGTAACTATGCTTTTTGGCGGGCAGTTTCCTATTCCCACGAGGCGCCGATTCATCGCATTGCAACTGGCTGTCTTCAAGAAACTCGCTCGATCGCAGCGTCTCTACGGAGCTTGGTTTGTCACTTTCACCCGGAAAACAGAACGGACTACGAGCCCTGGCCGATGAGCGTGGCGTCATCGCGGCGCTGGCGATTGACCAGCGCAGCGCTTTGCGCAAGCTGTTCGCAAAGGCCAGTGGTCGCGACGCGAACGAGGTTCCCGCCGAATGGCTGGTGGAATACAAGGAGAAGGTCAGCCAGTTTCTGACACCCTATGCCAGCGCGATTCTGCTGGATCCGGAATATGGTCTGCCCGCAGCGCGCCGGCGCTCCAAGGATGCGGGGCTTCTATTAGCGTACGAGCAGAGCGGGTACGACAAGTCGGTTCCAGGGCGACTGCCTCGACTACTGGCTGACTTCACCGTGGAGCGTCTAAAGAAATCTGGGGCTGATGCAATTAAGGTGCTGCTGTATTATTCGCCGTTCAGCGAAGCTGCGGTCAATGCGCAAAAAAAGGCTTGGGTTACGCGCGTCGGAGAGGAATGCCGCGAGAACGATCTGCCATTTTTCCTGGAAATTGTGAGCTATCACGATCAGATGGATGAAAAGGACAGTGAGTTCGCGCGCATCAAACCCGACGTGGTTACTCGTTCGATTGAGGAGTTCTGCAAAGCGGGATACGCGGTGGATGTGTTGAAGGTGGGCGTGCCGGTAAACATGAATTTTGTCGAGTCGACCAATCTACCGCGCTCGCAGCCGGTCTACTCACGCGAGGAAGCGAAGTCTCACTTTAAGCGCGCTTCCCAGGCGGCATCGCTTCCCTTCATTTATTTGTCGGAAGGCGTCGCCAACCAAACGTTCGCGGAAGCATTGACGCTGGCGGCCGAGGCAGGCTCGAATTTTTCCGGCGTGCTCTGCGGCCGAGCGATTTGGCAAGACGGAGTGCCGGTGTTCGTGCAGCGAGGTGCTGGGGCGCTGGATGAGTGGCTGCAGGAACACGGCACCAAGAACATTCAGAACGTGAATGCTCACCTGGGGGCTGCGCGGCCATGGTTTGAAAGGATCGGCGCGGCTCCCAGTGCGAAGGGGTAAGGCCGGAATCGAACCATGTTTCTCTGCGTCAGCTTGAATCCGGCGATAGACAAGCGGCTTGTGATGGGACCGCTTTTGCGTGGCCACGTGAATCGCGTGCGGACGGTGCAAAGCTTTCCTGGCGGAAAATCCGCGCACGTCGCAATGGTGTTGCATGCGCTCGGAGGAAGGCCTCGCTGGATCGGTCCATGCGGCGGCGCGAGCGGCCAGGAACTCCTTGCCGGGCTTTCTGCGCTGGGAATTCAGGCGACCGCAGGGACTACGCTTCACCCGACACGCACAAATCTGGAAATCGTGGAAGACGACGGGACGGTTACAGAGATTCTCGAGCCAGGATCGGTCCCTAGTCGAGCCGAGTGGGAGGAATTTGAGGGCGCGTGCGGGAAGCTGTTCGCCGAAGGCGGCGAAAATGCTTCGGTCATTTTCTCGGGGAGTCTGCCCGCGAATGCCGAACCAAAATTGTACGCAGGTCTCGTAGCGAGGGCGCGGAAATTGGGCTGCAAGACATTCCTGGACACCAGCGGCGAGCCGCTTCGCATGGCGCTTAGCGAAAATCCGGACTTTGTGAAGCCAAATCGGCAAGAAGCCGAGCAGCTTTTGGGAACGCCGATCCATTCCTTGTCGAACGCGGTCAGCGGCCTTCGTAACTTGCTGAGACTTGGCGCGCAAAGCGCGGCGTTGAGCCTTGGTTCGGAGGGACTTCTTTTTTGTCCCAGCGCGGATGCGCCTTTGATTTATGCTCCAGCAGTTTCGGTGCAACCGCGTTCGACGGTGGGATGCGGAGACTCGGCGTTGGCTGGATTTGCGTTCGGCATTGCATCTGGATATTCGCCGCAAGATACGCTACGGCTTGCGGCGGCCTGCGGCGGGGCAAACTGCTTGGCGGACTCTCCCGGCGCCGCGAAGATTGAGAACATTCGACAGCTTCAGCAACAGATCTCGGTGCAAACGCTGGCGTTAGCGTCTTGAGGCAATGAGATGACCAGTGAAAGCCAATTCAAGATCAGCGTAGTGGGCGAGCTCAATATGGACCTCGTCCTCTACGGGCTTCCAGGCCATTTTGAACTGGATCGCGAGCATCTCGCCTCTGGGTTAAGCATCACGCTCGGTAGCTCTTCAGCAATTTTTGCGCACAACTTTGCGCGCCTCGGGAACGGCGTTCGCTTCCATTCCGCTATTGGCGGAGATCCTCTCGGCGAGTTGTGCCTTGAACGATTGCTGGAGAGCGGCGTAGACGTCTTGGCGGTTCGAAAATTTCCCGCCAAGCAGACGGGCCTCACGGTTATTCTTCCGCAACCAGAAAAGCGATTTATTCTCACCTATCCGGGCGTGATGGCGGAGATGCGGTTTGAGGACCTCAATCTTGCGAGAGTATTCGACGCGCGCCACCTGCATCTTTCGTCGTATTTTCTTCAAAAGGCTCTTCGCCCGCGCGTGCCGGACCTTTTTCGGCTGGCGAAGGAAGCGGGACTTTCGACTTCTATGGACACCAACGATGATCCCGATGATCGCTGGGAACAAGACGTTCTGGAGGTGTTTCCGTGGGTGGATGTGCTTTTGCCGAATGAGAACGAGGCCTGCCGTTTGGCGCGACTCGATGACCCCATGCTGGCATTAGACTTTCTAGCGGCTAGAGTTCCCCTGGTTGTGATGAAACAGGGCGGAAAAGGAGCGATCGCTCGACGGAGATCCGAAAGTTTTCAGGCTTTACCGCCAAGAGTGGCGGCTGTAGACACTATCGGCGCAGGCGATAGTTTCGATGCGGGCTTCCTTCATCAGTTCATTCGAGGCGCGAAAATCGAAGAGTGTTTGAGATATGGCAATCTAACGGGCGCACTCTCCACGACGCGAGGCGGCGGCACCGAAGCCTTTCGAGAAGCCCAGCACCGAGAATCATTCCTCGCCCAGTGACGTTTCAGTTGTCGGCAGGATCCCGGAAGCGCCGATTATCGAGAAGATTTGGATACGCGTGTAAGTTGCCAGTGACCTTGACAGAGAAGTCTTGCTCGGCCGACAGCCCGTCTATGCCCTGGACGGTAAGATGGACCGTGAAATTCTCTGCCCTCGTGTAGGCGTGAGACAACTTGGACCCTTCTGCGGTGGTCCCGTCACCGAAATCCCAAACATAGTTGACTGCAGGCACTCCGTTGGATTCTGCTTGCGCCGACAACGGAAAAGTCTCGCCGGCGTTGACGACTGACGGCACATTTGCAGTCACTATCGGGGCGGCCGGGGCAACGTTATTGTCGACGATCTTGATGACTCTGACGGACTCCGGCTGATTATCAATCTGCGCAGCGCCACCCGCGAGGGGGACCGGTGCGTTCTGGTTTAGAACATCGAAAGCCGCAAAGGAATGCTCCGAAGGCAGGCCGAGGTCCGTGAGTTTCAACGTGTGCGACCGCGGCGACTTTGTCCAATTGAATACCGTCAGGATGGCCTGGTGTGGACCTTCGCGCAGAAAGAAGATGCTGGGCTGCTCATCTCCAGGTTCATACGTCATTAGGTCGATAGGTGTCGACGCGCGTCCAAGTTTGGGCATGTTCAGTAGGTCCTGATTTTCGATGAGCGCTAATCGATCCTTCTGCGAGCCCATAAGCAGCATGTCGTCGCCAATTTCGTACATGCCTCCGGAGACCGCGGAAAGAGCGATCGATGCTTGCGCCGCGGACAGAGGGTACGAGGCAGACGCCCGGGTATGCTCGCTGAAAAATTCCTCCGTGGTGTTGAAGGCGTCCGGATCATCCAGGAAGAAATTGCGATGCATGTAGAAGCGTGCAGCAATTCCTGCCGCGGCGAGCCGCGTCCCTTCGAATGAATGCGCGGTGTCCGCGGAGGTGCGTCCCGTATCAACCAACCCGACTGGCGTGAGCATGGGGCTGCCGTCCTTGTCGAGGATCACGTCGTCACCCACGGCATCGCGAATGATTTGCAAGCCGATCCGCAGCGCTTCCAGCGCCGTGGTGTTGGGGCGATACATGAAACCTTCGATGGCGCTGCTATCCATGAAGTCGAGTTTGATGAAGCGGACGCCCCATTCACGAACCAACGTTCGGTACGTCTGGCGCAAGTATTCCTGTGCGCCGGGATTGGTGGTATCGAGCACGTAGATCAAATCGGATTTCTGATGCCAGAGTTGCTGTGTGTAGATGGGCTCGCCCTTGGCGTTGTGGACCAGCCAATCCTTGTGTTGCTCGTACACCCAGGCACGAGAGGTCACTTGAAACGGGGCAGTCCAGACGCCAAAGGTCAGGCCGTCGCCAGTGACGTGGTATCCGACGGCGCGCATACCGTTCGGAAATTGCGTGGCATTCGCTGTTACGTATTCTCCACGGGCGTACTGGTAGCCTTCGTCAACCTGGAAGAATTTATAGCCAAGCGCTTTTAGATGTGCGGCTTGCCAATCGGCGTTCGCGAGAGTCTCGCCTTCGTTGATCGCAGCGTAGTAGGCCGTCCAGCTCCACCAACCGATAGGAGTCTGTCCGGAGACGCGAGCATGGTGCAACTTTCGAATTGCGTCACCGTAGACCAACAGTTGGTTGTGATAGTCGGGCCCAGCTTCGAGCATGAGTCGCTCGGATTCGAGCTTCCCTCCGGGTTCGATCGGGAGATTTAGTTCCAGCTGATTTTCCGCCGGATTGTTCTTCAAATCGAATTCCTTTTGAATCTCCGTGGTTCCCGCGAGGTCAACGCTATAAGACGCGATCTTCGCTTCGGAGCCTCCGCCTGCCGCTTGCAAATGCAGGTACGTCAGAAGACGGTTGGCAGTGAGTGCACCGATGAAGAGACTTTGCTTGCTCTCCCGGTTGTAAATGAGTTGACTCCCTACGCCCCGATGCATCCCACCGGGCGCCTTCCCCAAGTCGTAGAGCTGCAAATCAGGCCGATCCTCGCTAAAGCTGTCGGAGAGAACCCGATCGGCAGAGGCGTGACCACCGAGGTTCAATGGAGAATCTCCGACTAGTTCGAGGTCGCGGAAGGCTTGTAGCGTCAGTGACTCTTTCGTCGTGTTCTGAACCGCGACCTGGAGTGTGGCATAAGGAGCTTGGTCATAGAGTTGGATCACAAAAATGAGATCCGGTTTGCCTTGAAGTCCGGAGTTCGTGACGGCGATGGTCCGGCCCGCGCCGAGATCATCTGTGAATCTGGATTCGGACACCACGTGACGCGGATAGTCGTTCGAACGCAGCCACCCGTGATTGATTTCTGCCGCAGCACGACCAGTAAAGATGGGTTGGGCGCCGCGTAAGGCCAGCTGATACGTTCCATCGTTGGCGTTGACGCTCAGGGAGACCCTATCGTTCGCAAATTGCTGGGCCGCGCAAGGCGCGATGAGGAACAGGGTCTCGAAAACGATGGCGATTGCGACGCCGCAGCACAATTTATAAGTTCGCTTTGACACGGTTCATCTCCTTCTCATTCTGGCGGAAGAGAGCAATACATTTGGGGTTCGAGGTAGCGAAGGTGGACATGACCGCTCTACTTTATGGCTACGGCAGTTTGAGGAGTGTCGTATCCATCGAGCTTTACCCACGCGGCTCTTGCAGATTGAGGAAGTCGGCCGTGAATCTCAACGGTCTCTCCGGGGAAAACGGTGACGTAATTGTTGTCGTACTCGATCGGAAGGAGCTCGTCGCCGTCTTTGGCGTCGGTAATCACGGCGCGCTCGAAGAATCCGATGTGTTCGGACGGGTTGTGCAGGCGAATGGTTATGCGATTTTCGCCTGATGAAGACGAATGCTTGGCGGTAAGCTCCAGGGGTGCCTGGGGCATGGTATTCAACGGGGTCATGTCCGCCCAACTTACGGGCTTCAATCCGAAGGCACTGTCGTTTTTCGCGTCGCCGACATCATCATCTTTCTGTGACTGCCAATAGACATTCTCAGTGAGTGTCCTTCCCTTTGCATCCAGCAATTGGCAGCGCACGAAGAAAACGTCAGTAGTATCCGGAAATCGCGGCAAGGTCATCGCTTGGACGGCGCCACCGGAATCGACCTGAAGATCCTCTGTGTGGCGGTCATCGCGCACCTTGCCCTGCAAGTCGTACACCCGCACGCGCACACGTAAATGTTCGTGGTGCATGGGAGTCTGATTGACAACGGTAATCTTCGCCTGGCTGTGATCGCCTGTTGCATAGGAGTCGAAGACGACAGACAGTGGACGTAGGCCGGCCTTTGCCCCGTAATAGGCTCCGCCAGGATTCAAGTAGTAGTCGAAGATATTTCCAAAAAAAGAAGGCCAGTGGCTATTGAGCATCCAATAGATGGTCATTTTGTGATTCGCCCATCCGTCGGCAGCGAAAGCTTCGAATTGGGCACGCGTGTTTTCGTAGTGCGCGAGCTGAGCCTTACGCGAAAATTCCTCCGCGCCGCTTGAGCTTCCGTAACGTTGATCGACAGCGTGCCGGATATTGATGAGCGTATCGTTTCCCAAATTGGCGCCCGAATGGAAATACCAGGTGTCGTTAATGGGCCAAAGCTTATCGGCCGGAATGAACTTCTTCAGGCTTTCGTAGGTAGGTATGTGCTCATTGTCGCCCTGCTCCGCGCAGGACCCGCGTGATGCAGCGTACCGTCCGCTGAACCAGTAAGTCGGAGGCCGCCAACTGTACGGCCCTTCCATATGGATGCCGTTCCACTTACGTTCGCCTTGTGCGTCTTTGGCGAAAGAAGAGACGGTGTCGACCGTAGCGTTTTGCCAGTGCAGGTTGGTGAGAATCTTGTGATACGTGTTCAGGACGGGGTCGGGAGGCAAGCCGTCGCTTCCGTTGGCCCAAATCGTTACGGAGGGGTGGTGACGAAGCATCAGAATTTGTGATTGTAGACTGGCTTCCGCAACCCGATGGTCTTCTTCGTCCCATTGATCCCACATTTCCCACTGGTTGCAACACATCCACCCAAACATCAGTGGGATTCCCTGCTCGTCGGCAAGTTCGATGATACGTTCGCTGGAAATTTTTGACTCCCAGCGGAGCATATTTAAACCTAGATCTTTTACGTAGCGCAGTACCGCGGCTTCACGATCTGGGTCATATCGATAGAGAAGATCGGGCGTGTAGACGCCGCCGCGTACGAGGAAATCCTTGCCATTGATTTTGAGATAGAAGTTCCCGCCTTTGCCAACATTTGAAAATTGTTCATCGCTGTCGCGATACTGCGTAATCGAACGGATGCCGAATCGGATGTGCGCAACATCGGACTGCTCGTTGTTTTCGAGAAATTCAAAACGAAGGTCGTAGAGATTCGGGTTCCCCATGGTGTAAGGCCACCATAGATCGGGATTGGTGATTACCAGCTGGGGATATTGCGGGGGAACGAAGCTCGCCTGACGTTCCTCACCAGGAGCAAGATCAATGGTCTGTTCGATTTGAATGCCAGGTTTGCCAAGCCGCGAGATTGTCCCTCGAAGGGTTCCATGTACCTGGCGATTGGAGAGATTTCGGAGGGCAGCATAGACCGTTAATTTGGCCGAGGAGGTTTGATCTAAAGAGAGGTCGGTGTTGACGAGAGGATGATTGACCGTGACCTCGCCCGAAACCTTCAGGTAGACCGGCTTCCAGATGCCCGCATTGCGGTCGGGAACAAAGGAGATTCCGTGACTTTTTTCCTTTCGCAGCCCTTGATAGCCCAGATATTTCCAGTTCAGCCAGTCAAACCAACTGTCGGCCAGCTCAATGCCGTTGACATCCTGTATCGCCGTTTCCGGCGTGACTTTGACCGCAAGCGTATTGCGCTGCCCGGGCTTGATCCATTGCGTCGCGTTAAGTTCGTGCGCGGCGTACATGCCGACCACGTGCTTACTGTCCGCGATCAACTGGCCATTCAGCCAGATTTCAGCACGGTAATTGATGCCTGGGAATTCGAGTAAGTAGACCGCCTGTTCAGACGGCGCTTCAAATGTAGTTCGATACCACCAATCCTGTTTGTATAGGTCTTGGGGAACATTCTCCGCCATGTTCTTCCCAACGTAGAGATTGGGGTAGACGCCATCCTCTTCGAGGATCTCGAGAACGGTGGCCGGCATTCGACGGATGGTGTACCAGTCCGCGTCCTTGAAGTCGGGTAGCGAGACGGCCGCTCCGCTCAGTTGCAGCTTATTTGCGGAAATCAGCTTCCAATTTTCTGCCAACTCTATGGTTCTAGGAGATTCTGAGGCAGCACGCGAGACGTGGCTGGCGACGATTGACAAGATGAGTGAAACGGATAGTCTCAGGAATCGCGTGCGACCCCTGCTTACCGAATTGACTCTTCGCGTCGACTCATGACACCCGATTTCACCAGATTGCACGTTGACCTCCGACGCTAGATCAAAAACGAGCAGAGCTACCAGGGACGGGACCCTAAACGAACCTCGCCCGCCGGCCATTGTTCCGCGCCCAAGCACTTCACCATCGAAACAAGCGGGAGCAAGAGATTTCCCTGGGACTGCTCCACCCATACAGGGCTTGAAACCTTTACCCAACACAAATGTTCGTAAAAACTCTGTAGTGCCGGCCTGCAAAAGAGCAGGAGGAAATTCGCGCCCGTCCGGTTCAACACAAAAGCTTCTGCCGCTCCCATCGCGATGCGGCAATATCCCCGCCCTCTGCATTCGCGCCGTACCAATACTCCGCCAATCCCTGCCACGGAAACAGGCTTTCCCTGAACTTCAACCGTCTGCGACACGAGCCCCACATGACAAACCGTCTTTCCTCCCTCGACGACAAGAACGTGCTTTTCCGTTGGTCTCCACTGCAACTGGAACACGCTGGTTTGGCTGGGATCCTTTTCCCCTCCAGCCAAGTCGTTTCGATCCGCCGCCGAATAGGACTCCACGATTTGAACTTCGAGAGGTTCCCTTGACCTGAAGGGTTGCGGTTGCCCACGTATTTCCATCATGCTTTCGAATCCCGAAGGTTATGCGCCCACACTCAAGGATCATCTTTCCTCTAGTGCAACTGAAATCGTTGCACCACTCTGGTAATCACACCGTCCGGACTTGGGTTATCAGGGTCCAGGTGCGAAGCTAAACTCAGGTGATAAGCGAGCAACTGAGGAAAGACAATTTCGAACGGCGCGCGCAAATCGTCCGGCAAGTCCGGCGCCATGGCAGGGATGAAGTCGTGGCCAAGTTCACTATCGGAATCCTTGGATCCGACCACGATCACGTGACCCAGCTTCTTTTGCCTTAGTTCCCGAAGCACATCTTCTTCAAATCGGCGCCTTTCCGCATCTGAAGAAAGCACGCACAGCACCAGGGAATCGGGCCGGAGAAAGCTCATCGGGCCGTGGCGAACACCCAGGAATGTCTCGTTCATCGCCACCGTGCGCCCCGCCGTCATTTCCAAAACCTTGAGGCTCGCCTCCTTTGCAAGGGGAACCAACCCAGCCGAAGTCAGCACCATCAGGCGGGAAGATGATTCAGACGCCAAACGCTGCGCCACTCTTTCAAGGCCAGCAAAGCTGTTATTCACAGTGGCGACGATGCCCGGAAGGCGCTTGGTCAAGAACGCGCCGCATGCGATCGCCATGCCCGCCAAGAGCAAGTTAGAAAAGGAGCCGGTCATCACCAGACTGCGGTCATTGGTTCGAGGGTCGAGAATGAGAGCGCGAACTCCCGGGAACCGCGCAAGTTGGCCTTGTTCATTGCAAGTGATCGCGAGATGGACCACATTCGGGCACATTTGCTTCATACGGGCAATGACGCCGACGCTCTCCGGGCTTTCTCCGGAGCGACCCAGCGACACGAGTACGCCGTTCGAAGCAAAGTCTGGAGCCAGATGAGCCAGTTCCCCGCTAGAGAAAGTAAGAAGATCGGTAGTCGGGATGGCTACGGAATTCATCCACGTGGCGGCAACGGCTGAGGCCGCGTACGCTGAAGTCCCGGCTCCGCAGACTACCGAGGCGCGACCCTGCACAAGGGAATGAGCGTCCGAAGAGGCAACGCGTTCGAGTGTCGTGGGCCAGAGTTCCGGCTGCTGGCGAATCTCTTTGAGCGTGATTGCTCCGCGTTGGTTGTGGCTGTCGGAACCCGAGTCCGGCCTTGCCGTCATGTACGGTCATGCCTTTCTGCGATTGAGTTCACTCAAAAACCGCGACACCCGCTTCGACAAACGTGCGATCCTCGACAAGATCCGCCACGGACGCTCACCGTTCTACCGCGCAACTGTTTTTGCCCGCCGCCGAGGCGAGTTCCAGGGACATTCGGGCTTCGTTCAAACGGCCAAAAGTTTTCTAAAAATACAATTTGAGCGCAAATTGTATTTCGCGTTGATCATTTTGAAGGTCGCGCGTTGAGGTAATTGTTCCGAAGCTGCCGCTCGTGTAGTCGAGAGAACCGGGAGCCGCCACTACACCATTGCCCCCGAAACCCGGATTGGAGAAGTTGGGATGGTTGGTCAGGTTAAAGAATTCGGAGCGGAATTCCAGACGGAACCTCTCGGTAATGGCAAACTGTTTGAAAAGCGAAAAATCGAGACGGTGGAACCCCGGGCCACGGAAATTACTCGGACCTCCGCCAAGGGGACTGTAGTCGGTTTGGCCGATCGTGGTTGCCACGGGTGGAGTAGCGTACGCCGCTGGATTCAGCCACTGGTTTACGTCGTGAGGACCGGCGTCGGGATTCTGGCCTGGTACTCTGATCGCGTAGCAGCCGAATCCGGAAGTAGTGGACGTTGCACACGGAATGGTTCCTGGTTGCCCGTCCTGCAGAGTGAGAATCCAGTTCGTTGCCCATCCCCCGAGCACAGCATCCACAATGCGCCCGCTGTCATGCAGATACTTTCTTCCTTTACCAACCGGCAGGTCGTAGCTTCCGCTCAGGTGAAATACTTTATTAATGTCGAAGTCGCACCGGCCGTAGTCCGGGTGGATACCGAAGCCCGGCAGGAACGGTGCTCGATACGCGGTGAGCGAAGTAGCATTCAGAACGTCAATCGCATCGGTCAGACAGCTCGACCAGGTGAAGTTGGCCAAAACGCTGAGGCCTGCGTTGAACCTGTGTTCATAGTTCGTCTGCAGTCCGTTGTAGTGGCTGTTGCCGGCAAAGCTAGTGTAGGTAGAGCCGGAAAAATCGGGATAGGGAGAGAAGGAGAGTGCGTCCAGCCCCAGCGGCAGTATCTGCCGCGGCGTATTCGGATTGACGTACACCGCGAGGTGGCGAACAGTATTGCCGACATAACCCACCTGCACGGTATCGTTTTTGGCGAGCTGATACTGCGCGGTCAGGTTATAGCCCTGCGTATACGGAGTTTTGTTGTGGTAGTCCTCGCCGATCAGCCCGACACCCCCGGGCTCAGCCGCCCCGGAGGTAAGCGGAATAGCAGTTAGCCCGTTGGAAAGTGTGCCAATCGTTCCGTTGGCAAACGTGATCGGCGCATCAGGCGTCTGATTTGGATAGCTCAGATTGAATTGGAATGGGAAATCGTTATAGGTCAACAGTGCGGAGTTTTCAAAACCTCCGTAAAAGATCCCGTAACCTCCCCGAACGACAAGCCTTGGCGTAATTTGATAGGCGAATCCGACCCGCGGAGAGAAATTGGCTTTTTGCGATACTCCCAAGCCGGGCTGCCCCGAGCAGGTTATGTCGATATTGTCTGCCGCGGCGGCCGCTAAGAAGTCTGGTGAAAATGGAGTATTGCACCGCTTATTGGTCAACAAGAAGGTGGAAACACCACCCACTGTGGCAGCAGGTAGAAAATTGGACTGTGCACCGTAATTTTCGAGCAATTGTCCGAAGTACTCGTAGCGAAGTCCAAGGTTCACGGTCAGCCTGGGCTTTACCTTGATATCGTCCTGAAAATAGCCAGCATAATAGTGGCGCTTCATCGAGGTGGTGGCGATATTGGATGCTTGTACCTCGTCCGCGCCGCCCACGAAATCAGAGGCGCCCGGTACCGTACCCGGAATCGGTGTCAACAACATTTGAGCGAGTCCGGTATTGCCTCCCGTCGTGGAAGGCACTTCGGTGTAAACCCCGGAAAAGCTCCACGCTCCGCGGCCCGTAAAAGGCTGCAGGATATTGAATCCCAGCCTTTGGTATTGAAAGCCAACCTTAAAGGTATGCCGGCCTGCCGCTTTGGTGAGATTGTCCGTAACCTGCGTCGTGGTGCTCAACTCGATCGAGGGAAGAAACTGGTTGCTTCCAAGGGTATTCAGCCCCGTAATGAACAGCGAGCCCAATCCACCATTCGAATTACCTTGCGGAACTCCGGGAATTCCAAACTGTGCGGGGATTCCGTCAGTGCTGGCGTTGGGTTGAAGACGAGAGGAAGAAATGCGATTGTAGCCCGCCCGCACTTCATTGACGAGCGTGCCCGAGAACAAATGCGTTTCGCTCACCACGGCATTGAACGACTTCGCGTCCTGATCCCCAGACGAGAAAGATCCGCCATCCGCAATCCCGCCGAACGGGCCCGGAATAAATGTTGGGTTATCCACGTAACTCACACGCCCGAAGATGCTGTCCTTCTGACTGAAGTTGTGGTCCACGCGAACATCAAATTGGTCGGCGTTGTTGCTCAATTTTGGGTTTGCGGCGTAGTTGTTGAAGAGGCCTGGAAGGTTGGGGGCGGGATAGAGGTTCAGAAGCTTAATCGCATTAGCGTCAAGCCGCCCTGCCGGAAGGATGTTACCGGGAAATGGCTCGCGAACAAACCCGAGCTGAGTTCCGGCGGGCACACCCGCACAGGGAGCAGTGATGCCAGAAACCGGATCAGCAACTCCGCAAGTCACTGCTCTTGTCGTGGAGGGATCGAAGACTTGACCCAGCGCGAAGGTGCGCCCTAAAACATCGCTTCGCGTGCCACCCTGCGTAAGTAGCTCCGAGAGGTCTGTGAATCCACTACTTCGCTCGAGGGCTGTTGGTACGGTGTTTGTCGACGGAACCGCCTGACGGATGCGCGTGCCTTCGTAATCCATGAAGAAGAAGGTTTTGTCCCTCCGAATCGGACCTCCGAAGGTAAATCCAAATTGATTCTGGCGGTATTCTCCCTTCGGGATGCCTCCTGAATTCTCAAAGAAGTTGGCGGCATCCAGCTTGTCGTTGCGGAAAAATTCCCACACATTTCCGTGGAACTGGTTACTTCCTGATTTGATGGTGGCATTCAGGACGGCGCCCGCCGAACGCCCAGACTCCGCGCTATAGTTGTTGGTTTCAACTTTAAACTCTTGGATGGCATCCACCGGCGGACGCACGGCGTACGCAGTTCCGTTCAAGAAATCCACGAGATTGGCATTGTTGTCGAGCCCGTCCAGCAGATAGTTATTCTGCGCCGGCCGCAAACCATTGGCAGCAAAGCTACCGCTAGCACCCAGGCCGCGGGTATCCGCTTGGTCCTGCGTCACTCCCGCCGAGAGTTGCGCAAGAAACGTAAAGTTTCGCCCATTCAATGGCAGAGCATTGACGGCGCGCTCCTCGATCACCTGTCCGACCGAAGCATCCTGCGTCTGCAGAGCGGGTGGCGCGGCGTTGACGACCACTACTTCCGTGGCTTGACCAGGCGGCAGCGCGATGTCCACCAACACCTTCTGCTGGACGTCGACGGTGACGTTATTCTGCTGCACTTTCTGAAATCCGCGAAATTCCGCCGACAACGAGTAGTGACCGATCTTCACCGCCGAGAAGGAATATTCTCCTGTGGACCCGCTGAGGGTCGTGATCGACACTCCAGTTCCTTCATTGGTGAGCGTCACCTGTGCGCCCGCCACACTGCCTCCACTCGTGTCTTTGATCGTACCGGAAATAGCGCCGGTATCCACCTGACCGAATATCTGACAGGGCAGCATCAACCCCAGCAACACCAGCGCGAATGCCAAAGGCAACCTGCGATCGAGAATAAAAGTAAACATGGTGACGACCTCCATCCTTTCGCTACGTGAGGACCCGGTCCAGAAGTTGACCAACTGCCCGCTGTGATTCCATAAAAGCGTTTCGATGATCCATTGCCCCGGTCAAATCCGAATGAGAGAACGCAATTCTGCCAAACGGACCATTGCGCAACGCGTCGCGCGCAGCCGGCTTTCCATCCAGTCCAAAAAAGAAACCAGGCTGTGGATTTATGAATGCATGGCCGAATCGATTCATTACAATTCCCGCGATATCGCGTTTGGCATCAAAACCTGAACCGCCAAACATCTCCGTCATCTGCTCCCGAATTTGCCGTTCGTAATCGATGAACGGGGTGGATATCAATTCCGCACGGCCCAGTTGCCCCTGAGCTCGCGGCGGAAGCCCAGGTTTCGCGAAGTCAACAAAAAACGTAAGCACCGTGGGCAGATCTGGCCCCACGAAGTCAGTATCGACTCCAAACAGGGCGCTTTTCCGCACATTGACGTAGCGCCCGAACCCATCAAACCATTGAGCGCTGGAGATGCCCAGATTATAGAGGAAGCGCCAATTGCGAACCGCCACGTTGACCGTCATATATGGGGCGTAGTTGAACTGGTCGTAACTGTTCTTGCGCGTTCCGTCCAGGTCTCGCACTACATGCTTGGTAATCCATCCGCCGCCAGCCATAACCACCGTTTTCGCTTTGACGCGCGATAGGCTGCCGTTTTTCGAGTACGTGACGGAAACAAAATCCGCCTTGCTCGGTTCGCCGATGTGCTCGACGCGCACCACAGTGGAATCCAGCCGCAATCGCACCCGCTGCCCCGGCTGGTCCAAAGCCCCGTAGTTCAACGGATTCTTCCACACCGCTTCCATCGTGCGCGGACCCTCGATCGCGCCGGGAATCATGGTCTTGACCATTAATCGGGTCATTCCGGAGTTTCCACCTGGAAACATCTGGATACCGGTCGCCATGCTGTCGTCTACGGTCGGAATTATTTTTGACCATTCATAAAACAGGAAGGCAGACAGCGCGTCGGGTCCCAATCCAAATCCGCCAGCGGCTTCCGAAGTATTCACCAGCCGGCAGGTCTCGCGACTCACCCCGTAAGTGCGGATGAAATAGTCCTCGAGAGTCATGCCGTCCAATTGTCGAGATATGGCGTCGCCGGGATAGTCGTAAACCAATGGTGGCGCGATAGGCTTCTCGCTATGCAGCGCCAACATGTCTTTGCGCGTGGCCTCTGAAAACGGAACGCCGTCTAGGCCCTTACCCCAAGGATCGGTGACCCAGATTCCTGGTTTGTGTCCGTACTTTGCTCCGAAATAGAAACCCAGGGCTTCCTTGCCATTGATTTTCCCTTCGCCGTAAGGGCTTCGCGGCAGCGCAATTTCGGGCGACGGCCCCTGCCATTTTTGATAGGACTTGAACGCATCCCAGTCCAGCCCCATCGTGTCATAAATGGTTTTGAGGATGCTGTCGGGATACGGCGGCTGAAAATGGACGGAAGCCTGCGGGGCATACAAGCGATGCCCATCTACGACGAATTCATTACGTTTGGCAACGCCGCCGAAAATGTGCGCGTTATCGAGAATCAGGCAGTTGCGCTTCGAATCAGCCTGTTTGTTGAAGAACATTCCGGCCGATAAACCGGCGTGCCCGCCACCGACAACCACGCAATCGTAGACTTCGCCTGTTTCCGCTACATCCGATGGGCTCTTGTCAAACTTGCCGTCGCGAACGGCATGCGCGTTCTGGATAACGGCTTCCGTATTACCTGCCGAACCCTTGTAGTCGCCTTCGCCACTGTAGCCGCTCCATCCCGCAGCCGGCGCTCCGGGGTTCGCCCCGGACGATTGCGCCTCGAGACCAAATGGACAAGCGGCGCCAACCGCCATGGCTGTCGAAGCCATGAGCACCCCGTCAAGAAAATCGCGGCGAGAGATCGGCTCGTTCAGTCCAAGAATCTTGTCGGAGCGAGGGCAATGGGCCACTTCATTCGTTCCTTCCTGCGCCTCAAAAGCAAGCCGCAGGCCCTGAAATATAGGTCTGAAATGTAGGTACTAGCCCCGAATTTCCTTTACTACCTATTGCTTTCGTTTCATTCCGATTAGAATGGACCTTATTGGACCCCCATGCCGTTGTCAAGGGAAAAGCGTGGGACGTGCACGCGTACTTTTGCTGGCTTGCACTAGGAATTTGATTCGTACCAGCACACACGTCTAGAAACTCAGGTGCAGGTATTGAATACTCGCACGGAGTCAGCGCATTGTTGGAACGTGGTAGGATGCTCCGCCCAAAGAAGGCGCTGCACAGGTGAATTGTCGAATCGCGGAACGTTTTTCAATCGAGTGTAAAGTGCGTCGAGATCAAGTGAGGTCCCATGAAAAAATCCATCGGCGACAATATGATCCCAAAGGGCTGGAGTTTTGAGCAAGGGCTCGAGCTCGTCAAGAAATCAGGATACGACGGCATCGAACTCTGGCTCGGCGACGTTCCGTGGTTTCAAATGAACACTACGGACGCAGCCGTCAGCGAGTTGCGCCGCAAAGTGGAAAATGCCGGGCTGGTCGTCTCCAACGTTTCCACCGGCCTCCACTGGGAGACTCCTCTCTCTGCGCGTGACCCCAACGTTCGCGCAAAGGCCATTCGCATCGTCGAGCGCCAAATAGAGACGTCCCAGATCCTTGGTTGCGACGCCGTACTTGTGGTGGCGGGTCTCGTGACCCAGGAAGTTCCTTACAATGAGGTCTACCAGCGCTGCCTGGACGCGATGAAACAGCTTGCCCCGGTAGCTGCAAAAGCGAAAGTCAAAATCGGCTGCGAGAATTGCAATTCGGAACAACGCTTTTTGCTGACTCCACGGGAGTTCTGGACATTTCTCAATGAGGTCGACAGCCCCTTCGTCGGCATTCACCTTGACGTTGGAAATATTCACGACACAGGATTCGCCGAGCAGTGGATTGAGATGCACGGACCGCGCATCACGCGCATCCATCTCAAAGACGTCATGAAAAAGCGCGGTCGCTGTTGCGACACGGTCTATACCAGCCTTTTCATTGGTGACAACAACTGGCCCGCGATAAGAGCCGCAATCACCAAGGTGGGCTACGACGGGTGGTTAATTCCTGAAATGGAAGCGCGCTACCGTTACGCGCAGGACCAGCAATTTTATGACACCGCGGCCGACGTAGACCGCCTGATTTCCGGTCGTCTGTGAACGACGGTGCTCGAATGAATATTTCGCGCCGATATTTTCTGGGTGCCGCGGCTGGCTCCGCCGCCGCCCTCTGGTCATTCCGACCGATTGGATTAGAAGCGCCAAATTCTTTACAGGAACGCGCGCACGATTGCGCACTGCTCGACCTGAACGCGCATTGCATCCTTCGCGAGTCGCTGCAAGGCTATCAGGCAGCACTCGGCGACAAATACAATCGCTTCCCGGAAGCTGGGCTCAACTCAAAACGCCCCTGTCGAATAGCAATCGTTCCCGGCCTCGGGCCGATCGACTCCGCCATGGCGGAGACGCTATCGCGATTGCTGGAAGGCGGGACTCACGTTTTATTGGAATCCGGCGCAGGCTTCTTAAACCCGGCGGAATTTACCGCACATCAGAAAATGCTTTATCGTTATTTCGACATTGAGGTCGGTGCCCCTGTCGATCTCTGGTCGAGACAGTCTGCTGAAGACGCTCTTTTTAAGCATCGCCCCCAGCGACAGCCGGGCAAAAAGCTGAACAGTCCCGAATCCATTCCTTATGTCAACTACTCATGGCCACGACAGACATCGGTCCGCGACTTCAGTCGAGTGCTTCCCGTGTCGGCGAAAGCGGGAGATGTTATCGGCAGGGTCGGAGTATTACCCATCGCGTTGAAAAGGCGCACGTCCGGGGGCATGCTGATTTTCCTCGGCTCGCCGCTGGGCCCGGCGCTTCGCGCGGGCGACCCCCAAGCTCGGTCCTGGTTGTTATCGGTTGATACCGCGTTATGACTGGGCGCCGCTAAGTTTCTGGCTTAGAAGCGACGAATTGTGGCCTTCCTGACTTTTCTAGCCCTTCGTCTGGGATGTGTGCGTTTGTTCTCATATTTCGTTTTACTTCTTTTGCTTTCGTTCATTCATCATTGGGTTTACACTCTGCGTGCGCATTTCCCGCAACAAGACCGAAGCTCACCCACGGGTGGAAGACTATGACGAACAAACTGTGCTGGAAGCGACGCCTGACACACATTACGGCACTAACCGCCGTACTGGCCGCCAATCATGCCCCGGCCTTCGCGCAGGACATTCAGTACCGCGAAGACCCGAACGCGGAAAAGCGTATGACCTTGCTTTTGAAGGATTGGGATCCAAAGTCCATGCTGCACGCGCCCGCGCACGAGGTGCCTCGCGCAAAGTTCTACGTCATCGACATCCACAATCACGTCAATGACGCCGCGGGAGTTCACGGCGCCGAAGTCGCTCCATCCGACGTCGTAAAAGGCATGGATCAGGCCAATGTCAAAACAGTCGTCATTCTGACGGGCATGTGGGGAGAAAAGCTTCAGCGCGTCCTCGACAAGATGGTGAAACCCTATCCCGACCGCTTCATGGTCTTCGCTCAAATGGACTGGAGCAAGATCGACGATCCCAATTTCAGCGCGGAAATGGTGGCGCAGTTAGACGACGCCGTGAAGCGCGGCGCCCGCGGACTGAAGGTGTTGAAAGATTGGGGCCTCGGAGTCAAAGACAAGAGCGGCAAGTTGGTTCCCATCGACGATCCGCGCATGGACCCGGTCTGGGAAGAGTGCGGAAAACTGGGCATACCAGTGGCGATTCATTCCACGGATCCAGAGGCTTTCTTCACACCGACAGACGCGAAGAACGAAAGGTATGAGGAGTTAATGCACAATCCCTCCTGGAGTTTCTATGGAGCCGCCTTTCCCGGAAAGCAGCTGCTGCTGGAGGAACGCAATCATGTGATCGCGAAACATCCGAACACTACCTTCGTGGCGCTGCATGTCGCGAACTGGCCTGAAAATTTGGACGCCGTCTCGAATTGGCTCAGAAAATATCCGAATATGTACGTGGAATTGGGCGCAAGGCAGGCGGAACTAGGCAGGCAACCACGCCGCGCGGCGAGATTCCTCGCGGAGTTCCAGGATCGCATTCTGTTTGGGACCGATTCCGAACCGATACCGCCAATGTATGGCAACTATTTCCGGTGGCTCGAAACCGACGATGAATACTTTCCCTATTGGGGGTATCCGGGACAAGGAAGATGGATGATTTACGGAATGGCGCTGTCCGATTCGATTTTAGAAAAGGTCTACCACAAAAACGCGGAAAAGATTTTCGCGATGTACCACGGAGAAAACAAATGAACTGGGATCGCCGACGGTCGAGCGGTGCTGCGGTATCCGTAATAGCGGCGGTAGCGTTAACGATTTTTGCCGGATGTAAAACCCAGGAGAAAAAGCCCGAACCCGTTTCCGCTATAACCGTGGAAACCCAAGCCGATGGAATTCATTTGGAGATCCCGCAAGCGGAGTTTGTCCTCACCGGGACGGGCAGCCTGCTGGGCCGCTTCAGGAACGGAACGCAATGGCTGACTCTCGACGAAGCGGCGCCGGGTTCCGGAATAGTCGTAACCAGCGGCAAGCAAGTCATCAACGATCTTATTCGTGATCTGGGTCACGCACAAATCCAGTCGGCGAATGGCAAGCTCGGTTCACTCGGCAAACGAGTAGAAGTCCAAGGTCACAGTTCGAGCACCGGACTCGATGAAACCCTGACCGTCGAGGTCTATGACGACTTTCCTTCCCTGGCGTTGCTCTCAGCCAGCTACAAAAATTCTGGCGAGAAAGAGATAGCCCTGGATAGAGTGGCATTGCAAAATCACTCATTGAACGCGTCTCTGGCCGACAGCACCGCGAAATCTCATGAAATGTGGGCATTCTTCGGCTCAAGTATCCGATGGGGCAAGGATGATGTCCTGCCCATCCCGGCAAAGTTTTCGCAAGAGAACCCCTTTGGCGCCCCGGTGGAAACTCGCGACGACCTGGGTCGCGTAGGTGGTGGAGTACCGGTCGTGGCGTTCTGGACTCGCAACATGGGCTTGGCGATCGGGCATCTGGAAACATTGCCGCTGGCCCTCTCCATTCCGGTGCAAACAACGGCCGACGGTAGAGTGGATGCAGCCGTCGATGTTCCCGCGAATACGACCCTTAAACCGGGCGAGAGCTTTTCCACCCCCAGAACGTTCTTGAATCTCTTTCATGGCGATTATTACGAACCTCTAAGTACATGGTCGCATGCGGTCGAGCGTGAAGGTTTGGCCCGCCCGAAAAACAACGAAGAAAATTACGCGGTCAGCTGGTGTGGTTGGGGTTACGAATCAAACGTGACGCCAAAACAAATGACCGACACGATCCCCAAATTGAAGGAGTTGGGCATCCACTGGGCCACCCTCGACGATCGATGGTTCGACAATTACGGCGACTGGCAACCGCGCCAGGATACCTTCGGTGGAAACTCGATCAAGCAAATGGTCAGCGATTTTCACAAGCAAGGCATCAAGGTGCAGCTCTGGTGGTTGCCGTTGGCGGTGGAAGATGGAAAGTTCAAGTACGAAGATCACAAATACGCCGTTTCGGACGTCGTCAAGCAACATCCAGACTGGTTGATTCTCGACGAAAAAGGCCAACCTGCAAGGATGACGAGAAATTTGGCGACGCTATGTCCCGCCGTGCCCGAGGTCCGTGAATACTACAAGCAACTCACGGAGCGCTTCATCCGGGACTGGGATTTCGACGGACACAAACTCGACAACATCTACTCAGTGCCGCGCTGCTACAACCCGAAGCATCACCACAAATCACCGCTCGACTCGGTCTACGCGATGGGTGAAGTCTATAAGACGATCTTCGAAACCACCCGCGCACTGAAAGCCGACAGCGTGACCCAAAGCTGCCCTTGCGGAACGCCCCCAAGCCTCGCATGGCTGCGTTACATGGACCAAGCCGTGACCGCGGACCCGGTCGGTTCCGTGCAAGTCCGCCGGCGACTCAAGATGTACAAGGCTCTACTCGGCCCCAATGCCGCTATTTACGGAGATCACGTTGAGCTGACCCGCATCACTGGAGCCAACACCGATAACGAACAGGATATTGGAGACGACTTCGCTTCCACTTTGGGCGCCGGCGGAGTACTGGGAACCAAGTTCACGTGGCCGGATACCAGTCCCAAGCTCAAGAACGTGTATTTGAATCCCGCGAAGGAAGCGCATTGGAAGAAATGGATCTCCCTCTACAACGAAAAGATGCTCTCCAAAGGAAACTTTCTAGATTTGTACGTCTACGGATATGACACTCCCGAAGCATATGCAATCGAAAAGGAAGGCGAAATGTACTATGCCTTCTACGCCCCAGCTACAACGGATAAGCAAAGCAAAAATCAAAACTGGAGCGGCGAGGTGGAACTGCGAGGACTAAGCGACAGGACCTATCACGTAACGAACTACGTCGATGGCAAAGACTACGGAACCGTGGCCGGTCCCACAGCCAAGTTACACGTCGATTTTACCGGCAGCCTGCTACTGGAAGCAAAATAGCGATCTTTAACTGTCCAGCAGCGATCGACTTTTTCGAGCCATGCCCCTCGGTTCGCGGTCGCGGTGAAAAATGGCATCGTTGATAGCAACGTCGCAGTGTCAACCCTTGCGCGAACACATCGTCGAACACAGGTTGCCGTAGCGGCCGGACTCGGAAGCCCTGACGTGATGAGGCGCGCCTTCGTCCGCCTTCTGGGCATCACGCCGCGTCATTGCCGCAACCAGTTCTTCGCGCCGGCAACCAGGTAGTTGGCGTAGCCCGAAACACAACAAATGATGGTTTTGGAGCGCGCGAATCTTTTAGAATCAATGTATGCGCCCGTAGCTCAGTTGGATAGAGCGTCTGCCTTCTAAGCTCGCAGATGCACTCCTAAGTCGTTGCCACGGTTGCGCTTCTGGGTTCCGAGCCATCCTTAGGCTGCTCCCGTAGTTGCTCCAAAACTAATCCGACTGAATGTGATTCCCGCCACCATCCCGCGACCTAAGGGAGAACCAGAGTCACAGCCACGGCTGCTACCACCAGTTTCACCAGCCATTCTAGGGAATAAGATGCAGTGATTGCGGAGTGCAGTTTGATGAACAGCGCATTCGTGATGAGTAAGGGCAAAGGCCCGACAAGCCAAATGGCAAGCGCCGGTTTGAGAGTCGCGCTGTACGAGTGGAGATTTAGGCGGGCGCACAAGGGGGTGAAGACCGCGCAAGTGACGAAGGGTAGACGGGGCGACCACGCAATAACTTTCATTTCCCCTTGACCATGCGGGTGCCTCCAGATTTCAGGGTATTGGTTGTATCGCTTGTAGAGCCAATCGCCCATGAACAGCCAATCGGTCAGCGACGCCACGAACACCCCCGCAAACACCGTCAATGCCACGCGAATCCAATTCATATCGCCCCCTCCGCCCATCCCGGTCGCAATTCTCGTTGTGAACGCATTGGAATCGGAGCTAGAGTGTGACAAATCTAGGGCCAAATTTAACGAGGCCGCGACCCGCGGATCTATAGCCGTGATAAATAAAGGTGGGGAGGAGACCCTATGAGACGCACTTCTGTATTTGTGACTATCGGGTTTCTGGCAGGCCTCGGCGTCGGGTTCTTCGCCGCAGGCGGGTATCGAGGCATGCTGCAACGAAGGACGCATGCGGCGGACTTGGCGGCCATCGAAAAACTGCACCAAATAGACATTGAATTTACACGCTCCCAAAACTACCAACGACTGATGGACATCTGGTCGGAGGATGCGGTGCGCTTCATGCCGGGAAGCCGGCCGGATGTCGGGAAGCAGGCCATTCAGGCTACGAATGAGAAGTTCGGGGCCGAGTACCCGGGTTTCAAGGTGTTGAGGTACACGGCTAAATACAAGAACACTCAAATCGAGGATGGCTTGGCATGCGAGTGGGGCGAACATGAATCCCAATTTAAGATGTCTCCAGAGGCTCCGCCGGTCAGTTGGCACGGCACAGGATTCCATGTGTTGAAGCGGCAGAGCGACGGCTCGTGGAAATTCGCGGTAATGATTTTGAGCCAGTAACGACCGCCGAGAATGTGGCCCTCAAACAGCAGCGAGCCGGGCGTGGAAATGTAACGGCTATTTCGCAATGCCCCTCCATCCCTGAGAAGAACACCTGGTTATGAAAGATCGCCGCACGGTCCTGACCATAATTGCACTCCTAGTTACGCTGGGTTGCGCCGGCTTACTGTTATCTTGGGTGCGGAACGAACTTGCAAGCTTGGGGCATTTTGTTGGTTACGAGATCTTCTGGTGGGCACTGGTAGTTTTGCTTCTGTCGTTTGTCCGGTGGGTCGAGCGGCGGCCGCTAACGTCGATTGGATTCTCCAAGCCAGGAATTTGGAACATTCTCATTGGAATCGCAGCCGGCATCATGCTTCTCGCGATCCTGGCTGGGATTTATTTCGTTCTATTCCCAGCCCTTCATTTTAAGGAAGACCCACAGGTGACTCAGGTGATGAGTCAGATGCTCGCGAAACCTCACTGGGGCCTTCCCGTGCGACGCAACCCTCGCGTCGAGCAGTTTGCCTGCGTCCTTCGTGCTCCCCGCTGCCCTCGTCGGATCCCCGTTCTGTGCCGGGGGACGTGGTGCGCTGGAACACCTCCGTTCGAGCGGCTTCTGCCGCTCTACCCCAGGGGCCCTCGCTCCGGTCCGACGCGATCAGACTATTGTTGATAGGCTTTGGGAGGAAGGAGCCGGAGTTCGGTTCGTACGCGGACAGCTCGATACCGGACATGGCGCGCAGCAAAGCGTCGTGCACTTCAAGGAGCATCCCGCTCCCTCGTGAGAGGGAGTTCGAAGAAACAATCTTGGTCAAAGTTTTGATCGAAGTCGGGTCGGAGGAGGCGCGCTTTCGCGCTGGCCTCCGTCCGCCGCTCAAACTGCACGGACGGTTTTCCCGTATGCAGCTTTCACGAAGACTCACTGCTTCCGAGTTGCGATAGAAGGAATTAATCCAACTAGGTTGACAAGCCCGAACTCGCCGTAGAGCGTCGTCTGGGGCAGCCATTTCCAGCCGGCATTGCGCCAATGCTTGAAGCGGTGCGACCAGATACGATGTACTATCCAGCGATCGAGTCGGTTGAAGAGCAATCGGACATGGGCTCGCTTGTAATACTCGCCCCATCCTCGCAAGAGCGGGTTTAGCTCTTCGATCAGCTCCTCGGTTGGCCAGGGCACCTTCCGCTTGGTGCGCTGCCGGACCTGGTCCATGAAACTACGGATCGACTTCTCCTTGGGATACGCATAGAGCGCACCCTGTCGGGCCTGACTACGAATCTTACTCGCGGGTAGATGGAGCTTCTTCTTCCCGCGTTTGATTTTGTAGCCAAGGAACTCGAAGCCATCCTGAGCATGAACGATCCGCGTCTTCTGCGGATGGAGTTCCACGCCCAATTGTTTCAGGATTCGGCCAGCAGCCTCCACTGCGGCTCGTGCCTCTGCTGCCGATTTACAGGTGATCACCCAATCGTCGGCATACCTCGTGAGCTGATACCCTCTCAGCCGCATCTCCCGATCGAACGGCGTCAGAAGTATGTTACTGAGCGTGGGTGAGACTACCCCTCCCTGTGGAGTCCCGCGCTCGGATGGAAAGAGCTGCCCTTTTCCGTAGCTTCCTGCCTTGAGCATCGCCTCGATGAGACGAAGTACTCGGCCGTCCGCTACTCGTTGGGCTACCAGCGTGAGAAGTTTCTCGTGATCCACAGACCCGAAGAAATTTTGGAGATCTGCGTCCACAATCCACTCTGATCCGCCTCGTATCTCCTTCCAGATTTTGCGTAGGGCATCCTTCGTCGATCGTCCTCGCCGATATCCGAAGCTGGCGTCATCGAATACCGGCTCGAAGATGGGCTCTAACCGATTGAGGAGTGCTTGCTGGCACACCCGGTCATAAATCGTGGGTATGCCGAGCAAACGATACTCTTCTGGTTTGTCCCTCTTCGGGATGGGATGTTGCCGTACCGGCTGAGGCTGATAGGTATCCTCTTTCAGCTCCCGTTGCAGCCGATCCAACTGCTGGCCCAGCTGCGCTTCAAAAGTCTCCAGAGTTTCCCCATCCACACCTCCACTGCCCCGATTCGCCTTCACCCTTTCCCAGGCCATCTCCAGGTTCTTCCGTTTGTACACCTTGTCGATTACCGAATGGACCTTCTTCGCACCCGTCAGGTTGATCCAGTCCACCAGTCTCCTCAGACGAGAATGTACGGGTTTTTCACTCATGGAACTGTTCCTCCTTCTCGCCTTTACTCATCTGGTTTTTCTTTCTCTTCCCGACCATCTTCGCCGGCTGGCCTTCCCCGACCCACTTCCGTCGCCGGTTGCCCGGTCACGTGACTTTCATCACGCTTCAGGTACTATTCAGCCGTCCGTATACTGACCGAGCTTCGCTCGCCACTTCGCTTCCGCTTATAGGTTTGCTTACTCCGGTGCCACCCGAAGACTCTGCCAGCACCTCCTGAGGTCACGTGCTGTTCTTCCGTACCGTGCCACCCGCAATCACCTTGGTGCGGTGGGTGAATGAGAACGCCTTCGTCTTCATCTCGCAGACTCGACCTTGCCCCACCTTTGGCCGACCGGTTCATCATTGGGTCTCCCCATTGATTGCGGCCCGGTACTTCTCCGCAGGCCCTTCAGATTCCATCTTGTGATGATCACTTGATGGACACCCTGCCCTCCGGAGTACGACAAGCGGTGGCTCCAGGTCCGTCTTGGCTGTATCCAGCTTTCGCCTTTGTGCCCGTTTAGACGTCTCCATACCTTCCACTTCCTCCGGCCAGCGAGGAATTACCCCCACTTTCTTGGATATGGCGCTCCTCATTCGAGCACCAGAGGGACTCTAACCCTCCTGAACAACGCGCTGCTCAGCACACGAGATGTTTGAGTCGGACTGAAACCGACCGCTAGATTACGAACGAACCGTGCTTGTCGGGGCCGATCGGAAAGACACCGAAGGAAGCGGAAGAAAAAACTCTTTTAAGTGAATGGAGAAGTGTGCTCAAAAAGTGTTTGACAGGGCCGACATTGTTAGAGATGTCCGGTTACCGCGTTCTATCAGGCATTGACCGTCTGACAGCTAAGCGGCGCAGGCATGCTTTTGCGGGTCAGCGCGAGCAGCCACAACTAAAGCGCTTCCTGCCTTCTGCATGTTACTTCTTCAAGCGTGGGAACGCCCAAAAAAAGGAGGATAACAACAAAAGCGGGCGGGACGTTTGCGCGGGCCGTTTGGAATCTTTGTGTGAAGTGGGTGTGCAACACGACCGGGAGCGCGCCTCGCTAAGCTGATGTAGCGGCGGCGGCAGCCGCGGTCTGATCCAGAATCGTTGCTGCGAGGCCCACTTCCGACACTCCAAAAATCACCAATGGTGCGTTCGTCACTGGCTCGAAACCGCAGTACGCGTAATGGATGTTGATATTGGCGTCGCCTAGCTTGGAGGCTGCCCGTGCCAATTCACCGGGCCAGTGGGGAAGCTTGGCCTGCGCAATTTCGCCTTCTGTGTAGCTTATTCCTTCCTTGTCCAGGATGGCTGCGGCGGCTGCGGGATTATCTACGACCATGCAGACGAGGATGGTTTTCTCCGCGGGGATGGATTGAAAGGCCAGAATGTTCACGCCGCGATCGGCGAGCGCTTGGCAAACTTTTCCCAGCGAGCCGGGACGATTGTCCATGCGAATGGTCAATTCTTCGTTGATCGGCATTGGAGACCTCCTGCGTTCGATGAGTTCGAATGGCCTAGAGGTTCAACGTGGTTGGTGCGGGAATCTTACGTCTGGGGCTTGGTTGATGCAAGGAAACATCCGGAAGAATTGGGTGTATACTCCAGCTAACCGAAAAAGCGAACGATTTCTTCGGATGAGGAGTCCTCGACCGGGAAACCAACAACTATCTGAGCCTGGCCGGCGTTCGGTCCTCGCGGCTCGGCCGGCTCTCAATCAGTGAGGGCGTGATGAAGCAAACCTTTGCGATCAGCATCGGCGGCGCGGCTGGACAGGGCGTTGCCACTCCAGGCGACATTTTCGCGAAGATCTTCAGCCGGCGCGGCCTCCACCTCAACGCCTACAACGCGTATCAGTCCATCATTCGCGGGGGCCACACTTTTTTGACGATTCGTACCGGCCCGGAAAAGGTCACCAACATGGGTGACCGCATCGACCTGTTCATTCCCCTCAATCAAGACAGCATGGATCGGCACCTGAGGCTGCTCACTGCCGGCGCTGCGTGTATCTACAACGCCGACACTATCAAGCCCGGCGCGGCCGGCGACGGCGTGCAGCTTTGCCCGCTTCCGGTTTCCGATTTGGCCGACATCACACGCAATAAAGTTGCGCAGAATACGCTGGCGATCGGCGCCGGGTTGCACATGATGGGCATTGGCTTCGCGGTTTTAGAGGAAGTGCTGCGAGAACAATTTAAGAAAAAAGGCGAGGCGGTTGTGGCCGAAAACATCGGGGTTGCACGCGCCGGCTACGACCATGCCGCGGCGCATTTTACGGCGTTTGCGAATCCTCTTCCCAAGACGGAGAACAAGTACGCGATCTTGAGTGGCAATGTTGCGATGGCGATGGGAGGCGCGGCCGCGGGAGTGAAGTTTTATTGTGCCTACCCTATGAGCCCTTCGACCGGCGTTCTGCACTGGATGGCGGCACACGCGCGAAAAGCCGGAATCATGGTGCGCCAAGTGGAGGATGAAATCGGAGTGATTAACATGGCCATCGGCGCGGCTCACGCCGGCGTTCGGGCCATGTGCGCAACGTCGGGCGGCGGCTTCGCGCTAATGAGCGAGGGGCTCGGCATGTCGGCCATGATGGAAACGCCGGTGGTGGTGATTAACTGTCAGCGAGCCGGACCGTCCACCGGCGTTCCCACGAAGACTGAGCAGGGAGACCTGTGGCAGATGCTGGGCGCTGCTTTTGGGGATTATCCGCGGATCATCGCGGCGCCGCTGGACATTGGCGATTGTTTCAAGCTCATCCCCGAATTATTCAACCTCGCTGACCGCTTCCAGTGTCCCGGACTTGTGCTTTGCGATCTGCTTTTGTCCGAAGGCCGCCTCAGCGTACATGCAAAGGATCTCGATTTCAGCCCGTCCATTGATCGCGGGGAACTCATCACCACTGCAAACGTTAGCGGCGCACACTCTGTGGCTTCCACGAACGGCGGCTACAAACGCTACAAAATCACCGATAGCGGCGTTTCACCGCGCGCGGTTCCCGGCGTTCCCGGCCACATTCACACAGCGGCTACTGACGAACACCAGGAAGACGGAGTGCTCATTAGCGACGAGTTCACGAATCCCGTGAAGCGCCGGGCCATGATGGAGAAGCGCATGCGCAAGGTCGCCGGCATTGAAGCGGCGGTGACCCCACCCATACTTTCAGGTCCGCGTGACGCCGACGTCACCTTGATTGGCTGGGGTTCGACCAAAGGCGTGATCGAGGAGGCTTGCGAACTCCTCAACGAACAAGGAATCGCTGCCAATCAGCTGCAGATCCGCTGGCTCGTGCCGCTGCACGGCGAGGCCATTCTCGAAATCCTGCGAGGCTCGCGGCACACCGTCATCGTGGAGAACAACTACAGCGGGCAGTTTGCGCGCTACCTGCGCAGCGAAACGAGCTTTGTGCCGAGCGGGCACATTCGCAAATACGATGGCGAACCTTTCATGCCACACCACATTGCCGACGCGGTGAAGGAGCAGCTCGCCGGGAACACGAAACTCTCGGTTCCTATGCACGAGATTATGGTGTGAGGAGGAGACGCAGATGGCGACCAGCGTACAGCGCGCGAGTCAATTGACGATGGCGGATCTGAAAGGCAAAGTCGATCCCGACTGGTGCCCGGGCTGCGGCGATTTTGGTGTGCTCGCGGCGCTGCAAAAAGCCTTAGTCGAGCTGCAGATACCTACTCACAACGTGGTCACCGTTAGCGGCATCGGCTGTTCCTCCAATCTTCCGGGCTACATCAACACTTATGGGATGCACACGCTGCACGGGCGCGCGCTCGCAGTGGCCACTGGCCTGAAGCTGGCCAATCATGAACTGACTGTGATCGTGACCGGAGGCGACGGCGATGGCTTCGGGATCGGCGGTAACCATTTCGTGCACTCGATGCGCCGCAACGTCGACCTGCTCTACATCGTGATGGACAACCAAATCTACGGTCTGACCACCGGCCAGACCTCGCCGACCAGTCGCGTGGGCATGAAGACGAAAAGCATGCCGTTTGGCAACATCGAAGCGCCGGTTAATCCTATTTCCCTTGCTCTGGCGGCAGGCGCTACTTTCGTCGCTCGCGGCTTCAGCGGCGAGCAGAAGCATCTCACCGAACTGATCAAGCAAGGTGTCGAGCACAAGGGCTTCTCGTTCCTCGATGTGTTCAGTCCCTGCGTCACCTACAATCACGACAACACGTATCAGTGGTTCCGTCCGCGCGTGAAGAAACTAGAGGACGACTCTGTTTACGACACTGGCGACTGGAGCGCAGCGATGGAGAAATCTTTGCTGTGGGGAGAGGAAATTCCCATCGGCAAATTCTTCGAGCGCACCGACGTCCCCACCCTTCACGGAGCCGAACCCGTTCTGAACGAAGGCCCTCTAGTCCATCGCGACCCCAAGGTGCCTCCCGACGTGGCCCGCTCGTTCATAGAAGAGTTGATGTAGGGACGCGCAGCGGAGCTGTCGCGACGTTGAAAGTTAGTCGCGGTCGACTGGCCAGACCACGTGACCATCACCGCAAACCCCGCAGTCGCAACTGTGGACTGACTAATGCCCGATAAGTCGGGCGTTTACCAGGCACTGAGTTCAATCAGCTATAGAAGCTCTGAAAAGGAAGGCCCGCTTCGGCGTGCTATCTATCTTGTTTGACTCTACCAATACATATCGTTACCAAACTCCGCTTGCAGTTCTCTTTCGTACTCTGCAATCTCCGCCCGCATCTCATAGAGACATGTCCAAATCCCGTCGAGCACTTGACGGAGGTGATCCATTTGATGGTCCAGAGCCGCGAAATCGAACCGGCAGAGCTCGCCGCCTTCGCGGGCGTACCGGAATGCAAAACCCTTCTCATCGGCCCGGTCAAATTCCATTACACATTGCTCCACCGACGCTATGTCGTAATTGCCCCACTCTTTTAACTTCCGTTTGGCATCTGCGAGAAGGGTCGTTAGACCGCGCGACGATCCCGCTCGCGTGGCGAACTTCACTTCTCCCTGTCGGATTCCGAAGCACGACGTCAGGAGCGATCGCGCTTCGGCTTCAGCGATGTTGGTGCTCGCCAAAGTGAATACGGGCTGCTCGCGGTTTATAAGGTCCGGCCCCGTGTAGCCGGCCTCATCTAGGAAAAGCTCGATCGTCGCCATCACTTTACCAGGTAACAAAATCTCGAGTTTCTCACAGTCTAGCAGCGCAGCGTCCTTGCCGGGGCAGTGCCTGAGCTCGCGGTGGCGGTGACGGCGACCTCCCTATAAGGCCTGTGGCAGAAGTTTTAGGACGCACTTCGTTTGGATTTTTCGATCGGGCGCGAATTGGGTCTGTTGTGAAAGGCAACGGCATCATTTTTGGGCGTGTGTGGCGGTGTTCCCGCGTCCTTGCTGGAGCAATCAAAAGCCAAAACGAGCAGAAGCATGACTATCTTGCATCCTCAGAACCGTTAATCGTTTGGAGGAGTGATCTAGGTGCTAACCTGAAAAACGGAGATAATGCTTGGCATACATAGGGGAGGGGCTTGTGTGGATTTTTCAGACCATTTTCGTACACCCACGGTCACGCTTTTGCGCCATGATGCGGAAGCGCTTCAGGGCCGAAGATTTGGCGGACTTCCGTCTCGCCTTCCCAGCCAGGCCAGTGAGTTTTGTGGAGTCCCATGAAGCTTATTGCGCTTTCAATCGCCTCTTCTCTAGACTTAAACTCAAGAATCGCAAAGCCGCCTACGATTTCCTTGGTCTCGGTGAACGGCCCATCGATCGGGGTTACTTGCCCTTGAGAAAGCCGGACGCGGGTACTTATCGCTGTTGGGGCCAGCCCGCCGCTAAGGACCATTGTGCCGTTCTTGACAGCCTCTTCGGAAATCTTGGTCATTGCATCCATAAATGCCTTGGGCGGAGGACCGGAGTTTTTTTCAGCGTGTTTGACCATCATCATGAATCGCATCGTTAAATCTCCATTCTGATTTTGAATTCCGAGCTTGGTTGCCGGACGGTTCGGCCGGCTGAACCTGGGCTCTATTTACGCGTCGAATAACTCGTCACGAAATCGACAGATCGAAATGTTTTTTTGGGACCGAGGTGCTTCGAGGCCATTCTTCGTTCCGGCAACCAAGTCGTGAAGGGGCATGACCCCTTTTCATGGACGTTTATCGGGCGAAATCAGCGGATTCTAGCACCGGGCGGATTTCTACCTCGGTCTCCTAGTCAAGGGGCGCGCTTGAGCCATTCCACGGCCTCATCGATGCACTTCACTTGCCACAGCCAGTAGCCGCCAACGAGTTCCTTCGTCTCGCTAAACGGGCCGTCGATCACAGTGCGCTGCTGTCCTGTGCGCAAACTCATCGTCCGCATGGCATCAGAAAACCCAACCTGGGGACAGGCTCGGGTGGCAGCCGAGCTGGCGGTGAAACTCGGGATCCAGGTTTCCCCGCGCACCGTGCGAGCTTATTGGCCTCCCGAACGCGATCGACGAGGGCCACGTGGAACTTCCTCACAGCACTGGACGACGTTTGTCCGCAACCGCGCACAGTCCATCGTCGCCTGCGATTTCCTGGTCGTGGTGAGCGCTCGGTTCCGAACCCTGTATGTTTTCCTTCTCATGGAAGTCGGGACGCGGCGCATCGTGCACTGCAATCTCACCGCGCACCCAACCGCCGGATGGACTGTGCAGCAGTTTCGTGAAGCAATCCCAAGCGATCATTCCTATCGCTTTCTCATTCGCGACCGCGACTCGATCTTCTCGGCGGAAGTGGACCAGCAGCTCAAGGCATTCGGGTTGAGGGTGTTGCGCACACCGGTGCGGACACCTCAGGCGAATGCCTACTGCGAACGCTTGGTGGGAACGGTGCGCCGTGAATGTTTGGATTTCATGATTCCGCTAGGCGAGAAACACCTGGGCAGAATCCTCGCGGAATGGGTGACTCACTACAACCAAGGGCGACCTCACTCGAGTCTAGGACCCGGGATTCCTGAACCCGTGGAGATGGTCTTCCCCCTGCAACCTCACGGCAGACACTTCTCAATCAGGGACCGCAAGGTTGGGTCTCGGGCAGTTCTCGGCGGCCTCCATCACGAGTACCGCTGGGAAAGGAATGCCGCATGAGAGACCGAATGCTGAGAAGACGACGGCCTTTGATCGCCTCTCCGCTCGAATGGCAGCTGACCGCAGCACCCGTATCGCACCCAGTGATTCCCGTCCTGGCCGACCGCGGCGGCACGCAGCTCCAGACGCCCCGCGCGACTCTCTTGGTTGATACGCGCGAGCAGAATCCTTTCAATTTCGCTCGTTTTCGAGGATGGTTCGCAGGCATCGAAAAGAGGGCTTCCGCTGGGCGACGACTCCATTGCAGGTTGGAAGATGTCTGCACCGTGGAGCGGAAGGATCTGTCGGACTTGGTGCACTCCTGCACTGCCGAGCGCGCTGCCTTTCTCAAGCGGCTCCGGCTCATGGCACGGTATCCACATCGGCTGTGGTGATTACGAGCACGCTGAGTCAGATCAAGTCCCCGTATGCCCACGGGAGCGGACAACCCAGTTCTCGATCGCTGTCCTTGCGGGGCTGCAGGTTCCCTTCGTTTGCAGTGAGACGCACGAGTTAGGAGAAGAACTCGTGGGTTCGTACCTCTATCAAATTCACCTCTACCGGATTTCGCCGCACCGACGGAGTTTTTGCGTGGCCGCCCCCCCAGACATCTCGCTCGCCTGGGGAAAAGTCGAGATCACGACCTGGACGCACAAGATTAACGGTCTGACGGAGAGCGATTTCATCTTGGCGGCCAAGATCGACCAGCTCTGCAAACTCTGAACTCCCCGCTGTGCGTCAACCGTCTATGGCCGCGTTGCCTCTCTTTTGGTCCAATCCTAGAAGCCCGCTGCGCCGGCTGTAGACTAGCTCCGTGGAAGGCTAGAGCAGAAGAATCAGGCTCTTGCTGAATAAGATCTCGCACGAGGAGGAGATATGAACGTAGAGAAAATTTCCGCAATCACGATCAAAGTCAATGATATGGCAAGGTCAGTGCATTTCTATAACAGGCTGCTGGGCCTGAAGGTTCTCTACGGCGGTGAAAACGCTTACTTTTCTTCCCTTCAGACGCTCGGCGCGAAAGATACGATTCTGAACCTAGAGAAGGGCCATGTGGCCCCCGCTTGGGGGCGGATAATTTTCTATGTCGAAGATGTAGATCGGTTTTGGGCTCATATGAAAGAAAAAGAATTGGGTGCCGCAAGGCCCCGAGATGCAGCATGGGGTGAGAGGTACTTCCATCTACACGATCCAGACGACCACGAACTGTCATTTGCCCAACCAATCCGCTAAGACTGCCAGGTTCGTTCACTATCTCGACGAATTGTTGAAACCCGAGAGCCAGGAAATGACCTGGCCTTCTTAGGAGTCGAGCACAAGCAAATCTGATTGGGAGCGCATGAGCGGAACGAAGGGACGTGCTGTAATCTGTCGTCGAAACGCAGGATCCCACCGCCCGGGAATGCTGGCGCCACAAGATGGGCAGCAACCTTGAGGAGTGAGATGGTAACCCGTGATGAGATACCCGCTACGCTCGATGAGAAGTTGCCGACACTTCGGGCATCTGGTGTTCTCCCAGTCGCCGACCATGCCTGGCAAGTTCCCGGCATAGACGTAACGCAAGCCTGCCCTCTTGCCGATCTCTGCTGCCCGCATCAGCGTCTCCGCGCTGGTGTTCTCTGGATCAGTCATTTTGTAGTCTTTGTGAAACGCAGTCACATGCCAAGGAATATCCGGCGACACGCCCGCCAAGAACCCGGCCAGTCGAGTCAGTTCGTCGTCGGAGTCGTTGAACCCTGGAATCACCAGCGTAACGATCTCCAGCCAGAAGCCCATCTCATGCAAGAGACGAATCGTATCCAGGATGGGCTGTAAGCGCCCGCCGAGCTGACGATAGTGGCGGTCATCGAAACTCTTCAGGTCCACCTTGTAAAGATCTACCCACGGCCGTACGTATTCGAGTACCTGAGGGGTGCCGTTTCCATTGGAAACAAAGCCGGTCACTAACCCAGCCGCACGCGCTTCTTTAAAGATAGCCACGGCCCATTCGCTCGTGATCAGCGGCTCGTTATACGTGCTGACGGTGACCCTGCCTCCTTGGCGGAGGGCATCGAGAACAAGTTCTGTTGGCGTGACGGCGCATCGGGCCGACAGCGGCAGCGGGATCGCGCAGGGCTTGCGAGGTCACCCAATTCTGGCAGTAGGCACAGTGCAGATCACAGCCGAGCATCCCGAAGCTGTAAGCCAGTGCCCCTGGATGAGCATGGAAGAAGGGTTTTTTCTCTATCGGGTCGCATTGGATGCCGCCGACATAGCCCCAAGGCACACAGAGGGTTCCGCCCCGGTTGTAGCGAACCTTGCAAACCCCGGGTTGGCCGTCTGGGATCTTGCAACAGTGCCCGCAGGCAAAACACCGCACCCAGTTGCGGTCGAGCTTTTCGTACAGTTCGCCCTCGCGAACGTTTTCATGAATGATTTCGCGCAGTGTACTCATACGTAGCAAGGGTAGTGCCGAGCCGGCCGTCAACTGCCTGGTTTTTGATACTTGTCGGGCTGAAACTTACCGTCGTCAACGTAATTCTTGTTGATCTCGATATACGCGTGCCACTTCTCCGGCAGGTCATCCATGACGAAAATGGCCGTCACCGGGCAGACCGGCACACAGGCGCCACAATCAATGCACTCAGTGGGATCGATGTATAGTTGAGGCACTTCATCGAACGCTGGTCGGCCATCGTCATAGGTTCGGTCTTTCGCCGGATGAATACAATCTACCGGGCACACATCCACACAGGCGGTGTCTTTGGTTCCAATGCAAGGTTCAGCGATGATGTATGCCATCGGCCAACTCCCGCGGGTCGGATCTCCCCGCTCCGAGTCTATGCTCATTCCTTTTCTTCAGGTAGAGGGGCGTTTCTTGGCACTTCTTGCGCCCAGCATTTTGTGCAAAGAGTTCTGGTTGGATACGGACATTCATCCTGGTAGTTCGCCTCCCCGCATTCCCAGCTCGTCCCGCAGCGCGGGCATTCATGAATGTGAGTGCTGAGCTTGCCCATAATCCGCGCCCGTGTCTCAGCCGAACGCCCAGGACACCAAGGCTTTTGGTATTGGTTCGCTCGACACCATTAGGCGGCTGAGTGCTCGCGTTCCTTGCACTCACGACAGAGGCGCGTCCAGGGCACCGCTTCCAGACGAGCCTTAGAGATAGGCTGCTTGCAGACCACACATACTCCGTATGTCCCCTGTCTGATCCGAGCGAGTGCCTCTTCGATTGCTCTCAAGAGACGACCATCCGTTTGGTGCAAGCGGATCTGAAGCTCCGCTTCCGCATCGGCATTGGCTTGATCAATCACATCTCCCTGCAAGTCCCCGGCGGCTGGCACCCGGGACTGAGCCTCGCCCAGGGCAGACGACAACTCACCGTGCTTCTGCAGCAGCAGTCGATTGTATCGCTGTAAATCGGATGGGCCCACGGCGGTCCTCTGTAGGAGGAAACCTTGCCTATGGCCCGGATTCTACACCCTCTGAACCCCGTGTGCGTACGCGCGTCCGCATCGCCGGCCGCGCTACCTTTTCCTCACGTCCTGAGAATGGCCTCTCAGTGCTAGAATAGTGGTTGTGACGTCAGAGCTAGCGACCAAAACATGCGTCCCGTGCCGAGGAGAAATACCTCCGCTCAAGGGTAAGGAGCTTGCCACCCTCGGAAATCAGTTGGACGGCTGGAACGTCATCGAAGAACACCACATCACGAAGGCCTTCAAGTTTCCCAACTTTCGCGAAGCCCTCAAGTTCGTAAATCGCGTAGGCGAACTTGCGGAGGAGCAGTGGCACCACCCAGACATCTTCCTTGCTTGGGGAAAAGTCGAGATCACCATCTGGACGCACAAGATCAACGGCCTGACGGAGAGCGATTTCATCCTGGCTGCAAAGATCGACCACCTCTACAAATCCTAGTCTTATCTCTGCACCCACTGATTGTCGTTCGGCATGAGGTAGCCCAGCATATGATTTTGTGCAAGGATTTAAAGTTGAAATCGGAAGTTCCGGATTATTGTTTTGTATACTGCCATCTACTCGGGAAAAACTATGTCGTTCAAAGTTTTCGATCAGGCCGAACAACTGGCCCGGGAGCTGGAGACGCTAGAAAAAGAAGGATCTGTCTTGGACCAAGGGCAATTTCAGATAACTCATGTCAGCTCAGACTGCCGCCCAGCTCCGTCGGTACTTAACCAGCATCAGGTGCTTAACTTAAGTAAGAACTAGGATCTGTCGCAGCGTTTCCTCGATTCGTAATACGCAATGACCGTATTCACTTTTCAGGGTTCGCTCGCAATCCGGTACAAATAGATCAGCGTTTAGTACGTTCCGCCCATACCGCCGCCTGCACCAGCAGCGGCCGTCTTTTCGTCTCCCCTAACGTCAGCTACCAGGACTTCGGTGGTTAGCATCAAGGCGGCGATGGACGCAGCGTTCTGGAGTGCGAGGCGCGTGACCTTAGCCGGATCAATCACGCCGGCCTTGACCATGTCGCCAAACTCACCGGTCTCCGCGTTGAAGCCGAAGTTTTCATCCTTCGATTCGCGCACGCGTCCCACAACCACCGCGCCTTCGCGCCCGGCGTTTTGGGCAATCTGGCGCGTGGGTTCTTCGAGCGTGCGCTTCACGATGTTCACCCCGATGGCTTCGTCGTCATGGAGCTTGAGCTTCTCTAGGGCCGGCAGGCAGCGCAGCAAAGCGGTGCCGCCCCCGGGAACGATACCTTCCTCGACCGCCGCCCGGGTGGCGTGCATGGCATCCTCCACCCGAGCCTTCTTCTCCTTCAGCTCTGTCTCGGTCGCCGCGCCCACCTTGATTACCGCGACGCCGCCAACGAGCTTGGCCAGGCGCTCCTGGAGCTTTTCCTTATCGTAGTCCGAGGTGGTTTCCTCGATCTGCACGCGGAGCTGCTTGATGCGGCCTTCGATCTCGCTGGCCTTGCCGGCGCCTGCGACGAGCGTGGTGTTGTCCTTGTCGATGGTCACTTTCTTGGCGCGGCCCAGGTCTTGAAGTTTCACGTTCTCAAGCTTGATGCCGAGATCCTCCGTGATGGCCTTCCCACCTGTGAGAATGGCAATGTCTTCAAGCATAGCCTTGCGGCGGTCGCCGAACCCCGGGGCTTTCACGGCCGCGCACTGCAGTGTTCCGCGCAGCTTATTCACCACCAGCGTCGCCAGAGCCTCGCCCTCAACGTCCTCAGCAATGATCAGCAGCGGCTTGCTCATCTTGGCTGTCTGTTCAAGCAAAGGCAACACGTCCTTCATGGAGCTGATTTTTTTCTCGTGGATCAGAATAACGGCGTCCTCGAGCACGCATTCCATCCGCTCCGGGTCGGTGACGAAGTACGGTGAGAGGTAGCCGCGGTCAAACTGCATGCCCTCGACGACTTCAAGCGTGGTCTCCATCGTCTTGGATTCCTCAACGGTGATGACGCCGTCTTTGCCGACCTTCTTCATGGCTTCGGCGATGATGCTGCCAACCTGCTTGTCAGTGTTAGCACTGATGGTGCCGACCTGCGCGATCATGTCGCCCTTCACCTCGCGGGAGAGCCTCTTAATCTCTCCCACGGCGACTTCCACGGCCTTATCGATGCCGCGCTTGAGCGCCATCGGGCTTGCGCCCGCGGCAACTGTTCGCACACCTTCACGGAAGATGGCTTGCGCCAGCACGGTCGCGGTGGTGGTGCCGTCACCAGCCACATCGGAGGTCTTGGACGCAACCTCGCGCACCATTTGCGCACCCATGTTCTCGAGCGGGTCTCGCAGCTCGATCTCTTTTGCCACCGTCACGCCGTCTTTTGTGATGGTGGGCGCCCCGAACTTCTTTTCGATCACCGCATTGCGCCCTTTCGGACCGAGTGTGATCTTGACAGCGTCAGCCAGAACATTAACCCCGCGCAGAATTGCTTGACGCGAATTCTCACCAGTTACAATTTGTTTTGCCATTAGATCTCACCCTCCTGGGTGATCCAACTTTTCACTCCATCCAAGATTTTCTGATGGGGAATGCTACTTCTTTCCGGGTGCCGCTTTGGCCATGCCGTTTAGTTTCACAAGGATTTCTTCCTCGCGGAGGATCAGGTACTCCTGGTCGTCGATCTTGATGTCGTTACCGGTGTATTTGCCGAACAAGATCCGGTCGCCCACCTTGACGTCGAGCGGAACACGATGGCCCTTTTCCATTTTGCCTGCCCCGACGGCCATCACCTCGCCCTCTTGAGGTTTTTCTTTCGCCGTATCGGGGATGATGATCCCGCCCTTCGCGGTTTCCTTCTCTTCCAGCCTCCGCACAAGCACCCGGTCATGTAACGGGGTAACATTTACAGTCATTTCTTTTGACCTCCACAGGATCGATTTCTCTACTAGACCCAAGCTTGTTACAACCTGAGAACTATGGGTGAAAACTCTTCTGGTTCTTCTGCCGCGTCGCCTCGAGGTCGTCGGTTTGCTTTTTCTGACGCTCGGCCTCTCTTTGCGGTTCCTCTTGTTTCTCGAGTTTCACGGCTTCGGCAAGGGCAACTTCAGCTTCGGCGTTAAGTCGTTTGGAATAAATAACAAGCTCAAAGCCACCGGAAAAAGAAGAGCGGACAAGACTGAAGGAATATTGTGAATCTTCCCACGAAGCAACGAGTTTTTGCCTCACTTCATATTGCTCATTCGTCGCCGAATCGACCGCCGGCACAACGCTTGTCGCAGGACCGTACTTCGCCGAGATGGACTTCACCATGTCCTCCGCGGTGAGTCCTTCCGTGGAAGTTCGATCGTAAGTCACCGAAATCCTGTAGAGCTCGGCGTTGTAAAAGGAGAAGAGAATCTGTTCGACGGTATCAGATCGGAACGAAGTACCGGGAAGGTTCGGCGGCCACCAAGTCAGTTCCTGAATCAGCGCTGGATGGCCGTGAATCACCTTTACGTCGGCCATTTTTTGGTCAGTACGCTCCAACACTCCGGTCAAGCTCATTCCCAAGGTAAAGTGCCGATACTTGGAAAGATCCTGTCCACGAAGCAATGGCACCGCGAGGAGCAGGACAACAAAACAGAGAATTGAACAGCGCATCGTTTTCATTTTCATATCTCCCACAAATTCCTAAGAACTTGAAATCAGAGCCGCACATTGCCTTATGGCCACTTCCCCGTTTGGAGGAGCAGGCATTCTCAAGACAAAATCCTTAGCGGGGACTAGGGCAACGCCTTGTTGGATATGGCGGGAATGAGCGGCAACACTCATAAAAGGAATACCGAGGAACCGTTTCGAAACGATTTTCGTAATCTCCAGAGAATTAAACTTCTGCCCCTCTTGTTTCGCCAGAACACGCTTTACTGCCCTGCGTAGAGCTCCTAGCCCCTCGCGCCCGAAAACAGTCGCCCTCATCTCGCCTGCCAAATAGAAAAAGGTCCAGTTCGCGCCCTCAACTCCTCGAGTTAGCGCTTGACGATGTGGATTCTTGACGACCCGCCAGCCAGGGAGGAACGCTTCACTTCGAATCGAAAGCGTTGTTGGCAACGGTGTGTCTTCCTTAATAAAAACGGTCCTCGTTCGATTGATACTTGACATTTGAGTTCTCCATGTCAACTTGATGCTTAGAACTGCGGAGCGTACATCCTTCCGGAGCCACCCCGCCCCGATGCACTCACAAGGCTGCAAACTAACGGAGTGAGTTCTTCCTCACACCGGCTTCATCCTGTACAACTCACGTTCTGCTGTGCGAAGCAGGGCCTCCATCGTTTCGCCATCCTGGGGATAGACAGCCACGCCGATGCTCGCGGAAAGCTGTGGCTGGAGACTATCTGTGGCTAGTCGGCTACGAATACGTGATGCGACAAGCCTTGCGGCCGCCACCGTTGTCTCGGGCAGGATGACGGCAAATTCATCGCCACCGTATCGCGAAGCTGTATCGATTGCCCGACAATGGACGCGGAGTACATCGGCGAGGCGGCAGAGCGCCTGGCTGCCGATCAAGTGGCCGTAGCGGTCGTTGATCTTCTTCAACTGATCCAGGTCGAGCAGTAGAACGGCAAACGGTCGTCCGGTGCGCCCGGTGCGTTTGACCTCTGCGTCGAGTGCTTCAACGAGCCGACGGTAGTTACCTAAACCAGTAAGCGGGTCCGTCACGGCAAGAAGTTGTACCTTTTCTTCGGCGTGTTTGCGCTCAGTAAGGTCGAATGCAGAAACCAGACTGGCCAGCATTCCATCAAATTCAACCATCGCTGTACTGATATCGAGCCACCGCTCGTCGCCATTCTTCGTAAGAATCTTGACCTCATACTGGCCGGCGTCCCCTTGTCGCGCGCCCGCTCGCTTTAAGACCAGTTCTGGACAGTCAGGACGGACTAGATCCCAGAAGTTCATGGACAAAAGCTCTTCTCGTGTATATCCGGTGATCATCTCGGCGGCATGATTTACATACTGCAGCCGCTCGCCCTGACTAATGAAGATCGCGCACGCTATAGCGTCAGCTAAGGTGCGGAAGTTTGCTTCCCCGCCTAGGAGCTCTGGCCGTAACAGCGCATCCGCGGCGCGTTCCCTGATTTTCGTAAGCATTGGAAATCTCGAGTGCTCCTGCGTTTCCGTCTTGCCTAACAACTTGAGGGGCGGACTTAGCCCGCCCCCTCCAAAACGAAAGGACCTGCTGGCTTCAGGCCGCTGCGGCAGCGGCGATCTTGTGGAACGTCGAGTTAGCGACGTCATAGGTTTCAACTTGGGGAACTCCCTCAACTACCGTGGCGAGGATCTTTGTCACTTCTGGGTAGTTTCCGCGGTTGTAAGCCTCGGCATTCTCCGCTTTGTCCCACAAACTGATTCCGAACGCTTCCGTACCGCCCTTTCCAACGAACGTGATCTCGTCCTGGAATCCTTTCTGTTTTCGAAGCAGGGGGAGGATGTCCTTCTCCAGCCTCTGGGTAAACTCCGAAACGCTATTGGGCTTCAGATGCATGTAAACTCTGCGTGCAAACATGGCACTCTCCTTGGTTCTCGATGCCAAAGGGGCGATTCAGATAACCACCATTGGTTTAGCAATTCTGAAGACTCCCTCAGTCTGTTAACCATCCTTAGTTAATTAAGTTGACTTGTCAAGTAGAATCTGAGACTATTTTGATGGTTAACCTGTCTCGTTAAGCCACGTGGAGGGGCATTGTGGACGTTTGCCTAGTGATTAAACAGCGGCTGGATGAATTGGAGCTTGAGCAGAAAGATCTGGCGAGCGCCGCCGAAGTGACCGAGTCCTATATTTCCCAGCTGCTGTCGCGCAAAAAACTGCCCCCGGCGCCTGACCGAACGGATATTTACGAGAAAATGGCGAAGTTTTTGAAGCTCCCGAGCGATAGGCTTTCGAAGCTGGCTGAGCTCCAGCGTAGGGAAGAATTGAAGAGACAGTTGGGGGATCCGCCCGCGCCCTTGTTTAGGGAAGTTCGAGAAGTAATCCTCCGTAAGTGCGTACCCGACAAGGAAAAACTGGTTCGTGCGATTTTTGAGAAACAGCCCTTCGGTGAACTCGAACGCCTCGTCACACAAAAGCTTTTGGACGTGATCAAGAAAGTCGCCAGAGAAGAACTGAAGAGCGAAAACTGGCTCCACTTGGTGGCTCGACTCGCCGGCCGAAGCTATGAACAGATGCGGGTTACCCTCCTTCAGTTCCTGGACACGGATGTCTTCAACTTGTCGCCTGATAACTGTGTTTCCTTCCTGGATCCGCTGATTGAATCCTGGGACGTCGACCTTGCGACCTTTGGTATGGAGATTGTGCTAAATCGGAGAATAGCCTCGGGCGATCCTAAGAGATTTGAGTTTGTTGAAACGGGACCTGACCAACCAGAGGTAGAGCCGGGGTTCCAAGAATTCCTTAGTGATAGTTCCCTCAGCGGGACTGCCACCACGGAAGAAATGGAGTTGCTAAGGAATCTAAGGTTCAACGGAAAACGCCCCACTTCACTCTATTATTACCGGGAATTGCAAAGCCTCAGAGACTCGCTCCATTTTCACTTCTCAGATAGCCGATGAGAATTCCATTACTGTCAACCAATCCGGGCATACGCTGCACGCGCGTGTCATAATCCTATTTCCAATGCCAAAAACGTTTAGAGAAGTGGAGAGAACGGCAGGGAGATATGTTCAAGGCGAATGGGCAGATTTTTGAAGACACATATCGGCTAATTAGGGATGAGGCCTGAAACACTACGGCGCCGGACTCTAGATGTCAGCTGTGCTCCTGTCCCGTGGAGTAACAAGAAATCGCATACAGCGCGAGCCGTGGACTCGGAACCAAAAAATTGTCAAGCGAATCAACTGTCAAAGCCGCTTCGACCGAGATGGACAATCACAGCTCGCTGGCGAGAAAGACCCTGTAAACGGGAACCGCAAACGGCTCTTCCGCGCTTCTCTCCATGTTGACCTGGATTACCTTCCAGCGCTCTCCTCTGCGTTCAATAAGGGACCCTTGCTCGGGAACTGATTTGTCACCATCCATGTCGAGATCGCTCTCTTCCGTGGTTGGATCGCCGTTGTACCGAAACACTATTTACTTGGCGCGTCTCATGCTTTACTCCTGTTGCTTGCGCGTAATGGTCACTCCCTTCTGGCATCGACCCAGAAACTTGATCGACCGACAGCAATGACATTGTTCGTGCGTTCGTCAAACACAACGTATTCACCCGGGGAAAGTGCAAGCAGTTCTTTAATGCGAATGTTGGCAGACGCAAGGTCGTTCACCGCCTCGAACCGGCAGAAACTTCCCTCCGGTTTTTTCTTCAGGATGTCAAACGGGGAATGCATGGATACCTCCTGTAGCATGGTGCTGTACGGCAAACTGAAGGAGGGAAAAAGGTGGTCACGCTCAGGTGAAGACTTGGCGCGGTAGACCGGCAACTAATTCTAGTGGCTCGGACAATTTGCTGGCTAGAGTATGGGCGCTAGTTTCGTGCAAGTACAGTCTATTCGGAGTTCAGCGCGGCTCGAGGCCGAGGCATACAGCTCCTCAATCCAATGTTACGATTGGCCGCCGATTGAGATAGACGGAGACAGGTACAGCTCGGCCATGCGGCTCTGGTTTCACGGGCATCGGAACGAAACGCTGGGAGGCAGGCAGATTCCGATAGCGCCTGCATGATGCAGGGAACTTGTCTGTTCAGGGAAGTCGTCTGTTCGGCGAAATCCAGGATCACGAACGACCCTGTGATCGGCACAATCTGTTTCGGAATTGAATGGGTGAGAGTACGCGTATAATTCCGTCATGGACTACAGTGTCGGCTCCCTCGTCCGCGTTCGCCTCTACTCCGGCCAGATCGTAGACGCGAACATTACGGCCATCAAATCACTTCGCGCAGGTCGGAAAATTCACATTATCTACGGCGGCGTAACTGCCACCATCAACCCCGCGCAAATTATCGAGGTTGAAATGCTGCCCAAAGCGGAGACACGAAATCTAACGACATCACAGACTTTACGTGAGATTGCCGACGACTATCGGCACTTAGCCGCCGATACCCACGGCAAAACCGATGATCTACGTGCGAGAAATTACCAATGGCTCGTCAAGCTAGCTGATAAGATCGCGGCAAAACACACAGCGGCGAAAAATTGATGTCCCTTTCCTCGCGAAACATTCGTCACTTAATGTCCTCGATCTGCTTCGCCGTTTCGCGTCGGCTGGCCAGCGCTTCCAGGGAATCGAACGCTGATGAGCCGCCAGCGGTCGCGCAAGGCAGCAAGGGCGTCGTTGTACCCGGCTGTCCGATGTGCAGGAAAAGATTCGGAACGATGAAACAAACCTTGCGCGTCACTCCCGCGATGGAAACGGGAATTGCAGACCAAGTCTGGTCAATCGAGGAATTGGTTCAATTATTGGTCAAAAATGCTAATATCGCCGCCTAAACGTCCAACGCCCGACCGTGAATCGGGCGCCTTGGGCACTGGCCTGTGCTCTCAAAACAGCATGGGTGTATGCCTTGGGGAAAGTCATAATAATGGCATCACCACTCGTTCCTGCTGCGAACGAAGCGCCTCTCGCTCCCGGTCCGCTCACACCAAGCGATATTCGTACCGTCTTCACGGCCGTTGAGATTTATCGAAAGCTCGGAGGATTGGAGAAGGCAGTCGATATTTTGGAAGCCGCAACTAAATCTAACATCGAAAAGATTGAGCGACTAACCAATAAAACGGACGAGATGGCCTTCCATGTTCCGAATCTGGAAAAAGCCATTGCACGCCACGAGAAGGACCTGAATGAGCTAGGAAGACGCCACGACAAAGACATCACTGAATTAGAGAAAGTTGTCCATACCGCAAAAACGTTTGGCGCGGTCGCCTTGAGTGGCATAGGCCTGGCGATTCTTGGTTACCTTTACCATCATCTTGCGCCGATTCTCTTTTCAAAATGAGTCACTACCTGTCATTCGCCAAAATGCTTGCTGGCCGAAGAATCAATGACTTACAGGCTTGGTTCGGAGCGCCGTCTGCTATAACCCTGGCTCATGGACAGCCTGTTTTTGCTCTGGTTCGGAGTACTCGTTCGCCTTTTTCGTGGCCGTGGGAGACTTGTATTGGAGAATCTCGCGCTGCGGCAACAGCTCAACGTTCTAAAACGTCGACATCCAAGGCCACGGCTCGATTTGTTCGACAAACTGTTCTGGGTTATTGCCCAGCAGTTCTGGTTGTGGTTCGCCAAAACTCTGGCCGACTGTCAAATCAATAACATAGCCGTCCTCCCGCCCCTGTTCTGTTATAACTCCTAGCCATGTTTCGATTTATCGGCCTGTGCTTCGGAACGCTGGTTCGCCTCCTGCGCGCACGTCGGAGCCTCTTACTCGAGAATCTGGCGCTACGTCAACAACTCGCCGTCCTGAAACGTCGACATCCGCGGCCAAGACTAGATCTGCTCGACAAGCTCTTCTGGGTCGCCGTCCGCCGATTCTGGTCCGGATGGCAACAATCCCTCATTGCGGTCACGCCCGAAACGGTGGTGCGTTGGCACAGTGGCGGATTCCGTTTGTACTGGAAGCTGATCTCCAAGGCCAGGAGGCCCGTCGGGCGACGACAGACATCGAAGGAAGTTCGGGAATTGATATTCCGGATGGTCGTTGAGAACCCAACGTGGGGAGCGCCACGCATCCACGGCGAGCTTCTCATGATCGGCTTTGATGTCTCTGAGCGAACGGTCTCTCGTTGGATGAAACGGGCACCTCGAGATCCGGAGCTGGCCACGCGCTGGCTTACCTTTCTCCGTAATCATCGGGAAGCGATTGCCGCGATGGACTTCTTCACTGTTCAGACGATCACCTTCAGCGCGCTCTATTGCTTTTTCGTCATCAGTCACGATCGTCGTCGCATCCTGCACTTCAATGTCACAAAGCATCCGACAAGCTCGTGGATCATCCAGCAGTTGCGAGAAGCATTTCCATTTGGATCCGCTCCGAGGTTCCTCATCTTTGATCGTGATGCCAAGTATGGACTGGAAGTCCCGACAGCGGTTCGATCCCTGAGGGTGAATCCTATCCGCACCTCGTTCGAAAGTCCTTGGCAGAATGGAGTGGCAGAGCGTTGGGTAGGGAGTTGCCGGCGTGATCTCCTGGATCACATCATCGCAGTTGACGAACGCCACCTGAAACGCCTGCTCTTGGAGTATATTCGCTACCACCACGAGGACCGCACGCATCTCGGACTGGGGAAGGGAACGCCAGACGGCAGACCTCGCACTATAGCCTCAGGCCGCGTCCTTTCTCATGTGCGACTGGGAGGGTTACACCACCGGTACGATCGGGCTGCCTAATCCGAACCAACGTAGGGTCGCGAAAAACGTCCGGGTTCCCTCATCCTTTATATATACAGGTACACCGCGCGGGGGTTCCCCCGGGAGAGAATCTTGGCGCTCGGGGGATGAAGGGATAACCCCGATGGGACATCGGTTGCGACAGGGAATCGCGCTATTTTCAGTGCGTATAGAATTTTGGCGAAGCACACCGGAAACTATTCGGCGTTGTACAACTGCCGTCGTCAAGTCCCGGTATGTCACCTAACCGTACAAGTAGTTTTTTGGTCTGATCTCCACTTTACCGGTTTACCAGGCCCTTGATGCAAACGACCCGGAAAGCATGCATTCGGCAGCGGTACTCTAGTTGTTTTGCACTATTTACTGCGTGTGTTAAAAAGCGAAGATTCTTCCGGGAAATAGCAGCTACTTCCAGCCGGTTTTTTTTGGTCTCAACCGATTGTTACTTGGGTTGCGGATCGCCTTTGGAACTCCAGATGTCGCTTGAGGCTAACAACCGATGTCCTTCAGAACGAGGGAGGTCAAATTGGCGCGAGTCTTCAAATTTGTCGATATTTTCGGATACGAAATGCATACGATAGACGACCCACAAGACAAGCTTCCAATTCCCTCAAACAGTCAGGAAATTTCCATCGGGACCAGTAGGATGCAGGTCGAATCGGTTCTGAGCGACCGGTCACAAATACCAAGCGTCTTCTATGTTCGTGTGCGAACTACGGCTCTCGACAACTAGACGACCCCAAGCGAATTCGCTCAACCCTCAATACTTCAAGGGCCTTTTCGGCGCTCTCGATGGCACGGTAAGACAACTGAGTTCGCTGCGGCTTCCAAATCTTAGGTATATCTATCCTTTGTACGCAGGGGTACAGTTCGACCGTACCTCCTGAAAGCAGATTTTGTGAGCGATACTTCCTCGTCGGTTTGGAGACAGCATACGGGGCTGCCCTTTTTGAAACAGACGCCGCTAAGCTGACGCAGTCCTGAGGTGAAAGGGCAAATGGAATTGCGCCTCGTGGTGGCAGACGATCACGACATTGTCAGAGGGGGGCTGCGGGATTTGCTCGAAGAGCGCGTCGGATGGAAGGTCGTTGCGGAAGCCGCCACAGGAACAGACGCCGTCACAAAGGTCCGTGAGTTCAGCCCGGACGTTGCGATACTCGATATTTCGATGCCGTCTCTTAATGGGCTCGAAGCTGCGCGGCGAATCATCCAAAGTGGATCGAAGACCCGAATCCTCATTCTGACACTCCACGACTCTGACGCGATGATAAAGGAAATACTGGACGCAGGCGTCAAAGGTTATGTGCTCAAGTCAGATGCTGCACGCGATCTCTTCGTGGCAGTAGAGGCTTTACAGCATGGCAGGACTTTTTTCACTTCCAAGGTAGCGGAAATGATCCTGAACGGCTATTTGAAAAAAAGTAAGAATCCCACTGCAACGGAACCAGGCGCTAGCCGCATTACGCCGCGACAACGAGAAATTCTGAAGTTATTGGCCGAAGGCAAGGCGAATAGGGACATTGCTGTCGCTCTCGGGATGAGCGTTAAGACGGCAGAGACGCATCGTGCTGCCCTCATGAGGCGTCTCAATTGTCACTCGATCGCCGATCTGGTCCGGTACGCCATCCGTAACAAAATCATCGAGGTCTAGCTCCCAGAATTTACGAGAACGGACGCAGCGAACTCCGCTGTGGTTTGCTGTGGGTGTGGAGCGGAAAGCACGGTGCTCGCGGCCGCGCAGACCGCGACCAGGACCAGACTCAGGTTGAGAGCTAGAGAGCGCGGATCTCTGCAAAGCACGTGAAGGGCACCATATTCTCGCCGATTGTACACCCCGGCAAACTGTAGGGAATCTCACCAACCCCCTCAGCGCCGGTAAGTCTTACCGGACAAGTCAATTTCGCGCCAAAAACCCGCGGTATCTCTTTTGACTTACCTCAGTCGTGGCATACGAAAGCGAAGGCGAAGTCGTGTAACTCGGTTATTTGACTGGTTTCATCCCCGTGCCGATTCTTCCTGAATTGCGACAACGTAGGCTTGAACTCGCGAGTACACAAACGAGCGATCCTCATTGAGAAGTTGGCGACTACAATCCTCTCGAAGCCGGATTTTTGCGGCGAGGCTTCGTTGGACTTCGCGCGGGACCACCAGGTTCCTGAAGCAAAGCCTGGCTCCGGGCCTGGCCGTTCGAGCAACCTCCTCGAAGGTGAGCGCCGTTTCCTCGGGGCTCATTAGCTCGCAGATGTTCGACAGACTGAAAGCGTCGATGGAAGCCGTCTGCTGATCCGTGAGCCAGCCTTTCGCATCGGCAGTGATGATTTGGATGCGGTCGAGCCTGTCGCGAATCACAGGTAAATTTTCTCTTCGCAGGAAGTCTGGAACGGCATCGGGCGTCAAGTACCGGCCAAGCAGGTATTGCGCGACAAAATAGTTTGATGCGATCGGGATCTCCTGAAGAGCCCTTCTAGAGCGGTGGAAGAAACTTTCAGCGAAAGAAGAAGACCCGTCATCGAATTGAAAGTAGTCGGCCGAGAGTCCTCGCTTTGCCAGAACCGTCTTATTAAACGCGAGACGGAAGAGCATCCGCCATTGCGTTGTGTTCCAGACTCGATCGAAATAGTCTTTCTGCTCTTCGAGCGATCGGCATTCGAACAATCTCTCGATTCGGCTGGTACCCTGAACGAGGCCGAGCAAGCGGCGGAAGTGATGTAGGAATCTTTCATACCGGCCTTGGTATACGACACCGGCCCGGATCATCGGGCGCCGTCGCCGCCAGAATTCGAGTGCCGGTTTGCTGAGGTACTTGCTAAGAGAATCGAAAACTTCAAGTCGAACTTTCGACTGCTCGAGTCCGAGAAACGCGCAGAGATCGCCGCATTCCAAATGTCGTATTGCGACGCACTTCAATTCCAACAGATACGACTGACACTCATTGATGTCCACCGCAAAAATCTTGCCCGGATTTTCCAGCAGAAAGCTTAGCGTGTTGCAACCGCCCGAAGTAATGGTGAAAAGGGTGTCACCCGGCTTGATCTGTAGGGCACGCCGATCCGAGATGGGATCTTCCCAACTCATTCCGAAGAGGAAGTCCGAGAGCTCGACTTGGGCTTTTTGATCCGATTTCATGGACTGACTGCCGCTGACAGACTCGAAATTCGATCTTCTGCTGGTCCTTCGGCATTAAATAAGGGGGCAAGCACGATTCCATGCTTCTGTGCGATATTCCAAATTTCCGCCACTCGGGATGGCGTGATCAGGCCTCGGCCGCGAGAAAAGGGTTCGAAACGACCTTCCAGTGCAAGCGCCACCCCTTCGAGCAAACAGCCATGTGCAACATTTGGAAAAGGGTGAGGATTGAGTATTTCCCCCAAGTCCGGATCATATCGAATTCCGCCTCTTACTTGACCGAGACCACCGAAGAACACTACGCCCTGTGCCGTCCTACAGGCTGGATGCAGGTTCTTCGGATACCCGGCATCGCAAAGGATAGGAACTCCGGCGAGCCCCTCTGGAAAGAGCGTAGGAGCAGCCAAGCTTGCTGCGCAGACTATAAAATCAGCTTTCGCCGCGAGCTGTTGCACATGTGTTCCCACTTCGATTTCGGCTCCATGGCCTATCAATTCAGTCGCGAATTTCTGCACTCGAGGTCCATTCCGCGCGCAGAGCAGCAGTCTCCTCACCCTGGGTGCGAAGCAGCGGGCGCAACCCGAACCGACATCACCACTCGCCCCAATAATTAGCAGACTGGCATCCTGCAAACTCCGGCCAGCGAGCTCTGCAGCCCTTTCAATCCCTCGGATTATCAGTGCGACCGTTAGAGTGTTACCGGTCGTGAAGGCCGTTGCCGGATGCTGAGGTACCAGATCGAGCTTCCCTTCCAAGAGAATCGAACTGAATCCACCTAGCGTGACAATTCTTGCCCCTTCACGAATCGCGTACTCAGCAGCCTCACGAACCCGGGTTATGTTCTCACGCAGAAAGCATGCCTCTAGCCGATCGGGCGGAATAAAAGCATCAATATAAACTCCGCGGGCTTCACTTCCGTTCGAGGAGCCAATACTAATGCGACACACCGTCCGCGGAGGGAGCCAAGGAAGGATCTCCTGGAGGTCCCGCGGCGATATCGATGGCTGGCGTCCCCGCAGCGCCGAAACCACCGCCGCCGCCGTACCCCAACTCTCTAGATGGCCGATCAGCGCAAAATCAGCGGCCGAAACCATCGCCTCAGCTCACCTCTTCAAATCGGTAATTGCGCCACCCAAATAAGTGTCGTTTCGCCTGGTAATCCAATAGCATCGAGAGTTTTCAGATAGTGGCGCAACGACGCACCCCGAATATTCCCGAGACTTAGGCCGACGCCGGGGAGCGATGGTTTCACACAGTTCCCTTGGCACAGTCCGCAGTGCCCGCCTCGGTCTTCCCGCATCACCATTTCGGCGAAGGTCGTCATGACTTCCTCGTGTAGCATGTAGACTTTCGCGTCGAACGCTTCGGGGTCGCGGGTGCGTTCATCCCGCAGCATCCCCACCGCGTGGTCGATGTGCTCGGCCTCTTCGGTTGCGATAGCCGCGAAAGTCCTGCCAAGCCTCCCCGGCGCTACTTCCGCGATCTGCTGATAGGATGCGACGGCAAAAGACTCCAGCATTACTTCCTGTACGAGTAGGCAGCCGACGAAGTCAACGCCCCGAACACGAGACATAAAAGCGGATCGCATCCGTTTCCAATAGAGTGCATAAACATCGGCCGCCACTTCAATGCCAAGATCCCGGCCAGCGGCGATAAACCTGGACGCATGGCCTTTTTCGCTCTCCGCGTGCTCAAGCGCTTCGGCCTTCTCGTCGAGCTCGGCGCAGATCCCGGCCAGCGCTTCGTAGTTCAAGGCCGCCACTAGCTCTCCCGTCACAGCCTGGGCCAAGACATCGCGCCATACGTGGGAGGTCTGCTCGTTCGTTAAACTTTCTGGTGCGGAAGACTTCAGTAAGCTGGCTTCTTCCATAGACTTCCTCCCTAAACGTAGGTCAGACCAGGGCATAATCTTCGAACGGAATGCCCGTAGTTATTGAATCAAAACGATCTGGTTTCGTCGTGGCGAAGGCGAGCGACGAAAACGTAAACCGGGGGATTCCTCGGACGAGGCTGCGAAGCGGATCCCGTTCGTGTAGCCCAATGACGAGGAATGTGTATCGTTGGCGGAAGGCCTCGGCACGCGCCACTGAGACAAGTGCCCTGAGTGCCTGCTGATGCCCCTCGTCGCAGGCGACAAACCGCACGTAAAGAACTCTGAGGGAATCTCCGATGCGGGGAATACGGAAACCAGGGAACGGAGCACCGACCACCCGGAGCAAGGCCAGTGCGCTTCGCTGTGCCGGAGAAGCGTCAAGAAGTACGTTGCGCTTGACCTCCCGCGTGTCGTGGAGGCAGAGGGTTGCCACAATTTTTCCAGCAACGCGCGCGACAACTACCTGGGAAAGAGGTTCCTCTCGCTCCGCGGAGAGCGTCTTGGCAAGATCGTCTTGGGTCAACTGTGGAGCAAATTGCCGCGAACGGTGGAAGCGATCGAGCAGAATTGTTATTGCTGGAAGGTCAGCCGCCTCGGCGTTTTCAATGTTGTACGCTCGCGAGCGTTCTTTGAATGGCGATGGTATCAGCTCGCATACGAGAAACCGTCCAAGGTAAGCCCATCGGGGCATGCCAAGCCGCCCCTCAAACAGCGGCATGGCACGGTGGTTGCCGTCCGCCACGACGCTGAAGCAATAACTGATGTTGATGGATCTCAGGTAAGCCTCAAGGGCTTGGATCAGGCGGAGCGCGACCCGAGTTCCAGAAAACTCGGGATGAACCTTCATGTCTCCGACATAGGCCACAGTCTCCGGAACGCCCGATATGTACGCCGTCCGCAGCGCCGTAGAAATGCAGCCAATCACTTCACGGCCCCGGACCGCAACGAAAACTTTTCCTTCTCCACGGAGACGGATCAATGCGAAGAAATCCGGATCACGGTCGATTCGAAGTGAGATGTGACCTGCCATGGGTGTAACCCGGGTAAGGGCCAGCACGGCCTGATTGTCGGTTTCGTCGGCTTCGCGAATTTCAACGGGTTGGCGTGAAACGGCCGGGGCGGAGATCGGTGGAGCGGCGCGATCCGGAGTTTTGATATCGCAACCACTCATCGGCCCCTCCCAATCATTTGCAAGGCAACCGCGCCACGGAGCCCCCAGGGCCACCAATTCCAGTCACCGGCAAGATGGAGCAATGCCGGTCCGATAACCATTCGGACCAGGGTAACGTCAATTAGAACGGCCACAGTCAAAGTGAAACCTAGCATCTTGATCACAAGGAAGCCGCCCATGGTGAAGGCTGCAAAAACCACGATCATAATCGCTGCAGCACTGGTGATTAGGCCTGCCGTTCTTGCCAGCCCGTCAACGATGGCTTCGTTTTCGGTGAGGCCACTCCTCCTAGCTTCGAGTACTCGCGCCACTAGAAAGACCTCGTAGTCCATGCTGAGACCAAACACGATCGCGAAGACCAAGATGGGTACAATGGGGAAGATACTGCCTGTTCCTTGGGGCACACCAAAGAACCTGCTGCCATGGCCGTCCTGAAAGACCAGAACCAGTGCGCCGAACGCTGCCACCACCGATAACAGGTTTAGTGCGACCGCCTTCACCGCAGCGAAGACGGAACGGAACCCGAGAACCAGTACTAGAAACGCCCCTCCTACGACGAGCGCTATCACTGACGGTAGACGATCCCGAACGACACCGTCGTAATCCGCGTTTATCGCGGGAATTCCGCCGACTCGGACGGTCGCGCCGGCCAAGCCCACCAGCCTACCCACATCCATTCTTCGGATCTCTCGCACCCACTGAACTTGCTGGTTCGGCGTGACCGAAGATGCAGGTAGGACCTGAATGAGCGTTGCGCGTCGATCGCCTCGCAGAAAACTCCTGCGCAATTCGTCATTCATAAAGGAAACAGAAGCCGGGCTGCTTCCTTTGCCCGCCAGTGTTGAAAGCGAGATTACGCGTTCGGCGCGTCTGTCGCTTGCCAGAACCTCTGAAATGCGACCCATTGCGGCCCATCCCGCCGCGGTCCGCACGGTCGTTCCGCCGGGAAGTTCCAAGATCACTTGGAGTGATTGGACGATTCCCGCACGATCCATTTCTTGGAGTGAGTGCAATGCTCGCACCGATTCTGCCTTCGGTGGCAGCCAGTCGCCTTGGGGAAGTCCGGGAGCAAGCTGGGCGGCTTGCGATGCAAGAAGCAACAGCGGAACGCCGGCCAACAGGAGGGCCGTCCAGGAATTTTCCGTCACCTTGAGACCCCATTGTCTCCATCGATCCTGACCAGTGTTGGAGAAGTTCCGCCTGAACTTGTTTGGAAGTACCAGGCGGCCAGCGTCAATGTGCTGGCCAATCAACGCGAGGACACTCGGAAGAAGCAGGGTAGCAAGCCCAACGCTGGCGCCAGTCACGAGCAATCCCGACACGCCGATGGAGCGTATGTCGCTAACCGGAACGGTAAGGAGCACGGCGAACCCAATGGCTACCGTGGCGGATGAGACAAGCAGGGTATGCCCCGCTCGACGGCCAGCGATGTCTGCCGAATCCGACACACTGTGACCTGTCGCCAAATTTTCGCGGAACTGACTCACCATCAAGAGCGCATAGTCGATACCGAGACCGAGTCCCACCATGGTAGCGAGGTTTTGGATGAGAATTGACAGTTGCCATCGCGCAGCGAGAAGGGCAGAGGCACCAAGAGTCATCGAAATGGCCAACAGGCCAACGCCAAGTGGAAGCACGCTTGCTACTACGCTTCGAAACGCGACGAGCAGAAGCAAAAGCGTGATGGGAAGTACCAGTCTTTCGGCATCGCGCACTTCGTCGGAGCTGGTTTTCCGCAAATCGAAATTGAGCGGCGTCTCGCCGGTTATTTCCAACTTTGCAACAGGATAGCTGCGCTGCGTCTCACTTCGAAGGTTATCCACTCGCTCCCTAAGCTTGGGGATAACCGCCTCAACCGAAGGTCTGGCTTCGGCGAGCCCAATGATGATGAACGTTCCGCCGTCCTTTCCCAGGAAAATCGGATCGGTCCAATTGAGATAGGACACGACACCAGATACACCAGGCTCTTTCCGCACTTCTGCCACAATCCTCGTTAACGCTCGCTGTCCTTCGTCGGAATCCGGCTGGGGCACTCCCCTGATTACGAGGACTACACTGTGGACCAAAGGCGACTGGAACTGCTCGACCAGTTCTCGGGAGACGCGGTCTGCTTCGCTACCTTTTATGTGCGCCTCAGTTTGAAGGCTGTGCTCCACGCGGTACGAATACGGAATGAGCGCCACGATGGCAGCACAGACCACGACGGCTCGCCAGAATCGGCGTGGGACCGATCTGCCTTCGTTGGCGTCTGGCTTTCTGTTCATGTGGTTTGCTTAACTACGGCTCTCTTTCGTGGAGCAAAGGCAGAGGGCCCGAGGCCTGGAAGCGCGGAGGCCACGCTTTCTCCAGCGGTTGCGGCGGACGCCACTGTTCGATGTAAGCAGTCAAAAAACCGCGTGTCGGCTGCTGTGCTGCGATTTTCGGGAGATAAATCCAGGGAACCCAAGCGGCGACATGGTGAGTCAAGTGATAGTTGAAATGCAGATAGAGGAGTCCCAACGGGCGCCAAAGATCGAGATCAAACGCTCCCAGAACCGCGTGGCGGGGAGTACGCACGTGATAGATATACTGTTGGCTCGCCCAGGAAAATGCGAACAACCCGTAACAAACGGCAAGAGCAGAAAATCTAAAGTGCAAAAACATCGCCGCCACTGTCCAAATTGCTCCAGTCGCCAACAGGTCTCGACGAATTCGCCAGCGATTCACGCCGTTAAGGAACTGCAGGTACCGTGAAAGGGATCCAGCACCTTCTCCTCGCGCCTGAATCTGAATTGTACTCGGTGTCATCGCGAGGACGACAAATGCCAGGGGAGTTAAAACCCAGAACATTCCACAGAGGATGAGGTAGTAACTGACGCGCTTCAGCCAAGGGATCTCCGATGGAAGAACATAGTCTTCCAGCTCGGCGTCGGAACGATTTCTTCGGTGGTGAGTAAGGTGGGCCATTTCAAATAAGTGGTAGCTGCCAGGAAACAGGGTGAACAGGAGAACCCCGAGAACCTCATTCACATTCGATCTGGCGTGCAGCTTGCCGTGCGCCGCCTCATGCGCCAGGCAAAAGCCGAGCTGCATGACGAAGGAGAACGCGACGGCAAGCAATACGGTCACCCAGAAATTCGTTGAATGAGAGGCTGCACCGAGGAGGGCCAAAGCAGCGCTGATCTGAAATGCGGCCAAAGCTACATTCAATTTAGTGGGAATCGGGTACCGATCCGAGTCCGATTGACGTATAAAATGTCCTTGAGCTACCGCGTCGCGCCAGCCGAGTGGATCTTCGTCGCTCGTAGCTTCTTGGCTGCGAGCAATCGAGTTTTTGAACATATAATTCTCCTACAACTGAGCCCACGGCCATTTGATGGTATGACGCCGCTCAGACCGCCAAGACCAAGAGAACGAATTCGCTGCACAATTTGCATCGCGGCACGCCATCGTTTTCAGAACGGGCGACATTCGGAAGGTTTTTGGTCCGTGACATGACGCAACGTACTTGTGTGACTGCGCTAGCTGAAGGGTATACTGTCCGCCTGCCAATTTGTCAAAACTTCTTTCTCTTAGAAGGCAGGTGTGCGTTATCATTACATTTACTTACCATTGTTGGTAACTTAAACTTCAAAAAGAAATGAAGCTGTAAGCCTCACCAAACAGAGTTGACATGGTCTTTGTTCGATCTCAGACTCTGCCTGGCGTGCAAAGGTCGCGCACGAAGTTTGCATGTCCTGAAGTGCGCGTAGCGGTCGAAAGAGAATATTTATGACTAAGCCGCTCAAATACACACTCGCTACACTGATCACGATCCTACTAGGGAGCATCGCCGGCACGGCATTGCCTCAGAAGTCCAAGGCTCACCGAAATGCGAGCGGCGCTTGGAGGCTTGACGTAACTAAATCGGAATTCGGCGACGCGCCGAAACCTAAATCCGCCAATCTCACTATCGCTGTAAAGGGTAAGAAACTATCTTGGACAAGCGATGTGGTGAGATCGGACGGGAACCGCGTTAGAACCTTTTTTGATGGCGCGGTTGATGGCAAAGAGTATCCAGTGCGGAGCGAGCCGGACGCGGGTACTGTCAATGTGATTTACACACTGTATAAAGACGGAACGACTCATGCGACGTTTGCATCCTCCACAGGCAAATTGGAAATGACTATTGCCGTCTCCCGTGACGCTCAGACTTTAACTATCAAGAACGAATTGTTAGACAACGATGGTGAAAAGGTAATCTGGTCCGAGTTGTGGAGACGAATGTAGCCACTCGGAAGCCCGTGCAGCCCAGTACCTCAAATGTGTGGAGTCGAGGTGTGGCGCGGTGGTTTAGGCTGAGCCTATCTGTTGCCGACTCTTTCGTTTGTCGGTGCCTCACTAACTCCGCCATGCTTCCGTTTCCGATGCGGTTGTTGTTCGCCAAAATTTCAGCCGAGGCCCGAAATTGAGCGGATTTTTGGTGGAGTAGTTATGAAGACGACTATCGACTTGATGCTGCAAGAAGGCTTTGAAGAGGGCGAGCCCGCGTGCGCGTGGAGGACACATATATAAAGGACCAGCCGAAACTCGATCTGAACTAGGCGGCTCGATCGTAACGATGGTGCAACCCTCCGAGTCGCTCCTGTGAAAGAATCGGACCCGAAGCCACGGAACGAATCCTGCGGTCAGGTGTCTCCTTCTCAAGTCCGAGATGCGTCCGGTCCTCATGATGGTAACGAACATACTCTAAAAGCAATCGTTTCAGATGGCGTTCATTCAGTGCAACCATGTGGTCCAAAAGGTCTCTTCTGCAGCTTCCCACCCACCGCTCCGCGATGCCATTCTGCCAAGGACTGCGGAATGAAGTTCGTTTGGGAATAATCCTTGTGGCTTTCACCGCTGCGATCACCTCGAACCCGAACTTCTGATCGCGATCAAAGATCAGGTATTTGCAAGACGCTTCAAATGGAAATGCCTCGCGCAGCTGCTGGATGATCCAACCGCTAGTCGGATGCTTCGTGACGTGGACGTGCAGGATGCGTCGACGATCGTGGCTGATGATGAAGAAGCAGTAGAGCACGCCGAACGTGATCGTTGGCACCGTGAAGAAATCCATGGCCGCAATCGCTTCCCGGTGGTTTTGAAGGAAGGCCAGCCAGAGCTTGGCCCGGTCAGGACCTCTCGGTGCCCGCTTCATCCAACGGGAGATGGTTCTCTCGGAAAGATCAAAACCGAGTCATGCGGAGTTCCCCATGGATCCGCGGTGCTCCCCAGGTTGGGTTCTCGACAACCATCTGGAAAATCAATTCCTGAATCTCCTTCGGCGTCTGTTTCCTTCCAACCTGCCTCCGGGCTCTGGAAATTAGCCTCCAGTACATACGAAAACCTGCCCGGTGCCAGCGGACGACAGTTTCAGGTGTGACGACGAGGAGAGCTTGTTTCCATCCGGACCAGACCCGCTTAGCGATTACCCAGAAAAGCTTATCGAGAAGCCCGAGACTCGGGCGAGGATGTCGACGCTTCAGTATGACGAGTTGCTGACGCAAAGCGAGATTCTCGAGAAGGAGACTTTGCTGCCCGCGAAAGATGCGGACCAGCATGCCGAAGCAGAGCCTGACGAAGCGAAACATGGTCAGGATTTATAACAAAACGGTGGTGAGATGGCAGCAGCTATCTTATTGATTTCACAGTCGGCTGGAGTTTTGGGCGAGCACTCTTTCCTTTTACGAGTTCGCCGCGCAAAAGACATTTCCGCTTGTATCTCAGGAAAAAATCGGCGATTACCCCGCTGTAGCGCCCGATGGCAAATCCATTGTCTTCTCCCAAATTGACCAGTTGGACCAAACCATCATGATCGCCAACCACTTCCGCTGACGCCTCTTCTGGCTGGTTCGTTCATCTTGCCAAAATAACATTGCATTGTAGGTTGCCACGTTCTGGCTGATGCCTGATAAACGCTTACCGGTCAAGCGGATTTCGTTTCCTGGAGTTGTATCGGGCTGCCCCAGAGGGTCTAGCGGCTGGTAGTTAGACACTCAGGGAGTTCTGGTAGCTTTGACCTGAAGGCTTTTCAACCGGGCTTGCTCATCGTCAAGAATGCGAGTGATTTGTTCCGCGAGCTTTCGCAGTTTTTCAAGGTCCTCCTCAACCTCGGCCTCGCCGCACAGGTCGCTCCATCGTCGCTTGTCTCGTGCGTTCATAAGAACAGACCGTCCGAATCCGTTGGCCGCTGACGGTTGATTGTCGCACTAAAGCCCGGTTCGTATGCCGATATATCTTTTGTGTACGTAAGCGTACTATATATAACCCGCGCCGCGCTCGGGTGGCGAATTCCTAGCAGGCTGTCTTGGAGAAGGTTCCAAAAGTCGAGGGGGTTGAAAGCGAACGCGAAGCCTAGAAAGCCTCACGTGATTTTTTCATTGGCTTGCCAATCGCGAGCAGGAAGATAGCACTTTTGTCTTTCGAGTGAGGTGAAAAGAAGTGAATCACGTCGTCGTCGAAAAAGGTCAGCCCGGTTGCACCCAGACGCTGGGCATACGCTGCTAGATACATTTTGCCGCCTATCACCCCTGCCTCCAACTGGACGGCGCGGTAGCCGCGATTCCCACATCGCTCCAGGATGCGGTTTAAATCGGCGAGAAAGAAAACGTCCACGCAGGCGTCTGCGGGCAGTTGCTGCTCCAGTCCAAGATGGTAGGCCTCGGCGCGAAATTCTCTTTCCTTCAAGAGCTCCAGCGCGTTTTGCTGACGGCGGAAGAAGTAGGCGCCCGGCCTGAGTCCTTGCACCGCATGGACGATCAGGTAAAGGTCATTGAGCTGTGTGCCAAAGGGCTCAAGGAAGTCAGCGGGAGTGCCTCGCGTGGCGGAGTCAAGGATGGTTGAGAGTTCGGCTAGCGTAATCGATTTAGTTGGATCGAATTTTCGAGAAGAGCCGCGGCGCTGGATGACCTCCTCGATGGTGTCCTTTGGTTCTTCTTCTTTCGGTAGTGGTTGAAGCCAAACCGCCTCGCTAGCCGTAGCGTGAGATGCAGAGACCGGTTGCTTCCCGCACCATTGCGCCACTTCCTGTTCGGAGTCAAGAGAAGACGCGTCGTGCATTTCGAGCATCGCGGGATACTCCACCTCACGTTTCGAAAGCGCGATTGTTTCGAGCCCCAGCGCCGCAGCCTCTCTCGGGGCAGGTGACAAATGCTCCGACGTGCGCCCAATCGGTACAAGGCACCAAGAAACCTCACGGCGGGTGTCAAGATCCAGTAGGTTGTTTACCTCGACATCCACGAACCCGAGCACGATCTCGGAAGGCAGCCCGGAAGCGGCAGAAATGGCCAGCATGTTCGCCAGCAGCGTACCGTGGTCCCAACCGAAATGGCGATAGGTGCGCGCCTGGTACTTCCAGGCGTTTCGCCAGTACGTTCCCGTGCAGATTATAGTCGCGGGCGCCCGAGCCACCGTGGGTCGCGATGCCGTCGCCCGAGCCAGGTTTCCGCGAAAATCACCCTTTCGCAGCAGCCGTAGCGATACTTCCGCCGGATTGAAGTGGTATACGCCGGCATCCAGGCCCTTCAGGTCGCCGGTCACAGCGTACAGTTCGATCTCGTAGAGAGCTCCCGTGCAGGCCGCGGCTCGAAAGTAGATTTCTCCGCCTGGATCTTTGCGCTGCTTGGTAATTCCCGCCGAGAAATAAAGGATACGCGCCAAGTCTTGCAGGTCAGGGGCCACCTCGCCGCTCCACGGTAGTAAGGGCTGTGCGATGGCGGAGAGCGCGGCAACACCTGTTTGCGGCACGTCCCGCGGCAACGGAAGCGGCTCTATCGTTGGATATATTTTGAAAGGCAGCGGTCGATTCGCCCAGTCCAGGAAATGGGGATCGCTGCGAATGCTCCAATAGGAGTGCTTTGTGCCATCGTGATACTTCCAAGTCGCCTGAGTGTCGCGGTTTTTCATCGCTTGTCACATCAGACTAGCATGTGCATTGGCCAGGTACGAACGCAGTGAACCTTGCCACCTGGGAATGTGCCAGGGTCTCGATGTACGCTGAGCGATCCACCTGGACGTATAACGCGCTTGTGCCTCTCCTAGGTGGTTCAAAAACTCGGGAAAAGGTTTTTGAACCCGTGGACAGGGTAGTTCGGACTCTCTGAAAGCCACTTGATGGACGGTAACCCGACTAATGTGTGCCACGAGCACGAAAGGAGGAAACGCTGAGTAGTGCGCAACTGCTTGACTGATGAGGGTAGGCCCCTCGGAACCGGTTTACAGGAACAGGTTCCAAACCACCTTCGGCGGCTGTAGTCAAAAGCTATGGTCGTGAACGCGGAAGGAAAAGGCCTGGCAACGACCAGGTCAGGTGACCGGCAAGAAGAGGACCGCAAGGGAACCACTGCTGAAGTGTCGAAAGGTTATAGACGATGTCAAAACCGCAGGGGGTTAGTTACTGCGGGATTAGCTCCGACGAAACCTGCTTACGGGCGGAGCGGCATCCGGCATGAGAGGTGGCCTGAGCTTGCCAAAGAGGCGGTTAAGCGGAACGTGGGAACCTGAGACTTCGATGCAAACGGAGAAGCCACAAGTGGAAGAACCACGAGGGCGAGAGTACGGAAGCGAAGTTTCAGGGTCGGACTGCCCCACAGTAGTGAAGAAGCGGGGTAATTCCCGTGGAGCGAAGGGGGCAGGTCACTCGCGTCCTAACCAATTACGGTCAACTGGAAACAGGAGGAACCGAGTGGTTAGAACGGAAGGTCAAACCTTCACGGAGTGACACGAGCCGTGTGACTGGAGACAGTCAAGCACGGTTCTGTGAGGGGCTCGGGGTGAAATTCCCCGGGCCTACTCGACCAGGTAGTCGGGCGTTACTAATTCGTTCGCTGCTGGACTCGGGCTGTCGAGGGCGGAACATGGCCCTTCAGCCGCATGTAAACGGCGAGGTTGCCGTAATGCTCGTTGTTGTGGGCGATGTTGTACATCAGCACGGCGCCCCGGAGAGTATTGGTCGACCCCGTACCAACAACATGTGCAATTTGCATCGGCTGGATGAACTTTGCCTCGGTGGTCGCCCCGTACACGCGATCGCAATAGACGAGCGAATCGTTCAACGCCTTAACGAGTACAGCCTTGTCAGTGAGTTGTTCGTAGTCAGCGGTCGCTGGCGACTTTTCGCCCGCGGCTTGCGAACAGAAGAAGAAGTTCGCATCAACCAAGTGACCGATAATCTGACCGAAGGTCCGGACCTGCGGCGTCGGTCGAAAGGCATATTCATCCGCAGGCATGTTCTCTGCCGCTTCCGCTATATCTCGGTGAATCATGGCATGCATTGCCTTGGCACTGGCCGCCAGCGAGGGCGACAATTCATCGGGATAGCCGGAATCCGTCGTTTGAGCGGAGGCCGCAGGCAAAGTCACATACGCAAAGACAAGAACCAACACCAGCAGGCGCAGCATAGGGTCGTCTCCCTTCACTGTACGAATCGCTTCGGCCAGTACGTTGACTTATAAGAGACCACGATAGAGCTTTGGTCAAGTTCAAACGCAAAACTCCGGATTAACGCGCACGCCGGACATGCGAATCGAAACAAAATCACATGTCCGGTAACCCGACTTATCAGATGGGATGAGAAGGCCGGTCTCCAGCGGGATGCGATACGCTCCCGATGATCGACGTGCTTTAAGCACAAAAAAGGAGACCGGCGATGAAGAAGATTAGCACTATGCAGGTATTTGGGAACGAAATTTTTAGAGAGCAAAAGCTTACGATCGGATTGGATCTAGGGGATCGTTGGTCGTTCTACTGTATTTTGGATGAAGCCGGCAAAATCATACTGGAACAGAAATTGCCGACGACACCGGAAGCGATGAAGCAGACATTTGGAAAGATACCGCGAAGTCTCATCGCCATGGAGACCGGAACACATTCGCCATGGGTAAGCCGACTGTTAACCGAGTTGGGACACGAAGTGCTCGTGGCGCACGCACAAAAAGTGGAATTGATCACCAAGAGCAATCGAAAAGATGATCGACACGATGCGCGGACACTGGCACGGCTGGCGCGAATCGATCCCGAGCTGTTGGGACCGGTGCGGCATCGCAGTGCCAAGGCGCAAATTCATCTGACGGTGATCCGCGCGCGAGCGGAACTGGTGAGTGCTCGAACGGCCTTGGTGAACGCAGCCCGCGGGTTGGTGAAATCTTACGGTGAACGACTGCCCAAGTGTGGCACACCACAGGTGAGCGGGAAGTTGGCCGAGGGATTGAGCGCGGAGTTGCGCGAGGTTCTGGAGCCGCTATTGCGAGAGGTCGAATCGCTGAACGAGCGCATCCAGGAATACGACGAGCGCATGGAGAAAATTGCCAAGGAAGTATACCCAGAAGCGTCCTTGCTCCAGCAAGTGAAGGGTGTAGGAACGCAGATCGCGTTGACCTATGTCCTGACGATCGAAGACCCGTATCGGTTTCCGAAGAGTCGCGCGGTAGGTTGTTTTCTGGGGTTACGACCTGGCCGGAAGAATTCCGGGGAGAGCGAACCACAGAAGAAAATCAGCAAAGAAGGAGACCGGTATCTGCGAACCATGATGGTGCAGGGAGCGCATTACATTCTGGGGCCTTTTGGAGAAGACAGTGATCTGCGGAGATGGGGTATGAAGCTTGCAGAGCGAGGAGGAAAAAATGCCAAGAAACGAGCGGTGGTTGCCGTGGCGAGAAAGCTGGCAGTACTGCTCCATCGGTTGTGGGTAAGCGGAGAGGTGTACGAACCACTGCGCAATAGCCAAAAAGCGATGCGCGCTGTGGCCTAAAGAGTTTTAATCCGGACAGCTGAGCTCGACCGCCGAGTCCAGGTGACTGCGACTAACTCCTGGGGCCCAACTCCCACAGAAGTGGGGAGAGAGGTCGATTATCAGGTAGCAGCACCTACTGAACGAGAACACCCACCTTGCACCGAGCGAATATCGCTCACAAAGAGTGCGGATGGAAGGATGGCGACAGGGGCGGCTTAGCTGAATGGGAACAGACGGAAAGAAAGAAGGAAGAAAAAGTGTGCCTTGACATCAACCGGCCTTCTCATGGAAGGAGTTGACTTATATCTTCGTCTCTTTCCGGGACCGGAGTCTTCCACACATCCTGGGACGCTCCTATACTACTGGGGGCTGGAGGAGCGACTTGGTCAGAGTGAAATCCATTGCGGTTATTCTACTGACCTTGGTGGCGTCGAGCGGGAGGGTGCAGGAGCATCAGCGCACTGTGATTGGAGAGAAGTTGGGGACCGTGCACTTTGCCACTTCTTGCAAGGTAGTGGCACAAGAGGAATTTAACCGGGCAGTCGCCCTGCTGCATTCTTTTCAGTTCAGTCGTGCGATAGACGGGTTCAACGCGGTACTCGGAGAGGACTCTACATGCGGGATCGCGTACTGGGGAATCGCTCTCAGCGATTGGAGTAATCCCTTCGCACCGGGAGCGAAAGAGAAGAGCCAGTTGCAGGCAGGGCGGGACAACGCGGAACGCGGCAGGACCGTAGGCGCAAAGACGGAACGGGAACGGGCTTATGTCGCGGCTGTCGGTAAATTGTACAACGACTTCGAGAGCACGCAGCAGCAAACGCGTTTGATCGCCTATCGCGACGCCATGGAGGAAGTCGCGACGAAATATCCAGACGACCATGAGGCACAAATCTTCTACGCGTTGGCGGTCGCGGCTTCGGAAGATCCCGCGGACAAATCGTACGCTGGGCGACTCAAGGCAGGAGCGATTCTGGAAAAACTGTTCGAGGAAGAGCCGACGCATCCGGGGCTGGCGCATTACATCATCCATACGTACGACGTCCCAGTATTGGCGGAGAAGGGACTGGTGGCAGCGCGGCGTTACTCCGAAATTGCGCCCGATGCACCACATGCTTTGCACATGCCATCGCATACGTTCACGCGCACGGGCTACTGGCAAGAGTCCATCGACAGCAACATAGCCGCGTCCAAGGCGGCGCGGCGCGAGGGACAGAACGCAGAAGAGTTGCACGCCAGCGACTACGGAATCTACGCGTACTTGCAAACAGGGCAGGACGAGGCGGCGGGACAGATCGTGAAGTCCTTGCCAGAGATTGCGACGCGCTTCGATCCAAAGGCGGTGATTAGCGGCGCTGGTGGTCCGTCAGTTGGATATTTCGCACTCGCGGCGATCCCGGCTCGGTACGCGCTCGAGCGTCAGGATTGGAACCAGGCTGTGCAACTCGCAGTCCGGGAAACACCGTTTCCTTATACGGATGCGATAACGTGGTTCGCACGAGGATTCGGCGCGGCACGACTCGGACAAGCGGCGTTGGCGAACGATTCAGCGACAGCGTTGCGACAGATTCGAGGGCGGCTACTGAAGGCCAACGAAAACTACTGGGCACGGCAGGTGGAAATCCAAGAAGTTGCGGTCGGGGCGTGGGCTGCGCTTGCTGGCGGCAAAAAGGAGGAGGCACTGCGGCAGATGAAATTGGCAGCAGAATTGGAAGATGGGACGGAGAAAAGTGCGGTGACGCCTGGGCCGCTGGCCCCGGCGCGTGAATCGTTGGGTGAAATGTTGCTGCAAATGAACCAGCCGACGCAGGCATTGGAGCAGTTCGAAGCGACGCTGAAAAAGGAACCGGGGCGCTTTCGAGCACTCTATGGAGCAGCGCACGCCGCTCAGCTCATCGGAAATCACGATGCGAGTCAAAAATACCTTCTCGAGCTGCTCACGGTTTGCAGTCACGCCGACAAGCCTGGAAGATCCGAGCTAATTGAGGCGCAGCGATTGATTTTGCAGAATTAGTTTGGCGTTTTGTCGGGAGTTCGCGCTCATGGACTCTTCACTCACTCACGCCCAACATTCGTTAGTCCTTCCAGCAGAACGATGTCGGAATCGCCCTCAGCGACCGCAGCCAGGATAGAACGCCCGTCCGACGACCAGGAGACGCGGCGGACGATGAACGTCGCGCGTTCACCGAAATCGGTAATCTGACGCCATTCGCCTGTCGTTGTGGAGAGCGCCCAGAGGTTGGTTGTAAACCCGTCAGTAAGTGCTTGGGCCAGCCATTTCCCATCGGGCGACAGCGCGGGATTGACGATCTGCCAGATCGGCGCGCGCGAGGATGGAATGCGTGTGAGCACGCGAAACGGCGCGTCCTCGGGAGTGGCGGCGCGGATTTCGAATTCCGGCGTCCCGTCGATATACGGCTGCTCCACGAGATAGTACAGAGTGGCGCCATGTAACCCGATCACGTTGCGCAGCCGCTCGGTCCTTACGGTGACGGCCAGCCCTCCGTCAGCAGGCACTTTTTTCAGCACGACATCGGTGGGTGCCACACCGCCCCACGTCGAGTAATACACCCAGCGGCCATCCGGCGACCAAGCCGGGCCGACACCGGGGTTCCCGACGATGCGCAGGTTGCTTCCGTCGGAATCCACCAACCAGACTCCAAACGTCAACCCCTGATTGCCGCGCGACGTGACGAAAGCGATAGCGTGGCCTTCGGGCGACCACACCGGGACGCCTACGGCCACGTTTGGATCGCGCTCGTGAGTAATCTGGCGCAGCCCGCCACTCTCCGTGCTGACGACCCAAAGGTTTGCGTGACCGCCGCTGTCGGAGAGAAACGCGACCTCTTTGTCGCCCGGGCTGGCGGTGGGGGTCAGGACCTGACCGGTCTGTCGCGTGAGACGAACGCCGCGGCGCGTGTTCTCGGCGGGCAGACCGTAGACCGGGAACTTCCAGATGTCGGTCTGAAGCTTCATACGGCTGACCAATATGGCGCCACTCTTGGAGATGTCCGGGCTCATGTACGACGTTTCGCCGGATAGCACCTGCCGGACGTGTTCATCACGCAATGTCACCTGCCACAGGCTTAACGTCGGCAAATACGGCATCGTGCCGCCCCGGCTTGAGCTGTAGACGATGCTCGTGCTGTCGGGCAGCCAGGCAAAGCCGCTCATCATGTTGTTGTCATGGGTCAGCTGGTGTGGCTCCCCTCCAGCAGCCGGCGCCACGAAGATGTCGAACCTGATGTTGTCTCCTCGCTGAAAGGCAATCCATTTGCCGTCCGGCGACCAGCGAGGATACAGGTAACGAGTGGTGGGCGCGAACTGCGCGATCATGTCGAACCTCGAACCGTCCGTTGGCGCGGCACCTAGCTGAATGCCTTCTTTGGCCAGCCGGAAGAGGGCAAGCCTCCCGTCTGTCGGGTTGACGTCAGCACACCCGACGCTGCTGACGGCCCGCCGTGGCACGCCGCCAAGCGCCGGGATCTCCCAAACGCTACCCTGCACGGCTCCCGATACCGCCGGCGAAAAATACAAGATGTAGCTGGAGTCGGGCGACCATCTCGGGCACTCGTGATCGACGGTATCGCGCGTGATTTGCAGAGGCGTGCCGCCGGCAATAAGCTGCACGAAGACTTGTCGTTTGCCACTCACGCCAGCGGTGAACGCCACGGACCTGCCGTCTGGTGAAATGGCCGGAGACTCCTCAAGGCCAGGAAGGTCCGTGAGTCGTATGACACGTGTTTCCAGCGGCGGCTTTGCCGCCGACCTTCCGAACCTGTCGCGCGCCGCCCAGAGGAACACGAGGACTGTCGCGATCCCGAGCGACAGTGCCGAGAGTGCCAGGGGGGACCAGCGTCGCACCGTTGGTACTGGAGCCAATTCGGCAGGCGTGGCGATCGCGTCTTCGATCTCGGTCCGCGCGTCTGCGATGTCGTGAAGACGGCGCTTGGCATCTTTCCGGAGACAATGCGACAGCAAACGTCGGATGCTGCCAGGCGTATCGGCGGGCAACGCTTTCCACTTTGGTTCGACTCCGACCACCGCGACGATGGTGTCCGTGACGGTGTCGCGTCCGAAAGCTGAAGTTCCCGTTAACATCTCGAAGAGCACGCATCCGAATGCCCAAATGTCGGTGCGTTTATCGACAGGCTGCCCTCGCGCCTGCTCCGGGCTCATGTACGCGGCGGTGCCGACAACCGTACCCACAATCGTCACACCCGCCGTCATGGTCGCGGACTTCGATAGATCCGGGTCGGACCCTTCGGCCGCAAGGGCTTTTGCAAGACCGAAGTCGAGCACCTTGACCATCCCATCAGGCGTGATCTTGATGTTGGAGGGTTTGAGATCGCGATGAATGATCGCGGCCCTGTGGGCGGCGTCAAGCGCGTCGGTGATCTGTTGCGCGACGGCCAAAGCCTCCGAGAGTGGCAATGAGCCCCGGCGCAAGCGATCGTCCAACGTGTCGCCCTCGACCAACTCGAGCACCAGGGCCGGCATGTTGTCAGCGTCTTCGAAACCGTAGATTGCCCCGATGTGCGGATGATTGAGCGATGCGAGCAGTAGCGCTTCGCGGTCGAAGCGCGCCACGCGATCTGCGTCCGCCGCGAAGAGCGGCGGCAGGAGCTTTAGCGCGACCTCGCGCCCAAGCTTAGTGTCGCGGGCCCGATACACCTCACCCATGCCGCCAGCGCCCAGCGGTGCGACGATCTCATACGGCCCGAATTTCGTTCCTGAAGTTAGGGCCATCCGTGCTCGCAATTATAGTCCCGAGAAATGCGTTTTTCGCATTGACGTCTAATGGCCTGGGGGGCGCGAATGACTCCAGAGTAGTCGGCAACTCGGAACTAATCGCTTAAGTCCCGGTTAACGCGGAACCGGACAAGTGCCTGTCAATATGTTTCGTCAGTAAAAGGCTCAGCCACAATTTGATATTCGTCTTCATAGACCACGTAGCCCACTCGGTAAGTTTTCAACATCCGTACTGAAATCCCATGGTTCTGGAGAATGGCAACCAAATCTCGAATGTGAGAAAGATGGTCCCTAGCGGTGTCCTTGAACCACGATATTGCTTTGTTCGGCTTTCTGTAGAAAGGAGGCTTAGATGCTGTGAAGCGGGTTGGTTTCTCCAAGTTATCGTCGAACCATTGGCGGGTTAGATCGTGCAACTCTTCCTCGTGCTGCTGCAGCTTCCCTTCCTCTCGCAATCGGAGAACAGCATGGAAGACGCCAAGCTCTTTCGCAGAGTCTTCGTGAATCTCCGCAACGACAAACCGCAGGTATGTCGGCATCAAGCCTAGCGTCACATAACGAGCCGATTTCCCGCAAATGCCTGATAAACAGTGGTAATCGGACTGGGCTAATCGGGAGTTGACCATCGAGGCGCATCTGAACTTTAGAACAGTGTCAGAAAGTGGTCGCTACACGTTAGCCTGAATCGCACTGGTTGCAGTCGGAATTTCGAGCACTCAAATGAACAGCAAACTCATTCTCATTCTTGGACCCTGCGGACTGGGATGTTTATCAGCTGGAGTTTGCGGCTTGTGCCTCCTACTGTCCCGCTCTTACAGAAAAGCGCAGAATCGAATCGCGATTCTTTTGTGTCAGCTTTCCATAGCAGTGTCAGCGTTGGGCGGTCTTCTTCTACTTCAGAGGTTGGAAGTAATTGTGGCACCAGGTAACAAATCCGCACATGAATCTGCGACATACGCTTATCTTCTTGGTCTCCTCAGCGTCGGATTTTTGGTCCTTAGAGCCGAGGTTCTTTGGCAACGCTCATGGGGCCCAGTTCGTGCAATCAGCGACCGACCACCCGTTATCCCCGGAGCCAGGCGGAGATTCATCGTCGCGCTCGCTATCATGGGCTCGTCGTGGGGCTTTGCGGTTGCGTACCTGTTTAACCGAACAAAGCCTTTTGCCCCACTACTCGTTGGCTTTTCCTCGTTGTCCGTTTTTGCATCCATGATATTCATAGGTAGAACTCCTGGATTCTCCCGAATGCGGGAAATCCGAAAGTCCATTGTTATCACTGCGGGCCTCTTGATTTGCTTTATCGGAGCGGTAGCATTCAGGTCTCGCGTGACCGCTCCAGATCAAACTTCAGCGTGGTTTGTTACCGTCATCCTACCGTGTGTCGCAGTTCTGTCAGCCTTGTTGTTCTTACGGTCTGATAGCGGCATCCGCAACTCCTTCCATGAGAAGGCCGGTTGATGTCAAGGCACACTTTTTCTTCCTTCTTTCTTTCCGTCTGTTCCCATTCAGCTAAGCCGCCCCTGTCGCCATCCTTCCATCCGCACTCTTTGTGAGCGATATTCGCTCGGTGCAAGGTGGGTGTTCTCGTTCAGTAGGTGCTGCTACCTGATAATCGACCTCTCTCCCCACTTCTGTGGGAGTTGGGCCCCAGGAGTTAGTCGCAGTCACCTGGACTCGGCGGTCGAGCTCAGCTGTCCGGATTAAAACTCTTTAGGCCACAGCGCGCATCGCTTTTTGGCTATTGCGCAGTGGTTCGTACACCTCTCCGCTTACCCACAACCGATGGAGCAGTACTGCCAGCTTTCTCGCCACGGCAACCACCGCTCGTTTCTTGGCATTTTTTCCTCCTCGCTCTGCAAGCTTCATACCCCATCTCCGCAGATCACTGTCTTCTCCAAAAGGCCCCAGAATGTAATGCGCTCCCTGCACCATCATGGTTCGCAGATACCGGTCTCCTTCTTTGCTGATTTTCTTCTGTGGTTCGCTCTCCCCGGAATTCTTCCGGCCAGGTCGTAACCCCAGAAAACAACCTACCGCGCGACTCTTCGGAAACCGATACGGGTCTTCGATCGTCAGGACATAGGTCAACGCGATCTGCGTTCCTACACCCTTCACTTGCTGGAGCAAGGACGCTTCTGGGTATACTTCCTTGGCAATTTTCTCCATGCGCTCGTCGTATTCCTGGATGCGCTCGTTCAGCGATTCGACCTCTCGCAATAGCGGCTCCAGAACCTCGCGCAACTCCGCGCTCAATCCCTCGGCCAACTTCCCGCTCACCTGTGGTGTGCCACACTTGGGCAGTCGTTCACCGTAAGATTTCACCAACCCGCGGGCTGCGTTCACCAAGGCCGTTCGAGCACTCACCAGTTCCGCTCGCGCGCGGATCACCGTCAGATGAATTTGCGCCTTGGCACTGCGATGCCGCACCGGTCCCAACAGCTCGGGATCGATTCGCGCCAGCCGTGCCAGTGTCCGCGCATCGTGTCGATCATCTTTTCGATTGCTCTTGGTGATCAATTCCACTTTTTGTGCGTGCGCCACGAGCACTTCGTGTCCCAACTCGGTTAACAGTCGGCTTACCCATGGCGAATGTGTTCCGGTCTCCATGGCGATGAGACTTCGCGGTATCTTTCCAAATGTCTGCTTCATCGCTTCCGGTGTCGTCGGCAATTTCTGTTCCAGTATGATTTTGCCGGCTTCATCCAAAATACAGTAGAACGACCAACGATCCCCTAGATCCAATCCGATCGTAAGCTTTTGCTCTCTAAAAATTTCGTTCCCAAATACCTGCATAGTGCTAATCTTCTTCATCGCCGGTCTCCTTTTTTGTGCTTAAAGCACGTCGATCATCGGGAGCGTATCGCATCCCGCTGGAGACCGGCCTTCTCATCCCATCTGATAAACGCTAATCGGAAAAGTGCCCGGCGATCCAAATGTCCGGTTAGGATATGGGTTCCGAGTACTTCTTTGGAGGGGGCAATGATTTCTGGCGCTCACATAGTTGTTTACAGCAAAGACGCCGATGCGGATCGCGCGTTCTTCCGCGACATTCTCGGGTTCAAGTCTGTGGATGCGGGACATGGCTGGCTGATCTTCGCGCTGCCGCCGGGAGAAGCGGCATTCCACCCGTCCAAAGAAAATGGTCTTCACGAACTCTATTTCATATGCGAAGACCTGAAAGCCGAGATGGCCTCACTTGCCACGAAGGACGTTAGGTGCTCTAAGGTCGAGGAAGCACGATGGGGCTTGATTACGAAGATGCGCCTTCCCGGTGGAGGCGAGGTCGGTCTCTACCAGCCGAAACATCCTATTGCCTTGGGATTGAAATAAAACGCACTCAAGTTAGGACAAACCGGCCAGCGCCTGGTAACGCCCTTACCTTCCCATTTAGGTACTAGCTCGCACCTTTCCGTTTTACCGGCTACTCAGGACCTCAGTGGTTCTGGGTGTTAGGATGAGCCCTAGTTGGTTCAGCCGTTTGCGGACCGCAGCCATTAACAAAGGTGAACTCTCCATGGGACGAACAATTGCCATAGCTGTCCTATTCCTTACGACGGCATCTATCGTCCTAGGACAAACGCCGAGCGCGAGCTCGGGTCGAAGAAGAAGCACTGAGCAGGTCATAAGACAGCTAGACCATGAGCGCATTCAGGCACAGGTCGATGCTGATGCGGCGGCTCTTGAGCGCATCTATGCTGCTGATTTTATCGGCGTAGGGCCAAGCGGCGCCGTGAGAACCAAGCCGCAGGTGATTTCAGATTTTACGTCCGGTGAATTGAAATTTCAGTCCATCACCACCGACGAAGTTCAGGTGCGCATCTACGGAAACACGGCTGTCGAGACTGGCCGCTCCACAATGGATGGGCAAGACAGAGGCAAAGCTGTCCCCCGTGACAACCGCTTTACGAGAGTATGGGTCAAGCAGCAAGGGCACTGGCGACTGGTTCTCAACCACTACTCGCCACTGGTTATGCAGCAATAAGCTGGATTGACTGCTCCTGACACGACACCATGGTTTGCACGCTCAGTCATCATCAAACCGGACGACCTCAAGTCCAAACGCGCTAATCGGAAACTTGAAGTACTGGGACCGGACTTGTCCGGTAATCCGACTTGATCGGCATAGGGGCGGCGGTCACCCGCCGACCCCTGCCACACCACCGTGCGTACGGGTCCGTACACGGCGGTTCGATTGGTTACGCTAGCAACCCTCGATCAACGACGGAAGACCGAGCGATTTGAAGTAGGCATTGGAAAGCCCCACAGAGAGGGCCTTGGCCTGTGCGAGGTAGCGAGGGCCACGGGAGCTACTAGCGGTGTTGCGCGCTAGTCGCGGGCGTACCCCCAATTCGAGAAGTGCGGCCCGACGACGACGTGGTGTTTTCCACTGCCGCCACAGAGCCACTCGAAGTCGCAGCCGGACCCAACGAGTAAGATTGACGAGTTCCTGGGGTGTTTCGCAGAAGCCGAAATAGCTGCGCCAGCCCCGCATGTAGGGGGCTAGTTCTGCCATCGTCATCTCGATGCTGACACCTTTCGCTCGTCGCGTGATTTCCCGGACCCGCCTCTTAAAACGGTCCAAGGCCTTCGGCGCGATGACGCGCTGGACCTCTGGCCCGTCCGTAAAGCTGAATCCAAGGAATTTTCGCTCCTGCGGTTTCGCCACCGCACTCTTGGACTCGTTCACTTTGAGTTTGAGCTGCTGCGTGATGAATTGCGTGATGCTCTTCATCATTCGTTGACCGGCTCGCTCGCTTCGCACGTAGATGTTGCAATCATCTGCGTATCGAACATAGCGATGTCCACGGCGCTCCAACTCGCGATCGAGTTCATCGAGCACGAGGTTACTCAACAGCGGCGAAAGTGGACCCCCTTGGGGAGTTCCCTCCACGCTTGGACTGACTAACCCGTTCTCCATCACCCCGGCGTTCAGGAACGCCCGAATGAGTTTCAACAGCCGCTTGTCTTCGACACGTTTCGCGACCTGCCCCATCAATTTGTCGTGATTGACTCGATCGAAGAATTTCTCCAAGTCGAGATCGATCACCCAGCCGTAACCTTCCGCAAGGTACAGCTGTGCTTGGGTTACTGCTTGATGCGCGGATCGTCCTGGTCGAAAACCATAGCTGTGATCGGAAAATGTTGGGTCCCACTGCCGTTGTAGAACCTGCATCACCGCCTGTTGGAGAAATCGGTCGAGCGTAGTCGGGATGCCAAGCTTTCGCATCCCTCCTCCGTCTGGCTTCACGATCTCCACACGCCTTACCGGCTGCGGTTTGTAGGTGCCGTTCAGCAGTTGTTCCCGAATGGTTAGCCAATGCTCCTTCAGGTAGCCACTGAGTTGGCCGACAGTCATCCCGTCGATCCCGGCGCTACCTTTATTAACCTTCACTCGCCGCAATGCTTCCATCAGATTTTCTCGCTTACATACTTCCTCCATCAGTCCGATAGTGTTAGCTGGGTTTTCGGGTTGATGCATCGTCTGGCGCGATTCGGTCTCTTCCCTTCCGGATTGACGGGCTTCACCCGTGGGCGCAGACGGGAAGTCCAGTTTCTTCTGGATGTTCTGCCGCTTGTCGTTCCTGAGATGCATCTCCTACTCGCCTCTCCTCTCGTTCCTTTGGGCCTTCGATCACCGTTCCCGGCTCGGTCTATCCGTTGACTCCGCCTTTCGGCTTTGGAGGGCCTCACTAACCTTGCCGACGTCGTGATCTACTACGCCCTATGCTGACTTCTGCTCTGCGGTCAGATTACCTCTCGGCTCTCTCAGTCGCCGAAGCGACACAGAACAGATCTCCTGGGGTAAGTTCAGCTGCCTTCCGTGCACAGTCGCCGGATCTACGCATTGCATCCTTGATGGAATGTGGACTTCGCGGTACGTTGCCCGCTCGTCCGATGCTCGCGCCTTATATCCGATTCTTTTTCATCGACTCGCACGTTTGCTTGACGCTTCCTTCAGACCTCACCTCGCAGTGATAGCCCTTGCGTCATCGCTAACCCTTCACCTCCATCAGGTTGGGTAGAGGACTTGCACCTCCAAGCTGCTGATCATGCCCAGCACACAACTTAGCCGCTGGCGCGGCGGACGCTTCGCGTGCTATGCTCCGCACGTTATGCCTCAACGTACCGCATCCCATTGCGGTTCTCGCACATGCTCATTTTCTAAGTACCGCAAAACCAACAGCTTACAGATGAGCGAAAAGATTGAATTCCCATAGCCGTTAGATCGGGCCCCTTAGCCCGCATCCGCCGCAACCGCCAGCGGCCACCTTCAAGTCGTTGTATCGAAAGCGCGCAAACACACCGTGCTCGTGCGTGCAGCTTGCTCACTCGCGCTTCCGATACAACACTAGGACTTATCAGGACCTGACGGCGGGGTCAGTCGATTACTTCCCGCTTAGCCACAACTCACACTGGACTGTGAGAATGCTTTTTCGGGGCCTAGCGTCACCCGTACTTGAGGTCGGTGCTCTGTCCGACCTCGATAATGTATCCGTCAGGATCGCGGATGTAGCAGCGAATCTCGCCGTACTTGGCAATCGGTTCCGTGAGGAACTCGGCTCCTCGACTTTTCCACAATTCGTAGCACGCTTGAATATCCGCAACGCGGAAATTCATAAAGCTGTTGATGTGATTCGGGTCGGGGACGCTGAGCGTCACCGTCGGCTTATCCGGGGTTGGCCCGCCCCCAACGTTGAGAATCATCCAGATATTCGCAAGCTGAAGGTACGGAGGTGCGTTGCCGTCGCCCATGGTCAGAATGCGAGCGCCGAAGACCTTTTCGTAGTAGCGAGCCGATCGCTCGACGTCGGCGACGGTGAGAAAATGCGCGATGCTGATCCCCTCTCGCGGGGGCATCTCATAGCTCTTTTGTTCGATTTGTACGCCGCTCATTGACATCTCCAGGTCCGACAAACGACGCTCAGCCGCTTTCCGGTTCTTTCGTATTCGTGCCTGCCGCCGATTATGCCCGATGAGGAAACACAAAACAATTGGACCACGTCCTTACCGGAGGAGTGGAGTACTAGACCGGTATTTGTCCGGTAATCCGACTTGAACGCAGCCGCCCGGCGGCGGACGCTTCGCGTGAGGTAACTCAGCAGTGATTGCCTATCGGTAGAGATAAATTTGGGTCACAGGAGGTGTCCCCGTGACCCATCTCAGAAAAATGATGCTGGAGGAACTCCAGCGTCGTAATTACGCTGAAACTACCATAAGCAGTTACATCCGTATAGTGGAAGATTTCTCGCGACGCTTCCAGCGTCCTCCAGACTGTCTGGGCCCCAAGCACATTCGTGAATACCAATCGGAACTTTTCAAGAAGCGAAAGTTGGCGGCGAGCACCGTTACGGTCTATCTTGCAGCTCTGCGATTCTTCTATGGCAAAACTCTCAAGAAAAGCTGGAGCGTAGTTGAGACTCCCTATCCGAAAAGAGCCGAGCACGTTCCCTCGATTCTGAGCCAGCAAGAAGTGGCGCGACTGATCGATGCGGCTGACAGTTCCTTCCATCGCACTCTGCTGATGACGCTCTACGCCACCGGAGTGCGACGTGCCGAGTTAACCCATCTGAAAATTTCGGACGTCGACAGCCAGCGCATGGTCATTCACGTCCGGGGTGGCAAAGGGCGCAAAGATCGGGACGTGATGCTTAGCCCAAAGCTGCTCAAGGAACTGCGGGAGCACTGGCGGCGGTTAAGGCGAAAGCCAAGCGAGTGGCTGTTTCCAGGCAACCAGCAGCATACCAACGATCGGCCGATTTCTACGAAAGCGGTTTGGCATGCGTGCCGGAACGCTGCCAAGCGAGCAGGTATCAAAAAACAGGTGCACCCCCATACGCTTAGGCATTGCTTTGCCACGCATCTGCTCGAACAGGGTGCGGATCTGCGCAACATCCAGATGCTGTTAGGCCATAGCGATCTGGAACAGACCACTATCTACCTCCATGTTTCTGAACTTCGCCTGAACGCGACAGCCAGTCCACTGGACTCACTGTCCCTAAGAAGCGAGTCACCGCAGGAAGAGTAGATGGACCGGCCACCCCTCGAGGTGGCCGATATCGTCCGCGCTGCGGGAGATACCTTCATCGAACGAAACCGCAAGTGGCTCCGGTGGATGCATGTCAAAGTGCTGCTGGCCATTCGGCGGTGCCGTACCGCCGCCCTCGGCGGTCATCTCGATGAGTGCACCCGCTGCCGGCATCGCGCCATCTCTTTTAATTCGTGCAGAAATCGCCACTGCCCCAAGTGTCAGGCGGGTGCTCGGGAACGGTGGATCGCTGCGCGTCGACGAGAACTTCTCCCGACACGCTACCTCCATGTCGTCTTCACACTGCCCCACCGGTTGGCGCCACTGGTCCTGCAGAACAAGAAGATCCTCTACGATCTCCTGTTTCGCACCAGCGCGGAAACACTTCTCGAAGTCGCTCGCGATCCGAAACACCTCGGCGCGGAAATTGGTTTCTTCAGTGTGCTGCACACCTGGAGTCAGAAGCTCAACATTCACCCGCATGTCCATTGCGTCGTTCCCGCCGGCGGCCTCTCGCTCGATCGCACCCACTGGGTTCGCTCACGAGAGAACTACTTCCTTCCCAAACCGGTGCTGCGGAAAGTCTTTCGCGGCAAATTCGTGGACGCGCTCAAGCAAGCTTTTCAGAACGGCCAACTCAACTTCCATGGAGACCTGAAGCTCCTCGCTCAGCCCAAGATCTTCGCCGCCTGGCTACGACCACTGCATCGAAAAAAGTGGGTGGTCTACTTAAAACGCCCCTTCGGTGGCCCCGAGCATGTGCTGAAATATCTCGGCCGCTACACCCATCGGGTGGCCATCTCCAACCATCGCCTGGTTTCCTTTGCCGATGGCCAAGTCACTTTTCGCTGGCGCGATTCCGCAGACCACAACAAACAGAAGTTGCTGACCGTACCTGTCGATGAGTTCTTGCGCCGCTTCCTGTTGCACCTACTTCCGGAAGGCTTCGTGCGCATCCGTAACTTCGGATTCCTGGCCAACCGCAAGCGTGCCACTCTTCTGCCGCTTTGTTTTCAGTTGCTCGGCGCGGTACACGAGCCGCAAGCTGAACAACACGCTGCCTCCACCGAAGACTTCCCCGATCTTTGGCGCTGTCCCAAGTGTGGTGGCCCGATGAAGATCATCGAAAGGCTCACCGCGTCTGAAATTCAGCTTCGTTCTCCACCTGGGATCACGGCTGCGGCATGAACCGACTCTCTCTAATCCGAAACCTTCGCGTGCCTCCGCACGCTCCGGACTTCTGCGCCTTGCCGTCGAACAGATCTCTTTTTTCAACCTCTTCAACCACGCTCTTCGAGATACTTTTTCGCGGTAGCCAACTTATTGGCGCATGCGGCCTTGTATGGCGCGCTGCGGCACAGTCTCCGCGCACCTCCACACCGCTCTGTCCCACCATTGAATTTGCATAGGGCCCGCGTCCGCCGCAACCGCGGGCGGCTACCTTCAAGTCGTTGTATCGAAAGCGCGCAAACACACCGTGCTCGTGCCTGCGCCTTGCCCGCTCGCGCTTCCGATACAACACTAAGACTTACCGGGCACTTGGATTATTTGCGAGTGGTACGTCACCCGGAATCAGCGGGAAGACTCCCTCTTCGCCTTCTGGTATTCAATTACTGATTTCTGATATCTCTTCCCCCTACTCCTTCGCATGCGCCAACGGAATCTGTGAATACAATTGCAAATCGACCATCAGGCACAGCCGCCGTTCCAATTGAAAAAACGTCGCCGCCTTCTTCCCCGGCAACACCTGATTCACCACCGGCACATACTTCAATCGCAACGCCTGCGCCTCCGCATCCACCTCCATCGAGTGCCGCACATAAATCAGCGCGTCCTCGTCCGTCATCGTTGCCCACGTCTCCGCGTACTGCTTAAACAGCGCATACTTCGCGTTGTGCACTTCATGCAATTCGTCCGCGTAGTGTTTGTAGATGGGCCAGAACTTCTGCGCCTCCGGATCGGACAGCGACATATTCTGGCCAATGACTTGCATCTTCATTGCCCGTACATCTTTCCGCAGCAAAGCAATGTCCGCGTCCGTCACCGTCGGGCTCATGACCCTCTGCACCGTAACTTGCTGCCCCTGCACCACCGCCTCCTGCGTCTTCGCCCCCGCCGCAGCCATCCCCCCACCCCACGCCGTCGCCACCACCATCCCCGCAACAAACGCTACGGCCAATCCCGCCGCTTCCGTCATTTTGCCCTTCATAAATCTCTCTCCTTAGCCAGAACTTCGTCGCACGAGAAACTGAGCCAAAGCCTATCGCCGCAGACTCCTTCACCGACACTCTGGCTCGCCACTGCCAATAGTGACAGGTCGATCCACCAGCCTGAAACGTTCCAAACCGGTATCCCATCGGGCGGTAGAGCGCGATTGTTCCCGGCAATAGGAGACTTCTCGCGGATCAGCGGACACTAGGGGCCCGATAAACGCTTACCGGAGAAATGGGTCCTGGTACGGGACTTGATTGCATAACAATGTCGGCTCCTTGGCCCGAGTAGACTGTGGTTTGTCAACGACCATAGGCTCGGGAGAAAGGAGCCGAACGTGATGATTATAGGCGTAGATTACCACCCGAGCTTTCAGACGATTGCATTTTTAATGGAAGAGACCGGTGAGTGTGGTGAACAGGAACTGAACCACAGTGATGGACAAGCAGAGAAATTCTATCGAGACCTGAAGCAGCGAGGAATCTGCGTGCGGGTAGGAATGGAGGCTACCGGATATTCACGCTGGTTCGAGCGGTTACTCGCAGAATTAGGTTTCGAGCTGTGGATCGGCGATCCCGCAGAGATCAAGGCCAAGCGAGTGAAAAAGCAGAAGTACGATCGCAATGATGCTCGACTCCTACGCAGGCTGATGCTGGAAAATAACTTCCCGCAAATCTGGGTACCGAGCCCGGAGAATCGAGATTTGCGGCAACTGTTGTGGCACCGGCATCGGTTGGTGCAAATGCGCACGCGCATCATGAATCAACTGCAGGCCTTGGCCATGAACGAAGGCTATCGCTGGAAGAAAAAACTGTTCAGGGAACAAGGACGAGCACAGTTGGAGAAGCTCACGTTGGCTCCCTGGGCCAGTCGGCGCCGGCGAGAGTTGTTGGAGTTGCTGGACCGCATGAATCCGACGATTGAGGAGTTAACCGCAGCCGTCGAGCGGGAAGCCAGGAAGCGACCCGAGGTGTTGCGACTGATGACGCATCCTGGCGTGGGTCCGCTTACGGCACTCGCCTTCGTGCTGATTATTGGAACTCGGGAACGGTTTCCACGCGGCAAGCAGATCGGCACCTACGTGGGGATGATTCCGAGTGAGGACTCCAGTGCTGGCAAGCAACGGCTGGGGCACATCAGCAAACAGGGCAATTCCTTGTTGCGCTTCTTGCTGGTGGAGGCGGCCCAAGCAGCAGCGCGTATCCATCCTGGCTGGCGACGTCGGTACATGCACCTGGCGATGCGTCGACACAAGAGCATTGCCAAGGTAGCGATGGGGCGCAAGCTGGCGATCCGGTTGTATTGGATGTGGCGGAATAGTTGTGAGTATTCACCGTCGTTAGAGTTCGGTTCGTACGCGGGACAGCTCGGAACCGGACATGGTGTGAAGTAGAACATCGTCCACTTGATTGGGCATCCCGCTCCCTGCAAAGGGAGTTTGAAGAAGTAATCATGGTCGAAGTTTTGATCGAAGTCGGGTCGGAGGAGGCGCGCTTTCGCGCTGGCCTCCGTCCGCCGCTCAAACTGCACGGACGGTTTTCCCGTATGCAGCTTTCACGAAGACTCACTGCTTCCGAGTTGCGATAGAAGGAATTAATCCAACTAGGTTGACAAGCCCGAACTCGCCGTAGAGCGTCGTCTGGGGCAGCCATTTCCAGCCGGCATTGCGCCAATGCTTGAAGCGGTGCGACCAGATACGATGTACTATCCAGCGATCGAGTCGGTTGAAGAGCAATCGGACATGGGCTCGCTTGTAATACTCGCCCCATCCTCGCAAGAGCGGGTTTAGCTCTTCGATCAGCTCCTCGGTTGGCAAGGGCACCTTCCGCTTGGTGCGCTGCCGGACCTGGTCCATGAAACTACGGATCGACTTCTCCTTGGGATACGCATAGAGCGCACCCTGTCGGGCCTGACTACGAATCTTACTCGCGGGTAGATGGAGCTTCTTCTTCCCGCGTTTGATTTTGTAGCCAAGGAACTCGAAGCCATCCTGAGCATGAACGATCCGCGTCTTCTGCGGATGGAACTCCACGCCCAATTGTTTCAGGATTCGGCCAGCAGCCTCCACTGCGGCTCGTGCCTCTGCTGCCGATTTACAGGTGATCACCCAATCGTCGGCATACCTCGTGAGCTGATACCCTCTCAGCCGCATCTCCCGATCGAACGGCGTCAGAAGTATGTTACTGAGCGTGGGTGAGACTACCCCTCCCTGTGGAGTCCCGCGCTCGGATGGAAAGAGCTGCCCTTTTCCGTAGCTTCCTGCCTTGAGCATCGCCTCGATGAGACGAAGTACTCGGCCGTCCGCTACTCGTTGGGCTACCAGCGTGAGAAGTTTCTCGTGATCCACAGACCCGAAGAAATTTCGGAGATCTGCGTCCACAATCCACTCTGATCCGCCTCGTATCTCCTTCCAGACTTTGCGTAGGGCATCCTTCGTCGATCGTCCTCGCCGATATCCGAAGCTGGCGTCATCGAATACCGGCTCGAAGATGGGCTCTAACCGATTGAGCAGTGCTTGCTGGCACACCCGGTCATAAATCGTGGGTATGCCGAGCAAACGATACTCTCCTGGTTTGTCCCTCTTCGGGATGGGATGTTGCCGTACCGGCTGAGGCTGATAGGTATCCTCTTTCAACTCCCGTTGCAGCCGATCCAACTGCTGGCCCAGCTGCGCTTCAAAAGTCTCCAGAGTTTCCCCATCCACACCTCCACTGCCCCGATTCGCCTTCACCCTTTCCCAGGCCATCTCCAGGTTCTTCCGCTTGTACACCTTGTCGATTAATGAATGGACCTTCTTCGCACCCGTCAGGTTGATCCAGTCCACCAGTCTCCTCAGACGAGAATGTACGGGTTTTTCACTCATGGAACTGTTCCTCCTTCTCGCCTTTACTCATCTGGCTTTTCTCTCTCTTCCTGACCATCTTCGCCGGCTGGCCTTCCCCGACCCACTTCCGTCGCCGGTTGCCCGGTCACGTGACTTTCATCACGCTTCAGGTACTATTCAGCCGTCCGTATACTGACCGAGCTTCGCTCGCCACTTCGCTTCCGCTTATAGGTTTGCTTACTCCGGTGCCACCCAAAGACTCTGCCAGCACCTCCTGAGGTCACGTGCTGTTCTTCCGTACCGTGCCACCCGCAATCACCTTGGTGCGGTGGGTGAATGAGAACGCCTTCGTCTTCATCTCGCAGACTCGACCTTGCCCCACCTTTGGCCGACCGGTTCATCATTGGGTCTCCCCATTGATTGCGGCCCGGTACTTCTCCGCAGGCCCTTCAGATTCCATCTTGTGATGATCACTTGATGGACACCCTGCCCTCCGGAGTACGACAAGCGGTGGCTCCAGGTCCGTCTTGGCTGTATCCAGCTTTCGCCTTTGTGCCCGTTTAGACGTCTCCATACCTTCCACTTCCTCCGGCCAGCGAGGAATTACCCCCACTTTCTTGGATATGGCGCTCCTCATTCGAGCACCAGAGGGACTCTAACCCTCCTGAACAACGCGCTGCTCAGCACACGAGATGTTTGGGTCGGACTGAAACCGACCGAAAGATTACGAACGAGCCGTGGTCGTCGATGCAGAAGGCCGAAGAAGAACAACGAAGACCACTCTTCGAAGTGAACGGAGAAGTGTGCTCAAAAAGAGTTTGACAGGGCCGACATTGTTAGAGATGTCCGGTTATCCGACTAATGTGTGCCACGAGCACGAAAGGAGGAAACGCTGAGTAGTGCGCAACTGCTTGACTGATGAGGGTAGGCCCCTCGGAACCGGTTTACAGGAACAGGTTCCAAACCACCTTCGGCGGCTGTAGTCAAAAGCTATGGTCGTGAACGCGGAAGGAAAAGGCCTGGCAACGACCAGGTCAGGTGACAGGCAAGAAGAGGACCGCAAGGGAACCACTGCTGAAGTGTCGAAAGGTTATAGACGATGTCAAAACCGCAGGGGGTTAGTTACTGCGGGATTAGCTCCGACGAAACCTGCTTACGGGCGGAGCGGCATCCGGCATGAGAGGTGGCCTGAGCTTGCCAAAGAGGCGGTTAAGCGGAACGTGGGAACCTGAGACTTCGATGCAAACGGAGAAGCCACAAGTGGAAGAACCACGAGGGCGAGAGTACGGAAGCGAAGTTTCAGGGTCGGACTGCCCCACAGTAGTGAAGAAGCGGGGTAATTCCCGTGGAGCGAAGGGGGCAGGTCACTCGCGTCCTAACCAATTACGGTCAACTGGAAACAGGAGGAACCGAGTGGTTAGAACGGAAGGTCAAACCTTCACGGAGTGACACGAGCCGTGTGACTGGAGACAGTCAAGCACGGTTCTGTGAGGGGCTCGGGGTGAAATTCCCCGGGCCTACTCGACCGGGGAGTTGGGACTTGGAGTTAGCTAGTGTTCGTGAAATTTCGGCCAGCCAATCCACGAATACTGCCAAGCCACAGAGACACTCTGATAGTTGCCGCCGAAGCGCACATAAGCTCCATTGCTGTAACTGATCTTGAGGGATTGGTGCTTTTTCAAAGGAACGGAGAACGTCCCTCCGATCCGCGAGCTCGTCTGTCGGGTGACGGTGTTGGCAATGCCACCTAAGCTCGTGGTGCCGCCGAACCAGAAATTCCCATCCAGCGAAGCCCAACAATGCAGCTTGTTAAAATCATAGCTCAAGTGACCCTCGAAGGACCCGATCGGACTTTGGGTCTGCGGCTGAGGATTGGGTACGGAATAGAATGCATTGTTCGTGCTGTAAAACCAGGCACCTCCATAGCCATCGAGAACCCAATTCCCCCAGCGTCGCGAAATACCCAACTCCGGTTTGAGCGCCCAGCGATTGATGCCCCAGTTGATGAGGTGAGTCGGATCGTATTGGCCGGTGGGAGCAACGACGGTCAGGCTCGCTCCGACAAGAGTCTTTTGTTTCCACTTCACGAATTGGGGCAGGGCCATCGCTGGCCCGCCCTTGAGGTTGACCGAGAGACGCAACGTAAGATCCAGCAGACCCGAGCGATAAATCTGGCGCTCGGTGCCAAGTACCTTTCCCTGAAACGTTCCCACACCGTAGGGCAAAAGCGCGGTGACGTTTGCCGTGCGTCCTAAAAAGCCAAACGAATGATAGTAGCTGACGACCGGTATGCTGTAGGTTCCCGTGGCTCCGGTAACGGGAATCGCTCCGTTGAAGTCCAGGCCGCCGCTAAAATAAGACCAGGAAAACGTAACCGCGTTGGCGCTCGTCGGCGTGATGACATACGCGCGAGGGGCCAGAGTCTGCGCCATCGCAACGTGTCCAATCGCCGACCCTCCAATACAAAGCACGGTCCAAACAACAAGCTGGCGAACACTCATGATTTATGCCTGCGGCTCAATGGAGAGCCGCAGCCTGTCATTCTTGCGCGATTGCAATAGGCACAAACTGTCAAGACTTACAGGGAACCGGCTTCCATGGACTAAGTGGGAGACCCGACCAAGTCCTGGTACGGCACTTGATGTCCGGTTATCCGACCTATCGGGCGCTTGAACGAAAGGACCGTGATGCAAGATTTGTGGCGAGAAATTGGTGTGGGGCTTTTCGTCAATTAACAGACTACCCCTGTGGAGTTAGTTGCTCTGATGATGTCGAGGGATATCAGTTGAGCGCCGCTAGCCCCGGGGTCGAAAGCCTCACAACCGCTGCCGCAGCCGCGAGTTTCACCACGTCCTTCTCATCGCTAAGTCCCGCCTGTACTGCCGGCAGCATCTTAGAATCGCCGTGCCGCGCCAGGGCATCAAAGCCCGCAGCCCTGACCAGCCAACTGTCGTCCGCGGTCGCCGCAACTAAAGCCTTTTCGGAGCGGGGATCAGGGTCGTGGGCCAGCTGTCTGACGGCGGTGGCTTTCAAGATCTGCGCTTTCTCCTCGCTACCGTGGATGGCCTGGAAAGCCCCCATAGCGACACCGCCGAAGGGTACGTATCCCATTCCTTGTTCGAACGCCATGTCCGCCATCTGCTTGGGATTCTTCATCATCTGATCGACTTCCTTTTCCTCTCCGGCGACGAGGCCTTCGCCGGATTTGCGTTGCCCCGTCAGTACGGCGTAGTAGACGCTGTAACCCTTCTCGTTGCCAAGCTGTACCAGGGCTGCTGCAGCGGCCATCACTACAGTGCCGTCCGGGTCTTTGCCTGCGGCCAACAGTTTCGGGATGGAACTTTTGGATTTCATCACACCGAGTGACGAGGCAGCGGCTACTCGAACGGCTGGGTCCTTATCCTGCAAGCCGTTCTCCGCAAGTGCCACCGCCTTGACGTCGCCAGGGAGTAACTGCAAGGCTCTCATGGTGTCGGCACGCTGCTCGCTGCTCGTGTTCGCCGCCCCAGCTTGCAGGATGATCCACGCTTGGGCGACCGGTGTTTGGGCAGATAGGGGAACTGGTGCCACGGACCAAAGAGTTCCAATGAATGCAGCTACTCCGAGCCCCCGAAATCTCCATTTTGGATTGTTAAACATTTGCATTTTCCGCCTTTCTAACCGAGTGACTCATGCCGCTTCTATGCTTTGGGTAGGAGAGCTCGATCCACCTGCAACGCCAAACCATTGATCCAAGCACGCGGAGTGCCTTGCCACTGAATCCAGCCTTGTGCGCCCAAAAAGAAAAAGCTCAAGGATTGGCAAGGACGGTCCAATGACGACGGAAGCTGGCATGCTGGTCTGTTGCCCAGCCTGGGACAATTGTTAAAAGTAACAAGTAGGGCGCTCGGCCGAAAGGATTCAGGCCTGGTTTCTACCCAACTGGTCGATTATGTCTTCGTACCTGATGAGGGTGCCCGCATCACCCCTGAACTCAACCCGTGCTTCGTTCATTGCTGTTACCTCCATCCCTGTCTTGGGCAGCGTCACAGTTAGAAATACTGTCAATTTCGTCGTTCGCCACATTGCGCCAGGGCAAGTCTGTACACCAGACCGGGTACGCTGCCCCGAGCACAACGCCGTGGCGTCTATAAAAAGCACACGCCACGGCGTTTTCTTTCCGCACGGACAAATAGAGGTCGCCGCCCGAGGGCTTGACGATCTCCTCAACGAGCTGCTCGAAGACCCGCCCGCTGGCCTCGCTGAATTGGCGGCTGTCTAGAATCTGGTGGAGCATGATCGCCCCAGCCGCGATGTCCACCTCGCCCATCCGCTTGCGGTATTTCTGTTAGGTGACGATGACGCCGTCCCGCCAGGCGACCTACCCCGCTTCGATCATGCGCCGGCATTGATGCACTCGCTGCCATTGCTTGGGCATCACGTCGGGGGTGCGGCAGAACTTCCCACTTCAGAGCTTTGCGGAGGAGACGCTTGGTGCGGCGATCCCCGGCAATAAACACGAAGCGGTGCTTGCCACCACCCCGTTCAAACTCACACCCCTGCTCAATCAACAGTTGCCGTTGTTCAGCCCGCGTCCTCTTGTACTTAAGTTCTCCGTTTCTGCGATCACGCGTCAAACCATGTATCTGGCGGCTGTTGTGTTTCTTACCGTCCGGTGTGATGAACACCTCGGTTCCCGCCGTCATTCCCGTGTAGAGAAAATTGACAGCACTGTATATCTGACCGATTTCGCCGCCACTTGGATCGCTGTAGGCGATTGTGATGGGATACCCCTTCGCGGCCATCATGTCGCAGGCCTTGGCGATCAAGTGCGACGCTGAGTTTTCGTGTGCCCACGGTTCTGTTGCTCCGCGCACTAGCACGGTGACTTTGCCCGCATATTCCGGGCCGCATACCGACGCGGCTACTTTCGTGCCCGCAACGCTGCCGAAGCACACGGCCAAACCCAGATACTCACCGAAGTAGAGACCGAAGCAATTAGAAGCACTTCCCATTGATCCGAGGTACTCATTAGCAAGGATCAAGTTTTTTGCTGTGTCATAGGGAATCTGCTCAACCCTCGCGCGAGTGAAGTCAGCCGCCAGCTTTTGCTTCGCTCCGAGCAAGGGATCGGGCAGCTTCGCTCTGTCCTCCCTGACAAGTCGCTGATGGGCTTTTCCCGTTTTGCTAACGGGCAGTGGACGAAACCCTTTCTTCAGCTTCGCGGCTAACGTGAGCAGCTTTTTGGCTCGGGCTTCGAGCGCACGGATTAGCTCTTGGCGGATCGTAGGATTCAACTGCTTGCTGGCCTTGACAGCAGCATCCAGCTTCTCTGCCTGCCGCTTCGATTCAAGTTGCCGGATCGATTCTTTCGCGACGACATTAACATCCTTCGCTGGGGGCACTTCGCGGTAGACCCGTAGTCGCCGCTGGATTGTACGGACGGTGATGTCTTCGTGCAATTGCTTGCGAAAATCCTCAAACCACTCAGACCATGTTGGCAGTCCAAGCGTCGTCATCAGCTTGCGTCGGCTCCCGCGCTGAGAAAGCATGGACTGCATCTGATCGACGAGCGGGAGCACCGCTTCTAGCTCCTCTTTGGCTTTCACAGCTTGCTCAACGTAGCTGTCGAGCCTAAGCGTTATCTGACCATTGAGTTCTAGGTAAGCAGCATGAACTTCGCCAGGGGTGAGTTCCAACTCGCGACACGCGTCGCGAGTTTCTTCAATTTGCGTGGATACGTTTTCAGGCTGTAATGACACACTCCGGGATGTGGACGGGGCCGGAGCGGTTTCGAGTTTCTCTTGATTCGAACCCAGAAGATTGGCGAACATGCTAACGCTCCGCCCTGGCAATAATGATGTCATCCCCAGGTGCGATCCTGTATGCCATGACTTCAATTTGGTTGTAGAACCTGCCTGCGTGAACCGCCATGCGCTCCGCGTCAGCACGGCATGCCCTAAACCTAATAGGAATCATCTTTTCTGCGTACACATCGCCTGTGTCCTTGTCTTTCCAGTCGCCATCGCCGGGAGGCCGACAGGTGGTGCCATTGTTGCCTGGGGGCGCCCGGAGAATTCGGCGAAATGCCTCATGGTGGTCTTCGGGGAAAGGCATACCTTCGTTGCTTGCGACCGGGATGAGGATCTCCCAGAGCCCAAGTGAAGCTGCCTCCCATTTCCGAATCTGTTGATCAGCAATCTTCCTTACTTCTTCGTGGTCACTTCCGACCAGGTCACGTACCTGTCTCCATAGTCCGATCTCTGTCGCATCCGGTTGAGTAGCTTTGGTCATGGGATCCCTACCTCGGTCTTGTCCGTGCGGTAGGCCGCCTCAATGAGCGAGCGCAACTTCGTAAGATCATCTCGAAAACCGGTAATCTGTCCATCCGGCCGAATTGTGATGCGCAGACGGTGCTCCTCGGCTAAACGCACAACCAAATCACGATCAAGCATCATCATGTCCGGTTTGGCGTCCGACGCTCTTTCGGATTTGGCCGGCCCAACCGGAGCCTGTTTTTCCTGTTCAGTAGTCATTGAAGTCCACCTTGTTTATTTCGACCGTGGTCTTGTCCACGATCTCGTAGCGCCCGTGCCACTTGCCGTATGCTCTAAGCCGCTTGTTCACTGCATACTCTGCTGCCATGTCCTTTCCTCCTCTTGTTCCTTTCTTCGGTGCAATCGGCATAGGGGAAGTGGTCGCCCACTCTCCCCTGCCACACCACCGGACTTGCGGGTCCGCATCCGGCGGTTCGGCGGGGTGAGCTACCCGTGAGCTGTGAGCTCGGGAAGTCCGAGCGAGGCGAAGAAAGCGTTGGACAGAGCCATTTTCAGCGCTGGCGTGTTGGCAAGGTGCCACGGTCCATCGGAGCTGCCCGCCGTTTGCGCGGCGTCCTGCGCAGCGATGCCGCGCTTGCGGAGCTCCCGATATCTTGTGGTTCCTCGTTTCCACTGCTTCCAGACCATCGACCGAAGTCGACGTCGGATCCATTTCTCCCGTTTATTGAGCACTTCCGGTGTTTCGCATCGGCCGAAGTAACCGATCCACCCGCGGAGATACTCCGCTAAGTCATGGATCATTCGGGCGAGGCTTATGCCCCGTGTCCGCCGTGTAACCTCCCGAACTCGCTCCTTGAACCGTGCCGCCGTTTTCGGCGCCAAGCGCCTCTTCGGTTGCTTGTGATTCGTGAAGCTGAATCCCAGGAATTTTCGTTGCCATGGTCGAGCCACTGCACTCTTCTCGCTGTTCACTCGAAGCTTGAGCTTCGTCGTGAGCAGCCTCGTTACACTGCTCATGACCCGTTCGCCGGCCCGCCGACTGCGGACGTAAATGTTGCAGTCATCCGCATATCGGGTGAACCGATGTCCGCGCCGCTCCAGCTCCTGATCCAGTTCGTTGAGTACGATGTTCGATAGCACGGGCGAAAGAGGACCGCCTTGCGGCGTTCCTTCCTCGGCCGGACTCACCAGCCCGTTCTCCATTACTCCAGCTCGCAAGAACGCACGAATCAGTCTCAGCAACCGCTTATCGCTGACCCTTTCGGCGATCTTTGCTAGCAATCGGTCGTGGTTGACCCGATCAAAGAATTTCTCGAGGTCCAAATCCACCACCCAGCGGTAGCCTTCGGCCTGATACTGTTGAGCCTGCTCCACCGCCTGATGTGCCGATCGCTTGGGCCGAAACCCATAGCTATGTTCAGAGAACGTTCCGTCCCAGCTCCTCTGCAGTACCTGCATCACCGCTTGCTGGATGAACCGATCCAGCACCGTCGGAATGCCCAACTTGCGCACTCCGCCGTCCGGCTTCGGGATTTCCACTCCTCTTACCAGTTGCGGCTTGTAGGTTCCCCTGAAGAGTTGTTCACGAATTGCTGGCCAGTGCTCTTTCAGGTGCCCGGGCAGCTGCTCGACAGTCATCCCGTCGATGCCCGGACTCCCCTTGTTGGCTTTCACTCGTCGTAGCGCCTGCTTGCAGTTTTCCCGCTCGCAGACTTCTGCCATCCACTGCTCGGTAGCCGGACTTTCTGCTCTGCGCTCCGCCAACTCCGATTCGGTCCCTTCTACGAAGGCCCTCGGGGCTGCACCCCTGCTCTCCTCCGGGAAGACCAGACGATACTGGCTTTTCTGCCGCTTGTCGGTGGTTGAGTTGCCCCGCGTACTCATCGCTCCCTTTATCCCCTTGCGGGGACCGTTCGGGCCTTCACTGCTCGCGCAGCTACTACGCCCTCTGCTGACTTCTGCCACCGGGTCAGAAACGATTTCTCGCTCCTCAGTCTCGAATGCGAGACCGGTAGCAGATCTCCCGAGGTAAGTTCGACCGCCTTCGACGCGCAACCGCTGGATTTACATTCAGTGCCCTTGATGGATGTGGGCTTCGCTGCCATTTGCCAGCTCGCCCGAACACTGCCTGCCTCCTATCCAGTTCTTGTTCATCAGCTCGCGTCTTTGCTCCGCGCTTCTTTCAGGCCCCGCCTCGCGGCGAGTGTTATTTCACCCTTGCGCTTCGCTATCACTTCACGTCCATCACGTTGTGAAGAGGACTTGCACCTCCAAGCTGTCGATCATGCTCGGCACACAAATAAAAAAGGCGGTCGCGGAGTGGCAGGGGTTCGTGCTCCCTGCTTTCGCGACCGCCTTGCACGGTCTAACGCCAGCGTTTCAGCCTGGCTTCTCCATTTTTCCGCTTAGCTCGCCCGATTCTCACGGGCGGGGCTTTCTCTTTCCGCGTGCGGTGCCGGCTTATTCTACCGACCATCCTCCGGGCGTCGGCGGGCTTAACTGTCTCACTATATAAGATGCCGGGAACGGCGAATCGGCGCGGCGCAGACCGCGAAGGCCCTACAAAAAAGCCCCGAATTTCTACGGGGCGCTCACTGGACGCGGCTTCTCATGCGGGCAGGTAATCGAGGGCTTTTCGAGGCACTGTTCTGCTGTAACTTGACGAGTTTCGAGGCTCAGTTGCGCGGATTTAGGAGGACATGCTCACCATCGGGGCGTTACCACAAAGCGCCCAGAATTCTCGCCGCCTAGTATTACTCTGTGTGAGCATCCTCCGATCTCCGACCTTCGACCGGGCGCTGCCGCCCGCCGCGTTGCAAGTTTCCTCAAGCGGTAATAAGGTTGGCTTCGTCTCCAAAGCGCGACCGCCGCAACGACGGAAAGGACGAAAGTCCATGCGTCGTCGCAGTGGTCAGAATGGAACTGTCGTCGTCCAGAATGGCTGGTACAGAGTTCGATGGCGGCAGGATGTAAGAGGTCAAGAACGGCGAGTGCAGATGAGCGAGAAGATCGCTCCCGTCGTGTTCGACAAAGAAGGTAAGCCCAAGCCTCCCTCACCAAATATCAGGCGGAAGGCACGGGAGATTGTCGAAAACAGCGGGGCGAATTCCGAAGAGATATTCAACGAACTTGTTCAGGGCGGGGTGACGTTTGAGGAACAAACCGTCGAGTACTTGGTGCAAAACGAACAGATGAAGTCTTTTGCTTCAGTGCGAGGCGGCCTCTACAAGTGGGCCATTCCTGAGATCGGGAAGCTCCCACTTTCGGACGTGAACAACGTGACGGTCAAGCCAGTTATCTCAAAAATGGTTGCTGCTGGGTTGTCGCCGCGCACTGTCAACAAGTACGTTGAATATGTCAGGCTGGTGGTCGCCTCACTTGTAGACAACAACACAGGTGAACCGATTTTCGAACGTAAATGGAATCGAAAGGTGATGGGACTTCCCAAAGTCAGGAAGAAAGATCAAAGGCGTCCCTCTCTAACCACCGAGGTAGTGAATGCTCTCATCAGCAAAGCCGACTCGGAGCAGGAACGTGTTCTGTACGTCTTGTTGGCTGCGACGGGATTGCGAATCAGCGAGGCCCTCGCCCTTGAAACCAGACATTTCATCAACGGCGGCATGACAATCGTGATCGCGCAGCAAGTCGCAAGGAACGAGCCTGTACTAACATCAGAATTGAAGACCGATGTTGGAGATCGTCAGGTGGATTTGCATCCGGACGTTGCAGAGTACCTGCAAGCGTATATCGCCGGGAAAAGCGGGCTACTGTTTGCCACCCGCAACTGCACACCGTACCTACACAACAATCTCGAAAAACGTTGGCTCACGCCGAAGTTGCGTGAGTTGGGTGCGGACGAGCCGGGGATGGGCTGGCATAGCTTCCCCAGGTATCGGAAGACGTGGCTTCGGGGCAAGAGGTGTCAGGAAGACATCAACAACTATTGGATGGGTCACCAGCCAGAAACGATGAGCGAACTCTATTCCCGATTGGACGAAGACCTTACGACGCGTCTTCGGGAAGCAGAGATCGTAGGCATCGGATTTGATGTACCTGCTCCAAGTGCTCCAAGAAACGTTGAGGAGTTGGAACTCGAAATCGAATTACAAGAGCAGTAGAATCAAAGAGTAGCCAAGGATGCGCCCGTAGCTCAGTTGGATAGAGCGTCTGCCTTCTAAGCAGAGGGTCGCCAGTTCGAGTCTGGCCGGGCGCGCCACTTAACTTCTGACACGTCATTGGATTAGCTCACTGCCGAGCTTCTGCTGTACTGCCAACTTGGGTCCATTGGGGGTCGCGGTAGGGACGCCAGTTGACCTGACGCGCCGAGTAGCCCCGGGGAATTTCACCCCGAGGCCCTCACAGATCCGTGCTTGACCGTCTCCAGTCACACGGCTCGTGCCACCCAGTGAAAGCTACCGCCTTCCGCCAGGACAGTGAGTTCCTCCTGTTTCCAGTTGACTCGATCCCAGCGTGGGTGACCTGCTCCCTTCGCTCCACGGACATTACTCCGTTTCGTCACTACTATGGAGCAGTCCGAGCCTGGTCGGCGCATCAGTACATTCAGCCTCGCGGGGCCTCCGCTTGTGCCTTTTCCCTTAGCATCACCGAACAGGTTCTCAAGTTCCGTACGAAAGCCCGAATAAGAGTCATGCCTCCTGAACACCGGACACCGCATGGCCAGTACGTAGGCATCTGCCATGCTGCTCCCAGAGCACGG
>CAWBIY010000004.1:0-28609 GCA_963788915.1 uncultured Acidobacteriota bacterium | reverse complement strand
CCGGACAAGTCCCGCCCTACCTTACTTAGGGGTTGCACTCTTCGGCTTTTGTTTGTTGATTGCCATGCACACATTGTTGATGGCATTCGAGAATTTATGTGGAGAAGTAGAATACAGGACGTCCCCCGTGCGGCTGAGCAGTGTGAAGCGGTAGCGCATCGCCGGGGAGCCGCTTATAGGGTTGATCGTATCAGCCACGGCCTCAAGTGCGTAGTCCGCCTTCAAGGGTTCAAAAGTTATGCTCACATTCGGGCACTTTTTGTGAAATCCTTTACGGATGTCCGCCACTGCAACGGTAGAAGTGCTGGATAGCGCGATAAGCTTAGGCGATATCTGCGCCTCGACCGCACATGGTAAGATTAGTAGAGCAAGGAACGACAAATTATTCATAATATCTCCCGGTGACATAATAATCAGAGCATAACGTAGCATATTAATTGATGGGATAGCTAACGACATTAAAAATTAGTTCTGGTGTGGATTTTAATCCCCCCCCCAGCAAAAATAAAAGCTAAGTCCCGATTAACGCGCTAATCGGAAGCTTGAAGTACTGGGACTGGACTTATCCAGTAATGTGACTTGATCGGGACTTAGGGACGTGGTCCAGCAATGAGTTCCGAGTTGCCAACCACTCGGAAGTTGGCCAGACCAAGCAATACAAGCGTGTCTATCGAGAGTTGAGTCTCGAATTGAAAAGGTTTTAAAATTGAGGTCACCCTTTGGTGAAAAGAGGTTGAATGTCCACCTCACACCACGCGGAGACTTCTCTGGGAGTTGCTAATGACTACAAACGTGCCGACAGCACTCATTACAGGAGGAACTAGCGGTATTGGTCGTGCGGCGGCTAATAAATTGTCCCTGCTTGGCATCCATGTCTTGGTCGTCGGCCGCAGTGTGGAGCGCGGTGAGAGGACGGTTGCCGAAATCCGCGCAGCAGGAGGTCAAGCCGATTTTATTTCCTCCGACCTTAGAGACGCTTCGAGCGCGCGCGAAGTGGCGAAAAAAGCAATCGAGCTCGGAAACGGCCACGTCGATATTGTGATCAACAATGCGGGAATCTTCCCGTTCGGGCCGACGAATAAAACGACGGAAGAAGAGTTTGACAGAGTGTATTCGCTCAACGTTAAGGCGCCGTACTTCCTTGTCGCGGAACTAGCTCCCCTGATGGCGAGGAGAGGCAAAGGGGCAATCGTCAATGTATCTACGATGGTTGCCGATTACGGAGTGTCCGGCATGAGTCTCTATGGCTCGAGCAAGGCAGCGATCAATCTACTGACGAGATCGTGGGCAGCTGAATACGGCCGCAGTGGTGTCCGCGTCAATGCGGTGAGCCCTGGACCTACGCGCACGGAGGGCACCGAGGCAATGGGAGAGGGCTTGGAGCAACTAGCCGCCCAGGCGCCAGCGGGGCGCCCGGCTACCGCGGACGAAATTGCCGAGGCCATTGTTTTCCTAGCGACCGATCGTTCTAGTTTCATTTACGGCGCAAAACTCGCCGTCGAGGGGGGCGCACCGCGATTTGATGTGCGCGCAGTGATTACGTAGATTTTGAAAAGTCGGGAAGTGATCTCTATTCTTGTAATGCGACTTACCAGGAGTTGCCCCCCGAAGGCAACTTTGAGATTGCTGAAAGGGCAATTAGAGGAGCACTGGTGGGAGGAATCAGCATAGAATTAAACCACACGTAGGAACAAGCGCTCGGGAGAGCGAAGAACTATTTTGCCGCGGCGCTTCACGACGGCACGGTTGGTTCGCCATTCGCTCAAGAGACGGCTTGCGGTGAACGGGGTGATGTTCGCCGCGCTGGCTAACTCCTCGTTCGTGACGTCAAACTCAATTCCCCCTGGAACTTTCTGGCCAATAACTCCGGCCAAGTGAATTAAGACTTGAGCGAGTCTTTCGGTCGCTGTATCGCAAACCAGCGCTACGTGATCGGCAAAATACCAAGCCAAGTAGTCGGACGCCATAAATAGCGCATTCTCCAGCAACCTTGGGCAGTTCGCCGCGAGGCTCCGGATTGTGGCACGATCCCACACCAAGAACGAGCTGTCTTTTACCGCTTCCGTGCTGAGGAGATACTCAGAAGGTTTGGATAAAAACGCTGCAACGCCCAGGATGTCTCCGGGCGTAATCCAAAGAAGAAGGGTTTTTTGACCGTCCTGCGTGTTGTAAAAATATCTTGCGTGGCCGCTGGTTAACAGGAACAAATGTTCTGCAGGGTTACCTTGGTTTGTGAGGACGGAACTGGCGCGGTAGTGCCGCTCCGTTGCTGCTGTCCGGATGACTTCGAGGTCGCGCTGCGCCAATCCTTCAAAAAGGCGCGACTTCATGCCCGACGGCGCGGCAGCAATTCCCGAAGCAGGCATAGATCAATCTCTCTGAGAGAAGGCTGAATCCCCGAAGTCTTGGCACTTATAAAGTCTCTGGGCGCGTTTCCGAGGCATCAACAAGAGCCTACGACGTGGGATCCGTCCACCGCTGATAAGTAACCATTTCGTTCATACCCGCACACTGGCAGAAATAACAGTTTTCGTACTTCTCTCAGCTGTGGTTCGACCGGCGCGATTCGTCATTACAGAATTTCCTAATGGCTGATAAACGCGGCGGTCTCAATGGGTCGACGCAACACTCAACTCGAACCACTACTTATATAACTATATGGCTCACTGGACATTACACTGTCAAAACTGTCAGTGTCCGGCTCCCCCTACAAGCCTCAAAATTAATGTCGCCCGTAGCCTCTTAAGCATTAACAGGGCTACCGAATTGCTCGGTTGATCTGTGAGGAGAATCTCAATGCAGTCGCCCAACGAAGGTGATCCGTCAAACGTTCTAGCCGACGCTCTAAAAAGTGGCAGTTTTCAATGGTTAACGCTCTTGGGAGTGATCCTCGGAGTTGTGGCCGCAATTCTTTTCTTCTGGACGCTCGGATCGTAAGGGAAGTGCCTCAGGCTGGCACAAACTCTACGCTGCCGAAAGTCATTAAATTGCGGATGCCCGGTATCTATGTTTTACCCAAAAGCGAGTTTCGCAATGGATTTCGCGGTTATCGATGCTGAACTCGTGGTCAAGCTGCTTCTGCTCCTGCTGATCGGCATGGGTCCCAAGGTCGCCTTGGTGCCGTTCCTTGAGAAGACCAAGCACCTCGATGCGGAGACGCAACGGGCTGTCGGCCGGCGGATGGTCGTGACCGCCGTGGTCACGGCCATCGTGCTGTTCGCCACTGGTTGGCTTCTCCTGCGCCTGCTCCACATCAGCGGCGGCGCCGTTGCGGTCGGCGGCGCGATCGTGCTTGCAATCCTCGCCATCAACATGGCCACCGCGCCGACCAAGAAGGTCGAGGCGGTGGTCGAGATCCCAGAGGATCCGATGCAGATCGCGGTCTACCCGCTCGCGGTGCCCTATCTGCTGAACCCGGTCGGCGTCACGATCCTCATCATTGCATCCGGCGAGATCGTCTCGGTCGCGAGCGCCGCCTTGGTCCTGGGACTCGTCCTGCTGGTCGGCGCGGTCGATTACTTGATCTTTGCCAACATCGACAAGCTGTCCAAGCGCCTGAACCCCGTCGCCCTGGGCATCTCCGAGATCGTGTTCGGGATCCTGCTTACCGCAGTTGCTGTCCAACTGATGGTGTATGGGCTGGGTGCGCTCGGCATCATTCACGCGGCCACTCACTAGCAGTGGGCCAGAGAAGACGCCGCTAAGAAGCCGTCTCAACCGCAGTAGTGGGCGCGCAAGTGGCTGGAAATGACGTGTCGCACCTTGGAGCTAGATGCTGAGGCCGAACTCTATGTCGGCGTGGTAAGACTGTCTTGAATTTCCCATAATCCAGTTCTGTTCCTTTTTGCGGCCTCACTATCGCGCGTGACAAACCCTAATCTTACCACCGATAGCGACTTCAGTTTTTAGCACGTCTGGCGCAAACCGGCATAGGTCCTGATAAGCGCTTACCGGACAAGTCCGGTAGCGTTCCGAATAATTCAAATGTGTCCCCGGCCTGCGGTATCATCAGCCCCATAAACCTAGGACTTCCGATTTGAGGGAGTTCGCCATGAAAAAGCTTGCGAAGCAGCCGAAGAAGCGGCTCTGCAAGGGAGTCTCGCAGCAACATGTAGCTTGCGAAGCTCCCGCTCAGCGGCGTTGTACTCAGTGCGGCATGTGGTATTGCAGGATTCACTTCCAGGACCCCGATTGGCATCACTGCGCACCCGACCAAGGTACAGGATGAATATGCCAACAACCACTGCGCAGGACACGGGCACCTACGGTAAAACTCTTTACTCATTTGTGGGACAAGAAACAATGGCTCGTGCTCCCGAGCGCGATTTCCACTTGTCTGGTTACCCGACTAATGTGTGCCACGAGCACGAAAGGAGGAAACGCTGAGTAGTGCGCAACTGCTTAACTGATGAGGGTAGGCCCCTCGGAACCGGTTTACAGGAACAGGTTCCAAACCACCTTCGGCGGCTGTAGTCAAAAGCTATGGTCGTGAACGCGGAAGGAAAAGGCCTGGCAACGACCAGGTCAGGTGACCGGCAAGAAGAGGACCGCAAGGGAACCACTGCTGAAGTGTCGAAAGGTTATAGACGATGTCAAAACCGCGGGGGGTAAGTTACTGCGGGATTAGCTCCGACGAAACCTGCTTACGGGCGGAGCGGCATCCGGCACGAGAGGTGGCCTGAGCTTGCCAAAGAGGCGGTTAAGCGGAACGTGGGAACCTGAGACTTCGATGCAAACGGAGAAGCCACAAGTGGAAGAACCACGAGGGCGAGAGTACGGAAGCGAAGTTTCAGGGTCGGACTGCCCCATAGTAGTGAAGAAGCGGGGTAATTCCCGTGGAGCGAAGGGGACAGGTCACTCGCGTCTTAACCAATTACGGTCAACTGGAAACAGGAGGAACCGAGTGGTTAGAACGGAAGGTCCAACCTTCACTGAGTGGCACGAGCCGTGTGACTGGAGACAGTCACGCACGGTTCTGTGAGGGGCTCGGGGTGAAATTCCCCGGGCCTACTCGGCCAGGAGTGGATTTTTCCCGTCATATACTTCTAGCTAAAACGCTCGTAGGCGATTGGATGGTATTGCGGTGAGGGTACTCCGTGAAGCGCAGAACGAAAATACTATTGGCAACTATCGGTCTCGTCGTCGTCGCGATTGCGTCGCTTCCATTTCTCCTGAACGCGAACACGTTCCGACCCACTATCGAGATGCAACTCACAGTGGCGCTCGGCCGCAGCGTGAAGCTCGGCGACTTGAGACTGTCGCTTCTCTCAGGCAGCCTAGTTGCCAAAGACCTCAGCATAGCCGACGATTCCAATTTCAGCGTCGCCCCATTTCTGATAGCGAAGGAACTTCGTATTGGCGTCTTGCTGCGGCCATTAATTTTCTTGCGCAAGGTGAACCTGGAGAGTTTCGAGATCATTTCGCCGCAAATCACCTTGATTCGTGCGTCCAATGGCACGTGGAATTTTTCCAGCATTGGACGTGCTGCCCCAGCGGATGCCCCTGCTAGCGGCGCTGCCGCGGACACCGATTCGGGAATTTCAAAGAGGCCCGCGCCGGGGCTTCCTACCTTTCTTGTCGCTCGCATCGCTATTGAAGATGGTCGCGCCGAAATTGCAAGAATGCCCGCGCACGGCGAGCCCATCGTGTACCAGCATTTAAATCTTACGGTGCGCGATTTTGCCTTCGCCTCACAGTTTCCGTTCGAGCTGAGTGCCGACCTGCCCGCTGGCGGTGCGATCAGTGCCACGGGGCACGTCGGGCCATTTAATCGCGACGACGTGGCAGCTAGCCCCGGCGACGCGCAAGTCTATGTGAAGGGCCTCGACCCAGTCGCCGCCGGATTTCTTGTTCCCGATGCCGGCCTAGCGCTTCTCGCGGACATCGACATACATGCCGCGTCCGACGGACAAACCCTCAACACTAGGGGCAACGTTCACATCCAAAACCTAAAACTTCGCAAAGGTGCCACCGCCGCGCGAAAGCCGCTGGACTTCGCTTACAGCGGAACGTATCACATGAAAGCCAACAACGGACAGATCGAAGACGCCACCGCAAAAATCGACGCTTCTGCGATACACGTGAGCGGTACGTATCAGATCACCGCGCTCGGCGTGGAAGATCCGCTGCTGGATTTGAAAATCGCCGGCCAAAGGTTGTTGATTGATGACCTCCAGTCCCTGATGACCGCTGCCGATGTTCATTTGCCAAATGGCGCGGTGCTAAAGGGCGGCACGCTCTCGCTAGACCTTTCCATCACCGGTCAGGTGAAATCGCTCATTGTCGCCGGGACCATCGCGGTTGATAACACGCGCTTGGTGGGGTTTGACCTCGGTTCAAAAATTCATGGCGTCGCGGCACTCGGCGGCGTAAAAACGGGCGACACAACGGACATTGAAAAGTTACGCGTTACAGTCCGCATCAGCAACGCCGTAGTCGCTATCAAGAAGATCGAAGCTGTGATTCCGGCTCTGGGCGAGGTTATCGGCAGCGGCACGGTAGGAGCTGCCGATGAGCTGGACTTCGACCTCCTCGCAAAAGTCGCAGCGGAAGGCATTGGCAAAGTCGGTGCCGGCTTGCTCACGAAGCTAAATGGTTCAGGCGGTGCCTCGGGAAAAGTTTCCGGCGTACCCCTGCGCGTCACCGGCACGCCCGAGGAACCGAATATTACTGCGGACGTCGGAGGCGTCTTCAAGAAAAAAGCAAAATCCGCCGCTGCCATCTTCGGCAAAAAGAATTAGCTTACTCAGCGTCATGCGGACTCCAGATCCTTTTTCTATTTGAGTTAAGCGGAAATCATCGTCTCACAGAGTCTGAATTGGCTCCGAATACCGGGCACGTTGTCTTTTACGACGGTTTCAGTAAGTGCGTACGATTTACTGGCAAAAAATTGCGGACGAATTCGCACGAGTACGCTAAGTCCCGATAAACGCTAGTGCTTTACCGGAGACTTGAAGTACCGGGACTGGACTTGGTCGAGTGGCCGGGCGCCATTGCTGGCGCCCAGCCCTCTAAGAACCGGACTTGAAGGTTTCCCATTCATCCGGCTCGAGCACTCAAAAAACGCCCCCATAAAAACGAGGACGCGGTCTGATTCAAAACGAAGCAGACCTACTCGATACTGACTTGCTGCCGATTCGCACGACAGTGGAAAACCCACCAGTCGTGTGTGAAGCTGCACCAACGGGTTGCCCCGTCGTCATTTGCTTTGCTTCGTGCATCGGTTCCTCAAGCGTTCTCGAGTTGAGCACCAACAGGAAGTCAGCTCCGTTTCCGGCGAGGTGAGGTTGTCCCCACGAGGCGACGCAACCTCCTATCTGCCCGATTACAGGGCAGCCTTCGCTTGCTCCCATTTCCGTTACCCGCATCGCCATCGGCACCATCTTGCGATGGACTTTCCCCTTGCGGGGAGCGCTACGGACTTACCCTGTTCCGCTGAAATGACGCGATCGGTTAGGTCTGCTCTCTACGCCGGCAGTGTTGTTTACCCATGGCCGAGGAACCGGAAGCCTCGGCACTCCCTGCAAGAAGAGCCGCGCAGCATGTTAGGCTCTCTTCGGCTGACGACGCTTGCGAGCATTTGTATATTCTGACCGTACGATCAAGCCTTAGGCCCGTCTCCACCTCATGCTGGCAGATACACCGTGGCCTCGCGGTTTCGGTGCCGCTCTTGCGAGCGTGGATACATTTTTCCAAGGGCTCCAGAACAGTTCGTTGCCTCCCCGCTCTGCCTTATAGGCTACGTGCGATGGGGCGCACGGTCTGATCGAGTTCCTCCTCTCAGACAATCATTTTCAGCAGCTTTACAGGTCGCACTCCGGTAACCCGACTCTCGTGTGCCACGAGCACGAAAGGAGGAAACGCTGAGTAGTGCGCAACTGCTTAACTGATGAGGGTAGGCCCCTCGGAACCGGTTTACAGGAACAGGTTCCAAACCACCTTCGGCGGCTGTAGTCAAAAGCTATGGTCGTGAACGCGGAAGGAAAAGGCCTGGCAACGACCAGGTCAGGTGACCGGCAAGAAGAGGACCGCAAGGGAACCACTGCTGAAGTGTCGAAAGGTTATAGACGATGTCAAAACCGCGGGGGGTTAGTTACTGCGGGATTAGCTCCGACGAAACCTGCTTACGGGCGGAGCGGCATCCGGCACGAGAGGTGGCCTGAGCTTGCCAAAGAGGCGGTTAAGCGGAACGTGGGAACCTGAGACTTCGATGCAAACGGAGAAGCCACAAGTGGAAGAACCACGAGGGCGAGAGTACGGAAGCGAAGTTTCAGGGTCGGACTGCCCCATAGTAGTGAAGAAGCGGGGTAATTCCCGTGGAGCGAAGGGGGCAGGTCACTCGCGTCTTAACCAATTACGGTCAACTGGAAACAGGAGGAACCGAGTGGTTAGAACGGAAGGTCCAACCTTCACTGAGTGGCACGAGCCGTGTGACTGGAGACAGTCACGCACGGTTCTGTGAGGGGCTCGGGGTGAAATTCCCCGGGCCTACTCGGCCAGACTTGACGGTGTTCGTGTTCGACGTGCCAATTGGCACAGTCACAAAAAATCGGTGGGGCATGACAACCGATGGTCAGTGCCTGGTTAGTTGGATAACCGGACATTGAGCGTTTCCCAAGATTCATCCCGTCCACTGACGGCGTTATGCGTTCCGCAGATGGCACGAAGCGGAAAAATTCCTCTTCGCTTGTGGACAGAAACGATTACGCTTGACCTGTGGACCAGGAACGCCGGGGGCTAAGGTTTCGTTTCGACGCTGCCGCCGAGATCGCTCCAGAAAGCTCACCTGGCGCGACCGTCGCCGCGCGTGTCACCGAGCTAAGCCCATCCGGGTGCTACTTGGAGATTCCCGCACCGTTTGAGGTGAGGACGCCAGTCCTGGTGAAGATCTTCCACTCGGCAGAGTACTTGGAGGCCAAGGCAATAGTGATCGACGTCAAGCCAACCGTGGGTATGGGTTTGGCATTTCGCGATGTAAGGCCCAATTTTCGGGAGGTCTTACAGAAATGGATTCTTGCTGCAATGCATGACCAGAAAAAATCCGAGGAAGGGATCTAGCTGAGCATCCTCCCGGTACTTGTCCGATCAGCGTTAATCAGGCATATGCCGGGACAGCACTGTTGTCTGACGCCCAAAAAGCTCAGGGATTCAGGATTCCTCTTAAGTCTCCTCACTCTTCAAGCGTTTCACTGCGCGATGCCGCAATTTGCCCAGCTTCCGGTTCAGAAAGTGATCCCTGGAAAGAAAAGGTAGCAGGGGGGAACTGCGCTTTTCTAGCTTGCCACGTGCCTGCCGTAGTCGTTCGTCTTCTCCGAATATTTCGAGCGCCGCGTCCAGGGTATCGAACGCTCTTTCGCGGCGCTTGGCTAATGTAAAGACCTCAGCCAAATTAAGATAGAACTGGATCTCTTCATTTTTGAGATGTATTGCTAATTCGCACAACTCCGACGCTTGCTCCCACTTACGTTCTGCACGCGCGACCGACAAACCAAAATACGACAGATAGTACGGGTTGTGCTTCTCGCATTCGAACAAAAGCCGGAAAAGTGCGAGGGCCTTTTGGGGGTAGCCTTCCTTGAGCAACCGGATCCCCTGCCTAAAATTCGCAACTGGGTCCATTTCAGCCGTGCTCGTTGCTGTCCCCGTCAATTTCAAGCTTTTAGTTACGGACATATGTATCTACCAGTCTAAATAGGCGTCCCTTAGCGGTCTACTGGCCGAGAGGGCAATGTTGCGAGTTTGTGGTCGAAATAGGGCTACGAAATCAGGCACCCAGCGGCGCGGTTTTTGCGCTGGGTCCTAGCGTAACAGTTCCACACATTATAAAAGGGCGCCCCTTGGAGTAGGTTTTTGAGTGTCAGCTCGAACCCCTCCCGAAAGGAGCACCCTGTATATGGATAGCGTGAAGTATATCGGTATGGATGTTCACCAGGAAACGATCTCCATCGCAGTTCTTAATTCCTCTGGCAAGCTGGTCATGGAATGCACTATCGAAACCAAAGCCAGCACCATCCTGCAGTTTTTCCAAGGGCTAAGGGGAAACCGGTACATCACCTTTGAAGAAGGCACCTGGGCGGCCTGGTTGTATGACCTGCTGAAGCCGCAGGTCACCGAGCTCGTAGTGTGTAATCCCCGAAAGATGCCTTGCTGAAACAAGGCAGCAAGAGGGACCGCATCGATGCCCGGAAATTACCAACAACTCGACGCCCTGCGTTTTTTGCGCCAACCAGCCCGGAAAGAGCTGCTGGCCGAAGCGAGGAAGCACCGCGCAACGAAGTTGCTACGCCAGATTCCTGGTATTGGTTCGCTTCGGGCGGCTCCCTTGGTGGCGGCAGACGCCCCACCGCTTCCGCACCAAGCGCCCACGGTGGACCTACAGCGGGCTTGCGTTGGAGACCCACGACAGCGCGCAATACCGCTCCATCCAGGGACAGCTGCAACGTTCCAAGAAACCACCGCAACTTCGTGGGCGGAATGCGAACCATAACCACGATCTCAAGGATGTCTTCAAGGGTGCGGCCATGAGGGCGAGCACCTGCGCTGGACCGTTCCGCGATTTTTACCAGAACTTGCTCGCCAAAGGGATGCGACCAACGATGGCTCGTCTCACCTTGGCGCGGAAGATTGCCGCGATCACCCTGATCGTTTGGAAGAAAGGAGCAAGTTTCGACGCTAACTTTTTGAAACAAGCAGCTTGAGCGCCTCTGCATGGCTTTCCTCAGTCGGGGTTTAGCTTGCCTCCCGCAAACAAACTAGGATCGCGCCTCACTTGTTTTCATCATCATCCCTTCGCCAAACAATTACAAATTTACGGTAAGTTCGGATTCGTGGGGTTGGGGGTGTTCGGAACTTTGGGCGTTAGCTTCCGCAGCACAAATTCCTGCATCAGATTGAAAATTGCGGTACTTCCGATGCTCATCGCGGTATTTTCGAATGTTAATGCGGGCCCATTGCGATCGCTTGCCGGGTAGAACAGATTGGAGATGCCGCCCGAGGCCAGGCTCCCGATGATGCCCGAATAATTCACCTGCCAGTGACCGCCGTCGCTTTTGCAAATCACCGCATTCGCTAGCGCGTATAGGACTCGAGATTTCGTAGTCCCTGTGCCCTTGTAGAAATAACGGGGATCTTGTTTGAAAATGGAGGGGAACACCGCGCTGCCCAGGAAGTTGCTGATGGTGAAGTTCGCGTAGGTTGCCGCATAGCGTTTTGCATAACCTTCTGCGCCTTGTCCATATCCACTGAATTCATTTTGCGCTTGCTGAATTCCCGCTGTCTGTCCAGCCAAGAGGAATGAGACGGGATCGATATTCAGTCTCCAGGCCAGATTATATTTTTGTTTGGGCGTGAGTGGTGCCGCGTTAGGGACGTACGTGACATAAAAATTCGGAATGATGCCCAGCACGCGCTGCTTCTCTTCATCCTTCAACTGTTCTTGCGCGATTTCGATGACCGAGACCTCGACACGAACTTCAGTAGCGTTTGTCGCAAGAACCATCGAGACCTGCGGCACCGTGAAGTTTTCCCCAGAGTGCAGTTCCCCTGTGGAAGTATGGGCTGCGAAGCCTTCCGAGGTGATCACCAGCTGAAACGATCCGGGCGTTACGTTCGTAAACGTGAATTGCCCCTCTTCGCTGGACGTAACTTCCCGGCTGACCGACCGACTCTCTTGCGAGAGCTTCACATTGGCTCCGGCCACAGCTATTCCATCCTGGCCAACCACGCTTCCGGTAATAGTTCCGGGCACTTTCTGCAGATCTTCTGACGCGTCGATAGTCATCTTGGGTGTGGGGGAATTGGGTGGATCGTTCACCACAACCAGACGGGCAGGTGATTGTTCCGTTTGTGCCGAAGTGGGAGAGCTGCAAATCAGGACGATCAGGCTGAGCCAAGCCAAACGCACCGGGACAGAGATAAAAAATGAGCCGGCAATACGACTCGAATTGTCCATGATGGACATAGCTTTCCTGGAACTCACCTATTTTCGCTGGAACGCTAGGATCGTGGATGGTTCGCGAGTGCCCAACTGTCATTTCTTACAGTGCTTCTCCTCGGCAAGCAGCCGCTAAGGTCGCAAGCGGCTGGCGGCTGGGAATCGCTGCTTACAAAAGCCTCATCGGTAGCTGACCACTGCCCCACGCTTGGCTGAGTCCCGATAAGTCTTCGGATTACCGGACAAGTCCAGTCCCAGTACTTCAAGTTTCCGATTAGCGTTAATCAGGCAGGTGAGCTGCTTTGAGCTTCCCGTGACCCCAAGTCTTCTGTCAGATTAGCTAAGATTCACCTCGTCGGGAAAGCAATGACAGCCAAAATCGAAGCGCTAACCTTCGATTGGTACGGAACGTTGGCAAATCATCGCCATCATGCGGGGCGTGGAAGGCTGTTTTCAGGGTATCTCGTTTCTCAAGACCTGCACTCGGCTCCGTGGGACCGCCGTGTTCTATACGACGTCTTCGACTATTACGGCGCAGCGTACAAACCAGAATCCTCTGATGAAGAAAAACGGCTCTTCTGGACTCAGTTTACGAATCGACTTTTCGAGCAATTCCAGGTGAGCGGTACCAGTGCCAGCCAGAGCGAACTTCACGCGGCTGCTATGCGTGACATCTTCGGTTCAGCGTGTCTTGAGTTGTACGTCGATGTGCAACCAGTTCTGCATGCGCTAAAACGGCGGGGCTTACGATTAGCCGTGGTCTCGAACTGGCATCGCGGACTGGGCTCCTTCTGCCATGAAATGAATCTGTCGAATCTTCTTGATGCCGTTATCTCGTCATCCGATATTGGCATTGAAAAGCCCGACCCGCGCATCTTTCACGAAGCCGTTCGCCGCCTTCGAGCGAAGCCAGACCACATCGTGCATGTTGGAGACGAGCCAGATGAGGACTTCAGCGGAGCAGTTGCGGCCGGATTGAGGGCAATACTTATCGACCGCAGAAACGTGTACTCTGCACATGCGAACAGAATAAATAGTCTCTACGAGTTAGAAGCACAGTTGGCTCAACGGTGAATGCTCCGGCGTCGTTGCTAAATCTGGTAAGTCGCGTAACCGGACATTGAGGCAAGTTTCCGGTTACCGAGTTAATCAGGACTTGCGCCGCAATCTGCTCCGTTTTTCTTGGGAGAGCCAATGGCCATGCGAGACGCTCGGGGTCGGGGGCAAGTGCGGATACGCTGGCCTGGCTATCCCGTTTTCTCCGCCGTGCAGTAGCGGATCTGATTTTCCGATAGTCCGATGAAGAAGGTGCTCAAGTCTTCTTCCGTGGCTACATAGAACTCATGCGCTTCATAGACCACGTACATGGTGCGCTTGGTGGCGCCAGCGTAACTGTCGGCAATGGCCTGCGCTTGGTTGAACGAACTAAATGAATGCATGGTCATCAAGTGCCCCTCTACTGGACACTTCATGATTTCATGTGCGAGCTTGAGCCGTCGTTGCCCTAGGACATTCGCGAAATTGCTTTGGAGCAATGAGGGTGGCATCGCTGGAGCATCTCTTTGAGCGAAGTCCTCTCTGTGGAACCCTGAAGAGGCTATTGATTGCACAGCAACACAAAGGAATTCGGCTAAGATTTCGCCCCGAATACATTCCCGTTCGCGAAGAGCCAGACTGGGTGCATTGATCGTTGTTTATGTCTAAGTCGGGAAACCGGTAAAGTTCCGTTCGCCCAAATCAACTTCAGCGGTTAGCGCGTCAATCAGGATTCTAGGCGGTTAGTTCCGCCAAGCCGACGAAGCGAGCCAGCAGGGTACCTTAGGGTTTTGCGTTGGCATCCAGCTTCGCTGCGACGCCACTAGCAGGTTGTGTCGCAGAGTTATTTTCTTGGCGGGTGAGGTAGAGAACGAAGGGAGTGATCTGGAAAGGCATCTTCTCGGCTTCGCTCATGGCGGCTTCAGGCTTGGACCTGGCCATTTGCAGCTGATCGCTCCAGGGGTCGACCTTAATGCGTCCGCCGAGCGGCAGCGCAACCATCGCATTGGCCGCTGGCCCCGCATCGGACTGCTGTGCAGACGACGCTGCGGTTGCGATGGTCCAGTTTGTCGGGACTCTGTCGCCCAGGTGCGGACTGACAAGATTGGGGATGCCTTTCGACCGGTTCTTGAGGGCTTCGAGGAAGAGTCGTGCTCTGTCAGATTTTTCGTTGTACGGAGAGTTCCTCATCAGTTCGTTGCCCTTCTTCTGCGCAGCCTGTTCCTCTGCCCTTGTGTGAGCAAATTCAAAGTGGCGGAACGTGTCTCTTTCTTTGACCTGCAGGCTGTTGAAGAACGCAAATTCGGTGTTCATGCCATGTGCGAGCACGATGTGGCCCAGCTCGTGCGCCAGGATAGCCGCGAGGCTGGCCTCGTCAGGAAGCACGTCTACCAATCCACGACTCAACACGATCGTGTGGCCGATGGTGAATGACTCCAGCGTTGAGGTCATTAGCACGCGGCAGCGAACCTCCGGCTGGATGTCCAGACTGTTGGTCAACTGCAGGTTGTTGACCACCGTCTCCAGCACTCTATCCACTTCCCCATGCGGCGCCAACAAGCCTTGCCGCTCGAGGTGGTCCGTGACGTTCGTTTCAGCCTGCTGCTCCCAAGCATGCTCCTCTTGAAGTGGCGAGTAGTCGTTGGCGTTTTCCGTCAGATCCGTTACCGCCTTCGGCGCCTCAACCAGCAACTTCGTTAGTTCTTGTTCTTCTCCAGCGTGCCCAAGGTGATAGCCCCAAATCCGGGTCTGCGCCCGGAACGGCTTGTATGCCAGTCTCGTTGTCTGTGGATCATGCACATTCCCTTGTTCCGTGTACACGAAAGATGGGAGCCATAGGTTCGTCCCGATGTTTGTCCGCCAGCTATCGAAATTGAAGTAGTTGCTGAGCAGGAAAGACTCACCGTAGGAGCCATTAAAGCGCACGATGTGGTAATCCTGATCTTCCACCCAGATACGTCCGACGAAACGTCCTTTGTCGTTCTTCCTCAGGGGCGCGACGTCAAAGACCATGCAGCGAACTTCGCCCAAAAATTCGCGGCGGATGTACTCGAACTTGTAGTGCTGACGATCGAAGCCAGACGTGTCCAGATAGATCATCTGTAGGAAGCCGCCCGGAACAAAACCTATCCTGACGAATTCCCGCCAATCTTCGGACAACTTGGTCTTTAGCCCAGTGTCATATTCCAGTGCTTCCAACTCCACTCCCTTCGCTAGCTTGGCCCGACCAAGGAAGTATTTGTCCCCATCCGGAACCGTTCCCAGCTGCTTATCCGGACGGAGATATTGAATATACGTTTCCACCAAGGGTGCGTATTGGCGCAGTAACATAATTTCCGACTGCTCTTGCGCCACCACCCTGTCCACGATTTCGCTCGGGGTACCTGGTTGTTGGCCAGTTGCTACGAACGGCAGTGCACTCAGCGCCAGAGCCACACGAAGGATATTGAGCCTGGACATAAAAACCTCCGAGGCAATGGCTGGGGTTAGGATTGCCAGGTGGCGAGATGACCGAGGAGGCGGGAATATGACACGCTTTTCCTTGCCCGTCAACTGCACTCCCACTAATGAGCTCGACCACTATTTGGTGGGGCTAACATGCGCCAGAGCCTGCATTGACCGGGCTAAGTCCTGAGTAGTCGGGCTACCGGGTGCGCCGTGAAAAGGCGGTGGTCCACAGCGGGAGTAAACCCGCCCGGGAACTGGTTCGCTCCACCCGGTAGCAATCAGAGCAGCAGTGGAGGCAACGAGACTGCTGAAGCCTCTGGTGTAGAGAGTCGCTAGGCGACTTGGCGAGCGTGCAGGCCGTAACGTGAGTGAACGCTGAGTCGCGCTGGGATAAGCGTGGAAATGGAGGAACCAGTAACGAAGTAGGGGAAACCATTTAAGGAGATCCAACGGGTGAAAGCCCCGTCCGGTCAAAGCTAGCGAGCAGGCCGGTAGCGAGTGTTGCCATTCACCGGGCGACTGGTGGGTGCGAAGCGTACACAGCAAGGAAGCAGGCCGTGAAGGTTTCAGCTCCGAAATCTCACAACGTTGCGATGCCGACGCCGTCTCAGCAGCGGAAGGCAGCATCCGGGTACGACCGCAATCGCAATGGGCGGCCCGGGATCGCCGGAGTCGCTAGCTCAGGGCATGTTTCCAAAGGGATTTCCCATGAACCCAGGAGAGCTCCCCATCTCCGCTCGCAAGAGTGGTAAGACGGCTGCCAAGGGAGACCGTAGGCGACCGAGGATGGATGGAAGAGCAGTCTTACGACCCCGTAGTACCTGTGAAGGTGGAGAACCGCAGGGCTTCCGAAAGGAGCGGCCACGGTATCCACTGGAGGGAAGGGGGAAACAAGGTGACGTATCTGTTGCAGGAAACATAGGCGAGACACAGAACTCGAGCAACTATGTCCACACAAATCGACAGACTAACCGAACTAGCCAAGGAGGATGCAAGACGACAATTCTACTCGATCGCTCACATGATCACGCCCGAAGCGTTGTATGCGGCATTTCGAGGACTACGAAAGAAAGCCAGCGCGGGAGTGGATGGCGTCACGTACGAGGAATACGAACGGGACGCCGCGAGAAACATCCAAACTCTCCATAAGAGGCTCAAGAATGGCAAGTATCAGGCCCAACCGTTGCGCCGAGTCTATATCCCCAAGGAAAACGGGAAGCAGAGACCAATCTCGATTCCCGCCCTGGAGGATAAGATCGTGCAGAAGGCGATGGTCGAAATACTGAATGCCATTTATGAGCAGGATTTTCTCGACTGCTCGTACGGGTTCCGACCCGGAAGAGGGCAGCATCAAGCGTTGGACGAAGTGGGGCGGGTCATCTGCACTCGACCCACGGGATGGGTCCTGGAAATTGATGTTACCGCGTACTTCGACTCCATCGTGCGGAAACAACTCATGGGAATGATCGAGAAGCGAGTCCGCGACAGAAGCGTACTTCGATTGATACGGAAGTGGATACAGGTTGGCGTCATTGAAGAAGGCAGGCTGCTCGTGAGCGAAACAGGTACGGGACAAGGACAGACGATCAGTCCGCTCTTGGCCAATATTTACCTGCACTACGTGCTCGATGAATGGTTCGAGAACGCAGTGAAGCCCCGACTAAGGGGCGCCGCTCATGAGATTCGTTTCGCCGATGATGCCGTGCTGTGCTTCCAATACAAGGAGGACGCAGAAAGGGTGATGGAGGTCTTACCGAAGCGATTCGCGAAATACGGTTTGACGATCCACCCGGAAAAGACGCGGCTGTTAGAGTTCGGACGGTATGCAGAGGAGAAAGCGAAGAGACAGGGGAAGAAACCTGCCACGTTTGATTTCCTTGGCTACACACACGTCTGTGCCCGCAGCCGGAGAGGGAAATTCACCGTGCATGTGAGAACGATGAAGAAACGGTTTCGACGGGGCCTGACGGCGATAGCTGAATGGTGCCAGGAGAACCGCCACATGCCTGTGGAGGAGCAGCAGAAAACCCTCAATGCCAAACTCCGGGGCCACTACCAGTATTACGGACGACCGACGAACTACCAGAGTCTCTGCCGGTTCTTTCGGGAGGTCCGACCTATCTGGCGAAAGTGGCTCAGCCGGCGCACTCGTGGAAACGGGATGATCTGGGAGAAATATGCAGCCATCCTACGGTCACACCCATTGTTGATACCGCGTATCCAGCATTCTTGGAGTGGTGCGGGGAGTCACGTTTGAGGAACCCGCTGCGGTAAATCTGCACGGTGGGGTCTGCGAGGGGGGAGAGCCGAGGACGCCATGGTGAACCTAGACGGGCACGCAGCTGGAAACGGCGGACACAGCCAAGGAACACCTACAGCCCGTCGTGCTTTCCTCTACTCGGACAGGCCCCGAAAATAGTGATGCAGGAGCCGACCCACCCCGGTTTCGGGGAAGGCCGAAGCGAATGGAAGAGTACGAGCGAATAAATTCCATCCGACCTGCCGGGGTATTGGCGACGGCATGCAGGCAAAAGGGGACCATACGCAACACGGGAAGTCCCAGCGGTGATCGCGGTTCGGATCAACTGGCAACTCGTGAGAGACCGGCCTGGCCGTTTGGGATGGCGGAGAGGCTCGTAGTACCGATGAAGCCTGGGTAATTCCGGTGGAGGGAAGGGGCCTTAGTTGAAGGCGGACGCAAGAAGCGACGACGAAAGGGAGATTGGCGATGAGCCTGACAACTCCCAAGTTGTTTTCAGAAGTTGCAGACAGCGTCACAGGCAATGGCTATGGCGATTGCGTGAGTCTTCTCCGAGAGCCGGATGCGGCAAATCCGCACGTCCGGTTCGATGAGCGGGGTGTGGAAACGGAAGCAAGGTGGGACTAGTGAGGCACCGACAGACGAAAGGGTCGGCAACCGATAGGCTCCACCTAAACCACCGCGCCACACCTCGACTCCACACAAGTCCAGTCCCAATACTTCAAGTTTCCGATTGATGCCATAACGACGCCGGCCTCGCGACGGCCCGAGTAAGCTGTTCGGTGTGCACCCTACAGTGCTCGGACCGAAGGAGGCCGAGATGCGAATTATAGGATGTGATTTGCACGCTCGCCAGCAAACGTTGGCGATGTTGGACACCACAACGGGAGAGGTACGGGAGGTGACTCTCCAGCACGAAGGCGACAACGTGCGGGAGTTTTATTCCTCGCTACCACGCCCGGCGCGAGTGGGCATCGAAGCCACGGGATCGATGCAGTGGTTTTTGAATCTCATGGAAGAACTGGGAATCGAATGCCGGGTCGGTCATCCAGCACAGATTCGCGCAGCCACGCCGCATCCCCGCACAGGCGTCACTGCTTTTCTGCTGCTTCTGTCCACGACGACAGAACTCGTTGTACTCAATCTGATCCCGCAACATGATCCACAGTCAAAAGATTAGCACTGTGCAGGCATTTGGGAACGAAATTTTCAAGGAGCAAAAGCTGACGATCGGTGGGCCAGACCATTTTTATCCGCGGCGGCAAAATCGAGGCAGTCGGCAACAACGTAACAATCCCGTCCAACGCCAAAATCATCGACCTCGGCAAAATGACCGTCCTACCCGGTCTCATCGACTGTCACACCCATGTCGCTAGTGGCGCGCAAGATTCGAAGGACCTGGATGTTTTCAGGAAGACCGCTGCGCAGCTCACGCTGGAGTCGGTGCCCAATGCCCGTGCCATGCTCGAATCGGGTTTCACCACGGTGCGCGACGTGGGCACCCCTCGAGCCCTCAGTGATATTGCTCTCCGGGACGCCATCAATCGTGGCGACACCATCGGTCCCCGCATGTTTGTAGCCGGCGCCTATGTGACCATCACCGGCGGGGCTGGCGCGGTAACGGGCCTTGCTCCGGACATCACCTTGCCGTGGGATATGCGCTACGGCGAGGCCAACAGACCGTGGGAGGTGCGGCAGGTCGTTCGCAAGCTGGCACATGACGGAGTGGACCACATCAAGGTTCTTTCCAGCGGCGCCGTGCTCACGCACGGCAGCTATCCCAAGTCGCAGGAATTCACGCCGGAGGAGTTGCAGGCTGCAGTCGATGAAGCCAGCCATTTCGGTCTACGCGTCGAATCGCACGCGCACTCACCCGAAGGCATCAAGAACGCAATCCGCGCTGGTGTAGCGTCAGTTGAACACGCCACCATGATCGACGACGAGGGCATCGCTCTCGCCAAACAGCACGGTACTTATCTCGATATGGACATCTACGACGACGAGTGCGTCCAGGAGCAAGGAAGAACCGGGCAAGTACCCAAGGATATGCTGGAAAAGGAAGCCCACCTCGCCCAAGTTCAGTTCGACAACTTTCACAAGGCCGTCACGGCCGGGGTAAAAATGTCGTTTGGTACCGACGCCGGCGTTTGTCCCTATAGCGATGGTGCTAAACAATTTGCCTTCATGGTCAAGTACGGCATGACTCCCATGCAGGCCATTCAAGCGACAACCAGCAACGCCGCCGATCTGCTCGGCCATTCCAGTGAACTTGGCTCGATCAAGCCAGGCAAATATGCTGACATCATCGCCGTAACGGGCGACCCGCTCAGCGACGTCCGGCTGCTGGAAACCCTCCAATTCGTGATGAAAGACGGCAAAATCTATAAACAGTAGAGGGCAAGGGTGAACACGGCCAAGACTCTACCGTGCCAATGAAGGCGCCTCAACTCCTGATTCACGCGGCAACCGGACAACTGGGATTTTGACGGCAGGTCTCTTTTATTTGGCGGCCCGAAGTTTAGCCACCAACTCGCGCATAATCTCAAAGCCAGCTGGGCTGCAATAGTAGCCTTTCTCTGTGGGAGGACAGGTCAAATTTAGCTCAGAACATTGGATTCGGACCGAGTCGAGGTAAGGGTCAGTGCAAGGAGCCACCGCAACGATCGACTCCCTCATTGGTAGCAGCGTCAATGTTTGACTTTCTGGTCGAGAAATCCGAAGACATCCTCCTCCCATAGTGCAACATCGGTGTACAGGAAATTGTGGCCGTCACTTGTGGTCTGACCGACTGGCGGGTACATCTTGAGTTTGTAGGGCTTAGAGAGCCGGGCGAACTCGTCGGCCATGGACTTACCTGGCGTCACGGAGTAGTCGTTCGCCGTGTGAATGAGAAGGACGGGAACAGTTATCCTGCCGACCGCGGCCAGCAAACGCGCGCGAAGTTCGGCCGAGCCGTCCCAAGAGGCAGCAGCAGCTCCAAATGTGACGGCGGCGCGAATGGAGGGGTCACGCTCGGCTTCGAGCAAGGTGAGCTGGCCGCCGAAGGAATGCCCTGCAACCACGACGCGGTGGGCGTCTACTTCCGGCAGATTTTTCAGGAACGACAAACCTGCAAGGGCATCGTCGAGATGGTCTGTGGTCATTAGAACGAATTGCAATTGCTTGCGGGCTTCCACTCCCTTGGCGGCTTCCTCGCGCTCCAAGATATCCCCGATGAACGCCCCTTGGTCTGCTGAAAGACCTTCACCGCGGCGGAAGAGATAAAGGAAGACGTAGCCATGTTTAGCAAAGACCGGGCCGAGTATTTGGGCTGCCTCGGTGATCGTGAGCATGTGAGTGTGCTGCTGAGGACCGTAACTACGTCCGTGATTGAACACGACGGCGGGAAATGGACCGTGGCCCGCAGGTTTCCATAAGAGAGCTTTCAGGCGAAGAGTGCCGCTGGCGATTTCAACGGTTTGCGGAGCGTTCGTTTCCGATGATTGGCCCGATGCGGCGATCGAGAACAGTAGGGCTAGCGCGAAACACGATAGTTCTCTCATCGAGTCAGAACACCTCAAGTTGGCCAATTATAAACTGGACGTCCAACGTTACCCGACTTACCAGGCAAGTATAATTGCTTCCGAGTAACCCGTGGCTTGGGAAGCCGTCAAGCGATAGTCCTGACTGACACATCAACCCTAAGAACATTTCAACCTTGAGGAGATGGAGCGACCGTAGAATCCAAATGAAAGCTCGAGCGGGCTTCCAGGTCAGTTACGTAAGAAGGAGGCAGATTACGATGCGACGAGCGAGAATATGCTTGGCAATCCTGTCTCTGTTCGGCATTCCTGTGGTCAGTGCCGCAGGGCAAACGGGCGGCACAATCTCTGGAAAGGTGACTCTGGCGGGCAGCATCCCGAAATCACAAGTCATCGACATGTCCAAGCAGCCTGACTGTGTCAAATTGAACCCCAAGCAGCGCATGACTGAGGATACGGTCACGGGTCCCGGTAATACGCTGAAAAATGTGGTCGTATTCATTTCCTCCGGCGCGCCCACGAAATCCTCCACTCCTACAACGCATGTAAGCCTGAACCAACAGAATTGCCACTACACCACTCGCGTGCTGGCTTTTCAAGTGCAACAGGAGGTGGTCGTAATCAATAGCGACCCGTTTTCGCACAATATTCACCCAATGCCAGTCACCAACCGAGAATGGAACAAGGTTCAGTTAAAGGGCAGCCCGCCCATTTCGTCCTCATTCAGTAAGCCGGAGTTCATACCAGTAAAATGTAACCTGCACTCCTGGATGCGAGCTTATTTTGCCGTCCTAGATACTAGCTATTTCGCGGTAACAGCTGAAGATGGCCAATTCACTTTGCCTGATCTCCCACCAGGCAAGTATACGCTGACTGCCTGGCACGAGACCTACGGCACACGGAACCAGGAAATCACCGTAGTCTCCGGCCAAGAGCAGACCGTTGACTTTGTCTACAACTCAAAAGCGAAATAGACGGCTCGTCTGGAATTCGCTTTCGGTGGCGAATTGCACACCCACTCAAGCGACAGACATCAAATTCGAAACTCGGCAGTCGTCGAAGTGCCGAGGCCGCTGCAAGATTAACGATTTCGGCTGTAAACTGCGGGTAGTGGCGATGCCTTCATAGATGCAAGAACACATAGGGAAAGAGTCTACGCGAACTCAGCTCCTGATCTAACGCGGTATCGGAAACTTGAAGTACTGGGACTGGACTTGTCCGGTAATCCGACAAAACCAGGCACTAAGCCGGATTTCTTCGAGCAAAACCGGAATTCACTACTGCAACTTGGCATACTCGGCTTTCGCTGCCTTCAAGATGGGCAGGCCGGGGTCAGCGTCTTTCCATATTGCGAGGAAGTCCTGATAGGCCTTGAGAGTTCTCGCCTTGTCACCCTGCAGCGAATAAGCCCGTGCCAAACCTAAGCGCGCCAGCGCGCCCAAAGGAGAATTCAAGACAATGCCGCTATGGTCCAAAAACTTCTGAAATTCAGCGGCCGCTTCCTTCCCTTCATGAGTCCCCAGGTATGCCTGCCCGCGAATGTACACGGGGTATAGGTTATCGCCCACAATGCTCATATCGCCAAGCTCGTAGGAAACGTCTCGCAAAACGAGAAGGGCTTTTGCAGGATTCTTCCGGTAGAGTTCAATCGAAGCGCGGATCGTGGGCAGCCAGTATCTCTGCATCCACGTGTTGGAAGGAAATCGCCTCTCCAATTCGTCCCCAAGCGCTTGGGCGCGCGCTATATCTCCTGAGCGCGCTAAGGCCAAGGCAGTAAGCAGCTTAGCCCTGCGTCCCGAAGAGATCGTAAGTGCCGTGGTAACAGCTTGTCTCGCCATGCCAGGATCACCGAACTCGGCCTCATGCAGCGCATCGGCAATCTTTCCTTGCGCGGCCAATTCATTGAAGTGTACTCTGCGCGCAATTTCCACCCCCTTGTTTGATAATTCCAGAGAACTTCTCAAACGACCCGCGTAAGCTTCTGTACGCGATTGAGCGAATAGCGCGAGAGCGGCACCGGAGTCCGGTGTCCCCGAGAGCGGAGCCAGTTGCGACCTCATCTCCTGTTCATTGTTTTCCAGAAACCCGATTTGATAGAGGAGAAGGTGCAATGCAGACGCATCAAGGCCGCGCCCCAGAGCCCGCCGTGTCAGCTGTTCTCCTTCCTCTCGCCTGTTCAGACAAAGTAGGGCAGTGCTCGCGTTCAAATAGGGGACGTACGAATTGGGGGCCAACCGTACGGCTTGCTGGGCTTCCTGAAGCGAGCGGTCGTAATCTCCCAGTAAGACGTGGGTGGCAGACGAATCGACCCATGGTCCGGCCTCTCGGGGATAAGTCTGCTGCCAGAGCGGATAGACACTCAGCTCCCGGTCTATATCGCCTAAAGTAGCATAATAGTACATTTCGATGATGAGCAGGCGCTCACGTTCGCTTGCCTGCACGCGATTGTCAAAGGCTTTCTGAGCGCACTCGGACGCCAACTCACTCTCACCAAGTGCATCGTAAACAGCCGACAATTGGACGTAGGCAAAAGCAAAGTGGGGGTCCAGTTCGACTGCGCGCTTGAGAAATGGAAGTCCGGAATCCATAGGATGTTGCACAGAAAGACTGAGTGCCCTTAAAGCATCGAGGGATGAAGTGGTCACCTGCTGAAGTGGCGCGTCATATTTTTGAATCGAGGCGAGCGATTCGCCGAGCTTTTTGCGGATGTCCGAAGATGCCATACTCAGAGCATCCAAGACACTATCCTTGTCCTTTGCCAAAACTTCATCGCTGGCGATGGATTTCCCGTCCACGCAATTGGAGGCTCTCAGGGTGAGTTGGTACCGTGAACCGACTTGCGCAATCGTGCCATCCAGAACGACGGCGCTGGAAGTGCGCTGACAAACCTCTCGGGCAATCTCAGGCGTGAGCCTTGCATCAGGTTTACGGCCCATCCGTTCCAAGGTCTCCTGGATTTGCTCGTCCGAGAGGATGCTCAAGAATGGGGACTGTTCCAGTTGGACGGAGAGTCCTTGTCGCAGAGCGCCATCAAAGACGAGATCGCCTGTCGCGTTTGTGAAATCCGCCAGGACGATGGTGTCCTTAGCGGTGAGAGGATGAGGTCTCTCGTAGAAGAACCATGAGGCGGAAGTGGCTATTGCGACGGCCACCAAAGCGACGCCGGACGCCGCTTGCCGAGTGAACCGGCGCGTTTTTCCGACCGTCTTTGTCCGGGTAGAATCCCCGTTTTCTCCAGTAGCCGGCGCAGAAGCTGGCTGGAGTTCGATACGCTCCTGAGCTTCCGGAACGGGCATGACCACCGGTGCTTCGGGTGTGATCTTTCCGATGAACCTGTAGCCTCTTTTGGGAAGCGTCTCGATGTATTTGGGATTCTCTGGGGAATCGCCTAGGGCCTCCCGAATCTTGCTTATCGCCTCGGCCAAGCTGTGGTCGAAATCGACAAACGTGTCGTTCGGCCATAAGTTTTGGCACGCCTCCTCTCGTGTCACCACCTCGCCCGCATACTCCAGCAGCATCGTCAGCAATTGAAACGGCTGGGCCTGTAATCGGACACGACGGCCGCTCTTGCGCAGCTCGCCGGAACGCAAATCCAATTCGAAGCGGTCAAACTCAATTCGGTGGGCTCGCGGCGCGGGGAACGGTGCTTCCCTTCGAACGGAGGGGTGCATGCGTTCACTCCTGACTAGATGCGGTCGCCGATGCTAGCATCCAGAAATATTCGAGGTCAATCCAAAAGTCCGATCACCGCTGTCCTAAATCCAGGTGAGCCATATACTTACTAAATGACTAGAAATTGATTGCGAAATGAGTATCAGGGCATTGCGCCCATCAGGCCACTCGTGCAAATTGCGCACCTCACACCTCAGCGTCCCGGAGGTTGGGCAGCAAAAATAGAGAACGCAAGAAATCAGCAAATCGAGGAGAAGCCAATGTATCAAATTACTAGCAAAATCTTTCGAACGCGTTGGAGCGGGCGGTTCTCCGTTCTGGCTGCATTGGTAGGCTTGGGGCTTCTGTTTGCCGCCTCCGGCGCCAATGCTGGTTGCGCTGTTCCTTACAAAGCCGCGGCCGCGCCGGCAATACCTTTCGTCAACTCACACTCGGAGGAAGAAGGGAACGGGAAGGCTAGCATCGTAGGTTTGTGGCACGTGATTTACACTGGAACTTCCGATGACAATTTTCCTCCCGGAGGGCCTTACCCACCCACGCCGTTCCAGTTTCTCGAATCCTTCAAGACCTGGCATGCGGACGGAACCGAATTTGAAAATGCATTTCTTCCGCCTAACGGTGGGAATATCTGCTTCGGCGTATGGAAGGAAGTGGATGACTGCACCGTTAAGCTGCACCATGTCGGATTGATGTTTAACTCTGACGGCAGCATCTTGAGCATCTTCACCGTCGACGAAACGGACAAAGTCGCTTCCGACGGCAAAACCTACAAAGGTTTCTTCGATTTCAAACTCTGGCCTCCCAGCTACGATTCAGTTGGCAAAGGATTGCCGATATCAGAGGTTAAGGGAACAACAGCCGCCACTCGCATAAGCGTCGGCTAAGTGGATCTCTAAGCCTAGCAACGATGTTTGCGCCATCCGGTGGCGAGCGTGATTGTCCTCGCGTCACCTGCGCCACCTTCCGGCGCGTTCTTTCTGACAGCTCGCCCGACGCATGATTTGGGCCATTTGACAGCACGATAAGTCCCGATAAACGCGGTCGGAAACTTGAAGTACTGGGACTGGACTTGTCTGGTAACCTGACTCTCCAGAAACTTCTTGATTAAGGATGAGCTGGTGCGAGCTGTAGGCCGAGGTGGGCGGCCTTTTTTCGGAGGAACTCGATTTGTTGTTGGCGGTTTCTTCGCTCGTAGTATTCCGCACCCTTGTCGACGTATTGCTGACCATACTTGAGCATGCGATAGACCAGCCGAGCCAAGCGATGAGCCATGGCGGTGATGGCTTTCGGAGCGCCGAGCTTGCTGCGTAAGCGTCGGTACTGTGCTCCGAGGTAGGTTTGGCTTCTTAGTAGCGTGGAGGCTCCCAGCCGAAGCGCGGTGGCCGCGCGGTTGAGCACATGACGAGTTCCTCGCGCGAGCACTTTATCGCCGCTGATGCGATTGTCGGGGCAGACTCCCAACCAGGAAGCAAAGTGCGCCTCCGTTCTCCATGGGCTCATGTCCAGTCCCACTTCACTGATGACCGTTTGCGCGACCATCACATCGACGCCATCGATGCGCGTCAGATCCACTCCGGTGATGCGCTGCAGTTCATCGGCGAGATGGAAGTGCGGATTATTCTTGTTTTGTTTTTTCTTCTTTTTCGTGGGCAGTGCTTCTTTCACGGGTGCCGGGATACTATCGGAAAAAGAGCGCAGGTGCTTCTGCAATTCCTGGTCGCATTCGGCAACTCGTCGCTGGTAGGTGTCATACATCTCGAGTTCCTGTTGCAACACGAAGATCAGTTCCCGGCGCCAGTTGCCCTCCAGGCTTTTGGCAATCTCGGCGCGGCTGGCTTGAATCCGCGGGTGACTGAGTTCGGCGAGCTTCCGCGGATCGCGTTCCACGGCCACGATGGCTCGCACAATCAGCTGCCCGGTCACCCCGCTCAAATCGCTGATCACATTGGCCAGCTGAATATTCATTTGCGTCAGTGCTTTCTGCATGCGTTGCACACAGGTCGCCGCTCCGGTGACGTGTTGTAACCGCTGCCGCCAGTAGGTCCGCAGGGTGCGAATCTTGCAAGGTGGTTGGAACGAGTTATTCAGCAATCCGTAGGTGTGTAATTTCAGCAGCCACTGGCTTTCCTGCACATCACTCTTCCGTCCAGGCAGATTCTTGGTATGCCGCGCGTTGACCAGATAAACCTCGAACCCGCGCTGTTCCCAAATGGCATACAGGGGAATCCAATAGACACCGGTGGACGGCAAGGCCACGGTCTGCACGCCACAGCTCTGCAACCAGTTGGCTAAGCGATATAGATCCGCAGTGAAGCACTCGAAGCGACGCACCGGTTGCGGATCACGGTCCGGTCGCACCGCCACGTAGTGAGCTCCGTTACCGACATCGATTCCCGCGGCATGGGGATGGACTACCTCCAGACCTGGGTTCTCCGACTGCAACCGTCGCGCTAGTTCCTTCTTCGCTTTCCGATTTCGCCACAGCTTTTTATCCGTGTTCATCCCTATGCTCCTGAAATGGAAATAGGGATTCGGCTCGGCCCGGTGACGAATGGTTTAGAAAACTCTCCAACGGGGTCAAAGAACCGTTACCATGAGGTCCTTGCCACCACACTAGTGATCGCCAGTACCGGAGCCATGCTAATCGTCGGGCACGAAACGCCATGTCGTATATCGGCCTTAGCTTGCCGAACCGAATCCCGCAATCACACTGGCAAAGCAGAGGACTCTAGACAAGTTTCTGGCACTAGCGACGCGTCCAAGACGCAGTTGGGGCTAATCAGGACTTGTGCCAATTGACTGTCCTCATTGAGCGTCTCGGATAGGGCTAGGTTAAACTGTGCCAGCCATGAGCGTCATCGACGAAGTACTCGCAGCAAACGAAATCTACTCGCGCACCCATGAATTGCGCAAACTGACCCCGCGTCCCGAGCGCAAGCTCGCGGTCCTGACCTGTATGGATACCCGGCTTTCGATTCGCACCTTGGGTCTGAAAACGGGAGACGCGCACATCATCCGCAATGCCGGGGGCATCGTGACGGAGGACACTCTGCGCTCGCTGGTAGTATCACACTATCTGCTCGGCACTGAGGAAATCATGGTCATCAATCACACCGATTGCGGCTTGATGCACACCAGCGAGCAGGACTTGCGCACCAGAATCCAGAATCGCACCGGAAAGGCCGCTGTTACTCCTGCCTTCTTCTACGCCTTCCAAAACATCGAAGAAAATGTCCGCCAGCAATTGCAGAAACTCCGCACCCATCCCTGGATTCCCGAGAGTGTCGCTGTCCGCGGCTTCGTCTACAACGTCACCAGTGGACGTCTCCGCGAAATCAAAGACGCCTGACCACTGCCTCGTACACCGACGCCTCCCATCACTGCATCCAGTTGGACGATTAACGCGCAAACCAGACAAGTGGCCTCATTGGTCTCAACAGGCAGCATCTGTTGAGGCGTTTGTTTTTGCCAGCAGGAAGGGCACGCCGCTGGACTCGCATAATCTGTTGGGGCGCGTCCTAAAGCCCGCTTGTAAGCGCGCAGGCTTGCCGTCAATCTCATGGCATAGCTTCCGCCACACGCACGCGACGTTGCTCAGCGATCTCGGCGAATCGCTCAAGACTGCACAGGCCCAGCTCGGGCATGCACGATTGAGCACAACCGCGGAGATCTATACCCACATAGTGCCGGCGTCGCAGCGAGCGGCGGTGGAGAAGTTGGAGCGAGCCATTTGGACGCAGT
>CAWBIY010000003.1:0-28772 GCA_963788915.1 uncultured Acidobacteriota bacterium | reverse complement strand
CCGGATTGCCGACAATCCATCCCGAAGCACTACATCGAGCCCGCCCATATTGGGTGAGAATGCGAAATCTAGTACACGTCGAGGTCTCGCCCGACGACGAAATGGCCGGAATATCTCAGCCGATCTCGTCCTGGAGCACTTCCGGCGTCGAGCGGAACGCACCGGCCCCGGTCATGGAGGAGAGAAACTTTGGAGGTGCTCAAGATTGAACCTGAAGTATGGAAGTTGGAGTATCTTCTCCATCACAAGAACGTCAGTGAGTACTTTCAGAATCGATCTAAAGATCTACTGGTCATGAACATTTGTATGGGGCAAGGTTATGAGACGCTGTGTCCGTTTTTGAATCGGTCTGTAATTAATGCTCCCTTTGCTTGGAAAAACTGCACTAGCGGATGAGGGGCTATCGATAAGATGCTGACTGTCCTGATAGCCAGCCGTAACGGTGCCAAGACACTGCCTGAAGTGCTGGGATCCTTTTGTGCCCTTCAACGACCGAATGGGGATTGGAAGCTGGTTATCATAGACAACAACAGCTCTGATCAGACGAAAGAGGTGGTTTCTGCCTTCCTTAGTAGGCTTCCACTGGTCTACCTATTCGAGCCGACTCTCGGGAAGAATGCTGCGCTGAACCGAGGTCTGGGCGAGGTAGAAGGGGACCTGGTGGTTTTCACCGACGATGACTCGATGCCACACGAAGACTGGCTTGTTCGAATGAGAGCCATGTGTGACGCCAATCCCGGATTCGAGATTCTTGCCGGAAGGGTAGTCCCACGTTGGCAAAAGACACCGCCCGATTGGATTCTCAATTGTGTCCCGCTTGGCTGCACTTTTACCATATCCAATCCACTGCTGACAGAAGGGCCCATCGGACCTGGGCACGTTTTTGGTCCCAACATGGCAGTTCGGAAGTCGGTCTTCGACCTCGGGCACAGGTTCTGTGTCAAAATCGGCCCGTGTGGAAAGAACTATGCCATGGGCAGCGAAGCTGAGTTCGTGCAAAGACTCGTCCGCGCAGGCTCACGGTGCTGGTTTTCACCAGACACAATCGTTGAGCACCTAATTGACGAACGACATCTCAATAAGTCCTGGGTTCTTCGGCGCGCCGTCCTCTTTGGCCGCGGATGTATGCGTCTTGACTTCTTCGAGAGTCCTTGGAGCTATGAAACTTGGCCTGGCTTAAAGCGCGACCTTCTTAGAAGGCTCTGGCAGTACACTTGGCAGTCATTTTGCGCGGCAATTGCAGGAGATCAAGAAAGGCTATTTCGGAACAGATGGGAACTTAGCTTCTGGTACGGTCAGTTGGTGGAGGCCTACAAGCTTGGACGGGAGAGCGTACGTCCAGGTTAACTGGCAATACGTGAAAATGGGCGATTTCTTCAGCGGAAAGACCGTACTCGTCACAGGCGGGGCCGGAGCTATCGGCAGCCACCTTGTCCGGCATCTCGTTCAACGACAGTGCACGGTACTCGTCCTTGACGATCTCAGCTCCGGGTGGGCTCAGAACCTCGAGGGAGTGGACTGCAGATTCATCCAAGGTTCTGTGGAGGACAAGAGCAATCTGGATCTGGCTTTTAGCCATCAACCGCGCCTGGTCTTTCATCTAGCCGCGCTGTTCGCCAACCAGAACTCTGTGGAACACCCTGAGCGGGACCTCAACGTCAATGGCATGGGAACGCTACGTCTGTTGACGCACGCCGCGGATCACGGCGTGGATCGGGTCGTATACACGTCTTCAAGTTGCGTTTATGGGGAGGAAGCCGTCCTTCCGCTTCGTGAACCCGAGGCGTCGTTGCGTCCGAAGACACCCTATCAGGCGACTAAACTACTTGGCGAGATGTATACGAACTGTTTCCATTTTCTGAGGGCGCTGCCTGCCGTCAATGTCCGACTCTTTAATGTGTACGGGCCGGGAGAACGGCCAGGGAACTACCGCAACGTCATTCCGCGCTACATCGCAAGCGCACTCGCCGGATTTCCACTTGAGGTGCACGGCAGCGGAAATCAAACCCGGGATTTCACCTATGTCGACGACGTTTTGGCTGGGCTCTGCCTATGCGCCGAAAACCCAGCGGCGATCGGACAGACGTTCAATCTGGCCAGCGGCAGAGAGATATCCATCCGCACGCTCGCCGAGTCCATAATCGAGCTGACCGGCAGTCGTTCTGAAATCGTCGCGCGCACGCTCCGCCCGTGGGATCGCGTACAGAGACGGTGTGCTGATCTTACGTTGTCTAAGCGCTTGCTCGGCTTTGATCCTCGCTGGGATCTGCGCTCCGGGCTCAAGCAAACCATTGCGTGGTTCAAAAACTCAGGGAGCGCTGGGTGAGGCGATGACGCTCGAGATCCTGTTTCTAAATGACGCCCCGGTGATCCGGTTGGGGCTCGCGTCTGGCTTCGAAGATCTTGGCCACCGCGTGACGTACTTTCCCCAGTACCTCTGGCTTCTAACGAAAGATGAACAGGTACTATGCGTGCAAGATTGGCTGCGAGCCCACATGGCTCCCGACATCGTCTTTTTCGAGGGATTTACCGGGGACAGACCGATCTTTCCGGAGGCGACGGGACTATTCAAAGCGCATGGATCTCGATTTTACTATTGGGCCATTGAAGATCCGCTCTGGACTCGTGAGGTGATTGGGTTCGACGGCAGCCTCGGACCGTATGCGTTGGTAGCGGATCACATTTTTACAACCACAGTCGAGTGTGTTATCCGCTATGTGTCGTGCGAACGGGCGGGTAGCGTGTTGCAGTTCGGAATGAACCCGAACTTTCACCGCCCTGTGGACATTGATCCCGCGCTAGCGGCCGATATTGTTCTCGTCGCGAACCACTACGAGCACAGGACCGCCACGTTGATCGAGCGCATGATTTTTCCTGCTTTGGAAGTTGCGCGGTCGTTGGGTCTCCTCTTCCACATTTACGGACACGGGTGGAACAACTGGTTCCCGCCGAGCGGATATGAGGACCCGCGGCGCGGACCGTTGAATTACGAGATACTCCCTATTGTCTACAGCGGCGCAAAAATTGCCCTCGGTGCCGAACAATGCTTGAACGCCAGCGATACCCAATCGTCGATGCGAGTCTTCGAGGTCATGGGATGTGGGGCTTGCTATCTGGGCCCACGACATCGGGCACATGAGCAAATGTTCAGCGAGGATGAGATTGTCTTGTCGGATGGGCCTCGATCGACCAAGGATCATTTGCTGCGTTTACTCACGAATGAACGTGCTCGGATCGAGATAGCCGCCTCGGGACGTCGGAGGTGTCTGATGGAACACCGGTACGAACTCCGCGCAAGGCACGTCATTGAAGTATTCGAGAGAGCTCCTTGTCGCACACCAACTTTGTAGACACGACAAGTGAAAACTACACAACTGAGTCCCGCATAAGAATAGCGGATCTGAGGAAGCCTGCTTACGATCAACTTAACCATCGGTCCCGGGATGGAGCTCGGCCCTAGGCCACAGGGTCACGAGATCGCCCTCCGTTCCACGCGAGGTAATCACATTCGCGAATCGCTGTTTAAGGTTCACGTGGTGTGCCCATAGTTCAGTGCCGCGAACGGGTTCATGCACAATGATTGCAGCCATTCCTTTGGTGAAACCTGGTAGCTCAATGACTTCGATCGCCGAACCCAACATGTCTTGCCAGTTAGCTAGCGCCGCTCTTTCCTCTCTTCGTCCAGAATCGTCGAGAAGCACCAGTGTCCCTGGCTTCATGTAATCCATGGCTTGGTAAAGAGTTCCTTCCCGCCCTCCAAGCGCCGCGGGAGGGCCGTCGATGAGTACCAAATCGACGGGCATTTTCGACGCGAACTGTTCAGGCTTGATCAAATAAGCAGGCACGAACTTACCGCCATATTCGCGAGCGACTAAGTGAGTAGTTTGAAAAGCTACGTGACACGTTTTTCCAGTGTGGCTGAGGTAGCTTTGTGCCGCAGCGGCACCAAACTCCGGGTCGTGATCTACTGAAGAGATACTGCAGTCCTTCGCCAAATCTGCTGCCGCGCGCGCTAGCACTTGCGTGGACAGTCCAGAACCAAATTCAAGAACATGTTTAGGTTTGAAGTGTCGAACCACATTAGTAATGAACCGCAACGCGTCTAAGGCCAGAGTCCAACCGCAATCCGGCGGCGGAGGTTGGATCCAGGAAAGATCCGTTTGGTCTGCGTCAAGGACAGCCGCCTGCAGGATAGACCGAATAGAAGGAGTGTTTGATGGATCCATAATTTCTGCCAAGGATTAATGGTCGATTTCCGAGTACCGTATTTAGCAAATACCGGACAAAGAGGCAATGGCCAGAACGGACCCGGTCTAGTTGGCCGAACTGCTGGCCAGACAGCTTGGGTTCATTTGGGCGGTGGCCGCGGCGACGCAGAGCAATCCCTGCTGGCCGGCCCACAGTACGCCATCCGCCAGTGACGGCCTGGTCGTGCACGTCCACCCAAAACAGCCGCACCCGCTCGATTGGTGCTGATAAGATCGGATGACTTCAGATCGCTCGAAATTTCTTGACACGGAATCCTGCCTGTATTAGATTCCGCGGAATCCCAGGATTCCCCTGCTTCCCCGCTAGTCAGCTTGACGAAAGGAAACGTTCATGAGCATATCCTCAGTCACTCAAGCGCAGATCGATGCATTCTTGAAGACCCTTACGACTTGGGCCAAGTCACTTCCGACGGATCAGCAAGCCATGCTGAACCAGTTGCTTGGCCGTGCCAAGTCTGGTGGCGACTTTTCTCTCTCCGATGAGCAGCTCGGTGCTATTGTGGGCGGAATGAGGAGAATAAGTGGCGGCGAATGGATGCAGTGGTCGGCGAGGCAATACTGACCTAGCCGATTAGAAATTGAAGTAGCTTCGCGGACGGTCCGAGTACGCGGACCTATGTCTGTGTTTGTGTGTCTACATTATAGAATTAACCGACAGGTACTGAGGTCGAGAACATGTCAGAGGTATCCCCCGAGCTTTCAAACAAAGTCTTTGATAAGGAAACGGCCCAAGCTCTAGCCAGAAGCTTAAAGGACTATCCCCACCCACCCGACGAAGCAGCGCAATTGATCTTGGAAATCATGGTGCACTGGCTGACCGATCCAATCGAGCGGCTGAAGCTGGGTCCAGCAGTTCAATTCAGCCAGGAAGAAGAAGCGGTCCTCCAAAGCTTAGAACAGAGCACGAGGAGGCTACCCTGAGCCGACTCGGTTTGATTATCAAAGTGACGCGCCTCTGTAATCTGCGGTGCACCTATTGTCACGATTGGAGAGCGGCCGGCGAGATTATGAGCTTCTCAGTGCTGGCACGGATGATTTCTTCTGCCTTGCAGGAGTTCGATGACGTACAGTTCATCTGGCATGGTGGTGAGACTACAGTCGTTCCAATCGAGTTCTACCAGAAGGCCATGGCGATTCAAGCCCGGTTTCTGCGTCCTGGTTGCAATGTACGCAACGATATTCAGACGAATGCGACGCGAGTCGACGACAAGTGGGGAAGGTTTTTCAAAGAGGCTAACTTTGGGGTGGGCGTGAGTCTGGACGGTCCCCAGGAGTTGCACGACCGCCACCGCCTTCATGCTGGAGGCCGGGGCTCCTATGAAGATGTAATCCGAGGAATCGAGGTGCTCAAGCGCCATCGAGTCCCGGTCAGTGTCTTGATGGTGGTCGACGAAGCGACCCTCGCCCTCGGACCGGATCGGACCTTCGATTTCTTTCTGGCGCGCGGCATTACCGCTTTCGGATGCCTCGGTGCGAAACCCAAGAACCAACCGGATGCGGTCCCCTGTACCCCTGCGGTTCCCTACGTGGTACCGGAACGGATGACACGGTTTATGACCCGGCTCTACGACCGCTGGTTGGAGCATGGGGATCCCAAGATTAAAATCCGGGAGTTGGCGTTCATTCAGTCTCGCATAGAGGGCAAGGGCATGCGGGGTTGCACAATGGAAGGGGACTGCCTGGGCCACTATTTTATTATCGAGCCGAACGGAGAGGCTTCCCACTGTGATCTGTTTCTGGGTGATTCGGCCTACAGCTTCGGTAACGTGCAGCTCCTGAGCTTCACGGAGATGATTCAAAGCGAGAAGATGGCTCGGTTGAAACAGGCAAATGACCACGCCGTGAACGTCATGCGCGAGCACTGCGCCGAGTTTAAGACTTGTATGGGTGGATGCCCGCACGACCGCTACATCTCGCATCGGCACAACCCCGCTCACTCGGAGAGCTGTTGCGGTCAATATGGCCTGATTTCGCATATCCGATCTCGATTGCGGGGCCAGCAGCACCCAAACCCTTTGCGCGTTGTGGCCTAAGTCAGTGCAGAAGCACCCGTCTGGGGACGTTCGGCGGCGGTCGCAGGAGCTGGCACTCGCTGTCGCTCAGAACGCACGATTCGAGTCCGAGTTCCCTTGCGAAGCTTGCGCTCTGGGCGGGCACTCCGCCGCCGTTGGCACGCCCAAGCTCCTCTTGCATTCGAGCATAATACCCGAGCAGTTTTCGATCGCGCACCTCGAGCGACAACCTGCCTGTACGAAATAGCTCGAGATTATGGGCGTAGAAGGCCCCCAGTCGTCCCTCGCTGTCGAGCAGGAATCGCACACTCTGCTCGTAGGCCTCGATCTTGTCCGCTAATGTTTCTTGCGCGGGAACAAAAAGCGCATTCTTTCCGTGCTGGAAGAGCTCTTCGATATGCTCCATGCCCGGTCCCCGGTGCGTCACAATCGCCAGGCCGTGGCTTGCTGCTTCGACCAAGCCAAAGCCATAGCTCTCGAATTCGGTGGGCGACAGGAAAATGTGACCACGGGACAGGACCTTCAAGTACGCGGGGCGATCGAGTACCGGATGGAAGTTGATTCCCGGGGACAACGCGCGACCTTTCTCAGGAAGTGGACCCACGTAGACCAAACCGACCTGGTCGCCATACCGCTCGTGGATCCTCTGAAACACTTCGAGCGCGACTTCCCCACCCTTGCTCTCCTGGAAGCGGCCCATATATATGATCGTCGGATTGCGGTCTTTCCGTTCCGTCGAGCCACGCCAGGGAGCCGTCGGCCGAAGAACATCCGTTTTCTCCGCTAGCCGAACGTGGTCTGGCGGCTCCAGCAACTGTTGCTCCTCGATGAAGCTCAAGAGATTTTGACGAGCATATTCGGTGCAAAAGAGCAAAGCAGTACAATGCTCGCTCAGGTAGTGTGAGAGCATCAGGCGTTGTCTTTGTCGGACCAGCCGTTGATCGTCCGGCGCACGCCCTTCTGTGCCAAGCGCGAAGAACGTCCCAGCATTGAGAGTCGCCAAAAGACAATCCATGTCTGCCAGCCAGGGGACGCGATTGAATACCGGGATACGCGAGGAGTGGACAATGGCGCGGTGGCCGGCAGGAAACGCGAACTCGACGGTCTGACTAACAGCGAAGTCCCGGAATGGATCGAACGGTTTGCTGGACCCGGTCGGAAACATGAATCGATAGCGGTGGGACGGGAGAAAATAGGTGACGCCGGGGGGCGGCGTGTCGATCAACTCACCATGGATGCCGGTGTGTAGTTCGGCACCAGGTCCTAGGATTATCAAGGTCGAGTTCTGGTGCATGCCGCAAAAATCTTGCCACAGCCGATTGAAAGAGCACAAGTTGACCGGCCCTGGATTTTTTAGTCCACTTGAGGAGTTAGTTTTGGGCAGAATCTAGACCTGAAAAGGGGAGGGTTTTGCTGTGAAGCAGAAGCGATTCACTGTGGAACAGATTGTCGCAGTGTTGAAGCAAGCTGAGGCAGGGGTACCTTTGGCGGAATTGCGCCAGCTCGACAACAAGGAAATGGAACCCCGATTTGATCGGAGTTTGCCGGTCACATTCAGTGGGCACTAAGATTGAATCAAGTCCTCCTCCGAGACCGGAACACGGATATCCAATCGTACGTTCAGTCGTTGTCCTCTAAAACCAACTTCCTACGACATGCGCAGCCAGGCGATGCACCAAAACTTAGGCGATCTCCCGCGGGTTCGAACTCCCGACCTTCTGATTCGTAGCCATGGAAAACAGTCGGGGAAAAAACTCTAACTTGTTTGTTTGGTTTCGCATACGAAAAAAGCGAAGCCGCTCTTCTTCTCGCTAGCTGCACGAAAGATGCACGAAATCCTGCCGAAGGAAATTGGCAGGGGCGGTGGGGATCGAACTAGAAGCGCGTCGCGCCTCTACTGCGCTCCGATGGGCGCCAACTCCCTCTGCCGCGCTAAGGGTTACTTCGGCGAGTTCTTCCGGCGCATGCGGGCCAAGCTCGGCTCCGCCCAGGCGATCACCGCCACCGCCCATAAAATCGCACGGATTCTCTATCACGTCTTATTGACGAAGGAACGGTACGCTGAAACCGTCTTCCACCGTTGCGATGAACAGGCACAACGGCGAGCTGAAATGGGCCTCCGCAAACAGGCAGCTCATCTCGGTTTCCCTCCTGCCGATCACTACGACAGGAGAATAACAATTAGTTCCTCAGGAGCCGACTTCCCGGTACTAATCCGACCAATTTCCTCCCACGCCGTTTCCGGATAGTTTTCGGTTCGCCGAAGGCCAGGCGCTACGCCGCGGCGGAAGGCGTTTGGCCGCGGGCTTCACCCCTAGGAGCCAACGCTCTCCACTCCCACCGATCTCCCTTGGGTACCACGTGCCCCAAACCCGGAAAAGAGAAATGAGAGGTCGACATGAGAGATTTTTCCCTCGCGGCCTTTTCCAGTAGGCGGATCCTGGTTGCCACCATCTCGCTGGGAAGGTGGTCGGTCACGCCAATGGTTTCCGGATATTCAAGATGAAGGGGAACAACGACAGCGTCAGCAACGAAGAGGAGTCTCTGGTCAGCCGACGAAATCTCGAGTCCCATCTGGCCGGGCGAGTGCCCGAACGTCGCAATTGCCACTATCCCGGGTACGATCTCCGTATCCGGATCCACGAGATCGAGTTGTGCTTGAATCCCTGGCAAGTTTTTTTGCGCCGAGCCCAGCATGCCCTTCTTAAAGCTCTCGTCAACCGGCAATTCCGCAAGGCTCGGATTTGACATCCAATAATCCCACTCCTTCCGAAACATTACGTAACGGGCGTTGCGAAAGGCAGGTTGCCCGGCTTCGTTCAGGCTTCCGCCAACATGGTCCGAATGCCCGTGGGAGAGAACGACCGTGCCGATCTCGTGAGGCTCAATCCCTTCGGCGCGAAGGAGCGGTAGCAGTTTCCCTTGATTTGGCTTCGAACGATCCACTCCTACACCCGTATCTACCAACACCCGGTGTCGCCCGGTATCAATCAAGAGACAGGTGTAAGGGAGTTCGACCTGCTGCGGGTCCTCTCCGCGCTGGCGCAGCCAAGGTTCGTACTGCTCCTTGGCGAGGTTGGTCAGAAACATTCCAATCGGGTAAGACGGAGCATCATCCTGAACGGCGACGCACGAAAAGCGTCCCATTCGAAAGCGATAGGTCTCGAGCTTCATTGCTATTCCCCCTGTCCGTGCGAAATACCCATTCGGCGTATAAGATCCTGTAAACGTACCTCGCCACGTAATCTGTCAAGTCTAGTATCCGCCGCGAGACAACGCGGCAACCAAGTGCACCGGTCTTCGTATGCAGTTTCGAGGCACGCGAGGGCTTGATCGACTTCGCCAAGACCGGCCTGAATGGCGGCGACGAATACCTGAGAAACATACTTCCTGTGGGCCATCTGTTCCAGTTCATGCAGGATGTTCCGCGCTTCCTCTTGTTTCCCCCATGCGGCCAAAACCCCTCCAAGAGATGCCACCATAAGTGTGCTGTTGTTGGAAAGCACCTTTGCTTGTTGTAGCGCCGCGGCCGCGTCAGCAAACTGCCCACCTACTTGATAAGCCAAGCCCAGATAAAAGTACCCCGGGAAGAAATTCGCATCCATCTCAACCGTCCTCAACCCGTACTCGATGGATTTGTCGTACTCCCGCCCGAAGTAGTACGTCATCGCCATGAACGCGTTCAGGCTCAAAGCGAGAGGATCCAATTCCAGCGTGCGCCTGGCCTCAACCGCGGCTTCCTCAAAACGGCCGCTTATAGTGAGATTTTCAGCGAGTGTTTGGTGGGCCCTCGGGTATTTTGGATCCAACGCCGTGACCTGGCGGAGTTCTTTTTCCCCGTTCTCCAGATCCCAGTCGTAGTAACTCATGACCCCTCCCAGCACTGTTCGCGCTTCGGGAAGCTTGGCGTCGATCTCAAGCGCCGCGCGCGCCGCAGCCCTGGCCTTGGGACAGGCATCTTTAGGAGCAAGGTGGCAGTAGACAGCCAGCGGAATATAACCCTCGGCAAGGCCCGCGTAGGCCAACGCGTAAGTGGGGTCCAATTCGATGGCCTGACGGAAATACTGAATGCCTTTGTAAAGACCTTCCTCGGTTCTCTTTGCCCAGTAGAAACGGCCCTTCAAGTAAAGATGATAGGCTTCGACATTGTCGGTGTAGCGTTTGGCGAGCAGGTTCTTCTTTTCGGGGGTAAGCTTCAGGCGCAAATTCTCCGAGATCTCTTTCGCGATCTCATCCTGCATCGCAAAGATGTCCTCGACCTTCCTCCGGTACTGCGCACCCCATCGTTGCCAACCATTTTCGACATCCACGAGTTCGGCGCTGATCACCAGCGTCTCACCCCGCTGCAGAACCTTTCCGGTCAGCACCGCCCCGACGCCAAGCGCGTGGCCGACATCCTGCGCCTCCTCGCTGCGATGCTTGTACCGGAAGACCGCGCTTCGGGACATTACGTGGAGCTGCGGCAACTGGGAAAGGCTGAGTATGATGCTGTCGGTAAGGCCGTCGCTAAGGTATTCCATTTGTGGATCGCCGCTGGTGTTGGCAAAGGGCAGGACCGCCAGTGAATCGACCTCGCGATTTGGCTCTGGCGATCTTCCGGTCGCTGGAACCCGCAGCGCCTCCTCGATATTCTTCCGCGCATCGCCAATGTCCGACAAGCGCGCGGCGAGATCTTTTTGGAGGCAATGCGGCAGCAGATCCCGTATCTGCGCCGGAGTGTCGGCGGGCAATGCCTGCCAGCCAGGCTTTGTCCTCAGCACAGAAGCAATAATTTCTGCGATGCTCGCGCCGCGAACGAGCCTCTGTCCCATGAGCAGCTCGTACAGAGGACGCAACCGAACGCCCAAATGTCCGCACGCCTATCCACCGGTTCGCCGCGTAGCTGCTCAGGGCTCATGTACGCGGGCGTTCCAAGTATTACCCCGGCTTGCGTCATCATCGTCAGAGTCGCCGAGTCGGCGTGAGCATCGTTCTGCGATTCGAGCGTCGTTTTGGCTAGGCCAAAATCTAAGACCTTTACGCGTCCTTCGGGCGTGACTTTGATATTCGCTGGTTTGATGTCCCGGTGCGTAATGCCCTTCTGATGCGCCGCTCCGAGCGCTTCCGCGATCTGGCTGCAAATCTGTAGAGCGTCCTTAACCGGGAGAGCGCCGCCAGTTAGCCGCTCAGCGAGCGTCTGACCGGGCACCAGTTCCATTACGAGACAACACGATCCCCCGGACTCGTCCAGTCCATGGATCGTTGCGATGTTGGGATGATTCAGTGATGCCAGCACCTCGGCCTCACGCTGAAAGCGAGCCATGCGCTCCGAGTCCCGGGCAAAGGCTTCCGGTAACACTTTGATCGCCACGTCCCGCTTCAGCTTGGTGTCCTTGGCGCGGTACACCTCGCCCATGCCACCCGCACCGATGGGTGCGAGAATCTCGAAAGGCCCCAACCGATTTCCGGGAGCGAGGGGCATAGAGTTTGCAGCGATTGTACCGCACGGCGGCGTGAACACAGGATTGTGCCCGAGTGTCGGGCAAGCAGCAGGTCAATCCCGGCGGCTGCGTTCAAGTCCGGTTGTGGGAAGTCTCACCAGATAGGTACCGAGAAACGCTATGACTCAATCGGAAGTGCCCTGGCAGATAGAGTAAGAGTTGGCTCGGCAGTGATTCCGGGCACTTTCGATTGGGGCGTTTGGACTAAGCCGCTGGCGTTTGCGGCAGGCACGGACCTATGGGGATTGAATCGACTTTCGCCTGTAATCGACAGAATTTACGATAGTTGCCGGAATGGGGCGAAAGTGAAAAAAGCGAGTGAAAACGCCAGGTTGAGGCATGACTCGCGGAGTCTAGCACGTCATGCCCCAGCGTAACGTATCGAATTGCGGCTCTCGCACATGCTCATTTTCTAAGTACCGCAAAACCAATAGCTTACAGATGGGCGAAAAGATTGAATTCCCATAGCCATTAGCCCGCATCTGCCGCAAACGCCAGCGTCTTCCTTCAAGTCGTTGTATCGAAAGCGCGCAAACACACCGTGCTCGTGTGTGGAGCTTGCTGACTCGCGCTTCCGATACAACACTAAGACTTCCCATTAGTAATCCCGAGCCAGTACATATTACTTCCGGATTGCCGACCACCCGTCCAGAATCGTGCGGAAGTCTGTTTGTTGCGCGTCCACTGGAGGCGGGGTACCGTGCGGAGGCTCGCAGAGCTATAATCACGGCCACTTATGACGCTTGCGGCGGGTACGAAACTTGGGCCCTATGAGATCCAGACTCTGCTCGGCGTCGGCGGCATGGGTGAAGTTTATAAAGCGACCGACACGCGCTTACGGCGTGCGGTCGCCATCAAGATTCTAAAGGGCGCCAACCTGGAGCGCTTCGAAGTGGAGGCGCGTGCCATTGCGGCTTTGAACCATCCGCACATTTGCACTCTCCATGATGTGGGATCCAACTACCTAGTAATGGAGTACGTCGAAGGGCAGCCGCTTCGCGGTCCCTTACCCGTGGCCGAAGCCCTGCGGGTGGCCTTGGAAATTAGGCTCTGCACAAGAATTCGTGGAGGCCCGCATTTTAGGCTGCTTTCTGAAGAACGATGAATTCGGTCTTGGTGACCGCCATGCGTTGGGCCTTGAGCAGCAGATAGCCGAGATTCTTGTAGCCGCGGCCCCTTCGAAGAAGGGTTTTGATGTTGCCGTTGATGGCTTCCACCACTCCGAAGCGGACCTTGGTGCGGCAGTAGTTGAGGATGCCGTCGAGGTGATCCAACAGCATGTAAGCGAGCTTTTGAAAGGGTTCCAGGCGTTGCCAACGCAGTTGATCGATCCAACTTTGCAAGTACCGCAGCATGGCTCCTTCATAGCAGTAGGTCCACAACCGCTCCAAGCTTTCCTTTAGAAGGTAGGCTTTCATCACCCGCCGGTTGAGGGCGAACAGATCGTTTAACTGCTGCCGTTTCTGGCTGTCCAGATTCATCCAGCGTGTCAACAGCAGCCAACGTTTGCCTTTCACTACCCCGCGCATGCGCCCGCCTTTGCGGAAAAACTCCGCCCGGCGCACTTCATCGATGGCTTTGTTGGCGTGCTGCAAAACGTGAAACTTGTCGAACACGATGCGGCCGTTCTGCGCCCATTGCGCAATGCTGTTGGTGAATGGCCGCCACATATCCACGCACGCCGCCTCGATGCGCTTCCGCTGGCTTTCCTTCAGTTGCGTTCGAAAAAACTCATCGAGCGTTTCCTGCTTACGATCCTGCCCGAACCACAGGGGCTCTCCGGTCTCCAAATTACTGACCACGGTGATGAACTTCATCTGCTTGCCGAAGTAAATCTCATCCACGCCCATTTGTATCAGGGGATCCTTGCGACGCGTCGCACTCCAACGCTGCAGATACCGCAGGTCGATCGCGCGCACCGTGCTGGCCGCCAGTCCAAACTGCCTGGCCACCTGTCGAACCGACGCGCTTTCACACGCCAACCCCACGGCATCCTCAAAGTCCTTGCTAAACGGCGCTTTGCTCGGCAATTGCGGTACTTTCTCGACGCGCACCCCACACTGCGGACAGCACACCCGGTACAGCTCGAGGATCACCGTGGTCTGATACTTCCTCCAGGGTAAGTCGCGCACCTCGCGCTGGTAATAGTCATGGGCGTCAGTAAACTTCCTTCCGCATCCTGAACAGATCAGTTTGCGGTTCCCACGCTTCCGTCGCACCCACAAACGCAACGTCTTGGCGGTTTCATCGATTTCGTGCCGAAACACTCGGTAACCTGGCCAATCCAAGATTCTCGTGAACTCGTTGTCGCGCATTCCGCCGAGTCTAGCCGAACCTGCCTCATTGCGGAAACCCGCTCTCCTATTGGCCCGCTACGAATTCCTGCTCAGAGCCGGAAATTAGTGGAGCAGTCGAAGCGGCTCACAAAAAGGGCATCATTCACCGCGACCTAAAGCCGGCAAATATTCTGGTCACCCGCGAAGGCATAAAACTTCTGGATTTCGGCTTGGCAAAAGCGGTTCAAGCCCCCTGATCTGCGAGATGAGACACTGACGCAGACGCTGGCCGGAACTCTCCTCGGGACCACGGCGTACATGTCGCCGGAGCAAGCGCAAGGCAAGCCCGTGGATGTCCGCTCAGACATCTTTTCTTTTGGTGTGGTGCTCTACGAAATGCTTAGCGGCCGCCGCCCTTTTGATGGTGACACACATTTATCCACGATGGCTGCGATCCTGGACAAGGAGCCAACCCCTCTCCAGGCGCCCCCGGAACTCGGGCACATCGTGATGCACTGCCTGCGGAAGTCCCCGGCACAAAGGTATCAAGTGATGGCAGAAGTCCGCAGCGCACTCGAACGAGTCTCGCTGGAGCCGCATGAACCACAACCGTCCATCGCGGTATTGCCGTTCGCAAACATGAGCGCAGACCGAGATAACGAATACTTCAGCGACGGTCTGGCTGAAGAGATCATCAATGTGCTAGCGCACATTCCGGGGCTCAAAGTGATCGCACGCACGTCCGCGTTTGCGTTCAAAGGCAAACAGGAAGACGTGCGGCGGATCGCCGAGACGCTTGGGGTAGCTCACATACTGGAAGGCGGTGTACGTAGAGCTGGCAACCGCATTCGGGTCACAGCTCAGCTAATTGCGGCGGCCGACGGCAGCCATCTCTGGTCCGAGCGATATGATCGGGAAATGGCGGATGTATTCGCGATCCAGGACGAAATCGCCAACGCCATCGCGGGCGCGCTGCGGGTGAAGATCAGTGGGAAACCTCACTATACTCCTCAGCTCCCGGCTTACGAGGCAGTTCTCCGCGGACGTTATCACCGCCAAAAGTTCACGCGGGATGCTCACAGACGGACCCATGAATGCTTTGAGCAGGCCGCCTCGCTCGATCCAGGATATGCGGTGCCCCATGCCGAATTGGGCCTGAACTATCTGCTGTCCTCCACGAACGTCGGGTGCAGCTTGCGGGAAATAGCCCCTCTGATTCGCGCCGAGGCACTGAAGGCGCTGGAACTCGATCCATCGGAGACGAACCCGCACTCCCTCCTCGGCGCCATCGCCGCGACGCATGATTACGACTGGGCGGACGCAGCCAGACAATTTCAAATGGCCATGTCTAGCCCTTCCGTTTTGGCCGAGACTCGCTGGGCCTATGCCAGCTTCTACCTCGAGCCGTTGGGCCGCTTTCGCGAGTCGGTGACGGAAATGCGGCGCGCCGTTGAACAAGATCCTCTAAATGTCTCGTGGCGCTCAATTTTGGGAAGCCACTTAGATTTATCGGAGATGTATGATCAGGCGCAGGACGAGGTGCTTAAGGCGTTGGAGATCGACGAGAATCATTGGCTGCCCAACTGTATCCTCAGCCAGATCTACATGGCAACAGGACAGTACGCGGAAGCGGTGGCTGCTGCCGAAAAGGCTCATCGCGCCAATCCCATGCACTCCATGCCTTCCGCAGTATTAGCGGCGGCGCTCGTCCAGGTCGGAGAAAAGGACCGAGCCGCGGACGTCTTACGCGAAATGGGGGATTCGCCCAAACCTCTGTGGGGCAGAGTTGAGTATCATCTGTACCGGTGGGAAATCGACGCTGCCGCAGATTGGTACGAGAAGATGATCGAGCAACGAGAACCGTTTGCCGTCATTTACGCCTGCTCTTCCCTATGCAAAGATTTGCGGCAGAGCCCGCGCTGGCCGGCGCTGGCTCGCAAGATGAATCTGCCGGTGGTGGCGCCTTAGAGGCCGGAAAGTTCGATGCGGCCCCGCGCCGCCGTGTGTTTTGCTCCTTACGCAATCGTTTACATGGGCCGCAAGAACTGGCAGCTTGGGTTTCCGAGTCACGGGCAACTCTGACGTAACGCGATTAGGTAAGGGTTGGGTGCCTCGGGTCACTTCGCGACCTGTCCGGTTAAGGAACGACACGTCCCGCATACGGACATTTCGCTCAGGGACAATTCTCTCCGGTCACAATAAACCATGTGAGATCAGCAGAATAGGATGAGTTAAGTTGGAACCGCGCATGCTCCGAGGAGACCAATACTTCGCTTGCGGTTTTACTTAGGTGGGACAGCACAATGGGAACGCTGATTCAGGACATTCGGCTCGCAATCCGGATGCTGATGAAGAATCCGGGCTTCACCGTTGTTGTCGTGCTGACGCTCGCGCTCGGCATCGGCGCGAATACAGCGCTCTTTTCCATCGTGAATGGAGTGCTTTTGAATCCGCTGCCTTACCCGCAACCCGACCGGCTTGTCATGCTCTACGACAAGCCGGTCAGCTCCCACGAACAAATTTGGGTTGCATATCCAAATTTCCAGGACTACCAACGGGACAACCACACATTCGCCTCCATGGCTGCTGATAGTGAAGACGATTTCAATCTGACGGGCGCGGCCGAGACAGAGCGGCTGCGCGGCGACAGGATTTCCGCAAGCTTCTTTCCGCTGCTTGGCGTGAAGCCGGTGATTGGACGCAATTTTGGCGCGGAAGAGGAGCATCTCGGCGCTGAACCGGTAGCACTTATCGGCGCTGGATTTTGGCAGCGCAAATTCGGCTCATCACGGGACATTGTAGGTAAGACCATCACGCTCAACGGCACCCAGTACACAATCGTCGGAGTAATCCCCGCGAGTTTCCGCCTCGATCGCAGCAATGATGTCTATGTTCCTCTGGGCCAGTGGAGTGAGCCATCTTTCCGCGACCGCAACAGCCACATGATTGAGGTGGAAGGGCGCCTCAAGCCAGGGGTCACGCTGGCGCAAGGTCAAGCCGACATGGACGAAGTCGGGAGAAACCTTGCCGCGGCATATCCTGCAGCCGATAGCGACAAGGAGATCGCAGTTGTCCCACTCAAGAAAGATATCGTGGGAGACATCCAGCCTTACCTGCTCGTACTACTCGGCGCCGTCGGGTTCGTGCTGCTTATAGCGTGTGCGAATGTGGCGAATCTCGTTCTGGCGCGCGCGAGTGGAAGGGCGCGCGAGTTCGCCATTCGCGCAGCGCTGGGTGCGAGCAAGCCGCGCATTATCCGGCAGCTTCTCACCGAAAGTATCTTGCTCGCGGTCTTCGGAGGCGCGCTCGGTTTGATCGTCGCAGTGTGGGGAACACAGGCTGCACTTAGCTTTCTTCCCGACCCCCTGCCACGCGCCCAAGAGATCGGGCTCGATACTCGCGTTTTGATTTTCACCACGGCGATTTCGCTGCTGGCAGGAATTCTCTTCGGACTCGCGCCCGCACTCAAGACATCGCGGCCGAATTTGCAGGAAACTCTCAAGGAAGCGGGACGCGGCTCGAGCGGCGCGCGGCATCACGCTCAAGGAATTTTTGTTGCAGCCGAAATGGCTTTGTCGCTGGTTCTGCTGATCGGCGCAGGTCTGATGATCCGGAGCTTGAGCCGGCTCTGGAGCGTGAGTCCCGGTTTCAATCCACACAATGTGCTGACGTTCAACCTCGCACTTCCGGCGGCGGTGGGTAAGAGCCCCGACGGATTGCGTACTTACTTTCGCCAGCTCCACGAGAAGCTGGATACCATCCCCGGAGTCCAAGCGTCTTCGTTGTTCGCAGGCTCTCTTCCAATGATGGGCGATGCGGCATGGCCGTTTTGGATCGATGGCGAACCCAAGCCGGTCAGCGAGAACGACATGAAGTTGGCGATCTGGTATTCAGTCGAACCGGAATATTTCACGGCCATGCAAATTCCGCTCAAGCGCGGGAGGTTGCTGACTTCGAAAGATAACGAGCACGCGCCCATTGTCATCGTGGTCGACGAGATATTCGCACGTAAATATTTTGGCAATCAGGATCCTGTTGGCAAGCGCATTAACTTCGCGAAGGAACGCCCCCAGGCGGAGATTGTCGGCGTCGTCGGGCACGTGAAACATTGGGGCCTGGATGCGGGTAGTCGCGAAACGATCCCTACTCAGTTTTATGCCCCATTCCTGCAGCTGCCCGATAATTCCATGTCATGGTGGGCGACGACGAGCGTCACAGTCGTGATGCGAACCCAGGGCGCGCCGCTCGGGCTCGTCGGTTCGATTCGCCAAACGATGAAGCAGATGAACAGCGAGCAAGTGATATATGACGAAGAGCCAGTGGACAACATCCTTTCCCGGTCGCTTGCCTCACGACGCTTCTCGATGATCTTGCTGAACGTGTTTGCCGCCCTCGCGCTCGCGCTCTCCTGCGTGGGCATCTATGGAGTGGTCTCGTACTTAGTTGGCAGGCGCACGCACGAGATTGGCATTCGCATCGCGCTCGGCGCGAACAGGAGCGACGTTCTGCGTCTGATCGTGGGGGAAGGGGTGAAGATGGCGCTGATTGGCGTTGCAGTTGGACTCGCGGCCGCGTTCGCCCTGACCCGCTTGATGGCCAACATGCTTTTCGGCGTGAGCACAACGGATCCTCTGACGTTCGGCAGCGTTGCGATTTTGCTCACTCTTGTCTCGCTAGCCGCGTGCTACATCCCGGCGCGTCGTGCGATGCGCGTCGATCCGATGATCGCGCTGCGATATGAGTAGGGCGCCGACTATCACCCACAGACGTTCAAACTTCGGTTCAAGAGGTCCCAATCTGCGTGCCAGTGGATGTATCGTCGGCAAACAGGAAGTTATCCTGGAGCGCGTGGCGGCAGCAGGGTCCTCGACGGATACCCGCTTGGTCTGTTCCGCGATTCGCAGAGGCTGCGGAGCGTTGCGGATTGCATCGGACGTACTATAGCGGCGTCGAGCGCGGTGGGACCTAATCCTGCGATTGAACAAGCGGAATCCGAGACGCCAGTTGGATGTCAATCAGCGCCTGAATCTGACGATCGAGCTGGAAGAAAGTGGCCACCACCTTACCGGGTACAGCCTTGCTGAAGATCGGCACGTATTTACTTCGCAGTTGGGCCACCTGCTCATCCACTGCCAGGGAGCGCTGGATGAGACTCGATGCCTGCGCGTCGGTCATGGTACCAGTGTTCCATTGGTCCGCATACTCCTTGATCAGTGCGGTCTTCTGATCACCAATCTTCGTCTGCTCGGCTGAGTACTGTTCGTAGATCGGCCAAAACTTGGTGGCTTGGTCATCCGTGAGCTTCAGATTAGCGGCGATCAGTTGCTTCCTCCCAGCACGGATGTCTTTCCGGAGCAATGCGATGTCTTGATCAACGCCCGACTGTGCATTGGCCGTGGATTGAGATGTCCCGCTAGCCTGGGCACGGAGACGAGGACTGTGTACAAAACAGATACCAGCCAGGGCCGTTAGGACTACGAGTTTCTTCTTCATTAGACTCCTCCTTAATTTGTCATCTTGAATGCAATTCATCCAAAAGGCTTTCTGGGAACGCGTCAGAAGGGCGGCAAGAGAAAGGATCACCCATGATGATGAGAGTTTTTGGTTTCTTGTCGCTTTGAGCTCCCGGCATGTCCGTACTCCTCAGAGTAGTTTGGCTCTGGTGGGCGCGTTGTGCGCATGAAACTCGTGCTTGGCAACCACAACAGCCCAAGAAGCGTAGTCACCAGGCCCTAGGGTCTGAAACTGTTAAGATTGCCAGTAAGTGAGGATTGCCATGTCCACGGCAGCACGCTTCGCGACGCCCCCAAGCGATGAGTGCTCCTTGAGCCGTAAGTTCCTTACGCTTCTCGCTTTAATCCGTCGTGGAGATAGTTGGGTCGTTAAACATCAATCGAATTCTCATTCCTTTCCTGTGAGAATCTGTGGACAGGTGTGCAAAGTTCCTTATTGTTGGGTTTACTCGACGTTCGCCTTGCGACAGGATCGCTCACTCTCCACGGATTTCCTGAAGGGGCAATCGATCCCCCTCTAGTTGAGCGGTTTAAGTGGCAGTACCGCGACCCCAGTACCGCACTTTGTAGGTCCGATGACCCATCGAGCCGAGCAAGCGCGGCTTGTAACGTCCCGACAGGGTTGGGGGCCGCGCGGGGACAACGGCTCCGCAAGGGGTCGTGTGCGACTACCCAACCCGCTTCCGCGCTGTAAGCGCACCGCACGCAACTGAGGTTCAAAAACCCTTTCCCGAATTTTGGAACCGTCTAGGGCAACGCGATAGATAGTTCCGACGCCAACCCCCATTTCTGTCGCGCGTGAATGCTGATCTGTGGCCGACTATCTGTACCTATGGTGCTCGGATGTTGTCCCGTGACTGGCATCGCAAATGGTTTGGATGCTTGACCGGGGTACCTCATCGAGGAACCGGCATCCCCGGGAACGACCGAATCCGGTGCCGGTCGCTCACCTCGCGTGGCGAACCGCCCCGCTCAAGCCACTTCGTAAAATCCATCAGCTTGACTTCGTGCTCGACGGGGGCGTCCGCCACCGACACCTTGACGACGTTGAGCCCCTGAGCGATCCCCGCAACCCATTCGTTGCCACGGATCGCCGCGAGCCCTAGGGCCACGGCCTCATACAGGGTGGTCGCCGTGACCTCGACGGTGTGCGAGACGCCGTCCATGTCTTGGATCGTGACGCGACAGGAGCGAAGCGGCATGGAAGCAAAATAGCATATTCGCTTTTTGTTCGCTACAGAGCAACCCAAAGGAGTTCGGTTTTTCGGCACCGATTCCACGCATCCGGTGAGGCACAACCCCTCGGGTCCCCTCTTTGGTGTCAAGAGTGTGCTGCTGGCGCCGTGATCTTCGGAAAGTAGAGCCAGAGATGCCCGCCGTTATCGTCTTCGCCGAAGACGATTTCACCATCGGGGCCGGTGACGGCGTCGCCGAACTGGTAGCCATAGCGGCGCCGCTCAAGAACGGAAGCGGCGACGCCGAGATTGGTGACACTACCCGAGCCCGTGTCGCAGCAAAACAGATTTGCCATCTCCTCTCCGCAGAAGCCGAAGAGCCTGCCGTCAGGCACCACCGCCATGGGTCCCACTGGCGCGAGATGCGTTCTTCCGAGCGCACGGAAGCCTTTGTTCTCGTCGAAAGAGAACAGCCGCCCAGCAGCGTCGGCCGTGAAGAGCAGACCACTTTGTCGATCGCGCGTCCACCGCAGCGGGCCGGTCCACTCACCGTCGGGAAGATGGACGGCGGCACGGCGGACGCGGCCAGAAGCGACATCGAAGTGCCAGAGTCGCGTGCCCTCATCCTGTCCGAACACGCCCGCACGGCCCATGGCCAGATGGCCGCGACCCGGCGCCTCCCCCACAACAGTAATCAGTCCCGACTCGACATCCACAGTGAACAAGTGACGAGTGGTTACGCCGACGACGGTTTTTCCCAAAGGGCCAGTGACGGCGCGAACCACGGACTCTCCCGGGACACACTCGCCGAGTTCTTTGAGCGCCGGTTCCTCGAGGCCCCACTCCTGAATCCAGTCCTCGGCAAGATGCAAATACGGCACGGCCACGGCGCGGCCACCCTGCGGTCCGTTCACGAAAGCGATGACGCGAGACGCGCCGCAACAAATGGCTTCCGTGCTTGTCGAACCGGGGACCGCCCCCGCATCCAACACAATTCCGGTGAGCCCGTGGAAGGCCGCTCCAAAAAGGTGCGCCTGACGCCCGCTTGTTCCGCCATAGACATGTCCTTCGGAGTTGATGTCGAGCGCGGTGATGCGGCTCTCGTCGTGTGGTATCGGCGTAGTCATGCCTGGCAGGCACGTGGGAAATGCCACCATCGTGCCCTCGCGGACAAATTGGTGCGCGAGTTCGTTCCGATAAGCCTTGATCTCCGGCGAATTAGGATCGAATTTGGCTTTCGACTGCATCGTGGTGGTCCTTAACCCCACATCCGAATCGGAAGGTGCGCGTTTTTCCGCTTCCGGTCGGCCGGCATCGCGACTCTGAAGATGCCGGAGGGGTGATTTCCAACGTGGCCGAAGAAGAGATCGCCGTTGTGGTCGACGGCGCCTCGGGAAACATAGTGCGCCATGCCCGTCGGATGCTCGAGTCGAGCAACTTCCTCTCGCCTGAGGGTCCCCGGATCGAGGCACCAGACCACGCCCTCATTCTGTTTCTGTGATTCGGGCATCGGATTATATTTGGCATCGCGCCAGCGCGAGGCCACGTAGTACAGCTTGCCGTCGCCCCCGAACGTCAGCCCGCCGCAGTGGTCGCGGTACATATCAATTGGGAAACGGGTGTCCCGAAGCTGCGTGGCCGGTCCGAGATCCTCGACTCGCGGCCACTCGCCCTCGTTCAGCCAGATCCTCATCAGGCGCGGATTCGGACACCAGGTGGAGGCGTAAACGCTTTCGCCGTCGGGCGACGGCGCCACGTCATAAAACACGCTGTGCCACCCGGTTTGATAGTTCAGGTCATGCGCGAGCAGTCCGGGAGAGATTTCCAGGCGGTCCGTCTCAGGCGTGTAGCGCACCAGACGTCCGTAGTCACTACTGGTCCAGACGCGATGCCGCTTGTCGAGGAACAGAGCCTGAGGATTGATGGAGCTTATGCGGCCAACATCGCGTCGCTTGCGGGTGCGGAGATCATAGATGATGAAATGGTCGCGCGGGTAACTCATGGCGTAGAGCAAGCCGCGCTCTTCATCGTGCAATAGGCAGCGGCAGCCCTCCTTCGGGATGAGCGTGTCCCACCAGAGAACTCGGTCGGTGCGGGTGTCGTAAGCGAGCAGCGCGGAGCCGCGAAAACAACGCTTCGTGTCGTGCCAGGAGTACCACGGCGAATAAACGGGCAGGTCGATGGGCGGGCCTGAGAGATGTGTCGCCATGTACAGCACGGCGTCATGCATCGAGGGCACGAAGCTGTAGTGGATCTTGCACTGCGACGCGCGGCCTGAGTCGCCGGGATCGTCCACCTTTTCGGCGAGGTTGAATAGATAGTCGAGATCGTCGCGCTGTTCGTTATAGCGAACAGGCTTGACTACGCCTCCGGGCACGGTCTCCGCGCAAGCAGCCGCATAGATCCGGCCATCGGGCCCGACTGAGAGCGACCAACAGGTGTCCGAGTCAGGATGACCTGTGAATGGGTACCACTTGACGGGATACGGCGTTTCGTCGGACGGGCTAGCTTCAGCCGCCAGGGAGGGCGCGATGCCCGCCGCGAGCACTCCGCTGCTAACCTTCATGAAGGTGCGGCGGTCAATTTGCTGTCCTGAGCTCATCGATCTCCTTTCGAGCCAGGCCGGGCAAGCCACGGTCCGTTTGACTAAGGAGTCCGGAATTTCCGATTTGAACCTCTGCCTCGCGCATCGTACGCTTCCCCTGTCCTCGACACAACGGACTTGCCACCAGAGCAGTCCCCCAGCGAGATCAGCGGCTCGACGTAGTTCGCTATACTTTTCCCCGCATGAATGATCCGGCCATCCTTCTCGGGACCTTATCGTTCACTGCTGCATGGCCGGGAGGGGCGCGAGCCATAGTCACGAAGGGAAACTAGAATGATAAAACTTATCGTCATTGTCGGAGGCATGCTGTCGGTTTTGGTTTTCGTTTTCGTGGCCCACGCTCGCCAGGCTAGAGTAGGCCATCAGTTCGATCCGTCGAGTCTGCCTCTAGCAAACACCGAAGCGGAGCAGAGAATCGTTTCAGTGCTCGACGAAATGGTGAAGCTCCACCAGACATACCTCAGCGTTCCCATACAGGATGGAAGGGCGTTACGGTTGCTTGCGGAAGCCGCGGACGCCAAGAATCTCGTTGAGATCGGAACATCAACGGGCTTTTCGGGCCTGTGGTTCTGCCTAGCCCTGCAGAGGACCGGCGGCCACTTGACCACATTCGAGATTGATCACTCAAGGGCGGCGATGGCTCGCGAGCATTTCAAGAAGGCTGGGGTGGAGAAGATGGTTACCGTAGTCGAAGGCGACGCCCACGATGAGGTGGCCAAGCTGAAAACGCCGATCGACGTCGCCTTTATTGATGCCGACAAGACAGGCTACGTCGATTATCTGAACAAAATCCTGCCCCTCGTACGGCCGGGCGGCTTGATCTTGGCACATAACGTAGACATGGTGCCTGACTACGTCAAGGTCGTGACTACTAATCCCAACCTGGAAACCATTTTTTACATGGAAGGTGGTGGGCTGGGCGCAACCCTGAAAAAACGTTGAAGACCCGGCCTGAACGCTCGCAACTGGATACATTCGTCAACCTGCCGGATAAACATCCATCGCGCTGGGGCGACGCTCTCACTGCGGACAAGATGAAAAAGTGCGTATGGCTGCGTCCTGAGCGCGTGGCGCAGGTCGAGTTTCTTGAGTGGACCTCAGGGGATCGTCTCAGGCACGCGCGGTTTGTCGGGCTCAGGGAGGACAAGGAACCGAGGGAGGTCGTGAAGGAGCATGCTGGCGAGTCTTGAGACAGTGGTCTGGCACTTTTTGCCGGTTCCGGAACGCCAGGCGGCACGGTGTCACTTTTCCGATTAGCGCGTTAAGGACTTAGGACGCAAGCTGTCTCTCTTCGTGTCTCTCTTCGTGTCACTCTTCGTTGACTTGCCACTCCGCCCAACCTAAGATGAGCGCCAAATGGCGGAGTCCTCCTCACTGATCGGCCAAACCATTTCGCATTACCGCATCATCGAAAAGCTCGGCGGCGGCGGTATGGGTGTCGTATACAAGGCCGAAGACACTCGCCTGCGTCGCTTTGTCGCGCTGAAGTTTCTGCCGCCGGAAGTTGCTCGTGACCCTCAGGCACTGGCCCGCTTCCAACGTGAAGCACAAGCGGCTTCCGCGCTGAATCATCCCAACATTTGTACCATTTACGACATCGGAGAGGAGGATGGGCAGGCGTTCATCGCCATGGAATATCTTGAAGGCGCCATGCTCAAGCATCGCATCGGCGGTCGCCCTTTAGAGTTGGAGACTCTACTCTCCCTCGCGACCGAAATTGCTGACGCTCTCGACGCCGCTCACTCTGAAGGCATCATTCATCGCGATATCAAGCCAGCCAACATCTTTGTCACCAAACGCGGTCACGCCAAGATTCTCGATTTTGGCTTGGCGAAACTTGGTTATTTCGCCGACGGTGTCTCTGGCATGGCAACCGCAACTGGTGAAGAATTGCTGACCAGCCCCGGCACTGCACTAGGCACGGTCGCGTATATGTCGCCGGAGCAGGTGCGCGCTAAGGAATTGGACGCCCGCACCGACCTGTTTTCCTTTGGCGTAGTGCTCTACGAAATGGCCACCGGTGCTTTGCCGTTTCGCGGCGAAAGTTCCGGCGTGATTTTCAATGCCATCCTGGAACGGCAGCCGGCACCAGCAGTGCGCTTGAACCCGGACCTGCCTCCCGAACTGGAGCGCATCATCACACGCGGTCTGGAGAAAGACCGCGATCTTCGCTACCAGCACGCCTCGGAAATGCGTTCGGAATTGATGCGCCTGAAGCGAGATACGGGCCGAGTTTTGTCATCGGGAAGCGGGGCGGCTCACGAACTTGCTGTAGAGCCTACAACTCGCTCGGTCGCGGCGGCTCAGCCGGCAACGGGGCTTTCGCTAAAGCGGTATGCAGTCTTAGCCGCTTGCGTCGCACTCCTGGCAGCAACCTTTGCGGCGTATCACTTTTGGCCCCGTTCGAATAGCCTCGCAAGGATCACGCAAATAAGTCAGTGGAACAAGCCGATGAATTGGGCAAGGCTTTCTCCAGACGGCCACAATGTGGCGTTCGTCTCACCAGTAGGCGGCGCCGCGCAGGTGTTCCTGATGCTCACCTCTGGTGGCGAGCCTCTTCAGCTCACGAATGACGAAGGCGACAAGTCTGTGAACAATTTCTCGCCCGACGGGAAAGAAATTTATTACGTGAGATCTCTCGGCCGCGACGAAGTTTGGGCGGTGCCTACGCTCGGTGGGGCTCCCCGCCGCGTAGCCTCTGGCTACTTTGCTGTTCCCTCGCCAGATGGCGCGTTCATTTATTATGCGAAATATGATAATGCCGGGATCTTTCGCTCGGAAAAGTATGGACTGAACGAAGAACTAGTGTACAACCCCGAGGGGAGCGGCCTATTTTTCTTCCCGAAGCTGTTGTTTCCCGGCGGCAACGACTTGCTGGCTGGCGGTTTCCGAATGGACTCGTCGAACGCCCGCCTTTACAGAATAAACGTGGCCAGCCATAAGGCGGTTGATTTAGGTGAGGTTGAGTTATTCGGGGATTACGGCGTCGTGTGGGCCGAACCAGGAAAAACAGTGCTGTTCAGTCGTACTGTAAACGGCCTGACGAACATCTGGAAATACAGCTTGATGGACCGGAATCTGACGCAGATTACTTTTGGAACGGGACAGGACACCTCACCCATGCAAGACCCGGGAGGAAAAGGGATTTACTATGTGAATGGCAAAACCTCGGGATTCCTGACCGCGTACCACGTTCAGTCAAAGGAATCGGCAGACATTGTGTCGGAGGACGCAACTCAGCCAATCATCTCGCCGGATGGAAAGCGCGTGATGTACATCACGGTCCTCTCACCCCTAAAGAGCGAACTCTGGGCCTCGGACATCGACGGGAGCAACAGAGTGAAACTCGCCTCCGGAGAAAACATGGGAACAGGGACTTGGGCGCGAGACAATTTTCGCCTATCTTTTCAAGAGTTCAGACCAGGTGCAGGTTCCAAGGTCTACGTCGTCGGGGCCGATGGCAGCAATCCTCGTCAGCTTCCAATACCCTTACAAGTCGTCGACTATTCGGTATTGAGCCCCGACGAGAAAACGATTTACGTAACTGGCGAGGAGAAAGGGAGTTCGATACAGACCGTTTGGAGAGTGAACGCAGATGGTTCGAATCCAGAGAAGTTGGTGGAGAACTGTGGCACAGTATCCGATGCTGACCCTGGCGGGAAATACCTGCTTGGCGTCGTTTGGTATGGAGAAAAGACTGGAATCTACGAGGTCTCCATCTCAGATCGAAAATGCGCTCCATTACTTCATGGTGTAGTTACGATTTATGTAACTACTGCTCACGACGGCAAGTCGTTTTTGTATGCAGTTGCTTCTCGCGGTGAGGTCACGATTTACCGTCAGCCCTGGAAAGATGGTAAAACCATCGGGGCGCCTCATGTCGCGTTGAAGGTCCCCTTTGCGTTTCCCCCGTGGTACGCAGACCATGCTGCCTACGATTTTTCCAGGGACCTTTCTACCATCGTCTATGCACACCCCCGCGGCCAGACCAACCTCTATCTTCTAAGCCAGAAATGAGTTTCAGTTGCGAAACAAGATCCGGCCGGAGTCCTCGAATCCAACCGAATCCTTCTTGGGAAATGCCGCGCCACCGGCAATCGGCTATGGCAGCGGCAGGCTAAGTCCCGAGTCGGATTACCGGTAAAGTGGGTACTGGGACCTGGTTCTCTTGGATCGGCCCTGCGGTAGGTACTATGAGAACTTTTCCGATTAGCCGACTTTGAGAGCGCCGAAAAACAGTGGCGCCTGTGCTGTCCAGGTGACCGGTCCCGTGCTCTTCATGTGTGACCCCGTTTTGGGGGCGAGATGAGTTCTCGACCCCGCAAATAAATACTCGAAATGAAGTAAGCCTGTGGGGAAAAAAAAACCTCCGATGAAGGACCGCGTGCATCTTAATCGACCAGGAGGAGGGAGCAGATGCCTAGGAGGGCCATTTTTGCAGTTGTTTGTGGAATTCTGGCCATATTCCTCTTGGAAGCGTTAGCGGTGTTGGCGTGGGGCTAGATCCGTATCTTTTCAGCCCCCGATTAGTACCGACAGACGCCGCGTAAATACGCTTCTTGGCCGGACCAACTCCTGGTAAGCCCTAACTGCGTCTTCGACGCGTCGCGTTACCGGACCCTAGCTCTCCTGCGGGCAATTCCTGTCCGAAGCGCGTTAATTGTCCAGGCCGGCTTGACGGTTTGCTCGCACACTTCCTCGTGTGCCGTTTCCAGATAACTTCCGTGTATCCGACCAGCTGCCCAGTGACGAGGCGATCCGAGGGCTGTCAGTGCGATTGCGATTTATCGCCAACCATCCGTCAAAACGGTGAACGCAGAGCCCCTGGGCGCGTGCCGGGCTTTGTATTTCGTCACAAGAATGATGCGGCATAGAATCTAAAATGTGGAGCGTCACGAGCAAGTAGAGAAATCGTTGCAATGCTGAAAGCAATGCGCCCACAAAATAGGGAGGGCATCTTGGCCGCAAAAATTCTCATGGTTCTTAGTGCCAGCATTGTCTTTACGCTCGGAGTCGTCCACCTCGTCTATACGTTCTGGGGGCCAATGCTCACGCCCCGTGATCCCGCACTGCAAGTCAGCATGAGCCAGAATGCACCTATCATTACGAAAGAAACAACAATGTGGCGGTGTTGGGTGGGCTTCAATGCCAGCCACAGCATGGGACTTATTTTGTTCGGCTTGGTTTTCGGTTTTCTCGCATTGGCCCATAGCCAACTGCTCTTCAAATCACCGTTCCTGCTCATTGTCGGGCTGGCAATGCTTGGCGGTCTTGCTGTGCTCGGCAAGGTTTATTGGTTCAGTGCGCCTTTCAGAGACATCTGCATTTCTTTGGCCTGCTATGTCGCCAGCATTGCGCTATCGCGGGCCTTAATAATGCGCTCCTGACGTAAACAGCGATAGCGCTCACGACCCGGACCGGCTGGTTTCGGATCCTGGGCGGA
>CAWBIY010000002.1:0-2475848 GCA_963788915.1 uncultured Acidobacteriota bacterium | reverse complement strand
CAAGTACCCTCGCGGGGAAAGCCATAAGTCTACAGGTTAAACGACCTCCGAGAATTAAGGACACCACTGGTGTCTCAAATCTCGGACGTGGCAATTGGCTCTACACGATAAGCATTTGAAGGTTTCCTACCTGGCAGAACAATTGGGTCTTTCGGATCAGTTCACCACTACCGAAGGCGCTAATGTGAGGGATTCGGCGACTCAAGAACGGAGCGTCGCCGCCGATTCCACCATATAAGCGGACCCGTAAACGCCATCACGGGAAGCGTTAGGCTGAGTACGCAGACAAAGATTCGGGTGGGAAGACCACCAATGTCACCAGTGTGAATTTCGCGATTCCAGAGCTTTACCATCCGATAGCCTAAAGGGCCTGTGCGCGAGGTCAGTTGATAGACTACGAGGCCTGAATAAGCGTCGATATAGACATTTGTCCGTCCAGACGGAGTCCGGTCCTCTGGATATTTCATTGCGACGCGAACCGGATTGGCCACGAGCAGAATCCACGTCGCGTGCGCTCCTGGTACTGTCGATTCGGCGATGGAGAGTAATCGGTCGGGGCTAAGAGTGGGTGCATTGGGCGTAAGAGCTTGCGGTCGCAGTGGAGCCGGGAGACTCGCTGAATTGGTGATTCGATTGGCCAGCCGAGTGGCTTCGTTCTCCCAATGTATGACGATCGCAGTGATGGCGAAAATCATCAAAAACAGCGAGAGGTAAATTCCAAGCGCCTGATGCAGCTCGAAGTAAAGCTGCTTTATCTGGCCACGCCAGTTCACCGTCAGGAGCTTGCGCGGCCACCAAAGGACGATGCCTGAAAGCGACAGAAAAAGTAGAAGCACTGCCGCCAAACTCACAATCGAGCCCCCGGTATCGCCCATCATCAGACGGAGGTGGAAATCGTGCACATAACGAACAAAATTGTTGCGGGCGGAGTCAGTGCCGAGCACATCGCCAGTGAATTGGTTGAACATGAGATTCAATGGCTTCTGTGATGTTCCTGATCCGAGAGTGGCTCCCCAAGCGATATCGTTCTGGGGCGAAATGGAGAATCCAATCACAGTTCGGCCGGGGTACTTTGCCTCAAGCGAAGATTTCATCTCGGTTAGCGATAATTGCTTTTCGCCCGGCTGGACCCAGGTCAGTTTCGGATTCAAAGCGCGGTCAATCTCGACTTCGAAGACCATGAAACTGCCTGTGACACTGAGGAGAACGAGAAATATCCCGGCGACAAGACCGGCATAGAGGTGAAGACTAAGCAAGAGGTTTCGCATAGTCAACATCGCCTCGTTTCTGAGTCCTCAGGTCGCGACCTGAGCCGCTGAAATTAGAACAATCGACAAACGAACACACCGCGAAGTCTAGAATACGCCTTGGTGACTATGTGAAGTACGGCATTTGTCCGGCACGACTCTCCAGGAACTTGTTGATAAGTCCTTTCAAATCAAACAGTCGTTCTAGCAGTTCGTTGAAAAACTCCGTTCCACTGCAACTTTAATGTAAGAGAACTCGTCAGAGTGAAGGAAGGCGAAGGAGGCGAGTGAATGCGCGGCGACGATGACCTGCAAGAAGGAATGTTCAGCTACATTTCTCCAGAGAAGCGTGTCCCCACAGATCACCCGTTGCGACCGATTCGCAAGATGGTGGACGAGATTCTGAAGGAGATGTCGCCGAAGTTCGCGAAGCTGTACTCCGATGTGGGGCGCCCGTCGATCGCTCCGGAACGGCTGTTGAGGTCACTGCTGTTGCAGGTTTTCTATTCGGTGCGCAGTGAGCGCATGTTGATCGAGCAACTCCAGTACAACATGCTGTTCCGATGGTTTGTGGGGATGGAGATGGACGAGACGGTATGGAATCACGCGGTGTACAGCAAGAACCGGGAGCGTTTGCTGAACGAGGAGATCGCGGAGTCTTTTTTTCAAAGGGTGCTGGAACGCGCCAAGCCGTACATGTCGGACGAACACTTCACGGTGGACGGGACGCTGATCGAGGCCTGGGCGAGTCAGAAGAGTTTTCGGCGGAAAGACGGGAAGGGGAAGCCACCCGGACCAGGAGGAGAGGTCGACTTTCACAAGGAGAAGCGGACGAACCAGACCCATGAATCGACGACGGATCCCGAGGCGCGGCTGTTCAGGAAGTCCAAAGGGAGCGAAGCAAAGCTCGGCTACCTGGGACATGTATTGATGGAGAACCGCAGCGGGCTTTTGGTGCAGACTTTTCTGACCGAGGCGAATGGAAGAGCGGAACGAGAGGCAGCGATGCTCATGGCCGAGGCAATTCCCAGCGGAAAGCGGGTCACCTTGGGAGGAGACAAAAACTACGACACGCAGGAATTCGTACGAGAACTCCGCGGGATGAACATTACCCCGCATGTGGCGCAGAATGATACGAACCGCAGCAGCGCGGTGGACGAGCGGACCACGCGGCATGCTGGGTATGTGGTGAGTCAGCGGAAGCGAAAACGAGTGGAGCAGTCGTTCGGGTGGATGAAGATGGTGGGGATGCTCAGAAAAGTGAAGCTGCGAGGGATCGACAAGGTTGGATGGCTTTTTACCTTCACCGGAGCTGCCTATAACCTCTGCCGATTGCGAAACCTGATAGCGGAAGCATGACATCGGGTTCCGCTTAGGGCCAGCTGAGCGGACAGAACGACCAAACGGCTCTTATGCAATGCAGTGATAACCCTTGAAATTCAGAACCGATCTCTCACAAAACTCAATTCTTCAACGAGCTGCTAGACAAGTTCCTGGCACTAGCGACGCGTCGAAGACGCAGTTGGGGCTTACCAGAAGCTAGCGTCTGTCGAAGCAGCTGTTCGGAAATCTCGATAATTTTTGAAATCGTCCCTTTTCGAGGGCGTACAGTAGGAAAGTCGTCATGAACGCCAGTACGATATGCCTACGTGCGATTGCTGCCTGCTGCTTTGGGTTCCTTTTATATATGAACCTAAGGGCGCAACAGAATGACGCGCAAATTCCGGAAGGTTCGGCCAGAATTCAAGTCACGGTGAACGCTGTGCTCGTGCCAGTTGTGGTCCGCGACCGGCAGGGCCGGGCAGTGGGAGATCTGAAAAAGGAAGACTTCCAGGTCTTCGACCGAGACAAACGGCAAAGCATTACGGGGTTCACGATCGAGAAGCGAGCAGCGGTCGGCGCGGGCACGAAGGCGGCCGGGCCAGGAGATGTCGGCCCCACGTTTGCTCCCTCCACAACAAGCCTGTCGAAGCGTTTCATTGTTTTCTTATTCGACGACCTGCACTTAAGCGCCGGAGAGTTGCTGCGAGCCCAAAATGTAGCAACGAAAATGCTTGGTGAGTCGCTGGACAATTCGGATATGGCAGCTGTGGTCTCCATGTCCGGGAGTAACAGTGGGCTGACCCACGACGTCGCCTCCCTGCAAGAGGCCGTCAAGAAGTTGAAATTGCAACAACTCTACCGGCACGACGAGCATGCCTGCCCGAATATCGACCCTTATCATGCCGACCTGATTCTAAACAAACATGATCAAACGACCCTTGAGCTCGCCGAAGCGGACTACGTGACCTGCGCAGCTCTTGTCGGCGCTTCACCGCGCATGGTTGAGTCCATGGTGAGGTCCGTAGCGGAGAACGCTCTAACCAATAGCGAACACGATGTTTCGATATCGCTGCGAACCGTCAGAGAGTTTGTGAAAAAGATGGGCCCTCTCCCCGGCCAACGGACGATGATCTTGATCTCGCCAGGTTTTTTCACGGTGACGCCGTCCGCGCTCGCTGAGAAGTCGGCGGTCCTGGACACCGCCGCACGGGCGAACGTAACCATTAACGCGATTGATGCTCGCGGTCTGTACACAACCGAAATCGACGCCAGCGAGCGAGGCGGGTCTTCCTCTCAGGACCTGATGACGGGCCAACACGCAAATTATCATGCCGACGCCATGAACTTTAACGAAGATGTGATGTCGGAACTCGCCAACGGCACGGGCGGAACATTTTTTCACAATAGCAACGATCTGGAAGGGGGATTCAAGAGCCTGACGCAGGCGCCAGAATATGTATACCTCTTGGAGTTTGAGCCAAAAAAGGTGAAGACCGACGGCGCTTACCACCCGCTGAAGGTAAAAATAGATCGGCGCGATCTGACGTTGCAAGCGCGCCAGAGTTATTTTGCGCCCGAGCCGGACAACGCGTCTGCGGCATTAACGGAATCGGTGCCACCGTACTCAGGCGCTCCGCCGAGCCCCTCGCTGGCGGAAACCACGCCAGCCTCCACGGCTCCGCCAGCACAAGAAGCTGCACAATCCGCAATAGCTCCAGAAACGAAAGTGGCTGGGAGAAAGCCGAAAAGTAACGTTTTGCTCTGGAATCCGCCCAACGTGGACGGGCCTGTCCATTCTCACAATTCATCCTCTCCTTGCTTGCTTTCTGGCGTGCTCGAGCAAGCGGGGTCCCGCGCCCACGAGTTGGCTGCCAACCTGCAAAACTTTACCTCCCAGGAAAAGATTGAATTCCAATTGCGAAGCAGTGTAACCCATGTTTTGCAGAGCGGAACCGGAGCGTTCGACTACAACGTTGATTTCGCCAAGACACCCGCGGGGCTCGCGGTGCAAGAAAAGCGCGTGCCCGAACGAGGGCATCGCGCGTTTCCATTTATCATTCAAGATGTCGGGATACCGGAGATGGCGCTGATCTTTCTTCCTGAATTTCAAGGCGATTACGAAATGAGGTGCGACGGCGCGGCAGAATGGAATGGGCAAGCCACCTGGGTTGTACATTTCCAGCAACGCAATGACAGGCCAACCCATACCGTCTCTTTTGAAGTCAAAGGGGTCGCCCATCCCGCCAAGCTTAAAGGGCGCGCTTGGATTGCCCAGGACTCTGGTGAAGTGGTGCACCTGGAGACCAGTTTGATGGAAGCGATGCCCGCTGCAAATGTTCGCCAGATGTACTTGACCGTTGACTATGCACCGGTCCCGTTTCGTACTCTAAACACGACAGTCTGGCTCCCGCAAGCTGCGGATGCCTATGGCGATTTCGGCGATCACTACACCATCGCCTATCACACCTTCACGGATTTTCTGCTGTTCTCGATCCAAACCGATCAGGTCATCGAAAAACCGAAAGAGCATTGACCCGGTGACTCTCTAAAAGAGGCTTTGTGTCTGGCCTATTGCGTGCCCAATCTTTCAGGCTCGTAAATACGATGTGCCTGATAAACCCCGGTAATCGGAAACTTGAAGTACTGGGACTGGACTTGTCCGGTAACCCGACTAACGTGTGCCACGAGCACGAAAGGAGGAAACGCTGAGTAGTGCGCAACTGCTTGACTGATGAGGGTAGGCCCCTCGGAACCGGTTTACAGGAACAGGTTCCAAACCACCTTCGGCGGCTGTAGTCAAAAGCTATGGTCGTGAACGCGGAAGGAAAAGGCCTGGCAACGACCAGGTCAGGTGACCGGCAAGAAGAGGACCGCAAGGGAACCACTGCTGAAGTGTCGATAGGTTATAGACGATGTCAAAACCGCGGGGGGTTAGTTACTGCGGGATTAGCTCCGACGAAACCTGCTTACGGGCGGAGCGGCATCCGGCATGAGAGGTGGCCTGAGCTTGCCAAAGAGGCGGTTGAGCGGAACGTGGGAACCTGAGACTTCGATGCAAACGGAGAAGCCACAAGTGGAAGAACCACGAGGGCGAGAGTACGGAAGCGAAGTTTCAGGGTCGGACTGCCCCACAGTAGTGAAGAAGCGGGGTAATTCCCGTGGAGCGAAGGGGGCAGGTCACTCGCGTCCTAACCAATTACGGTCAACTGGAAACAGGAGGAACCGAGTGGTTAGAACGGAAGGTCAAACCTTCACGGAGTGACACGAGCCGTGTGACTGGAGACAGTCAAGCACGGTTCTGTGAGGGGCTCGGGGTGAAATTCCCCGGGCCTACTCGGCCAGGAGTTGAGGGAGGTTGCTTGGCCGTGAGACGGCGAAGCACTTGGTAGTACGCGGTCGCCGCCATTATTGTGCAACCGAACGCCGCGATGAAGGGAATGTCCTTGGCAGTGTCCGCAGAATAGATTCCAAGAGCAATTCCCGAATACATGGTCGCGACCGCTATAAGCAGGCCGAATACGGCTGCGGCAATGGCAAACAGGATGGCGCACGTCTTGGGCCTCTCAAAATAGCGTCTGGCATTGAAAGTGAGGGGCACGACGACTGCTCCCGGCACCAGAAACAGAACAAATGGAATCACGAGCCTTCTCGGTGGAATGGAAAACAGGACGGATATCAAGAATGCGGTTGCGAACTCAAAAACGATGTAGAACGAAATGGTTTTCGCCGCCGCTACGAAAGTCTTTGTACCGTTAGTCGACACGAGACGCCTGCCTTCGCCTGCATGGACTTAAACTTTTTCCGGCTCCTTGCTAACAAAAGTATATGCCGTGATTGGGAAGCACAAACTACCGACCAACAAATCCGTGTTCAACCGCCTACTGCCTGATAACGCGCAGGTTCGGACCCGGGGCAGCGAAACCAGACGCCCGCTCTCCCTTTCATCAACGGTCCATTAGAGTTTTCAGGTAACTTAAACATAACGTAAGTTAGGCGATTTAGAACTGTTATTTCTCTTGCGTGATAAGCTGCCTGCGATTCTTCGTCAGGAGTCTTCCGAAGGCTAAGGAGACAGCATTGAAGGGTATTTGTCGGATTATTCTACTGGGCGGTATGGCCTCCTTTCTTCTTGAGGTAGCTCCAGTTTGGGCGGGCGATCAGCCCGCCGAATCTCTTGCGGTCTTGACCCGCGCAAGAAAGCTGGAAGACTTGCGCACTGACTCCAATGTTCCGTTGCTTTTTCACGCACAGATAAAATCATCATTTGATAAAAGAGAAGTCCCCGGCCAATACGAACTAACCTGGTGGGGGCCGAATCAATGGCGCGAAACAGTGGTTCTCGGCGCGTTTCGTAGATATCGCGAGGGCGTGATCGGCGGGTACCGGCAGGTGCGTTCGTGGGAGTATGAACCCCAAGTGATTTTCGATCTCGATAAAATCTTAAATGTGGGCTCACTTTTGGACGTTGGCCCACTGGAAACGGTAAGAAAGGTCCGTACGCGCAAGATTTCAGGTATTGCTTTGTCTTGCATTGAAATCGAACCCAAAAACGGAAGAGCCAGAGACCTCTGTTTCGATCCTGCAACAGGATTACTGATTCATGCTGAGCTTGAGCCGAGCCTCGGTGTGCCCTCCGACCAGCAACCGGCGGTCGACTATTCCAACCCTATCCCGCTCTCCGATAAACGGTTCCCGTCGAAAGTACGAATCCAAAGAGGCAAAGAATTCTGGATGGAAGTGTCAGTCAACAGCCTGCAAGAGCTTTCCGGAAAACCAGATATGAGTCCCTTTGTCGATCTACAGGATTCTGAACTTTGGCAGAGCTGCAAAGATATTGTTCCAGCAGAACTCAAGAGTAAGATACAGCCTAACTACCCTGCGGATGCCAGCTTTGAACACGCGGGGGGAGTCGTATCGCTGTATGTTCGTATCGAAACTGATGGGACAGTTTCCCACCTTAGAACGCTGCAATCGCCTTCGGCATCGCTTGAGCGTGCTGCGAAGGATGCGATTAAGCAGTGGACGTATAAGCCACCAACCTGCCAAGGGACACCTATAAGAGCCGAAACCGTAATTGATGTCAGCTTTTCGTATCCGCAGTAAGGCCAAGCGAATTCCTACCGGTTGATGAACTCAGTGCCTGATAAACGCTAGTGCTTACCGTCCATGTGGGGTCCCGGTACGGCCAATGTCCGGTAACGCGACTAGATCGGGAGTTGAGACGTATCAGGGAACGGGATTTCGTCGCGGGCGTGCGGACATCGAGTTCGACTATCTATCTATTCAGCTAGTGGACTATCGAATCGGATAGACATGTGGGTAATGCCCACCAACTCCCCTTTCTGCCATCCTTTCGTCTCCATGAACGAAAATCCTTTTCCTTCAATCATTTGTCGCGAGCGAGGCATGCGCATCGGAGCGCCTCGGAATACGGCGAACAAAATGCACGGTGTTTAGCGACACCTCGAAAGGAGGTATTCACCATGAATCAACTAAAGAAATCCGAAGGACAAGTGAATGCATCAGCAGCAGAGCTATCGCCGGCAGCATTGGACAAGGTATCTGGGGGGAGTCCCGCAACAGACATTATCAATGGTGCGGTCGCTGTAATAGGCACCGCAGCTAACGTGATCCTTGAGGGAGCTGATGCCAGGAATAAAACTTTTCTGCCCCTTCCCAAGCTGCCGTAATTGTTTGAAACGGACCCGGGAACGCACGCGGTAGATGATCCTCTGCGACGGAACTTCGTCTCAGAGCAGGAGCCATAGGTCACGGCGAGCGAGGGAAGTCGCAAGCTCCCGAGTGACGCGCTCATCCGAGAAGTGGATCATAGTACCCACTTGTCCGGCTTGTCGGAAATCCGGACATTGTGGCTATGGTCCTGGTAAACGCATTATAAAAGGGCGCCCGTTTTGGAGTAGGTTTTGATTGTTCGCATCTCAACCTACAACAAGGAGCGCCCTCATGAATGACGCGGTTACCGGAGAAGTAGACTTTCACTTCCCGGTCTTAACGTAGTTCGCCTGCTGACGCTTCGTTGCGCCGTCCACTCTATCCCTCAGGATCGAATTTGCCGGTTATGCCCCGTCGTAGCCCACCGATTCTCGGGCGTAGCACTAAGTCTGCGGTATTTTAGTGGTGGGCCGAGCCCTAGACCCTAAGGAACCGCAAAATCGGCGCTTCCTTCGTCCTTTCTTCGCTCCAGCTACGCACCTACTTTCCTCGCCTGCTTTCTGAGAAGGCGACTGCATACTTCGCTGGTAGGGGCATTTGGTCGAGTGGCCGGGCGCCATTGCTGGCGCCCAGCCCTCTAAGAACCGGACTTGAAGGTTTCCCATTCGTCCGGCTCGAGCACTCAAAAAACGCCCCCATAAAAACGAGGACGCGATCTGATTCAAGACGAAGCAGACCTACTCGATACTGACTTGCTGCCGATTCGCGCGGCGGTGGAAATCCACCAACCATGTGTGAAGCTGCACCAACGGGTTGCCCCGTCGTCATTTGCTTTGCTTCATGCATCGGTTCCTCAAGCGTTCTCTCGTGTGAAGCACCATAAAGGGAAGTCAGCCCGCTTTCGCGTCCGGTGATGTTGTCGATGATGCTGACGTAACCGATATCCACTCCATTACAGAGTGGCCTTCGCTTTCTCCCTCATCTGTTATCCGCACCGCCATCGGTGCATCTTGCGATGCACTTTCCCCTTGCGGGGAGCGATGTGGATTTACCCTGTCCGTTGGAATGACGCAGTAGGTTAGGTCTGTTCTATACGCCGGCAGTGTTGTTTACCCACGACCGAGGACCCGGAAGCTTCGGTGCTCACTGCCAGAAGAGCCGCGCAGCATGTTAGGCTCTCTTCGGCTGACGACGCTTACGAACATTTGTGTATTCTGACCCTGCTACCAAGCCTAGCCCCTCTCCACCTTATGCTGGCAGATACACCGTGGCCTCACGGTTTCGGTGTCACTCTTGCGAATGTGGGTCCATTGTCCGAGGGCTTCGAACGGTCTGTTGCCTCGCCGCTCCAACCTCGTAGGCTACGTGCGATGGGACGCACGGTCTGCTCGATTTCCTCCTTGTCAGACAATCATTCCAACAGCTTTCAGGTCGCAATCCGGTTTGCCGACAAAACGTCAGGAATAGCGTCTTTCGTCTGTCAAACTCTCGTTTGGGGGTCGCGAGCTACTTGTCCGACGCTACAGCCTGTTAGACTTCTGCGGGGTAATCGCCGTGGTTCCTACGCTTCTTGTTGGACATGTTTTTGGCCTGGTGTTTTGGGTGAGCGGCTTGCTGGTAACGTCCATGGCGCTTACGCGCCACACGCAGGAGTCCTCGGTGGAAGCCCGGCACGCGCTGGCCCGCCTGGAACGCATCTACCTGCGGGGCCTGGCAGATCCCGGAGCAGTGCTGACGATACTGGCAGGCGTCGGCCTAATCATGACGAACTCTTCCTATTATCTTCATGCGCCGTGGCTGCATATCAAACTCACCTTGGTGTTGTTTCTGATCGGCCTGCACGGAATCGTGGCGATAAGAACCAAAGCATTCGCCACCGGACGAATCGCGCTGCAACGGAGCGAAGCACGAATACTGGTGGTAGCCACGCTGTTCCTGTTTCTCTGCATCCTTATAGCAACTTTGTTGGGTGAAGTTTATCTGACCCGATGACGATCACGCACTGGGATGGCATGCTCGCAAAACGCAACCGCCTTCAGGTCTGGCTCGACGACCAATGAACGTCTTTTTCTTTCTGCCCGGGCAACCCGGAAGTAATTCTCAAGTCCATCTGGTAAACGCGGTAAACTTGAAGTACTGGGACTGGACTTGTCCCGTTACGCGACTTGATCGGCATAGGGGCGGCGGTCACCCGCCGACCCCTGCCACACCACCGTGCGTACGGGTCCGTACACGGCGGTTCGATTGGTTACGCTAGCAACCCTCGATCAACGACGGAAGACCGAGCGATTTGAAGTAGGCATTGGAAAGCCCCACAGAGAGGGCCTTGGCCTGTGCGAGGTAGCGAGGGCCACGGGAGCTACTAGCGGTGTTGCGCGCTAGTCGCGGGCGTACCCCCAATTCGAGAAGTGCGGCCCGACGACGACGTGGTGTTTTCCACTGCCGCCACAGAGCCACTCGAAGTCGCAGCCGGACCCAACGAGTAAGATTGACGAGTTCCTGGGGTGTTTCGCAGAAGCCGAAATAGCTGCGCCAGCCCCGCATGTAGGGGGCTAGTTCTGCCATCGTCATCTCGATGCTGACACCTTTCGCTCGTCGCGTGATTTCCCGGACCCGCCTCTTAAAACGGTCCAAGGCCTTCGGCGCGATGACGCGCTGGACCTCTGGCCCGTCCGTAAAGCTGAATCCAAGGAATTTTCGCTCCTGCGGTTTCGCCACCGCACTCTTGGACTCGTTCACTTTGAGTTTGAGCTGCTGCGTGATGAATTGCGTGATGCTCTTCATCATTCGTTGACCGGCTCGCTCGCTTCGCACGTAGATGTTGCAATCATCTGCGTATCGAACATAGCGATGTCCACGGCGCTCCAACTCGCGATCGAGTTCATCGAGCACGAGGTTACTCAACAGCGGCGAAAGTGGACCCCCTTGGGGAGTTCCCTCCACGCTTGGACTGACTAACCCGTTCTCCATCACCCCGGCGTTCAGGAACGCCCGAATGAGTTTCAACAGCCGCTTGTCTTCGACACGTTTCGCGACCTGCCCCATCAATTTGTCGTGATTGACTCGATCGAAGAATTTCTCCAAGTCGAGATCGATCACCCAGCCGTAACCTTCCGCAAGGTACAGCTGTGCTTGGGTTACTGCTTGATGCGCGGATCGTCCTGGTCGAAAACCATAGCTGTGATCGGAAAATGTTGGGTCCCACTGCCGTTGTAGAACCTGCATCACCGCCTGTTGGAGAAATCGGTCGAGCGTAGTCGGGATGCCAAGCTTTCGCATCCCTCCTCCGTCTGGCTTCACGATCTCCACACGCCTTACCGGCTGCGGTTTGTAGGTGCCGTTCAGCAGTTGTTCCCGAATGGTTAGCCAATGCTCCTTCAGGTAGCCACTGAGTTGGCCGACAGTCATCCCGTCGATCCCGGCGCTACCTTTATTAACCTTCACTCGCCGCAATGCTTCCATCAGATTTTCTCGCTTACATACTTCCTCCATCAGTCCGATAGTGTTAGCTGGGTTTTCGGGTTGATGCATCGTCTGGCGCGATTCGGTCTCTTCCCTTCCGGATTGACGGGCTTCACCCGTGGGCGCAGACGGGAAGTCCAGTTTCTTCTGGATGTTCTGCCGCTTGTCGTTCCTGAGATGCATCTCCTACTCGCCTCTCCTCTCGTTTGGGCCTTCGATCACCGTTCCCGGCTCGGTCTATCCGTTGACTCCGCCTTTCGGCTTTGGAGGGCCTCACTAACCTTGCCGACGTCGTGATCTACTACGCCCTATGCTGACTTCTGCTCTGCGGTCAGATTACCTCTCGGCTCTCTCAGTCGCCGAAGCGACACAGAACAGATCTCCTGGGGTAAGTTCAGCTGCCTTCCGTGCACAGTCGCCGGATCTACGCATTGCATCCTTGATGGAATGTGGACTTCGCGGTACGTTGCCCGCTCGTCCGATGCTCGCGCCTTATATCCGATTCTTTTTCATCGACTCGCACGTTTGCTTGACGCTTCCTTCAGACCTCACCTCGCAGTGATAGCCCTTGCGTCATCGCTAACCCTTCACCTCCATCAGGTTGGGTAGAGGACTTGCACCTCCAAGCTGCTGATCATGCCCAGCACACAACGAAGCCGCTGGCGCGGCAGACGCTTCGCGTGCTATGCTCCGCACGGCATGCCCCAGCGTAACGTATCGAATTGCGGTTCTCGTACATGCTCATTTTCTAAGTGCCGCAAAACCAATAGCTTACAGATGGGCGAAAAGATTGAATTCCCATAGCCATTAGCCCGCATCTGCCGCAACCGCCAGCGGCCACCTTCAAGTCGTTGTATCGAAAGCGCGCAAACACACCGTGCTCGTGTGTGCGCCTTGCCCGCTCGCGCTTCCGATACAACACTAAGACTTATCGGGAGTTAGCCCACCGGTGTCACTGAGGAGGACCGGTGTTAGGGCGATTTCGCGCTGGCTATCTACGTTTCCTGGGCATGCTCACTCATCTGCTCAGGGGTACTAAATTACAAGTCGAGGGCATAGATCTCTTGAATACTCGTGTCTCGCAACAATAGAGGTGACTCATCCAATGTGAGACCTGTCCACCACCCAAATTGTCCCCATGCCAACCCCCTAGAAAGGTCTGAGCTAATGACACGCTCCAGCGTGTGATCACCAATTCGCAGACGATAAAAAGGTGTTCCTTTTTCCATCGAATTGCAGAAATAGACGGATTTCCCATCTCGCGACCACGCGGGATAAGCCACGAACTGACCGTGAATCAATTCCTTCCATTCCTGGGTTATCCAGTCAAAGAGCATCAAACTCAGCGAATCTCTTGACAGAGCAATGATGAACCGGCCGTCGGGCGACCAACGCGGAGAAAACAAACCTTCCGATCCGCGCAATTTGGAGACCTGACGAGTCTCCAAATTAACCAGATGAATTGAAGGCAGGCGAGACCAGAGCGACTCTGCAAAGGCCAACGACTTTCCGTCTGGCGACCAACTCGGGTCCAGCTCGGAACCTCCCCCTGCGATCAGTTGCTCTGGATTACCGCCCTCGGGTGCAACTAGATAGATTTTCCACGCTCCACCAAGCCTCGACCCCGAGAAAGCAATCTGTTTCCCGTCGGGTGACAAGCGGGGTAAGCCCGCGCGCATGGGGGGATTCGAAAGCTGAAGCCGCCGACTGCCATCTAACTGGCTACGCCACAATGTGCCGTCCGGATAGCTGACGTATACAACCCATTGTCCATCCTTTGAAAAGTCCAGTCCCTCTGCGGAGATTCCGGAAAGGTAAGTGACAAACTTTCCCGAACGGTAGTCGTACCGCATCAATTCGCCTCGCTGCTTCACGCCGATCACGAAGATCCTCTTCTCATCCGGGCCGGGAGATGGTGCTAAGTAATTCAGAGGACCATCGGTCAGTCGTGTCGCCTCGGCCTTGGTATCGCGAAAGAGCCTTCCATTTTCCCTAAGGGCCCAGATATTCATTGCGCCATTACGGGTAGACTGAAATACGAAGTAATTTCCGTCAGAAGTCCAGGCACCACAGCAATCATCGCGACGCTCATTCGATTTAGGAAACAAGGGATGCAGGTTGGATCCATCAGCAGAAACCTCCCACAAGGTCTCTAGCAGGATGCTGAAAAAGCCAGGAATTTTGTAACGAGGCGGCGCGCGGTGCGTCTGATTAGGCATGCGAGGAAACGATCAGCAGCAGGGGCATGTGTTTAGCTATCTTTCGCCGGAGCAGCGGGTACGCAAAGATCATCCGCTGCGGCCGATCCGCACGATGGTAGATAAGGTCCTCAAGGAACTCTCGCCAGAGTTCGACAAGATGTATTCCAAAGTGGGTCGTCCGTCGATTCCGCCGGAGCAGTTGCTGCGCGCTCTGCTGTTGCAGATGCTGTACTCGGTGCGCAGCGAGCGGCTGCTGGTGGAGGAGATCGACTACAACATATTGTTTCGCTGGTTCGTGGGGCTGAACTTGGACGATGAGGTGTGGGATGCCACGGTGTTTACCAAGAACCGCGACCGTTTGCTAGCGGCCGAAGTGGCCAAGGAGTTTCTGTCGCTGGTGGTGGAGCAAGCCCGAGGGCAGGGCTGGGCCTCGGACGAGCACTTCACGGTAGATGGAAGTTTGCTGGAAGCCTGGGCCGGCGTGAAGAGTTTTCAGCGTAAGAACAAGAAGAGTTCGTCTCCGCCGGATGATCCCGGAAATCCCACGGTGGATTATCGCGGCGAGAAGCGCTCGAACGAAACGCATGAGTCGAAAAGCGATCCCGAAGCGCAGATGGCACGCAAAGGTCCAGGCAAGGAGGCCAAGTTGAGCTACAGCGGGAATCTGCTGGTGGAGAATCGCAACGGGTTGATTGTGGACAGCCGGGTGTGGGAAGCCACGGGCACGGCGGAGCGCTATGCCGCGCTGGAAATGCTGCAGGAACTACCGGGAAGCAAGCGGGTGACGGTGGCTGGAGACAAGGGCTTCGACACGGCGGATTTCGTGCGCGAGTGTCGGAACCTATGGGTGACGCCGCATGTGGCGCAAAACCTTGGGCGCAGAGGTGGCAGCGCCATCGATAGTCGCACGGCGCGGCACGCGGGCTATGCGATCAGTCAGAAGAAGAGGAAGCGCATCGAAGAATGTTTTGGCTGGCTGAAGACGATTGCGCTGTTGCGCAAAGTGCGGCATCGCGGGACGCTGAAGGTCGATTGGATCTTTACGTTCGCGTGCGCGGCTTACAATCTGGTGCGCATGCGGAACCTGATGCACAGCGTAGTTCCGAGGTAGTTCGACCGGGCCGTAGTGTCTCTGAACGGAGCTGAAACACCTCTTTCGGGCGCTCGGTAGCACGACAAATCACGCCGCAGAGGCTCGAAAACTCCCGAGTGACTTAAACCGACCCAGAAATTGCTGGCTCAGAACGGCCACTGCTAATTTCGTGCTCTGTGAATCGAATCACATTTCCCCTGGGTGACCAACGAGGGCGGGTTACGATTCCGCTCAAAGTCGCGAGCCTCTGCGATTCGCTCCCGTCAGCTTTGGCCAAGTACAAACCCTGCTGATTGCTGTAAACAATGGTCTGTCCGTCAGGCGACCAATTTGCATCCGTAACGAGCAGATTTCCCAACCGCCGAGCAGAGCCGCCGGAAAGAGGTAGAGCCCAAAGAGGGTTTTCTAATGCCGATCCCTCTTGACTGCGAACCAAAAGCTGCGTTCGATCATGAGAAATGTCTAGAACGGATACGTTTTTGAGAGGAGTAGTAAGAGTGGCAGGTTCGCCACCGACAACGGAGACCTGGACGACCAGCGAATCCGTTGTCGGCCACTCCGAAAAGTAAAGCATTGAACCATCATTAACAAGAACCGTACAACAGAGAGAGGCTATTTTCGCAGCGCTGTCATTGGTTACTTGGACGTAGCGCGTGACTTTCGGCGAGGGCGGATACCTCAGCCAGAGCACGAGAAAGATGGTTGCGACAACCGTCCCGCCCAAAAAAAATGCGCCGAGTTTTTTGTTCCGTAACCAGGGGAATACGCCTGCCACCATTTCGTCGCGTCGGCTCAAGTCTACAGTCGAAACGCCGACCTCATGTGGTACCGCTATCGGAGCGATGAACCGATAACCGCGTCTCGGCAAAGTCTCAATGAGATGGGGGTTATTCGCCGAGTCGCCGAGCGCTTCCCGAATCTTGTTGATGGCTGCGTTCAAACTGCGATCTATATCGACAAATGTGTCCGGCCATAGCCGCGTCTGTAGTTCCTCGCGCGTTACCACGTCGCCAGCGTGTTCCAACAGGATCGCCAGAACCTGAAATGGCTGGCCGGTCAGTTTCAGCTTCATCCCGGCTTTACGCAACTCTCCGGCCTTCAGGTCGACTTCGAACACACCGAAGGAGATTAACCGAGGGAAATGTAGGTCCTCTGTCATCGAAGTTTGCCCCGTCTGCGAGCCAGCTTAGCACTACTCTCGGCGTCTGGCTTGATTTCCATCGTTAACCTACTTCTCTAGTCTGTTCAATTCACACGAGTTAGCGGAGAACTTTCTTTTCACTTGCAGGTGATCCTCTATAGAGGACCCATCCATTGAGGTAGCCGCGCTTCCCATCCAACGTCGCTCCTGTCACGCGTTCCGACACGGAGGCGGCATGAACCGACCTACCGAAATTGCAAGATTTTTTGTGATCTCTCTGCTGACTATCGGTGTTGGATGGACAACCCGGGCGACTGCCGCTCCCGCACCTCAGATCGTGAGTTCCGTCGACACTGTTCCACTGCCGTCAGTGAATCTGACGCCCCAGGATCCGAATGTACGAATAGTCGTGCGTGTCCACAATTATGCCCATATCGACGCTGGGACGCTGCTCGGTGCAGAAGCAGTTGCCGCGAGAATACTCTTACCGGCCAAAATCAAAACGACCTGGGTCTATTGTCCAATCTCGAAGGAGGAGGAGGACCAGTATCCCATATGCCCGTCGAACTGGGGCACAAATGCCTTTGTACTGAATATCCTGACGCCGGAAATGGCTGCGCGAATAAAAACACCCGTTGAGACTCTGGGCTCGGCGCCAGCGCCTTGCGACGAGGACGCCACTTCTTGCCCGATCAGCGTGATGTACTTCCGAGTCGAAAAACTCGCGGAGCAGTTCAGCATTCAGTCTGAACGAATTTTCGGGCACGTGCTAGCACACGAAATCGGGCACATGCTGGGAGCGAATCATTCATCGAACGGAATCATGCGAGGAGAATGGGGACGCGACGACTTGAAGCTCATGCGCCTCAGCCTTTCGGAATTCTCAACGGATCAGGCAAGGCAATTGCGAGCTGCACTCTTGCACCGTGCCGTGCGGCAGGAGCGCGCGCAGGATCCGAGTTTGTCCGCGAGTAGGTGAGCCAGTGCCTGTTTAACGCGCAAATCGGAAACTTGAAGTACTGGGACTGGACTTGTCCGGTAATCCGACCAGGAGTTGGCCCGCCGGGGGCCAGGGCGTCCTGGTGGGGAAGAATGTTTCGCAGGGGAACAGCCTGCTGCGCCCCATTTCAACTCTACTGTTTGCGGTTCTCGACCGTATAGTGGGTTTGCAAGTACCGAATGATCTTCTGCGTGTAGTCCTCAGGAATCGCTGCGCCGAAAGTTTTGTTCATCTTGTTGACCTCCGCTTCCCAAGTTGCGGCAGGGAGTGGCGGCTGCATGGTGATGTAGCGCGGGCTGTGGCAAGTGTTGCAGTAAATCTGGACGTCCTGGAGTCCCTCACCAGGCGCGAGATCTGCAGGCGGCACCGGATAAGCTGAAACGTGGTAGTTCGAATCCGGCAAGAGTTCGGCAGGCGCCAGTTGCCCCAAGCTTCCGAGTACGGCGGGAGTGTAGTAGCCTTTTTTCAACTCGGCATAAACGACGCCCGCTGCCATTGCCAAGCCGCACATTACGAGAAAAATCGCTCGAACCCTGTTTTTCATAATGATTTTCCTCTAGCTCGCATTTCCGACGACGATTTCCTGCCGCTCAATCCGATTCCAGAGGTACCCGCCGGGGTTCCAGACCGGCTCATCTGACTGCGTGTTGTTTTTTTCATCCGTCGCACGCACTGCGATCGAATAACGTCCCGGCGACTTTGCGGTCCACGGCGCCTCCCAAGTGCGGAAGGAGTACGCGCCATAGTCCTCTCCGAGTTTTGCCGCAGTCCAAGTATTTCTCTGGTCATCGGAAACTTCCACGCGCTTCACCAGGCCAGACCCGCTAAAAGCGATACCCCGCAGCGTGACGGTCATTCCCGCCGGAATCTTGGCAGATCCATCCGGCGAGATAAGGAAAGATCGCACCGGGAAGCGCCCAATCGGAACCGTTTTAACCTTGCCTGCCTTCACGTCGTCGGGGGTGGTGTTCCCGTGTGGTGTATCGGGCACGCGGTATCCGGTCTTCATCCAGAAATTCTCGTCCGGCGTGTTGAGAACGCGGATCCAAGTCAGGCACTTGGTCCAGTAAGTCGCAAAATATCCAGGGACCACGAGGCGCACCGGAAATCCATTGAGCATGGGAAGAGGTTCGCCGTTCATCTGGTATGCGACGACGCATTCGTCCAACACGGAATTGTCAAGATCGAGCGATTTGAGGAAAAGATTCGAACCGAGACCTTGGGGCCCCTGTCCGGTCTCGACACCCTGAAACTGCACCACCAGAGAACCGCTCTTTACACCGGCCATGTTGAGCAAGTCGCGAAGCCGCACTCCGGTCCACATCGCGTTTCCCATCGCTCCATGGCCCCATTGAGCGCCAGTTACACGTGGTTGCATCTGGCTGCGACTGTTGCCTGAGCACTGATTCACGGCGGCCACTGAAACCGGCTTGAACTTGGTCATCAGTTCAGTAAGGGTGAATGCGAGGGATTTGTTGACGTTCCCTTCGATCTGGAGCTTCCAGCCGTTCAGATCAACGGCATTGGGGATACCTTCGAGATGCCAGCGCACATAAAAGGCTTCGTTGGGTGTGAAAGCAGTACGGAAATAATGGCGTGGCGTTTCAAGCTGGACGGGGCGGTCCGTCAACAGAATCAAAGGAACTTTTTGAGGTTCGGTTACATACGGACCGACGGAATTCCAGTGCGAATTTGCACTGGGCCCGGTGAAAGCCTCAATCGCTTTTCCCGATGCAGGATCCTGGGCCATCGTGAGGTCCGCCCTTAGCCATCGAATGACGGCGAATCCACTACTAGCCCCTGCCAAAGTCTTCAACAGACCTCGCCGAGAAAGACGCTGCTCGCTCACAGTCACAGAGTATTCTCCAACGTGCGAACAATTGGCTAGGGCGGTGAGCGGAGTCAACGTAGGACTCTCGGTTCAAACGCCATGTCCGGGTTGCATTCTATTGGTTTATACCAACAAAGGAGAAGAGGTTTGAGCTTGTCATTTGGCGTAAGTATTCCATCTCATCTAATGATCAAGTCCCGATAGAACGCGGTTACCGGACAGGTGAAATTCCAGCAAAAACCACATGTCCAGTAACCCGATTTATGTGTGCCACGAGCACGAAAGGAGGAAACGCTGAGTAGTGCGCAACTGCTTGACTGATGAGGGTAGGCCCCTCGGAACCGGTTTACAGGAACAGGTTCCAAACCACCTTCGGCGGCTGTAGTCAAAAGCTATGGTCGTGAACGCGGAAGGAAAAGGCCTGGCAACGACCAGGTCAGGTGACCGGCAAGAAGAGGACCGCAAGGGAACCACTGCTGAAGTGTCGATAGGTTATAGACGATGTCAAAACCGCGGGGGGTTAGTTACTGCGGGATTAGCTCCGACGAAACCTGCTTACGGGCGGAGCGGCATCCGGCATGAGAGGTGGCCTGAGCTTGCCAAAGAGGCGGTTGAGCGGAACGTGGGAACCTGAGACTTCGATGCAAACGGAGAAGCCACAAGTGGAAGAACCACGAGGGCGAGAGTACGGAAGCGAAGTTTCAGGGTCGGACTGCCCCACAGTAGTGAAGAAGCGGGGTAATTCCCGTGGAGCGAAGGGGGCAGGTCACTCGCGTCCTAACCAATTACGGTCAACTGGAAACAGGAGGAACCGAGTGGTTAGAACGGAAGGTCAAACCTTCACGGAGTGACACGAGCCGTGTGACTGGAGACAGTCAAGCACGGTTCTGTGAGGGGCTCGGGGTGAAATTCCCCGGGCCTACTCGGCCGGGAGTTGGACCACCTGCTCACTTCTCCCAAGCCTGCAGTCAGATTGATGAACCCGTACCTCTAAGTATGACCTCCCTGAACCTCGGTGCCTCCAAATGAATTGCATCCGCTTGCAGTCAGGTATACGTTACCGCTCACAAAGTCGGCCTGGTAGAACAGGGAGGAAGATGTGACCTCAAAATACCTGTGGCGCGTGGCCTTGATTTGCACTCTCAGTGTTGCTCTGTCGACCGAGACCAAAGCAGACTCATTGAAAACAACCGGGGAACTTGCCGTTGCGGCCATAGTCGCGGTGGTTGCGGTGGTGGTAGTCGTAACCGTTTTGGTAATCACCCACTCGACTAAAAACCGAACGATTACGGGATGCGTGAACTCGGACGAAAGCGGGATGCGCGTGACTGACGAAAAGGATAAACACGTTTACGCACTGTCTGGCAATACGACAGGTGTCAAATCGGGCGACCGGGTGACTTTGATGGGCAAGAAGATCAAGCCCCAGGCTGACGCCACCTTCGTTTGGGAAACGAAAAAGATCACCAAGGACTTCGGGGCCTGCCAACGCTGAGCATTAATAGATGCATTTATTGGACGAGTGGAATTGCCTTCGACTTGATTGCATAACAATGCCGACTCCCTCGACTCGAGTAAACTTTGGTTGCATAACGACCAAGGGCTCGGAGGAAGGAGTCGGACATGATGATAGGCGTAGATTACCACCCGAGCTTTCAGACGATTGCATTTTTAATGGAAGAGACTGGTGAGTGTGGTGAACAGGAACTGAACCACGGTGATGGACAAGCAGAGAAATTTTATCGAGACCTGCAGCAGCGAGGAATCTGCGTGCGGGTAGGCATGGAGGCTACCGGATATTCACGCTGGTTCGAGCGACTGCTGGCAGAGTTGGGGTTCGAGGTATGGATCGGGGATCCTGCGGAGATCAAGACCAAGCGAGTCAAGAAGCAGAAGACCGACCGCGAAGATGCTCGACTCCTGCTGAGGCTGATGCGGCAAGATAACTTTCCTCGAATCTGGGTCCCGGATCCGGAAAATCGGGATCTGCGACAACTGTTATGGCACCGGCATCGGTTGGTGCAGATGCGCACGCGCATCATGAATCAACTGCAGGCGCTGGCGATGAACGAGGGCTATCGCTGGAAGAAAAAACTGTTCAGCGAACAAGGGCGAGCACAGTTAGAGAAGCTCTCGTTAGCTCCCTGGGCCAATCGGCGCCGGCAGGAGTTGTTGGAGCTGCTGGACCGCATGAATCCGACCATCGAAGAGTTAACCGCAGCCGTAGAGCGGGAAGCCAGGAAGCGACCCGAAGTGTTGCGACTGATGACCCATCCTGGCGTGGGCCCACTTACGGCGCTGGCCTTCGTGCTGATCATTGGAACTTGGCAACGTTTTCCACGCGGCAAGCAGATTGGCAACTACGTGGGGATGATTCCGAGTGAGGACTCCAGTGCTGGCAAGCAGCGACTGGGGCACATCAGCAAGCAGGGTAACTCCTTGTTGCGCTTCTTGTTGGTGGAGGCGGCCCAAGCGGCGGCGCGTAGCCATCCCGACTGGCGACGTCGGTACATGCACCTGGCGATGCGTCGGCACCAGAGCATTGCCAAGGTAGCGATGGGGCGCAGGCTGGCGGTTCGGTTGTACTGGATGTGGCGGAATGGTTGTGAGTATTCGCGGTCGTTAGAGTTCGGTTCGTACGCGGGACAGCTCGGTACCGGACATGGCGTGAAGTAGAACGCCGTGCACTTGATGGGGCATCCCGCTCCCTGCAAAGGGAGTTTGAAGAAGTAATCATGGTCGAAGTTTTGATCGAAGAGATGTCTAGGTCGGACTGAAGCCGATCGAAAGATTACGAACGAGCCGTGGTCGTTGATGCACAAAGGTCGAAACAAAACAACGAAGACCACTCTTCGGAGCGAACGGATAAGCGCGCTCAAAAAAGATTTGACAAGGTCGGCATTGTTAGAGATGTCCGGTAATCCGACTAACGTGTGCCACGAGCACGAAAGGAGGAAACGCTGAGTAGTGCGCAACTGCTTGACTGATGAGGGTAGGCCCCTCGGAACCGGTTTACAGGAACAGGTTCCAAACCACCTTCGGCGGCTGTAGTCAAAAGCTATGGTCGTGAACGCGGAAGGAAAAGGCCTGGCAACGACCAGGTCAGGTGACCGGCAAGAAGAGGACCGCAAGGGAACCACTGCTGAAGTGTCGAAAGGTTATAGACGATGTCAAAACCGCGGGGGGTTAGTTACTGCGGGATTAGCTCCGACGAAACCTGCTTACGGGCGGAGCGGCATCCGGCATGAGAGGTGGCCTGAGCTTGCCAAAGAGGCGGTCGAGCGGAACGTGGGAACCTGAGACTTCGATGCAAACGGAGAAGCCACAAGTGGAAGAACCACGAGGGTGAGAGTACGGAAGCGAAGTTTCAGGGTCGGACTGCCCCACAGTAGTGAAGAAGCGGGGTAATTCCCGTGGAGCGAAGGGGGCAGGTCACTCGCGTCCTAACCAATTACGGTCAACTGGAAACAGGAGGAACCGAGTGGTTAGAACGGAAGGTCAAACCTTCACGGAGTGACACGAGCCGTGTGACTGGAGACAGTCAAGCACGGTTCTGTGAGGGGCTCGGGGTGAAATTCCCCGGGCCTACTCGGCGTGTGCCACGAGCACGAAAGGAGGAAACGCTGAGTAGTGCGCAACTGCTTGGCGGCCTGCAAGTCGCGGTTGGTGGCAGCGATGACGCGAACGTCAGCCCGGATTCGACGACTGCCGCCGACACGTTCAAACTCACGCTCCTGCAATACACGCAGGAGGGCAATTTGGGTCTCGGGTGGCAGTTCTCCGACTTCGTCCAGGAAGAGCGTACCGCCATTTGCTAATTCAAACCGACCCAAGCGCTGCTGAGTCGCTCCCGTGAACGCACCCTTCTCATGGCCGAACAACTCAGAAGCAATCAGGTCACGCGGGATAGCAGCGCAGTTCACACTCACAAACGCGCGAGAGGCGCGATCTGACCGTCGGTGGATAGCCCGCGCAACGAGCTCTTTGCCCGTTCCTGTTGCGCCCGTGATGAGGACCGTAGAATCGCTTGGCGCGACTTTGGAGATGCGTGACAGTACAGCTTTCAAAGCAGGAGAGGTTCCAACAATCTCTTCGAACATCGATGCCTTGTCGATTTCTTCTCGCAGGGCAATGTTTTCGTTTTGAAGTCTCTCCTCTGTCTGTTTGCGATCCTCGATGTCGGATGTAATGACGTACCAGCGCGTGATGCGTCCTTCTCCGTCTCGGAGCGGGTTAAATCGGAAAAGAAACCAACGATACTTCCCGTCTTTTCCCGCCAAGCGCGCTTCGATTTCGAACGGCTGGTCGCTACAGCCTGTGGTGAAAATCGATTGGTAACCTGAAGTAACTTCCCTGCCTCGGAAATCTCTGTAGAATGCGGAACAGATTTGAGGAGAACTGCGGATGGGCATGGGAACGCGGCGGCGAAGACAGCGACAAGAGCAGATGTGGATCGCACAGCAGGAACTAGCGAAGGGGCCGGCACATCCTTTTTACAAGCGGGTGAATGAATTGTTGGAAGAGAGGAAGTTTGACGAGTTTGCCGAGAGGGAGTGCGCGAAGTTTTACGCGGGAAACATTGGACGACCCTCGTTGGCGCCAGGGATCTATTTTCGTTTGTTGTTGGTGGGCTATTTTGAGGGCCTCGATTCCGAGCGGGGAATCGCCTGGCGGGTGGCGGATTCGTTGGGCCTACGGAGATTTCTGGGAATCGGCATCGACGAGCCCACACCGGATCATTCGACCATTTCACGGACACGGCGGCTGATCGATGTGGAGACGCACCACAAAGTGTTCTTCTGGATTTTGGAAGTGCTGCGAGAGCAGGGGCTGGTGAAGGGCAAGACGGTGGGGATCGACGCGACCACGCTGGAGGCCAACGCGGCGATGCGTTCGATCGTGCGGCGCGATACGGGTGAGAGTTACGAGGAATTTTTGCAGGGCTTGGCCAAGGAATCGGGAATCGCGACGCCCACGCGGGAAGACCTAGCGCGAGTGGATCGCACGCGGAAGAACAAGGCCAGCAACGAAGATTGGGTGAATCCGCATGATGGCGATGCGCGCATCGCCAAGATGAAAGATGGGCGAACGCATCTCGCACACAAAGCCGAGCATGCCGTGGATCTGAAGACCGGTGCGGTATTGGCGGTGACGCTGCAGGAAGCCGATTCGGGAGACACCACCACGGTGGTCGAGACTCTAGCGCAGGCCGGTGAGAACGTCGCGGAGTTGATTGGGACAGAAGAACCGAGCCAGAAACCGCAAGTGCATCTGAAGGGCATCGAAGAAGTGGTGGCCGACAAGGGCTACCACAGTGGAGCGGTGGTAGCGAATCTGCAGGGTGCGGAAGTGCGGGCTTACATTTCGGAGAAGAAGCAGCCCGGGCAACGGCATTGGGAAGGCAAAGCCCAGGAACAGCAAGCGGTCTATGCCAATCGGCGGCGAGTGAAGGGAGCCTATGGCCAAGGCCTGCTGCGGAAGAGGGGCGAGTTGATCGAGCGGAACTTCGCGCACTGCTACGATACGGGCGGAATGAGACGAACGCATCTACGAGGACACCGAAACATTCTCAAGCGACTGCTGATTCACGTTGGGGCATTCAATCTGAGTCTAATTTTTCGCTCGCTCTTGGGCTCGGGTACTCCACGGGAGCTGAGAAATCGTCAGTCCTCGTTTCTTTGTGTGCTGCTTTTTCTGTTCCGTCGCCCTTCCGTGGCCTCGAGTCCCAGAAAACATTGTGTTTCATCACCACCATTCGATCGGCGGAAAAATCATCGCTATCTCAGATACAGACTTCGCCACTCAGCAAAATGCGATTCCGCCACGGACTGCTAAGGAGTTTAGCTCGACCCGCAGAGGTCAAGATACGGTCACGATCATCCGGGTGAAATGACCCGCGTGGGTCATAATCTCGAAACGCTTCAGGAGTAAGACCGTGATAGTCAAGCCCAGTCTTGTTGAGATACATAGCTTTCCCATTCGCCTCCAGTACAGCCACGTGCCACGGTGAGAAATCGAGGATTTGCCGGAGTTCTCTTTCGCTTTGCCGGACGTTTTCTTCCGCTTGCTTTGCCGTTGTGACGTCGGTCACCGCCCCCACAAACTCGCGATTGCCAGATGCATCCTGTAAAACGTGAGCTATGGTATGAACGTGCTTGACTCGCCCATCAGGCAGTAGCAAGCGATAGGCATGCCCGAATTCTGGCGCTCCCGCAAAGGCGCGATTAATGACCTCTTTGACGTCGGCGCGGTCCTCGGGATGGACACGCTGCACCACTGAATCTATTGTTGGCTTGACAGAGCGGTCGTACTCGAAGATACGGTAGGTTTCATCTGACCAAACAATCTCGCCAGTGTCAGGTTTCCATCCGAAGCTGCCGGTGTGACTGAGCCTCTGGGCTTCGGCAAGGTATGCTTCACGTCGCCGGAGTTCCTGAGTCATTTGTTCCTGCGCTGTTACATCCATGGCAGTGCCCATGATGGTTTTGAATTCCCCGTCGTCGCTAAAGCTTCTATGCCTTTCACCGCCTGTCTCACCTTGTCGTCAGAGACGTCTGACCGTACGGCAAGACCGACGCCGCTAGAGCAAGGAAGCTCAATACGAAGACTCTTGGCCGTCCGAAACCTTCTATACGCCGAAGTGTACTCCAAATCAGAACGGTTTCTGTCTAGGCCCTGGTTTACGCGGTTACCGGACAACTGGAGTACGGGAACCAAGATGTCCGGTTATCCGCCGAACCGGCCTTAGCAGTTCGTTGAAAAACTCCGTTCCACTGCAACTTTAATGTAAGAGAACTCGTCAGAGTGAAGGAAGGCGAAGGAGGCGAGTGAATGCGCGGCGACGATGACCTGCAAGAAGGAATGTTCAGCTACATTTCTCCAGAGAAGCGTGTCCCCACAGATCACCCGTTGCGACCGATTCGCAAGATGGTGGACGAGATTCTGAAGGAGATGTCGCCGAAGTTCGCGAAGCTGTACTCCGATGTGGGGCGCCCGTCGATCGCTCCGGAACGGCTGTTGAGGTCACTGCTGTTGCAGGTTTTCTATTCGGTGCGCAGTGAGCGCATGTTGATCGAGCAACTCCAGTACAACATGCTGTTCCGATGGTTTGTGGGGATGGAGATGGACGAGACGGTATGGAATCACGCGGTGTACAGCAAGAACCGGGAGCGTTTGCTGAACGAGGAGATCGCGGAGTCTTTTTTTCAAAGGGTGCTGGAACGCGCCAAGCCGTACATGTCGGACGAACACTTCACGGTGGACGGGACGCTGATCGAGGCCTGGGCGAGTCAGAAGAGTTTTCGGCGGAAAGACGGGAAGGGGAAGCCACCCGGACCAGGAGGAGAGGTCGACTTTCACAAGGAGAAGCGGACGAACCAGACCCATGAATCGACGACGGATCCCGAGGCGCGGCTGTTCAGGAAGTCCAAAGGGAGCGAAGCAAAGCTCGGCTACCTGGGACATGTATTGATGGAGAACCGCAGCGGGCTTTTGGTGCAGACTTTTCTGACCGAGGCGAATGGAAGAGCGGAACGAGAGGCAGCGATGCTCATGGCCGAGGCAATTCCCAGCGGAAAGCGGGTCACCTTGGGAGGAGACAAAAACTACGACACGCAGGAATTCGTACGAGAACTCCGCGGGATGAACATTACCCCGCATGTGGCGCAGAATGATACGAACCGCAGCAGCGCGGTGGACGAGCGGACCACGCGGCATGCTGGGTATGTGGTGAGTCAGCGGAAGCGAAAACGAGTGGAGCAGTCGTTCGGGTGGATGAAGATGGTGGGGATGCTCAGAAAAGTGAAGCTGCGAGGGATCGACAAGGTTGGATGGCTTTTTACCTTCACCGGAGCTGCCTATAACCTCTGCCGATTGCGAAACCTGATAGCGGAAGCATGACATCGGGTTCCGCTTAGGGCCAGCTGAGCGGACAGAACGACCAAACGGCTCTTATGCAATGCAGTGATAACCCTTGAAATTCAGAACCGATCTCTCACAAAACTCAATTCTTCAACGAGCTGTTAGGCGTAAAGCGTTAGGTCGTTGCGATTGGCGGGACTGCGTCGCGCAACAGTTGAAGACAACTGTTTCAGTGCGCCCACTCTGGCTCTTCGCGAACGGGAATGTACTCCGGACGAAACCTTAAGCGAACCCCTCTATGCGCCTCTTTCGCTGGTTTCGTCCGCTTTGGAAAGGAATGGGTTTGAGCGTTTCGGCTAACGTGCTGATTGGGTTGTCGCGGTCTTCGGTAGGCAGCAAGTCGAGCTGGGTCTCACCGTTGTCGCACCAATGAACAACTCCCACGGTGTCGCGGTCCTCCAAATGATCCAGCGCGGGTCGGAAGAGCGACTCCTTGCCCGCAAATCCTCCCGAGGCCTCGAATTCTCCTCTTCTGCCTTCGTTGCAGATCACTACCAGCCAAACAGTGACGGGCCGCGTATCGTAGCGCGCTCCGGCGGCAAATGTAGCAATCGAAACTTCGTGCCCGTTATCAAAGACACGAAAGTCTTCCTTCTTGAAGTCTCGGACGGGCAACCCACTCTTGGGATCCTGGCTGATGACATCGATCAGCACGAGAGACGATTGCACTCGAATTATCGGTACTTGTGCGGAGGTCGGGCGCTGCTGGGGCTCAACAGGGAGTGGCGTGCAAGCTGCGAGGGAACAAATCAGGGCGACTGCGCGAGCAACGTTCTGCTTCATGAAGTCCAGTGTACCCTGCCGAGAATTAGCCGATCAGAAAGTGACCTCAAGTCCTGGTAAACGCTTACCGGACAAGTCCGAGCTACTAAGTGCCTGGTAACGCGATTTACGTGTGCCACGAGCACGAAAGGAGAAAAGCTGAGTAGTGCGCAACTGCTTGACTGATGAGGGTAGGCCCCTCGGACCGGTTTACAGGAACAGGTTCCAAACCACCTTCGGCGGCTGTAGTCAAAAGCTATGGTCGTGAACGCGGAAGGAAAAGGCCCGGCAACGACCAGGTCAGGTGACCGGCAAGAAGAGGACCGCAAGGGAACCACTGCTGAAGTGTCGAAACGTTAAAGACGATGTCAAAACCGCGGGGGGTAAGTTACTGCGGGAGTAGCTCCGACGAAACCTGCTTACGGGCGGAGCGGCATCCGGCATGAGAGGTGGCCTGAGCTTGCCAAAGAGGCGGTCGAGCGGAACGTGGGAATCTGAGACTGCGATGCAAACGGAGAAGCCACAAGTGGAAGCAACCATGAGGGCGAGAGTACGGATGCGGAGTCTCAGAGGCGGAACAACGTGTAGTAGCAATGAAGTCCCCGATAAAGGGATGGAGCGAAGACGTTGTGTCAAGGAGCCTGATTCAATGAGCCAACCAGCAATGGGAGGAGCCCGATGAGTGAGGCAAAGCCGTTCTGTATTTCCAAATGGGAGGTCTGGGAAGCATACAAGCGAGTGAAAGCGAACAAAGGAGCAGCAGGGGTTGATGAGCAAACGATTGAGGATTTTGAAAAGAGGTTGAAGAAGAATCTCTACAAGATCTGGAATCGGATGTCGTCAGGCAGCTACTTTCCACCACCCGTACGGACGGTGAAGATACCGAAAGCCAATGGTGGGGAGAGGACACTGGGCATCCCAACTGTTTCGGACCGAATCGCGCAACAGGTAGTGAAGTCGAGACTGGAACCAGAGGTGGATCGACTGTTCCATGCAGACTCTTACGGATATCGACCGGGGAAGTCGGCGTTGGAAGCAGTTGGCAGAGCGCGAGAAAGATGTTGGCGCTATGACTGGGTTTTAGACCTGGACATCAAAGGTTTCTTCGACAACATCGACCAAAATCTACTGATGCGGGCGGTGAAGAAACACGCCAAGGATCGGTGGAACATTCTCTATATCGAGCGGTGGCGGAAAGCGCCCATGCAAGAAGAGGATGGCCGATTGGTCCCACGGGAGAAAGGTACTCCGCAAGGCGGAGTGGCCAGCCCTCTGTTAGCCAATCTGTTTCTGCACTATGCATTCGATCGATGGCTCGCGACGAATTATCCTCGGGCAGTATTCGAGAGATACGCTGACGACGCCATTGTGCATTGCAGAACGGAAGGGGAAGCTCTGGCGATAAGGAAAGCCATAGCCGAACGTTTACAGAACTGCGGGCTGGAACTTCATCCGGAGAAGACGAAGATCGTCTATTGCAAGGATGATGATCGGCGAAGGACCTACCTGCACGAGAAGTTTGACTTCTTGGGCTATACGTTTCGAGCCCGGAGTTCAATGACTCGCAAGGGAAAGCACTTCGTCAACTTCAGTCCGGCCATTTCTGCGAAAGCGGCACAGGCCATCCGAACAGAAGTTCGTAGCTGGAAACTGCAACAACGCAGCGACAAGGCGATCGAAGATCTGTCTCGGATGTTTAATCCTATCGTGCGAGGCTGGCTCCAGTACTACGGGCGGTATTACCGCTCGGCGCTCTATTCGCCGATGCGCCAACTGGATCGTGATTTGACCCTTTGGGCTGCACAAAAATACAAAACGCTGCGTAGACATCTACGCCGAGCGAGCCACTGGCTTGCGCGCCTCAGAAAGCGCACTCCAGAACTTTTCGCTCACTGGCAGATGAGTACGCGGCATGGCTCCGCGATGGGAGCCGTATGAGTTGAGAGACTCACGTACGGTTCTACGAGAGCCTCGGGGTGCGACTCCCCGGGGCTACTCACCCATCCAAGTGAGTTTCCCTTATTTGTTCTATCCGTCGTGGTCAGTGCGCGCGGCAAGTAGCTTTGTCGCGTTCGCATGATAAACCTGTTTCAGAGTCTCGCCGCTAAGTCCGAATCCATTTAGGCTCCAGTGGTAGTCGAACTGCTCGATTTCGTAGAAGTGCTCGTCCAGCGATTCAAGGATTCTGAACGTGACACGGTACATCGCCTTCTCAAAACCCATATCGGTCCCATAGACAAGTCGTTCTGCATACTTTTCATAAAACTTCGAAGCGAACCGCGGGATGGGCGCCGTCTCAGCGTAACGGGCAGAAATGTCGGCATACAGATTAGGATTGCGTTCGAGGATCTCGCCCAGGCGCGCCAAATCATAGTCCAAGTTGGCGAAGTGGCACGCGATGAACGTCGTCCTTCGGTGCCTCGCGACTGTGCGTTCAAGAATGTCGATCATGCCGGACAGGTTCACAATGTTCGGCTTATTGTCGAGTCGCCAGTGGTAGGCGTTCATGAGGCCGTCGTTCGTCTTGTCCATCCTGTGGTACATCCAGATGGGGTCCGCGACATGGAGGCTGAAAGGCATGCCGAGTGCGGCGCATCCCTCCAAAAGCGCATCCATGCGCGCGTCGTCGGGATGCATTCCGGGTGCTTTGGACTTGCCAGAAACGAGTCCGTCCCCCTTGTCGTGAATTTCGCCCACGCCGCGCGCACCCACTTGCCGGCAGCGCTCTAGTTCCTTGACGGCGGCAGGGCCGAATCCCGGCTTGTTGTAGCCAGACAGATCCAAACCACACCACATCTCAAAGCGATCCGGATACTTCGAATACTTACGGTAGATATCATCAAACTCTGCGCCGGTAGCCATCGTAAGGATGACAGTTTTCTGAATGCCAACTTCATCCATGTTCTTGATCCATTCCTCAATCTGGTCCGCGGTCTTGGCGTACGGATGAGAGTGCATGTCGATGATGGGGTATTTGGCCTTGTCGATCTCCGTGACGGGTATTTTGTAGATCGATTCCGGACGGTAGTCTTTGAGGAGAATTGTCTCTGGTGAATGCAGCTCCTTCGTTTGGGAAGCTTCACCGGGATGCACAGGGTTCGTGTCTTGCATCGGGATCGGGCTCGACTTCGCTGCGGCTGGAAACCAGGCAGCCAGCCCAAACAGGTGTGCCCATTTCAGAAATAATCTTCGATTCACTTCATTTTTCGTTCGCATATAGTTGGACCCACGTAACCCTTTACAATCTAACGAGATCCTTGATCCCTCTCGTTCATGGCTACTGCCGCCGATCGTGAGCAGGTCTCCGCAATTATAGTCGGCTATCCGAAAATAGTGGCGAACAGTGAACCACCAAACCGCTCAAGTCTTGGTTAACGCAATCACGGGACAAGTGAAACCGCTGAGGATCGCCGAACCGAAGGCGGAATCAACGAGTGTCATAAAAGTGTCATAGTTCTCGGCTCAAAACGGGGATAAACGGATCAGATCAAATCAATATGCGGATCGCGTAAGAGGTTGACCCGACAGATATAATCAAAGATTTTCACAACAGATCAGAACAGGCCTATGAATTCCTAAACCATAGGTCGGGAGTTCGAATCTCCCCAGCCCCACCATTTCTCTCTTTTCTTTACAGTCTGTTCCCTGGCTCAAGCGAATGGTTTCATCGCCTGCCGAGCTCGAGAATTCGCGAACGAGGCTCGCCAAAAGTCAGTGCGTTCCAGGCATGCCGGGACTCGAGTGCCCTATTTGTTTCAATGAGCAAAGATCCAATAGTGCAGAACCGCCCAATGCAACACGGCGGTGAGTGACAAGACGGCGCCCAGTGCAAGAAGCAATTGGGTACCGTTGAGCGTCAGTTCGACGGATGGGGCGGCAGGTTGCGCGGGCTGGCCGTCCTCTGCTGCGTGGGTCTTCGACCGAAGCGCGTTCAATTGCAGTGCGAGGGAGAACTCCGTTTCGGTCCCGCTTTTCTGAACCTCATTCATCGCAACTCCGTCTTCTCAATCTCGAAACATCTGGTGTTGGTCAGCTGATCGATAAGACCCATTAGACTTGCAGCTACAGATAAAGATAGCGACTAGTACCAGCAACATTTTGATGTCAGCCATGTGCGTCAATGAAAGGCGTGAATCTCTTACACAGCTATGCCCATGTCCTTGAGCAGCCGCTTGTCTTTGAACGACAATCGCTGTTCGAAGGTGGCATCCTTCGCATATCGCTCATTCCTCACGCGTAGGCTGAGCGTGTTCGGAGCACAGCTGAAATTCTGCAATTCGAGCGCTCTGCGCAGAGCTTCAGACTTCTTGTAGGAATCGTTTTTGTTCATCTTGGTCTTAGCTCCATCGGTATTCGAAGTCGAGTTCTATTGTTTCCGTGACGTGAGTCGGTGCAGGACGAATTCTTGTAGAACGTCGATGACCACGCTGGTTCCGAGCGCGATGCCGGCGTTTTCGAAAGTTAGCCGAGCTCCGTGACGGTCTCTTTCAGGAATATATAGATTCGAAAGGCCGCCGGCAGCGAGATCACCGAGGACAGAGGAATAATTGGGCTGCCAGCGTTGATTGTCCCCTTTACAAATGAAGGGACGCGAGACAGCGTACAGGAATCGCGAACGCTTGGTACCGGTTCCCTTATAGAAGTACCGAGGATCCTGCTTGAGAATGGAAGGCAGGATCGCTCCTCCGATCCATAATCCGGAAGCAAAGTTTGCATAGGAAGCGCCATAGCGCTTGGCGTAGCCTTGCGCGCCTTGGCCATAACCGCTAAATCGATTCGTGGCTTGGTCTACCCCGGCAATCGTAGCGACGGCCATGATGGTGACGGGATCCGTGGTTGCTTTCAAAGCGAGCTCAAATTTCCGTTTGGGGGTCAAAGGGGCAGCTTCGTCCGCGTAACTGACATAGAAGTTGGGAACAATGCCCAGAACCCGCTGTTGTTCCAGTTCTTTGAACTCCTCTTGCGCGATTTCGTCGGTTGAGGGCGAGACACGCACCTCGGTGACTACCGTGGCGAGGGACATTGTGATCGGAGGTACGACATAAAGTTCACCCGGCCGCAACGTGTACGAGAGCGTTTGCGTGACAAAGCCTTCCCCCGTGGTGGTGAGGAGAAAAGGCCCCGGCGGCACGCGGTCAAAAACGAAGCGGCCGTCCTCGTCGGATTCTACTTCCTGAATCGCAGATTCCAGGCTGCTCTTGATTTGCACGTTCGTCCCAGCGATGGCGTTACTATTTTGATCGACGACCCGACCGCTCACAGTGCCGTAGCTTTTTTGTTGCGGAGGCGCCGCGCCCGGTAGCGATGGCTCGGAGGTCGGAGCTGCGTTTGTTTGGCCCGGCGGGTCGTCGTGCGGAAGTAGCGGTGTGGCCGCCTCCACACCGAGCGAGTTAACAAGTGTCACACCGAAAAAGAGGGCCGCAGCTGCGACAGCGCGGGAGATCACTGGAGTCATCAGATTCAGGCGAGTTGTCCTCCGCAGATTGCCAAGGCCGTGTAGCGCGCGGTGTACCCACTCGGGAGTCGTGTAAGTCCCAACGCTGGCGAGGAGCCACGGCTCGAAACGAAGCAAGAAAGAACCGTATTGTTGAGCTATCGGGAAGGTCGGCGAGGGCAGAGCGCCGGAGGTCGGGGACTCGCGCTTTGCCCTCGCCGATGGGGCGGTGTTGCGGAGAAGGTTGTGGAGGGCAACGTCCGACCGAAACGACCGGCGGGTCAAACGGGGGGCGCTCGTTTTCGACTCTCGCACCGGGGCAGACATGAACCCTCCTCCCGTGGTAAGGGCATGTTGCGTTCCAACGTTAGGATTGAGAGGCGCACAACAGCAGGGAAGCGCATGGGATCCGACAATTCCCGATTCGGTAACGACTTACAGTGAGTGGCGGAGGGGGAGGCAGGGAGCGAAAGAGAGCCTAAGAACGCAATCTTCGGTGCCCAGCCCGTCACCATCGACGGTCTTTTAACGAATACGTTAAGAATTTGGCGGTCGACTAACGGATTTCTGGAACGAAAGACCATCATGTAAATTGACAGGGCTCCGGGAGTGACTTAGAGTGCCGACTCGTGGGAAACGATTACTCTCTTGTTTGTTCTATTCCGCAGAGTTGCCGAGGTCGATAAAATGCTGAAGGCAATGGTGTTTGGTGTTTTGTGTTTGGGTTTGTGTGCAACTCTATCCGAGGCTAAGACGACCGTGACCACCCAGCCGTTTGGCAAAATTCCCGATGGAACGCCCGTCGAAATGTTCACCCTGAGTGATGGCACCGTTGAAGCCCAGATTATGAGCTACGGCGGCATCGTCGTTTCTCTGAAAACTCCCGATCGAAATGGCAATTCGGCGGATATCGTGCTGGGCTTTGACGACGTCGATGGCTACTACGCCAACAGTAACAATCCGGGAGGCGCTTTTTTCGGAGCAATCATCGGGCGTTACGGAAATCGCATCGCCAAGGGAACGTTCACGCTGGACGGCAAGACGTATCATCTGCCCATCAACAACGCGCCGAACTCATTGCATGGCGGCCCGCACGGCTTCAACAACGTCGTGTGGAAAGCGAAAGAGATCCCGGACGGCGTCGAGCTGACATATTTGAGCAAGGATGGCGAAGCGGGCTATCCGGGAAACCTCACGACCACCGTGCGGTACACGCTGGTCAAAGGTGAGCTGCGAATCGATTACTCGGCGACGACCGACAAAAACACCGTCGTAAACTTGACGAATCATTCCTACTTCAATCTCGCCGGGCAAGGCAAAGGGGACGTTCTGCAACATCAGCTGATGTTGATGGCCTCTCGGTTTACTCCAGTGGATGCGGGTCTGATACCGACCGGCGAATTGCGACCGGTGGCGGGCACGCCGTTCGATTTCACGAAGGCCACGGCGATTGGCGAACGGATTGACGCGGATGACGAGCAGATCAAACTCGGCCACGGCTACGATCACAACTGGGTCCTGGATGCCACGGGCGGGAAGTTGGCGTTAGCAGCAGAGGCATTCGACCCGTCGTCCGGGCGCGTGTTGCAGGTGCTGACCGACCAACCCGGAGTTCAGTTTTACACCGGCAATTTTCTGGACGGCACGACCAAGGGAAAGGGCGGCGTAACGTACGGCAAACACTCGGCGTTTTGTTTGGAGACGCAGCATTTTCCGGACTCGCCCAACCATCCCGACTTTCCTACCACGGAACTCAAGCGCGGTCAGAAGTACCACACTGTGACCGTCTTCAAATTTTCGACGAAATAAGCGTTCAGCGCGTGTGCTGAGGACCTTTGTAGGGGCGCAGCACGGCTGCGTCCCATCTCGGCAACTTGCCAACAAAAAGGTCCGACGAGGTTCGCCGTACCCTCATCGCGCAACTCGCGCAGGTTACAGAGACCACTGGAGCATCGTGTAAGAGCGCGCCGGTACCTCGAATTTTGTGCGCCCGTTCGTGGTCGTCGGCTTCGCGAATGCCTGCGGGGCCACGCGTTGCGGCGACTGAAAACTATTGACCGCTTTCAAGTCGTCCCCGGTAAGCAGAGAAGTGGTCAGCACGCGAGCGGGAGCCTGATCCTCCCACACAACCTCCACGTCATGCGCTTTTTGCAGATCGCGGTTCAGGATGAACAGAACAACGCTGCCGTCCGCGGCGTTGTGGGTTGCTGTAGCATCCAGATGCGGAACCGGGTCCATTCCTTTGACTTCATACGTAGAAGACTCCACAAGAACATTGAGAGCCGCGCCGCGCGCGAATTGTAGCGCCCAACTATAGGGATAGTAAATGGTTTGGCGGAACAGCCCGTCCGCGTTCGTCATAATCGGCGCGATAACATTAATCAATTGCGCCAGGCAAGCGATCTTCACGCGATCGCAATTGCGAATCAAGGTATTGAGCAAGCCTCCGACCAACAGCGCATCTTCGAAGTTGTAGATTTCTTCGAGCAAATGAGGCGCTTCGGTCCTCTTGCCGTTGACGGCGTCGCCACGACGCTCGCGGTACCACACGTTCCATTCATCGAACGAGAGCCAAAGCTTTTTCGGAGAGCGTTTATGCCCGCGCACCAGATCGCAAACCGCGACCGTTTCTTCAATCTGGCGGTCCATGGTCAAATTCATCGCCAGAAATTTCGCGCTATCGCCGCCGGTCGTTTCAGTGTTGTCAAAATAGCGATGCAGCGAAAGCCCGTCCACGTACTCGTAGCACTGCTCGAGCACCTCGCGATCCCACTCAAGATAGGTAGGCATGGACGGGCCGCTGGAGCCGCAAGCAATGAGCTTGAGCGAAGGGTCAACGTAGCGCATCTGCCGTGCGGCGTCGGCAGCCTTCAAGCCATATTCCGAGGAGGACATATGGCCGATTTGCCATGGGCCATCCATTTCGTTGCCAAGGCACCAGTGTTCAATTTTGTAAGGCTCGGCGATGCCATGTTTGCGCCGCAGTTCACTCCAGCGCGTGCCTTTTTCGACGTTGCAATATTCCACCAGGTCCGCGGCCTGCTCGGGAGTGCCGGTGCCGAGATTCAAACCCATCAGCGGCTCAGTGCCCACTTCCTTGCACCATGCCAGAAACTCGTTGGTGCCAAACTGATTGGAGTTCAGCGAATTCCACGCCCTATCGAGAACCACGGGCCGATCTTTCTTCGGGCCAACTCCGTCGAGCCAGTTGTAGCCGGAAACGAAGTTGCCCCCGGGATAGCGAATGATGGGTACGCCAAGATGCTTCACCTCGTCCATCACATCTTTGCGAAATCCATTGGAGTCCGAGATCTTGGAACCCGGATCGTAGATGCCCTCGTAAATAGCGCGGCCGAGGTGTTCCAGGAAAGAGCCGAACAGGTCGCGGTCGATGGGTGCGATGGTTCGCCGAGAGTCGAGATAGATACGGGCGGCCGTGCCACTGCCGGCGGCAGGCTTGGCTTGTGCCAGCAGGGAACGACTGACCAAGAGATCCGCGGAGCAGGCCGCTGCAGCTGCGGAGGCCTGTTGTAGAAAAGTTCGTCTGGAAGTCCGGAACATGGACGCAATCTCCCCCGTACCGGCGGCCGCTGAAGAGCGAGCAAGTAAGCGTTTACCCGGCGCTAGGAAAATAGAGCCTTCCCGCCGCCCTGTCAATCAAGCGTTTCGTCGTCGTGCCGCGAGGGACGCTCTCCCCGCTGGAAATTTGAGTGGTCTGTTGCCGCGCCGGTTGAAGCCCAACGCTTGCGCCGGCGTTCGAGTGTCTGCCCCGAGGGAACGAGCTCGGTCAGTTTTCTTTGCGCTTTGCAGTCGCCTTTGTTTGGCCGAGCTTGTCGAAGTCTTTCAAGAACACGCGCAATTGGAAACTCGTGGTGATTTTCGTGTAGCCTGCGGCGAGTTGATCTCTGTAGTGATCCAGATCGAAATCCATTGGATCGTCGGGATTCAAATCGTACAAGACTATGTCTGCATCATCCATCGTCAGTTTACCGCAGCGCAGACGATTTCCCCGGAAGGCCATGTAGTTTGCGTTCTGCAACTTTGGTGCCGGCGCCGTGCCGGTGCCGCCAAAGGTCTGAATGATCGAATTTCTCTGGACACGCACCGAGGTAACTTTGCCGTCGATGTGAGGCGGCGGGAGCATTTGCTCCAGATCCAGAATCAGGTCGTTTTCTTCGGCCTGGACGCCGGGGACTTTTCCGGCCTTGATCATGTCGTCTACGCCGATGCCAAAGGCATCCATCAGGCCTTTCACCGGCACATGCAACGCTTTGATTTTTTCGCTGTGCAGGCGAATTCTTCCGTCGGGCGTCGGAGTCATCACACCCTCCGACTCAAAGGGGATGTCGCCCTTGTCCCGAAGTTTCCCTTTGACTTGCAGCCGGCCGTTGATAATCGCAACAGAAATTCCGGACAACGGAGAGTTGGGTCGCGCGAAAACATGGGAATTGAGCAGGTTCGCGAGGTCCGCTGGGCCGATCGCGATTTCCGCGGTGTCGATGTGAATCCGGAAGGAGTTTTTGTCATCCAAGACTGGAAACTCGTTGCCGCTCGTGGGAACCAGCGCGCCATTCAGCGAGTTAATTTGCACCGCGACGTTGTCGTTTAGCCGATACTTCACATTGTGCATTTGCGCGCGAACGGCGGCATCCGGTTTTGCCTGAGTGGCGCCTTCTTGCGCCCTGGCATCGCTCGGAAGTGCAAGGAAAAGCAGGAGGCCAATCAACAGAGATAACGCCGAATTGAATTGCATGGGGAAAAAAAGTTCATTCGTTCCGCGGGCTCGTCGCAATGCCGGCCTCCGTTTCTAGCGTTGGGGTTGCGACTGTGCCGGCGCCGGCGGGCCGACCGGTGGCGTCACCGTTCCCGGGTCCGAATGCTCGCTGGGCACCAGTTTGGTAATTCCCAGGCTCTTGAAGATCGTCGGCCAGTATTCCTTCACGACATTGTCGAGTGCGCCGAAACCCACCCGAACTCCGTACCGGCCGAAGGTTTTTCCCGCGGTGCGCTCCGCGTCGGGAAGGTAGCTGTTGGCCAAGCTCTCGGCCATCAATCCCCCTAGCACTCCGGACCAATTGAAGGTATTTCTCCCGTCATCCGTGCGTGTGATCACAACGCGTTCGATCGCATACAGAATGCGGCTGCGCGGACCTCCGAACGCTTTGACAAAGTAGCGGGGATCCTCGTGAAGCATCGTCGGCAGCAGAAAGGTTCCAAACAAGTGACTGGAAGCGTTGCTCGCGACCGACGAGCCAAATCGTTTTCCGTAACCTTCCCATCCTTGCCCATAACCCGGCAAAGCATTGCGGGCCTGACCGATTCCAGCCGTGATCATGGAGCCGAGAAATCGCGAAGGCGCGATCGTTTCATCGACCGCGAGTTCGAACTTCTGCGCCGGGTCGAGCGGCCCTTTATCGAACGCCAGCTCAGGGAAAAACACCGACCGCTTCCCGAGTATGGCAATGGTCGCCTGCAATTGCGAAGGCTGTTGACTGGGGTTCTGCTGTTTGGGAATGGGCGCGTCAGGAAGATTCGCGGTCCTCGATTCTTCGTCCGCCATTGCCACGGCGCCGCTCGGGGCAATGAACAGGACTGTGATCGCGAATGAAATTGCCAGGCGTGAAGCAAAGTTTCGCACGCTCATGTCCGTTGAAGTTCCCCCAATTTGATGCACCTCCGTTAGACAAAATCACCCTCAAGAGCCGCCGATCGCGGCTTCCGCGCCGACTGCCGTTTTAGATGCAGTCAAATACCTATTCGACGTGAGCATTCCTTGGCGGTTGTCACGAAATCGGCAACGGTCTGAAGGCGGGATTCGGAGCTCAGGTTCAACTGCCAAATCAGGCTTTACCTGTAGGTCCAGCCTCGAAGGGGTGTGCTATGATCGCCTCGCCGCAACGAGACTCGGTTCCCTAATGCCTGCCGCGATGGAGGTCCTCTATGAGCCGCTCCCTTAAAATTATCGCCATTGTCGTTGGCGTACTCATCGTTTTAGTTCTAGTCGCGCCGTTTCTGATTCCCGTGAATCAATTCAGGCCCACGATCGAGCAAAAGGCGTCCGCTGCATTGGGGCGAAAAGTAGAAGTCGGCAATCTCAGCCTGTCGCTTTTCAGCGGGGCCCTTGAAGCGGACAACCTGTCCATCGCCGACGATCCGAAATTCAGCAATGCGCCGTTTTTAACGGCGAAGTCGGTCAAAGTCGGTGTCGAGCTGATGCCGCTGATTTTTTCGAAGACGCTGAACGTAACCAACGTCACCATCAACAGCCCGCAAGTTTCGTTGATTCGGAACGCCGGTGGTGATTGGAACTATTCCTCGTTCGGTGCTTCAGCGGCCAAGTCTCAAACGCAGGCGCCGCCAGCGGCCGCTAAACCATCTACTCCCGCCCCCGCGTCCTCTTCGTCGTCGGGGGAAGAATTCTCGGTGCAAAAACTGGAACTCAAGAACGGCCGCATTACCGTGGGCTCAACGGCTTCGCAAAAGCGCAGTACCTACGACAACGTGAGTGTGGTTGCGTCGAATGTCTCCCTGACCTCGAAATTTCCGGTCACGGTTACCGCCGATCTCCCCGGCGGCGGCAACTTCAAGGTCGATGGCACGGCCGGTCCAGTCAACCAGACCAATTCCGTGCTCACTCCGCTCAGCGCCAAACTGACGGTCGATTCCCTCAATATGGCCTCGACTGGTTTCCTGGATCCCTCGGCGGGCCTTGGCGGCATCCTTGATCTAAACGCTACGATGGAGTCGCAAAATGGCGTTGCCGAAACCAAAGGCAGTGCCAAGCTCTCGAAAGCGCTGCTGATCGCTGGTGGTTCTCCTTCATCCGAGCCGGTCACTATCGATTTCCATACAAAATATGATCTCGTCAAGAACACTGGCGTCCTCGATCCCTCGACCCTGAAGATCGGCAGCGCGGTCACGAATCTGTCCGGCACGTATGAAGTGCCCGCGGAGGGCGCCATTCTTCACGTCAAATTGAATGGCCAAAACATGCCAGCCAAGGATCTGGAGGCGTTCCTGCCCGCCTTGGGGATAAATTTGCCGAAGGGCGCTTCCCTTCAGGCCGGCACACTCAGCACCGATCTGAATCTCTCCGGGCCGACGAACAAGCTGGTGACCACCGGCAACGTGGGTCTTTTCAATGCGAAGCTTGCGGGATTCGATCTGGGATCAAAACTATCGGCGATTTCATCGCTCACCGGTGTGAAGTCGGGCAAGGACCTGGAAATCCAGAAAATGACGAGCAACGTGCGTATGGCTCCGGACGGTATCCAGGCGACCAATTTCGATGCCGTCGTTCCGGCGGTCGGCACGCTCGTTGGTGGCGGCACCATCAACTCCAAGAACGCGTTGGACTTTAAAATGGCAGCCACGCTCACAGACGTTTTGGGTGAGGCCGGAAGCCCAGTTGGAAGCACAGGTGCGCTCATGAGCAAGTATGGCGGTGGTGGGGGCAGCAAGAATTGCAAAAGCCAAACCACCGTCCCGTTTCAAATTCAGGGCACAACATCCGATCCGAAGTTCATTCCGGACGTCGGCGGCCTGGCGGCGGGAATGCTGAAGTCGCAGTTGGGATGCGCTGCCGGAGCGGCTCCTGGCGGAGTGGTTCCCGGTGTTGGTGGCTCAAACCCCGCGGACGCGATCGGGCAGCTCGGCGGCTTGCTTGGTAAGAAGAAAAAGCCGTAGTAAGTTCACCATGTAGTCGTGACGCGGCGCGTCCGTCTTGCTCGACGAGTAAGGGGCGACGCTTCAGCGCGTCCCTCTTGCGGGTCAAGCTGCTTTTGGCCCCGTGCGCTACTCTGAGAAGGCTCGCCCTCTACTCATACCGCAACGCAACCATGGGATCGACGCGCATGGCGCGCCTCGCAGGGACGTAACTTGCCCCCAGCGCCGTAAGCACAAGCAGCGCAACCACTGCGGCGTATATCGCGGGATCGGTGGCTTTGACTCCGAACAGTATGCTCGTCAGAAATTGCGTGACCGCAGCCGCGCCTGCCAATCCGATGACGATCCCGGCGCCGACCAGCAGCAGTGTCTGCCGCACAACCAGCCGCATCACATCGTTCTGACTCGCTCCGAGCGCCATGCGCAGTCCGATCTCGTTCGACCGCTGCCCCACCACGTAGGACATCACTCCGTAGACGCCTGCCAGCGCCAGCCCGACCGCCAGTGCGGCGAAAATACCTAGCAGCAGCGTGCGAAAGCGTGGAGCCGCGACGCCTTCCGAATTGAGAGCTTCCATCGTCGTGAACTTCACCGGGACTTCCACGGAGAGTGCATGGATCTTGTCGCGAACTGCCGGCGAGATCGCGCCCGGCGGCATCGATGTTCGCACCAGGACGCTGAGGGCGGAGGCAGGTAGCGGATGTTGCTCGTAAGGCATGTAGATTTCCGGAGACGGCTCTTTCGCCGGTCCCTCTTGTCGAATGTTCCCTACGATGCCGACAATTTTCATGCCATTCATCGAATCCAGTCCGCAGAAGATCGAGTGGCCGATGGGATCCTGGTTCGGAAATGCCTGCCGTGCCAGCGCTGCATTGATGACTGCGGTGAACGGCACATCATACGTATCTCCGTCGTTGAAATCCCTGCCGTGTACTAGCGGAATTCCGAGCGTGGCAAACGTTGCCGGTGACACGACAGAGAACACCGCGTGCGGCGCACTGATGTTCATCTCTGCCGGCAAGTGGTCGATCCAATAGCTGCCGTCCGACGCGGTGTGGCCCGGCGGCTCCATGGTTGCGCCCGCATCGAGTACGCCGGGAAGCGCGCGCACCTCCGCCAGCAATTGTTTGTAGAATCGTGTCGCACGCCGCGCGCTCTCTAGATCCGAGGCGGGCACGCTGGTTCCGACCACCAGCACCCGCTCCGACCGAAATCCCAGCTCGACATTTTGTAACGCGACGAAACTTTTGATCAGCAATCCAGCGCCCGCCACCAAAATCACCGACAACGCAATTTCCACCACTACCAGCGCTTGGCGCATGCGGTCCGCAAGACTCCCGCCTCCGGTGCGTTGCACGCTTTGCTTGAGCGCGCTATTGAGATCGACGCGCAAGACCTGCAGCGCCGGCGCGAGACCAAACAACAAGCTCGCCACCATGGAAATCCCCAGCGTGAATAGCAAAACGTTGCCGTCGATGCCGGTTTCCGCTAGCCGTGGCACGTCTCCAGGCGCTAGCGCCACCAGCGTCCGGCATCCCCAGAACGCCAGCGCTAGTCCCGCAGCCCCCGCGATCAGCGCCAGCAATATGCTTTCGGTGATCAACTGCCGCACAATTCGCCCGCGCCCCGCTCCCACCGCCGTGCGTATGGCCATTTCCCGAGTGCGCGCAACCGCTTTCGCCAGCAGCATATTCGCCAGGTTGGCGCACGCGATCAGCAGCACCACGCCAACCGCCGCCAGCATCACGTAAAGCGTCAGCCGGAACTCGCTGACCATTTCGTCGCGGAGTTGCGTGACCGCTACGCTCTTCCCCTTGTTGCTGTCGGGATATTTCTCCTCGAGTCGCGCGCCAATCGCCACCATCTGCGCTTGTGCCTGCTCTAATCGAACGCCGTCCCGCAGCCGTGCGATGACCCGATAGTTATGAGCGCCGCGCGACTCCGTATCGGGAACAATCGTGTTCGTCGGATACCAGATGTCCGTATTCTCGGGAAAGCGAAAACCCGCAGGCATGACGCCTACGATATCCAATGTTTTGCCGGCCATCTGCACCCGTTTGCCAAGCGCGTTGGCCTCGTCGCCGAAGTGCCGCGCGGCATACGCATAGCTGATAATCGCCGCGCCGGGTCCGCCGTGCTTTGCTTCCTCAGCGCTGAATTCGCGTCCCAGAAAAGGCGTCACGCCAAAAACGCGAAAAAACCCCGGGCCAATCTGCGCGGCGTGCGCATATTCCGCCGTCGCGCCCGTTGCCGTCCCCGCGGTGACCGCTGTATCCCACGCGCCATAGTAGGCCATCGCCTCAAACGCCGAGCTCTGGTCGTGCCAATCGTGATAGTCAGGTGCGGATACCTGGCCCTTGCCCGAGTTCGCTTTCCAAAGAGATGCCAGCGTCACGATGCGATCCGGATCGGAGTACGCAAGGGGTTTCAACAGCACCGCGCGCACCACGCTGAACATCGCCGTGTTCGCGCCGATTCCCAGCGCGAGGATCAACACGGCCACCACCGTGAAGCCCGGGTTCTTCAGCAGCATCCGCACCGCAAACCGCAAATCCTGCAGCAGCGTCTCCACTGCCGGAATCCCGCGACGCTCCCCATAAATCTCTTTCGTCTGTGTAACTCCGCCAAGCTTGATCAGCGCGTGCCGCCGCGCTTCGTCCGCGGTCATTCCTGAACGCAAGTTGTCGTCGATGTGCATCTGCAGATGGCTGTCTATCTCTGCGGCGAATGCCCGGTCGGATCGCCCTTTGTTAAATAATCCGCCCAGCCGGACGAACCACGCGCGAAGGCGCCTCATGACCGATCCTCACTCGGTGTCAGGAATCGCGCCAGAATCGCAGTGGCCTGGTCCCATTCCTGCGCTTCCTTAACCAGCTGCTTTCGTCCGGCACGCGTGAGCCGGTAATATTTTGCTTTGCGATTGTTGTCCGACTGGCCCCACTCCGAATCGATGTAACCCTCTTGCTCCAGCTTCAAGAGCGCGGGGTACAACGTCCCATAGTTCACCGAAAGCAGATCGCCGCTGGTCTGCTCAATCCGCCGGGCGATCCCATAACCGTGTAGGGGTCCCAGCGTCTCCAGCGTCTTCAAGACCATCAGCGCCAGCGTCCCTTGCCAGACATCCGTTTTCTCCGCCATGCCATCTCTCCTATGGGATACCCATAGTGAGAGTGCCACAACTCCTATTGGGAAACAATAGAAGAGTTGGCCAGGAACGCATTCGACCGCTCCGCACAAACAACGCCCCAAGGAAACCGAGGTAGGTCTCCCCTGGGGCGCCCCCCGGGGCGGAGGAAGTTTGTGTTTGTCTTTTTTCTAGCCGGAACCGAAAGCCACCGCGCCCTCCTAGTCTTCGACCTTGCCGAGCTTGTGGCCGTCACTGTGAATCAATACGGGCACTGGTCCGGGAGCTCCCGGAGGCTGGAGTGAATAGACCATGGTGTGAATCGCGCGTCCGTGATCGCTTAGGATGAACTTGACTTTGATCACTCCATTCGATACCGGCGCCCCGGCGGCATTAACGTACCCTTCCTGATTGATCGTAAATTCGCCGGTGCAGTCCGGGTTGACCGTGTAAGTCCCTGTTTCGTCGGTATTAAAGCCGGATACGCTATCGGTCGGGCCCTTCGCCGGTGGCGGAGCACCGGCTGGAAGCGGGCTGGCGAGCACGAAATCCACCTGGGTGAATTTGCCATTGCCCTCGAAATGGGTCAGGGCGATACCCTGGCGCTCAATCGTCCCGCTGGGCAAGAATACCTGCCCGGAAACGGTGAAAGCGTAGTCGCCTTGTAAAATGGAGTTACCCGCGCTGCAGGGTTCGTTAGACCACGCCCGCGCAGGACTACTGAACGAAAGCGCAGCGAACGTCACTACTAAAACTGTCCGCGAAATCCAAGTCCTCATTTTTTTCCTCCGGTGTCGAAATTTCGTCGGGAGTCCCCGACCTGCGCCTTCTGCCACTTCTTGGCTCCGAAGCACAATGGACCGGCCCTGAAGGTTTCCTGAAGTCTTCCTGTAGAGATAACTGCAAGAAAAATTGACGGCGATCTCCCCTGGAACGATCTAGATACAATCCCACACTGTCCCGTCGCTGGAGCTTGCATCCGCCATGAGCGCCGAAATCTATCAATTCGAGGATTTCGAGCTGGATCGCGGGGCCTTCCGCCGCGACGGACGTGTCTCATCTGGAGCGCATCCCGCTGGACCTGCTTTTTCTGCTGGTCGAACGCCATGGCCAGCTCCTCACCCGCGAGGAAATACTGGACCGCATCTGGGGCAAAGAGGTCTTCGTTGACGTAGACAACAGCATCAACACGGCCGTCCGCAAGATCCGTCAGGCTCTAAAGGACAACCCCGAAAGTCCCCACTTTCTCTATACGATCCCGGGCAAGGGCTACCGCTTTGAGGCTTCGATTGTTGAGTTGCAGCCCGCCCCCGCTCCGGCTCAAGCGCCCCCCGCCCCGACCGGAGCGCCCGCTGCCCTGTCTCGTGGTACTTCCCCGGCGTTGCCGATCGAATCTCCGTCACCGGCGGCGACACCTCCTCCGACTGGCAGAATCCGGCTATGGCCTTTCTGGTTCGCACTCGTTGCGATGCTGGTCGTCGCGGTGTTCCTCACCAGGCCCTACCTTCGGAAGGCTTCCAGCCCCAAAGCCACTGGAAAAGTCATGCTCGCCGTGCTGCCGTTCCACAACCTTAGCGGCGATTCCAACCAGGATTATTTCGCCGACGGCATGACCGAGGAAATGATTACCCAGCTAGGCGGACTCGATCCGCAGCACCTGGGCGTCATCGCGCGGACCTCCGCCATGCAATACAAGGGCGGCCCCAGGACGCCGCGCAAATCGCTCGCGAACTTGGGCGTCGCCTACCTCCTCGAAGGCAGCGTGCGTCGAGACGCCGGGCGCGTGCGCGTCACCGCCCAGCTCATCCAGACCAGCGACCAGACCCACATCTGGGCCGCAGCTTTGACCGCGACCTCGGCGACATTCTCAACCTGCAGCGCGAAGTCGCCCGCGCATCGCTGGCAAGATTCAGCTCACCCTTTCGCAACAAGTGGAAGCTCGCCTGGCCGGCGCGCCGCGTGTCAGCGCACAGGCCTACGAAGTCTACCTCGAGGGGTTGCAAGCCTCGGACCAGAGAACGCGCGCAAGCATGCAGCGCGCTATCGCCGCATTCAACCGCGCCATCTCCATCGACGCCAACGACCCCCGTCCGTATGCAGGTGTGGCTCGCGTCTATGCTCTGGCACCGGTCTTCGGCGCGAAGCCATCCGAAACCATGCCCAAGGCTCGCGAAAACGCCATGCGTGCGCTTGCGTTGGACGACTCGCTCGCCGAAGCGCACGCGACCCTCGCCTTCATAAGAGCCCATTTCGAATACGGCTGGCCCGCAGCGGACCGCGAGTTCCATCGCGCCCTGGAACTCAATCCTAGCGATGCCACTACTCACTTCTTTTATTCCAATAGCTATCTTTCTCCCTTCGGCCGCCACGACGAAGTCATCTCCGAGATGCGGACGGCCATTGCGCTCGACCCGCTGTCAGTTCCCATTCGATCTTTCTCGGGCCGCACATATCTGTGGGCGCGGCGCTACGACGAATCCCTCGCGGAATTGGAAAAAGCCGATCGATTCGGGCTTCGTCCTCAACCACGTGCGGCTCGCTCACCTCTACACCTATCTGCAACGATATACCGATGAAAAGCGCGCATGTTGGCTGGAGGAAGACCCTAAATTCGCGCTCCGGAAGCAGGACCAACTGAAAGCCGCGTTTGCGGCTCACGGTCCCCGCGGTTACTGGGAAACTCTTCTCGATTTTTCGAAGGACAAAGAAAATCCACCCGAGTCGTACACGAACAACTATGGCATCGCTGTCCTGTATGCGCGCCTCGATGCCGCGGACAAAGCATTCGCCTCTCTCGACCGCGCTTATTCCGAACGTGAACTCGCCCTGACCGAACTCGGCGTCGAGCCTGCCTTCGACCCCTTGCGATCCGATCCGCGTTTCCAGGATCATCTTCGTCGAGTGGGCCTTGCAAAATGAAGTCCGCGTTGAAGTTTTTAAAATTCTAGTGCCGTCGATCTTGAATTTTCCTTCTGACTCGTCTTGACTCTTTCGAAACTTCCCACTAGCCTCGTCCGTCTACAAAAACAGGTTCGGGGATCGCGTCCTGCCGCGCCGCCCATACGAAGGAGTTAGCATGCATTTCGTCGCCCGTCGAAGTTTGTCGTTTGCGATTGCCGCGACCGCAGCCTTTCTCGCGGCGCCCGCGGTGCCTCGCGCCGCCGCCCAAGGAGGCGAGCCGCAATCGTTTGCCATTCGCGGCGCCACCGTCGTGCCGGTCTCTGGTCCACGCATCGAAAACGCCACGGTTCTTGTCTCGCGCGGAGTGATTACAGGTGTCGGCAAGGATGTCACTTTCCCCCAGGAAACCTGGATCATCGATGGCAAAGGATTGACGGTTTACCCCGGCCTGTTCGATCCGTTCACCGACATTGGCCTTGGTTCTTCAGCAGCCCCGGCTGGCGGCGAAGGCGCTGGACGCCCGCAGCAACCAATTTCGCGCGGCCCCGAAGACCGTCCCGGCGCGACTCCCTGGCGCGACGCCGCCGGCGAAGCGACCCTCGCCGACAAGCGCATCGAAACGTGGCGCAGCGCCGGATTTACCACCGTCATTTCTGCAAACAAGGGCGGCATTTTTCCCGGGCAGGGCGCGGTGCTTGATCTAGCCGGAGAACGCAACGGCGATCTGGTTGTGAAATCTCCGGTGGCCATTCCGGTTTCGCTGCAGCCTGTCGGCAATTTCTCAAGTTTTCCCGGTTCGCTGATGGGCACGATCGGCTACGTTCGCCAGGTGTGGCTGGACACCGATTGGAGCACCAAAGCCGAAGCGATCTACGACAAGAACCCTCGAGGCATGGCGCGCCCTCGCTACGATCGCACCAACTCCGCGCTCGCCGATGCGCTGGAAGATCACGCGTTGGTCCTGATTCCTGCAAACAATACCGTCCAGATTCGCCGTTCCTTTGAATTGATCGATCGCTGGCACGTCACCGCCGCGATCTACGGCGGCCAGATGAGCTACGAAGTCGCGGATGAAATTGCAGCAAAAAAACTGCCTGTGCTCGTCGACTTGAAATGGCCGGAAGCCGACAAGGACGCCGACCCTGACGATGTTCCCTCGCTCCGCACGCTGCGTTTCCGCGACCGCGCTCCATCGTCGCCAGCCGCCCTCGCTAAAGCTGGTGTAAAGTTCGCGTTCTATTCCGGTGGCATCGCCGCACCGAAAGACATCCTGAAAGCCGCGAAAAAATCGATCGACGCCGGGCTCAACCCGGACGCGGCCCTGCGCGCGATGACGTTGTCGCCCGCCGAAATTTTCGGTGTAGCCGATCGCCTGGGCTCCATCGAAAACGGGAAAATCGCCAACCTGGTCATCACCGACGGCGACCTGTTCAACGAAAAAACAAAAATCAAATACGTCTTCGTCGATGGCCGTAGATTCATGATCCACGAGCCAGAAAAGCCTAAAGATCCGCCCAAAGGCGATCTAACCGGCAAATGGAAGCTCGCCTACACCACGCCCGAGGGAGCGGAAGAATCGACCGCCGACCTCACCATGGCCTCCGACGGCTCAATCTCTGGCACGTTCACCAGCAAGCGTGGCACGCAGACCATTCTCAGCGGCTCTCTCAGCGCCGATAAATTCACCTTCACCATCAACATCGTGTTGGAAGATGGTCCGACCGACGCGGTCTTCACAGGCACCTTCGACGGCACATCCCTCAAAGGCAACATCAGTGTGGTAGGAATCGACATCGAGTTCACGGGTACGAAAGCGCCAACGCGCTCCGTCGCGGCCGACCAATCCACCAACGAACAGGGAGCCGCCCGATGAAGATTTCAATGAACGCATCACGTGTCGTTTGCATTGCAACGCTTCTCGCTGCTCTGGCGCCGCCACAAACGCGCCCCGCAAATGCTCCTGCCGTTGCCAGCGAGCCCGCCCCAATCATCCTGATACAAAACGCCACGATTCTCACCGTCTCGCACGGCAACATCGAGCACGGTTCCATCCTCATCCGCGACGGCAAGATCGCCGAAGTCGGCTCGTCCATCAAGGCCCCGAAAGACGCCCAAGTAATCGACGCCGCCGGCCAATTCGTGATGCCCGGCATCATCGACTGCCACTCCCACATCGCCATCGACGGCAGCGTCAACGAGGGCAGCATCGCTGTCTCTTCCATCGCCAACATCGCCGACGTGCTGAATCCCGACGACATCGACATCTACCGCGACCTCGCGGGCGGAGTCACCGTCGCCAACGTTCTCCACGGCAGCGCCAACCCCATCGGCGGCCAGACCGTAGTCATCAAACTCCGCTGGGGCCAGCCCGCCTCTAAGCTCCCGTTCGAGGGCGCTTTGCCCGGCATCAAGTTCGCCCTCGGCGAAAATCCCAAGCACTCGAACTTCGGTGGACGCGGCACTGAGGCGCGTTATCCCGCCACGCGCATGGGCGTCGAAGAAACCATCCGCGGCGCCTTCGCAGAAGCCCGCGACTACAAAGCTACATGGGACGTCTACAACAAACGCGCCGCCGCTGGCGGAAAAAATCTGATCCCGCCGCGCCGCGATCTGCGTCTCGATCCGCTCGTCGAAGTGATGGAAGGCAGGCGCTACGTGCATGCCCATTGCTACCGCGAGGACGAAATCCTGATGCTCCTTCGCGTTGCCAAAGAATTCGGCTTCAAGGTCCGCACTCTCCAGCACGTCCTCGAAGGCTACAAAGTCGCCGACGAACTCGCCGCGGCTGGCGTCGGCGCCTCCACGTTCTCCGACTGGTGGGCCTACAAAGTCGAAGCTTTCAACGCCGTCCCCTACAACGCCGCACTCATGACCCGCCGCGGCGTAATCGTCTCCGTCAATTCCGACGACGCCGAGGAAGCTACGCACCTCAATCAGGAAGCCGCCAAAAGCATCAAGTTTGGCGGACTCTCCCGCGACGAAGCCCTCAAACTCGTCACCCTCAATCCCGCGATCCAGCTGGGCATCGACAAGCGTGTAGGCTCCATCGATACTGGTAAAGACGCCGACCTGGTCATCTACAACCACGACCCGCTCAGCGCCTACGCCGTCGTGCAACAAACTCTGATCGATGGCCGCGTCTATTTCGATCGCCAGCGCGACCTCGCCGCCCGCCCCAACCTGGAAAAGGAAAAGAAAGCGTTACTCGAAAAAGAGAAGAAGGCTGCCGCCGCTGAGAAAAAACCCGACGGCAACTCTGCGAAACCTGGCGAAAAGAAGCCCGACGAAAAGCCCAAGCCGCCATCCGCCACAGTTTCGGGAGGTACGCTGTGAGCCGTACCCTCGTAACCCGCGTCCTCACACTATCAGTCGCGTGTTTATGTGCCGCAGGAATGGCCCCCGCGCAAACGCCATCCACCAGCTACGCGATCACCCGCGCCAAAATCTTCACGCTCACCGGCCCGCCCATCGACGACGGCATCCTCGTAATCCGCGACGGCAAAATCGCCGCCGTCGGCACCAACGTTGACATTCCCTCCGGCGCGCAAGTAATCGACGGCAAAGGCCTGCAGGTCTACCCCGGCCTCTTCGATCCCGTCACGCAAATTGGCTTAAGCGAAATCTCCGCCGTCAGCGCCACCGTAGATACTTCCGAGACCGGCGCTTTCAACCCCGATGCCGTCGCCGCCGACGCCATCCTGCCGTCCAGCGAGCATATTCCCGTCACCCGCGCTGCGGGCATCACCGAAGTTCTCGCCGTCCCCGCCAGCGGCGGCTTCGATTCCGGCCGCTCCTCCGACATCCTCGGCGGTCAGGCTTCCGCAATCCATCTCACCGGTTGGACCATCAACGACATGCTCATTAAAAAGAGCGTCGCCATGGTCCTCGATTGGCCGAAAATCGAAACGCAATCTTTCGATTTCGCGACCTTCTCCAGAAAAAGCAAGCCATTCGCGGAGGCGAAGCAGGAATACGAAAAACAAGTCAACGAGCTTTCCGACTGGCTGGACAACGCCCGCCACTACGCGCAAGCCTGGGGTCACGGTGGCCCCGCCGAGTATCAGCGCGACCTCAAACTCGAAGCGCTCGTTCCCGTCGTTCGTGGTGAACTGCCGGTCCTCGTCTTCGCCCAACGAGCCCGCGACATCCGCAACGCAGTCGAGTTCTGCGATAAGCAAAAACTAAAAATGATCCTCGCCGGCGGCGCCGAAGCCTACAAAGTAAAGGAACTCCTGCGCTCGAAAAGTATCCCGGTCATCCTGCAGCCAACGCTCACCGAGCCGCTCAACGAAGACGACCCCTACGACCGCTCGCTAACGCAACCCGCCGAACTCGCCGACGCCCGCGTCAAAATTGCATTCGGCAGCTTCGACAACTCCTTCGCCCGCCGCCTGGGTCAGCAAGCCGCCAACGCCGTAGCCTACGGCCTGCCCTACGACGAAGCTCTGAAAGCAGTCACACTCTACCCCGCGCAAATCTTCGGCCTGGCCGATCAAATCGGCACCCTCGAAACCGGCAAAATCGCCAACGTAATCGTCACCAACGGCGACCCGCTGGAGCTCACCACCGACGTTCGCTACCTCTTCATCAAGGGCCAGCTAACGTCCTCCGACAACAAACACAAATCCCTCTACGACAAATATCTAAATCGCCCAACAGCAAAGTAGCCCTCGCGTGAAGGCCGGGTGCCGCACCCTTGACTTTTAAGGGTGCGGGTTTTGACGTTCCCCTGCGAGCCCGCTTGCAAGCCTTTGTAGCGGCCGCTTTCCGAAGCGGGCGCCGTCGCACCCTTCGGTTTTTTGAAGGGCGCGGGTTTTGCGATCCCGCTCCTCCATTTTCGTATCTCAGGAAACTTTTTCCACGGTTCTGCGTTCTTACCTGTGAGCCCCATGCGCACACGTCTTCTAGCCCCACGCCTTGCCTTGACCCTCGCGGCTCTGTCAACGCCCGCCCACGCGCAAGACGCTGATAAAATCGTAGACCAACATATAAAGGCCCAAGGCGGCGCGAAGAGCCTATCGAGAGTCCAGACGCTGATCATCGAAGGCACGATCACAAATGCAGCCGAAGGCAAGTCCGGCACCTACACCCTCGATACCAAGCTCCCCAATCGTTACTACTCCGAGCTGATCATCGACGGCAAAAACGTAATCGAGGCCTACAACGGTAAATCCGCCTGGCACCAGACTTCCACCGGCGAAATCAGCACGCTCGTTGGCCTTGAAGGTAGTCAACTCGAAGCGGCCGGGCAGTACTACAATTCGCGTCTTGTAAACGCCAAGAAAAACAAGCTAGGCGTCGCCTTCATTGGGCATGCGCAAGTCCGCGGCAGAGATGCTCTCCAGATCGAAATCACTACGCCTGCGGGCCTGAAGCGCGAAATCTTTTTCGATCCCCAGACTCACTTGATCGTCAAAGAAACCGCGACAATCGGCGGCATCGACGAGCAGATTCTTTATGACGATTACCGCCCCGTGAGCGGTCTGAAACTCCCCTACAAAATCGAGTTGCATCGCGGCAACGATACCTACGAAATCGCCGTCACCCGCGCCGCCGTGAACGCGACTGTCGGCGAGCGCGTTTTCGACTTCCCAAAGAAGTCCCAGGTGCAACTCCCCGACCTGAAAGCCCTGTTCAAGGAAATCGACGACAATCAGAAAGCCATCGACAAGATCAAGGAAAACTACGCTGGTACTCGCGCGGAAGAAGAAACGGAATACGACAAGACTGGGAAAGTCACCAAGCACGAACTCAAGGAATACTCATTCTTCTACCTGAATGGCGACGAAATCTCCACGCTCACCAAGAAAGACGGCAAGCCGCTGAGCGACGACGAACAAAGAAAAGAAAACGAGAAAACGCAGAAAGAAATTCAGGAAATTCAAAAGAGGGAAGAAAAAAAGGAAGCCAAGGAAGAAAAGGCCAAGGAAGAGGGAAAGGACCAGGAAAAGAAAGACGATGATGACGTCGGCATCGAAGTCTTCCTGCGCGCTTGCCAGTTCGTGAATCCGCGCCGCGAACGTTTTCGCGGACAGGACGTCCTCGTCTTCGACTTCGAGCCCAATCCCGAATTCAAGCCGCGCAAGCTCCCCGAAAAAGTCGTCCACGAGCTGGCGGGTGTGGTCTGGATCGACGAAAAAGCCCACGACGTCGCCCGCCTCGAGGCTTACTTCGTCGGCGACTTCCGATTCGCCGGCGGTCTGATCGCGAATCTACAAAAGGGCACCAGCTTCACCTTTGAGCAGGCCTTCCTAAACAACGAAGTCTGGCTCCCCACCTACGAAGAAGCCCACGTCGGAGTTCGCGTCCTGCTGGTCAAGGGATTCAAGGTCAACGAAGTCACGCGCTACTCCGACTACAAGAAATTCAACGTGGAGAGCGTTGCCTCCATCGGCAAGCCCAAATCCGCCACCGACGTGCCCGCGCCAGACGCCGCCCCATCCGACCCCCCGCCACCCAGACCCCAATAAAGCCCACCCAATAAAGCTCAATGATTCGCAGGCTTCAGCCCATGTGGCCTCGCTCCCGGTTGTCCAATTGGGTTCCGCACCTGAGACTTCATTCAGGACGAAAGATTCAAATTCATTAAATTATGCCTTCCGCAATTAATATTCATTGTTCTCAAGGCTAAATGCCTGTAACAATCAATGCAGCGTGATCACCGGGTCGCGCATCAAAGCGCTGTATGACCAAAATCACGCCTAGCCCCAGCATCAGCCCCCGCGAGATACTCGGCGCCTGGGGGAAGATCCTCACTGGTAAGTCCCCCATGCTGTCCATCGAAATCACTAGAGAGTGTCCGTTGAGCTGTCCGGGCTGCTACGCCTATGGCGATTCCCACCTCGGCGGCGAAAAAACTCTCAGCCAACTCAGTGATTTCCGTGGCGACGCGCTCGTCGATGGCGTCCTCGAGCTGGTCCGCAAACATCAGCCCATGCACGTTTCCCTCGTAGGCGGCGAGCCGATGGTGCGTCACCGCGAATTGAGCCGAATTCTGCCCGCGCTCAGCGCCATGAATGTTTTCACGCTCGTGGTCACCAGCGGCGTAATTCCCATTCCACTCGAATGGATGGATCTTTCGCGCATGCGCGTTGCCGTATCCATCGACGGCCTTCCGGAACATCACGACGTCCGCCGCAAACCCGCCACCTACGAACGCATCCTGCAAAATATTTCCAGCCGCGAGATCAACGTCCACTGGGTCATCACCCGCCCGATGCTCGACCGCCCCGGTTATCTGGAAGACTACGTTTCCTTCTGGAACGCGCGCCCCGAAGTAGACCGCATCTGGGTCAGCCTCTACACTCCCCAAATCGGCGAGCAAAGCGCGGAAATGCTCTCACCCGATCACCGCGAGATCATCGCGAACGAACTGCCGCGCCTCAGCAAAAAGTTTCCGAAGCTCCTCATGAACACCGGCATGGCGCGTGCCTTCGTCAATCCGCCGAGCAGCCCAAGTGATTGCCTTTTCTCCAAAATGTCCGTCAACCTTTCCGCCGATCTCGAAACGCGTGTCGAACCCTGCGTTTTCGGCGGCACGCCGGACTGCTCGCAATGCGGCTGTGCCGCCAGCAGCGGCCTACATTGGATCCGTAAGGAAAAATTCGCAGGCCCGCTAACAGTCGGCCACTTCGTCGAAAGCTCCGTGGCCATCGGCTCCTTCGTCAATCGTCTCAAGCGGCGCGCAGTGCATCCTTCTCGCTGGCGTCCCGGCGGTCCCGAGGCCGGAAACAAATCCGAGTTGGTTCAGATCGCTTCCTGATCACCGCCAAGATATCCGGCGCCGGTGATAGCATTACAAGCCGAGTTTGCGGAGCCGCCATGAAGCGCGCTTTCTTTCTGATTCCCGCGGTACTTTTGGTCACCGCAATCCCTCAAGCTAAAGCGCAATCGTCCGCGCCCGTTGGCGGCGCATCAGCCGCACCGTTACGCGTCGCGATGGCGGGACTCACGCACGGCCACGCTGACGGATTCCTCACGCACGTCAAGGATCGCCAAGACGTTCAAATCGTTGCCATCGCCGAGCCGGACCGCAAACTCTTCGATCGCTACGCCGCAAAGTTCAACCTCGACGCTAACCTATGGCACGCCGACCTTGATGAAGCGCTCACCGCTACGCACCCACAGACGGTCCTCATTTACACAGACACCTTCGGCCATCGCCGCGCCGTGGAGATTTGCGCGAAGCACGCCGTCCCGGTAATGATGGAAAAGCCGTTGGCCGTGAGCAACGAGGATGCCCGCGCCATCGAACGAGCCGCACATGCCGCCAGGATCCCCGTCCTCGTCAACTACGAAACCACCTGGTACCGTAGCAATCACGCCGCCTACGATCTCGTCCACCAGAACGCCATCGGCGAAATTCGCAAGGTAGTCGTCCACGACGGCCACCAGGGCCCCGCCAAGATCAATGTCCAGCCGGAGTTCTTCGCCTGGCTCAACGATCCCAAACTAAACGGTGGCGGCGCCCTCTTCGATTTCGGCTGCTACGGCGCCGACCTGATGACCTGGCTGATGGACGGCCGCCGCCCCGACACCGTAACCGCCGTCACCCAGCACTTCCAGCCCAACGTCTACACCCACGTCGAGGACGAAGCCACCGTCATCCTCACCTATCCCAAATCACAAGCGATCCTCCAAGCCTCCTGGAACTGGCCCTTCGACCGCAAAGACATGGAAGTCTACGGCGAGACCGGCTACGCCATCACTGTAAAGCGCGACGATCTCCGCCTGCGCCTCCCTGGCAAGGAATCCGAGGAGTCAGTCGCCGCCAAGCCCGTCCCGACTCCGTTCGACGATTCCATTTCGTACCTCCGCGCGGTCGTCCTCGACGGTCTGAAACCCGAAGGACCCTCTTCGCTCGAGACAAATCTAGTCGTAACGGAAATCCTGGACGCCGCGCGCCAATCCGCAGCCACCGGCAAGACCATCCACCTCAAACAATAACCTGCAGAGGCGCAGCGTCGCTGCGCCCCAGCTTGCCCGAGTGTGCACATCATGAGGGCTGACTCTTGGAAAGATGTAGGCGCTGGGCTTCAGCCCGGGCATCGCTCCACGTGCTGATTTTGCGCGTGAGAAATCTCGTCAACGGGAGCGTGAAGTTATAAGGGCGACTTTATCTCGCCGTCCTGCTTTTTGATTCCATGTCGAAGAAAAAATCCTACCGCGCAGGCACAACCGCATCCAACACGTCGCGCACTTTCTCCGCCAGCGCGCTGGGCGTGAACGGTTTCTGCAAAAAGGAAACCCCCCGCTCCAGCGTCCCGCCCTGCGCAATCACGTTATACGTATAACCCGACATGTACAGCACGCGCATCGAGGGCTGTCGCGCCAAAATCCGTTTCGCCAACTCGCGCCCGCTGATTCCCGGCATGATCACGTCAGTCAGCAGTAAGTGAATTTTCGCCCCATTGCTTTCCGCAAGCCGCTCCGCCTCTTCCGCGTTCCGTGCCTCCATGATGGTGTAGCCCTTAGCCGCCAACACTGTTCGCGTAAGCTCCCGCAAATCCGGCTCGTCTTCCACCAGCAGAACCGTCTCTGTCCCCATTTTCACGCGTTCTTGAGGCGTCGGCTTCGCCACCGGCAGCGCCTCCACCGCTTCATCCACGCGCGGCAGATAAACCTTGAACGTCGTCCCCTGGCCTGGCTCGCTGTATACCCAGATATATCCACCGCTCTGCTTAACAATGCCGTATACCGTGGACAATCCCAGTCCGGTCCCTCGGCCACTCTCCTTCGTCGTATAGAACGGCTCGAAAATATGCGCCACGGTATCCGCGCTCATCCCCGTGCCGGTATCGCTCACAGCCAGCATCACGTAGCGTCCCGGCCGCACTGTGGCATGATCCCGCGCATAGCTGGCATCTAACTCCACATTCGCCGTCTCCACAATCAACCGTCCGCCATCCGGCATCGCATCGCGCGCATTCACCACCAGGTTCATGATCACTTGTTCGACCTGCCCAGGATCCGCCTTGATCGCTCCCACAGGCTTGTCGGCAACGGTAAGCATCTCAATATCCTGATCCATCAATCGCCGCAGCAATTTATCGAGCCCGATCACGATGCTATTCAGATCCAGCACCTTCGGCTGCAATACCTGCCGCCTGCTGAACGCCAGCAATTGCCGTACGAGCCCCGACGCCCGCTCCGAAGCGTCTTCGATCCGTTCGATGTCCGTCTTCAGCTCCGGCAACCCCTTCGCGCGCATCAGCGCCAGTTCCGTATATCCCTTGATGATCGTCAGCAAATTGTTGAAGTCATGCGCGATCCCGCCGGCCAACCGTCCCACGGCCTCCATCCGCCGCGCCTGTTGCAACTGCGCCTCAAACTGTTTCCGCTCGGTGATATCGACGATGATCCCTTCCATCAGCGGATGCGCATCGCTCCCCGGGACCACCACCGCCGTGTCGCTGACCCAAATGACCCGTCCATCCTGACGAATCACCCGGTATTCCGCCTGGAACCTCTCTCCACGCTTGCTGGCTTCCTCCGCCGCTTCCACCACCAGGTGATCTTCCGGATGCACGTGGCGCATCCACTGCCGCGAACCCGCCAGCCAATCGTCCACGCTGATCCCGAACATCATTTCCACTTGCGGACTGACGTACAACCATTGCCCCTCGACGCCCAGCTCCGCGATGTAACTAATCGCGGCAACCTGTTCGACCAGCGTCCGGTATTTTGCTTCGGCTTCTTCGCGAAATTTCTCCGCGCGATAACGGTCCGAAATATCCCGGCCCACGGTCACGACGCCGCGATCCGGCAGCAGCGTAACGCTCATTTCCATGGGCATTGGCTCGCCGTCGCGGTGGATCGTCAGCGGCCCGAACCATTTGCCGTCTCGTAACAAGGCTTCCCGAATTTCGCGCTCCACGGGTCTTACGTCCCGCGCTGCGTGCATCTCCATCCACGACCTGCCAATCATCGTCTCCGGGTTGCCGTGCCCCATCATTTTTGCGAACGCCGCGTTTACGTAGGTGTATTCTCCATGCCGCGACAAAATCGCCATTCCATCCATCGCCGAGTCCATCGCCAGCGTGTCACGCTGCACCACTTCGGCCGCCGTCGCTTCGCGGTACTGACTCACACCCAACCGCAACGCGTAACAGGTAATCGATGCTCCGAGTAACAGGAAGCCGATCCAGCGCCATTCCGCCCCAAGTTGCGCGACCACCACCAGCACAATCAATGGAGCCAGGGCGAGCATTACGTTCTTCACCGCCAGCGTACCCAGCGTTTTGCGTTCGGGGCGCGACGGTTCCTGCGCAATCTCAGTGGACTCTTCCCAGCGCGACGCCCAGATCGCACACCCCAAAAATGGCAGGGACCATCCGAGGTCGTACCATGTTCCCGTCGGCACGTTGTGGATGCTCTGCATGTAGTCCGCAATCCCCGACGAAATCGCGTTGATCAGCAGGAAAGCCGTCAGTCCGCCGTACAGCGAGCCTAGACGTTTGGTGCGTACCCTCAGCGCGGCAATCGCCGCGGCCACCGTTAACGTCGCATTGATGGCCAGGTAGTTCCCGGTCATCAGCAGTTCGGAGCCCGGTCCGCTTACCCCGCTCAATACCTGCACGTAGTACAGCCCGAAAAAGCCCGAGAAAAATACGATGGCGATCTGGAGGGAATCGAACAGTGTTTCCGCGTCGAAACGCGGCGAATCTTTCTCTTTGTCCAGGAACAGCGCAATCGCGAAGAACACGCCTTGCGAATCAAACAGCATGCGCACGATCGAAAGCGGCGGCGGTTGTACGTGTAGCCAATTCTCGTAATACATCCATCCGAGATTGGCAACACCCCAGGTCGCCAGCCCCAGGCCAATCGATCGCCAAAACGGTTGCGTCAGCCCGCGTCCCCGCTGCGAAGCGCCGAACGCCGCCACCGCCCCGATCGCACACGCGACCAGTTGCAGCGAGTTTGCCGTCAACGAACCGGCCGGCGACGTCCCCAGAATAAGGATCTCGCCGGCCTGCAGTCCAACGACAAAAAGCGCCACGATGGGCAGCTTCCAGGACATCCCCAGTGCTCCTTCGTTCTCATACGACAAATATGTTAATCGTCAATTTTAGTGCATATTTCGCGGCGAAACGCGCACAGCTTCACTCGCGATGCGCAAGCCTAACCCTCCACGAACCTGTACGTTAGGCCAGTCACCAGAAGGGAATCGAGGATCAGCCAGGGAGTCCCGAGACTGCAGCCGCCCTCTTTTACCCTGAGCTTCGAAGGGCCGAGAGGGCGGGGTTTAGATGCCACATGCACACCAACTGGTATGTGTCGGTCTCAACGGCATCGCAGGGGTCTTGAAGCCGACGTTACTCTTGGTCTACCGGGCCATCCACGCGTCGAAGTTCTGCGGCAAAATAGAACCGTGCCAACCATTCACGATTCCGTCCGCCAACGCGTCTCGCTCCCGGCCCGCATAGCCAAACGCGTCCTCGCCCTCGCCGAGAACAAGAAGACCAGCGCCAGCCGCGTCCTCGTCGACCTCATCGAAACCGGCCTGCAAGCCAAGGAAGCCCAGCACCAGCGTTTCTTCGAAATCACAGACAAGCTAGCCGAAACCAAAGATCCCGCCGAACGCAAACGCCTTCAAGAAGAACTAGCCCGCATGACCTTCGCCGAGTGACTCTGCAGTGTAAACGCATCGATTGGCCTTTGTTTCGCTTCAACGACATCCCGGTGGGGGTCGGAGCTTTAGCTCCTGAGGAAATAGCGCGGTTCTACAGCGACTGTCAACTGCCTATTCTTGCCCGAACATCCAATGAATCTCCTAGCGGCCCTCGAACGGATACCGGTCCTGCGCTTGCACCGCCGCCGCAACCTTGCGTCGCAGCCCAATCGTATCCACGGCCCCACGCTTGCCAAATCGCTTCAGCACCGCCATCTGCGTGGTCAGCATATCGCCCTCATGCACCGCCGCGATCGCCCTCTTCGCCTCATGTTCTAGACGCTCCGCCGCGTCCGCGATGAACACGCGCGCCGCATCGATCATCACGCCAGACGCCGCCTCGCCCCTCGCCGCCGCAGCCTTCTGCGCCCGTAACAAACACGACTCCATCGCATACACTTCCATCACGATATTCGACAGCGCGCCAATCAATTCCTGCTCGTCGCCAAGCTTCTCGCGGAATTTTTGCATTGCGCCGCCCGCAGCCTGCAAAAACATCTTCTTGGCGTTCGCCACCACGCGCGATTCCTCGGCCAGCACGCCTTCTGGTGCTTCCTCAAACGACGGCCCGGCCAAAATCTCATCCGCCAGCTTCATCGCCGCCGGAATCAACGCCAGCTGCCCACCCATCGCCCGCTTCATCAACATCTGGATGATCAGCATCCGGTTGATTTCGTTGGTGCCCTCAAAAATCCGGTTGATGCGCGAATCCCGGTAAGCCCGGCACACCGGATAATCTTCGTGGAATCCATACCCACCGAAGATCTGCACGCCCTCATCCACCACAAAATCCAGCATCTCGCTGCCGTACACCTTAGCGATCGAGCTCTCGATCGCATACTCCTCCAACACCTTCATCGTGCTCTGAATCTTATCGCCACCCGACGCCGCGGCCGCCGCCATTGCCGACTCGATATTCCCAGAACTCCGGTACACCATCGACTCCACCGCGAAGATCTGGATCGCCATCTCCGCTAGTTTTTCTCTCATCAACCCGAACTCACCAATCTGCTTCCCAAACGCTTTCCGTTCCTTCGTATACTTCGACGCCGTCATCAGCACATACTTTGATCCGCCCACCGCCGAAGCTCCCAGCGTGAACCGCCCCGCATTCAGAATGTTGAATGCCACAATGTGCCCGCGCCCGATTTCGTGGAGCACGTTTTCCTTTGGCACTTTGCAATTTTCCAGAAACACCGGGGTCGTCGAGCTCCCATGAATCCCCATCTTGTGCTCTTCATTCCCGGGCTTGCATCCCGGAAATGCTCGCTCCACAATGAACGCCGTAAATTTCTCGCCATCAACTTTCGCGAACACCACATACAAATCCGCGAACCCGCCGTTCGTGATCCACATCTTCTGCCCATTCAAAATGTAATGCGTACCCTCTGGATTTAGTTCCGCGCGCGTCAATGAATTCTGTGCGTCCGAACCCGCTTGCGGCTCCGACAAACAATACGCCCCGATCATCTCCGCCGAAGCCAGCTTCGGCAGATATTTCTTCTTCTGCTCCTCGGTCCCGAAATAAACGATCGGCAAAGTGCCAATGCCCGCGTGCGCCCCGTGCGTTACCGCAAACCCGCCATAAATCGAAAGTTTCTCGGTCAACACCGTCGTGGCAATCTTGTCCAACCCCGCCCCGCCATACTCCTCCGGGATGCCCCCGCTCATGATCCCCAGCTCCGCGCCCTTCCGCACCATCTCCGCCATCAACCCGGGCTTCTTGTTTTCCAGGTCCTTCACCAGCGGCAAGACTTCCTTGGTCACAAACTCTTCCGCGGTCTGCCCGATCAGCTTCTGATCGTCAGTAAGGTCCGCCGGTGTAAACACATCCTGCGGCAACGCCGACTCCAGCAGAAAACTTCCACCCTTTGCAGCAGGTTTGTTCAAGGTTGCAGTAGCCATCGATATGCTCCTTCGTGTCAGCGGCCAGAAATGGAGGGCCCAGGGAACCAGCGGAATATCATCTTACGCCCGCCAGCGTATCCCAGCAATCGCACCGACCTGGCAGTCCCAGTTTCACGATAACGCCTCTGCTCCGTGACCTCTGCGCTCCCGCCTCTGTGAACTCTACGTTAAATCCCGTGCTTTCTTTATCCAGGATGCCCGCCGAAAAGGTTATAGACCAAAAGTCCCAGCACAAACAAGGTCACAAGAACGTAAGTCCAATCCCGCTCATACAAAAACGCAAAAAACGAAAACGCCACCCGCGCCACCGGCGTAGCAATCAAAACCAGCAATCCCAACTGAATCAACCCTCGCCCATGAAACGCCAAAGCCTCATGAAAAATCCCCGAAACGCTCCGCAAGTCCCCCGGCTCCCCTTGAAACACCCGATAGTCCGCCACCGGCACCCGATGCCGCGTCAAGTACACGACGCCGCCCACGAGCACAATCGCGGCCGCCAACACCACGCCCGTCCGCAGCAACCCACCCATAATCTCGTCCATCCGCTGATCCGACCGATGAACAGCCACCTCACTCATGTTTTCTTCTCCGTGTCCTCTGTGCTCCGCTCTCCGTGAACTCTGTGTTGAAATCCTTCTTTTCGTCTTTACCTCATTACGTCATTACTTCGCTTTTCCTCAAAGCCGTCCACTCAATCCGCTGTAGATCATCTCAATCGCTAAAACCCCAATCACTCCACTAAACACATACCGCAGCACTTTCACATTCGCTCCTGCCAGAACTCGCGCCCCTGCCAGCGAGCCCAGCAAGACTCCCAGCATCACGGGCATCGCCAATCCGGGATCGATGTATCCACGGCTCAAGTAAATCCCCGCACTAGCCGCAGCCGTCACCCCAATCATGAAGTTCGATGTCGTCGTCGAAACCTTGAACGGCAGCTTCATGGCCCTGTCCATCGCCAAAACTTTCACCGCGCCCGACCCAATCCCCAAAAGCCCCGAAAGCACGCCGGCAACGAACATCAGTCCAAATCCCAACGGCACACCGCGCACATGGTAGCTCTCCAACCCGTGCTCGCCCGGGAACGTGCCGTCCATCCGCAGCCAGGTCGCAATCCGGTCCGGTCCCTGATCCTGCGTTGCATGAGACTTCTCGCGAAACGACACAATAGCTGAATAGATCAGCACCAACCCAAAAATTACGGCAATGACGGAAGCGTGGAGATACAATGCCAGTCCCGCGCCCGCCACTGCACCGATCGTAGTCGCAATTTCCAGGAACATTCCGACACGGATATTGGAGTAGCCCTCTCGCACATACGCGGCTGCCGCGCCGCTGGAGGTTGCAATCACCGACACCAGCGCAGCCCCAATCGCATACTTAAGATCGACATGAAACACCAGCGCCAACAGCGGCACGACCACCACGCCGCCGCCCAGCCCCGTCAGCGCACCCAGAAACCCCGCCAACAGTGAACCAATCCCAATCAGCGCCGTAAACTCAACGGTATTCACCCGTTCTCCTCAACGATCCCTACGACCGATGATCCCACTGGAAAACTTTTGCGTAGTGGCCTCGAATGCCCGTTCCGTCCAAGTTGGAATTTTCCATGTGGCAGACGGAATCATCTTCAGGCAGTTAGCCGTCATTTCGATGCTGCAGAGTATGCGAATGGTGAAAGAAAAAGACGCGTAGCGCCACGTCGTCCGCGGGCTACGGTGGCACAGCCATTCCTGGCTGTGTAGCCTCAGATGCGCTCAAATATACCGGCCGCACCCATGCCTCCGCCAATGCACATGGTGACCATGCCGTAGCGCGCATTCTTGCGCTGCAAATCGCGGATCAGCGTAGCCGTAAGTTTCGCTCCGGTGCAGCCCAGCGGGTGGCCCAACGCGATCGCGCCGCCATTCGGATTCACGCGAGACGCATCGAGTCCCGTTTGCTGAATCACCGACAGTGATTGCGCCGCGAACGCCTCATTAAGCTCGATCACCGCGATATCGCCGAGCGAAAGGCCTGCCAGCTTAAGCGCCTTGGGGATCGCGAAAACAGGACCGATGCCAAACTCCTCAGGTGGGCATCCCGCGGTGGCATAGGCAACAAATCGCGCAAGCGGTTTGAACCCGAGCGACTTTGCCCGGGTGTCGCTCATAATCACGCAGGCCGCAGCGCCGTCACTCATTGGCGAGCTATTTCCTGCAGTCACCATGCCCTTCACATGGAATGCAGGCTTTAGCTTCGCAAGAATTTCAAGCGAGGTGTCCGCGCGGGGCAATTCATCCGTGTCGAAAGTAAACGTCTGCGTAGCCGCTTTGACAGCCGCCTTCGCGCCCCCGCGCGAAGAATGGGAAGAGGCGCCGTTGCCGTTCGTAGGCACCGCCGTGATCTTCACTTCGACGGGAATCGTTTCGTCCTTGAAGTTGCCGGCAGCAATTGCCGCGAGCGCCTTTTTGTGAGAGTCCGCGGAAAACTGATCCGCTTGCTCGCGCGTGATGCCGAATTTGCGCGCGATGTTCTCTGTGCCCAGCCCCATGTTGATGTACGCGTCCGGATAGTGATCGACCAGCCAGGGATTCGGCGAGATTTTATTGCCGCCCATGGGCACCAGCGACATCGATTCGGTTCCACCTGCGACGATGACGTCCGCCGAACCGCCGCGTATGCGCTCGGCCGCCAGCGCAATCGCCTGCAATCCCGAAGAACAGAATCGGTTGATGGTCATCGCGGAGGTTTCCACCGGTAGCCCGGCGCGCAGAGCGGCGATGCGTGCGACGTTCATACCTTGTTCGCCCTCGGGCATCGCGCATCCCAGGATCACGTCGTCGATTTCCTTGGCATCTAAACCGGGAACCCGTGCCAGCGCTTCTTTGATCGCCAGCGCCGCTAGATCGTCAGGGCGCGTGAAACGCAGCGAACCCTTGTAGGCGCGGCCTACCGGAGTGCGGATGGCGGATACAATCACGGCTTCAGGCATAGCGACCTCGCGAGGCAGAAAGCAACCTCTTCATTGTTCAACTCCGCTGATGATAAAGCAACTTCCAGGCAATGGCTGTATGCGTGTCTGGAAGGCGCCTCTTGTGTCGCGTGGAGGAAAGGTCTATACGTGAGAAGTACGCGAGGAGAACGTGTGCGACGCTGTTAGCTGCAACATTCAGGGGAGAGAGAATGCGCAAGAGTGTGATCGCTAGTCTATTTTTGGTAGTGGTGCTGGGTTTGCCGCTGGTCGGCTGCCAGGACACGAAGGCTCGGCAGGAGAATGACCAACTGAAGGCGCAGGTAGCGGAACTACAGAAGGAAAACGCGGATCTGAGCAGCAAGGTCGATGGTCTGGCCAAGGAAAATTCCGACCTCGCGAGCGAGAATGAAAAGCTCAAGGCCCCCAAGAAGTCGACGAAGAAATCGACGAAAAGCAAACACCACAAACACAAGCAAACGACGAACAGCACGAACTGATCGACCGGACGAACGGAGCTGGCTGGGCTCCAGACTCCATACAGGCAATCGTCGAGAGTGAGCGGCCGGGCGGGGCAAACCCCGCACCTACCTCGTGCGCCACGCGATGTACCTCGCGCACCATGCGATGTATTCGGGAAGAACAATTTTGCGAGAAGTGTTGTACTACCGTGGGGCGCCGGCTTTGCGGATGTAGATTTGGCCGTTGAAGTTGGTGAATTGGAGTTCGGGACCGCCGCCGTTGATCGAGCCTCTTACGGTCTTGTCGATTTTTACGCGGTATTTGCCGCCGTGGCCGCGGCTGTCTTCGACGATGGGTTGCGCCGAGGAAGCTTGCATTTGCACGTCGAAATCGCTGAAGACGTCGCCGCGGTCGGAGCGCAGGCTGACATTGGCTTTCAGGTCGGCGGGGAAAGTTACGTCGATGTCACCGTTGAGGGAGCTGAAGGCCATGGGCTTCTGGTTGATGCGTGTAAAGGTGACGAGCAGGCGGCCATTGAGCGCGTGGGCCACGGCGCTGCCAGCGATGTTGTTGAGAGTGACGGACCCGTTCACGTTGTCGACATCCATTTCGCCATCCACGCCGGTCACCACGATGTCACCATCATTGACCGCGCGCAGGTGTAGAGAGGTGTGGACGGGCACCGAGATGCTCAGATCAATGGCGCGCGCATAAGACTCGGTGTTGATGTTGACCTGATTATTTTCCTCTTCGACGGTAAGGCCAGTCGTGGCGATGGAGATGCGCTTCGGTCCGGATTCCTGGCGCGCGCTTTCGTGATTGCGGGCACGTGCTTCCACGATGACTTCTTTTCCTTCGTAGGCCTTTACGGTGATACCGCCGTCAATGAGACTTGCCTTCACGAGCGCGGGGCGCGCGGGATCGCTGAGCGTTACGGAGACGCGATCGGCGCCCGATTGCGTCTGTGTCGATGCCTGTTCTTCGGCGCGGGGTTGCATTTGCGAGGCGCCCAGCGCGAAGCCTGCGAAGGCTACCGCTGCTGCAAAGATATATGGGAAACGGCGAGTATGGTTATTCATGGTTTTCGAGGATACGGATATCTCCATTCAGATTTTCGATCTTGATTTCAGGGCCGCCGGCGCTGACGCGGCCAGCGGTAAAACGGTCGGTGTGATAGACCACTTTGTTGCCACGGTGCTCTTCTTGCGGCGCGTGCAGAGGCGCGGTAGTGACCGGAAAATCGCTGTAGACACCGCCGTTGAAGGTCTTGAAGCGGAAATCGGCGGAGAGGCCTTGTGCAAAGAAGAGATCGATGTTGCCGTTGACCGATTGAAAGCTGGAATTCTCGCGCGGGTTCTCGCGAAAGCTGACTTTGACGGGGCCATTGACGGTGTGCGCTAAGCCGGAGCCGGCCATGCTATCGAGCTCGATGTCGCCGTTCACGTTGCGCGCGATGAAATTGCCGGTGACGTTGTGGACGACGACGCGGCCTTCATTCACGGTTTTCAGCTTGATATCGACATTGCTAGGGACGTGGAGCACAAAATCCATTTTGACGATGTAGCCGTCCTCGTCGCGGCGGCGGGAGCTGCGGCAGCCATCTTCACACTGACAGCGGAACGGGCCGTCAACGTAAAGCTTCAGGCCGCCATCGGGTTGCGTGATAGCGAGCGTGACTTCTTTGTGGGCGAGCGCAAGGGCGTCCTTCGACTCGGCGCGAATCGTTTTGTCGACGACCAGTTCGACCTGATCGGAGGTTCCGCCAACGACTTCGATCGAGCCCCAAATGTTGTCGATGTCGATGGATTTGCGGGCGGCACCGGCAAGCGAGAAGGATTTCTGGATGACCTCGTGGTCCTGCACCGGGAAGCTGGTGTCGGAATCATCGCGGAGAGCGGCGTAGGCATGCTTGATCTGAATCGCGCGGGCGAGATACCTCACGACAGTTTCGGCCGAGCGTGCGACCGGACGGCGCGCGACGAACCAGATCGTCAGCGTCAGCAGCGCCGCTACGTAGATGGCGAGAATTCGATGGAACGGTGTTGCTCGCACGATTCCTCCTTACTTAACTGGTTGCCGAGATGGGGCACGCCCTTCGCCGCTCAGGGTAAAGCAGTGCTGCGCCCCTACAACTTACCTACTGCAGTTTGCTGATGGCCCACTCCGCGCGCTGGCGGACGGCGGGGTTGAGATTTGGTGTTTGCTGAAAATTGCGCAGGCGCTGGGCAGCGTCGGGATCACGCCACTCGGCGAGCTGATCAATCAGCGCGACCTGCACCAGCGGGGATTGCTGCTCCTGGAGCGCGTCGCCGATACCTTTGCGAACCTGAGGCTGACTGGCATGGCGGCTGAGCGCATCGAGCGCGGCAAGACGGACGTCGACGCTGCCGTCGTAGCGCAGCGTATGCAACAGGGCTGACTGAATTTGCGGATCGAGATGCGCTTCGAGGCCGCTCCAGCTCACGCCTTGCAGGCGCTCGCTGGCGGACTGTTGTTGCAGCAGGGAGAGCGCTACCAGTTGGCGCATGCTGGTCAGCTCGGCGTGCATGGCGGCAATTTCGTTGGGAGGCGCCTGAACTGGGCCGATATGGACGCGCGTGCCGATGAATACGCCGAAGATCAGAAGAGCAGCACTCCAGGCAACGGCTCCGAGCGGAGAGCGTAGCCAATCGAAGAAAGCCCGCGGCGCGGCGATCGTGCCAAAAAGAGCCCGCCTCGGAAGGCGGCCGCTACTAACTTCGATGCTTCTATCGTTGCTGGCTGTGGGATATGCGTGCAGCATGGCGTCGAAGCGGGCGCGGGAGTCGGGACTGGCTTGATCGGGTGGCAGAAGCGCGAGCTTCTTCCACATGACGACGTCTTGCGCGCAGTTCGCGCAGCCCTCGCAGTGCTGCTCCACCTGATGGGCTTGCTCGCGCGCCAAACTTCCTTGCAGATAATCCGGCAAGAGTTCGGCGATCTGTTCACAGTTCACTGCAACCTCCTGGTGGGAGGAATGGAGTCTCCCGAGGCGCGATGCAAATCCGTTCCGGGTGCGCCACTCTCTAATTGCTGGAAAATTTCGCGGAGTTGCCGCAGAGCGCGATGCACGCGGACTTTGACGGCGCCGACTTCGCAGCCCAGCAGGCGGGCGATTTCGTCGTACTGGAGTTCCTGAAAGCGGCTCAGGATCAGGATTTCGCGTTTGTCCTCGGGCAGGTGCATCAGGGCGCGCTGGAGTAAAGCGGCTTCCTGTTGGTGCTGGGCGGAATCGGAAAGAGAGAATGGCGCGATTGGCTCGGATGCCAAAGTCGATTCGGGCCGCACCTTGCGAACCTGATCGAGGCGAGTGTTGCGGGCGATCTGGTACATCCAGGTGCGGAAGGTGGTGCCGGGACGATAGGTTTGGCGGTAACGGAGAATGCGGAGGAAGACTTCCTGGACGAGGTCTTCGCTGACGGTGCGGTCCTGGGTCATTTTGGAGTAGAAGTTGAAGAGTGGGGCCTGGTAGCGGTCGAACAACACACCCAGCATCTCGACTTCGCCGTTGCGCACTTGGAGCATAACGTCCTCGTCAGGAACCGACTTCATTCGGTGGCTGTCGTTTCTGCATCGGCGGTGATTGCCTTTGCATGGATGAATACCGAGGGACGCGGGAAAGGTTACAGCGGAAAATAAGGAGTAGGGTCGGAAAAGCGTGGTACTGGCGAGGTTGTCTTTCGTCGGGTTCCTCTGGTGATGCCTTTTAGACGGGCTCAGACACTTCGAGGCTGAGCATAAACGCTTCGAGACTCAGCGATCGACACAGACGCTTCGACGCTCAGCGTAAACAGGAGTGTCTGTGCTGTACGGAATCGGATTGGCCCTCCTTGGATTTATCGCAAGTGTTCATTCTAGACGCTTAAGTGTCCTTTAGAGTCTGCAACTTACAGATTTAATGGACTATAGATTCTAAGAATTCTTAAGGATTCGCCGCTGCGTAGGCCAGATGTATGCCAGAAAATCTCCTACCTCGACGGCGAGACGAAGCTCAGGCCATCGAGCTTGTAGCAGCTTACCAAGGGTAGCTCGCGCAAGTGGACGCCGCGAAAGTCCGATTCGCGCAAGGAGCCATCGCCGTCGTTCTCAAGGCCATCGGAACCGATATCGATTAGCGTCGAGACAGGATCAGTTACCCATTGTCGCTCCCGCCCACTCCGATCCCAAGAATCAATCGAGGGCGCTCATTCTTTGACCACGGAACCCTGCCTTCGCGTACAAGCCTTGTCGATTTTTCCACGTACGGATTGATAAGAGATTTGGCTACAGCCTTCACTCTATAGAAGCCTGTAGATCTTAGGCGATGATTGCCACGCCGCCCAAGGGAGTTTCGTGGGTTCATGTCACTGTATGGAACTACGCTTCGTACAAGGGATTTTCACCCGCTCCGATGCTTATGGGATCCCCAGTAAGTAAGGCGGAGCAGCACCTGAAGCGACCCTGCCTTCTTGCTCTTTGTCTGGTGACAACGGTGTGGGTTTTTCGCTACTCATTGCAGGCGCAGGAACCAACAGTAACCCAGCCAAATCTGACCTCGATTCTGGATTCACTGGAACGAGTGTGGGACCAGAATCCAGCCCGCTCTCGGCCCTACGAAGTGACGCGTGAATATAAGGTATTCCACGGCGACGAGCCAATACCGATCTCGGGTGTCACGGCGCAAATCGGGTTTACTCCTCCCGACTCCAAAATATTCAAGATCATTGATTCGCAGGGTAGCTCCAACGGTAAAAAGATCGTAAGCGCCGTTTTGGAAGAGGAGGTAACCTCTGCCAAGGAAGGTAACCAGCGCGACATAAACCGATCCAATTACGACTTCATCTTCATTCGCGAGCAAAATTTTGGGACTTTCCCAGAGTACGTGCTGCACATGATTCCCAAGCGCAAAGAAAAAGGATTGCTCCTTGGCGACATTTGGGTGGATGCCGAGACGTACCGCGTCAGGCAGATCATTGGATTCAGCCCCAAAACCTCCTCTTTCTGGATCAAAGACCTTCACCTCACCATCCAATTCGCCGCCGTGAACGACGTGTGGATACCCGTTTCTGTGGACGCGATTGCCACGGTTCGGTTTTTGGGCAGTTACTCCCTTTCGAATCTTGTTCTGGCTCCGCCAATCTCTGCTTCAGGTCCGTGAAGTGAACAGCTCACCTGACAGCTCGACGCAAACGATGTCGACTTGCAGCCGAACTTCCGCAGACGAAGTCTCCGAGTTCTTCTGAACCTCTTCAACCATGCCACGCAGTTGAGCGAGTCGGGATTTGCCGAAAATTCAGCAAATGCCGATATTCAGCACCCGTTACCAGCGCGAAGTTCGCCTGATTCAGTCGCTTAAGAGTGGCCCACATTTTGCAACCTCCACCGTACGAATACAGAGCATCTAAGGAGGTGCAACGATGAAACGGCTATCCATCTTGGACTGGTATCACATTCTGCGAGCTCACCATCAGTGGACGATGTTCCAGGCGATTCGATATGCGCTGTGGCTGACGCGCTAGGTCCTTTTTCTCGCATCCTGTCAATCCTGACAGTAGCCCTGGGCATTGCATTGCCAAACACTATTCACCTCCAATTTGAGGGACCCGTGCTCGTTCGGGCCCCCCTTTTATTTTGTGTCTGCGGTGTGCCAGGAAGGGTGAGGAATCTAGTCAGAGGTTGAACATGCGCGTTCCAGAACCAATCTACCGCTGGGAAAAATCCTACATGCAAGCCGCCTGCGAAACTGACAAGAACCTGATGTTTATTCGTATCTACGAAGCATTGGTGGCGATCGAACAGCGGCGGCTCAGGCGGGTCGAGACTAACCAGGAAAACAGAGCATTGAACGACGCTGAGGAAGGACTTCGAAAGCTCATAACTGAGCGAATTGCGAAGAAGCGCCGCCGCCCCTTAGGATGCCGCTTGCCGAGTCGGGTGCCAGATTACTCCGGTAGCTGGAAGAAAAGCCGCTCTCCAGAGTAATCATAAATGTGAGATTGTTCTCTCAAGTCGGCCCAATCGTGCTCTTTGTCGCGGCTCTGTATTACCGTTTCGCTCGTCACGATGCTCTCAGGTTCTACGTGTTCTTTGGGGCTGCAGCGATCGTTGCGTGCTTCTACCTCTTTCGCTACGGCAACGACTGACCCTGCGCAAGTTCACGCAGTATTTGGGCCGTTGGCAGCTTCTTCATCTTGTTTTTACCCCACTCCAACGAGCGAAGATTAAAATCGTCACATGTATGTCCGCGTCAGCATGCGCTCCCGTGATGGCTCAGTTTTCCATTCGGACTTCGAAGAGCCGACTGACGATCATCAACAAGCGGTGCACAAAGCCATACGCACATTCTGGTCCGGCTTAACATTTGAAGAGAAGCGGGACGCCAGATCGTCCCTCGACGTTGTAGTGCATCCGATTCCGCCCGCGTTCATGACGCGCTCTTAGGATACCGTCTGCGCCACTCCGCCCTCGAAACGCGGTAACGCCACTAATCGGGAGTTGATTCAGGCAAGAAGTACGGGCCCTGGTACTTCTGCCAGCTTGCGGATCGGATTCCTTCCGGAGTTCAATCATCATGATGCGCAAAGCCTTATGCGCACGGAGGAAGCCGATGCCAATAAAAACCCCGAGAGAACTTTTTGTGATGTTCCTTACCGATGTACGACAGGGCGCCGAAAAAGCCGAGACGATCTACGAGGAGATTGGGCAGCTAGTTCAAGATCCCCAGATCAAAGAAGCGTTGCAGGCGCGAGCGTTTGTTTCAGGCAACGTCCTTGCCACACTCGACGAGTGCTTCAGACTTCTCGGCGAGCAACCCGCAAAACTCAGTGGGCGGCTACAGGAAACGTTGATTGAGGACTTCCGCAGGGAGTTGGCGGAGATCCAGGGGCCCGTCGCCAGACGCATGTTCGCGTTGGTGAAACTCAATCACGTTGCACAGTTTCGGATTAGCGAGTACCGCGCCTTAATCGCTGCAGCCGAAGCGATCGAGCACTATGGAGTCAGCTTGCTATTGGAAACCTGCCTTGCAGCTAGACTGACGTTTGTCGATCGGACACAACGCTTCCTCAGAACGTTGGTCGAGACGAAGGTATCCGAACGCGCTGCATCGGCGTAAGACACTTGCCAGCAGTTCCGCTAACACCGGTCCGCTTGCAAAGGCGGCGGACCGGCGCTGTTGCCGCGGTGCCGTCTCGCACGCAGAGAAAGAATCCAGCGCGTACTATTCATTTTGCCAGTTGGCTGGACTTAATGTTAGGGCTAGAAACTGCACATAAATAACTACATGCGGTCGGCAAAGCGTCTCGGAGTTCAGGACAATGATGGGACGCTGCTGACTTCACTTTTGCCGATAAGCGCTGCCAGGTTTTTTAAGTCGATGAGTCGTGAGCGCAAAGGACAGTCCCGAAAGGGAGTGTTCTCGGCATGGCATGGATCACTGTGTGATCACAGTGAACACCAGTCCGAAGTAGACGCTAAATGTCGACTGGACATCCAAGCAACTAGGGAAATACCTAATGGTACCTAGTAAGTTTGAATGTAAGTGTATAGGTCGAGGGAGGAGCATTGCCGCTCTCCTTTTTCTTGTGCCTCGAGCACGTCGACACATTGGGAGCCTATCGCATCCCGCCGGAGACCTGCCTTCTCAAAGGAGGGTCGCTCGATGAAAAAACTCAGTGAATTTGTCTTAGGGCGGCTGGTGGCGGGGGCGCTGGTGGTGGCGCCGACTTATCTGGCGGTGTTGCTGGTGCTGAAGGGCATCAAATCGTTGGCGGGGATCATGAAGCCGTTCGCGCAATTACTGCCGAAGTGGCTTCCGGCGGATCAGGTGCTGTCGTTGCTGGTGGTGCTGGTGGGTTGCTTTCTGATTGGGGTGGCGTTGCGCACCCAGATCGGCTACCGGCTGTGGAATCGGCTGGAGAAATCGTTCTTTGACCGGATGCCGGGGTATGCGTTGATTCGCAGCCTTACGCAGCGGCTGGCCGGAGAGGACCGGGAGGCGGCGTGGAAGCCGGCGCTTGCGGAGGTGGAGGAGGCGCTGGTGCCGGCGTTCATTATTGAAGAACTGGAAGACGGGCGGTTCACGGTGTTCGTACCGTCGATTCCGACGCCGCTGGCGGGAGCGGTGTACATCTTGAGTGCGGAGCGGGTGCATCCGCTGAATGTGCCGTTCACGCAGGCGATCAAAACGATCTCGCGCTGGGGATCGGGATCGAAGGATTTGGTAGCGGCGCTGGAGGGGGGAGGAAAGTTGGCCGCAGCGAATAAGGGTGGAAGGTAGGTTGTCGATGAGCGTGAGTTTCTCTCTCGAAGAGACTCGAAAGGATTTGTCCGTAAGCCACTTCTAGCATTACCATCCGCACTAGGCAAAGACACTGCTCGTCCTAGCCAAATCAATTAATAAATATCGAAAATGGAGACCCTCCGAATCGTCGTAGCGGATGACCACCCGGTGATACGAGAGGGGCTTCGCAGTCTGCTCCAAGCGCGCCCAGGGTGGAGCGTAGTCGCGGAGGCATGCGACGGAACACAAGCTGTGGAAATAGTCTCAGCCACAAAACCAGACGTCACGGTATTGGATATTCGAATGCCAGAACTCAGTGGACTGGAAGCCGCTCGGGAAATTATTCGGCGCGACAAAAATGCCAAGATTCTGATTCTGACCATAGATCGGTCAGATAGCCTGGTGCGCCAAGTGGTGGCTGCAGGCGCAAGAGGCTTCATGCTGAAGTCAGACACCGGACGCGATCTAATTAATGCAATCGAAGCTGTATCGCATAACAGGACATTCTTCACCTCGGATGTCGGTGACGCGATTTTGGATGGTTATTTGCGCAAAACCAAGGAACCAGATGTTAATCGCCTGACACCGCGTCAATTGGAGATTACTAAATTACTGGCGGAAGGCAAGACAGGTCACGAGATTGCATCAGCTCTTGGAATGAGCATGAAGACGTTTGAAACTCATCGGTCCAATATAATGAGGCGCTTGGACGTTCACTCGATTGCCGAACTGGTTCGATACGCGCTCCGAAATGAAATTGCCCATTCCTGACTGAAATGGAAGAATGATTCTCCGCTTTGTCGCGTGGTTTGCACTCGCATCAGCCCTTCTCATGGCGAAGCAGAAGCAACCGCTCCCCGATCGCTGTGAGTGGCCGCCGGTATGATGCCGAGCGCACCCAGCCCATACACCATCAGTTGGACAGCAACTGCGGTAAGCAGGATCCCGAACACGATCTCGGAGATGCCCAGGGCGACGGGGTTCAGGCGCTTGGACAGCTTGTCGATGTTGGCAAAGATCAGGTAATCGACCGCGCCGACCAGCAGGACGAGTCCCAGGACCAAGGCGGCGCTCGCGACCGAGACGATCTCGCCGGATGCAATGATGAGGATCGTGACGCCGACCGGGTTCAGCAGATAAGGCACCGCGAGCGGGTAGACCGCGATCTGCATCGGATCCTCTGGGATCTCGACCACCGCCTCGACCGGCAGGTCGTTCGGATCGGTAGGTCTGCCCGCAATACTGAATCGGCTCGTATTGTCGTAACTGAAGGGAATGGGATAGGCGCTGCTCACCGACTCTACGCCAGGAACAGCGGAGAGAAGCGGGAACAACTGCCGAAAGAAAAGCGGCGCTTTTTGCTTCGGATATTCGACCGCCGACATTCCCAGACGCAAGGTCAGGATGTGATGGGGATCGAAGCCTGGCGGAACGCGCATCGTTTCCACAAAGCTGCGGATGAGCAACCCTGAGCCGGTTAGCGGCACCAGGCTGATTGCGGTCTCCGCAATCACCAGCAATCCCCGCAATCGATACTCATTGCGGTCGCCGCCGGATAAGACGCGATAACCGGCAAAGTCACGCACGCGTACCTAGGGGTTTTCCTAGTTGTGAGGTGGTCGACTGGAACCTAGCATCCTCTTTGGATCTCATCAGGTCCATCAAGGTAAACTTTGCGCCCTATGTGGGCGAGTGCATTCCCGAGTCAAGGTGTTGGACTGCCTCAGGGCTGGAGGTGCAACCATGATGTGGCGTAAATTTCGTCGGCTGAAATTATTTTTGCTTCTTGGGCTCCCTGTGGCTTGCTTTGGTCAAACCGCTGGTGGCGGTTCAAGCACGGCGTCGAATCCTCTCAACGTGTACGCCCCGCCTTGCATTTCTCAGGTTAAGCAGTACATCGCCGTGAATTGCCAAATTACTCCGACAGGAGGAGCGCAACCATACAGCTATGCCTTTACTGGGGGCTTCCCAATTGGCGTATCGATGTCCACTGGTATGGGCGGCGGCTTGATAAATGGCACGCCCACAGGGATAACTGGCGAGCAGACCACCGTGACCGTAACCGATGTCAGAGGGGGGACCGCCGCAACTTCCTTCATGATCACGCCGGCAGGCTTAACCGGCTCAGGCCCATGCCGCAGCTCCGTCTGCGTCACGGGAGCCGGTTACGCCATCAGAACGGTGGAAGGTTATACCATCACAACGTTAGCCACGGTGCAGATGGCTGCCACGACCTATTGGAGTGATGGCAGCACACTTGATGTAACTTCCATGGCGACCTGGGCCTGCACTCCGAGCCCGCAGTGCGGTTCGGTATCAGCAAGTGGGCTTTATACAACTGGAAATTCCGTCGGTACCTACCATGTGACGGCAACGCTTTCCGGAGTAACGAATAATGGCGGGTCGGGTGTCGCGGTTACTGTGGCCACAATACAGGCTCACACCAAAGAGAGCGATCGAGTAGCAAATTCTGGCATGGTGATGAAGGAAGTCCTGCAACTGCGCAGTGGCATACCCGCGGCGGTGCTACAGAAGGCAGAATGCGTGATCGTTGTGCCTTCAACCCTCAAGTTCGCTGCTGGCGTTGGTGGAAGTTACGGGCGTGGCGTAATGACTTGCCGCGGGGGTCCCGACTTTCAAGGGCCGTGGAGCGCTCCGTCAATGATGGCGCTCGGCGGAGGCAGCTTTGGCTTGCAGTTCGGCGGGCAGGCCACGGACTTTGTTTTTCTGCTGATGAATGACCGTGCGGCCAGCAGCATATTGACAAGCAAAGTGAAGATCGGCGCTACTGCGTCGGCTGCCGGCGGGCCCGTTGGACGTGAATCAACTGCCGCCACGGATGTACTCCTACGCGCAGAGATACTTGCGTACTCACGCGCTCGGGGACTCTTTGCTGGGGTGTCGCTGGAAGGTTCCACGTTGCGGCCCGACAACCGCGCCAACCGCAAGCTCTATGGCAAAGACGTTACTGCGAAAGCAATCGTCCTCCAGGGTGAAGTTTCGCCGCCATCCTCCGCGCTCGAACTGCTATCCGTACTGAACGCCAAGTCACCCACCAACAAATCAGGGGGCGGCTCCGGCAAGGGCAAATGAACGCATTCCAATCTGCAAGCCAGATTCTTGTCGAAATGCGAGTTTGCCGAACGTTCCAATAGTTTGGTTCACGATGTACCAGGAACGGGTGGGGCACAACCGCCAATTCACAACGCTGATATTCGGGAGGTTCCATGAACTCGCGCCAATACGACATCATTAGAAAAGATCATGACAAATTGGCGCTATGGCTGGAGGCCGCCTCGGACTTACGCGCCGCCGAGTCCCGGATCGCAGAACTTGAATTGTGCTGGCCGGGTGAGTTCCAGATCATGGACCAACAGAATCATCAGATCGTGGAGAAGATCGTTGGGCCCGACCGCAACAAGGGCCATTGAGCCTGAATTTGTGGGATGGGGGAAGGGCCGAGTTTATCGTTGCCCCGCAGCGCGGGCTCTGCGCAATGGTACGAGAGCCTGAAAACTGCTTGCTTCTGCCCATGCGTCTACGCATCGCGTGTGTAGCGTCACCTTCATTTCACCCATCCCTGTCTTTGCCAAGAATGTTCGCCCATTCATGGAAGTTACGAGGTCATGGGCATCTCAGCACTGATGGCAGAGAGATCGGCAAGGTCGTTCGCGCTTGAGAATGGCGAGCGCGTTGAGTGTTTTGACGATTGCGTCTCGGTCTGCCTCATCAACTGCGAGCGTTATCACACGTTGACCGATGGCGTTTTGCGCGACTTCGATGCGAAAGAGCAAGCTTTCGGGGTCGGTTTCGAGCACAGCGGCTTCATAGAACTTCATCCATGCGTAATTTGCGCTCATTTGGCGTTTCCCTTTCCGGGGCTATTAACGACGCCTAAACTCAGACGGTAGTTCGGTGGAATATGGTTACCCTTATTCTGGCGACGGTTAGGAAGCAGGCGAAGAGGGCCGTCTCTTAAGACACCTCCGTCAGCCGACAGGTCCCTACCTCTTCTCTTGAGGTCCTTGTAACCCGTGAAGATGTTCTCGCAAGCCCTTGATTGGCTCGCTTTGGTAGATGTCGCGCCATCCTCGCTTGATCTTATTGTGCGGTTTGCGGCTGTTGTAAACGAGCAAACCAAGCAGGGCAACATCGCCGACAAGGTATAACCCGCTTATAATATTTTCAACCATCGAAATAACCTTCCTATTATTCGATTCCGTCGCGGGTCGTTGCGTTAGATTTTCAATGATGCCAACAGAAGAGCGATGCCCGGCGCTCCGATGCCAGGGGTGACCCACAATCTTCCCATCATCGCCTTCACTAATTCTTAACCTCGGATATCCAATGAAATGCAACTTCCTCATTGACGACCTCGATGTGCAACCCGAGGTGCTGTGCCATCGCGCCTTGGACGTCTTCTGACATATTCAACACGAAGTCCACAAACAAAGCGTGTCCCTCGCCGCCTTCGATTTGGGCTCGCTCAATTGCTTTGCGTTTTTGATTATCGGTCATTGCTACTACAATGCGGCATCCCTAATGCGCTTGGGCGTCAGGTGACTTGGACGTCTCCAAAGAGATACCCTCGGAGTACGAGCGCTGCAAAATCCGTGGGACATTCCACTGAGCGCGAAGTCGTCGGTGTGAAGAAGCGCGTTCTGTCGGCTGCCGGCAGGGCGGCGATCGCAAGGGCGGCGAAGAAGAGGTGGGCGAAGGTTAGGAAGCGGGCGAAGAAAGTAGTGGCGTAGCTCGTGGTTCGGATGCTCGCTGGACTGATCCTCATACCGAAAGAACAACCATTTCGACCGCGGACCAAGAGGTTGCCTGTTAGCGCCAATCAGCGCTCAAACGTACGGCTCATGCAGGTGAACAGGCACAGCGACCCTCCGGACGCGAAGGTTAATCACTTCCACAAGCACTGAGAAGCCCATCGCAAAGTAAATGTAGCCCTTTGGTATGTGCATGCCGAGGCCTTCGCCGACCAACGAGATGCCAATCAGCAGTAAAAATGATAGCGCGAGGACTTTTACCGTCGGATGGCGATTAACGAAGGAGCTAATGGGTCCCGCTGAAAGCATCATCACGCCGACGGCCAGGATCACGCTGTAACCATGATGGTGATTTCGTCGGCCATGCCGACGGCGGTAATGACTGAATCCAGGGAAAAGACGATATCCAGCACCGCAATCTGAGCAATTACAGCGGCAAACGACGGCCGCACTCGCGTCGAGCTGTGGCCTTCTTCGCCCTCCAAACGCTCGTGAATTTCGATCGTCGCCTTCGCGAGCAAGAACAAGCCACCGCCGATCAAGATGAGATCACGTCCGGAGATGGGGCGACCCAAGATGTAAAAAAGCGGAGCCGTCAGCCTGATGATCCAGACCAGGGAAAGCAAAAGCACGATGCGCATCCCCATTGCGGCCAGGAGTCCGATCCGCCGAGCCGAGCCTTGCTGCGATCCCGGAAGCTTGCTCGACAGAATCGAAATGAAGATGACGTTGTCGACGCCGAGCACAATCTCAAGGATCGTCAGCGTGATGAGCGCGACCAGGCCGGAAGAAGTGAAGAATGCGTCCATCGTGATCGCTCCCCCTTGAAGCTGAGCTGCATATTAACGCAACGTCCGCATGGGTGAGCGGCAGACTTGGTTCACACGCTGACAAATCGAGCGATTCTACATCGTCACTGAATCCAAGTCCCGATAGGTCGCATAACCGGACATTGAGGTCACTTGTTTGGTAAACGCGTTTGGACTTATCCCGCAACCAATCACTCTTTGTTGACTTGCAATCTAACGTCAGCGCATGATGCCGAACCGTCCTTCTTACAGAGACCCGACGAGTGACGCATACGAATCGACCAGGTTTTTCACATACCGCCTCCCTGCGAACCGCTTGCCCGACGGTACTGCTCTGGTGTGTCTGTGGATGGTTCTGCGCGCGAGCGGTCCAAGGGCAGAATGTCCTCCCTGCCACGGGATTGGCAGTCACGAAGATTCATTCCACCGTTGAGGATGGTGCAAACTGCCGGATCATCTATCTGGGATTCGTCGGCGCTCTGGAGCGTTCGGATAACAAGGATTCAGGTGTGGTCCAGATTCGCAATGAGTTGCGGGGAAAAGAGTTTCCCGATGTATGCGCAAGGTCGTATTCACCCTACTTTTGGGCGGATGGACGGGATTGGCTGCTAGGGCACTTTCCGTCTCACGCAGGGGAGCTTAGTCCAGACGAACTGCAACATTCTCCCAGAGTGATCCTTGTCGGGCACAGCATGGGTGGCTGGGCCATGATGAGCGTGGCGCGTGAACTGCGCCGCCGGGACATCCCCGTGGAACTGACAATTCAGGTGGATAGTGTGGGAATAACGGACTACACCTTGCCGCGAAATGTAAGAAACGGGGCGATCTTTTACGCCCACGACGTGTTGATGTTCCTCACCACGAAACGATTGCGACGGGAAGATCCGAGTCGCACGAGAATATTGGCGAAGGTTACGGTCGCAGGCGCTGGACACGAATCCATTACGCGCGATCCGCGAATCCGCGAACTCGTGATGAATGCCGTTGAGCGCCTGCGGGCAGCGTTGGCCGAGAAGGTTCTCGCGGTGTCCAATCCCTCTTAGGCGACTCGCCCGTCGCACAATTGCTGTTGATCAATTGTCGTATCACCAGTTGTCCTGCCTGGCAGCAGGAGGCTAACTCCCGGTAAGTCGCATTACCAGATAGGTGCCCAACCTGTACGCTATCCCATCTCAAAAGTACCATCGGTCCCTCAGACTGCAGCGGTTATTTACCTTCGGCAGTACATCTGGTGCCTCGCCCTCGGTTGAGATAGATTTCACCCGGAGGATTCATGGACATTCTTGCAGCGATCAAACGCGAAGAGAGAAAGCTCGAAAAGCAGCTAGGCAAACTGAATCACCAACTAAGCGGAGTACGAGCGGCTGCCAAAGCATTGGGCGACTCTGCGGAGCGCGAAGTCGTCGGCGTGAAGAAGCGCGTCTTGTCGGCTGCTGGTAGAGCGGCGATTAGCGGCGATAGCGAAGGCGGCGAAGAAGCGATGGGCGAAGGTTAGGAAGCGGGCGAAGAAGGTGAAGAGCCGCGTTTGAATTGTCCCTCATAGTGCGCTTACCCCGTCGCAACGCTTCGACCAGCGGCGCAAGCAGCCGGCTGGATCCGCCGACCCACTCCGCCAGGGTGGAGCGATCCAACTCCACGCCGGTGCGCGCAAAGATCTGCGACTGACGATAGAGAGGCAAGTGATCGCAGTATTTCGATACCAGTACATGCGCCAGGAGCCCTGGCCCAGCAATGCCTCGCTCGATCGGCCGGCTTGGCGCTTCGGCCTGCACGATGCGATCGCAACACGCGCAAGCTAGCTTGGGACGAATGTACTGAATGACTTTGAGACTGGCCGGAACGTACTCCAAGATTTCCGAAACATCTTCGCCAAGATGTTTCAGCTTACCTCCACAGTCCGGACAAGCTTCTTGCTTCGGAAGATACTTTCGCACTTCCCGTGGCAAGTGATCGGGCAACGGTCGCCGCACAGGCCGCACTACCGCGGTGCTCGCCGACGGTGATTTTTCCACTGCAGCTGTTTCTTTCGTTCGTTTTGCTTCCAGTTCTTCCAGACGCAGTTCCAGTTGTTCGATCTGGTATTCCCGCTTCTCCGACGAGCGGCCGAACTGCAGGCGACGCAGTTTCGCGATCAGCAGCTTCAAGTGTTCGATTTCCGCGTCGCGCGAAACGAGCTGCTCACGCTGAGAAAGGATTTCTTCTTGCTGTGTGGTGAGCTGTTTCTGATGCGAGAAGACTTGCTCACGCAGCGCCAAAATGAGGGCCTTTAATGCCTCGGAATCGAGTTGATCGAGGTCGCGCGGTGTGGCGGCATCCATTGCGCGCGAACATACCGCACTTTTTTTACAGCATGATGAAAACGCGCCGGAAAATAACAAAAATCTTTTCTTTCACACCGCCATTTGTGGATCGTAGCTGCGTATCGGGCGCCGCCAATCGATTCCCTCGAGCAACATGGACAACTGTGCGGGTGTCAGCGCCACTGTTCCGCTCGTGACTTGCGGCCAGATGAATCGTCCGCGCTCCAATCTTTTCGCGAAAAGACACAAGCCGTCCCCATCGAACCACAGAATCTTGATCAGGTCACTGCGCCGACCACGGAAAACGAAGACGTGACCCGGGAATGGATTCTCCTGAAGTGTTGTCTGCACCATTCCACTCAGGCCTGTAAATCCTCGACGAAGATCTGTCACCCCTGCGGCGATCCAGATCCGCGTTCCCGTCGGCAGCCCGATCATCCGAGCAAACACTCGATCGCTGTACGCAGCACCACCACATCCACGTTCCCTGCTACGCGAAGAGTCCCTTTGGCAAGCTTGATCTCCATCGACCCGACAGCGAATGGCGAAGACGTGCAAGCAGCTCGCCCGGATTTACTCAGTGAGATGCCTGACAACGTTACAGGCAGGAGTTTGCTGGACTGGCGCTTACCAAGCCGCCCTTCGCGATACTTCTTGCGCCAGTAAAAAACCTGATTGGCATTGACTGCATGTCGCCGCGCCACGCGTGCTACCGACGCGCCGGCTTCTAACGTCTCTTCGACGATTCGTCGCTTCTCTTCGATCGATCGCCGCCGTCTCGCTATTCGCTTGGGTGTCTCATCAAGGATGGCCTGCTCGGAAGTGTCCACTATCCCCTCGTGGACACTTATCGATGTGCCCACATCGGGCAGCATCCCTATTTACTCTCACTTCGTCCAGACGGTTCTCACCAGTCGCTTACGTAGCTGGACAACTGGGGTGTTTGAAAACCAGTTGTCCGGTAATGCGACTCGGGACTTGGCTGCTCAGTCTGAGCGCGAGACTCATTACAAGGACCGTCATAGCATCCTCACGGACCCATAGAGGGCGGCACTCAAGCCCCTGTTTTGTATGCTTTTTCCTCGCTGGTGACTGATGGTTTGCTTGCTGGTAGCGGCACATGAGCGTGAAGTTTCGTACCATGTAAGGGCTCGGATTCAATCACAATGTCTCCGCCAACCAGCCGCAGGCGCTCGCGCATGCTGATTAAACCAAGACCAGCCGCTCCCTTTGCAGACCCAGTTTCGAATCCAACACCAGCATCCGAGATGCAAAGATCGATCCGATCACCTCGACCAGACAGCTCTACCGCGGCTTCTGAGGCTCCGCTGTGCTTCACGACGTTCCGCAAAGCCTCCTGCACGATCCGGAACAAGCATAGCGTCACATCCTTCGGAATCGGTCCAGGGATGTCTTTGTGGGCAAACTGAACTTGCAGTTTGTGCTGCTCAGACAATTCTCTGCACAAGCCCCTTACGGAGGCCATCAGGCCGAGAGTGTCCAGTTTGGAGGGGTGCAACTGGTGGGACAAGTCGTGGATGTTGGAGGAAATTTCCGAGGCTATTTCCGAAATGCTGTGCAGTTGTTGTCGAGTCTTGGACGAAAACCCGGCCGTGCTCCCTTGCTCGAGTTGTTCGAGACTGATTTGCAGGAGAGCCATCCGTTGACTGAAATCGTCGTGTAACTCTCGGGCAATGCGGGTGCGTTCTTGTTCCTGCGCGTCGATCAGGCGACCACTCAACTGTTGCAGCGAAGCTTCTGACGACTTGCGTTCCGTAATGTCCACACACGAGCCGATATAGCCACAGAAGGTGCCATCGGATTCGAACCTCGGAACGCCATAGTCAACAATCCAGCTGTATTCTCCATCAAAGCGGCGCAGGCGGTACTCCATTTCAAAATCTGCTCGCGCGTCAAATGCTGTCGAATAAATGGCGAGACACCTCTCCAGGTCGTCTGGATGCACCCCCGAGACCCATCCATCTCCCAGTTCCTGTTCCATCGATCGGCCAGTGAAGTCGAGCCAACCCTTATTGAAGAAGATGCACAACTTGTCCGTTCCCGCCATCCAGATCAATGCAGGAGCGTGATCAGCCACTAATCGGAAGCGTCCTTCACTCTCGCGTAGCACTTCATCGGCTCGCTTGCGCCTCAAGGCATTCGAGAATATCTCAGCCAATGCCCTCATCTGCTTTATCACATCGTCCGCCCAGGGCACCTGACGCTTTGTGCTGACAAATGATATGAAACCAAGGGCCTCGCCACCCGCTGTTAGAGGAACCAACGCCGCTGACATGGCACCTTGCTGCCGGAGGTACTCCTTTTCGGGAGATGCTTCTTCTTCATGAGGTCCGGGCAAAGCCGATGCAAGTACCACTTCGCCGCGCAGAAGGCGGTTCATCCAGTGAGGAAATTGTGTGGCTTCCACGACCGATGGAGACGGGTTGATTCCTTTAGCGGTCCAGGAAAAGGTTGCAATCAACTCCGTCTTCTTTGCAGAAAACTCACGGAATGTTATCCGCTCAATGTTGAAGTACTCAGCAATCCGGCCGAGATTCTTCTCTATATTCGCATCGACCTGATCCTCGGGCAGGTTGATGAAGGTTGTCGAAAGATCGGAAAGCAAACCTTCGAACCTTAGGCTCTCAACGAGGGATGCTTCGACCTTTCTCCTTTTCGCCCGTTGCCATAATAGTCCGAGAATCAGCAGCAACTGTGCGGCGATGACCGCAATGGCCGCGATGACATATTTTCGGTACTGTTCCCAGAAAGTTGGTTCCCGATTTAGGACCACACTGCCCAACGGCAGTGCCGACTCTGGAATTTGCCATCGATGGAGCGCTCGCCAATCCACACGGACCTGAAGGTCGGTGGCGTACGCGACGGGGATGTTATCCGCTCGTTCACCTGACAGTACCCGTGCTGCGATTTCCGCCGCCCACAAATCCTCTTTTATCACGTCCTCGTATGCTCCGCCAATGCAACCGTTGATACAGAGCGACGGGAACGAGGAATAGGTCGGCAGGCGCTGTGAAATCGCGGTAACAAGATCCCAGGTTCCGAACTCTGGTTGGCTCGAAAATTGTGGAAAGGCTTGGAATAGGACAACCGTATGAGGAGGAAGTGCGGCAACCCTTTCATACAATTGATGATTCGGAGGTCCGACAACGTCGATCTCCGCCACTTTGTCCTGATGCTGAAGAAGCTCCGAGTGTGCGACTGCCACAAATCCCTTGTCCCAACGCGTATCGCCCGCGACGACTGCGATCGTCTTCGTATCTGGCTCGAGACGGAGCATAAGATCGATCGTCTCCCGAAAACCCCAAGGACTTGCGACGCCGGTCACCCCTGGCCAGATCTTCTGGTTTTTGAGGTCCCCCGCGCCGACCGCTACGAAGACAATCGGCACACCGGGAAATATTTTGTCGCGGTATTCCACCGCGAAGTGAAGCGCCGCGGGGTTACATGCGATCACAACATCCAGCTTGACCTGTGCATACCTGCGTCGGAGAGTCTCCGACATGCTCTCCCTAAAAGATTTCTCTTCCACTTGCGGGTCTTCCAGGAATGCGTCATAGAAAGTGATTGGCCCCGGAACACGAGCACGCATCGGGGGCTCAATCAGATCCAAAAACGACTGGTTAGTTTGAATGGAGCTGAACAGTACCAATACGTTCTTCTCCCTTGGTTGCCCCACAGCGGCGGAACTAGAGAGAGCACACGACGGAATGGCAAAAATTGTAAGTAACGCAAGGGCGCAGAACTGGATGATCCCCCCATTGGGTTGCAGGCAGCAAAGTGCCCAGCATCCCCGAGAGGCGGGAGTCCTCGCCCCGGATGTTCGGGAAAATAACAGCATAACTAGGCCTTCCGCCATGAATGCAAGATTGAGTTTGGCCCGAAGACGGGGCGGACCGCGCTGCTGATTCTGTTATAGATGGGGGGCTCGGTCAACAAAACAAGATGGAATGGAACCTGTCAGAACTTAGCGAGGTGCTCGATCCCCCAACGCATTGATGGGTTCGTTGGGCTCCGCCTGTACTACCGCCGCGGTGGGGTAGAGACGGGGTCTCATTGGGACTGTTACTACCGCTCAACCAAAAAGGAAGAATATCCCGGTTTCTTGGTTCTGGATTTCCTAAAGGCCACCAACAAAGATGCGACTAAACGATAGTGTCCCATAGTGCTCGAAAGGCCCAGAGCTACGATGGGTCCTGATCAACGCTTACGGAAGAGGTGAAATCGAGACCAAAACCACATCTAGGGATCTAGTAGGGAAAGCTTATGAGAGGTGAATAAGACTCTCCCCTTGGCCATGCTTTTACTTCGCCGCGTCCGAGTTTTGACGCAAACGCCCCAGGGACATCGGCTCCTGGCACGCGGGAAATGTGGCAGTAGACAAGTACCCTCGCGGGGAAAGCCATAAGTCTACAGGTTAAGCGACCTCCGAGAATTAAGGACACCACTGGTGTCTCAAAATCTCGGACGTGTCAATTGGCGCTACACGATAAGCATCTAAGAGTTTCCTACCTCTAGCAGAGCAATGGGGTTTCTCGGATCAGTTCATCAGAGATCTATTCAGGAACGAGCCGGGCGTTATCAGAGTGCTACGTCCAGAGAGATCGAACGGTCGCAAGGGTGGCTTCAAGCGCGAATACGAATCCATGAGGATTCCCGAATCCGTAGCCAGGAGAGCTTACGAACGGCTGGTCAGCAAAGCGGCTTAGTCCGCTCCAGCGGCTTCCAGGATTCGTTTATTCGTCGCGACGTGCGCGTCCTTCAACTCTTCTATGTAAGGGAGATAGTGACGCTCAAGGCAGACATGCATCGTGACAATGCTCGGCTGGAAAGATTAGCGCTCCTAAAGCGGGGCGTGATGCGAGGGACACGGAAACAGTTCGCGGCTGGACACTTGGCGTACCAGGTCCCACTTGGACGATTTGGGCGTTATTCAGGACTTTACGTCAAAACACACCAAGCAGTAGGATTGGCTCGTATTCGTGTGGCCTTGCCTCCAACGACGCGAGGCAAGGAATAAAAGACGGATAATTGTGAAGAGGTATTGCCGCACCGATTCAATGGAAACAGAAGAGGAGAAAACGCCCATGAGGAAATATCTGATTCTTGCTGCCCTACTCTTGTTGAGTAGTGTCACAACCACCGTGGCTCAAGATGTTCGTTATAACTTCGCGCAAAGTGAAGATTTTTCAAAATACAAGACGTACAAGTGGGTTGACTTGAAGGGTGTTGACCAAGCAAACGAACTGACGCAGACGCAAATCAAGCAAGCAATCGATACTAACTTAGCGACGAAGGGTTTACAAAAGGTCGATTCTGATACAGCCGACCTGTACATCGATATTCAAACTGCAGTCGGCACAGAGAAGCAGTTCACCTCGTACAACACCGGCTGGGGTTATGGACCGGGCTGGGGCGGGGGATGGTATGGTGGTGGCGGCATGAGCTCAACGACAACCACAGGGTCGACGTCCACCATATATGTTGGGCAACTTGGACTCGACATGTATGACAGTGCCAAGAAGGAGTTGGTGTGGCGAGGAGTAGCAAGCAAAACCATCGACCCCAAGGCCAAACCAGAAAAGCAACAAAAGAACATTACTAAGGCGGTTGACAAGCTTTTGAAGAATTACCCACCTAAGAAGAAATAAGACCTATACCGCAGAGCTGGGGCACTTTCCGGTCTGCGGGAATGGATAGCCTTATCCTTGCGATCCTTGCAGCGGCAATCCTTGCTTCGTGCCTGACATAGAGCGTCGCGGTCCTGGTTAGGGCGTCCATGAGCCCTCGCCGCGGTGCCGGAATTACTATGCCAGAATTATCGCATGGTTGTCAATTGAACTCATAACTATATTATTTGCAGCGCGTAATCACCGTAAGAAGTGTTCATTCTAAACGGAGTTAACGTTGTTTGTTTTGATAGAGTCTTGCAAGTGTTGATTCCAGATTACTTGTTGCATTGCGCGGGACTGGCTTGGAGACGTTGATTGGTGGAGTGGCCGAGGGAGGCAGGACGGCGGCGCGAGGCGTCATGGGCTGAAGCGGCGTTGAAGTGGGGCGCGATGGTTCTGGTTTGTAGGCAACGGGTGATGAAGATGTGGGCGCCGGTCCTTGGGACTCGGGTTCTGGGTCGATGATAGGCGGGAGCGTGGGGGGCGAGGGCTCCGCGAATGAGTTGCGGATGGTCCGGCGCCAGGAGTCTGTGCCGAAGGCGTTGATGTATTCGTGTTGGGCCAAGTGGATGGCTTGAAGGAGGGTTTGGGCCAGGTAGCCCAGGGTGGAGGCGGCTTTGGTTTTGATTTGGCCCTGGACTGCGGCGCAGAAGAGGCGGGTTAGGGCGGTGCCTCGGGGGTCAGGTCGCAGGCGGAGACGTAGCCGTTGGCGAAGCTGGCGGCGATGTCGCGGCCTACTTGTTCGGCGGTGTGGATTTGCGCTTCCTTGCGGGCATGGAATACACAGAGATATGGATGGGCTGGGCTGCGGGGGAGGCGGCAGCGGCGGTTATCGGCGAATGAGAATAGACAAAGCGATGCGCGGTCCTTGGAGCGAATTGCGGACATGGTGGTCTCCTTATGCATGGACTTGCCAGAGGACAGGCTGAAACCTATGCTACTGGGAAGGGTCGGGTTGTTTTGGATTTCTCGCTGGAGGCGAGAGACACTGCTGAATGAAGGAATTGTGAAGCGAAGTAATTGAAGTGTTAAGACTAAATATTGCTTACTTCGACCGTGCGATCACTCCTGGATTTGGGAAATCACAAAAAGGTGGCGATTCGATTGACCGGACAGACATGCAACCAAACGACAATCGCGCCGAGATGGGGCACGCCCTTCGCCGCTCAGGGTAAAGCAGTGCTGTGCCCCTACATCCGGAGGAGTGCGGCGAGTAGGCGCCGCACTCAGTCCAAGTCGGACTCAACAAAGAAGGAACGTCCGACATTGATAGCCAGGAAGGCATAAACGGCAATCGCCACCAAGAGTGACATGGAAAACAGGGAACGCCAGATGAACCACTGTGAAAAATCCAGAGTAAGAGGCCAGCGGCGCAACACAAAATAGAAGAACAGCGTCACCGCAACAGACAGGAGTCCGAAGCGGAACAGAAGGGTGTAGACAACCAACGAGCACAGCAACGCTGCGGTGACGGCAAGAACGATGTTGTCGGCCGCGAGCACGACCATTCCGAGACAGACGCCGCTGACGATCACGGCCAGCCAATCTCTGCGCATGATGACGCGTGTCACCAGCAGGAAAGAGACGGTGGCGAGCGCCCACTGAGCGGCCAGGCTGGACTGGACCCCGAGAGCCGCCAGCATGCCGGCGGGACCGCCCAAGACGAACTGCGAGGGTGCAACGGGAAGGATGTGGGCGACCGGAAACCAGGCAGGCAGCGCGTTGAGGCCATTTTGAATGAGAGCCATCGCGGCACCGCCCAGCGCGCCCAGCAAAATATCGCGGCCTACTCGCGAATCGTGGAAGTTTCCCGAAAGGACGCGCGTCCACGAAATCAGCATCCCCGGCCAGCGACGACGCACGTAAGGTTCAACGGCAAGGTAGAGGATCCACATGAATCCTGCTACGTATAGCGACTCGCCGCAACCGCTGATGAACGCGCCATATTCCTCTCCCGCGTCCGGGAAAAAGTGAGCCGCCAGAGCCCAGCCAAGAATCTCAGCGAAAAAGATAAACGCCGCCACGCGTAATGCGCCCTGGCGATCGCCGCGGCCACGCCGCACATTTCGCCGCGCGAGAAAGCATCCGCCGATACCACAAACCAAAACGGCGACAACGAACATGATATCGGAGAAAGTTCGCGTCCTTTCGCCGCTCTCCGCAGGCTTCAGTGCCAGCGGCGCAGCGCGAAAGTACACCGGTTTGCCGTGATACGCGGCGGCAGTGACGGTGATGGTCTGTCCGGAGTCGCTCGCTTGCCAATCTTGTCGAGCGTCAAATGCAGTCGGCGGCAGTACCTTGGGGTCGGGCGCGGCCAACTGAGCTGCTCCGAAACCCGCTTCCGACAGCAGCGCGGACCACTCCACCGGCGGGCCCGGCTTCTCGTCGGGCACCGGCACCGCCGAGAACTCACGCAGTCGGCCAACCGCGTTGAGCACCACCGTAACCATTCCCGGCACATCGGGGGGCGGATTGCTCCTGTCGACAATCGTGAACTGGTTTTGCGGAATCATGGGCTGTGGGCTCTGACGGTAAATGAAGTGCATGCCATCGGGAGAGCCGCGGCTGAGTCTCGGCAGGTCTTCGCGGTTGGCCTCAAACCACCATGCACTATCCGCAGCGTTTGGGTTGTGCTCGCCGCGCGCAATCACCTCGCGCGCGCGCTCGGCCAACACGTCCGGCGGCTTCCCACCACGGATGGCGCCGAGCACGTTGGCATAGCGCGCCAGAAAGGCGGACGCAGCGATGCCGAGCAGAACGGCGGCCAACAAGGTCAGCGAAGCAGGGGTCGACATGGACACCGACTCCCCAGCGGCAGCGACGGTTTCCGGCGAGGGCGTTTCGCCCGCCGCCATGGCGGCGGCCAACGGGTCGGCACCCGGCAGCGCGGCGGCAACTTGCAGCGCGGAAGCGGGACGCTTTCCCGAATCTTTTTCCAGGCAGCGCAGGATCACGCGCTCGATGACCGGGTCCAACCCCTTCACGTACCGTGACGGAGCTGTTGGCGCGTTCTTGTCGCGCAAGCGCGCCATTTCTTCGATGTCGGAAGCGTGGAAAGGGCGCTTGCCTGTGAAGATCTCGTAGAGCACAAGGCCGAGCGAGTAAACGTCGCTTTTCGGGGACAATTCACCGCCTGTGAATTGCTCGGGCGACATGTAGGCGGGTGTGCCGGCGCGTGCGTTGGCGCCTTCGATTTCCGCGACCAGGCCGGCAAGACCGAAATCCGTGATGCGCACGCGACCTCGCCCATCCAACATAATATTGGCGGGCTTCAGATCACGATGCACGATGCCGCTCTCGTGCGCGGCGGCGAGCCCTGCACACAATTGCTGGGCGATTTCGAGGGCTTTGTCCGGCGGCAGCCTCCCGATGCGGCGCATCAGCGAAGCCAGATCTTCGCCATCCACAAATTCCATGGTCAGGAACGTGAGTTTGGTTCTTTGGCCAGCATCTCTGACTTCACTGATCTCGCCAAGGTCAAAGACGCGGCAGACGCTGGGATGCGAAACTTGCCGCGCCAGTCGTACTTCGCGCGTGAACCTCTCCAGCGCTTGATCGGTCTGCGCCAACGAGCGTGGTAGAAATTTCAGGGCCACAGTTTGGCCGAGTTTCAAGTCCTCGGCCCGATACACTTCACCCATTCCGCCCTTGCCCAGCGGCGAAACAATGCGGTAGCGATCGGCGAGGATGGTTCCCGGAACGTAGTGAGCTTCGTAGCCGGAGGAGGCGGGAATGTTGCCACTAGGAGAAGAACTCCGCTTGCGCGGGGTAGTGCCTGGCCAATCGCCTGGCGAAACGCCGCCGTGCGGAGTGGCTTCAGGTTCCAGGGTTGCTCCGGAGCCGATGTCCAGCGAGCTACCGCACGAAGGGCAAAAGCGCGCTGCGCCAGAGACTTCATTTCCGCAGGCAGAGCACTTCATATAATCGTGGCCGGAGTATATCATCGCCCGCTATAAAGCCCTGGCTCCAAGGCGGCATTCGTGCGCCACCTTGGAGGCAACGGTGGGAAGGCCGCCGAGGAGATGCCCGCGATGGAAGGCGCCGCTGAGGCTCGTGTGAGGCAGGGCTGTCGCGGCTAGTTGTGGTCTGCGAGTGGTTGCAAAGGTTGAGGGTCGGCGCTGGGAGTAAGGTCACTCGGCTGGATACGAAATGGCTGTTTTTTCCAGTAGGTAAGAGAGCGCCACGCCCATTCGAGGGGGCCGAAGCGGAAGTGGCGCAGCCAGATGGGACTGATGATGAGAATCACAGCCCACACCGCAAAGACGATTCCGTAAAGCTGGTAACGCTGGAGTTTGCCGAAAAGGCCAAAACCGTAGCCTTCGAAGATCGTGGTGCAGATCAGCGACGTGAGAATGTAATTGGAAAAAGCCATCCGGCCGGCGTAGGCGAGAGTTCTGGTGGCGGACTGCAATGCGCCGGACTTGATCACCAAAAGAATCACAGCGATGTAGCCGAAGGCCGTGAAGCGCCCAAATTCATACTCAACGCCGGTGAGGTACCAGGGACCAATACTGAAATGTTGCTTGACGGCGAACCAGGCGGCCCAGGTGTCCGAAGGCACGCCAATGGCGAAGGATAACAGCGCCATCCAGACATAAAATTTTGTGGAATAGCTGCCGGTGAGCACGCCGAGCTTCATCAACGCCAGGCCGATCAGCATCATGGCCAGGATGTCGAATCGCGATATCGCGTAAATGGGGGCACTATGAAAGCGGTAAACGTCCTTGGCACGATAGGCGACTAGTTTGAAGTATCCGCCGAGGTGCGCATCCGTTTCCTTCTTCAAATCTTCCGGGGATGGACTGAACTCCTTAATTGCGTCCTCCCACTCTTTCTTCTGGTCTTCCTGATCGGAGGTCAGTTTTTTGCCGGCTTTTTCATCGGCTTGAATCTGGAAATCCGCGCGTTGCAGATTCTCGAGGTGCACATAGCTGTAAGCGCCATTACCGGCCATGGCCAACACCATAATTCCGGCGGTGATCAGCAGGGCTCGCGGGGAAAGCTTGCGCAACGGGTAGAGAACAAGACCCATCAGAGAATAAGGAAAAAGGATATCGCCAATCCAGATCAAATAGGCGTGCATCAAGCCGAAGAGCATGAGCCACAGCATGCGACGGTAATGAATGTCCGCGGCGCCGGCGGCAGCGCCTTTGCGGGAGAGGCGATCGATCAATAGATAGACGCTGGCGCCGAAAGCCACCGAAAAGATGGCGCGCATTTTGCCGTCGGCGGCGACGTTCATGAAGCACCAAGTAAAGAGATTCAGAGCGGTCGCGCCTCCAGCAGGTACGGGATTGGCATAAGCGGATAGAGGTAGACCGAACGCGCAGATGTTCATCAAGAGGATGCCGAGTAGACCGAATCCGCGAATGGTGTCGAGCGCGGAAATTCGTTCGTCGAGGCGGACGGGGGCGACCGCCAGGGTGTGCTCCTGCGGCGACGCGCTCGAGAACGGTGGAGGAGATGAAATGGTTGGGACGGGAGTCGCGGCGGAAGCCGTAGAGCTATCGGGCGCTGTCATGTGTACCTCACACGAGCAGAGGATTTGGCCCGGGATCCCCTATTTGGCCTCAAAAGCGGGACCATCGTACACCCGTCCCTCCTGACCGCCATGCGTTTTCGTTTGGGGGCTGGGCAGCAGGCAGGGGGCTTGGAGTGACCGGCGCGCGAATCGTTTTCCGCGGGAGCGCCGGGCTAAAACCCGGCGCCTACATAATCTCGATCAGCGCTTTTTGGTGATGATTGGGGTGTGTTTGGTGGGGATGAGGATGGCGCCGGGAACTTCTACATTGAATTTTTTGGCGTAGTTGCCTTGGTTAACGGCTATAGCTACGCGGCCTCGGGAGTCGATGTACAGGAGTGAGTCGCCTACCGGTACGTCCATGAAGGTCTTGCCGAACGGGAGGATTACGGGCTTCTTGTTGATCTGGACTGGGATTTTGTCGCCGACTACGTAGCCTAATTTTTGGAAATCTTCGCGGGGGATATCGGTGATCAGTGAGCCGTAGGGGTCGTCCAGGCCGATCAGGTCACCAGCGATGCCCTTGTCCGTTAAGGTTGCGGTTTTTGTGGTCAGGCGGACCAGTTCGGGGAGTGCAGGGCCGACTAAATTGTAGTCCCAGCCTGCAACCAGATGGGCGGCTGTGGGGGAGAAGATGTCGCGGCCGTGGAAGGTGGAAGAGACGGCCGCCTGGATCATCCAGTTCTGGTTGGTGATTTCGCGGGCGGAGTCGAAGCCGTCGCGGTCGAGGGTGGGGGTGAGGACGCCGTTGTCAGGGGCCACGAAGTATTGGCCTTTTTTCGATTTGGCGACGATAGCTTTGCGGGACGTGCCTACACCGGGATCGACAACGATCAAGAAGACAGTGTTGGCGGGGTAGTACGGGGTGACGCCGTAGAGAAAGCGCGAGGCTTCTTGGATGGAGAATGGCGTGACCTGATGAGTGATGTCGGTGAGGCGAGCATCGGGGGCGATGCCGTAGATTACGGCGCGGCAGATAGCGACGGCGTCATTGGCGGTGCCGAAGTCGGTCATGAAGACGATGGTGGGGCGGGTGGTGGAGGCGGTTTGTGGTGCGGCGGGAGGTTCTTTTGGGGTGGGTTGCTGCTGGCAGGCTGGGCAGAAGAGGGCCAGAGTGAGTACAGAAACGGCGAGCAGGCGAGTCCGCAAGGTCAGTTCTCCGAAGAAGCGGTATGGAAATGGGCCGAAATTTGATGGCCTTGGGCCGCAAACCGCCAAGTATACCTGAAGGTGTGAGAGAACTTTAACACGTAAGGGGCAAACAGAATTCTGACGGAATACGTTGGACCGGTGGGCGGAATTCTGTAAGCTTAGGTGCCGTTTCTTCGCTCGCCGGTAGGGTCAAAGACCGCCCGCCTCCGAAAGCGGCCGCTACGGAATTCGCATTTCGCAGCTAACGATCCGCTCATCCTGTACGTTCGGGGGAAGTCCGACTTGATTCACATAAAGGAGAACTACTGTGCGCCGAAGTGTCTTTCTGGGGATGGTTCTGTGCTTACTGGGAGTGAGCGCGCGAGCCGATCAAGTGACTTTGAAGAATGGAGACCGCATCACGGGCACCATCGTGAAGGTCGATGTTAAGACCGATGACAAAACCAAAACGGAGTTGCTGATCAAAACGGAATTTGCCGGGGACGTAACGGTGCAATGGGATGCGGTGACGGCGATCGTGGCGCCGGAAGCGCTGCACCTGACGTTGAAGGATGGGCAGACGGTAGTGGGACCGGTCACTACGGTGGATGGCAGATTCGATGTGACCACCGCGACCACCGGGGAAGTTGCGGCGCCGAAGGATACCGTGGTGACGGTGCGCAACGATGCGGAGCAAAAGGCCTACGACGCGGAGGTGGACCGGCTGAAGAATCCACACTTGCTGGACTTCTGGAGCGGCCTGGTGGATACGGGGTTGAGCCTGACCCGGGGGAACTCTGCGACGCTGAGCTATAACCTGGCGGCGAAGGCGGTGCGGGAGACAGCGAAGGACAAAATTACGGTATATACGACGGCGGTGTATGCCACCGACGACACAACTCCGCCCAGTCATACAACCGCGCATAACATCATTGGCGGCATTCGCGGCGATTTCAATCTGAACCCTCGGGTGTTTGTGTTCGGCTTTACGGATTTTGAGTACGACGAGTTTCAACACCTGGACCTTAGGAATGTGCTGGGCGGCGGCCTCGGATACCACGTGCTTAAGACGGCCAACAGCACGTTTGATGTGTTCGGTGGCGCGGACTTTCAGCAGGAATATTTTTCGCCGAATCCGCCGACCACTTTGACAAATACGACCCGGAAGACGGGGGAAGTCGTGGTGGGAGAGGAGTATGACGTGAAGTTAAATGGTCGAACGACCTTCAGCGAGAAGGCGTCGTTCTTTCCCAACTTGAGCGATACGGGGGAGTACCGGTTCCAGTTCGATGCGACCGCAGCGACCAAGCTGAAGGCGTGGCTGAGCTGGCAGGTGACTTACAGCGATCGGTATATCAGCAATCCGCTTACGGGGCTTAAGGGAAATGATCAGATTTTGTCGAGCGGTTTACGGGTGACGTTTGGTAAGGCGAAGTTTTAGGTAAACAGTAAACGGCAAACGGCAAAAGATTTAACGCAGAGGGCGCGGGGGTCGGAGCGCAGAGGTCAGGAAGAGTTTGGGTGCGGGCGAAGCAGGTCGCCGGCACCCCCTGTCATGCGTGGTCACTGGGCTTCGGCTGTGACTGGTGCTGGTGCGTGAATTGTTAGGTACCACTCTACGGTGGGGGCGCGCTGGTATTTCAGGCGTGTGCGCGTGGATTCGGCGGCTGAGGCGTTGCCGAGCTTTTCCTGGGCGGTAGCGAGCTGCTGTAACGCCAGCGGAGAATGAGGATCGGAAGCAAGCTCGTCGGCGGCGTCAGCGAGGTCACCCTGCGCGAATAGAGCGAAGCCTCTCGCGGATTCGTAATTGTTCTCGACAATCAGATCGCGGGTGATGGCGGCGCAGCGTTCGAGCTTGGTAATCGCTTCCTGGGCCACGTCGGGATGGCCTCCGGCGGCTGAGATGCGGGCCTCTTCACGCAGCACCGAGGCCAGGGAAACATTGCGGTCTGGCTCGCTCATACCCACGATAGGCTTTTGCAGGGAGATTTCGACGGCGTGCAGTTGGTCAAGTTCGCTGGCAGGGTCTCCCGAGAGCTCCGCGCGGCCGAATCCGATTTCGAATTGCGCGTAGGGATCCTTCAGGCGCCGAGAGTGGTCCAGGAGCGAATCCAGCGACTTGCGGCCCTGTTCCGGCTGCCCTTCCCAGAAGGAGATCATCGCTTTCTGAAATTGCGCGTGCAGGCGATCGCGCGAGTTGGTCGCCGACGCGGCAACCTTGTCGTAGGCGGAGCGGGCGCCTGGGTAGTCGCCCATCAACGTGCGGGTGTCGCCGATGCCGAGTTGCGAGCTGTAGAAATTCGTGATGATTCTTAGCGCTGCGGTGTAGTGTTCGAGTGAGCCTTGATCGTCGCCCGCAAAGCGTAAGACTTCGCCCAGAGAGTCCTCAGGATTGGGCTGATTGGGTTCCAACGTTGCGTAGCGTTTCAGAAAGCTAACGGCTTTAGCCGGATCGGGGTCGCCGGTTTCAATGTAGGAGTATCCCAGCATGTTGAGGGCAGGCGGGAAATTGGGATCGACGTCGAGAATCTTCTCCATCATCTTGCGGGCGCGGCCGTAGTCCTGCTGCATGTAAAGCCATTCCGATGTGAGGTATAGGACATGCTTGTCGGTCGGGAAGCGCGCCAGAAGATCGTTCATGGCGCCGATGGCGGCGAGATTATCGCCCTGCTGCACGTCGACTAGCCAATTCACGAGGAGTTGCTCGTCCGGCGTCGCCTTAGCGGCTAGCATTTTGGCGTGCTTGAGAGCTTCCGCATTGGGTTGGCTGCGATTGGCTGCATAGGACCACACCGCGTAGGCGAGTGCGAAGTGCGGATCTTTTGTGGCGGCTTGATGAGCGTTGGATACGGACATGTCCAGAAGCACGTTTTCGTACTGGTCGATGGCCTTTTCCAGGAGCTTGCGGGCGTCGTCGGATTTGGTGGCCACGGGAACTGTGCCAAAGAGCTGGCGTTGGGCGGTCGGGCCGATGGGCGCGATGGGGGCGGCAGGCGTGGCAGGCACGGCTTCTTTGCGGCCGGCTTCTTCAACGTGGGCGGCGGGAGGCTGCTGCGCCCAAGCGTGCGCGGCAAACAGCGATGGGAAGATGAGCAATAGATGGCGCACGGCAAAGCGATTCATGAAAACGCTCCTGATCTAAAAGGTTACAAAGTTCAATGAGCCCAGTAGCCACCGTATCGCCCGCGCGCCAGCAGCCGATACTGGCCTCACGGACAGGTGTGCGCTTTGGTAAAGCAATTGATGGATTAGCCACAAAACGCGGGCACACGCACGGTTGGACACAGTGTGCGAAAAGGGCACTTGTGCGGTTCAGGCCAAGGTCGGGATACTCAGGTAACTCTCCCGAAAGGTGATGTGGGAACGATGAACGGAAAGACATGGGGCCAGCGGCTCAGCGTACTCGCCGCTTTGTTTTTGACATTGATGCTGGCGTTGCCGTCGTTTCCCGCGGCAAAGAACATTGCCGTGATCATGTCGGCCGGAGCCAAGCTGCAGGATGTGCAGTTGTCGGAGTTGATGAAATTGTGCAAGGGCACGCAGAAGACCTGGGTGGATGGAAAGAGCTTTACATTGGTGATGACTGATCCTGGGGCGCCAGAGATGCATCCTGCGATCCAGAAGCTATTCGGTATGGCCCCGGCGGATTTGAAGGCCGCGCTGGGAAAACTAAATGAAACCCGGACATTGATCAAGATCGTGGACAGTGACGCCGATTTGCTGCGCACCGTGGAGGAGACGCCGGGGGCTGTAGGAATCGTGGATGTTTACGCGATCAACAGTTCGGTGAAGGTGCTACGAGTGGACGGTAAGCTGCCGTTTGATGTGGGCTACGCTCTTAAGGGAAACTGAGAACCAGGCGTTAAGGCTATCGACAGTCCCTTTCCACCTCCGAACCTCTGGCTGGACACTAACCGTTTACTTTTCAATAGTTTCCGGGTGATCTCCTGCTTCGAATCGTGCGCAGCCGCTAGAGTGCTCCGTTTAGCCTGCTCCCTTGTGCTCCCGGGAACCGTCCGGTACCTAGCCTAAAGCCTTTTACGGGCTTCCGAGTGGCGTTCCCGTTTTGGAACAAGGTGGTTCCGGGCGGTCGTGCAAAGCGCCTAAGGCCCGCAGTCTCCCTGTCCGTTGGGTCAGTTTTCCACAGGCAGGGTCAGGCGAATCCTTGACGAAGGCTGAGCGAAAGCTCGGAATCCATCTAAAGCTTTTTTTATCAGCTGATTACACTGTCTCAGATTGAAACAATAACGTACTAGGCCGCTCGTTTAAAGGCGAAAATGTGCCTTGTGTACCATCGCGTTTGATCTCCCAGTCGTGTCAAATGGTACAGGTACGGCGATGACCAAGACCATTGGACAGGTCAGCGCATCCAAAATAGCCGGAGATCAGGCAACAGGGATCGCGAGGTACCGGCGAGTGCTAGGGGTAAGGGGAGCGAGGCCAAGAGATGAAAACCAAAGACAACAGCAGGACGTGGATGTGGTGGTTCCTAGGCGTCGGGGGAGCGCTGCAGCTGTACTTTGTCAGGGAGCTGCTGGCGGCATTCGCGCTGTTCGCGGCGGTCTTTGCGGTTTTCGGCCTTGTGATCGCCACCTTGTATATGTTGCAGAAGGCGTGGGCCGTCGGTGTGGAACGCGTCGCGGAGAGCGGGCATCCGGTGGTGAGTATGGCGAAGCGGAGCGTGTCCGCGGTGGAAGATCTGGCTCGGCGTCCGTTGCGGCGCCCGGGCTCCGCGGCTGCGCACTAAGGTCGGGAGTTACCGACGAGACGCTTTGATCGAGGTTTTGTAGGTTTGCAGGGCACACACGGACCGAAGTGAAATCGCCTCGAATCCGTGGCAACACGAACATGAAACAAAGGGCCAACCGGACTTGAGACCGGTTGGCCCTTTTCATTTAGGTCTACGGCGGGCGAACCACCATTCCGGGAAGCCAGGGCTACCGGACCGGCTCGAAACTAATGATGTCCAAGTCCATTGGATATTGTTCATGGCGCGCGGCGGCCGGACGAAGGCCTTTGCTGAAATCGCCCTCCACTCCGGTGTCCTTGGCAAAATCGTCGTAGGGAACCTGGCCCGCGAAGGTGAAAGAGTCGATGGCATACGGCATGCCGTTCGAGCATAGGGGTGAAGAGCCTTCCATCAAGTGAAAATGGAGATGGGGCCCGGAGGTGTTGCCGGTATTTCCGAGCTTGGCGAGAACCTGCCCACGTCTCACGCGATGGCCCACTTTTACGTTTACCGAGCCCTTCTGCAGGTGCGCGTAAAATGCATACACCCCGTTGCCAAGATCAAGCACGATGTGATTGCCATCCACATTTTCGAGCGTGATGGTTTTTGGGTCCGGCAAGTCTCCTGGCTTTTGATCATTCAAGTCATTCAGCAGTCCAACCACGGTACCGTCGGCAACCGCCAAAACCTTCGCGCCATAGTCGGGATAGTTGTGGACGTCGCCAGCGTCTCCGTTCATCAGTCTTCCCCCGCTATCCAACATCATCCAGTCGATCGCGAATCGCTGGGAGAAGTAGATCCTTCCATTGCACGAGAGGCTGCTTGCCCGATGCACCGCGGTTCCACCGCAGCAGCCGTTGACGGCTACCCAGCCTTTGCCTTCGAGAGGCGGTCCGATGTGGGGGAGTTTGTTGGCAATTTCCAGAGGGGCTACGGTGTAAGTCATGCTGACCGGGGTCATGGGTTGACGAGCGGGTGCGGTCGCGCCAAGCAGTTTCATGCGGTGCAGCAATTTTCCGGGGATTTTTGTTTGTGGATCGAGGGCGAGATCGATCAGCAGCAATCGCGTGTTGTTGAATTCAATGGTTGGGTTGTCCGCGGGCGAGCTGCCTGTCGTTCGCAGATGCGAGAGTAGATCTTGACCTTGATAGGTGCCCAAGGCTTTTGACGGATTGGACGCCTCGATAACTTCTACGCTTTCTAGCGTGGCTGGAGTCACGTTGGCGTTGGTGAGGACCAGCTCGTAGACGATGTGCGTTCGGCCGTCGGTGCCGGGGAAGGGGAATGCGTGGGAGGTGAGGGGGGAGACGACCAGCGGTGTGAAAGAATCCGGGCGCGGATTTGCTGCACCGGCGGTCAACGTGACGACAAAAAGCACGACTAGGTAAATAGACTTGCGCATGACGCGGGATTATACGCTGAGAGTAGTTTCTGTCTGAATAATGCGGGAAATTTCTTGCTAGGGTTGATAGCTGTGCCACTTTGAGCGGCGCTCTGCGTCGCGCGCTTGCTCAAGGCTTTGTGTTACGCTTTGCGGCCGTTGAGGGGGACGGGATGAAAATGCGGGGAATTTCGTTCGTGCTGCTGGCTGGTTTGGTTGCTGGGCTGGTGGTTGGTGTCGGAACGATGGTGCCGGGCGCGTTCGGCCAAACCAAGGAAAAGCAAGTGGCGACGAAGAAGATCGCCGTGCGTGCCGGTCGTTTGATTGACGGAAAGAGCGACGCGCCGGTGACGAATACGCTGATCGTGATTGAGGGAGACAAAATCGTCTCAGTGACGCCGGGTGGGACTGCGCCCGCGGGTGTGGAGGTGATCGACCTTTCGAAAGCGACGGTGCTGCCTGGATTTGTTGATGTGCACACGCATGTGTTGCTGAACGGGGATATCACCGCTGAAGATTACGACGCGCAGTTGCTGAAGCAGTCGATCCCGTATCGGGCGATCCTGGGCGCACGCAACGCACAGATTGCCCTGGATCACGGATTCACGACAATCCGCGACCTGGAAACCGAAGGGGCCATGTATGCCGATGTGGACGTGAAGACTGCGATCGCGAACGGGGAAGTGCCGGGGCCGCGGATGCAGGTGGCCACACGTGCGATGACGCCGACGGGGATGTATCCGTTGCTGGGCTACTCGTGGGAATTGAAGATGCCGACCGGCGTTGAGTATGTGGACGGCGTGGAGGGGGCGCGGAAGGCTGTGCGTGAACAGATCATGTACGGCGCGGACTGGATCAAGTATTACTCCGACCGGAAATATCATTTTGAAGCGGATGGTGTGCTGCACAGCATGGTGAACTTCACGGATGAGGAAGCGAGGGCCATCGTGGAGGAAACGCACCGTTTGGGCAAGAAAGTAGCGGCGCACTGTATTGGGAGTGACGGGATTGCGGCAGGGTTGCGCGCGGGTGTGGATACGATTGAGCACGGCGACGGGCTAACTGACGCGTTGATCGACGAAATCGTGAAGAAGGGCGTGTACTGGGTTCCGACGATTACCGTGGGGGCGTATGTAGCGCCGGGGCGCGGCGGAAATTGGACCAAAATGGTGGACCTGGAAAAAGTGGCGTTCCAGAAATCGCTGAAGAAGGGCGTCAAGATTGCGTTGGGTACGGATGCGGGCGGCTTCGACTGGAAAGAATTGAACCAGGCGAAGGAGTTCGAATATTACGTGGAGTACGGCATGACGCCGATGCAGGCGATTCGGTCGGGTACCGCGGTGCCCGCAGAACTGCTGGGTTGGAGCGACAAAATGGGAACGGTCGAGGCAGGGAAGTGGGCGGACATTGTGGCTGTGAGCGGCGACCCATTGAAGGACATCACCGAAGTGGAGCACGTGAAGTTTGTAATGAAGGGCGGGACCGTCTACAAGAATGAAGTCCACTAAGGCGCTGTTTGCCATGTGCACACAACCTTTTGATAGTTGGTAACCTCCATAAGCAGTATGGTGCCAGACACCATTACAGAGGTGACGTCATGCGAACGCGAAGTCTTTTCCTCGGTGTAGTTGTAGCAGGGATGACGCTGGGCGCAGCCATTCCCCCGTATGGACAGAACGCGGCGGTAATGGCTTCCGACGCGGAAAACGCGCGACACATGCTGGCCATAGGCATCTTGCGCTCCATTAACACGGCCGAGGTCGGCTATCAATTCCGGCACGGTTCGTACGCGACCTGGGACGATCTCCTAGCCAGTAAAGAATTTGCGGAGTATGCGAAGGAGTGTTTAGCCAATATTCCCGAGTTTGCGGCAGTACATTTCTCGGAGGATCCCGAGATCTTGCCTGGCTGGACGCTGCGTCTGAATTTGACGAACGAAGGCAAGGGATATGACTTGTTGCTGGAGGACACTATGGACAAGGCATGTGGTTATGCGGCGGTAACGGACGAGCGCGGCGTCATCCGGCAAAGCAAAGCGATCGACTGCCCGATCTAGGCGGCTTCGGCGGAGACTACGCGACAGACTCGTCAAACACGCGAATCCAGGACTCCAAATACGACGAGTCGCCAGCCAAAAGCTTCACATAACAAGGGCGAAATCTGCCGGCGGTCTGGATTCGTTGCGATCCGGGACCACTTTTTCACCGAGGTCAGGCGATTCAATTCTTGATTGGACCACCGCCACGTCCGGTTTCCATACCACCAGTCTTACTCATGATCGAATAGTTGAACTCATCGTCCTTTCGGATCACGATGGTGATCGTTCCGTTCGGTGCAAGCACCAACTCAATGCCGAAATGGGGTTCGGTGCCTGGCCTCCACAGGCGTATCTTGTATTCCTTACTATCTTCATTCTTGAAATGGACTCTTCCGACGTCCGGCATTACTTCCACCTCGCCGGGAGGCACCGCCGTTTGGTCAATGATCTTTATCGTTGCGGATTTCGGCAGGTTTTTCACTTTGGCCTTTGCTACCGCTGGTGAAGCCATGGCTGATTCTCCTTTCGAATGGATTATTTCCCGCGGAAAACGGAAATACGCGTCCACAAGCAGAGCGAGCAAGTGTTGGCCGCAAGCTCGGACGCCCAAGTCTTACTTGACCGGTCCGCCCCCGTGCCCAATCTCAATCGCTTCCACGACAGACTTGATCGGCCCGCCTCCACGTCCAGTCGCCACTGTGCCGGTTTTGTCGAACACCGTATAGTGAAGCTCTTCATCGGGTAGGGCGACGAGTGTGACAACAGCGTGGCCCGGTAGCAGGAACTCAATGCCGAGCTTCTCTTCGGTACGCTTCCTCCAGACCAGTACGCGGTATTCCTTGCCGTCTTCATTCTTGAAGTGAATCTTTCCGCCCGCTAGCACCAGCACCTCACCGGCGGGATCGGGTTTCTGATCGTGTATCTTGATCGTTGCAGACTTTCCCGGGAACTTGATTTTGGCTTTTGCGGCTGAACTTGCGGGCATGGCTGGTTCTCCTTTTCGAATTTGACTACGTTCCGTGCGAACGGAAATCCGGGTCTGCCAACAAGGGCAGGAGCGCAGGCCGCTCTTTGAGATCGTCTACGGTGTAACCGTGTTTGAGGCTGTCTTGCGCATATTGGATCGCGCGCCGCCGCTCGCCAAGAAAATCATAGGCCTCGGCGACATCCGCGAGAATGGACGGGTCTTTGGGAGCCAGCGCGAGTGCAGCGTTTGCGTGCGAGATGGCTTTCTCCCGAAGCTTATCTTCGCCATAGAAGGTGCTCAGCATGGACTGCACCGCCGCTTCTTTCGAATCGAGAAGGGCATACTGTTCCAGCGAGCTGATGGTTTTGGCACGGACCGTGCGGATTTTCTCTTTGTCATTGAGCCAGGTGTAAGCAAGCAGCAGATTGGCCCACACACGCCAGTCTTTGTCGTTCAGGTCGAGAGCTTTTTGTGTCGCTGCAGCGCCCTCGGCGTAACGCTTCTGGCCGATATAAAGCCACCCGAGATTTGCATACGCCTGGTAGTTGGGAGCGAGTTGAAGTGATTTTTGAAAGGCTGCTTCGGCGGCCGCCGCGGACTTAGGGTCGGTCATTTCCATGTACACGACCCCCAAGTCGTTGTATGCCGAGGGATTGTCGGGAGTCAGTTCGAGGATGCGCCGGTATTGCGCGATGGCGTCTTGCGGGCGCTTCTGACGGTCGTAGAAATCGGCCAGAACGTTGTAGCCATCCCAGTAATCCGGCCGAAGACTGATCGCGCGCTTGAAGGTTGCTTCGGCGTCGGCGATTCGTCCGGCGTGCTCAGAAACGGTGGCCATTCCGATCATCGCGTCGGCATTGCGTGGATCGATAACGAGCGCCTTCTGGAATTCTCGCAGCGCGATATCGTCCTTACCGAGAGTGGCATTCAGGCGGCCTAAAGTGACGTGCGCCATGGGTAGCCGGTCATCAAATTGGATGGCCCTTTCGCAACTGGCGGTGGCCTCCGCGATCCACGCGGGATGATGATCGGTCTGGAATTTGAGCCGATACGCTTCGCCTAGCGTGGCGTACCCCAGCGCGAATCCTGGATTCTTCTGCACCGCCGCGCTCAGCGTGGATATCGCCTGATCGATATTCCCGGGCTTGTCGTAACGCTGCATGTAGCCCAGAGCCTTCAGGTACGACTCGTAAGAATCCGGCGGGCCACTTCCCGTTCTTAAGAACGTACCTTCCGAGACCTTAATCTTCATCATTCTTGCCAGATGGGCGACAGCGTCGTTTTCCAGAGCGGCAAGATCACCGGCGTCATTTTCAACCTGGACCGACCCGATTTGGCGAAGCCGTTTTGAATCAATCAGCACAGCCGTGGCGTACACCGCCTGCCCTCTTCGCTGAACATTCCCCTGGATGACCATGGTGGCGCCAAGTATGCGATACGCGGAGGGCGCGTCGGCAATCTTGTGGCTCCGCACTTCACTAGCCGGAACAACCCACAGAGACTTTTGCGCCGCGTCCAGATTCGAGAGCTCATTGGTCAGCGAATCGCTGAAACCACTGGCGACCAGGCCGAAATCCGGATCGTTGCCAACACTTTCAAAGGGCAGGACAGCGATGTGTTTTTCCGTGCTGGCGTAAACCAGTCCGGCGAGCTGTTCCCGCACGGGCGGCAAGAACAGAATGCCCGCCAAAAGGATGACGAGTGCCATCGCGACCAGCGCCGCTTGCGTCATCCATCGCGCGGGACCGTGACTCCAGCGTGGTGTCGAAGCATTCTCGACAAATTTCTTTAATTCGCGCGGACTGAGGCTGCGCGTCACGGTCGGTTCGTCCCGGGGTGGAGGTGTGGAGGTGATCAAGGCGCGGGCCGATTCGAGATCCTTCAGCAATTCCGCGGCGTTGGCCTGTCGATGTGCGGGCTTCTTGGAAAGGGTCTGGTAGATCACCGGACGCGCGACTTCCGGCACCGCGTCCAGAGCCGAGGGCGGTTGGTTCAGGATGGCGAAAGTCATCGCCGCGGTATTGGGGCGCACGAATGGGTGACTTCCGGTAAGCATCTGCACGAGAATCACGCCGAGTGCCCATACGTCGGAGCGTTGGTCGACGGCTTCGCCGAGGATTTGCTCCGGAGCCATGTAAGGAAGCGTGCCGGTCAAGGAGATGGATTGCGTGGCGCTGGCCGACGCGACCACGCGAGCCAGGCCAAAATCGACGATCTTCACGAGCCCGTCGTTGGTGATGATGATGTTCGAGGGCTTGATGTCGCGATGAACGATATTGTGGGAGTGGGCGGCGCTGAGGCCTTTGGCGATCTGGATGGCGAGATCAAGCGCTTCCCTGGCCGGAACTACGCCCTGGGTGAGCTTTTGGGAAAGCGTTTCACCTTCGTAGTAGCCCATGACGATGAAGAACTGATGGTCGTCGGACTCTTCCAGCCCATGAATGACGCCAATGTTGGGGTGATCAAGGGTCGATGCGGAACGGGCTTCGCGAACGAGGCGTTCGCGGTCTGTGCTGCTGACGGCAATATCGGGAGGAAGGAACTTGAGCGCGACGGTGCGTTCAAGCTTCAGGTCAACTGCTTTGTAGACTACGCCCATGCCTCCGGCACCCAATTTTTGGGTAATCTGGTAGTGTGAAATGGTTTGGCCCAACATGGTAATTTCCGCAGCGTGTTGACAGAATTCTAGGGTTACAGGGCGAGCAAGTCAACGAAATGCAAGGGCTTGGAAGCCGCCTGGCGAGCCGCTAGAAGAAGGCCGCGCCACCGTCCACGTTGATCGATTGGCCGGTAATGGCGCTGGATTGGTCGGAGCAAAGAAACAGCGCGGCGCGTGCGATTTCATCCGGGGTCTGTCCCCGCCCTTGCAGCAGGGTGCTCAGAAATCCCGCCAATTGCTCTTCCGCGCTGACGCCCAGCTTCCGTGCGAGGGTGGCGCCGAGTTCCTTGGACATCAGGGTCTCGGTGACAGGCCCCGGGCAGAGCGCATTCACGCGAACTCCTTTGCGAGCGGCTTCGGCTGCGGTCACGCGCGTTAACCCCAGCATGCCCGCCTTGGCCGCCGCATAAGCTGAGCCCCAACCAAAGGCCGATTTTGCCGACAGGCTGGAGATATTGAGGATTGCGCCGGACCCCCGATCGTACATATCCGGCAGCAACAGCTTGCTCAGCAGAAAGGCCGCGCGAAGATGCACGGCGATCACGCCGTCGAATTCCGCCAGCGGATATTCCTCTACCGGAACGACCGGACCGTAGTGCCCAGCGTTGTTGATCAGAATATCGACGCGGCCAAATTTTTCCAGTGCCGCGGCGACTACGCGGGTGCAGTCCGCTTCGTGCCTGAGGTCGGCCGTGACGAACGAGGCCGCCTCGCGATTCTGCGTTGCCGCATTGATCTCCGCGACCGTGGAGGCCAGTTCCATTTCGGTACGCGCGGTGAGAAAGACCGCCGCATCCTCCTCTGCGAACAGGCGGGCGATCGCCCGGCCAATGCCACGGCCGGAACCCGTGACCAGTGCAACCTTATTTTCCAGGAGCATAGAAACTGAGGATAGAGGGAAGGCCAAACGCTGGCAAGACGTGGCACGTGCAATCCAGTTGGGGGCAGGGGTCGGCTTAGCGGTGAGGTTGGACTTCCTGGTCGCGGGCCAGGCGAACGGCCTAATCCCAAAGATATGTAAAGGACAATGGCCCACAACTGTCCCCCGGGCCAGATGTAAATTGCGCATCCGATGCCTAACCTGAGTCATCCAGGGTCGCGTCGCACTGGTTTGTGCGCCATGTTTCCGATTCTTGTCGAACCCGCAGACGTAAAACGGATGCGGCGAATCCACGGGGGCTTACGAGTGCGTCGATCAGCCTGTGCCAATCAGATCACAACATTCTTTGCGATAATGCTTGCCGCGTTTGCGCTCGCAGGTTGCGCCGGTGCGGTGAAATCCAATAGTCCCGGGAACAATTCCAGTACCCCCACGGCAGCGTCGATCACAACGCAACCTGGGGCCCAGACCGTTACGATGGGACAGGCCGCGACGTTTGCCGTCGTCGCTACTGGTACCGCTCCGCTAACCTTTCAGTGGCAGAAGAATGGCGCGAACATCGCTAACGCGGCTGCGGTAAGTTATACGACGCCCGCGACCACGATGACGGACAATGGGTCAAAATTCAGCGTGGTGGTGAGCAATTCCGCCGGAACGGTAACGAGCGCTGCCGCGACGCTCACCGTCAACGCCGCGAGCGCGGCTCCAGCGATCACCGCTCAGCCGGCGAGCAAAGCTGTAACGCCGGGGCAAACCGCGACATTTAGTGTTACTGCCACGGGAGCGACGCCGCTCACTTACCAGTGGCAGAAGAACACTGCAAATATCACCGGAGCCACTTCGTCTAGCTATACGACCCCCGCCGCGACAGCTACGGACAACGGTTCGCAGTTCCGCGTGGTGGTCACAAACTCGGCAGGCAGCGCAACCAGCAATCCGGCGACGCTAACCGTTTCCTCCACAGCTACCGCGGCTCCGAAGATCACTACCCAGCCTGCGAATCAGACCGTCGCCGTGGGACAAGCTGCGACATTCAACGTGGTTGCCACCGGCGCGCCCTCACCGACTTACCAATGGCAGAAGAATGGCGCCAATATCAGCGGGGCCATCGCCGCGAGTTATTCGACTCCAGCCACCGTCGCCGGCGACACTGGGTCTACGTTTGATGTCGTAGTCACGAATTCCGCGGGCAGCGTCACCAGCACCTCGGCGACGCTCACGGTAAATGCGCTCACCACCCCGCCCTCCGGGGTGGACGTGACCACCTATCACTACGACAACCTGCGAACCGGGCAAAACGTCAACGAGACCGTGCTGACTCCCGCCAACGTGAATCAGACCAAATTTGGGAAGATCGGCTCGTTTGCCGTCGATGGCCACGTGGACGCTCAGCCGCTCTATCTTGCTAACCTGGCGATCCCAAATAACGGAACGAAAAACGTTCTGTACGTCGTGACCGAGCACGATAGCGTGTATGCCTTTGACGCCGACAGCGTCAACGGCAGCACGAGTACGATTCTCTGGCAAAAATCCGTGCTGGCTTCGGGAGAGACTTCCAGCGATGATCGCGGGTGCGGCCAGGTTACTCCGGAGATCGGCATTACTTCCACGCCGGTCATCGACCGGACGCGCAACGCCATTTATCTGATCGCCGTGTCGAAAACTTCCGGCGGCAACTATATTCACCGCATTCACGCGCTCAATCTCACGACCGGCGCGGAACTGTTCGGAGGTCCGACTACGATCACGGCAACTTACCCAGGAACCGGCGCGAACAGCTCGAACGGAAATGTGGTCTTCGATCCCGCGCAATACAACGAGCGGCCAGGGCTGCTAGAAGTTGGCGGCACGATTTACACCACGTGGGGCTCGCATTGCGACGGTGGTCCCTACACCTCGTGGGTCATGGCCTACAGCGCCGACACCCTCGCGCAGTCCAGCGTCGTCAACCTCGTCCCGAACGGCAACGAGGGCGGTATCTGGATGGCGGGCACGGCGCCCGCGGCGGATGCTGCCGGCAACATTTATTTCATCATCGGAAATGGAGATTTCGGAACCACGCTCGACTCCAAGGGCTTCCCGGCGAACAAGAATTGCGGCAATTGCTTTGCCAAGATTTCTTCGTCCGCGCCGTTGACGCTGCTCGACTACTTCACGCCATTGAACACCGTGTCGGAATCCAACGCCGACACCGACTTCGGCTCCGGGGGGCCGCTACTCTTGCCCGATGTTGTCGATTCCAACGGCACAACCCGGCACCTGTCGGTAGGATCCGGAAAAGACTCCATCATTTACGTCGTCGATCGCGACAACATGGGCAAATTCAACGCCAGTCAGGACAATATCTATCAACAAATCACTGGTCAGATCTCTGGTGGCGTCTTTTCGAAACCCAGCTACTTCAATGGCACGGTCTACTATGGCTCCGTCGGTGATTCGATCAAGGCGTTTCCCATCTCCGGCGGAAAGCTGGCGACTTCTCCTTCATCACACAGCACGCATACGTTCGGCTACCCCGGCGCCACACCCGCGATCTCGGCGAATGGCGCGAGTAATGGCATTGTCTGGGTTGTAGAAAACGGCGGCACCGGCGTGCTGCACGCTTACGACGCCACCAACCTCGCGACCGAGCTGTACAACTCGAATCAAGCCGCCAATAGCCGAGACCAATTCTCCGGCAACAAATTCATCACGCCGATGATCGCCAACGGCAAAGTCTACGTCGGCACGCAGAACAGCGTGGCCGCTTTCGGCCTGTTGCCGTAGCCGCGCGGCGAAAAAAAAAGGAGCAAGCGACGATGCTTGTTCCCTTTTCAGATCGTGCCATCGAGTCTGGTTACGTTACTTTTGGGTTTTAGATCAGCAGGTGATTCACCAGCCCGTTGATTTCGTCCTGCGTGAGAGAGAACGCATCGCGCTTCAACGGGTTTTTGGCCAATGGCGCGATATACCAGGTGATTATTGGTACGCTGTGTGAGATCGAACACGATCGTTCCCTCGCGGAAGTGGACGCGCTCGTAACCCACGGCCGCCGGATCACTGACTTGCGCCAGGCCTTTTGCCGAGACGGTCCAAACGGTCTATCCAAGCGCTTATCCCGGCCTGGTCAAGCCCCGGTGCGCGACAAAGTACCAAAACGCCATCGCTATACTCCTATCTCGAGCAGCTAAATTCCTACCGATTTGTCTAACACCGGGCTGCTGGGAATAGCTGCAGGGAATGCGCGGGGTTGTGGCGTCGAGGGTAATCCGTCGGTCTTTGCTAGTCCCAGTTCTTCAACAGCGGCCAAAGTTGCCGCAGATTTCCCTTCAACTCGCGGGCCAGCAGGATGGGCCGGTTCTCGTAAGGCATCGCGTAGGGGCTGTAGATTTCGGCTACTGGCTCGACCGACGCAAAATGCGAGCGAGCCTCCTCAATGTCGTTGGAACCAACCAATATCACAATCTCGCCGGTATATTCGCGCGGCCCCCACAAGAAATAGTTTTGATGCGTGCAGATCACTTTCGGCAGTCCGTACCGCGGCCCAAAAAAGTCGATCGCGCCGGCTTCTCCGTAGTTGTCCGCATAGATCGCAGCCTTGCGCTGTTCTTCCGGTGGTAACGAATAATAGACCCGCGCGACCGCCGCGACCATTTCCGGCCATCCAAATTCATCGGCGTAATACTGCGGGAGTGCCACACCCATCTGACTGTGTTCGGTCCGCGAAGGCTCGAGTCCCAGATGCTGCTGAAATCGCAAAAAGGCGTCGATCGGTAGCACCGGCAGGGATATCGGAAGCAGAGCCAGTTTGAGGGCGATCAGCCAAACGAAAGCCGAGCATTCCAGCACGAACCGCAATCGCGGCCTAGCTTGGAAGCGTGGCGAAAACAGGAAGAGTTCCGTGACTGCGCCGCCCGCCGCCATCACCAGTGGATACACCGGCGCCGAGTAGTAGATCTTCCCGTGAGCTAGCATAAAAAATCCGATGCTAATCACGAACGCCCACCCGAACGCGCGGTAAGCCTTGGCCTCGCGCGCGAAAAAATAAAAGAGCAAACCGGCAAGCCAGAACGGGAAGGTCTGCAGGCTCATCATCAAAATCTGCTCCTTGATAAACGGGAGCGGCGGAAGCGCGATGTCCCTGCCGGAGGCTCGAATATTGTGCATGAGCTCGAGAAAAGGCCAGTGATGATGAATATTCCAGAGAAGATTGGGCAGAAAAATCAGCAGCGCCACGCCGGCGCCCGCCAGCAGCCAGGGAGTAAACAGCCACTTGCGCTGCGGCGTCAGCAACAATCCGGCGCCAAGCGCCAACGCGAAAAAGCCCATCGAGTATTTATTTTCCAGCCCAAGCCCGCCGATTGCGCCAAACATCAGCCACAGCCGGACGTTCCCGGTGTTGATCATCCGCAGCAGCGCGTAAGCGCATCCGGTCCAGAAAAGAGGCTCCAGCGCGTTCATCGCAAACTGGTGATCGAGTATGTACCAGACAGCGGGCATCGCGGCGAGCATGGCCGCCAACGTCGTGCCGAAACGCCGCGCTCCCAATTCGTGGGCGAGTGCCGCCGTCAGCAGAATCCGCCCACAACCTGCCAGCGCTGGCCATACCAGCAGCGCCCGCAGCGACGTCCCCAAAGTGTGCCGGGCGATCCACGCAAGTACCGCGATCAGCGGCGGCTGGTCCACGTATCCCCAATCGAGATGCTCCGAGCAAGCCAGGTAATACAGCGCATCGCGGAAATACCCGTAGCGCGTCGCCGTCGCCATGTGCGCGGCAAAATAGATTGCTGCAATCAGCGCGGGAAAAAACCACCACGCTTGCGTCAGCCTCAGCTCTTCATTTTCAACGGATGACATGGACCGGGAGCATAGCAGAACACTACAAATCCCCGAAGCTCCGGCGTTCTTCTTAGGAAGTTACGGCTCTGACGGCACCGCATTCCAATCGGCAGGAGGAAGTTCCACGGACCAAAACTCAGGCGCGGGCCTCTCGAACTCAAACGCGACGCCAAACTCTGCGCGCGGCAAGTGTTCCACGCGCACCACCCGGCAACGTTGTTCCAGCTTTGTCTGCATGTTTGTGAGGATCATGGGCTGGCCTGGGAGGACTTCCATCTTCAACTTGAAGATCCCGCCGTGGGCATTCACCGTGATGGTATGGGTCACTTCCTGCACCTTTTCACGCTCGGAAGTTTCCGTCATCACGATGACAGGCACACTGAGCTTTACGCGCTCACTTCGCCGCTTTTCCGGAGTACCCGGGTTTTCCAAAGAAGGCTCTCCGCCGTCGATCTTATTCGCAGACTATCCGAAGAATCATATCGCAAGACCCGCTGAAGGGCGCTGGTTGGGATTCCAAGCAAGCTCCTGCGCGCCTGAATGCCGGCCAAATCCACGAGTCAAAGCCCTTCTTTTGGCCTATTTGTGTTTCTTATCTTCGGTCGGTCAGCCATCGTTCTAGCTGCGACTTCACCTCAAGCCATTCCGAATTCACGATGCTGAAGTATACGGTATGCCGGATTCGCCCCGTGGAGGTAATCATATGATTTCGAAATATCCCCTCTTCCTTTGCCCCGATGCGCAGGATCGCCGCCCGCGATTTTTCGTTCAGTGAATCGGTCTTCAATTCCACGCGCATGCATCCTAGCATTTCGAACGCGTGCCGCAGCAAGAGGTATTTGGCCTCGGTGTTCACCGCTGACCGCTGCCACGCGCGCCCGATCCAGGTGCACCCGATTTCCACGCGATGATGCGTCCTCTCGATATTCATGTATCGCGTGCTGCCAATCACCCGGCCGGTGGCCCTCTCGATCTGAGCGAACGGGAGCGACACGCCGTCGGCCTGTTCCTTCAGCGCCAATTCAACGTACGCCGCCATGTCGGGCGCCGTCCGCACTGGAGTGGGAATCCATCGCCAAAGCTCTTCCTCGAGTCCCACTTCGCTTAATCCTGGATGATGCGTGCGTGACAACGGCTCCAGCCGCACGTGCACGCCCTCCAGCACTAGCGGCTCAACTTTCATTTGTTTCGGAGTCATGCCGCCAGTCTGCGTTTCCTCACGCAACTAGACCAGCGCCAAAATGGACGAGCTTGCTCTCATCATTTGCCCGGCGCCATGCCAGCCGCTAATTCTGCTTTTCAGCTTCGAGCACACTGACCGGCGCCCATCACGCCCGTGTCGACTTTGCTGCATACAAAAGTGGCGCCGGCCTGAGAGTGAGGTATGATAGATTCTTGAGAAACAATACCTTAGGATGACGATGCCGATCGAAAAGAATGGAAAAGTACTACTGCGAATCAGACCGCGAGGCTTCTGCGCGGGTGTCGTGCGCGCTGTGGACATCGTGGAACTTGCGCTGGAGGCCTATGGCGCGCCCGTCTACGTACACCACGAAATCGTGCATAACACCTATGTAGTCGAGCAGTTACGCCGCCGCGGCGCCATTTTCGTGGAAGCCATCGGAGACGTGCCCCATGGCGCGGTGCTGGTCTTCAGCGCTCACGGAGTGCCTCCCACGGTTCGCGACGAGGCCAAGGATCGCTCGCTCAAAGTGATCGACGCCACCTGCCCGCTGGTCACCAAAGTTCACTTAGAAGCCCTCAAATTCGCCCGCGAAAAGCGCACCATCATTCTGATAGGCCACCGCGATCACCAGGAAATCGTGGGCACTTCCGGCGAAGCCCCTGACCGCACCATCGTCGTGGATTCCGTCGCCGCCGTGGACGCCCTGGAAGTAGCCGAGCCCGACAAGCTTTCTTTCCTCACGCAAACGACACTCAGTCTCTACGATACGCAAGAAATCGTCGCCCGCCTTCGCCAGAGATTCCCGGCAATAAAGGGACCCGCAAGTGACGACATCTGCTACGCCACACAAAATCGCCAGGAAGCAGTGGAACAAGTCGCCAAGGACGTAGATTTCATTCTCGTCGTTGGTTCGCCGAACAGCTCGAATTCCAACCGCCTTGTGGAAGTGGCCCAGCGCAGTGGCGTCAAAGCGCAGCTCATCGACTCCGCCAAGGACATCGATCCGCAATGGCTGGAAGGAATCGAACGGGTTGGCCTGACGGCTGGAGCGTCCGCACCCGAAGTGCTGGTCGAGCAAGTGAGCAGCCGTCTAGCGGAAATCGGATTCACGGATCAGCGCGACCTCGATCTGATTCGCGAAGACGTGCGCTTCACGCTACCACCGGAGCTGGCCACCATCGCCGCGGCCCCGCGCAGGTAGATGTGGGCACCGATGTAGGCGCTGGGCTTTGGCCCGGCGAACGTAGTGAGCCAAAGCCGGGTAATGTGTTTCGCAAGGCGTTCTGTTGTCGTCTCAGACTGTTGGCGGGACCAGGGGCCAGTGATAGACCCGCTCGCGCTGCAATAAACGAGCGAACCAATGCGTAAGCCGTAGCCCAGCCCCGCGCTGGGGAAACACAATACAAGGAGCCAAACTTTGGCGGTCAAAATCGCCCGTCAGCCGAAGAAGATTGCCTTGATCGGTGCCCCATCGAGTGCCGCCGCATTTCTGCCCGGTTCCGAGAAAGCTCCAGCCGCCCTGCGCGCCGCGGGAATCGTCGAGCGCCTCCGGAGCGCGGGATTCGAGGTAACCGACTATGGCGATTGTGCTCCCCGCCTGTTCGCCGACGACGAAGAACACCGTCGGGCACGCAATCTTCCCGCGATCGTCGCCGGCCTCAACGATCTGAAGGTTCATACCGAAGTTGCGATGAAGAGCGGCGCCCTCGTGCTGGTGCTCGGCGGCGACTGCGCGCAATCCATCGGCTTGCTGACTGGAGCGCGCCGCTATTACAAGCACATCAATTTGCTGTGGTTCGATCGCGACGCCGATCTGAACACGCCTGCGTCCACGCCGTCCGGCCGCATCGATGGCATGGTCGTTGCCCACATCATTGGCCGCGGCGCGCCGGAACTTGTGCGCTTCTGGGGCGAAACGCCGCTGGTGCGCGAGCCCGATGTCACGCTGTTCGGAATCACCAGACTCGATCCGCCTGAGCAAGAATTCCTGAGCAAGTCCCCTTTGCGTCAAGTTTCCGCCGAGGCTATCGCCGCAAAAGGCGCAAGCGTCGCCGCAACCGAAGCATTGAATCTCATGCACGCCGACACTCGCGAGTTCGTCCTTCACATCGATCTGGATGTTCTCCGTCAGGAAGACTTTCCACCGGTGAATGTGCCGGCAAGCGGCGGGTTGAGCCTCGACGAGGTTCGCGCCGCCCTAAAGGAATTCGCCCGCAATAATAATCTGCTGGGGCTTGACGTGGCCCAGTACAATCCTGACAAAGACCCCGACGGCGCGAATGCCAAAAGAATCGTCGAACTTATCGTCGATGTATTGTCGACTCGCCTGGAATCGCCGTCAGCGCCTGTGCCTGACGATCCGACTGCGAGGCCCGCACCCGAGGAAAGCGCCGCGACCGCCACACCGGCCGCGTCCTCCGAAGCGGCAAATGAAGGGGCTGATGCCGCGCACGCATCCGAAAATGCAACGGTCACGCCCACATCTGACGAGGCCGTTGCTGCGACGGAGAATGCTCCAGAAGCTCCGTCGCGGGAATCCTGATCCGCGTCCGTCGGCGCAGTTGAAAACCTAAGCCCGTTCGTCTTTCCCGCTTGCAATTTCCTTTTTTTCGCGGACCAATACGTTCCTGTTCCTTACGGCGCCCCCGGCGCAGGTGCGCGTTTGCTGATGTACCGCGCGAGCCCCAGGAAACTTAGCTCTAGTGCGCCGGTGAAGGCGTGGTGTTCGGCTTCGACGGGGCCTAGCTTCTCATCCATTTCGGCACGCGATTTTTTTACGAACGCGTTCATGGCCGCGGCATCGCGTGCTTCGGCATCTTGCGCGGCGGGACCTACGGCAGCGGTGGCGAGAGCATCCTCGGCGGCTTCGGCCCAGTGGTGGAGGCGCTCTCTGAATTCGGCGATGTGCGCGGCGGGATGATCGGAATAGCCGTAGTGCGTAAGGAACAGACGCGTGGGGCGACGGGCGAGAATGGTGGCGAAGGACTGGTCCCATAGAGGGAGGTCGATATCGGGCGGGGGCGTAGCGGGGAGAATATAGGGACCGTTGTCGATTCGGATTCCGACCGTGTCTCCGACAAAAGCTACGCCCGCATCGGCGTCGAAATAGCTGACGTGATGCGAAGCGTGGCCGGGTGTGTACACCACGTCGAGGTTGCGGGCGCCGAGCGTGAGGGTTTGCGGGCCCTCCAGAGTGCGGATATTTCCGGCCGGGACCGGCAACGTTTCGCCGAACAGGATCGGGAGTTCGTTGCCCCAGAGGCGCGTGGCGCTGGCGAGAAGTTTTGTCGGGTCGACCAGGTGACGCGCGCCGCTCGTGTGGACGTAGACGGTAAGCCCAGGATTCTCGCGCACGAGCGCTCCGGTGGCGCCCGCGTGGTCGAGATGGATGTGCGTAAGAAGGATGGCGTTGAGATCGGCGATCGCGACGCCCTGAGCGCGGAGTCGCTCACGGAGCGTGGCGAGCGTGGATTCGGGCCCGGGATCGAGGATGGCGCGATGATTTTCGGACTCGAGTAGCGCGGCGGCAATGGATTTCGGATGCCCGACCCAATTCATGTCGAGTACGCTGATTTTGTTCATGGCTAGTCTTTGCGGTGGCTCCCGGCTTACGAAATCGCCGACGCTATTGAATCATGGAGCGAATCATCGCGCTGTCCATCCTCCGTCGATCAGAATGGTGTGACCGGTGATGAGAGACGCGGCGGGGGACGCAAGGAACACGACGGCGCCAGCGACATCCATGGGTTCGCCGATGCGATGCAGGCCGGCAATGCGCTCGATGACGTCAGCGCGAAACGCCTGATCAGAGAGAGCTTCGTCGGTGCCCGGCGTGGAGATAAAGGTTGGCGCGACGGCGTTTACGGTGATGTTGTACTTGCCCCATTCGACCGCCAGGCATTTGGTGAGGTGCGAGACCGCGGCTTTGCTGGCGCAATAGACGGATTCCGTGGGCAGCGCGGCAAATCCGGCTTGCGAGCTCATGTTGATAATGCGTCCGTCCTCCTGGCGAATCATGATTTTCGCGGCAGCTTGAGCGGCAAAGAACGTTGCCTTCACGTTGATTGCGAGCGTCGCGTCAAATTCTTCCTCCGAAACGTCGATGGCGAGATTCGTGGCGCCACCGCCGGCGTTGTTGACGAGAATGTCCAATCTGCCGAAATGTGAGGCGGTGCCGTCAACACTCCGGGAAATTTGATCCAGGTTGGTAACATCCATTTGCAAGGGAAGCGCGCGGCAGCCCATGGATTCGATTTCGCGGACGAGATCGCTTCCGGTGCCGATTTCGCGCAAACCGAGCGCGACGTGGGCTCCCGCATGAGCAAGCGCGAGAGAAATGGCCCGGCCGAGCCCACGTGCGGCGCCCGTGACCAGAGCCACCTTCCCGGTAAGGTCAAATTTGGGAAATTCGATCACCGCAGTTCCTCTATGTTTCGGGTTACGTGCTGAATATCAGAGCACAACCGGACCTTCCCGCGCCACCGCCGGGCGAAACGATGGCAGTTCGGTGTGATCCGGGATCGAACATCGCTGTGGGCGAAAATTGCGGCCGCGGGAGCTCAGGCAGGAGTCCTGTGTCACCTATGGGTGAGCTCGATTAGCGGCCAACGAGCAGCGAAGCAAACTTGGGTACCGCTGCGATGCCGATCAGGAAGTAGGCGACGGCGCAGAGAAGGTAGTCCCAAACGTTGAATGGTCTTAGTGGCATTCTTCGATCAACATCCTTGCGAGAGGTTTCGCGGCTGGTGACGCTTGCGGAATTTATACCACGAACATCATGCCGTAGGAATCCACGCGCGTCCATACCATGAAGCCGTTATACCCGTGAGCGTCAAAAGCGGCGAACTGGCGCTCGCCAACGACTGCGTGGAATGGCGGCGGAGTCCGCGCCTGACATTGTAAAGGCTCTCGCTGCCGAAAGGGCCGCGCGCGAGCATTGGATGGGGCCCCCTACTTCGCGGTCACCCGATCGCGAATTTGTTGGTAGGCCGCGCCAGATAGAATGCCTTTGTCGATCAAGTCATGTTTATCGCGATAAGGGCGGCCAGCGATGATTCGGTGGGCGGCGGGCCGGTTGATGCCGGGGAGATCCAGGAGTTGGATTTCGGAAGCGGAGTTGAGATCAACGAGCGGATGCTGCCCATTGTTCCAGCCGTCGCGGACGCCCTCTGCGGCGGCACGAGCTTCGTCGGCCGCATCGTGGGCGGCCTCCCCGAGTTTTCTTCCTGCGTCTTCGATGGCCGGTTTGGCTCGCTCGGTGGCTTTGGCGACTTCGTCGCGCGTTTTTTCATCGCGCGCGCGCTGATCGGGATCGCTGCTGTTGCAACCCAGACAAATTGCGAAGACCAGAGCGGCCGAGAACAAACTTAGAATCGTGACCATACGTGCGCTGAAGTTGCGGGCGCTGAAGTTGCGTGCGGTCGAGTCGCGTGAGAACGACATACAGGCTCCTGCAATCTTGGTCGCGATGAATTGCGACATGATTAGAATTAGTAAAATTTAACTCTCGATGTTGGCGCGCCGTCGCTGGGGCGACTGTGCCGCCTTTATTGCCACGCGTCTACAGCAAACGAATGCAAACGAAGGGCCGAAGCTCTTCGGCCCTTGCGCAGCGCGAGATCAGCTCGCGACGATCACCAACAATCGAATCCCCGGATGGACGGGATCGATCAGGTAATACTCGCCGTCGATGTCATCTACATAAACGTTGTCGTCATAACTCCAGCCTGCGGGCCACGGCTGGCTGTACTCGAACCAGTAGCCGCCGTAATTGAAGCGGCGATCGTCGCGACGCACGACGCGGAAAGCGTGTTCCCGTCCGAAGTGAGTGCGGAAATCCTGGTCGGGAATACGGCGGGCGTTGCGATTGCCGGCGTCGCGCTGCGCTGGCTGCACATTATTGTGCGCATCGCGCTGCGGTTGCTCCTGGGTCGCGCGCTCTTGCTTGGCGCGGTCTTTTTCAGTTTGCTGTTCCTGCTTGACGGTTTGTTGTTGTTGCTTTTCATTCTGCTGTTGCGCCTTCTCCGCCTGGCGGGCACGAAGATTTCGGCTGCAGCGGCAGCCGCGGGGTCGATGCGGCTACGGAGCTACGTCACTGTGGTGTAAATGACGGAGGCCCGCAGCAACTCCACGTGCGGGGAAGCGCGAGAGCCTCGGCCCAAGCTGGTGGAGATCAGATGCTATCGAGGAGGGCAAGGTACGCAAGCCGACGCTGTGGTGGTTGCCGGCCGGACCCCTGGGAAGCCACCGAGATAGCCCCAATTTAGTTCAAAGAGTTGCCACCCAAGTGGCGAGTCCTTTCATCTAAGTTTTGAGCGCGCCCCAGGGGGGCGCACGTGTGACCAGCCCACGTCGGCCTCGCCTTGTACCGCGAGGCTTAAATAGGATCGGAAGGGAGGACCCATGAGGAGAATAGAGATTACGATTCTGGCTGGCGTGATGTTGCTGGGAGGTTGCGCAACGAAGCGCTATGTAGCGGACCGCGTGGACCCGGTCAATGCGAAAGTCGGCGAGGTCGATCAAAGGCAACAAAACACTCAGAAGCAGTTGGATGAAGCGGAGACCAAAATCAGCGCCGCGGATGAAAAGGCCACGTCGGCCGACGCGCGGGCAGGGGACGCGATTGGCAGGGCTGACGCGGCTTCCAAGAAATCCGATCAGGTCAAGGACGAGTTGCGCGGCGAGTTGAACGACCGGATTGCGAATCTAGATGATTATAAATCCGCCGGAGACGTCACGGTGCTGTTCAAGTTTAACTCCGCGGAACTCACCAGCGAGGGCAAACAGCAACTAGACCAACTGGTGACCGGCGAAGTAGGAAGCCTGAAGCGGTATTTCATTGCGATCCAGGGATTCACGGACAAGATCGGGTCTGCAGAACATAATTTGAACCTAAGCCGGCGGCGCGCCGAAGCGGTACAAACGTATCTGGTGGCGCAGCACAATGTGCCCGTTTTCCGGATACAGATCGTGGGTCTGGGCAAAGATAAGCCGATAAACGATCAGAAGACGCGAAATGACCGGGAGAAGAATCGTCGCGTGGAAGTCACGGTGTTCAACGCGGACGTAAGTCAAGGCGCGAGCAAGAGTTCAGCTTCGCGGTGAAGAACAAGAAATTCCAGAAGCGCAGCGAGCCTTTGAACCATGGTGGTGAGCAATAAGGGCCGTTGGATGTACAGTGACGAAGTGCGCAAGGCTGCGCGAAGGCGCTGGGTTTCGGGACGCCTTTGACTCCTGACGAGTCGAAGGCGTGGGTTGTCGTGTACCTCGAAGGGGCCAAACAGACGTCTCAATAGGCAACAATTACCAGAGGGAAAAACGGGCGAGCTAGAGGAAACTCTTGCAGAAATGGTGACCTGTGGAATACCCTATGTCACCAATCTTGTTGCTTCTCGTGAAGTAAACCCCTGAGGTGATGTTTCAAAGAGATCTGGGGAGTGGTGCCGCCGGGTCCAAGAAGGAAGCGAAGGACAAGTACAGGCTGAAATGCGTCTGACGCAGTTCACCGGGATTAGTGGTTAGTCTCGATGGGCGCGTGAATAATTTATGAATTCGTAATAAGTCTTTTGGGAGGATACGATGCGCAGGTTGTGTCTGACAGTGGGGATTAGTGCGATGCTGGCTCTGCCGGTCTGGGCCCAGCAGGGGGATAGCACCCGTGACGCGGCAAAGACCGCGGCGGACGCCACGGCGGCGGCGAATACGGCGGAGTCCACCAATGCAGTTCCGGCGGCTTCACGTAGCAGTTTTGCCATTCCAGACGTGCCGCGCGCTACACCGTTTCCGGGTCCGGCAGCGTCCGCGAGCAGTGACGAAGGCGGGCCGGGATCATTGGCGCCAAAGTTTGAACTAGCGGCCATGTACAGCTTCGTCAATTTTAATCCGGGCAGCGGCTTCAGTAATTTCAACAGCAACGGCGGAACAGGGTCATTTACCTACAACGCGAATAAGTGGCTCGGGTTGACGGCCGAAGCTGGCGCGTACGGGTTCTCCAGAAGCGTCCCGGTCACGGGGAAAGCTGAGGGCGGCTTCCAGACCTTTCTGTTCGGGCCGCGACTCAACCTGCGCCGGAAGTATTTTGTTCCTTTCCTTGAATTTCTGATCGGCGATTTCCGTGCCGACGGGCAGGTCACCGGCGGTCCCCACCAGAGCTCCTTCGCTCTTGCGGCGGGCGGCGGCGTAGATGTGGTCTTCACCAAGCACATCGCGTGGCGATTCGCACAGCTTGATTATCTGATGACCAACGCAAACGGGATATATCTGAATCCCAGCGGGCGTCAAAACAATTTCCGAGCAGGAACGGGCCTGGTGATTCGCTGGGGCTTCCCGCCGCCACCACCACCGCCGCCAGTGGGACCACCGACGGCTTCGTGCTCCGCAAGTCCGGCGTCCGTGTACCAGGGCTCGAACGATCCATCCGCAATTCATGTAACCGCCAGCAGCCCGGCGAGTCTACCGCTGAATTACAGCTACACAGCGACGGGCGGCACGGTGGAAGGCACCGGGCCAGATGCGCGCTGGAACTCTTCAGGATTGGCCGTGGGTACCTACACGGTTACCTCGAAGGTTGACGATGGGAAGGGCGGCACAACCTCCTGCACCGCAGACATTCAGGTGCAAGAGAAGCCGCATCACCCGCCAACCATTTCGTGCTCGGCGAACCCCAGCTCGATCGCTCCTGGCGAGAAGTCGACGATTACCTCGACGGCTAGCAGCCCGGACAATCTGGATCTGACCTACAGCTACTCGGCAACCGGAGGCCAGGTTACCGGCAACGGTCCGACCGCGACGTATGACTCGACGGGTCTGCAACCAGGCAGTTACAAGGTAAATTGCTCGGTAACCGACTCCCGCGGCGACAAGGCCGATGCACAAGCGAACGTTGACGTGCAGCAGCCACCACCGCCTCCGCAGGCTACTAAGGTCGGCGAGTGCGGCTACACCAAGGCCGGCGTCGCGCGCTTCGACAACCTCTGCAAGCGCGTTGGAGACGACGTGGCCTTGCGCTTGAAGAACGACCCCAACGCCAAAGTGGTCATCATTGGCTACGCCGATCCGAAGGAGCCTAAGGCCGCGAAGTTGGCGCAGAGCCGTGCGGACCTGGCCAAGGCCTACCTGGGAGAGAAAGGCATCGACGCGTCACGCAGCACGACGCGGACGGGTCAAGCCTCCACGGAGAAGGGCACGGAGAAGGAAAACCGCCGCGTCGAATTCATCTTCGTTCCAGAAGGTGCGACGTACTAAACGGGTAACCCGGGGGCTCGCATCTTGCGGTCGCGAATCGCGGCGGCGGGTAGGGCGGCTCCGGCACCATAACCGAATCAGTCCTAACGGGCCCTTCGAGGTACACCTCGAAGGGCCCATTTTCTTTTTGGTATGACGAAGGTCGAGGTGAGTTGCGGACCAAAATGAACCTGGAGGCGAGAGGTTCGTTCCGTTCTTGCAAGCGACTCAGGGCTGGAAGGTTAGAGCGATGTGACGAAGAAATCGAGCGTGCACCATTCCCAAAACGGTAGATGCATATTTATTATAATAGATATAATATAATTAATTATTAATAAATATGTGGAGTTCCTGAAATGGAACTGAGGATGCAGGCATACGGTGGTTCGACATCGACGCGGAGGATGACAAGCCATGATGAGTGAAGAAGCGGTGGTTCTGCGCGAAACAGCGCCTATGAATATCCTGATCGTCGATGACGAGCCCACCATCCGCGAGGCTTGCGGAGAAGTGGCGCAGATGACGGGCATGAACGCGACCATGGTGGCCACGGCCGAGGAGGCCATTGAAGTCCTGGAGAACACCGCGGTCGACATTGTGCTGACCGATCTGATGCTGCCGCATACCAGCGGCCTGGAGCTGCTGAAGCGCGTTCACGATACGCATCCGAACCTTCCGGTCATCGTGCTGACGCAATACAGAACGATTGACTCGGCGGTGGCGGCCACGCGGATGGGCGCGATCGAGTACGTCACGAAGCCTTTTCGCATCGAAGAGTTGCGCGCGCGGCTGGAGCGAGCTTCGCGGGCCGTCGAGCTGCAGCAGGAAAATCAACTATTGCGGGAGCAGTTGCGCACGCGGCCGGGGTTCGGCGGCCTCATCGGTTTGTCCGAGAGAATGCAGCGGGTCTACAAGACGATTCAGAAGGTGAGCCAGCACGAGTACCCAGTTCTGATTTTGGGAGAGAGCGGCACGGGAAAGGAACTGGTGGCGCGGAGCGTGCATTATTCCGGGGCGCGCAAGGAGCGCACCTTCGTGCCGGTGGACTGTTCGTCCCTGGTGCCCACGCTGATCGAGTCGGAGCTGTTCGGTTATGTAAAGGGCGCTTTCACCGGAGCGCTGCACGGAAAGCAGGGCCTCCTGGAAACGGCGCACGGCGGCACATTACTTCTGGACGAAATCGGCGAAATGCCGGTGGATTTGCAGTCCAAGCTCCTGCGTGTGCTGCAAGAGCGCGAGGTGAAACCAGTTGGCTCGACCGAGCGGCGAAAGATTGATGTGCGCATTATCGCGGCGACCAACCGGGATCTCGATGCCGGCATCAAGAACGGATCGTTTCGCCAGGACCTGTATTTCCGCCTGAATGTGGTGCAAATCAAGATTCCTGCGTTGCGCGAGCGTAAGAGCGATATCCCTCTGCTGGTCACTTCGTTCCTGGATAAATTTTCCGATCCTCACCGGCCGGCGCGCACGATCTCCGAGGACGCCATGCGGCGATTGATTTCGTACGACTGGCCAGGGAACGTTCGCGAACTGGAGAATGCCATCGAACGCGCGGTGGCGCTGGGCTCGGGTCCGATCCTACACGTGGGGGATTTACCGTCGAGCTTGCAATATCCCACAAGCGAACGCGTGCCGGAACGAGATGAGCTGCTGCCACTCGAGGAACTGGAGCGCCGGGCGATCCTGCGCACGCTGCGCCAGACCACCGGGGACAAGCTAGCGGCGGCCCGGATCCTGGGAATTGGGAAGACCACGCTGTACCGCAAGCTGAAGCAATACCACATGGAGCCGGCGGAGCAATGAGATCTTCGCAGCCAGGAATGTAGATTGCGTGACGGGACTCCGCTCGGATGCAACCGGCATAACCCTCAGACTCATGGGCTGTGGTTCAGCTTCCGGATTGTAGACTATCCACCCAGAGCAGAGAGAGCTTGGATAGGCTTCTTGGCTGAGTGCGAATTGGATGTTCGCATCAACTAAGATCAACATGAGTCCATTCATCTTATTCCATCAGCAAGGAACCGGCGCTCAAGGACCTCCATTGCCGGAGCGAAATACCGCGATCGGGCCCGCTTCCAGTGTCCCAATGGGCTCCAGCCACGTCTCTTCGCCAACGGTTGGTGTGCACGGGCCAAACGTGCAGATGCGAATCTCGCGGCTGAATGCTTCCCGCCGCAGCAAGTCCAGCACGGCGCGCAGAATCGTGCCAAGGAACGGCGTGTACAGATAAAATACCGTGCCAATGGACAAATCCGCCTCTCGCGCGTCTTGCTGGATGAATGTTACGTTGTTCAGGTTTAGCTCATACGCACTTTGCCGGGCACAATTCACATAAGCCGCCTCGATCTCGATCCCGATGCTGCGCGCACCCGTGCAGATAGACGACAGCAATGGAACGTGACCCAGCCCAGAGCCAAGGTCGATAAGCACGTCCCGCTCAGTGAGCTGCGTGTGGGCAATGAGATCGAAGATGTGGCGCGCCGGCGTGGGCTGATAGCACACCATCTCGGCCGGCAACTGGACGATCCGAGCATCGGGCTTCGCGAATCGCAAGACTCCGCTTAACAGTTCATCAAGATAGTCGTAGCTTTCGCCGGCAGCGAGGCGGCTCAAGTCTCCAACGTTGCTCGATTTGACTATCCATTGGAGCAACTGGTTCGGATTGGCACCCCGTTGAATCTCTTCACGGATCCTGTCATAGAACTTCAAATTAGCGGCTTCCAGCTTGGCATAGAGGGCTCTTGCCCGGCGATAGAGCTTCGCCTCGACAGACTCGGAATCGAGAGCCGAAAACTGTCTCTCCAAGGGATAAGCGTCTAGGCGGTCCATCGCTTCGATACGCTCGCTAAATCTATGCAGTTCGCCCAGCGAACGATCCACTTCGAGCTCACGGGTCAAGTTACGGAGCGCACTGATCACGCGTCTCAAATTCCTTTTCGTGAAGTAAAGCCAGTGGTGCCGCGCTCTCGGTCGAGAAATACCAGCGAGGATTTGCAGCCAACGGTGCCGACTCCGCTAACCAACCGTAGCAGGGTCTCCTCTACTGGCAGGCCTCCGACGTGAGCGATCGCATATGCCACCGTACTAGTCGTTGAGGTTCAACGTCACCTTTGCGTTGTCCAGCACTTTGACCCACCGGGGGTCGACCGAGGCGTCGGCCGCGTATTCGTCGTGCCAGTTCCACCACTTGTACGGCGGAGTCTGGGGATAGCCTTCGGGCGAGTCCTCCCAGGCCTCCTGGCGCCCGAGCGCAGTCATGTCAAGGTAGCTCCAGGTGCTCCCCATCGCCTCGTCACCGCGGTTGTTGATGAAGTAGGTGCGAAACACCTTGTCAGCGTCGCGGAAGAACGCGTTGGTGCCGTGCCACTCGTTCACGCCGAAGTCGGTGTCGAAGCTGTCCGTGATGGTGTACCACGGCATCGTCCAGCCCATTCGAGCCTTTAGGCGCTGGATGTCTGCCAGCGGTGCGCGCGAGGCGTACGCGAGCGTGGTGTTGCGGGCGTTCAGATGGGCCAGGTGGGCGACTTGGTCGGCGCCGAGAGAGCAGCCGCGGCAAGCATGGTCTGGCCAGCCGAACACGCCGGGCTCGAAGAAGGCGCGATAGACGATCAACTGGCGGCGGCCCTCGAACAAATCGAGCAGGCTTACCTTGCCTTTGGGTCCGTCGAACTCGTACTTCTTGTCTACGGCCAGCCACGGCATCCGCCGGCGCTCGGCGGCCATCGCGTCACGAGAGCGGGTCAGTGCCTTCTCTTTCACGAGGAGTTGCTGACGCGCAGCCTCCCATTCCTCCGGCGACACGATCGATGGAGTGTTCATTGCCAGATACTCCTTCCGTTGCTCCATGCTACTTTGCATGCTGGTTGCCATTTTATTCTCCTTCTATTTCTCCTTGATTTTGTGAAACAGACCAAGACCATTCGCCCTGAAAAATTTCCTGAGTTTGTCGATGTACACTGCCAGAATTCCTCCCGTGGATCCCGCTCCAGCCGCCATCACCGCCGCGCTCGTGATGTATACCGGGCACATAAGTTTCTCCCTGAAGAACAACTATGCCGATTGGGCACTTTGCACGAAAGTCGGTGGCTCATCGGCGCTAGGCCCCCAGCTCGCCGGCACTGGCACATTCAACATCCTCAAATAAACGCTGAACTGGCCGCGGTGTTGGTACCAGTGATTCAGCATGATGTTGCGAAGAAACTGCCCGCGGGGCATGGCCAATAATTCCTTGTCCCCCTGGACCAGCCGCCAGATTTCTTGCATCTTTTTGTCGTCGAACTCGGGCAGCACACTTCTGACGGTTGCAACACTCTCTTCGAAGGTCTTCAAAATCTCGTTTCTGCTTGCAGGTTGTGGAAAGATGAATTCCGTTACTTGCTTGGGGCTATTTTGCGCAAGACGGGCTACGCCACCAGGCACGAAGGCGAGATGAAACGCAAGTTGTCCAGCCGACAGCGATTTTTCATGCGGTTTCCAGGTCAGGCGGTCTTCCGGCAAGCGCTCCAGAAATCTTCGGGTGATCGGCGCTTGTTCTTCGAATTCCGTCAAAATACTCTGGGCCATCGACATTGCGATTCTCCTTTCGTTTGTCCCAACAATTCTTCCCGTTTGTAACGACTGCCTTCCCTTACTGAACAGAACCGGATATCGAACGGCTCCCGTCGGTCATCGCTGCGGCGCTTGCGAGGCATACTGGGCGCATCTTTCCCTCCTCTGAACTTCTAATTCGTCCGCGCCTCAGTTGGGCCGCGGCGCTTCTGCGCGTTGCCTTACCTTCTCGTGGATGTAATTCCACCCATTCTTCGCGTTTCGATATTCCTCAAGAATCAATCCAAACGATTGGTGCCGAAACGTGATCAACGTCACGCCGCCTGATTCCTTCAGCCGATATTGAAGATTCGTTATCACCGGATTGGACATAAACAGCGGCCCGCAAATTTCCAGCAGCGTTGGCTTCTTGATCGCCTGCACCGTTCCCCAGTAATGGCCGTTGTTGTCTCCCAGGTCGCGATACCATCGGCCACCCGGCCATGCTTCCAGCTTCATCGGCATTGGCCTGTCCACTTCTGTCTCGTTGTGCGGCCCAAGCTGATCGAGCAGCGCGGCAAACGTCACCTCGATCGATGCGCGCACTTCCATCTCCTGCGCGATGTGGATCGTTGTCGCGTCCAGTGATAATGCGGGTGAACTCATGATTCCCTCCTCGTTGTGTTTTTTACGAACCTATTTTTTCTCTTCATTCTTTGCCTCGGCCCGTTCCTTGATTCGCAGCAACTGGTGTTTCCACAGCCGCTCGAACGTGCTCGTCCATTCGTGCAACGGCCGGATCGCCATAGCATTCACCTTGTAAAGCATCTGCCGGCCTTCCCTCCGGGCCTCCACCAGGCCAACATCCTTCAAGACCTTCAGGTGCTTCGAAATGGATGGCTGTTCCATCTCCATTGCGTCCACAATCTCGTTGACCGACCTCTCCTGCATCGCTAGATAGTTCAGAATGTCCCGCCGCCGAGGTTCCGCCACTGCATTGAACGCGTCCGATGTTGTCGCCGCCCTTGCCATGTCTTCAATATATTCCCATATTGGAATATGTCAAGTCTTTTCTCCAATCTTTCCGCCCCCAAACCACAAACCTCAGCCGGTCCAGTTCGGAACGTTAGCCAAAATCGAGTTTCGACATGGAATACGAGTACCGGCGCCGACTGTACCTACCCGTTTAAGTTACTGATTATAAACAGAATAATCGAGTGATTGGATTGGTCCTGCCAGTGCAAGGGACATGCTGGCAAAACGCTTCGTACGTTGGCGTACACGTCATGGCCCACCCGTTCGCAGCGACGCCTGGAGCGACCTCGGGCGACATTCTGAAGTGTCTATTGAGTTGAGGATTCTGGACTCTGAGGTTGCATGAGGTTTACGGCACGACAAAACGGAGACGGTACTAAAGCACGAGGAGTGGCACGCGCTGCCCTTGCACGAATTGCGCGACGCGACCTGATGCAGGAAACCGTTCGATTCCTCCTGGCCACCACCAATGCGGATCGCGTTGGCGTTTGGATGGAAAGCGCAGAGACCGAGCGGGTGCTGGGGCGCAGGTTCTTGCCAACGCCCTTCCCAACCCGGCGGTACTCCTGCTAGGCTTACCCACCAGCGCCGTGTCCTCCGTGCGAGCGCAACTTCCTGATGAGCGAAACCTCTGCTCGCCGTGCCACTACAGAGCTCTTCCCCGAGCTGTTTCAAGGGCTGTCTCAGCTGGAAGGGCGCTTTCCCACCAAGGAGATTGCCGCGCGTATTGTGAATGCCGCGATGCTGCAGCCCGATGTCGGCGGGGCGCGTCTTTGGCGCATCGAAAAAGGCGTCGCGGAAGTTTGGGCGGAAGCGGGAAGCATGCCGCCGGCGGGCGACGGCGGCCCCGCGGCGGGATCATTGCGCGATGCTGCTGCGGATGCAACCTTGTGGACCGGCGCGCTGGGCAGCGATGACTTCCGCGTGCGCATCTTGGAAGTGCGCGGAACCGCGCCGCTGATGGATGCTGCGCGCGCACAGCTTGACCTCCTGGCGCGCTTCGCGGCCGTCGTTCTGGCGCTGGCGGAACGTCGCGGAGCGATGGAAGAGCTTTCTTCCATCGTGGAAGCCACCAAGCGGCTGAATTCCACGCTCGATCTCGGCGAGCTGATTCACATTATCCTGCAAATCGCCACGCGGCAGACCGGCGCGGAGCGTGGCACGGTGTTTCTCACGGATCGCGAGCGCGACGAGTTGTGGTCGCTGGTCGGCCTGGGTCTCGAGCAGCACGTCATCCGGTTTGCGGCCGACCGCGGTATCGCCGGATGGGTAGCGCGCAACGGAATGCCCGTTCGCCTTGAGAATGCTTACGATGACGCGCGCTTCGAGTCGGAGTTCGACAAGCGGCTGGGTTTTACCACTCGGCGCGTGATGGGTCTTCCGATCCGCAATGAGTCCGGAGTGATCATCGGTGTGCTCGAGCTGCTGAACAAAGCCGAATCCTTTACCGCGGAAGATGAGGCGTTCCTCGACGCGCTTTCAGCGCATGTGGCGCTGGCGCTTGAGAAAGCGCAGCTCCACCGCGAGCGTATCGAGAAGGAAAAGATGCAGCGTGACCTGGCGCTCGCGCGCGAGATTCAAGCGGGCTTTCTGCCGGAAGCGCCGCCGGTCTGGAAGGGCATCGAGATCTGTGTGTCGCACCGCGCGTCGCAGATGGTGGGCGGCGACTATTACGATTTCCTGCCAGTGAGCTCCGGAGGTAAAGAAGCGCTGCTGGTTGTGGTAGCGGACGTGGAAGGAAAAGGCGCAGCGTCGGCGCTGGTGATGGCCAACGTGCAAGCCACGCTGCACGCGCTGGCGGATCACGCCGAGCCGCTCGACAAACTGCCGGCGACGATCAACCAGAAGATTCTCGAAGGTGCCCGGGGCTCGCAAGCGGCCGGCCGCAACACCAAGTACCTGACGATGTTCATGGCCTTTGTCGAGAACGAAGGGCGGGCGCTGCGTTACGTCAACGCCGGACATGTTCCGCCAGTGGTGATTCGCGCCGACGGCAGCCAGGAATGGCTGGAGACCGGCGGAATGGTCGTGGGGCTGCTCCCGGACGCGCGCTACGACTGCGGCTCCGTGACCCTCGGAAAAGACGATCTGCTGATCGCCTGCACCGACGGCATTACCGAAGCCATGGACGCGGAAGGCAACGAATACAGCCGCGAGAGGCTAGCCGAGTCGGTCGCAAAGTGCCGGACGCAGAAGCCGGAAGAGATTTTGCGCTGCATCCTGGCGGAGGTCGATCTGCACTCGCGCGGGGGCATTCACGAAGACGACCGGGTCCTGATGGTCTTGAAGGTGACGTAATCGAGTTCGCCCAACATTAGAAATCGCAAATTGCGGCGTTGGAGTCTGTGTGCGAACTGAGAGAAGAAGCCCTCAGCGGCTAAAGCCTTGTTGATTCGGTTTCAGTTATGGCACGGCCCTTCGTACCTCAGGGTGAACTGAAGCCGTGACCTGACGAAAACCGTGTGCCCTGACGAAAACCGGAGTTCACGCGCCGGGCTAAAGCCCAGGGCCTACAGGCAGGATCGGTAGCGCCCCAACAGATCGGGACCGCGCTCGCCTATGAAGAAAACAGGACCGACTCTCGCTGAAACATCTTGACTGCCAGGAATAGTGCGATCCCGGCATACAGGCAGGTGCAGAAAAAGATCAGCGCTATGTAGTTCCAGTGATAGGTGCCGGTGACGAGTTCCTTGCACAGCAGGCTGACGTTGAGAATAGGAACCAGCGCGAGCTTCGATGTCAGCTCGATTCCGGGTAATACCGCGGCGATGGCCGGCACGATGACGATGAACGTCATTGGCGTCAGGTAACTCTGCGCTTCCTTGAACGTCTTGGCGAAGAGAGAAATGGTCATCAGCACGGCGGAGAACAGGACCGCCACCGGCACCGCCATGACGAACACCGCGATCACGGTTCTTGGATGCATGGTCAACATGGGGAAACCCTCACCGATGCTTTGGTCCTTGGCGAACTGCGCGAGAATGGCGAACGAGCCTCCCATAGAGATAACCGAGAGCGTGGCGGTAGCCAGCGATGCGGTCAGAACAACGAAAAATTTCCCGAAAACGAGGTGCGTCCGGTCGATGGGACTCGACAGAATGGTCTCCATGGTGCCGCGCTCTTTTTCGCCGGCGGTCAAGTCCATCGCGGGATACATCGCGCCGGTCATGCACATGAGGATCACCAGGTAGGTGATCAGACCGCCGTACGACTCTCCGGCGACTTTCTCATCGGAAACCACATTTTGCTGTTCGACGTCGAACGGCTTCATCAGGGTTGCGGGCAAATTTTCGGATGCCAGGCGGCGTCGCACCAAGGAATCGCGGTATTCCGTGAATAGTCGCTCGACGCGGGTCGCGCTGAGCATGGATTTCAGGTCGTCCTTGAAAATATAAATCTTAACTTCAGGACGCTCTCCGCGGGTCACGTCAGCCTGAAAACCGGGAGGAATGTCGACCGCCGCGCGAATCTTTTTGTCGGAGATGAGGTCCACGTAGTCGGCCGAGCGCGGTACAACGCGCAGGTTCCTGGCACCCCGCAGCTGTTGCAGCACATCGGGAGAGTCCTCGCCTCCCAGAACCATGATCTTGGACGGTTCCCGGCTGGCCTCGCCGGCAATCTCCACAAAGGCATAACCGATTCCGAAAGTGAGAACGGGAAAAAGAAAGAGCGGAATGAGAATCGAGGAGACCAGGGTGCGGCGGTCGCGGAGCGCCTCGGTAAGCTCCTTGCGGTAAACGATACCGACGTTGCGCAGCGACATGCTAGTGATCCTCCGAAGAAACATAGTGAGGCGCGACCACCTTGACGAAAATTTCCTCCAGATCCTGTTCACCGTACTTTTCGCGAAGCTGCTGGAGCGTACCCTCCGCCAGTAGCTTCCCGTTTGCGATGATGCCGATCACGTCGCACAGCTTTTCGACTTCACTCATAATATGCGTGGAGAAAATCACGGTTTTGCCGAGGTCGCGGCATTCGCGGATAAACGCGGTGATGGTACGAGCGGTCATAATATCGAGACCCAGCGTGGGTTCGTCGAAGATCATGACAGCGGGATCGTGGACCAACGTGCGCGCGATCGAAGTTTTCTGCTTCATACCGGTGGACAGCTTGTCGCAGCGGCGGTCGCGAAAACCATTCATGTCCAGACGGTCAAATATCTTGTCGACGCGCGTTTTCAGGACGTCGTCGCTCAGCCCGTTCAGGCGCCCGAAGTATTGAACTAGTTCTCTTGCGGTAAGCCGGGGATAAAGGGCGGTCGCCGTCGAGAGGAAACCGACGCAGGCGCGTACTTTTTCAGGATGCTCGACGATGTCGTGGCCACAGACGATAGCTGTGCCACTCGTTGGCTCCAGGATGGTGGCCAGCATACGCAATGTCGTGGTCTTGCCAGCGCCATTCGCCCCAAGTAACCCGTAAATCTGTCCCGGCAGGCAGCGGAAGCTAATATCATCTGCCGCGCGAATCTCGCCGCGCTTTTTGTCCCGGAAATACTTAGACAGATTGCGAACTTCGATCATCGAGAGGCCTTCCCGGATTTTTCGCAAGAGAGGAACCGCGCTTCGCAGGTTTAGCGCGCGGCTCCCCGCAAAATGTTACTGGAAAACGTGACCACCGTGTGATGCCAAAGCCAATCGCAGGTTCCATAGCGCGAACCAAATGATCCCTGCTTGCAAGGTCGAGCGCCGTGGGTACTGCACCGCGGCATTTCCTCGGGCTGCCGCCGCCTGAACCAGTACCGGCTGAGACCCCTCGCTCCTAACACGCGTGCTTCTCACGACTTGGCAGCACTCGGCATCCCGCGACGCCGACCGCGCATCCATCCGAGAGAACCCGGATCGCGCACAACGTCGCTAGGGAAAGCCGCAGCCCTATTGCTACAATCAACCTCTTTGAGGCTCCCCGGACGGGGGGCCAGCAAGCCACGCATATGGGACGCAAGGCCACGCGGCGCAAGTGTGTTTGCGCACCGCTGCGCGAGAAGGGCAAAGCAACGCATCGCAAAACATGGATCGCCGACTGCGAAATCGCATACTGATCTTCCTGCTGCTGGCGGGCGTGAGCGCGCTCATATTAATCAAGGTGAGTGGGCGGCAGCCGCTGGCAAAAATTTCCGCAGTGACGCCGATTCGCGAAAACATCATCGCGTCGATCTCCAGCAACGGAAAGGTTGAGCCTATCTCGCCTTTCGTCATGCGCGCGCAGTTGGATACGTTTGTCGAGCGCATCCACGTGGTGGAAGGGCAAGCCGTCAAGAAGGGACAGCCGCTTCTGGAGCTCAACGTGAAGGATGCCGAAGCGCAATTGGCCCAGGCGCGGTCGAAATTGCTGCGCGCGCAAAACGATCTACGCGTGGCGAAGGGCGGAGGAAAACCCGATGCGGCGGCGCAGGTCGCGGGTGCTCTGGCTGCGGCGATCGCGCAACGCGACCGTCTGCAACGCAGCCACGATGCCCTGCTGCGGCTGATCGACCAACACGCCGCCACGAAGGATGAACTCGCCGCCAACGACCTTGAACTGACGAAAGCCCAATCCGAGGTCACTCGCCTGACCGCCGCGAAGCAGGAGTTCGACCGCGGCGTCAGCCTGGACGCGAATCAGACGCCGCTGCTGGTGCAGCAAGCGCAAAGTGAAGTCGCGGCGCTCGAAGAAAAAGTGCGCAACGGCCACATCACCGCGCCATCCGACGGCACACTCTACTCCTTGCCCGTGAAAACCGGCGACTACGAGCGGGTCGGGGACCTGCTCGCGGAAATGGCGAATTTGCACCAGGTACGGGTGCGCGCCTTTATCGACGAGCCCGAACTGGGGGCATTGGAGCCCAACGAGCCGGTGAGAATCACCTGGGATGCCCTGCCCAACCGCGTCTGGATCGGCAAGACCGAAACCATTCCCAAGCAAGTGGTGGCGCGCGGCGCCCGCAGCGTCGGCGAGTTGCTGTGTACCGTGGATAACGACAAACTGGAGCTTCTGCCTAACATCAACGTCAATGTCCGCATCAATTCCAGGGAACGCGACAATGTGCTGGCGGTGCCGCGTGGCGCGGTGGAAGCTGAGGGGAATAAGCGATTCGTGTACGTCGTAAAGCAAGGCGACTTCGCGAAGACCAAACTGGAAAAGCGCGAAATCCACGTGGGGATAGCCGACTCGACGAACTACGAAGTCACCAGCGGCCTGCAACCAGGCGAGATGGTCGCGCTGCCCGGGGACATCGATTTGAAGGACGGCATGGCGGTAAGGATCATGAACACCGACGCGAGTTCGGTGCGAGGCCGGCAGGATGCCAACTAGAGCAATCCGGATGAACCGGCTGGCTTTGGCGTTGATTTCCTTGGCGGGGGCAGACGTTTGCGCTTCCGCCGCAAGCAGGAAGCAGGGCGAAGGGTTGGAGGCGGGCAGGCAGGCCTACGAGGCCAGCGACTACGTCAAGGCCGCGGAGCTTCTGCAGCAGGCCGCGGCCAAGACTCCGCAAAACGGCGAAATCTATCTGTTGCTGGCAAAGACTTACAGCGAGACCCAGCAACACGATGCCGCGATTGCCAGCGCGGAAAAAGCTGTTGCGTTCGATCCGCAAAATTCGGTCTACCACGAATGGCTTGGCAGGGCCTATGGCGGAAAAGCCGAGCATGCGGGGATGTTTTCGGGCCTGTCGCTGGCAAAGAAAACGCGCAAGGAATTTGAGACCGCGGTGCACCTGGACGAAATGAATTTCTCGGCGCGGCAAGCACTCATCGAATACGACTGTGCCGCCCCGGGCATCGCGGGAGGCGGCGAAGACAAAGCCCGCCCCCAAATCGAGAAACTCGTTCAGCTCGATGCAGCCGAAGGGCACTATGCAGCCGGCAATTGCCGCCGGCAGAAGAAGGACTTTGCGACGGCGGACGCGGAGTTCACCAAAGCGCTGGACAGTCACCCGAAGGCGGCCGACCTGATCTACGACATCGGCGATTACGCGATGAAACACAATCAGCCGGAGCGCCTGATTCTCGTCGCGAACGAAGGCGAGAAGGTAGCTCCCGCAGACCCGCGCGGAAAGTTTTACCGCGCGGTGGCCATGGTCATCACGAACAGTAGTGGCAGCGACGCCGAGTCATTGCTGCGCGAATATTTGCAGCGCGCCCCGGTGCGCAGCGGCTACCCACGCCCGCGGGAAGTGCATGAGTGGCTTGGGCGCCTGTACGAGAATCAGGGCAAGATACAGGCCGCGATCGGCGAATATGAGGCCGCGCTGAAGTTGGATCCGAAAGATAAAAGCGCCAGCGAAGCGCTAAAGAAGTTGAAGAGGGAGTGATGACCCGGCGCGAAACCAGGCCGCGGGTAGCCGCAGTGCCATCAGAGCATACAACTCGGCGCTCTAATTGGAACCGCGTGTCGCCATGATGGCTGTTCGGGAGACTCTTTCAGTTGCCATCGACGCTCTCCGCGCCAACAAATTGCGCGCGATTCTGACGTCGCTGGGCGTGATCATCGGCAGTGCCTCAATTGTGCTGGTCGTCACCATCGCGCTGACCAGCCAAAAATTTGTGATTGGCCAAATTGAAGCCGTCGGCTCGAATCTCGTCTGGGTCGAGCTGATCAACGCGGGCAGCAAAGGCCAGCCGTTAAACTACGAGCTCACCGTTGATGATATGAATGCCGTGAAGGCCACCGTGCCCGGCGTAGCCGAAGTTGCCGGCACGCGCGAGCTACCCATGGCCGTCGTTGTCGGCGGGCGCGAACGCCCTGTCAATCTGATCGGAGTGACCGGGGGATATCAAGCGATCCGGCGCTTAGTCATCCTCAAGGGCCGCTATTTCGACTCCTCCGACATGGAAAACCGCAGCAAAGTCTGCCTGATCACCAAACAGGTTGCGGATCGCGTGTTCGGCTTTGATAATCCGCTCGGCGGAACGATCCGCATGGGTGAACTCACCTTCACGGTGATTGGAGTCTTTCGCGAACGCGTCGCCACCTTCGGCCTCTCCGAAATTAAAGACGAATCGGTGATCATTCCCCTGACGCTGATGAAGTATTACACCGGCGTCGACGTACTCCGTGTGTTGTACGCGCAATCGGATAGCGCCGAGAACGTCCCCGCCGTCGAGCGCCAGGTGGCGCGCGTCCTCCACAGTCGGCATCCGCCCGCGGCGGAATATGACGTCCAAACCCTTACGGCCATTCTCAGCGCCGCAAAAAATATCTCCCTCGCGCTTACGATCGTTCTTCTGCTCATCGCCTTCATCGCGTTGTTGATCAGCGGCATCGGGATCATGAATATCATGCTGGTCACCGTAAAAGAGCGCACGCGTGAGATCGGCATCCGCAAAGCGGTTGGCGCTGCGCACCGCGAGATCATGTACCAATTTCTGTTTGAGGCGTTCTTGATCAGCGGAGGCGGCGCGGTGCTGGGAATCCTGATCGGGCTGGCCATTCCGGTTGCCGTTCAGCCGCTGCTCCCGGGAAATTTGCGGGTGCCGGTTTCGTCCCTCAGCGTGTTGGCGGCTTTCGTGGTTTCGTGTTCGACGGGATTGCTGTTCGGCTACATACCCGCGAACCAGGCGGCGAGAATGCAGCCGGTCGAATCACTGCGGTATGAGTAATTTGAGAGTCACGCAAAGCGATCGCGAGGTAAGCATGAAAAGAGCGCGCTTCAATCGCCGCAAGACAAAGAAGTGGAGGTGCGGTCTGACCGCCGCCTTTTTGCTGACAGCATCGAGCGTCGAACTCCGCGCCCAGGACACTCGATCGCAGGAGTTCAGCGTCAGCGCTAGTCCTGGTGCGCCCGTGGCGCTGACCCTAAAGCACGCCATCGAGCTTGCGCTTCAGAATAGCAAAGATATACAAGTCGCCAAGCTCCAAGCGAGCCTTGCGGATCGCTCAGCCATCATCACCAAATCCCAGTTTCTACCGAATCTCTACGCCGGATCAGGCGCCGGCTACACTTATGGAATCCCGGAAACCCCAGGCGGGCGCGCGCCGGCAATTTTCAGCGTTACGTATCAGGAACAAGTCTTCAACGAACCGCTGCGTGGCCAGGCAAAGGAACTTCAGGAACAAGCAAGGTCGCAACGAATTCTCCTGGAAGACACGAGGAATACCGTCATCGCGCGCACTGCCGCAGCCTATCTGGAACTGGCTATGGTCCGTCACTCGCTCGATCTCTTGCGAAAAGAACAAGCCAGCGCGGACAAGATTCTCGAAGTAACGCAGCAACGCGAGAAGGAGAGCTTTGAGTTGCCGGTGGAAGTCACCCGCTCACAGCTCACGAAGGCCCGCGTCGTGCAACGCATTTTGCAGCTCGAGGGGCGCCAGGACGAATTGGAAGTTTTCCTGCGAAGCCAGACAGGCCTGGCGGAGAATACGCCACTCGAAGTGACGCCCGAAGATTTACCCGGCGAAGCAGAACAGGAAGGCGCGAACCTGGTGGCCATGGCCATGCAGAGCAACACTGCGTTGCAGGCGGACGAAGCCGAAGTCCGCGCAAAGCAGTTTCGCCTGACCGGCGAGAAGCACGGCTATTATCCGACACTCGAACTGGTCGGCATCTACAGCGTGCTTGGCAAGTTCAACAATTACGATCAGTACTTCAAATCATTTCAGCGCAACAATCTTAACGTCGGCGTGCAAGTGCAGGTGCCGATCTTTAGCGCGCAGACAAAAGCAAATATCGCGCTAGCCGAAGTAAATCTGCGCATCGCGCAAACCAACCTGTCCAACAAGAAAAGCGAAGTAAGCGCCGCGGTCCGCCAGAAAACCCGCCGCCTGCGCGAGCGAGACGCCGCGAAAGAAGTCGCCCGCTTGGAGCTACAGCTAGCCCAGCAGGATGTGGCCGTTCTGCAATCGCAGTTGGACGAGGGCAAAATCAACCTGCGCGACGTCGAGCGCGCCCGCCTCACAGAAAATGAAAAATGGATGCTCTACCTCGACGCCAATTTTCAACGCCAGCAAGCCCAGCTCGACCTGCTGCAAACCGCAGGCCAGCTCGACAAAGTCTGGCAATGAATCGGGCTGACGTAACGAATGATCCGAGCCTGATTGCGGAAAATGCAGGGGCAACGGTTCAATGCGCCCCCTGCGACCCTGGCAAACAGGATACAAAGCGCAACCAGTCGCTCTGGACCTAAAGCCGTCGCCGGGCTCACCTCGCGCGAACAGTTCACGAAAGGTTCCCGCGCTCCAGTGGGCGCCACACATGCAGATCGATCAAAAAACTCTCCAGGTATTTCTGGCCGCGGCCTCCAAACTCGACTCCGGATTCGCCAACCTACCCCCGCATGATCTGAATGCCCCGGGCGCCGACCGGCTCGCGGAAGTATTGAACGCCACTGCCGTCCGTCTGCACGACAACTACCCCTACTTTCATCCGCTGTACGCCGGCCAGATGCTGAAGCCACCGCATCCGGTCGCGAGGCTCGCCTATGCGCTAGCGATGTGGATCAATCCCAATAATCACGCGCTCGACGGCGGGCGCGCGACCTCCACAATGGAAAAAGAAGCGGCAGCCGAAATTGCCGCGATGTTTGGATGGATAGACTTCCTCGGCCATCTCTGCGGCGGCGGCACGATGGCAAATCTCGAAGCGCTGTGGGTCGCCGGGCAGCTTCAACCCAAAAAGAAAATCCTAGCCAGCGAGCAGGCCCACTATACGCACCACCGAATCAGCGGCGTCCTGCACCTTGAGTTCGAATCCGTGCCTGTCGACTCGCGCGCCCGTATGGATATCGAAGGCCTGAACAGACGGCTAGCCCGCGGTGACGTTGGCACGGTCGTCGCGACGATGGGCACCACGGCGACGGGCTCCGTCGACCCGCTTCCGGAAATCCTCGCTCTTCGCGATCGATATGGCTTCCGAGTTCATGCGGACGCTGCCTACGGCGGATACTTCACACTGGCACAAAATCTGCCCGCCGACACAAAGGCTGCGTTCGAGCGAATCACAGAAGCCGATTCCATCGTGATCGACCCCCACAAGCACGGCCTGCAACCATACGGCTGTGGCTGCGTCCTGTTTCGCGACCCTGCCATTGGACGCCTCTACAAGCACGACTCCCCGTACACCTACTTCAGCTCTGCGGAACTCCACCTGGGTGAAATCAGCCTGGAGTGCTCGCGGCCCGGCGCCGCGGCCGCCGCTCTGTGGGCAACGCAAAAGCTCCTCCCCCTGAAGCCAGGAGGAGAATTTGCCAAGGGCCTGGAGCGCGGCAGGGAAGCCGCGTTAGCGCTGTACCAGAAAATTCAGTCGAGCCCCGCTTTCGTGCCGGCATTTCCACCCGAACTGGACATCGTGGTGTTCGCGCCACGAGCTTCCAGCCTCGCGGCGACTTCCGCCCTCTCGCGCAAGATATTTGCCGCGGCTGCCGAGCAGGACTTGCATCTGGCCCTTGCCGAACTACCGGTCACGTTCTTTCCCGGACTCGAGTCTGGCGTAAAGGACCATGAAACGGTGACCGCGCTGCGATCCGTGCTCATGAAGCCTGAGCACCTGGACTGGATCGACCGCATCTGGGAACTCATCCAAAAGGCTGCTGGGGAGCCCCTGCTGCGCTAAGACGGGGGTTTGAGATTAAGGTTACAGATGCTTCCACCCAAGCCCGCCGCCCTGGAACTCCCACTTAATGCAGTATTTACCCGTTCGATGCGGGATAGGCGCCATTCGCAGAAAGCCGTGGAGGGATGCAACCAACTTCGTTAAACTATACTCTAGACTACAGGGCTCGGGGCACGCTGGAGGACGCAGTCGTCTAGCTGCGGGGCGTACGCGCAAAACGGAAAAGTTTTGCACATAGCTCATTCCGCTTTTAAAACTGAGGGTGAAGAATGCCGGATTTTATGAAGACGTTGTTGTTAAACCCGCCGAGTTTTGACAACTTCGACGGCGGAGCAAGCTCGCGGTGGCCCGCAACGCGCGAGATCGAGTCCTACTGGTACCCCGTCTGGCTGACCTACCCGGCTGGGATGATTCCCGGTAGCCGCCTGCTGGATGCGTCACCGCACAAGGTCAACTGGAAGGAAACAGTTGAAATCTGCAAGAACTACGAATTTTTGGTCCTGTTTACCTCCACGGTCGGATTTACGAGCGACGTCAAGCTGATCCGCAAGATCAAAGAAGCCAACCCGAGCATGAAGATCGCGTTCGTTGGCCCGCACGGACACATCAAGCCCGACGAAACGCTGATGGCCAGCGAGGACATCGATTTTGTGACGCGTGGCGAGTTCGATCACTCCGTGGTCGAATACGCAAAGGGGAAGCCGCTTAGCGAAATTCTGGGCGTCAGCTACCGCAAGGACGGCAAGATCGTTCACAATGCGTCCGCGCCGCAACTTCATACCGAAGAACTGGACGCGTTGCCGTTTGCCACCGACATCTACAAGCGCGACCTGAACATCGACAAGTACAACGTGCCGTTCCTGCTGCACCCGTACGTGTCGTTTTACACCACGCGCGGATGTCCGGCTCTGTGCACTTTCTGCATGTGGCCGCAGACGATTTCGGGACATGCGTGGCGGACGCGCTCGACCGAAAACGTGGCCCGCGAAGTGGCGCAAGCGATCGAATACTTTCCACAGATGAAGGAAATTTTCTTCGATGATGATACCTTCAACATCCGGAAAGATCGTGTTATGGATCTATCGGCGAAATTCAAGAAGCTGAAGTTCCGCTGGTCTTCCACGGCACGCGTGCACAGCGACTATGAAACTTTGAAAGCCATGGCGGACGGCGGCGCGCGCCTGTTCATCGTGGGTTTCGAGTCCGGCGACCCGCAGATTCTGAAGAACATCAAGAAGGGCGCCACCGTCGAGATGGCCCGCAACTTCATGAAGAACTGCCGCAAGGTCGGCATCAAGGTGCATGGCGACTTCATCATTGGCCTGCCCGGCGAAACGAAGGAAACCATCGAGAAGACCATCGAGTTCGCGAAGGAGCTCGATTGCGAGACGATTCAAGTGTCGCTGGCGCACGCCATGCCCGGCACCGAATTGCATGACTCGATGGCTCAACAAGGCTTCCTGAAGGTTGAAGCATTAGCCGACTCCGGCGGGCACCAGTTGCCGCACATCGAGTACCCACATCTATCGAAGGCCGAGATGATGGGCGGCGTGAACCGCTTCTACGACGAGTACTACTTCCGTCCGAAGGTGGTGTGGCGTATCGTGCGCGAAGCGCTGTGGGATTCTCACGAGCGCAAGCGTCTCTATCATGAAGCCACGTCCTTCCTGAAGCTGCGCTCAGAGCGCTGGAAGTGGGTTCGCCAGGGCGGCGACATCGACAAGCCCATGATCGCCGTACCGGGCACGTCGTCAGCTTCCGGTAACGACTAAGCAAGTCGAAGAGCAACTCCAAGACTTTTAAACCGTGGCCTATCCATCTCAACCTTGGCGCAGCCATTCCTGGCTGCGCCAAGGTTGAGCATCAAACAGCAGATGAAACGAGACTTCCGTCTCCGGATCAAGACGTTCCTCATGATCCTGGTAATGGTCGGGTGCGCCAATGCGGGCGATCTGATGCTCAAGCGCGGCATGACCAAGATCGGCGCGGTGCAACTTTCCTGGGCTGGTCTGCAGCACGCCTTCCTGCTCACGGTGGCCAGCCCCACGATCTGGCTGGCGATCTTTTTCCTCATTGGCTTCACCGCCAGCTACATGATGTTGATGAGCTGGGCGGACTACAGCTACGTGATGCCCGCGGGGGCCTTCGGCTACGCGCTGCTCACGTTCCTGGCGGTCGTGTTTCTCCATGAGAGCGTTTCGCCCAGGCGTTGGGTCGGTGTGTTCCTGATCTGCGTCGGAGTACTGGTAGTCGGCCTCACCAAGCCACGCACCACCGATGTCGTACCTCAGCAGGTAGCGGCGTAATGCGCAGCGTCGTGCTGTTCACATTGTTCATCCTATGCAGCACGGGCGGCGAGATCATCATCACGCACGCCATGAAAATCGTCGGGGAGCCGGCCAAGTTGCGTCCCCGCGAAGTGCTGATCTTTCTCGGGTGCGCACTCCGTAATGCCTGGTTCTGGACCGGCATACCGCTGCTCGCCGCCTCGTTCTACCTCTTGTTGCTGCTGCTTTCCTGGGAGCCCATCACCTTGGTGATCCCAGCCTCCGCTCTGAATCCCTATGTTTTTGGCACGCTAGCCGCCAAGTATTTTCTCGGGGAGAAGATCAGCGCGGGCCGCTGGGCCGGAGTCGCGTTGGTTTGCGCAGGCGTGGCGCTCGTCGCGCTGAGTTGACACTGGCCCGCAGATGGTGGGAAACCGGTAGCACAGACGCTCCAGTCGGTGTCGCCAAACTAGGCTGAGTGGGATTTCCCCAGAAGCTTCGACGCTAGGGTTTACTGCTACCGATCCAGTTGGCCCGGTTGGTGAAGACGAACTTCCCCCCGGCCCTCGCCAGTTCGTATGTGGGACCAAGCTTTTCGAGATAGGCACGCCGATCATCGCCCCCGGTCACGAAGTAAATTCGGTCCGGTCCCGTCCACGCGTGGGCCAGTTGTGCATCGTCGATGAAGATCGGGGCGGCGTCGGGAAATAATGAGCCGTACCACAATCCGTTGATGCGCCCATTGAAGATCAGCATCTGCCGTCCGGTATAGAAATTCACCGATGAAGCGTTCGCGTATTCGCCGTCGCAGACGATCTGGTCGCTGGGCTGAAGTTCGCGCTGCATGGCCACGGCCAGCGGCTTCGAACCGAGCACCGGAGCGAACACACCGAGCGCTACGTGAGCGCACTCGATGAACACAATCATCATCATCGCCAGCGCCCAGTTTGCCTCGCGGGGCGAGCCCCGGCGGCGCAACAGCCAGCTCAGGCTGCCGCCGAAGAAAAAGGCAATCGCCGTGCCAACCAGCGGCCCGCGGAAAAGGCTCATCGCGCTCCCAGTGAGATCCAGGAAGTGGCCGAGCGACAACACGTAAGCGTCGGTATTCTTGCTAAGTAAGTCGGCGAGTTCCATGCCCGGCTGCGGCGCGTGCGAAATCAGCGCGAGCGTTAACGTGACCGCGGATATAAGCAGCCCGACAACGAGAAAAACTGTGGCGGAGACTCGGCCTGCCCGCGCCAGATCGCTCCCGTAAGCGGACTCCGATTCACGGGCAAGCCAGCTTCCCAAAATCAATGCGAGCGCCGGAAGAGCGGGCGCAAGGTAATACTCCTGCCGCGTCGAAAAGCTGAAGAACAAAAGAATCAGGATCGCCCAAACAAAGAAGAGCAGCAAGGCCGCTTCAGGCGATTTGCGAGTCTCCGCCGTTCGAAGCAGGCGCAACCGTACTTGGCGAACCGCTTGGGGCAGAAAGGCGCTCCAAGGAAGGAGCCACACCAAAATCATGCCCCAGAACAGCACCAGCGGGAACGTACCGTAATCGACCGGGTAGCGCTTGCCGATATAACGCAAGAAGTGTTCGTTGACGAAATAAAACCACAGAAATCCCTTCGCTTGACCCGCGGGCGGATTGCGCAGAGCCGCGAGAATATGCCAAGGCGCGGCCACGAGAAGAAAGATGAACGTGCTGGAGATGAGCCGCATCTTCAAGAGATGGCGGAGGTCACCAACCAGCAACAAAAACACGAAAATGATCGCGCACGGAAAAACAAGGCCGATCAGCCCTTTGGTGAGCACGTTGAGCGCAACGGTTGCGGCGAGCCCCCAACAGGAACACAGCGACGGCCGCTGCTCTTGCCACCCTTGCAGGAAAAAATAGAGTCCCAGGCCGATCCACAAGCCAACCAGCAAATCAGGGATCAGGATGCGTGTAAAAAGGTAAGGCCCGAACGAGGTGACGCAAACGACTCCAGCCCAGAATCCAGCTTCGGCGGAAAGAAACCGGCGGCCCATCTGTACCAGCAGGAACGCCACCAGCAGGACACCGAGCCCTTGCGCAAGCCGAGCCGACGATTCGCTCACGCCAAACAGGCGAAAGCTGACCGCCATAGCCCAATAGGGAAGCGGCGCCTTTTCGAGATAGCGAATACCGTTCTCATGAAGCGTCACCCAGTCGTGGAGCGTGAGCATCTCACGACCCGCTTCCGCATGAGCCCCGTCAGCGTCGTCAAAGAGAGAAGGATGCGGCAAGCCAGGCACGAAAATCGCCAGCCAGAGAAGAAAGATTGCGGCAAGAGAAGGCCAGAGGCGCTGGCCGATGGAAGCGCTCATGCCTTCAGCGGACCCTCAAGAGGCCGAGACAGAGTTTGCGAGTTCCGACACATGTGCAGAAAGTTTAGCACGGGCCGCGGAGTTAGCGCTCGGCCCTCGAAAGGCGAGTGGTGGGCCGGTTTTCGGTAATCCAACAAGTCAGGCGTTGACTCTGCCCTTAAGGGCACGCGAGTGTTGCCAACATAGGCTCCCAGGCGCCCGCTTCGGAAAGCGGCTGCTACATTGATTCTCCAATAAATTGACCATCCCGCGACACGAGCCTCGCGAATTGCGCGCACGATGGAAACTGGACTCTTGAGCGCGAAATTCAGTTTGAGGTGAGCGATGCGTCGATGGGTATTCCCGGCGGCAGCGAGTTTAGTGTACGCGCTGGGCGTGAGCGCCCAGCAACGTAGTATCGACACGCAGAAGTCAACGCTGACGATCCACGTTGGCAAGACGGGCGCACTCTCAGGACTGGGACACGAACACGAAGTGCGCGCCCCAATTCACAGTGGTACGGCAGACCCGGGCTCGCATCCGGCAGTTGAAATACATCTGAATCCGCAAGAACTGCGCGTGATCGACAAGGACGCTTCCGAGAACGATCGCGCCGAAGTACAGAAAACGATGCTGGGATCGGAAGTGCTCGACAGCGAGCATCACCAGGACATCGTTTTCAAGTCCACGAGCGCGGAGTCCATCGGCCAGGGGCGGTGGACGCTGCGCGGGAATCTGACGCTACGCGGGCAGACTCATCCAGTCACGGTACAAGTGACGCTGAAGGACGGCCGTTACACCGGCGAGACCTCCGTGAAACAGACCGACTTCGGCATCAAGCCACCCGGCAAAGCGGGCATCCGGGCCAAAGACGAAGTCAGAATTGAGTTCGACGTGCGACTGGCGTCGTAAGAGACCAGGCGAGCAGAGTGCGACGGATTGCGACGGCCGGCGCACCGGCGCAGCCATCGCTTAACACTTTCCCATCGCGCCCTCGACCCGCATCGTTCCATGGATTATCATTTTCCTGATGATTCCATGTATCGAAATGCTCCTTTCGCGAACCAACCGTAAGCGAACACGGCGCGGAGACTGACCCGCGTGTGGATCGCATACATTCCTTTGGGCATCGCGATTGCCGGCACATTTTCTTCCTGCGTGTTTCTAGCGCTGGCCTTGCTCGGGGCGGCCAAGTTTCATCGCGACGCGCGGCGCCAGCTCCGTGCTTCCGAGATCGTAGCGACTCGGCTACCGGCGGTCTCCTTGTTGAAGCCAGTTCATGGTCGCGAAGCCCGGTTGAAAGAAAACCTCGAAAGCTTTTTTCGCCAGGACTATCCCGAATTCGAAATTCTTTTTGCGGCAGACACGGAAGAAAACGAAGCGCTCCCCATCGTCCGCGAAGTTTGTGCGCGCTATCCCCAGATTCGCACCCAGGTGATCGTGACGGGGCGTCCGCCATGGCCAAACCCGCCGTCGTATTCGTTCTATAAAATGGCGGAACTTGCGGCGCACGATATTCTGGTTACCAGCGACAGCGACGTTGAGGTGCAGCCAAATTATCTTCGGGAAGTGGTGGCGCCGCTGCTCGAACCGAACGTCGGCATGCTCACTTGCGTCTACCGTGGGAAAAACGTTGGCGGCTTCTGGTCGGCGGTGCACGCCATCGGCATGTCGGTGGAGATGACCACCGGTGTGGTGACGGCCAACCTGCTCGAAGGGATGAAGTTTGGACTCGGGCCAACAATCGTCGTGCGGCGGGACGCACTGGACAAGGTTGGCGGCTACAGCGTTCTGGGAGAATGCTTCGCGAACGATTTTGTCATCGGAAACTTGATCGAAAAGGCCGGATATCGCGTGGTGCTGTCCCGTCATGTGATCGATCATGTGGTCTCGCCGCTGACGTTTCGCCGCGTCTGGGAACATGAAGTGCGGTGGGCCAAATCAACACGATGGTCGCGGCCGTGGGGGCACCTGGGCTCCGGCCTTATTTTTGCGATTCCGTATGGCATTCTCGGATTTTTGGCTGCCGCCGCGTTGGGACGAATTTGGCTGGGCGTCAGTCTGCTCGTCATCGCCATCGGGAACCGCTTGATCGAAGACCTGGTAATCGGGTGGGGTGTGACACGCGACCCGCGCGCCCGCGATGCCTCGTGGTTATACCTCATCCGGGATTTGCTGGGATTTTTTGTGTGGTGCGCGAGCTATGTGGGGCAGCGCACAGTTTGGCGCAACATTCCCTACGAACTAGTCGGCGAAGGACGGATTGCGATGCGCAGAGATCTACCGGAAAGCGAAGTTCAGAAATAGTCTGGAGCCGAATGCACCAAGGTTGGCGAGATGCAGTCCTAGTAGTCGCGGCAGCGCCGCTCGCGTACTACGTCACCGCGATCATTGCAGCGGCGCGATTTTTTCGTCGAGAGCGGCGACGCATGCCAACGGCCTACACGCCACAGGTCAGCCTTTTGAAACCCGTCAAAGGCGTGGATTTCGCGTCGTATGAAAATTTCTCCAGTTTTTGCCGCCAGGACTATCCCGAATGCGAAATTCTCTTCGCGGCAATTGACGAAAACGATCCCGCCGTCCCGCTGATCCGACGCCTGGCGGCGGAATATCCGGCGCTGCACATCCGCTTGATCACCGGCGCACCACAAATCGGCGCGAACAAGAAAGTCAACAATCTGATCGCGCTGGCCCGGGAAGCGCGTCACGACACTCTGGTGCTGACCGACGGCGATGTGCGCGTAGCGCCGAATTATTTGCGCGAGGTCGTTGCACCCTTCGCGGATGCGAAGACCGGCGCCGTTACTTCCTTCTATCGCGGCATCACGCAGAAAAGCCTTGGCGCCGAACTCGAAGCCATTGGCGCATCCAGCGACTTTTTCGCGGGCGTCTTGGTGGCGAATTGGATGGAAGGAATGACATTCGCGCTGGGCGCGTCCGTCGTCACGACGAAGCAGTGGGTGCAGAAGATCGGCGGCTTCGAAGCCATTGCCAACATGCACTCCGATGACTACGAACTGGGTCACCGCATCGCGAAAGCGGGAGGCGAGGTGCTGCTCTCGCGCGAATCCGTGTGGACCATGTATCCGGCGCAGAGCCCCAGCGGATTCTGGAACCATCAAGTGCGCTGGTCGCGCACCGTGCGACTATGCCGTCCGCTTTCGTACACCGGCCTGATCTTCACGCACGGTCTGCCGTGGGCCATGCTCGCCGCACTGATAGCGCCGGCAAAGTGGATCGCAGCGTCGTATTTGCTGGCCTATCTGGTCCTGCGCTTGGTCATGGCGTGGACGGTCGGCATTTGGGGCGTTGGCGACGACGTCCTCCGACGGAAACTCTGGCTCGTGCCGTTCCGCGACGCCATCTATTTCGCCGTCTGGCTAGCCAGCTTCGCCTCCAACCGCATCCATTGGGGCGGCGAACAATTCAAAATGGAGAAAGGCCAAATGGTTCCGGCGGTCGCAAAACCGGCGCCAGCAAAATCCCCCGCCGACGCCGCGCCATAGTTTTCTTGTAGCGGCACAGCACCGCAGTGCCCAACTTGCCCCGGCGTCAGCAATTTAGCTATCGGCCTAAAATCCATAGCCACCGCTCGGTTGACGCCCCGCACATCCCCTATTAAATTAGATAGGTTGAATCGTGGCTGCCGGGAGATCCGGACGTGCCGCGATTCCTTTTTGTTCCTCCCCGCTGGGAGGTCGTCCAATTGGTAGGACTCCAGACTCTGACAGTCAAGCGTTGTCAATCTAAGTCGTCTGGATCGTTGCACCTACCCACTCGTGACGCGAGTAGGATTGCCCCCTCGATTGCCCCTAAATTTTCGCTGAAATTAAAGGCAACAAAGTTCCTTAAAGTCGCCACTTATCTGTTTTTCGGAAGCCTTAAATGGACCTGAAGTTGGACCTTATTTCGTAAGGTTTCGCCCAGCAAACACTGTATTCCCCCGGAGCGCCCGGTACTACTAACCTTCCCGCACGCAATGGACCTCGTAATTATCTTCACTGTCGCGCTCCCCGCGCTTATCGTTGGGCTGTTTGCGTACTGCCTGTATTTGACTAAAGGCGTAGAACGCGGATAGTCCATAATAGCTCCCCTTCACGACTAGATTCCCGCGCTAGTGGGGAGTATGCTTCGCAGCGTAGCGTCCCCTCAGCAGTTCGGCCCACCTCGGTAATGCAAATCAAGGAGCAATCACATGAGTGACGAAATTAAGAAGCCTGAAGAAGAAATCAAGAAGCCTGAAGAAATAGTGGAATCAGTCAAAACGGCTTCGCCCGAACCGCCAAAGGTGCTGTCGGAATCGGACTTGAACCAGGTGGTCGGCGGCAACCTCTCTACGACAAGCCCGTACTACAAGCGTTCGTAGACGCCTTCAACAAAGCGAACCGCGCCTAGCCTTAAAACTCAACATCCTTTGGCGCGTCTCGCTCACCGGGCGAGATAATCTGGTCAGGGTTAATCGTCGCAACGTAGGGTCCAGCTCCATATTCCACGCGATACCGCACACCTGAGGTAGTTTTCAGAATCGCCCGAACCACGCCGTCTACATCCCTGCCCATGTAGAGCCTGAAGCGGATGTGAGAGCCTATCTTCGGTAGAACCATTCGAGCAGCATAGCAGCTTAGCCCAAAGCGTTACTTGCGTGGTACTTAGCTGCGTTATAGCGTAAGCGTATGCCTGGAACTTACAAAATTGAAGCCGCTTTTACTCCTATAGCAGACCCGACGAAACAAGGCTATAACGTGGACCCTGGGTACCGGGGAATGTATGTCTTTTCGCCTGAAGGCGTCCTTTTGAGAATATTTAACACCGATGATCCGCATAAAGATCGCAAAGACGCCAATGACTCCTTGTTAGGTGCCGCTGACGTGATAGAGGACTCAAGCGTCCCAACTCTGCTCAAGCTATGGGATGCGAAGCCAGAGGAACGCTATAAGCTGTTAAACACGGGAAAGCTACGCCGCTTTAGGCGCTAGGGTCCCTACCGACAGTCGTCAGCGTTTCTTCTTCGCCCGCTTTCCTGTGTTCGGATCAATCTTGTGGTAAACGCCAGCTTTGAGGCCCTGCCTGACGCGCTCTGAAGGAAGTACTTCTCCGCCCTCATCTCCGCAAGAGGGACACTTCCTTTTTCCTGTGCCGATTAACGGCATCACCTTTCGACATTTAAGCAGTGATAAAACTCGGTCATAGCGTCTGAGCAGTAGCACCCTAGTTCACAGCCTTAGCCTGCTTTCGCCGACAGCGCCTTACCGTTACCCGGACCAGCAGTTGCCTCAGCGATGGCTTTGCGGGCCTCCAGATACTTTTGGTAGGCTTGAGTCACTGCGTCGTTGGCAACACGAACTGCTTGCACAGCCTGTTCCCAATCTTTTTTCGGATCCTGCTCAGCGCGGCGTAGCTTGTCCAACCTCGTTTTGTGCATGATGCAACCTCCGCTGGGCGATTCGTAGGTTAATAAATGGGACCGTGGAGGGCTAGCTCAAAAGCACGATATTCGATTGCCTAGCCTCAGCGCCCTTACCCACTGGACCAAAGTACCATTGCCAAAGCAGACAACGTGTGTATGCTATACCCATGCTGAAACGCACCAACGTCTACCTGGATACCAAGACCCTGAAGCAACTCGAAGCCCTGGGCCGCCCGCAAGGTCTCAAAACCGCGCAGGTGATTCGCATGGCTTTGGCCGAATACATTGCACGCAAGAAGCGAGGCTGAAGATGGCCGCATCGAGGGCAAAGAAGAAGGGTCACATGGCAAGCAGGAAAGACTCCGAAGCGATTCGCATAGCTCAAGTGCGTCGGCTAAGAACGAACGATTTGCAGGTCTCGTCCCGCTCAACTAACGCCCTGAAAGCTCTTGCCGCTTCCGCCCGGCTAGTGTAGCGGCTATCCAGGTATCCGTGCCGTACCCGGAGCCCGATTGCATGTATAGCCTTATCAGCCTTCGAGGTGTGCTTAGCTTTGAGGGTTCGTTCTACCTTGTCCAGGAACGTGAGCTGAGCGGGCATGTCGCTCATCGTACCATGCGCTGTGCCGCAAACACGCCATGCTGAAACTGGCTGGGGGTGTCGTGATGACGAACAAATTTGAAGAACAGTCCCATCGACCAGGTAGCTTTTAGAATGAATGACCCACCACGTACCATTGCCCATTTGTGGAAAAGATTCGTAGCGTTGTTCAGCACCACCAGGAGGGTGTCATATGAAGAGATTGCTCTGCATCGCAGCGCTCGCGGTATTCGTTCCTGTTCTAGGCCACTCACAGGCCCCTAACCCCAAAATCTACATCGCTCCGCAAAATGGCTTCGAGTCCTATCTCGCGGGCGCATTCACTAAGAAGGATGTGCACGCGCAAATGGTCCAGACGCCGGAAGCGGCTGACTACATCCTTTCCGCCGCGCCAGTGGAACAGAAGCCCGAATCTACGGGAGGCAAAGTCGCACGTTGCCTTTTCGCCTATTGCGCCGGTATTGAAGGATCGCAAACGGCAAGCGTCACGTTGGTGGATGCGAAGACGAATGCAGTTGTCTGGGCATACAACGTGCGGAAAGGTGGGTCCAGTAATTTTCAGTCCAGCGCCGAGGCATGCGCGAAGCACTTGAAGCATTGGCTGGAGCATACCGGCAATTAATCCCGCTGCTCTGCTCTACTTAAGAAGCCTCCGGGCCGTTGTTGCGGAAGCGCCGGGGGCTTTTCCACCTTAAGACCGAAGGATGCCACAAACACCCGAATGATTTCAGGGAGTCAGCAGGATATTCAGAAATTGCTCGCAGTGGAAGTTAATGAAGGTTGGCGGCCAACCCTGATCATGTTTTTATCGTTCTGGAACTTACTGCTTCGGCTTCGCCGAATCCTCAGTAAAACGTGAGGCTGAAAATGGCCGTATCGAAGCCAACCGGCACCAAGAAGCCTGAGCTTTGCAGGATTTGCAAGGAGCGCCCTGTCCCCGCTTCAGCGCTGCGACGGCACCACCATGAATGCAATTGGTGCGCGAACCACCGTTGCCGGAACAAGCGTACATCTGACCGCAAGTATCGAAGCACGCCAGAGTATCGGGAATATCATCGCTACTACATGCTGAGTTGGCGTAGACAGCGAAGGATTAGGGAAAACCGGATTTGAATTCAACAGTGACACGCTTGGTTGGGAGGGTCAGATGGCAAGCAAAGATTCCGAATCAATTCGCATAGCTCAAGTGCGTCGGCTATGGCAAGAGCGTGCACCCAAGGAACACACCACTGCTGATGTTTCGATTTTTCATGGGTGGTTGGAGCAGACCTACCCCGACTTGCTCAAGCGCGGAAAGGGCGATTCGTATCAGCAACTGAAAGTGGACCTGAAAGGACTCCTGGACCCCAAGTTGCACCTGTAGATTAAAAGCGGGACGCGCCGGTGGGTCCAATACCGACACGCCCCTAACCAATCAACCCCGTGTGGGAGGCTGACATGGCTACACGAATCGTAACATCCGCTGTTGCAAGATGTCCGTACTGCCCTTGGTTCGAAGCTGGTGTTTGGAACCACCAAATGGCAGGTTAGTTTGGAAGCAGCCCGCCTGACGGTCGAGCACACAACCAGCTTTAGGATTCCACCAACTCACCGCAGCACGGCTGGGGTCAACGATGAAGGCAGCGACTATGCCCGTGTTTCGACCGAGGGGTATCCTGCTGTTTCGGTTTGGTCCGAAGTACTGAGAGTAATCTATGGCCCATTGACCTGCGCTGGCGGGGCTTTACTGTATGGCGCGGGTTGGGGGCCGCGCGGGGACCAACGGCCCCGCGAGGGGTCGTGTGCGAGGTATCCCAACCCACTCAGATTTCAAAGCCTATCGACGTTTCCTGTCTCTTCGCCTTACTTTCGGGATCGACAGATATACGTATATAGGAGTATAGTGCTGTATATGAAGAAGCGCATCAATCTGTACGTCAGAGAAGACCAACTCAAGAAGCTTGAAACCCGGTCGAAGGAACTCGGCTCACCAGTTGCCGAGATCGTTCGCCGTGCGATTGATGCGTACCTGAAAAAGCAGTAGTAAACGGGACGCGCCGGTGTAATCAGCACCGACACGCCCCTGACCACGACTCAAAGGAGACTTGAGCAATGGCTACGCAAAGTGTAATTCATCCCCTCCAACGGTCGCACTCTCGGAAAGCTCTCACGCCGGAGGAAATTCTGAAGGTTCTTAAAATCGCAAGCGAATCGAAGCGCAACCTCGCCATGATTGTGCTCGCGTATCGGCACGGCATGCGCGCAAGCGAGGTGTGCGACTTGCGACTGTCCGATGTGGACATGAAAAACGGCGAAGTCACGATCCGCCGTCTAAAGGGCAGCTTGCGAACGGTACAACCCCTTTCCGATCATCCAGGGCAACCGCTCCTATCGGAAAAGCGAGTCCTGCGGGCATGGCTGGCGGAGCGAAGGGACGCCAGTGATTTTGTTTTCGTGTCGCAAAAAGGCGGAAGGATTCACCGCTCGCAGTTCTTTCGCGCCTTCCAATCAATTGCGGATCGCGCGGGGCTTCCAGCCGACAGAAGGCACCCGCATTGCCTCAAACACGCACTTGGCTTTGCCCTGGTTGCGAGCAACGTTCACCTGACCATCGTGAAGCAGGCTCTCGGACACAAGAACATCGCGTCCACGGCCATCTACGCGGTCCCTACGGATGAGCAGACCGGCAAGGCGGTCAATACGGCGCTCGCAGGCCTGTTCTAAAGGGCGATAAACGAGGTATCCAACGAATGAATCCGCCCAAAATCAAGTGTCCGATAACGCGATTTATGTGTGCCACGAGCACGAAAGGAGAAAAGCTGAGTAGTGCGCAACTGCTTGACTGATGAGGGTAGGCCCCTCGGACCGGTTTACAGGAACAGGTTCCAAACCACCTTCGGCGGCTGTAGTCAAAAGCTATGGTCGTGAACGCGGAAGGAAAAGGCCCGGCAACGACCAGGTCAGGTGACAGGCAAGAAGAGGACCGCAAGGGAACCACTGCTGAAGTGTCGAAACGTTAAAGACGATGTCAAAACCGCGGGGGGTAAGTTACTGCGGGAGTAGCTCCGACGAAACCTGCTTACGGGCGGAGCGGCATCCGGCATGAGAGGTGGCCTGAGCTTGCCAAAGAGGCGGTTGAGCGGAACGTGGGAACCTGAGACTTCGATGCAAACGGAGAAGCCACAAGTGGAAGAACCACGAGGGCGAGAGTACGGATGCGGAGTCTCAGAGGCGGAACAACGTGTAGTAGCAATGAAGTCCCCGATAAAGGGATGGAGCGAAGACGTTGTGTCAAGGAGCCTGATTCAATGAGCCAACCAGCAATGGGAGGAGCCCGATGAGTGAGGCAAAGCCGTTCTGTATTTCCAAATGGGAGGTCTGGGAAGCATACAAGCGAGTGAAAGCGAACAAAGGAGCAGCAGGGGTTGATGAGCAAACGATTGAGGATTTTGAAAAGAGGTTGAAGAAGAATCTCTACAAGATCTGGAATCGGATGTCGTCAGGCAGCTACTTTCCACCACCCGTATACGTTGGAGATAAGCCCACACCACTGCGCAGTTGGGTAAAATAGTTGACCTCTCCGCCTTTCAACATGCCCATCAGAATAACGAGTACCACCAGCGCCTAATTAAAGCGGTGGCTTCACGATGCAACGAAGTATCCATTCTGTTGCGTTTTTCCTGAAAGATCGCCCGTAAGGTCTTTTGTTTCGGATAGCCGCAAAAGGGCAAACCTCGCCGTAGTGTTGCATTCTGGCCTGTGGGACCTCACTGTGGGCCTAGGTTCCATCTGATAGTCGCAGAACGTCACTGGGGGGCGGCTGGAAGCGTCGCCGCACAGATGAAAGTTTGGGGTCGGAACTCCGTATCAAGAAGTGATATTGCGAGGCATGCTGGGAGCTTCGGGCGGAGTGTCAGTGCGACGATCCGGATGCTGGATTTTGGACAGCAGTTCTCGTTCTTGGCGAGTATGTAACCGAATGGCAAGAACCACCTGTTCCGAGGTCACGTTGAAATGGCGGGCGATCTCGTCCAACTGCCAGCCGACATTCAGCATGGTGGCTGCGCTGTCCTCGAATGCATCGGTTTGGGGCTCGATCACCATACCCCCAACATCGCGCATGGCTGACTGCCGGAGGGGAATCCACAAGCAGCACCGCAGGTGACGCTACCATCAGTAGTGAAAGCGGTAGCGAACTTGAACAAAAATTTCTCTGGGATTGTTGTAGTGAGTCCCGCCGAAGGTGAAGCTATTATCCAGCAGCACGCGGCGATTGGAGACGTTCAACCCCGTGACGGAGAGCGAGAACTTCTCACCAAGCTCCTTGCCGAGTGTCAGGTCAAACGTCGTGTGTCCCGGCAGGTGACTTGGCGGCGGCGAACCGTTCGTGAAGCCAGACCCGTAGTACACATCCGTAGAGGCGTAGCTGTGCCAAGGCAGGTTCATGTTGCCGCCAATATGGAGAGTATTGCGCTGGTCGTGGTCGAGGAAGCCGTAGCCATCGCCGAAAGAAAAATCCGTGAGCCCGCCATTGATGTCGCCGAAGCCTAAGGCAAGCTGGTTGGAATATGTCAGGTAGACCTGTCCGCGCCTGTAAATCTGTGGTGACCGCAGCGTCAGCTCCCAACCGCTGATGCGCGCGCCCTGAATGGTGACGGGAAAGAACAAATTGGAGTTATTGAAATTGTTGTGATCGAAAAAGTTTTTAGCGCGAGTCAGAAAATTGTCGGCATCGAGGGTCCAGCCCCAAAGAGGGATCGTAACGCCATACTGATGCTCCTCGTCGCGTTCCCCATGTAAGGGTATAAAGCCCAAATTCTGATTGTTGGCGGCGTCCAGTAGTGGACCGGAGACGGTTACGAGCGGCGGAGCCTGATAAAAATGTCCATAAAATGCCCGGAACACCCAATTCAGTTTGGGTATCCGGAGGGAGCCACCGACGCGGGGACTAGTGGCATTCTCTACCACGGGGCCGGAATAGTGCGTCTGGCGAACGCCACCATCCAACGACAGCCATGAGGTCAGTTTGAACTGATCCTCAAGATAAACGGCCGCCTGGCCCCCGGTCGGGCTCACGGTGGCAGGAGGTTCGACGTTCTGGCATTGTCCGGGGGAATTGCAAAGCAATCCAAACAGCTGGCTCGTTTGTTCCGCAAAGCCGTAAACGCCGGCCCGCAAATTGTTGCGCCGTTTGATCCAACTAAGATTTGCCTGACCGCCTTCGTAGTTGGCGGCTATATTTTCAGTTGCCGAACTCGGCTGATCGTAGGGACTGCTGGCATAGTTCACGCTGTTATAGTGATAGAACGGCGAGACGGTAAGCACCAGACCGGGACTGAAGGTACGCACCCAGGAAAAGAGAACATAGCCGTCTTTCTCTTTATTGGAGTCGCTCAGAAACTGCCCCGCGGTATTGGGATCGTTCGGATCAAAGGGAACCTGGTAGTAGTCCTGACGAAGTTGCGCGACAAGCCGCAATTGATCGGCGGAATCCAAGTTGTAGGTCATGGACGTAAAGCCACCGTATCCGTTCGCCTGATCGTGAATCACCGCCGAAGTGGGCGTCTGCAGGCCCAGATCGGTGCGGTTGCCATTCAGGCTCGCGTAGTAGGCGAACCGGTCGGTATGGCTCCCGAAATTCAATTGGTCGTCGGTTTGGTAGAAATTGCCTGCACTCAAGACCAATTCGGCTTCGTTGTTGCTCTCGAAGCCGGTACGCGGGGCCACATTGAAGATGCCGTAGGTGCGATCACCATAATCGGCCGAATAACTTCCGCGCATGGTTTCCAGCACATCGATATCATTGGGATTGACCTGCGGCCCTAGATTGCTGGCGATATTCGTGTTCGGAATCGAGACGCCGTCGATCAGCCAGCTCACCTGGTGTCCGCCCCTCATGTGAAGCTGGTCATGCGTGTAGTACGAGCCTGGAACGTAATCGATAATCATTGCCAAACTGTTCGATTTCGACGCGCCCGGGGTTAGGGCGATCTCCTCGCGTGTTGTGAGCGTCGTCGGCGTGATGGATTCCGTCTGTGCGGGCAGCGTCTCGGATGATACCGTGACAGACTGCACTTGCGTCGCCACCGTCAATTCGAGATGCAGAATCGGAGCTGTACCGGATAGCACCGTCATTCGCATTTCCTGCGTGGCGAACCCGGATTTCGACACGGTCACCTTGTATTGTCCTACCGGTACCGAGTCAAAAATGAATTCACCGTCTATGTTTGTTTGCGTGGTCTGTATGTATTCCGAATCTTCCGCCTTCAATACGACCTTGACCGTTGAGACGGGGCGGTGTTGCTGATCGTGCACGATTCCGCGTACCGTTCCAAACACGGTGGCGGACACTCCGATGGCAGATAGAAGTGCAACTAACAGAAAAAGCCAAATGCGCTGCAACATCGATTTTCTCCGTTGAATAGCGGAACGTGTCCGCCGCGGATCCAATGGACCCGGAACGAGTTTCAATTCACGACAAGGAGTGAAATTACAGGGAGAAGTGAGATGTACGAGGAGGGGGAGAAAGTGGGTCATACGACGGAACAAAAGCCATTGGCGCGAAGGTGGCGAGTGCAGCCGAAGCCTGAGTTGGTTCGGAAATGGCCGCGGGAACTGGCAGCACAAAAATCACAGCCGTCCTGAGGGAGGAACTGATGTCGTAGCCACAGGACATTGTGCAGTTTACGATTCCGCTATCGCCATGGCGCGCATAGTTCATCAGTGATTCCCTGGGTGCTGACTCCTGTGGTTTGGGTTGATTCGTCCTAGAATGTCCATGCGCTACGCACATGCCGGCTTCACAGCAGGCCATTCCGTTCGCTTGCCACGCCGCCGCCCCCATGGGCACCCACAGCATCACGACGGCTACCAGACACACCCACGCTCCAAATGTTCTTCCCGGAGCGATAGGAACGTGGAGCGAACGTCTCATGGTTCAATCCCCGCGAGTGTAACAACCGGGACCATTACGCGCAACCCTAAACCGTCGCGCAACTTCGCATTACCAAAAAATGCGGGACGCAATTTTATCGCACACTCACTGTGTCTGTCGTTGTCCCTCTGCAAGCGCGGCTTGAAGTATCCACCCCGGATTCGCGGTTACAGGCTGTGTCCGCACTGGGCGAGCGTTTGCTCGTAGCGTTGTCGTGTGAGGGTATCGGTTTTCATTGTCGTCCTGTCTATGCGGTTCAGCCCTTCCGCCAACGGCATAGTCTGACGCATTCCATCGCACGGCAATACGTTACCTTCGTACTACTGTCAGCCGAGGAATACACGGGCCGAGAGAGCAGGTGCTGTATAGTTTTCCGACGCGATCATTTCCTGGCTTTGAACGGCCCGATCCCACGAGGAGGCAATCATGCGGTCACATTTCGATGGCCTCGAAGTCATTCAAAATAGGCTCCTAGAATTGGAAAGACAGAACCGCCGACTCAAACGATTCGGGTTGGCCGTACTGACTGCCTCCGTATCGTTGATTGTCATGGGGCAGGCGCCATCGAAGAAAATCATTGAGGCGAATGAATTCATTCTGAGAGACGACGGCGGGAATGTACGCGCTAGACTTTCGATGACCGTGCCTGCGGGTACAGCTCCAGGCTTTCCCGCTGTTGCCGAACTGATCATTTTTGATGAGAAGGGGAAGAAAAGAGTCGCGGTGAGCGGCGGCACGAGTATGGAAACTTTTCGGCTCGTCCAGCATGATCCACGGAGCGCTATCCCTGGATTTAGCGTGTTTGACGAGCAAGAGCGTGCGCGAGGCTATTTCATGGAAACCGACGGTTCGAGCATCGGCCCCGCGCTGCAGTTGTTGGACGCTCAGGGAAATAGTCCAATAACTCTCGAACTAGGAGAAGTTAAGGCGGACAGTATTGCTGCCAGCCGCGTACTCGTTCAAGACGCGGACGGATTCGCTGCGACTCTCGGAGTAACCGATCTGCTCACGTCGCGCACGGGCGAAAAGCATAAGACATCCGCGGCTTCTCTCATCCTCTTTGACAAGGACAAGAACGTGCTCTGGAGAGCGCCATGAGAACGCTCCATTTCCAACGCCTTTTCAATCGAATCCCACTCGAGGTCAGAGCCCCATTTTAATCCTGGTTGCAACCTCGCATCGCAGCCGCTCCCACTCGGCGCGCACTCGCGGCTTCCAGATTCGTTGCTTCGTGGTAGATCAGGTTGAAATTTAACCTCCGATGCTGCTTTTCCTTTGAAAATTCGGACGGGGCCTTGGGCGAAATTATGCGGGCTTCGGGCTGCCTACATTCATTGCTTCCACCAGATAACCAAATCACCGGTTTCTACCGAACCCGATTCCGTGCGCGATAGCTGGGGAGCGATTGTCCTCAGAAAGGCATCGTATGTGCGCCTATCGAGTTGAGAGAACGAGTGTCCGTCAACAGAAACGAGGGTTGCCAAAGCACTCTTGTGGGTGAAACGAACAAGCCCACCGTGGGCAACGATCCGCTTCACGTCGAACATTCGTGCGGTCCTCATACGGATTACTCTAGATCATGAGCGAACCACGCCACAATGGGCAACGCTGCGATCACACGTGCGGGTTAGTGCGGGGCTCCCTACGGTATCACAATCGCGTTCGCCGCCGCTTTGCTTGAGGTGTTCGGCTCAATTGCGGGCCCAGTCACAATAGTGCCGGTGGTGTACAGGAAATAAGCCTGATCACGTCCAGCGTCGCTTAGCGGCTCGACCTGCGGCGCTGTGGACACGGGCGTTTGAGTCTTAGCCACAGTCACATCTGCGGGTGCTGGTGCTGGCGCTATGGCAGTGGGAATTATCTCGACGCACGCAGCGAGGGTGGAATTATCAATCGCCGTGGCAACCGGGGGCAGTGCGGCTGCTGGAGTAATCGCTGGGAGCGCAGGCTCGTCATTTGGCGGCACCGTTGGCAATAGCGATATTCCTAACAATTCAGCCATGCGGGCAGTAAGTTCGGCATCGGTCATGTTGGCGATCTCAATTGATGAACCATTTCGACCACTCAACTCGAACGCCTGTGGAGGTTTTCCCTCAACATAGCTGAGCGCCAATTCCTGGTGACGTGCGCTTCCACCCATCGCTTTTTTGAAACACGCCTTGGCGAGCAGCTCAGCATTTGTTTCGCCCGATGGACCGACCTCGGCCAGCAAGCTGCGCATCGCTTCGCTAAACTTCGCGGTGCGTGGACGGCCTGCGGGATTGGGCGATTTCTGACCAGGCTTGAAGCGGGTGTCCTTGCCGATTTCTGCGAGACGAGCGGCGCGAGTAGACTTGCCTGTTTTGCGCCTGTTTTCGGCTCCCTGGGCCAAAGAGTTGTTTTCATTTTCAATCATGCGTTTCCTCCATCGGATCTCGTAAATCCCAGGCCCTAAGCCCGTTTGCGCCTTCGATTCGGCCTCTGGCGTCCGAACTGTGCAAAGACTCTTTCGTCTTTCTCTCGCTGGGTGGCTCGATAGGATTGCATGTAGGCTGCGCGTTTAGCCCTGGCTACGGGGTTTTTGGTTTTGCGTGCATAGCTGCGTTGGCGGCAGAGAAGGCTACAGAATCGTTCATCCTGGCGTCGCGCATAGAACCACCTGCCACACACCGTCTTGCCTGACGGCTTGCCAGCTAGTTCGGCAAACACGGCCTCAAGGCCTCCCCTTGCGCAGCGCCGCACACGCCACAGCAATCCCCGCTCGCCCAGCAAGGTAATGACTAGCACCGCCCTGCTCTCATCGCTGGGTCCGGGGTTCCAGGTAAAGCGCATGCCCAAGTTGCCCATCCTCTTCGTATCGATCTGCGGCGTCATTTTGTAGCGCGAAAACTCCCTTTGCAGCGCTTCCAAGCGGTCCCATTCCTGTTCATCCCAATAGGAAACGGGACGTGACACAAGGGAATGCCACTCGCGCAGCAATCCTTCGATCCTGCGATGGGCGAGCGTACGCTTCCGGTCTCTATAGTCGCCCCCGCAATTCAGCCAATCGATGAGCGCTTGGCCTGCGTTTGCCCCCCAAGTGTGCCGTTCCATGCGTAACTTACGCTTGGTGGTCATAAGCGCATATTACAGTAATCATGGACAACCTTCAACCTGTTTCTTAACCTGAACGCGTATTTGGTTGTAAGGAGGCAGATTTATGCAGAGATCAGAGAAGCACGCGCTACAGGCGCTCTACAACGTCGAGCAGGCCAGTGAACATCTTGGGGGAATTTCGCCTCACACAATGAGAAAGAAGATTCAAAACGGCGAAGTGAGGGTGATCCGTTTGGGGCGCAGAACGATGATCCCGCAAGCGGAGATTCACCGGATTTCACGGCAGGGTTGGTCGCCCATTCAGGCTTCGTAGGCGATGTCAGTCCTCAAATCTGAAGCCATCCCTCAGCTCCTAGCCGACCTTGGCCGGTCGCGCTTTTGGGGAACTGTGCAAATCGACTTTCAAAACGGCCAGCCGATACTCGTTCGAAAAACCGAGACCGTCAAAGTGTTGGACCAAAGGAATACCTGCCATGAACGCTCAGAACAATCAGAACGCTAACCGTGCCACCGCGAGCACGTATGCTCCAGCGACCGCAGACTTCATCGACGCATACACCGATTATGCCGACATCGGGGAATTGCCAACAGTGTTCCACGAACTTACTGCAATGTTTCTGCTCTCCGCGATTCTGAATCAGAAGAGCACCACGATAAAGTACGGCGGTACCAGCCTCTCTCTGGACCTGTGGATACTGCTCCTATCGGGAAGCGGCGGGGGACGAGGTACCGCGCTGCAAACGCTCAACACCATCTGTGATACCAGGGAAATCATAACCGGATTTGCCTGGGGTAGTGGAATGGGCTTCAAGCAAAAACTTGCCGAGAATCCCTTTGGTGCGGACCTGTGGGGCGAGTTCTCTGAGAAGATGCAGGCGTTTAATAACGGCAAAATGGGCGACACTAAAACGTGGCTCACAGACTGCCACGATAACTTTCGCATCCCGAAGCCCATCACCTACCGTAAGACCAACAGGAGCGCGGATACGCCGCCTATTGAGTTCTCTGGTGCTCCCAGGACGAACATCCTTGCTACCAGTTCCGAAACTTGGTTGCTTGAAAACGTGGCATCCGGCGACGTTGGGGGTGGATGGCTCCCGAGGTTCATCATTCTGCGGCCTGACGCCAAGCGCAAGGATGTGTCTATTCCCGCGGTGCTGGACCCTGGGAAGAAACTTCATCTCACCAACTTGCTTGCCAAAGCGGAGCGCGTATCCATTGGGAGTGAAGCCCGCATAGACGGCATCGAGCCACTGATCGCTGACTGGTACGTACCGGCCAAGAATCGCTTCGTTGCTTACGATCCGCATCTAGGGCTCGCTTTCTTCAATCGTCACCGCACAAACATCATCAAAGCAGCGGTCATATTTGAAGTGAGCATGACCGGGACCGTCCATGTCAGCGAGGCGGCTTGGAGCCGAGCCGTACGGCTCATGGACGAGGTAGAGAAGACCGTGGCCCACCTGATGAAGATCGGCGTGAGCCCGAGAGGAAACCTGTTGCAGCAAATCGAGGATGCGATACTCGCCGCCGGGAAGGAAGGAATCTCCCAGAACGGCATTACGCGCAAGTTTCAGCGCGTCGTGAGCAAGGATTTGCTGGATGCACTGGGAACACTCGTTACGGCGGAGCGCGTGAGTATGTCCAAAGTGGAGACGGGAGGCAGGAAGAAAACCCTTCTCACCCACGAGTCTTTCATCACCGGGGGCCAAAATGGACGCTGACGGAAGCACCCTACTTGTGACGAAAGTCCCCCTTTCGTCAAAATTCGTCACCCTTTCATCAGCACATTTTGTGACGAATGTTTTGGGGCGCAAGTGCTGTGCTTATTGGTTTTATTTTATTTTTTTTTCTTTCATCAATACATCACAGGCCTCTGTTCCATTCGCCAGAAAACGCCGCTAAGTCCTTAAGAAAGGAAAAAGACCCTGTGACGAATGACGAAAGTGACGAAAGTTTCGCAAGCGGCTCTTAGTCCTGAGGACTTCTAACAACCCCTTCCCTCGAACCGCAGATTCGAGGCACCCACCGCCAAGATTGTGACTGAAGGATGATCTGCGATAGTATCCAGCCCGCAACGATCCAGGCGACTCATAGGAGAAAAACTATGAGCCGTCGAAGTGGTCAGGATGGATCGCTAGATGTAAGGCGCGGAATGTGGCGAGGACGCTTTCTTGTTGATGTGGCAGGTCAGTTTGAGCGCGTCAAGAGGGCGGTTTTGCTGGGTTCCGTGAAGGAGATGACGAGAAGCGAGGCAAGGCGAAAGCTGCGGGAGATAATCGCGGCCACTGGCATCAACAGCCGCGAGTACGTGATTCCCTCGGTTGAAACCTTTGCGCGTCGCGTCGAGCGGTGGGAAGTGACTTACGTTATCCGAATGAAGCCAAGCAATCAGGCGACGATGCGGTATCACCTCAAATGCTACCTGCTCCCGAAATGGGGCAGCGTGGCGGTTGAGTCGATCACGCCGGAGGCAGTCAATGAGTGGCTGGGAGAGCCCGTGCTGGCTCACCTGGCACCCGAGACTGTACGTGGGATAATCCGCACGCTGCAATTGGCCCTTGGCGTTCGTTTCGGCAAGCGTAAGATCAATTACCCGTCGCGCGTGAATGAGGAAAACGAAACACGGTGTTACAGCCCGAAGGAAATCGGAGCTATTCTCGCGGCGGCGACTGGACAGGATCGTGTGCTGTTCACGCTGGCGGCAGAGACTGGCTTGCGAGCCGGGGAATTGTACGGTCTGGCGGTCGAGGATGTGGACTTTGGCCGTCACGTTATCCACGTTCGACGCAGCATGTGGAACGGACAACCGCAAAGCCCGAAGACAAGCAACGCCCGACGCACCGTGGACATTCAGCCCTACGTGACAACGATGCTTCGTGAGCACCTAGCGGGGCGAGAGAGCGGGTCGGTGTTTCTATCGCGTCGCCGGACGCCCCTCCGCAATACAACGGTGCTCAGCAAACACCTGCATCCGTTGTTGCGGCGCATCGGGTTGGAGCTTGGCGGAATGCACGCCTTTCGCCACTTCCGCGTTTCGCATCTCATTCAAAACGAAGTACCGCTGGAGATAATCAAGCGATGGATTGGGCACGGCTCAGACGAGATGATTCGACGCTATACACACTTGCATCCGACATATCGCAAGAGCGTTTTGGCGCGAATTCCCGCTGTGTTTGCCCCCTTTGCCCCCGCCAAGGCGGTCGCATGATAGAATATCTCTAGCGTTATCAGCAGCTGGGAGGTCGTCCAATTGGTAGGACTCCAGACTCTGACTCTGGCTATCCTGGTTCGAGTCCAGGCCTCCCAGCCAACTCTTTAGAATCAACGGCTTAGATTCCTTCCTAAGAGCACATCCTAAGAAATCTCGCAAGTCAGTATTAGGTTTCTGAGGATTTGCTGCATGGCCCAACCCAAATACACCATCTATAAATATGTCCGCTTGAAGGAAGGTTCTTGGCGTTACTGCCGAGCGGCACTCTACGCCAATCACACCATCAAGGCTGATGTCGTGATCGTCGGACGCAGAGAGGAGAAACACCCGGAGGGCAACTACTACCTCGCCTGCAGCGGAAAATGGATTCCCGCCGGGGCTGACGCACTAACTGCACAACGGCAACGACATGCTCTGCTGTCGGGCAATGCGCTGGAATACGAACTCTACTCCGGCAGGTCTGTGCCGAAAGCCGCCGCAATTCAATACCAAGAGACCGTTGCCAACGGCAAGAAGGTCAAGGACGAAATCTCCAAATACCTCGAGGGCATGGTCGCTTCAAAGCGGCCGGGGAAGAGCGTGCGTATGAATCGCAATTTTCTCAACGGTTTTGCGAACCTTATCGGTAAAGAATACGCCGACGAATACAATCGAGACGATGTCATCAAGTTCCGCAATCATCTTCTCGATAAAGGCTACGAGAGAAAGTACATCGACACTCAAATGGATTTCGTCCTAACGTTCTTTAGGCATTGGGTCAAGTTGCCGATTCAAATGGAAAGGGGTGATCGACTCGAATACGCAACAAATCCTCCCGAGCCTTACGCCGACGAGGAAATCATTGCGATGGAGCGGGGAGCCGAGGGCAAGTTCAACCTGCTTGTTCGTCTGTATCGCTCGACGGGCTGCCGTTTGCAGGAGATCACCCACCTCCGGGATACGGATGTAAATCCTCACACAAAGACCATTTTCATTCACGAGAAGCCGTGTACAGACTGTGCCGACTGCCGCGACCGAGGCGGCGTCTGGCGACCGAAAACACCTGCGGGCACCCGAGAAATCCCAATCAGTGATTCGTTGGTGGAGGAACTGCTTGCACTCGGCAAGGGACTGCTCTTTCCGGGGAAGCACAGCAAGGTCGAGCAGCACATGCTGCGGGAAATTCAGTGGGCGGTGAAAGGGTCGGGCGTACGGAAGGTCAAGATGCATCGCTTCCGCGACACGTTTGCAGTCAACAAATTGCGTGACGGTGTGGACGTGAGGACACTGCAACGATGGCTCGGGCATGAGACTGTCGAGCAGGTCATGGAATATTGCGCTTGGCTCGATTCGCAGAGCGAGGCAGCTCGCAGGCACGCCAACAGGGAAGACATCCGTTACCAAGCAGCGGCTCTACCCGCGCCATGCGGCAACCTCGCCTTAGCCGAAAAGGAAGTCCAGATGGCGGAGATGAACAAACAGGAGGAAGAGGAAAAATCCACCACAAGCAAGCCAGCCTCTCCGAAGACAGCAAAAGTCATCCCCAACGACACCGACGGTGTTGTCGTGACGGGGACGCCTTCTCTCTGATTCTGACGTGTGCGTGGCCCGTGAATTCTCACCACAGGAGTCTGACCTCAGGATACGCCGAACTGCTGGCATCACGACGACATCAACGTCACGCGGTCGTACGCCGCTTGGCTAGACAGCCAGAGCAAGGCTGCTAGAGACTCTGCAAACCGAGAGGATACTCGTTACTGCAAAACGGGCACTGAAGGCGACTGAGAGTCGGCTCGACCTGTTGCGTCTGACCAGCCCTCGGACTGAAAACCTCAGGTATCGGGAGGGGACCGCAACAATTCCGCGCAACTGAGCCTCGGAAAACCTCAAATTAGATAACGGAGGCTCGAAAAGCCTCAAATTAGCTGTCCGCGTGAAAAGTCGCGCCCAGTGCGGCATCCCGAATAATTCTTTGTTTACTGTGCATCTAAACTTATGGAAACCAAAACTAGCGCCGATTGTAGTGGGGTCTGCGGGCATACGGAAGATTCATTTCCAAGACGCGGAGAAAGTGGCCCCTCGGCGCGGTCATCTAGCGAGTGACCCACGATCTCTGGCCCACGCAACTTGTGACTCTCGCAATGATCCGAAAGGATCATTGTGTCTACTAGTACAAGAAGCCAACATTTAAAACCAGTAACGCACGTGCCGCTACGCGATTCGCCGGGTTACGGGGTTACGACCTTCAGTACCCCACAGGGTGCTCCCGCTGGCTGTGCTCTGCTCACACAACTTAAATCGTACATCCGGTCGTACGTGACGCTTGCCGAAGCCAGCTACGCGCTGGTCATCGCGCTGTGGGCGGTGGCTACATTTATATGGACGGTCTTCGATGCCTTCCCCTATCTGGTCGTAACCTCGGCAACAAAGCGCAGCGGCAAGACTCGCCTGCTGGAGCTTATTTCCTTCATCACGTCAAACTCGCGGCTGATCGCTAACATTTCTCCGGCAGCGCTCTACCGCACAATTGACGCCGAGAAACCAACCCTGCTCGTTGACGAAGCTGAGATGTTCTCCTCAGTCAAATCTGAATACAGATCGTTGCTCAACACAGGATACCGCCGGGGCCAAACGGTGAAGCGGTATGACGGCGAGTACGAGACCTATTGTCCGAAGGGGTTCGCGCTGATCGGCGATGTCCACGATACTCTCCGCGACCGCGCCATCGTCATCGAGATGAGGCGGGGTGAAGCTGCACGCCGATTCGTATTCGCCACAGCAAAGGAAGACGGAGCCGCGCTCCGCGAAATGATTAGTGCAACAGCCTCTTCAATAACAGAAGAAGTTACGGAAGCCCTGCGCAACTTCGAAGGACTTCCATTCTTGACGGACCGCGACGAGGAGATCTGGAGTCCGCTCTTCATCCGATGCCGCTTGATATGCCCGCATCGGGTTCCTGAACTGACTCGTGCCGCAGCGGACCTTTCTGCCGCGAAGACCGCCAAGGCGAGGAGGTACTCGGAACTCGGCGACGAAGAAGATAGGGCAGAGGAAGAGGAGTATGCGGTTCGCCTACTAAAGGACATGTTTCTCGTCATCGGCGATCAGAAGCAAATCACCACCCAAGAAGCCATCGCGAAGTTGCGTGAGATTCCAACGTCCCCGTGGCGGCGGTTTCGGGGCGATGGGCTGAAGGATGGCATAGACGGCGGGATGATTCTCTCTGAACTGCTCTCACGGTTCGGAGTCAAGTCCTCCACCATACCCATTGCAGGGAAGAGCGCTGGCACAGGCTCAACGGCTAAAGGCTACAAGCGTGGTGCCTTGCAGAACGCTCTAGCAGGAATAGACGGGTCAGGCCCGTCGAAGGAGGCGGCATGATGCGCGTATGCATGTTCTGCGGCACGACGGTCAAGGACGATAGGTTCGAGTGCGGGAAGTGCCGCAAGCCCAAGAAACCTACCAAGCCGCCTCGCGGCAAGATATTCAAGAAGACTGAGGAGCGCATCCTATCGCTCGGGGTCGCCGGATGGACTGACGTGTGGACTGAGGCGTTCGTCACGGGCGAGAAGCGCACGGTGTTCGGCAAGCTCCGCGCCCGAGGGTTTCCCGGCTACGACCTGACGCTGAGGGAGCAGGCTAAGAAGATCGTAGCGCTGCTCAAGCACGGCCCTGCCAAGATAACGGACGGCGAGATCGAGCAGACGATGCACGCGCTCGGGACGTGCTGGTCTTACTTTCCCCACGCGTGGGACGTGCGTTGCGGCGACGCCAAGACGCCGAGGGAAGTTTTCGACGACGACCGGATGTTGCTCAACGTCATCGACAAGAGGATCAGGCACGGCAGCGTCGGCTCCGTCACCGACTCCGAGGTTCGCAAGCAGTTGAAGTCCGTCACGGGTGCGCAGGGCGTGTCGAACTTCCGCCCCACGGCAGCGTGGGCGATATACGACAAGTACTGCCCCGAGCACGCGACCGTGCTCGACATGTCATGCGGTTTCGGCGGGCGATTGATGGGCGCGACCTGCTGCGTGAAGATCGACAGGTACGTGGGCTGCGATCCCGGCTCCGAGACGTTCGCCGGACTGGAGCGGTTCCGCGACGCGCTCGCGAAAATCCTGCCCGGCAGGGGCCTTTTGGTCGAGCTTCACCCTATCGGCTCCGAGGACTTGATCCTCCCGGCGAACAGCGTGGACGTTGCGTTCACTAGCCCGCCGTACATGGAGGACGGGATCGTCGAGGCGTATGCCGACGAGCCGACGCAGTCGCACGTGAAGTTCCCTACGCCCGAGGCTTGGTTTGACGGATTCCTCGGTCAGACGATGCGCAACGTGCATCAGGCTCTCAAACCCGATGGGATCATGGCTCTGAACATCAGCGAGAGGATGGAAGCCACCGTCGAGCAGCAGGCTCTAAAGAACGGCTTCGTGCTCGTCGAGAGACTGCGCCTCAGGCTGTCCCAGATCATGGGAGCCAAGCACAAAGGCGAATGGAAGACCGAGCCTGTGCTGATATTCAAGCGAAAAGAGTGTTGAGGAAGAAGACTATGAAAACAATCATCTGCGCCGACTCTTTCGAATGGCTCCCAGCTAACCGGGATCAAGGCTCTGTTCTCACCAGCCTGCCCGACGCGTCCGAGATCGGTATGGGCGACTTGGAGGAGTATGAAAAGTGGGTGCGTCGTGCCGCGACCGAATGCTTTCTGTCCGCCAGCGAAGGCTGTCCGGTGATCTTCATCCAGACCGACCGTCGCAAGGGTGGACGCCAATTCTCAAAGGCAAATCTCCTGATGAACATCGCTCAGGAGCAGGGCTGGTTCTTGCTATGGAACAAAATTGAGCTAACCGCCGAGGTCGGCAAGTCAAACCTTTACCGTCCGACGTTCCGCCACATGCTCTGTTTCGGACGTGGCAAGATGACCGCTGGGCAAGCGACCGCCGATGTGGTGCCAAAGTCCAAGCCCCTTTACGGCATGGCGTTTGGCTTCGAGGCGGCGAGGGCCTGCCTTGAGTTCTGCAAGGAGCACTCGAATCGGGTGCTAGACCCGTTCTGCGGTCACGGCACAACGTTGCACGCCGCCGAGGAGCTTGGCATGGACAGCGTCGGCGTAGACGTTGACGAGAAGTGCTGCGAAGCTGCACGGAACTTCATTCCGCGTTCAGCGGGGTCGGCGGGCGGGTCTTCGAGCGGTTCATAGCCGAGGTGGTGAAGCCGTTTGGGGGCGACCTCTACCTCGGTCCGCGAAGAAAACACCGTGGCCCGCTTTTTCTACGAGCGCTACGGCATGAAGGTGGTGGGGAAGGTCGCCTGGTCCCCCGTCTGGTGTACAGACTTGCCCTGGCGCAGTGTGGCGAACGACGAAATTCACAGTATTTCTAACTGTGACGTTGCCCGAGACAGGGATGTAGGTAACAGCAATGGACGAAGCGCGGGTTGATTTCAGGGGTGATTGGGGCACCCCCATCAGATACGAAGATATAGTGCTTTGGCGGGACGTTGTGTTTCTCGTGTGGGACCGTCCCTACGACGAAGAGGTACAGTCGATGGGGGCGCCAGCCGTCGGGACCTTCTACTTCACGGGTTACTTACGCGAAAGAGAAGGCATCCATTTCGTGATGACGTACTTCTCCCTCGTCGTGGCTGACGGACACCTGCCGATCACCAATGGCACCAGAATTCTGGCGGATGGGGGAGCGAATTCACACCCCTTGAGGTATGACGAAAAAAACATGAGGTTCTGGCGGACTGGGAGATTGGAGATTACGCCCAGTGTAGCAGAGCAAGAATGCAAGCACATTGAGGACGAAGCCGAGGGAGAAAGGCTGATGGTCGAGTTGGACACCATCATCCAGCACAAGATGGCACATGGGACGCTAGAGACGAAGCAATACGATCGCGCGCTTGCCTTGTACCTAGAATGTAAGAAGTCGAGCATCGGTTTCGGAACTCCGACTTGGCACCGTCGCCAGAAGGTATTGCGCGCATTCGAAGACAAGTTCCTTAAGTATCCTAGTAAATAAGCTCCGCTACCTAGACAAGCCGCAACGTCCCAAGATTTACTTCTAATCCCGAACCCCGATTGTCCCGCCACTTACGGGGCCGCGTTGTCACAGCTGCGACATCGGCAGCGACTACGACAACGCACTACGGCAACGGCAACGACCGTGATTCTAAAGGAGTTCTGGGAGGGGTATCATTCATATCTCCCTTACAAACCCTCTTTGCTTTTTCTTATTTATATGCGAATGAGAAAGGGACTGCTCAGATTGAGGGCATGAAGGGCATTGAGGCTCTCCCGAGATCAAGGGCATGGGCAGCCGGGGCATCCCGCCCACGGGCCGCAACTTTTCTGAAATCGCCAAAACCTCAGTATCTCTTCTTATGCAGCGGTCGGGGTGGATCACCCACCAGGATCGAGGGTCGGCTGGTTCAGCCTAGCCGACCCGAACAAAAGGCTGACTTACCCGTTCGTCTGAAATTCCCTGCAAATTCTAAGGCTGCACCAAGGAACCATGCAAGAAGAGTCGTTCGAGCAAGAGGAAGTCTTCATCGAGCCGCCGCGCGCCGCACAACCAAACAGCAACGCTGGCGTCGCGACGCCAGCAACAAAACCCCAACTGAAGCCGCAGTCGAAGTTCGCTTCAGTCGGAGCCGACACCATGCGCAAGGCGAAGAAGGGCGGCGTCAACAAGAGCCGTACCGGAAAAGCACGCCAAGTGACCGTTGAGTTCGGCAAGCCACCCAAGCACTTGTACGTCAAAGTCCACCCATCACCCACTTACCGTCAGTACGGCGTCCCGGTCTTCTTCGACAAAGACCGCGACACGGCGCACTACGTTCCGGCGGAAATGTACGAAGGCGACGTGCTGCCCGAACGCTTCAAGCGCGCTTGCACGATCACGAATGTCTTCACCGCCGCGTTGGCAGACGGTTCGTTCATTCTGTGGACGATCAACCAATCGGCTACGAAGTGGTTCAAGGCTGCCATGCGCGCGATGGAAGCGGCAACTCACGAGTTCGTTCTCGTGGAAGCCGTGAAGGCTCGGTCAACCTACATGATCGAACCGAGCGATGGGACCGTTCCCGAACCGAAATGGGAGACGTTGCCCACGTTCGAGGCACTGCTCGAAGGCGCGTTCGACTCCACCATCATCGGTGCGAACGACGAAGTCGTTGCGCGCTACATGTCCGGTGGGCATTGGGAAGACTTCGACGGCGAGGAGAGCTAACCATGCCGTCTCAGGTAGCAATCGCGGAGGGGCTGATTCTGTCAGCCCTCATCCCGGTCCGCTTCACAGAAGTCTGGTTCGTTGACACCGAGTTCATCTCGCTCGACGGTGAGCCGAATCTGCCCGTGGCGCTCTGCGCGTTTGAACTCCGCTCTAAAAGGAAGATCGAACTCTTCTTTGACCGTCCGCATGAGAACCCCTTCACGAATCCCGACGCGCTCTACGTTTGCTACAACGCGGTCGCCGAATGGAAAAGTTTCCTCGCGCTCGGCTGGCCCATTCCGAACCATTGCGTTGACCTGTTCATTGAATACAACCGCATGGTCAACGGTGTGTGGCGCGGCGCTACCAGCCTCAAGGAACTTGGCACAGGTTTGGTGGACGCCATGCGTGAACACGGTATAGACCCGATCAGCGCGGGCTTGGACGGTAAGGAGACCGAGCGCGCTTACATGCGCGACTACGGAATCACAGGCCCGGTCGAAGAACAGACCACCACACGCATCAATCGCGACGGCAGCACTACGCACCTGCGCGCAGACGGCAGTGAATTTATCGGCGTACCCGCTGAGCCATGCAGTCAGGAAGAGCACGCGGCGCGCATCATCAAGTATTGCTGGGCGGACGTGCGCGGAACTTACAAGCTGGCGCTGCGCATGTTCGCCGACTTGGACTTCACCACGGACGGCGGCAGTGGAAGTCAGGCACTTTGGCGCGGACGTTATCAGGAACCCACCGCCCACTTTGAACACAACGGGCTGCCCGTAAACGTCGAGCGTTACAACCAGATCGCACAGTACCGCTCCGAGCTAAAGATCGAAATCGCCGAAAAGGTCGAGCAGAAAAACGGCTACGGAGTTTTCGTCATCGAAGGGACGAAAAAGAATCCGCGTGAGAAAGCCGTGTTCAAGATGGCGCGCTTCACGGATTTGCTGACGCGGCTCGGTCTGCTTGAATCTTGGCCCAAAACCGACAAGGGGCAGCCTAGCACTGACGATGAAGAAGTGTTCGGTCCGCTGGCGAAGGCGCATCCCTACCTTGAAGACCTTCGGCAAGCACGCAAGTCAATCAACGACCTTGGCCGCTTCGGCTCCTACGTCGGCAAGGACGGCAACAACCGCGCCGCGATGTGGTCGTTCGGCACAGCCACCGGACGCAACAATCCTAAGGCGCGTGCGTTCCTACTGAGCCGCCCGCACTGGGTGCGAAATTTGGTGACGCCACACGAAGGTTACGCGATTGTCCACGGCGACATTGTTGGCGCGGAAAGCTGGCTGGCAGCAGGAATCTCCCGCGACCCGGAACTGATGCGCATCTATTCGTCCGGCGCTGACCAGTACATCGAGTTCGCGATGGTCACAGGCGCGCTCCCTCCCGGCAGCACGCGCGACAAGTCCAATCGCGAGATGGAACGAATCCGCGCGATGCACAAGACCGCGCTGCTCGCCATAAATTACGGCGTCCAGTCGAAGACCCTCGCTTTGTATTTGGGTGTGCCGGAGTGGAAAGCAGCGGCGATCATCAACGCGCACAAGGCGGCTTACTTCAACTACTGGAACTGGGCAGAGGAGAACGTCGCGGCTGCAAAGGAGCGGGGTTACATCGAAACATTTTTCGGCTGGCGCTTGGACGTGGAGCACGCACCGTTCAACACGATCCTGAACTTTCCGCAGCAAGCCTCATGCGCCGAAGTCCTGCGCGCCGCTTGCGTTGAGCTTTGTGACCGTGGCTGGGGACCGTATCTGGCAGCGCCACACCACGACGCCATTTACATGCACGTGCCAATCGAGCTTGCAGAGGAAGCCAAGCTAGCCTTGGAAGAATCCCTCATCCAAGCCGGGGACGCGGTGATGGACGACCCGGATTTCAGGCTGCGCGTGGATTCTGACATCGAGCCTTACCCCGGTCACTACGTTGACCCGGACGGCGCTGCGCTGTGGCAGATCGTGATGGAGTTTTTCACGTGGGACGCAGTATTAAATTCAAATCAGGAGGCAGCACATGTTTGACCCAGAACTGTTCTATCACGGTGAAGGTGGTTGCGGCTACGAAGCTGAAATCGAGGAAGAGGAAATTCCAGAGGACGAGGAATTTCAGGACGAGGAAATCCCGGAGAGCGAAGAAGAAATCGACGAAGACGACGGGTGGATGCAAGGTTGGCATACGAGTCGGAACAATCCCGAAAATCTCTGCAAGTACCTACGCGGTCTCGGACTCTGCACGGTGTTCCCATACGGCAACGCCTACAAGTTCGTCGTGGGCGGGCAGTTCTACGGTCCTTTCCCGACGCAGGAAGAGGCACAGCTTGCGGCTAAGAGCCTCAAGCCGTGAAGAGGTTTCAGCACCGGCTAAGGTCGGTGCCAAGGAGAGCAACATGTCAGAAGCACAGCAGCAGCAAGTGCAGTACGCCAGCAAGGCGCAGTTCGACAAGCTGGTCGCGTATGTCCAAGAGCTTGTGAAAGACCACAACGCCCTGGAGCAGCGCGTGATCGAGCTTGAGCGCCTGGAGTCCACCCGGCAGCGCATCGAGAACGAGCGGACGGCCCACAAACCAATAACCAAACCTGGCAACACCAACAGATTCCAAGGGCGCGACGCGGCGTTGGAAGCGGAGGCGTCATGACAGCCGAGACGGTTTCGTTCATGAGGCTGCTGCCGTTCAGAGGAAAGGCCCTCCTTTGCGACAGGTGCCATGCGATGGCCGAGCGAGAAGGCGACGTGTTGCTGAACGACAGACACCGCGCTCTCGAATGTTGGTTGGAGCGGCTGTGTTGCCGCTGCCGGGCAAAGCTGAAAACCGTGGCAGAGGCACCGTGACGAGGACGGCCCATCAAACGGGAGGCGCACGACCGCGCTCCATGGCCCTCGACATCGCCGGTGGACGCCGCCAGGGCGGTCAAGAAGGCGAGCAGCGGGAGTTGCAAGTCCTGTGACCCGAGGGGCCGCGCCATCGCCCGAGCGCCGTGCTGGCGGGACAGGTGCACCGACCACACCGGCGAGCGGGAGGCCCTCGTGTTTCGAGGAGGACGACCTATCATAAGCGTGCCGTTCAAGTCAGTCTGCTGGGCCTGCGGCAGGGGACTGATGTCGTAGGTCGTGCCGTTGACCCGCGAGGAGCGGGGCGTGAGCGCCTTCGTGGAGGAATTCTCCGAAGCGATGAACGTGAGACCTGAATTGAAAGAGGCAGTGCTTCTACAGCGCATGAAATTTTGGCTTTTACGCGCCCGTCACGGGCCTATCGGCAACTGTTCGAAATCGAGGGGAAAGAAGAATTTTTGGGCACTGGTACGGCGACACCGGGCGTTGGCTGAGCGGCACGGGCTGCGAGAGACCGATGTCTTTTGAGGTCACACCGTGAACAATAACGATACCCCAGAAAACGTGCACCGGGCCAAACTACTTGACCGCAGAGCGATCCCGCTGACGCCGGGCGACATCCCCGTTCGCACGGACGTGTTGATCCACAACTTGGACCGTTTCAGACTGGAAGCATTGCGTCGAGCTATGATGCAGGGCTTGACGTCCTGCTGCTTGGATTTCACGGGGGATGAGGATGATTCTTGCGTGATTATCCGGTTTACCCGGCCAAGCGCGTCTTATGGTCGGCGTCGAATTCTATCCCGAAGACAACGAAGTTGTCGGCAAGGTCTACGACGCCGAGTCCCAGTTAAAGTACGCGACGGAACCCCGCGATGCGCACCTCGCCGGAAGCGTCCGGGCCACGGTCTCCTGCTTGCTTCGCGAATTGGCGGCGAAGGTCGCTGGCGACCCGAGCTTCTGACAACCGGCATCGGCCCACAAACCGGCGCATCCCTCGCCACGAAGTGCAGGAACGTCTGGACGGCGGCTGATGTGAAAACGTCGTTTCGGAATACCTTCGGTGTAGCCAACCAACCGGGAGTTTGACCCGTCAATGATCACAAGGGCGTTATCGGTACTAACCCAACGGACGACTGATAACTTCCGAGTTGCCCGGAATGTAGGAACTAAGATCGTGAAAAAGGAACGCTGGCTCCGCGAGCGCGGCACTGCCAACTCGCGGGATTTGGGCAACCACGTCTAAGCCAGCCCGACACGGCGAAGCAGATCCTTAAAGCGCGGATCATCACGGACGGGATCGAAGAAAGGATGCACTTTGAGCCACTGCAGAATGCCTTCCTGTCCCTGATACGCTCGCTCAAACCACACGAACGCCTCGTCATAGTAACCTAACGCCAGGTTCGGGTTAATAAAAGAGGTAGCTTGAACGTAGCCTGTCTCCCGGCTCTTCTTCAATTCATCTATCAAGCGAACTGCTTCGGCGCGGTGTCCGGCGCGCGCATGGGCTGTCGCCAGCAACTCGAGAGCACCTGGACTGCGGTGCATTAAGGAGGAAGTCTCTTCGAGATCGGGAATCGCCTCTTCCGCCTGACCGTTCGCAATCAACGGGAACGCCAGGAACAGGTGCGCGATTGCATCGTCTGGATGCACCGCCAGCGCGCTTCGCAACTCCCGAATGGAATCGGTGTAGCGCCGCGCCTGAAAAAGAAACCAGCCGATACTGACGCTGGCATTGCCTAGCGGATCGAGTTCCCGGGCGCGACGCGCCCAGGCCAGCGCTTCATCCACCCGCCCATGGGACACCAGCCATTCAGCGTATGCGAGGTGCGCACTAGCGTTGTTTGGGTTCAACGCGAGCGCTCCCTGGCATTCGGCCTCAGCGTCAGCCCATTGAAATTGCTTTTTCAGAACCCTGCCCAGTAGGGCATGTGCCTCCGCAAGCCCCGGATCTAAGGCCAAGGCGCTCCGCGCCGTGCGGATCACTTTTGGACGCGTTTCATTAGTTGGGCCGCCGAGGAATGACCCGCCGAGTCTTTCGTACGCGTCGGACAAGCCTAGGTAAGCTGGCGCGAAAGTCGCGTCCTTACTGATCGCCGCTTCAAAGTAGGAGATGCTCTGTTCAATTTCGGAGCGGCTGTTGCCCTTGGAGAATTGGCCTTTGAGGTAGTTCTCATATACTTCAGGCGAGACGTGACGGGCAGCCACGAGCCGGGAACGCTCCTCCCCAGTGATAGTGACCTCGACTTTGCGCGCAACGGACAGGGCTACGTCGCTCTCGAGTGCGAGCACGTCAGGCAATTCGCGATCATAAGATTCGGCCCAGAAATGTTCGTCGGATGCGCCACGAATCAATTGAGCGTTGACGCGGATGCGGTTGCCTTCGCGTATGACCGAGCCCTCGACGAGCGCATCCACCTGAAGCGTCTTAGCGATATCCGGTACGGACAGCTTTGTATCTTTGAGAGACATCACGGAAGTTCGGGAGATGACGCGAAGGCCGCGGATCATAGACAAGCGTCCGATGAGCGCTTCGGTCATGCCGTCGGCAAGGTATTCCTGCGTAGGGTCGCCAGATAAGTTTTTCAAAGGCAGCACTGCCAGCGACTGGATGCGTGGCGGGGAGCTGGAAGCGAAAAGGTGTTGCCGAACACGCCCCAGACTCAGACTAAGGCCGATCGCTGCGAAGACAAGGACAAGGCCTGTCGCTCCCAAGAGTCGTCTAGTGCGACTTACCTGCCAAAACCGCGGAATCTTGGCCGGTTCCTCGACATTTAATAGGGCGGGCGCTGCAGCGGGGGCCAGATCAGAGGATGGTTCCGCGGTAGCCGGGGCGGTGGTCGCACCGTTCCCTCCCACCTTAATGGGAGCGATGAAACGGTAGCCCTTGCCGACGACGGTCTCCACGAAATGCGGCTGGCCGCTCTCGTCGTGGAGGGCGGCTCGAATCTTGCGGACAGCATTGTTGACGCCGCGCTCAGCATCGAAGTAAACATCGCCGCCCCATACACGCTGGATGATCTCTTCTCGAAAGACGAGAGCGCCCCGCCTTTCCACGAGCATGATCAGGAGTTCGAGAGGCTTGCGCTCCAGCCGCACACGGTGACCGGCGCGACGCAGCTCGAACTGGGCTGGCTCAAGCTCAAAATCATGAAAACGTAAGAGTGGCGAGGTCATAGGACCGCCGATGCTTGCGCAGATTATATCCCGAAATCCAGATAGCTTGCATACCGATGTCCTAACGTTTTCAAAAGCTTAGACCGATACACAAAAGCGAGGAAGACAAAACGCAGCCGTGATTGACGCGCTGCAAGTCTGCGCTAAGAGTTGCTTCGACGAACGACCGGAAGCGACGCATTCACGGCGAGCGAGGTTTATGTGATGACATCGCGCCGTTTCTTCCGGCGCACAAGGAGAAAGGCCTATGACTCTACGCATTTCGAGACTGAAACTGACGTTGCTTATCGGCGGCTGCCTGGCACTAGTTGGCGTCCTCTATGCCGCGATGCCACTGGAACTCTGGATCGGGACGAGCGACCACATTGGATTGTGGAACGGTCCGTCAACGCTCACAGCGCGGACGCTCAAGACGCCGGTCGGCGAGACCACAGGTGCATGGCACTATCATCCGGGTTATGTCTATAACGTTGTGAGGCAAGGCACGATCACCGTCGAGGATGGATGCGGCAGCGTTCAGTCGTACCGTGCGGGGCAGGCGTTTGAGACGTCTGAGGGCCGCGTCCACAGAGCGTATAACCTGGGAGACGCGGACGCCATTGAGTCGAATATGTTCGTCGGCCCGCCAGGTAGACCGATAACCGTATTCATTCCGAACAACGAGCGTCGTTGCGGTCCACCGAGCAGGGTCGACGAATGTAAAGGCGATGGCTGGGCCAACTTTAACCATCCGAGCCAATTTGCAAATCAAGGGCAGTGCATTCAGTACGTCAATACTCGACCCAGGATCACGCTACTTGTTCCCGAGGATCCGCTGCGTTAGCCGGTTCTAGCTGTTACGAAAACCTTTGTTCGTGGCACAGATGAACCATTAAGGCCACCACGTAGAGCGCTGGCGACTGCAGAATGCTATTGAGCCCCCATGCGCGCGACTAAAACTCCAGCCGCCAGCTTAAACTGGCGGCAGGAGTGGCGCTCTCACATCGTCATATCCGAGGGTGGTTCTCGCTCGAGGAACCCGCTGTGCCTCTTTGCGAAAACCCGCTTCCGAGCACACCCGCCCCCTCATCCGTTCTACGTCGGTGAGTCTGTCGTCGGCTCGCGCAATTGCCTGGCCGCCCGGTGAGACAGTTTCCGTATCGTCGCATCCAGGAGTCATCGTGGTCGCTCAGGGCAGCAAGCGCGTGAACCTCGGCCGGGCTAGCTTCACCTACGACGAGTCGCGCTTCCTCTTGACTGCGGTCGATTTGCCGATCGTGAGCTGGGTAGCCGAGGCGACCGAGGAGGTTCCCTGTCTTGTACTGTCGCTCAAATTGGACATGTCGATGGCCCGGGAGCTGCTCGCCCTTGAGGAAATTCATGTCGAGGAGGCGCCGCCGGACAGTCCCGCGATGTCTACTGGCGAGACGACGCCGGAATTTCTGAACGCGTGCTGCCGCCTGCTGGATCTACTGGACAGTCCGGAGGACATTCCTTTTCTGAGCGGCCTGATTCAGCGCGAGATTATCTATCGGATTCTGCGTGGACCGGAAGGAGCGCGCTTGCGCGCAGTTGCAACACTCGGAGATCAAAGCCACCGAACCGCAAAAGCCGTAGCGTGGATAACCGCGAACTACGCCAAGCCGCTTCACATAGAGGAACTAGCGCAGATTTCCAGCATGGGCGTGTCGACCTTACATCATCATTTCCGGATGCTGACTGCAATGAGTCCGCTTCAGTATCAAAAACAACTCCGGCTCCAGTCGGCCCGGAGCCTGATGCTGAACAATGGTCTTGATGCCGCCAGCGCGGCTTTTGAGGTCGGCTACGAAAGCGCTACGCAATTCAATCGCGAATTCAGCCGTTTCTTCGGCCAGCCGCCCATGCGGGACGTTCGGGCAGTTCTTTCCCCGAATGTTCCGAAACTCCAATTGGTCGGTAGCCTCTGAATCAGATTATTTATGGCCTTCGTCCATGGCCGCAAGCCTGCGCTTTGGCGCTAATCGAGCATAAGTCGTGCTGTGTTCTTAGCGAGTAGTCGGCGATCCGGAAGCGAGCGCTATCAAGAACAATTGGTCGAAAAGTCGGCAATTCGTCGAAGTGGAACCCGAACAACGGTTCCTTAGACCGTCGTATTATTTACTATAGTTTGATCAATACTGTGAAATTTATACGCTAAGGAAGTATAGGCTCTAAGTTCTGACGGTGGTTGTACTTAAAGCGTGGCGGAGAGGGGGGATTGAAACCTCCGTTGTTGAGTGGGAGGTGAGGGGTTGGTGAGCGTTGGTATGTCTCTTGTTTTCAACACGCTTTATTCATTTGCTCCAATCGCCAGATTCGATTGGGGATCAGACACCCTCAAATAAGCCAAAACTAGTAGCAAGTAGAATCAAAATACAAATGCTCTGAGATGCATAAGATCAACTCCCTTCCGGCCAGACAGATACTACTACACCTTAAGCGAACCGGCATTCGCCGTTGAACAGCGCTGTCATGTAAATTCACGAAATAAATCTCGCCAAAGCATTCTGCTGTTAACCGACAGGCTGTAGGTTCAAATCCTACCCGGGGGAGCCAACCTCTCATTCTTCAATCAATTGGGACATCTCGGAACATTCGGTCTCCGACCGAAGACTGGCCGCATAACTTTCACCTACTCAAGGAGTTCCTTCATTACAATCAATGCTGGCTATCGATTCCTACAGAGGGAGTGGCTGTGAACGAGATTGTGGAGGGAATACTGCGGAAAACCCCCTTGTTCGCAAGTCTATCGGACAAAGAAATGGAAGCGTTGGCCGAGCGAACTAGCAACATGCATTTTGAACGGGGCGCATTGTTGTTCAGCGAGGGTGACTCATGCACGGGACTCTTTCTTGTGGCCTCGGGCAAAATTCGAATTTTCAAATTGTCGGCAGCGGGGCGTGAACAAGTTTTGGCCGTAGAAGGACCGGGGAGTTCTTTCGCCGAGCTTCCGGTCTTTGACGGGGGCAATTATCCTGCTTCGGCATCTGCGTTGGAGGATGCCGAAGTTCTCTTCATCTCGCGCAAGGACTTTCAGAATTTCTGCCGAGAGCATCCGGACGTGGCGCTCAAAGTGATTGCGGTAGTTGGCTCACGTCTACGACGTCTGGTCGGGATCATCGAAGACTTATCGTTCACGACGGTGAGGCAGCGATTGATTGCGCTAATCCTGCGGCTAGCGCAGGCGAGCGGAACTCCTTCGAAAGAGGGTGTTCGCGTAGAGCTAACGAAGACCCATCAAGACTTAGCGGCGGAATTGGGAACAGTGCGAGAACTTGTCTCACGCAATCTGAGCCGACTCCAAGCTGAAGGATTCCTAGAAGTGGACGGTCGCAGGATTATAGTGAAGGACCTCGCGGGCCTAAGACGCGAACAGACGGCTTCCGAGTAATCCCTGTATTTTCAGGTTCTTGCAGGCCGTAGTGACTTTGGTAACTGCCTCTTTGCGCCTACCCCTCCAGACTCCGAGTAGTGGCGGAGGCAGTTATGAACTTCAATGATGAAACCAAAGTGAGGGATATTGCGCTTTCGAATCCGGCGGCCAGGCAAATTCTCGAAGATGCCGGGCTTGACTACTGCTGTGGTGGTGGAAAGTCACTGCATGAAGCGTGCTTGCATGCAGACGTACCGGCTGAAGAGATTCTGAAGCGGCTGCGTGAAAACAGCAAACGCGTAAGTCCCGACGAAGCAAATTGGGCGTCCGCACCGCTTGTTGATCTGACACGGCATATCCGCGAAAGACACCATCGGTATGTTCGTGAGGCAATCGCTCGGGTTCAACCTCTGTTGGACAAGGTAGAAGCAAAGCACGGAAAGAGTCACACCGAAATTGCAGATATCCGGAGACTCTTCACCGAAGTTGGGCGAGAGATGATCATGCACATGCAGAAGGAGGAACAGATTCTGTTTCCGTATATCGACGCACTAGAGAAGGCGACGAGTGCACACAGCTCTGTCGAGCCTCCCTTCTTCCAAACGGTGAGGAACCCGATTCACGCCATGATGAAAGAGCATGATGCTGCGGGAGAATTGGTGAAGCAGATTCGCAAAGCCAGTTCGGAATACACAGCTCCGGTGGATGCATGCACAAGTTATAAGGCTCTGTACCAGGATTTGAGACAGTTCGAAGCGGATCTTCACCAGCACGTGCATCTGGAAAACAACATCCTCTTCCCGCGTGCAGTGGAAATGGAAACTGCAGCCGTCTAGAGGTGCCATGACGATTTCACTCGAAGCACCGGTGATAACCGCCAAGAGCGAGGGCCATTCCTCGCTCTCTCCCGCCCAGATAATGGACATTGCCCGCACGCGTGAGGCGTCTCTTTCGCGCCTTCTCATGGCCTATATCAGCTCTGGGCTTGTTTTCATGCTGCTGCCAGGCACGTTCCTCGGGGTATGGAATCTCCTCCAGATCAGCGGGCGAGAGAGCGCTGCGTCCATTTCGCCCGCATGGTTACAGGCTCACGGACATGCACAGGTGTTCGGCTGGATAGGGAGTTTTATTTTGGGCATTGGTTTCTACTCGATTCCGAAGTTGAGGGGCGCAACGAAGCCAGCCTTCGGTGCGGCGTGGGCTTGCTGGGCAATGTGGACAATCGGAGTGGCAGTACGCTGGGCCGCAAATGTTTACGCGTGGGAGTGGCGTTGGCTGCTTCCACTCTCGGGCGTCCTAGAACTGGCAGCGTTCCTGATTTTCTTCAGGGCGGTTTCACAGCACCGGCCTGAAGATTCTGGCAAGGATCGACTGGAGCCATGGATTTGGGTGGTGATCAGTGCAAGTACAGGATTTCTGATTTCACTCATCACAAATCTGGCGGCGTGCTTCTATCTTGCATTGCGCGGCACAACCCCAGCGTTATCGCACCGTCTCGACCAACGCTATCTCGTATTGGTCGCATGGGGATTCTTGGTGCCGTTCGTTTGGGGATTCAGTACCAAGTGGATGACGGTGTTCCTTGGTCTCAAGCCGGTTCGACCAGGTCTGCTCTTGAGCGCGCTCGTGCTGAACTCTGCGGGTGTTGTTTTGACGCTCATGGGATGGGCCTCTGAAGCGACTCCGTTCTTTGTGGTGAGCACAGCTCTGGCAATTGCGGCGATACGAATGTTCGAGTCCGCGCGACAGGAGCCGAAAACGCGTGGTGTGCACCGGAGTTTCCCGTTCTTCGTCCGCATGGCCTATGGCTGGTTGCTGGTGGCAGCGTTGCTTGGGGTGGGCGCGGCACTCTGGGATTCATCTGGAGGAATTTGGGGCGCTTCCCGGCATGCGCTGACGGTCGGATTCATTGCAGTGATGGTCTTTTGCGTAGGGCAGCGCGTTTTGCCTGCGTTCGCGGGAATGCGGCTGTTGTGGAGTACTGGGCTGATGTTTGCTGGACTCGCACTCCTCACGATCGGATGTACTCTCCGCGTTTCCAGCGAGGTTCTCGCCTATCAGGGATATGCCAATTGGGCGTGGTCCGTATTGCCGGTCTCGGCGCTGCTTGAATTGGCGGGGATCACGGCCTTCGCCATGAATATTTTTGGTACTTTCATTTTAGAGCCGAGTCACGTGCAGAAACAGGCTTTGGTCGTGGGGATAAACTAGGTACCTTCATATGGTTATTTCGAAAGAGGAGTAAGTCATGAGCGATAGTCCGAAACAAACCGCCGGTTCTGCCGCTATTCGTTCGCCGGGACCGCTCGAAAGTCCAATCCTTTCGTTTGACCTAAATGCTGAGATCGCACGATTGCGTGGCGAAAATGCGTGGCAGGGTGGGCGGAATTCAAAAACACTGGTGAAGCATCCTGATTTTCGCGTGGTATTAACAGTCTTGAAATCGAATGCGCGCCTTCACGAACACAAAGCTGCCGGTCGAATTTCTGTCCAGGCCATCGCGGGCCACATCCGAATGCATGTGCGGGAGAAGGCGATTGATCTGCCTGCCGGACACATGCTGGCCTTGGAACGCGCGCTTCCGCACGATGTGGAAGCTCTGGAGGATAGCGCATTTCTGCTTGACCATCGCTTGGCCGGAAGACGCTACTAAAGTCTGACCAGGCAGTTCGCGGAGGCAATATGATCTCGTTCGATCCGGCACACAGAGCCGTCCACTATCCGCCTGATCGCCGATTTCGCATCTGGATTCGACCTTCCATCCTGATTGGAATCGGTCTCGCGATCCTTTCTGCAATTGCGGCTTCTTGGATCGAAGTCGCCGTGGCCGGGCTGCCTCATGTTCCCGCCGTTCCTCAGATATATCCCAACAACTTCGCAGGGCCACACGGGTTTCCGGTCTGGGTGCGTTACTGTCACTTCTTTAATTTCCTTTTTGTGATGATGCTGATTCGCAGCGGTCTGTCCATCCTGATGGATCATCCTCGTCTGTATTTCAATGATGGCTGCACGCCGGGGAGCGAATGGATCCGGCTTACACCGCTAAAAGTCCCACGCGACCGACTCTGGACCGCGAAAGACGACGCCCGTTATATTTCGCCGTTAGTCGGGACGCCGGGCTACCGGCACACAATTGGTATTGCACGGGTTTGGCACTTCATCGACGTTCACGGTTTCATCATCACTGGCATTCTCTTCGTCATCATGCTCTTCGATACAGAGCAGTGGCGGCGTATTGTGCCCACTTCGCCGCTCGTCCTCTTGCAGGCATGGAACACGTGGGTGCACTACGCAACGTTTCACCTGCCCGCAGAACCGAACGGGTTTTATGGCTACAACGCATTGCAACAGATCGCCTATTTCACGGTCGTCTTTGTCTTTGGCCCCTTGGCGATTCTTACAGGGATCGCCATGTCGCCCGCCGTAGTGAATCGCTTTCCCTGGTACGCGCGGATCTTTGGTGGCAGGCAATCGGCCCGATCGATCCACTTCCTGACCATGTTCAGCTTCCTTGCATTCCTCGTCGTACACGTCACTTTGATTGTGATGACTGGATTCGCGCGCAATATGAACCACATTGTGCTCGGTACGGATGATCAGACGCATCTCGGCATGTATCTGGGGTTTGTGGGCATAGGCGTCGTCGTCCTCTCGTGGATCGTGGCCCACTACATCTCATGGAACCACCCGCGCGGATTGCAGCATGCGCTCAAGTCCGTGACCTACCCGATGCAGCTTCTTACGTTGAATCGCCTGACTCCGCAGCAGAAGTATTCCGAGGAGGAAATCTCGCCGTACTTCTGGCCCAATGGGAAAATGCCGATCCGGGACGACTGGAAGCGCCTGGCGGAAGTCGGCTTCGAGAATTTCCGGCTCAAGGTGGGAGGCCTCGTCGAGAGGCCGGTTGAGCTTTCTCTTGCCGATCTGGAGCAACTGGGTGAGACCGAACACATCACCATGCATCATTGCATTCAGGGATGGAGCGGCATCGCGAAGTGGGGCGGCATCCCCATGAAGAGACTCATCGAATTGGTGCAGCCAAAACCGGAAGCGAAAGTCGTCGCCTTTTTCTCCTTTGGCGAAGCCCTCTACGGCGGCCCCTATTACGACACACAAAGCTTAGAGAATGTGCTGAAGCCGCAATGCCTACTGGCCTCGCAGATGAACGGCCAACGGCTGCCGGAAGTATATGGAGCACCTCTGCGGCTGCGAGTAGAGAACCAGCTTGGCTACAAGATGGTTAAATGGATCGAGCGTATCGAGTTCATCGAGTCGGAAAAGGTGCTTGGCAAAGGAGAAGGCGGCATAAACGAGGACGACGAATATTTCGACTTGCTGCCCAATATTTGATGCGGAAGCTCGATTCAAGCGCCCAAGAGCGCGCAGGACCTGATCACGTTCTCTCCTTGCTCCGACGGCTTCGGCTGGATTGGCTGCTGCGTCACTTTCCGCCACGACTCGTGCGGTCGCTCTACGTGTTTGTGAATAGCTTTGTTACCATCGGGTTGCTTGCCCTATTGGCGCTCGTGAGCCGCAACCCATTTGTGTTTCCGTCGCTCGGACCCACTGCGTATCTCCTGTTCTTCTCGCCGCTCGCCAAAGCGTGCAGTCCGCGGAACACTATTTTCGGCCATGCGATCGGGCTCCTCTGCGGTTATGCAGCGTTCGTTGTCACGGGCGCCGGAGCACTATCGTTCGGAGTGCACCCAGGTATCTTCTGGCCAAGAATCCTGGCGGCGGCACTTTCGCTGTCGGCCACGGGCGCATTGATGGTTCTCCTCGATATTAGCCATCCCCCGGCAGGCGCAACCACGCTGATCGTTTCTCTCGGGATTATTTCGAGACCCCGTGAACTGGTCATCATCGAAGTGGCGGTGTTCCTGCTCGTTGCTCAGGCTTTGGTGATCAATCGGCTCGCCGGATTACCCTACCCCTTGTGGAACGTTGGGCCCTCGATCAATCCAGTGAACAAGGACTCGGAGTAGAGTCCCATCCCTTCACTGGGCCAATCGGGTTTAGGCCTCGCAAAGACAAAGCCCTTGGCTCTCATCGCACAGCACCGCACATAGCTCAACTGGACGTTTGAAGAAAAGCGCCCAGCACGACGGCTTGGTTGTGGCGGTCATCACGGGCCGAATAGATCAGCGTCACCGTGCGATGCGTCTTTTCCAGTTCTCGGAGCTGCTCAGTCAATGCTGCCTTTGCTCTCAACTCTTCGCGATAGCGTCTCTGAAACTCGATCCAGCGTTTGGCATCGTGCGCAAACCACTTGCGAAGCTGGTCCGACGGCGCAATCTCTTTCATCCACTGATCGATTCCCGCTTTCTCTTTTGAAACACCGCGCGGCCAAATCCTGTCCACCAGGACGCGGTAACCGTCTGACGGTTCAGCCACATCGTAAATTCGTTTCAATTTGAGCACGACACGCCTTCCGATTGTACATCGCGAAACAGGGTGCAATTGTTTTTGTGCTTGTTGGTTCATGCGAGTAGTTTGGAACAACCTCGCAGCACCTGCGAGAGACCGGGCATGCCATCTTGGCGGCTGACGGCTCCCACTGGCGGCGAGGTAATTGGATAGCTTCTAGTGGACTTGGGTTTCTTGATGGAAAACTGTCACTGAATCTGTGAATGGCCGGTGCTCAACGCTGCAACCCGAGCGAAAACGCCCTGGACAACACGGTCGCAGCGGACACCCATGAATGGAAATGCATTTTTTGCGTTAGCCCCCACACGCGCAAAAAGCCAGCCACGTGCCATCGCCCGGCCTCGATGCAAGCGAACCTTCACGTTGTGTTCGGTGAGGTCGAGCGCGGCGGCAGTCTCTGAGGTGCTCAGTTCTTCGATGTCTCGCAGCATGACCACAGTACGGTACTGTTCCGGAAGGTCAAGCAGTGCTTCTTCCAGAAGCTGGCCGAGTTCGGCTCGGGAGGCAGTTTGTTCTGGATCAGGCGAGGTCTCGACCACATTCATAGAAAGTTCTCCCTCATGCTCGGTGTCATCCAGTTGCGGGTTGCGTTTGCGCGATCGGAGGCGGGCCAGGGCTTCGTTGACCGCAATGCGCGTCAACCAGGCGGAAAAGGGTGAGCGTCCGGCAAACTGGTGAAGGTACTGATAGGCCCGGACGTAGGCATCCTGCATCACGTCTTCGGCTTCGGCATCGTCGCGCAAGATCGCGCGGGCGACACGATAGAGCCTCTGGTTGTAGCGGCGCATGATTAGCTCGTACAAAGAGGTATCGCCGGCTCTCACCCGATCCACGATTTCCTGGTCGGTCCAGCCTTCGGACGCAGCTTTATCTAGAGTTCCAACCGTTTCCATGGCTCTGTAAGTATAGAGCGGCAACAACAAGAAAGGATACAAACCCGCATTGAATAAGGCTAATGCGCGGAAAAGCGGGTAGTGTCCTAATTTGAACGATGCCTTGCGAAGGGTGAAAGGTGGGAGTGAGTTAGTTGCCCTTTCAATCGGTCAAAGGCTGTACGCCAGCGGATGCTTGGGCTCGTAAAGCATCATGTCGTCCGCGCCAGGTACGGCCATCATGACCACGAGTCCGTACCCGTGATCCTGAACTTCGCCGCGGAACTCCGCTCCTTTGCCCTTCAGTTCAGCGACCGTGTGTGAGATGTCGTCGCACATCAGGGAGATCAGATGGTGCCGCGGCGATTCGTACGTCTTGCCATCGTAGACGCTGTGGGTCGGGTGCACGCCCATCTCACTCCGCCCGGTCTTGAAGATTAGCCAACCCGCGCCTCCGCCCAGCGCATCCTCGACGTAGGGCCAGCCGAGGACGTCGCGAAGGAATGCGCGCGTTGCGGGGGCATCGTCGGAATAAATCAGGGTGTGGATGCTGGTGATCATCAGACTGAACTACTGAAACCGCCTAAAATTCTACTATTTCGGTCTATTGCCAATCAAGAAGCCGTTCATCGCACTGGAGATCGAAATTAGGACACTACCGAAAAGCGCTTCTCTCCAACAGGTTAGGGTGTTGCTCTCAAACGACCTCCGCTTGGGAATTGCAAACGAGCCCAAAAAGGAGTGACCCCGGCGAAGAGTTTCGACAGATACCGCGGCCTGCTGCGGAGAGATTGAGTGAGTTCTTAGCCTCTCACCCGCACCATCTTCTCGAACTGCCACAATTCCTGTATCCAATCGCTGACTCGCCACTCTCTTAGGTAGGGGGCAAGAAATGAAAGATTTTGATAATCGCCTCAACGTTGGCTGGTGGGCGCTAAGAATCGGTCTGGGCGTTGGTCCAATCATCACTGGCATCGACAAATACTTCAACAAGCTGGCCGACTGGGGGATGTATCTGAGTCCTCTGGCGACGAAGGTTGTTCCGGTCAGCGCAACGACTTTCATGCACGTCATCGGCGTTGTGGAAATTATTGCCGGGTTGATCGTTCTCAGCCGCTGGACAAAACTCGGAAGTTACATCGTTATGTTTTGGCTGCTCGGCATTGCTGTGAACCTGCTGACAACCGGCATGTTCTATGACCTGGCTATGCGTGATGTAGAGATCGCCATCGGCGCATTTGCGCTATCGCAACTGACAGCAGTACGCGAACAGTACGCAACTGCAAACCAAAGCGCAAAAGCGGTGCTAGGTTCGCACGTTTCTTTAACCCAGTAATTCGAGCTACACAAAATTCAGTCGGAGGATACTATGCGGAAACTTGCTTCGTTTTTTGTCTTGTTTGGACTTTGTGCGATGCCCGCTTTTGCGGCTGTCGAGACCTATAAGGATGTGCCCGTGGTGGACGTCAACTGCTCCAAGAAGGTGGCCGCAGACCCGGACTCGCACACACGCGCTTGCGCATTAAAGTGCGAGAAGAGTGGGTACGGCATCGTGACGCAGGACAAGCAATTCGTGAAGTTCGACGCAGAGGGAAACACAAAGATCGTGGAAGCCCTCAAAGCCTCCGACAAGAAAGATCACCTTCGCGTGGACGTCACCGGCAACCTGCAGGGCGACACGTTGAAAGTCACGTCGATCAAGCTGCTCTAATTTCCGATGCCGGCGCTCTTGTGCACCGGGACCTTCTCGTCCCCGGTGCGCAGGGTGAACTGCGATTCTCCCAGGCAGATGCGAATTGAAATCGGGAGAATGTGGAAGAACATTCGAGGCACCTTGCAGACTCTCACAGCTCACCGATATGGGCTCTGGACTCGGATTTCTGCAAAGGATTGCCAAACTGCGCTGCGGGCAGCGTCCAGCCGTTTAATGAGCTGGAAGTAACCAGTACGCTTCCAGTGCGCGGATTCTCGGGAGACCAACCGATCACCGCTCTATGTGGGTCTCCACACTAGGTGAGGTAGCGATGAAGATCTTTCTCGACACGGCAAACCTGGAAGAAATCCAACAGGCCGCCGACTTTGGGTTGCTCGATGGCATCACCACGAATCCCACGCTGGCCGCCAAGGAAGACCGACCGTTCCGCGAACTGATCCTAAAGGCGTGCGAGATCGTGAAAGATGGGGTAGTAAACGCCGAAGTGGTATCCACCGATACAGAAGGGATGCTGCGCGAAGGACGGGAGCTGGCGAGCTGGCACTCGAACATCGTAGTGAAGGTGCCGATGACACCCGCCGGAGTACGCGCCCTTCACGTGCTGCACGGCGAGGGTATCCGGATCAACGTCACGTTAGTTTTTTCTGCTGCGCAAGCGCTTCTAGTGGCGAAGGCGGGAGCCTACTTCGTCAGCCCTTTCCTGGGACGACTGGACGATACGGCGCAGGATGGGCTTCATGTGCTACACGAAATCATGGATATCTACCGCGCTTATCAATTTCCCACGCAGGTGTTGGCTGCCAGCCTGCGGCACCCGTTGCACGTGGTGGAGGCTGCAAAAATGGGCGTCCACATTGGCACGATGCCATTCAAGGTTTTCGAGCAGCTTTTCAAGCACCCGCTGACGGATGTGGGCCTGGCATCGTTCCTGAAGGATTGGGAAAAGGCGCGATCCGTGCTCGGCGAGATAGTCAAAACCGCCGGGGGGCGAACGACATCGCGTTGAGCATCACGAAGACCGACTGGAGAAGCCCCGACTGGTGAAAGTCACTTGGCTCAGACGATGGCTATTGGGGAGACAAAGACATGCCAATGCATCCGGTCAAGCTCTTGAGGCGTGAAGAAGTTGCCGAAGGAACGATGTCATTTTATTTTGACAAGCCCGCAGGTTTTCAATTCAAGCCGGGCCAGTATCTTGACTGCACGTTGATTGATCCGCCAGAGACGGACGCCGAGGGGAACATTCGAAGCCCTTCTCTGGCGAGCGCTCCCGCAGAAAAGGATTTGATGGTAGCTACGAGAATGCGGGATACAGCGTTCAAACGAGTTCTAAAAACAATGGCCCTCGGAAGCCAGCTTCAGATTGAGGGGCCGTTGGGTTCTTTCACCCTGCACAGTACAACGTCGCAACCTGCGGTTTTCCTCGCAGGGGGAATTGGTATCACACCCTTTCGCAGCATGATCGTCAACTCCGCCCGCATGGGATTTGCGAATCGCGTTGTGCTTTTCTATTCGAACCGGTGTCCTGAAGATTCGGCTTTTCTTCAGGAGCTTCAACAGGTAGGAAGCGAGAACAAGAATTGCCAAGCTATTTGCGTCATGACGAAGATGGAAAAATCCAAGCGCTCGTGGGACGGGGAGACCGGATACATAGACAAGACCATGCTCACCCGATTCGTCCCGGATGTAGCGGCACCGATCTATTACATCGCTGGGCCACCATCCATGGTAACCGCCATGAAAGAAACTCTCATCAGTGCTGGGGTGAACGAGGACGATATTCGCTCCGAGGACTTCGCTGGGTATTGAGAGCGAGTCCATGCGGGGCTGTCTTGAAACACATGAGAAAACGTAGTCTTTTTTTATCGATTGCCGTAGCGGGAGTCGCGGGTGCCGCTGTGTTCGGATGGATCACTATCCGGCGCGGCTTTAGCGCGCGGGACAACCCATCGGCAATGGAGGCCTTTGTAGCAAGAACGGCACGAAAGCTTTCCATTCCCGCGACTGGACGCGATTCTAGGAATCCGTTCGAGCCGACAGCTGAAATTCTCACCGAGGCGAGAGCCCATTTCGCCGACCATTGCGCTATGTGCCACGCCAATGACGGAAGCGGGAAAACGGAAATCGGGCAGAATCTTTATCCGAAACCGCCGGACATGCGCCAGCCCGAAACACAAAACCTGACGGACGGCCAGCTGTATTACATCATCCACAACGGAATCCGTCTCACGGGAATGCCCGCGTGGGGCGCGCCCGGTAGGGATGACGACAGTTGGAAGCTGGTTCTCTTCATTCGGCATTTGCCCCGAATGAATCCGGAGGAAATCAAAGAAATGGAGCAATTCAACCCAAAGAGTGCGATGGATCGCTCAGAGGAAAATGACGAACAGCTATTCTTGAATGAGGGCAGAACACCAGAAATAAACAAGAAGAAGCACCATTGAGAAGGAGAACGAGAATGAAACGAACTATTCTATTGCTTGTTTTGGTTGTATTCGCCGCGGGGGCTACGCTTGCTCATGGCAAGGAAGAACACCTCATGGGGACAGTGACTGCCATGACGGATAGTTCCATCACGGTGCAAACAAAAGCGAAGGACCCCATCGTCGTCTACACCATCGCCGAAACAAAGTATGAAAAGAGCGGTGCAGCCGCTTCGATGAAGGAGCTCAAACTGGGAGACCGAGTGGTCATCCATGCCGCAAGAATCAACGACAAACTTGTGGCGAATGAAGTTCAATTCGGCGCCGCTACGCGCGCTGCGAGCTCGCACTGAGAGCCTATGACCAAAACGCATGCGGATGATCGCGCTGCGAAGCCGTCTGTCTTCGAACAGGATTATGTGGCTCTTGCCAGTGATGATTTCGCTGTTCGTCAAGCGACAGTTTCATCTGCGTTGGCAAATGTCTTTCGAGGCAAGTTTTGTGATGCCATTCTGCCTCATCGAAAGACGGTCACCTTCGAGAAGAACGATATGATCTACGAGGTGGGGGAGAAGGACAGAACGTTCTTTTTCTTGCTGAGCGGATTTGCCAAAGTGGGAACGATTACTCCTGACGGTCACGAACTCATTTACGATGTTCGTAAAGGTGGAGATGTCGTCGGAGAACTCTGCGCATCCCGACACGAACGCCCGGATAGGGCCATAGCCCTGGAAGACAGCAAAGCAGTTCCAGTGCCATACGACGAAGTGATGGAGCTTATGCGGAAGCAGCCTGACTTACTAGACCGGTTGGTGGAACTTTTCTGCCGGGCGCTGACGGAAGCCTACGAGAAAGTGAACATCTTGGCCGTAGATGACACCGTTCACCGAGTGGTTAAGGCCCTGCTTCGATTGGCTGCGAAGATTGGCCATCGGTCGGGGGAGACGGTGGAGATTCCGACCTATTTGACTCAGGAAGAAATATCGCAGATGGTAGCCGCTCGCCGAGAAAGTGTGTCGACGGCACTCAATTTTCTGCGGCGTCGTTCCGTGCTGCACTATTCAAATCACGGCTACCTGACGCTGCACACCACGGCTCTGAAAAACTACTCAATTTGAGGCCGGGTTCGTCTCGTCCTCCACGTTACACATTGCTCTACCAACGTTATCCAGATAACAGACAGCTATCGGAAAGGCTGATATAGCCCATGTAGCCTGACGCGTTCCGATTGAGAGAGGGGCCTCGTCAGGCGATGTTAAAGAGGTGTCGTTATGAAGCATGGGCGAAAGCTTTTGGCAAGTTCCGTTTTTCTCACTGCGTTGAGTATCGTCTGTTATGGTCATGTGGGAGTCAGTGAAGCCCAACAAACTCAAGACGGAAATGCCATGGAACCATCCTCCTCGGCTGGTCTTGACAGAGCCGATCACGATGATGAGGCACAGATGGTCAACAACGGCAGGCAAACCTTCCGTTTTGACACCTTTGGTGACGAAGCCTTTTGGGGAGACACACTACAGCTTCACCAAGCCATCGAAGGAGCCAATCTTGGCGGCGTAGGGCGGGGTGTAAGCCCGAGTACCGCGCTAGCCGTTGGCCTGAAGGTGGACGTAGAGGCTCTTCCGCCCGCACTGATCGCAGCATTGAAACAAGGGAAGGTTAATCTGGCGGACCCGGCGACGACGTTGGCTTTGCTCAAGTTGAACTCGGTTGTGGGCCTGACCGGATTTTTCAATTCGCAAGGATCACTTCGCTCGATCGGAATCCAGTGCGCGTTGTGCCATTCCACTGTGGACAATTCACTGGCTCCTGGCATCGGTCATCGCCTCGATGGCTGGGCGAATCGCGACTTAAACGTAGGCGCCATTACATCTCTCGCTCCCAATCTCCAACCTGTTGCCAGTCTGTTGGGTGTTGATGTAGCGACCGTTAAATCGGTACTCGGCGCTTGGGGCCCTGGCAAATTCGATGCTGAACTTTTTCTCGACGGAAAAGGTTTTCGACCGGACGGCAATACTGCTGCGGTGCTAATACCTCCAGCATTCGGCCTGGCGGGAGTGAATCTGCATACATGGACGGGCTGGGGCTCGGTGACATACTGGAACGCATTCGTCGCCAATTTGGAGATGCATGGGAAGGGCACCTTCTTCGACCCGCGGTTGAATGACCCTGTTCAATTCCCCATAGCAGCCGCCAACGGCTTTGGCAATATACGGAATACGCCTGACCTTGTCACCAACAAGCTTGCGGCCCTGCATTTCTATCAGCTGGCGATACCCGCGCCACGACCACCAAAAGGAAGCTTTGACGAAGAAGCCGCAGAGCGTGGCAAAGGACTCTTCTCGGGAGTTGCGAAATGTTCGACGTGCCACGTAACACCACTCTTCACGGAACCCGGTTGGAACATGCACCCACCTTCTGAAATCGGCGTCGATGATTTTCAAGCAAATCGGGCGCCTGACAAGCGTTACCGTACCACTCCCTTGAAGGGACTCTGGACGCACACGAAAGGTGGGTTCTACCACGACGGGCGTTTCGCAACGCTTGACGACGTCGTGCAACACTACAACACCTTTTTCGGGCTAGGTCTGAATGACAAGCAGGCCCATGATCTGGTCGAATACCTGAAGTCGTTGTAGCGGTTTGGTTCATGCGACGATGATATGAAATGTTGTGTTCGTTCCGTGCCGCGGCTCTGTAGAAAAGGGCAATCGTCGTGAGAAAGGTCAAGATCGCAGAGCCCTGTGTCTTCACGATTGGGCATTCGAATCGCTCATGGAAAGACCTCCTCGATCTTCTGCGGGCGCACGGCGTCAAGCCCGTCATATACATACGCAGTATTCCTCGATCGAAACACAACCCTCAGTTCAATCGGGAGACCCTGTCGACAAAGTTGCGGGCAGCGACGATCGGCTACGTGCATTTGCGAAAGCTCGGAGGTTTGCGCCATGCACGAGGCGATTCGCCGAACATGGGCTGGCACAATGCCTCATTTCGTGGTTTTGCTGATTATATGGAGACCTCGGAATTCGAAGTAGGGTTACACCGATTGCTGAAATTGGCAGGGCAGAGGCGGAGCGCAATCGTGTGTGCCGAAGCGGTTCCGTGGCGTTGTCACCGTTCGCTCATCGCCGACGCGCTGCTTGCGCGTGGGATTCGTGTCGAACACCTTCTGAGCGGAAAGCATTCTCGGGTGCACTCGCTCACTTCTTTTGCAAATGTGTTGGACAGCAGCGTTATTTACCCTCTCGACAAAGCCAGCCGCATGAGGCCCTCGCACGGTGGCCCTAAATATCGTAGTGCGATATAATGTCACTGTGACATCAGTGATCAGCACAAGGGAGCGCTGGGTCCTCCCGGAACTGCGTTGAGCGGCTGGAGGCGCACGGCTCTATGCAGCGGAGCCGTGGACAGAAGGACTGGCGTCTGGTCATGGTCTCGCTGCTGCCAAGTGGCGAGCGATTGCTTGAGGAAGTGCTAAGGCGGCGCCTTGGCGAGTTGCGCTCGAATGGGCTCCGGCTAGTTCAAGCGATCAACCAAATACTGGCGTACCCGCGTCACCCCCAAGAGCTTAATCGGGCGAGGGATTCACCAGTGTGGAGAGTGCGTGACAATCGTGGGTAATCCAACTGAAACAGATACAGACCGCGGCAATCGGAAATCAGGGTACAGAAAACATAGCAAATCGTGGGAAGTGCTTGGCGACTTCACGACGACGACGCGACTTTTGCCGATCTCTGGGCTGGCACTGGCAATCGGAGTTGTAGCCGCGTTCGTGGCCTTGGCACTACTGCGACTGATCGGACTGTTCACAAATCTTTTTTATTTCGGGCGGTGGAGCGCGGCGTTGGTATCGCCTGCGGGGAATCACCTGGGAATCTTTGCAGTTCTGGTGCCAGTCGGCGGAGCGTTGATTATTGGCTTGATGGCCCGTTACGGATCCGAGCGAATCCGCGGGCATGGGATTCCAGAGGCCATCGAGGCGATCCTTATCAACGGGAGCCGTGTCGAGCCAAAGGTCGCATTGCTCAAGCCGATTTCTTCGGCGATCTCGATTGGTTCAGGCGGACCTTTTGGCGCAGAGGGTCCGATCATCATGACCGGCGGAGCGATCGGATCGATGATCGCGCAACTGTTCCACCTGACGAGCGCCGAGCGCAAGACCCTGCTGGTGGCGGGGGCTGCGGCTGGAATGTCGGCGACGTTCGCGGCCCCGGTGGCCTCTGTGTTGCTCGCGGTGGAACTGCTTCTGTTCGAATGGAAACCCCGCAGCTTGGTTCCCGTGGCGTTGGCCAGCGCGATGGCAGCTGTGCTGAGGCGCTATCTTTTGGGATTTGGACCACTATTTCCAGTGCCGGAACATCCACTCTTCATCGGGCCGAAAGGTCTTTTGGGATGTGTTCTGGTAGGTTTGCTGGCCGGAGTGTTGTCGGCTTTGCTCACCATGTCGGTTTATGCCGCGGAGGACGCATTCCAGCGCCTACCGATTCATTGGATGTGGTGGCCTATGATTGGCGGGCTGGTGATTGGCTTTGGCGGACTGATTTTTCCGCAGGCGCTGGGCGTCGGATACGACACCATCGGCGGATTGCTGCAAGGCAGCGTCACGACGCACGTAATACTTGGCGTCTTGCTGGTGAAATGGTTCATCTGGGCGGTATCGCTGGGCTCGGGGACATCCGGCGGCGTTTTGGCGCCGTTGCTGATGATGGGTGGTGCACTTGGAGGCCTTGAATCCATGTTCCTTCCCAACGAAGGCGCGGGATTCTGGCCATTGGTCAGCATGGGTGCGGTGTTAGGAGGCACTATGCGTTCGCCGCTCACGAGCATTGTATTTGCGTTTGAATTGACGCATGACGGAAACGTTTTTTTGCCGTTACTGGTTGGCAGTGTGATCGCTCACGCATTCACAGTACTCACGCTAAAAAGGTCGATCTTGACAGAGAAAGTAGCGCGGCGCGGCTTTCATTTGAGCCGGGAATATGCCGTCGACCCGTTGGAGATTCTTTTTGTCCGTGAAGTGATGCGCACGAAGGTGGTGGTGCTATCAGCGACGGCCACGCTCGGAGAAATGCAGCAGTCGCTCGGGACGAATCATCGGCAGAGCCAGCGGCTGCTACCGGTGGTCAACGCTTCGGGCCAGTTCGTCGGCGTGATAACACGCAATGATGTCCGCAAGCGACTTGTCGATGAGGGTGAGGCCGCGTTGCAGCGTTCGCTAAGTGAAATCGTCAGAGTAGAAACCGTCGCAGCGTACCCGGACGAGCCTCTGCGTGTTGTAGTGTACAGGATGGCCGAGAAAGGGTTTACAAGGATGCCGGTAGTCGAGCCGAGGACTGGAAAATTCCTGGGATTGATCGCCCTGGATGATTTGCTCAAAGCGCGTGGCCGCCACCTGGAGGAGGAGATCCGACGTGAGCGTCCGCTGAAGCTGCGGTTTCTTTCTCCATTTAAACGTGCTGCTTCTGATGATCCCGAGATGTCTTCTGAGACCTGAGACAATGGAGGCCCAGACTTCGTCTTTTCACTTTCACCACCGAGACGCACACGGCACATTACGTGGCAAAATGCTCAAATAAGCAAGAATCGCCTTCGCGTCTTCATGTTTCATGTGATAAATATGCATTGGAGGTCCCAAATTTTCGACATGCGGTCCCGTTCTCTTTTCGAGGGCTCGCTCACCCTCCTCCTCGCTATAAATAAATCCTGCTAACGATGGGGCGCGAGCTGCCCAATTGGGGATCGGCCGCACTAGCATGATCCAAATCGGAGCGCCTTGGAGCCATGCACTCCGGTCCCAATTCACCCCCGGCGTTCCGCGGACTGTGGCATTCCAGACACTTTGTCACTTCTTCCACCGATTAACGTCCACGTTCAATCTCATTCTTGGTGCTTGATGTCGTGCCGAGTATCTGGCTGCCCACTTTTGCGCGATTTCTGGACGCGCAGGCTCCCGGGAAGATTACGGAAGCCGAGGCATTGTGAACCGCCGGCGAGGATCCCATCTATTATGCGACGCGCCTCCGTGGCGCTTCGAACGGGGGCGAGACAGTCGGAAAGGGGCGATTCTCTTCGTCCGATTATTCAACAGCAAAGTTAAGCGACTCACGATTGAATATCGTGATCTCGGCATTGCAGCGGCTGGGAATCAACCGCCAGTACTCGGCACCTGAGCTGGCGTGGCCATGTATTTACTGAGGACGTCCACCAGACCTTGGTTTGGCACGCACCGCTCTGCCGAAAAGGAAGATAGGATGTGATCCAGCTCATTCTCAGACAGGCCTTTGAAGAGGCTGGCGTAGAGGGGCTGCATCAGGGTCCCCGTGTAGAAGCACAAAAGGGTCTGACTCATGCACCGTACATTGAGTCGCGCATCCAACTGCGGATCACCAACCACTTGACGGATCTGGTCAGCAAGCTGAGCCGTTGCGTCCTTTACCGGCGTTGGTGGTAGCCACTTCATCCAATCGTCGGTGCCAAGAGCAACCTTCTTACGAAGAAGGTCGCTGATGCGCTCCATGTACGGAGATGCAGGGTTGGGTGTCAGCATACCCATCACGCCAACATCTTTGTAATTCCACGTCGTCCAGTGCGTCTCGTGACTTTCAAAGATGCCAATCTGATCATCTAACGCGCGAAGCCGGTCACCACTCTCATTGGCAGGCCCGTTAAAGACAGACCCAAACTCGCCAACCCACAGCGGAACGTTATGCTGCTGGGTGAACTTCGTTCCCTCGGCGTCGAGGAAGTTGCGCTCCTGTTTTGCCAGATCCCAGTCTTGAGCACTACCCGCCGCGGCCGATTGCGGATGGATGGTGCCAGGGTATCGGCCAGGTCCAAACCCAGGTACAGTATAGTTATGTGAACTGTAGGCGAGGTTATCGTCGAAGGGTTTCTCTAGCCCCGAGAAGTCCCTTGCGTAGGCATCACCTTCAAGGAAGATAATGTGTCTGGAATCGATCTTGCGAATCTCTGTAACCAGGCGCCGGTAGACGGCATTCATGCGGTCAAAATTGGGCCTGTAATTGGAACCCACGTTCCATGGATAGTCGCCTAGGGCGTTGTTCGCACAAGGCTCGTTCAGCACATCGTAGCCGGCGATCACAGCCCTGTTCTTGTAGCGCCGCGCAAACTCCTGCCAAAGGGCAACGAAGCGATCCTGATAGAACGCAACCTCCCAGAAAAGGCTGATGCGCGTTGCGTTGTCAGAATGCCAATGGACATTCTGCCACCCCTGCGCCGAATGAAGGTCCAGAATGACGTAAAGACCATGTCTTTCGCAGTGGCTTAACACTTTATCGAGACGGGCAAAACCCGCCTCTATGTATTTGAAAGGAGCGGCATCGTCCTCGAAGTGGCGATAATTAAGAGGTATCCTGACGACGCTGGCGCCGGCCTTCCTGAGAAAGATCACATCGTCTTCATTGAAAAAGTAGTCCAGCATGCGCTCGAAGAAGAACTGTGCTCTGGCCGGACCAAGCACCTCCGCCATCTGCGCTCGGAGAGTATGCTCCGCGCCTGGGTGCCCATTAATGAAATCCTCCATGTTCATCCAGCCGCCCGGACAGGTTCCCCTCAGGCGAACCTGTTTCCCTTTCGCATTGAGTATGTGACGGCCGCTGACACGAAGGAACTCCATCTTGTCATCCCCCTCCTGACTGTCCGCTGCTTGTGGACCGGCATTTTGTTCGCCTGCGGCTGCCACTCCCTTCCCCGTGAGCGCTGCCGCACCGGTAAACGCGGCCAGCCTGAGAAATTCACGCCGTGGCTTCAGATTGCTTGCGTTCCTTGTCATAAAACCTCTTCCGAGAATTTGGTTTGGTGTTTAACGATCGCGGTGGGTTGGCCCTATTTCAATTCGCATTCTAACTAATCCAAATCCGAATGCGCCACCAGAGAATTTCTCTCCGAGCGGTTAATCTCTCCTTTTGAGTTGTCCTTTTCTCTGATCGACCAGAGAGCGGTGGACCTTGATCCATCCTTTGAGCAATCCGGGAATATTTCGCTCGATAGGGATCGTCGATGCCGTCATCGCGAGAAATCTTTCCGTTTTTTTGTTCCGGGTGTATTAAGGCAAACCGTTCCGACGGTTGGGTTACATTGATGCTTTTCCCGGCATAAGCGCCACAACAGGCAACCAAAACCGCACAGGGGGACGCCCCCTCCCGGCACCAGAATCTCTAGGTAAGTTGAATGGCCGGACCTAATCTGGGTGTCATCATTCTGTCAATGGCTCTTCTCGGAAAGTAAACCAGCAACTGGTGCGAGCCGCATTTATTCGTCTGCGGGATCGAACGGTGGTGGGAACTTCGCCCTTATGATTTGCGCTCACAGCCGGATCACTCCCGTGAAGTTATGTGTAACTGCCGCCTGTATTAAGGCCCTTATAAAGGAATGATGTGCCGAAACGTTTCTCGCTAATTTGCGACAATCGGTGATTTTAACTGGAAGCACGAACCCTGAATGAACCCTTTCACCAATACTGAACATCGAGGATTTTGGGCGGACCGGTGTGATTGTCGATTACTTGTGTTGACACGAGAATTTCAAGGTCCTTCTCCACGCCTTTGCCCGCGGTGCGGGCCAACTCTTCGAAAAAGCGCTCATCGGTAGCCATCGAGGTTGCCGCGAGAGTTCCGTTGGCGCTGATCCCGGCGATGATCACTGTTTCTCGCTCCGTCGTTGGGCTCAGAAATCGGGCAACTATTCCGTAATCCTGAGTCAACTGGTTATATGGTTTGGTTTTGTCTATCTGATAGAGACGCAAGTCAGGGTGTTGTGTGTCAACGATCCGGTAGGTTTGATCGGTTGCGTTTCGAACAAACTGATACCTGAGAGGCGCCTGCAAACGCAACGTCCATGGATTGTTGAATGCACCGATGAACACCCCGGATGTAATTTGAAGATCGGTGAAATTAGTCGAGGCAGCCCCGAGCATTCGAGGATTGCCACCCATGCGGCCGAGTACAGCGCTAACCTGGGAGGCCGAGGCAGCATCTCGAATTAAAAGAATGTCTGGTGAGAAGCCGGTCTCGGTCGGTGCGGCCACTTGAGCTGACTCCGCGGCGGCCCGTGGGGTTTGTGAACTGACTTGCCCGACACATATCACAACGGAATCCGTCTTCTCAACGACCGGTCCCCATAGCGCGGAAAGGGCATCGGTTTCCTTGGGAGTACGAAGCGCGACCCGCCCCAAAAGTGCGGCGCCAACACAAGCCGCGGCCAGAATCAGCAGGTAAATCGAGGTTCGGCGATTGAGGAGTCTTCCAGCTTGAGATTCACTTTTCTTCGATACGTCCTCCGTCCAGGACGCCAATCCTGATTCGAGAGTTCGCAAGCCGTTATCTGCATGGACCGTCGTTGCGCCAGAAGCGTGGTACCTGCCCAACCGAAATTCCGGTGTGTAGGAGCCCAAGGGCAGTCCGATTCTCAATTCATGGTCATGACCCGGTGTGTCGTAATACTGCGCTATTCTCTTCCGTACCTCCGATGCCGCTACCCGAACAATGGAATCAGAATATGTGTCGTAGTCCAGTGGGCGGTCGAACACAGCGATGCCGAGCGAGCGTTCCTTGATTCCGCCCGAATTTCCGCTTAGGGCTTCCTCGACAATGAAACGCAGAAAGCGCGTATATCGCTTGCTTCCCTTGAAATGCGGATCCTCCAAGATCCTCTCAAGCTGCCTTTGGACTTTGGTGAAGTCCTCTTCGCTGGCTGGGGTCCATGGCGTTTCCAGATTGTCGATATTGAGGAGTGGCATTCGGTTCCTGCATTCAATCCCGCTACAGAAGATGTCGTCATCAGCTTGCGAACCGAAGTATATCCTACAGTCGATCATATTGTCGGAAATCCTGCCTGCAGCCAAGGTGCTAACATCGTTGATTTCAAGCACTTTAGATGGGCTAACAAAACCTAACAGGGGAACTCTCCGTTATGCACTTCACAGCGCACCTGCTTTAAGGCACGATTCGTCGCGACCGTTATAATGCTGACGAATTTTCTATCGGATTCATTCGGAGACCACCAGCTGGATATGGCTCCTCCCAGTCCCTGTGGGACCAACAGAAAGGCGAGACTTTGTCGAGATTCAACACACTGGGTCGAAACCGTTGCAATGAGGTTCAAAGTCTGGAGGAACCCGGCCACCAATGAAATCATCATCCATTGCCTTGATCGGAAGCCAACCTCAGGACGCTCCAACTCAATTACATTCTCCCCTCGCACGCCCGTCATTTGGCCAATGCGCTCATGCATTTCGCATCTGTTGAAGACCGACGACGCATTTGCGAAACGCGGTCTGGTACAACCGTATGGCTTGGCAGGGCCCGTCATTCTTGCTTGCACTCTAAGGATGGTGCAGGTTTCAAAGTCATCTACAACTGGGTCTGAGGCAAAACCGCATCCGTCGGGCGGACTCCAATGAAACAGGGCGCAATCTGTAGAAAGAATCCGATACTGCGCTCCATCGGAATTCCTCGCAGTGGAGCTTGGCGGTCGCCACACTTAATCTGGAGATACAACATGAAGATACGTATGACACGAGTTGTTGCAGTCTTGGTCGCGTGGACGGGATCGCTTTTCCTTGGCTCATTTATGCAGTTTGCAGTTGCCCAGGATACCGCGAAACTCCCCTACATGAATCCAAGTTTGTCACCGGAACAGCGTGCTGCTGACCTGGTGCATCGCATGACCCTGGCGGAGAAGGCTTCGCAAATGCTCAACCAATCCGCCGCAGTTCCGCGGCTCAACATTCCTGCGTACCAATGGTGGAGTGAGGCGCTCCACGGCGTCATCGACCCGGGCGTAACGGAGTATCCAGAGCCAATCGGTCTGGCTTCGACCTTCGATACGTCGAACATCCATGTCATGGCGACCCAGATCGGTATTGAGGGCCGCATTAAATATGTGCAGGATGCACGTACCGGACGAGCAGCCTTTATTGGCGGAGGCCTGGATTTCTGGTCCCCCAACCTGAACATCTTCCGTGACCCGCGCTGGGGCCGTGGACAGGAAACTTACGGCGAAGACCCCTTCCTCACCGGGCGCATGGGCGTTGCCTACGTCACCGGTATGCAGGGCGACGATCCGAAGTATTACCGCGCAATCGCTACACCGAAACACTATGCCGTGCACAGTGGACCGGAGCCAACCCGGCATTTTGCCGATGTGGACGTGAGCAAACATGACGAGGTGGATACCTTCGAGCCTGCGTTCCGAGCTGCCATCGTGGAAGGCAAGGCCGGTTCAGTCATGTGCGCCTACAACGCAATCAATGGTGAGCCCGCATGCGCCAACCAGTACCTGATGCAGGACCTGTTGCGCGGCAAGTGGGACTTCCAGGGATACGTGGTCTCGGACTGCGGCGCAGTCCGGGACATTGCCGCCAATCATCGCTACCGCCCAAACCAGGCACAAGGTGCGGCCATCTCCGTAATCCGCGGCATGGATAACGAATGCGGCTTCTCTGATCAGCCTGGCGAGCCGGTCGGCAAGGCCTATATCGATGCAGTGCAGCAAGGCTACCTGCCTGAGAGCACGCTGGACACAGCCCTCATTCGCCTGTTCACAGCGCGCATGAAGCTTGGCATGTTTGATCCGCCGGAGACGGTTCCCTACACCAAGATCGACGAGAAGGAACTTGACAGTGCGGAACACCGCGCCCTGGCTCGCAAGCTCGCGAACGAGTCCATGGTTCTGCTGAAGAACGATGGAATTCTGCCGCTCAAAACCGGAATCAAGAGGATCGCCGTTGTCGGCCCGCTTGCTGACAAGACCGCAGTGCTGCTCGGCAACTATGCAGGAACGACGACGCATACCGTTACAGTGATGGAAGGACTAAAAGCGGAGTTCCCGAACGCTACGATCACCTACGTACCGGGGATCCAGTTCCTGCGCAATGAGGGGAATCCGGTTCCAGATGCGATGCTCACCACTCCGGACGGCAAGCCTGGCCTGAAGGCGGACTACAGCGAGTCCATGCGCCGGTTTGGCAGGGGACCGGAAGCGCCGGTGCTTGTCAGCCGCACCGAGCCGAACATCAATCTCACTGACGGCAACTTGCCTGCAGAGGTTGCCGGCAAAAAGACTGTTGGTGTGCGCTGGACGGGCTTCATCACGGCCACTGAGACTGGCGACTACCTCATCGGCGTTCGCGCCAATGGCTTCGGAAGATTATCAATTAACGACAAGCAAATTGCGCAATTGGGCAGGGTCGAAGGAGTCGACGCAGCCGTTGGTCGTGCCCACCTGGTAAAGGGTGAAAAGGCCGCGCTGAGCCTCGCATTCGGCACCATGAACGGCACCAAGCCACAGGCGCAAGTGATCTGGGCCAAAGTCAACGATGCGCTCTCACCTGAGGCCATTGCCGCCGCAAAGAACGCCGACGTCGTGATTGCAGTCGTGGGCATCACCAGCAGGCTCGAAGGTGAAGAGATGCCGGTGACCGTACCTGGATTCCTCGGAGGGGATCGCATCAGCATCGATCTTCCCCAGCCTGAGGAAGAACTGGTGGAAGCAGTAGCAGCCACTGGCAAGCCACTCGCCGTCGTTCTGTTGAATGGCAGCGCCCTGGCTGTCAATTGGATCAACGATCACGCCAATGCTGTTCTCGAAGCATGGTACCCAGGCGAAGAAGGCGGCGCGGCTGTTGCTGAGACGCTGAGCGGAAAGAACAATCCTGGTGGAAAGCTGCCGATTACTTTCTACAAGGACGTCAGCCAGTTGCCTAACTTCGAAGATTACGAGATGACAAATCGGACTTACCGGTACTTCAAAGGCAAGCCACTCTATCCGTTTGGCTACGGACTCAGCTACACCACCTTCAAGTACAGCGACCTCAGTGTCCCGACGCAGGCTGTAGCTGCGGGACAGCCCGTCGTTGCGGATGTCACCGTAACCAATACAGGCAAAGTTACGGGAGATGAGACCGTACAGGTCTACATCAAGTTCCCCGCAGTCGAGGGTGCGCCGCAGATCGCTCTCCGCGGATTCCAGAAAGTCCATCTGGAGCCGGGCGCGAGCCAGAAGGTCCACTTCGACCTGAAGGACCGCGATCTGGTCATGGTCACTGAAGATGGCGACCCGATCATTGCCGCTGGTAGCTACACCATCAGCATCGGAGGAGGCCAGCCTGATACCGGAGCGTCCACCGTCGCCGGGCACTTCCAGATCGATGGCCGGCTGGCGCTGCCCGAATAGGAATCCCGTGTTTTGGTTCGGACCGCTGTCTGAATCAAAACCACAACCGCAAAAGAATGAGCGCTTGTCACCAACCGTGACAAGCGCTCATTTTTAAGTCGTCACCAGTAGAGGTATTATGGGAAGTCGGAAACAATAGAAAATACCAGACTTAGGATTGCGAGGAATCGAGGTTTGACGAGCAAGCCTCCGAGAGTTACGAGCGAGGTTGGAAGGCAAAGACTTTCTTCCGGGGGAGTGGTCTCTGCGCGAGCTACTCGATCGACTGGAGCAGGTGGAAGTGACGGTTGAAAGCACGAATGGGTGTATTAGGCCGTCATCTCATATCCACATCGCGATGGAATCTGGACGCTGACGTCCAACCCGGAGCGGTTTCACTTCCGGGGATAAGAAGATAACTAGTAAACTTGGTCTCTTCACGCGTTTTGCAGAGACAGCGGAGCTGTTGAAGAGTCTCGAAAAATATCCGGGTGTGAATAAACTGAGCCGCATCCCGAAAACGCACGGTGCGGTTCTTCCCATCACGGGCGTGAGCGCCTTCGTGGAGGAATTCTCCGAAAAAATGAACGTGAGCCCTTCACTGAAAGACGCCGCACTCGTCCAGCGCATGAAATTTTGGCTGATTCGCGCAAAGCACGGACCCATGGGTAATTGTTCAAAATCGAGGGGAAGGAAAAATTACTTGGCATTGGTCCGCCGACACCCGGCGTTGGCTGCGCGGCACGGGCTGCGAGAGACCGATATTTTTTGACGCGAACACGGCCTCATGAATGCCCATGCACCGCGCCAAATTACTAGACCGCTGAGCGATCCCGCTCACGACGGGCGACATCCCCGTGGCCACCGACGTGTTCCTTCACCGCTTGGAACCCTACACGCGGGAAGCTCTCCTTCGGGTCGTGGAGCAGGGCTTGACGCCCTCCGGCTTGGATTTCATAGGGGATGACTCTAGCGTGATTATCCGGTTCACCCGGCCCCGTGCCGGCGAAGCGCGTCTTATGGTCGGCGTCGAATTCTATCTCGAAGACAACGAAGTTGTCGGCAACGTCTACGACGCCGAGTCCCGACTCAAGTACGCCATGGAACCACGCGATGCTCACCTCGCCGGAAGCGTCCGGGCCACAGTCTCCCGCCTCCTTCGCGAATTGGCGGCGAAGGTCGCTGGCGACCTGAGCTTCTGACAAACTGGCATCGACTTACCAAAAACAAGTCCATCGCCGCGGACTCGAACCACAAATTCGAGCGTTTGCGCCGGCCTCGAGTATTAAACTTATCCACTCCTTGTAGGTCTCACTCTGGCTGCGGAGTGAGTAGCGTTCGGCGGGGTGCTTTTGCTGGCTCTCAGGCTCGCACCGATACCGTTGGACTTGCGCACCAACCGAATTCGACTTCTCGTCGATAAAACATCTGTAGGAATTGCTCCTTCGGTTGACCTCTTAGTTGGAATCTAGGCGCGCATCCGTACTCCGAATTTCTCGCTGTGGCTCCCCGTTTCATCGGATTCGTCGGACCAAGTCGTTGATTCTAAAATGACGTGTTCGTGACGGATTTGAACCACCCACCTCATAGTTCCGAATCACCGCACGGAAGTCGAGAAAATCAATCTAAAGCGTTGAATCGGCGTTGGATAGGTGAGCAGCTTTCTCTCTTAATCCGGCTACTTAGTGGGCTACAAACTGGGGTGGGCTTGCGTGTGCATTTCCACGATCCTCGAGGTCGGCAACGACTCATAGATGTCCTCGAACTGCCCCTGTCTCCAGTCGACCCGTGTCGCAATCGATTGATTTACAGGATCAAAGAGACTGCTTGCGTTGAGCACTCCCGGGACTTGCTTGCAGGCGGGAAAAAACCTGTCGGTGTAACTTTGTCAGTTCGAACAATTCCGAGACCCGTATCCTGTACAACGAAATGGGCTTTGGAGTGGCCCTGGTATATTTTGATAGCGGTCACGGTCTCGAACGTAAAAGGCCTTAACGACGGCTCGGTGGACCGCATCGAGCAGAGCTTTCACTTCAGAATCGGTGCGCCCTTCGACAGCATCAATTCGTATTAACGGCATGGTTTGGTACTCCTTTTCGTTTTGTCGCGATTCATTGCGATTGATATTTCGTTACGACAGGTATGAAGAGATGAAAGGAACACGTCGACTAATGGAGCGCAGGTGGAAATCACTTTGAGCTCGCCGTGAGTTTGCCGCAGCATTCAGGGTGTTGCGGCAGTTCGGAGCTATTCCAACCACCGCCGAGGGCTTGGACGAGCGTCACTGCATACACCATGCGACGGCCCAGAATATTCACGGCAGTGACTTCGTCTGAGAGAGCGGCACTCTGAGCAGTTGTAACTTCCAGGTAGCTGGTGACGCCACCCTTGTAACGGGTGTTGGCGAGTTCCAGGTATTTCTGGGCAGCAGTGACAGCGTTTTCCTGAACCTGCGCTTCGTGCTCAAGGATCCGCAATGCGGCGACGTTGTCCTCGACTTGTTGAAATCCGGTCAGAACCGTCTCGCGATAGTTGGCGACTGTCTGATCGTAGGCTGCAATGGCTTGATCCAAGTTGGCCCGTCGGCGGCCGGCATCAAAAATGGGCGCTACTGCCGAACCGCCCACCGACCATAATGCGCTTGGACCGGTCAGAAGCGTCGAAATCATGCCACTTTCGAAACCACCTGTAGCTCCAAGAGTGATGGTCGGGTAATAAGCCGCCTTTGCTACGCCGATTTGTGCATTGGCTGAGGCCATGAGCCTTTCTGCAGACGCAATATCGGGACGCCGCTCAAGCAATTCCGCTGGTAGACCAGCGGGAATCGGAGGTGGAGGTGTGGTGAGAGGGAGAGCAGCGAGAGTGAATTCGGCGGGAGGCTTCCCAATCAGAACTGCCACTGCGTGTTCGTATTGAGCGCGGGCCACTCCAACATCGATCGCCTGCGCGCGAGTTGTCTCAAGTTGAGTTTTGGCCTGTTGGACTTCTAGATCGGAAGCAAGGCCTCCCGCAAATCGGTTCTCAATCAATTGTAGGGCTTGTTGATACTGCGATACGGTCGAATTCAGCAACTGCTCCTCAGCATCAAGTGTGCGGGCCTGGTAATAATCCAGAGCCAATTCGGCATGCATAGAGAGATTCACAGCTGCCAAGTCAGCGGCGCTGGCTTGTGCTTGTGCGCGATAAGACTCAACGGTGTGACGCACGCGCCCCCAGACGTCAACTTCGTAAGAGAGTTCAAGCGGAATTTGAAAGTCACTATAGGTAGCTCCATTGGTGGAGAGGCTAGGAGGCCGATTGTTCGAAATTTTGTTTCGCGTCGCGCTTACGCCCCCGCCGATCGAGGGATAATAAGCGGCTCGGTAGTAGCGGACAAGCGCCCGAGCTTGCGTGTATTGGGCCACAGCCGCCTTCAAGTTCTGGTTGGAGACGTTGACCTGCATTTCGAGCGCGTTCAGTTCAGGGTCCTGAAACAACTCCCACCAGTTGCCGCCGAGAGTCTGGTCGTTCGGTTGGGCCTGCTTCCAATTGCCAACCTCTTTGTATGCCGGTGGAACTTCCGCTGCCGGGCGCTGATATTTTGGTCCAACCACGCATCCGTTAAACTGCAACACTGCGATTGCCAGCAGAACCTTGTGCCAGCCGGTTAGCCGCGTCTTCTCGAAATAGGGGCGGAGTAGAGGGCGTCTCACTTGATATCTCCCGGCAATGCCGCCTGAACAATTTGGACTTGCTGCTCAGTAACGATGGAGTCCGGCGGGTTGACAATGATTTTATCGCCTGGCTTGAGGCCGGAGACGATCTCGATCTGATTACCGAAATCGTGTCCAGCAGTCACGACGGATAGTACGGCTTTTCCGTCTCTTACAACGGCGACCTGTAAACCCTCTGAGCGGAATATCAGAGCATTGACTGGAATCAGCAAGGTCGAGGCCCGCGTCGGGACAGCCAAATGGACCTCGGCATACGAACCGGTGAGAAGTGTGCCCGTCGGGTTTTCTACATCGATTTCAATCAGCAACGTGCGAGTCGTCACATTGATCGCATCCGCCGTGCGCACCAGTTTCCCCTTAAATGTGCGGCCTGGAAACTCGGCCAGACTGAGATCCGCCGTCATGCCGGCTTTGATCCCCTGCGAATATTCCTCTGGCACATTCACGTAAACCCGCAAAGTTCCCGGTTGTGCGATGTGGAAAAGATCGGTTTTTATGTTGCTGTTGCTGCCGGAGTTAATCAGATCGCCGATATCCGTGTTTCGAGCCGTGATGACGCCGTCGAAAGGTGCGTAAATTTTTTCAAACGAAACTAGAGCCGTGTACTGGTCAACAGCGGCCTGGTCCGCTTGCACAATCGCTTTGTTTGCATTGTAGCTACCGACGGCATTATCGGCGTCCTGCTGCGATACCGCATTGGTTTTTAGTAGGCCCTCATAGCGGGACTTGGTGATTGCAGCCAGATCCAGATTCGCCTTCGCCGTCATCAGATTGCTCCGGGCTTGCTCGAGTTGCTGGTCGACTTCCGGCGTTTCGATGACTGCAAGGAGTTGCCCTTGCTTGACGTGCGCCCCAATATCGAAATACCACTTTTTCAGATACCCGTTGGTTCGCGCATAGATCGGTGAAGTGATGAATGGCTGTACATTTCCAGGGAGGATGATCTCCTGGGCGGGCGCAGTTTGCTTGGGCGAAACCACCGATACTGCTGCGAGAGCGATTTGCGCCGTTTCTGCCGTTAGAGTCGTGCGGGCCTTGACGCGTGAGCGGATTCCGGATGCCAAAAGAGCACCAACGACGATCAATACGATCGCTAGTGACAGCCATGTCCTGAGCGAGTGCTTCGCTGGTCCCGCATTGTTCCGTGTTGGCGCTTGCCCCCCGATTCGCGTTCTATCTTCAATTTGAGACGACATAATGACTCCACATAGAATTGTGCTTAATGCTGTTCTTCCGGTTGCGGTCGGATGACTGCGCGAACCTTGCAGAACGCTGAAAAATGCCGGCACAAAGAACAGCGTCGAAACCGTGGCGAAAAGCAAGCCACCGATCACCGCCCGGCCAAGAGGAGCGTTTTGTTCGCCTCCGTCGCCCAGTCCGAGCGCCATAGGCACCATGCCGATAATCATGGCCAAGGCTGTCATCAGCACGGGTCGAAAGCGGGTGAACCCTGCTTCCAACGCGGCGCTGACGGAATCTTTCCCTTCCGCCATTTTTTCCGTGGCAAAGCTCACAACCAAGATGCTGTTTGAAGTAGCGACGCCCATGCACATGATGGCTCCCATGAGTGCGGGCACGCTCAGAGTGGTGTGCGTTATAAACAAGAACCACGCAATTCCTGCGAGTGCCGCGGGCAGCGCGGAAATCATGATGAAAGGATCCAGCCAGGACTGAAAATTGACCACGATCAGCAGGTATACAAGCACGATTGAGAACACAAGTCCGCTCAGAAGACCGACGTAAGAGGCTTTCATCGTTTGAACCTGCCCTCGAACAACCACGCGAGAACCACGCGGTAATTGCTGGCGTGTGTCGTCAATGATCTTGTAAATGTCGCCGGCTACGCCGCCCAGATCGCGCCCGGCGGCAGCGCCAAAGATGTCGATCACTGGCGCCACGTTGTAATGAGAGACCACTGCCATTCCCGCGCCGCGTTGCGTGGACACCAGGCTGGCCATGAGCGACGGAGGCGCCGTTGGGTCCGTGCCCGTGATCGGGATGTTCTCAACATCCTGCAAAGTGTCCGCGCGATATTGCGGCGTTTGTGTCGCGATTTGATAGCTGACACGATTCTTCGGGTCAACCCAGAACGTCGGCGAGGTTTGGAAGCTGCCACTCAGGGACACGAGAAGATTTTGCGCGATATCGTGAGCAGTGAAACCAAGTTGCTCTGCTTTCGTACGCTCGACCCTCAATCGCAGATAAGGCTGATCGAAGGGCTGCTGGATCCGCAGATCCGCCGTTCCTGTAACCGTATCTCATTTTCTCGAGCAGTGCATTTGCATAGTGCCGGTTTCCCTCCAAGTCGTTTCCCACGATTTGGACATCGATGGGAGCTGGCAAGCCAAAGTTCAGGATTTGGCTGACCATGTCGGCTGGCAAGAACGCGAAGGTCACCCCGGGAAACTGTTTCGGGAGTGTGAGTCGAAGCTGGTGAATGTAGTCATCCGTGGGATGGTGGTTGGCCGAAAGCGTAACAAGAATGTCGGCATCGGATGTGCCGACTGGAGCCGAATTGCTATAGGAAAGATTGATGCCGCTGTAAGGCAAGCCGATGTTATCGATGACATTGTGCACTTCGCTTGGAGGAATTTGCTGTCGAATCGACTGCTCGACCTGATCGCAAAGGTTGGCGGTTTCCTCGATGCGCATTCCAGTGGGCGCACGAAGATGAAGCTTGAAAGAACCGCTGTCTACACTAGGAAAGAAGTCCCGGCCTAGCCAAGGGATCAGAATCGCAAGAGAGCCAAGGCAGGTGGCGAAGAACGCAGTCAGGAAGACAGTCCGGTGATGGAGGCAAATCTCCAGCAGACCGCGATAGCTGTGACGAAACCTCTCGAAGGCCGCTTCAAAACCCTTTTGGAGCCGTACAAACGGATTGCGGCTGGAGCCATCTTCCTCTTTCTTCTCTCCCCGCAATAGGTACTTTGCCATTGTCGGAACGATCGTTCGCGACAGGAAATACGAGGCTAACATAGCGAAAACGACCGCTTCGGCGAGAGGCACAAACAGGTATCGCGCAACGCCGGAGAGCAGAGAACATGGGTGCAAATACGATGCAGATCGACAGTGTGGACACGAATGCAGGCGTCGCGATTTGGGAGGCGCTGTCGAGGACGACTTCATCCATGTCCTTCTCAGGTTCCGCTTCACGGTTGCGATTGATGTTCTCGACCTCCACGGTCGCGTCGTCCACCAGAATGCCGACGGCGAGCGCGAGCCCACCGAGCGTCATGATATTGATAGTTTCTCCGATTGCGCTAAGCACAATGATGGACGTGAGGATCGCCAGTGGGATCGAAGTCGCGATGATGACGGTGCTTCGCCAACTGCCGAGAAAAACGAGAATCATGAAAGCGGTCAGGCACGCGGCAATCAGAGTCTCCCGGACGACACCGCTAATTGCGCCACGAACAAAAATGGACTGGTCAGCCAGCGGGGCTATATCCAGTTGAGGTGGAACCGTAGTCTTAATTTGAGGCAGAAGGGCCTTGATGCCGGCGATCACGTCCAGGGTGGACGCATTGCCCGCCTTCTGGATCGTCAACAATACGGAGCGCTGTCCGTTGACGCGCACGATGTTCGTCTGTGGGGGGAAGCCATCGCGTACCCAGGCGACGTCCTTGATATAAATCGTCGTGCCGCCAATCGTCTTGATCGGGATTCGGTTTAAGTCGGCAATCGTCTGGGGCGCTGCGTTCGTAATGGAAACGTTGTATTCCTTAGCCCCGATCTTCGAGGTTCCAGTCGGCAGAATTAGATTTTGAACGCTGAGCGCGTTGACAACATCCAGCGCGGAGAGGCCCTTCGACTGCAACGCCGTGGTATTCAGGTCTACTTGCACCTGGCGTTGTTTGCCGCCGTAAGGATAGGGCACTGAGGCGCCAGGCACGGTGATGAGCTGTGTGCGAATGAAATTCAGGCCATAGTCGTTTAGCTCTTGCTCTGACAGGTTTTGCCCCGAGAGGGCCAACTGGAGAACCGGCACACTTGATGCGCTGTAGGCAAGAATGAGCGGCGGGGTCGTTCCCGCAGGCAACTGCCTAAGCTGGGTCTGAGAGATCGCCGTAATTTGGGCAATGCCTTGTTGAATATTCGCGTTGGGCTGCAGAAACACTTTGACAACGGCAATGCCATAGAGCGATTGCGATTCGACGTGCTCGATGTTGTCAACGGTGGTGGTCAGCGCTCGCTCCGTAACGCTGACGATGCGGTCGCTCATGTCCTCAGGAATGAGGCCGTTATAACTCCAGATGATGCTGACGACGGGAATGTTGATGTTCGGGAAAATGTCCGTGGGGGTGCGAAAGATCGCGAGCGTGCCCATGATCAGGATGAGTATCGCCATCACCACAAATGTGTAGGGTCGCCGTAACGCGAGTCGGACAATCCACATGATCTACGCCCTCATCCTTTCAGTCCGGCATGATCCGGACTGCACGAACCAAACTGACCTTCTGGCCTCGCACTGGCATCCAGCAGTTCTTCTTGTCTCATACTCGAGACGATGCAGGCCGTATGCCATTGAGATAAGTGAGCGTAAGTGCTTGGAAGTCATGGAAAACATGGACCGTTATGGCGCTAAGTCCGAAATCTAGTTCAGCCGCCAAAAAGCGAAGAGTCCAGCCCATTGGACGGTTGCCAGCGCACCGACACGGTGCCTTTCTGCATCAGGGGCGAGCTCCGAAAGAGGAAGAGTGAATGAGGCACAGCCGCGTGTACTCCAATCGAGGTACATCATGGCGAAGGATATTTCTGTGGATTGGATTACTCAGTCATCGCGGGAAAGCCGTCAAAACGGCATTTCGCCACGAGAATGGTGACATCGTCGTCAAAATTGTCCCCGCAAAAATCTGCCGCGGAGTTATAGATGTCGATCATGAGTTCCTCGGCAGACAATGAAGAACCTCGCCGCACCACCTCCGATAGGCGCTCCAGTGCGAATTCTTCGCCGAGCCGGTTCTCCGCATCCGTGACGCCATCGGTATAGAAAACCAACACATCGCCGGCCACAAGCTCTTCCGTGGCCAGTTCACAAAACTCTTCCGGAGACAATCCGATGGGTGGACAAGACGAGTTCAAGAGCGAGAGGGCGCCTGTCTTGGCTCGAAACAGAAGCGCGGGATTGTGGCCACAGTTGACATAGCGAAGCCTCCGCTTCTGAGCGTCGATTTCGGCGACCAGCAAGGTTACGAAGCGATCGGAGTCCGACACGGAGAGGATTCCCGTGTTCAGTCTTTCCACCTGCTCCAGCATGTTTCGACCATGGTGCGCCTCAAGCCGCATGGCCGCCGCCGTTGCCGACATCAAAAGCGCGGCGGGAATGCCTTTTCCGGCTACGTCGGCAATGATGATCTGCGTGGTGTGTGGGTCGATGGGGAAATAGTCGTAGTAATCGCCGGCTACTCCCCGCGCGGGATGCATCATCCCCGCGATTTCCAATCCAGCAATCGCTGCGTTCCCCGAGGGAAGAAACAGGCGCTGGACCTGAGCGGCCAGCTCTACCTCCTTGAGGAGTTCATCCCGCTGCTGCTGAACGGTCTTGGCAAGCGCTTCCCGCTGCTCCATGTACCTCCGGACGACGTAAACAACGAAGGTGAAACACAGCAGCGCTGACACATCGTGGAAGATGCGGACTCCCAAGTGGATGTGCCGCGGGGCATCAAAATAGTGGAAAAAGTAATGGGACAAAATACACGCTGCGATGAGGCTGTAGCTAATTCCCTTGCGGAAGAAAATCGCGCCAACGGTCAGAGGTAGAATGTAAAGGTTAACAAGCGAGAGCGTAAGAACGCGATGGTCAGCATACGAGACGGCGGCGATCGCCATCAAGACCAATACGAGTGGCAGCCACGTCGGTCCATTGGAAGCCACATCTTTTCGCAGGAGTGGCGGCCTCTGAATGCGCTGGCGGAATTCGAGAGAGCCGGCGGATGGAGAGGGTTGAAGAGGGGTTTGTAGAAGATCACTCATTCGAATAGAACTTTCGCCATCATCCCTTTGTCTTCGTGATTGAGAAGATATGAATCCGGATCGCAGACCGTCATGGTCTCGGCTTTTGTTGCGTCGGGCCCCAAGCCCTATTGGAAATCGTGCCCGATTCGTCGAGCTCTTCGGCGCAAGTGGAAAGTGCAACAGGACTGCCAAATCGTGGAGGTAGTAAGTAACAGAAATCAGAGACCGTCTGCAGCGGTGCCAAGATCAGAGATGCCAGGTCGTTGGACACCATGTCCTTAGGCTGACAGTCCAGCAAGCATGTTCAGCGGATTGCGACTTGGAGCAGACTCGACTAATGGTAGCTTGAGATCTGGAACGAGCGCGAACTTGACCGCACAAGCCGGAACAGTGTCAATCTGCTGAAAGGGCGATCACAACACCATCGTAATGCGGCTAGTTGGACAAGGGATCCTTGTTGGAACGTGAGATCCCAAGTTTTTGCATGCGGAAGTAGAGGGTAGACCTCTTAATTCCGAGTCGGGCAGCGGCACCATTCGGACCGGAGACAACCCACTTGGTGGACTCGAGAATCTTACGGATATGATCACGCTCAGCGTCTTCCAACGTCACTGCTCCTGAAGATTCCGTTTCGGGTGAACGTGCAAGTTCCGCAAGAGGTGCGTGCAGCGAATTTCCTGAGGTGAGAATGATGCTGCGTTCGACGAAATTCTGCAGCTCACGGATGTTCCCCGGCCAGTGGAACGAAGAAATCGCCGACATCGTTTCCGGCGGAATATCTTCAATTTGCTTGTTCATCCGCCGGGCATAGATCTCGACAAAATGTTCGACCAGTGCCGGAATGTCTCCGCGGCGCTCCCGCAAGGGTGGCAAGGGGATTGGAAACACATTCAGGCGGTAGTAGAGGTCGCTGCGGAATTCGTTGCGCTTCACCATTTCAACCAAATTCCGGTTGGTCGCGGCGACGAGCCGAACGTCCACGTGGTGAGTTCGCGTCCCGCCCAATCGTTCGAATTCCTGCTCCTGCAAGACACGAAGGAGTTTGGGCTGCAAGCCCGGCGGAATATCACCCACTTCGTCCAGGAAGAGTGTTCCCTTGTCAGCCAACTCGAAACGGCCAACTTTTTGCGCTATGGCGCCTGTGAAGGCGCCTCGCTCGTGGCCAAAGAGCTCGCTCTCCAGGAGATCGAACGGAATAGCAGCGCAATTCAACTTTATGAATGGACGTCCGAAGCGTGAACTCAAGTCGTGGACGGCGCGCGCGATCAATTCCTTGCCGGTGCCGGTCTCTCCCTGGATAAGGACGGTGGAATCCGTGGGCGCGACTTGTTGGACTTGTTCAAGCACCGATTCCAGACCAGGGCTGTTGCCTATGATCTGCTCGAATCTGCGCGGAGTACCGTCCTGGTCGGCGGATCCGAATCTTGCAACAGCTGCCACGGAGGACCTCCTTGCACAATCGGATGCACACTTCTGTTTGCGGGCTTAGCTTTCCAGAGCAGCTCGAACGCTGTCGAGCAGGACCTCGTTATCGAATGGTTTTGACAGAAATTCCACGGCGCCTTCTCTCCGTGCCTGCAAGCGCATTTTTTCGTCGCCATGTGCCGTGATGAAGATGATGGGAATCCTGCAACGCTCCGCGTTCAATTGCTTCTGCAGCTCGAGGCCGGACATCCCAGGCATGCGGATGTCCGTGATCAAGCAAGCCGTGCCGCCTTGTATGCCAGACTTAAGGAACTCCTCCGCCGAAGCAAAGCCTTGTGCTGGCAAGCCCACCGCTTCCAGAAGATCCTGAACGGCGGTGCGAAGCGAATCATCATCATCAACAATCGCTACTAATTTGGTCTGTCCGAGAGCGTTCATGGATGAAATGTACCAGTCTCGCCAAATGCGGCGCAATCACACGTTGGTATTATGCTATTTAGCACCGGGCGGAGGCTCCAATATACCTGTCATTTTAACCAGTTCCGCAAGGGATCCAGCTTTCATCTTCTTCATCGCGCGCCCCCGCTGGATCTTCACGGTGACTTCGCTGGTGCCGAGCTTAGCAGCGATCTGCTTATTGAGCATGCCCGAAACCACCAGGCCCATAACCTCGCACTCGCGCGCGGTCAACGCCGCGTATCGTTTTCGTAATTCGGCAAGCTTGCCTTGCTGGCGGCGCGTCGCCTGGTCACGATCTAAAGCCTGGCGGATGGCACCCAGCAACTCGCGCTCCTGAAATGGCTTGGTGAGGAATTCTACCGCACCGGATTTCATGGCTTTCACTGTCATCGGAATGTCTCCGTGACCGGTAATGAAAATAATAGGAATTTGGAGGCCCGCGTCAACCAACCGGCGCTGAAAGTCCAGCCCATTAACCCCGGGAAGCCTCACGTCCAGGACAAGACAGCTTGGTCCGTCCGGCAGCTTGCTTCGCAGGAACTCTTCTGCCGTGCCGAAGGACTCGGCACGCAATCCCACCGACTCAAGCAGGTCTTGGATGGACGCCCGCACAGCAGCGTCGTCATCAATGATGAAAACGGTGGCAGCACTAGCAGGCGTCATGCAGGTGCCTCAACTTTTCCGGGAAGAGAGACGTAGAAAGTAGCGCCACGCAGAGCGCTGTTATCGACCCACAATCGGCCGCCATGCGATTCAACGATGGAGCGGCAGATCCGAAGTCCCATGCCCGTGCCGTGGGGTTTGGTGGTGAAGAACGCATTGAAGATCTGGTCGGCCTGCCCCGGCGGCAACCCCACGCCCGTATCGCTGACGGACACCAGAAGTTCCTCGTTTTCCGCTCGCTGTGACTTGATCGCGAGTTCCCGCATGCCATCCACGTTCTTCATGGCATCGATGCTGTTCACCATGAGGTTCATCAGCACCTGCTGCAATTGCACGCGATCCCCCAGGACCGGGGGGAGATCCGGGGCAAGTTCCGTCCGGACGGACAGCGAGTATCGCATAGCCTCACCGCGCAGCAGGACAATCATCTCTTCAATAACTTCGTTTACATCGACCACTTCCTGTTGAGCGGCGCCCTTCTGGAAGAGTAAGCGCGTGCGCGTAATGATTTCCGCCGCACGCGTAGCGTCTTTCACGATCCTCATGGCTGCCGCGCGAGCCTTCTCGAGATTGGGGATGTCGGCCGCCAGCCAATGGATGCAACTGTTGGCGCTGGTGACGGCAGCGGCGATCGGTTGATTCACTTCGTGCGCCAGCGATGCCGTCAGCTCTCCCATGGTCGTCACCCGGCTGACGCGTGCAAGATCCGCCTGTGTCTGGCGCAGCGCCTCTTCCGCCCGCTTGCGTTCGGTGACGTCCATGATCGTACCGATGTACTCAACCACGTTGCCAGAGTTGTCGAAGACGGGGTGAGCCACGCTGTGGACGTATTTCACTGAACCGTCGGGAAGGACGATCCGATACTCGAGCTCTCCAACCTTTGCTTCACTTCTCGCTTTGTTAGTAAATTCCTCGACGAAAGGCAGGTCCTCAGGATGCACGCTCGTACGAAAGATAGGAAGAGAGCGTACATCGCTAAGCATTTCCTTGGTCAGCTGTTCTTCACCTGGATCGCGTCCAAAAATTCGAACCAACTCCGGGGAGCCTGATACAGTCCCCGCGGCAATATCAAATACCCAACTCCCGATACGACCCAGAGTCTGTGCCTCCTGCAGGTGGGCCTCGCTTTGTCGTAGCTTTTCTTCCGCCTCTTTCCGGTCATGGATATCCGTATCGCTGCCGTACCATCCGAGGATGTGTCCCGAGCGGTCAACCAACGGACAGCAACGGCTGAGGAACCAACGATACGTCCCATCGGACCTTCTGAGGCGTGACTCAATCTCGCGGGGCTTCCCCTCTGCGATGAGTGTTCGCCACTTGCTCAGCACTCGCTCAATATCATCGGGATGAATCATGCCCGTCCATCCCCATCCGATCGCTTGTTCGAGCGTCATTCCCGTGTAATCTATCCAGCGGCGATTCACAAAATCGACAACGCCCTCGGGGCTCTCGGTCCAGAGTTGAGCCGGCACGGTGTCGATAATCAGCCGAGTACGGTCTTCCGCCTCCTTCGCGGACGTTATGTCCATTAGGGCTCCCACAAATTCGATCTCGCCCGAAGTGTCCTTGATGGCGTGACCTACGACTCTGACGTGTTTGATGGAACTGTCCTGCATGAGCAATCGATGCTCAAAATCAAAATCCCTCTGTTCTTCTAAAGCGCGCTGGATGGTCTGTTTCACAGACGCGACATCTTCCGGATGCGTCCTTTGCAATATGACTTCCAGCGTCGGTTTCGTCTTTGGGTCATATTCGAAGATTCGAAACGTTTCGTCGGACCACCGGAGTTCTCCCCTCTGAACACTCCATCCAAAGCTGCCGGTATGGGTCAGTCTTTGCGCCTCAGCTAAATAGGCCTCGCTGCGCCGCAATTGATTCTCGAATTGTATCCGTTCGCGGCTCTCGGCCTGCAATGCCTCATTGGTTTGCTGGATTTCCTGAACTCTCACTTTCAGGTCATCTCGTGCGCGTCGCAGCGATTCCGTGTCCCTTCTCTGCGCGGCACTCAGCGATTCAACAAACAAAGCTGCCAGCATAAACATCGCAAGACGAGGAATTTCTTCGGTCTTGGCGGTCAGTGAATGGATCGGAGTTAGGAAATAGTAGTAGAAAGCGAGAGTGGAGAGAGCCGTTGCAAACAATCCTGGCCCGCTTCCACCAAACCAGGCGCTGACCAGAACGGCGCAAAGAAACAAGGACGCCGGAGCGCTCTGCAAATGAAACGGCGGCCACAAGGAAATGGCCGCCGCCGCCAGGACCGACAAAAAAGCAATCCCGTACCGCCAAATCACGGGTGGCTTCGGCCACGAAAGAGGGTTAAACCGGGACATGTTTTGCTCCTGAATGCGGGTTGTCCGTTCCCTGGGATTAATAGAAGAAACCAGGACAATCTTGGTCCGTCGCAAACACACTTTGCAACATGGTTGTTTGCCGCGAAGTCTCACTCAGGGGGAACGCCAATCTCTCACTCTGAGATTCACACGCAAGATCCCATCACAACCGCTATATCGTTTCGCTTCCAACTGCGGCCAGCGCGCAAACCTCGCAGTATCCGGTCCAATAGACGCCCTGCCAATACTCTGACAGTTTGCGGTGCGATCAACGCTGCCAAACCGCCCCTGAATTGGTGCATCCCCGTCTCTGCCAATCACTTGCGAGGGCCTAAGACACGGCCAACTTCTGGCACCCTCATTGCTGTGTTCAGGGTTGGCCGCTGGACACAGGGCGAGGAGGGTTTTGATCATGGAAGCGTTTCGTGCAACGAGCAGAGACAAGGACTCCGACGGCGCGTTGGTAACTGCCGCAAAGCGCGGGGATACGCGAGCTTTCGAGCAATTGGTTTCCCGCCCCGAACGGAGAGCGCTGGCCACGGCGCAACGGATTACCAGGAATCGTGAGGACGCCGAAGATGTTGTGCAGGAGAGTTTTCTCAAGGCCTTCCGTCATCTTGCCAGCTTCGAAGAAAAGGCACGGTTCTCCAGTTGGCTGACACGCATAGTCATGAATGAAGCCTACATGTTGCTTCGTCAGAAGCGGAGAGTCATGGAGGTCTTGCCGGATTCTCCTCAGGACTCGACGGAGTCCACCCCGGACCCATTCGTTGACCGGAGCCCAAGTCCTGAAGAGTCTTGCTGGCGGCGCGAGCGTAAGGAACTCTTGACGAAGTCGGTCAATCGCTTGCGCCCAACAATTCGCAGGGCAGTCTTGCTCCGAGACTTCGAGGAACGTTCTGTCGAAGAAACGGCTCAAACTTTCCACACATCCTCTGGCGCTGTGAAAGCGCGTCTATTTCATGCACGACGGAAACTTCGTGAAATGGTGAATCCCGAGCTGCTGCGTGATTTTTCGCCTTCCCGTGGGCCGAGGCACAATATCGTTGCAACATGAATCAATGATTCACGAAGCGGTCGGGCACGCAGGGCAAAATCGTTCACCGCGTTGCGACGAGCTCGGGAACTCGAGAAAGCATTTCGTATTCTTCTTCCGCTAAACGCAAGGATGCCCCCGCGACGTTCTGCTCAAGATGTTCGATCGAGGAAGTCCCTGGGATGGGCAACGTCATCGGAGACCGCCGCAGGAGCCAAGCCAGCGCAATCTGTGTGGGGCTCGCGTGGTGGACTTGGGCAATCTGCTTCAGCACCTCGCCGGCGACTTTGCCCGCCCCCAGCGGGAACCAGGGAATAAAGGCAATTCCATTGCTCTCACAATAATCCACCACATAATCCCATTCGCGGTCCGCAAAGCTATAGCGGTTCTGCACGGAGACGATAGGGACAATCTTGCGCGCTCGTTCGATGTGTTCCCGCGTGACATTCGACAACGCAACGAGGCGAATCTTGCCTTCGTTGCGCAGTTGCGCCAGGGTTTCCACAGAAGCCTCAAACGAGACGACGGGATCCGGGATGTGCAGTTGATAAACGTCGATGCGATCCAGTCGCAGTCTCTTCAGGCTGCCCTCAACCGCTTTGCGAAGGTGCGTGGGAGTGGCGTCGTGGGTCCACTGATTCGGGCCGGGACGGTTCCAGCCTCCCTTGGTGGCGATGACGAGGCCCGCCGGGTATGGAAACAGCGCCTCGGCAATGAGTTCCTCGCTGACGTTTGGGCCGTAGGAATCCGCGGTATCAATGAAATTGACATCAAGCTCCACGGCTCGGCGAAGAACGGCTAACGCCCCTTTGTGATCTTTGGGCGGCCCCCAGATGCCTTCGCCCGTAAGACGCATCGCTCCGAATCCGAGACGATGCACCGAAATTTCCCCGCCTAAGGAAACCTCTCCAGCCGTTTTTGCAGAAAGCTCTTTCTTGTTCATGATTGCCTCCAACAATTTTTCCTTTCAGGTCTTCCCACTCCCACCCTCGCTATTCCATTGTCCAAATGCTCGTGGCGCAAACCTCCGAGAGCGTACCGATAGCCTGTGCAGAAGTTCAAGCCACCCGGCGCATTTGCCGGACCGGGGGAGCCATGAATTCCGGCCCGACTGGATTGCGAATACTCTCGCGCAGAATCGCGTCGATCGCGGCAAAATCAGCTTTTGTCAACGACCAGCCGCCGACTTCCTTGATGGCCTCGAGCTGTTCCGGGCGGCGTGCCCCCCAGAGCGCGACGTCAACGCCGGGTTGGTCGAGGAGCCAGCGAACCGCCAGATGAATCACGCGCTTGCCAAAGTGCTCACGAGCATAGGCATCCAGTTTGCTCGTCGTGTTCAAGTACTCGGCGAAATGCGGCGGTTGAAACTTGGGGTCGCTGGTCTTGCGCAGGTCGTCTTTCGCAAACAGCCGGCCTGCATTCATGGCACCACTCAGTAGTCCGCGGCAGAGTGCGCCATACGTGAGCGTGGTGATGCGGTGGCCCAGTGCGTAGGGTAGAACGTCACGCTCTATCTCGCGTTCGAAGAGATTGTACGGCGGCTGAATTGTGTGAATTGGCGCGATGGCCTCGAAATGAGCCATCTCTTCTGGCGAATAGTTACTGACGCCGATCGCGCGAATCTTCCCCTGTTCGTACAGTTCATGAAGAGTGCGGGCTACTTCTTCGATGGGGACGAGGGGATCCGGCCAGTGCACCTGATATAGATCGATGTAATCGGTTTGGAGCCGGCGGAGCGAATCCTCAAGTTCCTGAAAAATACGCCGGCGCGTGGAATTGCGTTCGATCCTGCCCCTCGTCCAGTCGATGCCTACTTTGGTGGCGAGGAGGATGCTTTCTCTGCGACCCGTTTGACGCAGGGCTTCACCCACGATCTCTTCGGAGCGTCCCTGACCATAGATAGGTGCGGTGTCGATCAGATTGATGCCGTAATCGAGCGCCGCATGAATCGTGCGGATGGATTCCTTCTCGTCCGTTCCACCCCACATCCAGCCGCCGATGGCCCAGGTGCCGAGCGCAATTCGCGAAGCGATAAGATTCGTATCCTTGATATCGGTGTATTCCAACATGTTGTCCCTTCCTGCTCCTTTTTTTAGAAATCCGTGTGTTTCTAGCCAAGCCACTGCGGGTTGGCGTACGTACCATCGAAGTGATGAGTTGTCTTATAAAGCTCGAACTGGCCGACTTCCGCGGCCTTCGCCGTCTTTGCAAGAAGCGCTGTAACTTGGGAAGAGTTGAAGGGCTGAAAACTACGAGCCGCGTCGAGAGCTTGCTGAAGAATCGGCTGCGAATCGCAACCCGTGATGACGACGCTGGTTGGCAGATTCATCGCGTAGTGGAGGCACTCCACGGCGTTGGCGGTTTTACTCTCGAGAATAAAGTGGTCGCCCATCGGCTTCATGCCGAGCACGCCGATTTCGTTTTTGAGCAAGATCGGCAAGACTCTTCTTTCGAAACTGTCGAAGTGCGCGTCCATTACGTTGAGAGGCATCTGGACAGCATCAAACGTGAACCCATGCTTTGCAGCGGAATCCAGCATCTGCAGATGGATCTCCGGACTCTTGTGGCCAGTGAAGCCGATGTAGCGGATCTTGCCTGTCTTTTGCGCCTCTAAGACAGCCTCTAGCGCTCCTCCGGCGGCAAAAATGCGGCCCGGGTCGGTGTCGCGGATCACTTCGTGAAATTGGAGGAGATCAATCCTGTCCGTCTGAAGGCGGCGCAAGGATTCATTGATTTGGCTTACGGCTGCGGCCTTCGTGCGCCCATCGATCTTGGACATGAGAAATGCTTTCTGACGATAGCCGTCGCGCAGCGCGTTGCCCATACGGATTTCACTCTCGCCACCGTTGTAGTCCCAGCAGTTGTCGAGAAAATTGATGCCTTCATCGAGGCCCTTGCGGATTATGCCAATGCTTTCCTGTGGATCCGCCTGTTTGCCAAGATGATAGCCACCAAGTCCAACGAGCGAGACTTTCTCTCTGGTGCGGCCCAGTGTTCGATAAGGAATGCCGTTCCTGGGTTCCGTTGGCGGCGCCTCTTGATCAGCGCGCGCCAGGAACATGGAGGCCGCCGCAATACCAAGAAATTCGCGCCGGGATATGCCGGAATCAGCGGCGTCGGAAGATGGCGAAGCCGACGCGAGATACGGATAATGCACATTCTCTTGGCTGAATTGATTGTTCTTGTTGTTCATGACGTACCCTACCCCTCCTTTCGGCCTTTTCTTCGCTTCCATGAATCGGTTGCTAACCTGCGGATTCGATTTTTGTAGCCTGCGAATTTCACGCTGCGGAGGCGCCAGTCAATACCATCTCCAAGATATTTACCTCGAACGGCCCCTGCACTAATCCCCCCACAGTTTGCTCCAAGTGCTTAAAGTGAGGACTTGCTGCGTGTTGATCAAGAGCGGCTTTACTCTCCCATATTTCAAAAAAATAAAAGCGCCCCTCCGAATCTGACTCATAGAGTTCATACAATTTGCATCCCGATTCGGCGCGGGTGGGAGCTAACATGCCCCGCAGGAGCTCCCTGAGTTGGCTTTCGCTTCCTCTGTGCGCCACGGATCTTGCAATTACGCGTACTTCACTCATGGTTGTCTTCCTCCATTCAGACTTGTTTTGCGATGCTACTTCATAGCTGGATCAATCAACGTCAGATCCGTTGCTGGATCAAACCTCTTTTGCATCGTTACTGGATCCTCGGTAACCATTACTTCTAGTGTCGGTGCTACGTAAGCCTCGAGAACATGGCCGCCTTGCGTTGTTCCATTCGGACTCCCCACCACCATGTGGGTATGAACTACGGGCTTTCCTTGATAGAGCGCGATATCGCCGCTCATCCCAATTACTTCGTGCTGACCGTGGATGGGAATCTTCTTGTACATTTTGCGTTGAGGATCGAACCATCCCACCGTTGCTCCATTCAGCGCTCCGATGGCAGTGAAATGCGCACTCGTAACGCGATACTTCTCAGCGAACTCCAACAGTCCGGAAAAAGCTTCATCTCCCTGGTAGAAGATGACCGCATATTGTTTCGTCGGTTCACCAGGGTTTAATAGTTGAACCTCCATCTTGGGCGCTTTGCCCCTCGGACCAGCTTCCGACGGGGAGACGTAGTCATCTCCCTTCTCCCGCGAATACGCCGCTAAGCCGGCGATCCCAATGAATATCAAAACGCAACCTACTACTTTTATTTTCGTCATAGTTTTGCCCTCTCAAGTTTCTGAATTTTTCACGCTCTCCCTCGGACGGAGGCTCAGGATAAACTTCATCCGAGTAGACCTACCCTTTCGTCGAAGGGACGCCAACTCGAACCTGCCTCTCGTCCCTGACATCCAGATGAGCTTGCTTCTCCATTTGCAGAATCACCGCCGAGAAATCTTGCTCCTGCCCCTGATCCGACTGCCTCGCATTAATCTCAAAAGCAGCTCCCGCTGCGGGCATTCGTGCGCCAACGGCCGCAGCGAGATTAAGAATCAAGCCGAAATCCTTGTTCATCAGGCGAATCGGGAATTGTGGGCTGTAATCGTTCTTCTTCACTCTTTGCAGTTTGCCCGCATGGGCTGGAGCAACCACTGCCGTCTGGGACAACACGTCCAGCAGGCGGTTACGATTCAGACCTGCCTTCTCACCGAGCGCAACCGCTTCGGCAACCGCCTGCATACCGATACCCAACAGGGTGTTCACCACAAGCTTCATCGTGGCTCCGGAGCCATTCGGCCCGAGATAAAAATAATTCTTGGCAATGACGCGAAAGATCGACTCGGCAGTGTCGAAGCGTTCCTTGTTGCCGCCACCAAACAGCGTCAGCAACCCATTTTCAGCGGTGGGTGTGCTCCCTGATATCGTTACATCAAGGACTTCGACTCCACGCTCTGATCCCATTCTCGCGAGTTCCTGCGAGGTTTCCGGATAGACCGTGCTCATGTCGATGACGACCGAGCCGCGATTCGCTTGGGCTAACACACCATCGGCCCCCCTATAAGTCTCCAGGACAGCTTCATCGCTCGGTAGGCACGACAACACTACACTGCAAGTGGAGGAAAGTTCCGAAAGGCTTTTTGCCACCGTGGCGCTATATCGAAGTAGCTCATCCGCCTTGCTGTGGTCCCGGTCGTAAGCCGTCAGCTTGAAGCCAGCTTCCAGCAGCCTCCGCGCGATCGGTTGGCCCATGTAGCCGATGCCGACAAATCCAAGCCGATCGTTTTCCTGTGTAATTGGTCTCATGTTGACTTGTCCTTTGGCCGAGTGTCGAACGCCTTCTCAACTCGGGTCCGATTCACTAAAAAGCAAGAGGCGTGCCGTTTGCCATGGGCCCGTTATCTTTGCGCAAGCTATAGTAGGCGAAGGATTTGGGGGAAGTGAGCGGAGGCGCTGGTACTTGGACCCGTGTTGAATTCCTTGGACGCCGTCAGCCTATTGGACCCGGAATGGATGTTTAGTTGAGTGAATGCCGCGACGGTCCGAATACATGCACCATTCAGCCACTAACCCAGGTACACCATCGAATCATGAATGCAAAAGAAGCACTAACTGCAACATGCTAACGCTTTAGTGTCACCTAGCCAGCATCACAAGCTCAGCGCATTCTGGTTAACGCGCAGTCGCATTGCGGCAGTGAGGCCGTGGGCTTACGCCCTGTACCTTAGACCACCAGTCTTGAGGCGGCGGAGCAGCGGGTTCTCGTTGGGGATGGCGTCCAGCGATATCCGTCCTAAAAGATCCTGACAAACGCGCATCTCGTCAGTACTTGATTTCCTGACGAGATGCCGACATATCAATACCAATCCGGGCTCGATGAGTGACATAGTGATCTCCAAATGCTTGCGTGCTCACTATCTATATGAAGCCTTCAGAGCGGGGCTCGCCGAAGTTCAACATCCCCAGACTATGTTGAGAGCAGATTTCTTAGAGGATTGGCCCTGAAGTGCTTTGAACTTCGCGTAGGCGGCCATTACCCAGGCCCAGGACCCGGCTCAAGCGCCGGCGAGAGAAAGTTATAGCTTCTGCTTGCCGATGGCCTTCAGGCGCGGCAGGAGCACCAAGTCGGCCGCTTCCTCGGCATCCCTGAGAAGCGTCTTGCGCGGCGCGCCAATCTGCGCACGCATGGTCAGGCCACGAGCAAAATCCGTGACTTGGATCGCGCGCACGGCTACCGGAAAGTCAGGCGGGATGTCTCCCGCACTGATCCCGTCCCGGAAACGGCGCTCCACCAGCGCCGCGCCGCCCGCGACCGTGTTCTGCAGGAACCGCTGAACCTCAGCGTCGTTCACAAGCGGCGCGACGCACACCAGAAGGCAGCCCCGGGCGGACCCTTTCTTGGTCGCACTTTCGACGGCGTACCTCAGAAAGCCCGCGATCGAGTCGCGAAGACTCTGTGGCGAGAGGAGTGCCTTCGCGGCTGATGCGCCCTTCCGTTCTGCGTACGCCCTAAGGACGCGCAAGAATATCGCCCGCTTGTCCCCAAAGACGGCATACAGGCTCGGCCGTCCCACACCCATCCCGGCGACGAGATCGTCAATCGTCACTCCGTCGTAGCCTTTCGACCAGAACACCTGAGTCGCCTTTTCCAGCGCCCCCGTCTCGTCGAAGCTGCGCGGTCGACCCCGCGACCTAGCGGTATTTTGAATCATTTGGTTCAAAACTCATTGACAATGGCCATCGTACCAATATATAACCGAACAGTTCGAAATTAGCAAGTCGTTCCCGGCCTCGCGGGGCCTCACGACTCGACCTTCACCCTTCACCACGGAGACGCCCATGGAACATTCGATCGCGCTCGTCACCGGCACCACCTCCGGGCTCGGTTATGCGGCAGCCCGCACTCTTGCCGGAGAGGGCTGGCACGAGATCATCGTCACCGGGCGCAGCCTGGTCCGGGTCCAGGAAACGGCCGCTCAACTCGCGGCTGAGACCAAGACACAGGTTTTCACGCCGCTGGAGCTGGATCTGGACACGCCGTCCAGCGTTCAGTCCGCGCTCGCCGAGCTCGTCAAGCGAGGTCGGCCGGTCGATTTCCTGCTGCTCAATGCAGGGTTGGTCGGAGGTAAGAAGCGCGTGCTCACTGCGGCGGGCGTCGAGGCTTCTCAGGCCCCGCTAATCGGCCATCATCAACTGACTGTCGGGTTGCTCCGCGCCAACCTGCTGAGCCCCAACGCGCGGATTGTTATCTCCGGCGCGGAACCTGCCCGAGGGGACGTGCCCCTGTTCAGCTTCACCGACGTGGCGGCCTTCGCGGCCAAACACCACCAGGGTGACCGAACCGCCGCTGTTGAAGCCCTGCTGCGCAACGGGCCGAACGTGAAGTACGTGCCCAACCGGGCGTATGCCGACGCGAAGCTCATCATCGCTTGGTGGGTCGCGGCGCTGGCGCGCCGGCTACCCTCCGGCATGGCCGTATACGCCGTGTCGCCCGGTAGCGCGCCCGACACCAAGGCGGTGCGTAACGCTGGCCCGGCCTTGAAGTGGCTGATGATTCCGCTGGTGAAGCTCATCCCCGGCATGACCCAGACTCCTGAGACCGCCGCCCGTCGGTACCTCCAGGTATCGGAGTTCGGAACCGACGTCTCAGGGCAATTCTTCGCCTCGGCGCCGAAGAAGCTCACGGGCCCAATTGAGGCGATGCGTCACCCACACTTTCACGATCGCGTCAACCAGGAAGCCGCGTGGCAGGCCGTCGTCAAGGTCTCCGGCGTCGACTTGTCTTACCCAGCATCCTTGATCGCGGTGTCCTGAAGGAGCGCCCGGTCGCGGCTGAACTGATCCCGATCCCGAATCAGCAGGCGATTGCGGAGCTACATGATCGTCCACGGGGTCTTACGGTATTTTGAAATAAATAGTTCAAAAATCCCTTGACCGCAGCCTCCGCGCCTGATTATCATACCAAACAGTTCAAAATCAGCAAAGCAACCCTAACCTCGCGAGGAGAATACATATGGAACGGTACCCGTGTGGTTCGCCAAAACTCTGGCCGACTGTCAAATCAATAACATAGCCGCCCTCCCGCCCCTGTTCTGCTATAACTCCTGGCCATGTTTCGATTTATCGGCCTGTGCTTCGGAACGCTGGTTCGCCTTCTGCGCGCGCGTCGGGGCCTCTTACTCGAGAATCTGGCGCTGCGTCAACAACTCGCCGTCCTGAAACGTCGGCATCCGCGGCCAAGACTAGACCTGCTCGACAAGCTCTTCTGGGTCGCCATTCGTCGATTTTGGACCGCATGGCAACAATCCCTCATTACGGTCACGCCGGAAACCGTGGTGCGTTGGCACAGGGGCGGATTCCGTTTGTACTGGAAGCTGATCTCCAAGGTCAGGAGGCCCGTCGGGCGACGACAGACATCGAAGGAAGTTCGGGAATTGATATTCCGGATGGTCGTTGAGAACCCAACGTGGGGAGCGCCACGCATCCATGGCGAGCTTCTCATGCTCGGCTTTGATGTCTCTGAGCGAACGGTCTCTCGTTGGATGAAACGGGCACCTCGAGATCCGGAGCTGGCCACGCGCTGGCTTACCTTTCTCCGTAATCATCGGGAAGCGATTGCCGCGATGGACTTCTTCACGGTTCCGACGATCACCTTCAGCGCGCTCTATTGCTTTTTTGTCATCAGTCACGATCGTCGTCGCATCCTGCACTTCAATGTCACAAAGCATCCGACAAGCTCGTGGATCATCCAGCAGTTGCGAGAAGCATTTCCATTTGGATCCGCTCCGAGGTTCCTCATCTTTGATCGTGATGCCAAGTATGGACTGGAAGTCCCGACAGCGGTTCGATCCCTGAGGGTGAATCCTATCCGCACCTCGTTCGAAAGTCCTTGGCAGAATGGAGTGGCAGAGCGTTGGGTAGGGAGTTGCCGGCGTGATCTCCTGGATCACATCATCGCAGTTGACGAACGCCACCTGAAACGCCTGCTCTTGGAGTATATTCGCTACCACCACGAGGACCGCACGCATCTCGGACTGGGGAAGGGAACGCCAGACGGCAGACCTCGCACTATAGCCTCAGGTCGCGTCCTTTCTCATGTGCGACTGGGAGGGTTACACCACCGGTACGATCGGGCTGCCTAATCCGAACCAACGTAGGGTCGCGAAAAACGTCCGGGTTCCCTCATCCTTTATATATACAGGTACACCGCGCGGGGGTTCCCCCGGGAGAGAATCTTGGCGCTCGGGGGATGAAGGGATAACCCCGATGGGACATCGGTTGCGACAGGGAATCGCGCTATTTTCAGTGCGTATAGAATTTTGGCGAAGCACAGGATTGCCTTTCAGACGGGCTTCCTTGGCTTCCAACAGATCGTTGATCTCTTTAATGAGTTCGTGCAGTTTCGCCGGGTCTTGCTCGACGGCGGCTTGTTCGCACAGTACTTTCCAGCGCTCTTTATTCGCACCTTGCATTGGTCCCCTCCCGAAGGAATTAGCAGATTTGTCTAGTCTTGTCTGCTCAATCCGGGACATCGGACTGCTACCTGAAGGACCCGATTGTCTTTTTAATTTTCTCTTGGTACGGCACCGCTCTTAGCGCGGTGCTCTCCAGCTTCTTGGCTGTCACCCGTCCGAGGTGACTGATGTCGAAATGGATTCTCATTTGTCCGAAGTGCAAAACGGAATTTCAACACTCTCAAATTAGCGACGTAGGAATGGCTTCTCTGATGCTTCCAGCGAAACCTGAGTTTGCGACCAATGGCAACGAATGCGTATGCCCTAACTGCGGACACAGTGCCCTCTACCGACGTACTGACTTGCTGTATCGGGCTTGAGGGCGAAACGCCGAAGTGACCGTTCCTCTTATCTTATTAGATCGCGATTATCGTCGTAATTCGTGCCGTTTAAGCGCGGTACATCAGGTCGCTATGGTCGTAGGTGTCTTTATTCCCGCAATTGGGACATTCGAACTCAGCCTCCGCGAAAACGGGCCTTTGCGGCAGATAATAACTCTCCGCGCTCTGGTCGGTAATCGTCGAGTGGGTGAATTCAAAATTGCAGTTGTCACACTTCAGGATCCATCGCGCCATGTCCAATCGACCATACGCCGAAAAGTGGTTTTTGAAATACGGAGAATAATGTATTGCGAGACCCTAAGCTATCGCGGTTAATATTCGGTGGAATTTGGGTGAACTCAAAGAAAGGACGATTCAAGGAGACTTGTTATGGGCGACATTTACCCTTGGCAAGCGGTATACCTGGCGGCGGTGTGCGAGACCGACGATTCACTCATGGACGGCAGGATTCTAGAAGCAAGAGCCGCTATCGAACAGCGGCTCTTGAGTCCAATCGAAGGCGAAGAATACCGTGCCATCGAGAATGCCGAAAAAGCCCTTGAAGAGTTGAAGGCTGAGCGGATCCAAAAATTTGATGGTCCGAGGTCGTCTAGACAAACTTCCGAGCCTTCCCAATCTAGTTTTGAAGCGTTCGATTGATCTGAGAGATTCTGCGCCGTGCTACCACCTTGATTTCGCCATGGAAGTAGCCTTTCCTTGTCCCCAGCGGTAACTTAGCGCATGGTTGCAACAGGAGCCTCCGATGGCCGATGTCGCCTCAGTTCCCCTGGAGTCTATCCTTTGCACCGAGGAGCTAAACAGCCGCCCCTCGCGTGAGCCTGAGTTTGAAAAGGAGAGCCGAGCGCTGGTCGCCCTGACCCGAGCGCTGAGCGATTCTCCGCAAACTATTCTTCAGACCCTGGCCGACACGATCCTGGACATTCTCCGTTGTGGTTCTGCTGGCATCAGCCTGCTGACAACGAACGACGGCGGGAAGAGATTTTACTGGCCCGCAATTGCCGGTAAATGGAAAGCACACATCGGCGGGGGAACACCACGCGATTTTGGACCGTGTGGCGATGTACTCGACCGCAATACGCCCCTATTGTTTAAGCACGTTGAACGCCGATACACGTATTTTCAACCTGTCGTTCCTCTCGTCGAAGAAGCTCTGTTGGTTCCTTTTTATTTTCAAGGCAAGGCTGTCGGTACAATCTGGGCCGTCGCCCACGATCTTAGCCATAAGTTCGACGCAGAGGACAAGCGTCTTCTTCTCAGCTTGGGACAATTCGCGTCGGCGGCATATCAGTCAGTGACATCGTTCGATGTCTCCAAACAACTGGCGGCCATCGTCGAGTCCTCGGACGACGCCATAGTCAGCAAAAACCTTGATGGCGTTATCAGCAGTTGGAATAGAAGTGCCGAGCGGCTGTTCGGCTATAGCGCTGAAGAAGCTATCGGCCAGAACATTACCCTCATCGTCCCTATCGACCGCCGAGAAGAAGAAGTGGGAATTCTTGAGAAGCTAAGGCGAGGCGAACGCGTGGATCACTTTGAAACCGTACGGCTACGCAAGGATGGCAGGAGCCTAGATGTTTCTCTGAGTATTTCGCCTGTGAGAGACTCAACGGGCCAAGTAGTTGGAGCGTCCAAAGTGGCGCGGGACATCTCTGAGCGCAAACGAGCGGAACAGGCTCGCAAGGAAGCCGAACTTTCGGCTCGTCTGCTACAGGTTCAGGACGGGGAGCGGAGACGTATCGCCCGTGAATTGCATGACGGAGTGGGACAACTCCTTTCTGCGGTCGGTATGAATATTTCGCAGATTCTGAGAGAGAAGGACAAGTTAAGCTCGGCCGCGGTACGGGCCGCAGAGGACATGAGGTTTTCCATTGAACGGGCTTCAGCTGAGATTCGCACGGTGTCATATCTACTGCACCCGCCTATGTTGGATGAAATCGGACTGCCAACCGCACTCAGATGGTACGCCGATGGGTTTGCGGACCGTAGCAAGATCAAGGTCACTGTGGAACTGACGTCCGACTTCCCGCGCCTGATACAAGACTACGAATTGTCTTTGTTTCGAATTGCGCAAGAATGTCTGGCAAATATTCATCGTCATTCTGGGAGTTTCACGGCGTTTATACGGTTGTCGTGCGCGGACGGAAAAATAGAACTGGAAATAAGAGACGAAGGTAAGGGAATCAATCAGGAGATTCAATCCAAGCTCAATTCGGGAGCAAGTGCGGGAGTGGGTTTTCGTGGAATGCAGGAAAGGGTGAGACTGATAGGTGGCAAGCTAACGGTTCGTCCTAATCCTAACGGGAACGGTACATCGGTCCTGGTCACGCTGCCGCTAAACGAGGAAGCCGTAGCACCGCTTAATCCCGACGCGGCAGGCGAAGAAGACCGCAACAAGACTAAACCCACAGCACGTACCCAAGGTTTGTCACACTAACTTCACCTTCCGCATTCCTCAGTGCAGAGGGACCCTCACCATCTGTCTCCTAAGGTGGAATTGTTTTCACCCGATTTAAAGCTAGACTGATGGGTTTATCTTGGTCAAAGTGTCCTGCAATCGCACGGCTGATTCCATGCAGATCGAAGGGTCGGACGCTCCTCGATTCGAATGACGATTACCGTTTAAGGTCGAAATAGATCAGGTAAAAACGGTATTTCGTTGTCTAAATGCTGGCAATAATAATTGTCCCGTCCCCCCTTGTGTTTCACATCCTCGCGATGATGGAGGGCGCGGTGTTCGATTTCAGCAGAGCTCGGGACATATCTCGAAAGATCACGATTGAAGATGATCCGGTAAAAATCGACAAGCTCCTATCCAATCTCCACGAAATGGTCAGCAAAGAACTTGAGAAGGGCCAGATGAAACATTCGCGTCGGACCAACGCCGCGAGCCGCCTGAACTCGACAACGCACGAAGAGCACGCTTAGGTGAGAGAAAGATGGCGGTAGTTTTTGTTGTGTTCGCAACGCTGGTCATCGCAGCGGCCGTGTTCGGTTACGTAATCTATCTCACTGATGGCTTTGATTCCAAATTGCACGATTCCGACGGTCAACTGCGAAAACAAAGTGGCAGTGGTTAGTTTTTGACTTGTGCTTGCGTGTTGGCTTGCGCTGGCGGAAGATCGAGGGGAGCCTGCTTGAGGAGTTCTGCAGCTTGGCGGAGCGTAGTATCGTTGGGCACAGGTTGAAAATCGGAATAGGTTTCGTCTTCTTGCGTGTCGATGGTTTTGAAGAACAATGCCTTTCCGCGCATATGCACGTGCATGGCGGTGACTTCCCATAAATGGGAGCTGACTTGTTGCTGCGTCACAGCGAAGGTCCCGCCTTTGTCCAGGTGGCCCAGAAGACCGGCGAAGAATTTCACTTCACTGGTGAGTGTGCCCTTGATAGCCGCTAAGCGCCTCTGCTCCGGATCGAGAAGCATCGTTCCTTCCATGTGGTGGAAGACCTGGGCGGTGTGGTCGGGTGGTTGAAATTGAGGATTCGGTGAGAATCGCAGCCGGACTAACGATCCTTGCTTGCCATCGTATTGAAAGCGAAAGGCTGCCGGAAACATCTTTAGCAGATTTTGAGCTTGCACGCCGTCGTCGTGGTCTTTTTTCTGACGCTGCTGCACTTGTGACGGTCGTGAAATCAGGGCCTGGATGCGTTGATCTTCAGCTTCAGCCTGCGCGGAAGTAAGAGGCTGCCCATTCACCTCGACTAGGCGATCAATCTGCCCTTCCTGCGTCTGGTAGACGTGGAAAAGTTTCCACACACCGTCAACCCGCTTACGTTCGAGATAAGTCCATAGCGCATGATCCTGCTGTTGGGCCTCAACTTCGTGGTGCAATACTTCGTTGACGAACTGGTCAGCGCTGGAAGGCAGTTGTTGTAGGTGGACCGCGTCGGCGCTCGTTGAGGAACCTTGCAAGACGCCCAACCCGGCGAGAGCTACAGCGAAAAGTGAAATATGCACGAGGTAGCGAATGCGGGATAGTCGGCTTAAGGTGGCTGCGGTAGGAAGAGGCAATGGGAGCTCCGTCGACATCGGCACGAACTGAGGAAATCATGGAAGGTCGAGCAGGGATCGACAATACAGGGAATGCCGTAGAACCGCTCCGCCGACTCCCAAGAAGCGCACTAGGTGCCAGGACTTGACAGAGGCTTTTCGCTCCGCACTACAGTGAACACCCTCAGGGGCTGAAGCCCGATTTTGCTTACCTTTGAACGTCGGAGCTGAAGATCGGACCCCCAGAAATGACTTCTATGCAGTTACGGAGTCGGCGTCTTGGTATTCGCGGACCCTGGCGATGCGATGTTTCGCAGGTGCGGCACTCGCGGGGGGCCTAAGCGGGGCGTGCGCGGCAGTGGGACTGTGCGCGGGAGGCGGCGGGACAATGGCAAAAAGCATCAGGCCGAGGACCATCATTCCTAGAATCGCGATGATCACCATGTTCCAGCGTCGAAAGCTGATGACGCCCTTTGTGAGATCTCCATGCTGAGCGGGAAGAAAATACCAAGTCTGCGGTTCCGACTCCCGAGAGGAATACTTTCGATCATACATGGACTGCTCCTTGCCAAGCGTTGGCTCTAATCATCAGTGCGGCGCTCATCCAACCCTGTTTATGAGACGTATCGTACTACGATATGGTTGCAGGAATAGCGCAACAATCTGGCGGTTATTTACGCCAACGGCGACGGCTTGGATAAGGCCTCCGCAGTCTAGGCGTGGGGACTATCGGGAAAAGGTTTTCTAGAAGCTAATTTGTTCGGCATATTGAACCTTCGGTAACAGGCCTGTTCTTCGGCTTCGAGACTAGCGTACATTTTCTTGCCTCGCCGCACCCGATAACACCTGAACCTCTACGGATGCTCCGCGATTTTCGATTGCCGTAAGGTGTGCGCTGGGAGTAGCTTGCCATCGGAGGAGCAAAACTATGGCACACAGTGGATTAGTGGTGACTCTTCTTTCGCTGAGCATGGTGGCGGCGCTGGCGGTTTCACGCGGTACCGCACAGAAAGACGCTGTAGCGTCGGAGACTGACATCAAGCGTGGTGAGTATCTGGTAGAAGAGATCGCAGAATGCGGCGATTGTCATTCTCCGCGGAATGAACGAGGCGAACTTCGACACGACGCATGGCTGCGAGGCGCGCGGATTTGGATCCAACCAGTGAAACCAATTCCCAACTGGGCAGACCGAGCCCCAGCGCTGGCAGGTCTTCCAAGCTTTACGGAACGACAGGTCGAGTACGTTCTGGAAAACGGTACCGGCCCAAATGGCGAAGAGCTGCATCCTCCTATGCACATCTACCACATGAACCACGCCGATGCGAAAGCTATTGCCGCCTATCTGAAGTCCTTGCCGCGAGGGCAATCCACGGAGTGATGTACTCGCCCCGGGAGATGTGTTTTGTGAACCCATTCGATGCCAGGCCAAAACCGGTGGCATCAGTTGGAGCGAGAATATCCAAATGGAATGGACACGATTTGCAGTTTTCGGTCCGTGGACTGGTTTGTGATGGCGGTTATCCCTGCCTCGACAACTTTGCCGCTATAGAGGCGGACCCGGATGCGGGAGCCTACGCTGTAATCCATATTGTAAGCGTACTCGCTCTGGTCGACTCGGACCCAGAACGCTCTCCTCTGCATCTAACTTCCGATTGATCGCGATTGAAAGGTCCCACCAATGCCAAAGCGGAAGCGTGACAGCCTTGCGAACCCTGTTCGTCTCGCTCCTAAAGACCCAGAGGATGACGATATCATTCAGGTAGTCATCGAAACGCCTAAGGGAAGCCGCAACAAATATGCGCTCGATGTAGAACAAAAGGTATTCGAGCTTACGAAGGTGCTCCCGGCCGGGATGGTGTTTCCGTATGACTTTGGATTCATTCCCTCCACTCTGGCGGAAGACGGTGACCCTACTGATGTACTCGTGCTGATGGATGAACCTGCCTTTCCCGGCTGTCTTCTAAAATGCCGCACAATTGGGGTCATTGAGGGCGAACAAGGAAAAAAGAATCAGGCTGAACGCAATGATCGGATTGTGGCCATAGAGCAGATGAACCACAGCTACGCGCATGTAAAACACGTCGATGACCTCGGCAAGAAATTCGTCAAGGAACTAGAACAGTTTTTTGTCGACTACCATGAACTGACCGGCAAGGTGTACCGAATCCTCGACGTGAAAGGTCCAAAGGAAGCGCGTCGAAGGATCAAGGATGGAATGCGAGCCCTAAAGAAGAGCTAATGCGGCGTGCAGACTGGCGGGGCCATTGAGGGAAATATTCTTTCGTTTCTTGGTCGGCGGTATTGTCGTTGCACTGTTTTCCACCCTGGGAGATGTATTGAAACCCAAGAGCTTTGCTGGACTATTCGGCGCTGCGCCTTCCGTCGCATTGGCTACCTTAGGACTGACGATTGCCAGTAACGGCACAGCCTACGCCGCGCTTGAGGCCCGTTCCATGATCGGGGGCGCTGTAGCGCTATTCGTTTATACGTGGTCGGTGAAGTGGGTGATGTTCAGATACAAGCCGTCCGCTCTTCTTGCCGCGACGGGCCTTCTTTCTGTCTGGCTTGCGACCGCCTTTGGCGTTTGGTCTTTATTCCTCAAATAGCATGGCAGTTCGACTCAATCTCTCGGCACTCCGACAGTCGAAATGGTACGAAATTGTTCTCCGATTTCTCTTTGGAGGACTTGCGACCGTTGCGACTGGCTTGATAGCAAAGTCATTCGGTCCGATTCTAGGCGGTCTTTTTCTCGCGTTTCCCGCGATCTTTCCTGCGACCGCTACACTTGTCGAAAAACATGTGAAGGAAAAGAAACGAGTGGCGGGCATTGATGGAGTTGACCGCGCTAGGTATGCGGTGGCGCTCGAAGCACGCGGAGCCACAATGGGTAGCATCGGACTCATTTGTTTTGCCTTCGTTGTATGGCGGTTCCTGTCCGCCGAGACGAAATGGTTGATACTTCTGAGTGCCATTCTGGCATGGGCGGCCACTTCGATACTTCTTTGGCAAATATGCCGGCTAAGGGCACACCCTCGCACGGGAGAGGTCAAGCGCACTGGACCGCATTCGTAACCTATCAAAAGCGAAAACATTGAGGACGGAAAGTACCGTATGTGTCCCAATCCTCTCGCCCCGAACAGTGTCCGCTACTGCGAAAAGCATCTGGCCGCGTGCCTGGATAGAGCACGATTAAGAGCGCCGAAGATCAAAAAGTTACTGCCCCGTGCAGTTGGAGAATAAGACCGAAACTGCGACAGGCGCGGTCGGTAGTTAAACTGTTTGCGCCTGTTGCTTTGCGAGGTTCGCGCGGATCCCTTTCATCCGTTCGCGAGTCATCGCACACCTCTGGCGTCCGTTCGGCGTGGCATCGATTAATTTTTCGAGACTTGCGGCAAAATTCGGTGCGTAGGCTGCCCGGATCTCGGGCAGTAGCGGTTCAACTTTGGCGAAGACGCTGATGTGCTCGCCGTTGCAGTCATTGAAAAGCTCCGGACGAATCGCGCCGTCGTTCACCAGGGCTGCCGCCATGTCCCAATACGTGACGACCATGCGCAAATGACCGCTGTGATCGCTGAACATCGCGTTATTGAAATCCGCCATCGTCTGAGGATTGAAATCGCGAAAAAACCAGTCGCGTGCTTTGCGCATCGTTTCTTCGCGGCGCAGTTCGTAGAGCTTCAGGATGAGTCCGGCTTCTTCTTGTTTTGACATTGGAGACATCTCCCTTGTGAGGTGCGGCACTTGAGTTTGCGCTGCCGAGTGTAGCAATTGCGATATGGATTAGTCCAAGTCTCGAAAGTTATCAGCGGGAGCATCGAGAGCTTGCGCTCCTTCACTCAGCCGGGTTAACGGCAAGATCCGGCAGACCACACACGTCGAAGAAATCCTCCGGATCCGATTTGTATCAATTCGGCTTTTCTGGACGTTTCTCCTGGGGTTTGGATTCCTTCGGTGGCGGCTGATGCTGCTCTACCTTTTGCTGTTGCGCCGCATGCTTTTGCTCAAGCTGTTGTGTCTGCTGAGTGTGCCGCTGTTCCATTTGTTGTTTTTGGGTGTCGTTGGCGTTTTTCTTGGTAGCCTGCTCGTGTTCCTTCTCCTGTTGCTGCTGGAGTTTCTGGTGTTCCTGATTCTGTTTGGCGGCTAGCTGTTCTTGTTGTTGTTGGTATTTTTTGTTGGTCGCGGCATTGCCGGTATTGGGCGTCGTGTACGTATGCGGCTGTAATTCACCAGCGTGGTTGTTAGGTTTCGGTTCAGGGGTTGCTGGCCGATTCTCGGGTCGCGCTTCCGAGTTGGCGGGCGGACGGTTTTCGGATCGGGCTTCATTTGCCGGACGAGCGTTGCCGTTGCGGGCGGTATTGGGAGGCGGAGCCTTGTACGCGCCTCCAGCTTGTCTTGCGGGTACTGCGCCGCTCCTGAAGTCTGCGGGCTTGGCAGTGGCTGCGATGGGCGGCTTACCTTGGTTGGTTGAGGCACGTAGTTCGGGATTCGAACGGGCTTGTTGGATGTGCTCATTTTGCGCAGCGACGCGGCCGACATGTCGCTCCTTATTATACGTTTCTTCCTGCGCCGTCGGACGCGCTTCGATGCCACCAGTGCCACCGTTGTAGCTGACACGAGTGGTGTTGTTTTCAACGATTCTGGTGTTGTAGGTGTTGTGGATGATCGTTTCGTTCACACGATTCACGGATCTGTTGTAGAAGAAGTGCCCGTTGTCCCAGCGTCCACCCTCGTAACCACGCCCGCCGTAGCCGTAGCCATAGTTAATACCGCCATAAAATCCGACATGTTCGCCCCAATATCCCTCGTGGAAGACGAATACACCATCGCTCCAACCCCACCAACCGGGTGTCCATAGGTAACCGGGTTGAGGAGCTTCAACCCAAGTGCCTGGCACCCAGTAATATCCGTCATCATCGTCATAGGCCCAATAGCCAGGAGTCCAGATATAGCCGTCCTCGGGACAGACGGGCTGCTCATAAACAGGAAGGGCAGGAGGGCCGAAGCTGACGGAAATAACGACTTGGCCAAATACGGCATGAGACAAAACCAGCAAAGCAAACGCGAACAGCAACGAGCGAAGTACGACGCGCATTGTTTCTTCCTTTTGCCCGCTCATTTCGGGGACTGGGGCGCGGAATTACGTGCTTGAATTTTCTTGGGGTCCGACTTCTGCACTGGATAGTAGAAGAGAGGATGCATGAGACCTATACGGTTATGCCTGTAGCCGAGAATGAGGAACGCCGTACGGCAATGTCCGGTTGATTCCTCGCTTTGATTGCACTTAACATATGTTTGATGTCCGTCTTAATCAGGCATTGCCGGGATATCGTCTAACCTTTACGGTTGACCGCCCTACAGAAATTCACAACCCGCAGTAACGTTTTGCCCCTATCGACCGATGGTCCTCAGAGGTCCTAAATAGAAACACCGCCGCAACGTGCGGCCAGGCAAATTTCGCTCATAGGAGGATCAATATGTTTGGACTTATCGGCGTCTTGTTGTTGCTCATGTGGCTGGGCGGATTCTTCGCCTTTCATGTGACCGCGGGCTTCATACATATCCTTTTGATCTTAGCGGTCATTTCAATTGCTTACCACTTCTTCGCGGGTCGCTCGGCAACCGCATAAACGCCGAGGATTGCGATGGTTAATCAAAAACGACCAAGGCCGGGCTCGGAGTTCCCATCCCGATCGTCATCTGATCGGTCTATTCAGCCACTTCTAGTTGCCTAGTAGCATCGTCCGATTTTCCAGTGCCTGGCTTTTCGGATTATCCGCGATGCCTTGCGCCCCTTCGCCCCAGCCGTCAAATCGATTGCGCCAGACGCGCCCCTAAGCGGCGACGACGTTTCCCAGGCCGCCGCATCGATATCCGTGAGGAGATCATAAAAGAGAGCTACTACGATTATTGACCGTAAAATTCATCCAACCAACGCGGGCGAACTGCATGATTAATGATCTCTGGTACAAAAATGCGATCGTCTATTGCCTCTCCATCTCTACATTCATGGATGCAAATGGCGACGGCATCGGGGACTTTCGTGGCTTGATGAACCGGCTGGACTACCTACAAGGCATTGGCGTGACTGCCCTCTGGCTCATGCCGTTTCAACCGTCTCCATTTCGCGACGATGGGTACGATGTTGCGGATTATTACGGCGTTGATCCGCGCTACGGCACGCTCGGGGACTTTGTGGAGTTCGCGCATGGCTGCAAGCAGCGGGGCATCCGCGTAATCATCGATCTTGTCGTCAACCACACCTCCAACAAGCATCCCTGGTTTCAGGAGGCGCGATCAGACCCAAAATCGAAATATCGGGACTGGTATGTGTGGTCGAAGAAGAAGCCGAAAAATGCCAGCGCCGGAGTGGTGTTTCCCGGCGTGCAAAAATCGACATGGAACTACGACAAGGAGGCGCGGGCCTGGTACTTTCACAGGTTTTATGACTTTCAGCCGGACTTAAATACGTCGAATCCGGAAGTGCAGGCTGAGATTTTGAAGATTATGGGCTTCTGGATTCAGCTTGGCGTTTCCGGATTCCGTATGGACGCGGTGCCCTTTGTCGTTGCGAAAAAGGGGGCGGACGTCACAGTTCCGGTCGAACAATACGACATGCTGCGAACGTTCCGGGAGTTTCTTTCGTGGCGGCAGGGCGACGCCGTCATCCTTGCGGAAGCCAACGTGGTACCGAAAACGGATATGGAATACTTTGGCGAGGCCGGGGAACGTTTGCAGATGATGTTCAACTTTGCAGTGAACCAGCACCTGTTCTATGCGCTGGCGACCGGCGATAGTCTACCCCTTGGTGAAGGCACTCGCGGAAACAAAGATATCTGTGGCCACGGCGCAGTGGGGGCAGTTCCTGCGCAATCACGATGAGCTGGATCTGGGGCGGCTGACGGAGAAGCAGCGGCAGGCGGTGTTCGCGGCGTTTGGTCCCGATAAGGATATGCAATTGTACAACCGTGGGATTCGGCGGCGGCTTGCTCCGATGCTGCAAGGCGATCGGCGGCGGCTGGAGCTTGCGTACAGTTTGATGATGGGGCTGCCAGGGACGCCGGTTTTGCGTTACGGCGATGAAATCGGGATGGGGGAGAACCTGCGGCTTCCTGAGCGTAATTGCGCTCGCACTCCGATGCAGTGGTCCGCGGAACCCCAGGGCGGATTTACCAAGAGCGAGAAACCGATCCTGCCGGTGATCAGTGGAGGGGCGTACGGATTCGAACATGTGAATGTGGCGCAACAGAGACGCGATCCTGATTCGTTGATGAACTGGATGGAGCGGATGATCCGTATGCGCAAGGAAGCACCGGAGGTCGGCTGGGGCGAATTCACTATTTTGTCGCCGCGGACGCCGGAAGTGCTGGCGATTCGTTATGACTGGCGAAACAATTCCGTGGTCGTGGTGCACAACCTCAGTGCGGTGCCGCGTGAAGTCTTGCTCGACGTAGATCTGGAGGATTCCGGCTGCCTAGTGAATTTGCTTTCTCGGGAGAACAGTGATGCCGACGCGTCGGGCAAGCATCAGCTGCTACTCGAACCTTACGGGTATCGTTGGTTCCGGGTAGGAGGTCTCGACTATATCCTGAAACGAAGCCAAATTTAGGCTCGACGTCGAGCTGCGACGCCTCGGTCTGACCAAGCATTTGGGTCCATCCACCGTCATGTTATCTTGTTTGTTTATAATAATCTAATAGTAAACCATTTCCCCTTGCGTTTTCTACCTGTTTCTTCCGCTCGTGTATACAAGCTATTCCCGATTGAGAGGCATTGACGTTCGGCGCAGAGTGCCTTCAAGACTGGGTGCGATTCTCTGTTGCGGCCCGGCAGCCCGATTCCCGCAACACATTTCAAGCGCAGCCAGTAGGGGGATTCCGCCCCCAAGTTCTTTTTTTTCACCCTACCCGCCGTGCCGTTTCTTATCCCGGTAGTTTGCCCAGCTGCGATGAATGGCAAGGACTAACGCGATGCCGATAACGAGCCCGCCCACCACTGCAACACTGTGGAATACCATGATGGGATTGAAGGCTCGGGCAAAGGTGAATGCAATACCGTAAGAACCTGAACTTCGAACTTGGTGAGCCGGGACCTCAAGCTGAGACGCATGCGTCGTTTTGAGGTTGAATTATTTAAACGATTCGCTATAAGGACAGATTACTGCAATGTTATGACTGCAATGCGGATTACTGCAATGCGGAATTTTATAAATGGAAAGAGGCGCCCGATGTCGAAAGGCGCCTCAGTCACGCTTCGCTCTACCTTGGACTAGCTTTTTCCAGCCGTTTTCGCCTGGTTGCCATGCTCTTCTGCGTGAGCCTTGGCCGCTTCAGTCGCGTGATGCGTTGCGTGATGAAGGTGCCCCTGCGCTGTGTGCGCGTGATGGGCCGCGGTTTCGTAGTTCCCACTGTCATGATGTTTCGACGCCTCGCGGTGATGACGGGCGGCGTGATCGTGGTGTTCCGCGGCTTTGCTGTGGTGTTCTGCAGCTTTCTTGGACATATTTTTCTCCTGTGTGTTTCGTTCTTAGTATCCCCGGACCAGGAGGCGAGGACACGAAACTATACCACGTTCCCTCATTGCACCCGTGGCCGCTATTGTCTCAGCTCTATTCCGACCTACAACAAATCATCGAGTAGATAGCGTTTCGCTGTCGGAACAGGCCTAATGACCTCCTTTAATCTCCGAATAGAAACGCCGTGGCTCGTCCTCCAGAATATCAGCAGGCCTTAGGTTCTTGAGATAAGCGTCCACCAGCAGCTCTTCTTTGTCCATTCCGAATTTTCGTATCACAACAGCTCCACGGCGAATTGCCTCCAAGATATGATGTAGCTCCGAAGAGTAGCGAACCCTTTCTTCGGCTGTTAGCCGACGAAGCTGTTCAAGATCGTTCATAATCACCGAGACATGATGGGACACTGTTCTCGATGTCATCGCTCCTCCAGTTGGCTGAGCTTGCCAACCATCCTGCACCCGAAGTAGTTCGCTGCCGGCGTTGCTTCGCACTCGGACAGCGCACGATATCGTTATTTAAATCCTGGTCTCTCAGCTCCTACATACGAACAAGTTCAACGCGTCGATTCTCGGTGCGCCCGTCGTCGGAGGAATTATCCGCCACCGGGTGTCCTTCGCCATAACCCTTCGAACTGAGGCGGCTATGCTCGATGCCGTGGTCGGCAAGCCAGTGGGCGAACCCTCCGAACCTGATGTGAACCTTCCGCCCGACGACGCTGTTCACAATCGCCGTGACTTGGCGACGACTACGCAACCGTTGTGGAGGCGAGCGATGAACCTCGATTCAACTGCGGTTGGCTTACGCATGACGGACCCTAACTGCCGCTCCGGGCTGCGCGCCCTTTGGGTTTCGGTGGGCTGGGTTCATCGCCGGCTCGAAGGTACAACTTCCTTCGCATCCGCTTTTCCAGTTCCGTAAGTTCGACACTCAATCGCGCGGACCGCTGACTCAGAGGATAAAGCTGGTCGTAGGCTAGCGCGATCATACCCTGAGGTTCCTCGTCCACCCCGGAGTCGCAGAGCTTTAGATACTGGCAGGCCGCATCGAGCATTTGACCGAGCAAGATCAAGTGGTCGGCGCAACATTGAGGTCGTGGCATTTTGTAATGCTATTCTCAAACAGAGCCGCCTCAATCCATATTTGGCTGTACTAGGCTCCGCGATTCTCCCTAGGAGGCACTATGTTTGGCTACGGAGTACTCGGCACGCTATTGGTCATCTGTCTGATCGTTTGCCTCATTTTGAACTAGGGGTCGCTTTTGCGTATCGAGCCGGAGTTTGTCTGGTGCCGGGGCAATACGACCCAAGAAGAGCAAGGCAGCTTCCGACTGCGCATGGTTCCGAAAGCTCTGTCGCGTGACCGCATTCCGGGCAGTTTCATGCTGCGCTGCTCTTGGAATGTCGAATGGCTTTGGCTGATCCGAGTTGATTCAATTCCTATGTCGTTTCGGGACTATCCCACGCTGGGGGTCTAAAAGAGGGAAAAGAGAAGTGTTCTCGAGCAAGTTCAGGCCTTCATCGCGCGTCCTGCCTTCGTGAGGGCTCAGCGAGATTTCCTCCCCGAATGAGGTATCGCATGTATTGCGCCCTTTTTTTTACCGGGTATAAAGTTCGGCCAACGGAGGGCAAACATATGCTGTGGGTTGCGTGGGGACTTCTCGTTCTCGCCTTCGTGGGCGGCGTAGGGGCGTACGTGCTCTATTTGGTGCCGGGTCCGCGCGACAATGTGGAATAAACAGTGAATCTTAAATGGCCCTCCTTCCGAATTGCATCGTCGACGCCAAGGCCAAACTCAAAACGATGGGCCGAACCGCAGAGGATCTAGTTTCACTCCCGCTGGGCAGGCGTACCGCACCGCCGCTGTTACCTCGCTGTCCAAACGGTCAGGACCCAACTGTCAAAACCAGGCAAGATTCCAAGCTCTATCTACTTTAGGAACTCTGCGCCGCGCGGCCGCCTCTCGATTCGTCCCGATACCTGACGTCAGTCCGCTTGCAGAATCCGATGTGTCCGCAATTGGGGCACGTGAATTCAAAGCCGCCGTCCTTTATTTCGGGCCGCTGGGGCAGGGAGTAGTCCGAGATCTCGCCGGATATCTCGGAGTGCGTGCATTCGCATCTGCATTCGGCACAGTTAAATACCCACCTTGGGTCGGAGGCCATACGAGGAGAATAAATTTTTTGAGCTACTTTGCCATACAGGAAAACCCCTAATAATCGTTAGGGCGCATTACGATTTTGACCCGATTGTAACGAAGAAACAAACCGCCTGCTTGAAGAAAAAGAAGCCCGCCTAAAGGGCAACTCGACCACAAAATGACAAACCATCAAAATAAGGCAATTCGAGACGTCCTAAGAACAGTCGTAGCGGCGCTGAGGGCCGGCGTCAGCACCAAATAATCCACGCGATTCAGGGCGGCGAACTGGCGACTACGAAACCGAAACACAGGAAGCGCGAACCGCCGAGGTAGTTAGACCCGGTCAGAAAGAAATCCTGTTAGGGTCCTCGCTCGGGATTAAGCGCCTACAGGTGACGTACGCGCTCGTGCCGCTGTCCAACGAAGTAGCCAAACAAGGTATAGGCCTGAAGTTTATCGCGATGGAACACGAACATCGTGCGCGATTTACGGGATGGCTTAAAACTCGGTCCTCCTGACGCGGTCGATCCAATCCAGTTGGTGAACTTTTCTAAGCAAGCTAAGGGGCCGGCCACCCACTACGATAAGTAATATGCTCCTACGCCGGTCAACAGATTCCTCGCTTTGATTGCGCTTAACATATGTTTGATGTCCGTCTTAATCAGGCATTGCCGGGATATCGTCTAACCTTTACGGTTGACCGCCCTACAGAAATCTACAACCCGCAGTAACGTCTTGCCCCTATCGACCGATGGCCCTAAGAGGTTCTAAATAGCTGAGACGCCGCAAGGTGCGGCAAGCCAAGTTTCGCTCATAGGAGGATGAATATGTTTGGAATTATCGGCCTCGTGCTGTTGCTCATGTGGCTGGGCGGATTCTTCGCCTTTCATATAACCGCGGGCTTCATACACATCCTTTTGGTCTTAGCGCTCATTTCGATTGTTTACCACTTCTTCGCCGGTCGCTCGGCAACCGTATAAGCGCCGAAGATCGCTACCGTTGCTCAAAAAAGACCAAGGCAGGGCTGCGAGCCCTGCTTTGTCTTTCGCCGTGATCTATGCCCAGCTATAGAGAGCTATATAGAACGGTGAGGGAGGTGCACCTGTGTGGCGTAAGTTCGCTCCCATCGTTCTAGCTCTTCTGCTGTGCGGAAGTTCTCCTCGGTTGTTCGCACAGAATCGCGTCGAGGCTGGCATATTTATCGATTACCTCGGCATCTCCCAGACCAACACCAACAACTTCGGAGTGGGCGGACGGTTCGGCTACCGCATCCATCGCAAAGTAATGTTGGAAGGGGAACTTGCTTACGACTACGGGATCAACTTCAACGAGGCTTACCGCAACATTACGAACGGCGATATAACCGCAATTGAATGGACGTCGATTGGCGTCACTCACGGCCTGTTCGGGCCTACGCTGCAGCCCGACAAGGGTAGATTTCGTCCATTCGTCACTCTGAAAGGCGGGTTTATGGATTTCCGCCTGAGCCCGAGCCTACTGCCGCTTAACACTGTTGAGAGCACGCTCCTCGGACTTCGTACCTCCAGCTTAAACGTGGCAATGTATCCGGGAGCAGGAGTGGAGGCAAGTCTGGGTCCGGTGGGGTTGCGTTTCGAATTGGGCGACGACATCTATTTTAACAGCGGCGCGCACAACAACCTGCGGATCACGTTTGGTCCGATCCTCAGGTTCTAAGTTTCTCCGTCAGTATTAGTCTAACGCCTCTCGCCGCGGTTTCTAAAAAGCTCCTAACACCGAACCTGGGCCAGCCGCCAACCAGTTCCCAATTCGGTGATCACTTGAATGTGCGGCTCTATGGAGGTCTACATACCTATACTTTCCACCCTACGCTTTTGGCCCGATATCAAAGGCTTCTTCAAAGGGACACACTGCCACCGCGTGGAGAGTACGCCGCCATACAGACTCGACGGGAAAATTACGGGGGAAAACCTGTAGTGGTAGTCCTGGCAAAAAGGCAATGATTTTCCTGCGGAGGATTCATGGACATTCTGGCAGCGATCAAGCGCGAGGAAAGAAAGCTCGAAAAGCAGCTAGGCAAATTGAATCATCAATTGAATGGCGTACGAGCCGCTGCAAAAGCCCTGGGACATTCCACTGTGCGCGAAGTCATCGGCGCGAAGAAGCGCGTCTTATCGGCTGCAGGAAGAGCGGCGATTGTGAAGGCGGCGAAGAAGCGGTGGGCGAAGGTGAGGAAGCAGGCGAAGAAGGTAGCAGGATAGTCTGATTTTCAATGCTGCTCTAGCGTATGGAATGCAGTGACCCTACTGCAACTTTGCATACTCCAACTTTGCCTGCTCTAGTATTGGGATGTCCGGGTCGGCGTCTTTCTAGAGCGTGAGGAAATCCTGATACGCCGCTTTGGCCTTGGCGGTGTCGCCTTGCGTGACATAGGCTCGGGCGAGTCCAAGATGCGCCAGTGCTCCGATGGGCGAGTTCACCACAATTCCGCGATGGTCGAGAATTTTCTGGAACTCGGCGGCGGCTTCTCTGCCTTGACGCACCATCAGATGAGCTTCGCCACGCACGTAGACGGGATACAAAGCGGTCCAACCATACACGCTCGACGTGGTCTGTCCCAGCTCATAAGGGGTGACGACCCGGAGACTCTCAATGGCCTGAGAAGCGTTTCCCTTGCCGACCGCAATCCTCGCGCGTAGCGTCGGCAGGTAGTTGAAGTGCACGAGTGTGTCTTCCGGAAAAGCCCTGGCCAATTCGTTGGCCGACTCTTGAGCTTGTCCGTACTCCCCCGCGTACGCCAATGCGAGCGCGGCGCCATATCGCACATCGCGGCCCGGCGAATCGGGATTTGCGGCGCGTTGCCGCGCTCCGCCGGTGTTCCCGAATAAGGCTTCTCGCAGCGAAGAGGCAGCAGAATATGTTGCGGCCGCTTCCTTTTCTTCCGCCCTCCCGGCGGACTCCATCGCCTGGCGGGAAACCTCGCGCGCTTCCTTGAGCCGCCCGAAGTAGGCGGCGGTCTCAGCCTCAAGGCCCAGAATCTCGTCCTCGGCACTCGGTTTTCCGGCCGACCAAGCTATCTGCTGTCCCATCCCCGACACGTCATTTTGCAAGAAAGCAATCTGATACAACCCAATATGCGCCGGCGGAAAATCAAGTTTTCGTTCGCGGGCTTGCTCATACGTGGCTTTCGCTAAGTCGAGTCGATTCAGAGAAATGTAGGCGGCCATGAGGACGACGTAGCCGATAGGAAAGTCCGGATTTACTCGGATGGCGTTTTCGGCTTCGGTAACCGCTTTCTCATACTTCCCCAAGACCGGAAGAACTATCCCCGACAAGAACGTGTACGGTATGTCCATGCGAGGATAAGCCTGGATCCAAAGTTCGCAGTCTTGTTCCGCCTTTTCGATATTCCCAGTGACCGTGATGTGGTAGGAAGCAGTAATGAAATACCGCTCAGGTTCACTGGCTCGGTCGCGGAGTTCGTAAGCCTTTCGAGTATAGTCAGCAGCCATCGCTGACTCCCCAACATCTCCGTACATCCGACCCAACATCGCGTAAGCCCAGGCAAATTTCGGGTCGAGTTCGATAGCATGCATGAAAAATGGAATCGCTTCCGCCGAGCCGATTGTGCTCACGATTTTACGACCCGAGCCGAAGGCCTTTAACGCCTCAAGCGACGGCGTAGTCGCTTGTTCAAGTGGGGTGTCGAATTTTTGTACGGTGTTGACCGACTCGCCCAGCTTGTTCCGAATTTCGGCGGCGGACTTGCCTAATGCGTCGAGTACATGGCTCTTATCAATCGCCTCGGCCTCCGTGCTCGCCAGCGTTTCCCCGTTTGAGCAGTTGATGGCCTTGACGGTCAGTAGATACGGCGCGCCAATCTGCGCTATCGAACCGTCCAGAACAGCTGCACTGCCGGTCCGCTGACATAGTTCGCGAGCAATCTCAGGTGTGAGTTTTGCATCGGCCGCCTGGCCCATCAGTCCGAGTGTCTGCTGGATTTGCCGATCCGGGACAATGCTCAGAAACGGCGATTGTTCCAGTTGCACGGAAAGTCCCTGCCGCAGCGTGACATCAAATACCGCATCGCCTGTCTTGTTGTCGAAGTCCGCGAGGACGATGGTGTCCTTGTCCGTCAGCGCGTGCGCCTTGCGGGAGAAAAACAGCCAGCCGCCCGCAGCCATTCCGACAACCACAAGTGCTGCGCCAGCGACCGCCCCCGGTCGAATAAATTTCCGTGCGGGCTGCAACCCAGCCTCGGCTGCCCCGACGGTCGCACGAACCGAATCCGAATCTCGCTTCAGCCGCTGCAAATCCGTGCGAATCTCAGCGGCGCTCTGATAGCGAAGCTTCCGGTCCTTCTCCAGCGCCTTGGCGATGACCTCTTCGAGCTTTGGGGGAAGGTCGGGATTCAGTCGCACCGGTGCAAGGGGCGTGCGATTCAGAATCGCTTCTGTAATCACGCCAGAGGTTTCGCCGCGGAAAGGCAGCACCCCAGTTACCATCTCGTAGAGCACCACGCCAAATGAAAACAAATCTGTGCGCGCATCCAGCTCTTCGCCCCGTACTTGTTCGGGTGACATGTACGAGATGGTGCCAATCGCCGTGCCCGGTCGCGTGAGCTGTTCTAACTCGCTGACTGTGGGCATCGCCGAAAGATTCACGGCACCGCCTGCGGGTGCCAGCTTGGCTAGACCAAAATCTAAAATCTTGGCGTGTCCGCGCTCGGTGACAAAAATGTTGGCAGGCTTGATGTCCCGGTGGACGATCCCTTTGGCGTGCGCCGCATCAACGGCGTCCGCGATCTCAATACCCAATTCCAGCACTTCCTCAATCGGCAGTGGCTTTCCTGAAATGCGATGCTTCAGCGTCTTCCCGTCGAGAAATTCCATCGCAATGAAGGGCTGGCCGTTGTGCTCTCCGATTTCATGGATCGTGCAGATGTTTGGATGGTTCAGAGCGGAAGCAGCCTGTGCCTCACGGTCGAAGCGGCTCAGAGCTTGTGAGTCTGGCGCGAATCCGTCAGGAAGGAACTTCAAGGCAACGAAGCGGTGGAGCTTGATGTCTTCGGCCTTGTAGACCACACCCATTCCACCCCCACCGAGCTTTTCCAGGATGCGGTAGTGGGAGACGGTCTGCCCAAGGAGTGATTGGGAATCCGCCATTTGGCGCTCATCTTAGGTTGCGGTCAGAGGCAAGTCAACGCGTTGACACGCGTGTGAACGAAACGCCCCGCTTCAATTGACCGGGCCTTGGGCGAAATTACCCGGGGTTCGGGCTGGCTACCTTCATTGCTTCCACTCGATAACCAAATCACCGGTTTCTACCGAACCAGATTCAGTGCGCGATAGCTGGGCGCGATTGACCTCAGAAAAGCGTTATATGTGCGCCTATCGAGTTGAGAGAGCGATTGCCCGTCAACAGAAACGAGAGTCGCCAAAGCCGTTTTATAGTGAAACGGACAAGCCCACCGTGGTCCACGATCCGTTTCACGTCGGCCCTCATACGGATTACTCTAGTCATGAGCGAACCGCGCCACAACCTTGGCAGGTCTGAATATGACGTGGCGGTGTCCGCGCTAATCGCGTTCAAGTAGGAGGTACGATGAATCGCCGATTGACGCTCTATGTTGCTTTGCTCTGGCTTCCTGCCGGTACGATGGCGCAAACAACTGTGGATGAAAGAACGGAATCGGGGATAGCCTCGGCCCGGATTGCAGCGGCTAGAAAGACGGCGTCGGTTACGGCCCAGCAATGTCTGGCGGACTTATCCAGTTGGCGTGCGAAAGACAACGCCGACGACAAAGCGAAGGTTAAAGAGCCAAATTTCTGGTATGAAAAACTCTCTACCGAGGAACTAGTTCGACGATCTCGTGAAAGCATCTCTTGTGGGTCGGTTTTAAGACATACTCCCCACCGGGAGGATTCGCCGATGATGACTAGCTATGGATTGGCGTTTGAAGATGAACTTGTAAGCCGAGCTGAGGCCGTACTCGTCGAACATCACCTTATGCACGAGTATATGTTAAAGAGTTCAAATTAATTGGGAGGTCGCTGCCATCACATTTAGCCTTTCCGTTGGGACGGGAGTATGGCGGAAGACGAATTCCGTCTCGGTCAGTTGGAATTCCTCCGGCAATTCCGATTCTAGTTCCGCGTCGAGTTCTATCTCCGAATCCCGATACACCAGCGAGAGATATGGCTTTGGAATTTTCAAGGGCGGCTTCGGGTGTGGCCCCAAACCGACAATCGCCAGTACCTCGGTACCATTTGCTCTTAAGGCGAATTAAGCTATTCTGTGGGCGTATCAAGAGTGACGGCGATTTTGGCCGTCCAGCAACCGAGTCACAGAAAAGGCCACGGTGCTAGCCTCGAAAGAGGGATGCGGCCTGTAGGGGGCAAAACCCACCTTAGTCCTTCCCCATTACTTTCGAGGGCATCTTCTCCTGTGGTTCGCCAAAACTCTGGCCGACTGTCAAATCAATAACATAGCCGTCCTCCCGCCCCTGTTCTGTTATAACTCCTGGCCATGTTTCGATTTATCGGCCTGTGCTTCGGAACGCTGGTTCGCCTCCTGCGCGCGCGTCGGGGCCTCTTACTCGAGAATCTGGCGCTGCGTCAACAACTCGCCGTCCTGAAACGTCGGCATCCGCGGCCAAGACTAGACCTGCTCGACAAGCTCTTCTGGGTCGCCATTCGTCGATTTTGGACCGCATGGCAACAATCCCTCATTGCGGTCACGCCGGAAACCGTGGTGCGTTGGCACAGGGGCGGATTCCGTTTGTACTGGAAGCTGATCTCCAAGGCCAGGAGGCCCGTCGGGCGACGACAGACATCGAAGGAAGTTCGGGAATTGATATTCCGGATGGTCGTTGAGAACCCAACGTGGGGAGCGCCACGCATCCATGGCGAGCTTCTCATGCTCGGCTTTGATGTCTCTGAGCGAACGGTCTCTCGTTGGATGAAACGGGCACCTCGAGATCCGGAGCCGGCCACGCGCTGGCTTACCTTTCTCCGTAATCACCGGGAAGCGATTGCCGCGATGGACTTCTTCACTGTTCCGACGATCACCTTCAGCGCGCTCCATTGCTTTTTCGTCATCAGTCACGATCGTCGTCGCATCCTGCACTTCAATGTCACAAAGCATCCGACAAGCTCGTGGATCATCCAGCAGTTGCGAGAAGCATTTCCATTTGGATCCGCTCCGAGGTTCCTCATCTTTGATCGTGATGCCAAGTATGGACTGGAAGTCCCGACAGCGGTTCGATCCCTGAGGGTGAATCCTATCCGCACCTCGTTCGAAAGTCCTTGGCAGAATGGAGTGGCAGAGCGTTGGGTAGGGAGTTGCCGGCGTGATCTCCTGGATCACATCATCGCAGTTGACGAACGCCACCTGAAACGCCTGCTCTTGGAGTATATTCGCTACCACCACGAGGACCGCACGCATCTCGGACTGGGGAAGGGAACGCCAGACGGCAGACCTCGCACTATAGCCTCAGGTCGCGTCCTTTCTCATGTGCGACTGGGAGGGTTACACCACCGGTACGATCGGGCTGCCTAATCCGAACCAACGTAGGGTCGCGAAAAACGTCCGGGTTCCCTCATCCTTTATATATACAGGTACACCGCGCGGGGGTTCCCCCGGGAGAGAATCTTGGCGCTCGGGGGATGAAGGGATAACCCCGATGGGACATCGGTTGCGACAGGGAATCGCGCTATTTTCAGTGCGTATAGAATTTTGGCGAAGCACAGGTCTCAGCGATGCTCATACGCCTCGGCCCGACGGGCGATTCCCAAGAGTTGCTTGCGTTGCATGATGAAATGCGCCACGCGGCCGGTTGGTAGGGCGAGCCATTGTGGCAGGCCGTAGGGACGATAGCCAGGCGCCACGCGGCCGCGTACGATCAGGCGCGTTTGGTCGGGTTGGAGTTGTTCCAGGACGAATGCCCAGCTGGTCTGATACTTGCCGCTGGGCAATCGCCACGCGAGAACGAGGCTCTTGTCGGCTTCGCACTGCGCGACCACGAACACGTCGGTAGCTCCGGGCAGTGCGGGGAGCACGCTTCCTACACCGATGTTCTGATAATTGGGCAGGATACCTTCGGCGCTGCGCTGCCCCCCGTTATCGATGAAGTCGTAGGCGTACCATCCGGCGCGGCCCGAGCCCATCTGCGCTAGCCACGGCCAGACCTCATGAGGAGGGCGACGAATCGTGATGGCGTGATTGACCGAGCCGAGTGGCTGAGGAATCAGGTCGTCTCCAGGAAGACCCAGGGCCCGCTCACCCGGAGTGGTGCTGATTTGCCTGCTCGCGTAAATCGCAAGTGCTGTGAGGACTACCAACAACGCGGCAAGTACCATCAGCCCTTTCCTCTTCATAAGCTATCCTACAAAATCTAGCTCAGCGTAGAGGCGTGCGCAGGAGCGTGGGAAGGCTATAGTCGAAGTGCACCCAGAAGAGCGGACACTGCAGGAGCGCGAACAGCAGAGTCGGCAGCCGGTTCACGAGGAAGTCTCTTTCAGAACCCTGAATTTCCGGGGATCCGAGACCCAACTGTACAAGAAACAAGTTGAACGCCACGCTTGCCGTCAATCCGATCTTTACGTATCTACCTTTGCTGAGGATCAGGATTCCCACGGCCATTTCAAAGGCCGCGAGCGACAAGGCGAAGAATGCGATGTGGGGCATGACCACCCTGCTCCACAGTTCGCCGGAGGCGGCGAGAAGGGACGTCCTGCCGAACGGTTCGTAAATTTGATTGTTGGTCAGTCCAAATTTGACATGGACGAGGCTTCCTAGCAAATACCACAAGGCGAAGAACACGCGCGCTGCGTTGGAGGGGAGTTGATCTCCAGGGGTTCGCTTTTGAGAAAAATCTCCGGTTTTCAACTTTATCTTTCCGCGGCAAGCGGGCGGACGCGAATGACCAGTTCGTGCAAGAATCTGTCGGGCATGCTCAGTACCGCGAAATGCCCCCCCTCTAAGAGTACAAATTCTTTGTGCGGGGCGTTGATCTTCTCGAAATAGAGTTTGGCAAGCTGAGCTTGTGTCCGCTCATCTTCCGTTCCCGGAAAGAAGAAAATCGGAATCTTGAAATCAGGCCCGAGCGAAAGCAGTTCTGCAGACAGCATCTCATTGTAGACACTGAAGGTAGGAACCTGGGCAAAGCCTTTCATCAGGTAGTAGATATCCCGCAGCGAGTAGTTGGGCGCTGTGAAAGCTAGACCAGGGACATTTTGGTCCGACGCGCATTCGTAAGTTGCCAAAGTTTGGAAAAACACGACGATCTTATCCATGCTGTCAAAGGGCGGTGAACCAATGGTTTCTAGTTTCTTTACCGTTCTTGTGTCGTTTGCTGCTCGGGCTTTTCCAAGGACGTATTCATAACTTAACTGCTGACCTTGCGGCATGTCGCTTACCTGGCCGGTTCCAACATAAGCGTAGAACAGATCGGGCCGCTCTTTTACCAAGTGAATGCCGAGAATGGATCCCCAGGAAAACCCCAGGAGGAAAATCTTGTCCTTGTGTAGATGATTCCGCAGAAACTCGGAGACTTCGATGCCATCCTGAGCCATGCGAGCGACCGACATGGTATCGGCAATGGACCCGCCGGTGGTCTCCAGGGTCTTGCCTGTACCACGCTGGTCCCACTGGACCACCGTGAATTCTTTTTCCCAGGGCAAGAAAAGCTTGGTGTAAGAGAGCCAGGAGCCTCCCGGGCCCCCGTGAAGGCAGAGGAGAACAGGATTGTTGCGGTCCTGCCCACGAATCTGAACCCACTGGTCGATCTCGCCGATCTTGACGTACATTCCTTCGTCGATGCCTTTCGGGGTGTGGATGGCAATCGCTTGCGCAATGACATGCTGTCTGTGGGCTCGAAGGGCGAGAATCGCCCCGACTAAGACGAGGAAGAGCACTACGAGAGACAAAAAGACGAACTTCGCGACCTTTAGGATTTTACGCATGCCAAGTCGCTACTTGCGCGGAGCACTGCTTGCGCGGAGCACTGCTTGCGATGATATGGCGCACAAATCTCCCGCAATGACACAAGCAGATCGTGGAGATTGTACCCCACTAGTTGTCAGGAACAGGCCTTCGCGCTGCTTGGCAGGGACCAAGAATGATAAACGCACTCACCGTACAAGTGGTCTTTTCAGATGTAAGCTAATTCCACTGCGATTGCGAACTGGTGTCGCGGCTCTGTCGTCCCGCTTGAGACCGTTTGCGTGACCCAGAACGCAAAGTTTCGCTGCGCTGCGCGGGGAGTCTTACAGTCCGCTTGTGGGAAGTCTCACCAGATAGGTACCGAGAAACGCTATGACAGTGCTTGATTTCCTAACGAGATGCCGACTTGAACTTAGCCGCTGGCGCGGCGGACGCTTCGCGTGCTATGCTCCGCACGTTATGCCTCAACGTACCGCATCCCATTGCGGTTCTCGCACATGCTCATTTTCTAAGTACCGCAAAACCAACAGCTTACAGATGAGCGAGAAGATTGAATTTCCATAGCCGTTAGATCGGGCCCCTTAGCCCGCATCCGCCGCAACCGCCAGCGGCCACCTTCAAGTCGTTGTATCGAAAGCGCGCAAACACACCGTGCTCGTGCGTGCAGCTTGCTCACTCGCGCTTCCGATACAACACAAAGACTTTTGGTTACCTATCGGATCTCGGTGATGGGTCAGGGCCTGGGACTCGCGTCCATCTCGGAGGCCCGCGCCAGTGCTTGCGTGTCGATATACTCCCGGATGTTCGTCAGTTTGCCATTTCGAACGGTAATGGCGAAGACCCAATCGTCCTCGAACGTTCTATTCGTGGCTTTGATTCTCCCCCTAGCGAAGCCGACGACCAGAACCCGGTCTCCCTGCGCTATGAACTCGGGGGGCTCTGGATATGAAGTTTCCACCGTTTCGTTAGCCTTCTGAAGTAAATTCTGCAATCCCGCGTGCCCGCGGTGCGTGCCGGCCAGCGGCCAGCCCTCGCCTGGAATGATCCACTCAATATCTTCGGCAGACAACGCCAGCAAACCTTGCTTGTCGCGGAGGCCGAGTGCCGCAAGAAAATTCTTCACAATCTGGACATTCTTTTCGATGCTCATCGAAATCTCTCCTTTTCCCTACATCAAGTGTGTCCGGTCTAATCGGACGTTTCGGAACCATCCTTCTCGGGTCAAATCACAGGGCGGACGATCGATTACTGCTCCTTCTTGAACAAGTCCTGGAAGATGAGCCGACCCCAAGTGCGGCCGCGGGCGTGCACCAGCGCGCCACCCTCGTTGAGCTTTCCCAGCTTGACGGGTGCGAACCCGAGTTCTTTGGCCAAATCCGCCACGGGAGCGATCGCGTCTTCGTCGTCGCTCGACAGAAAGACGACCCGATGGCCCCCCTCGACGACCGGATCGGTCGCCAGGGTGGCCGCAACCAGGTGATTAAAACCTTTCACGAACTTAGCGCCGGTGAAGGACTTCGCAGCGAAGGCGGAGGACAGGAGACCGTCCAACTCCTCAGGTGGAACTAACGCGTTCATCGCGTCGATAACCGTCTTGCCTTTCCAGCTCGGCAGGGCCTTCGCAACCTCGCGATGTTCCCCGAACGGGACCGCCAAGATGATTGTGTCGGCCTCGAGTGCATCCCGCAGCGACTTGGCGACGACCGTGGGTCCAATCGTCCGAGCCTCCGGTGCCAGCGCCTCCGGGGGCCGGCGACTCACGACGGTCACGTCGATGTTTTTGCGAGCGAAGGCGCGGGCGAGGGCCTGACCTATCTTTCCGAATCCTACAATTGCATAGCTCATGATGTTTCTCCGATCCGTGTTGATATTGATTCCCAGCCTTCGACAGCGAGAGACATCAATTCCGTTCTATGGCGACCTCCCGTAAACGTCCCGCAGTAAATCACTTTGCGGGCGGCCGGAAGGTCAGCCACTAGCTGAGGTCTGCAGACGTTAGATCGCCGAGAAGCCGCCGTCGACAGACAACTCCACCCCATTCACGAAGCTCGAATCGTCTGAAGCAAGAAACAGCGCGACCGCCGCAATTTCCTCAGGACGACCCATCTTTCCCCGCGGGATCAGGGATTCGAACATCCGCTTCGCCTCCTCGGTGAGAACTTGGTCCTGCATCGGTGTGGCGATCGGCCCCGGGCTCAGCACGTTCACCCGGATATTCCTGCCCTTCAGTTCGTTGAGCCACGTGCGTGCGAATGAGCGCAACGCCGCCTTGCTCGCCGCATACACGCCGTAACCAGGAAAACCTTTCACCGAAGCAACTGACCCGGTCATGAAGATCGATCCGCCATCGTTAAACAGCGGCAACGCCTTCTGAACCGTAAACAGTGTGCCGCGCGTATTCAGGCCGAAGGTCGCATCGAAATGCTGCTCGGTAATCTCGCCCAGTGGGACGGCTTCGCCCGTGCCAGCGCTCGCGTACAGGACGTCGATCTTGCCCTTTTCCCGCTTCACCGTTCCGAACAGGCGGTCAAGGTCGTCGAGATTGGACACGTCGCCGCGCACGCCGGTCACGTTCCGGCCAATCAGCTTAACGGCCTCATCGAGCGCCTCCTGCCTCCGGCCGGTGATGAAAACGTAGGCACCTTCTTCAACGAACCGCATGGCGCTCGCCAGCGCCATGCCGCTCGATCCACCCGTGATTACTGCAACTTTTCCTTCAAGCTTTCCCATAATTACCCCCTTCGGTAGATGTGTTAGCATTGCGTACAGGGTAGTAGATGTCTCTGGCAGTGGACGAGAACTGCTCAGGAGTCCTAATCTTTTGTCTATTCGTCCAAAATAGGAGGAGGAGTTGGACCCCGTAACAGACATCTTCCGAACGATGCACGTAGCCGCTTTCGGTCTGCACAGGCTCGAAGCCACAGCCCCGTGGGGCGTAGAACAGGAAAAGCAGACCGAAGAACAAGTCACGCCTTCCGACAAAAAGATGTCACCCACAGATTCGGCGCACTTCGCCATGCTTTCGCGCGGCAACTGCTGGCTGAGTGTGGAAGGGATTCCGGAGCCGATTCCCCTGACCGGTGGTGATTGCTTTTTGCTTGCCCGGGGGACTTCGATTGTTTTGCGCGACAGCCCGCGAACACGTCCGAGGTGGAGTTTCCGCGAGGTCGGGGCCAAAGCCAACAACAATGTCGCGCATTATGGAGGTGGTGGCGCACCGACGACAATTGTCTGTGGGTCCCTGAGTTTTGATCGCGCCAGCCTGAAATCGATCACTCAGTTATTGCCGAGCTTCATTCTGATTAAGGCCGATCAGGCACGCACGCTTGCTCTTCACATCACAATGCAGGCGCTGGCGTCAGAAATGGCAGAACAGGCGCCGGGATCTGACGTAGTCGCGACTCGGCTAGCCGAGGTTCTTTTTATCCAGGTACTCCGGGCGCATATCGCGTCGGGACCGAAACGCAACAAAGGATGGCTTCGTGCGATTTTCGATCCTCAAATGGGCACTGCGCTGAGTGCCATTCACGACAGAGTGAATACACCCTGGACGGTCGAATCCCTGGCCGAAGCGGCGGGCATGTCTCGCTCCGCATTCGCAGCACGTTTTAAAGAGCTACTCGGACAAACACCGCTGGAATACGTAACCGAGTGGCGGATGCAGAAGGCGATGCAGTTACTGCAACAGCGTGACAAGAAGCTCATAGACGTTGCTCGGTCGGTCGGTTACGAGTCCGACGCTGCGTTCAGTAAGGCGTTCAAGCGAGTTGTTGGGGCTAGCCCTGGTGAATACCTCAAACGTGGTTTTGAAGGCCACGGTAGTGCCGGAATGGCCGACGATTTTTGAAGCGGAGGATTCTGACTTTGGCGGCGCCTAGGTACCATGGAAGTGTGTGGTTCCACTGAAATGGATGCCCCAAGTGCCTCGCATTTGGGAATGGGAGACCGCGGATTCAAAACCGACCGAAGCAGACCACGATCAGTCCCGGTAAAACGCGCTAGTAATGATCGACCGATCATCAGCGAGATGCCGACTTCACAGGACTAATCCCGCCGTCGATCCCGGATGACTTCTGGTTAGCTGACAAATCGTCCGTAAAACGCGACTCGAACAAACAAAACACCTTCCGTGGTGGTTCTTCGAAAATTCGTTTTGGCGGGCGGAGCTGCTCCAGACCGAGGAGCAGATGGCGTTGAAACTGTAGAAGGTGCACCCGCATCCAAGAAAGGGCTTGAAACTGAGTTTGGCCGTGAAGCGCAAAGAGGGTAAATGCAATGGCAAATCTTCAGGAACGACTGGACGAGTTTAAGAAATTATTCGAATCCGGAGCTCCGCCATACAACGCACCACGCGAAGCCATCGAAACAATGCATCCGACAATCCGGGACTTGTCGCGTCGTGGCTTGACGGGTTCGCGACAAGGGTGCGGGTGACGGGGGATGTTCACTCGCTTTTTTTCCTCGGTACGCCATCGATTTCCCGGGCGCAACCCTTCTCCCCCTACCCCCATCCCATAAAACTCGCCCTAGACCTCGCCAACGACGCCCAGAGGTATGCCACTTGACTGCTGAAACGGTCGAGTATACGGTCTGCTCACGCCTCCCTTCGTAGCTGCGTATGGAAACAATGGACTCGTTTGGCGAAGCCCACGCGTTTGCTGGGATGAAATGAAGATAACTAGAGTCACCAACGAATCAATCGAGGGCACTGGGTATGACCCTACAAATTCTCTGAAACCCGAAATGCAGTTCGCTGTGGACCTGAAAACAGGCCGCTCCCTGATTTCTCCCCCAGTTTCTACGGATGGAAAAGCCGTTTGGTGAAGGTAGCGCCTGGTAAACGCCGTAATCGTCGATATGGAATCCGGCGCGAAAACTGCCAAGACAGGTCGCGCTCATTTCGTGAGGCCGTAAATTTCGCAAATCACCGCCGCGCGGCGTCAGACCAATCCCCACCTCCGCAGCTTGGACCCTCGTGCGATCGCCTAGAAGGAACCATGACGGTAAATCGTCAGTACGCCACTTTCCGCGGGTCCTCAGTGTGGAACTCGTCCTCGCCAGCGAAGCCAGGCACACATGCAGCGATGCGCGAAATCAACGGGCTCGCAATACATCAGCGGGCAGCCTCCCACGATGCAAGATATGCCGGCTCGCGCGCATTCCTGCGTTGCCGCGGCCGAGACACTCCCTTGGCCGAAGGACCGGTGGAACCAGACACGCCGAACGTTCCGGCCGGTGGCCTGCCGAACGACTTGTTCCGCGACGTCGGGGTGCGTGGCGATGACGAGGCCATCCAGTTCACCGGATATGCTGGCGAGGTCTGGATAGCACTTTGCGCCTTCGACTTGTGAGGCGTTCGGGTTGACAGGAAACACTTCGTAACCGGAGTTGCGCAATTTGCAGTACACTGCGTTCGCTGCGCTTCCTGGCCCGCGAGATACGCCAGCGACGGCGATGCGCTTTCCGCTGAGAAAGTCCGCAATGAGCACGGGCATTTGCGGCATCGTTGCCTCCTAGTCGGATTCAGGGTTCAACTTGCCCAGAGTAATTCGGCCTCTGTCACCACGCGGCTGTACCGAAACGCTATCGCAGTTCGACTCCATTTTCATCCTTCGTGGTGGGCCCGCAGGGACCATGCCCTACTCGTACCGGAGCGCCTCTAACGGATCGATCCGCGTGGCCTTGCGCGCCGGCACATAGCTCGCCAACATGGATACCGCGATCAGCAACACCGGCACGCCTGCAAATACGAGGGGATCGGTGGCGGTCACACCATACAGCATGCCCGCCACAACTCGTGTCAGTTGGAACGCTGCGGCCAGCCCGATTGCCACGCCGATCAGTGAAATAAATAGCCCGCGGCCCACCACCAGCCAGAGGATCTGCATTGGGCTCGCTCCCAGCGCAGCGCGCAACCCAATTTCATGCGTCCGCCGGCTCACGGAATAAGCGGTTAGCCCGTAGATCCCCACCGTGGCGAGCGTAAGCGCCAAGCCCGCGAACACGCTCAGCATCAGCATCGACACGCGGCGCAGCATCAGTGAATCCGAGAGCACCTTCTGCATCGTGCGCACGTTGGAGATCGGCTGCTCAGCATCCAGGTTCAGAATCTCGCGTCTCACAGCGCCGGTCAGCGTCGCCGGATCTCCCTGCGTCCGCACCACCAGCCCCATGTCTGAGTTGGGCTCCTGCGTATGGACCGCGTAAATGGCAGGCTCCACGGGTGCGTCCAGCCCGTACAGTTTCGCGTCCGCCACCACCCCCACGATCTCCTCCGGTGCGCTGCCGAACAAGATTTGCTGGCCGAGGGGATTCTCATTTGCGAAATGGCGGCGAACCATGGCTTCGTTGACGATCACCACTCTTTTGGAATCCAGGTTATCGCGCTGGTCGAAGAGGCGGCCTTGCCGCAGAGCCACCCCCATCGTGTTGAAATACCCGGCCGTCGCCGAACGAAAGTCCGCTATGGGTTGCTGGTCTTCGGGAACAGGAGCGTGGCCCTGAATCTGAAATCGCGTTACTCCGATGCGGAACGAAAGAATCGAGACTCGCAGCGGCAGAAACTGGACGGCTCCAGCCGATCGCACGCCCGGCACCGCCTCAAGCCTTTCGACCAGCGTCTTATAGAATGTCAGGCGCTGCTGCGGAGTCGGGTACCTCACGTCGGGCAGGCTAAGGTTCATGGTCAGGATGTTCTCGGTTCGCAGGCCCGGGTTGACGTTCATCACCCGAACAAAACTGCGCATCAGCAGACCGGCACTCACCGAAAGCAGTACCGCCAGCGCTACCTCCGATGCCAGCAGCGTGCCGCGAATGCGTTGTGATCCACCTGCGCTTTCCGACCGGCCGCCAGCTTCCTTGAGCGTGGTATTGAGGTCTGTGCGCGAAGCCTTCAATGCCGGAACCAGTCCGAACAGCAGGCACGTTAGAATGCAGATGCCCACGGTGAAGGCCAGCACCCGGCCATCCACCGCCATTTGCTTCATCGTCGGGAACATGTCCGGAACCACGCCGCGCAACAGGCGCACGCTCCACGCTGCCAGGATTAGGCCAAGTAAGCCCCCGGCGAACGCCAGCACGAGGCTCTCGGTCAGCAACTGCCGGACGACCCGTAGCCAACCGGCGCCCAGTGCGCCACGGATCGCGATTTCCTTCTCTCGTGTCGCTGCGCGCGCCAGCAACAGATTGGCCAGGTTTGCGCAAGCGATTAACAGCAGCAGACCCACGGCACCCAGCAAGACAAGCAGAACCGGACGAATCCGCCCGCTATACATCTCCGCCATCGGAAAGAGCCGAACACCCCACCCGGTATTGCTCGCCGGATACTCCTGCTCGAGACGCTGGGCGATCGTCACCATTTCAGCCCGTGCCTGTTCGACTGTAACGCCGGGCTTCATCCGCGCCACGATGCCGTAGTTGTGGTTTCTGCGCTCGCTGTGATTGGGGTTGATGGCTGTGGGCAGCCACAGGTCCGCGGCCACCATGTCGCTGAGCGCACGTGGGACCACGCCCACAATGGTTCTCGGGATGCCATTCACCGTCAGCGTTTGTCCCACCGCGGCAGGATCGGAATGAAACCTTCGTTGCCACAGAGCGTGGCTGATAAGCACGGCCGGTGGTCCGCCGGGCCGGTCCTCTTCGGGCAGGAAGTTCCGACCCACAACTGGCTTGATGCCCAGTACGGGCAGGAATTCCTTCGACCCCAGCGCCGCCAGCACGCGCTCGGGTTCGCCCGAGCCGCTGATGTTCAAGCCGTATTCGGGGATGGCGAACGCCGCGGCCATATCCTCAAACGAGCGGGCCTGCTGCTTCCAATCCAGATAATCATCGGGACTGACGGGCATCTGGTCGAAGCCCGATTTCAACAACGTTTGCCAGATCATCACCACCCGGTCCGGTTCGGGAATGGGCAGGGGCTTCAATAAAACGGCATTCACCAAGGTGAAGATTGCGCTATTGGGGCCGATGCCTAAAGCCAGTGCGAGTATGGCAACCGCACTGAAACCGGGATTCCGGAGGAGCGACCGGAAGCCGTAGCGGAGATCCTGCCAGAACAATTGCACAGCCACCCCTTCAGCCGAAGACTAACGCAGCGTCACAAGTAGAACTGTCCTTGACATGCAGACACTATAAAGTTGGCCGTCATTGGGCGATGTGATCTTGGACACAACCAAATGTGCGCGCGAAACAGGAACGAGTGACGGCGTGCTCCGGAAGTTCGGGGCGTTGATTCAAGCGCAGCGCGACCTGGTCGAACTGTACCTGCGAATGGACCGACAGGTCGGTTCCTCGCGGGAAGTATTGCCGCAACAGGAGATTCGTGTTTTCGTTGGTGCCGCGTTGCCAGGGACTTTGCGGATCACAGAAGTAGACCTGCACATCCGTCGCTACCGTGAAGTCCTTGTGCTTGGCCATCTCTAGTCCGCGGAAGATTTGACCATCGCGCAAATTGTGTCTGGAACGGAACTCCTAGCAATTGAGGCCAGCCCATCGAATCTCACCGAAGGCGCCCAGTGGAAGCTGAAGGAGCCGGGAGGGCAGGAAAGCGAAGCCGTGGTCAAGAGCGTCTCGGAGGGGAAACTGGTGATCGAGCAACAAAAGCAGGAAGGCCAAGATACGGGCGGTCTATCGTACGAACTGGAAATCAACAACGACGGCTATATCTTGCGATCCGTGTCGCTAACCGCGCACTCAAATACATTGTGGCTCTTCTTTGATCCCGGACTGCCCCTTCCTTCCGATCGCGAAGCTGACAGGTTAAATATTGCCTTCAACATTGGCGAAAATGAACTGGCAGCTATCGCCACCGGAAAACTAACGGTTCACCAGTCTCGTGGGGTTGAGAGGGTCACGTGGGAATTTGACGCCCCGGAATCAGCCAGATCCAACAGCTTTGAGAGCGCGGTAAGCGTCATTCCAGAAGGTGCCGCGAGTGGGCAAGAAGGTAGTTTGTGCAGCAACGAGCTGTTCCGATATTAGGGACGACCCGCAATGAAAACCTCGGACATCAGTGCCTGATTTGGCCAACGGAGATGATGCCGCTGAATGTAATCTCGTCTTCCTATGCTTACTTCCACCGGCGCCTGTTGGCCAATCAGATCAGTGTGGACAAAGACGTGGTTGGTAACGTTGCCGAGTCAGCGATATTTGGATTCTTGAGTCCGAACGCCGGAGCGCCGGATGGAGATGAGACGACTTGGTCGGGTACCTGTCAAGTCCGAGCGTCGGTCTCTGGGCATGGGCGCGACACAACGAGAAGGCGTGCGCGGCGGGAGTGTAACCCTCCCGCATTTCATCCTAAGTTTCGTCCTAAGACATCGGCCGATTTTTGATGTTTCGGATTTCCCAATGTTGTTGGGTTTTCGGTTTTCCACAAATCGCACGATTGACAGCATTAGTGTTAGTTTTTACCATCTTTTGTGGGATTTCTGATTTGCTCTTCGATTGAGTCCAGGCCTCCCAGCCAAGCATTTTCATCAATTAGCGCCGGCTGTCGCGAGTTCTCCCTCCAGACGGGAACCACTGGAAACAAAAATCATCAGGCCACAGGCGTTATTATCTCCTCCTATCAAGGACTTGTTAACGTTACCTATGTCCTGTCTTTCAGGAAATTACCCTCTTTCAATTCGGTGAACGCCTGCTGTAGCTGCTCCTGTGTGTTCATCACGATGGGACCGTACCATGCCACAGGTTCCTCAAGCGGTTTTCCCGACACCAGCAGGAATCGAATTCCGTCCTCGCCCGCCTGCACCGTAACTTCATCCCCCCGATCAAACAGTATGAGCGAGCGGTTATCTGCCTCCACCGGCGGATTCGTGTCCGCCCATTGAATCGCTTCGGTCGGAACCGCGAGCGGACCCGACGCATTACAGAATTTTCCGCTCCCTGCAAAAACGTAAGCGAAGGCATGACGAGTGGTCTCGACCGGAAGAGTCTTCCTCCGACCCGGAGACACCGATACATCCAGATAGATCGGATCGGCCGCGATCCCATCTACCGGGCCAGTCTTTCCCCAGAAACTCCCACAGACGACGCGAACGTGAGTGCCGTCGTCATCGGTGATCCGTGGAATATTGGTTTCTTTCACTTCCTGGTAGCGGGGCGCGGTCATTTTGAGCGTCGACGGAAGATTCGCCCACAACTGGAACCCGTGCATGCGCCCACCCGTGTCGCCCTTGGGCATCTCCTGATGAATGATTCCGCTTCCCGCGGTCATCCACTGCACGTCGCCCGAAGATATGACCCCGTGATTGCCCATGCTGTCGCCATGCTCCACCGTTCCCGCGAGCACATAGGTGATCGTCTCGATGCCCCGGTGCGGATGCCACGGAAACCCCGCCAGATAGTCCTCGGGAACATCATTCCGGAAATCATCGAGCAGCAGGAACGGGTCGAAATCATTTGTGGCTCCGAAACCGAACGCTCGTCGGAGATGCACCCCGGCCCCTTCGAGGGTTGGCTTGGATTTTATGACACGCTTCACCGGTCGGATTGACATGTTCGCCTCCAGTTCAGTTGAGAGACCTCTCACCCCTACGCGGAATCCTCAGACAAGGTTGTCCGGCATTTGCCCGCCACCTTCACGTATTTCCATATACCGGCACGGCCGCGCCATGAACGAGTTTCGCGTCTTCGGAGCACAAAAATAGGATGACTCGTGCAATCTCCTCGGGTTTTGGCCACTTTGCAAAGTCCGCGCCCGGCATTGCTTTGCGATTCGCTTCCGTATCGATAATGCTGGGAACTATGGAATTTGCCCGCACGTTCGTCCCTCGAAGGTCCGCCGCCAGCGAATCCATCATGGCCACGGCCGCGGCCTTCGATGCAACGTAAGCGGCTCCTCCAGCCGCATGATCGAACGCCGCCTTTGAGGCGACACTGACGATCGCGCCGTTTCCCTGTTTCAGCATCACCGGCACAACCACGCGCGACAAAACGAACATGCAGCGCAAATTAAGTGTGAGCATCTGCTCGAAGACTTTGGAATCAAGTTCCCAAAGTGGTGTACCACCCGCGTAGCCGCCCACGGCATTGACCAACACGTCGAGACGTCCGTGATCCGCAAGCACCTTCGCAACGAACTGGCGGACCGCAGTTTCATCCGTGGTATCGACCTTGTGGCCTTCGAGGGATGAGCCACGCGCACCGCTCGCGTTTTTAAGTGCGACATACTCGTCCTCCCGCTGATAGGTGACGATCACGTGGGCGAGTTCGCCGAGGAATGCCAGGCTCACCGCCCGACCTAGCCCGCCCGTGCCTCCCACAATCAACACGATCTTACTCGCGAATCTTTCTGCCATTGGTGTTCTTACACCTCTTGATTTCTCGGACGCGGCGTTTCACAAAAACCGATTATGCGCCCCGTATGGTCATTCGCGCTAACGCAGGAGATTGACCTTGGCGAGATCGATGATTTCATCGCCTCGCCCGCTCATAACTGCCTTCAGTGTGAAAAGGCTGAAGCCTTTTACCTGCTCAAGAGTGATTGTGGGCGGCATCGATAGCTCCTGCCGGCTGACGGGAACTTGGACGAGCGCAGGTCCGTCGTGCCGCAAAGCTTCGGCGATCTTCGGTCGAACCTCATCGGCGGACTCCGCCGTCAATCCCAAGACACCGGCGGCTTCGGCCATTTTAGCGAAGTCCGGGTTCTCCAGATCGGTCCCGAAATCGACGATTCCTGCCGCCTTCATTTCCAACTCAACGAAAGCTAAGGAATCGTTCTTGAACACCACTATTTTGACCGGAGTCTTCAATTGCCGAAGCGATAGCAGATCCCCCATCAGCATCGCAAGGCCGCCGTCGCCCGATAGCGTCACCACTTGACGACCCGGATAAGTGGCCTGCGCACCGATCGCTTGCGGAAGGGCATTCGCCATGGACCCGTGGTTGAAAGAGCCCAACAACCGGCGCTTGCCATTCATCGTCAGGTAGCGTGCGGCCCACACCGTAGGGGTGCCGACGTCGCAGGTGAAAATGGCATCCTCAGCCGCAAGCTCATCGAGCATTCTCACGGCATATTGAGGATGGATCGGCGTCTTTCCGGAGCCCGGCGTCGCAAGTTCATCCAAGCCTTTCCGCGTTTTTCGATAATGTTCGACGGAAGTCTTCAAATGCTCGTCGCTCGTGTTTTGCTCCAATTTTGGCAAGAGCGCGCCAAGCGTCGTTTTTATGTCGCCCACAAATCCGTAGTTCACCTTGGTGCGACGCCCCAGTTGCTCTCCACGGACATCGATCTGGACGATGGTGGCATCTTTGGGGAAGAACTGTTGATAGGGAAAGTCCGTTCCCAGCATCAACAGCAAATCGCAGTTCATCATCGCGTGGTGGCCCGAAGAGAATCCCAGCAAGCCGGTCAAACCAACGTCGAAGGGATTCTCGTACTCGATGAACTCTTTTCCCCGCAGCGCATGTACAATCGGCGCGTTCAATTTGCCCGCCAGGGCGATCAGTTCCGCATGAGCGCCCGCGCAGCCAGCTCCGCCAAAGATGGTGATCTTTTTCGATTCATTCAAAACCCTCGCCAAGCTCTCGATCTCCTCCTCCGACGGACGCACCGTTGGTTTCGGGGGAGGGAAGTGCAAGCGCGGCGACTCCACTGAGGCGGCTTGCAGTGCGACATCTCCTGGGATGGACACCACCGAAACGCCGCGTCGCGCAATCGCCGTCTGTATGGCGATTTCCAAAACCCGCGGCATCTGGTCGGGGTGCGAAACCGTCTCGCAATAATGGCTGCATTGCGCGAACAAATGCTCGGGACGCGTCTCCTGGAAATATCCGCTGCCGATTTCATTGCTGGGAATCTGTGCCGCAATCGCCAGCACCGGGACACGGCTGCGCATACAATCGTACAGACCATTAATCAAATGTAGATTGCCCGGGCCACAACTCCCCGCGCAAACCGCCAATTTCCCGGTGAGATGCGCCTCTGCGCCCGCCGCAAAGGCCGCCGTCTCTTCATGTCGCACATGAACCCACTGCATTTTCTTATGCGTTCGAATGGCATCCGTAATTCCGTTGAGCGAATCCCCGCAAAGCCCGTAAACGCGTTCCACACCAGCCGCCGCGATTATTTCCACCAACAAGTCAGCAACTCTCTTCGTCATGGCACCGCTCCTCTTTTCTAGTATTTGTCGTGCTCAAATTCTCCGCGCGCTACACAGTCACCTGGACTCCGCCAACTCTGTGCCCTCTGTTTACCCTGAGCCCTCGAAGGCTCCGAGCTCAGTGTCCTCTGTATTAATTCCTATTCCCGCTTCTTCTCAGCGCTTCTCCGCGCACTCTGCGTCTCTGCGTTATATTTTTCCAGCCTCTTCCCCGCTTCTTCCTCGCCCCCTAGAACTCCACCTTTGTCCTGAATCCAAAAACAACAGCTCGTTGCGCACCTCCTCCCACGTTCGCGTAGTACTGGATCACCGGCTGTAAGAGCAACATTGGCAAAACGTCCAGCAAGGTATTGAACTCAACGCCCTGCTCCGTCTTCCACGAAGCCATCCCAGGCGGGAGGAACTGCGAGCTAGGACTGTTTCGCACATAGCCCAGTGACATCGTGTTGTGAATGCCCACAGGAAGCGGCTCGTTGAAACGCAGCCCTGCGGTCAGCATGGTGTTGTTACGGTTGATGCTCGGGGGACTCCAGTCATACGCAAACGTCGCATCCAAACCCTTTCCTTCTTTCGGGTCGACCGCCAGAGAGCCTGACTCGCCATCCAATACAGGAGATAGTTTCCCGACTGCGGTGTCGCACTGGTCGGCGACGTGAACTTCGCAGGATTGTAGGTAGCACCGAATTGATACAAGCCGGAGTATCCCTTCGCCCCTCGACGTCGTCAAAGGCTCGCACCGACGACGCGTTCTTGCCCGGAGTAAACCCAATCTCCGAAGCGCTCACCGGAGTTCCATTGAACTGCGGCACCAGGCCGGTGGGATTTTGTGAAAAGGGTTCGCGAACCGCGGCCATCACCATCGATTTCACATATACGTTGTGAACCGGTACCACGCGGACTTCCATCGCCGGTGTCGACGGAGGATCGAACATCTCGAGGGTAGTAAATAAATTTCCCAAAGCATAGCCCATCGGCTCGAAGATGAACGACGCCGCGTAGTGCTGAGCCCCATAGAAATCTTGACCCGCAAACTGACCCACGCGCGCCGTGATGCGTTCGTTCAGCCAGCGCTTCTCGATCCACCAGGAATCCCGGCGGCACGTATTTTCGCTGGACATCCCACTCGGGCTGGTGAGGAGACCCAGATAGGCTCCCAGATTGCCTCCGCCCTGCCACAGCGCAGTCGCATGGAAGTACAACCCCTGCACTCCGGTCAGCGCGCCAAAATCGCTGTCCACCGTCCAGCGAAATCGGTTCCAACTGGCAAATCGCTCTTTCTGTTCGCTCTCGATGTTCCAGAGGGAATCGCTGACGTACTGAAAATCGAATTTCACTCCGCGTTCCAGCAAGCGCGTCCGTTCTCCGCCCCAGTCCCCGAAAAGGTGGCCGTGGGGACCCTGACCCGTTTCGTGACTGTCCGGGCCGGGCGGCGGCTCCTCTTGCGCGCGGGCTGTGAAGGCAAACACACAAAGACCGCACCACAATAGAAATAAAAACGATGGAAATAGAATTCGCAGCTGTCGGCGGTACATTCCTTCGCCCTCAGGACTTCGCCTGCATCCATCTTTCACTGATGCGATCAATGGCCAACTTCGGAGCGATGAGACCAAAGCTCATCGCTAAAATTATGGTTATCGCGGTCATGCCGTCGGCGGCGGTCGCGCTGATGAGATCGAGCGTCGTATGCGAACCGCCGGCAAGTTGTACAAGGCCGCTTGCCATCCGGAACAGGTAGACGCCCGGGATCATCGACACCACCGAGGCGAACCCGATCGCCGCGAACGGCATATGCCAACGACGTGCCACTGGAGTGAGGACCAGCCCGACAAACAGACAGGCGACTAACGCGCCGATCGCGGCGCTACAGCCAACCACGGCAATTGACCACCACCGCAGAGCATGGGCCAGCATGCCGACCGCGACGGGCCAGGGCAGCATGTACAGCGGCGTGGAGAAGAAAACGCTGTAGGCGGCAACCGCAACCCCGGCCGCGATCATGTCGCGCCACAGGGTCACGGCTCTACCAGCCTGATCTACGGGTAAGGAGACTCCGAAAACAGCGAGTCCAAGCAGCAGTCCCATCGAAATCGTCACGATCACAAGCCCCGCGAACATCAGGCGGGCGGCGCCGAGATGCATACGGCCTTTGACGAGGTCCAGCGCCCCGTTGAGCACAGGTGGGCCCGGAACCAGCACCATGCACGGGCAAACTGCGACCAGGCGCAGTGACGAACTCAAATCGTAGCGCGTCGCCAGCGCGCCGATCGCGCCGGCCAGCAGAGCCGCACAGAATGGTTGCAGAAAGATGTTTGCGCTGTTGTGCGCGACGCCGCGGCGAAGCATGGCGCCGGCAGCCGCGCTTGCGAAAATGAGAACCGCTGCGGGCAGATTTTGGACCCCGAAGATCACTGCTAACGCCGCGGCACCCGCCCCCGCCGCCAACGTGAACAGCCACGTCGGTGCCGGCGGAGCTTGTGCGATCACGCCGATCGCTTCCTTCGCGGCGGCTGGCGCCAGCTGACCGGCACTGAAGTCCTCTAGTAAACGCGTCGCGGAGGCCACGCGATTCATGACCACACCGGTGGGTTCGACCGCCACGACGGAGATCAGTCTGGCGTCACCGTCTTGGGCTTGAAGATGCAGCTCTCCCCAGCGTGGCATGAGCTCCGCGTGCAGTCCGAGTGTTTGGCCGAGCCGCTCGGCTGCGGCCACAGTCTGGTCCGTGGATTGGCCGTTGACGAACAGAACTCGGGCAAGCGCGAGGACCAGATCGGAATGCCCCTCCAAGGTCATGAGTTCCTCTCGGTCCAAGTTATGTCACGCCCAGATTTTCTCTACGACGTAGATCCACATCGCCATTGTTAGGACGCCTGCGATGTTGCTCAAAACCACGGCGGAAGTCTTTGGCTGCTCATCGATGCGGTAGGTGGACGCCAACATGGCGCTCGCCGTGGCGCACGGACAAGCGGCGGCGAGAACGACACCCTTGGAAAGGTCTCCTGAAAAGTGAAACGCGAGAGCGAGCACGAGGGCCAGCGCAGGCTGAGCGAAGTCTTTAAGTAGCAGGACACTGATGGCCGTTTTATCGAGACGCGGGGTCAAGCCACTCAGCATGACGCCTAGAGCGAAGAGCGCCGTGCCGCCAGCCGTTGATCCAATCAGCTTGACCGATGCCTCCGCGAGCGGAGGCAACTTCACTCCCAGGAGCACCAGGATGGCGCCCAAGACTGGCGCCCACACCCGAGGCTTCGTTACCGTTGTTTTGAGGTTGTCGAGGAATGACTCGTGCTTTGTTCCGTCCATCGCTCCGAGCAGGAGAATCGTTATGGGGACCATCAGCACGCTGATGACAAGATTGCCGACGATGACCGGGAGCAAGCCTTGCGAGCCGATGACTGCGGCCAGCACCGGCAGGCCAAAGTAGGCCAGGTCTGGAAAACTGGAATTCAATCCCAGCATGGCCGCGGACGGCGTAGTGGACCGGAACACGAGGCGGGCAAGAACAAATCCCACGGCCCACGTCCCCATCAACGCAACCACCATGGTCAAAAGGTAGGGCCCATTCTCGAGTTGGCGTGGTGAAAAGTTGAACACGCCTGCGAACAGAGCGGCGGGAAGAGCCACGGTGACGATAAACGTGGTGATGGAACGTATACGTTGAGGGTCGAGGACGCCGAGCCGTCCAACGAGCCAACCCAGTCCGGCGACGAAAACTACCGGGACCAAGGCTTGGAGGATCGTCTGGAACATTTCGTCTTCCTTGTGACAGGCTCTCTCGCACCGATGAGCGTCGGATCAGTTACTTCGCGATGTGGACAGCGCGAGCCGAAACCTTTCGGTGGTCCCTCGAATATCTCCTCGAATGCCCGGCGCCAAAGCCAGCGCGGATCAAGAGCCGAGGGTTCTTGCGAGCGATTGTTGTTGAGATGGTTCAGGCGCTGGCTGCCGCGGCCACGTACGGCTTGACCATCTTGGCCGGATCGACCACGCGGTCGAATTCTTCCTCGGTAACGAAGCCAAGGTTTAGCGCCGCGGCCTTCAGCGTGAGGTCGTTGTCCATCGCAAAGTGCGCAATCTTGGATGCTTTGTCGTATCCGATCACCGGCGAGAGCGCGGTCACCAGCATCAGCGAACGGTCCACATATTCCTTGATCTTCTTCACGTTTGGTTTCGTGCCTTCGACCAGGAATTTGCGGAAATTTGTGCAGCCGTCGGTCATGATCGTGATCGAGTGCGTGATGTTGAATATGATCAGCGGCTTGTAGACGTTCATTTCCAAATAGCCGCCCGCACCACCGAAGCCTGCCGCCACGTCATTGGCCATGACCTGCACAGAAATCATCGTGAGAGCTTCCGCCTGCGTCGGGTTTACTTTGCCGGGCATGATCGATGAGCCGGGCTCGTTTTCCGGAATCAAAAGTTCCGCAAAGCCCGCGCGCGGGCCGCAGGACATCAATCGGATGTCGTTGGCGATCTTGTAGAGCGACACCGCCAGTGTTCGCAGCGAGCCGGAAAGCTGCACTTGCGCATCGTGCGCGCCCTGCACCGTAAATTTGTTCGGCGCGGTCACAAAAGGCAAACCAGTGAGTTTGGCAATTTCCGCGGCAACCGCTTCGGCGAATCCCGGAGCCGAATTGATGCCGGTGCCGACTGCCGTGCCACCCAACGCAAGACGATACACGCCCTTCAGCGCGTCCTCGATGCGTTCGATATCGTCGGCGAGCATGCCCGCATAACCCGACCATTCCTGACCAAGCGTCAGCGGAGTGGCGTCCTGCAGGTGCGTGCGGCCGATCTTGACGATGTCTTTCCACTCGTTGACCTTCGCACTGATCGCGTCGTGCAAGCGCTGCACCGCGGGAAGCAGTCGCTGCTTGACGTTTACGGCCGCCGCGATGTTCATCGCCGAAGGGAACGAGTCGTTGGACGACTGCGACATGTTTACGTGGTCGTTGGGATGAACGGGAGTCTTGCTGCCGAGCGGCGTGCCCGCAAGCTGGCAACAGCGGTTCGACATCACTTCGTTGACGTTCATATTGAATTGCGTTCCGCTGCCCGTCATCCAGACATGCAGCGGAAACATATCGTGGTGCTGTCCCGCAAGAATCTCGTCGCACACGCGAACGATCAATCCGTGACGCTGGTCGTCGAGTCGTCCGCCTGCATGGTTCGCGTTAGCGGCGGCTTTTTTCAGGGTGGCGTATGCGGTGATCATCTCCCGTGGGATCAGGTCCGCCCCAATGCTGAAGTGTTCCAGCGATCGTTGTGTCTGCGCGCCCCAAAGTTTGTCGGCGGGAACCGCCACTTCGCCCAGGGAGTCTTTCTCGATCCGAATGTTTGCGTTGCTCATGGCCGTATTCCTCCTTCTGCGTTTCGTTGAGTTCCTAGATTGAACTGAGGGCCCCCCCGGGTTTTTCGTAAGTGTTCATTCCAAAGGGAGTTAAAGTCGTTTGTTTTGATATAGTTTTGTAAGTGTTGATTCTAAAGGGTTAGAGCATGCAGTAGCGCGTGCACTAGTTTATGCTCTGGGGACGGCTAGACACCCTGCCGAAAAGACTGCTGTTTGCGCTCGTAGGGAACGTAGACGGGTTCCCAGATATTCGCCTGCACTTCGCGGATTAAAGCAGCTTCGTCTGGAACCTGCGCTTGGCCATCTCTGATGGCTTGTTTTCCGACAGCCAGGCCGATCTGACTACCAAGTTCGCGCGCTTGCGAGATCGGGGGAAGAAGACTCGCGTTCTTATCCTTCTGCGTGGGCAAGAGACGTATCAATTCCTGAGCGGCGGCCTTGACCATGGTATCGGTGACGCGTTTGGCTTTTGAGGCGACAATTCCCAGAGCAAGTCCCGGGAAAATGTAGGAGTTATTGGTCTGGGCGATGTGAACTTTCTTTCCACCAACATTCACGGGATCGAAGGCCGTGCCGGTGCCAATCAGGGCTCGCCCTTCTGTCCAATCCATCAGGTCCTGGGGAGTCGCCTCGCTTCGCGACGTCGGGTTCGAGAGCGGAAAGATCACTGGCCGAGCGGTGTGCTTGGCCATTTCGCGCACCGCGTCTTGAGTAAAAGCTCCCCCCTGGCCAGACACCCCGATAAGCACGGTGGGTTTAACATTGCGGACCACATCGAGCAGTGAAATTTCCCCGCTCGGCTGCCTCCAAGCCTGCACTTCCTGCTCCTTGCGCACATAAACTAGCTGCTCAGGCCGCAGGTCCTTGGTCTTTTCGGTGATAAGGCCATGCCGGTCGATACCGTAGAAGCGGCTGCGAGCTTCGTCTGCGGAGAGGCCGCGGTCCTGCATGAACTGGGCGAGAAGGTTGGTAATGCCGATGCCCGCGCTTCCGAAGCCGACGACTACGATTTTCTGTTGCTCGAGGGGAACGCCGGTTACGTTGACTGCGGAGATCAGGGTTGCCGTGGCGACCGCTGCCGTGCCCTGAATGTCATCGTTGAAAGTACATAGTTGATCTCGGTAGCGGGCCAAAAATCGAGCGGCGTTCGAACCGGCAAAGTCCTCCCATTGCAACAGAACATGCGGCCAGCGTTTTTTCACGCTCTGCACAAACGTATCAACGAAAGAATCGTACTCTTCGCCACGGATCCGGTGGTTTCTCCATCCGATGTAGAGGGGATCTTTCAGCCTATCTTCATTATTTGTCCCCACATCCAGCAAAATCGGAAGACAATGCTCCGGATGAATGCCGCCAAGCGCAGTGTATAGAGCCATCTTTCCGATGGGGATACCCATGCCGCCGGCGCCCTGATCACCCAGTCCGAGAATTCTTTCGCCGTCGCTGAACACAATGCATTTCACTCCGTCATAGCGCGAATGATTCAGGATCTGAGCGATACGATCTTTGTCGGGATAGCTGATAAACAAGCCCCGCGGCTTTCTCCATATCTCGCTGAAGCGCTGACAACCCTCGCCCACGGTTGGGGTGTACACCAGTGGCAGCATCTTCTCGACACTGTTAACCACGAGCGCATAGAACAGCGTCTCGTTGATATCCTGCAAGTCCCGGAGAAAAGCGTACTTGTTAAAGGAAGTCGACTGCCCGGCCAGTGCCTCCATCCGGCGCTCAACCTGCTCGTCAAGAGTTCCCACATGAGGTGGAAGCAAACCGTGGAGGTCAAATACGTCGCGTTCGTGTTCGGGGAAGGCAGTTCCCTTATTGAGACGCGGAGAATTGATCAGATCAAATCCAGATAGGGAGACTTGCAACGCCTTTTCGCCGGCGGTTCTTTGCGGTTGTTCATTCATGTTATCCGTCCTAAATCCGAAAGTTCTTCGTCAATACATTGAGGTTAACCATGGCAGGATCATTCACGCCGCCGCCCCTCCGGCGGCCCACGTATCTGATGCCGACGGAGGCAGGGGCGGATAGCTAATTTTTTATTGGGGGGCACCGCTCTGTCGATCTGGCTGGTTAGGAGCGAACACTTACACAGGCTGATATGTAATCCGGCCAATCTCGGTTTTCAACAACATCGGTTCGGAATGCTGTGTGCATCAACCCGCTGTCACGACTGTTGCGGCAAGCACAGACAAGAGCACAAACGAGAGTGTCTGTGCTACTTAACTTTCTGCAGAGATGCTCCCAGCACTTTTCCTAGGCCGGAGTCTTGAACGAAAGCGATGATGCGGATATTTGCAGGATCGATACCGGGTTTAAGCTTGACCTGGAAATTCTGGCTAAAGGTCTTTTGCTTCTCCAGCTTCCCGACCTTGATGAACTCTTGCGCGACTGCCACGTGCGTCAGGTGCTTGCCGGTATTCTCGCCCCGCAGCACCTGAGACTCGGCATGGTCCAGTGCCATCACCACGAAAATCTCGGAATTGCGCTTTTGCGACGTACCGTCGACGTCGATGTGCCCTCGAACGAGCGGCGGCGACCCAGCGTCGACGCTTAGCGAGGTAATGCGCACCGCAACCTTTGGCGCGGTGGCAGCCTTCTGAAGGGTTTGTGCCAGGTCCGAAGCGCTGCCTTTCAACTCGGTCGCTCCGTCCACAATGAATTGCGGAGTGTAGGGCGTATTCAGTCCAAGGCTATGGACATACCCGTTCTGTCGCTCCGTCAGCTGAGCCGAGGAATACGGGTCTTTCCAACCGTCATGGTTCCAGTAATCCACATGCTCGCTAAGCACGATCAACTGCACACCTGGAACAGGCTGCGCGGCATCCATTCGCTCGAGAAGCTCATCGGCAGGAGGACAACTCGAACACCCTTCAGAAGTGAACAATTCGACAAGAACGGGTGGAGCAGCCGCGTCAGGAGCGCGTCCGTAGTCGCCCGCCGCGGCGCACAGAATCACGAGCAAGATTGCGAACACTCTCAAGTGAGTCACCCTAGTCATTGGTTGTGTGCGCCGCTGGTCACGGCCAGAACGCCCAGTGCCTCTCTCAAGAAACTAAAATCGAGTCTACAACCACGGAGAAGTCTGCGTCCATCGCGCGTCACTGCAGATGGGCGGCCCCTTAAGTCTCGGGGGGAAGGCAGCAGGAGACAATAACCACTTGCCTCAACTCTCCCATTACCACCATCGAGAACCTTAGACGCACGCCATCTCCCGTACGCGGCGCCGAATCGAAAATGAAGTGGTTATAGTGGAATGAGCCTGAATGGATATTGCGCCAGACCACTCTACCGCCCAGGATGGACATAACGGCGTAACATTCAAGCGCCGACCTACACCTCAAGGGAGCGCTGCACAAGCGCTCCTGAGAGCCTGAATCGATCCCAAAGTTCGGACCTGGCGGAACAGTTCGTGACCTGGCGTAGCTGCGAACCCTGAGCGTCACCAATCGGTGTGAGTATTCAGCCTCTCTTATACACACAAAAAAAGACCCGCCCGCGCCTTTCCGGCGCGAGCGGGGCAAGTTGTGAACGATTGTAAGTTGCTTGTTAAAAGTAGATTTTGCCTCCGAGCTGAAAAACTCTTGGGTCGAAGGCAGAAGTGACTTGGCCGAAATTGTTGGAACCGAGGCCGTTACTGACTTGGTTAAACTCGGTGTGATTCCAGGTGTTGAAACTTTCCACACGGAGTTCCAGCCTGCTGCCACGAGTTTCGCTGAGCACGAAGCTCTTGAACAGCGAGATGTTCCAGTTGTCGCGGCCTGGGCCACGGAGTGAGTTGTGTCCGGCGTCGCCAAAGGAGCCCGCCGCTGGGTTGACGAACGATGACGTGCTGAACCATTCGGCAACCGTGTGTGGATAGGAGACCGAAGCGATCTGGTCCGGGCGATTGGTGGCGTTGGGAAGACCGTTGCTACTCTGTCCGCCCGTCAGTTGGGGATTGAGCGGGAGACCAGACGTCAACGTGACGATTCCGGAGACCTCCCAGCCGCCGAGGGTGGACTTGAGCAAGCGGTTTTCAGTGTGCCGGAAGATCGGCAGATCGTAGATGAAGTTAACTGCCGCATTGTGGGTGCGATCGTAGCCACCCGGTCCGTTATCGTACTGCCATCCCGCGTAGGGATTCGAGACGTTTTGCAGGTCCTGGCCACCGTTGCCAGTGACCGGATCAATCGTGCGCGACAGCGTATAGTAGGCCCGCAGGGTCAAGTCGCGACCGACTTGAGAGGTCAAATCGATCTGTAACGCGTTGTAGTGCGAGTTGGCCTCGTTTTGACTCAAATCGATCGAATGGAAGCCCGGATAGGGCAGACCTGACGCCAGGGTATAGATGCCGCCCTTGATCAGTTCAGGAAGCGCGCTCTCGTCTGGCAGATTCGTTTCCCGGTAGTCGTTCTGATGCCGGTTTTGATTGCCGACGTAGGCAATGCCCAGCACAGATCGGGCGCCTAACTGACGCTGAACTCCGATGCTCCACTGGTAGCTGACCGGGAGGTTGTAGTCGTTGATGGCCAGCCCGGTGACGCTGGCAGCGTTGATCGGCAGTGCAGCGGCCGTGCCCGAAACCAGCGAGAGAGTTGGGTTGCTGAATTCGACTGGGCCTGGTGTGGTGACCTGCAAGCTGAACGGGATGTTGGGTCCGGCGTTATACATGTCGTTCCCTTGGATGCGCTCGTACATGATGCCGAAGCCGCCACGGACAACGGTCTTGCCAGCACCCGTCAGGTCGTAAGCAAATCCCAACCTGGGACCAAATGCCGCCCAGTGATTGTTCACCAAGCCCTTGGGAACTCCGTCCTGGCCAGGGATTCCGATTCCGTTCAGGTACAGCGGGATGCCTGCAAGAATAGGGTTGGGGCTGGTGCCGAGTCCCGGGCTGGCCGGATTGATGCTGCCATCGGGATTGAGAAGAGCAGCGTTCGCCGGATTGTAGAGCGATGGGTAGAAGTTGCCCATGCGGTTGTTGGCTTCGTAGGTGTGCGGAACGCCATCCCAACGCAGACCGAGGTTGAGGGTCAGCTTGCGGTTGACGCGCCAGTTGTCCTGAACGTAGGCGGCCCAGGAAACGTTGTTCCATTGGCCGGCGTCCTGGACGGCGAGTTCCTGATAGTTCTTGGCATCGCCAAGGAGGAAGTCGGCAAAGTCGTTGCCGGTGAAGGTTCCGTCAAAGTTGAAGCCGCCCTGCGTTTGACCGAAGAGGTCTTGCGTCTTCTTGTAGAGTGCCCAGCTCCCACCGAACTTAAACTGGTGAGCGCCGTGGGTCCAAGAGACGTCATCGCGGATCTGGTAGTCGTCGGCTACGTTGTGCCACGGCCAGCTGGAGATTTCGACTTTGGTACCCGTCGAGCCATTCAAATCGATGTTGGGGAAGCGGTCATCGTTGTTGGGGCCCGTGAATAGCCGGTTGCTTTCGAATCCTGCGGGGATTGCCAAGCTGCTCAAGCCAGCACCCGCGAAAGGTACGATGTTGATGCGGTTGCCGTTGTAGTTGAAGGCTGTTTCGTTCAGAAGGTTGGGATTAATCGCGTATGTTGCGTGAACTACCGCGCTGTACGAGGGATTGCCGAAGGTATCGCCCACGGTGGGAACGTTGGCACCGCTCCACTGGCTGGTCGAGTAGCCCTGCGAGACCTGTTCGGCGATAAAGTGTCCAAAAATCGAAAATTTGCTGCTGAAGTTGTGATCGATGCGTACGATCTCTTCCTTCACATTGGTAGGCGAGGTGGCGGCGCCGGTGAACTGGTCACCTGAAGTAGGCGCCGGAAAAATCCCGGCGCTCAACAGAGCCGTCGCATTGGGGCTGATCATGCAAGCAGGGATCGTGTTTCCCGGAAAGGGTGAACCCTGGACGATGCCGGCGGGCAGAACGCCACCGGGACAATTCTTGGCAAGAACCGAAGGCGCAACCTGCGCGGCCGTCGGGACGTTGACGACTGTGCTGCCGAAGTCGCCGCCATACGTAGAGGGGAGCGGCACTGGCTGGCCGTTGTTGATGATGCCCTGGATGAGCCTGCGCCATTCCATGTTGTAGAAGAAGAAGGTCTTCTTGCGTTCGCGATTGTAGAGCCGGCCGAAAGTCACGGGTCCGCCCACGTTGAAACCGAACGTGTTCAGTCGCAACTCCGCGACGGGTTGCGGAGCCGGATTGAAGAAGTTGCGGGCATCGAAAGCGTCATTGCGGTTGAATTCCCACGCCGCTGCATGGAGCGTGCTCGATCCGGACTTGAGAACCATAGTCATGGTTCCGGCCGAAGAGAGGCCATAGTCAGCGCTGTAGTTCGAGGTGAGAGCGCGGAATTCGGCGATGGCATCCGAGGAGGGCGCGATACTCATGCCGCCCGCGCCGCCGCGGTCGTCATCTTCGCCACCGTCGAGCAAATAGATGTTGTGGTTTTGCCGCATGCCGTTGAATTCCACGTTCGCGTCGCCGCCGGCCGAAGTGTTAACAACGCCTGCGCTCATCCCACCAGCACCAATCTGGCTCGACGCTCCGGGGGTCAAAGCGGCGAGCTGGTACATGCTGCGACCGCTGACCGCGATTTGCGAAATCTGCTGCCCGGTGATGACGTTGCTTTGTTCACCGGAGTCGGTTTGCACGCGCACGGCATTGGCTTCGACGGTGACGGTTTCCTGAGCGCCGCCGAGTTGCATTTGGAAATCAACGCGAGTGCGGTCGCCTACTTGCAACTGAAGACCTTTTTGCTCGGCCACTTTAAATCCGGTGGCTTCGGCCTTGGCATCGTAGTGACCAATCTTCAGTTCAGGAATTGCATACTGGCCTGAGTCATTGCTCACCACGGTGTGCGTCGAACCCGTTTCCGTATTTGTAACCGTGATTCTCACGTTCGGAACCGAGGCGCCGGAAGGATCGGTAACGGTGCCGACGATGCTGGCGTCCTGAGCGAGAGTTGAAAACGAAAAACCAATCAGAGCAGCCGACAGAATGAATAGAAACCGCAAGCGGAACCGTTTCACTGCAAAAACGATGTCCTGACCACCGCGCACAAAAGTACACATTAGATTCATCACTATTGCCTCCACACCCCGACAGGATTTTTGGGACTACCCTTTGGACCAAAGTAGAAGTTCAAGTGGTTTGAGGCAATATCCACTTGATTGAATTCTGATATGACCACTACAATGCGGAAATGAAGAGAGTCTCCAGCGGGTTGTCGCCGGTTATCGCGGTCGATCGCAAGGCAGCGAAGCCGCTACACAAACAAATTTACGATGCCTTCCGCGCCATGATCGTCAGCCGCAGCCTGGGAGCGGGCCAGCAAATTCCGTCGACACGATCCCTCGCATCGGAGCTAAAAATCTCGCGTATTCCCGTGCTCACTGCTTACGGTCAGCTGTTGGCCGAAGGTTATTTTGAGAGTCGCGTAGGAGCGGGAACCTTTGTATGCGCTGCGTTGCCGGAGCAACTCACGTTTAGTGAAACCAGCAGCAGCCGGTCGAATCAAGTTCGTTCCGGGGCGCGGCGCATCGCGAAACGCGCTTTACTTTTGCCGCGGTATGAGATCGTGCCCTGGCTACGTGGCATGGGCCCTTTCAGCGTGAGCCAGGCGGCGTATGACCACTTTCCATTCCAGATTTGGTCCAGCCTGGTCGTGCGCCACAGCCGCAATCCCCAGGCAAGCGCGCTCCATTACGGCTCCCCGCTGGGTTTCGAAGCGTTACGCGAAGCCATTTGCACGTACCTCAGAACGGCTCGCGCGGTGCGGTGTGACCCTCAACAGGTCATGATTGTCTCCGGTTCTCAGCACGCGTTGGAGATCTCTGCGCGGGTCCTGCTCGACCCTGGAGATGCAGCGTGGCTGGAAGAGCCGGGGTACTGGTTGGCGCGCCACGTTCTCACCGCTTCGGGTTGCCGCCTGATCCCCGTGCCCGTCGACAAGGAAGGACTCAGCGTTTCCGCGGGCATTCGGCTATGCCGCAAAGCCCGGGTTGCCTATGTAACGCCCTCTCACCAATATCCGCTCGGAGTAACGATGAGCGCATCGCGCAGGTTCCAGTTGTTGGACTGGGCTCAAAGCTCCGGCTCGTGGATTATTGAGGATGACTACGACAGCGAGTATCGCTACGAAAACATGCCCATCGCGTCTCTGCAAGGTCTGGATCACAACTCTCGCGTGATCTACATCGGAACGTTCAGCAAGACCTTGTTCCCATCCCTGCGACTCGGCTACGTTGTCATTCCTCCTGACCTCGTCGAACGGTTCACCGCGGTTCGCCATGCAATGGACTTGAGCACGTCTCACCTCTATCAGGCAGTCCTGAACGACTTCATGCGCGAGGGACATTTCGCGCGCCACATTCGCAGGATGCGCACACTGTATGGTGAAAGGCGAACTGCCCTGGTCGAGGGCATCGCTAAAGAGTTTGGATCCGCGCTCGAGGTGCTGGGTGCGCAGGCCGGCATGCATCTCGTTGTCACGTTGCCACGAGGATTCCGCGATCAGGAGGTTGCCGCGAGCGGTGCACAAAAGAGGCTTTGGGTCTGGCCTCTTTCGCCGTCGTATCTTGGTAAAGCTGTTCGCCAGGGATTGATTTTGGGATTTAGCAATACGAGGTCAACGGAAATCCCCAACGCCGTCCGGCAACTGCGAGGCTTACTCCTCTCCCGCGGGAGTCTGAGGGCACAAAAGTGAGGAAGGGGCTCCGTCCAAGAGTCTCTAAAAGCGTGGGCGCTGGACCAACGTTCGGTTTACCACAGCGTTCGTAGTTGTTTGCAGGCGCGAATTTTTGCATCCTTCGTGACCAGGACCATGCCCTCGCTCAGGGCTGTTGGGAGGTTGCCTTCCTTGACCTGCGCCGCGAATCCGATTGATGATCTCCGTGCCGCGGTGCACTGCAAAGACCGGTCGAATCGATTCACCGGAAGAGCGGCATACACCAGGAGGCTTCCACGTGGCAGCATCTCTGTTCTGTGTTCTCTTCGAGCGCAAGGAGAGGAAAAGAAAATTCATACGCAGTGCGATGAGCACTCTGTTGTGCGCATGCTTCGCCGTAGCCGCGGTGGCTACCTCCGCGTTGGGAATGCCAGCTGCCCAGGAGTTGAAGGTGTACTTCGTGGACGTGGAAGGCGGGCAAGCGACTCTATTTGTTACGCCTGCCGGCCAATCGCTGCTGATCGATACGGGATGGCCAGGTAACAACGGGCGCGATGCGGACCGCCTCGTAGCCGCCGCAAAGGACGCCGGAATCAACAAGATCGACTACGTGTTGATCACCCATTTCCACGACGATCATGTGGGCGGGTTGACGCAATTGGTCGCGCGGATTCCGGTGGGAACGTTCATCGACCATGGCGACAACCGCGAGGCCGGGGACGCGGCGACGCTTCGCGGCTGGCAAGCGTACCAACAACTTCTAGCCACGGGGAAATACAAGCGGCTCACTCTGAAACCCGGAGACAAATTACCGTTGAAGGGCCTCGACGGCACAGTGCTCAGTTCGGATGGCGCTTTGATTGCCAGCCCCCTACCGGGCGCGGGCCAGCAAAATGGAAGTTGCAAGGAATCGGAGCAGCGTGTCGGCGACCAAACGGAAAATCCGCGCTCGCTGGGGACCCTGCTCACCTTCGGAAAATTGAAGATTCTCGATCTTGGCGACCTGACCTGGGACAAAGAGATGGCCTTGATGTGTCCGGTCAACAAGATTGGAAAAGTGGACATATATATTGTGTCGCACCACGGCTGGCAACAGAGCGGAAGTCCCGCGCTCGTACATGGGATCGCCCCTCGGGTGGCCATTATGGACAACGGAGCAAAGAAGGGTGGCTCACCTTCGGCGTGGGACGTCGTAAAGTCGTCGCCTCATCTGGAGGATCTGTGGCAGTTGCATTTCTCGGAAGAGGGAGGCAGCGCCCACAACGTAGCGGCGGAATTTATTGCCAATCTGGAAGGGCCTGACGATGCTGGAAATTATCTGGAGTTGACCGCGAAGACTGATGGAAGTTTTGACGTGTTCAATTCCCGGACAAAAGACACGAAGCACTATTCGGCGCGATAGGTTCGCGAGGGCTACCGATAGGTTGGCGAGAGTTGCAGTTCTTTCGCCGGCGGTTTCTAGGGGGCCAGCACTGCTGCGCCCCAAACGCCCGGACTTCCGCCTTAAGGCGCTAGACTTTCTTGCGCCCCGGCGCGAACTGCAAACAGTATACGAGGCCAATCACCAGCAATATCGCCCCCCACCAAACATTGGCGTGCAGGTGGAAGAGCACTACCGGATTCGCGGGCGGGTGAAACACCTGCCATACCCCGGCGCCGGTAATCAGCACTCCATTCACAAACAGGGAGATCCCGATAAAAAACCAGATCGAAACGCCGCCTTCACTATGCATGGTTCACCACCTGTTTTTCACCACTTGTTTCGTTGCCGCTGGTTTCGTTACCACTTGTTTCCTACCAAAAGATTAGATTCAGAATCACGAAGATGATCGCGACCACGATGGCCCAGAAAGTCGGCTTCTCATAGAACGGCAAATCCCCGACCGAGGGCATCGGGGTCAATCCCCTAACCAGGCCAACCAATTCCGCTTCCGGTCTGGGCTGCGTCATATAGCTGACGACAACCGTGACGATTACACACACGCAGAAGGACCACAGTGCCTGAAACATATCCTGAGCGAGGGCCTTGGCGTGCGGCGAAAGCGCCACATAACGGAGCGCCGACGGATCGACTTTCACCCAAGCCCACATGCTGATGGACGAAACCGTGCCAAGTAGCAATCCCCAGAAGCCGCCCGGCCCAGTCGCGCGCTTCCACAGCATTCCGAGAACAACGGTGCCGAACAGGGGAGCGATGAAGAAACTGAACAGCGCTTGGACGTAATCCATGATGCTGGCGAACTGCATGACCAGATAGGCGGTGCCAATGCTGATCAATACGCCAATCACTGTGGTCCAGCGCCCCATGTTCAGGTAGTGATGATCGCTGCCCTTGCTGTTGATGAGCGGACGATAGATGTCATACGTCCATACGGTGGTGAAAGCGCTGACGTTGCCGGCCATGCCGGACATAAAGCCCGCGATCAGCGCCGTGATTCCGAGGCCGAGCAGACCGGGACCGCAGTAGCGCGCGAGCATTAACGGAAGCACGTCGTTGTAGCTGTGCAGACCGGCGGCTGCGGCGCCAGATTCGCCCGTGAGTTTCATGGGCAGCACGGCCAAGCCGAGCAGGCCGGGCAGGATGACGATGATCGGCACCAACATCTTGAATCCCGCACCAATGATCGGGGCCATTTCCGCGCTGCGAATGTCTTTGGCGGAGAGAATGCGCTGCACGACCAGGAAGTCCGTGGTCCAGTAGCCCATGGAGATGACGGCGCCCAGCCCGAACACGATTCCAACCCAGTTGATGCCCATAGGATTGCTGGAGAAGGAGCCGAGGGTGGACCAGAGGTGAACATATTGGTCCGACGCTCTCTGGGCAATTTGCAGCTTCAAGTTGGTCCAGCCGCCGGCTTCGTAGAGACCCAGAATCGGTATCAGCAAGGCGCCGGCCCAGATGAGAAAAAATTGCAGCACTTCGTTAAAGATCGCGGATCTTAAGCCACCCAGCGCGACGTACACGCCTACAGTCAAGGAAGAAACCCAGATGCTGAAGTTGATGTCCCAGCCGAGGACGATTTGCATGACCTTGGCCATGGCGAACATGTTGACGCCGCTCATGAGCACGGTCATGAAGGCGAACGAGACTGCCGAGAGTGCTCGGGCGGGTTCTCCGAAGCGCAATTTCAAATAGCCGGGAACGGAGTGCGTCTTGGAGATGTAGTAGAACGGCATCATCACCAGGGCGAGGAAGAGCATCGCGGGGATCGCGCCGATCCAGTACCAATGCGTGGCGAGAATGCCGTACTGATATGCCGAGCCCGCCCAGCCCATCAATTCCAAGGCACCGAGGTTGGCGGAAAGGAAGCTCAGGCCGGCGACCCAGGCGGTCATTTCGCGGCCGGCCATGAAGAAGTCTTCGGAGGTGTTGGCGCGCCCTCTGAGGTAAAAGCCGATGCCCAGAACCAGTGCGAAATAGAAGGCGATGATCACGACGTCCACTGCGGAGAGCTGTACGAGCCTGGTGGAGACGTAGGCCAACAGTGGCAGCATCAATAAGGTTCCTTTCCCTGTCCGCGAGCATCCCCTGAACGGGCCGTGGTGGGCGGTAATCGTTTGCTAGCACTGAGAAAGTAGAGAAGCCGGTGGGTTTTGTCAATCTGGTTCAGGGTCACTTTTCACCCGCCGGTGCGTACTATTCAGCTGGTCGCCGGCCACCGGAAGTGCCGCAAACTGTCTCGCGAATCACTCCAGAAAGCCAGAAGAATAATCGATGCGGCTGGCTTGAACGGTTGCTCGCGCCGAGGCTCGCAAGTCCTTGTCGCGCTTGGTGTCGCGGAGTAGACTCTCCCAATCAATTTTGGCGAGCAGGTTCGATTGGCAGGTTCGCTCGGGGCAGTTGTTTGCGCGCCTCTATTGTGAGTTAGGCTGTTTTCTTGCAAGTGAATGAAACGACGATGGTTCGCCACCCATGACGGAAGCCTACAACGCTTCGCTGTCCGCGGAAACCATTCGCGACAGCGCCTTATATAATAAGGACCTTGCTCCCATCTCGACGGACCGCCGCACGTGGCGCACTTACAATTACGCGGCGCTTTGGATTTCGATGAGCGTGAACATTCCCACGTACATGCTTGCCAGTGCCATGATTGCCGGCGGTATGAACTGGAAGCAGGCGCTGTTCACCGTTTTTCTCGGCAACCTTCTGGTGCTGATTCCCATGTTGCTCAATGCTCACGCCGGGGCCCAGTACGGCATACCGTTCCCCGTTTTCGCGCGAGCTTCCTTTGGTGTTCTGGGCGCAAACGTCCCCGCAATCCTTCGCGCGTTGGTGGCGTGCGGCTGGTTCGGCATCCAGACGTGGATCGGCGGGGAAGCCATCAACGCGATGATCGTCGCGCTGGTTCCGGCGTGGGCGCACTTCGTTTATGGCGCGGCGTTCTGCTTCCTTTTTTTCTGGCTGCTTAATGTGCTGGTGATTTTGCGGGGGATCGAGACCATCCGCTTTTTGCAAGGCATCTCCGCGCCTTTTTTGCTGTTGATTGGCCTGGCGCTGTTGCTTTGGGCGCGCTCCAAGGCTGGCGGCTTCGGCCCCATGCTCTCGACGCCATCGAAATTTCAAAGCTTCGGCGAGTTTTTCCGTTTCTTTGTTCCGTCCCTAACCGGCGTCGTAGGTTTCTGGGCCACGGTGTCCCTTAATATTCCGGATTTCACGCGCTATGCCCGCAGCCAGCGCGACCAAGTCCTTGGGCAGACGCTTGGCCTTCCGGCCACGATGACGTTTTACTCGTTCATCGGAATCGCGGTCACCTCCGCGACGCTGATCATCTTTGGCCAGGCGCTCTGGGATCCGGTGGCGGTCCTTTCGCGCCTCGGCAATCCGTTCGCGGTCGTTCTCGCGATGCTGGCGCTGTTGATGGCCACGCTGAACGTCAACGTCGCCGCCAACGTGGTCTCGCCCGCCAACGACTTCTCCAATCTTTCGCCGCGGCGCATCAGCTTTCGCACCGGCGGCCTGATCACGTGCTTCATGGGCATCGCCATGCAGCCCTGGAAGTTGATGGCCAACTACGGCAGCTATATATTCGGCTGGCTGGTCGGCTATTCTGGATTTCTCGGACCGATTGCGGGCGTTCTGATCTGTGATTACTTTATCGTGCGCAAGAAAATCCTGATTGTGCAGGATCTGTATCAACGCAACGGCCTCTACGAATATCAGCGCGGGGTGAATTGGCAGGCGCTGGCCGCACTCGCCGCAGGGGCAGGTGTGGCGTTCGTCGGCCTGGTCATTCCGCCACTGCGAGTCTTGTACAATTACGCCTGGTTTGTCGGCTTCATCGTCAGTTTCTTCGTTTATTTCGCATTGATGCACACCGCCGAGCCCGTCGCCCAGGCTGCGGACTAAGGGAGCCCTCTTATGGAATTCGGCATTACCATCAAGCCTGATCTCACCGTGGACCGCATCGTCAGCCTGACGCGGCAAGCCGAATCCGCCGGGTTCCTGCATGGCTGGATCTTCGACTCACACGTGCTCTGGATGGAGCCATTTCCGCTGATGACGCTCATGGCCACCAACACGAAAAACATGCACATCGGTCCTTGCGTCACCAATCCCGCCGTTCGCGAGGTCACCGTCGCGTCCAGCCTTTTTGCCACGTTAAATGTCATTTCCAACGGCCGCATGCACATGGGCATCGGCCGCGGAGACAGCTCCCGCCGGGTGCTGGGCAAAAAGCCCACGACACTTGAAGACCTGGAAAATTTTGTAAAGACATTTCGCGAGCTGAACGCAGGAAGGTCTGTCGATCACGACGGGGTCGCCGCTCGCTTTCCATGGACCAATGGGAAAATTCCGCCCGTCTGGGTTGCTGGCTATGGACCGAAAGCGCTTCGCACAGCCGGACGCATCGGCGACGGAGTTATCCTCCAATTTGCCGATCCCGATTTAATCTCGTGGTGCCTGGGTTTCGTCCGAGAAGGCGCAAAAGAAGCGGGCCGCGATTTCAGCAAGATTGAAGTCATGGCTGCCGCGCCGGTGTGGGCCTCCCATGATTTTGCGCTCGCGCGCGACAAAGTCCGGTGGTTCCCGGCGCTGGTCTCCAATCACGTGATGGATCTCATTTCCAAATACAAACCAGAGGATTTGCCCGCGTCGCTGACTTCTTTCGTAAAGGACCGAGGCAAGTACGATTATCTTCATCATTGCGAGGTGGGCAGCGACAACGCCAACTTCGTTACCGACGAAGTCATCGACCGCTTCTGTTTGGTCGGCCCCATTGAGCAGCATCGCGAAAAGCTCGAGAAGCTGCGTAATGTCGGCGTGACGCAGTTCAACATTTATCTGATGTGCGGCGAGGAAGAAAATACGCTGGAAATATACGGCCGGGACGTGTTGCCCAACTACATGCGCGCGCGTGCATGAGAGAACTTGCCGGGAAGGGGCACAGCGGTGCTGCGCCCCTACAATGGATGCTGGACGTGGTGGCGAACCTTTGAGTGATGGCTAGTCTCTTGTAGGGGAGCAGCATTACTGCGCCCCAGTTCAGCACGATGAGTCCGCAAAATCAGATTCGCGGCCGCACGCGAGAGTCTCGGAGGCACGCCACACCAATGCGTTTCGATACCATCATCAAGAACGCTACGATCGTGACCGCGATGGACACGACGTTGGCCGACGTCGGCATCTCCGGAGGTAAAATCTCCGCCATTGCGGCGCAATTGTCAGAGGAAAACGCTACGCAGACAATCGATGCCAGCAATCATTTGCTTCTTCCCGGCGGCATCGATGTCCACACGCATCTGGACATGCCTTTCGGCGGAACCATGTCTGCTGATGACTTCCAGACCGGCACCATCGCCGCAGCCTACGGCGGGACCACCACGCTGATCGACTTCGCGATTCAGTACAAAGGGCAGACGCTGCGGCATGCCTTTGACACCTGGATGAAGAAGGCTCACGACAAGGCCACCATCGACTACGCCTTTCACTGCATCATCACGGATCTAGGCAGCGCACAACTCGAAGAGATGGGCCAGCTCATCCGCGAGGGCGTGACGAGTTTCAAACTTTTTATGGCCTATCCCGGTGTATTCATGCTCGACGACGCCAGCATCTTCCGCGCTATGGGGCAAGCTGCCAAGCACTCCGGACTGATCTGCATGCATGCCGAAAATGGCGGGGCTATTGATGTGATCGTCCAGCAAGCGCTGGCGGAAGGGAAGCGCGCCCCGAAATATCACGCGCTTACGCGTCCCACCACCGCCGAAGCCGAAGCCACTTCTCGCGCAATCGCGCTGGCGGAAATGGCCGGATGTCCTGTCTACATCGTTCATCTCTCCTGCAATGAGGCGCTCGAAAAAGTTCGCGAGGCACGCGACCGCGGGTTGCCCGCCTACGCGGAAACTTGCCCGCAATATCTGTATTTGTCGCTGGAAAACATGAACGCCCCCGGATTCGAGGGCGCGAAGTATGTCTTCACGCCGCCGCTGCGAGAGAAATGGCATCAGGAAAAACTCTGGCAGGGTCTTACGCACGATACGCTGCAGGTCGTCTCGACCGATCACTGCCCATTCTGCTTCAAGGAACAAAAGGAACTGGGCATCGATGACTTCACCAAGATTCCGAACGGTGGTCCTGGCATTGAGCATCGCCTGAGCCTCATCTACACGGGAGGCGTTCACAGCAAGCGTTTCTCGCCGAACCGCTTTGTGGAAGTCGTCTCGACTGCGCCAGCAAAACTCTTCGGCCTGTTCCCCCGCAAGGGCACGATTGCGGTGGGGTCTGACGCCGATCTGGTCATCTTCGATCCCAACGAAGAGCAAGTGATCAGCGTCAAGACACACCACATGCGCGTGGACTATTCCATGTTCGAAGGGATTCAGATCAAGGGCGTTCCGAAAACGGTGCTGTCCCGCGGCCGGGCGGTCATCGACTCCGGCCAGTTTGTGGGCCGCCCTGGTAGCGGACAATTCCTCCGGCGCCAAACCTACGTCGGTATCTAGCTCTCGTTTCGTAAAAACTAAAGGCAGTGGCGCAGCCACCTTCTGCGCCACTGCCCACGAATACTGCGACTTGATTACGTAATCTGACTTGGTTGAACTATTGTGAGAAGTTGAACATTCCGAACAGGTCGCCAATCGCAGGCGAGTTTGTTGGAACATATGGATTCGATGCTGGGCTGGTGGCCTCCGGAAGATTATCCCGGCTGCGCTTGGTAATAGTCGGCAGGCTCCAGTTCCGTTCGATGAACTTCAGAATGGAGACGTGGTCATAGTACACGTGCCTGACGCGTCCGCCGGTGGAGTATGGTGATACTACGATGAGCGGAATGCGCGTCCCGTCGCCGAAAAAGTCCAGCGCTTGGATGTAGCCAGCGTCGAAGTAACCGCCGCCTTCATCTACCGTGACGAAGATCGCCGTCTCTTTCCAGAGGCTCGGGTTGGCCTGCACCGCATCGATAATCTTCTTCGTGAATCCTTCGAAGAGGTTCCACTTGGAAGATGCCGGGTGACCGTCAACCCATCCGCTGGGCTTCACGTAGGAAACCGCCGGAAGATTACCACTCTTGATGTCCGCGTAGAGGTCAGTCGTGTCCTTGAGGTGCGCGGTACGTACCGCATCGTTGGCCATGATCTGTGTTTCGTACTGGAACGGGTTGCAAATGTTGCAGTACTGGTCGCTCATCGCGCCGACAGTCCCGTAGTTGATCTGGTATTTGTCGCCTAGATAGGCGTTCCACTGATCGCCATAATATTTCCATGACACGTTGTGTTCCATCAACACGTCAGCAATGGTGCGCTGCTTCGTCGGAGGAATCGTGAACGGCGTGTTCGCTACGTTAGGGTCCGTGTAGGCGTTGCTGCCGTCTCCGAAATAGCCCGGGTTATAGTTGTTCAGCAGGTAGTAGGTACCCGGCGCGCACTTGGGGTCCACTTCGTAGGGCAGTGAACTCAGGTAGCCCAGGACCGCCGAAACGCCGCGCTGATCGGAGTCCGAACAGTTGCTGTAGGACCCGCCGCCAAACGATGCCTTGCCGAACGCTCCGCCGCCGTAACCATCCTCGGTGTACCAATTGTTCGTGCCCGACTGTGGATCGGGGTTTTCGATCTGGTCCACGATCCCCGCATTTGGCGTGCCCACGAAGGTTGGCGCCGGTTGGTTGTGGGGAGGCGTAGCTGCGTTGCCGTCGGCGTCGCTGAAAAAGACCGCATCGCCAAACCCCAGCATGAGGCTGTTGGCTCCAGTGCCGCCCGCAACTGGCTGATGGTAATTGTCCGCGATCGTGTAGTTGTCAGCCAGGAATTTCGTATAGGGTGCGTCACCATTTTGCATGTTGTAGAAGCCCATTGCCGTCGAACCTTCTCCAGTCGAGAAGTTGTTGAATGCAGGGTCTTGCGGCAGACCGTTCGTGCCCGCACCCACCGTCACCTCAACCCACGGAAACAGGTCCTTCTTGCACCCGCCCTGATCCTTCGCGGTCACATAGCTGACGTTGCAATCCATCTGCTGCCACATCTGATAGAACCGGTGCACCGGGCTCGCTGCGTAGGAGTCATAAGGAAATGTGCTGGAGGTGAGTTGGAACGGCCCCGGCGGCAGATTGTTCACGTTCGCGATGCGCTGGTCCGCTGTCTTTTTCATTTGGCCCGAGCCGGCCCCGCCGGTCAGCAGAAACGGATAGTACTCCGCAGGCAGTCCATTTTCCGACGCCATCGCATCGGCCAAAGTGCAGACACCGTTGTCTTTGCAGACATCTATTGGACCGCCGACCGCGGGTGGCGGGAGCGTCGGATACAACACCTTCGAGCCGGGACTTTCCTGGAACGTGTCGGTGTCCTGCGCAGAATATTGCTGCGCCTGCGCGAAATTCGGACCCGGTGTTCCATCGGCGTTGATGATCCCTCTCGACAACAGATTGTCGACCGTGCCGTTTTTGGGCTTGTAAGTGGCAAAAATGTGATCAAACGTGCGGTTCTCTCCGACGATGATGATCACATGTTTGATGGGTGAGGTTGTCTTCCCATCATTGCTGCCGGTGTCGGTTTGTGCGCGAAGGGGAGTGGCTACGAGCAGTTGCGTTGCGACGACTGCGGCGAGAACTTGCTTGACGGTCGGCAAGTAGGCTCGCCAGTGAGACAGGCGCGAATGCATCTATAAAACCTCCATCGAGGGACGTGTCGCGCAACCAGATGGGCGGGAGGTTCAGATTACGCGCGCCATATGTGTAAGCTCATTTTGTTACACGTGCGCGACAACTGGATGAACTGCCGGACAAAGTCGGTGGCGCGATTTGTTAAAAACTAAAATTTAAATTTAATTTGTTTTTCGCGCTGAAGAGTCGAGTCTTTCTTGTTTCTCTCGCGGATTTCTCGCGTAGTCGTCAAACCCCGCCGCGATTCCCCGAATTTCCTCCAAGGTGTGGTCCCGGCGCAGCAGGCCGTTTTCCAATACCGTTTCCAGTTGATCCGCGCCGTTGACTGGTTCGCCGGAATTTTGCGTTATGGTCACGAACTCGCTGCCCTCTTTCAACAGCACGAAGCGTCCCGCGCGCGAATCCTTCCCTGGGTCGGTGACCGGTTGTTTGTAGACGTCGTGCCATTGGCCATTGATGTCGATCGCGGAGCATTTCAGCGCGAAACGCAGCGTGTCGCGGTTCACCTGTTGCAACAGGGCGCCACCCATTCCGAAGCTCCAGTTATCCATGGACCAGCCCCGCCGCGTCAGCTGAGAGATCATGTTCTGGATGGTGTAGTAGTTCACGCCGTCGCCCTGGATGAAACGCACCTGCGGTGCGATGACCTTCCAGCCCTTGCGGTTGACCTCATAGCCGAATTTGTCGGCCGCGATTTTGAAAAGTTCTTCGAGCACGGAAACCGCATCGCCGCTGTCCGGGCGGATCACAAGCGTCCCGTTGCGTTGCAGCACCTTGTCGCGCAGTTTCCCGCCCCACATACTGCGGACCGCGTTGTAAATGTCGTAGGAATCGCTGACGCACGCCACGATGCCTTCGGGAACGTTATCCAGAATATTTTCATAGGCTTCCAACTCATGCTCGCGGCCCCACGCGGTGATCGTGGAGTGCTCCGAGGCGGGAATGCTGACGCCAGCCATGTCCGCACCGTAGTATTGCTGAAGCAGTTCGATGGCCGGCAGATTGTCGGTGCCTAGAAAATTGAACAGGTGCGCGGCCCCGCCGATGGCCGCGGACTCGCGGCTACTTACACCCCGAAATCCAAAATCATGCAACTTGAAGGCGATTCCTGACGGATCGCCGGTACGGACCAGCGCTTCCCCGAGAATCTGTTTGATGGCGCGGCTGAGGGTCGCCACCGTGATGGGGTACCAGATCTGGAGCAGCAACGTTTCCGCCCAGTTCGTGAGCCAGTAAAACTCCGGGTCGGTGTTTACCACCGTGACGATCGCATTTTGCGCGCCGACGACCGACCCTTCTTTGACAGCTTTCACCTGCAAAGGCAGAACGCCGGCATATTTCGCATAGAGGCTTTTCCAACCTTTGTAATTGAAGCATTTGGGATTGCCGGAAAAATGCTGGCTCGCGAACTTCGCGGCCTCCTCGATGTCCTGGAGGTCAAAAACTTTGCCCGCAAAATTTGCTTTCAAGATGTATTGCAGCCCGGCCATTTCGGAGTGGTCGAAAAAGCCGCCGCGCGAGCAGACGTAAGAATAGATGTAGCGCGTATTGGGAGGGTATTGCCACCAATGGCTAAGCTTGTAGCTGTCGGTGTTCAGGATCGGATTCAATCGCAGGGGCTGGATAGTGGTCTCCTGTTCGGCGTGTAGCCGCCGGGCTTAAGCCCGGCGCTGGTTGTTCTCGCATCGCTTCCCGATCACAGAGGTTGCTCCAGGGTAAAAGAAACGTACAGCAGCCGATCGTCGCGCTGAATTTGCAGCACCACCGGCGAGCCGGGCTTGAGATCGGCCAAGGCGGTGCGCAGTCGGTCGAGCGTGGTCATCGGCTGACCGTTCAGAGTGCGAATCACATCTCCCGTGTTGAGGGGTACTTCAGCTCCAGCTCCCGTGCGCGCCGCTACGATGATGCCGAACGGATCGCGGAGGTCGGACGCCATCTCGGCGACCTTCTTGTCGATTTCTATACCCAGAATGCCGAGCGGGCGGACCAGATTCTTCTCCGGGTCAGCGAGCGCCGTAATCTGATCCATGTTGTCGGTGTGCTCGATCACCGGCACGTCAAATGCCAGCCGTTCTTGCCCGCGCAAGACTTCCAAATGCACTTTTTCGCCGGCGTTGACGGACATCAAGCGGAAGGAGACATACGGAATACTCTCCGCCATGCGGCCATCAATGGTAAGCAATACATCACCGATGCGAACTCCGGCAGCGAGAGCCGGGCCGCCGGGGAGAACGTCGGATACGATCACTCCGTAACTTCGCGGCAAGTTCATGGCGGCCGCGAGCACCGGCGTAATCGTCTGCAGACCGAGGCCGACTTGCATGCGATGCAGGTGGCCGAACTTCCGAAGCTGCTGGTAGGCTACGCTGACTACGCTGCTGGGAATGGCGAAGCCGAGTCCTTCGTTACCCCCGGACTGCGACAGGATGAACGTGTTGACGCCGACGACCGCGCCATCCACGTTGATCAGCGGCCCGCCGGAGTTGCCCGGGTTGATGGGTGCGTCGGTCTGAATGTAAACCATCGGCGAATCGGGATCGGTCTGCCGCGCGACCGACGAAACCACGCCCAAGGTGACCGTATTGCGCAATCCTTCGGGACTCCCAAAGGCCAGAACCACTTCGCCCTGATGGAGATTTCTATAAGGCGCAATAGGCAGCGCTTCCAGCTTGACGTTGTCCACTTTCAGCAGTGCCAGGTCGATTTCGCGGCTCAGGCCGACGACGCGTGCCGGCACTATATTTGTTTTGGTGGACAGCAACGATTGCAACGAGCCATCGGGATTGCCGGAGGGTAATACCACTTGAACGACCTGTGCGCCGGTTACGACGTGGGCATTGGTGATGATGTAGCCCGCTGGATCGATCACAAACCCGGAACCAATCGCTCTTTGCCTCCCAATCACTACGCTGGCGTTGCCGCGACCTTCTTCCACGGGGCCATAGCCCGCGACCAGAATCTGCACCACACTGGGTGAGACTTTTCGAATCAGCGCATCCACGGACTCGTTGAACTTGCGAAGGGTATTGTCCTCGGTACGGTTCTGGGCGGCTGCTGGTTCGGTGCTGCAGAAGACTGCTGCGCCGCAAAACGCGAAGGCCATCGAGACGTGTCGAAATTTGGAGCGGCAGCGAGTCGTTGAAGCTGGCATGAACAGGGTTCTCCTCGGATGGTCGGTCCGGAAAAGCAGGGTCTGCGATTCTCATTAGACTACAACCAGCGGAAAAATACCGCCCGGGCGCCCGGGGAAACAGGATGGGCCAATGGCAGCCGGCGAGTAACACATGTGCCGCCACTGTTCTATCCGGGCCTACGCGGGAAAGGCAGTAGCTAGCCGCCGTACTCCAAGGGGTAGCGACATCTGTTTCGACGCGCCACAGCTACTTGTCGCGCATGCCGGCAGCGGGGACTTGGTCTTTTGAGGTGCGGAAGAGACGGCGGAGGTTGCGGAATATGTCATACGCAGCAACCACGCTGAGACCGATCAGGGCGTAAATGAGCGAATGGTTCAGGATTTCGACGGTGCGCCGGTAGCTTTCCGCAGAGGCGCCGGGTATGTCCGCCAGAACGATCCAGTTCCCGGCTTTCAGCAAGAAGACCAGAATCGTGATCCACGCAACATTGCTGACCAGGCGGTAGATGGCAGGCAGGCGCACCCAGTCCGGACGGAACAGGTTGACGCCCGCCTGCACCATTCCCGCCAGCGCCAACAGAACCACAGGCCAGTAAAATTGATGCCAGATGTGCGCCGGCTTGATGAAGGTAGCCGCGGGTCCAAAAATCATGAAAGGGAAGCGCTGCGCGACTCGAAGCCAGCCGATGGAAATGCCTAAAGCCACAAATTGCGCGATCGAATCAAACCGGGATACACGGCGCGAATCTTGTTTTCCATCGGGTTCGCCTGTTTGCATGGCGAACGCGGGGTGCCAGGGATGTTTCAGGCCTCGCGGATCCCAGCGATCCGGGAACTTGCTCCAATGGTGCTCCGCCAGGCCGAAAATCACGGTGATCACCCCGAACTGAATGAGAAACTGGTAGAGGAAAACAGGCAAGCTATCGACCAGGGTGATGGACTTGCCGCTTGCGAACAGTGCGGTCAACACAATGAGAATCGCGATTCCGGTTAACCCAAGATTGAACTCCAGCACCCGAATGTAGAAGGGAAACAGTACCGGGCCGATAATTTGAGGGCCGAAGGCTACGCTGCGCTGGTCCTGCCGGTAGCGGCTCGCCACGATCAGTGGATGACCGTGCTGCTTCAGGATGGCTTCCACTTCACCCTCGTTCAGCGGCCTGCCAAGCGTCCCCTCTTTGTCTTCTACTTGCGCACGAAGGTTCTCCGAGAGTTCGTTGATAATGTCGTCTCTTTGCGCGGCTGGGAGGCAGCTCCGGACCGATTTCAAATATTGATCGAGAATTTCCATGGGTCCTCCTTACCTTCCGAAGATCCGATATGCAACCAAGCCAAAGTGGCAAATCTCCAAGAGAATGCGGACCGAGGTGAGGCTTGCCTGAGTCATCGTATTCAGGATGTCCGGCCCGCCGGTGATGAGCAGGCCGGACGAAAGAAGGACGAGCAGTCGCCCCGGGATGTCAACGGGGGCGTGTTCCGCGCGATCTTGGGATTGGCGCGCCAGAAATCTGTGGCATTGAGCAATATAGCTATTGTTATCAATTAGTTGCATGGTTCTAACCTTTCACAATGGCGGTAAGAGAGGAATCGATGCTTTTCCACTCCGCTAGCAGTTGTTGCAGGATTTGCTTCCCTTCGGACGACAGGACATAGAATCGTTTGTTGCGTTTGTCTTCCTCGCGCCATTCACTGACCAGCAGACCCTGCGTCTCGAGACGGCGCAGAAGGGGATAGAGAGTGCCCTCGTCAATGGCCATACCGTGCTCGCCCAGGGCTTTGCGGAGCGTGTAGCCGTATTGCTCGGACCGCAGCTGGGCCAGGACCGCCAGGATCAGGGAGCCGCGGCGAAGCTCAGAGCGAAGGTTCTCGAGGACGTTGGGTTCGATAGTCATATACTGTGTGGCGTCTACTGTACGACGCATACTGTACGATACACAGTAAAGCTTGTCAAGCGAAATTTTACGAACGATTCATTTTGCAGCGCGTATGGTGCGGAGCATCCAAGACTCGGGGATCGACCAATCGGGGAGGTACGGAGGGGAACACCGGGTCGGTATGTGGTGGTGTTCCGCGCGGGCCGGAAATGCGACGATTGAGTTTGCTGAAGGGCGAATAGATCCATGGCGCGATTACTGACAACCGAAGACCAGCGGCTCGAAGAGACGAAAGCACGGAAGAAATATTGGAAGCGCTGGGGCCCTTATCTTTCCGAGCGGCAATGGGGAACGGTGCGGGAGGACTACAGCCCCGGTGGCACCGCGTGGGAATACTTTCCGCACGACCACGCACGTTCGCGCGCTTATCGCTGGGGCGAAGACGGCATCGGTGGGATCAGCGACCGTCATCAATTGATCTGCTTTGGATTGGCCCTTTGGAATGGCCAGGATGCCATTCTAAAGGAACGCCTGTTCGGACTGACCGGAAACGAGGGCAATCACGGCGAAGACGTCAAGGAATATTACTTCTATCTGGACTCGACGCCCACGCATACCTACATGCGTATGCTTTACAAATATCCGCAAGCGGCATTTCCCTACGCACAATTGGTGGAAGAGAACCGCAGGCGGGGCAAAGGGGCGCCCGAGTACGAGTTGGTGGATACCGGTGTGTTTGCGGAGAGCCGGTATTTCGACGTGTTCGTGGAATATGCGAAAGCGGATGTGGAAGACATCCTCATCAAAATCACCGCGGTGAACCGTGGTCCGGAAAGCGCTCCGCTGAAAATCTTGCCTTCGGTCTGGTTCCGCAATACCTGGTCCTGGGGTAAAGACCTGCGGCGCCCGATGGTGCGCCCCGGCACCTGCATTCCGGGAAGCGTGTGCGCCGAACTGCAGCATTGGCAATACGGGAAGCGCTGGCTGCTCTGCGCTGGACGCCCAGAACTGCTCTTCACAGAGAACGAGACGAACATGCAACGGTTGTTCGCGCGCCAGAATCGTTCGTATGTAAAGGACGCGTTTCACGCTTACATGATTCAGGGCGACAAAGCAGCCGTAAATCCGAAACAGATGGGCACCAAGATGGCGGCGCTCTATCCAGTCGATTTGGGACCCGGCGAGAGTGTCACATTGAAATTGCGGCTCACGGACATGGAACCGATCAGCAGCATGAGCGACAGCTCCGCAATGGTGGGATCCAGCGCATCGCCAGCACATGCGGAGCGCGCGGAAGGCGTTCCCGCTTCGAATGATTTCGGCGACGGATTTGACGCGATGTTCGCCACGCGCCAAAAGGAGGCCGACGAATTCTACGCGTCGCGCATTCCCAAAGAATTGTCCGACGACGCGAAATCGGTCATGCGCCAATCCTTTGGCGGCATGCTGTGGTGCAAGCAGTTCTACCACTACGACGTGCGTACCTGGTTGGAGGGTGATCCGGCAGGCCCTCCTCCTCCCAAGGAGCGCTGGCAGGGACGCAACAAGGATTGGACGCATCTCTACAACGACGACATCATCTCAATGCCGGACAAGTGGGAGTATCCGTGGTACGCGGCGTGGGATCTAGCGTTCCACTGCATTCCCATCGCCCTGGTCGACCCCGATTTTGCTAAAGAGCAGCTGATCCTGTTGCTGCGCGAGTGGTACATGCACCCGAACGGGCAATTGCCCGCATACGAGTGGGCATTTGGCGATGTAAACCCGCCGGTGCACGCGTGGGCGGCGTGGCGCGTCTACAAGATTGAGCGGCGTGTGCGCGGAGTGGCCGATCGCGGATTTTTGCAAAAGGTTTTTCACAAACTGCTGTTGAATTTCACCTGGTGGGTGAACCGCAAAGACCCCGACGGCATGAACATTTTTCAAGGCGGATTTCTGGGCCTGGACAACATCGGGTTATTCGACCGTTCGGCGCCACTGCCGACGGGCGGCCATCTGGAGCAATCCGACGGCACCAGCTGGATGGGCATGTATTGCCTGAACATGATGGCGATCGCGCTGGAGCTCGCGAAAGAAGACCCGGCTTATGAGGACGTTGCCAGTAAATTTTTCGAACACTTTGTAAACATTGCGCACGCCATGAACGATATGGGTTCCGGCGGCAGGTCGTTGTGGGACGAAGCGGACGGGTTTTATTACGACGTGCTGCAACTCCCGAACGGCGAAGAACACTTCATGAAGATTCGTTCGATGGTCGGGCTGATTCCGCTATTCGCCGTGGAAACGCTGGAGCCGGAAATCGTCGACCGATTGCCGGGTTTCAAGCGTCGAATGCAGTGGTTCATCGACAATCATGCGGATGTGCCGGAACACATCGAAATGACGGAAAGATCGGCCCGTGGCGTGCGACGCCTGTTGTCGCTGGTGAATCGTAAGCAGCTCCGAAGGGTATTGTCGCGGATGCTGGACGAAACCGAATTCTTGTCGCCGCATGGCGTGCGCGCTTTGTCGCGCTATCATCTCGATCATCCCTACGAAGTGACCGTGAATGGCAACGTAAACCGCGTGCAGTACGAGCCGGCTGAATCGACCACCGGCATGTTCGGCGGAAATTCGAACTGGCGCGGACCGATATGGTTTCCGGTCAACTATCTACTGATCGAGTCGCTGCAAAAGTTTCATCACTACTACGGCGAGGATTTTAAAGTCGAGTGTCCCACGCACTCCGGCACGGAATCCGACCTATGGCAGGTGGCCGCGGAGATTTCGCGCCGGCTCGTGAGAACTTTCCTGCGTGGGGACGATGGCCGGCGACCTGTCTATGGCGGCGCCGTAATGTTTCAGTACGACCCCCACTGGAAAGATCTGATTTTGTTCTACGAGTTTTTTCACGGCGACAACGGCGCGGGTATCGGCGCGAGTCACCAGACAGGATGGACGGGACTGGTCGCCAAGATGCTCGAACAGAGCGGTGAGTGACCCGCAGCCAATCCGCTTTGAACCGGCGCGACCCGAGCACGCCGATATCTTCATCACGATGATGCGTGCTCTGGAACAGACCGATCCCGGGAAGACGCCTTTCGACGAGCAGCGCCGGCGCACAATTTTCGACCAGTTCGTCAGGGACTCCCCGTACGGCCGGGCGTGGCTGATCGTCGAGGGAGAAATTCCCGTCGGGTACGTGGTGCTGACTGTTTCGTTCAGTTTCGAATATCGCGGGCGCGACGCGTTTATCGATGAGTTGTATATTGCTGAAGAGCATCGCGGGCGGGGGATTGGCCGCCGGGCGATGGACTTTGTTGAGAACGTTGCCCGCGAGCTGGGAGTGAACGCGATGCACCTGGAAGTTTCTCGAGATAACGAGGCAGCTTTGAAACTCTACCAGCGGACCGGATACGTCGATCACGACCGGTATTTGATGACCAAATGGCTGGAGCGCGGCAGGACTTAGTCTTTCGTTGATGCGCGTGCCGGGAAGAATTGCGGAGATGATCGTGTCGAATCGAGCTGAAAAGGTGCGGAATAAGCCGGACCCGCGCGAATCACACGGCGCTGGTGATGGCCAAGCACTGAATGCGTTGGCCTCGTCGAAACCGCCGGCGAAAAGTGGGCGAACGCCACGCAAAAAAGCGGCCGCGAGCGCCGATCGCGCCGCGGCGCCGCTGGGCGCTAAGATCAAATTTGGCCGGGAAGTATGCGGCAACCTGGATGCGGCGGAAGCGCGCGAATGGATCGTAACCAACGGAATCGGCGGATTTGCATCGGGAACGGTCGCGGGATGCGAGACGCGGCGCTATCACGGATTGCTGGTGGCGGCGCTGCACCCGCCGGTGGGACGCAATCAGTTAGTGACTGGCCTGGATGAGATCGTCCGCTATGCTGGCGCCGAATATTCACTGGCGACCCATCAATGGGCTGGCGCAGTCGTGGACCCCAAGGGATTCCTGAACATTGAAAGCTTTCGGCTGGACGGGATGACGCCGGTGTGGACCTATGCGCTTGCGGATGCACTGCTGGAAAAGCGCGTGTGGATGCGCCACGGTGAGAACACGACATATGTGGAATACACCATGGTGCGCGGCAGCAGCAGCATTGATCTCGATCTGAAAGCGCTGGTGAATTATCGGGATTTTCACGCATCCACGCATGCCGGCAATTGGCGAATGAAGATCGAGCCCGTCGAAAACGGCGTTCAGGTGATGGCCTTCGACGGCGCGACGCCTTTCTATTTGAAAATCGCGGGCGCCGCGTGCCAGCCGCGTCACGAGTGGTATCGCAACTGTTTTCTGCCGGTGGAAAAGGAGCGTGGTTTAGACGACCTGGAAGACCACCTGTTTGCGGCCTTGTTCCAGACGAAGCTGAAGGTGGGGGCGAGCGTTACGTTTGTGGCCACAACCGACGCGGCCGCAGCACTCGACGGCGCTGGCGGTCGAGCTGAGAGCGCAGAGCGCGAAGCGAAACTTCTTGAATCCTGGCGGGCGGAGAATGAGAAAACTGTAGCCGAGTCACCGAACTGGCTGCCGCAACTCGTGCTGGCCGCCGATCAATTCATCGTGAAGCGCAGCCTGCCGGAGCATCCGGACGGGCGCAGCATCATCGCCGGCTATCACTGGTTCGGCGACTGGGGACGCGACACGATGATCGCGCTGCCAGGGCTGACACTGGCCACCGGACGCGCAGACGTGGCGCGGCAGATTCTGCTGGCGTTTGCGGAGTACGTCGATGGGGGAATGCTACCGAACAATTTTCCGGATGGGGGCGGAAAGCCGCAGTACAACTCCGTCGATGCGGCGCTATGGTTCTTCGAGGCAGTGCGGCAATATTTCGCTGTGACCAAAGATGGCCGGACGCTACTGCAACTCTTTCCCACGCTTGGAGAAATTATCGACGCGCACGTCAAAGGCACGCGCTACAGCATTCATGTCGATCCGGCGGACGGGTTGCTGTACGCCGGTGAGCCCGGCGTACAACTCACTTGGATGGACGCCAGGGTTGGGGACTGGGTGGTCACGCCGCGAATCGGCAAGACCGTGGAAGTGAATGCTCTGTGGATCAACGCGTTGGAAACCATGGCGGAATTCGCGCGGCTCCTGGCACGGCCGGGCCAGGGCTACGAGAAGCTTTCCGCCAAGGCGCAGAAAAATTTCCAAAAGTTTTGGAACGAAGAGCGCGGCTGCTGTTTTGACGTGATCGAGGTGCCGGGCGCGGGGAACGACGCGGCGCTGCGGCCGAATCAACTTCTGGCCGTTTCGCTTCCGGTTACGCCGTTGACCGAGGAGCAGCAGAAATCGGTCGTGGACGTTTGCGCGCAACATTTGCTGACCTCGTATGGGCTGCGCAGTCTCGCGCCGGGCGACCCGGGATACCAGGGGCACTATGCGGGCGGACCGAAGGATCGCGACGCGGCCTACCATCAGGGAACGATATGGGGCTGGCTGCTGGGGCCATTTGTGTTAGCGCACTTACGCGTGTACGGCGACCGTGCGGAGGCGATGCGTTTCCTCGAGCCGCTGGGCATTTCGGTGCACATGTATGGCCTCGGTACTCTGGGCGAGATTTTCGAAGGCGATCCTCCCTTCACGCCGCATGGGTGTATCGCGCAGGCCTGGACGGTTGGCGAAGTCTTGCGCGCGATGCGGGAAATTCTGAACTATCGAGAATCCTGACGACCCGCGCTTTCAGCTTTGGTTTCCAGGGATTTCGTAAAACTCAATCAGTACCTTTCCGCCGGCGGAAGTGGGAGCCAGGAAAAAATTGACGCGAGTCCCGTCCGCGCCGGGGCGAGCCTCCGGATAAATCGGGCTGACCCCGAAGTTTTCTCTCAGGATCGCGGCGGCGCGGTCCACATCCAGGCAGCGGAATTCCACCTGCTGTATTCCTTCTCCGAAACGTTTCAGATAGCGCGCGATCGCTCCTTCTCCCTCGGGGTCTCGCGTCGTTAAAACATCGAGACTTATCTCGGTGGCAAAATGCAACTCGAATTCCTTGGCGTCCATGTCATCGGGAACGCTCGCCAGGCGCAGGTTGCCATTGGCTTGTTGGATGCGCGCAAATGTAACAGGGAAAACCGCCACTCCGACGGTAAAGAGCTGCCCCGAGAGCAGCCGGGAGATTTCGCGATTGGAAAACCAGGATGAAACGACGGGCTTGGCAAGTGCCAGACCGTGGTTGTAGATCGCTGCTGCGGAGGCCGTACGGATAGCGACATCCGGGGAAAAAAGGCCGGATATATTGAGAAGCGGAGCACTGGACATTTTCGGTCCCAAAATTGTAGCGTAAAAGGTGAATCCAAGAGAACATCGCGGAATCTAAGTAACCGTAACGCCACAGATTTCATCCCAAGATTATGCCGAAACCAGTTTTATTGACCGTTGATGACGATCCCGAAGTGCTGCGTGCCATCGAGCGCGACCTGCGCGGCCATTACGCCCAGAAGTATCGCGTGATGCGCGCCGATTCCGGCAGCGCCGGCCTCAGCACCCTGCGCGAGCTCAAAGCGCGAAACAACCCCGTGGCCCTGCTACTCGCCGACCAGCGCATGCCTAGCATGGATGGCGTTGGATTTCTCGCCGAGGCGATGGACATTCATCCCCAGGCCAAGCGTGCATTGCTCACCGCCTACGCCGACACCAACGCAGCCATCGATGCTATCAACGAAGCTAAAATTCACTACTACCTGATGAAACCCTGGGATCCGCCGGAAGAGAAGCTTTTCCCTGCCTTGGACGACCTGCTCCACGATTGGAATGCGCAATTTCGTCCGCCCTACGAGGGTATTCGCGTTCTCGGTACACGCTGGTCTTCGCGCTCCTACGACTTGCGCGATTTCATGGCACGCAATCAAGTGCCCTATCAATGGATCGACGTCGAGATGGCCGCCGCTGATCCGGAGGTTCGCCGTCTGATTGAATCACTTGGACCGGAACTTGAAAAATTGCCGCTGATTTTGTTTCCCGATGGTCAGCGCATCGCCGAACCTACGCAACAGGTCATCGCCGACAAGATCGGCCTGCAGACCCACGCGCAGACGAATTTCTACGATCTCGCGATTGTGGGCGGCGGGCCAGCGGGCCTCGCTGCAGCCGTATATGGCGCATCCGAAGGACTGCGCACGGTGATGATCGAACGCGAGGCACCAGGTGGGCAGGCCGGCCTGAGCTCGCGAATCGAAAATTATCTCGGTTTCCCGTCAGGTCTTTCCGGCAGCGACCTTGCGCGCCGTGCGGTGGCCCAGGCGCGGAGATTCGACGTCGAAATTCTTTCCCCTCAGGAAGCCATCAGCCTTCGTGTCGACGGTCCCTATCGTTACATCAAGCTGGGCGATGGTTTCGAGATTTCTTGCCACGCTCTGCTCCTGGCCATGGGCGTTCAGTGGCGTTCACTCGACATCCCCGGTATCGAACGCTTTCAGGGCGCCGGCGTTTACTATGGCGGCGGTACTTCCGAAGCATTGTCCTGCAAGGGCGAGACCGTATACATTATCGGCGGCGCTAACTCCGCCGGCCAGGCCGCCATGCATTTTTCGAAATTCGCCGGCAAGGTCATCATGCTCGTCCGCGGCGAGTCTCTGGCAAGCACCATGTCGCACTATTTGATCGAGCAGATTGAGAAAACCCCCAATATCGATGTTTGGTTGCGGACCGTTGTTACCGAAGTGCACGGAGACGCCCATCTCGACGCCATCACCATCTGTCGCGGCTCCGTCGGTAGGCCCGAAAAACTTCCCGCCAGCAGCCTATTCATTTTCATCGGAGCGCAGCCACGCACCGCATGGTTGGGCGATTTGATTCACCGCGACGAGCGTGGCTTCGTCCTCTCGGGACCCGACCTGCTCCGCGATGGAAAAAGACCCGAGTCCTGGACCCTCGATCGCGATCCAGGTCTCCTCGAAACGAGCGTGCCGGGCATTTTCGCCGTAGGCGACGTGCGTCACGGTTCCGTCAAGCGAGTCGCTTCCGGCGTTGGCGAAGGCGCCGTGGTCGTACAATTCATCCATCAATATCTGGCCAAGGTTCAATGACCCGTTTCCTGCGGACCAACAGTCGTCGTACCGAATTGAAAGTGACATGCGAATGACAGATATGCCAGACGAGACCGCGGATCTGTACGGTACGTTGAAGCTCCCAAGCAATCCATCCGACAAAGTGACCCTTTTCGCCGCGCTTCGCAAAGTAGCAGTTTTCACCGATCTCTCCGAAACCGATCTTGATTGGTTCGTCGAACGAACTCATGAGTTTCGTTTCGAGCCGGGCGAGGTCATGATGCTGGAAGGCACTCCTGCCAAATTGATGTTCGTGCTTCTGGAGGGTGAAATCCGCGGGCGCCAAGAGCGCGGCGGCGATGCGCCGGTGTTCACCACGGAAGCGCCCACGGTCACCGGACTTCTGCCATTTTCTCGATTGAAGAACTATAAGTTGACCATTCGGGCTACGATGCCGACTTGGGGGCTCGCCTATTCCCACACTAAGTTTGGCGACCTTTTGCAGCACCTGCCGGAGCTTTCGCAACGCCTCGTCGGCATGTTGACTGATCGCGTGCGCACTTATACCGAATTCGAGCAGCAAAGCCAAAAGCTCGCCGCACTCGGTAAGCTCTCCGCGGGCCTTGCTCACGAGCTGAACAATCCGTCTGCTGCGGCGCGCCGTTCGGCAAGCACTTTGCGCGAGTGCCTGGCGCGATTGCGCCAAGCCGTCCGAGCCTCCGCCATCGGTCCCGACGATTGTGCTCTCCTCGCGGAGCGCGAGGAAGGCATTCGGGTCTCGCTCAAGCCAGCGCAATATAAAGATGAGTTTGCGCGCGTCGAACGCGAAGAAGCGATTCAGACATGGCTCGAAGACAAGGATGTAAAGGAGGCCTGGCAGCTCGGCCCTCTTCTCGCGGAAGCGAATCTGACCGACGAAAATTTGGAAGCTCTCGCCAGCGTGGCGGGAAAGTCGCTCGGGTCGGAGCTCACTCGCTTTGCCACCCTGCTCGAAATGGACCGCATCGCCGACGAATTGGACCACAGTACCGCCCGCATCTCCGATCTGGTCCGCGCCATCAAGGAATATTCCTACATGGATCAGGCGTCCATGCAGGAAGTAGACATCGCCCAGAGCCTCGATACAACGCTGACGATCATGCACCACAAGCTCAAGCGCAGCATCACCGTAACGCGCGACTATGCACCCGATCTTCCGAAAGTAATGGCCTATGGCAGCGAATTGAATCAGGTGTGGACCAACCTGATCGATAACGCCGCCGATGTTCTGAAAGACGGCGGCAAACTTGGTATTCGCGCGGTCCGCGATAACGACTATGTGCTGGTCGAAATTTCCGATAACGGGCCCGGTATCCCCGAAGAAATCCAGTCGAAAATTTTCGAGCCATTTTTTACCACGAAGGGCGTCGGTGAAGGGACGGGTCTCGGCCTCGACATCTCCTACCGCATCATCAAAAAAAGCAGAGGCCTGATCACCGTAAAATCCCAGCCGGGCAACACCCGTTTTGAAGTGAGAATTCCGATTAAGGCCGCGAGCTGAGCGCGGCGGAGGATCAAATGGCTGAAGTCTGTACACACACCGATCAAATTCGTCCGGTTAAGCCGAAGACCAAGGGCTGCGAGGAATGCCTTAAGATGGGAGATAGCTGGGTCCATTTGCGGCTGTGTTTGTCCTGCGGGCATGTGGGATGCTGTGACAGTTCCAAGAACAAACACGCAACGAAACACTTTCACGCCGTGAAGCACCCGATCGTCCGATCGATTGAGCCGGGCGAACATTGGATGTGGTGTTACATCGACGAAGTGATGTTCGAGGACGACTAGTTACTTGGCCGTCGAGTTTTTTGGTGCTTCGGGGAAGAGCAGGGAAGTCGCGAGCGCGAGCAGGAGTATTCCGGCCACCACGAGCAGGGAAATGTGTGATGGGATGTGCAACCAGGGTTCCACGATCATCTTTGCGCCGATGAAAGACAGCACGAACGCAAGTCCCGCCGTCAGAAACCGTAAACGATTCAGGAATCCCGCCAATAGAAAATAAAGCGCGCGCAGCCCCAGAATCGCGAAGACATTCGAGGTGTACACGATGAAAGGATCGCGCGTGATTCCGAAAATGGCAGGAATCGAATCGATCGCCAGGGTCACGTCGGTGATCTCGACAACCAGCAGCACCAGGAAGAGTGGCGTGGCAAAGAGTTTTCCCTCCTTCGTTACAAAAAAACGCTCGCCGTGATAGTCGCGACTCAGTCGCAGATGTCGATTGGCAAAGCGAAAGAAGGCGCTCTGTTCCGGGTGAATCTTCTCTTTCTTGGCGAAAAGCATGTGAATCCCGGCATAAACCAGAAACGCGCCGAGAAGGTACAAAATCCACGAAAACCTTTCGATCAGTTCCGTGCCCGCAAAGATCATTATGCCGCGCATGATCAGCGCGCCGAGGATTCCCCATTCCAGCATCCGGTGCTGGAATCGATCATCGATTGCGAAGGTGCGGAAGATCACCAGAAAGAGGAAAAGGTTGTCGACGCTGAGGGCCTTCTCGATCAGATAACCCGTAAAGAATTCGATCGCGTGCTGATAGCCGGAGAAGTGCCAAATGCCGAACCCGAACAGCACCGACAGAGCGATCCAGAGAATCGTGGACCAGAATGCTTCGCGCAGCTCAACTTTGTGCAGGCGGCGATTGAATACGCCGAGGTCAAGTGCGATCGATCCCAGCACGAAGATATTAAACCCAATCCAAAGAAGGGGTGTTCCCATGGCGGTTCGCGTCTCGCGGACTAAGGCGTGGAACCGTGGGCATCTGTGGCATTCAGATTGGTGAGCTCGACCCGGGTACTGCGTCCCGCCTGGATCGTTACGGGGACGTCCCAGCGCAAGTGTGAGTCGCCGGCGCCCGCTTCCAGGTTGAGCGTGCTGATCCAATAGTTGCCCGCCCTTAGATTGCCGAAGGCTGCGCGTCCATCGAGATCGGTGTCCGTCTGAGCGGCGAGATACTTTGTTTGTGCGACCTCGGGAGCGACCCGCAGCACGCGTCTCTTGTGCTCGAATTCAATTTGCGACCATTTCGCTTGCGGATTGACGGCCGTCAGTTCGAGTTCCACGCCGCTCACGGATTCGGGGTGTGTCTGGATGAACTTTTTCAGCGCCGCGAAGTATTGATCGTGTTGTTTCTGGTAGCGGTCGGGATTATCGGTCTTGTCGGCGTCCGTATATTTCGGCTTAGGGATTCCGTTAGTGACTCCGCCGCTGTTGGTATGCTGATACGCTAGCAAGAATTCTGGCACATGCAGGATGTCATCCGGTGTCAGCAAGTGGTCCAGATTTGGGCTGGTGAGATCCAAAACCTCGTGAGCTTTTAGCCACTCCTTGAGTTCAGGCGAGACTTTGAGTTCGCTGATGAATTTGTCGCGGTCCGGAGGAGCGTCCTGCGTTTCCACGTCTTTGCAAATATCCGCATAACTCTTCGTCAACAGGTAGAACGTGAACTGCCGCACGGGCTCCGGGCGCGCCGCGGTAGGTGAAATGCGCGCGATGAAGTCGAGAGTGCCGGTTGCAGCTTGCGGGGTGGCGGAACGGGCTGCACATAACGAAAACAGCATAGCCAGAAGAAGGGGGGACGCTCTTTTCATGGCCTCATCGTAGCAGATTGGCTTTTCGGCTTGGGGAACAAGCGGCGACGGAGTTTCAAGACTGCACCAATGTCTCAATCTTGTGTCTCAATCGTGGCGATGGATTTCGGAACATTACGATGACTTTGGGTCAGGGCTTCGGGAGGGTTGCTATAGGATCGCTGCGCCACTAGACTTTTGTGCGCTTCGGAAGTCCGTTCCGTTTTGGGACGGAACTGGAGTGTTGCCTCCCTCCTATTTCTTGTAATAGTTCCTTCTATACGCTCAAATCTCGGTTAGAGTCTGTAACTTGCAGATTTTAATGGCTATAAAGTCCTAGGAATTCTACAGATTCGTCGTTGTATAGCCCAGGAATATGCCAGAAGGCCATCGGCCTCAACGGCGAGATGGTCAAGCTAAACAGCCCAAGATTCCTACCCTGTCCTAGCCATTCCGGCCTCTTAATCATCTAAATTGTGGAGGTGCCCGATGGAAACTCAGGAACGACGACGAGGAAAACTCCTACGAAGTGATCTGTCAGAGTTGCGGGAAGACAAGAACGGAAAAGCACCGAGATGACAGGAAAAGACGATTGGCCAACATCCGCAAGTAGGACAGTTGACTCTGAAACCTTGAAATCCCGTACACCCTTCCGGCGATACTAAACATCTTACAACCTGCGGTCCGCTACACGCCTCGCACCAGCCCCGAGCGGTTTTTCCGCCGCAGCCCTCATTCCCTTTGATTTGAAGCGGTGGCCTTGACCACGCGGAGGCAATCTAATGCCCGGAGCCGGGACAAAGCAGCAGACATCTGAGCCCGTGAACCCCATCGATACCTTCGGGGAACAACAGATAACTCCGGGTAGAGTTCTGAGCGATTTTGAGCAGATTTGTGTGGCAATACCCGCCAGCGGAGCAGTCATTGCGGTGCGCGACCTAGCGGGCCTGCTCTGCACGGTTAGTTTCGCCAGCGCGCTTGCCGTTGGTTCTCGACTTCCAACCGACTCCGCTTTCACAAGACAATGTATTGAAACTGCAGAAGTCGTACTGTGTGAAGACGCGGAGAGCGATCCACGAATTCATCCGTCCGTCGCGACCCGCTGGAACTTTCGTTCGGCAGTAGGGATACCGATACAAGCCCGAGGAGAAGTTGTGGCCGTGATAGAAGTATTTTGCTCTCGGGCTTCCTCCATCGACCCCATCACCATCGGTGCATTGAGAGCAGTCGCTAACTCATTTGCTGCCATGATGATTTTCGACGCTGATAACGGCGGGCAACCCATAGTTGGCGGATCACTGGAACAGCCGGTCGTCTTGCCAAGTCTGACTGCTGATGAAGAGCTAACGCTAGTTGCCGATCCAGATCCCGAAGTGGTAGAAGACCAGTCAAGCCGAGAACTATCCCGGATAGCGGCCACGCCCGCCCAGCTACTTAGCGACAAGCCGACGCCGACCAGAGTGTGGGTCATCGCTGCAGCACTCCTCCTAGGTCTCTCACTGGTATTGCTATTCTTGTTTAGGGGTGCTTAAACGGGAGTTGGCCGTTGCTGGCATTCCGAATCAACGCATTTTAGCCGTGGTTTTCGGCTTCCGTTTTGACCTTCTTAAGCGGTGGCTTCCCACCGTACGCAATTAGACGACTCCACTCTGGCAATCCGCATCTCACAAACCGTGTACAAGGACCGTCCTCAATAGTTGCCTGTATTGCTTTATACAGCATCCGCAAGCCAGCTAACATATTAGGGGATCTTGGGCCGATGCCGCCGCTCGAACCTGCCACAATGTCAGACCGCCTCAGTGTTTAAGCCGATCCATCTCCAGTCATTCTGCTCGACAAACTGCCATTCAGTCTACGGATCGGCCGGAGTCAGTTGCTTTATTTTTTGCTCGGCGCTCTCGCGGATGTCGTTGCGGCGCTGTTCCCCGTCCACAGTATCGTTCGCAAGCAACTCCACAGCTCTCTTTGCATTCTGTAGCGCCAGATCCCTTTGCCCATCGGCAAGGTAAGCGTCCGACACGCTGTCATATACGTTCGGTGAATTGGGGTGCGCCATCACATTCAACTTCAAGATCTCCACCGCGCCCTTAATATCTCCTGCTTGTAGATGTTCGTAGCCGATCAGGTTGACTATGAATTCCGGGAGCAACGCCGCCGTATCGCCGTCGCGACCTGCCGCTAAACTTTTCGCAAGTCGACCTGCGCCGCCGCCACCCGTTTGGTCAATCAGCTCAAGATTGTGGAGCACTTGCGGCTCCATCGCCCGCCCGTTCGTTTTCGGCGCGGTCCCCGGTTTATTCTCAAGCGTGGCCAAAAACCAATCCGCGATGATGCCTGGTAATTCCGTTTGTACCGCGAACATTTCCGCACCGTGTCCGCCAGACGCGTAGTGCGCGAACCGGCTGGCTGAGTTTGGCGAAAGACTGAAGTACCACTGCATCATCAATACCTGCGGGCCGAACACATCGTCATCGGCCGCGGATGTGAATATTGGCATGTTCTTCGACGATTGCAGGACCAGGCGTCCCCCGCGATCCGTGGGTCCCGCCAGCAGAACGAGCGATTTCACTTCAGGATGCCGGCGCGCCAATTCAATCGCATTGTTGACACCGCAACTCGAGCCTCCAGCCCCTATTCGCGTGCGCTCTACGCCAGGCTGAGCCGACAGATACTGGAACGCGACCTCAATATCGCCCGGCCAGGTTTCGGTTTGGACTTTGTTCTCCTCCTCAGGCGTCAACTTGTCGTGCGGAGTTCCGCCGCTCTCTCCGAAACCACGATAGTCGAAGGTAAGAACATTTATCCCCGACGAAGCAAGGCGCGCGCCCAGCACGTCCCACAGTTTGCGCTGTTGGTTGCACTGGTGAAGCAGCAAAACACCTGGGCCTGGTTTACTCGAAGTAAAATAGCTCCCCTTGAGTTCAGTTCCGTCGGGCGCATGCAGGCTCACAACTCGTGGCGACGATACCTGCTGTGCCGCGCTATTGCCTGTACGCAGCAGTGCGAAAACCAAAACAGCAACAATGCGGACAGCTGGCATGGGTACCTCCCTCACTCGCACTTCCCTAGATTAAAGAGAAGTAATGCCCCGACCCTTCGCTACATTCATCGGTGGCCATCGGTGGCTTAGGCAGAGACTACCGCGCGAAAGTCTTCATTGTCCATTTGGACGCCAGGGCCAGGTACCAACTCCTTCCATGAGAAGGCCGGTTGATGTCAAGGCACACTTTTTCTTCCTTCTTTCTTTCCGTCTGTTCCCATTCAGCTAAGCCGCCCCTGTCGCCATCCTTCCATCCGCACTCTTTGTGAGCGATATTCGCTCGGTGCAAGGTGGGTGTTCTCGTTCAGTAGGTGCTGCTACCTGATAATCGACCTCTCTCCCCACTTCTGTGGGAGTTGGGCCCCAGGAGTTAGTCGCAGTCACCTGGACTCGGCGGTCGAGCTCAGCTGTCCGGATTAAAACTCTTTAGGCCACAGCGCGCATCGCTTTTTGGCTATTGCGCAGTGGTTCGTACACCTCTCCGCTTACCCACAACCGATGGAGCAGTACTGCCAGCTTTCTCGCCACGGCAACCACCGCTCGTTTCTTGGCATTTTTTCCTCCTCGCTCTGCAAGCTTCATACCCCATCTCCGCAGATCACTGTCTTCTCCAAAAGGCCCCAGAATGTAATGCGCTCCCTGCACCATCATGGTTCGCAGATACCGGTCTCCTTCTTTGCTGATTTTCTTCTGTGGTTCGCTCTCCCCGGAATTCTTCCGGCCAGGTCGTAACCCCAGAAAACAACCTACCGCGCGACTCTTCGGAAACCGATACGGGTCTTCGATCGTCAGGACATAGGTCAACGCGATCTGCGTTCCTACACCCTTCACTTGCTGGAGCAAGGACGCTTCTGGGTATACTTCCTTGGCAATTTTCTCCATGCGCTCGTCGTATTCCTGGATGCGCTCGTTCAGCGATTCGACCTCTCGCAATAGCGGCTCCAGAACCTCGCGCAACTCCGCGCTCAATCCCTCGGCCAACTTCCCGCTCACCTGTGGTGTGCCACACTTGGGCAGTCGTTCACCGTAAGATTTCACCAACCCGCGGGCTGCGTTCACCAAGGCCGTTCGAGCACTCACCAGTTCCGCTCGCGCGCGGATCACCGTCAGATGAATTTGCGCCTTGGCACTGCAATCTGATAAGTCTGCTCGGATTACCGGAGTGCGACCTGTAAAGCTACTGAAAATGATTGTCTGAGAGGTGGAACTCGATCAGACCGTGCGTCCCATCGCACGTAGCCTACAAGGCAGAGCGGGGAGGCAACGAACTGTTCTGGAGACCTTGGAAAAATGTATCCACGCTCGCAAGAGCGGCACCGAAACCGCGAGGCCACGGTGTATCTGCCAGCATGAGGTGGAGACGGGCCTAGGCTTGATCGTACGGTCAGAATATACAAATGCTCGCAAGCGTCGTGAGCCGAAGAGAGCCTAACATGCTGCGCGGCTCTTCTTGCAGGGAGTACAGAGGCTTCCGGTTTCTCGGTCATGGGTAATCAACACTGCCGGCGTAAAGAGCAGACCTAACCGATCGTGTCATTTCAGCGGAACAGGGTAAGCCCGTAGCGCTCCCCGCAAGGGGAAAGTCCATCGCAAGATGGTGCCGATGGCGATGCAGGTAACGGAAATGGGAGCAAGCGAAGGCTGCCCTGTAATCGGGCAGATAGAGGTTGCGTCGCCTCGTGGGGACAACCTCACCTCGCCGGAAACGGAGCTGACTTCCTGTTGGTGCTCCACTCGAGAACGCTTGAGGAACCGATGCATGAAGCAAAGCAAATGACGACGGGGCAACCCGTTGGTGCAGCTTCACACAGGGTTGGTGGATTTCCACCGCCGCGCGAATCGGCAGCAAGTCAGTATCGAGTAGGTCTGCTTCGTTTTGAATCAGACCGCGTCCTCGTTTTTATGGGGGCGTTTTTTTGAGTGCTCGAGCCGGATGAATGGGAAACCTTCAAGTCCGGTTCTTAGAGGGCTGGGCGCCAGTAATGGCGCCCGGCCACTCGACTAAGTGTTTTGGACCGATTTCACACATTATAAAAAGGGCGCCCCTCTTTTGGAGTAGGGTTTTGAGTGTCCGCTCGAACCTCTCCAGAAAGGAGCACCCTGTCTATGGATAGTGTGAAGTATATCGGTATGGATGTGCACACGGAAACGATCTCCATCGCGGTTCGAAATTTTTCTGGCAAGCTAGTGATGGAATGCATCATCGAAACCAAGGCCAGCACGATTCTCCAGTTTTTCCAAGGACTAAGCGGCAACCTGCAGGTCACCTTTGAAGAAGGCACTTGGGCGGCCTGGTTGTATGACCTGTTGAAGCCACACGTCACCGAGCTCGTAGTGTGTAATCCCCGAAAGAATGCCTTGCTGAAACAAGGCAGCAAGAGTGACCGCATCGATGCCCGGAAATTAGCCGAGCTGCTGCGCCATGGAGCGCTTTCCGCGGTCTACCATGGAGAGCACGGCCTGCGCATGTTGAAGGAATTGTCCCGAAGCTATTTGACGATTAGCAAGGATCTGGTGCGGGTGATGAATCGGCTCCAGGCCTTGTATCGAAGCGGGGCTATTCCCTGTGCTGGGACGCAAGTTTACGCACCGCGTTACCGCTCGGAATGGTTGAGCAAGATCACGGAACCTGGCGTGCGCCGGCGGGCAGAGCTTTACTACCAACAACTCGACGCCCTGCGTTTTTTGCGCCAACCAGCCCGGAAAGAGCTGCTGGCCGAAGCGAGGAAGCACCGCGCAACGAAGTTGCTACGCCAAATTCCTGGTATTGGTTCGCTTCGGGCGGCTCACTTGGTGGCGTTGATGCAGACGCCCCACCGCTTCCGCACCCAGCGCCAACTGTGGACCTACAGCGGGCTTGCGTTGGAGACTCACGACAGCGCGCAATACCGCTCTATCCAGGGACAGCTGCAACATTCCAAGAAACCACCGCAACTTCGTGGGCTGAATGCGAACCATAACCACGATCTCAAGGATGTCTTCAAAGGTGCGGCCATGAGGGCGAGCACCTGCGCTGGACCGCTCCGCGATTTTTACCAGAACTTGCTCGCCAAAGGGATGCGACCAACGATGGCTCGTCTCACCTTGGCGCGGAAGATTGCCGCGATCACCCTGATCGTCTGGAAGAAAGGAGTCAGTTTCGACGCCAACTATTTAAAACAAGCAGCTTGAGCGCCTCTGACAGAGAGTCCGTTCCATCCTGGGGATCATCCTTGGCGGTGGCCGTCGGGTTCTTGAGACGCTTGGTTCGAGGGCGAGTATCCACCGGACAAGTCAGGCCACCGTGTTGTTAGAACATGAGAGTCTCCGACTTCACCCTATGCCCCCTTGGATAACCAAAGAAAGTCATAGGCCACGAGTCTCCAATAGGACCATGAGTTACCGCTTAGCTGGGCGGATAACCGTTACGCTTGTTTAGTTTCAAGAAACGGATGGCGCCGTCACTACAGTTGAAATGGAACCACAGGCGGGAAGAACACTCTCACCGATTCATACTACGAAACGAAGCAACGGCTTCCTGAGGAAGACCACTCGTCGATCGCGCGTGCATGTTCAAACGATTGGGCTGAATGCCGAAACAAAAAAGCTTCGGCACCGAGTCGACGCCGCGATATGTCTCTTGACATTCCCTTTTATAGGACTTGTCCGGTTTGCGCGTTTCTCAGGCATCTGCATTTACTAGTGTAAAATTCCCGGACGAAAGGACCGCCTACTGCCACAATGACCAAAGACGACATTCAGCTGCTCTTCGAATACGACCGCTGGGCGAACCGCCGCATCTTGCGCGCCGTCTCCGCACTCAGCACTGAGCAGTTTACTCGCGACCTTGGCGGCAGCTTTCGTTCCGTAAGAAACACGCTCGTCCACATCCTCGGCGGCGAATGGGGTTGGCTTACGTATTGGAAGGAGGCGTCTCCTGGCTCCGCCTTCTTAACAGATTTATGGACGCGACATGACACCCTGTTCAATCCGATCGCGTTTCCTGACGTCGCCACAGTGCAGCGAAAGTGGGCGGAGGTCGAGAAAGACCAGGCAGACTTCGTGAATGGGGTGACAAACGAATTCTTGGAGAAAAGGCTTCCTGTTCGCACCACGCAAATCAGTTTGGCACACCTGATGCAACACTTGGCTAACCATTCTACCTACCACCGAGGTCAACTCGCCCTGATGCTGCGGCTGCTGGATGCCGAGCCTTTAGCCACGGACTTCCATTTGTTTCTGTTGGAACGGGCCCGCGAATCCGCAGTTGCACAGTAGCGGCACGATTGGGTGCCAACGCACCTTTCCGATTACCGCGGTAGAAGCAGCGACCGATTCCCTATACCATTTGGAGCCACACCAGCACGGGCCCCGAGTCACGCGCCGCTGCAGTTTCCGCTAAGCGCGTTCTATAAAGGGGATAGTCAAGAGAAAAACTTCCACCGCGACCGGCAAAAGCAAATTTGTTCGCTGTGCTATCCGGCCCATATCATGTTGAGAGGTTCTGGACCGTGCCATTCCTCCAGACTTGTCATCACAGATAGTTTGTCGGCTCATCACGGCTGGTGACACGAGGCCGGCTGTGTTATTGATGTCCCCACTGGAGCGGCCTTTCCAGGCAGGAACGAGGCCGCGACTTCGACCCCATCAAGGTCACGACGGAGAGAGCAAGATGAAATCCGGAAACAGAATTCCGATGGCAGGACAGGTGTTGATTTTGTTGTGCTTCGGCTTGGCGTGTCCGGCTCGCAGCCAGGATAACGCAACGATGCACAAGAGGTTCACAAACGGAGACGTCATAGACATGGTGAAACTGGGGCTCGACGAGGATGTGATCATCACCAAGATTAGGGCCATGAGCGCCGCGGGAGGGGACGCCATCAGCTTTGATACCGGCATAGACGGATTGAAAAACCTCAAAGCCGCGGGTGTTCCCGATTCGGTGATCAAGGCGATGATTAATCCAACATCGCAACCGGCAACGATTGTCGCGGCAGCCACGCCCATGACCATCGATCCGAATTTGCCGCCGCCGGAAGTGGGAGTCTATTGGAAAGACCGAGCCAATTTCGTTCTGCTTCAGGGGCAGGCACTGATGAACACAAAAGCTGGCGGGAAGGCTGGCAGTATTTTTACCGACGGTATGAGGAACCAACACTGGGATGCATACGTCGAGGGTGCAACTTCCAGAAACATCGTGAGAGAGCGTCACCCGGCTTTTTATCTCTACGTACCCGATGGTTCCGCTTCAGTCGATTATGTGTTGATCAAACTGAACAAGAAGGGTGACCGAAGAGAATTCCAGGTAGGGTCTTTCGGTGGCGTCACTGGCGGCAAGTCCGGCGTAAAGAAGGACAAGGAAGTTCCGTTTAAGGCGGATCACGTGGGAATCCGAACGTACCGAGTCACTTTAGATGTCGAACTTAAACCGGGAGAGTATGCGTTCTTCATGGGCACGGGCCAGTCAGCCACGATGTCCGGCGCGCGGGGAGGAAACAGGTCTGGGGGCATCGCCGCTGGTCGGATCTACGACTTCAGCATCGTCGAATGACTGTCTGGAACCGCACGTCATGGAGCGGGTTAGTTCCCTAAGGCACATGTTCGGCAACGCGCCATAACTTCAAGTTTCCGATTGGCGCAAATCAGGACTTGTCGACCCCGTCGAGAAACGATTTTCTGAGTTCGGCAACGGAAGCCACATGCCGCATGACTCTGCGTTTTTCTTCATAAGCCACTTTACGCCGGGAAAACAACATAACCGTCGCTTTCCAGAGGCAAGCATGTCGCACGCTTTCTCGATCCGGCGCCTGCGCGTTTCGGGTTGCTTGGCTGAGCTTATCGAGAAAATCCAGTCCCGGCGCGCCATTGGTGTGATGTCTTCCCACCCTGCCTGCGCCAGCGGGGCGGCTGCAAGGGCTTTGCGTAGATCCATTGGCACTCTGATCTCCGGTTCTTCTCCCGCCCGCGTAACCTCCACCGTTACCATGTCTACAGCATCTGCGCCTGCGGCATCGCGCATGGTCTTGTTAACCCTGAGCCAGTGACTTCCTTTGCGGTTTGGTTCGAGAGCGGCTCGAAAAGGGAAGCCATTGATAGTTCCCTCAACCATCGTCATGCCTCGTGAGGGAAGCTTCGCACTCGCGCTCTTGGGCAGAGTTAGGGTCCACGATCCAATCTTTTCGGTCGCCTTCGGCCGAAACAACTTGGCACTGAAGCGAATCGTTGACTTGGTTTCTTGTGGCTTAGCCAGTTTCATTTATTCTCATGCTACCAAACAAGAATGATTGCTAGGCCAGCTTCTGATTAGCCGGGTAACCGGGCATGTGCTTTTGACCCCGATCTCCACACATTATAAAAGGGCGCCCCCCTTTTGGAGGTTTTTGAGTGTCAGCTCGAACCCCTCCCGAAAGGAGCACCCTGTATATGGATAGCGTGAAGTATATCGGTATGGATGTTCACCAGGAAACGATCTCCATCGCAGTTCTTAATTCCTGTGGCAAGCTGGTCATGGAATGCACTATCGAAACCAAAGCCAGCACCATCCTGCAGTTTTTCCAAGGGCTAAGGGGAAACCGGTACATCACCTTTGAAGAAGGCACCTGGGCGGCCTGGTTGTATGACCTGCTGAAGCCGCAGGTCACCGAGCTCGTAGTGTGTAATCCCCGAAAGAATGCCTTGCTGAAACAAGGCAGCAAGAGGGACCGCATCGATGCCCGGAAATTAGCCGAGCTGCTGCGCAATGGATCGCTTTCCGCGGTCTACCACGGTGTCTACTCTCAGGCACAGCTCGATCGGGTCGCACTTCGCTTAAATCAGCGCCCTAGACAGACTTTAGGTTTTCAGACTCCGGCGAGTAAACTGCAAGGCAGTGTTGCATCGACCGTCTGAACTGGCAGCGTTTATCAGGGCTTGAGCAATCATTGGAACCCGCTAGTCAGGAGTCGAGGCTAACCACTAACGTTGTGGAGGTTTCTTGGCGGCGTCTATTTTGGCTCGCTCTGCCTTCTTTTCTTCGATGGCCTCTGCTGTTGGCGGATAACGTTTGAACGCTTTTACTATGTTGCTGTCTGCCGTCTTCCAGATCTTGTCAGGATCGTTGTGGATGATCTTCTCACTCACAAACAGGCGCCACGCAAGATCCCGCTCTCTCGCATCTATTAGCTCAATGCCAAGCGTGCCCTTGTGGGTCACCTGCGTACTCATCTCGGTGTACATGACGTTCCAGTAGCCATAGTAGTAGGAGCCATAGGTGCCGTAAAGGGTTTGGCCGGCCACCTGCGCGTTTGACTCGGCCTCAACCCAGTAGCGCACCACCAGGTCCGCATTTTCTTCAGGCTGTACCTCGCGAAGTCCTTTGGCCGTCAATTCACGCACCACCGCGCGGTGGATCCGATTGTTCAGCAGATCCGGGTTCAACTGCAGCATGACGAGAGATTCCACTCCGCCGATATAGGCAAAGGTTTTGTACTTCGAGAAATCAAGATTGGGATTGAAGTCGGTAGCGAGTTTGGCTGACGCCGGAAACGCCATCAGCAGCGATAGCATCCCCACCAGTAGGGGCTTCCGACGATGACTCTCAGAAGCAAGAATGGCCCAATTCATCAAAGCTGTATGGCTCCTTCTTGAACATACTAGCTGCGTGTCGCCTTCCTACTGTCACAAATGACAGTTCTAGGCCGACGGCAAGATTTGAGGAGCGGTCTCCAACTCAAAAACCTAGCAAGCCAACGGTCCGCGAGACCATTGCCGGATTCGAGGGAGCTAGGCTTGAAGAATAGGCCAAATCCTGACAAGTCGGGTTACCGGAAATCTCTAACAATGTCGGCCCTGTCAAATCGTTTTTGAGCGCACTGCTCCGTCACTTCGAAGAGTGGTCTTTATTGTTCTGTTTTGACTTCTCCACATTGACGACCACGGCTCGTTGGTAATCTCGCGGTCGGCTTCAGTCCGGTCGCGGTAGGGACGCCGGTTGCCCAGCGCCCCCCGCACAGATCCGCACGTGCGGCATTACCGCATGCGGCTCCTACCGCAGATGCTTGGCGTCGAAGCGGAAGTAAGGATACGGATGAAAGATTTTGGGCAACGGTAGCCATTGCTCAACGAAACCAGCAAGGCGCTTCCACGTGATCCGGCTTTTCTGGCTACGGCAATGTACCACCCGCAACCAACGTTTGCTCACCTCAAGCCGAAAACTCCGGAGACTGACGATATTGCCGGGGACTGCATGATAGTTGAAGTAGCCTTGAACCACGCTCCGCAACCATCTCCCAACCTCTGCCAGCGGCTGATGCATTCGCTTCCGAAGTTCGTCCTTCACCTCTTTCAGTTTGGCGAGGAGTCGCTTGCGGATGGTCTTGCGCAGCACGAGGAACTTGCCGTTCTTCCTGGCTTGTCCACAGATATGTGTGAACCCCAGAAAGTTAAATGTCTCCGGCTTGCCCTTCCCACGCTGCTTCCGACTTGCTGCTACAAAACGCCCGAACTCAATCAGGCGTGTTTTATCCGGATGTAATTCCAGCCCGAACTTCCGCAAGCGTTCCCGCCACTCTTGGAGGAACCGCTCCGCATCCGCTCGATGCTGGAACCCCAACACCGGGTCATCCGCATAGCGGACCACGATGACTTCTCCCGCGGCCCGGTGCGTACGCCAGTGTTGTACCCAGAGATCGAAAACGTAGTGCAAGTAGATATTCGCGAGCATGGGTGAAATCACCGATCTTTGCGGAGTGCCCACCTCTGTCTTCGACCATCCTCCACCTTCCGATACACCAGACCTTAGCCATTTCTTGATTAGGCGTAGGACCCGGCGATCAGCAATGCGGTGCTCGACGAATTTGATCAGCCATTCGTGCGATAGAGATCCAAAAAAGTCACGAATGTCCGCGTCTAGCACCCAGTTCACCTTCTTCCTCATGATCCCGATCCATAGCGCATCCAGCGCATCGTGCTGACTTCGCCCAGGCCGGAACCCGTACGAGAATCCCAGAAAGTCCTCTTCGTAGATCTGCCCAAGGACTGTTCCCACCGCCTGTTGGACGATTTTGTCCTCCAGGGCAGCAATGCCCAGTGGCCGCTGTCGTCCATCCGCTTTGGGTATGTAGGCTCTCTTGGAAGGTTGCGCTCGATACGTCCCCCGGTGCACGCGTCGGTGTAAATCGTCCAATCGCTTGTCCAGGTCCGTCTCGTAGTCTTTCCATGTCAGTCCATCAACTCCTGGAGCAGCGTCGCGCTTCAATGCCTAGAAGCTGTCTAGTAGAAGAGGAACCGTGACGTGGTGCAGTAGTGCAGTGAACTGTAGCCGTTTGTCCCTTCTTGCTGCTTCCCGCACACGGTGCAGGGCGCTCAACGCGTTGCCCCAACTCTGTGTCTGGAACGCGGTCGTCTGCTCCGTGTTCTCCTTGATCGGTCGTCTTCCCTCCGCACCCTCCGCCGACGGCTTGCCGCCTTTGTTCGGGTGCTTCGCAGGTACTACACGACCGTCCGACTCCCCACCAATGTTCATGTTGGACTTGCGGTTCATCACCCTCTCCAACCGGCCCGCTCAATACTTCGTGGCGGGCGCTAGTGGGGCCTCCCGGTTCTCGCGTGTGAAGTTTCCATGCATGCAGGGGTCTTCGACCTCGCAGAGTCCAGCAAGTGCTCGCGATTTCGCATTTGTTGGTGTTGCCTTCCGCCTTTGGGTACGGCGTCGGCACTCTGATTTTTGAGAATTACGCGGCTCAATACCCTGCCCGCATGTGCCCCGATCAATGCTTCGCGTGCAGCCTTGCGACTGATCATGCGCATGACTCAGGGCCGGTGTGGGTTGCTGGCCCTTCACCGTACGGCTCTTTCATCCGCACCTCCACACCGGTTTATCCCGGCGCACACCCAAACATCTCTTCGATCAATACTTCGACCATGCTTACTTCTTCAAACTCCCTTTGCAGGGAGCTCCGACTCTCCGAGCCTATGGTCGTTAAGCAACCAAAGTTTACTCGGGTCGAGGAGCCGACATTGTTATGGTGCAGCAACGCTAGCTGTCTTTCCAAAGGGTGAGAGTCCCTTCGACAGAACGGTCCAGTGACGGTCGTAGGTATACCCAGCGGCGAGAAGGGTGACCGACTCGTCGGAAGCCTGGAGGTAAAAGTCCCGGTGGCCGGAAGAACTCTGGTCAGATCTGCACCGGGGGCGAGCAACTGGACAGGCCGCAAAAGCGAACCAGGAAGCCCCGAAAAGTCGGCCCTGCGTGAAGCGGATGGCAGGATGGTCGGGAGAGCCGAGCCGCTCATAACCTGGCGAAGGCCTAAGTCGGAACCGCAAGTCTGGAACAAACCGGTTGCCATCTCCCCGGGGTCGTAGAGGACGGCATGTCAAGAAGGACGGGCAGCGAAAGCGTGGAACCACTGGGAGGTCGCCTAGGCGTAGTGTGCACAGCGAAGGCATCTGGTATAAGCCGCACAGCGGTGAAGTCGGGATGCGCCTGCGAGTGGGGCGGATGGGGCCGATGAAGCGTGGATGGACCGGGACAGAAGAACCCGGACCGGAGCGAGGGCCCCTGGGGTAGAGCGGCAGAAGCCGCTCGAACGGAGGTGTTCCAGCGCACCACGTCCCCCGGCACAGAACGGGGATCGGACGAGGGCAGCGGGGAGCACGAAGGACGCAGGCAAACTGCTCGACGCGAGGGTTGCGTCGCACGGGAAGGCCTGGTCTGACCAACCGGCCTGGAAGCCGTACTGGGGAAAACCCGCCGTACGGAATTTTAGGGAGGGCAATGGAAACGTCGGCATCATTCGAAGCCCGCTACGCGCCATTGCTCTACCCGACCAATCAAGTGCGTTCCGTGTTGGATATCAGGGCTTGAAGAGTACAACAGTTTCGCTTCCGCTGTGAACCATCCTCCTATCCTACTCGGTACCTCCTCGTTCATAGCCTCCGGCTGGAACGGCTCATTCTATCCCGCGAGGCATGAAGCCCTCCGACTACCTCGCCTTTCGTTTTTAGCTTTTTGGACTGCGGGTCCCGGGCCGAGCAATTTCGATTCGGTGTATGCATATTTTGCGTAAACAGGCTCAAGGCGAGTGGATATACATTCGGCAAATTCGAGACGTCGAAAGTGCACATCCCCGGCCAGTACACACCGGATCCTGAAAGGCCGCATGTGCTGTCGCCGTATCAGGCAAGAGTTCAAAGGAGCTAGACATGTTGACCCGAACAAACTGGCTATGGATTATTGTCGTCATCGCAGTGTTGGTTGTGACCGGCACCAAGCTTGGAAATGCAGCCGCACAAAAGGCAGCCGTTCCGAAGCCGCAAAATAAACTGGAGATTGGTGAGGACGAGGTCAAGCAATTGCTGCCCCTTATGAATACCGACAAGAACGGCATGGTCTCCAGGCAGGAGTTCATGAGGTTTATGGAAGCGGAGTTCGAAAGATTGGATAAGAACAAGAAAGGGGAACTGAACGTCAAGGAACTAACGCAATCGAGCTTGACGGCAAACCGTTTTGCTGGGAAGTAACGGCACCATCGCGTCGCTAGAAGCAGAAAGTTACGACAGCCACCCGCGGTCGGAGTTTTAACGCACTTGTAAAATTACACATAAATTGGCTACCGACAACGTCGTCAGCTTGCTAAGTCTCTTTCGACGGAATCCAGATAGTTTTGAACAACATAAAACACCACTTCGGGACGTGCCGCTCGAATTCTTGAAATAGCCTCGGCCTGTGAGAATCCGAATGCCCGCAAGAGCGCGTAACACATCGTAGGGCCACGATTTAGCCCAGCGGAGCAATGCAGAAACACTTTGGTGTTCGCCAGTGACAACGCCGGGAAGGCAAATTGAATTCCTTTTCGGTATTGTCCTGGAGGCCGCATCGTGCCGTCGTCCACTTGTGGAAGCCAGAGAATCGTGATGCGACTGTCGTTCAGCGCGTCGTCATCGAATTCCGCGCGCATGTCGATGACGTGGGTGATGCCCGCACCCACGATCTGATCAACGTCGGCTTTGGACAAGATTTCTCCGCCAACTGCAATACGTTCGGTCACGAAATTGAAAGATACGCCCACAAGTCGCTTACTCGGAGTGATAGTGTAACATCGAGTTTACCGCTACCGAAGAGCATCGCCGCGCGGAAATGGGTTCGTGGCCCTGCCCCAGAAGTATTTGGTCGTTCGACCATTCGCGAAGTGACTCTCAAGAAGCGCGTCCTGTCGGCTGCTGGCAGAGCGGCGATTGTGAAGGCGGCGAAGAAGCGTTGGATTAAAGTGAGGAAGCAAGCGAAGAGGGCCGTCTCTTAAGACATCTCCGTCATCCGACAGGTCCCTACCTCTTCCCTTGAGGTCCTTGTAAGCCGTGAAGTTGTTGTCAAGAATGGTTTCTCGCCAACGAACCTTTCACGTTCGGAGAAGCTTTGCTTTCTGCCTTCTTGCATGCTGCGGAGATATAGTCGATGCGTGTCTGGCCATCTTCGCCCAAAGGTATATCGAATTCAATCGGCAATTCAAGCGTCGCGTGACGGCAGCGAACGACGACTTCGGTTGTAGCATTTGAATTTGGGTTTCGCCAGCATTTCGGTTGCTAACTCCCACTGCGCGTAGCCCGCTGATAGTCGCCCGTATCGCAAGAACGTGGAGCGTCACCGCCAAGGGCACGAAGAATCCTGGGATAAACATAAATGGGAACGTGCCGAACATCCGATTGGAAACTTCGACGTGGATGAGGTTGAACGGACCGGGGGAGGTCAGCACGGCGCGAATCACAACGTCCGTCACCGCGAGAAGACCCAGTACGTTCCACGCGAGCGCGAGCTTCACACCCAATCGCCCACGCGTGGACAACCAGGCGATCAGAGGTGCTGACGTAAATTAGACCAGTCTGTGTGTCAAGTATATTGTCACCTTTGCAAATGTTGATTCTGTGAGACTTAGCGTCACCCTGTGCGAGTGCGCCGGATTAGTACAGGCGGAAGGTGACTTCGATCGGGACGATTGTCGCAACAGGTTTGCCGCCCGGGCCTACTGCGGGTTTGAATTTCCAGCCCTTTACGGCTTCGATGGCTTTCTCTTCCAGACCTAGGCCGGGGCCTTTCACTACAGAGATGTTCACGGCGCGGCCGTCGGTGGTGATGGTCACCTGGAGTACGACGGTGCCCTGATACTTGGCTTTGCGGGCCTCGTCGGAGTATTGGGGAATCGGGCAGTAGAGGCAGACCGGGACGCCGACGCCGTTGACGCCTGCGCGGAACGCGCCGCCACCTGTGCCGCCGCCTTCGCCAGGACCTAGACCGCCGCCCGAGCCGCTGCCAATACCGGTACCGTTGCCATGCCCGAGCGAATCGGAAAGCGCGTTGGCCAACGGATCACCAAGACCATTCGGGCCACTAATCTTGAGGTCCGGAGGCCCCAACAGGGAGGGGTCCATCGCGAGCTTAGGATGCTCGTTTTGAATCTTAATTTGCGGTGGAGTGAACTGCGTCCACTTGAACTTGGGCGGCCGGCCCTTATTCGGAGGAGTCAGGGTATGGTCGTTGGCTCCGCCGCCACCACCGGCTTTGGTTGCGCCGGCGGGTAACTTGGCCATGTACGGCGAAATGTCGAGGGGAGTCACGTCGAGCTTGTTTTTCGCGGCGGTGGGCTGTTCCTTCCACCAGATGAGCGGAACAACCAGCAGCACAATCACGAGGATGTGAAGACCGAAGGCGATGACCTGGGTCCAGCCGAAATTCTCGTCTTTTGACCAGATGTCATTCACTTTTACCGGCTGAATGCCCGGCGGGAGTGGTGGTACCTTTGACGGCGAAAAGAATTCCTTGATGCGGTAGCCGAAGCCGCCGAAGTTCGCTCCCCAATTCACGGCCAGGCGGCTGTTCATTGGGCCTTTCGGCACAGGCCTTGAACTGAAAAAATCCTTCAGATTTTCGTTGAACCCGCCGCCGTATTGGTCCGGCATAAGGGTGGAACGCACGTTGGGGTTTACCTTGATGGGCTTTTCGGTCAGGAACTGTTTGAGGTTGGACCAAAAGCCGTCAGTGACCACGCGCTCTGGAGTCTGGAAACTGGGGACGGCGGAAGCGGGGACGGGTGTGGGAGGCTGCGCGTTGGGATTCGAAGCGCTCGGCTTATTCAGATCTGGCGGCAAAAGGTTAATAAAATTGCTCGGCACGTGCTCCCCTAACTCACCCCTACCTTAATTATAGACGCAAATATCCGCAATACGGTGGTATCGCAGGTACGATTCTGGTGGGGCCGGATTGGTTGCACCCTCTACCGGCTGACACCTGCTTGCCGTTCATTGTAACATACGTGATCACGCTGCCTTCCGATGTTTCCCCCCATGACATACTTGAGGGAACTGACGGGCAAAAGAAGGGAATTGATCCGATCGATCCATGGCCGAGCCACTCGAACTGAAGAAAACGCTCAATCTTCCTAAAACTGAGTTTTCCATGAAAGCCAGCCTTCCGCAAAACGAGCCGAAGCAGTTGGCGGCGTGGGAGGAAGCGCGTCTCTACGAGCGAATTTTGGAGGCACGCAAAGGGAAGCCGTTGTTTGTGCTGCACGACGGGCCGCCTTATCCGACGGGCGAAATTCATCTGGGGACGGGGCTGAACAAGATTTTGAAGGATCTGGTCGTCAAGACCAAGAGCATGGCGGGGCACTACGCGCCCTACGTTCCTGGGTGGGACTGCCACGGCCTGCCGATTGAAACGAAGGTGGAGAAGGAACTTGGCGGAAAGGGCAAAGTGCCGCCGGCGCAATTCCGGGCGTTGTGCCGAGAATTTGCAGCGCGCTTTGTGGAGCAGCATAAAAAAGATTTCAAGCGGCTGGGGATTTTTGGGCGATGGAATGAGCCTTATTTGACGATGAATTTCGATTATGAGGCGGTCATCGCGGGCGCGTTTTTGGATTTCATGGAGAAGGGCTACGTCTATCGCGGGCGCAAGCCGGTCTATTGGTGCTTTCACGATTCTACTGCGCTCGCCGAAGCGGAAGTCGAGTATGAGGATCACGTCAGCCCGTCGATCTGGGTGAAGTTTGCGGTGGTGGGAGGCGGCAAGGGCGAAGCCCCGAAATTGGGCAGCGACGCCAGCGCGGTGATCTGGACGACGACTCCCTGGACGATTCCTCACAATCGGGCGCTGGCATTTCATCCGGATTTTGATTACGTAGTCGTGGACACCGAGAGAGGCGCGCTATTGCTTGCGGCGGATCGCGTCGCGGCTTTGCAGGCCGAGTGCAGCATTGCGGACGCCACGGTTCGCGCCACCTACAAGGGCCGCGACTTCGAGGGCATGAAGTTCCAGCACCCGTTTCTGCCGATCCAGGTGCCGGGAGTGCTCGCCACCTACGTGACGCTCGATCAAGGAAGTGGCATCGTGCACACGGCTCCCGGCCACGGCGTCGACGACTTTAACACCGGGCAGAAATACGGTTTGGAGATCGCCGCGCCGATCAATGATCGTGGCGTGTATTTGGAAGGGCTGCCTGAGTACAAAGGGAAGGATGTATTCACCGCAAACCCGATTATCGTGAAGCTGCTAGGTGAACGCGGCGCCCTGCTTGGCCATCACAGCTACAAGCACAGTTATCCGCACTGCTGGCGCTGCCATAACCCGGTGATTTTTCGCGCCACCGAGCAGTGGTTCATCGGCATGGACCAGGCTGCGCACGGTGCCAGCCAGAACCTGCGCCAGGAGACGCTCGAAAAAATTCGCGGCGTGACGTGGATTCCCTCGTGGGGCGAAGACCGCATGTACGAAATGATTGCCGAGCGCCCGGACTGGTGCGTTTCGCGACAGCGTTTCTGGGGCGTGCCCATCATTGTTTTTTATTGCGATGCTTGCAATGCTCGCCTGGAGGATTTTGCGGCGCTGCGTAACGTCGTGAAGTGGTTTGAGAAAGAGGGTGCGGACGCCTGGTACAAGCACGCGCCGGAAGAGTTGCTGCCCGCGGGAACCAAATGCTCGTGCGGCGCGACGAAGTGGCGGAAGGAAAACGACATCCTGGATGTGTGGTTCGATTCTGGATCTTCGCACCTTGCGGTCTTGAAGGGACCGGAATGGCCCGCCGACGTTTATCTGGAAGGCCCGGATCAATATCGCGGGTGGTTTCACAGCTCGCTGCTGATCGGCATCGGCATTCGGAATAACCCGCCGTACAAAGGGGTGGTCACGCATGGGTGGACGCTGGACGAAAAGGGCCAGCCCATGTCGAAATCACTGGGCAATACGCTTTATCCAGCGGAAATTTGTGAACGGTGGGGCGCTGACCTGCTGCGGCTGTGGGTGGCGTCGGTGGAGTATCAGGCGGACGTAAAGATGAGCGAGCGGGTGATGACGCAGCTCAGCGATGCTTACCGAAAGATTCGCAATACGTTTCGATATGGGTTGAGCAATCTTGCGGACTTCGACCCTACGCGCGACGCGCTGCCCAACGATCGGTTGGATGAAATGGATCGCTGGATGCTGGAGCGTACCGCCGATCTGGTGAAGAAATGCCGCGAGTGGTACGCAGGGTATGATTTTCATCGCGTCTATCACGCTATTCACGATTTCTGTGTCGTCGATCTCAGCTCGTTTTACTACGACGTATTGAAGGATCGCTTGTATACCAAGGCCGCGAAGAGTAAATCGCGGCGCTCCGCGCAGACCGCGGTATGGAAAATTACCGGGGCGCTGGTGCGGCTCATTGCGCCGATCCTGGTCTTCACCGCGGAGGAAATCTGGAAGTACCTGCCGAAGACTTCGGGAGAGCACGAAAGCGTGCATATGGCTTTGTTCAGCGAGGAGCAAGAACTTCGCGCGGGGATTGCGTCCAAACAGGTGGCGGTGTGGGAGTTGCTTTCGAAGGTGCGCGGGGAAGTGCTGAAAGCGCTGGAGGCGGCTCGCAATGAAAAGAAGATCAATTCGGGTTTGGAGGCGAAGGTTTTGCTGAACGCGGAGCTGGAGCTCAAGGCCAAGCTCAAGCAGTACCTGCCTTTGCTTCCGGGGTTGTTTATTGTTTCGCAGGTGGATTTTTTGACGGCCGGAGCGGGAGACTATCGTTCCGACGTGATTCCTGGGTTGGAAGTTACGATTCAGAAAGCCGACGGCGCGAAATGCGAGCGCTGCTGGAATTATTCGACGCATGTTGGCGAAAACCTGCGTTATCCGACGATCTGCGAGCGTTGCACGGAGGCGCTGGCGGAAATCGAAGGGGCAACGGAAGAGGCCGCGTAGAGCCGCTGAGGTGAGATCGGAGGGACGCGCTGAAGCGCGCCCTACATTTTGCCGCAGACGCCGCCCGCGGCGGCTAGCGGAGCTTTCGAACTGATGCTGGAGCAGGAGAAGCGATTTTGATCATTCCAAAACGGTTGCGGTGGCTCTGGCTGACGCTCGGCATTGTGTTGCTGGACCGCGCGACGAAGGCGTGGTTTGAGACGCAGACGTTCGAAGGCTGGCGGCAGGAGATCGTTCACAATTTTATTTATCTGGTGAATAGCCGCAACCCGGGTATCGCGTTCGGGGTGCTCGCGGATTCTTCTTCTCCTTGGACGCGGGTATTTCTGATCGGAGGATCCGTCATCGTTATAGGGGCGCTGGCGTGGCTCTTTGCCGCCGGGCACAGCGGCGGTACGTTGACCGCGGCGGGGCTCGCACTGCTGCTGGGCGGAGCGGCGGGGAATGTTACCGACCGCATCTTTCACGGGGCGGTTACCGATTTTTTCGAAGTGCGCTTTGGGAATTATCACTATCCGGCATTCAACGTTGCTGATTCCGCCATCGCCATTGGCGCGGCGCTGATCATTCTGGATGTGCTTTTCGGTGCCAAACACCACGCGCCCGAAGTTTCCGAACACGAAGTAAGCTGATATCACCGATACCACTCACAACATGAAGCACGATTTCGTTGTTCTTCCTGAAGAAGCCGGCGAGCGGCTGGATCGCGTGGTCACCTCGCGTTGTACGGATCTGAGCCGCACGCGCGTGCAGGAATTGATCAACGCGGCGCTCATTCTCATGAACGGGCGCGCCGCGAAAGGCTCCTATCGTCTCCATGGCGGAGAGCGCATTACTGTGGAGGTACAGCCGCGGCCGCCGATGCGCGCGGAAGCGGAATCCATCCCGCTGGATGTCGTTTACGAGGACGACGACGTAGTTGCGGTGAACAAGCCGGCGGGCATGGTCGTCCATGCCGGCGCAGGAAATCCGAGCGGCACGCTCGTGAATGCATTACTGGGCCGTGGGCAGACGCTGTCGAAAGGCGGCGATGCGCTGCGTCCGGGAATCGTTCATCGCCTCGACAAAGATACCTCCGGCATCATTCTGGTTGCCAAGAATGACGCGGCACACGCGAAGTTGGGGGAGGCCTTTCGGCAGCGGAGTGTTAAGAAAACTTACATCGCTCTCGTCGAAGGCTTGTTGAGGGAAGACCGTGGGCGGATCGAATTGGCCATTGCCCGCGATCCCAAGCGGCGCGTGCGTATGACCGCGCGGCGCAGTGCCGTGCTTGCGGATGCGCGCGAGGCTCGCACGGACTGGCGCGTCCTTGCGCGGATCGATACGACCACGCTCGTCGAAGTGCAGCTGCATACCGGGCGGACGCACCAGATTCGGGTGCACTTCTCGACGGTGCTTCATCCGGTGGTCGGTGACGCGCTCTACGGGGCAGCTGCGCAATTGGAAGTGGGCAAAACCGCGCTGCCGCCGCTGGGGCGAAATTTCCTTCACGCCGCAAGACTTGGGTTCACGCACCCGCGCACTGGCGCATGGATTGATCTGCGGGCTCCGCTGCCGCAACAGCTACAAGCCTTCCTGCGGGAACTCGCCGTGGGCGCCGGCGATGATCCGCAACGAATTGACGCTGCACTCGGCGACTACCTATAATCAATCCACATGCGACCTTTACGGATTTCCGCTCTCTTGGCGATGACGCTCGTCTTCACAGCCGTCGCGTATCGAGCGCAACAGCCCACGCCCAGTTCCGGTACCCAGCAACAAGGGGGTCCACCGCCACCGCCCCCCGAAACTTCGGCGCAGAATCAAGCCAGGATCACGCAGACCGTGAACCTCGTTGACGTGCTTTTCACGGTGCTGAATCGCCGCAATAAGCTGGTTCCTGATCTCGAGAAAAGCGACTTCAAAATCTCCGACGACAAGACCCCGCAAACGATTCGCTATTTCAGCAGGCAGACCGACCTGCCCCTCCGCATCGGCTTGCTGATGGATACCTCCAACAGCATCCGCGACCGGCTTAAATTTGAGCAGGATGCGGCCACCTCGTTCCTGTTTTCGGTTCTACGCCACAATACAGACCAAGCGTTCGTGATGACCTTCGACGACGAGCCCAGCGTGTTGCAGGCCTTCACCGATGATGCCGGGCGACTGCGCGACGAAATCGTCAAGACGCGCGCTGGTGGCGGCACGGCGGTCTATGACGCCATTTATACCGCGTGCGATAAGGAACTGAGTCATCCGCCGCGGCCTCCCGGCGATGCGCCCGACGTGGTGCGACGCGTCATGATCGTGATCAGCGACGGCGACGACAATCTTTCGAATCATACGCGGGCGGAAGCCATTGAAATGGCGCAGCGCTACAGCGTGGTCATTTACACGATCAGCACCAGCACGGAGTGGATCCAGCTGTCGCAGACCAATCCAGATAAGCTGGCCGATCGCAAGACGCATCTGACCGAGGGTGACAAAATCCTCGCCGACCTTGCCGAAGAAACCGGTGGCCGCGCGTTTTTCCCGTATCACGTAGATGATCTCGATCAATCGTTTCAGGATATTGGCGACGAATTGCGCAACCAATATTCGATCGCATACATTCCGACGAACTCCATTCTGGACGGCAAATATCACCGCATTCGCATAGAAACCCCTGATCATAAGGGCTACCAGGTCCGGGCGCGCCGCGGCTATTTCGCGAAGGCCAACGCGAATACCTCGCCTGGCGGAAGTTCCAGCCCCACGGGCGAACCCAAGTAATTTTTGTGTAGTTGTGATGACGCCTGTTGCGACTACTGAGGTGTGTCGCGCAGCAGGACCGCGTCAGAATCGTTATGCCCGCGTTCGATCGCAATTTGGGAGCCGTCCGGTGAAAAAGCAAAGCGTACGATGCGCTCCGCGGTAAAGTGCGTGAGCTGCTTGTAGGCTGAACCATCCAGCGGTTGCATCCACAGGTTGTCGATACCTTTCTCCCGCACCTTATACACGATCGCGTTTCCCGTGGGCGCAAAGCTAATGGGTTCCGATGCCCTGGGATCGACGTTGTGATAGGTGGTCTTCTTGTCCGCGATGCTGAAGACATTGAGTACCAGTTTGTGATCGAGCTCGCGGATGTCGAGGGTCGCTACCAATTGGCCGTCCGGAGAGAGGTTGTATCCAGCTGAGGGTTCTTCGATCATGGTTTCAGGCGTTCCGCCCTCGACGGGGATCCGCTTCAGGGCTGCGTTTTCCTGGGTCGCGACGTAGTAAACCCATTTCCCGTCGGGCGAACATTGCGGGTCCTGCTCATTTCTCCCAAATGTCAGTTGTGCCTGGCTGGACCCGGCCATGTCGGTCCTCCACAAATCGACGGAGGCGCCACCGGTTCTGGTAATCGACCGGAATACTACATATTTTCCACACGGTCTGGTCTGCAGTGGCAGGCGCTTTTTGTCGGATAAGACGACCGATTCGCCGCCTGCGGGATTCAGAAGGCGGATTTCGCCGCCCTGTGGAACCAAAATTTTGCCGTCCGAGGTCCAGTTCCACAGGCCAGTATCCTCGTGCGACATCAAGGGAACCGGGCGAAGGTCATCCGGCTTCGTTGCGGCCGCTACGCTCAGTGTGTAAATCGATTGAACTTGTTCGGCAGCAATGGTTTTACCATCGGCGGATACGCTCGGATGAAAATAGTTGTTGGTGTCCGTGGTGATAGCGCGGAAGTCGCCCTTGGGGTAACTCAGAAAGCCCAACTGCCTTTGCAGCAGGCCTCGCTCGACCGAGGTCGAGGAGACCAGCAGACCGTCGGTTCCCGGAAACCAGGCAGGTTCGTAGTAAACGCGATCAGCGGTCAACGCAACTTCGTGTCGCTTACTGCTCGGGACGTCAACCGAAAGGAGGCCGCCCAGCGAGTCTTCGGTAGGTTGCACAATGGGGATGACGATAGTCTTGCCTTCGGGCAGCCAAACGGGAACATCGCTGTCGGTGGGCACCATAGTGTTACTGAATAAAGTTCGGTCTGGCGAGCCGTCCGCATTTACGAGAAACAGATCGAAATTTGGTGTGTCGTGGTGTTCGCGAAGGTAGGCGAATTTCTTTCCGTCGGGTGCGAAGGTGATGGGGCTGTCAACGTCCTTGATCAAAAGGCGGGGCGTGCCTCCGAGCATGGGCGCGGAGTACAACGCCGCGATGGTGTGTTCGGACTCGTCGCGCCGGACGCAGTAGATGTAGTTGGCGTCAGGGGAAAAGGTCAAGCCAGCGTAGCGCGTTGCTGTCGGTGGCACGATTTGCGTGTTGCTGCCCGTGGGGATATGGCGCAGCCATAACGACTGTAGTCCGTCCTGATCCCGGACGTGCAGCAAATATTTTCCATCGGGAGAGAGCGCCGCCAGCGATACGTGGCCGTTGTTGGTGAGGTTCTCGATGGAAAAATGTTCGAACGGCACGTGTTTCCCGCGATCCACCAGCGAGTAGATCCCGAATGCGGCCGCCGCACCGACGATCGCGATCAGGGTGAACGTGAGCGCCGCCCCGAGCTTGTTCTTGCGTGCCGCTTCCACAAGGACCGAGCCGCTCGACTTCGGCGTGCTCGGTGGCGCCTCGGCTGGCACCGTGGCGGTGTCGATCGCCGCGGCACGGCGCGCAGTTGATTGAGCCGCGGCGGTCCGCCCGGAATCGGTCTCTCGCTGCAGGCGTTTCAGGTCCGCGCGAAGCTCAGCCGCGACCTGGTAGCGGACGTCGCGATCTTTCTCCAGTGCCTTGTTCAGGATGCGTTCGAATTCCGGCGGCACTGCCGGATTCAGCGTGATCGGAGCGACAGGCGCGCTGTGTAGGATTTTGTCGAACACAACCGCGCTGGTCGAGCCGGGAAACGGCTGCTTCCCCGTCACCATTTGATAGAGCACCGAGCCCAGCGAAAACAAGTCGCTGCGCCCATCCAGTTCTTCACCGCGCGCTTGTTCCGGCGACATATAGGCAATGGTGCCAACCGCAGTCCCGGGACTAGTCAGAAGATTGGTGGAATCGCCGATGGTCTCGCCGCCAGCACCTTCATCGCGGTCTTTCAGCAGCTTCGCCAGCCCGAAATCCAGAATCTTGGCGGTGCCGCGTTCGGTTACGAAAATATTGCCGGGCTTGATGTCGCGGTGAACAATTCCTTTTTTGTGCGCGGCATCCAGCGCGTCCGCCAGTTGAATCCCGATCTCGACCGTCCGTGGAATGGGAAGTGATCCTGCCGCGAGCAACTTGTCCAATGGCTGCCCTTCGAGCAACTCCATCGCGATGAACGCTTGCCCGTTGTGCTCTTCGATCGCGTGGATCGTGCAGATTCCCGAATGGTTGAGGGCAGAAGCCGCCCGCGCCTCCCGCAAAAATCGCTCCAGCGCGGTAACATCGCGATCTGTCTCCGGTGGCAAGAACTTCAGCGCGACGCGCCGTCCAAGTTTCGTGTCCTCAGCCTCATACACGACACCCATGCCTCCGCCGCCAACCTTGCGGAGAATCCGGTAGTGCGCGATGAGTTGACCGTCCACGATGGAGTGTGAAACTCGATGGTAAGCGCTGCCGCGCACTCGGTCAATCATTCACTGGTTCTCAGGTGCGAAATGGCAGCGAGGCTTTTCCAGATAGTTTCAAATTGCAGAACGTATCAACGGAGGTTGTGCCGGAATACCATTTTCCGAAAGAACGAGGAGAGCGAAAACGACAACGATGAGAGTGGGGAAGATGGCGCATCGACCCCACGATCGACGGAATCGCTCGTTGCTGGTCGAGGCATGCAAACGCTATCGGGATCAACCCTCGATACCCGGACGTTGCGTCGATTTTCGTACTACCAATTCGGGAACGATCAGGATCTTCTCCGGACGCACCGCGCGCTTCGATCCAATTTGCTCCAACAACAATTCCGCGGCCCGAGCGCCAATTTCGCGCGTCTTCTGATCGATCGTCGTCAGCGGCACCGCCAGTGCATCCGAATAGTGCACGTTGCCCGCCCCGACTACCGCGACGTCCTCTGGCACTCTTAGTCCTGCTTCGCGCAGCGCCTTCATCGCACCAATGGCCACCGGGTCGTTGTAGCAGAAAACGCCATCGGGCGGGGGCCCTGCCGCCAGCAGTTTCTTCATCGCCTGATATCCGCTGTGATCTTGAAAGCCCGCATCCACAACGTACCCCGGAAGGACCGTAAGTCGATTCTTCTTCAACGACGCTGTGTAACCATTCAGGCGTTTCGCGGCCAGCCCGATCTTGGGGCCGCGCAGATGAGCGATCCGCCGGCAACCACGTTCGATCAAGTGCGTGGTCGCTAGTTTCCCCACCGCTTCGTTATCTACTCCCACGAAGCTCGCCCGAACACCCTCGATCGGCCGGTCGATCAGAACTACCGGCATTTTTCGCGCGCGCAACTCCTCGAACAATTCCAGTCGGTCCGGTGACTGCGACGATGCCAGAATCAATCCATCCACTCGCCGCGCCAGCAGAGAATCCGCTTCAATCCTCTCCAGGTCAGGATCCTCTTCGAAATAGGAGATGATCACGTGATAGCCACGGGGGCGCACGGTTTCCGCAATGGTCTTGGCGATGTCGGCGAAAAAGGGATGCGTGAAGTCCGGCAGGAGCAGTCCAATCGTGTAGGTGCGGCGGGTCACCAGGCTTCGCGCCACCCAATTCGGCCGGTAGTCGAGTTCTTTGGCGCGTTTCAGCACGCGATTGCGGGTGCGCGCGCTGATGCGTCCCTTGTTGCGGAGGGCCTTCGAGACCGTCACGATCGAGATGTTCAAGTCCTTGGCGATGTCCGACAGCGTGGCGCTCATGGAGCCGAAGAATAACACATTTGCAGGCCCCAAAAGGCGTCTCGGAGGGCTTTCTAGGGTTATCGCTAATCCTCAATGAATTAGCGTTAACTTTGCCCTTGACAGCGCTCCGCTGTTTCGCAAGAATCGCCTATATCAGGCTCCTCATAACACCCCGGACCTTCCGCTTCCCGTTCGCGCCGGTAGCCTCCTTGGCGCGAACGAGGGGGCGGTTTTAGCAGCACAGCGGTTTGCAGGTTTTGCGTGAACGAGTGTTGCGTCTTGCGATTTCGGGAGAGTGCTTTATGAAAACAGTGAATGTTTCATCCGGGCTGAAACTCAGCGCCCCGCGCCAGGAAACGCTTGCGCCGGTAAGCTATCAAGCCATAGTCGGCGGATTGATTTCCGAGATGGCGCGTATCGTTCGCTCCACGGAGACCCGCAAGTTTTCGCCGCCTTTCAAATTGGTCATCATCGACAATCGCGGCGGCGTGGTCTTCACCGGCGAAGTGGGGCGCAACGGAAAGCTACGGCGCACCAGTCCCTTCTGCAAGGTCCGTCGCTCCCACTTTCCAGCCAACGCGCTCATCACGGATGGCTCCTTGGCCACCCGAACCTTTCGGATCGACCGCCCCGCCCACCGAAGCCTGTACTGCTAAGCGCTTCAGCAAAATCGCTCCTGCGCGGCACCGAAACTGGGACGCCCAGCGTCGAAACCGCGTCGTCGGTTACATCGCCGTCTGACCTCTCAGTGGTTCCTCAAATGACTCAGATTAGACTGCCGGCACCTGGGGCCTGGCCAGGACGGTCGCGGACCCCGCGGTTCGAGCGGCGGTGGCGGTGTCTCCGCAGAACCGGTAAGCCGAATAGGTCATTTCGAGTGCGGCGTCCCACGATGCCGCCAGAATGTTTTGACGCGCGGCGGTGCCCATGGTGCGCAGGCGTGCGGGCTCTGTGACGAGCTTCAGGACTCGGTCCACAAACTCTTGATCATTCTCCGTTGCGAATCCCGTCACTCCCGGGACGATTAGGCATTGCGGGCCACCGCACGTGGTCACAATCGCAGGCACGCCGGAAGCCGCGGCTTCCTGGACCACGTTACCGTACGTGTCAGTCTGCGATGGAAACACGAATAGATCCATGTTGGCGTAGGCCTCCGCGAGAAACTGTCCGCGCAGCACGCCGGTGAAAACTCCGTGCCGCAGATTCCGTTCGAGCCAGGCGCGCTCGTTTCCATCGCCCACCACGAGAATCGAAAAGTTCCTGTGACCCGCGGCTAACAACGCCTGCTCAATGTCCACCAGAAAATGGACGCGTTTCTCTGGTGTGACGCGGCCGACGTAACCGAGCCGCAGCACGCCGTCGTTCACCGAACGCTGCCGCGGATGAAACTGTTCGCAGTCCACTCCGCGAGGCATCAGGAACGCGGGCCGCTCGATAGCCTCTTCCAGCCAACGCACCTGGGTGAGTGTCGGCGCCAAGGTCACGCGAGCGATTCGATAGAAACGCAACAATGGAACAAGGGCGGCACGTTCCACCCAAGACGTGACACCCTCCAAGGGGCCGGCGGGGAGAAATGTCAGCAGCTTCTGTAATCGCCTGGCGGCAAACTGGTGAAGATTCGTGTGCCAGGAAGCGACTAGGGGAATTCGTAGCGTGTGCGCCAGGTAGGCGCCGATTTGCCCAAATTCCCCGGGGCTGGTCACATGGATCACGTCGGGCCGGAATCGCGTCAAAGCGCGGTGAACCACGCCTAGATGCCGCCACAGAAACAAGTCGTAACGCAAATCGCGCTCGATGCCGAAGCTGGCCCAGCATCTCGGCAATTCCAGATGCGTAACGCTGCCCTCGGTAAATTGCGCCACCCGTGGTCCTCCGAGGACCGCCAGGAAAGGACGCGCGCGGCGTTTGGCAAAGTCCACCAGCTGCCGCGCGGTGAGCGCCACGCCGTTGACCTCGTGAAACGTCTCGCAAAACAACGCGACCCGCGGCTGCGGGGTCATAAGCCCCCCTCTTCGTTTCCGGGAAACGCTAGGCGCACCGCGGGCCGCATCCTGGGGTTGGCCAGAAGCGCCATAATCCACCGGAATGCATCCACCACGCGCTGAAATCGCGTGCCCATAAAATCGGACAACGGACGAGGCGCGCCGTCCTTTCCCGGGATGAACACGCGAGTCATCCAGTGCGCCCGCCCAAATTCACCGGGGGCGTCGCACAATGCGTGCCAGGCGCCTTCTAGCAAACGAAGACGTAGCGGCTCGAAATATTGCGGCATCAGCACGACGTGGGTGCCATGCTCCAGCCGGATCTCATCCACAAAATCAGCGAAGGTGGCTGCGGCCGAGAGATTCAGCACGGCGTTGGGTTCGCAGCCGTGACGGTCACCTCCCGACACGACCGGCAGGTCGGTCGTCTTGCTGAGTTTCAACACTTGCTCATTTTCGTTACGCGAACGCAGGCCATTGAATTCGAGGCCGTGCAGCAGGTGCCCGTATTTCTGCAAGAAGATCGCGAGCGAATCCCGATGTTGGTCGGGGCCGACGCTTTCCGCGTCCCAATACGGATGATTCAAGATGAGCAGTACGGAGGGCTCGGCATTCAACTCGTGAAGCAACTGCCGCAACACGTCGGTTCGCGGATTGGCCGTGAATCGCGCCAACTCTTCCATCCAGGCGGTCGCTCGACTCAGGGGAAGATTGTGCACTCCCAGGTGGAAAACCGTTTGATCGTAGGGAACGCTCCACTCCACGGAGACCGGAACGCGCTTGGTGCGCTCTAGCATTTGCAGATGCAGACCCGCTTCGATGTTGTCGTGATCGGACAGCGACACCAGCGCCTGCAGGCCCAGCTTATCTTCCACCTGCTTCCGCTCCAGATCAAATGCCTCGCGCGGTGACAGCGGCGGCGTCCAATACATCTTGCCGAAGTCGATGGTCCGGCCTTCATAAAGATGCATCCACCCCACTTCGCGCTCGATTACATAGGAGGCTACCGGAATCTTGGCAATGTAATGCGGCAGCCGCCCCAGGTATTCGCGCGAATGCATCGTATGGCTGTGAAGGGATACGCCGGAACGGAACTTTCCGGAGGTTTCCGGAATTCGGTCGTGCTTTACGACGAGAGTTGCGCCACTCTGCATAACACACGCTCCCAACAACGTATGTTTAACGCTAAGGAGCACGTGTTACCTATCTATGACTCTGCGGTTAACATTCGCTCGCGTCGTGATTCATACGACACAAAACGGGCCTCAAATGGCCCCCTTTTCATGCCCCGTTCAGCGCGCCTCGAGCGAACCCATTTCCGAAGTGTTTCCGTCCGGAACACACGACTGCCTTCCCGCCTCGTTGCGCAGACCCTCGCGAACCAAACCACTCGTGGAACTTATCGTAGAGCTGGAAATAGTTGGCGGTTACCCGCGTCCATGAGAACTCTTCGGCCATCCGCCGCGCCCTGGCAATCTTCCGCTCATAATCTCACTGTCGGCGTGGACGCTTTCTATCGCCACAGCAAACGCCTCCGCAGTATTCTCAGCCAGCCAGGCGTTGCCGGTGTTGGCATAGGTGAGCACTCCGCCGGAAGCGGGAGCGACCAGCGCCAAGCCCGCTGCCATCGCCTCCAGGGGCGCAATGCCGAATGGCTCGCGAGGATTCGGATGAATGAAAATGTCGGCGGCAGGATAAAGCCCCCGAAGGTCTTGGCGCTGGCAGTGTCCGAGGAACAAGCTGCGTCCCGGCGCGAGTTCCTCCAGCGAATCCCGTAGCTCTTTCGCGCACGGCCCGTCACCAGCAATGATCAAGCGATAGTCAGAGCGCGTTCGGCCCGCGAGCTTTGCCAGCATACGCGGCAGCACCGACAGATTTTTCTCCTTTGACAATCGGCCGGCATAAAGAAGCAGCACGGTCCTTCCGTCACCGCCGGCCCGGCGCAGCAGTTCCTGACGCATGCCGCACCCATTCAGCGGACCGTCGAACGTCTCGAAATCTACCCCCATCGGGCAAACGCGGAGGCGATCGCGCAGGCGTTCCGGAAGAAGCCGGCGCACCTCGATGGCGATATAGTCCGAGGCCGCGACATGAAAATCGAACCTTGGCACGTAACACGTGCGCATGTAGCGCTCGCACACGCGTTGCGACGCCCATCCGCCGCTCACATACGAACGCATATTGTCGTCCAGACGCTCGCAGGTGAGACCCACGATCACCGGCACGGGCACGCCTGGAATCCATTGGCGACGCAGAGCACCCGACAAGTAGAGCAGCCAGAACTTGTCGCAGACTTCCACCAGATCTGGGCGCTCCGCGGCCAAAATCTGCCGCAGCGGACTGTCGTAAGGCCACGCGTAAACATGCGGCAACATCCATCGATAGCGGGAATCGAGGATAGGCACATGGGGTGCCTTTACGTGATAGATGCGTCCGAATTCCCCAACTTCTTCGATGGATGTCTCTGCGCCGGGGACCACCAGGCGCACGAAACGCTTGTGTCGGTTCGCGGCGTCGAGTAGCGCATGATAAAAAGTTCGGATGCCGCCCGAAGTGGGATGATAGGAATTGGTGATGTGCAGCGTCTTAATCGCCATCAAGACGTCCGGAACCCTGCCTCCGTGTTGCACGGCGAATCACAAAGCGCGGAATCCAAGTCACAAAATCCACCACGAGCCGCGGCAGCGTCAACAAGTCTTTACCCAGCGAATGACGGCCGGCGCCGACAATCAAAACTCCCCGGCGCATCACGTAGAAGTTAAATAGAGTCGAGAACGCCGTCAGGATCACGGACGCCAGAATGCTCGGAAGCAATTTCTGTGTGCCGCGTATCCAGTGAACCAGCAGCTCAACGGAGTGATTGGCGAGCGGCAGCAGGAACATTACCGTCAGTACCGCCTCCCACGGCGGCTCTGCTTCGCGAAAGGCCTCGGTCAGCGCGCCATAGAACCCCGAAGTGACTCCTCGAAAAACGAGCTCGCTCTTCATCGCCGCAATCGCCGCCGGCAATCCCGCCGCCAGATTCGTCGCGAAAAATAGCGACGCTCGCAGTAGGGAACTCAGCACCGCCGATTTCCAGTTCCAGCGGTGCAGCAGATATTTGGCCGGGTGCCGTAAGAGCAACAGGAAAGCTTCTCTTACGGTGAGATGTGTTGCGCTATGATGATTGCTGGCAGGAGGGTTTAGAATAGAATGCTGCGCCGGTGGTGCGCATGCCTGCGATGGAGAGATTTGCACGATTGAGCTTACGATGACGCTCTGTAACACGTTATTACGAAAATATTTTTCTTATTTCAATTTTCCGTCAATCCTCCGTAACAACTCTGTTGTAGCTTGGCGGCACCGTGCACGAATTGTTCCGCACATTGCCGCGCCGCAGAGTCCACCAACTGTGACCAGCGCGTCTCGATTCTCAATCCTTCTGGTCATCCTTTCTTTATTCCTTCCGCAATTGGCAAAAACCACCGACGCTGATCGTGTGCCGATCGTGGAAGCGCTGGGCTGGGTGCGCAGCGCCCCTCGCGACCTCGCCGAGTTGAACTACGTGATGACCGCGCGCGTGCGCCTGCTATTCTTCTGGGCCGGCAAGGACGATGTCGGTGGCGGCTACATCCGCATGGGTGTTTCCAAAACCGATCCCCGCCAGGAACTTCTTCAGGTGTTGTTCGGCTCCGACCCCGCCAAAGCCCCGCGCGCCATCAACCGCTGGGGCGCCGGCACGGAGGTGGTCTGGCACAAGGATCCCGCCATCCATCCTGCAAAAACGGACGATGTGACCGCTAGCGCGTTCTTCGGATTCATGAAATCTTCAAAAGGGAAGTCCATCTCCGAGATGCAGGAAGAGCTACGCAAAGAGAAAAATGGCGGCGAGCATCAATTTACCGGCATTCTCAGCCGCGTCGAGAGCGGGCGTGCCATTTCCCTGGTCGTGCCCCTGGCATCCAGCGAAGACTACAACCTCCACCAATACGCCGAAGCCGAGCCCATCATGCTGGAAAAACTCAGCACGTCGGACAGTCCGCCGCGCACCCTGGACAGTCCGCCCGGCTGCCCTCGCGCCGGCGAATTCCTCGGCGCCGTCTCGCAATTGGACGATGCCGCGATCGAGGGCGTCAAAGCGCCCCGGTCGTTGTGTTATGTGTACGACGCGCAGGTGGATGTGCTGACACTCGAACGCCTCGAGCCGGTTCGAAAGTTGGATGTGAAGGTGAACTCCGCAAAAGGTGGGACGCTGACCCAGAACTCGTACGACCAGCTTCTCCAGGCCGATTTTGTTTCCGCGAACCAAGTAACCGGTAGGCGCGTGTATTTCACGATTGTGCTCGGCACCCAAGGCGCCCTGCGTGGCGTCCCGGTGCAAATCCGCTATCAGCCGAACTTTTGGTTCCAGGTCGTCCTAAACCTGCTTCCAAAAACTCCATCGTCCTAACCTGCTCGAAAAACTCCATTGTAGGGGAGGGGCTCGCCCCTCCCGTCTCCAGCCTCTTGCTAAAAACCCGTCCGCGATGCGCCCGTTGTGTCTGTTCTGCTACATCAAGCTCCCAAATCAGCGTCCCACCTTCTCTTCAAAAAACCTCGCCATCAAGCCCAGCGCCTCCTGCGTCTCCGGTAACTGGTAGTGATACCAAAACGCATGCGGCAGCGCCTCGTAGACAACAAGTTGCGCGTCAACTCCGGCCCGCAAAAGCGCTCGATGAAACATCGCCGTATCGCTCAGCAATAAGTCCCGTGTGCTGGTCACCAGCAAACTCGGCGGCCAACCCTTCAAATCCGCAAAAAGCGGCGACAATACTGGATCGTGGCGATCCGTGTTTCCGGCGTACGCATCTTCCGGCGGCTGGTTCGGATCGCGCGGCTCCAGTCTTCCCGGCAATCCGTCCAGCGCGAATAATTCTTGCGAATCCGTCGGCCGCGTGTAATCCGGATGCACGGAAAACAATCCCAGCGCCCCCGGCAGCGGCATTCCCGACCGCGCAAGCCGCGCCGCCACTTCCGCAGTCAAGGTTGCTCCCGCCGACGTGCCGAATATCCCGATGTTGTGCGGCTTATAGGTTTTGAGGAATTCCTTGTATACCGCAACAACGTCGTCCACCGCCGCCGGAAACGGATTCTCGGGCGCCAGCCGGTAATACACCGAAATCACCCTGATCTTCGCCAGGTTACAAATCGGCACGCCTTCGATCAGCGAACCTGAGTCCGAATTGAACCCGCCCCCGTGAAGATTGATCAGCACGCGTTCCCGGTTCGCGCGCGGCCACTCCAGCGGCGTTAGGATGTCCGTCCGCACACCCGCCGTCGTAGTCTCCTCCAGATTTACCGGATAGAGTCTGCGCGCCTCCGCCGACTGTCGCTTGCGCCACTCGTCGGTGCCCGCCCGCCGCTGCTCCAACGTCTGTGGCGCGCTGCTCTTCTGCGTCAATGACGCCAGCCACTTTTGAGCCTCCGGACTCACGGTCGACGGCATCGGCACGACTCGTGTGATACGCGCGGTCCCATCCGCGTCAAACGCTGCGCCATCCTGTGACGCGGCAACCGGCGCAGGACCTTGTTTTGCCGGATGGCACCCAACGCCCAGCGAACAGATCAAAGCCACCGGCAACACTCGCACGGTCCCAGCCGCGCATGATTTTCTAATCACAGGAAAAGTCCTCCTGCCAAGACCAGCCGGGAACGTAGACGCATAACCACAAATTGTCAATTTTGATTCACAAAACCGATACGAACTTGGACGGCACTTTAAAAGAGGAACAGCGCATTCTCAGCTGGACGATTGCGAAGGACGAACCCGTCACCAATTACGAGTCTCCGGTTACGTCAGCCCTTCGGTGCGTAATATCCCTTCCGCGCGAGCACTTTGTAATCATGGTTCGCCATGTCCACCTTAATCTTCCGGAACTTCCCGTCATGCGCCGTATTCGCCGGGTAGTAGCCCAGCGTGTACTGGCTTCGCAGCTCTTCCGAGATCTGGTCGAACGCCTCCGCCAAATGCTTCTCATTGTTCGCCACGATCATGCGTCCGCCGGTCTCATCGGTCATCTTCTTCGCCGCACCCTGGTTCCCGCCGAAATGAGGATCGGCTACCAGCAAAATGTGAATCACCGTGTCCGTTCGCTGGGCCGCCTCAATCGCTTCCTCGATGCGCACCTTGCTTCCTTCGTCCTGGGCGTCGGTAACCACTACGATGGCCTTGCGCCCCGCTTCGGTGTTCAGCTTCTCGTTGCAAGCCAGATAGACCGCGTCATAGAAAGCGGTTCCGGTGATGTGACCCGTGGGCACCGGCCCGGGATTAATCATTCCGCCGCCCATCGGAGCATTAATGCGCGTCTTGCGGATCGCCCGGTCCAACTGTCCGCGGTCGTCGGTGAAGTCCGACAACAAGTCCACATCCGTATCAAACGACATCACCAGCGCCTCGTCCCCCTTCTTCAAAACGCGGTCCAGGAAGCGCCCGCCCATGTCCTGAATCGCCCCCAGCATGAACTGCTCGCTTCCCGAAGTATCCAGAAGCAACGCAAGCGTGATCGGCATCGTCACTTCTTTGGAGAAGAACGCGATCTGCTGATCCTGCCCGTCTTCCTGCAGCTTGAAGTCGGTCTGCTTTAAATCGGTGACGATTCGCTTGTTCTTATCGCGCACCGTTGCAAACACGTTCACCAGGTTGACTTGCGTACGGATCACTGGGCCTTGCGATTGCGGATCTTGCGGCAACGCCGGCACCGCCAGTGCAACCGACAACCCAACCATCAGCACCGCTGTGACGGTCGTCACCAGCAGCTTCTTCACTGAACGCATGTATACTTTCCTTGAACAGAGATGCCCGGCACGAAGTGGCTCGCCGCTGGGATGCTTCCGTTAGCGTAGGATGCCGCGAAGCGGTGCGGGGGATGTGCGTTTCGTCCGCTCGGCTGCATTGTTTATCCACTGGGCTGCATCAAATCTAGAGAAGTTTGGCCCGAGGACCATGAAAAGTCTACGAAAAATCGTTGTCGGAACCGGCGTCGCGCTCCTTCTGGCGCCTCTAGTCTATGTTGCGGCGCAACCTCCGCAATCTCCCGCGCCGCTTCCCGCGTCATCCTCTCAAACCGCGCGTCCTCCCGCCGCCGCGTCTCTAAGCGACGCCCAGGCCCGCATCACCGTAAATTCCAACCTCGTCATCCTCCCCGTCACCGTCAAGGACCGTGGCGGCGAACTCGTCCCGGACCTCCGCCGCGATGAGTTCCGCGTCTTCGAGGATAACGTCGAGCAGCGTATCGACGTCTTCACCGCCGAGGCCTTTCCCCTCTCGATGGTCATCTTGATCGACAACGACCTGAAGGACAAAGACGCCGAAAAGGTGCAGGCTAGCCTGGTATCCATCATTGGTGGCATGAGCACCGAGGATGAAGCCTTCGTCTGCCGCTTCGACCAGTTTTTTCATCCCGGCAAGGGCTTTACCTCCGACCAGGACGCTCTGGTGAAAGAGCTCAAGCGCACCAATCTCGATACCGTGGCTGACGTTGCGCCTCCAAGCCCGGCCTTTGGCGGAGCTACCATTAACAACCATTCCGCGACCGATGACTCCGCGATCGATAAGGGCGCCCGGGCCATCAAGGGCCAGCCCACCAAGGCTCTCGACGACGCCGTTTTCGCAGCCGCACAGCTCTTGCACGATCGTCCGCGCAGCCGCCGCAGGGTCATCGTGCTGATCTCCGACGGCGTCAATGGCGGCAAGAAGTTCAACAAAGTCAGCTTCGAAGATGTCATCAAAGCGATCCTCCACGAAAACATCTCCGTCTATAGCATTGCCGTTCCCACCGCCTACCTCGAGCGCAAGGTCTCCCCGATCGACCGCCAACGATCGCCTCTGATTCGCTATGCGGACCATTCGGGTGGTGAGGTCTATCACGCCACGAAAGAGCAAAGTTTCGCTGAGTTTTACGCTCGGCTGACCGAGGAAGCCCGAAATCAGTACACCCTGGCCTACGTGCCGCGCGGTACCGACCGGGCCGCCGAGTACCACACCATCGAAGTGCGCGTGAAGCGCGATGGTATGGACATCAAGACCCGCGAAGGCTATTACGCAGGCCAGGTTCCCGCCACGCAAATCCCTTAGTCGGTTTCTCGCTCCCTTTTTTTTCGGAGTAGTGTTGATTGTTGTTGACACACGCGCCCACCACTCGTATACGAAGCGTAGAGGGTGGCCCGCGGCGACGCGGACTCCCTCCAGAACGACAGCAGAGGGAGACTCGCGATGAAGAAAAAGGGCAAAAAGGACGAGAAGGGCCCGAAAAAAGGGAAGTAGCAACGACTCCAGTCTTAAACGGAAAAAGGGCGCTGCGAGACCCGCAGCGCCCTCTCCTTTGTCGGCCCATCCTGACTAGCGAGGCGAATCTGCTATCGGCAAAACGCCTCCGTGATCTCTGTGCTCCGAACGCAGTGCCCTCTGTGTTGATTGTCGGTCCTCTCTTCAAGTTGTAGGAGCGGGGCTTGCCCCTCCCGGCCGTTGCGTCTTGGCTCACGATGAGGGTCCAAGTCAGGGCGGATCGATTTCGTCAAACCGAAACCTCTTCCTCATGCGCAGGACAAATCGCCTCATAAGCGCAAGTTCGGCACGCGTACCCCGGTTTAGGCAAGAACGATCCAGCCCGAATATCCGCCGCCGCCTCCTGAATAACCTTCTGAGCCTCATCGAGCTGTTTGGCATTCCGAGTCGTCACCTGCGTCTGGTTATTCTGCAAATAGTGAAACACCAGGCGCACGGGATTGAGCTCCAGAATCTCTTTCGCCGCAATCGCGTAGATGCTCAGTTGCAGGTCCCTGCGCGCATCCGCGTCTTTCCGCGACTTTCCGGTCTTGTAGTCCACAATTTCGACGTCGTTCCGCCCCAGCGAGTTGATCTGATCGATTCGTCCGTTGATGATCACATTGTTCTCCAACGGCAACTCGAAGGCCTTCTCCTGCTCCAAAACCTCCGGTGGGTTCTCCAGCAAAGCCGTATGGAACGCGCGCAACTGTTCGAGACCATCCTTCTTGTACTCGCCCTCCTGGTAATCGTCCTCAAATCCCGCGGAAGTCCATTCCGTCTCGAAAATGCGCGCCACCTCCTCAAACGGCAGTTTCACACCCTTCCTCAGTTGATCGACAAACCGCTTGATAGACGTATGTATCACGCTCCCAAAGGTCAGCGTTGCCTGCGGCCCTTCCTTCAGCGACCACATCCGGCTGAACAAAAATTGCTGCGGGCACTTCCGGTAGTTGTCCACCGCCGACGCGCTCAATTTCAAAGGCTCTGGCGAAGGAGGATGAAACGTCTCCGCCCAATCCGCAATCCTCGAAAAGATGCGCGGCCTCTGCGACAGAGAAGGGAACAGGGACGCGCCACGATTGGCTCCGTTGGCGGTACTCGCGGTTTCATCTCGTGGCCGCACCTTCGGCGCAATTTGCAACACGTCGCGGCGTTTCACCGAGGGTTCCATCAGAATATCTTCGATGAACGTGGGAACCTTGCCCTTCTTCTCCGTCAGCGTGGTAATCGTCAGCTTTCGTTCCGCGCGCGTCAGCGCCACGTAAAACAACCGGCGCTCCTCCTGGATATGAAACTGCCCGGCCGGCAACTCCTCTTTCATGAGCTTTACAGGGAACTCAAACAGCGGCGAGCGCTCGCGCGGAGGAAATGCACCGTGATTCACGCGCAGCAAAAATACATGCGGAAACTCCAGCCCCTTCGCTCCATGCACGGTCATCAACTGGACGGCATCGCCCGGCACGTCCTCGTCCAGGCAAATCACACCTCCGGCCTGTTCGAAATAGTCGAGGTATTCAAGAAATTCCGGGAGCGAGCGGGTGTCGCTTTTCGGTTCCCAATCCTTCAGGAATTGCACAAGCTGGGTAACGTACCGGCGGTCCCGCAATCCGGCCAGCTGGGGAATTTCCAGCCACTCGATCAGAGCGCCAAGTATTTCCCGTGCTGTCCGCCGCTTAAGGTTTTTCCGGTGCCCCGAAGCAAACTCCAGCAATTCGCTCAGCGTCGCGGCGGACGGGTTAAATGGCAATTCGGATTGCGGCGATTGCAACGCGTCGTAAAGAGAGGTCCCGCGCTTCTTCCGCGTGCGTTCCGCCAATCGCACCAGGTCCACAGGTTCCAGATGCCACGCAGGAGCAGCGAGCACCCGTGCGCAAGCAATGTCGTCGTAGGGTTTTGCAATGAGCCGCAAATATGCCAGCACATCGCGCACCAGCGGATGCTCCAGAATCGACAGCCTGGTGATCACGAACGGAATCTTCCGATGTGCAAGCTCTTCCACCAGACGATCGCGATGCGCATGCTGGCGATACAGCACGGCAAAATCGCGCCAAGGGTTTCCGGCGCGGTGTAAACGCTCCAGCTCGTTGGCCACCCACAGAGCTTCCTCGTCTTCGGTCGCCAACTCCACCACGCGGATGCGTTCGCCTTCGGGGTGAGTCGGAGACAGCACCTTATTCGGGAAGTCGGAGCTGACCTCGTTTTGCGCGATCACCTGCGTCGCCACGCGCAGGATGTTCGGGGTAGAACGGTAATTTTCCGTCAGCGTCACGCGATACGGCGTCGAATCCTGCCCGGTCTTCCAACCGGCAAAGCGCTCCAGGAAGAGTTTGAAGCTTCCGAACGAAGCGCCGCGAAACCGGTAAATCGCCTGATCGTTGTCGCCCACCACGACGATATTTCGAGGGTCCGAGGAAAGCAGTTGCAACAGTTCCAGTTGCGCGATGTTGGTGTCCTGAAACTCATCCACCAGAATATGTTTGTACCGTTGCTGGAAGCGCTCGCGAATCGCCCCATCCTTGCGCAGCAGCGCGACCGTCCAGGTAATCAGCGATCCAAATGAGAAATATCTCTTTTCATTCAGCAGCTCTTCGCTGGCTTTGTAAGCCCGCGCAATCTCTTTCTGCAGCGCGACGTTTTCAGCCCGCTCGGCGTAGGTATCCTCGTCCAGCTGTTTTCGCTCCGCTTGCAAGTCCTTGTCGAGTTCGTCGGCATAGCATTGAAAATCTTCACTGGAAACCAGTTCATCCTGGCAACGCGAGAAAAACCGCAAGAAGTCACCGAGGAATTGCCCGGGTTCGGCCAGCCGCCGATATTTTTCCAGTTGCAGCCGCGCCATATTGCGGCGCAGCAAGATCCAGTGGTCCACATCCTCGAGCACCGTGACTTTAGGGTCGATCTCCTTCAACAGCGTCTCGCAGAACGCGTGAAACGTCGCCATAGTCACGTTTCTGCCGCGCTCCCCGCACGTTCTCACCACCCGCGACTTCATCTCCCCAGCAGCTTTTTTTGTATAGGTAAGCCCGAGAATGTTTTCGCCACCCAGCGAAGGATCAGCGTCCAGCAAATGGCGGATCCGCTCGGTGATGACCCGCGTCTTGCCGGTTCCGGCCCCGGCTATCACCAGCAGCGGCCCTTGCCCATGCGTAATGGCGCGCCGCTGCGCCTCATTCATCTGCAGCGCGCTGTCCAGCGGCGGATTGAGATCAAACAGTGTGAGATTCACTTCATCAGACTAGCGGAATTCAAGGCGAAGAGGAAGCGAAGCCCGCCAATGTAGAAAGTTTGCTCCCAAATCGCCTCGCGCAAAACGCCCTTGTGATTGTTAACGGGTGGGGCGCGCTTTGCCGGCGTCGGATGGGGATGAGGATGCAGTTGCCGCCGCAGCCTTCACGGGTGACTTTTCGGATTGGGCAAGTTTTTCTGGTTGCGCTGGCGCGGCGGAGTGGCCGTTAGGACCGTGGGTTGGGGCGCCGGTGGTGCCGGCTCCTGCACTGGCGCTGCTGTCGGCTGAGGGGATGCCCAGCTTCTTGCGGAGTGCGCCTTCCAGCTTCTCGCGGATGTCTTTGTTTTCCTTCAGGAAGATGCGGGCGTTTTCGCGGCCTTGGCCCATGCGTTCGCCGCCAAAGCTGATCCATGTTCCGGACTTCTCGAGGATGCCCTTATCGACGCCTAGGTCGATGAGGTCGCCTTCGCGGGAAATGCCTTCGCCGTAGAGGATGTCGAATTCGGCTTCGCGGAATGGCGCGGCCACCTTATTTTTTACGACTTTGCCGCGGGTGCGCGAGCCGACGACGCGATCGCCTTCCTTGATGGCCTGAATGCGGCGAATGTCGAGCCGAATCGATGCGTAAAACTTCAGGGCGCGGCCGCCGGTGGTGGTTTCCGGGTTGCCGAACATCACGCCGATCTTTTCGCGGATCTGGTTGATGAAGATCAGGCAGGTACGCGATTTAGCGACGATACCGGTGAGTTTGCGGAGCGCCTGCGACATCAAGCGCGCCTGCAGACCCATCGACGGGTCGCCCATGTCGCCTTCGAGTTCGGCCTTGGGCACGAGCGCGGCCACGGAATCGACCACCACGACGTCCACGCTGTTGGAGCGGATCAGTGTTTGCGCGATTTCGAGAGCCTGCTCGCCGTTATCGGGTTGCGAGACCAGAAGATTGTCGACATCTACGCCAAGCCTGCGGGCATAGATCGGATCGAGCGCGTGCTCCGCGTCGATAAATGCGGCGATGCCGCCGAGCCTTTGGGCTTCGGCGATGACGTGCAGCGTCATGGTCGTCTTACCGCCGGATTCCGGGCCGTACACTTCGACTACACGGCCGCGTGGGAAGCCGCCAACGCCCAGAGCGAGATCGAGCGAGAGGCACCCGGTGGGGATCACGCTGACGGGAACCAGCACGTCGCGGTTGCCCAGGCGCATGATCGAGCCCTTGCCGTAGTCCTTTTCAATTTGCGATATCGCCGCTTCAATCAGCTTTGCTTTTTCGTCTGCCATTTCACACCTCGTAGAGGAAAGTAGGAATTCTTGCCACCAGAGCCGACCTGCGCCGGGAAAGCGCATGTTCCGGCCCGCACTGCGAGTCTTGCTTCGATAATTAATCCGTTATCTGTGTCGAAGTTTACCATTCGGTTTACTCTGCCGCCATCATTAATTTGCTTCACTCCGACCCACGCTGGCATCCTTCGCGTATCTTCATCCAATACGCTCAGGATGACAGGTTTTGCGGCACCAGCAAGAGGCCACCATCAGCGCCTGTTGAAAACGCCGAAAGCGAAGATAGCAGAATGGGCGAACAAAAAGCAAACACTTATTTTCGCCCTGTATTCGCCTCCGGCAAGGCTCAGCTTAGCCAGCATAGGTGTAGAAGCCGCGGCCCGATTTGCGACCCAGATAGCTGGCAGCAACGTACTTTTTGAGCAGGGGACAGGCGCGGTACTTGGGGTCGCCGAGGCCTTCGTGGAGGACGTGCATGATGTCGACGCAGACGTCGAGGCCAATGAAGTCGGCTAGTTCGAGCGGGCCCATCGGGTGGTTCATGCCGAGCTTCATGACGGTGTCCACCGCTTCGGGGGTCGCGACGCCTTCCATCACGCAATAGGCGGCTTCGTTGATCAGCGGCATGAGGACGCGGTTGGAAACGAATCCCGGAGCGTCGTTGACAGCGACGGGCGTCTTGCCGAGTTTCTTCGCGAGATCCATCGTCGCAGCGAACGTCGCGTCGCTGGTTTGCAGGGCACGGATCACTTCCACCAGCGTCATCACCGGCACCGGATTCATGAAGTGCATGCCCACGAAATGTTCGGGGCGCTTGGTGAGCGCGGCGAGTGTGGTCATCGCGATCGACGAGGTATTGCTGGCGATGATCACGCCGGGACGCAGCAAACGGTCGGCCTCGGTAAGGACGTGGCGCTTGATCTCGAGCTTTTCGGGCACCGCCTCGACCAGGAAGTCAGCGTTAGCGACAGCGGACATGTCGGTCACGGGCACAAGCCGGCCAAGCACGGTTTCCTTCTCCGCTTCCGCCAGCTTACCCTTCTTGATTTCGCGATCAAGATTCCTGGCAATGGTGTCCATGCCGCGATCAAGATAACGCTGCTCCACATCGCGCAAAATCACCTTGTATCCAGCCCGCGCAAACACATGAGCGATGCCGTTACCCATAGTGCCAGCGCCCAGCACCGCGACGGTCTTGATGTGGTCGATCGTCAAAGAACGCTTACCTCACACTCTTCACAGTTTACTGTCGGCTGAAGAACCCAAACCTAATCCGGCAGACCTTCGACAATTTCCCGGACGATTTCGCGGGCCCGCGCTTCGTCTTCCGGCATGACGAAGGTTTTGCAGACGCCATCGCGATGGTCCACTCGACAGTGTATTAGATTTTCTTTCAGCGCCATTGCTACGCCACTTGAAATGTCGTCGTCTTGAGACCAAATTTCCACGGTTGCATCTTCCGGATACCAATGCTTGAGATAAGAATCGCTTTTGACTACGGCATCGGGCGGCGTATCGTCAGCGCGAAGCTCATCTCCATCGTTGGCTTCCTCAGTTTCATCCTCGTCGTCCAGGTCATAGCAGGCATCCGCAAATTCCCCTTCGATGCCGAGGAGATCCTTTGCTAGCTGGGAATCTGCATATGGAACGCCGATTTCGTAACGCCATTTCACTCGCATTTTGAACTTAGCTTCGACGGGAACTTGCGCGACTTTGTAAGGCATGGCTGCTTTCATCAGTAAGCGGCAAAGAGCCACACATTCGGACTCATCGTTGCCTTTCCAGATGATCCTACGATCTCGGTCTCCACCGGCGAGCTCACCGCCGCGTTCATCTGCCGCTCGTTGCTCGGAGTCCTGTGGCAACGCGTAGACCAGGTCTACATCGCAGTCGGCGCAGCGAGTAAAGCCTTGGCGGTATTCGGCTTTGCACTGGGGGCAGAACATAGTGTTTGCGACGTCGCGAAAATAGACAAGCTCATCTTGGTGGGGCGGCTTCGGTGATTTCGCGGACGATTTCGCGGGCGCGGGATTCGTTGGCGGCGGAGACGTAGATGTGGGTCTGGCCCTCCGGGGTCTCCAGGTGCATGGGGATTTCGTTTTCTTGCAGGGCGGCGGTCAGAAATTCGGCGAGTTTGTCGTCGGCTCCCGTCCACACTTCAACCGTGGGGTGCGTTTCGGTGGAATTCGTCAGCGGCAGCTCCTTCTCGGTGGCGAGGGGTTGCTCGGGAATCTCCAGGTCTTCGGGCTCCTGGGCCAGCAGCTTTTCGAGGATTTGCTGGGCAGCGGTGAGATCGTGGGAAGGCACGGCAATCTCGAAGCCGAAACGGGGCTTCCAATCGATGGGGAGGGGGTCGGCGTCTGGTCTGATCTCATCGCCGCCGATCGCCATGTTTTTGCAGGGGATACCAGCGGCGTTGAGCGCTTCCATCAACGAGCCGTAGAGGGCAGGGTCTTCACCGGCCCAGAGCAGGATTAGAGAAGAGGGGCGGCTAGGGCTTGACGACATGTGTTCCTCCGTTGGGAACGATCGAGCGGTGAGAGTCTACTACGTTGGATGTGAGGTGACATCTATTTGACTGCGTGGCCCGCTGCCGATCTGTTGTTTTTGCGAGCGTGCGATTGGGTGGGGGGCCCCTCCCCCTGTTTTTCGTAAGTGTTCATTCTAAATGTTGTTAAAGCCCTTTGTTTTGATACATTTTTGCAAGTGCTCATTCCAGGGCACTTACGGATAGACCCTAACTACAATTTCCTCCTTCAAACTGGGAGTAGCGTACCGAAGCTTAATTGCTGCGTCAAGTTAACCTTTGGTGTAATGGGTGGGCAGGACCTGGTTTCGATCTGCGGGTTGCGTCTTTTTGCCTGGGTGGGGCGTATACCTACTAGAATGAGCGCTACCTATATATGGGCGAGTTCGGGACGGGTGGGGTCAGCGGCGGGGCTGGCTGCTGGCTGGTCGGGATCTTATCTCTTTTCCACGTTGATGGCTGACGACACGAAGATCTTGGTGGAAGGGTTGCGGAGGCGCGATCCCGACGTGCTCGATCGGTTGATCGAGCAGTATCAGTATCGATTGTTCCGGTATTTGCTGTACATCACTGGGAACCACGAGCGCGCGGAGGATTTTTTTCAAGAGACGTGGATTCGCGTGCTGGAACGCGGGCATCAGTACGACGGCAAGTTCAAGTTTGAGGCTTGGTTGTTCACCATCGCGCGAAACCTGGTGATTGATTGGCAGCGGCAGAAGAAAGCGGTGAGCCTCGACTCAATGACCGATCCGGAAGAAGGCAAGGGCTTCGAGATCGCGGACGAGAAAGCGGAGTCGCCGCTGCACCTGTTCTTGCAGGCAGAATCGCAGGAACGAGTCCAGGCTTCGCTGGAGCAATTGCCGGCGGCTTATCGCGAAGTGCTGCTGCTGCGGTTTCAGGAAGAGATGCAATTGGACGAGATTGCGAAGATTCAAGCCACACCGATTTCGACGGTGAAGTCGCGGCTGTATCGCGGGCTGGATGCGTTGAAGGGATTGCTGGCGGGAGGCGCGGCGTGATCAACGAACTGCATGCACGCGCGGAAGGACTGATCGCGAAAGAGCGGGTGGAAGGAATTTCGGCGGCGGAGCAGGAGTGGCTGGGCAAGCATCTCCGCGAGTGCGCGCAGTGCGCGGAGGTCGCGAACGCGACGCAGCAGGCATTGCGTTCGTTGAGGGCACTCAGCATTTCAATGCCACGGGAACTTGCGGCGCGGACGCAGTTTCGGCTGCGATTGCGTGCGCAGGAATTGCAAGCGCGCGAGCCACGTTGGCGGCTGATATGGGCCATGTGCGGAGCGTCGTGGATGGCGGGTGCGGCGACGGCGCCGTACGTGTGGCGTGGGCTGGAGTGGATCGGTCATCGCGCGGGGTTGCCGGACCTGGCGTGGAAGATGGGATTTGGAGTTTGGTGGGCGCTTCCGGCGATTGTGGCGGCCTCGATTTTGTTGATGGAAGGCGGCGAGCGGAGCGCGAGGAGAGGCGTGGGCGGCACCACGTGATCGTCCAGCGGGTGCGGTAACAAGTTTAGAGATGCAGAGCGAGCGGCAGAATGGGAGCGAGGAAAGAAGATGGCGGAGTATCCACAAGGCGTGAATAGTTCCTGGAGCGAACGGAAGCGGCTCATCCGATTCCGGCGGAAGAAGGAGCGGGGGCTGCGGTTCTGGCAGGAGTTCAAGCTCGTGCCGCGGTGGCTGGTTGGGACCGTGATGGTGTTGTGGCTGATCGCTGTAGGGATCGCGGTAACCGTCAACTTGACTCCCGAGCTGCACGACGGTGCGATGTTCCCGCCGGAGCTTCAGGGGCATCCGGTGGCGCAATCGTTTGCGTTGGCAGGGATTGTTACGGCCATGTCGCTGTTTTTCGCGATTTTTATTTTTTTGGTCGCGTATGTGAACCGCGACGCGAAACGCCGGGGGATGAATTCGGGGTTATGGACGTTTCTGGTGATCGTTCTTTGGCCGGCATATTTTGCAATTGGCTTCATCATTTATTTCTTGATGCGCCAGCCTTTGCCATATAACTGCCCGCAGTGCGCTGCGACCGTGGATGCACGGTACAACTTTTGCCCGAATTGTAAGTGCAACTTGCATCCTATGTGCCCGCAGTGCAAGCAGGAAGTGGTGGAGAGCGATAAGTACTGCCCTTATTGTGCGCAGGATTTGCGGGCCGCGCCCGATTCCGGAGTAGCGATCGAGCAGGCTCCCCGCTAGTCGAGGGTGGTCATCATCTGGTCGAACGCGGTGGCATCGTAGCGATGGGAAGACGCGGGCAAACCGCCACCGTCTTCGATGCGGAAGTGCTCGTGCCACTCGCGCACCGTTCCCGGCAGTGTTTTTTCGCGGACAGCAAACCACACTTTCATGAATGGAGTCTGGCTCAGATAGAGCTCGTGCCGGCGACGGCGGCGAGTGGTATCGGATTTTGCGCGGCGGCGCAGTGCGTCGATGGGAGCCTCGCGCCACAGGATGAGATCGGCGAAACCCATGCGGCCCTCCTGGAGGGCGCAGCGATAGAGCGGGAGTTCCGCTTCGAATAGATTGCTGGGTAGCAATCCTGCTTTCCAGAACGACCACGAAAAAAGCAGGTGGAACGGGTCACCGTCGCAGATGGCGAGGCCCTTTTCTTTTTCGATCCGCAGGGCGGTTTGCCAGAGTTTGGTGTTGTAATCGACCCAGAAATTCGCGACTTCGAAGGGGTCGGCATATAAGTCGGGAGCGTCGAGATTTTCCGGGGGCGCTTCCACTATGTTGCCGGGGTAGTGAGCGCGCCACCAGGTGGTTTTTCCGACGGCGCTTGGACCTTCGATCGCGACGATCATTGGTGGTGCCTTTCGACGGACTTTCGTGAAGTCAATTTGGTTTTGTGAAAAGACAAGGCCGAGGAGCACGGTTTATCTCCCGGGCAAGCTGTGGCATCCTTCGAAGCTCAGGGTAAACAGGAATCCTGTGCGCCTACACCGGAGGGGTGGCTTCGCGGACTTCGCGGATGATTTCGCGGGCGGCGGATTCGTCGGCCGGCATGATCAGGAGACGGAAGCGGCTGAGTTCCGCGCCTTCGCGGCGGACTCCGATGCGGTTTTCGCGCAGGCAGGCTTCGAGGAGTTCGGCAAGGGCGCCATCTTCGCCGGTCCAAATTTCGAGGTTGGCTGCCGCGGGATTCCACTGGTGTTCTGGCGTGGAGGCTGGCGCGAATGCCTGCTTCGGCGATTCAGGATCCAGATCGTCGGGTTGATCTAGCGCGAAGGGCGCGCTTTCGCGAATGTCGGAGAGGAACTCCTTCGCTTTGGCGGCGTCGGAAGAAAAAACGCGGACGGCGTATTTGGGGCGTGGCATGCCCAGCTCGAAGACCATGTGCTCATTGGTCGGCTGTACGTGGTGACGAATGCCCGCGTCGCGCAACGCGCTGACGACTTCGCTGACGGCGAGCGGGTCGCCGCCGCGCCAGATGACCACGATTTTTTCCTTGCGCTGCTGTTCATCCAGCGGATGCCCGCGCAGCTCTTCCAGAACGAGATCCACACCACACACGGAGCACTGCTCGTGACTCGCGGCGTACTCCGCGTCGCATAGTGGGCAATATTTCATAGCACGTGGTTCCTGTCATGCGCGCTCGACGGCGAGCGCTACGGCGTTGCCGCCGCCGAGGCATAGGGCGGCGATGCCGCGCTTTAGGTTGCGGCGCTGCAATTCGTATAACAGCGTGACCAGGATGCGGGCGCCGCTGGCGCCGATGGGGTGGCCGATGGCGACTGCGCCGCCATTCACGTTGACCTTTTCGGGATTGAGTTTGAGCTGGCGCGTTACAGCGATGGCGGCGACCGCGAAAGCTTCGTTTAGCTCGACCAGGTCAACGTCTTTGTCGCGGTCCCAGCCGGTCTTGGCGAGGAGCTTTTCTACGGCTTCGACCGGGGCCATCATCACCCATTTGGGCTCGACGCCGCTGACGGCTTGGGCGACGATGCGGGCGATGGGCTGCTTGCCGAGGCGTTGCGCGTTGCGCTCGCTGGTGACAATGAGGGCGGCTGCGCCGTCGTTGGTGCCGGGGGCGTTGCCAGCGGTGACCGTGCCGTCTTTTTTGAAGGCGGGCTTCAGTTTGGCTAGCACCTCCATGGAAGTGTCCTCGCGGGGAGATTCGTCGTACTTGATGATGATGGGCTCGCCCTTTTTCTGGGGAACCTCGATGGGGAGGACTTGCGCCTCGAAGAAGCAAGACTTGCGGGCGCGAATGGCTTTTTGGTGGCTTTCGACGGCGAAGCGGTCCTGCTCTTCGCGGGTGATGCCGTATTTTTCGGCCACGAGTTCGCCGGTCATGCCCATGTGAAAGTCTTCGTAGGAATCCCACAGACCATCGTGAATCATGGAGTCGATTAGCTTTCCGTCGCCCAGGCGGTAGCCGCTGCGGGCCTGGGGGAGCAGGTACGGGGCGTTGGTCATGGATTCCATGCCGCCGGCTACCACGATTTCGGATTCGCCGAGTTGCACGGCTTGTGCGGCTAAGGCCACGGCTTTGAGGCCGGAGCCGCAAACTTTGTTGATCGTCAGGGCCGCGACGCGAGGGTCGCAGCCGCCTTTGAGGGCTGCCTGGCGAGCGGGATTTTGTCCCAGCCCAGCTTGGATTACGTTGCCGAGGATGGCTTCGTCGATTTGCTTGGGGTCGAGACCAGCGCGGCGGGCAGCTTCAGCAACCACCTTGGCACCAAGCTCAGGGGCCGAAAAACCTGAGAGCCCGCCTTGAAATTTACCGACGGGCGTGCGAACGGCGGAGAGAATGACCGGTGTTTCCATTGAGGGGCCTCCGGAACTCCATTATACGGAAAGCCAGGAGATAACGCAGAGACGCAAAGCGCGCTGAGGAGCGCGGAGACGCCAGCACAAACACATCGTGATTCAGGGCGACTCGCGGACTCGCATCGTGATTTTGTCGCCCCGGACTCCGGGATTTCGGACGGAATCTGTGGGACGCCGGGCTGAAGCCCGGCGCCTACATTGCAATGATCATTGCGGTTTAGGCGGAGGCGGCGGTCTGTTGTTCGTCAGCGCTCGGTCCGTAGAGGCCGGGCACTGGCACGCCGAGCAACCGGTAGTAAACGGTGAGCTGGGCGCGATGATGTATCAGGTGATTCAGCACGACGCCGCGAATACAGGCAACGCGGGGCATGGTGAAGATCTCCTTGCCACCGGCCTTGAGCGTCCAACCCTTCATCAGATCCTCGTCGCTAGCGGACGCAAGCGCGGCCCTGGCTTCCGCGGACTCCTTGTCAAAGACCGCCAGAAGATCCTTTTGATTCTCGATCTTCGGGGGCGTATACGCGGGTCCGTCGACCGGCGCGTAGTCCAATTCCTCGGTTTTAATCGTCATCGTGGCCCATCCGGGTAGAGTGCCAATGTGACTGGCAAGCCAGCCGACGGTGCCGGACTTGTCGTGGGGCTTCCAGTTCCATTTTTCATCGGGTACGCGCTCAAGGACTTTGCGCGTGCTCTGCATTTCTTGATCGAACTCAGGCAGCATCGATTGGCCAATGGTCATCGTTTCTCTCCTTCGAATGCGAAAGTATGGACTAACGCGGCGGTAATCATAGGCGAATAAAAAGCGAATTGTCAAGTATTTCTCTTGCCGCCATCCACGTACATCGACGGGCGCGCGGCTTGGCGGTAAGCAGTTGTCCTACCAGGCATCTTGCGAGACGAGGGCCAGCAGGAGCAAAATTTGCAGCATGCCTCACCAATTCACTACGTCCTACCTGCAGGATTCGATTGGCCTTTTCCGTTACTACAAAAAACTGGCCGAGCGCGCGCTGGAGCAGTGCCCGGACGAAGGCTTATTTGCCAAGTGCGATCCGGAATCGAACTCCATTGCGATCATCGTGAAACACATGGTCGGGAATATGAGGTCGCGCTGGAGAAATTTTCTGACCACCGATGGTGAAAAACCCGATCGCAACCGCGACACCGAATTCGAGGATCCACCGACATCGCGGGCCGAGTTGATGGCCATGTGGGGAGCGGGATGGAAGTACGTCTTCGACGCGCTGGAGCCACTGACGGACGCGGACCTGGGGCGCACGGTTACGATTCGCACCGAACCACACTCGGTGATGCAGGCGATCAACCGGCAGATCGCACACTACTCGCATCACGTCGGGCAAATCTTGTTTGCCGCCAAACACTTCACGACCGCGAAGAACGGAAAATGGGAATCGCTGAGCGTCCCGCGCGGCCAATCGGCGCAGTTTGCGGCGGACGTCGCTGCAGGGAAGAAATCGCAGCGCTGACGTGTCGCTCGACAACGACAGAAGGCACTCGGAAGTCCTATCCTCATTTAGGACCCCGTCTTTTCTTTGGAGTTGCCGGGTTCCGGCGGCAAGCCCTCCTCCCGAATGGTCGATTCGTCCACGGCTTCAGTCTGTAGCGCGGTTGGTGTCGGCGACTGGTCCCGCTCAAGCAATCGCAGATACCCAGGGCGCGAGTGGAGATAGTGATCACGGGACACTTTGCCTGTGAGCCATGAAAGGTCCATCGGGTAAACCACCGGGTCGAAGATGACCAGGTAGAAATGCCAGAGCAGGATGGAGAATGCAGCGAGCAAAGCTTCATACCAATGCAAGGCCGTTGCGGCGTCGGCAACCCACTTCGGAAAATGGCGCAGCGTGAAATTATCGAACCAGAGCAGGAATCCGGAAACCGTCATGACTATGGTGCCCCACAGGAAAGCCCAATATTCGAGCTTTTCGGCATAGCTGAATTTGCCGAATTGCGTCCGTTGATTTTTCAGGCCGAGATTGTACAGAAACACCCCACCGAGGTCGGAGATGTCTTTCCATCTGGGCAGCACCGCCCGGAGCAGCCCGCGATCGCGGCGGTTCACCGCCAGATGCACGAAGTGATATAACATCGAGGCGATCAGCACGATGGCCGCGAGACGATGAAGACTCCCGCGAAACGAAACGTGCTCCTCCCATTGCAGCAATGGCCTGGACCACCATTGTTCCGGATATTTCAGCGCGAATCCCGTGTAGACGAGCGTAGGAAAGCTGAGCATCACGCCCCAATGCGCGATGCGGAACCACAGATTCATCCGCTCGACCTGTTTGCTCCGGTCGATTTGGGGTGTGCCGCGCCTCAAGTGACCGATCAAATCCAGCAAATTGTGGAGCAGCATGAAGCCGAGCGTCAGGGGAATTACGACCCAATATATCCAGCGAATCCACTTCACCACCGGATGAGCGGGCCCGGTGGACGTCCGCACGTGCACCGGGCCGATTGCAAGGACGGCATTCACGCCATCGTGGCATTTCCCGCAGGTCCTTGGCAGATTCGCGGCGTTCACGGTGGAACGCGGATCGCTGGAGCGGAAAATATTGTGCACGCCGTGGCAGGATGCGCAGTTCGCCGCGCGCAGCGATCCTTCGCGAACCGCCAGGCCGTGATAGCTGTCTGCGAAAGACGGCACGCGGTCTGCAGGCAAGTCCTGGCGTTGCACAATCCGCGCGTCGCCATGGCAGCGCTCGCAGGTTTCCGTGGAGACATTCGCGAGGCTCACCGGCGACGCGGGGTTCTTCGGCCGCAAAATCAAGTGTTCACCATGGCAATCGGTGCAGACCGGAGCGTCGCGCACACTGGCTTTCATGGCCTGGCCGTGCACGCTTTCCAGGTAGGTCTTGGCGATTTCCTGATGACAAATTCCGCAAGTTTCCGCGACGCGCCAGTGGTTCACTTTGGAGTTTGCGTCGCGCGAAGGAAGAATCCCGTGGGTCCCGTGACAATCGGAACAGCTGGCAGCATTTTTTCCCTGCGCAACGGCCTGCCCGTGAACGCTGTTGATGTACTGCTCCACAGGATGGGCGATGGGCATCTTGTGTCGCGCAAGGAAATCGGCGTTTCCGTGGCATCGGGCGCAAGTTGCCGCGATTTGCTGCTTCGCGACCGGCCCGCCTGCTTCCGTCGAACTGCGGACGGCATGCACCGGTCCGTGGCAGGATGCGCACGTTGGCGTGTCTGGATCGCCGGCCCTGGCGGCGCGTCCATGGGCACTTGCGGCAAATTCCGCGACTTCGGACTGATGGCAGTCGGCGCATTTTGAAGGCATCACTTTTTCGGCCGCCGCTACTTCGTGCACGTTGCCGTGACACGAAGCGCAGGCTTGTTCGCCTGCTGCGGCGTGAATACTCTTGGGTACCGTCGCGGACTCCTCGGCGTGGCAGGTAGCGCACTGCACTTCCGCGATTTTGGCCGGGTGAGGAAAATCGGAGATCAAAGCGTGGCAATCCTTGCAGCCAAGAATCCCATGGGCGCTGGCCGCGTGTTCCGCGGGACGAATGGAAATTTCCCTGCCCTTGTCCGACTTCATCCCAGGTTGCCCGTGACACGCAAGGCAGGCCTCATCCTGCTTTAGAGGCGGCGTGGAGGGCTGTTGAGCGGCAGGGGGCAGGGAGTACAAGCTCGAAGCTAACGACAGAAGTATCCAAGAAAACGATCGCACGGCGAAACGCGGCGGAAGCTTTGCGACCAGTGTTAACACGGTGAACGCTCGCAGATGCACTGCGGCAAGGAAGTCACCGCCTCATTTCAGACCCATATCCGTCAGGATTTTTGGATTTTCTTCATCCACCGCCAACAGGTTGTGACACGTGGAGCAGTCGTTGGGGATGGTCTGGCCATCCGCGCTGGTATGGCTCCCGTCATGGCAGCGAAAGCACCCGGGAGAATCATTGTGTCCAAGATTGTTTGCGTGGACGCCCCAGGTCACGTTCATGTCCGGAAAGATGTTGCGCAGGTAAATGCCCGTGACACTTTCCGCGGATTGCTGGACCAGGGCGCGCCGGGAATTGTAAACGTCCGCGTAGTTCGTGCGATAAAAGCTGGTCAGCGAGTCGGTAATCTGGGTCCTGGCGGCGTCACGGTCGGCGTACTGCACCTTCAATACCTCCACCGCTTTCTTTCGAATAAAGGGCAGCTCCGGACTGATGTGCCCCGAGGCCATGCGCTCGTTCACGGCAGCTTCCGGAAGCTCGAAGGCGTGCGTAGGCCGATTGTGGCAATCCACGCAATCCATCACGCGGTGTTCGCCGGCGCTAAGCTGCTGCTGTGTCGCTTTGACATCGGTGGAAACGAATTCGACGGTCTTGCCTTGAGGATCCGTGTAGGAAACAACCGGGATCACTTGCCGCTGGTCGTCAATCGAGATGTAGCGAATCCGCGAACCATCGGCAAGATGACGGCCATGAATCCCGACGGAGCCCTGCCAGGTTCGCCCACCGATTTTCATTATCATCGCAGTGGTCAGCGGAGTATTTTTCTCGTCGTCCTTGTAGCTCGTCGTGACCAGAAACTTGTCGCCGGTAAAACGCTGGGGCCAGTGGCAATGCTCGCAGGTTTCAAGCGCAGGACGCAGGAATTTGACCGGAGCATGAATGGGCCGCGAGTAGGTATGAAAGGTAACGGCAAATACCTGGCGCACGCCGGACAACTTCGAGCGCACAAACCATCCGGCACCCGGGCCGATGTGACACTCCACACAGCCGACGTGGGAGTGCGGCGAGCCCTGGTAAGCGGTAAATTCCGGCTCCATGACGGTGTGGCAGGTCTGCCCGCAAAACTGCGTGCTATCCATGTAGGCCACGCCTTGATACGACGCAAACCCGAAGATCATGACATTCACGAACGTGGCGACTCCGACGGCGATCAATCCGCGCCGGATGATCGGCGTTCGCAGATCAATTTCGGGATAAACCTCGCGCAGCTCGCCTGCTTTGCGCAGTGCCAGCCGCCGAAAGGCGATGCCGATGGGCATCAGCAGCAACCCCAGCAAGAAAATTCCCGGCAAGACCAGGAAAATCAGAATGCCGATATACGGATGGGATGGTCCCGGCAGGAGGAAATCGTAAAGCCAAAAGGCGATGAGTGTGAGGGCGCTGCTGGTGGTGAGGACGGCGCCGGTCAACGTCGTGGGATTTTGCCCAAAGAAGTAAAGAAAGCGCGTCCTTGAGGTGATGGTCTCGCGAAATGTCATTAATCCTCGGCGCGCCCCATCGCTGATTCTGGAAGGACTTTACTTGCTGCTCAGCGTACGGACATACGCGACGACCTCTTTGGTCTCCGCGTCAGTCAGCTTTTTATCGTACGCGGGCATCTTGTTCTTGCCCTTCACAACGATCTGCGTCCACTCTTCGTCGGTTTCCTTTTTCACTTCATCGGACTGAAAAATCGTGCGCCTTTGTGGCTTTACCAACAGGAAGTGCGCCGACTCCATCGGCCCCGTGGCAGGTGGCACAGAGTACCGCGATCAATGCCGCACTGATTAGCACGAGAGTGACGATCAAGATTGTGGTATGAGGCATCGATTCACAGGCTCCATTCCAACGACGCGACTGCGCTAGGTCGTCTTCTGTCCGCTCCTAGAATGCGTATCGCAGCGACAGCGTTACCAGGTTGGCGCGGAAGTTTCGCGGCGCATAAATATCCTGAACGACGTTGCTTTCGTCTTCGTGGTAACCGTAATAGCCCCAATAGACCCTGCCGGTCAAACCCTTCAAGACGCGATAGTCGATTCCGCCGAAGGGTTGGTAGTAGGCCGAGTCCAGCGGGCCCGAGGGGGCATTCGGCGAAATGATCAGCACCGAGCCCGACGTTCCCGTCAGGTTCGCGCCCACTCGCGCGGTCAGGCGGCGAAAAGGCGTCCAGGAGGCGTCAAAGTAGCCGAAATTCGATTTATTCGTGTAGACCGAAAGTTGCTGGACCAGGCCAGGTAGCCCGGTGCAACCGACGGTGCTGGGGCCTGTGGGCACCCCGCTGCTGGTGTAGCAAATGAGAATTTGCGAGTAGACGTCGTTGTAATCATAGCCTAGCTCAAGTCCAACTTTTTCGTTTGGCTGAAAGCCCGCGGAAAACGCGTAGACACGATTGTGCTGGAGATTGTTCACCTCGAACACATTGTTCCGGCCTTCCCAGATGGTGATCGAGCCGTTCAAGTTCACCCAATCCGCGGGCTTGTAGGTTGTGCGTAGACGGTATTCCTGCGTCTGGCGCGGACTGATGCGCGTGAAGGAGTTGTCCGCGCTCATCAGCTCGGTGTCGAAGCTGACTTTCAGGTGGTTCACCGGCCGAGCCCAAATGCCGAACAGCCCCGAGTATTCGTTGATCAGCGTTTGGTCCGGGCTGGCCATCGGACTGGGAGTCGCAAAGGCGAAGGCGCCCCCGCCGATCGCGGTGCAGCCCGGGGGAAGCGCCCCACCTACGAGGGCACAATCGCCCCGGTTCGCGTTGTTCGGAAAGAAAATCTCATCGGTGGTCTCGTAATCGTTGTCGTCGATCGAGCGATGGCGGTAGCGGAAACCGACGCGCGCGCCCAGCTTGGATGAAAATTGGTATTCCAGTTCGGACAGGTTGGTCTTCTCGTCCTGTTTGAGGAAGAGGCTTGAAACCGCAAAGGAAAGGTCCGGAGCGGAGGATGTGCTGTGCACCGGAGTCCCCGGGAGAGCGTTAGCCGGCGGGACGCAAGGGATGGACAGTGGGAGCGCGCCAGTGGGCGTGAAGTTGTTTGGAGCCGTCAGCAGATTTGGACTGAAAAACGAGCAGCTCGAATTGTCAAATTCCGCGGGGTTGTGCCAATTGGCAAAGTGGAACGAGTCCACAAAGCTCAGCTTTTCGGTAATGTGCCAGGTGGCGCCGAAGTCCGCGTTGGCCGCCACATGGCGTCCGAAGACCGGCCCGCTGTTGGTCTGGTTGGAGAGGTTGGAGCGCGCTTCGCGGCCAGTTAGAGACTCGTTCCAGTCGTTTACGTTCATATCTCCGGCGGTGTAGCTGACCTTCGCCGATAAGTCCCAACTCTTGAAGTAATTGGACTGCATGCTCAGCTGTTCGGTCGGGGAGTTCGTTCGCGTACGTCCATGCCGGAGGTAGTTGATGTAAGCGCTGCAGGTGGGATTCACCACTCCGCCGGCAAGAAATGTGCCGCTGCAGGGTTGGTTCGCCGGGGAGTTGAGAGATACGCCCAGGTCCACGGGTGTGCCATTGGCGAGGAAAAAGTTCTGATTGCTATCGAGTTGCCCTGTATCTCCTTTGTAGTAGCTCAGGATCTCGTCGAAGCTGATGTTGGTTCGCGGCAGCAACCTGAAATCGACGCCGATGCGGTAGGCGTTGACGGTGTCCTTGTTGTCCTGAAAGAGCAGCTGCTCCGTGCCTTGATGAATCGTGGTGAAGGACGGTCCTTCGTTGACGTTCCGCGAATATCCCAGGCGAAAGCGAACCCTGGATTGTGGCAGCAACAGCAGGTTGTAGTCGCTCATTTTGCGCCGGGTATTATACAGGTGCGGCGAATTGCCAAGCACGCAACTGGTGCACAGGGGTGGGCCGTATCCCGTGAGTCCGTTCGTAAACGGCGCCGTGGGATTCAGAGGATTGGCCAGCAACGAATAGTCCCAGGTGTTCTCGTCGCGCCGGAACAACGCATCGAAGTCGTACCACTGGTTCTTGCTGATGCGCAGACGCGAAACGCTGTTGGGATCGCCGCCGTAGCCGAAATTGTCGAAGTACAAGCGGTCAAACGGCGCACCGTGGTGATTCAGCGAGTTCATCTGGGTTGTGAATCCCAGCAACCGCGCGCCTTCCTGGAGATTTACGAACGTGTCGTAAGTTGGCACGTCGCCGCCGATGCTGGTGAGTCGGCCGCCGAATTCGATCGACTGCTTAATGTTGTAGTTGCCTTGATCGATGCCTTTTTGCTCGTCATCCTGGGCCCGAGCGAGCGGTCCGAACAAGAACGTGATCGCCAGGAAACAAGATGCAGTAACCGAAGGAAGCAAGATCGTTTTTCGTGCGTTCATCGCTTCTCGCATCGACGCTTCCTCCTACTTGAAGAAAACCGGACTAAAGTTTGAGCCGTGGATGGCCACGTGGCACAGCGTGCAGGATTGATATTTCTGCGCCTGATTGTGGAACGTGGGCGTGGACGGAGCGCCTGCATCGACGTTGAAGGAATGGCACTCCAGGCACATCAGGTTGATCTGACTGCGCTTCAGGAGCCGCGGATTGGACGAGCCGTGGGGGATGTGGCAGGATGCGCAGCCTTCAATTTTCACCGGCGGGTGCTCATACACGAACGGCCCGGCCTTTTCGGTATGGCACTTGAAGCAAACCGCATCCTGCGACGCCGTGGCGCGTAACTGGCGGCTCAGGAAACCCCCGTGGGGGTTATGGCAATCGCTGCACTGCACCAGCCCTTCGTTCACGCGATGATGAAACGTGCGGCTGAATTGCTGCTTGGTCTCCAAGTGACAGGTGTAGCAGAGCAGCGGCTGCTTCTCCTTCATTAGAAACTGGGCTTCTTTGGCGTGATGCGGATCGTGACAATCCGTGCAGCCCACATTGTTTTGCAGATGGGCTGACCGGCCGAAATTGGCGTGCTCCTCGCCATACTGGTGGCAATCCAGGCATCTCGCGCTGATCTCCTGCGCCGAGGCGTTCTTGAACGTAAAGATCTTTGTCTTGTCTCCGCCACCGTCAACGTGCTCTTTGCCCGGTCCGTGGCAGGCTTCACACCCGTGCCACTCCGGCCCCCTTTTGGTGTCCAAGGTGGTGGCGTAGTGAGGAGACGACTCGTAGTTCTTGAAAAAATCCTTGGCCGGCATGTCTTCGTGACACGTTTTGCAGGTCTCTGAACCGACGTAGAGAGAAGGGTCGGTGACGCGCTGGTATTTCACGCCTTGGTTGCCTTGCTGCTTATCTGTCTTCGGGGAGTCAGGCCTGGCCGCGGGATGAGCCCTGCCGAGGATGATACCGGCGGGCAGCAGCAACAGCCCCGCCAAAATCGAGGTCACAATGAGGAATAATCTGTGGGTGGCCGACCGAGGCATCCAGCCCCCTTCTCCGATTTGTGCTTCGCGCGAATCGGAATGCGAGTGTGCGCTACCGTACTCTACCAAGCGCCGCAATGCTACAACTATTTCTCACACAGGCACATTACGGGTATGTGACGACCATCACATCGACGATCCCTTTTTGCTTAAGGCACCAGTTCGCATCCGCCAAGGTGCAATCTGGTTCCGCATTACCGGCCCAAGGCGCAAAGCAGAAACAGAGGTCCTCCGGCGCAAAGTAGGGGAAGTCTGCCGCTGCTGCAACTGTCAGAGTTGACAGGCGCTGCGTACACCGTGGCCGCCCGGGGGCGACATACCAATAGTCACCTGGAATCGCGGGCCAGCCGAGACAGTCGAGAATGGCCCAATGAAATCTGATACTTACGCGGGAGCTCACAGTGGCTGGGAACCGGTGCCTTGGATCTGGCAGACCTATTTCGCGGGTGCGTTGTAAGGCGTGAATTGCTCCCATTCAATCGGCGTGAAGGTGTTTCGCTGCAAGGTCTCCAGCAATTCCTTGTAAATGCCTTCGCCATTCGAGCTGTTGGTCATGATCACGATTCCCATCTTCTTCTCGTCAAAACACACGGTGTAGTTCCGCCAGCCGTCGTCATGACCCTCTTTGAAGAAAGCTTTTCCGTACGGCGTCCAATACACACCCCAGCCCAACCCGTAGCTCAATCGGATCCCATCGTTCTGACTGGTAGTCTCGGTCGATAGGGTAGGGAACTCGTGAAGTGAAGAGATCCGAACCTGAGGGTTCAGCATCAGTTCTCGAGTATCATGTCGCAGCCCAGTTCCATTCGTCACCGCTTGCATAAATTTCGCGAAGTCACTCACCGTTGTCGCCATCGATCCAGCGGCACCCGCTTTCTTCCGCCGCTGCGAACCGAGCGATTTCGCGTCCTCGTCGTAGCCGTTCGCGTAATCGTCTTCGAAGCGCGATTCCCAAACCATGCTGCTTCGGGTCATCTTCAACGGGCCGAACACGCGCTCGTCCATCAACTCCTTGAGACCTCTTTTCGTGACGTTTTCCACCACCAATTGGAGCAAGGTAATTCCTTCTCCGGAATATGCGAACCGCGCCCCAGGCTCGAAGTAGATTTGTAGTTTCTTTTCGTCGGTAAACCATCGCCAATTCGGCAGCCCGCTGGTATGACTTAGCAGCATCCGCGCGGTGATCTTTTTGTAGCGCGGGTCGCCCGCGAGATCTTTGTACGGCTCGAATTCCGGCAACGGCTTTGGTAAATATTCGTACACAGGCTTATCGAGGCTCAGCGTGTCTTCTTCTAGGAGCTGCATCACCAGATACGCGAACGCCACCTTGGTGAATGACGCGGCGCTCATCACCGAGTCAGTCGTCAGCGGCAGATTTTTCTCTTTGTCGCGAATCCCGTACGCCTTTAAATACGCGACCTGGCTATCCACCAAGATCGCAAGACCCAAGCCGGTGACCTTCGCGGCCATCATCAACCGCGTAACCGTCGTATCGATCTCCCCCGGTGCGATGGTGGTGGCATCGAGCCGCCGCACGCTAGCTGCGCTCGACTCGCGGTCCGCCTCAGGCACAGACCCGCGAAGCGGTAGGAATTCCGCGATACCAGCGGCGGCGATGGCCGCGACCAGGACAGCCGCGAAAACCGGTAACGTCTTCATGATTCTTGATAACCCACGTTCGCAGATAGACGCTGGCGCGCCCCGTTCGTCACAACTGTCACTGAACCGTACCACTGTGGTACAGTAAGGTTTCGCCGTAGCTCCACTTGGAACGCGATGTTATTGTGCCCGCAAATCGGGCACGGCAGGCGGTCCAGTTAACGAGAAAGCGCTGTCCCTCGGACCAGATGTTCATAACAAAGCACATATTTTCGTACCAGGCCTGCTAGGCTATTGCCTGCAGGTGCGGTTGCCCCTACAATTTGGTTCACCTAAGAGCTTCGTTGTTTCGCTTGGGTACAGCGGTAAATGCCGGGTTTCTTTTAACTCGCGTGGAATCAGCGATTTAATCCCTGGCCCCTGGGATGCAATGTATAGCGGCGTAAGAGCCTGATCCTCGGGGGAAGCTGTTAAGAGGAAACTGACATTTAAGAGGTTGACCTAGGGATTCTCTTAGGGTAAAAACAACGCCTCCTTGGATGATCGGCGATCGGGTAATCCGTTCTGAGGTGCCGACGTTGAAGCAATTTGGAAGAGTAATCCTGGCCGCAGTACTTGCCGCATCCGTGGCAACGCCGATGCCGGCCGCTCCGGCAGCGGGCAAGGCTCCTGTACACAAGACGGTGCGTTTCCGCGGCGTTCCGACGTTCGCGAATTCCACGCTTGCCGACATTGGGACGTTTGACGATCCCATCGTCCGCGAAGCGGCTGTGGAAGGGCTTGGGCGCTTCAACGGCGCGGTCGTTGCCGTTGATCCGAATACCGGCCGCATCCTCACGATCGTGAATCAGAAAATCGCTTTCGGCGACGGCTACATTCCCTGCTCGACAATCAAGCCGACCGTCGCGCTTGCGGCTCTGGAAGAGAATATGATCACGCGCGACACCATGCTGCGCGTGCACGGCCGCAAGTACATGAACCTGACCGAAGCGCTGGCCCACTCGAATAATGAATTTTTCGAACAGCTAGGCGTACGCATGGGTTTTGAAACGGTATCGAAATACGCGCGCCTCCTGGGTTTGGGCGAACTCGCCGGCTATAACTTGCCGGAAGAGCATCCGGGTTCGTTCCCGATGGCGCCTCCGGTGCATGGTGGCGTGGCGCGTATGTCGAGCTTCGGCGAAGGCATTCAGATCACGCCGCTGCAGTTGGTCTCCCTGGCGGCGGCGTTCGCCAATGGCGGTACGCTCTACTATCTGCAGTACCCGCGCTCTCCCGACGAGATTCAGGGATTTGCTCCGCGCGTGAAGCGCGATTTGAATATCGCCTCGGTGCTTCCGGAGATTCGTGAAGGGATGCTCGCTGCCGTACTGTACGGCACTGCGAAGCGCAGCTTTGACACCGGTGGAGACGAAACGCCGCTCGGCAAGACCGGTACCTGCAACGACCCGACATCGAAAGTGGGCTGGTTCGTGACCTACGCCGACGAAGCGCATCCGAAAATCGCGCTGGCCGTTCTGCTCCGGGGCAGTTCCCGCCAGGTGATTGGTCCGACGGCCGCGCAAGTCGCCGGCCACATCTACCGCCGGCTGCGCGAACAGAATTATTTCGCCACCTCGACGGCCCCGAACGACACGGTCAAGCCGGTCACCGTCGTCAACTCCGGCAACTAAAGCGAGTCTCAAGCACGAAAAGCGGGAGCGCGGTAACGCCGAAGCCGGCGACTGCCTCCCGCTTTTCCTTTCTCCGCGACCTCTGTGATTCAACCTTCTTTGTACCTCTGTTTAGTTCTTCCTTTTTGTCCCCTCCCGGTTCTTGACTTCTCAGCAGGGCGGCCGGCCTCGCAGCGACTCGTGACCTCCTCAGCGTCTCAGCGTTTGTCTGGTGCGAGGTTCGCTCTCGCAAACTTTGACCAAAGAGAAGTGTTGTAGAATCTAGGCCGCTGGCGGAACGTTGTTCGCGTTTCTATGTCTAAGTCTTACGGCTGCGGGTTTATATGTTTTGGGGGAGACGTGAATCGACGTTTAATCATCATTCTCTCGTTGGTGCTGGTGACCAGCGCGGCAATTGCTGCCGAGATTGTTCACAAGCGTTCCGTCGACGCTGCGGTACGGCGCGAAGAGGAGCAGCTCCGGGCGGAAGCCGCGCGTGAGCAACAAGTGCAGCAACCGCAAGACCCGCCCCCCACGGAATCAAAAGTGGGGCGTAGTGAGAACTTTACGGCGGCGTTGCAGCACGCTGGATTGAGTGCGGATGATGCGGCAAGCGCCACGGCCGCCGCGCTGCGTGTCTTTAACCTGCGACAAGTGCGCGCAGGTAATTCAATTACCGTGAATCGTTCCGCCGAGGGCCAGGTTCGAGAGATCGACTACCGCATCGATTCCGACCGCATGCTAAAAATCGTGCCGGGCGACGACAACGCTTATGTCGCGGAAGTGAAAGCGATCCCGTCCAAGACAGAAGTCGCAACGGTGGGCGGGGAAATTAACGACTCATTGTTCAGGGCGGTGGCGCAGATTGGAGAATCACCGGAGCTGGCGATGCGGCTCGCGCAGATCTTCGGCTACGACCTGGATTTCTACAACGATCCGCGCAAGGGCGACACTTTCCGCGTAGTGATCGAGAAGAAGAAATACGCGAACGGCCAGACGGCCGGGTATGGAAAAATTCTCGCCGCCGAATATGACAATGGCGGCAAGAAATATCAGGCGCTGCTGTTTCACGACGAAACCGGACATCGCGGTTACTATTCGGCCGACGGGAAAGCGCTGCAGAAAACCTTCCTGCATTCACCGCTGAAGTTTTCCGCTACGATCACCTCGCATTTCAGCAAGTCGCGGTATCACCCGATCCTGAAGCTCTTCCGGCCGCACATGGGCACGGACTTCGGCGCGCCAGTCGGCACCCCAGTGCAAACCATCGGCAGCGGCCGCGTGGAGTTCGCGGGGCGCAAGGGCGGCGAAGGCAACATGATTCAGATCGCACACTCCGATGGCTACGAGACGATGTACCTGCATTTGTCACGCATGTTCGTGCGCCAGGGCGAGCGCGTTGAAATCGGCAAGACGATCGGGCTGGTCGGAAGCACCGGGCTCTCTACCGGACCGCATCTCGATTTCCGGATTTTACAGCGCGGGCAGTACAAGAATTTCGAAAAGCTGGGTTTACCGCCATCTGATCCCGTTGCCAAGAAATATTGGCCCGAGTTTGTGCTGGTGCGGCAACAGTGGTTGCCATTGTTGGAAGGCCGCGAAGTCGCCCAGGTTAGTGATGCGGCTCCCGCTACATCTGCATCTACGGCGGCCGCTCCGGCTTCTTCGGGCTCTCGCTAGTTCGGAGCTTCCAATCGCTTCGACTTGGTGTTTGACGCCTGGGCGCTTGAGGCGCAGGAATCCTGCGCCCCTACAGTGGAATTCGTTCCGCGCTTGCGGCGTTTACATTTCGTCTAGGGAGCGCGGGTCAGTAGATAATCGGCAGTTTGGAGAAATCAGAGGAGTCGTGGTCGGTTACACGCAGGACCAGGAGGGTGCGGTCATCGGATGGGAGGACACCGGCACCGCTGTAGTCGTCGGTCGCGCCGAGAATGAGGGCCGCGATGGTTTCCGCGGATTGATCGGGTGAAACGGCCGAGAGCACGGCGTCCAGTCGGTCGGCGCCGAATTCCACCAGATCGGCGTTGAAGGCTTCGAGAATGCCGTCGGAGGCGAACAAAACCGTGTCGCCGGGGACGAGATCAAGGATGACTTCGTCGTATTGCGTGTCCGGAAACAAGCCCAACGGAATGCCGGCGATGCGCACCGATTGCACGGCGCCATCGCGAACCAGAAGAGGATAAGGCCCACCCGCATTGGAGATGGTGAGGCGGCGCGTGCTGGCGTCGTACACCGAGAAAAGCGTGGCGATGAATCGGCTATCGAAATGTGCAGAGTGTAAGCGGGTGTTGAGCATCGCCAGCATTTCGGCGGGAGGACAAGGATGCTCGACGATGTGCTCGCGTACGATGCCAATGGCGAGTGAGGCGAAAAGCGCAGCAGCCGTGCCCTTGCCGGAAACGTCGCCCAGGACCATGGCGAGCCGCCCTTGCCCATAGGGAAGAAAGTCGTAGAAGTCGCCGCCAAGTTCCCGAGCTGGCTCATAACCCGCCGCAAGTTCCAAGCCAGGGATTTCTCGCGCGCCCGTGGGCAAAAGGCCACGCTGAATTTCGCGGGCGGTGGCAAGGTCGGTTTGCAGGCGGCGCTCGGTCTGGCGTGCTTCTTGGTATAAGCGCGCGTTCTCAAGAGCGATGGCGATGTAAGATCCGAGCGTGGCGAGCATACGCTCGTGCTCGGCGGTGAAGGCGTTCGGATCGGTACTTTCCAGGTCGAGGACGCCAATCAGGCGGTCCTGCAAAAGCAGCGGCACCACGAGTTCGGAACGCACGACCAAGCCGGTTTCACATTGGATGTAACGAGGATCGTCGAGCGTGTCGGCAACGCGGATGGTGCGACGCTCGCCTGCGGAAGTTCCGGTGATGCCCTGATGAAGCGGCAGAGTGAACCGCGAAGGGATGGCGTCGCCGTAGCGCATGCCGAAAACGCTCTCCAGAAGTTGCGTGCTTTCGTTCCACAGCATCACGCTGAAAACATGGTAGTTGACTAGTTTCTTGACACGCTGCGCGACTTTCCGCAGAAGCTCTTCGCGATCAAGGATTGAAGTGATTTCGCGGCTGACCTCGTAGAGCAGGCTGAGCATGCTGGCCTGTTCGGGGTAAGAGGCGAACAGGCCAGCCGGGACGGGGTCGGCGTCGCCGACCAGCGGAAACGGGGCGAGTTTGGATTGATCATCCATATAAGAAGTATACGGCTGGTTCCCGAATCAATATCAATTGGATGTGGGAGATGCGGATGCGTTGCGTGGCAAGACCGGCGTCGTTTCGAACCTAGTGTCTAGCGTGCGATGTGGCTCGCCGGCTCTAAGTTCTCCGAGATCTAGGGCTTAGAGCCCCGGGCGGAGGGCGGATGGAACTCGATTTCGATTTTGGCCTGGGTTTCAACGGCTTTGTTGTCGACGTAGGTCGGCTCGTAGCGCCATTCGCGAATGGCTCTCGCCACGTTCGGTAGCAATGTGTAGGAGCCGTAAAGAGGCTGAAGGTTGGTGACGTAGCCGCCTTTATCGATGGTGGCTTGCACGGTGATGGAGCCGTAGGGAACGGGAAGCTGCGAGACTTGCGGATCGACGCGTGAGGTGAGTTCGCCGACGCTGACTTTCTTGTGACCGCGCCACACCCACCTTTCGCCGGGGACTCGTTCACCAGGAACCCGAACCGAACGCTGCACATGGATCGTGAAAGAGGCCGATCGAAGAACTCGCTCACCCGGCAAATTCACATATGCCGCGGTGAAGCTTCTTGGCGCGGTTACCTCGACTACGGTTGGCGGAGCGTCCATCTGGATCGCGGAAGATGCAGAGGAGTTGACGCCATTGGATGAGCGCGCGACATACGAATTGCTTCCATTGCTGGCAGTGCTGGATCTTGACGGTGGCGGCAAGACTGGCGACGGTGACGAAACTCCGGCGGCGCTTGACGGCTTGCCACCATACAGATCAGTTGAACCTCCGGACTCGTAGATCGAGCCGGCGATGGCCGATTTGTGCCCGGGCATGCTCGAGGAAGGAGTCTTTGCCATGGAATCGTTGGCACCGGACGCGTTTACTGGAGGCGGGTTTTTTGCGGAAGTCGGCAAGGTATTGCTCGTCAGTGGGGTCGCGGTTGCCGGAGGCGGCGTAGTAATTACCGGGGCAGGTATCGTTTCCTGAGCAGAACGTCGCGCGGCGGTTTCGTTGTTCCTTACCACTGGGGCCGGGATTGGAACGGCCTCTGCCACGTAGGCACGTGGAGTCTGTGGCGCATCAAGCTGGTATGAGCGCTTTGATGGGGCGTCCAAGCCTGACTCGCGGGCGGGCGCTTTGGATTCCAGACGTTTGGTGATGGCGACGGTTGGCGAGACCGGCTTCGCTTCGGTGGCCGGAGGGGGTGCAATCGGAGTTGCATCGGCGTCGCTGTCTGCACCGGCACTAAACGCAGGATTCGAAGGAGTTTCAGCGGGAGGGGGCAATATAGGCTCATCGTGAACAACCGAAGATGGCATTTGATCGATCAATGCGGCGCTGTCTCTTGCCACTAGTGTGGACCGGTGCAGGAATTTGTCCACAAACCCATGGCGAACCGACCATCCCGCTGTCAGACAAACCGCGGTCATGAATGCGACACCGAGGAGAAGGCCCGACATGGACGATCGCGACTTTGGCCGAGAGGTGCTTTTGCGACGGCGAAGTGAAAGGATCTCTTTCTTCAAGCCAGGCGATGGCTCGTAAGTGAACTCGCCATGTATAGGCAAAGGCATGGGAGGGAACTTTGGTTTTGCGGGTGATTCAGCAACCGGCGGCGGAGGACTCTGCTGCTTCTGCGTCGGCTCCATGTGCGGTTCAGTCGCCTCTGGCGGGGTGCTCGCGTTCCTTGGCAAGAGCCAGTGGTCCACGGTTTCGTTTCGCGAACTCTGGAGCGCCACCCATTTGCGGATTTGTTCGCGGTCCTGCTCGGAAAGATCCAGTAGCTGGATGCCGGAGGTATTTTGCGCTTGAGAGGTCCAGACGGTGCGAACGCTGACGGTAATGGCACTGGGGGCGCCATCCAGAGACAGATATACGCGATAAACCGAATTGAGATCGAGCGGATCCGGGGTGCCTACCGAGAAGCCATTCTCGCTGACGTTCAGAAGGGTTCCCAAGTTGTTCGATCCAAATGCGACATAGATCGGTGCTGACGGGGTGACGCGCGGATAGAAGCGCCGCTCCATGGGCGCATTCAGGGGAGCGCAGTGATCGGTCGACGTGGACATTTAGTCTCCCTCTTGCGATTCGCATTACCGGCGGGTCGGAATGCGAGTGAATGTTGAGCTGGGAGGCCGAGTTGATCGTATCTCATATTATAGGAGATGACGACGCTCGTGCGCGTACGGAAAAACCAGTACAAGGGCCGAGGACGTTCACGAGCGAGACCATGGTCCTTAACCCCGCTAAGGGCGAAAAGTTTCGCAATTTGAATGCAATCGCACGGCAAGAAGGGTTACTCGTGGCAGCTCGCGCGAGGCCTAGTACTACATTCCAGTGAGACTCGAATAGGAAGACGGATCGATGGTGTTGAGGAAGTCTTGGAGGGCGGCGCGATACTTCGCCGGGGCGATCAGGGAGGATTCCTCATGACACAGGCCGTCGATTTGTAGGAACTTCTTGTTAGATGGAGCGGAGTTGTAGACGGCTTGGCCGAATTGGAAGGGGATGACACGATCCTCGGTGCAGTGGACGATCAGGATGGGCACGGAGATTTCGTTCAGGCGCGCGGCCGTGTTGAGCTGGCCGCGAACAAGGAGCTCAATTCCCGGAAAGAACCAGAACAGCTTGCGGGCCAGGACCGAAGCGGAAGGGAACGGCGCTTCTAGGACTACCGCGCCGACTTCCCGGCGCGCGGCCAGGTTTGCGGCGACGGCCGTTCCGAGCGATTGCCCGAAGGAGACGATTGACTTCGGAGCGATCGCTCTCGTATCCACGAGATATTGATAGGCAGCGTCAGCGTCACGGTAGACGCCGGCTTCGCTGGGTTTGCCCTCGCTCTTACCGTAGCCGCGGTATTCCAGAGCAAAAGCGTTGGCCGGCGTATCGCGGAGAAATTCGTAGACCTCCGCGCGGTTGGCAATGTTGGAGGCGTTGCCGTGGAATGCCAGGAAGGTGAACTTGGCGTGGTCGTTGGGAATCCACCAGGCGTGAAGTCTTGTGCCGTCCGAACTGTTCAGCCAGACGTCCTGGACAGGAAGATTGCGCGGATGCCAATCGCCTTCGAGGCGGCCCGGATAGTTCGGGAAGAAGATGAGGTGCGATTCGAATAGCCGAATCGCTACAAGCGCCAAGAGGTAAGCGATGACGAGCGTAACCAGCAGATTCACGAGGCGAGCGCCGAGAGATTTGTTTTGCTCACGCTGGACTTCCATTTGGCCGAAAGGTAGTTTAGCGGAAAATCCCACCGTTTACTCGTGCGCGCGGGCATAACACGTCACCTCGAGTCGTTTAATCTGTACCATCCCTTGTTCTTATCTCCGGGGCCTCTCCTCGGTCAAAAACGGGCGTTGCCTGGCAAGGGTTGACGATTGTGGGTGGCCTGGCCCCGCGGGCTATTGCCGGGTAAATTGCCGCTGCGTAGAGTTATTTCGAGTCGGTTTGCCGGGCGCTCCATTCCACAGTAACAACGAACGCCCCGGCGCCCCGGAGATTGCCTGGTGCTTTTGCGATGAATCCCAAACGTGTCGTTTATTGGGCCGTAGTAGCCTGCGTCGTCTGCGGTGTTGCTGCCGCGCGGACGAGTGTCGCCAGCGACGCAGGTTTCGCCAGCGCGATTTGTCCGATCGTTTATCCCGTGGATGAGACGCCTTCCGGGCATGGGTATCAGTATGCGTTCTATGGGAACGCATTCTTCATCAGTCGCGAAGGATATTTGATTACGGCGGCGCATGTCTTGCATTCGTTCAACAATGGCGGACAGCCGCATATTTTGGTGCAACGCAACGATGCGCCTCCGGTGATGCTGAACGCCGACGTAATCGTGGTGGATAAGGAGCACGATGTCGCGGTGCTGCGGGCAACGCCGAATCCATTTAAGGGAAATTATCGGGTCGGGATTCTTCCTCTCGGAGAGGAAACTCCCGCGCGCGGCGACGGCGTGGTTGTGGCGGCACTGCGGCCTTCGCGGCGCCGGCCCCACAGTTTCGAGACGGAGTTGCAGGACCGCTCGGCGGCCCGTGTGGTGGATTATCAATCGAGCCAGTTGGAGAAAGGTTTGGGCGATACCGAATTGCTGCTTTTCAATCACGAAGTGATTTTGGGCCAGAGCGGCGCCCCGGTCTTGTCGGCAGACGCCCACGATGTCGTGGGATTCATCGAGGGGCAGTGGCTGCGTCCCGCCGCTGGGCTCGCGGCGCAGATGGAGCAGGGGGCGACGTCCATCGGGGCGGCGGTGCCGATTCGCTATGCCATCGCGGTGCTGAAGGAGAAGGGAATTTCCTGGCGCGCCGATACGGAGAAGTCGGCCGCGCTCGCGGGACGCGGTAAGGTAGCGGAGAAGTTTTAGGCCGAGTCTCGTTCGTAGGCGTGACTCGCGGGCGGGTGGCGGGTCCGTGCCGGTCACCGCGTTTACCAGGCAGGGGATTGCATTATGGCGATATGCTGGTTAAGGGTTCCAACCGCGAAGATAGCAATGTTCACAGGCATCTGTTGTGCGGTGCAGTTAGGCGTCACCCCGTGGCTGTTCTCGGCCCGGGCCACACGCGAGAACCCAAGTGGTCGGATTGCTCGGCGTGCCGCAGCGGTGACGGTTTTGTTCTCAGCGATAACTCTGCTGTTTTTTTATTACCTTCGGCTGAGCTGGCCCGACGACATCGAAACTCGGCGACTTACTGCCACCGCGATGAGCTTGACAGTTGGGTTCAGCATTGCCGTCTTCATCACAATTTGTGTTCTCTTACGTTGGCGCAAGGATAGGGAGCGGTCAAGTCCCGGCTAGTCAGGAACCGGACCATCTTGATCGGTTAGCGATGCGCGATTACCAACCCATTTGGCGCATTCGCTCTAGGATTAGTCCGCTATAGCGATTCATGTGATCGGGGCGTCGCTTTAGGGGCAGCGGCAGAATTGCGGCGAGTCGGGCCGCTTGTTCCCGGTCGATACTCCGGGCCGAGTTTCGGTAGTAGTAACGGCACGCCGACTCCGCGCCATAGACACCAGGGCCCCATTCGACCACGTTGAGATAGAGTTCCAGAATGCGGTGCTTGCCGAGGACCAATTCGGCCACCGGGACAAGCGTGAACTCGCCCTTGCAGAGGATGGAGCGGCCGGTTCCGAAGAACAGGTTTTTTACCAATTGCTGCGTAAGGGTGGACCCTCCGCGAATGCGGCCGCCTTCCATATCGTCTTCAGCTGCGATTTGCATCGCGTGCCAATCGAATCCATGATGCTGGTAGAAGCGCGCGTCTTCCGCGGCGATGACCGCATGCTGAAAATCGGGCGAGATTTAGCTCAGCGAAACGAATTCGTATCGCTCCTGATACGGCGTGTGGTGAGTCCATGCCTGCAACCGGCGCTCCATGTACACCGCCGTGGTCGGTGGGTCGATCCACCGGACAGCCACAAGCATGAGCACCGCAAGCGACCAAAGAAGCCCCACTCCGATGAGAAACCATCGGATAAAGATCGGAGGGAGCCTTTCCGAGGCGGAGTCGTGGGGGGAATGTCTGGATTTTCAGTCACACTTCAGAATTTATCGTTTAGGCCGGATTGACATAGCTCCTGACGAGTCGCGTTATCGGAAACTGACCCACCACGCGCGGGCGACATTCCATTGACATTGAAATCGGTGGGGGACTTGGGCGCGGTGCTGCGCGAAGCCTTTCCGGGCGCAGGGAATCGTCTCGGGCATCGAGCACGTGTGTGTCCTACGCTGCTCGTGACCAGATCGTCACAGGTACTATTGGCTGGCCGTTGCGCGTGAGCGACGATGACACGTAGCTCAAATCCAAAGGCGCCGGGTGGCAAACTGCGGCTTCAATTGCGCCTGGACATGGGGACTGCAATGAAGGCTCGAATTTGCGTTTTGGTTCTTGCGATGGTGGGTGCGGGGTTATTGGGTGCTGCGTCGACCCCCGCCACAACTGGCTACGCCTACTGCGGGACCTATGGCTCCTACGTGCTGGTGTATAAATCGAACGACCAGTTCGAAGAACTGGGCAAATTGCGTTGCGGCGAAAAAGTAGAAATCTTGAATCGGTGGTTCGAGTACGTGCAGGTTCGCACGCTGGACGGCAGAGTGGGTTGGGTGCGCTACGCGGAAATCTCGAATGCGCCAAATGAGGCCCCGACGAAGAACTTCGGCTTGACCGATCCGTCGGCGAAACTCGCAGGCGGCGGCGCGCCAGCGCTGAACAACGCGAGCATCGTGAAGATGCGCAACTTGCACCTGAGCGCCGACGTGATGCTGGCGAAGATTCAGTCTTCGCCGTGCGATTTTGATACCACGCCGGCGGCGCTGCAGAAGCTCAAGCAGGCCGGCGTTCCGGACAAGGTGATTCTGGCGATGGTGACGGCGCCATCGGTTTCCGCTCCTCCCCCAGCTGCGGCGAAAGCGCCGGAAATTGTCGAGGTCAAGATTCCCGGCAACACTCCTGTCGACGTTGAGCTGAGCTATGTAATGTCCTCGGATACCGCCGTTGAAGGACAGGTTGTGCTGATGAAAGTGGCGCAAGACGTGGTCGTAGACGGTGTAACCGCGATCAAACGGGGTGCCGAGGCGCAGGGCCGGGTCACCACCGTCAAGCAGCCCGGATTCATGGGCAAACCACCAGGCACATTCGGCTGGATGCTGGAATATGTCACCGCGGTCAACGGCGATCATATTCCGGCCAACTTTTTCTCCAAGGAAGCGGCCGCGAGCCCGGTAAGCACCATCATGGGAGCTCCCGGGCCTTCGTGGGAATTCAAGAAGGGAAAGCCCGCAGTGGTGGCAGCGGGAACGAAATTTCAAACGGTGGTTAAGAACAGCGGTGCGGTTGTGCGCGTGACGCAATCGCAGGGCACCACTGCGGCGGCCGAACCCTTGCAAGGGCAACCTGCGGTCCAGGCTGCGGGGGCGCCGGTGAAGCCGTAGTGTGTCTGTGCCTCACGTAGATCGCGTACATCCACTCGGCAATGCGGGCCACCTAAACCTCGCGAGCACCTGACCGTTTTGCTGAACGTCAGACCAGTAGTTTTTTGAGGCACCTGACGAGTAGTCTTACGTGGAGCACGGGGCTCGATTTCCCGTAGCCTGGGAGAGCAAGCGTGTTCTGCGAACGCTGCGGACTCAACTTTCTGCCAAGACAATCGGTGTGTACGCGCTGCAAGGTTTCCGCGACGCGTCACTGGTTTCAACTAATGAGCCTGGTGACGTTAATGGTGGCCGTGGCTTGCAACGCCTTCGTAGCGCTGATCTTTTTGCCACGATTCGCCGCCGGCCCGCACGCACGTGGTTTGTTCCGCGCGTGGCTATGGTTCGACTACAAATTTGCCATGTATGGCTGGGTGCCGGTGGCTATCGCGCTGCTCGCCTGGGACTTTCTGGTCTGGAAAGAGGCGCGGCCCAGAGTCAAAGGATGGTTCACGCGCAAGTTGCTGACATTCTCACTAGCGGCGGGAGTTGCGCCAATGCTGCCCTGGTGGGTTCCCGCAGGCCAGCCGCCGGGCCAGTTTCTGGCTATGATCGGAAGATACCCGGGAGTTCCGGCCGCGCTGGCGTGGGCCGTGGTGCTGGTAGTCGTCGTACTCCTGTGCAGCGATGCCGAATCACGCGACTACCTGTTGGGTCATGGAAAGGCCTTGAGCGTGGTTAGCGTGGGCGCGCTGCTTGCGGTATTGACCATGACTATTGTGGGATGGTCGGTTACGTTGTAATGAGCACGTCGTATTGAAGAGAAAGCGGCAAAAATTTAAGGCGATAGCTGCAAAAAAGAACCGACAGCGTTCCGAAGTGGTTCGCGGATCGTTTGGACGAAGGAAAAGAGGAAGTTCGGTCGGCGCGGCCATCTCAAATAATTCTAGCGAGTCGCGACTTGCTCTTTTCCCTCACTTGCGCGAGATCTGTTCCCGCCAACGCTGGCAGATTGCCAGAAGTTCAATCACCAAATCCTTGCAGCAGATCCTGTAGACGGTCTTAGGGGTGGGGTGCTGTAGCGGCCTGCGTCGTGCGGCAGCAGTTCCACTACCCTTGGCTCGTCCATCGGGTTTTTGCTGTAGGCGCACTCTCAGATTTCGATGACATAAGAGGGTTTTCTGACGTCGACGCGCATCGCGCGGAAACAGTCGTGGATAATAAGCGTTTTGTTTTGCCATGTGTTGTGGTGTGTGGACGACTCGGTTCTCATTCGGAGGTCTTACTTCTTTGGCGACGTCAAAAACACGACGCGGCGGGCACTCGCCCATGCCGCCGCAGTTAGAAAAAGCGCGCGTCGGCATCGCGGGATTCGACGAAATCACCAACGGCGGCGTGCCGAAAGGCCGGCCAACCATCATCTGCGGCGGGCCGGGGTGCGGCAAGACCATGTTCGCCGTCGAATTTCTGGTTCGCGGGGCCATGCAGTTCGGCGAGCCCGGCGTCTTGATGACCTTCGAAGAGACCTCGGCAGAAATGACCAAGAATGTGGCGTCATTGGGATTCGATTTGAAGGATTTGTCGGCGCGCAAGAAACTCATGATGGACTACGTGCGCATCGAGCCTTCGGAAATACAGGAGACCGGGTCCTATGATCTGGAAGGGTTATTCATCCGCCTGCAATACGCCGTGGATTCGATCGGCGCGAAACGCGTAGTCTTGGACACGCTGGAAGCGGTCTTCTCGGGATTCTCGAATCAAGGACTGCTGCGCGCGGAGATCCGGCGATTGTTCCGCTGGCTGAAAGATCGCGGGCTTACGACAATCGTGACCGCGGAGCGCGGCGAAGGCACGCTGACCCGCTACGGCTTGGAAGAATATGTTTCGGACTGCGTGATCTTTCTCGATCATCGCGTGAACCAGCAGGTCTCCACGCGGCGAATGCGCGTGATCAAATATCGCGGTTCGTCGCACGGCGCGGACGAATATCCCTTTTTGATCGACGACCAAGGGTTCTCGGTTTTGCCGAGCACCTCGATGGGGCTGGATCATCCAGTATCGAGCCAGCGAATCTCCTCTGGCGTGAAGGAACTGGACGACATGCTGGAAGGGAAAGGGTATTTCCGCGGATCATCGGTAATGGTTTCGGGCACGGCAGGTTCCGGTAAATCGAGCCTGGCGGCGAATTTTGCGAACCAGACATGCGTCGACGGCAAGCGCTGCCTCCATGTGGCCTTCGAGGAATCGCCGGCTCAGACACTACGAAACATGCGGTCGATCGGGATTGACCTCGAGCCGCACGTTAAAAAGGGACTGCTTAGGATGGAGGCCTGGAGGCCCACGCAGGGCGGCCTGGAAATGCATTTGTTGCGGATTCACAAGCTGGTGGAACAGTTTAATCCCCACGCGGTCATCATCGATCCGATCACCAATCTGGTGATGGGCAACACGCATGAGGTTCATGCGATGTTGATGCGTTTGCTGGATTTCCTGAAGACGAAGCAAATTACGGCGTTTTTTACGGCATTGACGGAGGGCGGCGCCGCCATGGAGCGGACCGAGGTGCAAGTCTCTTCGCTGATCGACACCTGGATGCTGGCGCGGGACGTGGAGCTCAATGGCGAGAGAAATCGTTGCCTGTATGTGCTGAAGTCACGCGGCATGGCCAACTCCAACCAGGTTCGTGAGTTTGTGATGACCCGTAGTGGGATCCGGCTGCTACCGGTTTATGTGGGATCTGGCACGGTGCTCACTGGATCGGCTCGATTGAGCCAGCAGGCTCGCGAGAAGGCCGCCGAAACGGCGCGGCTGCAAGAAGCGAAAGAAAAGAGCAAGATTCTAGAAACAAAACGGAAAATTCTGGAAGCCAAGGTCGCTGCGCTTCGGGCCGAGTTCGCGGACGAAGAAGATCGTTTCGCGCAGAGTGTGAAACGTGACGAGCAAGAAGAGCGAAGTTTGGCACGGGATGTCGCAGAGATGGCTAGCCTTCGCGGGAGCAAGGCACCGAGCAAAGGTCAAGGGGCATAACTTGGGCGGAAAGAAAAAGGCGGCGGCTTCCGTGAAAAAGAAGGCAGTGAAGAGCGGTATCGAATTCATTGAGCTGAAATTATATGTTGCCGGGCAAACTCCCAAGTCCCTTGCGGCGTTGGCCAATCTCAAAAAAATCTGCCACGAGCATTTGGAAGGCCGGTACACCCTTCACGTGATCGACCTGGTAAAAACTCCGCAACTCGCGCAGGGCGACCAGATTCTGGCGATTCCGACGCTGGTGAGGAACTTGCCGGTTCCCATTCGAAAGATCATCGGTGATTTGTCCGACCTGGAGCGCGTCCTGGTCGGGCTGAACCTGGTGCACACTGAGACCGGGAGTTCGAATTGAAGGCGCGGCGTCGCATAGCGAAACCAAAACGCAGGAAGCGCGCGGCAATTCGATACATTTTGCGGCTCTATGTAACCGGTCAGACACCGCGGTCTCTGAGGTCCATCGAGAATCTTCGCAAGCTTTGCGAGAAGTACTTGAAAGGGCAATTTGATCTGGAAGTGATTGACATCTACCAGCAACCTGCGTTGGCGGCGGAAGGCCAGATCATTGCAGCGCCCACATTGATCAAGACGATGCCATTGCCTTTGCGTCGGCTGGTGGGAGATTTTTCCGATCAGGCCCGAGTTGTTCTCGGGCTGGATTTGAAGACCACGTAGGAGCGGGTTATGAAGAAGACAAAGAAAAACCGGCCGCAGAAAGGGAGCGAATACAAAGAAGTATTGGCGCGTGTCGCCGAACTGGAAGAGACCCTGCGCGCGATTCGCATGGGTGAAGTTGACGCCGTGGTGGTTAGCGGTCCGATTGGCGACCAGGTGTTTACATTGCAGGGTGCGGAGCATCCCTACCGGATTCTGGTGGAAACGATCGATGAAGGCGCGGCCACGCTTTCCGACGATGGCACGGTGTTGTACTCCAACCGGAGCTTTGCGGCCATCTTTGATGTGCCTTTGGAGAAATTCATAGGCGCGCCAATCGAGAGTTTCGTGTCGGGCGAAGATCTGCAAGATTTGAGGGCACTTCTGAAAGATGCCAGGACCGGCAGTGCGCGCGGGGAAATCCGTCTGCGGACCATAGACGGCAAGGCGCGCACGATACGCCTCACCCTGAGCACGAACCGGCAACTCGGGGTCGAAGCAATTTGCGCGGTCGCGACCGAACTAACCGAACTGGTGGAGACCAACGAGGCGCTGCGAGTGACAGAGACATCGCTTCGCCAATTATCCGCACGCCTTTTGCAACTACAGGACGAAGAGCGACGCCGTATCGCTAGAGATCTTCACGACGTTACGGGGCAAAAAATTGCGGTTCTTTCCATGTCGCTCGACCGGCTCGGGCGGCTGGTGGCATCCGAGGGAGCCGAAGTTGACGAGACCCTCGAAGAGAGCCGCGATGTCCTACGGAAGATCGGCGAAGAGATTCGCACCCTGTCGTATCTGTTGCACCCGCCCTTGCTGGACGAGTCCGGGCTGGCTTCGGCGGTACGCTGGTACGCGGAAGGCTTTCAGAAGCGGAGCGGGATACACCTGGTGGTCGACATTCCGCCGGGATTGGGCAGACTCTCCACGGAAGTGGAGACGGCGCTGTTTCGCGTGGTACAAGAGAGCCTAACCAACGTGCATCGTTATTCCGGAAGTCCGAATGCGGAAATCAGAATTTTCGCGAAGGATGGCCAGGTTCATCTGGAGGTTGTGGACCACGGAAGAGGAATTGAAGCGGGAGCGGCCCCTGTGCTGATCGAGGGCATCGGTTCGCTGGGCGTCGGCATTCCCGGAATGCGCGAGAGGTTGCGCCAGTTGGGCGGGCAATTGGAGGTGGATTTCGGCAGGAACGGAACGCAGGTCATTGCGGTAGTCCCGATGAGGAAGCCGGAAGTATCCAACGCGGACCTGGCCGAATACGGAGCGGCGGATAGCGATAACGGCCCGGGAACCGTCGACTCCAAACCGGCTACTCGCACCGATGCGCGAAGACGCATCTTGATCGCGGATGACCATGAGGTGATGCGGCGCGGCGTGCGCGGCCTGCTGGAAAGCCATAGCGAATGGGCCGTCTGTGGAGAGGCATTCGAGGGTAAAGAGGCGGTTGTAAAGTCGCGCGAATTGCGGCCGGACCTGATCATCATGGACATCAATATGCCTGGCTTGACGGGGATTGCGGCAGCGCAGCAGATCCGCCGGGAGGATCCCACGGCAAAGATTCTCTTCTTCACCGTGCATGAGTCAGCCCAGACTGTGCGTGAAGTGATTAACGCCGGCGCGCAGGGATATGTGGCGAAATCGCGCGCGGGGCACGACCTGGTTGATGCAGTGCGCAACGTGCTCGATGGCGGAACGTTCTTCCCGACGCTGGCACGCTCGGCTTAGCGCGCTCGGCATGGTCCGCTTGCAGCTCTTGTGGTTCTCATCGCTATCGACTGTTTGCAACGTTACGTTTAGATTTTCGGCAGTAGCACGGCGCCGTTCCCAAACTTTCGCAGACCTCTGTGCCCCGGCCTCTCCGCTCTCTGCGTTAATGCTCTTGCCCTTTGCTGATGAAATTTCTCGGGCGCGAGGTGCGGTCCGCCGGGCTGAAGCCCAACGCCTACATTTCGGAGAGGGTTGCTTCTAACTTGGCTAGCGCGGCGGCGACTTCTGCGGGATTGCGAAGCGAATAGCGTGCGCTCGTTGGGCGCGAAAGACCTACCAGCACGGATACGCCACGGCGGACCGCTGCGAAGCCGGACTCGTCGGAGAAATCGTCGCCGAAGTAGAAGGGAAGAGACTTGCGGTGGGCGGGTTGGGCGAGGAAACGTCGGACGGCGATTCCTTTGCCTGGAATCGAGCGCGGCAGGATTTCTACGTCGCGAATATTCCCTACGGCGTGCAGCGTTTTGCGAAACGGCAGGAGGCTTATACGCAGCTCGCGCCGAACGCGCGGTTGCAGCGTCGCGGGCACATCCAGGAGATGAACGGACAAGCTGCTGCCCTTGTTTTCGATCCAGACATCAGGATATGCGTTGAGTAGAGGTTTAAGATAAACGCGAGCCCGACGGAGCGTATTGCGGACTCTGGCAGGAAGCGAAGATTTAGTATTGCTCTCCCAGCCATAAAGGCCGAAGTAGTGGATGCCGGGAATGCCGATGTGCTCGAGGAGTTCGGGGCGGCGGCGGCCGCTGACGACGACGAGCGTGGCGTTCGGGTGACGCGCCAGACGCCGTAGAGTTTTTCGCGCGACCGGAGTGAGGTGCACCAGTTCTGGGCGCGGGGCGATGTCCACCAGTGTCCCGTCGAAATCGAGGAACACGGTGACACGTCCGTTCTCACGAATTTTCTTTTCGATGCGATCCCAGTCTTTCAGAAGGTCAGGGATTTTTCGAACCGGCGGCTTCATTTCGCTGCAGCAGCAGCTGCTGGCGGCGCCGGAGCCGGAGCAGTCGGTTCGATGCGATCCGGGGCATCGATGCGGATGTCGGTAAGGTCAGAGAGCAAGTTGGCAGCCCAGCGGTAGATGTTGTTCTCGCGGACATTGGCGCGCATATGTTGCATGCGCGTGGCTTGCTCTTCGCTGGGCATTTCCAGCGCGCGCAGGATGGCTCCAGCAACCTGCTGGACATCGTAAGGATTGACGAGCAGGGAATCGCTGAGTTCGAGCGCAGCACCGGCGAAGGTGCTGAGAATCAGGACGCCGCGGTCGTCGTCGCGCGCGGAGACGAATTCCTTCGCGACGAGATTCATGCCGTCATGCAGCGCGGTGACCAGACACACCGAGGCCGCCCTGTAGAAACGCGCGATTTCCTCATGCGAGTGATGTTTCTTCAGCAGGACGATGGGCATCCAGCGGCCGGCCTGGAAGCGAGCATTGATGCGCGCGGCCTCGGCAGTGACTTCTTCGAGAAGCTTCTGATAGCGATCGATGGCGGTACGGCTGGGTGCGGCGATCTGGATGAACGTGAAGCGACGCTGATAGGCGGGATTCAACTCCAGGAAACGCTCGATACCGCGAAAACGCTCGAGGATACCCTTGGTGTAGTCCACGCGATCGACGCCGACGCCAAGCAGGCTTGCGTGGATATTCAAGTCATTGCAAATGGCGGAGACTTGCTCGCCTACACTCTTGTGAAATTCCTCGGTGTGGCCATTTTCCTGGAAGGATACGCTGATGGGATAGGGCCGCACGCGGGTCAAGTGTCCCTGGCGATTGACCTCGAAGCGATCCCAGGCAGTGAGCGCTTCGACGGAACGGTCCACGCACGAGAGAAAATTGTTGCAATGTGACTGGATGTGGAAGCCGATCAGGTCGGCACCCAGCAACCCGTCGATCAAATCGCGGGCCCACGGGCAGATGCCGAAGACTTCCGGATTGGGCCAGGGAATATGCCAGAAGATGGCGACACGCGCGTCGGGGCGGGCTTCCTTGATCATGCGAGGCAGCAGCGCGAAGTGATAGTCCTGCGCGAGAACGATCGGCGACTCGATGCCTTCCATTTCTTCGAGCACGGCGTCTGCGAAGCGGCGGTTGACTTCCTGATAGCAAAGCCAGTCTTCTGGCCGGAAGATCGGGCGCGTGTGGGCGATGTGGCAGAGCGGCCAGAGACCTTCGTTGGCGAAGCCTTCGTAGTAACCCTTTTCCTCTTCGGCGTTGAGCCAAACGCGGCGCAGGGTATAGGCCGGGTGATCCGGAGGTACCCGCAGACGGTCGCGCGGATCGACGACATCGCGATCGGCATTTCCTGATCCGTTCGCGACCCAGGTGCCGTTGGAGGCGAGCAACACAGGTTCCAGCGCGGTGACCAGGCCACTGGCGGGAACGATCACCTGAATCGCTCCATTGTTTCCGTTCGCGTATTGGTGCATGTACGGCTCGCGGTTGGAGACGACGAACAGCGGCTTGTTCTGGAGTTTGACACTCAGACTGACGCGCAGGCGTTCCGCCGTCCACAGCGAAACGTTGGACTCGCGAAGGCGCGCTTCTTCTTCGGCGGTAGCACGGGCGGCGTTGAGGTCGCGCGCCAGGTGCGTGACCTCGCGGTGAATCTGATCGAAAAGCTGGCCTTCCGGTAGCTCCGGCGGCGTGGTGGCATTACCCGACTGGCCGGTGCGCAATCCACGGAGCCATTTCGCGGTACGCGTCAAGGGTCCCGTCAGGGTCCAACGCACCAAGATCAACGCGAGCCCGGTGATGAACAGCGTTTGCACCAGTGCGCCCACCAGCAAGTCGCGCAGGGTATGCGAGACCTGTGTGTCGATGTACGAGGTATCGTGAACCAGAACCAGTGTCCCGACTGTCTGTCCGTTGCGGTGCAGTGGCAAGGCGAAAACGTGCAAGGCGAACTTGTCGATGCTGACAAATTCGCCCAGGCCTGCATCGCGCAGAGCCGCGTGCGTCGCGGTGGGCGGCCGCGATTGGAAGACCTGCGGCAAGCCGGGCGTCAAAGCTACCGCGGCTCCCGCGGCGTTATAGACGGCGAGGCCCTTCAGATGTTCGCGCTGCCCGAAGCGGTCCACGATACGCTGCAGGCTCTTTTCCGGCGAGGGCTTATCGAATAGAGGCTCGACCGTTCCCTGAAGGCTTTCCCCCAGGGTTTCCGCGCTGTGCGTAAGGTCGTTGCGCAGCATGCGCTTTTGCGTGCGCACCTGATATACGGCGAAAAACAGAGACACCACCACGACGCTGATGATCAATGGCAGAACGATTTTCAGAGTCGTGCGCATCGATGCTCAACCTTTGGCGAGAGTGACGATATGCAATACCGGAAGCGAGGGCTGATTATAAAGCTCCTTTGCGCGTAATTTCGCGGTTGCCGGTTTTGCTACGAATAAGCTGCCGAGAGCACCACAATGTGGACGGCGATGTTGTTCACTTCTTCGGTGCGATAATCGACCGTAGCTGTCGATCCCACCTGGAGTGTCCCGTCGATTTTGGTGTGATCGTCAATCAGGAACTTCAGCGTCACCGGCTCCTGACTTTCTGCACATCGACGGAAAAGGAAGCGCCTCCGACGGCGGAAATCTTGCCAGAGACAGGTCCACTTTGCGTCGCCGCACGGTAAAGACAGCTTGTTTGTTGGGGCGCGCGAGGTTCCGACCAACCAACAACGGCAAAAACCGTTGGGAGCAACGTCGCCAGCGTAAGAATAGTACGGAAGCGCATATTTGTCCCTTTCTTATTGTAGCGCAACAGCACGGTGGACGCTTATGAGATGGTTTTGGTCGCTAGAAAGTCGCAGCGGGAGCGAGGAAGTCTTCGTAAGAGGTTGAGAATAAATTAGATGCGACGGGCGACAGAGATTGCGTCAGCGGCTCTTCAAGTTTGGGAACAACCGACGCGATGAGGGGCCCGCCTCCACCCAAGAAACGGGAGGGTCGCTTGGGACATTAAGCGAGCGACGCCAAATTAGGCTCTGCGTTGATGACCTGAGTTCAACCGGATGACGCTCAATCGCTGGCTCGCGAGCTCGTTTCCGCGACGGCGTGGATCTCGTGCTTGCAATGTCTCAACACTTCGTCGGTGTTTCGTGAAGACCGGCCGTCCCAGGAATCATCGTCCGCCGGGAGGCGCCCGACGATGTGGCCGAGTTCGTGAAGCAGCGCTGTAATTTGTGCTCGGGTTGTGTTTCCCCAAAATGACGCTACGGACAGTCTGTGGAAGGTTGTTCCTTGCGAGAAGTGCCCGCCTCTGGGGTCCATGTCAATGACCGGCGAGCTGGTACTGAAGAAGGGCCCGCTGGGGTTTAGTTGAATGACGGAATTGCGGCCCCCATTCTGGGTCGAACGAGCCGTCCAGGGATGCTTGTAAAGGTTCATGCCTTCCAAATCGATCGAGTGTAAAACATACGTAGACCCATCCTGCTCGACCTCGTAGTGTAACGATCGAAAAACTCCGGCCGAGTCAGGTTCCGCTTCACGAAACCATGCGCTGCATGCATTTTCCGTTTGCAGTATGGCGAACACCTGCTCGCGAACTCTCGCGATGACGACACCGTGTTTGTCCAGCGCCATCAACTCCAATGCGACTGGGTCCGTATCTGTTGACAAGCCTTGAGGATAGGCGGCTTGGGGTACAGACATGATGCATAGAATGGTGATGGCGATGATGGAGGTCAACCTCGGAGCGGCTGACCTCCTGCGGTGTTTCTCGGCGATATCAGGATTGGGAGCAGGCTCGGCATATTGAGGTTCCCTCGGCGGCTCACGGCCAACTATGTCGTCGCGCCTGGATTTGCACCGGTGTTTCATGATTTTGTTTTCCTCTGCGTTCGTGATTTGAATCGTGGCGAACCCCTTGCCGGAACTAACCGGCTGGGAGCTCGCCCTCTGGCTTCCGTGGGTGATGCCTGACTTCTGGCGGTCGTCTCGCGTTTTATTTTTCTCGCGAGCTATGGTCTTGTACCTCGACGGTCACGCGCATCCAGGGATGGATGCAGCACTGAAAATAGTGTTCGCCCTTTGCGAGGTCGCCAATTTGGAGCTGGCTCCCTTGGAGGATGCGCGTCCTGGCAACGGAGAGGTTCTTAAAGCCGCCAGCACATTCGGTGACGGTATCCTCCCCGTTGTTAAGGCCAGCGATAAAGCCGCCGCCAAAATGCTTGACCTCCGTGAAGGTATGCGGCTCGCCGCCCTGGTCGACGACAACGATGGGCGTGCCTTTCTTGATTTTGAGGGTGTCGGGTTCGAAGTCCCAGCCTGGATCGGGAGTTCCCTTGCCTGCGAGTACAAACAGTTCTGACAGGCTCGTGGATGCTCCCAGGGTGATGTTGCGGCAAAAGTCCGGGCCGAGCCCGGGACCCGGCTTGGTACTGGGGTCGGTGGAGGCATTGAAGGAGACCGGATCACATTCGTCCAGTGCCACGATTTGCACCGGAGTTGGTGGAGCGTCCTGCGCAGCGCCGCGCAGCGGGCAAAGCAGCAGGGCAGCTGCCATGCTCAGGGTGTACCAGTTCATTTTGTAACTGTTCGATAGACGAGAATTCCTAGCTTTCATTCCTTCTCTCCTTAAGTTGCGAATTTTACTACTACGAAATTTATTGAATGAGTATGGGTTCACCCACAAGGCTGCAACCACTGCGCCACGGCGTTCAGCTGCTCCGTGGCGGTTGTTGGGCCAATCCTCCTGCCGATTTCAGTTACCTTCGTCGCAGGAAAGCCGCTGAGTTCTGCGTGCCGGTGGATGAGCGCAACGTCTTTGGCGAGGTAGACGCAGAACATCTTGTCTTCAGCAATGTAGGATTCCAGCCACTGAATGTCCGGACCAAGCTGATGCAGCACTTGGTTGGACTTGGCTGCGGCCTTGCGTACTTGTTCCTGCTCTAGAGTTCCGATCTTTGGTATTTCTCGCTCGATCATGTATTTCTTCATAATTTCCTCCTAGGACTCCAAGACTCGCGTCCGATGCTCTTACGGTAGGCGTAGAAGGGGCTTGCATCAAGATGGCAGATTTGCCATTCTACATAGGTATTTAAGCCATAATGGAAGGAGGTTGCTCATGATCGACGTCACCGTTCTGATTCTTAACGGAACTTTTTCCTCAACCGCGATCGGTCCTATGGAGGTTTTTCGCCATACCGGCGAGTTGTGGAATGCCTTTGCGGGAAAGGAGCTGGCTCCTTCGTTCCGGGTGACGACCGCGTCGGTGGGTGGACGAGCGGTCGAATGTGACGGGCCCATTCATATTAAGCCGGCCGCCGCGCTTACCGATATCCGTAAGACGGACATTATCTTCGTGCCATCGACTGGGCCGAGTGTGGATGACGTGGTGGAGCGCAATAAGGAAGTCGTTCCGTGGCTGCGGCGGTGGCGCAAGCGTGGAGTGGCCATCGCCAGTGTGTGTTCCGGCGTAGGGCTCGTGGCTTCCACCGGAATGCTCGATGGTAAACGCGCCACGACTCACTGGGGTCTGGCGCAGGCCTTCCGGCAGAAATACCCCAAGGTGCGGTGGATGCCGGAATTGATGGTGACCGAGGATCACGACTTTTACTGCGGCGGAGGGGTGAACGCTTCGTTGGATTTGAGTTTGTATCTGGTGGAGCGATTCTGCGGGCACGACGTGGCGATGCAAACCGCCAAATCGCTGCTCATCGAGACACCGCGAGCTTGGCAGGCTGGTTTCGGCATCGTACCTCTAAAAACCGAGCACAACGACGAAGTTATCTCTCGCGCGCAAGAGTGGTTGCACGAGAATTTTCATCAGAACTTCCCACTCGAGGCACCGGCTCAGCGGGTGGGCATGAGCCTGCGCAATTTCGTTCGCCGCTTTAAGCAGGCTACTGGAGACAGCCCGTTGAGCTACGTGCAGAAGCTACGGGTGGCCGCTGCCAAGCGGCTGCTGGAGAGCGACTACCGCACCATGCAGGAGATCGGAGGCGCCGTCGGTTATCAGGATGTCGCCTATTTCCGTGCGCTGTTCCAGCGACACACCGGCGTCTCTCCCAGTTTGTACCGCCGAAGATTTGGGATGTAAAGTCACCGATGTTGCTGTGTGTTTTGATCGTGGCTAGCGCGCGGCGGAACATCCCCGCACCCTTCAAATGCATTCGCGGAAGTTGCGATTGCAGCTGCCAAGCTATGAAGTTAGCGAACTTCCCAGGTATCGCCGGCGTGCAGCAGCTTGCTTAGATCGCCCGGGCCGCGCTTGGCAATCACGTCTTTAATCTGTTGGTTCATCACGTCCTCGTAGCGCGGGAGGTCATCCCAGGCGCGGAAGACGCCGATGGGCGTGGGGAAACCTGGGCGGTGCTCCATGTGCGAGAGCAGGAAGGCGTAGGACGGGCGCGGGTGATGCGCGTCGTGGATGACGAGATCAGACTCGGCAATGCCGTTGCCCAGTTGCACGACTTCGATGTCACCGTCGGACTTGCGGCGGATGCCTTTGTCGCGGTTCTTGCCGAAGATGAGTGGCTTGCCGTGTTCCAGATAGAGAATGTGTTCACTGCGGGCGTCCCGCTCGGTGAGCGAAAACCACGCGCCGTCGTTGAAGATGTTGCAATTCTGCAGGATCTCGACGAAGGCGGAGCCCTTGTGAGCGGCGGCGTGCTTCAGCGTTTCCTTCAGATGCCCTTGGAAGACGTCAACGGAGCGAGCGACAAAAGTGGCTTCGGCACCAATTGCGAGCGATACCGGATTGAACGGGCGGTCGAGCGAGCCGAATGGTGTCGACTTGGTCTTCTTGTTGAATTCCGAAGTCGGTGAGTATTGGCCCTTGGTCAGCCCGTAGATGCGGTTGTTGAAGAGCAGCACCTTTAGCCCGACATTGCGGCGCAGCATATGAATGGTGTGATTGCCGCCGATGGACAGGGCATCGCCGTCGCCGGTGGCAACCCACACTTCCAGATCCGGGCGTACAGCCTTCAGGCCGGTGGCCACCGCAGGGGCGCGGCCGTGGATCGTGTGGAAACCGAACGTGTTCATGTAATAAGGGAAGCGGCTGGAGCAGCCGATGCCCGAAATCACCACGAAATTTTCGCGCTTGATGCCCAGTTCGGGGAAAACCGACTGGACCGCCGCGAGAATGGCGTAGTCGCCGCAGCCCGGGCACCAGCGGACTTCCTGGTCGGTCTGAAAATCTTTCCTCGTTAACGGCGTGATGGGTGGCAGCGTGGCCGTGGACATTGCACTAGACTCCCAGCAATTCTTCGATTTTTTGTTCGAGCTCGGTTTGTTTGAACGGGCGGCCTTGGATTTTGTTCAGGCCAATGGCGTCGACTAGATATTTTGCGCGCAGGACCCACAGGAGTTGACCCATGTTGAGTTCGGGGACCAGCACTTGCTTGTAGCGTTTGATCACCTCGCCAAGGTTCGCGGGCAGCGGATTCAGGTGGCGCAGGTGGACGTGGCCGATTTTGCGGCCTGCGGCGCGTTGCGCGTTGACCGCGGCGGTGATGGCGCCGTGCGTCGAGCCCCACGCTACGACCAGCAGGTCGCCGTGGTCGTCGCCGGCAGGGACGATGTCCGGGATGTCTTGCACGATAGCGGCAACCTTGGCGGCGCGGATGCGCACCATGTGCTCGTGATTGAGCGGCTCGTAGTTGATGTTGCCGGTGACGTCTTGCTTTTCGAGGCCGCCGATGCGGTGCTCGAGGCCAGGCGTGCCGGGAACGGCCCATGGTCGGGCGAGCGTGTCCGGGTTACGCTTATAGGGCAGGTAGGCGTTCGGAGAATTCTTCTCCGTCGCGAACTTCACCGTAAAATCCGGGATGTCCTCGACATTGGGAATCTTCCAAGGCTCCGCGCCGTTGGCCAGGTAGCCGTCCGACAGAATGATTACTGGCACCATGTACTTGACGGCGATGCGCGAAGCTTCTAGAGCGGCCCAAAAACAGTCGCTAGGCGTGGCCGGAGCCACGATCGGGATGGGAGCCTCGGAGTTGCGGCCGAAGAGCGCTTGCAACAGGTCGGCTTGCTCCGTTTTTGTGGGTAGGCCAGTGGACGGACCTCCGCGCTGGATGTCGCAGATGATCAGCGGGATTTCGACTGCAACCGCGAGCCCGATGGCTTCGGTCTTCAGTGCCATGCCTGGGCCGGACGTGGTGGTGATCGCCAGCGCTCCCCCGTAGGCTGCGCCAATTGCCGACGTGACCGCGGCGATTTCGTCTTCGGCCTGAAACGTGATTACTCCAAAATCCTTGTATTGCGATAGCTCGTGCAGAATGTCCGACGCCGGCGTGATCGGGTAGCTGCCCTGGAACAATCGCAGGCCCGATTTCTGCGACGCGGTCACGAAGCCCAGCGCCAGCGCCTGATTGCCGCTCAGATTGCGGTACATGCCAGGAGCAAGCTTCGCCGGCGGAATTTCGTAGCTGATCTGGAAGGCTTCGGTGGCTTCGCAATAGGAATAGCCAGCCTTCATGGCGAGCTTGTTCGCTTCGACCAGCAGTGGCTTGTTCTTGAACTTGTCCTCGATCCAGCGGACCGTAGAGCTCATCGAGCGGTTGTAGAGCCAGTAGCACATCCCCAGCGCAAAGAAATTCTTGCAGCGGTCCATGGACTTGGCGTCCAGGCCGAGATGTTCCAGCGACACGCGCGTCAGGCGCTCGAGTTCCACAGAAAACAGCCGATACTTGTCCAGCGAATGATCATCCAGCGGGTTGACCGTCATCTGCGCCTTGCGCAGGTCGTTTTCCTTGAAGCTGTCGGAATTGACGATCAGGATCCCATTGGCCTTCAGGTCCGCGATATTTACTTTCAGGGCGGCGGGATTCATGGCGATCAGCACATCGACCGAATCGCCGGGGGTGAAGACATCGCTTGAGGCAAAGTGAAGCTGGTAGCCGCTGACGCCTGGCAGCGTCCCCGCCGGCGCCCGAATCTCCGCCGGGAAGTCCGGGAAGGTGGCGATATCGTTGCCGTACAGCGCGACCGTATTGGTGAACTGGCTACCGGTGATCTGCATGCCGTCACCGGAGTCTCCGGCGAAGCGAATAACGGCCTGGTCGATCTTTTCGGGCTTGATACGGGATAACGGTGAATCAGTTACGGTCGACATGGACTCCTGACCTATCTGGTTGAACTCCTTCGATTTCCCCCAAGGAGCGCGGCTCAATCGTCATGGATTTGACGGTGCGGTAAGGTGATTGGATGCCAGGCCGACCGCCGGGAGCCGACCGAAAAAGGATACCACACCGGCCCGCGCGCGGCGGGGAGAGAGTCCGCCGCGCGGCAATTGTGTTCTATTGCCAAAGACGTGCGAAGAGGCACCCAGGTTGCATTTGTTCCATTGCCTTCAGGCTGTTCGCGTTCGCTGAAGTCGTTGGGACACTCACAATCAGGAAGCTCTCTTCGAAACGCGCTGGCGCTCCAGGCGAAGCGATCTTTAGACACATTCCGACCGTCTGACGAATCGACACTGAGCAGGACCCGAAGGAGCGAAGTGAGTCGCTAACAAGAGGCCAAGCGAAAGATGCACATTTTTCCACAGACGAACCACTTACTCGTGCGGCCTCGCGTTTGTAGAATAGCGTCGCCTTTACGTCCTCGGGGGTGATCATGCTGTTTGCTACGGTGGTTCGCGGCAAGAAACTCGGAACGCGTTTGATGCCGCATCGATTCAGCGACAATCGCTACCACGTCCATCTTGGAAAGGAAGGTCCCTATATCCCGGTCACCGATTACCGTGATATCCCTTCTTACCTTGCGAACGGGTATTCCCTTCAGATGAGTGTCTCGGGAGAGAACCACACCCCAAGGTTGATTAGACCTGAATCCATCCGCGGATGGCGTACGAACCCCAGAGACCTCTCAAGTATCGCGCTCTGATTTCCAATTCGGGAACGATCAAGAAGGGCAGAGGCCTTATTCTCTGCCCAGACCAACCACTTGGCGGGCGAGTTGGCGACCTGCCCGCCGTTGGGATGAACGCGCCCGCTGGAAACCACAGTCCGGCAAGCAATCTCTTCCGCACGCATTCTGAGCACAAGTGCAGCAACTTTCGCTTGACGTTCGCTTTCTTTTCGCCTAACGTGGTGCCACGGATGGTCCGCAGCGTAGGCGCCGCCGATTTGAAAAAGCGAGGTCCCCCCTGATGGCCCTGACCAAGCGACAGAAAGAAGTGCTCGACTACCTGGTGTCGTTCGAGACCAAGCACGGCTACGCGCCTAGTTTTGAAGAAATTGGCAAGGGCCTGAAGCTGACTTCGCTGGCCACCGTGCACAAGCACATCACTACGCTCGAGAAAAAGGGATTCATTCGCCGCGGTTATAACCAGAGCCGCTCGATCGAAATTTTGCAATTGCCCAAATCTCCCAAGGAGCAAGTAATCGATCGCAGGGCCCAGGAACTCCCGTTGGTTGGGCGTATCGCCGCGGGCCGGCCGCTGGAAGCGGTAGAGGAGCGCGAGACGCTTTCGCTCGGCGACTTTACCCATGGTGGAAACTCGTTCGCATTGAAGGTGAAGGGCAGCTCGATGATTGAAGACCACATCATGGATGGCGACTTCGTGGTGTGCGAGCAGACGCAGGTGGCCAATCCTGGCGACATCGTGGTCGCGTTGGTCAGCGGCGATGAAGCCACCCTCAAGCGCTTCTATCGCGAAGGCCCCGGAAAGATTCGCCTCCAACCCGCAAACTCCGAGATGGCCCCGATCATCGTTCCCGCGAACGATGTCAAAATTCAGGGCCGCGTCATTGGAGTGCTCCGGAAATATTAGCTTCCGTTGCCTCCGTTACCAACGTCGGCCAATCCTTGTAGAGCCCGAGGTAAAACCCGAGCGGAGCCTCGGTTCGACGCGTGCTCGCTCGCAGCCTTTTCAGCCTTCCGCGCCATCCAACTTTCGGTGAGCTGCATGTGTACTCATTGCGCCGCGACCGCCCTGGACCTCCGGCCTCGACACGGGCGGCTGATAAACTACAAAAGTGATACGGAACGCGGATCGAAGCAGCGGAGCAGTGGTGAATGTCCTTCGTCAAAAATAAGCGATCGCCGGCTACCCGGAAACCTTCGCAAATCAACGCCTTCGGACTTTCTTTATGCTTGATCTTATGCCTGTTGTGCCCCAGCCGTTCAGGGGCGTATTCGATCATGGCGCACGAGGCCATCATTGACGCCGGATGGGATATCAGCATTAAGCCGCTTTTGTTACAGCGTTTTCCGCAGGCTACCCCCGAGGAACTGAAACAGGCTCATGCATATGCGTACGGCGGCGCGATCATTCAGGATCTGGGTTACTACCCGCACGGAAGTCATTTCTTCAGCGATCTGACGCACTATTGCCGGAGCGGCGATTTTATTCTGGCCCTGCTGCGCAATTCACAGGACTTGAACGGGTACGCCTTCGCGCTCGGCGCGTTGTCTCACTATGCCGCGGACAATGATGGGCACAAGATTGGCACGAATCCGTCGGTGCCGATCCTCTACCCCAAATTAAAGAAGAAATACGGCAACGTAGTGACCTACGAACAGGATCCCCTGGCCCACGTCAAAACCGAATTTGGCTTCGATGTACTGGAGGTCGCCCGGCAGCGTTACGCCCCGGACAGCTATCACGATTTCATTGGTTTCGAGGTCCACAAGGCGTTGCTGGACCAGGCATTTCGCGAAGCGTACGGGCTCGAACTGAAATCGGTACTGAGTGATGAAGATAAAGTGATCGGTTCATACCGGCGCGATGTCAGTAAGCTCATACCTAAGGCGACGCGCATCGCGTGGACCTTGAAGAAAGATGAGATCCTGAAGGATCAGCCTAGCCTGACCAAACGCAAATTCCTGTATAACCTTTCCCGTGCGAGCTACGAGAAGAATTGGGGTAAGGAGTATCAAAAGCCAACCTTCTTCGAGCGATTCGTTGCTTTCCTGGTCAAACTGCTTCCGGCGGTCGGACCACTAAAGGTTCTCCAGTTGCGCACGCCGACGCCGGAAACCGAGCACAAATTTGAGGCCAGTTTCAATGCTGCGCTGGACCGCTACAAGCTTTTATTGACGCAGGCAAGCACCGGAACGCCGGATATTCCCAACGACAATTTCGACACCGGCAGCGCGACCCCGCCGGGGGTCTATTTCATGAACGACGACGTCCACGCCAAGCTGATCGAGGAACTCGCGAAGCGGAATTTCGCGGGCGTCACACCGGAACTCCGCGCAGAGCTCTTGCAATACTATTCCGATCCCAACGCACCGAATGCGACCAAACGCAAACCAAAAGATTGGACCAAGGTGCAAGTGGCACTGCAGCAGTTGAAGAATACTCCGCCGGCGCCGGTGACTGCCGAGACTCTACCTCCTTCGCAGTAACGCACACGCGCGTCCCCCTTTTCGGCTAGAAGACTTCTAGGACTGCGGCGCTCGCCGCCACCTTCCACCCACGGTCCTGGTCCACCAATCCTCACCGGCCACGAAGGACCCCGCCATGAATTTCGTTTTTCCGCTGAATCGAATAAACTGCTGCTCCGTTCTGCCGCGGACGTGAAACAATATTGGGTTTCGCGTCGTACTTTGATCGCTCCCGGAATGAAGAAAAACAAACCGATTCAGAAATTGCTCGCGGCCAACCGCAGCGAGATCGCTATCCGCGTCTTTCGCGCGGCTACCGAACTGGGACTCCGCACCGTCGGCATCTATTCCCAGGAAGACCGTCTCGGCTTGCACCGGTTCAAGGCGGACGAGGCGTACCAGGTCGGCGCCGGTAAAGGTCCCGTCGAGGCTTATCTCGACATAGCCGGGATCGTTGCGCTCGCCAAGGAGCGCGGCGTCGATGCGATCCACCCAGGTTACGGCTTCCTGTCCGAGAATCCCGCGTTTGCGCGTGCCTGCGAGACCGCCGGGATCACTTTTGTAGGCCCCACGCCGGAGCTGCTGGAATTGCTCGGCGACAAGACCGCTGCGCGAAGGCTGGCGGCGTCGGCGGGGGTGCCGGTGTTGCCGGGCACCGAAGATCCGGTCAAGTCCGCCAGAGAAGCGCAAAAAATAGCGCAGGAGATCGGCTATCCGATCATCGTGAAGGCGGCGATGGGCGGCGGTGGCCGCGGGATGCGCGTTGTGCGCGATCCTTCGCAACTCGCGGCGCTACTCGAAGAGGCGCAAGGCGAAGCGCGCTCTGCGTTTGGCGATGCGAGCGTGTTCCTGGAAAAGTACTTGCCGCGCGCCCGCCACCTGGAAGTGCAAATTCTAGCTGACAATCACGGCAATCTGCTGCATCTGTACGAGCGCGATTGTTCCGTGCAGCGGCGCCATCAGAAAGTCGTCGAGGTCGCCCCGGCGGCGAATCTGCCGTCCAGCATACGCGACGAGCTGTGCGAAGCTGCTGTCCGGCTGGCGCGCAAGGCCGATTACCGCAACGCTGGCACCGTCGAGTTCTTGTACGACGTCGACGCGCAGAAGTGGTACTTCATCGAGGTCAACCCGCGCATCCAGGTGGAACACACCGTCACCGAAATGGTCACGGGCATCGACCTCGTTCAATCGCAGATTCTCGTCGCCCAAGGTCACTCGCTCCACGATCCTCCGATGTCCTTGCCGAAGCAGGAGAACGTTCCACTCTACGGCGCAGCGCTGCAATGCCGCGTTACCACCGAAGATCCCGAGAAAAACTTCGCGCCCGACTACGGGAAAATTTCCACCTATCGCTCTCCGGCTGGCTTCGGCATCCGCCTGGATGGCGGCACCGCCTACGCGGGTGCAGTGCTCGCCGCATACTACGATTCGCTTCTCGTCAAGGTGACCGCTTGGGGCAAGGATCTGCCGGAAGCCTGCAGCCGCATGGACCGCGCGCTCCGCGAGTTCCGTATCCGCGGCGTCACCACGAACATTCCATTCGTCGAAAACGTCGTCAATCACCCAAAATTTCGCGCCGGAGAAATCACCACATCGTTTCTCGATGATTCGCCGGAATTGTTCCGTTTTCCGAGCCGCGGCGACCGCGCCACCAAGTTGCTCTCGTATCTCGGCGACGTGATCCTCAACGGCAATCCCGAAGTCAAAGGAAAGAAAGTGCCCGAAGGGTTGGAAGCACCTGTGCTTCCCGCCACGCCGGGCATCGAACCGCCGCCCGGCTCGCGCCAACTCCTGCAAAAGCTCGGCCCGGAAAAATTTGCCGCTTGGGCCCGTAAAGAAAAGCGCCTGCTCATTACCGACACCACGTTCCGCGACGCGCACCAATCGTTGATGGCCACGCGCGTCCGCACCTTTGACATCCTCGCCACTGCCACCGCCGTCGCCCAGCGCCTGCCCAATCTCTTCAGCTTGGAAATGTGGGGCGGCGCAACTTTTGACACTTCACTGCGCTTCCTCCACGAAGATCCCTGGCAGCGCCTCCGCGAACTCCGCGAGCGCATCCCCAACATTTGTTTCCAGATGCTCTTCCGTGGCGCAAACGCCGTCGGCTACGCGTCCTATCCCGACAACGTCATCGAGGAATTCGTCCGCGAATCCCACGCGCAGGGCATCGACATCTTTCGCATCTTCGATTCCCTCAACTCCATCGATAACATGCGCGTCTCCATCGACGCCGTTCTCGAAACCGGCGCGATCTGCGAACCCGCCATCTGCTACACCGGCGACATGCTCGACGCGTCGCGACCCAAATATTCGCTCCGATATTACGTCGCGATGGCCAAGCACCTCGCAAAACTGGGTGCCCATTTTCTCGCGATCAAAGACATGGCCGGCCTCTGCAAGCCCTACGCCGCCCACGCGCTCGTGAAAGCGCTTCGCCAGGAAATCGACATTCCCATCCATTTCCATACGCACGATACCAGCGGCATCAACGCCGCCTCCGTGCTGAACGCCTCCGACGCCGGTGTGGACGTCGCCGACGCCGCCGTCGCCGCGATGAGCGGCGGCACCAGCCAGCCCAATCTCAATTCCATCGTCGAAGCCCTGCGCCACACCCCGCGCGACACCCAACTCAACATCGCCGCGCTGAACGAATGCTCCGACTACTGGGAAGTCGTGCGCACTTACTACTTGCCATTCGATTCCGGCCCCAAAGCCGGCTCCGCGCGTCTCTATCAACACGAAATTCCCGGCGGCCAATTCACCAACCTGCGTGAGCAAGCTTCCGCCATGGGCCTGGGCCATCGCTGGCGCGAAGTGGAAACCACCTATGCCGAAGTGAACCAGCTCTTCGGCGACATCGTAAAGGTCACGCCGTCTAGCAAAGTCGTTGGCGACATGACGCTCTTCCTCATGGCCAAAGACATGCGCCCGCAAGATGTGCTGAAGCTCGACGAAAAGCACGATCTCTCGCTACCCAACTCTGTCGTCGAGATGTTTTCCGGCGTGTTAGGCGTCCCGCCAGGCGGCTGGCCGAAAAAGCTGCAAAAAATAATCCTCCGCGGCGCCGAGCCAATCAAAGGCCGCTCCAGCGCCAACATGCCACCCGCGAAATTCGAAGAAGAACAGGCTGCGCTCGAGAAAAAGCTAAGCCACAAGATCGACCGCGACGCCTTGCTCAGCTACCTTCTCTATCCCGAAGTCTTCCTCAAGTACGACAAATTCCGCCAAACCTACTCCGACGTCAGCGTCCTACCCACGCCGCCCTTCTTTTACGGCCTGAAATCCGGCGAAGAAATCACGGTAGACATCGAGCCCGGCAAAACCCTGATCCTCAAATTCCTGACCAGCAGCGACCCGCACCCCGCCGGCACGCGCACCCTCTTCTTCGAACTCAACGGCCAGCCTCGCGAAGTCAACGTCCGCGACCGCGCTCTTCGCGTCATCGAGCGCGCCCATCCCAAAGCCGATCCCGCCGACCCCGGCCAGGTTGGCGCTCCCACCGCCGGCGTCGTCTCCGGCATCGCCGTCCAAGTCAACCAACCGGTCGAGCGCGGCTCCAAACTCCTCACCCTCGAAGCCATGAAAATGCAGTCCAACATTTACGCCACCATGTCCGGCCGTATCGCCAAACTCCTGGTCACCCACGGTCAGCACGTCGAGGCCAAAGATCTCCTGGTGATCATTGTTCCGTGAGCCGTTTCTCGTGAGTTCCGGCCAATTTCGCAAACACGACCAGTTCCGCTCGCGCTTCCTCCGCAACCAGCGCGACCTCATCATCTATCTCCCGCCCGGCTACAACGAGCAACCCTGGCGTCGCTTCCCGGTCCTTTATCTCCACGACGGCCAGAATCTCTTTGATCGCGCCACAGCCTTTGCCGGCCAGGACTGGAACATTCAAGGCTCCGCCGACTACCTGATCCAAAGCGGCGCAGTCGAACCGCTGCTTATCGTCGGCATCTACAACACCGGCAAATCCCGCATATATGAGTACACCCCCACCAAGGTTCCGAAACTCGGCGGCGGCCGCGCCGACCGCTACGCCAAATTTCTGATGCAGGAAGTCATGCCTTTCGTCCAGCAACAATACCGCGCGCTCCCGGAGCCGTCCCAGACCGGGATAGGCGGTTCCTCCCTTGGCGGACTCGTATCCTTATACTTCGGCCTGAAGTACCCGCAAACCTTCGGCAGAATCGCCGCGCTCTCTCCGTCGGTCTGGTGGCATCAACGCGCAATCCATCGGTTCGCCGCGGCAGCCACGCCGGAGCCCCGTCCGCGCATCTGGCTCGACATCGGCACCCGCGAAGGCCCCCGCATCGTCCAGGATGTCGAACAACTTCGCGACATCCTGCTGAAAAAGGGATGGCGTGAAGGCGAAGACCTCCACTACGCCCGCGTCGAAGGCGCCGAACACAACGAAGCCGCCTGGTCCCAACGCGTAGGCCCTTTCCTGCAATTTCTGTATCCCGCAGCCGCGACCAAAGTATAATCCGCCAGTCCAGCGCGACCAGTCGTTCAGCTGTAGGGGCGGGGCTTGTTTATCCTGAGCCTCGAAGGGCCCGCCCGGTCGCTGCGTCTTGACGCGAGCTTTTCCGGAATGTTTTGTTTTTTGGCTCGGAGCACCAATGCCGCAATCTCGCCCGCAAACCATCCTCTGCGTGAGCTCCTACGAAAAAGGTCAGGAGTTTATGCGCACCTGCAAATCCCTCGGCTGGCGCGTCCTGCTCCTCACCGTCGAAAAATTCCGCAATGGCGACTGGCCTCGCGAATCCATCGACGAAATGTTCTTCATGCCCGAGGAACTCCCGCTACAGCATTTGATCTACACGGTCAGCTACATGGCCCGCAGCCAGCCCATCGACCGCATCGTCGCCCTCGACGAATTCGATATGGAAAATGTCTCCGCGCTCCGCGAGCACATGCGTATCCCGGGCATGGGCCTGACCACGGTCCGCTATTTCCGCGACAAACTCGCCATGCGCACCCGCGCCCAGGAAGCAGGCATCCTGGTCCCGAAATTCATCCACGTCCTGAACTACGACAGTCTCCGCGGCTTCATGTCCCGCGTTCCCGGCCCGTGGCTGCTAAAGCCTCGCTCGCAAGCCTCTGGAATCGGCATGAAAAAAATCAACTCCTCGGATGAACTCTGGCCTTGGCTCGATCAACTAGGTGATCAGCAATCCTTCTATCTCCTGGAGCAATTCATCCCCGGCAGCGTCTACCACGTCGACGGCGTCGTCTCGGAACGCCAGGTTGTCTTCGCGGAACCCCACGCTTACGGCTCCCCGCCGCTCGACGTTTCTCATCAAGGCGGCGTCTTCACCACCAGCACGCTCCCCCGCGACGCCGCCGAGACAAAAACTCTGCTCGACGCCAACAGCCAGGTCATCGAAGGTCTCGGCTCGGTTCGCGGTGTAACCCACGCCGAATTCCTCCGCTCCCACGCCGACGGCAAATTTTATTTCCTGGAAATCGCCGCGCGCGTAGGCGGCGCCTACATCGCCGACGTAGTCGAAGCCGCCAGCGGCCTGAATCTCTGGCGCGAGTGGGCCTGTCTGGAACTAGGAGCAGGGAAGCAGCCCTACACCGCCCCGCCGATCCACAACGACCACGCCGGCGTTATCCTCTGCCTCGCTCGTCAGGAGCACCCGGACACCAGCGCGTACACCGATCCCGAAATTGTCTATCGCGTTCACAAATATCACCACGCCGGCTTCGTCCTGAAATCCCCCAACCACGACCGCATCCAGCAACTCCTGAACTCCTACACCCAACGCTTCCAAACCGACTTCCTGGCCACCCAACCAGTCCCCGACAAACCCACCGCCTAGTCGCCGTTCGCGACCTGTAGCCGCCGTTTCCGAGACGGCGGGGTTTAGATGAAACTTCACTCAAATTTCAGCGATCAACTACGCCAGAACTTTTCTTCTCGTATTTCCGAAAATCAGGGACGGTCATCCTGAGCCTATCCGGCAAGGATAGGCGAAGGATCTGGATCGCGCCCAATCTCCGTCGTGCTCTTATTTATTTCTATTTCGCTCCCACTTCCGCTTCCATCTTTCTCAAACAAAAAGCGAAAACCTGTACCGAGGTCCAGTAACCTTCTGGAACGACTGCCCCACGCTCCATTTGCCCGCGACCACGCCAAGGTCTAGAGTTTGCTGTGCCCCAGCCTGCAGCTCCTCGTTGGGGTGCTACGGTCTAAGGGGAACTTTTCGATGTGGGGAAATAAGAAGCCGGATACGCCGCAAGCCGCGCAGCCGGAGCCCGTGAATCCAATAATCAATCAGTCGCCGAAGCCTGCTCCGGCGTCTTGGGAGGAAAAACCCGCGATGAGTACAGATTCCATGCGTCCAATTGGTGGTGGTACTTCGGACCGCTCCAGCGCGCGTCTCGGATCCAGCCTGCACGTTAAGGGTGAGATCTCTGGCAGCGAAGACCTGCTGATCGACGGCTCAGTCGAAGGACTGATCCAGCTCGACGAGCGCAAGCTGACGGTCGGTGCCACCGCAAAAGTAACTGCCGATATCATTGCACGTGAAGTAGTGGTCTACGGCACCGTGAAGGGCAACCTTCGCGCCAAGGACCGTATCGAGATCAAGAAGGATGGTTCCGTCAACGGCGACCTCACCACGTCGCGCATCATGATCGAAGACGGCGCTTACTTCAAAGGCTCGATCGAAATCGACAAGACCGGCGACAAGGGCGATTCCAGCCACAACGCCTTCTCCAAGAAAGATTCCGCCCCGGCCACCGCTGGCAAAACCATCTAGCACCAGTTTTCGCCCAACAAAATCGCAAAACCGCGGCGCGGGCCACCCCGCGCCGCTTTTCATTTGTAGCGGCGGCCTTCCGAGGCCGGCACAGTTGACCTTGCGCTGACGCGACGTTCCACGGTGTCATCCAAAAGTCCGTAATCGCCAATCTCGCGCGCGCGTCTGGTGCTAGCGCGAGCCAGCCGCTGGGGAAAGCGAGAAAGACGGAATCATCCGTGGTGTCGGCTTGCACCAATTTGTGACCATCGACGAAACCGGCCAACGCATCTTCGCCATTACCAATTCCGGCGCGCTTTAGCGCGGCCCTTCTTGGTTTTGTAGGGGCGGAGCTTGTTTATCCTGAGCCTCGAAGGGCCCCGCCCGACTGTTGCGTCTTCACTCAAAGTTCCCGCACGCCACCCTGTAGCCGCCCTCTTTTATCCTGAGCCTCGAAAGGCCGAGAGGGCGGGGTTTAGACGAAACTCCTGCTCAACCAAGCACCAAAGCGCTCGCTGCCAACCCTCTTCCGTTCTTGATCGACTTCGCCAAATCAAAATGGGCTTTTAACCTCGGCCCGCCCCTCCACATCAAACAAACAGGACAACAGCGCTAGAATATCGGCGCGGCACACCCCGCACCTCGGGAGGAATGATGCAAACCCGCAAGCTGGGAAACTCAGACATGCACATCACGCCGGTGGGCTTCGGCGCCTGGGCCATTGGCGGCGCCGGCTACGATTTCGGCTGGGGCCCCCAGGCAGACACCGACTCCATCGCCGCCATTCACCGCGCGCTCGAACTCGGCGCCAATTGGATCGACACCGCCGCCGTCTACGGTATTGGGCACTCGGAAGAAGTCGTCGCCCGCGCGCTGAAGGAGTGGAAGGGTGCGCGCCCCCACGTTTTCACCAAGTGCACCATGCGCTGGGATGCCAAAGGTAGTGTCACGAAAGTCCACAAGGCCGACTCCATCCGCCAGGAGTGCGAAGACAGCTTGCGACGCTTACAAGTCGAAGTCATCGACCTCTACCAGATTCACTGGCCGCCCGAAGACAACGGGCCGTCGCTCGAAGAATCGTGGCAAGCCATGGCCGACTTGCAAAAACAGGGCAAGGTGCGATGGATCGGAGTATCCAACTACGATGTTCCACAACTAAAGCGCCTTGAGAAAATTGCACCCGTCACTTCGTTGCAGCCGCCGTACTCGATCCTGCGGCGCAGGATCGAAGCCGAAATTCTCCCGCACTGCGAACAAAATAATATCGGCGTCATCGTCTACTCGCCGATGCTGTCGGGGTTGCTCACCGGCGCGATGACGCGCGAGCGCGCCGAAAATCTTCCCGCCGATGACTGGCGCCGGAACAATCCGGAATTCCGCGAGCCGAAGCTCACGAAGAACCTCGAGCTCGTCGAGCACCTCCGCGCTGTCGGCAAGCGCTACGGGCGTTCCCCCGGCGAAGTGGCCATCGCTTGGACGCTGCGGCTTCCCGCCGTCACCGGAGCAATTGTCGGGGCGCGCAACGCCAAACAAGCCGAAGGTGTCATGCACGCTGGCGAACTGAAACTAACGCCGCAAGATCTAGCCGAAATTGAAGGCACCGGTGCGGCCATTGCCGCACGCTAAAAAACCAACCTGACGGACTGGAGCCGCACAAATGAATCTCGGACTGCAAGGAAAAATCGCGGTGGTGTCAGGATCGACTGCCGGAATCGGCCTGGCCATCGCGGTCGCGCTGGCGGCGGAGGGCGCACGCGTCATCATCAATGGCCGCACGGAAGAGCGTGTTAACGCCGCGCTCGGAAAAATCCGCGAGCGTGTCCCCAACGCGGATTTGCGCGGCGTCGCCGCGGACCTGGGTAGGGCGTCTGGCGTCGAAACGTTTCTGAAGAAGGCGCCCGACGCCGATGTGTTGATCAACAACGTAGGCATCTTCGATCCCAAGCCGTTCCTGGAGATTCCCGACGCGGAGTGGCTACGATTCTTCGAGGTCAACGTGCTTAGCGGTGTTCGGCTCTCGCGAAAATATCTGCCGGGCATGCTCAAGAAAAACTGGGGCCGCGTTATCTTTATCTCGAGCGAATCCGCGCAGCAACCTCCACCGGAAATGATTCACTACGGCATGACCAAGACGGCGCAAGTTGCGATTTCGCGAGGGCTTGCAGAATCCGTCGCGGGCACCGGCGTCACCGTGAATTCGGTCTTGGTGGGGCCCACGGAGTCCGAGGGAGTGGGCACCTTCCTCGACAGCCTGGCCAAGCAGCAGAACGTCTCCCAAGCCGATGTGGAGAAGGTGTTTTTCGAGAAGGGACGGCCGAGCTCGCTGCTCAAGCGTTTCGAGACGCCCGATGAAGTGGCGGCGGTCGTCGCCTTCGTGGCCAGCACGCAAGGGCTGGTGATCAACGGGGCTGCGGTTCGCGCTGAGGGCGGTGTGATTCGCAGTGTCTTCTAGGTTTGGGCGGCGTTTTTGAGTGTTTTTTTCGCGGCTGGGAAGACCCTCTGGTTCATTAGCCTCTGTTTCGAGTGTTTGTTGCTGGCCGGATTTGTTTGCGACATTTTTGCAGTTGGCACCGACAGGAGTGGCTGTGCTACTAGGCCCTCAGATAGTCGGGCTTCCAGTTTTTCACTAGCTGTTTGATGGCTTTACGCTCCTGCATCTTCTCATCGAGGACTTTTCTGGCTAGCGCGGGGAGCTCGGCGTCGCTGGCGAAGCGCAACGAAACAAGTTGGGCGACGGTGAACTCCTCGATGCGTGGCTGCAGATCGGCGGGGAGCAAGCGCTGGTACCGCAGGCGCTCCTCAAGCCGAATGACGCGATCCTGCACGGACAGCGCGAACATTCGCGCGGTTAGAAAACCGAGAAGCAATGCGAGCGCGAGCAGGACGTTGAAAATGCCCCTAAATGTGTTCCAGAACTCTTTCAGCCAGTAGACCTGGATGCCAAGATTTACGAACAAAATGGGCAACACGAAGAAATGAAATGGTGGGAAAATTTTGGTGTGGTTCTCGAAGTTCTGTTCAGCCATGTTGTGCCTCCCATAAGAAACCAATCGGTGAGCGATATGCGGCCGACGCGCCGCCAGAGTGATGCAAAGCGCTCTTAAATTCAAGAACCTTGGAGCATCCGGCACGCATCCAACTCAACGTGGGACCATGTTTGCTGCGCGATATCAGCGCGGCAGATTTTGCAAAAATATATGGGGAGAGGAAATGGCCAAGGCTAGCTGGTGCGGGAAAGTGATCGCGGAGAGCAATGCGACCGTGGAGGTGGAAGGAAACCAATATTTCCCAGCGGACGCAGTCAAGAAGGAATTTTTGAAGCCGAGCGCACATACGTCGGAGTGCCCGTGGAAGGGCACCGCGCATTATTACAGCGTTGAAGTCGGCGGAATGAGGAACGACAACGCGGCTTGGTATTATCCGCAGCCGAAGCCGGCTGCCGCGGAGATTAAGGATCACATCGCGTTTTGGAAGGGCGTGCACGTCGAGGGGTAAAGAGGTTGACCCTTCGCAACTCTGAGCAAGTGGTCGAGAGTTTAAAGTCGAGAGTGCTGGCGGCGAGATTTGCCGTCTGCTCGAACAAGATGTTTCCTCAGGGGCTAAAGCCCTTCTTTGCCGCAACAGTGAGTGTCGGACCTGAAGGTCCGACCCCCCTCTGACGTTGGATTGATTGAAGTTCATTTAGCTTGGTCGTTCTTGAAGACGGCGCCGTTGTGCATTACGAAACGGACATGTTCCAGCGTGGCGATGTCTTTCAGGGGGTCGCCGTTGACGGCGATTACATCCGCGTAGGCGCCCGGGGCAACAACGCCGATTTCACCCTTCATGTCCAACATTTCCGCGGCTCGAGACGTTGCGGAATGAATTGCGTCCATCGAAGGCATTCCAAGATTTACCATGCGGGGGAATTCCTGGGCCATGGATTCGGTCCAGGGCATGCCGCCGATGTCGGTGCCGAAGACGATCTTCAGGTGGGCTTGCAGCGCTTTCTTAAATGAGATTTCGTGAACGGCGGCGCGGGCGCGATCGCGCTTGCCCGCTGGCGTGTCCTCGGGAGCCCAATCTTCGTAATACGGCGAGAGCGTGGGGCAATACCACGTGCCCTGGCTGGCCATTTGCGCGATTTGCGCGTCGGTGACTTCCAGGCCGTGCTCGATGGAGTCGCAGCCGCCGTCGAGGGCGCGCTGCAATCCAATTCCGTTGTAGGCGTGGCAGGCGACTTTCTTTTGCCATCCATGCGCTTCATCCACGATTGCTTTCAATTCCTCTACCGTTAACGTCGGTTGCGAGACCAGGCGGCCTTGCTTGTCGGTCCACGAGCGATGGGTCATGTAGACCTTGATCCAGTCGGCGCCGTGATCGAGCTGTTCCCGGGCGGCTCTTCGAGCTTGCACTGGGCCGTCGATGATTTGCGCGCCTTTGGGCATGTCGAGCTCGGGCGCATAGCCTTCGAGGTTGTAGCCGCCAGTGGAGGAGATGGCGCGGGTGGCGCAGAACAGGCGTGGGCCGGGGATGGTGCCTTCGGCGATGGCTTCCTTGATTTCGACGTCGCCGTAGCCTGCGCCTTCGGTTTCCACGTCACGCAATGTAGTGAAACCTTGCTCGAGAGCGCGGCGGCAGGCGAAAGTGGCGCGGGCGGCGCGCAGGGCGATGCCTGCTTTCAAGATGTTGACGTCATAGCCGCCCTTGGCCGGATCCTCGCCCCAGAGAAAGATGTGAGTGTGAGAATCGATCAGACCTGGAAGCACAGTGGAAGAAGAGAGGTCGATGACGTTGGCACCGTCGGGGATTTGTGCGGAGGCGTCGGCGATTTTTTCGATGCGGTCGCCGCGAACGAAGATGAGTTGATTCTTGCGGGGCGCGTCGCTGGTGCCGTCGATTAACGATCCCGCGCGGATCACGGTGAGCGGTACGGTTGGCGAAGCCGATTGGGCAGACGCGATCGCGGCAGTGAGCAAGGAGCAGATTGCGAGAGCGCAGACAATCGAGACGAGTTGAGTGCTCCACCAGGGCGGTCCGAACCGATCTGAAGATCGGCCACTGCACTTGTCTAGAGAGGTTTGGGTCACGAAAGCTCCTTGGAAAGGGCGGTAGCTTGCCGCAAAGGACTGGTGTTTGCAAGGAGCGCCCGAGTTGATCCATCTTGAGACGACGTGGCCCCCTCCCCCCTCCTTTTTTCGTAAGTGCGGATTCTACAGGACTTTAAGTTCAACGATTTTGTAAGTGCGGATTCAGAAGGAGTTACGGGAGTGTTTTTTGTAAGTGCGGATTCTAAGAGGTTTAGTTGATATGTGAGATCGCCTGAGCGATTCTCGAAAATCGGGGTAGATTTTGCGACGGTTAGAGCGAATGCGGTACCCATGGCGAGAGGATGACGAGCCATTGATGACCTGCGACCGGGGACGTATAAAGCAGGATCGAGCTCCACGAGCGGCCTTCATCGAGGAGGTTCGTGGCGGTTGCGCGCGGTCAGAATGGCTCCGCCATATGCTTCTCGGCTATTCGTCGCGGAGGGTGCGGACTGGTTCTACGCGGGTGGCGCGGTAAGCGGGTAGTAGATTGGCCAAGATGCCGACGGCGGCGAGGAGGAAGGCGACAGCGGCGAACGTGAGCGGGTCCGTGGGACGGACGCCGAAGATTAGCGAGACGATCAGTCGGCTGAGAGCTAGAGAGACGACCAGGCCGATGACGATGCCAAGGAGGATGGGCTTCATGCCGTCGGTGACGACGAGCTTTAGGACATCGGAGTTTGTGGCGCCGAGGGCCATGCGAATGCCGATTTCGCGGAGGCGGCGGCGCACGGTGTAGGAGAGGACACCATAGATGCCGACGACTGCGAGAAGCAGCGCGAGTCCGGCAAAGGAACCGAGCAGGTAGAGAACGAAACGCTGCGAGAACAAGGATTTGGCGATGACGTCGTCCATGCTGAGGACATCGACCACGGGAACGTCGGGACCGACTTGATGGATAGCGTCGATGACCGCGGAGACCGCGCTATGGGGATCGGAAATGGTGCGCACGACAAAAGTGAGGCCAAAGGAGCGCCATTTTTCTGTGGGAGGTGGGGTGAGCTGACCGAGGGCGACGTAGATGGTGTCGACGGGGCGAGCCTCGTCGAGGGAATCGAGTTTGACGTTGCCGACGATGCCGACGACTTCGCGAACGACATTCGGGAAGAAGCTGAGAGTCAGATGCTTGCCGATGGGATCTTCGTTGGGCCAGAAGCGACGCGCGAGGGCTTCGCTGATAAGGGCGGCGCCGGGACGTCCGGCGGCGTCGACGTCAGAGAAGTCGCGACCCCGGATGACTGGGACGCGCATGGCGCGAAGATAGCCGGGGCTGATGAGGCGAACGTCGACTTCCGGCTGGTCGGCCATGGGAAGGACGGGACGACCTTCAATGGAAAAGGGTTGATGCGAGCCGCCCTCACCGTCGAGCGGGAGATCGTCGATCGTGCCGGCAGCTTCGACTCCAGGGAGAGCACGGACGCGCCACAGGATTTCCTCGAAAAAATTGACTTGGGCGGCAGGGCTGGCGAATCGGTCGTGGCTGACTGGCACGGACATGGTCAGAACGTTTACGGAATCGAAACCGGGGCTAACGCGACGCAGTTCGAATAAGGTACGGAGCATCAGGCCAGCGCCGACAAGCAGAACGAGAGAAAGCGCTACTTCCGAGACGACCAGCAGATTCCGGGTTTTGCCGCCGGAGTCGGAGCTTCGGCTCTGACCGAGCTTGAGGGCTTCGTTAACGTCGACGCGGGAGAAACGCAGCGATGGAATGAGCCCGGCGAGAACGCCGGCGGTCACAGAAAGCAACAGGGTGAAAACCAGTACTTGGGTGTCTAGCGCGACGTCCGCGAACGATGGCAGGTAGTCGGCGAGGAGTCGCATGGGAAGACCGAGGCTCACCCGAGCAAGCAGGAAACCGAGCGCGCCACCGATTACCGAGAGAAGCACCGTTTCCGAAAGAATGTGGCGAAGAATCGCGGAGCGGCCTGCGCCGAGCGCGGTGCGAATGGCGATTTCCTTGCGGCGTGCCAAAGTTTTGGCAAGGACGAGATTGGCGACGTTGGCGCAAGCGATGAGAAGAACGAAAGCGACGGCGCCGAGAAGCACGAGTAGCGCCGTGCGCACGTCGCTGATCATTTGTTCGCGCAGCGGAATGACAGTGGCGCCCCAGCCTTTGTCGTCTTCGGGATAGAGCTGTTCGAGGCGGGTGGAAATGGCGGCGAGCTCGCTTTTGGCTTGCGCGATGTCCACTCCGGACTTGAGCCGGGCGATGACCATGTAATTGTGATTTCCGCGGACGGCGCGGTCTTCATTGGACCAGGCGAGGGGAATCCAGGCTTTGGCAAAGCTAGGGAAGCGAAACTTATCGGGCATCACTCCGACGACAGCGTAAGGCTGCGAGTTAATCGTGATGTTGCGGCCGACGATGGTGGGGTCGGAGGCGAAATGGTCGCGCCAGAATTTGTAGCTGAGGAGGATAGCGTGGTCGGAGCCGGGGCGGTCTTCGTCGGCGATGAAGCTGCGGCCGAGCAGGGGACAAGCGCGCAAAACGGTAAAGAAGTCCGGCGGAACCGCGGCGGCTTCAAGGACTTCGGGGCGATCCTTGCCGAAGGTCAAGCTGCGGCCGCCGTAGATGGACATTGACTCGAAGGAGGTGCTCTGCGCTTGCCAGTCGAGGTAATTGGCGGGAGAGACGGAGAAGAGGGTCATGCCGGGGAAACTTTTGGCTGGAGGGACGTGCCAGACCTGCATGAGGCGGGATGGGTCTTGGTAGGGGAGGGGGCGTAGGAGCACGGCGTTGACGATAGAGAAGATGGCGGTGTTGGCGCCGATGCCCAGGGCGAGGACGAGGATGGCGCCTAGGGCAAAGCCTGGGTTGCGCCGGAGGGCGCGGAGTCCCAGGTGAAGATCAGCAAGCCAGTTACGCATGGGGGTCCCCTCCTGGGCGCTACAGAGCGTGGCTTAGACGTCGAGCAGGGACTTATGGACATGAGTACAGACGATGCAGCGGGATTTTAAGTTTCATGGCTCCAAGTCTGTGATGGAGGGAATAAGTGTGATAGATACCGACGGGGCAAAGGCGGCTAGTCGGAGCGATACAACGCGCCACTAGCCGAGGAGCGTTGCAGCATCCAATGTCCGAAGAAGCACACGAAGACAGACACGAGGGTGAGAACAACAAGGACGACAGTGAGTCGTCGTTTTTGTCTCGGGTTGAAGCACGGATTTTACTCCGGCTCTCGTCTCCGTGATGCGGATTTTGTGGCGGGTTTTGGTTCTTGGCGGGGGGCACACGCTAAGCCCGCACATATCTCGGGAAAGAACGCTCAACAGAACGATCTGGAAATACGCAGCGTCGTTCAAGGTATACTTCCGCACCTCGATATCCGAGAAATCAAATCCAGGTGAATAACGAATGACCGCGCTACAAACTCCGCCGGCACACGTCGGCATACTCCAGCTCATAAATGGAGGTTACGTCGCAGGCGCTATCGCCTGCCTCGCGCAGCTCGGTATCCCGGACCTCGTCGATGGCGCTCCCAGATCGGCGGAAGAGCTGGCGAGTCAGATTGGAGCCGACCCACGAGCGCTCTACCGTCTCATGCGCGCCACCGCCAGCGTTGGAGTGCTCGTGGAAGGGCCCGACGGAAAGTTTTCACAAACGCCGATGTCGACGGTTCTGCGCAGCAACGCTACTCCCAGCCTGCGGTCCTTTGCGATGATGGGCGGCCGAGAGTGGCACGGGCGCGGGTGGTCTCACTTGGAATACTGCGTGCGCACCGGAAAGCAGGCACTGGACAAGATTTACGGCACGCATATCTTCGATTTTCTAAAGCAGCATCCAGCGGAAGGGCAGATTTTCAATGACGCGATGACCGAGCTGTCGATGATTGATGGCCCGGCCGTAGCCGAAGCCTACAATTTTGAGGGCATTCGCTCCATCGTGGACGTAGCCGGTGGCCACGGATTTCTGCTGGCGACTATCCTGGAGAAGAATCCGCATTTGCAAGGCACGCTTTATGAGGCACCCCACGTTGTCGAGGGAGCCGCGAACGGACCGCTCAAGCCGGTGATGGAACGTTGCACCCTCGCGTCCGGCGATATGTTTTCCTCGGTTCCTGCTGGCGCCGATGCTTACATCATGAAACACATCATTCACGACTGGCCCGACGATCTATGCATCCAGCTTCTCAAGGCCTGCCGAAAAGGCGTGAATGCAAACGGCAGACTACTCGTGGTGGACAGCGTCATTCGGCCCGGCAACGATTTCTCCCCGGGCAAGTTCCTCGATCTTCAAATGCTGATTTTCCCCAGCGGATGCGAGCGCACTGAAAAACAGTTTGGTGACTTGTTCGTCGCGGCGGGCTGGCAGTTACGCCGGATTATCCCTACCGCTGCCTCCGATTCCATCGTTGAGGGAGCCCCAGCATAACGCACAGCGAGTTTCACGCCCTTCCACCTGCGCGAACCATTCGGCAAATAGTCCGGGCCACCAACTCTATCGCTCGGTGACCGAAATAACTGGTAACTCGAGCTGATCTTGACGGCGGGTTGGTTTCGGATCCACCGCCTGGCTACTCGTGGCGCAGGGCGTCTACTGGTTGGACTTTGGTGGCGGAGTGGGCTGGGATGGCGCAGGCGGCGATTGCGGCTGCTGCCAGGAGGCCGGTGATGGCTGCCAGCATGGTTGGGCTGGCTGCGCCGATGCCTTCGAGTTTGCCCGCCAGGGCGCGGCTCGCGACTACGCTGACGATTGCACCGAGGAGGAAGCCTGCGATTAGAACGCGGCCTGTTGATCCGAGGACCAGCCTCAAGACGTTCGCGGGGGTGGCGCCTAAGGCCATGCGGATGCCGAACTCGCGGGTGCGGCGGGAGACGGCGTAGGAGACAACGCTGAAGATGCCGGTGCAGGCAAGCGTCAAGCCGATAACGCCGAAGATGCCGAATAAAAACGTGGCGAATCGTGGATAAGCGGTGGCGTTACTCAAGAAGTCTTCCAGGGTGCGAGCAAAAGCGATGGGTTGCGTAGCGTCCACTGAGCTTACGGCTTGGCGTGCGGCATTGGAGAGCGCGAGAGGATCTGCATTGGTGGTGCGAATCGCAAACAGCATTCCCGGCGGGAACAGATGGGTGACCGGGATATACATGGCGGGTTCGGGCTCATCGCGAAGCCCGGAGTTCCGGACAGTGCCGCAGACGCCGACGATCTGGTAGGCGTTCGCGGGCTGCGCAGGCTTCACAAAACCCGGCGGAAGTCCCTGTATTGGCAACTCCATGAGGATTTGCCTACCAATGGGATCCTGGCCGGCCGGAAAATATTTTTTCACGAGATCTTCGCTCACGACAGCGACAGGAATCGCACGGGTCACATCGCCAGCGTCGAAAAAACGGCCCTTCAAAAGGGGAATTTCCATGGTGCTGAAGTAGCCTTCACTGACCAAGTTTGCGCGAACCTGCGCTCCGGTCGGCGGCAGACCGTCGATGTCAAATTTTAAAGGGACGCCTGAATAGGGAGGCACGCCAGTGGCGGCGGCTGCCACCGATTGCGCACTCGGAAGTTTACGGAGGCGCTCGACGATGTCTGCGAAAAAGGCCCGGCGCTGACTCCATTCCGGATAGCGGGCAGCAGGAACCGGGACATACATCGTTAGGACGCCCTCGGGCTCATAGCCCAGCTTCTTTCCTGTGAGTTCGAGCATACCCGCGGCCGCGAGGGCGGCTCCGGTGAGGAGGACGAGGGAAAGAGTGATCTCGCACACGATCAAGGCGTCGCGGACGCGATTCCCGGCCGTGCCTGCGCCGGAGTCCCTGCCAGCGGCTTTGAGAAACGTGGCCTGATTCGGACGGGAGAGTTGAAGGGCGGGGGCGAGACCGAACAAGATGCCGGTCATCACGGAAACCACGAAAGCGAAGCACAGCACTGGCACATTGATGGCGATCACGGCTTCGTGGGGCACTGAGTATTCGGGCATTAGAGCGACGATCGCTTTCACGCCGGCGTAGGCCAGCGCGATGCCCAGGACTCCGCCGGTAACCGAAAGGATCACGCTTTCGGTCAAGAGTTGCTGGATGACGCGCTTGCGTCCCGCACCCAAGGAGACGCGCACCGCGATTTCGCCTTGCCGCGCGCTCGAACGCGCCAGCAGCAAATTCGCGACGTTGGCGCAGGCGATCAAGAGCAAGAAGCCCACCGCCGCCAGCAGGGCCAGAAGGGTGTTGGCGAATTTTCCGAGGATCCCTTCGTTAACGGACTGGAACTCCGTGCGGAAGGGAGGTTCGGGATAGGCGAAGGAAGGAGCGGTTTTCACGAATTTTTCGTGGAAACTTTGGAACTCGGCGTTGACCTGTTGCCTGGGGATGTTGGGCTTTACCTTGAAGATCATCCCGTAGCGTTCGTCGCCACCCGGGCGAATTGCAAGCGGAGTATAGATGTCGGCGTCGTTCCAAGTGAATCGTACCGGGAGCACCCCGATTACCGTGAAGAACTTGTCGTTGAGACGGATTTGTTGGCCAAGGATGTCGCGGCGGCCGGAAAAATGGCGTTGCCAAAACAGATAGCTGAGCACTGCGACGGGCTCGACTTTCGATTGGTCGCCTGCATCCTTTGGTGAAAAGGTGCGGCCGAAGAGAGGTGGAACGCCGAAAAAGTCGAACGCATTGGGGGAGAAGTCTTCTTGAATGACGGCTTCCGGGAGACCCGCCTCGGTCATTACCACGCTGCGGCGGTTGTTGAGAACGAGGCTTTCGGCGGTCTTGGAGCGAGACTGCATCTCGAGATATTCCGACAGGGTGTAGCCCATGAAGTGGTCGCCTTTGGCGTTGAGGACGTGGGCGCCGCCGATGCGGTCGGCTCCGGCGTAGGGGTAAGGGTCAACGAGGACGGCGTAGACGACGCTGAAGATAGCGGTGGTGGCGCCAATGCCGAGAGCCAGAGAGAGGATGGCGATCGTCGTGGGAATGCGGGTCTTCAGCAGGAGGCGGAGGGCGTAGCGGATGTCTTGGAGTATTGACATGAGAACCCCTTGAGTTTGCTGGAGTATATGACGGAGTGACGTTGCGGAGGTTATAAACGTTGCTTGGCGGGGGACGATTTTTTTGCGCGGACGGGAGAGCGGGGGAAGGTCCCGCTGTTGGATCACGGTGCGGGATTCGGGCACATCAGTGCTTGCTGTGCCGGGGTTGACGCCGGGCGGGGCAAGCCCCGCCCCTACCAAGGATGGGTGGACGGGACTGGTGGACGCCGAAAACGAAAGTCAATCGCAAGCGTCACGGATGGGAATTGATGGATCAGGGGAATTTGCCGCCGTACCGGCCCGCTGATTCGAAGAGGGAGAGGAGATTGGTCATGCCCAGGAGGCTGCGGAGGGCTGGGTTTGCGTTGGCTAGTTCGATTTTGCAGTTGCGGGTGCGGGCTGAGACGTAGAGGGTGGCGAGCACGCCTAGACCGGAGCTGTCCATGAAGGGGACTTCTTTGAGGTCGAGGATGATGAGTTTTTCGTCGGGGATCAGGGTGCGAACTTTGTTGCGAAGTTGAGGGGCGTGTTCGAAGGTTAGTTTGCCGTGACATTCAACGATGATGGCATCGGCGCGGCGAGTGGTTTGGAGGTGGAAGGTCATTTCGGCGAAGGGATTATAGCGGAGATGCGGAGCAAACGCCGCCTTGAAAGCGAACCAGGTTGCAGCCAGCCCGTCGAAAACTGGAGCGCCCTCGCCAGTAGTTCCGCAGACGGCTTCGGCCGAGGCCGAGGTCGCAAGCGCGGCGGCGACGACCGCAGCGGTGGCTACGAAGTCGGATGTGAGCGTGCAGGGGAATCAGGACAAAAATCCCTGGCAAAAGGTGAGCGTCGCCGCGGCGGTCGATCCGAAGAACCCAAAACATATTGTGGTATTGTCGGATGATTTTCGAGATGGCTTCCAACGCGTCTTCTATCATGTGTCCACCAACGGCGGTAAGAAGTGGACGGACGATTATCTGACGGACGGCGTTGATCCTGGCCTCAACGGGCTTCCTTTCGCAATGCCACACAGCGCAAAGATTGGGTTCGACAGCGAAGGAAACACATCGATCGTGCACTTGTCGAGCAACAACATCATCCAGTCGAACAACGGGCTGATCAGTTTCGCGAATCTCGACACGCAGATCGATCTGATCCAGGGATTCAAGAAACGGAACGTACGGGTCGCAACGAACGATTCCGATCGCGCACGCGTCGTGCGGCGGGACGGACCTGACCGGAATCACCTGCGACACGGTGCTGGACATGCCGGGAATCAAGGTCGACGCAAATAAGAACAGCCCGAACAACGGGACGACGTATATCTACTACACGGTGTTCTTCAATTGTCCAAAACCTGGGAACTGCGGCGTAGATCAGAACGGTAATCCGCTGTCGCAAAGCTCGGCGATCAAATGGGATAGCGGGCTTGGGCCATTCGACCAATTCAATCCCGAACCGCGGCTGGTGAGCGGATTTAGGCAAAACGCACAATTCGCAGACATGGTGATCGACTCCCATGGTACGCCGCATATTTTTCTCGAGGATTTTGATTCAATGGGCAACGCAGGCATCTGGGAGTCAACCCTGCACGACGGGATGTGGACCGTTGGACAGTTCGAGGTCACCGAATTTCAGTCGTTGGGAAATGGAAATGCGGGTTGGAATTTCGACACGAGCCACAAGTACCGCGTCACACCGACCGCGACCAGATTGGATCGCTGGTCCTGAGCTGTGCGATCGCGGCGGATGACACGACATACTGTACGTTTGCAGCCAACGGAGTCCCGAATCAGCCGGGAGTGTGGGCTTCGGCCCGAAGACCTTCGTCGTGGTGATTGATCCGATCGCGGGCACGGGCACGGCTTTCCTCGAAGACGACAGTGGAACGGCGCATCTGTTTCCGTCGGTGACGGTAACGCCGGATGGCACCGCCTACGTGGGTTGGTACGACAATCGGAATGATCCAACAGGCGAGCAATTGCAGTATTTCGTGAAGGGTGGGACGGGAGGCGAAAGAGCGCTGAGCGGATTGTTCGATCCGTGTGTCGGGCAAAAAAATTGCGCGTACTTTGGGGAGTTCGACCAACTGGCGTCAGGACCTGACGGAATCGTGCATGCGACGTGGGCGGACACGCGGGATGGCGTGAGCATGCAGATTTATACAGAGGCGATTGAGCCTTGAGGTGCGGCGGCGGGATTTGGCGGGCGAGGAGTCCGGGCGAGGAGTCCGGACGAGGAGTTGGGCTCGTCGGGCTAAAGCCCAGCGCCTACATTCGACGCCCCCATTGCGAGTGCTACGTGCTGAGGAGGTTTGGGTGGAGGCGGGAGTAGTTGTGTTCGGTGGCCCAGAGAGTCAGAGGGAGGGCGGCTAGGTCGTCGATCAGGGGGATGGCGTGGCCGTCTTTGGTTAGGTCGATGGTGCGGATGTAGTAGAGGCAGGTGTCACAGGCTTCTACGCGGATGTGGGGGAATTGTTCGGCGATGTAGACGGGGAGTTTGTTTTCGGCTTCTTCGCCGCAGGTGGGGCAGAGGATGCGGCGGAATTCCCATTCGTGGAGGCAGAAGGAGCAGAGGAGGTGGCGCTTGCCGCCGTCGCCTTCGATGCGCAGGACTCCGAGTGACGGGGCGGAATTGCAGATGGGGCATACGGAATGGGTGGTGATGGCTGGGGGTGCGGCGCGATTGGCGGCGAGGAATTCGGCGTAGGGTTCGAGAAAGACTCTCAGGATGAAGGCGGTGAGGACTTCGACGGCGGGATCTTGCGGGTCGTAGTTGCGCTGAGGAGTATGGGGACCGAGATGGTTGACGTTGCCGGCGGCGGTCCAATATTCGGTGAGGAACGCGATCCAGGCTGCGGGGCCTTGAAGGGAGAGTTGTCGCGCGGCTTCGGCTACTGGAGGCGGGCCGGCGGTTTGCAGGAGCGAAAGAAGCTCTGGAAAGTATTGCAAGAGCAGGGCTAGATCGAGATGCGAGCGGAAATGGGCGGCTGATGCTGGTGCGGGGTGTTGGCCCGCAGGGTGTGCGAGGCGCGAGTAAAGACGTTTTTGAAATTGCGCGAGGTCTTGGTAGAAGGTCATGACCTCAGCGGCAAAGGGATGGACGGAGCGAAGATGCTGCGCGCGACGAATGCGCGCGTCGTAGTCGGGCCCGCCGGTTTTTGCCGACGTCATTTGCGAGGAGTGGTGGTGGAGGATGCCACGATCTCTTTATACCATCCGGGATGGTATCTTCTGGCAAATTCGATGGTGACATCGCCGCGAATGACGGAGCCGAAGGCGCCGCGCTCGGCGAAGACGCCCATGTAGACGTGGATCAGGAACAGGCCGACGGTGAGCAAGGCGCTGGAGGCGTGAACGATGATGGCGGTGTAGCGGAGCCAGCGCAGACTCCAGGGGATGTACTCGGGAAACCAGAGGACGAGGCCGCTGAGGAACAGCAGGGTGCCGAATGTGATGAAACCCCAAAAGAGCATTTTTTGTCCAGCGTTGTAGCGGCCGGCGGGAGGCATCTGGTCATCTTCGTTGCGAGCGTAGTGTCCCACGGCACGGAACCAGGCGCGGTCGACGTGGTTGAAATGCATCTGCGACGACCACAGCGCGTACATTTGCAAAATGCCGAAGAAGAAGATCAGGCCGATCCACGGATGGAGCATGCGCGAGACCGGCGCACCGCCGAGAATCACCGCGAGCCAGAACAGCCACGGGGACCAGAAGGCAAGGCCAGTGAGCAGCAGGTAGATGTAGGAGAATCCGGCGATCCAATGAGCCAGGCGCTCGCGAAACGTATAGCGCAGGACGTGGCCGTGCGGAAGGAGTTGGTCCTGATGGGTCATGGCTGAGGTCCCGCCTTGGGTTGTAAGGGTTCCATGTCTTCGGGTTCCCTGGATTTGGGGCCGAAGCGTAGATAGTGGGCGAAGAGGCCGATCAGGCCGCCGATCATCGCCGCGTTACCTAGCCACTTCAGCGGGCCCTTCCAGAGTTTTACGGTCCACGGGATGCTCGGATCCTTCGGGAGGCCACCGTAGAGTTCGGGTTGCGTGGCGTCGTGGAGGACGTACATTACGCCGGTGCCGCCTACGCCTTGGGGATCGTAGACGCCGGCTTGCGGGAAGTTGTAGTGATCGCGGAGTTGCTTGACGCGCGTTTCGGCGAGTTCTTTCATGTCGTCTTTGCTGCCGAAGTGCAGGCAGCCTGTGGGGCAGGACTTGATGCAGGCGGGCTCGAGGCCTTCACTGACACGGTCGGCGCAGAGAGTGCATTTATAGACGCGCTTGGTTTCCGGGTTGAACTTTGGAATGTTGAAAGGGCAGCCGGTGATGCAGTAGCCGCAGCCGATGCAGTTGGCTTGCTGGAAGTCGACGATGCCGTTGGCGTATTGGACGATGGCGCCGTCGGAGGGGCAGGCTTTGAGGCAGCCGGGGTCGGCGCAGTGCATGCACTGATTTTTGCGCATCAGCCACATCAACGTGCCGTCTTCGCGCTCGTGCTCGTTGAAAAGGATCAGATTCCAATAGTTCCAGCGTGTTTCCGGCATCGTTTGGTAGGTGTTGCCGAAGACGGTCTCGCCGAAGGGGAGATCGTTCCACTCCATGCAGGCGACTTCGCAAGCTTTGCAACCGATGCAGGTGGTGGTGTCGATGAGTTTGCAGACGGTGAATTGGCGCTGCGTGTCTTCGCCGGGGACGCTGCCGGCGTGACCGGAAATTTTCTGGATGCGTAGTGTGGCCTGGCTCATGGCGTCTCCTACGCTTTCTCTACTTTCACTAGGAAGCCTTTAAATTCCGGGGTGTAGGCGTTCGGGTCGACGATTGTGAGGGTCAAGGAGTTGGTGAGATCCTTGGAGGTCTTGCCTTCGTCTTCGGCGATGCCGCGATAACCCCAGTGAATGGGAATGCCGATCTGATATGTTTTTTTGCCGTCGATCATCATGGGCTTGATGCGCTTGGTGACCATGGCTTTAGCGATGTAGTAGCCGCGAGCGCTGGACACTTTCAGTTTTTCGCCGCCCCGGATGCCCATTTCGTCGGCCATTTCGGCGGCGACTTCGACGAACGGCTCGGGGACGAGTTGCACGTTCATCGGATTGTTCTTAGTCCAATAATGATAGTGCTCGGTGAGGCGATAGGTGGTGCAAATTACGGTGAAGCCGTCTTTGACGGTGCCGTATTTGTCGTCGGGCGTTCTGAATCGCTTGACCACCGGATTGTGGGTTTGCTGCGGGTGCAGTGGATTCTCGATAGGGCTTTCGATCGGCTCGTAATGTTCGGGGAACGGGCCGTCGGCGAACGCGGCGAGTGGCGCGAAGATGCGGCCGACGCCTTCGGCGTTCATGATGAATGGGCCCATGTGATCTTTGGGCTTGGAGTCGGCTTTGAAGTCGGGGACATCGTTGCCGACCCACTTTTGGGTGGCTTCGCTCCACCAGACTTGGCGGCGGGAGGAGTCCCAGGGCTTACCGTCGAGATCACAAGAGGCGCGATTGTAGAGCACGCGGCGATTGGCGGGCCAAGACCATGCCCAATTTTGGTGCACGCCCATGTTGGAAGGATCGGACGGATCGCGGCGGGCGGTCAGATTTCCGGCTTCGGTGTAAGAACCAGAATAGATCCAGTTGCCACAGGATGTTGTGCCGTCGTCTTTCAGCCAAGCGAAGCCCGGGAGTTGCTGGCCCTGCTTGATCTGCTGCTTGGTGACGGGATCTTCGAGGTCGGCCAGCGCCTTGCCATTGATTTCTTTCAAGACTTCAGCGAGCGAAGGGTTGGTCGGGTCGGTATAGGCCCAAGTGAGCTTCAAGATCGGGTCGGGGAATTTTCCCGGATCTTTTTTGTAGAGCTCGCGAACCTTCAGGAAAATTTGCGCGATGATGGCTTGATCGAGGCGGCAAGCGCCGGGCATCGGAAGCGCAGCATTTTTCCACTGCAGCCAGCGCGCGGAATTGGTGAAGCTGCCGTCTTTTTCGGCAAAGCCGGCGCACGGCAGGCGATAGACAGTCGTCTGGATGGTCTTCATCTCGTCGGTGGTGATACCGGGAGAGCGCCAGAATTCGCTGGTCTCGTCCGGATAAATCTCACCGACAACCACCCACTCCGCTTTCTTGAGCGCGTCGATATTCTTGCGAGAGTCGGGTCCGATGGCCACGCCGTTCATCCCAAAGGCAAAAAAGCCCTTGATAATTCCGTTGTACATGTTGTCCCACATCTGGACCCAGGAGTAGTTGCGATCGACCTTCGGCAGGTAGTCGTAAGCCCAGCCGTTTTGTTTGGTGGCGGCGTCGCCGTAGAAAGTCTTCAGGAAGCTGACCATGAACTTCGGCGTGTTGCCCCAATAGTTGAAGGAATCCCACGCCGCGGGCTTGGAGGCTGTCGGCGTGATGCGCTTCATCCAGGCGTCGAAAGAGGTGTCGGCGGGCGTCGGAACCTTGAGGTAGCCGGGCAGGTTATCGAAGATGCCTGCCATGTCGGTGGCGCCCTGAATGTTGGAATGGCCGCGCAGCGCATTGACGCCGCCGCCGGCGCGTCCAACGTTCCCCATCAACAGTTGGAGCATCGCCGCGGTGCGGATGATCTGTGTGCCGAAGCTGTGCTGGGTCCAGCCGACGGCGTAGATGATGGTGGCGACTTTTTTGGTGTCGCCGTCTTTGCGGATCGAAGTGAACAGGTCGGCGGCCTTGATGAACTGATCTTTGGGAATGCCGGTGATGCGCTCGACCATCTCGGGGGTATAGCGGGAGTAGTGCTTTTTCAACAGCTGAAAGACGCAGTTGGGATTTTGCAGGGTGGGGTCGAAATCGACCTTCTCTGGCAACGGTGGCAACGGGGCGGGAGTGGAACTCTGTCCCGTGGACATACCGGGGTTTTGCAGCGGCTTGCCGCCTGTGCCTGAGTAATTCCAGGACGCGCGGTCGTAGGTTTGCTTTTGCGCGTCGAAGCCGGAGAAAACACCGTCGGTGTCCCCGGGCATCTTGAAGTCGGGCTTAACGACGAAGCCAGCATTCGTATAGTTGACGATGTAATCCTTGGCGATGCGGTTGTTTTCGATGGCGTAGTGAATCACGCCGCCGAGGAACGCGATATCGGAGCCGGCGCGAATCTGGCAGAAAAGGTCAGCGACGGAGGCGGTGCGCGTGAAGCGCGGATCGACCACGATCATTTTTGCGTTGCGATTGCGCTTGGCTTCGACGGGCCACTTGAAGCCGCAAGGATGGTTCTCCGCCGGGTTACCGCCCATGATCAGCATCATGTCGGTATTCTTAATATCGACCCAACCGTTGGTCATTGCGCCGCGCCCGAACGTTGGTCCCAAACTTGAGACCGTGGGGCCGTGTCAAACCCTGGCCTGATTTTCCAGGTGCACGACCCCCATGGCGCGCATCGATTTGACGACGAGATAGTTGAATTCGTTTGTATCGGTGCAACCGCCGGTGAAGGCGATGGACTCGCAGCGATTGACGGTGTGCCCTGCCGCATCGGTTTGGATGAAGGTTTCGTCGCGGGTTTTCTTGACGCGCGCTCCAATCTCATTGAGTGCATCGTCCCACGAAATATCTTCCCAGTCCGTACCGCCTGGGCGACGCACTTGCGGCTTCAGCAGGCGACGTTCGTTCAGGATGTCTTGTTCGAGCGAGGAGCCTTTGGGGCAGAGCGTGCCGCGGTTGATGGGATGGTCGGGGTCGCCTTCTACATGCACGACTTGAGGAGTAACGTTCTTGGCGCGGTCGCCAATGGTGTAGATAATGACGCCGCAACTGACGGAGCAGTAGGGGCAGGTGGAGCGGGTTTCACTGGCTCTGGCAATCTTTAGGACGCGGAGTTGCGCGTAGGCGGGTTGCAGATCGAATCCAAAGACGGCGGCGGCGGCTCCGCCAACGGTAGTGAACTTCAGGAAGTCGCGCCTGGAAGGATTCATATCCGTGTGGCCCCCGTCGCGAAGAGGAAAAGTGCGCCCCGCGAAACCCTATTGATAGAACGCTTACGATATTCTGTCAAGTCAACTGGACAGTCAACTGGACGGTTCCCAGCCATCCGTAAGCGTTGATGAAAATCCGAGAGAATTGGTTGCGGTTTTTGTGGCTAATTCTTTTTTTGTGAGAGGAGAGCAACGTGACGGAGGGGAACGACAAGACCAAGGATTCGAGAGATGAGCATCCGCTGATCGCGATCGGGGACAGCATGCCGGTAGGGAAGCTGATCGGGTTCAAGTTGCTGGAGGCGGGTGACGGGCGAGCCGTTGTGACGCTGGAGATTGGACCGCAGCATACGAATCCGATGGGGACACTGCATGGCGGGATTTTGTGTGACATCGCCGACGCGGCGATGGGCATCGCGTTCAACAGTACTCTGGCACCGACGGAATCGTTCACTACCGTGGAGCTGAAGATCAATTTCTTTCGGCCGGTGTGGAAGGCGGAGCTGCGCGCGGACGGCAAAGTGGTGCGGCGCGGGAAAACGGTCGGCTACGTGGAGTGCGAGGTAACTGACGAAAATGGTCGGGCGATCGCCAAGGCGAGCTCTACTTGCCTGGTGTTGCGAGGGAAAGACGCGGCTGGCCGCTGACCTGCATCTCTCCTCAACTGCACGCCACCGCCGAACTACTCATAGCGGATGGCACTGGAGGGATCCATTCGGGAAGCGCGGCGGGCGGGAATGTAGCCGGCGACCAATCCCACAACGACGAGGAAGAGGGCCGCTCCCAGAACCGAAAGCACATCATTGGGCTGAATTCCGAACAGCAACGAACTCGCGCCGCGGGTTGCTGCGATCGACAAAAGCACGCCCAACCCTACTCCGGCGATCAGCATCCGCGCGGTCTGCCGCGTGATGATGCCAAGGACATCCGCTCCGCTGGCGCCCAAGGCCATGCGAATTCCAATTTCGTTCCTGCGCATCGCCACGATGTAAGAAATAACTCCGTAAAGCCCGATCGTCGTTAGTAGTATCGCGAGTGTTCCGAAAGCGCCTGAAAGAAACGCCATGATCCGTTCCCGCACCATACCCTTCTGGATGTTGTTGCGAAATAGCCGAAATTCCGATTCGATTCCTGGATTGAATTCCGCGACCTTCGCTTGCACTTCGGAAAGCATTGGGGATGTCGAGGAGTAGTGGAGGAACACGTAGGTTGCAGATTCTCCAGGTGGGAATTGCGAAGCTGCTCCGAACGCCTCCGGCGGTATCTCTTCCCGAAGTCCCGAGTATTTTGCGTCTTTCACTACGCCGACAATCTCGCACTGCGCCGCCGGATAACCCGGTTCGGGAATAGTGCGCAGCGTCTTTCCGACAACCTCGGCGCCGCCCAGAAATTTCGAGACCAGCGTCTGATTAACGACCACCACACAAGGGGACGTCCGCGTGTCACGATCGTTGAAATCGCGTCCGGCGAGGATCGGGATTCGCATCGTTTGGAAATAGCCGGGGCTCACCCATGTGAACTTGGATGAGCCTTCGGCAGCGCCGGCGCGGATCTCCAGCGACCAGGTGCTTCCATCCAACGGGACATGCATTGAAGTGGCCACCGAATCCACGCCAGGGATCGAACGCAGTTGCTCGACAATCTGCCGCACCACCGCGTCATATTTTGCCTGGGCCGTGAATTTCAAGTGCGCCAGGTTGACGAAGCCGACCAGGATGCCATCTTCCCGGAAACCGGGATCGAGGGTCATCAAATTGCGGAAGCTACGTACAAACACGAGGGCTCCTACGAGCAGCACCATCGCAAGGGCGATTTGGGTGATCACCAGAGTGCGCTGGAAGGAAAAGCGTTCCCGCCCCGAAGTCGTTCCGCGGGTGCCCGACTTCAGCGCCACGCCGGGAGTCGTTCGCGAAAACCGCAGCGCCGGGACCAGATCAAAAAGGATGCAGGTCGCCAACGCGACCGCGCCGGTGAAGGCCAGCACGCGCCAATCCGCGCCCAAATCGAGTTGCAGCGTGGGGTCCTGGCCGCGGAGCAGCCACACGATGCTGCGGCTAAACACGTTGGCGATGGCCCAACCCAAAATTGCTCCCGCCGCAGCCAACTCGCATCCTTCCGCGAGCAATTGACGCATCAGACGCCAGCGTGAGGCACCCATCACCGCGCGCACAGCCATCTCCTTTTCTCGGGTGCTGGCGCGGGCGAGCAACAGATTGGCGAGATTCGCGCAGGCAATCAACAGCACCAGCCCGGTGATTCCCAACAATAGCCACAATGACGTGTCGTACTTTTCCCGCAAAGAGCTGATACCGGTTGACGCCGGATACGCCGTCAACCGGAATCGTCGATATTCGTCCAGTACGCTTGCGTTGTATCCGCCGGGTAGCGTCGCCTCCAGAATTCCCGGACTGATCGATTCAAGTTGGGCGGATGCGCGCTCGGTAGTCCAGCCAGGTTTCAAGCGCCCTATCACGAAGAATTGCAGATAGTCCGGCCGGGCAAAGTAAAAATCTTCAGGATGGAATGTCGGGTGAGAGCAGAGCGGCAGAGCGAGATCGAAGCTCTTGCCAACTTCCAAACCGAAAAAATCGGGTGGCGTGACGCCGATTACCTGGGTGAGATGTTCATCGACCAGGAGGTTGCTGCCGATCACGGAATCCTGGCCAGCAAACTCGCTCTGCCAGAACGCATAGCTGAGAACTACTCCGGAGGTTCCGCAACTCGGGCGATCGTCTTCGGCGGAGAGCAGGCGCCCCTTGAAGGGGACCACGCCGAGTGTCGCAAAGGTGTCGCCGCTGACCCATAGGCCCGGAGCGCGTCTTTGTTGAGCACCTTGACCCAGGCGAAAGTCATGATTGAACCACGAAAAGACGCTGGACATCCCCTGTTGTTGTTTGAGGATTTGCTCAAAGAGCGCAAGGCTCAGTGCCGCGGGGGTCCTGCGGATGCCGACGGTATAATTGCCGCCTTTGAATTGCACACCCACCAGAGCCCGCGGGTCGGCGACCGGCAAACTGCGGAGACACACAGCGTCGATCAGCTGAAATATCGCGGCATTGACCCCGATACCCAACGCCAGCGTCAAGATCGCGGTTATCGCGAAGCCGGGACTTTTGCGTAGAGAACGCAGGGCAAGGCGAAGATCTTGAAGGGTGGACTCGGTCCACGAATCGCCATGGACAGCACCGAAATCTGTTTGACCCCCCGGCGGACGAGTCGTTTGAGTGGAATTGCTCGGCGTCTTTGCCATTCAGCACCCAGTTGTTTGTCGGAAGACTTGGCGCAGATGCAGAAAGGGCCAAGAAAAGCCCAGCCACCGCTAGCGTAAGAATTAAGGTACTAGCTATATAGCAAGAAGCTGCAGCGATCAAGCCGTACGGAGAGAAAAGTGCGAAGAAAAAAGTACTAAGGAGCGCCGGCGGCAGCCTGCTGGATGGGCGCATCGGTATCGCCGGTAGCCGCGGTTGCGCGGTAACGCACAAGCAGGAGTGTCAAATCGTCTGCTTGACTCGCGCCGCGCGCGAAATTTTCCACGGATTCCAGCACAATTCGCTGGAGCTCATCGAGTGGCGTCTGCATATGGCCCGTAAGCACTTCGCGTAGACGAGGAACGCCGAAGAGCTGTTCGGCGGGGTCCATCGCTTCGGTAACACCGTCGCTGAACAGCACGAGAGTGTCACCGGGTTCGAGCTGGAGGCACACAACCGTATACTCCGCTTCGGGCACTAGGCCCACGGGGTACGATCCCTCGGTGAATACATCCTCGGCCACGCCGCGGCGGATCAGAAACGGCGAAGGATGGCCCGCATTGATGTATTCGAGATGTCCCTGCTCGTCGAGGATTCCGAAAAACATCGTAGCGTAGCGGCCGATCTCGGAATGATCGCAGAGGAAACGATTGACATGGTTGAAGACGCGAGCGGGGTCGGTGCCCAGAGTCATGCCGGACAGCGCGCCTTGCAGCAAATTGGTACAAAGGGCCGCGCCAAGTCCCTTGCCGGAAACATCCGCGAGCAAGAACGCGGTGCGACTATCACCCAGCGGAAATACGTCAAAATAATCGCCGCCTACCGCGAGGCAAGGAAAATTGATGCCGGAGACGGAGAGGTGCGGGTAGTCCCGGAAATTTTTCGGCAACAGAGCTTGCTGAATGTCACGCGCGATGCCGATTTCCTGCTCCAGCCGCTGGCGTTCGCGCTCGCGTTCGACCAGGCGCGCATTATCCAAGATGCTGGCAGCGTCGGCGGCGAGGGCATCCAGGATTTGGCGGTCGAGCTTGGAGAATGCCGCGGGCCGGCGCGAGTCTAGATAGAGCACGCCGAGAAAGTCGCCGCGTTTGATATTGATCATCGATTGATCGGTGTTGGCGCGGGACATGGCGTAAAGCGGAATAACCACCACGGCGCGCAGTCGTTGCGCGACGATGCTTTGCGCGGCTTGCAAATCCATCTCCGCTTGCGCGAGATCTTCGGTGATCACCGCGGATTGTCGGCGCAGCGCGAGCTGAATGGCGGTCTGGCTCGGCGAAAGACTTTCGGGTGGCAGACGCATGCCCCCGCTGCGCCGCGCCAGACGAACTTTCAGCACGCCCTTATCATCGGCTTCCAGAAGCAGGCCGCGGTCCGCGTCGGTGACGGAAACCGCGTGATCCAGCATGTGCCCAAGAACGGTGTCGAGGGGCAACTGCGAGTGCAGGAGCGTGGTGGCTTCCAAAAGCAGGTTCAGCTTGCGCAGACCGCCGCTGCCCGGCTCCGAACTGGTGATGTGCTCGATGCGTGTCAGCAGATGCGGAAGGGAATCGGTGCTGGCGTTCGCCGCGGAGCGGTAGATGATTTCGTAAGAATCATCGAGGCCGAAGGAGATGGAGTCGCCGTCCTGCAATTCACGGCTTTCCACCTTCTCGCCGTTGACGAACAAACCACGGCGTTGACCGCGATCTTCGATGTAAAACTTGCTCGCTTCGGTGACGATGGCAGCGCAGTTGCGCGAGATGCGGCGATCGGCGAGCTGCAGATGGTTGCCTGTTTCGGCGCCGCGCCCGATCAGAAAAGGCATCTGTGTCACGCGCACGTAACGCCGCGCGCCGTCGGGAGAGACGACCTCGAGCACAGTCTCGGCTAAATTAGGAACGGTGTCGGGCATGGCCGGTGAATGGCGGGATTGTAGCACGCGGGCGGCGAAGAATTAGGCTCGTCAGAACAAACAATTATGCAGCCCGAACGACGCTCGCTATCATCAGAATGTTCTGAAAGTGTAATGTTCCGATCCTTGAGACGTTGCCGGCGCGATTCAGAACAGGGTCTTAGGCGCGGACGCCGCTGTTTTCGCCGAGACGCGCGGTCTCACTGCTCGCCGGTTGCGACCGATTGGCCTTGCGATCACCCAATCGTTGAGCCACGCTGGCCGAGGGCGTTGGCAACGGCGGGCCAAGGATAGAGTACATCCGGAGCGCTTCGTCGAGCGGTGTCCGCCGCATTAGGCGCGAAGCCCGAGAAAGCCACCGGCGTATCAAGCGCGGTGGGGCGCCCGGCACAGGAATCTTGGAGTCCATAAAGCGTTTATCGCAGCGTGCACAGCGGTAGGGCGAGAGTCGCAGGAAGTGGTGAAGGGCTTCTTCAAGAGCGCCGTAGGGGTCGGCTTTCCAAACGGAGCGGCTTTTGCACTGGGGACATTCGTGGAATCCAGTCTTGTTCCGTAAGCCAAGTCGCACTAATTACACCCCTGATACACCAATGCGAGGCCCTGGCTTGGGACGCGTTGCCGCCCGCGTAGCGACGCTGGGTGTACTTTATGCCAATGAGTAGGTGCGGATGCAATAGCAAAGTTGGCCCAAAAATGGCCGAAGCACTTAAACATCAGTACTATACCTAGGTCTCGAGCAGTTGGAGCAGTTCCAACCGCACCGAACACGACGCGACCTGGCGTTAAGATCATAGCCTGAAAGTCACCTGGCAGTCGCTGCGGCGAGCGCCACGGTTTGACCTGGCTATCGCGGAAAACTCTAATCGCAGTTGCCTTTAATTCCGACATCAGGCAGGATCCCCAGCAATTTGCATTCCTCCAGGAAGCCCTACCGGTAAACCCGTACTTTCTCTTTTCTTTTCATGTACTTAAGTACAGGGTTGCAACTTCGCAATGCCTCAACGGGTTCTAAGTTGCAGCGGCAAGCCCTGCTGCTAACGTTGATTCTATGAGAATCCTGAGGCGCACGAGACTCGCTTGGGGGCTGGCACTGTTGCTGCCATCGGCGGCTCCGAGCGTCCGTGCCGACGTCGCCGTGCTCCTCGAGGAGCCTTACAGCTATGATGGCGCGCTTGCCGGAACCGGGCACACCGCCCTGTACCTCGCCCGGGTGTGCGCGGCCTCTCCAACCGTACTCAGACGTTGCCAGCCCGGTGAAGCCGGAGTCGTGCTCAGCCGCTACCACCGAATCGCAGGATACGATTGGATCGCCGTACCCCTGTACCCGTACCTCTACGCAATCGAAAAGCCAGGGGACATCCCACTCTTTGCGGACAATAAACTTGAAGCCGCCCTCCGGGATCGCTATCGGCGCAGGTTTCTGGAGAACCTCATACCCGATGGGCCTTCTGGGGAAACGCCCGGCGGCGACTGGTACGAACTGGTCGGCTCGGCATACGACCGCACCTTGTACGGATTTCAGATCGAGACCAGCCCCGCGCAGGACGACAAATTCATCGCCGCGTATAACGCGCGCCCGAATCGTCAATCGTACAAACTGGTCTCCCGCAATTGCGCCGATTTCGTACGCGAGGCAGTGAACTTCTATTACCCGAAAGCGGCAAAGCGCACACTCATTGCCGACCTGGACGTCTCCACGCCGAAACACGTCGCCAAGTCCTTCGTTCAGTTCACCAAGCGGAACCCGGAGTTGCAGTTCACGGCGTTCGTGATTCCACAGGTGCCTGGGACGATTCGCAGAAGCCAGCCGGTGCGTGGGATCGTCGAGTCCGTCTTCAAAGCGAAGAAATATGAATTACCCTTACTCGCGCTACACCCCGTGGTGGCAGGAGGGGTTGCCGCAGCCTACGTGGCCGGCGGCCGCTTCAGCCCGCCGCAGGACGCGCTGGTGTTTTCGGCGGACGATGGGTTGCAAACTCGTTTGAGCGACAAGGAGCGGCGTTCCTATCAGAAAGGATTGGAAGAGGTAACGCGAACCGTCGCCAATGCGGAGCCACGGCGTGAGGAAGCTTCCTGGCACCACTTATTGGACGGTGCACAATTGCGTGTCGACGAGAACGGGCGTCCGGTTCTGCAGGTGCGGTCGGGTGACGCGCTGGTCGACGTGGGAATCACGCGCGAGAATGTTCTTAGCAGCGATGCGCCACCTGAAATTATGCAGGAATTGCTGGTGGCGCGCCTGCGTGAACAGTTGCGTGGCGGGCGATCTCCCAAGACCTCCGAGCCCGAATTGCGAAAAGACTGGAAGTTGCTCGAAGCGGCCTTTTCCGAAGATTCAGAAGAAGCCGCCCTACGCCGAAAAGCCGCTGCCGACGCGCTCGAGGGTTTGCCGTAACCAGACTGATTCCCGGATGCACCTCCGAAGGTCTACCGAACAGAAATTCCCGGCTTCGAGATCCGGCATGTGCACAGAAAAACCGCTTGTCCTCTTGATCCTTCCATGTGGTAGCTTCTGACTCCGAATTTCGCGCGAGCGCGAGTGCTACATCAGGGGCATGGGAGGTGTCGGTTGAAATTGTCGATCATTTGGGCTTCGCTTCTCTGGTTTGGGCTTGCGTTCGGAGTTTCGGAGATCGCTCCTGCCGTCTGGGCCGCGGACAAGCATCCCTTCAGCACCGACGACTATGCGGCGATGCACCGCGCGCACGCCTTCGCGGTCTCTCCCGACGGCAAGACCATCCTGTATCAGGTGTCCTTCGATGGCGCCAGCGGTCCCGTGAACAAGCACGACTGGCATCTCATCGACGTGTCCGGCGAGAACGCGCGGAAGCTGGACCTCCCGGAACATTTCGAGCCCTCAGGTTTCACGAAGGATGGAAACGCGCTTTACGGAATTGAGCCCGTCGGCCAACTCCCGCAGCTCACGATTGTTCCGCTCGCCGAAGGAAGTCCGACGCAAATTTTGGCGCTGCCGCTAGGCATCCACTCCGTCACGATCTCGCCGGACGGCGCGCGTTTTGCCGTACTGGCCGACCCCCGGAAGAAGGACCCTCTGGCGCAGGTGCACACGGTCGTGGAAAACGATGAGACCAGCTTGTACGTAGTCGGCGCGAACGGCGCTGGCGGCGGCTGGTGGTGCCCAACGCTGAAAGATGTCACCGACATCGCATGGTCGCAGGATAGTTCGCAAATCGCCGTGGTTACGCAGTGGCAAAAGTTGGGTCATCACGACTTGCATTCGTTTATCGACATTTGCACTTCCGCAGGCGCGCACCGCTTGGCGGAAATTCCCAATGGAACAAGCGGTCTGGCCTGGGCGCAAAGCGGTCAGGAGCTGGTCTTCGCTAGCACCAACTCGCCGGTTCTGACTCCCGAACACATCTGGACGGTGCCGATCGGTGGCGGACCTGCGGTCGATCGCACCCCGAACCTGGCGGGCACCGCGGCGACGGTCTCGGGCGATCCGCGTGGCACGGTTTGGGTCGAGATGCACAAAGGGGTTTTCTCTGAGGTGGACACTTATCGCGCCGGAATGCTGGAGACCGCATACCGCTGGCCCGATGGAGTCGTCGCAGGCGCGCCGGTTTCTCCGGCGTTCGCGTCGGCGCCCGGAGTCTTGGTCTTCAACGTCAGCGATCCGTACCACGCCGAAAACATCGCGGTCGCTCAAGGTTCTGAGCTGCGCAAGATCACGCACGAAGGTGAGGATACGCTGGCGAACGTGAATCTGGGGGAAGCCAAGGTCGTGCAATGGACTGCTAAGGACGGCACCAAACTCGAAGGTATTGTCACGTTTCCGGCGGACTATACCGCCGGCAAGAAATATCCGTTCCTGGTTCTCCCGCACGGAGGTCCGGAAGCCAACGACGAGTTTCGGTTCGACTTATTCTCGCGCCTCATCTCGGGTATGGGATACGTCGTGCTGCTGCCGGAATATCGAGGCTCGACGGGCTACGGCGCGGATTTCCTCGCCGCCATCTATCAGCATTTCGGGGATCGCGCGTATAGCGACGTGGACAGCGCGACCGACTTCGCCATCGCGCAGGGCTGGGCCGATCCAAACCGGCTGGCCATCTTCGGATGGAGCGCCGGCGGGTTTATGACCTCGTGGACCGTGACACAGACGCATCGCTATAAAGCTGCGATCGAAGGCGCGGGCATCACCGACTGGTTGAGCTTCATCCCGACCAGCGACATCTGGCAGGTGGATTACGACGCGAGGTTACAGGAAAAGGATGCTACGCCGATGCTTCAGTTTTCCGCCGTCATGCACGTCGATCAGGTAACTACGCCGCTGTTGATCCTCCACGGCGATGCCGATCTGCGCGTGCCGGTTTTGCAAGGACGGGAATACTACGTGCTGCTGGCGGAGCGCGGCAAGACAGTGCGCATGGTGACGTATCCGGGTTCGCCGCATTTTCCCCGGCTGGCCGAGCAACGCCGCGACGTCTTCAAGGAAGTTCAAGACTGGCTGAAGCGCTATAACCCATAAGGAAGGGAATTAAGACAACGGAGCGGGCGCCTAACGCGTGGCCGAAGCAAGGCGACGCGTAACGTAGTCGGCCACGTGCGTGTCGAATAGTTCGTCGAGCTGGCGCGTCACCGGACCTGGAGCCTTTGCAATGGCGTGGCCGGCGATTTCGCCGACTCCCAACAGGTTGCGGTTCGTCGATGAGATGAAAACTTCGTCCGCCGAGTAAAGATCCTCGGGGCGCAACGTCTGCTGGATGACCGAGACCCCAGCCTCCGGCGCAATTTCAAACAAAATGCCGCGCGTAACGCCCTCCAGGCATCCCGAATTCAGCGGCGGCGTGTACACCTTGCCATTTTTCACCACGAAAATATTTGCGGCCGTGCACTCCGCGACTTCCCCGCGCTCATTCAGCAGCACCACTTCGTCCAAACCATCGCGCTGGGCTTCGCCAACGGCCCATACGTTGGGCAGCCACGAAGTGCTTTTTACTCCCGCCAGCGGCGACGCGGCATGACGCCCGTGTTCCTGCATCCCCAGCCGGATCGGCTCCCGATACTCCGGTAGAGGCGCTGAGTAAATGATCAGATCGGTTTGCGGGTGCTCTTCGTCGCTCTGCCAGAAGCCCACACTGTTGTAGATCAAATAGATACGGGCACAGCCGTCGATCACTTTATTGGCGCGAATCACTTCGTGCAGGTGCACGCGCACCTTGGCTGCCGTGTAGGGCATGGGAATATGAGTAATGCCGGCGTCTTTTTCCAGCCGGCGCCAGTGCCGCTCGTAGGCGAACGCTTCGCCCCGCGAGATCCGCATGGTCGTGAAGATGCCCCACCCGCAGATCAACCCGGCCTGCCCCGGCGAAAGCCGCACCTTCTCCACCGGCTTCAGCTCGTCGTTGTGGAAGACGTAACGGTGAATCACTGAGTCCCTTCCTGTCGCAACCGCACAATAAGTGTACCCGAGTTCGTGCAACGCAGAGGAGCCCTACCGCCTTTCTTGACACCCGGAAGGGTCGAGCCGGGCAAGGATGCCAAGGGCCGACCGCCGATGTTGGGATGCTGCCGTTCAGCGAGAGCTTGACAGGGTAATCAGACTTAATTAGTCTCATATCCATTGTTGCAATCTATTTGCAACAAGAACGTCCTTGCTTCCGCATCCGGCGTCACGTCGAAAGGAGATCTGCAGTGCCCGCACCGTGCGATCCTAGACTTTCTCCCCTCCGCGACAACGACGATTTCATCTTGCTGCGCTGCGACACCAACTGTTTTCACCTCGTTTTCCCATTTCTTTCCATTCACTTCACCGCGTGCGAACTTAGAACGGCTCTCGATGCGTTGAAAGGCCTGTGGGTGGGGCAGTCTGCCGCAAAGTCGCGCCGCGATCAGAACGTTCTATTTCAGGCTTTTCGCTGCCCTGGCGGCCACTGCCACCTGGTCTGTCACGGAACGATGAATATTTGTTTGCAAGAGGAAGCCGCGCATCTGTTGCAGCAAGAAATGGAGGCGCAAGAACTCTCCGGCTTCGACCCGCGAACGAGCCCCGGCTATTTGGCGTGACGCGATTTCCCTCGCGCGACGCCCGCGCCGCTGACGAGTTTTCAGCGGATTCAATTAGTTCCATGTACGTTTTCTCACCCAGCATGCCTGCCGTCGTCGTCTACGGATGGATCGGCGCGTCGCACCAACTTGGCGCATCGCTCGCAGCACTGACCGCCGCAACGATCCGCACCTACCTAGGCAACTACCGCGACGCCTTCTGGCTTTCGGGGGACTCTGTCTGCTCGCCGCCACGCTGCTCATCTCCACCCGTACGCCCGTCCTACAGGTTGACAAATTCGTGACAATTGCCGTCCAGCCCGCCTGAAGATATCGCTCAAAAACATGCTTTTGCAGGCGCGTTTGGCTTACTATCGGTCGGCGCAGGTTGCCACTTCTACAATGGGCGGAAACTTTACGATGAAGCAAGATCCGAAATGCAATCCACAACAGGCGGTAGCCGTGGCCTCCGGACGCGAACAAAATTGTGCGAGCGCTGATGCTCCCATTGCTCCCGCACGGCGCAAATTTCTGCGCACCAGTTTGATCGGCGGCGTAGCTGCCGCCGCCGCGACCGCCGTCAATCCGGTAACCACCCACGCGTTTGCTCGCTCCGCGCACCCGCGCCGTGAAGAAGTCCCCTCATTTGAATTCGACGAAATCACCATCACAGACCTGCAGGACGCCATGAAGTCCGGCGAGCACACCGGGCGCTCCATCGCCGAAAAATACCTGGCGCGCATCGATCAAATCGACAAGCAAGGTCCCGCGATCAACAGCATCATCGAACTCAATCCCGACGCGCTGGCCATCGCCGACTCGCTCGACAAAGAGCGCAAAGAAAAAGGCATGCGGGGTCCCCTCCACGGCATTCCCGTGATGATCAAAGACAACATCGATACCGCTGACAAGATGATGACCACGGCCGGCTCGCTCGCGCTACTGGGCTCCCGGCCGTCGAAAGACTCGACGGTCGCGCAAAAACTGCGCGAAGCCGGCGCCGTAATCCTCGCAAAGACGAATCTCAGCGAATGGGCCAATATTCGTTCCGACCACTCCACCAGCGGCTGGAGCGGCCGCGGCGGCCAGACCAAGAATCCCTACGCCCTTGACCGCAACCCTTGCGGCTCTAGTTCCGGCTCGGGCGCCGGCGTCTCGGCCAATCTGTGCGCAGCAGCCATCGGCACGGAAACCAACGGTTCGATCGTCTGCCCCTCTTCGAGCAACGGCCTCGTCGGCATCAAGCCCACCGTGGGCCTGGTTAGCCGCACCGGGATCATTCCCATCTCGCACACTCAAGACGGTGCGGGCCCCATGTGCCGCAGCGTTCGCGACGCCGCCATCGTTCTCGGCACGCTCACCGGCATCGACGACAAGGACACGGCCACCGCCGACAGTCGCGAGCACTCCTACACCGACTACCTGCAGTTCCTGAAGGCCGACGGTTTGCGCGGTGCTCGCATCGGCGTGGTTCGAAAAACATTCGGCTTCAGCGAGAAGGTCGACAAAATTATGGAGGATGCCCTTGACGCTATGAAAAAGCAAGGCGCCATCCTCGTCGATCCGGCGCCTATCGAGACCGCCGGAAAATTCGGCGACAGCGAATTCACCGTACTCCTCTACGAACTGAAAGCCGACCTGAACGCCTACTTGGCGCGCCTCGGTCCAAATGCGCCGGTGAAAACGCTGCAGGACATCATCGATTTCAATGAGAAAAATCGTGAAAGGGAAATGACCTATTTCGGCCAGGACACGTTCGTAAAAGCCCAAGAAAAAGGCCCGCTGACTACCCAGGAATATCTGGACGCGCTCGCGAAAAATCACCAGCTTGCGCGCAAAGAAGGCATCGACGCGACCATGGACAAGAACAATCTCGACGCCCTGGTCGGCCCCACAGGCGGCCCCGCCTGGCTCACCGACCACATCAACGGCGATTCCTTCGGCGGCGGCAGCTCCGGCGCCGCAGCCGTCGCTGGCTATCCCAACATCACCGTCCCCGCCGGATTCATCAGCGGCCTACCGGTCGGCATCTCCTTCTTCGGCCGCGCCTGGAGCGAACCCGTCCTGATCCGTCTGGCCTTCGCTTTCGAGCAAGCAACCAACATTAGAAAGCCTCCGCGCTTCTTGCCCAGCGTGAACATCTAGCCGCCATCGCAACTTTCCAAAATCTCCATACGAACGCCGCCGTTGTAGGGCGCAGCACTGCTGCGCCCAGCTTGCCGGACGACAAACCCAAAATCTCCTCGCCAGTCCAAATCTCCGTGGCCGAAGCTCATGACCTCTCGATCCTGGTGCTTGCTGCGCTCTCTAAAAATTTACGCCGCGGCCCCCAAGAAACCCGAGCCACAAATATGGACTCCCGGGTGCGTCGCATCGGTGCCCCGATCCTGGGGCACATACAGAGGCGCCTCAACGCAATCCGGCCTGGCCTTCGAGGACGCCGCTGGCACTCTGCGCTTCCTCACCAACATCCCCTGCGACGGTTCTCCCGTCGCAGCCCTGGAAATTCGCCGGACCGCGCCGAATCCCAACGGCGGAAATTAATGGAAAGATACCTCTTTCACGCGTCGCGCGCTTTTCGCGCGCCATTTGTGGGGGCGGGCTTCAGCCCGTCCTCTTGCAGTTCGGTGTGACCGTGACGCACTATCGGCGTTCGCACTCGCACGCGCCAGGTTTTACCCCGCCGCACCCAGGGCCTTCGCGCCCTCCACCTCCGCTAACCTCCCCGTCTTCACATCGTAAATATATCCGTGCACCGGAATCGTTTTGGGAATCAAGGGATGCGTCTTGATACGCGCCACGTCGTCGAGCACCGCTTGATTGGCATTTTTGAACGTGAGCCATTCGATGTAGTTGCCCTCGGGCGAGCCCGGCCCTTGCCCGACATCCAGAAATCCCTGCGTCGTCAATTGCGCCGTCTCTAGGCTCGAAGCCAACATTTCGCGCATTTTTTCATTCGTGAAGTGTGGTTCACCATACCGAATGCGGGATGCTGTACTCGCAGAATCGGGAGTCAATATCCACAGCCGAGCCGCGGATCGTCGCAGCATTGGATTTCTCTCTTTCCGTCCTCTGCTAGGCCCGTTACAATCTCCAACCAGTGCTAGGCCGGAACGACGGCAATGGTGGCGTCGACCGTCCCAGATGCGGGAAGTGTTTGGTAATGTCAGCGTTCGTCTCGTAAAGGAGAAGTTCTAGTGCCCGAAACCACAACGCACCACGCTCTCGGTGATCGTGCGGCATTTCAGCTTGCCAGTGTCACCAAGACCCCCCCGCAATACGGCGCCATCACGCCGCGCTGGCTCGTCCGTCTTCTCGACTGGAAACCCCTCGAAGCCGGCACCCTCCGCGTCAACCGCGTCGTGGATGAAAAGGCCATCGACGTCGTCTGTGGCCAAAAAGACGAGAAAGCGCTCCCGGAGACCTACGTCGAGTACGAAGAAAAGCCCCGCGAATACACATTGAGCGCCATTTCCGCGGTCCTCGACGTGCCCACTCGCGTCTCCGATCTCTACAGCAACCCTTACGACCAGGTCCGCGAACAGCTTCGCCTCATGATCGAGAACGTCAAAGAGCGACAGGAGAGCGAGCTCATCAACAACAGCGACTACGGTCTCCTTAAAAATGTTCCGGCTAGTCAGCGCATTCAGACTCGCAAGGGCGCGCCTACTCCGGACGACCTCGACGAACTCCTCACGAAAGTTTGGAAAGAGCCATCGTTCTTCCTCGCCCACCCGCGCGCCATCGCCGCGTTTGGCCGCGAATGCACGCGTCGCGGCGTTCCCCCCGCGACCGTCTCGCTGTTCGGGTCGCCCTTCATCACTTGGCGCGGCGTCCCGCTGATTCCTTGCGACAAGCTTTTCGTCGACGGCAACGCCAAGTCCAAGACTGCAACCGGCAAGACCAACATGCTCCTCTTACGAGTCGGTGAGAAAAAGCAAGGCGTCATCGGCCTTTTTCAGCCGGGGCTGCCCGGCGAGCAAACTCCCGGCCTTTCAGTGCGCTTCATGGGTATCAGCAGCAAAACGCTGGCCTCGTATTTGATTTCGCTGTATTGCTCCGCCGCCGTCCTGGTCGACGACGCCATCGCCGCGCTGGAAGACGTCGAAGTCGGCCACTATCATGAGTACAAGTGAATCTGGAAAAAACGCGCCGCATTCCCAGGGCAGCGATTTCCGGTCTATCCTTCCGGGCGATACGCAAAGCGTCCCGGCAGGACTTCCCGATCCCGCGGCCCTCGCGCGCATGGCCAATGAATTTTTCACGGCCCTTCCACTGAGCGAATCTATGGCCGCCGACGCGCAACACGCCGCCACCGTTCCCTTCGCACCCGAAGCGCTGGGCGCCGCCAGAAATCCGACGGCGTTCGTCTCGCTGCCAGGCGTGGCATCGTTCCCGTCGATGTCGCTTCCGGCTGCATCGCTGCCGGCTGAGGCCGATCTGCGCACTCTCCCTGCAACTGATTCCCCAGCAACGCCCCTACCGCAAGTTATGGCGACTCCTGTTTTTTCGTCCCCCGGAATTCCCGGCGGCGTCAGTGCTGCCGATTTCTCCACGCTCGCTTCATTCGGATTTCTCGAAGAAATTCGCCCGCTCTTTTCCTATCCCGCGGCGTCGCCATTGCCAGTCGCGCCGTACCTGCCAAGCGTGAGCATCCCCGGTGAAGCCGAACTCCGCGCTCTCGCGAACAGTTTTTCCTCCACTGCCACACCGCAGGTTCCGGAGTCGATTCCGCATCTCGCGACTCCGCAAGTTCCCGGCGGTGCGACGCAGTTCCGTGCGTCCAGTGCATCATCGTCCTATCCATTCCTTGACGAAATCCGCTCGCTCGCTCCTTCCGCGGCAATTCCCGCCAAGGATGATCCCTTCCGCGTCCCAAGTCAGACGCCCCCCGGACTGAATCTCTCCTCGCAATCGTTCCAGGTCGAGGCGATTCGCCGTGACTTTCCGATCTTGCAGGAGCGTGTCCACGGCAAGCCCCTCATCTGGCTAGACAACGCCGCCACCACGCAAAAGCCCCAAAGCGTCATCGACCGCCTAAGCCATTTCTACGCCCATGAAAATTCCAACATTCACCGCGCCGCGCACGAGCTCGCCGCCCGCGCCACGGAAGCCTACGAAGCCGCCCGCGACAAAGTACGCCGCTTCATCAATGCCGGCAGCGTCAACGAGATCATCTTCGTGCGGGGCACCACCGAAGCCATCAATCTGGTGGCGCAGAGCTGGGGCCGCCAGAACATCCGCAAAAACGACGAGATCGTCATAACCTGGCTTGAGCATCACGCAAACATCGTTCCATGGCAGATGCTCTGCGCCGAAGCCGGGGCGCGCCTGCGCGTCGTTCCGGTGGACGACGCTGGCCAGGTAATTCTCGACGAATACCAAAAGCTTCTCGGTCCGCGCACGCGCCTGGTCGCCTTTGCCCAAGTCTCCAATGCGCTCGGGACCGTCACGCCCGCCCAGCAAATGATCGAGATGGCCCACCGGCACGGCGCCAAGGTTCTTCTCGACGGCGCTCAGTCGGTCTCACACATGCACACCGACGTGCAGCTCTACGATTGCGATTTCTTCGTGTTCTCCGGCCACAAAATGTTTGGTCCCACGGGAATTGGCGTGGTTTACGGTAAGTACGACGTCCTCGAACAAACCCAGCCGTGGCACGGTGGCGGAAACATGATTCAGGACGTCACTTTCGAAAAGACCACCTACCAGCCGCCACCTGGCCGCTTTGAAGCCGGCACCGGCAACATCGCCGACGCCGTAGGCCTCGGCGCCGCCATCGACTACCTCGACCGCGTCGGCATGGCCAACATCTCCCGTTACGAGCACGACCTGCTGCTCTACGCTACCGACGCGCTCCTACGCATCCCGGGCCTTCGCCTCATCGGCACCGCCCGTGAAAAAGCTGGGGTCCTCTCGTTCGTCCTCGACGGCTTCCGCACCGAAGACGTTGGCGCCGGACTCAATCGCCAAGGCATTGCCGTCCGCGCTGGCCACCACTGCGCCCAGCCGATCCTCCGGCGCTTCGGCGTCGAATCCACCGTCCGCCCCTCCCTAGCGCTGTACAACACATGCGAAGAAATCGACGCCCTCGTCGCCGCTATCTGGAACCTGAAGCAAGGCCACGGCTCTTTGTGAGGTAATTGACAAGCGCTACAGATCTGATTCTTGTCCCGTTGCCAACGACGAAGCGAGCGGGCCAACTGTGCCAAGAACACAAGTGCGTTGACAGAACGCGAGGCATCCTCTAACATTAGCGTTTGTCTCTACTGGGAAAGGTGTGACTAAGGGCAATGCGCACGTACGTAGCCAAGGGAGAAGAAGCGGAAGCGCTCAAAGTGGGCGCGGATTGGTTCGTGGTGGATGCCACCAACCAGGTTTTGGGCCGCCTCGCGACAAAGATCGCGCGGATGTTGATGGGCAAGGATAAGCCGAGCTTCACCCCGTATCTCGATTCGGGCGATCACGTTGTGGTCATCAATGCCGACAAGGTTCGCATGACCGGCAACAAGGTCGAGCAGAAGATCTATTACTCGCACAGCGGGTATCCCGGCGGATTAAAGGAAGTGCCGGCGAAGAGATTGCGTGTGAACAAGGCCGACTGGATGATTCGCGAGGCAGTTCTTGGCATGCTGCCGAAGAACAAGCTCCGTGCACGCCGGGCGAAGAAGCTGCGTATCTACCGCGATGCCGCTGGTTTGGCGCGGCACGCCGGGCAGAAGCCGCAGGCAGTCGCGCTGTAACCAGGCGCGGAGAAGTTGCAGTAAGCCGTTCTCGCAAGCGGCGCAGCACGGTTCGGGGATTGTTGTTCTGGTAGGTGTAACAGCCTGCAGTATTCCAGTCTCCAGGTCAGTTGGTCCGATAGGTTTTTTCCGCGCGTTGCGGTGCCTTCCTTAGTCGAGTAGGGAGCAAGCCGAGCGTGGTGTCAGTCTAGGAGGAACGTTGAGTTCTACTGGTACGCCCATAGCGGGCACGAAGTCTTGGTTTCTCGGCACGGGCCGCCGCAAAGAGTCCGTCGCGCGCGTGTTCCTGCGCGCAGGCTCCGGCAAGTTTACGGTGAACGGCCGGACCGCGGAGCAGTACTTCCCGAATTTCGCGTGGAAGCACGACGCGCTGGAGCCGCTGAAGTTCACGAACCTTGCGGACCAGGTCGATGTCGTCATCACCGCGAATGGCGGCGGCGTCGGCGGTCAAGCCGGCGCGGTGCGCATGGGCTTGTCCCGAGCGATCTCGCGCTACAACCCGGAACTTCGCCCCTCGCTGCGAACCAACGGTTTTCTGACGCGCGATTCCCGCATGAAGGAACGTAAGAAGTACGGCCAAAAGGGCGCGCGCAAACGCTTCCAGTTCACGAAGCGCTAGTTTTTGCGGTTCTGGTTTTGTAGTCCAGTTTTTTGTGGTGCAGGCCACAGATTGCGATTCGGAATCTACCCGACAAGGGTAGGTGAAGGATCTCAACCATTCCGGTCCGGCACCCCAAATCGAGCTCCGGCGAACGGGCGAAAGCCCACTCGCCGAGATCATGGCCGGCAAGCCGCCGGCAAGAAGGCTGCTCTGCAATGTAGGCGCTGGGCTTTAGCCCGGCCAATCCCACACTGCCGCAAGCAGCAATCCTAAGAGGAGGAAACTTGGCAGTAGAAATCACAATGAAAGAGCTGCTGGAGGCTGGAGTTCACTTCGGCCACCAGACGCGACGCTGGAATCCGAAGATGAAGGAATATATCTTCGGCGAACGCAACGGCATTCACATTATCGATCTTCAGAAGACGCTGAAAATGTTCCGCGAAGCGAGCCGCTTCGTAAGCGAAATTTCGGCGCAAGGCAGAACAGTTCTGTTCGTCGGCACCAAGCGCCAGGCTCAGGAAGCGGTCGCCGAAGAGGCCAAGCGCTGCGGCGCCTTCTTCGTGAACCACCGCTGGCTCGGTGGCACACTGACGAATTGGGCGACGCTGCAAAAATCCATCAAGCGGCTGAAGCTGCTGAAGGCCATGAGCGAAGATGGCCGCATGGGCGAGCTCTCCAAAAAAGAAAAGGCTCGGCTCGAGCGCGAAATGAAGCACCTGAACCAGAATCTCCAGGGCATCGAGAACATGGCGCAGCTTCCCGACGCGATGTTCGTGATCGACTCCAATGCGGAAGAAATCGCGGTGAAGGAAGCGCGGCGCATGGGCGTGCCGGTGGTTTCGGTGGTGGACACGAATTGCGATCCCGACGTGGTCGACTGGATCATTCCTGGAAACGACGACGCGCTGCGTGCGATTCGTCTGTTTACCTCGAAGATTTCAGAATCGGTGCTGGAAGGCCACAATTTGTACCAGCAGTCGCAAGTTGCGGACCAGAAGGCCGCTCAGGATCAAGCGCTGGTCGATGGCGTCGAGTACGTCGATACCAGCAAATACGAGGAGTACGAAAAGCAGGAAGGCGATTTCGTCGAGGGCGAAGTTCCGGCAGAGACGCTGGAATTGCCCGAACCCGCTGAGACCACCGTTCCCCCGGACGAGGTTTCACGCTAACCAATTAGCGCTGGCAAGCTTCAAAAGGCCCGGCGCTTTCGTCATCGTGACGCGCCGGGTCTTTTTGCAGGTAGGCGCGGCTAATTCAAAATTAGTGTTTCCGGAAAGAAAAAAAGGATGAGTACACAACCGCAAGCCATGCAAATCCCAGCACATCTCGTGAAAGAACTGCGCGAACGGACTGGCGCGGGTTTCGCCGATTGCCGCGCGGCGCTCGTGGAATCGGGTGCCGACGTTGAAAAGGCCATCGACATCCTGCGCAAAAAAGGCCAGGCGGCTGCCGCGAAAAAGGCACAGCGCCAGGCGAGCGAAGGGCTTGTCGGGCACTACATTCACGCCGGCGGCAAAATCGGCGTGATCGTCGAGGTCAACTGCGAGTCCGACTTCGTGGCGCGTACGGAAGCGTTCCAGCAGTTGTGCCACGACATCGCGATGCACATCGCTGCGGTCGATCCGCGCTATATGCGCCGCGAGGAAGTCACTCCGGAGATGCTGGCGAAAGAGCGCGACATCTACCGCGAGCAGGCCAAAGCCACCGGGAAGCCGGAGCAGGTCATCGAGCGCATCGTCAACGGCAAGATGGAAAAATTCTACGAGGAAAACTGCCTCTACGAACAGCACTACATCAAGGATGAGTCCGTGACCATCGGCGAGATGATCACGCAAGCGATCGCCAAGCTGGGCGAGAATGTCGCGGTTCGTCGCTTCGTGCGCTTCAAAGTCGGCGAAGTGGCTTCCGCCGGCCCGGAGACTGGCGCAGGGGAAGCCGGAGTTGCCGTCACCGTCTAAAGCCGATCCCTTCGCAAATCGTTCAAGGCGTCCCGGTTACCCGGGGCGCCTTTTTTTGTGTCTGCTGATGAAAGGCTGTGAAGGCTAGTTGTCGAACCGAAGCGGGCTCGTTGCCAATGGCTGACGGCGAGTCTGTTACAGACCCATGATCTCTCTCTCTTTAATGGCGCTTAGATCTTCGATCTTTTTGGTCTCTGCGTGCGAGACTCGGTCCAGTTCGTCCAGGGAGCGTTTCTGTTCGTCCTGGCTGATTTTCTTGTCTTTCTCGAGCTTGTCGATGGCTTCCTTGATGTCGCGCCGCACGTTGCGCACCGCCGTGCGGTGATTTTCCAGCACCTTATGCAGATGCTTCACCATGTCCTTGCGGCGCTCTTCGGTCAGCGCCGGGATGGGCACGCGCACCACTTTGCCGTCGTTGGTCGGATTCAGCCCCAGGTCCGAGGTGCGAATCGCTTTGTCGATTAACGCCACGACGCTCGGATCCCACGGCGCGATCACGATCATCGTGGGGTCTGGCGTGGTCATGGTGCCGAGCTGGTTCACCGGCATCGGCGTGCCGTGATAGTCCACGCGAATGGCATCGAGCAGGGTGGCGTTCGCGCGGCCCGTGCGCAGCGTGGCGATTTCCTTGCGGAAGTCGTCCACCGCCTTTTCCATGCGCGTTTTGGCCGCGGCGGCCGCTTCTTTCGTCGTTGCAATCGTCGTCATTGCATTCCTCGATCGGAATTTCCGTTTCTGGTTTAGCTTCGGATCACAAGCCGAACGTCAAGTGTCGCGGCCGCCCCTAACGACTCACGAAGACGAACGGATGATAACTCTACCGCTAGGCTGGGCTCACGGTCGAGCCTACGCGCTCGCCAAGCACCACTCGTTTGATGTTTCCGTGTTGATTCATGTTGAAAACCACGATTGGCATACCGTTGTCCATGCAAAGTGAAATGGCGGTGGCGTCCATCACCTTCAAGTTCTGGTGCAATACGTCGCGATAGGTGATCTGCGCGAAGAATTTCGCATCGGTGACGCGCTCGGGATCGGCGTCGTAGATCCCATCGACGCGTGTGGCCTTTAAAATAACGTCGGCTTTGATTTCCATGGCGCGCAGCGCCGCCGCCGTATCCGTCGAAAAGTATGGATTCCCGGTCCCTGCTCCGAAAATCACCACGCGGCCCTTTTCCAGGTGACGGAAAGCGCGCCGCCGGATGAAGGGTTCCGCGACCTGGTGCATCTCGATGGCGCTCTGCACCCGCGTGTGTACGCCCTCTTTTTCCAGCGCGTCTTGTAGCGCCAGCGCGTTGATCATCGTTGCGAGCATGCCCATGTAGTCGCCGGTCGCCCGCTCGATCTCAAAGCCTTTCTGCCGGCCACCGCGAAAGATATTTCCGCCGCCGACCATGACCGCGATCTGCACGCCCAGTGCATGCACCTCTTTTAATTCCTGGGCGATCGCTCGCACCGTCTCGCCGTGAATTCCAAATCCCTGCGGCCCCTGCAGCGATTCACCGGAGAGTTTCAGGACGATGCGGTTGTATTTCGGCTGGATCTTCTTTGCGCTACTGTTCGTCGTACGCTTGCTTGCACTTTTTCTCGCAGCCATGAGTCTCCGGAATCAGCCTTCCAAAATCCACGGAATTGTAACAAACAATCGGTGAGCTCGCACGATTGGAGTGTCGCGCACCGTGAAGAGAGTCGCGGGGAGTTCTGGGTATCTGGGCCCGGCAGATCCTTCGCTAACTCCGGGTAACCAAGAGTGTCCGTGCTACTTGGGCGTTGCGGCTTTGGGTGGGGTGGCATCATTGCGGGTCAGCGTGAAATTTTGAGCTTGGTCGGTTTGGACGGCGTGGAGGAAGGCGGCGTAGTCGGCGGATTGATCAGCGGGGACTTGGCGGTGCAGGAAATTGATATGGCGCCTCGCGGTGATTACGCCGGCCTGGACGTTGTACCGCGATGCGAAGGTAGCGTAGGCGCGGTCCACGACCGTGCCTGTGGGGACTTCGACACTGGTGCCTGACGGCAAGCGCAGGGTGACGCGGGTGTCGACGTCGAGGGGTATACCCAGATCGATGGGCGCGGCGGTTTTGTCATCGCCTGTTTTTTCGGGAACATCGGGTACGGCAAGTTGGGGGAGAAGCACTGGGATGCGGATGGGTTTCTTGGCCCAATCGACGAATTTTGGCTGCGAGATCTCGTATTCGACAGTGAAGGGCAATTTCGTGGCGGTCGGATCAGAGGCGCTGGCGGACATGATCTTGCCGCGGAAGCCGTCAGAGAGGGCCAGAAGCTGAGCGACCTCTTTCCACTTGTCACGGGGAGATTGGTGGAAGGCGACGCGAAGCAATAGTTCGTTGTCGCCGCGCATGGAGTATTTGACTTTCGCGTTCAGCGTGCCGTCTGCGGCGAGTGAGGCGTCAACGATTACGCGTTGCGTCGCAGGAAAGGGGAGACTATTCGGAAGAACCTGCCAGCATCCAGATTTTCCGCTCGAACACCCGCCTAGAACGAGCGCCTTCTTGCCACGGAAGTCAGCGCGAATCATACCGAATGGAGCGACCTCCAAACTGGGGTCGAGGTATACGATCCTGTTCGACTCATTGATGTTAAGGACGAGGCCTTTTAGCAAAGACGGCCGAGGGAGCTGATCCTGGGGTGACTCCACATCGCTGTACGCCAAGACCCTAGTGTTCACCGGATGCTGAAGGCTTTGTTGCCCATGCAGGATGAGAAGAAGCTCCAGTTTTTCTTCCGGCCGGCCGTATCCCGACGCGAGAATCTCCGAGGCCGACCTTAAGGGGAATTTGGAGAAATCCAAAGGTAACTCAATGGTTTTGATCTTCGCGCGCACCAGGTCGTAGAGGAGAGTATCGGGGACAGGTTCTTTTGAGGAGCCGGTTAGTCTCATGGATTCGGCCCAAATCGAAGTCGAAAACGCATTGTTTAGAAATGATTTGAGCCGCGTGCTTAGTTGGTCCCAGGACGTAAACGTGGTGACAACAATATCGGGTTCGGCGCTTGCAGCGGGCTTGTCGGATGAGTGGTCGGTAAGGTTCTCCGGTTTTAGATCCCATTTGTAATTGACGCGGTTGCAGTCCGGCGGCTCGGACTTTTCTGATACCGGGGGCGTCCCTGGGTTGATATGCGTTTGTACTTGCCGCGAGGCGGGCATATTCAGTTCGTAAAGTTCGTGCGACACGACGCCGGTGCGGTCGAAGGAGTGCTCGAGCCAGAAGTCGGGAGCGAGGGGATGGTGCGTTGTGGTGGTTACTACACGGTACTCGAGGACGTCAGCGGGCGCGAGACCCAGGATGCGGACGGATTTGACGCGGACGTCCTGGTACGCGGGAAGGTCGGCGATGATGGGGTTGGGTTGGTCGGTGATGGCGCTGGGGAGGATGTCGGCCGTGCCGCCGCTGGCGTGAGTGATGTGAACGAGCGGGACTTCAATCTGCTCGAAGGAGCGGTTGAAGTCGAAATTGAGGTGGGAGAATTGGCGGACGCCGAGTTCGCTGTTGATGCGGACGCGGGTGTGGACGTCTTTGCGGGAGTCGCCATTGGCTTCGAAGCGCATGTGGGTTTCGAGGAGCTCGATTTGGGCGGGGGTTTCGGGGATCGCTGGTTTATCGGCGGTTTTGGCGGGCGGCGGGGTCTCCTGGGCACGGTTCGGCAACTGGACGAACAGCAGGGCTAACGCGGCCAGGAGTCGCAGCGATTTAAGAGGGACTGACGAGCGAGTCACGACTTCAGTTTGGAGCGGGCCGGGGATGGGGGCAAGGGTGGGTTGCGGAGGCGTTGCGAGGGTTGCACGTCGTCGGGCGAGAGGAAGAGAAAGCTTTAAACAGAGTACTCGGAGGGCTCGGAGAAAGCAGTAGCAAGGAGACTTGCGAGGAACCGCGAAACCTAATGCTCGAAACCGATTGGCGGCGGGTGCGTCTCACAGGTGATAATGTGTGCGCGCACAACTTTGATTAGGAGATTCGAATGAGTAAGGCATTGGTGGTTGCGGCGATGGTGGGAATATTGGCTAGCGCCAGCATTTTACATGCGGATGATCGCGCGCCGAAGGGGCCATCGGAGGACGGGACGCTGCCCGCGTTGGTGAAGATTGCGGGCGAAGGGGAGATGAACTCGCACGCGTTTGAGTTCTTAACGGAATTGAGCGACGACGTTGGGGCCCGGGTGACGGGCACTCCGGCAGAGCGCAAGGCCGAGGATTGGGGCGTCGCGAAAATGCAGGCGATTGGTTTGACCAACGTGCATAAAGAAAAATACACCATCTGGAAGGGCTGGACGCGAGGAACAGCAGAGGCAGAATTGTTGATGCCGGTGCGGCACAAGTTGCATGTGGATTCGATGGGCTGGACGGGTTCGACTCCGGCCGGCGGCGTGGAAGGCGACGTTGTGGCGGTGAACCTTTTCGATATCGACAATGAGATCAAGAATGTTTCGCGACTGAAGGGCAAAGTGGCGCTGGTTTTGGCCAGGGGCAACGCAAGAAGAATGGGAATAGAGGCGTTTATTCGCATGGGCGATTTGATCCGGGCAGCAGGGCCCGCGGGAGCGATCGCGATCATCGGAGGGCAGGGCGGCGGGAAAGCCGCGGGTCTGAATTTGACGCACACGGGAATACTAGGTTTCGACGCGGATTTTGCTGTTCCGGTGGTGTCGATGACGGCGGAGGATCAGGGGCAACTGGAGCGCTATTTGGATCGCGGCATCACGCCGCACGTGCGATTTAATATTCAGAACACATTTACGAATGGGCCGGTGGAGACCGCCAACGTCGTGGGAGAGATTCGCGGCACGGAACATCCCGAACAGATCCTGGTGGTCGGCGGCCATCTCGACTCCTGGGATTTGGCGGAAGGGACCACGGACAACGGCTCGGGCACGGCTACGGCGCTGGGGGCCGCGTACACGATCATGCGTTCCGGTGAAAAGCCGCGGCGCACCATTCGATTTGTGTTGTTCACCGGCGAAGAGCAAGGGTTAGATGGATCGAGCGCGTACGTTAAACAGCATCAGTCGGAAATGGCGAATCATTTGGGGGATTTAATTTTGGATGCGGGGCAGGGACCAGTGAAGGGATTCCAGTTGGGAGGGCGCGACGATTTGGTTGCGGCGTTCCAGCCGTTCGCAAGATCCCTAGCGAATATGGGACCCATGACCGTCGACGACAAAATTGAATCGGGCACGGATACGCTGCCGTTTTCGATTGCCGGCCTGCCGGGAATCAACATGGACCAGGACACCTCGGAATATAAATTTACGCACCACTCGGCGGCGGACGCGCTGGAAGCGCAGAAGCCGGATGTGTTGACCAAGAACGCAACATTGATGGCGCTAGCTGCGTTTTGGATCGCGGACCGCCCGGAGCGATTTGCGGTACCGTGGTCGGCGAAGCGCACGGCGAAGATGTTACGGGACCAGCACGAGTATGAGGAGTTGAAGGCCTTTAATTTATGGCCCTATGGGGACCTGGGCACCGAAAAGGATGACACGCCACAGAATTAGTGAGTAGCACAGACACTCCTGTCGGTGCCAACCGCAACACAAGAAAGGTCTATTCGTCGAACTGTAAGTGATTGATTGTAGGTATGTTATTGAGGTCAAGGGACATCAGATGGTCCTTACCGGAGAAACAAAAGGGCTCATGCCCAAGCCGCAATCATCCAGCACATTCGCGCACCATCTCGGAGCAAGCGGGCATTCGGCCAGGATGGTGTATAATTAAGTCCGGGCAGTTGATTTTAGGCATGGCTAAGTCCAAAGCCCACATCGACCCAAAAGTTTTCCACTGCCTGGTGTCGAAAGTGATTTGACAGGGCACGTTGTTCTCCATATACTCTATTGTTTGTCAGGGGTAGTTTGTAGTGTTCGTTGGGGGACCGCGTCGTTTGTTTGCGGTTCGAGTAGTTGGAAGGAATATCTTCGGTTCCGGAACACTGTAAGACGGAATGGGATCGAAGAGCGGCCGGAATGGGGCGCCAGCCCCGCAAAGCCGAGTGAGCGTCTCCGAGTCGAAGCCAGAAGAAGAGTTCTACCTTCTGGAAGTGCGTACGGAGTTTCTTGCTTGTTGTCTCCGGATTCGCAGTAGACCTTTCAGCACTGCTGTGCACTCTCGCGCAATTTGTATGCGCGCCTGCGAGAGCCACGCACTTCCGCGCGTTCGCTGGCTGAACGTGTTGAAGGGCAAAAATTTTTGCGCGCGAATGAGGGAAGAACTGTGCCGACGTTTTCGCAGCTAGTACGCATGGGACGTGAGAAGGTCGTGGTCAAGACGAAGTCGCCGGCGCTTGCGGGCTGCCCGGAAAAGCGCGGCGTCTGCATTCGCGTGTACACGCAGACCCCGAAGAAACCGAACTCGGCGTTGCGCAAGGTGGCGCGCGTGCGGTTGACGAATTCGATTGAAGTGACCACGTATATTCCTGGCGTCGGGCACAACTTGCAGGAGCACTCGATCGTGCTCGTTCGCGGCGGCCGTGTGAAGGACCTCCCCGGCGTACGCTACCACATCGTGCGCGGGACTCTGGACGCGGCTGGCGTGGAGAATCGCAAGCAGGGACGCTCGAAGTATGGGGCCAAGAGACCGAAAGCAGCACAGGCGAAGTGAAGTAAGGAAGCAAAGAAGTAAAGAAAAGCGAATAGGGAATCGAGCAAGGCGAGATTCAGGAGCGATAAAGAGCGATGCCACGTAAAGGACTAGTTTTCCGGCGACCACAAGCGACTGATCCGGTCTACGACAGCGATATCGTGGAAAAGTTTATTTGCTCGATGATGTACGAGGGCAAGAAATCGACGGCGCAACGCGTGTTTTATGGCGCGATGGACCAGGTGGCCAAGAAGACCAACGATGAACCCTTGAAAATTTTCAAGAAGGCCATCGAGAACGTGAAGCCGCTGCTGGAAGTGAAGACGCGGCGCGTGGGCGGCGCGAACTACCAGGTGCCCGTGGAAGTGAATCCGTTCCGGCGGCAGTCGCTGGCGATTCGCTGGCTGTTGCAGTATTCACGGGAACGTGCGGGGAAGACCATGATCGACAAGCTCGCCGATGAAGTGATCGACGCGGCCAATGCGCGCGGCGGGGCCATGAAGAAGAAGGAAGACGTACACCGCATGGCGGAAGCCAACAAGGCATTTGCCCATTACAGGTGGTAAGACCGGCTTGAGCAAGATTGGACTGAGATTGTGACTGAAGCGGTAGCAAATCGCGCGGGGGAGAAGAAAGCTTCTCAAGGGACAATGGGACGAGTCTTTAAACTCGAAGATACGCGGAACATCGGGATCATGGCGCACATCGACGCCGGAAAGACGACGTCGACCGAGCGCATCCTGTTCTACACGGGTGTGACCTACAAGATCGGTTCGGTGGATGAAGGCACCGCCACCATGGACTGGATGGAGCAGGAGCGCGAGCGCGGCATTACCATTACCAGCGCGGCGACCACCGCTTCGTGGGATCGCTTCGACAAGAAATACCGCGTCAATATTATCGATACGCCCGGCCACGTGGACTTCACCGTGGAAGTGGAACGCTCGCTGCGCGTGCTGGATGGCGCGGTGTGCGTGTTCGATTCCGTGGCAGGAGTGCAGCCGCAATCCGAAACCGTGTGGCGCCAGGCGGACAAGTACCGTGTGCCGCGCATCTGCTTCGTGAACAAGATGGATCGCATGGGTGCGGATTTCGATCATGTAATCCGCACCATTCGCCAGCGCTTGGGTGCTCATCCCGTCCCGCTGCAATTCCCGTTGGGCCGCGAAGATAATTTCATCGGCATCATCGATTTCATCGAGCAGAAAGTGGTCGTCTGGCTCGAAGAGACGCTGGGCGCGAAGTTCGAGATTTTTGAAGTCGACAAATTGTGGGACAAGGCGTTCGTGGATTCGCGGCCGGATGTGGCCGCGGCGCTGAAGGGCGCGGCCATCGACAAGAAATTCTACGACGAACATCGCAACAAGGTGATCGAGTATATCGCCGAGCACGACGATACGTTGATCGACAAATATCTGAACGGCGAAGTGCTGACCATCGACGAAATGCGCAAGTCGATCCGCAAATCAACTCTGGCGCTGAAGATTGTGCCGGTGCTCGCGGGATCGGCGTTCAAGAACAAGGGCATTCAGCCTTTGCTGGATGCCGTCGTTGACTATCTGCCGTCGCCGACGGACGTGCCGCCACTAGAAGGCACGAATCCTGACACCGACAAAGTCGAGTTGCGGCGCGCGTCGGACGATGCGCCGTTTTCCGCGCTGGCCTTCAAGATCATGTCCGACCCGTTCGTCGGACACGTGACCTACATTCGTGTTTATTCCGGCGTACTGAAGTCGGGCAGCTACGTTTACAACTCGGGAAAGCGCACCCGCGAACGCATCAGCCGTTTGCTGCAGATGCACGCCAACAAGCGCGAAGAGATTGAAGAAGTGTATGCCGGCGATATTTGCGCTTGCGTTGGGCTGAAGAGCGTCAATACCGGCGACACGCTATGCGATGAGCAGAAGCCGGTCGTTCTGGAATCGATCGATTTCCCGGCACCAGTGATTTCAGTGGCCATTGAGCCGAAGACCAAGGCTGATCAGGACAAGTTGGGCGTGGCCATGCAGCGCCTTGCACAGGAAGACCCCACTTTCCGTGTGTCCACGGAGCCTGATACCGGGCAAACATTGATTTCCGGCATGGGCGAGTTGCATCTCGAAATAATCGTGGATCGCATGCTGCGCGAATACAACGTGCAGGCAAACGTTGGCCGGCCGCAAGTGGCGTATCGCGAGACGGTTCGCCGAAAGGCCGAAGCCGAAGGTAAATACATCAAGCAGACCGGCGGACGCGGGCAATACGGTCACTGCGAAATCGTGCTGCATCCGATGCCCAGTGCGGCCCACGAAAACATGCATGACATGTCTACGGACGAACTGGACGCGTTGGCCAAGGAAATCGTCGGCGGACCTGCGGGTAAGTGGAAATTCGACAAGGAACACCGGTTTCTGTTTATCGACAAGATCGTTGGTGGATCGATTCCCCGCGAATTCATCGCGCCGATCGAAGCGGGAATTCGCGAAGCGCTGGACAACGGCATCCTGGCAGGCTTTCCGATGGTGGATATCGCCGCGGTGCTGGTGGACGGCAGTTCGCACGACGTAGACAGCTCGGAAATGGCGTTTAAGATCGCGGGTTCGATGGCTTTCAAAGCGGCTTGCGCGAAGGCCAAGCCGGTCTTGCTCGAGCCGATCATGAAAGTGGAAGTAGTGGTTCCGGAAGAATACATGGCGCCGGTATTTGGCGACCTGAACGCCAGGCGGTCCGAGATTCAGGGCACCGAAAACCGTTCGGGCTCGAACGTGATCCGGGTTCTGGTGCCGTTGGCGCAAATGTTTGGTTATGCGACCGATTTGCGCAGCCGCACGCAGGGTCGCGCGACGTTCACCATGCACTTCTCGCACTATGCCGAGACGCCGCCGAACATTTCGGAAGAAGTGATTAAAAAGATTAAAGGTACGAAATAACGCTTGGGACGAGTTTCGCGGTACACGATTTACGAAATTCGATTGAGGAGCTGAGGGGACATGGCCAAGGAGAAATTCGAGCGCAACAAGCCGCACTGCAACATCGGGACGATTGGTCACATTGACCACGGCAAGACCACGTTGACGGCGGCGATTACCAAGGTGTTGTCGAAGCACAACCCCAAGGTGCAGTTCCGCGCGTTTGATTCGATCGACAACGCGCCGGAAGAGCGCGAGCGCGGGATTACCATCGCGGTTTCGCACGTGGAGTACGAGACCGCGAACCGGCACTACGCGCACATGGACTGCCCGGGACATGCGGACTACATCAAGAACATGATCACCGGGGCGGCGCAGATGGATGGCGCGATCCTGGTGGTGGCGGCGACCGATGGTCCGATGCCGCAGACACGGGAACACATTTTGCTGGCGCGCCAGGTCGGCGTGCCGGCGATTGTGGTGTTCCTGAACAAGTGCGACATGGTGGAAGACGCCGAACTCCTGGAACTCGTGGAACTGGAAGTACGCGAGTTGCTGAAGAGCTACCAGTTTCCGGGCGACACGATTGCGATGGTACGTGGTTCGGCGCTGCAGGCGTTGAATGGCGACGCGAAATGGGAAAAGGCCATCGACGATTTGATGGAAGCGGTAGACAAGAACGTGCCACAGCCGGTGCGTGACATCGACAAGCCGTTCGCGATGCCGATCGAAGATATTTTCTCGATCTCGGGCCGCGGAACGGTGGTGACCGGACGTGTGGAACGCGGCAAGGTAAAGGTTGGCGAGGAAATCGAGATCGTAGGTTTCCGTCCAACGCAGAAGAAGGTTGTGACCGGCGTGGAAATGTTCCGCAAGCTGCTGGACGAAGGCTTGGCGGGCGACAACGTTGGGTTGCTGCTGCGCGGCACGGAAAAAGAAGATGTGGAGCGCGGGCAGGTGGTGTGCAAGCCGGGATCGATCACGCCGCACACGAAGTTCAAGGCGGAAGCGTACGTATTGACCAAGGAAGAAGGCGGGCGGCACACGCCATTTTTCACCGGCTACCGGCCGCAGTTCTACTTCCGGACGACAGACGTGACCGGCGACGTGAAGCTGCCGACCGGCGTGGAGATGGTAATGCCGGGGGACAACGTGAGCTGCGAAGTGAGCTTGATCACGCCAGTGGCTCTGGAAAAGGGCTTGCGCTTCGCGATTCGCGAAGGCGGGCACACGGTTGGCGCGGGCGCGGTTACGGAAATCATCGAGTAGTCGGATTTCAGAGAGGGTTGTGGATTAATTAAATGAGACAAGGCGACAAAATTCGCATTCGTTTGAAAGCGTACGACCACCGGATTCTGGACCAATCCACGCGAGAAATCGTGGACACCGCGAAGCGGACCGGGGCCGATGTTGCGGGCCCGATTCCTCTGCCGACCACCATCAACCGCTGGACGGTATTGCGCTCTCCGCACGTGGACAAGAAATCGCGCGAGCAGTTCGAGATGCGCACCCACAAGCGGCTGATCGACATCCTGGAACCAACGCCGGACACGGTCGATGCGTTGATGAAGCTGGATTTGCCGCCAGGCGTGGACGTAGAAATCAAGGCGTTCGGGCACGCAGGGAAGTAGCACAGACACTCTTGTCTGTGCGGTTTCTTGACGCAGCACGAACTAGGCAAGACGCAGCCAATGTCCGCAAGTAGAGACAAGCTGCGAAAAAGAGAGAAGAGGCGATGGCGGTAAACGGGATTATCGGAATCAAGCTAGGAATGACGCAAGTCTTCCAGGACGACGGCACGCTAGTAGGTTGCACCGTTCTGCAAGCAGGTCCATGCGTGGTAGTGCAGCGCCGCACAAAAACAAAAGACGGCTACGAAGCCGCGCAACTAGGACTCGTGGAATTCGTCAAGCCGCAGCGCGTGAACAAAGCTATGACCGGGCACTACAAAAAGGCCGGCGTAGCCCCGATGAAGGTGCTGCAGGAAATCCGCATCGAAGAGTCAGCGGACGAAACCAAAGTCGGCGACCGCGTGCTGGTGGAGAATTTCAAGGCTGGCGAGCTTGTTGACGTCAGCGGCGTCAGCAAGGGCAAAGGCTTTGCCGGCGGCGTAAAGCGCTGGCACTATGCCGGAGGCGATGCGACGCACGGTTCGATGTTTCACCGCGCGCCCGGCGGCATTGGTGGCAGTTCGTTCCCGTCGCGCGTGTGGAGGAACCAGCATTTTCCGGGTCACATGGGCAACGAGCGAGTCACCGCTCGGAACTTGAAAGTCGTGAAAGTGGACAACGACGAAAACCTGCTGCTGGTCAAGGGATCAGTGCCGGGACCAAGCGGAACGTACATTTTCATCAAGAAGATTCGCAAGACCATCAAGGCCAAGCAGGGCGGAAACAAGCAATAGTTTGCAGGGGCGTTCCGGTACATCGGAACGGATTGCATCAGTGAAGTTTAGATCGCGATAAGGAAACGAGATTATGCCGGTCGTGGATGTAATGAATCTGGAAGGCAAGAAGGTCGGGCAGGTAGAGCTCGCCGACGCGGTGTTTGGCGCGAAGGTGAATCAAAACCTGCTGCACGAAGCGTCGCGCTGGTACATGCGGGAAATCCGCCGCGGTACGCACAAGACCAAGGACAAGAGCGAAGTCAGCGGCGCAGGCCGCAAACTGTGGCGGCAGAAGGGCACTGGCCGCGCTCGCGTTGGCTCCATTCGTTCGCCTCTCTGGCGGCACGGCGGAACGGTTCACGGACCGAAGCCGCGCGATTATAGCTACGCGTTGCCGAAGAAGATGCTGCTGGGCGCGCTGCGCTCGGCGCTCTCGGCGAAGCTTGCCGAGCAGAAATTGACGGTGGTAGACGAGTGGGCGCTCGAAACGCCGAAGACCAAAGCGTTGAGCATCGCGCTCGGCAAGCTCAACCACACGAAGTCGGCTCTGTTGGTGGCGTACGGCGAAAACCGCAATCTGGAACTCGCCAGCCGCAACCTGGAGCGCGTGAAACTGGTAGCGCCGAATGTTTTGCAGGCCTACGACCTGCTCAACCACGACCTGTTGTTGTTGTCGAAAGACGCAGTCGCGCGGTTGATTCGCACTCTGGATCCAGAAGCAGCGGCGGCGGCCACTCCGCATGTCGAGACGATTGCTCCGGCACCGGCTGCTAAGAAAGAAGCCACGCCGAAGGCCAAGGCCAAGCCGGTGAAGAAAGCAGCGGTGAAGAAGGCCGCGAAACCAGGAAAGAAGGGGAAGGAATAAGTTATGGCAGCCCCTCACTATCAAATTATTCGCCGGCCCATCATCACCGAAAAGGGCCTCGGCGTGAAAGAGCTGTACCACACGGTGGTCTTCGAGGTAGCGGCGGGCGCGACCAAGACGGAGATCAAGGAAGCGGTGCAGCAAATTTTCAAGGTGAAGGTCGACGATGTGCGCACCGCGCATTTCGTGGGCAAGATGCGGCGCCGCGGCCAGAGCGTGGGTTACCGCAAGGACTGGAAGAAAGCGTACGTGAAGCTCGCCGAAGGCGAAAAGATGATCGAGTACGCGGAGAATCTGTAGCGCTTGATTTTACAGAGATTGAATTTGCACGACTCGGCCCAGTGCAGTGAGCAGTGAAGTTGAGGTTGCGCGGTAATCAAAGCAAAAACGCGCAAAAAGGTAAGAGGTAGAGATGGGACTGAAAAGCTTTAATCCATACACGGCGTCGCGGCGGTTTATTACCGTCCTGGACAAGAGCCATATCACCAAAGAAACGCCGGAAAAGGCGTTGCTCGAGCCGAAAAAACGCTCCGGCGGCCGCAACAATCACGGCGAAATCGTCATTTGGCACCGCGGCGGCGGTCACAAGAAACAGTACCGCCAGGTAGACTTCCGGCGCGACAAAGTTGGCGTGCCCGCGAAGGTGGCCGCGATTGAGTACGACCCGAATCGCAGCTCGAACATTGCGCTGCTGCACTATGCCGACGGCGAGAAGCGCTACATCCTGCACCCGGTGGGTCTGGAAGTCGGCGCGACCGTTTCCACCGGCGAAGGCGCCGACATTCTTCCGGGCAATGCGCTGCAGATTAAGCACATTCCTCCCGGCACCATGGTGCACAACCTGGAGCTGTATCCAGGGCGCGGCGGCCAGGCAGTCCGTTCGGCAGGCGGCGCGGCGCAGCTACTCAGCAAAGAGGGTGACCTCGCGCTGGTGAAGATGCCGTCGGGCGAAGTGCGAAAGTTTTCCGTGGATTGCATGGCGACGGTTGGCCAGGTTGGCAATCTCGATCATGAGAATGAAACCTACGGCAAGGCCGGACGCACGCGGTGGCACGGCGTAAAGCCCACCGTGCGCGGCGTGGCCATGAACCCGGTCGATCACCCGCACGGCGGTGGTGAAGGCAAGGTCAAGGGCAATCACCCGCAAACGCCTTGGGCTTTCCCGACGCTCGGCAAGAAGACGCGACACAACAAACGCACCGATCGGCAGATTGTGCAAAGACGGAAGTAAGAGGTTGGAAGCAAGAAGTTAGAAGCGAGAAACGAAACAACAGATGCGAGAGCCGGACGGTGATGGCAGAGCGGTCCGGTGAGAGCGCAAACGATGCGAGCGACACGAACAACACGAGCAGGACGCAACGCAGGCCGGAGAACCCGGAGAGCTGCATTGCGCCGGGTGACCAAGCGGTCGAGACGGGCCGTAAAGCGGACGCCACCGAAACGCGCGGTCGTGAAGAGCGGCAAGCCGGTGCGGCCGGTAAAAGCTGTGGCGCCTCCGCCGGAGCCGGTGCTGTACAAGCTGTGCAAGACCGGATGGGGCGTAATCGTGGAGCGGATTCCGAACGCGCAAGGCACGCGTTTCGTGTGTCCGTTCTGCCCGAAATCGCACCGGGTACCAGGTCCGGTGCGCGGCTTCAAAAAGATGCGGCGAGCGCAATGGGTTCGCTTGCGCCGCGTGGAGGAATAAGGAATCGATGGCACGCTCACTGAAAAAGGGACCGTTTGTTGACGGCCACCTGCGCGAAAAGGTCGAAGGACTGAACACGCGGAACGAAAAGAAAGTCGTAAAGACGTGGTCGCGGCGCTCGACGATTGTGCCGGACATGATCGGCCACACCATCGCCGTGCACAACGGGAAGAAATTCATTCCCGTGTATGTGACCGAGCAGATGATCGGGCACAAGCTGGGTGAGTTTTCGCCGACGCGCACGTTCAAAGGCCACGCCGTGAAGGCCGCGCTCGAGCGCGCCGCGGGCCCGGCTCCGGCAGCGGGTGCAGGTGCACCAGCAGGAGGCGGCGCAGCTCCGGCAGCGCCGAAGGCATAAGCCATGGCTGACGTGCAAACACAAGGTTCGATCGAAGCACACGCGCTCGCCAAGCACGTGCGTATGTCTCCGCAAAAGGCGCGGCTGGTGATCGATTTGATCCGCGGGCGGAAAGTGCAGGATGCGCTGCAGACCCTGCGGTACACGCCGAAGCGCGCCGCCAAGCACATCGAAAAAGTGCTGCGCAGCGCGATCGCCAACGCCGAACGCAAGGCGGAAGACGCCGGCGCCCCGCTCGATGTGGACGAATTGTTCGTTGCGAAGTGTTTCGTGAACGACGGCGCGCGATGGAAGCGGTTGCGGCCGGCGCCGATGGGCCGGGCCTTCCGCTACCAGAAGCGCACCGCGCATTTGTGGGTGGGCGTGGCCGAGCATCACGTGGCCGCCGCCGAACGCGTTGCGGCGATTGAGGCGGAAGCAGAAGCGCAAAAGGGCGTGCGCGGTACGGCGCGTCGTGTGCGCAAGGCCTTGACCGGTAAGCAGGCACCCCCGAAAAAGGGCAAGAAGTAGGTAAGGACAAGAAGTAAGCCGCCCGCGACGAAAGCCGCCGCGGCTGGAAGTTGGCACCAAAGCAGCAAAGAAGAGGACGGAATGGGACAGAAGACGCACCCGTACGGATTTCGACTCGGCTACAACAAACCGTGGAAGTCGCGCTGGTATGCCGATAAAGACTACGCCGACCTGCTCCACGAAGACGTGAAGCTGCGTCGCGAGTTGAAGGAAAAGCTCAAGAGCGCGGGCATCAGCTCGATCGACATCGAGCGCGCCGCCAACAAGCTGGTCGTGCGCATTTACACCGCGCGTCCGGGCATCATCATCGGCCGCAAAGGGTCGGAGATCGACAAGTTGAAGCAGGAAGTGCAGAAGCGCACCAAGCGCGAAGTGCACATCGACATTCAGGAAGTGCACCGGCCCGAACTCGACGCCACGCTGGTGGCCGAATCGATCGCGTTGCAACTGGAAAAGCGCGTGGCCTTCCGCCGCGCGATGCGCAAAGCAGTGGATTCCGCTCTGCGGTTCGGTTGCAAAGGCATCAAGGTGCGCGTAGCAGGCCGCCTGAACGGCGCGGAAATCGCCCGCAAAGAGTGGTACCTACAGGGACGCTTGCCGCTGCAAACGCTGCGAGCGGACATCGATTTCGGCACCGCGGAAGCAAACACGACCTACGGTGTGATCGGCGTGAAGTGCTGGGTTTACCAGGGCGAGAACGTGCCCAAGCGTGTCTCCAAGATTCAAAAAGAGCGCGAAGGCGTAGCCGCGGTAGCGTAAATGTAAGCCACGCAGCAAGGGTAGTTTAGTGGCGCGGTAACGAGGAAAAGAGAACATAGACGATGTTGATGCCGAAGAAAGTGAAGTACAGAAAGCAGATGCGCGGCCGGCGCAACGGGAAAGCCTGGCGCGGCGGAGAATTGGCGTTCGGCGAGTACGGCCTGAAAGCCATGGAAGCCGCGTGGATCACCGACCGTCAGATCGAAGCCTCGCGCGTCGCCATCACCCGCTTCATCAAGCGCGGCGGCAAACTGTGGATCCGGATTTTCCCGGACAAGCCCTTCACCAAGAAGCCCGCGGAAACCCGCATGGGCAAAGGCAAGGGCGCACCGGAGAAATGGGTCTCGGTGGTGAAGCCGGGACGCATCATGTTCGAGATGGCGGGCGTTGACGAAGCGACCGCGAAAGAAGCCTTGGGACTCGCGGCCCACAAGCTGCCGATTCCCACGAAATTCATCACTCGTGTGGGGACTTTCTAACATGCCACGACGCATTGAAAAAATTCGCGAAGCGGGCGTGAACGAACTCGAAGCGCAGCAGAAAGAGCTGACCGAGCAGATTTTCCGGCTGCGTTTTCAGCTGACCACCGGACAGGCGGAAGCGCTCAAGCGTCTGCGTGAATCGAAAAAAGATCTGGCGCGCGTGAAAACGCTGTTGCGCGCGAACGAGTTGCAGGCTCCGGCGAAATCGGCTCAGGTTAAATCGGCGCAGACCAAGTCGAAGCCGGCGGCAGCGAGGAAGGCGTAATGGCAACCGAAACAACAACACCGGCGGCTGCGACCGTCACACCGGAAGCCCGCCACGAGCGGCAGATTCTTACCGGGCGGGTCACCAGCGCGAAGATGGAAAAGACCATCGTCGTGGAAGTATTGCGGTTGGTGCAGCACCCGAAATACCGCCGCGTGGTGCGCATCTCCAAGAAATTTTACGCTCACGACGAAAAGCGCGAAGCCAAACCGGGCGACACCGTGCGGATCGTTTCCGCGCGGCCGCTCTCAAAACTGAAGCGCTGGCGACTGAAGGAAATCCTGACGCGAAACACGTCAGCGGAATAAGCGGAACGGGAGAGCAGACCAATGATTCAGATGCGAACTTGGCTGACCGTCGCCGACAATTCCGGCGCGCGAAAGCTGATGTGCATATTACCGGTGGGCGGCGACGCCGGACTCAAAGCGGGCCTCGGCGACGTCATCACCGCATCCGTGAAAGAAGCGACGCCCGAGAGCCAGGTGAAAAAAGGCTCAGTCGTAAAAGCCGTCGTCGTGCGCATGCGCAAGGAACGCCGCCGCAAGGATGGCACCTACATTCGCTTCGACGACAACGCTGCGGTGCTGATTAATGATGCGGGCGAGCCGGTGGGCACGCGCGTCTTCGGCCCGGTGGCCAGAGAGCTGCGCGAAAAGAAGTTCACCAAGATTGTTTCGCTGGCTCCGGAGGTTTGGTAAGCAATGACACTGAGACACGTACGAACGGAACGCAAACCGATCCAGATTCGCAAGGGCGACCAGGTGCGCGTAATCGCCGGCCGCGACGCAGGCAAGAGCGGTCGCGTGCTGTCGATCAACGCCAAGACCAATCGCGTAGTGGTCGAGCACGTGGCGATCGTAAAGCGCCACACCCGGCCGAACCCGCAAAAGAACATCAAGGGCGGCATCGTCGAAAAAGAAGCCGCCATCAACGTTTCCAACGTCATGGTCGTCTGCGGAAGCTGCGGTAAGCACACGCGTATCGGTCACACGATTCTGCCGGACGGCACCAAGACGCGCAGCTGCAAGCGTTGCAACGCGACTCTCGATAAGTAAAGTCTCGATAGGGTAGAGCAACAAGCGAACGAGGCGAGGAAAAGAAGGCGATGAAGAAGAGCAGGTTGCAGGAAAAATATCGAAACGAGACGGTGCCGGCGCTGATGAAGCATTTCGGCTGGAAGAACGTCATGGCCGTGCCGAAGCTCAAGAAGGTCACGCTGAATATCGGCCTCGGCGAAGCCAGCCAGAACGCCAAGCTGCTGGACACCGCTGCGGTGGAACTCGGCCAGATTACCGGGCAAAAGCCCATCATCACGCGGGCCAAGAAGTCCATTGCGAACTTCAAAATCCGCAAGGGCATGCCCATCGGCTGCGCGGTTACCCTGCGCGGAGACAAGATGTACGAATTCATCGACCGCTTGTGCAATGTAGTTCTGCCGCGCGTTCGTGACTTCCGCGGCTTGCCCTCCAACGCATTCGACGGTCGCGGTAACTACACGCTGGGCCTGAAAGACCAGTTGGTATTTCCAGAGATCGATTACACGCGTGTGGACAAGATTAAAGGCATGAACATTACGTTAACGACAAGCGCCAACAACGACGAGGAAGGCCGCGAGCTGCTTAAGGGCCTGGGCTTCCCGCTACGAACTCCGGGGGTACAACAGTAAATGGCACGAACAGCAAAAATCGCCAAATCGCTGAAGAAGCCGAAATTCAAAGTCCGCGTGCGGAATCGTTGCCGCGTTTGCGGCCGCGCCCGCGGTTACATTCGCAAGTTCCAGATGTGCAGAATCTGCTTCCGCGGTATGGCGCTCAAGGGCGAAATTCCCGGCGTAACGAAAGCGAGCTGGTAGACAGACTATGCAGACCGATCCTATAGCCGACTTTCTGACACGCATCCGCAACGCCGCGGCTGCCAAGCACCAGCGCGTCGATGTGCCAGTGTCCAAGCTGAAGACCGAAATCGCCCGCATCCTCAAGGAAGAGGGCTACATCTCGACCTTCAAGCTGGTGGACGAAAACAAGTCGCGCAAGCAGTTGCGCGTTTTCCTGAAGTACACGCCAGATCGCCGCAGCGTGATCACTGGCCTGAAGCGCATCTCGCGTCCCGGCGCGCGCCGCTACCTGGGCACAGCGGACATTCGCCCGGTCGTTGGCGGGCTAGGCATCAGCATTATGACCACGCCGAAGGGCCTGATGAGCGGCCGTTCCGCCCGCAAAGCGAAAATCGGCGGCGAAATTCTTTGCGAGGTCTGGTAGGAAATTTGAGCGATTTGTAGTAGCGGGTCTTTGGACCCGTCAAAATGAAACAAGTTTGCCAAGGACGAGGAACAACGGATGTCACGTATAGGACGCAAACCAATTCCACTGCCGAGCGGCGTAAAAATCGCGCTGCAAAGCGATCGTGTCGAAGTGCAGGGGCCGAAAGGCAAGCTCACGGTTCCGCTCCCGCACGGCATCACCTTCGAGCAGAAGGACGGTGTGCTGAACGCCCTCCGCGCGACGGAAGATCATCGAGCCCTGCACGGCCTGGCGCGCGCGCTGGTGGCTAACGCCGTCACGGGCGTCACTACCGGCTTCAAAAAGGACCTCGACATCGTGGGCGTCGGCTACCGCGCGGAGCTAAAGGGCAAGATGGTTGCATTCGCGCTCGGCAAGTCACATCCCATCGAGTTTCACATTCCCGAAGGCATCCAGATCGCCGTCGAGAAGCAAACGCACCTGGTCGTAAGCGGCGCGGATAAAGGTCAAGTCGGTCAGGTCGCCGCGGACATTCGCAAGCTGCGCCCACCCGACCCGTACAAGCAGAAGGGTGTGCGCATCACCGGCGAGCGGCTGAAGAAGAAGGCCGGTAAAGCAGGAGCAAAAGCCGGCGGCGCGTAGTCTGCGACGCCAGTGTAGTGGCGGGTCTTTAGACCCGTCGGGTTTTGGGCCGCCAAGAGCACCAGGGTTTTGAAGGAGAAGCAAAGTGGCAACGGCAAGAGTTCGCAACATCTCGAAAGACGCGCATCGACGCCGCGTGCACGAACGCGTGCGCACCCGGGTGGCTGGCACGACCGAGCGCCCACGTCTCTGCGTGTATCGCTCGCTGGGACACATTTACACCCAGGTGATCGACGACCGCACCGGTCAGACCCTCGCGTCAGCCAGCTCGGTCGACAAGGAAACAAAAAAGAATCTCAAAGGCGGCGGCAACATCGCGGCGGCCAAGGTAATCGGCAAGGCAATCGCCGAACGCGCCAAAGCCGCTGGAGTCAGCAAGGTAGTGTTCGACCGCGGCGGGTACAAGTACCACGGCCGCGTCAAGGCGCTCGCAGACGCGGCGCGGGAAGCGGGGTTACAGTTCTAAGCCTATGTCGAAGCAAATTTTGCGAGACAGTCTAGCGGTACGGCGCCTGTTGGAGGTGAATCCGTCCGACCTGAAAGATGATGTGATTGCCATCAATCGCGTCACCAAGGTCGTTAAGGGCGGCAAGAACCTCAGCTTCTCGGCGCTAGTGGTGGTCGGAGACAATCACGGCCACGCGGGTTTCGGTATGGGTAAGGCGCGCGAAGTGCCCATGGCCATCAAAAAGGGCATCGAGCAAGCGAAAAAGAATTTGATCAAGCTGAATCTCAAGGGCACCTCGATTCCGCACCAGGTTTTGGGCAGCTACGGCTCGGCGCAGGTTCTGCTGAAGCCCGCGGCCGAAGGCACCGGCGTGATTGCCGGCGGCCCGGTTCGCAAGGTGATGCAGGTCGCCGGGATTCACAACGTTTTGACGAAGTCGCTGGGCACATCGAATCCGCACAACGTGGTGAAAGCCACCTTCGCGGCATTGCTCAGCTTGAAAGACATCGCTCAGGTTGCGGAAACGCGCTCGAAGACAGTAGATGAAATTCGCGGCAGGTATCCGAAAGTCGCCGCGGTTGAGGGCGGCTCATGACAACGGAAAAGAAGACCGGAACGGGTAAGAAGGGCACCGTCAAGATAAAACAGGTGGTCAGCTTTATCGGCTCAACCGACGACATTCGGCAAGCGGTTCGCGGGCTCGGCCTGCGAAGAATGCATCAGGTAGTCGAGCGCGAGGACACGCCGTCGATTCGTGGCATGATCCACAAAGTGCGGCACCTGGTGGAAGTGGTGGAATAGGGAAATGGCGAAAAAAGAAACCAGAAGCGGACCCCGAAGCGCGCGGACACCGCGCAAGTCTTCAACCAGCAAGCGCTCGTTCAGCTTGTCGAACCTGCATCCGCCGAAGGGCTCGCGCATCAAGAAGGTTCGCGTCGGTCGCGGCATGGGCTCAAAGCTCGGCAAGACCGCCGGCGCTGGCAACAAAGGCCAGAAATCCCGCCGTGGCTATTCGCGCCGCCGCGGTTTTGAGGGCGGCCAGATGCCCTTGCATCGCCGCATGCCCAAGCGCGGTTTTCACAATCCGTTCGGCGTCACCTACTCCGTCCTGAACCTGGAAGAACTGAACGTTTTTCCGGCCGGCGAGACGGTCACGCCCGACTTGCTTCGCGCGCATGGCTTCATCCGCCGCAAGACCGACCGCATCAAGGTTCTCGGCGACGGCGAGCTGACCACGAAGCTAGCAATCCACGCTCACGCGTTCAGCGCGTCAGCGAAGGAAAAGATTAGCAAGGCAGGCGGCACCTTCGAGGTTGTGGCGTAAGGCTTGACAAAGGGACACTAGGGAATAACGTAAGCGCATGAATCGATTCTTCGAAGCTTTCAAGAACCTCTTCCGCATCCCGGACTTGCGGAACCGCGTGCTGTTTACCCTCGCCTTGCTGGCGGTGTATCGCATCGGTGCGCACATTCCCACGCCGGGTATCAACTGGCGCGTGCTGGAAACTATTTTCCAGCAGGGAGCAGGCTCGTTCCTGGGTATCTTCGATCTGTTTAGCGGCGGCAATTTGCGCCGGCTCACGATTTTCGCGCTCGGCATCATGCCGTACATCACCTCGTCGATTATCTTGCAATTGATGACCGTCGTGTTCCCGTACCTCGAAAAGCTGCAAAAAGAAGGTGAGCTCGGCCGCCGCAAGATTACGCAGTACACGCGCTATTTGACGATCGTGCTCAGCATCATTCAATCGACCACGATTGCCACCGCGCTGCAGAGCCAAAGCTACGGCGGCGAATCGCTGGTGTTTCACCCTGGTCCAGGCTTCATACTGATGACCATCCTGACCCTGACCACCGGTTCGGCGTTCATCATGTGGCTGGGCGAGCAGATCAGCGAACGCGGGATCGGCAACGGAATGTCGTTGATCATTTTCGTGGGTATCGTAGTCGGCCTCCCGCGCGGCATTTTGGATTTGTACGAAAAGGCTAAGACCCAAGCGTGGGGGCCGTTCACTCCCCTGGCGCTGATCTTTCTCGTTGCCCTGATGATCGCGGTCGTGGCCTTCATCGTCTATGTCGAAGGCGGGCAGCGCCGTATTCCGGTGCAATATGCAAAGCGCGTCGTCGGTCGCAGGGTCATGGGCGGGCAATCCTCGTACCTCCCGCTGCGCGTGAATTCGGGCGGCGTGATTCCGCCGATCTTTGCGAGCTCATTGCTGGCATTTCCCGCAACGGCGGCACTGATGTTCGGCACGAAGTATGCCTTCGTCAAAAGCTTCAGCCAGGTCGTCGCTTTCGGCGAGCCGCTGTACAACCTGGTTTACATCGTCCTGATCATCTTGTTCGCGTTCTTCTACGTCGGCATCGTTTTCAATCCGACCGAGCTCGCCGACAACATGCGCAAGAACGGCGGCTTTATCCCGGGCATCCGGCCGGGCCGCACCACCAGCGATCACGTGAGCCGCATCCTGAAGCGCCTCACGTTCATCGGCGCGATCTACCTGGCGATTGTCTGCCTGTTGCCGGAGTGGCTGATCACCGGTATTCACCTCGACCATATCGGCTGGGGAATCGGTGGATGGTTCGACCGGCACTTTCCGGTCTGGTTCTTAAAGGGTCTTGGCGTGCAGTTTTATTTTGGTGGTACCTCTTTGTTGATCGTAGTCGGTGTGGCGATGGACACCGTGCAGCAGCTTGAAGCACAGCTCGTCATGCGCAACTACGAAGGATTTGCTCGGAAGGGCCGGCTGCGCGGCCGGCGGTAATGAAGAACGGCGGAATCGCGGCGGATCCCCGCTCCGCTAAACCGTTGGATCGCGCCGTGATTTTTCTCGGGCCTCCGGGCGCGGGAAAAGGCACGCAAGCGAAAGAGCTGGCGCACAAGTTTGGTGTGCCGCATCTTTCGACGGGCGACATGCTTCGCGATAACATCACGCGAGGCACGCACCTCGGGCAGTTAGCCAAGCCCATCATGGCGCGTGGCGAGTTGGTTCCCGACTCGCTGGTGCTCAAGATGGTCGCGGAACGCATCGAGAAGCCGGACTGCTGGCACGGCTTTGTGTTCGACGGCTTTCCGCGAACGGTAGCGCAAGCCCAGTACCTCGGCGTTTTGTTAGCGCAACACGGCTACAAGCCGCCGCTGGTGATCCATCTGGCGATCGACCCAGCCCTAGTGCTGCGGCGAATCACCGGACGGCGGACCTGTAAGGTTGGCGGCGAGATTTATAATATTTTCGCCCGCCCGCCAAAGATCGCGGGAATTTGCGATGCCGACGGCGGCCAGCTCGATCAGCGGCCCGACGATCGCGAAGAAATCGTAGCGCCGCGGCTGCAAGCGTACGAGAAACAAACCGCGCCGCTGGTGGCGTATTACAAGCGGTTAGGCCGGCTGCACTCGGTGGACGCGTCGCAGAGCGTGCCGGAAGTAACGCGCCGCGTCAACGATATCGTCTGCGCCGCGCTGTAGTGGCCGATCTTTAGCTCGGCAAGCCAGATTTTCGGCGCAAGATTCTGCCGTCGAAAGAATCAAGCGTCGGGGCAAAGTTAGACCCGGCAAAGCCGGACTTAGCGAACGAAGATGGCGATTCACTTGCGCAGCGCGGACGAACTCGAAAAAATGCACCGCGCAGGCCTAATCGTTCACGAAGTCCTGACTGCGCTGCGAGGAATTGTTCGGCCAGGCCTGACGACGATGGACCTCGAGAAATTCGCCGAGGAAAAAATCGCCGGCAAGCCAGGCAAGCCGGCGTTCAAGGGCTACCGCGGGTATCCGTGCAGCCTGTGCACCTCGGTGAACAGCGAGATCGTTCACGGCATCCCGTCGCCCAAGCGGAAACTTCGCGAGGGCGACATCGTCTCCATCGATTTCGGGATGGAGGTGAACGGCTACTTCGCCGATTCGGCGGTGACTGTCCCAGTCGGGCAGATCGCCCCGGAAACAGCGAAGCTGCTGGAAGTAACCCGCGAATCGCTGGATCGCGCGATCGACAAGATGCGAGCCGGGAACCGGCTAGGCGATGTCGGCAACGCAGTGCAAAGCTGGGTCGAGCAGCACGGGTATTCGGTAGTGCGAGAGTTTGTCGGGCACGGCATTGGCACCAAGATGCATGACGAGCCCAATCTCCCGAACTACGGCGACCCAGGCCGCGGCGCACGATTGCAAGAGGGCATGGTCATTGCCATCGAACCGATGGTGAACGCCGGAAAGCCCGACGTGCATATGCGGGACGAATGGGTAGCGGAAACCGCGGACGGCCAACCGTCAGCTCATTTCGAGCACACGGTAGCGGTCACCGCAAACGGCCCCTGGATCCTGACGCGTCCGAAAGAAGTAACCGGGCCAAGTTGGTGAAGGCGATTTTGTAGCGGCCGATCTTTAGATCGGTGTACCTCAGAGCAGGCAGGCATTTAGGAGCATATGGCGAAGCCGTTAGACGAAAGCAAAAAGAAGGACGACTCGGGCAACTCGAAAGAGGACGCCATCGAGGTAATGGCCACGGTAATCGAGCCATTACCCAACGCCATGTTTCGCGTCGAACTGGAGAACAAGCACCGCGTCTTGGCGCACGTCTCCGGCAAGATGCGCAAAAATTTTATCCGTATCCTGGCAGGCGACAAGGTCGCAGTCGAGCTTTCACCCTACGACCTGACCCGCGGCCGGATCGTGTATCGTTACAAGTGAGTCTGTGTAAACGCCGGGCTTTAGCCCGGCCAGCAGTAAGATGCAGCAACACAAAGGTTTAGGGGTTTGAATCCCCAAAGCATCTAATATGTAAGGGGCGGGCTTCAACCTGTCCAGGTTTGTAGTGGCCGATCTTTAGATCGGTCAACCCAGACCGCACGCAAGAGAATTGGGGAGCAAATGAAAGTAAGAGCCTCAGTAAAAAAGATTTGCGACAAATGCAAGGTGATCCACCGTCGCGGCGTAGTCCGGGTAATCTGCGCCAACCCGAAGCACAAGCAGCGTCAGGGATAAAAGGGAGAACACATGGCACGCATAGCAGGTATAGATCTTCCGGTCCAAAAGCGCCTTTACGTAGGCCTGACGTCGATCTACGGCATCGGTCAAGAGCGCGCGCGAAAGCTAGCCGCCAAGGCCAACGTCGATCCTTTGAAGAAAATCCGCGACCTGACCGAAGACGAAGTTAACCGCCTTCGCCAAGCCATCGAACAGGAAGGCCGGGTAGAAGGCGACCTGCGCAAGGAGGTCCAGATGAACATCCGCCGCCTGATCGAAATCCAGGCCTATCGCGGAATTCGTCATCGCCGCAATCTGCCGGTGCGCGGTCAGCGCACCCACACCAACGCGCGCACCCGCAAGGGTCCACGCCGCGGCGCGGTCGCAGCCAAGAAAAAGGTAACCGGCAAGAAGGGCTAAATAAATGTAGTGGCGGGTCTTTAGACCCGTATGTCGTCCCGGCGGGCTTTAGCCCGTCGCTAGTTTCCGAAACAAGCAGCAAGCGAGAAACGGAGCAAACGTGGCAAAAGAGCAGCAAAAAACAACGCCGGACGCCGGAGCAGCACCAGGAAAACCGGCCGCAGCGACAAAACGCAAGAAGGAATTCAAGAAAAAGCGCGAGCGCCGCGTCATTCCGCACGGCCTCGTGCACATCGCTGCGTCGTTCAACAACACGCAGATCGCCATCACCGATACCGATGGCCGCACCGTCTGCTGGTCCTCCGCGGGCGCGATCGGCTTCAAGGGTTCGCGCAAAGGCACGCCTTACGCCGCCCAGCAAGCCAGCCTGGCCGCCGCCGGCATAGCCCGTGACCAGTACGGCATGAAGAGCGTGGAAGTCCGCGTCAAGGGCCCCGGCTCTGGCCGTGAATCCGCCGTGCGCGCCCTGGCCGCCGCCGGTCTGCACATCGTGGTGATCCGCGACGTCACGCCGATTCCCCACAACGGCTGCCGTCCGCCAAAGCGCCGCAGAGTTTGATTCGTTCGGCCAAAATTGGCCGCGAGATTAGTTCCGACAGTTTTGGGAAGGGAGAATCGAAGTTGGCAAGACACCGAGATGCAGTCTGCCGCCTGTGCCGCCGGGAAGGGCAGAAGTTGTTTCTAAAAGGACTGCGGTGCTTCACCGAGAAGTGCGCGATTGAAAAGCGCAACTTCGTTCCGGGACAGCATGGACAGTCGCGGCGACCGAAAGTAGCGGGCTACGGCCTGCAGCTGCGCGAGAAGCAGAAGATGAAGCGCACCTACGGGCTGCTGGAGCGCCAGTTCCGCAACTACTTCGAGAAAGCCGTGCGTCTGAAAGGGCCGTCGGGCGAAAACCTGATCATCATGCTCGAACGCCGCTTGGACAACGTCGTGTGGCGCGCAGGCTTGGCCTCGTCCAGAGCGCAAGCCAGGCAGCTCGTCCTTCACGGCCACGTGCGGGTCAACGGGAAGAAGGTCAACATCCCGTCGTACCTCGTGGTCGTCGGCGAAGAGATCGCCATGAAGGAAAAGATGCACCAGAACGCCATGATCCTCGAAGCCCGCAACGTCGCCCAGAGCCAGAACTCCGTACCCTGGCTAGAGCAAGACCGCGAGCAATTCAAGGCCAAGGTTGTGGCCATGCCCAAGCGCGAAGACGTGCAAACACCGCCGTTCAACGAGCAACTGATCGTAGAACTCTACTCGAAGTAATTGCAGGCAGTAAATGTCGGCGGCGGGCTTCAGCCCGGCGAATCCGAATGTAGTGGCCGATCTTTAGATCGGTCAAAGGTCTCCGAGAAACAAGCAGTCAGCGCTGCCGAAACAATATCGACAGCCAGCCCAGCCGCCACGAGCGGCCAGGCGAAAGGAAAAAAAGAATATGTGGAAGGGTTTCCAAAAGCCAAAGCGTCTAGCATCCGAACTGGAATCGCTGACCGAAAAATACGGCCGTTTCTCCGCGCAGCCGTTTGAGCGCGGCTGGGGCACCACGGTAGGAAACGCACTCCGTCGAGCGTTGCTGAGCTCGATCGAAGGCGCAGCCATAACCGCCGTAAAAATCGAAGGCGTCCTCCACGAATTTTCGTCGATTCCCGGCGTGGTCGAAGACGCCACGGACATCATCCTCAATCTCAAGCAGGTCCCTATCAAGCTCAACACCGATCTGCCCAAAACGATCTATCTCAACGTGGAAGCTCCCGGGCCGGTAACCTCCGCCCAAATCGAAGAGGACGCCGACTTCGCCGTCCTCGACAAGAGCGTCTACATCGCCACCGTAAGCGAAGGCGGCAAGCTACAGATCGAGATGCGCGTAAAGAACGGCCGAGGCTACGTAGCCGCCGACCGCAACTACGACGAAGACCTGCCCATCGGCTACATCCCGGTAGACTCCGTCCACTCGCCAGTCCGCAAGGTCAACTACTCGGTCGAAGCGGCACGTCTCGGCCAAATGACCGACTACGAAAAGCTGATGATCGAAGTCTGGACCAACGGCGCCATCACCCCGCAAGACTCGATCGGCCTGGCCGCCAAGCTGGTAAAAGACCACATGAGCATCTTCATCAATTTCGAAGAGCCCACGGAAATGGCCGAGCTCCCGCAGGAAATCACCAACGACCCGCGCCTCGAGCATCTCGACCGCAGCGTGGAAGAACTCGAACTTTCGGTGCGTTCCTACAATTGCCTGAAGAACGCCAACATCCAAACCATCCGCGAACTCGTGCAAAAGAGCGAGAACGAAATGCTGAAGACCAAAAACTTCGGCCGCAAATCGCTCAACGAGATCAAAGATATACTGGTGAAGATGGGCCTAAGCCTGGGCATGAAGTTCGACGAGCACGGCCGCATCATCTGGCCCCCGCTCCCGAGCCAAACCGCCCCGCCTCCCGCGTCCGAAGACATGGCCGGCCTGTAACGTAGACATAGCGGGCCTGTAGGAGAGATTGCTTCCAATGGCCGGAGCCCTCGACGAGGGCTCCGGCATTCTTAAGTAATCTCTTAAGGGTGTAAGGGGTCGGAGCTTCCGCTCCGACATAAATAGGAGCTCTCAATGGGCTCTAGTCCCTGAGGAAACGCTCTTAGGTTTTTCAAGGAACTAAAGGAACAAATAAATGCGCCACTTAAAATCAGGCTCCAAACTAGGCCGCAACCCCTGGCACCGCCGTGCCACCCTGCGCAACCTGGTCACCAATCTCTTCGAGCACGGCCGCATCACCACCACGCTGACGCGCGCCAAAGCCGCACGCCCGGTAGCCGAAAAAATGATCACCCTCGGCAAGCGCGACACGCTGCAATCCCGCCGCCAGGCCGCGTCCTACATCATGACGCCCCAAGTAACCCAAAAACTCTTCAGCGAAATCGCCCCCAAATTCGCCGACCGCGCCGGAGGCTACACCCGCATCATCGCCGCAGGCCACCGCGTAGGCGACAATGCCAAAGTAGCCATCCTCGAGCTAGTCACCTACGAGCTAAAGAAAAAAGAGAAGAAAGAAAAAACCAAAAAAGAAGAACCCGCGGAAGAAGCCAAAAGCTAACCACCGCCGCAAGGTGGAGCGCACGCCTTCAGCCGTGCCGTAAGCGTACAAAAAATCGTCATAACGAAATCGCTTATTCCGGCGCACCGGACAAGCGATTTGTTTTTTCGGCTCGCTGATTTCTCAGGGGTCGACCACGAGCACCCCACCGTCATTCCGAACGGAGCGGGTCGACTTTTTCTTCCCCCATTCGCTTCCTGCGAACGGGTCGCCCTGCGCAGAGAGGAATCTCTCTTTTTTCCGTGCCTCCGCATCTACCATCGATCGCCACTCACCACCCCCTTTAGAATCCGCCGTTAACCTACTGGACTTCAGCTGTCCGGACGTTCTATTGCCGACCGACAAGCGCAGGGCTACGTTGAAAGTTCATCAGTGAAGTCAGTAACGACCGCGCGGCACCAGCCGCAGGGGGTATGCAATGAACAATCCCAGGACCCGTTTTTCTGTCGTATTGTTTGGCATTGCCTTGGCGTCGGCGTCCGTCATGGGCCAGCAATCCAAGCCCGCCCCGTCCGGCACCACTGCCCCATCTGGCACGCCTGCGCCCAGACACATTGCTTGCTGGAAACAGATCGGCATCTCTCCGGCGGTGATGCAGCAGCGCAAGGCCATCATGGAAGGCGCCAAGTCCAAGATCCAGGGCATCTGTGGAGACGACTCGCTGACCGCACAACAAAAGAAGGAACAGATCCACCAAATCCATCAGGAAGCCGTGCAGCAAGCAGAAGGTCTGATCCCAGCAGCCCAAATGGAAGCCCTCAAAAAATGCCAGGCGTCCTACAGCACCGGATCACACCATGCCCGCACCACCAGCCCGTGCGGCGAACCACTGGAACCCGAGGAACCCACCACCGCAGAGCCCAACTAAAACCGCCGCGCCAGAACGGAAGTTCACAGTTCAAAGCGAGCACTATCTCGTAGGCCATTCTCGTCGGGTTTCGGGTGCCGCATCCTTGCTTTTCCAAGGGTGCGGGTTTTGACTGTTCCCCCACATTCCCCGAGGCCCCGTCAAGTTTCTTCCCCCATAACCTCTTCGCTTTTAACGCTTTCGCGTCCGTTCGAATGATACCCAATAAATATATTAACAAAGTATCTATATTCGCGATATTCTCCCCTGTGTTTGTCGCTATACATCCCCGCTCGTTTCCTCCTCACGCTCTCTGTGTTCTCCGTGACCTCCGTGGTGAATCCCGCCGTCCCTTTGGCCGACTCCAGCGTATGTCCCCTAGAATCAACACTTACAAAAGTCTATCAAAACAAACAACTTTAACTACCTTCAGAATGAATACTTACAGAAAACCCCGGGGGAGGGGGATTACGGTTAACCAGGGTAGCCCGGAAGGCTCAGACGCTTAGGAAAGTTCGGGAGTCGGCTGCGGCGCAGAAGGCTTGCGTAAACGGAACCAGGCGAACAGCGCCAGGAAGGCGAAGAAGGCGCCAATGGAATCGAGGAGGGAATCGTAGGGCGAAGCGGTGCGGCTGGCGACGAACGCCTGGTGGATCTCGTCGAGGCACGAGTAGCACGCGGCGATCACCAGCGCCGTCAGGCCCCAGGACCAGTGCCAGCCTTTCCGCGCGCCGCGGACGGCTCGATACAACAATAAACAGAAAATGAAGTACTCGGTGAAGTGGGCAGACTTGCGAATAATGTGGTGGACGAAATCGATTTGCTCTCCGGACAGCGATGGAACGAGCCAGTGGATGACCGGCTCGAGAAACCACGCCGTATGCTCGGCCGAGAAAGTATCCGTGGATAGGAAGAAGATCAGGCAGGCCCAAAGAATGGCAGGCCACCAGGTGTGCAGCCAAGTTGGGACGAACAAGCCGCCGAGGCGAGGCCGCATTTCGGGCAGTTGAGGCGCGGGCCGCGGGTTGCGCCAGGGTTGTTCGGACACGGGTCTTGCTCTCCAGACGAAGCCGCAGGGCCACGAAGACTTCGCCCGGCGCTACAGGTTCACCAAATCTATTTTAACTGTTCGGTTGAAGAAATTGTCATGAGGAAAGGTGATTGTTGCTATCGAGGTAGTACAGACACTCTCGTCTGTGTCGATCGATCGCCGGCGGATGGAATCCGTGGGCAAGGTCTCTCGCCGATTAGTAGGTCGAGCTACGTCCGGCCACGAGTCGGCCCATGGTTTAACGGTCTAGGATTTCGCATCGAATCGGCGGGCATAGGCAAGATTGCCCGCCTACCTATTCCATGCGGTAGTTGGGAGCTTCGCGGGTGATGATGACGTCGTGGACGTGGCTTTCGCGCAGGCCTGCGGAGGTGATGCGCACGAAGCGGCCGCTGGACTTGAGATCGGCTAGCGTTGGGGCGCCTACGTAGCCCATGCCGCTCTTTAGCCCGCCCACCAATTGATCGGTGAGTGCGCCTAGCGATCCCTTGTACGGCACGCGGCCTTCGACGCCTTCGGGGACGGACTTGCCGCGCTCGCGGCCGGAGTCGTCCTGGACCGTGGCATAGCGGTCGGAGCCGGCGTCCATGGCGGCGGTTGAGCCCATGCCGCGGTAGGACTTGAAGGTGCGGCCCTGGTAGAGGATGGTCTCGCCGGGCGACTCTTCGGTGCCGGCAAAGAGGCTGCCGATCATCACGCAAGACGCGCCCGCGGCGATAGCCTTGGTGATGTCGCCGGAAAATTTGATGCCGCCGTCGGCGATTATGGGGACGCCAGTGCCTTCGGCGGCGCGCGACGCTTCGATGATCGCGGTCAGTTGTGGAACGCCAGCGCCGGTGACCACACGCGTGGTGCAGATCGATCCGGGACCGATGCCGACCTTCAGACCGTCGATGCCGAGCGAGATCAAGTCCTTAGCGCCCTCGTAGGTGGCGACGTTGCCTGCAATGACTTGGATTTCGGGCAGACGATGCTTGATCGCTTTAATGGCTTCCATGACGCGCTGAGAATGACCGTGAGCAGTATCAATCGCGAGAACGTCTGCCTTGGTCTTGGCCATCTCGACAGCGCGCTCTAGAAAGTCGCCGGTGGCGCCCACCGCTGCTCCCACTCGCAATCGGCCATGGTCGTCTTTGGCGGCGCGCGGATATTCGAGTTTTTTCTGGATGTCCTTTACGGTGATGAGGCCCTTGAGGTTGAAATCAGAATCCACAACGAGAAGTTTTTCGATGCGATGCTTTTGCAGGATGCGCTCGGCTTCGTCGAGGGTGGTGCCGACGGGAACAGTGATGAGATTGTCCTTAGTCATTACCGAACTGACGAGTTGGTTGTGATTTTTCTCGAAGCGAAGATCGCGGTTAGTGAGGATGCCGGTGAGACGGGAGCCGCGCGTGACGGGAAGTCCAGAGATACGGTACTTCTCCATGATTTCAAGGGCCTGGCGCAGGGTGATGTCGGGGGAGATGGTGACCGGATCCACGATCATCCCGCTTTCCGAGCGTTTTACGCGGTCGACTTCCTCCGCCTGGCGGTCGATGGTCATGTTGCGGTGAATGATGCCGATGCCGCCCTGGCGGGCGATAGCCATGGCCAAGTTGGACTCGGTGACGGTGTCCATGGCGGCGGAAGCCAGTGGAATATTCAGCGAGACGTTACGCGTGAAACAGGTGCGCGTGTCCACCTCCGTCGGCAAGATCGAAGACTTGCCGGGGAGCAGCAGCACGTCGTCAAAGGTAAGGCCTTCGGGAATTGGACCGTCGATCATTCCGTCCTCTTTCGGGAGAAGTGCGCATAAAACAGCGCAGCCCAGCGGGTGCCCGCTGGGCCGTAGAAGAAATTCATCGAATCGAAAAAATGCGTCACCGTGAACTTATATTGTAGGGTGCCGCGCAATTCGGGTCAAGCCGCCGAGAAACGGAGCGAAAAACAAGCGTGTGGATTTGGCTTCGCTGCTAACGACTGGTCGGAGGGGCAGAGAGCGCAGCGCCCAGTTCGTCGTACATACGTTCGGATGCGTCTGGGCCGGGCTCCTTGGCGACGATGACATTGAAAATAGGATAGAGGAAGCGGCCGTACTTCTTGAGAGTGGCGGCGTCGCGGGAGGCGATAGCGGTCTCGACGGATGTTTCGGTGGCCGGAGTGATGAGTTCGATGCGGCCGACGAAAACCCGTGACAGCTTCTCGGGAGCAGGGGTAATGGAGAGCGGAAGAATCGAGTCAACGTACGCGCGCGGGACGATGTAGATGAGTCGGCTGCCTTCTTGAAACCAGGAGTCACCCCAGGTTTCGAGCATAGCGTAGGCTTCGTCGGGATAGAGGCCTTGCGACACGAGAAGATCCTCAAGGTCGCGCCGCAGCGAACTGACTGTGCCGCTGACCGACGGCATTTCGAGTAGGGCGTGATCTTGCGGCGGTGTGACCATGTGATAGCCCATTTTGTCGCCGCGTCGCTCGAATACGATGAGCGCGGGGATGGGTTGCTCAGTCTGATTGTCGAACAGTATTGTGCCCGAGGGCAGGACCTTCGCGGACAGCGGGAGCAAGACAGTGGAGACGCCGCGATAGAAAAGAAATTTTTCGTGTTGCTCGCCTGTGGGTGTTCGTATTGCAAGAGGCGTTGCGGAGGTCGCGCGCGCAGCGTAGTAGCGGCTCGCAGCTTTCTCCTGGGGAAAGTCCGCCGCGAGATTGGGCGCTACGGTGATGGAATCCCAAGCAATACTGCCGTCGTCATGTGGCTTGCAGAGAGCATCGGAGGCGATGGGAGTGGAAGGTTGAAGGCGGCTCGCGTGAGGATACCACTCGGTGAGGAAACCTTTGGAAAACGAGACGTGCACGGAAACCGTGGTCTCTTGCGAAGAATAGAAATAAATGACAGGAGTCTCCATGCGAACCGTGCCACGGAGAACGTTTTTGGGTGCGCCGCGGAAGTGCTCGACAAAACTGGGCAACTCCGGCGGCCCCACGAGATCAACCGGCAACCAATCGACCAGCTGGCCATCGCTGCCGGCGATTGCGGTGAACGTGCCCCATTCGTGGGCAGTGAGTCCCGGATCAGCGAACAGCTGCCTGCTGTGAAGGGGAACGGCGATCGCGAGGGCGATCGCCAAGGTGGTGAGAAGCGCGATCGGAAGGAGCTTTGGGCGCCGCGCCAGAGAAGCGACTGCGGCGCATGGAGCTATGGCCGCGGGCGTTTTCATGGCTTGGTCAGCAATTCGGCGACGGTTTCACCGCGCTCTCCGATGAAATGGCTGGAGAGATTTTGCGCGAGAAGCGGGTCGGTTTTCGCGCCCGCCATCGCTTTTTGGACGTGGTTGCGATGCTCCTCAGCGGGTCCGGAAAGAGTAATGAGCGCGGCGGCAAATTCCATTTCGGGGTCGTGGCCGCGAAGCTGGACGGCTTGCTTGACGAGAGCGTAGCCGTCGATCCCTCGAGCAGGATTCTGCGAAGGCTCAAGCCATTGCTTGTAGGTCTCTGCGAGATAACCGACGTCGAAATAGTACAGAGCGGGTGGCGCACCGGACTGCACAGATTTCGTGCCCGCCGTAAGCCACTTGAGGAGATCTTTTGCGGCGGCAGGATCTTTGCGAGCGTAGAGCGTTGCGCGGCGTAGCGTTTCCATGTGGACCAGGACGCTAGAGTTTGCGGCGAGGATGGCGAACGTGTCCGAGGCCAGCTTGGAAGTGTCGTAGCTCTCGGTGCCGGTGAGGTTCCAATCGTGGCTGATCCAGGGCAGGGATTTCGCGGAGCCGATGTCAAACGCGTGGCAGATGAGCGGTGGTCCAGCGAAGGCGACGCCAGCCACCACGATCAGCAGTGCCAGGAGGCCAGCGGTAAAACGAGTGGGGCGAAGGGAATGGATTCTCATGGGTTTGTGCTCCCTGTGACTCTTTGCGCTACGACAAGAAGACGGCGAGGAACTTGGAAGTGTTAACGAGCTAATTCCGTTGGCCTTCGCGGCTGGTCCAGGATTGTTCCCAATGACGCCAGAGGGAAATGTCGCCGAGGTCGAATGCGTTCCACCAGGAATCGAGCATGGTGGTGTCGAGATGAAGGATGCCTTCGCGTGTTACTCCTGGCGGGGGAGAGACCAGTGCGGCGAGGCGGTCGTGCACGGCGGTGCGCTCGGCGATGGTGACGCGGGGAAGAAGGTGCCACAGCGTGAAGGCGTCGCGCTGGCGCGCTTCGCGCAGCACGGTGTCGAGCGCGGACTTGCGAGCGGAAAGGTCCATGGCCAAATCAAGCTGGGCGAGTGCCGCGCGGAAAGTATCGGAGGAGTCTTCGAAATAGGGAGTTCCTGGGCCGGATTGCGCGTGTGTGGGGCAGGCGGCACCCGCAGGGATGAAGGATTCGCGGCCGTTGCGATGGAACCCCACCCAGCCGAGTGTGGTACGTAGAATTCCGCTGCCCGAATCGTCGATGTGTAATGTGTACATACAGCCGAGATCGACGGCGACGGCGGAGGGTGTATCCACGACGAACTGACCCGGAGGCGCCCAGATGGTGGCGTGAATGGTGCCGTGATCGAGAGCGATGCGTTTTCGCCCGGCGCCGGATTGCAGCAGGCGGAGACGCGTCATGGGCTCTACTTCGAGTCGGCCGATCTCCGCGACGAAGATGCTGGCTTTCGACACCGCATCGGTTTCCAGCGATTCACCGAGCGCGAGCCGCGTGCTTTTTCCAGCGGCCTCGGCAGCTTCAGAGCGCGGTGATGCCAGCGTTACCTCCACGTCCCAACCGTCGCGTGCCATCGTTGGAATTCGGGGCGACCGCACCAACCACAGTCCGGAGCCAATGGCGAAAACCATGAGCAGCGCTGCGGCCAACCTCGGCGTCCAGGCGCTTGCCACAATTTCAGGGCACCATGTCCGTTGTCGTGGAGGAAGTTCAACCTGCAGGAACGCCGGGATGGTGTGATTGTACCGGAAACGTCCGAGCGCACGCTCGAGTTGTTGAACCTCTGGATCTGGCAGGCCCGAGCCATCCCAGAGGTAGTTGTCTTGCGCCGCGCGCTGTTCGTATTCGTTTGCCATTTGCCTCAACCCTGTCTTCCCATGCCAAGGCGTTTTGGCGCGTTTGCCAGTGCGCCCCGCGGACCTAGTTTTTCTCGCAACTGCCGCATTCCGCGATTCAAATTCACGCGGACCGAACCATGCGAGAGGCCAGTTTTCGCGGCAATCTCGGGCCCGGTCATGCCTTCGACGAGCCGCAAAATTAGGGTTTCGCGGTAGGCCTCGGGCAAGCTGCGAAGGCTCTCGAGTATTTCCGTCGCCTGGGCGTTTCGTACTTCCTCATCCGGCGCGGCGCTCGTGTCTGCGGCGGCTGAATCGTCGGTGCACTTAATTTGTACACGCGGCTGGCGATAGTAGTCCTTTGCCATATTTCTGGTAATGGCGGCTAGCCAGGCGCCGAAGCGCGAGGCCTCGCGCAAAGCATGCAGGCGGGGAAGAGCACGCAAGAATACTTCGTGGACGAGATCTTCTGCTTCAAGCGCCGGTACCTTGGCAAGCAAGATGCCATGCACCATGCGAGCGTATCGTTGATACAGCTGCCCGAACGCGTCGCGATGGCCCTCCTGCGAAAGCTTTACCAGCGCAGCGTCGGAATCGCCAATAGCGGCCGGAGTATCGGTCACGGTTGACGAATGGGCGTTGGTGAGGTCGAAGCCGCTGGCCATGTTGCGTTCATGTCACCGCGACACAGAGCTGTGTAGGCACATTGCCGTGAAGTCACACGGCCTTGAAGTATAGACGCGGCGATCACGTCGAGTGTTAACACGGTTGGTACGCTTTGCGAGAACAAGACGCGTCGGCCCGGACGGGGCCCTTCGAGGCTCAGGGTAAACAAGCCCGCCCCTACAAAATGTGCGCGTAGTCGGTGATGGCCTCGGATGCGTCGGCACCTTGCCGGGACGGTTCCCCTGCACTACAGTGGGTTGCCATGGCAAACGCAGGGTTTGTGCCGCATGCTCTTCTAAAGAGCGGGCATGCGATGACGATGGTGGCTGCCTTTGTGCCCAGGCATTTTTCGCTTCCTGAGGCGGAGGCACGGCTGTTCCAAGTGGATTCTTTTTCGCGTTTGCTGGGACAGTGCCACTGGCAGGCGGGGAAACTGCGGGATACACCGGTCATTGTGATCGTACATGGGCTGGAAGGCTCGGCGGACTCGTACTACGTGAAGGGCATTGCGGAAAAAGCGTTTCATCGGGGATTTCACGTGGTGCGGCTGAACCAACGCAATTGTGGTGGAACCGAAAAGCTTACGCCTACCTTATATAACTCGGCGATGAGCAGCGATTACCGCGCGGTGTTCGAGGAACTTGCGAGCGTCGATGGATTCGAGAGGATTTTTTTCGCCGGGTACTCGATGGGCGGAAACCTAGTCACCAAGATGGCAGGGGAATATGGCGACGATGTTCCGGAAGCGCTACTAGGCGTTTGCTCGGTGTGCCCGGCGATTGACTTGTCGGCGTGTGCTGATGCACTGGAGCGCAAGGACAACATCCTGTATCAGCGGCACTTCGTGAAAGGATTGCTGACGCGGTATGCGCGCAAGGTGCAAATCTTTCCAGACCGGTATCCGCGGAATGGCTTCGGGCCGATTCGAACGGTGCGAGAGTTTGATGATGCGATCACCGCGCCGTGTTTTGGATTTCGCGGTGCCGAGGAATACTACGAGGCGGCGGGAGCGAAGAGGGTGGTCGCGCAAGTGCGCGTGCCAATGCTCATGATTACCGCGGAGGATGATCCGTTCGTGCCGTACGTTTCTTTTTTGGCGGCGGGCGTGGAGAAAAATTTGTGCATTCAATTCCTTTCGCCGAAGCATGGGGGGCACTGCGCGTTCATTTCGAATAAGAGTGGCGCGGCGCGGTTCTGGGCGGAACAGCGGATTGTGGAATTCTGCGAAGAGATTTGGCGATCGGACGCGGCCACTCAGCCGAAAGGCTTTTCCAGAGAGACCGCGAAGCTTTGAGTGAGAAGCTGTGCCGGGCCGTCGGCGGTGATGACCATGTCGTCCTCGCAGCGCAGGCCGAATTCGCCCGGAATGTAAATTCCCGGCTCATTGGAAAAGGTCATGCCCGGCTCCAGAGCGGTCTTGCTGCCGCGTACCAGATACGGGTGTTCGTGGCCGTCAAGGCCGATTCCATGACCCAGGCGGTGGGTGAAGAATTTGTAGTGGGGGCCGTAGCCGGCAGTGGTGATGACCGCGCGGGCCGCGTCGTCGACAGAGCCAGAGAGGCGTCCGGCTCTTGCGGCGTCGAGGGCTGCTTCCTGAGACTTGCGGACGATCTCGAAAACGCGTGAGATTTTCTCGGACGGCTTGCCGAAAACGCTGGTGCGCGTCACGTCGGACTCATAACCCTCTACCTTGCAGCCGCCATCGATCAAGACTACGTCGCCCTCTTTGAGCGTTTGGGGCTTCACAGTACCGTGAGGAAGAGCGGCCGACGCCCCCAGCAAGACCAACGCTCCCCCTTGCAAGCCCATCTTCGCGAAGCCGCCCTCGGCCATCTGGGCGATGTCGTCCTGGGACATTCCTTCTTTGAGAGAGGCGAAGACCGCGCGGAAGACGTCAAAGGTGGCGTCGCAGGCCAGGCGCATCAGCTCGAGTTCGTGGGCGGACTTGTGCGCTCGGCAGGCAATGGTGACCGCATCGGCGGAAACATATTCGAACGCGGGGGCCGCGTGGCGGAGGTGATCAGAAAAAGTGAAGCCAACGGTCTCTTCAATGCCGATGCGGCCTGCGCGAATGCCACGGTCAACGAGCGCACTTGCGGCAAGTTTTGTGGGGCTTTCGTCTTCCTGCCACGCACGTACCTCGAACGGGAGCTGCAATTTCTCGCGGAGTCGCCCTTCTTCAAACGCTGGGACAACGATGATGGGGTTGCCTGTGCGAGGTATGACCAGGCCCAGTAACCGTTCGCTTAGTCCCCAGTGGATGCCGGTGAAATAGTAGAGCGAGGAACCTGGGGCTAGGAACAACGCGTCGTAGCGAGCCGCCTCGGGGGGCGTCTGGCCTGCGGGCGATTGCGCTCCCGACATTAACTCTTGGGCGTGCTTGAGGCGTTCACTGAACTCGGCTGTGGTGATGGGTCGAACACGGGTGCCTAGCGGCTTTAGGGAAGAGAAGGCCGCCGAAAGCGTCTGTGTCGGCGTTTGGTCACGAGCCGGCAAATCTAAGGTCATAGCCCCAATTGAGGCTGCGGTGGCGGCTTGAAGGAAGTGCCGGCGAGACGTTTTTGACTTGGGAACACCGGGGTGTATGAGCATGTCGGCAAAGAGGTTTAGCTGGGGAACTCCCTAGTGTCAAGTCGCATGTGAAGGGTGAACCACCCGAGTCTGACGTGAGAATGATAGGGCTGCCGGCTCGCAAGGAACGGACTCGAAATTCGCGATTGTCGATAAGCTGTAACCGGCCTGTCAGCCCACAGCTTGGCTGATTCTAAATTCCGTATCTTCTATGTAGGCTTATATCCATCAATAAATTGCCCAAGAATGGGACATCAAGGTGATGCGGCTAAAGTAGGAGGTAAGCTCAATATTTAGATACAGTTATGGCGATTATAAACAATTTCCACAGGGTGAGATCTGCCTGATTCCAGCGGCCGCATTTGGAACGAGGATTGCACCCAAACGTTCAATACCTGCAAGTGCGAGTGGACGACGATGGGGGAAGATCGCGAGTGGATTCGATGTTTTCGTCTCCATGTGGGATTTTATACGAAATTTAGGGAGGGCTAAGTGAAAAAAGCCTATCGTGGGTTGCTAACCTTTTTAAGCGTAGCAGTACTGGTAGTCGGATTGGCGATGTGCGGTCCAGTCAGCGCCCAAATCATCAGCGGCGACTTGGTCGGGACGATTCTGGACAAGACCGGCGCGGTGGTGCCTGGTGCCAGGGTTGAGGCGACCAAGGCAGACACCGGCGTGAAGTATGAAACCAAGGCGAATGACTCCGGTGAATACCGGTTCAACAATTTGCCAGTGGGCACTTATAGCGTTTCCGCTTCCACGGAGAATTTTGCCACCACGACGATTAACAACTTTGTGATCGAGTTGAATAAGACTAGCACCCTGCCGATTACCTTGGAAGTCAAGGGCGCAGTCACTTCAATTGAGGTCTCGGGTGCCACAGCGGCGCTGGACACGACGACCAGCCAATTGCAGTCCACGTTTGAATCCAAGGACATTGCTGATTCCGCGATTGCCAGCACGGGCGGTACTGGAAGCGGCGTTTTGAACCTTTCGCTTCTCTCTGCCGGAGTGGGAACCAGCGGTGGTGTCGGCGTGGGGTCTGGTCCTTCAGTTGGCGGTCAGCGTCCCCGGAACAACAACTTCACGATCGAAGGGGTGGATAACAACAACAAGGGCGTCACCGGGCCGCTGGTGAACGTTCCAAACGATGCGGTTGCCGAGTTTTCCCTGTTACAGAATCAATTTTCGCCGGAATTTGGCCACTCTTCGGGCGGCCAATTCAATACCGTGGTCAAGAGCGGAACGAACTCGTTCCACGGTTTGGCATACGTCTACAACGCGAACCGCAACTACGATGCGTTCGACAGCCTGAACGGCATCGGCGGACTGACCTCGAATCCCCGGTTTGACAACAACCGTTTTGGCGGCCAGATAGGCGGCCCGGTCATCAAGAATAAATTGTTCTTTTTCGTGAACTACGAGCAGGAGCCTCTCGGCCAGGCAGGCACGGGTGGTGCGGTTTGCTCGCCGACGGCGGCTTCCTTCGCCGTGATCAATGCGACCCCGGGCTTGTCCGCGACGAACCTTGGGATCTTCGAGAAGTACGTGCAGCCAGGCACGAACCCAACCACCGGTTGCGATCCGATCAACTGGGTTGGTGGCACGACGTTAGCTACCGAGGGACTCGCGATTCTCGCGCCGAGCTTCATCAACTACCGGTATGTCGTTACAAGCATGGACTACGATATATCATCTAGGGATCAAATCCGCGGCCGTTACATCTATAACAGCACAGTCGGGATCGACAATGCCGCGACGCTGCCGGCGTTTTACCAGCCGCAACCGAATAAGTTCCATCTCGTGACGATCAACGAGTACCACACGTTTTCTCCGACGCTCACCAACGAGGTGCGCCTCGGATTCAACCGCTTCGCACAGGTTTTTACTTCCGGCAATTTCTCTTTCCCAGGGCTAGACAGCTTCCCGAACCTTCAGTTTAACGATTTGGGACAGCTGCAGGTTGGTCCGGACCCCAACGCACCGCAGAGCGCGATTCAGAATACCTATCAGTTGGCGGAAGCAATTACGTGGACGAAGAACGCGCATACCCTGAAGTTCGGTATCGAAGGCCGCAAACTGATCGCACCGCAGACCTTCACACAGCGTGTTCGCGGCGACTATGAATACGTCAATACGCTTTCTTACCTGCAAGATGCCGTTCCGGACTACCTCGCGGAACGCAGCAACGGCGATCCGGTCTACTACGGCGATCAAAGCGCAATTTATTGGTACGCAAACGACAACTGGCGTATCCGTAGGAACTTGACGCTGAATCTTGGCCTCCGATATGAATATACGACCATCCCGTTCACACAAAGATCGCAGCAGCTTAACGAGGCCGCCAGCGTTCCCGGACTCATCAACTTTATTGCCCCGCAAGCTGCGAAAAACAACTGGGGACCGCGTGTAGGCTTTGCCTATTCGCCAGGCGATAGCGGCCGCACCTCAATCCGCGCCGGTGCGGGCATCGCCTACGACGTGTTGTTCGACAACCTGGGCTTGCTGTCGCTACCACCGCAGCTGTCTTCGACGATTGACTGCGCGCCGGTAGGCGACTTCACCTGCCCGTCGGCATTCTTGGCCGGCGGCGGCATTCTCCCAGGCCCTGGCGGCATCGCGACTTTCCCGACTATCGGTGATCAACGGGCCGCGACCTCCGCGTTTGTTCCGGTCGATCAAAAATCACCTAAGTCCATCGATTGGACCTTGGGAATTCAGCATACATTCTGGTCCGACTTCACGGCAGAGGTTCGCTATGTAGGGACCCGCGGCATCCACCTGCCAGCTCAGATTCAGTTGAACAAGCAGTCCAAAGTGACCGACTCGTTCTTCTTGCCGACTTACACGACTGCGCCCTCGCAAGCAACTTTGGACGCCTCTACCGTGGATCTGGCAGCGATCCAGGCCACGAGCGCCCTCGTTCCCGCTTACGGCAGCCAGGGCTTCGTTGCCAACATCACCTCCTATCAGCCTTGGGCTTCGTCGACCTATCATGGGTTGGCTGCTCAGCTCAATAAGCGTTTCAGCCATGGCTTTCAGATGGTGGGCGCCTATACTTACAGCCACTTGATTGACGACGCGACTGCCGAAGTCTTCAGCACGGTTCTCGCTCCCCGACGCGCGCAAGATGGGCTTAACCTTTCAAATGATTTCGCCAACTCCATTCTCGATCATCGTCATCGCTTCACACTCTCGATCGTGTACGACGAGCCGTACTTCAAGAACAGCAACGCGTTCCTGAGGAACACGCTCGGAGGATGGGAAATTGCCCCGATTTATACTTACCAGTCCGGACAGTGGGTCACTGCGCAAAGCGGCATCGACTCCAACCTGAACGGGGATTCGGCTGGCGACCGCACCATCCTAAATCCCAATGGCGTACCAGGCACGGGCAGCGGAGTCATTCCACTGTGCACCAGCGCAGTGGCAGTGTGCCCAGCTACGGTGACTGCGGCCAACGCTAACACAGCCAGCCGAACGGGGGTCGTAGGTTATTTGGCAACTAATCCGAGCGCGCAATATATCGAGGCGGGCTACGGCGCACTGGCCGACGTTGGCCGCAACACGCTGCAGTTGAAGCCGATCAATGACGTCGATCTCACCGTACTGAAGCGGTTCGTGATTACGGAGCGCTTCAAGGTTGAGTTCCGTGCCTCGGCGACCAACGTTCTGAATCACGCGCAATACGTCGGTGGATATCTCAACGACGTTCAGCCTCAGAATCCGGCGTTCACGGGCTTTCAAAAGAACATGTTATTGCCCAACAATTCGTCCTTCAACCAGCCTAGCCAGGTGTTCTCGAGCAATCCTCGAGTCATGCAATTGGCTTTGAAGATTTTCTTCTAAATGTTTCAGCCTTTTCACCCGTGATCCCGGGCGAGAAGCACAAAGGGGCGTTCCGTAATCCGGAGCGCCCTTTTTTCCTTTGTGTGCCGAGCATGATCGACAGCTTGGAGGTGCAAGTCCTCTTCACAACGTGATGGACGTGAAGTGATAGCGAAGCGCAAGGGTGAAATAACACTCGCCGCGAGGCGGGGCCTGAAAGAAGCGCGGAGCAAAGACGCGAGCTGATGAACAAGAACTGGATAGGAGGCAGGCAGTGTTCGGGCGAGCTGGCAAATGGCAGCGAAGCCCACATCCATCAAGGGCACTGAATGTAAATCCAGCGGTTGCGCGTCGAAGGCGGTCGAACTTACCTCGGGAGATCTGCTACCGGTCTCGCATTCGAGACTGAGGAGCGAGAAATCGTTTCTGACCCGGTGGCAGAAGTCAGCAGAGGGCGTAGTAGCTGCGCGAGCAGTGAAGGCCCGAACGGTCCCCGCAAGGGGATAAAGGGAGCGATGAGTACGCGGGGCAACTCAACCACCGACAAGCGGCAGAAAAGCCAGTATCGTCTGGTCTTCCCGGAGGAGAGCAGGGGTGCAGCCCCGAGGGCCTTCGTAGAAGGGACCGAATCGGAGTTGGCGGAGCGCAGAGCAGAAAGTCCGGCTACCGAGCAGTGGATGGCAGAAGTCTGCGAGCGGGAAAACTGCAAGCAGGCGCTACGACGAGTGAAAGCCAACAAGGGGAGTCCGGGCATCGACGGGATGACTGTCGAGCAGCTGCCCGGGCACCTGAAAGAGCACTGGCCAGCAATTCGTGAACAACTCTTCAGGGGAACCTACAAGCCGCAACTGGTAAGAGGAGTGGAAATCCCGAAGCCGGACGGCGGAGTGCGCAAGTTGGGCATTCCGACGGTGCTGGATCGGTTCATCCAGCAAGCGGTGATGCAGGTACTGCAGAGGAGCTGGGACGGAACGTTCTCTGAACATAGCTATGGGTTTCGGCCCAAGCGATCGGCACATCAGGCGGTGGAGCAGGCTCAACAGTATCAGGCCGAAGGCTACCGCTGGGTGGTGGATTTGGACCTCGAGAAATTCTTTGATCGGGTCAACCACGACCGATTGCTAGCAAAGATCGCCGAAAGGGTCAGCGATAAGCGGTTGCTGAGACTGATTCGTGCGTTCTTGCGAGCTGGAGTAATGGAGAACGGGCTGGTGAGTCCGGCCGAGGAAGGAACGCCGCAAGGCGGTCCTCTTTCGCCCGTGCTATCGAACATCGTACTCAACGAACTGGATCAGGAGCTGGAGCGGCGCGGACATCGGTTCACCCGATATGCGGATGACTGCAACATTTACGTCCGCAGTCGGCGGGCCGGCGAACGGGTCATGAGCAGTGTAACGAGGCTGCTCACGACGAAGCTCAAGCTTCGAGTGAACAGCGAGAAGAGTGCAGTGGCTCGACCATGGCAACGAAAATTCCTGGGATTCAGCTTCACGAATCACAAGCAACCGAAGAGGCGCTTGGCGCCGAAAACGGCGGCACGGTTCAAGGAGCGAGTTCGGGAGGTTACACGGCGGACACGGGGCATAAGCCTCGCCCGAATGATCCATGACTTAGCGGAGTATCTCCGCGGGTGGATCGGTTACTTCGGCCGATGCGAAACACCGGAAGTGCTCAATAAACTGGAGAAATGGATCCGACGTCGACTTCGGTCGATGGTCTGGAAGCAGTGGAAACGAGGAACCACAAGATATCGGGAGCTCCGCAAGCGCGGCATCGCTGCGCAGGACGCCGCGCAAACGGCGGGCAGCTCCGATGGACCGTGGCACCTTGCCAACACGCCAGCGCTGAAAATGGCTCTGTCCAACGCTTTCTTCGCCTCGCTCGGACTTCCCGAGCTCACAGCTCACGGGTAGCTCACCCCGCCGAACCGCCGGATGCGGACCCGCAAGTCCGGTGGTGTGGCAGGGGAGAGTGGGCGACCACTTCCCCTATGCCGATTACCTTCCGTTGTCAGCAGTAGAGGTAGCAAATGTACCTTGATGGTGTTTAGCCGATTGACGCAAAGCGAACCGAGCCTTAAGATGCTCGCGATCAATATGGTTGGCCGCCTCTTTGCAGATTTCTCGCGTCGATCCCGTTGGCTGGCACTTTTTCTCCTGGTTCTGTTCTGTTCCACCGTTGTTTTTTCCGCGAATAGTAGAGTTCGCTATCTCAGTTTCGCTGAAGTTGAAGAAACGCTGCAGCTGTTTGCCGATTCAGGCCTGCCGGGCAGCAACATCGCCAGTTCCGATGGGTGGGACCACTGGATTCGTGAGCAGGACGCGCAGGTGCGCGCGCGGATCGATCGAGGGATTGAAGATTCCATCAGCAATTTGATTTTGTATGGAACCTCCTACACCAACCTCCCGCGACTCGAGAACGCTGAGAGCGCTGTCGCGCAGGACGGCCAGGTTTCTGAAGCTACGCGTGCGCGGATAGACGCGCTCGTACTGGCTGTCGGAGCGGCCTCTCCCAATGAACGCATCCGAATCGTACGAGACTTTCTGAAGCGGCGCGGAGTCCCAGGAGATGGAGTACAGGATTTTCTGACCTCAAATCTCCGGAGACTCGCGGACGAGCAACGCGTCTATCATGAAAAACTGGAAGCAGCCGAAAGGTCCCGCGACTTGGACCAGAAGCTGTCCACCCGAGGAACGCTTTACCAGGAACGCGGCCTTTCGGCGGACACCTCACTCCTAGTAAATTATGCCCTCGAAGACACTCTGCACGCACTTTCCGTCAAGGGTATCCTGTCGGAGGGAAGCGTTCGCCGTATCGGCGTGATCGGTCCGGGATTGGATTTTACCAACAAGCACAGCGGCTATGATTTTTATCCTTTGCAAACGATCCAACCATTCGCGGTTATGGAAACGGTGCTGCGACTTAAGCTTAGCAAACCGGACGAGGTGGAAGTCGTCACGATGGATCTGAATCCGGGTGTGAATGCCCACATCGCTAAACTTGCACACGATGCGCGCGAGGGGCGTCCCTACACGGTTCAACTGCCAAGGGATCGGGCTGCGGACTGGCCGCAGCCCGCGGTGGCCTACTGGGAGCACTTCGGAGAAATAATCGGTATGCAGGCGAAGCCGCTCGCCGTGCCGCGGGCACTAGGAGGCGTAACACTTCGCGCTGTAGCCATCGCGCCGAAATTCGCGTCACGTGTCACGCCATTGAATTTAAACGTGGTGGCTCAGTGCGCTGAATTGGAGCAGGGGCGGGCGTTCGACTTGGTGATTGCTACCAACATCCTCGTTTACTATGACCGCCTCCAGCAGGGTTTAGCCATGGCCAGCATCGCGCGGATGATGAATTCCGGCGGGATCTTTCTCGCCAATGATGCTCTATCCGCTCACCACGTGGAGTCTCTCAAGTTTCTCGACCGCCATGCTGTCGCCTTCGCAATCAGCGGCCCGTATGGCGACAACGTACTGGCGTACCGACGCCGATAGGGAAAAGAGCGGGCTGTATCAGGTCGCGGTCCAGCACAATCAGAGAGACCGAGCGGTCCTTGTCTCACCATTCTTACCGTTGGAGCGCCTCCTTTCTCAAAGGTTTTTCAGATAGCATCGAATTCAGCTTGTGGTAAGCTCCGCGCAACAGTTGCAAGCGAGGGGTCTTTCGTGACGTTTGCCGAATTCTGGCCGGCTTACGTGCGCGCGCACAGCAGGCCGGCCACGCGAGTGGTTCATTGTGTTGGGACGATCGTGGGTTGGATGCTCCTGGGCGCCGCGATTGCTGTGCACCGGTGGTGGTGGATAGCGGCCGCTCTGGTTATTTCCTACGCCTTGGCGTGGCTCTCTCATTTCTTGATCGAGCACAATCGCCCCGCGACGTTCGATCATCCGCTGTGGTCATGGTGGGCCGACCAGAGAATGGTGTTCCTGACGCTGATCGGACGCATGGGGGATGAGGTTCGGAAGTATGGCGTCACGGAGAGCGAAGTACGCTGACGAAGGGCTTGCGAACGAAGGCGAGCCACGCGCTACCAAAAGATCGAAAAGAAAAGCCTCGAATTTGTGCACTTCGGAACCTATTCCATGCGAACCGCGAGAATGTTCTTACCCTGAATTTTCAGCTCGATGCCCAGAGGCGGGCGAACATCGGAACCTTGCGCGAGGCTCCCCCGCACCCAGAAATCTCCAGGGATATTGCTCATTTTCAGCGGGTCGAAAACACTTCGGCTGCACGGATTTCCCACCATCGGATGCTTCGCGGTGCGGAAATCGTAGTCATTCTGTAGCCTGTCGAGCTCGGTGACATATTCGAACTTGCAGTTTCCGAAGGGAACGTTCATCTCCAGCGCCCAGTAGCCATCGGGTTGCGAAGCCGATCCCGACGATAGCCGGATCAGCAGTGCCGGAACACTTTCGCCGGTCAGGCGATTTACAAAGAAAAAGCTTTTCGAGGTCCAGGGTTTTGTCATTTCCGGAACGGTGGCAATTTCCGGAGCCGCAGCTGTTGCGCGCGGCATCGACGCCGTGGGATCGATGGCGGGGGCCGGCACCTCAATCTGCGGAGGCGGCGCCACCGGCGCTTCCTCGACGTGTTTGGGGCGCAGCAGCCAGCGTGACCCTAGCAGGCAGATAACGAGAACCACCACAAGGCCCGCGACCAGTCGCACTGTGGGATTGGCGGCTATCCCTTGGCGCGCCGCACCTTCGGCAGCCACTCCGGGGATCTGCGGCATTTCTGCCTTGAATCGGTTGGATTGGGACTCGTCCGTCATACTTCATCCGTGCGCTAGCTTCAGCATTTCCCGACGAACTTCGCCGGGCAGACGCCTTGGTAATCGCCGCCCGACGTCTCACTGGCTATTCGGCCCCATTGTAGTGGGCGCCGTAGGATGGAGCAACGAAGAGAACGAGTCGAGTTGCCTGTGAGGAACCGGTACCGAATAGGTCACCCACCGGAAATTGAGCCGAGATTGCTGTTATTGAGAAGGGTACAAGTCCGATTGTCAGACTTGTCTCCACGCAGGCGTCAACCTACTGTAATACGTACGGTAAGAGCGTAGGAGGCAGTCTCCTCCTCAGAACGAAATCTATGAGCGGCGATACACGAGCGGCGGCCCGGGCCTTTGTGCGCAGCCTGAACATCCTGCTGAAATTCGCACGCCTGTACGAATTCGGACACGCCCGCACCGGGGCGCAGTTCGAGACGGCGTGGAAGGAACTGAAATCCGCCCTGGAGGAGAGCAGCGGCAGCGGGTTGCTGCTCGGCGCTTCCGGGAACCAGATCCTGCTGGATGGCGTGCCGCTCGGCGCGGCCGCGGGAGAGCGAAGTTTCGCGCAGTTGCTCGCCAGTTCCGGGATTGCCAGCATCCATTTCGGCACGACCACTACCCAACCACAGTTCGCCCGCTTCGTCCGGGGCTTTCCCAGCGGCAATGCCAAGCCGACGGCGCTGGCGGAGCAGCTGAAATCGGCGCTGGCGGGCGATACCAGCATCAAGATCAACGAAATCCGCTACGTGGCGGAAGATTCCTCGGTGGCGGGAATCAAGATGGCCGCAAACCTGACAGCCAAGGTTCTGGGTTCGCAGGGGGACAAGTTTAGGGACTTCTTCGACGATCCAAACAAGTTGCTGCAAATGATTCTTGCGGCCGAAAGTAGCCGCGGACCGGGCGGAGGCGGATCGGGGCCCGGGACCGGTGGCGGAGGTGGTGGAACCGGCACGCTGTGGGATACGGGCGCTGGATCCGGCGGGAGCTCGGCAGGGGGCGCTGGAGGACCAGGTGGCGGTGGTCTTGGGGCAGGTAAAGGATCGGGTGGAGGACCCGGTTTACCCGCGCCTGTCGGCGTCGGTTCGTTGCCGGGCCCCGCGCACGGAGTATCCGGGGGCGGCGAGGCTGGACCAGCAGGAAAATGGCTCACGGCCTCAGCGCTTCTGCGTGCCACGACCACAGGAGGAGGTTCCGAGTTTGGCGTGCCGGGCGTGGGTGGTGCAGGCGGCCAGGGAAGCTACGCCGTAGCCGAAGAGGATGTTCGGCAAATGCTCGCGCTTTTCGCGCAACTCGGCAAATCGCGCAAAGACCCGGAGGCCCGCAGCGAAGTACCGAATTTTCAGGCTCGCCTGAGCGCCATGCCCGTGCGCGCGCAGGTCACGCTGCAACAGGCGCTTGCTGGATTGGCCGCGCAGGCTCCCACCGAGAAGGCCGATAAGCCGATGCTTCTCAAGCTCGCGGAGCACGTAGCGATACGATTCGCTCTGGATAGCTACGAGCGCGGCGAGCTGCGCGTAAATGCGGTCAAACAGCTGCTCGATCGGATGAACGCCGAGATCGAAGGACTGCGCAAGATTTTGGGCACGCAGGAAGAGATGATGGCGAATGCGGGACTCCAGGTACAGTCCTACACCGAACTGCTCGACCAGGAATTCTGGGAACAGGTACCCGACGAGAACAAAAAAGAAGTCCTGGTTTCCGACGAGGCTTGGTGCGTTCCGCCTCGCAACGTGCGCGCGTATCTCGAAGATATGCTGCGGCGCGGCGAACTCAAGACGGTGAACGAAGTTTTAATGAAGTACGCTGCCTGCGTCGGACTCGAGAATCCCGAGGCGCGCCGCACCACCGCGATCGGTCTCTCCGACCTCGCTGAACTATATGGCAGCGGTGACGGAAGCGCGCTGATGGATGGCGTTCGGCGCCTGGGCAATCAGCTCGCGATCGAGCGCGAACCCGAACTGCAGACATTGATCAGCGCAGCGTTTGTGCGGCTCAGCCAGGAAGCGGCGTCGAAGCGCTGTTACCCCGCGATGCAGCAGGCGCTGGCTTCGCTCGACAGCGTCGAAGCGCAACGTCCGGGCGCCACGCAAAGCCTCCGCCCCCGCATCGGAGCGGAAGAACGCATGCCGGAATTCGTGGAAGAAGCCCTGCGCAGCGGCCACATCGCCGACGGCATGATAGAAATTCTGGCGTTGATGCCGAAAACGACGTTGCACTACGTCACGAATCGCTTCGGGCACTGCGGTTTCCGGGAAGATTGCGAGTTGCTGGGTGAAATCGTACGCTCGCTTGGCGAAGACGCCACCAATCGTTTGATAGAAACGTTGCAGACCGCGCCCGCCGCCGAAGCTGCGGAAACCGTCGGGCTGTTGACGCAGCTTTCTCCCGACGCGGTAGCGAAAATTCTTCCAGTGCGACTGTCGCAATGGCCCCGCACCGCGCATGACCGTATCGTTCGCCAACTTTCGTCGGCGCCTGTCGATCACCGCGTTCAGCTCCTGATTTCTCTCTACGATTCGCTGGATGTCATGATTCGCCCGCTGGCCATCGACGAAATGGGCATGAGCGGGCATCCTGACTGCATCCCCAAGCTTCTCGAACTTGCCGAGGACGATTCGACGCCTGGGTTCACTCGGGTGAAAGCCGTTGAGGCCCTGGGCCGCCTGCGAGCCTCCGCTGCCGCGCCGTTGTTCCAACAGATGATGGAAGCCCGGCAGCTCTGGCGCTGGACCTATGCCGAGGAATTGCGAATCTCCGCAGCTCAGGCGCTGATGCGCGTGGACACAACCATGGCGCTTCAAAAGCTCGCCCCCAGCGGATTCGATCGCAAGGACCTCACCCTGGAACCCACCGATCCCGATCCCAATGCCTCGGTCATCCGTCAGCGGCGTTACGCGCGGCTCAAGCTCTCGCGCAACCTGACCGCCACCACCACCAATTTGCGCGAAAACATCCACCTGGCGATACCCGAGTTGAATCTGGGCGGCGGCATCGGTGCGGGAGACCGCCACTTGGCCCCCGGGTCGCTCCTCACCTTGAAGCTGACGCACGGAATGCGTCCCATCAAGGCCCAGGCTATGGTGCGCGGGGCGCGCCCGCAAGCAATGGCCTTCGAGTTTGTCGAGATGGACCTGGACGATCGCTCCAAGTTGCGCAAGCTGTTGCTGGAGCTGGGTGGCTTGCCGATGGCGGCGCAAGCTTCGAACCGTACGCGGCGTCGCGGGCGCGTGGCCATGATGAGGAACTAGACGCCGAGGAAGCACGGAACTCGGCCTGAACGATGATGTCGTAAGTTTGTGGAACACGCAAGCGGTGCACGCATTTCGCGCCGCCCCCTCCCTGGTGTTTTTCCGTATTAGCACCCGTCCGGTCGGGCAGGTCAGATTCCCGGCCGGTGGTCGCGTGATGATTGCGGCATATGGAACCTATGTACCATTGCCGCAGTACGCCGCTGCCTCTACGGTACTAGTGCGGTAGTCCCAGGCGTCGGCGCAGGCGGCGGAGGGGAATGAAAGTAGCGGATCCAAAAACGACTGCAAGCCGGGCTTTCGTGCGAAGCCTGAACATTCTTCTGAAATTCGCCCGCTTATACGGCTACGAACACACCCGCACGATCGAACACCTCGATACCGCATGGCGCGAACTCCGCGCGGCGATTCCCGTGGGCACCGAAGGCGGCTTGCTACTCGGCGCAACCGGGAATCAATTGCTATTGGATGGAGTACCCCTCGAGGGCTCCCCTGCAGAAAAGCAATTCGCCCAGCTTCTTTCGGCTGCCGGTCTCGCCAGTGTGCAGTTCTTTCCGTCCGTCACCGAAGAGGAGTTGGGCCGCTTTGCGCGGGCGTTTCCTACGGGTAAAGCGAAACCCGCAGAGTTAGCCGCGCAACTGAAGTCCGCGCTGACGGGCGCTCAAGGCATTCGTATCAACGAGATCTGCTTTGTGGCCACGGACTCGCGCTTCCGCGACGCCAGCGTGGCGGCACAATTGGCGATCTCGACGATGGGCGACGATCAGGATCAATTCAAGCAGTGGCTGAACGACCCCCAAAAATTGCTGGAAATGATTGCGGCGGCGCAAGGTGCGGACCGTGAGGGATCGGCAAGTGGAATTGGCGGTTCTGGCAACGGCCCGGGATATGGCAATGGAGGAGGCGGCGAGGGCGGGGCCGGAGGGGGAGCCCGAGAGGGAACCGGGGGAGGAGCCGGAGCTGGAGGAGCAGGGGGCGGAGGAAAGGGTGGCGGGGGCTCCGGTTTTTACCATCGCGTCGCCGGAAGCGAAGTAGCTCCCGCGCAATGCAATACCACGGGCGCCGACCCGAATTTCTTTAGCGGTTCGGTCGCCGAAGTTTCGCCATCTCTGTTTTCGATGCCTGGCACCGGACTGACTGGTTCGGGCACCGGGCGCGGAGGGGGTTCGGGTTCTGGTCGGCCTTACGGTGGCGATCCCAGCGAAGAAGAGATTCTTGGCATTCTCAGCGCCCTGACAAGCATCGGCCAGGTCGGCGCGGGTGGTGGCGGAGGAATGGCCGCAGCCGGGGTTTTTCACGAGCAGATGTCACAACTACCTGGCCGTGCCCAGGACACCTTGAAGGCGGCGCTCGCGGAGCTGGCGACCCATGCTCCTAACGCCAAGCCCGACCAGTCCATGCTCGTAAAACTCGCCGAACACCTGGCGATTCGCTTTGCGCTGGAGCGTTACGAAAAGGGCGACGTGCAGGTCAACGCGGTCCGCCAGATGCTCGACCGCATGAACCAGGAAATCGAAGCTCTTCGCGGGATTCTGGGCGCTCACGAAGACAAGATGAGCGAAGCGGGCATGTTGGTGGAGTCGCACCGCGAAATCCTGGATCGACAGTTCTGGGCCGGCGTTCCCGAAAGTGGCAAGCGTACCGTGCTGCTCTCGACCGAAGCGTGGTGTATCCCGCCGCGCAACGTGCAGTCCTATGTTGGCGAGTTGATCGAGCAGGGCAATATTGCGGACGCGATCAGTGTGCTGCAGAACTATGCGGCGTGCGCCGACAGCGACGAAAGCGACGCCCGCAAGAAAACCGCTGCGGGTCTCTCGCAGATGGCAGAGCTGTACGCCAAGGTCGATCCCAAGCTGCTGGTCGCGGCATTGCAGCACCTGGGCTTGCGTTTGAACATCGAGCAGGACGCCGAACTTCAAGGCCTCGTGAGCGCGGCTTTCGTGCGCTTGAGCCAGGAGGCCGCCACCAGCCGCAGCTATGCCGCCATGGAGCAAGCGCTCGAATTGCTTTCCGGCATCGATGCGCAGCACCCCGGCACGGCACGCGCGCTGCGCTCGAAGATGGGCATCGAGGAACGCGTTCCGGAGTTCGTCGAAGAAGCACTACGCGCCCGCCAGGCCGCCGCGGGTCTGACCAGCGTTCTCAAGATGCTGCCGCAAGCGACGATGGAGCAGCTGGCGACAAGATTCAACCGTTGCAGCTTAAGAGACGATGCCGAACATGTCGCCAACCTGGCCGCCGATGTTGGCGAAGAAGGTGTGCAGTACCTGCGCAGCACCGTGCGCGGCGGGCCCGTCGCCGAGGCTGTCGAAATGGTGGGTCTGCTGTGCAGGCTCGATCCGCAAGCCGTGCAGGTGTTCCTGCCATCGCGCATGAAAGACTTTCCGCGTACTTCGCAAGACCGCGTCCTTCGCCAGATCTCCGCCAGCGGGGCTCCGGGTCGCTGCTGCCTCCTGCTCGAGTTGTTGGATCACCTCGATCCTCTGGTCATGCCGCTGGCCATCGACGAAATCGGTGTCACCGAAGATCGCGACGCCCTCGGCCGCCTGCTCACCATCGCCGACGGCGACTTGCCTGCTGGCGCCGGGATTTATCTGCGCGTCAAAGCAGTCGAAGCGCTGGGCCGCATTAACGCCCCGGAATCCATCACCGCTCTAAAGCGCATTGTAGAGGCAAAGAAATTTATGGGTTGGATTCAGCCGCAGGAACTTCGCATCGCCGCGTGGCAAGCGCTTGAAAAACTTGATCCCGCCTGGGCTATCGCATTTCTACCTCATGGCGGGCTGGATGAGGCTGACCTGACTCTCGCCCCGCTGGATATGTCACAGAACAGCAAGTTCGTCCGCCAGCGCCGCCACAAGCGCGTGCGCCTCAATAAGCCGGTCACCGCGGTCAGCACCAACCTGAAAGAGGCCTGCAGCTTGCAGATCAAGACCGCCAGCCTTACGGGCGGTGTCGCTACCATCAGCCGTCACCTGGCCCCCGGAACGCCAGTACAACTCAAATTTCAGGTCGGCATGCGCAACCTCCAAGCCACCGCGCTCATGCGTGACTATCGTGCCCAGGACATGGCCTTCGAAATCGTGGACATGAACCTCGACGAACGCAGCCGCCTGCGTCGCCTGCTGGCCGAAAGCTTGTCTGCTCCCAGCGCGTCGGCCAGCGGCGACGACGTGGCCGAGCCATCCGAAACTCCCGTGCCTGCGGGTAGCCGTTACCGTACGCGTTAGGTCCACAATTCCCGCCGCGCCCAATTTCGCATCAATACGCCACATTCTTGGCGTCCGCGCATCGAAACAGATAGAATAAAGGTTTGCGCTGGTCATCTCGTTGCGGTCGGTGCGCACAGCGCGGTCGAATACCGTCAGGAAACGGCGAAACTATTCATGGATGCAGCAAAGCTCGTAGACGGCGTTATAGCGCGATTTATCGGCACCAAGCACGAGCGTGACGTCAAGAAATTGCAGCCGCTGGTTGCGGCCATCAACGCGCTCGAGGCCGAAATCAAGACGCTCAGCGACGAAGATCTCAAGTTGCGTTTTCTCGCCCTGAAAGAGCAGGTTCAGGAGCCTCTCAAGGAGGCCGATCCTAGCGAACCGACCTTCCGCGACCTGATGCAGAAAGCGTTCGAGCCCGTTCTGGTCCCGGCGTTTGCGCTGGCGCGCGAAGCCGGCCGCCGCTTTCTGAACATGCGCCATTTCGACGTGCAGCTGATCGGCGGCATGGTGCTGCACGACGGCAAAATCGCCGAAATGAAAACCGGCGAAGGAAAAACACTCGTCGCCACGCTGCCCGCCGCCCTGAACGCTCTCGCCGGACGCGGCGTCCATATCATCACCGTGAATGATTACCTCGCCCGCCGCGACGCCGAATGGATGAGCGCCCTCTATCGCGGCCTCGGCCTCTCCGTGGGAGTAATCGTGCACGATCTCGACGACGAACAGCGCCGCGCGGCCTACGGCGCAGACATCACCTACGGCACCAACAACGAGTTCGGCTTCGACTACCTACGCGACAACATGAAGTACGACCTCGCGAATTGCGTTCAGCGTGGCCATCACTTCGCCATCGTCGACGAAGTCGACTCCATCCTCATCGACGAAGCGCGCACCCCGCTCATCATCTCCGGCCCGGCCGAGGAATCCACCGACAAGTACTACAAGATCGACAAAATCATCCCCAAGCTGATCCAGGACATCGACTACACGCTTGACGAAAAGCATCGCCAGGCCACGCTGACCGAAGAAGGCGTCAGCAAGTGCGAGCGCCTGCTTAGCCTGGGCAACTTGTACGACCCCGCGCACATGGAAGTGATTCACCACGTATACCAGGCCTTGCGCGCCCACGCTCTCTACAAGCGCGACGTCGATTACGTCGTGAAAGACGGCGAAGTCATCATCGTCGACGAGTTCACCGGCCGCCAGATGCCCGGTCGCCGCTGGTCCGATGGATTGCACCAGGCCGTCGAAGCCAAAGAGAACGTCAAGATCGAGCGCGAGAACCAGACCCTCGCGACCATCACCTTCCAAAACTATTTCCGCATGTATAAGAAGCTCTCCGGCATGACCGGCACCGCGGAAACGGAAGCTGCCGAGTTCGCAAAAATTTATAATCTCGATGTCGTCGTGATTCCAACCAACCGCGCATTGATCCGCAAAGAATATCCCGACGTGGTCTATCGCACCGAAAAAGAGAAATTCCATGCGGTGGTCAACGGCATCATGCAGGAAGACGATTCTTACGCCAACGGCATCCGCCATTTCCACGAGCGCGGCCAGCCGGTTCTCGTCGGCACCATCTCGATCGAAAAATCCGAAGCGATCGCCGACATCCTGAAGCAGGCTGGCATCCCGCACCAGGTCCTCAACGCTAAACAGCACGAGCGCGAATCGCGGGTGGTCGCGCAGGCAGGCCGCAAAGGCGCCGTAACCGTGGCCACCAACATGGCCGGCCGCGGCACCGACATCCTGCTCGGCGGCAACCCCGAGCAGATGACCCGTGATCATTTCCTGAAAAACAAAATGGCCATGCCCTACGCTTCCGCGCCGGCGGTCATCGCCGCCGAGAGTGCGAGCATCAACGCCACCGGGGAAGTTGCGCAGCCGATCGCCGCGCCGATGGTGCTGTTTCAGCACGAAGGCAAAATATTCCAAGTCCCCGCCGACCAGTGGAAGCCGGTCTACGAGGACTTCGCGCAGCAGTGCAAAGCCGAGCACGACGAAGTCGTAGCGTTAGGCGGCCTCCACATTCTCGGCACCGAGCGCCACGAAGCCCGCCGCATCGACAACCAGCTGCGCGGTCGCGCCGGCCGCCAGGGCGACCCCGGCTCCTCGCGCTTCTTCCTCTCGCTCGAAGACGACCTGATGCGCATCTTCGGTGGCGAACGCGTCAAAGCCCTGATGTTCCGTCTGGGCATGACCGAGGGCGTACCCATCGAGTCCGGCCTGATTTCCCGCCGCATCGAAAACGCCCAGAAATCGGTCGAAGCGCAAAACTTCGACGCCCGTAAGCACCTGCTCGAATACGACGACGTGATGAACAAGCAGCGCGAGACGATCTATGCCATTCGCCGCTCCGCGCTCGAGGGCAAAGACCAGCGCGACTACGTCCTGGGCATCGCCGAAGACGTAGCCCGCGAGCTCGTGAACACCTACTGCCCCCGCGAGCAGCATCCCGACCAGTGGAACACCACGCAATTTCTAGCGGAAGTGAACGCACAATTCGGCGTAGACGCCAAGGCCGCCGGCGCCAACCCGGAAACGCTAGCCCACGATCTGCTGACCGACTCTGCCGCCGAAGCCGTCGTCAAGCGCTACGAAGAAAAAGAAAAGCAATTCGGCGCCGACCTGATGCGCTGGCTAGAGCGCCGCATCATCCTCGACGTAGTCGATTCGCAATGGAAAGACCATCTCCTCTCCCTCGACCACCTGAAAGAAGGCATCGGCCTCCGTGGCTACGCCCAGAAAGATCCAATTGTCGAGTTCAAGAAGGAAGCCTTCGTCCTCTTCGAAGACATGATGGCGCGCATCGACAACGAAACCATCCGCTACCTCTACCACATCCAGATTCAGCAAGGCGAGCAGCCCGGCCAAGCGGTTCAGCCGCGACCCGAGCCCCCGCGCCCGCCCGCGCCAAGCACGCAAGCGCTCCCACAGCGTACAAGTGGCGCGCAAGCAGCTGTAGCCAGCGCCGCAGCCCGCGCATCGGAGCCTCCATCGCAACGTCTGCCCGACGTAGCCCGCCAGCTCGAACGCAAACAACAGCGCCAACAAAAGGATTTGCAGTATCAAACCGGCGCAGCCCAGGCCGAACCACCAAAACCAGTCCGCGCCGCCGCCAAAGTAGGCCGCAACGATCCCTGCCCGTGCGGCTCCGGCAAGAAATACAAAAAATGCCACGGCATCAACTCATGATCGGAGCGCAATTGCAGGGTATTGTCATTCCGAGCGAAGCGAGGAATCTGCTTTTACGGTTTTAGCATGGAGAGAACGTATTACGTCTACATCTTGGCCAGTCGCTTGCGTACGCTATACACTGGAATCACGAATCAACTTCTCGAACGAGTCAAACAGCACAGAGAGGGCGCCGTCCCCGGCTTCACCAGCCAGTACCGCATTCATCGCCTCGTCTATTTCGAGACATATCGAGACGCAAAGGCCGCTATCGCTCGTGAGAAACACATCAAGTTTTACAGTCGCGCGAAAAAAATTGCATTGGTCGAGAGCAGAAACCCTGTTTGGAACGATCTCGCTGAAGAATGGTTTACGCCGTATCCGAGAAAAGCAGATTCCTCGCTGCGCTCGGAATGACAATTAGCGACAAGATTCAGGAGAACAACAAAATGCCGCCAGGACCAGCCCCCCAACCAATGCCGGAACGCTATCCAATCCCCGGCGTAAAAAATTTAGTAGCCGTCGCCAGCGGCAAAGGTGGCGTAGGCAAAACCACGGTAGCCGTAAATCTAGCCTTAGCCCTCGCGAAACTAGGCCACAAAGTAGGCTTGCTCGACGCCGACGTTTACGGCCCCAACGTCCCTATCATGCTAGGCACCCTCGAAGAGCCCAGAGCCACCGCCGAAAAGCGCATCTACCCAGTAGAAGTCCAAGGCATAAAAATGATCTCGATGGGCCTGCTGAATCCCGGCGACAAGCCCATGATCTGGCGCGGCCCCATGCTCCACAGCATCATCACGCAATTCCTACGCAGCGTAATCTGGGGCGAACTAGACTATCTCCTGATCGATCTCCCACCAGGCACGGGCGATGTCCAACTAACGCTAATCCAAACAGTAGCAGTAACTGGCGCAGTCGTAGTCACCACGCCCTCGACAGTAGCCTTGGCCGACGTCCGCAAAGCCATCGAAATGTTCCGCCAGGTAAACGTAGAAGTCCTCGGCGTAGTCGAAAACATGAGCACCTTCACGTGCCCCCATTGCGACAAGCCCATCGACATCTTCGGCCACGGCGAAGGCGCCAAGACCGCCCGCGAATACGGCGTCCCAGTCTTGGGCGAAATCGAAATCGACCCGCGCATCCGCATCGGCGGCGACACCGGCAAACCAGTAGCCGCCCAAGGCAAAGACTCCGCAGTAGCAAAAAGCCTCTACGGAGTAGCTCACGCCGTAACCGCCCGCCTAGCCGAACTAGGCTCGACGACTCAGGGGCCGAGCGTCACGATCGACTAGCCGCGTGGACATCTGCGCAGTCGTGCGAGACGGGTACATGGCGATGAAAAGCGCAGGAAGACAAATGCTTCAGAAATCGTTCACGGCCAAATTGCAGAAGAGCTCGAAAAAAGGTGGTTGGACTTATGTCGTCTGGCCGGATTCCGTTAAGTTCTTTGGAACCCGCGGTCTCGTTAAGGTCAAAGGCAAAATTAACGGACACCCGTTTCGAAGCTCATTCATGGCTCTAGGTGACGGGACTCACAAGCTTCCCGTGAAAGCGGAAATATTGCGGGCTACTGGAAAAAAGGCGGGCGACACCATAAAAGTAGTTCTCGAACAGCGCATAACGACCTGACTCGACGTCGTGCAAAACTCGAGATATCCTTTGTCGCATTTCGTTCCGACCAGCCTTCTTCTCGTTGCGCTTTCTTGTCAGTTCCCGCAACGGGTGCTATCTTGACCTACCGACCGTGCGTGTCGTCGCGACCGAACGTCCATCCTGTAGGGACACGGCACGCCGTGCCCGCCCGTAACTCCGGGCAAATCAAAGGGTTAGCATGACCCGTAGGGGTCGGAGCTTCAGCTCCGACAAAAACAGCGGCGAGCAATTGGGGCTTCACCCCCTGAGGAACTGTTTCCAGTGATCCGACCCTATCGCGGCAAGCGGCCCGAAATCGCCGCATCCGCCTACATCGACCCCGCCGCCGTCATCATCGGCGACGTAGTCATCGGCGCCGACTCCAGCGTCTGGCCCTGCACCGTAATCCGCGGCGACGTTAACTACATCCGCGTAGGCGCCCGCACAAATATCCAAGACGCCTCGGTCCTCCACGTAATGCGCGACGAATACCCGCTAATCCTGGGCGACGACGTAACCATAGGTCACAGCGTCACCCTCCACGGCTGCAACATAGCCAGCCGCTGCCTGATCGGCATGGGCTCGATCATCCTGAATGGTGTGACCATCGGCGAAGGCAGTATAGTAGCCGCAGGCACCCTAATCCTGGAGCGCACCGAAATCCCCCCAAACAGCCTAGTAGTAGGCCATCCCGGCAAAATCAAGCGCACTCTGACGCCAATCGACCAAGCCGCCATCGACGAATACGCCAAACGCTACGTAGCCTACAAAAACATCTACCGCGAGGAACCCACCGAGTGAGCGAGCAAACTCGTAGGGGCACGGCACGCCGTGCCCGTCCGCACCCACACGCCAACCATCGCAACGCCGTCACAGCCAACCACACCGTCATTCCGAACGGAGCGGGCCGATTTTTTCTTCCGCGTTCACTTCCTGTGAACGCGTCGGCCCGCGCAGAGAGGAATCTCTCTTAGTCTTTCCATGGCCAACAAATCCAAATTCCAAGCCATAAAGGGCACCCGCGACCTCCTTCCCCCAGAAACCGCCCTCTGGAATAAGGTTGAGCAAACCGCGAACGCTGTTTTTTCCACTTTCGGGTTCGGCGAAATCCGCGTTCCGATCTTCGAGCCAACAGAGCTCTTTCAACGTTCAGTCGGAACTGACACGGATATCGTTTCCAAGGAGATGTACAAAACTGCGAACGATTTAGAGTCGATTCGGAACTTATTTGTAGCCGAGACTGTCTATCCCTTCGTTTTCAGAGAACCCGCACAAGTCAGGCGGACCCTCCTATCGCTCCAAATTCTTGTCTCAGAATGTCAACGAGCCTTGCAAGGAAAAGAACTTGAACCTACGAACGACAACATTTCGGGCGTCGGGAAACTCAACGAGATTTTGCAATCCGCATTGAAACGATGGGCTGCCGTTACAGAGAACGTGAAGGATGCCGACTTCTCACAATTCTTGGAAGAAGGCAAGAAAACGGCGAATCAAATCACGATCGAAAGCATTTCCCTCCGCCCCGAAGCCACCGCCAGCGTCTGCCGCGCCTACATCGAGCACTCCATGCAGCAGCTCCCTCAGCCCGTGAAGCTCTACTACACCGGCCCAATGTTCCGCCGCGAGCGTCCGCAAAAAGGCCGCTATCGCCAGTTCTACCAAATCGGCGCAGAAGTCCTCGGCGGCCAAGACGCCCCTGCCATTGACGCCGAACTCATCGAAATGTTGATGACCTTCTTCGACAAGCTCGAACTAAAAGGCATCGAACTCGACATAAATTCCATCGGCCACAACGCCCCAAATTGCCGCCCTGCCTACGTCGAACTCCTTCGCGCCGAGCTAACCAAAGTAAAAGACCAGCTAGGCCCAGACTCCCAACGCCGCATCGACACCAACCCGCTCCGCGTCCTCGACTCCAAGCTCGAATCCGAGCAAGCCATCATCGCCAAGCTCCCGCACATCGCCGACCACCTCTGCGACGAATGCAAAGCCCACTACACCGCCGTTAAACGTCAACTCCAACTCCGGGGCATCCTCTATCGCGAAAACTGGCGTCTGGTCCGCGGCCTCGACTACTACATGCGCACGACTTTCGAAATCACCGCCCCAGGCCTGGGCTCGCAAAACGCAGTCTGCGGCGGCGGCCGCTACGACGGCCTGGTCGAACTCCTTGGTGGCCCGCCAACAAAAGGCATCGGCTTCGCTATCGGCGAAGACCGCCTGATTCTCTCGCTGCAGGAACAAGCCCGCCAATCCGAATCCGCGAATGCAGCGGGCGGAGCAACATCGAGCCGCGTACCAGTCAAGAGCCGCCAGTCACTCGATGTCTACATCGCCTGGATGGGCGAGCACGCCTACGCCGCCGCCGTTCGCACCGCAAAAGATCTCCGCCAAGCCGGCTTCAGCGTAGAATTACCGCCCACAGAGCTGAAATTCGGCAAAGCTCTAAGCCATGCCGACAAGCTAGGCGCAAAATTCGCCCTGATCCTGGGCGACAACGAAGTAAGCGAAGGCCTCTGGACGCTAAAAACGCTAGCCGACGGCACCCAAGAAAAGCTCCCAGAACCAGAAATAATCGAGTACCTGCGCCAGTCAATGTCGGACGCGAAGTTGTAGTGGCGGGTCTTTAGACCCGTCTTCGGAGCACTTGTAGCCGCCCTCTCCGAGAGGGCGGGGTTTAGAGTAAGACGGCGCGCATCGCGTACAATAGATCACGCACGTAACCACGAAAAAGGACCACGACCTTGTTCGATTTTCTAGGCAAGCTGCAACGCACCCACTACGCCGGCGCCCTTCGCGCCACCGACGCCGGCAAAGACGCCGTAGTTCTAGGCTGGGTAGCTAAACGCCGCGACCTCGGCAACCTCCTCTTCCTGGACGTCCGCGACCGCACCGGCATCGTTCAGGTCGTCTGCAACAAAGAAACGCAACCCGAAGCCCACGCCAAAGCCGAACACGTCCGCAGCGAATACGTGGTCGCGGTCGAAGGCAAGGTAATCCAGCGCCAAAAGGCGAATCCCGACCTGGCCACCGGCGAAATCGAAATCGTCGCCACGAAGCTGCGCGTTCTGAACAACGCAAAAACCCCGCCATTCCCGATCGAAGACGAAATCAACGCCGCTGAAGAAACGCGCCTGCGCTTCCGCTATCTCGACCTCCGCCGCCCGAGACCGCATCGCAACCTGGCACTGCGCCACAAGGTCCTGCTCGAGATTCGCAAGACCATGGACGAGATGGGTTTCCTCGAAATCGAGACTCCCATGCTCACGCGCTCCACTCCGGAAGGTGCGCGCGACTTTCTCGTTCCCAGCCGCGTCCATCACGGGCAGTTTTACGCGCTCCCGCAATCGCCACAGATTTTCAAGCAGATTCTGATGATCGGCGGCCTCGATCGCTACTTTCAAATCGTCAAATGTTTCCGCGATGAAGACCAGCGCGCCGACCGCCAACTGGAATTCACGCAACTCGACGTCGAAATGTCCTTCCCCCGCCAGGAAGACATTTTCCACGTGATGGAGCAAGTGATGGTCCGCGCCTGCGCGGTCGCCGGCGTGAAAGCCAGCGCCCCGTTCCCGCACATGCTCTACAAAGACGCCATCCGCAAATACGGCAGCGACAAGCCCGACATGCGCTTCGGCATGGAGTTGCACGAAGTAACCGAATGCTTCCCGCCAGAAGCCACGGGAAAATTGCAGATCGAAGGCAATGTCTTCGCCTTCGCCGCTCCAGGTGCAGCAAGCTATTCGCGCAAGCAACTCGACGAGCTAACCGAAAAAGCAAAGTCGGCAGGCGCCAAAGGCGCGTACTTCGTCAAAGTCGCCGCCGAAGGTACAACTTCCACGGTCGAGAAATTGATCGGTCCAGAAAACGTAGCGAAACTAGCGAAGGCTTGCGAGGCCAAAACAGGCGATCTCGTCGTGGCCGTCTCCGCCAAAACGCAAATCAAAGGCACCGAAGCCGCCGCTCTAGTAGCAGGCCAACTGCGCCTCCAATTAGGCGAAGCTCTGAACCAAATCGACAAGACGCAATGGAAATTTCTCTGGCTAACCGGCTTCCCCTTATTCGAATGGAGCGAGTCCGAAAAAGCCTGGGTCAGCGCCCAGCATCCATTTACCGGCATAGTCGACGAAGACCTTGAAAAACTGGAAACCACCCCCTGGGAAGTCCGTTCCAAGGGCTACGACCTGGTCTTGAACGGCGTAGAACTAGGCTCCGGAAGCATAAGAATCCATCGCCAGGACATCCAAGCCCGCCTCTTCAAAGCCCTGGGCCTGACCGAAGAACAAACCCGCCGCCGCTTTGGCTTCTTCCTGGACGCCCTGACGTACGGCACTCCGCCCCACGGCGGAATCGCGCTAGGCCTCGATCGCGTAGTCATGCTCCTAGCCAACGAAAAATCCATCCGCGAAGTAATCGCCTTCGCAAAAACCACCCAAGCCCAAGACCTGATGGCCGAATCCCCATCCGAAGTCGACAAAGACCAGCTCGACCAACTAGGCATAGCCATCAAGCCCGACGCCACCAAAGGTCAGACGTGAGCCACTCCGGGCGCACCAGTGCAGTCTTCGTTCCTGTCCGTGCAAAATCCGGCCATCCCGCCGCCGAGCAGTCGGTCGCGAAACGAAGCCATCCGTCATTCATCTTTGTTCCCTGCTGTTTCTTTAGGAGGTCGGGGCTTCAGCCCCGACGTATAATGCCAGTAGGAAGCGGGCTTCAGCCCCTGAAGGAAGCTCTTGAATGTCGAAGCTAGACCACCGCACAGCTCTCGGCTCGTCCTACTTCGTCACCACGAGGTGCGCGCAAGGCCGCAACGTTTTCCAAATCCCAGAGGTAGCCCAGATCTTGATCGCAGCGATACACCACTATCGAGACGCCAAAGCCTACTTCCTCCATGAATTCGTCGTAATGCCCAGTCATCTTCACCTCCTACTCACCCCCGGCCCGACCACCAGCCTCGAGAAAGCAGTTCAGTTAATCAAAGGAGGCCGCTCCTTTCAAATCAGCAGGCAGCGCGGCCACGAAATGGAAATCTGGCAGCATGGATTTCACGACTGGACGGTTCGCGACCTCGGCGATTGGCAGACAAAGGCTGAATATATCCGGATGAATCCCGTGCGCGCGCAACTCGCGGACAAGCCTGAAGATTGGTTATTTTCCTCGGCCACCGCAAGATTCGCTCTTGATCCGCCGCCCGAAAAATATCTGCAACTAGCTTCAGCGGCTAAAGCCGCGAGCGCATCGACCGGAACGTCGGGGCTGAAGACCCTACCTCCTAAGGACTCGGACACTCATACGGGCCGACCGTCAGTTAGCTACAAGGAACTGCCTTCGTGAGCCGCATCCGCATACTTCCGGAAGCTGTCGCCAACCGCATCGCGGCTGGCGAAGTCGTCGAGCGGCCCGCGTCCGTCGTGAAAGAGCTGCTCGAGAACGCGCTTGACGCCGGCGCAAAAGCCATCCGCGTTGAGGTCGAAGCAGGCGGCAAACGCATGATCCGCGTCATCGATGATGGGCACGGCATGACGCACGACGACGCGTTGCTGGCCTTCGAGCGCCACGCCACCAGCAAGCTGCGCTCGGCCGATGATCTGATGTCCATCGCCACGCTAGGCTTCCGCGGTGAAGCGATGCCGACCATCGCGGCGGTCTCGCGACTCCTCCTCGAGACGCGCGATGCTGCAGAAACTGAAGGCACCCGCGTCGAATTCGCTGGCGGAAAGCTCGTCGGCGTAAAATCCGCAGGCCTGCCCGCAGGAACGACTGTCAGCGTCGCGGATCTTTTTTACAGCGTTCCGGCCCGCCGCAAATTTTTGAAGTCCGAAACCACCGAACTGGGCCACATTGCCTCGCTGGTCACGCACTACGCGCTCGCTAACCCAGGCAAACAATTCGTGCTCACAACGCCGACGCAGCAAATTGTCGATTGCGCGCCAGTCGAGCGGCTCGCTGATCGCGTGTACCAGCTATTCGGCAAGCAAGCGCTCGATGAACTCGTGGAGATTCCCACGGCTTCCGCAGCCTTTCGCGCGGCCATCACCGAACCCGAGCTCGAACCAAGCGAAGAGAGCGCACGAATCAGTGTTTACGGTTTCACGTCGCGCCCGGAAATCCAGCGCCCCAATCGCAACGGCATCTATGTTTTCGTAAATCGCCGCTTGGTCCGTGACCGCCTGATTCTGCACGCGATTCACGAAGCTTATCGCAATATTCTCCCTGGCAATGTTTTTCCCGCGACGCTCCTATTCCTCGAAATGCCCTACGACGAAGTCGATGTCAACGTGCACCCAGCAAAAATTGAGGTGCGCTTTCGCCGCTCGCAATTCGTGCACGATTTCACGCGCGACGCCATTCGCCAGGTGCTCATGGGAGCTCGGCCGATCGCCAGCTTCGCAGCTGCGGCCGGAGTGGGCGCCGCCTTGGCGACGCCGACGAATGGTTCCGAATCGGATGCCGCCGCTGTCGGCAAGGCTCAAATCACGCCCGGCAACGGCATCGAAGTCCCGCGAGCCGTCATTCCGGCGTTGCAAGAAATCGGCCTCGGCTCCGGCGTTGGTTCCGACGGCGGCTTCGATCTAACGGGCGCCCCGCAGCGCCCCGTCCCGCAGCGTTTTTCGTTCGATTCCGGAGACTCCTACAGCGCTGCTGGTGGATTGGTAGCGCCGGTTAACCCTGAGCGGCCCGAAGGGATGCGAAGGGCTTCCGCGGAACCAAACTGGGCAGCGAATTTCGCTGCGGCAGGTAGCGAAACGCCCGCGCGGCTGCCGCACCCCGACGAAATCGCCGATCTCAAACCACTCGGTCAAGTGAGCGCGAGTTTCATCGTCGCGGTGAACGGCGAAGGCCTGTGGATCGTGGACCAGCACGTGGCCCACGAGCGTGTGCTGTTCGAGCAGCACCTGGAAGCGCGCCGCGCCGGCAAAGTCGAAAGCCAGCGGATGCTGATGCCCATGATTCTGGAGCTTGCACCGCGGCAGTTGGTGATCTACGAAAAAATTGCCGAAGAGCTCTCGGCCAACGGCTTCGAGGTCGAACCCATGGGCCCACGCAGCGTCGCGATCCAGGCGGTGCCTGCGGGCGTAGCCAACGGCGACGCGGAAAAGCTGCTGACCGAAATCCTCGATGGCATCGAACGCGAAAACGCGGCGATCTCCATCGAAACGCTGCAAGCAAAAATCGCAGCTTCGACCGCATGTCACGCAGCGATCAAGGTGAACATGCCGCTCGACCAAACAAAAATGGAATGGCTGCTCGGCGCTCTGGCGAAAACGGATTGCCCGATGAGCTGCCCGCACGGCCGTCCCGTGGTGCTGCGTTATTCGGTAAAGGAAATCGAGCGCGCATTCCATCGAATCTAAAGAAGTGGCTGAAATCAATTCGCGAGAGGGGAAATGAGCGAAACGCAGAAGACAGCGGTGATTTTTGGACTGGCGAACAAGCGCAGCATCGCCTGGGCGATCGCGCAGAAGCTGCAACAGGCTGGCTGGCGACTGGCGATCACCTATCAAAACGAGCGCCTGGAACTCGAGGCCAAAGACTTGATCGCGGACTTGCCGGGCGCCGCAGGATTCATGTGCGATGTGACGCAGGACGATCAGATCGCCAAGTTGTTTGATCAACTCAAGGAAAAATATGGTGTGTTGCACGGGCTGGTGCACAGCATCGGCTTCGCGCCCGAGAGCGACCTGAAAGGCGATTTCGTCAATACCACGCGCGAGGGATTCCGCATCGCGAACGATATCAGCGTGTATTCGCTGATCGCGGTGGCGCGCGGAGCGCTGCCTTTAATGACGGCGGGTGGCGGGATCGTGACGCTGACTTACTATGGCGCGGAAAAGGTCGTGCCGCGATACAACGTGATGGGTGTCGCGAAAGCCGCTCTGGAAGCGACCGTTCGCTACCTCGCCAACGATCTAGGGCCCAAAGCGATCCGCGTGAACGCTATTTCCGCAGGGCCGATCAAGTCGCTGGCCTCGCGCGGCATATCCAATTTTGGCGACATGCTGAAGACCCAGGTAGAGCGCGCCCCCTTGAAGCGCAACGTTGACCCCGCGGAAGTCGGCACGACCGCCGCGTTCCTTCTTTCCGACGGCGGCTCCGGCATCACCGGCGAGACCATCTACGTCGATTGCGGCTATAACATCATGGGCTTCTAGGAAGTTTACAGTCGACAGTTGAAAGTCCACAGTGACGCCGCGCGGCATACAGAGCCGCGCCAGCTTTTCCGAAGCAATGTTGGCGCCGGGCTTTAGCCCGGCCAGCCGACTCCTCAATGAAGACATAGTCCCAGCCAGTCGTCGTGAACCGTAGTAAAGTATCGCGGTCCATTGCCAACTCATGCCCAGACTAACCATCGCCATTGACGGACCCGCAGGTTCGGGGAAAAGCAGCGTGGCGCGCCGCATTGCCGGCGTCCTCGAGTACTTGTATCTCGACAGCGGTGCTATGTATCGCGCGCTCGCTCTGAAGGCATTGCAACACGGAGTTTCTCTCGACAAGGAAGAGCAGCTTGAGCGGCTGGCGGCCGAAACCCATATCGAGTTGAAGGCGCCAACGCCGGAGCAAGAGCGAGCCGGATCGAAAAACGATGTCTTTTTGGATGGTGTGGATGTCACCGATGCGATTCGCACCGGGGAAGTGGCGCAGGCCGCGTCGCGGCTGGCAACCATCGCAGGTGTGCGGCACGTCCTGGTGGCTGAGCAGCAGCGCGCTGGTGCGGGTGGTGGAGTGGTGATGGAAGGGCGCGACATCGGTACGGTCGTTTTTCCCAACGCAGAGCTGAAGATTTTTCTCGATGCTATGCCGGAGGTGCGTGCGGAGCGGCGTTGGAAAGAGCACCAGGAAAACGGCGATACCCAGACGGTTTTCCAGGTTCTGGAGGAGGTTCGGGAGCGTGACAAACGCGATCGCGAGCGCAAGGTTTCGCCGCTGGTGCGCGCGGCAGACGCCGTGATCGTAGACAACACGGCGATGGATGTGGAAGAGACCGCGCGGTTGATCGTAATGCTGGCGCGAGAGCGCGAAAAGGACTTAGTGGCGGCTAGGAGGAATGCGTGATGCGAGTGTTTGCGATGGCAGCAATGGGTCTGGGTAGCGCGTTGCTGATTGTTCCGATGATGATTCTGAGTGACGCAAGAGCTGGCTCGGCCGCTGACGCGCAGACCGAAGAGACCCGCAAGTTTCGGGCGTATCTCGAAGCGGACTGGAAACGATGGATGCAGGAGTATCCGGAGGTTGCGACGCAGGTCGGCTATCCCGGACAGAACGATCGATGGACTGACGATTCGCCTGCGGGGATTGAGCGCAGGAAGAAGCATCTGGCCGAGAGCATCGCGGAACTGAAGGCGATTCATCGCGATGCTTTGCCGGAAAGTGAAAAACTCAATTTCGATCTGTATGCGCAACTGCTGGAGACGTCGGACAAAGGGTTGCAGTATGGCGATGATCCGCTGCCGTTCCGTTTCGTGGTGCCGCGAAGTTTGTGGATGCCGCTGAACCAGATGGAAGGGATTCAGCAAGGGGCTGCGGACACGCTGGAGAGCACGCCGCATCACACTGTCGCGGAATACGAAACCATTTTGGTGCGGATGAAGGCGCTGCCAGCGTCGGTGGAGCAGCAGATGGCGCTGCTGCAAGAAGGATTGAAGCGTGGTTACACACCTCCCAAGATCACGATGCGCGACGTGCCGAAACAGATCGCCGATCTAATTCCGGCCGATCCACTGGCGAGTGCGCTGCTGCAGCCGTTCACGGAATTTCCGAACGCATTTTCCGATGCCGACCGTGCGAGGCTGACCGATCAGGCCAAGAAGATTTACACCAGCGCGGTTGCGCCCGCGTTTCAAAAACTCCATGACTACGTAGCGTCGACGTACCTGCCCGCGTGCCGCGAAAACATTGCGGCAACGGCGTTGCCCAACGGAACCGCAGCGTATGCGTTCCACGTTCGGTGGCAAACCACGACGGATTTGACGCCGCAGCAGATTCACGAAATCGGGTTGTCGGAAGTAAAACGGATTCGCGCGGAGATGGACAAGGTCATCGCGTCGGTGAGTTTCAAAGGGAGCTTTCACGAATTCACCGAGTTTCTGCGCACCGATTCGCAGTTCTATTACGACCAGCCGGACGATCTTGTGAATGGCTACCGGATCATTGGCAAGAAAATTGATCCGGAACTGGCGCACGAATTCGGGAAGCTGCCGCGGCTGCCGTACGGCGTTTGCCCGATTCCGGATTTCAAGGCGCCTTCGCAGACGACCGCGTATTACCAGCCGGGATCGCCTGCCGTGGGAAGGCCGGGCTGCTATTTCGTCAACACCTACAATCTGCATGCCCGCCCGAAGTACGAGATGGAGGCGCTTTCGCTGCATGAGTCGGTGCCGGGGCACCATTTGCAGCTTTCGCTGGCGCAGGAAATGGAAAATGTACCGGAATTCCGGAAGCATGTGGGCTACTCGGCGTTCGTCGAGGGGTGGGCGTTGTATGGCGAGAGCCTCGGGGAAGAATTGGGATTGCTGAAGGATCCGTACTCGAAGTTCGGGCAGCTCAGCTACGAGATGTGGCGGGCGGTGCGCCTGGTGGTGGATACCGGGATGCATTCAATGGGCTGGACTCGGGAGCAGTCCATCCAATTCTTCAAGGACAACACCGGCAAGACCGACCAGGACATTACGGTGGAAGTGGACCGGTATATCGTGTGGCCGGGACAGGCTTTGGCTTACAAATTGGGACAGTTGAAGATACGGGAGTTGCGCACGGCGGCGGAGAAGAAGTTGGGGGCCAATTTCAACGTGCGCACGTTTCATGATGCGGTCCTCGAGCAGGGATCGGTGCCCCTGGACGTCCTGGAAGGGCACATTAAGCAATGGATGGATGCGCAGGCAGCGCACTGAGCAGGGAGACTGAAGCGTCTCGCCGGCCGCGCGGCCGTGCCAAACTTGAGGCGCAGCTTAGCGAGCAAAAGCCGACCCTTCCCCCCCGCCTTTTTTCGTAAGTGCGGATTCTAAATGAGTTACGGACGCCTTTCCTGTAAGTGCGGATCCTAAAGGAGTTAAAAGAAGGGCTCTTTTGAGACGGTTGGTTGTGACGGGTGTGTTGGACGGGAACGAATTGACCGGACCACTGCTCATGATCGAGGAGTTCGCCGCGTCGGTCACCGGCGACTGTTAATTACAATATAACATACTCTTAAGTCAGCTGTCAATTGATAATTATTAAGTCCAGCTAAATGTGCGGGATGGCTGAGGAATCATTCGAATACGGGTCTTGGCGGGCCTTGGATGTCTGGGCAAATTGTTGCTCGACTTTGTGGCAGAAAAGGGCGGTGGCCGGTCTAAAGACCGCCCACTACATCGGATGGTCTATTCGGTGGGGCGGTTGGTGATGGCGACTCGGAACGGAGGCTTGGATTTCTCGGCTGGATCGGGATTGTAGGTTTGTTCGGTTTTGGCGGGGTCGTAGTCGCGCCATAGCCAGGTCATTTCGGCGGGGAATTCGGCGGCGCCATGGGCGGAGTTGTGGGTGCCTTTGCCGAAGCTGAAGTGGAAGTCGTACTCCTTGGCCTTGAGGGCATTGGCCATGCGGAGATTGGCTAGCGGCCAGTTGCCGTAACGCAGATCCAGATCTTCAGAGCCGTCCTGCAGCCAGACGCGGATGTTGCGCTTTGGTTCGCGGAGGATTTTGTCGGGGTAGTCCTGGCCGCCGTCAGGGTTGGCGGGATCTTCTTTCCATTGGATGCTGGAGAAGCTGCCAATCCAGGAGATGACGCGGCTGAACTGGTCGGGAAATTGCCATGCGGCGTTGAAGGAGCAGATCCCGCCGGAGGAGAGCCCGGTGATGGCGTGGCTGTAGGCGTCCTTGCGGAGGTTGTATTTGGCGGCGACTTCGGCGAGGACTTCATCGCGGAGGAAGCGCGGGTAGCGGTCGCTTACGGTGTCGTAAAGCGTGCTGCGCATCGAGTCTTTGAGGGTGCGCTCCCATTTTTCGGAATAGGCTTTCACGAAGTTGAATGTGGGGGTGTTGGGGGAGTCGGTGATGTCGCCTGGACTGATGAAGATGGCGATCATTACGGGGATTTTCTTTTGGGCGATCAGATTGTCGATCACGTTCAGGGCTGGGTTGTTGCCGTTGCGGTCGAGATACCACTGGCCGTCTTGGAAGACCATCAGTGCGGCTGGACTTTTGGGATCGTACTGTGCGGGAACGTAGATCCAGTATTCACTTTTCATGCCGTCGTAGATTTTGCTGGTGTGAACGATTTTGTCGGAGAGTTGGCCGGACGGAACGCTGGGTTGCTGGTAAGAATCGGGCGTGAAGGCGGGGAGGTCGAGGCGGCCGCCGAATTTCTGGCCGTCTACGACATAGTGGAAGGAATGGAGTTTGCCGAGTTGCTCGATGCGGCCGACGGCGCACCAGAGATTGGAACTTGCGAGTTGCTGCATTTGCGGACCCGGAGCGTCATCGATGAAGAGAACGGGCTTTGCGGATGACTCTATGGCGAAGAAAAAGTCGGGACCGCGTCCGATCCAGGCGGTGCCTGCCTTTAGATCCTTGGCGTCGAACGTCGTGGTGATTGCGTCGCGCAGCGTGGGGCTGCCCGATTTGGCGAGCGCGATGAGTTGCGGGGCGGTGGATTTATCGGCGGCGCGGGTGGGAATGGCGGCGCAGAGCACGACGAAGCTAAGCAGGCACGCGATGCAGTGGACGCGGCAGTCTGCGAATTTATTTTTCTGGCGCATGGGGAATCCTTTCGGCGCTTTGGCACGCGTGCGCTGATCGAGCGGTGAATCATAGCTCGAAAGGGAAGCGAATTACCAAGAGCATCGGGATCGCGGCATCGAGATGATGGCTGGCGTAGTCGACCGAGATTGGTTTGAAAAAAGCAGATCCCTCGCTTCGTTCGGGATGACATTTGTTATATCGAGCGAAAGTTGTTGTATTGTTCGCGTACGCCGGGAGAGGGTGGACTGGAGGGTGGGATGCGGACGGCCTTGATTATTTTGGCGGGGTTTGTGGTTTGGGGATTGTATCTGGGTGTGGGGAAGATGATTGGCGCGCGTGGGGCGATGGGAGCGGCGACTGCGATCTTTTGCGTGGTGTGGTTGATTGTGGCCGGGGTGAATATGTGGATGGGCGTGACCAAGGCGGGGTATTCGTTTCGGGAGGAGCTGCCGATTTTTCTGGTGATTTTTTTGCTGCCGGCGATCGTGGCCGTTGTCGTGAAGTGGAAGTTTCTCTGAACAGGGAAGGACGCGATGGGGACGAATCGGCTAGAGGCATTCAGCGACGGGGTGATCGCGGTCATCATCACGATCATGGTGCTGGAATTGAAGGTGCCGCAGGAGACCACTTTCGATGCGTTGAGACCATTGTCCATAACACTGGCCAGCTACGTGTTGAGTTTCTTGTACGTGGGAATCTACTGGAACAACCACCACCATATGTTGCATACGTGCAAGAAGGCGACCGCCGGGATTCTTTGGGCGAACCTGTATTTGTTATTCTGGTTGTCATTGATACCGTTTGCGACCGCGTGGATGGGGGAAAAGTTCTCGGCGGCCGCGCCTTCCGCTTTATATGGCGCGGTGCTGTTGATGTCGGGGATTGCCTATGTGATTTTGCAACAGCAGATTATTTCCTCGCAGCCTGAGGATTCACTGTTGAAGAAGGCGGTCGGGAAAGATTGGAAGGGAAAAGCCTCGGTGGCGATTTATGCGGTCGCGATTGCAGAGGCTTTTCGGGCGGCTTGGATTTCGCAGCTGTTGTACGCGCTTGCAGCGCTGATCTGGCTCGTGCCGGACCGGCGGATCGAGAAGGTGATCGTGCAGGGAGAAGGATGAGGTTCATCGGATGGCAAAAAGTTTGTCGCAGGACAACCGCGGCGCACATAGAAACCACTAAGTACTGTCGAATTAACAAGTAACGCGAAAAAACCAAGCAAAATCGCATTTCTGAAAAATTGTGCTTGACAGGAAAGCGGATTGGCGTTACTTTGCGGTTACCTCAGTTGTACGCCCGCCTGACGGCGGGTCCTCACTGAGCGTGAAGAGCAACTTATGGGACATGAACAACTTAGACAAACCGATCGCATGACAAGGTTGGCTGGTCCCGTCGATTGCTTTATCGCGCGACCATAAAAAAGCAACCTAAGTCGTTTCGATCCAGAAAAATACGTTCGCGGGATGCGTGGTTTTGTTTTTCCCGGGATGGTGAAGTTCACGGCTACTTCTGGTAAAGGCCGAAAGGTCACGGGTTCGAAGCCCGTGCTCCGTGAACGGTGGTTCCTCCCGGATTTTATTTGAGTTTCGCATGGGTGTTCAGGTCTAGGCGCTTGGGGCGCAGCGGTACTGCGCCCCTACAGAGGGCATCGTGGTGTGCGTGCTGGAGGCGCGAGCGCACATGCGATTTTGCGGAAGAGTTTGCGGCGTGGTGAAGGCGCGAGCTACATCGCACCAGCGGTTGCGGGTTCGAATCCGGCCAGCGGCGAAAGCTGTTGTAGCTCAAATGGCAAAGCAATGGCAAACGCTCGGGCCGAGTGTTCCCGCCGCAATTGTGCTGAAGGATTAAGGGCACGGGCAGGAGTGCCGGTGCCACCCGGGATGGTGGAGAACGGAGTTACTTCGTCTTGACACGACGCTGGGCGTAATGCTTCGCACTCCGTTTCGGTTGTTCCTCCCGGTTGCGTTTGGCCGGCGCGAATCGCGACTTGTGGTGATTCGCGCCGGGGCTGGTGAGGCTGAAGAGGCTGAGAAGACGGACACGAAAGGAGGACGCGCTGATGAACGAATGGACTGAGTTGCAGGGGCCAGTGTTGAAGGTGAACGGGCAGTTGATGCTTTTGGTTCCGTTGGAAGACGGTGGGGCCGCGTTCGTGGACTGCGCGCGCGGCGTCTCCGAGGTGGAAGGGCCGCATCTAAAGATCGCCATTCCGGATTGGCTGGCGGGGATGTTGCGAATCGATGAAGGCGACATCGTTTGCGTCAGCAACTGGGATGGGAAGTTGCAGGTTCGGCCGAGTGAGGCGCGGCTAGTGCAGTGAGAGAAGTTGACGTTATCTTACGAAGTTGGACGTGGTGAAGGTCAGGGTTACTTCGCCTGTCACGCGGGAGGATGTGGGTTCGAATCCCACCTGGTCCATCAACTGGGGGCCTGTAGCTCAATGGATAGAGCGCCTATGTTCCCTGGCCGTTTGTTCCCGTCCAGCAGTTTAGCGAAGAAGGTACAGAAAGAGAAGAGCAGATTTCTTGCTCCGCTTGGAATGACAAATTTCGAGCGCGGCTAAATTTGAGGAAAGGAGGAGTGGAGAGATGGCGAAGATGAATGTTTGGAAGCGGATGTTTCCGGGGTCGGCGCGGACGCATGAAGGGGCGGTGGCGCAGCGGGTCGACGCGAAGACCGAACTTCGGCGCACAGTGCTGACGTGCTTGCTGTGGGAAGACGCGTTCTACGAAAAGGGCAGCGAGATTGCGGAGCGGATTGCGGGACTCGTGGCGAAGAGCGAGCCGGATGTTGTGGCAGCTCTCGCCTGCGAGGCGCGCGATGCGATGCAGCTTCGTCATGCGCCGCTCTTCCTGGTGCGCGAACTGGCACGGCGCAAAGGCGCGGGTTCACTCGTGGCGGAATCGCTGGAGCGGGTCATCCAGCGAGCCGACGAACTGGGTGAGTTCGTGGCGCTCTATTGGAAAGAGAAGAAACAGCCGCTTTCCACCGGGGCGAAGCGCGGGCTGGCGCGGGCGTTCACGAAGTTCGACGTCTACCAGTTGGCGAAGTACGACCGCGAGGCCGCGGTTAAGCTTCGCGACGTGCTGTTCCTGTGCCACGCCAAGCCGAAGGATGCCGAGCAGGCGGCCGTTTGGAAGAAGCTCGTTGAGAACACGCTCGAGCCTCCCGATACCTGGGAGGTTGCCTTGTCCGCAGGGAAGGACAAGCGCGAGAACTTCGAACGGTTGCTGCGCGAAGGCAAACTCGGCGGCATGGCGGTGCTCCGGAACTTGCGGTTGATGCTGGCCGCAGGCGTTGCGCCGTCGCTCATTCGCGAGCGGCTTGAGAAGGGTGTGGCGCGGGCGCTGCCGTTTCGGTTCGTTACGGCAGCGCGGCACGCACCGAAGGTCGAAGAGTCGCTGGAGAAAGCGATGCTCAAGGGAATTGCCGGATTCGAGAAGCTTGCTGGATCGACCGGGCTGGTTGTTGACGTGTCCGGATCGATGGAAGGGAAGCTCTCGAAGAAAGGCGAGACCACGCGGATGGATGCCGCGGCAGGATTGGCGATTTTGCTGCGCGAGAAGGCCGAGGAGTTTTGCATCGCGACCTTCTCCGACGCATGCGTCGAGCTGCCGCCGCGGCGTGGATTCGCGTTGCGGGACGCGATCGTGGGGTCACAGGCGCACTCGGGGACGTACCTCAAGCGCGCGCTGGAGACCTTGCGGGAGAAGCGGGAGTGGCGCGAGCTTGCGCGACTCATCGTGATCACCGACGAGCAGTCGCACGACGGAATCCTGCCGGCTTGGACACCGCGGGCTTACGTGGTGAACGTGGCTCCGTACAAACATGGCGTCAGCTACGGCAATGGATGGACGCACGTGGACGGTTGGTCGGAGCGGATCGTGGATTACATTGCGGCCGTGGAGGAAGAGGTCGCGGCGTAATTCGTTGACAAAAATAATTTGCCGACGCGGCGGAGAGATTCGTCGCGCCGTTTTTTTTGGAATGATGAGGAGAGAAGGGCACTGGGGGGAGTTTCGCGCACAGACATTGTGCTTGAAGGTTACGCCGGGAGGGGCCAGCCCCTGCCCCTACGAGGAAAGATCGTCGGATGGCTAGGAGGCTAGCGTGGCGCTGCGCTGGGTGGCGGAGGTGTAGCAGTCGGGGATGGATTCGATGGGGCCAAGGCGGGCGGCGGCGGTGGCTAACGCGGGCCAGTCGGCGCGTTCGTAAGCCAGCAGGGTCTCGTAAATGTCGCGGAAGCGATTTGTGCCGCCCCAGAGAGCGGTGCGAACGTTCGCGGAAATCGGCAGGCTCGCAAGGATTTCCTCGATGGGGCGGTCGAGGATCGCGTCAGTGACGGAGAGCAGGCCCATGAAAAAGAGATCGGAGCCTTGGGGCGAAATGCCGGCAGGCGCGGACATAGCTTCACAGAAAAAACCGCGGGTAATGGCGGTACGAATCAGTTCGGGCGGCTTGTCGCCGGCCATGGCGATGACTGCTTCAGGTTGGGGCGGACATCGACCCCAGGAATTCCGAGTTGGACTTCGTTTTGGTGAGGCGGCTCAGCAACAGTTCCATTGCTTCCACCGTCGAGAGCGGGCTCAGAACTTTGCGAAGGACCCAGACCCGACTTAGCTCGTCGGGTGGGAGGAGGAGTTCGTCTTTTCTGGTGCCGGAACGCTGAATGTCGATGGCGGGGAAGACGCGCTTGTCGGAGAGGCGGCGGTCCAGGTTGATTTCCATGTTGCCGGTGCCTTTAAACTCTTCAAAGATGACGTCGTCCATGCGGCTGCCGGTGTCGATGAGCGCGGTGGCGACGATGGTGAGCGAGCCGCCTTCTTCTACATGGCGGGCCGCCGCGAAGAAGCGGCGGGGGCGCTGGAGGGCGTTAGCGTCAATACCGCCTGAAAGGACTTTGCCTGACGGCGGGGTTACCGCGTTGTAGGCGCGGGCTAGACGGGTTACGGAGTCGAGGAGGACGACTACGTCGCGCTTGTGCTCGACCAGGCGCTTGGCTTTTTCGAGGACCATTTCGGCGACCTGGATGTGGCGCTGGGGTGGCTCGTCGAAGGTGGAGCTGATGACCTCGCCTTTGACGGTGCGAGTCATGTCCGTGACTTCTTCCGGGCGCTCGTCGATGAGCAGGACGATTAACGCGACCTCCGGGTGATTGACGGTGATGGAATTGGCGATGGACTGCAGCATCATCGTCTTTCCAGTGCGCGGTGGGGCGACGATCAAGCCGCGCTGGCCCTTGCCAACCGGGCAGAGAAGATCGAGGACGCGACCGGTCATGTTCTCTTTGGTCGTTTCCATCTTCAAGCGGCCCTGCGGATAGAGCGGAGTGAGGTTGTCGAAAAAGATTTTGTTGCGAGCGACTTCGGGATCTTCAAAGTTGACGGCTTCGACTTTGATCAGCGCGAAGTAACGCTCGCCGTCTTTCGGCGGACGCACCTGGCCGGAGACGGTGTCGCCGGTTCGGAGATCGAATTTGCGGATTTGCGAGGGCGAGACGTAAATGTCGTCCGGGCCGGGGAGATAGTTGTATTCGGGGGCGCGGAGAAACCCGAATCCATCGGGGAGACATTCGAGGACGCCTTCGGAGAAGATCAAACCGTTCTTTTCGGTTTGGGCACGGAGGATCTGGAAGATCAGCTCCTGCTTGCGCATGCCGGATGAGCCGGGGATGTTCAACTCCTTGGCGATTTTGGCCAAGTCGGTGATATTTTTTTCCTTCAGCTCGGCAAGGCTGATACTCATCTGATTGTTTCCTTCAACGCTTGTTTCCTTCATATGTCCTTAACTTTTATTAGTGAACTCTAAGTTGGTGAAATTGACCTGAAACTCCGGATTGCGTACGGGGTGGCGCTCCGCCCTGGCCGATGAACGAAAATCTGCCAAGAGGGGCGAACCAGACTTTGTGACAACCGGTGGCGGCGCCGGACCGTAGCGATCTGCAGGCCGCGTTCCATGTCGCGTGAACCCGACGGGGTCGAGATCAGGCGGTGGGACGAGCCTGGGCCGAACGACGCTGTTAGTTGGTCAAACTCTTGTCTTTCTCGGTGCTACCGACGAAAGGTTCCGCAACGGGCGCGACTGCGGCATGCTCCAGCGGCACGATCAAGCGCTCCAGCGCGATCTGCAGGACTTCATCCATATTCTCGACGAAATGAACCGTAAGAGCTCGCGAGGATTTCCTGCGGGATATCCGCCAGGTCCTTCTCATTGTCCTTCGGAAGGAGGACTGTGCGCAAGCCCATTCGATGGGCGGCTAGAAGTTTTTCCTTTACGCCGCCGATGGGGAGAACCTTGCCGCGCAGCGTGATTTCTCCGGTCATGGTGACGTCGCAGCGGACCGGGATCTTGGTGAGTGCGCTGACGATCGAGTTGCAAATTGTGATGCCCGCGGAGGGGCCGTCCTTGGGGATGGCGCCTTCGGGCACGTGCACGTGAATGTCGATATTGCGGTAGAAATCCTTAGGCAAGCCGAAGGAGTGCGACCGGGAACGAATGTAGGCCATGGCGGCTTGAGCGGATTCCTGCATGACGTCACCAAGTTTACCGGTGAGCGTCAGGCGGCCTTTGCCTTCCATGAAAGTGGCTTCGGTGGAGAGGACCGAGCCACCTACTTCGGTCCAGGCGAGACCGGTGGTCAGGCCGATTTCGTTGTGCTTCTCGAGCCAGAATTCGCGGTACTTCAGGACGCCGAGGTAATCGTTACTATTGGCAGGCGTGATTTCGGCATTTACCTGAGCGCCTTCGGTGACGACCTTGCGCGCCATCTTGCGGCTGACGTTCTGGATCTCGCGCTCCAGGCTGCGGACCCCGGCTTCATGGGTATAGTGACGAATGATATGAAGCAGGCCTTCGTCGGTGAAGCTTAGATTTTTATCGGTGAGGCCGGTGGCTTCGCGCTGGCGGCGGACCAGAAAGCGCTTGGCGATCTGCAGCTTTTCCTGCTCGGTGTAGCCAGGGATACGCAGGACTTCCATGCGATCCTGCAGGGGTTGCGGGATGGTATGCAGGACGTTGGCGGTGCAGACGAACATCACTTTCGAAAGATCGTACTCGACGTCGAGATAGTGATCGGTGAAGGCGTGGTTCAGTTCCGGGTCGAGAACTTCCATGAGCGCCGCAGATGGATCACCGCGGAAATCCATGGACATCTTGTCTACTTCATCGAGGACGAAGATGGGGTTGACCGTGCCGGCCTTCTTCATCATCTGGATGATCTGGCCGGGCAGGGCACCGATATAGGTACGGCGATGGCCGCGGATTTCGGCTTCGTCGCGGACGCCGCCAAGCGAGACGCGGACGAACTTGCGCCCGGTGGCGTGGCCGATGGACATGGCTAGGGACGTCTTGCCTACGCCTGGAGGGCCGACGAAGCAGAGGATCGAGCCCTTGGGATTTTTCACCAGTTGGCGAACGGCCAGGAATTCGAGGATACGGTCTTTGATTTTCTCGAGGCCATAGTGCTCCTCGTTGAGAATTTTTTCAGCGGCGAGAATATCGCGAATTTCCTTGGATTTTTTCTTCCAAGGCACAGCGAGCAGCCAGTCGAGATAATTGCGGCTGACGGTAGATTCGGCGGACATCGGAGGCATTAGTTCCAGGCGCTTGAGCTCCTGGATGGCCTTTTCGTGGACATCCTTGGACATGCCGGCGGCGTCGATTTTCTTCTTGAGCTCGTCGATTTCGTTCTTTTCGCCGCGGCCGAGTTCCTTCTGAATGGCTTTGAGCTTTTCGTTGAGGTAGTACTCTTTTTGGGCGCGCTCCATCTGGCGTTTGACGCGGGTGTTGATGTTGCGGTCGACGTTCAGCTTTTCAAGCTCGATTTCGAGGATGTCGCCAATGCGGTTGAGGCGCTCGATGGGATCGACGGTTTCAAGAAGATCCTGCTTTTCGTCCACCGGAAGTTGAAGATTGGCAGCGATGGTGTCCGACAGACGCGCCGGATCATCCACGCGCGCGGCGGCGATCATGGTGTCGTAATTCAAGGACTGGGAAAGCTTGATGAACTGCTCGTACAGGCCGGTGATTTTCTGGACGGTCTGTTCGACGGCCGGGGAAGGCTCCACGCGAGCATTCAACAGGCGAACGGTGGCGCGGAAGAAACCTTCCTCGGTGGCGATGGAAAGGGCGCGAGCGCGTTCCACGCCTTCAACGAGGACTTTGATATTGCCGTCCGGAAGTTTGACGCTCTGGACGATATTGGCAAGCGTCCCGACAGCATAAATTTCTTCCGGCTTGGGATCATCCACCGAAGCATCGTGCTGGGTAGATAGGAAAATCTTCTTGTCCCCGGTGAGAGCCTCTTCGAGCGCGCGGACGCTGGCTTCGCGGCCGACGATGAAGGGCGTCATCTGCTGGGGAAAAATCACCATGTCGCGCACCGGCATCATGGGTACGCGCTTCATTTCCTGTTTTTCTCGATTGAACATTGGGTCCCTGAATTTCACCTCAAGCGGCCAACCGCGGGCCGATTTTCGGAAGCGCGAAGCAGCTTAACCAGCTTTTTCGAGCAAGCTCCAGTTGATTTCGCGAGTGCGGACCATGTCTTCGGTGACCACGAAGTCGCGCACTTTGCGCTGCATCGGCAAGTGGTACATAACTTCGAGCATGAGGTCTTCGAGGATCATGCGCAAGCCTCGCGCGCCGACTTTGCGCTGAAGAGCTAACTCGGCGACGGTGGCAAGTGCATCATCCGTGAAGCGGAGGCGGACGTTTTCAAACTCGAACAAACGTTGATATTGCTTAAGCAAAGCGTTTTTCGGTTCGGTCAAAATGCGAACCAGCGCGGGCTTGTCGAGATCGTTCATCACGCCTGCGACCGGGAGCCGGCCGACAAATTCGGGAATGAGACCGTAGCGAATCAGGTCGCCGGGCTGCACTTGTTCGAGCAATTCGGTATTGCGCTTTTGCGCCGTCGCTGGGGCAGCATCGGTGTGGAAGCCGAGTGCCCGGCGGCCTACGCGCTTTTCGATGATTTTCTCGAGCCCGACAAAGGCGCCTCCGCAGAGGAACAAAATGTTGGTGGTGTCGACCGGCGTGAATTCCTGGTGCGGGTGCTTGCGGCCACCTTGGGGAGGCACGTTGGCTACGGTGCCCTCGAGAATCTTCAGGAGCGCTTGCTGCACGCCCTCTCCGGAAACGTCCCGGGTGATGGACGGATTTTCGTCCTTCTTGGCGATCTTATCGATTTCGTCGATATAGATGATACCTTGCTGCGCTTTCTGAACGTCGCCGTCGGCAGCTTGCAACAACTTCAAAATGATGTTTTCGACGTCTTCGCCGACGTAGCCGGCCTCGGTGAGGGTGGTGGCGTCGACGATAGCGAACGGCACGTCGAGCATTCTGGATAACGTTTGCGCCAGGAGCGTCTTGCCGGTGCCGGTGGGACCAATCAGAAGAATATTGGACTTACTAAGCTCAACATCGCCAGGCTGCTTGTTCAGAAAGATTCGCTTGTAGTGATTGTAAACGGCAACCGCGAGTTTCTTCTTCGTCCGATCCTGCCCAATGACGTAGCCGTCGAGGAACTGCTTGATCTCCGGCGGTCGAGGAAGACGCCGAGCGGGCGCCGTGGCTTGCTCGCGCTTTTCGTCCTCGAGAATGGTCTGGCAGACGCTGACACATTCGTTGCAGATGTACGCGCGGGGGTAGTCTGAGGGCGAACTGATGAGTTTTTCGACCTGCTCCTGGGTCTTGTGGCAGAAGGAGCAGCGCAACGGCTCATCTGGGTTGAATTTTTTCACTGGTATGCAGGCCCTCGTCTCCGCCGGTGTTCGACAGAGCGTCGTCAGTTCCTATTCTAGGCTGATTAATCCCCTGAGCGAAAGCGAAACCTAAATGACTGCTAACTTTTAGGAACACGCTGCCGATCGAATCGTGAAACCCACCACCGTTGCAGGAGCGACGCTTCAGCGCGTCCCTTCTTACTCTGTCCGCAGCTATGTCTGCAGTGGCGCCACCGCGCCACTGCGATCAGCGATGCTTATAAATGATCTCGTCGATCATGCCGTATTCTTTGGCTTGTTCCGGGTTCATGATGAAATCGCGCTCAACATCTCTTTCGACGCGTTCCACGCTCTGACCGCTATGCTGCGCCAGCAATCGATTGATCATGGTGCGCATGCGCAGGATCTCTTTGGCGTGGAGATCGATGTCGGTGGCTTGCCCGCCGAGGCCGGACATCCACGGTTGATGGATGAGGATGCGCGCGTTGGGCAGAGCAAAACGTTTTTTGGGCGCGCCGCCGGCGAGTAAGACAGCGGCGATGGACGCGGCTTGACCGACGCAGGTAGTGACGACGTCGGGCTTGACGAATTGCATGGTGTCGTAAATCGCGAAACCCGCGGTGATCGAGCCGCCCGGAGAGTTAATATAGAGCTGAATGTCGCGCTCCGGATCTTCGGCCTGGAGAAAGAGCATTTGGGCGGTGGCCAGATTGGCGACGTGATCGTCAATGGGCGTGCCGATAAAGATGATGTGCTCTTTGAGGAGGCGGGAATAGATGTCGTAAGCGCGTTCGCCACGACTGGTCTGTTCCACGACCATGGGTACGAGCGTCGTCCCGCGATATTCTGGTTCTTCGAAAGTTTTCATTTGAGTAAAGTCTGTGTGACTCTTGTGTTTCTGGGCGTTCCGAACCGTTTTATTTCGATTCCGTCGCGGCGACGGTGCGAATTCGGGAATTCTGCGCGAGCCAATCGAGAGTTTTGTCACTCCGCAGCTTCGCTTTCATCCTATCGAGCGTGCCTTGCTTTGTCAAACGAGCGTGAATTGCTGCTGCGGATTCGCCACTGTGAGTGGCGGCGTGTTCGAGCTCGTGATTGACTTCTTCGTCGGTGACGTCAATGTTTTCGGCGGAAGCAATGCGATCCACGATCAATTCTGCCTTCACGTCGTCGGAAGCGCGCTCTTGCTGGCGGCTACGCAGGGTTACCCAATCGACATTTACAGCTCGGGGGTCAACACCTTGGGCGGCTAGCGAGCGGACAACGCGTTCCAGGCGTACATCCATTTGATGCTGAACCAGCGATTCTGGTACAGGAAAGTCGTGGAGCTTGACGACGGCGGCCAAAACCTTTTCGCGGAGGAGTTCTTTGTGCTTGTGGTCGCGCTGGTGCTCGAGGCTTTCGCGTACTTTTGTCTTTAGCTCATCGAGAGTGGCGGCGTCGCTGACATCTTTGGCGAATTCATCGTTTAGCTCGGGGAGCTTCTTGTTCTTGATGCCGAGGACCTCCACGGCGTAGTGGTAGGTCTTGCCGGCGAGCTTGGCATCGGGATAATCGGCGGGATAGGCGACGTCGAAGTTTTTGTGGTCGCCGGCGTTTGCGCCACGAAGATTCTCGTTGAAGGGCTCCATGGTTTCTTCGGCGCCGATGTGGCAGAGAACGCTGTCGGCCTGGATGGGATCGCCGCCCCCTTCGGGAGTGCCGGTCAGTTTCAGTTGAACAAAGTCGCCATTTTCGGCGGTGCGGCCTTCGACGGGAGCGAATGCGGCGGCACGTTCGCGCATTTCTTCCAAGGTCTTGGTGACGTCATCGTCGGTGACGTCCATGGTAGGCATTTCGAGTTCGAGGTCTTTGTACTTTCCGAGTTCAAACTCGGGGAGAACCTCGAAGACGGCGCGGAATTTGAGTGGCTGGCCTTCGATGAAGTCGAGCTTCTCGACCTGAGGCTGCGAGACGGGGGTGAGTTTTTGTTCGGTGACGGCTTTTTCGACGCGCTCGGGAACGAGCGATTGAACGACCTCTCCTTTGATGTCGTCGGCGAAACGGCGGCGAATCAGCGAGACAGGAGCCTTGCCGGGTCGGAAACCGGGAACGCGGGCTACGCGCGCGAATTCCTTCGCGACACTTTCCAATTTTTTGGTGACTTCGTCCGCGGGAATCTCGAGGTCGAGTTCGCGGCGGCAGGTTGCTGCTCCGGTTGCTTCAGCCATGGGGAATCCTTTCAATGCGGCGCCTGCGGGCGCTCAAAAAAGAAATGTCGCGCAGGGAAGGTCCGCTGGTCACGGCAGTATGCGCCCCTGATTGCAAATTTCAGAGAACGTAAGCTTTAGAGAGGCCAGACAGGTGAGAAATCACCCTGCAAACTCGAAGGATAAGTATAAGTGAGGGGCGCGGAAGGGTCAAATCGGTTCGAAACCGGTACGTGGATGATTCGATTCAACTGCCTTCCAAGCGTCTCCGTTCGGCACCGAGGCAACAAATGTCGAACCTGCGGTGTCTAAAATACATGATTAGTGGTTTAATGCTCCGGTAATCTTTTGCCCTTGGTATCGCTCCTGTTCACCGGGAACGAGCGCTAACATGCCTCACATCATTGTTGCATTCACATGTTTGTTGTCCGGAATCTTCCTTACAGCACAAGATGAGCAGCGACCGCCCTACCCCTCGTATGTCTATGATGTCGCCCGCGAACATGAAATCAAGCCGCATCGTCGAACAATTCCGATGGAGGGTCTGACCCCCGGTTTCAATCAGCTTCGCCTGACGCTCATCGTATCCTCAGCAGGCGAAGTGGTGAGTGCCGAGGCAAGCGGGGCACCGAACATTCTGGAATTCTGGCCACAATTGCAGAATGAGGTGCGCTCCTGGAAGTTCACACCATTCGAGAAAAATGGCAAAGCGGTCACGGCAGAGATCGAGGAATATATTGACCTCGTTCCGCCGGAACGACTGCCGAAGAAACATGTGGCTGCACCCGTCGTTCGGCCCACCTCCAAAGTCCGGATCACGCTTGAGAGGACAGGATGCTATGGCAGTTGTTCGTCTTACATTGTTGCGATTGGCACTGATGGGATCGTTTTCAACGGCCGGAGCTTCGTGGTTGCTATAGGAAGCCATACGGACAGCGTTGACGCACCGGAGGTGCGGCAGTTGGCAAAGAAGTTCGTCGCGTCCGACTTTTATTCCATGGATGCCGTGTACCGGGTTGAGGTGACGGACATGCCCACCTACTCGCTGTCCATTGAGATTGATGGGCACAAGAAGGAAGTGGAGGATTACGTCGGCGAGTGGGGTGGTATGCCGGCGATCATTGCCGAATTGGAAGATGAAGTCGATACCTTTGCAAATACGGAGCGGTGGATCAACGGCAACGACGGGCTAGTTCAAGCGTTGGAGGCAGAGAAATTCAACTTCAAGACTCTCCAAGCTCAGGACATGGTGAAAGCTTCTGCTAACCGCGGAAAAGACGGTACGGTGAGGGAATTCTTGGAGGCGGGCGTGCCGCTGGATCCTTTGCCTGTGCCGCAGCAGCACGAGAGGTCGATGACCCGATATCTTGAAAGCATGGGATGGCTTACAGCTGCCGGCGGTCAGCCGGAGGCGCTGCACGTTCTCATTAACGCAGAAGCGAGCAAAAAAGATCAGGATGACAAGGACTTGGCGCTGGCGGTCGCCGCGAGTTCCGGAAAGGTCGAGGCAGCGCGAGCCCTCATCGCCTATGGTGCGAATCCAAAAAGGGATTTTAGCAATCCGATCGCCGCCGCCCCCGGCGAACAGAGAGTGCACGAGGAAGATGCCGGCGGGGTGCTGTTCCATGCCGCAGAGTCCGGGAAACCCGAGATGATACGCGAGATACTTCTCTACCATCCGGACTTGGAGATGCAAAACCAGGAGGGAAAGACCGCGTTGTTTGCGGCAGGAGAAAGTCGCTATGGAGATGAAGAGGGGGCGCGCGTGGAGTGCGTCCGACTGCTTGCCGATGCCGGTGCGAATGTAAACGCGCGCGATGGTGACGGAAATACGCCGCTACATGAAGCATCCCTAACCGATGTGGAAAAAGAGTTGCTGGAGCGGGGCGCAGATGTGAATGCTCGCAACAAGGACGGTGAAACGCCGATTTTCACGAACGTCGACAATGAAGCCATACCCTTGTTTATCGAGCATGGCGCTGACCTTACCATTCGAAATAACAATGGTCAAACCGTGATGGAAGCCGCGCAAGAAAAGGGGTCTCTTCGGGAAGAGGCGCTTCGACAGGCAGTTCAGAAGTTAAGTCCGAACTAGCACCGGCCTGCTTAGCGATTGACGTTTTGGCCGACGGCTCGAGTTAATTGCCGCCAGGTCACCAGCTTGATGTTTTGCTGTTCGAGTAGGGCGCGGAATTGCTGGCTGGTGAAGAAATCGAAGTCGCGCTGGCGCCAAGCGGCGCCCCAGGTATCGCGCTCGCGGGTGGCCGCTTTCATTTCGTCGTTGTCGAACGCAACGTGAATAACAAATTCAGTGATCCCGGGCTGAAGGTTTTTCAGGGCGGTCTCGTAGAAATCATTCCACTTTTCGGGCGGGACCGAAGGCGGGATGGTGACCGTGTGATCGAGCACAATGTCGCTGGGAGAGAGGCTTGACTCAAGGTAAGAGTTTGTCGCGAACCAATCGCGGGTGACAAAAAAGGGAAGTTTGTACGCGTGAGCCACGCGAACAAAGACTTCAAAGAGTTCCTTGCCAGTCTGGATGAGGCGGTATTGATGAGAATCCAGGTGGGTAGGATGGATTCCCATGGCGTAGGCGCGGTCAATTTGCGCGTGGAGCTCGAGCTCGACGTCCTTGGGATTGATGCGCAGGTCGCGCGACCAATCGTGACGAAAGTAGCCGTTCTCGTCGACGAGGCTGGGAACCTTGTCCTTTGAGGCTACCGGCCCCCAACGGTAGTAAACGCGCTCGCTGGTCAGTGTGAGATGAAGGCCAAAATCGATATCAGGGTGAGATTTCGCGTAGTCGGCAATCTCCGGAAACCACGGGCAGGGAACCATGATGCTCGCGGAATTGACCAGGCCGGTGTTGAGAGCCTGGATCGTGGCCGCATTTACGGAGTGAGTCATGCCGACGTCGTCGGCGTGGATGACTACGAGCTTAGCATCGCGGGCGCGGGCGTAACCGAGGTTTTCGGCCAGAGATTTGCCTTTGCCAACGTCCCGGGCGTGAGTGTCGAATAGCGCGCCGGCTAGGCAGAATAAAATCAAGATACAGATGCGATTTCGATTTGTTGGCATCGGTCTCTCAGTCGGCCGCTGCCGATTGGGCGAGGGCGGTGGTTAGGTCAGCGTGGAGGAGGCGGTGGAAAAGGTGCTCGCCGGCTTCGCGGCGGACCGAGAGGCGGCCGGCTACGTAAGCGCGGGAGTGCAGGCCGCGCTGGACGGCGTCGCAAATGGCCATGTCTTCGTCCTGGACTTTTTCGCTGACGGCGATGCTCTCGCGATTGTGGGCTTCGGCGGCGGGGCTGGTATCGGCGAAATAATAGTCGAAGATGACCGCGCATTTGTCGGTGCCTAGCGGTAGGACGAGGTTGGTGTCCATCACTCCTTCGTAAGCATTGATCATGAAATTTGGATAGATCCAGAGGTAGAAGGCACGGCCTTGGCGTGTGGCCGCGACACCCGCGGACGTGTTGGCGTCGGATGAGAGCGGGCTGGATTGCAGGCAGGCTCGTTCGAAATTTTCGATGGTGTATTTGGTGTATTCGATGACGCTGCTTAGGCCTTTGTGGGCGTGGGGTACGTGATAGCCGCCGTCGAGATAGTTGTCTACGTAGACTTTCCAGTTGCAGTTGAGTGGATAGATGCGGCGGTCGAAGTAGTGAAGCTTCTTGGTCAGTTCGAGCGGGGCTACGATATCCGCCACGGAGCCCAGGAAGATGTGCAGCGAGGCGGCGCGGCCGTCGAGATTTACAAATACGAAATTCTCCCAGACATCAACTCGAATGGGCACGAGGCCGTTGTCGGCTCGGGCGAAATTGCAGACGCCGTCAAACTCGACCATGCCCTTTAGCGTGCCGTCGATACCGTAGGTCCAGCCGTGATAGGGGCAGCGAAATTGTTTGGCGCAGCCCTCGGCTTCCGGGACGACGGCCGCGGCGTGATGGCGGCAGACGTTGTAGAAGGCGCGAAGTTGGGCGTCATCGCCACGCACGACCACGATGGGCTCTCCGGCGACGTCGGCGGTGAAGAATTGGCCCTTTTCGCAAACTTGATCGAGGCGACCCACGACTTGCCAGGCCGCGCTGAAAACGCTGGCGCGTTCGAGTTCTTCGATGCGCGGGTCGCGATACCAGGGCGCGGGAATCGTGAAGGCTCTTTCGAGTGGATCGGAGGGATTGTAGAGATTGAGGAGGTCGTGGACGGAACGCGCGTGCATTTGTGGCTCCTATGGCGTGTTGAATTCATATCGCGAAATGGAGTTGTGAGAAAGAGGAAAGTTAACGCGAAAATTCAGAAGCAATAATCGGGTTGATCTTGCCAAGTTGGGGCGCAGGAGTCCTGCGCCCGTACATTCGCGCCACTGGTAGCGCCGGCTTCCAGTCGGCGTCGGTGCGATCCCCTCCCTCAACGTGATGGAAACAGCCGAGCAGCGTTGTCGTAAAGAATTTTTCGCTGCACGTCTTCCCGGACGGGTAGGGCGTTGAACTTTTCGACGTTGATTTTCATTTCGGAAACGCCTGGGCTGGGCCAGTCGGTGCCCCAGAGGACTTTGTCGGCGATCTCTTCGATGCGGGGAAAATATTCGAGGAGCCTCTGCGGGGGGATGCCGGAGATATCCATGTACATGTTTTTGTGGCGGCGCACCAGGAAGAAGGCTTCGTTCATCCAGAGGGGGCGGCCGCCGTGGGCCAGGATCAGGACCAGATCCGGATAATCGACGGCGACCTCGTCGCACAGGATGGGTTGTGCGTGAATATTTCTTGCGCCGGGGAAGATGGAGGTTCCGGTGTGGATCATGATGGGCAGGTCGTTCGCTTGGGCACGGGCGTAGATGGCGGCTAGCTCGGGATTGCCGTGCATGTAGGCGTTTGGCGAGAGGGCCTGGTGCGAGGGGTGGATTTTGATGGCGCGAATGCCGAGTTTGGCGATGCGGTCCACTTCGGCACCGGCGTCGGGCACCGAGCCAGGATCAACTCCACCGAAAGCGATGAGGCGATAGGGATCGGTCTTGCAATAGCTGGCGATCCAGTCGTTGACGACAGGTGTGAAGCCGATGATTTGGGGCGCGACATAATTGATCAGGCCGGCGCGCTCGACGCCGATGGTGTCGAGGTAGCGGAGGAAGTCTTTAGGATTGTGGCAGTAGTGTTCGACTTCGTCGAAGTCGGTGCGGCCGCGGCGGATGAGGTCGAGAGCACCGGGCTTCATCATGTCGTGGGCAATGATATGGACGTGAATGTCGATGATTGGTTGGCTGGGGGGAGGGGCGGTCATTTGTTTGCGGCGAGAGTTTAGCATTTCCGCGGATTGGTTTCTGTGGGTTGAACGGCGCAATTGTGTGTGGCGACCCTAGGGCCGAGTTTGCACACATTTTCCAGCTTGTGGCGTGTCGTCTAAACCCCGCGGTCTAACAGACGACCGCGGCTACAGGTTGCCCGTTTGCGGCTCTAGTTGAAGCGGACGTATTCAAAATTCAGCGGTTGTCCGTTGATGCCGCGGATCGGCGGGGCGATCCAGTTCGCGAACTTGCCTAGTTCGGTTACGCGGCCGGACATCAGAGATTGGACATATTTATAGTCGGACGGGCTTGGGAGCCATTCGAATTCGTGCTGCTTCCAGGCTTCTTCGGAGAGGACTTCGCCGGTTGGGCTGATGAAATGTCCGGCGAAGTTGCCAATCTCGCGATGGAAGCCCTTATGCGGCAAGGTGAGGCGGAAGGGAATGCCCACGGTGTCGATCACTTTTTGCCAGCGGGCGACGCCGTCTTCGATTTCGCCAATATAGTCGTCGCGCAAGCGCTCGTTCAAGGCGGTGAGCGCCGGGACGGGCTTGGCTACGATTTTGTTGTCCACGACTTCCCACACGGGATAGTCCGCGTCACTGAGAACATGATCGTCGCTGAGCTTGGTTTCGCGGAACCGTCCTTTGACGCCGCTGGTGTAGTAGTTAGCCGCGTTGGAGGAGACGTCAGAGCCGTACAGGTCGAGGGTCACGCTGTAATGAAAATTCAGGTAGCGCTGGATTGTTTGGAGGTCGATTACACCCAGGGCACGGATGTCTGACGGATCATCGATCTTATGTTCTTTCATTACGTCGCAGGTGCGCTGGATGATGCGGCTGACGCCGGTTTCGCCGACGAACATGTGATGCGCTTCTTCGGTGAGCATGAAGCGGCAGGTGCGCGAGAGTGGATCGAAGCCAGATTCGGCCAGGGCGCAGAGCTGGAATTTGCCGTCGCGATCGGTGAAGAACGTGAACATGTAGAAGGCGAGCCAGTCGGGGGTGGGCTCGTTGAAGGCGCCGAGGATGCGGGGATTGTCGGTGTCGCCGGAGCGGCGTGCCAGCAAGGATTCGGCTTCTTCGCGGCCGTCGCGCCCGAAATAGCGGTGCAGCAGATAGACCATGGCCCATAAGTGGCGCCCTTCTTCGACGTTAACCTGAAAAATATTTCGCAAGTCATAGAGGGAAGGGCAGGAAAGGCCGAGAGCCTTTTGTTGCTCGACGGAGGCCGGTTCGGTGTCGCCCTGCGTGACGATGACGCGACGCAGGATGGAGCGATACTCGCCGGGCACGTCTTGCCACGCAGGTTGGCCTTTGTGGCGGCCGAAATTGACATGGCGAGATTCATCGCGCGGTTGGAGAAAGATACCCCAGCGGTATTCGGGCATTCTCACGTAGCCAAATTGAGCCCAGCCGTCGGGTTCGACGCTGGTTGCCGTGCGCAGGTAGACCTCATAGTTGGTTGATTCATTGGGTCCCATGTCGGACCACCAACCGAGGAAGGCGGGCTGCCAGTGTTCGAGGGCGCGCTGCAGAACGCGGTCGCGGCCCAAGTCAACGTTGTTGGGAATTTTCTCTGTGTAGTCGATCATCGCGGATCTCCTAGCTTTGGATTACTGCCGGCTGGGCGTTGCGCTGTGCTCAAACTCTTTCCCAATTGAATTTTACGGGCGCGCCGGTGCCGTAGACCTTGAGGGCGCCGTTCGGGCCGACCGCATTTGGCCGAATGAAGATCCAGTTTTGCCAGGCCGAAAGGCGGCCAAAAATGCGAGTCTCCATTGTTTCGATGCCGCCGAAGCGGAGATTGGATTCCAGCCCGGTCAGGCCGTCCGGCGAAAGCGCGGCGCGCGATTCGATGGCCTGGCGGAGTTCGTCTTCCCAATCGAGATCGTCGGGTGCGACCGTGACCAGCCCCGCTTCGACCGCTTCCTGAGGAGAGAGCTTTGAGCCGATTTTCGCGCGCAGGGTCGCCATCTGGACTTCGTCCCGGTAGAAACGGGCCGCGAGGCGCGAGAGATGATTTGGCATCGGCAGGGCGCCAAAATTCATCTCCGAAAGCATGACGGTCGCCGCGGTTTCACCGTCCGGTGCGTCGCGCATGAAGACTCTGTCGGCTGATAACGCCAGTTCTAACAACGTGCCCGTGAAACAGGAACCTGGCTCGACGATCGCATACATCGAGCGGGAAGTTACATCGAGTCGGGCGAAGGTGCGGCGCATCATGCCAAGGACTTCGCGGACGAACCAATTGGCCTGGTGCGTTAGAATAAAATTGTCAATGGCGAGAAGAGAATCCGGGTTGCCAGCGGTCTTGATCAGCCATAAGCCAAGATCAAGTTCACTTGTCCGAAGCGTAAGGATCGCGTCGTCCAACTCGCGAGCCATCTGCAGCGGCCACCAATTCGCTCCCGCTGCGAGAACTCCGTCTATGGTGCTCTCTTTCACAGAACCGGGAGCCGTGACGGTGAGAGTGACGGTGCGCGCGGCGCGATCAAATTGGACATCCACGTATTCGTAGTGAATTCCGGACTCATCGATAGTGCGCTTCAGAGGAGTCAGGGGGACGCCTTTGGCATCGGGGGGGCGATCGCTTTTCGCGGCCAACTCTTGAGCGCGCTGCTTAACGTGCAGGGCAAACTGCTGAGGCTTCGCTATTTCATCGACGAGCCGCCAATCTTTGGCGCGTTGACCGCGGATTCCATCGGGATTGGTGCAGAAAATGTCGGCGTGGTCACGGCGAACTTTGCGTTTGTCGGTGATCCGGGTCAGACCGCCGGTACCTGGCAGCACACCGAGCAGTGGGAGTTCCGGTAGGCTGACGGCGGATGAGCGATCGTCAATGAGCACGATTTCGTCGCAGGCCAGCGCCAATTCGTAGCCGCCGCCCGCGGTTGTTCCATTGAGGGCCGCGAGAAACTTGAGCCCGGAGTGAGCGCTGGAGTCTTCGATACCGTTTCGCGTCTCGTTGGTAAATTTGCAGAAATTCACTTTCCAGGCATGAGACGACAAGCCGAGCATGTAAATATTGGCGCCGGAGCAGAAAACGCGGTTTTTGGCGCTGGTGATGACGACGGATCGAATGTCCGGGTGCTCGAATCGAATTCGCTGCAAAGCATCGTGAAGTTCAATATCCACGCCGAGATCGTAGGAATTTAGCTTGAGTTTGTAGCCAGGGCGCAGTCCGCCGTCTTCAGCCACATCCATCGTCAGGGTCGCGACAGGGGGATCGAAAGAGACACGCCAATGCTTGTAGCGGGCGGGATCGACTTGATAGTCGACGAACTCGGTGTTTGGGTGAGTTTCTTGGGTAGCGGCAACATCCACGACGTCCTCCTGCGACCTATTGCTCGAACCAGCTTCGCGTGCCGCTTTCGATTTCGAAAGCTTTCTTGCGCGGAGGCATGCCCAAAGCATGTCTGCGTATCAGATTGCTCTTGGTTGATTTTAGCACGTCCAAACAGGCCTCCGAAAAGCAGTGTCCCCGGGGAGGCTCGGTGTGCGGGTGATCGCACTTGCTTTGAATTTGCGATACTTAGCGGAAGAACACAGTCAGCAATGGCTGTGCCACGTATGTCCGGAACGCAGTGATAGCGGCAAACCTGCCGTTGCTTCCGTCGGGTCGCCCAAATAGGTGGAAGCGTGTGCCGTGGTATTCTATATTTAGGCGGGAATGGCGGAACTGGCAGACGCAGCAGCCTTAGGAGCTGCCGGGCGCAAGCCCTTGGGGGTTCAAATCCCTCTTCCCGCACCAAGTGGGATTCCTTCAGCAGCTTCGACGTCCGATATAAGGCGGCTTCTGTTCCAACTTCGACTGACTCTCCGTTGACATTGTCCAGCTCTCGGCGATAGCCTGCGGTCATGACTGCCGTTGTTTCTGAGGCTCGCCATGTTGAAACATCTGTTCCACAAGTTTAGAGAATTGTTTAGCAAGACGACCGATGTACGTCACCTGAGCGTGCCCTTGTGGAAGCCATGGCGGGACTTCTGACGCGGGACCTGTCACCTGCACTTGGCTACGATCATCGTAATGTCGTCGCGCTGCTCATGAGGACTGAAGCGGCGCACTTCTTCGACAACCGCATCGAGCACAGCCGGTGAAGATCGCTGGCGATTCCCACGCAACACTTCAACCAGCCGGTCCTCTCCGAACTCTTCCTCAGCGTGGTCGAACGCTTCGGTAATCCCATCGGTGTACAAGGCAAGCAAGTCCCCGGAGGAAATCGTGCGCTCATCCATCTCGCAGTCCCAGTCCTGGAACAGCCCCAGGACCGTTCCGGTTGCGTCCAGCCGCTCCAGCGTATCGTCGCCACGCAGCAGTAACGCGCACAGATGCCCGCAATTGACATAGCGCAGGCGTCCGGTCGCTTGCTCGTATTCGGCAAAGAAAAGCGTGGCGAAGCCTCCATCCGGCGTGTTTTCGCAGAACAACCGGTTCACGGCGCGCAGAACATCCTGCGGACGATCCAAGGCAATCGCGCACTGGCTCCGTAGATTCGCCTGCAGATTGGCCATTAGAAGCGCGGCAGCAATCCCTTTGCCCACAACGTCGCCGATCACCAGCCCCAGCCGTTTCGGACCGAGATCGAGAAAGTCGTAGTAGTCACCGCCAACCTGCCTGGCCTGGATGCACACACCCGCATAATCCAGCGCCTCCATAACGGGCCGCTTCCGCGGGAACAATCTGGCCTGCACCTCTTTCGCGATTTCTAGTTCGCGCGCGGCCCGCCGCTCTGCTTCAACCTTTTCGGCAACAATCCGCCGTTGCATTTCAACTGCCTGGGTCATCTCGTCAAAGCTAACCAGCGAAAACGAATTCCCATCCACATCGCGAAATCGGGTGTAGACCCCGCCCCAAATCGTGGCCTGTCCTCCCAGTAGCGGTGACGCATCGCTCGAATGCGGCGCCAGCCTCTCGCCATCGTGACCGGGCGTCTGCTGTTCGTACTTGATGCGCTTCAATCGCGGCGTATGCGAAAAGCGCACTCCGCGCCTTGACCATTCCAGAAACTTTGCGCTGACATCTTCGGTGACAAATACCACCTGCGTGCTCCGCCCGATCATCTTGTACTGCGGCGAATCCGGCTTCGCCACCACCAGCGCTAGAACCGCTGTTCCATCCGGCGGCGCAACCCCCACCCACCGCTCCCCGGTCTGCAGCCGGGTATCAAACGCCAAATGAAACCCGAGCTGATCCAGATAAAACCGCAAGCTGCGATCCTGATCGCGCACGTATACGTTCACGCAGTGCATCCGCAGATGCAGATCCCGCCGCGCCGAGGAAGGGAAGCTACTCATCGGCGAAGATTATATGTCCGACCACACCCGGCAAACGCAAGAACTGACGGGCAACGAGCGAGCCGCCTCCAGCATCCGATCTCACCACCCAGCCATGATCGCCCGACTTCTGCTCCTTGCTGCGCTCATATTCCTGGAGCTACCCGATGGCGTCACGATCGACCTAAGCGAGGCGAGCTTCGTCGACGCCACCGATGACCAGGACGCGCGCACCGAATTTCACTTCCCCGCGAAACCGACGGCCGCCCAACCATCGACCCCGACACCGAGCGCATCATTTTTCATTGCCACGCCGCAGCCAAGACCCCTCGCCAAGGCCGCGATAACGCTATCTCCCTGCGCGCCGAATTCAAGCCGCGCATGATGCGTTTCCGGAACACTCCCGATCTCTAATCGACAGACGTTCTTTGGCTGTCCCCAAGTGAAATAAATGTTTTGGAATCAGTAGTTACGCGAACGCACCAGAAGGAACGACCTTAACCTTCTTAGAACACAGATCACAAAAGTGGAATGCCGAGGCATGGCACAAGAGAAAAGAGAACGCGGGGTTCGGGAGAGTCGCTGTAGAGCTGTTGATATAACGCTATATACTTTCAGGCAAATATGTTCGCCAAGCTATGGCAAGATCACGAACAGGCCGAGTCGCGAGCCGATATTGAGTCCCTTGAGGCCGAAGCTGTCTCGCTTATAACGCTTCTGATGATCTAACGCCTTAAATGGGGTAGGGAACTGACGGTCGGTTGCCCTGTGGTGGTTAGCCCCCTACCCCGCGAGTGGTCTTGCCTGTATAGACGAGGTCATCCCCCGAAAAGTTTCCCGGTATTTCTAAACATTTTTAAATGGAGGGAGAACGTTTTTTGGGGCAATTCAGGGGACGAGAATTCAAGGTGTGCTGGCGCAGAAGGCAGCTAGGCGCCAAGCCCGACGGTATCCAGGTAGCGGGCCACCGCGGCCTTCCACTGAAACTTGTCCAGGATCGTCCGCTGCAGCGCCTGCGCCGCCGCAGGTTCGCCATGCGTCAGGTAAGTCTGTTTAGGCGGCGCGGGCAGGCCGGTCAGCCAGCGCAACAATTCACTTTTGCCGGCGTGCGCTGAAAACTGCCCCATGACCACGATCTCCGCTTTCACGACCACGTCGTGCCCAAACAGCCGCAGCGTCTTCGCGCCTTCCTGCAATGCGCGTCCGCGGGTGCCCTGCGCTTGAAATCCCGCCAGAATCACGGCATTGCGCGGATCCGGCAGCCGTTGCTCCAGATGGTGCAGCACGCGCCCGCCGGACACCATGCCGCTCGCCGAGACGATGATGCACGGTGTTTTCACGTTATTGATGGCCTTGGATTGATCCGTGGTGCGCGTCAGATGAAATTCGTGCACGTTCAGCGGATCGCCTTTCCCGCCGTTGGCGCTTTCCACCTGCACAAATTCCTTGTCGTGGTCTTCGCGATACTTCACGTACAAATCGGTCGCGCTTAAGGCCATGGGACTGTCCACGTACACTGGCAAGCGCGGAATTTTCTGCTGATCCTCCAGCTCTCGAAGGTAGTACATGAACGTCTGTGTCCGTCCGATGGCGAACGCAGGAATCACGATCGACCCGCCGCGTTGCGCGACGCGATTCACCACGGCCGCCAGCAACTCTCCGGCATTGCCAGGCTCGTGGTCGCGATCGCCGTAGGTCGATTCGCACAGCAAAACATCCGCGTTCGATGAAGGCGTCGCCGGATTATTCAGGATTGGCTGGTTATAGCGTCCGATGTCGCCGGAAAAAACCACCACGATTTTCTTGCCATTCTCGGTGATCGTCAGTTCCAAGCTGGTAGAGCCGAGAATGTGACCCGCGTCATACGCCACGAAGTGGAACTCCGGGCTAATTTCGAATGCGCCACTCCGCGGAACCGGATTCATCAACTTCAATACCGGGTCGACATCTTCGGTGGTGTACAGCGGGTGTGGGTCTTTATGCTGGCTGTAGCCGTGCTTGAGCGCATTCAGTGTGTCTTCTTCCTGCAGGTGCGCGGAATCCTTCAGCAACAGTGAGGTGAGCTCAATCGTCGCCGGGTTCGCATAGATCGGACCGTGATATCCCGCCTTTACTAAGCAAGGCAGCCAACCGGTGTGATCGAGGTGAGCGTGTGTCAGGACGACCAAGTCGATGGTTTTCGGATCGATCGAGAGCGGCTGGTAGTTGCGGTCGCTCAATTCGTTTGAGCCTTGAAAAATGCCGCAATCGACCAGCAATCGCTTGCCGTTTGCTTCGACGAGATATTTGGATCCGGTTACCGTTCCCGCCGCGCCTAGAAAGGTAAGCTTCGCCATAAGGCAGTCATTGTACAGAAATGCGCTTGCCGCGGCCGTCATCCTTGTAGAAAGCGTCACCAATAACAAAACGGGACGAGCAAAAGCTCGCCCCGTTTTCTGTCTTAGACCACGGCAGGTTGAGCAGCGTTTCTACTCGCTGCTTTTTCTTAGTCCGCAGCCGTGGCTTGTTTGTTGTCGATGAGTGAATCGATGTTCAGCCCCAGTCCTTGTGCTACACCGGTTCCGTATGCCGGATCGGCCTTGTAGAAGTGCTTGACCTGCAACTCCTGAATGCGCTTCGGAGTCTGGCTCAGGCTGCCAACGATGTTGTGGATTAGCCGCTGCTTCGCGTCCGCAGCCATTAGTCGGAACAAATTCCCGGGCTGCGTGTAGTAGTCAGCGTCGCTTCGGTGATCGTGCCGTGCGACGGTGCCGCTTACCATCTTCGGGCGTTCCACGTACTTGGGATCCTGCTTGGGTCCGCCGAAGCTGTTTGGCTCGTAGTTGGGTTCCGCGCCATGATTGCCGTCGAAGCGCATGGCGCCATCACGGTTGTAGGTGTGGAACGGGCATTGCGGCTTGTTCACCGGCAGCACGTCGTAGTTCACACCGAGTCGATAACGGTGCGCGTCGGGATAGGAAATCAGCCGAGCCTGGAGCATTTTGTCGGGTGAATATCCCATGCCTGGTACGATGTTGCGCGGCTCAAATGCTGCCTGCTCCACTTCCGCGAAATAATTCTCGGGATTGCGATTCAATTCCAGTTCGCCGACTTCATGCAGAGGATAGTCTTTGTGCGGCCATACTTTAGTCAGGTCGAACGGATTGAGGTGATACGTCTCTGCTTCCTTTTCCGGCATGATCTGCACGGAAACGCGCCACTTCGGGAACTTGCCTTCCTTAATGGCATTGAACAAGTCGCGTTGTGCGTAGTCAGGATCCTTGCCGCGCATGTCTTCCGCGGACTCGGCGTTGAAATTCTTGATCCCTTGTTTGGTCTTGAAGTGCCATTTCACATAGAACAGTTCGTTCTTATCGTTGGTGAGACTGAATGTGTGGCTGCTAAAACCATCCATGTGGCGATAGCCGTCGGGAGTGCCGCGGTCGGAGAAGAGAATCGTCACCTGGTGCAGCGATTCCGGCGACAGCGACCAGAAATCCCACATCATCGTCGGTGACTTGAGGTTGGTTTCCGGATCGCGCTTTTGCGTGTGGATGAAATCCCCGAACTTCAAAGGATCACGAATGAAGAACACCGGCGTGTTGTTGCCGGTCATGTCCCAGTTACCCTCCTCGGTGTAAACCTTCAGCGCAAATCCGCGCGGATCGCGCTCTGTGTCCGCCGAACCCTTTTCGCCGCCTACCGTCGAGAAGCGGATGAATGTCGGTGTTTTCTTCCCAACCGCGTTGAACAGCTTGGCGGTCGTGTACTTGGTGATTTCGCTGCTGGTGCAAACGAAGTGGCCGTGCGCACCAGAGCCTTTCGCGTGAACGACACGCTCCGGGATGCGCTCCCGGTTGAAGTGCGCCATCTTTTCAAAAAGCAGGAAGTCTTCAAAGACCACCGGACCACGAGGCCCTACCGTAAGCGAATTCTGGTTGTCGCCCACCGGACGGCCCGCGTCGGTCGTCATAGTTTTCTTTTCATCCGCCATCAAATCCTCCTCAGTTCGCGGCTGCATGCGCGCCCGTCGTCAAATCTGGCCGCAGCAACAAGTCGCAACGTAAGCGTAGGCCGTCAGCGCCTATACTTCCAATATATAGTTCGGATACGATAGATAGGTACAGCCTATAGCGCGGCCGTGAGAATTCTCTGATTCAGAGTATTTGTAGGGACGAATTCCTCTCGGCGAATGTTCCCGGCGGCTTCGCGCGTTTGTAAGCGCACTTAAAACCCTATGGAGCTTCATCAACTACGTTACTTCTGTGCCGTCGCCGAAACCGGTTCATTCAGCCGCGCTGCCGAGCACTCTCATGTCGCACAACCTTCCCTGTCCCAGCAAATCCTCAAGCTCGAGGACGAACTCGGCGCTAGACTCTTCGACCGTCTTGGACGCTCCGTTCGCCTCACCGATGTGGGCAAGGCCTTTCTCCCACGCGCGCGCGCCGTTTTGCGCGAACTCGAAGCCGCCAAGGGCGATGTGGTCCAGAGCAAAGATTCCGTAGCCGGATCCCTCACCGTGGGCGTGATTCCTACGATCGCGCCATACTTTCTTCCCCAGCGACTCACATCGTTCACGCGCCAGTTCCCGCAAGCGCGCGTCACAGTAGTGGAAGAAATCACTCCGGTGCTGCTGGATCGCCTTCGCGCCAGCACGATCGACGTGGCCATTCTCGCGTTGCCGATCCGCGGCCACGAATTCGACACTTTCGCGCTCCTCACCGAGCGCCTGTTCGCGGCGCTTCCGAAAAAACACGCCCTCGCCGGACGCCGCTCACTGGCTCTCAAAGACCTTCGCAAAGAGCCGTTCTTACTCTTGCGGGACGGCCACTGCTTCCGCGACACCGCGATTGCCGCGTGCGACCGTGCCCGCCTCAACCCACAAATCATTTTCGAGAGTGGCCAATTTAGCAGCATTCTCAGCATGGTTAGCACCGGTATGGGAGTCTCCATCGTCCCGGAAATGGCCATCGAAAAGCACCCGCGTTGCCGCTACGTGCGTATCGCGGATGAAGAAGCCACGCGCACCATTGGCGCGACCGTCCTCCGGGGACGCTCCCTCACACGCCTGCACCATGCTTTCCTCGCACACCTTCGCTCGGGAGCCTCCACCACCGCCATCTAAGAAGTTCGATCATCCGCAGTGGGCAGATTCTGGGGCCAGGTGGAACAGACACTCCTGTCTGCCCAAACGTCGTTGACGATTCGAGGCGTATCCGCTTGAGGTCGTTGATTCAACTACGACGGGGGCACCGTCTTAACCACCCCGAGAGTCATGTCGTGGAAGTCCAAAGTCAGCACCGCATCGCGAAAAAGTTCCAGGCCCACGGTCGCATCGAACAATCCATCCGGTTCGTGCACGGTCTCAGTAGGAAAGTAAACCTTAGCACCTTCCTTCGCCAAGATGATTCCGTTGAACCCTTCCTGTTGTGCTTCCGCGACCCTCATGTTCACGCCACCGTCGGTCAAAGGAAACAATCGCATATCCGTAGCCCTCGCCGCGCCCGACAAACTCAGCTTCTCGATCGATGCGGTGTAAACCAGCAGCGAACCCGTATACATGGTGTCCACTTGAGCCGAGACCTTTACTTCGTTGATCTCGAATCCATCCGCCACCAAAATGGGAGGGCCATCCTTCCCGAAAGTAATCAGCGCCATCGTGTCGCACGCCCCGGTGCACTTCACCGGACCGGTCAGCACGTCGGACACGCGCAGTTTGTGTGCAGCAAAATCCAGCTGCAGGATGCGGTCTTTAAACGCGGGATACGCCAAGGTTCCCGCGACATGCGGCATCTGCTTCTGCGAAATCATGTCGGACAAATCCATGCCGATGGCTGGCACGCTAGCCAGTGTCAGAGCGCCGATGTGCACGCCGGTCATCACGGTGCGAAACATTCCCGCGGGCGCGCCGGGTTTCGGCGGCTCCGAAGGTTTCAGCCCCGCAGCTTCCGCGACCTTGGAATCCACGACGGAGTCCACGTTGCCAGTGTCGATGCCCAAGCGAATGATCTTGCCATCGCCGATTCGCGCATCCACGCACGGCGTTCCGTCACAGTCCAGCAGCGGGACTTCCGCCGCGAACTTTGTCTGTGCGGAGGCAAACGGAGCAGTGACCCCAGCGATCGCGCAAGCAAACGCCGCGACAGCCAGGATCCTCAAGGCGTCACAAGGAAAGGGCATGAGCGTTCTCCGTCTTATCAGGAACCTTTCGGCACGCGTCGGCCTAGGCTCAAACAGGAGTGTCTGTGCTACCGAAACCGCTCCAACTTATAGACGAAGTCTGCATACGAATGCTAGCATTGGTGTAGTGGCGATCCGGTGGGTTGTGGCGCAGTTAAATGCGTCCCGGTGAAACCGGGAAGTTCGTAAGTTCCAATCGGTGGGGCCGTGGCGCAGTTGGGAGCGCGCCTCGATGGCATCGAGGAGGTCGTGGGTTCGAATCCCATCGGCTCCACCAAAATTCTCCCCATGTCGTATCGCGTGTGCATTCTTCAAAGCGAAACCTCAGGGCGCTTCTGCGTGGGTCAGACGCGAGACCTTGGTGCTCGGCTTCAATCACAATGCGCGGTATTCCCGCTAAAAAGCGAACGTAGATTCGCGCACCGATCCTCCATCGGAAGTGAGAATCCAGTTGTCTCCAATAATGGATGTGATATACTCCATATATGGAGAAGCAAGGAGGGGCTCATGGCGACGATCCATCAGCCGGCAGGGATAGCCTGGGAAAAGCCCGCAGACCTTTCGAGTAAAGACGCACAGAAGCGATTGAGTCCGGCGGCGATAAAGGCTTTCATAAGGTTGTGTGAGCTTTGGGGTTTGCGCGACGAAGACGCCCGGCAACTACTCGGCGGCATATCCAACGGCGCATTTTACGAGTTGAAGAGAAAAGCGCGCGGCGCGCTTGACCAGGATCGTCTGACCAGGATTTCGATTCTAACGGGGATTTTCAAGGCGCTAAGCATTCTCTACAGCAAGAAACTTGCTGACCGCTGGATTCAATTGCCAAATGACAACCCGATGTTTGAAGGCGCCACGCCTCTTACCTATATGATGAAAGGCGGCCTGCCGGCGATGTTGCGCGTGAGGCAGCTTCTGGATGCTCGCCGCGGCGGCTGACAGTGCTGCCCCGGGTTACGGACCTCCGGCGTGACGACACCCATCGTCTGATCCCGTCCGCCTATAGCGGAGGGGACGAAAGTGTCCTCGCGCGCCTGACCGATGACCCCGGTGAGCTTGCTGCTCTATTCGAACTTGAGGGGGCGACGAACGACCGGCTGCTTGGCGAAGCCGGCTTGCTTCCCGGCATTACCGTCCGGGAACTCGTCTTTGGTCTTTCTTACTCCCATGTCGTCAATGCGGCATTCACGCACGCGCGCCCGTCGGGAAGCCGTTTCAACGGACCGGAACGCGGAGCATGGTACGCCGGATTCTCGCGCGAGACCGCGACGACGGAAGTGGCCTACCACAAGAGAAGGGAATTGCAGGAGATCCACTGGGAAGAGAAGGAAGCGTTTACGTACGTCGACTTCCTCGCCGACTTTCGCGGCAAGTTTCACGACATTCGCAACGATTCGTCCTTCAAAAATTGTTTAGATCCCAACAGCTACGCCGCAGCGCAACAATTAGCCAGAGTGCTTCTTGAAGCAGGATCTGGCGGCGTCGCCTATAACAGCGTTCGGCACAAAGCGGGAACATGTATAGCGTGTTTCCGACCAGCGTTAGTGAACAACGTCCGGAAGGGTTCTTCAATATCCATCGCCTTCGACAACGCACTCGCCGCTCTGGAAATCCGCGAACTCAAAGCCTAAGCGTAGAAAGCTCCCGGCTCGGACGCTGGTAGAAAGTCGGCGTCGAATCCCGAAGGGAAGTCTCCATTTCGAAAAGCGGTCGAGTCTTGCCGCCGTCTGTAAAAATACACCGTCGCCGCCCAAAAATAACACAGTCCTGTACTAAGGCATTCCCCCCATTCCATAAGCAGAACGTATTTAGCCAATTTCGTAAGTTGGTGAATCGATGGGACGTCCCAAAATGGCACCTAGAAGGTCCAGGAGTTGCATGGTTTGCGTGGTATCGAGCAGTCCATTAAACAGAGGAAGGACACTGTGCCTGCAATTCCGTTCGATATTCTCAGACGTCACCACGATGGGAGTTTACTCTGGCTCGAGGCGGCCGCCGACATCCGGACGGCGAAGACCCGCTTGCAGCAACTGTCTGCCAGCTCCCCGGGGGACTATTTTGTTTTCGACCAGGCGAGCCAGCAAATTGTCGCCCGATCTGCGGAGCTGGACGGAAACGATGTTTATGGCTCGTAAGTTGCTCTGGTTTAACGCTTCGTGCTCTACACGAACATGCGAGACCCACTACGTCGTTTACCTGATGTCCACAAGACACCGGGTCCAGCTATAGTTCGCCGACTCGCAAGGTCATTAACCACCGAAGAACGCAGAGAAGCCGAGGAGAGCGTCATGATTCGTCGTCGCAATTCGTGGCCGCAAGTTTTTTCCGCATTTGCCATCGGGCTGGGCGCTGGGGCCGCTCTCGGTCTACTCTTCGCTCCTCAGTCAGGAGAAGACACTCGCGAACTGCTCCGCGGTACCGCCCAGGACGGCATCGATGACGCCGTCGACCGCGGGAAGACCGTAGTTCGCCGTGTTCGCAAGAACATCGGGGACGCCAAGGACTTCGTGACTGAAGTCGCGGATACCGCCGAAGGCGTCTTCCGCGAAGCACGCAATGCCTCGTCGTAACCGGTCAGGTTTTTCAACCCTTTAGGCTCGGGCCCGAACACAAAATCACTTTAGGGTAAGGAGTGCCAAATGGACTTGCTCTGGACCATCGCCGTAATTCTCATCATCTTGTGGCTGCTGGGTCTGGTCACCTCGTATACGCTGGGCGGGTTCGTTCACATCCTGCTCGTGCTGGCGGTCATCGTCATTCTGATCCGGGTGATTCAAGGACGAAGGCCCGTCTAGGGTTGCTCGGGTCGTTGGGCGGCCTGCCGTTCCCAGCAGGTTCCGACGCTTCGAGGCTTATGTATGTTTGAACCTACCCGACATTCGTCAATAGATCGTCGATTTAGACAAAATAAAGGAGCCCAGCCGTGAAGACATCTCGCACGCACAAATCACCGAAAGATCAGGCCTTGCTCATCAGCGTCGCGGAATCCATCGGTTCGACACTAGGCGCGATCGCTGCGAAGGCGGACGCCGCGCAAAAAGCCATCACCGGCAGCGACGTGGCCAGCAGTGTAAGACGTGAGAGCAAGAAATTAGTTCGCAAAGGCAAGCTGGCCGCCGCCCACGCCAAGAGGTCGTTGAAGAGATCGAAACCCGCCCGCGCCGCACGCCGCACCGTTCGCAAAGCCGCCAAGCGTGTCGCCGGCAAGCGTACCCGGGCCAAGAAGTAGCTCTTCTACCGCTTATTCGTCGCAACAGGGTTAGAGGATCGGAGGAGCAATCACGTGACCTCGGAGGTTCCCCTTTTGTCTCGTAGTCAAGCCCTGGCAACAACACAGCCAAGACTTCTCGGCGTGTGCTGGATTGTCTATGGTGTCCTTCGTCTAGCCATGATGCTGTGGCTGCTGGCCTTCACCACCACTGCGACTCTGATGTTTGGAGCATTGCTCACGCGGGTTCCGAATCCGTTCTCGCTGATGGCCGACTTTCATTTTCTTTATTTAGGCGTGATCATATGGTCCGCCGTTTCCGGCGTCGTCGGCATTCTGGCTGGAGTTGCGCTCTTGTCCGGCCAACGTGCCGCCCGCCCACTAGCGATCGCGGCGGCACTGCTTTCCTTGTCCGAGCTTCCCTTCGGAATCGCCCTGGGAGTCTATACGTTGGTGGTGGTCATCCCCGCGGCACTCGCGCCGCCATATTCTGCCGCCGCAACCAGATCCTAGCCCACGCCCCGGGGTGATGTTTACCTGGCGTAATATCCCGTCTTCGACCGCGCTGTGAGCCCCGAGCGCTTCACCTTGATGACCACTTTGCGAAACGTGTCGTCCTTTTCGGCATTCGTCGGGTAATACGCCAGTTCGTAAGACGTCCGCAGTTCCTCGGCAATCTGGCGGAAGTAGGTGCGGGGATCGGTCTGCTCCGCGTCGATGTGCATCCCGCCGGTTTCTTTCGCGATACGATCCATTACACGAATTCCATATTGATTCCGCGCGGTCAACTTCCCATGGTCTTTTTCTGTGTAGCGAATCGCGAAGACCACCACGTTGGCGTTCTGCGCCGTCTCGATCGCCGTCATCATATCGTGCGAGCTGGAATTGTCCTCTCCATCGCTGAAGAGCAGAAGCGCACGCCGTCCATTTTCGCCGGCAAGCTTCTCGACGACAGGATAATAAATGGAGTCGTAGAACGCCGTGCCTAAATCTCGCTCCTCTTTTGGACCTAACTCCGGGAAGCGATGGGTATTCTTGTCGTAGAGCTTCCACGACTCCATCATCTCTTCGCCCGATCTCGAAAAATCGCTCACCAGCCGGATGTGATTTCCAAATCCCACCAGGAAGGCGCGATCTCGGGGCCCCAGCACATCTTTGAGAAATACCTCCAGGTCGTGCTCGTGCTTCTTTGTAAAGTGTTCTTGGCTGCCGCTGGCGTCGATGATCAGTCCCAGCGTCAACGGCACGTCCGCGCTCTTTGCAAAAAATGCGATTTTCTGTGGCGCGGCGTCCTCCACGACTTCGAAATCGTCTTTGCTCAAGTTATCGACCAGCCCCCCGCCAACATCCCGAACTGAAAACGCTACGGTCACTAGGCTCACGTCCACGCGAATGGAATCTTGTGCCGCAGACCGAGCTCCGACGGCCGTCACCAGCACCAAAAGCACTACCAGCTTCCGCACAGCTCCACCTCGTGGCCTTCTGATTCGGCCAGAATCGCAACCCGAGGAACGCAAAAACCCACCAATTTGTTTCAGCATGCCTACCACAATCTGCCCATACCAATACACCCTTCGCCCGATTTCCACCCGCTTTCGGTTGGCGTATCGTGCAAGACGTCAGGAGAGAACAAAACTATGACTTTAACAAGAAAGCTCGGGACCGAGTTGCTAGTGCTGGGATCTTGCTTGCTGCTCGGCGCGTCGATGCCGGCGAAGGAAATGCCGCCTCAGGACACGCAGCAGACAGCCCCGGACAATACCAAAGCGAACCAAAACACCACCCCTACGGCCGACCAACAGAAAATGAATCCAGCGGATCGCGACCTCACCAAGAAGATCCGTATGGCGCTTCACGATGACCAATCGCTCTCGATGTACGCCCACAACATCAAGATCATCAGCCAGGACGGCAAAGTGACGCTCAAAGGTCCGGTTCGTTCGGAGGATGAAAAGGCAGCCATCGAGGCGAAGGCCGTCGCGGTCGCCGGGGAAGGGAACGTAACGAACCACCTGCACGTGGCGCCGCCAAAGTCTTAAGGGACTCGTATTCGCATCCGGGAAAGTTCGTTAAAATTCAAAGGAGAAACAGAATGAGTGACAAAAAAACAGCAGTCTTCGGGATTTACTCCACGCGCAACAGCGCCGAACAAGCAGCCGAAGCCCTGGTAAACGGGGGATTTGCCACAGGAGACATTTCTGTGCTCCTGCCGGAAAATCTCGGCACTCGCGAAATGGGGACCGAAAAGTCCACCAAGGCTCCAGAAGGCGCAACCGCAGGAGCGGGTACCGGAGCGGTTCTCGGCGGCGCGTTGGGCCTCCTGGCTGGAATCGGCGCGCTCGCTATTCCAGGCGTTGGTCCGCTCATCGCGGCTGGTCCCATCATGGCCGCTTTGGCTGGCATGGGAGTCGGCGGCACAGTCGGCGGTCTGACCGGCGCGCTCGTAGGCTTGGGCATTCCGGAATTTGAGGCCAAGCGCTATGAGGGCATCCTTCAAAAGGGCGGCATTCTCCTGTCGGTCCACTGCGCGACCTCGGACGAAGTGAAGCACTCAAAGGAAATCCTGAAGGCGACTGGCGCCGAAGATGTTTCGTCTACGGGCGAAGCCTCCGTGGATAAGGCCGATCGCGCTCGCGGCACAGCCGTGGGTTCCTAAGTTCAGCCCGAACAATTCGCTAATCGTCAGAAATAGAAAAAGGCCGCGACGTGATCGCGGCCTTTTTCACTCTTAACGCCTGCCCAGTTTTCGGACTAACTCGCTATCCGAGTTCCGGTCTTCGAGCTCTAGGCGGTCCCCGCCGCTCTCTTGGCTTCCGCCGAGTCGTAACTCTCGCCGTAAATTGCCGGCACCTTACCGCCCGCCGGGCGCAAGTACACGGACAACTGGCCCCGATGATGAATCGAATGCCGCAAGCCGAGATCAAGAAATCCCACCGCCGGCAATTGGAACATCCCTCGGAAGTCGATCATCTTCGCCAGTTGCTCGCCTGACACTTTCTTCAGATCTTCAAAATCCTTCGCGAACGATTCACCGTAATACTTGCCGATGTCCGCCGAGTTCTTCAAGTTTTCCGGCCGCGGCCTCGGCGTGAAGTCGAATGCTCCCGCTACCACGCCAGAGTAGAACCGGTGCTCCGCCGCCACGATGTGCCAGGCAAGCTCCAGCGCCGTCTTCGCTACTGGCTCCGGCCGGTAGTCTCCATTGTTGAGTGGAATCGCTTCAATCACGCAGCGCGTGGTCTGGTGCTCGTTCTGAATCGCTGGCAGCGCCATGTGCAGCGCCAGCATCGCCTGTTCCGGTTGAAGATTCGGCATCGCACCACCTCGGCCCCGCAGTATATATCAGTGTAGGCGCCGGGCTTAAGCCCGGCGCCTACAACGTACAGATCGCCCGTACGCGGCACATGTCGCGGTCAAGCCCCAGTGCGCAGTGTCACCCAACTATCGGTCGCTACCTCGCCTGTCCCCGGTCCTCATATTCCGCAGCACCCACACTGCCAGAGCCGTGTCGTCGGCCACGCCGGTTTTCCTCCGCAGATCGCCCAGCAGCCGGAACAACGACTCGCGCGGCAATCGCAGTTGCCCGGCCATTTCTTTCACAGTGTTGCCTGTCGCCAGGCTGCGCAGCAGAATCGACTCCTCCGTCGTAAATCGCGGCATCAATGCCGCCACTGCTGGCTTCGCGCCCGGTCCATTCCCCGCGGAGCTTCCCGCCCAGTGCGGATTCGGCGCACTCACGCTCTTGATCGCCGCTCGGACTTCCAGCGTTTTAACTTCTTCCCGCGTCGACATAATTCCCCCGTTGTTGCTCCGAGTTGATCCCCTGAGTTGATGCCCCGAGTCAATGCTCTGAAAACGTTGTTTATTGGTCTGAAGAATTGACGTCGAGACATGGTTGTTCATCCCTGAGGAACGAAGGGCCGTGCCGTAAATGCTTGGCTATCAAACGCCTTGAGTGCCCTAGGAGAACGCTGTTCAGTGACGTTCCCTTCAACTCAGAAGCATGCAAGCTGCCAACAACTCCAGCGCCAACTCACTGCGTGGACTATCGGCCGTACATTGGAAATGCCTGAACCTGTAGTGCCTTGAACGCTCTTCGGCCCGCACGCCGCGCGCTCGCCTTGCATGAAAAAATTCCAATTTGACGTTGGCCATTCGAAAAGGGAATTGCCGAAGGAGAGCGCTCGAGCGCGTCCCTCCACGCCGGCGCCACCGCGCCGCGCTACCTGCATCAATATGTAACGTGAGATCCTACGGTAGGAACTACTGCGCCACCGGCCGAAGCTGCAGCACGATCTCTTCCAGCCAATTCTCCAAAATCAGCCGCTGCTCGGGCGCAATCTCCGTAAACGACAACCCCATCCCAAAACTCGCGTCGCTATAGACCACCTTCGCCGCAGCCTCAAACGCGCCCTGATCCCGAACGATTCGTATTCTCACCTGCGCCCCGGTGGCAAACGGATTCAGCGCATCCACGTAACACCCGCCCAGTCCCATTTCGGACGTTCGCGCCGACAGCCGCGTGCCGGAACTCAGTTCCGTTACCTCAACCGACGCCACGAACGGACACCGCCGCACCGCACGGGGTTTCGCGAATTTCTTCGCGGCACGCCCACCACTCGCCTTTTTGTTTTGACCATTCACCATCGTTTGTGCCCGCCGATCTGACCCCGGGAAGCTGCACAATACGCCGTCCTGATCCATTCTTTCGCCTTTGCAGCCCAGTCACAACTGACCGTCCGGACAGCCATGCCCTAAACGGAAACCAAACCGCGAATCCGGGCGCGTGGACCACAGAAAAGCCTCAATCTGCTCGTTGGATTGGGGGAGGACCTAGGCCTTGAGGCCGTTACGAACCAGAGGAAGGCTCCGCAACCGGACGCTAGTAGCGTCAAAGATCGCATTGCCGATAGCCGGCGCAATTCCCACAATGGGAGTCTCGCCTGCTCCAGCCGACGGAATATCCTTGCGGTCAAGTAACACCGCTTCGATCTCGGGCACATCGCCGAAACGCGGTACACGGTAACGTGAAAAACGCGCGTTGGTGATCCGGCCATTTTCAAACTCAACCGTCTCGAACAGTGCTCCACCCAATCCCATGATGTTCGCGCCGATCACTTGATTGCGCAGCCCATCTGGATTAACGATCGCTCCACATTCGAACGCCGTCACCACGCGAACTACGCGGACATCGCCCGAGCCGCGATCGGCGGCCACTTCCGCGCACGTCGCGACGTAGCCGTTTTTCTCGATCCCGCCACCCAACCCGAATCCCTGCCCGGGCCGCAATTTCTTGCCCGGCCACCCAAACGACTTTGCCGCAGCCTGAAACACATCGCGCAATCGCGGATCCGCGATATTTTTTAGTCGAAACTCCAGCGGATCGATTCCCACGGCATGCGCCAACTCGTCCATGTGTGTCTCGCGAGCAAAGTGATTGGCTGTCGCGGCAAGTCCCCGGTAAGAACCTTGCCGCAACGGCGACCGCGCTGCGTGGAACTGGATGCGCTGGTTCGCAACGACGTAGGGAGTGCCAATGCCCGAGCCGCCGGAATTGTAGTTGTGGAATTCCCAGGCCGTCAGCATGCCGTCGCCGCTGATCCCGCTCTTGACCTCAATCACTCCAGCCGGCCGAAAATACGCCCAGGTGAACTCCTCCTCACGCGTCCACACAATTTTCACCGGGTGTCCCGCCGAGCGCGCCAACCGCGCCGCTTCCAACGCCGCGTCGCCAGTATGTTTGCCGCCGTATGCCGAACCCGTATCCGGCACGATCACGCGTACGCGATCCTTCGCCAGGTGAAACGCATCCGCAAGATCGTCGCGAACTGCGAAAGGCCGCTGCGTCCCTGTCCAGACGGTGAGCTTCCCGTCGGCCCACTCCGCAACCGCGGCCCGCGGTTCCAGCGGCGCGTGCGCGATATATGCCACGGTGTAAGTCTGGTCCAGACGGTGCGCAGCTTGAGCCAACCCGTCATCGACGGAGCCCGTTATGTGCGAGTCTCGGCCCCCATCACCACTCTCCACGTTGCTCTTCAAATAGGAAAACAATTCCGGGCTCGAAGGCTGCTTGGTTTCTTTCCACTGCGCACGCATGGCCGCAACCGCTTTTTCCGCCGCCCGCTCACTCGGCGCCGTGGCTCCAACGAAATTGCCGTCGCGAACGACAACCACGCCCGGCATCGCCTCAGCCATCTTTGCATCCACAGAAGTCAGCGTCGCCCCAAAAGACGGCGCCCGCAGCACCTTCCCGAACAACAGCCCCGCCGGACGCAGATCCGTCGTGTACTGGTGCTTGCCCGTAACAAACGCCCGCCCGTCCACCTTCGGAACCGCTTTCCCCGCGACGGTCCACTCCGCGACCGGCGTAACCGGGTCGGCATCGGGAATGTTCTGCGCTAGCGTCTTGCCAGTTGCCAGTGCCGCGTATGACAGCGAACGCCCCGACGCCGGGTCGGTAACTTTCGCATTGGCCGCCATTAATCCGCTCGCCGGCACGCTCCACTCCTTCGCTGCTTCCGCCACCAACAACTCGCGCGCCGCCCACGCTGCGCTACGCAGTTGCGGCGTCATATACGGCGTGCTGCGGCTGCCAAACGTGCCCATATCGAATGGCGTCAGCGCCGTATCACCCATCACCATGCGCACGCTTTCAAACGGCACGCGCAATTCGTCCGCCACCGACTGCGCCAGCGACGTCCGAATGTTTTGCCCGATCTCCACCTTGCCAGTGAAAACGGTCACCCCGCCGTTCTCGCCGATGTGCAGCCACGAAGTAATATCCTTCGGCGCCTCATCCCCATGAAATCCCCGCGCACCGCCCGATTCCTGCGCCCCAACTGGCGTCCCCGCCGCCACAGAAAACACCGCAATTCCCGCGCCCAGCAATTTGAAAAAATCGCGTCGCTGCAGCTCAAAGTGATGCATCGGCCGAGCTGCAAACTCGTAGCGCTCCGGCTCAATCACCAATTTTTCGTCAAGCCCGCTCATCGCCCCTGCCCTCGGATAGCTTTCGCCGCCGCCTGCACCGCCACGACAATGCGAGGCTGCGTCCCGCATCGACACACATTCCCCTGCAGCGATTGCACAATATCAGCGTCCGTAGGATTCGAATTCTTCTGCAGCAGCGCCACGCTGCTCATGATCATTCCCGAAGTGCAATAAGCGCACTGAAACGCCCCTGCTTCCAGAAACGCCTCCTGGACCGGATGCAACGCACCATCCTTGTCCAGTCCCTCGATGGTTGTGATGGATTTCCCCGCCGCATCACCAACAGGAAACAAGCACGAACGCCGCGGCGTCCCGTCCACCAGCACCGTGCAAGCCCCGCACTGCCCTTCGCCACAACCGTATTTGCTCCCGGTCAGACCAAGCTCATCACGCAAAGCATAAAGAAGAGGCGTATCCGGGTCCGCGAGGAGGGAATAACTCTGACGATTAATTTCTAGTCGGATCGGCATCACCATCCACCTTCAACCAACTCAGTAAGCGCGCACGCCGGAAATGCGCCGCTATTTGTATTCTACACCTACCCATCCAACCTCTAATCTGAAACCTCCGGCTACCTCAAAGCGTCCGCGCCGCATAAATTAAATACACCGCCAAAATGACCCCGAACAGTGCCGCCACCACCGCCCAAATCGTAACATTCGCCGCCGCCGGCTTGAACTCATTCGCATCCAACTGACGCATCGAAGCGTGATACCGGACCGACGAACTCAGCGCCATGAATATGCCCATCACCATGAATCCAATCCCCATCCCCAGCGACAACCCGCTCTCATGCTCCACCTCACCTCGCAAGCGCAAGAACTCGCGCAAGGTAATCCCAAACCTCGCCACCACAAAACCAAACACGATGATGCTGATACTCGTGCGAAGCCACGCCAGGAACGTGCGCTCGTTCGCCAGGTGATCGCTGGCCTTACCGATTTTCGCCGAAGAAATGGAATCACTCATATGCGTAAGCCGCCCATGTCCAGTCACATGCCAACTGCGAAGCAAGTCGCGCCGCGGCGACACGCCGTAACTGTAATCGACAGCCAAGACACCCCGCAAGGCACGGCGCTCGCCCATGTGGGCTGTTCCGAAAGCCGGGTGCCCCCCCAAAATCTGTTCGAAGTGTGGGGTTGTTGAGATCTCGCCCCGTGCGCGTGCCGATCCTAAATATTTTGAGAGTTGCTCTTGGCGTTTCCGGTCTCCCCGTCTATCCTCTCACCGGGTTACACCAACGAACGCTTCCATGACGCTGCTATCCAGATCCCAGGCCAAGTCGACTCTCACCGGCCACAGATTCCTTTTGCTCTTCCTTGTCCTGTTGGCCATGCTGATTCTCTATCCCTACGCCGAAGCCACCCACTTCGGCTACTACGCGCTTCGCGTGATCGGGATCTTTGTCACCTTCCTCAGCGTCTACGCCGCCAAAATCCACCGCAGCCTCCTCGTCCTGGCCATTGCGCTTGCGATTCCGGCATTAGTCCAACGCGTTGTTATTCCCAAGGCCGACGCCGGCGCCCTTCCGATACTCAACATCGCCCTGAGCTTTCTCTTTGACCTCGTCATCGTCGTGATTCTTTTCCGCCGTATCTTCGCCAACGAACGCCCCAGTGCCGAGACCGTTTTCGGGGCCCTTTGCCTCTACCTGTTGGTGGGATTCAGTTTTGCCAGCGCTTACGGAATGCTAGCCACCTTCCAGCCCAACGCCTTCTATCTCGATCCGCACACCAACCTTCACGCCACTCCCGACCACTTCGATTTCGTTTATTACAGTTTCGGCACCATGACCTCCCTCGGCGCGGCTGGCATCACACCAGTCTCCGGACAAGCACGTTCCATTACCATCGTCGAAGCCATCCTGGGCGTCCTCTACCTCGCCGTTCTGATCACCAGACTGATGGGCACCTACCGCAACAACTCCACCGATTGAGCCGCCGTACTCTTCTCCCGGGTGCCGCACCCTCGGGTTTTGAGGGTGCGGTCTTTGACGTGCGGTTTTTGACGGGCCTTTCTCCATCGAATCGCAAATCCCCGCTTCCGCCCCCAAGGCACTGGCTCCAACTCGGCGATTCAGAAACTCGCGGCGCAGACCACGCGTCTGAAGTGTATTCTTCCTGCTGGAGTCACCCATGAATCCGCAAGCATGGCTAGTCGTAATCCTGTCAATCTGCGCCGCAACGCAAAGCTCCTACATCCTAAGCGCTCAATCTACAACAACGCCAAAGCAGGACTCCGCTACCGCCAAATCTCCCATGCAACTGGTCGCACAATATCGCGGTGTCCACCCCTGTGCCGACTGTCCCGGCATCGACACAACCCTCTCGCTCCTTGCGAACTCGCCCAACGATCTGGCCCACACGCGCTACGTGCTCAAGAGCAGCTACCAGGAGCGCAGCAACACCTTCACGGGAACCGGCACGTGGACCATCGTTCACGGCACGCCAGACAATCCCGCTGCCACCGTCTACCAACTGAAACCCAAGAACGGCGGCCAACCCACCAATTTCCTCCGCGTGAGCGACAACGAAATCCTCCAACTCGACAGCGAACGCCGCCGCATCGACTCCAAGCTAAATTTCTCTCTGAAAAAAACAACGAGCAAGGCGTCCCCAGTCCCCCCTCCCAGCGGCTTCTAAACATCCCGGCGGTTTCAAAACAAAGGACTGCTGCCCGCCGGTCCTTTCGCCCGGCGTCCATTTGCCGGAGGTATCCCATTCGTTCACGGCCCGAACTTTAAATGTTGACGAGTGTCGAAATATTTTATAATCGAACTCGCGACGCTCCTGTCGAGTAAGGAGGTGATCCACTGAGGTACACGAAGAATTGATCTGTAAAAAAATAGAGGCGCCTGTGATTTTCCCAGGCGCCTCTTTTTTTAATTCCGCCATCCAAAAACGCGCAATCCCGAGAGCTACGTCGGGTGCCGCACCCTCGGGTTTTGAGGGTGCGGTCTTTGACGTTACCGATCCCCGTCCTCACTCATCCCGCCGTAGGGATCGCGGCGAGATTAGCTGCAGCGAGCGTTTTACTTCGGCGCTGGTGCGGGCGGTGGGTTTTCACTCGTCGGCGGCACAATCCCCTTGAGTCGCAAATAGGTCACCATGTTCCCATAGTGCTCATCCGTGTGCGCCGTATTGATCGAGAACAACGTGAGCCTCGCTAGGTTGAAGTTGAAGAATTTCACCATTTGGCTGCCCTTCGCGTCGGTCATGCTGTCGAACGCCTTGTTGCAATAGGCGACTCCGCCCTGGAGCGCGGCCACGAGATCGGCTTTTGAGGTCTTCGTTTTTTCGATGTCCTTCGATGGGTTTGCTTCACCTATGGCTTGCGAGCAGAACATGTACGAAGCGTCCGCCACATGGCCAACGATCTGGCCAAAACTGCGAACCTCCGGTGTCGGTTTAAACGAGTAGTTTTCTTCCGGCATTTTCTCCGCCGCACCAACGACCGCGTTGCTCACAAACGAGTAGAAACCCTTTTCACTCGCAGTAATCGGGTTCGCCGGCGGAGTGGCCGGCGCTTGTGACTTCTCCTGCCCGAGTAGAGCAACCGGAACCGCCATCAACGCAGCAAGCACAAAACACAGTTTTTTGTTCACGAGACATCCTCCCGGGGAATTTTACGGCCCATCAATACAGATAACCGGACATCTGGCGCACTACTTCATTTGCACGATTAGAGCGACACCTGGCCCGCCAACTTCGCCAAAAGCATCACCACACACGGCATATGAGGCTGCGTGTAAACAAGCAACATGCCGAGACCTACGAATGTCAGTGGGGCGATTACCATTTTCATAGTCATAAGAAATTCCCTTCCGAACACCCGCAATCTACTATACGAATGAAGTGTCAAATTGTTTCGGTATATCTGCCGAGTGCCCCGGGGTTCGGAGTCTGAACGGGTCTTGAAGTTTCCCCAGGGTGCCGCACCCTCCGGTGTCGAAGGTGGGGTCTTTGACGTTACCAAGCCGCCGCTTCATCCCGCCACACGTCCCAAACACTGCAGGGCGCAGCATTGCTGCGCCCCAGCTTGCCCAGCCGGACCCGCGAAGCCAGCAAGTTCAACGGATCGTCCTCGCCAGTGATGCGTTTGGGTGTCTCAACAGCGATTCGGTCCTACGTCGGTTGCGCCTTGATTTCCCCGTCGCGTTCGAATAGTATCCCAGACGATGATATATTGACAGGGTAAATAGTCTGTGCTAGCGTGAGCTGTGACGCTTCGAGATCAAACCCGCCAGCCGCGACGATCTTCTCCGTCCACCTGTTCCCCAAACTTCCATCTTTCGCCAGCCCTACCAACTTTCCGTGGCTTGCGATCGTCGGCTCTCTCTTCAGTTCCCAGCGATTCACTATCCACTAACCACTACACTAACCCCTTTACAATCCGCACTTACAGAAGATGCACCCATAACTCGTTTAGAATCCACACTTGTAAAATCGTTCGACTTAAAGCCCTTTAGATTCCGCACTTACGCAGAGACGGGGGGGAGGGGTGCAAATTGTTAACTGGAGTCGCTCCCACAACTCTCCCTCGCCAGAGCCGCCGACCCAGTCCCATGCCCACCGGCCCATTGCAGTACTGGGCACTCGGTGCCACAATCGCCCCTTGGGTGGAAACAGTTCCGCCCCTCCCGGTGTCTAAGCTTGTAGAGCGGACATCGGGTACTGAGGCATGCAGCAATGCCCAACCCGCTTGGAAGACCGTCGCGCTTCATGGGTCAGGAAGGTCCGCATATCGCGGCCGGACCGGAAAGGCCGGCATTGTCTGATTGGGCCAGTGCTCTCTCGTGGGGCGTCGATGAAACCCGGCTCGTGACCGAGCTGCAGGCTGGTTCGGAAACCGCCTTCGACTGGCTGGTCACCCACTACCATGGCCCGGTCTACAACTTGATCTTGAGTATGCTAGGAGATGTCGCAGACGCCGCCGATGGCACCCAGGAAGTCTTCCTGAAGGCGTTTCGTGGCATTCGCAGTTTCCGCCAGGGCAGTTCGCTCAAGACCTGGCTCTACCGAATCGCCATCCGCGAAGCCCTGAACCACAAGCGCTGGTTCAAACGCCACCTCCAGAAAAATGTCTCCATCGACGCCGAACCCGAAGAAGGCCACGCGGCCATCGAGATCGAAGACCTCGCCGCCACCCCCTTCGAGCAGTTCGCCGCCCACGAAATTCAAGCCGCGGTGCAAAGCGCGCTCCAGGAAATTCCCGAAGTCTTCCGCAGCGCGGTGATCCTCCGCGACCTCGAAGGCCTGAGCTACGAAGAAATCGCCGAAGTCCTGGAGTGCAGCTCCGGCACAGTAAAGTCCCGCATCCTACGAGGCCGCCGTGCGCTGAAAGATCTCCTTGAGCCGCTGCTGGTCGATCGCACCGCGATCGCGCATGAACAAGGCCGCTCCGCGGTCGCACACGAACAAGGCCGTCCCGTGGTCGCGCCCACCAACGACAGCTGGGCGGACGCACCCGCGAACGACGGCTCTTTAGCGGCACGCTCAAATGGGAGCGCCAACGTAGGGGCGCGCTACGGCGCGTCGTGCACTGCGTCGCACTCGGCATCGAGCCGCATGCCGCGCCCGGCCTTCGCGCCGCACTTCGGCTCGCGCGCCGACACCGTCTCGGCGCGCACCAGGTTTGCGCGGGAGCGTTCCGCGAGCGAGGAACTCCCATGAAGTGCACCACCGTTCGCGCAAATCTGGCCGGTTATATGGACGACGCCATCACCGGCGCCGCTCAGGCCCGTCAACGTGTCCAGGTCCGCGAGCATTTGAATAGCTGCGCCGGCTGCCGCGGAGAGCTGGAACAATTCCGCAAACTGAGTGCGCTGCTCTCCCGCGTCCCGCGAAGCCTTCCGCCCGCCGATCTGGCAACGCGCATTCGCGTAGCCGCCGCGCAATCGCCCGACCGTGAGAATGCCCCCAGCACTTGGCGTAGAATGCGCGACCGCGGCGAAATCCTCCTCGACAACGTATTTCGCCCCATCACACTTCCCGCGACCGGCGGATTTGCCTCGGCCATCTTGGTCTTCGTCGTGGTGCTCCAACTTATCGTCCCGGGCATTACAGTCCGCGCTGTACAAAACGACGTGCCCCTGAATATCCTGCGCCCAGCCGAACTCATCACCCTCTCGGACTATCCCCAAGCTTGGGCCCCCGAAGGCCACGACTCCGAGCTGGCATTACCCCACGGCCTGCTCCTGGACGTAACCGTAGACGCCCACGGAGGAATGGTCGGCTACCAAATCCTCTCCGGCCCCCACAGTGTGGACCTGCGCCACCAGCTCGACCAGATGCTATTGTTCTCGCGCTTCCGCCCGATGCTAAGTTTCGGCCGGCCCACCGCCGGCGGCCACGTAATCCTGAGCTTCAGCGCGGTCCGCGTCCGCGGCTAAATTCTCCAGCGGCGAATTTTTCGCCGCCCAGTTTTTCGTTGTGAATATCTTGTCGCAAAACCGTCTCACCGAAATATCACGCAACTCCGTCCTCCGTTGACGAGATCGAAAATCCTCCATTTCGCTGGGAATTGAGCGATTTAGCACACTGCCCAAACGTTCAGGCCCGAACGATCAGCTTCCCATCACCGCACGACTGTCCTTCGACTCCGAGTAATCCGCGCGTCGAGCGGGTTAAATGGTTGCAGAGGACATTTATGTCGTTCCACTGGCTGAAGAAGTTCGCCTCGCAGGGAATTGGTTCGCTCACGTCCGTTTCCGGCAGCAAGCGCGGTTCCACTAGCAAGCGTGTTTCCGCGGAGACCATCGACGTTTGTGCGGCCCGATTGTTCACCATTGCCCTGCTTGTCGCTGTGGTGCTGTCCGCGAACCTGATCGTCGTGTATGCAGCGCCGCAAACCGCTTCCGCGGAGCGCGCGCTGTTTGACGCGGCGAACCGCGAACGCGCCGTGCAAGGCCTGGCGCAGTTGCGTTGGGACAATGCGCTGGCAAACGCAGCGCGTCAGCACGCGCTGCTTATGGCGCAGCGAAACACGTTGTCGCACCAGTTTCCAGGTGAAGCTGCGCTGCAGGATCGCGCGCGGGTTGCCGGAGCGCGCTTCACCGAGATTGCGGAGAACGTAGCGGAAGGCCCTTCGGCGGACGTGATTCATGCGAGCTGGATGCATTCGCCGCCGCATCGCGCGAACCTTCTTGATCCAGAACTCACTGCGATCGGTATCGCCGTGGTTGGAACCGCATCGCGTGACGGTGGCTCGGATTCCCGCCGCGGCGGAGTGGGAATGCTGTTCGCGGTGCAAGACTTCTCGCAGCCGGTTGCCAGCTTAAGCCTGGTGGAACAGGAGAAGCAAGTGGCCGCGGTGCTTGCCGCGCGCGGGTTGCAAGTCGCCAATTTGGGCCCGGGCGCATTGACCGGCGCGAATGTGAATAGATCGAATGGCGGCGGGGACAGCATGCAGACGGTCGCGAGTCGATCGAGCGTGAACGCGAACTCGAACTCGGGAAGTGAGTACGCGTCCGGCGACCCTACGCCGAACGCCAGCGGATCCAGCCGGAATGGCGCAAGCGCGATCGGGACGACCGAGGACGCGCGTAAGACTTGCGAGATGGATCGCGGTTGGTCAGGTAACCGTCCGAGCCTGGTGATTCGGTACGAGACCGGCGACCTGACCCGCTTGCCGGGCGACTTGGAGCAGAAGATTCGGAGTGGGCACTATCGCGCGGCGGCGGTCGGGGCGTGCGACGAGGGGAGTTCGCAAGGGTTCACGCGGTTTCGCGTGGCAGTCTTGTTGTACTAATTTCGAGCAATTGTGATTGATTTGGTAGACCGAAACGTGATGGTACTTTGTTTTTCTGCGCTTACGGTAACCCAAGCGAATTCCGAGGGAGGAAAAATCAACACCACTGGGGCACCCTCCGCGTCTTTATAACTATTAAGGCGCACTGTATTGATGAGAGAGGACCTGCCCGACATTGGCCGTGGTGGTGCTCCCCGGAGGGAGGGAGAGACTAAAGATTGCGGTTGAAACTGGGATCGGGTCCATAGACTGTGGTCGTGAATTACAACGCCTACTCGTATTGGTTTCGCTTTTGGCACCCACCTACAATGTGGCGAGGGGCGAATTTGTAATTAAAGATAAAAAACGAGAGATTCGACCCACTCGCAAGTTGAGTGGGTTTTTTGTTTTTCTTTTTACGGCCCCAAAAAGTTAACGGTCAAGACGGTTTAAAGTTGAAAGTGAAAAGAAATAAAAAGAGGAAAAAAGCTTTAACACACCCTTCGAAGCTCAGGGTAAAGAGGGCACTGAGGTCGGAGCACCCTTCGAGCCTCAGGGTAAACAGAGGACACGGAGAGCATGGAGTTCACAGAGAAGGAAGAGACGCGGAATACGAAACGACTTGGACTTGCGACGGGGCAAGAGGCGGCGAAGTCGAGTGCAGGCTTGAGTCGCCGCCTCTTGTGTTCCGGTCACCTCGCCACACGGATACTGGCAGTCGCTCCGCGGTTCAAACAGGTAACAATTAGCGATCGTTCGGGTCGGCGTAACAGACCTGTCCGGTGTAGCGGAATACGGTGCCGCCTGTTAGGTCGACTTCACCGATGGTGTTGACGTCACCGGTAGCGCCAGCGAACTTGCCAGTACCGCCGGTGATGTGGACTGGATAGGTGACGATGGCGAAGCGCGTTTGGGAAAGGGGAACGGTCGTGGCGGTCGCCGGATCGAAAGTGATGGTGTCACCGGATTCGGTGACCCAGTGATGCTGGACGTGGAAGATGACGTGGCTGCCGGATGGCTGCGGAGCGCCAAGAAGGCTACCAGAGACCGCACCACGCAGGTCTCCGGTGGCCGGGCCGAGGGTGGTATTCGGGTCGCTTGAGCCGAAAGCACCGAAATTGGTGATGAGCGAACCGCCTACCGGGACGCAGTGACGACCTCCATCGTCCCAACCTCGATGAGCGGGGGAATTCGCATTCGCCGGGGCAAAGGCGAAGGCAAACAGCAGGAGTAACGGCGAAAGCAGCACAGCGATGGTCTTGATTTTCGATCGAATCATGTGAGCACACCTCCAGTGGTTTGCGTGGATCCCGGGTTCCCGCAGTCGGATCCGCCTGAAGCGTCTCCCAACACATCGTGGGCCGGGCTCTGTCAGCTATAGCGGGAAAATCGGGTGGAAACTGTCATGGAAAGAGTGATTCGGCGCAAGTACAAGCCGTGGTGCTTATGGCTTTAGATGTGCTACCTTCACTGCCAACTTATTGAAGGCTCGTAGTGGCGGAGGCTGCGTGCCTAGTACTTCACCTCACGAAATTACTCGCCTGCTACAGGCCTGGTGTGGCGGCAACCAGGAAGCGCTCGATCAATTGTTGCCGCTGGTGTACGAAGAGTTGCGGCGGGCGGCCAGAAGACACATGGCTCGGGAAAACTCCGGGCATACCCTCCAAACAAACGCGCTGATCAACGAGGTATATCTGCGACTGGTGGAGTTCCCGGAAGTGGAGTGGGAGAACCGGGCGCACTTCTTCGCGATCTGCTCGAAATTGATGCGACGCATCCTGACGGACGTGGCGAGGTCCCGGCTAGCGCAAAAACGAGGTGGAGGAGCGGTGCATTTGGAATTGAATGAGGGGCAGTTCGGCGTGGGGGGGCGATCGCCGGACTTGCTGGCGCTGGATGAAGCAATGAACCGGCTAGCGTTGTTGGATCAAAGAAAAAGCCAAGTGGTGGAATTACGATTTTTTGGTGGGCTGAGCGTGGGAGAAACGGCGGGGGTTTTAAAGATATCGCAAGAAACCGTGTTACGAGACTGGCGATTTGCAAAGTCGTGGCTGCTGCGGGAACTGACCGCGGAGAATCATCATGGGGCCTGATCGTTGGGCGCGTGTGGAGAAGTTGTATCACGCCGCCGCAGCTCTGTCGCAAGGGCAACGCGTCGCATTTTTGGAGGAGTCCTGCGGAGATGATGAGGAGCTTCGGAGAGAAGTGGAATCGCTGCTGGCGAGGGAAACGGCAGCGGCGGACTTTCTGGAAGTGCCGGCTTTGGAAGAGGCGGAGAAAGCGCGAATCGGAGTGGATTCCATCAGGACTACCGACGATTCGCTGGGCCTCATCGGGGAGACACTATCGCACTACCGCATTATCGAAAAGCTGGGCGGCGGAGGGATGGGAGTCGTATACAAGGCGGAAGACACGCGCTTGGGTAGGTATGTAGCCCTAAAGTTTCTGCCGGCCGGCGCGCCTTCTGACTCAAGTGCGATGGAGCGTTTCAAGAGGGAAGCGCGTGCGGCATCGGCGCTCAATCATCCGCATATCTGTACTGTGCACGATATCGGAGAGCGCGATGGGCGGCAGTTCATCGTGATGGAACTGCTGGAAGGAAAGACGCTCAAATACCACATTGCCGGGAGAGCGGTAGAGACGGGAGAAATCGCGAGACTGGGAGTGCAAATTGCCGAAGCTCTGGAGGCGGCGCACGCGAAGGGAATCGTGCACCGCGACATCAAACCGGCGAATATTTTTGTGACCGCGCGGGATCGGGTGAAGGTCCTCGATTTCGGGCTGGCGAAACTCTTGCAGCCGAGCAGCGCGGATACGACGATGGAGGACTCGCTGCAAACACGCGGGCCGGTGGGCACGCTGCCGTACATGGCGCCGGAACAAGTGCTGGGGCGGGCGGTGGATGAACGCGCCGATATTTATGGATTGGGGATGGTGCTGTACGAGATGGCGGCAGGCAGGCGGCCGTTCCGGGAAGATCTGGCGTCGCATTTGACCGACGACATTCTGCACAAGGCGCCTGAGGGGCCGGGAAAGTTCCGGCCTGGGATTAAGGCGCGACTCGACGAAATTGTTCTCAAGTGTTTGGAGAAGGATCCGTCGAAACGGTACCAGTCGGCACAGGAAGTGTGCGCGGCTCTTGAGGAATTCGCGACCGCGACGGCGAGTGGCGGATTGGCGCCAGCGCGAGATCGCAGAGTGTCGCGGGCTTTAGCGGCGCTGGTTGTTGCCGGGGTACTAATAACCGGCGCGATCTTTGTTGCCGCCAAAGGACGATGGCGAACGTGGCTGGGAAAGGGATCGACCTCGCCGCGGATTGAGTCGCTGGCCGTGCTGCCGTTGGCGAATTTGACCGGCGACACGCAGCAAGATTTCTTCGTGGATGGCATGACGGACGAATTGACCACGGACCTAGCGCAAATCGCCGCGTTGCGTGTGACCTCTCGGACTTCGGCGATCCAGGCGAATGAATCGAAGAGGTCGCTGCCGGACCTGGCGCGGGTGCTAAATGTCGACGCTGTTGTGGAAGGGTCGGTGGCGCGGACAGGTGACCGGGTTCGAGTAACGGCGCAGTTGATCGAAGCGAAGACGGACCGGCATCTGTGGGCGAAAAGCTACGAGCGGGACTCACACGACATGATGGCGTTGCAGGATGAATTGGCGAGCGATATCGCTCGGGAAATCCGGGTGACGATTACGCCGGCAGAGCAGGAGCGGCTTGTGGCGACGCACTCGGCTGACCCGGTTGCATATGGAGACTACCTGCGCGGCCGCTATTTCTGGAACCGGCGCACGGAAGACGATCTGCATAAGGCGAAGGACTATTTCGAGCAAGCGATCGCGAAGGATCCGTCGTACGCTCCACCTTACTCCGGTCTTGCTGATACGTACTTTTACCTTGGTTATGCGTGGGGACATCTGCCACCAAAGGAAGCGCTCCCGCTTTCGCAGGCGGCGGCGAAGAAGGCCATCGAGCTGGACGAGAATGGCGCGGAAGGGCATGCGTCACTGGGCATGACGCGGATGGCCTACGATTGGGATTTCCGGACGGCCGAAGACGAGCTGAAGCGCGCGATCACCCTAAATCCGAGCTATGCCCACGCTCATCACATTTATTCGATCCTATTGGGGATTCTGAATCGCAACGACGAGGCGCTGGCAGAAATTCGCAAGGCGGTTGATGCGGACCCGCTGTCGGTTCCGGTGCGGAACATTCTGGCATCGCGGCTGGTGGTGAGCGGCCGATGCGAGGAAGCGATCGCGGAAGATAAGAAAACCGTCGAGCTGAATCCGACGGCGGTGCACGTGGGATATGTACACGACCGGCAAGCGGAGTGTTACAAGCAAAAGGGGATGGATAAGGAAGCTTTCGAAGAAGAGATGGCATCCAGAATTGCTAAAGGGACGAGCGCGCAGGAGATCGAAGGATATCGAAAGTTGTATGCGAAATCGGGAAGAAAAGGCTTCTTGCAGCAGCGATTGCAAGTTGCGCTGGCCAAATGGAACAAGGGCCATTGGCACGGTGATGCGGCAGACGTCGCGCAGATCTACATCGATATGGGCGATATGGACAACGCGTACGCGTGGGTGGATAAGGCCATTGAAGTGCGGTCGACGATTTTATTTTGGATCCTCCAAAATCGTGGTGCGTTTCGAGCGGATCCGCGATTTGAAGAGATGAAGAGGAAGATGGGATATCGGGAGTGAGGAGGAGGATGGAGTACGTGGCCGGCGGATTTAGACGGTTCAGTGCTTGCCGCGCGCCTATGGGCTTGCTTTTGGAGGTTGATGCGGCTTAGACTGTCGGCCATGGTTCGGAACGCCTACGCTTATTGGTTTGGCTTTTGGTCCCCACTTACAACTGGGCGAGGGGCGATTTTGTAACTCGAGCAACAAAGCGGAAAGTCGACCCACTCGCAAGTTTGAGTGGGTTTTTTGCTTTAGGGGGGAAAGAAAACGATTTTACGCAGAGGTCAAAAAATGAAGAGCTTTGCGCGAGAGTTTGGATCGAGCACTTATCCACTTGAGGCGAGGGACTCGCGATGATTATTTCCATGAAGATGCATGCTACGCGAGCGGAGATCGATGCGGTGCGGGGGATCGTCGAGCACTTTGGGTACAAGGTGCACTCGATCGAGGGAGAGGAGCGCGTCGTGATTGGCGTCGTGGGAGTGGGCGATGTGACGGCTTGCATGGAGTCGGTGGAGTCGATGCCGCAGGTAGAGAAGGTGGTGAGGATTTCGGCGCCCTATAAGTTTGTGAGCAAGCAGTTCAAGGCGGGGCGGACGCGGATTCGCGTGAATGGGATCGAGATTGGCGGGGATGAATTTATTGTGATGGCGGGGCCTTGTTCGGTGGAGTCGGAGAAGCAGATCATGCAGGCCGCTGAAGGCGTGGCGAAGTCTGGGGCCAAGATGTTGCGCGGCGGGGCGTTCAAGCCGCGGACTTCTCCTTATGATTTTCAGGGGATGGAAGAGGAAGGGCTGAAGCTGTTGAAGAAGGCGAAGTTGGCTACCGGATTGGCGATTATTACCGAGGTGATGAGCGATCGCGATGTGGAGATGATTGCTCAGTATGCGGACGTGATGCAGGTCGGTGCGCGGAATATGCAGAACTTTGTGTTGCTGAAGGCGCTGGGGAAGTGCGGGAGGCCGGTTTTGTTGAAGCGCGGGTTGAGCGGGACGATCAAGGAGTTGTTGATGTCGGCGGAGTATGTGGTGGCGCATGGGAATCCTAATGTGATTTTGTGCGAGCGGGGGATTCGGACGTTTGAGACGGAGACGCGGAACACTTGCGATATTGCGGCGATTCCGGCCTTGAATGAGTTGACGCATTTGCCGGTGATTCTGGACCCGAGTCACGCTACCGGGAAGAGAAGCCTTGTGCCCGCGCTTTCGCGGGCAGCGGTGGCGATTGGAGCGGATGGGTTGATTGTGGAGGTGCATCCGGCGCCGGAGAAGGCGATCAGTGATGGGGCGCAATCGTTGGATTTAGCGGGGTTCGAGAAGATGATGCGGGAGTTGAAGCCTTATGTGGCTTTGTGGGAAGAGTCGAGGAGGACTGAGACGATGGCGGCTACGGCGTGATTCGTGCGTGGAACTATCTCATAGATCGTTCCGCGCAGCATGAGCTGAGCTCGGCTGGCGGCATAGTTTCCGAGTTTTCCGTCACCCGCCTACGATCAGCAATAGGCTCCAAACAGGAATTTCAATTTGCTGCGCCCGGGCTTTTGGAGAGCTAGTGGGCACTTATCCGGTTACTAGCGTTAATCGGGACTTGAGGGCTCCCGTCTCCCAGAAATTACTCTTACATATGGCAACATATTTCAGATCGGCAGTTTGAGCTTCTTCAAGAGCGCGGCATATCGTGGGTCGCTGTGCAAGCTTTTCAGCAGGGGGTCCACATTCGTTCCGACCAGACCGCTGTCACGTTGGGCATAAGCTCGGTCTAGCCATTCGAACGCTTCGTCAAACTGGTTCCGGAAAGCATAAACCTGGGCGATCTGGTACGCGCCACCTTCATGGTATTGCGCAATCAACTCATTCAATGCGGTATCCGACTCTTTTTTCCGACCAAGAGCGTAGTACGCCATCGGATACAGAAACGTACGCCAGGGACCACTGCGTATTAGCTCGATTTCCGGCAAAGCGGCCTGAGGCCGCCCCTGTCTCACATAGATTTGGCTTAACAGGATAGGGCCGGGCCAAGCATCGGGGCTCAGTTCAAGCCCCCTCTCGCCATCCGCTGCCGCCTTATCTAACTGCCCCATGAAAAACTCGGTCTCTCCAAGGCACTCCCAACTATCTGCATTGAGCGGATCCAAGGCAATGGCTTGGCGGGCCAAAAGAAGAGCTTCCTCAAAGCGGCCGAGCATGGCTGCCGAGTAAGCCGCTGATCGCACAATGTCGGGATCTCCAGGCTTGAGAGCAATCGCCCGAACCACCAAAAGGACGGCCGACGCACCCATAACCGCGGTGTTCCGCCAGTACTTTGGCGCTTTTGGAACCGCCTCAACTGCGGGACTCCCGAGCACGGGTTGCGTATCGGCTTGCGAACCTTCGGCGGTCGGGACTTGGACCGCGGCTTGTTTTGTGGTGTCTGCTGCTTCGCCAACGGTGACACCCACCGTGAACTGGTATCCCTTTCGAGCAATGGTGACGATCAAGCGGGTGTCTTCCGAGTTGTCACCCAGCGCCTTGCGTATATGGGAGATGTACTGCGTCAGGTTCCCCTCTTCCACGAAGGTGTCGCCCCACACGGCTTGCAGCAATTCCTCCTTGGTGACCAGGCGGTTGGGGTTTTGCACCAGGAAGAGCAGGACGTCGAAGGCTTTAGGGGTCAGAGAGATAGGTGAATCGGCGCGAGACAGCGTGCGCTTCCGGGAATCCAGCGCAAATTGGCCGAAACGGTACAAGTATCGTCGGCTAGGCTCGACTCTCTATCCTTACCGAGATCGTCTAATGTGAGAGCCATTGCAAATGCCTTTCACAAGACGTTCGCATCTTGAGGTTCTCAATTCGCGGGTACACTGCCACCCCGTGACTAACAATCAGCGCCTGGAGCATTGCTGAGTCGAAGCTACGCTTGCGTACATGCTGCCCGAACTTCAAGATTGAAGGATCACAGCGAAGAAGACATCACGAAATCGAGGATTTTTGAGTACCCCGAATTGAGGGTGGATTGGTACCACTTTGCGCTGATCGCTCAAGTAGTTCTAGGAAGCCGCAGTTCGTTAACGCGAACAATTCCGAGTTTTTTTTATACTTTTTTAGAGTTACCTGAAGGACTTCCCGAGGCCTCTCCTTGAGAATACGGCCCAGATTCACCTCAAAAGAGGCCGTTCAGCAAGGGGGCTCGGATTTATGGCGACACAAACGGTAGCTTTCCGGGATGGTCATCAGGGTGTAGGTGACCTCGATGTAGTTCGCCAGCGTTTTAACACATATGACAGCTCGGGCGGACTGCCGCGGGTCAAGAAGCTCCGGACAAACAATTCACCGAGTGAATCTGTCCACAATTGTGTCCATGACTCCGAAAGGATCATGGGCATTCGCGGCGCCATGAAGATAGTTTTGGATTTCATCCGAGCGGCCAAGCTCAGGGATCTGACACCCCAGTTCTGGGATGGGGCCGAGCATCTTGAAAAAAGGGCAGCCCTGGAATCCGCTGCTGAGGAATTAGAGCTCTTAGGGGAACAGCTTGACAGGGAGAACCTGGCTCTACGGGATGAGGTGGACCGGGTCTCCACGTTTGAAGAGATTGTGGGAACGTCACCAGCGTTGCAGGCTGCGCTTTCGCGGGTGGTCAAAGTAGCTGCTACAGATTCGACCGTTCTGATCACCGGCGAAACGGGAACTGGCAAAGAGCTTATTGCGCGGGCCATGCACCGACGGTCAGATCGCAGCTCGCGCGCATTCGTTAGTGTGAACTGTGCGGCTATCCCTCGCGACCTGATCGCTTCGGCGTTGTTCGGCCATGAGAAGGGTGCCTTCACGGGCGCCACTCAGCAGCGCTTGGGTAGGTTTGAATTTGCAAATGGCGGTACGCTCTTCCTGGACCAAGTCGGAGAACTTCCAGCTGAGACCCAAATTGCACTCCTGCGTGTTTTGCAGGAGCATGAGTTTGAACGTGTCGGCGGGACACGCCCGATACGTGCCGACGTTCGGGTGATCGCCGCCACGAACCGTGACTTGCAGGCCACCATCAGCGCTGGGTCTTTCCGTCGCGATTTGTTTTGTCGCCTGCATGTCTTCCCGATTGAGATTCCTCCTCTTCGAGAACGAAGAGGGGACATTCCCTTGCTGGTCGAATACTTCATCGATCGCTATGCGCGAAAAGCGGGCAAGAACATAAAACGCGTCAACAAGAAGGCGCTGGAATTGCTTCAGTCATATCCCTGGCCGGGAAACATCCGCGAACTGCAGAACGTCATCGAGCGTTCGGTGATACTTTGCGAAACAGAGATTTTTTCGATCGACGAAAGCTGGTTACCGCAACCGCCGCCAACGACACCGGAACCGAAACAGCAAGTTGAGCTCACTCGGAGACTCCGCGTGCAAGAGACGGACATGATTCAGGAGGCCTTAAAAGCAAGCCGTGGACGTGTATTTGGACCCGCGGGGGCCGCGGCGAAGTTGGGCATCCCCCGGTCAACGCTAGAATCTAAGATCAAGTCACTGAAAATCGATAAGAGCCGCTTCCGGACTTTGTCGGAAATTTGAGGACTCAAGCTCGCGGTTATCCCAACCGGTCGCCAACTCCCGATAAGTTTTTCTCTGGTGGACAAAGTGGTTGCGCGGAGCGAAATACGAGGCTATGGGAGGATTGTCGGCAATCCGGAAGTAATGGGCCTCCTTCAGCGCTTCATCTCGCCATCCAGAAACGGCGCTTGATGAGGTGAGATCTTTGGCGAGTCCTCGCTCCCGGGAAGGGGCCTTCGGGAACTCCGCTGCTCTGTGGCCTTTCACGAAGCGAGAGATAACACCGGCGCTCTCAATGCGGAGGATCTAGAATTTTTTTCGCGATGGGCTTGGTACGTTCTGGCATCAGTCTTGCACCGGGAAAAGTGGGTCGCGATGCTATGTCGGTCGTCGATGGCAAAATTGAAGGTCTACGGTATTTGATGGTCTGCGCATCGCCGATGCCTCTATTCCACATCGCGTAACTACCGGCAATGCGATCGACGCTTCCATTTTTTCATAGGACAACACTGTCCCCCAGGCCAGTTGTAACCGATCGCTGGCAGCCGAAGAATCATACAGAGGCTGGGGGTCGCACCATGAAAAAAGCCGCTGTTCTTATCGTCGCCGTTTTTCTGGCGTGTCCCACTTTCGCGGCGTCTGAAAGCAGGGAACAGAAGCGCCTTGCAACGTGTGGCCAGGTCTTCAAGGAAATCATGGATATCCCCGACGGGATTCCAAAGGACCTACTCAGCAAGGCCGAGTGCGTCATTGTCATTCCCTCGGTCTTGAAGTTCGCGTTTGGCGTCGGAGGCGATTTTGGTCGCGGTGCCATTACATGCCGCACCGGGCAACATTTTACGGGGCATTGGAGCGCTCCCGCCCTGTTCGCGCTGGAAGGTGCAAACATCGGATTCCAGTTGGGCGGTCAGGCCACGGACTTCGTGCTCCTGGTGATGAACCCCAAAGGTGCGAACTCCCTCATGAGCAGCAAAGTGAAGCTCGGTGCCGACGCTTCGGCCGCAGCTGGCCCCAAGGGTCGCACAGCAGCGGCGGATACCGACATTGTGATGAGAGCGGAGGTCCTCAGCTACTCTCGCTCCCGCGGCCTGTTTGCCGGCATCTCGCTCGAGGGCTCCACACTTCGCTCGGATGGCAGCGCCAACAAGAAGCTCTATGGCCGCGACCTCAGCGCCAAGGAGATTGTGCGGGAAGGCAAGGTCGGCGTCCCAGCGTCTGGCCGCGAGCTGGTGTCCTTATTGGATAGAGATTCCCCTAAAAATGCGTCCGACCCTGTATCGCTGAAGGAATAGTCCAGCCCTCAAGGTTCCCCAAACAACGTATTCGGGCTATTCGATGAATTAGCAACATTCAGAACGGAGAGAACAATGCGCTCGACAAGATGGATGACCGCCTTTGCGGTTGGAATCCTGATACTTACAAGCAATTTCGCGCTAGCTCAAGGGCAAGGAAACGGACATGGAAAGGGTCACGACAAACATGGCGCAGAGGACGACCAGGAAGATCACTACTACAAAGACCGCGACCGCGAAACTGTGCGCGGGTGGTATGACGAGCATCAGAACAATCTCCCGCCGGGACTCGCCAAGAGAGACCGCTTGCCCCCGGGATTGGAGAAACAACTTGTTCGGCGCGGTACGCTCCCACCAGGTCTTCAGAAACGGCTCCAACCTGTTCCCGTAGATCTGGAACGCCGCTTGCCCCCGCCGCCCCCTGAGTGCGGCCACGTGCTGGTAGGCGGGCACATTGTTCTGCTCAACCAAAGAACCAATGTAGTGGTAGATCTCGTCAGTTTCGAGGTTCGCTAGTTTCGGGACACGCCCATGAGCTCTCTGACGCGGACCACGGTGGCTGCCTTCTTCATGTTCGCACTGCTTTCCGCGGCGCGAGCGCAGGCACCGGTACAAACGCCGACCCAGGCGACAGCACTGCCGCCGGACAACGACTTTTATTCTGTTCGCGAGTCCGCCGCTGCTGGAGATGCGCAGGCACAGTTCGCCCTCGGGAACCATTATTTTAGCGGCGTCGGCGTCCCTCAAGACTACAGTCAGGCGCTCCTCTGGTTTACGAAGTCTGCGAACCAGGGCTTTGCTCCGGCTCAAAATCAACTGGGCTACATGTACCAACATAAGTTTGGCGTGCCGCGGGATTACAAGCGAGCCGTAGCCTACTATCGTTCCGCAGCGAAGCAGGGCTATGCGCTGGGGCAATATAATGTCGGCGGCATGTTTGAGGATGGGGTTGGCGTCAAGCGTGATTACAAACAGGCCTTTGATTGGTACCGCAAAGCGGCGGACCAAAATCTACCGCAGGCGGAAAAGCAAGTCGGCTACTTTTACCAGTGCGGATACGGAGTGAAGCAGGACTATGCTCAAGCACATGCTTGGTATCTCCGCGCGGCGGGACACGGCAACTCCGACGCCGAAAACCAGTTAGGCTTCTTTGCTGAAGAAGGATGGGGCCAACCGAAGAATTACGCCGAGGCTCTTGCCTGGTTTTACAAAGCCGCGGAACATGGCAGCAACGACGCCGAGGAAAACATCGGCTATATGTTTCAAAATGGCCTCGGCGTGCAAACCGATTATGCCAAGGCCATGTCTTGGTTCGTCGAAGCTGCGGCGCACGGCAACGGCAACGCAGAAAATCAGCTTGGTTGGATGTATCAGTTCGGCCAAGGCGTAAAGCCCGACGACGCCAGAGCCGTGACTTGGTACCGCATGTCTGCCGATCTGGGCAATCGGCGCGGCGCCATCAATCTCGACGCTTTCAAAAATGTGCTGGAGATTCGTGGCCCGGGAAACTGGGACGCCGCCAACACCACCGTCACCGATGCTGCCATCGCTCGCGCTCAGCGGTGGGCCAAGATCCAGGATCTTCAGCGCCGCATTGCTGGTTTGGAGGGCGACGCACAAGACCAAGACGATCTTGCCGACCAACTCGAACATACCGGCAAAGGCAAAAACGACGCCATCACCAAGCTTTTCAATGCGGCTGGCAGCGTCCCCGCCGTCAAGTATCATGCCGAGGCGGCAAAGTATCGCGCCGAAGCGGCGCGACTGCGCGAAGAACTGGCTCAAATCGAAAACCAATCCACTGCCAGCGTCACCGCTCCCTAGCGTCTTTCGCGCTCGCGTGCCGGACCGCGGTTTCCTACTTTTCCAATACTGCGCGTCAAACGATTTACGAGATCCTTCCCGTATGACGGTCAAAACCGGAAGTAATGCCTCCCGGTTGGCAGATTGCCCCCGAATAAACGCATTATAAAAGGGCGCCCGTTTTGAAGTAGGTTTTGATCGTTCGCATCAACACCTACAACAAGGAGCGCCCTCATGAATGATGCCAAGTATATTGGGATGGATGTGCATACAGCAACGATCTCGGCGGCGGTTCGGGATTCGCGCGGGAATCTGGTAATGGAGGCCATTGTCGAAACGAAAGCGGAGACGATTCTCCAGTTTATTCGCGGACTGCGCGGCAGTTTGTCGGTGACCTTTGAAGAAGGGACCTGGGCCGCCTGGTTGCACGATCTGCTCCAGCCTCACGTCACCCGAGTGGTGGTCTGCGATCCGCGCAAGAATGCCCTGTTGAAAGTCGGGAACAAGAACGACCGTATCGATGCTCGCAAGCTGTCCGAGTTGTTGTATCTGAACAAGCTCAGCTCGGTGTATCACGGCGAGCCGGGTATCCGAACTCTGAAGGAGCTGGCGCGCAGCTACATAGCGATGACACGCGATTTGACTCGGGTGATGAGTCGGCTGAAGGCCATTTACCGAAGCTGGGGGATTCCTTGTGCCGGTCAGCAGGTGTATGCACCGCGCTACCGTGCGGAATGGCTCGCAAAGATTTCGGAAGCCGGCGTACGCCGTCGTGCCGGACTCTACTACCAGCAGTTCGACGCCTTAGCGGCATTGCGCCAGCAAGCGCGGCGAGAACTATTAGCGGAAGCCCGGAAACATCCGGCCATGAAATTACTGCGGCAGATTCCTACCATTGGCCTGCCGCTTTGTTGATCGCTCTGATGCAGACGCCCAATCGCTTCCGCACGAAGCGACAACTCTGGGCCTACTGTGGCTTGGCGCTGAGGACGTACACCAGTGGGGAATATCGTTTCGTCGGTGACCAACTGAAACGCTCCAAGAAGGTCCTGGCCGTCCGCGGGCTCAACATCAACCATAATCACGATCTGAAAAATATCTTCAAGAGTGCAGCGACGCGAGCCGCCTCGAGCGTGGGACCTTTCCAAAGACTTTTACCAAGCCTGCGTCGCCCGAGGCGTGAAGCCGCATTTGGCGCGCCTCACCTTGGCGCGTAAGATCGCGGCCACTACTTTGCTCGTTTGGAAGAAAGGAGTTCGTTTCGACGCAGAACATCTGAAACGACAAGCAGCTTAAGCGTTGGGTTAAGGACCGTCCTTGCTGGATTCATTTCTGGTGATGGTTTTTCGGTTCTTCTGATGCTTTGGTTCGAGGGTGAGTCTCCACAAGCGCGTTAGGCGGAGAGTGTGCTCCGAGCACCGCGAGTCTCTTGATAAACTATAGGCCCCCTCGGATAACCAGAAAAAGCTTTAGGCCTCGAGCCTCAGATAGAACCATGGTTGACAACCTTCAACCGCACAGCTTGTCTTGCTTCAGAATCCGAAAGCGCCGTCACGAGAACAAAATGCATCTACGAAGAACGACTACCCCAGAGCTTCTCAACATGACATGGGCTGGAGAGCGCAGCGAACAGCCCCGCTCCTTCCAGTCGCCAGAGATGTTTTTTCTCTTGACCCTCCCCTTTATAGAACGCGCTTGTGTCCATTAAATGGAGTGTTCCTGGTTGGTCGGCAATGCGCAAGTAATGGCGTGAGGAAATATCCCTTTCGTTCCTCCGCGCACGACAAGCCAGTATCCTTCTCGTGTAAGCTACGTAACCGTAGATCTCGAAAGAAAAAAGTCGAGCGACGATGAGATCGGAATCGCTGCGATTCAATGGCGCTGTCGAACGGGATCCTGACATCGATAGGTGGATGAAAGAGCATGCAGGTGAGCTGGGAGCCATCGCGCATCAGTGGTTTGAGGTGATGCGAAAATGCGGGGACGAAGTCCGGGAGCTTTTGCATGACGGCTGTCCGGTTGCATGTTTGGGAGATGCGCCCTTCGGATATGTGAATGTATTCACGTCGCACGTAAACGTGGGTTTTTTTCACGGCGCGGCGCTGCCGGATCCGGCTCACTTGTTGCAAGGCACCGGCAAGTTCATGCGCCATGTGAAGCTGAGATCGGGAACGGCCACAAACGCCGTAGCGCTAAGCAGGTTGATCGACACGGCGTACTCGGATATAAAGGCGCGCGTCGAAAACGGCTAGCTCACAGAAGCGCCTCGAGTTCTTAGTGACCTGGAGTTGCGGACGAAGGTGGGGGCGTGGCGGAGAGGTTTTGGGAGGCTTCGAGGGCGGTGGGGAAGATTTTTACGAGGCGATCGACGTGGGTTAATTTGAGGGCGGTGTCGACCATTCCGGTGACGCCGGCGAGGTGCAGGGTCCCGCCTACCATGCGCAGGCGCGAGAGACACTTTACGACCCGGCCGACGCCGTCGCTGTCAATTTTGGTGAGTTGGGAGAGGTCGAAAACGACGCGGGTCTGTTTTTCTTTCAAGAGGTCGTCCATAGCGAGTTCAAGGCGTTTGCATTCGACGCCCATCTGAAGCGGGCCCTTCAGTTCCAGGACGACTATGCCGGGGTTCAACTCTTTTCGGGTGATTTCCACGCGGAGCCTCCGTGGTGCGGCGCGATGTTCGGCGCTCGAAAATCGGTGTTGGAAATAAAGCAGAGAATCTCGGAGTTGTCCAGTGCTGGAGCGCAGCGGAGCTCAGGCACCGGCGGCGGTCTCCGACGTGGTTTCTTCCTCCTCGCAGGGAAATTCGCGAATGGCGCGCACGCAGCCGTTGAGTGCGTCGAGTAGGGAATTGCCCCATCCTGAAGGGAGGAAGGGGCCTAGTTTTTGGTTGATGGGTTTGTCGGCCTGGCCGAAGAAGCGGGCGTATTGGCCGGGGGGTGGGGCGACGTATTCTTTTACGGTAATCGTGAAGGTGATCTCGACGCCGCTTACGCACTTCTTGAAGGAGAAGAAGTGGAGTTGAGCTAGCTCTTCGGAAACGTTTTTTTGGGCGAATTGCCAGTCGGCCACAGGGTCCTCCGGTAGTTCATGGAATTGCGGTTACTTGCGCGTAGATGTGGGAACACGCGCATCTTAGGCTGAGGGGTGGGGCAAGTCAACGCGGTGGATGCGGCTGTCGCCGCAAAGTGAGAATGTCCGGTTTGTGCAAAGTAGAAATGTCCGCTTTCATGGATGGCCGAGGGCCCCATGGAGACGGAGCGAATCGCTTTGAGCCAACGAGAACGGGACCGCCTGAAAGTGTTGCACGAGATACAGCAAAAACATCTGACGCAAGTAGCCGGGGCCCAGCGGCTGAGAATAAGCGAGCGTCAGGTGCGGCGGATGCTGCTCCGCCTCCGCCAACGAGGAGATCATTCCCTGGTTCACGGATTGCGCGGCCGACCATCGAACCGCAAGCTGCCGGCCCGCTTGGAGCAGAAGATTCTGGCGCGCCTGCAGCAGCGTTATGCGGATTTCGGACCTACGCTGGCCGCCGAACACCTGGCCCAGGAAGGTTTCTCCGTGAGCCGGGAGACGCTGCGGAAGTGGATGACCAAAGCGGCCCTGTGGCGCCCGCGCGCGCAGCGCGTGAAGGCCGTGCATGTATGGCGGGAGCGCCGCGCCAGTTTCGGGGAGTTGGTGATGCAGGACAGCTCACCATTCCGCTGGTTGGAGGAGCGCGGTCCGGCTTGCCAGCTCATCGCCTTGATCGACGACGCCACCAGTCGCATCTGGGGACGGTTCACCGAGCACGACACCACGGAAGAGAACTTGCGAACTCTGGAGGGATGGTTACGGCGCTATGGACGTCCAGTGGCGCAGTACACCGATAAAGCCAGCATTTTTCGAAAGGCCGGGCCACAGCCGCTGGCTGAACAACTGCGGGGAGATCCGCTGCGCACGCAGTTTGGGCGAGCGTTGCACGAACTGGGGATCGAATGGATCGCGGCCCACAGTCCGCAAGCCAAAGGGCGTATCGAGAGGTTGTTTGAAACTCTACAGGATCGTCTGGTGAAAGAGATGCGCTTGGCAGGAATCGACAGCATCCTGGGAGCGAATCATTTCCTGGAGACGCGCTTTCTTCCTGAGTGGGAGCAGCGTTTTACCGTGACACCGCGGAATACACGCAATGCCCATCGACGACTGGGGCGGGAACAGCACCTGGAAGAGATCCTGAGTGTACGCGTGGCCCGTAGGGTGGCCGAGGATCATACCGTCAGCTGGGATGGAAATCGCTGGGGAGTACTGCGGGAAGAAGTTTGTGCGGGGCTTCGCGGAGCGGCGGTAGAGATCGAACGACGGTTGGACGGAAGTCACTGGTTGCGCTACCGCGGTCGCTATCTGCACTTGCGCGCCTGTCCCGCATCGGTGCGGCCGTCCGCAAGTCCTTCCGGCCTACGGCCTCCAGGACTCGCGGAACAAAAACCAAGACCCCAAAACAAAATCAAACCCCAATACCATGTACCTGCCGAGCACCCTTGGAGAAGACCATGGAAGCGGACATTTCTATCTGGCGGAAAACCGGACATTTCTACTTTGCCGCGTTGAGCACGCGGTGGATGCGGCGGACACGCGGTGGATGCGGCGTGAAGTGCAAACCCGCACCCTTAAACCCGACGGGTCCAACGGCGCCCGCTTCGGAAACCGGCCGCTATAGTGGTTCGCAAGGGGGCTCGCAGGGGAAGTCAAAACCCGCACCCTTAAACCCCAAGGGTGCGGCACCCAGCGTCGGCCCGACGTGGGTGAGGGACACAGCCAGGAATGGCTTTGCCATGGTGGGCCGCACTTTGGGCGCAGTCTGGTATCATGCCGGACATGACGGGCACTGATTTTCTGGCGGGTCAAACTTTTTCGCATTACATCGTTAGCCGCAAATTGGGTAGTGGCGGCATGGGTGTGGTCTATGAGGCTGAGGATACACGGCTGGGGCGGCGGGTTGCGCTGAAGTTTTTGCCGGATGCGATGGCGCAGGATTCACAGTTGCTGGAAAGATTTCAGCGGGAAGCGCGCGCGGCTTCGGCTTTGAACCATCCAAATATTTGCACGATTCACGCGATCGAGCAGCACGAGCGGCAGCATTTTATCGTGATGGAATTGCTGGAGGGGCAGACGCTCGGCGAGATGATGGGGCGGCAGCCGTTTGTGACTGAGAAGCTGCTGACGCTGGCGATCCAGATGACGGACGCGCTGGAGTCGGCGCATTCGAAAGGGATTGTGCATCGGGACATCAAGCCGGCGAACATTTTTGTGACCACGCGGGGGCAGGTGAAGATACTGGATTTTGGTCTAGCGAAAATCGAGATTCTCACTGCGGTGGGTGATCCGAGTTCGAGTCCTTCGAGAATGGAGACATTCGTCGGGCAGGAGCTGACTTCGCCGGGATCTTCGGTGGGAACGGTTACGTATATGTCGCCGGAGCAGGCGCGTGGGCAGTTGGTGGATGCGCGGACGGACCTGTTTTCGGTGGGGACCGTTCTGTATCAGATGGCTACTGGGACCTTGCCGTTTCGAGGCGACACGTCGGCGGTAATTTTCGATGCGATTTTGAATCGTGATCCGATTCCGGCGGTACAGGTGAATTCAGCTTTGCCCGCGGAATTGGGGCGCTTGCTAGATAAGCTGCTGGAGAAGGACCGGAATTTGCGGTGCCAGTCGGCTACGGAATTGAAGACGGATCTCAATCGATTGAAGCGCGATCTGGATTCGGGGCAGAAGCGGGCGGCGGAGGTTACCGAGTCGCGGTCGGGAGTTGCGAAGCAGGGGCCGAAGTCGTTGGCAGTGCTTTATTTTGAAAATCTCAGCGGCGCTAAGGAAGACGAATATCTGCGGGACGGGATTACCGAGGACATCATTACGGAGCTTTCGAAGATTCGCGGGTTGAATACGTTTTCGCGGCCTACGGTGCTGGCGTTTCGCGACAAGCAGGTGACGCCGCTTCAGATTGGACAGCAGTTGCATGCCGCCTACGTATTGACCGGGAGTCTGCGGCGAGCGGGGAACCGGCTGCGGATCAACACGCAGCTGGTCGATACACAGACGGATTTTCCGATGTGGTCGGAGCGATACGACCGGGAAATGAAGGATGTGTTCGAGGTGCAGGACGAAATCGCACGGAAAATTGCGGAGGCTTTGCGGGTGACGCTTTCGCCGCAAGAGCTGGAAGCGCTGGCGGTGAAGCCTACCGAAAATCTCCAGGCGTACGATCTGTATTTGCGGGGGAAGAGATACGCGCGGCGGCAAACGCGGCAGGATCTGGAGTTTGCGCTGCAAATGTTCGAGAACGCGGTGGCGATCGACGCGAGTTTTGCGTTAGCGTATGCGGCTTGCGCGAACGCCTGCGCGATGTTTTTTTGCAATTTCAGCCGGGACGCTGTGTGGGTGGAACGCGCGCGCGAGGCTTCCGGCAAGGCGGTGGCGCTGCGCTGGGATTTGCCTGAGGTGCAGGTCAGCCAAGCGTGGGTGTTGTATGCGACGGGACTGCACGATGAGGCGGTGCGCATGCTTCGCAAGGCGATCGAACGAAAGAGGGATTGCGAAGGGGCTTACTATTTGCTTTGCCGGGCGCTGTTTTCGGCCGGGAGGTATCAGGAGATTTTGGATGTGATGGAAGTCGCGCTGGAAGCCAGCGGCGAGGATTACAATGTTTATGTGCCGGTGGGGAATGCGCTGGGAGCGCTGGGAAAATCGGAGCTACGGAAAAATATTGTGCTGCGGCGAATGGCGGCGCTGGAAAATCACTTGAAGCAGGTGCCGGAGGATGCGCGGGCACGGATTTTGCTTGGCGGGGACTATGCGGATATGGGTCGCGAGGAGGATGCGCTGCGGGAGACTGGGCTGGCGATTACCTTGCGCGCGAATGAGGCTTCGATTCTTTATAACGCGGCTTGTAACTATTGCGGGTTGAAGAGGAAGGCTGAGGCTTTGGATACGCTACGAAAGGCCTGGGATGGCGGGTTTAAGGATGCTACCTGGGCGCGGCGGGATCCGGATTTGGCTTTGCTTCATGATGATCCGGAGTTTCAGCGGATGTATCCGGCGAGTTAAAGATTAGAGTGCCGTTCGAGAAAGAGAGACCCAGGTTCAAACAGCGAACCTGGGTCACCCGTACCCGGCGCAAAAGCCTACACGCAATACCGGTGTGGGGCACTGCGAGAAAACCCGCATCCTTAAAATCGAAGGGTGCGGCACCCAGCGAGATTTACCTCGATGATCTCATTTGGCTGTTGATCAGATGTGGTTGAAGAGGAGCGGGGCGCCTAGCTTTGAGGTGTAGTTGGGGCGATAGCGCTCGGTGTTGTAGAGCGTCGCGATGTCTACCTTGCGGGCTCCTAGCGACGAGGCGGGTAATGGGGCGTGGGCGTAGCAGCCGTTTTGGACGGCGACCATGCGGCCGGTTACGCCGTCGAACAGCATTTCTACGGCGATGTTGGCGAAGGTGATGGCGACGAGTTGGTCGATGGCGTCGGGTTCGCCACTGCGTAAGTCGTAGGTTAGATCGCTGATCATGATTTCGTCGCCGGTGCGGCGGCGGATTTCGTCGGCTAGGACCTGGCCGATGTCGGCCTTTTTGCGGTGACCGTAGGCGTCGGCTTCGCCGACCTCGGCTACGCTTCCTTGTTTCCAGACGGCGCCTTCGGAAACAACCACCAGCGCGTAGTGGCTGAGATTTTCCTGTTTGTCGTGGGATAGGATTTCGGCGACGTGGTCGAGATCAAACGGATATTCGGGGATCAGGCAACGGGTGGAGGTGACGTAGGCGGTGTAAAGGGCGGTGAAGCCTGCGTCGCGGCCGAAGATACGGAAAACGCCGATGCGTTCGTGGGAGCCAAGAGTGGTGCGCTGGCGGGTGATCAATTCTTTGGCGCGGGTGATGGCGGTGGAGAAACCGATGCAGTATTCGGTGCCTTGGACGTCGTTGTCCATGGTCTTGGGGATGGCTATGACCGGCATGCCTGCGGCGGAGAGCGCGGCGGAGAAACTTAGCGTGTCATCGCCACCGATGGTGACCAGGCAGCCGATGCCCAGGCGATCGAGATTTTCAAGGACGACGGGAGTGAAGTCGTAGTATTTGCCGTCGAAGGGGAGTTTCTTGATGCGGTCGGGGTGAATGTGGGCAGGGAGTTTATTCGCGGCCATTTTGCGTGGGTTGGTGCGCGAGGTGTGCAGGACGGTGCCGCCGGTGCGGTCGATGGTGCGGGTGTTGTCGCGGGTGAGCGGGCGAATATAGATGGGGTCTTCGTTGGAGTCGGCCATGTGGGTCAGGCCTTCCCAGCCTTTGCGAATGCCGATCACCTGGCGGCCCATTTCTTTCGCGCGATAGACGACCGACTTGATCACGGGATTCAAGCCCGGCACGTCGCCGCCTCCTGTCAGAATTCCAATATTATTTTTCGCAGCCACGAATAAGCTCTCCTCGTCGCGAATGATTTTGTTTTGGCGCGGCCCCTTTCAATGAGTGGGCGCGCTGGCGACCTTGTATTTTGGCACAAACGCCGTGGAAACAACGCGACTCGAAAAAAGATTTTGTGAGTATGAGGAAAACTATTTGCAAACGGGGGAATTGCCGCTAGGCTAGGCGTCGCTGAGGTGAATCGATGGCGGCTAGCGGGGCGTCTGCGGCGAAAAGCGGGTTGGGGAGTACCTTGCGGCGGGATAGTTGGTTAGTGGAAATTCTGCCGGTGATTGTGGTGCTGGGTGGATTTGGGCTTTACGCGACTCTGCGGGCGTTTGAGGGGAAATTTTATGAGTGGGGGCCTTACCTGTCGCCATTTTATTCGCCTTTGATTGATGCGAATCATCGCTGGTGGAAGCTGTCGCCGGCGATTTTGATTTTGGGCGGGCCGCTTAGCTTTCGCGCTACTTGCTATTACTACCGGAAAGCGTACTACCGCGCGTTTTTTCTTGATCCTCCTTCCTGCGCCGTGGGCGAGCCGAAGCGCTCCTACAGCGGTGAGACGAAGTTTCCTTTTATCCTTCAGAATTTGCACCGGTACGCTTTGTATCTCGCGATTATTTTCCTGGTGTTCTTGTGGAAGGACGCATTTCATGCCTTCTTTTTTGATGGAAAATTCGGGATGGGTGTGGGAACGCTGGTGCTCCTGGTCAACGTCTGCCTGCTGTCGATCTACACGCTGTCTTGTCATTCGTTGCGGCATTTGGCTGGCGGCAAGTTGGATTGCTTTTCGTGCGCCACGTTTGGGAAACCTCGATTTGGGGTATGGCGGAGACTCACATTTTTGAATGAGCGGCACATGTTGTTTGCTTGGGTGAGTTTGTTCTCAGTGGGATTCGCGGATTTTTATGTGCGGCTGGTGTCGAGCGGGGCGATTCAGGATGTGAGGATCTTTTGAGCGATCGATTCGAAACGCACGAACATGATGTGTTGGTGATTGGGGCGGGCGGCGCGGGTTTGCGGGCGGCGATTGAGGCTTTGGCGCAGGGCGTGTCGGTGGGCGTGGTGAGCAAGTCGCTGCTGGGGAAAGCGCATACCGTGATGGCTGAGGGCGGGATTGCCGCGGCTATGGGCAATGTGGACCACGCGGATGGGTGGAAGCCCCACTTCCGGGACACGATGCGCGGCGGGAAGATGTTGAATAACTGGCGAATGGCGCAGCTTCATGCGCAGGAAGCGCCGGAACGCGTGCGGGAGTTAGAGCATTGGGGGGCGGTTTTCGACCGAACCGAGGACGGAAACATTTTGCAGCGTGCGTTTGGGGGCCACACATATAAGAGGTTGTGCCACGTCGGCGATCGCACCGGACTGGAGATGATTCGCACGCTGCAGGATCGTGGGGTGCAGCTGGGCTTCGACGTGTACATGGAGTGCACGATTGTGCGGCTGCTGACCGATGGAGAGAAGTGCGTTGGAGCGATTGGATATTGGCGTGAGCAGGGGCGGTTCGTTGTTTTCAAGGCGAAGTCTGTGGTGATGGCTACCGGAGGGATCGGCAAGGCCTGGCCGATTACGTCGAATTCGTGGGAATACACGGGCGATGGAATGGCGCTGGCTTATGAAGCGGGCGCGGAATTGATGGACTTGGAGTTCGTGCAATTTCACCCGACGGGGATGGTTTGGCCGCCGGGCGTGCAGGGGATTTTGGTTACGGAAGCGGTGCGCGGAGAAGGCGGGATTCTGCGCAACAAGATGGGCGAGCGCTTTATGGAAAAGTACGATCCGAAGCGCATGGAGCTTTCGACCCGAGACGTGGTCGCAAGGTCGATTTATACGGAAGTGAAGGAAGGGCGGGGGACAGAACACGGCGGTGCGTACCTGGATATTTCACACAAGCCGGCGGAGTACGTGAAGAAGAAATTGCCGAGCATGTATCACCAGTTCAAGGAGTTGGCGGATGTGGACATTACCAAGGGGCCTATGGAAGTGGGGCCGACTTGCCACTACGTGATGGGCGGAATTCGCGTGGAGGCGGAGACGGCGCAGAGCACCTTGCCGGGGTTGTTTGCTGCGGGGGAGGCGGCGGCGGGGTTGCACGGGGCTAACCGGTTGGGTGGGAATTCGTTGTCGGATTTGCTGGTGTTTGGGCGGCGGGCTGGTTTGGCGGCGGCGAAACATGCCAACGAAGTTTCGCCGCCGAACATTGATCTGGCGCAGATTGATGCGGCGGAAAAATATGCGTTGGCGCCCTTTCAGCGGAAGAGCGGCGAGAGTCCTTATGCGATCCACCGCGATTTGCAAACGACGATGCAGAGTCTGGTGGGAATTTACCGGACGCGCGAGGATGTGCAGAAGGCTTTGGTGGAATTGGGGAAGCTTAATGAGCGGTGGACGCACACTAGCGTGGAAGGTTCGCGGATGTTTAATCCGGGTTGGCATTTAGCGCTGGATTTGAAATCGATGCTGACGATTTCGGAGGCGGTGGCCCGGAGTGCGTTGGTGCGCGAGGAAAGCCGCGGGGCGCATAGCCGGATTGACTTTCCGGAGCTCAGTGCGGACTGGAGCACGAAGAACAACATCATCAAGAGACAGGCTTCAGGGATGACGTTGCGGCAGGTTGTGAAGCCTGCGTTGCCGGCGGATTTGCAGCAGGTATTGGATGAGGATCAGGGCTGAGGTAGGGGATGGGCGGCTAAAGAGTCAGGCAAGAGGCAAAAGGCAAAAGGCAAAAGGCAAAAGATTTAACGCAGAGGGCGCGGAGGTCGGAGCACAGAGGTCACGGAGAGTTGGGAACTTTTGGCGTGCTGCGACGCCAATCTAGACGGGGCTCGGAGTTAGAGGTGGTAACACCATGGAAAATGCTGGGTCCTGTGGAGGCTGGGCGCGAATATGTCGCGCTGTTGAGTTATTTGCCGCTGCGATCGTATTTCAAGATTCCGCTCTTTGCTCGCTTCAGTTACGCGGTTCATCGGCAGATGCTTGCAAGTCCGGGAGCGGTGGGCTACTCGATGCGGGCGAAGCTTTTGAGCCGGCAATTCTGGACTTTATCGGTGTGGGAAAGTGATCGGGCGTTGATGGAATTTGTGGCGAAGGTGCCACACGGTGAAATCATGAGGGCTTTGGCTCCGCATATGGGCGCTACGGCTTTCACTCGTTGGAAGATACTGGGCTCGGGCATTCCTCCGCAGTGGGACGATGCCGACCGGCGCTCAGCACAGGAGAGCTAGGCTATGGCCGACGCGGTGCTCAACGTTTTCCGTGGCGACAAGAATGGTGGCGCGGCCGTCGATTATAAGGTGCCCATCGCACCTGGCATGGTGGTGCTGGATGCGCTGCACTACATTCAGGGGCACCTTTCCCAGGATCTCGCGGTGCGGTGGAACTGTAAGGCCGGGAAGTGCGGGTCGTGCTCGGCGGAGGTGAATGGAAGGCCGCGGCTTACCTGCAAGACGCGGATGGATGCGCTGCCTAAGGATGAGCCGATTACGGTCAGACCGCTGAAGACATTTCCTGTGATCAAGGATCTGGTCACCGACGTTTCCTGGAACTACCAGGTGAACAAGAAGATTCCACCGTTTCAGCCGAAGTCTGGGACGGACTGGAAGTTTGATCAAGAAGATGCGGACCGGGTACAGGAATTTCGAAAGTGTATTGAGTGCTTCTTGTGCCAGAACGTTTGCCACGTTTTGCGCGATCATGACAAAAAGGTGCAGTTTGGCGGGCCGAGATTTTTTGTACGGGTAGCGGGACTCGAGATGCATCCGCTGGATGGAGTTTCGCGCTTGAAGATGCTGAAGGACGAACTGGGGCTGGGCTACTGCAATATTACGAAGTGCTGCACGGAAGTCTGTCCCGAGGACATCCATATCACGGACAATGCCATCATTCCGCTGAAGGAGCGCGTTGTCGACCGGTATTACGATCCACTGGTGTGGATCGCGCGAAAGATCCGCGGAGCGCCGGATAGCTAGAGGCCGGGCGTGACGGAAGGAGGCTGTATGGATCTGAAGCTCAAGACCATCTCCAAATCGGGAATCGGCGAGGCTATCGCCAAAGCGGAGTTGTATCGATATTTGAATGAACCGGAAGAGGCGGAATCGATTTGCCGGGATATTCTGGTGGCCGATCCGAATCACATGCTGGGATTACGAACCTTGGGCCTGACCATCACCGACCAATTCACCGGTGGTCCTGGCGATCGTTACGCCGAGGTGGAAAAAATCTTTCAAAGTTTGAAAGATCCTTACGAGCGGAGCTACTACACCGGGCTGCTCTGCGAACGCCGGGTCAAGGCACAGTTGCGAGCGGGACGCGCGCCGCATACTTTGCTGCCCTTGCTCGAACGGGCGCTGCAGTGTTTCGCCGAGGCGGAGCGAATGCATCCTCCGGGCAACGACGATGCCATTTTGCGTTGGAATCGTTGCGTCAGACTGTTGCAGAGCCAGCCGGAGTTTGAGTCGGAAGAGATTGCTTCACTGGAAGCTTGGGATAGTCCGCCCGCCTGAAGGCAAACCGAAAAGCCAGCCCTCAGCGGCTGAAGCCGGTTGATAGCAGGCCCCTGCGGCACGGCTACAGCCGTGTCCTAACGTTGTCGCACAGACTCCAAAGGCCACCGCAATTGTCATTTCACGATAGGTATCTCGATGGCGGACTCGTGTTGTTTGGAGTGATAGACGCGCTCTGTGGCCTTCTGAAAGTCGGTTTCGGTGGCGTCCGGAATGTTGATGAACTTTTGGGGATTGCGATCCACGAGCGGGAACCAGGAGCTCTGGATCTGCAGCATGATGCGATGTCCCCGGCCGAAAGTGTGATTGATATCCGGTAGTGAGAAATTGATCGCCGCCGGTTGCCCTGGTACGAAGGGTTCCGGCTTCTCGAAGCTGTTACGGAATTTTCCCCGGAAGGGTTCGCCGCGAACCAGCTGCTGATATCCGCCCATTTCCACTTCTTTCGGATTCGGATTGGGATTGGGAAAGTCGGTCGGATAGACATCGATGATCTTCACCTCGAAGTCGGAGTCCGTGCCGGATGTTGACACCCAGAGGTGGGGTGAAACCTGGCCGGCGACGGTTATGTTTTCCTCCAGCGGCGCCGTCTGGTACACGAGAACGTCGGGGCGCTTGGCGGCGAAACGCTGGTCTGCATCCATGTAGACCCGAGGAACCTCAGTGGCAGGGAAATCGATGAATGGTACTGGATGCGCGGGATCGCTCACGTATTCGTCGAATGAGGATTGGGCGTCGTTGGCGGAATCGAAAGAAAGTCGTCCGCCCGCATGCAAGTAAAGAGCGCGGGCCTGGAGATTTTTCGGTGGCCACGAATCGTACCTGCGCCAGACATTTGTACCGGTCTCGAACATGTAAGCGGCAGGAAGCCTGGCATCTTCCGCACCTTTCAGATATTGGCGAAAGAATGGAAGCAAGATGTGCTCGTTGTAGAAGTCGGAGGTCTTCGAGGCAAAGTTGACGTCGCCCAAGGATTCGCCGCTGGTACGGTCCCAGCCGCCGTGGACCCACGGACCGTATACGAGTTTTGTGGGTGTTGCAGGGTTGGCGTCCGCGACGGCGCGGAAGACTTTTTGGGGCCCGACGATATCTTCGGCGTCAAACCAGCCACCCACCGAGAGCACGGCGCAGTGGACGTTTTTCAGGTGCGCTGAAATATTGCGCGCCTTCCAGAAGTCATCGTAAGTGGAATGGGCTACCTGGTCGTCCCAATAAGAGATTTTCTCTTTCAATAGTCTTCGAGCGTTGGAGAGCGGGCCCATGTGTAGAAAGTATTCGTATCCGTCTGTCGTGCCGTAGTCGAAACGCCGATAGGGCGCTAGCGGCGCAATTTCGGTGCGAGGCTTGAAGAACGTGTAGAACTCGAAATTGGCTGCCAGCATGAATCCGCCGTTGTGGTAGGCGTCGTCGCCCATAAACAGGTCCGTCACCGGAGCTTGGGGCGAAGCGGCTTTCAATGCGGGATGAGAGTCGATGATTCCGGCTGCAACATAGAATCCCGGATAGGAAATCCCCCAGATCCCGGCGTTGCCGTTGTTGTTCGGAACGTTGTGTAGTAGCCATTCGATCGTGTCGTACGTGTCGGTGCTTTCGTCGACGTCGGTCGGCGACTTCTTGACATCTTTGTGGGGAGTCATTTCGGCGAAGGTGCCCTCGGACATGGACCTGCCGCGAACATCCTGCTCCACGAAAATGAAGCCGTCACGTAGGAAGATGGGGCCTGGACCCAAACGCTTGGGGTAGTGGTCCACGCCGTAGGGCGCGATGCCGTAGGGCGTCCGGGACACCAGGAAGGGGTACGTTTGCGAAGTGTTTTTGGGCGTGTAGACGGCCGTAAAGAGTTTCACACCGTCGCGCATGGGGATACGCACTTCGTACTTCGTGTAATGCGCGCGAATTTCGCTCTCGTTGTCTTCGGGATTCGCTTGTGCTCCGGTACGCGCTACCGGCGGAAGGCTCAGGGCGGCGAGGAGTGCGGCACAAAAGATCACACCCGCTGCAAAGTGTTTCGCAAGGCGCATAAGGTTCCTTCGAGAGTTTTATGGGACGCGCACGCCGGGTAACGATACGTTTCGCCGGCGCAGAGTGTCAACGAGCAAGAGACGTTGCTGATGTCGCGGTGCCACTAGTTTTTCGTAGTCGATCCGGCGGAGAGATTCGCCGCGGCATCGCTCAGCTTCAGGATCAGAACGTGGCCGTCGGAGTGGAAGCTGCCGCCGGTGGCGGTCTTGGCCTCTTTCATCGGATTGTCCGGAAGATAGTGCGTCACTTCGGAAACCAGCCCGGTGGAAGTCAGAGTCTTCTCGACGAAGTTGCGCTCGAGATCGATGTCTGGATCGATTTTGTGGGTCACGCCATTGTTGCGCTGGTCTTTCTCGAAGCCGATGTCATGGGTGGCGGCGCCGACCCACACGACGTGGCCGTTGACCTGGAATGGCGCTTTCCAGATGCGTAGATGATTGCGGGACGCTACGACCTGGATCGGCTCGGCGTGTGCCCAACCGTAGTCTTGCTGGCGGCCGAATAAATAGAGCGGGCTCATGGGCATCGTCAAATACGATTCTTTCGACATGCTTACGATGAAACCTTGAAGAATCGTGTCTTTCACATCGGCATCGACTTTTACCCAGCCCGCCGTGGTGAACACTTTCTGCATCGCGGCTTCCGAACCGATGATCAGGAAGTTCACCATGTCGCCGGGATCGCCGGCTTTGTCGCCAATGCGCCGTGGAATCTTCATGAACAGGGAGGGGTCGATCCCGGGCATGCTATCAACCTGTTTTACGGCGAGGAATCCTGAATCGGGGGGATAAATTTCCATACGAACAGCGAAAGTGCCGTCGCCGGTGTCCACGCTCATCTGGTTGACGCCGATAGAAAGCAGGCCGCCCGAATAAGAGATAACGTTGCAGTGCGCGCCAATCAGAAAGGGTTGTGCGGTCGCAGCGTCGCCCACGCGGCCGATGACGGCGCCACGACCCGCGGCGTTGTAGGGAAGGATGCGAATCAAGTCCTTGAAGCCGCGGGTGAGTCCTTCCGGCCCGGCGTCGGTTGCGGAATCTGCGTAGTGCATCTTGCCGGTGGCGGTGGCGACGACGTGCTCTCCCGGCTGCACCGTGATTCCGGTTTCGGTCCACAGTTGATCGCCGGTCAGCTGAATTTCCTGCGAGAGGCGGCGCTTGCCGGTTGGAGTGGTTGGCGCGGGGGTGGCAGTCTGAGAGGAACTTGGTGATTGCGCGGCAGCGCTGTCGCTGCGTACGAGTTGAGCCCTGAGGCACGCAGGACAGGTTCCGGCGGCCAGCGTGCTCGCAACCCAAATCAGGGACTCCCTCATCCAACTTTTGTGCATGGGATCAGTCCATCCTTACATAGTACGAAGGGCGAAGTACGGTGTGCCCCAAGTGTTAGCAGATGCTCCTTCGGGACGCAAGCGTTGGCCGGTTCCACCGAGATGGGTGGTTGCGATTCCTTGACGAATTGCCGCATCGCCTTGTATGTTCAAATTACATCGTGGTGATGCGAGCAAAGCGAAACGTTACGAAGAAGGGTGCGCCAATTTCACAAATTCTGGCCCGAGTAAGAGCCGCGGCGAAATCCATGACTAGATTTTTTCGCTGGAGGGCGTTGAGAGTTTGCTGGATCGCTGCAATGCTGCCGTTGGCGGGCTTCGCGCAGACGCAGACTCCGGCGCAAACTCCAGCGCCAGCGCAGGCACCTGCTCCTGCTCCAGCGCCGCCCGCGGGACCGCGAGCGCGTCTGGGATTGCGTGACGCTCCGGTCAGCAACGTGACCGTGGACGGCAGCGAGGCCATGTTCACGACGATGTGCGCCTTGCTTGCGGCTGGATTCGAAGCCGACGTCAGCTCTGAAAGTTGGACGCCGATGCGCGCCCAGCTTCGCGACCGCCTGCAGCACCAGCAAGGGCCAGCCGTCGACGCCGTTCGCGAATTTTACAAGAAGCACGAACTTGCCGACCCCGGCGCGATGCTCTCGCAATATGTCTGGTTTGGCTTGGTATCCGGACCCGCACCCCAATTTACACCCACGCTACGCCGAGACGAGTTGCCGCCCGAAGTGATCGCGCTCGAAGGATTCAGCGAGATACTTTCCGCTTATTACGTTGAGCAACACATCGGACGCTTATGGGTGCAAGTGCAGCCGGTGTACAACCACGAGATCGACCAGATTCACGATTCGGTGTCGCAGATCGTGTTCGTAGCGACGAACTATTTGCGCGCGCTCGCCAGCCCGGGAGACCCCCGCACGTTCACGATTATCGTCGAGCCTTTGGTGGGACGAATCACCAACGTGCGCAACTTTCAGGATCACTATGCGATTGTGCTGAGCGGATCGGCGGACGTGCCCGTCGATGTCGTTCGCCACGCGTACCTGCACTTCCTGCTGGATCCGTTGCCATTGCAATACCCGCACGTGGTTGCCGTAAAGCGCCCGGTCTTCGATGTCGCCGTGCGGGCGCCTCGATTGCCCCCCGACCTGCGAGATGATTTGGAGTCGTACTTTGCGGAGTGCCTGGTTCGCGCGGTGGAGCTGAAATTGAAGCGGATGTCGCCGAGCGAACGAGAAGCCGCGATCGATACCGATGACACGGACGGCTACGTTTTGGTGCGGCCTCTCTTCAAGGCTTTGGCGAGCTTTGAGGGCGCCGAGCCTTCTATGAAACTCTATTTCCCGGACATGGTGCGCACCGTCGATGCCAATGCCGAGGTAAAGAGAGTGCAAGCGGTGAAGTTCGCATCTGCGGACAGTGCACCGAAGCCGGGAGATACATCGGCGGAGCAAGTAGTGCGACAACGCAAGCCGCACCCGACTACGATCCCGAACGATTCCGACGCTATCGCGGACCTTACCGAAGGGGAGCGTCGCATCGCAGAGAAAAACCCGCGTGCCGCGGAAGCTTCTTTTCAGCGGGTACTGGCGAAATATCCGGATCAGCCGCGCGCGTGGTACGGAATCGGTTTGGTGGCGCTGCTGGATCGGGACGCGGTCCGCGCCAAGGAAGTTTTCGGTCGCCTGACTACCGGAGAGCATGCGGCAGCGCAGGACCCGATGGTGCTCACGTGGTCGCATATCTATCTGGCACGCATCTATGATGACGAGGGCCAGCCCGAGCAAGCGAAAACGGAGTATCAGGCGGCGCTGGCGGTCAACGGTGGCCCGGAACAAGCCAAGCAAGCTGCGCAGAAGGGGTTGGCGGCGTTCGGCGCGGAAAAACGATCAGAGCGGCCGTAAACGGATTTCGAACGATCTCAGCTGGGGAAAAACAAAATCCTGCCAGGAGCCCAGGGGGCTTCGCGGTCGCTGGCCGTGACGCTCCGCCCACGGGAACTTGGCAGAAAACGAAGGAGAAAAACATGACACGGAATTGGAATCGATGGGCGGGCGTGGCAGCGTTCGCGACACTTCTGTCCTGTGGACCGGGTATTGTTGCAGCTCGCGGCGCACAGGGCAGTCAGCCGGGCACTCAGAACCCGCCTGCTCCGCAGCAGCAGCCGAATGACAAGGACAAGCAACCCGCTCCGCTCTCCATGGATTCGCCGCAGGCCGGCGCACCCGCAGCCGCCGCCCCCGCGCCCTCAACTCCGGAAGAGGAAGCGGCCTTCAAGGCGTTTCAGGCTGTGCCACCGAATGACATCGACAAGCGCATCCCCATGGCGGAACAGTTCCTGCAGAAGTATCCGCAGAGCCGCTACCGCCCCGCGATGTATCAGACGCTCGTGTCTGGATACCTAGCGAAACAGGAAGTACCCAAGATGCTGGATGCCGGAGAGAAAGAAATCGCGCTGAATCCGAACGACACGCCGGTGCTCGGGCTGATGGGGCAAACGTTGGCTCGCACGGTCAACGTCAAATCCCCCAACGCGATGGAGCAGCTCAACAAAGCAGAACAGTACTCCAAGCGCGCGATCGAAGTGACGCCGACGCTGCCCAAGCCGCCCGAGCTCACCGACGAGCAGTTCGTGGCCGCGAAAAACAATGCCCTGGAGATGGCCTACAGCGGCTTGGGTCTGGTTTATCTTCAAAAGGGTAAGTTCACGGACGCGATTCCGGCGCTTGAGAATTCGGTGAAAGCGGACAATCACCCGGAGCCCGACCCGGTGAATTGGTACTTGCTCGGCTTGGCCAACGAGAAGGCCTCGCATTTTGACGCGGCCGTCGCGGCGTATACGAAATGCGCTGCCATTCAAAGCTCGCTGCAGCCAAACTGCAAGCAGGGCATTGAAACGGCCAAGAAAGCCAGCTCGACGCAGCTCAGCGCTCCGAACTGAGCATGACGGCGCCGGCCGGAATCGTTCCCGCGATGACAGGTAACAGAGAGCAGCTGGAAGAGCGACTCGGCTACCGCTTCGAAGAGCCAGGTCTGCTGGAGCGCGCGCTTACGCACAGTTCCGCGATCCCGGAGTTGCGCTCGAGCCACGCGGCTGAGTCCTCACCCCAGCCGCTCCCGCAAGACAACGAGCAACTCGAGTTCCTGGGCGATGCCGTGCTCGATATGCTTGCCAGCGAATACCTGATCGCAACTTTTCCGGAATGGAGCGAGGGGCAGCTTTCCAAGAGCCGCGCTCGCATCGTGAACGCACGGGCGCTGGAACTTGCGGCCAGACGGCTGCGTCTCGGCGAGTATCTGCGGCTGGGTCGCGGCGAAGAAAAGACCGGGGGGCGGGATAAGCCTGCCCTCCTGGCCGATGCGTTCGAGGCGGTGGTTGCCGCGATCTATCTGCAAGGTGGATTGGAAGCCGCACGCCAGGTCTTGCGGCGGGTGCTCTTTGAGTCGGCGCTGGAAGAGCGTGGTGAACGCATTGCCGACTCCGATCGCAAGTCCGCACTGCAAGAGTATCTGCAAGGCCGCGGGCAGCCTCCGGCGGAGTATCGGGTTGCCGGGGAGAGCGGTCCGGATCACCAGAAAAAGTTTGAAATTGAAGTCTGGGTTGGGGGCGCGTGCATGGCCAGCGCCCAAGGCACCACAAAAAAGGAAGCGGAACAACGGGCGGCGCACACCGCCCTCGAACGCCTGGAACATGCGGCGCCGGCGGGCTGAGCGCGAATGTCTGAAACCACGGTCGGACAGGAACTCATCGCCGAACAGCCCATGCCGCCGCAGGGTCATCGCGGCGAAGACACCACGCTTTCGGAATATCTCGAGTCGTTGCTCGTCACCGTGTTGCTGGCGCTGTTCGCCACTACTTTCATCCTGCAAGCGTTTAAAATCCCGTCACCTTCGATGGAAACCACTCTCCTTGTCGGCGACCATTTGCTGGTCAACAAATTCATTTTCGGCGGACACGGTGCCTGGTACGAGAAACTTCTTCCCTACCGTCCGCTGGAACGCGGCGACATCATCGTCTTTAAGTATCCATATCAGGATCACACTCACTACGTGAAACGCGTGATTGGCTTGCCTGGGGATCATCTGAAACTCGCGGATCAGCGCGTGTTCGTCAACGGAAAGCTTTTGAATGAGCCATACGTCGTGCATGATCCTGCTGTGGGCTACGATCCGCTGAATTACAATTTCCCGCCCCAGGGCATTCAGCTTTATTCCTCGCCGGTCATTCCGGAATGGACTCGCGAGATCAAGAAGTACATTCAGGGTGACGAAATCGTCGTGCCACCCGGTAAGTATTTTGCGATGGGGGACAACCGCGATCATAGCTCCGACAGCCGCTACTGGGGATTCGTTGATCGCGACGCGATTATGGGACGCCCGTTCCTCATTTACTGGTCGGTCGAAGCCAGCAGTGCGGACTACAATCCGAGCACTTTCTGGCAGCGCTTGGCCGGAGTTTTTGACACGCTACTGCATCTTCCGACGCGGACGCGCTGGAGCCGGATGCTGCACACCGTTCACTAGACGCTTCGAGGAATTGCTGTCCGCGGAACTCCACCTCACCTTTTCATTTAGACAGCAGTCTGCGAAACTTCCAGTGTTATGAATGGGTTACGCAAGTGGTGGCGACTCGCACTGGTCCTCGCCGCACTCGTCATTGCCGCGCAGGTTAGCGTGTCCTTGCTGGTGCGGACGCGTCGCGTCCACGACTACCTGGACGAACATCTCGAACGCGCATTTGGCAGGCCCGTGGAGGTCCGGCATTTCAATGTGTCGCTGCTTCCCACCCTCCGGCTCGATGCTGATGAAGTGACCATCGGCGAAGATCCCGCCTTCGGTCATGAATATTTCCTGCGTGCGGAGCGCCTCCAGGCCGGGCTGCGCTGGACCGGCCTATTGCTCGGACACTTCGAGTTCGGAACCCTGTCGCTGAGCCGTCCGAGTTTAATCCTCGTGCGCAATCGTGAGGGTCGTTGGAATTTAGAGCGTTGGCTGCCGCCGGCAAAGATCAGTGCGATGAGTGGCCTGCCGGTGTACGGGCCGCAAGCTGGCGCTACGCCGGCGAATCGCCTCAGCCGAATCGACATCGACGACGGAAGAATCAATTTCAAGATTCTTGATGAGAAATTGCCATTCGCTTTCACTAGTGTTTCCGGCGCCGTCGAGCAGGTTTCCCCGGGTCGCTGGCAATTGCAGTTGGAGGCTCAGCCTTGGCGAAGCGGCGCCGCGTTGCAATCGGCCGGCACCGTATTTGTTCGCGGAGATGTCGCGGGCACATCGGCCCGATTGCAGCCAGCGGAAATTCATGTGCATTGGGACCAGGCTTCGCTCGCGGATCTATTGCGATTGTTTCGCGGCCGGGACTACGGCGTACGCGGTTTGTTTGCTCTCGATGCGACCGCAAAGAGCGGCGGTGTGGACTCCAAAGATTCCGCAAACACCCGATTGGGCGATTGGTCGTACACGTTAAAAGCCCGTGCGACCCAGATTCACCGGTGGGATTTGACCGAGCGTTCCGACAACCCGCGCATGAACGTGAACCTACTGGGCCGTCTGAATGTAGCGACCGGTCGAGCGGTTGCCGATCGCATCATCGTGGAAACTTCGAAGTCCAATTTGCGCGGCACGGCATTGGCTGCCATCAGCGCGAATCCATCCTGGGAGATTCATCTTGATTCTGCCGGTGTGCAAGCGGCTGACGTTCTCGCCTGGTATCGGGCGTTTCAGCCCGATGTTGACGATGCGATTTCCATGGATCAATACTTCACGGGCATGATGACGTTGCGCGGCTGGCCCTTGCAACTCGATGATGCCGCGTTTTCCAGTGAGGGCGGCGAGGCGCGCGTGCCCGGGTTCACGTCCCCGCTTCGGATCGGGGCCGTCGAGGGCGGACGCCAGCACGCGAGGCTCGCGATTGAGCCCGTGCACATTTCTTACGGTGCAAATAGCGGTCGAGCAGTGCCCTCCGGAGCCGGCAAGGCGGCCTCCGCCAAGCGTCCGGCGGCAAGTGAGGGCCGCGGGACGCTGAACGTCGGGTTTGCGAATGACTTTGAAGACCGTGCGGGCCGTCTCACCATCGATGGACGCGTCGAAAAGGTGCAAGACATCCTGAAAATTGCGGCGGCCTTCGGGCATCCACTGAATCACGGATGGGATTTTGCCGGCGCCGCCGGCGCGACATTGCGGTGGGAGTGGAACGACTCCGCGCCGCGTGGCCGTTGGAATGGCCGCATCGACGTGGCGAAGGGGGAACTTCAGGCGGCAGGGCTGAACCAGCCTCTGCAACTCATCAAGACGAGCCTGGAGTGGAAAGACGGGCTACGCACGGCCGTGATCGGGGACATCGAAGGATTTGGCGGCACGTGGTCGGGAGCGATCTCGCGGGCCGACCCGGCGGATACCGATGGCAACGCCAAATGGAATTTTCAGTTGCACGCCGACCATCTGGACGCTACGGAACTCGACAGGTGGATCGGACCCCGCGCGAGGCCCGGATGGTTGCAGCGCCTTCTGCCCTCGCTGCTTGGTGGTGCGACGGCCGCGCCCAACGCGCACGCCAGCGAGTTAGTGCGCCGCGTAGATGCCGAGGGTGAGTTGCAGATCGACGAGTTCACGCTGGAGAAACTCAAATTCCAGCAGGTGCGTGCTGTAGGTGCGTTACACGATCTCCATCTCGACGTGCGTGAGGCAGAGGCGCAGTGGGCCGGGGGGAAAGTCCATGCCAAGGTGAACGCCAGGTTCCTTCCACGGCCTGCCTACGACGTCACCGCTGATCTTGATCATGTCGATCTGGCGCAATTGCCTACCCCCTCGCGGGCCGCGGAGCGCTTTGGCGGGACGGCCTCGGGAACTTTGCATTTCACGACACAGGGCGTCGGCCGCGAAGAATTGCTGGAGCGCCTCGCAGGTCGAGGTGATGTGCGTTTGCGGAATATCGAGTTCCGCGGCTGGGATGTCAGCGCGAGCGTTTCCGAAGGCGAACCGCGGACCGGGGAATCGCGCTGGGCCGCGGGCGAAGGCGCGTTCACCCTGCGAGACAAGGGCGTGGTGCTAGCTGGTGTGCGGCTCGAGTCGGGCCGCGAATTTACGTTTGTGAAGGGCACCGTCAGTTTCGGGCGCGACGCCGATTTGACCATACAAACCATCGCCGATGGCCGCCGCGAGAGCCGGACTGTCGAGCCGGGGCATATCCTCAAAATTTCTGGGCCGCTGGATGTGCCGCGTGTCTCCGTTGAGCGAGCGCAGGCGCGAGAGCCTGCGGACTAATTGATCGAGCAGGTCGGAGAGAATCGTAAATGAAGAGACGAACCCTGTTGGTGTTGGCCGTGGTGTTGATGCCGCAATTAGCGCCCGCGCAAAAGCCGTTCACGCTGGAGCAAATTTTGAGCGCGCCTTTCGCAGCAAACCTGACTGCGGCGAAAAAAGTGAACCGCATCGCGTGGACTTTGAATGAAGAAGGGAAGCGCAACGTCTGGGTTGCGGAGGGTCCGACATTCCAGGCGCGGCGGCTGACCTCTTATCTGACTGACGACGGCCAGGAAATCTCGCAACTCAGTTTCTCCGAGGACGGGAACTGGCTCGTCTATGTACGGGGTGGGGAAAAGAATCCGGTAGGGCAATACCCGAATCCAACCAGCAATCCCGCAGGCGTCACGCAGACCGTTTGGGTCGCCGCTTATGCGGGTGACGAGCCAAGAAAAGTGGATGCCGGATATTCCCCGAAAATCTCCGCGAAGGGCATGATCGCCTACGTTCGTGACGGCCAGATCTGGCTCGTCGCACTCGATGGAAGCGACAAGCCCGTGCAACTCGTCGTCCGCGGGCAGAATCACTATGAAAAGTGGTCGCCTGACGGCGCGCGCCTAGCCTTCGTTTCTAGCCGCGGCGATCACAGTTTCATCGGGGTGTACGATATCGCTTCAAAAGACGTCAGCTACCTGGCTCCGAGTGTCGACACCGACGGCGATCCTACATGGTCGCTCGACGGCAAACGCATCGCCTTCGTGCGTCGCCCGGCCGAACCGCGCGACACGCCACAAGGGTATTTCATCGAGCCCGATCGCCCGCATCCCTGGTCCATTTGGGTCGCCGACGTCGCCACTACTACAGCCCACGAAATTTGGCACAGCTCCACGTCGGCGCAGGGCTCGTTCCCCTACATGGCCGACGACACTGGTGGCGGCGTCCTCAACTGGGCCGCCGACAATCGCCTTGTAATCGCAAGCGAAGAAGACGGCTGGCAACATCTCTACGAACTACCGGCCGACGGTGGCCCAATCAACCTTCTCACTCCCGGCAACTGCGAAGTCGAGCAGTGGACGCTGTCGCCCGACCGCTTTATGGTCTTCTTCAATTCCAATTGCGGCGACATAGACCGCCGTCACCTCTGGACCGCCGACGTTATCGGCGCACATCCCGCGCAACGCACTCACGGTGATGCCATCGAATGGAACCCGCTGTTTCTCAGCGACGGTAAGACCTTCGTCTATCTGGCCTCCGACGCGAAGCACGCCGCGAGGCCCTTCCGCGGCTCAATTGATCCAGACCACAAGATACTTCAAGCTCTGGCGCCGGAAACGCAGCCCAACGATTTTCCCTCCGACCAACTCGTCGTCCCCCAACAGGTCATCTTCCACGCCGCCGACGGCCTCGAGATCCACGGCCAATTGTTCGTACCGCGCAACGGCAAGCCCGGTCAAAAACATCCCGCGCTCGTGTTCTCGCATGGCGGCTCGATGCGGCAGATGCTCCTCGGTTGGCACTACATGTACTACTACTCAAATGCCTACGCCATGAACCAGTACCTCGCCAGCCGCGGCTATGTGGTCCTCTCCGTCAACTACCGCAGCGGCATCGGCTACGGCCGCGCCTTCCGCGAAGCCCCCGGCCGCGCAGGCCGCGGCGCCACCGAATATCGCGACGTCGTTGCCGCCGGAAAATTTCTGCAAGCTCGCCCGGATGTCGATCCCGCGCGCGTCGGCCTCTGGGGCGGCAGCTACGGCGGCTTCCTCACGGCCATGGGCCTCGCGCACAACTCTGACATGTTTGCCGCAGGCGTCGATTTCCATGGCGTCCACGACTGGCCCACCGATAACTGGGACGGTAAAAACATTTCGCCGGAGCTCACCAAACTGGCCCATGAATCCTCTCCGGTCAGTGCGGTCGACACTTGGAAATCTCCGGTTCTCTTCATCCATGGCGACGACGATCGCAACGTGTATTTCGCCCAAACCGTCGATCTGATCGCCCGCCTCCGCGCCCGCAACGTCCACGTCGAACAATTAATCTTCCCCGACGAAATCCACGATTTTCTCCTCCATCGCAATTGGCTGGCCGGTTACCACGCGGAGAGCGACTTCTTCGATCGTCAGCTTAAAAATTCAGCCTCCGCCGCGAGCGGAAAGGCGCAGTAGCGCTCCTGTGATGGCATCAATGCGCAAACCGGGAAATCGATGCGTGCACCCCGCAATCCGTCGCGCATTCGTTTGCTGCTGCGTCATGCTGCTCGCGCTCGGTTCCAGCGATGCCACCGCGCGTTCCGATCGCGTGAACCTCTTCCCCAAACTCCAAGCTGGCCAGATTCTCGCCTATCGAATTTCTTATCACCTCAGCAAACAGGCAAACACGCAAAGCTCGGTTAAATGGGCGCAGACGCCGGCCGCTGCCGACGTCGTCATCCAGGGCTTGCTTCGTTTGGAGGTCATTGGCGTCCAGGCACAGGGCCCGCGCTCCACGATCCACGCGCGCACGAGCTTTGAGATTTTCAACCCGGAAGGCGCGACCCCCAGCCAGCCTTCCGCACAAAGCCCCCAGAGAATCGCAGTCGAATTCACCATTTTGCCGAACGGCCGCATCGGCGAAATCAAGAATTTTGATGCGCTTTCTCCCGACCAACAGCAAGCCTGGCAGCAATGGGCGTCAACTTTCGCCGCCGCCGCGGTTTTTCCTTCAGACGGCATCAAAGTCGCGCAAAAGTGGAAGTCCGAAGAAGTCGAGAAGTCGCCATCGCCGATCGCAGGCCTTACCTGGACGCGTGAGTCCACCTATCTGCGGAATGAGCCATGCCGCACCTCCCAAATAACGATCCACGGCGAGGTCACCGATTCCCTCCAGGCGCCCGAAACCTGCGCCGTAGTCCAGACTACCGCCGCGCTGAAACAAAAGTCTTCGTCGAAAAACGCCACTCCCGAAGACTTCAAGCTCCACCAGTTGCACACTTCCGGCACCGCCAGCGGCAATAACCAGACCCTGCTGTTCATCTCCCTTCAGACCGGTCTCCTGATTCGATCCTCCGATCGAGCCGACCAGACCATGGATGTCACCATCGCCAAAGCCGACAATTCCAACCGCGTCCGCTACAACATTCACGCTAAAAGCGACGCCGAAATTTTTCGCATCGCCAACAGCCCTGACAACCCTTAGCCCGTACGTCGACGAGGGCCGCCTGCCGCAATTTCGCGCAAAGGAGATCTCGCAAATGTTTGAAAGCACACTCACCGAACTCCTCTACGGCAAAGGAGCCCACGCCAATCCCGTGGCCTGTGTCGAAGACCTCCCCGCGGGTCTTGCCTCGCGCACAATTCAAGGATTCCCCCACTCAATCTGGCAACTCGTCAGCCACATGAATTACTGGATGGACTACGAACTCCACCGCATCGCCGGCGCGTGCGCGCCTTACCCGGAACACGCCTCGGCCAGTTGGCTGCCGGAGTCCACTCCTCCAACGGAAGCCGACTGGACGCAAGCGGTAACCCGCCTCCGCGAACTGATCGCCCGATTCGCCGACCTGGCCATTTCCGGCACGCAGTCGCTCTCCCGTGAAGTGAAGCCTGCCCAAGGGCAGCAATCTCAACATTCATCCACAGTAGGCGCCATACTCTGGCAAATCGCCGCCCACAACTCCTATCACACAGGTCAAATCGCCATGCTGCGCCGCTACCTAGCCGCCTGGCCACCCGCCGCCGGCGGCGACACGTGGTAATCCGGTCCGCCTCCAAGTAGCACAGGCACTCTTGTTTACCCTGAGCCTCGAAGGGCCTGTGCTCCGACGACCACACTCAATCCAATCGAAGCTCCTATCCGAATCGGACCGCGAACTTTCTTGGTGCGTCAGCCCCAAGAGCGCCAACTTGACCGCCGGAGTATAATAAAGGTTTCGCCATACCCCGGCGGACCGGCAGGAGAGCCCCCGAATGAAATTCAAGCTCCGCAGCACCTACCAACCCCGTGGCGACCAACCCACCGCCATCGACCAGCTCGTCCGCGGCATCGAAGCCGGCGACAAGCACCAAGTCCTCCTCGGCGTGACCGGCTCCGGGAAAACCTTCACCATGGCAAAAGTAATCGAAGCCCTGGACCGCCCCGCGTTAGTCCTAGCCCACAACAAAACGCTAGCAGCGCAGCTCTACCACGAGTTCAAATCCTTCTTCCCCGAAAACGCCGTAGAATATTTCGTCAGCTACTACGACTACTACCAACCCGAAGCCTACGTCCCCTCCGCCGATCTCTACATCGACAAAGAATCCACCATCAACGACGAGCTCGACAAACTCCGCATGAGCGCCACCCGCGCGCTGCTCGAACGCCGGGACGTGATCATCGTCTCCAGCGTCTCCTGCATCTACGGCATCGGCTCTCCGGAAGCCTATTATGGCATGTTAGTTTTGCTCGAAAAGGGCCAGGAGACTTCGCGCGAGGCCATGCTTCATCGCTTCGTCGATATCCAGTACGAACGGTCCGAAGACCTCCGCCGCGGCACTTTTCGAGTTCGCGGCGACATCATCGAAATCTACCCGCCGTACGAAGACAACGGCTATCGCTTCGAAATGTGGGGCAATCAGATCGATGCCATCCGCCAGATCGATCCCGTAACCGGCGAAGTCCGCTCCGGCCAGGAAGATCTAACCCGCGTCTCGATCTACCCGAAAACGCACTACGTCATGCCCGCCGAGCAACGCGAGCGAGCCATCCAAACCATCTACGCCGAACTCGACTGGTGGAAGAAAGAACTGGAACGCCAGGGAAAATTCGTGGAAGCCCAACGCGTCACCCAGCGCACCATGTTCGACATCGAAATGATGCGCACCGTGGGCTACTGCCACGGGGTAGAAAATTATTCCCGCCATCTGAGCGGCCGTCTACCAGGCGAAGCCCCGCCAACATTGCTCGACTATTTCCCGCAAGACTTCTTGCTCTTCGTCGACGAGTCCCACCAGACCATCCCGCAAACCCACGGCATGCACAGCGGCGATCGCTCGCGCAAGCAAGTCCTGGTCGACTACGGATTCCGCATGCCCTCGGCCCTGGATAATCGCCCGCTAACTTTCGAAGAGTTCGAGCATCGCATGAACCAGGTTCTCTACGTTTCCGCCACGCCAGGCCCGTACGAATTGACGAAATCCGGCGGCGCCTACGTCGAACAGGTAATCCGGCCCACAGGCCTGATCGATCCCGAGGTAGAAATCCGCCCAGTAAAAGGACAGGTGGATGATCTGCTGGAAGAAATCCGCGTCCGCGCAGCGCGCAACGAGCGCGTCCTGGTAACCACGCTGACAAAACGCATGGCCGAAGATCTGTCCGAATATTTCGCCGAAATCGGCGTTCGTTCCCGCTACATGCACTCCGAAATAGAGACCCTCGACCGCATCAAAATCCTGCGCGACCTGCGCCGTGGCGAGTTCGACGTCCTCATCGGCATCAACCTCCTCCGCGAAGGCCTCGATCTACCCGAAGTCTCCCTCGTAGCCATTCTCGACGCCGACAAAGAAGGCTATCTCCGCAGCGCCACGTCGCTAATCCAGACGATCGGCCGCTGCGCTCGCCACATCTCCGGCCGTGCCATCCTCTACGCCGACCGTCGTACAGGCTCCATGGAACAAGCCATCAGCGAAACCTACCGCCGCCGTGAAAAACAATTGGCCTACAACAAGGAAAACAACATCACACCAGAATCGATCGTGAAATCGGTAGACATGGAACTAGTCCGCATAGTTGAAGCCGACTACGTAACAGTCCCGGTAGATGAAGTAGCCCTGGACGCGGCCGCCGCGAACGTAAAAAGTGAAGCCCAACTCGCCCAACTCCTAAACCAACTCGAGACCCAAATGCGCGAAGCCGCCAAAAAATTCGAATTCGAAAAAGCCGCACAACTCCGCGACCGCATCCGCACCCTAAAACAACGCGACCTCGCCGGCCTCTTCCCTCGCAACTCCACTCCCCTAACCGTCGCCGAAGCTCAACCCGACGCCGACACCGCCAAAGCCTGACTCCGGGCAACCAACTCTCCGCGCCCTCTGTGCTCCGACCTCTTAGCCCTCTGCGTTAAATCCTTTTCCGGGTTTTCCCGCCCGCCGACCTCACCTCAAACTACTCCCCGTCGCAATTCCTCCAACGGATAGAACGTTCCCCGCCAGGTAACCCCGCCCTGCCACAAGGTCACAACCGTCGATCGCAACAACATGTACGAAAACAAAACTGCCCCCAAAGGGTGCGTAAACGCATACAGCGGCGAGACATGCATCGCGATATCCACCCCGACGTGAAACGCCAGCGCAATCAGCACCGCTATGCCCGATAAAGCCCGCACCCACCCATGCCCCCAAATGACCCCCACAAACGGCACGACATTCATCATCCACATCCCGCAAATTGCCACGACCACCAGCGACAAGTTATATCCCAGCGCCGCAAAGAAATTCTTGGTTACCCCACGAATCAAATTCCCAACCCCAGCGTGCCACCGAATTACGACCGCCTCCTGCGCCACCCCTACGCTGCTGCGCAACCCCGCCTGCTTTACAAGCTTCCCCAACTTCATGTCATCCACAACTTCCATGGCCAGCCGGCGGTGCGTCCCGCAAGCCTCGTAAGCGGACCGCTTCATCAACTGAAACGCCCCAACGCCCACGTAAGCCCGCGAATGCGGATTCGACACCTGGTAAGGATTGTTGGCCATGTGAAACGCCAGCCCAAAGAAGGTGATCAGCACGGTCTCCCAGAATCCAACCATCTCCACATCGCCAACCAACGTAAAATGATCGAGGTTCTTCTGCTTCACCACCGCCGCCGCCCGCCGCAATGCATCCGGCGCAAACCGCACATCCGCATCCGTAAACAGCAGCCATTCTCCCGCCGAAGCCTCGAAAGCCTTTTGAAGAGCGTGGGGCTTGCCCAGCCAACCCGGCGGCAGCGCGGTCACATGCACGACTCGAAATCGTTCATGCGACACCGCGAACTCATCCAAAATGCGCCCCGTGGCATCCTGCGAGCGGTCGTCAACCGCGATAATTTCCAAGTTGGGATAGTCAACCGTCGCGAGTGTAGCCAACGCCCCAGGCAGTTTTTCTTCCTCATCGCGAGCCGCAAATAGCAACGAAATCCGAGGGCACTCCGCATCCGCCAAAGGCGCATAATCTTTAAGCCCAGGCAAGCGCACCAATCCCCAAGCCACGCGCAAACCGTGAAACACCCAAAAAAAGGCAATAACCCCAAAAAACGAAAGCCAAAACCAATGCATGTAGTTTTCTTGGGTGAATAGCATGGAGAGGTAGAAGTGGTCTGTAGGGGGCCTGCCCCGCCGCCCGGCCGGTGCGTCTTGTCGCAACGCAACCGCAAGGCAAACGGTCGCGACTCCATGGTCGTGCCGCCCAACGGTCAGCGTCCCGGTCACGCGTCACTGCGGCAAATTGGTATCCAACACCGCCGTCAGGTTATCCTAGCATGAGATGCAGGGCACGCTCGCGATCGTTGGCGCAGGACGTGTAGGTCGCGCATTAGGACGCCGAATGCGCGAGTTGGGCTGGAGGATCGGCGCGGTCGTCACGCGAAATCAGTCGAGCGCGAGGCGTGCCGTTCGTTTCATCGGCGCGGGCACTGCTCTGGTCGGCTTGTCGCGGCGCGTTCTGGCCTCGACTTGCGTCCTCATCGCCACGCCGGACGGCGCGATTGAGGAAATAGCCAACGAACTCGCTCGGATCGGCGGCGAGGATCTGCAAGGGCAAGTTGTGCTCCATACCAGCGGCGCAATGGATTCCAGCGTGCTCCGCGCCGCGCGATCCTGCGGCGCCTCGGTCGGCTCCATGCATCCGCTGCAAACCTTCAACGGCGTCACCGTGCCGCCGCTGGAAGGCAAGGTTTTTGCCATTGAGGGCGACCCCATGGCCGTGCGCACCGCAAGAAAAATCGCCAGGGCCCTTGGCGCGGCTCCTTCGCAGATTGATGCGCGCAACAAGCCGCTGTATCACGCGGCAGGCGCGCTCGCCGCGGGTCACACTCTGGTCGTGGTGGAAGCCGCCATCCAGTTGCTGATGTCGCTGGGCATGAAGCGCACCGAAGCTATGCGCGCCCTGCTGCCTATGACAAAGCAGGTGTTGCAGAATTACGAGCGTCTTGGTCCACGCGCCGCATGGACCGGGCCGCTCGCACGCGGCGACTATGAAGTGGTCGCCAAACATTTGAATGTATTGCAGCAATATTCGCCAGAATACCGCGACGCCTACGACGCGTTGAATCGTTTGGCCGAACGTGTTTTAACGCCTGACGCCGCGAACGATTCGCCATCGGGGGCGCCAGTTGGGGAAAACAAGAAAGCAAAAGCGCAGTACACAGGGGGCAAAGGTTGAATCGACATAGAATCGCAATGGAGTACTCAACTCTGTCGAACGGGTTGAAGGTGGTCATCGTACCGGATACCTCCGCGCCCGTGGTCACCGTCGGCGTTTATTACAAAATTGGCTTTCGTCTCGAGCCGCAAGGCCGCAGCGGCTTCGCACACCTGTTCGAGCACATGATGTTTCAAGGTTCCGCGAATGCGCCCAAGATGCAGCACATCAAACTGATCAATTCCAGCGGCGGCCTGCTGAATGGCTCGACGCACTACGATGTAACGAACTACTACGAGGCTGTGCCCTCCAACGCGCTCGACCGCGTTTTGTGGTTGGAAGCGGACCGCATGCGTGCGCTCCAGGTAGACGACGAAAACTTGCGCAACCAGCGCGATGTCGTAAAGGAAGAAGTCCGCGTCAACGTGATGAACCAGCCCTATGGCGGGTTCCCGTGGCTCGATCTGCCGCCGGTGGCCTTTCGCAACTGGGCCAACGCCCACAATTTCTATGGCGATTTCGCCGATCTCGACGCCGCTGATCTGGCTGACGTTCAAGCGTTCTTCAAAACCTACTACGTGCCGAACAATGCCGTTCTCCTGGTACTCGGCGACGTGAAAGCGGACGAAGGCATGGCATTGGCGCAAAAATATTTCGGCGACATTCCTGCCGGCCCGCCACCCCCATTCGCCGATCCTGTCGAGCCGGAACAAAAGGAAGAGCGCCGCGGAGAAGTGGAAGAAAAATTCGGCACGCTTCCGGCCATGGCTATCGGCTATAACATTCCCGAACGGCGCACCACCGATTGGTGCGCGATGGCGCTCCTCGATCAGGCCCTGCACGGTGGCCGCGCAGGGCGCATGCATCGTGAGCTGGTTCTCGAAAAGCAGATCGCGGTCGAAGCCGATGGAGGCATCGACGACATCTTCGGCTACAACGGCCCGACGCAGATGGTGACGCGCATCCTGCACAAGCCCGAATATTCCGCCGAGAAAACGCTGGCCGCCTTCGACGCCGTGATTCGCGAGATTCAGGAGCACGGAATCAGCGAAGACGAGCTCGAACAGCTCAAAGTAAAGTGGCGCTCCGACTATTACTCCACGCTCGAAGGTGGGCGTGGCGGCATGCCGCGCTACGGACTGATGCACCTGCTCGCCTGCTTCACGCTGTTCGACAACCAACCGCAACTCGTGAACTCGATTCTCGACGGCTTCCTGGCCGTAAAGCGCGAGGAAATTCAAGCGGTAGCTAAAAAATATCTGCATCCGACGAACCGCGCCGTGGTCTTCCGCACCCCCATAAAGGCCGCCGCAAAGGAGGCCGCATAGTGGCCACTCGAACAGCCCAATTGCCCACGGAAGCGCCGGCATTGTCGCCGGAACGCCCGGTAAGCTGGCCGAAGCGAACCAAAACGCGCTTGTCGAATGGCCTGGAAGTGATTCTGGCGGAATCGCACGCCGTTCCGAAATTTCACGGCCAACTCTCTTTTCGTTCCGGCAACGCTGCGGTGGTCGATCGCGGACCCGGCCTCGCGGAAATGACCGCAACGGTCGTCCGCACCGGAACGACGCGGCGAGTAAGCCGTCAGATCGAAGAAGACCTTCGCCGCATCGGCGCCGATCTTTCCTCCAGTGCTGGAGCGGACACCACCGGGATCGGTTTCGCTGGCCTGTCGGAACTGGCTGAGCCGCTGCTCGGCCTCGTCAATGAGTTGGCGCGCGAAGCTGCCTTCCCGGAGCCGGAGTTCGAGCGCGAGCGCCGGCAAAAACTCGAAGAAGTGAAGCTCGATCGAACGCAACCGAGTTTTCTGGCCAGTGAGCGCTTGCGCAAGGTTTTGTTTGGGGCGCATCCGTACGCCACCCCCGCTCCGACCGAGGCGCAAGTGGCCGCCTACGAGCGTTCCGATCTCACGCAGGTCTACCGCGAGTTCTACACGCCGGCAAACGCGCTTCTGGTGATGGTCGGCGACTTCGACACCGCTAGTATGTTGAAGTCCATCGAAAAAGCGTTTGACGGCTGGGCCGGCAAGAAGCCCACTGCCAGCCCGGCTCCGGCGCCGGCGAATCCCAAGGGCCGGCGCGTGTACCTCGTGCACGTGCCCGGAGCGGTGCAAACGCAGATCCTCGCCGGATGTCACGCGATCACGCGCAAACATGCCGACTGGGTCAAGCTGGGACTCACCAACAGCCTCTACGGCGGCGCGTTCAATTCACGGCTGGTGATGAACATTCGCGAAGACAAGGGCTACACGTACAGTCCGCGCAGCGGCATCAATGCGTTTCGCCAACATGGTTATTTCTCGGTCTCGGCGGCGGTGCGCAACGATGTGGTGGCCGCATCGCTGACGGAAATCTTCTACGAACTCGACCAGCTGAGGTCGCTGCCGGTGCCGGAGCCGGAACTTGCCGACGCGCGAAATTATCTCAGCGGCATCTTCTCCATGGGCCTGGCCACGCAGGACGGCTTGCTCACCCAGCTCGCCACGGTCGCACTCAACGACTTGCCCGACGATTACCTGGAGACGTATCGCGAAAAGGTTCGCGCACTGACGCCGGCCGATTTGCTCGCCACCGCCCGAAAGTATTTCGACTCGGCCAATATGCAGATCGTGGTAGTCGGCGACCGAACCAAGATCGAAGACCAAGCCAAACTCTTCGGCGACCTCGAAATCTTCGACGCGCAGGGCAACCAGCTCTGAGGCTCACCGGGTTGCGTACCTGTACGTTTGGAGCTCGCGGTGGCGCGCCCTGTTTTATCTGGTCCGAGCTCTTCAGTCGATGTTATTGATTAAATAACATAACTGTGATATTAAATTCGGTTATGAAAGCGCCGCGTGTTCCGAACATCGTCCTCTCTCGCGCCATCTTCCTGTCTTGGCTCTTGGCCTCCGCGTTTTTGCTTACAGAGGATATCTACGCTGCTACCAAGAACCCGCCAATTCAGCCGATCAATATCAATGCGGCGACCTCGGAACAGTTGCAGCTGGTTCCCGGTATCGGGCCGGCTACGGCCGACAAAATCTTGCAGATGCGCAAGTCGTACGGGCCATTCAAAAGCGTTGATGACTTGCTCGCAATTCGCGGCATCGGCAAAAAGCGCCTTGATAAAATGCGCAAGTATTTGATCGCCGGGCGGCCCGCCACGGCGTCGAAACCCGGCGCCACGAGCAAGTCCACCGGAGCCTCGGCGGGCGCCAGTCCAGCCAGTTGCAAGGGATGCGCGAAGGCGGCGTCACCTACGAAGGAGACTTCGCTTCCTGCGAAATCCTTCCTGAAAGCAGTTCCAACGTCCGAGAAACCTGCGGATACCCCCGCCGCTCCTGAAACCGACGAAGAACCACAGCGCCGCTGAATGCCAGAGTAAATATGTTTGCTCGTGATCGTTGGCATGGTTAGAGGACTTGGTGCGTTGGCTTGGCGGCTTCGATGTGCAGCGGGACTTGGTCGGCGATGCGGATGCCGTAGCCTTCCAGGGCTACCACCTTTTTCGGGTGATTGGTTAGGACGCGGATGTCTTTCAGGCCCAAGTCGATGAGGATTTGCGCGCCTATGCCGCTCTCGTGCTGGACCATGCGCTGGCGGGCGGGTTCGCGATCGAGTTGTCCGCGCTTGTGGAAATGGATTTGGGGCAGGGAGCCGGGGGCTTCGGGCGTTTCGATGCCGAAGCCGCGGCCGGTGTGGTGGAGATAGAGAAAGACGCCGCGGTCTTCCTTGGCGATGGCGGTCAGTGAGCGCGAGACCAGTTCGGAGCAATCGCAGGTGATGGAACCGAAGACGTCGCCGGTCAGGCAGTGCGAGTGAACACGGACTAGCGCCGGAGTTGGCCCTTCGAGGTCGCCGCGGACTAACGCGACGTGCTGGTCGTGGTCGACGTCGCTGGAATACGCGATCATGCGGAAATCGCCGAAGCGTGTGGGTAGGACGGCTTCAGCGACGCGACGGACGTACCGCTCGTGCTGCATGCGGTAGCGGATCAGGTCGGCCACCGTGAGCATTTTCAGGTCGTGCTGGCGGCAGAATTCGTGGAGTTGCGGGATGCGCGACATCGTGCCGTCTTCGTTCATGATTTCGCAGATGACTGCGGAGGCGTTCAGACCGGCGATGCGCGCTAAGTCGACGCTGGCTTCGGTTTGGCCGGCGCGGACGAGCACGCCGCCGTTGCGGGCGCGCAGTGGAAAGATATGGCCCGGGCGGGCGAGATCCTGCGGGCGGGTCTTTGGATCGATGGCGGTGAGGATGGTGATGGCGCGATCGGAGGCGCTGATGCCGGTGGTGACGCCGAGTCGGCCGTCGATGGCTTCGGTGAAGGCGGTGCCGTGGACCGAGGTGTTGATCGGAGACATGAGCGGAAGGTGGAGTTCGTCGCAGCGGTCTTCAGTGAGCGGCAGGCAGATCAGGCCGCGGGCGTACTTGGCCATGAAGTTGATGGCTTCGGGGGTGATTTTTTCGGCGGCCATGGTGAGGTCGCCCTCGTTTTCGCGGTCTTCGTCGTCGACGAGGACGATCATGCGTCCTTGCCGAATTTCTTCGACGGCTTCTTCAACGGTGGCGAATTGGTCTGAGTTTTCAGTCATGGCTGCTCTGCTCCGTGCTGGTGGTCCCTATTAGGCTAAGTCCAACGATTAGGATGATTTTAGAGCCATTGAGTTGCCTCGTCGAGGGCCATCGCCCCCGCGGTTGCCGTCGAAGATGCAACGAACTTGGCTAGTTAACAGTTCACCTCTCCCCCCACCCTTTTTCGCAAGTGCGGATTCCAAAGGACTTTAAGTCTAATGAATTCGGAAGTGCGGATTCCGCAGAAGTTACGGGAACATTTCTTGGAAGTGCGGATTCTAAAGAGGTTAGTGAATGGTTGGCGCCTGCCACTAAGTAGTGGATGCGAGGGGGGACGGGCAGAACTGCGAGGAGATCGAAAGAATTCCCTGAGCCCGGAGTCCATGGGAGATAGCACGCATCAGGGCTGATGTTAACTAAAATTATAAGCGTAACTATATGAGTATTCGAACGACCGTGGCGAAGTGATAAGGCCGAGCGAAGACGCCGGCGAGGATAACAGGCGAAGATTACAGGCGAAGATTACAGAGGAAGGAGTCCGAATTTGACGAGGCAAGCCGCAGGGCTACGCGGATTCCCCTGCGCTACAGGGAGGCAGGATGCGCGTCTTGAAGGCGGGCGTGGAAGTAGTGCTTCCAGTCGTCGGGTAGGGAGGGGAGATCGAAGAGTTTGTGGACCGAGAGGGTGTCGGCGGAGGTCCATTTCTTTGCGAGGAATAGTTCGAGGAAGGCGGCGATGGTGATGCCGGTGGCGTCGCTGGTTAGCGGCTTGATTTCGTTGTTGGCGGCGACTTGGCCTTCTTTGGTTACGGCGAAATAGAAACCGGTGCGGCGGCTGGCCAGGAATTTTTTTACCATGTCGTCGGCTTCGAAGCGGACGCCTAGTTTGTAGCAGGGTAGGCGAGGTTGCGTGACGGTGAATTCGGCGGAGCCGATGGCGAAGCGGTCGCCGATGTGGACTTCGGTTTCTAGCAGGCCTTCAGTGGTGAAGTTTTCTCCGAAAACGCCTGGCGGTAGGTCGCGGCCTGGGAGTTTTTTCTTCCAGTAGGCGTAGTGCTCGACCGGGTAGACGTAGACGGCTTTGTGTTCGCCGCCGTGTACGGTCAGGTCTGCTTGGCGGTCGCCGTCGAGATCGAGTTTGCGCGCGCGGACGGGGCCTTGGACGGGGTGTTTGTAGATGCCGGTGGTTACGGTTTGGCCGTGCCAGATGACATCGCGGGGTAGGCCTAGGTTTAGGGAGACGATTCTCAATGCGGGATTGGATGTGTGAGTTGGATTTACGATGCTGCCGAAACCTGGGCACTGGCTGGAGACCAAGATCGGAAAAGGCTTAACACAGAGGGCACTGAGGTCGGAGCACAGAGGACACGGAGAATTGGTTGGTGAGACGAAGACAGTTGCTGCAAGGGCGCGGTCTTCGAGGCTTAGGGTAAAGGACGTCGCGTGCCCTTACAAGGGAATGGCTTGGGGTAGGCGGCGGAGGCCTTCGGCGAACATTTGGGTGTTTACGCCCATGCCTATGCGGAAGTGGTTGGGCATGTCGAAGAAGTGGCCGGGGACAACGGAGGTTTCTTGCTGCTCGCGTAGGCGGGTGATGAAGGCGTCCACGTTGCCGCTTTTCAGGCGGGGGAATGTGGTGGTGCCGAAGTCGGTGCGGACTGCTGCGAAGGAGTGGACTTCGCCGGAGGCAAAGAAGGCGGACAGTAGGGCGCGGTCGGCTTCCACGATGGCGCGGGCGCGGGCGCGAATTTTGTCGAGATTTTGGAAGGCGATTACGCTTAGGAGTTCCGCGGGGTGCGGTGGGACTGCGCCGAACAGGTCGTTGAGGCGGTACATGGCGCGGGCCTGGTCGGGTTGGGCGAGGATCCATCCGCAGCGGAGGCCGCTGAGGCCGTAAACTTTTGTGAGGCTACTGGTTACCACGAATTCTTTTCCCAGGTGGAAGGATGTGCGGGGCGTGTTTTCGTAGACAGCGTCGAGGTAGACCTCGTCCACGAGAACGCGGGTGCCAATGCTGCGGGCGATGTCACCGACTTCGCGGAGGGTGGATTCGGGAGTCAGGACGCTGGTGGGATTGTGGAGATTGGTGATGACGATTAATTTCGTTGTGGGAGTTATGGCGCGACGGATTTCGGCGGGGTCCAGGGCAAAATTGTCTTCTTCGCGGCGCGGGAAACGCTTTACCTGGGCTTGGAGATATTGAGCTGTCGACACCAGCAGTTCGTAGGCGGGGTGCTCGATCAGGACTTCGTCGCCGGGTTCGATTAGCGCGGCCATGGCTAGATGGTTGGCCATGGAGGTGCCGGCCGCGGCGACTACGTTGTCAGGATCGACGCCGGCTTCATTTGCTATCGCTTGTTGTAGCGGGGCGTAGCCGTAGGTGTGGTCGCCGTTGATTTCGAGTTGGTCGATGGTGACGGGGAGTTCATTTAGCGGGTAGGCGGCGACGCCGCTGGTGGCCAGGTTGAAGCGGGCTTTGCTTTGAAGCTTAGCCCATTGCATGTAGTCGGACTGTTTTTGTCTCATGTGCTGGTGATCATCAGTTTGGCGCGAAACGGTTTCTTGGGTTGCGAAAAAATGCGACAGCACGGGCGAAAAGCTTTCTTCAGGGGCTAAAGCCCACCCCTTCTAGCGACTCACGCCGGGGCTGAAGCCCCGGCCTCCTAAAGAAAAGACTCTTTACGGCTCCAGTATAAATATACGGGAATTCCGGCAGCTAGAATTACGAAGCCGAAGGCGCTGTTCGCGGGGTAGGTCCAGATGGTGCTGGCTACGATTGCTGCGCAGGAGAGAACGAAGATGGCTGTGGTGTACGGGTGGCCGGAGACTCGGTAGATCGCGGCGTTGCGCGAAGGACCGGCGGGGATGCCGGCGCTACCAGTGGTCGAGGGATTGTCGGTGGGTTCTGGGATCGTTGGTGCGGGGTCGTTCGCGGCGGGGGAGGAGGCCGAAATGCGCCCGCCTCGGAAGGCGGCCGCTACACCGGATACCTGCGAGGAATGTTCGCGTTGGCGGAAGACGAAGAGGGAGGCGGCGGTCAGGGCGAAGGAGATGAAGTCGATGGAGACGACATAGTTGAGGATTTGTTCGTAACGGCCTGAGAGCGCGATAACTGTGGCGGCTACGCCTTGGATGAGGATCGCTACAACTGGTGCGCCTGTGCGGGGTTGGAGCCACCCGACGCTTTTGAAGAAGAGGCCGTCGCGGGCCATGGCGTAGTAGACGCGTGGGGCGGTGAGAATGCCCTGGCTTAGGAAGCCTAGCGTGGAGATGGCGATGCCTACGGCGATCCATTGGGCGCCACGTTCGCCAAGCGCGGCGCGCATTACCGCGGAGGCTGGGGTGTGAGTCGCGGCTAGTCCGGCGGGGCCCAGGACGCGGAGACAGACGAAATTTACGGAGAGGTAGAGAGCGACTACTCCGAGCACTCCGGCGATCAGGCCGCGAGAGAGTTCGCGGCGTGGGTCGCGCATTTCGCCGGCTACGAAGGTGGCGGTCTGCCAGCCCCCGTAGGCGAAGGCGATGGGGATCATGGCGGCACCGATGGCGCCGGCCAGGCCGAAGGAGAAGGGGCGATCGAGTAGCGGCAGAGGATGGATTGCTCCACCGCCTAGCCAGAGGCCGAGAACAACCATCGCTATGATTGCGGCGGCTTTCAGGAGCATGAGCAGGCTTTGCACGTTGCTGCCTGCGCGGGCGCCTAGACAATTAATGGCGGTTAGGCCGAGGAGTGCTGCGGCGGCGATTGGGCCATCGCCGACTGTTGAGCCGCTGATCTCGCGAAAATATTTGGCGAAAGTTACGGCTACCGCCGCCATGCCGCCGGTTTGCGTGACCAGGAGTAGGACCCAGCCGTAGAGGAAGGCGACGCTGGGATGGTAGGCCTCGCGGAGGTAGAGATATTGGCCGCCGGCGCTGGGCATGCGCGTGGCTAGCTCGGCCCAGATGAATGCACCTAGTAGAGCCAGGATGCCGCCCAGGATCCAGACCCCCAGGATCAGGAATGGCGTGTGGACGTGGAGGGCTACTACGTAGGGGTTGATGAAGATCCCGGAGCCTACGATGCCGCCCATGACGATCATGGTGGCGTCGAAGAGATTTAGGCGGCGGGGTAGGGTGGGGGTGGTCAAGGGCGGGAGGATAACAAGGCGAGGCGAGGAAGCAAAGAAGTAAGGAAGTAATGAAGCAGAGAAAGAACGGAACCCACGTATCCGCACAAATCGCGGAAACGTGGGGAACCCGACTTCGGGAACCCAACTTCGGGAACCCAACTTCGGGAACCCAACTTCGGGAACCCAACTTCGAGGACTCAACTTCGTGTTCGTTCGTGGGTGCTGATATTCTGGAATGGGCTCATTTTAGAAAAGAGCAAAACATTGCCACCGAAACTTAGCGCGCAGGGGTTGTCGAAGAAGTATGGGGTTGCTCCCTTGTTTCGGAATATTTCGTTTACCGTTTCGGAGGGGGAGCGGATTGGGATTATTGGGCCGAATGGGGCGGGGAAGTCTACGCTTTTGGAGATTTTGCAGGGTCGCGTGAATCCGGATACTGGGGACGTTGCGATTCGCAAGGGGACGCGAGTTGGGACGGTGTTGCAGATTTCGGAGTTCGGCGAGGGAGAGACGATTCGGTCGGTGATCGACGCAGCTTTGGATCGGGCTCATGTGACCGAGGGGGAGAGGCTCACACGGATCGCGGAGATTTTGGGGCGGGCACAGTTTACGGACCTGGATGCCGCGGCAGCAAAGTTGTCGGGTGGCTGGCGAAAGCGGTTGGCGATTGTCGAGGCTTTGGTGCAGGCGCCGGATATTTTGCTTTTGGATGAGCCTACCAATCATTTGGATCTTGCGGGGATCAAGTGGCTGGAATCGGTTTTGCAAAATGGGGAGTTTGCCTGCGTGGTGGTTAGCCACGACCGGTATTTTTTGGAGAATGTGGCGAATGAAGTTGTCGAGTTGAATCCGGCTTACGAGGATGGGTCGCTGCGGGTTTCCGGGAATTACAGCACGTTTTTGGAGAAGAAAGAGGAGTATCTGCACGCGCAGCGGAATCGGCAGGAGGCACTGGAAAATCGCGTGCATACGGAGATTGATTGGTTGCGGCGGGGGCCCAAGGCGCGGACGACCAAATCGAAAGCGCGGATCGATAATGCGCACGAGATGATTGGCGAATTGGCGGCGATGAAGTCGCGAACGCAGATTACCAGCGCGAAGATTGATTTTTCGGCTTCGGAGCGGCAGACGAAACAGTTGATCACTTTGGACGGCGTGCGATACGAAATTGGCGGCCGGACTTTGTTTGAGGATATTCATTTTATTGTTACTTCGGGTATGCGGGTCGGGTTGGTCGGCCCGAATGGCAGCGGGAAGACTACTTTGTTGCGGCTTTTGCGGGGGGACCTCAAGCCTGCTGGCGGAAAGATGCGGCAGGCAGATTCGTTGCGGATTGTTTATTTCGATCAGAATCGGGAGCTCGATCCGGACGTTACTTTGCGGCGGGCGCTGGCTCCGGACAGCGATTCGGTGATTTATCAGGGTAACGTGATTCATGTCGGAGGGTGGGCGGCGCGATTTTTGTTTACGGCGGAGCAGTTGAATCAGAAGGTGGGGCGATTGTCGGGGGGAGAGCGGGCGCGGGTTTTGATTGCGCAGTTGATGCTGCAGCCCGCCGATGTGTTGCTGTTGGACGAGCCGACCAACGATCTGGATATTCCAACTTTGGAAATTTTGGAGGAGAGTTTGCTGGAGTATCGCGGCGCCTTGGTGCTGGTGACGCATGACCGGTACATGCTGGATCGCGTGTCTACCGTGGTGCTGGGGTTGGATGGGCTTGGCGGGGCGGAGCGGTTTGCGGATTATCAGCAGTGGGAGGAGTGGCAGAGGTCGCAGAAGGCGGCGGGGAAGAGCAATGCGTCGGTCGAGACGCAGAGTCCTCGTGCGAGTGGGAATGGCGGGGTTGCTGTCGCGGCGCGGGCTTCGCTTACCAAGAGGAAATTGTCTTACAAAGAGAATCGAGAGTTGGAGACCATTGAGCAGCGAGTGGCGGATGCGGAGAAGGAGATGCAGCTTAAGCATGATGCTTTGCTGGACCCGGCGATTATGAGCGATGGGGCGCGGTTGCATGCGGCGTCTTTGGAATTGGAAGCGGCGCAGAGGGCGATTGATGAGTTGTATGCGCGGTGGGTGGAGCTGGAGCAGAAGTTGAAGTGAGACTTCGCGCAGGGCGCGGAAGAAAAACCAGTCAGGCTGCGCAGATTGAGCTGGGCAAGCTGGGGCGCAGCAGTGCTGCCCCCCTACAAACGCGCGAACCCAAATTCACGATTGTTAAAACTTCTGTAAGGGACGAACCCTTGTTGGTGGAGATGCATCCTAGATGGCGGAGGGTACCATCATGGATAGACTCGCGATTTGGGCGATGCTGGAAGCAAAGCCCGGCAAAGAAAAAGAAGTCGAGCAGTTTCTGAAGTCGGCGCTACCTTTGGCGGAACGCGAAGCGGGAACGACATCGTGGTACGCGTTAAAGCTCGGACCCTCGAAATTCGGGATATTCGACACATTTAAGGACGAGGCGGGACGAAACGCGCACCTGAATGGCGAGATTGCCAAGGCATTGTTTGCCAAGGCTGCGGAGCTGTTCTCGAGAGAGCCGGAGATTCACAAGCCGGAAATTCTGGCGGAGAAGGTGCCGGGTAGTTCGGCTTCCACGCGGGGCGCCGTCGCTCATTCGTAACACTATTTAACCGACGTGATTTAACCGGCGTGCGGGTTGAAGCTAAATCAATCGGGCATGAGTTGGCGGACGAGTTCGGGCGAGTCGATCTTCCAGTCGTCGGCGAGGATGTGGGCTTTGCGCAGGATCATTTCTGTGCGCGGGTCGAGATCGATCGGAACTGCGCCGAGATCGAGCGGGACGGCGTCCAGGAGTTTCTGCGGAATCTTTAGCCAACGCGTGACGCTGTCGGTTTCTAGGAGCGCGCCGCCCCAGACCAGCTGAATCCGGTACGTCCCCAACTGTCCGCGAATTTCGAGTGAGCCCTTGGCAAGCTTGCAGCGGTCGGCGATCGCGGTGTGTGGGAGAACGCGCGAAAGCATCTCGGATCGCAGGGTGGTCACCACCGAAAAGTCTCGGGCGTCCAGGCGGCGAGCCGCAAAAACGCCGGTGCCGCGGTCGCCCTGGTCCGACCAGGTTTCGTCGTCGCCGACGGCGCAGACGGTGGTGAAGAGGTCGACGTCGCGCATGATTTCGGAGTACACGATGGCGGGGACTTCGTCGATGGGGATTTCGTGGCGCTCGCGATAGAAGCGAACCTGATCGGAGCCGATGAAAATGTTGATTCCGGCACCGGATTGTTCGGCGACCGAGGCTCTGCGCAATGCGGCGGCGCGGTCTGGCGGGAGATCGACGTAAAACTCAGCATGCATGTTCCAGTGGTCGAGATTTTTGCTGGGAACGTTGGCGCCTTCGAAACCCGAACCCATCAGCTGGTAGCTCCAGCCGCGCGCGCGGCAAAGGCTGGCGAATTGGTGCTGGCGGAGTAACGCGCCTGCGAAGCGATTCGAATAGAGACGGCTCTCTCGCTCGTCGTCGGTGACCTGATAAAACTCGCGGAAGGCCTGGCGAAACGGTTGCCGGATACCCGACGTGAAAACGCGAGAGCGCCATCGCTGTACTTCACTGGCGCTGTAGGAAAGCGGATGCCAAAGGCGCACGTTGATTGCGCGTACAAGGTTCACCAGCTTGCCCCCGGAATCGCGCACGCCGCTTTCGGTCCAGATTCCCGCACGCTCCCAGCCTTGGGTGTCGCTGAACACCCAGATCAGCTTGCGGCCCAAGAATCCTAACAGCGGATGGTCCACGAAATAGCGGCGCCAATGCGCTAGAGGAATATCGCGAGGAGCGAGGAAGGAGGACTCCACGCGTGCGCGTTGCGAATAATAGGACTGCTCGATCTCTTTCGCGAGCAAGGCAATCAAGCGAACCTTTTTCGGAAATGCCTTGCGGATGTGTGCGGGGACCGACTTGAGGAGCTTTCCGGCGGCGTTGTGCCAGGTGGTTACGACGCGGCCGTCTTCACACAGACGCACCGCAGCGAGGGAGTCGCCAATCTTTGTCTCTACGATACCTTGGGGGTCCAGCGGATATCGCGGGACGGAGAGGTCTTCCAGTTCGCCGACCGTCATGCCATTGCGTTCGGCCGCGAGATGCAGCGATTTTTCGATCAGGCGGCGGGCCGTCGAGTATTTGACTTTCGCGCGCAAGCGGGTCAATTGCGGAACGGCTTCGTTGCACTGCATGGTGCCGAGGGCTTGAATGCACGCGAAGCCGACTTTCTGTGATACAGCGCCGAGCAAAGGGACTTTGCGGAGGCAGGCCAAGCCGAAGTCGCCGATCGCGACTGCCGACTCTGTGGTGTCGCCGAGGCTGACGCAGAGGACGACTCCTTTTTGATAGGAGGAATCTTCAATGGGCGAACGCGCTTCCGGCGGTTGCCCGGGCGTCGGCCCCAGCTTAAGCCAGCGGAGCATGGTTGCAAGAGCTTCGCGTTCCCCGAGTGCGCTGATCAGCTCGCGGGATCTTTGCGTCCATTTCTGGCCGGGCGCAGTTTGCTCCGTGGCATGGCAATGCTCCAGCAAGCCCTGCCAGCCCGAGCGGGTGATGTCGTCCATGCGTGCGATTTCGTCAAAGACAATCTGTGACCATGGGCCGCGGCCGGGAGGGAGCGGTTCATCTCCCGCGACATACATCAACGCAGCAACCAGGTCTCTGGTGTTGCGCTGGCGCTTGTCGATTTTGCCGGTCGCGCTGGGGGCCAGCAGTAGATGTAGTTTGCGGAGTTCGGCTCTGGCGGGCGCGGTGATCTGGCCGGGGGTAAGCAGGGCGAGAAATTGGTCGAAAGGGAAGAAGAAGCGAGTGGAAGAATCGCGCCGGAGTTCAGTCAACAGGTGCTCAATGACCTCGGGGGGTAGAGGCTTCGGAGCAGCTTGAAGACAGATCAGAACGGCGTCCTGAAGCGTATAGACGACCCGGAAATTTTGCTCTACGCGATGTTCCTGTCGAATCCATGCGCAGGAGTGCGCCAGGAAAGCCAGGTAGACCTCAGGGAGTGCGCTATGTAGTTCCTTGAGCGCCTCATTTTGCTCTTTCCAGTGATTCATGACGCGCAGCAGTTCGGCAACGCTGTCGAAGCCGCTGATGGGCCGATCGACGCTGGTCGCGCGAATCAGTTCATAGATCGCCAAGGCGCGCTGTTCTGCATCGGGCATATCTTGAGTATAAGGCGGTGAAAACGGCGTGGAGCTTGTGTGCCGCAACGGCTATCGGTGTTTAGGCACAGCGTCGGCCAAAGAAAAAGGGCGGGCCGGAAACCGGACCGCCCTTTTTCGGATTGCTTGGTTGGCGAGATGCACGGCAGCACTCCTCAGGGCATCGCCCTAGGATTGAGCTGCCGTCTGCGCGCAACGGGCCGCAGATATTCTGCTTCACCGCGTTGCTGCGACTAACTCGCGAGGCCCTTCTTCGCGAGCGTTCTTCGCCTTGAGGTCGAGAACTACGCGCCCATTGACCTGGCCCTTCTTGAGCCTGGTAAAGATGTCGTTGATGGAGTCCAATGGCAAAGTCTCGATGGTCGCCTTCACTTTGCCTTCTGCGGCGAATTCCAAGGCCTCTTCCAGGTCGAGTCGGGTTCCGACGATGGAGCCACGCAGGGTGTAGCCGTTCAGGACCATCTCGAAAATGGATATCGGAAACTCCCCAGGCGGCAAGCCGTTCAGCACGCACGTTCCGCCGCGGCGAAGCATGCCCACTCCTTGCTTGAAAGCAATCGGGGAAACCGCGGTGACCAACACTCCGTGCGCGCCGCCGATCTGCTTTTGGATCTCTTTCACCGGGTCCTGAGTTTTAGCATCAATCGTGATTTCCGCGCCGAGCTTGCGCGCGAGGGCCATCTTTTCGGGACCCAGATCCACTGCAGCGACGTGGAGCCCCATGGCCTTGGCGTACTGGACGGCGACATGGCCGAGCCCTCCGCAGCCTGAGATCACCACCCACTCGCCCGGGCGCGCCCCAGTCTGTTTCAGACCCTTATAGGTAGTTACTCCGGCGCACAGGATCGGGGCCGCATCCACAAACGACAAATTCTTGGGGATTCGCCCCAGGTAATCGGCCTGCCCCAAGGCATACTCGGCGAAGGTTCCGTTCACGGAATATCCGGAGTTTTGCTGCTCCGGGCAGAGGGTTTCCCAGCCGGAAAGGCAGTACTCGCAGTGTCCGCAAGCGCTGTGCAGCCATGCAATTCCAACGCGGTCGCCTTCTTTCAAATGGCTGACTCCCTGTCCGACGGCGACTACGATCCCCGCTCCTTCATGACCAGGCGTAAAGGGCAACTTGGGTTTGACGGGCCAATCACCGTCCACAGCGTGTAGATCGGTATGACAGACGCCGGACGCCACGACCTCCACCAATGCTTGTCCTGGCCCGGGCACGGGGATGGGAACTTCTCGCAGAACCAATGGGTCGCCAAATTTTTCGACAATCGCTGCTTTCATCATTCTCTTAGTGGACATCACTGTTCCTCCTCAAAGCCTGATGCTAGACCTGATAAACAGGGCTGTATGTGCTCTTGGACACACTTCCGTGTGACATGAATTGCGCTCAGGGTGAATGGGGTTTCGTGGGACGGGAAAAATGCGCTGATACTATGGGTCCGGACGCAAAAAAAAGGTGGCCCGGTTTTGGGCCAACCTTTGCGGGACGGGTGGAAGCCCGTCCTGCGATCGCTTGGTTGCCGAGATGGGGCGCAACAGTGTTGCGCCCCTACAACGGCGAGGCGTCGGTGCGACGCCTCTCTGCGTTTAGTACATGCCGCCCATGCCGCCTGGGCCGCCGGGTCCGCCTGCTGCTGCGGCGCCCTTCTTATCGTCTTCCTTGACTTCGGCGATTAGGGCTTCGGTCGTCAGCATCAGGCCTGCGATCGAGGCTGCGTTCTGCAGCGCCAAACGGGTGACCTTGGCTGGATCGATGACGCCGGCCTTGACCATGTCGCCGTATTCACCGGTTTCCGCGTTGAAGCCGAAGTTGTCGTCCTTGGATTCGCGGATTTTGCCGATGACAACTGCGCCTTCGTGACCTGCGTTTAGCGCGATCTGACGGGCTGGCTCTTCCAGCGCGCGGCGAACGATGCCGACGCCGACCGCTTCGTCGTCTTGCAGCTTGAGCTTGTCGATGGCGCTGATGCAGCGCAGGAGCGCTGTACCGCCGCCCGCTACGATGCCTTCTTCGACCGCTGCGCGAGTGGCGTGCATGGCGTCCTCGACGCGAGCCTTCTTTTCCTTCAGCTCGGTTTCGGTTGCCGCGCCCACCTTGATGACCGCAACGCCGCCAACCAACTTGGCAAGGCGCTCCTGGAGCTTTTCCTTGTCGTAGTCGCTGGTGGTGTTCTCGACTTGCGCGCGAATCTGCTTGACGCGACCTTCGATGTCGGCGGATTTGCCGGCGCCTTCGATGATCGTGGTGTTGTCCTTGTCGATGGTGATCTTCTTGGCGCGGCCGAGATCCTCAAGCTTCACGTTCTCGAGCTTGATGCCGAGGTCTTCGGTGATGGCCTTGCCGCCGGTGAGGGTGGCGATGTCTTCGAGCATCGCTTTGCGGCGATCGCCAAAGCCGGGGGCCTTGACGGCGGCGCACTGCAGCGTGCCACGGAGTTTGTTGACGACGAGAGTGGCGAGCGCTTCGCCTTCGACGTCCTCAGCGACGATCAAGAGGGGCTTGCCCATCTTGGCGGTCTGCTCGAGCAACGGGAGCAGGTCCTTCATGGAGCTGATTTTCTTCTCGTGGATGAGGATACGAACGTCCTCGAGGATGCACTCCATGCGCTCTGGATCGGTGATGAAGTAGGGGGAAAGATAACCGCGGTCGAATTGCATACCTTCGACGACTTCGAGGGTGGTCTCCATCGTCTTGGATTCTTCGACGGTGATCACGCCATCCTTGCCAACCTTCTTCATGGCTTCTGCGATGATGCCGCCGATCTGCTTGTCGTTGTTGGCGGAAATGGTGCCAACCTGGGCGATCATTTCGCCCTTGACGTCGCGGGAAAGCTTCTTGATTTCCGCAACGGCAACTTCGACGGCGCGCTCGATGCCACGCTTTAGGGCTGTGGGGCTGGAACCTGCCGCGACGGTCTTGACGCCTTCGCGGAAGATGGCCTGAGCGAGCACGGTCGCGGTGGTGGTGCCGTCGCCAGCTACGTCGGACGTCTTGGAGGCGACTTCACGAACCATCTGCGCGCCCATGTTCTCGAGCGGGTTGCTGAGTTCGATTTCCTTGGCAACGGTCACGCCGTCCTTGGTGATGATAGGCGCGCCGAACTTCTTTTCGATTACCGCGTTGCGGCCCTTGGGGCCGAGGGTAATCTTTACTGCGTCGGCGAGAGCATTCACGCCGCGTAGAATCGCTTGGCGGGAATTCTCACCTGTTACGATCTGCTTCGCCATACTGGTATTTCCTCCTGAGATTTCTTGGTGCTGCGTCATGCGGATTCTGGTGCCAATTCACCGGTCTGATGACCGGCCACAGCTCGCCAGGCTCAAGCCCGGCGCCTACATTACTTCTTACCCGCAGCCTTCGCGGCGCCGGTGAACTTGGCAAGGATTTCTTCCTCGCGCAGGATCAATAGCTCTTCGTCTTCGATCTTGATTTCCGTGCCGCTGTACTTGCCGAACAGGACGCGGTCACCGGGCTTAACGTCGAGAGGGATCAGTTCGCCCTTTTCGCGCTTGCCGGAGCCGACGGCGATTACTTCGCCTTCCTGCTGCTTTTCTTTGGCGGAGTCGGGGATGATGATGCCGCCCTTAATGCTTTCTTTTTCTTCAATGCGCTTCACGACCACGCGGTCGTGGAGCGGGGTGAGATTCACTGCCATCTAAAGACCCTCCATAAGGTGAGTTGCGATTGAACGTTGACTGGGGAGTTAAAGGGGATTTAGCACTCCTCCTAGCCGAGTGCTAATATAGCAGATACACCCGACATGTCAAGGGATTGAGCGACACGCGCTAAGATTTTACCGGCGCGCATTCTTATATAACTCTTTATTTATCAATATCTTGAATGGTGCAAGAAAAATCAGGCACTTGGCCGTTGTAGTGCCCTTTGTCCCGGCATAGTATTTCTATGTACGAATCCCGATGGAATCTCTCTTCTATATCCGGCTGATTGGGCTCACGGCAGGAACGCTGGCGCAGCTCTTCTGGATGGTGGTAATTCTCGGCTACCGGCGGCAGCGCAACTTCGAGCGCGTGTTCTTCTTTCTTTGCTTGGCGCTGTTTCTTTTCTACAGCGGATCACTTCTTGCGCTGAATGCCCAAATTCATTACGGCGTACCGCCTGTCGGGCTACGCGAATTCGCGATCACTATCATCACTTTGGGATTGTGCTTGGTGCCCGGATTACTGATGCACCTGCACATGGAATTTGCGGAGACGCGCGGTCTGTTACGAAACAAACGGTGGAAGTACGCGGTACTCCTTTTCTTCTATGGGGCCAGCCTGCATCTCGCGATTCGGCTCTTTCCCATACACATCACGGCTGGAACTTTCGATTTCATGCTGCCCGCGAAGTCGCTTGGCGAGGATTTTTCCCACGTATATGCCTACAGTTTGTTGTGGTGTGCGATTTGGGAGTTCCGGTTTTGCCGTAATGCGCCAAACCAGCCCGAGCGGCGCTTCTACGGATTCCTGATGGTTGTTTTCGGGGCTGCGTTCCTGATGGTTGTAAGCCTGCACGTGTTGCATGTGCCTCGTTCGCCTGCCGCCGCGCAGGAATTGGGTGTCGCGTTGGCGATGCTCCCGGTGGCTCCCCTGGGGGCATTGATCTACCTCGTATGGCGACACAACTTTCTGCAGATCGGACGGCAGAAGAACCTGATCTACGCGGTTTCGGCGACGTTTCTGGCACTTCTGTACTTGAGTCTGGTTCGGCGTGTCAGCGGCTGGCTGGAGCCGGTGCTTCCGCCCGAAGCTTCGGCGTCGATCCTGTTGTTCGTGCTGGTTCCCTTCATTGAGCCACTACAGCGGACCCTGGGACGAAGGCTGGAAGCGACCGCCCATCGGGAACTGGATCGCGTCCAGCGGCTGAGCGGGGAGATCCAGCAGGAAGCCAAACAAGGGGATGTCGCCGCACTCGTGCAGTTCATCGAGCGGCGCACGACGGAGGAGTTTGAGCTGGGCTCCGCGCGAGTTGTTCTGACTGGGCCATATCGAGAGCGGGCCTTGGACCTTACCGGCACTGTTTTGGATGCAGCCAATTTTGGAGGTATAGGCGGCGCAGCGGACGCGGGCCAGTCGTCGAATCGGTTTCGTATCGGGCGTGGCGATCAGACCGATGGGTTCCTGCTGGTGCAACCGCACGGCGCGTTCCTCTCGGGCGAAACCACGGCGGCATTCGAATTTCTGTGTGAGCAATTGCCGAATGCTTTGGAGCTGTGCCTGTTGATCGAGGAGAAGCTGAGATTAGAGAGGGAACTGGCGGAGCGCGAGCGGCTTGCGGTTTTGGGACAGATGGCGGCAAGCATTTCTCACAACTTGAAGAACCCTCTCGGCTCCATCAAGACGATTCTGCAAGTGCAGATGGAGAACCCGGATTTGCCTCCGTCCATGCGCGCGGAAACCAAGATGGTGCTGGATGAGATCGAGCGTTTGTCGGCGAAGTTGAGCCAGTTGCTGCAATTCAGCCGTCCGTCCGTCCGCGGCGGGACAGTCGAAGCCACCTGCGACGCTCGAATGGTCATCGAAGAAGTTCTGGGCGTGCTGCGGCACGAAGCCGAGCGGCGCGGAATTGTGTTGGAAACCCAACTGCCAGAACCCGGAGTGAAATTGGCTGCGGGCGCGGAGGCGGTGAGCGACGTCGTATCCAATCTGTTGGTGAACGCGTTAGAGGCAGCCAGCTCAGGCGCGCACGTGCGCGTTAGCGCTGCCGTGAGCAATGGTGAATGCGTTCTGACGGTGGAAGACGACGGGGCCGGTATTGCGCACGCGGCTCGGGAGAAGCTTCTCCAGCCATTTTTTACAACAAAGGTGCATGGAACGGGTTTGGGTTTAGCGATCGTCGCACGTCGTGTGGCGGAATTTCACGGGCGTCTTGATTGGGAGAGTCCCTTGAAAGATGGGCGCGGAACCCGGTTTCGAGTCGGCTTGCCAAGCAGAAGCGATGAAACAGCGAAGAAGGTCATGAGGCAAAGATGAAGACGATCTTAATCGTGGATGATGAGCCGGCGGCGCGCTACGGATTGCGGCGCGCGCTGGAATCGAAATACCGGATTGCCGAGGCTGATTCGGCGGAGGCCGCGCGCGAGGCGTTGCCTCGAGAGCAACCGGATTTGGTGCTCCTGGATGTAGTGCTGCCGGGACAGAACGGGATCTCGTTTTTGCAATGGATGCGCGAACAGGGGAACGACGTGCCGGTGCTGATGATTTCGGCGCTGGACACGGCGAAGACGGCCGTGGAAGCTCTGCAGGTTGGCGCGGCGGACTATCTGGTGAAGGGATTCGAGCTGGAGGAATTGCGGCAGCGTGTGGCGAATTTGCTGAAGCTGGCGACGCTGGAGAAGGAAAACGATGCGCTGCGTCGGCGATTGACGACCGAGGGCCAGTTCGGCCAAATGATCGGGCGCACGGCAGAAATGCGGCGCGCTTTTGAAATGGCGGATCGAGTAGCGCCGACGGATTCGACGGTGCTGATTCTGGGCGAGAGCGGAACGGGGAAAGATCTTTTGGCTCAGGAAATCCATGCACGATCGCCGCGCGCGGGGAAACCTTTCGTGGCCGTGAATTGCGCGGCGCTGCCGGAGACGTTGATCGAATCGGAACTGTTTGGCTATGAGCGCGGCGCCTTTACCGGTGCGGCTCAGCAAAAGAAGGGGAAATTTGAATTGGCGTCGAGCGGAACGCTGTTCCTGGATGAGATTGGCGACATGAACCCTGTCACGCAGGCGAAGGTGCTGCGGGCGCTCGAGAGTCGGACGATCGAACGGCTGGGCGGGACGCAATCGATCGCGGTGGATGTGCGGGTGATCAGCGCGACGCATCGCAATCTAGCGGCGGAAATTCGCAGCGGAAAATTCCGCGAGGATTTGTATTATCGGCTGCGCGTGATCACCGTAGAGTTGCCGCCTTTGCGCGAACACAAAGAGGATATTCCGGTGCTCGCCGAGGCGTTTCTGCAAATGCACGGCTCGCGTCTGGGGCGAACGGCGCGAATGAACCGGGAAGCCCTGGCGGCAATCGAGCGTTACGATTGGCCGGGCAACGTGCGCGAGCTGAAAAACGCGCTGGAGCGCAGCTTGGTTCTCTGTCGGGGTGACGAGATCGGCGTGCCCGATCTTCCTGAGGAAGTGGCAACGGGGCAGGCGATCACAAGTAAGGCCTCGGAGAACGGAATCGACGTGGGCCTGGGCGAAAAAGACTTTCGCGAAGCCAAGCACAAATTTGAGGTGGCCTACTTGACGAAGCAACTGGTGAGCCACCGCTGGAATGTTTCCCGAACGGCGGTGACGATTGGGTTGCACCGGCAAAGCTTGCAGGAAAAATTGCGCGAGTTGGGAATTCGGAGGCCCGGGCGGGAGCCGGTAGAGGAGAGCGATTCGTGATGGGTGACCTGTGACCGGTGAAGGAATTCCCGGGCAAGCTCAAGTTGGCGGGTTCGTGCTAGCGGGTGGCGGAAGCACTCGTTTTGGACGGGACAAAGCCCTTGCGCGGATTGGCGACGAAGCCCTGCTCGCGCGGCTCTGTGCGGTGATGCGCGGTGTGACACCCTGCGTGACCATCATCGGGTCACGCGAAAAATATGCGGCCTTCGGAGCTGATTGCATTGCGGACCACTGGCCCGGCGAGGGCCCGTTGGGTGGAATCATCACGGCGTTGCACGCTGCAGCGGGAACGAACAGCGGCCGCGAGGTGAACATCGTCATTGGTTGCGATATGCCGTTTCTTACGTCGGATTGGTTGACATACCTGGCTCAGCGAGCACAAGCGAGCAAAGCCGAAGTTGTGACACCCAAATCAGCGCATGGATTGGAGCCGCTCTGCGCATGCTGGCGCGCCAGCGGAGTCGAGAAATTGCAACGAGCATTCGAGAGCGGCACTCGGAAGGTCACCGAAGCCATGAAACATCTCACGATGGAAGTTCTTGACGAGACTCACTGGAAACGATTTGATAGCGCTGACCGGCTTTTCTGGAACATGAACACACCCGGCGATTACGAAGAGGCAAAGCGGATTCTGGAAGCGGCGCACGCGTGAGCGATATCCCGAAAGAAGGAATTTTGCTGCCAGTTGCCGGCGAAAAAGCAGGTATTAACCCACCCGTCGTCGAAAATAAACCGTTCTTTGAGTTTCGTGATGTCTGCAAGGCTTTCGATGATCACGTGGTGCTGAACGACGTCAGTTTCACGGTGACGAAGGGCCAGACGTGCGTGATCATGGGCCGCAGCGGTGTCGGCAAATCCGTTTCCCTGAAGCACATCATGGGATTTCTCAAGCCGGACTCCGGCCGCATCTTTATCGATGGGGAAGACGTTACCGATTTCAGCGAAAGAGAGTTCGCCGAAGTGCGCCGCAAAGTAACCATGGTGTTCCAATCCGGCGCGTTGTTCGATTCGCTGACGATCGCCGACAACATAGCGTTTCCGCTGGAAGGGCAGCCCGGCCTGACGCCAGAAGACATTGACGCGTACGTGAACAAACTGGCGCACATGCTGGAGGTCGACGAGGTTCTGGACAAATTGCCCGGCGAGCTTTCGACGGGCATGCGCCGGGCGGTGGCTATCGCCAGAGCGCTGGCTCAAAATCCCGAAGCGATCTTGTACGACGAGCCCACAACCATGGTCGATCCGATCATGGCGGCACACATGGGCGATCTGATCGCGCGCTTGAAGCAGGCGTTTCATAAAACATCCATCGTCGTAACCCACGACACGCACTTGGCCAAAAAACTGGCGGACATGATCGTCTTCCTGCAAGACGGAAAATCCACAGTGTTCCAGTCCTGGTCCGAATTCGAAAATTCCAAAGATCCTTTCTTCCATAACTTCCGCATGCAGGACGCGCTGATTCCCGAATTGGACGTGACTCTGTGATCCAGCCCGATCCCGGAGTACCCGACGCGAAGAAGCAACTTCGGCGCGAAATGGGTTTCTGGGACGTCCTGTTGTTCAACATCGCGACCGTGCTGGGGCCCCGCTGGGTGGCGGCGGCGGCCCACAACGGCGCTTCCTCGATCAGTCTATGGGTGCTGACCGCGATCCTGTTTTTCATCCCATACGGGCTGGTGATCAACGAGCTTTCCTCGCGCTTTCCGGTAGAAGGTGGACTCTACGTCTGGGCCAAAGAAGCCTTCGGCGATTTCCACGGGTTCGTGGCCGGGTGGAACTACTGGATTTACACGTTCTTTTACTTCCCTGGTCTATTGCTCGCGAGCGCCTCGATGAGCGCGTACATCATTGGATCGGGCGGTTCGGAGTTGGCGCAGAACCGGACATTCCTACTCGTGGTGTCGTTCGCACTGCTGATCGTGGCGGTCGTGCTGAACATCATCGGACTGAATATTGGAAAATGGCTGCAAAACGCGGGGGGAGTGTCGACCTACGCCCCCTTGCTGATGCTGGTGGTGGTCGCAGCGCTGATTTATTGGCGAAACGGATCCGTTACGCATTTCACGTGGGCAACCATGCGGCCGACCTGGAACTGGGACACGGTAAACTTCTGGTCGCAGATCGCTTTTGCGTTCACGGGGCTGGAGCTCGTGTCCGCGATGAGCGAGGAGATTCGCAATCCTCAGCGTACGTTACCGCGCGCCTTGCTGGGCTCGAGCGTCTTGATCGCCGGCATGTATATCGCAGGGACGATTGCAGTGCTGGTGCTTCTCCCGGCGCAAGATGTCTCGCCGACCAGCGGGGTGTTTCACGCGGTGACGCTGGGATCAACCGTGTTGGGTGTGGCGTTCCTGGGGATTGTTGCGGCCGTGCTGGTTTCCGTTGGCAACGCGGGCGGCGTCGGCAGCACTGTAGCTGGGATCGCGCGCGTGCCCTTCATCGTGGGCATCGATCGATATTTACCCGAGGCTTTCGGGAAGATTCATCCGCGCTGGCGCACGCCCTGGGTCTCGATTCTGGTTCAGGCCGTAATTTCAGGAGCGATTTTATTAGTGAGCCAGATCAGCGAGACCATTCACGGCGCATATCAGGCCCTGGTGGACATCACCATCATCATCTACTTCATTCCATTCCTGTACATGTTTGCGGCGGTAATCAAGCTGGTGGACCGGCCTGATCGTCGCATCAACCCCCACGCTGTCCTGATTCCCGGTGGCAAGATTGGCGTATGGTTGGCTGCGGGTGTTGGTCTGGTGATTGTGTTTGCCGCAATGCTTATTTCCGCAGTGCCGCCCGGAGATTCGGCCAACAAGTTTCTGTTCGAGGTGAAGCTGCTCGTCGGTACGATCGGCGCCATCTTGCTCGGCCTGATTTTGTATTGGCGTGGAGCGCGTGCAAAGAGGGCGGAAGGATCGTCAAGCTAGCTTGCAAGAGCAGGCGCGTTTTTAGAAACCCTCTTCGCGAAGCCGCGCGAATGTCAGCCCTGACCGCGATTCCGACGCGGCCTCGCGTGCTTCGAGATGGCGTTCAATATATTTGCCCAGAATGTCGCCTTCCAGATTGACAGCATCGCCAGGTTCGCGGCCGCGTATGTTCGTGTGGTCGTAGGTGTAGGGAATAACGGCGATTTCCGCGATGTGGTCACGCCATTGCGCGACGGTCAAGCTGATGCCGTCGATGGTGACCGATCCCTTTGGCACGATGTAGCCCGCGAACTCTTCGGCCACGCGCACGCCGTACCACCAATTTTCGCCTTCGCGCCGCAAATGCGTGACTCGACCGACGCCATCAACGTGCCCTAGAACGAAGTGCCCGCCGAACTCTTTGCCTGCTGTGAGCGGTTGCTCCAGGTTGACGCGACTCCCGACCTGCAGACCTTGAGAGCCGGCACCGAAAGAAGTCTTGCGAACGGTCTCGCCCGAAAGGTCGGCGGAAAAACGCTCGTTGTCGAGGGTAACCACCGTGAGACAGCATCCATTCACTGCGATGCTGTTCGATACGGCCAGAGACGGCGCCACGCTCGGCGCATGAATCGTGACTCGGCCCCCATCGTTATCGATCGACAGAGATTCAATCGTGCCCGAGTGCTCGATGATTCCGGTGAACATAGCGCGCGTTTGGCGGCGGCTCGTCCTCAAGCTCCAAAGCTGGTGGATTAAACTCGCATGCCGCCGCCCCATTTTGCGCAGATTAGCGCCGTGTTGGCAAACCGTCCGCGGGGCGATGCGAAACCCCCGAGAAACCCTGGAGCGTGCCTTAGCATCGTACGCGATGAGTATGTACTCGCGCACCCGATCGGTTCTTCTAACGTTGGATCGCCTTATTGCCCGGTCTTCGTTGGCGATGGGCAACGAGGAAGGCGTGCTGCTGACGTTCCTTTTTCACGGCTTGTTTGCAGATCCAGAGGAAGCGCACTCTGGTCTAACCGATCCAGAGGGAATCACCGTCGAGATGTTTCGGCGATTCCTGGATCACTTCCAAGAGCACTCCTACACTTTTGTCTCTCCCGGAGACATCTCGCGAGGACTGAATAGTTCCGGCAAGCATGTTCTTGTAACGTTCGACGACGGATACTACAGCAATACGAAAGCGCTGCCATTACTCGAGGCGTTTCGTGTCCCCGCAGTTCTTTTTGTGTCCACACAGCATGTGATCCAAGGCAAGGCGTTCTGGTGGGATGTTCTGGAACGTAGAGCCCATTCGCGCGGCATTCCGCGAAAACAGATCCAGCATATGGTCGAGAGGCTCAAGCGCCTCAAGACCTCGGAAGCGGAATCGCAAGTGCGTGCGCAATTTGGCGCTGACGCGCTACGTCCGGTGAGCGATGAGGACCGGCCCTTTACGCCGCTCGAGCTGCGAGATTTCGCCGCTCATTCGCTGATCTCGCTGGGAAACCACACGACCGATCATGCTATCTTGACCAACTATTCGCCAGCCGAGGTACGGGCGCAAATTCAGGAAGCTCAGAACGATCTTCAAAAGTTAACGGGAAAAACGCCCACCATCATCGCGTATCCAAACGGCAACGAAACGCCCGCTATCGTGGATGCGGCACGCAGCGCTGGAATTCGTTTCGGTCTGGGCGTCCATCCCGGCCGCAACGGCCTTCCCATAGAGGCAGGCTCCCAGGGCGCGATGAGGCTAAAGCGCTTCACGCTGACTGGCGATTGTGCCATTGACGCGCAATGCCGGGTGAGCCGTTCCTTATTTTCTCTGTATCGTGTTGGTCGCCGCGTCAAAAGAAAGATGGATTCGGGGTTTTCCCCGCTGCAGCCCGCCTGAGGGTTCGATTCCCGGACATCCCGACGATTTCGCGCCATCCCCCTTGGTTTCAGCGCAAAATTTCCACCAACAGCACCCACGCATTCACCGTGGAAGCAATGAAGATGGCGATGATCCCCGTAGCGACCCAGTAGAGTCCGTTCTCGTGACCCGCCGAGAGTCGGATCCCTCCGATGAAGAAGGGAAGGACCTGGACTTGTCCGAGCACGAGCTCGATGAGCTTTTCAGATAGAGGCCGGGGCGATGCAATCGCCTTCCGTAAAGAAGAAACCTCCAGAAGCCAGCAGCACGCTCCGAAGATGATGATTTCAATTCCCAGGGTTGCCGCTCGTTGAGGGATCAGTGCAGCCATGCTGCAGACCAGAATGAGAATGAGCGCGCTGATGGCCGCCGCCGCGCGTGCCGGAAGATTCGAATGCTCCAGGATGCTGTTGATGTTCACCGAAATCGCAACGATGACCAGGCCTGCGAGCGCCGCCGACGCACCCGCGGCCGCCACGAAGAAGTCTGTCCACATTGTGATTGTCCCGACCCGCAAAAATGATTGAGGGTGGTCGCATCCTACCTGCGCGTTCGACGCAAATGCAACAACGAGGACAGTGAACACCCAACCGGCGCCTAGGACTGTCAGGGAAGCAACGGGCGGGCTCCGCGGGTTAGCGATATACGTCGCGCAAGTAGCCTTCGATACAGAAGTCCGGGCCGAATTGTTGAACGCGCAACTTCTGGAGAGAGGTGCGAGGAACTGTCGGCATGTGCGCGAAGGGAACGCCCGTCTCGCCCGCGAATTTTGGCGCATAGAACAGCGTGACCTTGTCCACCAAACCTGCGCCGAGCGCGGCTCCGTTCAGCAAAGGGCCAGCCTCCAACAGGACGCTAAGAATTTCGCGCCGGCCAAGTTCGGTAAGAACCGCACGAAGATCGACCACGCCGCGCCACGTGGCAACTCGCACTATTTCGACTCCGGCATTCTGCAACTTGCGTGCTTTGGGCGAATCGAGAGTCGCCGCCGTGAAAACGAGAAGATCGTCATCCGCTGTCTTGACGATGCGTGCTTTGGGCGAAATGCGAAGCTTGGAGTCGAGGACCACGCGAACAAGCTGCTTACGGCGCGAAAGGCCACTTCGATCCGTAAGTAGCGGGTCATCGGCCAGCACGGTGCCGATCCCTGTCAGTAGCCCATCGGACGCGTGGCGCATGCGGTGAACCTCGGCGCGTGATTCTTCCGAGGTGATCCATTCGGTCCGTTCGTGCTTCTTATGCTTCCCAAGCGCGAGCTGCCCGTCCAGCGTTAACGCGGATTTCAACGTGACGTACGGCCTTTTCGTGCGAATCCAGCCGCCGAATGCTTCGTTCAGGCGCTGCGCTTCCTCTTCCAGCACTCCCGAAACCACTTCGATCCCCTCAGCCTCCAACCGCTCGAAGCCCCGGCCCGAGGTTGCAGGATTCGGATCCTTCATCGCGGCGACGACTCGCTGTATGCCCGCGGCTACAATCGTTTCCGAGCACGGCCCGGTCCGCCCGGTGTGATTGCAGGGCTCCAGGTTCACGTAGAGGGTCGCGCCACGCGCCTTCTCGCCCGCGGTTTTCAGCGCGACGATTTCCGCGTGATCGCGCCATTCGTACTGGTGAAATCCTTCACCAATGATTTCCTCGTCGCGCACGATCACGCAGCCCACGGCGGGATTCGGGCTGGCCAGGCCAACGCCTTTGCGCGCCAAGGCCAGCGCGTGCTCCATGAAGCGAATGTCGTGTGCGTTCACGAATTAGTCGAAGAGAGAGTTGACGTAGGTTTCGGCATCAAACGGCACCAGGTCGTTGATCTGCTCACCGGTTCCGACGAAGCGGATTGGCAGCCCGAGTTCGCGCGCGATCGCCACCACGATGCCGCCCTTCGCGGTGCCGTCCAGCTTCGTCAAGATGATACCCGTCACCCGCACCGTGGAGGTGAATTCCCGCGCCTGCACAAGTCCGTTCTGCCCGGTTGTGGCATCCAGCACCAGCAACACGTCGTGCGGCGCTGCTGGAATTACTTTGGCGGCCGTCCGCTTCATTTTCTCGAGTTCCGCCATCAGGTTGGATTTCGTGTGCAGGCGACCCGCCGTATCCACAATCAGCGCGTCGATACCGCGAGCCTTCGCGGCCGCCACTGCGTCGTAAACCACGGCCGCCGGATCGGCCCCGGACTTCTGCTTGATAACTTCGATGCCGTTGCGCTGCGCCCAAATTTCCAACTGTTCGACCGCAGCGGCGCGAAATGTATCGGCCGCGCACAGCATGACGCTCAGCCCATCCTTGCGCAGGCGATTGGCGAGCTTTCCGATGCTGGTCGTCTTCCCGGCGCCATTCACGCCCACGATAAAGATCACGCGCGGCCCTTTGCCGTTCGGCGACACAGTCGCCGCGCCGGCCAACGGACCCGCCAGGGCCGCGGTCGAACCGCTCGAAGCCGCCAAGGTCCGTACGATATGAGACTTGATTTCCCGTTTGAGCTGGCTCGCGTCGGAAAGCGCGTTGCGGTCCATTTTTTCGCGCACCGCATCGAGAATTTCGCGTGTTGTGCGCACTCCCAGGTCGGCGGAAATCAGGGCCGTTTCCAACTGCTTCAGCAAGGCCGGATCGATCTTTCGTTCGCCCAAAAAGATCGTATCAACGGTTTCGGAGAGCGCTGCCCTAGTCTTGCTGACCGAAGCTTTCAGCTTCTCCAGAAGCGTAGGTTCCGGCTCATTCTTCCCGAAAAGTGAAATCATAAGGGTGTCCGAAATGACCAAATGCGTAACACAAAATTGTAGCAGAAGCGGACCGAAGGCATTGGAAACGCGAGCGGCGACTTCTCACCGGCCGGGCGTTTGCGGCCAGTACCAAAACTGCCCATCAGTACAGTAGTCGTTGGTTCACGGGGGCGGTAGGTTGGAGTCAATCCCGTGGCCAGCTGTGCCCTGAAAACGACTTTTGCCGTTCGGACCTTGTCATTGTGCCGCGTGGTCTGATACATCGCTTGGCACTGATTCTCCCGCCGTCCGCAACCAGGCCCATTCGTTGGAAAGAAAAGTTGAGGTAAACGCGCATGACGGAACCAAAATCCCTCGTATTCACTCCGCCCGCATCGAACGATTCTGCCGCCGAACAGCCGTCGCTTTCAGGCAGCCGTCGCAAGTTCCTCGGAAACGTAAGCGGTGTTGCCGTCGCTGCCGTGACAGCCGGCGCGATCGGCTTGGAACCCCTGCTCGGCGGAAAAGAGTCGGTCGCCGACGCTTCGGTCGTACCCTATAGTTCTGAGGGTCGCGAGGACAAGTGCTTTAACTACCGCGTAAGGACGGCCCACGCCGAAAAGATCAACGTTGGGCAGCAACCAGACAACGGCGACGCGACGAGATTCACAGACTTCAGCGGCAGCTACAGCAAAGCGTCGTTGCACGACGCACTCGGTGTGCCGAATGCTGCCTCTTGGCTGAGCTTAAAACATGCCCTCAAAACTGGCGAGTTCGAAGACTTCGAGAACATCATTGTCGGGACGCCGGGCGGGGGGCCCAACTCGAAGCACAATGGACCACAGGGTGCCCTTGCACTAGACCTGGAAGGCATCGACTCACACGCGACGATCATCCCGCCAGCGCCGAGCGTAACGAGCAACACTACGGCGGCTGAAGCGGTTGAGCACTACTGGGGCGCTGTGCTGCGCGACGTGCCGTTTGACGAATATCCTACGAATTCGCTGGTTGCTCAGGCCGTTGCTGACATGAATAGGCTGTCCTTCCTCAACGGCGGTCAAAATTTTGAGTACCCGTTCCCGGTCACTCCGGGGAATCTGTTCCGCGGACAGTTCGTCCCGGGCGACGGTAACGTCCAGGGACCGTACATCTCGCAGTTCATGGTTCAACCGACGTCCTTCGGCGCGCAGCCCCTCAACCAGCAGTACCAGACGTTTCTTGGTGGCAGCGGGAGCGAGTTCATGACCTCCGTCAGCGACTACCAACAGATCCAAAACGGCGGAGCCTCGGTTGGCCAGTTGGCTTTTGACCCAACATTTCGCTACATCCGAAACGGTCGAGACCTCGCCGCCTATACCCACGTGGACGTGCCCTATCAAGCGTACTTTACTGCCTTCCTCGTCCTGGGGGGGATCGGCGCGCCGCCGAATCCAGGCAACCCCTACATTGGCTCGAGGACCGAAAAAGCTTTCGGCACCCTTGGCGGGCCAGACGGCGCAGGTACGCTCGCTGAAATGGCCACCCGAGCGCTCAAGGGCGCTTGGTTTCATAAGTGGATCAAGGACCTGCGAATGCGACCGGAGGAATATGGGGCCCTGGTGCACGCGAATCTCACCAAGTCTACGCCCGCTCCCCAGGCGGCGAGGGCGCTGCACAAAGACGTCTTGAACTCAGCGGTGCTTCCCATCATCCAGCAGGCCTACGGCAGCTTTTTGTTGCCACAGGCATTCCCGGAGGGCTCGCCAACCCACCCATGCTATCCGACAGGCCACGGAACCGTCGGAGGTGCGTGCGTCACAGTGCTCAAGTTCTTCTTTGACGGCAGCCAGAAGATTCGGCCGCTGCTCACTCACGCCGAACGGGACGTGGTACTGCCAAGCACGGATGGCCTCTCGCTCGATACGTACACGGGCGCGGACGGGGACAATCTGGACATCAACGGAGAGCTGAACAAGCTGGCGTACAACATCTCATTTGGTCACGGGATTCACGCCGGCATCCACTTCCGCGGTTCAAGCTACTGGTCGATTCTGCTCGGCGAGCAGATTGCCCTCAGCGTGCTGCGTGACCGGGCCAGGTCCTACAACGAGCCGTTCACGATCAGCATCACGAAATTCGACGGAACGACCGCAACCATCACCAACGCGGAGGCTCGCTAGCCGCATCCGGACACAACCGAATTATGAGGGGTTCTCGTTCGCGAAGTTCGACGGCACGCCAATCACAGGGTAGGCGAAAATCTTTGACGCGCAACTTTGCGGAGTGTGAGGGCCCCCGCTGCGATCGGTGAATCACTCCAACTCGAGTGGCCTTCAGACCTGAACTTCGACAGCACTGAGGCGTAATTTTCCATTCGTAACTGCGGCATCGAGCGCGTTCACTACTACCGTATCGAATTTTGAGCCCGCCAGCGCCTTGATCTTGCCAAGCGCGTAATCCAGGTCCATCGCCGATTGGTACGGGCGGTTCGTCGTCATGGCATCCAAAGTGTCGGCCACGCCGATGATCCGCGCCATCATCGGGATCTGTGGTCCGTTCAAGCCATACGGGTAACCTCGCCCATCCATATGCTCGTGGTGCAGTTCGATTCCCGGCAGCATATCTTTCAGCTGTGAAACCGGGCGCATGATGTTTGCGCCCTTCACGGTGTGCTGCTTCATCAGCGTGAATTCTTCCGGTGTCAGCGCTCCCGGCTTCTTGAGGACGCGGTCTTCCACGCCGATCTTGCCGACGTCGTGCAGCAGCGCGGAAATACGCAGGGTGTCGAGTTCCTGATCGGAAAGACCCAATTCCTGCGCAATGATCGTCGAGTATTTCGCTACACGGCCGGAGTGACCCCGCGTATACGGATCCTTTTCGTCGATCGCCGCGGCGAGCATGCGAATCGACCCGATAAAGAGTTCACGATTTTCCTCGGCCGCTTCTTTCAGGCGTTCGATGTATTCTTCGATGTCGCCGGCCATCTTGTTGAAATTTTCAGCCAGCTCGCTGATTTCCGAAGCGCCGCGCACCGCCGACCTCTGGTGGAATTCACCGCGGCTGATGGCGCGCGTGGAGGCCGCCAGGCCGCGAATCGGTCCGCTGATGCCCACCGCAAAAAAGTATCCGAGCAGGATCGCGGCGAAGATAACCACGGTAACGAACGCCAGCGCCTGCCTGTTCAGTTCGTTCACGCCCGCGTCGGCGCGCGCCTGTTTCAGACTGCGCTGCGCAATTACCGCCCAATTCACTTCCGGGAACGTGCTGTACGTTCCGATCATTTCCACTTGGCGGTTCTTGTCTTTCTGTGCGAAACGAATCGTGGCCGTGCTTCGGAGGTCCCGCGGCAGGGTGAGCACCTGCTCGACAACCTTGGAATAGTCCGCGCTTACGTCCGTACCAGGGACAAAGTCCTTGGTGTCTGGATGCGCGACAATGTGGCCGAAATGATCGATTACGAAAACGGTTCGCCCGCGTACACTGGCGCTCTGCAACTGCTGCAAAATAGGCTCGAGCGAAACCACTGCGGCTAGCATCCCTGTAAAGTTGTCGTTGATGTCCTTCAGCGGCACCGCGATGACGAAGGCTGGCCGGTTATCGGGCGCCAAGGCCAGAGGATCGCTGCGAAATTTCACCGATTGCATCGACGCCGCAAATGCGCGCTGCAAGGCCTTGGCCACGAAAGGATCCAGGTCCGCCCGGAAATTTCCCTGCGATGCGACCGTGCCTTTACCGGTCTTGCCGACCGCCGTCAGATACAGAAAAGTTTCCCGATTGCTGTCTGCGAAGTTCTCCAGCAATCTCGTGACTCTAGGCTCCGCCACAGGGTCATCCACGTTGTCGCTCAAGCCCATGAGCGCCAAAATCTGCCGCTCGCTCACCAGTTGCTGGGTCAAATTCGCTTCAAACAACTGAATCTCCCGTGCCAGCGAGCGCGTCAGATCCGCCTGTTGCACAAGCTCGGTGTCCACCAGTTTTTCCTGGCTCAGTTGCAGCACCTGGCGGTGATAAAGACCAATGGGCACCGCGCTGACCAGCAGCATGGCGCCCAGCACGAGCCACAGGATGCGCACGCGGCCGGCGCGAAGGCGATCCCACGAAGATACGATTTTGACAGACATCGTCCTGCTACAAGTCTAGGGGAAGCACCGCGCGAGATCGCCCGTCCGAAAGTACAGGCGACGCGCATGTGCAACTGGACCGTTGGTACCACGGACAGTGGTTCCTTTATTCGTCGTATGGACGCGCTCCCGCGGGTCTTGGACTCGTAGGGGCGCAGACCGCTGCGCCTCATGTCACTAACCTGCGAACGTGAGGGTCTAGCTCGTTTTCAGGGTTTTGAGGTCCCTCGGTGCCGGCTAATACTTACGAAAATCAGCAATCGGGCACAGTTACACGCGCCGGCCGCTACTCTTTCCGTTGTGGCCTTTCCATAATTGCGCGAATCGCCTCTCGCGGGGACTTCCCATGATGCAGGATCGCTTCAACCTGCGTGGTGATGGGTAGCTCGATGTTATGTTCGCCAGCCAGCGCCAACAGCGCGGCCGCCGTGCCCACTCCTTCCGCAACTCCATGCATGCCTGAGATAATTTCGGCCAGCAATCGGCCCTTTCCCAGCTCCATGCCCACGTGACGGTTGCGGCTCAGCGAGCCGGTACATGTGAGCACCAGATCGCCCAGCCCCGCGAGCCCGCTCAGTGTCTCGGGTTTCCCTCCCAAGGCGAATGCGAGGCGGGACATCTCCGCCAGTCCCCGTGTGATCAGCGCTGCGAGCGAGTTCGAGCCGAGCGCCAGCCCCTGGCAGGTGCCCGCCGCAATGGCGATCACGTTTTTCATCGCGCCCGCAAGCTCGACACCCAGCATGTCGTCGTTCGTGTACAGACGAAAATTGGGCGCAGCAAACTCTTCCTGCAATTCGGAAGCGAGCGCTGCGTCGTGCGACGCGAGGACCACCGCGGTGGGGGAGAAGCCACGCGCTACTTCCAACGCGAACGACGGTCCGGAAAGAACGGCCAGACGAGGCGCGTATGCCGCGGGGAGGGACTGCGCAATCACTTCGCTCATGCGCGCGTGCGTCGCTGGTTCCAGGCCCTTGGTCGCGCTGACAACTGCTGTGTACGGAGCGACGCGACCCGCCGCCGCGGAATACACTTCCCGGGCATGAGCCGATGGCATGGCGCCAATGATGATCGTCGCTGCGCTCAATGCTTTGTCGAGTTCGTGTGCGACGCGAATCTGATCCGGAAGGGCATGCCCTGGCAGGTAGCTGACGTTTTCACGTTTGCAGCGAATCTCTTCCGCGAGTCCAGCGTCGCGTACCCACAGTGAGATTTCATGCGCGCGGGAACTTCGCGACAAGACCAGAGAAAGCGCGGTGCCCCAGATCCCCGCACCGAGAATCGCGATGCGTGTCACTCGCCGTCCTTGCTCTTGCCAAAAGAGAATCTGGGTTCGCGCCCTTCCACGAGTCGCTGAATGTTCCCGTCGTGTTTGTACACCACAAGCATCGCCGCGGCGAACGCTCCAAACGTAACCACCAGCGGCGGAGCGTGATGTGGCGCCCACAACAGGTAGATCAGCAAGGGCATTGCTGCGGCTGCCGATACAGAACCCAGAGACACGAAACGCGAAAACAGCACGACAAGGATAAAGACGCCGATCGCGCCCAGCGCCGCAGGCCAGCACAGAGCCAGGAACATTCCCGCGGCGGTTGCGACACCTTTTCCGCCGCGAAAGCTCAGCCACACCGGGAAGCAATGACCGATCAGCGCGGAGAGCCCCGCGATGGTCATCCATAGGGCGCTGTCGTTCGTAAACCGTGCAGCAAGCCATACCGCGGCAGCGCCCTTCACTCCATCGAGCACCAGCGTAAGGATTCCTGGAAGTGGTCCAGCCACGCGCGCCACGTTTGTCGCGCCAATGTTGCCGCTGCCGGCTTTCCGCACGTCTACGCCGCCGAACATTTTCGCCAGCAGGATGCCGAAGGGCATTGACCCGATCAGGTATGCCGCAACCGGAATCCACGCCACGCTCAGGGAAATTTCACGCATGCGCCGTCACGCCTCCGCCGCAAAAACGAACGATTGCAGGGTAGTGTACTCCGCGCCAGAGGATTTCAGCTTGCTTTCGATCAGGTGAAATTCGTTCGTGCGCAACTCGCCGAAATCGCGAGCCACATCCCTCGCGACCGCCCCCCGCAACTCCGCGGAAACACCCGGGCGCTCACACCGCGCCAACGTCAGGTGCGGAGTAAACGCGCGCTCTTCGGCGGGAATCCCGAGCTTCGCGAGACCTGCGTCAACGTTTCTGGCGATCGAAGCCAAATCCGGCGAGCCAGCAACGCCGGCCCAGAGAACGCGAGGCCGCTTGTCGTTCGGAAAGAAGCCCAGTCCGCGGAATCGGACGTCCACCGGTTTTTCCGAGTTCGCTTTCGCCAGGGCGGCCCGAATCGGATCCAGCTTTTCCGGCTCGACGTGGCCTATAAATTTCAACGTTACGTGAAGATTTTCGGGCCGCACCCAACGCGGCTTCTTTGCGGAAGATTTCGACTCCAACGCACGCAGATCGTTCATCAATGCGGCGAAAGCGTCTCGGACCGTCGAGGGAATCTCCAGCGCAACAAACAGACGCACGGCTCAGGCCTTTTTCGTCGATGACTTCGTGCCGTTTTGCGCGTTGTACAGAAAATGCACGCGCACCAAGTCCAGGGCGGCCTGCGACGCCTGCCAGCGGATATTTTCGCGCTCGCCCGGGAAGCGCATGCCGCGTTCCTTGACGCCTCCCGCGTGCGAAATCGCCACGTGTACCGTGCCAACAGGTTTTTCTTCCGACCCGCCGCCAGGCCCGGCTACACCGGTAACCCCCACACCGAGCGTGCTGCCCACGCGCCGGCGAATTCCTTCCGCGAGCGCCACCGCAACCTCCGCGCTCACGGCGCCTTTTGCCAGAATCATCTCCGGAGGGACATCAGCCCAGATCGTCTTCAACTCATTGCTGTAGCACACCACGCCGCCAAGAAAATACGACGAGCTGCCCGCGATGCTCGTCAATCGTTGCGCCAGCAATCCGCCCGTGCAGCTTTCTGCCGCCGCGATGGTCGCATTGTTCAAAGTCAGCTCTTCCGCCACGACTTCCTCGAGCGTTCGGCCATCCTCGCTAAAGATGCGGTCGCTCAGCGCGATCTCAAATCCTTGCACGATTTCGTCCAGCGTTTTCTTCGCGTGCTGCGAATCGTCCGTCCAAAGCCGCAGATGAATCTGCGTCTCTCCAGGCGCAGCCAGAATCGTCGTGGTTACTTCCGGATAGCGCTGGTAGATCGGCAGGATGCGCTGCTCCACGTGCGATTCGCCCAGTCCGGTCACGCGTATCTCGCGTTGATGCAATCGCACTCCGGAGGCACGGCGCTCCAGACGCGGCAAGACCTGCTCGCGAAACAGCGGCTTCAACTCGCGCGGCGGCCCGGGCAAGAGGACAATAATGTGTCCCGCATGTTCCAGCCACAATCCCGGCGCGGTCCCCCGTGGATTTTCCAGAATCTCCGCGCCCTCCGGCACCATCGCCTGGCGCAAGTTCAACTCCGGCATCTCGCGTCCCAGGCTGCGAAAGCGACTCTCGATGTAATGCAGGATCGCGTCGTTGCGCTTCAATTTGCGGCCCAGCAGGTCGGCAACCGTTTCCCGCGTAAGGTCGTCCTGCGTCGGCCCCAAGCCGCCCGACGCAACGATCAGCTCCACGCGGCCCAGGGCCTCGCGAAAAACTTCAGTCAATAGATCGCGATCATCCCCCGCGATCGTTTTGCGAACGACCTCAATGCCAATACCATTCAACTCCGCCGTAAGGAACAGCGAATTGGTATCGAGCCGGTCCGGCGTCAGCAACTCCGAACCAACGGCGATGATTTCAGCTTTCATTCAGTCAGTCAGTTATCCGAGAAGCGGCAGGCCGCGCACATCCCAATCCAAAGTATAGAGCGCCCCGTTCGTAGTTAGGATCGCGCGCCCCGAAGGCTGCAATGCAAGGCCCACCAGTCCCGAGCCACTGAGAATCACATCCGCTTGCCCATCTGGCGTGACCCGCGCAAGCCCTCGCCTCCCGCCATACGACGCAGCCACGTAGAGGTTCGCGTCGCGATCAAACGCCAGCCCTTGCGGCCGGCCCAGCCCACGGTAGAAAACAGACACATCGCCGCCAGTTGTGATGCGATAAACGCGATCGTAGCTGGAAGTCGTCGGCCCGGTCACATACAAATCGCCGCTCGGATGAAAGGCCAGATGATATGCGGCAAGGGACGGTTCAAGTGTTGCAAAAACGAAAATTTCGCGGCTTGGGCTAATCTTGAAAATTGTCCCGCTGCGATCGCCAACGTACAGATTCTGTTCGCGATCGAACGCGATGCCCGTGGCAATGCCCATGCCCTCGATCCACTGTTCGGTCCGCCCATCCGGCGTGACGCGGTGAATGGTTCCGTCATTGCGACACGAGACAAAAAGATTACCCCCGCGATCGACCGCCAATCCCGACGGATTGATCAGCGAAGTAACAAACGGCTTGATGCTGTAGTTCGCCGTAATTTTATACAGCGACACCGGAACGCGCTGCCCGCGTGGCCCGCTGAACGTCACGTAGATATTTCCATTGGCGTCCACCGCCGGATTGCCTACCGGATGCAGGTTGTCCGCGATTTGCATGCCCACGGCGATCGGGTGCGGCTGGCTTTCCCCATTCGCGTTGGTCACGCTGACCGTGCCGCCGTTCGCGCTGTCCGGGACGCGTGCGATCAGGCGATTGTCTGTCGCCAGCATCAGGCTGGCATCCGCTTCGCCAAAGTGCACGACTGGGCGCGCGCCGGTGCGCGATGCGAAACCGCTCCCGTAGATTGCGATCTCACCGCCGGGGATTGCCGCTGCGGGAGCTATTCGATCGATCCAAGGAACACCGTTCTTCTCTAGCGGAGACCCAAATCCGAATTTCATAGCAGATCAATCAGCTTAAAGTGGAGTGCCATGCGCAACAGTATCGCGGCGTAAACCCCGGCCGCCCAGTCATCCGCCATAATACCCCAGCCGCCCGGAAGGTTTTCGAGCCGCCGCAGCGGGAACGGCTTCCAAATATCGAATATTCTGAAAAACACAAACCCGAACAGCAAATATTTCCAGTTCACCAGGCTCAAAGCCGAGAAAATCGCGAAGGTGGACAAATCCATGTGCGAGTGCAGATTCGGCAGCGCGATGGGAATCAGCGGAAGCACTAGGGTCAAGTGTTGCCCGGCGACCTCGTCGATCACCACGAACTGCGGGTCCTTGATCCCCGCGTATGCCGCAGCCTTGGAAGAACTCCACACTCCGATGGCCCCCAGAATCACCAACAGCACGGCGGCGCAGAAGATCGGCAACCACAGCATCGTATTGTGAATATCGCTGCCCGGAACCAGGAGATGGTTGTCCATGAATCGGGCGTCGGACAGAACATGATATGGAGACAATCCGGCCAGCGATGTCGGTCGCAGAAAGAAGATCGCGCAGAGCACAATGGTAACAACGCCCACCAGCGACCCGAACGTCCCCGGCGCTGGTAAGTAGCCCACTCCCAAGGCGGTCGCGATTGCGTAGGCCAGCTTGGGCTTCTTACCGGTTGGCCCCGTTTGGTTCGCTTGCGTTGAAGACGCGGCTTCAGTGCTTGATGTCATCGGCATTCGGCGATTCGCCTGGCTCGTCGTCACTTTCGTCGAAAAGCTGCTCGGATACGACGTACTTCTCCGACGCCCAGTTCCCCAGGTCAATCAATCTACAACGCTCGCTGCAAAACGGGAAATCGGCCCTCGTCGCTGAATCGGTCAAAGTCTTGCAAATCGGGCACCGGCGTTGCATGGAAAAACAATCTTACCCTAAGACGCGCAGGGCTGCTCCCGTGGAGATGCGAGTCAAAGTCTCCGCCGGTGGGATCGGAGGCGCCCCCGCAAATAGGCGCGCCGCGGGTCTCGGCAGGATTTCTACCACACGCCCGATCAAGTCATACGCATCCGTCTTTGTGATTTCCACGCGCGCGACATCGCCCGCCGCCGCTTGGCCGTCCGGCAGTTCGATATCCGTCAAATAAACCTTGCCATCAATATCTGGCGCCATGCCTTCCAGCCGCGCCTCCCACACCAGCGGGTTGTCTTTCGACGGCCCTTCTACCAGCGCCATCGCCGCGCGACCCTTGAATGCGCGCAGCTTCTCTCGCGAAACCTTCTTCTGGATCGCCATCAGTCGATCTCGTCGCCCCGCGATCGTCTCCGCATCCACTTTGGCGTTCAGCCCGTAACTTCCGGCATTGTCCACGTCCGAGTACTCGAACACCCCCATCCAATCCAGTTTCGCGGCCTTCACAAAATCGCAAAGCTCCTCGAAGTCCGCTTCGGTTTCTCCCGGGAAACCCGCGATGAACGAAGTGCGCAAGGTGACGCCGGGAATGGTCGCCCGAATGCGCTCCAGCAATTTTAGAAACGCATCGCCATGCGACCCGCGCTTCATGCGCGCCAGAACGTTGCGGCTGGCGTGCTGCAACGGCATATCCATATATTTCGTTAGTCGCGGATGCGCCGCCAGCGTATCCAGCAATTTTTGCGTGACGCGATTCGGATACGCATACAAAAATCGCACCCACAGCAAATCGTCCACCTGCGCCAGGCGCTCCAAAAGCTGTGCCAAACCGTCGCGCAAGCCCAGATCCTCGCCGTAAGAAGTCGTATCCTGTCCGATCAGCGTAATCTCTCGCGCTCCCGAAGCCGCCAGATTCTCCGCCTCTCGCACCACCGATTCAAAACGCCGGCTTCGGAATTTCCCGCGCAGCTGTGGAATGATGCAGAACATGCACGGATGGTCACAACCCTCAGCAATCTTGATATACGCGGCATGTCGCGGCGTAGTGATCACGCGCGGCGTCAGATCGTGATACAGAAATGCCGGCGGCTCCGCAGGCAGAATCCGCAAATCGCCTTCGACTGCCTCTAGAATGCGCTCCACTTCACCGGTCCCCACGACCGCATCCACTTCCGGCACTTGCTCCAAAATTTGGTCCCGGTACCGTTCCACCAGGCAGCCGGCCACGATCAATTTCTTCGCTGCTCCAAATTTCTTATGCTCGGCCATCTCCAGAATCGCGTCCACCGATTCCTTCTGCGCCGGCTCGATGAAGCTGCACGTATTCACGACCAAAATCTCAGCGTCGTCCGCGCGCGGCGTCAATTCGTAGCCCTCGCGCGCAAGAATGCCCATCATCACCTCGCTATCCACAAGGTTCTTCGGGCACCCTAGACTGATAAATCCAACCTTAGTCATAAGCTATGAATTTGCGGCTTCCCGCAATTCTCTAGTGTAACACGCCACCGCAGCGCAGGTTTTAACCTGTGAGCCCCACTTTGGATTACGTCTTATAGGAGAAACACAGACTGAAGTCTGTGCTACGGGCGTGCCGACCGAACCTGCTCCAACAACCCGCGCAACCGCAAAGCGTCGCAAGGCGCCCCGCCAAACCGCGCGTGTGCGTAAATCTCCGTAAACTCCCGCACCACCGGCGCCAAGCCCGGCTCGCCCACCGCCATCGCAAACTCCAGCGGCGTCTGCGAATCCCTCCGCGCCAGCCCTCGCCGCTCCAACAACCTCAGTAATTCCGCATAAAGTCGCGATGCAAGCTGTGGATTCTCGCGTTCCGTTTCCGGCGCGCGAAGCTGCAAATACAAACGCAACTTCTGGACCGCCACCCGCACCACATCGTATCGTAAGAGCACCAACAGCAATGCAATCGCTATCGGCAACGCAAAAGTGATCCCTCCACGCCGGTCCAGCCACGAGCGAAGCCACTGCTTACCGCCCGTCTCTTTCTCCGTAAACCACACGCGCGCTGCTTCCGTCCAGTTCCGCGTACCGCGCTGCATGATCTGCGCCATTTGCACCTGGTGCGCGAAATCGTAGTTGATGATCCACTCGTTCCACGTCAACTCCATCCAGTCGATGTACAGGCCGAGGCGTGACAATAACCCGAAATTCTCCGTCGCCGCCGGAGTTGGATCGAAGGTGACCCATCCCGAACCCGGAAAATACGCCTCCACCCAGCTATGCGCGTCACTCGCGCGCACGATGTAGTCGCCCGCCAGATCGTTGAATTCTCCAGGCAAGAAGCCGTTCACCTCGCGTGCGGGAATACCGAGAGTCCGCAGCATGATGGTCATCGCCGACGCAAAATATTCGCAATGACCCGCGTGGGTCTCGAACAGAAAATGCGCCAGCGGCTCGTCGCCAGGTTTCCCCGAAAGCTCCAGCGTGTAAGTGAACCGCGACCTCAGAAAATTCTCGGTCGCGATCGCCTTGTCGTACGGCGTTCGCGCTTTCGCCGCCACCCCTTTAGCCAATTCAGCGATGCGCGGATCCATCGCAGGCACCTGCAGATAGACGTCCCGAATTTCGTCCGGATAGTCCGTCGAAGCCGCACGCAGCTTCGCCGCATTTATTGCCGGAAGCCGTGAGTATCCGTAGTAGCGCACCGGAGCGTAGTTCCGGAACGGATTGAAAAGGGATCCGGTGAAGTCCCGAAAAAGATAAGTGCGCCGCGCGTTGAAACTCGCCGTCGGGTTCTCTCCGGAAAATCCTCCCAGGATCGAAACCGCGTTGGCCGGCGCGAACACCGCATCTGTGGCCATCGGCTGCACCAGGATCTCGTAGTGCAATTCGATCGCCGGAGCTCGCAGGTTTTGCTCGGGATCGGCGACGTAAATCCAACCCGCCGCATCGGGCGCAATCGCTGCGGGACGATGATTCGGCGTCGACCAGCGCTTTCCGTCGAACGTGGACAGCGCAATACCGCGCCATCGCAGTTGCGGGTAAGGCACAGGCCTGCCGGTTTTCACCCGCATGACCACCGTGAGGTTTTTCTTGATCTCTCCGATCTGCCCAAGCTCGACATCGTCGGTGAATCCGGTCATCAAGGAAGGCTGCATGCTGGTGCGGCCTAGATAGCCCGCGCTGAATCGCGGGAAAAAAAAGAACAGCGCGCCGCCCATGAGGATCGCGCCCGCAGCGACACTTAAAGCCGCAAGGATCAGCGCGCGCGCCAGTTGGAGTTCCTGCGCGGGCTGCGCAAACGGCGGCACGACCGCGCCCTTTCCGCCTCGCCGCATCTCCATGCCTACAAATGTGGCTACCCCGAACAACAGAAAGATGAAGAAGAGAACCAGGAACGAGGTATCGACGGTCAAAATCGCCGCCGCCAGAATCGCGGAGAAGGCCAGGATGGCCAGGAAAGAAGCGTCGCGGTCGGTGGTGGCGCTGTACAAGCGCACCAGCATCACGAACAGCAGAAAATGCACCGCGCCCAGGAGCATCGCAAACAGCGACGGATTCGAGGATGTGGCGACGAATGCGCGCGAGAAGAAAAGGATATCCAACGGGAAAATGACGAGGTAGGCGAGCACCAGCACCGTGGCCACGCGATGCGACAACTCAATCGGTTTCCGCCGCCACCAGCGAAACCCCTTGTAAGTCATCGCCAGGGCCGCGGCAACGCAACTCAGGGGATCGAGTTTGCCAGTCGCGATCAGCGTTGCGATCGAGCTGCCAATGAACAGCAGCAACGATCCCTGAAAAAATCGCTCAGCGGGCAACGCCGGAACGCGCACAGATGTGGCTGCGGAGGCCATCGTGGAATCTCCATGTTACCACCGGCTCACGCACCCTCCGGGAAGATCTGCCCGAGACGACAATACCGTTACCGTCAAAACTCCAAACCGATCAACCCATCGCGAGTGTCGTTGTATCGGCCGTCGACCTTGGCGGGCGCTTGTGATGCGTATTTTCTTAAGGTGGGCAGGGGCCTATGAGGCTCAGGGCAAACAGGAGTATCTCTGCTACCTCTAGGAATTCGCCGTTCGGGAGCGTTGCCTTGCAGTCGACCGAGGCTTTTCGAGCGCAGCTTGCGCGATCTTCCGCGTCAGGTTCGAGACCGCCACGGACGACCGTGAAATCAATTCGCTGAGCAAAACGGATTTTGTGCCAGGAATTCGCGGAAGTCGTGAAACGCGGACACAGTAAGCCAGCAGCTGGATGGCCCGATACGTAACCGTGTGGTGCGCACGGGCCAGTGGTTCAAGGGCTGGCTTCGTTTTCGATCCCGGCAGCGCCCCTAGACTCGCCAGAAACTCTTCCAATTCCGCCGGGCCATCCTCGCCTGCCAGAATTGTCGGGAAATGCCACATCTTTGAGATCAGGGGCACCACGTCTTCGTGTGTCGCGTGTTTCCCAGTTTTGCGCGGCGGGGGAAGCAACAGAGTGCATCCGCGAGGATCGAGAAGGACGGCGGCGGCGAGGGTGACCTTGACGGTCCCGCGTTTCTTCCGCTTTTCTGGAATAACTTCGGTCAAGCCGAGGTGGCGAGCACGGCAGAATTCCACAACCGGGCAAAGCAAGCATTGCGGCGCCCGCGGCGTGCAGATCATCGCCCCAAGCTCCATCATGGCCTCGTTCCAATCACTCGGTGATTTCGGATCGAGCAGCTTGTCCGCGGATTTCTGCAGACTTCGCCAACGTCCGTTCTCGCGCAAATCTCCCTGTATAGCATCCAACCGCGCGAGCACGCGCGCCACGTTTCCGTCGAGGACAGCGTGCTTCGCCCCGAACGCGATGCTCAGAATCGCAGCCGCGGTGTAGCTTCCTATGCCCGGCAGCGACAGCGCTTCGTCTACGGTTCGCGGAAACTGGCCGCCGTGTCTCGCAACGATCTGCTGCGCTGCCCGCTGCAAATTCCGCGCGCGGCTGTAGTAACCGAGGCCCGACCACATCCGCAGCACTTCCTCCGCCGGCGCGTCCGCAAGCGCACGAATTTCCGGGAATCGTTCCAAGAATCGCTCGTAGTAGGGAATCACGGCCGCAACGCGCGTCTGCTGCAACATGATTTCCGACAGCCAGATGCGATAGGGATCTTTGTTGATCCGCCAAGGCAGCTCGCGCCGGTACTTGCGAAACCAGCCCAGCAGTCGTTTCCGAATTTCGGCGAGATCACGGCTTTCAGGCATCGCGACGCGCTATTCTCGCACGAATGTGCCCCGCCGAATCGTGTAGCGCAGGGCGGAGTCCGCGTAGCCCTGCCGCAATGCGAGGTGCCGTTGTAGCGGCCGCTTTCCGAAGCGGGCGCTCTTGACTGCCTCCGCTAAGCAGCAAAAACACTTCCGTTTATCTTGAGCTCCGAAGAGCGACGCTAGCGGGTTTTCGTCGCAAGACATCCAGCGCAACCAAATATGTTGTCTGAAGCGCGCTTGCTTTCCTCTACGCAAGCAAGTCGTCGAGGAACACCACGTAAGAGGAGTGCCAGAGCGTCGCGGGAATGGAGCCGCGCGGCTGGCTGGTGACGATCACCTTGAAGAGATCCGGCGATGCAGCGAGATCACGAAGTAGTTCGTGCTCGGGATCGGGCGGCAACGGCTGAGCGAGCGCGAGATGGCGCAGGATGGCGAAGATATTTTCTTCCGCGGTCGCCAAAGACGTCTCGAGCCCGGCGCTGCGGAATTGCAACTGCGCATTGCGTTCGAAGAAATGCCACGCAATGCTGGCACACAAAGTAACTGCCCGCTCGAAGGGCTCCGAAGTGTTGGCCGAAGGAGCTGTATTCAGGTTGCCGATCGGATCGGATACATGCGGGTCCAGCACTAGCAAGACCCGGCAGTCGTCTTCCCGCGTGAACTCCCGCACCATCAATGAGCCCAACCGCGCCGAAGCCTTCCAGTGCACATGGCGCGCGCTGTCGTTGGGAACGTAGCCCCGCAGTGCATACAAATCGTGCCCTCCGCCTTTGCTCAAACTTTCGAGTGCACCTTGCAACGCTGGCAAAATCTCGAAAAAGTCTCGCGATGGCTCGACGGAGGGATAAACCAGCGCTTCGGTGCGCAACTCCACGCGGCGCGCCTTTTGCAAAAATCCAAATGGGAAGCGCGTTACGATGCGGAAAGCATCCTGGCGATAGGCTCCCCGGTGCGCAAACGTTATTGGAACATTTTGCTGCATGCGCTCGCGCTTTGACACATACGGAAAGTAGACTGGTGTTTCGAGCAGAGCGGCGGCCGGCGATTTCTTGGTGGTTACAGCCTCCACGCGCAACGAAAACGACGGTAACGTCAATTTTTCATTTTCCAGCTCGACCTGAGCGCGAACCGCTTGGCCCGCGAAGATGTGCTCGGGCAATTGCAGGCGCATCCCGATTCCTGTCAGCGTAATGGTGGACAAAATGCCGGACATCAGAATGATGGCGATCAGGCTCGCGAGAATCAAAAACAGCAGGTTGTTGCCGGTGTTGAGCGCGGCCAGCGCCACGATGATAATTCCGCCGATGTAGATCCAGCCTTCGCGGGTGATCTTGTACTCCATCTTGTAGCCGATCCAGCGCAGCGGGGTGCGTTTCGCGAGGATCGGCACCAGCGTAATAGCGACCCAGCCGGCGACCAGGAGCGCCGCAACTGCGGCCGCGACGGATAAGCCCGAGTGGCCGACTTCCGCCGCAGCTCCGGAGTACAGAGCGAGCATGAGCGCCACGCCTAAGGCGGCAATAGAGAGAAAGAAGGCGCGCACGCCGGGGCGGTCGGCTTTAGCCCAGAGCTGCGCGATGGTGGAGTTCACTTGCACCAAGTTTCGCAGCTGGCCCAATGCGGGACCAGCTTATTCCCGGAGGGCTTCCACGTCTGAGGGAATTGTGCTGGCTTTGAGTTTGTTGATTCCGGTGGCACAGCCATTCCTGGCTGTGCGCTCGCGCTACTCTCGCCCTTGTTCATAGGGGGATGCGCACGGATTCAACGATGTCGCGCAGCACTGCTTCGGTTGTTTCCGATTTCTTTTGCAGCGACGCGTGTCGCGAGCTGGCGACCACACGGTGGGAAAACACCGCGACCGCCAGCTGCTTGAAGTCGTCGGGCAGACAGAAGTCGCGTCCATCGAGAAATGCGCGGGCCTGGGCCGCGCGTTGCAACATCAACGTGCCGCGAGGTGAGACGCCGAGGGAAAGTTGTTCGCTGTGCCGCGTGCGTGTCACGATCTCCAGCGCATAGTCGTGGAGACTCGAATCGACTTTCACCTGCGCCACCGAGTTCTGCATGGCCAACACGTCTTCGACGTCGGCGACGGGTTCAAGCGACTGCACCGGATCTTCGCCGACGCGTTTGCGCAAGATTTCGCGCTCCGTTTCGTGCGATGGATAGCCCATGCGGATGCGCATCAGAAAGCGGTCGAGTTGTGATTCTGGCAGAGGATAGGTGCCGTGGTGCTCAACGGGATTTTGTGTGGCGATCACCAGGAAAGGCTGCGGCAGGGGCAGAGTTTTGCCGTCGACGGTCACCTGCGCTTCGTTCATGGCTTCCAGAAGAGCGGACTGCGTGCGCGGCGTGGTGCGATTGATTTCGTCGGCCAGCACGATGTTGGCGAAAATCGGACCGGAGCGAAATTCAAACTCGCGCGTTTCCGGATTGTACACACTGACGCCAAGCACGTCGCTCGGCAGCAGGTCGGAAGTGAACTGGATGCGCTGAAACGTGCAGTGAAACGATTTGGCGAGCGCCTGGGCAAGCGTGGTCTTCCCGACGCCGGGGACGTCCTCGATCAGCAAGTGTCCGCGCGCCAGCAAAGTGATCAGCGACAACTGGATCGCTTCTTCCTTGCCGTAAACGGCGCGCGCGATGGACCGTTGCAGCTGCGTTACGATTTGAGAGGTAACCGCCGTCATGGTTGAAAACCCGGGCCCTTCCTGCTACAACTAGTTCGACGCCTCGCCTGACGCGCGAGTTCCCCAAACTCGCAGCTGAAAGCGAAAAATACGGGCGACTAGCTCAGTTGGTTAGAGCGCTCCCCTCACACGGGAGAGGTCAAAGGTTCAAGTCCTTTGTCGCCCACCATCCCCAACCAAGTCTCTCATTAACTCCGTATATGCCTGAAAGAAATGCGGGTTAGCTGTGTTCAAAAAGCCTTTTTGTCGGGCCCGCGCGGACGCTCCGGTACGACCGTGTGTCGCCGACCGCACCCCTGACGACAGTGCTATACTTGCGCCGCTCCCCCGGCACCGTAAGGCAGCAGTTTAGCGGCTCGCCATGGAAAAGTACGATCTCATCGTCATCGGCTCCGGACCCGCGGGCCAGCGCGCCGCCATCCAGGCTGCGAAATTCGGCAAACATGTAGCGCTGGTCGAGAAGCTGGAGGTCGTCGGCGGAGTCGCCATCAACACCGGAACGATCCCCAGCAAGACGATCCGCGAAGCGGTCCTGCATCTGTCCGGCTTTTACTATCAGAACATTTACGGCGTCAACTATCGCGTGAAGGAACAGATCACCATGGCCGATCTTTCCTTTCGCGCACAGCATGTCATTAAGACCGAAATCGATGTCATTCGCGCGCAGCTTTCGCGCAACGGCATCGAAATCTTCACCGGAACCGCCAGCTTTCTCGATCCCTGTCACATCCGCGTGGTCGGCTCGCGCAACCAATCCGAGTACGAAGCCGCCAACACCATCATCGCCACGGGAACCAAGGCCGCCACTTCCGCGCTGGTGCCCTTCAACAACCGCACCATCATCAATAGCGATCAAATTCTCGGTATGCCTCAGATTCCCAAGACCCTCATCGTCGTCGGAGGCGGAGTCATCGGCCTCGAATATACCTGCATGTTTGCCACCCTCGGTGTTCGCGTCACGCTCATCGAAAAGCGCCCGCGCCTCCTGGAGTTCGCCGATTCCGAGATGGTCGAGGCGCTCTGCTACCACCTGCGTGACCGCAGAGTCACCCTGCGTCTTAACGAAGAAGTCGAGGGCGTCGAGGAAACCGCGGAAAGCGGCGTGGCCGCCGTTCTCAAGAGTAAGAAGAAAGTTTCCGGCGACGCCCTGCTCTACTCCGTGGGCCGCCAGGGAAACGTCGAGGACCTCAACCTCCCCGCCGCGGGCCTCACCGCCGACGCGCGAGGCCGCATCCCCGTCGATGACCACTACCGCACGCCGCAGCCGCACATCTTCGCCGTCGGCGATGTCATTGGGTTCCCGAGTCTCGGCTCCGTCTCCATGGAGCAAGGCCGCATGGCCGCCGCCAATGCCTTCGGCATTCCCATCCATTCCAATCGCGCTAACTATCCCTACGGCATCTACACGATCCCGGAGATCTCTTTCGTCGGCAAAACCGAAGAGCAGCTTACCGAGGAGGGCGTGCCGTATGAAGTCGGCATCGCCTTTTTCCGCGAGATCGCCCGCGGCCAGATTCGCGGCGACACCACCGGTCGGCTGAAACTCATTTTCAATCCGGACTCAAAAGAGCTTCTCGGCGTGCACATCGTTGGAGAAGGCGCTTGCGAACTTATTCATATCGGTCAGGCAATCTTTGCGTGCAAAGGCACCGTCGAGTATTTCGCCGAAGCCGTTTTCAATTATCCGACACTCGCCGAATGCTATAAGGCCGCCGCCTTCAACGGCTTGAACAAACTGAGGTAAAGAATGCGCAGGACAATCGGCGTACTGGTGATGGAACACATCGCGGTGGGGCTCGTCGAAGACAACAAGGTTGTCGGCCCTCTTGGCGTGTATCCGCAAGGGGCGCTGGATGTCCTCGCCGGGATGCCTGCGGAGAGCATCGGGGACTGCATCAAGGAGCAAATCGAGATCGTCGCCAAGGGCGAAAAGATCGATGCGATTGGCTTGGGTTTCCCGGGGGTCATCCGCCACGGCGTGGTGGAGGATTCTCCCAATCTCCAGCAAGTGAAAGGCTTCCATCTTCAGGCGGCGTTGTCTTCCGCTGCCGGTTCGGGGCACGCATCGGTGCCGGTCCGGATTTTCAACGACGCCGACGCCATGGCCGCGGGCATAGCGGCGGCGCGTTACAAGCTTCATAGACTCATTCGTGTGTGGACCCTCGGCCACGGCATTGGCTTCGGCCGCTATCCTTGGACCGAAGGAGTTTGGGAAGGCGGCCACTCCGTGGTGACGCTGGACCCCAAAGAAAATCTCTGTGGCTGTGGCGGCCGTGGCCACCTGGAGGGCATCCTCGGGCACCGCTCTATGCGGATGCGTTTTCTGGATCTGGAGCCCGAAGAGGTTTTCGCGAACGCCGCCGACGGGGACGCGCGTTGCTCCGAATTTCTGACCCTGTGCCACCGCGCGTTGGCCGCCGCCACCGCCACCAGCATCCACATGGAGGGTCCGGGGCAGTTCTACATCACCGGCCCCAACGCCAAGTTCATCGACATCGGTTTGCTCGACCGCTTTGTCCACGAAATGGTGAAGATGAGCCCGCTGCAAGGCAGCCGCTTCGAAGTCATTCCCACCAGCGACGAGGTCGGCGTCATCGGTGCCGCCGTCAACGCCGAGCGCGCTGTGTTCAACTCATGAGCGAGCTCGATTTGTGTTGCTCTCCGGAATGCCGGCGAGCGGAGAGCCACGGCCTTTCTTTCTAGTCAGTGTGTCTAATCACTGTTTGCTTAGTTGACCCGCGCCTTGAAGATCGGCGTTTCGGGGCCTCGGGAGCCCCCGCTTCTGCCTGTCTTTTGGGTCGGACCAGGTCCTCCAGTTTTCCTTTTCAAAGAACTGTACGAGGATCCTTGGAGTCTGCGACGCGCCACGGAAGGTTCGGAGGTCGGCGACGATTCCGTCTTGCTCGCCTCGGTCAGGCACCCCGTAGATGAAGACGGTGTAGTAGGTCCTGAGCAATGGAAAATGAACGCCCAAGTCACACGAAACTGCTGGACTGCCTGGTTCGGAGACCGAAGGCGGGACCCGGTGTCGTGAGGTCACGGCGGGCACGACTGCCTGGCACCCCGACAGATTCTCACTATCGCTGGCAGTGGCTGAGATGAAGGTGTACGCATAAGCCACCAGGAAGCCGCCTAGCAACCAAACAATCGGAGTCCATCGGCGTTTGCTCATTTGCGCAGCGGATTCTCAGCCAAAGTTGGGTACATCCTTCATCGCGTCTGTTGTTCCGGTTGCTGCAGGGCGCGTGGAGTTTCGGCCGGCATCTCCCATGAGACGAACGCGGAATTTATTTGGTTTCCGCGCGGAATTCGCTATTTGCCTTGCACGATGCCGAAGCTTTGCAACCAGTTGAGGACAGCTACCTGTAGCGCGATCCGATGATCGTTGTAGCCGTGATCGGTTTCCATGGCGACCTCGGTCACGTGAGGATCGCCTGCCTTGCGGAGGGCTTCGGCTAGGTCTCTATTGTCGGGATCATTTCCGTCACGGGATTCCACGACGAGAACAGGTCGGCTCTTCAAATCCGGAGCCCAATCCACATAATTCCATTTCGCTGAATTCTGCTTGGCTTCCGCGAGCATTCCTTCCGGCGTCGTGCCTGCCAGCCGCGGCGAGGCATTGTGAAAACTCCTCGTGCGCGCGTCGGTTTCGGGTCGCGTTGCGACCAGTCCCAAGTCCCAAGCCGAAATCGCTGCCATGCCGAGGATCGCCGGATCGTGGGCCGTAGTGTATAGACCCAGAAAGCCACCCATGCTGTGACCGACAACGGCGATCTTGGTCGCGTCGCTGCGATATTTCTTGGCGTTTTCCGGATCCCGCAGGAATTGAACCGCTGCTTGGGTGTCTCCGATGGCGTTGCTGAACGAAAACGATCCGGCGCTGCCCCAGGAGCCACGGTAATGCGGAATCAGGACGTTCCAGCCGGCGCGCCGGATGGCGTAAGCCAGATCCATGTTCTGCTCGTTGCCGGGAAAGCCGTGCAACAGCAGGACGACCGGATGTGGACCCGCGCCCGAAGCCAGGTAGAAGACGGCGTTGAGGCGTGCGCCGTGGCTGGTGATGTCCGGCGCCTCCATTGCGGCGGGGAAGTCGTTGTCGCGCGGCGGATCGGACGTGATTGCGGACGGAAGTTGCTGGGCTCCAGTGGTGACGGTCAGGGTCAGTGAAACGGTGGCGATGCTGAAGAGGGCCGAGAGAGTTCGTTTCGTCATGGTGCGATATTGTCTGCGATCTTGCGCGAGGTCAAGGAAGGGCTGTTATAGACTGACGATTGATGCGGCGTAGTAAAGATTTGCTCGAGGCCAATCATGTCGATTGTTTTGCGGACTATTGAATTTCTGGCTCTTAGTTTGTGGCTGGGGAGCGATGTGTTTCTTAGCTTTGTGGTGGCGCCGGGGGCGTTTCGGATCTTGGATAGCCGGGATCAGGCCGGAGCCATGGTGGGTTACGGGCTCTGGTGGATGCATATGATTGGCGTGATCTGCGGGATTATGATCCTAGTGTCGCGGCTTACCCGGACTCGGGCGTTTTCGGGGTTGGTGGCGCCTGCGGGGCTCTGCGTCTTGGTCATGATCGGGTTGACGGTTGTGTCGCAGCATGCGGTTAGCCCAAGGATGGCGGCGCTCCGGGTGCAGATGGGTTCAATTCAGGCAACCGCGGCGGATAGTCCTTTGTTGGCTGAGTTCAGCCGATGGCATCGGATCTCGGTATCGCTGGAGAGTGGCGTTTTGCTGGCTGGACTATTGGCGCTGTATTTTATGGTCCGAGAATTTGGCAATTAGCGCAGAGGACTTGAGTAGCGGTCGAAGCACCCTTTTCGCGGCACCCCCTGCCCGTTTTTCGTAAGTGTTCATTCTAGAGATAGTTAAAGTCGTTTGGAATCAGCACTTGTGGAAGTGTTCGTTTCAAAGGGTTTGCATTCTGTTACTACGAGACTCCTATGGGTATGGTGTGACCGCAAGATTACCTTAAAGGGTACTGTACCAGAAGGTACCCAATTGTCAAGCGAAACTACGACCCCTAGTTTTGATTGATGGGAGAATTGGGGCTTGATTCCTGGCCATTTTGCGACAGTTCTAGCGAAAATTTGGAGAGCTCGCAAGGTTCAACGGACCGCGCATATGAGTGTCACACGCTCAGATTAGTGTCGAGCATCCTGCAGCGAAAATCAGCTACGTTACCGTTCCTTGTCCCAGAGCAACGACAGCATCCTGCCTGCTCACACATACTCCGTTAGGTCGGAAGGTGTTTTCCTTCGGTGGAAACTTGACTGCGACAGTGGAGACAAGGGATGTCGAAAAAACATGGAATTTGGGCACTCGGCGCGCCGCTTTCAGTGGTGCTGGACCTGTGCAAAAGGACTGCAGATAGGTGTCGGCGGTTTGCTGGCAGAATTACCGATCAATTTCGGATGGCCGGGCGAGAAAATCAATTGGAAGTTGCGCGCGTAGTGAATGTCAGCCATCCCTTACATGTAGATTTTGCCGGAGAGTCCGTAGCACTCACGGAATTCATCAAGACATTGAGTATTGGCGACCGCATCCGTGTGTTTTGCGATGACGGAGTAATTGTGGCGGAGAAAATTTCTCAGACGCAATTCAAGGAAATTCATGTTGAAATGATGGCAGAGTTAGTCCATTGATCGTAGGTCGATCTTGACTGCGAGCGGTTGACCCGGGGCATCTTGAAGGGCGGGCGAAGGCAGCCTGCGGTCTGCAAATTATGCCGCCTTTGCCGGAGGAGAGCGAGGATTAGGCTCATTACCCTGCGACGAGGAGTCCACGAAAGTCTCTCTATTCTTAATGAAGGAGAGCGACGATGACCGAACCCCACAGCGCGAGGAGCACGTTGCCTGCCGCATATGCAACGCCATAGCCGAGCGTTGGCACCTTGCTGCGCGCCACGTCCTGGACCGCGGCCAGCGCGGGTGCAGAAGTCCCCGCGCCGCAGCAGACGCCGAGCAGTATCCCCAGATGCATGTGAAAGATGTACTTCCCGGCAAGAAGGGTGAAGAATTGCGGCAAGATGACAAGCGCGAGACCGGCGGCCACGAGACTGACGCCGGACTTCTCCAAGCCCTTCACGAAATCGGGTCCCGCGGACAGCGCGGTCACGGCCAGAAAGGCGGTGAGCCCGAGCGAATCGAACAGCCATACCGCCGCTTCCGGCAGGCGCGGAATGCGGCGATTCACCGATCGCATCCAACCGAGGACAAGCCCGCCCAGCAAAACGCTAACACTCTCGCTTAAGCCCAGCTCGATACCACCAAGACGCAATGCGGGAATACCGATCGCGCCGCCGATGAATATGGCCGCAGCCACCAGCGCCATTTCGGTCACTTTCGTGGGCCGATCGACGTACCCGATCTCCTTGGCGACGCGCGCCACACTTGTTGAGTGGCCAGGCGCCATTGCTGGCGCCCAGCCCTCTAAGAACCGGACTTGAAGGTTTCCCGTCATCCGGCTCGAGCACCCAAAAACGCCCCCCTGAAAAAACGAGGACGCGGCCTGATGCAAAACGAATAAGGCCTACTCGATACTGGCTTGCTGCCGATTCGCACGGCGGTGGAAAATCCACCAACCATGTGTGAAGCTGCACCAACGGCTTGCGCCGTCATCATTTGCTTTGCTTCATACATCGGTTCCTCAAGAGGTCTCGAGCTTGAGCACCAACGGGAAGTCAGCTCCGTTTCCGGCGAGGTGATGTTGTCCCCCGAGGCGACGCAACCTCCTATCTGCCCGATTACAGGGCAGTCTTCGCTTGCTCCCATTTCCGTTACCCGCATCGCCATCGGTCCATCTTGCGATGGACTTTCCCCTTGCGAGGAGCGCTACGGGCTTATCCTGTTCCGCTGAAATGACGCGATCGGTTAGGTCTGCTCGATACGCCGGCAGTGTTGTTTACCCATGGCCGAGGAACCGGAAGCCTCGGCACTCCCTGCAAGAAGAGCCGCGCAGCATGTTAGGCTCTCTTCGGCTGACGACGCTTGCGAGCATTTGTATATTCTGACCCTACGACCAAGCCTAGGCCCGCTCCACCTCATGCTGGCAGATACACCGTGGCCTCGCGGTTTCGGTGCCGCTCTTGCGAGCGTGGGTACATTTTCCAAGAGCTCCAGAACAGTTCGTTGCCTCCCCGCTCTGCCTTGTAGGCTACGCGCGATGAGACGCGCGGTCTGATCGAGTTCCTCCTCTCCAGACAATCATTTTCAGCAGCTTTACAGGTCGCACTCCGGAATGCCAACTAAGGTGATCACGTCCCCTCGCACAAGCACGGTCGCCAGCGTAATCGGCAGTTCAGCACCGGCGCGGACGATCTTCCTCACTGCGACGCCGCGCACGAGATCGGCCCGCGCTTGATGAAGTCCCCTAGTGATGGGCCCAGTGCCGCTTTTTCGGTTAGCACGACATCCGCCGATTCAACAGGGAAGTCGAGGAGCGCTTTGTCGTCGACCTCGGATCCGATCGCAGGTTGCACATCGATGACCATCCCACGACGGCCAGCCAGCGCGATAACATCGCCGCGCCGAATTAAGAAATCGGGCGCGGCAAGCTGGATCTCTTCATCACGTCGAATACGGTGCACGAGGAGGCGCTTGCCGTCCGAGGCCAGCGACTCCTCGACCTCGCGAACAGTCTTGCCAGCGAAGCGGTCACCTTCGACCCGATATGCTCTTATCGCGAACTCCTTGTAGCCAGTTGCGGTAACTTCCTCGCTGACTAATCCCATTTCGCGCTCGAGCTGCGCACACTCAGCAGCAAGATCGACGCGGAGAATGCGCGGCGCTACGCGTGCGAGAAACGTCACAGTGGAAAGAACCCCGAGAAAGTATGTCACGGCGAACGCGACGGCGACATTCGAGAGAAGAGTTCGCGTGGCGGCGGCATCAAGGCCGAGCCTGTTTATTGCATCGGTCGCCGTCCCAACCGTAGCCGACTCGGTCGTACCGCCGCCCATGAGTCCCCCCGCGGTTCCTGCGTCGTAACGGAAGAGGCGGGCTGCGCCGTATGCGATAGCGAGCGCCGAGATGCAGAAGATGACGGTCAGCGCGACCTGCGGGAGACCATGCGACCTGAGAATACTGAAGAACTGCGGCCCTGTGCGATAGCCAATCGAGAAAAGGAAAAGGAGGAAAAAGGCGGTTTTTAGGTCGGGCGAAACCGTTACGCCAACTTGGCCGATGATTGCCGAATGACCCGAGATCTGACTGATAGAAGGTGGCCGCCACACCGGGTTACGTCAACATCTCCAGAATTAAGGAGGGATACTAAACAAACGTGTTCGCAATCCACTGTTATTTGTACCAGTATGTGGTGGTTGTCGGAACTGCACGATTTGCAAGGCATCCACTGGCCACCCACCTGGAAGGCTGCAGTGAGTTCTCGCTAGGTCCTGTAAACAGAAATGTGAATTTAGAGACCCTATAAGTGTTTCCGACTTTGTTTGGCCGGCTTCGTCTTTTGGGGTTTGCGGCGGACCTTTGGGGGGCGGACTTTGTTGGTTATGGCGTAGCCGGCGCGCTCGAACGCTCGCCACATGTACCAGCTGGCTATGGTGCGATAGGGGCGCCATTGTTCGCCGAAGGCTAACAGTTCGTTCGGCTTGGGCATGTGTTTCTTGCCGTAGGTGACGGACCAGCCCTTCTTTACGCCCAGGTCATGGATGGGCAGGACGTCGGGGCGGCCCAGATTGAAGATCAGGAACATTTCTACGGTCCAGGCGCCTATGCCTCGGACGGAGACCAGGCGCTCGACGAGTTCTTCGTCGGACAGTTTGCAGGCGGCTTCGCGGGTGGGGACGATGCCTTCGATCGTTTTCTTGGCCAGGTCTTTCATGGCTAAGACTTTTGCGCCGGAGAGGCCTGCTTTGCGGAGCGTTTGTTTGCGGAGCTTTAGCATTTGCTGTGGCGTGGGTGGGTGACCGTTAGTGCCCAGGGCTTTGACGCGGGAAAAGATGGTGGCTGCGGCTTTGCCGGAGATGGATTGGTAGGCTATGGATTCCATCAGGGCTTCGTAGGGGGATTGGGCGGCGGTCATGTCGATTTCGAATTTGGCCATTTCAGCGATGAGCAGGGCTAGTTTTTCGTCTTTGGCGGAGAGGTGGGCCATGGCGGCGGCTAGATCGAAGGGAAGGGTCGGCGTGGGCGAGGACATGGAACGAAAACGATAGCGCAGGTGGGGCGTGGAGAAAAGTGGTGGGAAGAGAGAGTAATCGAAGGAGAAATCAATTCTAACGCAGAGACGCAGAGGGCGCTGAGGATTCGCAGAGAAGAGAAAGACTTAACACAAAGGGGCAGTGGTTGGGAGCACCTTCGGGGGCTCATGGTAGTCAAAGGTCACGGATAGTTCGGTATTTTTCGGCATGGGCCGGCAAACGGATCTGAATACGGCGAGGCAGAAATTCGGTGGATGGTATACTCGCCGCCGAAATTCGCCATTGGGAGTTCACCTTCTTGGCTGAGAGCACACTGATTTTTCGCGATATTGCGATGGTTTTTGCGGCTGCGCTGGCCTGCGGATTCCTGGCTTGGCGGATCGGGCAGCCGATTTTGTTGGGGTATGTGGTGGCGGGGTTGATTCTTAGCCCGCTGACGCCTGGGCCGCATGTGCATGATGTTCACGTATTTGAGCTGATGGCGGAAGTCGGGGTTGTGCTGCTGATGTTTTCCGTTGGAATTCAGTTTTCGATTCCGGATCTTTTGCGGGTGAAGTGGGTGGCTTTGGTGGGGTCGCCGCTAGGTGTATTGCTGTCGGTGGGGCTTGGCATCGGTGTGGGCGCGCTGATGGGTTGGCCCTTGCTGCAGGGTTTGGCGGTGGGGTGCATCGTTTCGGTGGCCAGCACGATGGTCTTGATGCGGATGCTGATGGACCGTGGCGAGATGGGCACCGATGCGGGGCGCGTGATGATCGCGTTGACTTTGGTGGAAGACCTGGTGGTGGTGATTCTCACGGTGTTGTTGCCGGGCTTGGGAACTGAGGGCGGGGCCGATTATGGGCAGGTGGCGTGGAAAATCTGCAAGGCATTGCTTTTGCTGATTCCCATTGTGCTGGCTGCGTGGAAATTGATGCCGAAGCTGCTGGCGTGGGTGGAACGGACATGCAACGACGAAATATCACTGCTGCTGGCGTTGACGATATGCCTGGTCATTGCGGCGCTGACCGAAGCGGTTGGGTTGTCGCTGGCTTTGGGGGCCTTTCTCGGCGGGATGTTTCTGGGGAGTTCGGACTTTGCGAAGAAGCTGGAGCATCAAACGTTGTCGCTGCGGGACGCTTTTGTGGCGGTGTTTTTTGTGTCGGTGGGGATGCTGATCGATCCGCGCACCTGGGCTGCATCGTGGCAAATTATTCTGGTGCTGGTGGGGTTAATTTTGGCGGGGAAGTTCGCGGCATGGTTTGGAGTGGTGAGGCTATTCAGGTATCCGACATCGACGGCGGGACGCGTGGCGATGGGGTTGACGCAGATTGGCGAGTTTTCGTTCATCTTGGCGCAGGTGTCGCTGAGAGCGGGGTTGATTACCCCGGCGATCTACAACGCGACGCTGGTGGCGTCGCTGGTGACGATTTTAGTGAATGCGACGCTGTTCAAGATTTTCGTGAAGAAGGCCCCTGCTGGGAAGGCGATCCCGGCCACGGCATAGAATCAAGACAAATTGAGGTTGCGAGCAAGCGGCTTCGATTGGATTCGTGTCGGAGTGAAAATGCGCCCGCTTCGGAAAGCGGCCGCTACAGGGAAACAGGCTAGGAGCGGGCGGCGGGGTCGAGGCGGGTTTCGGTGAGGTCGAGTTCGCGTTCGAGTTGGCGAAGAACGGCGTCGTTGATGCGGCCTTCGTTGCGGAGGCGCACGGCGGTCGCTCGTTCGAGGCGAAGAAGTCGCCGAGAAAGCTCCACAAACTGAGCGTGATCATCGGCGTCGATGCCGTGATCGGCGTAGCCTTCGCCGGTGATGGCGGCGAGGCGCCGCTTGTAGCGGGTGATCGCGTCCTCGTATGCGGCGGCCAGGTGGTGAGTGTCCTCCTCGGCGCGGGTGCTTTTAATGTGTTCGAGGGCGGCCTCGACCATGCTGCGGCGAGCTTCTTGTTCTTCCAGATCGGGGGCTCCTGCTTACCGGCCAAGCCTAGAGCACGAATCAGCGGGGGCAGGGTCAGTCCCTGAAGAACCAGCGTGACCAGGATGACGGAGAAGGTCAGAAAAATGATGCAGGTTGCGCTGTGGGAAGGGACTGCCGTCGGCGAGAGTTTCCGGCAAGGCCAGCGCGGCGGCGAGCGCGATCACGCCGCGCATTCCAGCCCAACCGACGATGAAGATCCGCTCGCGCCGGCGGATTCTGCGCTTGTGATGGAAAATTTGGCGACGAATCACATTAGCACGATATAGGCGCCGGGATAAAGCCATGCCAGACGCAGAAGCGATGACGAGAGCGCTGAAGACGCCCCCGTAGAGAAGAAGGGTGTGCATCGGATAGTCGTGGATGCCGGCGAGGACGAAGGGGAGTTGCAGGCCGATCAGGACGAACACCAACCCGTTCATCGCAAAGGTGAACGAGCTCCAGAAGACGGTTGCTTGCAGACGCACGCTGGGAGAAAACAATTGTGACTCTCTGCGGCCGAGGTAAAGACCGCACGCTACGACGGAGAGAACGGCGGAAGCGTGGGCGGATTGCGGCAGCGAAATAGGCGGCATACGGAACCATGATGCTAAGGACGACTTCGATGGGGCCGTCGTCGAGATAGCGCTCAATGCGTTGATCGATAAGGGCGATGACCAAGCCGATGGCGATGCCGGCGCCGACGAGCCAGGTCAAGCGAAGAAAACCCCCGACGACCGTTGGAGTTAGTCCCGTGGACGACCATGGCGACGCCGAATTCGAGAGCGAGGAGACCGGTGGCGTCGTTGACGAGGCTTTCGCCTTCGAGAATGTCGACGATGCGCTGAAGGCAGACCGAGCTCCTGGCGATGGAGGTAGCGGCGATGGTGTCGGTGGTGGCGACTACCGCGCCAAGGACAACGCCGAGCCGAAGATCAAAGGGGCGAACGAATAGTGGGCGGCTTCGGCGACTCCCAATACGGTAAAGCCGACGAGTCCGAAGGCGAGAAAAAGGATGCTGACGATGTTGTAGGAAAAATCGCGCCACGTGGTGAACCAAGCGCCCGCGTAGAGTAGAGGAGGCAGGACGACGAGAAAGATGATGTCGGGGCTCATGGTAGATTTGTGGGATGCCGGGAATGAAGCTGAGGAACAGGCCGGCGATTACGAGAACGATCGGGTAGGGAATTTGCATTTTGCGGGCGAGGGAGGCGAAGACGACGACGAAGAGAAGGAGGAGGAGAAAGACGAGTTCGACGGCGTGGACGCTGTTGCCTGCATGTATGATCCTTTCAGGGACAAGATACATTAGTTCGGTGGGGAGCCGAATCGGCGCGCTTACAAGAGCAAGCCGCTAGACACGGAGAAGAGTACAAACGGAGAAGGCAGGGAAAGTTGAGCGGGGTGACCGAGATGGGGCGCAGCGGTGCTGCGCCCCGACAAATGTTGTCGTGGCGGTGTGTGCTAAACTTTCGGGTTTATGCAGACTGGAATTATTGGACTACCACAGGTTGGGAAGACCACACTGTTCCGGATCCTCACGAAAGCCAACGTGGAGGGGAAGGCCGGGTCGCAGGGGACGCATGTTGGCGTTGCTAAGGTGCCGGAGCCTCGATTGCTCGAGTTGGCCAAGCTGTACAACCCTAAGAAGATAACGTACGCGACGGTGCAGTATGTGGATCTGGGCGGGATGCAGAAGGAACGCAACCGCGATGCTTTGGCTCCTCTGCGCGAGGTGGATACGATCGCGCACGTGATTCGGGTGTTTGATGATCCTTCGGTGCCGCATGCGGAGGGGAGTATCGATCCTCTGCGGGATGCTACGAATCTGGAATTGGAGCTGATCCTTTCGGATCATGACCAGATTACGCGGCGGTTGGAACGTGTGGATAAGGATCTGAAGAAGAAGAGCGAGCCTTTGCTGGTTTTGGAGAAGAACGTTTTGGAGAAGTGCAAGGCTCATTTGGAGGCGGAGAAGCCTCTGCGGGAGTTGGAGTTAACGGCGGATGAGCGGCAAACCGATTGGGGGATTTTTGTTTTTGTCGGCGCGGCCGGTGTTGTATGTGTTGAATGTTGGGGATGACGAGGCGGATAAGCTGGATTCGGCTGTGGAGCGGCACAAGTTGGGGGCGCTGGCAGGGAAGCCGAACTCGGCGGTGGTGGCGATTTGCGGAAGACTAGAGGCGGAGCTGGCGGAGATGGACGAGAAGGAAGCGGCGGAGTTGCTGGCTTCGTATGGATTGAAGGAGCCGGGGTTGAACCGGTTGATTCGGGCGACGTATGAGTTGATGGGGCTGACTTCGTTTTTTACGGCGGGGGAGCCGGAGGTGCGGGCTTGGACGATTCGCAAGGGTGCTACCGCGGTTAAGGCGGCTGGGGCGATTCATAGCGATATTGAGAAGGGATTTATTCGGGCGGAAGTGGTGAAGTGGAGCGATTTGCTGGCGGCGGGGAGTATTGCGGCGGCGCGGGAGAAGGCGCAGGTGCGGTTGGAGGGGAAGGAATATATTGTGCAGGAAGGGGATGTGATTTTGTTCCGGCATACTGGATGAGTTCATGAAGTAATGAAGTAAAGACGTAATGACGCAACGAAAAAAGACGAAGAAGATTAAAGACGAAGAAGAAAGAGAAAGATTTAACGCAGAGAGCACAGAGGTTGGAGCACGGAGGGCGCGGAGATTTTGGAGTTGGCAGGGGTGTTTCGCCGAACGGGTCATCGTCAATGGAGCTGTGTTGAGGCACAGGCAGGAGTGCCTGTGCTACTTACTCGATGCATAGTCTGGCATTCCGGACGGGGTTGGCGGCGCTGCTGGGGTTGATGGCGGCAGCGGGGAATTTAATTGGCGGGTACTTTGTGGTGCGCGGGGATTGGTCGCGGAAGTATTTGCAGTATTTTTTGGCGCTAGGCGCTGGGTATATGTTGGCGGTGGCGTTTGTTGAGGTGATCCCGGAGTCGGTGCGGCTTTCGGGTGAGCGGGCTCTGTCTTTATGTCCTGATCGGATTTTTCCTCGTACATTTATTCGAACACACGCATTGCGCCTCATTTTCATTTTGGGGAAGAGACGCATAGTGAGGAGGTCCGCCATCACGCATGCGCGTACCACGGTGCTGCTCGGGTTGGGAATTCACACTTTTTTTGACGGGGTGGCGATCGCCGCGGGCTTCCTGGTTTCCACCTGGCTGGGAGTGGTGATTTTTGTCGCGGTGTTTTTGCACAAGCTGCCGGAGGGGTTCACGGTGGCGTCGGTGGTGCTGGCGAGCGGGATGGGGAAGCGCAACGCCATTCTGGCAGCCGGGTTACTAGGGGTGGCAACGCTGTTAGGAGTTTTGCTGACTAGCGCGCTGCAGGGGCAGCTTAAATACGCGCTGCCGGTTTCCGGGCGGGGTGACCTTATATGTGGCGGCTACGGATTTGCTACCGGAGGTGAACCGGGAGCCCAACTGGCGGATGGCACTGCTGGTGTTCGTGGGTGTGGTCAGTTTGTTGATAATGGAGCGGTTGTTTCACGTTTAGAGCTTCGCTTTTATTTCGCTACAGAATTGTAGATTTAGGCCGGGGTGACGGGTCTAAAGACCCGCCACTACAATGATTTGGGCGTCCCCCTCCTAGTTGCAACTTCCTGACAAACCACGTGTTTGATACAGTGTGGCGGCTATGGCCAGGTCGGACGTACAGCTGATGCTGGACGTGAAGGCGGGCGACGAACAGTCGTTCGCGCTTCTGTTGCATCGCTATCGGAGTCCGCTGGTTAACTTCCTGTACCGGATGGTGCGAAACCGGGAGCAGGCGGAAGACCTGGCGCAGGAAGTTTTCATTCGGGTGTATCGAGCACGGGCGGACTACGTGCCCAGCGCGAAATTCACGACGTGGCTGTTCCGGATCGCTACGAATCTGGCGTTGAATTCGGTGCGCGACAACGCGGCACCAGCGGATGGAGATTTCGCTGGATGCGCCGATGACAGCGGATGCCGAGGACGGCGACGAGCGGCCGCTGGATGTTGCGGATAAACATCCGGACATCGAACAGCATCTGGTGGAGGAAGCGCGAAAGAAGATGATCCGGCATGCGATCGAGAAATTGCCGGAGAAGCAGCGGGCGGCGGTGCTGCTGCACAAGTATCAGGAGCTGGACTACAACGAGATTGCCAAGATTTTGGAGTGTTCGGAGAGTGCGTTGAAGTCGTTGTTGTTTCGGGCTTATGAGACGTTGCGGGTGGAGTTGGCGCCGTTGGTGGCAAGACGGGGAAATGAAGAAGTAATTAAGTAAAGAGGTAATGAATTGAGGAAGAGAAGGATTCAGAGCTTGGTAGTAGACCAGATGAAGTAAGGATGGCGTTATGAGTTGCAATCGAATGGAAAACCGGATTTTGCCGTATGTGGATGGGCGGCTTGAAGGCGAGCGAGATGCGCGAAGTGGAGGCGCATCTGAAGACTTGCGCGGCGTGCCTTCTGCGTGTGAATGAATTCCGCGCGTTGTCGGGCTTGCTGGATGAATTGCCGCAGATCGAGCCTTCAGGCGCGTTTGACGCGCGGGTGCGGGCGCGCGTGGCGGCGGAGCCGGTGAAGCAGAGCTGGTGGGCGGTATTTGCGCCGTCACTGCGGGTGGTGTTTGCGGCGGCGATGCTGCTGGTGGCGACGGTTTGGATTGGATCGCGGCCGAGTGATTCGATGGTTGGTCTGGCGGGAGATCCGGGTCCAGGAAGCGGTCGTGAGCGATCTGCCAGTGCTGGAGAATTTCGATGTGCTGTCGAACTTCGATGCGCTAAGCGATTTGCCGTTGTCGCAGAGCGATGATGCGAATCAGCAAGACGTGAACCCGAATACACAGATGTAGGCGCGATGACCTTTAGATGAAATATGAAATGCGGGCGCAAATTCGGTAGATGGTTGAGTGGGCTGGGGCTCACCGTGGCGATGGCCTGGCCGGCCGCGGCGGCGCAGCACCGTCCGCCGCAGGTATCGCCGGCGCCGCATAGCGCGCCTGCGCCTTCGGGGAACGAAGGACATAACAACGCAAGGAACGATCGTCCTCCGAACGCGGGCAACGCGCAGAATGCTCCGCAACGGGAATAGTAATACGGCTACGCCACCGAACGTACAAGAGCGGTGGCGAAATATGACCCCGCAGGACCGTCAGAGAGTTGCTACAGAATGAAGAGCGCTTGCGGCGTTTGCCGCCGGCACAGCAGCAGGTGTTGCGTGACCGCGCGCAAGTGTGGAACCGCATGACGCCGGAGCAGCGGGAGCACGTGCGGACCGATGTGTTGCCGCGATGGAGGCAAATGCCGCCCGATCGGAAGCAGGCGATCCGGCAGAGATTGCGCGTGCTGCAGAATATGCCGGAGTATGCGAGGAATCAGCGGTTGAACGATCCGAATTTTACGCGGGGGATGAGCGAGGAAGATCGGTCGACCTTGCGGGATTTGAGCCACTTGCATGTGGGCGGGGCGATGGAGCCGCCGAACGAGTAACGGGAAAGGAAGTTGACAGTCGAAAGTGGTGTTGGATTTGAGTTTTCCTAAAGGGCTGTGGCTGCACCTTTTCTTTATATTTTTCGATGGCGCACGAGCGGTGGATCAGTTTTGTATCTACGTCGAAAAGTCAACAACCGCACCCTTTGAAAACCAAGGGTGCGGCACCCGGCTGCGCCCCTTCAAGAAATCGCGAACATTTTTTGATCATCGGTACAATTTGGTTTTATCTTCGGGTCGAACCTTTATTGACACTTCTGTTTTCTCACGTCATCGTAATTAATTCTTGTTGTGTCGCATCTTCGCGACTGAAGGGGCTACTTCCTCGTGTCCACGCGCTTTGGCGCATTGCGACATCGAAATTTCCAACTGTTTATCGCGGGGCAGCTGGTCTCGTTGATCGGGACCTGGATGCAATCTACCGCGCAACTTTGGCTCGTCTACAAGTTAACGAATTCGGCGGCTCTGCTGGGCGTTTTTGGATTTGCGAACCAGATTCCGATTCTGGTGCTGGCTTCGGTCGGCGGGTACATCGGCGACCGGTACAACCGCCATCTGGGCGTGATCTGGACGCAGACGGCTTCGATGATTCTGGCGTTTACGCTGGCGGCGCTGACGTTTACGCATTTACTTCAGGTGTGGCACCTGATTTTGATCGCGTTCCTGGTGGGCATCGTCAATGCGTTTGATGTGCCGATCCGCCAGGCGTTCATTGTGCAGATGGTTGGTAAGGAGGACCTGCCTAACGCGATCGCTTTGAATTCGTCGATGTTCAACAGCGCGCGTGTGATTGGACCGCCGATCGCGGGATTCGTGATTGCGTACGTCCATGAGGGCTGGTGTTTCTTTCTCAATGGGTTGAGTTTCGTGGCGGTGATTATCGCGTTGTTGGCTATGCGCATTCCTAAATTTGAGCCGCGGCCGGTGCAGGGTTCGCCGCTGCGAAATTTTCTGGAGGGCTTTCGCTACGCCATGAGAGATATGCCGACCCGCTCGGCGCTGCTGCTGCTGAGCGTGCTGAGTTTGTTTGGACTGCAGTATTCCGTGTTTCTGCCGGTTTTTGCGCGGGACGTGTTGCATCACGGGGCCCTCGGATTCTCGGTGCTGTTGAGTACCGCGGGGGTTGGCGCGGCGCTGGGCGCTCTGCATTTTGCAGCGCGGACTAGTTTTAGGGGTCTAGCGCGGTGGATTGCGACGATGGCGGTGATTTGCTCCGTGTGCTTGATTGTGTTTTCGGAGTCTCACATATTTTGGCTGTCTGCGGGGGTTTTGTTTGTAGTGGGATTTGCGGCTACGTCACTGATGGCGGCGACCAACACAACTGTGCAAAATCGCGTGCCGGATGAGTTGCGCGGGCGGGTGATGGCGGTGTACGCGACGATGTTTATGGGCGTGCAGCCGATCGGGTCGCTGATCGCGGGGGGCTTCGCGAAGCATATCGGTGCGCCGCGAACGTTGACGGTATTTGGCGTGATCGTGTTGATGGCTAGTTTGATTTTTGTGTTTCGGGTGGTGATGAGGTTGCGCGCCGCCGAAGTTGCGGTGCCGCAGATGGATTAGGCTGGGTTTGGGCGATAGAGCCAATTGGGCTTGGTCAGCGCGGGTTCAGCGGGCGGGGCGCTTCGAGGCTCAGCGTAGAGGCCCGCCTCTACGGGGTTGTTCAGGTTGGTTAGGATGGCGTCGACTTTGGGACGGTTGGGGGACAGCGAGCAGACCGGATCGGTGGCAGCGGCATCGCCGGCTAGCAGGAGGGCTTGGCAGCGGCAGCCGCCGAAGTCGAGGGTGCGGCGGTCGCAGGTCTTGCAGGGAGCTTGCATCCAGTCTTCGCCGCGAAATTTTTGGAACGCCGGAGAACTCTCCCAGATTTCGCGCAGACTGCTTTCTTTCACATTGGCGAATTGCAGGCCGGGAATCACTTTAGCGGCGTGGCAAGGGAGTGCGTCGCCGTTTGGCGTGATCAGCATGAGTTTGCGGCCCCAGCCGCCCATGCAGGGTTTGGGATATTTCGCGTAGTAGTCGGGGACTACCGATTCGATGCGGATCTTTCCGCGCAGGCGTTCTTCGGCGCTCTTGATTACCCCCAGCGAACGATCCAGTTGCGTGCGAGTGGGTAGCAGGTTTTCGCGGTTGGCGAAGGCCCAGCCGTAATACTGAACGTTAGCGAACTCGATGCGGGTGGCGCTCGAAGTTTCGGCGATCTCCAGCATTTCTTCGATTTGGTCGATGTTGCGGCGGTGGATTACGAAATTCAGGGTTACCGCTACGCGGACTTTTTTCAGCCATTCCAAAACGCGGAGTTTTTGGGTGTGGGATTTGGTGTTGGAGATTTCCTGGGCGGTGACTTCGCGGGCGGCTTGGAAGCTGAGTTGAAGGTGATCGAGGCCTGCTTCGACGAGACTGACGAGGCGGGATTCGTCCATGGGCATGCCCGAGGTGATCAGGTTTACGTACAGGCCGGCTGCGCGGACGGCGCGGATGAGGTCGATGATATCTGGGCGGGCTAGTGGTTCGCCTCCGGTGAGGTCGGCTTGAAGGACGCCAAGTTTGGCCGCTTCGCGAAAGACGTGGGACCAGATCTCCGTTGAAAGTTCTTCGGCGCGGGCCGTCATTTCGAGCGGATTGCTGCAATAGACGCAATGAAGTGGGCAGCGGTGAGTGAGTTCCGCGATTAGAGCCAGGGGATTGGTGGCGGCCATTTCGATCAGAATCCTAACCACCATCGTCGCTTTTCCGGGTTCTGAGGGCAAGTTAATGTGGTCAAGATTGGTCCTTAACCGGTGAATTGAGGATAGAGTGCGACAGCGGGAGATTGTGCCGGGTAGCGAGGTCGGCTATGAGCCCCTCGTGGCCGCGGATAAGTTCGATGAGCCGAAGCGGAGGATCAATGAAATCGAAGTTCATTCTTGCAATCGTGGCTCTGGCCATCCTGAATTGCCAGGCATTGGTCAGGAACCGATCTATAAGCCCGGCGCTAGCGGAATCGTTTCGGCTCGCGATGGGTTCGTGGGATCGTGGGAGCTGGTTTCAACCGAGTACCTGATGAAGGACGGTTCGAAGCGTCCGTATCCGGAGCTCGGCGCGAATGGCAGGGGATATCTGATGTATACGGCGGATGGCCATATGTGCGCGCAGTTGGTGAATCCCAACCTGACGGCGTGGAAGGACGTTGGTCACCCTACGGCTGCGGAAAAAATCGCAGCGATAGACGGGCTGGTCGCATATTGCGGGCGATTTGAAGTCGATGAAGCTAAGCACATGATGACTCACTATCCAGAAATAGCCTGGCAGCCAAACTTTGAGGGAACTACACAGCCGCGTGCTTATACGTTCCGGGATGACCTACTGGTGTTTTCAGATAAGGAAGTCAGGGAGCCGGGGGCATTGAGTTATGCAATTACCTGGCGAAGAATGAAGCCGCACGGTGAGAACTAGGGTTCGAAATCGAGGGCGCGCTGATCGTTGAGGAGTTGGAGATAGCCGAGGATGTCAGTCTCCACCTTGGCGGGTTCGGCTTTGGAATAGAGTTGCTGGAGCTCGGTGATGATCTGCTCGACGGTGTGTTGGCCGTCGCAGCGTTGGACGATTTCGAGGCTGGGGCCGTTCAGGCGGAGGGCGCGTTCGGGCATCAGGAGGACTTGTTGGTTGTTGTTTTGGCCTAGGCGAACGCCGGGGGCTAAGCGGGGCCGGGATTGGAGGTCGAGGGTCATTGTGCGCCTCCGTTGCAATCGAAGAGGGACGCCCTGAAGCGCGCCCCTACATTCTCCGAGACGTGCGTCATGCGGTTTGCTCGCTTGGAACGAATGCGCCGGGCGGGGGCCATCCGGGATTCACGTATGAGAAATGGAGGGCGTCGAGTTGGGCCCAGAGGATGTCGCATTTGGCGCGGAGGGCGGCGTGGGCTTGGTCTTGCTGTTCGCGGGTGCGCGCGTGTTTGACGACATACGCTAGGGCGAAGTCAGCGTCTTCCGGGGCTTGGGTCATGCGGCCGTCGAAATAGTCCAGGCCGTTGGAGAGCCACGGGTAATATTGGCGCAGGCGGTCGACTCGTAGGGTGATCAGTTTTTTCGAGAACAATTCGGTTAGCGAGGAGGCTACGGCTTCGAGGTGCGATCGGGTGGAGACGAAGTCTACGTACGCTTGAACTGCGTAGCGCGTGGCCGGGAGAATGCCGTCGCCGTTTAGAGCTTGTTCACGCCTGAGGCCAGTGGCTTCCACCAGGCGCAGCCACTTCTCGATACCGCCGGGCTTGGTGCCGTCGCCGTCGTGGTCGAGGATGCGCTTACGCCAGGCTACGCGGAAGGCAGGATCTTCGCTGCGGGCCAAGATGGCGGCGTCTTTGATGGGGATGCGGTTTTGGTAGTAGTAGCGATTCAGGGCCCATGCTTGTAGTTGGCCTCGGGTGAGCTTGCCCTCGTGCATGAGCAGATGGAACGGGTGCTTGTGGTGATAGCGCTCTTCGCCGATGGCGTGAAAGCCGGCAATAAACTCGGCTTCGGAGAGTGGCGGTTTCTCGGGGATTGTTTCTGTGGCCATAAAATAGTTGAACTCAATTCCTCAGGGGCTGAAGCCCATCGCTCTGGACTGGAACAATGTTGGACCTAAAGGTCCGACCCCCTTTACAGTTGAAACTCCATGCCATCGTAGGCGATTTCGAAGCCGGCTTCCAGCACGGTGCGATGGGCGGGGCTGTCTTCGTCGAGGATGGGGTTGGTGTTGTTGATGTGGATCAGGACGCGGCGGCACTTCGCGCCGTGGGGAAATTGCTCGAGCAGGCCGCCCGGGCCGGAGAGCGGCAGGTGGCCCATGTCGCGGGCGGTTTTCTTGCTGCGACCGGTTTGTATGAGTTCGTCGTCGCTCCAGAAGGTGCCGTCGATTAATGTTAGATCGCTCGCGGCGGCGAATTTGGCCCATTCCGGATTGCGGCCGGAGAGCGACGGCGCGATGAAGACGCTCTTACCGTTTTGCTCGAAGCTGCAGCCGATGGTGGCTTCGTCGACGGGCAGATTGCGTTTTAGTTCGTCGCTGACGTAGTCGGGATAGGAATCGCCGAGCGGGATCGTGGCGCAAACGAACACCGGGGCTTCGCCGGGGCTCTCGGAGAGGTGGCAGCCGAGGCGGCCTTTGCTCGAAAGGGTTTGCCACTGGACGGGCGGGTCGGCGCGATCGAGGACGCTGAAGATTTTGTTTTCCTTTTTCACGATGCGTTGGAGAGATGCCGTAGCAAAGAGGAAGAAGGTCTGGAATTCGCGCAGATGGAGCAGGCCCATTAAGGAGTCCACGTCGGCGGACTGTAAGAAGATGCCCGCGATCGGGGAGTGGGTCGCGTCTTGATTGCTGGGAGCAAGTTCCGGCGTCGCGAGGATCTGGGTTCGCAGGTCGGGTGAGGCACCTACCAGGAACCAGAGTTTGCCGTTAGGAGAGAACGCGATTTGCGTTTGGGTGCGCGGCTTACCTTGGAATTTGCCCTGGCGGAGCCGGCGGCAGTTGTGGCAGGAGCAGTTCCATTGTGGGAAGGCGCCTCCGGCTGCTGAGCCTAGGATTTTAATGCGCATGGGGAGCCTAACGGGTGACAAAGACTGGAGACGCAGGGATTACGGAGTTTCCGGCTGCCGAACGCAAAAGCGCCCGCTTCAGAAAGCGGCCGCTACAGGGCTTAGCTCGCTGAAAGCGGGAGCCTAAGACACTTAAAGTCGAAAAACTAGAGTTCCGCGTTGGCGTACGAGCTGATTTCGCAGTTCAGATCGATTTCTTCGTGCTGCGGTGTGGTCCATTCCATGGGTGGCTCCTTGAAATCGGGACGGTGCGACCCAAGGATAATAGCATGATCCGCAGCAAAAAGGGAAGCCGAACATGGTTCAGTATCGTGTCAGTTTCCGACTGGGCGTTTATCGGGAAAGCCATCCAACGATTTAGCGAGGGCATCTGCCAGTGCCCGGTCAAGCCCTTCAAAACCTCGCGCTCGCGTAATGCCTCCTCGCACAAATTATGTCGATACAGGTCCTGGTGACGCGCTCTGACGGAAACGTATTTGTAACCGTCGTTTTTTTCTGGCGAACAGCAGACGAAGGAACCTTGACTCGGTGCCTCATTGATAACTAGGTATCATCGGGTTAGACTTGGCGAAGAGACCGCGCCAACTGCACCACAAAATGTAGAGTTTCGCTCGCTAATCGTGCACAATTCGTAGCGTCGAAAGATTCCACAATCGGGCCCACAGCTTTTCCTCAACAATTTTTTTACGAATCTACAGTTTTCTCTTGACAAGGTGTGAGATGCGAATATCATGTGGCCTCAAGTGGAGCAAAGTGGTCGGCAGTAGAGCAAAGTAGATCGCAGTAGAGCAGGGCAGACCAAAACAGATCGAAGCAAGAATAGATTTGAGGGCTGTGGTGCAACGGGGCATTCGATACCACTTCTTCTTCAACGGCGACCCGAAGTCGGTCTTTGTACGAAGTATCGCAAAGAGGGTCGAGGTAAACGGGGCGTATGAAGCTGCGGGGAAACTGTCCGGCGAAGGTCGACGAGAAGGGTCGTCTGAAGGTGCCTGCCCAGTTTCTCGAAGAGTTGAAGGAATACGGCACGCAGTTTTATATCACGAGTATTTCCGGGGAAGACGCGCGAATTTATCCTTTGCGGGTTTGGTCGGAGATCGAAGACAAGCTCGCGGCGTTGCCATCGCAGCACCAAGGCAAGCGAAAATTCTTACTGCGGACCAGCTATTTCGGACAAACGGTAGAGTTGGATGGGCAGGGCAGGCTGCTGTTGCCTGGGGTGCTCCGGGAGTCGGCTCAAATGAAGGGCGAAGTGGATGTGTTCGGAAGCCTCAATTATCTGGAGGTTATGAACCATACGCGGGTCGTCGATAGCCTTAAGAATGAGCCGTTTACGGATGAAGATTTTGAGTCGTTGAATATATAAGTCGGGGCAGATACGTCGAGAAAGTAATTCGGGCCAGGTCGCGAAGTGGAAAAATCGGGCAAGTAAGGTCGGGGCCAAGTAACCCAACTTGAGCAATGGGACAGGCGCAAACGAGTTTTTGGCGTCGCGGTCGAAGTGTGCCCGGAACTGTGTTCAGGAATTGGTGAGGCGCTGGTGGGAAGCGGGGCAGAACCACACACGCCGGTAATGCTGGACGAGGTGCTGGAATGGCTGGACGTAAAGCCGGATGGAATCTACATCGACGCAACGCTGGGAGCCGGGGGCCACTCGGCGGCCATAGCGGCAAAGCTGTCGTCCGGCACGTTGATCAGCCTGGACCGGGACGCACAGGCACTCGCACTGGCAGCGGAGCGACTGAAGAGTTTTGGAACGAAAGTGAAGCTGGTGGAGTCGTCGTTCTCGAGGATTGCGGAGGTCGTGCACGAGTTGGGGATTCTCGGGGTGGACGGGGTCTTGGCCGACTTGGGGGTTTCGAGCATGCAGCTTGATCGAGCCGCGCGGGGATTCTCGTTTCGCGAGGCGGGTCCGCTGGACATGCGGATGAGTGCCGAGGACGAATTGACGGCAGACGAAATTGTGAATCGCTGGTCGGAGGAAGAGATAGCCGACACGCTCTATCAAGGAGCGGAAGAACACGATTCCAGAAGGATCGCCAGGGCGATCGTACGAGCGCGACCCATACGGGACACCGCGCACCTGGCAACGGTTGTGGCAGGGGCCCGAAAGCAATGGGGAAGGCAGAGACTGCATCCCGCAACAAAAACGTTTCTGGCGCTGCGGATAGCGGTGAATCGAGAGATGGAGGCACTCGGGCAGTTTCTTTCTCGGACCCCCGCCACATTAAATTCTGGAGCACGCCTGGTGGTGTTGAGTTATCACTCAGGCGAAGACCGATTGGTAAAGCACGCGTTCCAAGAGGGCGAACGCTCAGGAACGCTGAGGGTGCTGACCAGACACGTGATCCAGCCGAATGAGCGAGAGATTTCGGCGAACCCTAGATCGCGAAGTGCGAAGCTGCGGTGCGCGGAAAGAGTGGTCGGATGAAGTCGAGGAAGAAGCAAGTGGTGGCAACGCAGTTTCATACCGTCAAGCGAATCGATAACTCGCGGTTGGTGCGCAACGTCGAGCCGGTGCGTTTGCGGAGCTACTATCGCACCGCGGGATTGGGCGCGATCGTGGCGGCTTGTTTGATGATGTACATCTACCAGCACTTCAGATGTATCGACCTCAGTTTTCAGTTGGAAGACTTGAAAGCCAAGCAAACGCAGTCGCTGGCGTTGAACTCGGAACTGCGGCTGGAGATTGAAGGGTTGCGCGATCCGCGGCGGATTGATGTGATCGCGCGCCGACAGCTTGGTTTAACGCAGCCGATGCCGACGCAGGTCCAGGAATACGACGCGCCTAGCGGCGCGGAAGTGGCGGCGGCCCGGTATGTGCGTTCGAATCACGAATAGGCTTTCGATCATCCCCGCGCGGCTCCCCGTGGACCCTGACCCAGTCAGGGTCGCACTGGCCATCCGGCCTTCGTCCATAGCCGAGGCGTTTTTTCTCTCATTCGTATCTCAGATCAACCTTCAACCGGAGCCCTTGCTGACCTGAGTGCCCATGCACAAGAACCGAACCCACGTCGCCAGCCGTGATCGTGCAGCGACCAACCGTTTGCTAATAGTCGCTGGAGTGGCGATGTTGTGGGCCTTGGCGATTTTCGGGCGTCTCGGCTACCTGCAACTCATACGGCACAGCGATTACCTGGCACGCGCGCAGAGACAGCAGCAGCGCACCGTTGAAATTACGCCGCAGCGTGGAGTGATCTTTGATCGCGGCATGCATCCGCTGGCCATGAGTGTGCCGGTGAAGTCAGCGTTCGCGGTGCCCGCGGAGATCGCGGACGAATCGATGGTGGCGCATTTGCTGTCCGGCATTGTGAATGTGCCTCAGGATGTGCTGGAGCAGCGATTTCAGGCTTCACGCTCGTTCGCCTGGGTGTCCCGGAAACTGCCTCCAGAAAAAGTCGAAGCGGTTGCTGCGCTGAACCTCAAAGGCGTCTATTTCCAGGACGAAAATCAGAGGTTCTATCCGAAGCGCGATCTCGCGGCCCATGTGCTGGGATTTGTCGATCCCGACGAAAGAGGCTTGGGAGGAATCGAATCCGAACTGGACAGTTTGATCCGCGGCAAGAGCGAAAAGATTGTAGTGATGGCCGACGCACGACAGCGCTGGTTTGATGGCAGCGAAGCGCGGCGGGAACGGGGCGCGAATGTGGTGCTGACTCTGGATGAGAAGATCCAGTACATCGCGCAACGCGAGCTGGCCACGGCAATGGCCACCACGCACGCGATGGCAGGCAGCGTCATTGTGATGAACCCGAACAATGGAGAAATTCTGGCGCTGGCGAATTGGCCGGGATTTAATCCGAATGCAGCGACCAACGTGCCCGCGGATGTGCGCATGAACCGGTCGGTGAGCGCGGTGTACGAGCCGGGCTCGACGTTCAAGCTGATCACACTGGCCGCGGCATTCGACCAGAATCTGGTGCGGTCCGACGAAATCTTCGATTGCGAGCACGGGTCGATCATCGTCTCTGGTCATCGCATTCACGATCACAAACCGTTTGGGCTTTTGACTGTGGCGGACATTCTCGCGAAATCCAGCGACGTGGGCGCGATCAAGATCGCGGGACTCGTGGGCGAGCCAAAGTTCTACGAGTACATCCGTGCCTTTGGTTTTGGGGCACCGACCGGCGTTGACATGCCCGGTGAGAGTCGCGGACTGCTGCGCAAAGTGGAGAATTGGAGTGGAATCTCCATGGCGTCGATTTCGATGGGCCAAGAAGTAGGCGTGACGCCGATTCAGTTGGCGACGGCCGTCTCGGCGATCGCGAATGGCGGAACACTCTATCGGCCGCATGTCATCGCTGAGGTGCGCCGAGGTTCAAAACTTTTGCCGGCGACGGGACCATTGGCGACGGTTGAGCCGCGACAAGTGATCCGTCCGGAAACCGCAGCGACACTGCGACGATTGATGGAAGGCGTGGTCTTGACAGGCGGAACGGGCACCCTCGCACGTTTGGACGGCTGGACCGCTGCCGGAAAAACAGGTTCCGCTCAGAAGATCGATCCCAATACTGGCCGCTACTCGCCTACGCAACTGATTGCCTCGTTCACCGGCTTTGCGCCCATCAACAATCCGGCGGTGACCATTCTGGTTTCGCTGGATTCGCCGGTGGGTCTGCACGAGGGTGGATTTGTTGCCGCACCCGTCTTCAAGCGCATCGCCGAGCAGGTGCTACCGTATTTGGAGGTGCCCCGCGACGTGCCGCTCAATCCACGATTGATTCAGGCCGCGTACCTGCGTCAGGGCGGAGTTGAGGAAAGTTCACTGGAAGACTTCACGGCCGCCGATTTCAGCGCGCAGCCCGAGGACCTTAAGATGGATGCAGCGTCGGCAAAGGCCGCGGAGCCAAAACCGAAATCGGCCGAAGTCATGATGGGCGCTGACGAGGGTGGTGACATTACGGTTCCCGATTTTTCCGGGAAGACGATGCGCGAAGTTACGGAGATGTGTTTGCGGCTGGGATTGGACCCGATCCTGGTTGGCAGCAATCTTGCTACGGATCAGACACCAGCGGAAGGTGCGCAAGTGAAGCGTGGGGCGAGGATCACGGTTCAGTTCGGGACGCCGTCGCCGCCGAAGCCTGCTAGTTCGGGGAAACCGCGCAAGAGTTCGAAGCACTAGAAAGAAAACGAGGTCGGCTGATGTTGGCCGTGGATTCCATTGAGTTTACTTCAAGAGGCGGAACGCAAAGCGGTTGCAAACGATGTTGTCCGGCAGCGTAATTTTGGTGTGTCGGGGCGCGCGCAAGGCGGAGACATGAAACTGGCGGCACTGCTGAAAGACGTCGAAGCAGACTTGCTGCCCGCCGCGGCGGAGATCGAAATTCGGCAAGTGGCATGTGACTCGCGCAAAGTGGAGGCGGGCACTTTGTTTTTTGCGCTGCACGGCGCGAGAGTCGATGGGAATGCGTTCGTGCGCGACGCGATTGCCAAGGGCGCAGCGGCGATCGCCAGCGAAGAGAATCCGCCAACGGCATTGCCTGCAGGTGTCCCATGGATTCGCGTGCGGGAGGCTCGGAAAGCGCTCGCGATCACCGCTGCAAATTTCTTCGGGCGTCCGGCCGACGCCCTTCAGCTCATCGCGGTAACGGGAACGAACGGCAAGACGACAACCACCTCGATCCTTGATTCGATCGTCAAGGCTTCCGGGGCCAAGACCGGCCTGTTCGGCACGATTGCGTATCACACTCCGGCCGGCAACTATCCGGCGCCAAATACCACGCCCGAATCGGTGGATCTGCAGGGATTTCTGGCCGAGACCCGCGACGCGGGCGGGCGATATGCGGTGCTTGAAGCGAGCTCGCACGCGCTCTCGATGGACCGCTTGTGGGGCTGCCACTTCGCCGCGGGGGTGTTCACGAACCTCACGCGCGAGCACATGGACTATCACAAGACCTTTGACGATTACTTCGCGGCCAAGCGGCGATTGTTTATCGGCACCGGCGCGGGCGTGCCGGAAGTGGCCGTGATTAATATTGACGACGAATATGGGAAGCGTTTGGCGGGCTTTGCGAAGACGACCGTAACCTACGGTTTGGAATCGGCTGCGGACATCACAACGAAAAAATTTCAGCTCACGTTTTCCGGCCTGTCCTTTATGGCGCAGACGCCGAAGGGCAAAATCCAGGTGTCGTCGCGGCTGGTGGGGCGCATCAACGTTTACAACATTCTTGCGGCGATTGGCGCGGCCCAGGCTCTGGACCTGTCCAACGAGGTCATTGAAGCGGGCATTCGGAATCTGGAGAGTGTTTCGGGCCGCTTCCAGCGCATAGATCTCGGCCAGCCGTATTTCGTGGTCGTTGACTACGCGCACACCGATGATGCGCTGGAAAGCCTGATTCGCACCGCGCGCGAACTCAACCCTAAGGGGCGCATCATTACTCTATTCGGCTGTGGCGGCGGGAAAGACCGCACCAAGCGGCCGGTGATGGGCGAAGCGGCCGGACGTCTGAGCGACGTCACGATTTTGTCCAATGACAATCCAAAAACGGAAGACCCGCTGAAGATCATCAGCGACATTGTGGTCGGGCTGCAAAAAACAAACGGCAAGTACATGATCGAACCAGACCGCGAGAAGGCGATTGCACTTGCGATGGATCAAGCGCTCCCGGGCGACATCGTTTTGCTGGCGGGCAAGGGGCACGAGAACTATCAGATTCTGGCCGATCGCACTCTGGAGTTTGACGATCGCGAACAGGCGCGGCGCGCGCTAAGCGAGCGCGGGTATGACCAGCCGCCGAGCGGCGAAGGGTTTGGCACCTGACGCGCTTCGATCAGTAGCGGTCACGAGGCGCTCAGATGCACAGTTACCTTTAGTCAGGAGGAGCCCTCAAAATCGTGAAAACTGATCGGCCCGTGTGGTATTTGCGTAAGCGGAATCCTTTGAGGCGGTTATGCGGTGGACGATTAAACAGGTGGCTGGCGCGGTGGGTGCTCGGACGGGCGCAGGACTCGACCCCGTGGCCCGGGTGGCCGGTGTCTCGATTGATTCTCGCACGGTACGTGCTGGAGAACTGTTCATCGCCATACACGGACCGCGTCATGACGGACACGATCACGTGGCGGGTGCGCTGGAGCGCGGAGCGCTCGCGGCGATGGTTTCCGAAGCGCAGCTTGGGCGCTATACCGACGCCGTGCACGGTCGGTGCCTGGTCGTGGCCGACACGTTCGTCGCGCTCAAAGGGCTCGCGCGTGCCGTTCGCGAAGCATGGGGCGGGAAAATTGCCGGGGTCACGGGCAGCGTCGGCAAGACCACTACCAAAGAGATCCTGGCGGCACTGCTGGGCGCGCGGTTTCGCGTCCTGAAGTCGGAGGGCAACCTCAACAACGAGTACGGCTTGCCGCTGACGCTGTTTCACTTGGACGAAACACATCAGGCGGCAGTGCTGGAAATGGGGATGTCGCGGAGGGGCGAGCTTTCGCGGCTTGCGGAGATTGCGCGGCCGGACGTTGGCGTGGTCACGCGCGTAGCTCCAGCGCACTTGGAATTTTTCGCGTCCGTGGAAGAAATTGCCCTGGCGAAGCGCGAGCTAATCGAAGGACTGAATGGACGCGAATCGGTTGCGGTGCTGAACGGTGACGATCCTCTGGTCGCGGCCTTTGCGTCGCACGCCCCTGGGCGTGTGCTGACGTATGGGATCACGAATGCGGCGGATTTCCGCGCGGAAGCGATTGAAGATCGTGGAGCGCTGGGTTCCACGTTTGTGATCGCGCAGGGCGGCAATCACGTGCGGCTCGAATTGGCCCTGGCAGGACGGCACGTGATTTCGAATGCGCTCGCGGCACTGGCGGCGGCCAGCGTCTGGGGCATCGGCGCGGCGGAAGCGCAGGACGTTCTGCGCGATCTTCGCGCGCCGGCCATGCGCGGTGAATTGCTGCGGTTCACGAACGGAGCGGCGCTGATCAACGACAGCTACAACTCCAGTCCGGCGGCGCTGCACGCCATGATTTCGGTGCTTGCGGCGACTCCGGATTATCGACGCCGCATCCTAGCGGCCGGCGAGATGCGCGAGCTGGGTCAAACCTCTCCCAAGCTCCATCGCGAAGCGGGAAGTTTCGCGGCGAAAACAGAAAAGATCGATTGGGTCGTCGGCGTCGCGGGAGATGCTTCGCAGATCGTCGAGGGCGCCGTGGCTGCGGGGGTGCGAAGGTCCCAGACGAAGTTCTTTGCGTCGTCGGAAGAAGCTGCGAACTTTCTCCTGGATTTCGTGACTCCCGGAGACTTGCTGCTCGTGAAGGGCTCGCGCGGCGTGAAAATGGAACGCATCGTGGAAGCGCTGGTGACCAAGCACGCTGCCGGCACGCCGCTAGCCGAGAAGGTGCCACACTAGATGCTCTACTTCCTTCTCTATCAGGTCCTGCAGCGCTATTTCAGCCCACTGAATGTTTTTCGTTATATCACGGTACGCACGGTGTATGCGAGCCTGACCGCGATGTTTCTGGCGTTCGTGTTCGGCCCCTGGCTCATTCGCAAGTTACGCGAGCTGCAGATCGGTCAATTCATCCGCGAGGAAGGCCCGCAAGCCCACCAGAAGAAAGCCGGAACGCCGACGATGGGCGGCGTGCTCATCGTGCTTTCCACGTTGGTGCCAACGCTACTGTGGGCGGATCTCACCAACGGTTTCGTACTTCTAGCCATTTTTTCCCTGCTGTCGTTTGCCACCATAGGCTTCATCGACGACTACGCGAAGGTTTCAAAACAGCGGAATCTCGGACTCACCAGCAAGAAAAAGTTCCTGCTGCAAGTCATGGTCAGCTTTATCATCGGCACCGGGCTGCTGGCGCTCGCCACGCGCAGCGCGTATTCCACCGTACTGATTGTTCCGTTCTTGAAGAAAGTTCATCCAGACCTGGTCATTCATTCGCTGCTATCGTCGCCACATCTGTGGCCGCTGGCGTTCGTTCCGTTTTTGATTTTTGTTTCCATCGTCATTGCCGGATCGTCGAACGCAGTAAACTTGACCGACGGCCTCGATGGTCTCGCGATCGGCTGCACGGTAATCGCAGCGGGCGCGTTGACCGTACTCACCTATGTCAGCAGCAATTACCGGTGGGCCACCTATCTCGACATTGGATACATTCCGCGGGTTGCGGAGCTCACCATCTTTTGCGGGGCGCTGGTCGGCGCGTCGCTCGGTTTCCTCTGGTACAACGCGCATCCCGCCGAAGTGTTCATGGGCGATGTCGGTTCCTTATCACTAGGTGGAACACTCGGGGTCATCGCGGTAGTCATCAAGCAGGAGATTTTGCTGTTTTTCGTGGGCGGGATATTTGTGATTGAAGCGCTTTCGGTGATCCTGCAGGTCGGCTCGTTCAAGCTGCGCGGCAAACGGATTTTTCGGATGGCGCCGATTCATCACCATTTTGAATTGATCGGTTGGAGCGAATCGAAAGTCATCGTGCGCTTCTGGATCGTCGCGTTGATCTTTGCGCTTTTTGCGTTAACGACGCTGAAATTGAGGTAGCTGCGATTCGATGGAGCTGAAGAACAAACGCGTCCTGGTAGTCGGACTAGCGCGGACGGGTGTCGCGACTGCGCTGTTCTGTGCGGCTCGCGGTGCGATCGTCACCGCCACCGAACCGCGGACCGAAGCGGAGATCGGCGAGAACGTTGCGCAACTTCGGAGCGCGGGCGTGTCCCTCGAACTCGGCGGCCACCACGAGAAAACCTTCCTGACGCAGGACCTCATTGTCCCAAGCCCCGGCGTCCCGGCGGATTTTCCGCTTTTGCTGGCTGCCCAAGCCAACGGCATCACAATCTGGAGCGAAATCGAACTGGCATACCGTTTCCTGCAGGGAACGCTGATCGGAATCACTGGCTCCAACGGAAAGACGACGACGACCGCGATGGTCAAGCACATTTTGAAAGCGGCGGCCTTTCCGACGATCCTCGCCGGCAACATCGGAACGCCGTTGATTTCCTGCGTTGCCGACACGAAAAAGAACACCATGGCGGTCGTCGAGCTGAGCAGCTTCCAACTCGAGCTGATTGAAACGTTTCGCCCCAACATCAGCTTATTTCTCAATCTCACGCCCGATCATCTCGATCGGCACGGGAGCATGAAGACCTACGGCGCCGCGAAAGCACGGATTTTCGAAAACCAGACCGAAGAAGACTACGCAATCCTGAATGCCGATGACCCGGCGGTAGCGCCGTATGCTCCGGTGGGGCCTCGGGTCTACTGGTTCAGCCGTAAGCAGCGCGTAGCGGAGGGAGCCTACCTCCGAGGCGATGACATCGTATTTCGCGCCGAAGGCACGGAAGAAATCGTCTTGACCCGCGGCGAGATTCCCCTGGTCGGCGCGCACAATTTGGAAAATGTTTTGGCGGCGGTGGCCGCCACACGGCTGGCGGGTGCGAGTAGATCCGCGGTCGCCAAGGGTGTCCGCTCGTTCGCAGGCGTCGAGCACCGGTTGGAGTTTGTCTCCGAAATCGGTGGCGTGCGCTATTTCAATGATTCGAAAGCCACCAATGTCGACGCCACTTTGAAAGCGCTCGATGCATTTCCAGGCCACATTCTGATCATTCTCGGCGGCAAAGACAAAGGAAGCGACTACACTGTGTTGCAAAAGCCGCTGCACGAAAAAGCGATTCTTACGCTGTTGATCGGCGCCGCGTCCGAAAAAATCGAACAGCAGCTTGCTCGCAGCGTTCCCGTCGAACGAGCAGGCACGCTCGAACGCGCCGTCGAAATCGCGTCGCACGCGGCGCGGCCCGGTGATGTTGTGCTGCTGGCGCCTGCCTGTGCGAGTTTCGATCAATTCCAGAACTATGAACATCGAGGGCGTGTCTTTAAGGACTTGGTATGGCAGCTCGCGCCGCATGGCACCGCGTCCATTGGCGGGAATTCGGACTCGAGCGCGTCGGGCCGCTCATCAGGATCAGGAGGTTAGCAATTGCCAAGACCACTCGAAAGTGACCGCTGGCTCTTTGGTGTCACACTCGCGCTGTGCCTGCTGGGCGCGGTAATGATCTTTAGCGCGTCGGCCGTGACCGCCGACCATCAATACGGCCGCCCATATATTTTTCTGGTGCGCCAGGCGGCCTGGCTCGTCCTCGGCATCTTCGGCATGTTTGCCCTGATGCGCACCGATTACCGCCGTCTTCGCGAGCCTGCCGTGGTGTGCACTGCCGTTTGCGTTGTGCTGCTCATGCTCGTCGGAACGTTTTTCCTCGACAAGTCGCACGCTACGCACCGCTGGATCAAGTTCGGCCCGATCGGTATTCAGCCGTCGGAACTCGCCAAGCTCGCAATCATCCTGTATCTCGCTTGGTTCCTGGATTTGAAGCGTCGTGCCGCTGCGGAAATGGAATTCAGCAAGGACGATTTTCTCCACACCATTCTCCCCGCGGTCGCGCCAATTCTCCTCTTCGTGATGCTCATTGTGCTTCAACCGGACCTGGGCACGTCGGTGGACATCGTGCTCATCGCCACGGCCGTGCTTTTTGTCGCGGGTCTTTCGTGGAAATGGCTTGTCGTCGGCGCCGCGGGAGCGCTGCCGGTCCTCTACCTCCTGATTTCTCATGTGTCTTATCGTCAAGCGAGGCTGATGGCATTTCTCAATCCCGATTCCGACCCGCTCGGTTCAGGTTTTCAACTGCTGCAATCGCTGATCGCGGTGGGTTCCGGAGGCTTCACCGGCGTAGGCTTGATGGAGAGCAAGCAGAAACTCTTCTACTTGCCCGAAGCGCACACCGATTTCATCTACGCCGTGATCTGCGAAGAACTCGGCTTCATCGGCGCCATCCTGGTGATCGCCCTTTTCGGCGTTTACGCATGGCGTGGTCTCCGCGCCGCATTTGCAGCGCCGGATGGATTCGGCCGCCTGCTCGCACTCGGAATCACCGCGATGGTTCTCAGCCAGGCGCTCATCAATTTTGTCGTCGTGCTGGGCATGGTCCCGACGAAGGGAATCCCGCTGCCGTTTGTCAGCTACGGCGGATCGAGTTTGCTGGTGATGCTGCTGGCTACCGGCGTGCTCCTGAACATCAGCCAGCAAGCGGAAGAAGCATAGCCGCGTGAAGCTTTTGATCGCAGGCGGCGGCACCGGCGGCCACGTTTTTCCGGCGATCGCTATCGCGCGCGAATGGTTGTCGAGAGGCGAGGAAAGGGAAGTCGTGCTGGTAGGAACGCAACGCGGAATGGAGATGAAGCTGGTGCCTCAAGCGGGGCTGCCGCTGGAGACCTTGCGCGCCGCCGGCCTGAAAGGGAAGGGCGGGGCCACGCTGTTGAAAAACCTCGCGATCCTTGGACCCGGATTGCTCGACGCGATGCGCATTCTTCGCAAGCACAAGCCGGTCGCTGCGTTTGGCGTCGGCGGCTACGCCGCCGGACCCATGATGCTCGCCACCTGGCTCCATCGCGTGCCCAACGTAATCTTCGAGCCAAACGCCGAGCCAGGCTTCACGAATCGCGTCCTCGCAAGGATGTCCAAGCGCATCGCTGCAGGCTACGATCGTTCCGCCAAAGCCCTCGGCCCAAAAGCCATTGTTACAGGCTGCCCCGTGCGCGAAGAATTTTTCGCCATCAAAGCGCGTAACCTGGAGAAACCATTTCGTCTGCTGGTCACCGGCGGCAGCCAAGGCGCCTTGCCCGTCAACCGCGCCTTCGTCGATGCCATGGATCGTCTGGCTGTACGTAAGAGTGAACTGGCCATCGTGCACCAAACTGGCGAACGTGACTATAATGCTGTACGCACTGCATACGCTCGACGTGAGTATGCAGCAGAGGTCGTGCCGTTCCTGACGAATATGGCGGAGCGTTTTGCCTGGGCGGACATCATTGTCTGCCGGGCCGGAGCGATTACCGCCTCGGAAATCGCAGCCGCGGGCCGCGCCGCCATTTTTATCCCTTTCGGCGCCGCCACCGACAGTCATCAACTGCGTAACGCGCAGGCCATGGTCGCCGCCGGAGCGGGCCGCGTGATTCCAGAATCGGAGCTCACCGCCGACCGCCTTTGCAGTGAGATTTTCTCCCTCCTCGATCAGCCCCGGGAGATTGAACGGTTGTCGATAGCTGCGCGCAGTCGTGCCACGCCCAACGCGGCGCGCGATATCGTCAATCTAGTGGAAGAAGTAGCGTTGACGCACTCAGGGTCAGAGGCGGCATCTACCCGGTCAGGGTCGTCGGTCACAGGTTCCCGAGGAAACCAATGATGGTGTCATTCCGCAACTTTCAGCGCATTCATCTGGTCGGCATTGGCGGAATCGGCATGAGCGGCATTGCCGAAGTGCTGCTGACGCTCGGGTATTCCATCTCAGGTTCCGACACCAAGCCTTCACCAATCACGGAACGCCTGCAAAATCTCGGCGCCACGATCTACGACGGCCACCGGGCCAGCAACGTCGCCGACGCCCATGTGGTCGTGACTTCGTCCGCCATCAAATCCGATAATCCTGAAGTTGAAGAAGCGCACAAGCACAAGATTCCGGTCATCCCGCGCGCCGAGATGCTGGCGGAACTCATGCGCCTGAAATACGGCATTGCCGTCGCCGGTGCGCATGGCAAGACCACCACGACCTCCATCGTCGCTTCCGTTCTCGCCGCCGCCCACCTCGATCCGACGTTCGTCATCGGCGGCCGCGTGAACCAGGCCGGCACCAACGCAAGGCTCGGCAAAGGCGAGTTCTTTATCGTGGAAGCCGACGAGAGCGACCGCAGCTTCCTGCTGCTGGCTCCCGTCGTCGCCGTGGTCACCACCATCGACCGCGAGCATCTCGATCAGTACGCTTCCCTAAACGACATCCAGAACTGCTTCACCGAATTTGTGAATCGCGTTCCGTTCTACGGCGCCGCCATCCTTTGCCTGGATGAGTCCAACGTCCAAGCCATCATTCCCAACGTAAAGCGCCCGATCATCACCTACGGCATCTCCACGCAAGCCGACCTGGTGATCAGCGACGTGAAATTGGAAGGCTTGGGCAGCGAATTCCGTCTCACCTATAGAGGAGACGACCTCGGCCTGTTCCAGTTGCCACATCCCCCGGGCATCCACAATGTGCGCAACGCCGCCGCTGCGGCAGCCGTCGCTCTCTACCTGAACGTTCCCGCGGAGCTGATCCGCGCGGGCCTGGCGAAATTCTCCGGCGTAGGCCGGCGTTTCGACGTAAAGGGCGTCGTCAACGACATCACCGTGATCGACGACTACGGCCACCACCCGGTAGAAATTCGCGCCACCCTGGAAGCGGCCCGCGCGTGCAAGTTCGCTCGCTCGCTGGTTTTGTTCCAGCCGCACCGCTATTCACGGACAGAGCATCTTTGGGATGACTTCAGCCGCGCCTTCAATCTAGCCGATGTTCTCGTCCTGACCGACATCTATGCCGCCAGTGAGCAACCCATTCCCGGCGTAACCAGCGAAGCCCTCGCCAGCGCTATTCGCGAGGCCGGGCACAAGAACGCTTTCTATTTCCCGTCCATGCAAGAAGGCATCGAGCACCTGCTGCGCGAGGCGCGCCCCGGCGACGCCATCCTAACCATCGGCGCGGGCAACATCAGCCGCGCCAGCAACGAGCTGATGGTTCTGCTCGGAACGGAGCACTCTACAACCCATGCGCATTGATAATCCCAAGATCGTCGCAGCCTTGCCGGACCTGGGCGTCGAGTTACGCGGCGGTTCGGCGCTATCCGATTTGACCTCCCTTGGAATAGGCGGCACCACCGATCTCCTTCGCATCAAAAAACACGAAGGCATCCCGGATTTGCTGAACCTGCTGGACGCCCACGGCGTCCCCCATAGGTTCCTGGGTGGCGGGTCGAACTTATTGGTCGGAGACGGAGAGTTACCGTGGGTCGTGCTCCAATTGGCCAAGCCCGAGCCCGAGGTGGTCATCGATGGCACCTTCGCTCAGGTGGACGCAGCCGCGGACCTCGGTCGCACGGTCACTTTCTGTGCGAAAAACGATCTCGGCGGCATGGAGGGCCTAATCGGCGTACCCGGCACCGTCGGCGGCGCGTTGCGCATGAACGCCGGAGCCTACGGCATGCAGATCGGAACGTACGTTCGCGAGGTAAAACTCTATCGTGCTGCAGAGCGCAAGATCGAAATCCTCAGCGGCGATCAAATTTCTTTCGAATACCGGCACACTTCATTTGCGCCCGATGATATGATGCTCGCGGTGAAACTGGAACTTCCCTCCAAGCCTTTCAAGGAAATCCTCGCAGGAATTCGTATCTGCAACGAAAAACGCCGATCAAGCCAGCCACTGGGCCAAAAAAGCGCCGGCTGTATCTTCAAAAACCCTCCAGGCGCGTCTGCCGGGCGTATGATCGATGAGCTAGGCTTAAAGGGATTAAACGTGGGTGACGCCCGCATCAGCGATCGGCACGCGAATTTCTTCGTGAACGCTGGGTCAGCCTCGGCTAAAGACATGCTGACGCTGATCGCCGACGTTCGCAAACGCGTGCACAAGGCGTTCGACGTGGAACTCGAGCACGAGGTGGTCGTGTGGAACGCGTAAAGGCCATGCCGCGCAACGCCGCAGCGGCGGATGGCGATTCGTACCGGTCCGACTTGCTTCACGACGACGAGCCTCGCTACTTGCGTCGTCAAAAGCCGGTCGAGATCCGTCGTAAAAAGTTCGCCGGGCGCAGCGCCTCCTTTTATCGTCGCGCGTTCGTATTTGGAATTGCCGCAACGGCCCTGATCACTGCGGCGGCCTTGGCCGGTGACTTTCTCTATCATTCGCCGCAAGTCGCCCTGCTCAAACCCGATCAGGTAGAGTTAAGCGGCAACCACTTTGTCAGCCGCGATGCCGTGCTGCAGCAGTTCGCCCGCGATCGCGGCCACAGCGTGCTGAGCATCCCGCTCGACGCGCGTCGCAGCGCCCTCGAGGAACTGTCCTGGGTTGAGACCGCCAGCGTCCAGCGCATTCTGCCCAATCGCCTTCGCGTCGAGATTACAGAACGCACACCCATTGCGCTCCTGCGTAACGGAACCGAACTTGCTCTTATCGATGCTCATGGTGTCATACTCGATCGGCCCCGCGGCGAAAACTATCAGTTCCCAATCATCACCGGCCTTTCCGACAACACCCCTCGGGACGAGCGTGGCAGGCGCATGCAGACGTACCAGGATTTCGTCAAAGATATTGATCTCGTGCGCGCGGGTTCTTCTGATCGCGTCAGCGAAATTGACCTCTCGAATGCAAAGGATCTGCGAGCGGTAATGACCGGCCTCGCGACGCCGAACGACGCTCAGGCGGTCACCATCCAGTTCGGTCAAAGCGATTTCGCGGGCAAGTATCGCCTGGTCGTGGACAATTTTGCCCAATGGCAGGCCAACAATGGTCGCGTGCGCACCATTGACCTGCAATATTCACGGCAGGTAATTCTGAATACCGACTCGAGCGGCAGCGCCACGGTGGCGAAGACGAGATAAGATAAGAGTTTTCGGAGCAAGTTTGGCGAAGAAAGACAAATACGTAATCGGGTTGGATATCGGGAGCACGAAAACGTGCGTGCTGATCGCTGAAATCTCCGGCGAGCAGGTGAAATTTCTCGCTCTGGGTGCCGCGGAATCCAAGGGCCTGCGCAAAGGGTTGATCGTCAATCTCGACTCGACCGTAAGCTCCATTCGCCGCGCCGTCGAAGAAGCCGAAGGCGTCGCCAACGTTCCGGTAGAGTCCGCCGTGATCGGCGTGGCCGGCAACTTCGTTCGTGGCGTGAATAGCCGCGGTGGTGTCACCCTCGGGCATCGTTCGCGCGATATCGAACGCGAAGACGTTCGCCGCGCCATCGACGCCGCGCGCAACATCACACTCCCCGAGGACCGCGAAGTCCTCCATGTCCTCCCGCATGAATTTCTGGTGGACGCGCAACAAGGTATTCGCGACCCTGTCGGGATGATCGGCCAGCGATTGGAAGCCAACGTCCACGTCGTCACGTCATCCGGCTCGGCCACGCAGAATCTGGTCACCGCGGCAAACCGTGCAGGCATTTTGATTAGTGACACCGTGCTCGAACCCCTCGCCTCCGCGGAATCTTGCCTGACGCAAGATGAGCGCGACCTGGGCGTCTGCCTGCTGGACATCGGCGGCGGCACCACCGAACTGATCATCTACGGCGGTGGTGTGGTACGCCACACCAGCGCCGTCGCCGTTGGTGGCGACCATTTTACGAATGACCTCGCGGTTGGTCTGCGCACGCCCATTCCCGAAGCGGAGCGCATCAAGCGGCATCACGGATACGCTGCCACCTCCCAGCTCACCGAAGACGGCGCCATCGAAATTGCCAGCGTCGGCGACCGCCCCCCGCGCATGATTTTTGCCCGTATGCTTACGGAAATCATCGAACCGAGGGCTAACGAACTGCTCGCATTGATTCGCGACGATTTACAACGTGCCGGCCTGGACAAGCAGATTCCCGCAGGCTTCGTGCTGGCCGGCGGCGGCGCCAAACTCCACGGCCTACTGGAACTCGCGGAACAAACTTTCCACCTGCCGGTGCGCATCGCGGAGCCCAAAGGCCTCGCCGATATGCCAGAGCAGGTGGCCCAGCCCGAATATGCAACGGTGGTAGGTTTGGTGATGTACGGCGCAAAAGCCCGGCGGTCCGCGCCGCAACGCGGGGGAAACCTGGTATCCAAATTGAAGTCCATGTTCGCTGGCGCATCGTGACCTGCCCGAGCGGCGCATTTGTGCGCCGCGAAGCAAGGCCCGGCGAAACTGGAGAAGGCTGAGGGAACGCATGACCATGAAAGACACAGCAATTCGAATGAGCTTCAGCGAAGAACTGTCGCCGGCAAAGATCAAAGTGATCGGCGTGGGCGGCGGCGGTTGCAACGCCGTCAACCGCATGATTCGGGCAAAGGTCGAAGGCGTCGAGTTCATCACGGCGAACACCGACCTGCAGGCGCTGAAGCTTTCGCAGGCGCCGGTAAAGATTCAGCTCGGCGCAAAGCTCACCAAAGGCCTCGGCGCCGGCGCGAACCCTGAGGTCGGCCGCAAAGCCGCGCTCGAAGACACTGAGAAAATTATCGAGGCACTCGAAGGGTCGGACATGATTTTTATCACCGCCGGTCTCGGTGGTGGCACCGGCAGCGGCGCGGCCCCCGTGGTCGCCTCTCTTGCTAGCGAACTAGGCGCGTTGAGTGTCGCCGTCGTCACCAAGCCCTTCGCCTTCGAGGGCAAGCGCCGCATGCTCCAAGCCGAACAAGCGCTGCAGGAACTGATCGGTGCAGTGGACACCGTCATCGTCATCCCCAACGAGCGCCTTCTCGAAACCGTCGAGCGTGGCACCAGCTTCTTCGACGCCTTCCGCATTGCCGACGACATTCTGCGCCAGGCGGTCCAGGGAATCTCCGACATCATCACGGTCCCCGGCATCATCAATCGCGACTTCGCCGACGTGAAAGCGATCATGCACGGCCAGGGCTACGCCGTGATGGGTACCGCCGTAGGCACCGGCACCAGCCGCGCCGTCGATGCCGCCAATCGCGCCATCGCCAGCCCGCTCCTCGAAGACAATTCCATACAGGGCGCGCAAGGCATCCTCATCAACATTTCCGGCAGCGCCAGCCTGACCCTGCAGGAAGTCCACGAAGCTTCCTCCGTCATTCAAAAGGCCGCCCACGAAAACGCCAACATCATTTTCGGCGCGGTGCAGGACGACCAGATGAAGGACACCGTAAAAATTACGGTAATCGCCGCCGGTTTCAAGGACGCCAACAAAAAGCAGGTCAAGGAAAAGCCTTCCTTCATGCCCAAGACCTGGAAAGCCGCCCCTGAGATCGCCGAACCCGAAGCGCCGCCACCGCCCCCAGCCAACGTCGTCCATCAGGTTCAACAACCCGTTCGCGAAGTCACCCGCGAAGCCCCAACCGTGGATGATCTGGACGTCCCGACATTCCTGCGCCGCCAGGCCCAAAAAGCTTAGAATTTACACAGTTGAACTCGGTACTTCAGGGCGCCGCCAACCGGCGCCCTTCTTTACGTCCAGATCGAGTTCGGTCCCTTGTAGGGGTGGGACTTGCTCCGCCCGGCGTTAACCCAGGTGCGCTTTACAACTCGCAGCGGGAGACGGTCAATGCTCCGCTTCTAAATCCGTTTCATTCTTCTGAGCAGTCTCCGCGGCGTACGCGCCAAGAATCCTCGCCAGCTTGTGAACTTCTTCTTCAAAACGCTGCTCATCCGGCTCGTCATGTGCACTTACAGAACTCAGCCCCGCGTGGAATTCGCGCGCGCTTGTTGTCTTCGCAATATGCGCCACGTTCATCGCGGTAATTCCCCCGCCGGGCATGACAACGATGCGCGTGGAAGCAGTCTCGACTAAACTTGCCAGGCAACCAACTCCTGCATACGCACTCGCGGCACCGCCAGAAGTCAATATGCGAACCGCGTCGGTTTGAATCACGTCTTCGAGAGCCCTGCGCAGATCTGCAGTGACGTCGAAAGCCCGGTGAAACGTCACCGGCAGCGGCCGCGCCAGTTCGACCAGCTGTCGAGTTCTCTCGATGTCTACGCGCCCACCGTCGGCGAGGATGCCCAGCACCACGCCGTTCATCCCCATTCGCGCAGCCACGGTCACGTCCCTCTGCATTTCCGCAAACTCGGCCTCGGAATAGGCGAAGTCACCTGCTCGGGGTCGGATCATCGCGAAAATCGGCAAACGCACCTGCTCGCGAGCCAAACGCATCGACTCAACGCTGGGCGTGAGCCCGCCACGCGAAAGCTCGCGGCACAGTTCGATCCGATGCGCCCCACCCCTCTCCGCGGCGAGCGCCCGATCAAGTGTGTCGACAGCGATTTCCAGTACGTAGGGATCTTGCACCGCGGACTAGCTTACCAGCGTCATATTCGCCCAATTCTAAAATTAAAAATCTCGAGTAGTCAAAACGCCCGACCCAGCCCATTTTTCCGACCGGAAGGAGAATCCTCAGAACGTCTAAATGGCGCTTACTAAGTTTCGTTCCCCTGACACTCAAGGTCGACCAACACAACCATTCCTTCTCCCGCAGCTTGTGATAGGCTTGCCCCCCAGAAAACCCGCTCTCCGGGTTTCGCTTTCTTCGGTCCGGGCTGGACATGCGCAAAGGAGACGTCGTATGAAACGCTATTACATGTGGGCTGCGTGGCTAAGCATCGCTCTCTGCGTAGGCCTCGTCGCATGCGAGGAGCCGTACCACGCCAAGGAAGAGCAATACTATTTCATCTCCGCGAACATCAACATTCCCTATTGGCAGGAAGCGCAAGCGGGCCTTACTGACGCCGCGAAGTCGATGGGCGTCAAAGCGGAAATGGACGGCCCTACCAGCCTCTCTCCTAAAGACGAGCTCGATTCCTTTCAGAAAGCCGTCGCTCTCCACCCCGCGGGCATACTCGTTTCGGTGGCCAACGCGGATCTGTTCAAGGACGCGATAAATGCCGCAGTCCAGGCAGGCATCCCGGTCATCTGCATCGACGCTGACGCCCCCGACTCCAAACGCCTACTCTTCATCGGCACCGACAATTTTAAAGCCGGCCAGGAAAGCGCCAAGCGCATGGCCGACATTCTCAAGGGGCAGGGCCAAATCGTCATCATTACCATCACCGGCCAGCCCAACCTCGACGAGCGCGTGCGCGGCGTCACGGAAGCCCTGAAAAAATACCCCGGAATCAAGGTGGTGCAAACCATCGACGACAAGGGCGACGCCCGCAACGCCTACGACGGCATCTCCGCGCTCTTCGCCAAAAAGCAAAAGATCGACGGCATCGTCTGCCTGGAAGCCTCGGGCGGAGCTGGCGCGGCCGACTCCCTGCATCGCGTGGACATGACCGGCAAGGTCGCCATTGTGTCCTTCGACAAAGATCCTGAAACGTTCTCTTGGATCGATCGCGGCGGCATCAATGCCACGGTGACGCAAAAGCCCTACGTAATGGCCTTCTACGGCCTGAAATTCGTGGACGACCTGCACCACAACGCCGTCCACGAATTCAAAGACTGGCGCACCGCCCCAGCCCCGTCCATGCCCTCCTGGGTGGACACCGGCACCGCAATCGTTGACAAGAGCAATCTCGCAGCGTTCCGCGAAGCGCTCGCAGCCCACCCCAAACCACTCTAGCCCGAGAAAATGTAGGCGCCGGGCTTCAGCCCGGCGTAAACGAAAATGTAGTGGCCGATCTTCAGATCGGCCCAACCCATTCGTAGGGGCGCGACACCACCCTGCCTTGGCAGCGGAGCCGCACCGCAGTTCTTTCCGTGAGGCGAGGCTAGCTCCGCCCAGCGTCAATCCGGCACCATCCAACACGCGATGCAGACGATGGCCTCCGCATCTTCTTCAAGTTCCGCAGAAATTTTTCTTGGGACCCGCTTAAACCGTAAGGAGGCTGCTTCTCACTCTGGATTCGCGGAGGCCTTACACCAATCCAAACGAAGCAAACGCCGTAATTGAAGCGCAACCCAGCGCCACGCCCAGAACCGCCCCAGCCAATACATCACTCAAAAAGTGCATCCCCAACACGATGCGCGACACCGCGATGCTCACCGCCAGGAAAAACAGCGGCGCCTTCAACCCCGGGTAAAAATAGCTGACCACCAGCGCCACCGAAAACGCTGTCATCGTGTGCCCTGACGGGAACGAAAACCTGTCCGGTGGCAGCACCTTTGACCAGCAGTGCGGCTCCAGTTGGCAAGGCCGCGGTCGAGCGCTCAATCTCTTAATGATTTTGAATACGAAGACGCCGCCAATGCCGGCGGCGGAAGCCGCTTCCACTGCGGCAAATCGCTGCGGCCCGCCAAAGATCAGCAGCATGCCGCCCAGCCCGTACCACAGCCAGCCATCGCCCATCCGGGTGGCCGCAATCATCCAATACCGGATCCACCGCGGCGCGCGCCATCGGTTCATCCGCCGCATCACCCGGTGATCGCGGCGCTCGATGATTCCCCAGAGGTTGCGTGCGACAGCCATCGCGGTACCTCAATCTTGTGATGCCAAAAGCGTTTGGCGCGTCTGCCGTGTCAGCTTGCCAAATTCGCTTCCAAACCCGAGTCCAGCTGCCAAAGCATCCGCGGACTCTTCGCGCCACTTTCCAGCGCCGCCGCCCATTTGCGGCAGAAGCGCATCTCATTTAGCCAGTGGCCCGCCGTAATCGCCGGCACCAGCGCGGTCAACGGCAAAATCGGCAGCGCCCAGGGCTTTTCCCCGAAGAAACTTTGCGCAATGCGATAAACGTCCGCTGTCAACTTCGCGTAGCTCCCATGCGCGCCATGAACAATCCCGCGTCCCGCGCGCAGTCCCGCGAAAAACTCATCCACGGTGCGCACGCCGGGCACTTCCGTATACGTCATGCCTACTCCCGCAATCGTGTGCGCATCGCTTCCTGCCAGTCCAATCTTCCCCAGCCGCCCCGCCAAACGTTCCGCGCTAGCATTCGCTTCCGGCCACATCTGCCCGTTCCGAACCTCGAAAGCGGGCACATACGAGGCAAACCAGCTGAAGTCGTCATCTTCCCGCCGCCCGGTCAGCCCCGAGAACACGTGGTTCACACTAAAGAACAGCTTCCGTTCGCTCAGGTACATCACCAGGCCGATGAAATCGTTTCGGCGCCGCTGAATCTCCAGATGGTCGCGCTCCGTGATACCGTACACGCCCAAGTGCATCTCGGTCCCGCTCGGCATGCGCACCGTGGCCTCTTCACTAAGGAAGAAGTCTGGATATCGCCGCAGCACTTCGGCAGCATCAATCGAGTCGTGGTCCGTCACTGTTACCATCGACATCCCCAGCCGCCTCAGCTGGTCGTACACCTCTTGCGGTTCACTGTAGGACTCCCGGCACACCCGGCCCAGGCCCGGAGTGCTGCACATCCCGGAAGCGGTGGAATGAACGTGAAGGTCGCATCGCATGAAACGATTGTCACTGAAACATATGAACAATCTATGAAGAGGTCACGAAATCTAGGTGAATGTGCTCATGGAACTCATTGAACACAAATAACTTCCGAGGTTATCAACATGGCATGTCGTTTGCTCTTCTTGGCGAACACAAGGCGTATGTGACAATCCTTTCATGAAAAAAATACACATTCTTTTCCACGATGCCGGCGGCGGACACCGCAATGCCGCTGTCGCCCTCCAAACGGTCCTCGCCCAGCAGCACCGTCCCTGGCAGGTGGAACTGGTCCAGTTCCAGGAACTGACCGACAGACTGGACGTCCTTCGCCGGCTCACCGGCATCCGAATCCAGGAGCAGTACAACGTCATCCTCCAGAACGGCTGGACCCTCGGCGCCACGGCCCTGCTCCGCGTGCTTCAGGCCACCATCCGCATTTTCCATAAGCCGCTGGTTCGCCTCCTCGAAGAATTCTGGCGCAAAAGCCCCGCCGACCTGCTGGTCTCCGTCATCCCCCACTTCAATCGCGAAATTTACGAAAGTTGGAACAACGTTTGCCCCGGCCGGCCTTTCGTCACCATCATCACCGACCTCGCCGACTTTCCGCCGCACTTCTGGATTGAGCCCCCTGTTTCCGGTAAAAGCGAGCAATACGTAGTCGCCGGAACCCAACGAGCCGTAGAGCAGGCCAACGCCATCGGTCACGATGACGCCCACGTCTTCGCCACCTCCGGCATGATCCTGCGCCCCGATTTCTACGTCCCAGACAACTCCGATCCACTCGCCCTCCGAGCAGAGCTTAGCCTGCAACCGACTCTGCCGACAGCGATCGTCCTCTTCGGCGGCCACGGCTCCAAAGTGATGTTCGACATCACCGAGCGCCTGGACGCGGCGGGATTACCCGTCCAATTAATCCTCATCTGCGGGCGCAACGAAGCGCTAGCCGCAAAGCTCCGCGCCCGCAAATGGTGCATGCCCGTCAATGTCATCGGATTCACAAAAGAAATACACAAGTGGATGCGCGCCGCCGACTTCCTGATCGGCAAACCGGGCCCAGGCAGCATCGCCGAAGCCATGGTCCGCAAGCTGCCCGTCCTGATCGAATGCAACTCGTGGACGCTACCCCAAGAGCGTTTCAACGCCGAATGGGTGCTCGAGAAGCGTGTAGGCATAGTTCTGAAGAACTTCAAAGAGATTGCCGAAGGGGTCCGCCAAATGCTGGAGCCCACCACGTTCGCCGAGTTCCGTAATAATGTTGCCGCACAGGACAACCGCGCCATCTTCGAAATCCCCGAAATCCTAGCGAAACTCCTGGGTGAGCCGTCTTCATCCGCCGCTCGGGAGAAGACTCCTGCTCCACCTAGCCGCGCACTGTAGGGCACAGCACCGCTGCGTCCCAGCTTGCCCGGGCCTATCCATAAATCCACAAAACACGTCTTTGAATTTGTTCTTCGGTCAGAGCGAAGCGTGCTCCGCCCGATCAGGATGAGGCAACCGCGGGCTAGCCCCAGGGTTATCCATGGGCCGCTTCAGCCGAGGACGCTTGCATGATGTAGCCCACCAGCGCGACGCATACTTCGGCAGCTCGCACATCTTGGAGCAACCACTCCGCGCCCGCGCCATCGCACAATGGCAATAGCAAACCGCGCCGGAGTTCACTCCGTTGGAAAAGCGCGTATCTGCTTGCACGCTAAACGCGCTCGCGAGTAAGGTGAGCGCCAAGAAAGTGCCCCGCGACAAGGGGCCGGAAGGCCTGAGGACTGGGAAGGGGGAGTCCATGAACGCAGTGTGCTCGCACCCCGGAAAAAAACCGATAGAGCTTCGCCGCAAAAAAATCCATTACCGAAGTAATAGAACCACTTCGGAATAGGTCAGTCCGGCTTCGATTCATGACCGCAAGTCTCGCAATAAGCAGTGTCCCGAATCAGTCTAAACACAGTTCCAATTTGACTTTTGAACCCATTTTTGGTCATCCGCTGCCACTCCTCGCCACAAGCCAAGTATTTGTAAATAAACAACTTACGCCGGATGGCAGTACTCCCATCATTGCCAACTCTCTGCATTACTCCCGGCGTGGGCGCGTTTCGAATGGATGAGTTGTTCGGGAGTGACGAAGCGAGGGGTACGACGGACCTCGCCAGACCGAGATACAGAGGTACATCCAATCCTCGGTTCTGCCGCTGATTCAATCGGCGTTCGTTTGGATGAGGGCCGAGCAGAAAGAAGAACGAAGGCTGGAGCAGTTGAAACTGAAAGTGAATTGAAAAGTTTGGCGGTATCAAGCCACTAATGAATTCTATCGAAAGATGGAATGGAGAAAAAGAATGGACGCGAATGTGAAGTACGGAATCGTAAAGAGGTTCTTCGATTCTGGATACGGATTTATCTTTTGCGATGATGTCCCCACGGACATCCTCTTTCATTTACATAATTGGAGGGCAGCCGAGGACCCGGTCGTAGGCCAGCACGTTACCTTTATTTTAGTCCCTGCAAAAAAGGAAGGAAACCCGCCGCAAGCGGTGCTGATTCGTCCCATCGTGAGTGCAGGATTAGCAGTGCTCGCAAAGGGCATCACCGAAGGGGTAGTAAACACAAACCAATCCGGGAATCAGACAAGCGCGGTCTCTTCGGGGGCCGCGTCTTGTTATTTGTCGCCCTCGCTCACAGTACTGCAAGAAATCAGTGACCGCGCGTTCTAAACCGCAGGAGTAGACTTTATTCGACAGGAGCGAAACGAATGCGCCGATTACCCGCGTTAAAGGAAATGATATCTGCCGAACAAGGACTGCGTAAGCTGATTGAAGGGAATAAGAGGTTTGTCGCGGGCAAGGCGCGTTTTCCTACCGTCTGCAAGGATACGCTGGCCGCTTTAGCGAGGGGCCAGCAGCCGTATGCTACCATTCTTGGCTGTGCCGATTCACGGGTTCCGCCTGAACTAATTTTTGACGCAAATTTTGGAGAACTTTTCATTGTTCGAGTTGCCGGAAATGTGATATCACCGGAGGTAATGGGAAGTATCCAGTACGCCGGTTCTCACTTACACACTCCGCTCTTCGTTATATTGGGTCATGAAGGGTGCGGTGCTGTGAAGGCAGCGATAGAGAGCAAACTGAATGGCGCCAAGCAGCATTCCCGCATACAAATCTTGGTGAACAACATTGTTCCTGGCTTGTCCGAACTAGATCCTAACGTCTCCCACGAACAGCAGCTCGCGTGGTCAGTTGAAGCGAATGTTAGATGGTCCATGCACCAGTTGCTGGAAACACCAGAAGGCAAGCAGGCCGCGCGTGAAGGGCGCAAGAAGTTGGTAGGAGCGGTCTTTGAGATTAATTCCGGTCGTGTCCGTTTTTTCTGATCACCCCAACGAGGCGAATGAGAGTCGGTGTCAGCAATCCGAGTTTTCGTTTGCCCGCCACGAGGGGCGGACCCGCAAAGAAGAAACTTAGAAGAAAACCCAACAGACGCGTGAACATCGACCTCGGTTGTACTATCGGTTTTGATGATCAAGACTCGGTGACCTGAAACCAAGCATCACTTGCAGAAATTTCTAAGGAGAACAGTAGTGGTGCCCGGTTGCCCGATGTGCAGGAAAAGATTCGGAACGATGCCACAATTTCTCGATCATTTGACGGATGATGTGCTACCCACGCTGCTGGACCGGCTTTCGAGCGAGGCGCGTGTTAAAATGAGCCTTGATCGACACGTTTCATATGCACAAGTTGAGCGAGGTACAAGTAAGGATGAAGCTTGATCCTAACGAGATATGCCAGAACTGTGGCTGGAAACTCTACCAGCACAAGCCAAAGACTTTGAACTGCGTGAGCAATCGAGATCGGCGGGGCTGGGTGGAGAAGACTTTCCGTAGAAAATTATGGAACCCGCAGAGTCGTTCAAGCAAAACAGGCGGAAAGCGAACGTAGTAGTGAAAACGGATTGTTTCATTCCAAAGGAAACGCTGCTCTCGGGATCGCTCTGCGCCGAAGAGCGAGGAGGAGTGCGCCCCATCAGTCCCAGTCGCCTTACTCGAAGGTGTGGCTGTGGACAAGTTGCGAGTGCGAGAGTATAAACGTCCCCTGCCCCCCCACTGTCCCCACTGAAGCACCTATGAAATACCTCATCACCAATCAGCAAGAGGATCGTCGAATGCGGCGCGCCGCGGCTGTCGAATGGACCCTGGCGGGTGTTCTTTTTCTACTTGTGGCCGCCGCTTTGGCAAAGATTTTCCACGCGTTGTGACCTACGAACTCGCCAAACAACTCAGAGAACTCGGCATCGACTGCCCGCCCAGTTGAACCGCTTCCCTCAAGCGTTTCCAACGACTTACGAAAATTTCGGAGAACTGTCAAAATCGCATTTGACGACGAGAATCGTTACATCATCGTTGAAGTCATCGCCGCAAAAATCTGCAGCAGTGTTATAGATACTGATCATAGGTCCTCGGCGGACAGCGAAGATCCACGCCGAACTACTGCGGAAAGCCGCTCCATCCCGAATTCTTCGGCAACCGGGTTCTCGGCCTCGGTGACACCATCCGTATAGAAAACCAACACATCGCCCACCATAAGGCTTTCTGAGGCCAGTTCACAATTCTCTTTAGCAGACAATCCGATCGGCGGACAAGAGGAGTTCAGGCGAGTAAGCATGCCCGTGGCGGCCCGAAACAGAAGCGCGGGATTGTGGCCACAGTTGACGTAACGAAGTGTCCGTTTCTGGGTGTCGAACTCGGCGAGAAGCAGTGTTACGAAGCGGTCGGAGTCCGACACGGAGTGGATTCCAGCGTTCAACCGTTCCACTTGCTCAATCATGTTTCGATCATGGTTTGCTTCAAGACGCATGGCTGCCGCGGTCGCAGACATTAAAAGAGCGGCGGGGACACCTTTTCCAACTACGTCTGCAATGACGATTTGCGTGGTGTGCGCGTCGATCGGGAAATAGTCGAAGTAGTCGCCGCCTACGCCCCGTGCGGGGTGCATCATGCCAGCTATTTCGAGTCCGGCAATGGCTGATTTGCTCGATGGAAGAAACAAGCGCTGAACTTCCGCGGCCAGCTCCACGTCCCTAAGGAGGTCATCACGTTGCTGCTCGACGGTCTTGAGAAGTGATTCCTGTCGCTTGGCGTAGCGCTGGATCACTAAGACAACGAAAGTAAAACACAGTAGTGCTGAGAGATCGTGAAAGATGCGGATCCGTAAGGGAATCGGCCGCGGGGAATTAAAATAGTGGAACACGATGCATGTCACGATAAGGCCGTAGCTGATTTCCTTGCGCAAGAAAATCGCGCCCACGGTAAGAGGCAGAATGTAGAGGTAAATAAGCGAGGGCACAACAACGAGATGGTCTGCATACGCGACGGCGGCAATCGCCGCCAGGACCAATGCGAGTCGCAGCCACGTCGGTCCATCGGAAGTCACATCCTTCCGCAGAAACGACAGCAATGGAGCCTTTCGAGTAAGACCGCGCGCCTCCGCAGACCTCGATTCTCGGACACCGGGATGTACTAGGTCACTCATGGAAGAGAATCTTCGCCATCATCGCCTTGTCCTCGTGATTGAGGAGATGGCAGTGAAAGACGGACATACGCTTGCGATGGCAGTGTGCAGAGTGAGCGACAGTGTGTGGTTTTTCGCGGACAGCTCCAAAGGATTCGAAAGCACGCCTGACGCCCCCCGCCGGTTGGAGCGAGCGGAAAACCGCGGCCGCTGCAACTGCAATGGCAGCGGCGACGGCTCGCGAAACGGATGCAGAGAGCATACGTATACTTACTGAAATCAGTGCTGCGGTAATGGCAGCATATAAGTAGCGAATCATCTTGGGCGCCGTTACTGCTTCGAAGAGCCTGGAGGGAATTGCTTGAACAATTTCTCAACGCCCTTATCCAGATTCTTGATGTTCTTGTCCGAATTGTTGGAGAGAGTGTCGCTCGAGGTGCCCCTCCAGATCAGTTGCTTGGTCTTGGTATCGAAGAGATCGATGACAACCGTGCCTACTTATATGTCTCCGTTGTGGTTGTTTCCTCTCCGAAACCTCCGCCTCCAAATCTTCTCCAACCCCAGCCCCCTCCAAACCCGTCGTAAAAAGTATTCAGGGTCTGCTGATCGTGGGTCATCTCGTTCCGGCGCATGCATCGCGACGGCGTAACCGCAGCGGGAGCCGAGTGGGTGCGGCTGGCGCGCTCGGTAGGCTTGGTGAAGGGCGAGTGGGTCGCCATTGACGGCTCGCAGTTCCAGGCTGTCAGCAGCGTGAAAAGTGTGCGCGAGCGTGAGGCGCTGGAACGCTACCTGGAAAAGTTGGAGCAGAGCGATGAGCAAGACGAGATGGTCATCGACCCCCGTGCTGTGGCCAATGCGCTGGAAAAATTGCACCGGCACCCGGAGCCGGAAGTTGCCTTCCTGCGTACCACTCACGGCTTCCTTCCTGCCTACCACGTGCCAGCCGCCGTCGATGCCGAACACGCGTTGATCGTGGCGCAGCAAGTGACCGTTTAGGCCGGCGACAACGGCAGCCTGCAACCGATGGCGGAAGCCGCGCAGGCAGCGACGGGCGGGCCTGCGCAGCCGATCAACGTGGTTGCCGATGCGGGCTACTGGAATGGAAAGCAGGCCGAAGCCTGCGAGGCGAAGGGCATCTTGCCGCAGGTGCCTGCCCACCGTGGCGTGAACCGTCGCGGAGATGGCACGCTGTTCGACCGCACGGAATGTACTTACCAACCGGAGAGCGACACGTTCTTGTGCCCGGCCGGGCAGACTCTCGCCCGCAAACAACTAATGCGGAAAGATCGTGCCGTGCTCTATGCCGCACAACCCGAAGTCTGCGGAGCCTGCCCTCTGAAATCGCGCTGCACCGTGTCGTCACGACGGATCGTTACCCGTCACCTGCATGAAGAGGCGCTACAGCGCAGGCAACAACGGGCCACGCCGGAGGCGATGCGGCTGCGACGAGCCACCGCGGAACATCCATTCGCCAATTTGAAATACCGCATCTTCGGACATCCACGCTTCCTGCTGCGTGGACTGCGGGGAGCGCAAACGGAAATCAGCTTGGCCGTAGCCGCCTACAATCTGAAGCGTATGCTGAACATTCTCGGCGGACGCAAGCTGCATGTAGCCCTGCAGGCCACCTGATCCTGCTCCCACCACTCATCACACGACGACAACCTGATTCGCCTCGCCAAAACTAAAAAAGCGATGCTCCGGCACTCGGAACATCGTTCTAAATCGCTTTATCACTCTCGTTTCGTAACAGTCTGAAAAGGGGCGCCCTTTTATAATGTGTGGAAGTCAGTGTCAAATCGACCCCACCGCCTAACGGAGTTGGGGTGGTAGAAACACCCGCCATGAGCTGTCAAACGATATTTGTTCTCACCGAAATGATTTGCGGCTTAGACCACACCTTTCGCAGCAGCCGGTCCGTTGCGGAACGAGTCCAGTGCAGTGACTTCGTCGCGCTCAAAGCTTACTACGCTGCTCCCGGGAGCTCCCGTCTTGAGATATGCGCTACTACTTGAGGACCTCCGTGCTGGAAGATCCAGTCGCTCGTCAGAGTCAGCCAGCCGCGGGGGCGGGTGCACAGGCGGTTTTTGCGTCGAGCGTTTTCATAAGATCCAGGATCATGTGAGCGACGCAATGATCACCGGTTGTCGTATTGATCATGGCGTGGTAAGCGGTGCGGTCAGGCCAGTCGGCGCCGAAATATTTTTGGATGAATTCGACGCGGTCGTGATCGACGGTATCGACGCGCTCTTGCGCTTCTTTCTCGGTTTTGCCGCGCGCTATGAGGCGGCGCACTTTATCCTCCCTCGAAGCGTAAAGAAAGACGCGGAGCGTGTCCGGACGATTCCTGAGAAAGTGCTGCGAACCCCGTCCTACGATCACGCAGTTACCCGCTTTCGCGGCGTGTTGAACAACACGTTCGGTAATCTTCAAAATGCTTTCGCTGTCGACGACGTTGAGCTTGTGCGCATTGAGACTTCCTTCGTAACTCCCGCGCAAAAAGGACTTGAAGAGCCGGTAGTAGAGCGGATCGGTGCGTTCTTCGCGAACCTGGACGATTTCCTTGGGACAATTTGCCAGCCTGGCGATCTCCTCCGTCAGGTCCTGATCCCACAGCTTCCAGCCCAGTTGCTCAGCAAGCAGTTGAGCAATTTCGCCACCGCCGCTTCCATATTCCCGTTCAACCGTAAGTATTCTAATCATCTGGGTCCCTTGAGCCCGTTTACATCCAAACAATCCTACTGCAAACGAGTTCATTTCGCTTATTCTGCCAAAACCCTGCCACCGCCGGGATCGTTCTTCTTCAGTGCAAAAGCCAGGAAAAACATGATCCCAGAGACCACACAAAGAACCATGAAGATGTCGATGTAGGCCAAAGTAGTGGCCTGCGATTGTACTCCTTGGTAAATCGTGGCGACGGCCCGCGCGTAAGCCTCATGCGCTCCAATACCCGAGTGCGCCAAATGCTGGGCAAGACCATTTGCCTGATTTTGAAAATTGGGATTGTCGGGCCGCGCGTATTCCACCAGCCGGGCTTGATGGAGTTGCGCGCGGCGCGCAACCAGCGTTGTAACCATCGAGGTTCCCACGCTGCTCCCTATATTGCGCATGAAGTTGGCGATCCCGGCGACGGCGTTGTTTTTTTCCGGCGCAATACCGAGGTAGGCGACCAGCGTAATCGGAGTGAATAGGAAACCCAAACCAATGACCTGGGTGATGCGCAGCAAAGTGGCGGCTTTGAAGCTGATCTGAAGGTCGATGCGCTGCGTGGAATAGTACATAGCGACGGACAAGGCCAGCCAGCCGAAGGCGATCAGGTAGCGCGCCTGGATCTTCGTCGTCAGCTGGCCCACGATGGGCGTTTCAAAAAGCAAGACGAGTCCTCCGGCGGAAAGCGCCAAGCCGGCGAGTTGCGAGGTGTAGCCAACGAGGGTTTGCAGGAATTGCGGCATCAGGACCAGGCTGCTGAATAACAGGATGCCCAGCATGAACAACATCAGGCTGGCGCTGGCGAAGTTGAAACTCTTAAACATGTGGACGTCGATGATCGGCGCTTTTTGAAACCACTCCCAGATCACCAGGGAGATGAGGCAGACGGTGGCGACAACGATGAGCGTCGTGATGAAGTGCGAGCCGAACCAATCATCTTCTTGGCCCTTGTCGAGCAAAATTTGTAGCGCGCCAATCCCCAAAGTGAGAAGGGCGATGCCGATGTAGTCCAGCTTGACGCCCGCCGCCTTGAGCCGGGCCATATAGGGCGGGTCTTCAACGACGCGGCGTACCAGAAACCAGGTCATTAGCCCAACCGGAATGTTAATGAAAAAAATCCAGCGCCAGGAATAGTTAAAGGTGATCCAGCCGCCGAGGGTTGGACCGATCGTGGGCGCCGTGATGGCGGTAATGCCGTACAGTGCAAATGCCAAGCCGCGCTGATGAGGCGGAAAAGTGTCGGCGAGGATGGCTTGAGCCATGGGCTGAAGCCCGCCGCCGCCCGCGCCCTGCAGCACACGGAAGAGAAGCAGAAACCCGAGACTCGGCGCGAAGCCGCAAAGCAGGGAACTGACTGTAAAGATAGCTAAACAGGCACTGAAAAAGCGCTTTCGTCCGAAGGTGTTGGCGAACCAACCGCTGATCGGGAGAATGATGGCGTTCGAAACCAGATACGAGGTGAGGACCCAGGTGCTCTGGTCGTTGCTTGCGCCCAGATTGCCGGCCATGTACGGCAGAGCCACGTTGGCGATGCTGGTGTCCAGGACTTCCATAAAGGCCGCCAGCGCCACGACAACAGCAATCAGCCAAGGATTGTACTTAGGCCGCCAGACGTCCTGGTCGATGGTGAGGGCCGCTGTGCTCATTGCAGGTAAACGTCGGGCACGACGTTCATGCCGGGCCGAAGTTGGCGGTCGCGATTTTCTCCAGGATCAAGAACGATTTTTACAGGAATCCGCTGAACAATTTTCACGTAATTGCCAGTGGCGTTTTCCGGTGGTAGCAGACTGAAGAGCGGGCCGGTGGCGCCCGCAATGCTGTCCACATGTCCTTTCAGAGTCCGGCCGGTGGAATCGATGTGGATGTCCGCTTTTTGGCCAACACGCATGCGCTTAAGCTGTGTCTCTTTGAAATTGGCGGTGACCCACACTTCGTCGAGAGGCACGACGGTGAGCAATTGCTGGCCGGCTTGCACATTTAGCCCGACTACAACTGTCTTGTTCACTTCACCAGAGACCGGCGCAACAATTTTGGTGTATCCGAGGTTTAGTTGGGCTTGTTCGAGCAACGCGCGTTTTTGCTCGACATCCGCTATGGCCGCCCGCGCACGCGCCCGGCTCGAAGACACTTGCTGGGGCCCGGTCTCCGCATATTGATGGTTTGCATCGGCCTGCGTCACGCGGCTCCGGGCTTGCTGAACAAATTGCTGCGCCGCAGACTCATTGGCGCGAGCAGCCGAAACCCCCGCGGTGCTGGATCGCGCCGCTGCTAAGGCTTGATCGTAAACCTGCTCGGCGACCTCGCGCTTGTCTACGAGTAGCTTGTAGCGCTTCAGGTCGTCTTGCACCTTGACGTCGTTGGCTAGTGCCTGTTCGAGTTGATCATGCGCGGCGCTGAGCTGCCTCTCGGCGGCAATCACCCCAGCCGTGCTGTTGTCGATGTCCGATTGGGCGGACTTCAATTGGCTCGATGTGTTTACCGAAGTGATCGGTACAGTGATATTCAGTGATTGTGCGGTCGCTTCGGCGTTGGACAGATTTGCTTGCGCCTGCGCTACCGCAACCTCATAGTCTTTTGGGTCGATCTCGACCAGAACGGTGCCCTTCTCAACCCACTGGTTGTCGTCCACGTTGATCTTCACTACGTAGCCGGAAACTCGCGCGCTGACCGGATAAAGGTGAACGTCCGCCTGGGCGTCATCGGTGGATTCATAGCTGCTGAGATAGCGCCACAAAAACACGCCCCCAACAAGCACCACGAGAACGACAATCAGTATCGCGATGTTTCTGCGGAGCTTGGGATTGCGGCGCGCCGGAGGCGTATAGCCCCGGTCCGTCAATGGCGATGGACCCGTGCTGGATTCTTTGCCAGAGTCAGACACCGAAGGGGGTGGGTTCTCGTCCGCCATGTTCAGTGTCCTTTGAAATATTCCTTGACGCCCTGTTCCGCGAGGCCGAGAGCGCGAGCCAGGGAAATTTTTGCAAAATTATAGCTGTAGAGACTCGAAATGTACTGTTCGTGGGCGCTAGCGACCGCCTCTTGCGATTGCACCACTTCCACCGTATCGGTGACACCCGCGCTGAAACGATCGCGCGATTGGAGCAGAGTCTCTTCCGCCAAGTCAATGTTGCTTCGCGCCACGTTCACCAGCTCGGCCGACGACTGCAAGTTCAGCAGCGCCGTGCGAATGTCGGAGTCGATCTGCGCGCGCAGATTATCCAGGCGCTCTCGAGTTTGTTGCAGCCTCGCATCAGCCTGCAAAACGTCACCATGGACGCTGCCTCCCTGAAAGATGGGAATCGAGAGTGTTCCGCGCACGTCGAAGACTTGCGTTGCCGTGGAGGGATGCGCACCCGCGGCGCCAACATCCGCGTTGAAGGCAAGCGACGGGAGATATCCGGCCACCGCAGCTTTCCGGGAAAATTCGGCTGCGCGTACGTCCGTCATAGCCGCCAGGTAGTCGGAGCGCGCCACGTAGGCGCGTTTCAGGGCTTCTTCCGTGGTGAGGCTGTTGAATGGCTGGTAGGGCGACTTATCCGTGAGTTCGAATTCCTGTCCGGGAGCCAAGCCGATTACGCGAGCCACCGTGAGCTTCCGGATGGCAAAGTTGTTCTTTGCCTGAATCAACTGCTGCTGGCGAGTCTGGAGCTCGACCTTGGCTCGCAGTCCGTCGATGGCCGGCGAAGTGCCAGCATTCACCTGGTCGTTTGCTTGATCGAAGAGCGCCTGCGCCGTCTTGACCTGCGCTTCCGCCGTTTCGATGCGGGCTTCGTCAGCGATGGCCTGCAAGTAGGTGTAACCTACAGCGAGCACCACGAGATCGCGCGCATCTTTGAACGTATATTGGGCGGACTTCAAGTTCTGGGTGGCGGCGCGGGTAGCGTTGATGGACTTCCAATCAAACAGAGACTGAGTCACAGACACTCGTGCATCAAAATAGGAAAAGGGGCCAACGGACGCGGGAATGCTGACTCCGGAAAGGCTGGTAAACCCGAGCTCAGCTAAATTGATCTCCGAGGCCGCGACATAAGGCGCTGCCGCCACGTGCGGCAGAAGGGCGCTCAATTGCTCCCAGCGCTGGCCACGGGCCGAACCAATTTCTGCACTTGAGAGGAGCGCTCCCAGATTTTGCTTCAATCCACGATCGATGCCGTCTTGCAAGGAAAGCGACATGACTCCGGGAACGAGCTTCGCCGGCACGCTCCCCGCGAATGGACTAACTCCTTGTGTTCCGGGGATAGCTTGGCCTGGCGTGCTCGAACTGGGTGTTGCGCCGGATTGCGCAAAGGATAGTGTTGTTCCGTACAGAAAGACACCGGCCAGCAAAAGCATGCAACTCGGTCCGAAGCTGAGCTTCACGGGAGCCTCCTCGGCCTCGCATTTGGTTCAGCGGCTATGCCAGGGGAAAATATGCTATTCCTGCCGGCGATTCCGGGCAACCCGTATCTGCGCAGCGCATTTTGGATGCCCGGGGAAGCAAGAGAAATACAGTTTTTTTCGGATCTTGGTGCCTGTCAGCTTCGAAATCAGCGGATCACTTGCGGGCCACTCTCCGATCCTGTGCGTTTGGTAGAAGCCTCTGTGCCCAAGAGGCCATCGACATTCGTGAGGAGAATGAGCGCATCCGCTTCCAAGCCGCTCATGACCAGCGCGGCCAGGCGGTCATTGTCACTGAAGGTTACGGAACGAGGCCTGTCACCAATGGTCTCGAGTTCCGCGGTCGAAACTGTCTCATTTTCGTTGACGATGGGCAAGACACCAAACGCTATCAGTTTGTCCATCGTTCGCCGCAGGTTGGAATATCGCTGCCAGTTGCTGAAATCTTCCTCGGTCAGCAAGACCCGAGCGACGTCGTGAGGTGGGAATCTACTGCTTCGGCTGTCTAGCCTCTCCGATTGCTATCGATCTTAGAGTTTGAGAGAGAGAGACGATCTCAGAAGAGTCAAGGTTTGGAAGACCGAAGCGCTCGAGGAAAAACCCTGACGGACCGCTATCCGTTTTCGACCACCTGGTCTTTCAACAGACTCAACTCTTTGTGGGCATCCAAGTCGCTTACGACCCGACTAGAAGTGGGGTTTCTGCGCAGCTTCGGACAGGGCATCCACTGCACGCCTGTTCAACTTCCTCGAACGGAACCCGGTACTTTTCCGCACGATGCCCATCTGGATTATTTCCGAATCGCCGACACTCCACTGGGAATTGGCCTCATTTTCTCTCTGAAATCACACCTTCTTGGAGAAGGCCTAAAGTCATTGAGTGCATTGAGGTAACGTTTCAAGCACCCATCAAGGTGAAGCCTTTTTGGCTGAGAAAATCGACGACAATCCACGCCGCTCCGGTTATCGCCAAATTCTGCGCATTGCCGGCCCAATTGATCATTTTATGCGGATCGGCGAATGGCGCGGGCAGCCATATCAGCAACCCGAAGCCGATGAGCATCGCAGTAAGCAAGCGGGACGCTAGCAGGGCCGAACGCCCGGAAAGTAGAGCAATGGCCGCGAGTGCAAATGCAATCGTGGTCGTTATCGCCCAGAACATTTGTCCCGGAGGAATCCATTTTGGAACGAAGGATGCCGTTCCAGAGAGGTAGAGGAGTTGTTCGGTCGTGAATGAAACAACGCAGACTCCGAAAAATATGTATCCGATGCGAGCCGCCGTTGCCGATCGTTCTGAATCGCCCGGGCTCAACGACGGGTAAACGATCAGTGCCCCCGAGACCAGGGAAAACTGTTCGAAGAAGTTGCCCCAGCGGTCAAAGACGCACGGTTCCGCCACAATGCGCGGCACCCAGAGCAACGCAAAGATGAGATAGATGCAGCCTAATATGAATGCGCCGGCTCGCGCCGTTCTGGGCCATTGAATCGCCACGCCCCCAACGATCTCGATCGCACCTGCAATGTACACGAGAATCTCGCGGTGAGGAACGTTACCAAGCGCCTGGATCTGTTGCCAGTTGTTGAAGTCATGCCAGACGAAAGTGATGATGCCAAAAGCGACGGCAGCCAATCCATACACGTGACGTCCGAGATAGATTCTCGCCATCTCAATCCTAGTACCGATCAGATCATCTTCGGCCGCATCGGGATGTAACACAATGACCACTCCCGAGTCTTTTCACATAGCCAATCTCAGGAGACTTCCGTTCAAGGTCAACCAGCTTCCTCCCATCGCTGGCCACTTTCCTCAAACCCAGTTTTTGGGTAATTTCCGAGTTGCCGAGTACTTAACCACGAAACGAGTCTTTCCTTGGACCCTCCTCGCCGAGCTGCGCCGACGGGGACGGCTCGACCAGCGCTGGACGGTCGTGAACAGCGGGCCGGTCCGCGCGATGCGCGGGGGAAAAAACTGGATCGAACCCAACCGATCGTCGCAAGGCGGGGTCCAAACACCACATCGCGACCGATGCGCGCGGGGTGCCGCTGGTGGCGCATGCCACGGCCGCGAACGTCAACGACATCACCCACCTCGACGCTTTGGTCGCGGACTTGCCCGCCGTTCGCGGACGCCGCAGCCGGCCGCGCGCCGACGGCCCGACGTCCTCCAGGGCGACCGTGGCTACGACTCGCAACCACATCGTGCTCGCCCCGCCGCCCGCGGCATTGTTGCGATCTTCGGCCGTCGCCGCACGTCCCACGGCAGCGGCCTTGGCGTGTTCCGCTGGGTCGTCGAGCGCACGCTCGCTTGGCTCCACCGGTTTCGTCGCCTCGCCGTTCGCTATGAACGCCACGACCTTCCATCACGCCTTCCTCACGCTGGGGTGCGCGCTGATTGTTGGAACTACCTCAAGTCAACTGGGAGAGTGTTTTGAAACGAGCGCTAATGCTTCTTATGATCAAAAAGCGATAAGCGATACAGGGTCACCTCCGTGCAGACCGTTGCGCCATCGCCGTCGTCCGTGCTACCCGCCGCAATCGCAAGGGCACCCGCAACAGCAATGGAAAACGTGGTGGCCAGGTATCGGCGAGTCATGCTGGGAAAGTTTACCGCCGACGCTTTGTGTCGACGCGCTTGGCGGCCACCTTGCTCGCCGATGGGGCGCCTTGCTTCGCCATCTGCGCCTGCCCCGCCTTGGTCATCAAGCGCGATTGTTCGTACATCTCGATCCACTTCTCGCTCGAAATCGCCGAGATCAGCTTGCCAATCGCTTCGAGCGGCAAATCGTCCGGCGACTCGAAATGAACGCAACACTTCCCCATGTCGAGCTTCTTCCCCGCCGCCTTGAACGCCGCCTTCAGCTGCTCGAGCTGACTCGCACTCCAAAACGCGCCCATCAGGTAGAGCGAGCAGTAGTTCTTCTGCGACGAGAGCGCGACGTAGCAGATCGGCTGCTTGTTGTAAGTGTCTGGATATCGAGACAGAGGAATCGTCCAGCCGATCGTGCCCCAGACAAGGCACTCATCGTAGCCGCGCGGTATGTGCTTGTTCACGAGTGCGCGCACTGTCGCGATCGTCTTCGCACGATCGGCGGGGAGTGAGGCGATGTATTGCGCTGGCGTCTTGACGTTCGATGGTGGTTTCATGGATTCGTCGTCTTCCCGAGAACTCTGGCGATCTCTGCCGGGTCGTTTCCCGCAGCAATCCTTGCTTCCGCATCTTGCGGGTTTGCCACCGCGCCGTACCCAGGGCGCGACCGAGTTCTTCGAATGTCGCGGCGCCACTGCAAGGCGAGCGGACATTCAGGTTGCCGTCCTTGAATTGGCGGGTGAGCTTCCAAATGTACATCTGGCTCACGCCCAGCACCCGCGCGAGTCCACGACCTGACCATTGCCGGTTGAGATCGTTGCACCACTTGAGGGCAACATGCCAGATCAACTGAGTTTCTGTCGCGCAGCGCCAGGGATGCGGCGCCCGCCAACGAGCTTGGGTTTTCGCGAGGTTCCGCTGCGATGCTTCGCGGGAAGGCATACAACGGGCATCTTAGCGGAGTTGTCAGTTTTTCCCTATCGCATCCAAAGGACTTAGGTCGACGGCCGAAGCCCGTGGCAAATTACTCTGGTCTAAGTTAACATCACGGCCGCAAAGACAGTTGACGCGAGTATCTCGCCTCTTTGAGTGCCACTATGATGGAAGACTTATCCCGAAATCATCACCCGGTCAGCGCCCTATTTGCTGGCTCCGGTTCCACCAGCTGGGAGCAGTATCGCTTGAGCGAGGAGCAGCTCGAGTTCTTCCGCGAAAATGGGTACTTGAAGGGCGTTCGCATTCTAACCGATGACGAAGTGGAAGTTCTGCGGGAGGAATTGGACCAACTCATGGATCCGACGCATCCCGGCCGGCATTTGTTTCACGAATACCATTCCAACGAATCGACGGACCCGAACCGTGTGGTTTTCCATGCGTTAGGCGCTTGGCGCGTACTACCAGGCTTTCACGACCTGCTCTGGAATCCCGCATTTTTGGTGCCGGCGTACCAGCTACTGGGCGGTCCGGTGCGCTTCTGGCACGACCAGCTTTTCTGCAAACCAGCGAAACACGGCGGTGTCGTGGCCTGGCACCAGGATTACTCGTACTGGACAAGAACCACGCCTCTAGCCCACCTAACTTGCTGGATCGGCTTGGACGATTCAACCCGCGAAAACGGCTGTCTGAATTACGTTCCCGGAAGCCACAAATGGCCGGACCTGCCCAAACCTGTCCTGACGGGGCAAATGGACGGCATCCGCGACACTCTTCCTGACGACCTGAAAGACAAATTCGATCCCGTGGCCGTGGAATTGAAAAAAGGTGAAAGTTCGTTTCACCATGCTCGAACTATGCACGGTTCGCATGCGAACGATACCCCCGCGCCGCGTCGGGCCACCGTGATAAACGTCTTTCGCGATGGCGTGATGTCGAACGCGGATGAGCCGCTTCTGACCGGCGTTCCTACGATTCCTCGCGGGGACAAGATGGGTGGACAGTTCTTTCCCTTGCTGTTCGACCCGCGGTCGGTTTCCTGAGCGTCTCCAATAGGTCTCGAGCCGCCGGAACGCCTTTGCGAGCGGCAAGTTTATTTGCTCGGTTGAGGATGCAGTTTAGGGCTGCCCTTTCGTACGCGATCATCTGCTGCTCGTCCGCATAGGTCATCCCCAGACCTTTGGCGCGAATCCCTTGCGCCTTGCGGTGGTATTCCTGCTGTTGCCATTTACTCAGCCCTTTGAGGTGGAAACTCAGCAGTTGGTGGGTCGTGCCGAGCGCCTTGGCGAGCGCTCGGAGCGATGGTCTTTGCGCTTTGGGCGCCTAACTCCAGGATACAAGCCGGATGCGTATGGCTGCGGCGTTCGATTCGCAAGCTGGTTTCCGTCCCTTTCGTTTGGATGACACCATTTCCATCTCTAATTCGAGCCCTGCACTACGTTAGAGCCGCCGTCGCTAACCGCGCAACGCCTCACATTCTGGCGTATCGAGATTTGGATGGGCGATCCCGCAGAGATTAAAGCGAAGCGAGTCAAGAAGCGGAAGACCGACCGCAATGATGCTGTGCTTCTACTTAGACTACTGCAGGAAAATAACTTTCCTCAAATCTGGGTAGCGAGTCCGGAGAATCGGGATTTGCGACAACGGTTGTGGCACCGGCATCGGTTGGTGCAGATGCGCATGCGGATCATGAATCAATTGCAGGCGTTGGCCATGAACGAGGGCTATCGCTGGAAGAAAAAACTGTTCAGCGAACAGGGGCGAGCGCAGGTAGAAAAGCTGGCGTTAGCTCCCTGGGCCCGTCGACGTCGGCAAGAGTTGTTGGAGCTATTGGACCGCATGAATCCGACCATCGAGGAGCTAACCTCCGCCGTCGAGCAGGAAGCCAAGAAACGGCCCGAAGTGTTGCGACTGATGACGCACCCAGGTGTGGGGCCGCTTACGGCCGAGGCGGCCAGATAACTTCTGGATTGTCGGCTCGGAAGCTATCTTCGGACCATGCGGTCAAGTCTCAGAGGTTGTCCTCGCCACGTACGACACCTGATCTCGAACCGACAAACGCTGAGATGTGCCCACCGGAGCTCGTCGCTCCTGCGCCGGTGTCTCGCGGGACACTGATATCGTGAGGAGAGACAACGCCCCTCAAAGGCACAAGGGCCATGAGATTGCTTGGCTAGTTAGGACGGTTTCTAGTCCGAAGGCGCGGGGTCGCGGCAAGCTGTCGAGCCTTGGAACAATTGCACGAGGTTTGGAACATCTTTGGAACAAAACCCCCGATCTGAAGGGCAACATCCGGTGGTTTCCAGGCGTGAGGGCAACAGAATCAACGAGATTTATGGAGCGGGATGGGAATCGAACCCACGTCCGAAGCTTGGGAGGGGTTCACCCCACTCGACTGTGCCCAGTTTTGTGCCCACCACCAAACCCTACTGAGCACTACCGGCTGCTCAGTCTCGCGTACAAACCCAAGTGGGCGTTGCACTTGGTAGCATTTGATCGCACTACGTGACATTCCGTGTAACTTATTGATTCTTCGTTGGCTCAATCTAGGATGGATGACCCCACGCGCCGTGTGAAAACGACACTGGCAACGAAACGCGCTCTTCGGGGCCCCCGATCCCAAGCGGGGGCCCCTTTTTAATTCAACGGCCTCTATTTCCCTGCGCTCCACCATTCATCGTTGCCTTCTACTTGCACCTCAACCACGCTCCCATCAATTAGGCCGAGTGTTTCGCGAAAATTCTTCTGTCCCATTAGCTCAAGATGGCTTTTGCCGTGGTACTGGCCTGCTCCAAGTTCGTGCGAATCAGGCCGCATGATTAATCCTTTGTGGCCAGCAACGAGGCAACGTTGGAGCTTGATAGTCTCTCGGGCGTTCATCTCTTTGTTCAACGGATATTCGTCGGGATTTATGAGTGCGTCAGGCCTCACGATGTATTCCTCGGGAATGTTGACATTCAAGGTGCCTCGGACGAGCCTTGCGAATCCCATGCGAGCTTCGATTAGCCCCATAACCGGTGCTAAGTTGCGAGCTGCAACGTTATAACCTCCAGTGACGGTCCCAATGAAGACTTTCATTGCTTTCGGCTCGAATGAAGGTGTACCACGACATGAACCTCGCGCCCAGACTGAACATGAGACCCGCGAAGCTGATTGCCAGGCGCACTAATCGACTCTTTCTGGTCAAGATTTTCGGCCGTGCTCTTCAGGTGCTGCTCGTAGCGGGCACGCCGAGATTTGCGTGATCCATTTAATGCGCCAGTGGGTCCGGGCGAATCTGGAAGTGCAGGACCTTGCTCGTCGTCCCTTTGCCGCCTTCGGCGTGAAAAGGTGTTCGCGTACCGTAGGTGGCCCAAAGTCCCTTGCCCTTCCAGCCCGCCTTCGGATCGTCGATCCGTCCATCCATGCCTTTGGCGTAAAAGCCCATCGGATAGGGCACGCGTAATACGACGAACTTCCCGGTATCGGGCAACAGCGCCAGCAGCGCGTCGTTCCCGTTGCCGGTGGCAATCGGCACGTTCTTGCCCAACCCAAAGGTGTCGAACTGATCCACCCAGTCGTAGTAGCTGGCCTCGGCGCTCCCGGAATCGTCGACGCCTTTCAACTGCGGCCCGGGCAACGGATAGAGCGTCCAGCCTTCGGGGCAGTGTTGGCCCGTTGCGGTGGGCCCGTTGAGTGGGCCCTTGCACTTGCGCCGGTCGAAGCTCGCCAAATGTCCGCTGGCAATGACCGTCCAGACGACACCGTTACGATCGACGTCAAGCCCACGTGGCGAGAACCCATGAACTGGCGCGTTTGGATTGTTCCACGGCAACTCGTAAAGCTCCGCGAGTGCCGTCGCAGGTGGGTTCGACCCTGGCACCAGTCGCACGACTCCACCGGGGAACCCGAGCACCGTTCCCCAGATCGAGCCGTCCGCCGGGCTCACGGTGACGCCGTAGAAAGCTGCGGCGATTCGCTTGTCCTTGCTGGGATCGAGCGGTTGATCGGGCTCTATGTAGTCATCGCGCTTACCGTTGCCGTTGGTATCGAGAACCAGCGCGGTCCAGCCTTGTGACTCCTTCTCATCGTGCGTTTCATCGAACAGTTTCGTGTTCAGCCAGCCCACAGCGCCGCCGCCACCACCGCTGCTGGTCCACAATGTGTTGTTGGCATCCTCGGCAAATACCAGGTGATGCGTACCGAAGCACGTGTCAACCAGCGTGACTTGCTTCGTCTGCGGATCGTATACCGCCAGTTGGCGGCCGCTGCCCTTCAGCGGAAACAGAGCAGCCGAACGATTGCTCGACCCTTCTTTGCAGAAGGCCGGATTGTCGCTCGGGCGGATTCTGGAAGTGAACCACACGCGTCCTTTCCCGTCGAACATCGGATTGTGCACGTTGGCTTGGCTGTGCCAGATGACTTCATCTCCCCAGTACGGCGAGGGCGCCAGCGGTTTGTCGTCCGCGCTGGAAGGTGTTTTCGGATCGCGAACCGGCACCTTGACTTGACTCCTTGCGGCACCCACGGGATCGAGGACCGGCAGATAGTCCGTACTGAGTTCGGTAGCGCCATAAACCACCCCGTTGGGGTTGAGTGTCGGGTGCCGCTTGTCGGTGGAGATCTCATCGTGCAGATACGCTTTGGGGTCTGCCCAGTCCCACTCCGCGATGACGACGTTCCGCTCGATACCTTGTGGGCGGGGCGGCACTGGCGGTAGTTCGCCCGCCGCGATCCGATCGGTCCAGTCCGCCAACATTGACAATGCCCGGTCTGGGCCCAGCTGCGCGAGGCCACCGATCATGTTGCTCCCGGCTTGTCCCGACTGAACGCGACGCGTCCACGCCGCCTTCGAGGAATCGAAATGGCCCAGGCTCTCGGGAATTTCTCGTGTCGCTTTGTCGCCCACTTGATGACACGACCAGCAGCTATCCGTCTTGAGCAAGTGCAACCACTGTCCTTGGTGCTTCATGTTCTCTGGAATGCCGTTGCCCTTGGGGCCTGTGCCAGGGAACTCGCCCTTGTCGGGCACCCGCAGTAGCGAAAACCAATACACCGCCGGATAGTATTCCGCCGCCGCGCGCGGATTCGGCGGTAATTCCGCGGTCAAATTGACGGTTTTGCTAGGCGTGGCCTGAATTGGCTGGGAATCTATAAGGCCGTAGCCGCGCACCCAGATTTTGTAGTTCGCCTTGGGTAGCTGGGGCACCACGTAGCGCCCCTCATCATCGGTGACCACGATCTTCGCAAATTTGGTGGGTAAGTCATTCGTTTCCGCGATCACCCATACCCCTGCCTCTGCTCCCTTCGTGCTGCGGACGACTCCGCCAATGTCGTTGTCACTAATTGAGACGGCTTCGCCAGAGCGTTGCCGCGCATTGAGTCCCGCGAGTGAGGTGGTCAGGAAGGTGGCGGTCGCGATCACCGCTATGTGCGGATAAGCCAGTCGATGGGTCATGACGACCTCCTGCGAATCGACGCCATACATCATCTGGAGTCGTAGATAATCGGGAATTGGCCAGCCTAACTATGAAACGCGTCGAATCCTAAGCACAGTAACCGTGCTTGTCAATTAATCAGCAACGAAGAACAAGATCGAGCGACGGACGCAATTGTCCGGCACCTCGCGAGGAGCACGAAAAGTACGATTGATCGATGGGTGCGGCGTAGTTCGTTTTCACGCGGCTTCAAAATCCGTAGAGCTTCGCAGGATTGTCGACCAATATCGTCGTGCGCACGGCAGTTTCCGGCGCCCAAACAGCTAATTGATTGAAGAGGCGCCCGTCGTCGATCTGAAACAGCGGCGAAACCTCCGTTTTCCGCCCCGACACCTGGGACGGATGGGGCCAGTCCGTGCCCCACAAAATCCGTTGCGGGTTCGCCGCAATCAGCGCCTTGGCTAGCGGCACGACGTCCGGGTAGTCCGGCGCCAGCGTTGAACTTCGGTACGCGCCCGAAATCTTGACATAAGCCGTGCCCGATCGCAGCAATTTCAATAGCGTTCCGAAGCCCGGCTGCGCAACGCCCAGCACCGCTTTCGCTCCGCCGAAGTGGTCAAATACGACCGGCATCGGAGCGGCTGCTACGAGGTCTGCGATTCCTTCAACCACCGACAGTCGCGCGTACACTTGTATGTGCCAGTTTTCACGGCCCTTGATGCTTTCGACGCCCGCTTTGAAGCGCTGACGAGCAACCGCTGGATCGGCTTGTCCGCTAGTCTCTAGGTTGATCCGTATGCCGCGTACGCCTGCGCGATCCATCTCTTCAAGCGCGTAATCGGGCGTCTTGTCGTCGATGACCGCAATGGCCCGCGCGCTCGAGCCGATCTGCTTCACCGCATCCAACGTGCAAGAGTTATCCGTGCCATAAACGCTGGGATTGACAATCACCACGCGGTCCGTGTGCAGCGTCCGATGCAATGCGCGCATCTCCTCTACAAAGGCCGGCTCCGGCGTGTATGTGCGCGAGGGCGAAAACGGAAAACGCTGCGGATCTCCAAAAATATGCACATGGCAGTCACACGCCCGTGGCGGCACGTCGAATCTCACAGGCGTGGTCGGCTGTGAGGCCGACACGCTTCCGTCGAAGCGCGTAGCCACGACACTTCCCGAAGCCAGCGCGGTAGTCCACGGCCGAATGACTGCTGTCGCACCGGCCGCCGCCGCTGTGATCAGAACCTCGCGCCTCGATCGCATGCCAATCCTCCTGTGCGTCCCAGGCCCGGCCCGCTGGTCGGACATGTTGGCACTAGGGCGAGACTTGCCCGGTAACCGCGCTAATTCTTTCCCCTCGGCGATAGACATCACCCTTGAAAGTAGATTTATATCAGAGGGTGTCGCATCGACCTGTTGAGACGACTGCGTTAATCACGCATGTGGATTACTTCCGAGTGGTCGTTGATCCGCCCGGGATGTTAGGCGGTGATGCCGCTGTTAGTCCTGTTCACCTATGGTTTGGGCGTATGTTTTGCCGTACGGATAGAAGAGTTCCTTACGGCCTTGCTGCCACGCCGCTTTAAGCTCGGGTGTGGTTATGTCCCAGTCCGGCCGGCATTTCTTCGTTAAAACGCGTAAGTCCTGTCGGAGATCCTCCATAGTGGGCCGACCGAAAAACCAATAGCCGTTATAGATCTTGTAAATGACAAGACCCGGCTCGAGGACAATCACGTGGGGGATCATAGGATTGTGGGCAGGATCGGTGTATTCGGCGATGTCCAGATCTTTTTGCACCGTCCGTCCCGCGTCGGAGAGGAAAGGCCAGTGGGCACCGACGCCCGTGCGATATTCATTGGTCTCGGAAATATTGTCGGTACTGATGGTGACGAGCCGGCAATAGCCAACCTCGATCTCGCGATGGAGTTCAATAAGCAATTCAGCTTGCCGGCGGTCCTTGGGACAGAAACCTCCACGGCTGAGGACGAGAACCATGGGATGTTGTCCTTGCAGTTCGGAGAGTTTCCGGCGTTTCGCGGTGTGGTCGGAAAGCTCATAGTCGGGAAAGATAGCCCCGGAAACGATGTCAGATCGCATGCGAAATCCTCCCACAATTGACCTGGCGACTATTGTTTTGCGTCGCTCGAAGAGCGAGTTCCGTCGGTGAATCGCGAAAACCTATCACAAAATGAATGCCGGAGGAATAACTCTCAGTGAGTCGGCTAACCAGTAGCTCGGGTATTAGGCTCCGCACTAGCGCATTCGGAAGATCAAAACAAAACCGAAGGTAGCCATGCACCGGCTGGCTCATTGTAAAGCCCGATGCTCATTAACGTCATCGGCTGGACCACTCGCAGACCATTTGCGAGGCACCAGCGTAGCAGCGCACTGTTTCGTGACGGCACCAGAATGCCGGAACCACCAAAGGATTCCGCCGAGGCAATCAATGCCTGCATGTCCAGGTTGCTCTGCGCCGTTGCATGGCCGAAGAGAGCTAAAGCTGTCGCGTATCCAGTAATGCAGCCTGCACGCTCGACCACACATGCTGTCTTCTGCTGGATGCAATCTGCCAATTCACTGCCTCGATCGAATCCATGCACCCGACGCGACAGCGCATTGCACGCTTCCAAATCACCGGGTTGCGCCGGCCTCACAAGACATCCTGGGACATTCCGATCGAGGGGCCGTCCTTGAACACAGGAAAGCGGCTCTCGGACGTCGAAACCGAGCGCAGTGTAAAGCGAGAGCGAGCGGTTGTGGTATGCGGCCTGCACCAACCGCATTCCAGCAGGATGACGCTCCTGAGCTCGGTCCATCACCACGCGCATTAGCTTGCGCCCGACGCCCAGGTTTTGTACGCCTGGATCGATAGTAATAGGGCCAATACCTGCGATCAAGGACCGCTCGTCGAGACAATTGCTTCCCACGATGCGACCCTCGCTTTCCGCCACTACGCAGTAAAAGCCAGGACTAGAAAATAGCATTGAAAGAATTCCGGTGGCGATCTGCGGTCCAGGAAAATCGCAAGGAAAACCGTGCATGGCACTGAGCTTAAAGAACGCATCGTAGCAAATTTGACCGCAGACGGAGCTGTCATCCGGCGTGGCGGCACGAACGGTCACTTCCTGCTGCGATTTTGGCGACATAGGTCACACCCCATTTTCCCGCGAGAGTATACCAGCCTGGTGCCAACGATGGAGTGACCGATGAAATCGATTTGCGAGTGGTCGACATGAAGCTTGGAATTTACTCTACTTGCCTGGTAAGTCGGACAACCGGCATCTTGATCGGTTAGCGATGCGCGATTACCAACCCATTTGGCGCATTCGCTCCAGGATTAGTCCGCTATAGCGGTTCATGTGATCGGGCCGTCGCTTCAGGGGCAACGGCAGAATTGCGGCGAGTCGGGCCGCTTGTTCCCGGTCGATACTCCGGGCCGAGTTTCGGTAGTAGTAACGGCACGCCGACTCCGCACCATAAACACCCGGGCCCCATTCGACCACGTTGAGATAGAGTTCCAGAATGCGGTGCTTGCCCAGGACCAATTCGGCCACCGGGACAAGTGTGAACTCGGCGCCTTTGCGGAGGATGGAGCGGCCGGTTCCGAAGAAGAGGTTTTTTACCAGTTGCTGCGTGAGAGTGGACCCTCCGCGAATGCGGCCGCCTTCCATATCGTCTTCAGCTGCGATTTGCATCGCGTGCCAGTCGAACCCATGATGCTCGTAGAAACGCGCGTCTTCCGCGGCGATGACGGCATGCTGAAAATCGGCCGAGATCTGGCTCAGCGAAACGAATTCGTATCGCTCCTGATACGGCGTGTGGTGAGTCCATGCCTGCAAACGGCGCTCCATGTGCACCGCTGTGGTTGGTGCGTCGATCCACCGGACAGCCACCAGGATGAGCACAGCAAGCGACCAAAGAAGCGCTAGTACGATGAGAAACCATCGAACGAAGGATCGGAGAGCGCCTTTCCGAGGCGGAGTCGCGGGGGGTATGTCTGGATTTTCAGTCACACTTCAGAATAATCGTTTGGGCTGGATTGACATAGCTCCCGACGAGTCGCGTTACCGGAGTGGCCTCCCATTGCCGCCCCTAGGACCGGAGGATCTAATTCTGGATCTGGTCCGGCATTGACACTGATCCCCCGATCCCCCATCGGTGGACGTCCCACCCTAGACATTTGTCAGCATCCCAATTTAGGCTGCGATCCGAGAGATTAAGACTAAGGTTTGATTGCCACCTTGATCACGTCGTCGCGGCGTCCGCCGAAGAGGTCGTAGGCTTCGGTGATGCGGTCCAGGGGAAAAGTGTGGGTCAAGAAGGAAGTCAAGTCCAGCCGTCCATGGCGCACCAGTTCCATGAGCCGATGCATGCGCTCCTTGCCGCCAGGGCACAGAGTCGTGATGATTTTGTGGTTGCCGAGGCCTGCAGCAAATGGCTCCAAAGGGATGGAAAGTTTGCCGGAATACACGCCGAGGCTGGATAACGTGCCCCCGGCCCTGAGGACGCGCAGCGCGTTCTCGAACGTTTCCTGCGTGCCAAGGGACTCAATCGCGACATCCACGCCCTTGCCGTTCGTTAGCCGCTTAATCTCCGCCACCACGTCGCATTTCTGGAAATTCAGTACCACGTCCGCGCCCATGCGCTTGGCCATCTCGGAGCGGAAGGGATCCGATTCGACACCAATGATAAAACTGGCCCCTTTCAGCTTAGCGCCGGCTGTAGCGCAGAGTCCGATCGGTCCCTGAGCAAAGATCGCAACGCTATCCCCAATCTTAAGGTTCGCGCTCTCGGCAGCGGATATGCCCGTAGAAGCGATGTCGGCTAGGAGTACGACCTGCTCGTCTCGCAGATCATCGGGTATTTTCGCAAGATTTGCCTGGGCGGCAGGAACGAGCAAGTATTCTGCTTGTGAACCGTTCATGGTGTTGCCGAAACGCCAGCCACCGATTGGTCCTCCGCACTGCGACAAATCACCACGCAAGCAATCCAGGCATTGGCCACATGGCGTAATCGCTCCGACGAGGACACGGTCGCCGACCGCATAGCCGGTGACGCCAACACCCAACTCGTGGATAACGCCGACCGGCTCGTGGCCGATGATCAAGCCCGGTTTCACCGGGTACTCGCCTTTCAGAATGTGCAGGTCGGTTCCGCAGATGGTCGTAAGCGTCACGCGGATCACTGCCTCTCCCGGCCCAGGTTTCGGGATGAGCACCTGCTCGATTCCGATCTGGTTTGGTCCGCGGAATACGAGAGCCTTCATCGTCTTAGCAGCGATTTCCCTTTTGGGAATGGCAACCTCAAACGTCGATCTCATAGCGTCCTCCAATTTGCTCACGCCTATTTAATTCCCAACGGCTCGGTTAGCACGATGATGTTCGTCACCAAAGCGTGTGCCGGACATCACACCCATAGTTCGAGTGTCGCGTTATATATGGTCATTCCGGTTCGTCTGGCAGCTAACGTGTCGTCACTCTCGGGGAGGATTCCAATGCGTACGATAACGGTCGCTCGAAAAGCCGAAACGGGCGCAACAGAAAAGATCATCTATTGGCACAGGGAATTGCCACCTCTGGCTGCTGAGTTGATAGGCGAATACGTTGTGGAAGCCACGAGCAGTCGCGTACCAGGCACACTTGCCCATCGAGATGAGCTATGGGCCCAGTGCTATGAGGACTTAATGGACCAAGTGCGCAAGCGGTTGGAGCAGGAGATTCTGCGCCTGGGAGGGAGCTGTGCGCACGTCCTCAGTGAATCCGTTGACAGCAAGCACGACGCCGTAAGCGGCGAAGCCTGGTTACACGGCCAGCTGACCTATACGCTTTATCGGCGGAGCGCCTCGCGCTGATCCTTCCAAACACGCTTGGAAGAGTGCTCACCTCTAACCTCCTTCATTTCAATAGAGTCGGGTAGCCCATTATTCTTACGATCGACGCGGCATCAAGCGACAGACAGTCAGCCAAGGTCAAGCGTGGCGGTGAACGATAGAGGGTCTTCGCCGCGCGTGATTGCAAACTGTAGCCGTCTCGCCAGCGCCAGCATTGCGGCGTTCTGGGAGAGAATCACTGCGATAATGCGGCGAAGGCCCTCGCGTCGAGCCACGTCGATCAGCCGTCGCACAATCTCTGCACCCATGCCGCGCCCTTGATACTTATCGCTCACAATCACAGCGAGCTCGCCATCGGTGGGAGCTAGCTGCCGTTTCAACCGGCCTACGGCCAGAATTTCCCGGTGCCCCGTTTGCGGATCAACGCACTCCGCTACGAGCGCTATTTCATTTTCATAGTCGATGAAACATTGCCGGACCAATCGCTCGTGAGCGACGCGGGTGTCCAGACGATCCATGAAAAAGAACCGGAGATAGACGGACTCTTCGGAAAGAGTTTCGTGAAACTCAACCATCAACGGCTCGTCCTCCGGGCGAATTGGCCGGAAAGTCACTGGGATGCCGTCCGCCATGGTCCACGAGGAAATGTATTCCACCGGATAAGGCCGAATCGCCGGGCGAGGGAGATCCTTGGCTTCCACTTCGGGGCCGTAAAGAATGATCCTTGCATCGAGCGCCACCAAACCGTTCGCGGATGCCAGCAGAGGGTTGATATCCGTCTCTTTGATTTCGGGATGTTCGACGACCAGCTCACTGAAACGAACCAGGATCTGCTCCAATGCAGGCAGGTCGACAGCCTTGCGCCCGCGGATACCTTTGAGAGCCGCAAGAATTTTCGTTTGCTCCATCAACCGCTGCGCCAAGGTGGTATTAAGAGGTGGAAGCGCCAGCGCGCGGTCGCGATAAACTTCGACAAGTTGGCCACCGGAGCCGAACAACAGCACCGGCCCGAACTGCGAATCAACGCTGCTTCCGAGAATGAGTTCATAACCCTCAAGCCTCACCATCCGCTGCACGGTGACGCCAAGAAATGCGGCCGGGCTGGCTCGTTCGCTGACGGAAGTCTGCATGTTCCGAAACGCGTGGCTAACCGCATCCTCACTTTCCAGGTTCAGCGCCACGCCGCCAACATCGGTCTTGTGGGTTATCGTCTTCGAGTGAACTTTCAGCACGACGGGAAAACCGATCTTCCGAGCTGCGTCTACGGCGTCGTTCCCGCTTTGCGCCAGGAGAGTCGCGACGATGGGAATCCCGTAAAGAGATAAGACTTCCTTCGATTCGAGTTCTGTCAACAGAGTGCGGCCAGAACTTCGGACACTGTCCAGGAGCTCATGGACCTTGCGACGACCAGACACCCGCGACTCGGGCCTATCGATCGAGAGCGGAGTTTCATACAGGCCGTGGAGGTTATAGGCATAGCGCCACATATAGTTGAAAGCGTGCGCCGCTGCGTCGGGATAGGCGAAGGTGGGGATTCCCGCACTGTTCAGGGCGGCTTCCCCGTCGGCGACGCTCGCCCCACCCATCCAGCTAGCCAAGACGGGCTTGCCTTCCACCGTGGCGTGAGCTTTCAAGCGTTGGGCCACGCTCGCTGGATCGGTCATGCCTTGCGGCGCAAGGATTACGAGCAAGCCATCGCTGTTTGAGTCCGTTGCAGCAACGTCCAGCGCCCGCTCGTAACGATCGGGATCTGCATCTCCTAAAATGTCGATTGGGTTCCCATGGCTCCAATGCGGCGGCAGAAAACGGTTGAGCGCTTCGAGGGTCTCGGTGGAGAGAACAGCCAACGCGCCGTTGCCGGACAGGAGGGCGTCGGTTGCCAGCACCGCGGGACCCCCCGCATTCGTCAGGAGGGTCAAGCGAGGGCCGCGCGGCCGGGGTTGCTTGCTCAATACCTCCGCCATGGAGAAGAGGTCCGAGATACTCTGCACACGCAAGACTCCGCACCGGCGGAGGGCCGCGTCAAAGACTTCGTCGCTGCCCGTCAGCGCACCCGTATGCGAGGCGGCGGCCTTCGATGCCGCTTCCGAGCGGCCGGCTTTGATCACGATGATCGGTTTGTTCAGGGCGACAGCGCGTGCCGCGGACAGAAACGACCGCGCGTCCCCGACCGATTCCATATACAAGACGATGCTTTGCGTGTGGGCGTCCTCGCCGAAAAACGAAATCAGATCGCCCCAGCCGACATCAAGCATCGATCCCGTGGACACGATCGCGCTGAACCCAACGTGCTCGCGCGCGCTCCAGTCGAGGATGGCCGTTAGCAGAGCGCCGCTTTGGCTAAGGAATGCGACCTTGCCAGGCCGGGCGATATCTCGGGCAAACGTCGCGTTCAATCCCAGCCGTGGATTCATCATCCCCAGGCAGTTGGGTCCGACCACCCGCATCCGGCGATCGCGGATCTCCGCTTGAATCCGGCGTTCCAACTCCGCGCCATCGGGACCTTTCTCCCTGAAACCCGCGGAGATGACAATCGCTGAAGCTACGCTCGCCACGACGCATTCGTGGATCACATCGGGCACGGTGAGCGCCGGCGTCACGATAACCGCCAGGTCCACCCTCTCTGGCAATGCGGCAATGTTCGAAAAGCAAGGAATACCAAGGACCGTTTTCCGGGCGGGGTTGATTGCGTACACCCGACCCTGGAACGACGGAGAAAGAAGGTTCGCGAGAACCGTGCGACCCACGCTGCCTTCCCGGTCAGTGGCGCCAACCACGGCCACCGAGCCCGGAGAAAAAAAGCATTCCATCGGCGAGCGATGGTCGACTCGGTCCGCGGTGATTCGGTCCATCATGAATGGGTCCATCGTAGTCCGCATATTACCTGTTTCGAAGCCCACTTTGTTCCCTGGTCCAGCAGTCAAGATCCAATCGCCGGATTCGTTACTTCTCTTGAGCCCGGATCCGATGGACATTTTTCCGCGATCGCATCTACCGCACGGAATCGACCTCAGATGCGACTCGGGTCACAGCCAACAGTGACGTGCATCACAGCATCCGGCCTGGGTGTTTGGCATAACAATGAAGCAGAAAGGGGGCTTATCATGAACGCCACAGCCACCCGCACACGAATCGAACTAAAGAATGTGCTCTTCGCAACAGACCTGTCGGATGCCGCCTCTGCGGCTATTCCTTATGCCAAGGAGATCGCCAAGAAGTACGGCGCCCACCTGTTCGTACTCCACGTTCGACCTCCTGTTGTGAACCCCATGACGCCGCCCCAGACGTGGGCCAACACCGAGGAAGCCGCTCGTTTGGAAGACGAAAGACGTCGGAAAGAGCTCACCGCGGTTTTCGCGGAAACAGACGCCGAGATCCTGATCGCCGAAGGGGATATCCAGTCTGTAATGGCATCGACGATCGGTCAGCGCAAAATCGACCTCGTGGTTATCGGAACGCGAGGGCGCTCGGGGTTCAAGAAATTCTTCCTGGGCTCGGTGGCCGAGGAGATCTTTCGGGAGGTATCCTGCCCCGTCCTGACCGTGGGACCCAACGCCCCTTTGGTTGTGCCGCAGAATGGCAGCCCACAAAGGATTCTCTACGCAACGGACTTCAACGCGGAATCTAATCTGGCCGCATCGTATGCGCTTTCTCTGGCGCAAGAGTTTCAGGCCAGCTTGACTCTGATCCACGTTGTCGCCCCCCCGGGAAAGGGAGAACTGGTCAACGCGGCTCAGTTGGAGAGTCACTTCCGCACCCAACTCCGGAGCTTGGTCCCGCCGGAAGCGGAGACGTGGTGCGAGGTAGAATACGTCGTGAGGCAAGGTGAAGTCGCCGATGCCATTCTCGAGGTTGCCAAGGAACGCGATACGGACCTCATCATATTAGGAGTACGTCCGGAAACCGGCTTTCCCGGTGCATCCACACACTTGCCGATCGCTACGGCCCACAAAGTCGTGAGCCACGCGAATTGCCCGGTATTCACCGTTCGTCACTAGATAGCAGCACGAGGCAGCAAGCCAGGTCGAATGCCGCGAGGCGGAATTCCGCCTCGCGGCATTTTTTCTGCGAGACGTCCAGCAAGGAAAATAAACTCAACATTCTTTGGTTACTTGAGAACGTGCTCGCACCGAGCAACGCGAGACGCTGCACACTTCCTGCGCGTTCCGCGCCCCTATGCGTTAGCTTGAAAAGCATCGGCCAGATGCAACTTCCGTAGCATGGAGCGCTTCTTTTCCTGATGGGCCTGCATTCGTCGCAGGATATCGTCGAGAATGCGCACGGCCGTAACGATATAAGGACCTTTGTTGAGCATGACGCATTCGGCGCGCTCACCCATCGCTGCGTCGGTGATTTCCGAACGCGAGGGTATGCCGTTCTTCGCCAGCGATTCGAGAACCTGCGTCGCCCAGATCACCGGCACATGCGCCGCCTCGCAAATCCATAGGATCTCTTCCTGTACCTCCGCCAGTCGCTGATAGCCGCACTCCACAGCCAGGTCGCCGCGGGCAATCATGACTCCGACCGCGCGGCTGCGCATCGCCGCGAGCAACAGCCTCGGCAATTGATCGAAGCCCTCGCGGGTTTCAATTTTCAAAATGATTCCGAGTTTTTCTCCAGCTCCCAAGTTGGCTAGTCGAGACTGCAGTTCCAACACATCCGCTTCCGTTCGTACGAAGGAATAGCCGACTATGTCGGCGTTCTTGACCACAAACTGGAGAGCCTCCAGGTCTTCCTTGGTAAGAGAGGACAACTGTAGAACGCTGTCGGGTGCATTGATCCCTTTTTCGGCACCAAGTTTTTCCCCTGACGCTCGCGCCTGGGTGATCTGGATGTTGGCGGCTTCCGGGGTGACGCTCCGGACGACACCGCCAATCTTGCCGTCATCGAGCCAAATCGGCTCGCCGGGTCGCACGGAGTCGAAGAACTCCGAGATCGAAACCCCGATCCGCGCTGGCGTAACCAGCTTGCCGCTGCTGTCGTACTTTGCTGGGCGTCCGGGCTCCAAAGATCTGGTGAGAACCAAGGTATCGCCAAGTTTCAAGCGAAGGGTTTGTTCTTTCGATGGAATGGCGCCAACCTCTGCTCGTGAGACGTGCGCAGTAGCCACGCTTCGCGTCGATCTGCGAATCTCCAAGGTCAGTCCCGGAACGATATACGCCGTCCGAACCGCTTCGGCCCATCTACTGGCTCCGACGACCGCGGCGATGGTCATAGTGCGCGACGCTCCGCGAGCGTCGGTGAATCGCACACAGTCCTTGCGTTTCAGCCGTGAGAGCCAGGCGTGGGGCACCGGCAGGATTGCGTCTGCTGGTTCGGGAGGAAGCTCCGGGGTCGAACTTGGCGTCAGCCAAATCCGCGCCGGGGAAACGACGCGTCCCAGCGCGTCGCGCTTTGGACGATATTTCAATGCTGCGGGTCCCGGCTCGATCGGACCGGTGCGCAGTTTTGGTCCGGCCAGATCCATCACCACCTTGCACTGTTTGTTCGTTTCTTTCTCGGCTTGACGCAGGTTTCCGATTATCTTCGACCAGGCCTCAGGGCCGTCGTGAGCGCAGTTGATCCGCAGGCAATCCATTCCGCGCAAAAGAAGGTCGCGAACCAGCTCGTGATCGGTTGCGGCTTCGGGTGGCATGGTCACCATAATCCGCACGTGGCGTTCGGCAGGAGGTGGGCCCAACAGGGCCTTGGTATTTTTTTCCAAGAGGAGAGCACCCTCGCCCAGCCCGAGAATGCCGTTCGATGGCGGCCCGCCCGCGTCCTGGGAACCATTGAGACGCTTCAACAGGTTCACGACGGCGTCCAAAGCGCTCATGACGTGCGGTTCCGTGCGCCCCAGTGAGGAGAGACCCAGCGTCGCCAGTTGCGATTGCAAATGCCGTATATCGTGCCGACGGAGCGCCAAATAGTGCATCAGATTCCTTGCGCTGGCTCCGTGTTCGGGGTGTACCGCAGCACAATCGGCCAAGCTCGAGACCTCAAGTTCCTGCATTTCCGAACGGAGCAGGTTCAGCTGTTGAATGAATTCTTGCCGTTGAGAATGATCCGCGTTTTGCATGACCGCTTCGTCCCTGTGGCGACACCTCTCTGCCCGGAGGAATTGGAAAGGAACTGCTGTCGCAGGATGGGTGCTGTCTATACTGCGACATTCTCGTTACCGGATGGTGAATATCCGGTTAAATACCAGCCGTCTTCTGGCGCTGGAGAAAGTTGGGAGCCTTCGGGTCCTCTCCAGGTGGCCAAGTTAGCGACATATTCGCGACGCAAACGAAACCCTCGATACGGTCCCAGGATATGCGACATCCATCACTGCGGCGAGTGATGTTCGTCACAGCCCGCAACGTTGGGACTTGCTGACAATGCAAGTGGCAAACAGACATCGGCACCGGAGGCCCGGCATGCAACTTGAAGAAATGGCCGCGAAGGACTGCCGGGAGATGCTAAAGCGTGTCTCTCTTGGGAGGCTTGGATGTTCACGCGAGGACCAGCCGTATGTCGTACCGATCTACTTCGTGTATGAACCCGATCATCTCTATGGATTTGCCACCGAGGGACAGAAAATCGAATGGATGCGGAGCAACCCAAAAGTGTGTGTGGAGGTCGACGAAATCACGAATCACTTTGAGTGGACGAGCATAGTCCTGTACGGCCACTACCGTGAACTCCCGGACCTGCCTTCCCACGCGGAGGAGCGAGATCATGCGCGCAAGCTTCTGGAAAAACGATCATTGTGGTGGCAAACTGCCTTTGCCTCCCGTCGGCTCAAGTTGGCCGACGATCTCATCCCGCCTCTTTTCTACTGCATCGGGATTGACGCGATGACAGGGTATCGCGCGGCGCCGCCGTCGAGGAATCCGTGAATAGCAGCCGCTACACGAACGTTGTCGAGATCAACCCGAAGTGGAACGCGTCGGGATGGGAGGCCCTGTGAGGCCCCACCGAGACATCGTTGCTCCCGTGATTCACGCACGCATTCCGCGCAAGGACCGCAACATAGTTATATCTGTTCTCGGGCCGCTTCTCCTTGGTTTAGCCCTGGTGACGGGCCTCACCATTGCCCGCCCGCAGGGAACCAGCGTACAAAAGCCTGTTGCTCGTCGAAACGGCGCTGCAGCCGGAAAGGAGATCTTTGTGAAGTACTGTGCTTCGTGTCACGGAACGGACGGCGCGGGCAACGGTCCGGCAGCTGTGGCCATGAAAACGCCGCCTCCGGATCTCACCACACTGGCTCGGCGCCACGAAGGCAAGTATCCGGCCGGCTATGTTGGTGCTTTGCTGAAATTTGGTCATAGCCTAGCCTCGCACGGATCAGAAGATATGCCAGTCTGGGGATTGCGTTTCAAAGAACTTGACCCGGTCCGCGATCCTACAGGCCAGCAGCACATCGACGACGTAGTGGCGTATATTGCGTCGAGCCAGGCGAAGTAAAACAGACGCGAATCTTGATGGCTTGTCCGGGTTGGGCGAGCCCTGGTCCTACTTTGATTGGCATGACTTGAAGTAGTTCGCCAGGTTTATGATTTGCAATTCATCGGATAACGCACGCCACAGAAGAAGGCGCCCCCCACGGTCGGCGGCCGCTCCAGGGAAAAGCCGCCGGGTTCCGCGGACTGCGCCCTTCGCTACAGGTAGACTTCGGAGTCTTAAGTAAGACCATCGAGCCGCAGACGGCGGATCACGGCGCGGCGACAAATCGGCGGGTGTCAAGATTGTCAGAGGTTTCAGGAAGATCTCTGATCAGGACGCCGCATTCGTCGCGATACTCCAGCGTATAGGTGCCGCAGCACGTGCCGCACAGCCAGAAATGCTGAACGGAGTGAGTGTTGGGCGGTCTTTCGCAGACTGGATGATCTTTGTGAAAGCGAAACAGTCGCCCCTGACGATAATCAAAAGGCGCCTGGCAGTCCGGGTTTGCGCAGATCGAAAACATAGACGTTGCCTTCACATGGAGCTCTGGATGTTCGGAGGCTGCAGCGCTCTCCACATTGGCGCACTCCAGCCGTGCGATTTTGGCTTTGAGCCATTCCGTCACCGCCGACTCGATCTCTTCCTGAGTGCCGGAGCGGTACAAGGAATCAAGCGTGTCGCCTCGGTCGTTCAACGCGATGTATCGGCATGGATATTTCTTCTGTTGAGAGTCCGCGCACGCAAACTCAGTGAGAGGGCAGTCGGCGCACGGCTTGGGACGCTGGTCAGGGTCGAAGTTTAAGCAGGTTGGTGAATCCTGGAAAAAGAACTGCGGGCGCCAAGTCGCTCGCGCCGGGTGTTGGTAGCCGCCTTTAGCCAGGAATTCCAATTCGGCGTTCAACACGCCCAGCAACACTTGCCTATCTTTTGCCATGGGAACTCCTTGGGCCTCTAGCTTGGCGCTCGTGGACCAGACTGGCGGTGACGAACATCACGTGAGTTCGTGTGGACGGTCACACCTGGACCAGGGTCGCGCCTGGAAACGAGCGCAAATGCGATATACTCCGCGTGCTTGCCGTTTGCTTGCGCGGAAGAGCCTCGGTGCGCCATTGCCTACGGCCCAACGGCTAGGTCTGCTCTCCGCGAATCTGAGGAGGAGCGGTACCGTGAGTGGACAAACACCGGACGAAGCCCTCCGTGTCGACGCCAGCGTTTTGTTCGAAAAACTTTTTGAATTCTCGCCGGACGCCGTACTCGTGGCCGACTCAGTCGGCTCCATTGTTCTGGCGAACGCACAGGCCGAGCGCTTGTTTGCTTACGATCGCCAGGAGTTGGTCGGGCAACCCTTAGAAATCCTCGTACCCGAGCGATTCCGATCTATCCATCCCAAACATCGCAGCCGGTACGCCGCGTTGCCGCACACCCGGCCAATGGGAGCCGGGTTGGAGCTTTACGCCCGGCGCAAAGATGGCGGCGAATTCCCCGTCGATATCATGCTTAGTCCCGTGATCTTGGAGGGCACACCGTTTACCATGGCCGTCGTTCGCGATGTCACGCTCCGCAAGCAAGAAGAGGAGGAGCGTGATCGGCGGGCCTCCATCACGCGGGAGCAGGCGGCGCTTCTCGATCTTGCGCATGACTCCATTATTGTGCGAGACCTCGATAACCGGATTACGTTTTGGAACCGCGGCGCCGAGGAAAAGTATGGTTGGCGGCGGGAAGAAGCTCTAGGACAGGTGGCGCATGCGCTTCTGCGCACACAATTTCCGGCGCAACTCGAAAAGATGGAAGAGGCTCTTCGGCGTGACCACTACTGGGAAGGGGAGGTTGTTCACACGGCGAAGAACGGAAACCGCATTGTTGTTGCGAGCCGCCGGGTCCTACAGTACGATGCGGAGGGAAAGGCCATCGCGATTCTGGAGATCAACAACGACGTCACGCAACGGAAACAGACTGAGGAGGCTCTTCAAAGAAACGAGGAGCGATTACGCGCGCTCTTCGAATTCTCGCCCGACGCCATTGTCGTAACCAATTGCGAAGGAAAGATCGGAGACGTCAACGCGCGGGTCGAACAGGTCTTTGGGTACAAGCGTTCGGAGCTCCTTGGCCAACCCATTGAAACTCTCATCCCGGAGCGGTTCCGATCAACCCACCCTAAACACCGGACCGACTACGCGGCTCATCCACGCGTGCGCACCATGGGCGTGGGACTAGAGTTGTATGCCCGGCGCAAGGACGGAAGCGAGTTTCCAGTCGATATCATGCTAGGGCCGGTGAACGCATCCGAGGGCCAGATAGTGCTGAGCGTAATCCGCGATCTTACGGAAAAGAAAGAAGCGGAAGAGGCTCTGCGGCGAAGCGAACAACAGAAATCCTACCTCGAAGAGGAACTCGAGAGCACCCACCAGTTCGACGAAATCATCGGCGAGAATTCCGGGCTGAAGCGCGTATTGAAGCAAGTGGAAGACGTAGCCGGCACGGACGCAACGGTTCTGATCCTCGGCGAAACGGGAACAGGCAAAGAGTTGATCGCACGCGCGATCCACGAGCTGAGCCGGCGCCGAAGTCATGCCTTCGTCAAACTCAATTGCTCGGCCATTCCCTCAGGCCTCCTCGAAAGCGAACTGTTCGGTCACGAAAAAGGCGCATTCACCGGAGCCATCGCACAGAAGGTCGGACGTCTGGAGTTGGCCCATCAGGGAACCTTTTTCCTGGATGAGGTGGGCGACCTTCCGTTAGAACTGCAACCCAAGATTCTGCGCGCCATCCAAGAAAAAGAGTTCGAACGTGTGGGCGGCACGCGCACGATTCCCGTCAACGTGCGCCTCGTAGCTGCGACGAACAGGGACCTTGCCAAAATGGTTCACGCAGGGCAGTTCCGCAGCGACCTCTATTACCGCCTTCGGGTGTTCCCTATCACCATTCCTCCGCTGCACGACCGTCGCGACGACATTCCTCTGCTGGTCCACTACTTCCTGGGTAGCCATTCGAAGCGCATGGGCCGCCGCATAGAAACCATTCCCGTCGAGACCATGCAAGCGCTCATCAAATGGCATTGGCCCGGAAATGTGCGCGAGCTCGAGAATTTCATCGAGCGATCCGTCATTCTGTCGCCGGGGCCCGTGTTGCGGGCACCTCTCGCCGAACTGCAAGCTACCGAAGAATCTACCGGACGCGCCGATTCGAAACTAGAAGTCGCAGAACGGGAACACATCCTTCGGATCCTCCGTGAATGCAAAGGAATGATCGGCGGTGCCAACGGGGCCGCCGAACGTCTCGGATTGAAACGAACTACCTTGAATTCGAAGTTAAAAAAGCTGGGAATTAGGCGACGGGACTATATATAGTCCCGAGGCGAAATCTCGTCTCGTCACTTTGTGACTCAACGCACCCCATAGCGTTCACTTTTTTCTAGTAAGTGCCCCACTTTGAAACAGATACCCTCCTCCATGTGCGAGCCGTCACCTCTGGCATATGACCTGCATTACTCAATGGCGTCACTCCACGACGTGAGTCAAGGGATGCTAAGAATCACGATTCATGACGGTGCAAGGCAGACGATCCAGCTCGAAGGAAAGATCGCCGGGCCTTGGGTCGAAGAATTTAGTCGTACCTGGCACGTGTTGGAAACTTCACTTGGGTCGAAGCCGTTGCAGCTCGATCTGCGCGGCGTGATGTTTGTCGATACCAACGGAAGACAGCTCTTGCGGGAAATTTATCAGAAGGCGAACGCTTCCTTCCTGGCCGATTCACCGCTGACACGGTATTTCGCCGATGAAGCGATGCAGAAGTCTCCGAAAAACGGAGAAGAAGGAGCCTAAGATGCGAGGTCCCTACGGATTCGAAACAAGCGAAAACTGCCAGACGTGCAAATTACGCGAGAATGGTTTCTTTTGCCAGCTCAGTGCTCCCGCTCTGAAGGAGTTCAACGACGTGAGGTTCTCGGCAACCTATCCGGCGGGCGCAGTGCTGTTCATTGAAAAGCAGGATTCCCGAGGCATTTTTGTGCTGTGTGGCGGAGAGGTGAAACTCTCCATCAGTTCCAGTGCAGGAAAGACGCTGATCTTGAGGATTGCCAAGGCCGGCGAAATTCTGGGACTGATGGCCACCCTCTCGGGGATTCCTTACGAGGTCACCGCCGAAGCCTTGCATCCGTGCCAGGTCGCGTTCATTCGCCGCGCCGATTTCTTGCGCTTCCTGGCCAAAAACCCCGAAGCCTATCAATGTGCAGTGAAGCAGCTCAGCTCGCTCTACAGTGGAGCCTGCCACCAGTTGCGCACTGTCGGTCTGTCGGCTTCCGCGCCGGAGAAACTGGCGCGCCTTCTCCTGGAGTGGTCGGCCGACGCGGCGGAGACTCAAGCCGGCAAACCGATCAAACTGCCGCTGACCCATCAAGAGATTGCCGAGTTCATCGGCTCGACGCGGGAAACCGTTACACGCACCTTCAGCGAATTTAAAACGCGGCAGCTGGTGTCTCTGAAGGGGTCGAAACTGATGATTTCGAACCGTCCAGCTCTGGAAACCATCGGCGGAGCCTGACGTCGCTGACCTCAAGCTGCTGAAAACCAGCCTGGCGAAAGGGGATATTCCATGAGGGTGCGCGATATCATGACGCAGGCGGCGGTGTGTTGCGGCCCGGACACAAACATCGGTGCTGCCGTCGAAATGCTCTGGGTCCATAACTGCGGCATGCTGCCGGTTGTAGATCGCAATAAGAAACTTGTCGGCATTGTTACAGATCGCGATATCTGTGTCGCGCTCGGAACCAGGAACAAGCTGGCAGGCGATCTTAGTGTCGGACAGGTGGCCACGACTCCCGTCTTCACGTGCAAGCCGGAAGACGAAATTCACGAAGCGCTCGGCGTCATGTCTGACCACCAGGTGCGCCGATTGCCGGTCATCAATGACGAGGGCGTTCCGCAGGGAGTTCTGTCCATGGACGACATTCTGCTCCATGCCGACCAAAACAAATGGGAAGGCTGCTGCGAGCTTGCCTCCGAAGAAATCATCCGCTGCCTCAAAAAGATGCACGCTCAACAATTTCCCATCGTTCACCGCAAGCCCATGGCTGCCTGACGACAAGCAATAGTTATGACATCCACGATCACGAGGTGCGCTCGCAGACGCGCAAGGCATTATGGCCGTCTGGCCTAACCGCTTTGTCTATCTAGTTCAAGAATCCATCGTAATCATTCATGGTCCACGGAAAGCAACAGCGTCTTCTCCTTTAAGCCGAGTATCGCTTAGAGATAGCTTTCTTCCATCAACCAGTTGTGCCAGCCACTCTCTTTCGTATTCTCCGGCTTACGATCCCGTGGTACTAAACGCGTCCTGGGTGTTGCATCTTGGTGTCTGTGGGCACTTCGACGCGACCTTCGCGACTTCCTCTTCATTGGAGCTGCTGTCGAAAGAACTCTCATTGCCTCTCCTCGCAATCTCGCACAGAAATCTTCGTGCGGACTTTTCAGCCTCGGATTGTCAAGACCGGGCACGGCGCGTTCACCACCACTTGGTATGCAATAGCTCGATCTAAATGAGTTGCCGCTCCTGCCAGTCGGCCCATTCCACGAACTCCGAGTACAATCAGGTCCGCTCCGCACTGATGGGCCGCAGCCAAAATCTGCTCGGTCGGATCGCCGTGACCTACCATGGCTTCGGGCCGGCACCAGAGTTCCGCGTCGGCGGGCACCAGTTCTTGGAGCCGATGCAGCGCCTCGGCAATGGATAAGTCATCATCTCTTTCCGCCCTTCCCGGTTTGGGTTTTGGGAGTACATGGAGCAGGACCAAATGAGACTGATTTTCCTGCGCCAGCGACACCGCGTAGGGCACTGTGGCCTCGGAAACGGCGTTAAAGTCCGTCGCGAAAAGTACGCAACGAAATCGGCCACCGTTATGACTCCCGCTCCGCACCGCTGGTCCGATCGTCAGCACCGGGATGTGCGCTCGCCGAAAGATTTCTTCGGCGGACGAGCCAAGCAACAGCTTTTGGGCACCCGTCCTTCCGTGCGTTCCAAGGATGATTAGGTCGACTTGGAGGTGTGTCAGGACTTCCGAGAGAACCGGCCACACCCCTGGTCCACGCTCGATCATGGCTTCGTTAGGCAAGCCGCTGAATTGGGCCTCTACACGTTGCATTTCGGCCCTCGCTCGGTCGTCCTCGGCATCCAGCAGGCTCGCGGCCGCCTCGGGCGTCATGTAGCTATAAGCCGACGGCAGCAGAACGTGGAGGGCGTATAGCGTAGAGCCATAGGCTCGAGCAATGCTCGTTGCGAAGGGCACTGCGGCTTCCGAGGAGTCGGAAAAATCCGTGAGGAATAGAATGGTCTTCAAGGCGACTCTCTTACTCGTCTGTAGCGTCGTCATGACATGGGCTCCTTAAGCCGCAGTCTGAACCACCAATCTGGAAACTTCCGTGATCCGCCGCACATCCCCCGGTGATCTCCGTCACGGCCAGAGTTTGTGAACCTCATCACACTGAAATCGACCGACAATCGGGATAGTCGATCCGAAAGTATTCCGAGAGAGGCGGAGCCGGATGAAAGTACTAATTGCGGTTGACTCGTCAAAATCGTCGGAACGCATGCTTGAAGAGGCTGCGGCTCGCCCTTGGCCCGCCGATACCACCTTTTCAGTGGTGAATGTAGTTGATATTTTGCGTTTCGCACGGCTTCCTGCCCTTATCGAGGACGCCAAACGGGAAGGAGATCGGACCGTCAAAGCTGGTGTCGAGAAGCTCTCTTTGTTGGGGCATAAAGCAGTCGCCGAAGTCGTCATGGGTTTTCCGCGAACGCGTATTTCCGAGTACGCCAAAGAAAGCCACGCCGACCTGATTTTGGCCGGCTCGCACGGCCATAACGCCATCGGGCGATTCTTGTTGGGTAGTGTCGCTCAGGGAATTCTTCGGACAGCTCCCTGTTCCGTCGAGATCGTGCGTCCGGGATCCAGTGGACGTCCCTCCAGTCATCCCCTGAGAATTCTGTTGGCCACCGACGGCAGTGAATGCTCGGTCGTGGCGACACATTCCATCGCAAATCGCCCCTGGCCGACCGGGACGGTCATCAAGGTTCTGACAGTCGAGGAATTGATGGTCTTCGAAAACCAGATGACGGCATCCTCACTGTCCTCGGTCTATCCGGCGAGCCTCATTGAAGAATTAATGCAAGACGCTCGCGATCGCGCCGGTTCTGCTGTTGAAATGGCGATGGCAATCCTTCTGCGCGCGGGAATGAAGGCCGTGAGCGATCCTGTGCCACCGGTCGGGGAACCTCGCGGTGTAATCCTAGACACCGCAAAATCGTGGCAGTCCGACATGATCGTTTTAGGCTCGCACGGACGGCGCGGCCTGGATCGTTTCCTGATGGGCAGCGTGTCCGAAGCCGTCGCAGTTCACGCCCACTGTTCCGTCGAGGTCATCCGAGATCCAAAGGTCCCCTTAGTCGATGGCCTCGATTAAAGTCGGGGAACGCGCCTCCGTGGTCTCTGTGTTCCTATCTCCGTGCCCTCTGTGTTAAATCTTTTTCCGCCGCCTTTTCTAGATTAGTTGACCTTGCGGATCACCGGGATTCGCGCGTGCCGCAGCACGTGCGCCACCTCGGTCTCCTGCAGCCGCGAAGCGTCGTATTCAAACGAAAGATGCTTCTTATCGTCATCCACGCGAAACTTCCGCAACCCATACGTATTCGCGAACGTCCCCAAACTCTGAAGTTGTTCCAGGCTCAGCGGCGCCTGCAATTCGTAAGTGATATCGACAAGTGTCATGGCCCGGCATTATACCAGCCGCATTCAACCACTTCACCCCTCATTGTTCACACCGCATCCGCCCGTAGGCGTGCCATCATCGAACCTCGTCTCCCCTGCGCGTCACCTTGTAGCCGCCCTCTCTGCGAGGGCGGGGTTTAGATGCCAGCGAACCCAAGCCAAGACGCTAGACGAGATCGCTCCGTCAAACCCGGCTTCCACCGTCAATCGATTTGACAAAAATAGCCCCCAGGGGTATAAATAGCCCTGGAGGGTATACGCAATGCCTGCAAGGAAAGCCGTTGACCGCAAAGACCAAGCCCTCGCCCACCCCCGAATCGCCCACTGCACTTGCGCAACCGACGAACCCCGGAAAGCTGCTGGCGTCGATCCGCAACTCAAGGAAGCCAATCGCAACCGCCTGCGCCGCATCGAAGGCCAAATCCGCGGCCTCCAGAAGATGGTCGAAGACGACCGCTACTGCCCCGACATCATCACCCAGGTCGCCAGCGTCCAGGAAGCTCTACGAGGCGTAGCCCGAAACCTGATGCGCAATCACCTGCATCACTGCACCGCCAAAGCCCTGCGCAGCAACAAAAAGGATGAAGCCGAAGCCATGTACGACGAGTTGCTCGAAATGATCTACGCACACCTCCGATAGCATCGGGAACCAAGAGCGGCGCCACGTAAAGTCACGAAATAATTGCGCGTAGCTAAGCAAACTAGAGAAGGGAACCTGAATTGGCCAAAGATCCAATCTGTGGAATGAGCGTCGATCCGGCCAAGGCCGCCGCGCAGATCGACCACGCCGGCCAAAGCTACTATTTTTGCTCGAAGGGATGCGCGCAACGCTTCGCGCAATCTCCGGACAAATACGCGGCTGCGGCGATCGATTCGCGAAAGCATTCCTCTCTCCCAGTCATCCAATCCAACACAGTTGCGAACTCCACTCCTGTAGCCGTGCCCAATCACGGCAGTTCAACGAAATCCGCGCCAATAGTTGCTTCAGAGAGCGTGCGCTATACCTGCCCGATGCATCCTCAAATTGTGCGCATGGGTCCGGGCTCGTGCCCCATTTGCGGCATGGCTCTCGAGCCCATGGACCCGTTGGCCGCAGTCGAAGCCGACCCCGAATACGACTCCATGCGCAAGCGATTTTGGATCAGCGCAACTCTCTCTCTGCCGCTTCTCGTTCTATCCATGCTGGGCGACCACCTCGATCTGCATCTCGCTCCAACCGTTCGCAACTGGATTGAATTTGTTCTCGCGACCCCGGTCGTCTTGTGGGGCGGCTGGCCATTTTTCCAGCGCTTCTGGGATTCGCTGATCCACCGCAGCCCCAATATGTTCACGCTGATTGGCCTCGGCACCGGCGCTGCCTATCTCGAGAGCATCGTGGCTACCGCATTCCCGCAGATATTTCCGGCGTCGTTCCGCGGGATGGATGGCGGCGCGCCGGTTTACTTTGAAGCCGCAGCCGTGATCACCACGCTCGTCTTGCTGGGCCAGGTGCTGGAGCTGCGCGCGCGCCAGCAAACCTCCGGCGCCATTCGCGCTCTGCTGAACTTGGCCCCGCAGCAAGCGCACCTGCTGACCGCTGACGGCCGCGAGCAAGACGTGACACTCGATCAAGTCAAACCCGGCGACAAGTTGCGCGTAAGGCCCGGCGAGCACGTGCCCGTCGATGGCGTGATCGTCGAAGGCGCCAGCGCGATCGACGAATCGATGCTCACCGGCGAATCGATGCCCGCCGAGAAATCGAAAGGCGACACAGTCACTGGAGGCACGCTCAACACCAGCGGCAGCTTTGTCATGGACGCCGAGCGCGTCGGCAACGAAACCATGCTCGCCCAAATCGTGAAGCTCGTCAGCGAAGCCCAACGCAGCCGTGCACCGATGCAGCACCTGGCCGATCGCGTCGCTTCGTATTTCGTCCCAGCGGTCATCGCCACCGCTGCGCTCACTTTTCTGGCCTGGGCGTTTCTCGGGCCGCAACCGAAGTTCGCGCACGCGCTCGTCGCCGCGATCTCCGTGCTGATCATTGCCTGCCCTTGTGCTCTAGGACTGGCAACGCCGATGTCCATCATGGTAGCGGTTGGCCGCGGCGCGCACGCAGGCGTCCTCATCCGCAATGCTGAGGCGCTCGAGACTTTAGCCAAGGTCGATACACTCGTCATCGACAAAACCGGCACTCTTACCGAAGGCAAGCCCAAAGTCAATCGCATCATCGTGTTCGATCGCGTCAGCAACGAGATGGAAGCCGCACGGTCCGACGAAGACCTTCTTCGGCTGGCGGCCAGCGTCGAGAGTGCCAGCGAGCACCCGCTGGCCCGCGCCATCGTTCGCTCCGCCGAAGAACGGAACATTTCGTTGACGCCCGTCGTCGATTTTCGCGCCATACCAGGTGGTGGTGCGGAAGGCCGGGTGCAGAGCGACGCGGTCTGGATTGGCACTCTCACCTTCTTAAGACAGCGTGGCGTGGACACTTCTATCGCGGAGAGCGATCGCTCCGTGAAAGCATCAACCGCGTCCACCCTCGTCTTCGTGGCCGTAAACCAAAAGGTCGCCGGCGCGTTCGCCCTCGCCGATCCCATCAAAGCGTCTGCGGCGGCGGCTATTCGCGAGCTACGCGGCGAAGGCATCGACATTGTTGTCGCAACGGGCGACCGTCGCGAAGTCGCAGAGAGCATCGCGGGCGACCTTGGCATCGATCGAGTCGAAGCCGAGGTCCGGCCGCAGCAGAAAGCCGAGATCGTCACCCGCCTGCGCCAGCAAGGTCACATCGTGGCCATGGCTGGCGACGGCATCAACGATGCTCCCGCCCTGGCCGCCGCGGATGCAGGCATCGCTATGGGCACCGGCACCGACGTCGCCATCGAAAACGCCGGCATCACGCTGCTGAAAGGCGACCTCCGCGGTATCGTCCGCGCCAGGCGCCTAAGCCGCGCCACGATCGCCAACATAAAACAAAACCTGGCCTTCGCCTTCCTCTACAACACCCTCGGCATACCCATCGCCGCCGGCGTTCTCTACCCGTTCCTCGGCTGGCTTCTGAGCCCCATGCTCGCCAGCGCCGCGATGAGCTTAAGCTCCGTCTCCGTAATCGCCAACGCCCTCCGCCTCCGCAATGTGAAGCTGTGACCTGTTTTATGATCGCTCGAGCGCTCCTCTCTTTCTTGTAGTTGCCTCCCTCCAACTGATTCCGACTCTTGTGGGACGCCGGGCTAAAGCCCGGCGCCTACACATGCCGGCTTCCACTACTGGACTTTGGTTGGACTCAACGTTTGGCTCTAAAACGGTTAGCATCTTCCTGCCTTTCCGGGCATCGAAAGCAGTTCTGTTGTCTTTGCCAACGCTTCAGGCAAGGGAGGTAAACGACTGTGCGGGTGATTCTGTTTGGGGCCACCGGAATGGTTGGGCAGGGCGTCTTGCGAGAATGCTTGCTGGATCCTGAGATTAGCGAGGTTCTGGCAATTGGGCGCGGCGCTACGGGTCAGCACCACGCGAAGTTGCGGGAGGTGGTACGCGACGATTTGTTCGATTTGTCGGACATCGCCAGGAGCCTGGCGGGTTACGAAGCTTGCTTTTTCTGTTTGGGGGTTTCGGCGGCTGGGATGAAGGAGGAAGACTACCGGCGGCTCACCTACGATCTAACCCTGTCGGTCGCGCGGATTCTGGCGCAGCAAAATCCGGCGATGACATTTCTCTATGTGTCCGGGACGGGTACGGACAGTTCCGAGCGCGGACGCAGCATGTGGGCACGGGTAAAGGGGAAAACCGAAAACGATTTGCTCAAGCTGCCGTTCAAGGCTACTTATATGCTGCGCCCGGGGTACATCCAGCCCATGCACGGCATTCGCTCCAAAACGAAATTGTATCAGGCGCTCTATACGGTAGTAGCGCCGACGTATCCGTTGTGGAAGGTGCTCTTCGGGAAGTACATCACCACGACAGAAGATCTGGGGCGCGCGATGATCAAAATCGCGAAACGCGGCGCACCCAAGCGCATCCTCGAGAATCAGGACATAAACGCCATGTTGACTTGAGGGTTGGCGGTGCCGCTTCCTAATTAACAATTTGCTCCCGTCCGAACGAGATCAAATTGACGCTCGCGAGCCGCGAGAAACGTCCGAAAGAGCACAGACACGCGCCTTACGTTGCCCTACGATGTTTCTATCTTTCAAAGACTCGTAGGAGGCTATCATGTTTGGATACGGACTACTCGGCACGCTATTGGTTATCGCTTTGATTATTTGGATCATTCGAAGAGTGTAAGGAAATTCGTTGATGGTCGTTCGAAACCAAGGTGAAGACTATTGTTGGACCCCGTGACGGTGTGGCACTTGCCGCAATTCATCAGACAGCATTGGATGTTTTGAGCCGCAAGAGAGCACTCCTGTTGAGGGAGCGAAGGCCCCACTGTGAAGTGCCCTCAGAAGTTTTTGGAGGAGTTCCTTAGTGCTCACTCAGAAGGCAGACGAAATAGGCCGTGTCCAAGGCTTTTTCCTGATCGCATCGATGTTCGGCGTCCTTTGTTTGCTTGTCGCTGTTGTGACGTGGATGTGGGGCCACTCGTAAAGAATTCACGCCGTTTTGGCCGCTCTGTTCGGTGATGTGTCTCCTGATAACATTTTCAAAATCAGCCGTTACTCCGACAAACTCTCCTAAATCTTCTTGATTCGGTTCCCCCAGTTCCAGCGTGTCGGGGATTTTCCCAGCTATCGCGAATCTTGCTGGTCGGTCACAACGTCCGCCCTCTGCCTAGCCGAAGTAACTTCCCTGCCTCGGAAATCTCTGTAGAATGCGGAACAGATTTGAGGAGAACTGCGGATGGGCATGGGAACGCGGCGGCGAAGACAGCGACAAGAGCAGATGTGGATCGCACAGCAGGAACTAGCGAAGGGGCCGGCACATCCTTTTTACAAGCGGGTGAATGAATTGTTGGAAGAGAGGAAGTTTGACGAGTTTGCCGAGAGGGAGTGCGCGAAGTTTTACGCGGAAAACATTGGACGACCCTCGTTGGCGCCAGGGATCTATTTTCGTTTGTTGTTGGTGGGCTATTTTGAGGGCCTCGATTCCGAGCGGGGAATCGCCTGGCGGGTGGCGGATTCGTTGGGCCTACGGAGATTTCTGGGAATCGGCATCGACGAGCCCACACCGGATCATTCGACCATTTCACGGACACGGCGGCTGATCGATGTGGAGACGCACCACAAAGTGTTCTTCTGGATTTTGGAAGTGCTGCGAGAGCAGGGGCTGGTGAAGGGCATTCCGACGTCGCATCAGCGAATCGTCCCGGTCTTGGACACGAAAGTCACTCAGCGTGTTCGAGTTTGCGCTGGCTTACAGCGTCGCCGTCTTCTTTTTTTAGTTCGCGGAAGACGATGGTCGAGAGCATCGTCATGGCGCCGAGGACGTAGAAGGCGCGGTGAATGCCGTGAATGAACTGTGGAGGATTAGCGCGGAAGCGATCGGGCAGAAAGAAGGCGGTCACCAGGGATGCGGAAGCAACGCCGAAGCTGATGGACATTTGTTGCGCGGTGCTGGCGATGGAGCTGGCGCTGCTGGCTTGTTCTTCGTTGATTTCGGCGTACACCAAAGTATTCATGCTGGTGTATTGCAGCGAAGTAAAAAACCCGTAGCAGAACACTTCGAGCACGATCAGCCACACCGGCGTGGTCCGGCCGATGGTCGCAAAAAGAAAAATTTGCGCGCCGATCAGCAGCGTGTTGGAGACCAGCACGGCGCGGTAGCCGAAGCGCGCTAAAATCCGCGGCATGGTGAGCTTGAGGCTCATGGCCGCGATCGCCTGCGGCATCATCAGCAGCCCCGATTGAATGGGCGTGAAGCCGAGGCCGACCTGATACAGCAGGGGGAATAGAAACGGGATCCCGCCAATTCCCAGCCGCGTCAGGAAACTGCCGCTCACTGAGGCGCGGAAGGTGCGGATCCGGAACAAGGCGAGGCGCAGCATGGGGTGCGGAGTTCTGATGGCGTGGAATCCGTAGGCTGCGAGAAGTGCGATGGAAACCGCGAGCAGCCCGAGAATTTCGGGCGTGCTCAGAAAATGCTCGCCAAAGACTTCCAGGACATAGGAAAGCAAGGCGACCCCGGAGCCGAACAGGATCAGGCCGACGACGTCAAGGGGATTGGTCTGTTCTTCTCGATAGTCGGGCAGATGGCGGTAGACGAGATACAGGCCGACCAAGCCGATCGGGATGTTCACGAAAAAGATAAGTCGCCAGTGAAAATACGCGACGATCAGGCCGCCCGCGATCGGACCGAGCATCGGACCGATCAGACCGGGAATCATGACGAAACTCATGGCTCGGATCAGTTCGGATTTAGCAAAGGTGCGCACCATGGTCAGACGCCCGACCGGGACCATCATGGCTCCGCCGCAGCCCTGCAGAATGCGGCAAGCCACCAGCGCGTGAATGTTGCTGGAAATGCCGCAGAGAAATGAGCCCAGCGTGAAGAGCCCGATCGCGGAAGAGAAAACGCGACGGGTGCCGAAGCGGTCGGCCATCCAACCGCTGATGGGAATGAAGACCGCGAGGCTCAGAGTGTAGCTCGCGAGCACCGACTTCATGCTCAGGGGTGCAACGTGGAGGGCGGCGGCGATGGTCGGGACGCCAGTGTTTAAGATGGTGGTGTCCAACGACTCCATGAAGAAGGCCACCGCAATCAGCCACGGGAGCAGTCGCTTGCTGGAAGCGTGCAGCGGAGGTTGCGACGAAGCAGGTTCGATCGGGATTGGCGAGGTTGCTTGGGTTTCGGGTGGCGGCATCGGCCTCTGCAAGCGTGGCGCGGCTGCGCAATTCAGAAAGATCAAGTATCGCTGATTCGCGGTTCGATTTCATCGTAGGCTGCGTCCAAGTGGGCGAAGTTGTTGACGGAAGTTGCCGATGGAAGTCGCCGATGGTTGATGCGTGGTAGTATTTGCCCGCGCTACCGGCGTGTTGCGTCGGATTCGCTTGCGCCGCGGGGAGAGGCCTAAAGCATGACCATGCTGACGAGGCGGGCATTTGCGAAAGAGTTGTTCGGAGTTGCGGCGGGGGCCGCGCTGATCCCGCGTTTGGCGAAGGCCGCTGCCGGTTCGGCGACGGACGCCCAACCCCACGTGAACTTTCCTACGGAGCCACGCGAACGGATGGCCGTCGCGGCTTGGCCATTTCGCGCCTACATCATCGCGCCAACGAATACGGACCGCGACCCGAAAGTTCCGGGGATGGATCTCAAGGACTTTGCTGCGTATGTGGTGGAGAAGTTCAATGTCCACGGCATTGAGCCTTACAACCTGCATTTTGCGTCCGTGAAACCCGAATATTTGGCGAGTTTTCGCGACGCACTGAAGAAGTCCGGCGTGCGCGCCGTGAATATTGCCGTCGATCAGGAGAAGAGTTTCTACGATGCGGATCGGGCGACGCGCGGGGAAGCCGTGGCCTATGCCAAGCAGTGGGTGGACGTGGCGGTGAGCATCAGTTCGCCGAACATCCGGACGAATATGGCACCCGCGGCGAACACCGCGCCGAATCTTGCGAATGCGGTGGAGAGCCTGAAGGAAGTTGCGGCATATGGGGCGGCGAAAAATGTGGTGGTGCACATGGAGAACGATAACCTGGTAAGCGAGGACGCGTTCTTCGTGGTGAAGGTGATCGAAGGCGTCGGAAGTCCGTACCTGCATGCGCTGCCCGACTTCGCCAATTCGATGATGAGCGGCGATGCCGACTTTGATTACCGCGCGATGCGAGCGATGTTTCAGCATGCCTATGGGATTTGCCATGTGAAGGATGGGGATTTCGACGAGAAGGGTAAGAATTTTCCGATTGACTTGGCGAAGACGTTTGGAATTCTGAAGGCTGGCGGGTATCGAGGGTTTTGCTCGGTGGAGTATAGCGGCGCGAGTGACCCCCATGGGCCTACGAAGAAGTTGATTGAGGAGAGCGTGAAGTATTTGGCATGAATTATTTGGCGTGAAGTCAGGTTGGTTGCTGAGCTGAGGCGCACAGTTCGACGCAGGGCAAGGTGCTGCTGCACGCTTCCGCGAGGCTGAGAGGATGGGCCCGAAACGATGGCCGGACAGGGAATCGAGCGGCGGGAGGTCTTGCGGATCTTGTCGATCGCGGCGGTGGCGGCGCGATTTACGGGATTTAGCCGGTGGACGTTTGCCTGCGAGCATGTGAGCGCGGATTCCACGCAGATTCGCAGCGCGACCTACGCGCCTCAGTTTTTTTCCGCGAGTGAATACCGCGCGGTGGAGCGGTTGACGGAGATGATCATTCCGAGTGATGGCGGAGCTGGAGCGCGCGAGGCTGGCGTCAGCGAGTTTGTCGACCTCATGGTCTGGAGCGATCCGAGCTTGCAGTACAAGTTCCGGTTCGGGTTGGGTTGGCTGGACGCGCATTCGGAACGGTTGTACTCGAAACCTTTTATTGAGTTGGAGCCTGGCCAGCAGAACTTGATTCTGCGGCGCCTGGCGTACAAGAAGGAATTTCGCGACGGGGAGGAAGATGGGCGCGTGTTTTTCGAGCTCATACGGGAATATACGGTGATGGGTTTCTATACCTCGCGCGTTGGTCTGGAAGAGCTGGATTATCCCGGGTTGAAATTTTATTCGGAATCGCCGAGTTGTCCTCATGTGGATGATCGCGAGCACGTGCATTTGCCGCCGCCGAAATATTGAGATTTCTTGGCCGGTGAGTTTGTTTTCGGAGTGGTCGTTCGAGTGCTGGTTTTAACAGAGTGTCGGAACCGATCTAAAGATCGGCCACTACAGGGGTTTGCATGGCGAAACAGATTTACGATGTCATCGTGATCGGAACCGGGGCCGGCGGAGGGATGGCGATCAAGACCCTTTGCGAGGCCGGGCTGAAAGTTTGCGCCTTGAACGCTGGCCGCGCGCTGAATCCTGCGAAAGATTTTCGGAATCATCGCATGCCGTACGACATGAAGTACCGGGCTTTTGGCGATCCGAAGAAACGCGCCGAGTCGTACGGATACATGGACAACGAGTACACCGAGGGGATTTGGGAGCACGAGATCAGCTATACGACGGCTCCGGGGACGGAGTGGATGTGGCCGCGGTGTTTTGCCGTGGGTGGGAAGACGAATTTCTGGGGACGCAGCGCGGCGCGGATGGGCGACATCGATTTCCAGGCGGCGAGTCTGGACGGCTTTGGCGTGAACTGGCCGGTGAAGTATGAGGAGATCGCGCCTTATTACATGAGAGTGGAGAAACTGATCGGAGTTGCGGGGACGGTGCAGAACCGGCCGAGCAATCCGGACGGTGACTATCTGCCGGCGATGAATTTCCGGTGCATCGACTGGATTTTGCAGAAGGGCGCGGAAAAAGTTGGCGTACCCTACCTGCCGGACCGTATTGCGCAATTGACGGTGAACCACGAGGGGCATCCGGCTTGCCATTTTTGCGGGAATTGCACCGAGGGATGTGACACGGGATCGTTTTTCTCGACGCCCAGGTATTTGCTGCCCGCGGCGGAGGCTACGAAAAATCTGGAGCTGCGCACGAACGCGCTGGCGAAAAATATTTTGGTGGATGAGAACGGAAAAGCAGCCGGCGTCGCGTATGTCGACCGGCACAGCCGGCAAGAGGTGGAAGTGTATGGCCGCGCGGTGGTGGTGGCGGCATCGTGCGTGGAAAGCGCGCGCATCATGCTGAACTCCAAGTCGCGGCGTTGGCCCGCGGGGATTGCGAACTCCAGCGGGCAGCTGGGACGAAACCTTTGCGATCACATGTACGGGACGACCGCTTACGGATATTTGCCGCAACTGCTGGGGCAGCCCAGCTTTCCAGACAATGTTTCCACATGCGAGATTGCCTGGCTGCCGCGCTGGCAGAATCTGCGCAATCCGCATGAAGAGTCGTTCATTCGCGGATATTCGATGTATCCCGGCGGAGGCTGCCAGGAGTTTCCGGAGACGCGGGGCATCGAAGGGTTTGGCTCGGAGTTCAAACGCGAGATCAAGCGGCGGTATCCCACGCCGGTGAACCTGGGAATTCAGGCGCCTTCGCTGCCGTCGGAGACGAATTTTGTCGACATCGATCCCGAAGTGAAGGATGCCTACGGCATTCCCGCGGCGCGACTGCACTTTCAGTGGGGCAGCAACGAACTGAAGATGTGGGAGCACGCCAAGCAGGTGAGCCGCGAAATCCTGCTGGCCGCGGGAGGTGAATATGAAGGTTGCAGCGATCATCCGGAGATCCCCGGGTACAGCCTGCACGAGACAGGAGCGTGCCGGATGGGCGACGATCCCAAGCATTTCGTGACCAATCGATTCGGCCAGGCCCACGACGTGCCGAACCTGTTCGTCACGGACGCCAGCGTGTTCCTGAACTGCACCGACAAGACGACAACCCTGTCGATCCTGGCGTTCTCGATGCGCGCCAGCGAACACATCGTAGAGGAGTTTCGTCGCGGGCAACACTGAGCAGGCAGAATTCTAGTTAACAGCCCACCCCCCCTCCCCCCACCCTTTTCTGCAAGTGCGGATTCTAGAGGACTTTAAGCCCCGTGTTTTTGGATCTGCGGATTCTAAACGAGTTACGCGTCGATTTTGCGGAAGTGCGGATTCTACAAGGGTTAGCAGGTTTGCAGTCGAAAGTTTAGGGTCGCAGATTAAGCAGAGATAGAAGCGAAGTAATGAGGTAGCAACGGATTGAGGTAACGATTGGGGGAGAACCTTGCGGGCGGGTTGCGCGGACCCGGGGAGCCTTCCTGTTTCTTCCTCCCCTAATTCGCAGAAACAGGATCAGTATACACGAAACTGGAATGTAATCAAGAGAATAATTTTACCTAGTGGTTATTCGAACGGTTTGAGATCGGACCTTCGCGGAATCAGCATTTCGGGAGACAAGCGTTCGAACGAGAAGAACGGCAGGAACGGCAACCCCAAGACCCAGGTTCAAAAACCGAACCTGGGGCACCCGGCAAGGCGGCGTTGCGAGTAGGACTCAGTGTAAACCTGCCGGAACAGAGGTTCGTTTTTCTTCGAAAGTGGTATCGAGAGTTCCATAGAAAGTGGGTATACACAAATACCACGAGCTGAGTCAATCTAAAAAGGCGGCATTAGTTCAGTTTGATTCCGGAGGGGACGATGAACGCGTATCGGCGAAATGGAGTTCAAGCATTGTTGAGAATTGGCTACCGCCGCAATTCAAAAGGGGCATCGTGAGTATTCATCACCGTTCAATCATGATCGCGCTGCTAAGTCTGTGTCTGGCAGCGCCTGGACAGTTGGCCGCACAATCGCACCAGGATTCGGGCCCCGGGATGAATCAGACAGCGAGTGCAGTCCCCGGTCTTCACGACTTCGACTTCCTGGTTGGTCAATGGCAGGCCCATCATCGAAAGCTGAAGCAGCGACTCGCCAATAATCACGAGTGGGTTGAATTCGAAGGCACGTTGTTGAATCAACCGCTTATGGGGAGTTACAGCAATGTGGACGATACAGTGCTCAGCGTTCCCGGTGCTCCCTATCGCGGTGTCGCTCTGCGGTCCTTCGACCCGAAGACCCAGCAGTGGTCAATCTGGTGGCTCGACAGCAGGACACCATCCGAACCATTGGATCCGCCCATGATTGGAGGCTTCCACAATGGCGTGGGCACTTTCTATGGGGATGATACGGTCAAGGGAAAGCGAGTTCGGGCGCGCTTCATCTGGTCCAACATCACTCCGACATCGTGCCACTGGGAGCAAGCGGATTCGCCAGACGAGGGCAAGACCTGGGAGACAAACTGGGTGCAGGACATAACACGAGTTCGCTGATCGAGGGGATCGACAAATAGGAAAAATGGCCTTAGACGAATCAAATTCCTGCGAGTGAGCGTGGAAGTGCGGATTCGGACGGGCGGAAAAGGCAAAAACGCACCTTTGAACCCACACGGGTGCGGCCCTTGGACCCGGTTGGGCGCTAGGAAAAAACTGATACAATCGGACCGATATTCACTTATGAACGGGCTGCGCTTGCAATCTTTGATGGCTACTGGGCTCTCTTTGTGGCTCGGGTTCCTGGCGTGTGTTTTGGGTTGCGCGCAGCCGGTTCTCGGATCGGAAACATCGTCGCATACGGGAGTCTTTGCGCTTAACCCGGCGGCAAATGAAGATGGTAACGGCGAGATGGCTGATGCCGGGCCATGCTGCCATCACGGCCGCGGGGCTTCCTCGAAGAACAAGCCAGTTGCGCAGACGGTTTCGTGCTGTCCTTTGGACGCCACCTTGATGCAGAAGCAGGATCCGGTGTCTCGTTTGCGCGGGCATTGGTCCGTGGTGGTGTTCCTGTTGTTGGTATTCCATTCATCCTTTCCGCTTTCCGCTAGCGATCGAGAAAACGCGCCAACTGTCTGGCACGCGGGAAGAGACGTTCTGCTACAAACCCACATTCTTCGCATTTAGAAACAGGAAGCGATTCCTGTGGGCTCATCGCGCGGATGTTCCATCCGCCAAACAAGAACCCTGTCTAAATGCAAAGGAGAAAAATCATGAAGAAGCTGAAAGTAGTGGTGTTGATGGCGGTTATCGTACTTGGTCTGGCAGGAGCAGCGACGGCGGCGCAGGCGGGTTGCTGCGCGTCGGAGGACTGCTGTGCTTCCTGTTCCGGATGCAAGAAGTAGCTGACCCCTGAACGAGGAGAGGCGTGGGCGTGGGCCTGCGCCTCTCACTTTTTCCGGGCAAGATCTGAGTGTTTTGACGATGAGGCGGCTCGGCGCAAAGAGCAACTGGACACGTACCGAGTTGGCGATCGGATGTGCGGTCGTTGCGGTGACGCTTTTGCTGCTGGGACTTATCCTGCTGAGAAGTAAGGGTGCGCATTCGGTGGATTCAACAACGATGCCCGATTGATGGCATGCCGGCGGAGTGGCGAAGTGATGGGCGTGGGACGAATATTTGTAATTACGGGCACTTCAGCGTGGTGGAGCGGCAAGCGCATACCTAGTGGGGACCTTGCCGGTGAGTGGGAGAGAAAGGTCAAAATCCGCACCCTTGAAAAGCTAAGGGTGCTGCGCCTGGCGTTCGAAGGAGAAAAAAACGGACGGGAAACGGCAACCCCAAGCCCCAGGTTCAAAAACCGAACCTGGGGCACCCGGCAAGTTGGATTACTGGGCGGCTGCTTTTGGATTGAGAAAACTGTTGGCTTCGACGAGCTGTTTGGGGGTCATAAGACGCCCGAGGGACTTGCGGCGTCTGGAAGCGAGGCCGTCACCGGCCGCGCTAGCACGAGAGTACCACGCATATGCGGCGACGTAATTCAGCGGCACACCTTTACCGGTTTCGTAAAAGTACCCGAGACACGTCTCCGCATCGACGTTCCCTTGCTCTGCAGCTAAACGTTCCCAGCGCGTGGCCTCGGCGAAATCGATTGGTACACCCTGACCTCTAAAATAAAGGCTCGCTAGATCGTGTTGTGCGAGGGGATCACCAAGTTCGGCAGCGGCTCTGAACCAACGGGCTGCTTGGGCTAGGTCGCGAGGAGTGCCAACACCCTCGTAATAGGCATGACCAAGGTTCCATTGGGCAATGCGATTCCCTTGTTGGGCGGCACCCTGAAACAAGCGGAGCGCCTTTGTGATGTCTTTAGGAACGCCTAGCCCACGACTGTAAAGGCGTGCAAGATTGTTTTGAGCAGTCGAATGTCCCTGCAGAGCAGCCCCTTCATAATTCTCTACGGCCTTGGTGTAGTCGCGAGGGACACCGTGACCGTACTCGTAGAGATATCCTAGGATGAACTGGGCATCGGGGTCGTTTCGAGAAGCCGCTGACCGCGCCCACTCCAGCGCTATAGAGTAGCCTGGGGCCGCGGTATCGGCTTTGGAGAGGAAATTGACCAGGTGCTGTTTGGCGAAAGAATTATTGGATTCTGCGTGAATTTTCAGGTCGGTGATAAATGAAGGAGCAACAGAATCTTGCGCTTGGGGGTGTGCTGGAGAGCTAAGCGCGGTCTCAACAACCAAACAGGAGAGAATGAGCAGCCGCCTAAGCAAGCAATTAGAGTCGAGCGAAGCGTGCATGGAGTTTCCCGAGAGCTGGCCCGAATTTCAGGGGTGAAGGACTAGAGCGTCAATTCCCGGCGAGTCCCCTGGAGGTGGCGAGTCTGTCCCTTAGCTAAGCCTTGTGTAATCAGTCCGTTCTAGATGTAACGGCCAATTGTTGGTTTGCGGGCACGGAGAGCTCGTGCTAGGCTCTTGAGCCAAACGGAGCGGCTCAATGGCCTGGCCAGGTCAGGTGTGTCACCAGGTTTGCTTTGGCGAGTTCCAGCTCGACTTGCAGACCGCGGAGCTCCTGCGCAACGGTCAGAAGCTCATCCTGCAGGATCAGCCCTTTCAGGTGCTCACGATTCTGCTGCAGCGTCCCGGTCAGCTCGTCACCCGCGAAGAACTCAAGGGGAAGCTCTGGCCTTCCGACACGTTTGTGGACTTCGACCACGGCTTGAATAAAGCGGTGAATCGGCTCAGGGAAGTGTTGGGCGATTCGGCGGATCAGCCCAGGTTCATTGAAACTTTGCCGCGTCGTGGATACCGTTTCATCGCCCCAGTCCAATCTTCGTCGGATCATCTTCCTCTTTCTCCCGGAGCAACCGTCGTACCTGAGACACCCTTCCTTCGCTCAGCGAGAGGGAGACGCATCGTTTTCGGGGCGGCGATTGCCACCATTCTCGCCATTTCCCTCACAGCCGCTCTTCGCCTCAGAAGAACGGAAACGAGGCCAATGAAGACCCCCGAAATCGTCCCGCTCACCGGAATGGCTGGAATCGAGGATGACCCTGCCTTCTCTCCAGATGGCAATCAGGTCGCTTTTGCGCGAGCGGATGATCGAGAGGGAGGTTTAGGAATTTATACGGCTATCATCGGTGGCGAAAAGCTTCTGCGCCTGACGACTAGCCGCGACGACTGCTGCCCGGTCTGGTCGCCTGATGGCAGGTCCATTGCCTTCGCCCATTCCTTGTCGCGTGGGTACGCGATTTATGTCTTGCCAGCCCTCGGCGGCACTCCTAAAAAGGTGTACGAAATGTTGGCAGAATATGCCGAACATGTGGATATGCCCGCGACATTCTCCTGGTCGCCCGATGCCAAGAGTCTTGCCATCAGTACCCTGACAAGCTCCCAAAAACGTCCTTCCATCGCTCTCCTTTCTCTCGAAGATGGATCGACGCGAGTTTTGACCTCGCCGCCGCCGAAGTGCAGCGATTGGTCTCCTTCGTTTGCGCCGGATGGCAGTCTGGTCGCATTCGTTCGATCCAGCGGCCCGGGCTTTGTCGACGACTTGTATGTTGTCCCCGCCGCAGGCGGTGAACCTAAGAGACTCACGTTTGATCGGCAATTCAAGGAAGGACGCGTCGCGTGGACCCCGGACAGCAAGGAAATTATCTTCTCCTCCGCCCATGCAGGCCTTACCACTTTGTGGCGTGTTTCTGTTTCGGGCGGATCGCTGCGCCGTGTCGAGGGCGTTGGAACATCCGCTTCTACCCCGGCCGTGGCCTTGAAGGGAGACCGGCTTGTTTTCGTAAACGAAGTCGCCCGCGTAAACCTTTGGGGTGTTCGGCTGGCGGACGCAAGGCACGTAAGCGGTGTTCCCCAAATACTTTTGGATTCGAAAGGCGAAAAGGGGATGCCCTATTTTTCCGCCGACGGCGGCAGAATCGTTTTTGAATCCAGCCAAACCGGTTATTTCGAAATTTGGGCTACGAACAGTGACGGCTCAAGTCAATCCCAGGTTACATTTCTGAACGGCATGTCCGGGACGCCTCGTTGGTCTTACGATGGCCGCTTCGTGGCCTTCGATTACCGTCCGGCAGAACACAGTGAGATCTATTCCACAGATGTTGCTGGGCGATCGGCGCACCTAGTTCCCACTATTCCTGGAGCGGACAACACGGTGCCGAGCTGGTCGCACGACAATCGATGGATCTATTTTTCTTCCAATCGCGGCGACGAACCTACGCAGGTTTGGAAGGTGCTCGTCGGGGGCGAATCGCCCATTCAGTTGACAACGAAAGGAGGTATGGGTCCGATCGAGTCGCAAGACGGGTATGTGTTCTTTACGAGGACCATGCATTCCGACGAGATACTGAAGGTGCCCACCAGCGGAGGCGACGAAATATCGGTCATGAAAGGCACCGGCCTCGATTGTTGGTGCAACTGGGCGCTGGCCCCGGCAGGTATTTACTTCATCGATGGAAATACTGGGGGAAGCAAGCGGCTCTGGTATTACGAATTCGCAACGAAAAGACTCTCTCCGCTGCTAGTCTTTCAAAAGCACGTATTAAATCCCGCGATCTCGCCAGATGGAAAAACGCTAATTTACGTTCAAATGGACCAGTTCGACCGAACCATCATGCTCGTAAATTATTTCAGGTAGTTCCGTCCGAGACTTGCAATTTTGCCCACGCGTCTCGATGCGGCATTTCCGGTGGACTGGCTTCCATTGCGCGAACGCCTACGACTCGAAGTCCTAAGACTACTGCCAACAGTTTGTTGGTCGCGTAACCGGTTCGGAAAAGTCAAAACTCGAACCTTGAAAACCATAAGGGTGTGGCACCCGGCTGGGACGCGTTTGAAGCGCGCCCCTGCGTTCTTCTTCCCTTCAGCTCCCGTATTCGTCTGCCCTGACAGGATGAGTTCTACGATGAGACGGCTCGGCGCAAAGAACAACTGGAACTGGACACGTACCGAGCTGGCGATCGGAGGTGGGGTCGTTGCGGTGGCGCTTTTGCTGGTGGGACTTATCCTGCTCAGAAGTAAGGGTGCGCATTCGCCGGATTCGCAACGATGTCCGATTGATGGGATGGCGGCGGAGTGGCGGAGTGATGGGCGTGGGACGAATATTTGTAATTACGGGCACTTCAGCGTGGTGGAGCGGCAAGCGCATACCTGGTGGGGGGCTTGCCGGTGAGTGGGAGGGAAAAGTCAAAATCCGGCCCCTTGAAGAGCTAAGGGTGCGGCACCCGGGCGAGGACGGAAAGGAGAGAAAAAGCAGATCCCTCGAGGGGGCTCGGGATGACATTCGAGTCGCTAGGATTGGCCTAGGAGGGCGTCGAAATAGGCTAGCATTTCTGGGGAGTCCCATTGCTGGGGACCGATGACTTTGCGGGCGATTTTGCCGTGGCGGTCGATGATGTAGGTTTCGGGGATCATGGTGGTGCCGTAGTCGTGCTCGATTTTTTTCATTGCGGGATCAGAGTAGGTTACGAAGCCGACCTTTTGATCCAGGAGGAACTTTTCGTAGGCGGAATGGTCGTCGTCGATGCTTACACCTAGAACCATGCCGTTGCGCGAGGCGATGTACTTTTCGAGGTGGTTGAGGGCGGGGGTTTCTTCGACGCAGGGTGGGCACCAACTGGCCCAGAAATTCAGGACGACGACCTTGCCGCGGAGGTCGGAGAGGCGGGTGGGCTTGCCGGAGAGGTCGAGCGGGAAGTCCTCGGCGGTCTTGCCGGAGATGGAGGCTTCGCCCTGGCGGTAGCTGGGTATGGCGAAGACCAGGATGATCGCGGTTACGAGGGCCAGGGCGGCCCAGTTTACGAGTTTTCGGCCGATTGTCATCGAGTGTTATACTAACCTATCCCCGTTGGATCGAAAACGGTCCCCCGTCACCTCATCCATGCCAGCACAACCGCCAGTTACCGAGCCCAGGACGGACCATTCTCGGCGAGAGATCGCTCGGGACCGCGTGACCGCCATTGTGCCTGCCCGGAACGAAGAGCAAGTGATCGCGACGTGCGTGCGGGGGTTGGCTCGGCAGCCGGAGATTGCGGAGATATTGGTGGTGAACGACCAGTCGAGCGACGGGACCGCTGGCGTGGTTCGTGGTCTGACGGCTGAGCTGGGTGGCGTGCGACTTGTGGAGGCGCCCGGGCTGCCTGCCGGGTGGCTGGGAAAGAACAATGCGGCTTGGAAGGGGGCTTGCGAGGCTGCGAATGGCTGGTTGCTGTTTACCGATGCCGATGCTGAGCTTTTGCCGGGTGCGACTGCGCGGGCGCTGGAGGTTGCCGGGGAGTCTAATGCCGCGCTGGTCTCGTTTTCACCGGAGCAGGTGACGGAGAGCTGGTATGAGAAGTCGCTGATTCCGTTTGTGTATTGCCGGTTGGCTCGGCGATTTTCGTTTAAGGATGTGAACGACCCGGCTTCGCGGGTGGCTGCCGCGAATGGCCAGTTCCTGATGATTCGGCGTGACGTTTATGACGCGATCGGAGGACATGGCGCCGTGGCTGGGGAGGTGCTGGAGGACGTGGCGCTGGCTCGGAACGTGAAGGCTGCGGGATACCGGATCTGGTTTGGGCCTGGCAAGGATGTTGTTCGCGCGAGGATGTACCGATCATTTGCGGCGATGTGGGAGGGGTGGAAGAAAAATTTGTACTTGCTGGTGGGAGGAAGTCGCGGCGCGGTGGTGCGGGAATTTTTTGCGGCGGTGCCGTGGATTCCATTTTTGCTGATTGCGGTTGGGCTATTTATGCCGTTTGCGCTGATGGCTGGAGTGGTTTTGTTGTTGGTGCGGCAGGCCGGATATGGCCTGGAACTGCCGAGTAACCAATATCGGGGTTCGCTCATCCTCTATTATGTGCCGGCCGTGGTGCTGTATGCGGGTGTGTTGTGGGCGTCGTATCGCGCGCATGGGAAGGGCAAAGTGGAATGGAAGGGCCGTGAGGTTTCGGTCAGGGTTCCTGGGACGCTTCGTTAACGGAGAGCGATGGTTTTACTGACGCGTAAAATTGAGTTTTCGGCTTCGCATCGGTACGACAACCCGGAGTTTTCGCCGGAAGAGAACCGGCGTGTGTTTGGGAAGTGCAATAATCCGCATGGACATGGGCACAACTACGCGCTTGAGGTTACGGTCGCGGGTGAGCCTAATCCCGTTACCGGGATGGTTTTGGATCTGACCGAGTTGAAGAAGATTCTGGAGCGGGAAGTGATGCAGCGGATGGATCATCGGCATTTGAATTATGAGGTGCCGGAATTGGCGGGGTTGATTCCTACTTGCGAGAATGTGGCGCGGGTGATTTGGGAGTTGCTGGAGCCGAAGATTACACAGGGTAGGTTGCATCGGGTGCGGTTGTATGAGTCGGCGGATTTGTTTGCGGATGTCTACCAGGGGCGAAGTAACGAAGTGAGGATGTAATGAAGTAAGGATGAAGAGGATGCGGTTATGAGTGCGCGGGGCGATCTGAAGATTGAGCTGGGGCGGCGGTACCGGTTCGCGGCTTCGCATCGGTTGCACAGTGCACGGCTCAGTAATGAGGAGAATTTGCGTTTGTATGGGAAGTGCAACAACCCGCTGGGGCATGGGCACAACTATGTTGTGGAGATTTGCGTATCGGGGGACGTGGATCCCGCTACCGGAATGATTGCGAATTTGGCGGACCTGGATGGATTTGTGGAGCGGGAAATTTTGGATGCGTTCGATCATCGCTCGCTGAATGACGAAGTGCCGGCGTTTCGCGCTGAGGTGCCGACGACGGAGAATCTGTGTATGGAGATTTTTCGGCGGGTGCGCGCGTTTCCGAAGGCCAAGCTGGAACGGGTGCGGGTGGAAGAGACGTCGAACAATAGTTTTGAATATGCCGGGGAGAACGCGACTGGTGATTTTGAAGAAGATGGAATGCGCACAGAAGGGAATAGACCGTGACCAAGCCGACCGAAGAGATTCTGCTCGACGAAGGTAGACCGCGCGATGCGAAGACGATTGCTTGTCACGTGCGCGAGATTATTCGGTTGATTGGTGAAGATCCGGAGCGCGAAGGCTTGCGGAAGACGCCGGAACGTTATGAGAAGGCGATCAAATTTCTGACCAGCGGGTATCACCAGAACGTCGATCACCTCTTGAATGGCGCTACCTTCAGCGTTTGCTATGACGAGATGGTGTTGGTGAAGGACATCGAGTTTTTCAGCTTGTGCGAGCATCATCTGCTGCCGTTTTTTGGAAAGGCGCATGTGGCCTATTTGCCCTCGAACAAGGTCATCGGGTTGAGCAAGGTGGCTCGGCTGGTGAATATGTTTGCGCGCCGGTTGCAGATTCAGGAGCGGATGACGAGTCAGATTGCGAAGGCGATTGAGGACAAGATCGCGCCTCAAGGTGTGGGCGTGATCATTGAGGCGCGGCATCTCTGCATGCAGATGCGTGGGGTGGAGAAGCAGCATGGGCAAGCGGTAACCAGCGCGATGTTGGGTGAGTTCCGGAATAATAAGCAGACGCGGGATGAGTTTTTGTCGCTGGTGCGGAATAAGCAGAGCTGATGCGGATTCTTTCGAGGCGGCGCGCTTTCGGGGTGGTACGGGTTTCTTTGACCCGATCGCGATCGGCATGCCCTTCGGTAGCTACCTTGAGTTAAACGTCTGCATGTACTGGCCGGGCTGAAGCCCGGCGCCTACATGACCGATCTGAAGATCGGCCCCTACATCTCCCGCGAATTGTGAATTGCATGCAGTAGAAATTCGCCGCTGGGAACTCTTGCCTGTACGCGGCTGGTGTGGTCAACTCTGAGCCGCGGTCTGTTCTCATGATTGGCCGGTCGATCTCTCACTACTCCATAACTGAAAAATTAGGCGAAGGAGGCATGGGCGTGGTGTATCGCGCGCATGACCTGATGTTGCATCGCGACGTCGCGTTGAAGTTCTTGACGCTGCGGACACTCGAGGAAGATCCGTCTGTGCGCGAGCGCGTGCTGCTAGAGGCGCGGACGATTTCGGCGCTGAACCATCCGAATATTTGCACGATCTACGAAGTTGGCGAAGAGGAGGGACGTCCTTATCTGGCGATGGAGTTTGTGGAGGGGCACTCGCTGAGCCTGGACATTATTTCCGGTGGGATGGCCACTGACGTTGTCGTGAGGAACGGGATGCAGCTTGCGGATGCCCTGGCGCACGCGCATGAGCGCGGGATCGTGCATCGCGACCTGAAGTCGGGAAATGTGTGGGTGACACCTTCGGGACGCCTGAAGGTACTGGATTTCGGATTGTCCAAGCGGATGGAGCAGAAAGTCAGCGAGGAGACGACGAAATTCGATCAGGGCTGGGACGACCAGCACTCGATTACGGGGACACTCCCGTACATGGCGCCGGAGCTGCTGCGTGGCGAGGAAGCGGATGCACGCAGCGACGTGTGGGCGCTGGGAGTGGTGCTTTACGAGATGGCGGCAGGACGGCGGCCCTTTCGCGGGGGGACGGCGTACGAATTGAGCGCGTCGATATTGCGCGAGGCGCCGCCGGCGATTTCGCCGATGCTGCCGCCGGTGCTGCAGTCGGTGATCGACAAATGTTTGGACAAGGATCCGACGCAGCGATATCGATCGGGAGGAGAAGTACGGGCGGCGCTGGAGGCGGCGGCGACGGCGTCGAGGTCGCAGCGAATCCCGGTGGAAGCACTAGCGGTGCATGAGGAAGAGCAGCGAGCCGCGCGGATGAGGCGACGGCTGTGGTACGGAGTGGGAGTTTTCGCAGTTGTCGTGCTGGCGATTGGGATGTTGTTGTGGAAGGCGGCCAAGCCACGGTGGCGAGTAAGCGCGGTGCCTGGCGCGATTCAGTCGCTTGCGGTGTTGCCGCTGGAGAATCTGTCGGGCGATCCTTCGCAAGACTATTTCTCGGATGGGATGACGGACGCGCTGATTACGGAATTGTCGCACATCCGGAAGTTGCGGGTGATTTCGCGGACTTCGGTGATGCAATACAAGGGGACGCAGAAGTCGCTGGAGGATATTGCGCGAGACTTGAACGTGGACGCGGTGGTGGAGGGTTCCGTGGTGCGGGCGAACGGGCGGGTACGGGTTTCGGCGAAGCTGATTCAGACGTCGATCGAGCAGACCCTGTGGGGTGCGAGTTACGAGCGGGATTTCACCGATGTACTGGGGCTGCAGAGCGACGTTGCGACGGCCATCGCACGCGGAATTCAGGTGGAGCTGTCTGCGCCCGAGGCGTCGCAATTGGCGAATCGACGAGTGGTGGTGCCGCAGGCGTATGAAGCCTATTTGAAAGGACGATTTGAAGCGGAGAAGCGGACCCGGGAGGGGATACAGGCGGCGGTCGGTTATTACCACGACGCGATTTCGCTGGATCCAACTTATGCCGCGGCGTATGCGGGGCTGGCGGATGGGTTGCTCAATACCAGCACGTATCAGATCCGGCCACCCGCGGAAGTGATTCCAGAAGCGAAGGAAGCGGCGCAGAAGGCGCTGCAGTTGGACGACCGTCTGGCGGAGGCGCATGCGTCACTGGCGGCGATTCGCTTTTATCATTTGGAATGGGAGGGAGTGGAGAGTGAGTTTCAGCGGGCGATTGCGCTGAATCCGGGTTATGCCACCGCGATGCACTGGTATGCGCTGACTTTGGCGGCAACAGGGCGGAGGGAAGAGTCCATTACGGAGATCAAGCTGGCGCGAGAGATTGACCCTCGATCATTGATCATCAATGCGAATGTGGGATGGTGCTATTACCTTGCGGGAGATGCGGACCGGGCCATCGAAGAGGCAAGAAACACACTGCGAATGGACCCCGGGTTTGTGGTGGCGCATGGGTACTTAGGGCAGGCCTTTATCGAGAAAAAAATGTACGACCAAGCCGTCGAAGAATTCCGCAAAATGGTGTCGCTCGCTCCGGGTGATATGTCGCACAAAGCGGATCTGGGAGGGGCTTACGCGCGCGCCGGCAAGGACGAGCAGGCGCAGGAAATACTGCAGGAGTTTCTGCACGCACCGAGCGGCACCTATATTTCCCCGTACACGTGGGCGATGCTGTATGCGGGCATGGAGAAAAAGGCTGAAACGCTCGGGTGGCTGGAGAAAGCGTTCGCGGAACGAAACGCGCGGCTGGTGAATGTGGCGGTGCACCCGCAGTTCGCGTTTTTGCGAGGCGATGCGCGATTCGAGGATTTGCTGGCGCGCATGGGTGTTCCGGTGACGGTTCGGCATCCGGTAGGAGTGGCGAAGGAGCGCAGCAGCGGAACGCGCGCAAGGAAGCCATAGACCTTGACGAGTATTGACTCGTTCGTTAGACTCGGCGCCTAGTCCGTTACTTCGCAGAATCTAATAAGTACCCATCCTTTTTCTAGTCAGCTGATTTTTCACTGCTTTGGAGGCCATATGGCAAAGCGAAAATTGGAAGTAACCCTGACGCCAATTGCGACGCAAATAGGCAAGGCTCAAGCGAAAATGAAATCGCTAAAGCCGCGCGTTTCGGTGGCTGATCAGAAGGCGATCGACCTGGAGATTAAGAAGTTAGGGAAATTCAGGAAGGAGCTGGCCGAATTCTGTGGACGAATGACTCACGGGTTCAAGCCGCTCAAGCCTGCGGGCGGCGAGAAATAGAAGGCTCAGGCACACAAAGGCCGTGAGGCGCGCGCGTTTGCAGACTGCGCTACCCGGGAAGAATCGTGGCCTGGGGCCTGGCGCGGTTCGGTACCGGCGGGCGCCGTTTTTGATCTCCTATTGGCGGGATAACCAGCTTGTTTTTGAGAATTATCTAACGCAGCGGCGGGTGTCCGCGAGTCCCCTTACATCCACGATTCTTCATTTTTTCGACCGCGAGCGGCCGCTTCGGGCGTTGTGCGCCGCTTTGACCGAATTTACTCCCGCGTCTTTGCGGAAAGCGGTGCAAATGCTTGCGCGGCATTCGCTGTTACAGCAGCAGGGAAGCAAACGCCCGCATGGGGAAAGGGAGCTTCGGGCCTGGAGCAAGTGGAATCCGGCCGCCGGGTTTTTCCATTTGTCCACCAAGGATTTGCCGTTCGAACGCGATGCCGCCAAGGAATTCCGCGGGCTGCTACGGCTGGCTAAATCGAAGCCGATCCCGAAGCCCGTCAAGCGCTATCCGAAGTCGGAACAGGTTCGCTTGCCGGCGCCTGCCTCTGCTTCTGAATTCTCGCGCGCCCTGGTGGAGCGGCGTACGTGGCGAAAGTTCTCGAAGAAACCGGTCGAATTGTCGCTGCTCGGCAATCTATTGGGACTCACGTGGGGCGTGCGGAAGTGGGTTGAGATTCCGAAGGTCGGAGCGTTGGCGGCGAAAACCTCGCCGTCGGGGGGCGCTTTACACCCCATCGAAGCGTACGTGCTGGCGCGCAACGTTAGCGGTTTGCGTTCTGGAATCTACCACTACAACGGGGCAAATCATCGGCTGGAACTCTTGCGGCGAGGAACAGGTTCGCAGCAGATCACGGACTATCTGGCGAATCAATTTTGGTATGGAGGGGCGGCGTTCGTGGTTTTCATGACCGCGGTGTTCGCGCGCACGCGGTGGAAATATGACTATGCTCGAGCTTACCGGGCGGTGTTGATCGAAGCGGGACACTTGTGCCAGACATTTTGCCTGACGGCTACGTGGCTTGGGGCGGCGCCGTTTTGCACGATGGCGTTTGCGGATTCGAAAATTGAAAAGGCGTTAGGGGTCGATGGGATTGCGGAGTCGGTTATTTATGTTGCGGGAGCAGGGCTGCGACCGGAGAGCGAGAAACACGCGCACCTGCTCAGGAAGTAAAATTTCAAGACTCAATCTCTGAGCGACGCTCGACCGCGGGATGACGCGCGATTAGTCTTCCGGCGGACCGTCGAAAAAGGCATTCATTTTGGGGGCGGTCTTGCATGCGCTGGAAAGGATCTGGCGGCTTTCTTCGAGCGCTTGCAGCCTCAGGTCGAGGTCTCTTCGGTCGGCCTTTGCGACGGATGGTCGAATTGCCCGAAGAGACTTTTCACGCTTCTCGATCTCAACGATGACCGGGCCCAGCGAATCGACTTCGTAACGTTGCTGCGGCATATGAGCCTCCTTGAGTATGTGGCTTGTCTCCGCCGCACTTCGGGCGATACGGCGACGGGGGCCCCGAGAGGGGCAAGCTATCAGCGAAGTCCATCGGTGTCAATTGCCCGGTATCTGAGGTTATCTCCACGGTTAAAACAAGCGCCCGCTTCGGAAAGCGGCCGCTACAACTGCATCGGAAATTGTAACTCGTGCTCGCAGTCCGGGCTGATTATTTAAGGGCGATGTCGACCGAGGCGCGAGTGGTCTCCCAATCCATGCGCAGCGTGCAGGCTGCGCCACTTTGATCGAAGGCGATGGTGAAGTTTTCGAGCGGTGACGGCAGCTTGGAGACTTTCATGTCAATGCGTGCTAGATCTTCGCCTGGGCCGGGATAGGCGGTGCCCCATTCGCCGGTTTTCTTGCTGATCACGAGCTGCCACTTCTCAGAGGTGGGTACGGTGAAAATGGTATAGCTGCCGGCGGGAACTGACGTTCCGCCAACCGTTAGATTGGTATCGGTCACGAACGTGGTGGCCTCGTTTGCGCCGGCCCGCCAGACCTTGCCGTAGGGGACCAACTCGCCGTAAATCTTGCGGCCGTTTGCGCGTGGGCTGGAATAGTCGATGGTGACGGTTTTCCCTCCTGCGAGTTTACATTCTGCTTTGGCCGGGGGGCTGGGGCGCTTGCTCTTGTCTTGTTGCGCCGAGCACGCCGCGCACAACGCTAAACACAGGAAAAGGCCCACACAACATGAAACGATGTTTCGCATGGTGATCTATCTCCCTCAGAGATTGTTGCTGGGAACAGGCTGCGTGACGCTAGTGATACTGCCATGTCTGGGCACGACTTCCAAGAGGTGCGTGGAGAGTAGAAATACTCGTGTCGCAGGCGGACTCTTGCGGGCTAGGTTTTGCCGTTGTTGTGGTGGACACAGCAAGAGTGCCTGTGCTACTGGGAGGAGAAATACTTTCGTACATTGTGATTTCTTTACAGTCTTGTGAGTATTGTGTTAGCCTGAATTAGTCGAAGAGAAGAGGAAAAATTCAGGGGACGACGGAGAGGGGCACTTGAGCGCAACTAAATCAGTGTTGATCGAACAGTTCCGGGCCCATATTAAAGATACGGGTTCACCCGAGGTGCAGATTGCGCTTCTGAGTGAACGGATCAGCTACCTGACGTCGCATCTCAAGTCCCACGTAAAGGACCATGCATCCCGGCGCGGATTGATCATGATGGTCAACAAGCGCCGCCGCCTGCTGGACTATCTCAACCGCCGCGACCCGGATCGGTACCGCGAGATTGTTGAACGCCTTAGCCTGCGCAAGTAGCCGCTCTGCTGGAATGGAGCGAAGCTACCGCGCTTCCACGAAGCCACAATTTGAACTGTGTCTAATGGCAGCGGTGTCGCTGCTTGTGGAACCGTTGCACGTCCGTCGGTAATTTGGACGGAGTTTGCCGTGGTGTAGTCGGCGTATTTCTTCAGCCTCGCAAAACACTCACCTCATTTCTCTTCCAGTTGAAGCAGAGAAGTGCATTTCTGCGGAACGCTCTGCGCGAACGCGGAGCCAAAGGAAATCATCTATGTCTGAAAATACGAGCATTCCAGCGCCGAACTCGGTGACTGTTGAAGTTGGAGGCCGGCCCTTAATTCTGGAGACCGGCAAGATCGCCAAACAAGCAAACGGAGCGATTACTGCGCGATACGGCGATACCGTGGTGTTGACGACGGCTTGCATGTCCACGACGGCGAACGACCGCGACTTTCTGCCCTTGACTGTGGACTACCGGGAAAATACCTATTCGGCTGGCAAGATTCCAGGCGGGTTCTTCAAGCGCGAAGGACGTCCTTCGGAGAAGGAAGTACTCACCTCGCGGTTGATCGATCGACCGATGCGCCCGCTGTTTCCGGAATCTTGGCGCAACGAGACGCAGATTGTGAGCATGGTGTTGTCGGCTGACAGCGCGAATGATCCGGATGTGATTGCGGTTACCTCGGCGTCGGCTGCAGCCTACTGCTCGGATCTGCCATTTGAGACGCCGATCGCGGCGGTGCGCGTGGGATTGCTGAATGGGCAGCTGGTGGTGAACCCGACGGTTTCCGAACAGAAGAGCAGCTTGCTCAATATCGTCATCGCGGGGTCCGAAGAGGGCATCGTGATGGTGGAGTCGGGGGCGCTGGAGGTTTCGGAAGAAGCGGTCGTCGATGCGCTGGAATTTGGCCACGAAGAGATCAAGAAGATCGTGGCGGCGATTCGCGAACTGCATGCGCAACTGAAGCCGAAAAAGGTTGTGGTGGCGCCACTTCCGTTTGACCAGGCGCTCTACAACGAAATCGAGAAGAAGCATGGAGCGAAGCTGAAGGATGCACTGAATACCGAAAAGCATCCGAAGAAGGAAAGCTATCATCTCGTGGATGAGCTGAAAGCGGAGATCGTGAATGCCATTCCCGAGGATGACGAGGAAAAGCGCGCGCTGACCAAGCGGGCGTTTGAAAAGCTGCGAGAGAATATTTTCCGCGACGAAATTCTGAACGCGCGTCGGCGGCCGGATGGGCGCGAGTTCGACAAGATCCGCAAGATTACCTGTGAAGTCGGCTTGCTGCCGCGCGTGCATGGCTCGGCATTGTTCACTCGCGGTGAGACCCAGGCGCTTGCGACCCTCACCTTGGGGACCAAGGAAGACATGCAGCGGCTTGATTTGCTCTTCGAACAAGACCAGTTCAAGCGGTTTTTGCTGCACTACAATTTCCCGCCGTTCAGCGTTGGTGAAGTGAAATTCCTGCGCGGGCCTGGCCGGCGTGAAATCGGTCACGGGGCGCTAGCGGAACGCGCGTTGGTGAACCTGCTTCCACCGGAAGCGGACTTTCCTTACGCCATGAGGCTGGTGTCAGACATTCTTGAATCCAACGGATCATCGTCGATGGCAACCGTTTGCGGCGGCTCATTGGCGCTGATGGATGCGGGTGTGCCGATCAAGTCGCCTTGCGCGGGAATCGCGATGGGGCTGGTGGTTGGCGACAACAGCAAATATTCGATCCTGACGGACATCGCCGGTGCGGAAGACCACTACGGCGACATGGACTTCAAGGTGGCGGGCACGCGTGCGGGTATCACCGCGCTGCAGATGGACATCAAGGTGTTGAATGTAACGATTCCGATGATGCGGGAAGCACTTGCGCAGGCGAAGAGGGCGCGGCTGGAAATCCTGGACACCATGGACAAGACGCTGAGCTCGCATCACGAAGAGATCTCGACGTACGCGCCGCGGCTTTACAAGTTGAAGATTCCGCAGGATAAAATCCGCGACCTGATCGGACCAGGCGGCAAGAAGATCAAGTCGATCATCGAAGTCACGGGCGTGAAGATCGACGTGCTGGAAGACGGCACGGTGCACATCTTCTCGACCAGCGGAGCCGGCGGAGACCAGGCGTTGCAGATGGTTCGCGATGTCACCGCTTCGGCGGAGATCGGCAAGACCTACCTCGGCAAAGTCGTACGGCTCGCGGAGTTCGGTGCTTTCGTCGAACTCTTCCCGGGTACCGATGGTTTGCTGCACATCAGCGAAATCTCGGAGCACCGCATCCGCGATGTTCGCGATGAGCTAAAGCTCGGCGACCAAGTGCTGGTGAAGGTGCTTTCGATCGAAGGCAACAAGGTTCGCTTGTCTCGCAAGGCGCTGATCCGCGAAGCGCGTGAAAAGCAGGCGAAGAAGGAAGCAGCGGGCGGCGGCGGGACCACGACCACCGAACAATAGCTATTCGACCCATATAAGGGAAAAGGCCCGGCAGTGTTCGCCGGGCCTTTTCGTTTTGTGTGCCGAGCATGATCGACAGCTTGGAGGTGCAAGTCCTCTTCACAACGTGATGGACGTGAAGTGATAGCGAAGCGCAAGGGTGAAATAACACTCGCCGCGAGGCGGGGCCTGAAAGAAGCGCGGAGCAAAGACGCGAGCTGATGAACAAGAACTGGATAGGAGGCAGGCAGTGTTCGGGCGAGCTGGCAAATGGCAGCGAAGCCCACATCCATCAAGGGCACTGAATGTAAATCCAGCGGTTGCGCGTCGAAGGCGGTCGAACTTACCTCGGGAGATCTGCTACCGGTCTCGCATTCGAGACTGAGGAGCGAGAAATCGTTTCTGACCCGGTGGCAGAAGTCAGCAGAGGGCGTAGTAGCTGCGCGAGCAGTGAAGGCCCGAACGGTCCCCGCAAGGGGATAAAGGGAGCGATGAGTACGCGGGGCAACTCAACCACCGACAAGCGGCAGAAAAGCCAGTATCGTCTGGTCTTCCCGGAGGAGAGCAGGGGTGCAGCCCCGAGGGCCTTCGTAGAAGGGACCGAATCGGAGTTGGCGGAGCGCAGAGCAGAAAGTCCGGCTACCGAGCAGTGGATGGCAGAAGTCTGCGAGCGGGAAAACTGCAAGCAGGCGCTACGACGAGTGAAAGCCAACAAGGGGAGTCCGGGCATCGACGGGATGACTGTCGAGCAGCTGCCCGGGCACCTGAAAGAGCACTGGCCAGCAATTCGTGAACAACTCTTCAGGGGAACCTACAAGCCGCAACTGGTAAGAGGAGTGGAAATCCCGAAGCCGGACGGCGGAGTGCGCAAGTTGGGCATTCCGACGGTGCTGGATCGGTTCATCCAGCAAGCGGTGATGCAGGTACTGCAGAGGAGCTGGGACGGAACGTTCTCTGAACATAGCTATGGGTTTCGGCCCAAGCGATCGGCACATCAGGCGGTGGAGCAGGCTCAACCGTATCAGGCCGAAGGCTACCGCTGGGTGGTGGATTTGGACCTCGAGAAATTCTTTGATCGGGTCAACCACGACCGATTGCTAGCAAAGATCGCCGAAAGGGTCAGCGATAAGCGGTTGCTGAGACTGATTCGTGCGTTCTTGCGAGCTGGAGTAATGGAGAACGGGCTGGTGAGTCCGGCCGAGGAAGGAACGCCGCAAGGCGGTCCTCTTTCGCCCGTGCTATCGAACATCGTACTCAACGAACTGGATCAGGAGCTGGAGCGGCGCGGACATCGGTTCACCCGATATGCGGATGACTGCAACATTTACGTCCGCAGTCGGCGGGCCGGCGAACGGGTCATGAGCAGTGTAACGAGGCTGCTCACGACGAAGCTCAAGCTTCGAGTGAACAGCGAGAAGAGTGCAGTGGCTCGACCATGGCAACGAAAATTCCTGGGATTCAGCTTCACGAATCACAAGCAACCGAAGAGGCGCTTGGCGCCGAAAACGGCGGCACGGTTCAAGGAGCGAGTTCGGGAGGTTACACGGCGGACACGGGGCATAAGCCTCGCCCGAATGATCCATGACTTAGCGGAGTATCTCCGCGGGTGGATCGGTTACTTCGGCCGATGCGAAACACCGGAAGTGCTCAATAAACTGGAGAAATGGATCCGACGTCGACTTCGGTCGATGGTCTGGAAGCAGTGGAAACGAGGAACCACAAGATATCGGGAGCTCCGCAAGCGCGGCATCGCTGCGCAGGACGCCGCGCAAACGGCGGGCAGCTCCGATGGACCGTGGCACCTTGCCAACACGCCAGCGCTGAAAATGGCTCTGTCCAACGCTTTCTTCGCCTCGCTCGGACTTCCCGAGCTCACAGCTCACGGGTAGCTCACCCCGCCGAACCGCCGGATGCGGACCCGCAAGTCCGGTGGTGTGGCAGGGGAGAGTGGGCGACCACTTCCCCTATGCCGATCAATGAGTTTCTTGGCGGTTCAATGCACTGGCGCGCGCTTCTTGCAGTGAACGGCATCAAGCGCTCCCCATAGAGCATTCAACGCTTCCTTGGCGGTCGCCACGATCTCTTCTTCGTTTCCGTCGGCGTGTTCTTCCAGCCAACCGCGCCATGCTGTTCTATGCGCTTTGTCCGCTTCCTCATGAATCGCGAAGTATGCAAGAGCTTCCGGCTGGTCGATCCCGTAGAACTTCTTCAAACCATCAATCTTGGTTGAAGCAATCTCCGGCACTTGGCCTTCATAGGCATACAAAGCCGCCACGGCCTCGGCGACGGGACGGTCGCCGCAAATCTCGCGGAAGGTGGAGACTACGGTCTGCGTGCCCGGTAATGCCGGGCACCAAGAGATGTCTTCTTCAGCCACACCCAGGGCGGACGCAAAATCACGCCAGAGTTTGGGATGCGGGCCTGCGGGATTTTCTTCTTCGGCGAGATTCTCCAGCACCGTGTCGCGCAACGGACCTTCGGTCCGCGCCGCGAGAACGCGCAGGTGTTTGGGAAAGGCTTCAACGTGACGATAATACTGGGCGGCGTAGAGTTGCAGTGCTTCTCGGCTGAGCTTGCCCGCCTGCCAGTCCTGATAAAACGGATGATTGAGGAGATTTTTCTCGGCGATCGCCGCATCCAGACGTGCCAGCAAATTTGTGTTGGCCATTTCGCTTGCCTCCACTACGGCGCGGAACCCCGCGTTTGCCGCAAATTCTTCCGAGGCGCCGATTGTAGCAAAAACTTTGGCGATTTGCTGGTACTACCGTACTGCAAAGGCAGAATGCTCTTGGAAGGAGAAGGAACGATGGATTGACAGACAATTGCGGCGGAGTCAGAGAATGGACCTGTCCAGCGATACGGATGGTGCAAATGCGGCAAAAACAACCGCTTAGGCGTCTTTTTCGTGGACGCGCTCGATATTCGCACCTACGGCGCTAAGCTTTTCGACGATGCGCTCGTAGCCGCGATCGATATGGTAAACGCGGTCGATGATGGTCTCGCCGGTGGCGACCAGCGCGGCAAGGACTAGCCCTGCGCTGGCCCGCAAATCCGATGCTTGTACGGTCGTGCCTGAGAGTTGCGCCGGGCCGCGCACCACCGCGCGCCGCCCGTCGACCGAAATATTGGCGCCCATGCGCACCATTTCGCTGGCGTGGAGATAGCGGTTCTCGAAGATCGTTTCGGTGATTGCGGAGGCGCCTTCCGCTTGGGTGGCGAGCGCCATGTACTGCGCCTGCATATCCGTGGCGAACCCCGGATATTCCTCGGTGGTCATATCGGCGCCGACGAGCCTTTCGGCGCGGGCCGCACGCGAAGCGTGGTTTTGTCGACCGCGTCAATACGCACCCCGGCCTGCTGCATCTTGGCGATGATGGCGCCCAGATGTTCCGGCGCGCAATTCGTAATCGTCAGGTCGCCGCCGGTGATGGCGCCGGCCACGAGAAATGTTCCGGCTTCGATGCGATCGGGGATCACCGAGTGTTCGGTGCCATGGAGTTTTTCAACACCCAGAATGCGCAGCGTGGAAGTCTCCATCCCCCTCGATCTGCGCGCCCATTTTTCGCAGCATCACGACGAGGTCGGTTACCTCCGGCTCGCGAGCGGAATTTTCGAGGACGGTCTCTCCGTCGGCCAGCACGGCGGCCATCAGAATATTTTCTGTTCCGGTGACGGTGATTTTCTCGAAGACGATGTGCGCGCCCTTCAACCTGCCATTGTTCGGTACCTTCGCCTCGATGTAACCGTGGGACATGGTGATTTCAGCGCCCATTTTTTCGAGCGCGGAGAGATGCAGGTCTACGGGCCGCGCACCGATGGCGCAGCCTCCTGGGAGCGAAACATGCGCGACGCCTGCCCGGGCGATCGCTGGTCCCAGGGTCAAAATCGATGCTCGCATGGTCTTCACCAATTCGTAGGGAGCGACCGCATCGTTCAGCGTCACTGCTTCGATCACGTAGTCGCTGGTGGGGATTTCGGTCACCGAAACTTTGGCGGACATAAAGGCCAGGAGCTTGCTCATGGTGATCAGGTCGCGGACTTTCGGAATGTTGTGCAGCGTGACCTTTTCGGCTGTCAGCAGAGAAGCAGTCATGCAGGGCAACGCGGAATTTTTCGCGCCGCTGATGGCCACGGTCCCGTGCAGCGGGTTTCCACCTTTGATGAGGAACTTGTCCATTCGCTGTCACTCCCCCAAAGCTAGTCGAAGACTACCCTGTGCCAACGACAATCGAGTGCGGGCAGCTTTTGCATCGACGCCGTTCTTCAACATCACTAGCGCCGCGCGCAAATTGTGTCCGGATTGACGCAAAGCGTGTTTGGCCGCGGACGGGTCCGCACCGCTGGCTTCTGCCAGGATCCGCAAGCCGCGCTTTCGAAGCTTCTCATTGGTCAGGGCCACGTCGATCATCAAGTTGTCGTAAACGTGCCCCAAGCGCACCATGGCGGCCGTGGAGAGCATGTTCAAGACCAATTTCTGCGAGGTTCCTGCCTTCAGGCGCGTCGAGCCAGTAACGATTTCAGGGCCTACTTCCGTGGCGATCACGATCTGCGCGCTACGCGCGATCGGGGCCTTGCGGTTCGACGTGACGGCTATGGTTGTCGCGCCACGCTTGCGAGCAAAAGACAGCGCGCTTAACACGTAGGGTGTCGTGCCGCTTGCCGCGATTCCCACCACGATGTCATTGGGTTTCAGCCTTCTCGCTCGCAAATCGCGAACTGCGTTGCGGGCGGAATCCTCAGCGCCTTCGACTGCACCGGTCAACGCTTTTCCTCCCCCGGCGATAAGCGCCTGGACGATAGTCGGGGCAACTCCAAATGTCGGCGGGCATTCGGCGGCGTCCAGCACCGCCAGCCGCCCGCTGGTTCCCGCACCGACGTAAATCAGCCGGCCACCCTTTCGAATGCCGCTCACAATGGCGTCCACGGCGCGAGCTATGGACGGAATTTCGCGCCCGACGGAGATCGCCACTTTGCAGTCTTCCCGGTTCATTAGTCGCAGAATGGCTTTCGTTGGCAGGCGATCGAGGCCGCGCGAAGCTGGGTTGCGGTGCTCTGTACGCCGGCGCTCCTGGGGCAGACTGGGCATCCTGACATTATATCTGCGGCGAAGAATCGAAAATGGGGGCGGCGCGTAAAGTGCACAGGCTTGGCGCGAGAACGTTAACGGGTAGGAACTGGCGTACTGGCGAAGCCCAAGGCTTGCATCACGGCATCGTGAAGCGCGGGGCGGACTTGCGCGATTTTTTGGTTTTCGCGGGTGGGATTGACGCGGTTGGTCAGCAAGACGACGAAGAGCTGGCGGTCAGGGTCGATCCAGATCGATGTGCCGGTAAAACCGGTGTGGCCGAAGCTGTGCGTGGAGAAGTAGTGACCGCTGGACGAGCCTTCTGTCGGGACGACCCAGCCGAGAGTGCGCGTTCCATTCGAGAGCGGCTGCGGTGTGGTGAACTGGGTGATGGTGGCTCGCTTCAAGATACGGCGATGAGCGTAGACACCGCCGTTCAGCAGCATCTGGCAGAAGGCTGCGAGGTCGGGTGCTGTACTGAATACGCCCGCATGGCCCGAGACGCCACCCATGGTGAACGCGTTTTCGTCGTGGACCTCGCCCTGGACCAGCCGATTGCGCAGGTTGCGGTCGAATTCAGTCGGCGCGATCCACGGCCAGAGATTTTTTGCTGGTCGGAAGGCCGTGTCTTTCATGCCGAGCGGCGAGAAAATGTACGTCCTCGCAAGTTCGTCCAGCAGGCGTCCCGTCAGGCGCTCGATGATCTCGGCCATCAGGATGATGCCGAGATCGGAATAAACCTCTTTTGTGCCGGGTTCGTAGTCGAGCGGCTCGGCGAAGATACGTGTCAGCGTTTCCTGCTTGCTTTTGGAGGTGCGCCAGTACTCTTTGAACGGTGGCAGTCCCGACGTGTGCGTCAAGAGATGTCGAACCGTGACCTTGTGGCGCCATTCGAGGTCTTGTCCAGCCTGCCCTGCGGCCCATTCCGGCAGGTAACGTTCGACTTTGGCATCGAGATCGAGAGGAACAGGGAAGTCGCCCTCCGCTAGTTTTGCTACTAGGGTTGTCGTCGCCACGACCTTTGTCAGGGAAGCGATGTCGTACATGGTTCGAACGTCCACGGCGGGAGCATTCGCGTCGTAGCTCAGATTGCCGAAGGCGTGGATCGCGACTTTGCCTTTGTAACCGACAGCGAGAGTCGCGCCAGGGAAGGCCTTATCCGCGACCGCAGCCTCAAGTACCGAGTAGGCTGGCTGGAGGAGCGCTTCACCGCGGACGTCCATTGGCTGCACGGTCATGGGATTCGCGGGGAGTTCCATTCCGAATCCGGCCTTCATGTCTACGCCCGGAATTGTGACCGGCAAATGTCCGCGCACGGGAATTTGCCCGAAGAGAGCGCGGGCGATGGAAATCTGGGCGACGTCGCTGATGCCGAATGCGGCAAGCCAAGTCTGTGCTTGCGGGAAGCGCTCGATCAGATAAGGGCTGCCAAAGCCGAGGGTGATGACCGGTTTGCCGCCGGTGTACACGCGCTCGGCGAGCGCGGCTTGTTCGGCCGGAACATCCACATTGCCTTTGCGGTCGCTCACCCGGACAAAAAGCGCGACGAGATGCTACATCATAGGTGTCGGGTGAAGGCAGCTTCAGCGTGTCCGCATTGATGAAGCGGGTGTCGGCGCGCAACGTCGTCAGGCTGTCAAAACGCGACTTCAGTTCGCGCTCCAGGTCTTCGCCAGGATACGGCTCAGGGTCGGCGTAAAATGCCAAGAGGAGTGCGCGGCTTAGCTTGGTTCCGTCGAGTGGCAAAATATGCGATGTGTCGCGCAGTAACGTGACCCCGCGATCGGAAATCTCCTGTGCTTGAGCTTGCCAGGCGACGCTGCCCAATTTCTGATTGATCGCGTTTATGTCGACCAGCGCGATTCTTGTCGAGGCCGAGTCTGGCTTTCGCTTCTAAAATGCGTCGCACCGAGGCGTCCAGCCGCTCGATCGAAATGCGGCCGGATCGCACGGCGGCTTGCAGCCCTTCGAACGCGGCGTCAGGAACAGGCGGCATCAGCAACGCGTCGGCTCCAGCCAACACGGCGCGCACGGCCGCTTCGCCCGGGGCGTAGCGCACGGTGATTCCACCCATGTCCATCGCATCGGTGACGACCAGTCCCTGAAAGTGAAGGTCGTGGCGGAGAAGGTCGGTCAAGATGTGGGAGGAAAGCGTGGCAGGCGTATTTGGATCAGGCTCCAGGGACGGGACGGACAAGTGTCCGGTCATGACGCTGCCCACGCCCGCGGCAATTGCCGCGCGAAACGGAACAAACTCAAGTCGCTCGAGGCGGTCGCGATCGGCGTGAATCACAGGCAAGTCGATGTGCGAGTCGCTGGCGGTATCGCCATGTCCTGGAAAATGTTTGGCGGTGGCCAAGCCACCGTTTTCTTCGACACCGCGAACAAAGGCAGTCACGTATTCGGCCACGCGCGCCGGATCTTCTCCGAACGATCGCGTATTGATGATCGGATTGCCGGGGTTGTTGTTCACGTCGGCGTCCGGCGCGTAAATCCATTGGATGCCGACTGCGCGTGCCTCCAGCGCTGTAACCTTGCCCATCGTGTATGCGTCGGCAGGATTGCCCGCTGCCGCAAGCGCCATCGCAGTGGGGAACGATGTGCCTTCGTCCAAGCGCATCGCGGCGCCGCGTTCGAAGTCAGCGCCCACCAGTAACGGCAGCTTCGACTTTGCTTGCAACTGGTTGGTCAGGACGGCGGTCGGATACGCCTGACTCTTTACGATGCCTAGCGGCGATCCTTGTGTAATGTTGATGAACCCGCCGCAATGCAAGTCGCTCACGTCGTGCATCATCTGCGCGTAGGCGGCGGAGTCGGTGGGCGTCAAACTGCCGTGATATGTGGTGAAGAGAAGCTGGCCGATCTTTTCGTCGACGCTCATTTTTTTCAGTGTCGTTTCTACCCACTTGCTGGCTTCGGATGATAGGTGTCCGGCCCCCGCATTCTTGGCGGCTGTGTGTTGCGCGGCGTCAGGAACCTTGGCGGAAGTGTGGGCCATAAAAACGATCAGTGCGGCAGGAAGCAAAAACAGAACATCAGCTCTGCGTCCTTTCATCAATTAGAAGTTCCTTCGGTGGCACCGCGACACAGAGTTTGTATATAGCACACGCACATCACGTGAACAACGCAAGTCCGCCCGCAACGTTCCACAATATCATTGCTGTTTGAGTGGCGAAGGGTGGTCCCAGTGCCTCGACGAATGCAAATGCTGACGCGCACCGCTGCGGTGGCGATTTCCCTCACCACGAGCGGCGCATTTAACACGCCCACTCGCACCACGAAACACTCGGGTCGCGCCGGACGCGTGCAGGTCGGCCTCGACGTTCTCGAATCCGAGAAATTCGCTCCACTGCGCGGGAAGCACGTTGGCCTGATCACCAACCACACGGGCCTGGATGCGCTGGGGCGCAGCACCGTCGATCTGCTCTCTCACGCGCCGGGAGTTCAACTGGTCGCATTGTTCAGTCCCGAGCACGGTCTTGCCGGGAATAACGACGAGCGTGTCGCTTCCACCAAGGATGCGGCGACCGGCTTGCCAATTTACAGTCTCTATGCGGAGACGCGCCGGCCTACCGACGCGATGCTGCAAGGTATCGACACGCTCGTCTTCGATGTGCAGGATGCCGGCGTTCGCTTTTACACCTACACTACGACGATGGCGTACTGCATGGAGGAAGCCGCGAAGCACAACATCGCCTTCTATGTGTTGGACCGGCCCAATCCGCTTGGCGGGGAAGTCGTCGAAGGCCCGATTCTTGACGCCGACAAGACCAGCTTCACGGGCTATTTCCCGCTTCCTGTGAGATACGGGCTCACGATTGGCGAGCTCGCCCAATATTTGAACGACCGAAAATCACATCAATTGCGAACTGCACATGATCGCGATGAAGAATTGGCATCGCAACTATTTCTACGAGAGCACCGGCTCGCGGTGGGTCCCGCCTTCTCCGAACCTGCGGACGTTGAAAGGTTCGATCCTCTATCCTGGCCTCGAGATTTTGCAAAGCGCCGGCGTCTCTGTTGGTCGTGGCACCGAGACACCATTCGAAGAGTTTGGCGCCCCTTGGCTCAACGGCGATGAAGTCGCCGTTGAGCTGAATGCCCGGCATCTTCCTGGGCTGCACTTCACCGGTCAACCGTTCATTCCTGTCGTTGGGCTTTACGGTGGACAGCGTTGCGGTGGCGTGGCTATCCGAGTTACCGACAAGCAAGCGGTCCGCTCGATGCGTATGGGCATCGAAATCGCCGCCATCCTCGAGAAACTTTATCCGACCAATTTTGATCCGGCGAAGCTTCTGTTTCTGGTCGCTAACGCCGACACCATTCGCCAGCTGCAAGAAGGCACGTCGCCGGAACAAATCGTCGCCAGTTGGTCAAACCAACTCAACGATTTCGATACACTCCGTCGCAAGTATTACCTTTACAAGTAGGCGTCCCCGAACCCGATGTGCGGTGCATCGATTTCTCGAGCTTGAGCGACGTGCCGAGTTTTTTCTCTTTTTCCCTTTGTGCTAAAGTCTCTCGTCATGCGTATCGTGTCCCTGTTGCCTTCGGCCACCGAAATTCTCTTCGCCCTGGGTTTCGACCGTGAAGTCGTCGGTGTCAGCCATGAGTGCGACTTCCCAGCCGCAGCCCGCACCAAACGCGTGGTCATCCAGTCCCGAATCCCGCATGACGCGTCGCCTGCGGAAATCGACCGGCTGGTTCGCGAATGTGTCTCACGTGGTGAAAGCCTTTATGCCGTCGACGCCGAGGCTCTAGAGGAACTCGCGCCCGATTTGATCGTTACTCAGGATTTGTGTCACGTTTGCGCCGCTTCTCCGGACGACCTCGCCACCGCGCTCACTCGGTTCGCGGAACGCCCGCAAGTACTTTGCCTCAATCCGCTGGACCTTAGGCGATGTCTGGCGGGACATCTTGTGGGTAGGCGAAGAAACGCGGCGTGGCCATGCCGCGGAATCTCTGCTCGAAAAAATTGGCGAACAGCTCGGCCGCGTCGAAAACTTGGTCGGAAACGTTTCTGGCCGGCCGCGCGTCGCGTTTCTCGAATGGCTGCAGCCGTTCTACGTCGGCGGCCACTGGGTGCCCGAAATGATCGAGCGCGCGGGTGGCATCGACGTTTTCGGCAGCTCGCGTAAGCCCACTTTTCGCGTCGCCCTGCAGGACATCGTTGAAGCCGCACCCGACGTCATGCTCATCTCTCCGTGTGGTTACGGCGCCGAGCAAGCGCGCAACGAATACCGCGCCATGTCCTTCCCTGAGCAATGGAACGCGATTCCCGCCGTTCGCAATCATCGCGTCTACGCCCTCGAAGCCAACGGCTACTTCTCGCGCCCCGGCCCACGCCTGTCGACCGGCATCGAGATTCTAGCGAAGGCGTTCCAGCCCTCTCTTGAAGTTAGCGCTGAAGCCATGGGTGCCATTCTGCCCGTCGCGATTGATACCGACGTAGTGCGCGCCGCTGCGTCGGCATAATTCAAGTGACGAAAGTAATGCTTGGTCTCAAACCGGAGGGACACACATGCAACGACGAACGTTTCTCACTTCTTCGCTGGCGGCTGCGACGTTGAGCGCCGTCCCCGCCGCCGAAGGGCAGAACCCTCCCGGCGGTTCGGCTGGGAAGAGGCCGCCTATTTTATGAATTGCGGCGCTACCAGCTTTCGAGTGGCCCGCAGAAGAAGCTCTGCGACGACTTCTTTCAAGACTCCCTGATACCCGCCGCAAATCGCTGCAGGCATCACCCCCAGTCGGCGCGTTTAACCTTGCGATTGGCCCGGAGACTCCAGTGATGTATGTGTTGCTGCCCAGCGCGTCGCTTGAAACCCTTGTCACGCTCGAAGCTCGGCTGGCGCACGACGCTGAATATATGAAAACCGGCGCCGCGTTTCTGAATGCTCCCGCGGTGCAACCGGCCTACAATCGTATCGAGAGCCAGCTGATGATCGCGTTCGAAAAAATTCCGGGCATCACGCTAGCCCCGGCGACTGCAGCAAACGGGCCGCGCGTCTTTGAGCTTCGCACTTACGAAAGCCCTACCGATCAGGATCACAAGCGCAAAGTGGAGATGATGCAGTCGGGCGAAGAAGCCATCTTCGCGAAGGCGGGTTTCTCCCAGGTGTTTTATGGAGATACCTTGATTGGCCCGCGGCTGCCGAACCTCACCTACATGCTGAGCTATGAGAGTGTCGCGGTCCGCGACAAGTTGTGGTCGGCGTTTGCGAACGCACCAGAATGGAAGGCGATGCAGGCGCTGCCGCGCTACTCGTTTGAAAGCATCGTCTCCAACATCACCAACATCATTCTGACGCCTGCACCGTATTCGCAGATATAGCGTCGGCGTTTCGTGTCCGGGATGCCCACCATTTGTAAAAGGGCAGTCCCGCCAGAATCAGCAGCAGCCCAATCGACGAGCGGCCCGGCCGTTCCAGCCAAATGTTCACCGTCAGCGCCAGGGCGCCCGCTACGAAAATCCCCGGCACCCACGGATAGCCCCAGCAGCGGTAAGGCCGGGGCAAATCGGGTTCTGTGTAGCGCATACGAAACAACGCCACCACCGCCAGCCCGTAGAATATCCATCCCGCAAAAATGAACAGGCTCGTCAGCTCTTCAAACGTGCCGGTGAGCGCCATCAAACTCGCCAGTACGCCTTGGAAAATCAGCGCCCGCCCCGGTGTGCGGTATTTCGGATGGATGCCGTCTACGATCTTGAAGAAAATTCCATCTCGCGCCATCGCATACGGCACGCGCGCTCCGCTCAACACCGATGAATTCATCGATCCGATCGCCGAAATCACCATCGCCAGCGTGATCCATGCCGCCGCGCCGCGTCCCGCGACGTGTTCGACCACGTCGGAAGCAATATGCGGCGAAGCCGCCACGCTCCCGAAAGGCAGTACCTTCAAACACGCCGCGCTAAAAAGAAAATAGATCAGCGCGACGACCGTCACACCTCCGACGAGGGCACGCGGAAAGTTTTTCGCTCGGATTTTGCACCTCGGAGCCAACCAGGTTCAGGTCTTCCCACCCGTCATACGCCCACAGCGCCGCGGCCAGCGCCGCAAGAAACGCGCTGAAGACTCCGCCGTTAAACGCAGCGGGCCAGATCGGATCAGGCGCATGCGCCGCGGGCGCCGTCGAAGAAAATGCCACGCCGATCACGATCGCCACCGAAACAATCTTGATCGCCGTCAGAAATACCTGCACCGCTCCGCCCAGCCGCACGCCAAGATAGTTCACGCCAGTCATCACCAGAAGCCATAGGACCGCGATCGGCTGCGCCCAGGTAAAAACGAAATCGTACGGCTTGAGCCAACTCGTGAGCCCGGGAATCGCGATGTGCAGCGTGAAAATCGGCGTGGCGATTACCGGCAAGAGAAATCCCAGAAAACGCACCAAGCCCCGCCGCAATCGACGACAACGATGATGGCCGCCCCACGATCGAATGCGTCCAGCCAAACAGAAATCCCCATCCCGGACCGAATCCCCGCCGCAAATAAGCGTATTCGCCGCCTGCCTCGGGAATCGCGGCACCCAACTCCGCGAAGGACAACGCGCCAAACAAAGAAAGAATCGCGCCGACAATCCACGCCGCAAAAACAACCGAGACAAATCTTCCCTCGCGCGCCATCTCTGCGGGCTTCAGAAATATACCGGTGCCGATCATCGTCCCCACGACAATCGCCGCCGACGCCCACGCGCCTAGCCCGCGCACCAATTCCAGCCGCTTCGCCTTCACTACGATGTCCGGTGTCGCACTTCCCAAGCTGCCTCCGCTAATCTCATTGGGTTCGCCGTACGCGCAAGCCCTAAGCCTCAACCTGTTTCGTTGCTACCAATCGACTCACCACCGCCCCGACCGCAAATGTTACAATGGATCCGATTAACACGTACCACGTAAACGCAATCGCCGTAAATCGGAACACGCACAATATCGCTGCCAATCCAATGAACATGCCAACCAAAGCCCCGGGCGCATTCGCCCCTCGATCCAGCGTCCCCAGCAGAAACAATCCCAGCAAACTTCCTAGGGGCAATGCGACGCGACCGTCAATCCCGCCTCCAGCAACGGTCCCCACTTCACAAGTCCAAATCCCATCAGCACCAATCCCCAAACCAGCGTCATCCGCCGCGAAAGCCTCAAAAAGTTCGCTGGCTCCGCATCACGCCCGCGCATCCGCGAAAAATCCAGAATGCTCGACGCTGCTAGCGAATTCAGCGAGCCGCTCGCATTCGACATCGCCACCGCCACAATCGACGCCAGCAGCAATCCGGCCAGGCCCGCAGGCATCTCGCGCACCAGAAACAACGGCAAAATGCGATCGGTTCGCTCGCCCGGCGCAAGCAACGGCGTGTGCTGCGCGAAAACATACAGCAAAACGCCGATCAGCAAAAACAACGCGAATTGCATGAAGCACGATCACACCGCTGGCCAGAAGCGCACGCCTGCTGTCCCGCTGATCGCGCGCCGCCAGCAACCGCTGCACGATGGTCTGATCGGTTCCGTGGCTCGCCATGGTAAGAAACGCGCCGCCGATCAAGCCGGACCAAAACGTATATTTCGTCGCCCAATGAAAAGAAAAATCGAACACCTGAAGTTTGTGGCCCGCATCCGCTGCAACTTGCGTTACCTCGCTCCACCCGCCCGGAATCCTGTGCAGCAAGACCCAAAATGTCACGGCGCTCCCTGTCAGATATAGCAGCAATTGCGCTACGTCCGTCCAGATCACTGCCTTCATCCCACCTTCAAGTGTGTAAAGTACTGTGAGCGCGATCACCACCAGCACCGCAAGGCGCTCCGAAGTTCCCAGCACGACGCTCACCACCAGCGCGATCGCGGAAACCCGCACCCCTTCCGCCACTGCGCGGGTTACCAGAAACGTCGTCGCCGCCACCGCTCGTGCCCTGGCTCCAAACCGCTTCTCAATCAGCGCATACGCGGTGAGGAACTCTCCGCGAAAATATCCAGGCAAGAACAACAACACGATCAGCACTCTTCCAATCAAATACCCGAATACCAGTTGCAAGAACGTCAGATTCCCGCCGTAAGAAATCGCCGGCGTCCCAATGATCGTGAGCGTGGAAGTTTCCGTCGCGACAATCGAGAAAGCCAGCGCCCACCATGGCGCCGTTCGCCCACCCAAGAAATATTCGCGCGCATCCCGCGACCCGCGGCAAAACCACATGCCCAGCGCGGTCACGCCCAGAAGATATGCGATCACGATCGCCAGATCGATCGGATGAATGCGCATCTCTCTACGCGACCCTCAGTGCCGCGGACCTTCCATATCTCTTGTCCTGGTTGAAGATGCGGACTATCCCGTAACACCGCGCCGCGAGTCGCAGAAGTTCTTCCATCGGGGCCGAATTATACCCACCACGGATTCATCTGCGTGGCCTAAATTTCCCCAAAGTAGCACAGGCACTACTGCCCGTGCCCAGGTCCACCATGCCCTGGACTGACGCGTGGACCGACGCAAAGGGCAGACCGGAGCGAAAGCTAATCCCGATGCCCTTAGATCCCCAAAGAGGTGCTTTCGCACTGTATGTGGCGGACTTCACCACTTAGGGAGCCCTCCCTGTGAGCTAGTCAACCCGTGCACTCCTCGCAACGGCATTCCGCCAGCGCCGCAATTTGCGCCTCGAAATCGCTTATTCTTTCGGTATGCGCTGTGTCTTGGGATTCGACGGCGGCGGCACAAAGACCGATTGCGTCCTGATGGGCGAATCGCGCCAGATACTAGCCCGCACTCGCTCCGGCCCGTCGAATCCAACACGTGTCGGGTTAGAGGCCGCGTTTGCCGCCCTGCTCGAGGCCGCGGAGAAGGCGCTTGCGGATTCTGGAACATCCGCCGCGGCCGTTGTATCGATCGGCGGTGGGATTGCCGGTATCGGCGCAGCAAGAGTTACTGGTGATCTCGTTCGGATGCTAACGCCGAAATTCCCTAATGCTACCGTGCAGTTCACCAACGATCTCACCATGGCCCTGGCAGCAACCCAGGAAATCCCCAGCGTCGTCGTGATCGCTGGTACCGGCTCCGCGGTCTTCGGCCGTAATTCGCCTGATAATCTCGCTCGCGAAGGTGGCTGGGGGCCAATCCTCGGGGACCCCGGCAGCGCCTACGACATCGGGCGAAAAGCCATCGTGCTGAGTTTGCGCCACTGGCTGCGGGGCCAGAATTCTCGGCTCGGAAACGAGATTCTGCAGTTGTTCCATTGCAATTGGGTCGAACTGCAGGACCAAATTCGGGCCAATGCGGACAGCGTCTTTCCCAAGGTGTTCCCGCTCGTAGCAAACGCCGCAAGCAAGGGCGATGACGCTGCGCGCGCCCTTCTCCGGTCCGCCGCAGAGGAACTTTCGGAAATGGCAGCACGAGTGATCGCACTGCTGGGACTCCAGGAACAATCATTTTTTCTCGCCAAGACTGGCGGCGTGTTTGGCCGCAGTCCTTTTCTCGATGATCGCTTTGACGCGTTAATAGCCAAAATCGCGCCGCACGCGCGAATCGGTCCGTTACCCATGCCCATTGCGGAGTTTGCAGCCCAAGCGGCCATCAATTGTTTGGATAGTCCGGTCCGAAGCTTGGGCGATTGATCTGCCGTGGACCTCCTCGCTCAAGACCGCGATAGGGCCCTCATCGCCACAGGCGACGAGCTAAGCACGCTTCTCCACCATCACTCCGTGGATATCCTCCTGGCCCTCCTCGACAATCCCTCGCTCGATGAGCTGAATCTGCGTCTCCTCCTGGCCAGGAAAGATATCCCAACCGAAATCCTCGAAGAGGTCGCTCGCCGCAAGGATCTCCTCAAAAATTATCGCGTCAAGCATGCCCTCGCCTTCCATTCGCGTACCCCGCGTTTGGTGAGCCTCCGTGTGGTCCGCGACCTCTATCCAATGGACCTTGCCCAACTCGCGCTCCTGCCCGGGACGCCGGCCGAATTAAAACGCATCGCCGAAGATCAACTCGTCGCTCGGCTTCCGCAACTTCCGCTGGGTCAAAAAATAGCGCTGGCTCGACGTGGCCCCGCCCGCGTGGCAGGCGCCCTTTTGGCGGAAGGCCATCCGCAGTTTCTTTCCGTCGTCCTCGATAACCCCTATCTCACCGAGGCCCAGGTTCTCAAGGTTCTTTCTCGCGAGAAACTCCATCCCGACGTTATCTACTCCATCGCGCAACACCGTAAATGGTCCTGCACCTATAGTGTTCGCCTGGCTCTCGTCCGGCATCCAGCGTCCACGCTCACCTCAATTCTGGCCTATCTTCCGGAGCTCACCGTCTCCGACCTCCGCGAGCTGGCCGCTCCCGGCATCGTCTCCGAAAACCTCCGCAGGTATTTGCTAGCCGAAATCCACCGCCGCCTGGAAAGCTCGAACAAAGCAACCCAGCACGCCGTCACGCGTTCCGCCCAAACGGAACACGAACCCGAGTGACGGGATCGTCGTTGCACGGTGTCCATAGGGCGGGCCTGAACAGCTTCGATTACTGCGCCTGCTCGGAAAGACAACCGCATCTCGTCGGACATATCGCCCGAACCGTGTTTTGACGTATGCTGACGGCTCGACAATTCCAGCCCGGCGACAACGCGCGGGCGGTTCACACTGGAATCCTTGGCAGGGGGTTCTACTGGGTCGATGAGCAGTGGCGATCATCCTCGACGGCTGGAGCGCCGCTGGGCGCCCCGCTATTCGTTTCACGCCGACCTCGAGATCGAATGGGGCTCGGCGCTTATCCGCGGCCGCACGCGCGATATCAGCTCCAACGGCATGTTTATTGAGTCCGCCGACCCGCTCTGGGTAGGAGCAGGCTTCACGGCTCGACTCGGACTCGAACAACCCGTCAAAGTGGATTGCTTCGTCAAACGGGTAGAGCCCGGGCGGGGCATGGGCGTCGCAGTCGTCGTCCCCGAAGAGCAGCAACAGCGCTATCGCGAACTTCTCACCTCGCTGTCCTCCAATCTTCCCTGATCTCGACCTGAGCAGGCGTCTTATACTGGGAAAGTCAGCCGCTCAGGTTCCTGTATCGCCGATTCTTCGCGGACGCACTTTCGTTCATGAGACCTTCACGAGCCCACTTAGAGGTTGACCGTCGCGCGGTCGCCAGCTATTTTGACCGTTTCGCGGCCACCACTTGCCATGACCCACTGCCTTGATTGCGGTTCCGAACGAACCACCGATCAATGCCCGTCGTGCGGTCTCACGTCCGCCGCCGCCGAGGTCATGTTCCGCCGCAGGCTGGTGTTCCGCACAGCCATTTTTCTCCTCGGTTCGCTGGCCTTCCCGTACATCAGCCAGATTTACCCGCCCCTCGACATCGACCTGATGCTTATTTTCTTCGGTCTGATTTTTTTCGGAGTCTTGTTCCTGGCGGTAGTCCTGGAGCGCCGCGCCCGCAATCGCCAGGAGATCGAAATTCTCAAGCGCATCTACGCCGGCTTTATTCCACTTCCATGGATTCTCGCGGCCACACTGTTCATCAACGGCCGCCTCGACGCGCAAAAAAACATCACCTACTATCCAACCACCGTCGAAGGTCGCTTCAACATGAAAGGCATTGTTCGCGGCAGCCGCCGCTTGCTTGTGCGGTCTTGGCGCCCAGGCCAGCGTTTTGAACGCCTGGCCGTTGACGTCGACGACTTCGATCGCTTCCATGACGGCGACGCCGTCGAAGTAGCCGTCGAACCCGGCGCCTTGGGCATCCCCTGGTACTACGGCGTCTACCGCCGCTGATAATGGAAAGCTTGCGCCGTGCTGGAGGGATAAAATGAAGGGGGCGCTTTAGCGCGTCGCTCTTTCTTTTTCTGGCACGACCGCAATGCGCCCGGCCAAAGTAGCCCAAGCCGCCAGAAGCAGACGAACAACAAACATACGAAAAAGCTCACCTCAATAAGCGGGCTTCCCATTCACCAACAACGGCAACTGAATATCCAAGAAATTACCGGTCTTCCCAAATCTGAATTTCACGCGCCGCATCGGTCCCACATCCCGTGTTTTCCATTCCGACGTTTCAATCGGATCTGTCGGAAGGTCCGACGGCGACCATTCCACATTCTCACCCTGCAATTTCACTTTGTCCGGATCGAGTTCGTAGACCTCTTGCTCCTGGACATTCACCAACAGGTATCTCCTCCACAACCTCAGCAGCAGCAAACCTTTCTTTTCCCCGTGATACATATTCCACGAAGCCGGCGCATCGTCGTTATAGCGCACGATCGCAAACTCTACCGGCTTCCACACGACCTTCTCGCCCGCATGCGCCCGGCCAGCCACACTCGTCCACGAACCGATTAGAGCAATCGCAAGCAATAGGTTTCGTGGAATCATTGAACCTCGCCATACAGGAGCGTCCTACCGAGTCTATTCTACTCCCAAGTCTCGGGGCGTCTGGCGGCTCGCGAACAGGGGAAATGCAAAGAAGAGCGGGGCGGGACAACTTGAGAATGAGACTATTGCGGCAGGAACATTCGAATCGCCGCGTGCAAGGCGCCGAGATTTGCTAGAATCTGGCGTTCGGGAAGCCTTGGGCGATGGCCGGAGAGGAGTGCGGATGGGAGTTCGACCGCCGATACCGGAGCTGCTGGAATTTCTGTCCGCCTATGACGAGCAGATCGTGAAATTGGCTTTGGCAGTGCGGCGTTTCGTGCTGACCGAGTCGCCGCGGGCGGCGGAAACAATCTACGACGCTTATAACGCGGTTGCGATGGGATTTTCGTTTACGGGGCGATTGAAGGAGAGCTTCTGCCACGTCGCGGTATACACCAAACACGTGAACTTGGGATTTAACCGTGGCGTGGATTTGGCCGATCCTCAGGGCATCCTGCAAGGGACTGGCAAGCAGGTTCGCCACGTTACCATCCACGAATCGGTTGATTTGAAGAGCGCCTACTTGACGCGTTTTTTGCGGCAGGCGATAAAGAACGCAAGACAATTGGGCGTATCCAGCAACATTCCGGAGATAGCACCACAAAGCGTTGTGAAGGCGATTTACACAAAGAGGCGACGGCCCGGCACACCCTCGCAGTAGAAAAAATATAGGCGACAACTCCAAAAAAGCGAAGAAACTACTCCGAAGATTGCACTACTGCTTTGCTGGCAGCGGCGACAACGCGACATCTCTTGTGGATTCCCAGGCGATCTGTTGCCAACGGCCGCCGCGTTTAGCGTAGACCGACAGAATCAAGATATTGATGTCAAAAGGATCGGGCTGCACGCGGTGGTCGGTCACCCGAACCAGATACTCTCCGTTAAGCACCGCGGTGTCTCCGATCACGCGCACGTGCATGCCCTTGACTTGCCACGAAACATAGCGAATCTGACCGAATCGAATCGCTTCCAGGATGCTCGTCTTGGTATCGACTTTTCCGCTTGCGTGCACGTAGGTCAGATCGTCGCCCAGAATTTTATCGAGCGCGGGCACGTCATTTCGTTCAAGTGCCGCGGTTCGCGCGTTTTCAGCCGCGAGTACTTCGCTGGAAACGGGATCAAGTCCCTGCTGCTGAGGGGGCGGGGCACCCATCAGAGCTCTCGCGAACAGCAGCACGGCTGCGGCTGCAAACATGGGTTTCATTGCATGACTCCTGAGGCGAATCGCTTCCGGGAAATCCACGGAGGATGCTTATAATTACGTTTTCTTCCGAAGTACACGAAAATTCGTCAATCGCCCCGGGTAGGGGCGGTGGCAAGCATGGGGCTACTGATTTGGCTCACGGGCGCGGACGCTGGCGTGGTTTGTCCGGCCACAGTCGTTCCGGTCTGCAGGCCGATTGGAGCGTCCGTTTTCGGTTGGCGTTCCTGCTTGGCCTCGACCTTCGAGAAAAGCTTGGCGGTAAGCAGCATCGCGGTAAACGTGGCAGCGAGCAACCCAAACTGCTGCCAACCGCTCAACATGGACGCATTGCCCAGCAACGTGAGGCCGGCGAAACAAAACAATAGGTGTACGCAGAACACCTGAAGGGACGACTGCCCCAGTAGCACTAGCGGGCGTATCGCCAACGGTTTCAGGAGTGCCTGCGCAACGATCAGCAGCGTCGCTACGGCCACGAAATTGAGCAGGCGCAGAGGGCCCAGGTGCCACTTGTCGAAGAGAAACTCGTACGGGCCCAACTGCAGGCCATGCGAAATCGCGCGCCGCAGTTCAAACAGTGCCGAAGCGATCACTGCCGCTGGAATCAGCGCGCGTTTCGCCCAAGTCTCGATTGCGAGGTCGCCGCGCCCCCAGCGCACGCCCAGCCATATGCCGGCGATCCACAGAAATTGCCAGGCCCACAAGTCAAACGAGCCCATTTCGTTCAGGGGGATTCGCGTCGGAACAAGCTTGCTCATGAAGGCGTGTTCGGATTGCCGGAAGCCAAATTGAGCGCACATCCAGATCACGACCGCCGTCAACAGAATGGGCTTCCACCCGAAGCGCGGCGCCAACAAGAGGGCCGCCGACGTGAAAATCAGGAAAATGATGTACATCGGCAAAATGTCGAGCAGCGGAGGACGATAGATAAGCAAGGCGGCTTCCGTGATGGATTGCTTCGCTCCAGCGATAAAGTAGAAGTCCAGAAGATTGTGCAGGCCGGGCCGGTTACCGCGCGAAGCAATGGGCACCGCAACCAAGAACGCAAACGCGAGCAGCAGTGCGTGGTAGCCGTACAGGCGCAGGGTGCGCGACCAAAGCTTAAGGGTCATCGCGCGATACCCGTCGTGCTGCGCCATGCGGAAGTAAATCCGGCCGGTAAAGAGAGCGGAGAGGAAAATGAAACCTTCCGCGGCGGACACGAAGCCAAATGGCTGGTTTACGTAAGTGCTGGCGATCGTCGGCAGGTGCGTCAGCGTGATCCACACCAGCATCAGCCCGCGCACGGCGTCGAGTTCCACGCGACGTCCCATTCCCATTTAGATACGAGGGACGACGGAATAGTTTCAGAACGATCGAAGTTCAGCAAACTGAGGGGATGAAACGAGAAGATCGAGATCAAGGGAAAAATGCCCGCGAGCAAGAACCCTGAATGGCCCAGCTTGACGGCTCTCAGCAATAACTCATGATCCCGAGGGTTTGGGAGGAGGTGGCGCGCCGCCACCGGTGCTACCGCCGCTGCCTCCGCTTCCACCGCTGCCGCCTGACCCGCCGCTGCCACCGGAGCCGCCACTGCCGCTACCGCCGCCGCCGCCGCTACTGCCGCTTCCGCCACTCCCGGTGCCCTGACCGCTTCCGCTGCCACCACCCGAGCCGCCGCTGCCGCCCGTACTACCACCGCCGCCACCGCTGCCTCCGCCAGAACCGCTTGACGCGGTGCCCATCACCGTATTCGTGGCCGCGCCAAAGCTGTTGCCAGTGGAACCACTGAAAGCGTAGAGCACCGCAACAATCACCATTGCGATTCCTACGATGAGGAGAGCGTACTCCGCCGCATCTTGACCGGATTGCTGCCGCCAGAGTCGTTTGAGCGTTCTGAACATGACGAACACCTTGAATCGTAAGGGACGAAAGTTGGAACTGATTCCCGGGAGGAGAAACCCTCTCAGAAGAGTTTAGCGCGTTCAACCGGGCGGTGCAAGACCACGAGTTGATCGACAGAGAGCTGGTCGCCGTGCGACTGGGCAAGCTGGAGCACAGCAGTGCTGCGCCCTACAGTGTTAGGACGCATATTTCGCAAAACGAGATCTCTGCGGGATTTGCTATTCGTGGCGCAACGCGATCATCGGATCGACGCTCATGGCGCGGCGAGCCGGAATGCAGCACGCGGCGACGGCGACCAGCGTGAGCGAGATCGCGACGGTGGCAAAGGTGAGCGGGTCGGTGGCGCTGACGTTAAAGAGCAGGCTGCGGATGAAGCGCGTTAGCGCCAGCGAGGCCCCAGGCCGATGGCAACACCCGCGAGCGTGAGCTTCAGCCCCTGCACAATGACGGAGTGAAGAATTCCCCGCGGTTCCGCGCCAAGGGCCAAGCGAATACCGATCTCGCGCGTTTGCTGTGAGACCTGATAGGACATCACCCCATAGACGCCAACGAGCGCTAGAAGGAAGCCCAGAGCGCTGAAGAGGGAGAGCAGGAAACTCTGCGATTTCGGAGCCGCAAAATCTTCGGCGATCTGCTGGTCAACGGTCTTGATCATGGCCACGGGCCTGTTCTTGTCGATGTTCCAGACGCGATCTTGAATTGCGGGCACGATCGCGAGTGGATCAGTTTTCGTGCGAATTGCAAGGAAAACACCGGTGACTAGGCGCGCCTGGGCAAACGGAGCGTAAATCTGCACCTTGGGCTCCGAGCCTGGCCGAATCTCGCGAACATTCCCCGCGACTCCAACGATCTGGCCCCAAACGGGGTGGCCGGCTTCTTTCCGCGTGGAGAAGCGCTTTCCGATCACATCGATCGAACCGAAGTACTTTCGTGCGAGCGCTTCGTTGACGATAAAAACTTTGGGTTTGTCCCTAGCGTCGCTGCCGTTGAAATCGCGACCCGTGAGCAATGGGATGCCAAAGGTGCGGAAAAAGTCAGGCGCGACGGAATTACCTAAGGCGGACTGCTCGCCCGCTTGGGGATTCTTTGCGGATTCCTCGGTTTGGAAGGTTGTTTCAGCGACGGCGTCTCCCAGAGGAAACACAAGACCTGCCGATGCGGTTTCCACATCCGGGATCGCGCGCGAGTTGTCCAGGACCTGCTGAACGAACGCGATGCCTTGCGCGGGCTTCGCAAAGCGAATTTCGGGAAATTCGATGCGCATGGTGACGATGTGGTCGGGGTGGAAGCCCAAGTCGGCGCGAATCAGCCGCGTGAAGCTTTGTATGGCGAGACCTGCCCCGATCAGGAGGATCGCGGCTACAGCGACTTCGCCGACGACGAGCAGGCGGCGCAAGATATTGTGCTGTGTGCGAGCCGAACTGAAGGGAGTAGCGGCACCACTTTCCTTGATAATAGCGCCGACGTCCTGGCGAGAACTCAGAAGAGCGGGCGCGAGGCCGGAGAGTACAGCCGCTAGAAAGGAAGCTCCGAGCGTGAACCACGCGACCTCGACGCTGATTCCGATCTCCTCCATGCGCGACGTTTCGGGCGGCATCAGCGCGCGAAGGGTTTGCATGCCCCATGCCGCGAACAGGAAAGCGCAAATTCCGCCTGCAATCGCGACCAGTGCCGTTTCCACGAAGAGCTGGCGTAGAAGGGCGCCGCGAGTGGCGCCGAGCGCCGAGCGAATCGCGAACTCGCGGCGGCGAGCCCATCCACGCGAAAGGAAGAGATTGCTGACGTTGGCGCACGCGATCAAGAGCACGAAGCCCACGGCGCAGAACAGAATCAACAGTGGGGTTTGAGCGTCTCCGAGAAGATACGCTTTCATCGAAGTTGCACGCATGGTCCAGCCTTTGTCCGCCTCTGGATACGTCGCGGCGAGGCGAGCGGCGATGGTATCGAGCTCCTGTTGCGCTTGTTCGAGGGTGCGGCCCGGCTTCAGGCGAGCGAGAACGGAGAAATCGTGATTCTGACGGGAGGCACGTTCTTCTTCGGAAGGAAGCAAGGGCGCCCAGAGTTCGTTGTCGGAGGCGAAGTCTACATGGGGCAGAGCGGGCATTACGCCAACGATGTTATGGGGTTCGCCGTCGAGGATGATCGATTTGCCGATGACGGCCGGATCCCCGCCGAAGCGTTCGCGCCATAGCCTGTGACTGACGATTACGGCCCGGTTGCCGAGTTGCATATCGGAAGAAGTGAACGCGCGGCCCATCACCGGCGCTATACCCAGAGCGGGGAAAAAATCTTCGGTGATGTCTGCGCCGTCTACGCGCTCGGGCTTGCCGTCGCCGGCTAGTTCCTTGGACGCGGATTGGTACGGGGTGATCACGGCGAGCGACGTCGATGCAGCGCGAATGTCGTCGATGTCGGCGAGGGATAGTCCAAGATTCGTGAAATCGAAGAGCATGCTGCGGGCGGAAATGTATAACAATTGATAAACTTATTTGAAAGGTAACGGTCGCAGGATCACGGCGTTGACGACCGAGAAGATCGCGGTGTTTGCGCCGATGCCGAGGGCGAGCGTGAGGACGGCGACGGCGGTGAAGCCGGGATTTTTTCGGAGGGTGCGGACAGCGAATCGGAAATCTTGGAGGGATTGTCGAGCCAGGTCCACGACCATTGATCGCGCGTGACGCTTTGCACCAAGGCGACATTGCCAAATTCTTGGCGCGCAACGCGGGCAGCTTCTCCGGGAGGAGCGCCGCGGTCGATCAAGTCGCGCGTGGAGAGTTCGAGGTGGGAGTGGAGTTCTTCGTCGAGTTGCTGTTCGCGTCGTTTTCGCGGCCACGGAAATTTCATGGTCTCGTGCTCCTCGATCGAGAGACGCTCTGAAACCTGCCCCTACATGCGTTTGGCGAGTTTGCTCGTATGAGGTTCATTCGTGGCGCAGTGCCACCATTGGATCGACGCGCATAGCGCGGCGGGCCGGGATGTAGCAGGCGGCCAGCGCGACAGCCGCAAAGAGTGCGGCGACCACGGTGAAATCGAGCGGGTCGGTCGCGCTGACTCCGTAGAGCAGTGTGCCGAGAAAGCGTGTCAGCGCGAATGCCGCGGCGAGTCCCACGACAATGCCGGTCAGCGTGAGGGAGAGGCCTTCATTTGCCACGAGCCTGAGGATGTCGCGCCGCTGAGCACCCATCGCCATGCGAATGCCAATTTCGCGCGTGCGTTGGCCGACGAAAAACGAGATGACGCCATAGATTCCGATGACCCCGAGAATCAGCGCGAGAGCCGCGAAGGCGGCGAAGAGAGAAGTGATCGATCGCGGAGCCGATGCAGCATCGGAAAAAATCGACAGCATAGGCTTTACCTCGCTGACCGGTGCCTCGGGATTCAGCGAAGAAGCGAGGGTGCGAAGGGATTGTTCCAGTTGTGGCGCTGCGGAAGCCGAACGAATGACGAGCGTCATTTCGGCGGGAACGCTTCCGTTTTCGAGCGTCGCGCCGGGTCCGTAGGGGACATAAATGAGTCCATCGAAGAAATCGGGGATGTTGTGGCGCAGATCGTAGCCGCGCACGTCGGAGGCAACGCCGACGACGGTGCACCAATCTTTTTGTCCGACAAAACGCAGATGCTTGCCGAGGGCGTCCTGGCCGGGCCAGAAGCGTCGCGCGGTTTCCGCGCTGATGATGGCGGTGCGCGGGTTGCCCGTAGTATCGGCCTCGGTGAACTCGTGGCCGCGCAGCAGCGAGATGCGCATGGTGCTGAAGTAGCCGGGCGACACGGCGTTCAGCCAGAAAAGCGGGGCGGGCTTATCGTTTGTGGGCAGATAATCTTCGACGTCGGCGGAGCGCTTGCTGACTCTTCCGTCGAGCGGCAGGGTGCTGACCAGCGCGGCGTCGCTGATGCCGGGCAGCGCGCGAACTCTGCCGAGCAGATCGTGATAGAACGAAAAGCAGCGGCCTGGTTCACCGCAAAAAGACTCGTTCGGGGTGACGCGTGCGGTGAGCACATTTTCGGAATGGAAACCGGGATCGACATGGGACAACGCCCACAGGCTACGAATCAACAGGCCTGCGGCGCATACGAGCAATACTGCCAGCGAGAGCTCGCCAATCACCAGCACGCTGCGAACGCGGCGCCCAGTAGAGAGCGTGGTGCCGCGGCCGCCGGCTTTCAGCGATTCGGTCAATTCGGTGCGCGAAGATTGAAATGCAGGCGCGACGCCGGAGACGACCCCAGTGAAAATCACGAGTACGCCGGTGAACACAAGAACGTGCCCGTCCAGCGCGACGTCTGCGAGTCGCGGAGTCCCGGCGGGCAGCGCTGATTTCAGTACCGACAACCCAAATCCGGCAAGAAATAACCCAAGCGCGCCGCCGACAGCCGCCATCAGCAGGCTCTCGGTAATGAGTTGGCGCACGATGCGGTGGCGGGCGGCACCCATGGAGGTGCGAATCGCCATCTCTTTTTCGCGGATGGACGCGCGAGACAGAGTGAGGTTCGCGACGTTGGCACACGCGATCAAGAGAACAAGTGCGACCGCGCCGAGCAAGATGAGCAGGCGGGCGCGTACGTCGCTCACCAGACCAGTTTGCAGCGAAACCACGGAGACTCCGGCGTTCCAACTCTTAGGCATGGGCCACGGAAATAGCGCAGGGAGTTGCGATTGGAGCAGCCGAATTTCAGCGGCGGCCTCTTGCATCGTGGCGCCCGGACGCAAGCGCCCAATGACGGGCATGAAGTCGCCGGCCCAATACCTGTGGACGTCGCGAGAATCCATATCGAGTGGGATCCACACGTCGGATTGTGACGGCAAGCGGAAGTCTCGGGGCATGACGCCAACGATCTGGCGCTGCACGCCCTCGAGGTTGATCCAGTGGCCGATGATGCCTGAGTCGGAGGCGAAATGTTGTTGCCAGAGGGACTGGCTCAGAATCACGAAGCTGTTTTGGCCGGCGAGATCTTCGCCGGCGTGAAACGTTCTTCCGAGTGCCGCATCCGCGCCCAGAACGCGGAAGAGTTCGGCGGAAACCAGGGTGCCGTTCAAACGAAACGGCTCGCCGAGGCCGGTCAGATTGAATTGGTAGCCCTCGACGTAGCCAGCCACGTCCATCGTGTGAGATCGTTCGCGGAGAGCGGCTAGCGCGCCCTTGGGATAAAAGCCGGTGACATCAGTGAGTTGCTCAGGATGCGAATACGGTAGCGGGCGGAGCAGTATGCCGTTCACCAGGCTGAAAATAGCGGTATTCGCACCGATGCCGAGGGCAAGCGTGAGCACGGCGATGAATGTGAAACCTGGGTTGCGGCGCAGAAGACGTGCGCCGTGACGCAAGTCCTGCAGCAGATCTTCAAGCCAGCTCCAAGTCCATTGATCACGGGTAACATTTTCCACCAGCGCGACGTTGCCGAATTCACGGCGGGCTGCGGAATCGGCCTCGCGGTGCGATGCGCCGCGGTCGATGTAGTCCTGCTTCGCCATTCGCAGATGGTCAGCGATTTCTTGTTCGAGATTCTCTTGCCGCTCGTTTCGTCGCCGCAAAAATTTCACGATCTTTGCTCCTTGCTTCAGAGGGACGGTCAGTCCGCCCCTACACGGTGGACAGGGCCGTGCTAACAAACCCTCGCCGCCACAAAACTCGTCCCCACAAAGAACCAGGGGCGCAATCACTCGTAGCGCAGCGCCACCATTGGATCGACGCGCATCGCGCGACGTGCGGGGATGTAGCAAGCGGCCAGCGCGACGAGCGTCAAGATAATGGCCACACTGACAAAAGTGAGCGGGTCGGTAGCGCTCACGCCAAAGAGCATGCTGGCCATGAGTTGCGTGAGCGCGAGCGACGCTGCGAGGCCGATGGCGACACCAATCGCCGCCAACTTTGCGCCTTGCGTCAAGACCATGCGCAGCACGTCGATGCGGCTCGCTCCCAGTGCCATACGTAGCCCGATTTCATGTGTGCGCTGGCCGACAAGATAGGAGGTGACTCCGTAGATGCCGACACTCGAGAGCAAAAGCGCAAGCACCGCGAACGACGCCAGCAGAATCATCGAGAAACGCCGCGTTGCCAGCGTGCCGCTGATGATGCTGTCCATCGTTTCCGCGTCATAGATGACTTGTTCGCTGTTGATTTGCCGATTCGTTTGGCGCAACGCATCGAGCAACGAAGGCATCGCCCCTTTGCTGCGCACGGCCATGAAGGTCCCGCCTCCGCCAGGCACCGAAGCGATGTAGTCGTCCGGCATCTCCAGGCAGGCAACATACAACTGCGCGCCGAGTTGCTGAGTGTCGTCCGAACCGAGCCCCCATTGATTCACGTGACCAACGACACCGACGATCTGGGCCAGCGTGCCGTTGCCGGTCAGATCGAGATAATGCAAATGAATGCGCTTTCCGAGCGGGTCTTCGTTGCCGAAATATTTCCGAGCGAACACCTCATCCACCACCACGACAACCGGGGAGTGCTCGTCATCGTGCGGCGTGAAAAAGCGTCCACGCCGCAGCGGAATGCCCATGACCTTGAGATAGTCAGGCTCAACGACATAGCTGAGAGTCCACTTCATGTCATTTTCGTTCGTCGGCTTGGGCTCCCCGTCGAGCCAGAAAAGTTGTTCGTCGTCGGTTTTTATCGGGAAGGCGCCCCAGGACTGAGAGACTGCCTCTACGTCTGATGTTTCAGCGAACTTAGCGTCCAGATCGCGAACGTAAGCGCGAATCGCAGCGGGTTTTGCATTCAGCATCGGGGGCGGCAGCGTCAATCCAAATGTCAGAACATTGCTTGCCCGAAATCCGGGGTCGACATTCCAGAGGGCCACCAAACTGCGGATCATAAGGCCCGCTCCCACCAGCAAAACCAGCGCCATGGCCATTTCCATCACGACGAACACCCCGTGCGCGCGATGGCGTGTGCCGCTTGTGCCGCGACCACTTTCCTTAAGTGTTTCGTGCAAGCGAGGCTGCGACGTCTTCAACGCGGGAGCAAGTCCGAAGAGAATCCCAGCCAGCAGCGAAATGCCTGCGGTGAAGAGCAGCACGCGCGTGTCGATGTGAATCTCGGCCGCGCGCGGAAGGGCTGCAGGCAACACTCCAAGTGCCGCACGCGTGGCCCAGTGCGCCAGAAATATGCCCAGCGCGCCACCAGTTAGCGCGAGAAGAACGCTTTCCATGAGAAGTTGCCGGACCATCCGGCCTTGGCCCGCGCCAAGAGCTGCCCGAATCGCAAACTCACGCGTACGCCCGGTCGCACGCGCCAGCAAAAGGTTTGCGACATTGACGCATGCAATCAGCAGAACGAATCCGACCGCGCCCAACAAGACGTATAAGACTGGCTGCACATCGCCGAGCATCTCTTTTCGGAGCGGGACGAGGGTGGCGCCGATACCCTGGTCGGCGTCGGGAAACGCCTCCGAAAGATTGCTGGTAACGCGGTTCATGTCCGCGGAGGCCTGCTCCAGCGTGACACCCTCCTTCAGGCGGCCGATTCCATGAATTCCCAGTCCGGCGCTACGTTTCGGAAGCAGCGGATTGCTCCACTGGCCAATCGGAATGTAGATCTCGGTAACGCGAGCGCTGCGCAGGAAGAGATCGAAGTCGGCGGGAGTGACGCCGACAATCGTATACGCTTTGCCATCGAGGTTCAGCGTTTTCCCCAGAACATCAGGCGCCGCGCCAAATTTGCGATTCCAGAAGCCCGCACTGATCAGCGCGATCGGCGCCGCACCGATCTCGTCTTCCCCGGAAGCGAAAGTGCGGCCAAGCACAGGGTTCACGCCGAGAATGGGGAAAAATTCAGAAGAAATAAAGCGGGCGTTGACCTGTTCGGCTTCGCCCAGGCCAGTCACGGTGAAACTGGTGCCGCGCGTCACGGCCATGGAAGAAAATGTGTGATTGTCTTCTTGCCAATCGCGGAAATTCGGATACGAAATCGATCCCGCCAGGAAGTTCGGCTTGCTCTCGTGAAGCGTGATGAGTTGTTCCGGATGCGGGTACGGCAAAGGATTGAGCAGCACCGCGTTGACGACGGTGAAGAGCGACGTATTGGCGCCAATTCCCAGAGCCAGTGTGAGGATCGCAATTGCCGTGAAACCGGGATTTTTTCGCAGCGTCCGAGCGCCGTAGCGCAGGTCTTGTAGAAATTCCTCGATCCAGAACCAGCCCCACTGATCGCGCGTTACCTGCCGCACCAGCGATACGTTGCCGAATTCGCGCCGCGCGGTGGAAGCGGCCTGCTGCTCGGATTCGCCGCGATCGACGCGGTCTTGCTTGGCCATCTGCAGGTGGTCAGCGATTTCGTTTTCGAGATTCTCTTCCCGCTCGTTCCGTCGCCGCAGAAATTTCACGATCTTGCTCCTTGTTTCAGAGGGACGAACTGGAGTCGGCCCCTACCCTCGCGTGCGGTCAAGTCCAGCTCCTGCGCTCGCGCGCGGATTAAAGCCCGCCCCCAAGCTTGGGTGCGGGTTGAAGCCCGACCGTACAGCGGGGCCGCAGTGTTACTCATAGCGCAGAGCCACAATAGGATCGACGTGCATGGCGCGGCGGGCGGGAATGTACGTCGCCGCGATCGCGACCACGACCAAAAGCAGCGCGACCCACACGTAGGTTGACAAGTCCGCGGCTCCCACGCCATAAAGCAGGCTCGACATCAGCCGTGTCAGGAGCAGCGCGCCCAGCAGGCCAACGGCGACTCCCGTCAGTGCCAGCTCCGCCCCTTGGCCGACGATCAAGCGCAGAACTTGCTGCCGTCGCGCGCCCATCGCCATGCGGATCCCGATTTCCCGGGTGCGCTGTGCGACGGAATAAGAAATCACTCCGTACACGCCGATGGCTCCAAGAACCAGAGCCAGCGCCGCAAAAAGCGCAAACAGGGAGGCTGTCGAGCGCGGGCCGGAAATGGCCTCCGCGACCCAACCGCGCAGCGTTTCGATCTGAGTCACCGGCACGTCTCCGTTCAACTGCGACACCGCATTCTGCAAATCGCCCGCGAGCTGGTTTGGCGCTTGCGTTGTGCGCATCACCAGCGTCAATTCCGCAGGAGGTGCCTCGGGCCCGCTCTCCGCGATAGCGTGTGGGCCGTAGGGCGTATAGATCTCGCCGTCGAGCCAATCCTCCCAGTTTCGCGTCATGGTGTTCTCGCGGACGTCTCCCACAACGCCCACGATCGTCCACCACTCTTGCATCCAGCGCGGCTTGAAATGTTTGCCGATCGGATCTTTCCCTGGCCAATAGCGCTCCGCCGTGGATTTGGTGATCAACCCGACGCGTTGTGCGTTCTGCGCGGCGTCGGCTTCCATAAACGCTCGGCCTTGCAACAAAGGAATTCCCATCACGCGTAGGTAGTCGGGCGTGACGACCCGCTCCAGGAACATGGGCACGTGTGCACCTGCCGCCACGGCGTACCCTTCGACGTCGGCAGGAACGGTTTCAAACGATCCGCCCAGAGGAAGGCCGTTCACCGCGGCCGCGTCTTTCACCTCGGGTAGAGCGCGGACGCGAATGAGCAAGTCATTGTAGAAAGTCTGGCACCGGCCTACCTCTGCGCAAAACGACTGGTTCGGAGTAATGCGCGCCGTCAGGATGTATTCCGCGCGAAAGCCGGGATTGGCGTTCGACAGATTCCACAGGCTTTTCACCAGCAGCGCGGCAGCGATAACCAGTACGACCGAAACGGCGACTTCGCCGATCACCAGGATTCGGCTCAGGCGACTGTTGCCAAACGTGCCGCTGCGGTCTCCGGTTTTGAGAGACTTGGTCAAATCAACCTTCGAAGCACCGGCGGCCGGCGCGAGGCCAAAGAGAATGCCGGTCACAACGGAAAGCAGCGCCGTGAACACCAGGATGCGAGTGTCAACCGCGACGTCCGCGAGGCGTGGCGTGTCGGCGGGGAGCATCGACTTGAGAATAGACAGTCCATACCGCGCCGCGGCAAGGCCGAGCGTTCCGCCAATCACCGACATCAACACGCTCTCGCTTATGAGCTGTCGGACAATTCGCCAGCGGCTGGCACCGAGGGCCGCGCGCAGCGCGATTTCTTTCTGCCGCGTCGTTGCTCGCGCCAGCAGCAGGTTCGCGACGTTCGCGCAGGCGATCAGTAGCAACAGGCCGACAGCGCCCAGCAGGATCAGCAAACTCGTTCGCACGTCACCCACGATTGCTTCTTGCAGGGACATAACTCTCGATTTCGCCCAAGTGTCGTCCGGCATCCGCCACGCGAAGGCCGCCAGAATCTTCGGTCGAAGCTCCTTGAGATCGGCCTGGGCCCGTTCCGGCGTGACGCCTGGACGCAAACGCGCCGTGATGGGCATGTAACTGCTACCCCAGTAATCGCCGCTTTTTCGTGGGTCGAGGTTCAGGGGAACCCAGAGTTCCGTCTTCGGTGATGGAAATCGGAAATCCGCCGGCATCACGCCGACAACCTGGCGGCTGACGCCCTCCAGAAGGATCGAACGCCCGATGACGTTTGTGTCGCTGCCGAACCGGCGTTCCCAAAGAGCGTGACTCAGGATGACGAGATCACTTTTTCCCGGTTGGTCTTCCCCCTCCTGAAAGGTTCGGCCCATGGCCGTCTGTACTCCCAATACATTGAACCAGTTCGTGGATACGGAGGTTCCGGTGAGGCGCACGGGCAAATCTCCACCGGTAAGGTTGAAGAAGGTGGCGTCGCTGTTTGCGATGATGTCCATGGTGCGGCTTTGATTGCGCATCACGGCGAATGCGCCTTTGGGATAGTAGGTGGTTAGGGCCACCAGCCGATCTGCCTGAGGAAGCGGCAACGGACGCAGCAGTACCCCGTCCACCAGACTGAATATTGCGGTGTTCGCGCCAATGCCCAAAACGAGCGTGAGCACGGCCACGAGCGTGACTCCCAGGTTGCGCCACATCATACGCGCCGCATAGCGCACGTCTTGCACAAACTCTTCGATCCAGTCCAAGCCCCACTGATCGCGCGTCACGTGTTGCACCAGGCTTACGTTGCCGAATTCGCGGCGCGCCGCGCTGGCGGCGTGCTGCGCCGATTCGCCGCGCGCAAGGCGGTCGCGCTTGGCCATCTCCAGATGGCTGCCGATTTCCTGCTCGAGCTGTTGTTGACGATTGCCGCGCCAGAGAGGGAATCTCATGCTTCACTCTCCTTCTTCGCAGGCTCCAGGACCCCGGCGATGGCGTCGGAAAGCTGCGCCCAGCGCGAACGTTCCGACAAGAGGCGCTTTTTCCCGGCGGCGGTCAGGCGGTACACTCGCACCCGCTGCTTGTTCTCGGAAACTTTCCAGTCGGCGGCGATCCATTTCTGGCGCTCCAGTCGGTGCAGCGCGGGATACAGCGACCCGGTGTCCACTTGCAGAATGTCGCCGGAGTTCAGCCGAATGGCCTGGCTGACGCCGTACCCATGCCGAGGCCCCCAGCGCAATGTCTGCAGGATCAAGAGATCCAGCGTGCCTTGCAGAAGCTCGATGCGATTCTGGTAGCGATTTCCCACGCCGATTCTCCCCAGGGGGTAGGCTCTCTACATCCCAGCATGTAGGACGCCTACACCCATCAAAAGGTCAGCATCCCACCAGCCGATTTCTAAAGAAAGCACAAAGTATTGTAGAAACGGGAGATAACGAGAACGGCTACTGTCAAGATCGATCGAGAATCGACCGTTTTTGGGACGCCGGGTCGCGGAACCGGACAGTCGCTGAAGCTCGCGAAGATTCCCGAGTCTCTATTCGGATGGCGCAACTCTGAGCCCGCGGGGATAGCGTCGTGACGGCAAATACGAACAATCGCCGGTGTCGACTTGCGAGACGAACACTAGAACGTGGACAAGGTTGTCGTGAGTGCCCCCGGTGCCGCGACCTCCGCACCCTTGGATCTCCACTTCCTGGGCTGGCGCCAGTCCGCTCCAGTTACCAGCCCGACGGATGAGGCCCGTCCCGACGGCGCCTCCGTCTAAAGCCACAACTACGGATATGTCCACTCCGCGAATCGATTGGTCGCTGCGGTTGCGAATCCTCGCTGTGCATCGAAGTTCCTCTGTCACGAGCTCGTGCGCCACGGAGAGGAAGGAATCCTTGAAGTCCATGGCCAGGACTTCGACGGGAGAGTCGGGCTGCTCGATGACATAGGTCATAGCGACGATGTCTTGGGGCCCTGTAATGGAGGGCTTGAATGTGGACTCGGAGACCTTGAAGCGGCAGGAGTCTCGATCCTCCGGCTGCTGGACCGCAGTCGCCGCACTCAAGGCGAGCAAAGAGATAACGGCGCAGCAAAGTGAGAGTTTCATTGAGCCTCCTCGTGTCGGATACGTCCCGCGAGACCGGAACTGGATACTACCGTTGGGCCTTTGGGGGAGGGCGGTCCAGTCGGTCGAATACGCGAATTCTATTACGAATCAGGTACGACGTCGAGAAGATACGCCCACCCATCGCTCGCGGCCAGCGCACAGAGGTGGATGCCCAGTTGCGCAGTCATCACACGGCCAGAGTAGGATGTGGACTCCACTCAATAGATAAAGGAACCTGCAATCTACCGCCGGGGAAGAACATGCGATGAACAGAAAATTTCGAAATGCCGCGACCTCTCTGCTGCTGATTGTGATCGTTGCATTCGGGGCGCGGCTGGCTTTTGCATGGGACCAGGCGCGAAGAATTCCCGCCGTGGCGCTGGCGACTGCGCCGTTCGAGCAGGAAACCGGAAGCATCGCGCGCTCAATCGCCACGGGAAATGGATTCAGTAGTCCCTTTGGCAAAGAAACGGGTCCGACGGCGTGGCTGACCCCGGTTTATCCCCTGATCGTCGCGGCAGCGTTCAAAATGTTCGGAATCTTCACCGTGCGTTCGTTTTTCTTCTTGGTTTTCCTCAACATTCTTTTCTCCACGGCGGCGTGCATTCCGATTTTCCACGTTGGGAACAAGGTTGCAGGCATCGGCGTTGCCAGCGGAGCCGCTTGGCTGTGGGCGCTATTTCCCAACGCGATCATGATCCCGTTCGAGTGGATCTGGGACACATCGCTGGCAGCGCTCCTGGCCGCGACGTTGCTGTGGGCGACCCTGGCGCTGGCGGAATCCCAACGCCTGCGCGATTGGTGCGCGTACGGATTGCTGTGGGGCTTCACGCTGATGACCAACCCCTCGCTCGGCTCGCTGCTGCCGCTTCTACTGGGCTGGGCGGCATATCACTCTAGGCCGAAAAGCGACTCGCCCATCAAGGATCGGCGATGGATCACACGCCCCGCACTTGCGCTGGGACTGGCTGTCCTGTGTTGCGTCCCGTGGACCGTCCGCAACTTCATCGTCTTCAATCGCCTCGTCCCGCTACGCTCGAATTTCCCGCTCGAACTCTACATCGGAAACAACGAGAACTACGACGACAAGCATCCTCGCTACCCAGGCTCAATCACCAAGGAGCGCGAAACGCTGCGCTATTTCCGCATGGGGGAAACGCCATTCATGGACGAAGAGATGCGCAAAGCCAAGAAGTTCATCGTGACGCACCCGCGCGTGGAAGCAATACTGTTCGGCAAACGATTCGCGGCGTTCTGGGTGGGGATTCCCAATCCCATCGACCAATTCCTGGCCACGGATTCGTGGCTAGTACGTGGCCTGATCCTTTGCGCCACTTTTTCGGGGATCGGCGCGCTCCTGGGTATCGCCAAGCTGATTCGCCGTCACAGTCCATACACGTTCCCACTGGCCGTATTCCCGATCGTCTTTCCGTTCTTGTACTACATCACCCACACTTCACTACGCTACCGTCACCCGATCGATCCGGTCGTACTGCTGTTGACCGCGATTGCCGTCGGTGCTCTCGCGCAAACCCCATCGCGATGGCGTTCACCAAACACTCCACGCCACTCCGCAGCGTCGCCTGTCCTCACGGCTTGACGCAAAAGCAAAAGATATTCGTCCAGCCCAAGCTAAACCGCGCCCTGTACGCCAGAAACTCCGCCTGCCGGGTATAATGCCGACGCATGATTGCCTCCGCTGCCTTGTCCAAGCGCGCCCTCAGCATGTTCGGCCGCGTCTTTCCGCGCTGCAGCATGATTTCGCAAGCGGTCGCCTACAATCTATTCCTAGCATTTTTCCCCACGCTGCTTATCGCCGTCGGCTTCGCCACCAGCCCCATCGGCGACCGCACCAACCTCTTCGATATGATCGCCGACCTCACGCGCCTGCTGCCTCCAGGCAGCCAGCAAATCGTCTCGGAGTTCCTCGTCAAGCGCGGCCCGCAAGCCTGGAAGTGGGCCCTCGTCGGCTGGGGGGGCACGCTTCTGGCGGGCACGCAAGTGATGCGCCTGTTGATGGAAGGCATCCAGGCGGTCTACGGAGACCGCGAGCGTCCCGGGTTTCTCCAGCGCCAGTTGCGGAGCCTGTTGCTGCTCCTGGCGACCATCGCCCCCTTGCTGATCGCGGCGATTCTGGGCGTTTTCGGCCGGCCGTTGCGCCATTGGCTCGGCATAGAATTGGGCAAGAGTCACTCCATCCAAACGCTGTGGGGATTCTTCTTCCATGGAACAGCTATTTTCCTGGCGATGGTCGCCCTAACGGTGATTTACAGGGTCGCACGCCCCAAAGAATCCAGTCTAGGCAACGTCCTTCCCGGCGCGATGGTCGCAACGCTGCTTTGGTGGGTCTCTGACATAGGCTTCGGTTTTTACGTCCGCAAGGTGCCCTACAACGTGGTGTATGGTGGACTGGCCGCGGTAATCGGCCTGCTGATCTGGATGCAGCTTTCCACCATAATCATTTTTCTGGGAGCCGCCTGGAACGCCGAGCTTGCCGACAACCGCCGCAAGCAATCGCGCGCCCATGTCTGAGAAAGTGATTCAGGTCGAATGTTACGCGGGCTATAAGGCCGACGAGCGTCCCGTGCGCGTGCTCCTCGACGGCCAAATGGTTGACGTTGCCGCCTTAGAAGACCGCTGGTACTCCCCAGGCTCGACATATTTCCGCATCCTGCTCAGCAATGACGAACGCTACGTTCTGCGCCGTCAGGAAGCTCAAGACGTATGGACGATCGAAGCCTTCCGGAGGGCGAACTCCCTGACCGGTTCTACGGGTGGTTTGTTGACATAAAAATAAACGCCCGCGTATAGTCACAGTACCGGTCGCCGTCGAGTGGTTCCCTTGCTTTCTGCTGCCGAGCCCAAGAGCAAGCAACAAGGGCAAGAAAGGGACGCATGGGGCGTTTTCTGCAAATCCGATTCGGTCGGCGCGCGATTGGTCTGCTTCTCGCATTTGGGCTGACGTTTTTCCCTCCCCCCGTCCAAGCGCAAGCGCCCTCCGATGCGGGCCCAACGCCGAAAACCGATCCTCCTCCGCCGTCTCCCGCCCAGCAGCCCCCAGCACCGCCTAATTCGGACGGCAATGCCAGTGCCGCCGAAGTTTCCAGTCGCGACACCGCCCCTACCTTCAAAGTTCGCGTGAACCTCGTGCTGGTGCGCGTCGTAGTCCGCGATTCCCAAGGCAACGCAGTCACCAACTTGAAAAAGGAAGACTTCCAGCTCCAGGACAATCGCAAGCCGCAGACCATCTCGACCTTCAGCGTCGAAACCCCGGAGTCGCATGCGATCGTGCCTACCGTACCCGCCCTCGACGCCCCGGCTCCAAGCGAGGCAGCACCACCGGTTGTGGCCGCGTTGCCGCAGCGCTTCGTTGCCCTGGTTTTCGACGACACCGATATGTTGATGCAAGATGCCGTGTCCGTTCGTGCGGCGTCCGCCCGGCTATTCGACTCACTGGCTCCCTCGGACCGCGTCGGCATGTACACGACGTCCGGTCAACTTACGCAGGAGTTCACCTCCGATCACGCCAAACTCAAGGATTCGCTCCTGGGCATCGTTCCGCGGCCTCTCGCTACCATCCAGGGATTTCACGACTGCCCCGACATTAACTATTACGAAGCCGACCAAATCGTGAATTTTCACGACCCGCAAGCGCTGAGCGTCGCCACGGCAGACGCCATCCAGTGCGCTTTCAACGGAGATACGACGCAGCAAGCGGCCGCCCAGTCGATGGCTCAGTCACAAGCCGATCGCGTAGCGTCCCTGGGCGATCAGCAAACGGATTACGTCTATCGCCATCTGGAAGATACGATGCGACGTCTGGCGGCCATGCCCGGCCAGCGCGTCATGGTGCTGGTCTCTCCGGGTTTTATCGTTACGACAAACACCCGAGAAGGCCGCGACCTGATTGATCGTGCCAATCGCTCCAACATCGTCATCAACACCATCGATGCGCGCGGCCTCTATACTCCCGATTTGCTCGGCGACATCAGCGATCCTGCGGTGGATACCGGCAGCACGGTGGGTTACAAGAGTTCGTATCGCCTCCAGGCGCAATTTGCGCAATCCGATATTCTCGGCCAGCTTGCCGACGGGACCGGCGGCACCTTCTTTCACAACCGCAACGATATCGATCAGGGATTGCGCCGCGCGGTAGCTGCTCCCCCGCTCTCTTATCTTCTGGGCTTCTCGCCGCAAAATCTGAAGGTCGATGGCCGCTACCACACTCTCAAGGTCACTCTCGCCAGCAAGCAGAAGTTTACTGTCCAAGCCCGCCACGGCTACTACGCGCTACGCACGGTGAAAGATCCCGCGGAAGCTGCAAAGCAGGAAATTCAGGAAGCCATTTTCTCGCAGGAGGAGATTCGCGACGTGCCCGTTGAGTTGCAGACGCAATTTTTCAAAACCGACCAGACGCAGGCGAAGCTCGCGGTTTTGACGCATGTGGACGTCAAAGGAATTCATTTCCGCAAGGCCGAAGGCCGCAGCAACGACGACCTTACCTTTGCGACGGCAATCTTTGACGAAAACGGAAATTTCGTGACGGGCGGCGAGAAAATTGTGCAAATGCACTTGCTGGATCCGACTTTGAACCGCCTCAACCACTCGGGCTTCACCGTGAAATCAAGCTTTGACATCAAACCGGGCACGTACCTGGTGCGCATGGTCGTGCGTGACGCCGAAGGAGAACAAATGGCGGCGCGCAACGGCGCTGTTGTGATTCCGTATTAGCTTTGCTTTTTGGGGGGCACATGAATACATATAGAAACCAGGCGCGAAGCTTGCTGGTCGTCACCAGCGCGGCGGTGATGTTTCTCCTCGCCGGCATGGAACTTCGTGCACAAGAAACTCCCGCACAAGGTCAGACTCCTGCCGCAGCCTCACCAGTTGGAACTGTGCCGGCCCCGCCCCCCGCGTCTGGACCGCAACAGCCCGTCATCAGGAGAGAATCGAAACTCGTCCTGGTCGACGCTGTAGTGACCGACAAAAAAGGCGGCTACGTTCAGGGCCTGACCCAAAAAGATTTCAAGGTTTACGAAGACAATAAAGAGCAGCAGGTCACGACCTTCTCTAACGGCTCCGACGTCGCCATACAAGCCAACAACGCCCAGAAGCGTTACCTGATCCTGTTTTTCGACAATTCCTCGATGGCGGCGCCTGACCAGATCCAGGCGCGTGGTGCTGCCGCCAAATTCATCGACGCGAACGCCGGACCGGACCATCAGATGGCGGTGGTTGAGTTTGGCGGCATGTTGCGCATCAGCCAAAATTTCACGGCCAATCCGGATGTGTTGCACGCCGCTGTCAGCGGCGCCAAGACTTCCTTCGTCGCCTCCAATACGATCGACACAAACAGCGGAGGCGCGATCGGTACGCCGGACCTCTCCTCGATCACCGGCGCCGAAGCGGCATTCGGCGCACGCTCGATGTTGCTCTCCTTGCGTACGCTGGCTAAAAATTTGCGAACCGTGCCGGGCCGGAAGATGCTCGTCCTCTTTTCCGCGGGATTCCCGCTCGACTCGACAACCAGATCGGAAATGATCGCCACCATTGACGCCTGCAATAAAGCGAACGTCGCGGTCTACTCGCTAGACGTGCGAGGTTTGGTTGCCCAAGTCCCCGGCGGAGGCAGTGCGCGCAACAACGTCTCGAACGGTCGCCTGCGTCCCGTATCGCAGCGAACCTCGGCGCCGGCGCGTTTCCTGCTCACCTCCTATATTCTGGGCGCTTCGCCCGATCCTCAGCATCCGGTCGGAGGCGGCGGCACTGGGGGCGGGGGTGGGCGCCCCACCGGTGGCGGCGGTGGCACGGGCACTGGCGGAACCGGTACCGGAGGCCCGGGCACGGGTGGGAAGGGCAGTCCCGGGACGGGCACCGGTGGCAAAGGCAGTCCCGGCACCGGAACAACCGGGAAGCCGGGGGGCACAACCGGAACAACCACGCCGACGAACTATAATCCCTACAACAACAGCTTTAACAATCCATACAACCAGTCGCGTAGCATCATTCCCCAACTGCCACCGTCGGTCACCACCAACCAGGAGGTTCTAGCCTCGCTCGCGGACGGTACCGGTGGCTTTTCGATTTTTAATACCAATGACCTGCTGGGCGGCCTCGAACGCATTGGAAAAGAGCAGAGCGAGTTCTACATCCTGGGCTACGTGCCCGGCGATTCGCCCGAAGGCAGCTGTCATACCCTGAAAGTAAAAATGAATCGCGGCGGGCTTAACGTGCGTTCGCGCACCGGTTTTTGTAACGCGCGAACCGAGAATCCACTGGAAGGCAAGCCCGCGGAAAAGCAGCTCGAGTTGCACGCGGCAGGCGGGCAAACCGGATCGATTCACGGCGCGATGGAAGCACCTTATTTCTACACCGCGCCGAACGTGGCGCGCGTGAATCTGGCGATGGAAATTCCGTCTGATTCGCTGAAGTTCGACAAGGAAAAAGGGAAGTATCACGCCAACATCAATGTACTCGGCATCGCCTCCCGTCCCGACGGCAGCGTCGGTGCGCGCTTCAGCGATACCGTCAACCTCGATCTCGAAAAAGACGAGTGGAAAGCGTTCACGCAGACGCCTTATCGCTATCAGAATCAATTTGATGCTGCGGCGGGAACCTACAAGCTTACGGTCGTCTTGAGCGGTGGAGGCGACACCTTCGGCAAATTCGAGTCACCCCTGCAAATTGATTCCTACGATGGCAAGAGCATGAGCCTCGGCGGGATCGTGCTCACCAATTCCGCCACGCGCGTCTCCGACATTCCCACGGGGCTCGATTCCATCTTGCTGGAAGACCGCACGCCGCTGGTCATTAAAGGCATGCAAGTGGTTCCTTCCGCAACCAACCGCTTCAAGCGCAGCGACAATGTGATCCTGTACACGGAGATTTACGATCCGCTGCTGGTGTCCGACAAGCCGCCGAAACTGGGTCTGGGCTACCACGTGCTTGACCGCGCCACCAACAAGGAATTGCTTTTCACCGGAGCGGTTCCGGCGGACGAGTTCGTGCAGAAAGGCAATCCGCTCGTCCCGGCGGGAATGCTCGTCAAGGTGAAGGATCTGCCGCCGGGTGGTTACCGCCTGGTCCTCCAAGCCGTGGACGGCGCCAAAAACCACGCCCCCAATCGCTCGGTTGATTTCGACGTCACCGATTGACTGACCTTTCCGCGTCGAAATTCGGGTCTGCGCGGTTAAGATCGAATCGCAAAATGCTGAGCTTGCGTTTATTCATGACTCAATTCGGCGCGCCGGACCGGAACTAGTGTGAGGACTCGGCGATCAAGCTGCGCAGCACAAACCAGCAATTCGCAGGGCGCTCGGATAATCGGCGCATAAAGTACGGGCACCAATCGGTCCCGAACGGCACGTACACCTGTAAAATATTCCCGGCGGCATGAACCTGCTGCTGCAGGTCGCGCCGAATCCCGTAAATCATCTGCAATTCGTATTTAGCCTTCGGCAAATTCAGCCGAGCGGCCTCCGCTTGCGCGTGCGCCACCATCATCGGATCGTGCGAAGCGATCGCCGGGAAAAACGTTCCCTGCGTCGCGCCTTCGAGAAGCATGGTGGTTAGGCGCTTGTAATTCGCGTCGACCGCGGGTTTGCCCTGCAGCGCGATATTTTTCGGTTCGCGGTACGCGCCCTTGACCAGGCGAACTTTTGGTTTCAGTGGTGCCAGCCGTTGCAGGTCTTTCTCGGTGCGATGCAGGTAAGCCTGCACGGCAAGCCCGGAATTGCCGCATTCCAGCTGCACGCTCTCGAAGATATCCAGGGTCGCATCCGTGTAACCGCTGCCTTCCATGTCCATCTCGATCGTCCGGCCGAGTTCGGCGGCGCGCTTGGCGATGGCCAGCGCCAGCCCCGCACACAATTCCTTGCTGAGGTCGAGCCCCAGTTGGGTCAGCTTGATGGAGATGTTCCCGGCGATCTTTCGTGCCTGCATCGCCTCGATCATTTCGATATAGCTGGCGCAAACTTCGCGCGCCGCCACCTCCGTGGAGACATTTTCGCCGAGGTGATTCAGGCTGACGTTCCGTCCCTGGCGACCAAGCTCGTCGCTGGCCGTCAGCGCTTCGGCAAGGGTTTCGCCCGCCACGAAACGCCGCGCGAATCCGTTTTTCATGCCGTGCCGGGCAATCGAGTCGGTCACGCTGCGCTTGCTCGAGAGCCAAAAAATGAAATCGCGAATGATCATGGGCACCCTTACAAAATCGCTGCAAGAGCATAAGAGCACTCTGGTGTGGCGTCAAATCTTCGGCTAAGTCCCTTCGTACCTGTACTTTCGGGCGGGATGGTGATTCGACACGACAGCGGAATCTGCGCAACTTCCTCGGCGCACGGGGGTTATGCTTAAAGTGCCCCGGATTTTAGGTCCCTATCCGATTCTGGCAATATCTGATTCTGACGATGCCGTTCGGCAGGAGAACGCATGAAGTTGCACTACCGTCCGTCAGCGCCCCCCTTCTTTTTGGCAACCGCAAAGTCTTTCGTTGCCACGCTGCTTTCGGTTGCCTGCATTCTTACACTGGGGGTCGATCTGCCTTTACCCGCCACTGCAGCCGCCCCCGCGCTCGTTCCCGCTGCTAAAGATAAAAAGCAGAAGCAGGACCCGGTGCTAAAGGGCTTGCCGATCACGGAGTTGAGCGCGGATGAAGCGATTTTGCATGCGTTGAACCGGCTGGCATACGGACCGAGGCCGGGCGACGTGGAGCGCGTGCGGCAGATGGGTTTGGCGAAGTGGATCGATCAGCAACTCAATCCGAATTCGATTGACGACAAGGCCGTCGAGGCTCGGTTGGAAACGTATCCGACACTGCGGATGTCTTCGGCGACTCTCCTGGCGCAATATCCGCAACCCAAGCAAGCCGAAAAGCAGGCGGCGAAGCAGGCGCAGGCGGCGGCATCGACACGTTCAGATGCAGCAGCGGCAGTGGTCGCGCGTGACATGCAGTCCTCCCGCGGCCGGCCCCAGTCAGCGGCTCAAGCACCGGCGCCGGCGGAAACGCAGGGTGCACCGGGACAGACTTCTGAGGCGGATGATGCTGCGAATACCGGAGCACAGCCGCAAGCTGTGCAGATGGCCGCAAACGCGCCCGATGGGGCTTCGCCAATGAAGCTGGACGATTCCCAGGCTAACATCGCGACGCGCGGCACGGGTGGCAAGCGCGATGTGTTGACCGTCGATCCGAATGTCGTGCCGCGCGCGATCGCGGACGACAGCAAGAGACCCCAGCGTGTGGTAGAAGAACTTGCCATGGCCAAAGTGACGCGCGCGATTTACAGCCAGCGGCAACTACAGCAGATCATGGACGATTTCTGGTTCAACCATTTCAACGTCTTCGCCGGTAAAGGCGATGACCGGTGGCTTCTGACGTCCTACGAACGCGATGTGATTCAGCCGCACACGCTCGGAAAATTCAAGGACTTGCTGAACGCGACGGCAAAAAGTCCGGCGATGCTGTTTTACCTCGATAATTTCTTGAGCGCAGACCCGCGGGCGGCGCAGCGTGCTGCCGCGGAGCGCGCGATGCGGCAACAAGCACGGGGCCGTTACGGACAACCGTTTCCGCCGCGCGCGCCGCAAGGCCAGCAGCAAAAGAAAAATGAGCGCGGTTTGAATGAAAACTACGGGCGCGAATTGATGGAGTTGCACACGCTGGGCGTGGACGGCGGGTATACACAGAAAGATGTGACCGAAGTGGCGCGGTGCTTTACCGGATGGTCGATCGAGAAACCAAAACAGGATGCGACGTTCAAGTTCGATGAACGCGTCCACGACCCCGATCCGAAAATCGTGCTGGGCAAGAAAATTCACGCCGGTGGGATGCGTGACGGAGAAGAAGTGATCGATCTACTCGTGCACCATCCGAGCACGGCGAAATTTATTTCCACGAAATTGGCGCGGCGGTTCGTTTCGGACAATCCTCCGCCGGCACTGGTCGCGCGGATGGCGCAGACCTTTCAATCGAGCGATGGAGACATCCGCGCGGTGATGAAGACGATGATTTATTCGCCGGAATTCTGGTCTCGCGATGCTTACCGGGCGAAAGTGAAGACGCCGTTCGAGCTCGTGGTTTCCACGGCGCGCGCGCTGGGCACCGACGTCGATACGCCGATGCCGCTGGTGCAATGGGCCGGACGCATCGGCGAGCCGCTGTATCAATGCCAGCCGCCTACCGGCTATTCCGACAAGGCTGACGCCTGGGTGAATACCGGCGCGTTGCTCAACCGGCTGAATTATTCCTTGGCGCTTGCGGGCAACAAGGTTCGCGGTTCGCGGAGCGATGCGGGCTCGCTCCTGGGTATGGATTATTCGACGGATGCGAAGGCCGCGCTCGATCGCGCCGTGCAACTTTTTCTTGGCGGGCAAACCGGGCCGATGACCGTGGAAACATTAGAGAAGCAGCTGGATAGCCCGCAGATTTTGCAGGCGCAGCTGGATGATCCGGTGAAGCATGTGGATTTGGGCGTGGTTGCAGGCCTGGTGCTGGGCGCGCCGGAATTTCAGAGAAGATAGTTGGCAGTCGACAGTTGAAAGTCGAATGCGCGGAAGCGCGGAAGCGAGAAGACGCAGCAGAGCAAGAAGAGTATGAGTGACAGGCGCCCGCTTCGGAAAGCGGCCGCTAACGGGAGTTGTCATGACCGATCGATGTTGCGAGGGCGTTCGACCTTGGAAGTTTTCGCGGCGGTATTTTTTGAAGCAGGGCGGAATCGCGATGGTCGGACTCAGCGCGATGCCTGCGTTCCTGCAACGAGCGATTGCGGCGACGCCGACTACGACGGGGAAGAAGCAGTTCGTCGTTTTGTTCCAGCGCGGGGCTGCCGATGGACTCAACATCGTGGTGCCTTTCGCGGAGCCGAACTACTACCGGTTGCGGCCGACCATTGCCATTCCACAGCCGCGTCGTGGCGGCGCCGATGCCGCGCTTGATCTCGATGGATTTTTCGGATTGCATCCGAGCCTTGCGCCGTTGGAACCGCTGTTTCACAAGAATGAGTTGGCCATCGTGCATGCGGCGGGATCGCCCGATCCGACGCGGTCGCATTTCGATGCGCAGGATTTTATGGAGTCCGGTACGCCGGGCGTGAAGGCCACCGAAGACGGTTGGTTGAATCGGGCGCTCGAAGTAGCACCGGAAGAAAATGCGTCGCCATTCCGCGCCGTTGCAATGGGGGCGAATTTGCCACGCATGTTGCACGGAAGCGCGTCGGCGATTGCCCTGCCGGATTTGAAACAGTTCAAGGTGATGCCGCAGACGGCCGGGATGGGCGCGGCGGTGGAAGGCGGCTTCGAGGCCATGTACGCGCAGACCGTCGATCACGCACTGCGCGGCACCGGTACGGAGACTTTTGAAGCGATTGACATGCTCCGCAAAGTCGATCCGAGCAAGTACGCGCCGGAAAACGGAGCGCAGTATCCAACCACCCGGCTGGGACAGAATTTGCAGCAGATCGGGCAACTGTTGAAGGCCAACATCGGCGTGGAAGTTTTGTTCGTCGATTGCGGTGGCTGGGACAATCACGTGAACGAAGGTGGCGTACAGGGGCAGCTCTCCAACTTGCTCAAAGATTTGGGCCAAGGGCTTGCGGCGTTTCATCAGGACATGGGCGATCGGATGCAGGACGTGGCGGTGGTAACGATGAGCGAGTTCGGCCGCACCGCGAAAGAAAACGGGAATCGCGGCACCGATCATGGTCACGCGAACTGCATGTTTGTGATGGGCGGGGATGTTAAGGGCGGCCGCGTGTATGGCAGCTGGCCGGGGCTTGCGGATCACCAGTTGAATGAAGGGCGGGACCTGGCCCTTACGACGGACTTCCGCTCCGTGCTCAGCGAAGTATTGGTCAAGCACATTGGGGTAACGGATCTGAAGACGGTGTTTCCTGGGTTCGACACCAACGCGCGCCGGTTTCCTGGTTTAATCCGAGCATAGAGCGACGCATCCTTCCGTCCGTCATCCGCCAGTTTTGACAATCCGTCGTCGGCGGCACCTGAGGTATCAGTCCCATCCCGCGTTCAGCGAGGGATCCGACTTAGATGGTCCTATTGGCCAGTCGAAGACGAGCGGGTTGCTACCCGCCGGTCGGCGTCATGGGGGTGGCTGCAGGAAGTCGAGGAGGGTCGGGAGGCTCAGGATGCGGCCGGTGGCGTTGATGGTGGCTTGGTCGGCGACTTGGGCTTGGGCGAGATCGGTTGCGGCCTTGGCGGGATCCACGCCGACGAGAGTATTTTCCTGGGAGCTGAGGTTGATGGTGTCCTGATTGAGAAAATTTTCGCTTAGGTTGAGCTGGTTCAAGGCGTTGCCGTGAAAGACGCGCTGGACGCCGACCTGAGCGATTGCCGAACTAACCTCGGTGACGGCTGCGCCGATGTTGGTGTTGGTGGTCAGGGCAGTGTACAGGTCCTGCAGTGCGCCGAACGCGCTGCCTGCGGCGTTGGTGAACAGCTGGCTGCCGGGAACACTCGTGTTAATGGAGTTTCCATTAGAAATCTGGACAGAGATAGTGGTGGTATCACCTTCAAGCTCGTCGAGCCGCTGGAAATAAAGCACCCGCGCTAAACTCAGTGCAACACCTGAAACACAACAAGAGCGCGCCGCGTCTAAAACCCGGCGCGCTCTTAGCATTTCTTAGCTAGGACTTGCTGTCTCGCGTGCTTACCCCGGGGAACCTTTCCACCTTCTAGATGGAAGGGAATAATGGCAGGATCTGGCCGGAGGAGCCAAAATGAAAATAGTTGCGGGAACCCTTGCGCTTTCGCTTTCTCTGTTCCTTCCTCTCCTGACGCACGCCGAAGCGGCTCCGCCGCAACATCCATCGCCGAGTGAACCTCATGGGGTTGGTGGCGGCCACATCCCCACCCACGGCCCAGCTCCTGTAAAGGGCAACGGGCATCCGGCACCCGAGCACCCCACATTTAGCGACAAGCCCGGGCACCCGGACGCTCCGCACGTTCACACAAACAATAAGTGGATAGGTCACGACACCGGCCGCGACGATCCCCACTACCACCTCGATCACCCTTGGGAGCACGGTCGCTTTACCGGTGGCTTTGGCCGCGGTCACGTCTGGCATCTCGCCGGTGGAGGCCCGTCGCGTTTCTGGTTTGGCGGCTTTTACTTCAGCGTGGCGCCTTATGACGTTGGTTTCTGCAACGGCTGGGTCTGGGATTCCGATCAAATCGTCATCTACGAAGACCCCGACCACGACGGGTGGTACCTGGCCTATAACGTGAGGCTCGGCACCTACGTCCACGTAACCTATCTCGGCAACAGCTAGCCGCTTGCCGAAATCGAGGCGCGCAATTCCGCGAGCGCCGTACGCGTTACGGTTCTCTGCAATTGCTCGGCCGGCGATGAGTCATTTCGATCGGCGTGGTTAAGGATCCGGGCAAATGGAACTTAACAACCTGGCTCTTCAAAAGGGGGGGAATTCTTCATGCCGAATCCGGTCGTTCATTTTGAAATCGGCTGTCGTGACCGCGTCCAGACGCAGTCCTTCTTTGGCAAGCTGTTCGATTGGCAGATACACGATGCCGGTCCCGCCGCCATGATCAATACGGGCGGCGCGGTAACTGGCCACATCACTGCTCTGGGCCACGAGCCCTACCGTTACACAATTTTTTACGTGCAGGTCGACGACGTTCAGGTCTATCTCGACAAAGCAACTTCTCTCGGCGGGAAAATGCTGGTGCCACCCATCAACATTCCAACGGGCACATTCGCGTGGTTCGCTGATCCCGAGGGCAATACCATCGGCCTCTTTAGGCCGAAATCCTAGGGCGCCTAGCAGCTAACGTGTTCGCTGAAACGCTGTGCACCACAGTGAGATAGCGGACAATTGCGTTCGGCTGCCTTCCAGCGACGCGCGGTGGACCAGCATCGTGATGCGTAACTTCTCCACAGTTTGTTGCAATTTCACGAGTTGCGATCGGTACAAGTCCAGCGCGCCAGCCATCTCCGGCTGCGTCCGTCGCAGTTCCTGAGATTGCGCGATGACCGGAGCCATCTCCGCCAGAACTCCCTGCAAAGCGCGTACTTCATTCGCCCCAAAGCTGCGTTCGCCGCGAAGGGCGCCCTGCGCCCCCGCCAGCAATTCGGCCATGCGGGGATTTGCCCGCTCGACCGTTTGCGATGGCGTTCCCCCCATCAGGCGCTCCATCGGCCGCCGGAACTTCCGGCATTCTCGGGAACCGGTTCGCTTTGCGGATGCGTGCCTTCCGGCCGCGAACTGATGCGCAGGCGTTCGGTAGGCTCGGAGAAACTCACGGTTCGCTCGTCCCACTCCGTCCAGCGCAACGGCCACGCCATCGATCTAAGCCCCAAGGAATTCGCGTTACTCGAATTTCTGATGCGCCACGCGGGCCAACCCGTGACCCGCTCGGCAATCATCGAGCAGGTCTGGAAGCTAAATTTCGACACCATGACCAACGTGGTCGACGTATACATCAACTATCTGCGACGCAAGGTGGACACCGGTTACGACCGCGCCCTGATCCGCACAGTTCGCGGTGTCGGCTACCAAATCGGTGGAAGCTCCGCGACCTCCCGCTCAGCTGTGCAGGCAGCCACCGCTCCGATTTAGGCCGCACCAAACATTTGACCGGTCATTCTGGCAAAGGGAAACCGTAGCCGCCCTCTCCGAGAGGGCGGGGTTTACACGAAAATCCACCCGCACCAAAGCAAACATGCGATCGCATTGGATCCTGACACGGCCTTACACCGCCTGCGCAAAGCCTTGTGGCACAGCCATTCCTGGGTGTGCGCTTAAGTCTTACGCCACCGCGTCCTTCACCAACACCCGTATTCCCGCAATATTCGTCACCAACTCCCCAGGAATCCCGTGACGCATCGCCAGATACTCCGGCGTATTGTAGCTAACCCAGACCTTCGCATCCGCATCATCCGAAATCAAAACCTTCAACGGCAAATCCAACGCAGAACTAGGCGCCGCCACCATCACGGGAGTCCCACCCTTCGGGTTGCCGAACACCACCAGCAGCATGCGTGGCATCTCCAAGCCGGATTTCTTCGCGTCCGATGTGAAATTGATCTTCGCAAACACAGTCATGCCCCGAGCCGCCAGCAACTTCTCAAAATGCTCTAACGTCTCGTCGAAGCCTCGGCTGCTCTCCAGCCTTTCGATTCCGCGTCCGCTTTCAACACCCATCGTCGGAGTACTCATATATTTATCCTTTGGTGGCGAGTGCGCCATCCACCGAAAACGCGCCGGCCCCGCGAATGATGATCGGGATCGCCAGCGCCAAAGCCAGCAGGTGGTATTCGTAGCCTTCGCCCTTCTGATTGCCGTACCAGTTCATAAAGGGCCCGTTAGCGAAGTGCACCATCAAAACGGCAACGACCATATTCACCGCAATACCAAACGCCGCGACTCTGGCCAGCAAGCCAAGTATCAATCCGATCCCTCCGAAAAATTCCGCGCAGATCGCCAACACCGCGAACGGCGCCGGAATGTGCAACATCGAAGTGAAAAAGTTCATCGTTCCCGAAAACCCAAAGCCGCCAAACCACCCGAGCAACTTTTGCGAGCCGTGCAGAAAGAAGACCACGCCCAGAATGAGCCGCATCAGTGTCAAAGTATTATCATCGACGGTAGCCAGCAGCTTCTTCATAAAACCTCCAGCGCAGACCGAGTTTTTGGCGGAGCCTTGGTCTGGCAGCCACTCTTTACATCTTTCCACTCGCTAGATGCAAGCCAAACGCCGAAAGGCGCAACCTAATACGCGAAGCCGCAGCGAAGCTAACCATATCTCGACAAGGTAGGCGCCTCAGTTTCCGACTACGGCGTTTATCCGGACTTAGCCAGAATCCAGATCTGAGGGAGCCAGTTCGCGCTACTTCAGCGACGCCGCAACCTTCTTTCCGTACTCGCACGCTTTAGCGACCGCCTGAGGTTCATCTACAGTCAGCACTCTACCGTCCTTCAGCAACGTCTTGCCCCCGACCACCACCGTTTCGATATCACTTCCTTTGAGCGCATATACGATCTGCGAATACACGTCGTACATCGGCACGGCATTCGGAGCGTTCAGACTCAGGACCACGAAGTCAGCCTTCTTGCCCGCCTCCAGCGAGCCGATTTCTTTTTCCATATGCAACGCCCGCGCGCCTTCGATGGTCGCCATTTCCAACGCGCCCTTTGCCCCCAGTGCCCGTGGATCGACACGATAGGTTTTTTGCAGTTTTGCCGCCAGGTCCATCTCTTCCATCATATTCAAATCATTGTTGCTCCCCGCCGGGCCGTCCGTGCCCAGGCCGACGCGCATCCCAGCCGCGCGTTGGTCCACCACCGGCGCAACACCGCTGGCCAGCATCATGTTGCTCGACGGATTGTGTATGCATCCCACCTGACGGTCGGCAAGAATTTTCATGTCGGTGTTGTCCGTCCAAATGCAGTGCGCGGCAAGCACGTCCGGACCGAGAACTTCGATGCGTTCCAGATATTGGACGGGCGTAGTGCCGTTTTTCTCCAGGCTGTCTACGAATTCTTTGCGCATCTCCGCCAGATGAATCAGGATCGGCGCGTGGTATCGGCGTGCCAGCGCTGCGGAATCCCGCAATGTTTTCTCTGAGCAGGTATAGATGGAATGAGGAGCTACCGCGGCGCGAATCAGCGGGTCGCCATGCCACTTCTGAATGAACTTCTCTGTGTAGGCGGCCATCTCCGCCTCGCTCTTGTTATCAGGCGCGGGAAAATCGATCCAGGTTTCGCCGAGAACCCCTCGAATCCCCGCTGCCTTGGTCTCCTCGGCGACCGCATCCTCGAAGTAATACATATCCGCAAAGGTGGTGGTCCCGCTGCGAATCATTTCCGCGAGGCCCAAGCGAGACCCCCACCGTACGAAATCTTCGGTCACGTTGCGGGCCTCGGCGGGGAAGATGAATTTATGCAGCCAGTCATCCAGGACCACGTCGTCCTTCAGCCCTCGCATGAGCGTCATCGGTACGTGTGTGTGGCCATTGATAAGGCCAGGGATGATCAGCTTTCCCGAAGCATCCATGCGCGCCTTGGCGACGATTCCCTTTGGGTAGTGCAGCGCTGCATCCTGGCCGATATCCACGATCTCGTCGCCACGCACCGCCAGGAACCCGTTCTCGATGACGTGTCGATCTGCGTCCATCGAGACGATCGTCGCTCCAGTGACCAGCAAATCGAAGGACACCGCCTCTTTCGCAGGAGCTTGCTGTGCATTCGCGAATGAGCAGAAAAATAGGGAACTGCTAACCAGAAACATGCCATTACGACATGCACGCCAGAATTTCATGGATGAGATCCTCGGGACTAAAGACTAGATGACTCGACGGATTTCGGGAAGAGCGGCAACATGTCCGTTCCAGATGCTTCGTGAGTCAAACTACCGGTCACCCCGCAATCAGGACTTATCTCACGAGTCACGGGAAGCGAGCACCGTGCTAGGATTCGGCATCCGTTGGAACGACGAAGAATCCGTGCCGCTTAGTGAAATATTCCCACTGTTGGCGATTGACCTTGAACAGCGTCTCACAAATCAGGGGGAATTTGATCTGGCGGCCCAGCTCTCTTGCTGGCGTTGGTCTGGGAGACGAAGCGGGAACTTGGCAGGATTCCAGGAGGGCCGATCAGTAAATTGATACCCCATGAACAGGAGAACTTATGAACCGATTTCTGCTTCTTTGCTTCCTGGCTGGTTGCGGTGTAGCGTCCATCCCGGCGTCGGCTCAACCTCCACAGAGCACGTCGATGCCTGGTTCCCGAGCACATGAGTCGAAGGCAACGATTGAGGGCTTGGTTCGAGATATTGCATGCCCCATTCAGAACCTCGATTCGACGCCAACTCACTTGAGCATGAAGTGCGTGCTGGATTGCGTGAGGGGCGGTTCGCCACTCGTTATTCTGACCAAGGATGGTCACCTGTATCTGCCTATCTCTGACAAAATGCCTGACGCCGATCAGCGCCAGAAGCTGATGCCATTCGTCGGCAAATACGTGCGCGCTAGCGGGATCGTATTTGAACGGAAGGGGACGCGCTCGATCGTGATCACCGAAATCGCGGAAATGAAGGAGGTGCATTTGACGTTAGAGGGGGAGTAACTCGGCTCGCCAGAAACACACATACCACTGTCGACGACTTCATTTGCCAATACGCCTTCCATATCCCAAGCGGCGAAGCACTTCATGTGGTGATCGAGGACCTCCGCCGTTGATCTCATGGTGATCTCCTAATTAGCAGACAAGAAAGATCTGCGGAGGCATTCTGCTTTTCGGATGCGGACTATTCGGATTCTGTCATACGCTCCATTTCGTTTTCGGAATCAAGGTGCGTAATGGGTGAAGACATAGTCGTGATCTTTCACAGGCGTGTGGCAAGGGAAGCAGGTCTCGTGCAGCGCCTTGTCGCCCGGCTTTCCGTCCTTAAAGTCAGCGAACCCCCAGCCGCCTGTCGCGACGTACTTCTTTGAGTACTTAACCATTAACTAAACATTCACGGGGGAGCCGACAACAAAAGATTGAGCGCCGGGGGAATGGACCGGCTAGGGCTTTGTTGTTGTCTTCCGACGGAACACGAGTCCAATGAATCGCTGCAATGACGGCGCCGTCCGGGAACGGGAGCGTCCTTTCCTTAAAGGCCTTGATCGCTATTTCGTTGCCGAGTTGAGCGCGCAACTGGTCGGCCTTGCCTGGTACCAGGAGTTGAGCCACGGCGATCACTTTCCAATCGCGGTATCCGGCGGGGATTTTGACTCCGTAGATCGGGGAGGAGTCTCCATCGGACTGTCCAGATGCGTGGGCTATGTAGGCGGCAATGCCGCCCAGGGTTACAACTGCAAGCAGCAAGAAAGCGATCCGCTTCACATCGTTCCTCTTATGATTTCTTTGTCAAACGTCAGGCTTGCCATGTTCTTTCCTCCCAGTCGTCCAGCACCTTTCCGTTGGCGAGGAGAAAGCCCGTATCCTAAACAGAGCGATTTGGTTCTTGCAAGCCTGGATGTTGAGGGTCCCTTAGCGCTTCAATGCCGTCGCCTGAACCAACAAACAAACACGTGTAAGTTTTCGGGTGAGTCCTGTGTAGTCGGCATCCCGTCAGGAAATCACCCACTGACCAGATGCGCGTTTGTTACTATGCAGCAGGGCGCAATTCTTCGGATCGAACTAGATTGCAGCGCCAAACCAGCGTTCGATGGATCTCTCAGCCGTACTCAAGTCAGGCTCCGACTCGGCGACCCATGCAACAAAGCCATCGGGCCTTACCAGTATTGCGGTGAGACTCTTGCTGTCTTTGACCTGAGCGGACACATAGTTCAATCGGTCGTTCCAAATTTGACCGAGGTCGTGGAGTTTCCTGCCTCCCGTAAGTTCGATCAACAATCCCTTCCCGTTATGCAGGTACTCGCCCAGCCTTGTGCCATCTTCCAACTCGAAGTCGGGTGCGCTGCACCCAGTCAATGGGTGATCTCCTGGCAGGTTGTAGCGCATCGACATGCCGGACATTTTCTCCACGAAATAGGTTGTGGCGTCCCGCGTCTGGATGAGATCGCGGATCACAGACGCTATGGCGCGAGCATGAGGATCGGGTCTCATGATGGCGACCTGGGCCCGCGTCCAGTTCAGCGCCCATGCGCCTATCGGATGACGTTCCTCCGTGTACGTGTCGAGAAGGTCGGCCGGCGCCCAGCCCTGGATGGTAGCGGCAAGTTTCCAACCGAGATTCAGCGCGTCTCCTATGCCGGTGTTGAGGCCCTGTCCGCCGAGCGGCGAATGAACGTGTGCGGCATCGCCGGCCAGCAAGACGCGACCCCTACGATAGGTCGTCGCCTGACGCGCGCGGTCGGTGTAGGTGGAAGCCACATCCATGGAGGTGAGCGTGACGTCGGTGCCGGAGACGCGGCGCAGAACTTCCTGCAGGCTTTCGAGCGTGGGGGTCTGCGTGCGATCGAACGAAGCGCCGTCAAATTCGACCATCCCGATGCGGTCGGGGCCGGGACCCAGAAGGTACAGACCTGTTTCCGTAAGGTTGAAGCCGGGCCGCAGTTTCTCGGGATCGGCGATCTTCACGGCCGCGGTGAAGCCGGTGAACTCCGGCTCCGTGCCCGCGAATTCAAACGCCGCGAGCTTTCGCACCGCGCTCCGGCCGCCATCGCAGCCAACGAGCCATCGCCCCTGAAAAGACTCGTCTCCGGCATAGACAGTGACGCCATTCTCGTCTTCGGTGAAGTTTGTGACATCCATGCCGCGCCGCAGGTCGCCGCCTAACTCCGCAGCGCGCTTTGCAAGCAGCAACTCGATGCCTTCGAGACTCACCATGCCGCCCGAGGCAGAGGGCCCCGCGATTGCATATTTCCGATTGGAGAAATCGATCTTTTCCACGTCGAGCATGATGCCTGCGAAGTGGCCAGCAAAGCGCGGAGCCGGCGCAGAGTTTGAACCGGTCGTTCCTCGCAACTCCATTCCTGGGTTCCCACCCGCATTCATCCAGCCGAGAGCGCTCGCACGGACGTCTTCCAGCAGGCCTCGGCGATAGAAGGCTTCGACAGACGGGAAGTTGAGGCCGCGCATTCCCATCCATCCAGCTTTCAGGGGCGAATGAGGGTCTTCCATCCGCTCCAGTACAAGTACGGAAACGCCGGCCAGTCGCAGTTCGCAGGCCAGAAATGAACCTACAGGTCCACCGCCTGCAATCACAACGTCGTAAACCATTCAGACTCTCCTGGTTCTTCAACACTTTCTATGCTCTATCTTTGCGAAGCAGCCCGCCTGATGTTCCTGAACGATGATGGAGGAATCTCTTCAAGCAACCGTCGATTCTGTTTGGCGGAAGACCCGTTTGTAGTGATCTCCGCCGCGGAGTACTAAAGACTGGTAAAGACCACATTAAGAAAATAAATAGCGACAAGTCGGCCTCTCGTCAGGAATTCAAGCGCTGACGAGATGGCGCGGTTTTCGGTACTGACCCAGCGGGCAAGCGGATAACTTTCGGCTTGCCCGTCATCCGCCCACGATTTGTATGAGAGATATTCGGCGACTTCGACCTCGGCCTCTCCAGGCGCTTCTGTGAGCTAGCCGTTTTCGACGCGCGCCTTTATATCCGAGTACGCCGCGTCGATCAGCCTGCTTAGCGCTGCGGCGTTTGCGGCCGTTCCCGATCTCAGCTTCACATGGCGCATGAACTTGCCGGTGCCTTGCAACAAGTGAGCCGGATCCGGCAGCGCCGCGCCGTGAAAAAAACCCACGTTTACGTGCGACGTGAATACATTCATATATCCGAAAGGCGCATCTCCCAAACATGCAACCGGACAGCCATCATGCAAAAGCTCCCGGACTTCGTCCCCGCATTTTCGCATCAACTCAAACCACTGATGCGCGATGGCTCCCAATTCACCTACATGCTCTTTCATCCACGCATCGATGGCGGGATCCCGTTCGACAGCGCCATTGAATCGCAGCAATTCCGATCTCATCGTCGCTCGACTCTTTTCTTTCGAGATCTACGGTCACGTAGCTTACATGAAACCGCGCTAACCAGGACTGGGTTGGTCGCTGGATACTGAATCACGACAATTTCCGCATTGCTGACCATCCCGCCCGGATCCCACGCAGGAGCCAATGCGAACGCGGTTCGGCACCTGGATCAAACCTTACACACCGCGTGCTATAACAGGCCAATGCGCCTCCACGATTACGCACCCCGGCCCGCGCACCTCAAATGGCTCCTCGATTCTGACCCGGCCATCCGTTGGCAGGTCATGAGGGACCTTACTGCAGAAGCCCCCAACGCGATTGCCGCCGAGCGGTCTCGCATTGCAACCGAAGGTTGGGGAGCCCAACTTCTCGCGCGCCAATCTTCTGCGGGCAACTGGGGCGGGCCGCAGGAGGACCGGGGCTTGCTTGTAACCTTCTACAGTCTCGTCGTCCTAAAGGATCTGGGCCTGGACCCTGCCAGCAAGGCGGCTCGCAAAATGATCGACCGCGTTGACAAGCGGCTTGTGTTTAAGTGGCACAAAAACAGGCCTTTTCTTCACGGCGAAACCGAGCCTTGCATCAACGGCAGAATTCTCGGCATCGGCTCGTATTTCAAAGAACCGAACGACGTACTGGCCAAACAACTCCTGAGCGAGCAGCTCGAAGATGGCGGCTGGAACTGCGAAGCTACGCTCGTCTCTCCGAAGAGGCCCAAGAGCCGGCGCTCTTCGTTCCATACCACCATTTGCGTGCTCGAAGGGCTGCTCGATTACGAACGAGCCGGCCGTAAATCGGCGGCCGTCACCAAGGCCCGCAAGAGGGCCGAAAACTATCTGCTCGAGCGCCGCATGTTCCGCTCCCTTCGGACCGGCGAAGTCATCGACAAACGCTGGCTCCGCTTCTCGTTCCCGACGTTCTGGCACTACGACGTCTTGCGCGGACTCGACTATCTGCGGAATGCAGGAATCAAACCCGACAGCCGCGTCAGTGAGGCCATCGAAACCGTCATCGCGCGCCGCCACCAGAACGGACGCTGGCCGCTCAACCTCCTGCATGCCGAAAATATTCCATTGAAGATGGAGACTGGCGTAGGCAGGGCAAGCCGCTGGAATACACTCCGCGCTCTCCGAATCCTCCATTGGTACGACAACTCAAAAGGGTAGTTGTGACCCTGGCCCTGTTCGCGCTTTGGCTTGGCCCAGAAACTTGTCGCCAGTTTGGGAAGTACCCGACTTGCCCGGCAACCGTGTTAGTCAGGGCCTAGAAGGCCCGAAAATGCCTTTGAGGGTAATTCAATGAGCGCGAAGAAAACAGCGGCCTCCAACGCGAGTGGGAGGCCGCGACGAGTGCTTTGGTCTTCGTTACTTCGGGCTTGGCAGATGGAAGATCAAGGAGCGCGTGACTTCCGATCGTGCAGCGTCCGGATCCGTCAGGCTCGTGAACAGGTGCGTAATCGCTTCCTGCTCTTCCTGGGAGCGCTTATCGCGGTCTGCCAGAAACGCCGCCCGTACTTTATCCTGCGATGCCAGGTCCTTGGTGGCGATCCAGACGTAGTGAGTAAAGTCTCCGTCCGTCCGCACCTCTTCCACCGCAAGGCCAAATGCCAGGATTGTGCCGTCGGCCGCCAGCTTGTCGAACACCGGCTTGTTGTACTTCTCCCACGCTTTCCGGTACTCGACGCCCTTTCCGGGTTTCACTTTTACGAAGTTGTACCGCGTATACGGCAATGTTCCCGCCGGCGGCATCGCCGGAGCGAAACCCGACACCAGGTCTCGCGTCAGGTAGTCGTGCGTCTTGGCAAAGTCCGTAATTACTCGCATGTGCTCCAACGGACTTCCACCGGCTGCCGCTCCTTTCTTTCCCGCGGACGCTTTCGCGGATGCGTCGGTCATCTTGGCGATCTGTTCGGTCATCGCCGCGTCCACTTTTTCCACGCCCGCATAGTCCGCGACTGTGTACCAGATCATGTCTGTAGCATTGTCCGGCACGCGCAGCAGCGGTGCTTCGACGCCCCACGCCAGGACGACCCCTTCCGCCATCAATTTGTCGCGCACCGGTTGGCCCACCGTCTTCACCAGATTGAGGAATTCCTCTTCTTTCCCAGGGTTCACGTGATATTCGTACCAGAACGTCAACGGCTGCTGCGCCTGCTGCTGCGCTGCCACCGTGAAACACGACATCAACATCAATAACGCGCAAGAGAACACTCGCTTTTTCATAGCTTCGCTTATCTCCTTGAATTTCGTAAGACTGTACCGAGGGTCTTGCTGCATAGGATCGGAAAATTGGAGGGACCCGTGCAGACGCAGCATCCGTAACGTTTTACAGGCCGACCGGTTTCTGCGTCTAGCTTGTAGCACTGGTTGTCATCCCCGTCAAGCCGAACAGTCTTCGCGGTCAGGCCAAACGCTGCGGCTCGCGACTTTTGCCACTATTCAGCCTAACAACCTGACAAGGCGGCTTTAAGTGCGCATGCACCGGACGCCACGACGAATCGTTCCATTAGGCAGAATGGGTTTCGACGATCGATCGGCGCCTTGATCGGTCGACGCAAAAAAAAGGCGCTCGGGATGTACCCGAGCGCCCTGCTTTCTTGGGTTTGCTTGTAACTACTCTTTCGGTTTTTGCACTCCACCGACGCCCGGAGCCAGCGACGAAACGCCGACGCTGCCGTCCGCCGCGCGTGGCGCGTCTGGCTCGTAGGCCAGAAGCCCTTCGGTTGCCGATGCCGCCACCACCGTGCCGTCACGACGCACGCGCACGACTGGCACATAGCCTTCGGCAAACGGAGTGTTCACGTGCTGCCATGACTTGCCCGCATCAGCCGACGCGATAAGCCCGTGTTTCTGCAACGCAACTACAAGCGCGTTGCCGGATCCGGCTACGTCCTGGAACTGCAGGTCCCGAACGTCCGCGCGGTTCCAGTTGCGTCCGGCGTCCTTGGAGGAATACAGGCCTTGGTTGGAGGTAATGAACAGGTTGGTGTCGTCGACGCGGTGCAGCCGCAAATTGCCGGAGGAAGCAAACGGGAGTTCGCGCGCATCCCAATGCGCTCCGTTATCCGCGGAGTACAAGAGGTTGCGCTGAGCGATCGCCCAGACTTGCGAGCCATCCGACGAAACTTCCAGCGATTGCGCCGGTTGTTTCACGAGATCATCCTTGGCCGCCGACTTCCACGTCGTGCCGTGGTCATGTGAAATCACGACGCCGCCGGTTGTTGCCGCAAACCAGCCGTCGTTCGCGAACACCATGTCGTTGATCTGGAACGCCAACAGCGTCGGAGCCTTTGCTTTCGGCGCCGGCTTCTTGACGAGCACAGTCGTTTTCTTGCCGTTGACGATCTTCGTCACCTTCGTCGGTGCCGGAGCGTCAGGAGCATCGGGGGCGAACAATCCAGCCTTCACCCATTTGCCGCTGGTGTCTTCATATTTCATCCAGCCGCCGTTGTTGAGCGAAGCCCACCATCCCGTCGGCGCTGCATAAACATGCTTGAGGTCGGTGCGCTTTAGGCCCGGTCCGAGTGGCGCCCACGTGGTGCCGCCGTCCTTGGTGGCTAGAAATGCGTTGGTGTCAAAGGTCAGCACCACCAAAGCGCGCTCTGGATGTGCGCTGTCCATCGCGACATCCAAAATGTGCTGATGGTGGAATCCGATGTTCGACGACGTATAGGTCACGCCGCCGTTTTCGCTGATCTGCACGCCTTCGCGTTCGGTGCCCAGAATCACGCGCTGCGGATTCTTCTGGTCGATAATGATCGCATTGATCACCCAGTCTCCGGGTGTCAGGCGCTTCCACTCCGTACCTTCGTTGGTTGTCTTCCACAAGCCGCTGGTCGTTCCGGCATAAAGCGTATCCGCATGCTGAGGATCCTGCTTGATCAGCTGCGTGCGGCGGAACACGAAAGGAATGCCGTTATAGCGAGTCCACTGCGTCCCGCCGTTCGTGCTGTGGTAAATGCCGGAGCACGCGGTGGCGTGCACGTTGTCCGGATTCGTAGGATCAACCACGACGCTCATCACGTCGGAGTCATCGATCATGCCCTTGCTGACGGGAAACCAAGTCTTGCCGCCGTCAATCGTCTTCCAAGGCAAGTGAAAGGTTCCGGCGTAAATAATGTTTTCGTCGCGCGGATCAAATGCCACGGAGTCGAAGTTGCGAAGGTCGTCGTGCTTCGCTGGAGTGATGCGCTCCCACGTATTGCCGTCATCCACGGAGCGATACACGCCCGTAAGCGAGCCGGCCACGAAAATGTTTTGCTTGGTCGGCGACTGAGCAATCGCGCGCACCGTTTCATGCGCCAGCCCGATCACCTGCCAAGTGCGCCCAGCGTCGTTGCTGCGATAAACGCCGCCGCCACCGGAGTACAGCGCCCAGGTGCTCGCGTACAGCCGGTTCGAGTCGCGGGGGTCCACCAAAATGTGCGTAACAACATCGTCCTGGCCATTGCCGATGCGGCTCAGCAGCTGCCAGTGCCCGCCTTCATCGGTCGAATTGAATACGTGGCCATCCGACGTGCCTAGGTACAGCTTATTGGCGTCGTGAGGGTCCGCTTCCAGGGAAATGACTGTGCCCCCTGGAGGGCCAACTTGGCGCCACGTCTGCGCTGGCGCGACGGAAGCAGTCGCCAGAGCGATTGCTCCGATTCCTAACCACCTGAGGTTCATAACCATGCATTCTCCCAGAGCGCAGATGCGCCGACAAGGTGCTAGTTTAGGAAAATGACCTGAGATTAGCGCCTGCCCTCTCGTACAGATTTGGGGAGTGTTAGTTATCGTTTGGCACAAGCCCCGTAAGTTCAGGATCGAGTTGCATGTTCCCCGGAGACAAGACCCAGAGACAACACCTTGTGGCTTTTCCGATAACGACAGCGGTTTCACTCTTATGCAGGGTGCTCAAAAGGAATGCTCAGTCGCGTCTTGGCGCAGTCTTGATTGTGTTGAGGCAGGTACAGACAGGAGTGTCTGTGCTACCCGGGGGGGCTCTTTTTCACAACTGTTCATTCTAGACGGTTAAGTGTCCTTTAGAGTCTGCAACTTACAGATTTAATGGACTATAGATTCTAAGAATTCTTAAGGATTCGCCGCTGCGTAGGCCAGATGTATGCCAGAAAATCTCCTACCTCGACGGCGAGACGAAGCTCAGGCCATCGAGCTTGTAGCAGCTTACCAAGGGTAGCTCGCGCAGGTGGACGCCGCGAAAGTCCGATTCGCGCAAGGAGCCATCGCCGTCGTTCTCAAGGCCATCGGAACCGATATCGATTAGCGTCGAGACAGGATCAGTTACCCATTGTCGCTCCCGCCCACTCCGATCCCAAGAATCAATCGAGGGCGCTCATTCTTTGACCACGGAACCCTGCCTTCGCGTACAAGCCTTGTCGATTTTTCCACGTACGGATTGATAAAAGATTTGGCTACAGCCTTCACTCTATAGAAGCCTGTAGGATCTTAGGCGATGATTGCCACGCCGCCCAAGGGAGTTTCGTGGGTTCATGTCACTGTATGGTTTATGTCACTGTAGGGAACTACGCTTCGTACAAGGGATTTTCACCCGCTCCGATGCTTATGGGATCCCCAGTAAGTAAGGCGGAGCAGCACCTGAAGCGACCCTGCCTTCTTGCTCTTTGTCTGGTGACAACGGTGTGGGTTTTTCGCTACTCATTGCAGGCGCAGGAACCAACAGTAACCCAGCCAAATCTGACCTCGATTCTGGATTCACTGGAACGAGTGTGGGACCAGAATCCAGCCCGCTCTCGGCCCTACGAAGTGACGCGTGAATATAAGGTATTCCACGGCGACGAGCCAATACCGATCTCGGATGTCACGGCGCAAATCGGGTTTACTCCTCCCGACTCCAAAATATTCAAGATCATTGATTCGCAGGGTAGCTCCAACGGTAAAAAGATCGTAAGCGCCGTTTTGGAAGAGGAGGTAACCTCTGCCAAGGAAGGTAACCAGCGCGACATAAACCGATCCAATTACGACTTCATCTTCATTCGCGAGCAAAATTTTGGGACTTTCCCAGAGTACGTGCTGCACATGATTCCCAAGCGCAAAGAAAAAGGATTGCTCCTTGGCGACATTTGGGTGGATGCCGAGACGCACCGCGTCAGGCAGATCATTGGATTCAGCCCCAAAACCTCCTCTTTCTGGATCAAAGACCTTCACCTCACCATCCAATTCGCCGCCGTGAACGACGTGTGGATACCCGTTTCTGTGGACGCGATTGCCACGGTTCGGTTTTTGGGCAATTACTCCCTTTCGAATCTTGTTCTGGCTCCGCCAATCTCTGCTTCAGGTCCGTGAAGTGAACAGCTCACCTGACAGCTCGACGCAAACGATGTCGACTTGCAGCCGAACTTCCGCAGACGAAGTCTCCGAGTTCTTCTGAACCTCTTCAACCATGCCACGCAGTTGAGCGAGCCGGGATTTGCCGAAAATTCAGCAAATGCCGATATTCAGCACCCGTTACCAGCGCGAAGTTCCCCTGATTCAGTCGCTTAAGAGTGGCCCACATTTTGCAACCTCCACCGTACGAATACAGAGCATCTAAGGAGGTGCAACGATGAAACGGCTATCCATCTTGGATTGGTATCACATTCTGCGAGCTCACCATCAGTGGACGATGTTCCAGGCGATTCGATATGCGCTGTGGCTGACGCGCTAGGTCCTTTTTCTCGCATCCTGTCAATCCTGACAGTAGCCCTGGGCATTGCATTGCCAAACACTATTCACCTCCAATTTGAGGGACCCGTGCTCGTTCGGGCCCCCCTTTTATTTTGTGTCTGCGGTGTGCCAGGAAGGGTGAGGAATCTAGTCAGAGGTTGAACATGCGCGTTCCAGAACCAATCTACCGCTGGGAAAAATCCTACATGCAAGCCGTCTGTGAAACTGACAAGAACCTGATGTTTATTCGTATCTACGAAGCATTGGTGGCGATCGAACAGCGGCGGCTCAGGCGGGTCGAGACTAACCAGGAAAACAGAGCATTGAACGACGCCGAGGAAGGACTTCGAAAGCTCATAACTGAGCGAATTGCGAAGAAGCGCCGCCGCCCCCTTAGGATGCCGCTTGCCGAGTCGGGTGCCGGATTACTCCGGTAGCTGGAAGAAAAGCCGCTCTCCAGAGTGATCATAAATGTGAGATTGTTCTCTCAAGTCGGCCCAATCGTGCTCTTTGTCGCGGCTCTGTATTACCGTTTCGCTCGTCACGATGCTCTCAGGTTCTACGTGTTCTTTGGGGCTGCAGCGATCGTTGCGTGCTTCTACCTCTTTCGCTACGGCAACGACTGACTTGATCTGCAAGAGGCTGAATTCATGACGCGCTCCTCTTTGGATGCCGCCTACCGCCACTCCGCCCTCGCGTCGTCCAAATTGAACCTGAAACGCGGAGCCGCCCGCCGGGTTTACTAGCGAAAAATGCCGGGAATAACCAACTGACAGATATGGAGAAATCGCGTTATCGTATTTCGAGGACTCTATGCTTGACACCGCGAATCCCTCTGACCTTCTTTTGATCCAGATCATCACTGGTTTACGGCATCGTTACGAATCCCTGAACCGCCGATACGAAGAAGAACTAGTCAATGATTTCCGAGCCAATGCGCCAGGTAAATCCACGAGGTCCACCTGGTCGGGGTTCTTCTCGCGCGGGCGGCAACTTCGGTGGAACCTTATTAGGAGTGCCGTGCGAAAGGCACTTTAATCCCAATACTATGCCCGCCCTACCCTATGAGCCGCCGCAAAGTCCAGAATCGAAAAACAGCGCTCGACACACCGGCATTCCGATCGTCGCCTACAAGATCGTGGGCCTCATTCTTCTCGTTCTCCTCGGTTATTGGCTGTGGAGGACGTATACACGGTTTGCGGCGGCGCAGCCGATCCGATATCCCGCCGAGTACATTTCCGCACCCGCGCTCGATCGTTTCCACGTACTACATCGAAGACCCGATGGCGGCTCAGTCATTCTCGCTGGTACGTTGCCTTAACAGGTGCTCTCCAGCTTTTTGGCTGTCACCCGGAACGGTGACAAATGCCAAAGTGGGTCCTTCGCTGTGCCGGCTGTCAGTCCGAATTTCCACACTCCGAGATTGAAGACAAAAACATTCTCGACTGGCACCTGCCGCTAAGACCAGAGTTTCCACCGGGTGGCGCGGAGACTAAGTGCCCCAATTGCGGCAATAGCTCAAATTACCTTCGGACCGATCTGCTCTATCGCGCCTGAGACGGTTTATACCGAAGCCTCCCAGAAGTCGTCCCACTTCGTCCACCAACTAAGCAGTGTACGAGCGGCTGCAAAAGCATTGGTTCTGTTGCGGACTGTGGTCTCAAGATCCTTCCGATCACGAGACTCGGTCATGTCATCAGCGAGATGATGACGGTTCCCCAGGTTGTGAGCAAAACATGGCCGAACGCGGCGGTGTACGAGTAACCTAGCGTTGCAACGTTGCTATCGGATTTTTCCTGTACGGCGGCGACACCCGCGATCATCGTTTGCGCACCGGCGAGCCCTCCAAGGAGCAACAGCGGGTTGACCCGAAGGACGTACCGACCAAAGAACAGGCCCGCGATGAGAGGCGTGAGAGTGACTACCATGCCGCCAAAGAAGAGTATGTACCCGTATTCCTTCACCGCAGTTATGAAGACTGGCCCAGCCTTAAGCCCTACCATGGCTACAAAGGCGGCCAAGCCGATCGATTTCATAAAGCTTATCGCCGCGTCGGGAACTCTTCCGAACCAGGGCCGCACCGAATGCATCCATCCCACAACCACACCCGCCAGCAGAGTGCCAACACTGGTGCCTAGGGGAATTCTTAAATGGCCTATCGGTATGATGATCGCCGCACCAACCAGCACACCGACGAAAATCGCGGTTCCTAGCACCGCAAAATCAGTATCTTCCGTTGGCTGAATCATCCTTCCAACGACAGGCGCCAATTTTCTAACCGCTGCTTCGGACCCAGTTACACGAATCGTATCTCCTCCCGCGACGACAATGTTCCTTCCAATCGGAATCGCCTGATCGCCACGTGTAATACCTCTCAGAAGAACGCCACGCGCCTCATGAACATCATCTACGATCTCTTGCAGCGTCCTGCCCACGAAGGCTTTACCCGTGACGTATAGATCGAAGGATGCTACTGGAATATCCAACAATTCCGAATCTACTACCTCACTGTTTTTCGGCCCAAGCAACCCAACTAGGGCCTGCGTTCGTCCGAGTACGGCGACTGTGTCTCCCGCCTCGAGCACAGTGCTCTCGACAGGTGAGAAGATCTCCTGCCCTCGTCGAATTCGTTCTATGAACAGGCGAACGCCATCGACAGCCTTCTCAGCTTCAGCCACAGTCTTCCCAACTGCCAGGCCACCCGGAGGAATTGCATAGGCTCGAAAACCGATGGGCTGCCAAGCGGAACTAACTCCCGGCTGTGAGGCCTGTATTCCTAGGCTAGCCTCCAGCTTCTTCGACTCAGCTTTTAGGTCAATGCCAAGAAGTTTTGGGCCGATACTGCCGCAGCACAAGATCACTCCCAAGGTGCCGAAGATATAGCAAATCGCATCTGCGACGGCAATATGCCCTATCCACAACGTCTTCTGCTCGTCCGGCACAGATAAACCTCTTATTGCTTCGCTGGCCGTCCCGATTATGGGCGATTCGGTTAGGGACCCCGAGAGCAATCCGGCGGAGTACCCAGGGTCAAGCTTCATAACATGAGCGACTGTGTAGCCTGCAGCGAGGCCAACCACGGGAACGAAGACACCTAGTAGGGCCCACCGCCAACCATCACCTTTGAGATTCTGAAAGAAACTTGGTCCAACGGAGTAGCCGATTCCGAAGAGGAACAGAAGGAACAAAATGGATTTCGCTTGGTCGGAAACGGGCACATGAAAGAAATTCCCAATTAGGATTCCTCCTAACAAGGATCCCGTCACTACCCCAAGTCCGACACCACGAAACTTGAAGCGCCCAATGAAGTACCCTATGCCTACAGCCAGGTAAACCGCCATTTCAGGATACTTTGTGAAGAGCTTCGCCAGCCATTCCATATGCATTCCTTTTACGGATGCTTCTAGCAGAAAGATGTTTAACGCATCCTGAGCGTTTTTGTCTCGACAGTCTGCCGAATCTACCACTCAGCCAAACCTAGCCCGAAAAAAAACGACTATGGCGCACCGGCCCGTTTGGATAGATCGCCCCGCTTCGAAGCTTCGAAGGCGTCTCGGTAGCCACGCGCGATCGCTCGAACGCCGCGTCCGATGTCCTCGTACGCTTCGTCCGGCAGGTTGGCTAGCGACACGCGCAGCGACCACTCCGGTGCCTCGAATCCGCCACCGTTCAGCAGCACGATTCCGTGATTCTCGGCTAGACGGAAAGCAAGGTCGAGGGGGTGTACGTTCTTCTTGAGGTATTCGACAGCATCCTCACCGATATTCTTGCGGGCAAAGAACTCGAAGTCGATCAAGCCGTAATAGGCGTTGTATAGTGGGTTCGGAGTGACTTCGATGCCGAGGCCTTCAACCATAGCTTTGGCACGCCGGTGCACGATCTCTAGACAAGCCTTCTGATAGAGTTTTGCTCCATCCATCATCTCAGCAATCGAGAACAGGGTCATCATTACCTGTTGGGGAAGTGATAGGCCAGCCGTATGGTTGAGAGCCACATCCCGGCTGTCGGCCACGATGCGGTCTATGAACTTGATCTTGCGCGGCTCGAGAACCAGCGCACCATACCGCTTGTCGAGCGCCTTTAGATCAGCATCGGGGAGCTTCGCGATCATCTTGTCGAAAATGTTGTCTTCGTGAATTGCGATGGCGCCCAAACGCCACCCTGTACAACCGACGTATTTGGAATATGAATAAACGCCGATGGTGTTCTGCGGCAGTTCGCCGAGCAAAGAGCGGAAATCGTGAACGAACGTTCCATAAACGTCGTCAGTTAAGAGCATGAGGTCGGGGCGCTTCGTCTTCACGAGATTTGCGATCTTGCTGATCACTTCTTTGCTGATCGCGACTCCCGTTGGATTACCGGGATTGACGAGGAAGAAGGCCTTGACCTTGGGATCCTCCAGTTTTTTGAGCTCTGAGTCCGTGAACTGGAAGCGGTTCTCCTGTGGAGCCTCGATGGTGATGAAATTCAGGCCATAGTCTTCGAGATGCGGCAACTCGAGATAAGGAGTAAAGATCGGCGTGCCGAGCGCGATCGTGTCTCCGGGATGCAGCAGGCGATTGGCTTTCATCGATTTGAAGATGTAGCACATCGCAGCCGTGCCACCTTCGACCGCGTAGATATCGAACTTGCCTGCTGGCCGCGGGTTCCCACACATCGCCCACATTAGATACTCGTGTACGATGCGCTCGTTATGGACCAGCATGCGGTCGGGGACAGGGTAGTTGTCGCCAATGATCGAATCCACGAGTTCGTGGACGAAGGCGTCCGGCTCGAAGCCGAACGTCTTTATCGCAAACGGCACCATCGTCGAGAGAAATGACGCACCCGGCATGTCGGCATGCTTAGCGAGCCACGATTCGCAACGGCCAGCAATGCCTTGAGGCTGCGGCATCCCGCCGACACCGGCAGGATGTTCCATCACTCGCTTGCTTTCTGTGATCGCAAACTGGCCGAGCAGAAAAAAACCTTCGCGCGGCGTGGTGGCGATCCAGTTCGGGTTGCCGCGTCCAGCATTGAGGAATGCTGTCTGCGTTGTTCGAGAGGTCTTCTTGGCGAGCTTAATCAACTCGTCCTTAATCTCGAACGGGCCTAACGTCTCGAATTTTTGGAGTCTCATGAGATCCATGTTTTTCACCTTTCAGAAAGACGTCACGACAGAAGCATGATGAGGACCATGCCCCAGATCGTGAGAAGAGTGTTGCCGATAGCGTAAGAACCAGTGCACCGACCAGTGCGCCGACCGCAATCCCGGCGCCGATAAACGCGACGTCCGCAACATCCATCGCCCGGTCTGCAACTCCAAACAACTTGGCAGCGGCTCCAGTGTCCGACGTGCGGCCCACCAGGGTGACGATATCGCCGTGCTGAAGCTGTGTATTCGGCAAGATCGGGATCGTAGTGGCGGTCGCACCCCGCGTGATCTTTCGTAGGTAGACGCCGCGCGCCGACAAGCGTTGCATTGCGAGTGATTCTCAGGCGTCCGGAATGTATTTCCAGATCGTCAGACGGAAGTTACGTCGGATACTTGGCAGGCAGAAACTGTCAAAAGTAACAGGCAAATGTTCAAAAGGCGGGAATCTTGTAGCTTGGTCGCGCTTTGGCAGGCAGTGCGTTTCTGTCTCGAGTTACGAATTGCTCCATCGGGCCCAGCCGCTCCGCGTAGCGCTCGCCTTGTCCTTTGGATGAGCGGATGAGCAATCATGGCGTTAACTACTGTAGAACTCTGGCTTTACTCAACCCGTGCGATTCTTTGGAGTTCCCAGAGATTCTCGGCGCGAAAATGACGGTCCTTAACGGTTCGCCGCTGCGCAATTCATCCCTTAGTGGAGCTACGTGTCGAACTCCGAACGATTTCGACGCTTTCTGCCACCGATGCGCAGATGCTGCGAACGTGGAGATCTCGCTGAGGGAACGGGATTTCGATACCGGCCTCTTGTAAGGCCTTGGCCACGGCAACAGTCACATCGCTCTGAAGTTGGAACCAAGTGTCCTGTTCAGAAGACCAGAAGCGCAGCTCAAACTTCAGTGCGCTTTCGCCAAATCCTAGGAAGAACGCCACGGGAGGGCGAACAAGCAAGACTCCTGGATGTGATTCCGCAACTTTAATGAGGAGCCTTATCACTCGTTCGGGATCGGTGCCATACGCAACTCCGACGGGCACATCAACGCGTCGCCACTGTGACGACAGAGTCCAATTGATGACTTGGTTCGCGATCAGGTTGCTATTAGGTACGATCACTTCCGCACCTTGGAAAGTTAGGATTGTGCTGGATCGTGCCCCGATGCGCCGCACCATGCCAACCAATCCGCCGACTTCCACTGTGTCGCCGACGTGGATAGGCCGCTCAAAAAGCAGGATCAATCCGGAAACAACATTGTTAACGATATTCTGTAGGCCAAAGCCGAGACCAACGCCCAGGGCACCCGTGAGCACCGTAAACTTGTTCAGCTCGACGCCAGCTGCGGAGAGCGCAGCTCCCACAACCAGCAAGAGGAGGACATAATAGGTTATCGTTGAGATGGCGTAAGGTACACCACGGTTCAGGGACAACTTTGGAAGCAAAACTTTTTTTAAGAAAAACGTGAACACATTTGCCAGGGCATACCCAAATAGCAGGATAAATACAACGGCGAGCGCGCCACCCAAGGTGAAATACACCCCGCCAAGGCCGATGGAGTAATGGATTACTTCAGATAGGGTGTCCATCACACCTTCGTATATGGTCAACAATCTCAGCATGGCTTTCAGCCACAACAACAAAGCCGCAATCCCCAGGAGACGGCAGCCCCAGCGTTCTACAGCATCCGTCCGCGTTTCGAGCAGGGAGCCCGCCCAGCTGGTGTGCAGTACTGTCTTGAGCAGCAACGTCAAGACGCGGACAACGCAAAGAAAAGCCGCAGTCATGAACGTTCCAACCAAAGCGCCCAGCCCTAGGACCTGAGACAGCGAAACAAATCCGATAACGTTTGCCACGAGAGACGCGCCCAATAGCGCGACACCCACACAAATCCCGATCCAGAGAATTCGTGCCTTTCGATTCTGACCCAGTGTTGAATTTATTCTTGATGTGCGCGCGAGCCATCCAAAACTGACCAAAGCCGCGAGAATTAACAGGGCATAGACCTCACGCCTGAAAAATGCGGGAAGCTGAATGAGCAGGTAAAAGCCACAAAGTGCGTAAAATGTGGCCAGGACATACAGAAAAATCCGAAACCCGGCCTCAATCAATAGTGTCAGCAGTCGCAATACGGGAACCACGTAAAGCAAGTAAAAGACAAATGTGACGCCGATCGGCGCCAGGGCGACATTCCGTCCTGTCCCGATTAAGGCCCCCAAAAGCACTACGGAAAGTGCTGTTGAAAACGGGCGCGCCAATATCTGTGGAGCCTCCGCTAGAACTTCGGGCGGCGAAGCGCGCACAACGTAACGCTGAAGCTTGAAAACGCCCAGGAGTACCATGAGGTACATAATCGCTAGCATTAGCATGCCGAGCATGTGTGTACCCACAAACTCCTTGGAGCTTGTAAAGGACCGCTCAACGGACCTATAAAAAGAAGATGCGATGTTTTGCTCGACTGCTTGCGATTCGCTTGCTTTCCAAAGCGGACGGCCATCCAGCTCGAACAGATGACCGCGCTCGCGCTCGCGTGCTTGGCGCCCGCGAAGCAATATGTCCGAGATTTGCTGGTCCTCTTGAGAGACCTGATTTTGCATGCTGAGCACTAAATTTAGCTGCTCTTGTGCTTCCGATTTTGCGGCCTGAATCTTGTCTAATTGCTGTTTAATGCGTTCTACAATGGTCTCTATCCCTGGGGTTTTATGAAACTGGATCCAGGTGGCCACCCACTCCCGTTGTTGGTCTTCAAGGGTTTGGATATGCTCTTCTAGTTTCCCCGCACGCAGCGTGAGAAGCTTGCGTTCTGCGGCATATTCGAGACTCCGAGTGCGCCAGTATCGCTGCTCGTCCTCCAAATCCAGCGATGTCGGATTATCGGCCAGGAGGTCCCTGTATTGCAGAGCGCGCCGACGAGTTTCGGCGGCTTGTGCTTCTGCTTTCCTTTCTGCCTCCCGTATTTCAGACTTGGGCATCAGTTGGTTATGAATTTCTCTCGTCAAACGGTCTAACTGCTCCGCGCGGTCAGCAATCTGCGGCAGCGGAATAGTTTGGTCTGTCAATCGAGCTGGCGGAACCACCGGGGCTTCATTCCCCTGTGGCTGTTTAGCGTTGTTCGAAGCTGTAGTTTGTGCGGGTAGCGGCTGGGCTTGAATCTCGCGAACAGAGGGAGCGAAGGGAGTGATCAATAGTGCGACGGCGGCAAAGCAGGGACCCAGCCGTCCAAGAATTTCCCAGATGGCGGCATTTGTGGTGATGCGATGAACTGACCTTCGTCTAGTCAAAGGTCCATACCGTCTTCTTCCAGATCTAGGCTGGTTGGGCAGACCCAGACATGCTGTTCCCTGGCATCTATGACTCACACTGTCAGAAGTAACAGACGTGCGCGGATCGCGATCCGGGACGCTGTCGAAGAGTTCTTGCGCTCGCAAGCACAAGACAGCCCAAAAAACCCAAGACACGCCGAGAATTGAAACCAGGTCCGCTGAGTCGAACAGCAGCGCACCATCGAAGGCCATTCATCGTATTCGACGAAGGTTTTAACTCTAACAAAGGGCGGCTATAGGCAGCGCCCATTGACGGAGCGCAAATGAAGGCCGGGAAACGGAAAGCTTCTCTGGAAAGAAGCGGGCACGGACGCCGGAGAATTAGAAGTGGTCGTATCCTTTTTGGCGTAATCTTCGTGTAGTATTATCGTAGTAGTACTAATAACACTGCGGGCGCATTTGGACCGCTCGAAGCTAATATTCTCCTCGTTCGTACGACACTCCGAGCTCTATCTTCCCTCTGGATTCCCCGCGAAGGCCCGAACCGACGTTCCGACGAAAATCAATTGTGGTCATTCTACGGCGGTGCCCATGGGCAACCCTAAGAAAAAATTTAATGACTTTGACAGCCTAAGGCAACTGTTCGACAGCGATGATCCGATATTCCGGGGAGTCGGAGTCTTCGGCAATGGCCAGGCTGGCCATGAAGAGCGTGTCGCGAATACGCCGGAATGGGTTAGGGACAACGCGCAAGTTCGCGCGGTTCTGCTTCGAGCATTTCCAAAGTTGGGCACTAATCTGACACAGCGAGCACGCGCCGCAAGGTGGATGTTCATCATCAACCGATATTTCCTCATGGGACGCGAGGCATCAAAGATCGCTATGGAGCTACGACACTTAGAGGCCTGGAAATCAGGCCAAACACTTTTGTAAGTGTTGATTATAAACGGCTTACCGCGGCTCCGGAGTGGGCCTCGGTCGAATGTGCCCAAAGAGAGGCTGACAGGCAGGTGCCTCAGCAACTTCTTTTCCACTTTCGGGTTTAAAATTTTGGGAGTTATATTTTGGGAGTTATATAAGGTTAGCGACCGCCAGATGGAAAACGTCGCGCTCCCGACGCATCTAATGTGCTGGGCCTAAACAGGGGACCCTTCCATGAAGACCAAATTCGCCCGTGCGAGCAAATCTAAATCGTTGTTGTGGCTGGCCGGTCTTCTTTGTTTTGCGTTTGTCGCGCAGAATGCACGCGCGGACGAAGGAGATCCGCCGTCGCGGGTGGCGCGCATCAGTTTTCTAGACGGCACGGTTTCGTTTCAACCCGGCGGCGCGGGCGATTGGGGAAGCGCTGCCATGAATCGTCCGGTGACGGTGGGCGACAAGCTCTGGGCCGACAAGGCTTCGCGCGCCGAATTGCAGGCGGGTCAAGCCACCATTCACATGGGGAGCATGACCGCTCTTTCCTTTTTGAATCTCGACGAAAACATCATGCAGGTGCGCATTGCGGAAGGCGCGATCAATTTCCGCGTTCGCGAGTTGCGCGAAGGCGATACCTACGAGGTTGACACCCCCAATGTGGCGTTCACCGTGAAGCAGGCGGGTGCCTTCCGAGTGGATGTGAGCGAAAACGGAGACGCGACCGCGATTACGGCGATTCGCGGTGAAGGGGAAGTCGTTGCGGGTGGAAAGACGTATCCGGTGCACACCGGTGACCGCGCGGAATTTGACGGTGTCGATAATCCGGAATACAAGGTCACTGCCGCCTCCGCCGCTCCCGACGGCCTCGACCGCTGGTCAACTGAACGCGATCTGCGCGAAGACAACTCGACGTCGCAAAAATACGTTTCGCCAGACGTGCCTGGGACTGCGGATCTGGACAACAACGGCACCTGGAATGAAGAACCGGACTACGGCCCAGTGTGGTATCCCAATTCGGAAGCTCCGGGCTGGGCGCCGTACAGCGACGGGTATTGGAACTACGTTGGTCCTTGGGGCTGGACCTGGATCGGCAATGAGCCTTGGGGCTTCGCGCCATACCACTATGGTCGCTGGGGATTCATTGGGGGCCGGTGGGGATGGTGCCCGGGTCCGATTCACGCGCGTCCGTTTTATGGTCCGGCATATGTTGGCTACCTCGGTGGAGCCGGTTTCGGGGTCGGATTCGGCTTCGGATTTGGCGCCGGCTTCGGAGTGGGCTGGTTTCCGCTCGGATTTCATGAGCCGTATTACCCAGGCTTCCACGCGAGTCATGTTTACATCAACAACATCAATATTCGGAACACGACGATCCACAACGTCAACGCGCTGAATTCCGGCGCACACAACTTCAATTACGCCTACGCCCATAACACAAATGCAGTCACCGTGGCTTCGCGCAATGCTTTCGTTGGCGGCCAGGCGATCAATCGTGGCACAGCGCATGTTACCGAAGCGTCTTTGCGGGGAGCCGAAGTCAGCAACCATACGTCGTTCAGTCCCACTCGCCAGAGTTCGTTCGGCGCGGCGAACACGACTGCGCGTCGAATACCGCCAGCGTCGGTGGAAAACCGCTCGGTCGTGGCGCGCACCGCTCCCGCAGCGGCGGCTGCCCATATGCCGGTGCGCGCTGTGAACACCAGCAACTTGTCTGCGGGCCGGATGGGCGGACAAGTAGCGGGTCGCACGATGTCTCCCAACAATACAGTCGCGACTGCTCGCCAGAACCAACTGTCACAAAGCCGGCCGCCTTCGACGATCGGCGGGGCGAACAATCGCGGACTGAGCAACGGCGCCAATGGTGGCCGCGCTTGGGAGGCCCAAGGTACTTCCACGGACCGCGGGCGTGCGCCGCAAGGTTTTGGCACCGGTGCGAACCGCGCCGCAAACACGACCAATGGCGCGCATAACAGCAATTCGACGCAAGCCGCAAGCTTGAACCGGTCGAATCGTCCGCCCTGGGCGGGTTCCGGATCGAATGGCGGAACACCGCGTTCCGACTCCAGCAGTGGTCGAACGTATGCGCCGCCATCACGATCGTACTCGGCCCCGACCCGGAGCTATTCGCCTCCGCGGTCAAACTATCCGGCGGCGCGGTCATACTCTGCGCCGTCACACTCCAATTCGGCGCCGAGCCATAGTTCCTCCGCCCCGCATAGTTCTGGCGGTGGCGCTTCACATGGCGGTGGCGGATCGCATGGCGGTGGTGGTCACCACTGATATCTGGACTTGAGTTGCGTGGTCCGCACTCCGAGTGCGGACCTTTCCCTGTATAACGAGACTTTTGCCACAGCCACCGGCAGGCCGTCCGGGGCACACAACTCTTTTTGTTCGTGCGGGTTGAACATATTACATCCCGCATTTCCTGTTTCGACATACGGAAAATGCAGGATAGGCCGAGACGCGGCGAACCGGTGATAGTCTTGGTAGAACCTGCATTTCCGGCAAGGGCGTTGATCAGGCCAACAAAATCCGCGGCGCACCCCAACCTCGCCGCGCAGTAGTTCCAGGAGAGATCGGATATGAGGAAACTTGCGCCTAAGCTACTTACGCTGCTGGGCCTCGCGCTGGCAGTAGCGTTATTGATGCCACTGCGGTCGCTGGCCGACGATGAAGAAGATCCGCCAACGCGCGTCGCGCGCCTGAGTCACACCGACGGCAACATCTCCTTCAATCCCGCCGGGACAGATGATTGGGTCAGCGCCGTGATCAACAGGCCGATGACTACCGGCGACAAACTCTGGTCCGACAATGGGGGTCGGGCGGAGTTGCACATTGGTTCTGCTTCTTTGCGCATCGGCAGCACCACAGGGTTTAGTTTTCTGAATCTCAGCGACAACGTCGCACAAATCCAGGTTACCGAAGGCACCGTCCGCGTGCGCGTCAAGCGGCTCGAACAGGACGAAACTTTTGAAATTGATACGCCGAACCTCGCATTCTCTGTGCTGCGTCCAGGCACTTACCGGGTCACCGTGAACGAAGCTGGTGACACCAGCGTCGTATCGGTGCTCGGTGGCGAAGGGGAAGTCACTGGTGGCGGCCAGGCTTACTCCGTGCACGCCAATCAGACCGCCACGTTTGTCGGCACCGATCAACTCGATGCGGATGTCCAAGACTACAGTGGCGGGGATGATTTCGACCAGTGGTGCGCCGACCGTGATCGCCGCGAAGACCGCTCGACCTCCGCCCGCTACGTCTCACCTGACGTGATCGGGTATGAAGATCTCGATGATTACGGTGGCTGGCGGCCTGTGCCGGAGTACGGCACGGTGTGGTTCCCGCACACTACGGTAGTCGGCTGGGCCCCCTATCGCTATGGCCACTGGGTGTACATTGCACCGTGGGGCTACACGTGGGTAGAAGACGAACCGTGGGGCTTTGCTCCGTTCCACTACGGGCGCTGGGTTACGGTTGGCGGCGTTTGGGGATGGGTGCCGGCGCCCGCGCCGGTGGTCGGCGTCGTGTATGTACGTCCCGTTTACGCCCCCGCGCTGGTTGCCTGGGTCGGCGGGCCGCACTTTGGAGTCGGCGTCGGAGTCGGAGTCAATGTCGGCTGGTTCCCGCTGGGGCCGCGTGAAGTTTATGTGCCGTCCTACCCGGTGAGCCGCCGATATGTAACCAATATCAACGTCACTAACACGCGCGTTGAGACGACGATGGTCAACAACTACTACACCAACGTGGTGGTCAACAAACAGGTCAACGTGACCAACGTTACCTACGTGAACCAGCACGTCAACGGTGCGGTCACCGCGACATCGGGCGCCACTTTTACATCCGGGCAGTCGGTATCGCGCAACGTCGTTCGCGTCGATCAGCGCGAAGTGGTCAGCACCCAGATTGCGGCTCCGGCGATTGCGCCGACGCGGCAGGCGTTTGTCGGGGCAGGCGCGTCATCCAACATGCGGCCTCCGGCGACGTTTGCCAATCGCGCCGTCGTGGTAAAAAGCGCGCCGCCTCCGCCACCTCCGTCGTTCGAACGCCAACAGGTAGCCATCCGGGAAAACGGTGGCAGACCACTGGCAGCTACGCAATATCACCAACTGCAGCCGGCAAATGTGCAGGCTTCGGCCCGCATGAATGTGAAAATCGCCCCGGCGACGCGGACGGTCACAACGATACCGCCACATAACGATGTGGTGAAACGGACGAACGGCAATGTTGCCGGCTCGAACGGGCGGCCTGCGAATACCGCGGGTACCGTTCCCGGCAATGTTCCACCGAATGCGAACAACCGCCCCGCAAATGTGCCCAACAATGTTCCGGGAAACGTTCCGGCAAACAACAATCAGCGTGTGTACACGGATCGACCAGCGGCCTCTCGTCCGCCCACCACAAACCCTCCGGTCAACGCGCAGCTCGAGCAGCAGCATCAGCAGCAACTCGAGAATCTTCACAAGCAGCAGGATCTGGAGCGGCAGAAGGTCGAGCAGCAGCAGATCAAGGAACAGCAGAACGTTCAGGCCCAAGCCAACGCGGAGAAACAGCAGCAGATTCAGCTAAAACAACAACAGCAGCTGGAACAAATGGAGAAGAAGCACGACACCCAGCAGCAACAGCTGCAACAAAAGCAAGTCAATGAAAAGGCGGCGGTCAAGGGCGGAAAGCCTGAAAAGGAAAATAAACCGCCGAAGAACGATCATCCCAATCGCTGAATCGAAGCTGGCCTGTGCAATCTCACGGCACGACGCAAGTCGTGCCGTGATTTTTTGTGTGCCGAGCATGATCGACAGCTTGGAGGTGCAAGTCCTCTTCACAACGTGATGGACGTGAAGTGATAGCGAAGCGCAAGGGTGAAATAACACTCGCCGCGAGGCGGGGCCTGAAAGAAGCGCGGAGCAAAGACGCGAGCTGATGAACAAGAACTGGATAGGAGGCAGGCAGTGTTCGGGCGAGCTGGCAAATGGCAGCGAAGCCCACATCCATCAAGGGCACTGAATGTAAATCCAGCGGTTGCGCGTCGAAGGCGGTCGAACTTACCTCGGGAGATCTGCTACCGGTCTCGCATTCGAGACTGAGGAGCGAGAAATCGTTTCTGACCCGGTGGCAGAAGTCAGCAGAGGGCGTAGTAGCTGCGCGAGCAGTGAAGGCCCGAACGGTCCCCGCAAGGGGATAAAGGGAGCGATGAGTACGCGGGGCAACTCAACCACCGACAAGCGGCAGAAAAGCCAGTATCGTCTGGTCTTCCCGGAGGAGAGCAGGGGTGCAGCCCCGAGGGCCTTCGTAGAAGGGACCGAATCGGAGTTGGCGGAGCGCAGAGCAGAAAGTCCGGCTACCGAGCAGTGGATGGCAGAAGTCTGCGAGCGGGAAAACTGCAAGCAGGCGCTACGACGAGTGAAAGCCAACAAGGGGAGTCCGGGCATCGACGGGATGACTGTCGAGCAGCTGCCCGGGCACCTGAAAGAGCACTGGCCAGCAATTCGTGAACAACTCTTCAGGGGAACCTACAAGCCGCAACTGGTAAGAGGAGTGGAAATCCCGAAGCCGGACGGCGGAGTGCGCAAGTTGGGCATTCCGACGGTGCTGGATCGGTTCATCCAGCAAGCGGTGATGCAGGTACTGCAGAGGAGCTGGGACGGAACGTTCTCTGAACATAGCTATGGGTTTCGGCCCAAGCGATCGGCACATCAGGCGGTGGAGCAGGCTCAACAGTATCAGGCCGAAGGCTACCGCTGGGTGGTGGATTTGGACCTCGAGAAATTCTTTGATCGGGTCAACCACGACCGATTGCTAGCAAAGATCGCCGAAAGGGTCAGCGATAAGCGGTTGCTGAGACTGATTCGTGCGTTCTTGCGAGCTGGAGTAATGGAGAACGGGCTGGTGAGTCCGGCCGAGGAAGGAACGCCGCAAGGCGGTCCTCTTTCGCCCGTGCTATCGAACATCGTACTCAACGAACTGGATCAGGAGCTGGAGCGGCGCGGACATCGGTTCACCCGATATGCGGATGACTGCAACATTTACGTCCGCAGTCGGCGGGCCGGCGAACGGGTCATGAGCAGTGTAACGAGGCTGCTCACGACGAAGCTCAAGCTTCGAGTGAACAGCGAGAAGAGTGCAGTGGCTCGACCATGGCAACGAAAATTCCTGGGATTCAGCTTCACGAATCACAAGCAACCGAAGAGGCGCTTGGCGCCGAAAACGGCGGCACGGTTCAAGGAGCGAGTTCGGGAGGTTACACGGCGGACACGGGGCATAAGCCTCGCCCGAATGATCCATGACTTAGCGGAGTATCTCCGCGGGTGGATCGGTTACTTCGGCCGATGCGAAACACCGGAAGTGCTCAATAAACTGGAGAAATGGATCCGACGTCGACTTCGGTCGATGGTCTGGAAGCAGTGGAAACGAGGAACCACAAGATATCGGGAGCTCCGCAAGCGCGGCATCGCTGCGCAGGACGCCGCGCAAACGGCGGGCAGCTCCGATGGACCGTGGCACCTTGCCAACACGCCAGCGCTGAAAATGGCTCTGTCCAACGCTTTCTTCGCCTCGCTCGGACTTCCCGAGCTCACAGCTCACGGGTAGCTCACCCCGCCGAACCGCCGGATGCGGACCCGCAAGTCCGGTGGTGTGGCAGGGGAGAGTGGGCGACCACTTCCCCTATGCCGATTGGCGCCCGCCCGGATCCCCGTGTCAGGGCGGCCCGCTTCACGTCAAGTGGGTCCGTCCGGCGGGGTTTCACTCCTTCGCACGATGCAATCTCGCGCGGCTTCGCATACACTCTCGGTTCGTCCGCACATGAGGAAATTCCCCCCGCCCAGATCTGGCAGCAGAAAGGCACCGCGTACGGCTGCGTCCATTGAGATGCACCCTATTCCCGGACTGCCCGAAATTGAGGCGGGCGACGATCTAGCGGAGGTAATATTTGCCGCCGTTGGGCGCGCGCGCATGATGTTCAAGAATGGCGACATCCTGGTGATCGCGCAAAAAATTGTTTCCAAGGCGGAAGGGCGCTTAACGAATCTTGCCGATGTGACGGCGTCGCCCCAAGCGATTGAGCTCGCCGCCAAACTTAAAAAAGACCCGCGTCTGATCGAAGTGATCCTTGGCGAGTCGATGCGCATCGTTCGCAGCGATCCAGTGCTGATCGTGGAAACGCACCAAGGTTTCGTGTGCGCGAACGCCGGCGTCGACCAGTCGAACGTCCCCGGAGGCGACATGGTCTCGCTTCTGCCGCGCGACCCGGACGGCGCGGCCCGCAACCTTGCCGCCGCGCTGGGCAAGGTCACCGGTAAGCGCATTGCAGTGATCATCAGCGACACCTTCGGGCGGCCCTGGCGGCTGGGCCTCACCAACGTTGCCATCGGTGCCGCGGGTGTTCCCGCTCTTCTCGATTTACGGGGAACAAGTGATCTGCATGGCAAGCCGCTTCACGCCACGATCCTCGCGGTGGCCGATGAACTCGCGGCTGCTGGGGGGCTGCTGATGGCGAAGGCTGGCGGTCTTCCCGTGGTCATCATCCGCGGTTACCGCTACCGGCGGGCGCTCGATCCTGCTGCCCGGATCATTCGTCCCGCAAATGAGGATTTGTTCCGCTGAGCAGGTGGCAAACCTTTCAAGAAGCTGGCATCCTGAAACCGTGCGAGAAAGACGCACGGCTGGGAGTGCGGCGGTCCGGCGCCGGTTTTTGCGAAGGTATCATTGCCGATCAAGCGGCAGTCGTGCGTTGTAGATACCCATTGATATGCGGCCAGAAACTTCATGGCAAAGTCCGACGGTTAGAGTCGCTGCAACGACCGCTACCGAGCAAGGGCTCGACCGTCAGGCCCTCACACGCGACATGGCGCTGCAACTCGCCTTGCAGGCTCCGTTGCCAGAACTTCTCGCGGCGGCAAGCTCACTTCGCGCTCAGGGGAAGGGAAGCACCATCACCTTCTCGAAGAAAGTTTTCATCCCGCTCACCACGCTTTGTCGCGATTATTGTGGCTACTGCACTTTCCGCAAGGACCCCGGCCAGCCTGGCGCGCATTTCATGACTCGCGACGAGGTGCTTGCGCTCGCCGAGCAAGGGCGCCGCGCGGGCTGTAAGGAGGCGTTGTTCAGCCTTGGTGATCAGCCGGAGCGCATTTTTCCAGAAGCGCGCGAATTTCTGCGGCAACAGGGTTTTGCGCGCACGCTCGATTATCTTGCCGCCATGTGCGAGCTCGTTCTGGAGCACACCGGGCTTTTGCCGCACGCCAATCCTGGCGTGATGGATCGCGCGGCGCTTGAGCGGCTGAAAAACTCGAACGCCAGTGTTGGGTTGATGCTAGAGACCGTCAGCGTGCGGTTGATGCGCGGTGAATTACCACACGCCAAAGCCCCGGACAAAGTGCCAGCGCTGCGGCTCCGCACCATGGAGGAAGCCGGCCAACTTTCGATGGCCTTTACGACTGGAATTTTGATCGGTATCGGCGAAACGATGGAAGAGCGCATCGACTCGCTGTTCGCGATTCGCGCGCTTCACGAAAAATATGGGCATATTCAGGAAGTGATCGTGCAGAATTTTCGCGCGAAGCCCGACATTCCGATGGCGAATCATCCGGAGCCCTCACTTGACGATATGCTTCGAACTATTGCCATCGCGCGTCTCATCCTCGGACCGCACATGAACATTCAGGCGCCTCCCAATCTCAGCTATGCGGATTTTCCACGGCTGTTGGATGCGGGCATTAACGACTGGGGCGGAATCTCGCCGGTCACTAGGGATTTCATCAATCCCGAAGCAGCCTGGCCGCAAATCAGCAAGCTCGACGCAGAGACCAGTGGCCGCGGCTTGACCCTGCGCGAACGACTGGCTCTCTATCCGGAATTTATTCGGCGTGACAAGTTCGCATCATCCGCGATTCGCAAACGCCTCGACGTACTCGGCGGCGCCGACGGTCTCGCGGTGTAGCTGCGACGTCTGGCCCCACATCCTACGGTCTACATGAAGAACGCAAAGGAAATGTCGATTGCCGCTCTGGCCGGCGGCGTGGGCGCATCCAAGCTGCTGCTCGGGCTCTACGATGTTGCCGATCCGGCGCGGCTCACGGCTATCGTCAACACTGGCGACGACATCACTCTTTATGGTCTGAAAATTTCGCCCGACCTCGACATCGTGACTTACACGTTGGCCGGAGTCATCGATCCTGCGAAAGGCTGGGGCTTCCGTGGCGAGACTTTTCACGCGCTGAAGCGGCTCGCGATGTTCGGGGGCGTCAACTGGTTCAATCTCGGCGATCGCGACCTGGCTACGCACATTCATCGCACTGCAATGCTGGCTGAAGGCAAATCACTTAGCGACGCCGCTGAGTCTATTCGTACTGCGCTCGGTGTGAAGTCGCGCATCCTTCCGATGTCCGACCAGCCGGTGCCGACGATCATTGATTCCGACGAAGGCGCGCTGCATTTCCAGGAATATCTGGTGAAGCGTCGCGCCGAGCCGATCGTGCGCGGCATTCATTTCGACAATGTGGAGTCCGCGAGTCCTGCGCCCGGCGTGCTGGAAGCGATTCGCGACGCGGACCGCATCATCATCTGCCCAAGCAATCCGCTCATCAGCATCGGGCCGATCTTGGCGGTCCGCGGGATCCGCGAAGTCCTGCGCGCCCGGCGTAAAGATGTGATCGCTGTTTGCCCCATCGTCGGCGGTAAATCGCTCAAGGGTCCATCCGACAAAATGCTGGCGCAGCTTGGGTACGAATCGTCCGCCAGCGGCGTGGCCAAACTCTACGCGGATTTCACGGGCACCTTCGTAGTGGATCCAGCAGATCAGTCGCAAGTGAAAGCAATGGAAACCCTGGACATGAGAGTAGTGGTCGCGCCGATAGTGATGAAGTCTCGTGCTGACAAACGCAAACTAGCCCGCGCGCTGCTGCGATTGTAGGGTCGGAGCACGGCTGCGTCTCATCTCGGCAAGATCGTTCAGCGGGAGAACCTCTACAAAAACAATCCTGTAAACCGCACGCCCGCGCTGTGAACCTTGTAACGAATATTCAGACCAATCAGCAGCGCCGTGACTGATTCCACGATCCGAGCATTCTCGAGCTTCCCTCCGTTCAAGGCGCGCACTCCGGGAATTTTCTCCGCTAGCTCGGTGGCTACCTGCTTGGCCTTGTCATCATCGCTGCAGACCAGGACGTCGCACTCCACTGCCGCGTCGCCGGTCAGCAACGCCGCGCCCAGATTGTGAAATGCCGCTGCGATGCTCACGCCTTGCGGCAGCAACTCCTTGGCGGCCTCGGCGGCCGAGCCTTGCCAGACACCCAACATTCGCGTCGGCGCGCCGCCCACCGAAGCAGCCAGCGGCACGGTGGTATCGATCACAGTCGTCCCCGGCTTCCACACCGTTTTCAATTGCTTGAGCAGCGGCGTGAGGCCGGAGAAGGGAACCGTCAGCAGCGCGACCTCGCACTGCGCCGCAGCGGAAGCGTTATCGGTCCCGCCAATCTGCGTCAATCCGCCGATCTGTTCGCGCAATTGCTTCGCCACGTCCTGGGCGCGCTGCGGGTCGCGAGAACCAATCACGACGTGCTCGCCCGCTCGCGCGAGGCGATTCGCCAATCCAGTTCCTTCGGGCCCCGTGCCACCTAAAATTGCCACCGTCCGCGCCATGAGCATTTCTCCGTTTCGTTCCAGGTCCGTTTATTCAACAAATGCGTTCCCGGGGGACATCACCCACAATCGAGACCGTCATTATACGTAAGACGCTTCCCAGAATGCGGATCGCGGTTTGAAGTGCGGGGCCCAGGCTACAGGCATTTTGTACGCGTTAACCTTGCCATCACACCCGTACTTGCGGCCGGTAGCGGTGGAGTTTTTCGAGATGAAACTGGGAAGGCAACCAGGCCTGCGGAATCTCTCCAAGGAGAATAAACATATGGGCCTTCTTGACTCCATTGTAAATCGGTCGTTCAGAGACGACCCGGCCGGCCGCGTGGTCGTTTTTGGCGGCGAAGTCCGCGGTCGCGGCTATCTTGTAGAGTCCAAGGCCGACGAACTCAAGATCAAATCGTTTATAAAAATGCTTATCTTTGCTGAGCTTTCCATTCAGTTGCTGGGGCTTTGGTTGACGCTCGCGTGGATAGGGCAATATAGCGAGGCCCGGAATAGGGCGGCGCACCTGCTGAGAGCGATTTGCGCGTGTGCCGGGGTCTACTCTGTGATTGTAATACTCCCGCTGTTGTTGCTGTGGAGGTCCTATAAGAAGGAGCGTCTCAGCTTCGTTTCGGCCGAGGATGAGATCCCGGTAACGAGCAAGCGTCCCAGGGACCAGCAGTTTTTCCAGGTTGTCGCGCTCATCGCCATCGCTATCCTGGTTTTGATTGGCGTCATCTTTCTAATTCGGTTCAAATGATTGCGGCGTGATCATCAGGGCGCTACTTTGGCAGGCTCCCACCACGCCAGTATGATATCTTCGAAAATCCAGAATATGCCGACGAAAGCTCCTACTCCAGCCGAGTTTCGTTTAGCCTGCGGACAATTTGCTACAGGGGTTACCGTAGTGACCGCTGAGCGTGCGCCCGGCAGGGTCCACGGCATGACCGCGAACTCTGTCACCTCGGTCTCGCTCGAACCGCTGCTGCTCTTGATTTGCGTGGACCAGCGCGCGCACCTGCTGCCCATGGTGAAGAAACAGGGCCGCTTTGGCGTAAGCGTCCTAAGGGAAAGCCAGGTGGCTATTTCAAGGTATTTCGCGCAGACCGAAGAAAACCTCGACACGGAAGCCAAGCTCGGCATTCGCTATCGCTGGACACCGACCGGAATCCCGCTTCTCGAAGATGCTCTCGTCCACCTTGCCTGCAACGTCGCGGCGTCCTACGTTGCCGGAGACCATACAATTTTCATCGGCGAAGTCGAAAGTACGGAAGTGTTCGACGGAGAGCCACTGCTCTTCTTTCGAGGGGCGTATCGCCGGGTCGCTCCCTGAGCGAAGCTAAATCGCTGCGCCCGGTCTTCCCTTCAGCCCAAAAACTCAAGCATCCGTGGCCTTAGTGGTGGCCGCCGAGCGGGTCGCGCTTTGTCCCATATTCGGCGCCCCAGCGGTCGGTCATCTCGCCGCGAATCTCCCACAGTTCAGGAAAAAACTTGTGCCGCATGCCGTCTTCCAGAATCTCAACGGGCCTCCCTTTTAGCGATTTCGAGCCGAATCCAATGGTGCGGTGAATCAGCTGCATGTGCTCGTAGCGGAACTTCTGAAACAGTTCGTCAAACTCCGCCAGCGCTTCTGCTACTACGTAGGCGTCGCCGTGGGAATATTCCGAGTCGTAGATTTTCTCCAGGGTCAGGCCGTGCTTGTTGAGGTAGTGTTCCTTGAAGGAAGCCCACAGCGGCTGATACATCTTCAACAGGACGCGGAAGCCCGGCGACTCCTGGCCGCTTCCGTTGCCCAGTCGCTGCCGAATGGCCTGATATTCCTTTGGCGACATGATCTCCAGCAGCGCAATTTGCTGAGTCATCAGGTGCTGCGCGGTGTGCACGCGGCGAAACAGCGTAATCACGCGGTTGGTGTTTTCCTGCTGAAGGTATTCGTCGATATCCAGCAAGGTGTACGCGATCAGTTTCATCCACAGTTCCTCGACTTGATGTACCACCTGAAACTGCAGCTCATCCGCGTTGCACAATTCCTCGAATTTTGTCTGGCAGGAAAGCAGTGCCTTGGTGTTCAGGTACAACTCGTAGTCAAGCGTGCCTTCTCCACCCATCAGCTCATAGAACTGTTCGCGATTCATCGTTCGATCCTCAGAATAGTGGGCTTACTGCTGTAGCCATTATGACTTGCCGGCCGGCACCTTGCTTGGTTTGAGCGGGACACAGACGCTTCGAGGCTGAGCGTAAACAGGAGTGTCTGCGCTACTCGGAGGGGCTTTCAAATGAAATTGACGTTACCGTTCAGAATTGCCGGAAGGGCGAGTCTGCTCTGTAGAGTCGCCCATCTCCTTGCGATGACTCTTCACTTCGCGCAGCGCGTAGATGGGCTTGTTCTGCGATTCGTAATAGGTCCGCGCAATGATCTCACCCAGGAGGCCCATAGAGATGAACTGCACGCCGCTTACGAAAAGCGCAACTCCGGCGAGCATCAGCGGTCCGTGTTGGGTCATGATGGTCACGCCGTGCGCGAACTTCTCGTACAACAAATAGGCTGCGTCCAAAGACCCCAACAAAACTCCACCAACGCCCAGCAAGCCAAAAAACTGCAGAGGCCGCGTGGAGTAATCCTGCAAAAACTTCACAATGATCAAATCCAGGAAGACGCGCAGCGTTCTGCCGATCCCATAGTTGCTCTTCCCATTCTTCCGGGCCAGATCGGTGATGGGCACTTCCGTGATTCGCGCGCCGGTAGAACCCGCCAACGCCGGAATAAACCGGTGCAGCTCGCCATACAACTGAATCTCTTGAATGATTTCCCGACGATAGGCCTTGAATGTCGTCCCAAAATCATGCAGATCGATCCCGGAAAGCTTCGCCATCATCCAGTTGGCCACACGGCTGGGCACCTGCCGCATCAGCCAGTGATCGCGGCGCGCGTAGCGCCACCCGCTTACGAGGTCGAATCCTTCTTCAATCTTCTCCAGAAAGCGCGGAATCTCTTCCGGGTCGTGCTGTAGATCGCCATCCATCGATATAATAATTTCGCCGCGCGCAAAATCGAAGCCGGCCTTCAGTCCTGCGGTCTGTCCGAAGTTTCTCCGCAATCGGACGATATTCACACGATGATCGTGCTCGTAAATATCCGACAGCACCTTGAAGGTATTGTCGCGGCTGCCGTCGTCCACAAACACCAGTTCGTAGGGTTCGCCGATGGCGTCCATGACCTCGGTGATCTTCATGTACAGCGGCGGGATGTTCTCCTGCTCGTTGAAGAAGGGAACGACCACCGAGTAGCGAATTGTGGAGTCATTTCTCATGTTTCGCTGGCTACAAGTCCATAGTCTATCAGGCGAATCCCCTGTGACGCGACAAGATTTCTAATCTCCACGTCGGTCAGAATCTCCAGCTCCGATTGCCGGGAAGCCTGCAATCGCGTGTGGGTATGCAGCAGCGCTTCGTCCGCGTATCCCGGATGGCACATCAGTTCCGTGGTGCCCTCCGGCAGGTTTCGCAGCAATTGCACGACCCCTTCCTTGGTCATCTCGCCGGTTTGCGCGATGCCGCAAAAATAGTCGGTCGTAGAAATTCCGACGCGCTCCGCTTGCTCCCGCGCATCGCGCGCGAGCAGTTTCAATCCGCGCGCCTGCACGCCCTGCTTCAGCACTGCGGCGGTGTGTAGTTCCTCGCCGGTAGAGAGCGCTGCGCGCAAGCTCGAAGCTTCATGCGCCACGCGAATCGCGCCGATTTTGTATCGTTTCGCCAGCCGCAGCGCGAGCTCAAACAGACCCGGCAGCATGTGCACGTGCTTGTGTCCGTCCAGGTGCGTTGGCTGAATTCCTGCATCGCGCACTTTCTCGATTTGCGCTTCCCATTCCTGCTCTACTTCATGGAGTGTCAAACCGCGGCTGGCAATGCGCAGCAGCAGGTTCTCCGGTCCGCTCTCGAACTCTCCCGCATCGTTCACCAGGCTAGTGACCAGCTCCCGCGCCGCCACCGGTGCGCCATCACTCAAATTTAAGTGCACGCCCACCCCGAGCCCCGGCGTCGACCGCGCTACCTCTACTCCCGACGCAAACGCCGTTCCGTTCGCCAACAGCGACGCGCTGGTTACAATTCCATGGCGATGCGCTTCGGCGATCCCGCGATTCACGCCCTCGGTCCACCCCAGGTCATCCGCATTGACGATCAGATTCTTCACAAATTTAACCGCCCGTGCGGGCCAACCTGTCCGTTCGACCAGCTACCCAAAGGAACGCGATCCCGCTCACGTACCATTGACCCTCTCTCTCTCCAACTTTAGCATGGCCTAGTCGAGGGATAGATGCCTGTAAAGAGCCGGGAATTGAAGCAAGTAGTGCCTCGCCACAGCGAGAATCGCCGCGGGCGGCGCATGAACTCACGTGTTCCGATTCGCCTGGAATGGGACGATCCAAAAGGGCGGCGGTGCAGCGCGGAGGCTCATACCCGCGTCGTTAATCCCTACGGGTGCATGGTTGTGCTCGACCACGATCTGAATCTTGAGCATCGCCTGGCCCTGACCAACGTCGCGACGCAGACCAGCAATTCCGCAGTGATTGTTTGGAAGGGAACGCAACGCCCGGAAGGCGGTTGGGAATACGGCGTCGAGCTTGTCGCGCCGGAGATGGACTTTTGGGGTCTGGAACTATGAAGCCTTTGACGAATTCGAAAACATTGCCGGTGCCCTCCGCGCGTCCGGCCCTAAACCGTCCGCCGACCGCGGAAGAACGGCGCCGCGCGCAACGCGTGCTTCTGCGCATCTCGGTCGTCGTGCACGTCGCGGGCAAGCCGCCGATCCATGGCTATACGCACACGGTGAGCGCCAGTGGCGCGATGATTGTGATGTCCGAGCCTCTGGCGGAAGGTACCAAGGTCACCGTCGAAAATATCAAGACGCAGAACAAGGTGGAGGCCAAGGTGGTCCGCCCGCCCCAGACCACCGGGGAAGGTTCGCTGGTGCCCGTGGAGTTCTCGACGCCCTCGCCGACTTTCTGGAACGTCTTTTTTCCACCCTCGATCAACTAGCCCAAATAGGAAGAATCCCAGGTCCTCTCTAGAAAAGGCAGCGGCCGCAAACTTTGCGGCCGCCGTTGTTTTTTGCTCGCGATTCTCTACTGAACCGAAATCGTCACGGCTGCTGACGTCGATGCTGCGTAGGTGCCATCGCCGCTATACACGCCGGTAATGCTGTCGCTATGTGGCGTGGTGCCCCCGCCGCCTCCGCCGCTGCTGCTGCCACCCCCTCCGCATCCCGCGATTGCTGCAACAACGCAAGCCAGGAGCAGGGCGCCCGCACAGGCGTATCCGAGGCGCCTCGTCCAAGGTGCAAACCGCGGATGCCGCAGGCTAAGCATAAATGCAGCCAGCAACAGCCCGGCGACGAGCCACATCGGTCCCACTGGCAAATTGCGGATCCGGTTTGCGGGCGCAACGGGTGGACTCAGAAGCGCCAGCGTGGTCATCAGGGTTGCGGTGCACGTTCCCGGAGTCGAGGCCGTGCCCGCCGTGGGCGTGCAGGTGGCTGCGGTGCCCAATGCGGTGGTCCCGTTCATGAATTGCACGGTTCCCGTGGGTCCGGCGGCGTTGTTGGTGGTGCCAGTCACTTTCGCTGTGAAGGTTACCGAGCCGCCTGACGCGATGGTCGTGACGCTCGGTGTCACGACCGTGGTGGTCGCTTGCGTTCCGCTTGTTACGGTGACGGTGATGGCCGCCGAAGTGGACGGAGCGTAGTTGCCATCGCCCGAGTAGACTGCGGTGACGCTCTGCGCCCCGGCCGCCGTGAAAGAAACGCTCGCCGAAGCGGTTCCGCTTGCAGCGGTTCCTGATCCCGATCCCGTCAAGGTCGCTGCGGTTCCGGTTACCGTGCCGGTACCGATGGTCTTGCCTCCCGCCGTAAATGTTACGGTCCCGGTGGGTCCTGCACCGTTGCTTCCTGTGGCAATCGCCGCCGTCAATGTAACCGCCTGGCCGACCGGCACCGAAGCCACCCCGCCACTGCTTGCCGTCGTCGTCGTGGGGGCAGTCGTGATCGTGAAGGCATCCGCCGTCGAAGTGCTTGCCGTGAAGCTGTTGTCTCCCGAATAAGCGGCCACCAGGCTGTGGGTTCCGCCGACGAGCTGAATCGGCTGATCCTCGGCGAATCCCTGGCTATTCAGTTTTGTGGTGTTGCTTCCCGAAAAATCCTTTAACGGACCGCCGTTATCGGTCAGTGTGACTGTTCCCGTTGGGCACGCTGCGACGATGGTGGCGCATTGATTTCCGCCGCTGTCGGACACAGCGATCTGCAGGATGTAATTGGAGCCATAGGCCGCCGTCGTTGCGTTCTTGCTGATTAAGTTTCCGTTGGCGTCGGAGGTCCAGACACTCACGGCCGTGCTGCTCGCTTCCTGAGTCACAGTAACCGTAACCGGAGCTGACGTTCCTGCCGCAAAGGTCCCATCGCCGGAGTAACTGGCCACCACCGGATACGCCGTTCCACCTGGTAGCTGGGTTGTAGTGATGCTCGCTGTGCCGCCGCTGAGCACAATGGACGTGTTCTCCGAAAACGAGCCGATTCCCAATTGGGGATTGCCCGCCGTCGTGGGAGGAGTTCCGGATGCGGGTGTGGCAAGCAACGACACGGTCCCGCCGTTCGCCGGCGTTGGCGTCACCTTGATATTGAAGGTGACCGGGGTTCCGTGGGCGATCGTTATGGGGGCCGTAGGAGTCGTACTTGTAATCGCAACCGTGTCCGCGGTGAACGTCGCAGTCGACCACGCCGTCAGAAGGTTTGCGACGTTCAGCGAGCCAAGCCCCGTCGCCAAGTCATAGTTCGCTGTCGTCACCCAGGCCGGATTCGCTGGGGTAGCTGGATCGACAAGGATGCCGAACTGATTTGCGGCCGTGCTCGTGTTGCTGCAGTTCGGAGACCCGCCCAGGCACGCCACGGAATTATTCCCCGTCACCGTATCGTAGAAAATGCAGCCTGTCGCGGTCACAGCGGCGGCGTTCGAGGTGCAAATGGTCCCCGCGGTGTTTTTCTTGTATAGCTGATACAGCACAAAGTTCGCGTTGCCCTGACGCTGGCCGGTCTTCTGGTTGACCAGCGCCATAACGCCAGCAAACGCCGGTGCTGACGCCGACGTTCCTCCTACGCCCTGAAAATCGTTGAACGGCGAATTCAGGTCGCACGAACTGGTGCTGCTTCCCGTGCCGGTATTCGCGTCCTGTTGGCAGATGATGTAGAAGCTGCCGTTGAAACCATTCCCCGCGAAAAACGAAATATCGGGGAGAACTCGGAACGTCTCCGTCGCGCTGATGCCGGTAGTGCCCTTTTGCCAGATCGGTATGGGGTTAACAGGGCTTCCACCCGACGTAAGACTGCTCGGTCCGCCACCCCCCGCAACCAGATCAATTCCGAACGTCATTGCACTGGGATTGTTGTTTGCGTTGATGGTGGCCGCCGTACATTTATTCAGAGCCACATTGCCCGCGGTGGCCGGCTCGGCGCAGGAATCGTTCCAGGTGGACTCCGGAATGTAAGATTTCGCGGAGACCTGCGTCAACGTACCGCTCGTGGTGTTCGTCGTGTTCCAAAAGGGCGAGGGCACGCTTCCATTTTGGAAGTCGGTTCCGCCGAGAGCAACATTGTAGGGCGTCGATGCCAGTCCGCTCACCGCGAGTCCAAGCGCAGCCACATCCTGATTGCTCGCCGTAGAGGAGGGATCGCAAGTTGCCGATCCAATGTCACCCGCAGCAATACTGACAGTGATCCCTTGGGCGGAAGCTTGCTGCCACAGCTGGTTGTAGAACTGTTCGCCGCTTACTCCGAGGTCCGCTTCGCAAGAGCCGAAGCTTTCGCTCATGATCGGCGCGATGTTGTTGTCGATGATGTAGATCGCGGAGAGATCGATTCCCGCGGTCCCAATACTCAGGGAGTCTTGAGAAACCACCAGATCGACGGTCGCGCCCGGCGCCACCGCGCCCGCCCATTGCACGTCGAGGTTTGCTTCGATTTCGTCGCCGGTGAAGCTGTCCGGGCCCTGAATCCCGGGATCCGGGCCATTCAAAATGATGTTGCTGGTGGAAAAATTCGCCGGAAGTCCGAAGAGACTGCGAAACGAAGTTACGTCGGCAATATTGATGTTGGAATCTTGCACGATCGCGATGGTCACCCCGGTGCCATCCGAAGTCCCGGGCGTATACGGCACGTTGTAGATTTTCTGAAAGTCACCCGGCCCAACCGCGTAGCAAGGCACCGTAGAACTCGCTCCGCACCCTGCGAAGGTAAACAGCGGCTTCACCTCGCCGGTTGCTTTGGTCTTACGGAATGTTCCAAGCTTTTGCACCTGGGCCCTCGGCCGGAAGTCATGCAGAGAGAGCACGCCGCCCACCACGGGGGCAAGCGCCGCCGGAATCTGCGGATCGGACACATTCGCAACGTGCATCTTGCCGTTCACGAAAAAGTGATGGAACTCGGTCTGAAAAGCGTTTCGCACCTGGCCCACATTTCCAGAAAACTCGATCGTAGTCCGGCCGGCGCCGACCTTGATTCCCGTAAATCCGCGCGAAGTCAGCCAGTCGGTCACCGCCTGAATATCACTATCCGCCGGACCGTACTGCTTTCCGAATTGATCGGGTATGAGCCACTTGTGATAGTTCGGCGAGGTCTTGTCCTGTTGTTGCTCGAGCAACTGGCGAAGCGCCGTTTCCTGATCGGAGCTGCGCTGCAGCAGCAGTGTCATACGGCTTGCGGGTTCCGAATCCGCCACCGCGCCGCGATCGAATTCCGCTCGCGCCATGGGATGCACATTTCCGTGCAGCGTCACGCGATTCCCCTCATCCAGCGTTTGTGTTACGCGAGCGGGAATCCGCGCGGCCTGCGTGGCGGTTGCCGCCTGCGCGTCCGGCGTTTGCCCGGATGCGCTGAACCACGGCAACGCGAACGCCAAAAGGGAACTACCCAGGATCGCGCCTCGACTCCATCCAAACCCATTGATCTTCATGAACCCGCCCATGCGTTAAATTTGTCGCTCTCGTGCGTCGCGCAGTCCCCAAGGCACCAAACTCCGCGAAATAAACCATGACTAGAAGATAGATTTTACTTGGGAATGGTTGCCCACCGTCGGCGTTGATGCCGGACACGTCCTCACTTTGACATCGCGGTAACTGGGCCGATAGCGCGGGTCAACATGCTGGAAAAAAGCGCGTTGGAGGGTGTTCGCACCTCTTCTTAACCTTTTCCTCCACGCCGCGGATTTGGTTCCCGCTGGACACCAGAGAGCCCCCGTGAATCATCGAAGATGAGGCACAACTATCGTAATCGATTCTCACCAGCTCGTCGCTGGTAACCGGAAACACCTGACCTCATCACTGAACGTAGGTCGCAAATTGAACCCGGGCCACGGTCGAAAGTTGCACGGCTCCGCCAACCATGGAATCCGCGCTCTCTCAAAGCGCTCCTTGGACCGCCGAACCCGCCAGTTTGAGTATAATGGCGAACGCCTGCTTATCAACCGAGGAGGGCACATGGCTGAGCCGTCATACGAGGAACTCAAAGCGCGTCTCGCAGAGCTCGAGAAGCAAAAGCCGGGGCACCGAACGGGCCAACTCGATTTTCGTGTCGGCGAAAAGGGAGGCGTAAGTGTCTATGGCTTGGGGCGTTTTCCCGTGACCTTGTACTACGAGCAGTGGGTTCGCCTGCTGGACACGGCCAAGGAGCTGCGTGAATTTCTGGAAGAAAACAAGGCCGAAGGCAAACTCAAGCTGAAAGATAAAGCGTCGTCGGCTACCGGCGCCGATTGAGCGCCGTGGACTTTGCGCCATGAGGTTCACGACGCAATTTTGTTGATGGTTCGAGCCTCAGCTTCTTGCCCGGGAGCGCGCGAAGCCTCGAAGCATCCGTGCCGCTAGCTAGGTTCATGTCCGAACCGGCCGCGCGAAAGGGAGCTACAAATTGAAACACTTCATCCTCGGCGTAGTGACCACGCTGCTCGTCCTCGCGATTGGCGGCGTCCTTTACATGAGACTCGGTCTCGCGGAAGTCCGAGCTGACCTTCCGCCGTCGCCCTGGGAACGATCGTTGATGTCCTCCGCGGTCCATGCATCGGTCCGCCGCCGGGCCTCCGAGGTTCCGAACCCGATCGCGCCGACGGAAGAAAATCTAATCGCCGGTGGCAAGCTCTATGCCAACGAATGCGCCGGATGCCATGGCACTCCTGGAAAGCCTAACGAGTCCAGTGACACTTTGTATCCGCCGATCCCCGACCTTCCCGCCGCGGGCACGCAATACTCTGAAGCGCAAATTTTCTGGATTGCCAAGCATGGCATCCGCCACTCCGGCATGTTTGCGAACGGCAAATGGGATTCGGATGAAAAGTTGTGGACCATCACCGCCTATATTGCGCGCATCAAATCGCTTCCTCCTCGTGTCCAGGAGGAGCTAGCCAAACCGAGCCCCGCCAAATAAAGTGCGGCAAAGTGTCAGTGAGACGAACGCTCGAAAAAATTCCGTTTCAGCGAAAGGACGAGCAACCATGGCCGCAATACACGCACGGCAGGCTTCAATTCACCGGACGATAGCGCCATTCCTTCTCTTACTCCTGGTGAGTGCAAAATCGGCTGTGGCGCAAACTCCATCGCCCGCGCTGCTGATCCTCGAGAAAAGCGACGATTCCGTCGCCATTGTCGATCCAACAAGCTTGAAAATCGTCGCCCGCGTTCCCGTCGGTGAAGATCCTCACGAAATCGTCACGTCGCCCGACGGCAAAGTGGCCTACATCTCGAACTACGGGGGCAACGACAGCAATCTAAACACGATTTCCGTGGTCGACCTCATCGCGCAGAAGCCTCTGCCTCCCATCAATCTTGGCGCTTTGCGCTCCGCTCACGGGCTGGCCTTCGCTGGCGGCAAACTCTATTTCACCGTGGAGACCAACAAAGCCTTCGGTCGCTACGATCCCGCGATGCAAAAAATCGATTGGGTTCTCGGTACCGGGCAGGATCGCACGCATATGATCGAGGTGTCCGAAAGGTTCGACCGCATCTTCACTGCGAATGTCAATTCCGGCACCATCAGCATCATCGAGCAAGTCATGCCCTCGTTTCCCCCGCAAGCTGGGCCTCCTGGTGGCGGTCCTCCGCCCGGCGCGGGTCCGGGCCCCGGTCCAGGAGCGCCTCGAAAGACCTGGAGGATAACGAATATCCCATCGGGCCAAGCTGTGGAAGGATTTGACGTCTCGCCCGACGGAAAGGAAATCTGGGGCGCAAACGCGCAGGACGGCACCGTCACGATCATCGACGTCGCCGGCAAGAAAGCCATTCAGACTTTCCCAATCTCGGTGAATCACGCAAATCGCTTGAAGTTCACTCCCGATGGCAAGCGCGTTCTGATTTCCGGCTTAGGGCCAGCCGCAACCAACGGATCCAATCTCGAGATTCTCGACGCTGCGACGCACAAAGAAATCAAAGGCTTGAATCTAGGTGGCGGCTCCGCGGGCATCCTGATCTTAGCCGATGGCTCCCGAGCCTTCGTAGCCGTAAGCGGTAAAGACAAAGTCGTCGTCGTAGACCTGAAATCCCTGGAGGTCACCAGTGAAATCCCAACGGGTAAGCAACCGGATGGGCTGGCCTGGGCCCAGTGAACTGAAGGGATCGAAGTTTGCTCGTTCGCGTTGGTGGAAGCTCCACGGTAATGTAGCCGCTGGGCTTTAGCCCGGCGCCCCATCCCGCTAGGCCAGCAGGGCAGCAACTTTCTTCACCAGCGCGTCAATCGCCACGTCGCGATCCAGTCCCAAGTCTCGCAATTCACCCTGCGATATCGCGTCCGCGGTCCGCTCCATCGTAAACAAATGAATCGCATCCTCTTCGCGACGATGTCGCGGCGCACCAATCTCGCCACGAATCCTGGACATCAAGTCCAGTTGCCGCTTTCGCTGCTCGCGATAAAAACGTCTAACCTTGGCGTCGCCAGCCACTAATTCCATCAGCGAAGTTCTCAGCCCTCGCCAGCGCGTATGGAAATCCACCGTTAGCGCAACGAGTTTGCGCGCGGTCGCTTCCGGCGTGCCACCCGACGACAATTGATCCTCAACCGCCTTCCATTCCGAAACGACCCAGGTTTCGTAGGCCGCCAAAAAGATCTCGCGTTTGTCGGCAAAGTGTTTGTAAAAGACGCCGGTCGCATAACCCGCCTCGCGAGCGATCTGGTTGGAGTCCGTGCCGTGATAGCCGGCGCGATTGAACAGGCGTGCAGCCGCGGCCACCAGCCGTTCCCGGGTCTGCGCGGGAGACCCGCGTCGCGGGCGCGGCGTGTCGAGTTCTTTATCCAGATCGTGAGCCAAGCGAGCGGCCTCCTTTTTGACATCCCCTCCTGTTGATGATACACCTATCACTAGTAGTGATATAAATCTCACTAAGGGACGGAGCCCAATCTCATGCGTTACCTCGTTCTCGCCGGAAGGATCCTCTTCGCCTTGATCTTTATAACCGCATCTCCCCGCCATTTTTCCAGGGAGGGCATTGAGCACGCGGCTCAACTCGGTGTCCCGCTACCCGGGCTCCTGGTCCCGATTTCCGGAGTGATGGCACTCGCTGGTGGATTGAGCATCGCCCTTGGCTACAAAGCCCGGTGGGGCGCGTGGACGCTCGTCGCGTTTCTCATACCCGTCACATTCATGATGCACGCGTTCTGGAAATTGCAGGACCCCGTCATGGTGCACACCCAACAAGCGATGTTCGCGAAGAATGTGTCCATGCTCGGAGCGGCTCTGATGATCGCGTACTTCGGCTCTGGACCCTGCAGCATCGATGGCGGTCGATAACCCGAAGTCTCGCCAAGCGGCACTCTTGTAATTTAGTTAGTCTGTTGAGGAATGTCGGAAGTTTTGTTTGAAGCGGCCGGCCGCATCAAACCACAGTCACGCTAACTCTAACCACGAAGGGAAGAACCTGGAAAATTCGGCGTTACGACCCTTGCGGCCCGGCTTCCACTTCGTTCGCGGCCGCCATCGCACCCTCGGCCGTGCCATTGCCCGTATTGCTTGCGCTGCCAATTTCGCGAATCGGCTTGCCGGGATCTTTCAGGCCGTCCAGCGTGGTTTTCGCGTGTTCGTCCACGGCCCCTACCGCCGCCACCAGGCAGGAGTACAGAAACGCTTTCATACCCGTGCGGAATTGCTCGGTAGACTGCTCCGTCGCGCGCGCCACGTCGCTTTCAATCGTCCGGCGCCGCGTCTCGCACGCCGCGCGATTTTCCGCTTCTAGCGCCGCCAGCGAAGACATCACGCGTTGCGTCGCTTCCGAAATGATCAGGTCCACCTGCACTTCCGACTGTCGTTTGAACTCCTCCATCGTCGTGTTCGCGGAACTCTGCAGTTGCGCACGCGCCCCCGCGCTGCAGGCGTCCATTTGCGCCGCCGCCTCGCGCGTCACCATCAACTTGTCTTCCATCAGGCGAACCAGTTGCCGGTCAGAGACACGGGTAGCCGCCGCTTCAAAATCCTCCGTGACACGCGTGACCGAATGGGCCAGCTGCTCGCGTATCCGCGGTTCCACCTCGTTGCTGGTTTTTTCCAGCAACCGTTGCGCCTGGGTCAGGCACCGCTGCGTCTCCGCGGCAAGGTGTTCGAGCCGCTCCGACAGTTCCTCCGTCCGGCCGTGGAACTCTTCCTGGTGTTCTTCCCAGCGCGTTCGGTCTTCCGCGAGCCGCACTTCCATCCGGCTCAGCACTTCTTCCCGAGCCGTGCGCATCATGGTTTCCAGGCGCTGCTCGGAGTGCTCCTCGATCTGGTGCACGCTGGCCTTGCACACATCATCTATCTTGGTTAACGCCTGGCGCACCGCACTCATCAGGTGGTCGTTGATGGCCGTATGCACGGCCTTTTCCGCCGCAGTCTGCAATTTGCCGTGAACCGCAGCGACCAGTTGATCCGAAGTGATGACCACGCGTTCTGGCTTCGCCGCCGCAGCCGGTGGCTGCGAGGGAAACGCGGTGACACCCGTGCTGCGGTACTCGGGTTCCGCAGGTGTTGATTTTGCGGCAGGCGCGGATGTCGTTGCTTCCGGCTCCCGCGCGGGCACCGCCGCGGTCGCCTCCTGCATTCTCGACCCGTTCGCTCCCAGCGCTTTCATCCAGTCCTCAGGTGGAGTAGGTACACCCCAAACATTTGCCGGTGATTCCAGTTCTACCCCAATCTGGTACAGCTCCCGCGGACTCATGGGCGGATGGATCGACCGCACCTGTGCGCGCATGACCGGAGTACTGCTTTCTCCGTTCGGTTCCAGCACTTGCAGCCCGATCCACGAACCCACGGCGTAATCATGCCGCGACGGATAGCGGCACCCGTGCAAATTCAGACTCACAGCCGAAGTCCGCTCCTGAAACGACAAACCCATCTTCGTCTGGCCCACCACCACCAGCGGCACGGTTCGATCGATCCGCGTGCTGCGCCGGGATTCAATCCCCGAAAATCGAGCTGCTGCACTCACTTCTAGCCTCCACTACCCAATTCGAGAGCGTACCACCGTCCACAGCGCCCGCAAGTGAAAATTTAGGCAATACGCCAAATCCAAAAACAAGCGCACCAAGGCGGCAATACACAGTACTGGGACTCGGTGTTAAACCAAGGTAACTAGGTAACGCCCCACATTTCAACCGAATTCGACCCACCATGCAACCACTGCCCCCGTTCCTAGGTAGTGGGTCAGTTTCCGGTTACGCGCCTTACCGGGAGCTGGGCTACATCGTGAATCAAGGAGTCATTTCAAGACGCGTTGCTTTGTGACGACTCTTGACCTTGAGAATGATATACAGCAAACCGGGTGGGAGCAGAATCAGGAGTACAGTTATCGGAGCCCCTGGCAACATAACGAAGAGCACCCAAGCTATCGCGAGTGCAAAAGCCAGCCTCCACACTCAATCGCACGAACCGTCATCAACAAATTGCCCGCTTGCTGCCATTGATCTGAGCGAGCGGCCGCAGGCAATGAGGCGCTGATTCAGGCCGTCATTCTGCAGCGCGTCTGACGAGATGTAAGTCATGTTCGCGCGCATGTCGACGTACCTATCGGCGAGTTTTGTCATGTTCTGAAATGCTTTGTTCAAAAGCTGAGAGGCACTGTGATCGGAAGGTGTGACAGCAGCGACTTCGGCCAAGCGAAGATTCGTGGCGGCTTGCGCTCGATACGGAGCAAGCAGACCTGCCGATAGAGGGATTCCATTTTGGATGGCGGAGTCGAGCGCTGCGTGCCATTCACGCAGAGTGGACATCTGCTCGATTCCAGCGTTTAGAAATTGCTTTGAAAATCCTTGGTTCGATAGTGCCGCTTGCGTCTGCGCGGCAGGTGCGGGGGGCGCAGACGCGGTTGTTGGAGATGGAGCGCGATTAGCGGAACTGGCGGGGAGACTGAGAGCAACTATGGCACCAGAAGAACTGACCGAACCATTGAGAGCACTTGCGAGAGCTTCTAGGCCAACATAAGGATGGCTACTTACGAAAATGACGGGGACTTCTGTGGACTCCCCGTTAATGATGAGTGTGTGTCCAGCTGCTCTCAGCGACACTGCGACCGCGAGAATGATGAGAAACAGGGCTACGTTCGTCGAGGGATTGGAAAGTCTCTTGTGCACGACGGGTCTCCTGCGACGAAGATATGAATCTCTTCATCGGCTTCGCTGCTATCTATCTAATGACACTACCACTACTCAAAGGGTCCTGGTAAACGCGGTCATCGGAAAAGTGGATTCTGGCCAAAACCAGTAGCCCGGTAACGTAACTTACAGTCATCGTGCAGCAGTCGGTGTCCCCGGGCATGCTTCTCTGTGGCCCAAGGCACTTTAACTGCATCCCAAAGTGCCAAACTAAAGAAGAAAAGACCCTATGACTTGGCTGATGTGCCGGAGATCGACATAGGGCTTTGACGCGGGGTGGGACAATACGGACGGAGAGTAAGTATGATCATCTTCTACATCATCGGCTTCGGTATCGCGGCTCTCTTCCTTCTCCCGAGCGCACAGTCAATCGCCAACTTCACCCAACGCCGTCACTAACAAGCCCGAAATATGGCCTTGTGGGTGGAGCGCGCCGACCAGTAAAATTGCTAGTTAACGCCAGGACGAGGTTGCTAAACTCTCGAACACGATCTCGAATATCGCCGCCGAGTTGCGATCACTGTGGCTTCTGAAACAGATTTCGAAAGCCATAAAAACCGCAAGAACCTATCAGGTTATCACCCGAACGGCCGATTCTCTCGCCTCGGTACGGGATAAATCGCAGCCGGAAAGAGCAATCTCACCAACACCAACACAATCTTCGGCGCCCGTTCTCGATTCATGGTGTCCTCCCGCTAAAGTCCCCGATAGAACGCGGTCAACCGGAAACTGACCCACTACCCGCTCCTAAGACCAGTGGCGCGTGACTGGGAGTCGGGGTAGACTATGCAGCCAATCCCGCCGTGCTCTGGAGAAGGCTGGGATTTTTCGGCCGCCACCATAACCGTGAACCCAAGACTCGCCGCCATTAGCGGTCCGTTACGTGACTCGGTCTTCCCCTTGAAGGATGGCGCCCTGTTGATTGGGCGCGAGCTCTCGAACGACCTGATCATCGACGACAGTATGGTTGCCCCGCGCCACTGCAAGCTTAGCTTCGACGCTGGCCAATGCGCGGTCCAAGACCTCGGCAGCCTCTCCGGCACGTTCGTGAATGGCCTTCCGGTGCACGAACGACCCTTGGCCCACGGCGACCAAATCGTTGTGGGTGGTTCCACATTTCTCTTCTTGCGGGAAGAGCCCACCGCCACCTTTCCTAATCCCGTCGAATTGAGTGACGGCTCCAACAACGCGGCGGCCACTACGCGGCTCCGCCGCGAGGATGCCCGCTACCTGCATCCCGAAGCACTGGCGGCGCTACCAACTGGCGAACGAACCGCTCGCGATCTACAGACCCTGCTGAAAATCACGACGGCCATCGGTTCTATCCGCAACGTCGAATCGCTGCAGTGGCAACTCCTCGGCATGATCTTCGACGTCGTTCCCGCCGAGCGCGGAGCGATTCTCGCCGGCACCGATCCTGAGGAGTTTTCGTCGGTCGTCGCTTGGGACCGTGTCGCAGGCCCGCAGCACCCCGTCCACGTGGATCGCGATCTCGCGCAGCAGGTTTTTCAGGAGCGCATCGGTATTCTTAGCAACGACCCCAGCGAAACTCCGCGCACCCCTCCGGTGCACTCGCTGATCTGCGTTCCGCTGCTGAATCTCGACAAAGCCGTGGGATTGATTTATCTCGACACTGCAAATCCGGTGGTGCGTTTCACGGACGACGATCTTCAGCTGGTCACGGCCGTCGCGGGCGTTGCCGCTATGGCCATGGAAAGCGCGCGCCAGGTCGAGTGGCTTGGTAGCGAAAACCTTCGCCTGCGCGCGGAAGTGAATCTGGATCATGACATGGTGGGAGACAGCGCCGAAATGCGCGAAGTCTACCAACTCATCGAGCGCGTCGCCGCCACCCCTTCCACCGTGCTGATCTACGGCGAGAGCGGCACCGGCAAAGAGCTCGCCGCCCGCGCGATTCATCGCAACAGCGCCCGCCGCGATCAACCCTTCGTCGCCATCAATTGCGCCGCGCTCACCGAAACCCTCCTGGAGAGCGAACTTTTCGGCCACGAACGCGGCTCGTTCACCGGTGCCGTCTGCCAGAAACGCGGCCAGCTCGAAATGGCCAACACCGGAACGATCTTCCTCGACGAAATGGGCGAGATCAGCCCGGGCATGCAAGCGAAACTCTTGCGCGTCCTGCAGGAGCGCGAATTCACGCGGGTCGGCGGCACGCGCTCCATGCCGCTCAACATTCGCGTCATCGCCGCCACTAACAAAAACCTCCAGAAGGCCACCAAGGATGGCACCTTCCGCGAAGACTTGTACTACCGGCTCAACGTCGTCTCCATCACCATGCCGGCGCTGCGCGACCACAAGGAAGACATCCCCCTACTCGCCGGATATTTCGCCGCCAAGTACGCCGAGAGATGTAATCGCCGCATCCTCGGAATCTCGCCCGACGCCGGCGCACTGCTCAGCCAATACGATTGGCCCGGCAACATCCGCGAACTGGAGAACGCCGTCGAGCGAGCCGTCGTTCTCGGTTCTTCGGGAATGATCCTTCCTGAAGACCTGCCCGAAACGTTGCACGAAACGCCAGCACAATCGATGCGCTCATCGACATATCACGAAGCCGTCCGCCAGTTGAAACGTCAGCTCATCCTTACCGCCATGGATCAATCCGATGGGAAAATCACCGAAGCCGCCCGCCTCCTGGGTGTTCACTCCAATTACCTCCACCGCCTGATCCGCAATCTCGATCTTCGCCTCACCCTAAAAAAGCGCAACAAAGCCTGATCCGCCCCAACAGTTCCTTTTGCCTGGACACTCTCCGTGTTCTCTGTGCCCTCTGTGGTAAATTCTTCTCCTTTCTTGTTCTTCTTCTTTTCTCTCTTGTTTGCTTTAGCCGCTATCCCTCCAGATAGCAAAACTATCCGATCGGATAGCGTTGCCGCGAGTGCCGCTGACCGAGTTTCCGTAAACCCTTCACCATCAATCGGTTTTGCATCGACGGCACCCCAGCCAGTGTGGCCCGCAAGATGCTCCTTCGAAAGGCGTGCAGCCAAGCACAGCGTTTTGAAAAGGAGACCCACCATGAAAAATAATTTGAGCCGCATCCTCACCATCATCGCGATCGGCCTGATCGCCGTCTGCGCTTCCCCAGCGCCCGCTTCCGCGCAAGACGCCTACAACGGCCGCTTCACACTCGACAGTGACGTTCGCTGGTCCCAGGTTTTACTGCCCGCCGGCGAATACACGTTTGCGCTGAAGTCCGCCGCACTCCCAGCGCAGATCATCCTTCACGGTCCGAACGGTTTCGCAATGGTTATGACCTCATCCACCGACACCAAGAATAGCAACGCCCCCAGCAGCATCACCGTTGAGCGTGTCGCCGGTATGCGCGTTGTCCGCGACCTGCATCTGGCCGAGTTGGGCATCGATCTTCGCTACCCCGCACCCAAGCTCCCCAACAACGAAATCGCGCAGGGGCCCCGCTCCACCGAGCAGGTCCTGGTCGCGATGACCACGAAGTAGTCCTCCAACGACCCGCCTCAACTGGGGCAAGCCGCAACCCACCACCCCCGACCAAATGCGGTTTGCCCCCGTTCTTGCAAGAGGAAAGGCCCCGCGAGCCAGGCGGCTCGTGGGGCCTTTCGCATTTTTTCAGCGTACTTTTTCTCGATTAACGTTACGCCGGTTACTTGGGCGCGTAGAAGAGATAGTCGGCGGAATACACGACGCGAATTTCCTGTCCCGCGTGTCCCGCGTCGCATCCGGCGGCAGGCGCTTTGCCGCCCTTGGTGTTTAGCCGCTGGATTGTTGTGGCGCGCGTGAGTACGCCGTCGCTGCCACTGTGGCCCACGATGTTGACCAGCAGCCACGGAATCGATTCGGTGTCGGGCGAAGGCGCATTCGCAACCGCTTTGCCGCTCACACGGCTGCCATCACTGGCTTCCCACGATGGCCCGGCAAAATGTTTGCCGAAAGGTTTTCCATCCTTGTCGAAGAGCTGCGCTTCCGGGGCCTTCAGCACCCAGGTGAATTGCGCAGCGTCCCCTTTGCAGGTATAGATTTGATCGCCGTTCGCGTGGACCCGGAGCAGTAACCCCTCACCGGCGGGCGGCTGAAGTTGCTGAGGAACCTGTTGCATCTCCTGCTGCGCGGCCGCCGAGGATGAAAGCATGGTGCTTCCCGCGACGAGCATGGTTACGAATACCGATCGGCGAATATGTTTGCGCATGGAACGATTTCCTCCGGGGATGGCCGCGTAAACTTCCAATGCAATATAACTCAGCCTGCTTCATCTCGGGAAACCCGAGCAGTAAGAAGGGAACGCCACTCATGCTGAACCAAGCCGAGACTCGCAGAATCCATCGCAGCCCATCCGCCCGGCGCAGCGCTTCCATGATCTGTTTGTTCATCGTCGGGCTTCTTTTCGCGCATGCGGAGAAACTTGACGCCCGAGCTGAAACTCGGCGCACCGCGGACTCGGAATCGCCCAACGCCCCTGCAGACCTCGAGCGACGCGTCGAGGCCCTCGAAGCGGAAGTCGCGGAGCTAAAGCGTCTGCTGACCGCAAATTCCCCCGCCGCATCGGCTTCGGCGTCCAACAGTGCTGTAGCGCCGCCCGTTAACAGCGTCACTCCTGCCTCTGCGACGCCCGTGAGTCAGTTGAGCATCGACGCGTCCGCACCTGTCCCACCAGATCAAAAGGGGCTCAACTTCCTTCGCGACACTACCATCAATCTCGGCCTCGACGGCTACTACGCCTACAATTACAATGCCCCCGTCGGCCGCGTGAATTTGCTACGCGCCTACGATGTCCTCAGCAACAACTTCAACTTGAACCAAGCATCGGTCATCTTCGATCATGAACCCGACGTGAGTGCCGGACGCCGCTTCGGCGCGCGCCTCGATCTGCAATACGGTCAGGCCACCGACACGTTGCAAGGCAATCCCGCCAACGAACCCCGCCCATCGATCTATCAAAATATTTTTCAAGCGTACGGAACCTACGTTGCGGCGGTAGGCAACGGCCTGACCATCGACTTCGGCAAGTGGAGCAGTTCGCTGGGAATCGAAGGCAACTACACCAAAGATCAGATGAACTATTCCCGTTCCTTCTACTTCGATTTCCTGCCGTTCTACCATATGGGCGTTCGCGTAACCTACCCAGTGAACGATCGTTTTTCTCTCAACTACTGGATCGTGAACGGGACCAACCAGGTGGAGGCCACCAATGGATTCAAAGACGAGCTGTTTGGATTCACCGCCAAGCCCAAAAAGTCCGTGACCTGGGTCGTGAATTATTATCTTGGCCAGGAACATCCCAACCGCGTGGTGAGCGCGCCGACAAATCCTATTCCCGTCCAACCAGGCCTGAGCTTCACGGCGATTACCCCAGCGCCAGACGGCCTGCTCCACATTTTCGACAGCTACGTCACCTGGCAGGCCAACCCAAAACTAAGCTTCGCGCTCGAAGGCGACTACGTCATTCAGCGCCTGTGGCGCAACCAGGCGCCGGGCCGCTCGGCCGCTCCCTCTCATGTGGGTGGCACGGCAGGCTATGCCCGCTACGAATTCTCCAAACATTTCGCGGCCGCCGCTCGCGCCGAGTATCTCTCCGACCGCGGCGGTATGTTCAGTGGACTCAACCAGGCCCTGAAGGAAACGACCGCAACCTTCGACTACAAACTGAGCGAAGGATTTCTCATGCGCTACGAATGGCGCCGCGATTTTTCAAATCAACCGTCGTTCCTCACCAGCACCCAGGGTGTGCTCAGCAAGGAGCAAAACACAGCCACCCTCGGCCTCATTTGGTGGTGGGGCGGCAAAGAAGGCGCTTGGTAGCGCTTCTGCGCAGCCGCTCAGGCAGCCCGCACGTGATGAGAGTTGCGCGTCAATCGTTGCGCCCGTCTCCGTGGAGAGCATCGAGTCCCTGCGCGCATTCTACAAATTATTTAAAATCGCAGTGCCATCAGGGGTTCCCAATCCCGTGCAGGCATCCCAACCCGGCCCCGCGTTGTAGCCCTTGACCGTGTTCGTGATCGCGTTTGTTCCCACGGTTACATCATGAAAGATGCCTTTCGAGACGTTTGAATACAAGAACGGATTCAAGAACCCCACATTTTTCTGCTTCGCCTGATTCAACAGCGCCACCAACCCGGCCATCAATGGCGCGACTGCGCTGGTGCCGCCCGAAGCTCCCTCCGAGCGATCCACGCGCGTGAAATAATTTGTCGCGCTCATGGCAATGTCCGGTACTCCTCGCCCCGGCTTTCCCGAGTCAATCGACACCGGAAGATTCGCGCCCGTCTGATATGCGGGCATCGCAAAGACCTCGCTGATGCCGCCTCCGCTGGCCCATCCGCCACCTCCCGGCACGCTGGTGTCAAACGGTGTCCCGTCATTCCACACGACATCGTTGCCGCCATTAATTTGGGTCCCGCCGCAGCCCAGGACCATGTCGTCACACGCAGGGTGATCGACATGAATCTTGTTGTCCCAATCCTGCGCGTCCAGGTCCGCAGTGCCGTGGTCACCCGAAGCGATGCACACGGTAACGCCCAGCGCTCCTGCGGCCGTGAATAACTCGTGATACGCGTTGACCCCCTGCTGATCGGTGGTTACTTCGGGCCCGCCCCAGCTGATTGAAATCACGCTCGGGTTGCGTTCCGTGTCGTGTACCGCCGCGCTGATGGCGTCGATGAATCCCTGGTCCCCATTGTTCGGAGCGAAATACACCGCGAACTTCGCCTTCGGCGCCACCGCCCCTGCAACTTCGATATCCAGCATCACTTCGCCGTCGGCAGAGTCCGGCGTTGTCGGATCGTTCGCCGCATGGTCGACCGAAACCGACACCACGCTTGGCAATTCGACTCCGATTTCCTGGAAGAAAACTTGCAGATCGCTGTTTTGATATCCGCCGCCCAATTCAATGATGGCGATGGTCTGGCCGGTGCCGTCCAACGTGACGCCATTGAAGCTGGTCGGGAAGTTGTAGCGCGTAGCGAACTCTGTGGCCGCAACACCGTTCGCTCCGCCCGGCCCATTCTTCACGAGGTGTTGGACTCGCGCGCTCCGGTGTTTCGGCCGCGTGTCGAAACCAAACACGCCGGTGACAATTTTGTCGAGCTCTTGCGGAATCGAGATCTCTCCCTGCCGCCCGCGATACGTTCCCGTCGAATGATGGTAAATCTGGACGTCGGCGGGAAACGCTGCCAGCAGGTCGCTCAGCTTTCCCCGCAGCACGATGGACCGCTCGGCCACGTTTCGGTGAACCACGAACAAGTTGTGCTTCTGAGCGAACGCTTCAACCTTGTCGAGATCGTCCTTGGATGCTCCGTGTTGCGCGGCCAATTCATCGCGCGTCATGTAGGTGCGGTTCGCCAACGGCTGGCTGGCTTGGTCGTACACTCGTTTTGCCAAGGCTGCAGTGTCGCCAGTCGAGCGCACCCGGACAGTCAGACTGGCAATCTCCGAGGGGTCCACTGGGCCAGCTGGACGCGAATTGGGCAATAAAGTCCGCTTGCTACCGGGAAGGGGGACATAGACGGCCATGGTCGATCTCCTTTGAGATGCGTGGGGTAGAAGAGCATTGAAACACCGGGGCTGGGGCGTGATTGATTGAGGGTACCGGGACTTGAAACGCTATAAGTGGGTTTGGTCTGTGTCAAGAGACCCTGTCCTTCGCTGTAGCAGACGTTCGCTGTGGCAGACCCATTGGGATCACTGAGAACGATGCTGCGATCCCACAAATTTCGGGCTCGTTGTCGCATGTGGGTACCCCCCGCCTCTTTCTGTAAGTGCGGATTCTAAAGAGCTTTAAGTCTCGTGTCTTGTAAGTGCGGATTTCAAAGGAGTTACGGGGACATTTCTTGTATGTGCGGATGGTAAAGGATTTACAGCGTTTGAGACGCGGATGGGAGATCTTGGAGGATGTTTCGGAATTGTTCGAACGATATGTTGAAGTAACACGAAGAAGGATAGCACGTCATTTACCGAATGTCAGATAACGTATGAGTTGACATTGGATGACGGATTCGCTGGGTCGAAGGATTGCGTCGCTGAGATCTTGCCGAGATGGGCGCAGCAGTGCTGCCGCCCCTACAATTTCTGGTGGCGGGTGGAGGTTGGCTCAAAAGGGCAGGGTGGAGAGATCTACGTTTCCACCTGAGAAAATCACGCCCAGTTTCAACTTTCCGCCGTCTGCTCGGGCTGGCAGGCCCAATCCGGCAACGGCGCCTTCTTTTAACAACGGTGCAATGGCCACAGCCGATGAGGGCTCCACGATGATTTTCATGCGTTCCCAAACCAGGCGGGTCGCCGAGATGATCTCGTCCTCGCTGACCCGCAAGATTCCCGCCACGTGCTCGCGCAAAATCGCAAACGTGCGAGGCGAAAGCGATGCCCGCAACCCATCCGCGATGGTGTCGCTCGCGTCCAAGGTCTGCAGCGTGCCGGTCTGGAGCGAACGATAGGCGTCGTCGGCCTGCGCCGGCTCGCATCCAAAAACACTGAGGTCCGGACGAATACTTTTCACGCTGAGGCACGTCCCGCTCAGCAAGCCGCCGCCGCTTACCGGAGCGAACACGGCGTCCAGATCGCCGATCGCTTCGAGAAGCTCTTTGCCGGCGGTAGCTTGACCCGCGATTACGCGGTCATCGTCGTAGGGATGAACTAGATGCGCGCCAGTTTCGGTTTGAATGCGGCGGGTGGCATCGTTGCGGGCAGTCATGGTGGGCTCGCACAACGTGACGCGCCCGCCGTATCCTTCGATCGCGATTCGCTTCACTGCCGGAGCGTTTTTCGGCATCACGATCCATGCGGGAACGCCGCGCCAGGCCGCCGCGCAAGCGACTGCGGCGCCGTGATTGCCGCTGGATTGGGTCACGATGCCATGAGAAATTTCTTCGTCGCTGAGGGAGAATATCGCGTTAGTCGCGCCGCGAATTTTGAAGGAGCCGGTTTTTTGGAGGTTCTCGCATTTGAAGAAAATGCGGGCGGCTGCCATCGCGTCGAGCGATTTCGATGTCAGAACTGGGGTGCGGTGAATGTGCGGCGCGATTCGCGCGTGGGCCTCGACGATGGTTTGCCAATCTGTGGGTGTGAAGGGGCCGGTCTTCGTTGGAGTTGTTGAACTCATGTATTCCGTTTCTCCGCGCTGGCTTGGGATACATCATCTCATGTTGCAATTTCGGGCGTCACTGCTGCTCGCTGACGCCCTGTGGATGGCCGGACAGCTTAAGAGAAATAACCAACCGTGGCTACCGCGTTAGCCCGGGCAAGCTGGGGCACAGCGGTGCTGTGCCACTCCAACGAAACCAGGCTTTGTTATGGCGCAGCGAAGTGGGGTTCGGGCGGTGGCCGCGCTCTGTAGCGATTCGCGCAATCGTGACGTTGTATGAATGATTTCTTACATATGAATGATTTCTTACTTGACCGGGGGGCAGGCTCTGGTAGCCTGAGGTCCCCCTTCTCCAATTTCGCGAGAACCCACGAGCAGGTTTGTCGTGCGGAGGAGGCAGCATCACCATGAGCTCATCCGAACGACGCCAGCTCACTCGTTACAACATTCGCACACCGTTGCGCTTTCGCGCCATCAATCTGAGCGCGGATAAGAGCGATCATTTTACGGAAGCGTTGAATGTTTCGCGCGGGGGATTCTATTTTGCGTCTTCGGCTCCGCTACAGGTCGGGACGCCCATCGAAGCCACCTTGCGCATGCCTGCCGAGGTTACCGGGAACAAGGCGGAAGAAACAAAGTGTACGGCTCGCGTGGTGCATGTGAAGAATCAGCCTTACGGTGATGGGCGCATTGGCTTCGGGGCGGAAATCGAGAAGTTTCACAATCCCAGCATGCAGGAACTCGCGGTCAACTAATCGCGCCTACAGTCGTGGCAGTTGTGAATCAAAGGCGCCCGCTTCGGAAAGCGGCCGCTACGACGGAAAGATTACGGCTTCGCTGGAGTGGTGAACGTTATCTTTGCGCTGCCGACGTTGTCGAAGTGGTCGTAGGCGCGCACTGCGATGGAATGTTCGCCCGGAGTGAGTTCCCCCAACGTGAATTCGTAGCGCTCTTCGAGAGCGTCGCTGATATTGCCTACCGGTGCGACGAGGATCCAGTCGCCGCCATCGATGCTGTATTGCGCGCGCTCGATGCTGCTAGTGGCGTCGCGGGCGGTAAATTTCACCAGCGCGGATCGAGGAGCGGTTGCGCTTCGCGGGCCGGCAACATTTGCTTCGAGAAGCTCGATCACCGGCGGGGTGTTGTCGATTACGAAGCGCTCGCTGTCTCGCGTGGTGCTCAACGTGACGGCGGGAGGATTGGACGGGGCGTCGTTTGCGACGATTCTGAGGTAATACGCGCCGTCGGGCAGAGACGTGGCGTCCCAGGAATAGAATTTCTGATCGAGTTTGTCTTTCAGGAGTTTCCACTGGGTTTCATTTTCGCCGCGATAGAAGACGGAGAAGCGCAGGTCGTCGTCGTTATCGTCGTGGGCGCTCCACAAAACGGATTGATAGCCTCTTTGCACGAATCCCTGGGGCGCCTGCTCAAATTTTTGCGATGAAGCGCTCTGGGAAATGACCACTCCGGTGGGATTCGGCGCCGGAGGCGTTTTCAGAGTCACCGACGCAGGCTGGCCGGCCTGAATCGGATTGACGCCTTGCACCCGCACGTTGGGATCCTGCATCGCGATGCCGTCGATCACGGGAGTAACGTTGCGCGGAAGATAAGCGAAGCTGACCCACTCGATGCCGTCGCCGGGACGCCCATCGTGAATGACGGCTTTCCATTGCGCAAACCGGGCTGGCGGGGCTTCGACGCTGGCGCCGGATTTGGAGTAGGGACCGAACCAGCGCGACCATTCCTTGCCGGGATCTTCGGTGTTGCCGGTGCGCACAAAAAACTCCAGGCGGGGCTCGCCGGATGCCCCGGCGGATTTAGCCGGAGGCGCGGGAGGAGGACTCCACCACTCGATGCGGCCCCACTGCGAAAAAAGCTGGGCGTCGAAGGAACGTGATTCGTAGGTGCCTTCGGGTTGATATTCAGGTCCGACGGAGAAAACCTTTCCGGGATTCGCGGTACACAAAAAGATTTTGCCGCTGGCGCCGCGGGCGATTCCGGTGATTTGCGCGGAGCCGGCTTTGGCGAGTTGAGCGAAAACGCCGCGGCCGTCGATGGCGAGTAACGCGCCGTTGTTGCCGGTGCCGGCAAGAAGGCGGCCTTCGGGATTGAGCGCGAGCGCGTAGACGAGATCATCGCGGGAGGTCCAAAGTTCTTCGGACGCGCCATCCGGAGAGATTTTGTAGATGCTGCTGGAGAGCAGCGGCGGGAAGGGAACGAAAGGCGTCTGGTTTTGCTGAGCACCACCGATAACGCCACCTCCGGTGATCGTGGTGCTTCCTTGCTGCGTGGTAATGATCGTTGTGGCCTGGCCGCCGGGGCGCTGTTTCTCGCCGATGGCCGCGACGTAGATGTTGCCTTCGGGCGCGACAGCGAGCGCGGTGACTTCGCGTTTCGAGGTTTCGTAGAGGACGAAGCCCTCCGCAGCGGGGGTGTCTTCCTTGCGGGAGCTTTTGTTTGCGACTGGAGTGACGCGGAGAACGCGGCCGCTGGGTTCGGTGCCTACCAGTAAATTGCCTTTGGCGTCGAAAGCCATCACGCGAATGTGCGCTTCGTCGCTGGCGTAGAAGAGTTCGCTCTTGCCTTCGGGGGACACCGCGAAAATCTGGCCTTTGTCTCCGGTCGCGACGTAAAGAGTGCCGTCGGACCCGAATGCGAGGTCCCAGATGTATTTTGTTTTGGGATCGAAGAAGACGGATTTTTCGCCGGACGCAGAAACGCGATAGACCTTGCCATCAGGAGAGGTGGCGACGTAGAGCGTGCCTTTGGCGTCGAAGGCGATCGATTGCACGGCAAGATCGGTGGATTCGAAAGCGATCGAGGGTTTGCCGCTGGCGTCGAAGCGGAAGACTTTTGCGGGTGAGCCGCCGCCGGCGTAGAGAACGCCCTTGGGATCGAGGCGCAGAGACCACAGGAAGGAAGCGTCGGCGTCGGCGAGCAGGGTGAATTTCGGAGAGAGTTCGAGGCGGCCATCGCTGCGGACGGCGACGCCGTTCGAGGTGCCCTTGAGGAAATCGTCGTAGGTGGATTGGCGCCAGTTGCGGGTGTGCTCGGCGAGGAGAGGAGAAAAGGATGAAGCAATGGAGTAGAGAAGTAATGAAAAAAGTCCGAGCGTGGCGCGGGAGAAGATTTTGCTTCGCACGTGAAGACCGCAGAATGGTGGAATTAAACGTTCGGGGCTGGGCATTTAGGGGTTCACCGGATTTGTAGATTCAAGGAGATGACGCCTGTGACTGGGCCGCTTAACTGAACTGACGCTTCGCTGGCGAGGGATTCGCGCAGGACCTGGACAGTGCCGGGAGCGGGCCTGCCGTCGATGACGTTGATTTGGGAGAGCGGGGCGTTGGGGAGTTCTTTGTCGTCCCAGATGATGGTCGGGGACGGAACGAAGAGGCCTACGTAGAGGCGATCGTTGCGGCGCTCGCGATTCAGAAGGGTAATGAGTTGGTCGAGGCCGGCGGGGCCACTGGTGCCGGAAAACAAGAATCCACGAGAGGCGCGATTGAGGAGATCGCCGTCGGTCACGAGAACGCGAAGCATGGTGCCACGTGCAATCTGGTCGGGGATGTGCACGGTGGTTTCTTCGATGTGCGCGGATCCGCGATAGGGGTGCAGCAGAATGCGCACGCGAAGATCTTCTCCAGGGGCGGCTTCGCCTCTTTCGAGCCAGGCGCTGTCGATCGTGAAGGATTGACGGCCGGGAACGCTTTCCACGCGAAGAGAGATGTGCACGATGGAGGGTATTTCGTACGGGTTGGTGAATAGGCGGCCGAAGATGCTTTGCACGCTGAGGGCGATCGGGAGACCGTCCTGGCCGAGTGAGTCACCTGGCGCGTAGGTGTTTTCGATTTGTACGGGCGCGTGGCCTTGCACGCGAATTTCGCCGGAGAGGTGAAGCGTGGTGCCTTCGCCATAGACGGAATTTTGCGTGAGGCCGTTGAAAGTGGTGAGCGCGACTAGGAGCGGCGTGAGTTTCGGATGATTGACCAGCTCGAAGTGAAGTTTTTTCTCGCCCATGGCGGTGGCGATAGCGAGATCGAGAGGAATCATGGCGGGAGGAGCGCCGAGCTTGCCGGTGACGGCGGTGAGATGGTCGCCGGTGATGGTGCCGATTGGACCGCCGACGTTCACGATTTTTGTAGAGGCGAGCGATGAGGACAGCGTGGTGACCACGCGGCTGCGAGCCATGGGAAGTGCAACGTCGCCGAGGCTCAGGAAGGGATGTCCGCAGAGGTAGACGCGATCGGCCTGGACGGCGGTGACGGTGCAGGCGGAATTGATGGAGGCGTCACCCTGGACAAGGACCATTCCGGCCATGTCGCCGGCGACGAGTTTCTTGTCGTCGGGTTGGGGGGCTGCTGTGCCACCTTGCGCGGCTACGAAACCGTAAGTCTGGATTTGCGGGGCGAATTGCTGCAGCGTCGAGGACTGGAAGCCTGAAAAAACAAGAGGGGTGGCGATGGGCTCGAGCGAGGAGCCTGACGGCAAGCCCGTGCGGGTGGCTGCTTCGTTGGGTAGAGTGAACTGTTGCGCGGAGACGGCTGGGGCGTTGTCTTGGGATGTGGGGTGCAGGATGTCTTCGATGGGGGTGACGCCGGCGATCGCTTCCTTCGTGAAGACGCCGAGTTTCAGGGAGAGGGCGCCTGCTAGTTTGCCGTCGAGATAGACGGGGCTGCCGCTCATGCCAGCGACGACTCCGGTGTGCTCGACTTTCGGACCTTGTAATTCGATCAGGATGATGGACTGGCGGGGGCCGAGGAAATTGGGCATCACGCCGATGACTTCGAGGTCGAACTTTTCGACCTGGTCGCCGGCGAAGATCGTGTAGGCGTAACCGTGCATGCCCGGTTGGACTTGGCTTAGGGGGAGGATTTCATTGGATTGGGCGGAGACAGTCGGGGCCTGGAAGAGGAAGAGGCCGATCGCTAGCGTAAAGATTGTCAAGGCAAGGTTGCGGGAGCGGCGGTGGTGCGAGAGCAGGGGCGGCGGGACCGGGTTCATGGAAGGTTCATGATACTTGGCGGGGTACGGGTAAGCAATTGAACGGCTGGAGGCTGCGGAATAGGCCGAGAAGGCTAGGCGTTCTAGGACTTGGTGTGCTAGTCGGGGAAGCCGATACGACGGAGTAAGTCAGTGTAGCGCAGGTCCGAACGTAGGGGATCCCAGAAGGATTCCTGGCGGAGGTAGGCGAGGCGCGTGAAGACGGCCTGCTGGAAATATTCGAGGGCTTTGCGGAAGCCCTCCGGGCTGCGCTTATTCCACTGGTAACGGCCTTTCAGGTAGAGCTGATAGGCTTCGGCGTTTTCGGTGTAACGCCTGGTGAGGCGCTGCTTTTCTTCTCCGGTCAACCGCAATCTTGATTTCTCCGAGATTTGCCTGGCGAGATCTTCTTGAAGTGCGAAGACATCATCGGGCCTACGTCTGTATTGGCCGCCCCAGAGTTGCGAACCTTTCGCTACATCCACGAGTTCTGCGCGAACGATCAGCGTGTCGCCTTGGCGGAGAAGTCTTCCGGTTAGCACCGCGCTTACTTGCAAATCGTGTCCGATCTTTTGGGGATCGGTTTCTTTGCCTTTGTAGCGGACTACGGCGCTGCGAGCGGCTACGCGGAGATTGGGAAGCTGTGAAAGGTTGTTGGTCAGGCTCTCGCTGATGCCATCGCTGAGATATTCCATGTTGGCGTCGGCGCTCTCATTTGTGAAAGGAATGACCGCGATCGAGTCGATCGCTGCGCCGCGCGGGTGGAATGTGAAAAACCAGATCGCGAAGAGGATTGCCACGGCGGTGAGGGTCGCGAGAGTGAGTGCGGAAGGCTTGCGCCACCCCGATTTGGCGGCGGGCGTGAGTTTTGTTCCGGAGCCGGCGACGCCGGCGAGTTTGGAGGCGTGAGAGGAACTGGTGTCGCGCTTAAGGCGCTGGAGGTCGGCGCGGAGATCGGAGGCGCTTTGGTAGCGCAGGGTGCCATCTTTCTCGAGGGCTCTCGCGACGATGCGGTCGAACTCGGGAGGTACTGCGGGATTCAGGCTCGACGCTGGAACGGGAGTGAGCTCCAGGATGGCGTGGGAGATGACGCCGGTGGTGTTGCCTGGAAATGGCAGGCGCGTCGTGGTCATTTCGTAGAGAACGGTGCCGAACGAGAAGAGGCCCGAGCGGGCGTCGAGATCTTCGCCACGGACTTGCTCGGGCGACATGTAGGCGACGGTGCCGACGACGGAACCCGGGCTGGTGAGCAATGTCGGGTCGGTGGTGCCGAGCGTGTTAGGGGAATTAGCTTGCGCGTTCGGAGACATGTGAGGCTGCGGGGATAATTTCGCGAGGTCGAAATCGAGGATTTTAGCGTGTCCGCGATTGGTGACGAAGATGTTCGCCGGCTTGATGTCGCGATGAATGATTCCTTTGGCGTGGGCAGCGTCGAGGGCGTCGCTGATTTCGATGGCGAGGTCGAGAAGTCGAGGGATGTCGGGGGGCTTGCCGGCGATTTGCTCCTTTAGGGTTTGGCCTTCCAGGAGTTCCATCACGATGAAAGCCAGACCGTTGTCGCGGCCAATTTCGTGGATGGTGCAAATGTTGGGATGGTTGAGGGCGGACCCGGCGCGGGCTTCGCGCTGAAATCGTTCGAGGGCTTGCGGGTCTTCGGCTAGATCTTCGGGGAGAAATTTCAGCGACGCCCATTCCGCCGCGGCCCAGTTTTTCGAGGATGCGGTAGTGCGAGATCGTGCGGCCAATCATGGTCGGTGGCTTTGGGCGTTGATCAGACGGGAAAGTCGACTTCGATGGGTTCGATGAGGGGCACGAGCCAGGTCAAGAGCTCTTGATGGACGGGATGATTGTTGTAGCGCTCGCAGGCGGCTGCGTCAACGAATTTCATGGCGCCGCCGAATTCGTAGCCCTGACCGCGAGGCGAGACGTTGAATCCCACCCAGGATTCGAGAATTTCCGGGATCTGGTCTTTGAGTTTGCGGATTTCCGCGAGCACGTGATCTTTCTGGGAGCTCGTGACGTTGGGTTTGAACCGAAACGCGAACATGTGGATAAACATGGGGAATGAGCTCTCTTTGGCAGTGCATGAGACAACGCATGGAGATTCTTGGATGAGGAAGCTGACTTTGTCAACCGAACGTGGGTGAGAGGGGAACGAGATCAATTACGGCTTGACAGGGAAAGGTGCGAGTAGCAGTATTCAATCGATTTAATAGGGGTGATGCATGAACCATACTCTTATTTCTAACAGATTTCGGGATGGGCGCGGCAGGCGGCTGGTTAGAGTTTGCGCTGCGATCGCTGGCTTGTGCGCTTTGATCCTTTTCGCGGTGTCCGTGGGGGGCGCGGAAAATGCGTTTGTGCGTGTAAATCAGCTGGGGTACGAGGCGGGTTGCAACGGGCGTGCTTACTTGATGGCTACGGGATCGGAGAACGGAGCGGTTTTTCATGTCGTGAACGCGAAGGGTGTGTCGGTATTCTCCGGCGCGATTGGCGCGAATTTGGGGAGTTGGGGAAAGTTTTCGGTGTTTGCGCTGGACTTCAAGGTGGATGGCTCGGGAATCTTTACGATTGATGTGGACGGGCCGATGCCTGCGAATTCACCTAGTTTCCGGATTGGATCGTCGGAGCAGCTCTATTCGCAGGGCATCGCGAACGCTTTGAACTTTTACCAGAATGAGCGCGACGGCCAGCACTTCATCAAGACGCCGCTGCGGACGGCGGCGGGACATCTGAACGATCAGCATGCGTCGGTATTCGGTTCTCCGGAATTCGATGACAACGACAATATATTGGGTGCTTTGCAGCCTGCGGGGAATGCGATCGACGCGTCTGGCGGTTGGTGGGACGCGGGCGACTATCTGAAATTCGTGGAAACGCATTCGTATACCGTAGCGATGATGCTGATCGGTGTGCGGGACTTTCCGAAACAAATGGGCGCGGCCAGCGGCGCGAGCGACTTCACGAAGGAGGCGAAGTTTGGTCTGCAGTGGCTGCAGAAAATGTGGGACGACGATCGGCAGAGGCTGTACTACCAGGTCGGAATCGGCACGGACTTTATAGACAACCCGAGCTTGCTGAGCGATCACGATATCTGGCGGTTGCCGCAAGTGGACGACACGTTAGGCGGAACCGACCCGACGCTCCAGTATGTGAGGCACCGGCCAGTGTTTGCCGCGGGGTCAGCGGGATCGAAGATCAGCCCGAATCTGGCGGGACGCCTGGCGGCCGACTTTGCGGAATGCTCGCAAGTCTTCCGGGAAACGCAACGGGACTTCGCCGACGATTGCCTGGTGGCGGCTGAGCACGTGTTTGCGCTGGCGGATACGGCTCCGAGCGGCAATCTGTTGACGACGGCACCGTTTGATTTCTACGGGGAGACGGAATGGCGGGACGACATGGAGTTGGGGGCAACGGAATTGTACTTTGCGCTGGCGACCGCGGACGGTCCGTTGCCTTCGGCATTGCAGCACACCGATGGGCAATTCTATCTGCGCGCGGCGGCGCATTGGGCGCATGCCTACATCACCGGACCAAACGATGCGGCGGACACGTTGAATCTGTATGACGTGAGCGGGTTGGCGCATTTCGAATTATTCCGGGCGATTGCAGATGCGGGACATCCCAGCGGATTGGAAGTGTCGCAGAAAGATCTGCTGCAGGATTTGCGAAAAGAATTGCAGAACGCGACGACGCAGGGCGCTAGCGATCCATTCGGGTTTGGATTTCCGTGGGCGGCGTACGACACGACGACACACGGCGCGGGGCTGGCGGTGATGGCGCGGGAATACTCGTTGCTTACGCAGTCGGGAACGTTCGACGACCTTTCGCGGCGGTGGGCCGGCAACATTCTGGGAGCCAATGCGTGGGGGAGTTCGTTCATCGTCGGGGACGGCGATGTATTTCCAGACTGTATGCAGCACCAGGTGGCGAACATCGTCGGGTCGTTGGACGGTACACCTCCGATACTTGCCGGAGCACTGGTCGAAGGACCCAATACGTTTGCCGCGACCGGATTTCTGGATGGGATGCGGAAGTGTCCCGCCGGGGGCGGGGACGTGTTTAAGAAATTCAACGCGAATGGAGCGGTGTACAAGGACGATCAGCAATCGTACAGCACAGTGGAGCCTGCGATTGATCTGACGGCGACGTCGTTCTTGATGTTTTCCTGGCGAATTGCCGGAGCGCCGGCAGCCTTCTTGCCGAGCGAGGATATTTCTGCGGCGCCCGATGAAGCCATTGCGTACACGCCGAATCCGCAGTGGCCGCCTACGCGAAGGAACAGCAGGCGTAAGGTAGGCCGCAACCCCTGAGGCGGGCTTACGGGGTGCGGAAGGAGGCCCTTCAGGTTCGAGCCGTCCTCATGGGGTTGAACGGAGCCAGATGAGGCGCACAGCCAGGAATGGCTGTGCCACAAGTGCAGCCGCAGCTCTGTCTGATTCCGGAAGTGGAAAGACGGATTTGTGGCGAGCTGCCAAGGTGCCCGCAAGTTCTGGATGCTGCGATCTCAGGTGACGGCTTTCTTGTGGAATTGACGCAAACCGAAAGTTAGAAGCACAACGTCGAAGAAGAGCAGTCCCGACACCGCCGCGACCATGGGTAGGTGAGGGAATTGCGGCACCAGAGTTCCGCGCAGTCCCTCGCTGGCGTAAACCAAGGGGTTGATCAGAACGATTTTCTGCATGATGGGGAAATTGTTTAAGGCACTCCATGGATAGTAAGTGCAGCCGAAAAAGATCATCGGTGCAACTACCAGAGAGAACATCAAGCCGATGTGGGTCTGCTCGATGCTGCATCCGAGTGCGAGGCCGCCCACCGCCGAAAAGAGCGCGACGAGCACGGCAACCATCGCGAAGAGCAGCGGGGCGTGCAGGTTTAGCTCGACGCCGGGGCGCAGCAGGAGCCACGCGCAAGGAATCACCATTAGACCTGCGGCGAGCGCCTGCAGGGTGCCGAAGACGACCTTCTCCACTGCCAGCCAGGAGATTTCCATCGGTGCCAGCAGGCGGTCTTCGATTTCACGGGTGAATTGAAATTCGGAAATCAGCGGCATGGCTACGGCCCAGATACCTGTGCCGATCATGCTCAACGCCATGATGCCGGGAAGCAGCAGGCTCTTGTAGGCGGGCGGCATGAAGCCGCTGCCGACCATCACGCGGCCGAAGATGAAGACGAACATCAGCGGCTGCAGGAAAGTTTGCAGCAGCAGCGGGACGAGGTTGCGGCGAGCGACCTGGGCGTCGCGCCCGAGCATGGCCAGAAAGGTTTTGAAGTTCACTCGCGCAAACTCCTTCCGGTGTGATGGAGAAAGAGATTTTCGAGGCTGGGCTCGGAGATGTGCACGTCGCACAATTCGACGCCGGCAGCGAGGGCAGCGTTCGCGATTTCGGGGACGAGGGAGCCGCCGCGGTCGGCATAGAGGTCGGCGCCGTGGCCGTCTGTGGCGCGCACCTCGGTGACGCCGGACAGGGCTTTCAAGCGCGCGAGTACGTCGTCCGAGGAATGACCAAAGCGGAGACGAAGCAGATATCCGCCCGGGACCGAAGCTTTCAGTTCGCGCGGCGTGCCCATGGCGATGACGCGGCCGTGGTCGATGATTGCTAGACGCTGGCAGAGGGCGTCGGCTTCTTCCATGTTGTGCGTGGTGAGCAAAATGGTTTTGCCGCTTTGGTTGTACTCCCGGACGATCTCCCAGAGCAGCAGGCGAGTTTGCGGGTCGAGGCCGGAGCTGGGCTCGTCGAGGAACAGGACTTGCGGGTCGTGCATCATCGCGCGCGCGATGGAGAGGCGCTGCATCATGCCGCCAGAGAAGCCGCGGACCATGTGGTCGGCGCGGTCGGTTAGCTTGAAGCGGTCGAGGAGTGTGGCGGCGCGTTTTGCGCGCTCGTGGGAATCGATGCCGAAATAGGCGCCGTGGAAAAGCAGAATCTCGCGGGCGGTGAGCGAAAAATCGAGATTGGGGCGCTGCGCGACTACACCGATCAGTCGCTTGACGGCAACTTGGTTTTTCCAGACATCGAATTCGCCGATCCAGGCTTGGCCGCTGGTCGGACGAACGCGCGTGGTCAGGATGCCCGCGGTGGTGGATTTGCCCGCGCCGTTCGGTCCCAGCAGGCAGAAGATTTCGCCGGGCGTTACGTTTAAGGAGATACCGTCGAGCGCGACGATCTGGGGCCTCGGCTGTTTGCTCTTGCCCCGCGGCGAGGCGCTTCCGAATCCCCCCGCGCCTGCGGCGAGCGGAGGAGCGGAGGTATAGACCTTGCGTAAGTCGTGAGTGCGGATGCCTGCCAACATGCGAAAAATTCCCTCCGGATGCTTGTGCGAAGACACCTTGGTCACGAGCGCCGGGCCAACCGACGTGACCTGTTACGCATCCGAACCGGAAATTGTAACAAGTTCAGAGCGGGTGAAGGCAGGTCAATTTCGCGGGGCATGTTTTGTCGCGGAGTTAGAAAATATGGGCTGCCGGCTGTTGCCACCGGTGAAAAGGAACACAACCAGAGCGGGGTCGATTCGTAAGAAGGGCGGCAGGTTCGAGTACTGCTGCCTTTAGTCCATGTGGTGGTGCATGGCGAAGATTTTGTCGAGGGAATCTTCGTAGGGATAGACGTGCACCATCCAGCCGAAGATCACCGGCGAGAAGCGGCCGCCGGCGGCGTCGCAGGAATCCTTCGTGACGATCGAGCCGTGCAATCCAAACTTCGTCCAGTCCGCAGCATGCAATTCGGCGCGTGGCGGCATGCAAAGATTGGTGTGTAGATGCCACATGGCGATGCTCAGCGGCACGCGGGCATTCAGTTGCTCTTCCGTGGCGCGCTTGGGCATGGTGAACATGGCGCCGACGAGTTCGTAGCCGGTGGCTGTCTTCTTGTAGAGCAGGGATGTCGGGCGCGCCGGGTCAAATGTGAACGCTTCCATAAAGCCATTGCGATAGCTGGTGAAGTGATATTCGGGCTGCGGAATATTCGGCATGAAGATCCGGAAGCCGTCGTTCAGGGCGACGTGATAGTCCTTGTATTTCTCGATGCCCGCGCGAAGTTGCGTCACGATTTCTCCGGCGCGTTGCACGTCTTCGGGCGTTCGATCGCGCATTGCGGTCATGAACATGTGCTGGCTATGCGCGTCTTGATGGCCGGGGGTCATGTCGTTGACGGCGGCGCGCTCGTTGGCCTTCTCGTCGGACATATTCATTCCGGGCATCGACGAGTGGTCGGTATCTTGCGGCGCGGGCGCAGCCGAAGGTTCCTGCGGAATGACCACCTGGAAGGCCTGCTGTTGATGCGACGGAATAGCTGCAAGAAGAACGGTGACGACGAAGAGGGCGCCAAATACCATACCTGCTTTGGTCGCTATTTTGAAAAAGCTACTGCGCGCTGACATGACTTTTCTCCCACACCCATGATACGGACGGAGGAGGTGTGATGTTTCAGCGGGTTTGAAGGGACGTTCCATTAAAAAACTGTACGGGGGGACAGTTACGAGATGGAAACATTTTCGGCTCGACTTCGGGACAGTCTACACGGACCCAACCCGCCTGCGGCCCGCTTCTCACGGCCATAACTACGCCAAGACGCAACGGCCAGCACGCGCTAAGCGCGCCCCTACATTGTCCGCGTCGGCGCGTCCACGAGCCTCGGCGTGCGGAGTTTGGGCGATACGACTGGGGGCCAGGAGCTGTCATGCTAAAATTGCGGCGTGAAAAAACAGATCATTCATCCGGCGAAATACCTTACCGGCGGAGTCGAACCGCCAGGGGATAAATCTATCTCGCACCGCTACGCGATGCTGGCTGGCATGGCTGAAGGGACCAGCGAGCTGCGGCACTTCGCGGCTGCGGCGGATTGTCATAGCACCCTCGACTGCATGAGCGCGCTCGGCGCGACTGTGAAAATCGACAATGACAACGTGAAAATTACAGGCCGCGGAACGGAAGGCCTGAAGGGTAGCTGGCGGGCGCTAGACGCGGGTAATTCCGGCACAACGATCCGATTGCTCACGGGGATCTTGGCGGGGCAGAATTTTGTGTCGAAGCTGACCGGCGATGCGTCGCTGCAGAAACGCCCAATGGGGCGCGTCGTGTCTCCGCTGCGCCAGATGGGCGCGGACATTCGCGCGCGCGAAGATAATTTCGCGCCACTGGAAATTCGCCCGGCGAAGTTGCGCGCCATCCACTACAAAATGCCGATGGCCAGCGCGCAGGTGAAGTCGGCGGTGCTTCTCGCGGGACTCTTCGCTGAGGGCCTTACCTCGGTGACCGAACCGGCGCGCACGCGCGACCACACCGAGTTAGCCTTGGAAGAGTTTGGCATCGATGTCGAGAAGCATGGAAGCACCATTCAGATTCGCGGCTCCAGTGGAAACGGCGGCTGTAAGCTGCAAGCGCGGTCTCTCGATGTGCCCGGCGATATCTCTTCTGCGGTGTTTTTCATCGCTGCGGCATCAATGTTTCCGGATTCCAATCTCTTGATTCACAACGTCGGCCTGAACCCCACACGGACCGCGATTCTGGACGTGTTTGCGTCGATGGGCGCGACTCTCCAGGTCGTGTCCCTGCGAAGCGCGCATGGCGAAGTTGTGGGCGATTTGTCAGTGAAAGGCACGTCGCTCAAAGGTGGCGTCGTCGAGAAGGAACAGATACCCCTGGTGATCGACGAGCTTCCGATGCTGGCTGCGCTCGGGCCATATACGGAAGAAGGAATCGAGATCCGCGACGCCGCGGAGTTGCGTGTCAAAGAGAGTGATCGCATCGCCGCGCTCGCTGAAAACTTGCGACGCATGGGCGCGACCGTGGATGAGCGTCCCGACGGTCTGCGCGTGGAAGGCCGCAAAGCTGGAAAATTGCGCGGCACGGAGATTAATCCGCATGGGGATCACCGCATAGCTATGGCCTTTGCGGTGGCTGGGCTGGCGGCCGAAGGCGCAACAACGATCCGCGATGCGGACTGCGCGGGCGTTTCTTATCCGAACTTTTATCAAGATTTAGAGCGAGTGGCGGAGTGCTAAGAACTCGCGGCTACAAGCGCCGGGTTTGACCTTGCATGGAGATCACGCCAGTATGCACTGAAGCGACGCCCCTACACTTGACGCCGGGGTCCTCCGGGAGGCGATGTGGAGACGGGCTTCATCCCGTTCCTTTCAAGCGGCGAACGCCAAATAACCAGCAAAATCAATTCTTGTGAATCGAGATTGATCCGTAGCTGGTCTTCAGTGTGATCTTCGGTCCACGCCCGTTGCCGTATTTCCCTTCGAGGTGCGAGTCACCCGATTCCGTCGTCTTCTTCAGGGAATCTGCTTCAAATTCGGAGTCGATGTCTCCCGAGTGGCAATCCGCTACGATCTGAAAGCTCGACGCTTCTGGCAGCCCCAGCGTAATGCCCGCGGACGCATTGGTGATGTCGATGTCTTCCTTCGGCGGGGAAGAGAAGCGCACTTCGACGTTGCCGTTGCGATTTTCGATTTTAATTTTACCGCCCGCGTTTTCGACGGTGATTTCTTCCTCATGCGTGCGCACATTCAAATTTCCGGGCGCATCAACAATCTCTAAGTTACCTGACCCCGCTTCCATATGCCCGCCCAACTGCGTCAACGTCAGGTCCGTGCGATGCGAAACGAAGCGTACGCCCTTGGCGACTTTCTCTGCGCGAATCGGCCCCACGAACTCTCCATTAATCGTGAAATTCCCGGTGGCATCTGTGACGTCAACGCTGTCGCCGGTTCCGGAAATCTTCACATCTCCCTTGGTTCCCGAAATCTTCGCATCACCCCGTCGCATATCGATACTTACGTCGCCCTTGGTGTTGCGCACGTCGATGTCCCCACTGCCGCCGTTGATCGTCACCGGCGTGCCCATGTCGGCCACGGAAATGTCGCCCTTATCGTTGCGGATGGTCACCGCAGATTTGCTCGGCACCACCACGTCCATGTCCACGCTGACCCGCGAATCGCCGCCGCTCGTGGGCTGCACGTCAAAACCATCGCCGTTCGGCACGATTTCGACGCCAACGCGGTCTGCAACGCGGTGCGCATCGCTTTCGTTCCAACTGCGCACGTTCTTCTTTCCGTTGACGCGAATTTCCGGCTCATCGGAACCTCGCACGCTGATATCGCCGTGAATCCCACGAATGGTGATGCGCGCATTTGCGGGAACCGGTTTCGGCATCACGTCCAGATCGGCCGTCGTGGTGTCGCCACTCACCCACTCAGGAAAGTGCTCCTTCACACCCTCCACCGCGACAACCACTCCGACCAGCGCCAGTAACCCAAGCACGAGAAAAACTTCGCCGGGTGTGATCCGCGAACCACCAACATCGTCGGAGCGCGACACCGCCATTCGTTCGTAAAGTTTCAACGCGCCCCAAAAGATCAGCAGCAACGGCCACCAGTGCGTCAGGATCCGGCCCAACTCAAAGCCGCGATAGTTGTGCAGCAGTAGCAGCACGCCGATGAAGATCAGAAGGAGGCCGCTGAATATGCTGCTGCCGCGCGGGCGACCGTTAGACATGTCTGGTTATTGTCCCTGCCCGGGATATGTGCTCTGTGTCGGTCCGGGAGTAGAACTTGGCGCTGGTGGCGCCGCGGCGGGTGGAGCAGGAGTCGAAGAAATGTGGCCTTCCATCGGAGCCAGCGATGACGCCAGCAAAATCGCGCCGATCACGACCAGGATCACGGGATAGGTGTTGCCGAAATCAAAATAGCCGCCACGCGCCTGCTGCAACAGAAACAGCACGCCAATGGTGATGATGACCGCGGGCCCCAGCAGCGCGCGTATGGTGCATCGCGCACAGCGACACCGAACCTGATCACTCATGGCGCCACCTCTCTTTGGCACTCACGGCCGCCCCCCAAGCCGCTGGCGGAACATCAGCACGCCGACAACGATCAGAATCACCGGCCAGAATTGCTGGATGCGCCACCAGGGGAACCAATCGAAATTGTGCAGCAGCAATAAAATGCCGATGGCGATGATCAGGAACGGTCCCACCGGTTTGCCCTTGCTGAACGATTCCAGTGGATCGTTCAGAATCTCTCCCGCAAGCTTGGCCTTGGCGGTGCGATACGCATCGATCGGCATGTACACCCACAGCGCCGCGATGCAGATCCATAGTGCCGCTTCCGCTCCGCCGCTCAACGCGCCATCCACGCCCAGGATGAAGAGAAAAAGAAAAATCGCGAGATGAATCACGCCCTTGCCGTACTGCTCGTTATAAAACGCTCCCAATCCCGGCAAAAATCCCAGGAAGAACGCCAGCGCGGGATTCGGTCCCACGGCGGCTCGTGGCACAACCGGCGGCGGCACAGAGACTTGTCCGGTTGCAACATCAGGCGCGAACGCTGCGACGGGGGCGGACGGCACCGGATGTCCCATCACATTGGCCAGGCAGTCTTCGCAGTACAGCACGTCGCGCACCGGACGCACGCACACCGGGCACATCGGCTTGCCGCAATTTCGGCAAAAACCGGTGGCGTCCACATCCGCATGGACCGCACACTTCATGGCAATCTCCTCGCGAACATCGGGCTGCTAAGATGGCCCGCCCACATGGGCAGTTCTTCAGCAAGCACCTGAATCTGCCGCGAGACATCATCGGCCCGATTCTGCTGACGCGGCGACGAAGGCTTCGAGCCATCGGTCCGTCCCGGCTGTTTCTCGGGAGAAGATGACGGTGCCACACTCTCCGGATTCGCCTGCAGATCGTTGTCCTGCCGCAGGCGCGATTGAATTTCCGATACCACCCGCAGGTCGTTCACGAACTTTGTGGTTTTCGCATAGACTAGATGCGCCTGCCGGTCCGCGTTGCGGTAAATATTCGTCGGCTGCAAATCGGCCAGCTTCGGTTTACGCCAAGAGAAGCCCACCGCGCTCAGCAAAATCACAAACGTACCCGCAACCGAAAGCGCTCCATACGCGAAACGCATCGAAGCCATGCCGCGAACCCAACCCAACACCGCAGCCCATCCCGTTGCGGTCTCCCGCGGCCCCAGCGTCTTGTCCAGAATGGCGTAGACCAGCCGTGGCGGAGTTTCCAGCTGCTCCATCGAATGCATGCCCGACAGAAGCTGCGAAACATGAGCCACCAGCGGCGCGCATCGCTCGTCGCATTCCGCAACGTGAGCCTCAAACGCCGTCCGTTCGGTCCCCGCAAGCGCGCCATCCAGATAATCGCTAAGCCGCGCCTCGATTTGTTCGCAAGTCCAACTCATGTTCGTCTCTTCGTTTTTCCTTTTTCCTTACTTCTCTATTTTCCCGCTTCTTCTCTGCGCCCTCTGCGTCTCTGTGTCCTCTGCGTTAATTCTTTCTTTTCCGGTCACGACGGCCGCACTCCCATCTGCTGCAAAATCCTAGCCAGCTCGATCCGCCCGCGATTGATCCGCGACTTCACGGTCCCTTCCGGCACCGCCAGAACTTGCTGGATCTCCGCATACTCCAGCTGTTGCAAGTCCCGCAAGATCACCGCTTCTCGTAAGTCCGGCGAAAGCTTGGTCAAGGCTGCTTGCACCTGCGAACTCAGCTCCCCGAGCAACAACTGCTCGTCCGGCCGTCGCCCTGCCGACTCCTTGTTCTCGACGACCGGCATGGCGTCGTCGAGCGAATCGGTCAAGCGATCCCGCTTCGAGCGCCGGTAGTGGTCGATCAGCAGATTGCGTGTAACGCTGGTCACCCAAGTCGCAAACCCTCCGTGCGCTGACCGATAGCTGCCCAGTGTACGGTACACCCGCAGAAACACGTCCTGCGACAGATCCTCGGCCTCTGCCCCATTCCCGGTAAACCGGTAACAAATGTTGAAGATGCGGCGCGTGTGGCGGCGTACAAGCTCCTCCCAGGCTGAACCGTCTCCCTGGAGGCATTGCTGGACCAGTTGGGCATCCTGCTCCAACGTCTCATCAGCCTCGAATCCTGGTACGTCTCGGCCTGCACACTATGGAACGTAAATTGCCACCAAAAAGTTCCCCGAAGGGCTCTGGCCGGCCATAAGCTTCCATGCCAAACACCTTCCAGCCAACAACTTGCTTGGCGATCAGAACCATGGCAGGCACGAATGGCCGCATCTTACCCACGACCCCAGCGAAACACAAGCGAACCATTCACGCGCTAGCGCCGAAATGTAGGCGCCGGGCTCCAGCCCGGCGAATCATCGATTGCAAAACCGGCCCTTACACTGCTATTCCTAGCTCGCGAATCCAGAGAGTCCAGAATGGCGCAAACGCTCAGCCACGTAACGCTGCTAGTCCGGGACTATGACGAAGCGATCTCTTTCTTCACCAACGCGCTCGGCTTCCAATTGATTGAGGATACGCCTCAAGACCAAGGCAAGCGCTGGGTCCTCGTCGCCCCCGCCGGCTCTGACGGCAGCAGCCTGCTTCTCGCCCAGGCATCAGCGCCCGAACAAACCGCGCGCATTGGCAACCAGACCGGCGGCCGCGTATTTCTCTTCCTGCACACCGACGATTTCGTGCGCGACTATCGTGGAATGAAGGCGCGCGGAGTGAAATTCCTGGAAGCGCCGCGTGAAGAATCCTACGGTACGGTCGCAGTCTTCGAAGACCTCTACGGCAACAAATGGGACCTGCTAGAGCCAAGACGCAATTCTAAGCCCTAACGACTTTGTAGGGGCGGGGCTGGTTATCCTGAGCCTCGAAGGGCCCCGCCTAGCGTCAACCCCGCCTCGCTCTAATCGCCACGCTCTAGTCCAGACGTTCACTTCGCCGCTTCCATCTTCTCCGCCATCTCCAACATCTTCTTGACGCTGTTCCAGTTCCGCGCCGTCCCCGAAACTTTTAGCATCTTCGGAATCGTTGCCCACGCCAGCGTCGGCCGCCCCGCCCCATTGGGAAAATTGATATAAACCTCGCGCCCGTCGACAAACAATTCGTCCGGCGCGCACTTGATGGCCCTCACCAGCGCCCGAGCCTCTTCCCCCGGATCGCCAGACAAAAACGTAACCAGCAGCTTGCTTGGCTCAATCGCGCGCCGCTTCGCAAATGGATTCCGCGTAATCACATCCCTCAACTCCGCCGTCGACCGCAGCACCACATCGCTCTGAAATCCGAATCTCTTCTCGATCGCACCCTCAATCCGTTTTACCAATTTCATAAGATCCCGCTCATCCGTCCGGAAAATCACATTCCCGCTCTGGACATACGTCTGCGGCTCACGCAGCTTCAGCGATCCGCAGAGCACCTTCAGATCTTCCATCTTGACGCGGTTGTGCGCGCCAACGTTGACGCCACGCAGCATGCAGATCATCACCGCCATAAAGTGAGGCAAGTATACCGCGCCAAGATTGTAAAGGAATGCAGGCGCAGGGCTTCAGCCCGGCGAGCCAAACACGTCGTATCTAAAACGGACATAGATCAAGTAGATCGGCGCCGTACGATAATCTACTGTTCAAAGTTTAGATTCTGCGGCCCATCCGGGCGCGACGCACTCCCTCCCATCGTTTTCGAGGTCGTCGGAACATCGGTTCCCACCGGCTCGATTTTCACATCGCTCATCCAAACGCCGCCTGGTCCATTCACCAGCACGCCAAGGAAAATCCCGGTCGCGCCTTCCGGAACATCCAGCACCACCGCATAGTTCTGCCAGTCCGCCGTCCCTTTGATCGGCCGATCCTGCATATTGTCAAACGCCAGGACTTGTGGCCCCGTTCCGGCACTCTTGTCCACACGCATCCACAAGCCCGCCCAGTTCCCCACGCCCTCGCTTTTCACGAACGCGCTGAATCGCACTCGCTTGCCCACGTATTGGTCCGCCCGGAAATCCTGCATGAGCGTCCCAAACCCATCAATCTCAGGTTTTTTTCCCTTCAAGTAGGCGCTTGGATGGCCATTGTGCATTGTCTGTGCGTCAACGCCCGACTCGTAGTCCATCGGCTTATTTCCCGCGAGATACCAACCTTGCGGCACGGTCGCCCACGCCGCCATGCAACCACCCAATAGGAGACACGTGACCTTCAATGCTCTCGTCAACGACATGCGCGCTGTGCTGAACACGGTTTCCTCCTTTGCGAGTTCGAATCTTGCCGTACCCACGAATGGGATCTTTGATTCGCGTACCGAACGCCGGGGATGCCACCTCCAACACCGTTCAACAGCCCCTACCACCGTGGAGAGCGCTACCGCTCTCCACAAAAGATACTCTTGGCGCTATCCCCCCGCACCTTATTTTCAGGACTGGCCGTGCTCCAACTTGACGTTGTCCAGTGCGGCCAGTACGCTTCAAGCGCATGCGTTCTTCGTCGAGGAAGCTCCTTTTAGTTGTGCTCGGGCTGGCGGTCCTGGGCTTCATCATTTACAGGTCGAGTAAATTCATCAACTTGGCCGACTTCAGCGGCGCCAAGCTTTGGCTGGTCGCCCGCAACGCAAATCCTTACTACTTGTTGCTTTCGCTCGTCGCTATTTACGTTTGTTATGCGCTGCGAGCGCTCCGCTGGCAAGTGCTTCAGAGCAACCTCGGCCCGTCGAGTTTCTGGGCGATTTACAAGCTCACCCTCGCGGGCTTCTCCGCAGTTTTTCTACTGGGCCGCGCGGGTGAACCGATCCGGCCACTACTCCTGGCGCGCAAGGAGAAGCTGCCGGTGGCGGACATGTTCGGGGTGTATGTGCTCGAAAGGCTGTTTGACACCGCGAGCACCGCCATCATCGCGGGCTTGGGCCTGGTGCTGTTCGAAGTGCGGGTACAATCCGGCACCGAACCTGGTGGGTCGTCCGGCACTCTCGCCACCGCTGCGAGAACGACTGGGTCTTTTCTTGTTGTCGGAGTGCTCGTCGCCATCGCCATCCTGGTCTATCTCCGCCTGCACGGCACCGCGCTGCTGGAGCGGAGATTGCATGGTTGGCGCGCCCGCCACGGATGGCGGTCGAAAGTTGCCGGAATCGTTCTAGGATTCGCGCGCGGCGTGCAGACGATTCGCACCTGGCGCGAACTTGCGTTAGCCGTGTTCTATTCTGCGCTGCACTGGGTTGGCGTCGCGCTGATCTATGTGTGGATCTCGCACAGTCTGGGCGGCAAGCTCGCCGACATCGGTCTCGGCGATGCGCTGCTGGTGCTGGCGTTCACCATGGTGGGATCGGCGATACAGTTGCCGGGTGTCGGCGGCGGCTCGCAGCTCGCCTGTTTTCTTGCGTACACCACAATCTTTGGAGTAGAAAAAGAGCCCGCGGCCGCGGCGGCAATTCTGATCTGGCTGATTTCCTTTGCGGGGTGTAGTCTCGCGGGCATTCCGCTGCTGATTCATGAGGGTATGTCGCTCGGCGAGTTGCGCCGCCTGGCTAAGCAAGAAGAAGAGGAAGTGCATCGGAAGGAAGAGGCCATGGACGAGAACGCCAGCGTATCGCCAGGAGAGCCAGCCGAGTGAAATGTCCTTTCTGCGCGCACGTCGATGACAAGGTGATCGATTCTCGCGAAGGCCGCACCGGCGATACCATTCGTCGCCGCCGCGAATGTCTCAAGTGCAGCCGCCGCTTCACCACCTACGAACGCATCGACGAAATTCCCTACATGGTGATCAAGAAGGACGGCCGCCGCGAGCGCTTTGAGCGCCAGAAGATTTTGCAGGGATTGCTGAAGGCGTGCGAAAAGCGGCCCGTGCCAACGCCCAAGCTCGAGGCCATCGTCGATGACATCGAAGGCGTGGTCCACGAAGCCACCGAGCGCGAACTCACCACCACCGAGATCGGCGAAATGATCATGCACCGGCTGAAGAAGCTGGACAAAGTCGCCTACGTGCGCTTTGCCTCGGTATACATGGATTTCAAGGACGTGCAAGAGTTCATGTCGGAGCTGAAGAACCTGCTCAAAGATCGCGCAAAGAAATGAGGACGCGGTGATCAGCTTCGCAATCCGTTTGCTGGATATTCTCCGCGATCCTCTGCGATCTCAGCGCCTCGGCGTTATCCTTTTCTTCTTCGCACGCCACTCCCATGACGAAGGAACCACCTCATGCGTAAACTGAAACTCGTCGCCCTGCTGTTTCTAGGCGGCACCGTCGTGGTGTCGCAGGTTTCGGGTCAGAAGAAGCAGGTGAAGCTCGAGGTAACTGGCGTCGCGATGCCGGATGCCGAAAAGATTCGCACGCACGTCAAGTTCCTATCGAGCGATTTGCTCGAAGGCCGGGGCACCGGACAGCGCGGCGGCGATATCGCGGCCGAATATATCGGAACGCAGTTTGCTCTCTACGGCTTGAAGCCTGCCGGTGACGACGGCACATTCTTTCAGAACGTGCCGATGGTCAGCGTGCACACGTTGCCGGCCACCACGTTCAAGCTCGTGCCGAACAGCGGTGAGCCGCTCGCGCTCAAAAATCTCGACGACTTTGTCACCAACAACGAAAGCCAATCCGAAACATCCGATATCGACGCGCCCATTGTGTTCGTCGGCTACGGCATCACTGCTCCAGAGTACAACTGGGACGACTACAAAGGGATCGATCTAAAAGGCAAGGTCGCGCTGCTGTTTGTGAACGAGCCGTCCTCAGACGATCCGAAATTCTTCAAAGGCAAAGCGCTCACCTACTACGGCCGATGGACCTACAAGTACGAAGAAACCGCGCGCCGCGGCGCCGTGGCCACGCTGATCATCCATCGCACCGATCTCGCGAGTTACGGCTGGCAGGTGGTGCGTAACTCCATGGGCACCGAACGATCTCACTTGCGACCCGACGGCACGCCGAAATTGCGGGCGGCATCCTGGATTCAGTTCGACGTAGCGAAAAAACTTGTTGCCATGGATAGCCTCGATCTCGACAAACTATTCGCGCAGTCGCAATTGCGCGATTTCAAGCCCATCGAACTGCCCGTCCATTTGCAAGCACACGTGGCCAGCGAGTTGCGCCCCTTCGTATCACGCAATGTGCTTGCCATGCGTCCCGGCGTGGTCGCCAACCACAAAGATGAAGCGGTGATGTATTCCGCCCACTATGATCATCTGGGCATCGTGCCCGACGCAAAAGGCGACAACATCTACAACGGCGCCGTCGATAACGCCACCGGCTGCGGCATTTTGCTGGAACTCGCGCGCACCTGGTCCGAGAATAAATTGCCACCCGGCCGGTCGATTCTGTTTGCCGCCGTGACCGCGGAAGAGCAAGGCCTGCTCGGTTCTGAATACCTCGGCAAACATTCCCCGGTCCCGCCGGGAAAAATTTCGCTGGACCTGAACTTTGACGCGCTCGCGCCCATCGGTGATCCCGAAGAAGTGGAAGTAAGCGGCGCCGAGCGCACCACCTTCTATCCAACGGTTGAGTCCCTGGCGAAAACGTTGACCCTCACCATTCGGCCGGACGCACATCCTGAAGCCGGGCATTACTATCGTTCCGATCATTTCAGCATGGCGCGCGTCGGCGTCCCGTCGTTCTCGGTCGGCGAAGGCCTGAAATTCAAAGGTCACGACGAGGCCTGGGGCGAAGCTCAGGCCAAAGACTACGTCGATCACCACTATCACCAACCGAGCGACGAGTACCGCCCAGACATGGATTTCGCCGGACTAGCCGCCATGGCCCGATTCGGTTTTCTGCTAGGCCAATTCGCCGAAATGGCGCCCGACCTCCAAGGCTGGCAACCCGGCGACGAATTCGAAGCCGCCCGCAAGTAGCACAGACACTCTTGTCTGTGCCCAAGTCAACAAGCCTCCGAGTTTCCGTGCAAACAAAAGCTAACCGCTAAGTTTCTCGGTTGCTGCCAGCCCTCTTCAAATAAAAAAACGGCACCCCCGCCAAGATCACCACCAATCCCAGCGACGAGCGCACCGGCCGCACCACCCATAAATTCACAGTCAGGGCGATTGCCGCGAACAAGAAGATAAGCGGTGTCCATGGATAACCCCAAGCCCGGTAAGGACGCGAAAGGCTCGGTTCAATCTTCCGAAGACGAAGCAAGGCAATCGCTGTAAGCGCAAAGAAAATCCACACCGCAAAAACAAACAGCGAATAAAGTTCCTCGTACGTCCCGGTCAGCGCAAGCAAGGCGCCGATCGTACCGAGAAAAATCAGCGAGCCGCTAGGCGTGTGCGTAGTTGGGTTAACCCGCTCGGCAAATTTGAAAAAGAGGCCGTCGCGAGCCATGGCGTACGGGATACGCGCCCCGGTCAGAATCACGACGTGAAGCGCTCCCAACGCGGAAATGGCCATCGCCACGGTCAGCCAAGCTGCGCCGCGCGAACCGGCGAACGATTGCACGACATCCGAAGCAACGTGTTGCGATTGCGCGATCGTCGCAAACGGCAAGACATGGAAGTAGACGACATTGGCCAGCAAGTACAGACCGCCGACCGTCAGTAGCCCCAGAATAATGGCGCGAGGAATATTCTTCTCCGGGTGTTCGATCTCTTCGCCCAGGTCGCCGAGGTCGTTGAATCCGTTGTAGGCCCACATCGCCGGAACCAGCGCGGTGAGTACAGCTCCAATCGCGCCGAAGCCAAGAGGACTGACCACCGGTGCAGCTTCCACCGCCGCATGTTTTCCGAAGAGCGCTCCTCCAAACACGATGAGTAGAATCGCGCCCATTTTCAGAGACGTCAGCAGTATCTGAACGCTCCCGCCAAACCGTACGCTCAAGTAGTTGATCGCGGTGACGGCTGCCACGATGAGCGCCGCGAGCGGTTGTGCGAGCGTAAAAACGAAGCCGTAGCCGCCAATGTGGTATGTGAACAGTGGCGCGGCCACCCCGGACAACAGAAATGACGCGAACCGCAAAATTCCGGCCGCCAGCGTCGCCATCCCAACAGGGCGCTCGAGAAACGAAGTCATCCAGCCGAACAGAAATCCCCACAATGGACCGAGACCTCGTCCGAGGTAGACATAGTTGCCGCCGGCTCTAGGAAGTGCCGCGCCAAGCTCGGCGTAACAGAAAGCCCCGAAGAGCACGATGATCCCGCCGAGAATCCACGCGACAAAAACCAAGGCCACTGAGCCGACCGCCCGTGCCATATCGCTGGTGACCAGAAAGACGCCCGTGCCGATGGTGTCGCCAATGACGATGGCGATCGCCGACCACACGCCAAGGCCGCGTACCAGGTCCGATGAGCCTTGTCGTTTCTGTGCCGCAGGATCGGTCGAAGTCATGGAAGAGCAGAGAGCCTACTATCCAGCATCAACTCGGTCAATTGGAGCCGCCCGGCGTAGCACAGACACGATTGTTCACCCTGAGTCCGAAGGGTCTGTGCAGGCTCCGACACGCTCAGGCGGAACCCGGCATGCTTTGGCCGCAGGTGATTCCGCGTTACTATCGGAGTCGCAATGACCGCACAAAAAATGTTAGTGAACGAATTTCCATGGGACCCGCGCTATGCCGTGTCCGGTCTCGACGACGTGCTCACTCCCGCCTTGGTGATCTATCCGGAGATCATCGCTTCCAACATCGAGCGCACCGTGCATCTACTGGGCGGCGACGCCGATCGGTGGCGCGTCCACATCAAAACATCCAAGCTGGCCTACACCTTGCGACTTCTTGTCGAGCGCGGCGTTCTTAACTTCAAGTGCGCGACAAGTCTGGAACTGCTAGTCGCCTGCCAGTGCGGTGCCCGAGATATTCTTTTGGCCTATCCGACGATGGGCGCGAATGCGCACCGCGTGCGGGAAATTGCAAACGAATTTCCGGATATCCGCACTTCCGTTTTAATCGAAAACGAAGAACAACTCCGGCAGTGGCAGGGCAGCCGCGTGGGAATTTTCCTCGATCTCAATTCCGGCATGAACCGCACCGGAATCGACGAGGGTCACCCCGAAGATGTTGTGACGCTGGCACGCGCCACTGGCAACGCCGGCCTGGAGTTCCGCGGTCTGCATTTCTATGACGGACAATACGGCGCATCGGAAGAGCCCGAACGGACCAGATCCGTGCACGCTGGTTACGATCGCCTGATGAAAATTGTGGCCGCGCTCGAGCGCAATGCAATAAAGGTTCCGGAGTTAATCACGGCCGGAACGCCGACGTTCCCGAGCGCGCTTTCCTATCAGGGCTTTCGAAACGGAGGTTTCATCCACCGGGTTTCCCCTGGAACGGTTGTGTATTGCGACGCGACGACCATGGCGCAACTCCCCAAGGAGTACGGCTACCAGCCAGCAGTGCTGGTGTTGACGCGCGTAGTCAGCCATCCCCGCGCGGGCATCCTTACATGCGACGCGGGACACAAGGCGGTATCCGCGGATGCCGGCGTCCCGACCTGTGTAGTCGTCGGACATCCCGAACTCACGGCACTTTCACCAAGCGAAGAGCACCTTCCGATCGCTGTTAAGGAAGGCGCGGCTGGTCCTCCTGTAGGAGAAGCGCTCTACCTGCTGCCCAGACACATCTGTCCGACGGTCAACAATTTCAACTACGCGCTGGTAGTGCGCCATGGCGGGATCGAGTCGGTCGAGAAAGTTTCCGCTCGCGGCCGCGAGGCCCCGCTTCTGCCCACCGCAACTCTTACTCAAGCAGTGCAAACCGCGAAATAACGCAGTCCATCACAACATCGAACAGCCAAATGTAGGCGCCGGACTTTAGTCCGGCCCGCAAGTCACGCGTTCCCCGCCGCCAATCTGTCCCCCACGTTCCTACCCCGGCCGTGCACCCTCGCGATTCGAAACGCGGCGAAGTTAGCGTCTGCGTCCGGCCGGCTTCTTGTTGGTCGCGCGCGTCTTCGTCTTGCCCGTTTTTGCCGGAGCATACGCGATGCAATCGAGCTCGACCAGCATCCCTGACGCATGACCCAGATCGCTTCCTACCGTGGTGCGCACCGGATACGGTCTCGAAAACCGCCGCGCATAAACTTCGTTGTAGCGGGCAAAGAGACCCGTATCGCTGAGGTGCGCGGTTACTTTGACCACGTCCGCCAGCGAAGCGCCGTCGGCCTCCAGAATCGAAAGCATGTTGTCGATGGTCTGCTCGGTCTGCCGCTCGATGGTGTCGCCCGCGAGCTTTCCGGTGGCCGGATCGATGGGACCCGTCCCGGTCACGAAGATGAAATCTCCAGCCCGCCATCCCTGGGAATAGGCGCCCTGGGGCGGCGCGCCACGCTTGCTTTGAATCACGTATTTAGCCATTGGCTCGTCTCCTGGTTTTTACAGGCTGGACCATATTACGGCATGCGTGGCAAAACCGGGCCCCGGACGAGGCCGGCAACCAGTCGAACCGCACGGCTACGCGGACGGACTCCTCCCTGCGCTGCAGGGAACATTCCGCGACGGCCGAACGTAATGTTGGCATGCGGCTTCGATTCGCAAGATTCTCTTCGTGCGTCTGCCAGATGATCCGAAATTTCCTGGCTTCTCCTTCATTTTTCAGACCCTCGCGTGTCTGTGCCTTGCTCAAATTTTCTCAAGACGGTTTGCCAGCCCCATCGTCTTTATTCTGTGCTGATTTCTGTGGTGGAAGTCGGCGACGGCCCCGGCGCCTACACCCCGGGGTCGTTGCCTCGAATAACGCGAGTTAATAGGAGTGGTTCATGGACATCGTCGGCCTCTGGCGGACGGCGGTTCGCGATCTGAAGTACGCGCTCCGGACATTGCGCCGCAGCCCCGGCTTTACAATTGTTGCCGTGCTGACCCTTGCGCTGGGGATTGGCGCGAACACCTCGATTTTCACGCTCCTCGATCAGGTTCTGCTGCGCCTCCTGCCCGTCAAAGACCCGCAGAGCCTGGTGCTGCTGACCACGCGCGGCCACCATTACGGCAGCAACTGGGGCTCCAACGCTATTTCCTATCCGATGTACAAGGATTTTCAGGCGCATAACGAGGTCTTCTCCGGGATGTTCGCGCGCTTTCCGGTGTACGCCAGCGTGACCATCGGCAAACAAGCCGAGCGCGTCAAGGGCGAGCTGGTCTCCGGAACCTACTTCGACATCCTGGGGGTGGGCACCGCGCTCGGCCGCACCTTCACGGCCGACGATGATCGCACGCCGCACGCCCATCCGCTGGTGATCCTCAGCTACAACTTCTGGAAGCAACGTCTTGGCGGAAATCCCGACGTTATCGGCAGCACGCTGCTGGTCAACAACCAGAAGATGACCGTCGTCGGCGTAGCGCAAGCCGGCTTCCACGGCGTGGAGCTTGGCGAGCCGCCCGCGATCTTCGTGCCCATGATGATGCAGGTCGAGCTGATGCCCGGAAATCTCGACATGCTCACCAATCGCCGCAATCGATGGGTCAATGCCTTCGGCCGCCTCAAGTCCGGCGTCACCCCGGCGCAGGCCAAGGCTTCGCTGCAGCCCTTCATGCATTCCATGCTCGAAATGGAGGTGAAAGAAGCGGCCTTCAACCACGCCTCAGCCTATGACCGCGAACAGTTCCTGAAGTGCTGGATGGATGTCCTCCCGGGCTCGCAGGGCCGGCAAGCCGCTCGCCGCGACTTGTCCACACCTTTGTGGGTGCTGATGGCCACCACCGGAATGGTGCTCTTGATCGCCTGCGCCAATATCGCCAACTTGTTGCTCGCACGCGCCACCCGCCGCCAGAAAGAGATGGCCATCCGCTTGGCCATCGGAGCCAGCCGGGGGCGAATCGTTTCGCAGTTGTTGATCGAGATGCTTGCGTTGAGCGCACCGGGCGGAGCGTTGGGACTTCTGCTCGCCTTTTGGGCCGACAAGGCGCTGATGTCTCTGTACCTGCCGGCCGATTCTGCGCGTTTGAACATTTCCACCACACCCGACCTTCGCATCCTGGTATTCACGTTCGGAGTCTCGGCGCTGACCGCTCTCGTCTTCGGCTTGGTGCCGGCCTTGCAGACCACCAAGCCAAACGTCGGCAAGATCTTGAAGGACGAGGCGAGTGCGGTCGTCGGCAGCGGCAATCGCGGGCTGCGCAAATCGCTGGTGGTAGCACAGGTCGCGCTGTCGCTCCTACTCTTGATTGGCGCCGGTCTGTTTCTGCGCAGCCTCAACAATCTCAGCCGCCTGGGTCCAGGGTTCCCCGCAGAGCGCCTGATTGGATTCAATATCGATCCGCCGCTGAACGGCTATACGCCGGAGCGCACAAAACTCGCCTACCGCGATCTTGCCGACAACCTGAAGTCGCTTCCCGGCGTGCAGTCGGTCGGTTTGGCGGGCGTGCGTATCCTCGAAAACGACGAGTGGGACAGCAGCATGACCGTTGAAGGCTACAATCCCGACAATCCCGAAAGCCGCGCGGAACCCTACATGAACCAGATCAGCCCAAACTATTTCGCGACCTTGGGCGTGCCATTTCTGATGGGGCGCGACTTCACCCTTGCCGACAACAAGGAAGTGAAGCATGGACCGGAAGCTGACGATTGGTCGCCGACTGTGATCATCATCAACGAGTCGTTCGCGAAAAAATATTTCGCCGGCCGCAATCCCCTCGGCTTGCATCTGGGATTCGGGACCGATCCTGGAACGCCGACCGACATGGAAGTGATCGGCGTCGTGAAAGACATCAAGTACACCAACCTGCGCGACGAAATTCCGCCGCAGGCCTATATACCGTACATGCCGGCGCGCTTCGTCGGTGGAGTCACCGTTTACGTGCGCACCGCCGCCGATCCGGGCCCCCTGATGAATGCGATTCGCGCGAAGGTGCGCGATTTCGACGCCAATCTCCCCCTCTACGACATGCGCACCACCGATGAGCAGATCGCCAACTCGCTCTCGTCGCAACGCATGATCGCCAGCCTTTCGACGGTGTTCGGTTTTCTCGCCACGATCCTCGCGGCCGTCGGGCTGTACGGGTTGATGGCCTACAACGTGGTGCAGCGCACGCGCGAGATTGGAATTCGCATGGCGCTGGGCGCCGCGCAGACCGATGTGGTGTGGATGGTCATGCGCGACGTGCTGCTGCTCGTTGCGGTGGGCGTTGGCGTGGGAGTGCCCGCCTCCCTCGGCCTCGCGCGCGTAGTGCAAAGCCAGCTGTACGGACTGAGCGCGCACGATCCGTCGACGCTGGTTCTAGCCACCGGTGGACTTGCCGTAGTGGCCGTCCTGGCGGGCTATTTGCCCGCTCTGCGAGCCAGCCGCCTGGATCCGATGGCCGCCTTGCGCTACGAATAGCGTTCTCCCCACGGCGTGAGGAACGAACGCCACGAAATGAGGTAATGAAGGACCATCCGGCCAGCCCGGGTTTGCGCTCTTGCAAAGGCAACTCGTCATTCCAATTCCTACAGGGCTAGGTCAAGACCGGCCACAAAAGGCGCGTGTTGACCCGCAACCCCCGACTAGATGTTGGGGATACACGAAAATCGGTGATTCGGGTAGAGTCTAGGCTGTTCGGACTTTGGCTTCAGGACGACTCACATCGCAAATCATCTCCTTCAGAAGATGGAAAGATTCGAACAGTGGTTCAAGCCGATATTTTGGGTCTGGGCGATGCTGCTGGTGTTTTCGGTGGTGGCGCCGGTATATCACGGTTGGAAGAGGGTAGCGGTGCCCACCGAGTTGGACTATGGCGAGGGTCCGTTGATGTGGCAGGTGCGGAACTTGTGGGATTCGGGCAAGGCTTATGGATCGTTGGAGAACGGGCCGCTGGTGATTTGGAACTATCCGCCTGCCTATTTGATTGCCGTGCGGGGAATTTGGAAAGTCCAGGGCGACCTTTTGTGGTCGGGGCGATTCGTTTCGTTCGTGAGCGGGCTGGGCGTTGAATTTTTGCTGGCGGCGATTATTTATCAATTCTTGCCTCGGCGGTTTGGCAGATGGATGCGGTTATGCGCCGCGGGCACGGGGTTGCTGTTCTTGTGTACCGAGGCGGCGTTTTTGTGGTTGCCATTGATGCGCGTGGACTGGCTGGGGCTGGTGGCGACGTATCTTGGAATTTATCTTTTTCTTTCGGCCGGAGAGAAACACTGGAAGGCGTATCTGGGGTTTGCGTGTTTCTTTTTGGCGGCTTACGCGAAGCAGACCTTTTTGGCGGCGCCGATCGCCTGTTTCCTGGCAACGCTGGTGGTGGCGCCGCGGCGCGCGCTGCGCTTAGGTTTGCTGCTGGCGGCATCGGGTGGGGCGGTATTTTGGCTCGGCATGGTGTGGACCAACGGCGGGTTCGCGCGTCACTTGATCGCCTATAACGTGCACAAGTTCAGTGTGGGACGCGCGCTGAGCGGCGTGACCACCAACCTGGCGGATGTTCGTTTGTATTTTGTTCCGCTTGGAGCGCTGGTTTTGCTGGTTGTCTTACGGGTGCGCGAGGGCGGGTTTGAGCGCGGGTGGCGATTGTGGAAGGCCAGGTTACGTCGCAACCTTTTGTTGTTGGCACTTGCCGTGGAGATGGTGCACTGGTTTCTCAGCTTTTTGTTTTCGTTTGCGTATGGCAAGAGCGGAGCGACGGTCAACTATTTTCTGGAATCGAATGCCGCCTTATGCGTGGTGGCCGGACTTGCGCTGGGCATCCTGCTGTGGGAAGTGAACCGCTCGCCGAGACTCACAACAACGGCGGCGTTGGTGCTGGTGATACCGCTGCTGCTGGTGCTGCAGACTGTCTATACCGTGGTGAATTCGTTTGTGCCTGGTGAACTGGTGCGCATGCATCAACACGAGCAGATGGAAGCCTATCGTCAATTCACGCCGCAGCTGGTGAGTGCGTCGAAACCGGTACTGTCGGACGATATGGTGCTGCTGATGCGTGCCGGGCGGGAGGTAGTGTTTGAGCCTGCAACGATATGCTCGATGGCGGAAGTGGGCACCTGGGATCTGTCCGGCTTTGCGCGGCGCGTGCAGGCAGCGGATTTCGGCGTGATTATTGTTTCGAGACCCGACATATGGGACCCTCGGCTCCTTGACGCGATGCACAAGGCCTATGAATTGGAGGATACCAGCGGCCGTTATCAACTGTACCTGCCCCGATAATGCTTGCGTCCCTAGTTTGCGTTGCGCAGAGCCGGATACCGGGTGCGCACCCTTGGGTTTTAAGGGTGCGGGTTTTGAGGTTTCGTTCCTTAGGAGGTCGGGGCTTCAGCCCCGACGTAAGCCTCGTGCCATCAATGGGCTTTAGCCCCTGAAGCAGGATGCCTCGGACGGGTGGCCCATCCTTGCGTTTTTTGCAAGGGTGGGCTCTTGGTGTCGACTCTTCCGCCCCTTCGCGTCCATTCAAAATCGACCAGCCTGAACGTGGCGTTCATGTCCTGAAACTCCCGTGCCGAATTGGCGTCGAGCACGTGGGGATTCATTTTTGGGGAGTGACGCCGATGGTTTGGGGCGTGATGTTCCAGCCGCGGATGGCGATTTGGGGTCTGGCGTTCGATGCGGCGGCGGTCGGGTACTCGATGTCGATGTCGCGGGTTTCACCGGAAAGAAGCGAGACGTAGTTGTCGCTGAGGTAGGCGGGCAAGATGCGCACGTTGTTGGATGCGTTGAGGAGTGTGAGTTTCGCGGCCAGGGCCGGGGTGGCGCCGGAGTTTTTCAGTTGGACGTGAATGCGCGTGGATTGATCGGCGCGGGTTGCAGTAGCGGTGGCGGAGAGGCTTACGGCAGGGAGGTGGTTGAGCTGGCGATACGTGGGACTGTCGGCTGCCAGCCAGTAGAGGTTGTCGGACAGGAGTTTGTTGTCGGCGGAGTGCAGTTCCAGCTTCACGAGCACGACTTCGGCGGCGCCGAGGACAGAACCTAGATCGAGTCTAAAGGCGTCCGTCACGGAGTTTGAAGCGGCTTCCAGTTTTTTCTCGCCGTGCTGAATGTCTTTGTTGTTCAAGGTGAGGACGTTGGCGGTGGCGGTCAATTCGGGAAGCGGGACTGTGGTGTTGTTTACGACGGCTACGCTGTAGTTCGACGGGTCGAGCTGGATGTGGATGGGTTCGCTGGCTTTTTTTACGGCGTAGAAACTGGCTTGGGTGTCGTAGTCGGAGCTTAGGATTTGCCACATGTTGCTGGGCCAGGCGGGTTGCGTCATCCACAGCATGCGACCGCTGTTGGGAGCCCAGAGGTGCGCGTTCATGCCCTCGAAGATGGCGCGGTGCTCGACGTAGTTGAGCATTTGAGCTTTGCGTTCGAAGTCCTCGAGGCTGGTGGCGGCGCCGAATTCGGATTGCAACTCGTTCATGAAGGGCGTGATTTCGCCGTTACCGCTGGCGTGCCAGTCGTGATAGGCCCAGACGTCGTCGATAGGCCATTGATCGGGCTCGGGGATGGAGGCGCGGAAGGATTCGAGCGTCGAAAAGGATTGCGTGCCGGTTTCTACGGAGAAGCCGTGATTCAGCGTCGTGAAATACAGGGCGGGCTGTTGGTATTTGTATGGGCCGGAGTTTTGCAGATTGACCTGATTGGAGCTGGGGGAGTAGTAGCGCGTGCCGTCGAGAGCGGCGATGAGTTCGGCCAGACCTTTGTTGAGGATGGGCTGCGGGACGCCTTCATTGCGGCCGCACCACATCACGATCGAGGGATGGTTGCGGAAGCGGAGAATGACGTCGCGGGCGTTGTCGAGGAAGAGCGAGGGATCTTCGGGCTCGACGTTGTAATTTTGCGTGGAGGCCCAGAAATCGTTCCAGACGAGCAGACCGTATTCGTCAGCTAGATCGTAGAAGACTTCTTCGGTGTCCTGGCCTACCCAATTGCGGATGATGTTTAGATTCGCTTCGTGATGAAGGCGGAAGAACGGCTCGAGGCGGGCGCGGGAGACGCGCTTGCGGGAGTCGTCCATGCCCCAATTGCCGCCGCGGGCTGCGATGCGGACTCCGTTTACCTTGATGACCAGATAGGGCGCGGTCCTGCTGTCATCAAGCGAATGAATCGCGGACGACGCTTCGGCGCCGGGAGCTAGCGAGGCGACCCAGGAGTGCCAGCCCTCGCGCCAGGCTTCGGGGAACCCAGCGGGAAAGGGATCGGCCGCGGGAATTTCGCGCATCCCGTCGTGGGACACGTCGACAACTTGCTCATTTTTCTGACGAGCGATGGTCGGAGAATATTCCAGGCGGCGGAGATGGCCGGTGGAATCGAGCAGGCTGAGGTCGTAGGTGATTTCGCGCATCCCGAAACGTACTTGCCTTGTATCGGATTCTTTGTCGTCTTCGGTAAAGCTAAGTTTTAGATGGTACAGATCCTGCTTGCCGTAGCCATTGGGCCACCAGAGGCGCGGATGTTGCACGGTGAGTTGGGCGAATTCGGCAGGCGTGAGTTTGATGGTGCTCTTTCCGGGTGCGAGGGTCAGAGATTTCGAGAGTGTGACTTGCTCAAACGTGGCGGTGAGCGTGCCGCGAACTGGAGCGGCGTTTGAATTGTCGACCGGCACGGAGATTTCTACGTCGGCTCGCGAGGTGTCCGGCAAGGGCAGCGTCGTGACCACTTGCGGATCGCCGATCTTTACGCCGCCCGATGCGGTCAGTGTGACGGGTTGCCATATTCCGGTGTCGCGATCTCGAATGGCGGGAATCCAGTCCCAGCCCTCAGTGGCGACGAACGTCGGGCCGTCAAGGCACATAATGCCGCCGTTTTCGCCGGGGCCGCCCTTGATGGATTGCTCTTGAGGAATCCCGGGATGCGGCGGCGGGGAGATGCGTACTGCGAGAACATTGGTTTGGCCGGGTTTTATTACACGCGTGACATCGAAGATCCCGCGGATAAATGCACCCTTGATCGTGCCGAGCGATTGCCCGTTCAGCCAGACGGACGCGGCGTAATTGATGCCTTCGAAAGTGAGCGTCAGAAGTCCACCGGGCGCGGTGCCCGGGGCTTTGAATTCCGTGCGATACCAATAATCCCGCTTGTTGAGGCTCTCGGGGATGGCGAGATTGTTCAGGCCATAGTCTGGATCGGGATAGATGCCGCGGTCGATCATGGTCGTCAGAACCGTGCCCGGAATCGTGGCCTGCATCCAGGCCCTGGTGTTGAAACCTGGCTGCGCGATCTCGGCGCCCTCTGCTTTTACGTCGGGCGCAGAGCTGAGCATCCAGCCGCTTGCGAACGTCCAGGAGTTGTTTCCGGATTCCTGAAGGGCTGCGGAGATTTGGGACGGTTGCGATTTTGTTATGACCGTACGCGAGATTGGCGCTTTGCTGACGGGCATGGTTGAAGGATCTTGCGGGGCGCGGTAGCCGGCTTGCGCGCGCGTTTGGACTGGCCAGGGCTTCGAGCCTTCTTCGAATTCGGTGAGCGAGAAATCGTTGAACCGTTGATGGAGTTGCTTGATTTCGTCGGCATCCAGAGCGCGACGCATGAGAGTCAGCGAAGCGATCTTGCCGCCAAAGTGCTGCCCGTTGGGCCACGGGGAGTTCGGGGGGGCAATTTGGAGGACTGGACTGACCGAGCCGAGATCAAGCTTGCCGCTGCCGACGAGCGCGCCATCGCTGTAGAGGCGGAATTCGTTGCCGTCAAAGGTGGCGGCCAAGAAGTGCCATTTTGCAGAGCTGGGCACGGCTGGAGCGGTGAGGAAATTGCCTTTGCCCATCCAGAGAATAAGCTTGTTGGAGTCCAGCGCCAGATAGCGGGGATATTCTTCGGTGGGATTTCCGATTCCGGCCAGGAGGGTAGGCGCGTGGAGAGCGACGTCGGTTCGCATCCAGCAATAGAGCGACCAGGGGGAATCGGCGCGGAGTACGGAATCGTGTTCGAGCAGAGGCTTGTGCAAACCTTCGCCGTCAGCCAGGAAGATGGCGTTGTAGGGGCCATAGGATGGCGGATCGTTGGTGGCGATCTGTGCGCGCGTTGCAGATATGCTTAACAAGAGAAGAAGAGATGTCAAAGCGAAGTGAGTTGCAGCGGGGTGACGTGACGCGAGAGCACGGTAGCTCATGCAGCCTCTTTTGGGAGCGTTCCCAAGGTAATGCTGGTTTAAGAATAAGGTTATTCTTCGGCGATACGACTGCGGCTGGTCATTCTAACCGAGTGTGTGCGCCGGCTTGCAAGAAAAGATCGGAGAAACTCGCGCCCTCAAAAGAACCGAGGGGTGCGACCGGCGCCCGCTTCCCTTCGGGACTCAGGGCAAGCAGAAAGCGGCCGCTACAATGGTTCGGACGGGGGCTGGCGGGTGCCGCACCCTCAAAACCCGAGGGTGCGGCACCCGCCGGAAGAGGAGCTGGTGAAGAATTGAGGTTATTCTTCGGAAGAGGAGAACGATCGTCACTGAGAAGAATCAGGAGAGGGGCAATGAGCGATCCGCTAGCGGGGCCAGACGCCGGCAGTGAATGTGCGGATCGTCGTGAAGCCGAGACTTTCGTACAGTTGGACGGCGGAACGATTTTCGGTGGTGACCGTCAGAGTTAATTCGCGGAATTTCATGGAACGAAGCGCGTCGGAGGATGTTTGCATCAACATGCGGCCGAGGCCGTGGCCTTGATAACCGGGCAAGACACAGATTTGCGTGGTGTGGCCGACGCCGGGGGAAACCTCGCTCGTGAGTACGGCGGCGATCAGATCGTCGCTGCCCGGCTGTCGAAGGACGAAGGATGCACCGGGGACGAATTGGCCGCAGCCAGGCAGCAGAATTATGTTCTTCAGAAATTTCAGCGCTCCAGCACGGCTGCGATACTGATCGTTGATCTCACCGTCGACGTGATCGGCGTAGCAGAGATAGATGAGCTTCGCGCAGGGATCGAAGAAACGGTCGCTCCAACGGTCCAGACGCATTCCGGTGGTGCCGGCGGTTCGCGTCTCCGCAGGCTTCCGCAAGTCGAACAACATGAATTGGCGCGTGTAGAGGTGGAAGCCTTGTTCCAAGAGCGGTGCGTCGACTGGACCTCCGAAGGGCATGAGCTGTGCTTCGATGCGCGCAAGTTGCGGCACTGCGCGCATGGAGAAAAGCATCTCTTCCAGAAGCCGACGTCCAATGGGGGCTTGCGGATAACGCGTCGAAACGTAGAGGCCGCCGATCAGTCCCTTTTGCTCTTCCAGAACGTAAAACGAATACCCTGCGGCAGTGCCATTTTCAAAAGCGACGGAGCCGCAAAGCGCGTGAGCCTCAAGAAAGCGTTTGATCAGATCGAGCGCGCCGCGGTAGTCCCAGTGCAGCTCGTCACGCCAGTGCGACGATTCTTCCTCGAGGAGCGGCTCAAGCTGGCGCACCGTGGTTTGGCGAAGGTCAACGATGTTCATGAAAGGGCGAAGGCCGGCGGGCCGAGTGCCGGAACACCCCATCATAGCTGGCAATGGGATGTAAATGAAGCAAGGGGGGTAGAGAGAAGGAAGGAAGCGCGCCGAATAAATCGCCGCGCCACGAGGTTAGTCATACGATACGGATGAGGCACAAGGAGCGGCGGTTGAGGAATTGAAGATTGGCTGGTGTGCTAGCATGCGAATTGTCGCGTTGATATCCGTAGTGTCGGACCTGCACTCTTATGGCGCAGACCTTAATGGCGAATTTTTCGGAACTCCGCTCTCCCATGCGCTGGTACATCAAACTGATGACAGCGGTGCTGGCGCTGGTGTTTTTTGCGGTGCTGGCGACGCTGGCAATTGCGGGTTTCCTGGTGTACAGGATCATCAAGCCGCAACGCACCAGCAGCGAGATCAATATGCAGAGTTTTCCCGGGCGACCCGACGCAGTGCAGTTCACCGTGCCGGGCGCGGTCGGGACTCGCGAGGGTTGGTTTTTTCCTGGATTTCGTGGCGCCTCCACGATCATCCTTTGTCATGGATATGGGTCGAGCAAGGGCGAGCTATTGACGCTGGTTTCTGCGCTGCAGGATCACCAGTACAACGTGTTCGTATTTGATTTTACGGCGCATGGCGCGAATTCCGGAATTACGTCGTTTGGTTATCGCGAGGCCGACGAGGTGCGCGCGGCCGTCGACGCCGTGGCCTCGCGGAACGACGTCAATCCGGCCAGTTTTGGTTTGTGGGGATACAACCTTGGCGCGTACGCCGCCCTGCGCGAGGCGGAGGGCGACCAGCGCGTGCGGGCGCTCGTGCTGGACTCCGTCTACGACTTGCCGGAGCAGATGGTCAAGGTGGGTGTAGAACGCCAGGGTCTGGGCGGATTTCCGCTGATGACCAAGTCGGCCGAGTTTAGCTTTCAGTGGCTGAATCACCAGTATCGCGGGGAACTTCCGCTGTCGAACACGAGGCGGATGCAGTCTCTGGCCGGCGTGCAGAAATTGTTCATCAATGCAGCGGATGAGCCGGAGCTTGGCGACATTACCCGGCAAATGTATTTGAAGGCGCCCGAACCGAAGGATCAAGCAAACATTGGCCACGGAAATTTCGCGGATATGGGCGATGACGACAAGCGGGCGTACGAGAACCGCGTGGTGAGTTTCTTTTTATTGAGGTTGCCGCCTACCGGGGGCGCTGCTCACTAGCGCTTCGGCGTGAGATGTAGCAGTTCAAAGTCATCGATTTTGCCGACCCCTCCCCACAAACTAGCGCAAGTCAAATCGGCGGGCATTTTCGAGCAGGGCAGCCGTCCGGTTGCGAGCACGTAGGATTCGCGTGATGAATCGTGGTCCCATTCCTGCAAATCGGTCCGCAGATAAAAGTTCAGTCCGTAGAGAGTACTTCGCTTGACCCCAGCGACCCGTAAATCAGCTAAAGGGACACGGTTGGCCTGGATTTGGTAGGCAAGATAGCGTGGAGACAAAATCGAGATGGGTGTGAATTGCAGGATTTCATTGGCGATAGGGAAAAGCAGAAGGATCGGCACAATACCCGCAACCAGAGCCGCACTTCGGCGAGAGAATAGGAAAAAGACGCCGAGCAAACAGTTTGCCAGCCCGAACGCGACCAGAATCAATCCAAACAACGGGGCGAAGGCGATCAGGTTCTTAAACAATTGCTCGTCTGTCACCTTCATCGCCAAGCCGGCAAATAGCACGGCTGCAGCGAGCGATGCGAGTCCGAAGGGTCGATGTTTCGTCGACGTCAGAGATGTGGCCGAGCGAGCGAGAATGAGTCCAATCGCGGGGACGGCGGGCAGAATATAACCCGGCAACTTGGATCGAGAAATCGTAAAAAATACGACGCAAAATCCCGCCCAGCACAACAGAAAGCAAGTAAATGCGCTAAGTCGCCTGGTCTGACTTAGGCACCTCAGTCCAACGATCAGAGTCCAGATCAGCGCGGCGGTCCACGGCAGGAACGCCAGGAGGATGATTTCCGCGTAGAACCACCATGGCTGGATGTGCTGGAATTCAGGCGTCAGGAAGCGTTTGAAGTTATGCTCGACGATGAACACGCGGAGAAAGTCCGGGTTGCGGAGCGCGCACAAAACATACCAGGGCAGCGCGGTCAGGCAAAAAACAACGATCCCGACGGGGTGAAGCAGGCGGAGAGTGTGGCGCCAGCGTTTGGTAGCCAACGCCCAAAAGAAGATAGCTCCACCGCACAAGATAATCGCCGCCGGTCCTTTGGCGAGCAGCGCGCGTCCCAGAAAGAAACCAAAGAGGGCGGAGGCGAGCAAGGTGGTGCGGTTGGCGAAGATTGTCGAGGAGAACGAACGTGGTACTACCTCGACTTCCGTCCCGGGATCTCGACCCGCAAAGGGCACCAGGCCCAGCAGAATTGCTGCCGCGACCATGGCGCATGTAAGCGTCCCGCTGAAAGGCATATCCGTGGCAGCGGCGTGAGAGAAACCGATCATTCCGACCGTTGTTGGTAGTAGCAAGAGCAACCAGCGCGCGGTTTCCGCGCCGTAAACTCGCCAGGCAAGCCACCCGAGTGCCAGCGTGCCCATCAACGCGGCAATCGCACTGGGAAGACGGGCTGCGGCTTCGGTCACGCCAAAGAGTTTGAAGCTGACCGCGGCGCCCCAATAATAGAGAGGTGGCTTCTCGAACCAGGGCTGGCCGTACAGGCGGGGAGTGATCCAATCACCGCTCTCGGCCATGTCGCGGGCGATCCATGCGTAACGCGGTTCGTCGGGGCCGACGAAACCGATCGCGCCGAGATGGCTGAAATAGCAAACGTAAAGAGTGATGAGGATAAGGACCAGCCACCCGATGCGGGCGGCTAAACTTTTTGTGGTCGCGGGCGGCGGCGAGGGCGGATTCGTCTCCACGGGCCGAGTCTAGCACGACAATCCACTCCGACTTGACGCAGGCGCACAATCCCGTGCCTGCGCACGAGGCGGTAACTTCGAACTGGCGGGACCGAAGCGACCGAATGCATACTGTCGCGCGTCGGGGATTTGCAGCGGACATGGGAGACGATGAGGGAGTGGCTTGAATATGCGGTGGTGTGGGCGATGCTCAAATCGCTGGGCGCTCTACCACGCCGGACTGCGCGACATCTGGCCGCCACCGTTGCACGCGCCGTCTATACCCTGCTGCCGAAACTGAGGAAAACGGCGGAGTTCAATCTACGCCTGGCCTTTCCTGAGTGGGATGAAGCGCAACGCCAAGCCACCATTCGCGGCATGGTCCGGAACCTTGGCTGGATGGCTGCAGAGTTCGCGCGCCTGCCGCGATACACGAAAGAGAACATCGGGCAGGTCGTGATTCTCGATGGGCACGAGAACTTTCTGGAGGGCCAGCGACGCGGCAAAGGCGTTTTATATTTGACCGGGCATATCGGCGCGTGGGAGCTATCGTCCTTTGCCCACGCGCTTTATGGGTTTCCGCTGCACTATATGGCGCGTCCGCTGGACAATCCTCGAGTGGACGACCTTGTCAATCGCTATCGGTGTTCGTCAGGAAACCGGCCCGTCTTCAAGAATGAATCGGCCCGCGCGCTGCTGAAGATTCTGCGCGATGCGGGAACCGTTGGCATTCTGGCGGATCAGAACACCATGCCGGAAGAAGGGGTGTTCGTGGATTTTTTCGGAACGCCCGCTTGTACGACAACGGGCCTCGCACGCGTCGCACTGCACACGGATGCAGCGGTGGTGCCTGGGTACGCGTTTTGGGACCCGCAAATCGCAAAATACCGGTTGCGATTCGAGCCGGCGGTTGAGTTGAGTCGAAGCGGCGATACGGAGCGCGACGTGTTGGTCAACACCCAGAAATTTGCAAATGTGATCGAGGAGATCATTCGAAAACATCCAGATCAGTGGGTGTGGGTGCATGCGCGGTGGAAGACGCGGCCAAAAGGCGAAGCGCCGCTTTATGATTTCCTAAGCTGACCAGGGAATGAGTCAGAACGTTCAACAAAGACGTGGGTGAATGCGATGAGCAGGACGGCACAGCAACTAGCGGCGGATATGGGTGCAAGGATTGAAGGCGACGGCGCGCTGGAACTGCGCGGAGTGGCCGCGCCGGAGCGCGCGGGACCACACGACCTTATTTACGTGGACGCCGTGAAAAACGCACCGCGCGCAGTGGCGTCCGCCGCCCTCTGCGTGATCGCGGCAGAGGGTGTCCCGATCGCTGGCAAGACGGTGTTGCGACACGCACATCCGAAAGTCGCGTTCGCGAAAGCAGCTGCGCTGTTGTTGGGCCAGTCCCCGATCGCCTCGGGCATTCATCCCACCGCCATCGTGGCGCCTCTAGCACGGATTACGGCCGGGGTCAGCATCGGGCCGTACGCGGTGATCGGAGAGGACGTGCACGTCGGAGAAGGCACGCAGATCGGCCCTCACAGCGTGGTCGCGGCGGGATGCTGGATCGGTGCAAACTGCCGAATACATCCGCGAGTCACTCTGTATGGCGGCGTGCGCGTAGGAGATCGTACGGAGATTCACGCTGGAGCAGTGATCGGCGCGGATGGCTTTGGATATGCGCGCGGCGAAGGGCGTTGCTGGAAATTTCCGCAAATTGGCATCGTGGAAATTGGCGACGACGTGGAAATCGGCGCGAATACCACGATCGACCGCGGTTCGCTCGACGATACCCGCATCGGCGACGGCGTGAAACTGGACAATTTAGTTCATGTCGGCCACAACTGTCACATCGGCGCGCATACGGTGATTGCCGCACTGACCGGGATTTCCGGTTCTTGTGTTTTTGGCAAGAACGTCGTGATTGGCGGTCAAGCTGGCTTTGGGGAACAGGTTCATTTGGAAGATGACGCGGTGATTGGCGGACAGTCGGGCGTTCTCGGCGGCAAAATTGTTCGAAGCGGGCAAACGGTTTGGGGGACGCCCGCGCGCTCGCTGGATAAGTTCAAGGAGCAATATGTGTGGCAGGCGAGGCTCCCGGAGCTCGCGGCACGCATCAAAGAATTGGAGACCAAGCTGGAGAAAAAGTAAAAGAAATGCGGCTGACACCGGTGACCGCAAATCCCTTGTAAGGGCGGGGCTTGTTTGCCCTGAGCCTCGAAGGACCCCGCCCGGCCGTTGCATCTTGGCGAAAACGCGTCACGTTTTCGTGAGCGTTATAATCGAGTCGAGGTGGAAACGCACGTCTGGTGGCGGCGTACGAGCCTTTCCTATGCGGAGTACGGTCGGGCGGTTTTGGCGGTGATTTATGGCGACGGGAGAGCGCAACTGGCGGGTAATTGTGGTCGGCGGGCACACGCGCAGCATAGGCAAAACGCAACTGGTGTGTGACGTGATCGCAGCCTTTCCAGAGGCGAATTGGATCGCCGGCAAGATTACCCAGTATGGCCACGGGGTGTGCGCACAAAACGGTGAGAATTGTGATTGCGCACCGGACGAACATATTTGCGCCATCAGTTGGGAGAAGCACCACGACACCGGAACCGATAGCGCTCGATTTCTGGCGGCAGGCGCTCGGCGATCGTTTTGGCTGAGAACGAAGCAAGGTTTTCTGGCCGAGGGCATGCCGCTCTTGCGCAACGCGCTGCGTGAAATAGATGCAAATGAGGGCGGCGAACCCGCCAACTTGATCCTGGAGAGCAATACCTTGTTGCAATTCCTGAAGCCGTCACTGTATTTGATGGTGGTGCACCCGGGGAAAGCCGACTTCAAGGAATCGGCGCACTTGCAAATCGATCGCGCCTCGGCCTTTGTACTGCGGGAACCGCTGTCGGGCGGCATTCCCGGTGAGCAAACCAGTTCCGGTTGGACCGGTGTCCCGCTCCAGTTGCTGCGGGGTAAGCCGCAATTTCTGCAACGAGAGAACGAGCCGTTGCCAAGCTGCCTGACCCGAACAGTGCGCGAAACACTTGGTGCCCAATCCTCGGCACTAGGCATCAAACTGTGAACGTAGCTGCATCTTAGCGGTTGACCACTGGTCGCGGGATAGAGATAATTCAGTAGTACTCGTGTAACCTGGAATTCTTGGACGTAGGCCGTTGGCCCGCAAGTATCTGAAGGTACGTGGGTTAGAGCTCTTAGTCGAATCATCGTTTTTCGCGCTGGGGGACTTCGTTGTCAGCTGGTACTCGCATCGGACTCGACGCCGCTTCCGCTCCATTCAGCGGTCAGAGCTGGGCTTGGCGACTTGAGCAGGCCATTGAGCGGGGCGCTGACCACTTGCTTTCTCTCCAGTTCGATCCGGGTTACTGGCTTGGCGAATTGGAAGCGGACAGCACCCTCGAATCCGACTACATCTATTACCTGCACGTCCTGGGCAAGGCCGATCCAGCACGGGTTGCCAAGCTTGCGAATTATGTCCGCCAGAAGCAGTTGCCAGACGGCGGCTGGAGCATTTATCCCGGCGGTCCGTCTGAACTCAACGCGACGTGCAAGGCCTATTTCGCGCTCAAGCTGGCTGGCGACAATCCCAAATCGGCACGCATGGTCGATGCCCGCGAAACCGTCCTGCGGCTGGGCGGCCTGGAGCGCTCCAATTCTTACGTGCGGTTTTATCTGGCAGTGACTGGCGCGCTTGGCTGGGAGATGGTGCCGTCCATCCTGCCAGAGATGATGCTCCTGCCCAACTGGTTTTACCTCAACATTTACGAGATGTCTTCGTGGACGCGCGGGATTGTAATCCCGATGGCGATACTTTCTGCCCTGCGCCCGAACTGGCGCTTGCCGGAATTTGCGCACGTCGATGAATTGTTCAAGGATCCCAAGCAAAAAACGGCCGCGTTTGACTGGAGCGACGAGCTTATCTCGTGGAGGAATTTCTTTCTCGCCGCAGATCGGGCCATGAAGCTATACGAGAAGCTGCCATGGAAGCCGCTGCGCCAGCGCGCCCTCCGCGAAGCGAAGTCCTGGCTCTTGGACCATCTGGAACGGACCGAAGGGCTCGCAGCCATCTATCCCGCGATGATGAATTCCATTTTCGCTCTGATCGCGCTGGGGCATGGTCCCGACGATCCACTGACTGCCCGCGAGATCCGCGAGTTCGCGCGTTTTGAGATCGAAGAAGAAGACACCATTCGCATGCAGCCGTGCGTTTCTCCGGTGTGGGACACCTGCATCGCGATGGTGGCGCTGGAAGAAGCTGGAGTGCCGGCCGATCATCCCGCGCTGGTGAAATCGGCAGAGTGGATTTTGTCGAAGCAGGTTCTCGGCGCTGGCGACTGGCAGGTTAAGAACAAGGACGCCGCGCCCGGCGGCTGGGTCTTCGAGTTTCGCAACGATTTTTATCCCGACGTGGACGACACTGCGTTCGTGTTGATGGCCCTGCAGCGCGTGAAATTTCCGGATCCCAAACGCATGGAAGCGGCTGTCCGCCGTGGTGTCCAGTGGCTGCTGAGCATGCAGAACCGCGACGGCGGCTGGGCCGCGTTCGATCGCGACAACAATAAGGGTTTCCTCTGTAACATTCCCTTCGCGGATCACAACGCGATGCTCGATCCCTCCACCGCCGACGTGACCGCGCGCGTGCTCGAATGCCTTGGGCGCTTTGGCTGGAGCGCAAATCATCCGGCGATCCAGCGCGCTGTGGAATTTTTGCTGAAAGACCAGTGCGAAGATGGCTCGTGGTTCGGCCGCTGGGGCGTCAACTACGTCTATGGCACCAGTGGCGTGCTGCGCTCACTGGAAACGGTCTCGCTGACAGCGAAGGAATATTGCCAGCGCGCCGTAAGATGGCTGCGTTCCGTTCAAAAGCCCGACGGAAGCTTCGGCGAATCGCTGCGCAGTTACACCGAGCCGCAAACCAAGGGCGAGGGTCCGAGCACCGCCTCGCAAACCGCGTGGGGCTTGATCGGTTTGCTTGCGGGTGCGGAAGCCAGCGACCCCGCAATCCAAAAGGCAGTTTCCTACCTCGTGGACGAGCAAAACGCCGACGGCTCCTGGAGCGAGAGCGAATTTACGGGTACGGGTTTCCCGTGCGTCTTCTATCTGAAATATCACCTATATCGCAATTCGTTTCCGCTCTACGCGTTGGCAAGGTTTCGCAATCAGACGCAAGAAACCAAACAATTCTGCGCTATGACCTTTCAGCCGGCCGAATTCCGGCTGCGCAGCGGATTCTAGAGCCTCGAATGCGGTTTCCCTTACGGCTGACCGCGGACCTTGGCTTCAACCTGGCCCTGTGCTCTCTACGGTTGCAGCGCAATCGCCCCTTGATCGAGAGCGTCACTCCCGATGGAAATCTACGGTCTCGTTCGCCGATCGTTTGGATTGGGGGTCCCGAGCCTCTGGACGTACGGGAAACGCCACGCGTTGTGAATTCGTTGGCTGCTGCCGGACGCCATGTGTTTTTACCGACCACTGGTGTTTTGCTGCGCCTCCGCATCCACGAGTTTCAGCCGTCGCCGCGCCTGCACTTGACCATCTGCTTTGACGGCGCCGAGCTGGCACACGATGGACGCGCGGGTCGACAAGGCGCGTTTCGCGATGCGCTCGAAAGCGTTCGCACGGCCAGGCTGTCTGGCTTCTTACTGTGCGCACAGTTGGTTTTGCACGCCTCGTCCGAGTGCGCTGAAATAGAGCGACTCCACGGTGAATTTCGCAGGCTCGATTTTGATGGCTTCCTGATTTCAACTGCGTCGCCCGTGAGTCAAGAATTGCGAACAAGTGTTGTGGCGCTGCGCCGTCGGCTTCTCAGCCGCCGTTGGGCGCTACTATCAAGTTTTCTGGACTCTGTTCAGTCGCCGTTAACTCGTCCGATTTCGGCGCAAAAATCGACATGGCGTCCGCGCGAGATCGCTTCGCAACTACCGCAACGTAGCTGCGAAGAAGGCGTGCAAGCTCCATGACCACACTCGTTACCGGCGCGGCGGGCTTCCTCGGCAGCCACATAGCCCGCCAGTTGGTCGCGCGCGGCGAAGGCGTGCGCGTGCTGCTTCGCCCTTCCAGCCAGAACCGCGCCATCGCTGATCTCTCGCTAGAATATGTCACCGGCGATCTGCGCGACACCGCTTCCCTGGATCGTGCGCTGAAAGGCATAAAGCGCGTGTTTCACGCGGCCGCGGACTACCGTCTGTGGGCCAAGCATTCGCAAGACATTTACGATTCCAACGTCGGCGGCACGAGAAATATTCTGGCCGCATCCAAGCGCTCCGGCGTGGAGCAATTCATCTACACCAGCACGGTCGCAACGATTGCTGTAGACCGCCCCTCGCAGCCGAACGAATCCACCAACGCCAAGCTCGAAGAAATGATCGGCCACTACAAGCGCTCCAAATGGATGGCGGAACGTGAAGCGCTGAACGCCGCGCGAGAAGGATTGCCAGTGATCGTGGCGATGCCGACGACACCGGTCGGCCCGTGGGACTGGAAACCCACGCCAACCGGAAAGCTCATCGTCGATTTCCTGAACGGCAAGATGCCCGGGTACGTGGACACCGGTCTCAATTTCGTTGGCGTAGAAGAATGCGCCGCGGGACATTTGCTCGTAGCCGAAAAAGGCAAAGTCGGCGAGCGCTATCTCCTGGGCGGCGAAAACCTCACGCTCAAGCAAATGCTCGACGCGCTAGCGAAAATCACCGGCCTGCCTTCGCCGAGCCTGAAGATTTCGCACAACGTAGCGTTGGGCGCCGCCTACGCGAGCGCAATCTTTTCCCGCCTGCTAGGCAAAGAACCTGGCATCCCGATCGAAGGCGTAAAGATCGCGCAGCACAAAATGTTTGTAGACTGCTCCCGCTCGCAGCGCGAACTCGGATTCACGGCGGGCCCGGTCGCCGCAGCGTTGGAACGCGCGGTACGCTGGTACGAAGCGAACGGCTATGTCACGCCACGCAGAGCGAAGCGAATCATCCGCGCCGCCGCGTAACCTTTGTATCGAGCGACAACCAAGGTGCATCTGAAACGGCAATGCGAGTCCTCGTAACACTTGCGGTTGATGCAGAATTCGCTCCCTGGCGTAAGTTACGGGACCTGCGGGAAATCAAGGTCGGAGAGGTCACTTTGTTCCAGGCGCAGGTCGGGCGCGCGCTCGTCGATTTCGTCGTTACAGGAATGGGTGCGGAGAATGCAACACGGATTGCGGACCTCGCATTGATGCAGCCCTATACGATCTGCATCGCATCCGGGTTTGCGGGGGCTCTTAGGGCCGAGTACGCCGTAGGCGCAGTGCTCGTAGCAGAGTCGGTCCAGCAGCTCGGCAAATCGAAAACCCTAATGGGCTCGCGTAATCTCGTATCCGCTGCTAGCCTCGACGGTGCCGAGATGATTAAGCTTCTTTCGAGTGACCACGTAGTTCGCACTGCGGACGAGAAAGCACAGCTAGCTCCTTTTGCAGGTGCGGTGGATATGGAAAGTTTTGCGATTCTTGTTGTGGCCGCAGCCCGCCACGTGCCTGCTGTTGCGATCCGCGTCGTATCGGACACGAGTGATGGTGAAATACCTGCTTTCGTTGACGCCATGTTGGATGAGAAAGGAAGAATTAATGCTGGCAATGCCATACGCCAAGTGGCGCGCCATCCGCTACAGTTGCCTGCTCTAATTCGCTTGGGAAGGGACAGCAGAACCGCCGCGGAAGCTCTCGCGCACTTTCTGGAAGGGTTTCTAAAGAAACTTTCGCTGAGTTCGCATGGCTGGCCGCCGCCGGAACTTCAAGAGGTTGCCAGCCGATGAGCCACGTTAGGAGCACGCTGGAAACATCACAATCGCTTGGTCCCATCCCCAAGACCATGCGAGCCGGCGTCTTCCGCGAAAAGGGCATCGTTCGTGTCGAAGAAGTCCCCGTCCCGGAAGTGGGCGCCGGCGAAGTTTTGATCAAAGTCGCTGCCTGCGGCATCTGCGGCACCGACATCAAGAAGATCTACCAGCGTTACGTCGAGCCTCCGCAAATCCTCGGCCACGAACTTGCCGGCACAGTAGTTGCGGTCGGCCCTGGCGTTACCAAATGGAAGCCGGGCGACCGCGTGATGAGCTTCCATCACACTCCATGTGATGCCTGTTTCTACTGCAAGAACCGCCTGTTTTCCCAGTGTAAGCAATACAAGACCACCGGCCTGACCGCGGGCTTCACTCCCAACGGTGGCGGCTTCGGTGAATACGTCAAAGCTATGCCCTGGGTCGCCGAGCGCGGCATCGTGGCCTTGCCTGACAACGTCAGCTTCGAGGAAGCTACCTTCATCGAGCCGATTAACACCATTGTTAAAGCGGTGCAGAAAGCGCGTGTGGCAAAGGGGGAAACCGTTCTGGTGCTGGGCTGCGGCCCTATCGGCCTACAGCTCCTGATGGTCGCCAACCTCGGAGGCGCCAAGCTTTACACCAGTGACCCCATTGTACAGCGCCGTACAAAGAGCCTGACGCTAGGCGCACTTGAGGCATTCGACCCTACCAGTGGTAAGCTTATAGAAGACATAAAAGCCAGGACCGAAGGCCGGGGGGCCGACGCGGTTCTGGTCGCGGTAGCCCATCCGGCTGTCGTGGTGGATGCCTTGGCGACAGCAAGACCCGGTGGACGCATCTTACTCTTTGCCGCGAACGACCCGGTAACCAGGATCGAGTTTCCAGCAGCGGCTGTGGGAATCGACGAGAAAGAAATCCTGGGTAGCTATAGCGCGGCAGTAGACATCCAAGAGTCGGCCGCCGAACTAGTGCTTTTGCGGAAACTGCCGGTGATGGATATCGTCACCCACCGGTTCCCGCTGGATAGAATCCAGGAAGCGCTGGATCTCGCGGCCCGGCCCACGGCGGAGTCTTTAAAGATTCTGATCACGCACGCATGAGAACAACCACCACAAGAAAGCCCGATTATTTCGGCGAAGAAGCCGCCGCGGTTGTACGCGCGCTCGTTCCGTCGAAAATGACCGCGGCGGTGCTCTACGGCAGCGAAGACTTGCGCATCGAGAAAATCGACGTCCCTGCGATAGCAGCGGACGAAGTGCTCCTGCGGGTGCGGCTAGCGTTAACCGACGGCACCGACCTGAAAGTATGGCAGCGCGGCTACCACGCCCGCATGATCCAGCCGCCCGCTGTTTTCGGTCACGAAGTCGTGGGCGAAGTTGCAGCAGTCGGCAAACGCGTCGATGCCCGTTGGCGGATCGGTCTCCGGGTAGTTGCGGCAAATTCCGCCCCGTGCTTGCGCTGCTATCACTGTCGTCGCGGACAGGAAAATCTCTGCGAGGATCTGCTCTTCAACAACGGCGCGTATGCCGAGTATCTGCGCATTCCCGGGCGCATCGTCATGGAAAACATGCTGGAGGTACCGCATTCCGTAGACGACGGCAGCGCGGCTCTGGTCGAGCCGCTCGCGTGCGTGCTCCGCGGAATTCACGAGATGGAAGTGCGCACCGGCGACACCGCTGTGGTCATCGGCTGCGGTCCCATCGGGCTGAAGTACATTCGGATGCTATCGCGCCGTGGTGTGCGCGTAATCGCCCTCGCCAGGCGAGCTACCTCGCTCGAACTTGCCCGGCGGTTGGGCGCGGCGGCCACCATCAATGTCAGCGCCGTCAAAGACCTCGTCGCCGCCGTAAAAGACCTGACCGAAGATCGCCGCGGCCCTGATTCCGTCGTCGAAGCCGCCGGCAATCCCGCAACCTGGAAGCAAGCTTTGGACATGGTGCGCCGCGGAGGAGTCGTCAATTTCTTCAGTGGCTTGCCCTCTGGCACCTTCGTCGAAATCGAGCCCGCCGAAATCCACTATTCCGAAATTAAGATTATCTCGCCGTTTCACCACACGCCGCGCTTCATTCGCGAAGCCCTCGAAGCTATCCGCCGCGGCGACATCCTGGCCCACGACTTTGTCACCGAAGAAATCAGCCTGAACGAGCTACCCCAAGCCTTCCAGCGCATGAAGTCCCGCAACGGCGAAATCAAGCTAGCCGTCCGCCCGTGACATCCATTAATCGCCGTCCCGACCGCCTCCGCAAATTTTTGAAAAATGGAGGGACGCGCCTCGGCGGGTCCCTCGTCGATTTCTAACTTACCGATGCTGCGTCCCAAAGAACTCGAAATCGCCGAACACGCCCCGCCCGCAAACTGCTCGCCGGACGTCGCGCAGCAATACACCCGCTGGCTCGCCACGCATCACTACGAAAATTTCAACGTAGTCTCCTGGCTCCTACCCAAGGAACTCCACCAGCATTTCTATAACGTCTACGCCTACTGCCGCTGGGCCGATGATCTCGGCGACGAAGTCCCCAACACCTCTCGTGCTCTGGAACTCCTCGATTGGTGGGAGGAAGAATTGAATGCGTGTTACCGGGGCCGCCCATCGCATCCCGTCTTTGTAGCTCTCCGAGAAACCGTCATCGCGAAGGACATTCCCAAGCAACCGTTTGCGGATTTGCTGAAAGCCTTCCGCCAGGACCAAACCGTAAAGCGCTATCCGACCTGGGATGCGATGGTCGGATATTGCGTCTATTCCGCGAATCCCGTCGGGCGTCTCGTCCTCTATCTCTGCGGCTACCGCGATGAGCAACGGCAGCGCTTGTCCGACGCCACCTGCACCGCTCTTCAACTGGCGAATTTCTGGCAGGACGTCTCGCGCGACCTCGAAAAGGGTCGCATCTACATCCCACTCGACATTGCCGCGACTCACGGACTCTCCGAGGCCGACATCGTTGAACGCCGGTTCGATGACCGCTATCCGCGTCTGATGAAAGACTTGATCTCCCGCACCCGCGTCCTATTCGCCGAAGGCATGCCACTGGCAAAGATGGTGGACGCCCGTCTAAGCGTCGATCTGGGAATGTTCAGCCGCGGCGGTCTCGCCGTTCTGGAGGCCATTGAAGCGTCCGGCTACAACACCCTCCATCATCGCCCGTCGATCAGCAAGGCGAAACAAGCCCGCCTGCTCAGCCGCTCGCTCTTGGCGCAGCTGACCAACAAAATTGTAGGGGTGCAGCATGCTGCGCCCCAAACGCCCAGCCCGATCACCTCGAGCGCAGTCCAAGCCAGCACGACCGTCGCCACCTCTTACGGTGAATGCCACCGCATCGCCAAAGCCGCCCGCAGCAATTTCTACTACGCATTCTTCCTGCTCCCAAAATCCCGCCGCGACGGCATTATCGCGCTCTACGCCTTCATGCGCCTGATCGACGACGTCGCCGACGAAGGTAATGATCTATCTGCGAAGCAGCGCGGTCTGGCGAACTGGCGCGCAGCTCTCGATGCAGCGGTCACAGGTTCGGACCGAGCCGCAAGCTCTTTACCCTTGGGCGCCGCCGCTGTTTTGCCCGCGCTGGTCGATACTATGCGCCGTTACAACATGCCGGCGCGCTACTTGCACGATCTGATTTCAGGCGCGGAAATGGATCTCACCGTCCAGACCTACACGACCTTCGATCGCTTGCGAGAATATTGTTATCGTGTCGCCGGCACGGTAGGCCTGACCTGCACGCATGTCTTCGGGTTCAGCGATCCTCGCGCGTTGGATCTCGCCGAAAAACTAGGCCTGGCCTTTCAGCTCACCAACATCATTCGCGACGTTCACGATGACTACGCCCTCGGGCGCGTCTACCTGCCCGAAGAAGACCTAGAGCGCTACGGCGTTTCCCCTCAAGACTTCGGCCGCACAGAAGCCACCCTCGGTGTCCGCGAACTCTTGCGTTTCGAAGCCGATCGCGCCTGGCAATGCTACGACGAAGGCGCTGCCTTGCTGAACTTGATCGACCCCGAAAGCCGCGGCACGCTGTGGTTGCTCACCCGCACTTATAGCGCGTTACTCGCGCGCATCGAATCGCTCGACTTCGCCGTATTCGGAGAGCGCGTGCGTCTTTCCCGCGCCGAAAAAATGCTATTCATCGCCCAGGCCCGATTCGGGCGCGTGACGGAAGAGACTATCCTTGAAAAGTGTGATCGTGATCGGCGGCGGTCTGGCGGGACTCGCAGCCGGCGTCGCGCTGGCTGAATCCGGTTGGCGTGTCCGGCTGTTCGAACAGCGCCCATTCCTCGGCGGCCGTGCCACTTCCTACGTATTGCCCGACGGCGAGCATGTTGACAACTGCCAGCACGTAACCTTGGGCTGCTGCACGAATCTCGACGACTTTTACCGCCGCGTCGGGTCCGCGGACAAAATCAAATTCTTCGACCGGCTGGTGTTTCTCGACCCGCAAGGCCGCCGCGGCGAAATGCAGGCTGGCGTGTTTCCGGCGCCGTTCCACATGATTGGCTCGTTCGCGAAATTCGCCCCGCTCACGTTGAAAGACAAGCTCTCCATCGCTCGGGCCATGCTCGCCATTTTGCGGACCAGCGGCCACCCCCCTGATCTCGACGAACCGGGCGGTATCTCCATGCTCGAATGGCTCCGCCGGAAGCGTCAAACCAAGGGTGCCATCGAGCGCTTCTGGCGAGTCGTCTTGGTCAGCGCGCTCGACGAAGAACTCGACAAGACCGACGCCCGTTACGGCATTGACGTTTTCTGGAAAGCGTTCCTATCCAATCGCACCGGCTACCGCATGGGCGTTCCAATCGTTCCGCTGGCGGAGCTGTACGACGGCTGCAAAACCTTCGTCGAGGGGAAGGGCGGAGAAGTCCAGCTTCGCTCCCCAGTCCGCAGCCTACGCATCGAAAACGGCGCTCTAAGCGGAGTGAGATTCGACAATGATCGCGAAGAATCTGCCGATGCCTACGTCTTCGCCGTCCCGCACACCACCTTCGCCGACCTCCTTCCACCAGAAATCAGCGAAAGCGACCCGGCATTCCGCAATCTCCAGAATCTCAAAGACGCACCCATTACTGGCGTTCACCTGTGGTTTGACCGCGAAGTCACCACCGAACCTTTCATCACCTTGCTCGACACCACCACGCAATGGGTCTTCAACAAGACCGCTCTCTATGGCTCGCCCGCCGATCGCGAAAAAGGCAAAAATGTGACAAATGGCCAGTACCTTCAACTCGTCATCAGCGCATCCTATGATTTGTTACCCAAGCCGCGCCAGGAGATTGTTGACCTGTGCTTGAAAGAAGTACGACAAGCCTTGCCCGCAGCCCGGAACGCGAACCTTGTGAAGGCCAACGTCATCAAAGAAACAGCCGCAACGTTCTCGCCATACCCCGGCGTAGATCGCTGGCGTCCCAAACAGGAAACCAGCGTCCGCAAGCTGTTTCTAGCAGGCGATTGGACCGCCACCGGCTGGCCCGCAACGATGGAAGGTGCAGTACGCAGCGGCTACCTGGCGGCCGAAGCGGTTCAGCGCGACAATGGCACGCCACAAAAGATTCTGCAGCGAGACCTGAGCGCGGACGGCTTAGTAAGTCTCTGGGCGTGACACCCCCTGTAGGCGCCGCTCTTCAGAGGGGCGAGCTTTCATGCATTTTGATAGGGGTCGGAGCTTTAGCTCCGATATTCCAGGACAAGCAAAATTCGGCTTTAGCCCCTGAGGAAATTCTTCTCATTCTATACCGGCAATGTATGAGTCAACCTATGGTAGGTGATGCCAACACGAAGGAGGGCGCAAAATTCAAGGTGCCACGATTTCGTACGATCCGATGTGCCGCTCGTTCGCAGTCAATTCTTCTGCGATCGAATCGAGTTCCTTGTATTCGGCACCGCGAGCCTGAAGAAATTTTTCGTACGATGTGCGCGATTTCCAGTAGTCGGCCGTCAAATATATGCGAGGCCGGTCCGTGTCGCGGAACAATTCGGTCCGCTCATGGTCGGAATCGCGACGAAACAGGGAATCCCAGTCGCCGCCCGAGCCGTAGACTCTTTCAAAGCGTTCTTCGCAGCCGGGCTTGACTTCGAACTCCCAGAGGACTAAAAACATAGATGTCCCATCTCCTGCTCGAACGTCGGTAATCCTTTTACGTAACCTTCTGGGGAAGATAGCGCAGGGCGGTCGAGTGTAGCAATCCGGTCGAGTGTATTAATCCGATTGGGTACAAGCCACGGTGGCGTGGATCATCCTGCGGCGAGCGACGCGGATCATCCTGTAGCGCAGAGCGCAGTCTACGGAGTTCTGTAGCTTTTCGTGCGCGCCGTTTTACGACCAGTGACGAATTTGCGCAGGTTTAGCGCCAGGTTTACGAGCGATGCGGCTGTGTGGAACAGGTTTAGCCTGTCCTCATTCGCGCCACCGCACGGATTCGGCAACTCACGAGCATCAAACGTGTGTTGGGATTGCTGCCAAACGTGCGGACTTGTTCATCGCGCAAAGACAGTCGATTTAGTTGCAGTCCGTCAGGACTGACGGACGGAGGCGTTTGTGGATCGAAAGTACAGTCACCGCGGTTATCGCGACGCGGAAAAAGACGACAAGAAAAAATCGCACAGCAATGGCCACGGTCACGACCGTAAGCCCCCGCAAGGGGGGCCCCGCGCCGATCAGTTCGGGCCTCGCACCCCGCGCATGGTTGGCACGGTAACGCGCGCGCGCTGTGCCAACTGCGGCGCGGTCCTCACCTCCGGCTTTGACCCCAACGGAAAATGTCCCAAGTGCCAGCTCGAACTGCACTGCTGCAAGCAATGCCGCTTCTTCGACTCCGGCGCCCAATTTGAATGTACGCAACCCATCCCCGAGCGCATCACGCCCAAAGACGCTAAAAACAATTGCACCTTCTACGAATTCCGCACCACGGTAGAGAAGGACACCGCCCCCACCTCCTACGCCCAGAAAGCTCCCGCCGCCGCAGCCACTGCCCCACCTCGCCACAGCGACGCGCGCCAAGCCTTCGAGGACCTCTTCAAGAAGTAGGTAGCACAGACACTCCTGTTTACGCTGAGTCTCGAAGCGTCTGTGTCCCGTCAAACGTGGCAAGAAGTAATCCGTCCACCTCGTTTCCGCCGCGACTCTATTCCTTAAGTCATCTTTTCGATCGGCGTCGGTTGCTGAGGCGAAAGCCCATCTGGCAGGCCCACTCGAATTGCCACCTCTTGGGCTCGTTAACTTAATTTTCCTCCACTCGCGTTTCCACCGTCCTTCCAGCTTTCGGGCGCACCCGTTCCACAAACTCTCCCAAAAAAAAGAGGGCCAGTCTCAAACAGAGGACTGGCCCAGGCCGTCAGGGAACACTCTTTCGCTTCTACTTGTCGTCCGCGTCCTTGACCAATCCCGTCGCCGCGATAAACGCACTCGGGGCCGGTAGCACCGTTCCGTTGACGCCAGCCACGCGCACCAGCACGACCGCGCCAAGGCACGGAGAAGGCAGTGTCAGCTTTGCACGAATTTCCGCATCGCCGTCCGCTGTCAGCGCAAATACGCCGCTGGTCGCCGCCACCGCATCCCCGCACACCACACTCGCCGCAACCTGTGTCACCGGCCCTGCGGTGTTGCCCGCACTGGGCAGCACCAATCCGCGCACTTCCGCGTGCAGCCGTCCGTCATCCGTCAGCACCGCCTCGCCGCGTCTCACCACCCACGGCGCTCCGCCGCTTGCTACTCCCGCAATCGTCACCTTTGGATTCGATCCCACGATCGGAGCGAAAAACGCGAACTCATCCGCCAACGTGCTCACCGCAAACATGCCGGCCAACACGAAAGCCAACACCACCGTCGAAAACGCCTTCTTCATGTTCGAGAACCTCATTCTTGGAGATTAGCGCGAAGTCTGACCTAGACCTCGTCGCGACCGACTAAGTCGGTAAGAACCAGCTCCCACTTTAACCACAAGTAGGATTCCGTCTCGCTCGCAGCATAGGATCGCTGCTAACCTCAGTTGTCGGCTCGGCGTAAAAAGAATGTCCTCGTTACGACGGATCGCAAAACATTTTTTGGCTCTGCACAAGAATTCGTGGAGGCCCGCATTTTAGGCTGCTTTCTGAAGAACGATGAATTCGGTCTTGGTGACCGCCATGCGTTGGGCCTTGAGCAGCAGATAGCCGAGATTCTTGTAGCCGCGGCCCCTTCGAAGAAGGGTTTTGATGTTGCCGTTGATGGCTTCCACCACTCCGAAGCGGACCTTGGTGCGGCAGTAGTTGAGGATGCCGTCGAGGTGATCCAACAGCATGTAAGCGAGCTTTTGAAAGGGTTCCAGGCGTTGCCAACGCAGTTGATCGATCCAACTTTGCAAGTACCGCAGCATGGCTCCTTCATAGCAGTAGGTCCACAACCGCTCCAAGCTTTCCTTTAGAAGGTAGGCTTTCATCACCCGCCGGTTGAGGGCGAACAGATCGTTTAACTGCTGCCGTTTCTGGCTGTCCAGATTCATCCAGCGCGTCAACAGCAGCCAACGTTTGCCTTTCACTACCCCGCGCATGCGCCCGCCTTTGCGGAAAAACTCCGCCCGGCGCACTTCATCGATGGCTTTGTTGGCGTGCTGCAAAACGTGAAACTTGTCGAACACGATGCGGCCGTTCTGCGCCCATTGCGCAATGCTGTTGGTGAATGGCCGCCACATATCCACGCACGCCGCCTCGATGCGCTTCCGCTGGCTTTCCTTCAGTTGCGTTCGAAAAAACTCATCGAGCGTTTCCTGCTTACGATCCTGCCCGAACCACAGGGGCTCTCCGGTCTCCAAATTACTGACCACGGTGATGAACTTCATCTGCTTGCCGAAGTAAATCTCATCCACGCCCATTTGTATCAGGGGATCCTTGCGACGCGTCGCACTCCAACGCTGCAGATACCGCAGGTCGATCGCGCGCACCGTGCTGGCCGCCAGTCCAAACTGCCTGGCCACCTGTCGAACCGACGCGCTTTCACACGCCAACCCCACGGCATCCTCAAAGTCCTTGCTAAACGGCGCTTTGCTCGGCAATTGCGGTACTTTCTCGACGCGCACCCCACACTGCGGACAGCACACCCGGTACAGCTCGAGGATCACCGTGGTCTGATACTTCCTCCAGGGTAAGTCGCGCACCTCGCGCTGGTAATAGTCATGGGCGTCAGTAAACTTCCTTCCGCATCCTGAACAGATCAGTTTGCGGTTCCCACGCTTCCGTCGCACCCACAAACGCAACGTCTTGGCGGTTTCATCGATTTCGTGCCGAAACACTCGGTAACCTGGCCAATCCAAGATTCTCGTGAACTCGTTGTCGCGCATTCCGCCGAGTCTAGCCGAACCTGCCTCATTGCGGAAACCCGCTCTCCTATTGGCCCGCTACGAATTCCTGCTCAGAGCCCATTTTTGTTGCTCAGTGCTTATCCGCCCATCACTCGCGGCAAATTCCAATGCCGCCACACGCTGATCACCCGCAGCAAGAAACAAACCACGCCGCCGATCACCGCCGCCCACGCCTGAGGCAACCGCAATTTGCAGCACGCGATCATTACCGCTGATCCCGCCAGCGCCGCCGTCGCGTAAACATCCGCCCGCAGCACGCCCGGGACCTGCGCCAGCAATACGTCGCGCACTGTGCCTCCGCCAACTCCGGTAATCGTGCCCAACAGAGTCGACACGAAGGGATGCATCCCAAAAACGAGCGCCTTTTGCGTCCCGGCAATCGCGAACAAAGCCAAACCTGCTGCGTCCAAAACCAGAATGAGCGTGCCCGGAACGCCCTGCACGAACCGATGTAAAAAGAAAACGACCGCGGCCCCCGTAAACGCAACCGCCGAATATCGCCAGTCGCGCAGCGAAGCCGGAGGCACGGCCCCGATCAATACGTCGCGAATGATTCCACCGCCCAGTCCCGTCGCAAACGCCAGCACCATCAATCCCAGGAGGTCCAGGTTCGCTCGCATGGCCGCCGCCGCTCCCTCGACCGCGAACACCAGCGTCCCCGCAATATCCAAAACGAATAACAAGTTGTTGGCATCATTTTTCATGAACACTCCTGTTGGTGTCGTCGGATGGGAGGCCCTCCCCCTGTGTTTTTAACAAGTGTTAATTCCACAGATAGTTAAAGTTGTTTGTTTCGTTACAGTTTTGCAAGTATTCATTCTAAAGGGCTTGGGAGACCGCTCAAGAGCGAGCGGAAATCGACTCCTTGAGGCTCACACCAAGTGGACCTAAGAGGCGGCCAGGACTCCGACGGAGTCGACGAGGTCTTGAATCGACGTACACGGGCGAGCGTAGCACATGAGTATCAAATGGCTAAGTATTGTGCAGGGAACGGTAAGAGTAGGCGGGCGAATGGCAGAAGGAAGAATTAAGGGGTCTTCGCCCCATTCTCGCCAGTTTACTTCGAGTCTAGCGGGGTGTGTCACGCGCCCCATAGGGCTCTTTCCCGCCTTGGCCGGAGCCCTGGGAGCAAACCGTCGAGGCTAGAGTGCGGCGCACAGAATTCCACGCGCGCCGCCGCCGCGCAATTTCGATCCGCGTCAAGCGAAAGCAGTTGGGTGCCTTCGCTGCTGAATTGGGTGATAGAACGATCGGCCGCGCCAAAAAAATGGCTGTCTGACGCCCGCGACCCTAGGGAATATTCAGTTCCATCCCGGCGCGCACTTTGTCGGGATCCGCCAACTTATCCTTATTGGCCTCGAAAATCTTCATGTATTGATTGGCGTTCCCGTAGAAGTGCTGGCTGATTTTCGAGAGACTGTCGCCAGCCTGCACGGTGTACGTCCGCTGTCCCGCTACCGGAGCCGCCCCCGCCGCCGCTGCGGCCGCCGCCGGCGCCTGAATGTCCGCGGTCAAATCCGCGTAACTCGGGTCCACCAGCTTGATCTGATCCCAAATCCTGTTTTTCACATCTTGCGAAGGCGCGCTCGCGCGGATCAAGAGCTTGTCGCCCTCCATGTTGACATTCTGCAGGTTTGCGTTCTGCGCCTGAATGAAGTTGATCACTGACTGATATTTCATTTTCAACTGCTCAAAGCGTTGATCGGCCATCGTGGTAGTCCTCTCTCTCAAATCATGTAAGTTGTCGAGTGCAATTGGGGGAAGAACCTGCTTCCGATGTCAGGTGGTTGTGTCGCGGGGATTTGTCGCGGGCCACGTAGGGCTGGAGGGAGCGGCCACCAATATATCCGCCGCGACGAAACGTCAGACACCCAGCATCGTAGGCACCCGCGCCGTCGAAGTCAACGATTTCACGACAAAATGGATTCACGCTCAGCAGAAGGTGTGGCACCTGTCACACAGACGCTTCGAGACTCAGGGTAAACAGGAGTGTCTGTGGTTGACGGGGACACAGACGCTTCGAGACTCAGCGTAAACAGAAGTGTCTGTGCTACTAAACCCTGACAGGTGCTACGTGATTCTACAAAGGAATCGGCGTCATTCGGCTCGCGGCGGCAGCGTGAGAGGCGAATCCAATGTGAAGCTGAGCGCAGACTCGGCCGGAATTTCAATCTGCTTGTTTCCGGTGAATACCCCGCCCACCAAACCAGCTCCCGCGCCGACCAGAGCGCCAATGCCCGCTCCCTTACCTCCACCCGCGATCCCACCAATCAAGGCACCCCCGGCCGCTCCTCCGCCGGTGGTGGCAGCCGTCCGCTTGCCCTTTCCTTTCACTGTACTGCTCAGGAGGTTCGTTTTGATCGGATAGGTATGCCCGCGCACCGAGATGCTGGTCAGCGTAAGGTCCAACTGCCCTTCACCTTTGATCTTACCCTTGGCCTTGGCGGTCACCACGGTACCGCTAGCGGTCGCACCCTTTGGGAGCGCCGCTCTTCCGTCGGCACCCACAGGTTGCGCCAGGGTGGCGATAAAGGCTTGGCCCGCCGTACTGGTCTTGGAACTTAAAGGCTGTCCGGTTATTACGGTTAGAACCGTTCCTGCTGGTATGACGATGGGTTTGGGTACCTCAACCGGCACAGGTTGAGGCGCGGGCTGGACCGTTGTCTGGTCATCGACGGCAGCGGCTCCCGGCTCCGCATGGGCTAACTGCTCTACTTTTTGCTGGGCCGCCGGGCTTGCAACCTTACCGGTCAGCGTGACATGGCCGTCTTTGGCGACCACGTTCACCTGGGAGTCCTTGGTGTCCGGATCAGCGGCGACTTTGCCTTGAATGCTCTTGGCGATGGTTTCGTCGTTCGAAGCATGCGAACACGCTATCGAAAATCCCACCAAGACAGTCAAGACACTCAAGAGAACAATTGAAATCCGGGGGTTATGCAGGTGCCGCATACGGCCTCCTTATTTCGACCAGCGCAATGGAGTTTCGATCTGGTTGTCAGTAGGCGTCATCTGTAAAAAGTGACAGATCGGCTCTACATCGAGAAAGCAAACTTACTCCCATTCGCGCGTTTGGACAACGAGAAGGTGGCACGGCGGCAGCACAAGCAAGTTTCGCGTACCGAGAAGACGAGCTTGATACAGCAGCTTTACAAAGCCCAACCTCAAGCCAAAACTGCGGTCGAGCACGCTGCCGGCTACGCCGTCTTCAATAACATGGGAGTGACTGTTGTTTTTCTTTTTTGGTGTCCTGAGCGAATGTCGTCAGTGCCAGCGCGCAAGCGAGCGCGACGGCGATGAGGATGTATCTGAGTGTGTTTTTCAAGATTCTGTCCTTTCGCGGTCGAGCGATCGTGGATGAGTCGTGTGCGGTGGGCGGCCCTTGCGAGCCGCCCACCAGGTAGTGCGTATTCTGCTGGCGTCAGTTGCTAGTTCGCGCCAAGCTTTTGGTAGTCGGAATTTGTGGTTGTGACCACCAACTGTTTCACTGTGGCATTGAGAATTGTTTGCGATTCATAGTTGGTGCCATCCGGCAGGCTGGCCATCTGTACCTGCAACGTCACGACATCTTTTTCCTGACCCATGTAGGTATCGATCTTCAAACCAGCGATTTTCTTGGCGGCCGTATCAAACGTGAGGGTCATTTTGTCGCCGGGCTGAGCATAGTCCGCGAAGACCAGGTTCACCACACCGGGTGCGGGGTTCAAAGAGACTTTGCCGGCCTGGAAATCCGCCTGCATTTTCTGAGGATCGGGTGGCACGTACAGGGCGAGGACGGCCTTCACGTCCTGCATGTAATCCTTCATTTCCGCCTTTTTGTTCGCAATCACTTTCTGTTTCATCCTGCCGCCGCTCGGTGGGGGCGGAGGAGCACCAATCATGGTCTTTTGAACCTTGCCGTCGGGGCCGTACACGCAACTGTTCTTCGTCGGGGCTTCGGGTCGCCCTTCAAGCTGAGCTGTGTCGTTTCTATCCATTGATACTGGCGGATCTTCTGCTTGTTTTCCGCAGCAGCCTGTTTCACCGCGGCAAGCTTTTCCTGGACCGCCTCGTTTTGGGACAAGGCTGGAAACGTCATTGCCAGCGCTACTGTCCCAAAAATCACCAGGCGCTTACTCGTTTGAAAAATTGTGCGGGCAATTGATTGCTCGCAGTTGGCCATCGGAGTGCGATTCATTTTGATGCTCCTTTTTCTTCGCTCCATCAATTTTCACGGTCTGGAAAGCAGGGAAAGCCATGACGTTTGTGATCTTTAGCCATTGCTTCACACCCATGGATTGTTACCAATACTGTGGTTTGTTTTAGCGGGATGGTATTGTCAGAAGTAACGATCAACGTGAACCGCGTCGTGAGCGAAATTTGAGCTTCACAAGAGTCGCCAATTCACACACACGTTCCGCTGACGAGCAAACTAGAGGCCGACTGCTACATACACCGTGCGGCCCTGGGATATTTGCGGGCGGTAGTAAATGCCGCCCACGGTGTAGTAGCGCACTCCCGTAACAGTGACCGCGCGATAACCACCCGGCAGCACGGCGATGTAGCCATGTGGCAAGGTGCTTCCTCCAACGACGACGGTGGTTTTGCTAGCTGCTGCCACATTCCCATTCGGGCCCTTCACTACCGTCGTGCTTTTAGCGACTCCGTAAACCTGCGCCAGCGCTGCGGACACACTGGGGAGCAACACGGCACCAAGAATAGCAGCCCGCATCAGGGCTTTGCGTCGTTCGCGGGCGCTCAGGGTCCCGCGGTATCGGCTAATTGCTGGTTTCATATCGCTATGGTCCTTTCGTCTCTTTCATTGTTGGAGACTGATGAAGATGGGTTTTAGTTCGGCTCCCAAGTCTTTTGGGAATCGCGGCCTGCCCGAAGGCACTTGCGACACGTCGGCAGCGCGCTGCGGCTTGGTTCCGTGCAGCTCGTGCATTTCGAGAGGCTTCCTATGTGCTGGCATCGTTCCTCAAATTCAGCGGAGGCTGCGTGGCAGACACGCAGCCATCCGCAAACGCGTCGGAGGATTCAGCCATGAACGCTACGACGCGCATTCCAAGCGGTGCGTGGGTCGCCTGAAGATTCAAATCGGTTGTTTGGAATCCACGCAATTCGGGTTAACTGTGTTACGCACTTCCGCGCGTTGCAAGGCCGGTCGTTTAATGACCGATAAGATCGGAAATCAGTTTTCAACCGGAACCCGAACTACGTGCAAATAAGAAATTGTGTTTGGCGTGAAGCAAAAGTGTATGCGCGCGGGGAGCTGCGCGGTTGTTGGCGCATCCTGAATTCCTTTTTGGGTGCATACGGTCGATTTCGGCCGAGGCCAAGCAACCGCTTTCCTTGCCCTTCACTTAGCGGCGATCCTCGCCCTTGTTCGGCAAGAGGTTCGCCGCTCTCGTCTTGCGTAGCCCTTGTCCGTGTGTTCTGCTGAGGCCGGTTCGTCTAGGTGGGAGAATTCGCTTGTTTGACCGAGGAAAGCGCTAGGTTAGCCCTGGTTGTGGCGCAAATTGACTTGTCCGGTTTGCGCGTTTGGACGTAGCCGCCCGGCGGCAGACGCTTCGCGTGAGGTGGGGAGCGTTGGTTGCTCGATGGCTTGATGTAAATGTGGGTCACAGGAGGTGTTCCTGTGACCCATCTTCGCAAAATGATGCTGGAAGAACTCCAGCGCCTTAACTACTCTGCAGAAACTATACGCAGTTACATCCACTCTGTCGAAGATTTTTCTCGACGATTCAAGTGCCGCCCGGACCGCTTGGGTCCTCGGCACGTTCGCGAATATCAGGCCGAGCTGTTTCACAAACGTAAGTTGTCGGCGGATAGCGTCGCGGTTCGTCTGGCAGCCTTGAGGTTCTTTTACACTAAGACCTTAAGAAGGGCTTGGAGCGTCGTCGACACTCCCTATCCGAAAAAGGACCATCGCCTGCCAGAGATTCTCAGCCAGGAAGAAGTTGCTCAACTCATCGAGGCAGCTCTGACTCCTTTCCATCGGACTTTATTGATGACCCTCTACGCCACTGGAGCTCGGAACGCCGAATTGACGCGGCTAAAGTTCAGCGATGTCGACAGCAAGCGGATGGTGATTCACATCCAAGGCGGCAAGGGGCGCAAAGACCGCGACGTAATGCTCAGTCCTAAATTACTTGATGAACTTCGCGAACATTGGCACCGCTTGCGCCGAAAACCAAAAGTCTGGCTCTTTCCGGGCCACCACGACCATTGCGCCGATCACCCCATCGATACGAAAACCGTTTGGCATACGTGCCGGCAAGCCGCCCAGCGAGCTGGCATCCAGAAAGGTGTCCACCCTCACACCCTTCGTCACTGTTTTGCGACGCATCTACTCGAGGCGGGTGCCGATCTGCGCACCATTCAGATTCTGTTGGGCCATAACGATCTGAAAGAGACGACCCGCTATCTGCATCTCTCCCAACGTCACTTGCATGCGGCCGCGAGCCCGTTGGATTCACTGTCATGGAAAGGCGCTTCACCGCAAGAGGAATAGATGGCCCGGCCACCGCTGGAGGTGGCCGATCTCATCCGCGCTGCGGGAGAAGCATTCATCGAACGAAGCTGCCAGTGGATCCGCTGGAAGCATGTCAAAGTGCTACGGGCCATTGCACGGTGTCGTACCGCCGCTCTCGGTGGACATCTCGATGAATGCACCCGCTGTGGACATCGCGCCATCTCGTTCAACAGCTGCCGTGATCGCCACTGCCCGAAGTGTCAGATCGCCGCCCGGGAACGCTGGATCGCTGCACGCCGACGAGAACTTCTCCCGACCCACTACCTGCACGTGGTCTTCACACTCCCCAGCCGCTTGGCGCCACTGGTGCTGCAGAACAAAAAGGTCCTCTACGATCTCTTGTTCCGTACCAGTGCAGAAACACTCCTCGAAGTGGCTCGTAATCCGAAGCACCTCGGCGCAGAGATTGGCTTCTTCAGCGTGTTGCATACCTGGAGCCAAAAACTCAAAATTCATCCCCACGTTCATTGTGTCGTTCCTGCCGGCGGCCTCTCGCCCGATCACACCCGCTGGGTTCGCTCACCAGACAACTACTTTCTTCCTAAAAAAGTGCTGTGTAAAACCTTCCGCGGCAAGTTCGTCGACGCTCTCGAGCAGGCTTTTCAGAATGGCCAGCTTCGCTTCGAGGGAGATCTGAAACTCCTCGCTCAGCCCAAGATTTTTGCCGCCTGGCTGCGGCCGCTGTTTCGACAAGACTGGGTGGTGTACTTGAAACGTCCCTTCGGTGGCCCCGAATATGTGCTGCACTATCTGGGCCGCTACACTCACCGCGTGGCCATCTCCAACCATCACCTGGTCTCCCTCACCGATGGCCAAGTCACGTTTCGCTGGCGTGATTCCGCTCACAACAACGAACAGAAGCTCATGACCCTTTCGCTCGATGAGTTCTTGCGTCGCTTCCTGCTGCATATTCTTCCGCAAGGTTTTGTGCGCATCCGCAACTTCGGTTTTTTGGCCAACCGCAAACGCGCCACGCTCCTACCGCTTTGCTTTCAGTTGTTGGGTTCGGAACAGCAGCCGCAAGCCGAACAACACGCCTCTTCCACCGAAGACGCTTCCGATCTTTGGCGCTGCCCTAAGTGCGGTGGACCGATGCAGGTCATCGAAAGGCTCACCCCAGCCGAAATCCAACTTCGTTCCCCACCGGTGGTCACCGCTGCGGCATGAAACTACTTCTCCAACTCGAGAACTCCACGCGCTGCGGGGCGCCCCGCACCTTTCTGCCTTGCCGCCCAATCAATCTCTTTCTCCAGCTGGTTCGACCACAGTCTTCCCGACACTTTTTCGCCGTAACCAATTTCCGAGCACACAGTGTCTTTGTGTCGTGTCCTGCTGCACAGTCTGGGCAAAGCTTAATGCGGCTCCCTCCCACCATTGAATTTGCATAGGGCCCGCGTCCGCCGCAATCACGGGCGGCCACGTCCAAACAGCTTTACCGGACGCGCGCGGAGATCCTTGCCTCCGTGTACTTCTCGGCGAAAACGCGCATCCGGTAAAGCACTAGCGTTTACCAGGCACTTGACGAGGTTCGGCTATAATCGCCAGCCATGAACCTCATACGTTTCGCTGTACTTTTACTGTTTTCAGTAGTTGCTGCGAAAGCAGGAACACTCTCCGGCACTGTGCGCGATTCTGAAGGCGCGGTAATATCCAACGCCCACATCGTCGTCCATTGGGACTCAAGCGGTTTCAACTATTTGAAGGACAATCTCGGAATCAAGCAGGACATCGCCGCCACAACTGACGCAAGGGGACGCTTTTCTGTGGAACTGCCTCCTGGCTTTTATGATGTTTTTGTGACTGCGACAGCTTTCAGTCCGCGTTGCGACAAAATCCGAGTGAAAGGTAAAGAGACACGAACTTACGATGTCAAATTGACGGTTAGCAGTTTGTTGAAGAATTTAGTTTTTCTGGTCCTCGGTTCTGAATTTCAGGTTATCCCTGCGTTGTGATGAAGCTCTTTGGGTCGTTCTATCTACTCAGCGGTGCCGAATCGAAGCTCCGTGTCAGGTTCTGGCCATCAGGTTTCGCAATCGGCACAGATTGTAGGCCGCCCCGGTGAAGGTAAACAGCCACCCCACTTTGGCGATCCCTCGCAACTTCACTTTCCTTAGCATCCCCACCATCTTCATCCACCCGAACGATTGCTCCACTCGTTTTCGCTTCCGCTGACTCACCTCATACCCGGCATGCCGCGTGGTCCGCTCGTCCACCGCACTCCTCCGATTGGTCGTGTTCTGCGCCACATGCGGTGCGATATTCATCCCTCGCAGTTCTCGTACGAATTCCCGCGTGTCGTAGTTCTTGTCTCCTCCCAACGTCACGCGCTTTCCCGCGCGGATCGCTTCCGCCATGAGCATCGCAGCATCCCGCTCCGCTCTCCCACTCGCCTCGGTCAGAAAAGTCTGCACCAATAGCCCGTTGCGGTTTTCCATCAATACATGTCCCATGTAGCTCAGCTTCGCCTGGCTTCCTCTGGACTTCGTGAATAACCGAGCATCCGGATCTGTCGTCGATTCATGGGTCTGGTTCTTTCGCTTTTCCCCGCGAAAGTCGACATCTCCTCCCGCTCCGGGAGGCTTCCCGCTCCCGTCCTTAGGTCGAAAACTCTTATGACTGCCCAAGCCTCGATCAACGTTCCGTCCACCGTGAAATGTTCATCCGACATGTACGGCTTGGCTCGCTCCAGCACCCTTTGAAAAAACGACTCCGCGATCTCTTCGTTCAGCAAGCGCTCTCGATTCTTGCTGTACACCGCGTGATTCCAGACCGTCTCGTCCATCTCCATCCCCACAAACCACCGGAACAGCAGGTTGTACTGCAGTTGTTCGATCAGCATTCGTTCGCTGCGTACCGAATAGAAGATCTGCAACAGCAACGATCTCAACAGCCGCTCCGGCGCAATCGACGGACGCCCCACGTCGGAGTATAGCTTCTGAAACTTCGGCGACATCTCTTTCAGAATCTCGTCCACCATCTTGCGGATCGGTCGCAACGGATGATCCGCTGGCACGCGTTTCTCCGGGGAAATGTAGCTGAACATTCCTTCTTGCTGGTCATCGTCGCCGCGCATTCACTCGTCTCCTTGCCTTCCTTCACTCAGACGAGTCTTCTAAATTAAAGTTGCAGCTGAACGGGCTTTTTTCAACAAACTGCTAGTCCGGTCACTGCCAAGGAGCTGGACTAATAGCCTCCCGATTTCCACACATTATAAAAGGGCGCCCCTCTTTTGGAGTAGGGTTTTGAGTGTCCGCTCGAACCTCTCCAGAAAGGAGCACCCTGTCTATGGATAGTGTGAAGTATATCGGTATGGATGTGCACACGGAAACGATCTCCATCGCGGTTCGAAATTTTTCTGGCAAGCTAGTGATGGAATGCATCATCGAAACCAAGGCCAGCACGATTCTCCAGTTTTTCCAAGGACTAAGCGGCAACCTGCAGGTCACCTTTGAAGAAGGCACTTGGGCGGCCTGGTTGTATGACCTGTTGAAGCCACACGTCACCGAGCTCGTAGTGTGTAATCCCCGAAAGAATGCCTTGCTGAAACAAGGCAGCAAGAGTGACCGCATCGATGCCCGGAAATTAGCCGAGCTGCTGCGCCATGGAGCGCTTTCCGCGGTCTACCATGGAGAGCACGGCCTGCGCATGTTGAAGGAATTGTCCCGAAGCTATTTGACGATTAGCAAGGATCTGGTGCGGGTGATGAATCGGCTCAAGGCCTTGTATCGAAGCGGGGCTATTCCCTGTGCTGGGACGCAAGTTTACGCACCGCGTTACCGCTCGGAATGGTTGAGCAAGATCACGGAACCTGGCGTGCGCCGGCGGGCAGAGCTTTACTACCAACAACTCGACGCCCTGCGTTTTTTGCGCCAACCAGCCCGGAAAGAGCTGCTGGCCGAAGCTAGGAAGCACCGCGCAACGAAGTTGCTACGCCAAATTCCTGGTATTGGTTCGCTTCGGGCGGCTCACTTGGTGGCGTTGATGCAGACGCCCCACCGCTTCCGCACCCAGCGCCAACTGTGGACCTACAGCGGGCTTGCGTTGGAGACTCACGACAGCGCGCAATACCGCTCTATCCAGGGACAGCTGCAACGTTCCAAGAAACCACCGCAACTTCGTGGGCTGAATGCGAACCATAACCACGATCTCAAGGATGTCTTCAAAGGTGCGGCCATGAGGGCGAGCACCTGCGCTGGACCGCTCCGCGATTTTTACCAGAACTTGCTCGCCAAAGGGATGCGACCAACGATGGCTCGTCTCACCTTGGCGCGGAAGATTGCCGCGATCACCCTGATCGTCTGGAAGAAAGGAGTCAGTTTCGACGCCAACTATTTAAAACAAGCAGCTTGAGCGCCTCTGACAGAGAGTCCGTTCCATCCTGGGGATCATCCTTGGCGGTGGCCGTCGGGTTCTTGAGACGCTTGGTTCGAGGGCGAGTATCCACCGGACAAGTCAGGCCACCGTGTTGTTAGAACATGAGAGTCTCCGACTCCACCCTATGCCCCCTTGGATAACCAAAGAAAGTCATAGACCACGAGTCTCCAATAGGACCATGAGTTACCGCTTAGCTGGGCGGATAACCGTTACGCTTGTTTAGTTTCAAGAAACGGATGGCGCCGTCACTACAGTTGAAATGGAACCACAGGCGGGAAGAACACTCTCACCGATTCATACTACGAAACGAAGCAACGGCTTCCTGAGGAAGACCACTCGTCGATCGCGCGTGCATGTTCAAACGATTGGGCTGAATGCCGAGACAAAAAAGCTTCGGCACCGAGTCGACGCCGCGATATGTCTCTTGACATTCCCTTTTATAGGACTTGTCCGGTTGATTCCGCGTTAATCGGGAACTGTCTTCGTCCGCTTCAGCGCCGATGTGGAAAGAGATCATGATTTGGACTGTTATTCGTGCCGCAGTGCGACCATCGGATCAACTCGCGTGGCGCGCCGGGCGGGGATGTGGCACGCGAGCAGAGCGACAACGGCCAGAAGCAACCCAACAGAGGCAAACGTAATAGCATCGGTCTCACTGACGCCAAAGAGTTGCGCCTTAAGCAAGCGCGTGAATGCCACAGCGAGCGCCGTGCCCACGACGAGGCCCGCCAGCGTGAGTCGGAATCCCTGGTCGAGAACGAGACGGTAGATGCCTACCTTCTCCGCGCCGAGCGCCATACGGATGCCGATTTCCCGCGCGCGTTGGCGAGTGCTGTAAGCCACGACGCCATAGATGCCGACGGCGGCGAGCAGCATGGCAAGAAGACCGAACGAGCCGGCAAACGTAGCCGCGACGCGTCCAAAAAGTGTCCCGAGCTGCATGGTGACGGAAAGCGGATTCACATTGAACAGCGGCAACTCCCGATTGAGCTGATGGATGGTCTCTTCCACAGAAGAAGCCATGGTAAGCGGATCGCCAGTTGTGCGGAGGTGAATGGTGGTGACCTGTGTCGAGCGAAATGCCTGGTAAATCGGCAGATAGATGACAGGCTCGGTCGGGGAGGTGAGTAAGCGGTATTTGGCGCTGCGTGCCACCCCAACAATGGTGAAGCGATCACCGCTGTCCGTCACCTGCTTGCCGATAGCGCTTTCACCAGGCCAATAGCGATCGACAAAGGCTTGGTTGACGACGGCAACGAGTTGCGAATCTGGCGTATCCGCTTCGGTGAATTCACGGCCTGAAATCACCGAGGTGCGGAGAGTGCGAAAATAATTCGGCCCGACGATCGCTCGGCTAATCTCCATCCATTCGTGCGGTTGTGGCACGTAGCCTTCGATCTGCAGGTAGTCGGAGTGGATGCTGAAGCTCAGTGGTGAAAAATCAGCCAAGGTCACGGATTCGACTCCGGGAAGCGCCGAGAGCCTGTCGAGCACCTGCCGGTTGAACGCCAAACCCGTCGCGCGCGTGTAACCAGCTGGCGAGAGCTCATAAGAGGCAAGCAGCAGATGACTTGCTTCGAATCCCGGATCCGATTGCTGTGCTTTCTGAAGGCTGCGGGTAAAGAGTCCCGCGCAGACCAAGAGAACGAGCGAGAGTGAAATCTGCGCCACCACCAGGCCGCTCAAGAGACGAGACTTGTGCAAAGTAAGCGAGACGCTGGTCGCTTCCTCCTTGAGAACAGATTGCACTGGCAGGCTCGAAGACCGCAGGGCCGGAAGAATACCAAAGATGATCGCAGCGAGGATGGAAACCGCAATCGTCACGAAAAGGACGCGTTGATCGATGTGCGCGTCGTTTGTCAGCGGAAGAGAGCTGGGCGGAAAAAAAGCGACGAGGCTGCGGGAGGTCCACACCGTAATCACTATGGCGGCAGTACCGCCGAGCAGACCGAGCAGCAGGCTCTCGATCAAAAACTGGCGGATGATCTGTTTGCGTGAAGCGCCCATTCCCAGCCGGATGGCAATCTCGCGGCGGCGTCCGACCGAACGCACCAACAGGAGACTGGCAACGTTGGCGCAGGCCAGCAGGAGCAGGACCCCGGCGAGCCCCAGCAACATCGGAAGAATCTTGTAAAGATAGCCGTTAATGCCAAAGGGAGAGCGCCAGAGGGGGTCGAGAGAAATCTCGTTCGAACGATCCCGGTGATCCTCCGGGAACCGCTCGACGATTCCCTGCATCAGCAGGTTGAGCTCTGCCTCTGCCTGATTCTTCGTGACACCCGCGCGAAGCTTTCCAAGCGCGTTCAGCCAGACAACGCCGCGATAATCGGGACGGTTCGAACCCCAAACGTCGCGATCCATCGAGAGAGGAATCCACAAGTCGGTGCGGAGCCCCGTTTTGCAGCCGGTGAAATCCCGCGGGGCTACCCCAATAACGGTGTAGGGATGGCGATTGATCTGAATCGTTTTGCCGACGATTTGCGGATCTCCCGCGAAATGGTTTTGCCAGACGGCGTAACCGATAACGATCACTGCAGCCCCCGCGCGCGGCATTCCTTCCTCCGGAAGAAAAGTGCGGCCGAGAATCGGGTGGACGCCAAGTACGTCAAAGTAACTGGCCGTGGTCAGAGCCCCGTAAATGCGCTCCGGCTTCGCAACGCCGGTAAGAGACATGTAGTCGTCGTGCCAGCCGAGAACCCCGGAAAGAGTTTTAGTGCGCTCGCTGAGGTCGCGAAGGTCGGGATAAGAAAATGGCGGGGTGGCATAACCGTCGCGATCGCCACGGTCAATGGTGACAAGGTCGCTCGTGAGAGCGACTCCGGGAATCGGGTTCAGCAAGGTAGCGCTCATCCAACTGAGCACGGTGGTATTGGCGGCGATGCCAAACGCCAGGGTAAGAACGACGATGGCAGTAAAGCCTGGATTCTTCCGCGACATGCGGAGCGCGAAGCGACAGTCCCGTGCGAGCGTGTCGAGCCATTCTCCGGTCCGTGCGTCTCTCACCTGTTCCTTCACCTGCTCGACGCCCCCCAACTCAATTTGCGCTGCTCGTTCCGCTTCATCTGGCTTCATGCCTGATCGCAGCTTCTCTTCGATCAACAAATCAAGGTGAGCGCTCACTTCCGCCGCAATGTCCAGTTCGTCTTTCTGCCTGCCGGTAACATTCCGAAAGAAACTGACCGCGCGAGAAAGCCAGCGTAACTTTCGCTTCTTAGTCACGACGCCTCCAGAGTCCGCGAGATCCCAAGCACAATCCGCTCCCACTTCGCGGTTTCCTCCTCCAACTGTTTCACGCCCGCCTTCGTCAGCCGGTAGTACTTTGCCCGGCGGTTGGTTTCGGACTCTCCCCAAGCCGAACTGATCCAGCCTTCTTCCTGCATCCGGCGTAGTGCGGGAAATAACGATCCGGACTTCACCACAAACGTGCCTTGCGATATCTGTTCAATCCTGCGAGAGATTCCGAGGCCATGCATTTCGCCCAAGCGCAGGGCTTTGAGGATCACCATGTCCAGCGTCCCTTGCAAAAGATTGGTTTGTTCCGGACTCAAGACGCTCTCCTGTAGAGATTCTACTGGAAGATTAGGCCTTCCCCTGTAGAATGTCAACGGGTCGCAGATCGAATATACGGAAATGACGGGGTCCGATCACTCCGTCATCTGTTCATCGTCACCGTTGCATGATGAAGCATCCGGAGTTCGACCAGATGGTTGCGCTCGCGGAGCGGCTCCGACTGGAATCGGATTCCTCCGACCGCAAGAACCTGGTCGGTAGTCAGATAATTCCCGATAAGTCTTAGTGTTGTATCGGAAGCGCGAGTGAGCAAGCTGCACGCACGAGCACGGTGTGTTTGCGCGCTTTCGATACAACGACTTGAAGGAAGACGCTGGCGTTTGCGGCGGATGCGGGCTAACGGCTATGGGAATTCAATCTTTTCACCCATCTGTAAGCTATTGGTTTTGCGGTACTTAGAAAATGAGCATGTGCGAGAACCGCAATTTGATGCGTTACGCTGGGGCATGACGTGCGGAGCATAGCACGCGAAGCGTCCGCCGCGCCAGCGGCTTCGTTGTATGCCGGGCATGTTCAGCAGCTAGGAGGTGCAAATCCTCTACCCAACCTGATGGAGGTGAAGGGTTAGCGATGACGCAAGGGCTATCGCCGCGAGGCGAGGTCTGAAGGAAGCGTCAAGCAAATGTGCGAGTCGATGAACAAGAACCGAATATAAGGCGTGAGCGTCGGACGAGCGGGCAACGTACTGCGAAGTCCACATTCCATCAAGGATGCGAAGCGTAGATTCGGCGACTGTGCACAGAAGGCGGCTGGAATTACCCCGGGAGATCTGTCCTGTGTCGCTGCGACGACTGAGAGAGCCGAGAGGCAATCTGACCGCAGGGCAGAAGTCAGCAGAGGGTGTAGTAGATCACGACGTCGGTGAAGCTAGTGAGGCACTCCAATACCGAAAGGTGGAGCCAACAGATAGGCCGAGCCGGGAACGGTGATCGAAGACCCGAACGAGAGGAGAGGCGAGTAGGACATGGATCTCAAGCGCGACAAGCGGCAGAACTTCCAAAAGGAATTGGACTTCTCATCCGAATGGAAGGGTGAAGCCCGCCAAGCCGGAAGGGAAGAGACCGAATCGCGTCAGGCGATGCATGAACCCGAAAGTCCAGCTAACACCATCCGACTCATGGAGGAAGTATGTGAGCGAGAAAATCTGTTGGAGGCCTTACGGCGGGTGGAGGCTAATAAAGGTAGCGCCGGGATCGACGGGATCACCGTCGGCCAACTCAGCGGCTACCTGAAGGAGCACTGGCTCACCATCCGGGAACAACTGCTGAAGGGGACCTATAAACCGCAGCCGGTAAGGCGCGTGGAAATCGGGAAGCCGGACGGAGGAGGGATGCGAAAGCTTGGTATCCCAACTACGCTCGATCGATTTCTCCAACAAGCGGTGATGCAGGTTCTGCAGCGGCGGTGGAACCCAACGTTTTCCGATCACAGCTACGGTTTTCGACCGGGACGATCCGCGCATCAAGCAGTAACCCAAGCACAGCTGTATCTTGCGGAAGGTTACAGCTGGGTGATCGACCTCGACTTGGAAAAATTTTTCGATCGAGTCAATCACGACAAATTGATGGGACAGGTCGCCAAACGTGTCGAGGATAAGCGGCTGTTAAAACTCATTCGGGCGTTCCTGAACGCCGGGGTGATGGAGAACGGGCTGGTCAGTCCAAGTGTGGAGGGGACTCCTCAAGGGGGTCCACTTTCGCCGCTGTTGAGTAACCTCGTGCTCGATGAACTCGATCGGGAGTTGGAGTGCCGTGGACATCGCTATGTTCGTTACGCGGATGATTGCAATATCTACGTACGGAGTGAGCGAGCCGGTCAACGAGTGATGAAGAGCATCACGAAATTCATCACGCAGAAGCTCAAACTCAAAGTGAACGAGTCCAAGAGTGCGGTGGCGAGACCACAGGAGCGGAAGTTCCTCGGATTCAGCTTTACATACGGACCAGAGATCAAGCGCGCCATCGCGCCAAAGTCCTTGGCCCGTTTTAAGCGGTGAGTCCGGGAGATTACACGACGTGCCAAGGGCGTCAGCATTGACGCGACGATGGAGGAACTGGCCCCCTATATGCGGGGCTGGCGCAGCTACTTCGGTTTCTGCGAAACTCCTCGCGTCCTCGCATCACTTGCTAGCTGGGTCCGTGCACGCCTTCGTGTAGCACTCTGGCGACAATGGAAAACACCCCGTCGTCGTCGGGCAGCTCTCTTGGCACTGGGCGTACGTCCCAAACTGGCGAGTAACACGGCCTGTAGCAGCCGCGGCCCCTGGTACCTCGCCCACGCCAAGGCCTTATCCGTCGCGCTTCCCACGGTCTATTTCAAATCGCTCGGTCTCCCGAATTTGGAGGATGTGAGCTAGCGTAACCATCTCGAACCGCCGTGTACGGCCCCGTACGCACGGTGGTGTGGCAGGGGTCAGCGGGCCACCGCTGCCCCTATGCCGATCAAGTCGCGTTACGGGAGAAGTTCCTCCCAGTACCTACATCGGAAGTTCGCCGGTTTATCACCACTTGGGAGTTTGCTACCACAGACTCTAAAGTTTCGACCCCCAAAACGCATTTATGAGACAGCTTCTGGTAAGTCTTGCCTAGCGGTGGGTTTGTCTTTCGGAGCAGCCGACCCGTCATCGGCTGTGGAGTCGTTCACTTTGGGAACGTTGATCTTCTGTTTCGAGTCTACGCCGAACAGCATGTAGTTGCTGAAGCTGTGCCGTCGGTGGATCCTGCGCCCGCGCCAGTCGTAATAAACGTCTGCGGTTTGCGGCAGCCACAGGCTGACCTTGCCGCCCTGAAATTGTACGGGGCGGTATTCGATGTCTGCGTGATCCGCCGCCAAACGGATCTCCGGGATCGGTGCCACGAGGTCCGTCTCCAGCCGCACAATCTGGTAGGTGTCGGCGGCAATCCACGCGCGGCCTTTCAGCGCCGCGGGATACGACGTGCCGTCGGCGCCGACGCGATAATGCTTGATCAGGTTCGGCTTGTCCGGCCGCTGCTTGAAATGCACTTGCCACGCCAGGCCGGTGCTCAGGCGCGCCAGACCTTCGCAGCTCATGGCAAAGCTGGGCGCGTTGAAAGGATGGAAAATCAAAACCAGCGCCGGCAAACCCTTGGTGGCCACGCCGTCGGGGAAGTCGGAAGCAGTCGCGACACGGCTGTTGCGGTACTCCTCGACGTTCAGATACTTGTGATCGAGTTCCTGGATGCCGACCACGTAATCAAATTTGCGCTTCTCCGGCGCGGAGGGAACGCCCCACTTTGTTGATGGACTCGTGCGTGAACGATTCGGTGGCGGCGAAACGATCCACATCGCTTACCAATTCGGTCAGGCGCTGGCCGGCTTTGTGCACGACGTCGTCCAGTGCGCAAGCCGCGCCGGGCTGTACGCCGGGCACGTGGTCGTCGACATCGGCCGGGCGCCAGTTGGTAGCCATCGGTAGGGCGGCAGCATCTTCGGCGGCGGCATCGAGGCCAGCGCTCGCATCCAGAGCGACAGAAGCCGCCGAAATGGCGGGATTCTTCAAGGTTTCCAGGTCCTTTGCGGCGTTCGCGTCCGTCGGATGGCTTTTAATGTAAATCTCGAGAGCCTGGATGGCGCCGTCACGATCTCCGGCCTGTGCCAGGGCGTGGGACAAAACTAGTTGCGCGGTTGCCGCGCGCTCATGTCCGAGCTCGATGGCGCGCCGCGACTCTTTTATTGCGTCGTCATTGCGCTTCTCCATCACCAGCGCTTCAGCCAAGAGGATGTGCGCTCGCCAAGAAGCAGGCTCGACCTGCACGGCGCGCGCGGCGTAGGGAATCGCCTCGGCAGACGTCTTTTGCTGTACCAAATCACCGCTGATCGAGAGCAGCGAGCCGAGATGCTTGGGATTGGACTCCAGAGCTTTCATCCAGTGGGCGCGAGCTTTGGCGTCATCCTTGACTTGCGAGGAATACAGCCCGAGGAGATATTCGATTTCCGCATTGTTAGGAGCGTTCTTCTGAGCAGCTTGGAGAGGATGCAGCGCGTCATTGGGTTTGTTGGTGCGCAACGCCTGCAGTGCCTTGCCCACATCTTTTTGTATTTTCAGCGGCAGAGCGTAGAAGCCCGCGGAAGCCGCGGCATCTTCCGCAGACAACTCTTCAAGTTCCACAGTAATCTTGACCGGTTGATTGCTGGTCACTTCGACGGTCTTCGTGACGCTCTGGTACCTGGGTGCGACTATCGAAACGGTGTATTCATTTGCCGTCACGTTGAAAGTGACGGAGCTGTGCTCTGCGGTGATTTGATCCACAACCTGACCACCAAGTTTGGTCAAGGTTACGATGACCTGTCCTTGAACCACTTCGCCCTTCGGTCCGCTAATATTTACTTCCATACTGCTGCTGACCATCGCACCCGCCACCATCGATCCGGCGGCGGTCAAACTGCCGGTGGGTATACTCGGGCCGGGAGGGAATGCAATTGGTGAAGAAGCCCCGGGCTGCGCTAAAGCAGAGGAGGAAAGAAGCCCGAAGGACAGAGGTATGGCGATAGAGAACAAGTAAAGAGAAAAACGACCACGCATAGGCCACCACCGCGTCGGATCCAGGGCCCCGGACAGGACCTTATAATACTCCCAGTATCATCTACGCGGTAGCCATGTCTTCCCCTGCAGTCGCATCTCTGTTGATCCGGCCTGCTGAATGCGCTCCTAAGTCTTTCGAAGGGAACGATGGCGGTTGCGATCACCATTTCGACCGTCCCTTTTGTTCAGCCCGTAGGCCGTCTCCAAGACTCGGAGGCTGTCGACCGCGTCTTTCCGCCGCGATCAGTTGATCAAAACTTTTCTGCGACCGCGGATCAGTCCCCGCGCCGCAAGAACTTTGCGTTCTCGGAGATTTGTCGTTGCTAAGAAAGGACTTACGAGCAAAACTTCCGCGTTTTGACCGCAAACGCAAAAATATTTTCAACTTTTTTCGACTTTTTCGACTTTCTCCTTCGCTATTTGTTCACCTTATCCTCGCACTAAGCTACGAACCCGTCGCACTCAACGCACGGAACATGATCCAAGACTTGATCCGCGCAGCCTCCCCATTAGACAGTCAGTCTGCAGCGTCGTCAGGCATAGCCAAAAGAGGGCCAGTGCCGAAACGACGATTCCAGAAAGGCAGTTTCGTTGTTGAACCAAACGGGGGGATGTACAGCGTGCACTACATTGACGCGCAGCGTGCGGACGGTACGACCGCGACCAAACAAGTGAAGCGCTATATCGGCAACACAAAGACCATGTCCGAGCGTGCTGCTCGCCGTGAGCTCGCTAAGATCATGGAGAGAGTTAACTTGGACCGCGGAAGCATAGCGCCAGTTCCGAAAGGCCAATCGTTTGCGGATGCTGTCGCCAGTTGGCGATCAGCAATCGCGCCGAACCTTTCCCCGGCTACAGTGCGTCCGCGAGAGTCATTTCTTCGAGCGCATATCCTGCCGCGCTTTGGCAGGGCTGCACTGCAAGAAATGGGCGTTGGCGAAATCCAACAGTTCGCAACGGACCTCCGGCAGAAGCTTTCCGGTAAGACCGTGGTGAACATCCTCGGCACCATCTTCACGATTCTGGATTATGCAGAGCGATGCGGGATGCGTGTGCAGAAGGTTGGGTTTACCGACCTACAACTGGGGTCGACAACGCGGGAGACGCCAGTCGCGTTCTTTACGTGTGAGCAGGCGACCGATATCATCGCGGCAGCTAAGGAACCTTTCAAAACACTGTTCTCAATCGCGTGGTGCACTGGTATGCGTGCAGGCGAATTGCTCGCGCTGACCGTGCACGACCTCAATTTCGCCAACAAAACCATTCGCGTGAACAAATCGTCCGACGACCGCACGCGCGAAATCCGACAGCCCAAAACTAAAGCTTCCGTCGCATTGCTGCCGATGCCGTCCGCATTGGAGACAACGCTGGGAGGCTACCTACTTCGCTGGACGCCAAACCCGACCGGATTCCTGTTCGCGACGCGCAACGGGTCCCGGCCAAGATCCCGTGCGAACGTCGTCCGCATCGGATTGAAGCCAGTGCTGCGTAAGCTGGGAATATCCACGGAAGCGGGGCTGCACGCTTTCCGACACGGCCTCGCAACCGAGCTTGCGGAAGCGTCTGTTCCGATTCCAGTGCTTCAACAGCAGATGCGGCACGCGGACGTGAAGACGACGCTAAAGGTCTACGCGCACGTGATTCCGCAGACGCAGCGCGACGCAATGGAGCACATCGGCGGCGTCCAATCATTACGTTCAATCAATACGTTACGTTTGGTGAGTGCTAAGTAATTCAGAACAAAAGGTGATTGGTAGGGGCGGTGGGGATCGAACAAACGCCCCTTCGTCAGTTCCCGCCTGTAAATGATTGATGCTCCACAGGTTTAGAGAAATCAGGGTTCCCAGAAACTACCGTTAAGACAGCGCAAGTGGTAGTAACGGCCCCCTATGTAGCTACCGAAAAGAAAAGGGAATTCCGGCTTTTTAGTGGGAAGCGAACGGGGGCTTTGCCCCGCACCCCCAGGATTTAACGCTTTGATGTATTCCCGATGAGGGCTCTTCAGTCCCAGTGCTTCAGCTGCGGCCACAATTCCTTCAACGGCTGCTTGAGCCCTCGGCAATAGAACACGTCGAAATGCTCGTACGGCATCGAGTATGGGTGGTACACGCTCGCGACCTTCTGCACGCTTACAAACAGTTGCTCGAGGCGCTCTTGGCTATCATCCATGACGATCATACTTTCGCCGGTGTAATCGCGCGGTCCCCACAGGAAATAGCTTTGGTGACCGCTGATCGCCCACGGCAATCCAAATTTCGGCCCGAAGAGATCGATCGCGCCGGCTTGGCCATAGTTCAGTGCGTTTCAGTCGCGGGCGGCGAGATGTGCAACGCGCGCGTGTAGTGAATGTACGTTTCGACCGGCAGCACCGGCGTGGCAAACGGAGCAGAAATCGCGCCCGCCGCGATCAGCAGTGCCGGGTAGGCCACTCGCCGCCACCTTCGCTGCCGCGCCTCGAGCCACCATTCCCACATGACGCTGCCGGCCGCAAACACCAGCGGAAAACCGGGATAGAGGTAATACACGCGCGGACTCATCGTAACAATCACGCCCGCCGTAAACACCTACGCCCAGCCCAACGCGCGAAATCTCTTCCCTTGCTCCTTGAACAAGAAAAACCACAGGCCTGCCAGCCACACGGGCGCGGTCAACGGGTTCATGGTCAGAATTTCCTGACCGAAGAAGCTGAAGAAGCCCAACGGCACGTTCCGCCCGCTGCGTCGAATGTTGGCCTGCAATTCGAGAAATGGAAAGTGGTGCCGAACATTCCACCAGAGATTCGGCGCAAAAATCACAAACGCGACCACCCCGCCAATCCATAACCACCGATTCGCGAGCAGCTTCCGTTGGTTCGTAAGCAGTAGTCCGAAGACAATCCCAGCGCCGAAGATCATCATCGAGTACTTGTTCTCGAGACCGATGCCCGCGACCACGCCGAACCAAATCCACAGCCTCTCATACGGTCAAACAGGACTTGATTGTCCGGTAATGCGACTTACGTGTGCCACGAGCACGAAAGGAGAAAAGCTGAGTAGTGCGCAACTGCTTGACTGATGAGGGTAGGCCCCTCGGACCGGTTTACAGGAACAGGTTCCAAACCACCTTCGGCGGCTGTAGTCAAAAGCTATGGTCGTGAACGCGGAAGGAAAAGGCCCGGCAACGACCAGGTCAGGTGACCGGCAAGAAGAGGACCGCAAGGGAACCACTGCTGAAGTGTCGAAACGTTAAAGACGATGTCAAAACCGCGGGGGGTAAGTTACTGCGGGAGTAGCTCCGACGAAACCTGCTTACGGGCGGAGCGGCATCCGGCATGAGAGGTGGCCTGAGCTTGCCAAAGAGGCGGTCGAGCGGAACGTGGGAATCTGAGACTGCGATGCAAACGGAGAAGCCACAAGTGGAAGCAACCATGAGGGCGAGAGTACGGATGCGGAGTCTCAGAGGCGGAACAACGTGTAGTAGCAATGAAGTCCCCGATAAAGGGATGGAGCGAAGACGTTGTGTCAAGGAGCCTGATTCAATGAGCCAACCAGCAATGGGAGGAGCCCGATGAGTGAGGCAAAGCCGTTCTGTATTTCCAAATGGGAGGTCTGGGAAGCATACAAGCGAGTGAAAGCGAACAAAGGAGCAGCAGGGGTTGATGAGCAAACGATTGAGGATTTTGAAAAGAGGTTGAAGAAGAATCTCTACAAGATCTGGAATCGGATGTCGTCAGGCAGCTACTTTCCACCACCCGTACGGACGGTGAAGATACCGAAAGCCAATGGTGGGGAGAGGACACTGGGCATCCCAACTGTTTCGGACCGAATCGCGCAACAGGTAGTGAAGTCGAGACTGGAACCAGAGGTGGATCGACTGTTCCATGCAGACTCTTACGGATATCGACCGGGGAAGTCGGCGTTGGAAGCAGTTGGCAGAGCGCGAGAAAGATGTTGGCGCTATGACTGGGTTTTAGACCTGGACATCAAAGGTTTCTTCGACAACATCGACCAAAATCTACTGATGCGGGCGGTGAAGAAACACGCCAAGGATCGGTGGAACATTCTCTATATCGAGCGGTGGCGGAAAGCGCCCATGCAAGAAGAGGATGGCCGATTGGTCCCACGGGAGAAAGGTACTCCGCAAGGCGGAGTGGCCAGCCCTCTGTTAGCCAATCTGTTTCTGCACTATGCATTCGATCGATGGCTCGCGACGAATTATCCTCGGGCAGTATTCGAGAGATACGCTGACGACGCCATTGTGCATTGCAGAACGGAAGGGGAAGCTCTGGCGATAAGGAAAGCCATAGCCGAACGTTTACAGAACTGCGGGCTGGAACTTCATCCGGAGAAGACGAAGATCGTCTATTGCAAGGATGATGATCGGCGAAGGACCTACCTGCACGAGAAGTTTGACTTCTTGGGCTATACGTTTCGAGCCCGGAGTTCAATGACTCGCAAGGGAAAGCACTTCGTCAACTTCAGTCCGGCCATTTCTGCGAAAGCGGCACAGGCCATCCGAACAGAAGTTCGTAGCTGGAAACTGCAACAACGCAGCGACAAGGCGATCGAAGATCTGTCTCGGATGTTTAATCCTATCGTGCGAGGCTGGCTCCAGTACTACGGGCGGTATTACCGCTCGGCGCTCTATTCGCCGATGCGTCAACTGGATCGTGATTTGACCCTTTGGGCTGCGCAAAAATACAAAACGCTGCGTAGACATCTACGCCGAGCGAGCCACTGGCTTGCGCGCCTCAGAAAGCGCACTCCAGAACTTTTCGCTCACTGGCAGATGAGTACGCGGCATGGCTCCGCGATGGGAGCCGTATGAGTTGAGAGACTCACGTACGGTTCTACGAGAGCCTCGGGGTGCGACTCCCCGGGGCTACTCACCCAGGACATAGGCGGGATACCCATCAGGGCTGGTGGCATTCGCAATGTGTGGCGCGCGCCTTACACTGTCCGCAGAATGAAACAGCAACACAGAAATCTGGGTTGCGCATTGTAGTTATGCCTTTACACGGGTCGACTGGAACCACTTTCTGCAGAAAAGAAGATGGAAGTGGCTGCCGAAGTCGAACCACGGCGCTAAACGCGGATAATCAGTTTACTGAGCCCCGAGAATTGCGATCTCAGGCAACTGCTTTGGCATCGACCATTGCCGCTCTTTCGTGCGCGGCCTCAGAAGTCCTGCAAATCGTCGGTCGGCAGCGCCACACGCACGGCGTTCAGCACAGCGAATAAGTCGATGATCTCCTGCGCGATCGCTCCGCCGATGGGCGGCAAGTAGCCCAGTGCGGCCGCGATCATCCCTACAACGCTCGCGAGCATGCCGCCCAGCGCGCTTTGCAGCGCGATTCGCCGCATTCGCCGCCCGATGTGCATCAGTTCGTCGATCTTTCCGAGCGACGCTTCCAGAATCACCGCATCCGCCGCCTCGGTAATAATATCGCTCTTCGATCCAAAGGCCACGCCCACCGTCGCAGCCGTTAATGCTGGCGCATCGTTGATGCCGTCTCCGACGAAAAGCGTCTTGGCCTTGGCGGTTTCCTGTTTCACGATTGCCACTTTCTCTTCCGGACTCTTTCCAGCCCACACTTCACTGATCCCGACGCTGTTCGCCAAATACTGCACCTCGGACTCTCGATCGCCCGAAACCAGCATTACTTTGCGAATCCCGTGCCGTGGTTTCAAGTGCTGGATAAACAAGCGGCTGTCGATTCGCGGCGCGTCGTGGAATCGCATCGTCGCGGCGTAACGTTCGTCCATAAAGACCACGCACTCCAAACCGCTGCTCATCGCGGGCAAAACTGCGCGCAGCTCCTCTGCTTGCTTCCTTCCTGTTATCCGCACTCTGCGTCCTTCGACGGCGCCTCGCAGTCCTTCGCCCGGCGCCTCGCTTAATTCGGTAACCCCCAGAAACTTCGTCTGCTGCTTTTGCGCTTCGGCGACAATCGCACCAGCTAACGGATGCTTCGAATACTGTTCCAGACTGGTTACCAGCCGCAGCACATCTTGCCTGTCAAATCCTTCGGCGCAAATGATTTCCGTGAGCTTCGGGCGTCCGTACGTCAGCGTGCCGGTTTTGTCGAAGATCAGCGTCCGGCAGGAATCGATCTGCTCCAGTACAGCTGGATTTTTGATGATGATCGCCCGCCGCGCTGCCACGGAAATCGCCCCGATAATCGCTGTCGGGATCGCCAGCAGCAAAGGGCATGGTGTCGCCACAACCACTACTGCCAGGAAACGATGCATGTCTCGGCTTATGAGTGCGGCGGTCCCCGCCAGAATTAGGGCGATCGGTGTGTACCATGCACCTAGTTGATCTCCCAGCCGCCGCAAATGTGGGCGCTGCTGCTCGGTTGATTGCATCACCTTCATGATCCGCGCGTACCGCGAATCGACGGCCAGCTTTTCGGCGCGGATCACCAGCGCTGCATCGCCGTCGATTGCCCCGGAAATCACCTGCGATCCCGGCATTTTCGAGATTTCGTAAGGCTCGCCGGTCAAATACGCCTCATCCATTTTTCCGCGGCCTTCGATCACTACACCATCCACCGGGCAAATCTCATGCGGCAGCACCAGAAGCAAGTCACCAATTCGAATCTCTTCGAGCTTCACATCTGCTACACCATCCGGGCCTCGACGGTGTGCGACGCTCGGCATTCGGCGCGCCAACGCGTCCAGCACCGAAGATGCCCGAGCCGTTGCAAACTCTTCCAGTGCCGCGCCGCCTGAGAGCATCAGCACCACAATGGCTGCCACCAGGTATTGTCCCAACACCGCTGCGGTGATGATCGAGATTCCCGCAAGCAGGTCCGATCCGAATTCCCGTTTGACCAGTTTTTTCGCCAGATCGAAGACCAGCGGCGCGCCGCCAACAAGCAGCGCGACAATCAGCGGAGCCAGTGCAACTTGCAGTGGCGCATGTGTTCCATAGCGCAGCACCAAATGCGAGGCTATGGCAATAATCGCGATCCCTGCGATATAGGTTTCTTTGGGAAACCTGGAAAGAGTCGTTCGAGCCGCGACCATCGTTCGCATGTTACAGGAAATCGCTCTGCTCGGAGTATGACCGCGGTTTGCAGAGAGCCCGGCTAAGTCCTGGTAAACGCGGTAGCGCGACTTGTCGGAGTTAGACCACTACCAAAGGCACTAGTGTGAGGGATTCGGGGACTCAAGAACGGTGCGTCGCCGCCGATTCCACCATATAAGTGGACCCGTAAACGTCATCACAGGAAGCGTTAGGCTGAGGAAGCAGACAAAGATTCGGGTGGGAAGACCACCAATGTCACCAGTGTGAATTTCGCGATTCCAGAGCTCTACCATCCGATAGCCCAAAGGGCCAGTGCGCGAGTTCAGTTGGTAGACTACGAGGCCTGAATACGCGTCGATATAGACGTTTGTGCGTCCAGACGGAGTCCGGTCCTCTGAGTATTTCATTGCGATGCGAACCGGATTAGCCACGAGCAAAATCCACGTGGCGCGTGCTCCTGGTACTGTCGTTTCGGCGATGGAGAGTAATCGGTCAGGGCTAAGAGTGGGCGCATTGGGCGTAAGAGCTTGCGGTCGCGGTGGAGCCGAGAGACTCCCTGAATGGGTGATTCGATTGGCCAGCCGAGTGGCTTCGTTCTCCCAATGGATGACGATCGCAGTGGTGGCGAAAACCATCAAAAACAGCGAGAGGTAAATTCCCAGCGCCTGATGCAGCTCGAAGTTAAGCTGCTTTATCTGGCCACGCCAGTTCACCGTCAGGAGCTTGCGCGGCCACCAAAGAACGATGCCTGAAAGCGACAGAAAAAGTAGCAGCACTGCCGCCAAAGTCACAATCGAACCCCCGCTATCGCCCATCATCAAACGGAGGTGGAAATCGTGCACATGACCAACAAAATTGTTGCGGTCGGAGTCGGTGCCGAGCACATCGCCAGTGAATTGGTTGAACACGAGATTCAATGGCTGCTGTGATGTTCCTGACCTGAGAGTGGCTCCCCAAGCCATATCGTTCTTGGGCGAAATGGAGAATCCAATCACAGTTCGGCCGGGATACTTTGCTTCCAGCGAGGATTTCATCTCGGTTAGAGATAATCGCTTGTCGCTTGGCTGCACCAGGTCAGTTTCGGATTCAAAGCACGGTCAATCTCGTCTTCGAAAACCATGAAACTACCGGTGACACTGAGGAGGACGAGAAAAATTCCGGCGACAAGGCCAGCATAGAGGTGGAGACTAAGCAGAAGTTTTCGCATAGTCAACATCGCTTCGTTTCTGAGTCCTCAGGACGCGGCCTGAGCTGCTGAGATTAGAACAATCGACAAATGGGCGCACCGCGAAGTCTAGAACAAAACACTCCTTCGTGATGTGGAAAGTGGCTGGAACAGTTCTGACTAGCATTTCGCGCCTGCTGCCTGATAAATGCGGTTATCGGAAACTTGAAGTACCGGGACTGCACTTGGTCGAGTGGCCTGGCGCCATTGCTGGCGCCCAGCCCTCTAAGAACCGGACTTGAAGGTTTCCCATTCATCCGGCTCGAGCACTCAAAAAACGCCCCCATAAAAACGAGGACGCGGTCTGATTCAAAACGAAGCAGACCTACTCGATACTGACTTGCTGCCGATTCGCGCGGCGGTGGAAATCCACCAACCCTGTGTGAAGCTGCACCAACGGGTTGCCCCGTCGTCATTTGCTTTGCTTCATGCATCGGTTCCTCAAGCGTTCTCGAGTTGAGCACCAACAGGAAGTCAGCTCCGTTTCCGGCGAGGTGATGTTGTCCCCACGAGGCGACGCAACCTCTATCTGCCCGATTACAGGGCAGCCTTCGCTTGCTCCCATTTCCGTTACCTGCATCGCCATCGGCACCATCTTGCGATGGACTTTCCCCTTGCGGGGAGCGCTACGGGCTTACCCTGTTCCGCTGAAATGACACGGTCGGTTAGGTCTGCTCTTTACGCCGGCAGTGTTGATTACCCATGACCGAGAAACCGGAAGCCTCTGTACTCCCTGCAAGAAGAGCCGCGCAGCATGTTAGGCTCTCTTCGGCTGACGACGCTTGCGAGCATTTGTATATTCTGACCATACGATCAAGCCTAGGCCCGTCTCCACCTCATGCTGGCAGATACACCGTGGCCTCGCGGTTTCGGTGCCGCTCTTGCGAGCGTGGATACATTTTTCCAAGGTCTCCAGAACAGTTCGTTGCCTCCCCGCTCTGCCTTGTAGGCTACGTGCGATGGGACGCACGGTCTGATCGAGTTCCACCTCTCAGACAATCATTTTCAGCAGCTTTACAGGTCGCACTCCGATAATCCGACTAATGTGTGCCACGAGCACGAAAGGAGGAAACGCTGAGTAGTGCGCAACTGCTTGACTGATGAGGGTAGGCCCCTCGGAACCGGTTTACAGGAACAGGTTCCAAACCACCTTCGGCGGCTGTAGTCAAAAGCTATGGTCGTGAACGCGGAAGGAAAAGGCCTGGCAACGACCAGGTCAGGTGACCGGCAAGAAGAGGACCGCAAGGGAACCACTGCTGAAGTGTCGAAAGGTTATAGACGATGTCAAAACCGCAGGGGGTTAGTTACTGCGGGATTAGCTCCGACGAAACCTGCTTACGGGCGGAGCGGCATCCGGCATGAGAGGTGGCCTGAGCTTGCCAAAGAGGCGGTTAAGCGGAACGTGGGAACCTGAGACTTCGATGCAAACGGAGAAGCCACAAGTGGAAGAACCACGAGGGCGAGAGTACGGAAGCGAAGTTTCAGGGTCGGACTGCCCCACAGTAGTGAAGAAGCGGGGTAATTCCCGTGGAGCGAAGGGGGCAGGTCACTCGCGTCCTAACCAATTACGGTCAACTGGAAACAGGAGGAACCGAGTGGTTAGAACGGAAGGTCAAACCTTCACGGAGTGACACGAGCCGTGTGACTGGAGACAGTCAAGCACGGTTCTGTGAGGGGCTCGGGGTGAAATTCCCCGGGCCTACTCGACCGGGACCTAGGTCGTTAAAGCTGTATATCCTTGTGCAGACGGCTGATTTGAGGCTAGCTGATGGTCCTCTTGTGAACATCCAGTCCGATGTAATACATACTCTGCATGGGGGAGCCTCCTTGGTGTTTCTGAATCAGCGTCCGCTGAGTTCAGCTTTTGTACACCAAGCAGCTACTCCGGCGAGACGACCCATTACACCAGCGCCGTTGGCGTACCAAGCGGAGAACCCAGCGGCAAAGCCGCCTGCGAAGGCAATAGCAGCAGCACCAAGCCTGCTGCTACCTCAATCAAGGCAGTGACAATAACTAACAACTTCATCGGTCATTACCTTGCCAGATGACACGCGTCTCAGCCGCTTTCGTCGCTTCATTTCTCTAAATGACAAAAATTAGAATTTAGTTCGCGCCAATCTTTTGGTAATCGGAATTTGTGGTTGTTACCACCAGCTGCTTTGCTGTTGCGTTGAGAACTGTTTGCGATTCATAGTTGGTGCCATCCGGCAGGCTGGCCATCTGCACCTTCAGCGTCACGACATCTTTCTCCTGACCCATGTATGTATCGATACTCAAGCCGCTGATTTTCTTGGCTGCAGTGTCGAAGGTGAGGGTCATCTTGTCGCCGGGCTGGGCATAATCCGCGAAGATCAGGTTCACCGCACCGGGCGCAGGGTTCAAAGAGACTTTGCCGGCCTGGAAATCTGCCTGCATTTTCTGAGGGTCGGGCGGCACGTACAAGGCGAGGACTGCCTTCACGTCCTGCATGTAATCCTTCATTTCCTCTTTTTTCTTCGCGATCACTTTTTGTTTCATCTTGCCGCCGCTCGGGGGTGGCGGAGGAGCACCAATCATGGTCTTTTGGACTTTGCCGTCAGGACCGTACACGCAACTGTTCTTCGTCGGGGGCTTCGGGTCGCCCTTCAAAGAGAGCTGCGTTGTTTCGATCCACTGATACTGCCGGAGCTTCTGCTTGTTCTCCGCCGTGGACTGTTTTACGGCGGCAAGCTTTTCCTGAAGCTCAGGATTCTGGGGAAGTGCCGGGACAGCAGGTACAAGTGTTATTGCGCTAATTATCAACATGCGTTTAGTGTTCCAATTCATCGGAACTCTCCTTCTCCGAGTTGAACTCTCCCCAAAGAAGTCCCCCGGCTTGGAGCCAGTCACTTTTTGAGGACGTTCCAAGATTCATGGAATAGCCAGTCTACTTCTTTGGCTGCCGCAACTGTGAGGTGTTGTTTAGGGCCAAGTCCATACCGCGCGAAATAGAGAAAGCGGAGCCGAATGATCGCCCAGCGAGTGCTTCATTGATCGCCGGAATCAGGTCCGTGAGGATCTTAACCACGTAGCCAGTCCTCCTGCCGCAAGACAGGCCGGTTATTTGGCTGCGTTGAGACAGGGCGCGAGTTTAAGACTCCAATTGCACGCGGAACACTCCAAGGCAACAAATGGGAGGGCGGCCTGCCATCTGTTTGCGTGGAACAAAAGCGCAAGCGACACTCTGATGAACCGACTGACCATGGTCCCGGCGTATGAACGTGCGATGAGAAATCACCAAGCCAGGTCGGCTATTGCTTGAAAACCAAGGGAGGACCGCTGACGCGCTTCACCTTGAGGTCGACGCTGACCTCGACGCGGTCGGCGATCTTGATGAATGGAATACCTTTGTTCATTCCGTAGTCCTTCCGGTCGAAGGCCATCGTCCCTTTGACTTCGCCTACGCCTGATCCCTTGACGCCGGAAGCCGTAAACGTCAGCGTCTCGGGTTTAGACACTCCACGGATCGTAAAGGTCCCCGGAATATCAAAGCTGAAAGGGCCGGTCTGCACAATCTTATCTGAATGAAACGTGATCAACGGATCTTGCTCGACGTCGAAGAAGTCTTTGCTCTTCAGCTTGCCATCCTTCACGCCGCTTCCGGTATCCACGCTGTCGGCCTGAATCTTGATGTCCAAAACACCTGTCGTGACGTCGGTAGAGGGATATGTCAGGGTCGCATCCCACTTGTCGAACTTACCTTCCAGGGCTACCGATGCCTTTACGCTGAAATTCACCGAGCTTTCGTTCTTTGTAAACGCGAAAACAGGAACCTGTGCTCGGCTTATCGAAGGGAAGAAAGTGGATACTAAGAGGCAGAGGACCGCGAATCGCATGGAATTCCTCCCGGAGACGAAGAATGCGACAACGTTTAACTTCGCCGATGCTATCACCGGGCGACATCGGTGGCCATTGTTACTTGTGACAGTTCCCCGGCCTCTCTGACCTGTGTTAGTGCGGTAATCGGAAAAGTGCAGGGTAAGTGCGAGCATTGGTACTTTGCACGATGGACTTGGTTCACTCGGCCTGCTATCAAAAAGACAACGAGCGGGGGAGACTTAACTTGGGAAGTAAATTAGTAAACAGGAACACCGTCTGTATGCTGTAATGGGCGGCCATGAATAGGGCAAGTTGGTTTAATTCGACGAGTGATTAGACGATCTCTACCAAACGAATCGATGATTTCCTACCTTGATTCCTGTATTGACGCACTGTTCATCCGAGTTGTCAAATGCCCTGCTGGATCTCGGCTTCGCATGACCAAAAAGAGAATTTTAATCACGGATGATCATCCATCTATCCGGTTTCTGCTTCGCTCTCTCGTAGAGACGGACGAATTCATCGTTTGCGGAGAAGCAGCGGACGGCGAAGAAGCGATTGAGAAGGCCAAGGAACTCCGTCCTGACCTGATGCTCCTAGACTTCTCAATGCCTCGTATGAATGGCGGAGAAGCCGCTAAGATTTTGAAAAAGCTGATGCCCGAGGTTCCCATCATTCTTTTCACATTGCACGAGGAATCCGTCAATAAGGCCCTCGCCGAGTCGATGGGCGTCGCCAGGGTCATCGCGAAACCAGACGGGATCACCAAGCTACTGGATTGCATGCGCGATGTACTTAAACTTGGTCCGAAAGCTTCGAACGCAGTTGGCCCGCTGGCGGTTCCGGTCGAGAGTGAGCCGGATCTGAGTCAACCCGCGCAACCCTCATCTACCGAAGAAAAGCCGCCAGAATAGCTCTCGAACAGGTTCATTTCGAGTCCGCAGATTTATCGAGCGGAGTACTTGCATCCAGGCGGTGCTGTTTGCCTAACAAAAGGTCGTTTATTTCCTTAGTAAGTTCTAGCAGCCTCTTGGGGTCTTGCTCGACAGCGGCCTGCTCGCATAGCTCTCTCCAGCGTTCTTTGTTCGCGCCCTGCACGCACCACCCCCAAGCGCCTTATACCATATTCGGCTAGTCGCGTTTGTTCATTTCGTGTCCAAACTCGCTTACACGACGTCCAGTGATAAGGTCCGAGTTGCCGACCATCCACGAAGAATATGTGGACGAGCGCAAACAGGGGCTGCAAGAATAACGTTGGAGATCGGATTGAGCGCCGAAGGCCGCTGCCATCACGAATATGATCCCGACTTTAGAGTGGCTGTAGACGAGGACCGCGTCGCCAGCATCAACGCAGCATACCGATACAGGCATCGAATCCCTGAGCGGCGTTCTTCGCGCCCATGGGCTACGGGATTTCAGTTGTTCCTGCCGCTGACGGCGGTACTTTCGATCCAATTTGTGGGTGTCGCGAACACCGCAGGTGTCGGAGGTCCATCGCGTTACGCGAAGTCCTTTGGTGCAATTGAGCTTTCCTATTGCAAACTGCCAGGCGTCCCACAGCCGGTCCGTTGCGGCGTGCTCGACGTCGCCGAGAATCCCAATCAGCCGACCGGGCGTCGGCTCCGAATCGGCGTGGCTGTAGTCCCCGCGACGGGTGGAAAGTCGCTTCCAGATCCGATTGTCATATTGATGGGCGGGCCGGGTGAAGATGCGATCGGCGCGGCCGAGATTTACGTCGAGCAGTTCGCGACGCTGCGAAGGGATCGCGACATCCTGCTGGTAGACCAGCGGGGTACCGGACGCTCGGGCGCATTGAATTGCGCTCTATTCTCAGGCCAAGAAACTGCGGTGAGCCTACGCGACGTGTTCCCGCCTGCAGCCGTCGAACGATGCGACCGAAACCTTAGTGTAAGAGCAGATCTGACTCAGTACACCTTTGATCGCTTCGCCAACGACTTGGAACAGGTGCGACAGGCTCTCGGCTACGGTCCACTGAATTTGTTCGCGGGCTCCTACGGAACTCGAGCCGCGCAAGTTTACCTACGAATGTATCCCAAAAGCGTGCGGACTGTGTATATGGGCAGTGTTGTTCCGATCGATGTAGCGGGGCCACTACCTTTCGTAAAGACGGAACAAACTGCGATCGAGAAGATGTTCGACGCGTGTGCCGGAGATTTCCCCTGTAACGCTACGTTTCCTCACCTGCGAGAGGAGTTTCGTCAGATATCCGCGCGTCTATCCTCGGGATCAGTGCGCGTCACCGTACAGGGATATACCGGCACCGTGCCGCTGTATCGCGGTCGGGTTGCAGAGTGGTTTCGCTCGAAACTTTATAGACCCCGAAGCTCCACAACACTACCCTGGATGATTCATCGAGCTTTCCTTGGGGATTGGAGCCCGATTTCCGAGGGCATTCTATCTGACGCCAGCGATGACTCACCTTTCAGCTTTGGTCTTTTCTTCTCGATCACATGTAGTGAGGATATTCCATTTATTCGAGAAGACGAGGTTGCGGGTGAAACGGAAGGTACTTTTCTGGGCGACTATCGCGTGCGCCAACAGCAGGCCGCCTGCCGGCAGTGGCCGAAGGCCTCGCTACCGGAGGGATATCGCGAACCTGTGCAGTCATCCGTCCCGACCGTGTTCGCTTCTGGTGACACCGATGGTGGTACGCCGCTTTGGTTCATGGAGCATGCCGCCAAGGGTTTCTCGCATCGGGTTGAAGTCGTGCTGCGTGGGCAGGGGCACACAGAGTGGAATGACTGCATCGCGCAGATTTATCAACAGGTCGTCGTTTCCGGCTCAGTTGACGGCCGGCGCATATCGACCTGCCCGCTGGTGGCACGACCGCCATTCAGATTACAGTAGGTTCCTCCTCATCATTTACAAGCTCGCGGGCGTGTTTGCAATTTGCGGATGGATAAGGGGCCACGCGGAAGTAATCCTCAAGTCCTGGTTAACGCGCTATCAACCGGAGAAGTGAAAATCGCCCCAAAAAGCCACTTGTACCGTTACGCGACGCATCAAGACGCGTCAAGGCTCATCGGAAACTACGCCGCGACAAATGTCGGGAAGGATAACGCGAGAGCGCCGCCTTGACAGACGAATCCTGAATCTTTAATGATGGTCCGTCGTGCGGGAAACTCTCAGCCAGCAGCTTGCAGACATCGTTCTCCCCGACGCCCTTGGTCAAGAAATTCGCTTGGGTTCGTTGTGGGAGAACAAACCTGCTGTCATCATTTTTCTTCGTCACTATGGTTGAATTTTTTGCCGTGAGCACGTCGCGCAGTTGCGCGAACACGAGCAAGCCTTCCTCGACAAAGGTGCCTCCCTCGCGGCCATCAGCCTTGGCGACCGCAACTATGCCCGCATTTTCCAGGAAGAAACGAGAATCAAGTTCCCGCTGCTCGTCGACGAACATCGCCAGACCTACGCCATCGCCAACCTGGGTCACGCCAATGTGCTTCACGTTCTTCGCCGCGATAATTTCAAGAGCCGCAATCGCGCCCGCGCCTCCGGCCATCGTCAGCACAAATTTGGGCTGAATCCATTTCAGCTTGGCGGCAGCTTCATCTTCGGCCCGGGGAATATCGATCGCTTCGCCCACCTCAGCAAGACCTTCGGCGACAACGCAACTCCCGCGACGCTCCTTGCCGCCCTCGATTCGTTGCTGAAGACTTAGCCTGAGATTTGCTCCATTGTCCGGTTATCCGACTCATCAGGACTTGTGCCAATTGTCTGTCCTCATTGAGCGTCTCGGATAGGGCTAGGTTAAACTGTGCCCGGCCATGAGCGTCATCGACGAAGTACTCGCAGCAAACGAAATCTACTCGCGCACCCATGAATTGCGCAAACTGACCCCGCATCCCGAGCGCAAGCTCGCGGTCCTGACCTGTATGGATACCCGGCTTTCGATTCGCACCTTGGGTCTGAAAACGGGAGACGCGCACATCATCCGCAATGCCGGGGGCATCGTGACGGAGGACACTCTGCGCTCGCTGGTAGTATCACACTATCTGCTCGGCACTGAGGAAATCATGGTCATCAATCACACCGATTGCGGCTTGATGCACACCAGCGAGCAGGACTTGCGCACCAGAATCCAGAATCGCACCGGAAAGGCCGCTGTTACTCCCGCCTTCTTCTACGCCTTCCAAAACATCGAAGAAAATGTCCGCCAGCAATTGCAGAAACTCCGCACCCATCCCTGGATTCCCGAGAGTGTCGCTGTCCGCGGCTTCGTCTACAACGTCACCAGTGGACGTCTCCGCGAAATCAAAGACGCCTGACCACTGCTCGTACACCGACGCCTCCCATCACTGCATCCGGTTGGACGATTAATACGCGGTTACCCGACACGATTAAGGCTAATCGGGACTTGACACGCCAATGTCCCGAAGGCACTCGCAAGGATGGGTTTTATTCCACGCGGCAGAGACAGTAAAGGAACTGCTGGGTTGTGCCGAACGGGGTATCGTGCAATTCCTTGATGCTATCCAGTAGCCGAAAGCGCACGCCGAACTCTGCGTGTAGAGACTCCGCGTCGTACCGAACGACCTCAAGCCCACTGCATTTGGTTGGCCCCTCAGGTCCAAACGTGCCAACGAGCACATGCCCACCCGGCTTCACCGCGTGTGCCACTTGGCGAACATAGGCAGCACGCTGGTCCATCGCGGTAAGGAAATGAAATACCGCGCGGTCATGCCATACATCGTATGCACTAGACGCCAATTCGCAGGTCAGAATGTCCGCTGCGATCCAATGAATGCCTTCCGAGGCAAAACCCAGCCGCTTCTTGGTTACGTCGATCGCCGTTTGGGAAACGTCCAGGACGGTAATGTTCTGATACCCTGCGGCAAGCAGGTCGTCCACCAGTGTTGACTCGCCTCCGCCAACATCAATGATGCGAACGTGGTGTTCCGGTGCCGCCTTTTCGATCAACGCGAGGGATGTGTCCAAGTGCGGACGGTACCAGCTAACTGCCTCCGGCTCCTTCTCGCGATAGATATTCTCCCAATGCTTCTCTGTATTCATGGTGGGCGAGGCCATCCGTCCTGATAGACTACGAGCTAATCATAAGCCAGTCTGGAATGTGGCCCGCGTCAATTCTGTCGGTTCCCTTGGAAAGAGCGCGAGGGGCGATCATGTCCTTCTACAGAGACCGCATCTATCCGCATATTGTAACGGCGCTCGGCAATCCTCCTCCTGTCCAAAAGATTCGTCAGCAGATCATCCCGATGGCGACGGGGACGGTACTCGAAATTGGCGTCGGATCCGGCGTTAACTTCGAATACTACAATCCGGCAAGAGTCAGCAGACTCTGTGCGCTCGAACCCAATCCAGGAATGGTGGCGCTAGCACAAAAGCAACCCGGCATCGCAAGTCTGCATGTCGAATTTCTCGATCTGCCGGGCGAACGAATACCGTTGCCTGATGCGAGCGTCGACACCGCCGTCAGCACCTTCACGTTATGCACCATTTCGGAGGTGGCGGATGCCATTCGAGGAATAGGCCGCGTCTTGCGCTCAGGCGGGCAATTCCTTTTCTTCGAACACGGACTCTCGCCTGATCTCCGCGTGCGCCGCTGGCAAGAACGAACCGAGCCTCTCTTTAAGTGTGCCTTCGCAGGCTGCCACGTGACTCGCGACATTCCCGCACTCCTCAAGCAAGGAGGATTTCGAGTCGAACGGATGGAGACGGGGTACCTCGCTCCATTCCCAAAGTCCGGCTCATATTACTTCTGGGGTGTTGCACGCCCGAATTCATGAATTCTTGGTGGAGTGGCTCGATTTAAAGTCACGATTGGAACGTCATAATCCTCAACTCCCGATTAACGACTAATCAGGAGTTGAGGTGCCAAGTTGCGCAGAGTGAGTTTCATCTCAAGGCAATGGGCAAATTTTCTGAAAAGCACGTAGAATGCCCAATGCTCAAGGCATTGAGATTAACCTTTGGTTTCTCGCCTCCATGCTCGCTGTGGGCTCAGTTAACAAGCAAGCTGTACTAATCCCGGTTGCAGGAGGTGTTTTCGTCTTTTGCCTGGGTCTCGTCATTTCTATTGAGGTGCAAGCACAGCATTCGCAACAAACAGTCGCGCCGACTTCTCCCGCTGCCATCAAAGCCAACGTAAATGAGGTGCTTGTTCCCGTCGTGGTCCGCGACGCCCAAGGCCGTGCGGTTAGCAATCTTTCGAAAGACGATTTCCAGGTTTTTGACGATGGTAAACCGCAGACGATCACTGGTTTCACGATAGTTAAGCGGGCTACCGAGACCTCCGTAACGAATTCTTCCGCTCCCAGTCCGGACGCTACCGACTCTCCCGCCGTTTCACAGCCGACCTCTCCTCCTCAGCGGTTTGTCGTCTTCCTGTTTGACGACTACAACTTGACTTTCAGCGACCTCCCCAACGCACAACAGGCCGCGATAAAGGCGCTGGATTCCTCTCTTGCACCCACAGACGTTGTAGCCGTGCTTTCTACTTCTGGAGCCAACAGCAGCCTGACTCGCGACCACGCAAAATTAAAGCAAGTGATTCTGGATTTAAAGGTTAAGACTCTCTTGCGTGCGAACGAGCACGACTGCACGAGCGTCGATTACTACCAGGCCGACCGGATCATAAACAAAAGTGACGATCAGGCTTTTCAGGTTGCCGTCATAGAAGTCATGCACTGTCTCAAGAATATTGCTCCGGAAGCGGCGGAAGCTTTCGCACGGACTGCCGCACAGCGGGCCGTGCAGTTGGGCGAACAGAACTATCGAGCCAATCTGTATTCCCTGCGGTTGATTCTGAATAAGCTGATGGCGCCGCTTCCCGGGCAGCACGTTATCATTCTGGTGTCTTCTGGATTTTTCGCGCCTGGACCGGAGGCGGTGACCATTAAATCTGAAATCCTGGATATCGCTGCTCACACTAACACGGTTATCAACGCTCTCGATGCGCGGGGTCTGTACACGACAAATGTGGGCGCGGAGGTCACAACACGTGTCGATGAAGCCTCACAACGCCTCATAAACCAATACCGTCACGAGTCAATGGACGCCAATGCTGACGTCATGGAAGAGCTGGCGGATGGAACAGGGGGCACCTTCTATCACAATAGCAACGACCTCGAAGCTGGGCTGAGATCACTCATCTCCGGTCCTGATTACACGTATCTTCTCGCCTTCTCCACAGCAAACACAAAACCGGGCGCTCATCACAGCTTGAAAGTCAAAGTGAATGAGGCCGGCCTGACGGTTCAGGCTCGACGCGGTTACTCCACTCCAGGACCGGAAAAGCACAAGAAGTAGAGTTCTCCAGCCGAACTCCTTCCATGAGAAGGCCGGTTGATGTCAAGCACACTTTGACTTTCTTCTTTCTTAGAGTCAGTTCCCATTCAGCCAAGCCGCCCCTGTCGCCATCCTTCCATCCGCACTCTTTGTGAGCGATATTCGCTCGGTGCAAGGTGGGTGTTCTCGTTTCAGTAGGTGCTGCTACCTGATTATCGTCCTCTCTTCCCACCGTTTCGGTGAGAGTCGGGCCCCAGGAGTTAGTCGCAGTCACCTGGACTCGGCGGTCAAGCTCGGCTGTCTGGATCGAAACTCTCTAAGCCACTGCCCGCATCGCTTTCTGGCTATTGCGCAATGGTTCGTACACCTCTCCGCTTACCCACAACCGATGCAGCAGTACCGCCAACTTTCGAGCCACGGCAACCACCGCTCGTTTCTTGGCATTTTTCCCTCCTCGCTCCGCAAGCTTTAGCCCCCATCTCCGTAGATCACTGTCTTCTCCAAAAGGTGCCAGAATGTAGTGTGCTCCCTGCACCATCATCGTTCGCAGATAGCGGTCTCCTTCTTTGCTGATACCCTTCTGTGGTTCGCTCTCCCCGGAGTTCCTCCGGCCAGGTTTCAATCCCAGAAAACAACCTACCTCGCGACTCTTCAGAAACCGGTGTGGGTCTTCTATCGTCAGGACATACGTCAGCGCGATCTGCGTTCCTACACCCTTCACCTGCTTGAGCAAGGACACTTGCGGGTACATTTCCTTGGCGATTTTCTCCATCCGTTCGTCGTATTCCTTGACGCGCTCGTTCAGCGATTCAATTTCTTCGAGCAACGGCTCCAGAACCTCACGCAACTCCGCGTTCAATTCCGCGGCCAGCTCCCGGTTCACCTGCTGCGTGCCACACTTGGGCAGCCGCTGGCCATAAGACTTCACCAGCCCTCGTGCTGCGTTCACCAAGGCCGTTCGAGCACTCACTAGTTCGGCCCGCGCCCGGATCACCGTCAGATGGATCTGCGCCTTTGCACTGCGATGGCGCACCGGCCCCAACAGCTCGGGATCGATTCGCGCCAGCCGTGACAGTGTCCGCGCATCGTGTCGATCATCTTTTCGATTGCTCTTGGTGATCAATTCCACTTTTTGTGCGTGCGCCACGATCAGTTTGTGTCCCAGCTCCGTTAACAGCCGGCTCACCCATGGCGAATGGGTTCCCGTCTCCATAGCGATGAGACTTCGCGGTATCTTTCCAAACGTCTGCTTCATAGCTTCGGGTGTCGTCGCTACTTTCTGTTCCAGAAGGATTTTGCCTGTTTCATCCAAGACACAATAGAACGACCAGCGATCTCCCAAATCCACACCGATCGTTAGCTTTTGCTCCTTGAAAATTTCGTTTCTAAATGTCTGCACAGTGCTAATCTTCTTCATTGCCGGTCTCCTTTTTGTGCCTCGAGCACGTCGAACATTGGGAGCGTATCGCATCCCGCTGGAGACCGGCCTTCTCATCCCATCTGATTAACTCGGAAAGTCCCGGTACGTCACATGTCCCGTTAGCCGATTTACCGGGCGCTAGAGGGCGTTTCTCCTGACGCGCCCCGGCGGAGCGCGCTTATAAGTTCTTGCTTAGGCTTCAGCGCTCGACGCTACAAGTGCGTGCGATGTTTTTTGCTAATCCGCTCTTAGGGTATTCATGGGATCAACCGAGGCGGCTTGAATGGCGGGTGGCGCAGAAGCGGCCATCACTAGAACCAGGATGGCGACTGTCGCGAGCGTCAGGACCAACGGGTCGAAGGGGTTGACTTGAAACAGCAGGGAGTTGATGAGGCGGGAAGCCGCAAGAGCACCCAGCAGGCCAAGCACACTGCCAAGTGCCATTAAGCGGATTGCGGAGAGGAGAATGAGGCGGACGATGGCTTTGCGCTGGGAGCCCAGGGCCATCCGAATGGCGATTTCCCGGACGCGCAACTGGACTGAGAAGGCGATGATGCTGTAGATGCCGAGAGCGGCGAGGAGCACTGCTGCCGCGGCGAAAGCGGAAACGACGGTTGTGTTGAAGCGGCGTGGGGCTTCAGTGTCGGAGACGGCTTGCTCCATGGTTTGGATCTGTGACAGGGCGAGTTGCGGGTCTAGAGAGCGCACCGTGGAGCGGAGGGCGTTTTGCATTTGCTCGGGCGGGAGAGTGGTGCGAAGAACGATGTAGCCAGCTCCAAACACATCCGTGGGCCCGGAGAGTTCTCCGAGCGAGAGATGACATTGCTCCAAGGGTTGGTAATAGAGTTCCCGGGTATCGACATCTGGGGAGTCCTGCTTCACGTCCGCAACCTCGCCAACGATGGTCAGCCACGGCGTTTTGAGTTCAGGTGTCCCAAATCTCAAGCGCTTGCCAATCGGATCCTGGCCAGGCCAGTAGTGCTGTGCGAGCTTGTGATTCACGATCACGACAAGAGGCGTATTAGCGTTGTCGCTGTCGGTGAAAAACCGACCACGCAATAGGCGAATCCTCATCGTGGAATAAAAGTTCCCCATTGTGACCGAGCCGCTGGCGGCGCTCATGTTGGGACCCTTCGGCGCAATGTAGCCCTCGGGAACGAAGACAGAGAGTCCCACCGAGTTTGACATCGGCAGTACGGAAGAGAGGCCACCGGATTGCATGCCTGGCAAGGCCTCCAGGCGGCGCAAGAGTTCGTGGTTGAACTCATTCACAACGGCCTGAGAGGAATACTGCTGTTGAGGCAGCGCGTAGGACGCGACCAAGAGGTGCTCCGGGCTGAAGCCTAGAGCGACGGCGCGCATCTTCTCAAAGCTGCGCAGAAGCAGGCCGGACGCTGCCACCAGCACTAGAGCGATGGCAATCTCCACGACGACGAGAGCGGAGCGAAGACGAGCATGGCTCGCGCCGGCGCTGCCGCTGGGCCCTCCTTCTTTCAGGCTAGCGTTCAAGTCCGTACGCATAGTGGCGAATGAGGGCGCCAAGCTACACAGAATGCCGGTGGCGACGGCCAGAAGGAGAGCGAAGGCAACGACGATCCAATTGAGGCCAATTTCCGAGATGCGCGGCAAGGTTTCCGGCAATCGGGAGATGGTTACACGAATGGCTACGGCGGCTAGGCCGATACCAAGGACGCCGCCGGTGACGCTGAGGACTAAACTCTCCAGCATGGTTTGGCGGAGCAGGGTGACGCCGCTGGCACCCAGAGCAAGACGAACAGCCATTTCGCGGCGACGGCGGATCGCGCGAACCAGCAAGAGCCCGGCCAGGTTAGCGCAGGCGATCAGCAGGACAACGGATACGGCGAGGAAGAGAATCCGGATTAGAGGGCGCGCTTGCCCTACGGTATCTTCCTGGAGGGGTCGCACCACCGCATCAATGTGGATGCTTGCGAATGACGCTGGAAAATTGCGCATGATCTCCTGAGCCACACGCTCGGCGTCAGCATTGGCTTGCGCGAGGGTTACGCCCGCTCTGAGCCGACCCACCATCTGATAACCCCACGACCCGGAATCCGTGGCGAGTTCGGCGTCGGCTTGACTGACGGGAACCCAGAGTTCCGAGTGGTTCAGGTGCCCGGGATACAGTGGGAATTCAAAATTGCGAGGCATGACGCCGATGACGACGTAGGGCTTGCGGTCGAGGCGGATCTGAGTGCCGAGGACGTGGGGATCGCCATGCAGCCGGTTGCGCCAGAAGGAGTAACTCAGAACTGCTAGTTGCTGCTTGTCGTCGTCTTCCTTCTGCGTGAACACACGACCGAGAAAGGGCATAACGCCAAGCGCAGAAAATACGCCGGGATTCACCTGACAGGCATTCACCTGCACAGGCTCGCCTGCGCCGGAGAGCTCGTACGTGGTTGACGAGTAGCCGCCAAGGCTCTCGAAGCTGTGGGTGTCTCGAATGTATGCGCGGATTTCGGCTGCTGTCACCGCAACGAAACTGCTGCTTCCCGAGTCGCCTCCTTGGAAAATGTCACCCAAAGAAACAAGACGACTTGAACCAGGGAACGGCAAGGGACGAAGCAGGACACCTTCGACGACTGAGAAGGTAGCCGTAGTGGCAGCAATGCCGAAAGCCAGCATGAGAACAGCAGCAACGAAGAAGCCTGGGGAATCACGGAATTGACGCAGGGCATGGCGTATTTCTTGAAGAATGGCTTGCATGAGGCACGTTACCTGGAACTTCGATTCGGATTTCGGCGCCGCCCTAGAGCGTGCCTCAGGGGCGGTTTTCGAGTCAATTGTCCCGTTTCCCCTCTGTCCCGTTTCCCCCGAATCGGTAGTTCCTTACCGTCATACTCGCCCGGATTCGATGCGAGAATGCAAGTATCTAGAGCCTGTGTTGACCCGGCATACTTTTCGTCAGTCCTCGAAGTCAGGGGAGGGAAAAAAAAACGTCAAAACGAATAGAGGCATGGAGTGCCAGAGCAAATGACTCGCGCATTTGCAGGTTAAACCACCAAAGTCCTGGTAAACGCGGTATCAATCGGAAATTTGAAGTACTGGAACTGGACTTATCCGGTTATGTGACTTATCAAGCATTGAGCACAACGCTCGCAAACCATTCGCGGAGTTGATATTCTGCACTTATGGCCCGACCTATACCGTGGCGCTACGTATTGCCGTCCATTCATCTTTTGGCCTGTTTAACCAGCTATGTCGGCCTTCTGAGTGTCTTCATTGATCTTGTTGGCTGATCTACCCATTTCGCTTCCTGCGTACGCTCTCGCGTGGAAATATTCGACGCTTGGTGCGATTTGGATTTTTGTCGCGGGCACCCTTTGGTGGTATCTGTTCGGCAGAGGCGTGCAAGCCCTGTTCTTGAGGTTCACTGGCCGAAACGAGCCCCAGCCCCGATTGACGCCACAAGCGAAACCACATGTCCCGTAATGCGACTTATCAGGGTCGACTTACCAGGAGTTGACCAATCCCCAGACGTGGTGGATGATGCGTGAGCTTGCCGTTGCTCAGAATCGCTCTGATCACACCATCGCCTTCCCGGGCCATGTACAACTTGAATCTGACGCGCTTTCCGATTTTCACGACGAGAATCCGAAGAGCACGGGCCGATGTTTCAGGAGACTATTTTTATTGCGTCTGCTTTTGATGTTGATGGACCGGGACGGCCGTCTATAATTAGATACGCGTTAACTGCTCCACCCGCTACTTTTTCGAGTTCTGATTCCTCTAGCTCTTTCGCTTCAGGCTTCTTCTCCACAGGCTTTGGCTTCGCAGTGTCGTCCATATTGCCTCCATTAATGATTCTCTATAGTTAAGGCACTTCCGAGGCTGAGGTGAACCAAGTGCTGCCCCATGTCGAGTTGCTTCCGTTCCCCTGCACTCACTAGTTCAGGCTGCTTTTTCGGTTCGTCGATTGCCCGATACATGACTAGCAATTCTCTGGCCGTCAGAAATGAGGGCACAAACCGTGCGCTCATTTATCACCGAAAAAGGTTGATTTGCAAGAGCTTTGTTGACAGGACGAGTAATGCGGCGAACGCACAGTCGTCGGAAGAGAGGCGCAAGTTCACTATCTAATCGGATAGCCGCTCTCCCGAACGGATAGAAGAACTCCCAAATGAAGGGAAACTGCTATCAAGTGGTTGATAAACGCGATGACAGCCAGAAATTAAAATGCCAGATTCGCTGCACTTTCATTTTAGTGTGAGCCGTGTTTCCAAAGCGTCGATGAAGATCAATTTCGATTGGAGATTGAGCCGAGGTATTGCCAGCGCCAGTAATTTTGCCATGCTTCTGGTTGTGTTGCTTTCTTTCCCGGTCGTGTTGCAGTGGACAGGCGCGTTCTCCTTTGCAGACATCGATCCGCTGAGTCGCCAACATCTTTTAGCTTTCGGCAAGTTTTGTTTCATTCTCACTGCGTTTCTGTGGGTGTGTTTTAGCATTGCATTTGTGGGCATCCGACGAAAAGGAAGTCTCAGGTGGCAGGAACTGGTGGGAGCGAGATGGAATCGCTGGCAGTCAGTGCTTGGTGATGTGGGTATCGCGCTAGCGACGCTGGTTACGATGGGAGTGATCGGGAATCTGTCAAATGTACTCCTGGGACCGCTGCACCAAGAAAGTGCTGCATTCCGCGCATTGGTTGCACAGAATATCGTTGAGGCATTCGCATTTCTCGTGCCAGCGTTCAGCGCGGGTTTTGTGGAAGAATTTGTTTTCCGAGGTTACTTACAAAGGCAGTTTCAGGCCCTGTGTGGTAATGACATTGTTGGCTCGGTCCTGCAAGTAATCGTTTTTACGCTAGGGCACTACTATCAAGGCTGGATTCGACTGGTGCCAGTTGCGCTCACCCCCGGTGCAGATCGGGAATGGATCATGGCCCAAGCTACGCTCGCGATCGAACAGATCGCAGAAGATCTGCGGTCAACCGCCCTTGGAGATGGAGTTGGAAGTTCAGTGGCAGGAACATGAACTTGGGGAATACCCTACAATCGTTCTTTCTTGGGAGGACGCCATGCACGGAGCCCCATCGAAGTACATTCAGCAATGCCAGGACGTCTTGGCCGTAATCGACGATGGCGAAATCCCAACGACACGGTGCTTGAGGCGTCCTGACCCCGAAGAGTCTGAAGACGAGAGCGCCGTCTTCTAATCCGGATTCGCCCGAAAGAATCAGGTCCCCGCTGGTTTTCAAATTCGAAACGTACTTGTCCAAGTTGACGGCATCGGAGTGAGCACGGTTCTTCGCGTTGGCCAGGCAGAAGAAAAGGTGGGGTTCGGGAATGGCTGTCGAAGGCGGTCGCGGAAGTGCCGTGCTTTCAGTGCCTGTTTGAAACACCGTGAGTTGTTCGGAAAGGAATTGGTTTTGGCGGTGGAGTAGACACGCTGTCTATGCGCTTCATCTGCTAGTCCTACGACGTGGGTACCAAATCTTTGGGCCTCTCGGTCTATGGAAATACTCCGTGCGCTCCACTAATCTGCTAATGCCCCCGTCAGGTTGCTCATGGTTGCACTCATCGCCTTGTTGCTGGCCTTTCCTATGACGGGCCAAGGCTGTCCGCACGAAGGCTCCGACCACCGGCTGCTTGGTCACCTAGGCTGTCCAGTCCAGCGAAAGTTGACCGTTGAAGGCGCTCGCCCTCCACGAACGATTTGGTCTTTTCGTCTCCTGAAGGTTACGGTGAAGATTGATCCGAAGCATCCTCACCTGCTGATCGAATGGCCCGCACGATCCCAGAGACTGTGGCGGTTCCGGGTGGGCTACCGTTGGGACGCCAACGCGAATGCCTATATTTTCCCGTCCCTCGCGCTAAAGAGGGTGGATGGCCCGATGCACGAGTACCAAACTGACTCGCAACGGCGTCCAAAACCGACGTGAAGAAATACATCTAATGTGTGCGCATTGGGACAGTCCGGGTGAGCCTCAACTTAGTAGAGTCATTTCGCTAGCGCCAACTTAGTCCTGCTTACGCTCTCTCAAGGCGACCGCGAACGGATCCGCGCGCAATTGGAGGCGGCGATGTACAAACGGTTCTTTCCGCTGCTCGTCCTGTTTCTGGGAAACCTCGTGCCGGCCGCCGCACAAATGCCTGCCTCACAAATCGTCCCGAGGCAAGACCGGATTGCGCCAGTGGACGTGGTTCCAACGGCAACGGCACCGTTGCTCGTGGTGTCCCCCTTGCTGCCTGACAACCCTGAAAAATCCGCTACCCATTTCAGCTACCGGTTCGCGAGGGCTTACGAACGTGACCTGGGCTTGGAGGGTCTCGTCAAGAGTCTGTCGCCGATGCACGAGGTTAAGACTTTGATTCTTACGCAGTCACTTATGCCGCTCGTCCAACTCTGGGGAGGACGTTTGCGGCTTGACGGCTTTGCGAGCACGCTTCACATGCAGAGCGTGCAGTTCGGTCCTTCAGGCGCTGGCGGACTTCGCCTTCCGCAACAAAACTATGCGGCAGGTCCGCGTTCGATGGATCTCTACGGCGTCAGTCTGAGTTTTCACTTTGGGCGGGACGTGAAGATAGGACGCCCAACTCCAATATGGCAATGGCTGGCGCAAACCCGCGAAAAGGTTTTATGACCCATCGACCGTCCGGCCCTGCGGCACTCCCGGGTTAATTGATTGCATAGCACTCACCTCACGACCCGAGGAGCACCAAACAAGATTTCCACTGAGGTTCTGGCGGCATCGGCTCTGATGGACTTGGCAGGGGCTCCGATGGATTGGGATTCGGCGGCGTGCCAAGGTCAAACAGCCCGCGGATGGAAACTCTGCTCATTTCCTGGCCCTTCGGGAAACGATTCCTGCGAGGCTCTCTTTTAACAGGCACGCGGCGCTGGCTTGGACTGGCGAAGGGTCGTGCCGGGTGCGGCCGAGAGGTATTGGCATCACGTCTGAAGGCGGACTCTTCAACGGAGCAGAACCTCAAACTCAGAGACTTGCTGATCTTTTTTTGAGAGCAGGGCAAATTCGCTCCTCTTGCCGTATTTCTCGGCTAACTCACTTTCTGCTTGTAGCCAATCCTCCACATCCTGCCCATGAGCGCCGCCGCGTTCGACGTAGATCTGGTATGCCCGGAGTTCGATTTCTTCACTTGTGGGATGAACGGCAGTTTGTGGTTCACTTTCCAGCGATTGTTCTATCGGTTGGGCCATGGGTCCCTCCACTTCCGTCTCATGTTGGACCGATGGGGCCGCGCGGGCAAGAGAGAGCTACGCGATTACAGCTGTAATTTGCACCGGGAACGCACACCTTTTCCACATGAGCAAACTCATCCGCGGCGCAGGGCGTCGGCTGGAAGCGGATCGCAGCCGAGATGGGCGTTGGCGTCGGAACTACTCTTTATCCAGATGCTCGCCAGGAACATGATCCCGCGGCACCTCATGCGTGCGAACTTCCCCCTCGTCAGCGCCCTCGGCGTCTTCCACGCCCTTCACCACCTCGGCCTCGAACGCGTTTCCTTCCTCGAGCAACTCGTCCACGCTCTCCGAATCGGCACCTTGAATGTTGGACAATCCCTGCAAATCTCCCGATTTCTCGCCCGACCGCGCACCCAGTTCCTCCAGTGCGAATGCCACGGTATCCACACTTTGACTTTTCCCCCGAACCTGCTTCTTAAGTGCGCCCGTTTTCCCACCGGTTGTCTTCTTGCAGCCGATCTTCGTTTTTACCTCCGCCTTTTTCGGAGCTGCCTTCCTCTTCGCCAACTTCTTCTTAGAGGTTACCCTGTTCTGAGCTAGCTTCTTCTTAAACGCCTCCTTCATTGGCCACCTTCTTGCCCGCAGGTCTCTTCGACTCTCCCGCAGTTATGTCGGCTCGCTGCCGATCGTTGTAAGGTATTCCCAGTTGCCCTGGGAGTCGAGGCGATATACTCCAATCGGCGGGATCGCATGAAGTTGATGCTCTGCGCCGCAATCGGGACAGCGCACTGGATAGATGGCCGATCCTATCGACCAGGTCCATCGAAGCAGCAACCTTGTTCCGCACGGGCAATTCACCACTCTCTGCTCGGGAGCTGGCATCAGGTAAGGACCTCAGACCTGAGAGAATGGTTCTACGCTACGCTTGACGCCAGGAGTATGCTCCTGGGTTTTGCCGATGTCACTATGGCGTGTTTGCCCGGACGTACGAGGTAGACGGCCGCTCCGTTCCCGACAATGCAGACACGCGAACTCGGGGAATACGCCGAGCGCCGCGGGATCACAGCATATCTACGTGGCGGAGCTGCTTCATTTGCGACGAAGATACGCAACGACGCCCACCATTCCGATACCCAGGCCGACGAGTGTCATCGCCAAGGTGCTGGGCTCCGAAACACGAACCGAGGAGGGGACGGGCTTGGGGAGCTGCGCCAATACGGAAGCAGGCACTGCCAGCATGGTCAAGAAGCATGCACTAGCCGCGAACCTTGAATTGATGAGCTTCATCTTGATTTCTCCAGATGAGTTATTTTGAGTGGAATCCAATTCAAAAGATGCGGGGACGCACCCTAGGCGGCGTAAGGGTGGCAGTTTCCGTGCCAGATTGTCAACATCGAAGCCGAAGTTTGCGTTTCGGAGTTGCCTGCGGGTTCGAGCGTCACTGGCACAACAAGGGAGGCCAGCCTTGATTCAACTAAGACCAGAGAGCCCCGAAGAACTCCGCGAACGCTTACGACAGATGTCCGACCTTGAGTTGCGCCGTTTCGGGCAGCGAGCACGGAAACTGTCGGACCCCAAGATGAACTTCGGCTCGACCGAACCACACGTCGTGGAGCTTGAAGAAGCGAGGGCGGAGTGGCGCAGGCGGCATCCTGCCGGTCCGGCGCGACGCAAGTCCTAACCGCTGAACGCGAACACTCACAATTCCCCGGAGTGTTCCTTGGTTACATTGCGCGCTTCTTTGTCCTCGCGAAGGCCGACGAACTTGGAATGTCGCAGCCTGTCTCCGTCGGTCCATTCCAGAAATTCAATCTGAGCGGCGGCCTCTGGCCTCAGCCACACCGCCTTCTTCATCTTCTCGGCGCTCAGTTCCTCCCCGAATCGTGAGCGGTGCGTCTCTGGCAGATTTACGAACGGGCAGGACGGCGTCACAAGATGCTTCAGCTTCGAGAACACCTGGCGTCGCGACGCTGGGACGAATCCATTCCGAGTCCTCGCCACGTACATCAGTTGGTCCCCATCGTAGTAGCCGACGATCAGCGAGTCGATGCCGTGGGGCCCGGGAAAATACCCACCGATGACAAACTCCTGGCCGCGATTCACTCGATGCTTGATCCAGGCGCCGCTGCGTTTCCCCGGCTCGTAGATGCTATCCCTTTGCTTTCCGACGATTCCTTCCAAACGCTGCTCGCGAACAGCGGCTAGCAGTTCTCCCGCTCCAGCTTCGATGTAGTCCGAAATCCTGATCCTCTTGTCGCGGATCGCCACGAGGGATTTCAGCAATGCACGGCGCTCGATCAGTGGAAGGCGCGTAAGGTCGCGGCCCTCGCAGCACAACAGGTCGAAGATGTAGTAGTGAATCCTTGGCGCCGCCCCGCGGAAGCTCTGCAAGAGATTGAACTCTGGGCGCCCGCGGTCGTCGAGGCGAAAGCTCGGAGCGCGTCTGTGTTTCTCGGAACCTGTTGGTGGACTACGTCGCCCATCGTTTACGTGACTATCCGCCGGGGTGCGGGAAGATCATTGACTTGGACGAGATCGGTCCGCACTGGTTTCCGGTCGAACTTGATGCGTGGCTGAAAATAGCAGGTCTATTCCGGAGCGCATTGCCCAATCTAAGATGGCACCTAAACAAAAGAAGCACCTGCCATCTCTCGCTTCACAACTGCAGTCAAAAGATCCGTCTGTTATCGAAGCAGTGATTCGCGAAATATTGCCCGAGCTGAACTCGCTCTCCTCCAAACTGGAGTTAATCACACAGGTTGGTTATCTGGAGGGTGCCGGACACAAGCTCGTTTCTGAAGACGCGGCCGCAGAGTTCGAGAGATCGTGGCGCAATGAAGTACGCGCTTCGACCATTGCACAACTCATTGAGGAACGCGATGTAGGCGGGATCCTCCTTCGTGCTAGGCGTGAGGCAGATCCAACGGAGGACACGCTAATCGTTCACAACTCCACCGAATTGACATTGGCGATTCTGCGGTCTGCCCGGAGTGAGGTACGAAGTCAAACCATGGGAAATCGTAGGGTCCGGCGATTCCCTACCCTCTACTGGGATGCTTTGGTTGAACTTTACGGTAGTGAAGCGACACTTCGGGAAAGAATTGACGAACTCAAAGCGACGCACCCGCGCGACGCTGACGAACTGCTCGAGCTCGCGAGTAAGTATCTCAGCGGTTGGCGCCCAGATCGTCACGACTTAATGTGAGGCTTCACGCCGCCAAAGGGAGGCTGAAGGTGTATACACGCGTCGTGCGATTCGGTCCCCCCAAATCGAACTGGCCGTGATCCTCGATCGACCGTCCAATTGGATGAGCTTCCGTCCATTTACCGTCCAAAACCCGCGATCTTTTTGAGGATTTCCAGGCGCCTAGCCACGTAAGGGTAGTTGAATCATCAGGTTTTATGGAGCGGGCGATGGGAATCGAACCCATCGCCTTACCCTGCTAACTTATTGAATCCACTTATCGCGATTGGCCGATTTCGGTCCATTACAGTCCAAAAGTGCGGCTACTTTTTCTACTGCTTCCCTCTGTGCATCTCCGACGACGTGACCGTAAATTTCTAGCGTGGTGCGCGCGTCGGAATGACGGAGCTGGCGCTGTACAACCTTCGGCGTTGCTCCCGTGTCGAGCAGCAGCGCCGTGTGCGAATGCCGAAATGCGTGAACACCACATCGGGGAATCCCGAGCGCGTCGAGAATCGGCCACAAGTGATATTCCACGACTTTGTTGGAGGAGGGCGGTTGCCCGTTCCGGGTCACGAACAAGAAGCCCTACGGATTCGGGTTCCACTGCGCCCGATAGTCCCTCAAAACGGCGACGAGGGCGTCGGGGATGGGGAGAACAGTTTCGCTGGCTTCACTCTTCGCGGCTTGGATTTTTCCGTACCACACTGAGCGCCGGATGTGTAGAAGGCCCCGGTCTAAATCTATGTCGTCCCACTGCAAGCCCAGAGCTTCGCCAGCACGCAGACCGTCCATCGTGAAAATGCAAAACAGTGTGCGCCAGGGTTCTTCGGCAACCGCGAGAATGCGAGGGGTTGCTCCACGGTGAAAGATGGAGCTTCATATTTCACACCGCGCGCTGGTAAGCGAAGGTGTTCGAGCTTTATCGGTTCGCAGGTATAGCCCCAGTTGCGGGCGGTCGTAAGGATCGCTGAGAGCGTGCCAAGGACGTTCTGGATTGTCTTTCGGGAAACTGCCTTGCTCACGGCCCTCTCCGGCATCCGGGTTATAAATCGCTGTTGATTCTCGACACCAAATTGGTCGAGGCGAATTTTGCCAAGCTCCGGAACGATGTAGCAGTTTAAGTGCGAGCGGACTGCTCGCACAGAGGATGGCTTTTGCGTTGTCAGCACTTCAGTTTTCCACCGTTCGATAAATTCTCCGAATGTGCCGACACGACCGGGACGATAGCTAAGATCGTTGATGCGCGCCAGAATCGCGTCCATCTTGCGTTCTGCGAGACGTTTCGTAGGCAATTCGCGCTTACTGCCAAGAATGACGTATCGCCGAACGCGCCGCGTCTTACCATCGATTTCCATCACATCTTCCCGGTATCTGCCGGCCCATTTGTCTTTCTTCTTTCCTTCTAAAAATACACGACCACGTTGATACCGCTTTCGGGCCATCGAGTTCTCGTTTCTCGACGGACCAATTGGCGCGTGCAGTGTACCAGAGGGCGCCCCTTGTTCCTCGCCCGGCTCGATTTGGAATGCGGTCGCCATACCTAAACTCTTGCAGCCCGTTTTTCGATCAGGGGCGTTTCTAGGGGCAAAGATGGCCGGGTAAGGGGGGACACCAGCCCCGCCTTTTTTCAATGAAAAACCCGCATAAATCGACGTGTTTGTTACGGATAATCCGCCCGTCCCGGACGCTTGTCGGCTCGGTTTGGACCGGTGGGCGGCTTGCTTACAGGCGTCATCACAAAACCGTGAGCCCTTGCGCTTGCCCGATAGAAGTGTCGCATTGCAGTGCTTGCACGTCCCCGGTGCATTAGCCTCCGCTCCATCGCGACACTCGCGGTTGCACCACACGTTGGCGTCGCCCCGCCGCGTGAAGCGAACCGCACCGAGCACTCGACCGCATTTGTCACAGATTTCGCGCGCGAACATGCCGTGCTTGGCGAGCAGCTCGTACGCCTGTCGGATAGTCAGTAGCATGGGCTAAGCAGACGGCTCCGCGGGTTGCGGTTCGGGCGGAGCGCCAGCCGCCGCTTCACCGTGTGTTCGCGGCAGGAATCCGCGCTCCGCGAGGATGCGCTTTTGATCGGCCAAGGAGAGCGTCGAATTGTTGCCGTATTTGCGAGTGACCACGGCTGGCGCAGGCTTACTGCCAGGTTCCTGCGAACGGGCGCTCGCCAGTTGCGCTCTGTAGGCTTCCCCGTGCTTGCGGAGATCACCCCAATCGACGGACGGAGCGGGTAGGGCTTTGGTTTGCGCGCATTGAGTAAGCAGATTCTTAATCTCGCCATCGGGGAGCAGGAATCTGTGCTGCTCGACCTCGCCGTAAGCAATGAAGGATTCGACGAAGCGTTTCTTTGCCCAAACGCGAAGTGCATCCACGGACTCAAAGTCTCGGAACACTCCCGCAGCTCGCGATGCTTGCTTGATGCGCTCGGATAGCTGCGGCATGCCCCTAGAGAACCCTCCTGGCATGTCCGGATTCCAGTACACGCGGCGCAAGTCAAGAACAAGCTGCCATGCCCGCTCGGCGGCTTCGCTCGCAGCGTTCCCTTCCGCACGGGTTACGTGCTCCCGAATGTCGGAGACCTTGATTGGCCAGTATTTGCACTCGCGAAGGGTTTTCCGAAAAGCCGCTTCCAATACCGGGTATAGTAGATCCGTAAACCCTTCCGACCAAAGCGCCGTATAGATGCCGATAGCATCAGCGTCCAGAGCTTGACCGGCGTTGAGCGCGAGCTTGCAGACCCATTCTCTAGTTAACTGACTTTTGCTCGGTTGCTCGGAATGCTTCGATTGTGGCGCGCATGTTGTCACCAACGGTTGGCTTTCGGTTTCCATTGCTTGCTCCTTTCTGGGGACCGGCCAGGATCGGCCCGTCCGAAAATTTGTCGATGTTAGAACAGAAGTACGCAAGGGAGTCGCCTTGCTTGACGGTGAATGCTTCGGTTGAATCGAGGAAATTGCGCCAGAGTGTTTGCAGGCGCTCCAAAGGAAGAGCCGCGGCGCTCTGACTCCTGAGAAGATTTTTTAGGCCGTTCCGGTCTTTCCCTTGCCAGAGGGGTTTCCGTGCGCGCTTGAGGGCGAACGATTCATTTGTGAACTGGAAAAAAGACTGGAAGCAGGATCGGCGGGCGGTGCGGTCTTCGCCGCAGTCCTTCTTCTCTCGTCTCCAGTCTCTATTCTCTTCTGAGCACCCGCATGCTCGTCCACCTGCTTGACGTCCTGCTCGCCCATCTGCTCGCGTGGGAAGTACCGTAGATCGGTCGGACTGATTGAATCTAATGCGTTTAGGTGCTGGCCCTTGTGCTCGCCTTCTGTGATCAGGAACTTGTGCAGCGCAATGGGATAGCAGGAGTGCCGTCCAGGAGTTGGAAAACGTTTGATGTACCTCTTATCTAGGGCCTCAAGAACGTGTCGCGCCGTGCCTAAAGGCATTGCGAGTTCGCCAGCCAATGCCCCTGCGCTACCGCTCCAAATTCCGGTTCGAGTGTCAGCTTGAGTGAGTATGTAGATGTAGCAAAACGCGGCGGTCCTTGTCATGCGCCCGTCGCGCACGTGCTCAAATATCCCGCGGCGCAATTGGAGAAAACCGCTGAGTTTGCTCACGGCTTAACCGCCAGTCGGTCCAGCACGCGCTTGGAAAACGAACGAGAACAATGCATCGCTGCCAGCCTCCTCACCCGGAGTCCCCACATGCGGGGTGCGGGGTACGTAAACCATTGAAAAAAATGGGGAGACCTTTTTGTCTATGGTGTAGGACGCGAAAAAGTGCGGGGCCGCGGGCTTGGTCGCCGGGACTTCGGGAACGGATTTGCTGGTTCAGGTTTTCGGGTTCACTTTTGCTCGTTGCTTGGCCCGCTTTTCACTGGCTACAGCCTGTTGGATTTTGGCTTCGCCCGCTGTCAGAATCTCTTGGATTGTCTTTCTGTGCCTTTTGAGGCGCCTGGCGATTGCCGAGATCGACATCCCATACTCAAGACGAAGCGACAAGACTTCGTGCTGCGCGTCCGTCAAATTGGCTGGGTCAAAATAGAAGGACAAGTCGGTCCTTTTGGCCGGAAGTTCAGTTGCTTGCTCTTGTTGAGAAGCCACATCGGTCTGCTCACGACGAGTACGACTATTTCCTTTGGCAATCAAGATTAGGGCGCGATTCAGCGCCTCCTCTTTTGCGGGCGAGAGAGATTCTCTGACACTATCCTGAATCTTTTCGCACACCCTTCTCGTCTGGTCATAATCCAGCCGACCGTTACGAGTAGCTTCGAGAAAGGCGCCAGCTTCGAGTTCGTCAGGCCAATCGAGAAGCCAACCTGGCGCTCGCCAATCTGGGGCGGCGGGATTGCCGTCGCCGCAGAAATAAGCGAGCCAGTTACGTGATTCGACATTGCTAATCAGAACGCAAATGTCTTCTAGTTCTTTTGCGACGGTGTCGACACTGTGGCCCAGTTCGCACAGGTCCGCGACAAACACTTTCAGTCTGCCAGTAAAAGCACTGCACCAATGATCCAGGCACTCCCGGCAACCCTGTCGCCATGACGCCGGCTCGTTAAAATAAACTCCACTCCACTTCCATCGGCCTGGCCTGAGACCGAGGACGTATGCCGCCCCGAGGGTGCTTACTGGGTATGGAGAAACCCTCTCACGGAACTCACTGGCGACGGCTGCACTCTCCTCACGAAAACCGCGAATAAATTCCTCGCGCAGAGCACTTATCGCTTTGTCAGTCGAAGTTGATGCCCGCCTTGTCGGAGAACTCTTGGAACGCATTAGAAAGGCCCTGGTGCTGGTATGGAGTCGCAAATCAAGTTGGACTCTCTTTTTACCAAGTTGCTAGATCATCTGTGCGGATAAATCCAAGGCGGTTGCTCAAAAAGGCTATTAACGTGCATAGGGTCCACATGTGTGGAGTTCCCGTGCGGTTCACGCGTTGATGTGGTCGCTATTCCTGGCGCAGGGCGCGCATCGGGTCGACGTACGTAGCCCGCCGCGCTGGGATGTAAGTCGCCAACATCGCGACTGCGAGCAGCACGACGGGTACAAGGATGTAAAACAATGGCTCGCTAGCGGGAAACCCAAAGAACATAGAGTCGAAAAGCTTCGGCAGCGGCAACGCGAACACGAGTCCGATCGCAGCGCCGATGATTCCCATTCTCAACCCTTCGCGGAGCACCATGCGCAGCACTTGCGGTCTCCCGGCGCCCATAGCCATGCGGATTCCGATTTCGTGCGTGCGCTGGCCCACCGAATAGGCGATTAGCCCGTAAATGCCGATTGCCGCGAGCACCAGCGCGAGCAGCGCAAACCCAGCCAATATTTGCGAGAAAAGCACATCGCCTCCCTTTTGCTGCTCGAGCACAGCAGGCATACTCATCACCGCTGAGAGCGGAAGCTCTCCATCCAGCTGAGCGACGGCGCTGCGCAACGCCGACGCCAAGCCGGCCGGGTCGGCGCTGGTGCGCACCATAAGAGAAAATGAGCTGACCGGCCGCTGTAGGAAAGCTTCATACACCTCAGGGTCGTAGTTCGTTGCTTCGGAAAAAGTCTTCACGTCACCTACCACTCCGACGATCTCGCTCCATTCCGCGGCGCCGCCGGAGACATCCAGGCGAATCTGCTTGCCGAGCGGTTCCTGGTCATGGAAATAGCGCTTTACGAATTCCTGATTGACGAGCACGATGTGCGGCGCCGTGTGGTTGTCCGTTTCCGTGAACAGGCGGCCGCGCAATAGCGCGATCCCGGCAGCGTCAAAGAATTGGCTGGTCACTACGCTGTCAACGACCGTTCGTTGCTCGCTGTCACGCAGATCTGCTTCACCCTTGATCCGAAACGGCACTCGTCCTGGTCCGGTCGCGGGCAGATCGGAAGTGGCAGCAACGGCATCCGCCGCTGGAATCTGACTCAGCCGCGGAAGTACATCTTTTACAAATTGCGTTTGCTGCGCGGCATCTTTGTAACGGGCGCTGTCGAGGGTCAAGTTGGCTGTAAGCAAATGATCGGGTCGGAAGCCCAGAGTCTGATGTTCAGTTACAAAAATGCCGCGGATGAGCAGCGCGGTGCCGATCAGCAGGAAAAGAGCCAAAGCGATTTCGCTCGTCACCAGGACGCTACGAAGCCGCGTATGCGAGCGCCCCGCCGACGCTGCGCGGCTCTCGTCCTTCAGGCTGGTATTCACGTCGGTTCGCGAGGCCCTCAGCGCGGGTGCCAGGCTGCACAACACCGCGGAAGCGAGCGAAATCGCCACAGCAAAAATCAAGACATTGCGATCGAGAGTCACAGGCACGGCGCGAATGAATTCGTTGAAGGTGAGATTCGCCTGGATGAACTTAATTCCCCAATACGAGAGGAGCAGACCGACGCTGCCGCCGACAAGGGCGATCAATAGACCTTCCGTTAGCAAATGCCGCACGATGCGTACACGGCTGGCCCCCAAGGAGATGCGAATCGCCAACTCTTTGCGGCGACCGTCGGCGCGCGCCAGGAGCAATCCCGCAACATTGGCGCAAGCGATCATCAGCACAAAAGCGACCGCCGTCATCATGATTCCCAAGCCGTTGCGAATACCGAACTGATAGATCACGAAATCAGGTAGAGTGCGCAGCGCAGCGCCCCAGCCTTTTTCGACTTCGGGAAAGTTTTCAGCGGCGCGTTGCGCGAAGGTGACAAATTCGGCGCGGGCTTTCTCGACGTTAATGCCCGGTTTGAGCCGGCCGAACAGGTACAGCGAGCGATCCTTCCGCGCGGCCGCGGTCTGGTCAGCAGGGCTCAGCACCAGCGGTGTCCACAATTGCGGAATGAAGCCCAGCAACTGAAAGCTTTTCGGCATCACGCCGATGACCGTGTAATCCTCGCGGTTCAAACGAACACTACGACCGACGACATTAGGATCGGCAGCAAAACGCCGCACCCACACGTCATAACCGAGAATTGCTACGTGGTCGCGGCCGGGCTGATCTTCTCCATCGGCGAAGCTGCGGCCCAGCAGCGTGGAGACGCCGAGGACGCGAAAGTAGTTGGGAGACACAGCGGCGGAGCGCAATGCCTCGGGCTGGCCAGCGGCGGATTGGCTCTGCGGGGCGGACTGGGCCTGTGCGGTGGGTCCAGAGGCCTGGGGCGCCACAGTCGGTACGATCAAGTTTGCGGTGCGAAATTCATCCGCTGCAGTCATGTCGACGAACACGTCATTGGCCTCGCGCCACGCGAGGTAATTTGGCGCAGAAACCGCATTCACATCGGGCAGGAAGCCTCCGCCGGGCCGCACGCAGCTAACCACGGCTACGCGGTCCGGTTGGCCAACCGAAGGACGCCGCAGGAGGAACGCGCTAACCATGCTGAACATGGTGGCGTTCACCGCGATTCCCAAAGCGAGCGTGAGCACTGCGATTACGGTGAAGGTAGGTTTCTTCGCCAACATCCGCAACGCGAATTGCAAATCCGAAAGAAACGTTGTCATAGCCACCCCTCCGCGCGGTCCGCTGACACCAGTATCCCGAATATACGAACGGGCAAACTAGAATGTTCGTTTCGGCACGGCCTCAGGGTGACTAGACATTCCTGAGCGCCAGCCCGGGCGTTGCGCGTAAGCACTGCAAGCAAAGCACTTAAGCGCCAAAGCAAAATTTTGCCAACTGAGGCAAAATGGCGTCGATGCTGACGGATTAGCCTCCGCGTAGAAACAACCTAAATTAAACGCGCTGAGGCCGCAAATCATACGGAAAAGGAGCCCGGGGCTGCTACTCACTACCGGGTCCTCCGCGAGAGGGGGCATGGGGTACCCAACCTCCGGACTTGCCCTTCACCTTACCTTCCCTGAGCCCACGTCGTCGCGCTCGGGCACTGCGCTGGACCTGGATTTCAGTTGTCCGGTAAGCGCTTTATCAGGCATTGGCCGGGGTCGACGCTAATCTCGCATTTGCAAACCTCGCGGACTCGTTGACTTGCCTTAAGGCAGCAACCTAAGATGTGCGTCAAATGGCGGACTTCCCATCACTCCTCGGGCAGACCGTCTCCCACTACCGCATTCTGGAGAAGCTCGGTGGTGGTGGCATGGGTGTGGTCTACAAAGCCCAGGACATCAAACTCCACCGTTTCGTTGCCTTGAAGTTCCTTCCAGACGGGTTCGCTCCAGACTCACAAGCTTTGGGCCGCTTCGACCGTGAGGCACAGGCCGCTTCGGCGCTGAACCATCCAAGTATTTGCACGATCTATGAAACTAGCGAACACAATGGTCAGCCCTTCATTTCCATGGAATATCTTGACGGCCAGACATTGAAGCACGTTATTGACAGTCGGTCTCTGCCCCTGAACGGATTGTTGAACTGGGAATTGAGATAGCCGATGCGCTCGAGGCTGCCCACGCCGAAGGCATCATCCACCGTGATCTCAAGCCCGCAAACATCTTTGTCACGAAGCGGGGTCACGCCAAAATTCTCGATTTCGGTCTTGCGAAAATGGTCCCTGGCGGTACGAGCGTCGGTGTGTCACAGATGCCGACCTTCACAGCAGGAGAACTGCTAACCAGTCCTGGTTCCGCAGTGGGCACCATCGCTTATATGTCACCGGAGCAGGCACGGGGCGAGGAGCTGGATGCGCGAACGGACTTGTTTTCGTTTGGCGCAGTTCTCTACGAGATGGCAACGGGTAGGATGGCATTCTCCGGCAACACCGCCGCGATCATCCATGACGCGATTTTGAATCGAGCACCGGCTCCGCAGACTCAAGCGAATCCTAACTCGCCGGCGGAACTGGTGCGTATCGTCAGCAAGGCATTGGAGAAGGACCGCAAGCTGCGTTACCAGAATGCTTCTGATCTACGGGCTGACTTGCAGCGTCTGAAACGCGACACTGATTCTGGCCGAGTAGTCCCACCTGCTCTAGGCTTTGGAGATACCATTGATTCGATCGCCGTGTTGCCCTTCGAAAATGTGAATGCTGATCCGAACGCGGAATACTTCAGTGAAGGTATCACTGAGAGCCTCATCGCCAGCCTGTCACAATTGCCCAAACTGCGAGTTATGGCCCGCAGCACTGTATTCCGTTATAGAGGCCAAGTGCTGGACCCCCAAAAGGTGGGGCGTGATCTGAACGTCCGCACGGTGCTCACAGGCAGAGTGGTTCAGCAGAAAGATGCCCTGATCATTGGAACTGAGCTAGTCGATGTACCGAACGGTTGGCGACTGTGGGGTGAGCGATACAACCGAAAGCTGGCAGATATCTTCGCGATTCAGGAGGAAATTGCCAATGAAATCTCCGAGAAATTGCGTTTAAGCCTGACGCGTGAGGAGAGGAAACGTCTGACCAAAAGTTATACCCAGAACACGGAAGCCTACCAGTTCTATCTAAAAGGTCGTCACCACTGGAAAAGATGGACCGAAGAAGGGTTTTATAAGGCGATCGGGTACTTTCAGCAAGCGGTCGAGAAGGACCCCAGCTACGCTCTCGCTTACGGTGGTGTAGCAGAATCGTACGTCCTCTTGGGATGGAACAGCTTTCTGCCCCCGAAGGATGCATTCCCTCAGGGGAAAGCGGCCGCGATGACCGCCCTGCAGCTCGACCCCGATCTCGGCGAAGCCCACACGCCTCTGGCAGCCGCGTTGTGGCTTCACGATTGGCAATGGCCAGAAGCTCAGGAGGAGTTCAAACGCAGCCTTGAACTCAATCCCACCTACCCTATTGCCAATCATTGGCACGCCGAGTATATGACGACGATGGGTCGCCACGCAGAAGCGATCGCCCAGATGAAAAACAGTCAAGAGTTGGACCCGTTGTCCCTCATTATCAACGTTGCCATCGGATGGGCCTACTACCTGGAACGGCGATACGACGAAGCCCTCGAACAACTCCTACGCACTGTCGAATTAGATCCTAACTTCCTCGTCACCAACTGGGCTCTCGGCCTGCTCTACAGGACAATGGGTCGCAGCGAATTGGCCATCACCGAGGGTGAGAAGGCGGTGAACCTGTCCGGCGGTAGTCCTCTGATGCGCGCGGCGCTGGCGCATTCTTACGGAAAGGCAGGGAGGACAAAAGACGCGCTACAGATCCTCGACGATCTCACAAAACTCGCAAAGCAGAAATACGTCGCGCCGCACTTCTTCGCTGGAATCCATATCGGCTTAGGAGAAAACGACCGCGCAGTTGGATACCTCGAGAAATCCTACGAAGAACACTCCCACTGGCTTATCTATCTTCATCTAGATCCGAGCATGGACGATTTGCGGGACGATCCGCGTTTCCAAAACTTGTTGAGGCGCGTCGGCCTTCCAGCACATTCGCACGCCATCCCCACTTGAAAGTAACCGGGGTTGCGCGTCTGCCCGTGAAGGAAATTAGGACAACATCCACAATCGGTATTGCCAGTCACTACCGGAGTCCCTTGCGAGAGACCCCCTGGGGCGACCCACCCCGGCCCATCTCTAGCCTCGTAACGTCCCTTTGAAGCGCCAAAACATATCGCTGAGTCGGGGCACTTGACGGCCCGGCTCTTCCGTTTCGCTCAACGAATGCCGGTACGCCGCGATGGAAAGGGCTGTTTTCCTGCAATCCGTGCCATCTTGCACTTGACAGATATCAGACTTTTTGTTATACACTTAGTATGCGAATGGGTAGACCGAGGATACCGGCGAAGAAACGCCAGAGTCACCTAATCGCATTACGATTGACCCCCGCCGAACGCAGGAAGCTCGAACGGTTAGCCAGAAAGTCCGGGCTCTCACTGAGCGAGTTTGTCCGGCGGTCTCTCGGATTCAAAGCGAAATAAGAACGGGACGCGCCGCTGCTTCAACAGCGACACGCCCCTGAACAAATCAACCTATCTGGAGGCTGAAATGTCTACGCAAAGTGTAATTCATCCCGTCCAACAGTCGCACTCCCGGAAAGCTCTCACGCCGGAAGAAATCCTCAAGGTTCTGAAAATCGCCAGCGAATCGAAGCGTAACCTTGCAATGATCCTTCTGGCTTATCGGCACGGGATGCGTGCGAGCGAAGTCTGCGAGCTGCGGTTGTCGGACCTGGACCTGAGAAACGGGCAGGTCACGATCCGCCGGCTAAAGGGAAGCCTCACTACGACTCAACCGCTTTCCGACCATCCGGGCCGGCCGTTGCTTTCAGAAAAGCGAGTCCTGCGTGCGTGGCTCGCGGAGCGAAGGGATGCGAGTGATTTCGTTTTCGTGTCACAAAAGGGCGGAAGGATTCACCGCTCGCAGTTCTTTCGCGCCTTCCAATCGATCGCTGAACGCGCGGGGCTTCCAGCCGACAGAAGGCACCCGCACTGCCTCAAGCATGCACTCGGATTCGCGCTCGTCACGAGCAACGTCCACCTGGCAATCGTGAGCAAGCCCTTGGCCACAAGAACATCGCGTCTACGGCCATCTACGCGGTCCCCACGGATGAGCAGACGGGCAGAGCAGTCAACGCCGCACTCGCGGGCCTGTTCTAAGAGGGTGGGCACACCAATGACCACGCTGACTCACGTATCTAGCATGGACGGCTTCCTCGAAGCATTGGCATCGCGCGACACGGCTAAAACTTCGCCGTTCGGCTATTCCTTCGGCGACGTTCTGTTCTTTGAGCGGATGCTCGCGGATCGCGCTGCAACCCTCCGCAACACCGTGCTTCTCTACGCCTTCGCTTCCTCTCCAGATAAGTTCACGTGAAGTGAGGCCCGGGAGCGATCCGGGCTTTGCTTTTTTGTGAGCCTCGGCCGATGCAACGAAGTACCCATCCATGGACACTTGTCCACTTACCAGGCACTAGCCAGAGTTTGCGCGCTCAAGTTCGCAGGGAATTACTGCATCTTCGCGTACTCGGCTTTGGCTTGCTTCAGGATGGGAATGTCCGGGTCGGCGTTTTTCCAAAGCGTCAGGAAATCCTGATACGCCGCACGTGCTTTCGCGGTGTCGTCTTGCATGGCGTACGCTCGGCCCAGCTGCAGATGTGCAAGTGCGCCGATCGCCTCATTCACAGCGACGCCGGGATGGTCCAGGATTTTCTGAAACTCGGCGACGGCTTCAGTGCCTTGATGCGTGGCCAAATAGGCTTCGCCGCGCACGAAAACCGGATACAAGGCGGTCCAGCCATAGATACTGGACGTCGTCTGTCCTAGCTCATACGGCGTGGCGACCCGAAGACTCTCAATGGCCTCAGAAGCATTTCCCCGACCGAGCGCAAACTTTGCGTGGAGGGTCGGCAGGTAGTTGAACCGCGCGACGGTGTCTTCCGGAAACCTCTTGGCCAAATCATCGCTCAGCGCTCGCGCTCGCCGGGTGTCCCCGGCAAAGGCTAACGTGAGCGCTGCGGCGTACTGCAAGTCGCGGCCTGCCGCGCCCACCATTGCCAACGTGGCGCGCCGTCGTGCTTCGTCACCGTTGCCGAACAAGGCTTCCCGCAAACCAGACAGGGCAGAATGCGTGGCGGCAGCCTCCTTTTCCTTGGCCCGCTTAGCGGAATCCATTGCTTTGCTGGACAACTCGCGCGCGTCCCTGAGCCTCCCGGAATAGGCAGCGGTATCGGCTTCCAATCCAAGCAGTTGATCGCCTATTGCCAGCTTGCCAGCCGACGGTGCTGCCTGCTGGGCCATCCCCGCAGCATCGTTCTGCAAGAAAGCAATCTGATAGAGGGCCAAAGAAAAGAAGGGGTGGCTCAGTTTAAGTTCGAAAGGTTGTTTGTATGTGGCCTTTGCTTCACCGAGCCGATTTAGTGCGAGATCGTTGAACATCACGAACGCATAGGAAAGGGGAAAGTGCGGATTCAAACGGACTGCTTCTCTGCCTTCTTCAGCTCCTTTTTCGTATTGCCCAAGAGCCGGGTAGATTGCTCCCGACAAGTAATCATGAGGCGTCTCCGAGCGCGGATACGCCTGCTTCCAAAGCTCACAGGATTGTTCGGCTGCTTCGAGGTTCCCAGTGACCTCCTTGTGGAAGATCGCCGTGATGAAATACTTCTCCGGTTCGCTCGTTCGATCGCGCAGTTCGTATGCCTTCTGGGTGTATTCGGCAGCGACGCTGGGTTCCCCCATGTCGGTATATGCGAGACCCAAAGATGCGTAGGCAAGCGCGAAATTCGGGTCGACTTCGATGGCCCGTTTGTAAAATGGAATCGCTGCGGCATCCCCTACTGTGTTCAGGATTCGGTCACCCGAACTGAAGTCCTTGAGGGCTTCCAGTGATGATGTAGTGGCCTGCCGAAGAGGGGTATCAAATTTCTGCACCGTGCTCAGCGACTCTCCCAGGTTGTTTCGAATTTCCGCGGCTGTCTTTCCTAGAGCATCGAGAACATGATTCTTGTCGCTCGCCTGCGCCTCCGCACTCGCCAGCGATTCTCCGCTCGCGCAGTTGACCGCTTTCAGCGTAAGAAGATATTGGGTCCCAATCTGCGCTATGGAGCCGTCGAGGACGGCCGTACTTGCCGTTCTCTGGCAGAGTTCCCGTGCAATTTCCGGAGTTAGCTTCGTATCCGGTTTCTGATCCATCATCTGCAATGTCTGCTGTATCCGATCCCCAGATATAAGGCTCAGAAATGGTGACTGCTCCAGTTGCACGGAGAGTCCCTGACGCAGCGTGCCGTCAAACACTGTGTCGCCGGTGGTGTTGGTGAAGTCAGCCAGGACAACGGTGTCCCTTTCCGTCAGCGCGTGTGCCTTGCGCGAGAAAAACAGCCAACCTACGGCTGTTAGCGCGATGACTGCCGCCGTCGCGGCGATTGCCTTCCACGGCAGGGGTCTCGCTGCCGGCTTCGGCGCGCTCTCGGCAACGGCTGCTCCCGTTCGGCCCGAAACCGAATCGCGCTTCAACCGCTGCAAATCCGCGCGCATCTCCGCCGCGGTCTGATAACGCAGCTTGCGGTCCTTCTCAATCCCCTTGTTGATGATCTCTTCCAGCTTGGGCTGAAGGTCGGGATTCAGTCGCAGTGGCGCGACCGGCGCGCGATTCAGAATCGCCTCCGCAATCACACCCGAGGTCTCGCCGCGAAACGGCGGAACCCCCGTCGCCATTTCGTAGAGCACCAAGCCGAACGAAAACAAGTCGGTGCGTCCGTCCAATCCTTCGCCACGCACTTGTTCGGGCGACATATATGGGACCGTGCCGATTGCCATGCCGGCTCGCGTCAATTGTTCGGGGTCAGTCACCGTTGGCATCGCAGAAAGGTTCATCGCGCTGTCCGCGGGTCCTTGCTTTGCCAGGCCAAAATCCAGAATCTTCACGTGTCCGCGCGCGGTGACAAAAATGTTCGCCGGTTTGATGTCGCGATGCACGATTCCTTTGGAGTGTGCCGCGTCCAGCGCGTCCGCAATCTCGAACCCCAGCTCCACCAATTCATCGAACCGCAGCGGCTTGCCGGCAATGTGATGTTTTAGGTTCTGGCCGTCCAGAAACTCCATGGCAATGAATTGCCGGCCGTCTTGCTCGCCGATGTCGTACACCGTGCAGATGTTGGGGTGATTCAGCGCCGATGCCGCCTGCGCTTCCCGCCGGAAGCGTTCCAGCGCGGTCGCGTCATCGGACATCTCGCTGGGCAGGAATTTCAAGCCCACGGCTCGATTTAGGCGGGTGTCCTCCGCCTTGTAGACGATGCCCATCCCTCCGCCACCCAGTTTTCCGAGGATGCGGTAGTGCGAGACGGTTTGCCCGATGAGAGAGGAGAAGTCCGCCATTACGCGCTCATCTTAGGTTCGGGCCGAAGCCAAGTCAACGAACGGAACACGAACGGAACACGAACGAAACACAAATGTAGTGCTACTGCGACCTTGGGCATTCTACCGGCCAGGCGGCTTAGCAAACCGAGTGTTGACGATGCAACGACGTACCCATTCTGTTGCGTTTTCTAGAAAAATCCGGAAGTAAGTCTTTTCGTTTGGATAGCCGAAAAAGGTCAAGCCGCGTTCAAGTGTTGCGTTTCGACCATCGGGAGTTCGCCGGGCAACGCCTGGTATGACTTGCAGGGTGGCTGCGCTAGGGAATGGAGCCAACCGCACCCCCCGGTTCAACACTGACTTACTTCCTTTTTCAGTCAAGCGGGCTATGGATTAGCTGCCAACCGTTGTATTCGTAACCTCTGCGAATCAATTGCACAAGGTCCTGGGTAGTGTCCACTAGGTCGGGAAGGTTCACCGACAGAAACACTTGGCGAAAAACGTCCGCGCCAACGCGATTGGGTTTCTGGAGCATAGCCTCAGTGCTGGTCGGGATGGTCAGCGTAACTTCGTTGTCTAGTTCGGAGCCTGGTACGTTCTGTGGGAATCCGTGCCACTGGTGAAGCCAGTCGATCCGTCGAATCGGATCGAGCGTTAGTTCTATGGTGATGTCCCCAGAGTATCCGAGTAACTGGATCATCCTGCCTGCGTGGTCGATAAAGAGTAGGACATGTCCCAGAAAACCGGACAAACTAATCCCGGTGAATTGGTTAGATTCTATCCAAACGTGGGCTCCGTAAAAAAGCATTCCCCAGGTGTTGACTTCGAAAAACGAGGTGCCTTTTGAGGCATCCAACACAATCGCGCTTTCATGCTGCCAAAGAATAGACCGCGAGCAAAATCCGCGTCGGGATCGCGTCCGCATTATGGCGGAAAACGTAACCGCAGCCGCCTGAAGACGGTTGTGGAGCCAGGCGTCCGTTGGCCGTTCGCCCATACTGATTTTTTGCAGCAAGGGGGGGCTTGATCGTTTGTCGGGAGAAACTAGGCCGCCAGATCATGTTGAAATAGATTGGTAAGTAATCATAGAGTGAAGTATTCAAGATAAAGGCGGAACAGGACAATCATGCTAACCGGTGAACTGCGGAACCAGATCGACCGAGTTTGGGACGCCTTCTGGTCAGGAGGCATCGCCAATCCACTCGAAGTAATTGAGCAGATCACTTACCTACTTTTCCTTCGTCGGCTGGACGAACTCCAGACTCTTCAGGAGTTAAAAGCCGAACGCCTCAAGAGGCCGATAGAAAGACAGATTTTCCCGGACGGCCAAGACTCAAAGGGGCGTCCATACAAAGATTTTCGATGGTCCCTTTTCAACCCCCACCTTTTGTGCCACTAGATCAGCACTAAGCAGCGCAAGGGCAACTGAATCAACGCGGTTTATGGTAGGGGCGGTGGGGATCGAACCCACGACCTTCGGCTTAAAAGGCCGCTGCTCTACCACTGAGCTACGCCCCTAAACTCTTTATTGCACAGCAACTTGTGGGGTAGTCACCGTTTGACCAGTTTGCCTGGTGTCACTTCTGGGTTCACTTGCTCCAAGCAGTGACACCACCGCATGCAGCTTGTTCGGCCCGAGATGTGCGTAACGCCTGGTCATCGTCAAACTCTTGTGCCCCAGCAGATCCGCAATATCTTCAAGCGGCGCTCCCTTCATTCTCAACCAGCTCGCAAACGTATGACGCAAGTCGTGCCAGTGAAAGTTCTTGAGCTTCGCTTCGACTACCGCGTCATCAAACCAGTGCCGGACGTTTTCGAGCGGATCGCCCGTCTTCAGAGATGTAAAGACGCGTCCTTTGCCATTCCCGCCATTCAATACCGTCTTGAGCGCACTGATAGCCGCGTCGTTTAGCGGCACGTGCAACGGCTCCTCATTCTTTGTACGCGGAATGTGAAGCTCTCGGGACTTCCAGTCTACCATGTCCCACGTTAATCCGTATTGGCTCCCCTTCTGTCGAGAGGACGTTGTATTCTCGCGCGCATCGAATTGAGATGGACGGACGTTCATGGTCGCTACGCGGTCTTCGAGAGGGCCTCTCTTTGGGTCTGTTCTTGATTCCTATCGTTGGCATGTTGACCAAGCCACTCCTTGAACTCATTATCGCGTTTGAGCAGGACTTTCAGCGCCTCCGTGATGACGTATGACGGAGTGGAGCCGATGAACTTCGCATAGAGATCGAGCTGTTCTTTCACTGATTCCTCGACACGGGCCTGAACCGTCACCGACTTGGGCTGTTTGGGTGGTGCCTTGATGATCGCCATGTTGCATTTCGTCTCCTCTTCGTTGGCTTTGTCTTACGTACTGCATTACGCCTTGCATTCCCCGATTCCTGCACGTGGCCAAAACACGGTCACGCTTCCTGCGTGACGGGCGGGAGCGACCCCACTTTGGTTTGGGCGGCTGAAAGCCGTCAAAAGCGGGGCCGCTCCCGCCCGTTTCAGTGATTTTTTCGTCGTCACTTTTTGAGGCTGAATTTTCCATCGGTGTTTCTTTCAGACAGTTGCAGCGCACGAGGGTGAAGGACTTGGAGAAGACGGGAGTGCAGAAGGAATTTCTTACATTCTTCACCTCGAACCGGCTGTAATTTGCCTGACGCCGTAGCCTGATTGCCTTTTGAGCCTCTGAGCGGACTGAGAGCAGAACCGCTCCGCTGACACCTAGGGCGAGGCAGGTCAGGTTCTGCTCCAGCCGGTGGGAGCACATCGCGGTTAGTGTGGTGGGCGATGGCGGTCCGTTCATGCTTGAGCCTCCATAAGGGGAGATCGGAGCAATTTCCCCTCTATTTACCTATTCAGCGTTTGGACAGGCAAAATGTGTCGCTGAAAAAGTAAGAAAATGTGGAATTCCGAAAAAGGACAGTGCATTTCATAGTGAGGCGGGAACGACCCCGAGAAGTCAGTGACGCACCGTGCGTCGATGTGCGTGGTCGTTCCCGCCTCACACGGGTTGGGAGCGCGTTCCATCGAGCCTCCCGAGACTGGTCTAACGCATTGAGTCTGCAATGGTTTAGCCGGATATGGTCGGTGAAGCAACCAGTGAAGCTTCCGGTGAAGCTACAGGGTGAAGCGATCTTCACAGAGGGAAAAACTCGCCCGGACATTCGGAGCGTTGGCACTTCCGGCCTTTGAATGCCGACAGCGAAGGTGACGAGTGTTGACGGGCGAATCGATGAATTTATCACCAGAACTTAGGCATCACCAGCCGAAGAAGCGGATTCGGCCTATATCTATCTATTCCGTATTTGTGTTCGGTTTCCTGTCGCTCAAATCGGAAGAAAGTTCAAAATCACTGAAGTGGCCCAATTCTTAGGTGACCACAGGTTGCGGCGCGGTCTTGTATTTTCGCGGTCGCGACGTCTATGAGAGTAAGGGCCGCGCGGTTTGAAGGTTAAAGACGTAGGAGCGCACCCATGATGCGTTCGATCTTCCTGCCATAGTGATTCAAATCGAGAACGCGACGCCGCTGAGGCCGAGATAAGCGCTCCTCGTATAGAAGCATTTCGTCACGGTGCCGTGGACTGTCGAGGTCCCCCCGAAGCAACTCGCGCTCTAAGCTCCTGTCGTTCTGGGCAAGGATTTTGACGCACGCTGCGCGGATGCGATCGTGCTCGTCCTGAAGGCAATCGTAAGCGCGAGCGATATTGCGGTGCATCACACGCTCCTGTCTCGCTCGTTCCTGACGAAAACTCGAAGCTGGTTGAAGTCGCCGGATTTCCAGTCGCTAAGGTCGCCTTCCTCAATCGTTATGCGAGTGGCAATCCGCCAGCAAAGTTCCGTCTTGTCTACGAACCGGACGTGGATGTAAAGGAGACCCTCCTCAAATTTGTGCTCGACCCACTCCACGACTTTGCCTCGCAGTCCGCGATACTGGCGACCACGAACGAATTGATGAGGGGCCAGGTTGGTCGACTTTTCCTTTCTCATGGACGGCGTCCTCCTTTCCTCGGTGTCCCCGGGGATCCCCTTACCCCGCTCCTCGACTCCTCAGCGGTGGTTCGAGCCGGTTGATGCCTTGAGCACGGACTTCTTTCTCCGCTGCGAGTGCTTTTCGTCATAACGGTCTTCGTCAGACCAATCCCAATCGGGAAGGATGACGATTCGTGGGGGCAGTCCCTTCCGCTTCCGCCTCTGTTCCGAATCCCGGACTTCGAGGTAGATGTCGTCTCGGTCCTTGAGCTTTTTGTCGAAGTCGCGCTGGAAGCGATAGGCCCATTTGGCGTCGTCCTCGACGATCTTCTCGAAGTTGTCGAAGAACTCGCGGTTGGCGTACACGCGAGCGATCTCCACGTCGGATCGAGCATGCTGGATGAGTTCGCGTCGAAAGAATGGGATTGATTCCAGTTTCGCTAGGCCCGCGATTAGCTCGTCGAATGAGTGGTTGAGTTCGGTTATTTGCTGGAAAAGGTGGAGTTTCATATGCAGAGCCCCGCAGCCGCAGAGGAAAGAGCAGTACCGTCAGCGCAACCCTGCAAGAAGTCAAGCAAATGGGGAGAGCCAGGGGGCGAAGCAGCGGAGTCGCGAAAGGCGTCAGGCGGAAACGTCGTCCGACGGTCGAGTTGCACACTAAACGGGAAGTGGATACCTTCTGTTGCAGCCATCGTCGCACCTCAGCCGTGCACTTTGGTCAGGGACGAAGCCAGTGTTAGCGCACTGGCTCGTCCCGCTTAATCAATCTCGCTTCTTTCGGCGAGGCTTCTTTCTATATTGCTCAGCTTTGTATTTCCTGGCTTTTTCTATTAGACCCTCGGACCATAACCGAACCTTCATTCCGCCAAGTGATTGAAGCGGCGGTGCTTCAATTCGACGTTCCCGAATCCATCGGTACAACGTATCCGACGTTATCCCGAGAAGTTTCGAAACTTGGAGCGTCGAAAGCGGACTCGCCATAAAATATCAGGCACCCTATACGTTATTGTCAAGTGGAAAATACTAAGCCGACATTTTCTGTCTACGAGAGTACCGCACTTCCGCGTTGTCCCCAAGGTGATAGGGATTTGCCTCAAAAGTCGCTTTGACCTTTCACCTTGACTTAAGGACCATACTTTTGTACCATAAGTCGCATAAAGACCATAACTCTGGACCTTACAATGAGACAAAGAGTCAAAGGCAGCCGGCCCGGCGGTGACCTCCCACTGCCCGTTGTCCGGGCTTTGCGCAAACTGGGCCAGGACATCCGCGATGCGCGCCGGCGGCGGCGCATTCCCGTCGTCGTTGCGGCGGAACGGGCCTCCATCAGCAAAACAACTTGGCTGAAGGTGGAGAAGGGCGATCCCGGCGTCCTGGCCGGTACATACGCCAAGGTGCTCTTCGTTCTGGGGCTTGTCGAAAGAGTAGCCCAGCTTGCCGACCCGGCGAACGACAGCGTCGGCCTGCGGCTGGAGGAAGAGCAACTGCCGCGACGGATTCGCCACAAAAAGGTCAAGCCATCGGGTGGGCTGTAGTGGAAAAAGGCGTTCTTACCTATGTCGATCTCGATGGCGCGCCGCACCTCGTCGGCCGTTTGTGGGCGCGAGCGCGCAAGAACAAGGAAAGCGCATCGTTTGAGTACGATCCGGCGTGGCTGCAAAATCCTGTCAGCTTTTCTCTGGAGCCTGCGCTTCAGCTTGGCCCCGGTCCATTCCACACTGCGGACGACACTCCGATGTTCGGTGCAATCGGCGATTCAGCGCCAGATCGTTGGGGCCGGGCGCTGATGCGCCGCATGGAACGGCGGCGGGCTGATCGTGAGAAGCAAGCGCCGCGAACGCTGTTCGAAATTGATTATCTTCTTCTTGTCGACGACCAGACGCGGGCGGGCGCGCTGCGCTTCAAGGCGGAAGAGGGTGGACCGTTTCGGAGGGAATCAGACGCCTGGCGCGTGCCACCGCTTGTCGAACTCCCCAAATTGCTGTCCGCCGCGCAGCGCGTGATCGACGAGGACGAGACGGACGAAGACCTTCGGTTGTTGTTGGCGCCGGGGTCTTCCCTGGGTGGCGCCCGCCCGAAGGCATCGGTGGGAGAGAAAGACGGCCGTCTTGCCATCGCGAAATTTCCGCGCAACGACGACGAGATCAGCACGGTGCTGTGGGAAGCAGTCGCTTTGAATCTGGCGGCAAAATCGGGAATAGAAGTGGCGTCCGGGCGCGTCGAGAAAATCGGGAAGAAGCCGGTACTCATCCTGCAGCGCTTCGACAGGAAAGGCGCGCAACGCATTCCTTTCCTCTCCGCCATGAGCATGCTGGGCGCGAAAGACAACCAGACGCGTAGCTATCTCGAAATCGTAGATGTCCTTCGCCGGTACGGCGCAGCACCCAAGAGCGACATGGAGGCGCTCTGGCGGCGCATCGTCTTCAACATCATGATCTCGAACACCGACGACCATCTGCGCAACCACGGATTTCTGTACGAAGGGCCCGATGGCTGGCGGCTCTCGCCGGCGTACGACCTCAATCCCGTTCCGGTCGACATCAGGCCGCGCGTTCTGACCACTTCTATCAACGAGGACGACGGGACGGCATCGATCGACCTTGCGATGGAAGTTGCCGAATATTTTGAACTCGACACTTCAGCCGCCCGGAAAATCGCCAGGCAAACGAGCCGTGCGGTTTCGAAATGGCGCTCGGTCGCCAAGCAAATGGGCATCAAGGACGCCGAAATCGACAGGATGGCGTCGGCATTCGAGCACACCGATGTTCAGAAAGCGGCAAAGGGATCGTAACCGGGCGGATGGAGGACAGGAATGCAAAGACATCATCTCGAACGGGTCTTGTTCGTTGTCGGAAATCGGCACTGCGGGAAAAGCACGCGGCTTCGCAGCATGTTTAAGGATGTCCGCCTGAGCACCGCCGGCAGCATTCCGAAGGACCGGAAGCTGGTTGACTTTCACAGGCTCACGAACGACCGCTTTCTGTATTTGCGGCTGAGTTCACCGCACGAATTGAAGGGAACGCCGACGCAGATTTCTCAAGAAAACAGAGAACAAAATAAAGACTGCGAATTCGGAATTTGGAACACGCTGGAATTTCGCCAGTGCGTTGCAGACCAATGCGCCGAACAATATGCCGGAAGCTGTTGAGACCTGCGAAGCCTTTATCGAATACTTCAAGCCCGAGCGAACGCGTGTGATCTTCTTGAACCCTGACCGCAAGGGTGACTTTCTTCCGGAGAAAGATATATTGCGCAGTGCCCTTCGGCTGAGCCGAATCTCTTCGGTCGAAGTTTGCTGGATCGATGCCCGGAACAGCAGCGAGAACGGATTGAGAGGAGCTGGCGCTCGTCGTCGCAGTGATGCACACGCACCCACATCCATTCGCCGGGAAGGCCCGGAGTGTTTTCCGGAAATTCGACTTTCACGTAATCACCGCGATCATACTGGGCCATTTTGCACCCGGAAATAATATTGGCTTTCCAAAAAAGAACTTCGGTGTATACTTTGCCGCCTAGAGCCATGCGACGCGTCGTCGCCATAATTGCGTTTTTGCTGACGGGTTGGACCGCAGTCGAACCGATGTCGTTCGCTACAGTCCCAGCAACGGCACCGACATGCTGCCATAAGAACGGCAAACACCACTGCGCAGGCTTAGTTCAGGAGAACTCGCAAGACGGGGAGTCATATCTCAGAGGAGCTTTGCCGCTTTGCCCTTTCCGCGCCCGGACACTTTTCCTGGCGAGGCAATTTGAGTTCGAGCTACCGGTTTCCACGTACCCGCAGTCGCTGACCTTCTCCCAGCTGTCTTCGATCGATTTAGCCCAATACCACGCGCTCAATTCGACTGTGCTTTTTGAGCGTGGTCCGCCGCAGTCTCCTTCCGCGCTTAGTTAGCCGAAACACCTCCCGGACCTGAAGATTCGAAGCTTCGCCCTCTGTCTTGTGTGCAGCCTCGCGTGTGATTGCGAGGCGACTTCAGAAGAACCATATGATTTGTCTGCGCGAGGAAATGCGTTGTTCAAGTTCGCTACCGGTTGAATTCCTGACGGTGGCGCTGGGCCGCAGCGGTCCGCTTGTAGTTCCCCAACGGCAGGCATGGCCGCTGCGGCTTCTTTTCAAGGAACTCGATTAGACACGACTGGGGATGAAGGGGCAAGTTCGTCGTTCCAGCGGCAAGCCGCCGCAAAGCAAGTTACACCCTGAGTGTCCGGCAAGGAATTTGCCGGAATAGTCCATTCAAGGAGGATGTGAAGAAATGACAAAGTCGAATAAGTACTTACTCACCGGTGCGGCGATCGCGGGCTTGCTGGCCGGAACTGGCGCGGCCGTAAAGGCTTCGAATCTCGCACCCGGCGCGAACGCTTCGGCGGCCGCGCAGGACGACACGAAGACCGACAAGAAAGTAAAAGAAAAGCACGCGTGTAAGGGCCAAAACTCCTGCAAGGGCAAGGGCGGCTGCAAGGCGGGCGACAATGGCTGCAAGGGCAAGAACTCTTGCAAGGGCAAGGGCGGCTGCGCGACCGACGGTTCCAAGCCACCTTCTCAGTAATGTCGGCGGTACTGAGAATAGTCGGATACGAAAGAAACGTTACCGGTCTGGGGCCGGTGATCCTCACTGGCCCCAGCAAAACAAATAGTTGAGCGTTACCTCGATAATCCTCCCTGGAATTGGAGGCGGGCTTTCGCAACGGTCTGAAGTGTAAATTACGCCGTGTCGATTCTGGAAACGGGGCAATCAGGCGGAAATGCAGCGTCATACTCGCTGCCAAATCTGCCGACGCCTATGACGCACTGGAGCCGTACAAACGATGCCCTCCACCACGACAAACATCATGCCACTTACGTCAGGATTCCTTCAGGTACAAGGTCGATGGGGCGAGACTTTGACCGCCGAGAAGATGAAAAGGGTATGAGATCCAGCGTGGCACTTGACAATTCTGACCGACTGTATACACTCGCCCGCAAGCATCGCTGGCCGTCACCTAAATCACCCGAAAATGTCCCACCGTGCGACAGTCCGAAAAGCGCTCTTTAGGCAATCAAGGAGGCAGGATGTCTAAACTTACGCTCACGGGCGTTCTTCTCGCACTTCCTTTTCTTGGGAGCTGGACCGCCTCGGCGCAGAGCCTATGTCCCCTCAATGGCACTACTAGCAACAAGCTCGTGTGCGTGCTCCCACAGGTGTATGGCCCCTTTGGGCTTGGGCCGGGTCAAGGCGCACCGCTGCTCTTCAACAAGCATCAATCGCACTTTCAGGGTAATTTCCTCACCAGTCTCGATCCGATCAACGAAGCTGTGGGTATCCAGGTGTCACAATTGCCGACAGCTTCGCCCTCATCCGGCATATCTTTTACCTATGATCCTGCGCTGAAGACGTTTTCGCCTTCCACCGAAGAGACCCTCGGACCAATTCTCGGCGAGCGGGCGGGCACGATCGGACGGCGCAAGCTCTACGTTGCTTTCAGCTTTCAGTATTTTGATTTCGATACCATCGACGGGAAGGATTCGAGCAAGCTCAACACAGTATTCCAACACGCACCGTTCCTACCGCCGTTTCCACCTGGATCAGGAATTACGTCTTGCCCGAACACTACCGGACTGACTGTGGCTAATGGATATGCAAACGCGACGGGCGTCGCTCCCTGCTTTGTACGTGATTTTGTCACTTCGACGGTTAATATAGGTCTCAAAGTACATCAGTATACGATCTACGCGACCTACGGGATAACTTCGCGCCTCGACGTTTCCGTGGCGATTCCGATTCTGAATGTGGAAACGACCGACACTGCCGACACGACGATTCATCCGAATTCTGTTCCACCGGTGGATCCGGTAAATTTTCCCGGCGGGGTTTTTCATGCTTTCAATCCGGCGACGGTTCCCAGCTGCCCCCAGTTGCCGCTGACCACGCCTTGCTTGCACGCTACCTTCTCCAGCTCGGGTAGCGCCACGGGGATCGGAGACGTCGTCCTCCGCGGAAAATACGAGGCTTACAAAGGGGAGCGTCTTGGTGTCGCTCTGGGCGTGGATGTACGCGTACCCAGCGGAGACGCGGAAAATTTCCTGGGCTCCGGTGCCACCGGCGTCAAGCCGTTTGGCGTCATCTCCTACACCGCTCGGGTTTCGCCGCACGCCGTAATCGGGTACGAGGTGAACGGTAATTCGATCCTGGCGGGAAACTTTGTGTCTGTCTCAGCGGATACCAAGGGTTCGATTCCCAATCGCTTCATCTACGTTGTGGGCGCCGATGTGGCCGTCACAAAGCGCTTGACGGGCGCATTTGATATCTACGGACAGCGCTTGTTCGGTGTCCCGCAGCTTTCCTCCTCCACGTTTACAGATCTGGGCAGCTGCAGCGACGCAAACTGCGACGTCCTCACGCCGGGAGCCACGCATCCAAACTTGACCGTCGGAAAAACGGACTACAACATCACAAGTGCATCTCTCGGGCTAAAGTATCGAGCGTTCCGCCACCTAGTGCTCACGGGCAACGTCCTGTTGAAAGTGGACGATAACGGTCTCCGCTCCAAGGCCATTCCTCTGGTGGGCGCAGCTTACAGTTTTTAGGTGTTGAGCTGCCTGCCGGATGAGCGAGCCAATCCAGGAAAAGAGATTGTCCTTCTAACCTGCGCCCTCGTGGGAACAAACTCATCGGTCGATTCAGAGAAGTGGCTTTAGCTCCGATTCGAATGCGCTTGTGTACTCAAACCCAACCACTTTTTTCCGGAGTATTCCTTCGCGGTCGTATAGCATCGTCGTCGGTAATCCTTCAATGCCGCCGAACTTCTGCTTCAACTCATCCACCGCGACGGCCATGGGATAATGGACTCCTATTCTTTTTGCGAAAAGAATTGGGTCTTCGGTATCCGCCATAGTGTCGAATTTGAGGCCAATAACCGCAAGTCCTCGAGGGCCGTAGCGGTCTGCCAGTTTCTGGTATCCCGGCATCTCTTTCTTGCAGGGCTGACACCATGTGGCCCAAAAATCAATGAGTGCCACTTTGCCCCGAAGGTCAGCCGAGGAAATATCTCGACCTTGCAAGTCTTTTACAAAGAACTCGGGCAGGCGGGAGCCGATTTCACCTGCTGCGCTTTCAAGCTCCTGCGGTTGCGGGCGCCCCGACCGATGCTGATTGCATCCGGCCAGCCCAATCACCGCGAGGCTCAAAATTAGCAGACTCTGACTCAGCATCTATTCTCTCTTCTGTACATTGAGAATCAGTAGCTTCAGCGGAGCCGAAAGGTCCGGGATTTCCTCCCCGGCAGGTTTCCTGTATAACTCACCGTAAATCGTGACGATTGCAAGCGGTTCGATCGTTTTCAGTAAATCATTTGGCGCAATCGCGAACGATTGATTCGGCTGAACCTGAAAGGTGAAATTTCCCGCAGAGTCTTTCACGATTCTTCCGCGTGCGGTCATGTCCATTTGTGCTACTGTCACACCGCTGTCATAAGTGGCTTTCAGAAGCTGCGCAGGAGCAATGTGCCCGTCTTCTTTGGGCGTGATATCAACTCTTCCATCAATCAAGGTTACTTCGACTTTTTGAACGCCAGACTGGCGCCCGAGGTGTTTTTTCACCCCAAATGCTCAATAGTTGCACGTCATCCCTTCGACGCGCATTTCGATGCGCTGGACCTGCGCGTTCGACAGCGGCACAAGCGCGGAACTTAACAGAAACAGCAACGCCAGTTTTCTTGTGTTCACCGTTCCTCATCCTCCTCGGAAACTTGGCTGACAACATAAATTCGGTATCAGCAACGCGGATTCCCCGGCTCTTAATGATGAAACCGGAACTGCTGCGTGATACCGAAAGTGATGAAACGCCGAACCGGGACGTGCACTATCGGGGGAGCCGTACCGGGGGACTCGCTCACCTGGGACACGGTGATAGCTGCGGAGTGCGGTTGCTCTGGGCTCAATCCTTGATTCGCCCAATGCGCAACGTCCCAATCCATACCGAACCAAATGTGCATTCCGGGACGCACCCCTGCGAAGGTCTTGATTCCTGCTAGGAGCGCGCCGCCACCGCTCCCGAACTGGGTGACTCCGGCAATGGTGTCGTCCTGACGATGCATCCACACGAGAGTCGGGCCAATCAGCCATTCGCGTTTCACGTCCTTCGACTGGTACGCCCTGTACGACATCCAGAAACGTGATTCGAGTTCAATACCGAGCCGCGTCGCCTGCGTCCCGGTGGTGCGCAGAAGAGATTTGAAATCCTCATCCGCTACCAGGCGTTTTATATTAAACACGCCGGTGTAGGTCCAATTCGCTCCAAGGAAAACATCAGTCGAACCACTCCCGGCTTGCAGACTCGCAGGCAGAAGATTTCCGTTAATGTCATTAAAATCGGTTCGGCCCGTCGGAAGTTTGGGCCCAAACGTCACTGACGCTTGCGTCGTGCCTCGCTCTGAATCTTGCCGATAGAAGCGATACTTTACCAGCATCATGACATCGCCAATGCCCGTACCCCCGTTTATCAGATTTCCGTTCGTCGGTGGCATTTCATAGCGATTCGTTATCAGCGGCACCCATACCGTCACGTCAAAATTACGGTAGAAGCCCCACCTGAAAATAAAGGCACCCGCGTGAGAAAAGGTCGGGCGGGCCGCCAGAGGAATGATCCCCGGAGGGTTAGAAATCTGACCACGTGTCGTAAAATTCGAGTCGAAGGAGACAAGTCCACCGCCCGGAAACATCGTCGGACCCGTTTCGGGGGCTGGATCTTGTCCCCTGGCTAGGGGAGTATAAAACCACAAGAACACTGAGAGGCATACCCAAATGAGTCGCCCGCAAGTTATCGGCTTTCGGAATCTCACAACTTTCCCCCAACATAAAAATAGCGGTGCCGAAAGCGGCTTCAATTCGCCCTTCGACTAGAAAATTCATGCGGTGCACACCACGGCTTTAACGTCACCTGGTCAACAAGCCTTGATCTTGTGCACGAATCCTATCAGAAAGTCGCCACCAAGCTGTCGTAAAACCTCGCAGGTCCCACTAACCGATGAACCAGAATTCGCTTTTACTGTTTGTCGTACACAACAATATTGTTCACTTCACGGTCCTCCCCATCCTTACCCTTGAAATTCGACGTTCTCGTTTTTCCGTCTGCGGAGACCGTCGTTATCACCGTCATCATTAACTGGCCGTCTTTCTTTTTTAGAATTGCTTGCATCGTGTTAGCGTCGATGCGTTTCACCGACACCGTGTCGGCGTATGTGCCAATAATCGGGTAATCTTTGCCGTCAAATTTTGCACTGAATTCAACGTGTGTCGGAGTTCCATCCGCGTTCGTACCTTCGGCGTCGAGCTTGATACCGTATTCGTCGCAGTCAACCTTTACGGTCACATCCTTCGGCGCTGGCCCAGGACTGTACTTCGATTTTGCAGCGTTCATTTTCCAACTCCCAGAATGCTGATCGGCTTTGGCTGTAACGCCCAGCACCAGGGCCGCGATCAATACTGTCGTAGGAACGATGGCGAACCTGCACATTCGCATCATTTTGACCTCCGTATAAGAAGTTAGGCGGCCTATCGTCGCAGACGTTATGGGCGGAAATTTGTCGAAAGTCCAGCGGATTCTTGCAGAGTGGCGCACGGTGAATCTTTTCAGCCTTCTGCGAGAACATTTCCAACTATGATTCACAAGGCGATCTGCTCGCTGGTTTCGAGCTTTTGGGACACTAGATTATTGCTATCGGCGGCGGTGATGGGGTAACCACGCGGGGCCGGGTTCTGCGCGGCGCGAATCCCGTTCGTCTTTCACGGCACTTCTGAATCGTCGTCGGACGCACACGCAACCTCGATCGGTATCACACCCATCATCACGGCTTCGCGTCAGGTCGTCGCCGTAGGTCCGCTTGTGAGCCTTAGAGTAGGCCAGAGCATCACGGGAGATATCGGCGAACGTTACGGTCGCCCGCCGCAACTTTTCGGGGAGTTTCTTGCCCTGTAAGGCCTCCGTTTTGCGTTTCCGAACAAGACCTATGGCGGTACTCTTGCTGCCAGCTTTCTCACGCTACGAAGACCACTCTTCGGAGCGAACGGAGTAGTGCGCTCAAAAAAGATTTGACAGGGTCGGCATTGTAGAGATGTCCGGTAACCGCGTTCTATAAAGGACTTGGCCCAATTACGAAGCGAATCTGTCCTGCACCACGCGCTAGGGATTCCCCTAGTGGTTCAGAGATCGAACCAAACATAAGGTTTTCTCAGTCGTCTCCACGGGAGGCTGACTGCGCTCTGTCTATTAAGGAGAATACTGTGAACAAAAAGATGGTGGCAGTGCTGATGATGGCGGAAGTTTCATTTTTGTCTGGGTTTTCTTTACAGAGGAGGACGATATGACTCGATCGCGGCTTCTCCTGGCAATACCGCTTGTTCTTGCTATGATGCCCTCAGCGCACGCCCAAGATTACAGTAAATGGCTCTTCAACGTGGGTGGTGGCATTGGCTTCCCTCAAGGAGACTTAAGTTCCTTCGTCAATGATGGCGGAAACTTTGTTATCGGCGGGGGAATCAACTTCAAGCCATATCTGGGCGTGGACACCGAATTCATGTGGCACGATTTGCCCATTAACTCCACGACCAAGCAGTTTCTTCAAACACCTGGGGCAAGCGCGCGGCAATATGCTTGGACGTTTAACCCGATTGTCCACTTTCCACTGGGTTCAAAGCTGGGAGCTTACGTCATCGGCGGAATAGGCTGGTACCACCGGTCTGGTGAAACAACAACGCCCGGTGTGGGTGTGATCTGCGATCCGTACTGGTCCTGGTGGTACGGGTGCGCGATTGGTAGCGTAAACATCATAACGGGAAGCCGAAGCGCGAACTCATTCGGTGAAAATATTGGGGCAGGCATCACGTATCGGCTGGGCGAGAGTCACGCGAAGCTTTATACCGAGGTCAGATATCACCACGCCTCGTACGATTCAGTATCAACCAATCTGATTCCGCTTACGTTCGGGATCCGGTGGTGAACGCAATTGCTAGATGGGGACGCTGAGCGTGACGGTTCGAGCCGGGTGAAGTTAAGCGTGCATCCCTACTTCACTTGTGTGCCTTGTCCAGGCTTTGCGTATGAGATCGCGGTGACCGACCTCGCTATGCGCTAGAGAGTAAGGAGACGACAGTGAACGCAGATTATGACTGGACGAAATGGTACGAAGCCGCTGTCCTCGAAACCAACCCCAATAGAATGACCGATCGCATCGAAGACGCAAAATTAGCGATCGCAAACCGTGTAGTCAAGAGTGCGATCGACCGAGACGAGAGACGCGCGGTGGTTAAGGCGCTGAACGTGCTATCTGTCCTCAAACGGGAATGGTCTGTGAAAACCGGTACGCGGGAAAGCGCCATATCGTTGCACACACGGTGCGTGGCCAATTAGGCGGACATAAACAGTTTTCAGGCCCTCGTTCCAGAGGAAAACAAAACGTAAGGCTCGTCGTTACGTTTGCTTTGCGCTCAACGCCCGGTCGAGTAGGCCCGGGGAATTTCACCCCGAGCCCCTCACAGAACCGTGCTTGACTGTCTCCAGTCACACGGTTCGTGTCACTCCGTGAAGGTTTGACCTTCCGTTCTAACCACTCGGTTCCTCCTGTTTCCAGTTGACCGTAATTGGTTAGGACGCGAGTGACCTGCCCCCTTCGCTCCACGGGAATTACCCCGCTTCTTCACTACTGTGGGGCAGTCCGACCCTGAAACTTCGCTTCCGTACTCTCGCCCTCGTGGTTCTTCCACTTGTGGCTTCTCCGTTTGCATCGAAGTCTCAGGTTCCCACGTTCCGCTTAACCGCCTCTTTGGCAAGCTCAGGCCACCTCTCATGCCGGATGCCGCCTCAGGGATCACCCAAATCCGGCCATGTAGGGTCAGCTGAAAACCGGCCAAGTAAGGCCCGGGACATTGACTCCGAGAGGAGCCCTTATAGGCTCCTTCGGCATGAGCAATGTCTTGAGCGAAGAAAAAAAACAACAAGTCATAGCACTGGGGAAGCTCGGATGGCCCTTACGGCGCATCGAGCAAGCCACTGGTGTCCGTAGAGAAACAGCAAGTGCGTACCTAAAGGCAGCCGGGGTGGTGGTGTGGCTGCCGGGATGGGGAAGCCGAGCGCCGGCAAAACCGGCCATACGAGTGACCCCCGACCGGAGGCAAAACCGGCCACGGTGACCCCCGACTTTATAGCGCCTTTTTCAGAAAAACCGGGCGCCCCGAGTGCCCCTTCTCCTCCATCGGCAAGTGTCTGTGAAGCGTACCGGGAGTTGATCGAGCAGGGCCTCGCCCATGGACGCAATGGCAAGGCGATCTGGCAAGACCTGGTGTCCGACCACGGTTTTGCGGGGGGCTATCAGGCGGTGAAGCGCTTCGTGCGCACGCTTCGAGGACCACAACGTCCAGAAGCGGCGGGCATCATCCTCACGGCCGCCGGAGAAGAAGCTCAAGTCGACTACGGCAGCGGTCCGATGGTGCGCGAACCGCAGAGTGGCAAGTATCGCCGCACGCGGCTATTCGTGCTGACGCTCGGCTACAGCCGCAAATCGGTGCGCTTGCTCACCTGGCGTTCAAGTTCGCGCATCTGGGCAGAACTGCATGAGAAAGCGTTTCGCCGCCTAGGTGGTTGTCCGAGACTGGTGGTTCTCGACAACTTGAAAGAAGGCGTGCGGTTCCCGACCTCTACGATCCCACCGTCAACCCACTGTTTCGAGATGTCCTCGCGCACTACGGTGTCGTGGCGCTGCCTTGCCGGATCCAAGATCCCGATCGCAAAGGGAAAGTGGAGTCGGGCATCGGCCACACCAAGAGAACCCCGCTCAAAGGGATGCGCTTCGAGAGCCTGGAAGAAGCGCAAACGTATCTGGACCGCTGGGAAGAGCGCTGGGCCGACACGCGCATCCATGGCACGACCAAACGCCAGGTCGCAGCCATGTTCCCCGAAGAAAAACCGCACCTGCTGCCATTACCTCTCGAACCCTTCCGCTACTACCAATACGGAGAACGCGTCGTTCATCTGGACGGCTGCGTGGAAGTGGAGGCCGCCTATTACGGCTTGCCGCCAGGATGGATCGGACGTTCGGTGAAGGTGCAATGGGACGCGCTGCATGTGCGCATCCTGCATCCCAGCACCAACCAACTTCTTCGCGAACACCTGCGCCAGAAACGCGGCGGATATCGCATCCAGGAAGAAGACCACCCAAAGAAAATGCCGCTGAGCACGGCGCAGCTCTTGCGGCGCGCCGAACACGCCGGAACCCAGATCGGCAAGCTCTGCCAGTTGATCTATCAGCGGCAAGGAGAGACCGGCATCCGCCGCATCCTGGGAATGCTTTCCCTGATGAAGAAATACGGAGCGGCGGCGGTCGAAGACGCCTGCGCCACCGCTCTCGACATCGGCGTGTATGAATATCGCTTCGTGCGCCGTTATCTGGAGCGCCGCCCACACCCGCAAATGTTTTTACGGCAGATCGATCCCCTGATCCGCGAGCTCACCGAGTATCGCGACTTCATCAATCTCAAAATCAAGGAGCAACCAGAATGAATCTAATCGAGTTGAATCGTTCCTTACGGCAACTGCGTCTTGGCGGCATCGCTGCGGTGCTGGAGACGCGCCTGCAGCAAGCCCAAGCGGAACCGATGGCCCCCATCGACTTCCTTTCCTGTCTGGTATCCGATGAACTGACTCGTCGCGGCGATCGACTGCTGGAACGGCGCCGGAAACAAGCGCAATTTCGCGATCCGCAGGGGACGCTCGACAACTTCGATTTCAACTTCAACAAGAAGATGAATCGGAGCCTGGTCTTCGATCTGGCGACGGCCACGTTCATCGCCCGCCGGGAAGACGCACTTTTCCTAGGTCCACCCGGCACCGGGAAAAGCCATCTGGCCCAGGCCATCGGGCAAGCGGTCATCGGCCAGGGCTATCGGGTGATCTACCGTGAGGCGCACATCCTGCTCGAGGAAATCGCCGAAGCGGCCCTCGATGGAAAACGCAAAGAGCACATGGAACTGCTGGCCACCGTGCCCCTGCTGATCATCGATGACTTGGGAATGCGTAAGTTAGGGCCCACAGCGGCAGAAGAGCTGCTGGAGATCGTCATGCGCCGTTACGAACGCGCCAGTACACTGGTCACCTCCAACCGCCCTGTCGAGGACTGGGGAAAACTGCTCGGCGACAGCGCGGCCGTCACCGCCATGCTCGACCGCCTCCTCCATCACGGCCATATCCTCAAATGCGGGCCGCGGAGTTGGAGAACCAAAACAGGCTTGCCTGATCAGGAGAAAGCGGGATAAAAAGGATCACGTCCCGGGCCATCTCATATGGCCGGTTTTGAAGTGACCCCGGATGGCCGGTTTTGCACTGACCCCCGAGGGGATGCCGCTCCGCCCGTAAGCAGGTTTCGTCGGAGCTAATCCCGCAGTAACTAACCCCCTGCGGTTTTGACATCGTCTATAACCTTTCGACACTTCAGCAGTGGTTCCCTTGCGGTCCTCTTCTTGCCGGTCACCTGACCTGGTCGTTGCCAGGCCTTTTCCTTCCGCGTTCACGACCATAGCTTTTGACTACAGCCGCCGAAGGTGGTTTGGAACCTGTTCCTGTAAACCGGTTCCGAGGGGCCTACCCTCATCAGTCAAGCAGTTGCGCACTACTCAGCGTTTCCTCCTTTCGTGCTCGTGGCACACATTAGTCGGGTTACCGGATGCCGTACCAGGACTTCACTCGTCCGGTAACCGCGTCAATCAGGACTTGAGACGGATGGAGACCCACATCTCCCAACGAATCTATGCAGAGCATTCTGCCGTTAATTCGGGGTGAGAGTCCTTGGTGATCTCGGTTGGAAACCCGCCGTTCCTACCCTGCCGCCCGTGCAGAATCGCTGCCTGAATCGAAAGGAACGCGAGCATGGATAGTGGTGCCACCCTTCGGTTGCGAGTTGATTGAAAACTCTCCACATACTAGCCGCAGACGCTCCCGCATGCTCGTGAGGCCAAGTCCAGTGCTCTTCATTGCGGCTTCTTGATCAAAGCCTGCGCCGAGATCGCTGATGGTGAGGTTAATCGCCCCCATGTTTCCCCATAGGCGTACTTCGAATCGCTTTACCCCACTGTGCTTTGTGGCGTTGCGTAGGGCTTCTTGCAGAACTCGGAATAGAGAAAGTGAAAGTTCGGCTCGCAAGGCTCTAGGTACATCGTCACTCTGGAAATCAATTTCCACCTTCTGGCGCTCACTAACCTCTTTGCAGAAATTCTTTGCCACTCCAACGATGCCCAAGTATTCCAGTTTCGAAGAGTCCAATTCGTGCGATAACGATTGAATATCGTTCGTTATTTGCGTGATTTGGTTTCGGAGTTCTCCGATTCGGGTGCGAAGTTCCGATGCCGCGTCAGGGACATCTTGCTGGACTCCTTCCAGTTCTATCGAAAGAAGCGCGAGTCGTTGGACAGCGTCGTCGTGCAGATCTCTTCCAATCCGATTACGTTCCTGCTCTTGTGCTTCAATCAGCTTTCGACTCATACCTAAGAGTGCCTCTTCAGCGTGCTTGCGGTGGGTAATGTCCTCCGCAAAGATGAGAACCCCTCCCTGCACCCCGTCGTGATTCTGCCAAGGGCGAATCTCCCATCGGAGCCAAGTGGTTCCGCCCTCGCGATCCCAACGGTCTTCCGCGGCTCGCAATGTTTCCCCAGCAAGAGCGCGGCGATGTATTTCTTTCCAGTGCTGGGGGATGTCGGGAAAAATTTCGTAATGCGAATGTCCCAGCACTTGCGAAGCATCCACGTTGTAGTCTGCACACCAGCGCTCGCTCACTTGCAGATAGCGCATCTCACGGTCGAGCATCGCTACTCCCGCTGGCACATTTTTGACGAATATTTTCAGCAGCTCCTCCTGTGATCGAAGCACCGCTGTCTGAGTTTCTAAAGCACGATTCGTTTCGTGTAATACCTGTTCCGCCCGTTTTCGCTCAGTGATGTCATGGGCGAGCTTGCAAAAACCCACCAGCCTCCCGGTTGAATCCTTAATCGGGGAAATTGTCAGAGAGACAGCAACCTTCTTCCCTGCTTTCGTAACGCGAGTCGTTTCGTAGTACTCAATACGTCCTCCCGCCCTCAGCTTTTCAAGAATCTGATTCTCCTCGTCCCATGATTCAGGCGGAATGAGAATCGTGATCGGCTTTCCAATGGCTTCCGACTCGGTGTACCCGAAAATGCGCTGCGCACCTGCGTTCCAACTCACGATAACTCCATCCAGGTTCTTGGAAATGATCGCATCCTCAGACGATTCGACAATTGCGGCATGTCGGAACCGGGCTACTTCTGCCCTCTGTTTGTCTGTAATGTCCTCCACCATCGCGAGTACCAGCGGAGATGAATGACTCTTCAATAAAGAGATGCTCAAGCGTCCCCAGACCAAAGAGCCGTCTTTTCGGAAATAGCGTTTATCCAACTGGTAGTGATCTATGGAACCTGCTTTTAATTGCTGAAAAAGCGCCCAGTCCTTCTGAGCATCTTCAGGAGGAGAAAAATCGACACAGTGCTTGTCGCGGAGTTCCTCCTCGCTGAAACCTAGCATCGAGCAAAAGGCTAGATTGACGAAAAGAGGCTGCCCTTCCAAAGTTTCCACTGCGATGCCAATGGGACTCGCGTTGAAAACATCACGGAAAAGCTCAATGTCGGGCGTCCGAGTTTGTGCTGCCCCTCCCATTGAACGACATGTATAGCACGGTTGATACCGTGCGGCGGACCTGTAAGAATTGCCAGTTACGCATTTGGCTTTCGCGTGACACTCACCTGCAAGTTTCACCCCTCCGACTTACATTCAGGGACCCGGGCAGCCGCGTCGTGATCTCCTGGAGCAGCCAACCGTTGCCGTCGGGATCATGGAACGAGGCGAACGAGCGGTAGCTGCGATGCTCGGGGTCCCGACCGCTGACCCGTTGCCGCCCAAACAGGTAGGGCTCATCTGGGCCAGCGTATACGCCGCTGGCGTCATGGAACATCTCGCTGATCTCGACGCCGCGACCCAGCAACTCAGCGCGGGTCGCCGCGATGTCGGAGACGATCAGATATAAGCCCTGTGCGGAAACGGGGGCCGCGCCGGTGACGTTCTTGCCGAAGATGATCGAGCACCCCGAGCCCGCGCCGACCGCTCGACCTTTTGGACAAGCCACGTCGCCATTCAACTAGGTGAATCCCTAGTAGCAGCGGAGACGGGAAAGCTATAAATTTCCGAATCGGAGGTGACATTCTAACCGCTCGAATTCGGGCTGCTATCGCTTCTGGGAGGGAGGATGGCAGCCCCTTTTCTTAGAATGTTGCAGCGGCGCTTTCAAAAAAGGCCTGAGTATTAAGTAAGCGCAATTCCCAAGTTGTGACAGCCACTTGTTCGGTAAGCGCGTTCTATAAAGGGGAGAGTCAAGAGAAAAAATTCCCCGGCGACTGGAAGGAGCAAAGATGTTTGCCAGGCTCTCCAGCCCACGTAATGTAGGGAGGCTCTTGGGGTTCTCTTTTTTCGCAGAGTCATGTTGCTGTCGTGACGACGCCTTCGGTTTCTGATGCGACAAGCAGTACGGTTGCAAAAATTGCCAACCATAGTTCTATCTGAGGCTCAAGGCCTATAGCTTTTTCTGGTTGTCCGAGGGGGCATATAGTTAATCAAGAGATGGTTGGTGCTCGAAGCACAGTCTCCACCTAACGCGCGTTATGGATACTCACCCTCGAACCAGAGCGCCAGAAGAACCGACAGTTCGCCGCCAGACATGAATCCAGCGAGGAAAAGAGTTCTCACCAGTCGCTCAAGCTGCTTGTTGCTTTAACTGTTCAGCGTCGAAACAAACTCCTTTCTTCCAAACGAGCAAAGTGATGGCCGCGATCTTGCGCGCCAAGGTCAGGCGCGCCATCGGTGGTTTCATGCCGCTAGCGATACGAGCCTCGTAGAAATTCTGGAGAGGCCCAGCTGTGGCAGCCGCTCGGGTGGCAGCTCCCTTAAAGATATTTTTCAGATCATGATTGTGATTTTTGTTCAGTCCGCGGATGGTCACAGCTTTCTTAGAGCGTTTCAGTTGACCGCCAACGAAGCGATATTCCCCACTATCGTAGGTTCTCAGTGCCAGTCCGCAGTAGGCCCACAGCTGCCGCTTGGTACGGAAGCGATGGGGTGTCTGCATCAGAGCGATCAACAAAGCGGCGCGGATCGGGCCGATCGAGGGAATCTGCCGCAGCAATCTCATGGCCGGATGTTTCCGGGATTCCGCCAATAGCTCTCGGCGCACTTCCTGGCGCAAAGCCGCTAAGGCATCGAACTGCTGATAGTAGATCTCGGCGCGACGGCGCACGCCGGCTTCTGTGATCTTCGCGAGCCATTCGGCACGGTAGCGAGGTGCATACACTTGCTGGCCGGCACAAGCAATCCCCCAACCTCGATAGATCGCCTTCAGGCGATTCATCACGCGCGTCAGATCGCGGGTGATCGTCAGATAACTACGTGCCAGCTCCTTCAGCGTGCGGATTCCCGTTTCGCCGTGATAGACCGAATGGAGCTTGTTCAGGAACAACAGTTCGGACAGCTTGCGTGCATCTTCACGGTCGTTCTTGTTTCCAACTCTCAACAGGGCATTTTTACGCGAATCACAAACCAACACTTCGCTAACGTGGGGCTTCAAAAGATCGTGTAACCAAGCGGCCCACGTTCCTTCCTCGAAGCTCACGTGCAAACTACCGCGCAGACCATGAACAAATTCAAGAATAGTTTCGGCTTTCGTTTCGAGTGTGGCTTCCATCACCAGACTTCCGCTCGAATCCCGAACCGCCGCCGAGATCGTTGCTGTATGCACATCCATCCCAATATACTTAGCGTCATTCATGAGGGCGCTCCTTGTTGTAGGTGTTGATGCGAACGATCAAAACCTACTTCAAACGGGCGCCCTTTTATAATGCGTTCACCAGGCACTTAACTTGTTGAGTCATCTCTCCTGTTGCATTCCGAAATTGCGCTAGAGCAAGCACAAGGTTGCTTAAAGGCAACGACGGAAACCACCTGGCATGTGATGCTGCAATCAAGGGAGCTTCTCCGCCATTGGAACGACGGCTATCAACGACCCTGAAAGCACGATTACTCCGTTTAGTAGACGCTGGAGGGTAACCGGGTTGCTGTGAATGGTGCAAATGCGCTAGTAGTTGGTCGATCGGAGGTGGCTTCATAGGTGCTGGACTTGGAGAATCCGTGCAACTAATTTGCGCGCGCGCTCCTATTCAAGAACAGAAATGGAGTAGCGACTGTTGCCATTGATTCGCGTTCTGGTAGTTGATGATTTCGAAGATTGGCGACGCCAAGTCCGTTTGCTATTTCAGGCACGACCGCAATGGCAAATCATCGCGGAGGTGTCGGACGGATCGGAAACCGTGCAGAAGGCCGAAGACCTGAAGCCGGACTTGATTGTGCTGGACATCGGTCTCCCTAAACTGAGTGGAATCGAAGCCGCCCGGAAGATACGACAACTCTCCCCCAGCTCCAAAATAGTCTTCCTAAGTCTGAACAAGGATCTGGAGCTCGTGCGGGCCGCTTTGAGCACGGGCGCGTTGGGTTACGTTCTAAAGACAGATGCCCGAAGGGAACTCCTGCCTGCCGTGGATGCGGCTCTTCGGGGTAAGCAATTTGTCAGTAGCAGCCTAAAAGGCAACGAGTTCTCCGACGCCTCTGTAGAGAAAGCCCCTCACCACCATGAGGTTCAATTCTATTCTGATGACACGGTTCTTCTAGATAGCGTTACTCGCTTCATTGCTGCCGCCCTAAGGGCGGGTAACGCGGCGATTGTGCTCGCTACGAAGTCACACCGGGATAGTCTTCTTCAGAGATTGAAGGCAGGGGGTGTGGATACAGATGGCGCCCTTCAACAGGGTACCTACATTTCATTGGATGCCACCGACACACTCTCAAGAATCATGGTGAATGGTATGCCTGACCCGGTTCGATTTTTCGGGGGCATTGGTGGCTTCATTGAAGCAGCAGCCAAAGCGGCGAAATCAGAACAACCTCAGGTTGTTTTGTTCGGTGAAGCTGTGGCTCTCTTGCAGGCGGAAGGCAAAGCGGATGCGGCCATTCGGTTTGAACAACTCGGAAACGATCTAGCCAAAACGCACAAGGTAGATATCCTGTGTGCATATCCATTGAGCAGCTTTCGCGGCGAGGAAGACGAGCACGTTTTCCAGAGCATCTGTGCGGAACACTCAGCCGTTCATTCTCAGTGAGATAGTAAGACTCAATTTTAGGCTTAACCTGCCGCTACGGCGTTGCCCTTTGCAGGCTGACGCAGTTCAGTTTCCGGCACAGCAAATTCGGCGGTGCCACAATCCAAACACACAATAAGATCGGGAAATACCCACACGGTGGGCTTGTCGATGTTTTTCAGTCCGGGAAAATGGATAGCCATCTCCGCAGTGAACTTGCCTTGATTGAGGGATCCACACGATTTGCAGGGCCTAGGCACCAACCCAGGGCCGAATGCTTCCCTCCAGAAGATTCCGCTTTCTTCCGATCATGGGCTGTAAGCTTCGTCACCCCTCCGCGTGGTTCTAATCACACCGAAGCTCCATTACGTCTTGCAACCGGCCCCGGCAGCGACCGGCTAACCCCCGATTAGTCGCGTTACCGGACAATGAGGAACCGGCTGTAGACTGCCGACAGAGGCTTAAAAACCGCCGTGTCCTTAACGAAGAAATGGCTCCTAATTTCGCTCGGTGGCGGCTTCCTTGTTACTGCCGCGCTCTTCGTCTTGCCTGATTCTTTCATCGGTATTGCGGAGACACCACATCCAGTTGCAGACAATGTCGTGCAGGTGGTGTTCTGGCCGGTTGCCCTCTGTGTATACCTATCCGGCCCCGGCCCCAAGATAGGCCCCCCAGGAAAGCACACGCATGAGGGGTCGCCCGTCCAGATTCTTGCGGCTTTCATTGGGATTGGCCTTTCTTGGACGTTCTATTCCAGCCTCGTCTTTTTCATTCTGTGGCTTCGACGGAAGCGGCGGCTTTTGGCTGGAACCGCGTCCAACTCCCGATAAGTCTTAGTGTTGTCACTGGTTACCCATCCCCACGCGCGTGCCACACACACTGCTGTCCCCTGGCCCTGGCTCTCGGTCTTGCGTCGCAGCGAACCTGGAGCCAAGTAGGCCATCACGCGCTACAGGCCTGCCGCTGGCTGAGCTGCTGGCCAACGGCGAGCCTCATGCTGGCGTTGTACCTCGTTCTCAGAAAGCTATCGCCGACCTGGACCAGCAGGTTAGCGTACTAGCACTGCTCTCCTCGCTCAGTCGCGCCGTCTTATGTCGCATCCAGGAGTCGGTCCGGTCTCGGCCTGGCCACCGAAGCGTTCTGGGGGATCGTCTGCGGTTTGTGGATGGAAAAGCGGTGGCCAGCTACATAGAGTTAATCCCCAGTGAACGCTCCAGCAGTCGCCCGCAGCGGCTCTCGTAGACTGCGTGGAAGGCAACAGCTCTGGTGCGCTATCTCTGCGTTGTAGCAACAATTCTCGCGTTGCGTCGAGATCCGTAGTTGAAACGTTTCTACCCACTTAGTGTTGTATCGGAAGCGCGAGCGGGCAAGGCGCAGGCACGAGCACGGTGTGTTTGCGCGCTTTCGATACAACGACTTGAAGGTAGCCGCCCGCGGTTGCGGCGGACGCGGGCCCTATGCAAATTCAATGGTGGGACAGAGCGGTGTGGAGGTGCGCGGAGACTGTGCCGCAGCGCGCCATACAAGGCCGCATGCGCCAATAAGTTGGCTACCGCGAAAAAGTATCTCGAAGAGCGTGGTTGAAGAGGTTGAAAAAAGAGATCTGTTCGACGGCAAGGCGCAGAAGTCCGGAGCGTGCGGAGGCACGCGAAGGTTTCGGATTAGAGAGAGTCGGTTCATGCCGCAGCCGTGATCCCAGGTGGAGAACGAAGCTGAATTTCAGACGCGGTGAGCCTTTCGATGATCTTCATCGGGCCACCACACTTGGGACAGCGCCAAAGATCGGGGAAGTCTTCGGTGGAGGCAGCGTGTTGTTCAGCTTGCGGCTCGTGTACCGCGCCGAGCAACTGAAAACAAAGCGGCAGAAGAGTGGCACGCTTGCGGTTGGCCAGGAATCCGAAGTTACGGATGCGCACGAAGCCTTCCGGAAGTAGGTGCAACAGGAAGCGGCGCAAGAACTCATCGACAGGTAGGGTCAGCAACTTCTGTTTGTTGTGGTCTGCGGAATCGCGCCAGCGAAAAGTGACTTGGCCATCGGCAAAGGAAACCAGGCGATGGTTGGAGATGGCCACCCGATGGGTGTAGCGGCCGAGATATTTCAGCACATGCTCGGGGCCACCGAAGGGGCGTTTTAAGTAGACCACCCACTTTTTTCGATGCAGTGGTCGTAGCCAGGCGGCGAAGATCTTGGGCTGAGCGAGGAGCTTCAGGTCTCCATGGAAGTTGAGTTGGCCGTTCTGAAAAGCTTGCTTGAGCGCGTCCACGAATTTGCCGCGAAAGACTTTCCGCAGCACCGGTTTGGGAAGGAAGTAGTTCTCTCGTGAGCGAACCCAGTGGGTGCGATCGAGCGAGAGGCCGCCGGCGGGAACGACGCAATGGACATGCGGGTGAATGTTGAGCTTCTGACTCCAGGTGTGCAGCACACTGAAGAAACCAATTTCCGCGCCGAGGTGTTTCGGATCGCGAGCGACTTCGAGAAGTGTTTCCGCGCTGGTGCGAAACAGGAGATCGTAGAGGATCTTCTTGTTCTGCAGGACCAGTGGCGCCAACCGGTGGGGCAGTGTGAAGACGACATGGAGGTAGCGTGTCGGGAGAAGTTCTCGTCGACGCGCAGCGATCCACCGTTCCCGAGCACCCGCCTGACACTTGGGGCAGTGGCGATTTCTGCACGAATTAAAAGAGATGGCGCGATGCCGGCAGCGGGTGCACTCATCGAGATGACCGCCGAGGGCGGCGGTACGGCACCGCCGAATGGCCAGCAGCACTTTGACATGCATCCACCGGAGCCACTTGCGGTTTCGTTCGATGAAGGTATCTCCCGCAGCGCGGACGATATCGGCCACCTCGAGGGGTGGCCGGTCCATCTACTCTTCCTGCGGTGACTCGCTTCTTAGGGACAGTGAGTCCAGTGGACTGGCTGTCGCGTTCAGGCGAAGTTCAGAAACATGGAGGTAGATAGTGGTCTGTTCCAGATCGCTATGGCCTAACAGCATCTGGATGTTGCGCAGATCCGCACCCTGTTCGAGCAGATGCGTGGCAAAGCAATGCCTAAGCGTATGGGGGTGCACCTGTTTTTTGATACCTGCTCGCTTGGCAGCGTTCCGGCACGCATGCCAAACCGCTTTCGTAGAAATCGGCCGATCGTTGGTATGCTGCTGGTTGCCTGGAAACAGCCACTCGCTTGGCTTTCGCCTTAACCGCCGCCAGTGCTCCCGCAGTTCCTTGAGCAGCTTTGGGCTAAGCATCACGTCCCGATCTTTGCGCCCTTTGCCACCCCGGACGTGAATGACCATGCGCTGGCTGTCGACGTCCGAAATTTTCAGATGGGTTAACTCGGCACGTCGCACTCCGGTGGCGTAGAGCGTCATCAGCAGAGTGCGATGGAAGGAACTGTCAGCCGCATCGATCAGTCGCGCCACTTCTTGCTGGCTCAGAATCGAGGGAACGTGCTCGGCTCTTTTCGGATAGGGAGTCTCAACTACGCTCCAGCTTTTCTTGAGAGTTTTGCCATAGAAGAATCGCAGAGCTGCAAGATAGACCGTAACGGTGCTCGCCGCCAACTTTCGCTTCTTGAAAAGTTCCGATTGGTATTCACGAATGTGCTTGGGGCCCAGACAGTCTGGAGGACGCTGGAAGCGTCGCGAGAAATCTTCCACTATACGGATGTAACTGCTTATGGTAGTTTCAGCGTAATTACGACGCTGGAGTTCCTCCAGCATCATTTTTCTGAGATGGGTCACGGGGACACCTCCTGTGACCCAAATTTATCTCTACCGATAGGCAATCACTGCTGAGTTACCTCACGCGAAGCGTCCGCCGCCGGGCGGCTGCGTTCAAGTCGGATAACCGGACATCAAGTCCTAGAACACGTTTGTCCGAATCTTCTGCTTCCTACCCGGGGTGCGAGCGGAATGCCGGGTCGGACGCCACGCTCAAATGGACTACCAATGATGATGAGCTGTGCCTCATTTTGTGCCCACCCTACATCAAAAACGGTAGCAGCCGGTGGTACTCGGGCAGGGAAGCAAATCGCCCGTACTGGCGCAGAAAACCAACACGATAGGCAACCGTCGCACTCCGTAGTAGACCGCTTGTTGACAACTGATAAGGGCGAGGTCGGTGGTTCAAGTCCACCCAGGCCGCGAAATCGGGATCTTAATAACTATCGCAGCCGCAGCGGATAGGCAGGCGTTCTTACTTTGGTATCGGATGGCTCTGATTTCGATGACTAAGATAATTTTGCCAGGCATTTGTAACCTCTCGACTATGGGCCTGAATTTTAGCCGTGATTTCTGACCCGTCCCCGACTTTCCCGAACCTAGTCCATCGGTCAAGCCATAACGCCAATTGAAGAAGCTGTTCTGCGCCAGTCACAAAAGTACTTGTGAGCAACGGGCAGGGCTCGCATCGTGGCGGATCGCCTTCTTGGCCAGAAGGCAACTTAAATAGGCCCCAATTTTCCGCATTCATATAATCCCTTCTATCGGCCAATGCGTCGTAAGCGCAACGACTGTAGGCTGAGCGTGCGGTGTCGGTAGTGGTGTCGGTTGGTTCTGCTATTTGGTGCTTCCGGTTGCTCGGTGCTGCTCGGGCACGTATGCCCAGAAACTCGTCAATAGTGGCTGTTTTCGTTCTGAGGGTTGCGGATGCGCGGTGTTGCACGCTGCACAGGATGGCTTAAAAGGCCGCTGCTCTACCACTGAGCTACGCCCCTAGTGGTTCAAAACGCTGGCGGTTGCGTCTGATGCGTTGCATCACAGGGTCGAGTTGCGGACAGGTGACCCGAGCACGCCAGCGAAACCTTTCAATCTTAGCATCGTTCGTAAAAAAGACGCCAACTAGCCGAACAGGACGAGTGCAGCTTGGTCGGCGATGTGAGGCTCGTCTGGAATTGCTTATCTTTAGACCTGACCTTGTTTTTGCTGTTCTTTTATCCGCGGGTATTCGCGGGTGACACTTGCGGGCGGTGGACTAGGTTTCGGCCAGGCGGACGCTGGATTTGGGGCGCTGCTTGCGCTTCCACTCGTGGTCGTGGCGCAGGCGTGACTGGTGTTTCTTTACTTGCGTTTCCAATTCGGTGAAGGCTTGTTTGCAAGCGGCGCGAACATTTTCGCCGGTGCCGGTGGCATGCATGGCGCCGGTGGGCAGCGATAAGGTCAGCGCGAACGAATGCTCTTCTTTGTGTGGATTCTGGGAAAACACTCCGTGTAGCTGCACCAAGTCCGGTTCATAGCATTTCAGGAGCCGGGTCAGTTTTTCGATCGCACGGGTGGCTTGGGTTTCGACGGCTTGATGCGAGACCACGTGCTTGTAGCTGATGGAGAGTTTCATGGTTGCACCTGTAGGGTATTGTCGGAGAGGGGTGGGCCACGCAGATTCTTGCTTTGCGTCGCATGGTGAGGTCAGCATAGCAACGGGCGGCGTCGGCGGCAATCGGGACTTGGCTTTATGGTTCGGGCGGCGTGGTTGGGCGAAGAGGGGAAAAAGATTTAAGACAGAGACCACAGAGTTGGGAGCACAGAGTTCGCCGAGGGTTATGCGGCTGCGACGAGGCAATCCCGCGTATCTCTGAGCGCGTTGAGAGGGAGCGCGCTGAGGGGAGTGGAGGGGCGGGCTCGTTTTAGCAGCTAATCTCATAGTCGCTGACGAGGTAATCGCGGGCCGGGCTCGTTGACATGGCTGCGTCGCTGCTTCTACTCTGCTCGCGGCGCGCAATCGCGCCGCAAACTATGACGGATGCCGACCCAGAAAGACGCGGTGTCGCGAAGGCCGCGCAGGGCGCTGAGACCCTTGCGGCGGGGCACGACGAACGCAACATAGTCGCCGTGCCGGGTTGCGAGATTCGCGTCGGGCCTGCCGGCTGGTCGTATCCCGATTGGTCTGGGTACGTGTACCCTTCGCCGCGTCCCAAGGGTTTTCACGAGACGACGTACCTGGCGGAGTTTTTCGACACCATCGAAATCAATACTTCGTTCTACTCGCCGCTGCAGCCGGGACATGCGCATCAGTGGCTGGAACGCGTCGCAGGCAATCCGCGTTTCTTGTTCACCGCCAAGCTGTGGCAAAAATTCACGCACGAGACCTTTTTTGACGTGGAGAGGAACGTTGCGCCGGGGCCTGCACGATCAAGTGCCTCGAAGCTTAGCCGCACGGCGTCGGGCTCGACGGGAATCCCTAGCGCGGAAGATGAGCGCGTCGTGCGGGCCGGATTTGACGTCCTGCGGAACGCCGGGAAGTTGGGCGCGGTGTTGCTCCAATTCCCCTTCTCGTTTCACCGCACGATCGAGACGGCGGCGTACCTCACCGCCCTGCTCAAGCGGTTTGCCGACTATCCGCTGGCGGTGGAACTGCGGCACGCTTCGTGGGACGATCCGGAAATTTTCGCGTTGCTGTGCGAGTATAACTCGGCGTTCTGCAACATCGATCAGCCGATCATTGGTCAGTCTCTCTCCCCGTTTGACGCCCAATCGCTCTTGCCGCGAGCAGACTCGGCGGCCCCGGTTGGCTACATCCGGCTGCACGGGCGGCGGTACGACACGTGGTTCAGCGAGGACCCGACGATTCCGCCCCACGAACGCTACAACTATCTTTATTCCGCCGAAGAACTCGCTCCGTGGGCGGACCGGATCCAATACGCCGGGGAACACGCTCGCCGGGTCTTTGCGATCACCAACAACCACTACCTCGGCAAAGCGGTGGTCAATGCACTGCAATTGATTAGCATGTTGAAAGGGGCGAAGGTGAACGTGCCCGAGCCCCTGCGGCAGCACTATCCGGAATTGGAGAAGATCGCGTCCATGCCACCCGAGAGGCCGACGCTGTTCCCCATAGGAAAGTAAGAGGGGGTGACGAGCCATCGCTCCCAATTTGTACCGTGCTCGTGGTGAACACCGAGCGTCTGTTTTCGCTGCAACGCGCCGAGGCCGCGGTCTGGATTTTGTCTCTCTCCGTACGAGACATCCTTCGTCTACAATACCCGCACACCTAGTGGTCCAGGAGAACGGTTGATGCCTACGTCGGTTCGGGCTTTGCGTTACGGTTCTGCTGTGCTTGTCGCGGCGGTGTTGTTTCCCGTGGTGCGGGGAACCTTGCCAGTGCCAATTGCTTCCGCGCGTGCGGCGTCGGAATCACCGGTGGGCAGTGCGCCGACCGGGTTGACCTGCGAGGCCATGGAGCAACCGCTGGGCATCGGAGTCACGCAGCCTCGTCTGTCGTGGCGCGTGAACGATTCTCGCCGAGGCGCAATGCAGACAGCATATGAAATACGCGTCGCCAGCTCGGCGGAAAAACTCGCCCAGGACCAGGCGGATGTGTGGGACTCCGGAAAGGTGGAGTCGAGCGAATCGGTGAACGTCGCCTATGGCGGGCCGGCTGTCGGTTCGCGGCGCCGTTTCTATTGGCAGGTGCGCGTCTGGGACGGAGACGGCAAGCCATCCGCCTACAGCGCGCCGACTTGGTGGGAGATGGGATTGCTGTCGAGTGACGATTGGAAAGCCCAATGGATCACGCGGGATTTGCCGGTCGAACGCGGCGACTACGAATCGCAACCAAAATGGATTTGGACGGCCAACGAAGCGGCACTGTCCAAGGCCAACGTCGGAAAGCGCGATTTTCATCTAAATTTTAACCTCGCGCAGAAACCGAAGAAGGCCGTGCTGCTGATCACTGGTAAAGACAACATCGCGGTCTGGGTCAATGGAAAGGCGGTTCTGGAAGCGTCGCCGATGAGCAAGTTCAAGAGGCCGCGCGATCCGTGGGGAACTTTTCACGAGGTTGGCGCGGGCGATTTGGAAGCGGGAAAAAATTCGATCGCCGCCGAAGTAACGGTATACAAGCCGGAGTGGGCGAACGCCCCAATCGCCGCGGGTTTCATCGCGATGCTGCGCGCGGAAATGCCGGACGGCACGGTGCAGCGGATTGTCTCCAACACAGATTGGAAAACAATCGAGGGCCAGCCTGATTCAAGCTGGACGGCCAAAGACTTCGACGCTGCCACTTGGACGAATGCCAGCGTAGTAGCCGAGATCGGACAAAGCGCCCTGGGGACACCGTGGCCCGCCGAACCAATCTCGTGGCTCGGGCGAGATTTCAACGTGACGAAAGCGGTGCGCTCGGCTCGCATTTATTCAACGGCGCTCGGAACGTATCAGCTGTATTTGAACGGAACGCGTGTGGGCGACGATGTTTTCGCACCCGGCTGGACCGACTACCGCAAGCGAGTCGTCTATCAAGTTTACGACGTCACCGGGCAACTGAAGCCGGGGGCAAACTCGGTGCAGGCAATCCTTGGCGGCGGCTGGTATGGCGACGGGCTTGGCTGGCTGCAGAATCGTTACAACTTTGGTCCTCCTCCAGTACGCCTGATGGGCCAGCTTGAAATCGAGTATGCCGATGGAACGCGGGACACGATCGGCACCGATGGAACATGGAAAGCGTCGTCGTCGGCCATCCTCAAGTCGGACATTTATAACGGAGAGACCTATGACGCGCGGCTCGAGAAATCGCAGACCGGCGCGCCCGCTTCGACCGGAAATGATTGGGACAAAGTCGCGCTCGCGTCCGCTCCGCAGGCAGCGATTGTCGCGCAAGACTTTCAGCCCATCCGGGCGCACGAAACGCTCCCGCCGAAAACCGTCACGAACCCCTCCCCTGGCGTTTACGTCTACGATCTCGGTCAAAATATGGTCGGCTGGGCGCGGCTGCGCGTTTCCGGACCCAAGGGAACGAAGGTACAACTGCGCTTCGCGGAAGTGCTGAAACCCGATGGCGACGTCTACACAGAAAACCTGCGGACCGCGGAAGCGACCGACACCTACATCTTGCGCGGAGGCAGCGAGGAAGTATTCGAGCCGCACTTTACGTTTCATGGCTTCCGTTACATTCAACTCACCGGCTACCCGGGAACTCCGACGAAGAATGCCGTGGAGGGAATTACGTTCTATACCAGCGCGCCATTTACAATGAAATTTCACTCCGCGAACGAAACGCTGAACCAACTCTCCAGTAATATTCTGTGGGGGCAGCGCGGAAATTTCCTAAGCGTGCCGACCGACTGTCCGCAGCGCGACGAACGCCTGGGATGGATGGGCGACGCCGAAGTATTTTGGCGAACGGCCAGCTACAACGCGAACCTCGCTGCGTTCTCGCACAAATTCACCCAGGACATTCGAGACGCGCAGAGCGCCGCAGGCGCCTACGCGGATGTTTCGCCACGCGTCGGCCCGACCGGAGAAAGCGCGGCGGGCTGGGGTGACGCGGGAGTCGTCATTCCGTGGACTGCGTATATGCAATTCGGCGACAAGACCGTCGTGGCAGAGAACTGGTCGGCGATGACCAAGTGGATGGAGCACCTGGAAGGTGCGAATCCAGATTATCTGTGGCTGAAGGAGCGCGGGAACGACTATGGCGATTGGGTAGCCATCGGCAGTCAAACGTCAAAAGACATGATCGCCACTGCATATTGGGCGTACGACGCGTCGTTAATGAAGCAGATGGCTGCGGCGCTCGGAAAGAGTGACGAAGCAGAAAAGTACGGCCAGCTCTTCGACAAAATTCGAGATGCATTCCAAAAAGCTTACGTGAAGGGAGACGCCACGGTCGGCACCGGGAGTCAGACCAGCTACGCACTTGCGCTGCACATGAACTTGCTCGATGAAGGTCAACGAGCGGTAGCGGCTCAGAAACTGGTGGACGACATCAAGGCGCACGACGATCACCTGACGACGGGTTTTCTAGGCACGCCGTATCTTTTGCTGGAGCTGAGCAGGAGCGGCCACAGCGACGTTGCCTACAAGCTGCTACTCCAAAGAACGTACCCATCGTGGTTCTACATGATCGATCACGGTGCCACCACCATGTGGGAGCGATGGAACGGCGACCAGAAGATGGACGATCCCTCGATGAATTCGTTCAACCACTACGCGTACGGTGCCGTTGCGGAGTGGCTGTACCGCTGCGCGGCGGGCATCGATGAGGATGCCAATGGTCCCGGTTTTCACAGCATCGTCTTGCATCCGCAATTCAGCGCAGATCTGGGAGAAGTGGATGCGACGTACGAATCGGACCACGGTCCGATCGGATCCCATTGGAAGGTTGCTGGAGGAACAGTGACCTGGAATGTACTCATTCCTGCGAATACCACGGCCGTTCTATATTTTCCCGCGAGCCTCGATAAAGCGAAGCTGCTGGAGAATGGAAAGGGTATTGACGCGAGCGAAGGACTCAAATTTGTTCGCACCGAAGCGAACGGCACCGTGTATCACGCAGGAGCGGGAACTTACTCGTTCCGATTCGCGCAATAGCAGCCTGCGGAAAAACTCAAAAATATGTCATTCCGAACCCCGTTCGGTTTTTGAACGGCGTTCGGAATCTGCTTTTTCCTTGGTTTTCTTGCGAACAGCAGATCCCTCACCCGCAAACGATAGGGGTTCGGAATGACAAATCCGACTCTTTCCGCAGCCTGATAGCGGAAGGGATGAATCCCCTTAGAGTCGTCCGGCAACCCGGCCGGCAAGCTCCTTTAGTTGTTTGTCGACTTTCGGAGTGGAATCCACACCTTCAAGATTGAGGTAAAAACGAACTTTGCCCTTGCGGACATGGAGGCCATGCTGTGGGTCAAAATAGGCTTCGTCTCCGAGGTCGGTCACCGGCGTTTGCGGGTTATAGAATTCGCCCAATTTGGCGAACATCTCCGTCGCTGCTGCCGTCGAGGGATCTACATATGCTCTGAGCCAGAGCTTGCTTCCCTTGGCAGAGTAATTGCAATCGGTGCCCTCTGGGGTATTCATGTAAGGACCCGGAGCAACGCTCTTTTCCGGCGGATCGTAGGTTCGCCCTAACGTCTTGCTCACTTCAGCGGCCGTCAGCAACGCGCAGAGGTCAGCGGGCGGATCGGTCGCCCATGCCGATGGAATCGCAAAGGTGATTACGAGGAAAACTGCGGTAATAAACGCTAGTTTGCTAAAGCGGGCCATCCGGCGCTCCTTTCCCGACTTCTGGGCGGCAACGTTGTACAGCAGCGTATCGTCGAAGAATCAGTATCGCGGTCGTCCGCCTGGTCACCGGTTAAGAAGATGTACTTAACGCGCGAGTACGGATTTCGTCTGCATGCCGGCGACACCGAGATAATTCCCGTAGCCCACGATGATCGTGGACGCGATCAGCACGAACAGGCTTGCGGCCACCAGCAATTTCGTACGCCGGCCCGTGCCATTCCACTCGCGCAGGGCGATACCCCACAGCGTACTGAAAATCATGATGCTGGCCATATGTAGCGTCCAGCTGGAGAATTTGTACCGGCCCATTTGCGTCTCGCCCATGGTGTAAAAGAAAAACTGCATGTACCACGTGGTGCCCGCCAGGGCCGAGAACAGATAGTTCGACAGCATAGGTGCATGGTCCGGAACACCGTCGGACCGGATGCCGGCCTTGGCCATTTCTTCCGATGGTGCGTCGGTGACGGTTTCGATTTCGAGCGCGGCAGCTCCGGCCTTCGCGAGCCGCGCGCTGAAATACTGACTGCCGGTGCGATTGCGGACGTTCAGGATCGCGCACCAAATGAAATTGGTCGTGAATCCTCCGAACAACAGAACCACCAGCACCGGAAGGCCTTGCCAAAGAGGCGGAGTCCCGTGGCGAATGGTCAGCTCCTTGATGGGATCGCCCGCCGCGAGGCCGTAGGCGAAGCACGCACTCATCACGCCCGAGAATGTCGCGACCAGAAGTCCCTTTTTCAGATCGAATTCCTTGATCGACGCGCGTTTTTGCTCTTCGGACATCTCCTTTTCTTTGGACATCCCCGCGGCGCCGGCGAACACGATGCCGAACAGGCAAACTCCGACGCCCGCTAGAATGATCTGCCCGGAATGCGTCCCGAGCACTTCGGAAGCAAACTGGCCGCGGAAAATCGGCGGCATCAGCGTTCCGAACGCGGCAGTGTAACCAAGCGCAACGGCCATCCCCAAAGACATGCCCAGGTAACGCATGGTCAGACCGAAGGTGAGGCCGCCCAGACCCCAAAGAACGCCGAAGGCATAAGTCCAGACGAGACTGCTGGTGGAAGATTCGCGGAGAACGGGGATTAGATCGCGGGTCATCAGCAGACCCAGGATCCACGGCACGATGATCCAACTGAAGAAGCCCCCGACGAGCCAGTAGGTTTCCCAAGCCCACCCCTTCACACGTCGGTAAGGGACGTAGAAACTGCCGGAAGCTAATCCGCCCAGCCAGTGAAAGAAGACGCCAAGAAGCGGATTGGGTTCCAGAACTTTGCCTTTCTAGCTGTGGCACAGCCATTCCTGGCTGTGTGCTTTTGGCCGAGTCCAATGACTTCAAAGCCTGGCCTCGGCCGACGAGCACTCTAGTTCACGCGCCCGGCGCGGTCAACCAGAGGCAGTCACTCTGCATGCGGCTGGATGGGAATGTGCGTGCCTACCGAATCGCTCGCGCGATATACTCTCGGCGAACGAATCATACCCGGGAGATTTACGGCACCTCCGAAATTTGTCCAGAGCCGCCGCATCTCCAAACTTATGAAGATTCAGGAAAAACTCCGGTATCTGGAAGATCGGTGGGACGACCAAGTGGCACGCGACTTGGATCCGCCGGAACTATTGCGTTACCGATCGAACGTTTTGGGTTCGGATCTACGCATCACGAATTTTGGGGGCGGGAACACGAGTTCCAAGATCGAGGGCATCGATCCGCTCGACGGCTCTTGCCAGACTGCGCTGTGGATCAAGGGCAGCGGCGGCGATATCGGCAGCATCCAGCGAAACGGGTTTGCCACGTTGTACCAATCGAAGCTGCAAGGACTGGCCAATCGCTATCGCGGCGTTGAATTTGAAGACGAAATGGTCGAGATGTACCCGCTATGTGCATTTGGCAACAACACGGTCGCGGCCTCCATCGACACGCCTTTGCATGGTTTTCTGCCCTTCGAGCACATCGATCATTTGCATCCGGATTGGGCTATCGCCTTGGCGTCTTCGGCGAATGGCCACGAAAAGATGGAAGAGTTCAACCGGCTCTATGGGCATCGCTTGATCTGGCTGCCGTGGCAGCGTCCGGGATTCGAGTTGGGCATGATGTTGCAAAAAGCTGTTAAGGAAAATCCAGGTTGCGACGGCATCGTGCTCGGCGGGCACGGCCTATTTACCTGGGGAAGCACGCAGCGCGATTGTTATCTGAACACGATCACGATCATCGATCAGCTTGGACAGTTTGTGCTCGATCATGTCGAGCGGCGCGGTGCCAACCTTTTCGGAGGTAGCACGCAGCATGCCTTGGAAAACCGGCGGGACATCGCTCTGGATATTTTCCCTTTCCTGCGCGGACGCGTGTCCGCTCGGCAAAGAATGATTGGGAGCTTCAGCGATTTGCCCGAGGTTCTGCGTTTTGTGAATTCGGCGGACGCTGAGAAGCTAGCGCACTTGGGAACCAGTTGTCCCGATCATTTTATTCGTACGAAGATTCGCCCGTTGTTCGTTGCGTGGGAACCATCGAACGACATTTCCGGCCTGAAGACGAGCGTTGATGCCGCGATCGAGAAATACCGTGCCGGGTATCGCGAATACTACGAATCATTTGCGCGGCCCGACTCGCCCAGGATGCGCGACGCGAATCCTACCGTCGTACTGATTCCCGGCCTTGGCATGTTCAGTTTCGGCAAAAACAAGAGCGAAGCGCGCATCACCGGAGAGTTCTACACCAACGCCATCCGTGTGATGGAAGGCGCGGTATCCCTGGGTTCGGGAGCGCCGCCGGCGGTCTTGCCGCAAGCAGGTCCCGCAGCGAAGATCGAAGCGTTCACCGTGCACTCGAACTATGTAGCTCTGCCTCCGTCGGAAGCGTTTCGGATTGAATATTGGCAGCTCGAGGAAGCCAAAATTCGCCGGCAACCTCCGGAGAAAGAGTTAAGTCGCAGGATCGTCCTGGTTGTGGGCGGCGGAAACGGCGTGGGTCGCGAGACCGCTCTGCTAGCAGCGCGGCGCGGGGCGCATGTGGTCGTGGCGGACAAGGATTTCGATGCCGCGAAATTGGTTGCTGACGAAGTCCGAAAAGTCGGCGGCAAGGAAACTACGGTAGCTGCGACGATCGATATCCGCGACCGCAATTCCATTCGCGCCGCTTTGCGCGAGTCACTCGCCGCCTTCGGCGGCATCGACATAGTTGTGAATACCGCGGCGATCTTTCCTTCCTCGCCCGATGGCAGCATTAGCGACGCACAATGGGGTCTCACGCTCGACATCAACGTCACCGCGAATCACCGCTTGATCGAAGAAGTCGCGCAAATCCTGCGCGAGCAGGATTTGGATGCGAGCATTGTCTTAACAAGTTCAGCGAATGCGGTTGTCCCGAAGAAGGGAAGCGAAGCGTACGACGTGAGCAAAGCCGCCGTAAGCCACCTTGTGCGCGAGTTCGCCATTTCCTGCGCGCCGAAGATTCGCGTCAACGGCATCAGCCCGGCCACGGTCGTCAAGGGTTCGACGATGTTTCCGCGCGACCGAGTAATCGCTTCCCTCAATAAATATGGAATCGCCTACCAGGCCGGCGCCACCGACGAGCAGCTGCGCACACAGCTTGCGGAATTCTATGCCCGGCGCACGCTGACGCTCCAGCCGATCGATCCTGAGGATTGTGCCGCCGCGATACTTTTCCTGGCTGGGCCGCAATCGCGCTGCACGACGGGGCATTTGATTCCCGTGGATGGCGGGTTGACGGAAGCATTTCTCAGATAGGTCGCGAACGGCGCTAATTCGTCGAACCGTTCGTTCTTTACGGGCGAGAGCAAAACTATGCGGTCGTCGGGGCACAAGGCTCTGGTTGCAGTGGACTTAGGCGCGCAGAGTTGTCGTGTATCTCTTCTCCGGTTCCTTCAAGGGACGCCTTACACCGACGTCGTGCATCGTTTTCGCAACGCCCCGGTCGTCACTCCGACCGGCCTTCGTTGGGACATACCTGCGATTCTAGAAGGCGTTGAAGCGGGCCTTCGCTTGTGCGCAGGCATCGCGACCGAAGGCATTGACGCCATCGGAATTGATGGATGGGCCGTTGACTACGTTCGGCTGGATGACGACGGCAACCACATCGCAAATCCATTCTGCTACCGCGACGAGCGGACGGTCGCCACGGAAAAGGAAATTCACGAGATCCTCTCGCCCAGCAGATTGTATGCACTGACGGGAATCCAGTTGCTGCGGATCAATACGCTCTACCAGTTGTATGCGGACCACCGCGCCGGAATCGATCCCGCTCAGCGCTGGCTGAATCTTCCGGAATTTGTCACCTCGCGGCTGGGTGCGCGACCCGTTGCGGAATACACCAACGCAACGCACACCCAGCTTGTCGATCTGCACACGCGCGGATGGTGCGGCGAAATATTTCATGGTGCGGGACTCGACCTGAAGGCAGCGCCGGAAATCGTTCCGACGGGCACGGTCGTCGGGACGGTGCGCGGCGACCTCAGCGAGTTGACTGCGTTTCGTCAGACGCAACTGATTGTTCCCGCTTGTCATGACACCGCGTCTGCGATCGCGGCGATTCCTGCTTCCGGTGATGATTGGGCGTTCATCAGTTCTGGAACCTGGTCGCTGGTGGGAACTGTTCTGAGCAGGCCGTGCGTCGGCGAAGACGCGCGATCGATGAATTTCACGAATCTTGGCGGCGTTGGCGGCACCGTCTGCTTTCTGAAAAACGTCAACGGTATGTGGCTGCTGCACCAATGCATGGATGAGTGGGAATCTCGTGGTTTTGCCTGGACGTTAGGAGATTTGCTTCACATGTGCGCGTCATTGCCGGTCCCGGCGGCACTAATTGATGTCGATGACCCGGAGTTGATGGTCCCTGGCCATATGCTGGCGAAGATCAATGCACAGTTGGAGCGCGGCGGAAACCGCCCGATGCCTTTGGAAGGCTCGGATTTGCCTGCGGTCGCGAATCTTATTCTGCATAGCCTGGCGGCTCGGTACGCCGAGGTGCTCGGCTCGGTGGCGCGCATCACGGGAAAATCGCTGAAGCGCCTGTTCATTGTTGGCGGCGGCAGCCGAAACAAGCTGCTCAATCGCCTGACCGCGGAACGCACGGGGCTTGAAGTCATCGCTGGGGCAACCGAGGGCACGACCATCGGCAATTTCGCGATCCAGTTGGCGGCGTTGGCAGGGGATTGGCAAGAGTCGACAGGAGTACCGGCTTGGTCGGTCGCGCACTGGGCCGAAAGAATCGCGATGCGTCCGCTGGCGCTCTCGGCGGACCGCGACGGCTGACCTGAGCAAGTCACGAGACTAAGCTTTCGTCCGAATGGAGATTCAAATATGAAGGATGTACTCGCCGAGACTGCGTGGAAGGCGCTGGACAAGCTGCAGATTGAGCTGCCTTCGTGGGGATTTGCGAATACCGGGACGCGGTTCGGGAAATTCATTCAGGCTGGAGCTGCTACGAACATCGCGGAGAAGTTTAGCGATGCGGCCCAGGTGCATGCGTTTACGGGAGCGTGTCTAACCTTAGCGCTCCACGTTCAATGGGATCTGCCCGACGGCTTGAAAGATGTTGGCGAGGTCGAGAAGCTGTCGAAGAAGCATGGTATTCGAGCTGGATCCATCAATCCGAACATATTTCAGAACCAGGAATACAAGTATGGATCTTTAGGCAATCCCGATGCGGCGATCCGGCGGATGGCCATCGATCACATCCTCGAGTGCGTGGCCATCGCGGAGGCGCTTGGGTCACGCGACGTGTCTCCATGGTTTGCTGATGGCTCAAATTATCCCGGCACGCAGAACATCCGTAAACGGCTTCGATTTTTCGAGGAGGGTCTGAAGGAAATTCACGCGGCCCTGCGGCCTGGGCAGCGTTTGCTGCTGGAGTACAAGCCGTTCGAGCCGGCTTTCTATCACACTGACATCGCGGATTGGGGTATGGCCTATCTGCTCGCGAAGCACGCGGGGCCGCAGACTTTGGTGCTGGTGGATACGGGACATCACTATCAGACTCAGAATATCGAGCAGATCGTTGCCTGGCTTCTTCATCACAAGATGATCGGCGGATTTCATTTTAACGATCGGCGGTATGCAGATGATGATCTGACGTTAGGGTCGATTGATCCTTATCAAGTGTTCCGCATTTTTCACGAGATTCGCATGTATGAGTGGGAGAACGACGTCACCGCCGACATCGCCTACATGGTGGACCAGAGCCATAACCTGAAGGGTAAGATCGAGGCCATGATCCAGACGGTGTGCACGGCGCAGGAACTTTATGCCCGTGCGGCCCTGGTGGACCATGGCCGGTTGGCGAAGTTACAGCAGGATTGTTCGCTGGTGGACGCCGAGGAGACCTTGCGCCACGCCTTTTGGCTGGACGTCAGGCCCATGGTTAAGGAGTGGAGGCTGGCCAAAGGTTTGCCGACGGATCCGATGCGAGCGTTTCGGGAAAGTGGCTACGCAGAGCGGATTGCGGGCGAGAGACGCGAGAAAAACCTGGGGGCGACGGCGAGCTACGCCTGAAGCTTAGCCCGTTTTTTGAAGAGAACGCTCCCAGGGCTAGTTAACCATAACATCCTCCCCGTACGTTTCTCGTAAGTGTTCATTCTACAGGGGCTTAAAGTCGTTTGTTTTGCGACACTTCTACAAGTGTTGATTGCAAATGGCTTATGCGCTTCGATGCGTCCGGAAATTCTGCCTGGGTTGACGACGGGCGGGGCCCTTCGAGGCTCAGGATAAACAAGCCCCGCCCCTACAGCGTTTTGAGCTCGTGCTGGCGTCTACAGCTAGTATCGAGGGACGGTCTTTGCGAGGTTGTCTGTCTCGCTCTATTACACAGCGTATAGGATGGTTAACCGGGAAACTGCGTCACTGACTGGGGCCGGAGGGGAGCTTTGGCATTTTGGAAGCGATGTCTTCGTCGGCTTTTTGGTGCAGGTCTTTGACCTTGGCAAATTCGCGTTCGGCGCTCGGTGCGTCGCCCATGGCTTGGTAGACACGGCCGAGGCGGAAATGGGCGTCGGGCTGGGATGGATCGAGCTTGACGGCGTGTTGAAGGGCCGTTACGGCTTCTGGATAGCGTTTCTGATGCACCAGGACGGCTCCCAGGTCGACGTAAGCCATGCGGAGGTCATTTCTAGCCTGCACGGCTCTTTCGAGCAGCGGAAGGGCTTGTTCGAAGTGGTCTTGCTGCATCTCGATATCGCCTAGATACGCGAGGGCTTGCGCGTGGTTCGGGTCGAGTGCGAGTTCGTTCTGAAACGCTGCTTTCGCTTGGTCGAAATTGTGTAGCTTCCATTGCAGATAGCCGAGGCCAAAGTTGACGTCGGGCTCACGAGGGGACACCTTGACTGCGGCCTCAAATTCGGCGACTGCGTCACCCGTTTGGCCCAAGCCGTCCAGCGCCTCACCCATGAGTAGGTGGGCGGAGGCGGAGTCCGGGCTGTGTTCGAGGATTTGGCGGAACTCGTCCCGGGCGCAGGAGTAATCTTTGGCTAGTAGGCAGCTTTGCGCCAATACCTTGCGGAGCTCGGTATTAGCTGGGTCGAGCTTTACAACGATCTCCAGATGTTTCGAGGCTTCGGCGAATCGCTTGGCGCCGTAGCAGCTGAGTCCCAAGAGCGTGCGGGCTTGGGTGTTAGTGGGATCGGTGGCTAAAGCGCGGGTGAGCGAGACAATGGCCTCCTGAAAGTGGCCTTGCTTGAATTCTGCGAGTCCCCAATTGAGGTGGATGCCGGGCAGTTTGGGGTTTAGCGTGGCGGCCTTCCGGTAGGCAGGGACTGCTTGATCGTACTTACCTTCCTTGGAGAGCACCAACCCCAGGTTGGCGAAAGCGGCTGCGTCCCGCGGATCTTGCTGCACGGCTGCGCGCAAGGTTTTCTCTGCTTCGGCGAGGTCTGGCTGAGGTGCGGGAGAGGGTGCGGGCGTTTGGGCACGCGCAGTGACACACGAGAACAGGGCCAGGATAACCAAGGCCAGATTAACGTCAGTACGGCTCACAGAGGGGTCCCTGATTCATTTAGAATGCCTTACAGCATGCAAAAGCCAGAACCCCTTATCGAGGGGTGCGACGGCGCCCGCTTCGGAAAGCGGCCGCTACAGTGGTTCGCAAGCGGGCTTGCAGGGCGAAAGTCAAAGAACCCGCACCCATAAAGACCAAATGTGCGGCACCCGATTGCATCCTGCAAAGGCGCTTATACGGCTTTGACAGATTAGTGTACCTCTTCTTGATTCTTTGTCGGAGCACAGGCAGGAATGCCTGTACCACAAAAAAACGCGGCGGGAAGTTATCCCGCCGCGTCCTCGACTGAGACGTACTGCAAAACCAACTGCCGAGGTGGGGGCCAGAGGCCCCCACCTCGCGCAGGCTAGAAGTAAAGCTTCAACCCGAGCTGCAAAATGCGCGGATCGAAGGTAGAAGTGTACTGTCCGAAGTTGCTGGCGCCGAAGTTGGTGCTGACCTGGTTGAACTGGGTGTGATTCCACGTGTTGAATGTTTCCGCGCGGAATTCCAGCCGGCTGCCACGAGATTCGCTGAAGACGAAGCTCTTGAACAGCGAGATGTTCCAGTTGTCGCGGCCGGGGCCGCGGAGTGCGTTATGACCCAGGTTTCCGAAGGCACCGATCGCGGGGTCAGCGAATGCGGTCGGACTGATGTATTGAATGACCTGTTGTCCGGTCGGACTAACGGTTGACGGATACGAGACGCTGCCGACCAGATCCGGCCGGTTGGTGGCGTTGGGTAGGCCGTTGCCGCTCTGAGCACCGCTGAGGCCGATGTTGAGCGGAATGCCGGACACCAGCGTGACGATCCCCGAAACTTCCCAGCCACCGACCGCGGTCCGAAGCAACCGGCTGTCGCTGTGACGGAATATGGGGATGTCGTAGATGAAGTTGACCACGGCGTTGTGAGTTCGGTCATAGCCACCCGGGCCCTTGTCATACTGCCAGCCCAGATAGGGGTTCGAAACGTCCTGCAGGTCCTGGCCGCCAGTGCCGCCGGTGCCTGGATCGATCGTCTTGGAATAGGTGTAGAAGGCGCGGAGGAACAGATCCTTGCCCACCTGCGAGTTGATGTCCATCTGCAGACCGTTGTAGTGGGAGTTCGCCTCATTGGTCGAAAGGCGGATGGAACGGAAGCCCGGATAGGGCACGCCGGCCGTGGCATAGTTTGCGCCCGCAACGCCGTTGATGATGGGAATCAGATTGGCTTGGGGCGGCAAGTTGTATTGTGTGTAGTCGTTTTGGAAGCGGTTGGTATTGCCGACGTAGGAGATCGACCCCACTGTCCGCGCGCCGAATGAGTGCTGCACGGCGAGACTCCACTGATAGCTGGCGGGCTGTTTGTACTCGCTCTTATTCAAGCCAGTAATGTCCGCCGGGTTGATCGGGAGAACTCCTGCTGTGCCCGTGGCCAGTGAGAGTGTGGGATTAGAGAATTCGACTGGGGCGGGAGCGTTGACTTGCAAGCTGAACGGGATGTTGGGTCCGGCGTTGTACATGTCGTTGCCCTGGATGCGCTCGTACATGATGCCGAAGCCGCCACGAACGACGCTCTTACCGGTGCCGCTGAAGTCGTAGGCGAACCCGAGGCGCGGACCAAAGTTAGCCCAGTGGTTGTCCACCAAGCCCTTTGGAACGCCGTTCTGCTCGGGCATTCCGATACCGTTGAGGTATAGAGGAACGCCAGCGAGAATTTTGTTAGGGCTGGTGCCCAAGCCTGGGCTGGTCGGGCTGATGGTGCCATTGGGAAGCAGCGTTGCTGCGTCAGCCGGGTTATAGAGGCTGGGATAGAAATTCCCCATACGGTCGTTGGCTTCGTAGGTGTGTGGTACGCCGTCCCAACGCAAGCCCAAGTTTACGGTCAATTTGCGACTTACACGCCAGTTGTCCTGAACATAAGCGGCCCACGAAACGTTGTTCCATTGGCCGGCGTCCTGGACAGCGAGTTCCTGATAGCTCTTGGCATCACCAAGAAGGAAGTCCGCGAAATCGTTGCCGCTGAAAGTGCCATCGAAGCCGAATCCACCCTGCGTTTGACCGAACAGATCCTGCGTCTTTTTGTAAAGAGCCCAGCTTCCACCGATCTTTAACTGGTGAGCGCCCTTCGTCAAAGAAACGTCATCGCGGATCTGGTAATCGTCGGCCTTGTTGCGCCACGGCCAGCTGGAAATCTCAAAGTGCGTGCCGGTGGAACCGTTCAGGTCGATATTGGGGATGCGGTTGTCATTGTTCGGTCCAGTGAATAGCCTGGAGTTGGTACCGTCATAGCCCGCAGGCAAGGACAAGCTGGCCAAGCCGGCGCCCGCGAACGGAATGATGTTGATGCGGTTGCCGTTGTAGTTGAAGGCCGTCTCGTTCAGCAGGTTGGGGTTGATCGCGTAAGTTGCGTGAACGACACCGCTGTAGGACGGATTGCCAAAGGTGTCGCCGACGGTGGGAACGTTCGCGCCGCTCCACTGACTGATCGAGTAGCCTTGGCTGACCTGCTCGGCGATAAAGTGGCCGAACACCGAGAACTTGCTGGAGAAGTTATGATCGATGCGGACGACTTCTTCCTTCAAGTTCGTGGGAGTACTGCTCGGACCATTGAAGTTGGATCCCGACGTGGGTGCCGGGAAAATACCCGCCGCCAAAAGGGCAGTAGCATTCGGGTCAATCATGCACGCCGGGATGGTATTTGCGGGAAACGGCGTACCTTGAACGATTCCGGCAGGCGCAACGCCACCAGGGCAATTCTTGAAAAGAACCCCGGGAGCAACCGTAGCGACAGAAGGAACCTTGATTGCCGTGGTGCCAAAGTTACCGCCGTAAGTGCTGGGAAGAGGAACCGTCTGACCATTCGTGAGATTGCCCTGGATCAGCCTGCGCCATTCCATGTTGTAGAAGAAGAAGGTCTTCTTACGATCTTTGTTGTAGAACTTTCCGAAAGTGACTGGGCCGCCGACGTTGAACCCGAAAACGTTCAGTCGCAGCTTCGCAACCTGGTTGTCGGTGCCGTTCAAGTTTGTGGCGGGATTGAAGAAGTAACGGGCGTCGAGAGCATCGTTGCGGAGGAACTCCCACGCGGATGCGTGCAGCGTGCTCGATCCCGACTTCAGAACCATGGTCATGGTTGCGGCCGAGGCCAAGCCATAGTCCGCGCTGTAGTTTGAAGTTAGAGCGCGAAATTCAGCGATTGCATCGGTAGAGGGAGCGATGCTCATTCCGCCCGCGCCACCGCGGTCGTCATCTTCGCCACCATCGAGCAAATAGATGTTGTGGTTCTGACGCATGCCGTTGAATTCAACGTTGGAGTCACCGCCAACTGGAGTGTTAACGAAGCCGTTGATCTGGCTGGAAGCTCCAGGGGTTAATTGAGCCAACTGGTAAATGCTGCGGCCGTTGACCGAGATCTGCGACATCTGCTGGTCGGTGATGACGTTGCTCTGCTCACCGGTATCAGTTTGGACGCGGACAGCATTGGCTTCGACAGTGACAGTTTCCTGCGCGCCGCCGAGTTGCATTTGGAAATCGATACGACTGCGGTCACCGACCTGAAGAACGATGCCTTTTTGTTCGGCGGTCTTAAAACCGGATGCTTCGGCCTTGGCATCGTAGTGGCCGATTTTCAGTTCAGGAAAAACATACTGACCGGAATCACTGGTCGTGGCGGTGTGACTCAGACCAGTTTCCGAGTTTGTCATCGTTATTTTGACGTTTGCGACGCTTGCGCCGGAAGGATCGGTAACCGTTCCAACGATCGCAGCGTCCTGAGCTTTAACGGTAAATGAGAGGGCAACCAGCGTAAAACAAAGCACAGCAAGATGGTGCAACCGAGCATGTTTCAGAGCTGAAACGACACTCCGACCACACGAGGAAAATAGATGCATTCAAGCCTCCTACACCCCACGGCGATTTGGTATCGCCGTTAACGTACACGGAGATTCCTCCCATTCGGGTATGGTTGTCAAGCATTTTTTTCGATTTAATACAGCGACACTATTGCTTAAATGGCCCGCAGCGTATCGATATTCTGGCCCTGGAATCACATACAATGTCGAGCGCTAAGCGAGTCCGATGACTCGGAAGGGCGGAACTTGGCGGAGTGTCGCGTTTTCCGTAAACTATTTAATAATAAGGAGTTACTTGGAATTCAAGAGCGAGTGTGCCCCTGCTTGTTCGGCGTTGCGGAGCCGCACGTGGCGAGCCTTTTCGGCAGGTTAAAGGGTTAACGCGCCCCCTTGAGTATGGCATCGGGGAGCTTGGCGTCGGTGATTCTAATCTCGCGGAACAGGTGCAAGTTGGTGGACATCACGACTCCGGGACTAAGGTGAATGGCGGGTGGGAAACTCGTTTTGTTCGTAAGGTTGTCGGCTAATAGCCTGACAGCAATTTGACCCTGCCGATGGGGTTGCTGGTAGATCGAGGCGGTGATCGTACCCTTTTGAAAGTACGAGGACATTTCCGCGAAGAGGTCCGTGGTAATCAGTTTTATCTTTCCTGCCAGCCCACGCGCACCCAAAGCGCGACACACGGGAAGGCAATTAACCGTGTTGACGTAGAGACCGGAAAGCGTGGGGATACGGCGTAAGAGCTCAAAGGTTTTCTGGAAGCTTTCGTCCTCGTCTTCGTGACCCTCAACGACGGCGACAACCTTTCCTCCGGCGCAGTGCTTCGGGAACGTGTCGGAAAAACCGTCGGTCTTCTTGCGGTGGTCTTCGGCGGTGAGCATGCCCACAATGACGGCGACCTTGGAACCCGGGGGGAGAAGTTTGCCCATGAGCTCTCCGGCGAGGCAGCCGTTGAGGAAGGGTTCGACACAGACGACGGTGGACCGGTTGCTGTCGGGAGCGTCGGTTGAGACGCAGACGACCGGGATCCCATTTTGCTCGGCATCATTAATAAGGGGCGTCAGGTCCTTCGGATTTCCCGCGGTGAGGATGATACCGTCCACGCCGCTTTCAACCAGCTCTTTGAAGGCTTCGGTATCGTCGTGGCCCAAGGTCTGGACGGGGCGATTCACAAACTGGATTCCTACCTGTCCGAGACGGCGCGCTTCCTCGAGGACTCCGCTCCAGAGCTGGTCGTAGAAAAAATGGATTTCGCGAGGCATGCAGACGCCGATGCGGGCAGTCGCTTTGGTGACGGATAATGCGCGGGCCGCGAGATTTGGGGTGTAGCCAATTTGCCGGGCGATCTGGAGAATGCGCTGGCGGGTGGCGTCCTTAATACCGCCGCGTCCGTGCAGGGCGCGGTCAACGGTTCCGATGGAGACGTTCGCCATTTCGGCGATCAGGTGAATGCCGCGGCGCTCTTTGGCCATTGCCGCTCCGGTGTGTTACGGCTGTTAGAGTACACGGTGAAAGGCAATTGGAGAAGGGGTGAGAGAGCTAGTGGCGTGTACGTTAACGGGGCTGTACTGCGGTGTTTCGAATGTGTCGCGCGTTAAAATTGTTAAAATTAACGATACACGGTGCCGGGCCGTGCTGGTTCGCGACATCGACAATGGCATCGACGAAACCGTCGATGAATTGCAGCACTTGCGGCGTTCCGCTCCGGCGAATTGACGCTTCGTGCTGAAGCGCCGGGATTGCGCCTATCGCTCGACAACGTTGAGCTTTGTGTTGGTCAGATCGATCGAATTCCCGCCGACCATGATGGTGAATGTGCCGGGTTCCACGACGCGATGCATGTCTCGATTCAGAAACGAAAGTTCTTCGGGACCCACCGTGAATTCCACGGTTTTTGTTTCGCCCGGATTAAGAGTGATTCGGCGGAATCCGCGAAGCTCTTTCACCGGGCGGGTGACCGAACTTACGTCGTCGCGGATATAAAGCTGTACGACTTCATCGCCGCGAACGGCGCCCGAGTTGGTGACGTCGACAGAGACGGTGGTGCGGCCTTGAGGGCCGATGGAATCCGGGGTCGCGCGGACATTCGCATATTTGAAGATGGAATAGCTGAGTCCCCAGCCGAACGGAAAGAGCGGCAGGACGGTGCTGCCAAGATATTCGCGCTTTGCGGATGGTTTCTGGTAGTAGTAGTCAGGAAGTTGGCCGGTTGATCGAGGGACCGTAATCGGAAGCCGCCCGGCCGGGTTGTAGTCTCCGAAGAGCACGTCGGCTACGGCCGTGCCACCTTCCTGTCCCAGATACCACCCATCGAGGATGGCGGGGACATGTTCCGCGATGTAGTTGATGGAATTCGGGCGGCCGTGTTGGAGGAAGACGATTGTGGGTTTGCCGGTTGCGAGCACGGCCTTCACCAGGTCGTCCTGGTTGCCGAGCAAGTCGAGGTTGTCTCGATCGCCGGGATGGTTGACGGCCCAGGCTTCGCGGGAGGTCTGCTCGTTTCCGCCGAGCGCCAAGATTACGAGATCTGCTGCCGCGGCAACTTTGGCGGCTTCCTCGATGCGCTTGGCGTTGAGAACCGGATCGCCCACGACCACTTTGTCGGCATCCCAATCGGGATTCGACTCGGTGATCTTGCAGCCGAGGGCGTAGAGAACTTCCGCGGAGGAGCCTACTTTCGTTTTGATTCCTTGGAGAACGCTGACGCCGCGACCCGGTTGGTTGCTATAGCCGCCCAGGTGTATTTCGGCGGCATTTGGGCCGATGACGGCGATGCGCTTGTATTTGTTCTTCGCCAGGGGCAATAAGTTGTCCTGGTTTTTGAGCAGGATGATCGCCTCGTGGGCTGCTCTCAGGGCTAGCTGCTGGTGCTCGGCGTTGTTGGTGATTTTTTCCGCATAGTCAGCGTTTACGTAGGGGTCGTCGAAGAGACCGGCCATGAACTTGGCCCTGAGGACGCGCGACGCGGAGCGATCCACCGCGGCTTCCGCCACTTTTCCCGTTTTCACTTGGTCGATCAGGCTGCCATAGGCTTGATTGAACGGCAGCTCGACGTCTACGCCGGATTCGAAGGCTAGTCTGCCTGCCTCATCCTCGGTGGCAACGATGTGATGAACGGTGCGCAACTCTGTCGGGCCAAAATAGTCGGACGTTATCAATCCCTGGAATCCCCATTCGTGTCGCAGGATGTCGAGGAGCAAGTGCTTGTTGCTGTGCGATGGGATTCCGTCGATTTCGTTATAGGAGGGCATCACCGTCGCTACGTGGGCTTCCTTGACGGCGGCTTCGAATGGCTTCAGCCAGTATTCACGGATGGTGCGTTCGGAATAGTTCGCGGGACCTACGTTGGTGCCGCCTTCGGGTTGGCCATGAACCGCGAAATGCTTCGCGGTTGCCATCACGTGCGCCTTGTCGATGCCCGGGCCGGTGCCTTGATAGCCGGTAATCGCCGCCACGCCCAGGCGCGATACCAGGTAGGGATCTTCGCCGTAGGTTTCTTCCGTGCGGCCCCAACGGGGGTCGCGCGCCAGGTCGAGCACTGGGGCGAGGCACTGTTGGACGCCACGGGCGCGGGCTTCCGCGGCGGTAGCGGTGAAGACTTCGTGAAGAAGGCTGGGATCCCAGGTCGAGGCTAAGGCGATGGCTTGTGGATAGGACGTGGCTTTTGGTGCCACGTGTCCGTGCAGGCATTCGTCGTGGAATATAACGGGAATACTGAGGCGCGTGTTGTCGCGCAGCCATTTCTGCACCGTGTTGGTGTAATCCGCCATCGCGCGGGGATCGCGATTTTCGCTCGGGCGCGAAATTTCGCCGAGGCCGTTTTTCATCAGGGCAGCCGCGCGCTCGGGGAGAAACTGACCCTTCTCGTCGACAAAGAGTTCTTGCGGGTCGTGGAAAAACTGCTTGTTCTCCCAGGCGCCCTCCAATTGGGCGATCTTTTCTTCGAGGGTCATGCGGGACAACAGGTCGGCCACGCGCTGTTCCACCGGCAACTTCGAGTCGCGATAGGGCAAGGTATTTTGGGCCATTGCTGACGAGCTAAGAAACGCGGCCGCAACGACAAGAAAAATCGCCCGGGGAGAGGATCGAAATTTGGAAAGCAGCGTCAAGGATGGCCTCCAGAAAAAATCTGCATGCTTGCAATTCAAAAAGTGCGTGGTACTATACCACCACCGTTAACGTACACGGTAAAAGAAATTGCTTTTCATCGTGCCTATGTGCTGCCCATTTCACCGCGTACGGCTCCCGTTAGCCTGCCCTCATGTCAAAAACTCCTCGATCTAGCCGCGCCCAGCGCATCGTCCGGGACTTCGTTAGTTCCCCTGCCAGATCACACCTTCTTTCGGTACGGCAGGGCTAGATCATGCCCTCCTACGTTCTTGGAATCGATGTAGGCACCGGCGGCACGCGGGCTCTGATCGTTGACGAAAAAGGACGCATCGTCGGCGCGGCTACCGAAGAGCACGAGCCATTCGCCTCGCCGAAAATTGGGTGCGCCGAGCAACGTCCGGAAGACTGGTGGCGTGCCGCTGGCGTCGCCGTCCGCAAAGCGCTGGCGCAAGGAAACTTGCGGGGCGATCAGATCTCCTGCGTAGGATTTTCGGGACAGATGCATGGTGCCGTGATGGTGGATGCCGCGGGAGAAGTGGTCCGCCCAGCACTGATCTGGTGCGACGTGCGCACCGAGAAGCAATGCAGGGAATTGAACGAACGGGTCGGCGCCGAACGGCTAATTCAACTGACCTGTAATCCCGCCCTTCCCAATTTCACTCTGACCAAACTGCTCTGGGTGCGAGAGAACGAGCCGGAAAACTGGAAGCGCGTTCGTTCGGTGATGCTGCCCAAGGATTACGTGCGATTCCGCTTAACTGGCGAGCGCGCCATCGACGTGGCCGATGCTTCCGGCACGCTCATGCTGGATGTAGCGAACCGGCGATGGTCGACCGAAGTCTTGCAAGCGGCGGAAATTGATCCATCGCTCTTACCTGCGGTGTACGAATCACCGGACGTCTGCGGAAAGGTTTCCGCGACTGGAGCCGCAGCAACTGGGCTGGCCGCCGGGACGCCGGTGGTCGCTGGGGCCGGCGATCAAGCCGCTGGCGCGACGGGCATGGGAATCGTTACGCCAGGAGCCGTCAGCGCGACAATAGGAACCTCCGGCGTCGTCTTTGCGGCAACAGATCGCCCCGCGTTGGATCCACGAGGTCGCTTACATACGTTTTGCCACGCGGTTCCGGGGCGCTGGCACGTGATGGGGGTAACGCAAGCCGCAGGACTGTCGCTGCGCTGGTTCCGGGACAACTTCGGGTCCTCTGCTACGCAATCCACCGGCGATTCCTACGAAAAACTCACCGCGGAAGCGGCCACCGTTGCACCTGGCGCGGACGGTTCGCTGTGGGCTCCGTACTTGATGGGTGAACGCACCCCACACCTAGACGCGGACGCGCGGGGGGCGCTGGTGGGATTGACCGCATCGCATACGCGCGCGCACATCGTGCGCGCCATCTTGGAAGGCGTGGCCTTCAGCTTGAAAGACACCTTCACGATCTTCGAAGAAATGAAGGTGCCAGTGAAAAGCATCCGTTTGGGTGGCGGCGGCGCGAGATCGCCGCTCTGGCGGCAGATTCAAGCCGACGTCTACGACCACGAAGTTGAGATAGTTGAAGCCGAAGAGGGAGCTGCGTACGGCGCCGCGATTCTTGCCGGGGTCGGTGCAAAGATTTGGCCTTCCGTGGACGCGGCGTGCGATTCCGTGGTGCGGGTCGCCAGTCGCACCCAGCCCAATCCGGCTAACGCCGAGGTGATGCAAAAAAATTATGCTGCATATCGTCGAATCTATCCGGCGATGAAATCGATTTTCAGTTCGTAGATGCATTTTCGTCGAGGGAATGCATCGGAGGCCATTGATGTCGAGGAATCATTCGTACGAGCCGAAGCCGCAACACAAATTCACCTTCGGACTGTGGACAGTAGGGAATCGCGGACGTGATCCGTTTGGAGATTTTGTCCGGCCGGTCATTTCACCTGTCGACATCGTCGCCCTGCTCGCGGAAGTAGGCGCCTGGGGCGTCAATCTCCACGACAACGACCTGGTGCCGATCGACGCAACCTGCGCCGAGCGTGATTCGATCGTTGGTGAGTTCAAGAATGCCTGCAAGGAACATGGCCTGGTAGTTCCGATGGCCACGGTGTCGCTGTTTACGCACCCCGTTTTTCGCGACGGAGCTTTTACAGCCAGCGATCCGGAGGTCCGAGCGTACGCGGTGCAAAAGACGATGCGGGCGATGGACCTGGGCGCGGATCTTGGAGCCAAGATATTTGTGCTGTGGGGCGGACGCGAAGGCGTTGAGACGGACGCTTGCCGGCCGGGCGCGGACGCGATCAAGCATTTGCGCGAGGCCGTGAACTATCTTTGCGAATACAACATTGACAAGAAATACGGTTTCAAGATCGCGATGGAAGCCAAGCCGAACGAGCCTCGCGGCGATATCTACATGGCTACCACGGGTCACTACCTAGGATTTATCGCCACGCTGGATCATCCGGAAATGGTAGGCGTCAATCCTGAATTCGCGCACGAGACCATGGCTGGGCTGAATTTTCTACACAATGTGGCCCAGGCGTGGGAGGCCGGCAAGCTGTTTCATATCGACCTGAATGACCAGATGCCGGGGCGATTTGACCAGGACCTGCGTTTTGGTTCGGTGAATATCAAAGCGGCGTTCTGGCTTGTGAAATTCCTGGAAGATGTCGGCTACGATGGCTCGCGCCACTTTGACGCCCACGCCTACCGCACGGAAGACTACGAGGGCGTGAAGGATTTTGCCCGAGGCTGTATGCGCAATTACCTGATCCTCAAGGAAAAAGCGGCGCATTGGAACGCTGACCAGGAAATTCAAGCCATTCTCAAAGACGTGAGTTCGCACGCGAACGGGAGCCCGAAAGTGGGTTCTTATTCACCGAAGGGCGCCGCGGCGCTGCTGGCACACACCTTCGACAAAACCACCATCCTGAAGAAACGGCTGCCCTACGAGCGACTGGACCAACTGACGATCGATGTTCTTGCCGGAGTTCGATAGCTCGCAAGCGACTGTACGGTAGAATATTCCGGGCGCCTTGCTCGGACTGTCGAGCCGGCGTTCGCGCGGAGGACTTGGGAACGTCGGTCCCGGCGCGCAACACGATTTGCCTTCGCACATTTAAAGGCTACCGGAGAGGTCATGGATTTCATCCACGATGACTTCCTGCTGCATTGCAAGGCGGCGCAAAAGCTCTATCACGACTACGCTGCGCAGCAACCCATTCTGGATTACCACTCGCACCTTCCTCCGGCCGATATCGCCGAAGACCGCCGCTTCCAGAATTTGTTTGAGACTTGTCTCGAAGGCGACCACTACAAATGGCGAGTCATGCGCGCCAACGGAATTCCCGAATCGCATGTAACCGGCGAGACCAAGCCTTATGAAAAATTCCTCGCTTGGGCGCGTACCGTTCCGTTCCTGCTGCGCAATCCGCTCTACCACTGGACGCATCTGGAGCTGAAACGCTATTTTGGGATTGACGACCTCCTCGATGAGATCACCGCAGAGTCGGTCTGGGAACGCGCCAACCTTCAATTACAGAACAGCGAACTCACAGCGCAGGGGATACTGCGAAAATTTGACGTGCGCGTGGTGTGCACGACGGACGATCCCTGCGACGGCCTAGCGCATCACCGCAAGCTCAACGGCGCGGTTCCGGGCTTGCGCATGTATCCGGCGTTTCGACCGGACAATGCACTTTTGGTAGGGCAACCCGATACGTTCAACGCCTGGATTGGCCGGCTCGAAAGCGCAAGTAAGATGGAGGTGTCCGGTTTCCCCGCGTTTCTGGACGCGCTCAAGCACCGCCACGATTTTTTTCATGCGAATGGCGCGCGGCTTTCCGATCATGGTCTGAAGCATAGCTTCGCCACCCCGTGCACCGAGACTCAGGCCGGAGTCATTTTTGCGAAGGCGCGCTCGGGCCGTGGAGCCTCCCCGACCGACGAAGAAAAGTTTGCATCGTTCATGATGATTTTTTTCGGCCGGCTGGACGCGGAACGAGGCTGGACGAAGCAGTTGCACCTGGGAGCGCTGCGCAACGTGAACACGCGCGCGACGCAGCGGCTCGGGCCAAACACCGGCTATGACAACATTGGGGATTGGAACCAAGCGGAAAGCCTTTGCAAGTACTTCGATGCATTGGAGCAGGAAAATGCGCTCCCAAAGACGATCATTTATAACGTCAATCCCGCCGACAACTATGTTTTTTCGACGGCTGCGGGAAGTTTTCAGGATGGAGTGACGGCGGGGAAAATTCAGTTTGGCAGCGGGTGGTGGTTTCTGGATCAAAAAGAGGCCATCGAATGGCAAATGAATGCGCTTTCCAACAATGGCTTGCTGTCGCGCTTCATCGGGATGGTTACGGATTCGCGGTCGTTCATGTCGTTCCCGCGCCATGAATATTTTCGGCGGGTCCTGTGCAATTTGCTTGGTCAGGAAATGGAGAGAGGCGAACTTCCGAGTGATGAGGGGCTCATCGGCTCCCTGGTTCGGAATATTTGCTTCGAAAACGCGCGCCAGTATCTTGGACTCGAGCTCCCGGCTACGTCGGAAGTGCAAAACGTGCCTGCGACCCGCGGTTGATTCGGGCTGCCTCTCGCGCCAAAACTCCGTCTACCAGCTGTGCATGGTTCCATCCAGCTTTCGATTGACTGGCAAATAGGCGCGCTCGTACGGATACTGAGCCGCCAGCGCTTCGTCGATATCTACGCCGAGACCTGGCGTTTCTCCCGGGTGCATCCATCCGTCTTTGAACGAATACGAGTGCGGGAAGACCTTGTCGGTCTCCGAAGAGTGCCGCATGTATTCCTGAATTCCAAAATTGTGCACGCTCAGGTCAAAGTGGAGCGCGGCGGCCATGCACACCGGGCTCATATCCGTTGCGCCATGCGACCCTGTCCGCACTTGATACATCTCGGCCAGGCTGGCAATTTTTTTCATCTGCGTGAAGCCGCCAGCATGAACCACGGCGGTGCGAATGTAGTCGATCAATTGCTCCTCAATGAGCTGCTGGCAATCGAAAATACTGTTGAAGACTTCGCCGACAGCCAGCGGCGTCGTGGTGTGCTGGCGAATCAGGCGGAAACTTTCCTGCAGTTCCGCAGGTGTCGGATCTTCCAGCCAAAACAGGTGATAGGGTTCGAGTTCCTTGCCTAGCCGAGCGGCTTCGATCGGTGTCAGCCGGTGATGCGCGTCGTGCAGAAGATGTACGTCCGGTCCAAACTCCCTGCGCAATCGCGAGAAAAGCTGCGGCGCGAAATTTAAGTATTGTTCGGTGGACCAGAGACTCTCGGGCGGAGCGTTTTTCTCCGCTGGCTCGTAGTAGAGTGATCCGCGACCCACGCCATACGTGCTTAATAGCCCGGGAATTCCCGACTGGGCGCGAATGGCCTTGTAACCGGCGTCCTTATATTTCGCCACGGCCTGCACGGTTTCCTCGATGTCGCCGCCGCTGGCATGCCCGTAAACCAGCACGCCTTCCCGCGAAGCGCCGCCGAGCAATTGGTAGGCAGGCGTATTCAAGCTCTTCGCCTTGATATCCCATAACGCGATGTCGACCGCCGAAATCGCCGCCATGGTTACCGGCCCGCGGCGCCAGTAAGCGCTCTTATACAGGTACTGCCAGCCGTCCTCGATGCGGCGGGCGTCGCGGCCGATGAGCAGCGGCACTACGTGGTCGGTCAGGTACGAAGCGACGGCGAGTTCGCGCCCATTCAGCGTGGCGTCACCCAAGCCGTGAATTCCGTCTTCGGTGACAATCTTTAGCGTGACAAAATTGCGTCCCGGGCAGCACACGATCACCTTCGCGTCCACAATTTTCATAGCGACGAATCCCTCTCCAATGAGCTCGAGTGGAAGCAATGTTCACGCGCAAGAGTGCCACAATCGACGCGTTCGCTGCCACCGTCCTGGCAAGTCATGATAAATTCTGGCGTGCCTTTGCGATTCACCATCCACATCCGCACACGACCCGTGAACCTGCGCCACATCACCGGGGTCGCGGCGCTTTTACTGATCGCCTTCACCACGCCATCGAGTTCTCGCGCCGAAAACGGCTACGACGCTTGGCTGCGCTATGCTCCACTCGACAGATCCGTCTCGAAAAAATACGACTTCTTACCCCGATTCTTCGCGATTGACGATGAGTCCCCCATCCTGCGGTCCGCCCAAGAAGAGCTAACCCGTGGCATTCAAGGAATGCTTGGCGTAAAACTACGACGGCTAACCGCCACCGACGTACCGGCGATTCTTCTCGCCGTCGCGAGTTCACGCGTCCCCAAACCTCCAGACGCCTCAAATTTCCAAGGCGACGCTTTCTGGCTAAAGGCAGAAGTGGGCGACGGCCGCCGAAAGCGGAACAGTCCGTCGTCATTTATCATCATCGGCGCGACCGACCGCGGCGTCCTTTACGGCGTCTTCGCATTGCTCGGCAAAATTGCCAGCGGAGAGCCCATCGACCATCTCGACGAAATCCAGCAACCCGCCGCGCCAATCCGTTGGGTCAATCAGTGGGACAACCTCGACGGCAGCATTGAACGTGGTTACGCTGGTCGCTCCATCTTTTTCGACAACGGCAGCGTTCGCGCCGATCTTACGGGCGTGCGCGATTACGCGCGCCTGCTGGCTTCGGTTGGCATCAACGGGTGTGCGATCAACAACGTAAACGCGAATCCCCGCGCGCTCGAAGACGATTTCCTTCCGCAACTGGTTCGCGTCGCCGACGTGTTCCGCGCGTGGGGTATTCGCCTTACGATTGCGGTCGATCTCAGCAGCCCCAAACTCATCGGCGGCCTGGATTCGTTCGACCCGCTCGATCCGCGCGTACAAGAGTGGTGGCGAAACCGAGTCGCGCAAATCTACAAACAGATTCCCGATTTCGGCGGATTCGTTGTGAAGGCGGACTCCGAAGGCCGCCTGGGCCCCTCGACTTACCATCGCACACCGGCAGACGCTGCCAACGTGATCGCTCACGCACTCAAACCGCACGGCGGGATCGTTTTCTATCGCGCCTTTGTCTACAACCATCATCTCGACTGGCGCGATCCCAAGAATGATCGCGCCAAAGCGGCGTACGACAATTTCCATCCGCTCGATGGCCAGTTCGATGACAACGTGATTATCCAGATCAAACACGGCCCCATCGATTTTCAGGCGCGCGAACCGGTGTCGCCATTATTCAGCGGGCTCGAGAAAACGAATGAGGCCATCGAACTGCAAATCACCCAGGAATATACCGGTCAGCAGCGTCATCTCTGTTTCCTAGCGCCCATGTGGAAGCAGGTGCTCGATTTCGACTTGCACGCCGGCGAAGATGGATCGCCAGTCAGGGATCTGGTGTCCGGCAAGACTTTTCATCGTCCACTGGGTGGTTTCGTGGGAATCGTGAATGCGGGCCTGGATACCAACTGGCTTGCGCACCCGCTGGCGATGGCGAATCTTTATGGGTTTGGCCGGCTTGCCTGGAATCCGGATTCGAATCCGGGAGCGATCGCTGAGGAGTGGGCACGACTCACGTTCGGAAACGATCCGCTGGTTGTGCGCACGATCGTAAACATGCAGCTCGCGTCTTGGCCTGCCTACGAAAGCTATACCGGCCCGCTCGGGGCACAAACGCTGACCGACATTCTTGGCAGCCACTACGGACCTGGCATTGAATCGTCGGAAGAGAACGGCTGGGGTCAATGGCACCGCGCAGACAAAGAAGGCATCGGCATGGACCGCACGGTGGCGACCGGAACTGGATTTGCCGGTCAGTATCGCTCACCCGTTGCGCGGATTTACGAATCGCTTGCAAGCACGCCTGACGAATTGCTCCTATTCTTTCACCACGTTTCCTACACATACGTTCTACATTCGGGGAAAACCGTGATTCAACACATCTACGATTCCCACTATGAGGGCGCTGCTCACGTCGAGGAATTCGTCCGTCAGTGGAAATCTCTCAAGCAGCATGTGGACAACGAGCGCTATACCGACGTGCTGGCACGCCTGGAATATCAGGCGGGCCACGCCATCGTCTGGCGCGACGCGATTTGCAACTATTTCCTTCGCGAATCCGGCATCACTGATTCGAAAGGGCGCGCGGGGCATTTTCCAAATCGCGTCGAGGCCGAAGCGATGCAGTTGCAAGGATACGTTCCGGTCGATGTGACGCCCTGGGAGAACGCTTCGGGGGGCAAAGCCATTGAATGTCCGGGGCCGCAAGGCTGCTCGGCCTCGTTCCGGTTCAATCGCGATGCGGGTCGCTACTCTCTCGATGTGGTTTACTTCGACCAGAAAAACGGCGAATCGAAATTCAGTGTCTTCGTCGGCGACAAGCTGGTCGATCGTTGGGTGGCCAACGATCAACTGCCAGCCACGAAAATTGGCAGCGATTCTTCCACGCGCCGCCGGATCGATGGCCTCGAGCTTAACCCCGGAGAACAAATCCGCATCCAGGGAATTCCGGACCGCGACGAACACGCAGCGCTGGATTACGTGGAACTCAGGCCCGAGTAGAAGGTGGGGTCCAGTGAGTGCGCGAGTTGCGAGAAATCGCTGCAACTCGTAAACTCGGCGCTGCCGGAAAGCTCTTCAAGGAGTGCTTTTCGAGTTCTTAAATCGTACCCCGAAGAGGGTTTTCACCGATGGGATATCCTGCGCTCGATTTAACCTCGAAAACCGCTGTCGTGATCGGCGGAACGTCCGGCATCGGCCTGACCATCGCCAAGGGATTGGCGCAAGCGGGAGCCAATGTTGTGCCCACCGGGCGGCGCACGGCGCTCGTCGAATCCGCGGCCGCTGAAATCAAGAAGATCGGCCGCAGATCCCTGGCCATCCCTTCCGATGTAAACGATCGAAACAGCCTGGAAGCGCTCTTGCAGGCCGCCGTCACGGAATTTGGAAGCGTCGACATCCTCGTCAACTCCGCCGGCACTACCAAGCGCACGCCGACGCTCGAGGTGCCGGAATCCGAGTGGAACAACATCCTAGCGACCAACTTAAACGGCACGCTGCGGGCCTGCCAGGTTTTTGGGCGTCACATGATCGAGCGCAAGCGCGGCCGCATCATCAACATCGCCTCGCTGTCTTCCTTCGTCGCCTTATACGAAGTTGCTGCGTACTCGGCAAGCAAAGCCGCGGTGGCCTCACTGACGAAATCCCTCGCGATCGAATGGGCTCGACACGATGTGTGCGTGAACGCTATCGTGCCGGGGGTGCTTCGAACGGACTTGAACGCAGCCCTTCTCGACGGCACTGCGCGTGGAAGGGAATTTCTGATGCGCACGCCGATGGGCCGCTTTGGGAAATTAGAAGAACTCGTGGGTGCAGCCGTGTTTTTGGCTTCCGACGCCGCAAGTTTTGTCACGGGCCACTTGCTGGTGGTCGATGGCGGGATTCTTGCCAGCGGCGTGAATCAATAAAACTTGTCTCGTATTATCCGCTGAGTGGACATCACGGTGTCACATTCAGCGTACGGTTGGCGCGCTTATGCTTGTACTTCCTGATCCGCGATGCTCAGCGCCTCATCAAACGCAGCTAAGCCCTGGTCGATCTCTTTTTCCGTCACAATCAGCGGTGGCGCGATTACGAAGTGGCTCATCCAAGCCTGGAGATAAACTCCGTTGCTCATCATGCGCGCAGCGACTTTGTCCACAAGCATCGGTGTACCGGCGACTTTGTCCTTCATCGTATTGAACGGCTCTTTCGTCTTCTGGTTACGCACCAGTTCCACGCCCCAGAACATTCCGATGCCGCGAACTTCGCCGATTGAAGGATGCCGCTGCTTCAATTCATTCAGCTTCGGCCCGATATACGCGCCCAGCTCCACCGCACGCGCCGCCAGATTCAACCGCTTCATTTCCTGAATCGAGGCGACCGCGGGCGCCAAAGTCAACGGATGCGCCTCGTAGGTATGGCCGTGTGAAAAGAAATGATCGTCGAAGTAGCTCGCGATCTTCTCGGAAGTGGCGCAAAGACCCAGCGGAATGGCAGCGTTCGTGATGCCTTTGGCGGTCGTCAGGATGTCGGGTACGACGCCCCAGTGATCGACGGCAAACCACTTTCCGGTGCGGCACCATCCGGTCATCACCTCGTCCGCGATCAACAGTACTTCGTGTTGATTGCAAATCTCCCGCAGTCGCGGCAGATACTCTTTCGGCGGAATCAAGACGCCATTCGTGCCCACGACCGGCTCGATAATCACCGCGGCCACGTCGCTTTCATTCGCGATCATGTGCTCGATGTACTCCACGCAAGCGATACCACAGCCCGGATATTCGTGCAGGAGTGGACACTTGTAGCAGTTCACTTCGGGCGCGAAGATGACCCCGGGTATCTTGCCCGCTGGTTCCATCGCCCAACGCCTCGGATCACCTGTCGCGGCGATCGAACCCATTGTTGATCCGTGGTACGAGCGGTAGCGTGAAATAATCTTGGTCTTGCCGGTAACCATGCGCGCGATCTTGAACGCCGCTTCATTTGCCTCGGTACCAGACGTAGTGAAGAAGAATTTGTCGAGTCCTCGCGGAAGCACTTCCACTAAGCGCTTGCTCAACTCCGCGCGAATGGTGGTAGCCCAGCCCGGCCCCACATAAGCCAGGTCGCGCGCCTGATCTTGAATCGCCTGAATCACCGCCTTGTTCTTGTGCCCCAGCGTCACGCACATCAACTGCGCGGAAAAATCGAGATACTTTTTCCCATCCGCGTCCGTAAAGTAGCAGCCTTCCGCATCGACCAGATGAAGCGGGTTCCAGCCTTTCTGCCGGCGCCACGTCCCATAGGTGTATTTCTTAGTGAGCTCTTTCACTTCGGAAGTAGACAAAGATTCCGTCAAGGAAGACCTTCCAGTCCTGATGTAATTGTCCGAGCCTGTCTGGAAGTAAATCCAGTCGCATCTCAGCACCGCTAGCGTACAACTGCCAGCCATCCCGCGTACAGTCGGCAACTAACTTCACGCGGCAGAAACTGGACACGACAAACCCTGGTACACGCGAAACGGTCGATCGGCACGGGCATTGCGTTCCAGGAAACGCCCTGGGAGACGAACATTGCTCGTCCCCCTCGCCTGTTGTTACTGTCTCCTCTGCATAGAAATGCCGCGAGCTTGTGGCGCGCGGTTTCTCTTGGGATGCAATGAAGTCTCCGAACTTTGCGAGATGCCCCTCAAGAGGAGCCGTTGCCCATGTTGGAATCCCGCCGTTGCGTCTCGCGTTCCACTTGTGTAACGCGGGCCCTACTCTGGTTCGCCGTTCCGGCGGCCATCTTCTGTCCTTCGTGCCTCGCAATACCTCCGAATCCGGTGCCATATATCGATTTCGTCTCTCCGGCTAGCGTTCACCCAGGCGTTACGGGCGTAACGCTCACGGTCTTCGGAGCCAATTTCGTAAACACGTCCATCGTGAAATGGAAAGGTATTGCGCCCACCACGACGTTCGTCAGTTCCAAAAAATTGACCGCGGCGATTCCAGACTCTTTTGTCGCCGCAGTGGGACTCGGCGCCATCACGGTCGTCAGCCCCGCGCCCGGCGGCGGTCTCTCGAACGTAGGTTGTTCGCCCAGCCCCGCCACCCCAGGCGCGCCGGTGACTCTTACCATCACCGTTTCTTCCAGCGCCGGAACTCCTACAGGGAGCGTCACCTGTCTCGACGGCACAACATCGCTCGGGAGCGTCACGCTCAGTTCCGGTGTCGCGACTCTCTCTACCTCGACGCTCGCGACAGGCGCGCACTCGATCACTTGCACGTACGCGGGAAGCGCCAATTTCAGCGCCAGCACCTCCGCCACCCTGACGGAAACGATCTCCGGCGCCGATTTCAGCTTTGTTTCCTCGGCGGCTTCGTCCACCGTGATACCCGGCAAGCCCACCACGATTTCGTTCACGCTCACGCCGCAGGGCGGATTCACCGGGCAGGTTCAGTTTTCCGTCTCGGGTATTCCACCGGAAGCCACGGCGGTATTCACTCCCGCGGTCCTGGTTCTTTCCGGCAGCGGCCCGGCGACCGAGACGCTCACCATAAACCACGCCACCGAGTTTCATCTACAACGCTGGTGTTCACTCGTCGCCTTTCAGGTCCGTCCTCACAAGTATTTTTTTGGATGCCGTTCGCCGAAGTGGTCTTGGGGGCTCCGGGCCTCGCCCATCGGCGCAAGGGCAGAATTTTCCTTCCGCTCGTGCTATTGGCCGTAACGACCTTTGCCATTGCGCTGGGTGGCTGTGCCAGTTCCTCGAGTTTCCAGCAGTCTACGCCCGCCGGGCCCTACGCCCTCACCGTCACGGCCACATCCGGCACTACCAGCCACGCCACGGTGGTGAATGTCATCGTCAGATGACGACAGGCCACAGGGCGCGCGCCGATCGCAAATACAACCTTAGAAAGGTCCGAACGATGACGCATCGCACAAAACTCGCCGAATATTTCTGCTGGTCTCTGTGGCTGTCTCTCGTGCCGCTTTTTCTGGTCCCGCAATCCGCGCGCGGCCAGGAGGCCAAGTTGGATTTTTCCGCTGACTATTCGTACTTGCGCGCGAATTCGTCCGACGGCGGAGGCTCATTTAATTCTCAGGGCGGCAACGTCACTGCCACATGGAATTGGAAACCGTGGCTCGGCGTCGCTGCCGACGTCGCCGGCTACAACTTTGGCGGCCAGCCTCAGTGAGAGAGCGCCTGTTCACCTATACCGCCGGCCCTCGCCTGTGCTCCCGGTCCGAGCGTTCTCGCTGGATCTTCTATGCCCATGCATTGGCTGGTTATGCTCTTTTGAGCGGCAGCGTAGACGATCAGTCCGCGAGCACAAACGGTTTCGCCCTGATCGCGGGCGGCGGCGCCGATTGGAGGGTCTTGCAGGGACTGGCGGTCCGCGTGTTTGAAGCAGACTACCTCATGACCCGCGTCACTCGCCTCACCAACACCCCTGGTATCCAGAATGATCTGCGGCTGTCCGCCGGCCTGGTTGTGTACTTCGGCCGCAGATAGTTCTGTCCCCTGAGTCTTGCTCCACCGCAACCGTCCGACCGTATTTCCGAAGCTCCTTGCGCAAAATGCCCGCCCGGAGTGATACTCCCCGCGGCAACTATGTCGATAGCATCGCGGAAAGGCTTTTTGATCCGGACGTCGTGTGCTGCGATTGCTCTTTTATTCGCCGCCTCAATGCTTCGCGCTCAGACTTCCGCGCCATTGGCGCCGGGCACCCCGCCGGCATCCGCTGCAAAAACGAAAATCATCATCGACACCGACATTGGCGACGATGTAGACGACGCTTTCGCGGTCGGCCTCGCGCTTACCAGCCCCGAACTGGAAATTCTTGGCATCACGACCGCGTGGGGAGACACGCAACTTCGCGCCCGGCTCGTCGATCGCCTGCTCGCGGAAACCGGTAGCGCAAGCATCCCTGTCGCAGAAGGGATCCGCACGCAAAGCAAGACTCCTTTTTCTCAAGCACGCTGGGCCGAGGCTGGTCCGCCCGCGAAGCCCCATCCACCAGCGGTGGATTTCCTCCTCGACAGCATCCGCAAAAATCCCGCCGGGATCACGCTCATCGCCATCGGTCCGCTGACCAACATTGGCGTGGCCATCGACAGCGACGCCGCGACATTCAGAAAGCTGCAGCGCGTAGTCTTGATGGGGGGCTCGATCTATAAAGCCTATGGCGACCTCGGCTTCACGCCCGACCGCGGCCCCCAACCGGAGTACAACATCTACAGTGACGTGCCCGCCGCGCAAAAGCTATTCGCCAGCGGCGTTCCCGTCTTCATGATGCCGCTCGATTCCACGCAGCTGAAGCTCGACGAAGAAAAACGCGCTCTCTTGTTCCGGCAAGGCACCCCACTAACGGACGCCCTCACGCTGCTGTATCACGAATGGGGCCAGCAAACGCCGACGCTGTTCGACGTGATGGCAGTCGCCTACGTGCTGGATCCCACTCTCTGCCCGGTTACGCCGCTGGCGATCACCGTGGACAAGGACGGCAACACACGCGTCGGCGCGGGCGCGCCGAACGCTTCCGCGTGCCTCGCCTCCGATTCCGACCAATTCTTCCGCTTCGTGCTGCCGCGCCTTCTTCAGACCTTCCCTTTGAAACGGTGAATCGGTAGAGTAACGGTTCGCGAAATGATGACCCTCGACAGTACGAACGTTAGCCGGGCGACGTATCCCGATCTCGCCAACAAAACGGTGCTCATCACCGGTGGCGGGAGCGGCATCGGCGCGGCCTTTACCCGGCAATTCGCCCAGCAAGGCGCCCGCGTAGCCTTCGTGGACATCGCGGAGGAAGCCAGTCAAACGCTGGTTCAACAAGTTGAAAAGGAAACCGGTAATGCGCCCAAATTTGTTGCATGCGATGTATGCGACATCCCGGCCTTACAAACCGCGATTGAAAAAATAGGTTCCGAACTGGGCGACATCGCCGTTCTCATCAACAATGCCTCTAGCGACGCCCGCCACGATTTTGAAGCGGTCACGCATTCCTACTGGGACAACCGCGTCGCCGTTAACCTTCGCCACATGTTTTTCGCGTCCCAAGCGGTCGCGTACCAAATGAAGCGCCTCGGCGGCGGCGCCATGATCAATTTGAGTTCGATTATCTGGCGCCTCAAACTCACGGGCCTGCCTGTCTACAGCGTGTGCAAAGCGGCCGTCATCGGTCTCACCCGCACGCAAGCCCGCGAGTACGGCCCACTTGGCATTCGCGTGAATTCCATCTCTCCCGGAGCCGTCTGGACCGAGCGCCAAATCAAGCTGTGGTTCACGCCGGAGTTTGAGCGGGACGTAATGGCTGGCCAGTGCCTGAACGCACGCGTCCTTCCTGAAGACATCGCCAACATGGCACTGTTTTTAGCTTCAGACGCCGCATCAAAGTGCACCGCCCAGGATTTCACCATAGACGCAGGTTGGAGCTAAGGAATGAAAACGATCAAGGGACCCGCAATTTTTCTCGCGCAGTTTGCAGCTGACCACGCGCCATTCAACACGCTGGACAACATCTGCGCGTGGGCCGCCAAGCTCGGATTCAAAGGCGTGCAAATTCCGACCTGGGACGCGCGACTGTTCGATCTCAAGCGCGCCGCCGAGAGCAAAACCTACGCGGAGGCCATCCGCGGCATCGTCGCCAACCACGGCCTCGCGATCACGGAACTTTCGACGCACCTGCAGGGTCAACTCGTCGCCGTACATCCCGCGTACGACATCGCCTTCGACGGCTTCGCACCATCCGAGCTCCGCGGCAATCCGAAAGCCCGCCAGGCCTGGGCCGTCGAGCAATTGCGATTCGCGGCCAAAGCGTCCGCCAATCTCGGCCTTACCGCCCACGTAACATTTTCCGGCGCGCTAGCGTGGCCCTACTTCTACCCGTGGCCGCAGCGCCCCGCCGGCCTCGTCGAGACTGCCTTCGACGAACTAGCCACCCGGTGGCGCCCCATCCTCAACGCCTTCGACGAATCCGATATCGACCTCTGCTTCGAGATCCACCCCGGTGAAGATCTCCACGACGGTGTCACCTTCGAAATGTTTCTCCAACGTCTCGACAATCACCCGCGCTGCAACCTCCTCTACGATCCGAGCCACTTCGTTATCCAGCAGCTTGACTATCTGCAATACATCGACCTCTATCACGAACGCATTAAAATGTTTCACGTGAAGGATGCCGAGTTCCTTCCGACAGGCCGCCAGGGCGTCTACGGCGGCTTTCAATCCTGGATCAATCGCGCCGGAAGATTCCGCTCTCTGGGCGACGGCCAAGTCGACTTCAAAGGAATCTTCTCGAAGCTCACGCAATACAATTTTCCGGGCTGGGCCGTACTGGAATGGGAATGCTGCATCAAGAGCGCCGAGCAAGGCGCCGCCGAGGGCGCCCCCTTCATCGCCAAACACATCATCCAGGCCGCCACCACCACCTTCGACGATTTCGCCAGCTCCGGCGCAGACCAAGCCGCAAACCGGCGCATGCTAGGCCTAACCTAGAAAGGAACGATTCTCCCAGGCGATCAACCGCACCCCTTGTAGCCGCCCTCTCCGAGAGGGCGGGATTTAGATGGAGCGTGGGCATACTTCATAAGATGCAGGCGCCGTCAGCGCTGAAGTCGGTAACGAAACGAGAAAAGCAAACAAAAGGAAAACTCCAATGGCCATAGACGCAACCCCAACCTCAACCGCCTCCCGCCGCCTAAGACTAGGCATGGTAGGCGGCGGTCCCGGCGGTTTCATCGGCGCCGTCCATCGCATAGCCGCCCGTATCGACGACCGCTTCGAACTGGTAGCCGCAGCTCTCTCCTCTGACCCCGAAAAAGGTCGCAAAGCCGCGCAAGACCTCCACATCGCCGCCGACCGCGCCTATGCCAATTTCGCAGAAATGGCGCAAGCCGAATCGAAACGCCAAGACCGCATAGACGCGGTCTCGATCGTCACCCCGAATCATCTCCACTTCGCCCCTGCCAAAGCATTCCTGGAAGCAGGCATCCACGTAGTCTGCGACAAGCCCCTGACCACCACGGTAGAAGACGCCGAAGCCCTCTCCCAAATCGTAAAAAAATCCGGCCTGATCTTCGGCCTGACTCACAACTACACCGGCTACCCCACCATCCGCCAAGCCCGCGAAATGATCGCCGCTGGCGAACTAGGCCACATCCGCCTGATCCAGGTCGAATACGCGCAAGACTGGCTGACGACTCCGCTCGAAACGACGGGCCAAAAGCAAGCTGTCTGGCGTACCGACCCAGCTCAAAGCGGCCCTGCAGGCTCTCTGGGCGACATCGGCACCCATGCCTACAACATCGCCTGCTTTGTAAGCGGCCTAACCGCCGAGCAACTAGCCGCCGACGTCTCGACCTTCGTCCCCGGCCGACGCCTCGACGATAACGTCCAAGTCCTGCTTCGCTACCAAGGCGGCACACGCGGCATGCTTTGGGCCAGCCAGGTAGCTGTCGGCAACGAAAACAATCTCCGCCTGCGCATTTACGGCGAAAAAGCCGGCCTCGATTGGTCCCAGGAAGATCCCAACTATCTTCACTTCAGCCAATACGGCAAACCGACGATGACGCTCAGCCGTAACGGCGCAGCTGCCACGCCCGCAGCAAAACACGCCAGCCGCATCCCCTCCGGCCACACCGAGGGCTACTTGGAAGCCTTCGCCCAGCTCTACACCGACCTGGCCGAACAAATCTCCGCCCGCCAAGCCAACCGCCCACCAGACCCGCAGTCCCTACTAGTCCCCACAGTCGACGACGGCGTAGCCGGAGTCCAATTCATAGCCGCAGTCCTCGACTCCTCAAAACAAAACGCCGCTTGGGTAAAATTGCCGCAGCAAAAATGAAACCGCAATCGCGGCCCATCGTACTCGCACCAGCATCGTAATCGCCCCCTGTAGTGGCCGATCTTTAGATCGGTCCAACCAACAAAAACAGCAACCTTAATTCCCACGCATACTCGCCTGTTGTTTCGTTGGACGCAAAAAAAACCGCCCGAACCCGGCCAAGCTGCGATTTCAATCAACACAACTCCTTCTTCCAGACGCCAGGCCGGTGTATTCTTCCAACGAGGACACACGAACGTGCGGATCACGGTCGCCCATAATCGGACGAAGGCAGAAGTCATACAATCGGTCGATCGCTCCTTCGACCAGTTATTTCAAGCACCAGAGCTGCACGGGGTAAAACTCAAGGACGTCAGCAGGAACTGGCAGGGAAGCACGCTAACTTTCGGACTCACCGCGAAGATTGGTCTGTTCAGCACGCCCATCAAAGGCACCATCGAGGTCACCGACACCGACATCACCATCGACGCCGACCTCGGCATGCTAGAGCGTTTGGTGCCCGCCGCCACCGCCCGCGAGATCCTTACCACCCGGGTGCGTGGCCTCTTGACCTGATTTTCTTAGTGCCAGTCCGGCTTCCATCCGCAGTCGTAACGGCCGCGAGGTTGGCGGACGCGTTGCGTGCCGCGCCAAGAATAAGCAGAAGGCCGCTACTGCACGACCAACGTGAGCTTCGTGGTGTGTACTAGCGTACTCGAACCTGCCGTAGCAGTCGCAGACACCGTGATCGTATAGGTTCCGGCCTGGGTGCCAGTCGGAACAGTTCCGCCACCACCACCACCCGAACTACTACCGCCGCAGGACGTCAGCGTGATTCCGAGAACGAGCACCAACACCATTGTCAGCACTGGTGCCCACCGCAGCCGCTGGTTCTTCTGTGTTGTGCAGATCCAAGCGAGAACCAGCATCGCCATCAGAGCAGCCAGTAGCGCGGTCGGACGACCCGGGAATTCCCTCGGCGACGGATTGCCCACCGGCAACGGTAGCTCCGATCTCGCCGTGGTCGTCACCGAAACCGTCGCCGTGGCAGCGGTCGCTCCGCCCACCGACACCATCGCCGGCGAAACGCTGCACGTCGCCATTGCCGGCGCCCCACTGCAACTCAACGCGACATTTCCGCTAAATCCTCCGGCCGCCCCTAACGAAAGCGTGTAGGTCGCCGTCTGCCCCGCCATCACCGTCGCCGTCGATGCCGGAGACAGAGAGAAGTCCGGCGGCGGTGGCGGTCGGCGACACCGGCGATGCGGAAATCGCAAAATCGGGAGTTAGAGCTCCGCTCGCATTGATGAGAGTGATGAGACCGCTTTGGCCAGAGGGCTGACTCACATAAACCAGGGCATCCGGGTGGCCGTCTCCGGTGAAATCTTCAATTTGGAACGGCGTAACCGGAATACCGAAATCGTCTAATGCCACCGTGGGGAAAGTGCCGTCGCCATTTCCCAGCAGCACGCTAAAGCCCCCACTTATGCCGCCCAGCTCCACCAGATCGGCTTTTCCGTCATCATTGATGTCCGCGATGAAGGGGAATGTGATGAATTTATCAAAGCCGCCGACTGGCAGGAGTGCCGTAAATGTTCCATCGCCGTTGGAGAGGCAAACGTCAAGCTCGTAACTCTGCGAGCCACTGTTGGTCTGATGAGGAGCAGATCCCACGAGGTCGGCTTTACCATCACCGTTAACATCGCCAACGGACTGGGCCACGCAGCCGGCAGTGAGCGCGATGGCCGTCTGGAATGTTCCATCGTCCTTGCCAAGGAAGATAGAGCTACCCATCAGAACGTCGACAATTCCGTCACCGTTGAAGTCCGCCGTAAAGACATCGCTTGGCGTAGGCGAGGCGTAAACGACAGGGGAGGTAAACGTGCCATCGCCTTTTCCCAGCATCACGTCCAGACTGAGAGTCTCGGTGCTAGCGTCGGCCATGGTCAGGAGCAGATCCAACTTGCCGTCTCGTGACCACGATGTCCAGATTGCCGTCACCGTTAAAATCACCCGTGGTCACTGAGTACGGTTGCATGCCGGTCGCATAATCAACCTTCGCGCCGAACGTCCCGTCAGCCTGACCCAAAAACACAGAAACCGTGTTTTCGGCAAGGTTTGCCACCACCAGATCCGGCTTACCATCCCGATTGAAATCGCCTGCTGCGATCCCCAACGGCTGCTGATCCGCCGCAAGATCCGCCCTGCCGAACGCATAATTTTGAGTTTGTGCGGAAGCTGGGGAGACACCAGCGAGAAGGAACCCGAGCATGGCGACACACAAGGATCTACGCAGTGATTTCATCGTAATACCCCAAGCGGGTGGCATCTGCGGGAGCCGCGACCTAACCTCAATCCTCAGTTCGCGACCTGGAAGGACCACACTCTTGCTAGAAGGGTACGCTGATCAATCGATTAAGGCAATATTACTGGCCGGCCAGTCCGGGCTGGTGGAGACATCTGGTTTCGCGCGATCCGGGCCCGGGCCAAGCTCACATGGAGTGGAGACGAGCTGCGGGAGCAGGGGCGAACGGCACTTCCTGACTGGTTGGTGCCGTTATGGGTTGCGATGCGGGAATGGCCGACGACGTAGAGGCTGAGGGGTATGTCGCATGGAGAGCCGCGCCAGTGAACAATGCTCCGGCAACAATATTTCCAATGGTTACCGGCAGAAGATTCCAGAGTAGAAATTGGCCTACGGAGATGGGCGCTCCAAAAATCATTCCGGAGGGAATGAGGAACATGTTCACGACCGAGTGCTCGAACCCAAGCGCGAAGAAAGTCATGATGGGCAGCCACATCGCCGCGATTTTTCCCACCGTGGAGCGCGAAGCCAGTGCCAGCAGCGTGCCAATGGTCACCATCCAGTTGCAGAGGATGCCCTTTACCACGGCGGTGGCCCAGCCGCTCGGGCCCAGCGCCGCGTAAGCCAGCGTTTTCTTTTGGGCCGCCTGTTTCAGGAGATCGGCGATGGCCCCGCCATTGCCGGTCCGAAAATTGGTGATCGCCAGGTAAAACAGCACGGCATACAGCAGACTGCCAATCATGTTCCCGAGGAATACCCAGGACCAGTTGCGAAGCAGGCTGGGGAATCGCACGCTCCCTGCCATCACACCGGCAGGCAGCAGCGCAAAATTTCCGGTCACCAATTCCAGTCCAAGCAGCACCAGAATCACGAATCCAACGGGAAACAGGATGGCGCCAACGATGGGCGGAAGACCTTGCGAGGACACCATGAACACGAGCGAGGTGGCATAGCCAAGAAAAGCGCCGGCCAGAATGCCGCGAATCAGCATGTCCCTAACGGAGAGATTCGCTTTCTTCCCAGCCAGCAGTACGGCCTCCTGGACTAAATCCTTGGGACTCACATAGTCAGTCATTATTCCTCCTCCACTTGCACACCAACCGGGGAAGACGTTGCCAGCCGGTCGCCGCTCCAAAGCTCTGTGACAAACGTCAGGGCTCGGTTTTCAATCTTACCGGTCTGACTTGGCAGCCAACGGGCTTCAAGTCACGGAGGGTCGATCTTTCGGGAGGCCGCGCAGCGCTTTAGTCCCCGCCGGCTTCCGATCCCACACCAGAAAGCTGCCGCACCCGCGTCCAACTCGCGACCGCAGGCAGCGCGTTGCTAGGAGTCCAATCGCTAACCGGCTCGGCCGGGAAGCGCTGCGACTGGATGAGCTCGGCCACCACCCCCGGCAAATTCTCGTCGCACGGAACGCACTCCATCATTTCGCGGCCTGCCACAGCCTGCGGTCCGGTACGGCCGCCGGCATAAATGGCCACCGCGTCCACGATTTTTCCGTCGATCTTGGTCTTGAAACCGCGAAACCCAATGTCCGCCGCTTGATGATTGCCGCATCCGGCGGGGCAGCCGGACCAATGAATCGTCAGTGGATTTCCGTGGGAGCCGAGTTTCTCCTTCAGCGCGTGCGAGAGCGCCACTGCGCGACCTTTGGTTTCGATCAGGGCCAGGTTGCAGTAATCGGTTCCAACACAGGCAACCAAGCCGCGCACAAACGGAGAGGGACGCGGTGAATACTGTTTCAGCAGGGGCTCTCCGAGAAGATCGTCCACGCGATCATTGGGCACGTTAGGGATGATGGCGTTCTGTCCGATGGTGAAACGAATCTCGCTGCTGCCGTATTCCTCCGCGAGTCGCGCCAACTCCTCAAGCTGGGCGGGATCGATTCTGCCAGTCGGAATGCACATTCCGACCGCTACCAGGCCCGGCTGGCGCTGCGCGATGACCCCCAGGTGATCGGAGTGCTCGGAACTCCGCAGATCCTTGCCGCGAAATTCAAGTTCGTGTCCCAGTCGCTGCACCAATTCGGCCCGCAGCTTTCGCACTCCCCACTCTTCCAGCAGGAACGCAAACCGGCACTTGGAACGCGCCTCGCGTGGACCATCATCGCGATAAATCTTCACCAACTCCGTGACCACTGGCACCGCTTGGAAGGGTTCGACGAAAACGTTCAGCGACGAAGCAATGGTGAATCCGCCCGAGCCCATCTTTCCCCCGACAAGAACGTTGAATCCGAAGCGACCACCCTTCCTGGCGGGGACCAGCGCAACATCCTGCGACTCATTGTGCGTGCAGTTGTCCAGACAACCGGTGACGGTGATGTTGAACTTGCGAGGCAGGTTCGTATATTCCGGATTACCACAATGGCCGACAAAAATCCGGTCGAGCTCCTGAACGACGTGAGAAGCGTCGAATGCCTCATTCGGCGTGAGCCCAGCCAGAGCGCACCCATTGATGTTGCGAATGTTGTCGATGCCCGTTTGCAGCGACCGCAAGTCTACACAGCGCAGCTTTTCCCAGATTTCCGGCACGCTCTCAAGCGTGAATCCGCGAAGCTCGACTTGTTGCCGCGTGGTAATGTCCAGCACGTTGTTTCCAAGCCGCCGCGAAAGATCGCCGATCACGCGAAGTTGCGCGCTGGTGGCCAAGCCGTTGGGCATGCGCACGCGCATCATGAACTTCCCCGGCGTCGGTCTGCGGAAGAAAACACCGACCCACTTCAACAATTCCTTCTCAGCGGGCGTGAGCGCTGCTGCGCCTCGTTCGATGATCTGCGGCAAGTCTTCGAGAACCCGCAGACCGTCGCCATTCTTCGAGGCTTTATAGCCTTCTACCGCGTTGCCGCTCGCTTTCGCGTGAACTTCCGGAGATTCTTTGCGTTCAAGACCAGTGGTACCGCTGAGCAAGGTTGGCTGCAAGACTGCCTCCGGGGGCGCTGCAAGCCTCGAAACCACGCGAGAGGAGCGTGTTCGGCACTTGCACCGAGTGGCGCACTTAGGATTCAGCTCGTCTTGGAGCGACTTTGGTTAGCCGCGGGACCCACTGCGGACCCCGCGTTCTGCAAATTGCAAAAGGTGCCAGCCTCTTTTCTACGTGGAAAGAGAGACCGCAAGAAGGGGAAGCGCCGGGAGGACCGAACGTCGCTTCTCAAGGACATGCGTATGCTGGCACTCTCCGCTTACGCCCACCAATTCAAAATTTTGCTTGGTCGTATCGCGTTGGCAGAATCGTGGGCCTTTTGATATTCGCGTTCCAGGTACGGCGAGGCTGGTGGGATGGCCCGGGAGGCGGAATGACACTCTTCCCAATGGTACTCATACCCGCATTTGGTGGCGGACTCTATGGATTCACTTTCGGATTGAAGAGGTTTCAAAAACCGTCAGCAGGTCCAAACTAAATTCATCAGGAAGCCGTGGGGGCACAGTCCGATAATCCGCCTTATCGGGATCTAGCGTTCGTTCTCGCCGCTCTCTGCCTGGGAGGCCGAGCTGATCGAAGCATTATTCGTCGCGGTAGAAAACTGCGCGTAGTAGTTCTGGCGCGTGCGGGCTTTCAGCCCAGGCTTTGCGACCTGGATCTCCAGGTGATGATACTCGTTACGCTGGGAAGCTGCCGGCGCTTCGAAGGAGATCTCATAGTAAGCCTCGGTATCGGCGAGACATTTCTGTAGAAGTTCGGCGAGGTCATTCCCAGAGTTTAGAACCAGACCGCCGCTGTGAACGGCGAACACTTGAAGTCCCAAATCCCCCGGCTCGACATCTTTGGCGGTGCTGACGCCCTTGAGGTAAGCCTGATATGAGAAATCGTGAACATCGACACCGCGAGTAGCCAACGGATCGATGCTGTATAGCGTCATGCGCGCCTGCCGTATCTGCGTGGAGAGAGTAACCATCCTTGCAAACATCTTTTATCCATGTTCATCCCTATGCTCCTGAAATGGAAATAGGGATTCGGCTCGGCCCGGTGACGAATGGTTTAGAAAACTCTCCAACGGGGTCAAATTACCGTGAGGTCCTTGCCACCACACTAGTGATCGCCAGTACCGGAGCCATGCTAATCGTCGGGCACGAAGCGCCATGTCGTATATCGGCCTTAGCTTGCCGAACCGAATCCCGCAATCACACTGGCAAAGCAGAGGACTCTAGACAAGTTTCTGGCACTAGCGACGCGTCCAAGACGCAGTTGGGGCTAATCGGGACTTGAGTATCGGCGGATTTGGAATGGGTAATCTGGTTCCTCTAAAGTGGCGCGGGGTCTGTCACGAGACAACGACTTGTCCTCGAATCTTCACTCAATACCGCCGCCTTCGTGTTCAAGCAGGACAAAGACATAAGGTTGGTTCGGCGCTTCCAATCGCCGATCGTCGTAGATAGGCGCCTTTTTGTCGCAGGCGACGACGCGCTATGCGCATTCGTCGTAAGATGAAATTATAGAAGCGCGATATTAGGGGATTGAGTGCAGTGAACGAAATGTCGCATTGGTGAGCATTTACAAGGTGCAAAAGCATTCCGCCACTAGCGGAGAGAACATGACCACTTTGGAATTTCGCCCTGCTGACCGCCCACGTAACGTCGATATATTGTGGGGCATGAAACCACAGGAAATCGATTCGATCTTATCGGCGGCGCGCCCTCGCCGGTTTCCCGCCAAATCTGTAATGACGCACCAGGGCGATTCGTCGGATTATTTTATGTTGATGTGGAAAGGCCGAGGGCGTTTTTTCTACATAACCCCCACTGCGAAAAAACTCATCCTGCTATGGATAAAGCCAGGAGAAACCTTCGGCGTTGCGGGGCTCTCTCGCCGGCCTTACCCATATAGCGCAAGCTCGGAAGCGGTACAGGATAGCGTGGTGCTCGCTTGGGACGGTCCAACGATCATCGCTCTCGGAGAACGCTTCCCTCGACTGTTGGAGAATGTAATCTATCTCACGTTTGAATACGTTTCTTGGTATGTCGCTGCCCACTCGGCATTAGTATCCGAGACGGCAAAAGAGAGGCTTGCCAATTTACTCGTGGCGCTGGGGCCCAGTATCGGTGAAGTCGTCTCGGATGGGATTGAAATCGATGTGACCAACCAAGAGCTCGCCGATTCAGTGAATATCAACCTCTATAACGCGACTCGCATCGTGAGCGAATGGCAAAAAATCGGTGCAATACGCAAGCATCGTGGGAAAATCGTTCTGCGCTCCCCCAAAAAACTATTTCGCTCGCTTCACCGAAGCACGTAGCGCATAACCGCGATGGCTGCGGGAAAAATTAGAATCGCGCCGGACGCAAAGAAAGCTGCATTCTTCCTCCTGTGGTTGTTCATGCGCCGCTTCGACCGGGCCGTGAGCCCTCACTTGATTTCAGCCTCCGAGTATTTCTGAGCAAAGCGTCGGCAAGCTTTCATTTCGAAGGGTGTTAGGCCGCTGACTTGTAAGCCTTCAGAGGGTATAAGCAGCTGAGTGCGCGACACAGATTCTTTCAAAGATAGGGCTGCTTTCCTCGGCCTGAAAATCACGCAACAAATACCCACACAAAACATCGACGTAATGGCTTCTGGCGATTTTGTCCCAAAGGTGTTCCATCTGAATCGCCGCCTCCGGCTTACCTTGTGCGATCAAGTTGGGTGCGCATTCTCCACAAGCGGCAACTCGAAAATGCTTCCCTTTTGCAACTTTGGCTGCCTCCATAATGAGATCGCTCGCCACTTTCAAGAAACGAGTGGAGTCAGGCCAATCATTGACCATGACTTCCGAGAGCATGTCATCAGCGTCCATGGAAATGTAGGTCCCTTCTTGGATTGCGGTAGCCATATCCCGACCACGTGCCTGCAATCTCTGCCGAAGATTGGTCCTGTGTGACTCAGTCGCAATGACGATGACCGGATTCTCCATCTTCAGAGCGAATTCGATAAAACGAGTGAAGTCATCCACGAGAGATGCATCATCTGGGTGGAATGCAACTTTGTGGACGCGAGCGATATTCCCGTTTTGCGGTAATAGGGGCGGATGCTCTTTGGAACGGAGAGAGCCAGCGGGGTATTCATCATGGGTCTTGCTGATCACATGTGGTCTTAGGCGACGACTGAGATACTGCCTGCCTTGCAGGACCGCATCCACGGCAGGCAACAGTTCGCGTTCTGCATCGGCCTTCAATAAGTAGCCCTGTGCTCCCAGGTGGAGGGCTTCTTGCACCACATCAGCAGAGCGCTCTTGGCTGACAAAAAGGATCTTGGAATTCGGAGAAACTTTCCGAATTCGGCGCCCGGCTTCAATTCCATTCACACGGGGCAGTCCGATGTCCAGCAGAATCAAGTCCGGTTTTAGCTCTTCGACTCGTTCGACGGCTTCCAATCCATCTGAGGCTTCGTAGATGAGCTGAAACTCTGCCCTTTGTCGAAGGCTGTGAACGACAAATTGCCGGAAGCGATCGAAGTCCTCAACTACCAGAATCTTGCAAGATCGCACTAGTGTCTCTAGCCTCCGCAAATTTGGTGTCAGCCTGCACTTGCGATGTTGCCCGTCCGAAGGAGTCACCGTTCAGGTTCCGGAGCAGCAAACTGCGCCCTTGCAATCCAAGCAGACAACCAGGTCAGGAAAATATCCAGACCTTGGGCATATCGACATTTCCCGTCCAGGGTTCCGGGACATGAGTCGGGAGTCTTATAAGACGCTAGATGCAAAATGGCCACGTGCAGATTGGCAGGGAGGGGTGGAGCTAGTCCTCGTAGATTCCTCTGTCTAGTCCGTGAATTAGACGCTCAGCCGAAGTCTCGAATACAGCGCAGATACGTAGCAAGGTTGAAACTGTGATAGGCCGACCTGCTTCAATTTGTTGCCAATGTCGTGCCGAAAAGCCGTATGAAATCATGTCCTCTTGAGAATGGCGGCGTTTTCTTCGCAACTCGCGAATTCGTTTTCCTAAGCGAAGGAAGAATCTCTGTTGATTCACAACTGGCGGTGTCCTAATTGGCCTCAATTCCTCCTGGCGCATGCCAGAGTTCTTTGGTTAGGCGCGCGATCCACTATGAGGGTAAAAGGGGGGCATGTCGTTGCTGTACAGCAAGGTATGACTCTCGGGTTAGACATCAGAACGCACCCTGCATTACCGCGAGAAGGTGTTCAGTTTGTCGCGGATGTACGTCGCGGCAGACCAGAGTAGGTGGCGGATAGGGGAGCTCCCCTGGAGTTCCCACCACTCAGGTGAGCTCAATGCCTGATTGTCAAACGCGGTGCAGGTTGTAGGTCAGGCAAGCCCACAGCATTTCCATCTGCACCTTCTTCAGGCCCCGCACATGGAACTGCCGCAGTCCCAGCTTGCTCTTGATCCATGCATGACAAAACTCCACGATTCGGCCACGACGACGATAGCGCTTCTACCCTTCCGCTCTGGCCATTTTTTGGCGAAACGCCATCACCACCGGGCTTTCTTCGAGTTGTGCTACGGAACGGCCGTTTTTCTTGTTGTCCGGACAACATTCCGGTTTGCGAGGGCAGGTTCGGCAATCCTCAAACCGGGCTTCATAGAGGTGATAAATCATCCCTGCCCCTGCCTGGCGTCGTGCCTGCGGGCGTAAGATTTTTCCTTCCGGGCAAACACAGTGGTTCTCATCCGGGTGGTAGAGAAATGCACTCGGCGGAAACCGGTTTTTCAGGTTGGCGCCGCGTGGCACATCTTCCTGCCGCATCGTTCCCAGAAAATCGATCTCTCGCCCAGCCATCTTCTCGATGTTCTCTCGCGTGGTGTAACCGCTATCGGCTACCATCTGTTGCGGCTTTCTCTCCAGTCGCTGTTCCATGCGGTCCACTGCAGGCAATAACTGTGCGCTGTCGTTGGCTTCCTGTGTCACCGCCACTCCCACAATTAGTCCATACGCTGCATCCGTGGAAATCTGCGCGTTGTAGCTGAGCGCGAATCCCTTATCAGGATGCTTCATCACTCGTGCTTGCGGATCGCTGGTACTTACCCGGGTCTCCCTCTTGGCCTTTTCTCCACTCTTGCGTGCCTGCCACTTCTCCAACGCTTCCAGCGCACTCTCCAGGCGCTCTTGTTGTTCGCGCTGTGCGCGGGCTTGGGCTTTCTTTGCTCTCGGACTGCTCTCGTCCTTCCGGGGATCACCCATCTCTGCCACGCACCGTCGCGCCCGCTCCAGATGCTCACGAATCGTCTCCTCTTGGAGATAACTTTTGCTGCTAGCCTGCGCCTTAATCTTCGTGCCGTCCTGCATCACTTGCTCCAGGGTGATCAGTCCTTCTTTGCTGAGCGCCGCCAACACCTGGGTGAAGAGTTCATCCAGCTCCTGCTGCTTCTCCACGCGGAAATCCGCCAGCGTGTGGTAGTTCACTTCCGCTAACCCTGTCAGCCACTGGAACGCAGGATCGTACTCACAGCGCCGGGCCACTTCCCGTGCCGAACCAATTCCTCGGCTATAGGCATACACCCACAAACTGATCAGCAGTTGCGGATCGAACGCTGGCCGCCCGCCTTCTTCCACGCTGCTCTCGATGGCTCGATAAAAGGCACTCAAGTTCAATCGCCCGACCAGTGCCCAAATAGCTCTCGCCGGGTGGTCCTCGCCGATGAGGTGCTCCACATCCACGGCTCGCCAACTCATCTGTTGGCGGTTCACGTAGCGGATCAAAGGCTGTTTACAGATGGTATTTTCTTGGCTCATGCCGCGAGCTTACGGCAGACTTTTTATTTTACAACGCGGAAATTCGGAGGGTTTCTTCACAGCTTCTACGGCACTTGTCCGGTAACGCGACTTACGTGTGCCACGAGCACGAAAGGAGAAAAGCTGAGTAGTGCGCAACTGCTTGACTGATGAGGGTAGGCCCCTCGGACCGGTTTACAGGAACAGGTTCCAAACCACCTTCGGCGGCTGTAGTCAAAAGCTATGGTCGTGAACGCGGAAGGAAAAGGCCCGGCAACGACCAGGTCAGGTGACCGGCAAGAAGAGGACCGCAAGGGAACCACTGCTGAAGTGTCGAAACGTTAAAGACGATGTCAAAACCGCGGGGGGTAAGTTACTGCGGGAGTAGCTCCGACGAAACCTGCTTACGGGCGGAGCGGCATCCGGCATGAGAGGTGGCCTGAGCTTGCCAAAGAGGCGGTCGAGCGGAACGTGGGAATCTGAGACTGCGATGCAAACGGAGAAGCCACAAGTGGAAGCAACCATGAGGGCGAGAGTACGGATGCGGAGTCTCAGAGGCGGAACAACGTGTAGTAGCAATGAAGTCCCCGATAAAGGGATGGAGCGAAGACGTTGTGTCAAGGAGCCTGATTCAATGAGCCAACCAGCAATGGGAGGAGCCCGATGAGTGAGGCAAAGCCGTTCTGTATTTCCAAATGGGAGGTCTGGGAAGCATACAAGCGAGTGAAAGCGAACAAAGGAGCAGCAGGGGTTGATGAGCAAACGATTGAGGATTTTGAAAAGAGGTTGAAGAAGAATCTCTACAAGATCTGGAATCGGATGTCGTCAGGCAGCTACTTTCCACCACCCGTACGGACGGTGAAGATACCGAAAGCCAATGGTGGGGAGAGGACACTGGGCATCCCAACTGTTTCGGACCGAATCGCGCAACAGGTAGTGAAGTCGAGACTGGAACCAGAGGTGGATCGACTGTTCCATGCAGACTCTTACGGATATCGACCGGGGAAGTCGGCGTTGGAAGCAGTTGGCAGAGCGCGAGAAAGATGTTGGCGCTATGACTGGGTTTTAGACCTGGACATCAAAGGTTTCTTCGACAACATCGACCAAAATCTACTGATGCGGGCGGTGAAGAAACACGCCAAGGATCGGTGGAACATTCTCTATATCGAGCGGTGGCGGAAAGCGCCCATGCAAGAAGAGGATGGCCGATTGGTCCCACGGGAGAAAGGTACTCCGCAAGGCGGAGTGGCCAGCCCTCTGTTAGCCAATCTGTTTCTGCACTATGCATTCGATCGATGGCTCGCGACGAATTATCCTCGGGCAGTATTCGAGAGATACGCTGACGACGCCATTGTGCATTGCAGAACGGAAGGGGAAGCTCTGGCGATAAGGAAAGCCATAGCCGAACGTTTACAGAACTGCGGGCTGGAACTTCATCCGGAGAAGACGAAGATCGTCTATTGCAAGGATGATGATCGGCGAAGGACCTACCTGCACGAGAAGTTTGACTTCTTGGGCTATACGTTTCGAGCCCGGAGTTCAATGACTCGCAAGGGAAAGCACTTCGTCAACTTCAGTCCGGCCATTTCTGCGAAAGCGGCACAGGCCATCCGAACAGAAGTTCGTAGCTGGAAACTGCAACAACGCAGCGACAAGGCGATCGAAGATCTGTCTCGGATGTTTAATCCTATCGTGCGAGGCTGGCTCCAGTACTACGGGCGGTATTACCGCTCGGCGCTCTATTCGCCGATGCGTCAACTGGATCGTGATTTGACCCTTTGGGCTGCACAAAAATACAAAACGCTGCGTAGACATCTACGCCGAGCGAGCCACTGGCTTGCGCGCCTCAGAAAGCGCACTCCAGAACTTTTCGCTCACTGGCAGATGAGTACGCGGCATGGCTCCGCGATGGGAGCCGTATGAGTTGAGAGACTCACGTACGGTTCTACGAGAGCCTCGGGGTGCGACTCCCCGGGGCTACTCACCCAGGACTTGGCAGGAGCTGCGATGTCAGAAGTTTTTAAGCTAACATTTTTTTCGAGCGGACTTGGTCATGTGAAATTGGTCCCATTTGCCCCTGTAGGCGTGGAGGAATGCGGAGGGTTTGGTCTCGGAAATGCTTCGTACAAGCTCATGTCGCGGAAGATGACGTCCGCTGCAGTCCCATCTGACGCAAGAGACTCACAAAGCGTGGGTCAGAACGCAAGCTGTCAAATACTGGTTCTACAGCAATGAGGTGGACTTTGGAATCACGCGCCCGAAGAGCCTTCTCCAACCAGACCATGGCTCGATCACCATCCCCTACCGCAGCGTAGTCGATGGCAATATCGTACGCATTGATAGATTGCTTGCCTGCCAGCTTCTCGTTCAGTTCGATGCGCTTTCGTCGAAGTCCTTTTGGTCCGACCGCGTCAAGGGCTGCGCGCAAGGCTGTGAGCCGTTCGGGGGAGGCGCCCCCGGTCTCTTCCGCCAGCAGTATCTCTTCGGCCGAAGGCTTATCCTGGCCCTGCGCGGCATAGAAGTTTGACAGAAGAACGTGAAATGCGGGAACTTGAGGGTAGAGTTCAATCGCGCGGCGCGCTTTGCCGATCCCCTCGTCATATTGCCGACGGTAGTAAGAACTATAGATCGCAGTGGCCAAGGTATGGACCGAAAGGGGATCCAGTACTTCGGCCGCCCGCTCCTCCTGGGCGGACTCTTCTGATCTTCCCAAAATCAGCAATAAGAAAAAAAGGCCCGTATGGGCGCTCGCGGAATTTGGGTCGATCTGGATCGCACGTTTATATTCGGTCTCCGCCCTTGTCCAGTCCCAGTCTAACATCGCAATCCATGCCAGAGCCGAATGCGCTTGATCCAGGTTGTCGTCAAGAGCTACGGCCTTCTGCGCGGCTTCCTTTCCACGGGCATAGGCCTCGCCGGAAGGTATCTCGCTCATAACCGACAGAGAAACGTAGCAGGCCGCGAGGGCAGAATATGCTGCCGCAAAAGTGTGATCCCTCTCGACGGCTCCTTGAAAATAGCCGATGGCGGTTCTCGCTCCGTCAGGGTTTTGCTTGTTCAAGAAGTACACGCCCTTCAGGTAGGCCTCGTAGACCTCGGGCGCCACTGTACGGGGGGCGACGGATGGGCCCCGCTGCGCGCCATTAACCGCGACCTCGATGTTACGCGCAATGCCTCGAGTCACATCACTCTGCAGCGCCAGCACGTCCTGCAGTTCGCGGTCATAAGTAGCAGACCACAGGTGCTCGTCGGTGTCGGCGCGAATTAACTGCACACTGACACGAATCTTGTCTCCCGCTCGTTGCACCGAGCCTTCGATGACCGCATCGACGCTTAGCTCCTTCCCGATCGCTGGCACGGACTTCCGCGTCCCCTTGAACTGCATCGCCGAAGTGCGCGAGATCACTCGCAGGCCGTGAATTGTCGAAAGCCTCGCAATCAGCGCCTCTGTCATACCATCGGACAGGTAGTCCTGTGCGGGAGTCCCAGAGAAGTTTTCCAGCGGAAGAACGGCAAGGGATCGAATGCCTCCGACGGCACTCGCGGGTGCGATGGTTCGTTCGTAGACTATCCACACCAGACCGGCGGCCAGCGTCAACGCCAGCACCGCAAGTGCAGCCACCCTCCGCCCACGAGCCGCAGGTCGCACGACCTCTGACACCGAGCGCGCATCTGGGGCGTCGCTTGTCTCGGCATACGCGCGTTTGTCGCGCCACGCATCCAGCTCCGCTGTGTAGGCGTAAACCGAACCGAGTTTCCTGTGAAGGATCCGATGGACCGGCAGCCCCTCTCGCCTTTCCCAACGGCGGACGGTTGTGACGTCACGCCCCAGATAGGTTGCAATCTCCTTCCAGGATTCCAGACGCCGCCCTTGAGCGCCCGCAACGGTCCCGGAGCTTAGTGTCGCTTCGATAGGCATGACCTGGGGCTCCTACTTGACGCGCATTATCACATCCGTTTGTTTCCGTGACAATTACCAGTTCAGATCAAACGCGGCGTCGGTGTGCCCCACTATGCCGCAGTTTGCCCTGCTTTACATCTTGCGCTACTGATCGCAATACTCACGCTGATTGTGGCGCTGCTCGCTACAAGCCCCCTGCCACTGTCGGCTTGGACAACGCCAGACCCAGTGCTGGAATGGATCGGGGTCATGAACACCACGGTCCTTGCGGGCGGTACCAATCCGTTGGTGTCCAGTCGCGTGGTCGCGCTCGTATCTGCCTCAGTTTTCGACGCCGTTAACGGCATTGACCCGCGCTTTCAACCATTGCATGTCAAGCCGAACGCACCACACGGTGCTTCGCAACACGCCGCGGCGATTCAGGCAGCCTACGTCATTCTCGTGGACCTGTATCCGGCGCAAAGCGGTATGCTCACTACAGAACGCAACGCCTCGCTTACTAAACTCGCTTCCATTCAAAAAGCACAAGCGATCGACGCTGGTGTTGCGTGGGGACAGACCGTCGCCGATGCCATCTGGGCATGGCGGCTTACCGATGGCTTCGCCCCCGCGCCGCCGCCATTCCTCGGTGTCCAGAGCATCGTTGGAACACCAGCTGCCGTGGGCGCTTGGCGCCCGACGCCGCTGGTTAACGCACCGGGCGCTGGGCCGCAGTTCGCCTCCATGACGCCGTGGGTACTAAGGCGACCATCGCAGTTCCGCTTGCCGCCGCCTCTGGCCCTCGACAGCCCGGAGTACGCCGCGGATCTCAACGAACTCAAGGTCATGGGCATCTTTTCAGGGTCGTCGCGCACTCCGGATCAATCGGAGCTCGCGTTGTTCTGGGCTGGGAACACTCCGCTCTACTGGAACCGTATTGCCGCGCAACTTGCCGTAGCCCGCGAACTCACTCTGGCCGAGAATGCGCATCTGTTTGCTTTGCTCAACGTCACCATGGCCGACGCAGCCATCGCATGCTGGGATGGCAAGTACCGCTACGTCTTCTGGCGGCCGATCACCGCCATCCGAGCGGGTCTCACACCCGCGGATGCCGACCCCACCTGGGTGCCATGGCTGGACTTTTTCCCGGCCGGCACCCCTGCACATCCAGAATACCCGTCGGGCCATTCAACGGTTAGTGGTTCGGCCGCGTTCATCCTTTCCGCCGCGTTTGGAGAGAACACCGCGTTTACCGTGACCTCCGATGTACGTCCGGGCACTCGATCGTTTTCGAGCTTCTCGGACACGGTAGCTGAAATCGCCGATGCACGCGTCTTCGGCGGCATTCACTTCCGAACCAGCTGCGTCCGCGCAAATACGCTTGGCAGAGCCGTGGCGGACTACGTGTCGAGACACGCCATGCATGCGCGAGGCGATGACGGAGACGACGACAAAGACTAACCCAAGGCTCGTCTCTTCCTCGGGATGACGGCTCTCCTGGCCGTCATCCCGGACGCGCCGGCCTATGTCCAGGGCTGCGGCTTCGAGCGTTCGAATAACCATTCAGTTAAATTATCTACTTGACCTCATCCCTGGCTCGTGTTAAGCTGTCTGTGTTTCAATGGGGGCGAAACGCGAAGGTGCTCCCTTGTCTGCCCAACCCCTCCAGGGTCCTTGATTTTAAACAGTTTAACGAATTTACGTTGTATGACAGCCCGTTTTCATCCTGCTGGGTCAATCGTGTCGTCTTTTTTGAGATATCCTCGACCACCGACCACCTTCGAGAGTTCCTTATCCGGGAGAGCACCGCCAGACGGTTGCTTTAGGTCCTTTTCGGTAAGGCTGGCCGTCGGTTCCGTGCTCTTGGTCACTTTATCGTCGCTCATCGCTTTCTCCTCTTTTCGTTCTGAATCTCTCCTTAGAATCGTCTGCCTCTGCTATTACATGCTAAGTAGCAAATTCTGGATGTGACTAGAGACTGGCTGCAACATATAGCCGACGCTGCCTTATTGCAAGAAATGAAGTTATGCGAAGATCGCCGAACGAGCTTTGACGTGGGCTTCATCTTGAGTGACGCCAGGGTAGACTGCCGTCGACTTGGCATCGCGGTGCCACGATTTGTTGGAGCGCGAAGGTGTCAACGCCCGCGCGGATGAGCACCGAGAGAATGTTTTGCAGAGTGAGGGTTGCGACGGCCCGCCTCGATGCCCGCGTGGGACGCAGCATCCTCGAAAACTTCGGCGATGGCATCCAGTGAGATACCACAAGCCGTGCGGTCAAAGTCGTCCGCATCAGTACGGTGTTCCGCAGCACGCTCGCGAGCCATTGGAAGTTGCAGGCGATTTAGCTAGCGAAGCCGCGCGATGCGACCTTGGGTTGGAAACTTCTGGAATGGTAGGGCGTCGTGGCCGGGGATTACGCGGTCTGGCGAGCCTGCTAGTTCGATCATGCGGTTCTGCGCGGCTACGTTTGCGGCGTGATCGGCGTCGGTGAATGTGGCGCTGGCGGCGTGCTCCGCGAGATTGCGGTACAGGTAGACGTTGTCCGACGCGAGTACAAATGGTGGATCACCTGCGATGCAGAGATATTGCGACGCGTAGGTGTGGCGGCCACCGGTGTAAGCGCGAATCCCCGGAAAGAGCTCTACGTTATCGCCGTCCACCAGCCGCAGCCGGCCTTCCGTATTTAGCTTCACCAGCTCTTGCACGTCTTCGGGATCGATGCCGCCGTGATCGCCTCCGGCCTGCCACGCCTCGCCGGTGTAATAGCGGAATTCGTCTTTCTGGATCCAGACGGTCGCGCGAGGGAAGAGGTCGATGCCACCCATGTGGTCCCAGTGGGCGTGACTGATCACTACGTCGGTGACGTCTTCGGGTTTGATCCCTGCTTGGCGCACGGCTTCGTCGGGGCGCAGGTAGTCCTTGATGGTCCAGAGTTTGAACCAGCGGTCGCGGTGGAATCCAGAGTCGAAGAGGATATTGTGCCCGCCGCCTCGGATCAGCCAGAGAGCGTAGATGGTGTCGATCTTTTGGTCTTTGGGAGCGCCCATGACCATGTCGGCGACTGAATCACTCGGAGAGTTGGCGAGCCGGATGGCTTGAATGGAGTAGTCCTGCGCATGCGTGGCGGGGAGCGTTGCGGCGAACAGTGAGAGAAGTGCGGGGAGCAGATGTCTCATGGAGCGTCCTTAAGAGCGGGGCTATCTTAGCGCGAGTGCATGTTGTTGCCTCCAGTAATTCAGAATGTGCGGATCGGAAATTATGCGGCGGCGAAGACCTTCCCGAGAATTCGATCAGAAACTTCTTGCGCGTCAGCGGTCGATACGTGGGTGTAGCGCAGCGAGGTGCGAACGTCTTTGTGGCCTAGCGCTTTCATGATGTAGAACGGCGAAGCTCCGTTCTTATGGAGGTGGGTGCCGTACGAATGCTTGAGAATGTGCAGGTGTGCGCGATGCTCGTTGATACCGGCCAACTCTGCGCACTTACGGAACAAGTTGTACACCTGACGGCGGGACAAACGCGAACCTTGGCGCGAGGTGAAGACGAACACGCTGCCATCGGCGTCACCGCGTTCCCGCAGCCAGTTCCGCAGCGCCGCTTGCTCATGGTCCCGGAGGTGCTCGTCGGTCGTCTCCGACTCTTTACCCCGGTTGCAGTGGATCATGCCGTTCTGAACATCTGCGAGGGTCAGGGAGGCTATCTCCGATGCCCGCAGGCCATGGCCGTAGGACAAAATAGTTGAACTTAAAGTCCTTTAGAATCCGCACTTACGAAAAAAGCCGGGGGGAGGGGGTGCACCCAAACGTCTCCGCAAACGATCTCCACCAGCCGATATTTCTAGAGAGGAGTTGCGGAGCGACTCAGCTACTCATGGCTGCAGATCAGTGCGCGTGGCCAATGCACCCTTTAATGCCTTTGTTGGCAGCGTCCAACGCGCCACCCAAGCGCTCAGGGTTACCACGACTGAGACGTGGCATCAGGACTCGCACTGTATCGCCGTTTGAGGGACCGCGCACCAGGCTTGCAGAACGACATCCGCCAGAAGTTGCAGTTCGGAGTAGTGAATTCGAGGCCCAGATATCTTTTGCCTTCCCGGCGCCGCGTCGTGACCACTTTGCATTGCACCGATTGTCGCGTGTTCTCGTTCAGCAGCACGACGGTTTGGTCGGGAGCGAGTTCCGCATCCAAAGGAAGCAAACATCCAAACTCACTAACCGTGTGAGTGTGCGTGCGAATGATGAAGTCTTCGCCGTTGAGCGCTTGCCCATCCACACGGAGGGGCACCGCCAGCGTCACACGCGCGGAGCGACGCCTTTCGATGCGCCGATAATTGGCAATTTGCATGTGCATGCAAGCGTTCGACACGCTCCGGCCGGGAGAGCATTGTCGAGGATTCCCTGCGGCATGATGTTACTACGTTCCACGCATTCTAAAAAGTGCGGCGTTAACAAAGCGGCACCGGTCACGACATGTCAGAATCGAGACGTCAGAACGAAATGCCAAAGGGAAATGTCGAAGGGACATAGTGGAAATGTCAGAGGGCAACAGCGACCAATCCAGAAGAATTTGGCTTAGCAGAAATTACGAGATCGAAGAGAAGAGGGGGGACAGGTGCTTAGTTCTGTGAAGATACCAGCACCTGCCCGTCAGCGAGGGTCGGTCTCGCTATGAACGATTCTTGTGCATCAAGGCTAGGCCGACCGAAGAAAGGTAACAATCGGGTAAGTCCTGTAAGCCGCCTTAGAAAAACGCTGCATGCACCTGTAGATGCACACGTAATCCAAGATCTTAGTACTACGTCGATACGTGAGCTGGCCTCAGCCGGGCACGACGACGGTGCGGAGTTCGCGGATCGACGGGGCGCGATTGGCGGCGCGATCGAGACTTTCCTGAAGGTTCATGAGCGTCAGAAAAGTCGTTAGGATGCGCTTCTTGTAGTCGTCGGTCAGGCGCATGCGGCCGGTCGCCACCTGGGTCAGTTTCATGGCGGTGGTCTTCACGTAGGATGCGATCTCAGACTGCCGGGCAGCGTTGGTTCTCCCCTGTGCCGTCTCACGGCGAAGCTCGGCACAATCATGCTCAACGCCCAACAGGAAGTGTTGGACACAGAGCAGTTCGGCTTCAAGCTCTTGAGGTACTGCTACCTGGCACCAGCACAAGCTGGCGGAAGAAGACTTTGGCTCGGACATGACGACCCCTCTGACCCCAGTGAGAGCAAGGGCAGTACCAAAGTACCGAAAGGGGACACTGGCGGAAATTACAGGAAAATACGGGCTTATGTTGGGGATTGTCGGGTTTTGGGGGGATCTCCCGGCCGATGTGTAACCCCTCTTATGCGCAGCCGTCACCTATTGGAACGCGTCTGGAGATGTGCGCTCGGCTGAGAACTGGGTCCTTCCTTCGAGGCTACCTGCGCGGCACGGGGCAGCAAGGCGTTAGTAAGTTTCCGAGAAGCAAGGCGTTATGAGCACTCGACGCGAAGGGAACCAGTAGTCGTAGCGAATCGAATGGCGAAGCTTGTGGATGGATGTGAGTCGGCCGAAACGGCCGAACAGGCTAGCGTTAGTCACAACCACCTTAGTACGAAACCCCGCGGGGTTCAGCGTGCAAAATGTCTTGCGCACTGATGAAGTTCTGGCACGTGCCATGATTTCCTCAGCGGGTGGTCGACGTTGTGGAGGGACCTGCCCGAAACAGGAAAAAAACTTCCGAACTGGCGACGTGTTGGTGTCTTGACTTGGTAGCAAAAACCGGAATGGCGATGAAATTCAAGGGCCCGCTTTGGAAGGCGCGGCTACATCGTAGGGGGCGATGACCTTCTGCCCTCTGCTAGGTACTAGAACGGAATGCACTGGGTCCTGGCGCTCAGTCTCCTGCCTTGCGGCTGCCGGGTCCAATGTCGACGACGACCGGGCCCTTCACGCCTTGACCCCACAAGCGGAGCCCCCCCAGAAAGGCGTTGTCATTGCTGCCGAGTTGTGCGTCGGGGGGCAGCTCCCTGAGTTTCTTGCTGTTGCCCCCACCCAGGACGACGTAGTCGGCGCCCAGGGAGGCTTTGAGGATCTTCGTAACTTTGCCGACGTGCTTACGCCACCGCTTCTTTCCGAGGCGTTGGAGTCCGCGCAATCCCAGATAGTCTTCGTAGGTCTTGCCGCTCTTATAGAGTAGATGCGCGAGCTCCATGGGCTCAAGCACACCGTCCACAATCATGGCCGATCCCAGGCCTGTGCCCAACCCGAGAAACAACATCCGGCCGCCCTGGTAGCTTCCCAAGGCCTGCATGGCGGCATCATTGATGATTCTTACCGGGACACCAAAGGCCTTCTGGAAATCGAAACCGACCCAGCCGCCGCCAAGATTGTGTGGTTCGCGAAGAGGACGCCCGTTGATGATGGGCCCAGGATAGCCGAGAGAAATGCGGTCAACATCCCAGCCGCGGCTATTTTCTTTCACGATGTCGACTGCTTTGCTTGCGGTCATGGTCGGGCCAGACGGGATTTTCAGAACGTCCTTTTGCCCGGTGGCGCGCATTTTGACGTTGGTGCCACCGACGTCCACGACGAGAACCTTTAGAGATTTCGGCGGCGCAGCGGATTTGGTTTGCGATTTGGCGTTCATATAAGTTCGTCCACAGCACTATAAATTCAGTCTCAATTCCATCTCAATCGTTCGAATCATGCAGTGATTCTAGGATCAACGCAACGACCTTGGCTGCAATGCCTCGTCTATTTCGTGTGTACCTTAAACGCTAATACAATTGAGGAGCAACACGCGGCGAGAAGGCGGCATCGGAATTTCTCGCATGACCGCCCACACTGAATGCGCGGAACCTTTCGCCCGGATCGCTCGTAGAAACAGGTAGCGGAAGCAAACTTCACTCGACACACGTTTCGATGCAGCCGCTGCGACTCGGTCGACGCTGTTCAGACCCGGAGGCCAACCTTGGAAACGCTCCAGCAAGACATTCGTTACGCGCTACGCACGCTGTGGAAGAGCCGCGGATTCGCGGCGATCGCGATGATTACGCTGGCGTTGGGTATCGGGGCGTCGACGGCGATCTTCAGCGTGATCGACAACGTGTTGATGGAGCCGTTTCCGTACAAGGACGCTCGACGCTTCATGTCCTTACAAATCCACGATACGGAACGAAACGAGCCCGGCGGCCGCGGTGGATACACCGGCCCTGAGTTTCTGGACTATGTTGAGCAAAACCACGTTTTTGACCAAGTGATTGCCAATGCCCAGGAAGACGTTCTGTACCGGTCAGGCGAAGGAACGGAACTGCTTCAGGGCGGAGTCGTAGTGCCGAACACGTTTGAGTTTTTGGGCATGCCTGCGCTGCTTGGGCGAGTGATGCAGGCCGCGGACTACGAACCGGGAGCGCCACCGGTTTTTGTGCTGCGCTATAAGACCTGGGTCAATCAATTCAGCGCCGATCCGAACATCCTGAACAAGACCTTTGTGCTTAACGACGTGTCGCGAACACTGATTGGAATCATGCCGCCGAGGTTCGGCTGGGGCGATTCCGATGTGTGGATCCCCGAGAAGCCGTCGCGAGCGGCCGGGGTTCAGCCAAGCGGGTTTCCGCGATATTGGTTTCTGATGGGACATCTCAAGCCGGGCGTTTCGATTCGGGAAGCGGAATCTGATTTTGACGTGATCGCGCATCGCCTGGCGCCCAAGTACCCGAAAGATTATCCGAAACACTTCTCCGTGGAAATTCATTCGTTGACCGATTTGGTGGTCGGGCAGTTCCGCACAACGCTGTACATCGTGCTGGCGGCGGTGGGACTGCTGTTGCTGATCGGGTGCGGGAACGTCGCGAACCTGCTGCTGGCGCGGGCGACGGGAAGAGAGAAAGAATTCGCCATACGAGCGGTGCTGGGCGCGGGACGAATAAGGTTGATCCGGCAACTCCTGGTAGAGAGCTTGATCCTGGCACTGGGCGGGGCCCTGTTCGGAGCGTTGATTGCGTGGGGAGGACTGAAATCACTGGTCGCGGCGATGCCGAAGGAAATTATTCCGGCCGAAGCGGTGATCCGGCTGAATGGTCCGGTCCTGGCCTTTGCGTTGTGCATGGCTGTGCTTACCGCGCTGATTTTTGGATTGGTGCCGGCACTGCAAGCGGCGAGGCGCGATCTGAACGATCCATTGCGTGACAGCGGAAAGGGAACTAGCGGGAGCGGGCGGCACAACCGGTTGCGAAACGCGGTAGTGGTGCTGGAAGTGGCGCTGTCACTGACGCTTCTTGCCGGCGCCGGACTGCTGATGCGAAGTTTCATGGCACTGCGGGATGTTCATCTGGGACTCCAGCCTGATCATGTTCTCGTCGTGCGGCTTCCATTGCCGCGAGACCGCTACAAAACCTCGGACCAGATTGCGGGCTTTTATAAGCCGCTGTTGCAGAGGCTGAAGGTTTTGCCCGGCGTGGTGGAAGCGACCGAGACGAGCACGCTGCCGCCGTACGGCGGGATCAGCAGCGAGGTGGACGTGGCGGGCAAGTCGCACGCGGAGAAATGGGACGGATTGTTCCAACTCTGCAGCGAGGGCTTCTTCCCGACGCTGCGCATTCAGTTTGTGGATGGCCGATCCTTCACGGAAGCCGAAGTCGACGGAAAGCGAAAGTTAGCGGTCGTGAACCAGACGTTCGTGAAACGCTACATGGGACACGACAACCCGATGGGGCAACGCATTCACATTGCGCAATTAGAGACATTCCCGGATCCGCTGCCGGAGGCTTGGTTTGAAGTCATCGGCGTGGTGGCGGATGTGAAAAATAACGGCCTGCAAGAGCCTATACAGCCGGAGATCTGGGTGCCGTATACCGTAACGGGTTCAGCGGAGAGAGGCATCATGGTGCGCACGACGCAAGAACCCCTGTCAATGCTGAAGACGGTGCAGCAGGAAATCTGGGCGACAGACCGCAGCGTGGCCCTGACCCTTACGGGGACGCTGGAAGGTTACATCAGCTCGTTTTCGTATGCGGGTCCGCGATTCGGATTTTTGCTGATGACGATTTTCGGAAGCATCGGGCTGATCCTGGTAACCATCGGTGTGTACAGTGTGCTGGCCTACACGGCGGCGCAAAGAACTCACGAGATCGGGATCCGCATGGCGCTGGGAGCGGAAGGGCGCGACGTGTTGTGGCTAGTGGTGACTATGGGAGTGCAACTGGTGGGTTTGGGAGCGGCAGTGGGATTGGTGGTTAGCCTCATCCTGGCGCGTTTGATCGCAGCGCAACTCTGGGGCGTGTCGCCATACGATCCGATGACGATGGGCGGCGTGACGGTCTTGCTGCTGCTCACGGGCATGGTGGCGTGCTGGATTCCTGCTTGGCGGGCTTCACAGGTCGATCCGCTGGTGGCGTTGCGGTACGAGTAATTTTAGATTGTGGAATGGTTTGCCCGGCGAGGCTTATGCCCAGGGAAACTGCAACACCCTTCCCACAAGGGTCTTTGCCGAGCTAAGGGACTGAGCTCAATTCTTAGGCTTCTGCTTCGCGTTCTTGAGCAAACTTGCGACTTGTTTGACATCATCATTCATCAAGATGGTCGCATTGCCCGCCTGTTTCGGAGGTATGCCAGGCAACAATTGGGCTTTTGCCGCAATTCGTAAGCCGGAGATAGCCAAGTGAGGAACGTCCTCTGGCATCCTTTGCGCCTGCGTCTGCACCGTCAACAAGTGCGGCCTTCACCTCATCCCCGTCACCGCTGGCGGCGAGAATCATCAGAGCGCTGACCCCATCAGAGTTCTTCGCGTTTATCTCTGCTCCGCCTCGCCATAGGTCTTCGTCGAATTGCCGCGCAATCGCGGAAGTCATTAGTGGCGTGTCACCAATTAAGGACCTGTGATTTGGATTAGCCCCAGCTTTCAAGAGAATCTGAACGGGCTCCGAATGCGAGCTTGCAGCCGCGTACATTAAAGCAGTCCAGCCGCTCGAATCCACCTCGTCAATAGGGTCCCCTCGCGCAATGGCTTCCTTGATTGCTTCGACATCCGCTTTCCCGGCTGCTTTCATTAACGGTGTGACGCTTGGTTTGGGCATAAAAGTGTCATCGAAGATGTTGCTGAGTGGCTCAGTCCTCGGGTTGCCATGCCTCCACTCGCGAGCATTGGCAGTAGCATCGATTGCTTTCTCGAATGTCTCCAGAAACGGCGGGGCAGAGTTGGCGTAGTTCCAAACAGCCTTTGACCGCCCGCCGAGTAGCCGGCGCACAACATCCAAAACTTCTCTTGTTGGAACTGTTGAATCAGGGAGCGAGCAACCTGAGGATCTATTCGTGAATGACTAACACCAGTTGAGCGAACAAAGGCGCTTCCTTTCTATGTAACGTCGCCGTTCTCCGCAATGGTGACCTCATAGACTGGGCAAGTGCCATAACAGCCTGAACGGGACAGCTTCACTGAATCTCCATTGCCTATAGAAACTGGTGGTTCGGCTTCCTCCTTGGACGGGCAATTGTGAGCATATTTATTGGACGACGGATTTGTGATGACCTCGACATATTGAAACGAGTCCATGACAACCGTTAGCTTTGGATTTTCATACGGGTCTTCATCGCCAGAAATCTTGAAATTGAAAGTCGACCTGTACCTCCAGTCGGTGCGGTACAAATCCTTTGGAAGTTCAAATCGCCACGATTTTACGTTGTCTTCTGCAGCAGCTTTGAGGAGAGGATTTCCTGACACGGCAGCGACCGACGAAGGCTCGCCGCTGGCATTCAGGGCGAAATCTATCTTCACTTCTCCTTGAGTATGAGTCAGCCTCGCTAGAATCGGGTATCGTGGCAATTGAGAGAAATCAATTTGGGCTCTGGAAGATTCTGTCTCGATGTAAGACCAGCGAAGCAGAGTACGAGGGCTGCTCGGTAGACTGAGTTCATCGTAGGTAGCACTTTACTTGGACAAACTTGGGCCTTTCAATGTAACTGTCCCGACTTCCCCGGTATCGTCAGCTTTCCGGAGACGCCAGCTGTCTCCGCAGCTCGAAATTGGTCTTCGGACTTAGAGGAAACGCATATGTAACAGTTTCCCCAATTGCATAAGCCTACCCGTGGAATGGTTTGACGGGCTAAAGCCCGGCGCCTACATAACCCGCCCACAAAACCTTAGTGGTCCAGGAGCAATATCGTTCGATAGAGGACTTCGGCGCCGTTGGCGCAGTCTTGCCAGGACGTGAATTCTTTGGGCGAATGGCTGATGCCATCGTGACTGGGGACGAAGATCATGCCCATCGGCGCGATCGTGGCGATATTTTGGGCGTCCTGCGTTGCACCGCTAGGCAGGTCCATGGTGGCGAGGCCGAGCGACTTGGCCGCTTCTGCGATGGCGCTTTTCACCATGGGGTCGGCACTTGCCGGTTTGGCATCATCGAATGGAGTGCAGCTGGTTTCCACGTTTTCTTCGGTGTCGGTCTGCTTGAGCCTTTCCTGGATGTGTTGCCACATGCGGTCGATTTTCGCGGTGTCGAGATCGCGCAGCTCGATGGGAAATTGCACGCGGCCCGGGATGACATTCACCGCGCCGGGTTCGACCTTTACGAAACCCACGGTGCCCACCTGGCGGCCGTCTTCCGCGCGAACGACCTCGCGCACCGCGAGTATGTCTTTGGACGCGGCGGCCAGAGCGTCTTTGCGGCGGTTCATCGGTGTGGTGCCGGCGTGATTGGCGAAGCCGGAGACCGTGCACATCCAGCGTTTGAGCCCCACGATGCCTTGGACGATGCCGATGGGGATTTTGTTTTCCTCCAGGTTCGGGCCTTGCTCGATGTGCAGTTCGACAATGGCGCTGATTGAGCCGCGGGGAATGCGGGCGTCGGTCAGATGCGCGGGATCCTGACCGTAGCGGCGGAGCCAATCGGCCAGCGTCAGGCCCTGGTCATCCTGGCGATCGAGGATTTCGGGTCCGAGTCGTCCAGCGGCGACCGCCGAACCCATTGTGGTTAGGCCGAAGTGGTTGCCTTCTTCGTTGGTCCAAATGACTACTTCCAGTGGATGCCGCGTTTTTACGTTTAGATCGTTGAGAGCGCGGATCACTTCGATAGCGCCCATGCTACCCAAGTCGCCATCGAAATTCCCGCCATGAAGAACCGAGTCGATATGCGAGCCGAATAGGAGGACGGGCAGCTTTTCCGAGCCGGCGCGTGAGCCGAATATGTTTCCCGCTGGATCGACGCGGACTTGAAGACCTGCCTGCTTCATCAGGCCCATGACGTATTCGCGTGCGGCCATGTCGGTCTCGGAGAAGGCTAGACGGGTGACGCCGCCTTCGGGATTCTTGCCAAACTCGCTGAGTTTCTCGAGCGTGCTTTGCAGACGTTGGGAATTGATGTGGAATTTTGCGGAGGGCGTGTCTTGAGCGTGTGAGGGAGCGGACGCGGCAGCTACCGCCAGAGTCGACACGATGAGATACGAAAGGAGTTTGCGAGGTTTCCGGACAGAGTATGGCGTGTGCCTTGTGCGCATCTTGTTTCTCCAGTGGGAGGAGCGACCTCGTGCTGATTGGTTGCGGGCGGAACGAAAACGATGTCGGCCGACACCGGCAGCGTTCTTTATGTGCGGAGAGACTACACAGTTCGAGGTGGTACCGTCGAGGCGGGTGGTTATCGGAGCCCGATCTGGACAACGATCTTGTCGGTTGTGACCTTAACAGCGCCCGCTTCGGAAAGCGGCCGCTACATGGCCTCGCCAGCATTGAGCTTGGGTGCGCGACTCTTACGCCGAGCGTGGCAAGATTTTAGCCATATTTAGCTGAGGAGTGCGTGGAAGCGGGGATCGGAGCGCAAGGAGTCCAAGTCGGAATCCTTCGCCGCCCAGTTCTTGAAAAAGGTGCCATGCTCCATCACCTTTGCCAGACAACCGAGGGCATCTTCGGTGCGGCCAAGAAGCGCGTAGACACAGGCGACGTTGTAAAGAATGGAGGTTTCGTCGGGATCGATGGCGAGAGCCCGGCGCGCCCAGTCATAACTTTTTGCGTGTTCGCCAATGCGAGCGAGAATTCCCGCTCCGAGATAGAGGGCGCGCGGGTCGTCCGGATGGTTCTCACTGTGTTTCTCAATTAATTGCAGCGCGCGTCTTTCGGTGGCAGCGGCTTCAGCGGGGCGGCCCAAGCCATGGTAGACCGGAACAAGCAGGCTAACGGCCTGGTAGTCGTCCGGATTGAGCCTCGAAGCTTGTTCGTAAAGTGAGGCGGCCTTCGCCAGGTCACCGCTCTGAAAAGAAGTACGCGCGTAGAAGTAATAGGCTTCGTAGAGCTTGGGATCGAGCCGGATGGCTGCTTCGAACTCCTTTTGTGCCTCAGCGAAATTCTTTTTGAGCGCAAAGGCCAGGCCGCCGGCTGCGTGGGCCTCGGCAAGTTCTGGATCCAACTCCAAGGCCTTGCGACTCGCGGCTTCGGCTTCGTTGAGATTATCTTCGACGCTATCCCAATACATGTACAGAAAGGAGCAGCAGTCAGCGACACCAGCGTAGGCTCGTGCGTAATGCGGGTCGATCACGATAGCGCGCGCGAACATCTGGCGGGCGAAGTCAAAACCTTTGCGGCGAAATTGGTGGAAGAATTGACGGCCGCGCAGGTAGTAGTCATAGGCCTGGGGATTGTCAGTTTGCTTGCGGGCTATGGCCTTTTCTTCCTGGGGAGAGAGCTTGATGCGTAGAGCCTGGCTGATGCTGCGAGCGATTTCGTCCTGGACTTCGAAGACGTCTTTCAACTCGCGATCGTAGCGTTCGGCCCAGATGGAGTGACCCGTTTGAGCGCGGATGAGTTGGGCGGTGATGCGCAGGCGATTGCCGGCGCGACGCAGGCTGCCGCTGAGGACGCACGCGGCGTTGAGTTCGCGGCCGACTTGGGGTCCGGTGACGGGCTTGTCGCGATAGGCCAGGACGGCGGCGCGGGGGAAGACCTGGAGTTCTTTGATCTTGGAAAGCTCGGTGATGATGTCCTCGGTCATGCCATCGCGGAAATATTCGTCGTCTTTGCTGTTGCTGAGATTTTCAAAGTAGAGGACGGCGACGGATTTTTCCGAGGGCGCAGCCGCGGGCCGATCGGTGGTGGAAGCTTGTCGCTTGGAGTCGGTGACGCGCCCGGAAGAATCGCGATCGCGTTTCAGACGTTTGAGATCGGTTCTGATTTCGGAGGCGGTTTGGTAGCGGAGATCGCGGTCTTTTTCGATAGCTTTGTTGATGATGCGCTCGAGTTCAGCGGGGACGGCAGAATTAAGGCTCGCGGGCGGCTTCGGAGTTCCATGGAGAATAGAATCGAAAATAGTGGCGGAGGTGTCACCCGCGAAGGCGAGCTTGCCGGTGGCCATTTCATAGAGGACCGAGCCAAATGAGAAAAGGTCAGTGCGCGGGTCGAGATCCTTGCCGAGGGCTTGCTCAGGCGACATGTACGCCATGGTGCCGAGAGCCGTGCCGGGACTGGTGAGGAAGTCTTGATCGCCACCGACGGTGACTTGTGCGGAGGCGTCCGCTGCGTGTGCCTGCGCTCGCCGTGCTTCCATCTTGGCGAGTCCGAAGTCCAGGATCTTGGTTTGGCCGCGCTGGGTAAGAAAAAGATTTGCGGGCTTGATATCGCGATGGACGATACCCCGCAAATGCGCGGCGGCGAGCGCATCGGCAATTTCGATCCCCAGGTCGAGTATGGAGTCGATCTCCATCGGCTTGCCATTGATGCGGTGCTTCAGGGTCTGTCCTTCGAGCAATTCCATGACGATAAAAGGGCGGCGATCGAACTCACCGACGTCGTGAATGGTGCAGATGTTCGGGTGATTCAGTGCGGAGGCGGCACGCGCTTCGCGTTGAAAGCGTTCGAGGGTCAGCGCATCGGTAGGCGTATCCTCAGGAAGAAACTTCAGCGCGACGCTGCGGTCCAGACGCGTGTCCTCCGCGCGGTAAACGACGCCCATTCCACCGCCGCCTAGCTTTTCCTGGATTCGATAGTGAGAAACTGTCTGTCCGCTGAGAGACCCGGCTTCCGTCATGGCCCGGTTATCTTAGGGTTCGGCCTGACCCAAGTCAACGCGTGCGGCCTGGTCGGCGTTGTTTGGATTTTCTCGAGTCACCAGCGGACCTGAGAGGTCTTGGCGAGTTGCACGATGGGCCGGTCGCCCGCGGGGCACGGTTGGCCAGCGTGTCCCGCGAGCAGATGCGTCAGGACGGCGTTCAGGCTTTGATGTTTCTTGCGATTGAGTTCGGCATCCTCGACGAAAGATATATCCCGAGATCTTCGAATCTTCCGGACCTCGCGGATCACACACACAGCTTCGTGCTTCAAGGACTGGAGTTTGTCGCACATATATTTTGTGGCGGCGGTCGGGGATTTTACGACCATGATGACGCAGAACAACGGTACTTTCGTACCCCGCTGTGGATTTCGTGTTGAGTGATCGCAGCGGAAGCCTGGGCGCAGTCGGCTTCCGACAAATAGTTCAGAGATTTTAACGAGCTGGCGAGTCTGCCGGCCGTGCCTGCAACTGCCACAGGCGCAGCTTCGCACCAAGCCACGACTGCGGCATCGCCAACACGACCAGCGCCACGGGATACCAGCGCGGCCCGAATTCCGCCACGCGGTTCCACGCCACGACGACACCGGCGATACACGCCGCGACTCCAATCGCCCCGAGAATCAAGACGTGCATCATCGGTCGATTGGGCGCGAGCCGCGCGGTGACGTAGCTTCCAAGGATGCCGTAGACGGTGCGGTAGAAAGTCGCCAAAAGTAGAAGCGTGTCACTCATCGGCTGGCCGAGCGGCGTGAAAATGCCCGCCGCGCGCAGCGCCGCATCGGTGCCAACCGAGAGAAGGACGCCCACGACGGCGCCGGCGAGCACAGCGCCAATGCTTTTCAGAATGTTCATGTTCAAAATTGCCTTCGTGTGGAGATTTTCGTCCACTGTGACCCGCGAGATCTCCCGAATGCAAACCTAAACTGTCGAAGTCGTCGCATGCGCCACGGTGCGGCAGGGACTCTATCGAAGTCACTTGCGTTCCGCAACTTATTGTTTGTCGCTGGTTCTGGCGAGCTTGTCGCGTCTTGGGAAGGGGCTCGTTCGGTGGAATAGAAGCGCACCGCGCGGCCGCTTCGCTATGCGTTTGCTGTATCGCTTTTGCCGGCCTGCAGGCGCTCAACGTGCCGATCAGGCATTCGTTGCGAAGCAGACTTGACAAGATTTCAGAGAAAGCCGAGTATAGCCAAGGCGAACAAAAAGCGAATATGCTGACCAAGCTCTTACGCCTCCTTACCTCCCATGGCTGCCTCCTCCCTTACGGCTCTCCGTTCCAAAATCGAGCTCGATCTCCGCGGCCGCGTCGTTTTCCCGTTCAACTATCGCGACCGCAACGTTTTCGAGATTGCTTCCTCTGGGATTCCAGAGATTGATGCCGCCGTGGGGGGATTGCCGCGGGGTGCGATGACGGAAATTTGCGGGCCGCCATGCTCGGGGCGGACGAGTTTGCTGCTTTCGGCTCTGGCCGCCAGGACCGCAGATGGGGAAGCGTGCGCTCTGGTGGACGCACGCGATAGCTTCGATCCCTATCTGGCGAGTCGGGCGGGTGTTGCACTGAAACAGTTACTGTGGGTGCGCTGCCAGAATGCTGATCAGGCGTTGCGGGCGACGGATTTGCTCATACAGGGCGGAGGGTTCGGGTTGGTGGCCATCGATCTGAGCGATATTGCGCCGAAGATCGTGCGCTACGTGCCGTTGAATGCGTGGTTTCGCTTTCGTCGCGCGGTGGAGGATACACCGACAATTTTGATGGTCATGGAGCAAGAGGCCAATGCCAAGACTTGTGCTTCGTTGGTGCTGCGATTGAAGGCCAAGCCCGCAATGTGGAGCGAAGCAAGAGCGGGGCGCGGACGCGAAGCGGGGCCTGGTAGCACCGGCTTGTCCAGAGAACCGAAGGGCATCTTTGCTGGCTCTTCGCGAGATTTGGTGAGGTATCCGTTTGCGCGGCTCTTGAAAGGATTCCCGCTTGGCGCGGATGTAGTGAGGTCGCGTGTGCAGTGCGCGAAAGATTTGCCATTAGCAAATAAAAATGTAGCGAATGAATTTGCCGCGAGAGGCGCGCCGGATGGAGTTGAGATTTTTGAAACGGCGGCGATGTGGAGCGATTGAGACATTCATTCGCGTTTTTGCGACTGGGCTCAGAGAATTATGTCTTTTGCTTGCATTTATATTCCCGACTTTATGGTGCAGTCCGTGGTGCGTGCGGAGCCGGTGCTACGAGGCGGCGCGTTGGCGTCGCCCAGTAGGGCGCTGGCATTGATCAGCGGGAAGCCGCCGTTGTGGAGCGTTGTGGCGGCGAACGCGGCCGCGGTGCAGGCCGGGGTTCAGTTGGGCATGACGAAAGCGCAAGTAGCGGAATTTTGCACCGTGGAGATTCGTCATCGCTCGGAAGCGCAAGAGAAAGCCACGCACGCGGCTCTATTGGATGTGGGATGGAGTATCTCTCCGCGCGTGGAAGACACCGCCGCGGATACCATTGTTCTGGATCTCGTGGGGCTCGCGTCTTTATTTGGAACCGACGAAAACATCGCCTGTGAATTGGCAGAGCGCGCTTCTCGTATTGGTGTGATCCCGCAGGTTGCAGTTGCTTCCAACATTGAGGCGGCTGTTCTGGCCGCGCGAGGGTTCGCTGGAATCACGATCGTTCCGGAGGGTGGAGAATGCGCGAGCCTGGGCGGATTGCCAATTCGCACCCTTTGCACGGATGCGGAAGTGCTGGAGACATTGGAGCGCTGGGGCGTGAATTGTTTACGCGAGCTGGCAGCATTACCGGTTTTGCAGCTTTCCGAGCGGCTGGGGCAGAACGGAGTCCGGTTGCACGAATTGGCGCGTGGCGCGCGGGTACGTTCGTTGGTACTGGCGGAAGCCTGTTTGCAATTTGCGGAAGAAATGGAGGTGGAGGATTCGGTCGAAGAACTGGAGCCTTTGTCGTTTTTGCTGGGACGCTTGCTGGATCAACTTTGCGCGCGGCTGGAGGCACGAGCGCTTGCGGTGTGCACCGTGCGCATACGATTTGAGCTGGAGCCATCGTTTGAAAAAGATGTGCAAGCGTTGAAAGATGAGTCCCGAAAAAAGACCGCGCCAAAGGAATACACGAAGGTTCTCACTTTGCCCGTTCCCATGCGGGATTCCAAAGTGCTGCTGAAATTGGTGCGCTTGGCACTGCAGGGGGATCCTCCGAAATCGCCCATCCAGAAAATTGAGATAGCCGCGGATGCTGCGCCTCCGCGCGTGGCGCAGAGCGGACTGTTCGCGCCAAAGGGGCCCGACCCAGAAAAGCTGGAGTTGACCATCGCGCGGCTCGCGAAGCTTGTGGGGGAGTCGAATGTTGGTGTAGCCGAATTGCTGAACACGCATCGCGCGGAAAATTTCCGGATGGCGCGTTGGGCAGGCGGTGCGAATTCTTCGATAAAAAGGACAAACACAAATCGGAAGAAAAATGTGGCGTTGACTGACGATGGCGATTCTGAGAAAGCGCGCCAACCCACCTCGGGATTTCGAGTGATCCGGCCGGCGGTGACCGCGAGAGTCGAAGTAGGCAAAGAACAGCCTATATGTGTTTCCTTCGCAGGAATGCAGGGAGACGTAGTGGCGGCGTCAGGTCCATGGCGCAGTTCCGGGGAATGGTGGCAGGAAGACGGCTGGGATCAGGATGAATGGGATCTGGCGATTGATTTTGGATCGCGTGGCGGTCTACGCGAGAAAGGCGTAAGCCCGTGGCCGCAATACGGCGTGTACCGGATTTATTACGATGCGCCGCGGCGAAGCTGGTTTGTGCGGGGATTCTACGATTGATGTACACCGAACTCCATGCGCGGTCCGCGTTTAGTTTTCTCGAGGGAGCATCGATCCCTGAAGAGCTTGCGAGCGCGTGCGTTGAGCGCGGCATGGCGGCAATGGCGGTACTCGATCGCGATGGCGTCTATGGAGCGCCGCGATTTTACCAGGCAGCCAAAAAAAGTCGCATACGCGCACACATCGGCGCGGAAGTCACGTCTCCGTTCGGCTGGCGTTATGCGTTACTCGTGGAATCCCGCGAAGGCTACCAGAATTTGTGTCGCGCGATTACCCGCATGAAATTGGGCGCCAGAAAAGGCGAAGGACATATAGCGGCCGAAGAACTGGCGGAATTCAAGGCCGGGCTGATTTGTATGACTGGAGGCGAGGAAGGCCCGCTGGCCTACGCATTGAAGAAAGGAGGAATCACTCGAGGAATCCAGTGCGTTCGTGAGTTGTGCGAAATCTTCGGGCGCGAAAATGTCTACATTGAGCTGCAGCGGCATTCGTGCCGGGAAGAAGAAGCGCGCAACGAGGCGGCGGTTGAAATTGCAAGAAAGTTGTCTTTGCCATTGCTGGCGACGAATGGAGTTAGTCATGCACAGCCACAGCAAAGGGAATTGCTGGATGTGTTCACATGCATTCGCAACCATCGCTCTCTGGCAACGGCAGGACGTTTGCTGACGCGCAATCCAGAACGCCATTTGAAAACGCCCGCGGAAATGCAGCGGTTGTTCGCCGATCTTCCGGAAGCGATTGCGAACACGCAGACACTTTCTTCCCGCTTGCAATTCACGCTGAAAGATCTGGGCTACGAGTTCCCGAAGTATCCAGTTCCCGACGGCGGCACGCAGATGCAGTTTTTGCGCGAGCGCACGCGCGACGGAATGATTTCGCGCTACGGCTCGGAAAACGAGAAAGCCCGTCAGCAAATCGACCGCGAGCTGGCGTTGATCGAAAAGCTCGATCTTCCTGGCTATTTCCTGATCGTGTGGGACATCGTGCGATTTTGCGTGGGGAAAAACATCCTGGTGCAGGGGCGAGGGTCGGCAGCGAACAGTGCGGTCTGTTATGCACTGGGAATCACTGCTGTTGATCCCGTCGGCATGGGGCTTTTGTTCGAGCGCTTTCTCTCTGAAGAACGCGGTGAGTGGCCGGACATCGACCTGGATCTCCCCAGCGGCGACCAGCGGGAAAGCGCGATCCAATACGTATACGAACGCTATGGAAAATTTGGCGCAGCGATGACTGCCAACGTGATCACGTATCGCGGAAAATCGGCGGCGCGTGAAATCGGCAAGGCCATGTCTTTCGATCCGGAAACGGTGGCGCGTTTGGCAAGCCTGGTCAGCGCTTGGGAATACAAAGATGCGAACGACACGCTGGAACGACATTTTCAGGATGCCGGGTTCGACCTGAAGCATCCGAAGATCCGCAAGTTTTTCGAGCTCTGCGTGCAGGCGCAGGATTTGCCGCGGCATTTGGGGCAGCATTCCGGCGGGTTGGTGGTGTGCCAGGGGCAACTGGATTCGGTGGTGCCGCTGGAGCCGGCGACGATGCCGGGTCGCGTGGTCGTGCAGTGGGACAAAGAAGATTGCGCGGACATGGGCATCGTCAAAGTGGATTTGCTCGGGCTGGGCATGATGGCGGTGCTGGAAGAAACCTTGCAAATCATCCGGGAAAAACACAGCGAAGAAGTTGATCTGGGCCGCTTGCCCGTGAACGATCCAAAAGTTTACGCGACACTGCAAAAAGCGGACACAGTGGGAATGTTTCAAATCGAAAGCCGCGCGCAGATGGCGTGTTTGCCGCGGCTGCAGCCCAAATGTTTTTACGACATTGTTGTGCAGGTGGCCATCATCCGGCCGGGACCCATCGTTGGGAAAATGGTGCATCCCTATTTGAAGCGAAGGCAAGGCCGCGAGCCCGCGGAATGCCTGCATCCTTCGCTCGAGCCGGTGTTGGAGCGCACACTGGGAGTTCCGCTCTTTCAAGAGCAGCTATTGCGTATGGCCATGATTGCCGCGGGTTTCACGGGAGGCGAGGCCGAAGAGTTACGGCGCGCGTTCGGTTTTAAACGCTCCGAAAAACTGATGAAGGACGTGGAAGTAAAGCTGCGGCTTGGCATGGATCGCAACGGAATCACCGGCGCGACGCAGGACACCATCGTTAAATCCATTACATCGTTTGCGCTCTATGGATTTCCGGAATCGCACGCCGCGAGCTTTGCGCTGATTGCGTACGCCAGCGCCTACCTGAAGTGCCACTATCTCGCCGCATTTACCGCGGCCATGCTCAACAATCAGCCGATGGGCTTCTATCATCCGGCGACGCTGATGAAGGACGCGCAACGTCACGGCCTGCGCGTTCGCCCCATCGATGTGATGCGTTCGGAATGGATCTGCACGCTGGAGAAAAATGGCGACGACCAAGTTCTGCGCGTGGGCTTGCGCTACGTCAAGGGTTTGCGCGAAGAGGCCGGCCGCGAGATCGTTCGGCAGCGAGAGATCGAAGCGTTTCGTTCGATTGATGATTTGAAACTGCGCGTTCCAGGATTGCAGAAATCGGAGCTGACGGCGCTGGCGGAAATCGGCGCCTTGAATTTCGTCGGCAGCAAGTCCGGTTTCCACCGCCGCGATGCGCTTTGGCAGATCGAGCGCGTCGCGCGCCGTGCGGGTCCGCTTCTGGAAGCATGTGAAGAGGAGCCGGAAGCCGCGCAAAACGCATTAAATGCGGGCCATTCTCCTTTACTGCAGATGACTGCCGAAGATCGCCTCGTCGCTGACTTTCGCAACACCGGTATGACCGTCGGCCCCCATCCGTTGAGCTATCACCGCTCGCAATTGAAACGCGAAGGCATTCTTTCGGCGGCAGACTTGCACCGTTTGCGCGATGGAATGGAAGTTCGCGTTGCGGGTTCCGTAATCGCGCGCCAGCGGCCCGGCACTGCGAAGGGTTTTGTTTTTCTTAGCCTTGAGGACGAAACAGGAATTTCCAACGCCATCATCACCCCGCAGATTTTTCAGCAGCATCACGTGGTGATCGTGAATCAGCAATTTTTGCTGATTGAAGGAAGGCTGCAAAACCAGGACAACGTGATTTCCGTGAAGGCCGAACGCATCCGTCCGTTATTCTTAACGCGAGCGCAAACTTCGTCTCACGATTTTCACTGAGGGTCGCGAGGAACCGCTCAATCTTCCACTCCACCAGGGTCTCTCGAGCGAACGGGAATTGTCGTCAGTGGAGCGCGGGCAACGATCGCAAGAGGGCACTGACTCCGTTCCACAAAATCTGCACGCCAATGCAAACCAACAAGAAGGAGGAAAGCCGCATGATAACGCTCATGGCCGTAGCACCCAGAAGCTTCGCTAAACGGTCCGCGAAGCCATAGCAGAGGTATATGCTGACTCCAAGAAGCGCCGAAGCGACGATGATCGATAAAATTCCCGGGATATTAATGCCGGGAAGCCTGGCAGCATTCGCGCCCAATGTGATGGCCACGGATATGGAACCGGGACCTACCGTGAGCGGCAAAGTGAATGGATAGAATGCGTGGCGATAAATGTCTTTTGGATCCACGTCGTGGTGCACGCTGCTACCGCGATCATCATCGTCGTCGGTGCGGTTGAGCATGTCCCAACCGGCGGCCACCACGATCAAGCCACCTCCCACTTGCACGATGGGCAGTGAAATTCCGAAGAACGTCAGGATGTGGGTGCCGACCAGACCCGATGCAACCAGCAAGACAAAGCTATTCATGGCGATGCGCTGCGACAGGAGCCTGCGCTCCGGGGGAGTATAGTCCGCGGTGAGCGCTAGAAAAATGGGGCTTCCACCGAGAGGGTTCACGATCGGGAAGAGCGCGCTGAGAAGTAGAAGCGTGGTCTTAACTGCTTGGAGCAAGGCATCCTCCGGACGGGCGAGTATATCTGAGCACCATGCAGGCGCAAGTGTTCAGGCGCGCTGGGCGGCGATTAACTTTGCGGTCGTGATTGCTTGGCCGACGTGACGCTGCGTGTGGTCGGCAACGTGAACAAGCAGCCCGCCGACTGTCGTTGGCAGGGCTTTCTTTCCGACCGCTCGCGATTGTTGCAGATCAATCTCCGCCAGGTTGCGAACGCGTTCGGCGCTGCTGGTGAACGCCGTGGTGAGTTCAGCAAATAACGCTGCTCTCGTGGTGTCGGGCTGCGCCTCATTCTTCAGCGCTTCCAGTTGTTCTCGCGTCAGCGCACCGCCTTCCGCGTAGGTCAACAATCGATCGAGGCTTCGCGAAATATGGCGAATATGAAAGGCGACCGCCGGTAGATCAGCGGGACGCCCGTTCAATTCATCGCCGGTAAGCGGCCCGCACCATTTCTGTAAGTCTTCGGCGGCGAGTTCCAGAGCGTGGAGCACCGCCCGCGGCACCGCCGCGATTTCCGTCAACGTGCCGCGCAACCACGGTTCGGGCAACGGGGGACCGGCAGTTTCTGCCGGCTGGTTTGCATTCATTTGAGGCTCCTCTGGTTAGAGCACCGCAATCCGGCGCCATCCAAAACTTGATTCTAGAACAGAAGTCACTCCTTGCCGAACGGTACGCTGTAGGCTAGAGTCTCGATTCCACGAAAAAAGGGCAAATCATGGCGACGAAAGCAAAGGACGCAAAAAAACCGCAACCTAAGGGCAAAGGCGGGGAGAGCGTTCGTATCCTGATTTCCCGCGCGCGGCTGCAGCGCCGAATCACCGAGATGGCACGGGAAATTCGCAAAGATTTTCCGGGGGAACCGCTGCACCTGGTGGGCGTGCTGAAGGGCGCGGTGTTTTTCCTTACCGATCTGGGAAAGCAGATTCCGGGTGAAGTGTCGTTTGATTTCATCGCCGTTGCGAGTTATGGACTCGGAACGCATTCCTCGGGGCAGGTCAGGCTCACTCGCGACCTGGATTCCAGCATTGAAGGCAAAACAGTTATCGTGGTGGAAGACATCCTGGACACGGGCATGACGCTGCAATACTTGCTGCGCGTTTTCGAGCAACGCAAACCCAAGCGTATTCGTGTGGCGGTGTTGCTGGACAAGCCGGAGCGGCGGATTGCCGCGGTGCACGCCGACTACGTGGGTTTCACCATCCCCAATGAGTTCGTGGTTGGCTTTGGGCTCGACTATGCGGAGCGCTACCGCAATATGCCTGACGTGGGCGTTCTTTCCCTGGGTCCCGATGGTGCCAAAAGCGGGAAACCCTAGCGAAGATGCAAACGCCGCACTAACGTTTCGCAACTTCTTCGCGGAACTCCTTGCGCGCTCACCTCGCCTGCTATAATAGTCTCTTGAATGAATTCCACCGACGCACATACAGGGGCAGCTACCGAAAGCGGAAGCCCAGAAGCTTCCGCCGAAGTTCTGGCAACACTTGCTGAAATCGGCGAAGAGGTAAATGCTTCGCTCGATCTTGACGAGGTGCTGGCGCGCACGGCTTCGCTTATCAAACGGCACATTGATTACGAAATTTTTGGCGTGTTGATGTTTGAGGGAGATGGATCGTACCTGAAGCATCGTTTCTCGATCGGGTATCCGCGCGATCTCGCGGAAAACCTGCGGATCCCACTGGGTCAGGGGATCAGTGGCACGGCGGCGGCGACGGGACACCCCGTGCGCGTGGGCGACACGGCAAACGATCCGCGGTACATCAGCGCGATTGATAATGTAAGGTCGGAGCTCGCCGTGCCGCTGATGCTTCGCGGCAAGTGTGTTGGCGTGCTTGATATTCAGAGCCGTCACCCGAACTACTTCACGCGCGAGCAGCAAAGCATTTTGACTTTGCTGGCCAGTCGGCTTGCGGTTGCGGTGGAGAATGCCAGGCTCTTTCAGCGTGTCCGCGCGCAGGCGGAAACGCTCTTGCTGCTGAACGAGGTGGGGCGGGAGACGAGTTCGATCCTGGATGTGGAAGAGTTGTTGCGCCGCGCGGCCGAGCAGACCAAGCGCGTGATCGACTATCAGATCCTAAGCATCATGCTCTACGACGAAGAACTGAAGGTATTTCGCCACCGCATCGACGTGAAGCATGGTCATCGCGTGCAAGGAAAATTGCGGGCGGCGGCGAGTGAAGGAATCGTCGGCGCAGCAGCGACGCTGAAGGAGCCGGTGCTGGTTCCCGATGTCACCGTCGATCCACGCTATTTGATGGCGAATCCGGAAACGCGCTCGGAGCTCGCCATTCCCATGATTCATAAAGGCCGCGTGATTGGAGTGCTCGATCTGGAGAGTCCGCAGCTGAATTATTTCACCGAAGATCACGTGCAGACGCTTTCGATTTTAGCGGCGAACTTTGCGGTGTCGCTGGAGAACGCTCGCTTGTACGAGCAGGTCGCGCGGGATGAAGCGAGGCTTGAACGCGATCTTCAGGCGGCGAAGCGCATTCAAGGCGCGTTGCTGCGTTCGGTGCCGACGGAGGATTTTGGGTTGGATATGGCGGCGCGCTATCTTTCAGCGCGCGAAGTTGGCGGCGATCTCTACGAATTCTTGCGCTACGGCCCGCAGCAGCTTGGGATCGCGCTCGGCGACGTCAGCGGCAAAGGGACGGCTGCGGCGTTGTACGGCGCGGTCGCTATCGGGATCATGCGCAGCCTGGCGCCACAGAAGCTGCAGCCCGCGGAGATGCTCCGGCAGATGAATCAGATTGTCGGCGAACGACGTATTGAAGGGCGGTTCATGACCGCGTGCTTTGCAACGTTTCAGAAGGGACGCAGCAAGTTGCGCGTTGCGAATGCCGGACAGTCGCAGCCACTGTTGTACAAAGAAGGACGCTGCGGCAAGGTGGAACTCACTGGCTTTCCTTTGGGGATTTTTGAGGATGTCACGTACGACGAATGGTCGGTTGCGCTTTCTGTGGGCGATATCCTGGTGTTTCATTCGGATGGCATCGCGGAAACGGCGAACAGCGAAGGTCAGTTCTTCGGCACTGAACGATTGCGCAAAATTATTGAAGATCAGCATGAACTGTCCGCCTCTGAGCTGTCGGACCAAGTGTTTCGTGAAGTGGAATGGTTCTCGCAAGGCGCGCCGCTGTCGGACGATCGCACACTGGTCGTGCTCAAAGTGCGATGAGCGGAGCTGCTGAGGTCTCGTCGCGAACGCTTTCCTTCGTGGATCCCGCGACATTCACGCCTCATTTCTCCTGGAAAAAATCAGTGAGCGGTGCCCCCGGCGCGGAATTTGTCGCTTGCGAAGGCGTGCGGTTGGTGGACGTTGCAGAGAAGATCGGCACGCCCGCTTACGTTTATAGCCGTGTCGCGATTGATGACGCGCAGGCGGAGTTACATCGCGGTCTTGGATCGCTTCCGCACACCCTGTGCTTCGCGGTGAAATCGAATGGGAATTTGTCGATCCTGAAGCATGTGGCGAAAGGCGGGAACGGTTTCGATATCGTCTCGGGCGGCGAACTTGCGATGCTGCGGGGAATTGGCGTGCGTGGCGATCGGGTCGTTTTTTCCGGTGTTGGGAAGACGCGCGAGGAGATGCGCGAAGCGCTGCGCTATCCCTCTCCGGGGGTGCCTGGTCGCGGTCGGGAAAGCGAGAGCGGGATTCTGCTTTTCAACGTTGAGTCGGAAGCGGAACTGGAAATTTTGCTGGAAGAATCGTCGCGCCATGTGAGACGCGGTAATCGGGCTCCTTCCGTTTCGATTCGCGTAAACCCGGACGTGCAGGCCGGCGGGCATCCGCACATTGCGACCGGACGACACGAGCACAAGTTCGGGCTCAACTGGGACGAAGCGCGACGTTTGTATCTTGCGCACCGGGAATCGAAGTGGATTCGCTGGCAGGGAATCAGCGTTCACATCGGTTCACAAATTGTCGCGATGGATCCGTTTCGCCGGGCGTTGCGGCGGCTTGCCGGCTACGTCGGTGAGCTGCGAAAGAACGGCATCGTGCTGAAGTATCTCGATTTCGGAGGGGGTCTTGGGGTTCGCTACACAGCTGAGCAACCGCCGACGCGTATTGCGTATGCACGTGTGGTGGCGCAAGCGCTTCGGCCGCTGGGATTGCATCTTTTACTCGAGCCAGGGCGGACAATCATCGGACCCACAGGCGTGCTGCTTACGCGGGTCATCTACGTGAAAAAGAGCCGCGGCAAGACGTTTGTGGTTGTGGACGCAGCCATGAATGATTTGATGAGGCCGGCGCTTTATGGCGCGGTGCACCCGATTACGAGGGTTACGCGCGGCAAAGATGACCACACGCCGCGGCAACGAGTGGATATCGTAGGTCCGGTCTGTGAGACAGGGGATTGCTTTTTGCGCGATTGGCCCCTTGGCCCGGTCGAAAGCGGCGACGTTTTGGTGATTTGGGTGGCTGGGGCTTATGGGATGAGCCAGTCGTCGAACTACAATGCGCGGTGTCGTGCTGCGGAGGTCTTTGTCGAAGGAAACAGGTTTCGGTTGATTCGGAAGCGGGAAACCCCTCGCGACTTGCTTCGAGGACAGGTGCTTCGCTAGTTGCTGTGGATTGCTGTTGGCGGGGCGTTGTGGTTGCCGGCTGCGAATGCTGGCTAGGTCTCGCCCCATTTGAGTTTGCTGTGCAGGATCTCGAAGTAGGATTTTTTTTGGGGTTGGATCAGTTTCAGGCGTTCGGGGGCGCGGGTCATGCGCACTCTGTCGGCTGGTTGCATGGGTATGCCGGTTTGCCCGTCCAGAGTTAGGAAGACCGATTCGGTGCCGGCGGATAAATCGATTTCTACCTGGGAAGAATCGCGGATTACCACCGGGCGATCACTCAGGGTGTGCGGACAAATCGGAGTGATGATCCAGGATTCGACGGAGGGGTGCACGATGGGGCCGCCTGCGGAGAGGGAATAGGCGGTTGAGCCTGTGGGAGTGGCGACGATCAGACCGTCAACGCGATAACGGCAGACGAATTCGCTGTCGATCATGAGTTCCAGGTCGATCATGCGGGCGAGGGCGCCCTTGTTGATGACCGCCTCGTTCAGGACGGTCTGGCGCTCGACGATTTTTCCCTCGCGTTTCAGCTCGACGTCCAGCATGACGCGTTCGCTGGATGGGAGTCTCCCGGCCAACGTTTCTTCGAGGGCGGGGTACATTTCTTCGAGTTTGAAACTGGTGAGAAAACCGAGGCTTCCCATGTTGATGGGGAGGATGGGAATGCCTAGTGGGGCGGCGACGCGGGCTGCGGCGAGCAAGGTGCCGTCGCCTCCGAGGACAAGCAGGAGTTCGGAGTTTTTTGCGACTTCATCACGATGGAGGCCGTTGGAAGAGTCATTCAACGCGCTGGCGGTTTCGGTGTCGTAGAACACCTTGATGCCGCGGGCTTGAAACCAATGAAGAAGCGGGGGCACAACGACGGCGAGATTGGAACGCCGAGGCCGCGAAATAAGACCGATGGTTTGAAAGGACACGGACGGGTGCATGGATGTCTGAGATTCTACTCCAGCGGCTTTTTGCGCGCGTGGAGAAAATACTCCTGATTGCCTTCGGCGCCGGGTAGATGGCTGGGACGCATTCCTAGAATTTCGAGGCCGGCCGCCATTGCGGCGGCGCGCACTTTTTCTACGGCCTTTACGTGCAGGGCTTGATCGTTGACGATGCCGCCGGTTCCGACATCTTCTTTGGGCAGCTCAAATTGAGGTTTTACGAGGACGAGCAGGTTCGCGCCGGGCTTCGCGATTGCCGCCGCGGGCGGCAGCACTTTCGTCGCGGAAATAAAGGAGACATCGACGACGACGAAATCGACAGGCTCGGGAATATCTTCGCGGCACAACTCTCGGGCGTTGCGTTCGATGCGCACGACGCGGTTGTCCTGATGCAGCTTCCAAGCGATTTGATCGACATTTACGTCCACGGCGTAGACGCGTGAAGCTCCTTTCTGCAACAAGCAGTCGGTGAAACCTCCGGTGGATGATCCGACGTCTAGGCAAACGAAGCCAGCGGGATTGAGGCCGAAATCTTCTAGAGCGCCTTCCAGTTTGATGCCGCCGCGGCTCGCGTATTTGTGCGTTCGGCTGGTTACCCCGACTCGAGCATCTTCGGGGATCGATGCTCCTGCTTTGTCCGCCCGGACATTATCGACGGAAACCTCGCCGGCGAGGATCATGGCTTGGGCTTTGGCTGCCGAGTCGGCGAAACCGCGATCGACTAGCAGCAGGTCGAGGCGCTTTTTCGCGGGTTTCGATTTCATCAGGAGCTACAGTAGTCTTTGGAAATTTGGGTGTCAAAGATTGAGGTGAGTGCGGGAACGGTGTGGGCGCAAGGGCTAGGTTTTTGGGCTGAGAGAGGAGGTCGAACTTCAGCGGCTGGAGTTGAGCGTGAAAAATTCCTAAGCGCAACGGCGGCGTCTCGGGTCGCCGAACGGAACCCCAAGACCCAGGTTCAAAAACCGAACCTGGGGCACCCTCCGTCTCTGCGTACTTCCGAGACTTGTGAAATACCTAGCCGGGATCCAAAAAAAAAGCACCCTTTAAAGGCGAAGGGTGCGGCACCCGGCGTGGCGAAGGAGACTTAGGCGCGGCGAAGGACCAGGTATTCGGCTATGTCGCGGAGGCGATTGGCTTTTTCTTCGAAGGCTGAGAGTTCGGCGATGGCGCGGGTGGCCAGGTCGTTGGCGATTTCGTGGGAGCGCTCCAGGCCGTAGACCGCGGGGTAGGTGGCTTTTTGTTGAGCGATGTCTTTGCCGGCGGTCTTCCCTAGGGCGGTGGAGGATTCTTCCACGTCGAGGATGTCGTCCGTAACTTGGAAGGCCCAGCCGATGTTTTCGCCGAAGCGGCGCAAACGGGCTACGTCACTCTTGGTTGCGCCAACGCATAAGGCTCCCGCGGTGACCGAGGCGCGAATCAGGGCGGCCGTTTTAGAGCGGTGGATGTATTCGAGCATCTTTTTTGCTACGGGCTTGCCTTCGGCTTCGAGGTCGGCGACTTGGCCGCCTACCATTCCGTTGACCGTGCCTGCGGCGGTGGCGATTTCGGTCAGCATGGCTACGCGGCGCTCGGCGTCGACGGGCGTAGAGGCGACGACTTCAAACGCCAGCGTTAGCAGGGCATCGCCTGCCAGGATAGCGGTGGCTTCGCCGAATTGCTTGTGGCTGGTGGGCTTGCCGCGGCGAAGGTCATCGTTGTCAAGCGCCGGTAAGTCGTCATGAATCAGCGAATAGGTGTGAATGCACTCGATCGCACAGGCCGGATGCAAGGCGGCGGTGACATCGTCGGCAAAGATGCGGGCGGTCTCTAAGCACAAGATGGGTCGGATACGCTTTCCGCCAGCAAAAACGCTGTAGCGCATGGCCTGGTGAATCGAGGACGGTTGCGTGTTTTCTGAGGGCAGTAATTTTTCGAGGTGAGCATCGACTGTCAGGCGGTCGTCCTCGAAAAAAGCTGGGAGCTTCGCCGGGATGGGAGGAGTGCTGGTCGAGCGGTTAGCAACCGTCACGATTCGTTCTCGCGCTCGGGATCGAAAGGTTCGGCGGTGAGCTTGCCATTCGCTTTTTTGAGGAGGATTTCCACGCGGCCTTCGGCTTCTTCGAGTTGCTTTTGGCATTCGCGGGAGAGCTGGACGCCTTCTTCGAAAAGTTTCATGGCGTCGTCGAGAGAGAGTTGTGGGCTTTCGAGGCGGCGGACGACCTCTTCGAGGCGGACCAGGGATTTCTCGAAGTCCGGCTTTTTGGGGGCCTCGGGCTTTTTTACGGGAGTTGAGTTCACTCGATCAGGCCTCGTGTGCGCTTAAAGGCGCCCGCTTCCCTTCGAAGATCAGGGTAAACCGAAAGCGGCCGCTACATGAACCAGATGCAAAGAAATCGGATGCAAAGAGCATTCTACGGCACGGCGGAGAATTGAAACAATTGGTTTGTGAGGTTGTGCTACGACGGAACGTTATTCCTGCGTTGTGCAAGCGTGCAGGCACCGGGATTCATGCCGGATGAAGAATTCTGTGGTGATGTCGAGCTATTTGGGGCGCTGAGGTCAGTGCGATCTATCGGATTCGTCAGGCAGCCGAGTCTGGTCCGTGATCCAGTTTACTTCCCAAGACTTGCCTCCATCATCGGAGAAGGACTGTTCAAAGTGGGGCGAATTCGTGGTTAGGTCCGTCCAAACATATCGAATCAAGATGGTTTTGCCATTGATCGTGTCCTGGGCGAAAAACTCACCGCGTCCATTCTTGAATTCGCCGACCTGCGGTGGGTCCGTGATACCAATCTTGCTGTTGGCCCAATAAAGCCTCCACTGGTGAGATTCAGGATCGTACAAACGCAGAGTCAGGCCTTCGATGTGACCCGTTGGACCATCGACTTCGATGGTGTCCAGTTGGGCTCGGCCATCCCAAATCTTGAAGCAGACTCCGGTACCGTTCAATTCGACCCAGGTATTGGAGCCGGTCAGGGGATGCAGGCGGCGCTTCAGGTGGTATTTCCATCCACCAATAAGGGGATCAAAATCGTGTTGGCCATCGCGTTCCGCGGGAGCCTGTTGCGCAGCTGCTTTCGATGCACCTGAATTCTGCCGCGCGAATCCCGGTGGGGTCTGCTGGGAGAGAAGCAAGCTACCCGCCAGGAAATAAATGCAAATGCGATTCAGTGCGTTCCTTCGAGCATCGGTGTTCTTGGGCATGCGGCGAAGATTACTTTGTATCGTAGCATATCGAAATAGCCACTATCGTGCTCTGCGATATGGCCACTTCAGGTCAGATATGTGGGTCCTCTTATCGGTTCAAGAACTCAAGCTTTGGTAAGCAAGCCATCGAGTCGCCCCGATCCACGCTGATTCACTTCGAGGGCGTGAGCGTTAGGGTGTGTTTGCGGTCTTTTGCTTCGGCGGCGTCGGTGAAGGGGGCGTAGATGGGCTTGCCTTCGTACCAGTAGGAGAATTGGTCGGAATAGTGGCTGCTGCCAGGTTGGCCGGATTGGCCTGCGGGGATCAGGAGGATGGATTCGTCCCAGTTGCCGGGATTGGCGACGAAGCGCATGGCGGGGCCGTGGGTTTTTGTGGCGGCGCGCACGCTGTAGCTTGTGCCGGACTGCGGTTTGTTGCTGATGCTCAGCAGTTTCTTCAGAAGACCCTCGCGGCCGATGGGGTGGAGCATTTCCAGGGAATTAAAACGCTTCCAGGGCCAATCTTCGATTCGAGGGCTGCTCGAGTCCTCGGCGAGTTTGGCTACGGCACGATCGGCAGCTGCGACCAGGAGTGCGTCGTAAGTTTTGTAGGTTGACGGAAGCCACTTCGCGGGACGATCGGTGAGGATCCTTTGCAGAAATGTGGTGGCACGCCAGCGGTATAGATTGGGTTGATCGCCTAAGTATGGCTCCAGGATCAGAGCTAACGCTGAGCGTCGTAGCGCGACCAGGAAGGAGACCTCGGGCGAGTCGGCGTCGGCGATGCCATTCCAGTCTTTGAGGCCGTCGATGAGTTTTTTCGTGCGAACATCGTTTGGTGTGGCGGTTTTTGCGGCAGCGACCAACTGATCGGCCAGAAAAAGATGAGGATAGCTGAAGGTATCGGTCTGAACTTTGAGCATATCGGCAGGGCGCAAGTCGTGCTTGTCGTGGAGGAGATCGTAGATGCGGGCGGTGCGGTAAGGCTCCTCCCAGCGGTCGGTTAAGTAGGGTTTGTAGACGGGTCCTACGACGCGAGCGTTTGCGGTGACGATCAGGCCGCTATCGGGATTGAGGGCTTGCGGGAGTTGATCGAATGGGATGTAGCCGGTCCATTCGTAGTCGTCGGTATCGCCGGGGGAGGGAATTTCTCCGTGACCTTTCTTGCGAATGGGCACGCGCGCGGCCATCACGTAGCCGATATTGCCATTGACGTCGGCGTAGACGGCGTTTTGGGCCGGGCCCCAGACTTTTTTCATGATGCTGCGAAATTCTTCCCAGTTCTGAGCTTTGCCCAGCCAGCTATAAACATTCGATAGGCCGCCGGGCTCGGTGGCGGTCCAGCGGAGGGCGTACGATTTGCCGTTCTCGCGACGAACGATCGGACCGTGGCGCGTTACTACGAGTTGGAGATGTTCATCCGGCTGGCCTTTGACGCGAATCACTTCGTCGAGGAGCTGCGCCTTCACCCACTTTCCGTTCACGCGATATTGGTCTGCCGCGGTGGGACTGAACGTTTCGGTGTAGAGATCCTGAATGTCGGCGCCATTGTTGGTGAAGCCCCAGGCGATGCGGTCGTTGTGACCGATTACAACCAGGGGGGCGCCTGGCAGCGTGAAACCTTTCACATTCCAGCCCGGGGCTGTTAGATGGATTTCGTACCAGATTGGGGGAATGGAGAGTTCGAGGTGGGTATCGTTGGCGAGGAGAGGCTTTCCTGTGGCAGTGTGGGCGCCGCTGACGACCCAGTTGTTGCTGCCGAGGCTGTGGCGAATTTCGCGGCGCGAGGCTTCCAGGTACTCGCAAACAGAACTTGCGAGGGCGGAGGTCAGGTCGGGCGCGGCGTCCGTCGCAGGGTCACCTGATCCCGCGGCGCTGGCCTTGAGCACTCCATCGGGCTCCATGTCGTCATCATCGTCGTCGTCTTCGTCGTCGGAGTCGACTCTGGAACGCTGCGAACCGTCGTTCACCACGTTGGGGTCGCCGACTACGAAACGATCCATCGTGGCGTCAGGCGAAAAAAGATCGCGCGCGCGCTCCGAGCCGACGCGGTCGGTTACTCTCGCGCGATCGATCTCTTCTTCCCACGTGTCGGTCAGGGTTTGGTACATATAGCCGGAAATTACGAGAGTGTCTGTGGGCTGCCAGGGCTGTGGTTTGTATTTCAATAGGGAGAATTCGAGCGGCAGTTGGTCGCGATGCTGTTCGATGAAATGGTTTACACCCCGGGCGTAGGCGTCGAAGATGGCGCGATTCGTTGCGTCCATCAAGCCTAGATCGCGGTCCGCGGCGCGGGCAAAACCGAAGGTGCGGAATTGCCTGTCAACGTTGAGGGTAGCGGGGCCCAAGATTTCGGAGAGTTGGCCGCGAGCGACTCTACGTAGGAGATCCATTTGCCAAAGGCGGTCTTGCGCCATGACATAGCCTTGGGCTTCAACCATGTCTTCGATGGAGTTTGCGCGAATGCGGGGAACGCCCCAGTGATCGCGCTCGACGACGACGTCCTTTTGGAGGCCTGGGAGAGCGATGGAACCGTCGAGGCGCGGTAGAGGGCGATAGACGAACCACCAAAGAGTCGCGCCGATGGCGATCACGACGATAGCGGCGGACCAAAATAAGAAACGCAGGATTGCTCGCAAGCTGGCTCCGGGTCGTAAGGGCGAAACTGTGAGTGTAGAAGAGGGAGCATAGGTGCGCAACCGAGTGGGAGATGAATTGGACACCGTCCCAGGTGCAACTACGGCACCTCTCTCTTATCGAAGGGCACCCGGCTAGCCGCCGCACTCCAAGCGAGTGGTGATCCGTTGTATGGGGAAAACTGAGGCGTGACTCGCGGGCACGGTGCGCGGGCCTGTGCTGCTACAATGCGGAAAGGGGGCCATCCCAACCACGTATGTTTGTTGTGCGGTTGATCGGCGTGCTTGTGCTCGTCGCGCTGAATGGTTTTTTCGCGGCGACGGAGTTCTCGCTTGTCGCGGTGCGATTGTCGCGGGTGCGGCAGCTCGTGCAAAAAGGGAATCCGCGGGCCAGGGTCGTTGAGGTACTGCTGAGCGATCTGCACCGTGTGGTTTCTGGTGTGCAATTGGGAATTACACTCGCGAGTTTGGCGCTCGGTGCGCTCGGCGAGAACACGCTCGCGAATGTGCTGGAGACCCTATGGCCGAGAACCGAGGGTGCGCGGTCAGCGCTTTTTGCGCATGCAGCGGCGCTTGCGGGAGCGTTCGCGATGCTGAGCGCAGTGCATGTGGTCATCGGTGAGTTGGTGCCGAAGACCGTGAGTCTGGCGCGGGCGGAACGCGTTGCGCTGTTGATCGCGCGGCCATTTTCTTGGTTTTTAAACACGTTTCGATGGGCGATTGACCTTCTGGATGGGATTTCCGGCGCGATTGTGAAGGCGCTGGGAGTGTCCGAGCCTCAGGGGCATGGCGCCGCGCATTCCACCGAAGAACTTCAGATTCAAATTCAACAAGCGCGCGAACGCGGCCTGATCGCGCCCGGCGAGGAGAAATTTATCGTCAGCGCGATCGAACTGGGCCAGGTGCAAGTGCGTGAAATCATGGTGCCGCGTCCCGATATGCACGTGCTGCCGGTGGAATCCACGTTGGACGAAGTGATGCGAGCGTTTGCGACGACGCAACGGTCTCGCATTCCTGTCTATCGCGGAAGCGAAGACCAGATCCTCGGGTTCGTGCATATCAAGGATATGCTTTGGGTGTTGCTGGATCGCGAGCGACGTCTGGAGGAGAATCTTGCACCGTCGGCGTTCGATCTTCGCAGGGTGATTCGCGAAATTTTGATCGTGCCGGAAACGAAGCCGGCGAACGAACTGCTTGCGGAATTACGAAATCGTCGGGTGGGAATGGCGCTGGTAGTCGATGAATTCGGCAGCATTCTTGGACTGGTGACGTTGGAGGATATTCTGGAGCAGGTTGTTGGGGAAATTCACGATGAGTTCGATGTGGTCGAGCGACCGCTGACGCTTGCGGATGGCGCGGTCATTTTCGATGCAGCTTTGAACGTGCGCGATCTGGATACGCAGTACAACATCACCTTGCCGGAGGATCCCGCGTATGCGACGGTGGGCGGGTTCGTGCTCGATCAACTTGGATTTATCCCTCGAGGCGGCGAAAGTTTCGAATACGGAAATTCGCGGTTTACAGTCGTCGAGATGGATGGGAAGCGGGTTGCGCGCGTGAAGATCGAGCGCATTCGCGCTTTGGGCGACGAAAAGAAGAGTGTGGAGGCCGCGGCCGATGCGGCGTCCGCGCCCGCCACGACTCCGGCTTCGGCCTTTGATCCCGTGAAATCGCACTCCGGTTCTTCTCCGCGGTCTCGATAATGGCGCGACACCTGTTGCAGCGGTTCCTGCTCACGCTTCCGGCGCTTTGGCTTGTTCTCACGCTGGTGTTTTTGATGATTCACATCGTGCCTGGGGATCCTGTCGAGCAGATGCTTGGCGAAGGGGCGGCGCCCGGCGAAATTGTGCAGTTGCGGCACGCGCTTGGGTTGGATCAGCCATTGTTGACGCAGTACGGCCACTATCTCCGGGAACTTGCGCACGGGGACCTCGGGCAATCGTTTAAGTTTCAGGCGCCTGTGCGCCGGATCATTTTTGAGCGCTATCCCGCGACGCTGAGCCTTGCGTTTCTTGCTCTGATGGTTTGTGCAGTGATTGCCATTCCGGCGGGAATTCTTGCGGCGTACCGGCGCGGACATGGTGCGGACCGCGCGGTCGGTCTCTTTACGCTGTTTGGGCTTGCGGTGCCGAACTTTGCGCTGGGGCCCGTTCTAATTTTGGTCTTCTCAATCGAATTGGGCTTGTTACCGGTATCAGGACGCGGCGGTTTTGCTTATTACATTCTTCCCGCAGCGACATTGGGCGCGGCGCTGGCCGCGATTCTTACCCGGATGGTTCGCGGATCGATGCTGGAAGAGCTGTCGAGCGATTACGTGCGGACCGCTCGCGCCAAGGGTCTTTCGATGAGCGCGGTGCTGTTTCGTCATGCGTTCCGCAATGCGCTCATTCCCATCATCACTATTCTCGGGCTGCAATTCGGGACTTTGCTAGCGGGTACGATCGTTACGGAGACGATTTTTTCTTGGCCGGGAATCGGGAGACTTACGGTGCAGGCGATCTCTTCGCGCGATTACCCATTGCTCCAGGGTTGTATTCTGGTGATCGCGTTGTCGTATGTCGTCGTGAATTTGCTTACCGATGTTCTTTATTCCGTGATTGATCCGCGAGTGAGGTTGTCTTGAGATTTGTTGAGGTCGTGCGTCAATTTCTGGGTCAGAGCGTGCTTGCGCGCGTGGGATTTTGCGTGGCGATGCTTCTCATTCTGGCTGCGCTGCTCGCGCCTTGGATCGCGCCTGCGAACCCTGCATCGCAGGATTTGCCTTCCCGTTTGCAGGCGCCTTCCCGCGCTCACTGGATGGGGACAGATGAACTCGGGCGCGACACGTTGTCTCGTACGCTGTACGGCGCGCGAATTTCGCTGCTCGTCGCCGTTTCGGTGGTTTTCGGTTGCGGTTTTACGGGGCTGATGGTGGGGATGGTGGCGGGCTACGCGGGTGGATGGTTCGATCGTTTCGTAAATCTGCTGTTGATCAACGCATTTCTGTCGTTTCCTGGGATTTTGCTGGCGATCGCGTTCGCGGCGTTTTTAGGTCCGGGAATCAGCAAGGTGATTTTGGCTCTGGTGATCACGGGGTGGGCGGGGTATGCGCGGCTGGCGCGCGCGCAGGTGCTGAAGGTGAAGGAACTCGAATTTATTCTCGCGGCGCGATCGCTGGGGGCGTCGCATGTACGCATTTTGGCTTCGCATTTGTTGCCAAACATTTTGCAGCCGGTTTTGATACAGGCGACCATCGGCATGGCTGGTGCGATTCTGGCGGAGTCCACCTTGAGCTTTCTGGGTCTTGGCGTTTTGGCGCCGGTGCCAAGCTGGGGGGCGATGCTGAACGATGCGCGCAGCCATCTTTTTGACGCGCCGCATCTGGTGATTTTTCCCGCGTTGGCGGTGATGATGGCGGTTCTGGCGTTCAATCTGCTAGGGGATGCGTGGCGCGATTGGTTGGATCCTCGGACGCGCTCGCAAATGGCGGTGTTGGATCTGACGCGCTGAACCAGAGAAACAGAGATTGACCGCCACGGGTTGGGGGAAGGCGCGGATGAAAAGATAACGCAGAGACGCAGAGGGCGCGGAGGTTCGTCGACAGATGAGCCCGGCGCCCAAAGGCTGCGGGAATCGCGCTACTTGCCTGGCAGAGTGACTGCGGCGCCGCGTCCCAATGCGAGGGTGCGTGCCGCATTTCCTTTGTTGACGCCAATCTCGATGTATCCGCTGGAACCGACATAGGCGATCGGCTCGCCTGCATTTCCCGATGCGAAGGTGTGAACGAGCCGCGAAACCGAATGCGTTCCCGCTTGGAATTGCACCTTGCCGGCGGTCCGCGCCTCCTCGGGAAGATCTTCGGCGCGAAAGTTTGTGATCAGGTTGCCGAAAGCGTCGACTCGCAGCACGACGCCTTTCAATACTCCGTCGGTGGACTTGGGCCGCGGCATCGCGAATTTCTTGTAATCCTCGATTACGTCTCCCATGCTCGAGGTCTGCCCGCTCTTCGCCAGCCATGCGGCGACCGGCGCAAACACATCACGCCCGTGAAAGGTCTTGCTGACAGGTTGCAGGTAGTAATGCTCAACGTTGGCGTGGCGCACCACGACGCTGGGATCACGCTCATACACTAGCGACAGTACGCCGTTGTCGGGGGCCACAAAATATTGATTCTCTGAGGTGACCAGCAGTGGCCGCCGATCGGTGCCCACGCCAGGATCGACGACTACGATATGAATCGTCCGTGCCGGGAAATAGGGATATGCCGCGCCGATCGTCAGCGCCCCGTCCAGCAGATCGTAAGGGGTGACGTGGTGGGTGATATCGACGATCGTTACATCCGGATTGATCTTAAGGATGACGCCTTTGAGAGTGCCAACCAGATGATCGCTGGTTCCGTAGTCCGTGGTGAGCGTGATAATTGGGTTCGACAATGGATTCTCCGGCCCTGGGTAGTTCAGCGAAGGCCCGCGCGGCGAAGCGTGGAGCGTCTCGCACCTCTTCACGCTAACCAACGCACATCCAGCCGTCAAGAAAAGGACGCGCGGCGTGCTGTGCAATCGCCAACGTCCCGAAAAAGAGGCGCTGACCGGTCTCGCTGCAAGATCTCCGCGGCGGTCATCTGCAGCGGGGCGAGAGTCGGTCAAAGCTTTCGGCAGGATCGCTCTTGACTGGCAATTTTGACAGTTACTCGAAGTGGAGCGATTACTTAATCCGGCCGATCTGGTTCGTGACTCGCCCGATTCGTTGAGTCTCGGAGTCATCTTTTGGAGAAATGTCTTGCCTGCGCCATCGAGCGGGTGGCCGCAAGCGCCAGGATGTGGTACATGAAACGGATCTTTGTTGTGACGGTAATTTCAGTCGTTGTGCTCCTGCTTTGGAATCCTCCTCTCTCATGGGCTGTAACTAAGGCCAAGGTTGACGACCGTTTGGAGAATGCGGGCCTGGTGGCCAAAGAGGCCATCGGAATTCGTTCCCGCATCCCGCAGCTTCTGCTGAACAAAGCCTACTGCGTTATTGTCATTCCCTTCGGTGCTCAAGACTTCGTTTGGCTTTGGCGGAAGCTATGGTCGTGGAGCCATGAGTTGCCAGACTGGTGAAGACTTCAAGGGCCCGTGGGGCGCACCTTCTATGACGGCCCTGGAAGGGGTGAGCTTCGGATTCCAAATCGGTGGCCAGGCCACAGACTTCGTGTTGCTGGTGATGAACGAACGAGGCGCCCGATCGATTCTTAGCAGCAAGGTGAAAATTGGTGGTGACGCATCCGCCGCCGCTGGCCCGGTGGGACGTGACACTCAGGCGAATTTGGATCTATTCCTGAGAACGTCGATTCTGATCTATTCCAGGTCACGCGGTCTATTTGTGGGAGTCTCCCTGGAAGGTTCCACGTTGCGTCCCGACAACAAGGCCAACGAAAGTCTCTACGGAAAGAAACGGTCCGCGCGGGACATTGTGCTTGAGGGAGCGGTTCCATCTCCAGCCTCAGCAGAGAAGCTTCTGGCAACCCTGAATCAGAATAGCCCGAAAGAGCAGGCCAAAAAATAACGCGTTGTTCTGGTTTGGACGGCTCGGAAACCAGCGGGCCCGGTGTATCCAAGACCCTTCCACAGCGTCAAAATCATCGAAAGAGGCTTTTTCGGGTAGGTGTGATATTGTGACTGGGTAGACTTGCCGAGTTGGATTGCCTGAGCTCCCTGAAGGGCTGCGCTTCGTGGCCTTCCCTCCATTGACTTCAGCCGATTCTAGGCCGACGGCTTGTGATGATTGGAGACCGGCGGGGTGTCGAGTCTTCCGCACAAACGACGGTTCGCAAGATCAGGGAGAAGCGAGCATGAAGAGCCTTTTTGTGGGAAACATGAATTTTCAGACCAGCGAGAGCGATTTACGGGCGCTGTTTGAGCCGTTTGGGCAGGTGACGCGCGTGCACATGGCTATGGACCGGGAAACCGGCCGGGCGCGCGGGTTCGCGTTCGTGGAGATGCCGAACGACGAGGAAGCGGCAAAGGCCATGGCGGGACTCGACGGCAAAGAAGCTGGCGGGCGCAACCTGAAGGTGAACGAAGCGCGCCCCCGCGGTGAGAGCGGACCGCCGCGCAGCCCTCGCGGATTTAGCGGCGGCAGCAACAGCGGTAGTGGCGGCGGTGGTGGTAAGGGCAAAGGCGGCGGACGCAACCGGTTCTCCAACGAGGACTATAGCGAGGCCGTGCGGCAGCCGCGCGAACCGCGCTGGTAACCGTTGGATAGATTCGCTGGACGGTTCGGCGCTGACCGGACCGCATTCTTCTTGTGAGGCGAAGAAATGACCACGACTTTTCAAAAGCGGCAAAAAGAAATGAAGCGCATCGAAAAAAGGAAGATGAAAGAGCAGAAGCGAGTACAAAGAAAGATTGAGAAAGTCGCGCTGAAAGAGTCCGGACAAGACGGACCGCAGATGGGAACGCCGCCGGAAGAAGAGTTCGACTATTCGCCGGAGTAAGTCAGGAAAGTTAGAATCGGGTGATCGCCGAATTTAGATGATTTCGTTTTTGATCACGCCCATATCTTCAAGTTGAAGAGAGATTTCTCCACTCCGGGACAGCATAGCTCGCTGTCCCTTCGGTCGAAATGACTGTTTCGGGAATTCTGCTCGCCTGGGAAACATCCCACGCACAGGTGCTGAAGTTCGCTCACCGTAGGCCACTGACGCTTTTCACTCGGCGAGCTTCAGTTTTTCCATATAGGCGGCATAGGCGGCTTTGAGCTTCGCGGCATCGGGAGCGGAGTTCGCGTGGTCGATCAGGATCGAAATGAACTGATCCATACTTTTATCGATTTGTTCGAACAGAGCGTGATTCGTTTTTGAGAGTGCCGTATCGCCGCCGTAGTCTTCTGCCTTGTCCCAAGTTCGCTCGAGAATGCGAGCGAGTTCCGCGGCGGTGGCATTGTCCCCCTTCTGAGAGGACGCGACCGCGAGTTGGGCGAGCGCGCGGTACGGACCCATCTTGGTATCGTCGACACCGGACGTCCGTGGCGAATGCTTTTCTTGCGCCGACGAGGTCGGATTCACGGAGAAAAGTAAAAGCAGGCCTGCGGCGCTTACGGAAAGGGCGAGTCTACGTGGCTGGGTCACAGTCTTCTCCTTTATCGAAATTCAAGACGTGCCAAGGCGAAAGGCCCGCTTAAAGAACAGAACTTCAATGTTACTTGGTCTAGTGAGGATGTTATATGCGTGGCGCGACCGACAGGGAACTGATTGCGGAGAAGTGACGAATTATTTAACGGCGGATGTTACCTACCTACGGGGAATATGCCGACTCACGCCATGCAGGAGCGGCCCGGCATCACCCGAGGCAGCGCACGGCATGGCCTCGAGACACAGGACGCTACCGTCGGCCGCGATTACAACCTGGCCGGCGCGGTTACCCTCTGGAGGTGCTTACGAGAATAGGCGAGCGGGACACTCGCTCGACACCTCAGCGCACGGGCGCAATTTCGAGCCGGTCGCCGATCTTTGTGCCGGAGCGGTATATCGTATGCGGAGGAAGTTCCAGCACGCTAGCTGCCTTCAGGGACACCTTGGAAATGCGAAAAGGGCGAACATGCTCTTCGACATAGACCACTTCCTTGTCCTTGCCGAGGAAGATGAGGTCGATGGGAAAGAGCATGCCGATCGTATGGACGCCGCGGGACGGCACGATCCATAGACCGCGCCCGAGTTGCGCCCAACGCCGGGTCTTACCGAGCAAACCGACCAGCCGACGGAGATAGCTGTCGGCTAAGATTGCCTCCGTGGCCACAAAGGTCTCCCGGGTCTTGTTATAAACGTATAATGAACGACTGTGACCGTTGTTGGCCATGATCTACCGACCCTATTCGGGTGTCCCCTAAAAGATATCCAGCTCTAACGACTACTCGATCGACTTGCGCTTGCGCCGCCAGATAATGATGAAGAGTACGAGAACGGCCAGCGCTCCTGCGACGACTCGTATCAGTGTTACGTTATCCATTGCGCTTCTCCTTTTCTACTACTCGGCCTCACGGCATCTGTGAGGTCGCGAGGGTTCTGCGACTACCTTTGCAGAGCCGGCATCAACTGCCGCAGCAGGGTAATCACAGCTGGGCCCAAAATAACCACCATGAGTGCGGGGAAGATGAAAAAAATCAGCGGTGGAACCATTTTCACCGAGGTCTTGGCGCTCATTTCCTCTGCGCGCTGACGACGCTTGATCCGCAGGTCGTCGGAGAAGACACGCAGGGACTGAGCCACGCTAGTGCCGAAGCGATCGGTTTGCACCAGCATGGCGACGAGCGACTTGATATCTTCCAGACCGGTGCGGCGCGCGAGTTCGCGCAAGGCGTCGAGGCGCGTTTTCCCGATGCGCATCTCGAGGTTGACGAGCTGCAATTCTTCGCTGAGCTCCGGATGCGTGATGCGCAGCTCTTGCGCCACTTTCATCATGGCTTGATCGAGACCCAGGCCAGACTCCACGCAAATGACGAGCAGGTCCAGGCCATCAGGCAAGCCGCGACGCAGTCTGTGCTGCCGCGCATTCATTCTCCAACTGACAAACATCTCGGGGAATAAATAACCGAGCGCGACGGCGATGAGGGGAATCATGAAGGGATTCCACTTGTATATGCCAGTGATGAAAACAAGGGCGACGAAAGCGATGGGCGTCAGCACCTTGAATCCGCGCATCGCCGACAGTGCTTGCGAACTGCGGTAACCTGCGCGCATTAGCAGCATCTGCGTTCGCGGAGTTGGGCCACCATCGCCGGGTACCAGATTGCCGACGCCAGCTAGCGTGTCGCGCAATCGGTCTTTTTGTTTTTCGGCGAAGCTAGCCTCCTGGACCGCGGGCGCAGCGGTATTGGCCAGGCGGGAAAGACGGCTGGCAATTCCGGTTCCGCCAGGCGCAAAAGCGTAAAAGACCGCCGCCAGAACAGCGAAAGTGGCCACGAACGTCAATGTTGTAATAACCCAAAGCATTTGTAGCTGTTTCCTTTAACCGCTAAACCTCAATGTGAATAATTTTCCAAATCAGCAAGGAACCGATGACTTGCATGATGGCCGCGACGGTCAAAATCAGCGAACCTCTGGGATCCTGAAACAGAACCTTCATGTATCCGGGATTCAATACCATGAGCACGATCAGCATGAAGATAGGCAGAGCGATCAGGATGCCCGCCGTCAGTCGGCCCTGGGCGGTGCGCACGCGGACTTCGCGATAGATGCGGAAGCGGTCGCGTATGACGCGTGCCAGGCCATCGAGAATTTCCGCGAGGTTGCCGCCCGTTTCCTTTTGAATCAGGAGCGCGGTGACGAAAAAGCGGACGTCGATCGACGGAATGCGCTCAGTCATGTTCAAAAGAGCATCGCGCAGAGGAAGACCGAAATTTTGCTCCTCGAAGGTGGTGCGAAATTCACTGGCAATGGGCTCGGAAGATTCCTTCGCGATCATTTCCAGGCCGGTGGTGAATGCGTGACCGGCACGAACGGCGCGACCCAGCAGGTCTAAGGCCTCGGGAAAGCGCTCCTCAAACTGCTGCAGGCGCTTCTGACGCAGATAGGAGACCACGCCATAGGGCACGCAAGCCACCGCGGCTCCAAGGAGGACGCCAACCCAGAACTGAGGATAGAAAATGCCGACTAAAACGAAGGTGCCCATCCCCAGGCAGGCGCTCATGAGGATCAGCTTGCCCGCCTTCATTTTGAGGCCGGCCTGAGCGATCCGCTCCTGCAGGCGTACCGACCACTGCCAATGCAGCATCAGGCGATGCACCGCAGGGACACTGCTGAGCATCTCGTCGCGCGCTAGCGTCAGCCCCAGGGAAACATCGCCGCGACGCTCCGCCTTCCGGACGGCTTCCATACGACGACGGACGACTTCCTGCTTGGTGTCGCCACTGGCGACCATCCAGATTCCCAGGACGATCACCAAGACGATCAGGAACGTGAGCGCAAAAACCAACATACCCATAGCAGCCCTCGGTTACGACCAGCCTTTCGGAACAAATTGAAAACGACCGTCCATCAAACTCCTAAAACGTGTTCATGCTCGAACATAGAGATCGGAAGCTGAATGCCGGAGACAAGCAATTTCTCGGCAAACTTTGGCCGAATGCCCGTGGGGATAAATTCACCAAGCACCTCGCCGTTGTCACGAATGCCGCGTTTGCGGAACACGAAAATGTCCTGCATGGAGACGATGTCGCCTTCCATGCCGGTAATTTCAGCGAGCGAGATCACTTTGCGCGTGCCATCGCTGAGGCGGCTGACTTGAACGACCACGTCAATCGCCGAAGCGATTTGCCGGCGCAAGGCGCTCTCGGGAATGTTCAAGCTGCCCATGGCGACCATGGTCTCGAGGCGGCCCAGCGCGTCTCGTGGCGTGTTGGCGTGAATCGTGGTGAGCGAACCGTCATGGCCAGTGTTCATGGCCTGCAACATATCCAACGCTTCCTCGCCGCGAACCTCACCAACGATAATGCGGTCGGGGCGCATGCGCAGAGAATTGATCACCAACTGGCGCTGTTGCACGGCGCCCTTGCCCTCAATGTTGGCGGGACGCGTTTCCAGACGCACGACGTGGTCTTGATGCAACTGCAATTCGGCCGCATCTTCGACGGTGACGATGCGTTCGCGATTGGAAATGTAGGACGAAAGGACGTTCAAAAACGTGGTCTTACCAGCGCCGGTGCCGCCGGAGACCAGAATATTCAGGCGCGCTTTCACACAGCCGCGCAAGAGTTCCAGCATGGCGGGGGTGAGAGTGTTGTTGTGGAGCAAATCGTCGGCGGTGAGCGGATCACGCCCGAAACGCCGTATGGAAAGGCAAGGTCCGTCGACGGCGAGAGGCGGAATGATGGCGTTCACACGCGAGCCGTCCGCGAGGCGCGCATCGACCATCGGCGAGGACTCGTCCACGCGGCGCCCGACTGCGGAAACGATGCGGTCGATAATGCCCATGAGATGGATGTCGTCGCGAAATTGGACGGAGGTCATCTCCAGAATGCCTTTGCGCTCGACGTAGACGCGCTTGTGCGTGTTGACGAGAATGTCCGAGATCGTGGGATCCGCAAGCAAGGGCTCGAGGGGTCCCAGCCCGAAGACTTCGTCGAGAACTTCCTGGGCTAGTCGTTCGCGCTCCTGCAGGTTCATCGGCGTGGATTCGCCAACGACCAAAGCCTCCAGGATCTGTGTCACCTCGCGTCGCACGTCTTCGCGATTGACTTCGGTCAAACGGTCGAGGTTCAGCTTCTGAATGAGCTTCCGGTGAATGGTAGCTTTTACGGTACCGAAGTCCGTGCGCGTGACTGGTGCTGTGATCGGGGCCATGATCTAAGTCACCTCTTTGACGGGAACGAAAAGAACCCGCCAAGCGAGCCTTTCTTGGTGATGGGCACAACGTCCAGACCTGCCAGCTGTGCGGCGATTTGGCGATAACGGCTGCTGAGAACGTTGTTGTGATTCTCCTGCAAGGGAGTACCCAGATTGACGGCGGCGTTGGCCATCCGGAAGTCGTTGGGAAGAGAAGCGAAAACGGGGCGGTTAATGTCCTTCTGGATGCCCTTCAGAACGTCTTCGTCGCCTTTATGCCAGCGATTGATGATCACGCGCGCGCGCTCCGGGTCGATGCCAAATCCCTTTAGAGCCAGCAGGCGGCGTTCCAGTGTCCATAATGCGGGAACATTGGCCTCCGCAACGATCAGGATCATGCGAGCCATACGCAGGATCGAAGTCCATTCGGAAGAAAACTGCGAACCCATGTCGAGCAGGACCATGTCGAACGTATTTTGAGCGACGTTCACGACGCGCTCGAGGGAAGGGATGTTGATCGATTGCCATTCCTCGGGCTGGGTAACTCCGCCGAGAACCTCGAGCTTGGTCTTGTGACGGGTTAGCAGGCCCGCGAAAAAGTGACTGTCGAGACGGTCCATGTTGTCGACCGCGTCGCGGACAGTGAATTTTGGGTGGAGATCGAGCAATAGATGCACATTGCCCAGAGGATTTGCAAAGTCCAGGAGCGCCACGCGTTTGCGAGCGAAGGTGGATAGCTGGACTCCGATATTTACCGCCACGGTCGTAGCACCTACGCCGCCCTTGGCCCCCATGATGACGATCAAGCGATCGAGGGAGGAACGGTCTCTGGCGTCAATGTCCTCTGTGAAGCGTAGGAGAATCTCTTTGAGTGAGGACGGGTCAACAGGCTTCGCCAGGAAATCCTGAACGCCCGACCGCATGGCTTCCAGCAAAAGCTGATGATTCGGTGGTACAACCGCCGAGCACGCCACAAGTTTCACAGCAGGGCGCACACGATGAATCTGCGCGCCGAGTTGGAAATAAGGCTCGGGATCGCGAGAAAGATCCAAGAAAACGACCTCCGGCAATGAGTCCGCGGAGTCGGGAAGCTTGTCAGCGGGAACCGCCCACTGCTTCACCGACTTCACCAGACCCGTTTGCTGCAGACTGGCCAGCAACTGTGCGGAACTGGCCGGGTCACCACTTGCTATCGCTACCGTCAGCATCAACCGTTCTTTCTAGAATCCCCTGAAATATCGCTTGCCAACCTCAGATATTGCCCCATGTTTTGCCACGAATCACTGGTGATTGCCAGTCGCCGCGGGTGCCGCTACCGTCGGCGTCATAAACGGCTGCGGGAAGGTTAAATTCGGAGTGGGCTTGTCCACTGGCAACGGATGCACGATTCGGGGCGTAACGACAACCAACAGCTCGTTTTTGCTCTTGTTTACGCTACGGCTCTGGAAAAGCTTGCCTAGGACCGGAATATCGCCGATCCAAGGTATTTTCTGGAGCTGCTCGGTCACACGATTGTCCATCAAGCCGGCGATTGCGAAACTCTGCCCGTCGGTAAGATTCATTTCTGATTCGACTCGGTTAGTTGCGAGCGCCGGAATTACGAAGCCTTGCAAGGTCAGCGCGTTGGTGAAGTCCAGCGAGCTGACTTCGGGCTTGACCTTCAGGTGGATCAATCCATCCGGAGTCAAAGTCGGTGTGAAGTTCAAGCGAACGCCAAATTCCTTGAATTGAATGGTGATGCCTGCAAAACCACCGCCGCTCCCGGTCGATTGGAGAATCGGGAAGGGAAACTCACCGCCTGCCAGAAAGCTCGCGTCTTTGCCGGACTCAGTCATCAGATTGGGTTCGGCTAGAATTTCCAGCACGTTCTCTTCTTCCAGAGCTTTGATCGTGGCGGCGAGATTTATGTCTGGCCGGAAGATGAAGATGTTGAGCAAATCGCTCAGACCAATCTGGCTGCCGGTCGTTGGAGTCGTGCCGACACCGTTCGACGTTGTAAGCTGGGGCGGGGCAAACTGCTGCGTCGAAATGACACCGACGTTCTTGGCCCCAGGCAGACTTAGGATGTTGATTCCGAGTTGACTGATAGCCGAACGGTTGACCTCCGCAAAGCGCACTTGCAGCAAGATTTCACCGGAGGGTATGGTGGGTACCTGCATCAAGCTGGTGACTTTCGGAGTGGTGCTCTTTACGATCTCAAGAATCTTATCGGCCACTGGCGCGGAAGAAATCTTTCCGGAAAGCATGACGACGTCTCGCGAAGTATCGATATGTACGTCTTCGGAAGGAAACACTTCATGAATCTTCTGGCTTAACCCCAGAACGTCGATATCCACGGAGACTTCGAACGCCTGACTCTGGTCTGACTCGTCCCAGATGATTAGGGAGACGCCTCCGGGGGTCTTGCCATTGACGAGAACCTGCGTGGGGCTGACCACGATCGCTTCCGCGATGTTGGGATCCGCCAGCGATACCCGCTTGATTCGCCCCGGCGAGGAAATCACGATCGAGCGGCCAACCAGCAAGTGCAGAGTTTGCGGCGCCTCGGACTCGGTAGGCTGTTGGGCAGGTACTTGTGTTGGAGCCGGGGTCTGCGCTGGCGAAGCGGCGGGCTGCGATTGGGCTGGCTCTTGTCTGCCTAGCGTCCCTGGAACTGCGATGAATAAGGCCGCCAGCAGGGCTAATGCAGGCAACAAGGGGCGGGTATGCTGCCGCGAAACGTTCGACTTACCGAAGCCATTGTATTTGGCGAACATTCGATGTCCTTGTGGCCTTCTCATTGACTCGGAAAGCTCTTGTTTTCTCGCTTGTTTCCGGTGATCACTTCGATTACATACGGCGAAGCCGGAGGAGGCGGAGCAGCGACCCTAACCGGACTTGCGTGTTTGGGTGCTGCGGGTGCCGCGCCCGAAAATAAAGTGGCCTCCAGTATCGAAGGTGGCTCGACTCTCTTGGTGTCGATCGTGTTACGCAGGGCGAGCTGGATTTTCCCCTCGGTGCTCGCCATCGCCAGTCTCCCGGCGTCTTCGGGTGAAACCAGCAAGGTGATCACAGGAACCGTTTGCGGCTTTCCTTCGCGATCCTGCTCAATTTTTTGGCCGGCGGCGAGCACGCGAACGTTTTCGAGGATCGTGCGGGTGATGGTGTCTTCGCCATCGCGGCTTCCGCCGTTGATTTTTCCAGTCACAAGGACGTCGACCATTGTTCCTGGCGTCACGAATCCAGCTACTCCCACCACGTCATTGACAGCCACTGAAAGCGCCCGCATCCCCTCCGGAATCACCGCGGGCAATCCCACGCCAGATTCCTTGGCAGCCAGCTTGCGATCGAGGATGAGTTCGTTCGCCGCTACGTCGGCGACCAGCGCGCGTCCGGCGCAGTCCTCGATGCTGGTGAACATGCCGACCACGGGCTCGCCGGCCGGCCAGGAAATAAGCCGCAAATTGCTGGCATCCACTCGCGTACCCAGGGGCAGGGCCTTAGAAGCGACGACAATGTGCTGGGTAACGATGGGCTTAACGTTGCTCGCTTTTTGAAACTGACGATAAACAAAGGTGCTTAATAGGAAGGCGACGACGACCGCCACGGCCAATCCGAGAATCATGCGGTTCTGGTTCATGAAATCAGTCTCCTCGCCTCAACACCAATTGGCACCAAATCTCCCCGAATTGCCGGGGCCGTCAGACGCCCAAGCGGGCGGCGCAAAAGCAAGCCAGTGTAGAAATGGCGACCGCCACGCCGAATGGCAGCTTCAGAAGCGCAGGATTGTCCAATGAAATCTCAGGGTTGGCGCGCAGTCCAAAGGAAAAGAAGCCTTGCACTAGCACGACAAGATTGCCGAACGTTTCCTTGACTCGCCGCGTTCGCATCATTTCGACCATCGCCATGAGCCCCGATACCAGTACGCTGCCGAGCAACACAAACAAGAACAAGACAGGGCCGAGGAAGGCTCCGACTGCTCCCATCAATTTCCAATCGCCCGCACCAAGGGCGCGCATCAAGACCAGAGGAAGCAAGAGAACCAGAGCGAGTCCCGCACCTTCGAGCGACGCTTTGGCTCCGGCCCAACCGGAAATTGCCGTACGCAACCCAAGCCCGAGGAAGAAGGCCGGAACGGTGAGCCAATTGGGTATCCTGTGGGTGCGAAAGTCCACAATCGCGGCAATCAAGGTCACGCCGATGGTGAAGGCCCAGATTAAATATTGCACTTTCATGGGAAGTTGGGTCTTCGAGGACGCTACCAGAATAGATTCCACCAGCGTCCCGATCCCCGTTCAAATGGGCCTCGCGCCGTCAGCAAGACAAGGCCCCGTTGCTGTCCTAGGTTGTCGTGCTTAAATTGCTCGCGACGTTGACGAAGACGCCGTTGACTGCGGTCGCCAGGGTGCTGAGTGACCCGATGGCCGCAAGCGTGAGCAGCACCAACAGCAAGGCATATTCCGTAAGGTCTTGCCCTTTTTCTTCTTTCCACAACCTTACTAAGAGTTGCTTCATCCTTGTATCTCCGGGTTCGCTGATTAGGCAAGACCACGCCTTAACTCGTGCAAGATCGACTGGAACGTCGAAAAAGCGGACCGCCGTAACCAGCAAAACTAAGTCGTACTCAGGTTTGACGCTGCCTTGGCAAATACACCATTGACCGCGGTCGCCAGCGTACTGAGTGAGCCGATCGCCGCCAGCGTGAGCAGCACCAGGAGCAATGCATACTCGGTTAGATCCTGGCCCCGTTCATCCTTCCAAAGCTGCATGAGAACAGTCTTCATTTCTTATTTCTCCTTCGAGTAAAGAGAAGTTTCGGTGTAGAGACGGGTATCCTCGTCTGTACCTGCTTGTTATGCATCTCCAACACCAACCTGCCCAGCCTGGAGCTGCCAACTAAACTCTTTTGAATATGTGACTTATAGGGAGGCTTGGAGGACCAGAACCGCAGCGGGGTATAGAACTGTTCCCCTTTGTGGACACCCGCACTTTGTCCTCGGCTGATTTGGTGACGATTGGGGACCCCGGGGATTCCGGTGTCGGCGACGGGTTCACAAGGGTTTCCGGCCCCAAATCACGACGTTCCAGCTCAGCCAGCGAACCAGCGGAAGGCGGGTTAAGAGACGGTCCAGTGCCCGGAGGGGCGTCCACCACCACATACGTTGCGGAGTTTCGCGCAGGATGCGCTTCCAGTAGCGGTCGTGGTTGGGATGTATGCGATCGACGACGTAGTACTTCACGAAAAGGAGCAGCGTCGAGACCCAGAACTCGCGGTGCTGCACCTGGGCGAAATACCGCCGTACCAGGCGGATATCGGCGGTGGTCAGAGGTGCTTCGTCCGGCGTGCGGACTTCGGTGGCCATGCGGCGGTAGATGTTGATCAAAGGATTGTAGGCCAGCGGATCATAGGAAAAGAACAACCCGCCGGGCTTGAGCGCACGACTCAATTGTTGGAACAACGAGGGTCGATCGTGAACGTGATGAATGGTATTGGCGGCATAGATGATGTCATAGGTGTTGGCAGGGAGGTTCAGGTTCTCGGCGCTGGATACAATGCCTCGAAGCTCCACGCCAAACTTCTCACCCAGTCCGAGGGCGGTTGCCACCATCTGCGGCGAGATATCCACGATCGTGACAGCGGCGCCCTGCAGCGCGAAGTAAACCGAGGACTCGCCGAGGCCGGCTCCAATGTCGAGCAATTTCTTACCCGCCAGCGGACCGATCTGGCTCAGGATGAACCGGTTTTCAAGGGCGGTCGGAGCTTCGAAGCACTCACGGACTTGCACATCGTCAATGGAAGTGCTGCTGGCCCAGGCGTCGTGGAAAGCGGCTTCGCGCTGGTCGGAAATCGTGTTCGTGGTCATGATTTTTCTGCCACGCGCAGCCTTGAGCGTCAGCGTTTCCCGCCTGCCACCATCGCTCGACGAGTTTCCGCGGAGACTGGATTGCGCGCCTCAAAGCCGATCCGTTCGCGCACGATATAGAGTGGCCGCCGCTTCGATTCTCCATAGATCCGGCCAACGTATTCGCCAATGATTCCGAGGCACACGAGTTGCACTCCGCCGATAAACAATTCGCCGATCACGGCGCTGGACCAACCTTTCACCAAGCCAGGCACTTGAAAAAAACGTTCCAGCAAGACGGCGAAGATTCCGGCAATGGCCACACCAGAGGCAGCAAATCCGGTCCAGGTTGCCAGGCGCAGCGGGAGGATGGAAAAGGAAAAAATGCCGTCGAGCGCGAAGCGCACCATTTTAAACAGCGAGAACTTGGTGGTTCCCGCAGCGCGCGAGGCTCGATGGTAGGGTACCGCGATCTGCGAAAAGCCCAGCCAACTCACCATGCCGCGCACGAAGCGGTCACGTTCCGGCATGGAAATGAGGGCATCCACCACACGGCGGTCCATCAGCCGGAAATCACCAGTATCCAGGGGCATATGCGTTTCGGACATATGGCTGAAGAAACGGTAAAAGATTTTGGCCGACAGTTGTTTGAATGCGGATTCGCCGTCGCGTTCCGTGCGAACTCCATAGACGACATCGTAGCCATCAAGCCACTTCTCGAGGAATTCCGTAATGACTTCTGGGGGATCCTGCAGATCGGCATCGATGATCACGACGGCGTCGCCGGACGCGTGTTCCAGGCCGGCGGTGATCGCTACCTGGTGGCCGAAATTGCGGGAAAATCGGATGACGCGAACTCTTGTGTCGTTCGCCTGAAGCTCGCGGAGCACTGCTGGAGTGGAATCGGTGCTGCCGTCATCGACATAAATGATTTCGAAATCTGCGGGTGACTCTTGGAGAATGCCGACAAGATGCAGGTGCGTCTGCCGCAGTACTTCCTGTTCGTTCATGCACGGAATGACTACCGAGAGAAGCATGCGACGCTCGCCGGATACGGAGGGAGCGATCTGCAACAGTCCTCGGCGGCGGTCGAACGATTGCCCGTCCATGTTCACTCCTTTGCGCTCCGTGCGCCCTGCGTGATTGCTGTGTTCTCCGAAGAAGCAGGGTTGCGCCGCACGAAAAGCGTGCTTACCCCGTCGGTATACCGCTTCTCCCAGTCTGGATTGACTGCAAGCACCGTGGCCAGGGGTTCTTTGCTTTCCAGCAGGCACCACTGAATGTTGTGCGCTCGCAAGACCTGAAATGCTCCCGGCTTCAGCTGCGCCAATTCCAGATACTCGCCAAAAATCCCGGCGTCTTCATACAAGTCCCCGCGGCCATCGATGAACACTTTCTGTTCTGGAAGCATTCCCACCAGGTAGCCGCCGTATCCGTAGGTATTAAACATCGGGCCCGCAACGGGATGCCGACGCAAATACTCGACCGCGTGAACTGGGAAGGTCTCAGCGGCAATTTTCTCGATGCCGGCTCTCGTGGGGAAATACCACACTATGGCGATGACCGCTCCCGTCATCAAGATTGCGTTCAAGATCGGATGATCTTTTTTCCGATCATACGGCGGCAGCCAACGCGCCAACAGAACAGCGAAAATGGGCGCGGCGAATGGCACGAAGAGTACCAGGAAACGTACGTGCAGGCACGCCATGGTGATCCCGCCAAACAACAGAACGACCTCATGGAGCCGCAAACTCAGCGGCTTCATCATTTGCACCAGGAAAAAGCCCAGCACAATCGCGAGAAACAGTTTGCCGCCCAAGACGTTGAACGGCATGGGCTGCCATTCCAGAATATTTCCGACGTTGAGCGGAAGGCTTGACGCCACGGCGAATGGGTAGGCAGCGAGTCGTGTGCCATACGGCGTGAACGGAATAGCGGCTAAGGAAAGAAGCAAAACACCTTCGAGCTTCATTCGTTCCGCGGGACTCCAGCGCCGGGCCTCAATACCGCCCCAGCGGAACTCTACGAGCCCGCTCGCCAGGAAAATAAGTATCACGCCAAGGCCGATGACCCACGATCCGTGGGTGTTGATCCATAGCACAAACATCGGCGGAAGAAACCAAATCGCTCGCTGCTTCCCTTGACGAAATCGCTCCAGTGCGATCAGGGTCAGAATCAGGAAGAGATAGGCCAGCATTTGCGGACGCAAATTAAACGTGGCGAAGGCCATCGAGCACAGAAGGCCAGAAACGACGAAGCCCGCCTTCGAGTTCCCTGACCGCAGCGTCGTATACCCGTAAAGGGCCAGCATGACGACGCTCGCCCAGACGAAAAGGAAAACGTCCAGCCCCAGCAGTCCGCCGACGCGCGCTACCGTCCCGATGGCCACGTCGCCCAACCATTCATAAGCCATCCAGGGATTTCCGGCGACCGTGTACGAGAATGGATCACTTGTCGGCCAGTGATGGCTCGTCCCGATGTTCTGCCCGACCTTAATGTGCCACCAAAGATCGGGGTCCACATTAAACGCGCGAGCCTCGTAAAATATGCGGCCGACCAGGAAGGTCGCGAGCATGGCTGGGAAAGAAAACACTTTGCGCAGGAGGGAAGCTGCACCCTCGGTGGTCACGCCAATTGGCGGGGCAATCGTCGAACTCAAATCCGAGGTAATGGACGAGCTTTCAGAATTCGCGGATGCGAGGACCCGCTGGAGCGCGGCGGCTCGCGTTGGCATCGACATGTCTGCTTCGCTCATAGGCGGTGTAAGGGCCACTTACAAATACCAACCGGCCGCGCCACGGTACTGACCGCGCGGACCGGTGCCGTCCTCATTCGGATACACTTCACCCGCTTCCGATGCGCTCTTCAATTGGTAGAGGCAGGTTTCATTCCAAAGTGGGTCGTCCTTCTGAGAGGGACTGGAATGCGGGCAGCACGGCAAAGGCGGTCCTCACGCTGGCGATAGGCTCTCCAAGTTGTTGAATCTTATCCACCTTAAGGTGGCCTAAGAGCGTTCCCGCGCCCGACAGGTATTTGACCTGCTCGGGAACGAGTCCCATTACTCGGCAACACGTCGCGTCCACGGCGACCGGATCATTGCCGAAAACCAGTACTCCGCTGTCCTTTAGCGTCCCTTGGATAGGGCCGTTGCCCTCCATACCTACGATACCGTCCACGATCGCGAAATCGGGTCGGGCGGCAGCGTTGACGTCGAGGATTGCGCGATCGATACCCGCCCAGTGCAACACGTTCTTGGGCCACCCGTAACAGCTTCCGGGCACGATCCCGAACATGTTTTTTAGCGAGAGCGTTACGCCTGCCCAGTGGTGGGTCTTCAGCTTCGGCATGGACACCAAGAAGTCCACGCCGAGCGCGGTCTTCGGCAAGTACAGTTCTTTGAGCCGGGAGGCGTGGGTCTTCAGAACCACGCGCTGAACATCATCTACATTCAGGTCGACGAACGCGCTAGGTAACCAGCCTGCGTAGTCGCGAAGCCGCATAGACTCAACGATCGCCTCTGTATCCCGATCCATTGCGGGGCCGTCCCCGATCAATACCTGCGCAGCCCCTAACCGCAGAAAGCAATCGCGGGCAGCTGCGATGACGGCAGGATGGGTGTTTATGATGCCGAGAGGATCTAAGCCGACCATGTTTGGTTTGAGCAGGACCGTCTTATCCTTCACCGGCGGATTGAAGACCGAAAGGCTCTCGTGGATCAACAGAGACAAGTCCTGCTCATAGTTTGCCACGCGCCGGATCACGACCTTCGACGGAGGGCGTTGAAACGACGGGATTAATGTGTGGTCTCGCATGGTTACGTCGACTTTTCCGCGTCCGCGCTCAGCCAGCGAGAACGTTCGCTGATAGCGAGGCAACTCCAGGCCACAACCTGGATGCTCTCGAGAAATCTACTGTTTTCATACAAATCGGCGAGAGTAGGCGCGTCCACTGGCCATTTTCGACCGTACGTTTCCAGGCAGATTTTCGCAAGCGCCAGCGATCCGCCGCTCTGGATGGCCGCGATGTTGCGCACAAGCCAGTCCAGACTCATTACGTTCTCAGGTCGCGTCGGATCGTGGCGTAAAGCAAGCAATGCCCAGACCGTGGGCACGATTAATGGCTCTCCTGCGACGCCGTAGACGAGTGGGTTCCCGCAGTTCCAGCCGCCGCCCGGGCACATGCGGTCATGCAACATGGCAGTAGCAAGCTCGCGGCGCCGGATCGCTTTCGGAGGGAGCAGGTCGCGGGAGGCTTGCTCCAGACTGAGGAGAGCGAAGGAAGTCGGCTCGACCCAACTGCTGGTTCCAGGCGTCCAGCCCCAACCGGGGTACAACATGTTGGTTGCGTGCAGCCCTTTCATTGAGGAAAACTTCGACAGAAAACGCCGCCATGGCGTGGCGTCGCGCGGCCAATCGTGACACAGCCAACTGAGGCCAGCCCCTGAGGCGGGCGACGAATCCGATGCGGCCAGCAAGACCCAGCAGCTCAGCGAAGTCACCCAGCAACCGGATTTTTCTTCTGGCGTCGAGGGCCATGAACCGTCGGGAAGTTGGCTGGCGTGAAGGAATTGTAATCCGCGCGCGATGCGATCTTCGGGTTCCCGATTCAATGATTCAGCCAGGGCCAGCAGTGCCCAGCACGTAGGTTCAACGCGACTTCGTGATTGCGGGTGGAACCCCCATCCGCCATCCATGTTTTGGGCTTTGCGCAAGAACGGCAGGCAAACTTCTTCGGCGAAGGACTTTTCTGGATCAGCTTCCATCTGGTGAGAAACTAATCCGAGTGGGAGGGGGAAGTCTACTCTGAAGTTTTTGAGTGGTTACATCACGGGGCCGAGCGGATAGTCCTCGCGGCGTTCCACGGCTGGATCGCCTTCGCCTTCCTGAATCCCGAGCTGGTTGATCAAGCGATGTAGGTAGCCGCGCGCTACTCCCAATGTCCGCGCGCATTCCGCTTTGCGCCAGCCGCACTCACGCAGTGCGCGCAGGACCAGCGCTCGCTTGAAGCGGCGAACCTCGTCCTCATAGGAATGGCTGAGTTGTGCGGCTTCCGGCCCGGCGCCAAGCCCAACAACCCCGAGCCGAGCGTTGCGCATGGACGCAGGCAAACTGCTGACATCCACAGTCTGTTCTTCGGATAACACGATGGCCCGCTGTACAACGTTTTCCAGTTCGCGCACGTTCCCAGGCCATGCGTAGTCTTCCAGGGCATGCAAAGCCTGCGGCGAGAACCGCCGCGCCTTCTTCTTGAATTGCTGCGCTGATTTCAGCAGAAACTGTTGCGCGAGCAACGGGATATCGTCGCGCCGTTCGCGAAGCGGAGGCAAATGCATCTGTACGACATTGAGCCTGTAGAAGAGATCTTCGCGGAATTTACCCTGCTGCACCATCTCCGACAAATTCCGATTCGTCGCGCAGATCAAACGAATGTCGACGCTGATGGTCTTGTTGCTGCCTAACCGTTCGAAATTTCTTTCCTGAATCACGCGCAAAAGTTTGGGCTGCAATCCCAGCCCGAGGTCGCCAATTTCGTCCAAGAACAGAGTGCCCCGGTCGGCGGCTTCGACCCTGCCACGCCGCGCCATCAGCGCGCCCGTGAAGGCGCCTTTTTCGTGCCCAAAGAGCTCATCTTCAACCAGGTTCTCCGGCAAGTTAGCACAAGAGAAAGCCACGAGCGGACCGCTATTCCTGCCGCTCAGGTGGTGAATCGCGCGCGCCAATAACTCTTTTCCGGTCCCGGTTTCGCCGGTAATCAGGACATTGACGTCGCAAGGCGCAATCTTCCGCGCCAAACCGAACAGCTCCTGCATGGGGGCCGAGGTGCCCAGCAACTCGTGGAGCCTGCCGGTAGGCCGTTCGTCGGCCCGCAGGCGTTGCACTTCGCGTTCAGCAGCATGAAACTTGACCGCCCGGCGCAAGATCAGCCGGAGCTCCATCATGTTGGGTGGGTTGGTAACGCTGTCGTCGGCGCCATGCCCGACGGCGCGCAAGATCAGCTGGCGATTCTCTTCCTCGCAAAGGACCACGAGAGGCGGGTGAGATGGGACCTTGCTGATTTCGTCCATCAGACGGAGGACGGTATCGTCGTCGCCCTGTGTATTGGCGGAGCGCAGGTCCAAAAGGATGACGTCGGACGACTGACGCACCTCGGTCAACTGATCAAACCGCCACGGGTCAACCGTATGCGTGCAAAAGTCCTCGCCCAAAGCCCGAGCGATGGCGTCTCCGAGTCCTGAATCTTGAGTTAGGAAACTAACCCGGATCACTTGCCTATCCAACGGTGCGATCTCCTGGGTGCTGATCAGAGTTCCGCGAAGCTATACCCGTCTCTGAGCAAGCCTTGCTTGGGGATCCGAGCAGGATTCCATAGCGTCTGGGTTTCGTGTGACGATGAACTTCTATTTCGCTTTGACGACCAGCAAAGCCAGCGCGGTCCGGGACGGGCGGAACGAGCACTGGACTATCAAACAGCACGAGTGCATACCGAGGGCCACTAGTTCGCACAGCTCGTGCTGAGGATAACCTTGCTAACACGCATCGAATCAATCCAGTAAATTGTGGAGATTCAGGCGGGTCGAGATGGGGCGGACACCCCCGTGGTAAATGTGTGAAAAATATTTCTCGTGCCTGACCGTGCGTCTATGGATAAGTTCTAGAACTACTGGGACTTAGTTGTAATCACTGCCTCTGTCGGAATGCCGACCAATACGTCCACCGCGACGTTTCTGCCCTCCCGTATCGCCGGCTTGAATGTCCAGCGGCTGAAGGCGACCCGCGCCGCCTCGTCCATGGCCGGAACAATACCCTGATAGACCTTCAGGTCGGCGACGGTTCCATCGTCTTTGATGACGCCCTTCAACACTATGGGCTTGTTTTTTTTCTCGAACGGCACCGGCAAACGCTTGAAGTCAAATCGAGTGGTGACGTCCGGTTGAAGAATCCCTTGCTCCATGTGGACGACCGCCGAGTTCGTCTGCGTCACCGGCTTTCCGGTCGCCCCAGATTGGCAGAATTGCAAGGTCCAAGGGCGGCCCGGCATGGGCAGGAAAACGGTATAGATCTTGCCGCAGTGAAGGGCTCCGTAAACGTCGAGGCCTCCCCCACCCATCGGTCCGGCAGAGACGACAAGCGCATTCTTGCGCAGCACCACGGTCGAAGGTACGGGATAAACCATCTCGCGGAATATGGTGGCGTCGAGCGCGTTTTGGCCCGCCGCGCCCGACTCACCGCTGATGCTCAGGCTACCAGCGGCGCCTGAATCTCCACCCCCGCCGCCCGCGAAACCTGGACCGACTCCAGGGACGAGATCGCCCCCGCCGCCGCTTGCGTGACTGCCGGCGTTTGGCACACCATTTTCACTTCCGTTGACGGCTCCGGGCTGGCCGCCGCCTGGCGCGATCGTAAAGTCGCCCCACCGGTTGCCGGGAGGCAAGTTGACCAGCGCGGCTGCTTCCGCAGGGTCCACGCCAATGACCACGACGCCCTTGCCATCGCCAGCAATCTGCACGGGATCGTTCTTAGAAGCCTTGCCGCTTCCGGAAACGTCGGAATCGCTCGGCGAGGCCGCGGGCGCATCCGGCTGCCCCGTTCGGTAGGTGTCTCCAAGGTTCGTCGCGGTCGCAACGTTTGTATCGGAAATTGAAGGCGCGGTGGCCTGACCAATCATGACCTGTGCCTGCTTTGGCCGAGATTCGTTCAAAGGCACCGCCAAGTGAGGATTTGCCACGGTGGCTGCTGGAAGATTCGTAGGTATGGCGGCATTCAAAGCGGAGATCGTGGGGGCAACCGCTTTGGTCGCTGTCTGGTGCGTCTGGTTGGGCCTGGAGTTCGCATTCAAATGCACTTGAGGTTTGGCGACGGGAGCCGTCGGCCCGCCCACGATGTTGGGAAGCTTCAGATCCATGTCGATGTGCAAGTCCGGCGGCGTCGCCGGCTGATAGATTGTTTGCCGCTTGTTATCGGGACGCACCGGCTTGGAGACAATCACGATTTTGCGCGCCGTCGTCGTGCTGCCAATCTTCTGCAGCAGAGCCTGTATCTCGCCGGCTCCAGGTTGCCCACCTTCGCCGGCAGGAGTAATGCGGGGAAGTTTCTCGAAGGGATCGTTCTTCGGGATCTGGTAGTAGATTACTCTCTGCGGCTCTTCACTGGCCGCATTTGCGGCAATTTCCTGCGCGGGAATGTAGGAGAGCAATACTGGCAGCAGAAAAATAAGGCCAATGTGCAAAACCACCGAACCGGAAATCGCGCGCCCCGCAAAACGGAATGGCGCAACCGGAGTGTTACGGAAAAGCCTGACCGGCTCGCGCCGCACCGGAAAATCCACTCGCTGGCAAATTGCTTTTAGCGAACCCCACCAACCGGACTTCACGCGCTCGCCCGAAACAGGGAATTGAGGCATGCGCGCTTCGGAACGGGAGCGAAGTACGAATCGGCGCAGCATGTCCGGTGGGGTCTTGGGCCGCGCACGGAACGTCGTCAGCGATGAGCTTTCGATCTGGAAACTCACGCGGTCATACCGTAGCGCTTTCCCACTGACAAGAAGTGAGCCTTGCAGGCATGCTCGATGGTCTTGCGGGTGATATGTGGTTCGATACCGGCGTAACGCGCCGCCCAAAAAATTTGATTGATCAGGTCGCGCGGATGGCACTGACTCAGCGATTGCTTCATGTCCCTAATGCACTGCACCAGATATTCCGCCACGCCTTCGTCGCAGGCTACCAAGCGCATTTGGCACTCGCGCCGAAAGATCTCCAGAAACTGTTCCGCAGTCGCATACTCCACGGCAATCTTGTTCGGGATGCGGCGAAGGAACGCCTCGTCGGCTAGTTGGTTCGGATCAAGGTTCGTCGAAAACACGATGAACATATCGAATGGAACTTCGAATTTTCGACCACCCGGCAGCGTGAAGAAGTCCACGCGCCGATCGAGCGGCGTCATCCAGCGATTGAGCAATTCGTCGGGTCTCATGCGCTGACGTCCAAAGTCATCCAGAATCAGAACGCCATTGTTGGCCTTCATTTGCAATGGAGCGGTGTAGAACTTGCTGATGGAGTTGAACTGCAAGTCCAGCATTTCCGCCGAAAGTTCGCCGCCGGCGAGGACGCACGGCCGACGGCACAGCACCCATCGCCGGTCGGACTCTGCCGAAACCTCGGTGGAACTGGGAAAATGCAAGCCGGGGTCAAACACGGAAACGATCTGGTTGTCTACGACGATCGCGTGCGGAATCCAAACACTGTCGTTGTAGACGGCGGGAATCGTGGACGCGAGGCTGGTCTTTCCGGTTCCGGAAGGGCCGTGCAGGAACATGGAAGTTCCAGAAACCAAAGCAGTTCCCAGCCGAGTAAGCATGTCTTGATCCAGCACCATCTGGTAGAAGGCTCGGCTGATATCAGCGGGCTTCAGCGCAATTTTCTGGACGCTCTGCATTCCCACGCGCATGGTGTAGTCGGCCAGCGATACGGGGGCAGGACCGGTGTATTGGTTCATGGCCAGCAGCTCGGCGCCGCGCTGCTTTCCCTGCACGCTGGCCACGATCACGTGGCTGCCCGCGTTCATGCGCTTCACTTCGACAAGCTGCTCCTTGCGAAAAAACTGAAAAATTTCCTCGATTACGCCGAGGCTCAGGCAGGTCTGATCAGCCAACTCCATCAACGACATCTCGCCGTGCAAGTACAATAGTTTCAATGCCAGGTCTTCCAGAAGTCCTCGTCGGACCCCGGTGCGCTGCACCTGGTGCGGAACCATTAGTGTCGTTACTTCCATTTTCACCATCCCGCTAGCGCGGCCAAGCAGAGTCAAGTGCTATTGCGTGATCAACATCTCGGAACTGCTCGTCATCGATATAGGAGGAGCGGAAATAAATGGCGCGAACAGGAACGTGTAAGAGTACCTCACGTCGATGTGCACCATGCAGCCGGCGACGTTTTGGTTGGCCCCGGGACACGATGTAGCACCTACGCCCGGTGGCACCACCCAAGTCGTCGTGAATGTGATGTTGCTCGGATCAAGTCCCATAGTCGTTAGATTCGTCGTAAAGGTGGACTGCACGTTGCTGTTCGTCGCCGGACCGGGCGGTACTGCGCTCGCGTTACAGTTCCTGCTCCTCACGCTCGCCCACCGCGTCGCTTCTCGCGCTACGTTCGAGACAAAGTGATACGTGTACAGGGCACGCCCGCAATCGATGATTCCAAACATCATGGTCAGCAGGAAAACAATAATAAAGCTTTGCTCGACCAGACTGCTCCCGCGCTGCCTGCATTTGCGACCCACAGGAAGTTGCGCCCGCTGTATGGCCCCTTCGAGCTGGAGTCCGCAGGTCATTGAGCTACGCGCATCTCCTCAATACTCGTTACATCAATGTTCGCAGGCAGACCAGGGTAGTTGAACAAGGAAGGGAACGATCCGATCACTTTAACCCGTACATAGACGAGAGCATGGTTCGGCGCTACGCACAGGGTTGCTGGACATGATCCGCTCAGAGTGTTCCCGGTGCAACCGCATTGTTGAGTCGACGAGACCGTGAGGCCCGTGCCACCTTGCCCGTCGCGGTTGGCCGCGGCGGCAATTCCCAGGCCGTCCGACGCGTTCGCCAAGCTTTGTGCCCCGTACTGCGCGCCCGCGCGCGCTGCGTTGGAAACCAGGATGGAATAGTAGGCAAACCGCCCGATCTCGATAATGCCGACCAGCAGCAAGAGCAACAAAGGCACAACGAAAGCCAATTCCACCAGGCTCTGGCCGCGCTCGCGCATCTTCTGTCCGCACTGCCGCCCGCACGCTCGGTGCATGCCGGAAATCAGGATATCCTCTGGGGGCTGCGCGTTCATGTCGAGGGGTCTTCCCATTACTCATCTCACCGGGTGCAATACGCTTGCCAACAGAACTGATCCCAAGCGTCTTCCCCAATGCTCCGCTCCGGTCCTCGGAAAGAGACAACAGGACCCGAAAACGTTCACATTTGAGGACGCGGGCACCTCTACACGGGGCTAGCCCAAGGTTCAAGCCCTCGGGCTCCACCAGCCGTAAGAGATTATTTGCCTATATTTTGCAACGAACTTCGCTCACCGCCGCGTCTTCACAAGGAATTGGCTGAATTCGGCTGGGATCAGAGTCCGCTACCCATGTAAGTGCAATCGCTCTTCCAAGTTGCAAGCTTCCTCGCAGGAGGCCAAAATAATGCGGTTGGCGCTGTGGCTATGGTCTCAGTTTTGCTCGAGTTTGCTATGTTTGTTAATCACTATTCCCTTGCACGTTCCGGTATTCAAGCCGACTGTGGAAAAACGATAGGGCATTCATCGGGTTTCTTGCGGGCCGCTCTCTACTTTGCTCTGGGGCAAGACTTGTCGAACTCGCGTAACGGAGAAGCCGTGTTGAAGAGTCAACGAAGACAATCAGGTCAAGCTCTGGTGGCGGCTACCTTTGGGCTGGTTGTGATGTTAGGTGCGGCAGGGCTCGCTGTCGATTTGGGATATTTGCGCTACCAGCGTCGCTTACAGCAGTCGGCGGCAGACAGTGCCGCTCTGGCAGGTGCTGCCGAAGCTGCCGCCGGAAATGCCACTAGCGCTGCGATCGAGGACGCCACCCTCAATGGCTTCAGGGACGGCGTCAACAACGTCACCGTGAATGTAAATCCGGCGTTTGCATTCGGAACCCAGACCGGCGTGCAAGTGCAGGTCAGGGCCGTTCAGCCCACATTCTTCATGAGGATTTTTGGCGTCAATACCGCGACGGTATCCACGGCCGCTGTGGCCCTCAGCACCAGCGGTAAGAATTGCGTTTACGCGCTGAATGGTTTCGGCACCGCCCTCAACAACGGCGGAACCACGTCGGTCTCGAACTGCGGAGTAGTGGTCAATTCGAATCTGCTCAACACCGGAAGCATCACTGCGAACTCGGTATCTGTTCATGGCACGGCGTCCGGCTCCGCCACCTCGCCCGCTGCTGTTACCGGGACCGTGGAAGCAGGGGATCCGCTGTACCGGCTAACACCTCCTGGTGGCGGCGGGGGATGCACAGCGGCTACGTACTCGGGACCAACCGGTGCCGCGCCTCCCTTGAATCCAACGCTGAATCAAGGCAGGTACTGCTCGATTGTCGTTACTGGCAACGTTAACCTAACACTTAATCCTGGCACATACACCATAACGCAAGCTGGCGGGGCCGGGGTTAGCCTAAACGGCAGGGGTACAGTGACGGGCACGGGCGTAACGATCTATCTAAGAGGAAATGCGGGGCCGGTCGCGATCAACACTACGCCCACGGCGAATGAAACGCTGCAGCTGCGAGCTCCTACGACCGGCGCCCTTGCGGGAATCCTTTTTTACCAAAATCCTGGAAATACGCAGACCGCTAACATCGATGGGAAGAGTGCTTCGCGTTTGCAAGGGGCTCTCTATTTTCCCGGTGCTACGCTCAATCTTTCCAACACAGGCTCGTTGGCGGCCTACACGCTCGCCGTTGCAAAGACTCTGTCGTTGGGCGGTACCGTGAATTTCGGCAGCAATTTTTCCACGCTCCCCGGGGACTCGCCAATCAAGAATGCCGTCCTGGTCGAATAGGCATTTGCGGTTCGTGCCGCGGAAGGTCGATGGCGAGTTCATCTGAGCTCTGATCCTGACCATGCCGCTTGTCCAGATCTGCCTGATTGGTCCTGAATATCTCTTTGCGACCGGCGCCAACCTTGCGCTCGTCGTTCCATTGTCGATCGCGTGCTTCGCTATCGTAGTCGTCGTGCCCTTGGCGGCGGCGCGCAGCTGCCTCCACATTCCTGGCTACGTGGGTCTCGCGTTCCTTGCTGCTATATTCGGTCTCTTATGCGGTCGAATCTCCGGTATTCGCGGTGTTGCGGGAACCCCTTGGGGCGTGTTGTTGTCGCTCCTGTTCTTTCTCCTCATCGCTTTCGCGGTCGGGTCCGTGTTGGCCCTTTTCTTCTATCGCGATCCTCCAGAGTCCTGACCCATCTCATCGACAGGTTGAAGACACGAAGTGCGCCGACGGCCAATACGCCACATCGTCTGCTCAAATGGACCGGGGGGCAGAGAAAAAGGCGGGCAGTAGATCTGCCCGCCTTTGGCTGCTCTGGCTGATCGCCAGAAACAATCAATCGTCAGTTGCCGGAGGTCGAAGCTGCCGCTGCTGCGGGCTGTGCGTTTGCCTTTGGTATGCTCACATAACCGCTGACGGTGTTCTTTCCGACTTTATTGATGACCATCTCTTCAGGGAAACGCGCGCCCGAGGTGTAGAAGAAGATGGGCTCGTTCATCGCGCGGTTCTTCTTTTCGAACTTCTTGTCTTCGACGGTCATGGAGACGGTGAAGTGGTTGTTCTTCTCGCTGACGCCCTTGAGTTCGACAGTCACGTTGCCGACCTTGACCGGCTTGTTCTTGCCATCGACCTTGAACTCGACGTAATCGCGCTCGCCGAGGCGGCGGAGCTGGTCGATTTCGTCGTGGTTGCGCGCGATCAGAGTGCCCATCTCGCTGCGCGCCATCTTCAGGTCTTCCTTGGTGGAGTTGAGATCGGTCTGAACGCCGCCAACCTTGGTGTCCACGGTCTTGACGTCATCGGTCGTGGCCTTGGTCGCGAGCTCTGAGTGAACGGACGTGTCGAGCGCGGTCAGTTTCTGCGTCGTCGCGTCGTTCAGCTTGGCCGTTTCTTCGCGGGAGTTCTTGAGTTGCCCCTGAGTAATCTTGAGTTTCTTGGTTACAACGGTGAGGTCGCCTTGCAGATCCGCATTGGCTTTTTCGTCCTGCGCCAGACGGTCTTTCAAGGACGAGACATCCTGCTGCACAGCTTGCTCAGACGACTTGATTTGCGCGCTCATCGTTTGCTGTGTAGTGTCCAGCTTTGAAGACGCGTTCCAACCGAACCACAGGCCACCAATCGCGATCAGTCCCAATACGATCATCGCGGGAAGGTGCCAAGACGGTGACTCTCGTTCAATGATTTCTGACATATAGATCTTTCTCCTCACCCCTGAATGGGCTAAATCTTATTTTCTTACTAACCAGCCTGTAACAATGAAGGAGCATGCGTTGCACCAAAGCGCAGTGCGCGGACGCCGTGTTAGGGACGACCTAACTTGCTGGTGGGATTGGTTTTGTAGCCCACTGCGGCGAATGCGGAATGGCGGGGATAGTACTAGTCCTGGGAAAGTTTACTCGGTGCCGCAGTTTTACACCGAAATCTGCTAGGTCTTCACCTTACGTAAGCTGAATGCCCAGATTCCGCAAGTCGTCCACCAGCCCTTCCTTGGACTGATAGTGAATCCCGGCCATTCCCAGGCTCCGGGCAGTTTCTACGTAAGCGGAAATATCATCTATATACACCGCGTCGCCGGACTGCACCTTCGATCCCCGCAAAGCCTCTAAATACACAATGGGGCTGGGCTTACTGGCGCCCGCAGTACAAGAATAGACGCGTACCGGAAAGAACCGGAAGAAGTCGTAGTTAGCCTCCATGTGCGCCACGTGGATCGGGTCGGTATTCGAGAGCAAAGCGAGTCGGTAAGTCTTAGCCAGGTTCTCGAACAACGACAGTTCTTGGATGGGTTGTGGGTCGAGGACACGGTTCCAGACCTCGGTGAATTGCTCAAAACTCAGCGTGGTGCCTAGGCGCCTGGACAGGTGCAGATGCCAATCGCGGGGCGTCATGCGGCCTTCTTGCCAATCGGGCCATCGGGGATCGTTCTCGATAGCGCTCCAAATCTCCTCAGGCGAAAGGGAGAGCCCGGCCGCCAAGCCAGTCATCGCACTCTGGACATCGATGCGAATTAGGACGCGCCCGATATCGAATACGATCGCACGAAGCTTTCGTGACGCCATCGGGCTATCCTTTCCCGTGCGCCGATGCGCCCTTGTGGGATCGCAGGATGCTGATCACCGCGGGCAGGATGGACAGCACGATCACCACAAGGATCACGTAATGGATGCGTTCGCTGATATTCGGTATAGTGCGACCGAGGAAAAAGCCCCCCAGAATCGTCGCGCTCACCCAACCTATGCCTCCCACGATGTCGAACATCACGTACCGCGAATAGGGCATGTTGGCGGCACCTGCCACCGGCGGACAGAACGTTCGAACGATGGGAACAAAGCGCGCAAGGATTACGGCTCGGCCGCCATATTTTTCGTAGAAATCGTGGGCGCGCTGCAAGTGACTCCGTCGGAACAGCAGCGAATCTTCACGGCGGTATAGCGCAGGACCGGCGCTGCGGCCAATCCAGTAGCCAATCTGATCTCCGACGATGGCGCAGGCCATGACCGGCAGAAGCAGCCAGCGCAACGGCACCACGTCCGCGGCGGCGAAGATACCTGCGGTAATCAAAAGGGAATCACCCGGCAGGAAGAAGCCGACGAAAAACCCTGTTTCGATGAAGACGATGCCACAAACGAGGGGAGCGCCGCCCCAGCGGATTAGTTCCTTGAGTCCATCGGGGTTGTAGAGAGAGCGGAGCAGGTGAACGAGAGATTCGAGCACGCGTCATTATTCCTTATGGAATTTCCAGCCATTGCTTGCTTTACCGGTGCAACCTCGACAGCGCGCGCACGAACAGCGGTGAAAGCGCCACTGCTAATACGGTAACAGAAAAGCATAAAGTCATCGCCGCATTCATACCAGAGCAGTCCGAAAGTACCAAACAAGGCGATCCACGAGTTGAGACGCATCATCGGGCAGCCTCCGCAACCATCAGTACGCTTTGGAGATCGGCTTCCAGGGCATGTCTGCCGGCTTCGGCGCGTTCCAGGTATTTCTGGATACGCGGTAAGGCCCGCCAAGCGACCGCTGCGCCTGCTTCGATGGCTTCGTCAGCCCGGTCGAAGGCGTCCCACGCGAACGACTGCACGTCAGGGCGTACCACCAGATCAGCGTAGCGTTCCCAGACCTCGAGTTGGTGCTTCTGCGCCGCACTCACCGCGCGGGTCACCACCTGAAATATGTTGGATGGCGATCCGCGGTCGCCGTCCTGGATCCCCACGGAAACGCCCAAGACGAATTCGGCACCCATCTCGCGTGCCGCCCGGGTCGGAACGGGAGCAACCAGCCCGCCGTCGGCAAGGCATCGTGTACCGATCTTTACCGGCTCAAATAGGCCGGGAAACGCACAGCTCGCGCGGATGGCGTCGACCAGATTTCCGTGCGTAAGCACCACAGGCTCGCCCGTATTCAGGTCCGTGGCCACAACCGCCAGGGCTATTCGCAGATCATCAAATTGTTTCGAGTCGAAGACGCGTTCCACCAGGTCGCCGAGCCGATGGTTGCTGGCCAGACCTAGCCGTGAGACCCGCCAGCTGCCGATATCGCGAAACCTGAGGGTCCGGCAGGTAGCAATGATGCGGGCAAGCGGTGCTCCGCTGGCATAGGCCGCGCCCAGAATACTGCCGACGCTGGTTCCGGCGATGCAGGCGATAGGAATGTGGTTCTGCTCGAGGACTTGCAACACGCCCAGGTGCGCGAAACCTCGCGCAAACCCGCCACCGAGGGCGAGCCCAATACCTGGCCGGCAGGCTGGGACTGCCTCATTGCACAGCCCGGCATGGTTGTCTTGCATCACCAGATAAGGATGCCAATGTGCACCGCGCACGCCAATGGTCCTGGCGTCCCGAAAAAACAGTACGTTTGTACTTCGTTAAATCTACGCGCCATTTGCTTGCCCAACTGGCAAACAGTACGTTCTTACTACTCCAGTACCCTCGCTGTACCATTGGCTCCGTCGGAGCCTTGCGCGATTCTGCTCCTGTCAGAACGAAGTGCCGGAGGGGTTGAGATGGACAGCGCATACGCAGCATGGGTTGGACTTCCGGTGGTTCTGCGAGTGGCTCTTGGAGACGTTAAAGTACCGCTGCGAGGCAAGATGCTGAAGGACGGCGGGGATACAGTAAGGATGCGGATCGACGGTTGGGACATCGACATTTACAAGACCATGATTTTGGCAGTGGAAGAAGATGCGATGGTGCTTCACCCGGCGTGAGGAGGTCGTATATGAACAATCAAGTTCCTAAATACGTGACCCAAGGCCGCGCCTCTCTGTTGCTTGGTATTCCTGAAGACGAGTTGCGGCGTATTTCCAACGAATCCGGGCTCGGACACACCGAAAGCGCCGGTGAAGAGAAAGAGACATTTTTCACCTACGACGAACTCAGGCAGATTTGCCTGCTCTCAACACAAGTCGTGCACTAGCAAAGTTTATCGAGTTTCCTCCGGCCCCCCTCAAGCAGCAACCCCCCACCCCTGAATCGCCTCCCCCCAGGCGATTCGGGGGTTTCCTTTTGGGAGCCTAGCCCGTAGACTAGCGCGCGGAATTTCAGCGAGCTCGCGGTGGGAAGGGAAGAACCGATCTAAAGATCGGCTACTACAGGGGACTTGCGGATGCGTTTGTTCGGTAGGGTAGGCCTGGTTGCGGCGCTGAGCTTAGTTCTGTTGTTTGCGCTGGGTCGGGCCAACGTCAGGAGTTCCGGCACCCCTAACGACGACTACGACTTGGTAATTGCGAACGGCCGGGTGATGGATCCGGAATCGGGGTTGGACGGTGTGCGCAGCGTTGCTATTCGCGGGGGCAAGGTTGTCGCCTTATCGGAAACGCCCCTGACGGGTAAGTCGACTATCGACGCCAAGGGTTTAGTCGTCGCGCCGGGATTCATTGATCTTCACGAACACGGGCAGGAACCACGCAACTATCAGTTTCAGGCGCGCGATGGTGTGACGACTTCGTTGGAGCTCGAGGTAGGCACGGATGACGTAGACAGGTGGTATGCCGCGCGGGAAGGGAACGCGCTGATCAATTTCGGCGTCAGCATCGGCCACATCCCCGTGCGCATCAAGGTGCTGCACGACCCTGGGCCTTGGCTCCCGACTGGAGACGCCGCGCACCGCCCAGCCACTCCGGAAGAACTCGCGGAAATGATCGCGACGATCGAGCGTGGATTTCATCAGGGCGCGCTCGCCGAAGGTATGGGCGTCAACTATACGGCGGCCGCGACGCACGCGGAAATCGTCGAAATGTTTCGCGTGGCGGCCAAGTATCACGCTTCGGTGCACGTGCACCTGCGATATGCGGGGATTAAAGAGCCGACCACGGGACTCGCGGCGTTGGAAGAGGTCGTTGCCGCTGCCGCCACCACCGGAGCGCCGCTTCACGTCGTGCACATCACCAGTATGGGACTCAAGTACACGCCCGACTTGATCGCCATGGTCGAGGGCGCGCAACGCCACGGACTCGACGTGACCACGGAGTGCTACCCCTACACCGCAGGAAGCACCGCGCTGCAATCGGCGATCTTCGATCCTGGCTGGCAGGAAGCCCAGGGCATCACCTACAAAGATCTTCAGTGGGCCGAGACGGGCGAGCGGTTGACAGCGGAAACATTTGAGAAATATCGCAAACAGGGTGGGATTGTCGTGATTCATTCGATTCCGGAAGAGGCGGCGCGGACTGCGGTCGCCAATCCGATCGTGATGATTGCCAGCGACGGCTTGATGATCACCGGCGCCAAGGTGCATCCCCGAGGGCAGGGCACATTTTCGCGGGTGTTAGGCCATTACGTACGGGAAGAAAAAGCTCTGGACCTGATGACCGCGCTGCGCAAAATGACGCTGATGCCCGCGCAACGCATGGAAAAGCGCGCTCCCGTGTTCCGGAACAAAGGCCGCATTCGCGTGGGCGGCGATGCGGATATCACGGTGTTCGACGCCAACCGCGTCGTCGACAAAGCTACGTATGACAACCCGTTGCAATATTCCGAGGGCATTCAATTTGTGCTTGTAAACGGGGTGCCCGTCGTGAAAGATGGGCAACTCGTTGAAGGGGTATTACCAGGACGCGCCGCTCGCGCACCGATTTCTCAGTGACTACGCCAAGCGAAAAGTCCGCAGCGCGCTACGCGGTGACCGCCGGATTTCTCGGCTGGACTCTGGACGCCTTCGATTTCTTCATTCTCACTTTTGTCTTTGCTCCGATAGCAAAAGAGTTTGGCACCTCAATTTCCGCTGTAGCGCTTACGATCACGGCGAGCCTGGCGACTCGATGGATTGGCGCCATTTTCTTTGGTCTGTTGGCGGACCGCTATGGCCGGCGCGTTCCGCTGATCGTCAATATTCTGTACTACTCGTTGATCGAAGTTCTTTCCGGCCTAGCTCCAAACTACACAACATTCCTCGTGCTGCGCCTGCTCTACGGCATAGGGATGGGTGGCGAATGGGGTGTAGGCGCTTCGCTGACGATGGAATCGGTTCCGGTGAAGTGGCGCGGTTTACTTTCGGGGTTGCTGCAGGAAGGGTACGCGCTCGGATTCTTGCTGGCCGCGGGTGCGTACCGCTTTGTCTTTCCCCACTGGGGCTGGCGGCCAATGTTTTTCGTTGGCGGATTGCCGGCGCTTCTCACGCTTTTCATTCGGGCGAAGGTGACGGAGACCGAAGCCTGGAAACGATCGCGCACCGATTGGGCGACCTATCGTCGCGCCATCTTCGCAAATTGGCCAAGATTTGCGTATCTGATTCTGCTCATGGCCACGGTGAATTTTATTTCGCATGGCACGCAGGATATGTATCCAACCTACTTGCAGCAGCAGAAAGGTTTCAGCCCACATCGGACGTCAGACTTCACGGCATTTTCGATGGTCGGCGCGATCCTGGGCGGACTGACTTTCGGGCATCTCTCCGATCTCTACGGGCGACGCCGCGCGATGGTGATCGCGATCCTGCTGGGCGTTCTGGTGATTCCCTTGTGGATGTTCGCTCCCAGCTTGCCTTTGATTCTTGCGGGCGGGTTTTTGATGCAGTTCATGGTGCAGGGAACGTGGGGTGTCATCCCAGCGCACATCAACGAGCTTTCTCCGGATCAATTGCGCGGATTTTTCCCCGGCTTGGCCTACCAGTTCGGGGTGCTCCTGGCGGCGGGTAGTCCCTATATACAAGCGCGCATGGCGGTGCACATGACTTACGCGGTGGCCATGGGTTCGTTTGCGCTGGTCGTATTTCTCGCAGGATCGCTGGTGATTGGATTGGGCCCCGAAGCGCGAGGAGCAAAATTTGGCCGCGGCCCGGCGCAAAACGAAATCGTCGCGAGTCGCGACGAGTAGAGGAACGCCGCGAAGCTGTGCTAAGATTTTAAAACTGTGCGCCCGTAGCTCAGCTGGATAGAGCGTCTGGCTACGAACCAGAAGGTCGGGAGTTCGAATCCCCCCGGGCGCACCACTTTAACCCGCACAATTTGTTGAACCTAAGCGGCAACCTCCATTCGCTTTTGTTCCGTCTTTTTAGGTCTCATAGGTATCACTAGCTCTGGAACGACAAAACCGGCTCCGACTTTGTTCACAACATCCAAGCGAAATTCCGCGTCATCCGCTAGTTTGGAGTAGCCATCCGTTACAGATTGTTTGGCGTGTCCGAGCCAGAATTTGATGAGGTCTTCGGGAGCCTGCTGTTTTCTCAGCCACGTAGTGCGAAAGCGCCGCATAGCATGGAAGCCAGCTTTCTCCACATTGAGTTCCGCGAGAATCGGATACAACGAACGTCGTAACAGATTTGTTTGCGAAAGCGGAGCGCCAACCCGATTTGTGAATACCAAACCAGACTGACGGCCAGCAGTGAAGGCTGTGAGCAACCGGGCAAGGTCTTGAGAAAGGTCCACTTGTCGGTGGGCATTCTCGGTCTTAGGACTTTGTAACTCGCCTTCCCAGCAGGATTGCTCGATTGTAATTGTCCGGCAATCTGAGGAAAGGTGCCTGACTTCCAAGCCCAGTGCTTCGCCGATCCTTAACCCTGTCCCTGCCAACAGAGCGTACAAAACTTGCTCTTGTCCGTTGGCTTTTTCAACGATGGCACTCATCGTCTTGGCGGTAAACGTAGGTTGGTGTTGTTTCAGGACTACGGGGTCCATGAAATCATGGTTCCACTTGCGCGGAAATAACTGTTCGCCATTCTCGTCAAGGGCCGATGCCATGATTAGTTTCACCAGCCCAATGTAATTGCAAATACTCTTGGCCGATAAACCTGCTTCGCTCATTTTCGATACTAGAGACTTTACGGCTGCATTGTGAATATTCGGAAGCAGCGTATCTCCAAGGTTCGGGTTGAGCCATTTGTCCACGCAGTTTTGCCATGTGGACAACGTGGCCGGTTTAATCGGTTTGCGTTTGCGGTTCATTGAGTTATTCAGGAACCAAGCAGCTTGCTCCCGAAACGTAGCGCCATGATTCGTGTCAATGAACTGTTGAGCATCATTGACCCCGCTGGCTTCTACAATTTCGTTCGCTCTACGTCGTCGCAGGCCTTTGGGAAGGTATCCAATAGCCTTACAATCGGTCGGACAGATGCGCTCACTCGCGTGAGTTCTATTCGCGCCGGTCGGATACTTCCAAAAACGAACGACATACCAATTACCACTAACTGCAATTGTCCCCACCTGACCACGGCGAGCCATACACGGCCCTTTCCGCTTGTCTGGTGTCGCCGGGGCGCATCCTACCACGATCTCAGACCGCTGATTGCTGCTGTCCACTTCAAAATCCGATTCTGGCGGTGGGTTCAGCCCCACACTGCGAGGTGGGACCGGTTAAGGTTGGTTGGGGGCCGCTCGTCCTCAAGCGAGGGCCGTAAGGGTTAAAGGCTCGTTAGGGCAGGGTGCCAAAAGAAGGCATCCAAATCGGTGAAAGAGTTGGTTGCCTTCCTTCCTTCCAAAAGAAAGTAAGTATATATATAACTTCTTTTCAAGGACTTACGTGCTCCCAAGTACCCAAAAAGAAGGAAGGAAGTAAATCTACTCGCCCTGGCAATCCTCCTCGTCCTCTTCGGCAGCCGTAAGGAGTCGCCACACCCACGTCTTACCTTCCTTCTTAGACTTCACCCTGGCATCGCGTTTCGCTTTTTCGAGGGTGCCTTTCTTGATTCCCAGCCGGTCAGCCCGGTCGAATAGGTCACTCTGTTTTATCGGACCGGCCTCCAAAAGCTCGCGCAAGAACTTCACAGCCTTGTCATGTTTGCTGACGCGGTTGCGCTTCTTGTCCATGAGTTCATCAGGAGTGAGCGAGGTTGAACCGTCCCAAACGATAAATGGAGTAGGGACATTTTTATCTCCACATTCAATCAGTTTCTCGGAAATGCGGAAGGCAAGGCCGCCTTCGCCGCGTTTGATGTAGTTGTACTTGAGGGCAACGAACAACCGGCGGTCAGCATCCTTCGGGTCAACAGCCAGGAGCCAAGAAGCGCGAGGAAGGTTGATCCATGCTCCCGCACCCGGAGCCCGATTCTTAGAGGAATTGTCCTCTTTTTTGTTGGGGTGAAAAACAAGCAAAATCAGCACATTGTATGTCTCGCCCAACTTGTTGAGCGGGTTCAGGACTCTGCGGACCTCGATATCAGCGTTAGGGTTCGTGCCGCTGTTCAGGTGATTCGTTACTGGATCGATAACTATTAGGCGAATGTTGGGATATTTCTTCAAATAATTTTCTATCAACTCGAAATGGGCTTCGATGTCTATGAACCTTTCCTGTGCGGTTGGGCCGCCGAGAATCTTGACGGCTTGGACGAAATGGACCTTTGACATGTCTGCCCCAGCGGCCTCGAATCGCGGGGCGAGCACGCTATCGGTGCTGTCCTCGCTGGAGATAATGAGGACTTCACCGTCAACGGGTAACACATCGTCGGGGTAGTCATCTGAGATCGGCTGCCCCTTCGTGATTTGTGCGGTGACGTGGCCCGTCAGCAGTCCTTTACCAATTCCGCCTTCACCCAATAGACATCCGGCCCCCGCCGGAAAGCGTTTCGTCCAAATCCAATACACTGGGCGTTTCTTAACCTTGTCCCCACGAATGGTGACTAGCTCTTCGGTGGTGCTCATCGCGCACCGCCCTGGAACGCCGCCAGAATTTCCTGCTCGACGCGCTTCCCTAGCCGATAGTTGCATCGGACGGCACGCGGGCCTGCCACGACCACCTTGCCGTCTTGTTTGAAAATGATGAAGTTTCCCAGCAGTACCCTGAAACTATCCTCCTCCAACTCGACAACAGCGCGGGCCAAGGCATGACGGCGCGTGGTGCGCTCGATTCGCACGAGGATGCGAGGTTCTTGCTGGAAGCGAATGTTGCGAGGCACTGTGCAGAAGTCGCACGCTTTGGCTGGTGCCTCACGGATGCTGGATGCGGTTTCGCTCACGATTGCACCACCTGCCGCTGGGCCTCATACGCCGCAATGACCGCATCCTCAAGCTGGCGCCTCAGCCCCCGGCTAAGCTCGACGGTGGCCTCATAGCGCCAGCCTGCACCCTCTTTGATGGAATAAGTCGGGAGCGCAACCCACGTTTGCGCGTTTCGGTTCTTCAGGATTCGCAAATCAGCGATGACAAAAAACTCGCCGTCTTCGAGGATGATCTTGGCGGTTGCTTCCGCTAAACAGGAAGGCTTGCGGGGCGGGAGAATAGCGATAACCTCAACACATACCATTTCGTCCTCCATCTAAAATTCGTGTTCGTTGAGTTTTAGCTAATCCGCTTGGCTAACACCGGGGGCAGTAACCGGGTAAAGAGGACGGCTCGCAACGCCGCTTTCGTGGGCAAGGCCGCATCGGCCCCCAGCCCTCAAAGGAATTGGACCTTTGAACGCCCCCTCGGTCCCGCTGGCGCGGGGTGAAGGCGATTCATTGAAATTCTACCGATCTCGTACGGCGACGGCAATCACCAATAAGGTACCAGATCAAAAATGTACCCATTAGGACCATAAGTACTATCCGCGTTTTCGACGGGCGCCCCTGTCTAAGAATCAGCCCTTGACAGACGACCCAGTTCGACAGCATTATTGCCTGTGGTCTATATGTGTAGCTACACTTAGTATACACAAAACACCAAAGAAGATGCAAGGAGAGAATTGACAGGACATAAATCCAAAGGGCGCGGCAGTGGATTGTTCTGGCAGGCACCCGAATACTTGAAAGCCATCCGAGAGAAACTGTCACTGTCCCAACAGGACCTTGCGAAGAACTCTGGAATATCCCGGTCCATCATCGCGGACATAGAGTCCGGTCGAACTTATTTTAGCTCTGTGGATCACGCGTTGAGGCTGTATACGACACTGGAGGCGCTTGGCAGTGCTGAAGCAAGACGCGCCCTTCGATCAGTCATTGCGTTTGTCAGAGAGGCGACGGAAGACGAGCTTAATAGCATAGAACTTGAGATGGCCCTGTTGCGTAAGCGTCGAGATGCCAGGATTGCGCAGCTGAAGGAAATAGACTCTGAAGAGAAGCGGTTGAAGCACGGAAAAAGGGAAAGAGTTTAGGTGATGCCATATGGAACGGGGCGAGATTGCGATTCGGGCGAGCCTAAAGGCCAAACGCGCTGCGGCTAGGAAGCCTGCATCATTCAATGAGGCTGTATCGAACGGCATGGACGAAGTCCTCGCCCGACTGGAGGCTGAAGATGCTGAGGTTGCGCTGAGGCCGCCGCAGAACCTTGTGTCGTCCTGCGGCGAGGCGATACTGCCCCGCTTTTATTCGTCCCACATCGTAGACACCCTACAAAATCCGAATATGGTCAACGTGATCGCCTCTGAGCACCGCGTTGACCTTGCAGCGGAGGTAGGTAGCCGGATGGTGGAGTCGGCGGTTGATGCGGCGCAATCCGCTCAAGCCGAGAACTCACTGGAGAAGATGCTCTGCCATCAAATCGCAGCGGCCCATCGTGCCGCTATGAACCTGACTGCCTGGAGCCTCAACACTGCGTTGCCACCCGTAGAAGTGGCGCGGCTCTCGAATGCGGCGGCGAGAATGATGCAGATGTACCAAGAGGGCTTGCTGACGCTGCAAAAACTCCGAACCGGCGGGAAGCAGACCGTCCTGGTCCAGCACGTTCAAGTCTCGGAAGGCGGGCAAGCGGTGATCGCGGGGAGCGTGGCGTCTGGGGAAGGGGTCTAGGGGCGGGTATCGGGAGAACCTCTCAATGTCCGCTAATCCGAACTTATTGGGACCGATCTTCAGAAAGAGTCCGAGAGGCGCCGACTCCCGCTTACAACGAGCGGAGGAATTCGATGAGGGCTTCCTGATCGTTGCGCTTCAGCTTCTGAAAACGTTCGGTTGCATGGCTGGCTTCGCCGCGGTGGCGCAGGATGGCGTCGCTGAGAGTCAAAGATGCTCCGTCGTGCATCAATCGGGTACGCAGGCGAATTCCCCACAAGGGCGCCGTGCGCATCTTGTTCTGCGTGCTCTGGAAACCCTCCATGGAAAGATTCTTCCATGTGATTTGATAAACCTTGCGGCCGCAGTGCTCGACCAAGGACTGCACGATGCCGTCGCCGCTACCAACATCGTGCAACAAGAAATCGCTCCACGGGTGGAGGGTGACGTTGCCGAGCGCCTCGGGAATAGTAAACGTGCCGCCGTTGATTTTCGTCCCGGCAGCAGCAGTGGTCAGCGTGGCAACATGGCAAGTCGCACATCCAATCTTTTCAAAGAGTTCAAGGCCCTTTTTCGCAGCGGGAGTATTGCCTTGTTGCGTGTCGCGCGCGGGAGCTTTCGACGCGCGCACAAAGCGGGCGAAACGATCGATGTCGGAAAGGCCATCAGAACCCGGCTTGTCGTTGGGCTCGGAGACCGTATTGCAAAGATTGGTTACCTCGTCGGGCTGAAGCCGGTTGGTGACGCCCATTTCATTCAGATACGCGTCGCCGGAAAACGACAGCAAGCTCGCGTGCTGGTCCTTCCATCCGAAGCGCCCGACGCCGGTCACTCCTGGAGCTTCGACAATGGGGACGTAAAGGACCTGGCCGCAGATCTTGCCATGCGACGATTTGCATTGTTGCTTGGCAAGGTCGACGAAGGTTTGGTCAGCAACTGCTTCGATGAAACCGTCTCCGAGAAGATTCACGGACATGCGCGTCGTGCGAATCGTTTCCGTATCGGGGACGTGCTCCTGGATTTCTGTGGTGGGAAAAGCGGAGTTGGGGCAGATGGCGCGGTCGTTAACGAGAGAGCGGCTTTTGATGATTTCGCTACCGTGATTGATCGGAATTTCCGGGTTGCGGAAATGGCCGTCTGGCCCGTTGTGGCCGACGCGCAATTCAGAAACCTGGGTAGCTCCACCCGAAACCGGATTCTGGTGGCATTCGCGGCAGGACTGCGCGTTATAGAGAGGACCGAGGCCATCCGCGAGTTGCTCGACTTCTTCGAACTTCGCCTGGTCGGCCTGATGAGTCGCGTCATCTACCATGCCGTTACTCCGATTGTCGAAGCCGGTAGGTGCATCCGGAAACTGCGAGGCGACGGAAACGAGAGCAAGACTCAGGACAACCCCTGTGATGAGGAGTTTCATTGGCTTCTCCCTCCTCGGGCGATTTGGATGGGGCCTTGGGTTGTGAATACCACCTTGTCGACCCAGCGCAAAGACCAAAGAAGAAGGGGCTGTTCAAGTCGGCAATCCCTTGGTTCGTGTTCGCCATCAGGACAAGGGAGCGCTGGAGGTCATCGAACAAGAGGAGGGTCTTATGGTTACAGGTAGGGGTAGGGTTGACGAAATTGGGGCAACACCCCATGACAAGCGGCGGGGAATGCTAAGAAATGCTAACCCTTCAGGCGACTTCTCTAAGGCGGCCCGCTGTGGCGCAAAGACGAGGCGAGGCACGTCTTGCCAGTGTCCTGCGATGGCCAATGGACGCTGTAGGCTTCACGGTGGGCTGAGCACCGGCGCGAAAACGGAAGAAGGGGTTGAACGCATCCGGCGAGCAGTGACGAAGCATGGGCGGTATTCAGCGGCGGCAATCGCAGAGCGCAGGCGGTTCCGCGAGATGTTCAAGAAATGCCGGGAAGTGGTTTTTGCAGCCAAGAGGGTCCTAAGATAGAGCCTAAATGCAGGTCACGGAACCTCTGGAATGCGCGATGCCGCCTAGGACATTGCGCAGCGGCCGAGAATACTCCGGGATCCCCCGCCCGGTGCCAGCATGGGATTTCCTCAGACTTCGGCGGACGGGTTGTGAGCATTTCGACACCTCAATTCAGATTTCCACTCAAAGAGTCGTAGTTCGAAGGAAGATAAACCGAGTGGCCCCTCCTAATTGAGATGACGCCTTGATCGAGACTCTGTCCCATGAAGAACTCCTCTCCTGGGTCAAGGAATCCAGCGACGCGCCTTGCCCCCATGTCCTAATCGTCGTTTCGTCGAAGAGAAACGTTCGGATGGGACTGCTTTTCGAGTCTGAGAATGCTGCCAGATCTCAGGCGATGATGTATCAGAGCTTCGATCCTGGCCTTGTGAAATACGAAACGATCCGGCCCGCGACGCCCGAAGAGATTTCGCGCGGGAAAACTCGCGGCAACATAATCTTCGAAGAACCCGCCAAACAACCCGCCGAAGCTGCGGCCGTTGGTATTCCTTCCACGGAAACCCGAGGTAGCGAAGTGTCGTGGGGCAAGTGGATATTCAGTGTCTTGGGCGCCACACTCGTCATTTGGCTGGCTGCTCCGAGACATAAACCGGTCGTGCTCATCGACGGTTGGTGGAACCGAGACTACATAAAAAACATCTGCGAACTAACTGAAAAGAATCGGAACATGAGTTGTATTCGAACACCTGAGGAGATGGCGGCGGATGAGCGAGTTCGCTTTGTGTCCGCGTTTCAGGCATGCCCGGCTTGCAAAGATGTCTCGATTTACACGGGGTTCGATGACAGCCCGCTAAAACTGCCGAAGGACAAGAACGAGAATGCAAACAAGACCGATTGGAGTTTGTCCTTTAACGTCGGAATTGAGAATGGCGACATCGATTACGCTTCTTCCGAGTGGCAGATCATCGACGACAAGACGTTGAAGCACTTCGGTGAAGGCTCACTCGCTGATATGAGCCAAGCTGCTTCACAAGTGTGTACGATAGTCACCGGCTCAGGTGGTTCCGTTCAGTAATCCTCACGGACGAGAAGATACAGCTTCTTGCAAAGCGACGGAAACCCTGCTCTCTCGGCCATGTAATCCTTTGCTGACAGTAGTACGAAGGTAATGTGTTGTGCGTTGGTTCCCCCGGTCAAGCTATCTCCTTGAGGATTGAGACAGCGGGTTATTCGCCACTATGCATAAGAGACTGGGTCAAGCCATCGTGATCTGCTGCCTTCCAGGTTTTATGGCGTCTTGCTCGCGTACTTCTGCTGATTCAGAGCCGAAAAATATCAAACGAAGGATTGCGAGTCCACCCACCGCCACAGAAATTTTTAATTTGCGGTCCAAATGCGCAGGACTGGGGCAGAAAATCATGGAGAGTAACACCATAGGGTCAGCACTGACACAAGATATCGTGACGCACTACAACCCAGAAACAAACCGCTGTTACGCAGAACTTGATGTGAATATGGCTGACTGGAGCAAATTCGATGAATACAACTCACGAACGCTTTATGACGGCCAAACAGCGGAGATGCTCGCACATGTTCAACGCAAGAAGGGACAGAAAACAGCCTACGTGAAAGACGGCGGTCTGAAGAGTACAGACTTCGATACTGCTATCATAAAGATGGAAGAGTTGATGGCCGATGACCGGAACCAGTGATCGTCCGATTAAATCCAATGTCGAAGCGACGATAACGAAGGCTAAAAAATCTGTAGAAACGGTGGCAAATGAAAACGAATCCCTACGCACAACAACGCTATGACCGCATTCTCAGGCAGTGTGCTACCCGAGCAAAACTCTGGCAGGAATACGTCGCCAGTTATCAAAAGGTGCTGGCGGAGTCGCCGGAAACATTCTCGGCATTCTGTGCCGAGTTCCGCGAACGATATCTGCGCGCTACCCTGAACCGGTGATCGGGAACGGCATGGACTCCGACGAAACATTCGAGGACAGTTGTGCCACCATGCTAAATTGCGGCTGGCAGTTGGACGAGATTGCCCGGCATTTCAACGTGACCTCGGAACAAGTGGTTCTTGCCATTCGATTACATACTCGCCAGGAGCGAGAACTGCTGTCCAAAGTCCAGCATCCGGATCGTCGCACTGGCACTCCGCCCGAAGCTCCCATCATGCCTCGCAATACCACTTCTTGATACAGAGTTCCGACCCCAAACTTCCATCTGTGCGGCGATCCGCTTCCAGCCGATGCCCTTGGCGCGCAACATGGCAATCCCGGCGAGCACAGTGACCCTCTGTGACTATCGGATGCTCCACAGCCCCACAGTGAAGTCCCGATGGCCGAAATGTTACAAAACAAGAGAACCGCCCCGATTTCCGGCGGTCCCAAGTCGTTTGTTTGTGTAGGCCGGTCGGCGGAAAAGGTTACGGAATAGGTAGAATGTAACCTCCTAAGATTTGCACAAGAACCTACGGGCGACCGCCGAAAGAGTGTGGACGAATGGTGATGTTTGCAGCGGGGGGGGGTCAAGACCACTTGTCCGATTACCCGACTTACCAGGAATGTGGAATTACTTCCGAATCAGACGTGATCCGCCCACGATCGGTCACAAATCTTCGATGGAGTTTGCAGCTTCCAGAACCGCGCTTCTGGAAGGTCTGCGCGGCTTGTAGCCGGGAGAAGGAGACCCTCGGGAGTGGTAAATGCTCATTTTCCACGCCCCCCGTGGCTAGATCGGGCTCACTAACACTGATTTCTGCGTCCATATTCCAGAGGGCTCGATGAACCGGAAAGAGACGAAATTCCGTACTGCAACTTTGTCTGGCAAAGTAGCATCCACATATTGGTACGTCCCGGTTGTGCAGGGAAAACGCGTCATCTAACCTATTTTGAGATAACACAGAGCGGGAGAAGGGGAGAGTCGCCATGAAATTAGCGCGTCTGGCTGGTGCGATCTGCCTTATGTGTTTCTGCAATGGTTGGACGTTGGCGCAAGAGTTGAATCCTCCTAGGAATTCCTCGACGAAACCTGATGCAAATCCGGCGCTGAAGCATAGAGCGGCGGAAAGTCCAGAAACTCTCAAGCCCAACGTTAAGGAGAACATTGATCTGACGGTTCCAAAGGGAGCTGCTTTGCAGATCGTGCTCGATCGCGAAATTCGCGTAGGGAGAGTGGGACAGCCGATTCACGGGCATCTTATTGAGCCGGCATATACGTTCGACAAATTGGCCTTGCCCGTCGGAACAGAAGTTACCGGGCAGATTTCGCAAATTGAAAGCGTTTCCAGTGGCCGACGTACACTTGCAGCCCTCGACGCCAATCTTACTCCCACTCGGCAAATCACGGTTCAGTTTACCGAATTGTCTTTGGCAGACGGAAGACACATTCCGATTCAGACAAGCGTGGTGCCGGGATCAGGGCAAGTGATTCAGTTCGTATCGGCTGCGGAGAATCGGAAAAAGAAAGGCGTCAAAGACGCTTTGACGGTAAAAGAGAGGCAAGCAAAACAAGAAGCGCGAAGGCAATTTGATTCCGCAATGCAACAAGTGAAGGAGCCGGGCAAGCTGCATCGCGTGAAAAGATATGCCGTGGCGAATTTGCCGGCGCACCCGCAATACATCGAAGCAGGCACGGTATATTTTGCAGAGCTCGGGAAACCGCTGGACTTTGGGAGCGAGCCGCTCACGCCAGAAATTGCTGCGTCGATGAACTCGGAGATACCCGAAGGGACAATGGTGCACGCGCGGCTGATGACGCAGCTGAATTCCGCGAGCACGCAGAAAGGCACTGAAGTCGAGGCCGTGCTTTCCCGTCCACTGGTGAATGACGGCAAACTGATTCTTCCGGAAGGAAGCGTGCTGAAGGGAACCGTGGTGCAAGTCCAGCCTGCGCGGCATTGGAAACACAACGGGCAACTTCGATTCGTGTTCCGTGATCTGGTGCCGCCCAACGGAGTCGAGTCGAAAGTAGAGGCGATGGTTCAAGGTGTCCAATCAGGCACAGCCGATAACTTGCAACTTGATGCCGAAGGCGGAGCCGAGACCAAGACTTCCAAGACTCGGTACTTGAGGAGTGGGGTTGCGGTCGGTTTGGCAGCGGCCACTCACGAAGATGAAACTTTCAACCGAGCCGAAGGTGGAGCGGGCGGATTCAAGGTGGTTGGCATCGTAATCGGAGCAACTGTGCATTCGCAGCCTTTGGCTATTGCCATGGGGGCATTTGGGGCCTGTCGGTCGATTTACAACAACTTCATGGCTCGCGGGACAGATGTCGTTTTCGCAAAACATACGGCGATGGAGATTAGTGTCGATACCCGCGGTGCCGCTCCAGGACAAAATGGGAGTCCCGCAGACAACAACAATTCTCACTAATTAGCCAAAGATCTATTTGTGTCCAAAGTTCGGTCGCTCCATTTGACTGGCTCGTTTGTCGTCTGCTTCAAAGAGGCCCTGCTGGCGTCCCTTCGCGACACTGGGCCACGCTGCGCCAGAAGCCGCAGAGGAGGCCTGGGTGACTTGTCCGGTAACGCGACTTACGTGTGCCACGAGCACGAAAGGAGAAAAGCTGAGTAGTGCGCAACTGCTTGACTGATGAGGGTAGGCCCCTCGGACCGGTTTACAGGAACAGGTTCCAAACCACCTTCGGCGGCTGTAGTCAAAAGCTATGGTCGTGAACGCGGAAGGAAAAGGCCCGGCAACGACCAGGTCAGGTGACAGGCAAGAAGAGGACCGCAAGGGAACCACTGCTGAAGTGTCGAAACGTTAAAGACGATGTCAAAACCGCGGGGGGTAAGTTACTGCGGGAGTAGCTCCGACGAAACCTGCTTACGGGCGGAGCGGCATCCGGCATGAGAGGTGGCCTGAGCTTGCCAAAGAGGCGGTCGAGCGGAACGTGGGAATCTGAGACTGCGATGCAAACGGAGAAGCCACAAGTGGAAGCAACCATGAGGGCGAGAGTACGGATGCGGAGTCTCAGAGGCGGAACAACGTGTAGTAGCAATGAAGTCCCCGATAAAGGGATGGAGCGAAGACGTTGTGTCAAGGAGCCTGATTCAATGAGCCAACCAGCAATGGGAGGAGCCCGATGAGTGAGGCAAAGCCGTTCTGTATTTCCAAATGGGAGGTCTGGGAAGCATACAAGCGAGTGAAAGCGAACAAAGGAGCAGCAGGGGTTGATGAGCAAACGATTGAGGATTTTGAAAAGAGGTTGAAGAAGAATCTCTACAAGATCTGGAATCGGATGTCGTCAGGCAGCTACTTTCCACCACCCGTACGGACGGTGAAGATACCGAAAGCCAATGGTGGGGAGAGGACACTGGGCATCCCAACTGTTTCGGACCGAATCGCGCAACAGGTAGTGAAGTCGAGACTGGAACCAGAGGTGGATCGACTGTTCCATGCAGACTCTTACGGATATCGACCGGGGAAGTCGGCGTTGGAAGCAGTTGGCAGAGCGCGAGAAAGATGTTGGCGCTATGACTGGGTTTTAGACCTGGACATCAAAGGTTTCTTCGACAACATCGACCAAAATCTACTGATGCGGGCGGTGAAGAAACACGCCAAGGATCGGTGGAACATTCTCTATATCGAGCGGTGGCGGAAAGCGCCCATGCAAGAAGAGGATGGCCGATTGGTCCCACGGGAGAAAGGTACTCCGCAAGGCGGAGTGGCCAGCCCTCTGTTAGCCAATCTGTTTCTGCACTATGCATTCGATCGATGGCTCGCGACGAATTATCCTCGGGCAGTATTCGAGAGATACGCTGACGACGCCATTGTGCATTGCAGAACGGAAGGGGAAGCTCTGGCGATAAGGAAAGCCATAGCCGAACGTTTACAGAACTGCGGGCTGGAACTTCATCCGGAGAAGACGAAGATCGTCTATTGCAAGGATGATGATCGGCGAAGGACCTACCTGCACGAGAAGTTTGACTTCTTGGGCTATACGTTTCGAGCCCGGAGTTCAATGACTCGCAAGGGAAAGCACTTCGTCAACTTCAGTCCGGCCATTTCTGCGAAAGCGGCACAGGCCATCCGAACAGAAGTTCGTAGCTGGAAACTGCAACAACGCAGCGACAAGGCGATCGAAGATCTGTCTCGGATGTTTAATCCTATCGTGCGAGGCTGGCTCCAGTACTACGGGCGGTATTACCGCTCGGCGCTCTATTCGCCGATGCGCCAACTGGATCGTGATTTGACCCTTTGGGCTGCACAAAAATACAAAACGCTGCGTAGACATCTACGCCGAGCGAGCCACTGGCTTGCGCGCCTCAGAAAGCGCACTCCAGAACTTTTCGCTCACTGGCAGATGAGTACGCGGCATGGCTCCGCGATGGGAGCCGTATGAGTTGAGAGACTCACGTACGGTTCTACGAGAGCCTCGGGGTGCGACTCCCCGGGGCTACTCACCCAGGCAAGTGGAATTACTTCCGAGTTGTCCGTGACTCGGAGGAATCCCGCGAGGCTCGGCCTAGCTCCGTGTGGACTGTTAGTTTTGACGGTTACCGGGGCGGCATGGTGCTTCTAGACTGCGCCAGCGTTGACAGATGCGTCTGCTTGAGGATATGGGTGCCCTCGAATCTTCAGTCAATAACGGCACCTTCGTGTTCAAGCAGGACAAAGACATAAGGTTGGTTCGGCGGCCTTTTTGTCGCATTGGTGAGCATTTACAAATTGCAAAAGCATTCCGCCACTAGCGGGAGAGAACATGGCCACTTTGGAATTTCGCCCTGCTAACCGTCCCCCTAACGTCGATATATTCTGGGGCATGAAACCGCAGGAAATCGATTTGATCTTATCGGCGGCGCACCCTCGCCGGTTTTCCGCCAAATCTGTAATGACGCACCAGGGCGATTCTTCGGATTATTTTCTGTTGATGTGGAAAGGCCGAGGGCGTTTTTTCTACGTAACCCCCACTGGGAAAAAACTCATCCTGCTATGGATAAAGCCAGGAGAAACCTTCGGCGTTGCGGGGCTCTCTCGCCGGCCTTACCCATATCTCGCAAGCTCGGAAGCGGTACAGGATAGTGTCGTGCTCGCTTGGGACGGTCCAACGATCATCGCTCTCGGAGAACGCGTCCCTCGACTGTTGGAGAATGTAATCCATCTCACGTTTGAATACGTTTCTTGGTATATCGCTGCCCACTCGGCATTAGTATCCGAGACGGCAAAAGAGAGGCTTGCCAATTTACTCGTGGCGCTGGGGCCCAGTATCGGTGAAGTGGTCTCGGATGGGATTGAAATCGATGTGACCAACCAAGAGCTCGCCGATTCAGTGAATATCAACCTCTATAACGCGACTCGCATCGTGAGCGAATGGCAAAAGATCGATGCAGTCCGCAAACATCGTGGGAAAATCGTTCTGCGCTCCCCCAAAAAACTATTTCGCTCGCTTCCTTTGGTTCCCGGAAAGGGGACGGCCAAGGAAAACGCCAAGTCCTGATAACGCGGTTACCGGACAAGTGTGGAAATCCAAGGCGTACAGCGGTTAGCCGAATGCGATCATCAGAGCCTCGCGGCACGATTCGCTGGCCTGCTCATCGCTCACGTGCGTATAGATCATCGTGTTGGAGATGTTCTTGTGGCCCGCTCGTTGCTGGATCGCGTACACGTCCGCGTGCTGTGCCGCCATTGCGGAACACAGAGAGTGCCTCAGGATGTGAGGGTGGGCAAGGTCCGGTGAGACCCCCATGGCCAGCGCGTACTTGCGAAACAGCCTAAGAAACTGCATCCGGGTCATGGCTCCGCCCTTTTGTGAGGGAAACAGGATTCGTGAGCCGTCCTCCACCCGTTCGCGGAGCCAAGAGCGCAGCGCGACAATCTCATCGAGAATTGGCTCTCCCCGATGACGGTCAAGACTCTGGACACCTGAGCGCGAGCCCTTGACCCGTGCGATAGCGATGGTGGAATTTTCCAGGTCGATGTCGGCCAGCTTGAGTGTTCGCGCCTCGTGGCTTCTCAGCGCATGGCGAAAGGTGAGGAGAAGGAGACACCAATCTCGCGTGGAATGCTGGCGGGCTTCTTTAAGAATGGCCTTCACCTGTTCGGCGGAAAGGGCCTGTGGTACGTTCTGACGAGTTGCCATGGAGCATCTCCTCCTTGGTGATTAGGGGCGTGTCGCTGTTAGCGCAGCGGTGCGTCCCGTTTTAATGCTTACCTTTCCTTGCCCTGATGTACTCCGCCAAAGCCATGCGAATCACCTGCGCGGTTTTGAGACCTTGCGGGCGTCCAATGGCTTCGAGTTGCTTCAGGGTCTTGGTATCCAGGTAGACGTTGGTACGTTTGAGCATGGCGATAGCATACACACGTTAGGTACACCAGAGCAATGGTACTGTAGGTCTAGTCCTGCGGCGGTAGTGCGACAGCCTTACGGAGCCTCTTATGTCCTCAGAAGAACGACTATATGAAGTTCATTTTGCTGACGGGTCAACCGAACAGCTCAGTCTCACTTCGCTCGGCGGTGGAAGCTACCGTCTAGAAGAATCCTCATTTTTCGATGATTCGATCAACCTCGGAGATGTGATCGCAGCGGAACCCATTGACGAGGAAAGAATTCGGTTCGTCAGTGTCTTACGCAAATCATCGTATGTGACACTGCGATGGGCAATATCCAAGAAGGTGGCCGAATCTGAAGGACTAACCAGGTTTCTTGAGCAGGTAGCCGCCGTGGGTGGCCTTTGGGAGCAGGCAATGGGAGGAATGCTTATTCTCCACATTCCTCAGGGGTCGGCTTTCGATGCTGAAGGCGAGTTCAAACGCCTGACTGGCTAGTAGGGCAAAAAATCTCTGGAACACGCGGCAAATCCTGCCGACCGTCAGTCGCGTTTGTAAATGTCTGTCCAGGGCTCGATAAAGTTAAGCGCGGATTGTGGAGAGTCCACGGCAAAGCGAATGGTTAGCGTCTTCAGGTCGCGCGACAGCTCCCATTTCTGTTTGGTGTGAATTTGGACGAGCGGGTCGTTGACGTCTGGACGCGTCGTAACTACGGATTCCAAAATAAGGTAATTTTTCTTGGACTGCGCCTTGCAGGTTCCCTTCACTCCGGCGGGGCTTACATATATGCCCTCCTTACCGTCGAAAGGATAGACATTCGTATACGGATGCCCGTCTATCGTTTGCGTGACTTCAATGGAAGCATCGGTCTGAACCACTCGGAGTTTCTGAACCGTTCCTTTCTCGAATCTTGGGCCTTCAGTGCCAGTGAGCGTGTACGAACCGGAAAAACTGAACCTGTCCGCAGCGGAAATAGTTGCCGCGAAGCAAAGGGAACCGTAGAGAAGCAAGCGGACTGCACGTTTCATGGCCGAGGACGATTATCTCATCTCATGAAACGCTGGCAACTCCGGAGCAAATCGCTCGGTTGCCGACGATCCGCACTAACCTTTGGTATATGCGATAGACGTGCCTAGGAGGGTACGAAAGGCGCGTCCCGGGAACCTTCTCCCAGGTCGGCCCGTAACGCGGAGTTGGGCCGCGCCAAAGTTGGTTTACTTTGTTAAAGGCCTACTTATATAAGTACCGCCTGGACTTATATAATCTGGCTGTTTACAATGTAAAGCAGAGGGTTATCCACCTGAACCTAACCCAAGAAGCCGCTGCCAATCTGGATTTGTTAGCGTCGAAGACTTTTCGTCCCCGCACACCAATCGCGACGAGAGATTTATTTGCGGGCCGCTGGGATCAAATCACAACCTTGATCGATGCGGTGAATCAGGCTGGGCTTCATGCAGTAATTTACGGGGAACGAGGCGTAGGCAAGACTTCCCTTTCGAACGTCATAGGGCCAATCGTGGCAACGTTCGATCAGGAAGACCCCACGCGTGGACAGCGCCTCGTCATAAAAACCATTGCAAGTAGCGACGATACCTTTTCTTCGTTATGGCACTCGTTGTTCAGTCAAATCACCTGGAAGGATAACCGCCCTGTCTACGGTGTACTCCCGGGTTCGAAGGCCCCGCAGCCACTGCGAAAAGCGTTTAATTTGGGGGATGTGCTCACAGTAGATGATGTGCGCAAGGTCGTATCGATGATGCCGGGGGCTGTTTACATCATTGATGAGTTCGACCGTGCCGCGCATAAAGCCTCAAAGAACTTTACGGACTTGATGAAGGCTCTTTCCGACTTCGGCGTCGAATGTACCGTTATTCTGGTAGGAGTAGCAGAGACCATCGATGCTTTGATGTCCGATCACGCCTCTATTTCAAGAGCGCTCGTTCAGGTATTGTTGCCCAGAATGCGCCCGGAGGAATTACGGGAAATCTTGACCAAAGCAGAGGAGTCGTTAAAGATAAAATTCTCGGTTGAAGCGGCTTCACTCATTGTAAATTTATCTCAGGGTCTCCCGCACTATACACATCTGCTCGGACTGCATTCGGTTCGAATGTCAGCGGCTAGACAGATGGATCAAATCGAACGAGACGCCGTATTCGATGCCCTAAAAGAAGCTGTGCGACAAGCGCAACAAACAGTCACCGAGAAACACACCAAGGCAACGAGAAGTGCCCATCGAGACGCACTTTATAAGCACGTCTTGCTCGGATGTGCTCTGGCAGCGACGCATTCCAGGGACGCGCTGGGCTATTTCAATCCCGGTTCAGTAGCAGGCCCTCTTTCTAGGATATTGAACCGTCCTGTTCAAATAGCCGCATTCAGTCATCACTTAAGCGAGTTTTGCGCTCCTAAGCGTGCCGAGGTTCTTGAACGCACCGGACAGCAACGAAATTACAGATTCCGCTTTCGCGACCCCCTGCTTGTGCCTTTTGTGCTCATGGACGCGATGAATACGGAGTTGATTAGCAGAACAGAACTCGCCGACATGCTGGGGCAGGACTTCTGAGTGCGAACCATGAACTACCGCGTAGGCTCTCGCATCCGCTTCCAGCGCTACATGGGTAGGGAAGTAGACGGCGTGATTCGTGCGATTGTGAAAACTACCTCAGGTATGCGGTATCGCGTGGAATATGGAAGAGGCCCTTTCGTTGCGACGATCAGCCCTGAGCAATTATCCAGCCGGAAAAGCGAGATGCGCCAAAGGACGTTGAGTTTTAAAACGCGCCCGTATTATTTGGCTGGTGGGTTGTCATGTGATCCGTTACACGTTTTGAGCAGCAATGCCGGACTGCTCACGTCAGCGTGTTTCACGACGCCTCCAGCTACTTTGTCCAACTCCGACTCTGACAAAGGCGCATCCGTTATTTCTTCAGGTTTCTTGATTTCATCGCTCATCGCTGCTCCTCGTAACTAACCTTGATTTTACTGTAGGCAAAACTAACTGACTCTGTAGGCGCTTCAGCTTGCGTCGTAGCTCCACCAGCCACTTGTTTCAGCGCCGCTTCCGACAGCTCGGTCGAAGTCGGTTCCGCTGGCTGCTCAATTTTTTCAGGCTGCTCTTTGGTTTCGTCGCTCATGGTTTGCTCCTTGATTTGCGTTACCGAGGTGGGCCGAACTGCTGGGGACCTTGCGCTGTGAAGCATAGTCCTGAGTAGTGTGGGAATCAATACAGGCGCTGCGCTGACTGTTCGCTACGCCGGAACGTTGCGCCAAACTAGGTATCATTGTGCGGGCAAAAGGCGTTTTGTGGTCTGTAAGCGACACCAAACAAGCCTGTTAGATTTGACTATAGCTTGCTACGAACCAGAAGGCCGGGAGTTCGAATCCCCCCGGGCGCACCACTTTCCCCAATAAAAACGAGGTTTTCTGAGAATCGTAACGTAGCGTCCAATTCCCGTGCTACCAGTTTGCTACCGAGTCCCAGCCTTATCGCTCCCTAAACGCCTCAAACATCTCCCGCCGGCCCCTTCGCTCTGCGAATAATTCGGATTTGTTCCAGAGGGGGCACGAACGTTCGACCGTCGGAAACATAAGGAATCTATGAAGCAAAGTCCTTCTGATAAACGCGGCGGTCTCAATGGGTCGACGCAACACCTGCTCGAAGCCCACGCGCAGGGCTTTCAGCAGCTAGGGATCGTTCGCGAGCGCTGATTCAAGCGGAACACCATCCTGGCTAGGAGTGATTGGTACAGCCGGACATTTCGGTTCTCTACAGGGAAGCGTTGTCCGATCAACAGCTTAAATAGTGTTGCATCGACCGGTTGAGCTGGCACGACTTACCGGGCAAGTGGAATTGAATCGTAAGCACTAGCGCGTATCTCGTGAGACTTCCCACAACGGGACTAGGACTTTTCTGGACAGCACTGATTGATTTGCCCCTATTTCTCTTGCATCGCGTTCGTGCCGAACACACGCTCAATTCAATTCTAGACTCTCGACGACCGCCAGGCACTTCGGCCAATTACCGGCCAGATTGCTTAGGGTAGCGAAGGCAAACCATAGCGTCCGCCGTCCCGCGGGCACGAGCACCATGCACTGCGTGATATGACTATTAGGGTCTTGCGCGTTGAACATTCGCGGACACGAGAGGTGCGAGCGAGGCGAGCCAGTGTTCGTAGTAATGGGAACCGTCGTCAGGTTCCCCGCGATCGGCAGCGAACTTGAGCTCTTCGGCCAAAGTTGTGGCCCATTCTTTCCAAGTGAAATGACCCTGCTCTGAGAGCTTTACGGCCAGCGCGAACGCCTGCGCCTACCAGGGCTCCGCGAAGACGGGTCCCTCCGCATCGCGCGGGAGTTGCGGTACTGCGTCAAGCTGGTCAGATCCTGGCATGGAACTAGGCTGCCTCCAGGTAGTCGTCCCACATATCAACATACACGCAATCTCTCTCCGCAGCCTGCGCACCCCAGAGTTCGCGCGCCGCAAAGCACACCGAGTTGCCTGCTGGGGGCGCATCCTGAGCTGCATCACCCATCACGCTTTCCTAAGTGGCCGGACCGTGTTGCGAGTCTGAGAGGCGGATTGTAACTCCGGGCGGCGGGATACGGCAAAGCGCGGTATTAGACGGCAAATCGATGGTGCAGCGGGGATTCCGCGCTTTGCTGTTTGACACAACGCGCCTCCTTGTCGGATGGTGGCGAGCATCGCCTACATTGGGCCAACGGAGGAAACATGAATCGGTTGCGGAAGAGTATCGCAAATGCGTCGCTGTGGTGCGCCGTATTCTGGATTTCGTTTGGCGGAGCGGCAGCGAGCACGGCGCGAGCGGACGAGTGGCAGGTTAAAGCCGGGGCGGAGGCGCCGGACATGGGACCGCAGGGGCTTGCTTTCCTTCCCAATGAGTTATGGATTCACGCCGGCGATACTGTACGGTTTGTATTTACGACCCACGAGCGACACACAGCGACATTTCTGAAACCGGGCCAGGTACGGCCGCCAAACTTTGGTCCGGTATTCGGAATCGAGGTAGGGTGCCCCGGGAGCACGCCGGATGGAGCGAGCTTTGACGGTTCGTCGTGTGTGAATTCCAACATATTGCTCTTGAACGAGACGAGCGGGCCAGGACCGCTGACGTATAGCGTGTTTTTCCCGTCGCCGGGGAATTTCAAGATGGTTTGCCTGGTGCACCCGGATATGACGGGAGTGGTCCACGTTGTGGACCCAACGGCGGCGCTTCCGCACGATCATGACTTCTATGAGGATGAAGGGAAGAAGGTAGAGAGATTGTTGCTTGCGGACGCCGCGCGGCTGAAGGGTGAGGTAAACCATGGAGACGAAGAGCGATGGCAGAGTGGGCCGGTGGCGGCTGGTGTGGGGCAAGTGGTGACGACGACGGGAGCGGGGTCACAAACGGCATCGCTGATGCGGTTTGTGCAGGAGATCGTTGTGGCGAGAGTTGGAGACACAGTGGAGTGGACGAACCTCGATCCATCGATCAATCACACAGTGACGTTTGGAACGGAGCCGGACGATCCGCGGCCGGCGTTGAATGCGACGACTACATCGGATGGCGCGCGGCAGGCTATCATCAGCTCGCCGTCGGACAGCGTGAATTCGGGCTTCTTGTCTCCAGCTCCGCAAGACCGGGCAAACCTTGCGCAATCGAATCCAGGAGTGACACGGTTTCGCGTGACGTTCATGGCTCCGGGTGTTTTCCATTACATCTGCGCGATCCACGACGAGGAAGGAATGAAAGGCACGGTGATCGTTCATCCCTAGGAACGGAACATGACGTTGCGGTTTGTGCGGATGTGCGTAGCCGCAGTTTTGTTGGCTGATCAGCGCGGCTTTGCACCGGCGGCGCAGCAGGCCAACGGTGACGTTAGTAAGGCCGAGCGCGGCGCAGTTATGTACCGGGGCGGTCTGGTCGCGCCGCCCCTACCCAAAGCTCGATTTGTTCTCACGGATAGTTCAGGCGCCCCATTCGATTTCCGGCAACGGACGGACGGTAAGGTGACACTGCTGTTTTTTGGATACACGTACTGTCCTGACGAGTGTCCGGTGCACATGGCCAACCTTGGAGCAGCGTTGAAGGGATTGCCAGCGAGCGTGAGCGACGAGGTGAAGCTGGTGTTCGTGAGCACGGATCCGAAGAGGGATACACCGGCGCGATTGCGGGGGTGGCTGGATAATTTCGATAGACGTTTCGTGGGCCTGACCGGAAGCGAAGCGGCGATTGAAGCAGCGGAGCGAGCGGCGGGGGTGCCGGTGGCGCAGAAAGCAGAGCTGCGCGGCGGGAATTATGGAATGGCGCACGCCAACTTTGTCGTTGCATACACGAAAGACAATTTAGGACACGTGGTTTATCCCGGCGGAGTCAGTAAGGATGATTGGATTCATGATCTGCCCCTCCTGGTTGAGGCGAGGTGGGCGCAGCGGTGAGGCCCTCACATCTACCGGGATTTCTCAGAAATTTACTTCAAATTGATGCGAGTATTCGTGGCCGACGTGTGAGACCCCTGCACGCGAGGCAATCCGCACACAACAGAAGGTCATATTGCTGCTGGGTTGGAGCACCGTTTGCGAAAATTACTTCGGCGCGGCCCGACCATTCGAGATTGAGGAACACAAGCGCGTTTGTCGGTACTAACCCAGCGGGCCAGCTGACTTCCGGGTTGCCCGGGAAGAGTCTTCGCGAAAGGGCGTCGACCTAGAAATTCCGGACGGAGAGCTCCGATGAGCAAAGTTCTCTGTCTACGCGTTGGCGAGACCTGATCTGGTTTCGGATTGCGAAAACAGTCGCCATGCAGGACATAACGCAGCTACTCGCTCCGCAGTGCTTCTACTGGTTCAATGGAAGCGGCACGGTGTGCGGGTAAAAATCCGGCAAGCAGGGCGCAGACACTTAGAACTACGGTCGCTCCGCCGAGCACGAGCGGATCGAAGCGGCCCACGCCGTAGAGCTGATGGGCCAAGTAACGGCCGCAAAGGATCGCCAACGGAGTGCCAATGCACAGGCCGATGCCAACCTCCAAGAACGCACCGCGGAGAACCATGTTTAGGACGTTACTGCGGTTGGCACCCAGCGCCATCCGAATCCCAATCTCGCTCGTCCGCCGCGCCACGCTGTACGACATCACTCCGTACAGCCCCACGCACACCAGTGCCAGCGCCAGCGTCGCGAAAAATCCCACCAGCTTTGCAAACAGCCGCTCCTGATAAAGCAGGTCGTCAATCTGCTGCGTCTGTGTTCGCACATCAAACAGTGGCAATCGATTGTCGATCGACGCCACGACCTGTCGCACGCTCGGAATCAGCGCGCTCGCGTCGCCCGCCGTACGCATTTCGAAATGCATCTGCGGCATGCTGTCCATCTGTTGCACGTAGGGATAGTAGACAGTCGGCGGAATATCGCGCCGCAGGCTTGTATATTTTGCGTCTGCGACGATTCCGACAACCTCCATGTCCACGTTCCTCAGCGTGAAATGCCGTCCAAGCGGATTCTCGTTCGGCCAATACTTCCGCGCCAGCGTCTCGTTAACTAACGCCACCTTCGGCGCACTCTCATCGTCGCGCGGACTCAGATCCCGCCCCTGCAGCAGCGGAATTCCCATCGTCGAAAGAAAGCCGTCGCCTACCGGCAGGACGGAGACGCTCCTGTTCTCATTGGGCCTTGCGCTATATCCAGGCACCCTAATACTGCCGAGCCACATGTTCCCACTCAGCAGCAGAATCAACGACGAAGTCGCCGACTTCACGCCGGGCAGTTGCGCGACGCGACTCTGAATTTCGCGGCAAAGATCGGCGTACCGCCGCCCCTTATATCCCCCGTTGTTCGGCGAAACTCCGAAGAGCAGCAAATTGTCGCGCGAGAACCCGACGTTCATCGTTTCCAGATTCACCAGCGTCCATACAAAAAGCCCCGCGCAGAAGAGCAGCACCACCGAAAACGCCACTTGCGCCACCACGAGCGTCTTCGTCGTGTATATCTTGTCGCGCGTCGTCCCGAGCGTCGCGGCAGTTTGCTTCAGCGCCGGCGTCAGCTCAACTCGCGTCGCACGAAGCGCCGGCGTGAGCCCGAAAAGAATACCCGTCACAACGCAGGCCACGGCCGTGAACGCAAGCACGTTCAAATCGGGATGCACGTCAATCGAGAGTGGATTGTTTGCGTGCTGCATCATCGCCACCAGCGCATTGCATCCCCAATAAGCAAAGGCGAGTCCCAGGAACCCACCAAACGCCGAAAGCAGCACGCTTTCCAAAAGCAGTTGTCTTATCAGCCTCCCTCGTGACGCTCCCAAGGACAGCCGCACCGCAATTTCCTTCGCGCGCGCCGCAGACCGAACCAGCAACAAATTCGCCATATTCACGCAAGCGATCAGCAACACGATTCCCACAACAATCATCAAAATCGCGAGCGGCTTCGCAAATGTATTTCGCAGCCCGCTGAGCCCACCGCCCGCCGGCACCAGTTCAAGCGCCGGCGGAATGAGTGGCCCGCTGCCCGCTTCTGGCCGCAACCCTTGAAGAACCGCCGGACGATAAATCACGTCAAGATTCGCGCGCGCCTGTTCCGCCGTCACTCCCGGCTTCAGTCGTCCCATTAACTGAATCCACCACACGTCGGTCGCAGCGAATGCAGACGTGCCCGAATCTTCTGCAACGTGCGGCATGATCTGCGGCTGCATCGTCATCGTCATGTAAAGATCCACCGCGCTTCCGGCTTGCAACCCAAAAAACTCTGGGGCCGCAACCCCGATGATGGTCACCGGCGCCCCGTTGACCAAAATCTGGCACCCTAAAACAGACGCCTCGCCGCCGAAATGGCTTTGCCAGTATCCGTAGCTGATAATCGCAACCGAGTCCGCTCCGGCTGAATCCTCCTCAGGAGCAAAATCCCGGCCCAGCGCCGCGCGAACTCCGAGCGCCGAAAAATAATTGGACGTCACCAGTTGCCCGTGCACAATCTCTGCGTTGCCGTTCACCAGAACGCTCAATCGCCCCGTGTCCTTGAAAGCAAACAGCGCTGATAGCACTTGATTGTGTTCGCGCATTTGCAGGAACGCGGCGTATGGAAACTCCGTCGAGAAATCCCCGTCGACGTCCCGCGGAAACTGCGTGTCAAGTGGGCCGGCAAGATTCAACGAAACCAGCTCTTGCGGATTTTTCACAGGCAGCATCCGCAGCATCACCGCATCAATCAACGTATAAATCGCCGTGTTCGCCCCAATTCCCAGCGCTAGCGTAAGAATCGCCACGCACGTGAATCCCGGCGATATTCTCAGCACGCGCAGGCCGTAGCGGATGTCCTGCAGCAGCTCTTCGAACCTAGGGAAACTCCATACCTCTCGCGTCTCCTCCCTCACGCGCGTCACGTTGCCGAACTTCCGCACCGCCGCGTAGCGCGCTTCCTCCGGCGGCATCCCACGCGCGATGTTGTCCTGCGTTTCCCTGTCGATGTGCTCGCGAATCTCCTGGTCAAGATCTTCGAGCATGCGCTTGCCCCGTCTCATGGTTTGCCCTCCTCCTCCGCCGGCCGTAGAATCCTACCGATCGCGTGCGCCAGCTTGTCCCACTTGCTCGTTTCAACCGCGAGTTGCCGACGGCCTTTGCGCGTCAGCCGGTAGAACTTCGCGCGCCGATTGTTCTCCGAGGTCCCGTCCTCGACCGAAATCCATCCACGCTTAATCAGCCGGTGCAGCGCCGGGTACAGCGACCCCTGTTCAACCTGCAACACTTCGTCCGATCTGAATTCGATGGCCTTCGCGATGGCGTGACCGTGCGCCGACCCCAGCAACAGCGTGCGGAGAATCAGCAGGTCCAGGGTCCCCTGCAGCAGCTCGATTCGCTTTTTTTCTTCTTTGGTAGGCATTCTAGGTGAGAGTAATTCGCTTCCAGTAGAATGTCAAGGTGAATAAGCCCCACTCCGTGCCTCAGGGTTCGGAGGTATGCCAATAAGAAGACGTCGCGCTTCCGATACAACACTAGGACTTATCGGGCAAGTGGAATTAAACCCTCTCCCCAGCGTGGTCTGCAGGAACATTTCCGCGAGAAGTGTTGTGCCTTGAAGCATTCTTCGGAGTGCTCCGACGTCCCGCTCGCTATCCGCACCATCCCGCGCCTGGAAATTCCTTTAGCTTCCAACTATGTGATGATACGCTCTCGTAAAATGCGACGTCGCGAATTTCTCACGTTGTCAGCGGCAAGCATCGGCGGAGTTCTTGTTTACTCCCTTGATGGCAAGGTCTCTCGGCTTTCCGCAGAACTCGAACAATCCATTCGCATTCCACTGCGGTTTTTCTCCCAAGAGGAAGGGTTAATCGTTGCCGCCGCTGCTTCACGAATCTTTCCGAGCGATGAAAATGGGCCGGGCGCGCGGGAAGCAGGCGTGGTTGTGTATATCGACCGTCAGCTTGCTGGACCCTGGGGACGCGACCGCCATCGGTACACCCAAGAGCCGTTCGAAGAGAACGCGCCTGCCGAGTTCGGCTATCAAGGCAAAGCCACGCCGCGCGAGGTCTATCGCACGGGGCTAAGGAATTTGAAGACTTTTCATCAGCTCGATGCCGCAGAACAGGACGCCGCACTTCGGCAGATCGAAACCTCCAATTTCTTTTCTCTCCTCCGGCGAAACACGATCGAAGGCATGTTCTCCGATCCCGTTCACGGCGGAAACATGGGCATGATCGGCTGGCAGCTCATCGGTTTCCCCGGACCACGCATGAGCAACTTCGACGACATTGAAAAACACTACGGAGAAGCGTTTCGGCCCAAGCCCGCGAGTCTGCATGACGTGACGGGTGGCAAAGGCCGCCCCATTGAAGACGAGCCATGAAGACGCTGCCCTCCGTAGACGTCGTGATCGTCGGTGGCGGATGGACCGGCCTGCTCATGGCCAAGGAGCTCGGTTCGCGCACTGCGCTGTCCATCGTTGTCCTCGAAAGGGGAGGGCCGCGCAAATCGGATGAATATGCGAACGATATGGATGAGCTCGATTATTCCATCCGTTTCCTAATGATGCAGGACCTCTCCCTCGAAACTGTCACCTTTCGTCATTCGGCTGCCGAGCGTGCCCTTCCCCTACGCCAGCATGGTTCTTTTCTTCCCGGTACCGGCGTTGGCGGCGCAGGCGAGCATTGGAGCGCACTGTCCCCGCGATATCTTCCCGATTGCTTCGAACTATATTCGCGCACCATCGAAAAGTATGGCGCGGCGCGCCTGCCCGAGGATCATTGCATCCAGGATTGGGGCATCACCTACGCTGAACTCGAGCCTCACTACAAGCGAGCGGAGCTTCTGCTCGGCGTCTCCGGAAAAGCGGGAAACATTCGCGGCACGCAAATCGAAGGCGGCAACATATTCGAAGGTTGGCGCAGCTCGGAATACCCTACTCCGCCCACGAAGGTCCCTTATTTCTCTGAACTCTTTCGTCAGGCCGCGAATTCTGTTGGCTATCATCCGTATCCCATTCCCGGCGCGACGATCAGCCAGCCGTATACGAATCCGGACGGTGTCACTCGCCCCGGCTGCACTTACTGCGGGTTCTGCGAAACCTATGGCTGCATGATCGGCGCTAAAGCCCAGCCCACCAATACTCTTCTTCCCCTCATCGCCAAGCGCAAGAATGTTTCAATTCGCACTGGTGCCACCGTGCGGCGCATCGTTCAGGATACGTCGCGGAAAAACGGAAAAGCACGCGGCGTCAGCTACGTCGATGCCACCGGCCAGGAATTTTTTCAGCCCGCCGAATTAATCTTTCTCGCCTCCTGGACTCTCAACAACACGCGGTTGCTGTTTCTTTCCAGCATTGGCGAACCTTACGACCCTGCCACGGGTCGTGGCACCGTTGGCCGCAATCTTACGCATCAGGTCTTTATTTCCGCAGCCACTGCTTTTTTTGAAAAGCCGCTAAATCGCTTCATGGGCTCCGGTGCCTCAGGAATCATGTTCAACGACTTTGACGGCGACGTTTTCGACCACAGCGAACTCCCCTTCTTGCGCGGCGGTCCGCTTTTGGGCCGGAGCGCGCGTTCATTGCCCGTTGGTGGATGCGATGTTCTTCCAAAGTCAGTCCAGGCTAAGTGGGGTTCGGAATGGAAAAAGGCAATGCTCGACTACTATGATCGCACCGGCCACATCGGTTTCATTGGCGACCATCTAGCCTACAAGGGCAACTACATGGATCTTGATGCAACTTACAAGGATCAATTCGGCGATCCGCTTCTTCGCCTTACCCTCGATTGGCGAGACAACGAGCGAAAAATGGCGGAGTTCGCAATTCAAAAAGCAGTCGAACTGGCTCACGCCATGGGCGCCATGGAAGTTTCTCCGTCTTCCGGCCTGAAAAGTTACGACGCCAGCCGCTATCAATCCACCCACATCCAGGGTGGCGCCATCATGGGAGTCTCTTCCGAGCGTTCCGTCGTGAATCCCTTCCTGCAGCACTGGCAAATCCAGAATCTATTCGTTCTGGGCGCGTCGTCCTTTCCCCAAAATGCCTCAGCCGGTCCCACGCTCACGCTCCTTGCGCAGACCTACCGCACGGCTGATGCTGTCGTAGAACGCTACTTGAAGAATCCCTCAGCTCTGGCGTGAATTCTTCAGAAGAAGATGGTCTGAGCTGATGTTCGGCATCTCGGAAACAATTGCAAAAAAAGGCCGCGGAAAAGCGTAGTGCCTGATAACGCGGTATCTCGGAAACTTGAAGTACTGGGACTGGACTTGTCCGGTAACCCGACTAATGTGTGCCACGAGCACGAAAGGAGGAAACGCTGAGTAGTGCGCAACTGCTTGACTGATGAGGGTAGGCCCCTCGGAACCGGTTTACAGGAACAGGTTCCAAACCACCTTCGGCGGCTGTAGTCAAAAGCTATGGTCGTGAACGCGGAAGGAAAAGGCCTGGCAACGACCAGGTCAGGTGACCGGCAAGAAGAGGACCGCAAGGGAACCACTGCTGAAGTGTCGAAAGGTTATAGACGATGTCAAAACCGCAGGGGGTTAGTTACTGCGGGATTAGCTCCGACGAAACCTGCTTACGGGCGGAGCGGCATCCGGCATGAGAGGTGGCCTGAGCTTGCCAAAGAGGCGGTTGAGCGGAACGTGGGAACCTGAGACTTCGATGCAAACGGAGAAGCCACAAGTGGAAGAACCACGAGGGCGAGAGTACGGAAGCGAAGTTTCAGGGTCGGACTGCCCCACAGTAGTGAAGAAGCGGGGTAATTCCCGTGGAGCGAAGGGGGCAGGTCACTCGCGTCCTAACCAATTACGGTCAACTGGAAACAGGAGGAACCGAGTGGTTAGAACGGAAGGTCCAACCTTCACGGAGTGACACGAGCCGTGTGACTGGAGACAGTCAAGCACGGTTCTGTGAGGGGCTCGGGGTGAAATTCCCCGGGCCTACTCGGCCAGGAATTGGCCCCGGCGGCAGATCATGTCGGTGGGCGAGCTGGCCTGGCCGCCTCAGCAAGCTGGCATTTTTGCCAGTTGCGAGGGTCGGTACCTCACCGATAAGTTGAAAGGATGTCTGACAAGGAACGAGAGTATGCGGAGGTGATTCGGTCTCAGGGGGCCGAGTTTCTCGGAATTCAGCTAAGTCCTTATGGAGCATTGGTACTGTTTAGCGACCCCACGTCGTGGACCACCTTAGCGGTCTACGAATTGGAGTTTAGTGCCCAGACTGTTTCTCAGCGCCTCCAAAAGAGTCGGCAGGCGTTCGGCCTCATGTCGCACCTTCAAAAATCACTCTGCTGAGGATGCCCTCTGAGCGATGGCGCGGAACGCGAACGGCAATAAGTTGATCGGGAAGGAATTTCAATGCATCGTTGCCCGAAGTGCAACAGTGAGCTAATTAGGAGATCAAAGCGCAGAGGATTTGTTGAACGCGTACCTTTAACCACGCTTTTTCTAAAGCCGTTTCATTGCGGGGATTGCCAACATCGTTTCTTTCGCTGGCCGAGTAACTTACAAACCGAAAAACGCGCCACTGACACTCCAAATGTGCCCAACGTACCCAAGCCCGCGCGCCTTCTGACCAGTCGTTGATCACTCCGGCTGTGGTAGCCCTATTCGCCGCAGCAGTCGCAAGCGAGTGATTCTAGCTTGGTGTCGAGCGGCCCGCGCCCCGGCCTGGCTCGATAGCGAGGCGCTCGACGCATAAATCCTTCCATGAGAAGGCCGGTTGATGTCAAGGCACACTTTTTCTTCCTTCTTTCTTTCCGTCTGTTCCCATTTAGCTAAGCCGCCCCTGTCGCCATCCTTCCATTCGCACTCTTTGTGAGCGATATTCGCTCGGTGCAAGGTGGGTGTTCTCGTTCAGTAGGTGCTGCTACCTGATAATCGACCTCTCTCCCCACCTTCTCGTGGGAGTTGGGCCCCAGGAGTTAGTCGCAGTCACCTGGACTCGGCGGTCGAGCTCAGCTGTCCGGATTAAAACTCTTTAGGCCACAGCGCGCATCGCTTTTTGGCTATTGCGCAGTGGTTCGTACACCTCTCCGCTTACCCACAACCGATGGAGCAGTACTGCCAGCTTTCTCGCCACGGCAACCACCGCTCGTTTCTTGGCATTTTTTCCTCCTCGCTCTGCAAGCTTCATACCCCATCTCCGCAGATCACTGTCTTCTCCAAAAGGCCCCAGAATGTAATGCGCTCCCTGCACCATCATGGTTCGCAGATACCGGTCTCCTTCTTTGCTGATTTTCTTCTGTGGTTCGCTCTCCCCGGAATTCTTCCGGCCAGGTCGTAACCCCAGAAAACAACCTACCGCGCGACTCTTCGGAAACCGATACGGGTCTTCGATCGTCAGGACATAGGTCAACGCGATCTGCGTTCCTACACCCTTCACTTGCTGGAGCAAGGACACTTCTGGGTATACTTCCTTGGCGATTTTCTCCATGCGCTCGTCGTATTCCTGGATGCGCTCGTTCAGCGATTCGACCTCTCGCAATAGCGGCTCCAGAACCTCGCGCAACTCCGCGCTCAATCCCTCGGCCAACTTCCCGCTCACCTGTGGTGTGCCACACTTGGGCAGTCGTTCACCGTAAGATTTCACCAACCCGCGGGCTGCGTTCACCAAGGCCGTTCGAGCACTCACCAGTTCCGCTCGCGCGCGGATCACCGTCAGATGAATTTGCGCCTTGGCACTGCGATGCCGCACCGGTCCCAACAGCTCGGGATCGATTCGCGCCAGCCGTGCCAGTGTCCGCGCATCGTGTCGATCATCTTTTCGATTGCTCTTGGTGATCAATTCCACTTTTTGTGCGTGCGCCACGAGCACTTCGTGTCCCAACTCGGTTAACAGTCGGCTTACCCATGGCGAATGTGTTCCGGTCTCCATGGCGATGAGACTTCGCGGTATCTTTCCAAATGTCTGCTTCATCGCTTCCGGTGTCGTCGGCAATTTCTGTTCCAGTATGATTTTGCCGGCTTCATCCAAAATACAGTAGAACGACCAACGATCCCCTAGATCCAATCCGATCGTAAGCTTTTGCTCTCTAAAAATTTCGTTCCCAAATACCTGCACAGTGCTAATCTTCTTCATCGCCGGTCTCCTTTTTTGTGCTTAAAGCACGTCGATCATCGGGAGCGTATCGCATCCCGCTGGAGACCGGCCTTCTCATCCCATCTGATAAACGGTTATCGGAAACTGAGACATAAAGCCTGTTGCGGGAACGGAAAAGACTTGGCCATCTCCAGCATGGGATGACCGTACTTTTCGTGGGCGAACTCACGCACAACCCACCATCCTTGACGAGAATAGAACTGTACCGCGACCGGATTCGACTTAACGACGCGAAGGCGGCACGTCTGGCAACCGCGAGCAACTATCTCGGATTCACCTTGTGCGAGCAGTCTCCTTCCGACACCTTGTCGCCGGAACTCCTGAAGCACCCAAAGGTCATCAACCCACTCCTGGTGCGTTATTATCACCCCGAGAATCTTCGCATCAGATGCTGCTACCCATGCCAACGGCCAGTCCTCGTCTTCGAACTTCAAGGGGACAGGACTCGGAGCGAAAAGGTCCTTAAACGTCTCAGTCGCTACGACCTCTATGAGGTCTCGCACTGAGTCGTATTCGTGGGGCCACGGTCGCCGGATTGCCACCTCGATGGGCATGCACCTATCTTAAGCTTTTCAAGTCCAGGTAAACGCTTACCGTACAAGTGAAATTGGCCCAATCCTCAATGTCCGGTAACTCGACTAATGTGTGCCACGAGCACGAAAGGAGGAAACGCTGAGTAGTGCGCAACTGCTTGACTGATGAGGGTAGGCCCCTCGGAACCGGTTTACAGGAACAGGTTCCAAACCACCTTCGGCGGCTGTAGTCAAAAGCTATGGTCGTGAACGCGGAAGGAAAAGGCCTGGCAACGACCAGGTCAGGTGACCGGCAAGAAGAGGACCGCAAGGGAACCACTGCTGAAGTGTCGAAAGGTTATAGACGATGTCAAAACCGCGGGGGGTTAGTTACTGCGGGATTAGCTCCGACGAAACCTGCTTACGGGCGGAGCGGCATCCGGCATGAGAGGTGGCCTGAGCTTGCCAAAGAGGCGGTTAAGCGGAACGTGGGAACCTGAGACTTCGATGCAAACGGAGAAGCCACAAGTGGAAGAACCACGAGGGCGAGAGTACGGAAGCGAAGTTTCAGGGTCGGACTGCCCCATAGTAGTGAAGAAGCGGGGTAATTCCCGTGGAGCGAAGGGGACAGGTCACTCGCGTCTTAACCAATTACGGTCAACTGGAAACAGGAGGAACCGAGTGGTTAGAACGGAAGGTCCAACCTTCACTGAGTGGCACGAGCCGTGTGACTGGAGACAGTCACGCACGGTTCTGTGAGGGGCTCGGGGTGAAATTCCCCGGGCCTACTCGGCCAGGACTGTCTCGTTCTAACTTCTCAAGCGCGCGCAGGGCCGAGGCGCGCATAGTCAGATCTTTGTCAGCTAGGGCCTCTTTCAACGGGGGGATCGCTGATTTATCGCCAATCTCTGCCAACGACCAAGGAACGATTACCTTGACGTCTTCGTCCTTCAGCAAGGGAATCAAAATGGGAACTGCACGCACGTCCCTCAGATCCCCCAAAAGGTGCGCGGCGTAGTAACGGTCCGCACGAATTTGTAACGCTGGACTCAGGTGTCCCGTGCTGTCGATCTCAAACACGGCCCGTTTCGGCGAACGGTCCTCCAGAATAGCCTGGATAACCTCAAGCCCCCGATCATCGCCGAGTCTTGCGAAAACGAACGCCGCATTGCCTCTGAGGCGCATTTCCTCACATCTCAGCCAGGGTTCAAGCCGTGGACAGAAGCAGCAGAAAAGCAGTGATGCCTGTTGCGGGGATGCCAGAAACGCGGAATGGTGCGAAAAGTCACCGGCCGGTTGATTAGGCTACCCGCCTCCCTTTAGGAATGGGGAGTTCGCATAACTCATCATGGTCGATGGTGATCGAAGAGATGTTTGGTGGGCAACACTGAGTTGATGATCGTAAACAGGCTGAGCAGGTTAGGGTGACACAGAGAAACAGAAGCGGCAGAAAAGACGCACTTCGTGCGCTGACGGAGAAGTGTGTCCGAGTTTGATAGAAAAGAAGAGAAAACACTCTTGACACGGCCGGCGTCGTTAGAGATTCCGCGTTTGTCAGGACTTTACGGAGATTTGTGGTGGGGTTCAGTTCGAACTTCGGGGCGGTACCCTCGGAAGCCGGTTCACAACTGAGTGCCAATCCAGTTTTCGTTCATCTTTCGTGCATTTAGGAAGAAGAAGAGCGGCTTTGCTTTTTCGTATGCGAAGCCAAACAAACAAGTTAGAGTTTTTGCTGCTACCTCTTTCGATGGCTACGAACCAGAAGGACGGGAGTTCGAATCCCCCCGGGCGCACCACTCTCCCAAATAAAAACGAGGTTTTCTGAGAATCGTAACGTAGGGTCCAATTCCCGTGCTACCAGTTTGCTACCGAGTCCCAGCCTTATCGTTCCCTAAACGCCTCAAGCATCTCCCGCCGGCCCCTTCGCTCTGCGAACAATTCGGATTTGTTCCAGGGAAGTTATCGTTGCCCCGCGCGCGATCTTCGCAAGGGTACAAGAGTCTGAAAACTGTTTGCGTCCGCCCATGCGTCTACGCATGGTTATTTTCTGACAAGGATCAATTTCCTAAGAGGCCTTCACTTGATAAGCCTGGGCCCGACTTCACAATCCTCGCACCTGGCCAAACATTTGAAAGCAACATCGATACAGAAGTGTTCGCACGATACGAAGGCCCGAAAGACGTAGCTGGCAGCATAAAGTCCGGAACCCACGTCCTGCAGATAAAACTCTCTGCCTGGAATCATTCCGGTAACCCTTCTGAGTTTCAGAAGTCTTGGCGGCGAGTGGGTCTGTTGATTACGGGCGAGATTGAGACGGACCCAATGACAATCGCTTCTTGTTGGGGCGTGGCTCCTAGGACCGCGTAGCTGTTTGCGGAAGGTTCAGGTGCGGTTGCTTCTGCGCCTGCCAGCTTTGCGCTTCCGTTTGTTTGTCCCCAAGCGAACTGCGCTATTGTCACCAAGAATAGGGTTGTGCAAATTCTGAGCCTCATTGGCCACCTCCAAGCGCGTGCTGGAGGCGAACGTGCGGTTGGCAGGAAGCTCAATGGACGGCGGCTTGATTTAGGCTTGATTGCTTCTAGGCAACTAAGCAGCGTAATTTCAGTTACTTATTGCGTGGAATTATCCAAACCTTGTCACCTTGTTGGAGGGTGTTAGACTCGCGCTAGCAACTGGGGTAGATGCAGATGGCCCTCGAAGTCCGATCTCGCTCAATTCTGCGCTTCGGAACCTTTGAGGTGGACCTGCGCGCTGGGGAGCTAAGGAAGCAAGGCGCGCGCATCAAGCTCCAGGAACAGCCGTTTCACGTTCTTACACTTCTGCTGCAACGGCCCGGCGAAGTGGTCACCCGCGAAGAGCTTCGCTCACAGAGCTGCCCTGCCGATACCTTCGTTGACTTCGACAACAGTCTGAATACGGCCATCAACAAGCTTCGGGAAGCGCTGGAAGATTCTGCCGACAACCCTCGATTCATCGAGACGTTTCCGCGACGCGGCTACCGTTTCATCGTGCCGGTTACCAGTGTAGATGGAACGACGAGAGGGACCGCTACAGGTGTAAACGCAGCCGCGCCGCCACGCAGCCGGAAGATCGTCGTGACAGTGGCAGTTGTTGCGCTCGCAGCGGGAGTAACCGGAGGACTGCTCTGGCGGACGCGGCAAACGCGTCATCTCACGGAGAGAGACACCATCGTTCTCGGAGACTTCGCCAATTCCACTGGCGATGCCGTCTTCGATGGCACGCTCCGAGAAGGCCTTTCTGTCCAGCTGGACCAGTCGCCCTTCCTGAGCCTCGTCTCAGAGGAAGGAATCCATCAAACGTTGCGGATGATGGAACAACCGGCAAATACGCGACTCACGCCCGAAATCACGCGCGAAGTTTGTCAACGGACGACGAGCGCAGCAGCACTGGACGGTTCGATTGCACTGATTGGCACCCGCTATACCCTGATTCTAAAGGCTGTGAACTGTGTTAATGGAGACCTGCTGGCAAGCACAGAAGCGCAGGCAAACGACAAAAGCCACGTTCTCGATGCGCTTGGGAAGGCCGCCTTGGAAATGCGAAGCAGACTCGGGGAATCCTTGAGCACCGTGCAAAAATACAACACACCTCTGGAGCAAGCGACTACTCCATCTCTTGAGGCATTACAGGCCTTCAGTCTGGGTGTTAAGGCACAGTCCGCGAGCGACATTGCGCCGGTTGCTTTTTTTCAGAGTGCAATCCAATTGGACCCGAATTTCGCCGCAGCTTACGACGCGATGAGCACCGAGACTGAGGTGATAGGTACTGCACTGGCCGTGGAAAACATCCGGAAGGCCTTCGAACTGCGCACACGTGTGAGTGAGCGTGAGAAGTTGATCATCGAAGGAGATTATTCCAATTTTGTGACTGGCGACCTCATGAAGGAACAGCAGAGCTATATCCTTGGCGAACAAATCTACCCACGCGACGTCAACTTCCGAAGCAACCTGAGTGTTCTCTACAGCGCTCTCGGGCAATATGAAGCGAGTCTCAGAGAACATCAAGAGGCCGTTCATCTTGCTCCGTCCTCCATTACGTATCGATATCTTATATACACATATTTGTCGCTGAACCGAGACGAGGACGCTGCAGCTTTGGCCAGAGAGGCGCATGGAAAGGACCTGGACTCTATTCTTGAGACCACGCTCTATTCGCTCGCCTTTTATCGGAATGACACTGCCGAAATGTCGCGGCAAGTAGCCGCCAGAGCTGGCAAACCGGGGCAAGACTTGCTGTTGGCATTAGAGGCCGACACAGCTGCTTACTTCGGTCAACTTGGAAGAGCGCGTGAGCTATCACGGCAGGCTTCAAGTTCCGCCAAGCGAGCAGGGGAGAATGAAACTTCCGCGACTTACGAGGCCGTGGCTGCTTTGCGAGAAGGCCTGTTTGGCAATGCAAACCAAGCTGGACAACGGATAGCGCTGGCAAAGGAACGTTCGGGTGGACCGGATAAGTATTATGCAGTAGTGCTTGCCCTAGCCTATTCAGAGAACTATTCGCAGAGATTAGCGGATAATTTCAATGAGAGCTTCCCCGAAAACACGTGGTACAGTTCAATTACCTTCCTACCTTACAGGCAAAACTGGCATTAAGCCATTCGAACCCTCAGCAGGCGCTTGATACTCTGGAGGTCGCTGCTCCGTATGAACTCGGGTTGCCAACTCTCTGGTTTTACAACTGGCCAAATTTGTATCCAGTCTATGTGCGCGGAGAAGCCTACCTTGCAGCGCATCGGGGCAACGAAGCCGCGGTAGAGTTTCAGAAAATCCTCGACCATCGCGGTATTGTGCTCAACGAACCCATTGGTGCGTTGGCCCATCTCCAACTGAGCCGTGCCTATTCATTGCAGAGCGACACCGCCAGAGCCCGCGCCGCGTACCGGGATTTTCTTACCCTCTGGAAAGACGCCGATCCCGACATTCCTATCTTGCTCCAAGCCAAGGCAGAATATGCAAAGCTGCAGTAGCTCTGTCACCGCTTTGGAAAATGTCGGCTCTTGCTGCCCGGTCCGCCGCACAACCAGCATTTCTAATCAGCCCATCCACTGCAGAATTGAAAATGCGGTACTGTTAACCGAGCCGATAAACTCCCGGATTGTTGGCAAGCCGGAAGTAATGGGAGGTCGAGCACTGGAATAACTTCCGCATACCCCGTCATCAAGACCACAATCGCGGATTGGGCTCGTCGAAAGTTCCGATAAAAATTACCCTATTGAGGTGGTGTGGCTTGATAGGTTCTATCCGTCCGACTGTTCGGTCTATGCTGCTTCAATAAATGTCTCGTTTGTGTGTATCCTTAAGGCGCTTTCTGTATTCACTGGCAGCCTTGTCAGCGTCACTCTCGCTGGTGCTGTTGCTAGCCAAGTGTCCGAGCTCGTGCGCCACCCAGTATCCGAGAGAGTCATCGCTCACATAACATTCAGCTTCTATAAAGACAATTCAACTACACAATTGACTAAACATAACACTATTATATCCTATCTACACATATAAACTAAAAATTCTAACCTTATCTACTTACTTCCAGTGCTACACAAAAATTATTCACAGAGAGAGAACCTCTAATTACATAACCCTAATCTAAGCTCTTACCAAATCTTCTTATTAAAACTTAACTCCCAATACTGTGTAGCTGTTTACAAAGATACTAAATCCACTTACTTCTTCTCTGATCAGATTTGAGTTCCCTTTTATCTGTCCCCAACCAACCTACGCTATCCCTAGTAAAAATAAAACAATCTAAATCCTTAACCTTATAAACCACCTCCAAGTGTGTGCTATAAGCTACCTTTAGACTGGTTCTAAAGAAACTCAATAAACAGCAACTTGATTGAAACTTTATTACTTCTAACCTATTAAAGTGTTTTGTTTCATTATCTTAGTGCTTTAACTCATCTGAACCTTACCATCCAGTTAGCAATTGTTAAACTCTCACTGACATTCTAAATAGATACAGATAACCCTTAAAACTCTCTCTTCCACAATCCTACTCTTTATAGTGTTTGAATTGAATATGCTTTCCAAAGAGTTACACAAACAAAACTTACTAATCAAACTGCAAGAACAACCCTTTCATATCCTCACCTTTCTGTTACAACAACCCAACTAAGTATTTACACTCTAAAAACTCCGCAATCAGAACTAACCTCCCTACACTTTCTTATATTTCTACAACAACCTAAACACAACAATCAACAAACTTCTATATACCCTAAGATATTCCACCTACAACCCTCTCTTTATCTAAACTTTACCACTACTCATATACCTTTTCATCACACCAGTAACTAACCTCAACACCAACCCTAATAATCAAAAAGCAAAACAACCAAACCAAAAACTTCCAACTCCACAACTTCTGCTCTATATCATCACACTCCTTTCTCTCTCTGTTCTCACCAACTCTCTTTTTTTCTATAACACCTTCCACTTACACTAACACCTCACCAACAACATACTCACCCCTCTAATACTCTCCCTCACCTTTCTTCCACTCACCAATCTTTCCACTAATCCCACCCAAAAATATTTCTCCTACAACATAACCTATACTCTTATTACTCAACTAACTCAGATAAACTCCAACAACTATATCTCCCACACTTCAACCATACTTTACAAAAAAACCTACAAATCCCTACCATAAATTACCCTTGAGCTCAACTTATATAATATCATCTAAAAAACTATGCAACTCTCCAATAAACACTTACACATCAACACACAACTCATCTACAATCCCTCCTACAAACATCTCTAAGCCAACAGTTACTATCTCTACTTACGCTATACACCAACTCTACAAAGCTACTTAACACACAACATCACTCTTCAGATCTATATCACCCTAATAACACACTATAACAAACTCATCAACACTCTCTTAATCACACCAACTATTTACTAGAGTTACCTAAAAAACCATTTTAAGCTCCAAAATAACTAACTTACTACTCTCTAAAAAACCCTTCTACACTTCCAAACCACTATCTATACTAACCCCACTTTTACTCCAACTTACTTAAGCTTATCCTGCCGTTTCCGATCTTAAAACCTTTTTCCATAACAAACCTCCTCTTAAAGCTCTCCCTAAAACATTCACCACAACTCTCAAAACATTATAGTTATATACTCAACTTATCTAAACACACTTTAAACTTACTATCTCTCTATAATACTATTGCCATAACCAAAAACCTAAACTTAATATAAGCGAGCCCTCTAGTTAAGCCCTAGCAATACCAACTCTAGTACTAACTTTACAAAATATCTTAACTACCAAAAACAAACTGAATAAACTCTTATCAAAGCTCTACTTGCTCAAAAGCTCTACCCTTTAACTCTTCACTACACCTATATCAGCTATATCCTCTTAGCGCTCAGCGCTACAACGAAACCATTCTATAATTACATACTGTGCTAACCATAAAACCATATAAAACAATAGCTTTGTAATTTCTAATCTTTACACTCATCAACACCTAAATATTCTAAAAAGCTATCCAAACTCTATAGAGAATCTCTTCCACCACTCATCACAGCTCAACCTTACTAAACCTACTTATAAGTACTTACACACACTCTAATCACCACACAAAAACAATGCAAATCCTCTAAAAACTTCACTAACAACAAAAAACCAAATATATCCCACCAACTACTTTTCTTAACTCTTACCTAAAACTCAGTGACACCTAAAAAACATTCAAGTAACTAAACCTTACTATTAAAAAACTATCTAAAATCATACAATTTCTCAAAATACATCCCTTCTTCTATCCCCTACTCAACTACTCACTTTTTACTACTTTCCTACACCAAGCTAACTTCCAATAACCCTATACGCACCCCAACATATAACCTAAACAATTAAATTAAGCTTTCTCTATAATGTTAAAAAATAATCTTCAGCACCAACTACAAATTAAACAATTCTCCCATTCCTATACCCAACACACCTTTAAAATCACCTATAATATCATTCACCTAAACAAATACACCTCCTATATAATTATTCAACAAAGCCATATTAACACTATTAAAAAAATTAAATATTTACACCCAGAACTCTGTGCTGATGCGTTCTATAATCTTCGTATCTTTATAGACAGAGAAATCCACCGAACCATATCCCAGCCCGTAGTATTTGTTTCGCGCCAGATTCCCAAACTTACCAGCAGTGAGCTGAGCGAACGCCGCCATATTCACCCACTGCACAAACTTGTCTCTGCTCGAGTCTGTCTATATTTGATGAGAGACTCCTGCAAACAGATCACCTACCAGGTTTATACGCTGTAAACCTTCATCTGTTCCAGAGTTGTCGCTGCCTGTGTAGATAGTGAACAGCTGCCCTGTGTGTAAATACAGCAGTCCGCTAGTTTGCCATCCGTTCAATAGCAGCTTCCAATAGTCAGAACCAGGCAAGCAGTAATTTACGAGCGCAGTGAACTAATGTCGCGTATCTAAGTCTCTGTTACCGTCTTCGCCTTTAAAGTTGCAGCTATCCTGCGTCAGCCTTCCACTATACAGACTCATCTCGTCTAAGCTGTGCCCCCAGGTGTACGCTAATTGCGCTGTTGTCTTGTGCCACTCCCTCACCTTCAGCGTAGCCTGCAGCGAATTATAGTTTGACGTTCCCTCTCTTCCTACTTAGTTGATCACTCTGAATCTGTTAAACGCGCTGTTATACAGCCGAGCTGCCTGCTGTGCTGCACTATTGTTATAGACACCGAGCAGCAGCTAGTTGATGTCCGCGAGCGTAAGCAGCTTGCAACCTTCGCTCCCAACGTATCCTATGTCGAGGAGAGCAGCTTTTCCCAATCCCTTCTCTATATTCAGATTATAGTTGTAGAAGTAAGCCGTCCGAAATTTCTATCTCACCGAGAATATGTTGTACACCACCATATTTCCGTCCACATCCACTCAGTTGTTTCCTGATTGACACTTTAGTCCAGCTTTGAGCCAGATATAAGTCTGGTAAGTAATTGTGTAATTGTCTTACTCTATCGTTTCCACCAGCGTCGCAACTGTGTAGTTACTTTCCACACCGTTCTGTCCGTTGTTCCCTATACTATTGTCTAGGAATATTTTCAATTTAACATCTTCATATAAAACTCCTACACTTCCGCGAACCACCAGATCGCCGTTGTCCTTCACCCTATAAGCAAAGCCTACGCGCTGAGCAAAGTTATTTTTGTCCTGAGTAAACAGGTTGCCTATTCCACCCCCCTATAAGACCAAGCCTCCGAAGCTCTGTACAAAGTGTAAAGGTCCTTTTTGCTGTTATATAAGAGACCAAAATACTCTTAACGCAATCCGTAATTCAGACTCAGCTTGCTAGTAACTTGATATGAGTCCTGCGCAAACAGATTGAATGCGTTCACATAAACCTGCCATACCTAGTCACCGACCGCCAGCAAAGAACTGTGAACATCCCCAACCATGAAGTCCGCAAGAGAAAGAATGTTGTAGTCTTAAGTGCCGTTCCCTCCCTATACGCAACCCTAAACCTTCACATATTATACTTTACAAGCCTAGTAATCGCTGTACCAGAGACCTGTCGTTCCGTCAAAGTTGAATCAGCCCAGCGCTCCACTATAGTAAAACTCTTCGAATTCAGCCTGCCGATATTCTCCTCCAAACCAGAACTAGTGCTTTCCTGTTGTGAAAGACAGCACTTCATTCAAATAGCCCGTGATGTCGTTGCGCCCTGACAGCTGTGTGAGACCCTTCTATTCAAAGCCTGTTATTCTAATATTATAAGCCCCAAGCAGATCTAAACTCTAGCTTAGGTATAGACCGTAGTCTGCCATTTTGAATCCGTTGTTGAAATCTTAGAACACTTAGTTGAAGTAGTTCACTCCGATCATCAATTAGTTAGTTAGTCTGCGAGAAATCGCAGAGTTCCAAACCAGAGCATAGTTCTGCACGTATATGAGCCCGCCCTCTTAGTAATAAAGAAAGTTTGACCCTACAGGTGCAACTTGATTTCCTTGCCCTGCAAACCAGTGTAACTACAAACTGTTCTTGTCATTGAGTTTCTGATCTATCTTCACTAGACCGTTATAGCTGTAGCCGAACTCCATATCGCTGCTCGCAAAATTGTTCTGAGAACCAGCGCCAGTCAGCGCTGCCTCAGTCCACAAGCCGCCAGATGCCAGCAGATTCTAAGTTACCTGATTGTTCTGCACCGCGTAGTAATTCAGCAACTGCTGCGATAGCTTTTAGTATGCTGTCTTTAGTTCTGTCGCCAAACCCTGAACGCCAATCGTGAACCGCTGTTTTTCAAAGGAGACAAAGGCAAACGTGTGATCCTTCCACAATAGCGCGCCCACTGATCCGCCATACTAGTAATTCCGCATTTCTATCTTTTAGTTCAGAAAAAGCTGAGTTGCGTAATAAGCTTCGTTTCTGTTGAAGTAATAAAGAGAGCCGTATATCTAGTTACCTCCTTATTTTAGCGCCAAGTTCACTGTTCCGCCTATATTGCGCCCTGTGTCAGAAACCTACTGCGTTTGCACCGAAAATTCATCAATCGAGTCAACAGACAGCACTATACCCGCAATCCCAGCTACGCCGCCTTGATTGACTGCCATAAAGTTGTGCCACAAGTCTTTGTTATCTACACCGTCTATCTGCCAATTGATTTAGTTAGCGCGCTTCCCGTTCAAAGAACCGAACCCCCCTGCAGAGTACCCGCCAAACCCTAGTGTCACTGCTATGAGCTGTGTAAAATCCCGTCCGTTCAGCTGCACTTGCTGCAAATCCGTTCCTGTCACAAGTGTCTTTTGAATTTCTGTCTTAGTGTCTAGAGTCAGAGTTGCTGCAAAGACTTCAACTATCGTTGACTGCTGTTGCAGAGAGAGTTTCACTAGTATAGTATATATCGCTCCCGCACTAACTCCGACATTGTCTACTATGTATGTGAGAAATCCTGCCACCGTGACCGTGACTTTGTACGCGCCCACAGTTAAATCCTGAATAGCAAATTGTCCTTCTAACGTTGTCACCGTGTAGTGTTCCAATCCTATCTCTTATTCTCTAGCTGCTACCGTCTCTCCAGATATGATAGCTCCCTAAATATCCGTCACCGTTCCATTAATTGCTCCGCTTAAAGTTTGCGCGCAACCTGTGAATGCAAAGAGTGCAAATACTACCGCTGCTACTGTGACTCTTAGAAGAAACAGAAGAGGCAAAAGTGTACTAACGTACTGACACAGCATAGCGAGAACGTATCATGAAAAAGACAGCGTACCACTGCGTTCTTGGAACAAGGTCGCTGTCTAATAGTCTGCATCCCATTAGTAATCCAGATCCGGACAGGCTATAGGTAACGAGAAGTCTTAGAGTTGTATCGGAAGCGCTAAGAGCAATGCGCCTGCACGAGCACTGTGTGTTCGCGCGCTTTCGATACAACGACTTATCGGGAGTTAGCTCCAACTACAGAAACGTCAGATATTCCTTCGCCTAATAAGACAAGAGTTTGCCGTCTGAAAAATTCGAAAGTGATGACGATGTCTTTGCGATAGATCATATTCACCGCGAGCCCTTCTGCTGACTGCCCTGTGCTGACTGTTCGCGAGTGAACAAGCGTTAGAGACTGCTTAGAGCGCGACGAATTCCCGTGGAGAAAGGCGGTACAGCAGGTCTCCGCCGAAGAGAAATTGCAGTATGCCTTGCACCACAGGAACCGCCGCATGAACGCGTTGTTAGTCGCGCATACTTGCCTAGTCTCTGTATGACACCGTTCCGTCAACTGCGTAATACGCTGCGCTGTGAGCAGCGTTGCCTACTGCGGTGAAGTGAGCATGTCCCCGCGCGTCACAAAACTTGCCTGTTCCGTCTATGATGTTCAAATCTCCGCTAAAATTACCGAAGCCATACGCGTCTCCCCCGTTCGTATTCTTCCCGGTATAGGTCCCGGTCAGAGAATCTTTTCCGTTTGGCGAGGTCATCGTGAAAATACCTTTATAGTACCCCAATGTGCTGGCCGTGTGATCTAAGCACTTTTGGACCTCGAAGAATAGGCTGCCCTGCCTTGCTGTGTCGCCCACCCCTTGTGCCTCTATATAGAAGTGGCTGCTGGCTAGACACATGATGCAGCCATCGCCGGTGCCGCAATCGCTGGCATTCTGTACTATCGTGAATGTCACCTGAAATTTCCCTTAATAGGTACTCCTTCGTCAGCAAAAGCCCGTTTGGGCCCTAATACAGCAGTCATCGCGGCCAGTAATAGCAGCGCCACCGAAATCAAGGCCAGATTCTTTCTCTAAGCTGAATGTCTAAGCATTGTCATATCCTCCGTAAATTGGCGTTGGAGCGAACTGAGACCCGTGCTAAACTGAGCGCCATATTCTGTTTTTCCGGCCGCCCTCATACGCCATAAAGCGTTCGTCTAGCCCCGGAAGTCCTCTCAGCACGCTCACAGAATTCTCTATAAGTTCTCACAGCGTTCAGGAAGCGCCATGAGCAACGAATTAGGCCCCCAACTAAGTCCTAACTATCCCCGCAAGTCCCTTTCGGTCTCCGCAGAGGTCGTGTATCGCGATACGCCGCAGCTCTATGAATTCGGGCCCTTTCGCCTGGAGCCCGCGGAGCGCAAGTTGATGCGTGGCGCTGAGATGGTGACGCTGACCCCAAAAGCGTTCTATACGCTGTTATTGCTTGTCCGCAACAGCGTGCACCTGCTTGAGAAAGACTACCTCATCTCCACGCTGTGGCCTTACACGTTCGTCGAGGAAGGCAGCCTGTCTAACAATATCTTTCTATTGCGAAAGGTTTTGTGCGAAGATCCGGCGTTTATTGAGACGGTGCCGAAGAGAGGGTATCGTTTTGTCGGGCTGTGCGGCAGTTGCCGCGCGCCGCCCCGCTGAGCCTGGAAAAACCACTCGAGGATCACCGCGAGAGGCCCAAGGAACTATCCGGGAAAGGGCGTCACCTCTGGCGCGCACTCATGTTTGGGGCCGTGTCGTTAGCGATCCTCGCTGTCGGCGTTACTTTGTGGATGCGCAACTCCCACCGTCCGACCGACCGCTCGCAGTGGGTCGCACTCACCCAGCTTCCTGATCCGGTAAGCCAGCCGGCCTTGTCCGCCGATGGGCGCATGCTGGCTTTTGTTCGAGGCTACACTCCGTTCGTTCGGGCCCGGCCAGGTTTACGTCAAAATACTTCCCGATGGGCAGCCGATGCAGTTGACGCATGACGAGCACCTAAAAATGGGGCCGGCGTTTTCGCCCGACGGCGCCCGCATCGCCTATACTGTCGCGGACCCGAAATATCACTGGGACACCTGGGTGGTGCCTACTCTGGGTGGCCAGCCGCAACCGTGGCTGCGCAACGCCTCCGGACTGGTTTGGAGCGCTCCTGGACGGGTGCTATTTTCCAAAATCGGAAAGAGCCCGCACATGGGCATCGTAACGGCGCAAGAGAGTCGAATCGGTGAGCGTGATGTGTACTCGCCAGCAGAGGAAGAGGCCATGGCCCACCGGTCGTTCGCGTCACCCGATGGCAAATGGGTAATTTTGGTCGAAATGGACAAAGACCACATGTGGGGACCTTGCCGCCTAGTTCCGATGGATGGCACGTCGGTCGGTCGCCAGGTGGGACCACCTAAGGCGGCGTGCACATCTGGGGCGTGGTCGCCGGACGGACGATGGATGTACTTGTCATCCGCCGCTGGTGGGCTGTTTCACATCTGGCGGCAACGCTTTCCCGATGGGAAACCGGAACAGTTGACCTCCGGACCCACCGAGGAGGAAGGCATCGCGATGGCGCCGGACGGCCGCTCCTTTGTGACGGCAGTGACGCTGGAAAGCGTTTCGGTTTGGCTCCACGATTCGCGCGGGTCGCGGCAGATTTCGCTGGAAGGGAACGCGGCGGATCCAATATTCACACCCGATGGCCGGAAGTTGTGCTACCGCATCGTGGCGAAGGCGCCGAATAGTTTGCAATTCACCAGAGAAGCAGGACCTCTGTGGCTGGCGGACCTGGAATCCGGACGGTCCTCGCCACTGGTTTCGGACTTCCCGGTCCTTGCCTATGACATCTCGTTGGATGGCAGGCAAGTAGTGTTGGAGGCGGAGGACCACGAAGGCAAGCCGCGTCTTTGGCTGACAACGTTTGAGCGCCAAACGCCGCCCCAGCAGATCCCGAATGTGGAGGGAAGGCAGGCGAATTTTGGGCCCGCTGGCGAAATCTTCTTTCGTGGCAAAGACGGATTTGCTTATCGCGTTCGGGCGGATGGAACGGGACTGCGAAAGGCGCTTGAGCAACCGATCTTAATCCTGATCAGTGTTTCCCCCGACGGGAGCTGGATCCTGGCATGGTCTCGGCTTGCGGACGGCGACGCGGCGTTTCAAGCCTTTCCAATCGCCGGCGGGAGCCCGGTACTCGTCAGCGGTTGGATTTACTGGCGGTGGTCACGGAGTGCCAATTTCTTGTCTATCGGGGAGATTCCTCACGACCACAGCTACCTCGTTCCGTTGGCGCCGGGCCAAACCCTGCCACCGATCCCGGCCGGCGGATTTCGTTCCGAAGAGGACCTGGCTCGTATACCGGGAGCGCGTAAAACCGATGAGCTGAGGGTGATACCCGGTCCTTCAATTGATGTTTACGCGTTCTATCGCAGCACCACGCAACGCAATCTGTACCGGATTCCAGTTCCGTGAATCATGGGTGCGGCGCGCTTACCGATTTGGAATCAGTTGTGATCGAGTTGATTGTCCAATAGCAGGATCGAACGGTAGAGGACTTCGGCGCCGTTAGCGCAATCCTGCCAACGGGTGAATTCCTTCGGCGAGTGGCTTATGCCGCCCTGGCTGGGGACGAAGATCATGCCCGTGGGCGCGATCTTGGCCATCTTTTGGGCGTCTTACACTGCGCCACTGCGTAGATCCATGGTAGCCAAGTTGAATGACTTGGCGGCAGCGTCGATCGCGCTCTAGCCGTTACGTCCAAGAATTTTATGCGAGTTCAACTTCAGTTTCCCCACGCTAAGCCTGGCGTTATGGTTCGACTTTCGTCCCAGGTACCGCCACCGGCGTCTTGATGTCCTGCAACTCAGGCGGTGTCCCGAGCAGAGCATTCGTGTTCTGCGCAACGACAACTTGCCAAGTGCCGCCCCGTTTTTGAGCAACCATTGTCATCATTCCGAAGCGCGGCTCGCGAGGTGTCCCGTCGACATTCCTATCGCCAGCCGTCTTCCAACTATAGTGAACGACGGCCATATCGGCGCCCAGGAAGCGTACGCTGGTTTCCAGTGGCACGGCGGTTGCATCCTTGAAGCGTCCGCTCAGTAATCGGATGTGAAATTTCTCGAAGTCGGCTCTGCCGTGTAGATAGACAGCCGCTACCGTAACGAAATCAACGTCGTCAGCCATGATCTTCGCTAGCTCGTGCCCATCATGCTTCGTAAAGGCATCGCAGAAAGATTGCGGTAGCTTGCGAACGGATTCCTCATCCATCTTGGTTTGTGCATTCAGACTCGAACTTGTCGCGAATAACAGCAACAACACACCGCCCACTAGATTTCTCATCTGTCTCTCCTCTGGTAAGTCGTCATTTGGAGGCTCCGCCAAATTCTGATTGGGTGGATTATCGGACAAACGGAGCCGCAAGCGTTACAAATTTGCCTGTCACCGGCTAGTCCTTGCTCGGTCCTGACCTACACGGCTGCAAATCGATGAAGCCAGCTGCGAACTGATAATTCTGTGTCCAGCTCCTGATAAGTTCGGGTTTGTCAGGACTTTACGGAGATTTGTGGTGGGGTTCAGTTCGAACTTCGGGGCGGTACCCTCGGAAGCCGGTTCACAACTGAGTGCCAATCCAGTTTTCGTGCATCTTTCGTGCATTTAGGAAGAAGAAGAGCGGCTTTGCTTTTTCGTATGCGAAGCCAAACAAACAAGTTAGAGTTTTTGCTGCTACCTCTTTCGATGGCTACGAACCAGAAGGTCGGGAGTTCGAATCCCCCCGGGCGCACCACTTTAAACCTTCCCCAATCTATTAGTTACGCGGCAACTTCGACTTCAATCGCAACTGCTTTTCTACGGACACTACGGACAATTGGCTTTTCTGGCAGAAGTTCAAAGCCCAGTCCGATGCTGTCCGCAACCTCTTTTCGGCAGTCAACCTCACCAATTAACTTCACATATTCTTCGGTCTGACTGGTCGCAGCGTGTCCCATCCAAAACTTCACCAAAGATTCCGGTACTCGACTCTTCGTCAAATGTGTAGCTCGAGGCGTTTATAATTTCGCTTCCGCCACATGTTCTGAGCGCCCTCGTTGTAACCGGGGATCCCAAAGATTTCGGATAGCAATCCCGATACAGCGTTGTCGTGGAATCTGCCCGTCATCCGTTTAACATAGCCGGTCAGAACATATCTGAAGAGTTCTGCAAGCGACCGCGTTTCCGAGTCCTTGCTCAACAACTGCGCTAGATTTATCACCCTGCCGTACAATCTAAGTTCGGAAATGAGGCTGGAGACCGGGAGTCGGCCAACCTTTGTAAATCGGTTCTCGGCATCATCCCCTGCCTCGATCACTCCTGCAAACAGGGTTTCAAGCGTCGTAGCCGCATTCTCAAGCGCGCGTGCAGCTGTCTTCCGGCTTTTTGATTCGCCGACCATTTGTGTCCATGACTGTTCAAAAAACGGCGAATATCGGAGGAGCAAAACCAGAAGCGCGAGTCCTTCAGGCAAACACCCGGCCGCACGCAGGCTCGCGAAATCTTCGCGAGCGCCGGGCGATCTAAACTCTTGCTCTACGCTTTTGGCAAGGTCCGCATGAAGAAGCGCGACATTAATGCCCTTTGAAGATTGTACCTCGCGATAAGTATTCCAGAAATCGAGCTCTTCGGTTAACTCTTCGATTTTTGGTTTGTCGGTCTGAGCCATAGCTGTTGTCGGGTCCACCATTCGAATTATCGCGTGGGCTGAGGAGAAAGGCCTTCAGAAGTTCAACGGGACGATGTCAGAACAACACTGTCGTTGCTCCCAATTCAAGGTTTGGCCCCACGACACCCCTGGGGTGCCTTCGCGGTCCTGGTCCTGACCATGCAAATTAAATCTCTCACGCGGGAGGCCCGGCTGAATTCTCCGAAAACGCTTCAGAAATGCAGAGATCGTGTTCCTTTAACAGTATGTAATAATTAGATTTACTGTTATAACAGCACAATATACTTGTGTTCGAGCGACAGAATGTACTTGTAACGAAACAGCACTATTGACTTGTGTTTGCACGGCATAATATACTTGTGCTCACGCAACAGAATATACTTGTAATGCCACGGACCGGAAAGGCCCTATGCCGACGCCGAACGAACGATTGGCTGAATCGCTCGATGTCCTTAAAGAACTGCAGGACGGCGGCCGCCGTGTGTTCCGCTCCGACGATCTGAGCCGCGTACACCGCGAGCGCCTGGTTGAGAACGGGTTCCTGCAAGAAGTCATGAAAGGCTGGCTGATTTCTTCCAGCCCCGAGGCAAAAGAAGGCGACACGACGCCGTGGTACGCCTCGTTCTGGGAATTCTGCGCCCACTACTGCGCCGAGCGTTTCGGCGAAGACTGGCACTTGTCTGCCGAGCAGTCGCTCCTGTTGCATGGCGAGCGAACCGTCATTCCCGATCAGGTTGTCGTGAACAGCCCCAAAGGCGCGAACAATACGGTGAAGCTACTGTTCGGCACCTCGCTTTACGACCTGAAAATCCCGGCCATGCCGCCGAAGGAAAATCTGGTCTTCCGCGACGGCCTGCGACTTTTCTCGCCCTCGGCCGCGCTCGTCGATGTGGCGGAAACCTTCTTCGCGCGCAACCCTGTCGAGACTCAGGTGGTGCTCGCGAGCCAGCCGGACGCGACGGACCTGCTGCGGCTCTTGCTGAACGGCGGTCATTCCGCGAAGGCTGGTTACCTCGCCGCCGCGCTGCGTGAAACCGGCCGCGAGAAACTCGCGGACGAGATCGTGAAGACGATGAAGGACGCGGGCTACGATGTGCGCGAGCGCAACCCGTTCGAAGCGGGCCAGGTATTCGCCCGCCTCCGCCCCTCGGCGGCGCCAATCGCCGGCCGCCTGCAGATGCTATGGGAAGCCACGCGGGAACATGTCGTCGCCGGTTTTCCGAAAGCTCCAGGCCTTCCGAAAGACAAGGCCGCGTATCTCCACGATGTGGACGAAATCTACAAAAGCGATGCGTACCATTCACTTTCCATCGAAGGATACTCGGTGACGCCGGCGCTGATCGAGCGCGTGCGACAGGGAAACTGGAATCCGGAAGGCGTCGCGAAGGACCGCAAGGACCGCGACGCGCTTGCGGCGCGTGGCTACTGGCAGGCATTCCAGCTCGTGAAGAAATCCGTCGACGAAGTCATCGGCGGTGCGTCCGCAGGTGCCGTCGCGCGCGCGGAGCACATGGACTGGTACCGGCAGCTCTTTCAGCCGCAGGTGACCGCGGGCGCGATGCGTCCGGGCGACTTCGCCGGATACCGCAACGCACCCGTTTACCTGCGCACGTCGCGCTATGTTCCGCCGCGATGGGAGGCAGTGCGGGACGGCATGCCTGTATTCTTCGACCTCCTGGAAGGGGAGCCCGAGGCTTCTGTCCGCGCCGTGCTCGGTCACTGGCTATTCGGCTATATCCATCCTTACCCGGACGGCAACGGCCGCATCGCGCGCTTCTTAATGAACGTGATGCTCGCCTCCGGAGGTTATCCGTGGACGGTGATCCGACATACGGACCGCAAAGCTTATCTCGTGGCGCTCGACCGCGCCAGCATAGATACGGACGTCAGGCCGTTTACGGCATTCCTGGCGGAACGGGTAAGTTGGTTTATGGAAAAACACGATCTGGAGTTTCCAGACAAGACCGGGAAGGAGGATTTCGATCGCGACACGGTCGTTTTCTTCGGGCGGGACGGCAAGAAGCGCGTGCGCTGCGCTATCAGCCGCGAAGCTCTTGACGACGACTTCGCAGGCGACAACCGTGACAAAGTCGAAGTGTTTCTGGAGAATCGCAAGGTCATCGAAGAGGCCGCGCGCCGGAAATATTTGGCCGGTGACACGGAAGAAGACGGCTCCATTCTTATTCATTCCGGAGATAGCGCTCGCGCAAAGCACTAGCCGGTGGTCGCGGCGCGAAGGCGAGTGTCGGTATGGCGTTTAGAGGGTTGTTCATAGGAATTGATCGCTACGCTTCGCCGGGTGTGAACTGGCTAAGCTGCGCTGGGCGAGACGCGAGGGCGCTACACGCTCTCTTTACCGACAGCTTTGGTGGCGAAACGACGCTTCTGCTGGATGATCAGGCGACGGTTGCAGAAATCGGCAGGCGCTTTAAGGTACTTCTCTCTGATGGCACAATGGCGGCTGTCGGAAGAAAGCTATCCCTTCTGAATGAGCACGACCGCGCGCACGTTGTGGATGAGTTAGTAAGGAAAACCGTCGAGGGCGCGGCCCTGATTCCAATTGTAGCCGAAATAATACAAAGCCCCACATTCCCGCGGAGTGAGGCGATTCTTGTCACCGAACAGATTGTACGAGCACTGACTCTGTATGGGGACGTGCCAAGTAAGTCCGATTTTCTTCGTGCATTTTCAGATGACATCCTCGGGGCTATATATGAAGGCCTGCGGCTGGCCTTTTTTGAAGACATCATCAATATCGTCAAACGAGATCAATTCGCGGAAGTCAACAAAATTGTCCCGCCATTTGTGGATCACGCACGGGCGATTCCTCCGGAGCTACATAGAGAATACGTTCTTGCCCTCCTGGGCCAAGCGAAGTCGGGTTCCTATGCAGGCGCCCCGGCGGCGAAGAGAGCTCTCGAGTCCTTACCTGAAGCTATTGCGCAAGCCGGCATTCGCGGAATGGATGAAGAGTTCGTGGTGTGGAACAGTCGGGAAGAGTACCTGAAGCAATTCGTTTCCAAGTTCGGACATCTTGGTAGCGTGAATCAGCAGCAGCTGTTCGAGGATCTTCTTAAATTGTCGTACGGCGATTTCATGACAAAATACCTAGCCTGAGGATGTCAATTGAGCCGTCCTCAACGCTTACGAGTTGATGCTTGGAGTCTTCAACCCACCGATTCCACACCTGGTGATTCCGAAGAATTCGAGCCGATGGACAAAGCCTTCAGCTTGTGGCAAAGATGACACAAATTCTCCCAGAAAAGTTCTAAGATCGTCCCCTTGGGCGCACCATATTTTCAGATACTTACAGACACCTCACGAACGAGCTCTCTTCCACTGTAGCGGGGACTGTAGCGGGTTCCAGCCTCTTTTGACCCATCACGCGATGGCCTCGTAAACTTCTTGCGCTGTGGCTCCGCGCAAAAATATCGACAAGAAACTTGGCTCTCTCCCTAGCTAGAGGAGAAGCTGCCTTCATCGAGCCGATGAAATGCCTGGCGACCGCCAACCTGGCAGACGGATCGCATTGGGTCTCGGAGATCAAGCCGACGGCGAGCTCATAACTAATGCAAAATCTGAAACGTCGGTAAAAGTTCAATATCGTCGTGCAGCCGATGACTCCTACGCACGGCAGCCTCCGCCAGGCGAATCCAGTCCTTAACGGAGTTCCATTACAGATTTTTCAGGAGTAGCGATGCCCAAGACCTCCATACAATTCGACATTCACGAAATTTTGGACGACGGAATTTTCCCACTCTTCTGTCTTGCGTGAGACGCCTCGAATATCTCCTGCCGCCCCTCGCTTTGCGAATAATTGGGATTTTTAATCTTCAGCCACCCGTGCTTATGCAAATTTATCGCATTGTGCGTAACACGCGAGACAGGGAATGGCCGATACGCTCGCTCTCGGCGGCTTTGTAAGATCCTCGCGTCGCATCGTGAACGTAAGGACAGCGTCTATAGTTGCAGCAATGAATAGGCTTCGGAAACGGGCCGCTGGGCTTTTTTATCCAATGTGTTGCGGCAGCCACAGAAATTTTGTGAACTGGACATTTCGGGACATGTTGCAATCGGGACCTCCTAAGAACAGAGGAAAATGGGGAGGCAGCATACCGCAAACTTCAATAGGGCTGCAAAAACCGGATCAGCTTGGCAGTCTGAATCTCAGGAAACAGCCTCTTATCTTAACAAACGGCGTCAGTCGGCGCCCATGTTAGGATGCCGCTGGCCGCTAGTTCTTTTGTGGAGGACGCAGGTCTGGCGGCGTGAGGTCCGGATGATCCTTCAAATACTGCTGCCAAGGCTCGTCGCGCAGCACCATTCGGAATCCGCGCCTCGTATTCACGTCGATGGTTCTCTGCAAATCCAGTTCGTCGAACGGAATCACGTGCTCAACGGCTCTATCGCCACCCTCCTCAACCATGGTGAAATGTATGTCCCCGTTCACAAACCAGTAGTCGATCGCACCGTACACTGTGCCGTCATTCAGATAGAGCGCAATTAGTCCGCGTTCTTCTCCGCCATAGAGGTAAACACGGCTCTCGTACGGCTGCGGGGTGACATAGTTCTCAGAACCATAGAAGGCTAAATTATTACAGCCAAATCCCCAGGCCCAGAAAGGGCCACAGGTAGGCCACCAAACGGAATTGAATCCCACGCCAAACCTGAAAAACGGTGCGCCAAAGAACACAGGATTGCTGAAAATGAAAATCGGGCGTCTCCGAAAGAGGAAGCGACCAGTGCCGAATCCCACAGGCCCCCGCGAAATCGTCGTGTGTGAAGCCGGAGCAAATACATGCGGCACGCCCATGCGTGCCCCGCCGTTGAAGTGCCCGCCTCCGCCAACGTGACCGCCGTGTTGTGCCCACGCAGGAGTCGGAACCCAGGCGGAAGCCAACAGGCAGACGGCAACATGCGGAATCTTTCTCAGAATCGAAGCGCGAAACAGAAAGCGCGTCATATAGTTACCCTCTTTGCAGCCTATTGCATTGAAGCTGCGAGGATCGCGCGAGCTGGTAGTGTAATACTCTGGGGCGCTCGTTGCATCCCCCCTGGATCCCTTAAGTTCAGCGGGGTACGACCACGTGCCCTGCTCGAAAGCTGGCAAATGGAACGCTTGGGGTTGTAGGATGTCTTAGGTCAAAAAAACAACGCCTGCGTTTCGGACAATCACAAGGCGGTACATGTCGTATCATCGAGGTTCGACTTGGCCTGCTTCGCTCCCAGCCGCCAGCGGAATGGCTATCGTCTCCAATGAATGTGGCGCGAGGGCGCCGATAAGGTGTTCTTCGGTAGTAGCTGCTCTGGTCTTGCCCTGTTTATCGCTGCTCGCCAGTTGTCATTCGCAACTCGGTGTGCCGGAACCCAGCATCGAATTCACCAGGATTCCCCCCGCAACCGAAAGTGGTGTAGATAAGCTGGATGTGATCGAAGGGCGAGTCATTGGCGGAAATCCCAAGCTCAAGCTGGTGTTGTATGCGAAAAATGGCAAGTGGTGGGTGCAGCCGATTAGGAACGAACCATACACCAGCATTCGTCCTGACGCGACGTGGACGAATTTCACGCATGTGGGCACCGAGTATGCCGCGGTGCTTGTGAAGTTGGGATTTCACCCCGCAATCTCACTGAATGAGATGCCCAGCCGCGGGGGGAACGTGGTGGCGGTAGCCACGGCCAAGGGCTCGGACCCTGGGTCACAAGTCTCCAAGACTCTTTGGTTCAGCGGATACGAATGGAGAATTCGAAGCGCCCCTAGTAACCGAGGCGGAAGAAGTCTGTACGATGTAAACAATGCGTGGATAGACTCGAAGGGCGCGCTACATCTTCGGATAAAGAACTCGTCAGGCGAATGGACGTGCGCCGAGGTGACGCTCACACGCAGTCTTGGCTATGGCACCTACTCGTTTACACTGCACGACACTTCCCAATTGGAGCCGGCGGCCGCATTTGCCATGTTTACCTATGACTATGCAGAAGCCGGGCTAAACAACAGGGAAATGGGTGTTGAGATCAGTCCGTGGGGAGATCGCAGCGCCGCGAATGCGCAATTTGTAATTCAACCCTTCTACGTTCCGGAAAATACCTCGCGATTTTCGGTACCTTCCGGAGTACTCACCCATTCCTTCCGCTGGGAGCCGGGGCGCGTTTTGTTCAGGACATCGCGCGGGACAGATGGGGAAAGCAAAACAGGTACAGTTGCCGAGCGTGAATTCACGTCGGGTGTTCCGACGCATGGTAGTGAGTCGGTGCGCATGACTCTCTATGTGTTTCGGGCCGCGAAGGAACCGATTCAAAATGACAACGAGGTCGTCATTGAGAAATTTGAATTCCTCCCATAAGCGCGAGAGACCGCGATGGCCGTTAAAGTTGCTGTTGGCCGTTCTAACGATGGTGTGCTTTGCGGCTTCGGCGAACGCTTTGAGTTCGAAAAAAGCGATCTCGGAGTTTATACGAGACCGCTGGGATGCCGGGGCGGGATTTCCAGGTGGACGGGTGAATGCGTTTGCGCAAACCCCCGACGGCTATTTATGGATCGCCACGGAAAAGGGCTTAGTTCGATTTGATGGTTTGAATTTCGTTCTGATTGAACATTCGGAGTCCAGTACAGTCCCATTCGGTCCCGTTCTTGGCTTGGCGCTAGACGCGAATGGAAGTTTGTGGATACGCCTACAGGGTCCGACCTTGATGGTACGAGATCGAAGTGGGGCGTTTCGGAGCGTTACTTCAGATTCGTCGCAGGTGGAGTCCGACATTACCGCCATGTGTACCGGGAAAAATGGTGAGCTGCTGATTATAGGATTGACAAAAGGGATATTGCGCGACAAGAAGGGGAAATTTGTGACCAGCGCGACCAGGGATGAGTTGCCAACACATGTTATATCGATGATCGAGTTGGCTGACGGCGTGGACTGGCTGGGCACAAGGGAACAAGGGCTCTATTCGCTAAACGGTCAGCGCGTCTCCCGTTTTGTCGGGGAACTGCCTGACAGGAAAGTCAACGCATTGTTAACGCTGAACGGTCGCGACTTGTGGATCGGCACGGACAAAGGTCTGGTGCGCTGGGACGTGAGGGGATTGTCGCGGGTTTCCTCATCCGAGGCCTTGCAAAACGTGGAAATCGTTGCCATGGCGCGAGACCAGGAAACGAACGTCTGGATAGGGACTTCGAACGGCCTGGCGCGCGTTAGCAACGACGGGGTCACGTCCGTCGATTCCAGCCAAGGCTGGTCGGCCGAGCCGGTTACTGCCTTATTCGAGGATCGTGAAGGAGGTCTTTGGGTGGGCAGGGCGGACGGAATCGAACGTCTTCGCGACAGCGTGTTCATGACGTACTACGCTTCCGGTGGCGTGCCGTCGCGGAACAACGGCCCCCTTTATGTCGACTCGGAAGGACGCACTTGGTTCGGTCCGAGCGAAGGAGGTTTATATTGGCGCAAAGAGGGCCATCTGGGGCGCATCACCGCAGGTGCGGTACAGAAAGACATTGTCTACTCGATTGACGGACGCAAAGGAGAATTGTGGATAGGACGACGCGGTGGGCTCACTAACTTGCGAGAGAGTGGTGCTTCGTTTATAGCGAAGACATACACGGCTGCGGATGGGCTTGCCCAAAACAGGGTGTATGCGGTTCATCGGAGCAGTGATGGAACGGTATGGGCTGGGACCTTAAGCGCCGGGCTCAGCCGGCTCAAGGATGGGAGCTTCACGACCTACACCGTGGCGAATGGTTTAGTTTCGAACAGCATCTCTTCTATCGCCGAGAGCTCCGGCGGAACTATGTGGTTTGGAACGCCCAACGGACTCAATGAGCTTTCGGAAGGACACTTGCGAGCCTATACAAGTAAAGACGGATTGCCTCCCGGCAACGTGAACTGCCTTCTGCCGGACTCCAACGGCGTCCTGTGGATCGGAACGGATAACGGTCTGGCGTTCCTCCGTTCGGGAACCGTGCATGCAGTAAGCGACGATGTACCAGACTCCGTGCGTGAGGAGATCTTCGCGATTGCGGAAGACAAAGTGGGCGCTCTCTGGATGGCAACCGCAAAACACATTGTCCGCGTCGACCGGGACAAGTTACTGCGCCAAGCGGTTGCTAGCAGTGATATACGGGAATATGGTCTCGGTGACGGCCTTCTCAGTACGCAAGGTGTAAGACGGCACAAATCCATTGCGGTGGACCCGAGTGGGGGAATCTGGTTCTCCACGAATCGAGGGCTTTCTTTCGTTAGTCCGACATCCATGAAATTCGATTCTGCACCACCGCTGGTGCATGTGGATGGAATCTCCGTCGACGGCCGTCTCATTCAATTGGGAGAGCAGATTCGCGTGCGACCGCCTTATCAGAAGATCACGCTTAGTTACTCAGGTTTGAGTCTCTCGTTTCCTACACGCGTCCGGTTCATGTACCGGCTGGACGGGTTCGATCAATCCTGGACGGAGTCGACATCAGCCCGTGAAGCGACTTACACGAACCTGGAGTCAGGTCAGTATCGGTTTCACGTGATGGCCAGTAACAGCGATGGAGTGTGGAATAGTACGGAAGCCATTCTCCCATTCGAAGTCGAGCCGGTGCTGTGGCAGACATGGTGGTTCCGCGTGTCGTGCGTGGTCGCTTTTCTCGTATTGCTCTGGGCGCTTTATCAACTCCGGCTCCGTCAGGTGGCGCGCCAGTTCAACATTCGGCTGGAAGAGCGCGTCAGCGAGCGTACACGCATTGCGCGGGATCTGCACGACACGCTGCTGCAAAGTTTTCACGGGGTGTTGCTCCGTTTTCAAGGTGCCTATAACCTGTTCCCAACGCGCCCGGACGAGGCCCAGAAAACACTTGCGAGTGCTATCGATGAGGCAGCTCAGGCGATTACCGAGGGCCGGTATGCCATACAGGGGTTGCGCTCCTCGACGGTCGTGACCAACGATCTTGCCCGGGCGATCAGCACTCTCGGAGAAGAACTCAGGACCAGTGAAACCAGCCAGGATTCCGCCGTCTTTCACGTGGAGGTGAAAGGTACGCCACGGGAGCTCCGCCCGATCCTGCGAGACGAAGTCTACCGGATTGCAAGCGAGGCGCTGCGCAATGCCTTCCAGCACGCGCAGGCGCAGCGGATCGAAGTGGAAATCCGGTATGACGAACGGCGGTTTCGCTTGCAGGTCCGGGATGACGGAAAGGGCATTGACCCAAGGCTTCTGAATGAAGGCGGACGGCCCGGACACTACGGCTTGCGAGGCATGCGCGAACGCGCCAAACTTTTGGGCGGTAAGCTGGCGGTGTGGAGTGAGCTCGATTCTGGTACGGAGCTTGAGCTGAGGATTCCTGCCCCCCATGCTTACGAGGGATCTTCTGTTCCCCGCCGTTCGTGGTTGGCTAATAAGTTTTCTGGGAAAGACACGGAGATAAGGTCATGAGTGGCGGTCCCGGCCCGATTCGAATTCTGGCTGTCGACGATCATCCCCTCGTCCGCCGAGGGATCGCTACGCTCGTCGCTGGTCAAGCGGACATGAGTTTAGTCGCCGAAGCCTCCAATGGGCGCGAAGCGATCCAGCAATTCCGTGTGCACCATCCGGACGTCACGCTGATGGACTTGCAGATGCCGGAAATGAACGGCGTCGATGCCATGATCGCGATTCGCGGCGAATTTCCCGAGGCAGGAATCATTGTACTGACCACCTACAGCGGCGACGTCCAGATTCTGCGCGCCATCAAAGCTGGCGCTCGGGCTTACCTTCTAAAAGATAGCTTGCACAAGGAACTGCTGGAAACGATTCGTTGCGTCCATACCGGGAAAAAAGCACTTTCTCCTGAGGCCTCCTTCCAACTTGCCGAACATGCCACCGATGACTCGTTGACCCCAGCGGAGATCCGTGTCCTGCGGCTGATCGCCGAAGGGAATGCCAACAAAGAGATTGCTGCACAGCTCTCGGTCAGCGAAGAAACCGTCAAGGGCCAAGTCCGGAACATCCTCTCCAAATTGGGCGCCAACGACCGAACCCACGCCGCGATGATCGGTTTGAAGCGCGGAATCATCGAGTTTTAGTTCACTCAAAAGAGTGTTTCGCGCGTGCCTTTTGGGGTTTTCGGCTGGCGTTGGGAAGTTCTATGCTCGACCTGTTTTGCGACGACTTTTCTCCACATTCGCTCACGGCTGGCCCGGAGCCGACCTTCGACTCATGCGCCTGATCGTCGGCATAGCATTAGTCGTTCGAAGAATTATCGAGCTGCAAAGTGAATTGCGCGGAATTCCAGCACTCGCATGAGATCGCAAAATTGATTGGCAGTCCTCCAGGTTTGGTCACCGGGAGACCCATCCGCTGATAACCCAGGAAGCTCTGGCTGCCAGCCATCGTGACGAGCTGAAACTAAGCTTCTTGCTGTTCGACGAGATTGAGAAGGCCAGCGACGCATTGTGGCAGCTGTTGCTGGGAATGCTAGATAAGGCGACGCTAACGTTGGGCGATAACCGGAGAGTGGATTTGTCGCAGACGGTGATTTACCTGACGTCGAACCTCGGCGGGGAGAGAGCACAGAGTTGATGCACGAAGGGATGGGATTCGTCCAGCCGAAGGACAAGGCAACGACAGGATTGGACGAGAAAGTGGAGAAAACGGCGGTGGAAGCGGCACGGAGGAAGTTTTCGCCGGAATTTATGGACCGGTTGGACAAAGTGGTGGTGTTTCATCTATTGAAATGTGACGAACTTGATGAAGTGCTGGAGATCGAGTTGGGGCAAGTACAGAAGCGCGTATCGGATTCGACAGCGCGCCCCTTCTCGTTCCGAATAACGGACTAAGGACGAGAGTTCCTGCTCGAAGAGGGCACCGATCAGAGATACAGTGCCCGCCACCTGAACCGCGCCATCGAACGCTATCTGGTCAGCCCGATTGCGAGGCTGCTGGCCACGGTGCAAGTGCGGCCAGGTGATGTGCTTCTCATCGACCGGTATCCCGGCGAAAAAGGGTTGGCGTTTATACGGGACAAGGAACAACGCTCTTCCTATGCACAGATGCCATTTGTGGCGTCCAATTCAATGCACCTTATGACTAGGATAAGCGCATGCGATGGAAGAGTCATGCGTGTAGTCAATCATGACCGAACCAACCCAATTTTGTCAGCACCATTCGTGACGGCAAATGGAGGATTGAAAACATGAGCGCAGTACGCTGACACGCAGCATGAGCCACCGCCTAGCGCCGTCTACCTCCTCCCATGCGAGCGCCGCCGGAACTGCGCATCGAGTTGAAGTTCTGCGTACGCTGCGTGCCTTTGCTGCGCATTTGCTGTTGGGTTTGCAGCTTTGTCTCCGGCTTGTTGACGGATTGCCAGCCGTTGCCGCTGTTGCTCGACCAATTACCGCCATCCCTGTTGTAGCGGTACACCGTGCCATCTTTGCCCGCATAGACGTTGTTCTTCCCCGCGGCGATACCGGCGTTCGTGTTGGTGTTGTAAACGAAACCACCGCGATTTGCCGTGCCCTGGCCGCTATAGATGTTGCCAACGTATCCTGCGCCACCTCCGGCAACGATTCCGGTGTTCGGGTTGTAGGTTGCTCCGCCGCGATAGCCGGCCGTGTTACCAGTGTAGATGTTGGTATTGGAACCGCGTCCCGCAACTGTGCTCCTGCCAGTTTGGGTGTTGTGATAGGCGCCGCGGCTTGCAGCCCCATAATTGCCGGTATAGGGATTTGCCCAGGCAGCTCCGGTGCGCGAATACGCCGTATTGCCCCAGACTCCGTACACATTGGCGACGGCGGCCCCGCCCCAAGCGCCCCATCCGTAATACGGATACCAGCAGCATCCGTAGTAGCCCATCGGTCCCCACCACGGGTAATACCCTGGATAGTAGCCATATCCGTAACCAAAGCCGAAGCTCCACCCGGTATCCTCGTTATAGGCGAACCCTGCTCCTACACCGTACGTATAGGGCCAACCGGACCACATCGTGGAACTAATATACGGTGGGTAATACCAACCTGTTCCGTAAACCACGGTCATCGTGTTGGCCGAGACCACTGTGCCGTAGTATCCGGGCGTGTAACCTACGTACACCACTTCCGGAGTCGAACCGTACACCTTCGCGTGGGTCACGTAGTAAAGCGGAGAACTGGGCGGAATGTCGTAGATCTGTACGGGCACCGTGTCGGCCACGATCCACGGACCCTGCGGCGACCGCGCATTGAACCAGACACCTGCTTCGATGCAGTAGTAGTTGTCGTCAGACACCTTAATGACAGCAGTACTGGTATTCTCAGCGTAGCTCATTGAAGTGCCTTGAATCGGGACAAATTTCTCTTCGCCGTCATATTGCACGGTGATCTTTGCCTCCGAACGAGTGATGGTTGCCGTTTGCGGAATCGAGTTGGCAATCAGCGCCTCTTTTGACTCAGGGGTTCCAGGTACGGACGCCAGTACGACGGCCTTGGGATTATCTTTTGGAATCTTCGCAAAGTCCGGGGGCATGTCCGTCGCGTTTACGAAAGTCCAAGGCCCGTCGAGGGTCGTGCCTTTGAACCAACGGCCCGAGATCAGGATGTAGTACTCGGCATTGAACCGGAAAATATTGCCGCTGGTATTGATCACATACTCGAGACCAGTGCCGGGAACGAGACTGTACTTTGGCTCGCCCTTGGTTTCGATCAGCTCTGCAGGCCCGAAGACAATGTCCACCACCGGAATCTCGGCCTTTTCCCCGGTTTGTTTCAGCGAGGGTTGCTGTTTGGTCTGTTCGCCTTCAGGATTCTGCATCTGGCTCTGGCTGACAGTAAATTCCTCGGCTCTCTTCATATCGTCAGGTAGTTTCTTGGCGTACTCCCACGGCCCCTCCAACTTTTCGGCTTGCAGCCACCAGTCCTGCACGCTGAGGAAGTAGATCTGCTTATCGGCCTCATAAAGAATGATTGATCTCGTGTTGATCACCCTTTTAAGTTTTGTGTCGGGTACTTCCCGCATCTGCGGCATGCCGTCTATCAGCACTTGCAGTGAAGGTTTGCTCGCAATGATCACCTTGGGCGGGTCGTTGTTCACATCGACACCCTTGACCGGTTCGTTGTCCGCGTCGAGCTCCGCCTCCAGTCGATCGAGCGATATAGTTTTAGTGGCCCCTGGCAATTTCATTTCTAAAAGCGCAGTCAGTAAGGCTTCCTTGTCCTGAGCCACAGGAAATTTCACCTTTGTGATCTTCGGCTGGTCGAGCATCACCAACCGGTTGACCTTGTCAACTTCGGTCCGCGCTTGGAACCAGACCACCCCGTACTTGGCAGCACTCTCTTTTCCTGTCTCCATCTGGACAGCGCAATAAAGATCAATGAGGTTCTCATTCCATTTATCGACCTGAGGCTGATAGATGGTGAAGGTGTCGGGGCCGCTGATGAAGGTGCGCGGCCAGCCACTATCTGACGGTGACTTCGTTTGTGTCGTGATGTTCTTCGCTTTTGGGGTGTCTGGGAGCGACTGCTGCGCGTTGGCGGCATTGCAGAGCAGGGAAAGCAGAAAAAACAGGGCACAAATGACCGATGATGCTACGTCGGTCGCGGGGCTACGCATCTGCATGATCAAACCTCCGGCGCATACCTGAAGTGCGCCCTGCTTGAGGACCTTCAGGAGAACTCGACGGGCGACAACATTTTTGGACTTGCACACTACGCAGTTGCCGCTTTCGTCCGCTGCTGAACTAACTTCGATTCTGCTTGCGGCCAATCTTCCAGATCATGCCCGTACTGTCTCCCGCTGTTCGTGTGGTTCGAAGGCGCGACGACGGAGTTGCTCTTGTTCCTCGGCTCGGAATGCACACTCCACATACGGGTACAGAACCTTGAGAGGCCATCGCACTACTCCGAAGAGTGCGGGAGGGCCTTCATGGGGATTGTGTTGGGCTATGGCTTGACCAAAGGAATCTGGGATGACAGTTGCAGTTTGACCATGAGACCGAGACGCCGGTCGATTTGGTAGAACATGGCGGTCTTCTTTGGGGAGATCACCTTCTCGAATTCGGGCATCCACTGCAAGCGAAGTTGGGCCATCTGTTCCTCAGTTGTAGTCCAGCGCTTGATAAAACTGTTGGCTTGCTCGTCGGTCAGCGTGTTGTAGTTTTGCGCGTACTCCTTTCTGAACTAGACTACAGAAATTGCGCGATGAGGTTGAACTGGCAAAACTTACAGTAGTTCACCTCACGTGTAGAAGCACTACACATTCCCTCGCCACCACCAACAACATACATTTAGAGCACTACCCGAAACGTCCGCACTCTGCACTCGGCTCGCACTCACTGGCCAGGGCAATGATCGCATCCGTCAGAGCATTTTCGTCGGTCCTCCGGGTCGCGGCGTAGCGTTGTGTCCTTCGCCACTGCCCCAACAACCGGCAGGCATGGCGCTCGCTCACTTCGTACTCTTCGTCTGCCCCGCGGCCCGCCGCCCCTGAGGCTGAATCCAACTTCGCAGCCCATGGCTGTGATATAAAAATCCATCACTTCTTTTGGACTAACAAATCAGGCCGATCAAAGCCGGTGACCAGATTCAATATCTCCATCGCAGGAGACCTATCATGCTCAAAAGACTTTCCAATCCTTCGCCGAACGTAGCACTGCTTCTCATCATTCTTGCGTTCGTAGTTTCTCTGAGAGCAGCTGAGCGACACACACTCATCATTAATGGAGAGTCCACAGAGGTGCCCGTCATTTTCGTAAGTGGCCACCCTTATGTTGGGCTACAAGCTCTCGCAAGTGCCCTCAATGGTTCGGTCAGTTCTTCTGGTGCCATGGTAGCTCTCAGTCTCCCCGCCAGTTCCGCTAATCGCGCTCCATCTCCAACAACAACGTCAGCGGCTCCGGTACCTGCTCCAACCCAAGCTGCTCCCTCCAATCCGGGATTTTCGCGGGAATTTTTGAACGCCGGGATCGAGCAGATGTCCACCCTTCGCGAATGGGACACCGGGCTGCAGACCGCGATTCAGAGTGGTATTCCGCTCGCATCAGAGCGAAGGGTCAGCCGAGCACTCCATCAGTTATCTACTGCCGCAGACCTGGAATGAAATGCTGATGTGGATAGCCTTATCGATTACTGCTGGTGTCTGCGAGGAGGTTATCTACCGCAACTATTTGCAACGTCAAATGATGGCCCTCACGCGCAGTATTCCCGCTGGAATTGTTCTTTCGGCGGTGGCCTTTGGGGCGGCGCATGCGTATCAGGGGCTTCAGCGGGCCTCTGTCATCGCCGCGTCTGCTCTCTTATTCGGCTTGCTTGCTCAGAAGAGGGGTACAGTTCGCCCAGGCATGATCGCCCACAGCCTCCAAGATGCCATCGCCCCTCTCCTCGTCAAATTGATGCGCCACTAAAATCGCCTTTCTCGCCTCCCGCCAAGCTGAGTCTAACCGTACAGAGATTTATTCGGAAGCCATCACCTGGTGACCGGAGAGAGGGGCTGGAGCTCGCATGTTTGGAATCCAAGCGCCGCGCTTCTGATGCGGCGAAGTGGTCCTGAATCAGCGAAGCCACGACGGTGCGACGCGGCTAAAACAAGTGATTGTGGCGGACGGGATATTACTTCAATGGGACGCTGATTCGAGGGCAGTTGCGCCATTCGATGAGCGCGTTTACCAGGTACAAGGGCTTGCCTGCGATACCTTGAATCGCCGTTTCCATCAACATGAACTGCGATGAACCGGGAAAACTGATGGTTTGAGACTTCGCTACTCATAAGGATTGAATACGATCGAGACCGTCGTCGTTGTCGCCGTTTGGGCGGACATATATTTCCACTTCTTAACGGCTGTGACCGCGGATTCAGCAAGGATGGGATTTCCTCCAAGCACTTTTGCGCTTTCGACAGTTCCTTGGGGCGTGATTGTCACTTCCAACCGCACGGTTCCCCCAATCTGCCGCATCCTCAACACGGGTGGATAGTCAGGCTCTACCCGGGTAGCAACCTTTCGATCGCTCTTGGAATCCTGCTGACCATGCATTGGTGGTGCGAAGGAAAAAGACACGATCGAGAAGCAAACTAGAAGCCACAAAACAGGAATTTTCATGCTCACGCGTCTCCCTGCGCGTTTGGCGTTCGCTGGTGGTGCGTTGAAGTCCGGCTTTGCCATCGTTCACTTGTCGCAGCGCGGAATTACACGCGAGTCCTCTCGGTGCCCTTGCCCATATCCTCGGCTACGGCAAGTCGACTCGGAGTTCGTAAATTTCGCGGGTACTGGCTTCTTGAACAAAGAGTACCGAGCCGTCAGGCGCGCGGCCAGACCAAGGTCCAAATGGCCCAAGGTATCGCTCGATGCCTGTCTGGAGAAATACTTGTTCGTAGTGATTCTCTCCGACTTTGGCACGGCAGTAAGCCCCTTCTCCGCTCACGAGATCATCGAAGTAGATCGATTTGCTATCGGAGGACCATACCGGGTAGTTTACCGCTCCAGACTCCAACGTCTGCCACTCCGACCACTTTTTTGCTTGAGTGTCATACAACTTCAGCTTGGTGAGGTCTCCGGAGATAGCCGCAATGTAGCGGCCGTCTGGCGATACCCGTGGACTGAAAAGGCCCTCCGAGCCAGGAATGGTGGAAAGTTCGTGCGACTTCAGATCGTAGGCCACGATGCTGAGACCTTCCGCAGTGTGCTGCGTGATGCGGCCAAAAATGATCTTGTCGCCGTCGTTTGACCAGTTCACGTCTATCTGCGTGAGTTTTTCTGATACCAGACGTTGGGACTTGCCACCTTCCGCAGGCACAATAAAGATCGCCCAAGGTTGCCCTGGTTGTACATTCACATACGCAATCTGCTGTCCATCTGGAGACCATCGGGGGAGAGCGGCCCTTCCTGGCGAGAAAGTTAATTGCTGCTGTTGCGATCCATCAATACGGCAACGCCAAAGCGTGCCTTCAGGAATGGAAACGTAAGTGACCCATTGACGGTCCGCGGAAAAGTCCAGATCGCTGGCAGAGATACCAGATAGAAATGGCACATATTTATCGGAAGTAGGTTCATACTTCACCACTGCTCCACGAATATTTAGCCCGAGAGTCCAAAGTTTTTTGCTATCTGCGGCAGGCACCGGACGTGAGAATGAGATCGCGCCTTCGGTGAGTCTGACTGGCTTCTCATATCTCCGTCTCTCCAATGGGTCGGTAGACTCCGCGATCGCAAAAAGGTTTCCGCTGCTGCCCAGGGCGTTCTCAGTGGCCTGAAATATGTAGTAGCGCCCATCGACAGTCCAAGTACCGCAACATTTGGATGAAACATCGTGCCAGTCCGGCAGCAACGCATGCAGACCTGAGCCGTCGCTGTTCACTTCCCAGATCGAAGATGTGTTCTGGGAGATATCCCCAACGCTGAAACGGACACGCTGGCCATTGGGTGAAAATCGCGGGAAGTAGGGCGTCCCCTCCACGTTAACAAGCTCTTTGGTCGGCCCGCCATTCGCTGTGGTGATATATAGACCAGAACCTTTCACCAACAGTACGTGCTGCCCATCGGGAGCCCACACGGCTTCCTGGCCAGTTAGATCGCCGAAGCGTTTAGCGGGGCCACCTTGCAACGGATACACCCAAAAGGGTTTCTCCGAGGACGGCCCCACCCTGTTTTCAGCTGCCAGCAAAGAAGAATGGGTCGTAGAAACATCGAGTAACTGGACACTCGGAAAAGTGCTGAGAAATTTGGAAACATCGCCACCCGTGACGGCAACTTTTGAAATAATTGAACTCTCTCCGGATATTTCCGTGAAATACAGAAACGAGCCATCAGAAGCCAAATTAGTTTTCACTAGTCCGTCGTGCGTGATTTGGCTGCGGCCGGATACGCTGGGTGAGTGAGGCGGACGATTCAGCCACAGAAACCAGAAACCAACGGGGAGGATTAGAACTAAAATTGTCAAAACTGCGAAACCATTTTTTCGTGGCACGGGTGAGCTCCGATAATCTATATTTCGACTATCCTCCGGTCCACTGTCAATCGAAGTTCCCAATCGTTAATAACGAGACAGCATCATCTGCCATTATCTGCACATGGATTCCAGTTTCCATTTCGAAATGAGGGTCCGGCAAGCTCACTCACCACTCGTTGGTCAATCGGGCCCACAACAGCGTGCCCGTGTTGATTGTTCAGGCAAGCCAACCCAGAAGGACGCATGCGTCTCTAGTTGGGTTCCTAACTCACCAGGTTCGAAGTTCAGGTTCTTACGGTATTGCGTGCACCTTTGCCCGAGCCTTCAATCCCATCATGGTATTCCACAGTGTTGCAGTGGTGGGCGGGCTCATTATCGGCATCGCGTTAGCTCTTGCCATTCATCGCTGTTGGGCGAACTACCGGGACAAGAAGCGGCACGGCGGATAGAGTAAAAAAAGAGACCCGGGGGTCGGAATCCCGGGTCTGGGGTAATTCGAGAGAGGTAAAACAGTTGGCGGACCGAGCTTGGCAAAAGCAAGAAACCGAAACAATAGGGTAAATACCTTAGCCAACCCGAGTGTGACGGTCCGAACCTCAGTTCCTGTTTCCCCGCAGTCATTGCGACCCGGCGAGTCATCTAATCAACGAGGTGTCCAATGGAAACACAGGAACAATTGTTGGAGTGCCTTTTTGTGGACTTGAACAATCGTCCGACGTCGCTGGTTGGACCTCCGACGAAGAATTCGAGGCAATTTGCCAAGGGTGTGGGAAGAAATTCTGCGGGACAGTCCGTCATAATCCCGATTTGGAATGGTCAGCTAGTTAGGTTGATCGGACCTTGGCCGGCTTCTTTCTGCTTCAGAACGCTAAAAGGCTGTCGTGGCGTGGAAGATTGTGACCCCGTCCTTCACGGAGATGCTTTCCACCTTAACAGACTTGGCGAATATAGCCTTCTGGAAGCGGTCTGGCAGCACCCTAATAATCGCGCCTATTTCGGGAATTGTAGCGCGTTGGCCTAGTAGGCGCATAGGCTCGGGTTTATTGTCATTTACGCTAACGCTTAGGCGAACTCGATCAGGGGTTGGCTTGGCCGCTGCAACTACCCTCTGCTTGGTGGTCCGTTTCTGGTTCTTCTCTCTGTTGCTGACAGCAATTTTCTTCATGCGCTACGATACCATCCCGAAAGGATTGCAGGTCAATTCCTGCCGCGCCCAGCAGGGAGCTTTGCCGCCATGCAGCGTTATAGCTCGCACAATTCAGGATTTGCTCGCAGCACTGTTTGCAAATCTTGCAGTGCGGCCGCCTTGCTCAAACGGCCGTGATCGGCGCAGCACCCTTCTGCAATGTGAATCAATTCCACTAATGGGTCGTAGTTCACATGCCCTCGCTTCCGTGACCAACTGTAACGGGCCGCCGTGAACTGGATGTGAACGCCACGTACCTCTGAACAGCGCAAGATGCGGTAAGCTTTCGCCACGGCAACACAATGCTTCTCGCCCGAATATTAATTGCCATCATTATCGGCGGACTGACGCTCATCGGCTACTTGCTATACCTACTGCGTGCAACTAACCGCGACGATCCTAAATAGCGGTCGCTCAACGGCCCATTGGTCGGAACTTCCAGAACTTCATAGGCGCCTCAAGCAGGATCTGATCGATGGAGGAGCGCACGTGGTTCCATACGGTCTTCACCATTCTGCATTTCTACTCGCAGGCGACGATGAACGCAAGAAACGTTTCGCCGAGCAGGACTTGGGCTACACAACTAATTTGTAGCTCGGCGCGACTGGAAATACTGGATCAATTGAGCTAGGCGTCGCCGGCGGCAGAGCAACTCCTGATAAGTCGGGTCACCGGGACATGTGCTTTTTTGGGCGATTTCCCTGGATTCGCTTAGAGGGGCCCCGTTCGTTTGTAGTAGCTGTAGTAGCCGTAAGGAGGGGGAGGCTACCCACCTCGCAACATGCGCCTCCCCTAGCACCTACTACACCTACTACCCGCGTCGCTATGGTTCGTTGACTTGCCCCAAGTCGCAACCTAAGATGAGCGCCAAATGGCGGATTCCCAGTCACTGATCGGGCAGACCGTCTCCCACTACCGCATCCTGGAGAATCTCGGTGGTGGCGGGATGGGCGCTGGTCTATAAAGCTGAGGACACCAAGCTCCACCGCTTCGTCGCCTTGAAGTTCCTTCCTGACGAGTTCGCGCCAGACTCACAAGCTCTGCGCCGCTTCGTGAACGCGGGAAATTACAGTGTGCGATCCACGTGGTTGGTGACACGTCGTCGCTAACCGCGTTCCTGTCGCAGATCTTGTCGATCAGAATTTGACCATGATGGCGATGGTGTTGACGGCCTGGCCTCTGCGAAGATCGGGCTGCCAAGCGGTCCAGCCGGTACCGTAGGCGGCGCAGGATGCTGATACGCCTCCACCCACATTGTCGGCGGCAAAACCGTTCCCGGAAGGTGAAAAATTGGAGACCGCGGAAGTCGAACCATTCGTGCAGATGTAACTTGCGGCTGTGCCTATGCTTCCATTGCTGGCCACGGGTGCGACGTTGCCGCCGGGAGGGGTAATCCCGTCCCGTCCCGAAAAGTACGGCACATTGGCGTGGCGGTATCCGGTCTCAAAGCGGAAGGTAATGTATTGTGCGGGCATCCAATCGAAAGTGGCCGTCGCATCGTAGGCCTTGTATACGCTGCCCGGAACAGCGGGAAAGTATGGCGAGCCGGAGACCGCGGTTGCCCCATTAATGGGTTGGAGCAACGTCAGGTAGCGGCCGGGATTGTCCAACTTGCCGCCGCCGAGCGTAATGCCGAACTTATCTTTGTTGAACCACCACCGGTTATAGAGCATCCATCCGGCGAAGCTCTGCTTTGGGTGGCCGTTGTGACTGTTATGGCAACTCACGATTGTGCCGGGGCCCGTACCGCCGTATTCACATCCGAGGTCACCCGTAAGAGAAAACGCCATCTTGTCCAGGCCGGTGCTTTCCGGATGATCGAAGTACTTGACCTCGATGCTGTTGTCGGTGTGAATGCGCGAGCGCCCCGGAACACCAAGCGTATCCGTACCCATTCCGTAGTTGTTGGAGACCATGGAAATCCAGGGCTTGGGACGCCACAAGATCTGCCCTCCAAGGCCTGGGTGGCCGTTGAACTTGGCGTAGGATTGCCAGCCGTTAATAAACCAGGGCTCGATCTTCAACTTGGCCGTTGGGAACCACTGAACTCGGACGCCGTTGAAGAACCACGGCGTGTTCGAAGAAACGTACGAGGGTTGGTAAGCCCAATTGTCGAAGTTGTAGTAGCTAAACAGCCCGATATACGACACGAAGATTCCGGCGTCGACGTTGAGGCCGTGGTTCACGTTGAAGTGATACCCGCCATAGGCTTCCGAGAAGTACCTGTAGGCGTCGTTGAGATTCCATTGACCGACCCCTGCGCTGGCGTCATTGCGCGGAGTCGTCGTGGCAAACAAGCCAAACATGGTCAAGATCCGGCCGCGCACTTGGCCCACGTGCAAGTCGCCGCCAAAGCTCAACTGTTCCAGCTGGACTTCACCGTTCCGGAAGGCCTCCGTCGAGCCGCCCATTGTGTGGTCTTTCGGCTGGTTGTAATCCTGGATGTAGTTGGTGTCCGCCCGGAATTCCGGCGTGAAGTATTTTGAATCCCACACGGCGTCTTTGTTGCGTGATGTGCCGTTGAGCCACGTCCAGTCTGCGTACGAAAACGGTACCTCAGGTGTTGGCTTCGCGGGCTGTTGGGGTAGCCCGGAGCGCTCTGTTTGTGTCGAGGAGGATTCCGCGCTGCCCGGATTAACGGTCGTGGTCGCGGTTGTCGCTTCAACTGCTCTTGCTGTAGTCTCTGCTGCGGCCGCAACCGGTGAGCCAGGTGATGCCGCTGAAGCTGGCTGCGCGGGGAGCGTAGGCGCAGCAGGGGCTGCGGACGAATTGGCCTTAGACTCAAGGTCAGCGACGCGCTTCTTGAGTTCCTCCACCTCATCGAGCAGCCATCGCTCGCGCTCGGTCAACGGCGCCGGGGCATTCATTTTCGCCGGAGTGGTCGTCCCGGGCGGATTACTGGGATTCTTATCCGTACTCGTATCATCTGCGAACACGCGGCTTGGCGTGGCGACTGTGGCGATCAATGCGATCAACAACAGCCAAGAACCTCTACTTTCCTTTTGAACTTCTTGAAGCGAACGCATCTCCCCCTCCTGTTATCTGGCCAGCGACGCCGCCGTGACCGGCGTTTGAATTCGTCCCGGAATTCCTCGTCGCAGCACCGATTTTCGGCTTTTCTTGAGATGCCTATTCCCAAGCTCTCGCTACTGATCTGGAGCACTCAAGCGAATGCGTGCTTCAAACTGTCCGGTTATCGCGGCGTTCCGCAGCCACCCGAGACTCGACGAACCAAATGTTCCCCGACGGCACGATAGCGAGTTACGCCTGAGAAACTCCTGAGGACTCCATAAAGATTCCATAAGTGCCAGGGTACTGGGGGAGAGCAAACCCTCCTGGTGCGTGCGGGCCCCTCTGGATCAATGAGGTAGGATCGAAAAACCAGCTTCTATAGCCTCCGCAACCTGACGCCGAGATTCTACGTTTTCCGCCAACTGGGAGCCGTAGGTCACAGCGCCACGAGAGGCCTTAAATCCAGAGTCGAGAATCGTTACGCAATCGGGAGATATCCTGGGTGGGGGCATTGCCGAAGAAGCGGCGGTATTCTCTGCTGAACTGAGACGCGCTTAGATAGCCCACACGCCGACTCGCCGCGTTTGCATCCATCATTGCGGACAGCATCAGGCGTCGCGCCTCCTGAAGGCGCAGCACCTTCTGGTAGTGCAGCGGGCTCATGGAAGTGACCGACTTAAAGTGCTCATGGAATGAGGAGACGCTCATGTGCACCAATTCGGCCAACGCTTCGACTCTCATGGGTTGAGCGAAGTTGGCGCGCAGCCAGGAGATCGCCTTCGCAATGCGGTGCACGCTGGACTCGGCAAAGCCCATCTGCGCGACACGAACACCAATCGGGCTGCGCAGTAATCGGATCAAAATCTCATCCACCACCAGCGGGGCAAGCAGTTGCGTATCCCCGGGCTGTGCGAGACATTCCATTAACCTGATCGCGGCGCTAACAACGCTATCGTCGACCGGAGTGATGTAGACGGCGCTCCTTTCTTGCACCGGCGGCACGCCGTGGGGATAGACCTTCAAGACCAGCTCCGCAATCTTCTGCGGTTCGAGGTCCAGCCTTAGTGCAAAGTAGGGCTCGGAATGGCTGGCTTGCGTGACTTGAGCAGCAACGGGCACTGCTACCGAGTAAACGAGCATGCGCGAAGGGTCGTACTCATAGACCTGCCGCCCCACGACGACGGTCTTCGCTCCCTGGGCAATGATTGACAAGCAAGGTAAGCGAAGATCATGCACACACTCCTTGTTTATTCGTGAATAGCGACTGGCGTGCAGACCCGGGATTCGCAGCGCAAAAGTGCCATCGTGAGGAGCATAGGCGGCAATCAAGCGTACCAATCTGGCGGTATCCTGATCAGCTGAGCCCATGCCGTTCCTTGCCTGCCACGGAAATGCAGTTTTGCCGTTGATCTTCACATCTTCGAGAATAACCGTTCTGCGAGTCGTTATGGCGCTCATTGCAACGGAACGACGACAGCAACGTCGAGATTTGAATAGTACTTCTTCACGTCGTTGCTCCCGTACTTGTCTCGGAATTTCTCAATCACACGCGAGACCCGTGTGGCATCAGTGAGAGGAACGCCCTGAAATTCAGCCTCTGCGCCGCCCGCATCGATCCGAATCTTCGGGTTTTTGAGCACGTTCTTGTACCACTGTGTATCCGACCCCTGCACCGGCAAGAGGTAAAGATTATCGCCCTCCAATACGAACCAGACGGGGATTGAGATCGTGCGTCCTGAGTTTCTGCCGGTCATACTGATGTTAATTTCGCGACATCGCGAAAGACGGTCTGGTAGAGCATCGTTCCGCGCTGGCATGTGGACTCCGGCTCCTCTCTGTTAAAACTTCTCGCGTTCAGGCTTTAGAAAACAGGTCCTTCGCGATCATGATGGCGCTCATGGCGTTGGGCCAGCCTGAGTAATGCGAGATGCGTGATTGCCTCGATCAGTTCTTGTTCCTTAACTCCGTTTTCTATCGCTTTGCCTAGATGAAATCTCAACTGGTCCCGACGATTCAATGCAATCAGTGCGGCCACCGTTATGAGGCTGCGATCGCCCTTTGATAACTCCGTGCGTTCCCAGACGTCATCGAAAAGCACTGGGTCGGTCAATTCAACCAACTTTGGAGCGAAGTTGCCGATCATCTTCTCTGCTGCTTTTGATTGTTGTTTACTCATTCGATGTCATCGTCTATAACGTCGACGCTCGCTTAGGATGCGAGCGCTCAGCGACCCACCATTTGCTGTAAATGTTCCGGATACCGAGCGCCCTGGATCGTGATCTTCGAGGCGGCACTATCGATCTCTCGCAGCTCGTCCGAGCTCAGTTCAACATCATTTGCTCCGATGTTTTCCTCCAGCCGGTGCAACTTTGTGGTGCCCGGGATGGGAACAATCCACGGCTTCTGCGCCAGCAGCCATGCAAGGGCAATCTGCGCAGGTGTCGCCTTCTTCTGCTCTGCCACCCGAGTCAGCAGATCGACGACCGCCTGATTCGCTTTCCGAGCCTCCGGCGTAAAGCGCGGCACAATGTTGCGGAAATCGGAACTGTCGAAGGAAGTGTTCTCGTCGATTTTCCCGGTCAGGAATCCTTTGCCCAAAGGACTGAAAGGAACGAAACCAATCCCCAGTTCCTCGAGCGTCGTCACCATTTCCTTTTCGGGCTCGCGCCAAAACAGCGAGTATTCGCTTTGCAATGCAGTGACAGGCTGGACCGTGTGCGCGCGGCGGATCGTTTGCACTCCCGCTTCTGAAAGGCCGAAGTGCTTCACCTTGCCTTCCTGGATCAGGTCCTTCACTGCTCCCGCCACGTCTTCGATTGGCACTTCGGGGTCAACACGGTGCTGATAAAAAAGATCGATAACATTGCTCTTAAGTCTCTTGAGCGAGGCTTCCGCGACTTCTCTGATGTGCTCGGGCCGACTGTCCAGCCCCGCCTGTTTGCCAGTGTTCGGATCAAGTTTGAATCCGAACTTCGTGGCGATCACCACTTCCTCCCGGAACGGAGCGAGAGCTTCACCAACTAGTTCCTCGTTTGTGAACGGGCCGTAGACTTCGGCGGTGTCGAAAAATGTGACGCCGCGTTCGACGGCCGCCCGAATCAGCGAGATCCCCTCCTGCTTGTCTACCGCTGGGCCGTAGCCGAAGCTCAGTCCCATGCAGCCGAGCCCCATAGCCGAAACTTCGAGATTGCCTTTTCCAAGTTTGCGCTTCTGCATTGTTTTTCCTCCGCGAGGTGTTGCACCGGATAGAGTCGAATCAATTCCGTGCCGGCTTTCAGCGATAAAGACGTTCGAAATTTTGTCCTCAACACGGAAAGTGTAGTCCGCTTACACATCGAAGGCTTGCCTATTCCGCCAAAGTATTTGCCCAATCCTCCGAGGCGCCGGCGCGATTGGATGCAACGCAGGAGCGTGACGGGACACTTGCTGCGGCTTGTCCGCTCGGCTCCACTCCACCTGCCGCAAACTTGACACAATCCTGCAAGAAAAGTTCTAAAATCGTCCCCTTAGGTGCACCACCTTAATCCCAATTCTCAGATAGACTCTGCGTGTGCTGTCCGCCAGGACGGTTCCGGCGCGAAGCCGAGGCCACCCATGGAAGAGGCCAACGTCAGATGATCATCACCAAAATGCGGAGCCGGGAGTGTCGCGAGCTTCTCAAGCGGCTGGGCTTCGGCAGACTCGCATGCGCTTCCAATAACCGGCCTTATATTGTTCCCATCTATTTTGTCTTCGATCGTGAGCGCCTGTACTGCTTTTCCACGCTGGGACAGAAGATTGTTTGGATGCGAGAGAATCCCCTGGTCTGCGTCCAGGTTGACGAAATCCGAGGACACGACGACTGGACGAGTGTTATTGCACTCGGGCGTTACGTGGAGATTCCCAATACCGCCGACAATCGTGAGAGCCGGGAATATGTGCGATCGTTGCTCCGAAAGAGGTCTCTGTGGTGGCAAAGTGGCTATACTATCTCCCAGATTCGTCGTAAGCCTACGCCTCCGGTGCCGGTCTTTTACTGCATTCTTGTCGAGAAGCTGAACGGCCTTCGCGCCTCACCCGACATCTTAGAGTCGTCGAAACGTCGCGTGCGTGTATCGCCTGGAGGTTGAGAGTGCCGCTACCCGCAACAATCGGTGGACGCGCAATCGAGTTGGTGCAGCGCGAGGCCTACGCGACAGCCATCCCGCAGCTGCGTCGCGCCTTGGCGGCCGGCGATCTTGATCCGACAATCCGCTTCGCCCTGGCGGGAGCCCTATTCAAGCTAGGTGACATTGAAGCTGCGCTCGGCCATTTGCGGCAGGCTGCGCGATCCACTGATTCCGCCGTGCGCCGCGACGCCCTGAAAAAAATCGCCATCGCAATCCCGGGCGACCCGCGTGCGGACAATGAGCAAATCCTCAAGGCGCGTCGCAAGTGGATACGTCTAGAGTCAGAAAACGAGTCTCCTCGTTTCCCCGTAAAGTCCCTGGTCCGGGCTCCGGACAGACAGCTTCGCGTGGGCTATGTTTGTGCCTTCTTCGGGTATCGCAATTGGATGAAGCCGGTCTGGGGCGTGCTCAATGCGCACGATCGGAGCGCCTTCGAGATTCATCTCTTCCTTGACGGCGGACTGCCACGGCCGGAATACGGGTACACTCCAAACGAGGCCGATCGCATCCATAGCCTGGACAGCCTCTCGAACGAGGATTCCGCAAAATGCATCTGCGCTGCCGAAATCGACATTCTCGTGGATCTCAACGCTTACAGCTTTCCAAACCGAATCGGGCTATTTCTGCGAAAGCCTGCGCCCATTCAGGTGGGTTGGTTTAATACCTACGCCACGAGCGGCACGGATGCTTTCGATTATGCAATCGCCGACCGCGTTGTTTTGCCCAGCCGCGAAGCTCGCTTCTACACGGAGCGAATCTTGCGCGTGAATGGTTCTTATCTTGCCTTTTCCGCTTCCTATCGTGTACCGGATGTTGCTCCCCCGCCTTGTACGGTTTCACGTCGAATCACGTTCGGCTGTCTCGCACCCAATTACAAACTTACTCGCGAGGTGGTCGCCGCGTTCGCCAGTATTTTGCGAGCGGTCCCAAGCGCCCGGCTTGTCCTAAAGAATAGATGTCTGGCGGAGTCGGGTAATCTCGCTGCTGTGCGCGCTCGTTTTCGTAGGGAAGCGATTGCGGACGATCAGCTCATCTGCGAGGGGCCTGCTGAGCACTTCGAATTCCTGAAGACATACGGCCAGATCGACGTTGCGCTCGATACCTTCCCTTACAGCGGAGGGACCACTACGATGGAAGCGCTCTGGCAGGGCGTTCCCGTACTAACCTTCTTGGGTGACCGCTGGGTGTCTCGCACTAGTTCGTCGCTTCTGCGGGCAGCGGGGTTGAACCAATGGGTCCGTCCTTCAAGGGATTCCTTTGTACGTTACGCCATCGCACTCGCCAAATCTCCAGATACGATCGCCAACCTTTCCGCGCTCCGCTCGACCCTAAGGGAAAAACTGCGCGCTACGGCTGCGTGCGATGTCGCAGGTCTCTGCGGTCAACTCGAAAGCCACTATCAAGCCATCGCTGGGAACGTCCAAGTAAGCCGTGAGAGGCAGCCCAGTGAGAGCTCCGATCCAGCAAGTTCGTTCGACTGACCGGCGTTCCCGATGCAAACCTGGACTAGTACCTGCACATTGCTCAGCTAAGATTTCTCTGAGTAATTGACACATTCTCATGATTTTTGGGACTATTCTCGCTAAGATCAAGCTGACAGGCGGTATATCTGTGTCTACGGATTACCGCGAACCAACCTTGGATGTACCGCGTCCGTTTGACGGGACCAAAATTGCGCGTGCTCTTCATGACTCACGACCATCATCAAACCGAGCTCAAATCCGCCCGAATGCTCGGGTGCAACCTGGGCCAGGCGATGGGGTATTTGGCGCCAATCGGTGCTTTCTCCGCGGGCTCGGACGCCCATTGGACTATTCCAAATACGTCTAACCGCCGTCTCGCGGGTGCGGGTGAGCGTTGAAAAAACTGGGCAAATATGAGGTCCTCGGGGAAATAGGGCACGGCGCCATGGGTGTGGTGTATCGAGCGCGCGACCCCTTCATCAATCGACTCGTCGCCCTCAAGACAATCACAACCGGGGTCGCGGACGACCCTGCTTTGCTCGAACGGTTTTATCGCGAGGCCCAGTCTGCCGGAGGGCTACAGCATCCCAACATCGTCACGATCTACGACATGGGTGATGAGGGGCACGTTCCATATATCGCGATGGAGTTGGTGGAAGGCGAGAACCTGGAGCAGGTAATTGCCCGCCGTGCGCCGCTCTCTATATCCCTGAAGCTCGTCTACGCCATGCAAGCGTGCCGCGCGTTTGATTACGCTCATAAGCGCGGGATCGTTCATCGAGATATCAAGCCGGGCAACGTCATGGTAAGCAAAGACGGCTCGGTGAGGGTGGTCGACTTTGGCATCGCTCGCGTACTGGAGACCTCGAAGACCCAGACGGGGATGCTCATCGGCACGTTTGCGTATATGTCCCCCGAGCAATACCACGGCGAGCACGCCGATGAACGCTCGGACATATGGTCTTTCGGAGTTCTGGTTTATGAGCTCCTAACCTTTCAAAGACCCTTCACGGGAGCGACGCCTGCAAGTTTGATGCACAGCATCTGTCAACAAGATCCTGCACCGTTGTCCTCGATTCTTGCAGATTGTCCGAATGAGCTCGATCTCATCGTGTCGAAACTCCTGAAGAAGTCGCCCGCAGAACGTTACCAGTCCATGGAGGACGTTTTACTCGAGCTGGAGCCCGTCAGCAGAAGGCTGCAATCACTGGCGGTTGCCGAACTTATAGGACAAGCGAATGAACTCATCGAAAAGAGCGAATTCGCCCAGGGTCGTGAACTGCTTCGTCAGGCGCTTCAAGTTGAATCCGGCAACCAAAAGGCGAGGGTCCTTTTGGAAAAGGCAAATGTCGAGCTGAAACGCATCGCGGTTCGACCTAAGGTCCAGGAATGCATCGAGAGAGTTCGTGCACTTCTGGACGAAGGGAAGGTCCAGGAGGCGAAGCTTGCCGTAGAGAACGCCCTGCATCTGGATTCTACTTATAAGCCCGCGCAAGAGCTTCAGCGGGTTGTCGAGCTCGAGATAGATCGAGCTCGCCGCGTAGCCGAATGGGTCGACGCCGCCAAGCAGCACCTTGCGGAAGGATTGCCTGATGAAGCCGAAGTGCTGGTGGCCAAAGCTTTGGAAGCCGAACCATCCAACCCGCAGGCCGCGGCTCTTCATCAGCTAGTGGTACAGGAAAAGGCGGAGCGACAAAGGCGTCTACAACTCCTTGAGAGTCTGCAACACGCCCGGAACCTCTGGACGAAGCAGGAATACACCGAGTGTATCGAGTTCCTGTCGGGTCTGGAAAAGAGCTTTCCGGGCGAAGAGGAAGTCACCAGGCTGCTTGAGACGGTCCGCGAGGATCATCTCGAACAGCAGAAACAGCAAGCCCTGCTGGAATTTCGAAATTTATTAGCCGCCCGGCGGCATGAAGAGTGCCTGACTCTTCTCCTTCACTTGCAGAAGCAACTCCCGCGTGATGAAGAAATACCCCGGCTTTTGGAGGATGTTCGCAAGGACCAGAAGAACCAACAACGGCTGCAAGGACTGGCCGATGCAAAGAGTGCTCTGGCCGCCGGACAATACGACGCATGCATGTCGCTGCTCACTTCTCTGGGTAGGGAATTTCCGGACGAACAAGAAATTCCCAGGCTCCTGGAAACAGCAGAGAGAGATCAGAAAGAGCAGCGCAGACAACAGGGTATGGCCGAGGCGCGCAGGCTGTTGGCGGAGCGTCGCTATGAAGAAAGCATTTCTTTGTTGCTGGAATTGAAACAGCAATTTCCAGCGGATGAAGAAATCGTGAGATTGCTCGACGCGGTACGTTGGGATCAGGCCGAACAGCGAAAACAGGAGGGACTAGGGCAGGCCAGGAAACTTCTGGAATCGCGGGACTACGCAAAGCTGTCCGAACTGCTTACCTCCTTGCAAAAGGAATTCCCCGAAGAAGGCGAGATACACAGGCTGCAGCGGTCTGCTCAGGATCAGCAAGCGGAGCAGCGGAAGCAGGAAGGACTAGGGCGTGCCAGGAAACTTCTGGAATCCCGGAACTACGAAAAGCTTTATGAACTGCTTGCGTCCCTGCATAAAGAGTTCCCCGAAGAAGGCGAGGTACACAGGCTGCAGAAGTCTGCTCAGGACGAGCAAGCGGAGCAGCGGAAGCAGGAAGGACTAGGGCGTGCCAGGAAACTTCTGGAATCCCGGAACTACGAAAAGCTTTATGAACTGCTTGCGTCCCTGCATAAAGAGTTCCCCGAAGAAGGCGAGGTACACAGGCTGCAGAAGTCTGCTCAGGACGAGCAAGCGGAGCAGCGTAAGCAGGAAGGACTGGGCCGTGCTAGGAAGCTCCTGGAATCCCGGAACTACGAGAAGCTCTATGAACTGCTGGCGTCGCTGCAAAACGAGTTCCCTGAAGAAGGCGAGATACAAAGGCTGCAGAAGTCTGCTCGGGACGAGCAAGCGAAGCAGCGGAAGCAGGAAGCTCTAGGGCGTGCCAGGAAACTCCTGGAATCGCGGAACTATGAAAAGCTTGCTGAATTGCTTGCCTCCCTGCAAAAGGAGTTTCCCGACGAGGCGGAGATTCCGAGGCTGCGGAAGTCCGCCCAAGAGGAGCAGGCGGAGCAGCATAAACGAGAGAGCCTGGCGACGGCCCGCAAATTACTTGCCGCGCAGCGCTACGACGAGTCAATTGAAGTTCTAAGTCAGCTCCAAGCAGAGTTTGTGGGTGACCCCGAGATCAACAAACTGATTGAGGGTGCCCGCGTGGATCGCGCCGAACGACGCAAGCAGCAGAAACTTGCGGAGGCGAGAGCTCACCTGGCTGCGCAGTCCTTCAGGGAAGCGCTGGCATCACTCGATGATCTCACCGAAAGTCATCCAAATGATCCGGCGGTGCTCAAGCTTCGCGCGCTCGTACAGCGCGAAGAGGAGAAGCACGCGAAGGCCGAACGCGTGCAACGTGAGCTGGAGCTCCTAAAGAAGCTGACGAGCGAGAAAAAGTATCCCGAAGTCCTTTCCAGAACAAAGCAGCTGCTCACAGAGTTCCCAGGCGAGACAAACTTCACGCGTCTCGCCGAGTTTGCGAGCAGTCAGCAAGCGAACATCGAAAAAGACAACCTCCTTCGCAAGACGCTGGACGAGGCAAAGGCGCTGTTCGTTTCCGGGCGCTTCGAAGAACTGATCGGCGTCACTCAGGCCGGCCTCAAGACCTTCCCGGCTAATCCCGAACTGCTGAATCTTTATCAACAGGGCGAGATCCAGCAACGTAAACTCCAGATTCGCCAACAGATTGAACAGCGGGTTCGCGAGATCCGGGTCAAGATCAACCGGGAAAAGTTTAGCGAAGCGATCGACCTGGCGCAGGAAACCCTCGTCAAACTGGGCCCGGACACCGACCTGAGCCAGCTACTGAATTCCGCGCAGGTTGAATTTGAGGCTCGAGAGAGAAAAAGAAAACAAGAGCGAAGCCTCGAAACAATCCGCACTTTTATTGAATCCGAGGATCTTGCGGCGGCGGCCCGAACTATAGACGAGGTTTGCGACGCGAAGATTCTCGATTCGTTCGATCCGCGAATTCAACGGTTGTCGGAGCAGGTTGAGGACGCGAAAACCCGGACCGAACAGAAGACGTCACCCGCCCCAACGCCGATCCCGCCCAATGTATCCAGAGAGTACGCCTTGCTCCAATCGGCGCCGCCCCGGGACCCACCTGTAGTCCCGGAAAGGGTGTCGACACCCGACGCGTCAATGCCGCAAGCTTCGGCGAGCCAACCGACCCTGGCACCGCCACCCATTGCCCCGGCCGTCCCAGCCAGGGTCGTGCCCGCTTCTCCCGTCTCAAGAGCGCAGCCTCCCGAACCCGTGGTGGTTGGCGCGGCGAAAGAAGCTGTCAGTCCAGTCGAGATTCCGCCTGTTCGAGTCGGGACAGCGGAGAGTCTCCCGCCAAAGTCCAAGGCGGCGACCAGCCAGGTCTTGGCGCCGGTCCCAGCGACGAATTGGCGCAAGGTGGCGGTAACAGCGGTCTCGGCCTTGGCGCTGCTTCTTATTACCTGGGCGGGCGTGGTATCGATTCGAACGAAGCCAACTCGCGTCTCGCCCTCACCGAAGACCAGTACCGAGCCAGCCGCACCGCGCGTCGACCCTCTCGAATTGCAACAGCGCGAGGCGCTGAACGAGGCCGATAAGCTGGTGGCGTCAAATGATCTTGACGGAGCATTGCAAAAGTTACGGCAAGGGGCGGCTTTGAACGGCCCACTCACCTCGGAGATTCAGAAAAAGCAATCAGTTATCGACGAATCTCTAAAAGATGAGAACCTTCGCCATCTTCGACAACGCGAAGAGGTGCTTTGGCAAGCAGCGATGAATCGACTCGCGGACGGGCGCTATGTCCAGGCCCAGAAAGAACTTCACGATATCTTGAATCTTCCCGTTGGGGGTACCCATCGAGACGAAGCTCAGAACTATCTCGACAAGGTCATACCTCAACGCATGCAGCAAAGCCGTTCCATCGCCATCGGTCGACAGAGCCTGGAGCAAGGCGACTTTCCGTCCGCTCGCCGAGCCGCCGACCAACTCAAGCAGCAAGGCGGCGATCCGGCACCGCTCCTTACCGAGATCGACCGGGCCGAACAGAGCAGGCTGGCGCAACTGGAAAGCCAGTTCAACCAGTTCAAACAGCGAGACGATGACGCTGCCGTTCAGCAACTAAAACTCCTACAGCCAAAGTTTCAGTCGCTGGCGAGTGATGGCGGCACGCAATCCGCCGAAGCCCTGAATTACGCGAACAGCGTTCCGAGTGCCATCGCTGACGTGCAGGCTCGCGTTCAGAAAAAGATCGCTGACGCCGGGTTTCAGCAAATGGTGCAGAGGTATCAGCAAGCGGCCAGTGCGAACGACAAGAATGGACTTGCGGCAGCACGGACCGACTTTGAGTCGGTGATTCAGAGCGGGGGGCCGCATGCCGAGGAGGCTCAGAAGCATCTGCTCGACATTAACAATAAGCTTGCGGCTCTCAACCAGCCTGTCGTTTCCGAGCCGAAGCCCGCAGTAAAGCCGGAGATTCCTGCGGTGGTGACCGTCGACAACGATGCCGCAGTCCGAGCCGTGATCCAAAAGTATGTGCAAGCGTTTGATCAAAAGGATGCGGACGCTCTTCGGCAAATCTGGCCCAATATGGGCCCGCTCTATGCGAGATTAAAGCGTGCGTTCGAGGGCGCCAGTTCTATTCGGGAACAACTGGACATCGAAAGTGTCGATCTCAGTCCCGACGGCACAAAGGCGATAGTGAAGGGACAAATAACCCAGGACTTTACGCCCAAAGGGGACAAAACAAAACGCGTGAAAAACGCGACGGTTTTCCATTTGGCGAAATCGAATTCCGGTACTTGGGTCATCACCGATGTTCAATAAACGGTCAACCCGGCGAAACCAATTCTCTGGCTTGACAATCTGCATCTGGCATATAAACTCCCGGCAGGCACTGCGAACGAGCTGAACCCAGGGTTCGCTAGAAACTTAAGTCCCATCTATCCAACGGTTAATCCGGAGGCGTCCCGTGTCCAAACGAATGTTTCTGGGGTCCACTCTCTTGATTTTACTTTCTTGCAGTAGCGCTTTTGCCCAGAGCGTTTGTCCGTTGAATGGGACGTCCAGCAGCAAGCTGGTTTGCGTGATTCCTCAGGTGTACGGCCCTTATGGGCTCGGGAGCGGCGCGACTGCGCCGTTGCTCGCCGACGGCCATCAGGCTCACTTCGAGGGCGATTTTCTTTCCAGTTTTGGCCCCATCAACGAAGCGGTTGGCATTCAGGTATCGCAATTGCCGATTGCTTCACCTTCCTCCGGTATCAGCTTCATTTTCGATCCTGCGCTGAAAACCTTCTCTCCCTCGACCGAAGCGAGCCTGGGTCCAATCCTTGGCCAGCACGCCGGCACCATTGGCCGCAATAAGCTCTACGTGGCTTTCAGCTTCCAGTACTTCAACTTCAATTCGATCGACGGGCAGGATACTGCCAAGCTACCCGCGGTCTTTAAACATGAGACCTTCCCTCCACCTTTTCCGAGTCCCTTCATAACTGCTTGCCCCAACCAGACAGCTCTCGCGGGCACTGTCTTTGCCGGAAACCCGTGTTTCGTGCGCGATTATATTCAAACGATGAATAATGTCGACTTGACGGTGCATCAGTACGCGTTGTACGCGACGTACGGTATCACGCGGCACCTGGAGGTTTCGGTGGAAGTGCCGATCTTGAATATAAATATGAAAATGACCTCGAACGCCTCGATTGTGCAGAATTCTTTCGCCCCGCCGTCGCCAAACTTCCCCAACGGTGTTTTTCACCAGTTCGACGCCAATCTCGTTCCGAGTTGCAATGGCGCGAAACCGTGCTTGAACGCTACATTTTCAAGCTCCGGAAACGCCACAGGGATCGGCGACGTGCTCCTACGTGGTAAGTACGAGCTGTATCAGGGCGAGCGACTTGGGTTTGCCGTTGGAGTAGATGTCCGCTTGCCGACCGGCGACGAGGAAAATTTTCTGGGTTCCGGTGCTGTTGGGGTTAAGCCCTTCGGGGTCGTTTCCTACAGCGGCCGAATTTCGCCACATGCCGAGGTCGGATATGAAAAAAACGGACAGTCATTGCTGGCGGGCGATTTCGTGGGTACGCCTACGAATACCAAAGGGTCGCTTCCAGACCGGTTCGTATATACGCTGGGGGCCGATGTAGGCATCGTTAAGCGACTCACAGGCGCGTTTGATTTCTACGGCCAACGCTTGTTTGGCGTCCCGCAGCTTTTCTCCAACCCTTATACCGATCTAGGGCACTGCAGCGACATCGCTTGCACGACATTGACGCCCGGAACGGCGCACCCTGACCTTGGCGTTCGTCCTTCGGTGGACTACAACATCCTCAACGCGTCGATTGGGCTCAAGTACCGGTTGTGGCGCAACTTGGTCATCACAGGTAACGTCCTGGTGAAATTGGACGACAACGGACTGCGCTCGACGACCGTGCCCCTCGTTGGGGCCTCGTATAACTTCTAGCGATTCGTGTGGGTCTGTCGCGCGGTTATCGCACGCTCAGTTGGTCCTGAATGCGTATTACCTGCTCACACCTCGGCACACAAAAGGTTTGGGAGACTCCTGAGTCGGAAGTTCTCTTTGGCCGCGCCGAAGAGAAGTGGCCGGTCATTTTGGACCTTTCTCCCGACCAAAAAGTCTCGAGGCTTCACGGGCGGATTTGGGAAGAAGCGGGCTCCTGCTGGGTCGAAGATTTAAACAGCTCACGCGGTACGCTCCTAAATGGGAACGAAATCAAGGGGCGTGGCAAGCAACTGCTGAAACCCGGCGATTCAATTCTCGTCGGACGCACCACCCTGCGCGTTGGATTTGACAATGTCGCCGAGTCCCGCAAGACGAATTACCTCGAGCAAGGGACCTTCCTTCTCGGCGAGAAACGCCACGATGAATCCGGCGTAGCGATAGCCAAGGACGTCGACGCCACAGAAGTCGATCCAGTACCCAGCGATGGGGTTGAGGACGCCCTCGCAAAACGACTGCGAATGGTATGCGAATTACCCTTTCAATTTGCCATTCACACGACCCTGAAATCTCTTTTGCCTGCAATTGTTGACCAACTCGTCGAGGTGATTCCGTCCGGCGAGAGCTGGGCCCTGGTGCTGAAGGAGCGAGATTCGGACGCCCTCCTTCTCAAGGCGTACCACTACGTGGAGCGCCCCTACTTAAGCGAGACTCTTCTTCGTCGAGCCATGACCGACCGCAAAGCTTTCATTTGGAGAAGAGGTGGCCAGGTAGAGATCAGTGGCAGCGTCGCCCAAAGCGGGATTGAATCCGGAATGTACGCGCCATTGCTTTGGCAAGGAGAAGCACTCGGTGCAATCTGCGCGGGTACTCGACGTTCCGAGACGGTCTTTACAGACGAGGAAGTGCGGTTGCTTGTTCTTGTCGGACAATATGCGGCGATGGCGGTAGCAACCCATCGCCTCCAGGAAAAGCTTCGGCGCGAGTCGGTCATCAAGGCCAACCTTTTGCGCCAGTTTTCTCCAAAGGTCGCCGATCAGTTGCTCGCCCATCGCGGACGTCTACGCCTCGGCGGCAGACGGAGCGAAGTGACGATCCTCAACTCGGACATTCGCGGGTTTACCCAACTTGCCAAGGAAATGGATTCCGACGAAGTCGTGGAGATGCTGAACGAATATTTGGGGGTTCTGGTGCCGGTGATTTTCGCCCATAAAGGAACGGTAGACAAGTTCATGGGCGACGCGATCCTAGCTGTCTTTGGAAGCCCGGGGGCTGACCCGGTCCAACACGAGAATGCGGTCAGGGCCGCGGTCGAGATGCAAACAGCTGTGACCAGGGTGAATCAGGTCCGTCAACTCCGGGGCGCTCCGTGTTGTGATTTTGGCGTAGGTATCCATTGCGGAGAGGTCGTGCATGGTTTCGTCGGCACCACAGATCGGATGGAGTTCACCGTCATCGGCGATGCAGTCAACCGGGCGCAGCGATACTGCGCCGCCGCCGCTGGGCAAGAGATTCTGATCAGTCCGGAGGTGTTTGAGCACGTGAGGGGATTCGTGGAAACAGCGCTCACCTCGATTCAGACCAAGCATGAGGGGGATTTTGTGGCCTACCGCGTCCTGCGTCTACAAGAGGGCAATGAAACGATTGCTCTTCCTGTCACCGGCTGAACGCGCTCGCCGATCAGTTGATACGTAACTGCTTCAGCAGACGGTCAAAACGCGTGGCTCCCAAGGAGACGCTGTCCATCATCGACTCATCGAGTTCGTCGGGATCGGTGTCTTCCGTCCACTTACCGTATCCGAGATAACTCGTCGTCTTCCGAAGACGATCAGCCAGCAATGTGGCGACGGCACGGTAGAACCGCGCCGCGAAAGCGTTGTCGGCATTCAGCTTGACCGAGAGAACCGAACGCGACAACACCAAGAGATGAGAATCCTGAGTGGCCACCACGGACGCGGAAGGCGGACGCGAATCCACGAAAGACATCTCGCCGACAATTTCTCCCGCCAGCAAAGTGGCCACTTCCTTGTCGCCCATAGCTTTAATCAACACCGAGAGCTTACCATCCAGGACGACGAATACGTCGTCTACGGCGGCGCCTTCGCGAATCAGAACAGTGCCCGATGACATGAATTTGGCCGAGCCATTCTTGCGGAGCCATTCGATGTCGCCATCGTCCATGATGCCCATCAGATAAAGTACTTTTCGCATCGTTTTTGTTCTCCTGCGTTGCCGTCGCGAAAAACTCCAGAGCTAATCACTAGAGGAGCTGGCGCCGGGCCAACTCGCGAAAAAGACCATTCTGGTTCGCCAATTCCTCATACGAGCCGCTCTGCACCAGCAGCCCCTTTTCGAGCACAAGAATACGATCCGCTTTGCTAATGGTGCTCAAGCGGTGAGCAATCGCAACGCGAGTCGCGCGAAGCGATTCGAGACTATGGCTTACGATTGCTTGTGTCCGGTTATCCAGCGCGCTCGTAGCTTCGTCGAACATGAAGATTCGAGGGCTCTTGGCTATCGCGCGGGCGATCAGCAGGCGCTGCCGCTGGCCGCCGGACAAATTGGTGCCGCCTTCGCTGACAAGAGTGTGCATCCCCATTGGCATTTGACGGATGTCCTCATCAAGCCCGGCCTTGCGAGCCGCTTCCCAGGCGTCATCCAAAGCCAGGTGGGACGATCCCGCGATATTGGTGAGAATGCTGCCGCTCGCCAGACGAGCGCTTTGCAACACGACGCCAAGTTGGCGGCGCACCGCCTGAATGTCGAGCCCAGCCAGATCCTGGGCATCATAGTAAATAGCGCCCGCCTCGGGTTTTTCAAAGCCAAGAAGCAAGCGCAGCAAGCTGGATTTACCGCTGCCGGACGGGCCGACCACCGCAACAAATTGACCCGGCCTGATCGTAAAGGAAACATCCCGGAGAACGAGAGGCATATCCGGCTGATAGCGAAAGTTGACGTGGCTGACTTCGATAGCGCCGCCCAGCTCCCCGGGATCCTTGTGGGCTTCCGCGACTTCGGGCAGGGCCTCAAGAATCGGCATGGTGCGCTCATACAGAGGGACGATGCCGAGGGCCGATTCAACGGCGGAGCTGAACTGGAGCGCCGCAGACTGAAATTGAGCGAACGCCGCCAAAAATGCCAGGAAGGCGCCGGTCGAGAAGGCGTGAACGAGTGGCTGACCCATGAGCTGCGCCGCAGAGCTAAAGATAACCGTGAGGCTGATCACTGGAAACGCGGCGTTGAAAACGGCGAGTCCGTTCGAGGCCTTCTGGGTGCGAAACGACAGGTCTTTCTGCGCGGAAAATTGTCGAGCCCAAACGGCGAAGGCGCGTGGTTCCGCCCCTGAGACGCGCAGACGACCAATGTTATCGATGAATTCCAGAAGCATTCCCGAGATCTTGCCGCGCGCGCGAAAAATCTGACGCTGGTAGCGAACCTGAATGTAAACGCTGGCCGCCGAAGCAACCAAAGAAACGAGGACGAGGCCGCTGGCAACCAGAGCGAGCCCCGAATTGTAGTAGAAGAGCAGGATGCAACTGAAAACGGAAAAGACTCCGGAGAGGATTGAATTAATGGCCGAACCAGTCAGGGTGCGCAAGATGTATTCAATGCCCAGACTGCGATCGGCTAAATCTCCAGACGTGAACTGGCGGAAAAAGGGCACAGGCAGCCGCAACAGGCGATCCCAGACCGCTGCCTGGAGCGATGAGCCCGTCTTGCCCTGCAGCCTGAGCATGGCGAAGTTTCGCGTCAAGACGAATGTTGAGGCCGCGAGGGCAATCACCACCAGAAAACTGCAAAGCTGAAGCAACTGGCTCCGTAGCGCATTTGGGATGATCGAGTCAAAAATGATGCCGGTCGCAACCGGCATGAGCAGCCCCATGAGGCCGCCGCAGACGCCCATAGCGATGATGGTGAAGAGTTCTCGTCGGGTGTCGTGTATTCCAAAGGCGAGCAGGTCCCATAGAGAGAGTTTGCGACTGGGAAGGGGTCGATAGAAGGTGTAGGCAAAACCGCCAAGCGTCATCGCCACGTCGGCGTTCACACGAACGGTCCGGTGGTCAACGGGATCATATAGGCGACATGCCTTTCCGGGCGCAGGCAACAAAGCAACGGGTCGCTTGTCCGCTTCCCGAAACGCCAACATTGGACCGAGCGGGTCCCCCCACCATTCCCCTTTCAGAACCACGAGCCGGTGACGGAGCGACGAGGCGCCAGCGATGCTCGGGATTGGGTCGTTGAGAACGCCGGTGCTACGCAGCTCGGCGGGAACAATAATTCTTACACCGAGGGCCTTCCCGATGACTTCAAAAGCCAACACCAGCGGATGAGTAACGCCTGCCTCGTCGGAAGAAAGCACAGAGCTTTCGTTCCGCAGAGGAGAAGCGAGCGAACGCAGAGCACCGCCGAGGATCGCTGAGTCCGACGTAACCTGATTCCGGCGCCGTTTTTGGTCGCGTTCTCCCGTCCTGGCGCGATTCAGAAGCAGGCGTTGAAATACAACGTCATGGAAAACTTGGAGGTCGTTCCAATGAGGATCGGCTCTCTGCCAATCGCTGGAATCCATCGCCACAATTCGCGTATTCGGTGCTGGCCTGAGCCAGCCATTTCTCGAGATCGGGAAGCAAGAGGACCCATCAATGGCGTTGATCTCCGCGGTATTCAAAAAGTGGGACGAGCCGTCAAGGTGTCTGATCCAAAGGATGCCGCTAACTGGCAGAATGGGCTTGGGGTTCTCGGCGACCTCGAGAGTCATTCCCGCGGTCAGATCCTCAACAATTCTTGGCACGGCGGCAACCGAAACACTCGATCCGAGTTTCGCAATCCACTCTTCCAATATGGCGAGCGCGCCAGCCGGGATTTCGGGATGGAGATCCGGACGCGAGCGCAGTTCACTTTGCGAAAGGCAGAGCAGTTGGGTGCCCGGTATTGCTGCACCGGCGACGATCGTGCCAACTCCCGGCTGATTCATCCCAAAGACGGCGCTTCCCGTTTCCACGCGCAAAAAGTGATGACGAGCGCCGGCCGGCTCGCCACCCTCGACGTCCACGAGGAACAAGTCGAGCTTGCCCGATCGCACGATCCAAACTGCGCCGGGAACGTGAATCGAGAAAGGCTCGTTCGCCCTGGGTTCGAACGCCGTCCCACTGTCGCTATGTAGGTTCGTAATCATCAATGCGCCTGGATCAGTTCCAAGTACGGGCCTGGAACCGCACCCAGGGTTTCGTGAGTTCCGCGCTGCACGACCTCTCCACGTTGCAAGACAATAATTTCGTCGCAATCCCGAATGGTGCTGAGGCGGTGCGCGACGATCAGGCACGTGCAGCCACGGCGGCGAAGGTTGTCATTAATCAGCTCTTCGACTTGCGCATCCAGAGCGCTGGTGGCTTCATCGAGGATCAGAATACGAGGCCCGCGAGCCAGCGCGCGTGCAATCTCAAGACGCTGGCGCTGTCCACCGCTAAAATTCCGGCCCCCCTCTTCGACCTGTGAATCGTAACCGCCGGGCCGTTCGACGATGTCGTCGTGTATACCCGCGTCTTTGGCGGCTTGAACGACCTGAGACTCCTCAAGTGTTGGATCCCACAGAGTGAGGTTCTGACGAACCGAACCGTCCAGCAGAAAAATATCCTGGTCCACGACCGCAACGGAATCATTGAGGGTGCGCCGAAAGATCGTGTCGCGGGGCTGCCGATCGAAATAGACTTGACCCGACCAGGGTTCGTAGAGGCCGCTCACGAGTTTGGCGATGGTAGATTTTCCGCTGCCGGTCGCGCCCACCAAGGCGACGCGCCCGCCAGGCCGGATGGTGAAGCTGAGGTCTCGAATTAGAGGATCTTCCAGGCGGCTATAACCGAAGGTCACACGGTCCACTTGGACCCAGCCTTGCAGAAGCTCGCCGGGTTCCTCCGACGAGGTATCGGAACCTCGGTTGACGGCTACCGGATACCGGAGAACGTCCTCCAGTCTCGTGAGATCGCCCTCGGCCTCTTGCAGCCTGCTGCCCAGTGAGACCACCGTGTTCACCGGGTCGCTAAAATTAGACAGCAACATCTGAAACATGATCAGCATGCCGATGGTCAGAAAGCCGTCCAGGACTCGCATGCCCCCGAAGGCCAGAACCGCGATCACATTGAGCGAGGTCAAGAAGGATGGCACCGCGGCCAGAAATTGCGACGATGCTCCAAACTCCTGTTCCGACGAAACGACCTTTGCCTGCAGTCCGGACCAGCGTGCGAAGAAATCCGACTCTCCACCGCTGGCCTTTAGGGTCTCAATTGTTTGCAGACCGGCCATGGCAGTGCCCAACATCTTGCCGCGCTCCTGTAGTAGCCGGCGGTTGTTGTCCACACGCGTGCGGCGGACATAGCGAACCGTTACGAGATTGGCGAGCGCGATAACAATGCTGAGGATGGTAAGCGCTGCGTTGTATTGAAACATGAGCGCAGCATACAAGCCCACCAGGAACATGCTTACCACGTTGGTTGCGAGTTCGCCCGAGAGTAAAGAAGCCACGCGGTCGTTAATTTCGACGCGCGATCCAATTTCACCCCCGAATCGCTGCGCAAAGAACTCCATCGGCAGATGGAGTACATGCCATAGAAAGCGGCTGGAGGATGTAAGAGACAGCTTCGTTTCAAGACGCAGAAGGATATGTTGCTGCCAGAAGGTGCAAAACGCCCGGAAGGCAGCAGTCACCAGCATGATCATCAGCAAAGGCCGGAGCCACTTGGTCATGCCACCGACCAGAACATTGTCGATATACACGCGCGAAAAGGTGGCGATCACGACATTTGGCAGCACGAGAGCGAACGTAGCGAGGATGACGTAGCCGATCGCGAGCCTGCTGCCCGGCAAGCGCGCGCGCAATAGACGGAGCAAAGTGCGCTTCTCTCCACCTCTTTGAAACTCGGGCGTGCGTTCGAAAGTGAGAACCACCCCGGTGAAGGATTGATCGAACTCTTCGTCGCTGACCGTACGAGGGCCCACAGCGGGATCGTTCAGGTAGACCTTGCCTCGGCCAAAACCTTCCACCACCAGGAAGTGATTGAAATTCCAGAACACGATGAACGGAAAGCGCATCGGCCGGAGTTCCTCAGGTTCCTTTTTGAGGCCTCTCGCTGTCAGACCGTAGCGACGTGCCGCTTTGACGACGTTGCTGGCTTTTGTTCCGTCTCGCGACACTCCACAAGCTATGCGGAGTTCCTCGAGCGGGACACTCCGGCCGAAATAACCCAAGATGATCGACAGCGCCGCGGCGCCGCACTCGACGGCTTCCATCTGCAGAACAGTAGGTGTCCGGGCGCGACGCGACACACGGGGACGCCACTTATTCCAGACGCCGGCTAGACCAGAAAGGGCGATGCTTTTCATCGGGTGTCAATTCACGCCGAGAGTTTTTCGCAACGAGGGAAGCAGCAGCGTGATCGGTTTTTGCCATCGGGTGATGACTTCCGCCGTGCAAAGCGTGCCGCCGGAAAGAAGGAGGTTGGGCCCCTTTGAGGAAGACCATTGGTATCCACTGGGAGTTTGTGGATTTTTCTGCATGTCTACCTGCAGCCCAATGACCGGGCCACCATTCGTTAGCGCCTTGACCAGCACTTCGTTTTCGAAATTTCGCATCAGTTCGGCAGGGGTGTCGGGAAAGTCCGAGACATACGTCACGCGGCCCTTTATATATCCGAATTCCTCGGGTTTGACCGTGGACGGGGCAATGTTCACCTCCATCCCGGTTCTGACATCCTTGGCCTGCGCCGCCGGAAGATAAAGCAGGACGTCGAGGTCCTGCACGTTCGGCTGAATGCTGAGAATGGGATCGCCCGCAGCGACGGTAGCGCCTGCGGAAACCTTGACTTCCAGTACTTCACCGCCGTAAGGAGTAACGACGTTTCCCGCGATTTCCAGGTCTTTTTCCACTGCACTCAGGTTGCGCTCGAGGTCCTGTACCGCCAGTTGGTGTTGTGAGTCGTCTCGCTTCACTCTTGCGCGCGCCCCAAACTCTGACGCTTTGAGTTCTTGCATGCTGGCCCGCAGGCTTGCGATGCGATCTTCGATGGAGTTCAGGTTCTGTTGAGCCTCGATGGGTTTTAACTTGGTGACAATTCCCTGGGCGAATAATTCGTTCTGGACGGCGACCTGCTCCCTTGCGAGATTGGCCTGCTCCTCAAGGTGTACGATTTCGCCCTCGGCATTGGCAATCTTGCGTTCGATCGACACGGCTTCAAGGTTCGCTTGCTCCTCGGAAAGGGCGTGAGAGCGCTCGCGGTCGCGGCGAGCCTGCGCCAGCGTTTGTTCCATATTCTTGTGCTTCTCCACGATCGCAGGTTGTGCCACCGCGGCTACGATTTGGCCGGCGCTAATCTTGTCGCCTACCTTGACTCGGAGATCAGCGACTATACCGGATCCCGCGGCCGTAACATTCAGAACCCCGCCCTTACGCACAATGACGCCAGGCCCGCTGATGACAGAGGGGATGCGGCCCACATAACTCCAGATAAGGCCAAGGACAATCAGCGCAAAGATGGCCACCTGCGCGACCCAAGCCTTCGTGTCCGTGACTCTCAAAAGCCGGTCCAACTCATCCGGAGAAGAGAGGCGCTGGAGCGACACCTCGCGAAAAATCTTGCGGTCCATAGGCAACCGGCTGAATGACTCTGTTTACGTGATGCCTTGCGGAGAAAACTGGGGCCAACTCTAGTATCTGCCAGCAGCGATGTCAATAAATCCGAGACCCGAGGTCGGTCGTCGGTTTGGCGCGACTCCAAGACACGCAGGCTGCTCTGCTTGAAGACGCGCGCGAGCGTTTCGCACCGCACACCCGATCCCTGGGCCCTCAGACCAGTAGACTGCTTCGAGCCTGACCACGCGCCCGCCTGATTATAGGGTATTGCTACAGTGGGGAAAGCCACGCTTCGCAGAACAGGGAGACGCGATTGGTCTGGCGCGCGCGGTTGGAGACATGCTCTGCCAGGATGTTCTGGAAAACGAATTCTGCGCCAACTGGATCGGTCTCACACCCGTGGGAGCTCGCGAGCGCTCCACGTCGCTCCAGCCCCTGGGTTTGGCCTTGTACAACGGCCTTCCGGGATGTTCGTTGTTTCTGGCATACCTGGCAGCGGTAACCGGAGACAAATCGTATGAACGGATAGCGAGAAAAACGCTCACCCTGATTCGAACGCGTCTCGATCGCGACCGAGCGGGCGGCCTGCCGGTCCGGAGCTTGGGAGCATTCACGGGCGTGGGAGGCACCATCTACACGCTGGCACATTTGGCGGTGCTTTGGGAGGACGCCTCACTAATTGACGAAGCGAAAGCGCTGGCGACGGACGTGCCTGTTTTGAGCGAAACGGATAAATCCCTCGATGTGATAGGCGGCTCGGCCGGTGCGATCGCCGTGCTCGAGGTTCTGAACAGAATCAGCGCCAGCGAACATTTGTTGAATGCTGCAATACTTTGCGGCGAACGGCTCTTGTTACAGCAGCAGCAAAGCGGGGGATGGAAAACCGAGATAGAGTCAAGCCAGCCGCTGACCGGATTCTCCCATGGCGCCGCCGGAATCGCCTGGGCGCTGCTCAAGCTCGCGGCGTGGAGCGGAGACGCGCGTTTCCGCGAATCGGCCGAATCGGCAATCGCTTACGAGCGGAGCACTTTCGTAACAGTGGAAGCCAATTGGCCGGATTACCGCTGCCTGCCCGGAGAAGATCAGTCCGACCCCGGGTTCATGGCTGCCTGGTGCCACGGCGCACCCGGAATCGGTTTGGCGCGCCTCGACAACCTGCACTATATGGACGACCGCCAGACGCGTGAGGAGATCCAAATCGCGCTCAGCAAAACAGTTGGATCGGACTCGGGGATGAACCACTGCCTCTGTCACGGCGACCTCGGCAATTTGGAGATTCTGCTTTACGCGGCCCAGCGGCTAGATGATTCCCGGTGGAGTGCTGCTGGGAATCGGCTGGCCTCTGAGACCATGGCAGGGATCGCGGAGCGCGGACCGCTCTGCGGCACGCAGACTTCGCTGGCGTCGCCGGGGCTGATGGCTGGCTTGGCCGGGATTGGCTACGGTCTGCTGCGGCTGGCCTGCTCAGAACGAGTTACCTCGGTGCTGGTTCTGGCGCCGCCCGCGACCGCTTGACACACCTATCGCCACGTTATTCTCTGGAAGATGCCTTTTCTGGACTCGCACCCGTCCCATCTGACGAGACTGTCAGCGACACGATAACGACTTCAGCTCGCAGCGCATTCTGACCACCAACTCGCGTCGATAGCTCGGAGCCCTAGACCGTTGGCGGTGGGTTCCGATCGAGATACTTAACGAGCAGGACATCGTTGCCCTTCTCATTGTAAATCAGCTCATCGACGAGTTTTTTTGCCATCAGAATGCCGAAACCCCCTGGTCGCATACCCCGTTCATCGCGAACCGCCGCGTGGCTAAACAGATCCTCGGGCGAGTTGCCGACGGCTGCGTGGCGAAGTTCTTCAAGCGAGAAACCCTCGCCGCTGTCCTTGACCCGGCAGGCTATGGCTCGGCGAGTGCGGATGAACGAAATTTCCACATGTTGACTGGGATCAAAATGTCCGCCATGTTCCATGGCATTGATCAGAATTTCCTTGAAAGCGAATATGACGTGGTCCTTCTCCGTCTCGGGAATGCTCGGGTCCCGGATTCCTTGCAGAAATTGCACCAGACGGTTTGCCGTACCGAGATCACATCGGGCCGTCAAGCTGATCCACGAAGGCGTCGCAGAAAGCACTTCTATGCCGTCGTCCCAACAGGGCTCGGCCATCGCCGCACGCACCATTATGGCCAGTTCCGAAGCCTCGAAAGGTGCCGAGAAATAACTAAAGGCCCCCTCGCGCATAGCCGCAATGACGTCTCCGGGAGTCCATTCATCGGTAAGGATAATTAGGCGGATATGAGGGCGAGCGCTCCTGATCTTGCGAAGTATTTCAACATCATCCGGGCCGCGGCTCTTCCGCCCGGTGATGATCAAGTCGAATGACTCGGTCCTCGCAAGAGGGAGAATATCCTGATTGTCCGCGACGCGCTGAATGCTCCAACCTTCGCTGACCAAAACATTGGTAAGCAGTTCATCGATGTCGTCGCCGGAAGTCACCACGAGCGCGGTCTTAAGCGGAGTGGGAGCAACTGCATTACAGGGGGCAGTCATTGATGATCCCGCCTATCTCGTTGGCATGTAAAAGCCCGCGAGTTCACGTCCTCAAGATGTTGCCGAGTACCCGCGCGGCCGGAAGCTGGCCAGCGCTTGGCCCTCATCCTCAAAGCTCGGAATCGTCGTTACCAGGCGAAACAGCGTCAGCACTTCCAATACCCGGCCGCGTGGGCACAGTAGCTTTAGATCGCCATCCTGCCGTTTGAGGGAGACATACATGTCTACGATCACCCCGACGCCCGAACTGTCTACTTGCGTTAGTTTCGCGAGATTCATCAATAGCCTGCGCTTGCCGTCGGCAACCAACTTCTGGAGACAATTGCTCAGCAACTCGCTCTCGCCGCCGTCAATGGTCGATCTTCCCCGAAGGTCCACTATGGTCACGTCCGCGGATTCCCGGATTGAGATTTGAAGGCTCACACTGCCTCTTGGGTCAAGCTCTCGCCCCGGCGCCGGGGAACCCCATCATTATATTGTAAGAGCACCCGCTCTACCTCACCTTGCTTCGATTCGAACGCTGTCCGTCGATCACCGAACCTACCCCAACCCCATTGCCGTGCCTTTCATCTGGCAAATACGAAAATCAATTGATAGCATCCTGTGCATGCGCAAACTACTCTTAGTGGCATTGAGTTTTTTCGCGGCGCTCCCGCCGGTCTTTGCCACCGATTTCCCGACCAAAAAATATTTGGATCTGGCGTCGATTAAAATCATGGTTGCCGCCGCCGAAGCGGAAGCCAAGAAGCGAAACGTCGAGGTGACTATCTGCGTCGTCGACGACAGCGGTAACCTGCTTTTTCTCGAAAAGGCGGACGGCGCGTCGCTCGGCTCCATCCAGTTCGCGCAGAAGAAGGCGCGGCACGCCGCAGCTTATGGCGCTCCGTCGAAGGATGCGGCTGACAACGTGAAGAAGGGAAACGTTGAGGCTTTGGCGTTCCCGGACTATTTCCCGAACCAAGGCGGTCTTCCGATCAAGGTGGACGGCAAAACGATCGGCGGCATGGCCGCCAGCGGTGCCAAGTCCGAAATTGACGAAGCGATCGTACAGGCCGGCCTCGACGCTCTCTTCAAGAAGTAGCTTCGCGGGCATCACCGTTCCGACGTTGCAACGAATTTCAACTCCCGAGGCCTGTCTCATCCCGGGTCCGCCCCGATTCCCCGGCAATTGAGCCGGTACCCCTAGTCCTAGGAACTTACTAACTTGTCAGCTACATCCTCAGCTGCATCTTGCATTTGTGAGGCGACAAATCATAATTGAGTTATTCTGGTGTCTTAGACCGCCAGCCCATGCAATGCCCTCTCTGTCAAGCCGATAACCCGCCTACCGCGGAGCACTGCACGAAGTGCAGCACCCCGTTGCCATTGGCGGACATGACCCTTTCCCCGACCGCGATGGGCACCGCCGTCAGTACCCAAGCATGGTCCGTGGCGGTCACGCCGCGGCCCTCGAGCGAAGCTGCGGCGAAAGGGCAGCTCGAGCCCGGAACCCTTCTCGCGGAACGCTTCGAAATTCTTCAACTGCTTGGCCAAGGCGGCATGGGCGCGGTCTATAAGGCGCGCGATACCGAATTGGAGCGACTCGTAGCGCTAAAGCTCATACGCCCCGAACTCGCCAGCCACCCCGAAATTCTGCGCCGCTTCAAACAAGAGCTGATCCTGGCCCGCGAAGTAACGCATCGCAACGTGATCCGCATTTTCGATCTGGGGCAGGCCCAGGGAATCAAGTTCATCACCATGGAGTACGTGGAAGGGCGCGATCTGAAGGGCCAGATCCATGAAAAAGGGAAGTTCACCGCGGAGGAAGCGGTTCCCATCGTGCTCCAAATCGCCGCCGCGCTCGAAGCCGCCCACACTGCGGGCGTCGTTCACCGGGATCTAAAACCGCAGAATGTGATGTCCGACAAGGACGGCCGCGTCTACGTCATGGATTTTGGCATTGCGCGTTCGCTGGAGCATCAGGGAATGACACAGACCGGCGCGCTGATGGGCACGCCTGAGTACATGTCGCCCGAGCAGGCCAAAGGCGAAAAGGTCGACGCCCGCTCGGATCTCTTCGCGCTCGGCATCATCTTCTACGAAATGCTCACAGGCATCTCGCCATTCAAAGCCGAAACCGCGATGGCCATGATGTTCAAGCGCACACAGGAGCGCGCCACTCCTCTGTCGCAGCTCAATCTTGGCGTGCCGCCGGTGATCAGCGACATCGTTTCCAAATGTTTGGAAACCAAGGCCGAAGAACGCTATCAGTCCGCTCGCGAAGTCATCACCGACCTGGAAGCCTGGAAAGGCGGCGTTCCGCACAGCACCATCGTGCCGACTTCGCGCCGCATTCGCTATGCTCCGTCCTATCAGAAATGGCTGGTAGTCGGGGGCGTCGCGATCGTGCTGGCCGGCGGCGTCTACGTGTTCCGCGAAAAATTCACGTTACGCCCTTCTGGATCATCGGCAGCCCCGGCGCAAGCCCTCTCCCTGGCAATCCTGCCGTTTCGCAACACCTCGGCGGATTCATCCATCGACTGGATCGGCGCCACGCTCTCGGACATGTTGAGCACCGACGTCGGCCAATCGGCGCGCCTGCGCACGGTTTCCTCCGATCGCCTTCACCAAATCCTGAAAGATCTTCGCATTCCTCCCAATTCCGACTTTGATCCCGACGCCCTGCGCCATCTTCAGGAGTTCTCCAACGCCGACATACTAGTCTCCGGCACCTTTGCCAAATTCGGCGATCAGATTCGCATCGATGCCATTCTCCATGATTACCGCCATGATCGTCAGGTTCCTCTGAAGATCGAGGCCCCCAACGAAAAAGCGATTCCCGCGACGGTCGACCAGTTTGCCGACCTAATTCGCAAAAACCTCGCCGTCTCCTCCGACGTCCTCCAAGAATTGAAAGCCAGTTCCTTCCAGCCCATCTCACAGTCGGTCACAGCACTCCGCGACTACAACCAGGGCCTGCAGTTGGTGCGCGACGGCAAGAATCTCGACGCCATCAAGGCTCTGCAAGACGCCGTTAAAGAGGACCCTCAGTTTGCGCTGGCTTACTCGCGGCTCGCGGAAGCTAACGCGACGCTGGGTTATGACACCGATGCGGAGAAATATTCACGCCAGGCCATGGATCTGAGGCAGCAGCTCCCTATCGCCGAGAAATACTTGATCGAAGCTAGTCATGCCAAGGTGATGAAGGACGACAAGAAGGCCATCGAGGCATACGAGAACTTGGCTAAGACCTTGCCGGATAGCGGCGACGTCGAAGAACCCCTCGGCGCGCTCTACATGGAAATCGGGGATTACGACAAGGCGCGCGCGCAATTTGCCAAGATTTTGTCGTCTGATCCAAAGAACATCAAGGCGCTTTGGCAGATGGGCATGGTCGAGATCAAGAAGGAAAACCCGCAAGGCGCGCTGGATCCCTTGAACAAGGGCATCAGCTTGGCCGTGCAGGTGGACAACAAGGAGCAGAAGGCGCAACTCCTCCAGGCGCTCGGGATTGCCTACCGCCTGATGAACAAGCCTGAGGAAGCCATCAAGAGTTTCAACGACTCGATGGAGATCAATCGCGCGTTGGGATTCAAGCGCCTGCTGGCTAACAACTTGGAACAGATGGGGCAGGCTCAGGACTCCCTGGGGAAACCCGATCAGGCGCTGGCCAGCATGGCCGAAGCGTTGAAGATTCAGAGGGAAATCGGTGCGAAAAAAGAGTTGGGTGACACGCTCCTTTCTATGGGGGTGGTATATTACGAGCAAAGTCACTACGACAAAGCCCTGGAATCCTACAAAGCTTCCCTCCAGATTCAACGCGAGATTGGCGACCAGAAAGACGAGTCTTTGTGTCTGAACAACATTGGAGCCGCCTATCTCGCCAAAGGCGACAACGATAACGCCTTTACCTATCTGCAGCAGTCTTTGCAGCTTCGCGAGAAATTGAATATCCCGCGCGATATTGCCGACAGCCTCGATGGGTTGGGGCAAACCTACAGGGCCACGGGGCAATACGATCAGGCTCTGGCGTCGTTCCTCAAAGCCATGGACCTCTACCGCAAAATCGGAGACGAGCGCAGCGCGGCCGGAGAATCGCACCAGATGGGTTTGGTGTTCGGATATCAGGGGCGCGTTGGGGCCGCGGTCAGTGCATTGCAGGACACTGTCAAACCGATTCAGGGCCTCAGTGAGCGCGACCCCGATATCGCGCTGGCTTGGAATGATCTGGGAGATGCTCTGACGAGAGCCGGGCGGGGCGCTGAGGCCGGAAAGCCGCTGGGAGACGCCCTAGGAATGGCCCAGGATTTCAAGAGCGACGGTTTGCTGTCTCAGGTGTTCAACTCGCAGGGTAACGTGAAATTTTTTGCGGGAGATTACGCCGGTGCCAAGGCTCTGTATGATCAGGCGTTGCGCTTGGCGTCGAAAGGGACGTCGCGCGACAACATTCTGATCCCCAAACTGAACCTCGCCAAGGTCGCCATTGCCGAAGGACGTTCGCAGTCGGTCATCAACGATTTGCGGGCATTGTCTCAGGAGGCCGATCGTCTCGGGAGGAAGAATCTGGCTCTGGAGAGCTCCGTCGACATGGCTGCGGCGATGGTGAACGCCAAGGATTACACCCATGCTCGTCAAGAACTGGAGCGCGTGTTGGGCGTCAGTGAAAGGCTAGGAGCCCGCCTGCAGACCGCGAGAATTCACTACCTGCTCGGCACTATCGCCCGGCTGACAGAACCCAATGGCGCCGCCGCCCGCCAGTATTCGCAGGCTCTCAAGCAGTTGGACGATATCAAGAAAGAAGCCGGGGCGGAGCACGTGTTGGATCGAGTGGACCTCAAGGCGATTTACGACGACGCAACGCACTGGTCGCAGGGAGCGAAAAGCTAGCTGGCGTCCCGAAACCCGAAAATAAGAAAGACGTTGCCCGCTGCAGGAGTTGAAGCCCTGTCCATTTTGTAGCGTGCACGCGAGAATTTTCGAAGGGGCAAACGGCCCGCTGCATGTCGTAGACCAACGTCACAATTTCTTACAGAGGAAGCTGAAGATCTGCGCAGGCCTCCGTAGACTAGCTTCTAATAAGCTTACGGACGAAAAGGCGCCCTCTCTCCCCGTAATAGGGGAGAGAGGGCGCTTCACATGTCAACGTCTTTGTTACTTAGTTATATTGAGTACTTCGGAGTAGACGAAGTCCGTAGTGCCCTTGTTGGCGGTCGTTGTGGTTAATGTATAGGTGCCCGTGCAGCCAGTCTTTGGAATCGAGAATGGGCCAAGCGTGAAGCTCAGCGCCTTGCTCAACGGCGGTATCGGCAGTGTGAGTTGGTTCACCAACGTCAGTGATTGATTTTTGCAACTCGCCCCCAACGGCCCGCTCAAAGTCACATTGACGGTTATGGCTTGGAGGCTACCCGTGCAATTGGTCACCGAGCCCGTGAAGGTGAAATTTTGGCCGCGGACCAAGTTTGTCGGATTGATGGTGTTCGTCGCGTACATGCACGAGACCGAGTAGCTAACGTTTTTGGGCGTCGCCATGTTCCCAACGTTATCGCCACTCGTCACGGTAAAGGTCTTGGAAGTTAGTATTCCACCTGTCGGTTTCGTATCAAGAGGACTACTCGACCCGGCGCAGGTCTTAACCCCGGAACCCCCATTTGGACCGCCATCGGTACAGCTGAAGGAAGGCGCAACAGATGCGTTGGCCGGGTAGATGGCGCCCGGGCTGGGTACAGTAATGTTGATCGAGGGCGGTGTGTCGTCAGCGGTGAACGCCAGCGACTTGTACTTGGTCACCCAAGTAGAGCCAGGCTGAAACGTATACTGGCGTTCCGCTGTTCGCGTGCAATCTTCCGTCTCGTAGAAGAGATTATAGGCTCCCTCCGCGAGGGTCCCCAGATTGGCATTCACCGGGAAGGAGTACGCGGGATCGGCTGGCAAAATTCTGGCTGAATTCGCCGTCGGGTCAAGGACGCCTGGGCAGGTCGAACCATTACCAGAGACTCCGTTAGAGATTACAGTCTTCGACGCTGTCTCCGCATTCGAGCTGAAAACAACTGTTCCTTGCGGCGGGTTCGGCGGAAAAGTGAAAGGAGGCAGCGTGGGATCGGGCGGCGCCGATGAGGCCGGAAGATTCAGATAAGCCACGTAGTCAATCGGCGAAGGATAAAAACCGGTGGGATTGGGACTGGGTGTGGAGGGCGGCGTCGCCGCGAGAGTCATTTGGACAACGTTGTTCCCATTGACCCAGTTAACGCCGTTCACGTTCACTACTCCTGTAGGAGTCGTGTGCGGCGGGAGGATGCCCGTCACGTAGTAATAGAAAGAGTTGCTGCTGCCGTGTACCGTCTTGCTTTCGCCCGGCCCGGTGAAAGACTTCGAGCCGTTGGATGGGCACGGAAGACTTGCGAACGGTGCGGAGAAAGGACAAGCCTGGCTGTCGTTCAGAGACACAACTCCGGGATCTCCAACGATGTTTAGGTCCGTAATCGTTATAACCGGATCGTAATTGTCTGCGAGTAGCACGTCCTGTATGCCCGGATCAAAGGGACAATTAGCACCCGTTGGAGCCTGCGTGCTCATCGGGGTTTGGCAGACCTCTCGTTTTGGGGCGCAGTTGCCAGCGGCAGCGCTCAGAGAAATACAAGTTGCGGTTGCCAGGGGCGAGTTGGCCCAGAGCGAGTTAGGCGCACTCGGGGGTACTGAAAAAGACGTGATGATAGGAATCACGCCCGTATTCTGCAAAGTTTGAGAAGTCGGAAAGATAGCCGTGACAACATCCAAAGTCCCCTCGTTCGGATTGAAGCTAAAGGTCTGAGAAGTCCCGGGAACAACGGGGGTCCCGACAATCGTCTGCCCGCGAAATCCCACGACAAGATGTCTTGGTCCTGGAAGCCGGCGCCAGTGGCTGAGGTGAACCCGGGAAATGCATCGCCGTTGGAGTCAAGACCCAGGTAGAAAGACTGAAAGGCACCGCGAGGACTGTCTGGGTGTCCACCATGATCGTCAAGCTTCCGCAGGCCCCGGAATTTGGGGTTGAGCTTCGGCGGGCAATTGCCCCCTGGCGTAGGCGGAGCGAGATACGTGATCGTCGCCTTGTGAGAAAGCCGTCCGCAAGATAAATCGGAGTGCTCATGGTACTAGATCTATTCGCCCGAATGTGCAGGTCACTTTGTCGGGACCGTTCGTCGCCGTATGATCGGCAGTGTTCGCGTTTGGACCGCAGCTCTGCACGCTGATCTCGTCCGCGCCGCTGTGAGCAAAGGTGGCCACCGTGTCACCATATTCTGCGTTGGCATAGGTATCAAACTCCACCGCCATACTATTCGTGAGGCCGGTGTACCCAAGTTCGCCGCCTAAGCCGTCAGAGGGTCCTAGGGCGCCACTTCCGCTACTACAAACTGGAGGCAATGCCGCATTACAGTTGTTTATGAACGACCCGTTCTGAACCACGAAGACGATGCCGTCGGCGGCACCAGCCCCTCCGGGATTTGTAAGCTGGAGTTGGAACGTGGTTGTAAATCCACCTGCCAGAGCTAGAGGTGCGGAGGTTGTTCCCCCCGTGATCCCAAACCAAGCACTGCCGACTTCGTCGGCGCTGTTGCCGGTAAGCCGCAGGAAAGTCCCATTCGGTTGAACCTGGGCACTCCCGTTCGTTTGGAGACCGGCAGTCCCCGAATTAGGAAAAGGAGGGTAGCTAAAAACCGATTGCGCTTTCACCGACTGCGCTCGCCGAGTCCCGCTACGACAACACAATACCGCCAACAGCGCGAACAGGCGCACATTCATCCTCGCATGCCTTCATTTTGCTGCCTCCTTGAGGCAAATCTACTTCATCAAATGTTCAAGTCAGTATTACGCTGCGGGGCCGTAACTGTTCGCACGTGCCGTTTCGAGGGTACGGGGGACTCGCGCCGTGCCCCGACCAGTGCACAATTGCGCCGGAATTGTCATGGCGTGCATCCCAATGTTGTCAAGAACAAAGCCGTCCTAGGAGTACTACGGAGATCTACGCGGGTGTTTCCAAACGCGATGCCCACTGCAGTGCGGCACCCACTCTGCAGGGCAGACCGTCTGCCGATCTGAACGCTCGTGCTAACTCCCAATCATTTGCAGGGCCGCATCTGCATTGGCACAGGTCCGCGGAATACGGCTCTCTCGCTGGAACGCAGATCGACTCTCGGAATTGCCTTGAACTATCTGACAATGAAGGACATCACGCCCTTGCGAATTGCCACGCATCCGTAGCATTTCCCCCCAAGCCCTAACGCGCCCGTCTCCACAAGTCTATCCTTTTCGCTATCCTCCGTATCCGTTCGGATAGCATTCACTTCATCGAATCCCAACCAGATGCTGCTATACTTGGAGGGTTATGCTGTCCATCAATAATATCTCCATGCGTTTCGGTCCCCGCGTCCTCTTCGAGGACGTCACCACCACCTTCATGGCGGGCCGCCGCTACGCCATCACCGGCCCCAACGGCGCCGGCAAGTCCACCCTGATGAAGATCCTCACCGGCGAACTCGAGCCCACCAAGGGCTCCGTCACCCGCCCCAAGAAACTAGGCATCCTCCGCCAGGATCAATTCGCCTTCGACGAATTCCGCGTCATCGACGCTGTCATCATGGGCAACTCCGCCCTCTGGAAAGCCCTGCAGGAGCGCGACGCCCTCTACGCTAAGCCTCACGAAGACCTCACCGACGCCGACGGCATGCGCCTGGGCGAACTCGAAGGCATCGTCGGCGAAGAAGGCGGCTACACCGCCGAATCCGACGCCGGCGCCCTCCTCGACGGCCTGGGCATCGAAATCGAGCTCCACGAGCGCAAAATGAGCGAGCTCCAGGGCGGCCAAAAAGTCCGCGTCCTGCTGGCCCAAGCCCTCTTCGGCAACCCCACCGCCCTCCTGCTCGATGAGCCCACCAACAACCTCGACCTGGATTCCGTCCACTGGCTCCAAAAATATCTCACCGACTACGAAGGCGTCCTGATCGTAATCTCCCACGATCGCCATTTCCTAAACTCCGTCTGCACCCACACCGCCGACATCGACTACGAAACGGTCATCATGTACGTAGGCGGCTACGACGAAATGGTGGTCGCGAAAACCCAAATTCGCTCCCGCATCGAATCCGAAAACGCCCAGCGCGAAAAGAAAATCGCCCAGCTCAACGACTTCATCGCCCGCTTCTCCGCCGGAACGCGCAGCGCCCAAGCCACCTGCCGCAAAAAAGAAGTAGAGCGCCTGGCCACGAGCGAACTAGCCCGCTCCAACATTCAACGCCCCTACATTAAATTCGACATGAAGCGCAATTCCGGCCGCCACCCGCTGGAAATAAAAAGCGTAGAAAAATCCTACGACACGCTAAAGGTAATCCCGAAGTTCACCGCTAGCGTAACCCGCGGCGAAAAAATCGCGCTGATGGGCCGCAACGGCACCGGCAAAACCACTCTGCTGAAATCACTGATCCGCAACGCCACCGGTTTCATCGACGACGACGACAAGCAATTTCCCATCAACGGTGGCCAGGTCGTCTGGGGCCACGAAGTAACAGTAGGCTACTTCGCCCAAGACCACACCGACTCCTTCACCAAAGACAACACCACTTCGATCGACTGGCTCTGGCAATTCGATCCCAGCGCCAACCAGCAAGAACTCCGCGGCCTGATGGGCCAAATGCTCTTCAGCGGCGACGACGCCCTGAAGCCCACCCGCGCCCTCTCCGGCGGTGAAACCGCCCGCCTGATCTTCTGCCGTCTGATGCTGCAAAAACCAAATTTCCTGGTCCTGGACGAACCCACCAACCACCTCGACCTCGAATCCATCAACGCCCTTAACATCGCCCTCCAGCGCTACGACGGCACTGTCCTCCTGGTTACCCACGACCACGACGTAATCGACGAGGTAGCCACCCGCATCTGGCACTTCCACAACGCCAAAATCGACGACTTCAAAGGCCCCTACGAAGAGTTCGTAGCCTACGCCGAAGAAAAAGCCTCCTAGCCCCCTTAGGCAACCTGCGCACTCTGTTGGAGCAAGGAACGAAATCGGGTGCCGCACCCTTGGGTTCTAAGGGTGCGGTTTTTCGCTCGTACTTGCGTGCCCGTAAGACTAGTGTCCCGAAGCCGTTCCTCCACTCCGGAACGAGCGAATAAAAAACACGCCGGCCGCGCATGATCACCGAGAAGATTACAACACGACCTTCTTCGGGAACGCCTAGAGATGCGGAGGGTGCCCCAGGTTTCGGTCTTTGAAACCTGGGGCTTGGGTTGCCGTTTCCTTCCTCGGGTATTGCAGTGCATCCTGGCAGCGTGCTTGTCACGCGGTCCTGAACTGTCTTGATGTCGACCTGCAACCCCTGTACGCTTCCGCACACCAAAGCATTTCGTTCCTCACCAGGCCCCAAGAAATCGTGCAGGAAACTTTCTAAGGAGAAAAAAATGAAGTGTGTGTCTTTAATCTTGGCTGTCGTCGTGCTCTGTCTAGGAGTCCCCGCCTTGATGCTGGGCCAGGACAATCCCAACATCGGCACGTGGAAGCTCAATGCCGAAGAATCAAAATACACCGGCATGAAAGGACCAACCAGCCTGACGCGCACCGTAGCAGCGGACGGCGATAGCGTGAAGTACAGCTTCGAGGGGACTGGCGCCGATGGAAGTGCTCTGAAATACGGTTTCACCGTCAAGTACGATGGCAAAGACAACGCCATCACAGGCTCGGGCATGCCCTACGGAGCGGACCACATCGCCATAAAACGCCTTGGTTCCAATAAGTTTTCCGCCACCTTGAAAAAGGACGACAAAATCATCGGGACGAGCACCAGCGTCGTCTCCGCGGATGGAAAGACGATAACTCTCACTGGAAAAGGCACGGTAGACGGCAAAGGCGTAAGCAGCACCCAGGTTTACGACAAGCAGTAAATTCAAATAACTCCGACAACCGATTCATTGCGATGGCGGGGCACCCGATGGAGAACTTGAGATTCCTTGGGTGCCTATCCTCTCGCAAGTGTTCAGCTTCCCCTCGCGCCCTCTCGCGATCCCAAACTTGAAAATCAAGACAGCGTCATCGCAAGAACCTCCAAGGCGACATCTCTCCCGCTGAGACGCGCAACCCAGGTGCGTGCGTGCCCGCCATCGCCCCCGAGCAACCGCGTAGGCTTGACTCCTGGACCCCCTGGGACTATAGGTAGTTGGGAAGAGGAAACGCCCGATTCACCGCGGATTCAAGCCGCAACGGATCAGCGCATGACCGAACGCCTCATCGTCATATGCCTCGCCGTGCTCCCATGCGCCGTCTTTGTGTCATCCGCACAGGCCCAGAGACACGCCGCGTTTGCATCCGCTCCCGAAAGTCGAATCGCAAGGGCCGCCCCATTGAGCGGTAGAGCTAACCTCGTCCGCCTCCGGCGCACACGTCGACATTTCGCCGGCTCGGCGTTTGCGTCACCGTTCTACCCTGACTACGACGATTACGATTCCGAACTTGGAAATTTTCAAGGGCCTCCGCCCTTACTCATCGCCCAGAGAGCCCAGGCTCCCTCACCAGCCTCCGTGCCGAACCCGGCCGAATCCCTGGTGCTGGAACTACAAGGCGATCACTGGGTGCGCCTTACAAACTACGGTCAGTCCCAGACGGGACAATTCCTCCAGCCAGAGTCGCAGCGACCCTCCGATCTGCCATCCGCCACGCCCAACTCCACCTCTCGTCAAATTCAAACTCCTGCATCCCCGACCGAGCTTCCGCCCGCGGTCCTCGTGTTTCGAGACGGGCACCACGAAGAAATAGGAAAATACGTGATCGTGGGAGCAGTCATTCACGCCAGCTCAGACTATTGGACCACCGGCTCCTGGACCCGAGACGTTCAAATCGCAGCGCTGAACATTCCCGCAACCCTGAAACTGAATCACGAACGAGGCGCGAACTTCAGTCTCCCCTCCGGCCCCCACGAAGTAATGATCCGCCCATAAATTTCGCAATCTATCGTTGCGTAGCGCGCGCTCGTTTTCCGCACTTTAGCAAACTAGCTTGACGTGGGCCGGGTGCCGCTGTACGCTCCCGCACACATAAGATTTTGTTCCTCACTAGGCCTAGGAAACCGTTCAGGAAATTTTCGGAGGAGAGAAAAAATGAAGCGAGTGTCTCTAATCTTGGCTGTTGTCGTTCTCTGTCTGGGAGTCCCCGCCTTGATGTTGGGCCAGGACAATCCCAACATTGGCACCTGGAAGCTCAATCTCGAAAAATCAAAATTCACCGGCACCCCAGCACCAAAGAGCGTGACGCGCACCGTAACCGCCGACGGTGACAGCGTGAAATACAGCTTCGAAGCGACCGGTGCGGACGGAACAGCCCTGGCCTACGGTTTCACGGTCAAGTATGACGGCAATGACTATCCGGCAACCGGAAACGGAGTGCCTTCAGGAGCGGATCATATCGCCTTCAAACGCGTGAACTCCCACTCCTTTGTCGGCACCTTGAAGAAGGACGAGAAAGTAGTGGTCACCTCTCAAATCGTGGTGTCCCATGATGGAAAGACCACAACCGTCACCTCGAAAGGAACCGGCTCCGACGGCAAGCCAATGAGCACCGTGCAGGTCTACGACAAGCAGTAAAGCGCAACCAACGGTAGCAAGCCTCTCAGATCAGGCCTTCGAGGGGCGGGGCTTGTTTACCCTGAGCCTCGAAGGGCCCCGCCCGTCCCGAGCGGCCCATCCTTTGCGGCGTTGTTTCAAGCAAAGGGTAGGTTTTATCCCTCCGCCGGGTGCTGCACCCTTGGGATTTAAGGGTGCGGTTTTTGAATTTTCCTGTGACTTGCGGACCCCGGCTGCCGGACATTCCTTTCTCCAACGGGAATCGACGCGGCAATCCCTGTTCTCCTTACCGTAACAAACTGCAAATGAACGCAACGCCCACCACTTTGCACAATCGTTCACAGATTTTCACAGAGCTCGCGTACGAATTTGATTGACGATGTTTACCGACAAGAATATCTTCACGCCAGATTGAACCGGAAGCTTAAGAACTTTACGGCTCAGTTAAAACGCACAGCAGCTTCACAGCGGCTGCGCGGCGAGATTGAACTGCGAAGCTCGAAGCCTTCACGGCTCGGTCTGGAGTGCGCGACCCCCTAACGGCGGTGGTGCAATCAGATCGGGTCGGGAAGGTCAGAAACTTTACGGCTCAGTTTAAAGAGGGCGCAAAAGCTTAACCGCTGATGCGCCCTCAGTTTTTGTGGGGGCATTGTCCCGCTTAGAGAGAAATGCGGCGGCACGTAGCCCAGACAATGAACGGCGAAGACAGAAAGCATTCTTACATTCACAAACCAAAGTAACGCGGAGGGTGCCCCAGGTTCGCTTTTTGAACCTGGGTCTTGGGTCTGAACCTTCCTCTCACTCCTCAACATCCACACGTACCAACCCAACTTCACCTTTCTCATAAAACGACCAACTACTCCAAGGCCAATCCTCGGGATGTTTCACCAATCCTCGAATAACAGGGTTCGCGTGCATATAATGCAACTTCTCCATCGTCTTCCCCTTGCTGTAAACATTGAAATCGTAGAAACGCGCCTGCCAGAACGCCCCCAGCGCTTCTCCCCGCCGCAGCTTCCGCGCCACGCGCAGTTTCAACTTCTGCAACACTGTCGAAGGTGTTCCCCGCGGCGGTTCGCTCAGCAGCAGGTGCACATGCTCCGGCATCACCACATAGCCGATCAGGTGAAACCCCGTCTCGTCGCGCAACTTCCCCAACTCCGTTACAAAAATGTCGCGCGCACCGGCGGTCCTTAACAATAGCAGCCGCCGGTAACAACTGAAGGTTATAAAATGCAGATGCTCTCGGCCGTAGGTTCGGTGTTGGAACCTGGGTCTTGGGGTTGCCTTTTTCACGACGCGTTCGAATAACCATTCGGTACAATTATTCTCTTGAATTCATTCCAGTTTCGTGTATACTGACCGTGTTTCTGCATCTGGCGGCGGAGAAGAGGCAGGGAGTCCCTTGTCCGCCCAAATCGCTCGCCAGGTTCTCTCCCGCTTTGAACTCGCCACCTCCTTAAGTCACGACCTCTTCCTCTCCGTCTCTGCGTCCTCTGTGGCAAAAATCCCTCTTCCAAAGGTGACCCCCAAATGACCGAACCCCGCTCCAATAACCCGGAATTCTGCCAATTCGCCTTCTCCGACAACAGCCAATGCCGCAAGCTCCGGCATAGAAATCACACATCGCTCTGCCTCTTCCACGCCCACGCCGAGCACCAACTCCTCGAATCCCACCGCCTGGGCGCGGAAATGGCCGCCACCTTCACCGGCGATTTCCTGACCGCCGCGGACATCAACCACGTAATGGGCAAAGTCTTCACCGCTTTAGCCCAGAACCGCATCCCCCAACGCGCTGCCGCTACCCTCGCCTATCTGGGCCAGCTAATGCTCCTCTCCCTGCCCATGGCCAAGAAAGAAACCAAATTCGTCTATTCCTACGAAACCTGGAAAGACCTAATCGACAACGGCATTCGCCTCACCAACTCCCGCCCACCCACACACGCAATCCCACCCAACGCCACCGGCGAGTGAGCTCCATGAAGAAACGTGCGATCACCGCGAACTCCGTGTACGGGCGCAGCACTGCTGCGCCCCAGCCCGGCAGCCAACCCGAATCTCAAGCGCTCTTGCCTCTAATCTCGCTAACTCCTTTACAATCCGCACATCCACAAAACGCACCCATAACTCCTTCAGAATCCGCACTTCCAAAACGACGGCACTTAAAGTCCTTTAGAATCCGCACTTGCAAAATTAGGTGGGGGAGGGGGGCAGATTGTTAACTAGCCGCCCCTGCTTTCAGCCGGCAGTGCACCCACACCGGACCATGAAAGTCAGACACCAACGTCTTCTCACGCAACCGCTCCCGAGTCGTTCTCACGACAGACTTCCTGTGCCACTTGAACTTTTTCCCGCCAGACCGTACCGTCTACGTGGCCTTTCGCCTATGCACCCGTCCAAAACCACCGTCGCGCTTCGCTCCGTCGCTATGTTTGAGGCGGCTAAAGGAATCCTTGTCCTGTTGCTGGGTCTCGGTCTCCTCCGATTCCTCCACAAGAATCTGGAAGACACCGCTGAGCAGATGATCCACTTTCTTCACGCCAGTCCCGGAGGTCACCTCTCTAATCTCTTCATCAATGCCGCGAGTCACGCGTCGGACAAGAGCCTGTGGGCCCTGGCCGGCGCCGCAGTGATCTACGCGGTCGTGCGCTTCGCCGAAGCCTACGGTCTCTGGAACGCTCGCGAATGGGCCGAATGGTTCGCTCTACTTTCCGGCGCCATGTATCTCCCTTGGGAGATGTACTCGCTGATCCGCCACCCCCACCCCGTCAAGTGGGTGATTCTGCTCGCCAACATCGCCGTCGTTGTGTACATGATCGTGCTCAGAGTCCAAGCCAACGCGCACCGGACCGCCGCGCGCAGCGCGTCGTGACGCTGGCGGAACGATGCAGCAAACGTAGGAAAAGCTTTCTTCAGGGGCTAAAGCCCGTTTAGAGCAAGCACTTTACGTCGGAGCTGAACAAACAAGCGGAAGGGAAGGAACATAGAGCAAACAAACAGAAGGGAAGAAGTCGAAAAGGAACCGCGTCGGCCGGGCTAAAGCCCGGCGCCTACATGGTCGACGGCGCACTGGCACGGTTGGCGATTCGGCGACTACTTCAGGAGTTCGTTGGCGTAGCGTACTGGCACCGCTAGATTTGAGCCGCCAAAACCTTTTAGGATGGCGAAGTTGACGCCAATCACTTTGCCGCTGCGATTGAACAGCGGACCGCCCGAGCCGCCCGAAGTCGTCGCCGCGTCGTAGACGATTTTGTCTTGCAGGATGTCGCCGATGTGCCCTTGCGTCGTAGTCGGCCGAATCAATTGCTGCGACGCGAGCTGCGAAACGATGCGCGTCACGTTCTGCGTGTCGGTGATTTTACTGGCCACGTCGGAGCCGGCGCGCGCCAGAATCCCTTCGATGCCCGTCGGGTAGCCGATCAGCACCACGGGATCGCCGGTAACTGTGGCTTCGTGGCGGTCGTCGAGTTCCAGCAGCGTCGCTCGCGGCGGTGGCGCCGCTTCCAGCTTCAGTGTCGCGACATCGGCATTTGAGGAAATGCGATCAAGTTTCGCGGAGATGCCTTCGGCGTCTCCCGGGAAGTACGCCTTGTAGGAGAGCACGTAAGCCGCCGCGCCGCGATCGAGAAGCTCTTTCAACTCCTCGTTGTTCCACCAGGGCTCGGCAACATGATGATTGGTGATGATGCGGCCGTCGCGGCGCACCAGAAAGCCGGTGCCAAACACATCGATCTGTAAGTGCGGGCCCGCGCCGCCAGAGTCGAGCTGCACCATTCCCTGATCATCGACTTGCGGCTTGCCCAGCCCGTCGACCGCGATCTGAATGGGTTTGCCGGATTGCCGGTCCAGGAATTCCACGACCACGTGCAGCAGGCAAACACTCGGACCGTAGTTGTGCACCACGGTTTCCGCGACTTTACCTTCATTTTCCAGGAGTTTCAGCCGATTCTGAGTTTCCGTCAGTTGCTGTTTGAGCGCGTCAGAATCCGAGCCCCCGCCGGCAACGGCCATCTTCTTCCGCAGATCATCCGATTGCGCTTTCAGCGAATCACGCGCGGCGGAACTTGAACGCGATTGCGCTTCCAACGAATTGCGCTCCTGCTGCATGCGCTCGAACAAGCTGCTTTGCTGTTGCCCCAGACCATAGTTGAGCCGGGCGATTTCCGCTTTCAGCTGGAGCGCGTCCTTGCGGCTGCGATGATTGGAAACCAGCATGGAAAGCGAAGCAATCACGGCGGCTACGCTGACGCCGAAGATTGCAGGAAGCAGCCATCGCCGGCGTTTGGTGACCACGGCGGCATCGTTGAGCGTTTCGACAGCGAGGTCGGTGATCTGCTCGCGCTGCGTCGCATACTGCAGCATTTTCTTAAGATCTTCTTCGGGCTGGCGCTCGCGGAACTGCGTGCGGACTCTGGCGGCAAACTCCAAGCCGTCGAACGGAAGCGAGACCACGTCATTGGCGCCAAGATCGAGCGCGCGTGAGCGTTCCAAGGCTCCACCCGGAACGATCATGATGATCTTCAGCGTCCGCAGGTCGAAGCGCGATTTGAGCTGGGTAATCAGCCCGCAGCAGGCCAGGTCTGTCGGAGCCGCCTCAGTAACCAAGACTTCAGGCGAAAGCGCGAGAACCTGATCGACGTTGAGGCCAATTTCCGTCGTGATGTCGTAGCCTTGTCCGGCCAAGGCGTTGTTGGCCTCGACCAGGGACTCGGCACTGAGATTGAGGAGTAGAAGTCGCATCGCGATATGAGTTTACCATCCTTGCCAAAGCGCACACGTCAGATGCGCCTGGCGAAGCTGTGGGTGCGGATGAAACGCGCTCGGGGGCGCGTCGGAAGAGACCGGGAGATTTTGGGGGTTCGCGGCTCTTCGCCGAGCGGCAAGACTCCCGGCGCTGCGCGAGAGACTTCGACGTAGCCCGCTTCAAACGCCGCCCTATCGACTCTTCGAAGCTGAGGGTCAAACCCTTCGAAGCTCAGGGTAAAGAGGGAGACTAGCGGTGGGCCTTGCGGCCGGGGCCATTGGACGGGTTTTGAATGGGCGTATCTTTTTTTGTTTCTATGGATTATGCTCCCGTGCACATTTCATCCCGCTCTGCGGATCGTAGAGCTCAAATCCCGGATTTACGGCGGCCCAACAATCAGGGGAGGGGCGCAACCGACGACAAAAGAGGCAGCAATTCGCCGCAGAAGCGATGAGGCGAAAGCATGAAGTAGAGCTGACGGAGCGGGCGTGATGCCGCGGCGACGAAACGGAGACCAGAGGCGATGAACCTGAGGCGTTGAAGCAGACGCAATGACTATAAACACGAAGCAGATGCAATAAAGAAAGATGCACGGAAGTAGAGACCAAGGCCATCAAAGCCATATGGATGACGAGGACGGCGTATTTTAGGGATAGGAGGGGGGAAATGGTGGTTGGACTGAAGAGCGTATTAACGGCGGTGGCGTCATCGTTGGCGTTGGCGGCGATTAGCGCGTTTGTTCCGTCAAGTCTTGCGCAGCAGCCTTCCGGAGCCGTGAAAGTGCAAGTGATTACGGGATTGACGGGAGTAAAGGATAAGACCAGTGGGAACCTGTCGGTCGAGGGTGGGAGCCTGCACTTTAGTCATGAGCAGACGAAAGTGGACGTGGCCGCAGCTTCGATGGAGGACGTGGTCACCGGCGCGGACAGCCAGCGGGTGATTCACGGAACCCTGGGGTCGACGGCGCTGCTCGCGGCGCCTTACGGATCGGGGCGATTCCTGAGCTTGTTTCGCACCAAGCTGGAGACGCTGACCATTAAATACCACGACTCCGACGGTGGATTGCACGGCGCTGTTTTCACGATGCCCGTCGGCAAAGTGGAAGAGATCAAGAAGGAGTTGCTGGCGCAGGGAGCGCACACTAGCATTCCGCCCGAGCAAGCGGCGAGCGCTGCTCCTGCAGCGAAGGAGCAAAAGCAATGAGGACCATACTTCGAGGCATAAGTACGGGCATGCTGGCACTCCTGACGCTCGCTGCCGGAACTGCTTTACGCGCCCAGCAACAGAAGCCGGCGAAGATGAAGGCGTCGGCCATCAAGGTGGAGATGATTCACGCCGACGAGATCAAGCTGCCCGCAGACTTCCAGGTAGCGTTGTACGAAAACCTGATTCAGCAGTTGCAAAAGAAGGGCGGCTTTCAACATGTGTACCGGCAGGGCGATCGGAACGCCGAGAATGCCCCGGATCTGGTGGTGATACAGGGGACGCTGCGCGGATTCAAAAAGGGAAGCGAGGAGCTGCGGCAGGTAACTACGGTGGCCGGCGAAACATCCATCACCATTCACTGCGTATTCAGCGACAAAAATGGAAGATCGTTGCTGGAAAAGGATGTGAAAGGGAATGTGCGATTCTTCGGAGCGAATTTGCGAGCCACGTACGATTTCGCCAAAAAGACGGCACAGATCGCGCACGATAACTTCTCGCCCACCGCGGGGACCTGAAGGACGGACCTGCGCATGAGCGGAGATTTATTGTTGAAAATGGAACTGCACAGCGACCCGGGTATGTTGTGCGTTGTGCGGGCCGCGATGGAGCAATTGACCGATGTGTTTGGATTTTCCGCGCCGGAGCGCAGGTCGGTTACCCGGGCTGTCGATGAAGCGCTCACCAACATCATGAGGCATAGTTACGGGGGACAGGTCGACCGCCCGATCGAAATATTGTGCCAGCGTGTGCCCAAGCGGCATGGAACCGGCGACGGATTTGAAGTGTTGCTCACCGACCGGGGGCCCGCGGTGGACCCATCGAAATTGAAGGGGCGGCGGCTGGATGAGATCAAGCCTGGGGGGTTGGGTCTTCATTTTATCCGGCAAAGTATGGATGTGGTGGAATTCAAGCGCGAGCAGGGGGCGAACCTGCTGCAGTTAGTCAAGTATTTGCAAACGGAGAAGCAGGACTGAACTTGGGAAGAGGAGAGAAGACCTTGCAGATTTCGGCGCGGAGAATCGATACGACGACAATTTTCGATGTTTCTGGGGACATCGATCTGGCGAATTCACCGGAGATCCGGAAGGCGTTGCTGAAAGAGATCAAGGAGACCAAGACGCCGCGGGTGGTGATGAACCTGGTCAAAGTTCGGTACATCGATAGTTCTGGCGTGGCGTCTTTGGTGGAGGGGTTGAAAGCGTCGCGGGACGCGGGGACGCGATTTATTTTGTTTGGGTTGAGTCCGGCGGCGAGGGAAGTGTTGCAGTTGTCGAGGTTGTTGAAGATTTTTGAAGTGCACGATACCGAGGAGCAGGCGCTGGCTTGAGACGACGTTTGAGAAATTCTTGCCCGGAAGAATGCGAGAACGGGGCACCCGGACGGGGGAGAGTGTTGAACTTGCTGGCTTCGCGAGTGCGGCTGGGCAAGCTGGGGCGCAGCAATGCTGCGCCCGTACAACGTTTGGGATATGCGGCGGGATGAAACGGCGGTAGGTTACCGGGGCGTGTGTAAGGTCGAGGATGGAACTGGCTTCACAAATTGGCGGGGGTGTTCTTAATGCGCTCGCCTACTTAGGGTCGCTGACGTCGCTAGCCGGGCGGGCGGCGTACTTTGCTTTTGTGGCGCCGTTTCGGGGCAAGCCGCTGCGTGTGCAGCGGGCAGTGTCGCAGGCTTTGGAAGTGGGCGTTCGGGCTTTACCGATTCTTTCCCTGATTACGTTTTTTATTGGGTTGATTCTGGCGTTGCAGGCGGCTTACGAGTTGAGGAAGTTTGGGGCTATGGATTTAGTGGCTACTGCTGTGGCTGTTTCGATGACGCGGGAATTGGGGCCTTTGATTACGGCGATCGTGGTGATTGGGCGATCGGGGTCGGCGTTTGCGGCGGAAATCGGGACCATGAAGGTGACCGAGGAAATTGATGCGCTGGAGACCATGGCGATCAGTCCGATTCAGTTCCTGGTGACGCCTAAATTTCTGGCAATGATCATGATGCTGCCTTGTCTTACGATCTGGGCTAATTCGATGGGGATTTTGGGTGGGGCGTCGTTTGGGGTGTCGCAGGCGGACTTTACCTGGGGACGGTATATACGGACTTCGGTCGAGTCTTTGTTCTTGCGCGATATCGTGACTGGGTTGATTAAAAGCGTGATGTTCGGGATTACGATTACGGCCGTGGGGTGTTTGGAGGGCTTGAATACCGGGGCGGGGGCGGAGCAGGTGGGGAGATCGACTACGCGGGCCGTGGTGATGTCGATCTTTATGGTGGTGCTGGTGGATTTGGTTTTTACGATGTTGTTTTTCGTGGTTGGAGGATAAGAGGGGAAGTAACGAGGAAAGGAAAACGCGGGAAAAGGATTTAACACAGAGAGAAGAGAGAAGAGAGAAGAGAGAAGAAGAAAGAAGGAACGTACAAGGACATTTCATGGATTTGGAAAACATGGAGTCGGTGGATTCGGGGCCGATGCTATCGCTGCGCGATTTGCGCGTTAGTTATGGGGACCGCGAGATTTTGCATGGAATTAATTTTGATGTGATGCGGGGGGAGACGCTGGTCATTTTGGGCGGGTCGGGTTCGGGGAAGAGCACGCTATTGCGGACCTTGGTGGGATTGGAGAAGCCTAGTTCGGGGGAGATTTGGATTAAGGGCAAAGACATCGCGAAACTTTCGCATGACGAAATGGATGAGATTCGAAAGCGGATTGGGATGTCGTTTCAGGGCAGCGCGCTGTTTGGATCGATGACCGTGGGCGAGAATGTGGCGCTGCCGCTGCGCGAACACACGAAACTCGAAGACTCCACGATCGAAATCATGTTGCGATTGAAGCTGGAACAGGTGGGATTGGCTGGATTTGAATATTACATGCCTTCGCAGCTCAGCGGCGGAATGATGAAGCGGGCGGCGGTGGCGCGGGCCATGGCGATGGACCCGGAGATTTTGTTTTTTGACGAGCCGTCGGCGGGATTGGATCCGATTATCGCGGCGGGCATCGATCAACTGATACTGGAAATGAAGAAAGCGTTCCGGATGACCATCATTGTGGTGACCCACGAATTGGCGAGTGCGTTTTTGATTGCCGACCGCATGGTGTTGATCGATAAGGGGAACGTGGTGGCGATTGGAACGAAGGAAGAGATGAGGGCGAGCAAGCAGCCGCGTGTTCGGCAGTTTCTCGATCGTGTGGCGGAGCCTGAAGTGGCTCGGGAACTGGACTATCTACAAATGCTGACGGAGGACCGGCGGTCTGTCGGTGTGCCCGGTGGGAAGAGGGGAACCTGATGAATGCAAAAAGCGAGCAGGCGCTGGTGGGGTTGTTTGTGATCGCGGCCGCGGTGGTGTTGGTCGGCACAGTGTTCACGATCAGCGGCGTGTTTGGGCGCTCGGTGAAGACATTTCACGCGTATTTCGGGTTCGCCGGCGGATTGGAGCCGGGCGCGACGGTGCGCTACTCGGGTGGAGTGAAGGCCGGGCGTGTGGAGAAGCTGAAAATCGATCCACAGGATCCCTCGCGGATTGAAGTGACGTTCAGCGTGCAGACCGATCTACCGGTAAAGACGGACAGTAAAGCGAAGATTATGAGCTTGAGCCCACTCGGAGAAAATCACCTGGAGATTGTGCCGGGGAGCGCGAAGGCGGGTCTGGCAAAAGACGGGTCCTTGCTGCAGTCGGAAGATTATCTGGACTTCAATGCATTGACGAAAAGAATCAACGATATTGCGCCGGATGCGCAGCAACTGTTGCACACGCTGAATGACCGGGCGACGGAATTGAAGGTAACCATCGATCGCGTGAATGATTTGCTGAACGCGCAGAACCGGGCGAACCTGGCGGCCACGCTGGCAAATGCGCGAGGAATGATCGAAGAGAACCGGCCGCAGATCAAGTCTACGCTAAAGAATCTGAATACGGTCAGCGAGAAATTGCAGCCGCTGCTCGACGATTTCCGGAAAACGACCGCGGAGGCTAATAAGACGCTGGATCACATCGACGGGACCATCGGAGAGAACCGTGAGGACGTTCACAAGGCGGTGCTGGAGCTGCGGCGGACGCTGGTGAACACGACGAGCCTGACCTCGCGCCTGGATCAGACGTTGGATGTGAACTCCGAGAACATCGATGAGCTGCTCGATAACTTGCGACAGATCAGTGAAAATTTAAGGGAATTTTCGGCCACGATCAAGGCGCGGCCTTACTCTTTGATTCGATCCGTGAATCCTCCCGAGCACAAGCCAGGTGAGCAGCCATGATGAATCGCAGAGCGTTGGTGTGGGGGTTGATGATTGCAAGTGGCGTGTCGGGCGGTTGCGGGTCTGCGCGGCCAATCAAGTACTACGGTCTGACCGTGCCGGGTGACCTGACTCCCGCTGTGGACCCCAGCGCGTATCCGATAACGCTGTCGCTGGGATCGCTCTCGGGTTCGCACCTTTACCGCGAAGATCACATCGTGTACAGCACGGCCGGCGAAAACATGGGTTTGTATGAATCACAAAGGTGGGCCGAGCCGCCCACGGACATGATGCAGCAAGTATTGTTCCGGGAACTGCGGACTTCGGGGCGGTACCGGAACGTGAATATGCTGCGCAGCAATGCGCGTGGGGATTATGTGTTGCAGGGGCGGCTTTACGATTTCAAGGAGGTGTCCGGAAGTCAGTTGATGGCGCGGGTGGCGGTGGAGTATGAACTACGGGAGACCAAGAGCGGGACGACGGTGTGGTCGCATTACTACGCCCATGACGAGCCGGTGAGTAGCAAGGATGTCGGCGCGGTGGTGGCGGCGTTGGATCGGAGTGCTCAAGGGATTGTGGGGCAGGTGAAGGCGGGGTTGGAGCAGTATTTTGCGGCACACCCGGTTGCGGCGTCACAGTGATCGAACCCAAGAGGGACGCGCTGAAGCAGTGCCACCCGGAAAGTCAAAATCCGCACCTTTAAAAACCAAAGGGTGCGGCACCCAGCGTCTCCTACAATCACCTACAAGAATTCCTAAGTGGAGCGGCGTAGGGTAAGCAGGGTTATGTCGTCGTCGAGTTCGGTGTGGCCGCGGTAGTTGTGGATGCTTTCGAGCAGGGATTTTGAGAAGTGTTGTAAGACGACGGGTTGCGGTAGTTTGTCGAGAGTTTTGTGGGCGAAATCGAGAAAACCGGTGGCGGAGAGTTGCTCGCCGCTGGGGGACTGCACCTCGGTTGCGCCGTCGGAAAAGGCCAGGACCATGTCACCAGGTTCCAGGCGAACGCTTTGCTCGCAGTATTGCTCTCCGGTGATGTAACCCAGAGGAAAATTTTCCATGCCGTCACCGATCTGATGAAACTTCGCTTCGCGGGCGCGCCAAAGGAGCATGCGAGGGTGGGCGGCGTAGGCGAAATTGAATTCGCCGGTGCGGCCGTCGAAGGTGCCGGTGACGACCGTGGTCATGCGGAGTGGGCCCTCGGAGTTTTCGACGTCGAGCGTGAATTCGTCGTTTAGCGCGGCTAGCAAGCCTGCGGTGTTGCGGATGTCTTGAAATTTGTGGAGCAGGTGGTGGATATGGCGGGCCACGCCGCTGGCTACGAAGCCGTGGCCTACGCAGTCGGCCAGGACGACGCGGGCGACGTCGTCAGTACAGGAGAAGACGGCGGAGAGGTCGCCGCCGGAGTCGGAGCCGGAGGGGACCGCGATTACGTCGGCTTCGAGACCGGCTAGCTCGATGGAGCGGTGGGCTTTTTCGTTGCCGGCCCAGAGTTCCATGCAGCCGAAAGGGCGGGCTGCGCTCGTGGTGCACTCGAAGGTTTGGACCTTTTTGAATTGCATTTGCGGACCTGATATCGAGAAATTATAGGCCGGATGCCTATTGTTTTTCACGCTTAGGTTAATTAGATACGTGCGGTCTTGTTTGGATACATCTATTGGACGGGTATTGGACGGGCGGTGCCGTGCTGTGACAGGTTCGGTGCTGCTTACGGGGACACAGAGTCTGTGCTTACCTGGAGCCCAGGGTGCGGTCGAGGTTGAAGGCGGAGCTGATTAGCGCGAGATGGGTGAAGGCTTGCGGAAAATTGCCGAGGGCTTCGCCTTGGGCGCTAGTTTGTTCGGCGTAGAGGCCCAGGTGGTTGGCGTAGCCCAGCATGCGTTCGAAGAGGAGACGGGCTTCATCGAGCCAGCCGGGATTGACTTGGCCTGCGCGGGTGAGGGCTTCGACAAGCCAGAAGGAACACATATTGAAAGTGCCTTCTTCGCCGGGCAGGCCATCGATGCGAGGGTGCGGCGGGTAACGATAGACCAGGCCGTCGCTGACCAAGCCTCCTTTTCGGGGGTTTTCGAGGATGGCTTTGAGCGTGGAGACCATGCGGGGATCAGTGGGGGCCATGAAAAAAACGAGCGGCATCATCAGGACGGAGGCGTCTAGATCGTCGCTGCCGTAGAATTGCGTGAAGGCCTTGCGCTTGTCGTTCCAGCCTTTGGTCATGATTTCTTCGTAAATGGCGTCGCGCTCGGAGATCCAACGCTGGCGGTCGCCGGGAAACGAACGCTTGTCGGCTAAACGGATGCCGCGATCGAGCGCGACCCAGTTCATTAATTTTGAGTAGACGAAATCCTGTCTACCGCTGCGCACCTCCCAGATGCCTTCGTCGGCCTTTTGCCAGTTGTCGCAAATCCAGTCGAGACGATGACGAATGCTGACCCAGAAATCGTAGGCGATCGGGCCGACATATTTGTTGTAGAGGTAGAGCGAGTCCATCAACTCGCCGTAGATGTCGGATTGATATTGGTCGGAGGCGGCGTTGCCGATGCGGACTGGCGCCGAGCCCATGTAGCCCTCCCAATGATCGAGAGATTCCTCGGGTGGAAGAGGCTCACCGTAAATGGTGAAAACGGTCGGGAGTTGAACGCCGGTGTGATGCTTGCCGACATAGTTCTGCAACCATTTCACGAAGCCGGCGGCTTCCTCGGTGAAGCCCAGGCGCACCAAGGCGTAGACGCTGAAGGCGGCGTCGCGGATCCAGGTAAAACGGTAGTCCCAGTTACGCGAACCGCCGAGGACCTCGGGAAGGCTGGTGGTAGGGGCTGCGACGATGGCGCCGGTCGGTTCGAAGGTGAGGAGTTTCATGGCTAGAGCGGAGCGTTCGACGCGCTCGCGCCAGCGTCCACGGTACGTGCAGCGGGATAGCCAGTCTTGCCAAAATTTTACGGTGCGCTCGAAGGGTTCCTTGGCTTCGCGTTCGGAGGAGGGAGTGGAGGGTGGCGCGGATTCTCCGTCGTGCTGGAAGATGAAGGTTTGGGATTGGCCTTCTTCGAGGACGAATTCCGCGGTTACGCCACCAGAGCCGTCGGGCTTCAGGGCGACGTCGGTGGCCAGGCTGAAGCGGGTCGTGCTTGAGTAAAAATTGGCGCCGCCGATGGCCAGTTGGAGTTCGTGGGGCTTGCGGCCGTAGTCGAAGGCCGGGCGGCATTGGACGAGGAGGCGAACTGGACCGCGGACGCAGCGGACTCGGCGGTGGATTTGATGGTAGGACAGAGAGTCCGCTGCGAAACCTACGGGCATGAAGTCTTCGATCTCGGTGATGCCGTCTTCGTGGGAGAACCGCGTGACGAGGATATTTGTGGAGGGCCAGTAAAATTGCTTGCGGCGGACCTGGTCGGCGATTGGAGAGATTTGAAAGCGGCCGCCCCTGGCGTCGTCGAGAAGCGCGCCGAAAATACTGGGTGAATCGAAATTGGGGGAGCAGTGCCAGTCGATGGAGCCATTCATGCCGACCAGAGCGACGGTGCGCATGTTGCCGATGATGCCGTAGTCCTCGATGGGCAGGTAGGACATCGGATTATTCTCCGGGAGGGGTATGGTCTCACGTTATAGATTCGGTGTGACAGAGAAATTGCGCACGGCTTCGGAGAATAGGCGGAGCGGCGGGAAGCGAAGGGGAAGCTAGAGGCTCGCGTATAGTGACGGAGATGAAGAACTGGAAGCCAGCTTCGGTGATCCGGTGGTTGCTGCATCCCGCGCGCGGCGATTCCGGGAGGTCGATCTCTCGGTGGATTTTTTTGCGGGCGCTTGGGCTGATCTATTTCTCGGCCTTTTATTCGCTTATCTTTCAGATTCGCGGCTTGATGGGCCCGGTCGGGATTTTGCCTGCGGCGGAGTACTTACGCGCGGTGGCCGAGTCGGCGGGGCGGGGTCGGTTTTGGTACGCGCCGACCGCGTTTTGGCTGTCCAGCAGTTCGAATGTGTTGATGGCGGTTTGCTGGATCGGGATCGTTGCGTCGGTTCTGGTTGTGCTAAACGCGTGGCCGCGGGGAGCGTTGTTTGTTTGTTTTCTTTGCTTTCTTTCGTTCGTCAGCGCGGCGGGGGAGTTTTCCGGGTATCAATCTGACGGAATGTTGCTGGAGGCTGGATTTATTGCGCTGTTTTTTGCGCCGCACGGATTGCGACCAGGCCTCGGCGTGGGGCAGCCACCGATTCGCGCGAGCGTATTCTTGCTCTTGTGGGAGTGGTTCCGGATCTACTTCGAATCGGGCGTGGCGAAGATAGCGAGTGGCGATCCGGAGTGGCGACACTTCACGGCGATGGATGAGTATTACCAGAATGGTCCGTTGCCGACGTGGATTGGCTGGTACGTGCAGCACTTCCCGCATTGGTTTCACGCGGCGACAGCATTTGGAACTCTGGCGCTGGAATTGGTGGTGGTATGGATGTTGTTCTTGCCGCGGCGGTGGCGGATCGTGCTCTTTTTTATTGTGACGCCGTGGCAGATCGGAATTATTCTAACGGCAAACTACACGTTTTTAAACTACCTGGTTCTCCTGTTGGGTTTCTTGTTGCTCGATGATTGCTTTTTGGTTCGCTTCGTGCCGATGCGATGGCGCGAGAGTTTGTCTGTTGGGTCGGCGGTGGCTTCGACTGGCGAGCCTGCGCTGAGCGAATTTGATTCTGCGTCGATATTGAAAACGGATGGGACGTCAGGGAGCGGCGGACAAGGCGTGGGATTCACTGGCGTCGCGGCTTCGGCTGGGCAACCTGGGGCGCAGCAGAGCGCCCCCACATCCGGCGGCTTGCCGGACGACGCGACACAAGCTGACGCTGGTGCAGGTGCAGGGGGAACCGCACGACCGTTGTCGGGGACGCTGTATCATCATTTGTCTTCGCTCCAGCACGTTCTTACCGGCGTGATGTTTGCTTGGATTTTCTACGCCAGCACCACCCTGCTGCTCTGGATGCTGTGGCCCGGGGCTCCGCTGCCAACTGCGCCCGTCGTTGCTCTGGAACCATTTCGCATCGCCGATCGGTACGGACTGTTTGCTACCATGACGCGCGGCCGCTACGAGATCGAATTTCAGGGAACGCAAGACGGCGAGCATTGGGTGACGTATCCCTATCGCTACAAGCCGCAAGATCCCGGCAAGGCGCCCGGCATTTACGCGCCTTATCAACCTCGTTTCGATTGGAATCTGTGGTTCGCGTCGCTGGGGGAATGGCGTTCGAATCCGATCGTGCCGCGGACGGAAGAACGCCTGCTCGCCGGGAACGCCGATGTTCTCGCGCTGTTCGCGACCAATCCTTTCCCGCAACAGCCGCCGCGCCAGGTCCGCGCCGTGATTTGGCAATATTGGTTTAGCTCGCCGGAAGAGAAACGCACGCAAGGAGTTTGGTGGACGCGCCAGCTAATCGGCCTCTATGCTCCAACCTTGCAGCGCGAAGCGGACGGAAGAATTACGGTCGCCGAATGGCCAGCGGCGGCAACGCCGAGGGAATGAACGCATGAGAATTGTTCCACTCGACGACGAAAATGGGGTCCACGCCGTAGGGACACTTCTGATCTACCCGCGAAAGCAGATCTACTGATGAGCCGGCGAGCCAGCGTAATCGGCGCAGGTCCCAACGGACTTGCCGCAGCAATTGTTCTGGCCCAGGCTGGATTCGAGGTAGATGTATTCGAAGCGGAAGCGCAACCTGGCGGCGGGGCGAGAACCCTGGAGCTGACCATTCCGGGGTTCCGACACGATTTCGGTTCAGCAGTTCATCCGCTGGCGTTGGGCTCTCCTTTTTTCTCCACGCTGCCCCTGGCGAGCCTTGGGCTTGAGTGGATTCATTCGCCGTCAACGCTTGCGCATCCTTTCGACGACGGCACAGCAATCACGCTAGAGCGCGATTTCTCCGCGAACGACGCGGCTCTCGGAAAGGACGCCAAAGTCTGGCGCCGATTGATGGAGCCACTGGCGAAAAACTGGTCGGTTCTTTCGGAGGAAGTATTATGTCCGGTCCATATTTTTTCACGCCACCCGTGGCCGTTGGCGCGGTTCGGCCTGAGCGCTTTGCCTTCCGCAAATGCGTTGAGCCGCTTTTTATTTCGAGACGAACGCACAAAAGCGCTCTTTGCGGGTCTGGCGGCCCATTCCTTTTTGAGCCTGGATGAACCACTGAGCGCAGGAGTCGGCGTGTTGCTTGGAGCCGCCGCCCACGCCGTGGGCTGGCCGATACCACGCGGCGGCGCGCAATCCCTCACCAACGCGCTTTGCGGTCACCTTGCAAATCTGGGGGCGACGATTAAGACGTCCGCGCGTGTGGAAAAGCTCCATGATCTTCCGCAATACGATGTGACCTTATGCGATGTGACGCCAAGACAGCTGCTGCGAATAGCGGGTGACCGATTGTCGGCAAGCTATCAACGCCAACTCGGGACATTTCGTTACGGTCCCGGAACCTTCAAGGTGGACTATGCCCTGACCAGTCCGATTCCGTGGAAGGCGCGGGAATGCTTGCAGGCTGCCACCGTGCACCTCGGTGGCAGCGCCGCGGACATAACCGCCTCGGAGGCCGAGGTGCGCAGCGGAAAGCACGCCGAGCGTCCGTTCGTTTTGCTGGCACAGCCAAGCTTGTTCGACGCCACGCGCGCGCCGGAAGGGAAGCACGTTGCCTGGGGATACTGCCACGTCCCTAACGGATCGAATCTAGACATGCTTCAGCGGCTCGAGGGTCAAATTGAGCGGTTCGCGCCGGGCTTTCGCAACACGGTGTTGGCGCGGCGCGTTTTTTCTCCCGCGGCCCTCGAAGCCATGGATGCCAACCTCATCGGAGGCGACATCGGGGGCGGCGCCCTGGATGTCCGGCAATTCTTGTTTCGACCCACGTGGCGGCATTACGCGACTTCGGCACGCGATCTATATATATGCTCGTCATCCACGCCGCCCGGAGCCGGGGTTCACGGAATGTGCGGGTACCATGCGGCGCGATCCGCGGTTTCGCGGTTCGGAAAGTAGCTCCGACTGGTTGCGAAAATGGGAGATACGGCAAGACGCGCTGGCTGGTGGGAGCGAGACCCGCCCGGATGATGAGTGGTACGCCATGATGCGATGGCCGGGCAGGGCAAGCCACGACCCTACAAGGACAAGCAAGACTACGTGAAGGACAAGGAGGAATATGAATAACGGCACGCGGCCCAAGGGGGTCAATAGTTACGGCGCCCGGCCCATTTTTGTACCAGCCCTTTCGCAACTTTCTTGAACAATTTGGATGCATCGGATGCATCGAAAAGTCGTCGCCATGCGTCGAACGTAAGGTAGTTTTTTATTCTGGCATCGGCCTTTGTCGGGGGAGTTGCCGATGTAGCGCTGATTCTGCTGATGGTGCCAGCGGGATGGCGTGGAATAGGGACCCTAATGAGTTCGCCGCCACCAGGGCGGGCGCTGAGATTTCCAAGCGTGTGGGAAGGGAATCGGCAAGCATCTGCCAAATCCCGGCAACATGTTCCCAGCGATGAAGAAGCGATGGCCCGCTTGCAATCCAGCCAAGCCGAAGCCTTGGAATTCCTGTTCGCCCGCTATTCGCGGCTCGTGCTGAGTATCGCGCGGGGAGTTGTGCGCGACTCCGGCGAGGCGGAAGACGTAGTGCAGGAAGTTTTTTTCTATCTCTACAAGAAATCAAATCTTTTTGACGGCTCGAAGGGCAGTGTGAAAAACTGGATCCTGCAGATTGCCCTTCACCGGGCTTTGGATCGGAAGTCTCACCTTTCCCGACGGGGCTTTTATGCTGGTACAGAACTCGAGTCCCTGGACGATACGTTAGCGGGAGAGACCGACCTGGATCGTGAGATCGCGTCGAAACTCGACCGGGTGCAGCTGGAGAAAGCGTTTACATTACTCTCTGAAGTCCAGCGAAAGACCCTGGGGCTGTTTTATTTCGAAGGCTTGGGCCTGCGGGAAATCAGCGAGAGACTGAACGAACCTCTGGGAAACACGCGCCACCATTTCTATCGAGCACTGGAGCGACTGCGCAAAAGCGCATTCGTGCAGCGCCTTCGTGAGAGCAAGCGATGTCAAGCGGCATCCGCGACGACACGGGACACGAAAGATTCAGGGAGATGTGTGCCCTCGCAGCAACCGGAGCCCTTACCGCGGACGAGTTAACGGAACTTAAGCTGCACCTCCAAAAATGCGACGTCTGCCGCGAAACGCTGTCGCAATATCGTGCGCTAGGCACGCAAGGGTTAACGGCGCTCGCAGGAAACTATGCGGAAGCGCACGAATCCCAATCGTGGGACGATGCAGCTTCGTGGAAGAAGTTGCTCGCGCGCTTGCGTGCGGATCAGAGGCCAGCCATGAAAACTTCTGAAAATATGGGCGTCGCGCGGCCTGGGTGGTTGCGGCGAATCCGTGCGCGCTGGTTCAGGCGTACGGCACGCAACAAGCCGTCTAGCGGATCGATGTAGTTCCCAAAAATTGTAGGCTGGCGTGTAGTCGCTTTTGCTTCTTGTTAATCCGCATTTGTCGTACTTCGCTGGTACATCACCGCTCGCTCCTTCGTATTCGTAGGCAAGCCGTAAATATGTCGAGGAGATGTGTAGGAAAAAGGTTCCACGTTGGAGCCCGGGCGCTTGGTGTGTCTCAACGACAACCGTCGTCATCCGTGAGTCGCTTTTGCCGTTAGGAGCGTAGATCATGAGAAAGTTGCATTCCCGGTTCTTTGCATTGTGGATGTTGGTTGTTGGCCTTTGCGTTGCAATCCTCTTTAGTCCGCCCCTGTCCGCACAAACAACGTACGGATCGATTGCCGGGCTGGTCGCCGATTCGTCCGGCGCCGCAATTTCCGGCGCCGACGTGACGCTGACGAACACCGGCACGGCAGAAAAGCGCGTCCAGCAAACGGGAACGGACGGCTTGTATTCCTTCGTGAACTTGCTACCTGGCAAGTATCGAATCGATGTGGAGAAATCGGGTTTCAAGCGAATCGCCAGGCCTGAGGTCGTTGTGGAAGTGGGACAAGGCGTACGCATCGATCTGACCATGCAGGTCGGTGAGGTTTCGCAGACCGTGGAAGTCACCGGCGAAACGCCGCAACTCCAGTCGGAGACCTCTTCGATTGGACAAGTGGTGGAAGAACGCAAAGCAAATGAATTGCCGCTGAACGGACGCAACGTTTTTAACCTGATCAGCCTGGCTCCTTCAGTTGTGCCACAAGGCAGCGCCACGGGCACACCGGTGGGCGTAAACCCATTTGGCTGGGGAAACTATCAGGTGAACGGATCGTTCGGGAATGAGAGCGCGGAATACCTCGATGGCCAGCCGCTCAATATTGGCTACATCAATCTACCGGTCGTGATTCCTACGCAGGACTCGATTCAAGAGTTCAAAGTCCAAACCAGCAATCTCGGCGCTGACTGGGGAAAGTTTTCCGGCGGCGTGATCAACCTTAGCACGAAATCTGGATCGAACGGACTGCATGGCGAAGCATACGAGTATCTTCGCAACAAGGTGCTGGATGCGAATGACTTCTTCTTGAATAAGGCCGGACAGGAAAGGCCTCCGTTCACGCAAAACCAATTCGGAGCGAATGCTGGCGGGCCGCTCATCATTCCGAAGTTGTACGACGGTCGCGACAAGACCTTCTGGTTCTTCAGTTGGGAAGGGTTCCGCCTGCGGACGGGGACCGCATTCACGACTACCGTGCCCACTGCGGCAGAACAGGCCGGCAACTTTTCAGCGATCAAGACGCCAGTGATGGACCCATGCGGCGGCACGGTTACGACCGCCGCGGCTTGCGCCGGTTACACGGGACCAGCAACACAATTCGTAGGCAATGTGATTCCAACGAGCCGGCTGAACCCCACCTCGCTGGCATTGTTGAAATATTTCCCGGCGCCAAATACGGCAGGTACCATCGACCCCACGACCGGAATCGACACCAACAACTACACAACGGCCACGAGCGGCGGGGGCAACCAGAACCAAGTCGTCGGGCGTTTGGATCAGAACCTCGGCGCGAATCAGCACATCTTCTTCCGCTATACATATTGGAACGTGCTGGACTTGCCGGTCGATCCCCTGGGCACCGGGCTGTGCGCCGACCGTTGCGCGGAAACTTACGACAGCCACGCTGCCGCGCTGGGTTACAACTACACATTGACGCCCAGCACGATCCTGGGCTTGAACGCGAGTCTTAGCCGCTTTGCCTATAATCGCTCGCCGATCAACTCGGGTTTCGATCTCACCAGCATCGGCTGGCCAGCGCAGTATAACGACGCGGTTCCGTCTATCGCCAGGACTCCGCCCACGCCGTGCGTGCTGAACTTCGCGGACAACATCATGTGCACGCAGGGCCAGAGCTTCATTCAGGACCGCAACACGCAATTCAACCTGACCCCAAGCATCACTATGGTGCGCGGGCGTCACACCCTCAAGCTCGGGTTCCAACTGATCATCGGGCGCGACAACTATGCCCAGACCAACGTGGCCAGCGGTTCGTTCGCTTTCTGCGGCTCCGGCCAGGCGTGCTTCACGGGCTTCAGCTTCGCGGATTTCCTGCTAGGATACGCGGACAATCCGAGCAACGTGGAGAACCACTTCTTCGGCCAGGCGGTCGTTCCCGCATTGGTTGCGGGTCAGCAGATCTATCGAGGCTTCTACGCCGACGACACGTTTCACGTTACCAACAAGCTGACCCTGAATCTCGGCATGCGCTACGATTTGCAGGGACCTTGGTCCGAACGGTTCAACCGGCTCTCGTACTTCGACCCAACCGCCCAGAACTGGCTGTCGAATCCCGCCGCGACCGCGGGCCTCGCCGGAGTACCCGGCCTCCCCGGAGTGCGTGGTGACGTTTTCCTCGCGCCCACCGGCGGCGGCAACGCCATTCCACTCGACAAGACCAACATCTCGCCGCGCGTCGGCTTTGCCTATAGTTTCGACCAGAAGACGGTCATTCGCGGTGGCTACGGGATCTTCTTCATTCCCAACTACGTTTCGTTTGGTCTCAATCCGAACAACGACTTGGTGAATGACGCGACCACCTCTTACAACGGCACCATCAATGGCACTGTGCCGATCAACACCATCAACACTCCGTTCCTGCCCAGCATCGTCCCGCCAGTTGGGCGAACCCTCGGCACCTTGGGCACGCAGCAGTATGCGTCTCAAGTGGTGCAAAATCCCACCGTTGCCGATCTCGGAAATCACCCCGAGGGCTACGTGCAACAGTGGAACCTGAACATTCAGCGCAACCTGCCGTGGGGCTTCTTTGGTTCGATCGCATATGTGGGCTCGAAAGGCACGCATCTTCAATCCTACTCGCAGCAGATCGACCAGATTGGCGATAACTTCCTGAGTCAAGCCGCAACGCAGTGCGCCGCGCAGTCCGCGGTTACTGGAGCAAGGTGCGACGCCACGGGCGTGACTCTATTGCAATCGGTCGCCAACCCGTTCTTCGACGCCGCGACCGGCACAGCGTATGCGTTGGGAACCGCTACGACGACCGTCGGGCAGCTTAACCGGCCCTATCCGCAATACACGGGTCTGAGCCTGGCCGGCCAGGGATCGTACGACAGCACATATCATTCGCTGCAAGTGACCGTCGAGCGGCGCTTCGCCAGTGCCGGCTCGCTGCTCGTTGCTTACACCAATTCGAAGCTGATCAGCGATACCGACACGCTTACCAATTGGCTGGAAGTTGCAGCGGGCGCGATTCAGGACAACAACAACAACAAGGCCGAACGTTCGCTCTCGTCTCAGGACGTTCCGCAGCGGCTGGTCATCAGCTATGTGCTCGATCTTCCGTTCGGCCGCGGCAGGCGCTACATGTCTGGCGCGACCGGAGCCATGGATAAGCTCATCGGCGGATGGGGCGTCGATGGAGTGACCATCTTCCAGAGCGGATTCCCGCTCGTCTTCTCAAACTCTGCTCCAAACTACGCCACGCTGTTCGGCGCGGGTTCCCGGCCAAATTATGTTGCGGGTTGCAACAAGGCAGCTCCTTCCGGCGGCTCCGCTCAACTCAGTGAGTGGTTCAACACCTCCTGCTTCAGCGCGCCCGCCGACTTTACCTTCGGCAATGAATCGCGCACTGATCCCACGTTGCGCGGAGACGGAGTCAAAAACTTCGATTTCTCCGTGTTCAAGCGAACCAAGTTCGGTCCCGACGAAAAGCTTGGACTTGAGTTCCGCACCGAGTTCTTCAACCTCTTTAACCGGACGCAATTCGCTCCACCAAACACGTCGTTTGGCAGCGCGACCTTCGGCCAGGTCAGCAGCACTTATCCAGGAACGAATCCTCGGCTGATTCAGTTCGGGCTGAAGTTCCTGTTCTGATTTTGAGCAGTTGTAGCGGTCGCTTTTCGAAGCGGGCGCTTTGTCCTACGCGAGCGCTCGGAACGGATGGTCTAGTGACATCCGCTCCGGCGTTCGTTTCATTTCCGCTGTGTACTGTATCGCTCGTTTTCCTTGGCGCTCGATGCCATTGCTGGATGAGTTTCAGCTCCGTGTTAGCCTATTTAAGTCTTCTTGAAACGTGCTGCGTATCATTCTTCGGCGCAAGGAGTCACGTATAGGCATGGGTCGCCGGTTAACGAGGCGTAATTTTCTGGGTGTGGCGGCGTTGGCTGCTGCAGCTCCCGTCTTCGAGGTAAAGCCGCTTCGGGGAATCGACTTCATTCTCCAGAATTCGCCGACGCCTCAGAAATATCTGATCGAAACGATGCCGGGCGGTGTTGCCCTGTTCGACTACAACAACGACGGCCTTCTCGACATTTTCTTTGTGAATGGCGGCAGGATCGCAAACCCCCTACACGTCCCTGAGAATTTCGACCGCAGCAATCCGCGCTACTGGAATCGCCTTTATCGTCAAAATCGCGATGGAAGTTTCACGGACGTGACGCAGGCGGCCGGATTGGCGACCGCGGGGAACGGCAACTACGGAATGGGCGTTGCCGTGGGCGACTATGACAACGACGGCTATCCTGATCTCTACGTCACCAGCTATGGAAGAAATGTCCTGTATCACAACAACGGCGATGGCACTTTCAGCGACGTTACTGCCAAAGCTGGCATCGCGGCCGGCGGGTGGTCGGTTTCCGCCGGGTTTTTCGATTACGACAACGACGGCCGCCTCGACCTCTTCGTTACGCGATATATGGAGTGGGACCCCGATCACAGCAAGATTTGCGGCGGCGATTGGCACACGTACTGTCCGCCTGCGGCTTTTCCTGCGACCACGTGCGTGCTCTATCGCAATCGCGGCGACGGTACCTTTGAAGACGTCAGTGAGCGCGCCGGCATCGCCGCAAAAAAGGGAAGGGCGCTTGGCGTCTGCTTCGCGGACTACGACGGTGACGGCTTCACCGACATTTTTGTCGCCAACGACGGCATGCAGCAGTATCTTTTCCACAACAATGGCGACGGTACTTTCAAGGAGTGCGCGCTGGAATCTGGCGCGGCCCTTACCTCCGACGGCAAAGGCCTTTCCGGCATGGGTACGGTGTTCCAGGATTACGATAACGACGGCCGCCCGGACATCATGGTGACCGAACTTCCGCGCGAACTCTATGGCCTGTTTCACAATGATGGCCAGGGAGCGTTCAGCTATCAGAGCCTCGAAACCGGACTTGGCTCGCTAACATCCGGCAGCTCCGGCTGGGGTATCGGTCTGGAGGATTTCGACAATGACGGATGGAAGGATTTGTTCGTGGCGCAAAGCCATGTGCTCGACAACGTCGAACAAATCGACGCGTCGCTGCGTTACAAGGAGCTGCCATTGCTCGCGCTGAATCACAACGGGCATTTTGAGCGCGCCGATTCCGGCGTAACGTCGCCATGGGCCGCCCGCGGCGCAGCCTTTGGCGACATCAACAACGATGGCTGGATGGACGTGGTAATCACGACGCTGGGCGGCCCGCCCGTCCTGCTTCTGAATCGCGGAGGCGGTGTCAATCATTGGCTTTCGATCACGCTTCGCGGCACGCGCAGCAATCGTGACGGCTACGGCGCCCGCGTGCAGGTCAACGGTCAGACGCGTTTCGCCACTTCGGCCGGCAGCTACGTCTGCGCCAACGACAGGCGCCTTCACTTCGGCCTGGGCTCAGCCGAGAAGGCTACGGTCGAAGTCCTCTGGCCGTCCGGCCAAAAGCAAATTCTGGATGAGGTGCGCGCCGATCAATTCCTCGAAGTGGGCGAGCCGGAGCATTCATGATCTCGCTATTTCTGCTCGCGTGGTTCGCTGGACAAGCGCCGGCATCCGCCGCGGCGCAGCACATCCAGGCCGGTCTCGACGCCCGAAATCAGCATCAAGTCGACGTCGAAATTACAGAATTTCGCAAAGCTACCGACCTCGATCCGAGGCTCCCCGATGCCTTCTTCAATCTAGGCGCTGCCTACATGGAAAAGCGCGACTACGCCTCCGCCATCGCCCCCCTCAAGCGCGCTTTGGAACTGAACCCCGACCTCCCCGCAGCGCATCAACTCCTGGGCTACGCCCTTCTCGCCGAAGGCTACGCCGCGGAAGCCATCCCGCATCTCGAACAAGTCGGCGCGCAGGATGCTCTCGCCATCGCACAACTGGAAACCGGCCATCTGCAGGAAGCCGTCACCAATTTCAACGCCGCGCTCGCCAAGCGCCCAAACGATCCGGACTTGCTTTATTACCTCGGCCACGCCAGCGGTTTGCTATCCAAGAACTCCATCGATGCCCTGATCGCCGCCCATCCCGATTCCGCGCGCGCCCACCAGGCTCTCGCGGAAAACTATTTCGTCCTGCGCCAGATGCCCCAAGCCGAAAAGGAATTTCAAGAAGCCCTGCGTCTTCGCCCCGATCTCCCAGGCCTTCACCTCGAACTCGGCCAGGTGTACGCCAATTCCGCGCAATGGCCAAAAGCCGAGGAAGAATTTCGCGCCGAGACGAAGCTCCAACCAGGCAGCGCCGAAGCCGCCTATCGCTTGGGCGCGGCGCTACTGCAACAAGGGAAAACACCGGAGGCGCTTGCCGAACTCAAACGTGCGAACGCCCTGAAGCCAGATATGCCCGAGACCCTCTACTCGCTCGGCAAAGCCGCCTCGTTGACCGGCGACTCCGCAACCGCCGAGAAATCTTGGACGCGCGTTATTGAACTCGAAAAAGACTCTTCGCTGGCTGCGCAATCGCACTTCGGATTGGCGGCCCTATACCGCAAGCAAGGCAAGACCGATCGCGCTCAGCGCGAAATGCAGGAATTTCAGAAATTGCAGAGCACTATCGGTCCGCCGCGTTCCGAATAGCAATTCAGGCGCATCCAAACCAACGCGCAAAACATCACTACGGTATGAAGGCTTGTATCCTCAAGGCGCCGGCTCCCGTCGAAACCAATCCACTCGCGTTTGTCGACGTCCCCGTCCCTCAACCGGCCGCCGGTGAAGTGCTCATTCGCGTCAATCATTGCGGTGTCTGCCGCACTGATCTGCACGTCGTCGAAGGCGAACTGCCGCCGCGCAAATCACCCGTTATTCCCGGCCATCAGGTTGTGGGAACGATTGAAGCGCTAGGCGCCGGCGTCCGCAAATTTCCCGCGGGTACCCGCGTCGGCGTCGCCTGGCTCCATCACACCGACGGCACCTGCGAATACTGCCGCTCGGGAGCCGAAAATCTCTGCGACAACCCCACATTTACTGGCTATACCGTTGACGGTGGGTACGCGGAGCACGTAGTCGCTTCAGAAGACTTCGTCTACAAAATTCCAGAGGGTTTTTCCGACGAGCAAGCCGCTCCATTGCTATGCGCGGGGATCATCGGCTTTCGATCCTTGCGTCTCGCCGGACTCGACAAATCACAGCGAGACTCCAGTGGCGCAGTCATTCCGGGCTATGCTCCGCAGCTCATACACAAACTGGGCTTCTACGGTTTCGGCGCCGCAGCTCACGTCGCCATACAAGTCGCGCTCCACTGGCACGTCGAGGTTTATGCAATGACTCGCGACGCTCGCCATCAGCGCCTGGCCCTCGATCTCGGCGCGAAATGGGCTGGCGACACCTTCGCTGAACCTCCAGACAAGCTCGATGCCGCTATCGTCTTTGCCCCTGCCGGTGCAATTATTCCAGCCGCGCTCAAGGTTCTTCGCAAGGGCGGAACGCTGGTCCTCGGCGGCATTCACATGAGCCCGATTCCGTCGTTCAACTACGATCTCCTCTACGAGGAGCGCGTGATTCGCAGCGTCGCAAACAACACCCGCGGGGATGGCGAAGATTTTCTGCGTATCGCAGCGCAAATTCCCATTCGCTCGCACGTGCGTTTATTTCCCCTCCGGGAGGCAAATCGCGCGCTCAACGCATTGAAAAACGATGGCATCGAAGGCGCTGCTGTTCTCAAAATCTCGCACTAGACTTTTCACTCGTCTGCGGCGGAGGTTCGCTCATCCAGGGTGCCCTACACGCCGTGAATGCGCGTGACACGTTTCCAGGCACGCATCTTGCCTGCGCCAAGCCCAAAGCCGACCCATACTTCTGCACATTCGCCGGCCGTTCGAAATCGGGACGTGCATTCCCGCATGTGAGCAGCGGGCCCCGTTTTGGAAATAACCGATGCCTTACAAGTTCCATCAAACGGGCAGCTTACGGGATGATCGACAGTGGAAGTCAGCCTGCCTTATCTCCACTTGTCGGCGACCTGCATGTCGGCGCAAAGTAAGGGGGCTGTAACTCATGGCGGCAGCGGCGACCGAGGTTTCCAGACAAACGCAAACGATGCCCACCCGAATCCTCATCGCCGACGATCAACCCGACATCGTAGGTGCTTTGCATCTGCTGTTGAAGGCCAACGGCTATGCCACAGAATCCGTTTCTTCCCCCGCGGAGTTGCTGGAAACCATCGCGCAACAAGAATTCGATCTCATTTTGATGGACCTGAACTACGCGCGTGATACGACGTCTGGCCGTGAAGGGCTCGACCTGCTGGCGCAACTCACCGCGCTCGAAGGCACGCCGCCGATAATTGTTATGACCGGTTGGGCCACGGTAGGCATCGCAGTGGAAGCGATGCAGTTCGGCGTCACCGATTTTGTCGAAAAGCCCTGGACCAACGCGAAACTGCTGGAAAGTCTGCAGAAACAAGTCTCGCTTGGACGCGAGCGCAAGGAATTAGCGCGCAGCACGGTGCGGGAAAACCAGGCCCATCAAGAGGTCGCCTCACTCTTGCACAAGCACGAACAGGAAATCGCCGAAGCGCGTTCCATTCAAGAAGGTTTTCTTCCCAAGGAAATACCGCAACTTCCAGGCTACGAACTCGCGAGCGCCTGGCAATCTGCCCGCGTCGTCGGCGGAGATTATTTCGATGTGCTGCCCTTCGGAGGCGAAATGCTGGGCCTGTGCATTGCCGATGTCGCCGGAAAGGGCATGCCCGCCGCGCTCCTCATGTCGAATTTGCAAGCCGCGGTTCGCGGCTTCGCTTCCGCGGATTTGCCGTCCAATGAATTGTGCGCGCGATTGAACGCATTACTCTGCCGCAACATGGCCAGCGACCGTTTCATTACGTTTTTCTACGGGCTGCTCGATGGCACCTCGCGCATGCTGCAATACGTAAACGCCGGCCACAATGCACCCGTCGTAATGCACAAAAATGGTTCGCACGACCGGCTGACCGAGGGCGGCGGCGTCTTCGGCGTTTTTCCAAACCAGAAATTCACCCTGGGATTGACACGCCTCGAACCAGGCGATCGCGTCGTTCTGTATACCGATGGTGTTACCGAAGCCAGCGACCCTAACGAAGAGGAATTTGGCGAGGAGCGCCTGGTACGCTTGATTCAGCAAAACGCTACGTCCACCGCCAACGAACTCCAAGCCAAAATCATGCAAGCCGCCGGCGAGTTCTGCCGCGGACGCTGGCACGACGACGCCACACTCCTCGTTTTAGCCGTCTCCTGACCCGCCCTTGCTCGAACAAGTTAGTCTTGCCACGCGAGAAATCCGGCTGCGTACCTACGAAACCGACTGCCACTCGACTGTCATAGCACGAATGGCACCTGTCGTCCTGAGCGCATCCGACGAGGATGCGCTCAGGACCTCAACGCAAGCCTCGTCGGGACGTGAAGTCACCAATTCCTCGGGGCCATGCGCCTTACGCCCCCTTTGGCTCGGTCATGCTGAACCAGTTCCCCGAATCATCCTTCATAATCGCCTCAATCCCATAAAACTGCTCCTTCGGCGGAGAAGGGAACTCCACTCCCTTGGCCTTTAACTCCTCATAGGTTTTCTTACAGTCGCTGGTTTGCAGGACCCCACCATTGATCTTGCCCTGCGTCAGCAACGAGCGAATCGTCTTGGCCACGTCAGGCTGCATGTTCGGCCCATCCACCTGCATAAGAATGATCTGCAGATCCGGCTGCCCCTTCGGGCTAACGGTGAGCCAACGAAAACCATTGTCCATCTTCCCATCCATCCGCACTTCAAACCCCAACTTGTTGACATAAAAATCCCGCGCCGAATCCTGGTCCAAAACATAAAGCGTAGTGTGTGAAAGCCGTTGAATCATGTGTTCCTCCTCATTTCGTTTGCAGACTAACAGAAATCCAAAACACCACGCTTCTCGATTCTTGCGGTTTTAGGAACGCGGACACTCCTATCCGTGACCTCAGTGAGAGAGCAAGAAGCGCGAAACGCGAAGATCGACTAGGTAGGAGACACCAAGGTTGGATCGGTCATACCGGACCTCAACGAAGGTACCATCAAGTCCCTCAGCCCAGCGGTTACCGGAGACCGCGAATCATCGGGAAAGTTTCTCTTCGAGGTAGGAAATTTCACGTCGTAACTGGGCGATTCTTGTGCGCACCCAAATCGTTGGGTCGAGGGACTGTGCTTGTTCCATCAAAGAGGCTAACAAGTCACATATTTCGTCATGTCCGCCAAGACGTGCGGTTGCAAATGGTGCATCGCCTTCGCTTAATGCAAATATATCTGTGCCCCGATCGATCAAAAGCTTGACCATTTCAACGTTACCCTGCATGCCGGCAACGTGCAGAGGTGTATAACCGAGGTCCCCTGCTTTATTTACGTCAATGCCAGCATCGATGAGAGCTTTGGCCGCGGAAAGATCACCCCATCTAACAACCCAATGAAGTCCGTTATCGCCATCCCTGCTGCATGCATTCACATCAGAAAAATCGGTTTCGGCAAAGTCGCAAGTTTCGCGAAGCCTGGCAAAAATCTGTTTTATTTGATCATCCATACCCACAAAAATCCTTGTACCTCTGATATTCGCGTCGGCGCTGATTGGACAAAGACGAAGGTCCTCACCACCCATTTGCTTGGCTCAGGGCCACAAGCCTATGCCTCGATCGGGAACAGACAAAGAACTGCTGGTAACAGGCAGGTATGTAATAAAGCGGCCAATGCGAGGCAAATCCCCCAAAACTAACCCGCGCCTCCCGCCGAAACGCGACCGGCGACAGTCCCGTCAAAGACCGAAACTTCAAACTAAACGATCCCAAACTCTCATACCCTAAATCAAAACAGATGTCGGTCACGCTATGATTCCCAGCCAGCAAAAGTTTCTTCGCCTCTTCCATCCGCATCCGCGTAACAAACTCGTGGGGAGTCTCGCCGAATGCTTGCGCAAACACCCGGTTGAAATGAAACGGAGATAAACATGCCTGGCTCGCAGCCTTCTCCAAGGTGACCCGCTCGCGGTAGCAAGCCCCCAAATAGTCCCGAGCCCGCGAGAGGCGCGCGAACGTGACGCCATCGCAAGGCCGAACATCGCGGCGGCGCGCAAAGTCCGCGCGGCGTAATGTGCTTCTCATAGCCTGAAAATGTAGCACATACTTGCTGCGCTGACCGCCCTCAAACCGAGAACTTGGGATCGCCCTCAATAATCTGCATTTCAAGTTTTGGCGTTTTCCCCGTCCCCCAAAGCGCCGTCCGAAACCGGACCCGATACCGGAGCGGCCCGCCATCCTGGCGGTCGCTCCGTTCAATTGGTCGCGGAATGCAAACGAACTCGGTTTCGATTGCCTCGCTGGTCGCGCGCACCACCGAGTAGCCGTGACCACCCATATCCACAAAGGAAAGGTGCGGCGACAGGTCCGGATTGGAGAGTGCCCGCGCCTTGGAAACATCGCCGCTCTGCGCATACTCAAGACACGAACTCACTCCATGCCGCAGCAGCATGTTTACGGTCGGCTGTGGCGCACCATCGCTCGGTCCTTGTCCCAGGAAGAGCGATCGTAGCGGATGAGTCTTTGGCAAGCTGTGCTCCCACGCTTCGACCAACCCCGGTGCCGAGATCGAGCCCGTCACAAAAGCAATCCCGACCGGCACAAATGGTTTCGGCGGGAGTGATTTCGCGGCCAGTCCTGCCCAGAAGCTATGGCGGTCTCCCGCCACAGTGGTGAAGCCGGTGATTCCATGTTCCTGCACGAAATCGTAAATCTCGCCGCGCTCCACGTACGCGCTGCTGTGGTCTCCTCCCGGGAAAGCAGCAAAACCTTTCCCGGGCCAGGGCTTTGTTATTCCCGGTGGCAGATTTTGCGGATCGGCCCGCATGTCCAATGTGGCCGTGGTGTTTCCCCAAATCTTCCAGGTCGCCTTGGACGTCCGCAGGCGCTCGAGAAACCACGCCTTCTGTTCCGCTCCGAGAAGGGTCTGAGCAGGCCGATCTTTGGAAAAATTCTCGATTTCAACACTGCCAAAACGAATCGACGCCGGAGGTTGCCCATTGTTGTAGGTTCGCCCGGCATCCAGGATTTCCATGGCCTCTTCAAGAACCATCTCCGGGAAATCATCGCTCGAAAGAGGTTTCGCCTCGGGCCGGTCCATCGGCTCCTCCGAGCGATAGCTGCGCTGATCGGTTACGATCAGTTCTACGTTGCGCCCCCAACGCAGAGCCCGATAGCCCTTCAAGCTGGCGAGGGCCGCGAGATTATTCGGCTCCTGCCCCATGCCATGCTCATCAAAATGCGTGATTGGCGCATCGACGACGTGTGGCGGATCAAAGCGTTCAAGCGAGTGCGCTCCAGGTCTAGCCATACGCGCCGGCTGGTATTCGAAAAACGCCTGGTTGGCCGCCACTTTCCGAGTCTGCGCAGGTCTCGTCTTCCCTTCGAATTTCTGGAGCGATTGCCACCCCAGCCAGCTAAATTCGTGGTTGTCCCACATATTGACGAAAGGCCAGCGGGCCCGGGCGTCTTGAAGATCCGGATCGCTCAAATACGCGCGATAGACGGCGCGATAATCCTCCACCGTCGTGGGTATGTGAAAGTCGCGAATCTTCTCGCCGTGCGGATAGTGCACAAGGTCTCGGAAGCGGCGATCGTACATTCCCTGGCGATCTTCCGGGTACCAAACGATCTCGTAAATGAAGTCGCCCAGGTGCAGCACGAAGCCTAGCCGCTCCGCCTCTGGCGCACGTTCATCCTCAAAAATCATTCTCCGATAGGCGTTCTGCGCTCCGTCGTTCGCATTCTGGCAACTTACAAAGACGAAGCGCACCGGCCGCGCATCGTCAACCGCCGGCGCAGTGATTGTTCGCCCCACCCGGCTTCCGTTGCCTTCGCCGTCCGTGAATCGGTACCAGTAGACGTGCGCGGGTTTTAATCCTCCAACCAGCACACGGCAGGTCCAATCGGACACTGCGGAGACCTGCGTCTCCGTCGTAGCGATGACGCGCTCAAACGATTCGTCCTCCGCAACCTCGACATTCAATTTGCCCGCAGCGGCATCACCCATCGGCGCCCGACGCGTCCACAAAAGCACGCTATCGCTCTCAGGATCTCCCGAAGCTACACCTTCAGGAAAAAGATCCCGCCGTTCCCGCCAGGAAACTTTAGATGGTGTCCCAAAAGCATTCCCCCAGACGGACGTCGCACCGATGGCGATCCCCATTTCCATGAACGCGCGCCGGCTGATTGTCGTCATTGGCCCATCCCTTCTCAAAATTTCGGATCCTGCTACGGGTACGTCTTCCAAGAATGAATCACTCCGGCCACCGCTGTCTTGAATCTATTTGACCTGGCCGGTTTGCAACGAAAGCGTTGCCCTCGATGACGATCTCGCTTTACAGTCAAGTGTGGCCGTACGCGTCGAGCGCCCTCAATTTCGTCGTATTACACCTGGAATCGAAACCCTGCCCGCCAGATTCACTCTGCCGCGGCACCGCCATCTGCGTGCCTATGCCACCGTGGTACTGGCGGGCCGCTTTGAGGAATCAGGTTACGTCGGGCGTGTATGTGCAACTGTGGGTGATGTGCTGGTGCATCCCGCGCTCGACTGTCACGCGAACCAAATGGTTTCCGCGGGCGTCAGGCTCATACGCCTGAACTGGTCGGATGCCTACGGAGCCGCCGGGCTTTATCGCGCGGATGACGTGGACGCCTTGGCGCGGGCCGCTGAAAAAGATCTGGTTTTCGCTACTTTCCTTCTGAAGGAAGCCCTTAAGAAGTCATCGTCTACGCCCGGACAAAAGAACGATTGGCCCGATCTGCTGGCGGCCGATTTAGCCCACAGCCCGTTGATCGAGATTGGCGCTTGGGCGGAGGCCAATGGCATGGCCCGGGAAACGGTGTCTCGCGGGTTCGCGGCGGCGTATGGCATTGCGCCAAAAGTCTTCCGAGCCGAATTGCGCACGCGCGCGGCGTGGCTTCGCGTAACGCGAAGTTGCGATCGCTTGTCTTCCATCGCGGCCGAAACCGGTTTCGCCGACCAAGCTCATATGACCAGATGGGTTAGCTACCTTACTGGGGCTCCCCCGGCCGCCTGGCGTCGCGAATCGCATTTCGCCGAGTTCCAATAGCCGACGTCCGATAGAGCAGGATTCTTCAACCCTTAGTTGCGTTGAACTTAGTCGCGTTGAACGATGGGTCTACGAATCGCAAGAATCCGTGCTCGATGGCCCGCCGGTGGGATAGTATTCTGGGCGTCGGTTGGCGCCTGCCTGGAAACGGGAGGGCGTTCCGGGGCGTCTGTTAGAGTATGCGTTTACCGAGGACCACGTTGTCCAGGGGGAAATCATGCAGCGTCGTGAGGTTTTAAGAATGCTGGTGGTCGGGGCGGCTCTTCCGGTCTTGCCGCCAGGTCTGCTGGCTCATCTTCAGGAAGCCCAAGCACAAGTCGGCTCAAGTTATAAGCTCCGCACGCTCAGTCCCCAGCAAAACGCTCTGGTCGTCACTATGATCGACTTGATCATTCCAGTGACCGACACGCCGGGCGCGAAGGCTGCACGCGTCAACGAATTTATCGACGTGATTCTCACCGACTGGGCCACGGAAACGGAGCGGCAGGCGTTTCTCGACGGCCTTGCCAAGGTCGATAAGCGAAGCAATGAACTGTTCGGCAAGAATTTCGTCGACGCCTCGGTGGATCAGCAGACGACTTTACTTCGTGCCATGGACGACGCCGCGATGGCCGCCCACTCCAATCGAACCAGGGTGCGCCACGGCAACACCATTCCCGAAGATCGCGACAAGCAACTCCAAGGCAATTTCTGGGACGTCTTCAAGGGCATCACCGTCCACGGTTACTACACCTCGGAAATTGGCTTCACGCAGGAGGAAAACTTACAAATTATTCCAGGCGCTTACCATGGTTGCGTGCCGTTGACCGCCGAGAAAAAGGCTTAGGGAGAGCACATGCCAGCAAATACATACGACGCGATCATTGTGGGGTCTGGAATCACCGGCGGCTGGGCGGCAAAAGAGCTTACGGAAAAAGGGTTGAACACGCTGGTTCTGGAAGCCGGACGCAGCATCGTTCCCGAGCAGGACTACGTCGAGCACGTTCCCGTGTGGGAACTCAAGTATCGCAACTGGGACGATCGCAACAAGCGCCAGAAGACGCAGCCCGTACAGCGCGAAGTCTATTACGCGTGCGATGAGTACTCCTCGAAATTTTTCGTCAGTGACGTCGAGAACCCCTACACGAACGTTCCCGGCTCAAAATTTTCATGGATTCGCGGCCGCCAGGTTGGCGGAAAGTCCATCACTTGGGGGCGCCAGAGCTATCGCTGGAGCGATCTCGACTTTGAGGCCAACCTGAAAGACGGCGTTGCCGTCGATTGGCCGATCCGCTATGCGGACATCGCGCCCTGGTACGACTACGTCGAAGAATTCGCGGGCATCAGCGGACAGGCGGAAGGCTTGCCGCAATTGCCCGACGGAAAATTTCTCCCGCCGATGGAAATGAACTGCGCGGAGCTCGCTTTTCGCGACGGGCTGGCAAAAAATTTCGACGATCGCATCCTGACGATCGGTCGATCTGCCGTGCTCACCCAGGTGCACAAAGGACGCGCCGCCTGCCACTACTGCGGCGTGTGTCATCGCGGTTGCATCACGTCGTCGTACTTCAGCAGCTTGAATTCGACGCTGCCTGCGGCGCAGAAAACCGGAAAATTCACGATCCGGCCGTACAGCGTGGTGCATAGCCTGGTCTTTGATCCCAACACGCGGAAAGTGACCGGCGTTCGGGTGATCGACGCGCAGACGAAGGTCACGCACTGAGTACAAGGCTCGCGTGTTTTTCCTGTGCGCCTCCACGCTGGAGTCCACGCGCATCCTGTTCAATTCCGCCACCACGGAATTTCCCAATGGACTCGCTAACAGCAGCGGGGAACTCGGCCACAACTTGATGGATCACCACATGGGCGCGGGCGCGAGCGGGATCATGCCTGGGCACGAAGACAAAATGCCGCTCGGCAACCGCCCGAATGGAATTTACGTTCCGCGTTTCCGCAACGTGAAAACCAAGCAGAAGGAATTCATTCGCGGATACGGCTATCAGGGCGGCGGAAGCCGGGAAAACTGGGGCCGCGGCGCAACCATGGCGGGCATCGGCGTCGATTTCAAAAATGCGCTGAAGGGTCCCGGTCCGTGGCGCATGGGCCTGGGAGGCTTCGGCGAGTGTTTGCCGTATCACACCAACTACGTCGAAATAAATAAAGACAAGCTCGATGCCTGGGGGATCCCCACGTTGACCATTCATTGCGAATGGGGCGACAACGAAAAGATCATGTCGAAGGACATTGTCAGTGCAGGCCGCCGAAATGCTGGCGGCTGCCGGCGCGAAAGAAATCGGCGTGTACCAGGATATTTCGACGCCGGGACTGGGCATCCACGAAATGGGAACGGCGCGTATGGGCCGTGATCCGAAAACGTCGGTGCTGAACGAACACAACCAAACGCATGACGTGAAGAACCTGTTCATGACCGATGGCGCGTGCATGACCTCGGCGGCTTGCGTGAATCCATCGCTCACTTACATGGCGTTGACGGCGCGTGCTTGCGATTTCGCCGTCACGCAGATGAAACAGCGCGAATTGTAGTCACGGAAGCTAGAACAGTTTTCACAAATCGTGCGACTGAGGAGCGAGGAGTTTCCTCAGGGGCTAAAGCCCGATCCTTCACCTCGTTAATGTCGGAGCTAAAGCTCCGACCTCTGGGCGGCATCTCCCTGGGCAGACATCTCCCTGGGAAGCATTTATGTTGGCAGTTTCGAGCCGGATACTTTTCAACGTTAGAATCTCAAAGAGCGATTGGCGAAGCTTTTAGGATTCGCCGTGCTTGCCTGCTAGACGGCGAACCCAAGAGACTGCAGGATTTCCGCAGTGTGCTCGCCGAGCAACGGCGGCGGCAAGCGATAGCTCACAGGCGTATCCGAAAACTTGATTGGGTTCGCGATGCTGCGCGCCATGCCGAGCGACGGATGCTCGAGCTGCACGATCAGGCCGCGCGCTTGGGTCTGAGCGTCGTTCAGAGCTTCGGGCACGCTATTAATTAGCGCGCTGGGAACCCCCGTGCTCGCAAATCTCTCCACCCACACAGAAGCTGCCTCCTGATCAAATTTCCGTTGCAGCGTGGCGAGTAGTTCCGTGCGATTGGCGGTGCGCAGCGCGTTGTTCACGAACCTTGGATCCGCCCCCAGGGTCGCTTCCGCGTCCAAGGCTCGCATGAATTTCTTCCACAGCGGCTCGGTGCCGACGCCGACGACGAAGTATTTGGCGTCGGCAGCGCGGAACATCTGATAGGGCACGATGCTGGGATGGGCGTTTCCCCACCGCCGGGGTAAGGCCTTTGCATTCAGATAGTTGCTGCCTATATTCGCGAGCCAGGTGAGCTGCGAGTCGAACAGGGCCATATCGAGAAATTGCCCGCGACTAGTGCGCTCCCGCGCGAATAACGCCGCAAGAATGCCCATCGCCGCGTACATACCGCAAGTCAAATCCGCGATGGCGATGGGGTAGCGCATGGGCTCGCCGCCAGGTTCACCGGTGAATGTCATCACGCCGGATTCGGCCTGGGCGAGGATGTCGTAGCCGGGGCGGCCCGATTTTGGGCCGGTCAGGCCGTAACCGGAGATGTTGCAATGGATCAAGCGCGGATATTTGGAATGCAGTGTTTCGGAATCGAGCGCACGCTTTTGCAGAGAAGCCAGCGAGGCCTGGTTGGAGATGAAGACGTCCGACGTGGAGAGCAGGCGCTGGAGGATCTCGGCGTCGCGGGGATCGTCGTAATTCAGGGTAATGGACCGCTTGTTGCGATTGGCGGCCAGGAAGTAGGCGGACTCGGTGCCGACGAACGGAGGACCCCAGCCGCGGGTCTGGTCGCCTGTGCCGGGGCGCTCGACCTTGATTACGTCGGCGCCGAAATCACCAAGGAGCATGGCGCAGTAGGGGCCGGCAAGGGCTTCGGTAAGTTCAACGACACGGATGGAATCGAGGATGGGTTTCACGGGCGGATTATAGCGGAGAAGAGTGCTGTGGAGCGGCCCGATCAAAAGAGGAAGCCCTCACTGCTCGAGTCAGTGAGGGCTTCCAGGGCACAGGTTACGACGCGGGGTCTTCCGCGCGATTTATTGATAGTTGGTCTGGTTGAGCCACTGCGTGCCTTTCCAGGTAGCCGTGACGGTACCGCCGACACCGGCTCCGGGGGTGACGGTGGTTGAGGGGAACCAGGGCGGTGCGAAGCCGCCGCTCAGGAACCTGCGGTCGAACAGAACGTTACGCGTGGTGGCGCCAATGTTCTGAATGGTGTTCTGAATACGCCCGCCAACGATGGTGAGGGTGTTGATGCCGGCTCCGTTGTTAACGATGGCTCCGGAACCGGTTGCTGAGATGGTGGCGATGGAGGCGTCGATCTCGAGGTTGCCGTTGGATTGGCTGTTGTTGAGATACACGTTACCGCCCGCGGTAAAGAGGCCGAGCACCTGACCGGTATTGTTAGCCGGAATCAGCTGGTCGATTGGGGGGGTGCTGGTGGGTGTGCCGGTCATGGTGACAGGTTCGGTTTTGTAAAGAATGTCGCCGGTGACGGTGATGTTGTTGCTGCCGGAGGCGACGACGCTAAGGGCGGTGCCGTTTTGAATAGCGGCCTGGCCCTGTCCGGGACCGGAGAGGCCGGTGATGTTGCCGTTGACGAAAAGCATGGTGGCATCGCCTATCGAGAGGCCCGACGAAGACATTTGCTGAGGCACGCCATTGATGGTCTGAATGCCTACGCCGGCAGTGTTAATGGTGGTCGTACCGGCCGAACCCGCAGCAGGATCGATGGTGATGGTTGTGGTCACGCCATTGTTAACGATGGTGTAGACCTGAGAGGTGTTGGAACCGCTGGCGGGTGTTAGTTGAACAGTGGCATTGCCCTGGACAAAGATTCCGCCGCCTGTGAAGGTCTTTGCGCCGGTTGAAGCATTGATGGAATAGGGCAAATAGACGCCCGAAGCGGCGCCACCGACGGGATAAGCGGTTCCAGCGGCATTCTTGAGGGCAGCACTGAGCTGGGCGTTTGTAGGATTGCTGCTGGCAATGCCGATACCATCGAGGACGGCTTGCTCTTGGTTGAAAGAGTCCGTAGGAAGCGAGACAGACGGCTGGCTGACATTAAACCCGCCGGTGAATGTCGGATGGATTCCGTTTGTAGGAGTAGCGGAAGCGGTGCAACCGCCGTTGTCCCAACCCGCTTGGGCGCCCGATTGGCCGACCGGGTCGGTAAAGGTATAGGGACCGGAATTGGAGAAGTTCCAGGAACCGTTGGTGAAGACCGGTCCGGTGATGGTGCCGGGAACCAGATCAGCGCTGCAAAGGGCGTAGGTGCCGATGAACATGCCCCAAGCGGCGAAGGATTGATTATAGCTGGCGGCGGTAACGCTGGCGTTCAGAAAGATGGTGCCGCTATCGACCAAGGTGGCGACTTCGCTGCCTTGCGACTGGCCGATGACCGTCACGGAGTAAGGAAAAGAGTACTTGTATCCAGTAACGGGTGAGGCAACGGTTGCGCCTGGAGCGGCACAGTTGGTGGTTGTGCCCCCAACTGGCGTGCAGGTGATGGTGGTGTTCGGTGCCGGAACAGTGACGTTGGTGATCTTAAATCGTTCCTGCCAGGAATTGGCAGTATTCACCGGGGTGAAGTTACCGAACGCCGCGGTGATGGCAGTCTGGGCAGCGGTCCCGGCGGTGGTGGTATTGGCGATAGGACCGGTAGCCGGGTTGAAGCCAGCGGGGATATCGGATGACAGGTTATTGATTATCTGCTGGCGTGCGGCAGCAACCCCCGAGTCCGCAGCGTAGAAAGAGCCGCGATAGCGCCCATAATAGCCGTTGATGAGCGACTCCGAGCTGACGGCCAAGACCATCGTGAGCGACATGCCCATGAGCAAGACGAGCAGCAAGAGGGTCGTGACCAGGGTGATGCCCTGCTGGTTCTGCCAGCGGGATGATCGGACTTTGTTCGATAAGGGAGTACGGTTTTTCATATTGCTCCTCAATTCGTACTGAGCTTCACGCTCAATCATTCATGCTGAGATTGCGGGGGTTGACGATGATGGACAGAGCTTGAATCTTGTAAGGCTGTCCGTCGAAAGTGTTGGTGAAGAGCGTCGTGGAATTGACGTTGCTGTTGGAATACAGCTTAGGCGGCGTTCGGCCGATCAGAGAGATCCTAATGGAGCGAACCTCGTCGAACTGGTTGTCATAGCAGGGGGCGGTGGTGGAACCGCTGTTGTAGCAGTATGCTGCGCTGGAACCCGACACGGCGCCGCCGTTAAGCACCACGGTGGCCGCGCCGACTTTGAATCCAATGATTTGGCTGGCAATGGCGTTTTCGACGCCGTTTTCGGTGCGGACAAGAGTGGGGCCAGCAGGATCGATGGCCGTGTCTACGGAATAGGTAATGGGCGCCACTTTGACGACCCAGTCGGTACCGCTGCAAAAGGAGTCGGTCAGCGTCGTGGGAATGAGGACAGGGTCGACGTTGGCAGCCAACGTCAAATTAAGCCTGTCATTCACCGGAGCGGCGTTGTTGGTTCCGTTTGCGTTGGTGGCTCCGTAAGTAAGGGCAACGTTAGCTCCAGCAGCCGCGGCATTTGCGGTGAGAATGGCGGTAGTCATGAGCGTGCCGGAAGTGCCCACGTGGATGAAAAGAACTTGCGAACCGTTTGTGAAACCGGCGACAAGTTGCGCAGCGGTTACTGGAGCCACAGGCGCGATGGTCATCGTACCGCCGGTGGTTAGGACGGGCGTAGTACAGCCCGGAGTGCCCGGCGCCACGTAGACCTGGCCCGGGGGAGTGTTGGGGTCGGGGGCAATGATGTTCAGCTGATCGAAGCAAGGCGCATTGTAGGTGGGAGAGCCCGCGACGTGACAGGCAGCGCCACCCAAGGTGTTATTGACGATGGTAATGCCGATCGGCCAACTGGAGATGCTATTGGTGGCGTTGTACCAGCCGGTGCCGGCGTTGACGACATCAGCTTCCATCTGCGAGAGCGCATTGCGCAAGGAGACGTTCAAGCCGATTTGATATTGTTGGTCGTTGAATAGCGAGGCATGTTGTTTGAATAAGCTCATGGCTGCGGCGCCGATGACGAGAAACACGGTCATGGCAATCATCAGCTCGATGAGCGTGAACCCGGCCGAACGCGAAACGCGCGAAGCAGGTTTCGGGTCAGCGTTCGCCTTACCAAAATGTACGAGAGTTCTCATGGGTGCACCAAGCTGGTCTGGAACGTGACCGGGGGATTGAGAGTTTTGTTCGTAAGCGTTACGAGAACCGTGATTTGGACGGCGCCGGTAATCACCTGGCCGCCGACCGTCGGGTTGGCGGTGATCTGCCAGCGGCGGTCGAAAGTGAGCAGGTCGGGTGTGGCGGCGGGGAGTCCGGCTCCCGGAGTCACGACTACAGTGCCATCGGGTTTCTGGGTGTAAAGCGTCGTCGTGCCGGCGGAAACCGTGGTCTCGTTGATATTGCCGTTGTTGGACGAGATCTGTACAGAGTCGGAATAACCAGCGACATCGGCGCCCAAACTTCCTCCCGCGGCGAGGTTGGGGTCGTTGTCGGGAAAGCGGTCGAGATCTTCCATCTTCTCGGAAGCGAGAAGCGCGGCGGTACTTACGAAACGAGCGTGCGCGCCCATATTGACGGACTGGCTCATGAGAGCGGCGGTGCCGACCAATCCGATGGTCAGGACGAGAATCGCCACCATGGTTTCGATGAGAGTGAAGCCGCGCTGCGCGCGCGGCTTACGGAGCGACTGTGATGTTTCCATAGGTAGACACCGTAATCGTTTCAGTGGGCACCGTAGCGACGAAGCCCGGGTAACTCAGGGTTAAAGTGATAGGTACCGCGGCCGGGTTGCTGACGACGCTGCCGCCCGGGCTGAAGGTCAACGTGATATCTGCGTTGAGCGCCACGCCGCGGCCCATCAGCGGGACCGCTCCGCCCACGTTCGTGAAGGCAGCGGCGCAGGCTTGTCCGCCGAACGCCGGGGCTTCGCTTTGTACCTGATAGCTGTAAGTAGCTTTTGTAATGACCACCTGTGATTTGCAGCCGTGAAAGATGGCTTGGTAACGGCTGGAGGAAATCGCTCCGGTCAGAGAGCTGATGGCGGAGCGCATGGAGTAAATGCGCATGGTGTTCCCAATTACGGGAACGGCCATGGCAGCGAGGGTCATTCCGACGGCTACAACCAGCACGAGTTCAAGAAGCGTGAAGCCTCGCGAGCCTCGCACTCGAACACGAGCTAGAGTTGTGTGTTGCTTTGCCAAACCGCAGATCATTCGTGTCTCCGTAAGGCCATAAATTCTTCTGGACTTTGAGTCCGACTCAAAAACCTGCAGTGGGAGGAGCAGTTCGCGTGCCACCGCCTGAGCTTAGTAAGCTCCTATGAACATTGTGGTTACGGGCGGAGTCTCCGTCGTAGGGCGCGGGCCATGGTGCCGATGGGTGAAAATGTAACAAGTTGGCGCTGTAGCCAGTCGCGAGTTCTGAGCACGCAAAGTTAGCAACTTGCGGGCGCAGGTCGCTTGCGTGCAGGGGGCTATTCCCCGACAATGAGGTGTTTGAGTAGAGTTATTTTCCGGTGTGGCGAGCCCTGGTGCGGGCTCGCGGGGTCTCGAGGGACATGGCAAAGCTAGCTCGTTCGCCGAAGCGAATCGTTGCGTATTTTTCCATGGAAATTGCTCTGGAGAACGCCATGCCGAGTTACAGCGGCGGACTTGGCGTCCTGGCGGGGGATACCGTGCGGGCGGCTGCGGACATCAAGTTGCCGATGGTGGCGGTGTCGCTGCTGTACCGCAAGGGGTACTTCACTCAACGGCTGGCAGAGGACGGAACGCAGACCGAAGAGCCTTCGGTGTGGAGAGTCGAGGACTTTCTGCAGGAAGAGCCTGTGCGGGTGAGCGTGCCGCTGGAGAACCGGCGGGTGGAGTTGCGGGCTTGGCGGTATGACGTGAGGGGCGTGCGTGGTTTTGAGGTGCCAGTTTATTTTCTGGATGCCGATCTGCCCGATAACCAAGAGTCTGACCGGGCGCTGACGGGCCAGCTTTATGGAGGCGACGCGTATTACCGGTTGTGCCAGGAAGTGCTGCTGGGGATCGGCGGAGTGCGCGTGTTGCGGGCGCTTGGGTATACCGAGTTGACGCGCTACCACATGAATGAGGGGCATGCGGCGCTGCTGGCGCTGGAGTTGTTGGGTGAGGAAGCGGAGAAAGCTGGGCGGACTTCGATTCGCGGGGAAGATATCGAAAAGGTCCGGCGCAAGTGCATTTTTACGACGCATACGCCGGTACCCGCGGGGCACGACCGGTTTCCGATGGAGTACTTGACGCGAGCATTCCCGGATCAGAACGGATTTTTTGATGTGAAAGATGCATCGTCAGCGGACCTGGTGAAGCAGATTTTGCAGGCAGAGCAGGATTTTCCGGATATGCAGCAGGCGGCGCGGGCTGGGGCGTCGCTGAACATGACATATCTGGCGTTGAGCTTGAGCACTTATGTGAATGGTGTGGCGAAGTTGCACGGCGAGACTTCGCGGAAGATGTTTCCGCAGGTGCCGGTGGAGTCGATCACCAACGGCGTGCACGCGGTGACCTGGACTTCGCCGGCATTCAAGGAACTTTTTGATCGGTGCATCTCGTCCTGGCGGGAAGACAACTACAGTTTGCGGAGCGCTTTGGGTTTGCCGCCGGAGGAGCTTTGGGCTTCGCATCTGATTGCGAAGCACGCATTATTGGAAACGGTGCGGATGAAGACTGGGCTGACGCTTGACCCGGATGTATTCACGATCGGATTTGCGCGGCGGGCCACGGGGTACAAGCGCGCGGACCTGATTTTGACCGATCTCGACAGGTTGCGGCAGATCGCTAAAAGTGCCGGGAAATTTCAGATTGTTTATGCGGGCAAGGCGCACCCGCACGATACCGGTGGGAAAGAGATCATTCGTCATATTTTTCAGGCGAAGAAGGCACTGCGCAAGGCCGTGCCTGTGGTTTTTCTTGACGAATACAATATGGAAGTGGGCGGGAAGATTACCGCTGGCGTGGACTTGTGGCTGAACACGCCGCAGTTTCCGTTGGAGGCGTCAGGAACCAGCGGAATGAAGGCGGCGCTGAATGGTGTGCCAAGTTTGAGTATTTTGGATGGGTGGTGGGTGGAAGGGCACATCGAAGGGATCACCGGATGGTCGATCGGGGAATCGCGGTTGCCCGCCGGCATTGCTACGCCGACCGATGGGGCGGCGGAGGTGCAGTCGCTGTACGGGAAGCTGGAGAGCGTGATTTTGCCGATGTTTTATAAGGAGCGCAGCCGGTATCTGGCGGTGATGCAGCATGCGATTGCGATCAATGGATCGTTTTTTAATACGCAGCGCATGGTGCAGCAGTATGTTACGGATGCTTATTTGCGGTAGTTGTGCGTGATCGTTGTAAAAATTGCGCGCGATTTTGGGTTTATCGAAGCGCGTGTTTCGCAGATATCTTGCGAAACCCGCTGGCTTAGCGCAGACGATTTTTGTAGACAGCCATTCCTACGGCAGCGTCCATGCCGATCTTCTCCAGGGCTTTGATTTCTCGTTGCGTTTTGATTCCGCCGGCGGCGATGATCGGATGCGGGGTCGCTCCGCGGAGCATTTGAAACCACTTCAGATTCGCGCCGCTCATCGTGCCTTCGCGGTCTACGTCCGTGCAGAGGAATGCGGCACAGAATGGTTGGAGTTCCGCCATGACACTCTCCGGACGAAGTTTCAGCTTGCGGCGCCAGGCGTTGGTTACGATGCAGCCCTTTGCGGTATCGAGCGCAACCACGATGTGGCGCGGATTGATTTTTTTCACCAGCTGGCGCAGAAATCGCGCGTTTACTTTTCCGGCGCTGAAGGCTGCGCTACCGATGATGATTTGCTCGGCGCCCCAATTCTCGATGGTCGACGCGCGCGCCACGCTGCGGATTCCGCCGCCTACGCGAACTTTCATTTTGTACTTGGCGTTGGCCTTAACGCACAGGTCGCGCACCAGCTCGTCATTTGCGGGCTTTCCCATGGCGGCGTCGAGGTCGATGATGTGCAGCCACGGGTAGACGCGAAATTTGTCGAGTTGGCCGAAGACGTCCGCGACCGCCAGTTCGCGGCGGCGTCCGTGTACGAGTTGCACCGCTTGACCGCCTTGCAGATCGATGCAGGGAATCAGCAAGAGAGACGGACCTCGATGTTCTTCGCGGCGAGAAACTCCTTTAGTTCGCGAATCGATTGGACGCTGTCGTGGAAAATGGAGGCGGCGAGTGCCGCGTCCGCTGCACCTTCGGTAAAGATTTGGGCGAAGTGTTCGGGCAGCTTTGCGCCACCGGACGCGATTACCGGCACGGTGACGGCGCGTGAGATTGCCGCGGTCAGGGGGACGTCGAAACCTTGCTGTGTTCCATCGCGATCGACGGAGGTGATTAGAATCTCTCCCGCTCCGAGCGAGACTCCTTGTTTCGCCCACGCAATGGCATCACGTCCCGTGGCATCGCGGCCTCCGCGCACCATGACTTCCCAATGGTCGCCTGCGCGCTTTGCATCGATGGCCAACACGACGGCTTGCGCGCCGAACTCGCCGGAGAGTTCCGAGAGCAGGCCGGGCCGACCGACAGCGGCCGTGTTCACGGTAATTTTGTCCGCGCCGGCGCGCACCACCGCACGAGCATCCTCCAGGGTGCGAATGCCGCCGCCTGCGGTGAGTGGAATGGCGAGTTCGGCGGCGACACGCCGGATTGCTTCGAGGAAAGTGGGCCTGCGGTCGCGTGAGGCCGCGATGTCCAGGACGACGAGTTCGTCGGCGCCTTCCGCGTTGTAGCGAGCAGCCAACGTCACGGGATCGCCGGCATCACGCAAACCTTCAAAGTTCACGCCCTTGACGACGCGAGCGCCGTCGGTATCGAGGCAGGGAATGATCCGGTGGGCGAGCATCACTATGCGAGCCTCAGGAAATTCCGCAACAGCTGAGCGCCAGCTGCGCCACTTTTTTCTGGATGGAATTGCACAGCGTTGATGTTGTCGTGCTCGAGAACAGCCGTGAACTCCGACCCATGCGTGCACGTCGCGACCTCATGGTCGCCGCGGTTCTCGACCTTTGCAGCGTACGAATGTGCGAAATAGAAATGGGCGTCGCGTGGGATGCCGTCGAGCAGTCGTGAAGGACCTGTCATATTCAGTTGGTTCCAGCCCATGTGGGGCAGCTTGACGTTTGCCGGAAGGGCCTGGATTTTCCCGGGAAGGAGCTGTAGGCCGCGGAGGTCGGGCGCTTCCTCGCTGGAATCGTAGAGCGCCTGCAAGCCCAGGCAAATCCCAAGAAAGGGCACGCCGCGCTGTAAAGCCTCCAAGAGTGGTACGCGCAGGCTGCGTTCATCCAGTGCTCGAATGAGCGCGGCGAAGTGGCCGACTCCAGGCAGAACTAATGCTGCAGCGTCTGCGAGACACTCCGGCGTGCTCACTCTTGTTGATTCAGTGCCCAGGCGGCCCAGGGCGCGCTCGACCGAAGCGACGTTGCCCGCACCGTAGTCGATCAGCGCGACTTTCACAGCAGGCCCTTCGTACTCGGCAAAACGTTGCGCAACCGCTTGTCGCGCGACACGGCGAAACGCAACGCGCGCGCGAACGCTTTAAACATAGCTTCGACCTGGTGATGTGATGAGCGTCCGTAGACGACACGCAGGTGAACGTTGGCGCGCGCGGCTTGCGCGAAGCCTTGGAAAAAATCCTCGGTCAGCTCGGTTTGGAAATCACCGACGCGTGCGGCTTTTATTTTTCCGCTGCAGACACAGTAGGGGCGGCCCCCGAGATCGACCGCTGCAGCGGCCAATGTTTCGTCCATGGGCATCAGAAAATACCCGGCACGCAAGATGCCGCGCTTGTTTCCCAGTGCCTTGAGCACGGCCTCGCCAAGCGCGATACCTGCGTCTTCGACGGTGTGATGCTGATCGACATCGAGATCGCCTTTGGCTTTCAGTGTCAGGTCGAACGCGCCGTGGCGGGCGACGAGGTCGAGCATATGGTCAAGGAAGCGGATTCCGGAGGAGACTTGCGAGGTGCCTCGCCCGTCGAGATTCAGACGGATGTGGATGTCCGTCTCGTTGGTTTTGCGATGAATCTTTGCGGTTCTTGGCATTGTTTGGGCTGTAAAAGCGAGAGCGAGCCCCCGCACTCCAAAAGTTATCTGAATTGCTTGATCAGGCGCAGCAGGCGCTCCATTTCAGTTTTGGTACCGATGGTGACACGCACGAAACCTGGGCCAATTTCCTTCGAGCGTTCTCGCAACAGGATCCCTTTTTCTTCCAGGCGCCGGCACATTTCTGGTCCTCCCGTACCGAAGTCCGCCAACAGGAAATTGCCGGCGCTGGGGTAGGTCTTGACACCGAGCTTTTTCAATTCCTTTTCGAACCACGTGCGCATGCGGAGGATGTCGCGCACATAGCGTTTCATGGTTTGCAGATTACTTACTGCCGCTTCGGCGGCGGCTAGTGCGGCGACGTTGACAGGGAAGGGAGCCGTGGCGCGGCGCAAAATCGAGAGCGAGTCCGCGCAGGCAATCACCGCGCCGAGCCGCAGGCCCGCAAGTCCCGCGGCTTTTGAGAACGTGCGTGCAACGAAGAGCTGAGGATATTCCTGAATCTTGCTTATCGTGCTCACAGCAGAAAATTCGGCGTAAGCTTCGTCGACAACGACAACCGTGCGTGTCGCCGCTTTCAAAATGGTCTCGATCGTCTCTTTCGACAGTAGCGTTCCGGTCGGGTTGTTGGGATTGCAGATGAATACGGCGCGAGGATGGGCACCCAGAGCGTTCAGGACGCTTTCGAGCGGAAACTCCATCGCTGATCCGTAGCGCAATGCTTCGATCTTCGCTCCGGCAACTTCTCCCCAGTAGCGGTACATCGGAAAGGTTGGCTCGCAGATCACGACGCTGCTGCCGGAGTCCACGAAGGCGTCAAAGAATAGGCGGAGGGCATCGTCGCCGCCATTTGTGAGGAGGAGTTCGCCGGGTTTGACGCCGAAGTGCCGTGCGAGGCGTTTTGTTCCGCGTTCGTATTCGGGATACATGGCGAGTTGCTTCGGCGAGAGTTTTGCCAACGCGCGTTTGACCGCGGGGGAGCAGCCTGCTGTGTTTTCGTTGAAATCCAGACGCACCTTGTTTGCGCGGCCCTCGCCGGGCGGTTCGTAGGTTCGGCGGTCCAGGATCGCCTGGCGTACCGGCAATTGAACATTCATTTGGGTACCTCGTCTGAAAGGGACGCGCTCAAGCGGGCCCCTACATTGGCTTGCCTGACGGCTATCGCTCTTGCGTGCGCTTCCAGGCCTTCCGCGCGGGCTAGGGTTTGCACATCGTCGGCGAGCGCATTGAAACCACTTCGCGTGATGGATTGCGTGCTGATGCATTTCACGAAGTCGGCGGCGCTGAGCCCGCCACGCCTTCGCGCCCACCCCCCCGTCGGCAGCACGTGATTACTGCCGCTTGCGTAGTCACCCAAAGGTTGCGCGGCCCAGGGGCCGACGAAAACGGTGCCGGCGGCTTGGCACTTCTTCAACAAAGTGGTGGCGTTGCCAGGAAGGCTGAGGTGTTCTGGCGCGAAGCGGTTCACGAAATCGCAGGCCGCGTCGATTGATGGCGTTACAACGATCGCGCCGCTCCGCGGAATCGAAATATGGGCGGGATTCGTTTTTGCGAGCTGCTGCAACTGTGTTGTGACCGCTGCCTGTACCTCGCGCGCCAAAATCTTGGACGTGGTGACGAAGTAGCTGCCTGCGTCCGGCGCATGCTCGGCTTGTGCGAGCAGATCAGCCGCGATCCATCGGGGGTTGCCCTCGGTCGCCAAAGCGATCGCCTCGGTGGGCCCGGCCGGCAGATCAATCGCGCAATCGCTGCTGACGAGCTGCTTGGCCGCGGTCACGTAGCGATTACCCGGACCGAAGATTTTTTCCACCTGCGGCACACTCTTCGTTCCGTAGGCCAACGCGCCGATAGCTTGGGCGCCGCCAATCCTGGCAATCCCGGTGACTCCCAGCAGCTTGGCTGCCGCGAGCATTTCCGTATTAGGCCGGGGGCAAACGATTACGATTCGCCGCACTCCTGCAACCGTTGCAGGCACAACGGTCATCACCAGCGTCGATATAAGAGCGTGACGACCACCAGGAATGTAGCACCCGATGGTTTCGATAGGTCGCACAACCTGCCGGATGGTCACGCCCGGCTCAACTTCGATCGTCCAAGGCCGTGGCAATTGTTTCTCGGCGACACATTTCACGTTGCGGACCGCATGCTTGACGGCTTGCAGGAAGTCCGCACCCACGCCAGCGGTGGCTTCCGCAATTTCGCCGCGCGTAATCCATACACCTTTCTCAGCAAGATCGACGCGATCGAGCTTCTTGGTCCAGGCGAACAGCGCCAAATTCCCCCGCCGCCGCACGTCGCCAACGATGCACGCCGCCACACCTTCCGCCTCGATGTCGCGATTCTGTCGCGCCTGCAGGAGCCGCTTTTCGACCGCCGCTGTAAGTTTCAAAATGCGCATCACAGCACAATCTTGTTCAAGGGATACTCGACGATCCCTTGCGCGTTTGCGGCTTTAAGCTTCGGCAGAATTTGCCGCACCACCGCTTCTTCAATGATCGTATTTACGGCTACCCATTCCGGATCGCTGAGCGTGGAAATGGTAGGTTTTTTCAGGGCTGGTAGAACGTCGAGCACGCGCGGAAGATCATCGCGCCGAACGTTCAAGAGCAAGCCCACCTTGGTGGCCGCGGCAATCGCTCCTTGCAGCATCAAAATCAGATTTTCGGCTTTTTCGCGCTTCCACGCATCGGCGGCGGCCTGGCGATTCATGATGAACACGGTGGCCGATTCCAGAACGGTGTCGATAATCCGCAAGCGGTTGGCGCGGAGGGAAGATCCGGTCTCGGTCACTTCGACGATAGCGTCCGCGAGTTGTGGAACCTTGACCTCCGTGGCGCCCCAGGAGAAGTCCACGCGCGCGGTGACACCGTGGGCAGCCAGGTACGCTTCCGTGATGTGCACCACCTCGGTGGCGATGACCTTGCCCGCCAGGTCCCGCGGTTCGTGGATGTCCGAGTCCTCTGGCACCGCGAGCACCCAACGCACGCGCGCCAAGCGTTGCTTTGCGTAAATGAGTTCCGCCAACTCATCGACCGCCGAGCCCGTTTCCACGACCCAGTCGTGACCCGTGATACCGGCGTCCAGCGCCCCAGTTTCGACGTAACGCGCCATCTCCTGCGCGCGCACCAGCAGGCATTCGATCTCGACGTCGTCGATCGAGGGCACGTAACTCCGCGAACTTACGCTGATCTTCCACCCCGCCCGGGCTAATAAATCGAGGGTCGCGTCTTGCAAGCTGCCCTTGGGGATGCCCAGCCTCAGGCGGCTCATCGCTCTTTCTCCTGTCCATACACGTGCTCTGGGTCGAATGTTCGCTGCTCGATCACTTTTGCGCTCCCGTCGTCTTCCACGCGCCGAAAAAAGCAACTGCGATAGCCTTCGTGGCAAACGCCGGGCCCAATGGTTTCGACTCGAACCAGCAAGGCATCGGCGTCGCAGTCAACGCGCACCTCGCGCACCTTCAGCACGTGCCCGCTTGATTCGCCCTTCTTCCAGAGGCGATTTCGCGACCGGCTGTAGAAGACCACTTCGCTTGTGCGTCGCGTCTCCGCAAGCGCGTCTTCATTCATAAAACCCAGCATCAAGACGTCTCCGGTCTGGTCATCTTGGACGATCGCGGGAACCAGGCCGCCCGCCTTCGCGAATGCAATGTCCACGTGTCTTCTCCTCGAGGTGTCCCGCCAATTTACCATCGTAAAAACAAAAAGCCCGCTGGGCTTTCCTGCGCCAGCGGGCCGATGAGTGCTTTGTTTAGCGAATCGCTATGCACACCTCATCGGACGCGGCGTGTGGCCGTGATGATGATGGTGTCGATGAGCGTGCAAGATCATTCCGAAATGCAGAATAAGGAAACTCCCAGCGGCTGTCAATCGATTGTTTGCGAGCGCCCCTTTGACTCCTAGATTTGGTGCCGCTCTCGGGGAGATCTCAGGCTAATTTCACGCTCGACCCGAAGATCCGGGCTTGCTCGCGCTGTAGTTGACAGTCATCAGGAGATTTACCGCCACGCCGAATCGTTCGTTCGGCAATTTGTCAACGCGCACCACTTGCGCCACATACTCGCAATTCATCGGGTCGTGTGGGGAACTGTACGGGAAGGTCACGAATACGCGCATGCCGGGGTAGTAGGTCGCCCGCCGGGTCTTGAACAGGACTCCTTCCTTCGACGCATTGATGCTGATCGGCAAGTCTTCAAAATGGTCATCTTTGGGGTCCGACGGGCGCACTCGCAACGTCCGGGCAATCTTCGCCCGGCGGCTCCGCCGTTTTTCGGCGTACTGCTTTTCAGCCTCTTCGGGCACGCTTTGTTTGTTCGTGGGCACTTTCTTATGTCAATGTTGACACACCAAGTTGCAACGTCAAGGTGGTGCGGCGAATCAGATATTGTAGGCAGAGTGCACCGATCTGAAACGACTTCGGGCAGCGCGGAGGACCAACATGGACGAGAAGGTTCGTAAGAATGACGGCGAGTGGAAGAAACAACTCACGCCAAATCAGTATCATGTGACGCGCCTGAAGGGGACCGAGCCGCCCTTTACAGGGGAGTACGAAGATACGGACACACCGGGCACGTACAAGTGCGTTTGTTGCGGCCAACCACTGTTTCGCTCGGAAACAAAATATCATTCGGGGTCTGGCTGGCCCAGCTTTTACGCGCCTGCGGGAGACGGTGCGGTGGAGACCGAGACCGACGCGAGTCATGGAATGGCGCGCACCGAGGTGAAATGCAGCCGCTGCGAGGCCCACTTGGGGCACGTCTTCGAGGACGGGCCACGTCCCACAGGGCTGCGCTATTGCATCAATTCACTTTCGCTAAAGTTGGACGAGGATAAGAAGTAAAACGCGCCGCGGGTCGCCGCGGCGCGCTATGGAAAAGTTAACGTTTAGGAAGGGAAGCGCGGACTACGCCGCAGTGCAGGCACACGCCGCGATTTCCGCGACGCGATCGCGTTCCCACACTCCTACGAGAAGCACCTTCGTTCCGCTGGGGTATTTAAAGATGTAAAAAACGTTTGTGTCGCCATCCACCTCAAAAAATCCGGGTCGCCGCGCATCCGCCCGCAAAGGCGCGCACATGCTTAAGAGCAGACGTAGTTCAGAGATCTGCTCCAGGGAATGATTCCGGAGATCTTCCAGAAGAGGCGGTTGTTTATGTACGGTCATGGTCATTCTGTTTCTCCGCCACATTAGCTTAGCGTTCTCCTCACTTATAAAGACGTAAGAATTCGGCAAAAGTTTCATGGACTGCAACTTTCTGGCCGGTGGTTACCGAACTCGTTTGCCTTTCAATTAGATGCCCAGGAGTCGTCAGACGGGTGTAAATATTGTGTCTCGGACTTGGCCGGTCGTGCGGGAACGGGGTCGACAAAAAGTCGACACTTATCTTGGGCTCAGGAGGCTTAAAAGCGGGGCTGGGCACTCCCGGCGAAGGCAAAGTACACGAGTTTTGATGCGTTCCATCTCGTGGCGCAGCGTTTCGGGCTGTTATTCAAATGTTACTAAGGCAATTATTTCAGGGGAGCCATCCCCGACCTCTTCGTCTAGGCCTTACGGCGGGTGACCAGATTCCTACCTGCATTGCCGTGGTTCGAGGATACCCGCGGGATGAATCGCAACGTACATGCACTCGGGCGGGGCGAAATTTTCTTGGCCCGGGCCTGAAATTCTGGTGGTCCCGAGTTTCCATTATGATAGAGTTCACGTGACTATTTGCCATGGTACTTGCGCAGGGTTTATTAACCTGCGATAGTGGCTTCATTGACCTTCCAGTACAGGAAATCACTGTGACAAAACTATCTACGAAGAAATCGACCAGTAAAGAGAAGAGTACTTTCGGCAAGGATCGGCGCCGGAAACATCACCATTGGCTGGTCACCGTTTATTATGCGGACGGCGAGAAGTTCGGCCGCGTGTACACCGACAAGGACAAAGCCTCGCGTTTTGCTGAGCGACAACGCCGGTCGCCAGTCGTTAAATCAGCGCGCGTCAGCCAGGTCTCCTGACCGAATTTCCTGTATGGTTTACTGTTGAATGTATGCAGACGCGACATGAGGCAACACTTGTCGCTACTGAAGCAGCGTGTTATAAACAGAATTGTGGTTGAGCGGCCTTAGTATAGTGGTAGTACGGAACCTTGCCAAGGTTCAGGTGTCGGTTCGATTCCGATAGGCCGCTCCATATTTCCCAGGCACTCACGACTTTATCTCCTCATTGCGGATTGCCGCTGGCCCGCTGAAACTCCCGGCAGTCCGATGTCAACTTGCATCCTTGGCTAATGGGGCTAACCGGCGAAAATGTCAGCGCAATATAGGGCCGACCACGTGGGAAGCTTTCTCCGGCCTCTCGAATTGCTCGAAGCGCGCAAGGATGCCGCCTCTGACCCCGCCCACGTGCGCATCCTCGAAGATCTCCACATTCAGCGAGTTATTGACAAGCAGAAAGAACTCGGCTTCGAACTCGCGACCGATGGCGAATTGCGCCGCCGTAATTTCATGAGCGATTTTACCGACGCCGTCGATGGCTTCGACCTCGGCGACTCCACGGCGCGTAGCTGGAAAGCTGGCGAAACGAAAGTTGCCCAGGTCAGTAGCGTCACCGGCATCGTCGTTAAGGAGCTCCGCCAGGTTCGTCCCCTGACCGGCCACGAAGTGCCGTTCTTGCTGTCCCACTGCACCGTCGCTCCAAAGATAACTCTTCCCAGCGCCACGCAATTTCCGGCCATCTCTTTCAAGCAGGGTGTAACCGGGAAAATCTATAAGGATCACTCCGCCCTGCTCTGGGCCATCGTCGACATTATGAAGAAGGATCTCGCTGAGTTGTCCTCCCTAGGCGTCCAGTACATCCAAATCGACGCGCCGCGCTATAGCTACTACATGGATCCCAAATGGCGCGAATGGATCAAGGCGGAAATGAAAGTCGACCCGGACGCTGCGCTGGACGAAGCCGTGCGCGCCGACAACGCTTGTTTTAAGGCGGCGCGCAAACCTGGCGTCACCCTGGCCATCCATCTCTGCCGCGGTAATAATCGCAGTCACTGGTACGCGGAAGGCGGCTATGACGCCATCGCGGAAAAGCTATTCGGCACTCTCGACGTTGACCGCTTCTTGCTTGAATACGACGATGAGCGTTCCGGCACCTTCGCACCTCTGCGCTTCGTTCCTAAAGGGAAGGCGGTGGTACTCGGTCTGATTAGCTCCAAGATTGCGCATATGGAAGGTCCAGACGACCTGGCTAAGCGGGTCGATGAAGCCTCGCGCTTCGTGCCCCTGGAGAATCTCGCCCTGAGTCCTCAATGCGGCTTTGCGTCCACTGCCGAGGGCAATCTCATTACGGAGGAGAGCCAGTGGGCAAAACTCCAGCTCGCTGTCGAGACCGCTCGCCGCATCTGGAACTGAACGACCCGGCGCCCAGTGCCCGCCGATGACGAGCTTCCGCTACTCGCTCTTCGTCAAAGACCGATGTCGAAGAAAACCGTTTCGTTTTGTCCCTGCAGAATGATGTTCCATTCCAGCTTGTTGTGTTCTCCGGGGATTCTTCTAGCAACGAGTGTCCCGCGTCGAGAAGACTCGACGAAATTGAGCACGAAATCTTGGTCATTTTCGGTTTCATCCGGGAAATAAATGCGGGTCACGAGGCGCTTCAGCAACCCCCGCATGAAGACCGAGACAACAATGTGCGGGGCTTGTTGCTTCCCGTTCGGCCCAGGCACGGACCCGGGTTTGATGGTGGCAAAACGAAATGCGCCATTAGCGTCGGTAGGGATCCTTCCAAATCCCTGGAATGCCGGTTCGATGGCCTTGTCTTGCGTGTCTTCGGGGTGCGCGTATTTCCCCGCACTATTCGCCTGCCAGATCTCTAACATCGCATCCGGTACGCCGATTCCATCGCCATCGGTCAGGCATCCGGTGACTTCGATGCGTTGGCCCAACACATCGCGTCCAGTGAGGTCGGTCACTATCAGCCGGTCGCAGCCGATCGAAAAAAAAGGCCCGACGGTCTGAGAGGGTGTTGCGTGAAGACTCATTTCACTTTCCTCCTTGCCGCGGCGGTTCCCACGGCGTCGCTTCCCGGCCGGCGAGAACAAGATCGAACTGAAATCCAAGGGCCTGTTCTGGGATGGTGGTCTTCCAATCGAACTCGGAAATCAAACGCTTCCGGGCCGCTTCATCGGCGGTGCAATTGAAGATGGGATCAAATGGGATCAATGCATCGCCCGGAAAATACATTTGCGTGACCAGCCGGGTAGCAAACGCCGGGCCAAACACAGAAAAATGAATATGCGCCGGTCGCCAGGCGTTGTGGTGATTTTTCCACGGATACGCTCCAGGCCGGATGGTCACAAACCGGTATCGTCCTTCCGAATCTGTCAGGGTATGCCCGCAGCCGGTAAAATTCGGATCGAGAGGGGCATCGTGAAGGTCGACTTTGTGCTGATATCGTCCAGCAGCATTGCACTGCCAGACTTCCACGAGTGTATGCCGTATTGGCCTTCCATCTTCGTCGATCACGCGGCCGCTCACCACGATGCGCTCGCCCAGCGGCTCACCCGAATGTTGCTTGGTCAAGTCGAACGCCTTCACGTCGACGCGCTCGCTCCCAAACATCGGCCCGGTAATTTCGGAAAGCGTTTGCGGAATCGCCACCAGTGGCCTCGTCGGTGCCCGCTTGACCGACGAAGCATACGGTGGATGCAAATGGTTCGGCTGCATCCCAGGGAGAGGACGCCGGAAGCCCTTAAGATTTAACATGGCAACTTCATTTTGCATCTTCGCCAGCGCGTTTGAAACAAGCAGGTTCGAGGAGACTCTTCGCGTTCACGGGTTCGCGCCAGGTCGCTAGACATTCTGGGCACACGGAATGCCTTCACGGCAATCGCCGGATCGCATCAAGGTCTCGGCGCTTGAGGGAAGTACTTGGCTAGCGGGATAATCGACACCGAGCCGAGATTGTCCACAGGCCATGAGTCACCCCTCGCCCAAGCGGGGCTTTTTGCCGGAAGCGGCGAAACTCTTATACAGGTTTCTTGCGTCGGCTTTTTTCCCTGCGCCCGGTGCTGGCGCCCCAGCCGCCCCCGCCCGGAGTTTCAATTCGCAATATGCTTCCTGCGTCGGCAAAGAAAGCGCACTTGCCGGGGAGCTCTTTGATTTTACCGGAGCGCATGATTGCGTTCTTGCCGGGCTTCCCGTCCTCGGCACCAGCTAAGCCATAGGGACCGCGCTTTCGGCGGTCGCAAAGAAGGCCGACCTGGGTGTCCGCAAGGAGTTCGATTTCGCGGACAATACCGTCGCCCCCTCGGAACCCGCCATTGCCGCCCGAATTGCGGCGAATGGAATACTCGCGGAGTCGCACCGGGTAGACCTGCTCGAAGACTTCAATGGGTGTATTCCACGAGTTGGTCATGTGCGTATGGATGGCCGACGCGCCATCTTTGTTAGGACGAGCGCCCATGCCTCCCGCGATCGTTTCGTAATAGGCAAAGGCGGCGCCGGAGTGGCGCGGATCCTTCCCGCCCAGCGTCAGATTATTCATGGTGCCTTGGCTCGCGGCAGGAATTCTCTGGGGCGCTGCCTTGGCGAGGGCTCGCAGCAGCGTATCTACCATGCGCTGCGAAGTCTCGACATTGCCCCCAGCTACTGCGGCTGGCGGACGGGCATTTACAATGGTTCCTGCCGGCGTAATTACCCGAAGTGGCTCCATTAGTCCTGAGGTAGCGGGGACGTCCTCTGACAGTAGGCATCGGAAGACGTAATACACAGCGGATATAGCGATTGCTTCTACGGCGTTCACGTTGCCGGCGCATTGCGGGGCGGAACCGGTGAAGTCGACTTCGGCATGATCGGCGGCGATGCGGATGCGCACGCGGATTCGAAGCGGTTCGTCGCTAACGCCGTCATCGTCCAGGAAATCCTCGGCCGTGTAGGTGCCCGCGCGCAGTTCTCGCAGGGCGGCGCGCATCATGGCGGCCGAATAGTCGAGGAGATGTTGGCCGTAGGTGCTGACTTCCCGCTCGCCATATTTCTGCGCAATTTCGAGGAGTCTGCGTTCACCAGTGCGGCACGCGGCGATTTGCGCGGCCAGGTCGCCTTCGCGTTCTCCCGGCGTGCGCACGTTTGTGAGCAGCAGAGCCATGACATCTTGATTGACTTCGCCGCGGCGGAAAATCTTGACCGGCGGAATGCGCAACCCTTCCTGGAAAATTTCGCGCGCAGGGCCCATTGACCCCGCGAGCGCTCCGCCGACGTCGGCATGATGCGCGCGATTCGCTACATAGAACGAGGGACGCCGGTTCCGCGGCAAAAATATCGGCATAACCATCGTCAGATCGGGCAGGTGCGTGCCGCCGGCGAACGGGTCGTTCAGCAGGGCGATGTCGCCGGCATGCAAAGCAAACGCCGCTCGTGCCGCCGCGACGGAAGCGGGCATAGAGCCAAGATGAACAGGCATGTGATCGCCCATCGCCAGGACTTGCCCGTCGGCATCATAAACCGCGCAGGAATAGTCGCGGCGCTCCTTGATGTTCGGCGAAAAAGCCGAGCGACGAAGCGCGGCTCCCATTTCTTCGGCCACCGAGTGGAAAATGTTCTTGAATATTTCGAGGCGCGTCGGATCGGCTTTCGCCGCGCCCGACGCACGTTTGTGAGAACCTCGATCAATTCTTGCGCGCATGAGTCCTCGAGTTTTCTGGCTTGGTCAGCAGGATCTGCCCGTACGCATCGACTTGCGCTCGCCAACCGGCCGGAACCAACGTTGTCGCGCTGTATTCCGAAATTACCGCGGGGCCTGCGAAAGAGTCGCCCCTACGCAATTGTTCGCGATCGATCAGTGCGGCGGTTAGCCGCTTTCCGTCGAGAACGCAGTCGAGGGAAGCCGCGCGCCACATTTTCTCGGTGCTCGCAACCCTTGCAATCTTTTCGATGCGAGGCTTGTCCGTAATTCCCGTCGCGCGCACGCGCAAGTTCACGATTTCCACGGCACGCTTGGCGTCATGGTAGCCGTAACGCTGTTCATGCGCGCGATGGAATGCACTTACGAAGTCACCGTCTGCAGGTACGCTGAATTCATACGCTTGCCCCGTGTAGCGCATATCCAGGCGGTGCTCGATGCGAATTTTCGAGGGCAGAAATCCCTCCTGCCGCAGCGTTCGATATCCATCGGTCTCCAGGTGACGGAATGATCGGCGTAATTCGACTGAAAGACCATTCGCGCCGCGTATGGCAAATAGCACCGTGCGTGAAAACTCGCGCACAACATCCGCGCGCAAGATTCCCAGTGCCGACAGTGCGCCGGGGAAGTTCGGGAGCAGCACGCCGCGCATTTCCAGTGCCGACGCCAAAGCGCAGGCGTGGAGGCCTCCCGCACCGCCGAACGCCACCATCGTGTAGTCGTACGGATCATGCCCGCGCTCGACGGAAATGACACGGATCGCTTTCTCCATCACGGCGTTCGCCACCGCGAGAATTCCCTCCGCGAAATCCTCGACGCTGCGAAATGCGCCGCGCGTTTTGTCCATGAAGTGACGCGCGCGCGGGACATCCAGCGCAAAGCTTCCACCCAGCAATCCGCTTGTGCCGAAATGTCCGAGCACCGCGTGGGCGTCGGTCACCGTGGCGCGCTCGCCACGACCGTAACAGATCGGCCCCGGCTCAGCGCCCGCACTCTCCGGTCCCACACGCAACGCTCCGCCCCGATCGAATCGCGCCAGTGATCCGCCGCCCGCGCCGACGGTGTGAATCTCCAGCATCGGCACAGCGACCGGCAGTCCCGCAGCCATCGCCTCGCTCGTCGTGCGCAATTCCCCCGACAGCAGCGCGACATCGGTCGACGTTCCACCCATATCGAAGGTGATTACTTTGTCGATTCCCGCCAGTTTGGCGGCATACGCTGCGCCGGTGACTCCGCCCGCGGGTCCCGACAAAATCGTTGTCACTGGCTCGCGCGCGGCTCGCTCCGCGGAAATAATTCCGCCATTGGACTGCATCACCTGCACCCGCAAATGAGTAGTCGCCGTTTTGGGCCGCGGACCGCTGTACCACGCCGCGCGCACCCGATTTTGCGTACCACGTAAGTAACCGCTCATGACCGGCGCGAGGTAGGCGTTGATCACGGTCGCGGAGGTGCGCTCGTACTCGCGGAATTCGGGCAGGATTTCATGAGAAACCGAGACAAGATAGCCAGCATTACGAAGACGCTCGGCGAGCTTTTTCTCATGTTGCGGATTCCGAAAGGAGAAAAGGAAACAAACGGCAACGGCATCGGGTTTGGCGCGGAGGATCATTCGCAAGATGCGTTCCACTTTTTGCTTGGACAATCCCTCGACAACCGTTCCATCCCACGCGAGCCGTTCGGTCGCGCCGATGCGGTCGCTGGCTCGAACCAAAGGCTCCGGCTTCTCCACAAAAAAATCGTACAGCTTCGTTCGAGCCTGCCGGCCAATTTCGAGAACGTCCTCGAATCCCGCGGTGGTTACCAGAGCGACGCGGCCGCCGCGGCGTTCGAGCAGGGCATTGGTGCCGACGGTCGTTCCGCAAATCAGATCAAGCCCGCGATCATCGCTGAAAACGCTCGCCGGCGGGAACTGCTTACGGGCTTGACGCACCGCCGCGGAGATCGCTTCTTCAGGCATGGAAGGCTGCGAAGGAACCTTCAGGATTTGCAGCTTCCCGTTGCGCACGAAGACGCAATCGGTGAATGTTCCCCCGGTGTCGATGGCGATCCGCATGAGCCGAACTCGGGCGTCCTACGGCACGGCAGGAGAAGGATTCTCCGGCGGCGTTTTCGGAAAATGCTTTTCGTACCAAGCGATCGAGCGGTTTAAGCTATCGACGACATGGCCGGACTCGCGAATCCCGTGACCCTCGCGCGGGTAGCGCACGAAGACTGTCTCGACGCCGACATCCTTCAGGGCCACAAAATACTGCTCCGCTTCCGCGATGGGAACATCGTTGTCGTTCTCGCCGTGCATCAGCATCGTGGGCGTCGCCACCCCCGCGATGTGCTTCAGCGCCGAGCGTTCCCACATGATGTTCATGAAATCGTCCTGATGCGGCAGTTGCCCGAACTCCATCTGCTCGTATTGGTTGTAGTAGGTCATGTAGTTATAGCTGATCAGGTTGGCGATTCCCGCGATGGGGATCGCCGCGCGAAACATGCGCGTCTGCGTGATCAGCCACATGGTGAGCTGACCTCCATAGCTGACGCCTTCAATGCCCATCCGCTCTCGATCGAGCCACAGGTAGCGTCGCAATGCCGCGCTCACGCCGTAGAGTACGTCCTGCGCCTCATTGCCATCCTGATCGCCAAACACCGCATCGGCAAATGCCTGCCCGTAGCCGGTCGAACCGCGATAGTTTACGTGTAGCGTGGCCCAGCCGCGCGCCGCGAACGCCTGATCGCGAAAATTGAAGCCCGGCCCATTCTGTCCGTGCGGACCGCCGTGGATGTTGACGATCAGCGGGTGCTTCGAGTCCGCGGTCATGCCCAGCGGCTTGACCAGGAACGCTTCGACCTCGTATTTGTTGTCGTTGCTCATGAAGGTGAATGGCTCGACCTCCGCGATTTGTTTCCCGCCGAGGACATCGGCATTCAAATCGGTGAGCTGTTTCGCGCCACCTCCGCTGCGAACGTAAAGCTCGCCCATGTCCCGCGGGCTTGTGAAGGTATAGGCGATCGCTCCCGATTTCGCGATCGAAAACCCGCCGACACTTCCGATCCCGTTCACAACCATTTCCGCGGGAGGTCCGCTGGCCGAACGCATCACGCGACGCTCCCCCTCCTGCATTCCCGAGACGTTGGCGTCGACGGGTTGCCGGTACAGGTGCACGCTGCCGCGTTCCTGTACCGTGAAATAGACCGCCTTGCTGTCTGGCGCCCAAGCCGGCGCGCCCTGTCGATTGTCGATCCCCGAAAGTTCCCGCCGATTCGAACCATCCGCGTTCATCACCCAGACGTGCGTATCCTCCATGGTCGTCTCGCGGTCGGTCAGACCACGCTTGGTGGCGCGAAAAGCGATCATCTTTCCGTCGGGCGAAAACTTGGGGTCGTACTCGATATTTTCGGTGGCAGTGAGCCTGTGGCTGGAGCCGTCGCTCAGTCGGAGAGAGAAGAGATCGTAGTTGAAGAATTGATCGGTTTCCGGCGACTCGTCGGATGCAAAAACAATTTCGTCGCCGCGCGGAGACCAGTCGATAGAGTGCTCATAGTTGTTGCCCTTCGTGATCTGGCGGACGGTTTTGGTCGCAACATCCACCATGAAAATGTGCAGGCGCCGGTTGTCATTGAAACGGGTGAGGCCCTCTCCCGCGTCCGGCTTGTACAGGTAGCGCGTGATCACCATCGGATCGCCGGACGCATCCGCTGTCTCCGGCCCGGGGGTCGCCGAAATAAATGCGATCTGTTTGCTGTCCGGCGACCAGGTGACCTCCGCGCCGGTTCCGGGCAAAGGCGCGTTTGTACCGTGCGCTTCCGTCAAAAATGTTGCGCCCGATCCATCGGGATGCGCAATCGCCATTCCCTGCTTGCCCTCGGCCGCGCCATCGTATGCGATCCAGCGTCCATCTGGCGACCAGACGGGGCTGCCCGCCACGTCATTTTCGCCGCCGATACGCGTCGATTTGGCTGAGGCGACGTCCCTGACCCACAGCTGCGGCCACGACCGTCCGGGACGGTCATAGCGCACCACCGTGTACGCGATGAATTTGCCGTCCGGGGAAAACTCCGCCTGCGCCACCGTCCGCATCCGCTGATAGTCCGTTGGCTGCAGCCCGCCCGTGACCTGGCCATTACATACACCCGCAATCATGCTCGCCGCGAAAAGCGTCAGCACGCTCGCCGCAGCTCTCCAACCGGAAACCAAACGTCGAACCCGCATCGCCGCTCCCCATACCACGCAGATTTTTGCAGCCCGCATTCTACAGAAGAATCGCGCGAAGACGCGGTTGAATCTCATTCGCCATGTCTCCGTGGTCTCTGTGCCTCCTTTGTGTCCTCTGCGTCAAATCTTTTGACTTTTCTGCTTTTGCCGTTCCGTCCATCCTGCAAACCATGGCCGGGTCGAGCAACCTCTTTCCCCGGAGCCCCATTTCAAGTACCCTCCCGACTCGGAGCGAACCTCGAATGAAAATAATCCTCGCCGTATTCCTGACGTGTGCAATGGTCACAGCATTTCACGCTCGCATCGTCGACGCCCAAGCGCCCACGCAACCCAATGCCGAAAAACCGCACGCCGATTGCGAAGAACTCCCCGCGGTCGCCGCAAAACTCGCTAACGACGAGAAGACTCTCCAGGATTGGCCCAACATCGCCCGCTATCACGACGCCAACGCCACCGTGCAACCCCCCACTAAGGACGAGAAGCGCGTCGTTTTCATGGGTGATTCCATTACCGACATGTGGGTGCAACCCCAATTTGGCGGATTCTTCCCCGGCAAACCGTACATCGACCGCGGCATCAGTGGACAAACCACGCCGCAAATGCTGATCCGCTTCCGCCCGGACGTTATCGCGTTGCGGCCCAGAGTCGTGGTTATTCTTGCCGGCACGAACGATCTCGCTGGCAACACAGGTCCGATGACCGTTGCCCAAATCGAAGACAACCTGACCTCCATGTCGGAGCTCGCCCACGCCAACAAAATCCGCGTCGTCCTGGCTTCTGTCCTTCCGGTCAGCAACTACGGCCACGATCGCAGCGGCAATCCAGTCGACATGCGCATCAAGCGCCAACCGGAAAAAATCCTGGAATTAAACTCCTGGATCAAGAAATACGCCGCTGATCATGGCGACGTCTATCTCGACTACTTCGCCTCCACCGTCGACGACAAAGGCCTGCTCAAAGCAGACATCAGCGAAGACGGCCTGCATCCCAACGCGAAAGGCTATGCCGCAATGTCCCCACTAGCCGAACAAGCCATCCAAACCGCGCTGAAAAAGCGCAAGTAACCCGTAACAGACTTCAGTCTGTGTCCCCAAATCCGGCCCGGGGGTCGTAGCGGCCCGGGGTTGTAGGCGGCCCGGCGTTGTAGCGGCCGCTTTCCGAAGCGGGCGCCTTTAGCTGTAATTTCCTAACCGTGCGCTCTTACCCGCACCACCAAGCCGCACAAAAATCCGTGGCACAGCCATTTCTGGCTATGGGCCGGGCGGCGCCCATGGTGTTGCGCTTCACCCTCGCCTGACACCAAGTTAACCACCTGCAACTTGACCCCAGCACCCTGCTGCGCTAGGGTGTTAGAAGTCCTCCGTTAGAGGAATCTATCATTCGCCAGAACCTTTCCACCGCAGGACGCTCCTCCATCTGAATGCGACGTACTGTTCACATCTCCGGACAAATTGAACCCTTCTTCGGCACGCTGGACGAAAACGTGCGCCTGCTCGAAGACGCGCTGCACGTCCGCACCCATCTGAACGACAGCCGGTTGAGCATCGAAGGCGATCAGGACAACGTCGATCACGCCGTGAAAATCGTCGAGGAATATAACCACGTCACCCGTCACGGCCGCAAACTTACCAGCGCCGAGGTGAAGTCCCTGATTCACGTCGCTACCGACGAGCCGCACGAGTCCCCTCGGGGGATGTTCGAGCACGGCCGCCAGCGATCCTTTGGGAAGAAGGTCGTCACACCCAAAAACGCCAGCCAGCGCCGCTACATGGAAGAGATTGAGAAGCACGACATGATGTTCGGCGTCGGCCCCGGTGGCACCGGAAAAACATACATCGCCGTGGCCATGGCGGTCAGCGCGCTGCTCACCAAGCAGGTCAACCGCATCATTCTCGCGCGTCCCGCCGTCGAAGCCGGCGAACGTCTCGGCTTCCTTCCCGGCACGCTCCAACAGAAGATCGATCCGTACATGCGCCCGCTCTACGACGCGCTGTACGACATGCTCGAGCCTGACAAGCTGGACCGTTTTCTGGAAAAGGGAATTATCGAGGTCGCTCCGCTGGCCTTCATGCGCGGTCGCACGCTCAACGACTCGTTCGTCATTCTCGACGAAGCGCAAAACACCACCAGCGAGCAGATGAAAATGTTTCTCACCCGCTTGGGCTTTAATTCTAAGGCCGTCATCACGGGCGACATCACGCAGATCGACTTACCCGCCGGCAAGAAATCCGGCCTCATCGAAGCCCTGGAAGTCTGCGGCAAGATCGACGGTATCGGTATCGCCCACTTCACCGAAAAAGATGTGGTGCGCCACAACTTGGTCCAGCAGATCATCCGCGCCTATGAGGAGTATGATGGTACCCAGCCGCAGCGTAGCGGCAAGGCCGTCAATATCGTGAATGGCAAGCCCGAAGCGCGCGCGACCGAGCCCGGGACATCACAGATCAAAGAAATTAACTGAGCCAAGAAATCCACCGAGGATGATTCTGAATCGCCAGCGGACCGTACGCGTCGCCAGGCCCCCACTGGAGTTATTTCTGCGCCGCGTGCGCGAGCAACTCGGTCTCACCAGCGCGGGCGTCACCATCTGCTTGGTGAGCGACGCAGAGATCGCCCGCTTGAACGAGTCCTTCCGCAACAAGAAAGGTCCCACGGATGTCCTCTCGTTTCCGGCAGTCACTCGTAGCAAACCCGTCCCGCTGCCCGATCGCAATGGTCACACCGTAGGGGCCGCCTTCCGAGGCGGGCGCCGTTCGACCATTTCCGCGGCCAGAGAAGTCCATCCTCACGTTCTTCATGAGAGCACGGCTTTAGCCGTGCCGAAACGAACACCTAAACGCACCGCTTTTGCCCTTGAAGCCGATTTTCTCGGCGACATCGCGATCTCCCCCGCCACCGCCCGTCGCAACGCGAAGAAATACAACCGCACCCTGCCCAGCGAACTCCAGATCCTGATTCTCCACGGCGTCCTGCACCTGCTCGGCTACGACCACGAAACCGACCGCGGCCAGATGACGCGCATCGAACACCGGCTGCGCCGAAAGTTAGGCCTCTCGTGAAAGTCTATTTCTGGGCGTACACAAGCGGCACGTTGCTTCTCGCCCTGGGCCTACCGATCTTTTCCTATCTGACCCTGATCTATCGCGAACTCGGACGCATGACCACCGGCCGCGTGCACGCTCACCTCGATATTTTCGAAGCAGAAATTGAGCACAAACTCAAAATCAATCGCCGCAGCGGCGGCCGGACGTTCCGTATCCTCGGACATTTCTGGCTTGCCTTCCTCGTGCTGGAGACCACGCGCGGTGTCGTTTATTTCGTCCCCGGCACCTGGGAATCGTTCATCGAGTTCTGGGTTTTTCTCACCCTCGAAGTCGTCGTCCTCATGCACTTCATTCCGGACATGTTGCTGTACCGTACCACCGGACGCTGGCTGCTGCCGCTCCTGCCGCTGATTCGCGCCGCGATTTGGCTTGCCTGGCCGGCGCGGATTTTTCTGGAAGGCGCGGAATCCCTGGCGCGCATTTCGGAACGCGAGTTCGAGCAGACCGAAGAGCAGCGCACAGAAGAAGGCATTGAAGCGCTGGTCGAACAAGCCGAAGAAGAGGGCATCATTGAGCCCGAGCAGGCCGACCTGATCGAGCAGGTCGTGGAGTTCAGCGACAAGCGCGTCCGCGAGGTGATGACCCCGCGTCCGGACATCGTGGCCATGGCTGCCGACGCGACTCTGGAAGAGCTGCACGCAAAATTCATCGAAATGCGTTTCGCGCGCATGCCCGTGTATGAGAAATCGCTCGACGATATTTTCGGCGTGGTCTACGCGCAGGATTTGCTGCACATCGCCGATCAGGATTTGCCCAAGCGCAAAGTCCGCGAGCTCGTGCGTCCCACGATGTTCATGCCCGAAACAAAAGCGGGTTCCGAGTTGCTGCGAGAGATGCGCCAGAAAGATCAACCCATGGCCATCATCATCGACGAGCACGGCTTGGTGGCCGGGCTGGCGACGGTGGAAGATCTTGTCGAGGAAATCGTCGGCGAAAGCGGCCGCGATGAAAAGAAGCCCGCGCCGGACGTCATGCGCGAGCCCGACGGAAGTCTGGTCCTGCGCGGCAGCATGGCCATCGACCATGTGGAAGAATTGCTTGGCGTCAAATTTGGCGACAAATCCGACGAAGCTGTCACCACCATTGCCGGTTTGCTGAGTCACGTGCTCGGCAAGGTTCCCGCACCCGGCGACACCATTGACCTTGAAGGCCACCGCTTCGAGGTGCTCGAAGCCAACCAGCGGAAGGTGCTACGGCTGCGGGTCCGCAAGCGAGCCGTTGTTGCGTTGCCGCCAGCGAAGTAAAAAAGGAATTGAGGCTGAGCTTGAGAGAAAAAGGAAGTGAGACCTCGCCGAAGCGCACGGGCTTTCGCGCTGGCTTCGTGGCGATTGTGGGGCGGCCGAATGCCGGCAAGTCGACGCTGCTGAATCGTGTTGTAGGGCAGAAGGTCGCCATCGTCACCGCGAAACCCCAGACGACGCGCAACCGCATCCAAGGTATCGTCACGACCCCGAAGGGCCAGATCGTATTCATCGACACGCCCGGTTTGCATGAGGCGGACTCCGCGCTGGGCCGGCAGATGATGCATGAAGTCGCGGCAGCGCTCGAAGGAATCGACGTGCTCCTGCTGATGGTGGACGCCAGCCGCGCGCTTCCGTACGCGGATTCACTGCTGTTGGAGAAGGCGAAGCGATTTCGCGGCAAGACCATCCTGGCGCTGAACAAAGTCGATCGTGTGCCGAAACCGAAATTGTTGCCATTGATCGAAGCGCTCAGCAAAGCGTTCGAGTTTTCGGCAATCATTCCGATTTCCGCGCTGAAGGGCAGTGGCGTCGAACAGTTGCTGGAAGAAATCCTGAAGCATCTGCCGGAGAGCGAGCCGTACTTTCCCGAAGACCAGGTAACCGATCAGCCGGAACGGTTTCTGGCGGCGGAAATTATCCGAGAAAAAGCGATCCAGGTGATGTATCACGAAGTGCCCTACGCGCTCGCGGTGTTCGTCGACAAATTCGAGGAAAAGCTGAAGTTGTTGCGCATTGAAGCAACGCTGAACGTGGAGCGCTCATCGCAAAAAAAAATCCTGATCGGGCACAAAGGCGAGATGCTGAAGAAGATCGGCACCGAAGCCCGCAAAGAGCTCGAAGAACTGTTTGGCACCAAAGTGTATTTGCAAACGTTCGTGAAAGTCGTACCCGATTGGCGCGAAAGTCCCCAGAAAGTGCGCGAACTCGATTGGCATTTCCAGCTCGAAGGCCTGAGCGAGGACCAGCGGATCGAGACGCCGGATAGCTTGGTCGGCGATGCGACCGACCAATCGCCAGCAGAGCCCGTAGAATATGTTCCGGAATCGGAAGACGAATACGAGCCGCCGGCGGATGCTGAGAAGGAGCCGGAAAGATAGTAGTCGTTGTGAGTCCTTGGCGGCCCACACAGCCAGGAATAGTTGTTCCACTTAAAACCTGAGTGGGGTTGTTGATCGAGATTGCCAGATTCATTTTTCATTCACTTTGGTCTGGGCACTTCAGTCTGGGGCGGCGATGCCCAGGTTTTTCATTTTGCGGTAGAGGTGGCTGCGTTCCAGGCCCAGGGCTGTGGCTGTTTGTGTCATGTTCCAGCGGTGTTCCTGTAGTTTTCTCAAGATAAATTCGCGTTCGTAGGCGCTGCGGGCTTCGTGCAGCGTGTTGTAGGGATGTTGCGGGCTTTCGGCTACGCCGCGGAACAGCTCTGGCGGAAGGTGGTGTGGCTCGATGCGAGCTTGCGGGCAGACGATGACCAGGCGCTCGACCAGATTGCGGAGTTCGCGGACATTGCCGGGGAAGGGGTAGCGCATGAGGATGTCCATGGCGGTGTCGTTGAGCTCGCGGGTTCGTTTCCCGTAGGCGGAGCTAAACTCATTGAGAAAATAACGGGCGAGGATGGGGATATCTTCCTTGCGGTCGCGCAGCGGGGGAACTAGGAAGGGAATCACGTTCAAGCGATAGAAGAGGTCCTGGCGGAACGCGCCGCGGGCGATTTCCTGTTCGAGATTCTTGTTGGTGGCGGCCAGGACGCGGACATCAACGGTTACGGTCTGATTTGAGCCGACCGGCTCGAAGCGTTGTTCCTCGAGCACGCGCAGGACCTTGGATTGCGTGCGCAGGCTCATGTCGCCGATCTCGTCGAGGAAAAGAGTGCCGCCGTCGGCTTTCTTGAACTTGCCGATTTTGTCCTCGGCCGCGCCGGTGAAGCTGCCTTTCACGTGGCCGAAGAGTTCGGACTCGATCAGATCCTCGGGAATCGCTGCGCAATTCACTTCGACAAATAGACCTTTATTGCGGAGGCTGGCGGCGTGGAGCGAGCGGGCCACGAGCTCCTTGCCGGTGCCGCTTTCGCCGAAGATCAGCACGCGGCCATTGGTGGGAGCGGTGACGGCAATCTGCTGGCGCAGCGCCTTCATCGGGACGCTTTCGCCGATGACTTGATAGCGATGGCCGAGTTCGCTACGGAGCAGCTGATTTTCTTCCTGGAGGCGGCGCTGCTGGATGGCGTTGCGGACCAGGACGATGATTTTTTCGAGTGAGAGCGGCTTTTCGATGAAGTCGAACGCGCCGAGCTTAGTGGCGCGCACCGCGGTTTCGATGGTGCCGTGACCGGAAATCATAATGACCGCCGGCGGGCGAGGAGAGGCCTGCAGGCGGCTCAGAGCTTCGAGGCCGTCGATGCCGGGGAGCCAGACGTCGAGGAGCACTACTTCGATATCGCCAGCGGCGGCGCGCTCCAGCGCTTCCTCCGCGGAGGCGGCGGATTCGACGTCATATCCCTCGTCAGCGAGAATCGAGGAGAGGGATTCGCGGATGCCGGCTTCATCGTCGACGACGAGCAAGTGCGGACGAATGGTCATCAAGTGGCTTCAACCCCGTTGCGTTCGGAGACCGTAGCAGGCGTGAGATCCGCCGCGGGCAGCTCGACGAGAAACCGCGAGCCTACCGGAAAATTATCTTCGACGTGAATAGTGCCGCCGTGTTCGGCGACGATACGCGCGGCGATGGCGAGACCCAGGCCGGTGCCGCGATTCTTGGTGGAGAAATGCGGCAAGAAGAGGCGGTCTTTATCTTCGGGAGAGATACCGTGGCCGGTGTCCTGGACACAGATTTCGACGGTTTCCGCTTCGCCGTGAGCGCAGGTGGAAACGGTGATTTCGCGGAATGGCGCGGTTTCGAGGGCTTCGGCGGCATTGTCGATCAGGTTGACGACGACGCTGCGGAGAAGGCCGCCGTCGGCGCGAACTGGAGGGAGATTGTCGGCGAGCGAGGTCTTGATGGTGATGCCATCGAGACGGCCGGAGAAGACTTCGACGGCTTCGTGGACCACAGTGTTGGCGCTGGTGGGCGCGAGCTTGGCAGTCGGGAAACGCACGAATTGAGAGAACTCGTTGACCAGGGCGGCGAGCGTGGAGACTTCGCGTTCGATCAGGCGTGAACACTCCTGAACGAGGTGAGTGAGTTCCGCATCGCGGGGGGCGGCGATTTCCTGGGGATCGCGGCGATCGAGGAAGCGCGAAAGGCGCTGCGAGGAAAGCTGAATCGGCGTAAGCGGATTCTTGATTTCGTGAGCAATGCGGCGGGCAACTTCCTGCCAAGCGGCGGATTTTTGCGCGCGCAGGACTTCGGTCAAGTCGTCAAGAACGAGGACAAAACCAGTATTGGCGCGGCGCGGGCCGAGGGAACTGACGGTCACGGCAAAGTGTAGGACGCGTCCGGAGACGACGGTTTCAATTTCGCGCGAGACGACGCCCATGCGCAGGCTGCGGCGCATCAGGAGTTGCACGGTGCGCGCGGCTTCGGCGCCGATCAAGTCTTCGAGCGATGGGAGGTCCCGAGGAGAACCGCCGAACAGGCGGGTGACCGCAGCGTTTTCACGCAGGATGGCGCCGTTGGCGTCCAGTGAGATCACACCGGTGGGGATGTTCTCGAGAATAGTTTCCATCAACTGGCGGCGGCGCTCGAGTTCCTGCACGGCTTGCTGGAGGTTGCGGGTGAACTGGTCGATCTGAGCGCGTGAATCGCGCAACTGCGTGGTCATGGCGTTGAAGGAGCGAATGAGGATGCCGAGTTCGTCTTGAGACTGTTCCGGAACCTGGTAGTCGAAATTACCGGAGGAGACTTCGCGGGTGCCTTCGGCGAGGGCTTGGATGGGGACGGTGACCTGCTTGGAGAGAAACATGGCGATCCATATGAGAGAAAACAAGAGAAGGACGGTGAAGAATCCCAGAATGAGAAGCATTTGACTCTTCAAGGTTCTCAGGTTTTGCTTCGTTTTGTCGTACTCTTCGCGGTGGGCCTGGATTTCGGTGATGCGGGCAAGGAAATTGGGGCTGGTGAGATAGCCCGCGGCGACGTATCCGACGGTTTGGCCTTTGTCGATGGTAGGAACGCGGGCGACGAGATAACTCTCTCCCTGGGAATTCCAAACCTCTACGCCGGACGGGAGAGTGCGGGCGGGAGTGCCGGCAACACCGACGCGTTCGCAAATTTGTCCGGTGCGGTCTTCCGGCTGTTCATCGCAAGCGACGCCGCCCCGAATGAGTTTCCCGTCCTTATCCAGAATCCACAGAGCGTCGAGTCCTGATTGGAAGCCGCGCTTGAGGAGTTCGTCCGTGGGTTGAGCGGAATTCATTTGAGCCTGGCGAGCGAGATTGCGCAAACGGGGGACCGCGATTCGCCCGAAATCGTTCATCAGCGCCTGGGTCTGTTCGGAAGCGATTTCGAGAGGGCGCGGGAACCACCGGCCCAGGGTGCGGTTTAGAAGCGAGTAGCTGACAAAGAACATGAAGACTACCGGAAGAAGAGAAAGCGCCATGGCTCCGACGACCATCTTGGTTTTGAAGCGGGCGCCCAGTTGCTCCTTGCTGCGCTCGACTAGGAGGCGGATGACGGAGCGGGTGAGGATCAGCAGGAAGACGAGAGCTGCTGCGGTGATGAAACTCGAGACCGCGAACAACGGAATGAGAGCGCGCCAACTGCCCGGCTCGAAGGGCACGTCCAGTGAACCGAAGGTGAAAACGGCGGCAAGCAGGAACGAGAGCAAGACGCCACCGATGGCAAGGCTCCAGCGATGTTTTGGTTGGAGCGGACTCATGTGGCGGCTGCGATCCTTTCTGGCGCCGGGTCGAACAACCGATCGGGCAACCGATCGGACAACGACGACGACTCCGACGGATACATCTTCAACGGCGCCGGCAAGGCACTGACCGCTTGAGCCGTCTGCGTGGCCGGCAGCATTTCCGGCAACATTTCCGGCAACAAGGGCTTCAGCGGGCATTCGCCGCAACGCGGATTGCGCGGGCGGCAGAAGTGCTTGCCGGTATGAACGATCAGAGCGTGGAATTCATTATACAGCGCTACGTCGGGCGGGAGGGTTCGTTCAAAGAGTTGGCGGACGTCTTCGTAACGGAGTCTCGCGAGGGGATGGCCGTGACGCTCGAGGATGCGGCGGATGTAGGCGTCGACGACGAAGACCGGATGCTTCGCGGCATAGAGGAGGATGGAGTCGGCGGTCTCGGGACCGATGCCGCGGACGGCGAGCACTTGATCGCGCAACATTTGTGTTGGGGCTCGAAACATTTTGCTGAACGAGCCCTGGTAGTCGCGGCGGAGGAAACGGACGAAGGCTTTCAGGGTTTTTGTTTTCTGGCGGAAATAGCCTGAGGAGCGGATCAGGCGCTGAAGTCGTGGAGTAGAGATTTTTTCGATGCCGCGGGGAGTGAGGAGTCTTGAGCGGCGGAGATTTTCGATGGCGGGTGCGACGTTGGTCCACGAAGTGTTTTGGACGAGGATGGCGCCGACGATGACTTCAAAGGGGGTGCGGCCCGGCCACCAATGTTGGGGACCACGGGCGGCGAAGAGGACGTCGTAGTAGGTGCGAGCGTTGAAGGACGGAAACTGCAGCAAGGGATTTGTCGCGCGAAAGTTTTCCTCATCGCTCCGCCGTCGCTGGCGGACCTTAGAAATGCTGTTTCCGGGAGAGCGAGAGCTGGTTAACAAATATCCCCCCTCCCCCACCTTTCTTCGGAAGTGCGGATTATAAAGGACTTTAAGTTCAACGATTTTGGAAGTGCGGATTCTAAACGAGTTACGCGCCATTTTTGCGTAACTGCGGATTCTAAAGGGGATAACTCATGCGTACGACCCGTCATGAGAACTCTATGGATGCGCGGAAGCAGCCCTATGGGAACTACCAGCACGGCCGGCGAGGAAAAAAGATGAAGGAGGGCTGCGTCGAGGCTCGAGGCGGGCAGGCGTGAATCGGATTCGATAAACACGGGAGAGCATAACATATGAGTATCCATTAGCTAAGTATTCTTCACGGAACGGCAGGAATGGGGGAGTGAATGGTGGATGGGATGCATTGGAGGGCAGAGGTTGATGATCGATGCTCGGCGGTTCAAGAGGGAGTGGCCGGTCAAAAGACCGGCCACTCCCTCTGGGAATTGCGGTAGAGCATTTGCGTCGGGCCAAAGCCAGCGCCTACACGTACGCGCACACATAAATTTGCCGATGAAGTGGGAAGTTTTTTGAGTTGGGGGAAATACCTGTACTTAAGTGCAGGTATTAGCGATTTCACAACGATGCGTCAAGTTCGGGCTACCCTTGGTGGCGGCATTTGCTAAGGTGAGCGTTGGGTTCGATGTGTTCTGGGAGTGCGCGGATGTCTGTCCGGCTAGGTGAAATCTTAGTCAAGGAGAGCTTAATCACGCAGGACCAGCTGCAGAAGGCGCTGGAGTTTCAGCGCTCGAATGGCGGCAAGCTGGGGTCCTGCCTGACGAAGATGGGTTATATCACCGACGACGATATCACCGGTGTGCTGTCGCGCCAGTATGGCGTTCCCTCCATCAATTTGAAGTACTACGAGATCGATCCGACGGTTATCAAGCTGATTCCCCAGGATACGGCGACGCGGTACCAGGTGATTCCACTCTCGAGGGTGGGGTCGGTCTTGACGATCGCGATGACGGACCCGACCAACGTCTTCGCCATGGACGATATCAAGTTCATGACCGGGTTCAACGTGGAACCGGTGGTGGCGTCGGAATCGGCGATCGGGGAGGCCATAACCCGGTTTTACGGCGGAGCGGAGTCGAACCACGAAGAGCTGAGCAAGATGATGAAGGACCTGGCGATGGACGACCAGGAACTGGAGCTCTCGTCGGAAGAACAGGAACTGGACACGGCCACGCTGGAACGTGCAGCGGAAGAAGCGCCGATCATCAAGCTGGTGAACCTGATCTTGACGGATTCGGTGAAGCGGGGCGCGAGCGATATTCACATGGAGCCGTACGAACTGGAATTGCGGGTCAGATTCCGGATTGACGGGGTACTGCAAACGGTGATGACTCCGCCGCTGCGATTGAAGGACGCGATTACCAGCCGCGTGAAGATCATGGCGAAGCTGGATATCGCCGAAAAGCGACTGCCGCAAGACGGCCGCATCATGATCAAGTACAAGGCCGACGGGAAGAAGAAAGAACTCGATTTTCGTGTGTCCACGGTGCCGACACTGTACGGCGAGAAGATCGTCATGCGGTTGTTGGACAAGGAAAACCTGCGACTGGACATGACCAAGCTGGGGTTCGAGCCGGAATCGTTGAAGAAATTTGAACGGAACATCTTGAAGCCGTACGGGATGGTGCTGGTCACCGGGCCTACCGGGTCGGGTAAGACGAACACGCTGTATTCGTCGGTGGCACGGTTAAACCAGGTGGATACGAACATCATGACCGCGGAAGATCCCGTCGAGTTTCAGCTGGCGGGGATCAACCAGGTGCAGATGAAAGAGCAGATCGGGTTGAACTTCGCCGCGGCGCTGCGCGCGTTCTTGCGGCAAGACCCGAACATCATCCTGGTCGGAGAGATTCGCGACTTTGAAACGGCGGAAATCGCGGTAAAGGCGGCGCTGACGGGCCACATGGTGCTGTCGACCTTACACACGAACGATGCGCCTTCGACGATCAGCCGGTTGATGAACATGGGTATTGAGCCGTTCCTGGTGGCGACTTCGGTGAACCTGATTTGCGCGCAACGGCTGGTGCGGCGCATTTGCGTGAACTGCAAGGTCGAACTGGAAGTGCCGGAGCAGGCGCTGATCGACGCCGGGTACACGCCGGAGGAAGTGAAGACCACCAAGATTTATCACGGGAAGGGCTGCTCGACCTGCAATAAAGGCGGGTACAAGGGACGCACCGGTTTGTATGAAGTGATGGAAGTGAACGACGAGCTGCGTGAATTGATCCTGGTGGGGGCGTCGGCGCTGGAGTTGAAGAAGAAAGCCATGGAGCAGGGAATGATTACGCTGCGGCGCAGTGGCTTGATTAAGGCGGCGCTGGGTCAGACGACGATGGAAGAAGTTTTACGGGAGACGGTTCTCTAAGGAGAAGTGAGCAAATGGCCGGAATGACGCTGAGTGAGCTGCTGAAGAAGATGATCGAGATGGGCGGCAGCGACCTGCACATCACGACGAACAGCGCGCCGCGCGTGCGCGTACACGGAAAACTGCGTCCTCTGGATATGCCGCCGTTGACGGCTGCGGACACGAAGTCACTCGCGTACAGCGTGCTGACGGATGCGCAGAAACACCGGTTTGAAGAGAATCTGGAATTGGACTTTTCGTTTGGATTGAAGAACCTGGCGAGATTCCGCGGCAACGTGTTCAATCAGCGCGGAGCAGTAGGAGCGGTCTTCCGTACGATTCCGTGGGAAATCAAGGGATTTGACGCGCTGGGATTGCCGGCGGTCGTGAAGGGGATGTGCGACAAGCCGCGCGGACTGGTATTGGTGACGGGGCCGACGGGTTCGGGAAAATCGACGACCCTGGCCGCCATGCTGGACAAGATCAACGCGGAACGCGAAGAGCACATGATTACGATCGAAGACCCGATCGAGTTCTTGCACAACCACAAGAAGTGCCTGGTGAACCAGCGCGAAGTGCACGCGGATACGCATTCGTTCTCGAATTCCTTGCGGGCGGCGTTGCGCGAAGACCCGGACGTGGTGCTGATCGGCGAAATGCGCGATTTGGAGACGATCGAGTCGGCGCTGCGCATCGCGGAAACCGGCCACTTGACATTCGCGACGCTGCACACGAACTCGGCGGCCTCGACGATCAACCGTATTATCGACGTGTTTCCGGCACACCAGCAGCCGCAGGTGCGGGCGCAGCTTTCGATGGTGATCGAAGGGATTCTGTGCCAGGCGCTGCTGCCGCGTTCGGATGGTCGCGGGCGCGCGATGGTGATGGAGGTGCTGGTGCCGACGCCGGCGATCCGCAACCTGATTCGTGAAGACAAGATCCACCAGATATATTCGGCGATGCAGACGGGAACGGGAACGACCGGAATGCAGACGTTTAACCAGAGTCTGGCCAATGCGTATCTGGCGAAACTGATCACGCTGGATACGGCGCTGGCGCGCTCGTCGAACCCCGAGGAGTTGCAGGACATGATCAATCGCGGGGTGTCGGGGCCGACTAGCAAGACGCCGGTGGGCAAACGCTAGGCGCTTGCGACAAAGGGTTTCGCTGAGTCTGAGGCACAAAGAAGAGGGTTCATCAGGGTCATCGCATCAGCGAGGAGGACAAGGAAATGCCGGTCTATACGTATAAGGGCACGAACAAAGCCGGGAGCAATGTCAGCGGGGAGATGAGCGCGACGAGCAAGTCCGAAGCGCAAAACCAACTGCGCCGGCAGCAGATCACGCCCAAGAAGATGTCCGAGAAGGGCAAAGAATTCAACATGCCGACCTTCGGCGGCAGCGTCAAGTCGAAGGAGCTGGCGATTTTCACGCGGCAATTCTCGGTGATGATCGACGCCGGCTTGCCGCTGGTACAGTGCCTAGAAATACTCGCTGGGCAGCAAGAGAACAAGATGTTTCAGAAGGTGCTGGCGGCGACACGCGCATCGGTGGAAGGCGGAGCCACACTGTCGGCGGCGATGCGGCAGCACCCGAAGGTATTCGACGCGCTGTACGTGAACATGGTGGAAGCGGGCGAGACGGGCGGTATTCTGGACACCATTTTGCAGCGGTTGTCGACGTACATTGAAAAGAACGTGAAATTGAAGCGTGCGGTGCAGTCGGCGTCGATCTATCCGATCGGCGTCATGACCATAGCAGGCAGCGTAGTCACCTTGCTGTTGTGGAAGGTGGTGCCGATTTTCGCGACCTTGTTCGCTGGTCTTGGCGTGGATTTGCCGCTGCCGACGAAGATCGTGATTGGTTTGAGCAACTTCATCGGGAGCATATTCGGATTGCTGATCGTGATGGCCTTCGTGGGCGCGATAATCGGCATCAAAGTATGGTATGGAACCGAACAAGGGCGCTTCGTGATCGATTCCATTGTCCTGAAGCTGCCGGTGATCGGCCTTCTGATGAGGAAAATCGCCGTGGCCCGGTTTACGCGCACCCTGGGCACTCTGATCGCCAGCGGCGTTCCTATTTTGGAGGGGTTGGACATCACGGCGAGGACGGCCGGGAACGCGGTCGTCGAGCGGGCGTTGCAGCAAGTGAGAAAGTCGCTGGAAGAAGGCAAGAGCCTGACGGAGCCGCTAAAGGATTCGGAAGTTTTCCCGGGAATGGTGACGCAGATGATCAGCGTCGGAGAACAGACCGGCGCGATGGATGCCATGTTGCAGAAGATCGCCGACTTCTACGAAGAAGAAGTGGACGCGGCGGTGAAGGACCTGTTGACGGCACTCGAGCCCATCATGATCGTGTTCCTGGGCGTGGTGGTCGGCGGCGTGGTCATTTCGATGTACATGCCGTTGTTCTCGCTGATCGGCAAGTTGAGCGGGAAGTGATCGAAGCCGTATCGGGGGCCATTTCGGGGGAGTGTTAATCTGTTGACCGGGGCAGGGAGGCTTCCTGCCCCGGTTGTTTCTGGCGAGCGAGTGAAATGCCTGAAAATCAAGCCGGGACGGGGCCTGGTCGAACAGTCGACCAGAACCTGACCACGAGGGAATGGCTGGATTGGCTGACGCGTGTCCGCCTGCTGCTGATCGCGTTGATCCTGGCGCTGGGTGTGGTCTGGCCGAAGCACGTCCTCCCGGGCCCTACGGCCATGCGGTATTTTCTTCCGCTGATCGTCTTCTGGATAACGTTAGCCACGATTCACATCATACTGCTGCGCTGGCTGCCGTTTGCGCGGTGGCACGGCCCGGTGCAAGTAATCAGCGACGTGATCATGGTGTCGGCGCTGGTGTATGCGACGGGTCTCCAAGACAGCTACTTCGTTTCACTGTATCTGCTGGTGATCATCGTAGCGAGCATCCTGTTTTCGCGTGGACTCGCGTTTACCACCGCGGCGGTCTGCGTCGGAGTGATCGGAGGGCTAACGGCACTGGCGCACGCGGGAAACATCCCGCGGACCTATAGCAGCGTGTACACGGCGGAAGGACTGCGATTCTGGTTTCTGAACAATACTTTTGGATTCTTCGCGATCGCGTATCTGGCGAGCCTGCTGGCGCAGTCGCTGCGTCGAAAAGGCCAGGAACTCGAGAAGAAACGCGAAGAACTTCTGGACCTGCAGGATTTTACCGAAGACATCATTCACTCCATGCGTGGGGGTTTAATCACCACCGACATGGCCGGGCGCATCGTGCTGCTGAATCGCACCGGCGAGGACATTCTGGGCTACCGTTTCGCGGACATCCGAGGGCGAAAACTTTCCGAATTCAGTGAAGCCTTCTGGCCGCCAGGCATGCCGGAGATGAATGACAAGTTGTCGCTGCGGCGGGAAATTGAATTTCGCACTTCCGATGGCGGGCAACGCTACCTGGGCATCAGCATTTCTCCCTTGCGCTCGCGCGACAACCAGCGCAACGGATTCGTGTTCAATTTTCAGGACCTTACGGATTTCCGGCGACTAGAGCAGGAAGTGGCCACGAAGGAACGCATGGCGGCGCTGGGAAGGCTGTCGGCGGCCATCGCCCACGAAATCCGGCAACCCTTGACGGCCATGGCTGGCGCGGTGAAGGAACTGGCGAGACTGGCTCCTCTGGAAGAGGACCAGGTGCACCTGGTGAACATCGTCAGCCGGGAATCCGAGCGGCTGAACCACATCATCACCGATTTCCTGAACTATTCTCGCGAGAAAACTTACGAATTTCAGGAAGCAGACGTGGCCGCCTTGCTGGACGAAACCATTACGTTGATGGAGAAGAAGCCGGAAATCGGGGCGAAATATCAGATCGCAAGGGCGTTCAACGGGCATGCCATGCGAGCCCGCGTGGATTCGAGCAAGATCAAACAGGTGTTCTGGAACTTGTGCGAAAACGCGATGCGGGCCATGCCCGAGGGCGGCACGCTTACCGTGGGTCTGGAAGAGCGGCCGTTTTGGCTGCGCATCGCCTTTCGAGATACGGGCATCGGGCTGGATGCAAAGCAGCGGTCCAAGATTTTTGAACCTTGGCAATCGGGGTTTGCAGGAGGCACTGGTCTGGGGTTGTCGATCGTCTATCAGATCGTCCAGGCGCACAGCGGACGAATCAGTGTGATTTCGCAAAAAGACCGCGGGGCAGAATTCATCGTAGAGCTGCCGCGAGTGGCTTGAGGTGTCATGCAGGCAACAAAAGCAGCGGTGAAAGATCACAGCAGGGAAATGCCGAACATCCTTGTAGTGGATGACGAGCGCTCGATCTGCGAGCTGCTGGAGATTACTTTTCGCAAGGAAGGCTACCGTATTGAGGTGGCGCACAACGTGGAGGCGGCCAAGCGCAAGCTGGAATCGCAGATCTTCGACATTGTGATTTCGGATGTACGCATGCCGGGGGAGAGCGGCGTCGATCTGCTGAAGCTGACCAAGGAAATCGCGCCCGACTGCTTCTTCCTGTTAATCACCGGGGTGCCGACGGTGGAGACGGCCATCGCGGCGATTAACTCGGGTGCCGACCGCTATGTGATCAAGGACCACGAACTGGTCGATCAACTGCGGAGAGCAGTTCGCGAGGTGTCCGAAAGCCTGAAGTGGAAGAAGGAGGCGGGCTACCTTCGACGGGAATTGCGGCGATTGACGGGGCTCGACAATATCATCGGGCAGAGCCCGAATATGCGGGCGATCTTCGAGTTGATCCAGACGATTGCACCGCAAACGAGCAGGGTACTGATCACCGGGGAGAGCGGAACCGGAAAAGAGCTGGTGGCGCGGGCCATTCACGAAAACAGCCAGCGTGCCCAGGCGCCGTTTATCACCATCAATTGTGGAGCGTTTCCCGAGACGCTGCTGGAGTCGGAATTGTTCGGCTATATGAAAGGATCGTTCACCGGGGCGACGGAAAACCGGCAGGGACTGTTTCAGGCGGCGCACGGCGGGACGTTGTTCATGGATGAGATCGGCAACATGAGCCTGACCATGCAGGTGAAGCTGTACCGGGTGCTGCAGGAAGGGAAGGTGCGCCCGATCGGGAGCACGGAAGAGAGCGACGTGGACGTGCGCATTATCGCGGCGACGAACAGGGATTTCGAGAAAGAGATCGCCGAAGGAAGATTTCGCGAAGACCTGTATTACCGGCTGAGCGTTATACCGATCCAATTGCCTCCCTTACGGGAGCGCCGCGAGGATATACCCCTGCTGGCTCGACACTTTCTGGAAACGTTCCGCAAAGTGATGGAGAAGCCGGTGGAGAGCATTTCCCCTGAGGCCATGAGCCGTTTGGAGTCGTACGACTGGCCGGGCAATGTGCGCGAATTGGAAAATACGATGGAGCGGGCAGTGGCGTTGGAAACGACCGGGGAGGTAACGTTGCGGGTTCTGCCCGACCGGATTGCGGGATACTCGGGCACGCCTGTGATTGCGGGAGAAGGGGCGGCTTTCCCATCGGAGGGTGTCGATTTCGAAAAGGAAATTGCGCAGGCGGAGCGGCGGTATCTGCAAACCGCGCTGGAAAAGACTCACGGGGTACGTACACAAGCGGCGGATTTGCTTAAGATCAGCTACAGGTCGTTCCGGCACTACGCGAAGAAGCACAATCTCTAAAATCTGTGTGGCCCGCTGGGCTGAAAGCGGGTGTCGGAATTTGACGACACTCGATTTTTGGCAAGCTTGCCCGTTTAAGTCGTTCTGTCGGTGACAGAAAAGGTCATTTCGCGGGTAGTGCGGGCCAAAGGCTCATTCCGTAGCAGAGCTCACACCCGGTAAATTACTGTAAGGGTCCTCTTATCATATATTTAGAATGATTCTAACCCCCTAGTACCACTGGTTTGACGAATGGCCTCTGCCTTGCCCTAGTGTAAGGTGTGCTCTGGCACTTAAAATAATTTCTCAAGGAGATGTGCATGAAGAAGCAGAAGGGTTTCTCTCTTATCGAGCTTTTGATCGTCGTGGCGATCATTCTGATCATCGCGGCTATCGCGATCCCGAACCTCATCAAGTCGAAGATGGCGGCCAACGAAGCGTCGGCCGTGGGTTCGGTTCGCACGATCAACACGGGTGAAGTGAACTACGCAGCGTCTTGCCCGGCGATCGGTTTCTCGGCAACGCTTGTGGAGTTGAACACGGGAGGCGTGTGTGCAGGCGGTAAGGGCATCATCGACCCGATTCTTGGCGCAGGCGCCAAGAGCGGCTACGTGTTCGCTTATACGCCGACCGTTGGTGGCGACGGCCTCAATGACACCTACACTTCGACGGCCACTCCGGCGACCGTGGGCACGACTGGACAGCGCATGTTCTGCTCGAGCCAATCAGGCGTCATTCAGTACACCCTGAACGGTGCTGGTTGCGTGGCTGGTCCTGCCGGCAGCCCGGCGCTGTAGTCAGTACTTGTAATCGCGGTTGTCATACAAGGGGAAGTCTGTCGACTTCCCCTTTTTTTTAAAGAAGGGAGGGAGATCCAATGAATCTGGCGCCACAAGTTAAAAAAGAGGCGAAGCGCACGGCGATCCACAGGAGAGGAAACGGATTCTCCCTGATAGAACTACTGATCGTCGTAGCCATCATTCTGATTATCGCGGCGATTGCCCTTCCGAACCTGGCGAAGTCGAGGATGGCGGCGCACGAAGCCTCAGCAGTAAACTCGATTCGAACGTACACGAGCGCGAACGTAACGTACTCGGCGTTGTGCCCGGCGGTTGGATATCCCGCGACTCTGGCGGACTTGGGGCCTGGAGGCGGTGCGTGCGCTGGTGGCGCAAATCTTGTGGATCCGGTTCTTGGCGTCGCGGCTCCAACGAAAGCCGGCTACGCGTTCACTTATGTTCCGACATCCGGAGACGGGATGACAAACACGAACTACACAGTAAACGGAAACCCAGTCGCGGTGGGAGTTACCGGGCAACGATTTTTCTTCTGCAACGAGACTGGCGTCATTCGATACAACAATGCTGCTGTCGCTACAGTCACGGACTCGCCGCTGTAAGCAGGTTCGGTGTCGTCGGCGTCCGGTTTACGGCCTTTGCTCCTGATGGTTTGAAGATTCCGCACGACAAATCCACAACTCCCTGGAATTGGGGCACTCCCAGGCATCCGGGCCACCGCCTCGACTTGGCGATTAAAGGCGGAGCCGCATCTCATGCCTGAGCCGGATGCTGATGAGCGCGGGCTTTTGCCACGTCTTACATCTCAAAGACGAGAGCGGGGCTCGCGCACTCCAAGTTCAGCACGAGCCAGCGGGTTCGCAGTAGTCGACGTGATGATGCGTAGTATTCTTGTTTCTGCGACCCATGCTGGCCACCCTTTCCCGCGTTGCCCGACAGTTCTTCAGTGTGGTGATAGGGGGATGCTTGTGTCTTGGATTGGCGTGCATGGCCGCCGCGCCGAAGCTGCAGGACGGGGAGGTCAAACGGTTCGTCGGGCTGTTCGAGGCGCGCTATCGTTCCGCGCGGACGCTGCAGGCCACCTTCCTGGAGCGCTACACCGAAAATGAGCAAACGGTCCGAACCGAAGCGGGAACCGCCTATTTCCGGCGACCTGGGAAGATGCGTTGGGAGTACGAGGCACCCGAGAGGGATCTCTTCCTCGTGGACGGCAAGACCGCATGGTTTTACGTGCCGGGCGACCATACCGTAACCAGGGTGCCCGCCAAGCAGAGTGCCGATTGGCGCACGCCGCTGGCGCTGCTCGCGGGCGAAATGAAGGTATCGCGAGTGTGCGCTCGCGTGGAACTAGCGGAGCGCGAACGAGCCACGGGTGAAGGGAACGTGGTGCTCCGCTGTCAGGTTCGCGGCGCATCTGCTGACGGAGCAGATCCGCACAACGACCGCCAGGATGCGGATGTCTCTACCGCTCCAAACGGGGGGCAGGGCGATACGGTATTCTTCGAAATCGTGCGTGGGACGGGGGAGCTGGCACGCTTGCTGGTGCGCCAGAGCGGCGGCGTCCAGGTGGAATTCCGCTTTGAGAATTGGCGCATGAATCCGCCGGTGCTGGACTCTCTGTTCCGATTCGATATTCCGCTGGGCGTCGCGATTGTGAACGGAGAATTACCCGCGGGAGACGCCCCCGTAAAATGATGTTGATTACGAGCGCTAGAGGGGCGCAAACAGGAGTGTTACGTACAAGCTACGGCCAACCCTTCACCGCTTCCCTGCATATCACTTACTTGAGGTAAACTGAGGCCTATGGGGGAGTTTGTCTGCCGCGTTGCGGATGGTAACGGGCGGGTTTTCTCGCATGTCGAGGCTGCCGGCACACTGGCGGAAGCACGCCAGAAGCTGGTCGACCGGGGGCTGTTTGTTTATTCGGTTAAGTCCCGAACAGGGTTGCTCTCAGGGATGCCCAGGCAGAGCGGGCGTACGATCGGCGGCACGGATTTCCTGATCCTTAACCAGCAATTCAACACTTTGATCAAAGCCGGGCTGCCGATTCTGCGAGCGCTCGACCTGCTCGCAGATCGCGCTTCCTCACCCAAACTCAGGCCGGTAATCTCGCAAATTCGCGACCGTGTGCGCGAAGGGAAGTCGCTTTCGGAGTCGGTGGCCGAGGCGGGGGTCTTCTCGAAAGTCTATTCGACGGCGATTCTGGCTGGGGAAAAGAGCGGCAACCTTTCAGGCGTGTTGGACTATTACATCGCGTACCAGAAGGTGAGCACTGGCGTCCGAAAAAAGATCCTGGCGACGCTGATGTATCCCGCGCTCCTGATCATCGTGGCTGTAGTGATCGTCAGCTATCTGGTGACGGCGGTCATCCCGAAATTCGCGCTGCTGTACCGCGACCTGCACGTGGACTTGCCAGGGCCCACGCGACTGCTGATCGCGCTGACGGTTGATTATCGTTACGTGTTCCTGGGAGCCGCTGCCGCCTTTGTGCTCTGCATTGTGGGGATATACTTCTGGTCGCGGACCGAGAATGGCGGGGTGACCTTTGACCGGCTGAAGTTCCGTGTACCGGTGGTTGGTGATACATTGTTAAAGTTTCAAGTAGCACAATTTTCGCGAACGTTGGCCACGCTCTTGACAGGTGGAACGCCGCTGGTCGCGGGGCTGGCGACGGCGTCGGACGCGATCAGCAGCAAGCTGGTGAGGGGCACGGTGTCGCAGGCGACGCAGATGGTTCGTGAAGGAGAGTCGCTGCACGGTGCTTTGGCGGCAACTCGGGTCATGCCGGTCATGGCGCTGGACATGATCGAGGTTGGAGAATCGAGCGGAGCGCTGGCGCCCATGCTCACCAGCGTTGCGGAGTTTTACGAAGACGAAGTGAACCTGAAACTTGGCGCGATGGTTTCACTGATTGAACCCGTCATGCTGATTTTCATGGGCATGTTAGTTGCTTTCATTCTGATTTCGCTCTATCTGCCGATTTTCTCGTTGTCGTCGGGGATGAGCAAGTAAGGGACCCATGGCGCTAACGGATCAACATTCGAACGTGATGACCGGGCTGGCATTGCCGACTGACGAACTGGCGGAGCGCGAGCAGTCGCGAAAACTCGCCGAGAGATATCGCTGCGGGTTTGTGGACCTTCGAGAGCAAAGAATCGATCCCGAACTGTTCCGAACGATTCCGGCGGATCTGATGTTCCGGTACAACTTCGTTCCCCTAGAGCTGCACGGCAATTTGCTATCGATCGCGGTGGCGGACCCGAGCCAGGTGTTGCTGAGCGATGAGCTTCCGCTGCTGTTAGGTAAGAAGTTAGCGATCAAGGTTGCCACGCCCCGTCAGATCAGCGACCTGCTGAAACGCACGGAACAGTCGCAGCGCGTATTGGAACAAGCGACTGAAGCGTTCACGTTGCAGGTTGGGAAAGACGAAGAAGAGAGCGACGAGACGATTTCCGGCGACCGCCTAACGCGGGACACCGCGGTCAGCCCGGTTGTCCGCCTGGTGGAAACGATCATTTTTACCGCGCTTGAGCGCCGAGCGAGCGACATCCACATTGAGGCACGGGACGCCGAGGTAGCGGTCAAGTACCGCATCGACGGTGTTCTGCAGCACGCCATGCAGCCGATCGCCAAGGAATGGCATTCCACGGTGATCTCGCGCATTAAAGTGCTCAGCGACCTGGATATCGCGGAACGTCGCGTGCCTCAGGATGGCCGCTTCCGCGTGAAGTATAAAGGCCGCTTCATCGATTTACGCGTCTCGATTATGCCGGCAAGTCACGGAGAAGACGCCGTGCTGCGCGTTCTGGACAAAGAGACGCTGTCCGAAAAATTTCAGAGTCTCAGCCTGGATGTTGTGGGTTTTTCGGGCGAGGAGATGCGGAAGTTTCGGCGGTATATCCGCGAGCCCTACGGCATGGTGCTGGTTACAGGTCCGACCGGCTCGGGCAAAACGACGACGCTGTACGCCGCTATCAACGAGATCAAAAGCGACGAAGACAAGATCATCACCATCGAAGACCCGGTGGAATATCAGCTTCGCGGCATCACGCAAATCCCGGTAAACGAGAAAAAGGGGCTGACGTTCGCGCGTGGGTTGCGTTCGATTTTGCGGCATGACCCGGACAAGATCATGGTTGGCGAAATTCGCGATCAGGAAACCGCGCAGATCGCCATCCAATCGGCGCTTACCGGCCACCTGGTTTTCACTACCGTGCACGCGAACAACGTCACCGACGTGATCGGACGGTTCATCAATATGGGCGTCGAGCCGTACAATTTCGTGTCGGCGCTCAACTGCATCATGGCGCAGCGCCTGGTGCGTGTGGTCTGCTCCAATTGCAAACGGCCAAAGAAATACTCGACTGCGGAGCTCCAGGAAGCTGGACTCGATCCGGCGGCGTGGATCGGCGCGCAACTCGTGGAGGGCGTCGGATGCCTGGAATGCTCGGGAACCGGGTACCACGGCCGTACCGCGATTTGTGAACTGCTCGACCTGACCGACCGAATTCGCGAAATGATCGTGGATCGAAGGCCGACGTCGGAAATCAAGCGCATCGCGCGCGAAGAGGGCATGGTCACGCTGCGCGAAAGCGGCCTCGCGAAAATCCGCGAGGGCATCACCAGTGTGAAAGAAATCAACAAGGTGACCTTCGTTGAGCAGTAGCGCGACATTCCGGCAGGGGATCTATCAAAGCGAATTCGCACGCAAGGTGGCGCGCTGGCTGGAAGCTATGCCGCATCCACCGCTGGCCATCGAGATTTCGCAGGATCGCGTTGCTGCCGCTCGCTGGACCAGAACAGGAGGCCTGGACAGCTACGCCATCGAGGCCCTTCCCAACGGCGCGCTAATGCCGTCGGCTGTGGAGAGCAACATTGTGGACCCCACGGCCGTACGGGGAGCGATTGCCGGGCTGATGTCGCGCTTGCGCGCGAAGGACGAAGACGTAGCGTTGCTGCTGCCGGATCCGGTCATCCGCGTATTTGTGCAGCATTTCGAACAGTTCCCCAGGTCGCCGCAGGAAGCCGAGCCGATGCTCCGCTGGAAGCTGAAGAAGAGCGTACCCTTCGAGGCCGACGAAACTGTGATTTCCTATATGCGCCAGGCGCCGCGCGAGGATGGCGTGGACGTCGTAACTGCGTTGGCGCGGCTGCGCATCGTGCGTGAATATGAGGCCTTGGCCGAAGGCGTGGGCTTGTATCCTGGCGTGGTGATGAGTAGTTCGCTGGCCGCGATTACGCTGTTGGACGACCGCCAACCAACGTTGCTGGCTCGTGTTTCGGGCTTGGCGCTCACGACCGCGATCGTCCGGGAAGGCGTTCTCTGCGGATACCGCTGCACGGAACTTCCGGCGCAAAACATCGGGCTTACGCCGCAGATGTTGCTGGAAGAGATTTTTCCGGTGGCGGCGTATTATCAGGACACCTGGCGAGAAGGCATTCAATCGGTGCGTGTCGCAGGATTGGGCCACCGGCTGCCTGATTTTGTGGGCCCGCTCGAGGAAGAATTCAAGTGCGAGGTACGCTCGCTGCTGCATTCAGCGGTTTCCGAAGGACGCATTCCTGAAGACGCGCAGGCGCTGGCCGACCGCGAAGCCGACGGTCTGGTCGGCTGGATGTTGCATCGCAGTTAGTACGTATCCGAATCAAAGAAGGGAACCAAGGCGCAGGAAATGAAGGCCCGGCTAAATTTATCGACCAAGCCCATCCAGACGCACCGTCGATTTCTGGCCGCCTCCGGTGTCGTCGGAGCGATTGCGGCGCTGATCTTCCTGGGACTTGGATGGCATGTGTACTCCATCCGAAGAGCGGACGCAGCGCTGCGCCAAAGAGTGGAGGAGATCCGGCTGGAGATGGTTTCGCTCGAACAGCAACGAAAGGATCTGGAGCAGTTTTTTGACCGCCCGGAGAATGCCCGACTGCATGAGCGCTCCGCGTTTCTGAACACGCTTATTGACGAGCAGAGTTTGAACTGGACGCAGATGTTCATGGATCTTGAAAAGATACTCCCGGCAGGCGTGCGGGTTTTGAGTATTCAGCCGAAGCTCGAAAAGGGCCGGGTGCAGGTCAAGCTGGTCATCGGCGCGATGAGCGATGAAGCAAAACTGAAATTCATTCACGCACTGGAACAATCGCGTTCGTTCACCCAAGTGCAACTTCTTAATGAAAAGGTGGCCGATCCCGGCGCGCCAGGCAGCGATCGAGTCAATGTGGAATTGAACGTGGTGTATTCGAGGACCTAATGCGACACGACTTCGCACTGGAGCGACGCGCGATCCTGTTCGGTGTGGTGGCCCTGGTGGCCGCGGACATCGCTCTCGCCGTGTATGGGTGGAATCTTTCTTCGGCGCGGCGTCCCCAACAGGACCTCGTGGTACTGACCCGAAACCGCGACCTGCTGCGGGCGGACATCGCGCGCGCGCAAGACATCCGGCAAAAGATGCCCGCCATCCAGAAAGACTGCGACCAGTTCGAGCAGTCGTTGTATCCGGCGAGCACCGGGTATTCGTCGGTGAGCGCCGAAATTGGCGCGCTCGCCACCAAGGCAGGTTTGCAGCTGGAGAGCCGCAGTTTCCAACAGAATGAAGTCAAAGGGCGCAACCTGGAGCAGGTGGATATCGAAGCGGTGGTCAGCGGCAGCTATTCCGGGGTGGTGCGCTTTCTGAACGGCTTGCAGCGTTCGAACAACGTGTACGCCGTGGGATCGCTGCAAGCCAAAGGCGATGAAGGGCAACAGCCCGGACGCGGCGAAGTGCGCGTCTCCATGCATATCCAGACTTACTTCCGGACGACCTGATGAGCGAAAAGACCAAAGGAATTCTCCTGGCAGGGCTGATCGCAGTTGCCGCCCTGGTGTGGTATCTCGAGAGGAGAAGCGATTCGGTGACGATCACCACGTCGCAGTTTGGCGATATGACGTACCGGCCTTTGGCGGTCGAAAACCCGGCTCTGCAGCGCGAGAAGCAGGAAGCCAGTCGCAAGACCGAATATAAGGGTGGCGGGCGCGATTTGTTCAGCGCAATCGCGCCGGCGCCCGTGGTGGTCGCGCAAAAAGAGGAACGTCGTGGGCCGCAGGGACCCGTCGCGCTGCCCCCTCCGCCACCGCCCTCGCTGCCGGGAAACGTGAAGTTTTTCGGATACGGTACCGTACCCAACGGAACCGCGAAGCGCGCGTTCCTGAGCGATGGGGATCAAATCTTCATCGTCGCCGAGGGCGACACGTTGCTGGGAAAATATCGCGTCGTGAAAATCGGAAACGCCAATCTCGATTTTGAAGAAATTGCCAGCGGCCGGCGTGGTTCGGCAGCGCTGAGCGAAGAGCCCATTGCGGCCCCTGCCTCATGAGGAAACGCTCCTGCAACCTGCCCGGAAAGCGCGGTGAAGAGGGCTACGCTCTGATGCTGGTGGTGTTTCTGACGACGCTCATGCTCCTCGCGACCATCGTGGCGGCGCCGTCGGTGCGTACCGAGCGCAAGCGCGAAAAAGAAGAGGAGATGATCTGGCGGGGCAAGCAGTATATCCGCGGGATCAAGTTGTACTACCGCAAGAACGGACACTTCCCGACATCGCTGGATGATTTAACCAAGCCGAAGATGGGTTCACTGCGCTACTTGCGGCAGGCTTACAAAGACCCGATGAACAAGGAAGACGGCTCCTGGCGGCTCATTTATGTGGGACCCGCGGGCCAACTCATCGGCAGCCTCAAACCGCCGCAGACGTTGCAGATGCAGGGGGCGGGACAGCCGGGGACGCCGGCTGCCGCGCTGGCCAGCCAGGGAACTACGTCGCAGAGTGCATTCGGATCCTCCCAAAGCTCATTTGGATCATCGCAAAGCTCATTCGGATCGTCGCAAAGTGCGTTCGGACCCCAAAGCGGACCGGGAGCAACCGGCGCCGCAGGAACCACCGGCACGACGCAAGGCAACCCAGCGGCACCGGGCAGCAGTGAGTCGAGTTCAAACCCGACATCGCCGGCGCCGACCGACACATCGAGCATCATTGGAGGCAATATCATCGGAATTGGAAGCAAGGTTGATCGCAAGTCGGTGCTCGTGTACGAAAAGGCCACGAACTATCATTTATTTGAATTTATCTGGGATCCTTCCAAGGACGTGATGGGTATTGGGGGAGCGGTCGGGACGCAGGTGGGCGCGCCGGTTCCTCCAGGTCAGGGATTCGGACAGGGTTTCGGCCAGCCTATCCAGAATCCGACGGGATCGCAGCCCACCAACAATCCAAATATCCCCAACAGTCCTAACAATCCAATGCAGGGACCGCCGCCGCTTACGCCTAACGGGCCTTCACCGCAGTAAACTCACCGCCGCTGCAAGCAAATCTCGAGCCATGGCACCGCCCTATTTGGCCTACGGTCCTTCCCGGTGTAGAGGCTGAAATGGTATCCATGAGAACATGCGGCGTCCTATTCAGGCGACGGGCGACGATAGAACTTAGGGAGTGTAGGACGGCTCTCGAGGTGGCGGAGTCTTGCCTCGCCCATATCGGTGTCGCCAATTTTCCGGTTCATATGCCGCAAGTAATCGCGGGCGTAGTGCCGAACGGAATCGAAGAGGGAATCGCCTCGTGGGCTTCCGACGCCGCCAAGTGAAGGAGCTTCTACGAGAGCGTTGAGGACAGGAGTAACATCGCGACCCTCTTCTCGTGCGATGCGAATCTGCCTGGCAACAAATTCGGCCGCACGTTTCCTACTTTGAAGTTCAATGTAATAGCAATTTGGATCGCGGCCCGCGATCTCGCCGTCATCGAAGACTATCAAGTGGATTTCAAACGTAACCTCGTCGATCTCGGAGAGCGTGCGATTTGTGGTGAAGCTAGAGCCGCCGATGAAGGCACCACCCTCGATAACGTGGTTGAGGATAGTTTCACTGACACTCCTTGAAGGGCTGATGAGATGGCGCGAACCGGTGTCTGCAACGGGGCGGAAAATGGCAGCCTCATAGCTGTCGCTGAACATTGTGTGGGAGCGCTGCTTGCCGGTGGCGTCCGTCATTTGCCAATGAAAGCTCCATGCACTGATTGGTTTTTCAGATTGGTTCTCCAGAATGAGGGCGAAAGATGCTTCCTGTGGGTCTAGGGCCAGATAACGTATAGGCGACGATGGGGAAGGAGTTTCAAAAAGCTGGTCGAAGACAGGGAACAAGGCTTTTTCGTAACGCCTGAGGGCAACCGCGGGAGTCGGACTCGGCACAACATTAACGCGCAACACGAACCCATTATATGCCGAACAGTGGAGAGACCCATTCAAAGCCGATGAAACTAAGCAGCCGCGCCGCTCTTTAGCTCCATCCAGCCCTGGTCCTATACAGGCGCGGCTCTCTCAGCTTCAACTGCATCTGGACACACACGCGAGGACTCTAAGATGCCGCGGCATCTCCGGCGAGGGCTCGAACCACCCTGGGCTGGGGACGCAGCAGCAAATAAAATGCCACGGCGTGATCATTAGCACGGGCACGTAGATGATCGGGATCGCATACGTGGCACCCAACTGCCCCCGCCAGCTCTTTTTATCTAACCACAAACCGTTCTGAGTCAAGCGGTACGTACTCTGCTCGGTGACGGCGCGACAGCTTGGCTCGTAACAGTATTCGGAACGCCAAGCCATGGGTTATGAGAAGAAGGGGCACATAGGCAGTCAAGATGAAATAACCAGCGCCTAGCAACCCTTGGGTATCTGGGAGTGATATGCGGCTTCCCAGGTAAAAGGCGAAGAGCAGGTCGGCAGTTCCGAAGGTATTGAAAACCCAGGTCAGCACTGTCCCCGTGTAGCTTCCCAGCGTAGCCAGGGCGAGCAAAGCCAGAATGGCGGCTATGAGATCACCGTAGGCTACTGGTTGAGCAAATGTGGCAGGTAACTCTGGAGATACAACACCCGGCACCACAAATGCCAATCCGAGGAACCTGAAGCCATGCAGCAGTAGGATGGGCTTCAGATTCTCGGGGCTGGGGCGTTCCCTTAGCTCTGGCCAAATATAGTGCCACGCTACTGCTCCCCAAACAGCCAAGCCGAACGCAACACTGATTCCGAACAAAACTGGAGATGACATGATCGATCCTTTCCGGTGCGATTCGGGCTACCACTTCTTGAAATGTGTCGAGCTCCTGAAATTATTCGGTCTTTCCTGAATGCGAGGGAATGTCTGGTCGTGCGCTGTCTCGCACCACAGTCCGCTGAACAGGGGAACGCTCCATGGCCAAGTTCACTTATTGGTTGGGCTATCTCGCAATAGAATCCCGAGTGGCAAGAGCGGCCCGACCGGAATGAACTGCTCGTCCACGAGGTTTTCCTTCGAGAGAGGCAGGCTTTCGATGAGGGCCCGAGCCTCCGCCACGTCCCTGCAGTTCAGTAGGAAGATGACGCCCTTGCCGTCGCCGCGCGTGAACCACTGCTGAATCTTGCCGTCGAGATACAGGGGAACGGTCGCGCGAATTTCGGCGGGCATGATTTTCATAGCTTGCTCGACCGTAACCCCCGGTTTTGGCGTAAGGATCGTGAGCACGCCGGTGATCTTGGGCTGCGGCGGTGTGGACTGACCTTGCGCCATGGGTGCCAGGACCGTCGCGAACGCCAGCAGCAGGTAAAACATTTCAATCTTCATGGTTCAGCTCCTTTGATTCCTCACGGAATGTGGATCTTGTATGTGGTACCAACGGGTACCACATGCTGATAAGACGTATAGACTTGGCGAAAGTTTCACGACTCGAAACTTTTTTCCCTGCCGGTAGCCCAAACGCAGGCTACTCTCCTGTGGTACTATACGGTACCCGGGTCGCCAAGGAGACGATGATGGCTAGGGCAACGATGTCAAAACGCCGCCAAGAGGGCGGCGACGAAGCTGCGGTGCGCGAGCGCATCCTTGAGGCGGCCTTTGCGGCGTTCATGAAGAGCGGCTACGCAACGGCCAGCACGCTGGAGATCGCGACCCGCGCGCGCGTTTCGAAGCGAGAGCTTTACGCGCTCGTTGGCAACAAACAGGAAATGCTGATCGCCTGCATCAGCAAGCGCGCCAAGCGACTGGACGTGCCCGCTGACCTGCCCGTGCTGCGCGATCGCGAAACCCTAGCGCATGTGCTAGCTTCTTTCGGGACGAAGTTTGTCCGCGAGGTAAGCGATCCCACGGTCATTGCGGTATTCCGACTGGCGATCGCCGAGGCGGTCCAGGCCCCCGAAGTGGCGCGTGCGCTCAACTCGATAGGACGCGAGGCAGGGCGCGCCGCCCTGCGTAAAATCATGGCCGAGGCCCAGGCGTCCGGACTGCTCACGGGCCGTCCTGTCGAACTTGCCGAGCAGTTCGCCGGGCTGCTCTGGCGTGATTTGATGGTCAGCCTGCTGCTCGGCGTCGCCGAGCGACCGACTCCCCGCGAAATCGCGAGGCGTGCCCGCGATGCCGCAGCCGCCTTCCTGCAACTTCATCCGCAACCAAATGACGGCCAAACCGGAAGCTAATCAATCACGTCCTGCCATCATGAGATATAGTGAAGAGTCTTTAGGCGCAACTTCTGCGAATCTCCACAGCGACCGAGTACCCCAGGTTCCGTTTTTTGGTACCTGGGTCTTAGGGTGCTCCGTTCTTTTTTCGAATTAAAAAACAAAAAGCCGGATGGAACATCCCGCCTTTCCAAACTATTACCTCAATTGGTTGCGGGGACCTGCAACCATCCGAATTGTTTAGTGCTGTCTTTAGGAACTCATCCGACTCGCAGCCTAGGCAAAGTGAAAGGTTAAAGGTGATTGCTTCCCATAACCGACTAACCGAGAACTACTCCAATTCGTGGACACAAGTGGTTTGTCGTTACCAATCCGGCGGACGAACCGATAACTTTCGGCTTCTCCGAGACTCGCCCTCAATTAGTTCCGTCGATCCCGCCAGTCGATGTTCTGTCGGGCAAGAAGCGTAGCTAGCAATCAGTTTTCAAAGCGAGGCTGCCCTCGAAGTCGCAATGAAATTTTCTTCTTGACAATAAGGCAATGCTTATATAATTTATGACTTATGGAAGAACTGGCAAATCTCAATGCCGCCTTCTCCGCCATGGCCGATCCAACGCGGCGCGCAATTCTTGCCCGCCTCGCCAAGGGGGAAGCGACCGTGATGGAGCTAGCTGCGCCCTTCGAGATGACCCAGCCGGCAATCTCCCAACACTTGAAGGTGCTCGAAGACGCAGGACTTGTTGTGCGTCGCGTCGACGGTACGAAGCGCCCTCGCCGGCTCGCCAAAGCGGGCGTCGAAGCAATGGAACAATGGCTGGCCATGCTGCGAAAGGCGCTGGAGAAAAACTATGACCGGCTGGACGAGGTTCTCGCCAGCATGGAAAAACAGAAAAGAGGAGAAAAACGATGAGCAAGATGACGCTGCAGACCGAAGGAGATACCCACGTAGTCGTCACCAGGCGCTTCGCTGCGCCTCCCGAGGCCGTGTACCGCGCCCACACCGATCCGAAGCTGGTCCAGAAATGGATGCTCGGCCCGGAAGGTTGGACGATGCCCGTATGCATCAGTGAGGCAAAGCCTGGCGGTAAGATCCGTTACGAGTGGAGCAATGGCGAAGGCGCGGAATTCTACCTCACGGGCGAATATCTGGAACTTGAGCCCTATAGCAGACTCATTCATGTCGAGCGCATGCACCTGCCAGATACTACGCCCGACAACCATGTTGAAACGAGATTTGATGCAGACGGAACGGGCACGTTGATGACGGTGCGAATGACATTGCCCGATGCTCAGACACGGGCGGCGATGCTTGCAACCGGAATGGAACGTGGAATGGAAGCGAGTTTCGTGCGGCTGGAAGGGATGATTTAGCCCGCTTAAGGAGAATTGCCATGACGAGCACAACACTAGAAGGGATGTCGGGAGGGTCTTCAATTAGCGCGGCGCGGCTCGCGATAGTCGCGATTGTTTTGTATCAAATCGTGCTAATCACTCTAATTCTTCTGAGACCGGATTTAGCTCCTTCCTGGCACACAATCAGCGAATGGGCCATCGGGCCCTATGGCTGGATTATGTCAGGTGCGTTTCTCATTTCGGCAATGAGCTATGCGGCGTTATTCGTGATGCTGAAACCGCAACTGCATGGAAGCATGGGCCGTATTGGACTAGGCATATTCTTGATGTGCGTGATTGGGGCTATTGGAGTAGGAATATGCACCACTGACCCTATGCCTCTGCACTCTCCCCTATCCACCACGGGCACACTTCACGTGGTATTCGGCACCAGCCAGTTGGTGCTTCTTCCATTTGCAGCGCTGCTCATCAATCTAAGTTTGGCTCGCAACAACGAAACATGGGCGCCCGCGCGGCGCATTCTACTCTGGACCGCTGGCTTACCATTGTTTGGTTTTTTAAGCTTTGCGGTTTACTCCGCTATTTTTGTGTTCCCCTTGGGACCGAGCGCATATGGTCCCGGAGTTAACATCGGCTGGCCCCCGCGATTCGCATTTTTCACGTACATGTTGTGGGTCGTAATCTTAGGTTGGCAAGCGACCAGATGCAGCCGGAGAGCGCCTACCGAAATCCGGGCAAAAGGATGAAGCCGCCATGCGAAAAGCCGATTTCACAAACGTGGATGAATACATTTCCGCGCAGCCCGAGACCGCGCAAGTCGTACTACAGCGTGTGAGAAGCACGCTTCGCAAAGCCCTCCCAGGAGCGGAAGAGGTGATCTCCTACAAGATTCCTGCTTACAGACTGCATGGTGGAATCGTGCTGTACTTCGCTGGCTGGAAGCAACACTACTCGTTGTACCCTGCGGGCGAGCGTCTGGTCGCGGCGTTAAGGGACCAACTCACCTCATACAAGGTCAGCAAGGGCACCATCCGTTTTCCACTCTGCGAGCCCATCCCCGTGAAGTTGATCGAACGCATCGCGAAGCTCCGCGCTGAGGAAGGTGCTCAGCGCGAGAAGTCAAACCGGGCCTCGTCGAAGAGAAGATTCACCGCATCGCCGGGGGCGCGAACGGGCGCAAAAAGAAAAAGGGTTTAGAGGTGAGAGCCTCTAAGCCGTTTCTTATCGGTTAGGAATATGGCGTGATTGCGGGGGGCAGATTCGAACTGACGACCTTCGGGTTATGAGCAATGAGGTCCTACACTAAGTGCTTTCGAATCAATCGCCCCGAAGGCCCAAATTAGCTTCCATGACCGATTCTGGTCGACGAAGTGCAATCGCGGAAAGGAGTTAGCTCGATCCAAAGTTTGTCCGCTTATCCGCAATTTGAGTGGTCTCCAAAAACCCGGTTTGGCAATTTGTTGGCACGCTTCAATTCATCGAAGTCGAGATTCCTCAGATTCCCGCAATTGCGGGGGTTTTACAGACGGAAGAGGCGCGTGCCGCAGCGGTTAGTTTTTGCCTTGTGCCTGCAACTTGGCTTGCCCTGGCGGAAGGTCGATGGGAGCCTGCTTGAGGAGTTCTGCGGCTTGGTGGAGCGTAGTATCGTTGGGCACTAGTTTGAAATCGGAATAGGTTTCGTCTTCCTGGGCGTCGATGGTTTTGAAGAACAACGCCTTCCCGCGCATGTGCACGTGCATAGTGGTGACTTCCCATAAATGCGGGCTGACTTCTTGCTGCGTCACCGCGAAGGTCCCCCCTTTGTCCAAGTAGCCCAGAAGACCGGCGAAGAATTTCACTTCACTGGTGAGTGTGCCCTTGATAGCCGCTAAGCGCCTCTGCTCCGGATCGAGAAGCATCGTTCCTTCCATGTGGTGGAAGACCTGGGCGGTGTGGTCGGGTGGTTGAAATTGAGGATTCGGTGAGAATCGCAGCCGGACTAACGATCCTTGCTTGCCATCGTATTGAAAGCGAAAGGCTGCCGGAAACATCTTTAGCAGATTTTGAGCTTGCACGCCGTCGTCGTGGTCTTTTTTCTGACGCTGCTGCACTTGTGACGGTCGTGAAATCAGGGCCTGGATGCGTTGATCTTCAGCTTCAGCCTGCGCGGAAGTAAGAGGCTGCCCATTCACCTCGACCAGGCGATCAATCTGCCCTTCCTGCGTCTGGTAGACGTGGAAAAGTTTCCACACACCGTCAACCCGCTTACGTTCGAGATAAGTCCATAGCGCATGATCCTGCTGTTGGGCCTCAACTTCGTGGTGCAATACTTCGTTGACGAACTGGTCAGCGCTGGAAGGCAGTTGTTGTAGGTGGACCGCGTCGGCGCTCGTTGAGGAACCTTGCAAGACGCCCAACCCGGCAAGAGCTACAGCGAAAAGTGAAATATGCACGAGGTAGCGAATGCGGGATAGTCGGATTAAGGTGGTTGCAGTAGGAAGAGACAAACTGGGCGGTCTCCGTCGACGCCGGCAACTGAGGGTATCATGGAAGATCGAACAGGGTTCGACAATACGGGGAATGCCGTAGATCCACGCCGTAGAGACGCAAGTAGCGTACTAGGTGCCAGCTGCGAGGATCGCGTTTAGGAAATGCAAGACCGGGCAACCATCCGGGGACGTCAGTGATAGGATCACCGTCACCGAACGGCTGCAGGCTCGTCAATGTCAGATCAAGATAGTGAACGTCGTGTTTATCCTCGCTTTGCCGCCCCGAAAGGGACGATTGTCGCTTGGCATAGATTCAACAAAAGAGCGGTTTCGGTAGTGGACAACCTTGGCTTGGGCGGACTGTTCATCCGTACTCCGGATCCGCCGCCCGCTGGAACCTTCATTCAGTTGCTCATTGATGCGCCCACAGGTGAGGTGCGCGCTCGTGCCGCTGTCCAACGAAGTAGCCCCAAACAAGGTATGGGTGTGAAGTTCATCGCGATGGAACACGAACATCGGGCGCGATTTGCGGGATGGCTTAAAACTCTGTCCTCCTAGAATGGAGAGCGGAACGCACCGGATTGATTGTGATTTCCATTCTGAGCCACTCGCGTGTCAAACGGCGGAGTCGCTGGGAATTTCGCGAAAACCACTCCTATCGAGAGATGTTAGAATATACAATCGAACGCCGGCAATCGATCCAGGTAGGCAAACACATTCTCCGTTCTAAAAGGAAGAGCCATGAAGATTGCACTTGGCATTTGTATTCTTGCGGCGATCGGGGGGGCTGCGCTTGCGGCTGGCACGAAGCCCGACTTCAGCGGGACCTGGCAATTGGATCCCCTCCTGAGCCGCTTCAGCAAGGACTTCCCCGCACCGAGGAGCAGGACCCTCACAATCCAGCAGCACGACCCCAAACTCCATATCGAGATCAAGACCGAAAACAACGCTGGCACCTTGGATCACGTATTCGATCTAACCATCGAGGGCACGGAGGCTAAGTCCTCCACTTCCGGAGACGATTCCACCGCCAGTGTTTCTTGGGGCGACATCGACGGCACCCGCTTGGTGTTGACCATCAAAGAGCAGTCTTCAAGCGGTCCCGTGGTAATCACTCGTGTGATGAAGCGCGGCTCCGAGGGGAAAATGCTCACCACCGTCTTGACCGTGGAGACCCCAGCCGGCACGCAAAGGGCCAACGAGTTCTACAACGTGCACTAAGCGCCCAGCACACTTCGCAGCGGGGCGATTAGCTCGGACTGGAATTGGTTGACGTGGCGCACGATGGCAGAGGCTGGGTTCTTCTTCCCACGATTTACTTTTCACAAACAACGCACACGAAGGTTTTCCCCAACGCGCCTGCTAGCGCGGGGAATTTGCGGAATCTCGGACTCGTTCCGCCTGCAGCAGATGACGCCTTTCGTGGCTGGCAATAACTTTTCAGCCCGGTCCCTACATCGGTCTGATTACAACATTGTCTTTACCGCGCGCGGAAATATTGACGACTGCGGGCAAAGCCGGGTCCACGATCGTGGCGTATCCGTTTTTGAACTCAGCGAGGTTCATAGGGGCAAGATCTCTGTCCATCTTGACCGGGACTTTTCTAGCGAGAGAAGCAGCGGTACCCGCCTGGGGGACCAGCGCTAGGGTGAAAAGCCCGAGTACGAGCATAGCCAAGAAAACGATGATCACTACATTCCAGCGGCGAAAGCTTGCCTCGATGCCCGGTTGGACGGGTACGAAGTGCCACGTCGGGAGGCTTGAATTTCTGCTTCGCATATACCTTCTCCTGTGCGCCGGTTAAACCGGCGAGGTGTAGTGAATGCAAAAGTCATACGAAAGTGGATCAGCGACCCACATCGGCCCCGAGTCATGCGGAGCTGCTTGCAAAGGCAGCGTCGAAGCGTTGACAGGGGAACGTGCGGGCCGGGTATTCAGCCGCGTAAGAAACTTCCTCCGGGACGCTGACGCTGTAGGAGAAAGCGGAAGGCCCCATCGGGTGCACCGATATCGCGAGGTGTGCCAGAGTCCCGCGCGGTCAAAGACCCCGTGCACGTACGCAAGCACCTCGCATGGGAACCGGGAGATCCCCAGTCCGCCCAAGGCCGCAGTTGCTTTGGGACGCATCGGGAAGTCTAAGGACGTACGCCGATGACGAACGGACCGGGGAAGTCGGACAGACCTGTAGTACCTGAGAAGTCCCCGAACAAGACTGGGAAACCGGTGGCGGAGGGGATGGAGGGAAGAGGTTTGGCCAAAGGGAACCTGCCACAGCAAAACGCGTCCCGGACACCGAGCCGGAAAGACGCGCCGAGTGCGCTGGAGCGGGTACGTCAAGCAGCAGGAAAGGATAAGCAGTTGCGGTTCACGGCGCTTCTGCACCACATCTACAACCTGGAAACACTTCGGATGGCCTACTTCCGATTGAAGAAGGAAGCCGCGCCGGGTGTGGACGGGGAAACGTGGCGACACTACGGCGAGCAACTGGAGGGGAACCTCCAGGATCTCTCCGAAAGGTTGAAGCGAGGAGCGTACCGAGCGAAGCCGGTGCGTAGGGTGTATATCGCCAAGACCGATGGGCGGCAAAGGCCGCTCGGAGTACCGGCGCTGGAAGACAAAATCGTTCAGCGCGCGGCGGTCGAGGTTCTGAATGCCATCTACGAAACGGACTTTCTCGGATTTTCGTACGGGTTCCGACCAGGGCGCAGCCAGCATCAAGCGCTGGATGCGCTGTACACCGGACTGTTGACGAGAAAAGTGAACTGGGTGCTCGATCTGGATATCAAAGGCTTTTTCGACGGACTTTCTCACGAATGGCTGGTGAAGTTCGTCGAGCACCGGGTTGCAGATCGGCGCGTCGTGCGGTTGATTCAGAAATGGCTCAATGCTGGCGTGCTGGAGGATGGGAAACGAATACGAGTGGAAGAAGGAACGCCCCAGGGCGGGAGTGCTTCGCCGCTTTTGGCAAACGTCTATCTTCATTACGTGTTCGACCTGTGGGTCCAAGCATGGCGTCAGAAGCGCGCGCACGGCGATATGATCGTGGTGCGATTCGCAGACGACATCGTGGTGGGATTCAACAGCAAAGCGGATGCTGATCAGTTCCGGGCAGAACTTACCGAACGAATGAAGAAGTTCAACCTGGAATTGCATCCCGAGAAAACGCGCTTGCTGGAGTTCGGTCCGTTCGCAATCGACCAACGGCAGTGGCGTGGAGAAGGGAAACCGGAGACGTTCAACTTTCTTGGCTTTACGCACATCTGCGTGAAGAAGAGGAGCAATGGACGGTTCACGGTGCTGCGGCAAACGATCCGCAAAAGGTTGCAGACGAAGTTGAACGAGGTGAAAGCCGAACTTCAGCGACGGATGCATGAACCCATCCCCGAAGTAGGCAAGTGGTTGCAAGCGGTGGTACATGGGCACATTCGGTATTACGGCGTGCCTCTGAACCAAAACGCGCTGTGGATTTTTCGTTTCCAAGTAGGGCGGCTCTGGCATCGCGCGCTGTCGCGGCGCAGCCAGAACGGCCGCGTCCTCTGGGATCGTATGCGGCGCCTCATCAACCGCTGGCTGCCTGTGCCTCTCGTCTGTCATCCCTATCCCCTGCGCCGCATGGGCGTCGTTACCTAAGGCAAGAGCCGGATGCGGGAATCCCGCCTGTCCGGATCCGTGGAGGGGGTTGTGTGCAAACATGATTCCTACTCCGACTTCTATTCCTAGAATCGTAAATTCATTGCAAGGTCGTCCTCGCGGAGCGGCTTAGACTGGTGCGCGGCTTTCGCGTTTCGGACCGCTTGCCTGCCGGGAGGATCATGGGGTCAGGAGCCATCGCGCGGGGGGATTTCCTGCCCCAGAGCGGCCGGCCATTGGGATCACGAAGGGTCAAATCGCGCTTTGCCTTGATGACTTCTAGCGGCACAACGGTCCTGAGACTGCGACCACGACTGGGGAGCAGGAACCCGATGACGAGAAGCTGATCACCGTCCGCAAAGAAAAAGTGGTTGTCGCGGATGAATTTCGTGGGTCCGAGAAGTACGTTGAGGAAGCCGTCTTTGGTGGCGAGAACCAGGTCGGTGGTCGCACAGTACCGAGAGTGGCTGTCTTCCTTCTGCGTCGCCAGCAGGGCGGGGGAACAGGCGTGACGGATCACTTCGTCGACAGCACCGGTTAGGGTGACACGCGTCGATGGACCGGCGTCGGACCGGCTGGGATTGGTTCGAATCTGGGCGTTTGCGAGAGCTCCGAACGCGAAGACACCGACCGCGAGCGGCCAGAGCAGAACCATCAACGAAACCGTCTTATCGTCACAATTCCGCATGGCCGTTTGCACTCGGTGCCGGGTGTGATCTGGGCGGGGGCTCAAGGTCTCGCACGGAGACGGTGGTCGGGACACCGAATCCGGGCGACGCATTCTTGGGCCGGCTGACCATGACTGCCTGCAGAATGGTCGGAGGGCGAAAAAACTGGTCGTAGAGCACTTCGTCCAAGCGGACTCGGAACTCGCGCGGACGCATTCCCGGTTCTTGTGTGCGATCTTGCCCCTTGAAGACGGCAGTCATCCACCAGCATCCGTCTCCGACGGCGTTGGACACAAACATCGTTGTTTTGGTGCCGAAGAGCGGAGACATGAACTGAAGGGCGGTCCCGTCGGAAAGCATGAACTCACTCAAGATCAGGTCGAATTGGCGATCATGGAGGAGCTCCATGGCCTCGTTCTTCGAACTTGCGAAGCAGATGCTGCATCCACGTTTGCGTAGATAGTCTTCGAGGACCGGAGCGTTTCGTGCGCCATCTCCCACCAGAAGTACGGTCACTCCAGGAACCGGCATAGGCCTCCTTCCAGAGAGCCGAAACCCGGGCGCGCCGTCGCACATCAGGAAGCTCGAAGAAATGTGGCGAGAAGGATCTTCCCCGGCTTGTCCGGAGAAGATCGCCCTTGCACAACGGCTAGTCCCGTCGTTCCGAGCATCTACTCGGTAAGATGTATCGTATTACGATATCGTTGCCCCCGTGGGGCCTGTTTATTATATCGCAATACGATATAACTGGCACATTCCCTGGTCCGTGCCGGAGTACTGCGCATGGAGTGTGCCTGCCGTTGCGCCGCAACAGCCGGTTAAGTCCATGCAAGACGTGCGTTCCCATCGGCCACACCGATACGTAACCGCCGTCTTGATCGGAGAACGCCTCTTCGATGAGGATAGGGTCGATTCCTCGGAGGCGGAGCATCGCCGCAAGCGACAAACCAGCGATTCCGGCGCCGACAATCAGTACGCGCATCAGCGCCTCCTTCCAAATGGCGCCGATCTGGTGCGCCGAGATACGGAGGAAGGGGGCGAGACGACGTTGGCCAACGGGGAAAATTTGCAGTTGCCGCATTCCAGCCCGAGCTCGGCGTTTCCCAGCCTTTAGCCGCCAGGCCGAGTCCCCGGGTTCAGTTCTGAAATTTGCGTTCCTGCGCTGCATCGGCCACTTCCTTCCGTTCCATAGCGTTTAATTGCGCGAGCGCGCAAAATTCCAATCCATCGAGGCACTCCTGAAGGTTGCGATCGCGGGTGGCCTGCGCGACGTCCTGTTGTTCCTGGCGGCTCAACGTCGTGTGGTCGCACTCACCCAGGGCTTGCAGGCAACTCTGCAGATTGCGATCACGCGAGGCGGCGGCCACCTGTTGTTTCTCATCGGCACTGAGCTGACTGCGGTCGCAGTCCCCAACTCCTTCCAAGCAAGCCTGGAGATTGCGGACACGAGCGGATCGCGCCACTTGTTGGCGTTCGCGGTCGTTGAGGCGGGCCGGGTCGCACTCGCCGACTCCGTCTAGGCAATCCTGAAGGTTTCGATTGTCGCTGGCGCGCGCGACCTCCTTTTGCTGTTCGGTGTTGAGTTGCTTCGTATTGCAATCGGAAAATCCGTACATGCAATTCTGGAGATTGCGGTCCTGCACGACGACCTGCACGACCTGGCGTTCTTGCGCGTTCAGTGCCTTTGGATGGCACACGAAGAATTGGTCCAGACAGTCTTGAAATTCCTGCGCGTGCGAAGGCTGCGGGGTTTGCGCGGCCATACGCAACGGAGCAATGCCAGTCACCAGCAGAGCGAAAAAGATCCACGGAATGAATCTCACGAACGACCTCCCGGGGTGCTTGGGGCACCGTCCCATTTCGGACCATGGCGGGCGCGCCTATGAAACAAATGTCGTGCCGGTATGCGACGGAAGTGAATTGCCGTGAAGGGGTATCTCATTCCACGAACCGGCGGAGCGCCAGCCTGTACATCTATATAGACGCAGTGCACGATTCGGAGGTTATCCGGTGACGCCGATTAAATATCGCGTTGCGATATAAGCCGCAAGACAACCCTTGACAGATACATCGCATCACGATACATTGAGGCCGCTGAGGCGCCTCCCGGCTGGGATGGCCGCGACTGAACTTCGAGATAAATGATGGCCCCTGCCGGAATCAATCCCAGGAAGGAGAATCTCTCAGATGCGAATGGAAGGTTTAGCCCTCGCAGCGTTGTTCTCGGCCGTGACTTATCTAGGCGCGATTCCTGTCTTCACGCAGGCGTCGCAAGAAACGGGCAAATTAAAAATTCACGTCGAACCCAAACAAGCGTACGTCTTCGTCGACGGTAAGGCCATCCGCGACGGCAGCCAGACGATCGAAGTGGCCGCTGGCGAGCACAGGGTGGGCGTCTACAACTACGGATATCTGCCTCAGACCAAAGAAATCCACGTGGGTGCGGGCGAAACGACCGATCTAGGCTTCAGCCTGCAGTCGGCGGGCGACGTGGTCGCCGGACCCTTCGCGGACATCGAATTTAAGGGCGATCCACGTGCGGCCATTCTACTGAATGGCGCCACACCTGATTATTTTGTCGGACATGTCGACGAATTCGATTGGAACTGGATTTGGCATCAGCGGCTTCTGGTGAAGCCGGGAACGTACCAAGTCACGGTGACCCACGAAGGAAATACCATTTGGTCCGGGCCGGTAACGGCGAAAGCCGGGGAGCAGGTTGCGGTGTATCTCGACCGCAACGGAGAGACGAAAACCAAGGAATGGAAAGAGGGATTGACGATGCCGCCGCAGCCCCGATTCCACGCGGGAATTGGCAGCGCGACCGTACCGGTCGCTCCGGTCACGGCGCAGCTGCAGGCGCAGTCTGCCAATGTGAGTTGCGGGCAGGCAACCGACATTTCGTGGAAGTCCACCGACGCGGCGAACGACTCCATCGCGGGGATTGGACAGGTTCCCGATCATGGGGACCGTACCGTCACACCCATGCATGACATGACGTACGTGCTGACGGCCAAGGGTCCGGGAGGCGAAGCGACGCGGAGTGTGACAGTGCACGTCGACGCGACGCCCACGGCCACGTTGTCCCTCAGCCAGCCGGAAATCCGGTATCACAAGATTGGCGACAAAGTCGTGGAGCAAGATTCCGCCACGTTAAATTGGTCGGCTTCGAACGCGAACTCGGTCAAGGTCGAGCCTTTCGAAGACACGGCGACGAAAGGGACCCACACAGTGACCGCCGATCCGCAGCAGACGAGCGCGGGAGCGATCAACGAAAACCGCACGTATACGCTTACGGCGATGAATGCCTGCGGCGGGACAACCACGAAGACGGCCACGCTGCACGTTGTCGGGTCGATCGATCCACCGCCTTCGGCAACTTTGCTAAGTGCCTTCTATCCGACGGCGTACCCAACCAAGCGCCATCCGAACGTTGGCCTTCTGGCCGATGAGAAGATGACACTCGACAATATCGCGACGCAATTCAAGAACTTCGGAATCTATGAACATAACGCCAGTTTGGTGGTCATTGGGCACGCCGACGAACGTGGTTCACAGAGGTACAACCAGGCACTGAGCGAACGTCGTGCCGCCTTGATCCGCGATTATCTGGTCGCCAGAGGGGTTCCAGCCGACGAGATCACCGTCCGGGCAGAAGGAAAAAACAAGCAAATCGACCAAGGGAATGTGGACGAACTGCTAGCGAAGGGCGACACCAAGCCGGCCCAATACATGACGAAGAACAGGAAGGCGACGTGGCTCGCGTATAACCGCCGCGCCGACTTGATGTTGGAGCCGACTGGAGAGCAATCCACCAGGGTGTATCCAAGCGACGCAACCGATGCGCGGATCCTTTGGCAGCGGCGCGAACCGAATTTGAAGAAGGTGGAGTCGGCGTCCAAAACGACCTCCCACGTCGAGCAGGCCAGCGCGAGCCTGTCCGGCAATTGAGGGATACAACATATGCGTCGGGGCTGGTTCCGACGGTCTACTGCGCTGGAGTTTCGCAAGGACGAGCCAGCCCTTCTGGCGCTTGACCGCTCCCGAGCGCGGAGCGGGACGATGAAGTTGGGCGAGTGGGCGGTGACTTAATTTAGGATGCCCCGCCGGTTACGGGGAAAAAGGAGACAGCAATGCAGGAACAAGACATGGTTAGGCAGCAAGTTGCGGAACCACCGATTGTAATCAAGACGACGGGCTTGAGTGTCGAGGCGAGGGAGATGATGGACTCGATTGCCAGACGGGCCTACGAAATATTCGAATCGAAAGGCAGAGCGCGGGGGCACGAACTGGAAAATTGGTTTGAGGCCGAGTCCGAGTTGTTTGAGCGCACACCAGTCGACGTTAAGGAATCTCTGGAAGGCGTGACAGTACTCGCCGATGTGCGCCGCTTTGCACCCAAGGAGTTGGAAGTGGACCTGGAGCCGCGGCGGGTGATCATTATCGGAAAGCACCAAGTCGAGGCCGAGCGCAAAACAGAGATAAGCGGTTCTGCGGAGAAGCGCACGACTCGATTGCTCCGAAGCCTGGAGCTGCCGGTCGAAATCGACACGCGTCAGGCAACGGCGCGGCTCAAAGGAGGAATCCTTGAACTCGATGTAAAGAAAGCGCCGGCCGGTAAAGGGAGGACGGCGCAGGCGGGAACCAGTTTGGGCGCTGCCTGAAAGAGCTGGACGGGAGCATTTTGCTTGCTCGGCCAGTGGGCTTCGTCCGGCCATTGGCCGAGCGACCGCTCGTCACTACAGGCGTAATTCGCTGCCAACCGAACGTTCTCACAAGTTTTCTCGTGTTCTTCGATTCATCGGCAGTGCACGAGGCACAACCCAAGGATAGGAGGACAACAATGCGGCTTTCACTGAAGGCGATGGTCATCGCAGGCGGAATTCTCTGGGGCAGCGCGATACTCCTCGTTGGTCTGATCAACCTGGCAGACCCGAACTACGGTGTGAATTTTCTCCAGATGACGAACTCCGTCTATCCGTGGTTTCACACCACACACACGGTCCGCAGCGTTCTGATCGGGACCATGGCCGGTGCGGCGGATGGAGCGGTGGCAGCCTTGATTTTTGCTTGGCTATACAACGGCTTCGCCGGCAGCCGGAACACATCTCGAGTGTCCCAAAACTAAGTTCTCGCCATCCTGGCGTCTGGTAGATCGAGTGGCGCCCTAGCTCGAGGCTCCTAGCGCCTTAATGGACGAGATACTTGTCTAGCGCTTGGGCGTTTGTGCCCGCGTCGAGCGGTGCTTCGGTTGGACATCGCCTTTCCGTTGTTGGCTTTTGGTGGCTTTGCGGCGATTACGAGAGTTGCTGTGCTTCAGAATCGCAGCTAAGGCGGAAACGAGCGCGTTCCCGCTCTCCCGCAGTTCGTGCAGCCGTTCGCGCACGACTTGTTCCAGGGCACGCTGGCCGTGGGGCAGCAGGACGACACAGACGTGCCGCTGGTCGCGAGTGCTCCGGACGCGTCGGACATAGCCGTGCGCCTCCAGGCGATCGACCAGGCCCACGGCGCTGTGATGCCGGAGGAGCAGGCGTTCCGCCAGGCGGCCGATAGTGGCGTCGTTGTGGTTGGGGAGTTCGCGAATTGAAAGAAGCATTTGGTATTGTTGCGGTTCGAGGCCGGCGGCTGCGGCGGCGTCATCGCTGCCCCGGAGAAACCGGCGGATACGATAGCGCAGTTCGGCGAGTGCGGCGTATTGGGAATTGTGGACCGTCTTCACTTCCTAATTATATCGCATCACGATATGAATGCAAGGGCAAACCCCCGTTTCCGACATCCCGGTGCGTGACGTACGCATCTAATCAAGCGAAAGGACTTGAGATGTATGAAAGGAACGGAATCTGTAGTTCAAGAGAGAACCAGGGAACCAAGACCACTGCGTCCAACGAAGTGGGCGGCCGTCGCAGCCGGGCGCGAGCCTAGAACACCATCGGTCTCGGCCAACCTTTGGGCCGGCCTGTTGGAAAACAACCGGATGAAACGCCCAAACACGGCAATCGATTTTTTCGTTTCCATCATAGGGCATGGGCTGCTGCTGGCCGCGGCGATCTTGCTTCCGCTGTACTTCAGCAACGCACTCGATTTGCGCCCGATGGAGACCACCTATCTCATAGCGCCGCCGCCTCCTCCTCCCGCGCCGGCATCGGTTGTGCACGCACTCTGGCATCCGAAGAGCCTTTTCCGCAGCAACAAGCTCTATGCGCCACGCGTGATTCCCAAGCACATTGCGGAGATAAAAGATCTTCCGAACGCGTCGCAAACGGTGGCCGGCGCGCCGGGAGGAGTCACCGGAGGGGTTCCGGGTGGCCAGTTGGGCGGAGTGTTGGGAGGAACTCTAGGAGATTTGGGTCGTGCCGTTCCGCCGCCCCCTCCAAAGGCGGCAGTGTCCCACGGACCTTATCGCGTTGGCGGGAAGGTGCAAGCACCTAGGATTCTTCGAGAGGTGCAACCGATTTATCCTCCATTGGCGAGAGACGCTAGGATCCAGGGAACGGTAGTAATGGACAGCGTGATCGATGCCAACGGAAACGTCACCCAACTGAAGCTCGTGTCGGGACATCCGCTGCTGGTGACGGCGGCGTTCAATGCGGTGCAGCAATGGAAGTACGAGCCCACACGGTTGAATGGCGTGCCGGTTGCGGTCGAAATGCACGTCACAGTTCATTTCCATCTGGGATCCGATTCTTGAGCGAGGCCAGCCGAAAGCGACCGTCTTCGGAAGGCACCCGTCGATCGAGGAATTCCTCTAACCAATAGATGTCAGGTGGGCCGGGCTGAGGCCTAGGTGTTTCCTCCCCCTGCGGTTGCGCAGCACCCGCAGCGCGTTGGTCGATGCTATCAGGCAGCTTTGCGGCAGCAGGACGGAAGAAGAGAATTCAAGAGGCGAGGTTAGTATGGGTCGAGAGAGGCAAGGCGCCGTGAGTCGATCGCCATCGGCCTCGTCTACGCTAGTGGGAGTCAAATGATTCAAAGGAGGCTCGGGTGCGTCGAATGATTACCAGGTGTCCCCACTGCGGTGTGACGCTGCGAAAATTCAAGACTCCAGTCGTGCTGTTCAGCCCGAGCGTGACCTTCGGGCGAGTTTCGCCTGGCTCAAGGTTTCCAGGTGCAGGCCGCTTCTCATCTTCTTCTCGGAGGAGGTAGGCTGGACGCGTTCGGCACCGAGTGACGTGACCGCAACAGTCGAAAGGGAATTGCTACGGCCACATCGGTCGGTTCTGTGCTGGGATTCCGGCGCTAGGCTAAGTGCTTAATCAGGATGACCTCGTTGCCTTTCTCGTTGTACACCAATTCATCTACAACGCCTTTGGTGAGAAGGATTCCGAATCCGCCGGGTCGCATGCCTTGTTGTTCGCGATAAACAGCGTGGGCAAAGGGTTCCGTCAGGGTGTTGGATACAGCCGCGTGAGGCAAGGCCGACAAATGAAAACCGGCGCCCGGGTCGCGGATGAGATAGATGATGCTATGTCCCGTGCGAATGCGGTGCACTTCGACAGTTTGCTCGGGATTAAATTTTCCGCCATGTTCCATAGCGTTTAGCAGCATCTCTCGAAAAGCCGTTCCGATATCCTGGCGCTCCTTTACCGGAAGATCGGCCCTCACTTCATTCATGAAGTGGAGAATACGCTCCGCCGTCAGCATTCGACACCTAAGGCGAAGGGAAATCCATTCGTGAGAAGCGGACAACACTTCGATACCATCGTCCCAAGCGGGTTCTTTCAGTGCGCGCTCGATCATCTCTGAGATTGTGCGGGAATCAAACGGGCCGACAATGTAGCTGAAGGCATGAGCGCGCATCGAAGCGATCACAGCCGCGGGTGTGCTGCTCTCGGTCAGCACGATCATTTTGAGCCGAGGTCGGACAGCACGCATCTGGCGAAGCAATTCCACATCCACAAACCCGTTCGTCAGGGAACTGGTGAGGACCAGGTCATAAGCTCTTTCCTTCAGCGACGATAGAGCTTCCGACAAACTATCGGCGCATACGATATTCCAGTCTGCCCCTGGCAAGCAGCTTCTGACTAGCACAGGCACGGATGGGTCGCAGTCGACCACCAGAACGGATTTAGTGACGTCCATTCGCCAATCCCGAAGGCAGCACAAGCTCCAACCAACCGGCATCATAGAGGCCAACGTGGCCAAAGTCGAGACAGATCGCGTGACGCCTCCGAACAGGGGCGAGTGTATCGTGATACGATATATGCAGGGTTGCGGAAAGTCGGGCGGTGCGCCATCGCCGCCTCAAATATCGCGGTAAGAGGCCGTTTGGGCGATTTAAGAAAGTACGGGGTGACCTGGTGAAAGAAGTAGGAAACGACGGTAAACCACCATGGTGGAACAAGCCTTTGGCTGGTTCGTTTCCCGCCATTCGCGACCACGAGGAGCAAGTGTTTCTCGTGCTGACGCTGGTGATCGGCGCCCTCACGGGCTTGACGGTCGTCGCGTTCATCGTGGTGACGGAGCATTTAGGGATGCGACTCTATCCCGTGGGCAGTGCGGCTTGGCGTCGCTTGCTAATTCCAGTCTTGGGTTCTGTGGGCATGGGGTACCTGCTGTACCGATATTTCCCCGACGCCCGCGGCAGCGGCGTTCCGCAAACGAAGGCCGCGCTGTTTGCGCGGAGCGGGCGGATCACTCTCGGTACCACTCTTGGAAAATTCTTCTGCACGGCGGCGACCCTGGCCAGTGGCATCCCCCTAGGCCGCGAAGGGCCTTCGGTGCAAGTCGGGGGTGGCATCGCTTCGGTAATCGGCCGGTATCTCGGGTTGAGTTCCGAACGGGTCAAGGCACTCATACCGGTTGGCGCTTCTGCCGCGATCGCTGCCGCGTTCAACACGCCGCTGGCCGCAGTTGTCTTCTCGCTAGAAGAGATCACCGGGGATCTTCATGCGCCCATATTGGGTTCGGTGGTGCTGGCATCGGCAACGTCGTGGGTCGTTCTGCGGCTGCTTCTCGGGAACCATCCTCTGTTCCAGGTTCCCCAATACCAACTCGCTCATCCGTTGGAATTCGGGATTTATGCTGTTTTGGGGGTTGCGGGTGGCTTGGTTTCGGTGGCGTTTACGAAGCTGCTGCTGAAGACCAGGGAATGGTTCATGAACTTGCCGAAGAAAACGGTGTGGTTGCAACCTGCCGCTGGCGGTGTGTTGGTCGGTGTGATCGCCCTGTTTGTCCCGCAAGTGTTAGGCGTCGGCTACAGCTACGTGGGAGACGCCCTCAACGGAAGAATGACCCTCGGAATCATGGCTCTCTTGGTGGTCTTGAAGCTCTTTGCGGTCACGACGAGCTACGGTTCCGGCAATGCGGGCGGCATTTTCGGGCCCAGTCTTTTTATCGGAGCGATGCTGGGAGGGACGATCGGGGGTATCGCACACCACCTATTGCCGCACTACACCGCGTCGGCGGGAGCCTACGCTTTGGTGGGCATGGGCACGCTTTTTGCCGGCATCATCCGAGCACCGATGACCTCCGTGCTCATGATCTTTGAAACGACGCAGGATTACGCAGTGATTGTTCCGTTGATGATTTCGAATCTTGTGAGTTTTTTCATCTCCTCGCGATTGCAGCGGGAACCCATCTACGAAGTGCTGGCCTATCAGGACGGGATTCACCTGCCGAGCGCCGAGACGCGTCAGCAGAGAGGCGGGCGTCAAGTAGGGTATGTGCTGCGTTCGCCCGGCGAAACCCTGTCCGCGGCGATCTCGGTGGCCGATGCCTTGCAATTCGCAAGCACCAGTCTCCAGGGGTGCTGGCCGGTGTGCGACGAACGTGGTGTCATTGGAGTGCTAAATAAGAGCGGACTGCGGCGAGCCGCGGAACAGTATGGCAGTGAAAAGCGGCTTGCGGAACTGGTGGACGCGCAGTCGTTTCCTCATCTTCATGCCGATCAGTCGCTTCACTTGGCTCTGGAACGCATGGGTGGGTCCGGATTCGAGCTCCTGCCAGTGGTGAGCCGCGCCGACGTGCACCAGTTGGAGGGTGTGGTGCTCCGGCGTGACGTATTGGATTCCTACGGCATTGGCGGGGAGGAGAAAGACTGACCTCGGCCGGGAGTTCCCGTTGGAAGAGACTTCGAGGATGCCCCGCATGGCAGGATCGGAGGTGCAGCAATCGTTATGCAATTCGCGGCAGCATTCGATAGCCGGCGACAACGTTATCCGCATGAGTATCACTAATTCTCTATCGGAGATCGGCGAGATTCTTCCCCGGGCGGAGTTGGCTGCAAGCGCCAACGGAGTCCCTTGGGGGGCTCGTGCGGAGTCCCGCACGATTCGGTGGTGGCTGTGGTGGAACGTACTCAGTGTCGATGCGCCGACCGTCGCCGTGGTGTGGGCGGCACTTTTCGCACACAAGAGCGGCGGTAAGCTGTCGGCTGCCGAGGCAACCGTCTTGGTTCTTGGTGTTTGGGTGATCTACGTAAGCGATCGGCTCTTGGACGGCTGGACGGCGAAAGACCGGGCCGCGCTACACGAGCGGCATCATTTCTGCGAGCGGCATCGATTTGTCCTGGTCGCTTTGGTCGCGTTCGCAAGTGGGGTGCTTGTTTGGCTGACGACGGAGCACTTGCCGGCCGCGGAGGTAACCGCGGGTCTGAAACTCGGCGCGATCCTGGTTTTGTACATGGCTGGCATTCACGCGGGGCATGGACGGATTGCTTGGGTATTTCCCAAGGAAATCGCGGTGGGACTGCTGTTCGCATGCGGGGCGACTTTGCCTCTTTGGTCGCGATCCATACAATTTCCGTGGGGTGCATGTCTTCCATGGATCCTTTTCGGTTTCCTATGTGCGCTGAATTGCTTGTCGATTGAGTGTTGGGAGAACCATCACCGCAGCGGTAAGTGGAGACAGCCGCCTCATCCGTTTGTCCGCTGGGCCAACTCGCGCCTCAACCGCATGGCGGCAGCGCTAGCGATTGCGGCTTTGGCGGCGTGTTTTGTGCGAAATCCTAAGGGCTCTTCGATCTCGGCCTTATTGGCGGTCTGGCTGGGAGCGCTGCTGCTTGTCTTTGTGAATTACGAGAGAACTAAGCTCTCGCCGGCAGCCTTGCGCGTCCTTGCCGACGCGGCACTGGTCGTCCCCGCGCTCCTCGCCCTGGTGATCGGAGGTTGAGAGGGCGTGAAGCGGACTCAGCCTGCTCGGATGAACTGCGACGGGATCGCTCGTTACTACCAGGTTATCGAGCATCTTTCGTTCGGACGCTATCTGGAACGGAGGCGGTTCGCGTTCTTAGGAGAGGTCCGGACATCGCGGAGAGCGATTGTGTGCGGTGGCGGAGACGGTCGTTTTCTTGCCCGTCTGCTTCGAGTGAACTCGCACGTGGAAGTGGATTTCGTGGACATTAGCCCGAAGATGGTCGAGCTTGCGGAACGGCGGGTGGCCGGGATGGGCCGGACTTGTCGAGAGCGGGTTCGATTCCGTGTTAGAGATGTATGGGAATTCGAGCCGCGAACGGATGGCTACGACTTGATCGTGACGCACTTCTTTCTGGATTGTTTCTCGGAGCCGGAACTTGCGGGTATCGTTACGTGTCTTGCAAGCTGGGCGGTGCCCGACGCGCGATGGATCGTCTCGGATTTCCGTGAAGCAGCGGGGCCCGTCGGTCGCCTTTGGACCCGAGCGGTGATCCGCGGATTGTACGCCGCCTTCCGGTTCACCACGGGGCTGCGCGTTACCCGGCTGCCCAATTATGCGGCGGCGCTCGGAAGAGAAGGATACCTCCAGCGTTGTGAAGAGAACGCTTTGGGTGGTCTCCTGCATTCCTCGCTCTGGAGGCGAGGCCTTCGCGGCCGGGACCTGCACCGAGGGATGGAGTTCGGTGAGCACGCATGAGTAGCCAGATCGAAGACTACGCACTGATCGGGGACTGCGAAACGGCCGGGCTCCTCAGCAGGGAGGACTTATCCGATTAGCGCATTTATCAGGACCGCCGCCATACACAAAACGTAATCGAAAGCTCGGAGGGGTTGTGGCAGCTATCAGGCGTCGCGCTGTAGTCAGCGCGTGAATCCCACCTTACCAAAGATCCGCGTATTCACGCCTCGATTAGGACTAAAGGCCGTCGGAATCTTTCTATTTTTCGGGGCCGTCATGGCGTCCCTCGCAGGGATCACCTTAGTGTGGCGCGGCACCGCTCTCAGCAGGATTTGGACGCTGAATCCTCGCGCTTACAGCGAACTCGCCCCCTTGGGAAAGCCAATTGGTCTCCTCTTCCTTTCCCTTGCGGCTGCACTCGCAATCGCTGGTACGGGATGGCTGAAGCGGAGACGGTGGGGATAGCAGTTGGCCGTGGTCATCATCGGAACGCAGGTTCTGGGCGACATCACGAATATTTTTTACGGGCACATCATTCAGGGCCTGGTGGGAGTCGCAATTGCTGGCGTTCTCCTCTTCTACATGACTCGACCATTTATTCGCGCCTGTTTTGTGCCAATACCGAAACAAATTGTCCACAGTCATGACCCGTGAGAGCATTTATCCATGAAGATTTTGGCTTTCGTAGTCGCGGCGACGATATTCGAGGCCGTTGGTGACGCCGTAATGAGAATTGCGCTGCAATCGCCATACGCTCTGCCTGGCCGCATCGCGCTGTTTGCTCTGGCATCTGTTTTACTCTCCATGTACGGCCTGTTTCTCAACCTTGCGCCCGTTGAATTTGCGACTGTGACAGGGATTTATCTCGCGTCACTGTTCCTCGCGTTTCAAGTAGTCAACTACATATTCTTCCGGCACGTACCTTCGTTTGGCATTCTGCTTGGGGGGACCTTCATAGTCGCGGGAGCAGCGATTATCTACTTTTCGAAGTGACCTATGGGCTCGATGTCAAACTATTCCGGGTGGCGGAACTCGTCCGAATAAGCGTGTCTATCAGGCAGTAGCCGCCGGAATTCCTAAGGCCATGCGTGGCCCACTTTCAATCGGCCAGACGACGTAGTACATTTGGGTTGACGGGACCTACGCATGTCCTATCGCTCACAAAAGCTCGCGCTCTACATCCGCAAGATTCGGGAAAAACAGCCGGACAAGTCAGGTATCTATTATGATTTGCTCGACAAAGGTTTTGCACTTTTAAGAAATGACCTGGCTCGCGAATTTCACAGTCAGATTTCGGAACTGAACCATGAACCGGGTTGCAATGATACCCTTGGAAGCACTTTCAGCGACAAAGAGTCGAGAGTGTTTAAAATCGGTGAAGAAGAAAAGGGTCTCGTCATTGATTTCAACCCTGAAGAGCGCACGGCGGAAATCACAAGCAAGGATCCCATAAAATTCCGTTACTTCATTAAGGTAAGGCTCTCAAAAGATGGGTCGAAGTGGTGCTACGCGGGCGGAGAGAATTCGCAAGACCTTCAACCCATCACCGGAAAACTCGACACGGTTGTCGAGAAAGCCCTCTACGCCCTATTTGGCGTTGAAGTTTAGAAACGCTTCATCCAGCCAGACTCGGTTGGCCCATTAAGTACCTGATTTCCCCTGCTTAGATTTCGCCGCGCAGAATCGTGTTTCTGGGGCGCAGCGGGCGCAAGAGCGTCGCATATAAGTTGGCGCATCAGGCTTTCAGGGTTGTCCCTGATTAATGCTGTGCGCAAGTCCGGCGAGGAGGGGCAGAGGCAGCCAATTGTCACTTAGACTTGATCTTGTCCGCGACCAGTTGGAGGGCAACCTCCGTCTTATCATTCAATGCGGAAATGGCATGGTTTCCAGAAGTCAGCTTTTCAGTCTCCGCGTGAATCTCATAATCGTCATATTGTTTCAAATCCAAAAAACGGTAGCGTCCCTGTTTGTCCGTTATATAGCTGCGAATTCGTTGGGTACGAAGATTGTAGAGATACACCACAGCTCCTGAAAGTGGCGATTTCCGAGCGTCGACGACCGTGCCTCGTACTGTTCGGACGTAGGTGTCTTGAGAACGCGAGACTGCACTGCAACTGAAGACGAGAATGGCCGTCGCAAGACAGATTGCCCTATGATGGTTCATTCTCCCTCCTCGTCCCCGGAACGGCTCTTGTAGTCTCAGAACAGGAATTTGGGACCTTTCATGAGGACTCGCTCACACAATTTCGCTCACACAATTATTGTATGCGGATGTTCTGGCAGGAACGAACGAGATAGTACTAGAGTGAACAATCGATTACCGTCACAGCGGCACGATGGGCTTTGATCGAAGTTGTGTCGCCGCCTCGTCCCGCCATGGAATGACTGTGAAGTGATAGCCGAATGACGGCATCGCTCGACGCCTCAAGAATGGTGGTTGCGAGCACAAATGCAAAGACTTTCATGCTGAAATGCTCTTAAGGCAGGAGTCGAGGTGCAAGCGGTTCAGCGTCAGGTGCGCATCTATGAAAGTCGGGGAGGGCAGCATTCCTTCCCAACCTGCTATAGACTCACGCCCGAATGCAAACCCTGGTGGACCAAGTGTTTAATCCATTCAATTATCCGATTCTTGTTCTTGTAATCTCTCTCCCCGCATTATGGATCTCGGGGCGGATCGGCGCGGCATTCAAGGAGAGGCAGCGAGATCGAAAAGACGACGGCCATCACGATCTCGACATCCTTCTCGGTGCCACCTTGACGCTGCTAGCTCTCATCATTGGCTTCACCTTTTCGATGGCAGTAAGTAGGTACGATCAGCGCAAGACCTTCGAAGAGCAAGAAGCCAACGCAATTGGGACGGAATACGTGCGAGCCGACTTCTTACCGGAGGCGGACGCGTCGAAAGTGCGCGCCTCGCTCATTGGCTATCTGGATCAGCGCATTCTCTATTACGAAGCGCGCAGCGAGCAACAGCTTCGCCAGATCAACGCCGAAACCGCTCGACTGCAGACGCAGCTTTGGACCGCCGTCACTAAGCCCACTGCCGCTCAACCAACACCTGTCAACGCTCTCGTCGTTAGCGGCATGAACGATGTATTGAACTCTCAGGGATACACGCAGGCCGCTTGGTGGAACCGTATACCCACCGCGGCATGGTTGCTTCTGATCGCGATCTCCATTTTCTGTAACGTATTGATAGGTTACGGCGCACATGGAAGAAGCGCCTTCCTCCTTCTCATTCTGCCCATCGCTCTTTCCATATCGCTCTTTCTCATAGCGGACATTGATAGCCCACGGCGTGGAGTCATTCGCGTGCGACCGCAAAATCTGGAGAGCCTCGCTGAGTCTCTGAATTTGCAGTAAATGCAAGGTTGTAACTGTTTTCCTCGCAAAAACACCTGAAGTAAAGTAACAACACAGCTGAATTCGTTGCTGTTAACCGCACCGCCGGACGTCCACGCTCACCCGCGCAGATTAGAAAATCGCTGCTTCGATGTCTCTTCTGACTCTTCCTGTCGGCTGCTGGCAGGGCGGCGATTGCGAAGGCGGCGAAGAAGCGGTGGGCGAAGGTTAGGAAGCAGGCGAAGAAGGTAGTGGTTTAGTCCGATTTCAAGGTTGAAGGAGCTTTCCCAATGCCTTCTTCCGATTACTTCCGGGTTGCCGACAGCCGTCCAGGATCGGGGATTCGTTGCGGGCAACTTCCCAGAACCCCGTTTATGGACCATGGGGAGCCCGTCCGGCTACCGTCACACTCCACATGGCCACGCGAGTCGTGACTTTTGCAGGCAACATCGAGAAATGGAGGTACGAAGTCACAGTTAGAAAGTCAATCGGCAGAATGAATGGTAGGCTCGTGGGGAGTCTCACCGTCAGCACTACGGATTTACGACGATAGCTCTCGGTGGCTTGGAGCTGAACACGCGCGCCCCCGCAAAGTAAAGGCGAAGCCACGAGAAAAGCGCATTAGTGAAAAGGGATGTTCGACAAGTTCCGGAGACGCACAACAACATCGTGGATTGCAATTCAACAGCGGAGAAAGCGTATGGATGACTTGTATGCGGTCAACGCGGCCAAGAGCGAATTCCGGGAGGGTCTTAACCGTGGGGATACGTCTCGGGTACTGGCCATTGCTGACCCAGATCTCATTAACTTTTCCGACGGCCAACCGAGCGAATTTGGCAAGAGCGGATTGGATGCATTGAAAAATCGACTCGCGAATCTATTCGAACGCTTTACAGTAAAGTTGGTGGTGATTGTGATCGAGATTCGTCTTCAGGGAGACGTTGCCTACGATTACGGGTGGCATGATTTAACGCTGACGCCTAAGGACGGTGGCGAACCGATTCATCGCAGAGATCGCTATGTGGATATCTGGCGGAGAAACAAAGGCGGGAATTGGAAGCTGTGGATGTACATGGATAACCATGACATCGCCGATCAGTTTCGGCCTGAACAAATTCCATCGGTCGGGGCAGACGCTCACGGAAGGTCCTGAAGCTTTTTGTATAGCCGCTTGCTGAACCCGTCGGGCATCTGAAACACCTTTCCGTCCCCGACCAGTCCTACGACATTTCGAGTTCCGTCGAGTACCGCCGTGCAGTGCGCACAGGCTTTGAAATGCGCGTCCATTCTTTCGTGCAGCTCACGAGAAATCTCCCCGTCTAGATAATTGGAGATCTCCCGCCATACTTCGACGCAACTGATTTCAATTGTTGTCATTGCGCCCTCTTGTTTTTACCATGGTCTAACTTTTCGATACGATTGCCCTTTAATCCAGCAACCGTCGAATCCAGGGGCAAGGCTGTCTCTCAGGAGCAACCTCGCTCGATGAAGCCGAGTCTTCACAGCTGCTTCCGAAAGTCCGAGAATCGTCGTCGTCTCTTTGATACTCAAATGCTGAACGTCCCTAAGGACTAGCACCTCCCGATAACCGGGGCTGAGCGAATTGATTGCATCTTGCACTGCTTGCCGAATCTCATTTTGTTCGAGCAATTCGGAAGGTATTGGCTGCCAGTCGGCAAAGTCTCTCGGCCAAAAATCCCCTTCTTCGCTTGCATGTTGGTCGTCAATCGACTCGTAGAGGTGCGAGTGCGCCTTCCTCAATTTCATTTTTGCTTCGTTATATGTAATTTGTATAAGCCAGGTGCTGAACCTTGCTTCCGCACGGAAGCTAGCCAGGTTAGAGAAGGCCTTGAGAATGGCCTCCTGCGCTATTTCCTCCGCGTCAGCTGGATTGTTCACAACTGAAATCGCGGTGGCGTAAATCATGCGCTCATAGGGACGCACCAACTCGTAGAAAGCCTCCCGCTCGCCACGGCAGACGCTCTTTATGAGCGCAGCCTCGTTGGCCTGCAATTGCGACTGTGTCATGCTCATCTTTGCCGACAGAAGCGATCTCACTTGCCTGATCGGAATCCAGACTACCCGCGGGCCAAGCGGGCCTGTTGAGTGTGATTCCTGCCTGGCCAAAAGGTTTCAGGAAATGCTCTCAAGTGCGGCTCTCAAGTGGGCTGGCGTTAACCGCGAACAGCCGTAATAACGCGCGCATCTCCTCTGCTCTCTGATACATGCGCGTCACTGGTTCGCTGCCGGCGGAGGCACCAATTCGAACGAGGAAGTGAGTTGGATTGCTTTCCGCAACGTCCGGTAGAGTGGGCAGCGCATAGCGTAAATTCCGTGGGTCCGCTCGATTGATCCCCTACTTTCTTCGGGCGCCTCCAGGCGCATTGCCACGTGAATGCGGCGGATGACAAGTACACCTTCCTCCGCCTCGACCTCTCCGGTTACCTCGGCGGTCAATTTCCCGTTGCTGGCATCGATTTGGCGCGCTTCCAGCGCACCTCCAAAGGTGCCCATCATTCAACCAGCGGTCGCAGAAATGACGTAGTCAATGGTTGAGGAGTGCGACTCCTGCAAGGTAGCAGGGTCGATCCTGTAGTGCGTGGCGATGGCCCCATGGACACTGTAAATCACGGGCTGGGACTCACCCGGCAGATGTGCGATGCGCAGTGGTCCTCGACAGCGTTCGATACTCGACTTCGAGACATAGACGACATCACTCATAGTTTCTCCTCTGCTCCAGATTCGATTTCGTTCCTTTGCTGTTGCGAACTGACAAACCGTTTTTTAAGAGACAAAGGTTGAACGAAGCTAATTAGAAAGCCGAGCTGAGCCCGCTCCCAAGACCCTTCCTGCAGCCGGTTCTTGAATGACCCCCACAATCCTAAGATCGCGTCGATTCCCGATATCGAAATTGAGCGTTACATCCCGGGAAAATTTGTCGGTTCTAGCCACCGTACCGACTGGGGCAAGGTCCCGCAAGACCGCCACGTGCATCAAGGTTCTTCCAGCGTTCTCTCCACGGATCACGTGCGACTCATCGCTCTCGTCGGCTATCGCAAGGAAAACATTCGCTGACTTCGCTGTAATGGAAGAAGGCAGGGGACCGGTCTCGATATGCACGCTGAACTTTTTGGGGCCTTCAACGTGAACGGAAGAAAGCATCAACTGTACCTTTTCGACCTTCGCCGCAATCTCGACTGCCCGAATCGCTTGTCGTTCGTCACTGCCAACGAGCTCAAAATGTCCGTCGACGACCATCTGCGGCGTATAAATGGTCCCGAGACCAAACCGGGCCGCGTATGCGCTTTGTCGTTCACTGTATTCGTGTGAAGAATAGGGATCCGTCCATCCGATATCGTTCCAGTAATCCACGTGTTCACTGAGAACGATGATCTCCGCGCCGCTTACTGGCTGGTATCGGTCGAGCTTTCCTAACAGGGCATCGGCGGGAGGACAGCTGGAACAGCCCTCGGATGTAAACAATTCTATCAGCACAGGAGTGCGCGATGTGTCATCGCCGCTCGGTTCCGCAGCTCGGATCGCAGCATGACTATATCGAAGTGAAACGCCCGCGAGAATAGAAAATGCCACCAAGATAGTAAAACTGAAACGCATGATCTTTCTCCCTAACCAATTGAGATTCTGCACGGGATTCCTAACCCTGCTCAGCTCGATCCCCCGCTGACCGAGATCAACTGGCCGGGGAGACTAACCAGCTGCCGTTTGGGTGAACGTGAAAGTCTCTTCCTCGGCCACCAAGAAAACTGGTGTCCCCCCTGAAGAAATCTTGACGGCGTGTGCAAGGGCTTCTTTGCCGCCGTCTGACGCTGCGCACTCCTCCAGAGCTTGCATCGACGGAAAGTAAACCTCTGCAATGCGGTAGAAAGGAGCAGCGTCTTGCGGCGAGCCTAACACCTTTGTTGCCACTATTTTGGTCTTCCCACTCAGCTTCGCCACTGCGAGCGGCACGTGTTCGGTTTGATAGACTTTCTCAAAAGTACCAACATCCTTGGGCTGCGGGTATATGACCACAAGCTTTACGTTTCCCATTCGAAGCTCCTATCGTGACTAGTTTTGTAGCAAGGCGCTGGGCGCACGGTCCCTCTGAGAAGAACATCGCAGTGCCCACTCATCGCCACGCCTATAATCGCCAGTTCAGTGAGATTTTCGAGCCGCCCAAAGGTTTCAGACTTATTTCGAAATTACGGGCTCGTTCCATCTCGGTTCCGGCATGGTATTTCCACGCCCCCTGAGCTGACTGGCGCGGCAAGCTCTTCAAGCCGAATTCCGGAAACCTTTCATGCATAAGCACATCTCACTGTCTGTATACGTTTGAAGGATGATTGTTGAAACAAGCACTATTGGGCGCTCCTGTAGGCGAAGAGCCGGGCGACGCACGGATCAGCAACGAGATCCCCAACGTTTCAAAGGAGAAATAATGAAGAAGAGGTATGCAAGCATTTTACTCACACTTATGTGCGTTCTTGGGATGGGTGTAGTCGCCAGGGCTCAATATCGAGGCGAAGTCGTTGTAACTATGCCCTTCGAGTTTGTAGTCAGTGGTAAGACACTTCCTGCAGGCGAATACAGAGTTAGCCGCGTTTCGGATGACAAATCCGCAGGACTAGCCCTCAGCAGCCTTGAGAATCGTACGAACGTATTTGTCCATCCTATCGAGATCGAAAGCGCTCGTGCCGATAAACCTAGCGTCAGTTTCGAACGAGTTGGTGAACAGCATTTCCTCAGCAGAATTCAGACAGCATATGACGTTTACAACATCTCCGTTTCCCGCTCGGCGATCATGGAGGCCGCAGCGAGATCACACGACAACGGGTTTGCTTCAGGAAGTTCCGGAAGCAACTAGATCATCCCTCCGCAGGGAGGTCCAAAGGGGAGTTCAGGCGACAAGGTCCTACACCCTTCCATTCCTGAACTCCTTTATCACCTCAACGAGCTTCAAATTGCATGGAGCCCATCCATGTGCAATGACTTCCCATCAGGACAGTCAAGAATGTCTCTTTTCAAGGATATATTTCGAGCGAATTCTTCGTTTCTGCCTCGAAATTTGCGGGTCCTCTTAACGCGGATTGACATTCCTTATTTGCATGGCAAGCCGAACTTTCTCTCGGTCGAGGAGGCTATTCGCGAAGGCTATTCGCCTTGTCCTATCTGCATCGGGAAGCACAAGCCAGAGAAAAAGGGTTAGCTTCTTAACGCTAGGATTCTTACGTCTGTGGAGCTCTCATCAACTGGCAGCCCCTGCGTTGCAGGGTCTCGAATCCAATTAATGCTGAAAAACTCGGAAACTTTTAGTCGCCTCGTGACTCTCATTCAGTGGACGAAGCACTTTTGCTAGGGCGTTCGAGACTGCCTCGGAATCGCAGCAAAGAGCCAGTTTGGTCGAACCGGGCGGCGAGATTCGCGATTCGCGAGGCGGAAAGAGTGTTCGGATGGTGTTTCGCATCTCATTCTAATCGACAGGAGATTTTCGATATGACGAAGACGACAAAGGCATTGCTCGCTGGTGCGGCGTTCGCGGGATTGTTCGCCGGAACCGGAGCAGCAGTTAAGGCTTCGACGCAGCTTCCTTCGCTGAAGAATTCTTTCAACGCGCAGGATCAGGACCAGGGAACGGACAAGAAGGACGACAAGAAGGTCAAGGAAAAGCACGCTTGTAAAGGCCAGAATTCCTGCAAGGGTAAGGGTGGTTGCAAAGCTAGCGACAATGGCTGCAAAGGCAAGAACACCTGCAAGGGCAAGGGCGGTTGCGCGACCGATGGCTCCAAGCCGCCTCAGGAGTAGTTTCAAATCAGGTGCAGTCCGATGTGGAGGGTTGGGAGAATTCTCCTGGCCCTCTTTCCTTCGCCAAAGGAGTTAAAAAAAAGATGCCTGGAAATCGCTTTAATGGGTTTACAGATTACGGGATTGGAATTGGGCTCCGCGCTCCACATTACGAGCATATTCTTTCTCGCAAACCCGTCGTCGACTGGTTTGAGATCATCTCTGAAAATTTCATGATCGACGGTGGACGGCCGCTGCACATCCTCGATCAGATTCTTGAACAGTACAAAGTTGTGCAGCATGGGGTTTCCATGTATTTCGGCTCGGCGGAAAAGTCCAACCGTGAACACCTCCGCCGGTTGAAAGAACTGGTGAAGCGCACGAAGACTCCGTGGCTTTCCGACCACCTCTGCTGGGGCAGCGTCGATGGACGCTACACCCACGACCTCCTTCCCATGCCTTATACGTTCGAAGCAGCTCGCCTTACCGCGCAAAAAGTGAGAGAGGTGGGGGACTTTCTCGAAGTTCCCATCGCTGTGGAAAATGTCAGCAGCTATGCCGAATATCATGTTTCGGAAATGACCGAATGGGAGTTCTTAAATGAGGTAGTTGAGCAGGCTGACTGCGGCATCCTCCTTGATGTGAACAACATCTACGTCTCATCGCAAAATCACAACTTTAATCCTTTGACTTATGTGAACAGTGTTCCTGCGGAGCGAGTGGCGCAAATCCATATTGCTGGTCATTCGAAATTCAAAAAATACATCCTCGATACACACGACCATCCGGTGCTCGATCCCGTGTGGAGACTCTACGAGCGTGCCATTCAACGCGCTGGCCATACTGCGACACTGCTCGAGTGGGACGACAGTATCCCTTCCTTCGAGGAAGTTCACAGAGAAGCCATGAAAGCCAATCGCTTCCTCGCGGACACGACGCTGGAGGTGGCAGTGTGAAGCTCGCCCCTCTTCAGAGGGCCATTGCCCGCGCCGTCATGCAACCTCTGACGCGGTCTGAGCGCATGCGGCGCACAGCGCCTGGCGGAGGGCGCATGAGCGCCTACGCGGCCCGGTTCATCAAGCCGAATGATCGTCTCACTTCATTTGAACGTTTAGAAATTTACAGTCGGCAATACTGGTTTCGCCTCTTGTCAAGCATGATCGAAGATTTTCCCGGGCTGCAGGCCATACTTGGCAGCCAACGGTTTGAATCCATGTGCAAGGTCTATCTCACGGAATGTCCCTCACGCTCCTTCACAATTCGAAATCTGGGGGCACACTTGGAGACGTGGCTGTGCCAAAATCCGAGCTGGGCACGCGATAGGCGCGTGCTCGCCCTCGATATGGTTCGTCTCGAATGGGCAGAGATCGAAGCCTTCGACGGTCAGGCAAAGCCCACCCTTCGTGCCAAAGACTTCAGTGAGATCGACATACCAAATCTGCAACTAAGCATTCAGCCGTATGTGCAGCTCCTCGAATTGCATTATCCGGTGGACGACCTGCTCCAGAAAGTGAAACACGGGGATGACACGCCTGATTTTGCAAGCAACGCTGTTATTGAGCGGGGAAAACGGAGCAAGGTCCGCTCGGTGGCAAAACTTGAACCTGTGCAAATCTTTCTGGCAGTTCATCGTTTGGATTTCTCCGTCTATTTTCGCCGCATCAAGCCAGAAGAATTTGCGCTGCTCAGCGCGCTGCGGAGTGGAAAGACGGTCGAGCGCGCCATCGAGTTGGCTTTCAGGAAGAGCTCAGTCCCTGAAGCAGAGCGCGGGGCATTTGTTCAGCACTCGTTTCAGACTTGGGCAACTCTGGGCTGGTTTTGGCGAGTAGATGAAAACGGCTGCAGCCGGAAAAGCCGTGAGAAAAGAGCGTAGATAGAAATCATGAGTAAAGTAATCGCGAAAATCAAGCAGTGGCATGAACAGTTCTTCGGTTTGGTTTCTTACCTGCAATCGCCATTCCTCCTACTTGTGCGGCTCTATTGGGGATGTCAACTTGCTCAGAGCGGGTGGGGCAAGCTCCATCATCTCTCCAATGTGGGGGACTATTTCGCTACGCTTGGCTTGCCGATGCCCGCGCAAATGGCCGTCTTCATTGCCTGCGTCGAGTTTTTCGGTGGCATTTTCCTCGGTCTGGGCTTGGCCTCGAGAATCACAGGTCTCGTACTTACCGTGAACCTGACCATGGCTTACGTGATCGGTGACCGTGAGGCGCTGCTCTCTTTCTTTTCAGATCCGGATAAGTTCATTGCCGCTGCCCCGTTCGCGTTTCTGATCGTTTCTCTGATTGTGCTGATTTTTGGCGCGGGCAAGATTTCTGTGGACACGGCGATCGCGCTTTTTTCTGGTTCCGAGCGCAGGAAGCAGGCGAATTCAGTTCTGGTCTGATCGCTCGCATCTCCAGTAAGAAAGTTTTTCATGGTCCATTCAAGACCACGCGCTATCGGTTTGTCGTCTGAAGAAAGGCCATAATCATTTCGAATCTTCTCTCCTCAACAGCCTGAACCTCTCGGGCAGGCTTTCGATAGCCCAGTCTCACCCACTTTAGGACTTCGCCTTGAGCGCCTCGTCGAAGTGCTGGGCGTCAACTCCCGCCTCGCCTCGCTGAACCCCGGCTTTTTGGTACTCCCGTACTATTCGTCGCCGGGCAAGCTCGCGGTATCCTTAAGACTGTATCAAGAATGACGGCGATTCTGGCCGTCTAGCAACCGAGCCTAGCCAGGCCACGGTGCTCCCTCGAAAGAGGATACGGCCGCAGGGGCAAAACCCACCTGAGCGTTTCCCAAACTAAACTTTCGAGTCATTTCTCCAGGCATCATGTCCTCACTCGTGGTGAGCAGCACCCGGTAGTACCTTCTAATTCTTGACTTGTAGCTACTAGGTGTTACACTGTAGCCGTTTGTCGGAGGCGCGGTGATGCGTTCGAATCCTAGATCGTTTCGACTGCGGGCTAAATCCCTTGAGGCGTTGCAGAAGATTGCCGATAAAGAACAACGCAGCATCAACTGGCTGATACAAGTCGCCGCGGACAAGCTAATCAAACTATACAAACGTAAGGGCGTCGATGCGTTGAGGGATTGAGATGGAACGGATGCCCCAACCTGAGGACCGGAACCAAATGCTGGCACCAAGGACTACAGCCTTATGGATTGTTTCTTTTATTTCATCTTCGGCGGCATCCCGCCGCAGGAGAACTAATGACTGAGCACGAAGTTCTACCCAAGAAAGCAAAAGTCATCCCGTTCCGCCGCCGCACGCCTACAGAGAAACATGACTTCACCGTGCGGTACGAAGGTGCCTTGGTTCTCCTCGTGCCGAACACCAAGCTAGGCATCAACTGGGCGAACCACAACATCGGCGCGGACAACGGGTACCAGCCTTATTGGCCCACGGTCATTTTGGAGCACCGCTACGTCGAGGCGTGCTCGCGGGTATCCAGAAGCTGGGACTGGTGGCGCGATGAAGAACGAACAATCCTCTGTCGTCTTTCGCGTGCCGGATTTTACCGACGCTGACGGGATCGTGTACACCGACATTGAAGTGATCGTGGAAATGGACGGCGACATTCGCGACACCGTCCAGCTTGTTAAAACGCTGGAGCGTCCACTGACGAAACGGAGCGCAAATGAAAAAGGCCGCAGACTGTACGCCCAGCATATCGAGCGGGAATGCGAAATACAGCCAGGCGGTCGGAAGGCACGACATGTTCCAGGCATTTCGCGAGCGTCGTCCGTAACGATTATTGCCGTTGGCGACCGCCTCGGTAGGTCGAGGTTTCGCCTCAAGCTGACCTCATTAGATGATTTGATTGTCGCGAGGCTATCGCTTCTTGGCCTTTTGTCGCGCTAGGTTATACTTTTCTCGATTCTTGGCGTAACACTTATTGCGGGAGTTCCTGTTTGAGATCACCCGGTACGCGTAGGAACAATCGTTACTGCAGTATCTACTCTGCTGCTCCAACGGCGATATATCGACTGTGGCATTTACGGCAAGTTTTCGCTCGCCACCCATTGAACAATATAAACCAGACTGCATGCTCACAGGGACAGTCGGAGCCCTCAATCAATTCCAGTGAAGGCATCTTCTTGCGCTGCCTGCGCCGGATTCACGCCGGGAAGCCGCCCAGCAGCCCCAACAGTTTAATTCGCAGCTTCATCACGCACCACCTTGGACAACCGGGGTGCAGGTCCGATGGAAGATCGGAGCAGCATCTGATAGATCAAGAAGGAGAAAGGCTCCTTCGGTCGAAGCTGCCAAAACATTGGATCATGCGGGAGTACCGTCCCGATTACGGACTGGACTTTACTCTTGAGGTCTTCAAGCCTGCTGGGACGTCCACCGGAGGGTCATCTACATATGAGACCCTCGGAGAGCACCTGTTTGTTCAACTCAAGAGTGTCGCGGAACCCGTCGTTAAACCGCTGGCAGTCTTCGGCCGAAGAAATGTTGAGAAGGGGCCTGAGCGGCTGGATCGGGCAGATAAGGTGGCGGACATCGACACCTACCGGTTTCAACTTGAAACGTCTGAGTTGATTACCGTGGAGCGTATGGGGATCGGAGTTCCTGTCTTGCTCATCATCGCTGATCTTAAGGCTCAACGCTGCTGCTTTGTTTGCTTAAACGACTACATCGACAAGATTTTGAGACCGCGACACCCGGACTACGGATCGAAGGACAGCCGCACAATCCATGTGCCATCTCGTAATGAGGTTGGCACAGGACCGGGTCTAATCGCCCTCCGTTGGTATGCTAAGCGTCCGAAGCTCTTGGCTGCCTTCCAGCGGTTCGTTTACCAGTACGCCGAGCTGCAGTTCGCTCACGATTCGGACTGGCGGTGTCTTGCGAACGTATTTGCACACAAGATCGTAAAGTATGATTTTTGGGATGACACTGAGATGTGTGCGGCAATTCCTTACAATGGCGCGGCGTTGAAACGATTCATCAAGACGGGACAACCAGGATACTTCACGAAGACAAAGCCGATCCCAACCGGATTCGACAAAGCTGAATACCGGGCTCACATGGATCAGGTGGACGTTTTTGAACTCTGGCGAATATTGGCGCTTCTGCCAAGAACATTTGAGGATGTGTGGCGTGAGTGGTTCTTGCCAACGGCGCTAGGCGACCTCGCGTCAGCGCCATAAGACCTTACAGCGATTAGTGATCAGTAACTTTTTCCGATGTTAGTTTGAGTCGGTGCCTCACGGGCACAAACTACGCCGCGACAGGGACTCAAGAAGTGTCGCAACCGCATCAGATCGCGCCGTCGAGCGTGCTCAGACATCTGGTTCGGGGTTACGAACGGTAGTGGCATCAGTAGGCCAGCGGAACCGCTAGCCGAAATCCATAAGGCCACGAAGAGTCCAGGACTCAATTCCTGGACAAGCTGAAATCAACCAAGGCGCAGAACTGCGTCTGGATTTTGGCTTGTCCATGCCACATCTCACTAAGAAAGGTCCGCTTGCGACTGTCGGCGGCAATCCTGCTACTATTCTCCCGGCGATTGATTCGACGGCCAAAGGAGAAATAGTGGCCCGTCGAAGATTCCAAAGAGGTAGCGTGTATCAGAACCAAGCAAAGACCGTTTGGTTGGGGATGTATTCCGAGTATGTCCTCGACTCGAATGGTGTAGAAAGACGGAGACGCAAGTCTGTAGTTCTCGGCCCCATTCGCAAACCGAATGGCGAAGAGATGCGGAAAAGGGAAGCGCAGCGGCTTTTTCAGCCGTGTGTTGATCGCGTGAACTCTTCCATCTCGGGGCCGTCTCGTGAACACAAGAGCGTGACGTTCGACGCATTTGCGGTCATCTGGGAGCGGGACTACTTGTCTCTGTCCAAGCCTTCCACGCAGGCAACAATGCGCGGACAGGCTAAACGACTCAAAGCCTTCTTCGGCTCCAAAGAACTCCGGCAAATCGGGGCAGCGGATGTACAGCAGCTCGTTGCCAAGATGGATGCCGAAGGGTACGAGCCAAAGACGACTCGCAACCTTTGGGCGACTCTCCGCTTGATTCTAGAGGCGGCTCTTGCTCAGGGTTATATCGACAGAATGGTTCCGAAGCCAAAACTCCCACGAGCGTCCAAGAAAAAGCCCCGATACTTCCGTATGGCAGACGTTGCGAAAATCATTGCCGCGTCAGAAGCGGATATAAGGGCTTTTTATTGGCTCGCGGCGGAGACTGGTTTAAGAGCGGGTGAGTTGGCGGCATTGACCATAGCTGACGTCGGTCCGGCCAAGGTTACTGTGAACCACGCTGTGTGGAACGGCCTGGTGAGCACGCCCAAGACTCAGAACTCGTTGCGAACTGTCGCCGTGTCATCACAACTTGCGAAGTTATTGTCGGAACAGTTGGAGCGTCAGAAAGCCAAACAGCACAACTTCCTGTTCTCGACTTCAACGGGCAGCGCGTGGGACATGAACTTGTTTCGGAAGCGGAAGCTAGTACCACTGCTCGTTTCGCTGGAGATTCAGCAGGCAGGGTTCCACGCATTTCGCCACTTCAATGCTTCACTCCTGGACTCCCTCAGAGTGCCGCTAAAGACGATTCAGGAACGGCTAGGCCACGCATTGAGCGGTTCCTTGACCCTCGATGTCTACACCCATGCCGAGATGCCAGAAAATGTCGAAGCGCCAGAGAGAGCCGGGGAAGCAATCGAAAAAGCGGTGAATTCTGTCAGCTTAACTGCAATTCAACAAAAAGGGCTTCCGCTTGGATTTTCGGAAGCCCTTGCTGCTTAATGCTTTAATTGGTTGCGGGGGTCAGATTTGAACTGACGACCTTCGGGTTATGAGCCCGAAGGGGCAGCACTCGCGGACGCCACTGGCGCGGTCGTCGTAGAAGGCTTAGCATCCGGCAGACCCGATTTGCGCTTGGCATAAGCGCTCATGACGCACTTTACGTAGGACTGCGTTTCGGCGAATGGCGGAACCCGGCCGTACTGCTGAACCCGCTGTGGTCCCGCATTGTACGCCGCCAAGGTGAGCGCTAGATCGTTCTTGTAGAGCAGCAACAAATCGCGCAAGTAACGCGTTCCCGCGTCGATGTTTTCGCGTGGATCGAAAATGTTTTGCACTCCCAAGCGCGCCGCGGTCGGTGGCAGAAGCTGCATCAGGCCGCGCGCGTTGCGCCGCGAAATGGCCCTGGGATTGAAATTCGATTCCGCGCCGATGACGCTGGTGATGAGGTCCGCATCGATGTGGTATCGGGCGGCCGCGCTTTCAATCAAGTCGCGAAAGGGCGCCTTCGCCGCGGTGACAGGCGGAGCCGAGGTAAAGACGTCCTCAGGCTCGATGCCCGCAACGTCCGGCGCTGCCAGTTCCACAAAACCTCCCGCCATCTGCAAACGGTACTTGTCGCCGAGAAGCTGATAGCCGGTAACGTGGAGCCGTTGCCCGCTTTGCAGCACAAAATATTCCGCGTGCGCCTGGGGCGCCAATCCGGAAAGCACCGGCAACAACAATGCCAGTGCAAAGGGCAGGTAATTCACGCGCATGAGGCCGCCTCGCGCAGTGCGAACTGTTCGATGGCTACAGCCACGCCGTTTTCATCATTGGTGCCGGTCTCATGCCAGCCGAAATTCTTCAGCTCCGGCACACCGTTGCCCATCACTACGGGGATTCCCGCGAACGACAGCATTTCCAGATCATTATGGTTGTCCCCGATGGCCATGACTTCCTCGCGCTCAAATCCGCGCAGGGCCGCCCATTCCGCCAGAGCAGAGCCTTTCGAGCAGTCAGGATGAATCGCATCGATCATCGCAAAATCGCGGCTTTCGTAGACGGTGACCGCAAGGCGGAACTCCGCCGCGAAGGGCACCGCTCGTAGAGATGCTTCCGCATCACGCATCGGTTGGACTTTGCCAGACAACATTACTTGGAGCGGATCTTCGGTCAGGCAGCTTTCCAAGGGTCGGGCGCAGCCCAGAAACTCTTTGTTGCGGGCGTAATAAGCCTGACGGATGGGATCGTCGGTTTCCAGGAACTCCAGCATGACCTGATTTTCACGAGGACGGTCGAAAACTACGCCGGTGCCTTCCCGCCACGGCTTGGTGGCGTCCAGAATCCGCCGGGCGGTGCCGAGCGGGAGCAAGTGGCGCACGTGCGTCTCGCCATCGAGGGTCCTAACCAGCGCGCCGTTGCTGACGATCATGGTCAGCGGGGAATCGATTTCGCGCGCGATCGGCATGGCGAAGTCGTAGCGGCGGCCGGTGACCAGGGCTACCTCGATGTCACGACGGGTCGCTTCGGCGATGGCGGCGCGGTTCGCTTCCGGCAATTTCCACCGGCTATCGAGCAGCGTGCCATCAATATCCAGGGCGATCAGGCGCACAGCCATAGCTCTATTGTAGCGTGAAACACTGCATGTTTCGGGATTTGACCTCGCCGTCGTTGCCAGAAATAGCCGAAAAAGGTGTGTGTTAAACTCATCGGCTTATGATCACCGCGACCAACGTTCTGGAGTTGAAGTGCACAAATTGCGGCAAAATATTTGATGCCGGAGTCGAACAGCATGTTTGTATTTGCGGCAAGCCGTTGTTCGCGCGCTACGATTTGAAGCAGGCGGCCGAGACTTTAAACCTGAAAAATCTATCGAGCCGTGCACGCACGCTGTGGCGCTACGCCGAAGTTCTGCCGGCGGGCGAGCCGGTTACCCTTGGCGAGGGCATGACCCCGCTGCTGGCCGCGCCTCGCTTGGGCGCGTCGATGGGACTGCAGCATCTGTACGTGAAGGACGAGGGGCTGAACCCGACCGGTTCGTTCAAAGCGCGTGGAATGACGACCGCGGTGACGCGAGCCAAACAGCTGGGGGCCAAGACCTTGGCGGCGCCGACGGCAGGCAACGCTGGAGGCGCTTTGGCGGCATATTCTGCTGCCGCGGGTCTCGCGGCGGTGATCGTGATGCCTTCGGACACGCCGGTGGCTAACGTGATGGAGTGCCAGGCATTCGGCGCCAAGGTCATTAAGATCGACGGGCTGATTTCGGATTGCGGCAAGTACGTCGCTGAGCACAAGGATCATGAGGGCTGGTACGACGTTTCCACGTTGAAGGAGCCCTATCGCGTCGAGGGCAAGAAGACGATGGGATACGAGCTCTGGGAGCAGTTCGGAGGCAAGCTGCCCGACGTGATTCTGTATCCCACCGGGGGCGGCGTGGGTTTGATCGGCATGTGCAAAGCCTTCGACGAGATGCTGGAGATGGGCTGGATCGGCGCAGAGCGCCCGCGCATGGTCGCGGTGCAAGCCGAAGGGTGCGCGCCGATCGTGAAAGCATGGGAGGCGCATCGCGACAAAGCGGACTTTTTCCCCAATGCCGCGACGATGGCATCCGGCTTGCGCGTGCCCGGACCGCTGGGCGATCTGTTGATTCTGCGCATGCTGAAGCAGACGCAGGGGATCGCGCTGACCGTGACCGACGACGAGATGTTGCAGGCGGGAAAGGAACTGGCATCGCTAGAGGGGATCTTCGCAGCCCCGGAAGGAGCGGCGACGGTCAGTGCCGCGCGAAATCTTGCGGATAAAGGATGGATCAAGCCGCACGAAACGGTGGTGCTGTTCAATACCGGTACGGGTTACAAGTATGCCGAGGCGTGGCAACGCGCGCTGCAAAGCTGAAAATATGACGACGCGAAGACTCTATTACGATGACTCGTTTGCGCGCGAATTCACCGCACGGGTGCTTAGCTGCGAACCGATCGTTCACGAATCCCTGGCGGCGTGGGAAGTCGTCCTCGACGCGACCGCGCTTTACCCGACGTCGGGCGGGCAACCGCATGATCTTGGCAAGCTTGGGGAAGCGAACATTCTCGACGTGCGCGACGCCGGAGAAGAAATCGAGCACATCGTGGACCGCGAGATTGACTTGGACGAGGTGCACGGGTGCGTCGATTGGGCCAGGCGGTTCGATCATATGCAGCAGCACACTGGGCAGCACTTGCTTTCGGCCATGTTCCAGGAGCGTTTCGGGAGGCCGACGGTTTCGTTTCACTTGGGCAGCGAAGTCAGCACGATCGATCTACGCGGGGCTGAGCCTACGGAGGAGATTCTGGAAGGCGCAGAGCGTGCGGCGAATCAGGTGATCTTCGACGACCGGCCGGTCAATGTGCGCTACGGAACAGCCAAAGAGCTCGGAGAGCTTGGAGTGCGCAAGGAAGTGGAGCGCCAGGGGATTCTGCGGGCCATCGAAATTGAAGGCGCGGACCTGCAGCCGTGTGGCGGAACCCACGTCAAGCGCACTGCGCAAATTGGAATGATGCTGGTGCGCCGCTGCACAAAGATACGCCAGGATTGGCGCGTCGAGTTTGTCTGCGGAAGCCGTGCGGAACGCATCGCACGGAACGATTTTCTGTTGCTGAGGCGCGCGGCCGAACAGCTGGGATGCGCCCACGATGAAGTCGCCGAGACGGCGGGCCGCGTGGTGTCCGAACGAGACGCGCGGTTTAAGGATTTTCGCGGGATGCTGCAGCGACTTGCAGAAGCGGAAGCTACCTTAACGCTGCAGGGGATACCTGCGGACACTGACGGTCGACGCATCGTCTCCCGGTTGTTCCAGGAAGACGCGCAGCCGGAGTATCTAGGCCATTTTGCGACACAGCTTGCTAGATCCGATAAGACGATCGCGCTACTGGCGAGATTCCCCTGCGGCCATTTGATCTTTGCGCAACACCCCGAAGCGGGGAGCGACATGAATGCCTTGCTGAAGCAGATCCTTCAGCAGCTCGGAGGCAAAGGCGGTGGCACGCGAGATTTTGCGCGCGGGCGGCTCATCGAAACCGACAAGGGAGAAATGGCGTTGAAGATTGGCAGGGAATTGCTGGCCGTGAAATAAACGATCCGCTAAAAGAAGCGGGCCCGCACACGGTTGGGCAGATGTCGCAAATCCATGAGGGTGAGGAAGTCGATGGTCTTGAATTCCCTGTCGATGGCGGGAGGGCCGCAAAGGCGCGCGGAGTTATCGAGATAGGCGCGAAAAAGTCTTGGGGGCCGGGGGAGGGCCGTGAGGGTTCCGGAGTCTTTGCACTGAGAATCAGTCTTAGGTTCGGTGCGGAGTAAAGGTTCGACAAGATATTTTTCACTTAGGGCGTGATAGAGGGCCATGCCCTCATTTTCGTCCTGCGAAGTGATCGAGCTGCACCCAACCAGATAGCGCGCGTTGCAGAGCACGGCATACGACGCGATGCCTTTCCAAAGCATGGAGAGCGCGGTGGTATTGCGGTAGTCGCGGTGAACGCACGCGCGACCCAGCTCCAGGAGTTCGCCGCGGATCGGCTCGAAAGGGCTGAAGTCGAAAAGCTGCTCGCTGTAATAGCCGAGATTGCCCTTGGCGCGATAGCCGGTTTGCATGCGGTAGGTGCCGACCAACCTGCCGGAGGTAATGTCGCGCAACATCAGGTGATCGCAGACCCAGTCAAACCGGTCGCGGTCCAGGCCACTGCGGTCGGAAGCTTCAAGACCTTCACCCATCTCGCGATTAAACACCAAGTATCGCAAGCGCTGGCATTCCGTCAGATCCGACATCGTTTGCGCCAGCGATCCATGAAATAGGGGACTGGACGTAATCGGCCCGTCGCAGTCCTGAACCAAAACCGCCGTGGTAGGCATGGCGGCAGTGTGGAACGCGCCGGATTACAGTTACGTTGCAAGGATGTGATTTGCGTGTTTCGTTGCCGAAAGCAGCACAAGGGTGCCCCCCCCCGTGTTTTTGTGCAACGACGTGCCAGCAGAGCGCATCGGTTTTGGAGTGACGCAACGATATGATTCTGAGGCAATTACTGGATCAGTAGAAAAGGGGTAGTCAACCAGCCAAGCAGATGCACCGACAAGGTCTGCCGGTGGCAAGAACGACTCTATCGTTGCTCAGGCGGCAACGCTTCGGCTGCGATTGCGGCGAATCTCGACGACAGTCAACCCAATACAGAAACCCGTTCCAACGAGGATCATCGCCAACGTACTCGGCTCAGGAACTCGGGCAGGGGTGGGTTCGGGCTTGTGATACCACGGTGGGGGTGGCGGCGGCTGCGGCTTATGGTGACCAGCAAATACAGCAGCGGGTGCTGCCAGCATGCCAAACAGACACGTGCCAGCAGCGAATTTTGGCGCAAATTTTGGATTGATGAGCTTCATTGAAAGATCTCCCAGTAAGTCCCCCGAATCGGGAACCAACCAATCCAAGGCTGCTGGGACGCGCCCTTGATTTGGCGGGAGCATACCAGTTTCATAATCGCCGCGCAACTAGTTTTGTACGGGCTTCAGAAGCTTGGATGCGGCGGCGTCTGGGACGTGGTTGGCGCAGAGGTCGCGCAACCTTTGACGGATAACCGAAACGCCTGGAGGGTAATGCTGATTTCCCCGGTAAGGGCCAGCCAGGGCATTGGTCTCCTTGACTGATCTCTCTCTCCCGCCGCATACCTTCAGTCCGGTGCGCGGCGGTCTTCCATCGTTAGTACTGGCCTTTAGTACCATGCAAAAACAGCATTACGAATATTTTTGTACTACCAAGGGCATAGACCTGACGTAGCAACAAAGCTGAGCTGACGTACTGTTGTTGGAATTGTCGGAAACCTTAAAATTGCAGAGATGCAACTACTCTCGGGTGTCGCTAGTTTGGGTGTTACTGGAAGGTTCGGCGCGACAGACAACCGCGGTGAGGAGAAGCTATGTTTTATGGAGGTTGGTATCTCTCGGGTCCCAGTTCGATCGTGCATCTGTGTGCCAAGTACGTACTTCCGTTCTGGCGTAAATTTCGATGAAAAGTGGCAACACTCGAGAATCCGGATTTTACCGAAGTATTGGGACGCCAGGATACGCGCTTCTGCGTCATCGACTCCTCTCGCGCTCGATCGTAGGTCCACCATAACGTGACGTCCTTTATGCGTACTCACCGAGCCCTGGAAGCATCCTTTGTCGCGTTGGTCATTTTTCTCTGTGGTTGTGCCGGAGGTCCGGGCACCTCGCCGAAACTGACACCCACGCCTACAGCTCCGAGTGCGGCCCCGGCCCCAACCCCCGCTCCCGCGCCAACTCCGACTCCAACTCCGACCCCCAACCCTACCCCTACTCCGACCCCAACTCCCACCCCGACTCCAACTCCAACTCCAACTCCAATTCCCACTCCAACCCCTGCCCCCACTCCAACCCCTGCCCCTACCCCGGCGCCGCCCCCTATCCCCGCACCTTCGCAGCTGGATCATATTTCCATTTCGCCTTCAACACTGACGATTGCGCCGGGAGCATCGTTCACGTTCACCGCCACCGCGTACGATCAGTACAACAATGTTTTTGTCGCTCCTATCACCTGGTCTTCGGACGGCAACCCGATAACTGGCGGCGCAGGAACCGGCGTCAACACAACACAGAACCCCATTAGCTCGCATGTAGTGGCTTCCTCGGGCGGTGTAAGCAGCAACCCGGCGACTCTAACGGTAAACGGCGCTCCCTCAGTCCTAGTTTCCGCGGTGCTAAGACCTCACAAGCCAACCGCGATTCTTACAGGTCAGACACAACAGTTCTCTGCGATGGGATTCGACCAGTTTGGTAATCCGATGACGGGCCTCACCTTCACCTATTCTTCGAGTGATATGAGTGTCGCCATGATTGACGCGACTGGTAAAGCAGTAGCTTCGTTCACGCATCCCGGCACCACCGTTATCACCGCGACGGTGAACGGCATGCCCACGAACACGGTTACCCTGGTAACGAACGCCGCGCCCTCCGTGCTCTATTCGGTGATCATCACACCGAACGCCACAACCACTCCTGCGATCCCCATAATCCCGGCATTGACGGCCTTCAAGTTCGTCGCTACCGAGCTCGACCAGTTTAACCAACCCCTCGCAATTCCATTGTCCTGGGCAACCGACAACGGCAACGCCACAGTGACCGCCAATAATTCCGAAGGAGAATTGAGCGGCACGGTCAACGGTGTGACGCCCGGTGTGGTTAATATCACCGTCACCGTACCGACGGTACCGTCCTTTGCCATCCCATCATTCCCGGTGACCATTGGGAACCCGCCTCCTCCGCTATTGACCTCGGTCAGCGTTACCCCTTCCAACGCCAGCTTCAACGTTGGTGCTACGCAGCAATTCACGCTCGCCGGAGTCGACCAATACGGCAAACCGTTCCCCATTTCGAGCGGTATCACCTGGGTGCCCCCCTCTGACGGCTCATCCTCAGTGTCTTCCACGGGTCTCGTCACGGGTAATATCGCCGGTCCTTCGAGCGTAACCGCAACAGTGGCGGGAATTACAGGGTCAGTCTTCTTCACGCTGACGACGCCTCCGCCTCCGCCGCCAACGCCTCCGTCACTCTCATCTCTTTCCCCGCCAATCGCTATCACGGGAAGCGCGGACTTACAGTACCTGACCATTGCCGGCGCGAACTTCGCTTCGAACTCGGTCGTCAATTTTGGCTCTAACATTCTCAGTCCGGCCAACGTCACAGCCACGTCGATCACGGTACAGGTTCCAGCTGCTGATTTGGCATCCCCGGCGACCGTCGCAGTCACGGTGACCAACCCGGGTGCGGTCTCAACTACGTCCAATCCGCTGAATTTCGTAGTCAGCCAGTATGGCTTCGTTTCGATCGATTTTGACGATGGCTATCAGTCCATGTATGACAACGGCTTGCCCATACTAGACGCGGCGGGTATCCAGACCACTCAATACATCATCACCGGGAGTCCCAATAACGTTATCGTGAATCCAGGGTTGGGTCCTGTAGGTATCGTAGACGTCTCCGGAAACCCGGACTTCTTGACGTGGGCTGAAGTACAAACCATGGCCGCCAATGGCCATGAGATTGGCGCTCACACACGCACTCACCAAGGCCTATCTACGGTGTGCGGCGTCACCCAGAGCGGAGGAGCTACCAAGACTCCTTGTGTCGACGTGTACGGAAACCCGACCACGACGGACGACTCCCTCAGCCTCGAGATTGCCGGCTCTAAATCCGATCTGATTGCTCAGGGATTGAATCCGCTCACCTTTGCCTATCCTTATGGAGACTACGGCTATCCCAACGCCACGGTGGGACAGGCCGTTCAGGCTGCCGGGTATCTTGGGTCGCGCGACTCTGACCTCGGCTACAATGGCCTCACGGAATGTAGTGGTGGCAGGACAATCGCCAACTGTAATCACCTCTATCCCTATTATTTGTGGAGCCAGAGCGCCGAAAACGATATGAACACCACGCAGAGTCAGGCCAACGCGTGGATTCAGTATGCTCATGACAACAAGGTCTGGCTCATTATTCTGCTTCATCGTGTTGATGACAATAGTCCAGGAAACTCCGCAATCAGCATTGACTCGACTCCGGCAACCGCCGCCGCGGCGGGTCATCCCGACGGTGTGGTGACGCTGCAAGGTATCGTGGATTACCTCCAGCAGAATGGCATCACGACGGTCACCAACTCGCAGGGCCTGGTGATCGAAAATCTCAATGGCCAGAATGCGGCAACGTTCCAGTTCCCGCAGTAAGTTCTAAATTAAAATTGATGGTTAGCTCGGAGAGATGCGAAGGCATCGTGCCTCCAAATGGGAGGAGACGCCTTCGAAAGCTTGGGACCCGTGCGGATCAGCGCAGGTACCATTTGGTGGTTCATTGCAAAGGGATCGAAGAGTCACTGCGCTTCACGGGGATGGCAGGCTCCACGCCCACGACGCCTTACTGCCACAGCAACGTGCCGCGCCTCGGCCCGTCAACGGGACGGAGCGACAAAACCTCGGACCAATCCGGCAATCTCATCCGCAGCCGTGTCCAATGCGAAATGACCGCCGTCGACAATGTGGATTTGAGCCCGCGGCACATCCCGGCGATAGGCTTCCGGCTCCGACGGGTCGAACGAGGCTTCATACTTGCCCCAGATCACCAGTAAGCGCGGCTGCTTCTCGCGCATCCAGGCCTGCCACTTCGGGTAGTTCCCGACGTTCGTGCTGTAGTCGTAGAAGAGGTCGCTTTGAATGTCGGCCTGGCCGGGCTGGTTGAGAAAGTAAAATTCATCGGTCCACAGATCCGGGTCATGGCGTTCTATGTTTGGATCGTCCCCGACGTGACGCGTACGCGTCGTCGCCAGCGACAAGAGATTTACGCGAAGCGCGCTTTCGTTGGCAGCGCGATCGGCCCAAAAGGCCCGCCGCGTCTTCCAATTCGCCCCCAGGCCTTCGTTGTGCGCCACAGCATCCTGGACGATAAGCGCCTCGACGCGATCCGGATGGGCCAAGATCATGCGAAAACCCACGGGGCCGCCGTAATCCTGCATGTAAAGCGTGTAGCGCGAGAGCCCGAGCACTTCGGTAAAATGGTTCATGATTTCGGCGATGTGATCGAACGTGTACGCGAATTTTTTCCGGTCCGGCCAGTCGCTGTGTCCGAAGCCTGGGTAATCGGGGGCGACCAGGTGATAGCGATCGGAAAGCCGGGCGAAGAGAGGCTCGAACATCCGCGACGAAGAGGGAAGTCCGTGCAGCAGGAGAACTATAGGGGCATTTTTTGGGCCGGCCTCTCTGTAAAAGATCGAGAGCCCATCGACCTGCGCCGTACGATAAAAAGTCGGGTGTTCCACAAGACGGTCCTTTCCTTGAGCGTTGGCACGCAATTGAACGGATCCGAACGTCACACCAAGTATCAACGCGTGCAAGCATCGGGTCCAACGGGCCGAGATGGAAAAATGCATCGTTTAGCTCCGCTTCCGCGAATTCGTCACCAGCAGATGTCCTCTCCAAATGAGATTTCGCACACCAGTGCTCACGGAGCTTCTTGAGCGTTCCTTAGCAACTTCACATTGTCAGAACGACACGGAATTGTGCCTTGCCACCCATCATGCGCGCGTAAGCCTCGGCCGCTTTTTCCAGCGGATAGGTTTCAATCATGGGGCGCACGCCGGTCAGTTCCGCGAAGTTCAACGTATCCTCGGAATCGGCTGCTGTTCCCGCAGCCCAGCCCTGAATCGTTCGGCTTCCGGTTATGAGCTGCACCGGCGTGACCTCAATGGGATCGGTTGTCGCGCCAATCACGACGAGCTTGCCGTTCGGCGTCAGACCGTCGATCAGCGCGGACATCGCTTTCGAGCTTGGGGCAGTCGCTAGAATGACTTGCGCGCCGCCCAGCTTCAGCAATTCTTCGGCTGCGTTCGTCGATTTGCTGTCGATGTACACATTCGCTCCGAGTTTCTTTGCGAGCGGCGCGTTTTCCGACCCCTGACCAATCGCCGCGACCTTATAACCAAACTTATTCGCGAATTGAATTCCCAGATGACCCAGGCCGCCGATGCCCAGCACCGCAACAAGGTCGCCGGGGTACGCACCACTGTGCCTTAGCGCGTTGTAGGTCGTAATTCCGGCGCAGAGCAGTGGCGCTGCTTCGACGTCACTTAGACTGTCCGGTATCGGCACCAGCGCCTCCAGCGGTGCCACCATGTATTCCTGGTATCCGCCGTCATAGCTGATGCCCGCAATTTTCAGATTCTGGCAATTGCGAAAATCTCCCCGCCGGCACGCGCGACATGTATTGTCCTGGCCGCCGTGCCAGCCGACGCCGACGCGCTGCCCCTTCTTCCACGCGGTAACACCGGCACCAACATCATCAATGACGCCGGCGACTTCGTGTCCGGGCACCCGAGGATATTGAATGCCCGGCCATAAGCCTTCCTTAGTGAACAGGTCACTATGACAGACACCGCAAGCCTGCACCTTGATGCGCACGTGTCCCGCGGTCGGTTGCGGCACCTCTCGCTCGACGATCTCGAAATCGGCTCCCGGCTTGGGAATCTGGGCCGCCTTCATTGGTGCTATTGCGACTCTTGTCGTCGCCATGGATCCTCCTATGAATGATCAGGCCATGAATTATCGGGATTGTTGAAAAGCACTTACCACGCTGGCGAGGCGACCGAATATGGCTCGCCGCAACTTTACACCTGTACTTCTACACCGCCACTCCTATACGCCCACCTCGAAAATGATTTCCAGCTCGACCGGAGTGCCGAGCGGAAGGCTTGCGACGCCATACACCAGGCGGCAAGGATTTTTGTCCTTGCCGAAGATGTCCTGCAGCAGCTCGGAAGCGGCGTCAGCGATTTTCGGCTGATCGCGGACCTCTCCCACAGTGGCCACCGACACGCCAAGCCGGACGATGCGCGTCACTTTGTCGAGCGATCCCAAGTGCTGCCGCGCGACAGCGAGGACGTTAAGCGCAGCGAGTTGGGCCGCCTTGCGCCCCGCTTCCACATCGAGCTCCGCGCCGACGCGCCCAATAAATTTCGCCCCGTGGCCTTCCGTAGGAAGCATCCCGCTCAGAAAAAGGAGATTGCCGGTCTGCACCGCCTCCGCATAAGTGCCGAACGGCTCAGGCGGGGCCGGGAGCTTGATGCCGAGTTCATTCAACCGCTGCTCGGCGCTGTTGTTCACGGTTCCTCCCGCGGCGTGGACTCCGTGCCTTCCGGAATTCTCCCCATCTTTAGATCATGGATGGATGCGGGTTACTCGCCCGAAGTCACAATAAAAAACAGCCCCCCGCACCGGCGCCCTTCGGCTAGATCCATCCGCGGCCCGTACCTCACCCCAGTTAGGCGGAGCCCTGGCTCAGAACAGGTGAAAGTGGTTTGGTCCGAACTTCTTTGTGACTCGCGTGATGCCGAGCAGGATGAGCGCCAAGGCTGCGAGCGTCGCTAACCCGAAATAGATGTCAATGTCGGAAAGTAGTCTGCTTTGGGTAATCACATTGTTTTGCAGGATCTGCAGCGCTCCCTGTGAGGGATTACTCCCTGCGCCGGCGTTGCGATGAATCAGGCTTGCATATTGTGTCAGCGTGGACGTAGTAATGGGGTCCAGCCGGTTTGCCACATCCAACAGGCGCGAGGAATGAAACGTCATGCGGTGGTCGAATATGACAGTCGCCGCGGTGACTCCAAAGGTATTTCCGAGTTGCCTGACGAAGAAGTAGGTTGTCGAAATGTCATTGAGGTCGGGTAGAGGCGCGTTAGCCGTGGCGATATTGGGCAGGTATTGTAGGGGAAAACCCGCCCGTTCTGGCACGCAGATCGCTAGCGTCGACGATGGGTCGTCGAGAAGCAGGCACGTGGTCGAGATCCGGCGCAAGACCACACGGTGGCGCCACCAGGGCGCCACCAGGGCGCTAATCGCCAATCATGAAAGGTAGGAGCTGGCCGACTTCGGCGGTGGTGAGCGAGCGGGCGAACCGATGCACGGGGTGATATCGCCGCCCAGTCAAGACCATGTTGTGCGCGTGGCTCAACTCGTCGCGGCTGTGCTCCGTGGGACGAAGGCAATATCGCCCGTTATGCCGAATGCTTCGAACAGGCGGGTTTGCACTTGTTCGCAGAGAGCGTTGATTTCGTCGACGCCGAGATTCGCAGCACTGACGCGATAACGTAACTTTCTCTCGCCCGCGGGAGTTTCCACTATGCGCAATACGGCATCGGCGACTTCCTGCGGATTTCCGGCCGTGGTGGCGAGGACGGCGTTGATTTTGGCTGGGATCTGGTTGGCGACGCCGTAGGCGTCGGTGCGGACCTGGTCGGCGGCCAGTACGATATTGCCGAAGACGGCGGTCTGATAGGCCCCCGGCTGAACGATGCAGGATTCAATTCCCTGGGGCCCCAGTTCGTAATGGTAGGCTTCCGCGAGCGACTCCAGTGCGAATTTGCTGGCACAGTAAAAGCCAAAGGAAGGGATGACCAGACGGCCGGCGCCACTACTGATGTGCAGGAGCAGACCGTTCCGCTGGCGTCGCATATACGGGAGCACGGCACGGTTCACACGAACAGAGCCGAAAAAATTCGTATTCATAATCTGCTGGGCTTGTTCCGTGGTGACGGCTTCCGCCAAACCGATCAGGCCGTAGCCGGCATTGTTGATGGCGACATCAACGCGACCCGCCTGCTTCACGGCCGTCTGCACTGCCTGCTCCACGGAAACGTCATTGGTGACATCAAGCTCCAGGACATGCAGAGGAAGTGATTCTCTTGCGGAGAGAAGCCGAATCTCCGAGGCGTTTGTGGCGTTGCGTCCCCCGGGATCGCGCATCGTTGCGAAGACGGTGTGACCCTCGCGCGCAAGGGTCTCGGCAATCATTCTGCCGAACCCAGTGCTCGAACCCGTGATGAGAACCACTTGTTTCGAATCCATGAAATCTCCTTTGGTGCGAAAGGGTTTCCAGGCAGCCATTCCAGTTCGTACTTGATCAGGAACAGGCCAACTTCAGCCCAATTCGTCAGGGCCGAAACTTGGATTTGCTATTCATACCGTAGCGATACGACTGGGCCCACTTGTGATGCTCGTCGCGCCGGGAGGTACGTTGCAACGAGAGCGACCCCGGTAAGCAGCAATGCTACCGATGCCATCGCAACCGGGTCTCTCGGCGTGACTCCGTACAGCAGGCTTGCCATCAACCGCGTGAGCCCAAGCGCCGCCGCTACGCCGATGAAGACTCCAGCCAATGCCAGTACCATGCCTTGTCTCACTACCATCGTACGCACATCCCGCGCGCTCGCGCCCAGCGCCATTCGGATGCCAATCTCCTGGGTCCGCTGCTGCACAGAATACGCCATCAGGCCGTAGATACCGATCGCAGCGAGCAGCAAAGCGAGGCCGGCAAAGATCACCAGCAGCGTCATGTTGAAGTCCGTGCGCGATGTGGATTCTCCCCTTACCTGCTCCATCGACCGGATATGCGCCACAGGCAATCCCCCACTCGCCGTTCGCAACTCCCCCTGGATCTCTTTGCTCACCGAATAGGGTTCCACGCTGGTGCGAATCGTCCAAGTAATCGGAATGATCCCGTTGTTGAGCGCGGTCACTCCATCGGTTACCTGGGCCACCGGTACATACATAATCGGATCAGGCTTGTTATCGAGCCCTTGATCCCGCACGTCGCCTACGATCCCGATAATCTCGCGGGGCGGTTCATCGAACTCACCGCCGACGCCTTTGCCGATTGTGATGCGCTGTCCCACCGGGTCACTGTTTGGCCAGAATTGTTTCGCCAGGCCCTCGTTGATCAATACCACCGGCGCTCCGCTTCCGTCGTCCCGGTCCGTGAATACTCGCCCGCGAACCAAAGGAATCTTAAACACTTCAAAATACCGAGGCGAAACGGTTCGCCAGCTAGCGCCGCCATGAGCTGGACCGTCGGTCAGCGGGCGCCCTTCAATCGTGAGCGGCAAGCCGAATCCTCCCTCCAGAGGAAGGCAACACGTGGATGCCAACGCGGTGACGCCCGGTAAACGTTCCACGCGACGCTGCGCTTCGCGCACCAGCTGGTTCACTCCGGCGGCCTTATTAAACCGTGCCCCGGTGATGGACATCTGCATGGTAAGTACGTTGTGTGCGTCGAAGCCCGGATCGACGCTGCGCAGCACCCCGAATGTGCGAATCAGCAAGGCTGCAGCCACGAGGAGAACAAGCGCCAGGGCCATCTCGGTTACCACGAGAATGGACCGCGCCTTATTCTGCCGCAGCCCGCTCCCCGCGCGCAGGCCGCTCTCCTTGAGCGTGATGTTCAGATCTGTGCGCGAGGCATTGAACGCGGGGATCAGCCCGAACAAGACTCCGGTGAATAGCGAGACCCCCAGCGTGAACGCGAATACCCTCCAATCCATAACGATGCCTGATCCCTGATCGCCGATTCGCGGGATATTTCCGGGATTGATAGAGAGCAGCCCGCGCACGCCGAAATATCCAAGACCGAGGCCAAGCAAACCTCCGGCCAGCGACAGCAAAATGCTTTCCGTGAGCAGCTGCCGAATCAGGCGTCCGCGGCCCGCGCCGATCGCTGAGCGAATGGCGATCTCACGCCTCCGAATGGTCGCCCGCGCCAGCAGGAGGTTCGCTACATTGGCGCACGCGATCAGCAGCACAAAGCTGACCGCGCCGAGCAAGACTAGCAATGCTTTCCGGACGTCCCCAACGACGGTATCCCTGAGGGGTTCCGCGGTAAAGCTGTCCTGCGGACCCAAAGCGGCGGGAAACTTTCGCTTGTACTGCTCGGCGGCGAGCGTCATCGCCGCTTTCGCTTGCTCCAGCGTAACGCCGGGCTTCAGACGCGCCGCGGCGCGCAAGTAGTGTGCCTGGTCAGTGCTATTCGGATCTGCTTTCAGTGGCAGGTAGACATCCGCAGGCGGATCGGACGTGAAAGACGGGTCCAGAATTCCGGTCACCGTGAACGGTTCGCCGCCTAGGTCGACGCTCTTGCCTACCAGATTCGGGTCGGAGCCGAATCGGCGTCGCCACAGACCGCCCGCGATCACCGCCACGGGAGGCCCTCCCGGGCGCTCCTCTTCCGCCGAAAACGTCCGCCCGACTACCACTCGCGCTCCGAACAAGGGGAAGAACGCCGCTGAAACGTGAACACCCTTAAGCTGTTCTGGACGATCTCCGCCAGTCAGATTTACACCCGGCCCGCCGAGATCGTAGGCCGCCACATCCTGAAACACTTGCGTCTGTTCCCGCCAAACCATGAACTTAGGAATCGACGTAATGTTTCCATTTCCCTGCGGTGAACTCAGTTCCAGTTGCACAAGACGATCGGGTTCGGGATACGCCAGGGGCTGCAGGAGCACAGTATTGACCACCGTGAAGATCGCCGTGTTCGCGCCGATCCCCAGCGCCAGCGCTGCAACTGCGGTGGCTGCAAAACCGGGGCTACGGCGCAGCATGCGGCCCGCGTAACGAACATCCTGCAGCAAAACCTCAAGGAATCGCGGGATCTTCATCGCTCATCCTCTCCAATGGTCGGGAAGAGAAAGCACTTCTACCATAAGCGTTAGAAAAAGGGCCCGTTCCGCGAAAAACGAGGATGACACAAATGTACTGACGGTCGATCGTGAGATTAGTTAGAGCCCACTTCAGGTTGTATTCGAGGCGACCTGGACTTGGAGATAGATACTGCGGTTACTGCTCACCAGCGAGCATCTCGCAGGTATTTTGGACGGGAAGCGGGACATGACACCTACGGTAGAACCAAATTCAGAGGGAATGGTGCTCCTCTCTTTGATCCAATAAGGCGCACCGATGCGAAAGAGAGTACTGCGTCCACAAGAACGGAAAAGCGCCGCTACTTTGGAAATGAACGCGAGTGAAAGGCCAATGACGCGGGAAGATGCGCGGCGAAGTAAGCGGCGTCATGGCGGCCAGGAAAGATGTGGAATTCATGCGGGATATGGCGTGAGGTAAGGACTTTGTCGAGAGCGGTGGCGCCGGAATCAAAGCCGAAGTCGTCCTGGTCTCCGCAGTCGAAATAGATTTTGAGGCCTGCAAGATTTGCGCTGCGGGCCATGGCAATGGGACTATTTTGGTCCCAGAAGGACGGATCGGGCGGATTGCCGAAGACGCCCCCGAGCACGCGCGAGCGCGGTGAATTGGGCGCCGTACCACTCAGAAAAATGGGCAGCCTGTCGATCAGCGCGCCGCTGTGGGCGCTGACGGACGAAAACAACTGCGGGTGGCGGAACGCGAGATGCAGCGCTCCATAGCCGCCCATGGAAATGCCGGAGACAGCCCGATTGGCACGGCCTCGCGCGGCGCGATATCGGCTTTCGATGTACGGGAAAAACTCCTGCACCAGGAAGTCTTCGTAGCGTTCTTTTCCGTCGCGGGAATTGATATAAAACGTGGACCAGGCATCTGGCGTTGCGATCAGGAAATCCTTCAGCTCCCCCGTGTCGCGCATGTCTTCCATGAGATTCCAAGCACCGGAATGGACGAAAAACTGTTCGTTGTCCCCCAAGCCATGGAAGAAATACAGAACCGGGAAGTGCCGCGCCTTGTTCTGATCGAACGAGGGCGGAAGAACGATGCAGTAGGGAACGCCGCGGCTCAGGATTTTGCTGGGAATGGTTTTGCACTCGACGCGGCCGGTGGCGAGCAGAGGACTCGGGAGGGAAGAAAGGTAGATGAGTAAAAGGAAAGGGAAGAAGAAACGCGCGGACCTACTCATAGCGCAGCGCGTCGACGGGGTTGAGCTTGGCGGCACGAGAAGCAGGGTAGAAGCCGGCGGCGAGACTCACAAGTACAGCAAACGCGAGAGCGGACAGCACGAGCCACCAAGGCACGGAAGAAAGCTCGATGGAATTAAGATTTTGGCGGTGGAGATAGGCGTTGGTGCCAAACGTGAGTGCCCGACCGAGGAGCCAGCCGAATAACACGCCAAGAATTCCGCCCAAGAAACCCATGACCCCGGCTTCCACAAAGAAGAGCTGCTGGACGTCGGAATCGGCGGCGCCAAGAGCCTTTAGTACACCAATCTCGCGACGGCGCTCGAGGATAGCCATAACCAATGTGTTGACGATCCCGAGCGTAGCGACGGCCAGTGCGAGGCTGCCAAATATACCTAGAAGCAAGTCGAAGACTGAGAAAAATGTGCGGAGGGATTTGGACGCGTCCAGAAGAGAGAAGGTGTTGAAGCCGAGGCCCTTGATGGAGGACTCAAGAGCGTCGACCTGCGAAGGAGATTTCGCGCGAACGGAAAGCGATGGATAGGTGGTTTTGTTGGCGCTCGTATCGCGAACGATGTCACGCAAGTCGTTGACCTGGGCGGCGCGAAGGGTGGCGGCGGTCTCCAGCGGCATGAGCAGGCGAGCATTGCCATAACCGCCGTAGCCTGCGGCGGGTTCGGTCTCCACCACACCGACGATTTTCAACCGCAGCTCTTTGGGTACGACGGAAAAGCCCCCCGACGGTTCGCCGGGACTGCCGGGGGGATCGGTCGCACTCGAGGCGAGAGCTTGGCGCTCCGCGTAGCGGAGAATGAGGTCCTGGCCAAGGATCGAATCCGGTTTCTCAGAAAGATCTTTTGCGAATTCGACCTGCAGGATGGCTTCGTTTGCGGTAGGCGAAGAGAAAAAGCGGCCTTGCATGCCATCGAACGAACCTGAATTTTTGGAGGAGTCCGGCATGCCGGCGACGACCGTGGCGTAAGGCTTATTGTTGAAGCGCACTTCCGTGAAGAAGCGAACCTGGGGGTAGACTTCGATGATATTGGGAAGTTTCTCGATCTCCTTGCGGGCGTCCGCGTCGAGCGCACGGGGAGGTTTGTCGGGTTGGACTTCACGTTGCGGGCGGCCCATGCCGCGAAAACTGTTCTTAGGCGTCACAAAAATGGTATCGAAGAGGCCGCTTTGTGAGAGGCGCTTGGAGGCCAGCTGCTGGAGTCCGACACCTAGGGATAGCATGGCAACCAGAGACGCCACACCTACCGCAACGCCGAGGGTGGTGAGAGCGTTGCGAAACACGGCTTCCCGGAGGTTGCGTAGAGCGAGGTCGGTGAGGTCGCGAGCCTTCATTGCGCCAGGCCTTTCGCCGAAGCAACGGAGAGGAGCTTGCCGTCACCCATGATCGCGATGCGGTCCGCAAATTCTTCAGCGATCGAACGCTCATGAGTGACCATGACGATGGTCATGCCGAGTTGCGATTGTTCGCGGAGGAGCGCCAGGATGGCTTCCCCAGTGGCGGAATCGAGATTGCCGGTGGGCTCATCGGCGAGAAGAATCTTCGGGCGATTGACGAGTGCACGTGCGATCGCGACGCGCTGCTGCTCACCCCCGGAAAGTTCCGAGGGGCGGTGGCCCATGCGGTGCGTGAGACGCACCCGTTCCAGGGCTTCGCGCACGCGGGCGGGGCGTTCCACGCGGTCGATTTCGGCCAGTCGAAGAGGCAATTCGATATTTTCCTCAAGAGTCATCCGCGGGAGGAGATTGAAAGACTGGAAGATCATGCCGATGGTGTTACGGCGATAGCGAGCTAGGTCGAGCGAGGAGAGCGCTGCCAGATTTTGGCCGTCGACGACGATCGATCCGGAGGTGGGACGATCCAGGCCGCCGATGAGATTCAGAAGCGTGGACTTGCCGGAGCCGGAAGAGCCGAGGAGGGCGAGGAACTCGTTTTGGTTGACCAAAAGGGAAAGATCGTCGACAGCGCGGACGGTGGTAAGCCCCATGGAGTAGTGACGGGACGTGTGGTCAAGATGGATGGCGGTGTCGGACGCGGGCATGGAATCTGGGTGTCAATCAATGATACGTGGTAGCGCGTCGAATCATTTCAGCTATTTAGGCTAGGGGTCTCCGGGTCGGATCGACCCGCGAGACCAAACCCTCGTGGCGGAGCATTGCCACGTGGACAATCGGACCTTGATACCACATGCCACCATTACATGAACGCGAAGCACGGGTCGGGCGGATACTGAGCACGCCGATCTGTCATAGCTCCGGTGAAGTTTCGCGAGGAGCAACGGTTGGCAACGGCGGATCGGACGTCGCCTAAGTGATTGAAAAGATGGTGGACGAGAGGGGATTCGGAACCCCCGGCCTCCTCGTTGCGAGGGACTCGGCCTGCGACCGCAGAGGTGTCTGCTGGCCCTCCACCGCAAGTTGCGGGACATCGTTGCGAGTAAACTGATTCTGGACGGGTCGCCCGAGCAGATTTCCGGATGGCTGAAGACCCAGTATCCTGATGACGAGAGCCTGCGCGTGTCCCACGAAACCATCTATCGCAGCCTGTTCATTCAGGCCCGCGGAGTGCTGAAAAAAGAGCTGCTGGACCAACTGCGCTCGAAGCGCCGCATGCGCCGCTCGCGCCATGCCAGTGCCCGCGGACAGTCACGAGGGCAGATCGTCGATGCCGTCTCCCTCCGCGAAAGACCTGCGGAGGTAGAAGACCGAGCGGTTCCCGGCCACTGGGAAGGGGATCTGCTGGCCGGGGCCAAGAACACCTACATTGCGACTCTGGTGGAGCGCCATTCGCGCTTCGCCATGCTGATCCAGGTGCCCAGCAAAAACACGGAAGTGGTCGTTGCTGCATTGAGTCAACATGTTCGCAAACTCCCCGCTACCCTGAAACGCTCGCTGACCTGGGATCGCGGACTAGAGATGGCCAAGCACAAGGACTTCACGGTAGCGACGGATGTGCAGGTGTACTTCTGTGATCCGCAAAGTCCCTGGCAACGCGGCACCAACGAAAACACGAATCTCCTGTTGCGGCAATACTTCCCGCGAGGAACCGACCTGTCGGTCCATTAGCGCAACTCGACCAGGTCGCGCTGCGCTTGAATCAACGCCCCAGAAAAACCTTAGGCTTCGAAACTCCCGCGAGTAAACTGCAAGCCAGTGTTGCGTCGACCATCTGAGCCGGCAGCGTTCATCAGGACTTGACCACCATTTGAAACTGGATTCGTTGCGCAAACTGCGTCGCGCCAACACGCAACTCTGTCACTGACTGCTTGCCGTCCACGTTTCGGTGAGACTTACTTCGGAGTCGCCTCGAGCAGAAGGTGTTTCGAAAAGTCGGTAGACAGGTGTGCGATTGGACCGCGAACGATTCCGAAGTCTTTCCCGTCCACGTAGTCGACGACGTGATACGCGCGATCGTCCAAGCCGCGCAACTCCAACTCGCCTTTCCAAGTTCCAGCGAAGAACGCGTAGTACATCTTCTTGTCCTTGCGGATGACGTGAGCTTCGGGCAGATCAAAACCAATGTCGTAGAGCGTGCCCAGGTATTGACCCCGGGAAAGACCCTTCTCCTGATAAAGCTCGAGCCACTTTTGGAAGCTCTTTTCGCGGTCGGGAGTGAGATCGAACCGACCATGTTTTTCGACTAGCGAAGGCAGCACAAACTGCGTGCCCACTACCCCTCCAATGCCAAGCGTGGAAGCGAAATCGTCGTGATTGTCGCTCAGCTCGACATGATCGCCGAAGTATGGAACATCGTCGCCCATGAGGCCTTTGATCGTTTTGCCCTTAGAGCGCACCTGGAAAGAACTCGTCGGATCGGAAGCGACCGACATATTAAAATGTGGCATGGTAAAGAAAGAATAAGAAGTGCCGCAAGGGCAGAACTCGACGAGCGATCCGGGCTTGGCGCTCTGCGCGGCATCGTATATTTCGCGGAAAAAATCGGGCAAAGCCTCAACCGAGTCCTCGGGGCGCTTGTGGTGGTGGGCGGGGTTGTAACAGGCAGGAACGCCGTTCATGTGCTGGCCGTCGAGTTTGAGACCGTCAAATCCCCAATCGACAAGGATCTTGCGCACCAGTTCTTTGTGATATGCCACAACGCGGGGGTTGGCAGGGCAGAGATAGTAGGAATTCCACCATGAAATCTTGCGCCGCGAACCATCTTGATTTTCCAATGCCAGGTCAGGCTCATTCGTAAGCAACTTGGACTCAGGAACGGCGCTGAGGGGTGACCACCAAAGCTGCGCTTTGAATCCCTCCTGGTGGATCCGGTCCACCATCGCCTTGATGTCGGCATCGCCGCGGGGAAACTTCTTCGGATCGAGTTGCCAGTCCCCATAATTGTTCTGCCAGCCATCATCCAGCGTGACCCAGGTAAATCCCATGCTCTTAACTGTTGGCAGTGTGTCGTAAACCTGTTGAGGCTTGAAGTTGCGTCCGTATCCCCAAGCGCACCAGATCGCGCCGAAAGCGCTCTCCGGCGCTTTGGCCATCTGGAAGCCCTGCTTCGACATGAACCGGCGGTACGTGAGCAGCGTCTGGAAGTAATCTCCCTCGTGCACGGCAACGAACGAGCGAAACGTGTGGAAGCTTTCGCCAGGTTGCAAGGACTGGTCACGACGATACTGCACGCTGACCTGAGCCTGTTGCGCGGTGGGCATGGAAACCGGCAGTGAGATTAGACGCGGCCTTGGCTCGACGAGTCCTACACCAATACCCACATCTCTGCGCCAGACATCAACAATCGGCGTGCCACCGCCGTAGTCGCTGGCGTTCATGCCCAGATAATTCTCCTGAGAGACTCCAGCGTGTAGCGGGACTAACCAGTTCGGGCGACGCTCGTACGAGCCGCTTTGGAAGGACCAAAAAGGCACCTCCGCAGGAGCGTGCTGTGCGTCGATGGTATAGGCGTTGTTGTTCCACTCGAGAATCGTGAGTTCGGACTTCCCAATATTCGTGTAGCTGACATCGAAGACCGCAAGATTGGGGAATTCGTCGTAGAGGATGACGGAAAGATTCTTCCGCAGTGCGCCGGATTTACCGGTTAGGGTGAGTCTCTCTCCAGCACCAAAGCTGTCAGTGACGCGATCGTGCGATTGCGCGGTTAAAGCAAAGTCGTCCCAGGAACGCTCGCTTCCCTTAACGGTCTCGGAAGTGGAGAACGCGCCCAATGGGACTTCCTTGCCCTTCAGTCGTGCAACCACGCGGCTGCGCATGTTGTTATCGAACTCAATACGAAGGTCGGGGCTTTGAATGCGCGGCAAATCAGCTGCAACAGAAGTAGAACGCGTCGCGGCTCGGTCGGGGCGCAGTGTCGACGGGCCCGCTGCGAGCAGCGCCGCTAAAACGCCTATTGAAAAGAACGTTTTCGTCATGGTCTACCTTTACCCGCCGTGACGTAGGTTAGAACGCAGAGCGAGTGAACCATCCTCGTTGAGCTTCTGGTGACAAGCCCATCGCACCGGATAGCGCATACCCTTCACTTCGATCTCGGCTCTGAGTTTCAAACCCTCAAACTTTGTCCCTTGCGGCAGCACAAATTGAGCCTGCCGGAGCTTTCCGGGTAGGGGATAACCCGGATCCAGGCAACCACTGTTCAGCAATTTCCCGTTTTCGCTCTCCACGGTCACTCGCAGAACTCCCGGAACCCCCGCGATGCCATCATTGGCGAAGCCGATAATCAGTCCGAGATAGCCGCTGTCTTCATAACTCCAAATCATCGAAGGCCTTACGCGGTAGCCAATTCGGCGATTGATCTGGTCGAACGATTTGGGAAATGCCCGGTAATAGGCCAGCAGATTCTTGTCGCTGATGGCGTGAAAGTTCCAAAGCGACCAATAGTTCGCCCCAACGTCTATCACGTGAGCGATCATATTTTCGCTCGGCGATACGCCTTCCTCCGCGCCGTTCGTGTCTGGTCTCTTCGCTGGAATCCCCTGTTCGAGCGCCGCGGCAATCCATGGCGGACGATTACTAAGGGTTTCGATCTGCTCGTTCTCAATGAAGATGGTGTCGCTCCGAATCCAGTTGTGACTGCGAACCGTGAGATCAAGGACTTCGGAATTGCCGACGCGACTGTAGTCGGGTTGGGTATTGGTCATTAGGGGGGTCTTTGTGAAGTGCTCCAACTGCACTTCCATCATTTTGACCCAGGTTCTTTCCGCGGTCTGGTAATCGGGGAAAGGAGTATTGAGGAAGGGCCACGTGTGCCCCTCGCCCCAGAACCCATATAGAAAACTGTCGACAAACTCGATGGCGGGATTACCATCGAATTCCGCTGCTAAAAGGCCTACCAACTCACCGAATGACTGCTGGAAGAAAGGATGATCAAAACGGGGCTGATAACGCGAATAGGGATTCTCCATGAATCGCGCAGCCGCCTTCTTCTCTTTCTCGTCGGGCACCAGTTCAACGGTTGGTACTTTGTCGAGAACAAAATCCGGCAGCGCTGGCTCGTGCTTATAGTCGGGAGCGCTCATCTGAATGCGAAGTCCAACCCGTTTGTTGTTTTTCTTCGCAAGATCCAAGACGAGTTTCACGTAATCAGGGAACTCGAGGCGCCCAGGTCGCGGCTGGACCTCCCGCCACGTCGGTCGTATGTAAAGCTGTTGCCCCAAGGGAAATCGAACCAGGTCCTCGATTGCCTGGGGAATGTTGTCCGATTTAATTTCCTCTGTGCCACTGTCCGCCGTAATGTATGTGATCAGTCCTTTACCATAATTCGGCACGACTTCGTCTGACGGGGTGGTGGTCATAACCACGTCATCCGTGGGAATGACAGCGTCGGGTGGATACTGGGGGAAGGGGCCTTGATTTAAACGGTCTGTGACCGGTGGGCCGGAACCGAAATCATAGTTTCCCCAGTTATGAGCGGGTACATGCGCTTGTGCCTTGCGGGTTTCGAGTTCCGCAACGACAGCCACCGCTATCCCACTTTTTAGAAAGTCTCTACGCTGCACCGAATTGTACCCTCCGCCGTTTTATACACTCTAGCAATGAACCCCCACTGGGGTTTCGAGGATCGCGACGCAGTTGCTGTTCTCGGGAATCTTGCCGGCTTTCACGGCCAACGCAAGTAGCTATCGAACTATTTCTCTTTATATCTTTTTGTTTCTTTTGTCTAGGCCAAACAGTCCAAGGCAGGAGTCGCGTCGAATTAAAGGTGCTTCAAATTATTTTCACTTGGACCGTAAGTCGCGTTACCGGACATCTCTAACAATGCCGGCCCTGTCAAACACTTTTTGAGCAGACTTCTCCATTCACTTATAAGAGTTTTTCTTCCGCTTCCTTCGGTCTCTTTCCGATCGGTCCTGACAAGCACGGTTCGTTCGTAATCTAGCGGTCGGTTTCAGTCCGACCCAAACATCTCGTGTGCTGAGCAGCGCGTTGTTCAGGAGGGTTAGAGTCCCTCTGGTGCTCGAATGAGGAGCGCCATATCCAAGAAAGTGGGGGTAATTCCTCGCTGGCCGGAGGAAGTGGAAGGTATGGAGACGTCTAAACGGGCACAAAGGCGAAAGCTGGATACAGCCAAGACGGACCTGGAGCCACCGCTTGTCGTACTCCGGAGGGCAGGGTGTCCATCAAGTGATCATCACAAGATGGAATCTGAAGGGCCTGCGGAGAAGTACCGGGCCGCAATCAATGGGGAGACCCAATGATGAACCGGTCGGCCAAAGGTGGGGCAAGGTCGAGTCTGCGAGATGAAGACGAAGGCGTTCTCATTCACCCACCGCACCAAGGTGATTGCGGGTGGCACGGTACGGAAGAACAGCACGTGACCTCAGGAGGTGCTGGCAGAGTCTCTGGGTGGCACCGGAGTAAGCAAACCTATAAGCGGAAGCGAAGTGGCGAGCGAAGCTCGGTCAGTATACGGACGGCTGAATAGTACCTGAAGCGTGATGAAAGTCACGTGACCGGGCAACCGGCGACGGAAGTGGGTCGGGGAAGGCCAGCCGGCGAAGATGGTCAGGAAGAGAAAGAAAAACCAGATGAGTAAAGGCGAGAAGGAGGAACAGTTCCATGAGTGAAAAACCCGTACATTCTCGTCTGAGGAGACTGGTGGACTGGATCAACCTGACGGGTGCGAAGAAGGTCCATTCGGTAATCGACAAGGTGTACAAACGGAAGAACCTGGAGATGGCCTGGGAAAGGGTGAAGGCGAATCGGGGCAGTGGAGGTGTGGATGGGGAAACTCTGGAGACTTTTGAAGCGCAGCTGGGCCAGCAGTTGGATCGGCTGCAACGGGAGTTGAAAGAGGATACCTATCAGCCTCAGCCGGTACGGCAACATCCCATCCCGAAGAGGGACAAACCAGAAGAGTATCGTTTGCTCGGCATACCCACGATTTATGACCGGGTGTGCCAGCAAGCACTCCTCAATCGGTTAGAGCCCATCTTCGAGCCGGTATTCGATGACGCCAGCTTCGGATATCGGCGAGGACGATCGACGAAGGATGCCCTACGCAAAATCTGGAGGGAGATACGAGGCGGATCAGAGTGGATTGTGGACGCAGATCTCCGAAATTTCTTCGGGTCTGTGGATCACGAGAAACTTCTCACGCTGGTAGCCCAACGAGTAGCGGACGGTCGAGCACTTCGTCTCATCGAGGCGATGCTCAAGGCAGGAAGCTACGGAAAAGGGCAGCTCTTTCCATCCGAGCGCGGGACTCCACAGGGAGGGGTAGTCTCACCCACGCTCAGTAACATACTTCTGACGCCGTTCGATCGGGAGATGCGGCTGAGAGGGTATCAGCTCACGAGGTATGCCGACGATTGGGTGATCACCTGTAAATCGGCAGCAGAGGCACGAGCCGCAGTGGAGGCTGCTGGCCGAATCCTGAAACAATTGGGCGTGGAACTCCATCCGCAGAAGACGCGGATCGTTCATGCTCAGGATGGCTTCGAGTTCCTTGGCTACAAAATCAAACGCGGGAAGAAGAAGCTCCATCTACCCGCGAGTAAGATTCGTAGTCAGGCCCGACAGGGTGCGCTCTATGCGTATCCCAAGGAGAAGTCGATCCGTAGTTTCATGGACCAGGTCCGGCAGCGCACCAAGCGGAAGGTGCCCTGGCCAACCGAGGAGCTGATCGAAGAGCTAAACCCGCTCTTGCGAGGATGGGGCGAGTATTACAAGCGAGCCCATGTCCGATTGCTCTTCAACCGACTCGATCGCTGGATAGTACATCGTATCTGGTCGCACCGCTTCAAGCATTGGCGCAATGCCGGCTGGAAATGGCTGCCCCAGACGACGCTCTACGGCGAGTTCGGGCTTGTCAACCTAGTTGGATTAATTCCTTCTATCGCAACTCGGAAGCAGTGAGTCTTCGTGAAAGCTGCATACGGGAAAACCGTCCGTGCAGTTTGAGCGGCGGACGGAGGCCAGCGCGAAAGCGCGCCTCCTCCGACCCGACTTCGATCAAAACTTCGACCATGATTACTTCTTCAAACTCCCTTTGCAGGGAGCGGGATGCCCTATCAAGTGGACGACGCATTACTGCACGCCATGTCCGGTACCGAGCTGTCCCGCGTACGAACCGAACTCCGGCTCCTTCCTCCCGAAGCCTATCAACAAAAGTCCGATCGCGTCGAGAGGGGCCGACATTGTTATGGTGCAGCAACGCTAGTTGTCACTCCAATGGGTGAGAGTCCCATCGACAGAACGGTCCAGTGACTGTCGTAGTTATATCCAGCGGCGAGAAGGGTGACCGACTCGTCGGAAGCCTGGAGGTAAAAGTCCCGGTGGCCGGAAGAACTCTGGTCAGATCTGCACAGGGGGCGAGCAACCTGACAGGCCGCAGCAAAAGCGAACCAGTGAAGCTCCGAAAAGTCGGCCCTGCGTGAAGCGGATAGCAGGATAGTCGGGAGAGCCGAGCCGCTCATAACATGGCGAAGGCCTATGTCGGGACCGCATGACTGGAACCAACCGGTTTCCGATCTCCCCGGAGTCGTAGAGGGTGGCATGTCAGGAAGGAATGACCGCGAAAGCGTGGAACCACTCGGAGGTCGCCTAGGCGCAGTGTGCACAGCGAAGGCATTTCGTATAAGCCGCTGAGCGGTGAAATCGGGATGTGCCTGCGAGTGGGGCGGATGGGGCCGCAAGTGAGGATGGAGCGGGACAGCACAACCCGGTCTGGAGCGAGGGCCCCTGGGGTAGAGCGGCCGCGGCCGCTCGAACGGAGGTGCTTCAGCGCGCAACGTCCCTCGGCACAGAACGGGGATCCGACGCGTGCAGCGGGGAGCACGAAGGGCGGAGGCAAACCGAGCGATGTGCAGGCTGCGTCGAACGGGCAGGCCCTGTCTGACACACCGGCCTTGAAGCCGTACTGGGGAAAACCCGCCGTACGGAATTTTAGGGAGGGCAATGGAAACGTCGGCATCATTCGAAGCCCGCTACGCGCCATTGCTCTACCCGACCAATCAAGTGCTTTTGACTGAGAAATCGACTTGTCCGGTTTGCGCGTCTACGTAGATTCGCGGAGCATCCAGGAAGAGGCATCTCCTGTCTGGAAGGCTGGGCTACCCGATTCGAGCCGATTCGTTGACGATGCCGGATCAGCCGTAGCGGAGAGCCACATTCGGGTCTACTTTGATAGCGCGTCGCGCCGGGATGTAGCAGGCGATCAGCGCGATAAGAGCCAACCCTAGGGCCACTGCAGCGTAGGTCAGTGGATCGCTCGGTTTGACCCCAAAGAGCACCGTCGAGATCAGGCGCGTGAGGCCAAAGGCCAGGGCTGCGCCGATGGCGACGCCGATGCACGTCAGTTTGAGCCAGAGTCTGGCGATCAAGCGCAGAACGTCTGATCGCTCCGCGCCCAGCGCCATACGGATGCCGATTTCGTGCGTGCGCTCGCTCACCGTGTAGGACATCACGCCGTAGATCCCGACTGCGGACAGCAGCACCGCGATGCCTGCAAAGATGCCCAGCAACTGCATATAAAACCGTTGGTCGCCTAAAGATTCATCGAGCACATGGTCCATTGTCATGATGCTGGTGACCGGCTGGTCGGGATCCACCGTGGCAGCCGCTTCCTTCACCATGGTGGCGAAATTGCTTCCGACATCGGGCGTGCCCGCCGCAGTGCGCAGGACCAATGCCTTGTGTAGATGCGCCCTGGTCGCGCCGCCGGGAAAAACCGAGGGTTGCTGCGCAAAGGGCGCATAAACAAAGGGCGGCGTCTGTTCTCCCAATCCGAAATGTTTAACGTCGCCGACGACTCCTACAATCTGGCGCGGGCGAATCTCATCCACCGGATACGGATCGTAGCGCAACAGGATTTGCTGGCCGATGGGATCCTCATTGGGAAAGAATTTGCGCGCGAAGGCGTCGTTCACGACGATCACCCACGGTGCGCTTTCGGTGTCGTGGTCATCCAGGAAGCGGCCCTTTCTGAGTGGGATCTTCATCGTGCTGAAGATGTTGGTGCTCACCTCGCTATATCCGGTTTGCGGTCGATTGTCCGGCGGCGGCGCCGGATGACCCAGTATCGCGAACGAGTAGAGTTCCGGGCAGCAGCGCGTCGGAAGCGCGCCGATCACCGCAGACGATTCCAAGCCGGGCAGCGCGTTGGTTTTCTCGATCAGGCGTTGATAAAAGAAAGTGACCGCCGGCATCGTCCGTTCCATATCTCCACCGGGAATTCTCTCCAGATACTTGCCGCCTTCAGGAAGCTGGATGTCCATAGTCACAAGATGGCTGGCGCTGAAGCCGGGGTTTACGCGCTGTAAGTGCAGCATGGTATTGATCATGAGCCCCGCGCCGACAAGCAGGACCATAGCCATGGCGACTTCCGCGATGGCCAGTGAATAACGGGCCGCGGAGCCGGAGGCTGTGGTGGTTTTGCGCTCGCTTTCGCGCAACACCATGTTGAGGTTGGGCCGCGAGGCCTGAAGGGCAGGCGCCAGGCCAACCAGAAGTGCAGTCGCTAAGGAAATGCCTAGCGTGAAGAGCAGCACGCGGGCGTCCACGCTGACATCGGCGGCATTAGGAAAATCGCCGGCAAGCGCGAGGACGAGTTGAATTCCCGCGTAGGATAACGCCACACCGAGCAAACCGCCGACAAGCGCGAGCAGGGCACTTTCGGTTAGCAACTGTCGAATCAAACGCCCGCGCGCCGCTCCCAGCGAGATTCGCAAGGCGTACTCCTTACGACGGGTTTCCGTGCGGAACTGCAGCAGGTTCGCAACATTGACGCAGGCGATCAGCAGGACAAATGCAACTGCGCCAAACAGCGGATACAGGTATGCGCCCGCAAAGCGATACAGGTCTTCGTGCAACAGCAAGACCTTGACGCCGACATCTTTGTTGCTGGCCGGATATTGTTGCTCCAGGCGGCGGGCGACGAGATCCATCTCCGTTTGAGCTTGACGGATGGTCACGCCCTTTTTAAGCCGCGCAACCGGCGTCAGCCAGTGATCGATGCGCGCGGAATAACGCGAACTCGCCGCATTGATGGGAATCCAGAGATCGGTGCTACGTCCGTAAAACGGCAGGAAGCGCGGCTGCATCACGCCGACGATGGTGGAGACGACGCCCTCGATGGTGAAGGTTTTTCCCAGCGCTCCGGGATCGCCGTTGAGTTCGCGTTTCCAGAATTCGTAGCTGATCACGATGGTTTGGGCGTGGTCTTGCGCCTCAGCGGCGAGGAAGACCCGGCCGAGAACCGGCTTGGCGCCGAGCAACTCGTAAAGGTTGGGCGTCACATACTGCACGTGCAGAGGGCGCGGCTCGCCAATACCGGCGACACTCGCCGAATCGTTCTGGCTGATCAGCGCGATGCCATCAAAGACATGGTTTTGCGCGCTCCAATCGACCTGCTCGGCAATGGGCGGGGGGTTACGTTGGTCGGGATGCCCTGGAACGGTCTCCCAGAGCACGACCAGATTCTGCGGCTCGGGGTAGGGTAACGGGCGATAGAGGAGGGCGTTGAGCACGCTGAAGATGGTGCTGTTCGCGGCTATACCCAGCGCGAGGGACAGCACTACTACGACGAGAAAACCCGGATGTTTCAATAGGCTGCGGACAGCGAAGCGGGCGTCGGTCCAAAGGTCATGAAACAGAGTGACGTTGCTCATGCTCGCGTTTTCTCCTGGTAGGAGTCAAGCGTCGGGTCCGGAGGGTTACCTTCAAGCTGTCGGTGGAGGACAGCATATCTTAGGTAGACGAAGGCGGTCGGAAAATGTTCCCTGGCATTGGGTTAGAGTTGCGATGTAGGGTGTTCGCCGATGCCCCTATCCCGGTGGCCTTGGCGCTACGACGGATCCGCAACCGTAAGTCCCGATCAGTCGAATTACCGGCCAAGTGCCGTACTAGCACTTCACACATTATAAAAAGGCTCCCTTTTTTTGGAGTAGGTCTTGAGTGTCAGCTCGAACCCCTCCCGAAAGGAGCACCCTGTATATGGATAGCGTGAAGTATATCGGTATGGATGTTCAGCAGGAAACGATCTCCATCGCAGTTCTAAATTCCTGTGGCAAGCTGGTCGTGGAATGCACTATCGAAACCAAAGCCAGCACTATCCTGCAGTTTTTCCAAAGGCTAAGGGGAAACCGGTACATCACCTTTGAAGAAGGCACCTGGGCAGCCTGGTTGTATGACCTGCTGAAGCCACACGTCACCGAGCTCGTAGTGTGTAATCCCCGAAAGAATGCCTTGCTGAAACAAGGCAGCAAGAGGGACCGCATCGATGCCCGGAAATTAGCCGAGCTGCTGCGCCATGGATCGCTTTCCGCGGTCTACCACGGAGAGCACGGCCTGCGCATGTTGAAGGAATTGTCCCGAAGCTATTTGACGATTAGCAAGGATCTGGTGCGGGTGATGAATCGGCTCCAGGCCTTGTATCGAAGCGGGGCTATTCCCTGTGCCGGGACGCCAGTTTACGCACCGCGTTACCGCTCGGAATGGTTGAGCAAGATCACGGAACCTGGCGTGCGCCGGCGGGCAGAGCTTTACTACGAACAACTCGACGCCCTGCGTTTTTTGCGCCAACCAGCCCGGAAAGAGCTGCTGGCCGAAGCTAGGAAGCACCGCGCAACGAAGTTGCTACGCCAGATTCCTGGTATTGGTTCGCTTCGGGCGGCTCCCTTGGTGGCGTTGATGCAGACGCCCCACCGCTTCCGCACCCAGCGCCCACGGTGGACCTACAGCGGGCTTGCGTTGGAGTCTCACGCCAGCGCGCAATACCGCTCTATGCAGGGACAGTTGCAACGTTCCAAGAAACCACCGCAACTTCGTGGGCGGAATGCGAACCATAACCACGATCTCAAGGATGTCTTCAAGGGTGCGGCCATGAGGGCGAGCACCTGCGCTGGACCGCTCCGCGATTTTTACCAGAACTTGCTCGCCAAAGGGATGCGACCAACGATGGCTCGTCTCACCTTGGCGCGGAAGATTGCCGCGATCACCCTGATCGTTTGGAAGAAAGGAGCAAGTTTCGACGCTAACTTTTTGAAACAAGCAGCTTGAGCGCCTCTGACAGAGAGTCTGTCCATCGTGAGGATCCTCCTTGGCGGTGGCCGTCGGATTCTTGAGACGCATGGTTCGAGGGAGAGTATCCATCGGACAAGTCAGGCCACTGTGTTGTCAAAAACACGAGAGTCTCCGACTTCACCCTATGCCCCCTTGGATAACCAAAGAAAGTCTTAGGCCACGAGTCTCCGATAGGACCATGAGTTACCGCTTAGCTGGGCGGATAACCGTTGCGCTTGTTTGTTTCAAGAAACCAATGGCGCCGTCACGACAATGAAATGGAACCACAGGCGGGAAGACAAATCTCACCGTTTCGAACCGCGAAACGAAGCAACGACTTCCGGAACCAGAACACTCGTCGATCGCGCGTGCACGTTCAAACGATTGGGCTGAATGCCGAGACAAAAAAGCTTCGGCACCGAGTCGACGCCGCGCTATGTCTCTTGACATTCCCTTTTATAGGACTTGTCCGGCCGAGCGCGTTAGACAGGCACTTTAGCTACCAACGCGTATTTCCGTGACGAACTGAGACACCCGCGCTGCAACCTCGTAAGTCGCCCACACATCGTAGTAACAGGAGTTCGCAGCGGCATTTCTTAGTTTCCAGCCTAAAGTTTCTCGCACAATTTTTGTTTTCCAGCCCAACGCAAAAAAGGGACCTGTACCATCGGGCGGTGTTGTCTTCGCGGCATGGCCAGTTCGGCTTTCGCCGCGGTCTGCGAGACTTAAACAATGACGTGTCGATTCATTTTCGTAGCGTTGTGCCTCGCGACGGCCTCGGCGACGCTCGGCCAGAATGTCCGGCCAGCCCCTGCGAACACGCCCGGACCTCGTCCCATCGCCAGAACAGAGGGTCGCAAGATTCTGGCTACCATTCCCACGGTAGACGCCGACTCCGAATCCGAAACGGACTGTTCCCACCTGGTTCACGACATTTACGAACAAGCCGGCTTTCCATACGACTACGCCAGTTCGCGCGAACTCTATATCGGCAACACAAATTTCACGCGCGTGCGTGCGCCCCAAGCGGGCGACCTGGTTGTTTGGCGCGGCCATGTCGGCATCGTCATCGATCCCAAAGAACACTCCTTCTTCAGCTCCGTGCGTTCCGGTCCCGACACGCAGTTTTATGACTCGCCCTACTGGCGGTCGCGCGGTACCGCTCGTTTCTTCCGCTATCTGACCGAGAAGCCGCTCCGTTCCGGCCAAACGCTCGAAGCTACGCGTCACGCGGACCAGCACCCTCTTCAGGCCGCCAGCCGCAGTTCGGAGAATCGAGCACCTTCCGGACTGCCTAAGCCGGTGCCTGCGTCTGCGTTGAACTCTGCTCCCGCAGATGAAACCTCCAGTTCAGCAACAGTCGAAACTCCACGAGAGATCGTTCTGCAAGTGGCCCGAAAGAATCCTTCGCCAGACGAGATCGCAGCTGCATTTGTCAAAATGAATCAGGATTCCAGTGAATCCCTCCGTGCGCGCAGTCTGGACGGTCTTGGCAAACCCATAATCGTTTACCGCGAGGTACGCGTCTCAGCAGTGCGAATCAAGGGCAAGCACGGAACTGCAGTCGTTCGGATCGAATCGTTAGGCGGTCTTCCGAATGCGCAAACGGGCTCACAGTTTCGCTGGAAAGAACAGTCTGTGGACTTCGAGAAGACGAAAAGAGGCTGGGTGATGAGTCCGATCCAGGAAGCTGCTTACGTCAAGCGTGAAGTTGCGTTGCAAGTGTTGTCGGCCCGGCTCGCGGAGCTCGCGCAAAACACGGACGCCACTCCCGAACAGGAACGCGAGCAGAAACAAATCATTCGCCTCCTGAATTTGCTGGTTACCGACAATTCCAGCGCCACATCAACGCAAAGTAATTAAGACACGAAAGCATGCCGCTGGCCTTCGCGTTCTCTCCCACGCTCTCGAAACCCGATACCGGAGAAGGTCGATTCGAGGCCGTCCACTTTATGAGGACGAGAGCGAGCGGATATCCATCATGGCCCGGAGTCAACGACTCCACGCAAGGCCGAATACATTGGCGCAGACCAACTGTCATCGCTCATTTTTCGCTTGCAACTCTGCAGCGGACCATACATCTCCAGTAACTGCGTTTACCAGGATCTGAGACCAGTTCGCAAGAGCCATCCTTTTTTGGGCTCTTCACCCTGTATAATGCCCTCACACAATGGCACTTTCCCCTGGCACGAAACTAGGACCCTACGAGATCGTCGCGCCTCTCGGCGCGGGCGGGATGGGCGAGGTTTATCGAGCGAAGGATACACGGCTCGGCCGTGACGTGGCGATCAAAGTTCTTCCTTCAAATGTTTCCTCAGATGAAGAGAAAAGGGAACGATTTGAACGCGAAGCGCGGACGATTTCCTCGCTGAACCACCCGAATATTTGCGCGTTGTATGACGTGGGGAATCAGGATGGAGTGGAGTATCTCGTTCTGGAGTACGTGGAAGGCGACACGCTGGAAAAGCGATTGGAAAAAGGGCCGCTGCCAACAAAGACTCTGCTGCGGCACGCTATCGAGATCGCGGAAGCGATGGAGAACGCGCACCGCAGAGGCGTGGTTCACCGGGATCTGAAACCGGCGAACATAGTGCTGACGAAGTCGGGAGCAAAGCTGCTGGATTTTGGGCTGGCAAAGTGGAGCGCAACGGGCACTTCTGAAGCGGAAACTCTAAAGACGCTGACGGGGACGCCCGAAAGGTTGACGGAAGAGGGCACGATCCTCGGAACGTTGCGCTATATGGCGCCGGAACAGCTGGAGGGGAGAGAGGCGGACACGCGGACGGACCTTTTTGCGTTCGGCGAGGTATTGTACGAGATGGCGACTGGAGTTCCAGCGTTCTCAGGAAAGTCCAAGGCGAGTCTCATAGCGGCGATTCTCACCTCGGATCCCACTCCCATCACAAGACTTCAGCCGGTGAGTCCAACGGCCCTGGAGCAATTGGTGCGCGGTTGTCTGGCAAAAAATCCTGAGGAGCGATGGCAGTCTGCACACGATCTACTGCTTGAACTCAAATCGCTCGAAGAGCGAGGCACCGAGGCGGAACCGTCGCAAGCGGCTGCATCACGTTGGGGGAGTTGGGAACGGCTGGTCTGGGCGGCGGCCCTGCTGGTTGCTGTGGCCATCCTCGCTTGGAACTACAAACAGCGTGTGCCAGAGGCGGCGCACATCGTCCGATCTTCTCTACTTCCGCCGGCCGGCTCGTCCTATGAACCCTACAATTTCGCGGTGTCTCCAGACGGCGCGCGCCTTGCGTTCGTCGCGCTGGACCGAGAGGGGAAGAGCACCCTGTGGGTGCGCTCACTCTCCGTCGTCAACGCACAGGAGTTCAGCGCCACGGACGGCGCTATGTATCCCTTTTGGTCGCCGGACAGCCGGCGCGTGGGATTCTTTGCAAATGAGAAATTGAGAATTCTCGAACCGGAAGATGGCGCCGTGAAAATACTGTGCAACGCCCAGACGGGGCGCGGCGGCACATGGAACCGAGAAGGAATCATTGTGTTTGCGCCATTCATTATTGGACCGCTCTACCAGGTCGCGGACCGCGGCGGTGAACCTACGCCGGTGACAAAGACTACTCGCGAGGGTAGCGGGGAAGCTCATCGCTGGCCTGTCTTTCTGCCAGACGGCAAGCACTTCTTGTATCTTGTAGATTGGAACGGCCCCGACGATGCAAAGAGCAACGGGATCTATGCGGGCTCGCTCGATTCCAGTGAGTCTAAACCGGTCTCCACTGAAATATTGAGCAACATGGCGTTTGCTTCCGGGCGTTTGCTCTTTGTGCGGGACCGCAGCTTGATGGCGCAGGCCTTCGATCCCGTGAGTTTTGAGCTTAGCGGTGCCGCGCAGCCCGTTGTCGAACAAGAGTTGTTAACGGATACGGGATTCCTGCATTCTGGATTTTCGACGTCGCAGAACGGATTGTTGATATTCCAGTCCGAAGCGGACGCAAGTTCCCGGCTCATCTGGTTCGACCGTGTGGGCAAGGAACTGGGTCAACTCCCTGCTGCAAGTTTCAGTTTTCCAAGAGTGTCGCCTGATGGGCGAAAACTGTTGGTTTCTTCCGACGACGCGAGAAACGGCAAGTATATTCTCCGAGTTTACGACCTGGAGCGGAACATTTCGACGCCCATTACAGACAGAGGAAGCGAGGAGGAGGCCAGCTGGTCGCGCGACGGCAAGAGGATCGCCTATGTCACGGTGAAGGGGAACGAGTCTTACTTGTACGATGTTCCAGTGGATGGTTCCTCCGCCCCACAGCTCCTCGTTAAGGGGGCGAGAATGCGGCACATAGACCGGTCGCCGGATGATCATATTTCATTCTTGAATCTTGAACGGCACCCCGCGCTGTCGGTATATTCCCCAACGAACCACCAGGTTTCAGAGATAGTTTCTCCAGGTGCAGAAGCTCGATTCTCTCCCGATGGCAAATGGATCGCTTACACGGGCTTCGGAGGAATTGTTGTCCAGCCGTTCCCGGGTCCAGGTGGACGAATTCAAATATCGAGCGGTGGCGGTGCACAGGCGGTCTGGAGCCGCAACGGACGGGAAATCACATATATTGCTCCCGATAGGAAGCTGATGAGCGTAGCTTTTGATGGAGAAAAGAAGTCGGTGAGCACTCCACGCGTACTGTTTCAGACGCGCATTATCTCGCCTACTTTCGTCAGCACCCAATACGATGTAGCGCCCGACGGGAGGTTCGTGATCAATTCGTTGGTCTCCAATAACTCGTCTCCGCTCACGATGCTGGACAAGTGGACAGCGGAGTTGAAAAAGAAGTGACTCACTTGCGGCAGCAAAAGACAGTTCAACGCAGTGGTGAGATTGGTTTTCGGAGCAATTTGACTTGTCCGGTTAGCGCGTTATCTCTAACGAGGCCGGCCGTTGCAAGAGTTTTTTCCTTCGCTCATTAGTCGCATCGAGCACACTTCCTCGTTGGCGCAGGAACTGCGTCTGCTTCTGGAGTTGCTGTTAATCTGCGTCACCTAAGCTGCTCAGCTCTTCGCGTTCATCAACTGGGTGTTGCCCACCAGTCATCTCTTCGATCATCAACGACCATCCAGCATGCTTGGCACCAGGCATCCGTAATCGTACCAGTATCCGTAATCCTGATGCCATTCCCACGCGCCACCTTCGCGCGCATTCTTCATGATCATTTTTGCGCTAAAGATAGACCTTTGCTCTTAGCAGCGTCTCCGCATTCTTGACGACGCGAACGTTCCTCGAAAACATCCCGTAAATATCATCCTGCGGACGGTCCCACATGGCCAGGTCTACTGGATTCCCCGCGCGGTCCGATTTTTTCAGCAGCGAAGCGCCGGCCAGGTTGCGCTCCGCCTCGCGCTTCATCAGATTAATCTCCTGCGCCGAAAACAACCCGGGCACGATCAAATACCCCTTCGTTTTGTAAGTCTTCAGCTCCGCAGTACCAAACTTCGGAAAACCCTCAGGCGTCGTGGCTTGCTCAACGCGGCTCGGTTGCGCGCTGGTCATGTCGCGTTTATCAGCCATATCTGGCTCCCATCCATCAACCCTTTGGCGCCCACTTTATTCCGAGTTTCAATGGACTCGAATCGCAAACGCCTATCGATCACCGAAGCGTAAAGAACGAGGTCTTGTTTTAACCTCCAAGACGTTGCTGTCGCACCAGTCCTGATTGATGACGTCAACGTGCGGCTACTGGTCGCAACCAAATAAACTGGCCAGAAGCTTACGCGCGACTGCGGGTGTCCTAATTAGCGTTCGTGCGCTGCCGTTTACCGCGCCGCACTCGGTTGAGCGGCGCGTGGAAGCCGAGTCATCAATTCGATGTAGAGCTTGTAAAATTTTTCCGCGTCGATATCGAATTGTACATTGGCCAGCCGCAAGTAAGGTGGCACATGCGCCTTGGAATCCCAGAAGATGGTCTTGCCGTAGCTGGCTCCGTGATCGATGTCGATGTCCATGTAGAGCTGCCTCTGCCCGGTGACAATGGACGGGTCAATCAGGGCTGCTCCTGCGATTTCGTCCCACATATAACCGGGCAACGAGTACTTGTCCAGATATTGCGCTACCGGCTTGATTATGTCCCAGGCGCGTGGCCGAGCGGCGATAGACAATGTCGAAGATGCTTCCTTTCGTCCTCGTTGCGGCGTTGGCCGTTTGGTTGAGAATGCGCCGCATGTGGCGGTTGCCCTTCGGAGATCGGTGGCTGTAGTTGACGCCTGCGCTCTCTTCGTCGCCGGGGCTGGCGCCCATCCACGAGGAGAGCTGCTTGGCCGAAGGAAAGGTTGCTGCCGTGGGACCGACTTCGGCAATGATTTGCTGCGCGGAATCGACACCCAGACCCGGCACTTCCGCTAACCGCTGGACGGCATCCTGGTGCGAATGGAGCAGAATGGCAAGCTCTTGGTCCAGTTGACCAATCTGCTGCTCGAGGAATTGCAACTGCTCCAGTGCCATCTTCAGGAGCCGTCGGTACACGGGCTTGAGGTCCGTGCACGCGCCGAGCGCATCACACAATTGTTCCGGCGTAGCGCGTAATTTCTGATCGGCCAAAGCGGCCAGAGCTGCCGGATTGGTTTCTCCTTCAGCCAGCGCCCTCAACATGCGCCGGGCACTGGCGCCCAGCAGATCGGAGACCAGGCTGGACAACTTAATATGAGCCTCTTCCAGAAGGGACTCCAATTGGTTGTGCAACCGCACCCGGTCGCGTCTCAACTGGTACTTCTTGCGCGTTACCGTTCGCCATAGACGCTGCTCGGCATCGGGCACAAAACTCAAAGTCAATTCCCGGGCCACCAGGCGCTTCACCAGGCGTTCGGCATCGGGAAAATCCCTCTTGCGTCCCCGTCGTCCGCGATTGGATAGTGCCTGCGCCAAATGCAACGTTCCAGACTTCCGCCTCGCGCCTTCTCGCTTCTCGCATAGCGGCTTCCAATACCTTTCCAGCGCCTCCCACACTGGTTTCCAATATGGGGCCGTCGATTCCATGACTACTTCTTCGGCCTCTTGCTCGAGCAGCCATGCGGCCAGCGAGCGCAGTTGGTCGGGGCTGCTGCCAAACATCCGCCGCTCAAACTGGTACTCGCCTTCGATTTCGACGTTGGACACGACTACAGCTAGAACATCGATTCCCGTTATTCTGTAGGACATCAGCTTCCTCCTGGCCGGGAGCGGAGAGCGTGCTGCGGTTACCTTAAGCAGGGTCGCGGGCTATCGCCGCTCCCCCAGGGGAAGACAACGACGCCCAATTATTCGCTCAATCACCCACGCTCCGGATCAGACAGATTAACGGCCTCGACTTCTCCATTGAGATCTCGACCTCGCCGCTCCAGGCCCTTGCGATCCTACCTCCAAGTGATTTTCATGAGGTTTCGCGGGCCGTAGGCCCTAAAGGACAGATTAGATAGTGTTGCATCGACCGGTTGAGCTGGCACGACTAACCAGGCAAGTGAAATTGGTCCGAGTAACCCGTCATCCACTCGGTGTTGTTTAATGGGTTGTCTAGATCAAAACGCGAAGGGACAGAATCAATACCGGCGGCTCTTGATCCACCCGTTCGTGCAAGTAACGACCGAAGGGCATGGCGGCGGCCGATTACGGCGCGACACACAAAAAAAAGCGCCCCCTTTGCTTGCTTTTGCATCAAAGTGCTGTCTCCGGACCAAGGGAAGGGAGGGCGCAATGGCACCGTTAGGGGCCAACCAGGACGCAAAAACCACAAACGGCAGAGGAGAGTTGCTGACTGAAACCTCAGCGATGGAAAAGCATCCAGCGCCCCTGACCCCAGGAAACAAGTTCGCCCGATTGGTGGGTATTGGCGTTCTGCTTCTATGTGTTTTGGGAGCGTTTCTCTATCTGGGCGGGTGGTTCAGCCCGCAGAAACTGATGCCTGCGCGGTTCGTCGATGAGTTTGAGCGTGTGAACGGCATCCACTCCGGTTTCCGTCGCAATCATGCAAAGGGCGTTTGTGTTCGCGGTTTTTTTGAGAGCAACGGGAATGGAACACGGTTTTCGAAGGCCGTCGTATTCCAAGCCGCCCGAGTGCCTATTATCGGCCGCTTTTCAATCGCAGGAGGCAACCCTTATGCCGCCGACTCTCCGGACGCGGTCCATGGCCTCGGCCTACTGTTCAAATTGCCCGACGGCGAAGAATGGCGGACGGCGATGATTGACCTGCCTGTATTCCCATTCAAAACCCCCCAGGCTTTCTACGACAACCTGGCCGCATCCGAGCCCGACCCGCAGACACATAAGCCGGATCCGCAAAGAGTGGCGGCGTTCGTTGCAAGCCATCCCGAATTTCAAGAGGCGATCCGAATTATCAAAAGCCACGAACCACCGTCCGGCTTCGACAACAGCCCTTATTTCGGGCTCAACGCGTTCCTTCTGACGGATGCGAGCGGCAAAGTAACCCCCGTGCGGTGGTGGCTCGAAGCATCCCAGCCGTTTGTGGCTGCCAACGCAGTCGCAGGGAGCGAATCCGATAAGGCCTACCTATTCGATGGGTTGATCGCGAGCGTCCACCAGCACCCGTTGCACTGGCACCTGATGATCATCATCGGACAACCCGGCGACCGCACTGACGACCCCAACATCATGTGGCCTGAAGGGCGAGAACAGATGGGCGTAGGAACGCTGACAATCGATACGGTGGAGAGCGAGGAGACCAGCCCAGCGCGGGACATCAATTTTGATCCGCTGGTTTTGCCGGTGGGAATAGGGCCTTCCGACGATCCCTTCCTGAGCGCACGGTCCGCAGTTTATTCCCAATCGTTTACACGGCGAGCCGGCGAGAAGAAAGAGGCAAGTGCGATTACAACCGCAGATGTAGAAAAGTGAGCGCCAGAATGATTAACGACCAACAGCAATTCCCCGGTTCCATGCGGTTCCTCCACTGGCTGATGGCGGCTGTTGTATTGACCATGCTCGGCATCGGCGTCGCGATGGTTGCCTCACTCGCCGACTACCACGATCTGGTGTCCATCCATCGACCGTTGGGGATTCTGATCCTGATTCTGGTGGTCATCCGGTACGTAAACAGGCGGTTGCACTCGCTGCCCGCCTTTCCGCCGACGATTTCGCCACGGGAGCGGGTGGCGGCAACGGCGTCGGAAATTTTGTTGTACAGCTTGCTGTTTCTGCAGCCGCTGGTCGGCTGGGGAATGTTGTCGGCGGCACGGTATCCGATCGTCATGTACGGGCCGGTGCATCTTTTCCCGATCCTTCCACACAGCGTGATGCTGTACGCGGCCTTGCGGAAGCTGCACACGTTTCTTGCCTACCTCTTGTTCCTAGCGTTTCTCGCCCATTTTGGGGCCGTGCTGTTTCACACGCTGGTGGTCCGAGACCGGCTGTTCAACCGCATGGCACCGTGGCGGGTCCGCGCGCGCTAACTTTCTCGAAACGGCATTCCTCTTGGCGCGCCACGGCAGAAGCGTCACCTCAGCTTCTGGCCCACAGACAACTGCCGGATTGTCCGCAACTCGGAACCAATCGCCTAAGTCTGTAACCCGACTAATCAGATGGGATTTGCTTCGTTTCCATTCCAAACTTGAGAAATCTTCCGATGAGGTTGAGAATGTCAAGGATGATCGCCCCATCGGCCCCGCATCCGAGCGATCGACCTTTTGGCCTCGCATCTAACCCTTAGGAGAAGATTCGCCATGTCCCATCATTTCGATACGCCTACCGCAAAAGAAGACCCCCGCATCAACGTCTGCGACTTCTACCTGTTTCGCGGCCACCCGGGAACAACGGTCATGGCCTTGACCGTGAATCCGAACGCCGGCGTCGGCGCGCCAGACACCTTCCGCGACGAAGGTCTCTACGCCTTTCGCTTCGACACGGATCGCGATCTTCGCGAAGACGTCGCCTTCAAGGTCCAGTTCGGCGCGCCTGCCCACGCCGATGGCGGCGGGCACGTGCAGACCTTCGCGGTCCGGCGCGCCACCGGAGCGGACGCCCTGAAGGGCGCCGCGGGCGAACTCATCATTTCCGGGAATACGGGACGCGTCGTGAAAGCGGATCAGGGCTGCCTGGCGTACGCAGGCCTCGCGCCTGATCTTTTCGCCACCGATGGCGCCGGTTTCGGTGCCTTCAGAAAAGCTCTGTGGTCCGAAAACCGCTTTGCCCCGGAGGCGTTCCAGAATCGCCAGAACTTCTTCGGCGGCAACAATGTCACCGCCATCGTCCTCGAGGTCCCCAGCAGCCTGATCGGTCGAGGTGTGGTGCACGCCTGGGCCACCGCATCGCTCTACGGGCACGCGCCGGAGGCGCAGGTATCGCGTTGGGGCCTGCCGATGATCACCCACATGCTGCTCTCCGATCCTTCGCTGCACGACGCACCGGAAAACTACAACCGCGCGGTCCCGGCGGACGAAGTGGCGCTGTTCTCCAAACCGATCCGCGACTTCGTGGAAAAAGTCACCGCGCTCGCCCACTCAGCGGCCGACCCATCCGCCTACGCTACGCAACTCCTCGCGCGCCTCTGCCCATCGGTCCTGCCGTATGAACTGGACACGGCGGCCTCATTCAGCTTTGCCGCCTTCAACGGCCGCGGCCTCTGCGACGACGTGATGGACGTGATTCTCACGCTGGTCACGAACACGGCCCTCGGCGATGGGGTGGCGCCCGATATGCGGCTGATGCGCCCGGATTTTCCCTATTTCGGCGAGCCGCACCCTACGGCGGCGAGTTCCGCAAAGCAGTGAGGGCGAAGGGCATCAAAAAATGAATTACATCGACTGACAAGCTGCTCGCTAGCTCGAGCAACTCCTGTTTAACGCTCTTACCGGTCAAGTCCGCAACAATAAGGATCCCGAGGTTCACGATTCGCGAAGGACGAACTCACGGCTGCAATGAAGCAATATAAGCAGTGAGGTCAACGATGTCTTGGTCCGTAAGATTGGCGACAACCGGTTTCATAGCAGCGGCATTACGGCCATCGCGAGTGCCGCTCTTGAAGTCGTAAAGTTGCCGCGCTGCAGCGGTAGCAGAACGCCCCGCCAACGGCGGGAACAGGTCTCCATTTCCCTTCAAGCCGTCTCCGTGACAAAAAGCACAAGGAAGAGTCTTGCCAGCGTCACCCGTCTTCGCCAGCAACTCGCCCCTCTTTACGCTTCCGCTCGGCACGTATGCAATAAACCCAGACGTGGCATCGCGCAACAACGTCCGCTTCACGTCCTCAGGCACCTCGATGATACGGAGCCCGATCGGCTCTGTAGCTCCGCTGGAATCCACCAGCTGTACGTTATGCGGGCCGGGATGTGTGACAGGAACAGTATCGGTCTCAACGACGCGCGCGCTTCTAACCGCCGGCACGGAGTGAAAGTACTCAGCTGCAAGCTTGGCGTCGGCGTCGTCCAGCGCTTTCGCAACAGGGATCATGTCGTTAACGGTCGCGCGCGGCACGGAACCATGCCGCTTATCGTCCTTCATGTCGGCGAGCTGCTGAAGAAAGTAGGCGACCGGTAACCCCTGAAGATCGGCCGTATCGGGCTTTCCTCGTCCGTCTATGAGGTGACATTGCCCACACGCGGCGTAGGCGCCTTGCTTACCCGAAATTACCGCAGCAGGAGGCGCAGGGTGCAGCTCCGGAAACCAATCGACCGTGCTAGTGCTCCTATTAATCTGTGTGTCCGTGTAGCTCTTCGTGCTCCCGGGAATACGGAACAGCTGGCCATCGTCCGGTTTCGGCGACTCGTGCACACCCTTCGGGTAAGGCCAATCGGGATAGTCAGTCCTTGCGAGGTTAGCTGGTGGATCGGAGCTCGGCTTCGTCGCTGTCTGGTGCGTATGAGCCAGAACGTTTACGGTGAGAAGGACGCAGCTTGCCGACATGGCGAACAAAGAAAACAACGATCTCTGATTCATGCCAACATTCTCACGGATATGCGCCCGGAATATCTATCCATTCTAAGGAGCAAAATTCGTGCCCGAGAATTCGTCAGTCGCGGTCACAGGTGTTCGAGGATAGTACGAGAAGCGCGAGTGGGGGGCAAGCTGATCAACAGCTTAAATGGCGTTGTGCCAACCGGTTGAGCCCACACGACTTATCGGACAGTAGGGATATGAGGTCTCGATCGCAGCGCAGGCGTTGGTCGTGATTCGTGGGTTCGCCATGCAGCGCGATTCTTTAGCCCCGCGCTATCGATGATCAGAAGCGAGGAACCACATAGTCGGATAAGTTGCTTTTCCTTAAAGACCGAAAGCAGACGCGTGACTGTCTCGCGGGCCGACCCGATAGCCTAAAGATTCTTTGGCGGGCCTCTGGCAAGCAGGCATCCCCGATGATTCGAAATCCGTTCGCCGCCATCATCGCACCTCGCCGAGAGACTATCACATCTTGTGTACGCTGTAGTACCAACGAAGTACGCGGCTACTCGCCTTGTGGTCGTTCTCCAATTGGGTCATTCGATTCTTCCGAATTAACGCGCCACAGTGGTGCCTTCCCAGCGGTACCGAGAAGGATTCGCAATGCCTGAACCGTTCCGCCCCCTCGATTATGTCTTGTCTGCGATGGCGTTTCTTCTAGCGGGTATCGCCGCTGTGCCGTTGATGACCGCTTGGCTGCGCTGAAACCAGTCTTAGCGAGACGGGCCGTTTTCCAGAGCCCGGTACTCGGCACGTATGTGATTTGAATCAGGCCACAAAAGAGTCGTTCGCAATCAATTTGGGTGGGGACCCGGAGAGCGCCCCACTTGACGTGACCGGCTTGAATTAGTCCAGCGGGAGTGAGAGAAATCACTCGCAAGGAGAGCTGGACATGCCGATGAAGAAACACAAGCCGGAGCAAATCGTGGCGCTGCTGCGGCAGATTGAAGTAGAAATCGCGAACGGGAAGAACACACCACAAGCCTGCAAGGAAGCAGAGATCACCATTCAGACCTACTACCGCTGGAGGAAAGAGTTCGGCGGCCTGAAGTTGGATCAAGCAAAACGGATGAAGGAGCTGGAGCGAGAGAACGCGAAGTTGAAGCGTTTAGTAGCGGAGCTGTCTCTGGAGAAGCAGATCTTGAAGGACGTGGCCTCGGGAAACTTCTAAGCCCTGAGCGGCGGCGTTGTGCGGTGGAGCATGCGCGCGAAAAGTACGAAGTGAGTGAGCGCCATGCCTGCCGGCTGTTGGGGCAGTGGCGAAGGACACAACGCTATGCCGCGATCCAGAGGATCGACGAAGATGCGCTGACCGAAGCGATCATTGCCCTGGCCAGTGAATACGGTCGCTACGGATACCGGCGAATTACGGCGCTGTTGCAACGTCATGGTTGGCAGGTGGGCCAAGATCGGGTACAGCGCATCTGGCGTCGCGAGGGGTTGAAGGTACCGCAGAAGCAGCGGCCCCGTAGGAGGTTGTGGCTGAACGATGGGTCGTGCCTTCGGCTGCGACCGGAGCGTGCCCATCACGTTTGGAGCTACGACTTCGTGAGTGCGATGACGCATGACGGAACAACGCTGCGAATGCTGACGCTGATTGATGAATACACGCGGGAGAGTCTTGCGATCCGTGTGGCTAGAAAGCTCGGGAGGTAGGAAGTGATGGAAGCTCTAGCCGATGTAATGCTGTTCCGGGGAATCCCGGAAAACATTCGTTCAGACAACGGGTCGGAGTTCGTGGCCAAGGAGCTGAGACAATGGCTGGCGAAGTTGGGCCCGGGAACGCTGTACATCGAGCCGGGAAGTCCTTGGGAGAACGGCTACTGCGAAAGCTTCAACGGGAAGCTGCGGGAGGAATGCTTGAACGGAGAGATTTTTTACTCCCTGAAGGAGGCCCCGATCGTGATCGAAAACTGGCGCGTGGAATACAACACCAAGCGGCCGCACTCTGCACTCGGCTACAGGCCGCCTGCCCCCGCGGCCTGTAGCCCCTGGGGGGTAAATCCGACTTCACAGCGCATGGCTGTGATATAAAAATCCTCTCACTTCTTTTGGACTAACAAATCAGGCCGGTCACACCTCCAGCACCCGACCCCGCGGACAAAGCAATTTTAAGTCGCCAGCCTTACGTTTGAGCGAAACGTATGGCTGCTGGCCAGGTTGAGCAATACCTTGCGTTCCCACAGCCCCCTCGTAAAGTTCATGTGCAGCAGCTAGAGATTCAACCCTGTCCTCGCCAGAGAGCAATGGCGTATCCCTAGCTCTGATGCGCTGAAAGTGCTCAAGTTATATCTTCCGAATGTTCGGCCTGACTGAAACGGTCGAGGATCGCGGGAGATGAGTGGGCGAAGAATGTGCAGCAATACGGCGAACAGTCTACCGACTTGGACAGTATCTTACTGGATTCAACGACGGAATTTCCTCTTGAGGCACGCGGGCACGGTGCTTAGGCTCTGGTACTAGAACTGGAGGAATCAGCCATGGGCCTATCTACTTCGGTTGACAACGGTCATTCGTTTTCGGGCGTTGAGGCGCGCCGAAGCACACGTATCAATAGTCCAGTCCGTCTCGTTATAGAAGCAAAGAATAAAATGGGACAGCCATTTCAAGAAAAAACATCCGTTGTAAGCCTGAATCTCCACGGGTGCCGATATCGATCGCGGCATGACTATTCCATCGGAATGTGGGTAACCTTGCGCCTCACCGAGCCGGGCGGCGAAGCGGAGTCAGCGGTTCTGCGCGCACAGGTGCGGTCCGTCCGCGCCCCCAAGAATCCAAACGAACTCTACCAAATCGGAGTAGAGCTTGAATCGCCGGCAAACGTTTGGGGCATTCCCGCGCCACCTTCAGATTGGGAACGAGCATTCGAGGCTTGGTTGAAAGTACGACGAGATAATGATCTGCCGACCCCACTGCCCACCGCGGCAACTGAGCGTGAGCCAGCAGCGGTCGCAACGACACCTGCGCCAGCGGAACAAGTGCTTCCCACCCAATTTATTCCCATCCTGCAGAAGGCCGTGCGAACGGCGGTAGCAAGACAGCTCGATGAATCCCTCAAAGACGCCCTTTGGAAGTTTGATGAGGTCTCTCGGGCGAGAATGCAGCAGGCGGAGGAATCTCTGGAGCGGCGAATCGAGATGATCGTGTACACCTCACGCGCCGAAGTCGTTAGCCGTCTCGATTCCCGGCTTGCAGAAGATCAACAACGCTGGAAAGAACAGCAAGACGCCTATCGGAGTAGGACAGAAGAAATTGCTAATGGCCTCGAGAAGCTCGGGGCGGATACGCAGCGCGACCTGGCCGAGACGAAGACATTCGTCGAAAGGGCAGCCGGGGAACTTGAAGCTCGGATGCGCGACCAAATCACGGCCTCCGTGGAACGTGGCAGCCGGAAATTTGAGGCCGCCGTCGCTCTGGTTTCGGATCATCAGCTGGCGCAGCTGGCCGAAAGCGCGCTGACTGTGACGCGAGAAGCTTCCTTGCAACTAGAGGCCCGCGCCGCCGAAGCACGATTGCTCATGGAGAGTGCTGCCAACAGGCTACAGGAGTTGGAACGTCAGGCGGATGCGCAGTTCAAAATTGTATCCGAAGCAAACGAACGGATTATTTCTTCCGTTGCTGCTCTGGATGCGGAAAACCGTGTTGTGTGCCAAGAGCGAATCCGAAAGCTGGAGGACGACCTCGCCCGTGCCGTTGACCATTCAACCGAACAGTTTCGCAATGGGCTCAACTCACTACTATCCTCTCTGGTTGGCACGGTCAGCACCGGAGGGGAGCACACGGAGTCTACGCTCCATGGTCCCGAATCATCTACGCCGTCGAGCGAGTGAAAACTGGCTCGCCTCAGGCTCGAAATGTCAACGTCATTCGCGCAGGGGCAGCAGATTGCGATTGGGGAGTGGGAGTAGAAACTTGCGAGCCGGTTTCCTTCAGAGCAAAGAGGAGTCTCTCGGAACTTAGTGTGTCTCCGCAGATGAAAAATTGTTTTGCGGTCCTCAAAATTCTGTACGCCTCCCAAATCGGGCCTCCGCGTAACCGCCGCGTACCCCCGTTAAGCGGTTTGGCGGCCTACGCTGTAATCCATATTGTAATTGTACTCGCTCTGGTCGACTCGGACCCAGAACGCTCTCCTGCGCATCTAACTTCCGATTGATCGCGATTGAAAGGTCCCACCAATGCCAAAGCGGAAGCGTGACAGCCTTGCGAACCCTGTTCGTCTCGCTCCTAAAGACCCAGAGGATGACGATATCATTCAGGTAGTCATCGAAACGCCTAAAGGAAGCCGCAACAAATATGCGCTCGATGTAAAACAAAAAGTATTCGAGCTTACGAAGGTGCTCCCGGCGGGAATGGTGTTTCCGTATGACTTTGGATTCATTCCCTCCACTCTGGCGGAAGACGGTGACCCCACCGATGTGCTCGTGCTGATGGATGAACCGGCCTTTCCCGGCTGTCTTCTAAAATGCCGGACAATTGGCGTCATTGAGGGCGAACAAGGAAAAAAGAATAAGGCTGAACGCAATGATCGTATCGTGGCCATTGAGCAGATGAACCACAGCTACGCGCATGTAAAACACGTCGATGACCTCGGCAAGAAATTCGTCAAGGAACTAGAAGAGTTTTTTGTCCACTACCATGAACTGACCGGCAAAGAGTACCGAATCCTAGACGTGAAAGGTCCAAAGGAAGCACGTCGAAGAATCAGAGATGGAATGCGAGCCCTAAAGAAGAGCTAATGCGGCGCGCAGACGGGTGGGGCCATTGAGGGAAATGTTCTTTCGTTTCTTGGTCGGCGGTATTGTCGTTGCGCTGTTTTCTGCCCTGGGAGATATATTGAGACCCAAGAGCTTTGCTGGGCTATTCGGCGCTGCGCCCTCTGTCGCATTGGCTACGTTAGGACTGACGATTGCCAGTAACGGCACTGAATATGCCGCTCTTAAGGCCCGTTCCATGATCGGAGGCGCTGTAGCGCTATTCGCCTACACTTGGTCGGTGATGTGGGTGACGTTCAGATACAAGCCGTCCGCTCTTCTTGCCGCGGCGGGCCTTCTTTCTATTTGGCTTGCGACTGCGTTTGGCGTTTGGTCTTTATTGCTCAAATAGCATGGCAGTTAGACTCAATCTCTCGGCACTCAGACAGACGAAATGGTACGAAATTGTTCTCCGATTTCTGTTTGGAGGACTTGCGACCGTTGCGACTGGCATGAGTGCAAAGTCATTCGGTCCAGTTGTAGGCGGTCTTTTTCTCGCGTTTCCCGCGATCTTTCCTGCGACCGCTACACTTGTCGAAAAACACGAGAAAGAAAAGAAATGAGTGGCGGGCATTGATGGAGCTAACCGCGCTAGGTGTGCGGTTGCGCTCGAAGCACGCGGAGCCACAATGGGTAGCATCGGACTCAATTGTTTTGCCATCGTAGTGTGGCGGTTCCTGTCCCGCGGGGCGGAATGGTTGATACTTCTGAGCGCCATTCTGGCTTGGGCGGCCGCTTCGATACTTCTTTGGCGAATATGCCGACTAAGGCTCAACAAGCCTGTCTAAGGGGATTCTTCCAGGCTATAGCTGCTGGGTCGGGGAACTCTGCTTGTTCTATCCGCACCCCAAAGCCAAAATTAAAAACATGGGACGAACTCCAAAAGATCTCGTGCCCATGCTCTCTCTCCGCCAATTCAGGCACACCGCACCGCAGCCGTGACCTATTAAAACAGAAACATCGCAGAGGGAAAGTGTTCGATCTGCCCCAAGCCGCTCGCGCGGAACAGCGTGCGCTACTGCGAGACCCACCTTGCCGCGTGCCGCGAACGTTCCAGGGACAGAGCAAGAAAGCTCAACAAGCCGCCGCATGGTCGCGCTCCAGGAACTCTTGCTGCGCTGGCCGAAGGTCGGAAAAAGTCTAAGGGAGAAAATACCGCTCGGTAAAACGCGGATCCGATTTGTATCAATTCGGCTTTTCTGGATGTTTCTCCTCGGGTTTGGATTCCTTCGGTGGTGGCTGACGCTGCTGTACCTTTTGCTGCTGCGCCGCATGCTTTTGCTCAAGCTGTTGTGTCTGCTGAGTGTGTCGCTGTTCCGTTTGTTGTTTTTGGGCGTCGTTGGCGTTTTTCTTGGCCGTCTGCTCGTGTTCCTTTTCCTGTTGCTGCTGGAGTTTCTGGTGTTCCTGATTCTGTTTGGCGGCCAGCTGTTCTTGCTGTTGTTGGTATTTTTTGTTGGTCGCGGCATTGCCGGTATTGGGCGTCGTGTACGTATGCGGCTGTAATTCGCTAGCGTGGTTGTTTGCTTTCGGTTCAGGGGTTGTTGGCCGATTCTCGGGTCGCGCTTCAGAGTTGGCGGGCGGCCGGTTTTCGGATCGGGCTTCAGTGGCTGGACGTGCGTTGCCGTTGCGGGCGGTATTGGGAGGAGGAGCCTTGTACGCACCCCCCGCTTGTCTTGCTGGTACTACGCCGCTCTTGAAGTCCGCGGGCTTGGCAGTGGCCGCGATGGGCGGCTTCCCCTGATTTTTGGAGGCACGCAGTTCGGGATTCGAACGAGCTTGTTGGATGTGCTCATTTTGCGCAGCGACACGGCCGACATGTCGCTCCTTACCATACGTTTCTTCCTGCGCCGTCGGACGCGCTTCGATGCCACCACTGCCACCGTTGTAGCTGACACGAGTGCTGTTATTTTCAACGATTCTGGTGTTGTAGGTGTTGTGGATGATCCTTTCGTTCACACGATTCACGGATCTGTTGTAGAAGAAGTGCCCGTTGTCCCAGCGACCGCCCTCGTAACCGCGCCCGCCGTAGCCGTAGCCGTAGTTAATGCCACCATAGAAGCCGACATGCTCTCCCCAATATCCCTCGTGGAAGATGAACACGCCTTCGTCCCAACCCCAATACCCGGGCGTCCACAAGTAGCCAGGCTGGGGTGCCTCCACCCAAGTGCCGGGCACCCAATAGTAACCGTCGTCATCCGAATAGGCCCAGAAACCGGGAGTCCAGATATAGCCGTCCTCGGGACAGACTGGCTGCTCGTAAACAGGAAGAGCAGGAGGGCCGAAGCTGACGGAAATAACGACTTGGCTGAAGGCGGCATGAGACAAAACCAGTAAAGCAAACGCGAACAGCAACGAGCGAAGTACGACGCGCATTGTTTCTTCCTTTTGCCCGCTCATTTCGGGGACTGGGGCGCGGATCAGATGCGTGAATTTTCTTTGGGGGGCCGACTTCGGCTTTGGATAGTAGAAGAGAGGATGCATGAGACCTATACGGTTATGCCTGTAACCGAGAAAGGGGAACGCCGTAGACGGCACTGAAAATTCAAGGTTGTTCCAGCATCTCGGGGAGCAAGAAAAAACGGTAAGATGGTCGGAGGACTGCAATTGCAGATGGTCTTCTCCATCGCCTCGAAGCCTACACGATGATTAGAGAAATCAAGCAATATACCTCGCCGTCTACCTGATTGACCGGATGGGTCGCGAGCGATTTCGCTCTTAGACTCCGAGTTCGCCGAACAATAAGGACCTGAAGCAAAATCTCTCACGAGGTGCCACCAATGAGTGCCCCAGCTCGAGCTCTAGCGGTTGATCTCGTCGGAACCAAAGACGATTCCACACCGACAAAAGTGCAAGCATTCGGCTCCGGAGTTTCCTGGGCCGCCGTCGCCGCCGGCGCGTTTGCTGCTGCCGCCCTGTCGCTAATCTTGTTGGCGCTTGGCGCTGGTGCCGGCCTCTCGTCACTTTCCCCATGGTCGAATTTGGGTGCCTCGCCTGCGGTCGTAGGGGTCGGCGCGCTACTCTATTTCTGCATCATCGAAATTGTTTCTTCGAGCGTCGGAGGCTACCTCGCCGGCCGCCTGCGCACCAAATGGGTCAACGTTCACAACGACGAGGTCTATTTCCGCGATACGGCCCACGGATTCCTCGCTTGGTCTGTGGCTCTAGTAATGACCGCTGCTTTCTTGACCGCCGCCGCCGCTGGCATGGTGGGACAGGAGCCCGCAAGCACAAACGCGGCTCGCACCGAAAGCGCCGCACTCGACTCGAATCGCTATTTCATCGACAGCATGTTCCGCTCCGGGCGCGGAACAAATGAGGAAGACGCGGCATTGCGAACTGAAGCTGCCGTAATACTCGCGCACGCCCTGCGACAGCGCCAACTTTCGAACGACGATAAGAATTACTTGGCGGATCTGGTCGCTCGCCGTACAGGTCTGAACCACGCCGAAGCCGAGCAGCGAGTATCCGGAATCTTCGAACGCGACCAGCAAGCCGCCGATCAGGCCCGTAAAGCCATAGCTCATTCCCTGTACTGGCTCTTCGTGGCCCTGCTACTTGGTGCCTTCTCGGCCAGCTTCGCGGCAACAGTGGGCGGACGCCGCCGCGATCACGTACCCATGGCAGCGCTGTAGCAAGTTAGCGATCAGTTGTCAGTAGCACCATCGAGCACCGTCGCGCGAAAAATCACGCAGATCACGCGACGGAGTGTAGATCGCTCAATCCAGCAAAGGAGAAAGACATGCGTTCAATTCTGTTGTTGGTCCTGGGAGTCCCCCTCCCGATCGTCATCCTGATCGGCCTATTCAGCCACTTCTAGTTGCGTAGTAGCGCCGTCCGATTTCCAGTGCCTGGCTTTTCGGATTATGCGCGGTGCCTTGCGCCCCTTCGCCCCAGCCGTCTCCCTCGATCGGACATCCGCAGTAACCGGTCGGGTGCGTTAGTCAGGGACTAGACAAAGCCACTCGACGATAACTGGCGCGCTCCACTTCGTATGTGACTGACTGTCGCCGAGACGCGATTCGGTTCAATGGTCGAGGTTAGTTGGAAAAACCGCAGACTAAGGCTGAAATCGAGTGCGCCAGACGCGCCCCTAAAAAGCGACGTCGTCGTTTCCCAAGCCGCATCGATGTCCATGAGGAGGGCATAGAAGAGAGTTATTACGATTATTGACCGTAAAATTCATCCAACACGAACGCGAGCGAACTGCATGATTAATGATCTCTGGTACAAAAATGCGATCGTCTATTGCCTCTCCATTTCCACATTCATGGATGCAAATGGCGACGGCATCGGGGACTTTCGCGGCTTGATGAGCCGGCTGGACTACCTCCAGGGCATTGGCGTGACCGCAATCTGGCTCATGCCGTTTCAACCGTCTCCATTTCGCGACGATGGCTACGATGTTGCGGATTACTATGGTGTGGATCCACGGTACGGCACTCTTGGCGATTTTGTGGAGTTTGCGCACGGCTGCAAGCAGCGGGGCATTCGCGTGATCATCGACTTGGTCGTCAACCATACGTCCGATAGGCATCCCTGGTTCCAAGAGGCTCGCTCCAACCCACAATCCAAATATCGGCAATGGTATGTATGGTCGAAGAAGAAGCCGAAGGATGCAAGCGCCGGAGTGGTGTTTCCCGGCGTTCAAAAATCGACATGGAACTATGACAAGGAGGCGCGAGCCTGGTACTTTCACCGGTTTTATGACTTTCAGCCCGACTTGAATACCACGAATCCTGAGGTGCAGGCGGAAATTCTGAAGATCATGGGCTTCTGGATTCAGCTTGGCGTATCCGGATTTCGAATGGATGCCGTGCCCTTCGTTATCGCGAAAAAGGGGGCGGCCGTCAAAGCCCCGAGGGAACAATACGACATGCTGCGAGTATTTCGGGAGTTTCTCTCCTGGCGCCAGGGCGACGCCGTAATTCTTGCGGAAGCCAACGTGGTGCCTAAAACGGATATGGAATATTTCGGTGAGGCCGGTGAGCGTTTTCAGATGATGTTCAACTTCGCCGTGAATCAGCACATGTTCTATGCGCTGGCGACGGGTGACAGCAGACCTTTGGTGAAGGCACTTCAGGCCACAAAAATAGCGGACGCCACGGCGCAATGGGGACAGTTTCTACGCAACCACGATGAACTGGACCTGGGGCGGCTGACGGACGAGCAGCGCCAGGCGGTGTTTGCGGCCTTTGGACCCGAGAAGGATATGCAGTTGTATAACCGCGGCATTCGGCGACGCCTTGCTCCTATGCTGCAAGGGGATCGCCGGCGGCTGGAGCTTGCGTACAGCCTCATGATAGGACTGCCGGGGACGCCAGTTTTGCGTTACGGCGACGAGATCGGCATGGGTGAGAACCTCCGGCTCCCTGAGCGAAATTGCGCTCGCACTCCGATGCAGTGGTCCGCGGAATCACACGGCGGCTTTACTAAGAGTGAGAAACCGATCCTGCCCGTGATCAGTGGAGGGGCATACGGATTCGAACATGTGAATGTGGCGCAACAGAGACGCGATCCCGACTCGTTGATGAACTGGATGGAGCGGATGATCCGCATGCGCAAGGAAGCGCTGGAGGTCGGCTGGGGCGAATTCACCATTTTGCCGACGCGAACGCCGGAAGTGTTGGCGATTCGTTATGACTGGCGGAACAATTCCGTACTCGTGGTACACAACCTCAGTGCGGTGCCGCGCGAAGTCTTGCTCGACGTAGATCTGGAGGATTCCGGCTGCCTAGTGAATTTGCTTTCTCAGGAGAACAGTGATGCCGACGCGTCGGGCAAGCATCGTTTGCTGCTGGAACCGTATGGATATCGATGGTTCCGAGTTGGAGGTCTCGACTATATTCTGAAACGAAGCCAAATCTAAGCGGCGTTCTATCCAATTCTGCCCCATCTAAACCAAAAAAGAAGGCTCGCAGTTCTGACTTTAGTGCTCCTTCTGAGGTTTGACGCCTACGCTATCCTTCGCTGAGTATCTTGGTCGGGGCGATCCTTTCGGAGAACAGAAACGGAGCGCCTTTTTGAGCGCCCCGTTCTTTACTTCAGTTAGTGTTTCCCACAACTGGCGAGTCGTTCCGCCTCTTTTTTATCGCGGATGCCCGTGGTCGTCGTCGCAGTCGTGATCCGTGCGCCATCCGTGGGTTTCGACGTCCCACCATCTGTGGCTGTGATTCCAACAATATTCCCGCGCTTCGTGCAGTTCGTGACGCGCATGCTCGGCTTGGCTGAAATCCTCTGCGCTTTGATCTCCTAGTTCGCTCACTGTTGCACTGCGGGCAACGATGCATTGAAATTCCTTCCTGATCAACTTGTTGCCTCCTGTTTAGACCACTTCATAGAAAAAACTACCTGCCTATAGAGGTGAGGAAATTGGCGATTTGCGCGTTCGAGGCAATTCCTATAAGCAGAAAAGCTATCGCGCACAGGACATAGTCCAAAGCGACGAACGGCATCGGTGGAATATCCGCGTACGGTTCTTTTAGGTACCATTTTTTAGGCGTTGACCCCATGAAATCCCTCAGGGGCGGGCGTTCTCAGAGCATGGCTCCAATAGAGTTCAGCCGCTATCGAGAGAAAGCTGTAACAAATCATGTGGAATGCTGGACAGATGTGATTAGTTCAAGGTGTTAGTCAGGTTAGGAGGTTTAGATCGTACGGCAGTCCTGTTTCGAGATCCGTGATTCGGTTATAAATCGTATGTGCTATCTGCCTTTCCGGTTCCTTCGAAGAACTCGGCAGACGCCTTGGAGAAATGTTTCGGACTAGCCGCTCGCATGCACAAACCAGCGACTCAGTCGATTCGCGTCGGGTAGAGGGAACTGTGTACTGAACCGGGTCATCGCCTGTTTATTCTGCGGTGCCGACTTTTATTCACAAGCTCCGGTGCGTTTCAACTCTTGGCACTCATCCCAAGCACTGTGGCAATCTCGCTGGCTGGCTGAATAATTTTAGTTATTTGCCCACAGAGGTCCACAACCTCAGACGGAATGACGAAAATCCTTGAGAAGGCATCGGGCCAGTATCGAGTTTTGTATGCCCTTCTCGCGGGATGCGGTCCATTGCGGGTCGGGGAAGCTCTCGGCCTCGAAATCGGTAAGCACATTTCGTCAGACTTTCGAACGCTGCATGTCCAGCAAAAGGCAAAGAGAGGAATAATCCAGCCGTACCTGAAAACGAAGTCGGGTAAGCGCGAAATAGATCTGTGTTCTGCGCTGGCAAATATGCTGAGGGACTTTGTCGGCGCCCGCACTGAAGGATTGCTGTTCCGCACCTCGACCGGAGGGCAGCTCCTACAATCCAACACATTACAGGATAGTCTCCACCCGGTGCTTGAGGAATTGGCGCACGCGAAGGGCGGCTTCAATATTTTCAGGCGATACCGAATCACTCATCTGCAAACGACGGAATGCCCGGAGGCGTTGAGGCACTTCTGGTCAGGCCATGCACAGAATCACTCTTCAGAGCGTTACACAAAACTGCTTGAAGAGCGTGATTTTCGTTTGGAATGGGCCGAGAAGATTGGGCTCGGTTTCGAAACTTCCGCGCCCAGTTGGGCAACTTGGGCAACTGCACATAGTTTCCAAAGTTGCGTAAGTCATAGAAAACTTGGTGGACGAGAGGGGATTCGAACCCCCGGCCTCCTCGTTGCGAATGAGATTTTTGCCACCGAAGACAATGGGGTTACAGTGTAAGTGAGTTATTTGCAACGGCAAGCTTAGTCAGTACTAGACCTAGGTAGTCACACGTAGCCAATCAAACCGGAACATAAACCGGAACACATTTGAGCCGTGTTTCCGACGTGAAATGGCCCTAGCTCAACTGAGGACTATGATTTCCTCGCTGGAAGATACGATATTGTTGCGGAATAAGTGGAAGGCTGAATCGTCACTGATACACGTTGTTTTCGCCGATGCTTTACCTGATGGTTCGGGCGCATCATTCGGCTTTGAATTTGATGGAACCATTGGCGCAGTGACCTCCGAGTGGGTAGAAATTTCTTCGGCGGATTGTAATTTTATGCTACGCCTAGCGGGAGGCGTTCTTGCGTATGTTGAAGCTAACGACCCAGCGTTACGGATTTGGACACCGAAGATAGAGAATCAGCGGACGCGGCGTTTACAGGCTCTCTGCTAGTCCGCCGCGATGACAGGGTTTGTACTTTAAGTGAACTGCGACGTTGAGTAGTTTTACGTTGCGTCAACCCATGTTACGTAGCGGGGTTCAGGCGTACCGGGCGGATACTTCTCTTTGTAGCAGGCTACGCATAGCGCTGTGTGGACGCCTTGGACGGAGATAGTTCCTGTCGTTAGCTCGCCACATCTCGCACACCAAAACGGTTCGTCATTCGACGCTGGTTGATGAGCCATCGTGCGCGAAGCTTAGACCAGTTCACTCTCCAAGCCTACATGAAAGCAAATCCTGCTTACGCTACCGGGCAGCGGTTGGCTGGACCTGAGGTCAGAGGCTCTCGCTCAACGGCAACTCTCGGTGTCGACGCTTCCATTCGAGGCGAGCTTCGTCGAGTTGAGTTTTGAAGCTGGGGTTCGACTTGCTATGGCCAGCCATGTACCGCGCGGCTTGACCGTAGCGCAAGAGTTCGATATCGCTCATCTTCAAGATGCGTTCGCGGATTTGTTCGATGGGTTCGGGGCTGCTTTGAATCATAAGAACCTTCCGGCCCGCGTTCGACTACGGATGCCGCCTTCGCCATTCCGCCCGGGCCTCGTCCAACTGAATCTGGAACGAGGGATTCGGTTTACCGAGGTTCTTCTTTGGATCAGCGAGGTCTCTGGCGGCACGTCCGTACTGGCGTAGTTCTAGATCGGACATCTTGCGGATGCGTTCACGAATTCTCTCGATGTCTTCGGGTTCGGTTTGGATCATGGGTCCTCCGGGGAGTGGGAGGAAACGGGAGGGCAGGATACCACTATTTTCGATTGAACGTGATTTCGCACCTCCCGCTTGGCACGCAAGAATCCGACTATCCATCTGTATAGGTCACTATCCGACTGGATAGCGAATTCGCGACCTGCTCCCGGTTTCGAAATTTAAGAAATCCTTGCCAATCAACTGTTTCCATGAGATATGGAGGTGCAGGAACCTCCATTCGGCCCCGGCACGAAAAGTGCTTAGCGTATGTATGTACTTAACTGAGGGTGTGACAACTCCCAAGGTCCACTCGGCCCTAAACAAACGCAAGAAGCTCTAACTCCTGAAAGGAGTGCAAAATGTCCGATCCCAAAGAAGAAACAAAAGCTACCGATCAGTTGAGCAACGAGGAACTGGAAAGAGTGCAGGGTGGTAACAGGATCGATCCTATTACCCTGATGCCAAATTATCAAGGACCGAAGCTAGGCGCACCGAAAGGCTCGATCGCTCAGGGTGAAATTAACGTCACAGGCGGCCTCGGCGACGACGACAATATGCCTGATTCCGGCGGCGGTATCATCGCTTGATTCTCTGGAAGTGAACACCAAGAGAGAAGGCGCCCCTCAAGTTGCGGAGGAGCGCTTTCCTTTTGGTAGAAGATTTTGCGTCGCATACACGAGCAAAATCGAGGCTCGTAGTCTCGGGCAATCACACACTGGAGGAATCAAATGAGCGACGGAATCAAGAAAGTGGAAGACGAAGCAGTGAAGGCAGAGCCGTCAGCCGAGTTGTCCGAACCTGCGTTGGACGAAGTGGTCGGTGGAACCGCGGCCAGTGGGTTCCCGCTGCCCAAACCGCCGGTTATCACGTTGAAGCGGGGGACAACGACTTGAAAGCTTAGGACCCGTTGTTCGGCCTTCAGCAGCGACAATCTAAGGAGTGGCCATGAGCGACGAAATTAAGAAGGCTGAAGAGTTAGAGCAAGCCGCGGAATCCTCAACACCGTTGTCGGAACAAGAGTTAAAAAATGCCGCAGGGCAAATAGCCTCGGGCGAGGCATCGCTTTCCGAGGAAGAGTTGAACAAAGTTGCGGGAGGTGCAATTCGAAAGGCGGGCGGCTCGAATCTTATATATTTACAGTAACAAGGGCGTCGTTGTCACGGGCGGTGCAAGCAAAATCGTTGCCAAAATTGAGGACAGCGACGGAGAGTCCGTTATTCGGCCTTCAGCAGCACAAATCTAAGGAGCAACTTGTGAGCGACGAAAAAGAGACCAAGCTGTCAAAAGATGAGCTGAAGCAGGTCTTTCATGGAGGCAATATGGACGAAACTAAAAAGCAGCCGAAAGATATTGAGCAGCCAGCGGAACCGACTTTGCTGTCCGAGGCGGCGCTGGAACAAGTGGCTGGTGGGACTAAAACGCAAGCTGACGCGGGGCCCGCAGAGTCGGTTAGTTTCGCTTACAGTAAAATCAAGGTTAGTTACGAGCAGCAGTAGCGGAAACTCATAATAACCGTAGGAAAGAAGCCTGTTATTGATTGCCGCGTAACGTCCCCGGCAGTTCGATATTTTTCTTAGGCTTTCTCTTGGTAGTCCGTCAGGAGGCTCCTGATAACACTCAAGTTGCTAAAATAGGAAGTTCTAAGAACCGCTGAAAATGGCGATTTCGCTACAGTGCGGCACGCGGACGGCACACGCCGATGTTCCTGTACCTTTGATTGTGAAAACCACTTCAGAGGACATCTTAATCGTCAGACGATCCGCTTTTGAATATTTGCCTTCAATTACCTTCGACTCTTCTTTGTCGATGATGATTTCCAAATCTTCAGTCGTCATGTCGCCTTCAAACGTAAGTTGCTTTCCAACGCAGAGAAGTTTCAAGTCGGCAACGTTTTCCGACCGGATTTCTCTGAGACTAAGAACCGTGGGTTCGTCAAAGCAAGCGTAGCGCCCGGCTGAATTCGAAGAATGTCGGGCTCGAAATATCCGCTCGCAAATGGCTTCAAGTTTGTGGTGCTGACGCCCACATCGTCGTCCATTTTCAAGCGGTTTCAACTATTTGAAGGACAATCTCGGAATCAAGCAGGACATCGCCGCCACAACTGACGCAAGGGGACGCTTTTCTGTGGAACTGCCTCCCGGTTTTTACGATGTTTTTGCGACTGCGATAGCTTTCAGTCCGCGTTGCGACAAAGTCCGAGTGAAAGGTATAGAGACGCGAACTTACGATGTCAAATTGACGGTTAGTCCGGTCAGGCTGTCGGAAGTCGCCCTTCGGACACGCGAAGGAACGAGAGCGGCGACTTCCTTCGATTGTTTAACGGGCCATTTCAGCTTGCTGGCATATAGCCAAATGGCGGTTGATATGACTCACATCACCCGTGACCAACTGGAGCGCGCGCGAATAGTCGGCGGCCGCCTGCGACCATTTCTTCTGCATTTCGAAACATCGGCCGCGGTTGTAGAAGGTCGCGGAATCTTCGCGGAGCGAAAGGGCACGAGTGAGGTCGAGACACGCCTGCTCGAACTTATCCTGCTTGAAAAGGACGGTTCCACGGTTGGCCCATGCATCGGGGAGCGAAGAATCCACTTCGATCGCCTTGGTGAAGAGCCCGTAGGCTTGCTCTAGATTCTGATTTTCCAGCTCCAGCAAACCGGAGATACACAGAAGTCTTGCGCTCGCCGGCGAGAGGAGAAGCGCGGCGTTTACGTCGGAGCGAGCGTCGTTTAATTTTCCTTGTATGCAAAAGAGATGGGCCCGATCGGTCAGGGCTTCGATGTGAATCGGCTGGAGGTCGAGCACTCGCGTGTAACCTGCCAACGCTTCGTCCGCCCGGCCTAACGAAAGCAAGGCTTGGGCGCGATTGAAGTGGGCTTCCGGATCCGGTGGGCTCCATTCTATGGCGGCGTCGAAGTCCCTGAGGGCCTCCTTCGGGTGGCCGGATCGCTGACGTAGAACGCCGCGGTCGAAGTAGCTTTCGTAGTTACCTGGCTGATGGCGGAGGAGCGTCGTTAGGTCGTCAATGGCTTTCGGCAGCTCGTTGCGTTTGATGTGGAGCCGCGCGCGATTGTGAAGAAGGATCGCACATTCTGATTCGAATTTGGTTGGCGCTTCAGTGGCCATGAACTGAAGAGAGTCGGAGAGCAGTTGGAGGGCGCCGTCCAGGTCTCCCGTGCGCATTTCCACCAACGCCATCGTATTCCACAAAAACGCGATATTAACCGCACGGGTCTCGGAGGGTGGAAGCATTTCGGTGAAGGCCAACGACTTCTTAATCCAGTTTCGAGCGGCGGCATAGTCGCGCCTTGATGGTTCGTAGAGGCGGGCTCCGAGAATCGCTTTCGCGTAGGTCGTGTGGGCGAGCAAGGCAGGATCTTTGCTCTGCTCTAGATTCCGCGCGCAGACAGCCTCTAACTCATCGAGGCGCTCCAGTAACAACAACGAGAAGAGAATGTTGCGGCTTAGGTCGTTACTGAGTTTGCTTTGGTCTGTGGAAGCGAGCATGCGGTGGCCGCGGACTGCCCAATCCAAAGCCGCCTCGTAGAATGCGGCGTGCATGCAATGCACCGAGGCGGCGAGAAGCGGGGCAGGGTCGTCGCCGGCCTGCTCGCAGTGAAAGGGGATGGCACCTAGCGAAAAAGAGGTTTGGCCGAGTGCCTGAAGTTCGGCGAGTCGCTCTTGATGCAACTCTCGGCGGTCGTCGTCGATCATGGCGGCGTAGGAAGACTTGAGGGATCGGTTGTTGGATGTGCAATCCGACCAGACGTATTCCTTCGCGAGGCTGAGCTGTTCGGTTGCAGGAATGTTCTTCGAGAAGAGGAAATCCTGCTGGCACGATTGCAGATATTTTACGGAGACAAACTTCTGTACAGTCGTTCGAAGTTGGTCGTGCAGGCGGTCCGATGACGTTCGAATTTTCACCTTGAGTTGATCCGGATCAGCGCGGCGAAGCAGAACGGCTAAAAATTCCTGATCCAAAGGATCGGCGAAGTCAACGTTATCGATGGATAGAACCAGGGGCGCGAGAGAGTTCAGATGCTTGGCGCAGTCGAGGATAAAGTCCGTCAGGCCGTGAGCTAGCCTAAGCGTCCGTGAGGACGGATTTCCTTCCCCAGATAAAGTCAGCCACTTGCGGACCTCGGGCGACCCCCACCTGGAATTCGCCAGTTCCGGACAGACGAGGAGGAGCGTCAGTTGCCGCCGGTGGAAGAGATTTTCGAGAACGGAGATCGACGGATGATCCAGAAGTCGAAGAACGATTTCGATTGCCGCAGTGTAGGGCCCGCGCAGGTTGCGATGCGCGTTGATTTTCAGGTGTTCGTCCGAATGGGTGCGCGACGGGGGTTCGTTGTCCAGATGGAACGGATCTACGACCCACTCATGTCGAGAGTTGTCGGACAATTAAGCAGTACGCTCAGGCCGCCGGGGCTAAGCGGTCGTGGGAAATATGCAACGCCGGAACCAGATTTACAGCTGGCTAATGCAAACCGCAGCAGACGCCAGCGTTTCGCTGGGCTTCGAGGCGAGGCCGCCGGTCACGAATTTCAGATCGTCGTCGGGCAGCTCTTTCGGGGCCGTCTCTTTGTTCGTGATCACCGACTCTTTTTCTAGAGGATTTGCTTCGCCTGGATTTTGGATGTCCATAATTGACCCCTCCACGTACGCGTACTGTTCAGACTGCACCCTTTTATCAAGTTTCAGGGGTAGCGTCAACACACCCAGCCTGACCGAACCGAGCCTCGGTTGACCCAGCTAGATCACCGGCCCGGGCGCTGCGGGAAACTCCAATTTTGCTTGACGGGGGCCAGAACGGTAACCTTCCGCCAGTTTGAAGACGTAATCCACTTGATTGCATAACAATGTCGGTTCCTCGACCCGAGCAAACTTTGGTTCCCCACTCGACGGTCCAGCAATCCGTCATGGCCGTACTCTTTCTTGCGCGACGTCAACGTCGCTGGCATTATCGCCAACCCCTTGCCGTGTAACTCTGTAGCCTCTCGTTGTCTCCTGCGTCTTCTCGTGATCCAAAGAGGGAAAGTGCTTACGCATGAGCGAGTCTTGCAAGCCGTCTGAGGACCGGATCACGGGATCACGCTGAAAGGAGCGCGAGCGGCTGCAAAAGCCTTGGGCGGCTCTGCGGAGCGTGAGGTCGTCGGCGTGAAGAAGCGCGTCTTGTCGGCTGCTGGCAGAGTGGCGATAGCGAAGGCGGCGAGAAAGCGGTGGGCGAAGGTTAGGAAGCAGGCGAAGAAAGTGGCGGGATAATCTGATTTGCAGTTCCGTATGGCAAGACACTATTGCAATTTCGCGTACTCCGCTTTGGCCTGCTTTAGGATCGGGATGTCGGGGTCGGCGTCTTTCCACAACGCGAAGAAATCCTGGTACGCCGTGCGCGCCTTGGCGGTGTCGCCGGCCAGCGACGAAGCGCGGGCCAAGCCCACGTAGGAGAGTGTGTAGAGAGGAGCCGTGGCGCCGATAGCGCGATAGCTGAGAATTTTTTGGAACTCGGCGGCGGCCTCCTTTCCATGGTGGCCGCGAAGGTAGACCAGACCGCGTGCATAGCCGGGGAGGAATCCCCAGACAGGCCCCAGTTCGTAGCGAACGGCTGGTTGCAAGGCCTGGAGGGCTGCTGTCGTATTCCCGCGGCTGGATTGTAGTAGCGCCTCGGCCGCTGGAATACTTACATTCACCTGGTAGTCGGAGGGGTAGCGGTGCTTGAGATCATCGACGAGGTTTCCCGCTGCGCTGGAGTCGCCCATAAGGGCCAGGGCTACGGCTAGCCCCGGAAGATTTGTCCGTGCACGGGAAAGCGCTTCGCTCGCTGCAACTTGCCGACGTGCAGCCGCACTATTGCCCACTGCCGCTTCTATCAGGGCAAGGTAGGCACCTGCACTGGCCGCGCTTCCCTTGAAATTGTTGCTTTTGAAAAGCTGCTGCGCCTGCTCCGACAATTCGCGGGCTTTCTGAATCCTGCCCAGACCTGCAAGTCTTCCAGAAGCGAAGGATAGGAGTCCCGCCCCCACGAACTTGTCGGAAGCCCACTGAAGTTGGCGCTCAGCGCCAGCTTCGTTTCCGAGTGGCACATAGGCCCAATAGAGACTGAAATGAACTAAAGGATTTTCGGAATCCTTTGGGAGAACATTCTCGAGAAAAGTTCTCGCTTCGTCCGCACGGTTGAGGCCCAAATATCCACAGGTTAGCGCACCGTAAGCACCCCTGGCATGCGGGTTGAGCTTCAACGCCTCGTTCGCGAATTGGATACCTTTCTCGAATTGGCCGAGAACCAAACAGTTGTTTACCGCAAGATCGTTGACGGGAGTATCCTCTCGAGGGTAGGCCTCGTGGAATAACTTGTCGTTCTCCATTTCCTTATCCAAGTCTCCCGGAACCATCCAGTAGTAATCGGAGTCGATGTTGAACCTTTCCCTGTCGCTCACGCGGTCGCGCAGGGCATACGCCTTCGTCATGTACTCAACACTTCGCTGTTCCTCGTTTTCGTTCGCGTAGACGCTCGCCAAACCACCGTAGGCTGAAGCGAAATTTGGATCGAACTGAATCGCGCGCTCATAGAGAGGAATGGACTGCAAATCCTTTCCCAGATCGTTCAGTGAGCTGGCCTGAGAGTAGGCCTTCAGTGCTTCAAGGGAAGTAGTAGTTGCTTCCTGGATAGGCTTATCAAATTTCTGAATCGAGGCAAGGGATTCGCCCAATTTGCTTCGCAGCCGGGTAGCGGCTTCGCTAAGGGCGGGCAACACTTTTTCCTTACTGCTCGCGGTCACCTGATCCCGCGCCAGCGAGTCGCCGGTGCGGCAGTTTAAGGCATCGACCGAAATTACATACTGTGTTCCGAGTGCCGAGATGGAGCCGTCTAGGACCGCTTTGATGTTTTCTCGTTCGCACAGTTCGCGAGCCACTGCACCGGTAACCCGCTCATCGGGCGAGTGCCCCATGAGCTGCAGGGCGTCGCGAACTCCCTTGTCCGGAAAGATGTAGAGAAATGGAGACTGCTGGAGCTGAACGGCCAGCGCTTGCTTCAGGGTTCCGTCGAAAACCGGATCGCCCGTGGTGTTGATGAAGTCTGCCAACAGAATGGTGTCTTTTTCGGTAAGCAGGGCCACCTTGGTGGAGCGCCAGTAGAAAATCGAGGCGACCACGGCAGCTATGAGTAGGGACACAACCACGAGCGATTTCCAGTGGCGCGGCGACGAGCTATTGATTTTCGTGGGCGGCGCAGGCGCGGCAACGCTCTGCTGCCCGGAGGGCATGGCGGGCTGCGGTACCCTCGCCGCCGAAGAGGAAACCGCGTCATCCCCGGGCGCCTGCATTTGGGCACTGCGGCCAGAGTCGCTATCGCGCTTGAGACGCTGCAGATCGGTGCGGACGTCAGCAGCGTGTTGATAGCGCAGATGGCGATCCTTCTCCAGGGCCTTGTTGATGACGTCTTCCAACCGCGCCGGCAAATCCGGATTTAGGCGCACCGGCGCAACCGGGGCTCGACGTAGAATCGAGTCGAACACCGCCGCGGAGGTCTCGCCGCGAAAAGGCAGCGTCCCGGTGGCCATTTCATAGAGAACGGTGCCAAAGGAAAAAAGGTCGGTCCGGGTATCCAATTCTTTGCCGAGGGTCTGTTCGGGCGACATATACGCAACCGTGCCGAGCGTAGTACCCGGACTGGTAAGGTGCTGCTCATCAATCGTCCGCGTCTCCCCCTCCGCTGACATTTGGCTCGCAGACCCGGACGGCGGTGCCACCTTTGCTAGCCCAAAATCGAGAATCTTGGCGTGACCCCGCTTGGTAATAAAAATGTTCGCGGGTTTGATGTCGCGGTGAACGATGCCTTGAGCATGAGCGGCATCCAGAGCATCAGCGACCTCAATGCCAAAGCTTAGCAGTTGCTCCAACTCGATTGGTCGACCCATGATGGTGTGCTTTAGGGTCGCTCCATCTAGGTACTCCATAGCGATGAACGAACGACCGTCGTGCTTGCCGATTTCGTAGATGGTGCAGATGTTGGGGTGGTTCAAGCCAGAGGCCGCACGTGCCTCGCGGCGAAAACGCTCTAGTGCCTGAGGGTCTTGGGCTAGGTCGTCAGGAAGAAACTTAAGGGCGACGAAGCGGCCAAGCTCGGTGTCCTCGGCCTTGTAGACCACACCCATACCGCCGCCACCGAGCTTTTCGAGGATGCGGTAGTGCGAGATGGTTTGGCCGATCATGGCTGGAGCACAACCGTGTGGGCGATGTTAGAGGTGACGTAGAGGTTGAGTCAACATATGGTTGCTAGACTTTGCTTAGACGTTCGAGCCGCCCGTGCTGTCGGCTATAGCAGAGCGGCGATAGCGAAGGCGGCGAAGAAGCGGTGGGCGAAGGTTAGGAATCAGGCGAAGAAGGCGGCGGCGTAGACGAATCTCGTTGATCCTACTGTCGAACACAAGTTGGCGAAGTTTCTGGAACTTTGGGCCGCCAACGGTCTTGGGAAGATACCGAGACCCAGGCGTCCGAATAGGGATTTCTCCCGATTCCATCCGGCGCGATAGCCGATGGCGTACTCGCGGGTATTGCGCGGCCTGGATTCCACAAGCCACGAGTAATTCAGGCGTGCCTATGATAGGTGGCTTGAATGCAGAATCATGCTCTGTCCGCCGGCCGCCGACGATAAGCTCTGGATAGCGGCTGGGAGTTGCTTCTGATCCAAATCCCTCAAGATGATCGAGCTTATCGAGAAAGACCGGAATCTCCTCGTTCCAAATTTTCGGGGATCGCCAAGCCGTTGTCTTCTCTCCTTGACAGCTTAGGAGTGGTGCGTTAGTCTCCTAAGCATCTTAGGAGGGTTGGTGACCGACCAAGCTCAGTTGCTTCCTGGAACTCTCGATCTGCTTATCCTGCGCGCGGTGTCGCTCGGGCCGCTGCATGGGTACGGCGTTCTGCTTCGTATAGGACAGATTTCGGGCAACGCCCTGCTGATCGAACAGGGTGCGCTGTATCCCGGGCTGTTTCGTCTGGTACGGCAGGGAATGCTCAAGACAAACTGGGGTACGTCGGAAAACAATCGGCGGGCCAAGTTTTATGAACTCACCGCTGCAGGCCGCAAACGCCTGCGCCAAGAGACCGCCAACTGGAATCGACTCGTGACCGCCATCGGTGCCGCCCTTGGGGCGCAACCTTTGTAGAGCAGGGTTTGTAGGACAAACCCCGCAAGTTTTTTAGGGCAGGGTTTGTAAGTACAAACCTCACACCCGGAGGAAATATGAAACTCCTCGACTGGCTTCGCTTCCGCATCGCCACTCTGTTCCAGCGTTCGAAGATGAATGCGGAAATGGAAGAGGAGCTGCGCTCCCATATCCAGCACCGTGCCGACGATCTGCAGCGCTCCGGTCTACCTCGCCTTGAAGCAGAGCGGCGAGCGCGCGCGGAGTTCGGCGGGCAACTGCGTGTTAAACAGGAGTGCCAGGAAGCGGCGGGTGGGACGTTCGTCGAATCGCTGTGGATGGATCTGCGCTTCGCTGTGCGCATGTTGCGCAAATCCCCCGGCTTTACCGCCGTGGCCGTTGTGACCCTGGCGGTGGCCATTGGCGCAAACGCCGTGGTCTTCGGTGTATTGAATGCACTGATCTTGCGTCCGTTGAACGTGCCTCAAGCTCAAAGTCTCTGGGGAATCGAGCGCGGGAACGACAAGGCCGTGAATCAGTCGTATCCCGACTATCTCGATCTGCGCGATCGCAACCGCAGCTTTGAGGATTTGGTAGCGTATAACGTCGCGTCGGTGGGACTGGATACGGGCAACAATCCATACGGAGCTTGGATCTTCGAAGTGACGGGCAACTATTTTGACGCCTTAGGCATTCAGCCGTATCTTGGCCGTTTCTTTCACGTCGCCGACGAGCGCGGCCCGAACAGCGCTCCGTATATCGTGCTCACCTACGCGTTTTGGCACACCCATTTCCAGGATGATCGCGGCGTGGTGGGCCGCATCGTTCAGCTGAACAAGCATCCTTTCACCATCCTGGGTGTAGCGCCGCCGGAGTTCCGAGGGACTTTGGTGTTCGTCTTCCCCGATTTCTGGGTGCCGCTCGTTAACCAGGAACAGATCGAGGGTGTGAACGTGCTGAATGCCCGCGGGAACCGCGGCATTCTGATGGTGATGGGGCATCTGAAGGCAGGGGTCACTCTGTCGCAGGCGGTCGCCGATCTCAACTCGATTGGCTCATATCTGGAAAAGACTTACCCGAAAGACGATGGCCAAATGACCTTTACTTTGGCGCGTCCAGGTCTTACCGGCGACTGGTTGGGAGGTCCGTTACGGGCGTTCCTTACGGGATTGATGCTGCTAGCTGGATTAATTCTGCTGGCCGCCTGTGCCAACCTGGGCAGCCTGTTTGCCGCCCGCGCCGCGGACCGCTCACGGGAAGTCGCTGTGCGCCTCGCGCTGGGATCGAGCCCGTTGCGAATTCTGCGGCAGCTCTTTACCGAAGCCGCGCTGATCTCTCTTATCGGCGGCGCTCTGGGCTTGTGGGGCAGCGTCGAATTAATGCGCGGGTTGAGCGTATGGGAGCTGCTTCCTACGGCCCCCATCCATCTTCCTGTAAACCCAGACGCAAATGTCTACGGAGTCGCTTTGCTGTTGAGTTTAGCGAGTGCGTTCCTGTTTGGCGTGGTCCCGGTAAGGCAGGTGCTTCACACCGATCCCTACCAGGTCATCAAGTCTGGATCAACCGCCACAGCGGGGCGGCGAATCACTGTCCGAGACCTGTTGCTGGTAGTGCAAATTGCGATCTGCGCGGTGCTGGTGACTTCGTCAATGGTCGCCGTGCGCGGACTGCTGCGCTCGCTCCACAGCACTTTCGGCTTTGACCCGCAGAATGCCCTACTGGTGGAGACCGCTCTGAGCATGGCCGGTTACGGCGGCGACACAACGCCCGCAATGCAAAAGCGCATGATCGAAGCTGTGGAGACCATTCCCGGCGTAACGTCCGTGGGACTGGTCGATCGGCTACCGTTGTATTACGGCGCGAACAGCACCGATGTCTTTACCGACAAAACGACCGATCTGCGGCCGGCGAACGCCGCTGCGGAAGCCGTGCTGTACAAAATATCTCCCGAATACTTCGATGCTGCCCGGACGACCGTGTTGGCTGGCAGGACTCTCACCTGGCACGACGACAAAAATGCGCCCCCCGTAGCCGTAGTCAATCGGGAGTTTGCCAGCAAAATCTTTGGCTCCGCAACCAACGCGATAGGTGGATATTACAAAAGGCACGATGGCTCCCGGATACAAGTGGTGGGCATCGTAGAAGACGGAAAATATGGGAGCCTGGCCGAAGATCCACAGCCGGCTATGTTTCTCTCCATCCTGCAATCGCCTTCCACTCTGACCAGCCTGGTGGTGCGCTCGAATGGCGACCCGCAACTGGCGGCCGCCATCAAAAACACAGTACGGGACCTGGATGCAGGGTTGCCCTTTACCATCCGCACGTGGAACCAAGAACTGGAGAGCGCTCTGTTTCCTTCGCGTATGGCGACGGTGACGTTAGGCGTGCTGGGCGTGTTGGGCGCCATGCTGTCGATCACTGGCATCTTTGGAATGGCTGCGTATTCGGTCAGCAAGCGGAAGCGGGAGTTGGGAATTCGTATGGCTCTCGGCGCGCAGCGTAAAGAAGTGTTACAGGCCGCGTTGGGACGGGCCTTCAAATTGCTCGCGATTGGTTCCGCGGCAGGATTGCTGCTGGGAATTCTGGCAAGCCGGGTGCTGGCGTTCATCGTGTATCAGGCAACTCCCCGCGATCCCCTGGTGCTGGCTGGTGTTGTGCTGGCTATGATGCTGCTGGGGCTGCTGGCTACCTGGATTCCGGCGCAACGCGCGTTGTCGGTTGATCCTACAATACTGCTGCGAGAGGAGTGAATCGGCTCACTGCCGCCGGGAACACGCCGTAGAAGGTTCCAATCGCAAGTTCGCAGCATGATTTTGGTGTGGTACTTTTTTAATCTCGCATGCGTTTTTCGCACGTAGCTGTGAGCGCCCCGTGATGGATTCAGGCGTAAATTTCTTCGAAACCGATTTGCAGTTGGTGCAAGGTCAAGGCGATCTGAAAACCGCCTTGGGAAACATGCTCCCAATCGTGGCTCAATTGGCCGATTTCGCCGGAGCTTTTCTTTTCGTTACGGACAAAGCGCAACAGGAGTTAAAGCCCCTCGTCACCTACGGTTTACCGGAGCCCTACGTAAAACTCTGCGGAAATATTCCCATAGGCGAGCAGTGCTGCGGCAGAGCGGCGATCGCGAAGGCGGCGAAGAAGCGATGGGCGAAGGTTAGGAAGCAAGCGAAGAAGGTAGCGTGATGACGCTGGAGTCGACGGGATAAGGGCACAGCCTGCGACAGATCGCCGCAAACCCAAGGGTCGGCTACGGGACGGTCCGTGCAAGGCTCCAGGGATGAACGGAAAACCGCGCGTCAAAAGCCACAAAATAACAATTCAGCACGCAGAGTTTTTGTGAGCGGAAAACTGTAGTTTTGCGCTCAGACACCTCATACAAACCGCCAGGCAAAGCGCGTCCGAGGATTACTTCCGGATTGCCGACAATTCGGGAGTTGGGTCATCTTCGAACCGAAAGTCCGAGTAAACCGCTGCAAGGTGTATTGTTGTCGCGAAGGGTTGGGCCTTTGGCGTGTCTTTCGCACACGAGATGAAAATGGCCACCGGTCGCGCATTGCTTCCAACCGAAATTGAGACGAGCACTATCCGCAAGCTCCGAAGTCGGATCATCCCGTTCGTTTTCGTTCTCTTCGTGATTAACTTTCTCGACCGGGCCAACATTGCATTTGCAGCATTGACGATGAACAAGGAACTGGCTATCACCAGTCAGCAGTACGGATTTGTCGCGGGAATCTTCTTCCTCGGCTATTTCATTTTTGAGATACCTAGCAACCTAATGCTGCACAAGTTCGGAGCGCGCATCTGGATGGCACGAATACTGATAAGTTGGGGAATTGTGGCGATGCTGACTGGCTTCGTGAAAGCAGCTATCCACTTGTATGTTGTGCGCTTTCTGCTGGGGTGGCTGAGGCTGGATTCTTTCCCGGAATCGTGCTCTATCTGACGTACTGGTTTCGCCAGCGACAACTTGCTCACGCCATCGCTTTGTTCTGTGCCGCCAATCCTGTAGCCAACATACTCGGCAGTCCGCTGTCCGGTGTGATTTTGGATCACGTCCGTTGGTTTGGATTCGGCAGTTGGAGGTGGTTGCTGATTCTGGAGGGTATTCCAGCCATCCTGGGCGGTGTCCTCACATACTTCCTGCTGCCCGACCGACCTGCGGAGGCGAGATTTCTGACTGCAGAGGAAAAAGGCTGGATCACGGCAGAACTGTCGCGTGAAGAACAACAGAAGCTGGCGACTCGTCGCATCACTGCGGCTCAGGCGATGAGGGACGCACGGGTTTGGCATCTGTGTGCCATTTCTTTCACGGCATTGCTCGGGATGTTTGCAATGGTTTTCTGGATGCCTCAGTTAATCAAAGCTATTTCCAGCGGATACTCGAATACCACGGTGGGATTGCTCGTGATGATTCCTTACCTAGTGGCACTGCCTGTCATGACCCTTGTTGGCCGAAGTTCGGATCGCAGGTGTGAGCGGCGATGCCACACCGCCATTCCTTTAATGATCGGAGCTATCTCACTGGGACTGTTGGGCACGACTGCGAGTTCTGTTTCCTTCTCAGTGACGCTCTGGTGCCTTGTAGCCTCAGGTGTCTACAGCCTGTTCGGCCCTTTCTTGTCGCTGCCCGATGAGTTCTTGGCGGGATTTTCCGCGGCCGCCGGGATCGCTTTGATCAACTCTATCGGGAACCTCGGAGGGTTTGTCGGGCCATACGCGATGGGAGCGAGCAGCAAGACTACCGGAAGCTTTCACGGAGGCCTTGTCTTTGCAGGGATTTCATTGTTCATGTCGGCGATGCTGGTACTCGCGTTACAGAAAAGAACGGAACCGCGCGCGACGAAAGGGCCGACGATGGAGCGGCCGAGATAACCGCTTGCCCCTTTTGGAGTCTCACTTCCTATGGCGATAGTAGCCTAGCGACTTTGGGGCGGATGACGGCGCACACTGAAGTAATCGGCCAATTCCCGGATTGCCGATTACTCGCCCAGAATTGCTGTGCCCGCAGGGTGCCGACAAGGGGCGAAAGCCAGGCTAATCCCGCAGTGGAAGCCGGATAGCTTCCGGTTGGCCGACCATCCGTTCATAACCGACGAACTCGGGTTGTTCAATCTTGGCAGCGTTGCATTCTCTTTTGACTTACAATTTGTGGGCGAACACTATGAAACACTCGGAATCGAGCTACTATGCGCAGATTTCCGTGGCTGTCGTTCTCCTCGGCGTGGTGGGAGCGAACTCAATAACCGAGAGAGGCTCCGCGGCACCAGCCGACGAGCACGCGGTGCTTGTGGACAATATCGGCACCTACGGGCGAAAAATCTCGACCAAGTCCCCTATTGCCCAGAAGTTTTTTGATCAAGGATTGCGCCTAGTTTATGGGTACTACTTCCCTGAGGCAATCGCGTCGTTTGAGGAAGCGCAGCAGTACGACCCAGATCACCCGATGCTCGATTGGGGTCTGGCTCTAGCGATGGGTCCTAATCCCAACAGCCGGAAGAATAGTTTTCCCGATGACCCGCACGGCGATGGGAGAAAGGCAATTGCGAGTGCACACGCACATTTGGCTCGCGCGACACCAGCCGAGCGGGCGCTTATCGAAAGCCTGTTAGTCCAGTACGACACTGACCGATACTCGGATCGTGCTGTTCGCGACGAGAAGTATATTGAGGCAACGCGATCAGTTCTCGACCGATACCCGGATGACCTGGAGGCCGGGTTCATGTATGTGGACTCCATAATGATCCGCGGGGCGTGGAACTACTGGCGGCGAGACGGCTCACCGCTCGCTGGGACGAGCGAGGCGGCCACTGAGCTTGATCATATCTTGGCGCTCGATCCCAATCATCCCGGGGCAGTTCACCTCTATGTGCATCTCTTCGAGAGTTCTGCTGAGCCAGAACGAGCCCTGCCGCAGGCAGATCGGCTCGAATCTATGCCGAAGGCGGGCCACATGGTCCATATGCCTTCGCACATTTATCTTCGTGTGGGACAGTACGAGAAAGCCATCGCCAGCAATGAGCGGTCTGTGGCAGCGGATCGGTACTTCTTGTCGGAATGGGGAAATCGGCCTTTTCCTACAGCGGGCACGTATCACCTTTCGGCCAGCACTCACGCACCGCATGCGTTGGACATACTGCGATATGCAGCGATGCTCCAAGGCAATTACGCGCGGGCACTCCAGGCGGCGCGCGAAGTCGCAGCTTCCCATAGCGTGATGGCGGCGAATCCACGGCAGCAGCGGCTTCCGGCGGTTTGGCCTGTGCACAGGATCTTTGGCAAATGGCAGGCGCTTCTCGCCGAGCCAGCTCCGCCGACGGACCGCGGGTACTTGAATGGCGCGTGGCACTACTTCCGTGGTGGCGCGTTTGCGGGGCTGGGAGAGCTTGATAAAGCGGAGAGTGAACTGCGAACGCTCACAACGACGTCAGTTAATCCGGCGTTGAAGGATGTGATTTCCGGCGCAAATTCTGCAGCGCCGATTTTGGCGATGCTGTGTCGCGCGCTATCAGGCGAGATCGCCCTGGCGCGGGGAAAGTCGGGTGACGCGGTTCTTGCGTTCGAAGAAGCAGTCCGTATGCAGGACGCGCTTAATTCTAATGAGCCTCCGGATTGGTCGCAATCGATGCGTCTCTATTTGGGAGCAGCCCTGCTTAAGGATGGGCGCGCCAAGAACGCCGAAGGTGTGTATCGCGAAGAACTCCAATATCTCCACGACAACGGGTGGGCCCTGTTCGGCTTGTGGCAGAGTGTGCTCGCCCAAGGCCGGACTGCAGAGGCCAAAGAGATTCGAGAAAGATTTGATCGAGCATGGAAGAATGCCGATGTCGTCCTGAACGCTTCGGTATTCTGAACACCAAGAATGAGTTTTCCCCGTCAAAGTCCATTCTTCATGCATTGTGCGAGAAATGGGGCGTGCCACGGGGCTCCCCTGAACCTCCACTCGATGTTTGTGACCTATTGGGGATGGATGACGGGCAACTCTGACGTAACGAGATTAGGTAAGGGTTGCCAACTATCCGTCACGAAACTGTCATTTGTGACTTCCCAGAGCCCCGTTTCTGGACCTCAAACAGCCACTTATCGGGCATTGCAGCGACTAGTTTAACAAGTCGCCCAATCTGGTCCTTATGCACACGCTATCGACATTCATCGTGTCTGTACTGAGAGTGTGGTATGTTCCGGCGGAGGTGCCGGGCGACGCAATGAACGAAGACTCACGCAGAGCGTTCTTGTCGCGATTGCTTGCGGGCGCAGGTGCGGTTGTGGCGTTTGGGCCCTTGCCTGATTTTTCTCTGGCCCACGATCACGCTGCCGCGCGGGTAAATGGCGGCGAAAATAAGTTTGTTTTCTTCACTCCGGAAGAGGCGCGGCAGATGCAAGCGGTTTGCGAGCAAATCATTCCTTCTGACGATGGACCGGGGGCTCGCGAGGCGGGTGCAATCTATTTTATTGACTATGCACTCAGCCAGACGGAGCCCCACTTGCAGCCGATCTTTCGAGCGGGCTTGAAAGAGCTCGCCGCGGCCTGCGCCCCGGACAAATTCGTCGAACTAGGTGTTACGCAACAAATTAAGGTTCTCAAGAAAATAGAGCAGACAGAGTTTTTTGCGCGCGCGCGTCAGTACACCATCCTCGGATTCCTCGGAAATCCGGCGCGACACGGAAATCGCGACCAGGTGGGTTGGAAATACATTGGCTTCGAGAATCCCGGCATGTTCACGCATCCTTTCGGCTACTACGATGCGGAATATTTGTCTGAAAAGAAGCAAAACCAATAATGTCCTCGACTGCGAAATTCAAAACAACGGACGCAGTGGATTTCCTGATTGTGGGCTCCGGATCCGCCGGCGGGGTCCTGGCCAAGGAACTATCTTCGAACGGTTTTCAGGTGGTGGTTCTCGAGCAAGGGCCGCGCATTGAAGCAGGCCAGTTCGAGCATGACGAATATGGAGTGTTCAATCTAAATGCACTGACAAACAATCTGAGGCAGCAGCCAACCACCTTTCGGAAATCGGAAAACGAGACGGCGACAATCCAGCAAATTATTACCTATGGCCGGGTCGTTGGCGGCGGCAGCGTCCATTTCACCACGAACTACTGGCGGTTCCACGAACTCGATTTTGTCGAGCGGTCGCGAAAAGGTTCGATTCCAGGTGCCAGTCTCGAGGACTGGCCGATCACTTACAATGACCTCGAACCTTATTACACGAAAGCGGAGTGGGAACTTGGCGTGTCCGGCCAAGCGGGCGCAAGTCCATTTGATCCACCGCGATCGAAACCGTATCCGCTGCCACCATTGCCCATCAAATCGTCGGGCGTCCTGATGGAGCGCGGAGCGCGCAAGCTCGGCTGGCATCCATTTCCCGCTCCAATGGCGATCATTTCCGAAGATTATCGTGGCCGGCGCAAGTGCATGAATTGCGGATTTTGCGAATACTTCGGATGTGAGTGGGGATCAAAATCCTCCACGCTGGCGACGGTGATCCCCCTTGCCGAGCGCACTGGCCGCTGTGAAATTCGGCCGAACTGTTATGTGCATGATGTTGAGGTCAATGCCCAGGGGCGGGTCACCAGTGTAGTGTATTTCGACAAGCAAAAACGCTCGCAGCGGCAGAAAGCCAAGGCGGTGATTCTGTGCGCCAATGGAGCGGAGACGCCGAGACTACTGCTGATGTCCAAATCCGGGAGGTTCCCCAACGGACTGGCAAATTCGAACGGAGTGGTCGGCAAATATTTGATGTTCGACACGGGGGCCATGGCTGCCGGAGTATTTGAACATCCCTTGAACGAATATAAGGGCGCGGTCGTCAGCCGAATCGTTCACGACTTCTATGAAATAGACCCGAAGCACGGCTTTGTCGGGGGCGCGGGACTCGACACGCGCTTTGATTTATATCCTGCGGGTTTCGCACTGGGCGGCTTTGCACCGGACATGCCGCAGTGGGGCAGCGAGTTCAAAAAGAATCTGCGCGACTTTCCCCGCATGATGTACACGCTCTCGCACCACATGGCGCTGGCCGTGGAGTCAAACTCTATAAGTCTTGATCCGGTCACGAAAGATGCCTGGGGCTTGCCGGCGATCAGGGTGACGTACAAAGACCACCCCGATACGTTCAAGTCCTTGCAATTTATGCAAGACCGCGAGATGGAACTGCTCGATGCTGCAGGGGCTCAGAAGAGCTGGCGCCTGCCCTACACCGAGAGCGACGGTTCCACTCACCTGCTGGGAACCTGTCGAATGGGGAATGATCCGAAAAAGTCGGTCATAGACTCCGACCATCGCTCGCACGATGTGCCGAATTTATTTATTTGCGATGGTTCCAGTCTGGTGACCAGCGGACGCAATCAGCCGACCGAAACGATTCAAGCATTGGCGCTTCGAGCCGCGGACCGGATCACGATGCTCGCGAAAAAGGGCGAGATTTAGAAGTTCAGCTCAAGACTTCGCGTTCCTTCTCGGCGGTGATTTTCATCGTTAAGGGCTTGGCCGCACCTACCCCATTTACGCGTTAATCGAAGTGAATTCTCCTTACTCCCCCAAAGTCCCGTTCTGGGAAAATACTGCTTCAGACACTTGCGACCGATTCTGGTTGGATGACGGCCAACTCGGAAGTAATGCTATCTGCCCTGACGGTGAGGCCCGCAGCCGTTGTGCGAGGGCCTCTGCTGTTTCGCTTACTTTAGGATTTCGCCTTGAGCGCCTCGTCGAAGTGCTGATAACGGGTATCAACCGTACTATCCGACCGTCATTATCGAGCCGCGCTACCTCGACGATATTCTTGGCGGCATTCTCAAATGCGGGTTGGTGGCGCGATGAGCGAACAAAAGTCTGCCGTTGTTTTTCGCGTGCCTGACTTCGTCGACGCTGACGGGATCGAGTACACCGACATCGAAGTGATCGTGGAAATGGACGGCGACATTCGCGATACTGTTCAGCTTGTGAAAACGCTGGAGCGTCCATTGACGGAGCGCAAATGAAGGCCGCGAAACGGAAAATCTCTAGCCCGCACGACCGTACTGGCGTAGTTCGAGGTCGGTCATTCTACGGAGGCGTTCGCGGACTTGTTCGATGTTCTCTGGCTCTGACTGAACTAGCCGGGTTGCGGGCTGAGAGCGCGATCCTGGACGGAGAGATCGTCTGCCTGGACGCAAACGCGTGCAGCCAATTTAAGGAGTTGCTGATCGAGTGCGCGAGCGTAAGTTTGTTGAGCGACGCCTGGCACAAGCCCGTCGCGCTGCACCCCCGACTAGAAACCCGGGGGTGCAAGCCAGAACGGTGAGAGTCAGCTAAAAAGGTCGCTCCGGCAGGAGCGTCGCAAGGGTATGCCGGAAATCGGTTAGGGTTGAAAGTTGCAGCGTCGCGGCCTCACCGGCCGTGATCATCGTCGCTGATGGGTTTGTGAAGCCAAGGAGTGAAACGAACGTCCGATCCGCTGGCCGTCGTGCATTGTGACCCACCGGGACCCGCAGCACATCCCCAGTAGTTCTGGGTAGCATCGATAGTGCCGCTGCAAGCAGTAGCCTTGTCGAACGCGCAAACGTCGGCGACGCCAATCTTGCCGCCCAGCAGATCGTTCAGATGTATGTCGACCGGGGCCGGAGTGTTGATGGCAATGTCTACGTCCTCATCACGGATCACGTTCTGGGAAATGACGGTGCCCATAACGGGAGAACCTCCCCCACCGCTGTTAATGTTGATGCCCACGCCACCGGGCGTGGCCGTGTCCGCCTGGTCCGCCAGGTTTCCGGCAATAAAGTTGCCGATGATCATGTTCCCGTCCATGTCATCCGCGGGAGCGCCAAAGGCTGGGCCCACGTGCGTGTGGAGAGCAACGCCGCCCAATCCATTACCGGTCAGCTTGTTGTGGATGATTACGTTATCCGACGTTCGGCCTGGGCCGTTGCCATCAGAGAAAAGCCCTACCCCCGAGCCTCCAATTTTCACGCCGTTGTCAGCAGAGATGTTGTCGGCCACGGTGTTGTGATCCACTCCAAAGTGCGGAGCGAAAAAAGGTCCACTCGAGCCTGTGGGCGGATGCGACGCCAGAACGATGCCGCACTCCAGCGGATTGTTCTTGACGATATTGTAAGTGAGCAAATTGTGATGGCTTTCCGCGGTCTCGTCACTGATCAGGACGCCATCGGCATTGCCGGTAATAAGGTTGCCGGAGATGATCGAGTTCGACGTGCCGATCAGATGAAGCGCGCCGCCGCAGTCACCCGTTTCATCGTTCTCGTAAATGCCGCTGCCAGGCTGGCCAGGGCAAGCCTCGGGCGCTCCCGTAAATGACAAGCCTGGGACTGCATCATTGTTCAAAATGTGATTGTCACGGACGGTGACATCCGAAGCGCTCACGATCAAAATCCCTTCATATAAAGCGTTCTTCACTGTGAATCCTGCGATGGTCACGTCCGCGAGGCCGTGATGGTCGAAACCGTCCACAAAGATGCCATGAGCTAGGTTCGTGGCGTCTATCACGGACTGACCGGCGCCGGCGCCGAGGAGCGAAAGCGGAATTCCAATCACAACCTCTTCTTTGTAAGTCCCGGCTTCAACATTGATGACCTCTCCGGAAGAGGCATTGTTGACGGCCGCTTGGATGGTTGAGAAGCAGCCATTGGAGCCATTGGGGTTGACGCAAAGGGTCCACGCCGCGGCGCTCTCAGAGAATGCCACGAACAGAACGATGGAACAGACGATTACCCAGGGGCGCAATCGAACTAGCAGCATCGACGATCTCCTTTTTTTAGCGGCACAGCCATTTCGGAAGCATTGAATCAATGGACGCTGGGAGTCCACTTCACGATTCTTTTTGCAAATGGCGCCTGTGCTGCTCGATGGGGAAAGATTCCGTTGGAAATTCCGGATTGAGCTCCGGCTGGCGCATCATACGCTTCTGCTGCTGTGGAATACAACAATTCTGCGGCGGGAATCTCGCTCGCCAGAAAGTATGTCCACGCGCAGCCTGACGCTTACGATGAGCCTGCAAGTACATTCATTGGTCACCGCCCACCGCTGGGTCGTCTGTGCAAGCGCGGACTACGTGTTCGTGATCGGAGTGCGGAAGGTAGTTTTGGTGGAATTCAGGGCGCCGCAAGCCGTCGTGGGACAGTATCACCAGGTCGGTACATATAAGAGGTAGCGATGATCTACGATTCGCGCCCTCTGTTCCGTTAAGAGCCCTAGATTCAACAGCAAACAGACATCGCAGGAGTCAACCCTCCCTTCCGCGAAATAGCTGCCCTAGTACACGCTTCCTATGAGAGGTGTAGGGCACAGGTTGACACAAACCTACGCATTTTTTCTACCCGGAGCACCTTCGGGAAACCATGCCACTTCCTCGTTCCGCAGGGCGTGCCTTTTAGAATCAATGACTTAGGATGCACAAAAATAGGTGCCCGATTACACGCCTCTTATAAGGGGGTAGGCGCGGATCGGAATCCTGTCATCAAAAATAGCTGCCCTAGTAGGCGCTCCCTATGAGAGGTGAATAGCACAGTTTGAGACAAACCTACGCATTCTGTCTCAGACCCGTCAGTTGGAACATTTCATCCATCGCTCATGCCGAGGTTATTCCGCGAGGATACCTCGGCCCTTTTTTCTGATTACAAACGAGCGCGTGAATATTTTCATGGAGGAACCATGCTAGCAACTCATTCAAACGAGGCGAAGATCGAATGAACGTTGAAGCAACTAGGCTGCGCGGCGCAAAACTTTTGCAAGGTAGCGGGCGTCGGACTGACCCGGTTCTTGCAGGCATTGAACGCAGTACCCGGAAAACATTTTTCAGATCATCAAGCCGCCCATTTGCTCGAAGTGCTTGGCGAAATGTACGAACTCCAACTGGATGTCGACGCGATAACGAAAAGCCATGTTGCGATTAATTTCGCTCGCGTCGACGACGTGCTGACTGCGCTGACGATACGCCGTGTCGCGAGGATTGCAGCCGAAGAAAACGATCATGCGTTGGATGCACAAGCGCTTCGGGCAACCACGGCATTGATGGAGCACAAATGAAGAGCAACACGATTGATCTGGATAAACCCCGCGTCAGTGAGACGGCGATTCTCGACATCGCGATCGCCTTCTTGTTCGATGGGCGTCCCATGTCGGAGTGCCGTGGGTATCTTCTGGGTGAGTATGCCCTGAATGCCGATGATTTAGGCCGGCTGCTGGAGAAGGCCCAGCGCGAAGTGCGAGCGTGCGAAGTGGAGTTCGGCACACGGTTGAGTTTTTGAAGGGAGAACTTTAAGAATTTAGCGTATCAAACGCTAACAATCCGGCCACGGTCGGAAAGGGAAATAAAATGATCGCGCAGATAACAACGTATATCGACGCTCGCGGGTTCGGTTTTTTAACCGACTCTGCCGGTGAGCAGTACTTCTTCCATGTATCTAATTTCTTGCGGGTGGGTGCAGAGGGAAAAGAGAAAAAGCCCAAGCTAGGGGAGATGGTGAGCTTCGAACTTGCTGATCCCGTTAGGCTAGGGAACAAGATGCAAGCCGTCAAGATTCGCCCATCGACGGCATCGTACGTAGTCACTGGGAACGAAGTTGAACCGGTCGCGGGCGTTTCGCAGATCGGGGCGATCAAGGTTGGTGCGTGTCCGATTTCGCGCAGGTTAGGTACATCGACGATCTGATTGAAATATATGAAGATGTTTGGTGGACGAGAGGGGATTCGAACCCCCGGCCTCCTCGTTGCGAACGAGGTAAAATCTAAGCTAAGGCGTGGTGCCACAATCACTTAGATTTTTGGGACGGTTCAGAATTGCCCCACTTGCCCCCCCAACCCAATTTGAATGGTCCCGCGTAGCAAAAGCAAACACTTTTTGCGCAGGCATGCGGGCCGCCGCCTTCTTCGACGCCACCGTAGTGCACGCCCGCAAACTCCCGCTGACACCTGCGCGCGTTATGGCCCTGCTCAAGGGTTACTGCGGATCGTCGGCAACCGAGCGATTCGCTCCGGAGTTGCCAGCGTTTCATGAGATGAGATAATCGTCCTCAGCCATGAAACGTGCAGTCCGCTTGCTTCTCTACGGTTCCCTTTGTTTGGCGGCAGCTATTTTCGCTGCGGACAAGTTCAGTTTTTCCGGTTCGTACACGCTCACTGGCACTGAAGGCCCAAGATTCGAGAAAGGAACGGTTCAGAAACTCCGCGTGGTTCAGACCGATGCTTCCATTGAAGTCACGCAAACGATAGACGGGCATTCGTATACGAATGTCTATCCTTTCGACGGTAAGGAGGGCATATATGTAAGCCCCGCCGGAGTGAAGGGAACTTGCAAGGCGCAGTCCAAGAAAAATTACCTTATTTTGGAATCCGTAGTTACGACGCGTCCAGACGTCAACGACCCGCTCGTCCAAATTCACACCAAACAGAAATGGGAGCTGTCGCGCGACCTGAAGACGCTAACCATTCGCTTTGCCGTGGACTCTCCACAATCCGCGCTTAACTTTATCGAGCCCTGGACAGACATTTACAAACGCGACTGACGGTCGGCAGGATTTGCCGCGTGCTCCAGAGATTTTTTGCCCTACTAGCCAGTCAGGTGCTTGAACTCGCCTTCAGCATCGAGCGCCGACCCTTGAGGAATGTGGAGGATATCCGCTTAGCACGTTGGTTGGGAGCCAAGCGATGACCAAGGTGAATGTGGACTACTGTTCGTTTCCGATTTTGACGGCTACTTGATAACGGCGGTAGTTCGAATAGTGGTGCAGGTTGCGGTACTTTTCGTTGGCGATCTCCATGAAAACGTCTACATCGTCCGGCAGCCAGAGAGCAGTTGGAGTGTTCTGAAGTTGCACCGGGCCGAACTTCACGTCTGTTGTTGCCTGCTCCAATCGAAGTTCCTTGTTCGGCGCGAGAAGGTCGCTGCGCATTCGAAGAATCTGGAAATTGTTCTTGTCGATCCACAAAATGCCTTGCGTCAACAGGTCCACATCGTTTCCGCCCGTTCCCCTCATGACTGTTTTAAACGTAGCGTCATCGGGTCGCTGCGCAAATGCCAGGACGAACGCGTCTCGCGTTCCCATTTTCTGGTCACCAAGGTAGCGAATATCCGACTGCGATTGCGTGGCCGTGGAGAAACTTACGCAGCTTAGCGCGTAGCCAGCGGTGACGAGATAGCCTTTCTCCAGGCCGATCGCTCCCAGGCGCTTTCCATTTTTGTCCATCCGATATTCCGCGTTTGCTCCCCATTCGTAGCCGTGATGGAGAATCAAGTAATCGACCTGGACGCGCTCCTTCGCCTTGATTTTCCCATTTGCATTCAATCTCTCCTGGGTCACGTCTTCGTTTGCGATCAGATCGCCGATGTTGTGGATGAAGTCATCGACGCTATGGCCTGTCCTTTCCAGAATCATCGGCAATTGCTTCTGATCTTCTGCGGGTTGGACGCCTTTCAAAGCTGGAATTCGCTTGATGAGCTGTTGGAGCGGCATATCAACGTAAGTTGGCGCTTGCGGATTCGAGTTTTGACTGCCAGCATCCGGTGCGTCGCGATCGTCCATCGTTGGGTCCTGTGAGGCTGCGCCATTTGTCTCACCAAGCTTTTTTGCCTCAGCCGCGAATTTGGGTCCTGGCCACGGTTGCGAATAATACCCTTGGCGAGCGCGCGCCGTCAGTCCCGGCTTTGCGACCTGTACTTTCAGTTGGTGGTAATGGTTCGGCTCATTGGTGAGTACGGGATCGAAGGAGAGTTCGTAAAAAGGGGAAGTGTCGGCGAGGCATTCTCGAAGACTCGAGGCAAGGTCATTGCCTGAGTAAAGCGCCATGCCGCCGCTTCGGAGGGCGAGTGCCTCCAGTCCGAGATCATCCCAGCGGACCTCACTTGGCGAACGGATTCCTACGGCATCAGCATCGCTGTGGGACGGTCTCAGGTGCGTCGTGCCATTGGTGAATCCTGAATCCAAATCAGCAAGGGCCGGGGGCTCGATGCTGTAAACGGTGATCTGTCCCTCGTGGAGTTGCCTCGCGAGTTGAACGATATTTCCGAACATTTGCAGTCGAACTTGCTGGACTTGTTTTTCACTCGGCATGTGCTCAAAGTCCGGGCGGACGACGGGTGGCCAGCCGTGGGATACCCAAAGGATGATCTTGCGCCCGGGCTTGTCGCGCTCGAGAGCCACAAGCTCCGCAAATGCCTGAAACGAGACTGCGAACTGATTCTCTCGTCCACGCGGGCCCGCAATGTCCTCGATGTTCCGAATCGCGGTGGCACGTTTGTTGAGCGAAGCACTGATGCCTTTGCCGTCGCGTGACGGGCCTGCTTCGAACTCGAACCCATTGGCCGTCACGAAGTCCACAGTCGTCGGATAAGCGAGCTTGCCTCCATCCGCCTTCAGGAATCGCTTGATATCCTCTAGCCTGGATTAGCACGATTTCTGGCGGAAAAAGAAAAGGGCTCTAAAAGAGATGAACACTGGTTTCGTCGAACCCAGCATATTCTGGAGCACACAGAGATGACATTTGTGTAACAACAGCTATCCTTTTCCATCTACCAACACCGACCCATCGAGCTGATTTCCGGCGAGCAGATCAGTTCTGACGCTGGTCTTCTCCGTTGCGAGCCTTTGATCAGCGGCATGAGCTAACTCGCGAGCTAGCCGAACGCCTCTGTGATCATCGTGAAGAGAAACGTATCGCCAATCGGTATTGTCGTTGTTCCGCCAGCGCATCTACCAGATCATCGCTAGCTACGAAGATGCCAACGACGCGAACCGACTGCGACACGATCCAGCTTTTCAGAATCTTGCCGATCACTCGCTGAGGGAACCGCTCAGATCACAACCAACTCTCAGTCGCTGAGAGAAATCACCATCACATCGCGACCTTCTCAAGCTGCAGGATGCCCATCTCGATGGGTTTGTGAAGATCTGTGAGAAACAAGTCCGGAAACGAGGAGAGAATCTGCTCGATGTCGAATCCACCGACGATCCACGTACGAGCAGCAGCAGCTGAGCTTCTTCAATGGTGGTTATGACCAGCACATGTATCACCCCTTGCTGATCTTTGAGCGGCACACCGGTTGTTTGTTGGCCGCCCGATAACGTGCGAGCACGGTTGCGAGTCACGCCCGCATCATCTCTTTGCTGTTGCGCATCGTTCCGCGAATCCAGCGTGAATTACCTAAGGTCCGAATCAAGTAACGTGCAGACGCTGGTATCGCCACGCCGATGCTCTATGAAATCTGCGAGTTTTTCGGCTTGCTGTATGCCATCGGCATAGGCACCAACTCGCGGTTGCAAAGTGCTGCGCAGCGGCTGCAGCATCGTCTCGCGAAACGATATCGTCGAACCAGCGAGCCGCAGCGCTCCTTCTCCAGCTATCGCTACCGCGCTCACTCCTGGTCTCATCAGCGGCGCACGCCTACAAAGCCGAACACACCGCTGCTGGTAGCAACCTGCGTTACCTGGTCACCAACCTGCTAAGCCGCAGCCGTACCGTTTTTACCTTTTATAACGATCGCGGGGAAGCGAGAACCGCATTGAAGAGTTCAAAAATGGTTTTGCCGCTGACCGCTTGAGCTGCCACCGCTATCGAGCCAAGCGTATCGCCTGTTGCTCCATAGTATCGCCTATAACCTGGTCAACCTGTATCGCCTGCAATTGCCTTCCTCGATGCGCTCAGCGCAAATCGAAACTCTGCGTATCAGTTGTTCAAGATCGGCGCACGCACCGCGAAACAGCTCGCTGTATCCACGTGCACATAGCCAGCGGCTAGCCTTTTCAAGATCTCTTCCTAGCCGCCTCGCTCTGCAACTCCTCGTAGCTGGTCTCGCCTGTCGACAACACCTTCCCGAAACGACAAAGCGGAGCTATCTCGAAAAACGATTGGTGATGCCAATGAAGCCGCTTGCAAACCGTACGAGATCACCAACCCAAACGCCAACCCATCTGCGTTAGCCGCGAACTTTTTGAGCAGCGATTTCAGCTTGTGATGAATTAACCACTATGTCGTTGCCTTCACGCGCGAGCTTACGCTCAAAGCGTCGAGGACGACGATCACCGCAATTTGAGCATGCCTGCCGTCGACGGCTTCGAAGGACGCGATGGTTTGCTGGACGTTGTTGTCGAAAATTGTGAAGTCCTGCTGCTGAAGATTACTAACGGGAGACCCGGAGGATGGACTCACGACTGCATCCAGATAGACTCTCTCGCCTGGATGCGCTCCCGAATCGATTTCCTGGGCCGCGATATCTACGCGGACAACAAGACCACCAGAAGAAAAAGGTTGAGTCGCGACGCGATGCACATGCGCTTCTCCCTTTACGCGACGGTTGGCCAAGCACAGTTTACTCCGGCTCGCGTGCTTAGAACCGGCGATGCGCTACTAGTTCGACGCAATTCCGGTTTGGGCGGGGTACTGGTGAGCTTGGGCGACTACGACGGACACAGAATTGTTGGCAATCTGGAAAGCAGTAAACCGGTCGGGCTCCTGTCATTTCTGTGACCTGGGCGGTAAGGCTGTCGCATTACCGTCGCAGGATTAGACCTACAGTACCATTGCTCTGGTGTGCCTAACGTGTGTATAGTATACCCATGCTTAAACGCACCAACGTCTACCTGGATACCAAGACCCTGAAGCAGCTCGAAGCCCTGGGGCGCCCGCAAGGTCTCAAAACCGCGCAGGTGATTCGCGTGGCTTTGGCTGAGTACGTTGCACGCAAGAAGCGAGGAAACGCATGATTGAACGGGAAAACAACTCTTTGGCCCAAGGAGCCGAAAACAGGCGTAAAACTGGCAAGGCCACTCGCGCGGCTCGTCTCGCGGAAATCGGCAAGCGCACCCGCTTCAAGCCCGGTCAGAAATCGCCGAACCCTGCCGGAAGGCCACGGACCGCGAAGTTTAGCGAAGCGATGCGTGAGCTTTTGGCCGAACTCGCCCCAAATGGTCACGAAACGAATGCCCAGGAACTTGCTCGGCATGTTTTACAGAAGGCTCGCAGCGGCTCCGCACGGCACGCTGAGCTGGCTTTAAATTACTGCGAGGGCAAGCCGATGCAAGGCATCGAATTGAGTGGTCCTGGTGGGTCGGCGATGCGGATCAGCAACATGACCGAAGCCGAGGTAGATGCTGCGCTTATCGAGAAAATGGCTTCGCTTCTTGGAATACCGATTGCTGAACTGCTACCACCCCCAGCTGATGCCAAGCTCGAAGCCAAGCTCGATATTGATGCCAAGCTTGATGTCCCCGCTCCCGCGCTCCCCGCACCAGCGATCGATAATTCCAACGTCGCTGAGTGCGTCGAGATAATTCCCGCTGCCACAGCACCAGCACCCGCTGCTGTGACTGTGGCTAAGACTCAAACGCCCGTGTCCACAGCGCCCAGCGCCGCTGCACGCGATCAGGCTTATTTCCTGTACACCACTGGCACGATTGTGGCCTGAGCACCGGTCCTACCACACCCCAAGGTCGAGAACAGTCACGTATGGGCCCATTCAAGCATGGGCGCTACTCGTACCACGCACCGCCGTGATTGAAAGTTTTCCTTGAGATTTGCACTTGATGTCCGGTAACCCGACTCGGGACTTATATGTTCCTACGGCCTATGGAACAAGTGGCATCAGTCGATTATTCTTCGCCAACCGCCTTTTTGCTTGACTCAAATATGGGCAGCAAACTCTTTGATAACCTAGAAGGCGTCACTCGCGATGAAATGCCTGAAAGCGGAACGAGTAGCCGACGCCGATGAAATGATTCACGGCGGCCGAGGTTAAGCCCACGCCAACGTGAAAGTCCAACTGCCGCCGTTGGCGTTTTCCGAGTTTCAGCGCAGTTCCGAATTGAACAAACTGGCGCGTCCCGCCTCGTTCCGGAAAGTCTCCCACATATTCCACAAACGCGTCCCATGGCGCTGTCAATTGCCGGTCCAGCAGAATCGTAGATTCGCCTGTCAGATTGTGCGAATGGTTCTGCGTCGGACCGTACAAAGACAGCATTCCCGCAGTCGTCCATTTGGAAGGCAATGGGCGCGACCACGCTACCTGCAGGCCCGGATCGTATCCACCGCTCGATACGCCGCTCGCTCCGGTCGGAAAACTGACGAACGCTGTCACGGAGACATCGAATTTACCGGGCAATGGCCCGAGCTGTTCTTTTACTCCGAGCGCCAGGTCGCCGAATCCAGTCCCAATTCCACTGCCGTTCAGGTTGTAATAATAATCCGCTACATTGAAACGCAATTCTGTCCTGGCGAGGATTCCAAAGCGCACTAAAGTCTCGGAGCCATCCGCAATGTTCTGTCCCTGATTGTTCGTAACGAGGAAGCCGTTCTCCGCCTGAAGGCTGCCTACGGGAACGACAATACTGGAGTTGGTTACCGAAGGCCGATCCGTTGCGATGGGTGCCGGCGTGTTGTTGGCAGTTGGCTCCTGGCCATAGAGCAGTCGCAGTCCTACAAAAATAAAAACCTGCAACGTGGTGGAGATGCGAGTGAGCATCGGCCAATAAGCGTTTCCACGACCACTTTCTCGATTAGTTTCCATGCAAGGACTGTGCGAGGCTAATCAGGTTCTGTGGCAAAACGCGAATGACGCCCCTACGAGGGGCGTCAATATCCGCGATCAGAAAAAAAGCTACAGCTAGAATGAGAGGTAGAATCATCAGTCGGGCTCCAACTTGCGAGTGGAGCGCAGTGTAGGTAACCAGTAGGTTGGCCCAAATCGCCATCGCCATCATTAGAATCCATGCACCTGTTGGGATACGGTTCCACCATGCAGCTTGAGTATACCCCTGTGAATTTAGGACATCGTTCATACCTCCTACAGCCAAAGCGATAACTGGCGTGGGTTGGGTATTGGCTGGGTTCTTGACCGCAGACCACAGGTCAGACTGCAGTTGCGCAGTGCGAGCATTGACCCGTTGAAGTTGTTGGTCATCGCCCGGACGGTAGAACACAATGCGGGCGTCGAGGTATTCTCTTAGCAGGGCGCGTACTTTCGCCGCATTGTCAGGCGGCAAGAGGTCCGCCCGGACATATTCGGTGCCAATTGCGTTGGCCTCTGCCTCCTCATAAGTCTTTCGCTGGTCGTATCGACCGATGGCCATCGAGAAACTGAATCCGATAATGAGTGCGAGGAGCGTCAGTGTGGCTGACACTATGACAGAGTGGTCCTTATGCACGTCTTCATCAATTTTGAGCTGCCTTTTGCGAAGGAATAACCCTACTTGCGCGGAGAGCCACATCAACACGAAAGAGAAAGAGAGAACAAAAAGAGGGTGTCTGATAATATTTCCCATATCCTGTAACCTCGCGTTTCTTTTTCCAGTTCGGCGAAACCTTGCACATAAAGAGGACCGCAGACTGAAAACAGCCCGTATGAGGGAGCACGACAAACGGTGGCAGCGGAATCTCGATGTGGCGCAGAGAATACCACTACAAAAGCGCCAAAGTCCTGGTGAAACACGGTTACCGAACATCAAGTGCATTTCACCCTCTAAGCCAGCCCAACGCCCGCGCGGAGCAGACCTGCTCTCTCGGCCATGTAATCCTTTGCTGACGGTAGTACGAAGGTAATGTACATGCCCAACGATTCGATAGACCAAGCTGTCTTGAAAGGGGTGCAGTCGTGAATGACACTAAGAAAGACAGTATCGGGGAGTCAATTGTTGGCATCTTTTTCGTGGTCATACTAGTTGGGGGCCTTTGGGCCTGGGGGAATGACAGCTCAACGAAAAAGAAGCAGGATGAACTGGATACAGCGAACGCCAGGATTGTTGCCCTTGAGAAGCAGCAACAAGATAAGCAGCAAGCTGAAGAGCAGCGCGCCAGTGATTTGGCAACCTGCCTCTGGACGGCCGATTACAATAAGGAAGAATTTCTCAAGCTGAATGGGACCTTCAACAAAAAGACGGGCGTCATCCGAGCGCCGATTACAGCTTTCCAATTGGCAGACGCCAAAAGGTCGGCGGATATTAGCCAGTGCCAGATTCAGTATGGTGCCCATCAATGAAGACGGGTGTTAGCTCTAGAACCTTGAAGCGACGCGAGGGAACAGTGAACCACACCGAACGCATCCGCGAGCAGAGCGAGAAGCGCGCCAAGCTATGGCGGGAGCACGTGGCTAGCTATGAGAAAGTGCTGGACGAATCGCCCGAAACATTCTCGGCATTCTGTTCCGAGTTCCGCGAGCGATATTTGCACGCCACACAGGACCGTTGATTGGCGAAGGTGCACACCACTGACCTCCCCAGGCAACAGGATCGTTGACTTCTGCGCCGGTGGGACACACGACCACCGAGGCCGTTCTCTGAGCGAGATTCTGAAATGGTCGGACGATGAACTTGAGCGCGTCCACGACTACATCCAATGGCTATTCCCCCTGCCAGAGCGCAGCGGCTTCAATGTGAATGCTCCGGTGCTGGACGGGCAAACAATTCAGGAATTCCGGTCGCGCCCGCACCTCCAGCGAAACATGCGAGCCGCGTTCCACCGAATGCTGGGCTTCTATGGATTGGAGATCGTCGAGTCCTGCCCGCTCACAGTTAGACGCGCACCCTCGTTTGCTGTCCGGACGGAAAACTGGCTGACAGCCAACAATCACAATCACCTGAGGATTACCAGAATCCTAAAGTCCATGCGGACTCTTGGACTGGAAACTGAGGCTACGGCGTTCTTCAATTGCCTCGTGGATATCTACCGTGAGGAATCAGCGAAGGACTTCCCCGGCATCTCTGAGGAAACGCTCCGCTTCTGGCAGGCAGCCATGCGCGATGTTGGGGGTATGGTGATCGAGCCCCAAACCGAGGCATTCGAGGACAGCGAAGCCACCATGCTGAATGTCGGCTGGCAGTTGGACGAGATTGCCCGACATTTCAATGTGACTGTCGAGCAGGTCATCCTTGCGATCCGTCGCCACGCTCGTCGGGAGCGACTATCTGATAGTTCGCCCATGCGACCTTAGTCAGAAGGTGCTGGAAAGAGTCGGCGTAAGCATTGCCAACGCCCCTTGGCGCGCAGCGTGGCAATCCCGGCGAGCACAGTTGACCTTCTGTGACCATCGGACGGACCGCAGGCCCACAGTGAAGTCTCGACGGTCAAAATGTTACAAAACAAGAAAGTCGCCCCAATTTCAGGCGGCTCCAAGTCGTTTGTTTGCGTGAGGCGGAGCGAGAAAAAGGTTACAGAATAGGCAGAATGTAACCTGCAAGAACTGTCTCGGAAGATCGGTGAGAAAGTGTGGACGAATGGCGATGTTGGGCTGCCCGCCGGTCGGCGCAAGGGCCTAGAGGTCAGTTGTCCGGTAACCCGACAAATGTGTGCCACGAGCACGAAAGGAGGAAACGCTGAGTAGTGCGCAACTGCTTGACTGATGAGGGTAGGCCCCTCGGAACCGGTTTACAGGAACAGGTTCCAAACCACCTTCGGCGGCTGTAGTCAAAAGCTATGGTCGTGAACGCGGAAGGAAAAGGCCTGGCAACGACCAGGTCAGGTGACCGGCAAGAAGAGGACCGCAAGGGAACCACTGCTGAAGTGTCGAAAGGTTATAGACGATGTCAAAACCGCAGGGGGTTAGTTACTGCGGGATTAGCTCCGACGAAACCTGCTTACGGGCGGAGCGGCATCCGGCATGAGAGGTGGCCTGAGCTTGCCAAAGAGGCGGTTAAGCGGAACGTGGGAACCTGAGACTTCGATGCAAACGGAGAAGCCACAAGTGGAAGAACCACGAGGGCGAGAGTACGGAAGCGAAGTTTCAGGGTCGGACTGCCCCACAGTAGTGAAGAAGCGGGGTAATTCCCGTGGAGCGAAGGGGGCAGGTCACTCGCGTCCTAACCAATTACGGTCAACTGGAAACAGGAGGAACCGAGTGGTTAGAACGGAAGGTCAAACCTTCACGGAGTGACACGAGCCGTGTGACTGGAGACAGTCAAGCACGGTTCTGTGAGGGGCTCGGGGTGAAATTCCCCGGGCCTACTCGACCGGGAGTTAGCGTGCTCTCGCCGCCGGACTATTGTTTAAAAACTGGGGGAGGCCCGCTGACTCGTTTTCCCTTGAGGTCGACACTCACCTCGACGCGGTCGGCAATCTTGATGAAGGGAATGCCGCTGTTCATCCCGTACTCCTTACGGTCGAAGGCCATTGTCCCTTTAACGCTGCCCGCACCTTTCCCTATGTCGGGAGTCGTAAAAGTCAGTGTCTCGGGCTTGGAGACCCCTCGGATAGTGAACGTTCCTGGGAGTTCAAATGTGGTCGGTCCAGTCTGCACAACCTTGGCTGAGTGAAACGTGATGTATGGGTCATCTTTGGCGTTGAAGAAGTCTTTGCTTCGCAACTTGCCATCCTTCGTCCCGCTTCCGGTATTCACACTGTCAGCGTGAATCTTGATGTCCAGAACGCCCGTCGTACCATCCGTAGACGGAAATGTGAGCGTAGCCTCCCATTTGTCGAATTTACCTTCGATAGCCACCGATGCCTTAACGGAGAAGTGAACCGCGCTTCCTTCTTGCTCAATTACGAAAACAGGGACTTGTGCTTGAGTCAATGACGGGAACAGGGCAGACGCTAAGAGGCAAAGGACCGCTATCGGCAGATTGCTCCGTGTGAACTTTTCTCGCTTCATCTATGTTCCTCCTCAAATTGGTGGTTTGGTTCAGCGGCGTATGCTTCCGCTCCGGGCCTAGCAATTTTAGGCAAAGCAAACGCGGGCGGACAGGAAATGACAGGCGAAAATAACAGTGTGCCTTGTCGTTTGACCCGTTTGCAAGGGCGACCCTACGCCGTAACCCCGGCGAGACTCAAAGGAACGGGTTGCACCTCAAATCCATCCCGAATTGGTTTCCGGTGCTATCGCTCAATGCGACCCTTCAACAACAGTCTTTTTATTTCATCCTTACCCAAAATCTCAATCAGTCCTTTAGCAAGAAAGAACGGAATTAACACCACAAACATAAGCAGCATGGTAGCGAAGACATCCCTTGGGTCCGCTACCGTTTCGGAAAAGCTTGTGGCAAAAGACTGACCGTGCCAGACCTTGACCAACGCTTCCTCAAGAAGGTGGCAGACCATTAGGATGACGGTGAAAAGGGCAGAGTTCCAAAGCATCGAATACAATAAGGCTTTCCCGGCAGCCTTCTTTCCGGCATGAAGGATTTCTCCCAACCACATGAATTTTGCCAAGATCACCGCATTGATAAAGGCGAAGCCAAACTTCGCCGAGTAGTTGATGTGGTAGTTCGCAAGGACGATTTCACGATGGAGTGTAAGGACACCCAGTAGTACCCAGATGTATATAACGGTTATCGAGAGCTTCCGCAATTCGTCGAGCGCGCGCTTTTTCCAGCCAGGTTTTTCTTCATGCATCATGGCGAGAGTCCTTGTTTAGGAAGAAGGTAAGCAGGCCGCGCCTCTCAAACCATTCCTTTATCCGCTCGGAAGATATGATACTCAGCCGTGATGCTCAATGTCCTTCCCAAGTCCTGGTAAACGCATTATCGGAAAAGTGACTTTAGCGACCCAAGCGACGAGCCCGCCTAAGTTGGTCGTTCAGGCGCCCACTTGCCGCGTCTCCGCTACTGCTTGCTGGAACGTGCAGGAGGACGGCGGGAAAGGCGTACAGCGGTTAGCCGAATGCGATCATCAGAGCCTCGCGGCACGATTCGCTGGCCTGCTCATCGCTTACGTGCGTATAGATCATCGTGTTGGAAATGTTCTTGTGACCTGCTCGTTGCTGGATTGCGTACACATCCGCGTGGTTTGCCGCCATTGCGGAACACAAAGAGTGCCGCAAGATGTGAGGGTGAGCGAGGTTCGGATGAGACTCCCACGGCCAGCGCGTACCTGCGAAACAGCCGAAGAAACTGCATCCGGGTCATGGCTCCGCCCTTTTGTAGGGAAACAGGATTCGGGAGCCGTCCTCCACCCGTTCGCGGAGCCAGGTGCGCAGCGCGAGAACCTCGTCGAGAATGGGCTCTCCCCGGTGACGGTCAAGACTCTGGACCCCCGAGCGCGAGCCCTTAACCCGTGCGATAGCGATGGTGGAATTTTCCAGGTCAATGTCGGCCAGCTTGAGTGTTCGCGCCTCTTGGCTTCTCAGTGCATGGCGGAAGGTGAGGAGCAGCAGGCACCAATCCCGCGTGGAATGCTGGCGGGCTTCTTGAAGGATGGCCTTCACCTGTTCGGCGGAAAGGGCCTGTGGTACGTTCTGACGAGTTGCCATGGAGCATCTCCTCCTTGGTGATTAGGGGCGTGTCGCTGTTAGTAGCAGCGGTGCGTCCCGTTTTTACTTCGCTTTCAACCAAGCCTCAATCGCTCGGCGAATCAGCTCGTTAACTGGCGCACCCGTTTCTCGCTTGATCGCCTCCAGCTTGCGAATCATATCCGCAGGCAATCGTAGGTTGTATCGCTTCATGATGCTCATGGTAGGCACAGGATACACCTGTACACACGCATCTGTCAAGGGACGTCTTCAGCATATTTCTAAGCCCGTCGATGAGCCGCAACCGGAAAATGCAACATACTTTCAGCACGCTTTCGCCTCGTGTTCGTTTGCACAATCGTCAATGCTGTGGCTCTGGAACAAGGTTTTGCTCGACCGCAAGTTCGGAAAATTAACCTAACTTTATATCAGCTATAAATAGTAATTTACACAACGCTGCACGGAATGTTACTATCCTCACTAGATTGCTTCCTGTAGGCCCGAGCCGCTCGGCTCGACCATCCCGCAGGATATCTTGTAGCGAAGGCTGCGCAGTAAAAGATTCCTCCACCGCCAGCGCTTTTCAGGCCCCGCAAGGGACTACCTGACAAGCGGCCACCACGTAGCGAATGCCAAACAGAAAACTTGAGTCAAGTCGTGGGTGGCGCATTCCACCTCGACGAGCGCGAGACGAGAGTCTCGAAAAAAGGAGGATTGCATATTATGAATTGGAGCGACTATTTGACCCCTCTAGAAGCAGCCATTCGAGCGGGCTGCGCGGGTCTTATATCTACGACCAAGTCTCCAACGGCACGCTGGAGACCCGCGCCATCGCCGGTCGAAGATTCATCAGCAAGAAAAGTTTTGAGAAGTGGTTGGAGTTGTACGAGATTCGCCGCCACGTCAGGCGCGATGTGTCCCCAGCCGGTCCAGTCGCTACGGCTCAAGCTGTGGCTTGAAAATGAGCACCCCTCTCAAACCTGAATCCATCCCCGCCATGCTCGCCGAGCTTGCGCGCAACCGCTTCTGGGGCAGCATCCAAATCGATTATCAGGACGGTTGTCCGCTCCTCATCCGCAAGACCGAGACACAGAAAGTCGTGTCCGTACCCACCCGAGGGAATACCCATCATGCAAACTTCAACAGGTAGTTCCGGCGACGCACCGGCCAACACGGTGCTCAGTATGGAGGAGGTGAAGCGTAAACATTCGCTTCAACAACTCGCCACTCACCGTTCCGCAACCCCACATCGAACGCCGCGACCATCATTGAAAACCTTCTTAACGCGGCCCAGACCGGCTTTATTCTTGGCGACAGCGGCTTGGGAAAATCGCCATTCGGATACCAGATGGGGATTTGTGCAGCGGCTGGGATTCCCTTTATCGGAGAACAGTCTCTACCCGGCCGACGCTCTCTACGTAGACTTCGAGAACAGCCGAGCCCAAGGCGATGAGATCGAGGAGCGGTTGTGCGCGTTCCTGGGCCTCTCCATAACACCAGATTTTCTCACCCGTTGGCACGAAAGCGACTGCGCTGGCAGAGTTCAGGCACTGCTGGTTATACCCTCGACGACATCATCAAGGATTGGGCCACCGCATCCCAGAACCCACGAAAACTTGTAGAGCGCTTGACCCCTATCGTTACTGGCGGACTCGGAGATTGAAAATGCCAGCTCTCCGACCACGAATTGCAAACCATTCGCGGCATCGCTCGGAAGTACAGGACGGCCCATTCTCGGGATTTCGCTACTCCCAGAAGGGAACCAACCGGCAAGAAGGACAACGATTTCCTTAACCCTCGCGGTCACCCTGGAAAGCGATCCACGGTTGGATTATGGCGAAGTATCCGGGCTCGGGGAATTTCATTTCAAATTCCGATGTCAGGATCGGCTTCGACATGTGCGCCTGTTCTTTGCTGAATGGGGGGGCGGAGAGGCGGCTGTCGGTGGGTATCGCCGCGTCAAGGGCGCGTTTGGTCCGATTCACCTTGAAAGGTTCTTCATCCCGAGGATGGAGAGCCGATGGGTTGGCTACGAGTCTTCGCCAAATTGAGCCCCGACCATGAAACGGATGTACGCAGACCTTCCGGCTCGGTTTGCGTTCAAGGACGCCTCGAAGGTCTATGGGAAAAACTCAGCTCGGGCTGTGGATGCATTCCTAAAGGAAGGAGCCCAAATGCTAAGTCAAGATCGGATGAGAGAGTCGGCTACTCCCAAGACTGCTCCCAGGCCTACTCCCAGCTTTACTCCCTGGTCTCTCCCAGGTTTGCTCCCAACCCGACCTTCGCACAGATTCGATTCATCAGTATGTGTCGTAAAAGGCTGTTTTTTCATTTCATCCCTCTTTTACAATCAATTATTTACCAGTCTGGGAGTAAACGTGGGAGTGAGGTGGGAGTGAGTGGCTAAAAGTCGTTAGACACACACTGAACGGCCCTCGCTTGAGGACGAGCGGCCACCGACCAACCTCAACCGGTCCCACCCGCAGTGTGGGGGGCTGAACCCGCCGCCAACTGAGAGCTAGCTGTGAGCAGTGCTTACGAAGGTGTTACACTCCCCGCGATTGTGGTGCCACGCCAGAGAGGAAAGTCTTTGGCGAGGCGTAGAGGTCAGCAGGGGTATGTATTCCAGAAGGGAAGAAAGCGGTCAGATGCCTGGGCACCGAATGAGCCAGTATATGTGCAGTTCTGGCGAGACGTGCCGGGGCGGGACTGCCAACGGAAAGAGAAAGCGTGTCTCGGCATCTGCCGAACGCGCACCATCGCTGAGCGAACGGCGGCCAAAAAGCTGCAACAGCTTGGCGTCAACTCTGAACAATCGTTTGTCGAGGCCACCTCAACCATCACCTTCAAGGCGCAGGGGGAGATTTGGCTACGATCCCTCGCAACGCGCAAACGAAACCCACTTGAACAAACAACCATCGACACCCGGCGATACGCGCTCGACAAATGGATTTATTCATTTTTCGGGGGAAAGCTGCTGGCCGATGTGACCAATCTTGCGATGAAGGATTTTGTGGAACATATATCCACACTGGCACCCGCGACGATTCGGGATTACTCGAATGTCGTGAAGGCGGTTGTTGCTTCGGCGATTGATGAGAAGGGCGAGCAACTGTTTCCGCGAACATGGAATGAGGAGTTTATCGACGCACCACTGGTGAGGCACCAAAACCAGCCCAGCACTGACCGGAAGGGCATGGAAAGCATTCTGCGGGAAGCGGAGGGGCAATACCGTGTTCTCTACGCTTTACTTGCAGGATGTGGACCGCTCCGCGCTGGCGAGGCGATGGGGCTGGAGATTGGAAAGCACATCAGCGACGATTGCCGAACGCTCTATGTCCGGCAGAAGGCAAAGCGCGGGCAGATTCAGCCCTACATGAAAACTCAAAACGGCGAACGTGACATCGACCTGTGCGAGACGCTTGCTGCAATGCTTGGGGAGTTTATTGAAAATCGCACCAGCGGCCTGTTGTTCTGCACCTCAAGCGGTCGCCAAGTGCTACAGACCAACATCCTCCGCGACAGCCTCCACCCAATTCTCAAGAAGCTCGATCATCCGATGGGTGGATTCAACATCTTTCGTCGATTCAGAATCACCGAGTTGAAAAAGTCAGAGTGTCCTGACGCGCTTCAACACTTTTGGTCTGGACATGCACCCACACACGTTTCTGAACGCTACACAAAACTCCTTCAGGATCGTGACTATCGTCTTGAGTGGGCAGGGAAGATTGGGATGGGGTTTGAGCTTCCATCGCGCTCAGTTGCCCCACATGCCCCACTCATTGTGTTTCGCAAGGCGGGCTAAGTTATTGAAAGAATTGGTGGACGAGAGGGGATTCGAACCCCCGGCCTCCTCGTTGCGAACGAGGCGCTCTCCCAGCTGAGCTACTCGCCCACGAGCAGCAAAGAAATTTTAACAGAGGCTACCAGGCTTGCCAACCAAGTTGCCACGATAATGATGTCAGGTAACGACGCGAGCAGCAGGACGTGCGCTTGATTCGTGCTCGCCAGCATGGATGGCTATAGCGACGCCTTCAGAGTAGGAACGCCAGACAGGTTCGTCTGTTGTTAATTTGTATAACTGGCTACGTGACCGGCGCTAGGGCTGGTCTGGAGTATTTCCCATGCGCTGCGCAACGACCTTCCGTGCGTTCTCATACAAAGCGCGCGCTTGCGGAATCGAATCGACTGCTTTCTGAACCTGCGGATCGGCCTCGAGCTCTACTTTGAAACCCTCTTGCTGGCCGTAGGCCGACATGAAGACCTCTTGTTTGATTTTTCGTTTGATCCAATCGAGATTGTCGGAGAGTTCCGGTTCGGTGTAGCGGACGTTCTTCTTGGCCAGGTATTCGCGGAAGTCCTTCATCACTGTGTCGTCCGCCGTGAACTCCTTGGTTATGTTGGGCCGGGTGCCGAGATAGTAGCGAGTGAAACCGCCAACACCGGCTTCGTAGGGAAAGAACACGTCGGCGCGGATCAGCGTTTCCTGGAATTTTGTGAGTTTCGGCGCCGCCACCATCACGTCCGGAGTGATGCCGCCGCCGCCGGTTACCTGGCGGCCGCTGTCGGTGAGTTTCACCTCCGTCGGATGCTCAGGTACTTTGCGCTCGTAGTGATACTCGTACAGTGATATCGACTTGTAATCGCGCTGAATCAGGCGGCCGCTCGGCGTGTAGTAGCGTGCGGTGGTCAGTGCCAGACCGGTGTTTTCGCTCAGCGGAGTCACGGTCTGGACCAGGCCTTTGCCGAAGGTGGTCTCGCCCACGATGATTCCACGATCGTGATCTTGCACGGCGCCGGAAACGATCTCGGTCGCTGACGCTGAGTTGCCATTCACTAGAATTACCAGCGGCACGGTCACGCCTTGGTTCCCTCGCACGGTCATATATTTGCGCTCGGCGGAAGCGCGCCCGTGGTGCGACACGATGAGCTGATTCCGGTCGAGAAACATGTCGCTGACCGCCACCGCTTCATTCAACAGGCCGCCGGGATTCCCGCGCATATCTAGAATCAAGCCATCCAGCGAGGAGGCGTTGAGCTTCTTCAGTGCGTCGGCGATCTCGCGGTCGGTTGTTTCGTTGAATCCGGAAAGGCGAACGTACCCGATCCCCGGCTTCAACATGAACGCAATGTCCACGGAGTGACGCGGAATCTCGTCGCGCGTGACCGTAAACACCAGGGGATCAAGGTAACCTTCACGCGTGATCGTAATCTTGACGATCGTGCCCTTGGCGCCTTTCAGCATGTCTGCTACGTCGCTGGTTGTCAGGCCCTCGGTGGACTTCTCATCGACCTTGACGATTACGTCTCCGGGCCGAATTCCCGCGTTGTACGCTGGCGCGCCCACATAGGGCGCCATAACGACGGTGTGGTTCTCGCGCGGCGCGACGACCATGCCGACGCCGTAATACTTGCCGCGTTGGTCTTCGCGCAAGAGGGCAAATTGCCGCGCATCAAAGAAATTGGAGTGTGGATCGAGCATGCGCAGCATGCCCGGGATGGCCCCTTGATACACCGCTTTGTCGACATCTACCGGCTCGGCGTACTGCGTCTGAACCACGTCCAGTACTTTTGTGAAGTCCCGTACCGCCGTCTGATAATCGTCGGCGGACGCTGTGGTTGCCCGGACGTTCGGGCCGTAAATGCCGCCCAGAACGGCAGATACGAGCAATACGGCTACGACTAAGAACAGCCCGCGGCGTTCAGCTTTCATTCGGACCTCTCATGGAGCTTTTCAAGCCACTTATTATATCACACGAAAAACTGGCGTTTGACACTTCGGAACGCCCTTCTCTATGATGCCAACAGGCCGCCATTGGGTCATCCTGAGCCATGCTGAGCATCCCCCACATGATTGTGGTTTTTGTAATTGTGCTGGTCGTATTTGGCCCGCAGAAGCTTCCGGAATTGGCTCGTGGTTTGGGCAAGCTCATGGCCGAGTTTCGCAAAGCCTCAACGGACTTCAAGTCCGCCTTCGAGAACGAGATGCGCGACCTGGAACGTCAGGCTGCTGAGATAGAGCGCAAGAAACGGGAATTACTGGCAACTACGGCAACCACCCAGCCTCAGCCCGCGACGCTAGCGACGCCCTCTGGTGCTGAGACGCAGCCTGGACCTGCGGCGTTAGCATCGAGTGACGCAGAAAAAGGGGCCAGCGAGGCGCTGGTGATTGCGCCGGTCGCCGAATCGGTGGCCCGCTCTACCGAGCCCCCCGAATCCTTGCTGTCGGAAGCCACTTCGCCCGAAGCCAACATGGTGGACTCGACAGCCGTCCCACATTCCCTCGAAATTGCGCCCGAAAACGGAAAAAGGCCTGCAGCCGAACCTTCGCCCCACGATCTTGACGCCCCTCATGACTATAAGCAGCCAGCCTGATTCGCTCGCTACGATACCGGTCCCGGAGCCTGAGGAAGGAGGTCAGATGACCTTCTTCGAGCACCTGGTTGAACTGCGCAAAAGGCTGATAAATGCGCTAATCGCCATCGGGATTGGGGCCTTCGTGGGCGTGTATATATCGAAGTATGTAATCAGGTTCGTTAACGAGCCAATGCTCGGGGCTTTGAAAGCATCGGGTCTTCCTCAACATTTGATCTATACCCACCCGGCAGGCGGATTTAATCTGCTAATCACTTTGGGGGTCTACATCGGCGTGGTGCTGGCATCGCCCGTGGTGCTGTACCAAATCTGGCTGTTCGTGGCGCCTGCGTTGTACAAACATGAGCGTGGCGCGATCAGCGGCTTTCTGTTTTCGACAGTGTTTCTCTTCCTGGCCGGGATCGCCTTTGGATATTTCGTCACCCTCCCCTACATGCTCAAGTTTCTGGTCAAATTTACGGTGGTGAGCCTTCCGGGCATCGAGCCCATGATTACCGTCACGGAGTATTTTGACCTGACATTGATGGTGCTGCTGGGCTTCGGGCTGGTGTTCGAATTGCCTGTGCTGATCTTTTTTCTATCGATCTTTGGAATCGTGACACCGCAGTTTCTTTGGAAGAATATTCGCTACGCAATTCTGGTGATCGCGATTGTGGCGGCGATCATCACGCCGACGCCCGACGCCACGACCATGCTCATCTTCATGGCTCCGATGGTAGGGCTGTATTTCATCGGCATTGCAGTTTCCGCGGTAGCGGTGCGAAGAAAGAATCGGCAGATAGCTGCCGAGGCGGCAGGGAAGGCCTGAATGAAGAAAGTTTCGGCAAGACGCGTACCGCTGCTTTGCGTCATTCTCACGGTCGTTGCCCTGGCGAGTTGTAAGTCCAACAATGCCGACAGACCCGCAGCAAATGCGCCGGTCGTCAGTGCCGCCGCAAAAGCCACGGCGCAAATGCCGGATGAGGACACGCCCGCGCCCGAGAAGACCGGCGGTTTCGATGGCAAGCGCGCGTTCGCCGATGTCGCCAAGCAGGTCGATATTGGGCCGCGTCCCTCGGGGTCGCAAGCGATCGCGCAGGCGCAGAATTATATCCTCGCGGAGCTCTCCAGCGCCGGTTGCACTACCGAAGTCGATGCCTTTAACGGGCAGACTCCTATCGGCGAGATTGCGATGAAAAATATTCTCGTGAAGATCCCGGGCGAGCGTCCCGGCATCATCCTGCTAGCCACGCACTATGACACCAAGAGGTTGGACGGTTTTGTCGGTGCGGACGACGGCGGATCCTCGACGGCGGTGATGCTTGAACTTGCGCGCCAGCTGTGCCCTCAGCACGGCCGCTATCAGGTGTGGATCGCGTTCTTCGACGGCGAGGAAGCCGTCAATCGCGAATGGAAGGATCCTGACAACCGTTACGGCAGCCGCCAGATGGCGGCTAAGTTGGCCATGAGCGGCGACTTGCCAAAAATTCGGGCGTTTCTGCTCGCCGACATCGTCGGCAGCAGGGAACTGCGCATCAAGCGCGACGCCAATTCCGACAAGGCGCTCACCGATCTCGTATGGACGACGGCGAAAAACGTGGGTTACTCGGGAGTCTTCGTGAATGATCCGACCGCGATCGAAGATGATCACCAGTCCTTCTCAGCCCGCGGCACCCGTACCGTAGACGTCATCGACCTCGAGATTCCTTACTGGCACACGCCACAAGACACTCTCGACAAGATCAGCTCCAAGAGTCTTGCGGTAGTCGGACATGTTTTCATCGAAAGCGTCAAGCAACTTCAAACGAAATAGGGATGTCGTCCTCGCCACATCAACGCCATTCGCCCATCCTCGCGATCGGCTCTGCCGCGATCGACTTGTAGGTGCTGGGCTTTAGCCCGGCGAACCGCACCGCGGGTTAAGCCTCAAAGCCCAGATCTTTGCCTTTTTGCACGATCGAGTGTCTGTCGAATTTGTCATCGTCCCGGTAAGGAAAGTCCGAGCGGTAGTGGCTGCCGCGGCTTTCTTCGCGTGCCAGCGCGGAACGCGCCATCAGCAGAGCCAGAGAATGCAGGTTGCGCATTTCGCATTCGGCCCGGCCTGGCTTTTCGCATTTCGGCAGCTCCATTGCCTGAAGCTGCGTGATCGTCCCGGCCAACTCTTTTCCATCGCGCATGATTCCCACTTGCCGCCACATTAGGTCCCGAATCTTGTCGAATGCCGCCGGATACTGTCGGCTGCCGACTGCCTTTGTGTTCGCCTGCGTATGGATTGAATTGGCTGGCTTCGGCGCGGGGCTTCCAGGTAAGCCTACGGCTTGGCGTTTCGTCACCGGCGCATCTTTCATCATCGCTTGGCCGCTGCGGGCTCCGAACACCAAACCTTCGAGAAGGGAATTGCTGGCTAAGCGGTTGGCGCCATGCACGCCGGTATCCGCGGTTTCGCCGGCGGCGTACAATCCCGGCAGCGAGGTGCGCCCCCAAAGATCGGTTTTGACGCCGCCCATCATGTAATGCGCGGCAGGGCAGACCGGAGCCATGTCGGTTGCCAGGTCCAAGCCGTAACTCAGACATGTCTCGTAGATGCGCGGGAATCGCTTCTTCAGAAATTCCTCAGTTTTTTTCGTCATGTCCAGGTAGACATATCCCGTGTTGGTGCGGTGCATCTCGCTGACGATGGCGCGTGCCACGATGTCGCGTGGGGCAAGCTCTTGCGCTTCGTTGTACTTCTTCATGAAGCGATCGAGATTCACGTTACGCAGGATTCCGCCTTCGCCACGCAACGCCTCCGACAAAAGGAAACGCGGAGCCCCCTTCACGGCCAATGCAGTGGGATGAAACTGCACGAACTCCATGTCGGAGAGTGCCGCCCCGGCGTCGTAGGCGATCGCCATACCATCGCCTGTTGCAACGTCTGGGTTGGTGGTCTCCCGATAAATTCGGCCGAGGCCACCTGTCGCGAGCAATACTCCGCCAGCACGCACTTCGTGAATCGAGCCGTCCAACTCATCAACGAAGCGAACTCCGACCACGGCTCCGGATTCCACGATCAGTGATGTGGTGAACGCGTGTGCGCGAAGGTGCAAATGTGGGACAGAGTGTGCGCGCGAAAGCAGCGCCCGGCTGATCTCGCGTCCCGTAGAATCGCCATGCGCATGCAGGATGCGCGACCTGCTGTGCGCGGCCTCGCGCGTAAATGCCAGTTTCGTTCCTGCGCGATCGAACTCCGTGCCCCACTCGATCAACTGCGTGATGTACTTCGGCCCTTCTTCCACCAGCAGCGCAACCGCATCGGCACGGCATAGACCATCGCCCGCCGCTATGGTGTCCCGTTCGTGCAAGCTGATTTCATCTTCGTCGCTGAGCGCCACCGCGATCCCCCCCTGTGCCCAGGACGTCGCGGAGTCGCTGAGATCAGACTTGGCCAGCACCAACACGCTGCCCTTATCGCTAAGCTCAATCGCAGCGCGCAGGCCGGCAACTCCAGACCCGACGACAATATAATCAGCGCGATGGGACTTCGGGGGATGCGTCATGGAAGCGATCAGACTTGCCACAATATCCTAGCGGAATTGCCCCAAGGTAGCACAGGCGCTCCTGCCTGTGCCAACGCAAACCCGCGCCCAGGCGTAACCCGACTGGATAGTCCGTGCGACAGATCTTCTTCGGTGCCACACGTATAAAATTGCACCGGTCTCTCCTTTGTAGTCCAAAAGAGGCCAAAGTCACCATCCAACGTAGTCAATTCAAAGCACTGTGTTACATTTCTAAGATCCGCTCAATGAAACCAAAGCGAATTTCTGTAAACTCTTCCGCCGGCAAGTACACCATAGTGTGCGGCACCGGCGTCCTCCATCACGCTCTGAAAGAAATCGCGCAGCTCGGAAAGTTTTCCAGCGTCCAGATCGTATCTTCTCCCAAGGTCTGGCGCGCCATCGGAAAAAGTGTCCATCGCAATTTCGATTCCCGCCATCCAAGCACCGTGCACCTAATGAACGATGCCGAAACGCGAAAGAATGTACGCACGGTGGAATCGATTTCCCGTTCGCTGGTTCGCTCGGGTGCCGACAGGAAATCACTGCTCGTCGCAGTTGGCGGCGGAGTCGTGGGCGACGTGGCCGGTTTTGCCGCAGCTTCCTATCTCCGCGGAGTAGCGTTGCTGCATGTACCCACTACTCTCGTCGCTCAGGTCGACAGCTCGATCGGCGGCAAAACGGGAGTGAATCTGCCTGAGGGAAAAAACCTTGTCGGTGCATTCTATCCGCCGAGGCTCATTCTCACCGACCCCGCGGTCCTTCGCACCCTGCGCAATCGCGAGTTCCGCGGCGGCCTGGCCGAGGTGATCAAGCACAGCATCATCGCCGATCCGGAAATGTTCGAGTATCTCGAAGAGAATATGACGAAAGTGTTGCGCCGCGACCGCCTCGCACTGGAATACTTGATCCCCCGCAACGCAGCCATCAAAGCGCATGTTGTTACCAAAGACGAGCGGGAGTCTGGCCTGCGAGAAATCTTGAACTTCGGACACACCTTCGCCCACGCCCTCGAGAGCACCACGAAGTACCGCCGCTACCAACACGGCGAAGCAGTCGCCTGGGGCATGATGGCCGCATCCCTGTTGGCTCACGAAATGGGTCTCTGTAGCGCGGATTACGTCTCACGCATAGTCGCGCTCGTCCGCCGCATCGGACCGCTGCCGCCATGGCCACGCGTTAGCACAAAATCCCTGATCGACGCCATGCGATCTGACAAGAAAGCGCGCTACGGCAAGCTGCGTTTCGTCCTTTCGCCACGACTCGGCAAAGCCGCCTCATACGACGACATTCCGCTCGACGTCGTGCAGCGCGTCCTGCATTTCGCGCCGCAATTCTTCACCAAATCGCTTTCGAAATGAGTCGGACGCCCATGCCCGAAGTCATCGCCGCCTCGCCAAAAGGAACCCGACCCGAGGGCGCGCATTCGGAGGACGACGCCTCTCGCCAGGTCCGCGAGATGTTCACGCAGATCGCACCCCGATACGATCTGCTGAATCACCTGCTTTCGATGCAACTCGACCGCCTCTGGCGCGCCCGCGTAGCCCGCCGGCTTCGCCCGATTCTCGAGCGGCCCGACGCGTTGGTCCTCGATCTCTGTTGCGGCACGGGAGACCTGGCGTTCTCGCTCCGTCGTTCCGCGCGCGCGCAAATCATCGGCGCCGATTTTTCTCACGCGATGCTGGTCCGTGCGCGCGCAAAGAGCCGGTCGCTCCCAGGCCGATCGGGCGCAATCGCCGCCGTACCGATGCCGTTCTTCGAGGCCGACGCCCTGCGCCTGCCCTTCGCCGACGCGTCCTTCGATCTGATCACCACGGCCTTCGGCTTCCGCAATCTAGCCAACTACGAAGCCGGCCTGCGCGAAATCCATCGCCTGCTGAAACCCGGCGGCACGCTCGCCATCCTGGAATTCACCGAGCCGCCGGCCGGATTGCTCGGCAATCTCTATCGCTGGTATTTCCGAAACGTGCTGCCCCGTATCGGCAGGCTTCTCTCCGGCGACCGCGCGGCCTACACTTACCTACCCGCCTCGGTCTCCCGCTTCTTCCGCCCCGCGGAACTAGCCTGGCTAATGACAACGGTAGGCTGCAAGTCGGTCGACTACCGCGTCTGGACGGTCGGCATCGTAGCCCTCCACACCGGCGTTAAGTCCCTGTAGCCGCCGTCTCCGAGACGGCGGGATTTAGACGCAACTGAACCCAAGCGCCAACGAAGAGCGGGGGTCGACACCTCGGAATGTCCTCGGTCCAAGCGATGCTTTGATTGAGGTCGGTAGCCGGCGATCGCGGGTGAACGGCGGCGGCGAACCGCCGCACTCCAAAAGCCTTCGCTTCGTTCGTTACTCTTCCAAACCCACAGCCCGCAACTTCGCCAGCAGCGTCTTCGGCGACACCCCAAGCTTCTCCGCCGCCCGAGTCTTATTCCATTTCGACTCGCGCAAGGCTCCTTCCAGTACCACTCGCTCGACATGCGCCACAGCCCGCCCGCTAATCTCTTCCAGCGATCCTTCCCAACTGAAACTCTCCGGCAACATCCCGGCTGGCAAACTCCCAGCATCCGGCCGCGCCGACGGCAATTGCAACTCGTCCGCATGAATGCTCAGCCCATCCGCCAAAATCACGGCCCGCTCCAGCGTGTTTTGCAGCTCGCGCACGTTCCCCGGCCAACGGTAACCCAACAGCCGCTCTTTCGCGCCATCCGAAAGCTCCAACCCGGGCTTCGCAAACTCGCGGCTAAATTTTTCCAAAAAGTGCAGGGCAAGCATCAGCACGTCCTCGCCGCGCTCGCGTAGTGGCGGAATGGTCATCGGAACCGCCGAAATTCGAAAATACAAATCTTCGCGAAATAACTTCTCCTCAATTAGTTTTCGTAAATCGCGATTGGTTGCCACCACGATCCGCACATCTACGTCAATCGACTGGGTGCCCCCAACGCGCTCAAACCGCCGCTCTTCCAACACGCGCAATAACTTCGCCTGGATCGCCAGCGGCAACTCGCCGATCTCATCCAGAAACAGCGTCCCGCGATGCGCCAGGTCCATCTTCCCTACCTTGCGCGCCCCCGCCCCCGTGAACGCCCCCTTTTCGTGCCCGAAAAGCTCATTCTCAACCAATCCCTCGGGAATCGCCGCGCAATTCAGCGCCACAAACGGCTGTTCCCGCCGTGGCGACAAATGATGAATTGCCCGCGCAAAAAGCTCCTTGCCCGTTCCGCTCTCCCCGAGCAGCAGCGCCGTTGAATCCGTAGCCGCAACGCGCTGAATCTGCTGGCTGACTTCGCGAATGGAACTGTGCTCTCCGACGATCCGCGGAAATCCGTACCGCGCCGCATACTCCTCGCGTAGCAGAATATTCTCGCGCATCATTTCCTGTTGCTGCGCTGCCCGCTGCACCAAGAGCTTCAGATGATCCAGGTCCACCGGTTTCTGCAGGAAGTCAAACGCGCCTTCTTTCATCGCTGTCACGGCTTCTTCCACCGACCCAAAGGCCGTCAGCAGAATTACCGGAATCGTCGCGTCCGCGCTTTTCGATGCCCGCAAAACGTCCAATCCGGACGCCCCGGGAAGCTTCAGATCCGTAACCACCAGCAAATATCGCCGCGCGCGGATCTTCTGTATCGCCGCGGTGCCGTCCGGCGCCTCGTCCACGCTGTAGCCCGCTCGTTCCAGCGCCTTACGCAGCATCGCGCGCAATTCATTCTTATCTTCAACAAGCAGCAGGGATTCCATGTGTTCCGTTTTTACCACGAATCCATCGGTCACTGGCGGGAACCCGCACAGCCTGTGCGGAGAAGGGAAGCAGCAGTCCATGAGGAAAGCGGAAGTAAGGAGGTAAAGAGGTAACGAAATGAAACAGCAAGAGCGTGCGCGAACACACCATCTCCCGGTCTTTGCTTCGTTACCTCATTACTTCATTACTTCCTTTATTTCGTTTTGCTTATCTCGCCCAGCCCGGATCGCCACCCGACTTTCGCAACTGGTCTTCCAGATCCGCAATGCGCTGTTTCATTTGGGCCACTTCCTGCTTCTTTGCCTCGATCTTCGTGTCTTTCTCGCTGATATCCTTGCGGCTGTATTGCTCACTCAGTGCCTTTTGTGGGTCGGTGTAGTACTGCACCTGCGACTTCTGCGCCTCTCGCTGCAAAATGTCGAGTTCCTGCTCCGCCTGAGCTAATCTGTCCCGCGCCTGCCGGAAACGCTTTCGCCAGGCTTCTTCGCCATTCTTGCCGCCCCCGCCAGTCTTCTCAGCCTCCGCACCCTGATCCGCATTTGCCGCCCCGGCGGCGTTTTCCTTTGTCTCCGCGCCCTCTGGCGCTGCTGCAGTAGTTGAGGCAGGAGTCGTTGCCGCGGGAGCGGGTGTCCCCGCGCCCAAATCCTCATTCGTATAGACTTTCTTAGGCTTGGGCTCCGCCTTCTTCTGCTGCCGAGCCTTGCGGGCCGCGTCTGCCACAGGATCCGTGGCGCCTTCCTGCGACGTGCTCTGCTGCGAGCTATCTTGTTGCTGCGCAATCGCTGCGATCCCAGCCAGACCCAATACTGGCAGCACCACCAGCACGTACACACCAGTTTTTCGCCAAGTTATTACACGCATAAGACCTGCCTTCCCGGCGCCCGAGCTGACCCGCAATCACGCAACCCTAAATCTGCATAACGTGTTTCTTTGATTCTACCGCTTCCACGCTACCACCGCGCCGCTCCGGTAGCGTAACGATAAAGGCGGCCCCGCCCTCCGGCCGGTTCCGCGCCTCCACTTGCCCTCCATGCTGCACGATGATTTTCTGAACCACCGCCAGGCCCAATCCGGTTCCCTGCGGCTTGGTTGTGAAGAACGGGTGAAACAAATTCGGGAGCGCATCGCCGGCGATCCCCGGCCCATTGTCGGAAATCGTAATCCGCTGAAAACCCGTCTCCCCGCCGCGCACGATCTCGCCTCGCACCGTGACCCGGCCACTCTTTACTTCCGCGCAAGCCTCAGCGCCGTTCCGCGCTAGATTCAGCATGGCCTGACGCAGCAGACTTTCGTCCCCCGCAACGCTGCCAAACTCTCCCTCGCAACGCACCGCCACGTTCGGCGCCGCTCCCCCAATCTCCGCCACCACCCGCTGGACCACCCCTTCCAACTCCACCACTTCGTCCGAGATTTCCAACGGCCGCGCATATTTCAGGAATTCGGTCACCACATGTGTGATGTTCCGAGTCTGTTCCAGGATGCGTTCCGCATGATCTAAAATTTCGCCGTCCGCGGACTCCGCCCGAATCATTTGCGCGTAGCCTGAAATCGTCGCCAGCGCATTCTTGAATTCGTGCGCAATCCCCGCCGAAAGCTCGCCAAGAGCCGCCAGGTGCTTTTTCAGTTCGATCTGTTGCTGCAACCCCGCAAGTTCCGTCAAATCGCTCAGCAGGCAGATCGCCCCACTGATTTTCTCGTTGCCTCGGCGAACCGGCGAAATCGTTACTCCCAGCCGCCGTTCGTCTCCAGCGGGCGACCTGTGGTTTACCTGCTCGCGCCGGAAAATCTTCCCTTCCGCCAGACAATCCGACACCAGCTTGGTCAGCTCGGAACCTTCTTTCAGCGCCTCGCTATACCTTCGGTAGTTCAGTCCGTGAATTCCCAGCGCTTGCTCCGCCGCGGGGTTCGCCCCGGAAATAATTCCCGTCGCATTCACCATCAGAAAACCTGCCGGCATGTTTCGGGTAACTTCTTCGCTCAGTCGCTCGGTGTGTTCCGCGCGTTCCTTCTCGATGCGATGCAGCCTCTCCAGCTCTTTTTCCTGATCGCGCAATTTCTGGATTACGCCCTGCATCGACGCAGTCATGAACGCCGCCGTGTTCTCCACGCGAGGCGCCGCGTCCATCCGCTCTTTAGCCGCGTCGCGCGTGTCCTTGAAAAACCGCCTCACCAGCGACAGGATCAGCCACGCAACCGCCGCAAGCAGCAACACCAACCCAACCACCAACGCGCGCGGGTTCGGGAAGGCTCCACCTTGCAGGATCGCCAGCATCAAATGAAAATCCCTCTGGATAGATAGCGCATCGCCGGCGGGCCAAGATAGATCACCAGCAAGGCGGCGATGCCCAGAAATGTTCCGAGTGGCAATTGGTATTGGCTGGCAAGCATCCAGCGCAATCCGGCAGCGGTCCCTAGATTGCGACGGCTGGCGCGTTCGGCCAGGGCCCGTTGCCAGCCCGAAGCATACAGTCCAAGAATGACCGCACTGCCTACCACGCTCCCCAACAAAGTCCCCAGCAAGATGGTCAGAAACGTCCCGCGGAGTCCCATAAACGCCCCGACCATGGCCATCATCTTCACGTCTCCCATCCCCATCCCATCGCGGTGGCGCACCGCCTTATACAGCGCGGCCACTCCCCACAGCAGCAGGCTGCCGAACGCCGCTCCAATCAGTCCGTCCAACAGACCAAGCAAATAGGGAGGAGGCTCTCGATGGAAAACGTATACGCTAAGCCAAAATGCTGTGCCATCGTTCGACGGCACCCAAGCGGAGAAAAACAATCCAGCAACAAAGCCCGGCCAGTTGATAACATCGGGAAGCAAACGCACACGCAGATCGGTGATCGTCAAGACGATGATCAAACACGTGAAAAAAAGCCACTTGACCGTCTGCGGCGTTAACCCGAAGTCCACATAACACGCCACAAAAAACAGTCCAGTCAGCAATTCCACCAGTGGATACATCGGCGAAATCGGATACCCGCAAGACCGGCACTTCCCCCGCAGCCATAACCACGCAAAGACCGGCACGTTGTCATACGTCTTGATCGGCGTCTCGCATCGCGGGCACCGCGAACGCGGCGCAACGATCGACACTCCTTCCGGTATCCGCGTGATGCAGACGTTCAGGAAGCTGCCGATCACCATCCCAAAGACAAAAAAGAACGCGATGACCACATCTCGAATTTGCCACACAAACCCTGTCGATCCAACAAACTGCCCCGCTCCCGTGTCGCATCAGGTAGTACAGATCTCGGTCCACCCTCATAAACCCGCGCGGGAGCAGTCGGTACGACGCGTGATCATCCATTGGAAGCAATCCTCCGCGTAACTCTGCGACCTCTGCATCTCTGCGTTATCCCTTCTTTACTTGTTCCGCCCTTGGCTCTGCACCCTCCTCTCTGGATCTTCACTCTGCTTGTTACCGTCCAGGTGACTCATGCATTCCCCGAATTTGTCCCGGCTGACTTTGAAGGTAAACTGTCAACGGTCGACTTCCTCCATGCACTGGTTCGAACGCCGCATCCGCCGCTACGAGCACCGCCGTTGGACCACCGACGACAACCGTCGCGTCCAACCCTTCCACTGGGGCCTGGAGCACATCGGCGGCGACCCCGCCGACTCCGATCCCGCCGCCTTCGTCCGTCAATTCGCCAAACAAGCCATCGAAAACAGCGCGGCTTGGTTCGCCACCACCCCAGCCACCGACTACGCCCTCGACCACGAAAATGTCCTGACCTTTACGAGTTCCATCGCGTCGCCCTGGCCCGAAAACAACACCGTCTGCGCCCAATTCTTCCCCTCAAAATCCGCAGCCGCCGCCGGCCAAGCACGTAAGGCCATGCCCGCCGTCGTCCTCCTCCCCAACTGGAACGCCAAATGGCACGGCCAGCGCGGCCTCTGCGAGTGGCTCCAACGCATAGGCATTACCGTTCTCCGCCTGAGCCTCCCCTACCATGACCGCCGCATGGCCAAAGGCCACGAGCGCGCCGACCAACTGGTAGGCCCGAACATAGGCCTAACCCTCCAGGCCAACCGCCAAGCCGTCCAGGATACCCGCCGCTGCCTACGGTGGCTGGAACAACAAGGCTTCACCCGCCTGGGCATCCTGGGCACCAGCATCGGTTCCTCGGTCGGCTACATCACCATGGTTCACGACGAAGCCCTCCGCGCCGGCGGCTTCTTCCACGTCTCCACCTATTTCGCCGACGTAGTAAGCCAAGGCATGACCACCACTCACGTTTGGGAAAGCCTGCGTCACCACGTCACGGTAGACGAACTCCGCGACTACTGGGCCCCCGTAAGCCCCATGCCCTACGTACAGCGCGGCCTGGGCGCAAACAAAAACGCCTTCATGGTCTACGGCAAATACGATCCCACATTCCTCCCGGAGCTAACCGCCCAAATGCTCGCCGCCCTCCGCCAACACCACACCAACCTCCGCACGCTGGAGCTCCACTGCGGCCACTACTCCCTCGAACTCCCCCCCTTCAGCCATATAGCCGGCTACCGCATGCTAACCTTCCTCCGCTCCGCCCTCGCCCAGTAGCCCAAGACACTCCTGCGTACCTGAGGAACGAAGGTTTCACTCGGAACCCCGGATGCTCCGCAAATGCGTAAGCACTACCGAACCGGTGACGTCGCACCACGCCCGCGTTCCGAGAATCTTGTAGGGGCACAGCAAGGCTGCGCCCCGGGTCGCACAACCTCCAAATCGAGTTTCGAAAAAATTTCCTGTGCCAGCAAGACCGATACGCGGCGGTCCCACCACCCAATATCGATTTCGTTCCCGTAACGGGAGAAGCGTGAAAATTTCTTTGACAACCGGTACCTGGATGGTAAAATACTCAGTAGATAAAACTACGTGGATTCGCGAACAGCGGCACACGATGCCGTATTTTTTATTTCAAAGGCCAGCGCAACAATCCAAACGACGCTTAAGTGCTAAGTCTTTTACAATCCGCACTTCCACGAAATATCCCGGTAACTCGTTCAGAATCCGCACTTCCAAAATCGTTGGACTTAAAGTCCTTTAGAATCTGCACTTACAAAAAAGGTGGGGGGAGGGCAGTGTATTTTTTAACTAGCCGTGTGGCGCACATGCTCCCCTTCAGTACCTGATCGAAGGGCTTCCGTCGCTCAATTCAGACCGGACTGCGTCACCTTGACCGCGCATCCTACGCCGACTAGCGCGCCGGACCCACAAGGAACGACAGCTGTGCTGTTACCCTGTCGCGAGAAATAGAGACTCGAGGTTTGCGAACCAGTTCCGTTATTATCCACGATAATCCCGCTCGGCCCGTTCACTTCCTCGATCGAACTCAGGATTGCCAGTGTTCCTGGCGTTCCCGTCACGTTGATCGACATCACGCAGCCAGCCCCTCCGCACGCGGCTCCACTGCCCAGGTTCTGCACGCCAAAGAAAATCGGATCCTGAGAAGCGGCGGGAGCATTGGCGTTGAAAAACTCGGTCACCGGCGCACATTCCGCGGCACCCGAAGCCACTGTCAGCGTCGCCGCGTCCACCGTCGTGTTCATGGTGCCTGTCTTATTGCCGAAGGTTGTCGCTGTGTTGTTGAAGCCAATGCGTTGGATCGTGGGTGTGCTGCTCGCGGACGATCCGCACATGTACAGGTGCCCCGCGTTGCCGGTGCCCGACAGATAGGTACTGTCGAACGCGCCCGAATGCAGGTGGTGGGCCGTACCCGTGCCCAAACTGGCCCTGATCGAAGCAGCTAGAGTGATGTCCGACTGAATCACCGATGCGCCACCTCCACCATCGTTCCCGAAAAACACGAAAACCTTCTCGGTGACCGGATCCACAATCGGCGCGTCCGCAATCACATGGGCCACGGTAGGAACGATGGTCGTCGAGCCGAGGCAAGGTACCGCACCCGCTGTGCACGTCCCCGCGGTGCTGAAGGCTTCCCGCACGTAGCTCAATTTCCCACCCGAATCTGCCAGGAAAATATTGCCCGATACCGAGTCCATCGTGGGCGAAGTCAGAATCGTGCCGGTATCCACCGTGATCGGCCAATCGCCGGTCACTACTTCGCTTGGCGTAGTGCCGCTCACACCAAAGACATTGATGAATTTATGCAGCACGCCGTTGTCATCGCCAACATACAAGGCATCGCGGAGGTAGTCATAAAAAGGCGAAGAGCCGGTGTCGGGTTGGGCGCCATTGAAGACCAGGCTGATCATGCATGCCCCGGTTGTGGGACAGTGTCCCGCGGCCCCATCGGCAGTCCAGACCGTGGCAGTTTTCGGCGCCGCCGCAGTGCCGATCGCCCCTCCATCCGTGGCATGCCATTTCAAAAGATGCAGAATAGAACCAGTCGTTCTGGTCTCGACGAACGCTAGCTTGCTGCCGTTCAACGATATGACCGGAGAAGTCGCTACGGTTCCGGTTGTGGCTGCGCCGGCCGCATTGAAATTTGTGTTGTACGACCAATAGATCGAGGGATTGACAGCACCGCAGAGAGGGGTTCCAGTTCCTGCGTACAGATTGTTATAGCCGATGATGCTGGCTTGCCCGCCGGTGACCCCCGCCAGATTTGTTGGGAACGCCACAAAATCATTGCCACAGCTGGGAGCAGCGGTCACGTTGAACGAGTATTTCGCGGGAAACACCGGGTACCAATTCACGACGTTAAGTGGCGCTCCCGTTGTCCCACCGGCTCCTAACGATTCACCCCAATCTCTCTCGAGAGGCTCCTCTCGTTGTGGCGGGTGCCAATCGAAACCTGAAAAACCAAATCTCCACCGCTCCAATTCAGTCTCCGCCGGGACACGCCCTCTACCGTTGCGGCGAAGAATTTGTTGCCAATAGCGAGGTTCCCCTTGGAGCTTCCACGCCTTCACCCAAGAGGCTGGCTGCGAGAAGACGACGTGCCGATGGCTCCAATCGGAAATCATTGAAATGCGAGCACCTGGCCCTTGCGCACCTACTGCCCGAACCAATACGAACGCAACAAAGGCCACACCGCGGCCGCGAGCACCAGTTTCTCGGCTCTCGCCAAAAGCAGCTTCATATTCGATCGCTCCAATTCCGGGCGCCCGGGAACGCAGGTCTCTACGTCTGCCCACGGAGTTCACCAACACTCCTTTCTTGCTCTGCTTTCAGGAATTCCCGCCAAGTCTAGCCGAACGCGAGGGCTCAGCACGAAAGAAGTCGATACTCATTTCTAGAATAGTTACTCATGCCCGATTGAGGAGCCGATCGAGGAGATCTTGTGCGTACGAGGCGGGACGCACCAGCAGACGCATTCGGCGCATCCGTCGCGGTATCGGATCAATGCAGGATCGCGGAAAACGTGCCGCTGGCGACGAGCGCGGAGACCGCTTCAATCTCGGACGCCAGCGGGCGGTCCTCGATGACTTTTGCCGACGCTCCCCGCACCGCCGCGTAGGCCTTTCTGGCGAGTGCTCCGGTTTGTAGCGGTGCCAGCAGATCGATCCCCTGGCAAGCGCAAAGCAGCTCGATCGCCAGGATGTGCCGCAAATTCGCGAGCATGCGTTCCAGGCGCCGCGCCCCGCTCATGCCCATCGACACGTAGTCTTCCTGATTGCCCGATGTCGAAATGGAATCGACCGAATGCGGGGTCGCGAGCGCCTTGTTCTCGCTGGTCAGCGCAGCCGCCGTCACCTGCGCGATCATGAAACCCGAATTCAGCCCCGGCTCCGGCGTCAAAAACGCCGGTAGTAAGCTCGTCAGTGGATTGGTCATCTGCTCGATACGCCGCTCGGAGATGCCTCCGAGAGTGGCGAGCGCGATCGCCACCTGGTCGGCAGCCATCGCCAGCGGCTGCCCGTGGAAATTTCCGCCGCTGATGATGTCCCCCGACCCGTCGCGCGCGAATACCAGCGGATTATCCGTCGCACTGTTCAATTCCACCGCCGCCATCGCCCGCGCCTGTGCCAGCGAATCGCGTACTGCACCGTGCACCTGCGGCGTGCATCGCAGACTGTACGCATCCTGCACGCGCGGATCTTTTTCCGAGGGGCGATGCGACTCGCGAATCTGACTGCCCTCATTCAAGTGCGCCAGATTCCGCGCCGTCAAAGCCGCACCCGCGTATGCTCGCGCGTGCATGATTCGTGCATCGAATGCGCCGGGACTTCCGCGCAGCGCATCCAGCGACAACGCCGCCGCAACATCCGCAGTGTCCGCCGCAACATCCGCCTCGCATAGTGCCAGACTCAACAGCGCCAACATTCCCTGTGTGCCATTGAGCAGGGACAGGCCTTCCTTCGCTTCCAGCGCGACAGGTGTAATGCCGGCCCGCCGCAGCGCTTCGCCGCCCGCCAGAATTTCCCCTTGAAATGAAGCGCGCCCTTCCCCAATCACAACCTGCGCCAAATGCGCGAGCGGAGCAAGGTCGCCCGAAGCTCCCACCGAGCCTTGCGACGGAATCACCGGGTGCACTCTCGCATTCAGCATCGCGCATAGAGTTTCCACGGTTTGTGGGCGAATCCCACTGAGGCCTTTCGCCAGCGCATTGGCGCGCAGCAGCATCATCGCGCGAGTTTCCACTTCGCCAAGCGGCACGCCGACACCGCAAGAATGAGAACGCACCAGATTCACCTGAAGCTGGCGGACTTGTTCGGCCGAAATGCGCACCGACGCGAGCTTGCCGAACCCGGTGTTGATGCCATACGCGGTTTCGCCCGAGGCGACGACACGCTCCACGACCGCGCGCGAAGCCTTCATGCGTTCGATGGCGTCGGAAGCCAGCGAAACTTTTTCACCGCGAAAGGCGACGTCGTACAGTTGCGCAAACGTCAGATCGTTGCCAGTCAGTTCGATGGGATGGCGAGAATTTGGGGCCGCACTCATGCGTCGCTCCGGTCAGGATTAGGAACGTTCAGGTGTAACAAGACGTCGCGATATTTTGCAGGAAGCGCCTTCGGCCGGCCGTTGCTGCCGCATATTATGTGCGTCGTGTAACCCGTCGTCAGTAGCGTGTCGTCGGCTTCGCGAAATATTTCGTACGAGAATTTCACGATGCGATTGCGCCATTCGGCGATGCGTGTGCGAACGCGCAGAACCTCATCGTAGCGCGCCGGCTTTTCGTAATGGCAATACGCTTCGGCCACGACGATGTGGCAGTCGTCTTCGGTTTCCATGGTCTTGTACTCAAACCCCATTGCGCGCATCAGCTCCACGCGGCCCACCTCGAACCAGATCAAATAGTTTGCGTGATACACGACGCCCATTTGATCGGTTTCGGCGTAACGCACCCGTACTGTCGTGTCGTGAAATTCGATTATTCGCATGTCGTCGGTTAATCCGGCTTACTCTGCCACACCGGCTTGCGCTTCTCCAGGAAGGAAGCGACACCTTCTTTGAAATCGGGCGTGCAGCGGATGCGCGCATTTTCCAGGATGGCGCGCTCGAGGTCGTGGTCGAGTCCCGGGGCGGCAGAGGAAGTCAGCAGGTGCTTTGCGCGCGTCAGGCTGCTGGGACTTGCGGCGATAAGATCAGCCGCGAGTTCATGCGCGCGATCGAGCAAGTGCTCCGGAACAACCACCTCGCTCACCAGGCCAAATTCCTTGGCTTCGTGGGCATCGATGATGCGTCCCGTCAGAAGAAGATCGCGGCAGCGCTTCTCCCCGATCTGGCGCGTCAGAAAAACGGAAACGATTGCGGGAAGGAAACCGATCTTCACTTCGGTGTAGCCGAATTTCGCTTCCGTTGACGCAAGCGTGAAATCGCATAGCGTGGCAAACCCGCAGCCTCCCGCGTACGCCGCGCCATTTACGGCGGCGATCATGGGCCTGGGGAAACTCCAGATCCGGCGCAGCATTTTCGCGATGCGGCGGGAATCTTCCTGGTTCTCGGTGGGAGATTGCTTCGCGATGGCGGAGAGCATCTCCAGGTCCATGCCGGCGCAAAATGCCTTGCCTGCGCCGGTCAATATCACCACGCGCGTCGTGTGATTTTTCTCGATGGCATCAAGAGCAGTTTGCAAATCCGCGATCATCGCGGTGGTGACGGCGTTGCGTTTGTCCGGGCGGTTCAGCGTGATCGTGGCGATGGCGTCGCGGCATTCGAGAAGAAGTGTGGAGTACATGTCGAAAACATCTCCTCAATTTAAAAGTGGCGCATGGGCGTACTTGACCCGAATGTCGTTGGTCATGGCAAGAATCTTCGTCAAGCGCTCGGGTTCGATTCCCGGATCAGCGCCTGCTTTTTTCAGCGCCGCAAGGACCTGTTCGGTGGCAATGTTGCCGACCAGACTGTCTCCGGCAAATGGACAGCCCCCGAGTCCGGTAAGGGCGCCGTCAAAGCGGCGGCATCCCGCTTCGTACGCCGCCATGATCTTCTCTTCCGCATTTTCCGGGCGGCTGTGCAGGTGCACGCCGAGTTCGATTCCCGCGACGTGGTCCTTTACCTCGCGGTAAAGATCGCCGACGAGTTTAGCGTCGGCGGTTCCGACGGTGTCGGCGAGCGAGACGGTTCGCACGCGAATATCCTTCAACCATTCCAGCGTTTCGTGCACAAGTTCTGGCCCCCAAGGCTCATCATACGGGTTCCCGAAGGCCATGGAGATGTAAATTACGAGATCGCGGCTCGCTGCGGCAGCGTCCTTTTTCAATTTCTCCACGAGTCTGCGAGACTCGTCGCGGCTCATGTTGGCATTCGCACGGCGGAAATAGGCGGAGATCGAGTACGGATAGCCAATGGTGGTAACGCCGGGAGTCGCCAGCGCCCGCTCCAGGCCCTTTTCGTTTACAACGATGCCGATAATTTCGGGCCGGTCGATATCGATGGAAAGGGAATCGTTGAGTTTCGCCATCACCTCTTCGCTGTCCGCCATCTGCTTCACGTGCTTCGGCGAGACAAAGCTGACCGCGTCGATGTGCGTGAATCCGGCGAGCACAAGCTCCCGAAGATATTCCGCCTTAAGTTCCGTGGGAATGAAATCCGGTAACCCCTGCCAGGCATCGCGAGGACATTCAATTAGTTTGACGTTTTCCAATTAAATAGCCTTGTCTCTTCCGCGGTTATCGAAAATCAGTGAGACGAGCGCAACAGGGAAAAGGAGAAATCCGACAACAGTGATCGGGAGAACGTGAGGCAGCCATCCGAAGGTCTTCATCTGAAAATCGACCGTTTGCCTGGGGTCAAGGTGCTTGGTCTGCATTTCATGCAGTACGACGAACGACGCAGCCCATATCATAAGAAGCGAAAGAGGCCCGAGAGTGGCGCCTGCCAATGAAAGTTTTGAGCGCGTGCTGATGTTCATTTTACGTTTGCAGCACTCCGGTTTTGAACTCGCGAATCTCGGGATTTAGCGAGGCGGCTTCGAGGGCGGTGATCAGGACGTCGCGAGTGTGGGCTGGGTCGATGACGGCGTCGACCCAGAGGCGAGCGGCAGCGTAGCGCGGGTCGGTCTGTTTGTCGTAGGTGGCTTTCACGGATGCCAGCATTTCTTGCTTGGCCTTCTCGTCGACCTTTTTGCCTTCGCGCTCCATCTGCTTGAGCTTGATTTCTGCGAGCGTGCTGGCGGCGGCGTCGCCGCTCATTACGGCATAGCGCGCGGTGGGCCAGGCGAAGAGGAAGCGGGGGTCGTAGGCTTTGCCGCACATCGCGTAGTGGCCTGCGCCGAAGCTGCCTCCGCAGATGACCGCGATCTTGGGCACCACACTGTTGGACACCGCGTTGACCATTTTTGCGCCTGCGCGGATGATGCCGCTCCATTCGGCGTCTTTGCCGACCATGAAGCCGTTCACGTCGTGCAGGAAAATCAGCGGGATGCGGTCTTGATTGCAGTCCATGATGAAACGCGCGGCCTTCTCGGCGGACTCGGTGTAAATCACGCCACCGAATTCGATGCGTTTTTGATCGGAGCCAGGCGCGGTAGTTTGCACGTGCTTCTTTTGGTTGGCGACGATGCCGACGGCCCAGCCGCCGATGCGCGCGTAGCCGCACAGCAGGGTTTCGCCGTACTCGGCGCGGTATTCCTCGAACTCGCTACCGTCCACAAGGCGCGCGATGATTTCGCGCATGTCGTACTGCTTGCCGGGATCGTTTGAGAAGACGCCGTAGATTTCGCTGCCAGGGTAGAGCGGTTCCCGAGAAGCGACGTGACTGAAAGGCGTGGGATTCGGAGCGCCCATCTTGTCGGCCAGCGCACGGATGCGCTTGATGCACGCATCGTCGTCAGGCTCGCGGAAATCGACGGTGCCGCTGATCTGGGAATGCATTTTCGCGCCGCCAAGATCTTCCGCAGACGTTACTTGGCCAATGGCCGCCTGCACCAGCGCGGGGCCGGCGAGGAATAAGCCGGAGCCTTCGGTCATCAGGATGTGATCGCACATCAGCGGAAGGTACGCGCCGCCCGCGACGCACATGCCCATGATAGCGGCGAGCTGCGGAATGCCCATGGCGCTCATCACCGCGTTGTTGCGGAAAACGCGGCCGAAATCGTCGGTGTCCGGGAACACGTCCTCCTGCAACGGAAGAAACACGCCGGCCGAGTCCACCAGATAGATTGTCGGGATGTGGTTTTCGATGGCGATATTCTGCGCGCGAATTACTTTCTTCGCGGTCATCGGAAAAAACGCACCGGCTTTCACGGTCGCGTCGTTGGCGATGATCATGAAAGTGCGGCCGCAGACGCGCGCCAGGCCGGTGATCGTTCCGGCGGCCGGGGCCCCACCCCACTCTTCATACATTTCGTAGGCCGCAAAAATGCCGAGCTCGGTAAAGTGCGTTCCGGGATCGACCAGCTTCTTGAGCCGCTCGCGCGCCGTGAGTCGCCCCTTTTTGTGCTGCGACTCGATGGCTTTGGCGCCGCCGCCCCGGCTGATCTGCTCTTCTTCGTTCTTGATTTGGGTGACGAGATCGATGACCTTGCGGGTGTTCTTCTCGAACTCAGGGGATTTTTTGTTGACGCTGGTTTTCAGAACGGATGCCGACACTCGCAAACCTCGCACGAAATCGCACAACGCACATCGAAAGATACCGTGACGCAACGACAGGGCAACAAGCGAACAGTATACGGTCTCTCGACCGATAGTGCGAGAACACGCGGGCGTGGGTGGTGGGTCAGTTTCCGGTCACCGCAGCGTTAATCACCCATATGGATATATGATTGAGATGAAACACAAAGGCCGGGCGGAAGCAACCTGTGGGGCATCCAGCTGTCTAGCTAAAACTCAAATGAATCGAACACTTCCGATAGTCCGTATGTTTAGTATCATCGGACTCCTATTTGCGCCGCAGCTTTCCGTGGCAGACGAAGACCCAATTGTCATTGACTTGGTGGATGGCAGGACTGGCAAGCCGATACCCAACGAACACATTTTGGTATTCCAAGGAAGCACGCAGAAAGATGTTCGTGCGGAAAAGAGCCACAAGGACCTTCAAGCTGATACAAACGGAACGGCGATACTACCGCTAGATAGCCCGTCAGTGTTGAGGATTCAAGTCTGGGTTGATGGGTATGTACTTTGTCAGGATACGCCAAATTCCAAGAGCTACAGCGTTCAGAAAATAAGAGAGACTGGCCTGAACGCTCCGAACAACTGTAGTTCAGTGACCCGTGAGAACGCTCCCAATCATTTCGCCGTATATGTTCGGCATGCCCACTCTTGGGAAAAGATGCGCCGCTAACTCCTGTGTAGTCGCGCAGTCGGAAATTGACCCACTATGCGGGCGAGTTGGAATGTTGACGGAGGTGTTCGCGCTCGATACTATGCAGAGCATTGGTGCTGTTGCTGCAAGCACCGCATCCTCACTCTGGAGGCGCCTGTGACTACCCTCGTCGAAGTTCCCTGGGGGGGTGTGCCTTCAGCGTTTCCGATGGCTTGAGGTAGCACGCCCATCTTGTAGTTTTCCCGTTTGAGTTGTCGAGTCTGCGTCCGGAATCGTGTTGTGTCCACTGGACATTCCGGCGCGCAACCGCGTTGCGTCCATCGTGGACCGACGCGCTGTGCTGCTTGCGAGCAGCGGGAGGGTGCGCAAGTGCTTCTTACGGAATTGGGTTGGAACTCTTATTTCGCGGCGATGTGGGCAGAGCAAGACAACGGTGGCTGGACGCCGGCAAGAGTGGTGTCGCAACAGCGTGGCCTATGGAGGATCGCCGGCGATTTTGGCGAACGCTGGGCAGAGCCTTCGAGCAAACTGCGTGTGGCGGCGGAAGCAGAGGGAGATTGGCCGGCCGTCGGAGACTGGATTGCCGCGGAGTTGTTCGGCGAGGAGCGTGCGTTTATTCAGGGGGTTTTGCCGCGGCGGGGACGTTTCGCTCGTAAAGCACCTGGAAAACGCATCGAGCAGCAGGTGATCGCCGCGAACATCGACACGGCGTTTCTGGTCGTGTCGCTCGACGGCGATTTTAGTCCACGACGACTGGAACGTTATCTGGCACAGTGCTGGGAATCCGAAGTGAAACCGGTCATTGTGTTGAACAAGACGGACGAGTGTAGCGACGCTGCTGCGTTTGTGGCGGATGCGGAGCGCGTAGCGGCAAGCGCTCCGGTGCTGTCGGTCAGCGCGCGAACCGGCCGGGGAATGGACGAGCTCGATCGCTTTCTCACACCCGGCCAGACGATCGTGCTGCTAGGTTCGTCTGGCGTGGGAAAGTCGACACTGGTCAATCGTTTGCTGCGGCAGGATGTGCAGGCGGTGCAGGCGACGCGCGAAAGGGACGGCAAAGGGCGGCACACGACGACCTCCCGGCAACTGCTGCGACTGCCAGGCGGTGCGCTGATTATTGATACGCCGGGATTGCGGGAAATCGCTCTATGGGATGCGGAAACTGGCGTCGCGCAGGCGTTCGCCGACATCGAGGAGTTTGCGGCGAATTGCCGCTTCCGGGATTGCGGGCACGAGAGCGAGCCGGGTTGCGCGGTGCGCTCGGCGCTGGCGGCGGGCAGCCTCGACGAAGAACGAGTCGAGAGCCTGAAGAAGCTGGAACGCGAACAAGAATTTCAGCGGCGCAAAGTCGATCCCGCAGCGATGCACGAATACAAAAGCAAAATCACGCGGTTGCTTCGAGGCGCGCGCGAGAAATATCGGCAGCGCGAACGCGACGGAGGCAAGCGATGACGGCGCTGATTCTGGACTTGGCGTTGGCGCGCAGGATCGAGCTGGCGGAGGCACAGGCGGCCGTGGATTGCGCAGAGGCGCTGGAGCGGGTGCGACCGGGTGGCGTCGGCGCGGTAGAACGGATTGCCGGAGGATTCGCAATTTATTGCGGCGCGGGATCGCCGGTTACGCAGGCCGTGGGATTGGGGCTCGAAGGCGCGGTCAGCGAGGAAGAGGTCGATCGGTTGGAGGAGTTTTATCGCAGCCGGAAGGAGCCCGTCCGCGTGGAAACTTGCCCGCTGGCGGATGCGTCTCTGATTCGCCACTTCGGCGAACGCGGATATCGCGTGACGGAATTTTCCAACGTGATGGCGCTGCCGTTGCGCGGATGGACTTCGCCGGAAGTGGACGGGCTGAGTCCGGCGGCAGGCGTCACTATCGAGCGCATCGGCAAACAGCAGATGGATTTGTGGACGCTGACGGTGTCGCAGGGCTTCTCGGAGAATTTTCCGGTGACGCAGGAGATTCTGGAGGTCATGAAAATGTTTGCGCTGGGCGCGAACGTGGAGTGCCATCTGGCGCGGGTGGACGGAGCGGTGGCTGGTGGCGCGACCCTTGCGTTGCGCCAGGGCGTGGCCGGATTGTTTGGGGCGAGCACGCTGCCGGCGTTTCGGAATCGCGGAGTGCAGACGGCGCTTCTGAAGGAGCGGCTGAGGCGCGCGGTGACGGAGAACTGCGACTTGGCGGCGTGCATCGCTCAGCCGGGAAGTAGTTCGCAGAGCAATGTAGTGCGGCAGGGCTTTTCGGTGCTGTATACGCGGGTGAAATTCGAGCGAGCTTGGTCTTAAGAGCTTTGCGGTACGCGCTTGTGAATGAACTCGACGATGTCTTGCGTGGAAGTGCCGGGTAGGAATATTTCGGCGATACCGGCTTTTTTGAGGTCGGCGACGTCGGCTTCGGGAATAATGCCGCCGAGAAGGACGGTGACATCGGTCATGCCTTTGTCGTGCAGCAACTTCATGAGCTGGGGACAGATCGTGTTGTGCGCACCGGAGAGGATCGAGAGGCCGATGACGTCGACGTCCTCCTGCACGGCGGCGGTCGCAATCATCTCGGGTGTTTGGCGCAGCCCGGTATAGATCACTTCCATGCCGGCGTCGCGCAACGCGCGGGCGATTACCTTCGCCCCGCGGTCGTGACCATCAAGCCCCGGCTTGGCAATCAAAACTCGAATTTTCTTCTCAGGCATTACTAGCGCTTTTTGCTTGCGGCATGACGGCAGGCAGCATTGACTTTGCAGCGATCGCCGGATCTTCTCCGCGAGCCTCTGCGATACTCTGCGTCTCCGCGTTATCCTCTTCATCCTGATAATGCCATACAAAGCGCCGAACACCGTCCTTAAGAACGGGCACGTTGAAGTTGATCAGTAATCCTAGCTGGCTAGTGGAAAGACGAAGGTAGGTGAGCATCACGGATTCATGGATTCTGGCGATGGCTTCAATTGATTTTATTTCCACGCCAATTCTGCCGGCTACTAGAAAATCCAAACGATACCCGCATTCTAACTGCAGGTCCTTGTATACGAGGGGGATTGATTTCTGGCGTTCGAACGGGATGTTTCTGAGGTTGAACTCGCGGCTTAGACATTCTTCGTACACTGCCTCTAATAGGCCGGGACCCAGGCCTGCGATGGATTTCTATTGCAGCGCCGATGATCGCGTGGGAAAGCTGAATATCGCGCATGCTTAACTATACAATAAAATAATAGTCAGGATAATAAAAATCGGAAAGGATAACGCAGAGACGCAGAGGGCGCTGAGGATCGCAGAGGAGACCAACCGACAGCAGAGTCAGGTGATGGCGACTTCTTCGTAGGTGCCGAAGGTTTCGCGCATGGCGTCGCAGATTTCGCCGAGGGTGGCGTAGGATTTTACGGCTTCGAAGATGTACGGCATCAAGTTGTCTTTGGTATTTGTGGCCTTGCGGAGGGCCGTCAGGCGGCGGGCTACTTCTTCGCTGGAGCGTTCGGCGCGGAGCTTGCTGAGGCGTTCGGCTTGGCGGTGGGCTACGGTCTCGTCGATTTGCAGGGTGTCCAGCGGTTTTTCGTCCGATACGAAGTCGTTGACGCCGACCATGATTTTTTCTTTTTTGTCGAGCGCGACCTGGTAGCGGTAAGAGGCCTCGGCAATTTCGCGTTGCGGGTAGCCGCGTTCAATGGCCGCGACCATGCCGCCGAGCGCGTCGATCTTCTCGATGTAATCCCAGGCGCCGCGCTCGACTTCGTTGGTGAGCGTCTCGACAAAGTAGGAGCCGCCCAGCGGATCGACCGTGTTGGTGACGCCGGTTTCGTGGGCGATGATCTGTTGCGTACGCAGGGCAATCGTGGCGGCGAATTCCGTGGGTAGCGCCCACGCTTCATCGAGCGAATTGGTGTGCAGCGATTGTGTGCCGCCCAGCACGGCCGCCAGCGCTTGAATCGCGGTGCGCACCACGTTGTTGTACGGCTGCTGCGCGGTCAGCGAGCAGCCCGCCGTCTGCGTGTGAAACCGCAAAGCCCATGTCCGCGGATTCTTGGCTTTGTAGCGCTCGACCATCGCCTTGTGCCAGATGCGGCGCGCAGCACGGTATTTGGCAATCTCCTCGAAGAAATCACTATGCGCGTTAAAGAAAAAGGAAAGCTGCGGCACGAATTCATCGACATCCAAGCCGCGGCGCATACCCCACTCGACATATTCGAGACCGTCGCGCAGGGTGAACGCCAATTCCTGAATCGCGGTCGAGCCCGCTTCTCGAATGTGATAGCCGCTGATCGAGATGGTGTTGAACTTCGGCGTATTTTTCACGCCGAACTCGAACGTGTCGATCACCAGCCGCATCGAGGGTTCTGGCGGGTAGATGTATTCCTTTTGCGCGATGTATTCCTTCAAGATGTCGTTTTGCAGCGTGCCGGAAATTTTCTTCCAGTCGACACCTTGCTTTTCGGCGACCGCCAGATACATCGCCCATATCACCGCCGCCGGCGAGTTGATGGTCATCGACGTGGTCACGTCTGCCAGCGGGATTTGATCGAACAGAACTTCCATATCGGCGAGCGAACTGATGGCCACGCCGCACTTTCCGACTTCCCCTTCGGAGAGAGGGTGGTCGGAGTCATATCCCATGAGCGTGGGCAGATCGAACGCCGTGGAGAGGCCCGTCTGACCCTGCGCGAGAAGATAGCGGAAGCGCTGATTGGTGTCTTCAGCCGTGCCGAAGCCCGCGAACTGGCGCATGGTCCAAAGCCGCCCGCGATGCATCGTAGAGTGAATGCCGCGCGTGTAGGGCGGTTCGCCGGGATAGCCGAGGTCACGTTCTGGACTCCAGCCCGCAAGATCGGCCGGCGTGTACAGCCGGCGGATCGGATAGTTGGAAATCGTTGTGAATTCTGCTTGTCGTTCAGGGCTTTTTTCGAGCGTCGGAGCGAGCGTTTTCTCTTCCCATGCTTTCTCTTTGGTGGAAGGCTCGCGGCGAGATGAAGAAAGTTCTGCGGGAACGACGGTTTGGCTGGCGCCCTTGGAAGAATCGCTCATAGAAATTTCCGTCCCGTTCGAGACGTGCGGTAAATGGCTGCGCTCGAAAAGCCCGCTAAAATCAATATGCTATGCGAATCGCCCGCTCGGGGCAATAGGTCTGCTATCGCCGGACGCGGCGATCAAACTAGGACTTGCCTGAATGTTCGCGAATACAGAGAGAAGGGCCGCCAATCAAAAGTCGGCACTGCAGAATGCAGTGCCGGCACGGCAAAAGTGTTTAACGTTGGCCTTCGTTGGCAAAGATCTTCTCCGTGCCGACGACGTGCCCGTTAAGCGTGCCGGGAATCAGAGTATCGCGCTCGATCTGGCCGTGTTTGGCGTCCGCGATGGTGACGCGGTTGACTTCGAGGGTGCGTCCGACGGCGCGCTCATAGTTTGCCTTGGCTTCGACGAGGTTAGCCAGCGCGCGAAGTTCGGTACCCTGCGCGGTGATCAGGTCGCGCTGGGTGAGAATGACGTTGTAAACGGTCGACGCGCCGAGTTGATACTTCTTCTGCTCGGCGTCGAAGGTCTGCTGTTGCAGTTCGCGTGCCTTGCTGGCGGCTTGCACCTGCGCGCGATCTTGCGTCAAGGCAATGTAGGCGTTGCGCACGTCGAGCAGCGCAGCGTTTTTCAATTGCTGCATTTGGGCTTCGATCTGGCGCTGGACGAGAACGGCGTGCTGGTAGGCAGCCTGGGCTTGCCGGTTGCGGATAGGAATCTGCAAGTTCACGCCGACCAGATAATCAGGGAACTGGTTGTGAAAAATCTGGCTTTGCGCAGTGCCGAAGCCCTCACGGGTGATTCCGTTCGAGACCGTGGTGGTATTCGGCTCGAAGACTTCGACTGGCACCCCATTCATGTCGAGCACCGTGACCGGCTGGCCATTGGCGCCCACAACAGCCGCACCCGCTGTGGTGGTGGATCCCGTGATAATCGGACTATTCCCAGCGAGCCCCTGGCTCGCGTATTGCGCGGTCAGCGTGGCCGTCGGAAGCAACGCTCTTCGATTCGCCTTAGAGTCTACGCCAGCGTTCGTCACGTTGATTTGTTGCTCCAGCAGATCCGGTCGCTTGGCGAAAGCTTCTTTCACGGCGTCTTCAAAGTTGGCCGCTTCCACTGCTTCTGGAGGATTAGGGTGGTCGAGGGGCACGATCTCAACATTCGCGAGCGCCGGCGCAAGGGGATCTCTCGAGATTGCGTTCTTCAGGGTTTGCTCATCCGTCAGCTTAACGGTCTGAGCGACGATCAGGTTCTGGCGGTCCGTGGCCAATTCAGATTCCGCGCGAGTCACATCCAGCGGCGCCATGGTGCCGATTTCGAGCTGCTTCTTGTTGTCCCCATAAAGTTTGTTGGAGACGGTAACGGCTTGCTCTTGCACTTTCACGTTCTCGCGGGCATAGACTAGCTCCCAATACGCGGTAATCGTGTTGGTAACCGTCGTAATCGCCTGCTGCTCGAAGGCGTAGTCCGCCAGCTTCCTGTTGTTCTTCGCGATGATGATGTTGCGCTGATTCTGGAACCGGCCGAATCCATTCAATAGTTGCTGTTGGAATGAGATCGTTAAGGCCGATGTAACCGATGGATTGAAAAAGTTAGCGGCGGTCGATGAATTTCGCGTATTGTCCCAACTTGCGGTCAGCGTCGTACCGGTGGCGAACCCTTGGACGTATTGCGTATTGTACTGGGAGGCGTGCGATATCAGGCCAGTGGCACCGGTGCCAGTTCCAGCAGTTCCAGAAATAAACGGGTTGTTTACCGGAGTCGAGCGGTCGTCGAAGAACATGCTTGCGGTCAGCGTCGGGTCGTAAGTCAGTACGGGAACGAACGCGGTTGAGAAGCGAATTTCGGCGCCATTGATGCCCTGAGGCAGTCCTCCGCCTTCCGCCGTCATAATATCAGTGTCGGCGAACCACGGGTTATAGCGTGCGACGGCGATGTCCATGCTGTTTTGGAGCGCGAGTTCCACCGCATCTTGCAAGGTGATTTCCAGCTTGCCGTCGTGGATCAGTTGGTCGATGCGCGGTGAGTTGGCGGTGCCGAATTCTGGAATTTGGATAGGTGAATAAGGAGCAAACAGATTCGGAAACGGTCGCGGGGCGTGCCTGTAGTTGTATTTCGAGACGCCCAGAGACACGGGAATCGGAGGGTTCGTTGGCCCGGGTCCGTAGACGGGTTTGGGTGCTTGCGTAGGGGCATTCGGATCTTGCCCGGATCGATTCTGTTCCGGCGACTGCGGAGTCGGCAATTCCGGATGATCGGTTTGTTGCCCCGGCGGCGGGCTTTGACCGGGGTCCTGGGCGAAAACGGGCGACCCTGATCCAGCCAGCAGAACCGTAAGCACCGCAGCCGTGAGCGAGCGTGCCAATTGCGATGGTCGCGTAGCACGGTCTCGAAGCGGCCTACGTCGCCAAGCAGACGCACGTGGAGTTGACGGCTTTGCGGTCAACCGTAGCAAGTTCATGATGTCGTTCACTCCTTGAATTTTATCCACGACCTACGCGGGTCATTATTGTCTGACTCTCTGTACAACGTTCATCGGAGGCACTTTGTTTCATCAAATCGACGACCGCAGGGCATTGGCAAGCGAGAAACCGACCGGAAACACGAATTTGGCAGTCTAGCAGGGGCTACGTTCCTTGACAACGCAACACGCGGCGGCTAGGCTGCTGACGATTCGACGGTTACCGGCGGTTTGGGGTTAGCTAGCACCGCAGGTTTTCACCGGAACCAGCGTGGGGCCCGGTGCAGCAGCGAGCTGACACTACCCCAACCGTCGATTTGGAGAGACATGCTGAAGCGCGAAGAACTGTTGCGGATGTTCGAGAGCGCCGGCGCCATTCGCCATGGACATTTTGAATTGTCCAGCGGCCTTCACAGTGCTACGTACGTGCAATGTGCACGGGTTTTGCAATATCCGCGCTTTGCAGAGAAGTTAGGGCAGGCGCTGGCCGCGCTTTTTTCCGACGCGACCATTGAGGCGGTGGTCTCTCCGGCGATGGGTGGCCTCATCATTGGGCAGGAAGTCGCGCGTGCGCTTCCGGAAGTAAAGGTAGACGTTGCGGGCGGCGGGATTCCAGCGATTTTCGTCGAGCGCGATGCCAGCGGTACGATGACGCTGCGTCGGGGTTTCAGCTTGCGCGCGGACCAGCACGTGCTCGTCGTGGAAGACGTCTGGACCACCGGAGGTTCCACCCTGGAGACGATCCAGGTGGTGGAAGAGGCGGGAGGCCGCGTGGTCGCCGCGGGCGCTCTGATCGACCGCAGCGGCGGTCAAGTAGAGTTTCCGGTCGAATCGCAAGCGTTGCTCGATTTGCCGATCGCCAGCTATGCTCCCGAAGATTGCCCGCAATGTCGAGAGGGCAGCGCCGCCATGAAACCTGGGAGCCGCTTTGTGCGCTCCGCGACGTGATGCAAGCGGCGTTGCGTAACCTCCGATCACATCCCCCGGCATGCGCCATTTCAAACTGACCATCGCCTACGACGGCACCGATTTTCATGGCTGGCAAGCTCAGTCCAGCAAACCTACCATTCAGGGCGAGATTGTCGGCGTTCTTCGCCAGTTGACCCAGGAGAAAATCCTGCTACAAGGGACAGGCCGCACGGACGCAGGCGTCCACGCACTCGGCCAGGTTGCCAGCTTTCGCACGCATTCGGGCCTCTCCGCAGAGGATTTCCATCGCGCGCTGAACGCCTTGTTGCCGCCGTCGATTCGCATTGTGAAAGCCGAAGAGGTCGGGCCGAACTTCAGCGCGCGCTTTTCCTCTCGCGGCAAGGTGTACCGCTATCGGATGTATCGCGGCCGGGTCTGTCCCCCGATGCTGTGGAGATATGTTTTGCATTATCCATTCCCGCTCGATGAAGACGCCATGCGCAATGCCGCCGCCCGCTTCGTCGGCATTCACGACTTCACGTCGTTCGCAGCCTCCACCGGCTCCGAGGAAGACGACAAGGAACGCGTAATGGACCGCGAAATCTTCTCCACGGAACTCGTGCGCTCGCCGGACAACGAAGAGCTGGTTTTCACCGTGCATGGCCGCTCGTTCCTGCGCTACATGGTTCGCAAGATGGTCGGCACGTTGCTCGACGTGGGCCGCGGCAAACTCCAACCCGAAGACATCGAACGCCTCTACGAGCTGCGCGACCGGTCGAAATCCGGCCCCACCGTCCCCGCGCACGGCCTCTGGATGGTCAGCGCCGAGCACGAAGAGCCCTACAGGGTTACTTAACCTCCGCGGTAACACAGACACTCCTGCTTGCCCTGAGTTGCGAAGGGCCTGTGTCCGCGTTAACAGATGTCGAGCAGACAAATTCGTCGCTTGCCCATTGATTTCCTAGGCGAGCACACTCGGCAGAGGAACGCCGTTTCTGGGGTTTCGATTGATTTCCAATCTCCCTCCGCTTCAGGCAAAATACCGAGGCAAAAATTCTGGAGCCCACATGATTCGCAGCACGATACTTGCGTCTTGTTTTTTCGCCGCGGCTTCGCTCGCGCCTCTCGGCAATCATCTGATCGCGGACGAAACCGCACTCGCGGGTTACTCCGCCGAGTCTTCTCGCACAGAACGCCAGTGGGAAGACAAATTCCGCTCGTTGCCGAGCCCGGCGAATCTTCGCGCCTACATGCAGCGGTTGACCGCGCGCCCGCATCACGTCGGCTCGCCCTACGACAAAGACAACGCCGAATGGATTCTGTCCAAGTACAAGGAATTTGGTCTCGACGCCCACATCGAATCATTCAGCGTGCTCTTTCCCACGCCGAAAGAACGCCTCGTTGAACTCGTGGAGGGCGGCCCGCACTTCGTGGCCAAACTGCAGGAGCCTCGTGTACCGCAGGATCCCACTTCCAATCAGCAATCGGAGCAACTCGCAACCTACAACGCGTTCTCCGCCGATGGCGACGTAACCGGCCCGCTGGTGTACGTCAACTACGGAATCCCCGAAGACTACGAGACGCTCGCCCGCCACGGTATTTCCGTGAAGGGCGCCATCGTCATCGCGCGCTACGGCCACGCGTGGCGCGGCATCAAGCCCAAAGTCGCCGCCGAACACGGAGCGGTCGGCTGTATCATCTACTCCGACCCGCGCGACGACGGCTACTCCGCGGGCCTAACGTTCCCCATTGGCGGATTGCGTCCGCGCGAAGGTGTGCAGCGCGGCAGCGTGCAAGACAGCACGGAATTCATGGGCGATCCGCTGACGCCCAACATCGGCGCGACCCCTGACGCCAAGCGCCTCGACATCAAGAACGCCCCGACGCTGACGAAAATTCCCGTGTTGCCGATTTCTTACGCCGACGCTGCCCCGCTCATGTCGGCCATCACCGGACCAGTCGTGCCGGAAACCTGGCGCGGCGGCCTGCCGATCACCTACCGGATTGGCCCGGGATCTGCGAAAGTTCACTTGAGAGTTTTTTCGAATTGGCAGATGCAGCCACTCTACGACGTGATCGCGAAAATTCCCGGCTCGCAGTTTCCCGACGAATGGGTGCTACGCGGCAACCATCACGACGCCTGGGTGAACGGCGCGGAAGATCCCATCTCCGGCCAGGTAGCGGTCTTGGAGGAGGCGCGTTCGCTAGGCGAGCTCGTGAAAGCCGGATGGAAACCCAAGCGCACTATCATTTATTGTGCCTGGGATGGCGAAGAGCCTGGCCTGCTGGGTTCCGTGGAATGGTTGGAGACGCACGCGGCGGAACTTCGCCAGCACGCCGTTGCCTACATTAACTCGGACACGAACGGACGCGGCTTCTTCGGCGCCGAAGGTGCACACACCTTGGAAAAGCTGGCGAATGATGTGGCCCGCGACGTCCAAGACCCCGAAACGAAGTTATCCGTGTGGAAGCGCTGGCAACTCCACAGCATCACCCAAGCTGATTCCGACGAAGCACGCCAGGAACTCCGTCAGCGGCCAGACTTGCGCATCGATATCTCGGGCGGCGGCTCCGATCACGCCGGATTCCAGAATTTTCTCGGTATTGCCGTGTTGAATTTCGGTTTCTACGGAGAAGACGAGGGTGGCATCTATCACTCGATCTACGACGATTTTTACTGGTACACGCACTTCAGCGACACCGATTTCGCATACGGCCGCGCGCTTTCCGAAGTTGCCGGCACAACCGTGATGCGCCTCGCCGACGCCGACCTGCTGCCCTTCGATTTTTCCAATTTAGCCGACACCGTCCAGACTTATGTTCGTGGTCTACAAACCTTCTCGACAAAGCAGCAGGATGAGATTCGAGAGCGCAACCTCGAGATCGACGAAGGGGCATTTACGGCCAGTGCTGATCCGAAACAAACCTACGTTCCGCCAGTGAAGCAGGAAATCCCGCCGCACCTAAATTTCGCTCCTCTGCAAAATGGCGCCGACGCTCTGACGCGCAGCGGCGAGGAGTACAAAAAAGCGTTGGCACGTGCGACGGAAAACGGCGGCGCCTCGCTGGCTTCAGCGTCGATTGCCGAGATCAATCGCATGCTTATCGACAGCGAGCGCAAACTTACCAACCCTGAGGGTCTCCCCGGAAGAGCGTGGTACAAGCACCAGATCTACGCGCCGGGTGTCTACACCGGCTACGAGGCCAAAGCCATCCCGGCGGTCCGCGAAGCCATGGAGCAGAAACAGTGGAAGCAGGCCGAAGAAGCTATCGCCCGTGCCGCGTCCGTTCTACAAGACGAAGCGACACTAGTGTCGTCCGCGGCCGCCAAACTTTCCGCCGCGAAGTAGCACAGGCACCCCTGCTTGCCCTGAGTTGCGAAGGGCTTGCCCCGAGTCTCGAAGGGTCTGTGTTGCGTCGACAAGTTTCGAGCAGATAACAAATCGCCTCCAAAGCCGACCTGTTGCTCGATAAGAAAAACTCGACACAAGGGTTGCCGTCCGCTCCGCCCACGAACTATCATTGTCATTCGATCTAGTAGGCCGGAATTCCAACCCAGCCTCGCGAATCGGCCCAAAACACGCCTCCCGTTGGCGGCACGCGGGAAGCGCACCGCATCGAAGAAACTGACGCAGTTTGCCTCGGATCTCAAACTGAGATTCGTTCGCTGGTGCGGCATCTTCTGAAGTGTCGTAGCCGCAGACTTCGATAGCCCAAGGGACGGTAGCAACAATGTTTTTTTCGAGGACCCGAGTTTTCCGCGCGAACAGTTTGACGCAAAGCGCCATCACCATCCGCTGTTTGTGTGTTCTGGCGGCTCTGTTAGCAGGTCCCGCATTCGCGTGGGCCGACAACAACAATTTCGATCTACTAGGTCCTCGCATCGAGATGAAGGTCACGCGCAACGGAAAGCCGCTGCCCATCTCCGACGTCGCCAATTTGCAGCCCGGCGACCGCCTATGGCTCCATCCCGACTTTCCCGACGATCAATCCGCCCGCTATTTGCTCATCGTCGCCTTCCTTCGCGGCGCCACCAATCCGCCACCCGAGAATTGGTTCATAAAAGCCGAGACTTGGACCAAGCAGGTCCGCGAAGAGGGAATCGTCGTCACGGTTCCGCAGGATGCGCAGCAGGCTCTCCTGTTTTTAGCTCCCGAAACTGGCGGTGACTTCAGCAGCCTGCGCAGCGCGGTCCGCGGCCGGCCCGGCGTGTTCGTTCGCGCCTCGCAAGATTTGAATCAAGCCAGCCTCGACCGCTCGCGCCTGGAAAAATATCTCGCCGACGTGAAATCCGTCTCGGACGTTGATCCCAAAGCGTTACACGAGCATTCCATTCTGATGGCGCGCACCCTCGGTATTCGCATCGACGAACAGTGCTTCAACAAGCCCGTCGAAGAGCAGAGTTCGTGCCTGACGCGCAACACCGACAATCTCGTGATGGATGATGGCCATAGCCAATCGATGGTAACGGCCTTAACGTCGGGTCCGAACTCCGATCTGGTCGGCGCGGTCAGTGCCACGTCGCTCGCGGGCGGCGGATTTTACAGCGCGTACGTTGGCGCGGTCGTAGATCTCGCGCGCGTTCTCGGCAACCTGCACACCGCTTCCTACGTGTACATTCCTGCTCTGGCGCTGCCCAAAGGCGAGCAGATGAATCTGAAGCTCAACAATCCACCATCTTTCCGCAAGCCGATGTCGGTGATCGTCATCGGTCTGCCTGCCGTCGAAGCGGCCCAGCTGCCTCCATTGCGCGCCATCAATGACGATCAAGTTTTCTGCCTGCAAAAATCCTCCCTGGTTCTGCCGGTTGAGGGCGCGCCGCTCGTTTTCTCCTCCGACATCGGCCACGATTTCTTCCTCCACATTCCCGGTAAGGATGGCAAAGAAATCAAGCTTCCGGCACGCGCCGACGCTATTAGCGGCGGATTTGTCATCGACACGCACAGCATCGAAGGCGCAAAACTCGAGGCCCAACTCACGGGAACTCTGCGTGGGTTTTGGGGCTTCGAGCCTTACGAAGGACCCAACTTCCATCTTCGGACCTCGCGCACCGCCCAATGGGTGATTCCAGCTTCCGAACAAAGCGCGCTCATCGTCGGCCGCGAGGATACCCTGCACTTGCAATCCGACTCTGCGGTCTGCGTGGATGAAATAAGGATTCAGGATGCGCAAGGTAAGGAGATCAAGGCCGCCTGGAAGGTCGCCAAGCCCGAAGAAATCGAACTGAAGGTTGCGCTAAAAGATCAACCCGCGGGGCCCATGAAGGTGAAGGTGCGTCAATTCGGCTTGACCAAGTCCGATGAGCTCTCGCTCCAAGCCTACTCCGAAGGTGCCCACCTGGACGGCTTCACGATCAATGCGGGAGACCAGCAGGGCGTATTGAAGGGAACTCGCCTGGATGAGGTGGATCACTTCGAGCTCAATGGCATTCACTTCGTCCCCGCCAAGTTAACTCGCGCGAATGAAAAGGATGAGCTGCACCTGGCCGCCACGCAACCGGATTCCGCGGCCCTTCACCCCGATCAATCTCTGGTGGGGAAGGTCGCTCTCAAAGATGGCCGCGTGCTCGAGCTTCCGACCAAGGTGGAAGCCCCTCGCCCAAAGGTCACCCTCGTCAGCAAGAATATCCGCCTTGGAGATACGCCCTCGACAATCAGTCTAGGCAGCCAGGACGAGTTACCCTTGGATGGGCAAATTTCGTTCCTTTTGAAAACGGAAATTCCGGATCGATTCTCGCGCACCGAACGCATCGAAGTCGCCACTACCGACGAATCGTTCAGCACGCTTCTCAACATGACGGACGGCAGCTTGATCTTGCGCGATTCCGGAAGCGTGCTCGCCGTTTTTGATCCTCATAAGGCATTCGGACCTTCCGCGTTCGGCCCGCTGCAATTTCGCCCCGTCGCGCCCGACGGCACAAAAGGAGACTGGCAGCCGTTGGCGATTCTGGTGCGCGTCCCCGCTCTGAAAGAAATTCGCTGCCCCGACAGCGCCGACAAACCGTGCCAGCTGACCGGCACAAATCTATTCCTGATCGACTCGATCGCCTCCGATCAGCAATTCGCCCACAACGCGCCGGTGCCGACCGATTTCATCGACGCCACGCTAGCCGTCCCGCATCCCAGCGAGACCGGCCTATACATCAAGCTGCGCGACGACCCCTCAGCGATCAACACGGTCGTGTTGCCGATTTCACGCGAAGAAAGTAACCCACAGAATTAATCGCCCAGCAGCAACGACTTTGTAGCGGCACAGCACGGTGCGCCCCAATTTAGAATGACCATTCCGCGATAGTGTCGGTGTGCCAAAATGAACAGCGCCGCCCGTCAACTCCCATTTTCGGTTAGAATCCGCTCATGGCCGCCACCGTGATTTCGGTCGGCACGATTCCTTCGATCAATCCGGCCACGGGCGAAGCCCTCGGCTGTTTCGAGAGAACTTCGCCGTCTCGGATGCGCGAGATTGTCGCTCGCGCCCGCGCAACACAGTTGAAGTGGTCGAAGACTCCGATTGCCGATCGAGCCCATCGCTTGCGCGTTCTTCGCGAACGCATTCTCTCTTCGCGCGATGCTCTGGCCGAGGCCATCGTTCGAGAATCCGGCAAGCCTCGCGCCGAAGCGCTATTCGCGGATATCTTTGTGGCCGTCGATACCGCGCAATATTTTGCCGTCAATGCGGAACGCATGCTCCAGCCCGAATCTGTCCCGCACCACAATCTCGCAGCCAAAGCCAAGAGCGGCACGCTCACCTATGAACCGCTCGGCGTAATCGGCATCATCAGTTCCTGGAACTATCCGCTGGCAATTCCGGTCAGCCAGATCATTCCGGCCATCGTGGTCGGCAATGCGGTCGTCTGCAAGACCAGCGACTTCACTCCGCACTGCGGCGCCTTGATCGAAAGACTTTTCGCCAGCGCCGGTTTTCCAGAAGGCTTGGTAACGATCGTTCAGGGCGCCGGGGATGTGGGTCAAGCGCTCATCGACGCGGCCTGCGACAAAATTCTGTTCACCGGCAGCGTGGAGACCGGACGTCGTGTCGCCGAAGCCTGCGGCAAGCGCCTGATTCCCACGGTCCTCGAACTCGGCGGCAAAGACGCCATGATCGTCCTCGCCGACGCCGATCTCGAAGTCGCCGCCAGCGGCGCCGTCTGGGGCAGCTACACAAATTGCGGACAAGTCTGTCTCTCCGTCGAAAGAATTTTCGTCGAGCGCCCTGTCAGCGAAGCCTTCGCCGCCCGCTGCGTCGAGAAAACAAAAAAGCTGCGGCTCGGACCTGGAAGCGATCCGGCCACGGACGTCGGCCCGCTGATCCGACCCCAACACGTCCAACGGATGATTGCGCTGATTGAAGACGCCGTCAGCCGCGGTGCGAAAGTCCTCTGCGGCGGCCACGCACGCCCCGATCTAGGCGAGAACTTCTTCGAGCCCACAGTCATCGTAGATGTGGATTCCGCCGCGCGCCTTTTTCAAGAAGAAACGTTCGGCCCGATCCTGGCCATCCAGACCGTCTCCAACTCCGACGAAGCGATCCTGCGTGCGAACGATTCACCGTTTGCACTGTCTGCAAGCGTCTGGACGCGCAATGCCGCGCGCGGTAAAGCCATCGCAGCGCAACTCCGCGCCGGCGCCGTCATGGTAAACGACGCCATCAGTTACTTTGCCATCGCCGAAGCTCCCCACGGCGGCTGCGGCCTAAGCGGCTGGGGCCGAACCCACGGCAAGGCGGGCCTGCTCGAAATGGTCCAGACCAAATACATCGACGTCGATCGCCTGCCTCGCCGCGAAAAGCCGTGGTGGTATCGCTACGGCGCCGACCTCGAGCAAGCCGCCGATGCCTTCCTGCAATTTGAATTCGCCAACAAGCTAAGCGCCCGCGTAGCCAGTGCCCGCGCCGCCTTAAGAACCATGTTCCGCGACCACGGCTTATAATGCTCCTTGTAGGCGCCTGTCTTTAGAGAGGCGCGGGTTAGACGCAAATGGTGCCGAACAAAGATCGTAGGCATCTGGAACCGACAGCGCACTCAAATCGAAGATGACCGAACCCACCAACCATAACGAATATATCTACGACTGGAACCAAGCCTCCCCTGCGGCCGTCCCTCCCAACACGCTCGTACTACTAAACGACGAAACCCTCCGCGACGGCCTGCAAAATCCCTCTGTCTACGACCCCAGCATCGAAGAAAAAATCGAAATCCTCCACCTGATGGAATCGCTCGGCATCGATTCCGTGAACATCGGCCTTCCCGGCGCAGGCCACCGCGCCGCAGCCCACACCGAAGCCCTCGCCCGCGAAATCGCCACCCACCGCATGAAAATCCGCCCCAACTGCGCCGCCCGAACGGTCGAAGCCGACATCCGCGCTATCATCGAAATCTCCCAGCGCGTAGGAATCCCTCTCGAAGCCGCCACCTTCCTAGGCTCCAGCCCCATCCGCCGCCTGGTCGAAGACTGGACCGTCGATCACCTCGAGCGCACGACGGAAAAAGCTGTGAGATTCGCCGTCGAGCACGGCCTGCCATCGATGTACGTAACCGAAGACACCACGCGCACCGATCGCGACACCGTCAAGCGCCTCTATTCCGCCGCGATCCGCAACGGCGCCCGGGCTGTAGTCTTCTGCGATACGGTCGGCCACGCCACGCCGCAAGGCGCCTACAACCTCATCAAATTTGCCGTCGATGAAATCGTCAAACCCAGCGGCGAAAAGATTCGCGTCGACTGGCACGGTCACAACGACCGCGGCCTGGCCATAGCCAATTCACTCGCAGCCATCGCCGCCGGCGCCGACCAGGTCCACGCCGCCGCAAACGCTCTCGGCGAGCGCGTGGGCAACACGCCCATGGAACTAATGCTCGTAAATCTCTGCCTGATGGGTTTGATCGATCGCGATCTCTCACGCCTCAAGGAGTATTGCGAAAAAGTCGCTCGCGCGACGCACACCACCATCCCTCCCAACTATCCGGTCGTCGGCCACGACGCCTTCCGCACCGCCACTGGCGTTCACGCGGCCGCCATCGTAAAAGCCTTCCACAGCAAGAATCCCGAGCTCGCCGACATCGTCTACAGCGGCGTCCCATCACATCTCTTCGGCCTCGATCAAATCATCGAGATCGGCCCAATGAGCGGCAAGTCCAACGTCTTGTTCTGGCTCGAGCGCCACAAAATCCCCGCCAACGACGCCGTTGTGAACCGCATCCTCGAAGCCGCCAAACAATCCGCCCGCGTCCTGACCGATGACGAAATTCAAGCACTCGCCACGGAGCCGGCACGCCATTGACCTCGCGCACGACTCCGCAATTTCTCCGGAACTCCCCGGTGAAACATCTTCTCCTTTGGGTTATCCTTTCGACCATGCCCGTTCGCTCCCTCGGCTCTCCTCATCGTTCCGGCCCCTCCCCACAGCTCGCCGAGACCCCCGAACTCCGCTCCGCTCTGTCCTGGTTTACTAAAAATCTCGCCTGGATCAACGATCAGCAAGTCCGCATAACCGAAATTCCCGCGCCACCATTCCAGGAAGGCGCCCGCGCCAGCGTGGTGAAAACGCTCCTTGCCGAATCCGGACTCAGCGTGCAAATCGATAAGACCGGCAATGTCATCGGCGAACTCCCCGGCGCCAACGACAAAGAAATCGTGATGCTCACCGCGCATCTCGACACCGTCTTTCCCCCGGGCACCGACGTGAAGGTCCGTCGCGACGGCGAACGCCTTAGCGCCCCAGGCATCTCCGATAACGGCACAGGCCTCACTGCGCTCGTCTCCATCGCCCGCGCCATCCAGGAATCCAAGATCAAGCCGCGCCGCACCGTCCTCTTCGTCGCTGACGTCGGCGAAGAAGGCGAAGGCAATCTCCGCGGCATGCGCGCCCTCGTCGAAGCCTATCGCGTGCGCCTGAAAGCGGCCGTCGTCCTCGACGGCTCCGGCACTGATCACGTCACCACCAAAGCCCTCGCCTCCCGCCGGCTCGAAGTCCTGATCACCGGCCCCGGCGGCCACAGTTGGTCCGATTTCGGCATCCCCAATCCCATCAACGCGCTTGTCCGCGGCTCGATCCGTTTCATCAACACGAAAGTTCCCGCCAACCCGCGGACCACCTTCAATCTAGGTCAAATCGAAGGCGGCACCTCCGTCAATTCGATCCCCTACGACGCGAAACTCAAAGTCGACATTCGTTCCGAAAGCGAAGACGAACTCGCCAAACTCGAATCCGCCTTGCGCGAATCTATCTCCGCTGGCGTCCGCGACGAAATGGAATCCTCCCGCGACCGCACGAAAGGGAAGCTCGACTGGAAGATCGACGTCCTGGGCACGCGCCCCGGCGGCGAACTCTCCCCCAACTCACCGCTCCTGGCCGCATTGCGCGCCGCCGATGAATACGTCAGCAACCAATCGCGCATCGAGCGCTCTTCAACGGACGCCAACATCCCGCTAGCCAACGGCATTGACGCCATCTCCATCGGCGCAGGCGGCACCGGCGGCGGCGCCCACTCCTTGCAAGAGTGGTACGAACCCTCCGGCCGCGAAATGGGCCTGAAGCGCGCGCTCCTAACCCTGCTCGGCATTTCGGGAATCGCGGAGGAAAAAGCTAAATGAATTGCCAGACGCGTCCCAGCCGCGCCACCGTTCTCAATCACCTGCACTTTCCGCCTCTCGCGTTTCTGCCTTTCTGTCTCGCCGCGCTGACAACTCTCGACTCGATGCCTGCCAACGCACAAACCTACACGCCCCCCCGCACCACGTACTATCTCCACGGCCGCATCTACACCAACGACCCGCAACATCCCTGGGCCTCCGCCATGGCCGTGCGCGAAGGCAAAATCGTCTGCATCGGCGGCATCGAGCAAATCATGCTCGAATGCGGTGGCGGCGACGAAAGCGCCGAGACCATCCAGCTCGGCAACAAATTCGTCATGCCCGGCTTCAATGATGCCCACGTTCATCTAGGCAGTGCCGCCGCAGACATGCTCGCCGTTCGGCTAAACGGCGTCGCCTCGGTGGAAGAGCTGCAGAAGCGCGTAGCCGACGCCATAGCCGCCCACAAAGAAGGCGACTGGATCACCGGCAGTGGTTGGGACCACACCCTCTGGCCCGACAAAAAATTCCCCACCAAGCAGCAGCTCGACGCCGTCTCTCCAAAAAATCCCGTCCTCTTGACGCACATCTCCGGCCACGTATCCGTCGCAAATTCCCTCGCACTTCAGTTGGCCCACATCACTAAGGACACTCCCAATCCCAAAGGTGGCGAATTCGAACGCGACGCCAACGGCGAACTCACCGGCATGCTCGAAGAAGGCTCCGCCATCAGCCTCGTCGAGCAATACGTCCCCGACCCCTCGCCCGCGCAACGCCGCCACGGCATCGAGCTGGTCCTAGCCGACGTCGCCAAAAACGGCGTCACCTCCGTCCAGGACAATTCCGACTGGGATGATTTTCTGGTTTATCGCGACCTGAAGGACGAAAACAAACTCACCGTGCGCATCACCGAGTGGCTGCATTTCACCACTGGTCTAGGTGAACTCCAGAACGAACGCAGCGAAGGCGGCGTAAGCGACCCCTGGCTGAAAACCGGCGCTCTAAAAATGGTCACCGACGGCGCCCTGGGCTCACGCACCGCCGCCATGCTCGCCCCGTACTCCGACGATCCCTCCACCAGCGGCATCATGGCCATGGAGCCAGAAAAACTTCGTCAGATGGCCATCGAGCGCGACCGCGCCGGCTTCCAACTGGCCTTCCACGCCATCGGCGACAAAGCCAATCGCGTTGCCCTCGGCGTGTTCGAAGCCGTCGCAAAAGCCAACCCACCCCGCGACCGCCGTGATCGCATCGAGCACGCCCAAGTCGTCGCCCCCGAAGATCTCCCCCGCTTCGCCAAACTAAACGTCATCGCGTCCATGCAACCGTCCCACCAAACCACCGACATGCGCTGGGCCGAACAACGCATTGGTCCCGACCGCCTTAAAGGCGCCTACGCCTGGGCCACCATGCAGAAAAACGGCGTGCATCTCGCCTTTGGCACCGACTACGACGTCGAGCCCATCAACCCCATGCGCGGCCTCTACGCCTGCGTCACCCGCGAACTCCCCGAAGGCGGCCCCGCCGGCGGCTGGCAACCCCAGGAAAAGATCTCGTTAGACGACTGCATCCGTGCCTACACCATCGGTTCCGCCTACGCCCAATTTGATGAAGCAAAGAAAGGAACCCTGAAAACAGGCCAATACGCCGACTTCATCATCCTCTCGAGCGACCTGACCAAAATCCCGCCGTCCGAGTACATCAAGACGGAAGTCCTGCGCACAGTAGTAGGCGGCCGCACGGTCTACCAGAAGTAGCACAGACACTCCAAGTAGGACAGACACTCTTGTCTGTGTCCCAACAAAGCGAGCGCAATCGTTACCCGCGAAGCGCCGTCATTCTGACTGGGAGCGTCCGACAAGAATGGGCGAAGAACCTGAACCCCCGTGTCCTCCCCATCCCGCAATCAATAAAAGTAAATCCGGATAATCTCCCCCAAATAATCTTTCCCCGACACCAACCGGAACCACACCTTCACGCGCCGCCCACTCCACTGCTTGCAACTCGCCAGGTCCGGCACCGAGTCCGCGCTGATGCCGCTGACGCCTACGCGTCCCAAATCGGCCGCGTGAAAGTCCATCGGCCCTTTAGGCAAATTCAGAGTCACGGTCACCTCAGTGCCGTGCGAGCAATCGATCGCTCCAATGATACCCTCCACCGCCATCCATTCCGGCGGCCCCAGCTGACGCCGCGAAATCGCAGGATGCACAATGTCTGCGCTCAAATCGGGAGCCGCCGCCTGTGGCCCATCCACCCGCAGCCGGCCAAGCGCTTGCTCCGCGCTCGCCTTTTCCCATTCCTCTTCTTCCTCGATGGCCTCCAGGATAGACCGCGCGGCGCGCCGCTCCTCCGGCGAGCCCGCGCTCTTCTGTAATTTCTCCACGACCTCGCGGGCCTCCTCCCCTCGCCGATTATTCAGCAGCACATACGCCAGATTCGTCTTGTACGACCGCGATTCCGGATCCAGCTTCACCGCCGTTTCCGCAGCCTCCAGCGCCTTTCCTTGTGTCTCCGCCGACCGCGAATACGCTTGCGTGAGCGCCTCAAACGTGGGCGCATACATCGGATTCAATCGCGCCGCATTTTCCAGCATCTCCCGCGCTTTCCCCGTGGACTCCTCCGTCTCCGACAAATCGCGCAGCAGCAACACGCCACGACAGTAAAACGTCAGGAAACTCGCGGACCCCAGGGAAATCGCTTTGCTCATTTCTTCATCCGCCGCAGCGAAATCGCCTTCCCGGAAATCGTAAAATCCCAGGGCCTCGTGCGTGGCCGCGATTTCCGGCCCCAGCGCTACCGCCTCCTCCAGCAGCGGCCCCGCCGCATCCATCCGCTTCCGCCGCACGAAGAACTCCCCGCGCAGCGCCAGAACCTCGGCCGGTGCCAGCGTTCGAACGTGAAACGCCTCGGCAGAATTTGCTGGTCCTGGCAGCACCACGCCCTCTCGCCAGTTCGCATCGTGCACGTAGCGCTTGACCCGCTCGCCAAATTTCCCCAAATCCCCGAACGCCTCGCGTCCTGCGCTTACCCGGTCCCTGGAAAGATTCCAGTTCAGCAGGTATTTCTTCAGCAGTTGTTCGCGCCGGGCCTCGGGATCGAGCAGCAGGTAATGCACCACCGCCCACGACTCCGCGTAAAACACCGACGCCGGATTCTTTTCGTTGTAATACGGCGAGCTCTCGCTCACCTCCAACAGCGTTTCGATCGGCATCCACGCGTTCTTACTCAGGATGTAAAGGTGAGTCTTATCGACGTTCCCAGTCCGGGCCTCTTGCGAACCTACCGTGGAATTCCCGAAAAACTCCGCCACCCCCTCGCTCAACCACAAGGGAATCCGGCTGAAATTCAGGTGCAGCAGCGCATGTGTATATTCGTGATAGACGATGTGATACGCGGTTGTGCCCTGCGCATCCAGTCGCAGAACCACGTAATCTTTGTCGCCGTCGCTGTGAAACAACCCCGAGGGACGAATGTGCCCCTCTCCACCCCACTCCTCTGGAGCCAGCATCTTCATCGTCGCTTCATCGCGCGCCGCCACGATCACGATTGGCTGCTCCGGATCCACGCGTAGTTCCGGAAATGTAGTGTGAAACAGAGATCGAATCTGCTCGAAGTCTTCCGCGACTCCCCGCGCGTCCATTCACTTGCATTGCTTGCCACCACGAAATGTGCGCTCCGCACCTCGACCCAATGTTCACCCGCGTCGTCTGCCGCGCGCAGGTTCGCCGCAGGTACTAGCACCAATAAATCACGCTCAATAAGACCGCGCCTGGTAGCAATTTTCGTGACGCGCTTCACGGTTTGAGAATGTGGGCCGCGAAGACGACTGTCAAGCACCCTTGTGCAACCTTGTCCATCGGATTCTTCGGATAGGCCGCGCACCCAAGCCCAGCAATGTTTTTCGCCTCTCCTGCATCGCGACCTTGTCGCCACTTTTCTCGACGTTCGGCAGGGCCAATGAATCGTTAGTTCTCGATGAATGCTATCTAAATTCTACGTACCTCTTATCTAAATTAGGTATTGACAATGCTCGCCCCTGCTCGTATAACGCGACCAATCACTCGTCGCTGTCCAGGGGCTTTCCAAAATTCGGCGTGGAGGGGGTGGTCCTATGTTACTTTCTCTTAAGGGTACGCGTTTTCTCGCGTTTTCTGCCGGTTGTCTTTTAGCAGTCCTTTTCCTGTGCCCAGTCTCGCTTCATGCGCAATCGGCTTCCACAGGCATCGTCACTGGTCAAGTAACGGATCCTAGTGATGCCGCGGTTGTCGGAGCCACAGTCACTTTGACTGACAAGGCTACCAACGCATCCCGCACTGCCACGACCAATGACGCGGGCCGGTATGTCTTCGTCGATGTAACTCCTGCGGTTTACAGCATTATGGTTAACAAGACCGGCTTCCGCGTGACCAACGTTGCCGAACAAACGGTGCAAGTCGGACTCACCGCCACCGTCAACATCAAAATAGAGGTAGGCTCGGTCGCGGAAACCGTGGAAGTAACCGCTAGTAGTGTGGAACTGCAAACCCTGAACGCCACGGTCGGTAACACGGTCAGCGGCGAACTCTTGCAGAATCTGCCGTCCATCGGTCGCGACGCTGCTACCTTTGTGACCCTGCAGCCGGGAGTTTCTCCCGATGGTAGCGTGGCCGGCGCGGTCGTCGACCAAAGCACCTTCATGCTCGATGGCGGCCAGAACTCGAACGACATGGACGGCAGTATGGCCACCTACACGGTAAGCTTCGCTGGCGATCCAACAGGCGGCATTGTTTCCAATCAAATCGGCGGCAGCCCCACTGGCGTCATGCCCACGCCGCTCGATAGCGTTGAAGAGTTCAAGGTTAATACGGCGAACCAGACCGCCGACTTCAATAGCTCCGCCGGTGCGCAGGTTCAGGTAGTCACCAAGCGCGGCACGAATTCCTGGCATGGCACTGGCTACGAATATTATTTCGACAACCACCTCAATGCGAACACCTTCGACAACAATTTCAGCGGCACACCCCTAGCGAGCTATCACTACAATCGTTTCGGTGCCGCTGGTGGCGGCCCGATCATTTCGAAGAAGATTCTGGGTGGGAAGACCTACTTCTTTGGCAATTACGAGGGCTTTCGCTGGAATAACTCGCAAACCTACGAAGTGGCGGTTCCGAGCGCTAATATGCGCGCCGGCATCCTCACGTTTAATGGGGTGGATTACAACCTCAACACCGGTACAAACTGCGGCCCGAATGGGAATGCCGCGTGCGATCCGAGAGGCCTGGGAATAGATCCTCTCGTTCAGCAGATGTGGAACAAGTTCGAACCCATCGGGAATGACCCGACGTGTGCAGGAACTGCTCTTACCGGCCCTCTTACCGGCACCCGATGCGACGGCGTCAACCAAATAGGATACAAGGGTAATGTTGCTGTTCCCTATACCTCTAATTTCGCTGTGGCCCGCCTAGACCATGACTTCGGTCCAAAGTGGCATTTCACCAGCAGCTATCGCTACTACAAGCTACTTAAATCGACCACCAACCAGGTGGATGCCGGTGGCTTCTTTCCGGAGACACTCTCGGCACCTTCTCAGCCCTGTCGGAGCGTCCGCAACAGCCTTGGTATTTCGTGGCCGGCGTGACCACCAACATTACTTCCAACACCACGAACGATTTCCATTACAGTTTCCTTCGCAACTTTTGGTCCTGGGGCAATCCCGGCGGCGTAAACCAGTTTTCCCAGCTCGGCGGCGCCTTGGAGCCTGGGGGCGAATCTGCCTTTCTCGCTCTGACCCCTTACAACGTAAACACCCAGAGCGTCCGCACTCGATTCTGGGATGGTCACGACAACTTTATTCGTGACGACATCACCATGCTCAAGGGCAACCACCTCTTCACTTTTGGTGGCGCCTACCAGCGCAATTGGGATTATCACCAGCGGTCCGACAATGGCGGCGGCATCAACTATCAGCCTACCTACCAGCTTGGTGATTCGGCTGGTGGGGGCCTGGTGGACTTCTCCTCCACCAATCCTGCTGGCGTTAGCAGCAAAACATGGGGTCGTGATGCGGCCGCTATCCTCGGTATCGTTACCGACTCGCAAATCGCCTATACTCGGTCGGGCCCCAACCTGGCACTCAATCCTCCGCTTACCCACGCGTTTGACCAGAGCACGATCCCCTACTACAACGTCTATTTCAGCGACTCATGGCGCATAAAGCCCTCCTTCACCTTTACGTACGGATTGGGCTGGACGCTCGAAATGCCTCCTACAGAGGTGGACGGTAAGCAGATCGAGCTGGTCGATTCCAGCGGACAGCAGCTAGACGTCCAGAGCTATATCCATCAACGCGAGGCCGCCGCTTTGCAAGGCCAAGTTTATAACCCGACCATCGGCTTTGCTCTCGTGGGAAACACCGGCTCTGGCCAGAAATATCCCTATAATCCTTTCTATGGCTCATTCAGTCCTCGCCTAGCCGCCGCCTGGAACCCCAACTACAGCGATGGCTTCGTCGGCAAGATGTTCGGAGGCAACAAGACCGTAATTCGCGGTGGTTACAGCCGCATTTACGGTCGTCTGAACGGCGTTGATCTCGTGCTCGTGCCTCTCCTCGGCCAGGGACTGATCCAGGCCGTGGCGTGCCGCCAGAACTTCATGCCTGTGGGCGGCGCGGCCCCCGCTTGCGGCCCCACGCAACCCCACAGTCGCCAACGCCTTCCGCGTCGGGACCGACGGCAACAATGCGCCGATTCCACCCGCTGCTCCGACTTTTCCTCAGCCTTCTTTTCCGGGCCTTAATACCGTCGCCGCAGGTGCCGGAGAAGCCCTTGACCCGAATTTCCGCCCCAACGTCGTGGATTCCTTCGATCTCACTATCCAGCGCCAGTTGGGCAACAAGTTCCTTCTGGAGTTGGGTTACATCGGCCGCAGAATCACCCACGAATATCAGCCAATCAACATCAACGCGGTCCCCTACATGATGACTCTTGGTGGACAGCGCTTCGACAAAGCCTACGCAGCCGTCGAGAAGGGGCTAGGTTGCGCTACATCCTTTGCCGCTTGCGGCACGGGCAGCCCCGCGTCGATTGCCCCGCAACCCTTCTTCGAGACGGCGCTGGCTGGCACCGGCTATTGTACCGGCTTCACCAATTGTACTCAGGCCGTAATCAGTAAAGAGATGACCAACCTTACTACCCAAAGCGTCTGGAGTTTGTGGAGCGACCTCGACAACGGCGGATTCAATTTCCCCCGAACCATGCTGAACACCCCGCTGAACTGCCCTACCGGTACAGAAATCGGATGCGGCGGGCAGATGACCTCCGGCGTGGGTGTCAATGCCAGCGTCGGCCACGGCAACTACAACGCGGCGTTCGTCTCCATGAAGATGAACAACTGGCACAACATCACGCTCCAGGAAAACTTCACCTTCAGCAAGGCCCTCGGCACTGGCGCTTTGGTGCAGGCCACCAGCGAATACACCGTGAACGATCCTTACAACCTCAACAACGGCTATGGACTGCAGGCCTTTGACCGCAAGTTCGTGTTTAACACCTTCGCTATCATCGATGACCCCTGGTACAAGAGCCAGCACGGAATCATCGGCCGTCTCGCCGGTGGTTGGTCCGTGTCGCCAATTCTTGCCATTGGCAGTGGCCAGCCTCTCGGCTGCGCTACAAATCAGGGCGCCCAATCAGCCGGCCAAGGCTTCGGTTCAGGCGATAGTGCTAGCTTCTTCGACACCGAAAACTGCATTCTGACCCAGGCCACCTCTGGCGGTTCAGCCTCGCTTCACAACAATGCCGGGCCCGGCGCATTTAACATTTTCGCAAATCCCGCAGCGGTGTTGAGCACGCTTCGCCCACCCATTCTGGGTCTCGACACCAACAGCGGCGGTGTTGGCGTCTTCCGCGGACTGATGTATTGGAACGTGGACATGCGAGTGGTGAAGGACATTCGGGTCGCGGAGCGCGTTAGCCTCCAGTTCCAGTATGTCGTCACCAATTTGTTCAACCACCCGGTGTTTGCGGATCCCTTCGCAGGAGACGCGCAAACCGGCTTTGGTGTCGATCCGACCTCTCCTGCGACGTTCGGTGTAGTGAGCAGCCAGGGCAACAACCCGCGGCAGATGCAGTTCGGTCTCCGCGTCACTTTCTAACTTCTTTCCAGCGGGTCGCGAAGACTCGCTGCGAAAACGGGGAAGGCCATCGGCCTTCCCCGTTTTTTATTGTGTGCCGAGCATGATCGACAGCTTGGAGGTGCAAGTCCTCTTCACAACGTGATGGACGTGAAGTGATAGCGAAGCGCAAGGGTGAAATAACACTCGCCGCGAGGCGGGGCCTGAAAGAAGCGCGGAGCAAAGACGCGAGCTGATGAACAAGAACTGGATAGGAGGCAGGCAGTGTTCGGGCGAGCTGGCAAATGGCAGCGAAGCCCACATCCATCAAGGGCACTGAATGTAAATCCAGCGGTTGCGCGTCGAAGGCGGTCGAACTTACCTCGGGAGATCTGCTACCGGTCTCGCATTCGAGACTGAGGAGCGAGAAATCGTTTCTGACCCGGTGGCAGAAGTCAGCAGAGGGCGTAGTAGCTGCGCGAGCAGTGAAGGCCCGAACGGTCCCCGCAAGGGGATAAAGGGAGCGATGAGTACGCGGGGCAACTCAACCACCGACAAGCGGCAGAAAAGCCAGTATCGTCTGGTCTTCCCGGAGGAGAGCAGGGGTGCAGCCCCGAGGGCCTTCGTAGAAGGGACCGAATCGGAGTTGGCGGAGCGCAGAGCAGAAAGTCCGGCTACCGAGCAGTGGATGGCAGAAGTCTGCGAGCGGGAAAACTGCAAGCAGGCGCTACGACGAGTGAAAGCCAACAAGGGGAGTCCGGGCATCGACGGGATGACTGTCGAGCAGCTGCCCGGGCACCTGAAAGAGCACTGGCCAGCAATTCGTGAACAACTCTTCAGGGGAACCTACAAGCCGCAACTGGTAAGAGGAGTGGAAATCCCGAAGCCGGACGGCGGAGTGCGCAAGTTAGGCATTCCGACGGTGCTGGATCGGTTCATCCAGCAAGCGGTGATGCAGGTACTGCAGAGGAGCTGGGACGGAACGTTCTCTGAACATAGCTATGGGTTTCGGCCCAAGCGATCGGCACATCAGGCGGTGGAGCAGGCTCAACAGTATCAGGCCGAAGGCTACCGCTGGGTGGTGGATTTGGACCTCGAGAAATTCTTTGATCGGGTCAACCACGACCGATTGCTAGCAAAGATCGCCGAAAGGGTCAGCGATAAGCGGTTGCTGAGACTGATTCGTGCGTTCTTGCGAGCTGGAGTAATGGAGAACGGGCTGGTGAGTCCGGCCGAGGAAGGAACGCCGCAAGGCGGTCCTCTTTCGCCCGTGCTATCGAACATCGTACTCAACGAACTGGATCAGGAGCTGGAGCGGCGCGGACATCGGTTCACCCGATATGCGGATGACTGCAACATTTACGTCCGCAGTCGGCGGGCCGGCGAACGGGTCATGAGCAGTGTAACGAGGCTGCTCACGACGAAGCTCAAGCTTCGAGTGAACAGCGAGAAGAGTGCAGTGGCTCGACCATGGCAACGAAAATTCCTGGGATTCAGCTTCACGAATCACAAGCAACCGAAGAGGCGCTTGGCGCCGAAAACGGCGGCACGGTTCAAGGAGCGAGTTCGGGAGGTTACACGGCGGACACGGGGCATAAGCCTCGCCCGAATGATCCATGACTTAGCGGAGTATCTCCGCGGGTGGATCGGTTACTTCGGCCGATGCGAAACACCGGAAGTGCTCAATAAACTGGAGAAATGGATCCGACGTCGACTTCGGTCGATGGTCTGGAAGCAGTGGAAACGAGGAACCACAAGATATCGGGAGCTCCGCAAGCGCGGCATCGCTGCGCAGGACGCCGCGCAAACGGCGGGCAGCTCCGATGGACCGTGGCACCTTGCCAACACGCCAGCGCTGAAAATCGCTCTGTCCAACGCTTTCTTCGCCTCGCTCGGACTTCCCGAGCTCACAGCTCACGGGTAGCTCACCCCGCCGAACCGCCGGATGCGGACCCGCAAGTCCGGTGGTGTGGCAGGGGAGAGTGGGCGACCACTTCCCCTATGCCGATTCGCGTCCCCGCGCCTAAATCCACCCCGACCACAAACGATCTTGTAGGGGCTGGGCTTGCCCTGCCCGCCGCTGCGTCTTGTTGCTGACTGCTGATCGGCCCCGGGGCTTGCCTTGCCCCGCGCTGCGTCTTGTTGCCACTGCTGATCGGCAGACAAGAGGCCCTCCGTTTCGCGGCAGCGGCACACACAATCCCGGTTGTATTACATATTCCCTCCGGCTAATCTGTCGCCCCTTGAGCCACGCACCTGCGAACCCTATCGAAAATCCCAACCGCGCCAAAGCCGATCTCGCGCTGGCTTTTTGCACCCTCCTCTGGGGCACCACTTTCGTGGTCGTCAAGAACGCTCTCGACCACGCCTCCGTCTTCCTCTTCCTCGCCGTCCGCTTTTCTCTCGCCGCCATACTCATGGCCGCATTCCGCCCGCGCGTCCTCCGCAACTTGAAAAGGGAAGAGCTCCTCGCCGGCGCCGCGCTCGGTTTTTTCATGTTCGGCGGTTACGCCTTCCAGACCGCCGGCCTGCAATACACCACGCCCGCGAAATCCGGATTCGTCACCGGCTCCAGCGTCGTCCTTGTCCCGTTGCTGCTGGCGATTTTCTGGCGCAAACACCTGGCCCGATGGGCCTATGCAGGAGCATTCTGCGCACTGGTCGGCCTATATTTCCTGACCGTTCCCGCCGAAGGCATTTCCCATCTCAATCACGGCGACGTACTCACTTTCGCAGCCGCCACGCTCTATGCCGTCCACATCATCCTGGTAGGAGATTACACACAGCAACATTCGCACGGTGCGCTAAGTGTCTTGCAGGTAGCCGCCTGCGCCGCGCTCGCGTTGATCGCCACAGGTTCGTTGGGCGCGCTCGGCTGGCAAGTTCCGCGCTTCGCATTCCGCTGGGAACTCTACGCAGGCACTGCCGTCTCCGCCATTTTCGCCACCGCCGCCGCCTTCTCCATCCAGCTCTGGGCGCAGCAGTACACCACGCCAAGCCACGCCGCCATCATTTTCACGCTGGAACCAGTCGTAGCCGTAGCCACATCGTACGTAATGATTGGTGAGCGCCTGAGTCCGCGCTCCATCGTAGGAGCAGTGTTCGTGCTAAGTGGAATCTTGCTGGCGGAATTGCTGGGCGTTCCGGCAGCCCCAGAATCTCCGGAACCAGTCTTCGAGGGCCGCATCTATTTTGAAATGTGGTGGTGTCTCTAAGTAGCACAGACACTCTTGTCTGTGTCAGCGTGGAACCGCGCAGCTCCGTTCTAACCGCCTATTCTCACCGTCCATGCGACGTTCACTCTTTGATGTAAGACAAACACGCTATCGCCCGTTGGAATAATTCTTCACATCCACGGCCTCATACATTGTCGCGGTCGCCGCGTGCGCCTTCTCGTAACTGTCAATTTTCTCGGCATGTTGCAGGCTCGTTCCGATATCATCTAGTCCCTTCAACAAAACTTCTTTTCGCGAAGGAGCGATCTCAAACCGGTAAACCAATCCATGTGCATCGCTAACCGTCTGATTCGGCAAATCCACAGTAAGCGAATAGCCCTCTTCCTTCTCCGTGCGCCTGAACAATTCCTCGATCTGCTCTTCGCTCAAAGTAGCCGGCAGAATCCCATTCTTAAAACAATTGTTATAAAAAATATCCGCGTAACTAGGCGACAAAATCACCCGGAACCCATAATCCTTCACTCCCCAGGGCGCATGCTCGCGGCTGGACCCACAGCCAAAATTCGCGCGCGTCAACAAAACCGATGCGCCGCGATACCGCGGAAAATTCAACACAAATTCCGGGTTCGGCTTTTCCCCAGCTAAATAGCGCCAGTCATAAAACAAAATCCGCCCAAACCCCTCCCGTGTAAGCGCCTTCAAAAACTGCTTCGGCACCATCTGATCGGTATCCACATTCACCCGATCCAGCGGCATCACCATCCCTGTATGTTTCGTAAACGGCAGCATCAAACCCCCTGTAGTGGCCGATCTTTAGATCGGTCAACCTCGGCCATCGGCCGAGGTTGTCATTCCGAGCGCAGCGAGGAATCTGCTTTCCCGGTGTAAGCCCGACACGCTCACTTAAAATCCATCACTCTACGTTCGCCACATCGAACTCCCGCACATCCACGAAGTGCCCGGCGATCGCCGCAGCCGCCGCCATCACCGGACTCACCAAATGCGTCCGCGAATCCCGCCCCTGTCGGCCCTCAAAATTCCGATTGGAAGTGCTGGCGCTCCGCTCATGCGGGGGCAAAACATCGGCATTCATCCCAATGCACATACTGCAACCAGCATCGCGCCACTCAAAACCAGCATCCGTGAAAATCCTGTCCAACCCTTCCTTCTCCGCCTGATTCTTGATCCCCCGCGATCCAGGCACAACCAGCGCCTGCTTCACCGATCGCGCCACATGTTTCCCCGCAACCAAATGGGCCGCAGCGCGCAAGTCATCAATCCGCGAATTGGTGCACGATCCAATGAACACGCGATCGATCGGAATATCCACGATCGGCGTTCCCGCCTTCAACCCCATATAAACCAGCGCCCGCTCCGTAGCCTTCTGATCGTTCAAATCCGCAAACGACGAGGGATCCGGCACCCGCGAAGTCACCCCGCTGACCATTCCCGGGTTCGTCCCCCAGGTAACCTGCGGCGCGATATCCCTCATATTTAATTCCACGGTGGTATCGAACTTAGCGTCGTCATCGGTCCGCAGCAATTTCCAGCGCTCCACGGCTTCCAAAAACGCCTTACCTCGCGGGACAAACGGCCGGCCTTCCAGATACGCGTAGGTGGTGTCATCTGGCGCCACCATGCCCGCCCGCGCTCCACCCTCAATCGTCATATTGCAAACGGTCATTCGCCCGTCCATCGACAACCCACGAATGGCCTCGCCGCTGTACTCCGCTACATGACCGTTGCCGCCGCTGATCCCGATCTTCCCGATGATGGCCAGCACAATGTCTTTAGCGGTCACGCCCCGAGGCCGCTTGCCGTTCACCACAATATTCATGGTCTTCGAACGCGACTGCGTCAGGCATTGCGTAGCCAGAACATGCTCCACCTCGCTCGTCCCAATCCCAAACGCCAAAGTCCCAAACGCCCCGTGCGTCGACGTATGACTATCCCCGCAAACAATCGTCTGCCCGGGCTGCGTAATCCCCAGCTCCGGCCCAATAATGTGCACGATCCCCTGATTGGCGCTGTTCATGTCAAACAAGCGCACGCCATACTCGCGGCAATTCTTCTCTAAAGCCTCAAACTGCAACCGCGCGTCGGTATCCACAATCGGCAGCAACCGCTCCTTGCTCACGGTAGGCACCGAGTGATCCATCACCGCAAACGTAAGATCCGGCCGCCGCACCGCACGCCCCTCCGTCTTCAACCCAGCAAACGCCTGCGGCGAAGTCCCCTCATGAATCAAATGCCGGTCAATATAGATAAGCGCAGGCTTCCCGTCGTGCGACTCGTGCACCACGTGACTATCCCAAATCTTTTCGTAAAGCGTCTTAGGCGACATGGCCAATCCTCACGCCCAATTTTAACACTCGTGTAACAGTCATGCCTAGCGAACCACCGTGCTGTTCTTCAGCTCTTATGTAGCCGCCGGGCTTCAGCCCGGCGAGCCATTCCTACGCCGATTGGGTCAAAGGCCTCGACAAAATCCGCACCATCGTCTCCGACAGCATCTATCGCGAACTGTAGCCGAGCGAACCCGCCGCTCTCCGTTCCGGTGTTCTTTTTTCTTTATGTAGGGGCGGGCTCTCTTTTCAGCCCGTCCCTGCTTTGCCCCGCGCGCTCTAAACTCAATTCGTTGTCGTACCCGGCGCATCGACCAGCGCCTTCCAGCCTCCATCCGCTTGCTTTCCCCACACCACCACATATTTCGCCTTCGTGGTCACCGGCTTGCCCTTCTTGTCGCTAAACGTAATCTCATAATCCCCAAGCTCATAAGCCAGATCCCCCGCCTTCGACACTTCCACCTTGGTAGGCGCAAACGAAAGCGCAAATTTCGGATCCGTCATCATTCCCGCAAACGCCTTCTGGATCGCGTCCTTCCCGGTCGTGATCGGCGCGCCCGCCGCCATCAGCACCGCGCTGTCCGCATAAAACGAAGCCGCCAACGCCGCATCCTTTCCTCCAGCGGCCTTCGACCATTCGACATCCGTTGCCCGAATTGCCGCCTCATCCGCCGCGCGATTATCGACAGCCGCCGGTTGTGAAGGCGGCGTATTCGTGGAGTTGCACGAACTGAGAGCCATCGCGGAAGACAGCAAGCACACTGCAAGACTCAAACGTTGTATGTGGGTCACAAACTATTCTCCTCTCAAATGTAGGTAGGCTTTGCCGCGGTCAAGGTACCGTCGGAACTGCACGGTGTCAATCTTTGGAAGCTAACCCGGATTGAAAATCAATTACTCAAAAAAGGACAGTCGAACCAAAAGACAAAGTCTGCCTTCGGCAAGCGCGCGCAGGAGATCAGCCGTTCGCGAACGAACGCCACACTACTCGTAGCGCAGCGCCTGTGTCGGCGCAATCCGCGAAGCTCTTCGCGCGGGGATGTAGGCCGCCAGCATGGTCACCAAAAACATCGATGGCACCACGATGACATAAGCCAGGATGTCGACGCCGCCGGCATCGAACAACATGGAATTCATGAGCTGCTCGAGGGCGAAACCCATCACCAGGCCGATCGCCGTTCCTATCCCGACCAGCAGGAGGCCTTTGCCCATCATCAGCCGCAGCACGTCGGAACCTGCCGCTCCAAGGGCCATGCGGATGCCGATTTCGCGGGTTCGGCGGCTCACGTTGTAGGCCACCAGTCCATACAAACCGGCGATGGCTAGCACCAGGCCCACCACGCCCATGGCTCCCACCATGTTGGTCGCCGTTCGTGGCCCTTTGACGGCCTTGTTCAGGTAGAACTCTTCGTAGGCCCTCGTCTCCAACATGGGCAGGTTCGCGTCGAGGGTCCGGACAATGTCCTTCACCGGCTTGACCAATTGCAGCGGATCGCCGCTCGACCGCAACAGCAAAGTCATACGTGCAATCGGATGCTGCGCGAGCGGCATATACACGAAATCCATCGGTTTTTCGGTGGTCGTTTGATATTTGATGGTCTGCGCCACGCCGACAATCTCCACCGGCGTGCCGTCGCGAGTATCGAGCCGGATGTGCTTGCCCACCGCATCGGCGCCCGGCCAATAGTGTCTTGCGAACTGCTCATTCACGACAGCAACCCGCGGTGCTTCTGCGTTATCGGACGCGAGGAAGCCTCGACCATGTAAAATCGGAACCCCCTGCGTCTCGAAGTACCCTTCATCCTCCGTGTCCGTCGTCGCACTAAAACTCTCGCGATCGCGCGGCATCTGAAAACCTTCCGGCACGAAGGCAACGCCGTCAAAGTCGAAGAAGTCCTGCCCAAGTGGAACGTTCTGCGTGAGCGCCGCGGTTTGAACTCCCGGTGCGGATCGCACACGTTCGGCCAGCAGCTTGTAGAATTGCTGCGTCTGCGCTGTGTTGTACTGGACCAGACGCGGATCGAAGCTGGTCATCAGCAGATGATCTTTTGCGAAACCCGTGCCCTCCAGCAAGCCATGCTGGAAACCCCGGAACATCAGGAACGCCGCCGTCAGCAGCATCAGCGATGCAGCCACCTGCGCCACCACCAGCACATTCCGGCCCCACAGCCGTTTGTGTCCGGGCACGTCGACGTCGGCCGACTTGAGTCCGTTCACCAGGTCCGGGCGCGTGCTCTGCAACGCCGGCGCCAAGCCGCACGCCAGCGCACACATCGCGGACAACGCGAGCGTTGCGAGCAGCACGCGCATATCCATTCGAAACGGCATCGTCATCGGCAAGTCGGTCATAAATATTACGTTTTGTTGCGTATGAAATCCTTCCAGCAGGTTGTATCCGAGGGCGATCCCCCCCAATCCGCCCAAGCCCGCCAGAATCAGGCTCTCCGTCAACAACAGCCGGACAAGCCGGAAACGCCCCGCGCCGATCGCTAGCCGTACTGCGATTTCGCGTGTTCGCGAGCGGGCCCGGCTCAGAAGAAGTCCCGCGACGTTGGTGCACGCTACCAGCATGACCGCCAGCGAGAGGATCACCATGATCACCGCGAATTTCCAGTTAAGGTCGTCACTTTGCGTGCGCATTTCGAACTGCGTGTGGACCGCTGCGCCGCGGTTGTGGTTGAGCTTTGGATATTCACTCTCGAAATTCTTCGCCAGCACCCCGAGTTCATTTTGCGCTTGCTGCAGCGTCGTGCCCGGTTTCAAGCGCGCCTTAATATTCAATTCGCGATCGTCGCGGTCTTCGAAAAAATTCTTCTGGCGGTTAGTCGAAAACACCCGCGCCATCGCTAGCGGGGCATAGAAGTCGGGATGCGCGAATATTTGCATCCCTGGGAACGTTTCCGGTGCGACACCAATCACCGTGAAGTTCGCGCCGTTCAGGCGAATCTGCTTGCCGATGACGCTCGGGTTGCTGGCAAATTCGTGCTTCCAGAAGTCGGGCCCGAGCACCACCACCGCATCGCGACCTGGGCACCTGATCTTCGTCCTCCCGAAAACCTCGACCCAGCCGTGGCTCCACGCCGAGCATGTGGAAGAAGTTACCGGAAACCAGCATTCCGCCCTTGACCCGCGGCGTAGCCCCGGGTTCGGCGGTGAAGCCCACCGCCTCGATATCTTTGTTGGCGATCACGCCGTCGTAGCTCTTGGTCTTGTCGCGGATGTCCAGATATTCGCGATAGGAAAAATTGTCGACGCTGATATCGTGCGCCGTGCTCACCAGCGTGACCACTCCGCTCGGATGCGGCACTGGGTACGGCCGGAAGATCACCGCATCCACCATGCTGAACGTCGACGAGACCATCCCGATTCCCAGCGCCAGCGTAAGCACCACGAAGATGGCGAGTCCTGGCGTGCGGCGCAGGCTGCGGATCGCATAGCGCACGTCGTCGACGAAATCCGTCAGCCAGTGAAGGCCTCGCATGTCGCGCATCTGCTCTTTGCGTTGTTCCAGTCCGTCCATCGCGCGCATCGCCGCGTAGCGCGCCTCTTTCGGAGAAAGCCCTTTGGCGATGCCTTCCTCGATTTTGCGTTCGAGGTGGAACACAAGTTCCTCATCGAGTTCGTGCTCCGCCTTGCGACCGCGCAGGATCGACTTCAGCTTCAACGGGACCGTGAACCACCAATGTTCCATGCGCATAACTTCTCCTAGCTCTCGAAAAGCTGGCCCTCGGTTAGCTGAATAACCTGCGAGATGGCCGTGGATAGCCGCTGCCAGTTCGCTGCTTCCGATTCGAGTTGTCGCCTGCCCAGTCGTGTGAGCGAATAAAATTTCGCGCGCCGGTTATTCTCCGTCTGCTTCCACTCGGCCGTGATCCAGCCCTCCTGCTCCAATTTGTGCAGCGCAGGGTAAAGCGATCCTTCGCTGACCTGCAGCACGTCTCCGGAAATGGATTTCAGGCGAAGACTGATCGCCCATCCGTGCAAAGGCTCTAGCGCCAGAATTTTCAGGAGCAGCAGATCCAGGGTGCCTTGAACGAGGTCGTTCGGTTTGCTCATATCGGTTTCCTAGGTGAGTGTACGGCAACTCCCCTCGGTAAGCAAGGGGTCCTTTTTAGGGCGCACCCGTCCAGCCATTTAAGCGTGTCTTGTAGGAGCGCAGCACCGCTGCGCCCCAACTTGGCACTCAACTCAAATTTTGATCAACTGCGACGATCTCAATCGACTCTTGCCGCCTGCTCCTGTTTCGGTGCTACCATGGCGCCAATATGGTCCTTACAAAACAGGAATTGATCTCTTCTCTCCAAAGCGAAGTACGCATCCTCCTTCACCTGATTGGCAAAATCGACAAAGCGAAGCTCGACTACCGGCCCACGCCGAAGCAGCGCACCATCCTCGAACTGCTGCAATACATGGCCATCATGGGCCCCACGCAACTCGCGGCAGCCAAAGCGGGAGTTTTCACTCGCGAAGCGATGATGGCCCTGTGGGGCCCCGCCGACGCCGCCTCTAAAGCGATGAGCTTCGATCAGGCCGTAGCGGCCATCCAGAAACAGTCGGACGAATACGCGCAACGACTCGCTAGCTGGACCGACGCCGATTTCCGCACCGAGGTGGATATGTTCGGCAACAAGATGACGCGCGGATCGTTTCTGGTGAACGTAGTCCTCAGCGGCCACGCCGCGTACCGCATGCAGCTGTTCTGCTACCTCAAGGCCACGGGTCGCGAAGAGCTGAACACCATCAACCTGTGGATGGGTGCCGACGGTAAGATGTAACGGGCCACATTCGCCGGTTCGGCGAAAGACTGAATGACGCCGAGAAACTTTTTTCGAAGCGTCGGGTTTGATGAACAGGTGCCAGAGGTGTATGCGCAGCCCAACGGCAAGCTACCTGTTATGAACGAGATACATCTCCACCTCGGCTGCTCGCATCGAATCGATGGAACTGCCCGGGATCCAAAGCACGGGTGGGAGCTACAGGAGTAGACACCATGTCGAGTTTCAACATCAGTAAGGAAGCGATTTGGCTAGCGCGCGTGTTGTGCACGCTTACGCTTGGTCTGTGTCTCAGCGTCGCCGCGCGAGCCCAGCAACAAACCGATCCGCAGCACCAGGACCAGTCCCAACAGCAGCAAAACCAAGCTCCACCACCACCTCAGGCTGACCAGGCTCCGCCGCCTCCGGACCAGCAGCAAGCCCCGCCGCCCGACTCACGCCCAAAGCCCAAGTACGCGCCGCAGGACGCCGACAAGCCACCTTACGCGAGCGACTATCCGTCGAAAGGTGGGCCGCGCGCGCACGCGCCCGAGCCTGATCAATACGATCCGGACCAGGATTTGCCGCCGCAGGACCAGAACGCCCCCGGGCCAAACGGCTACCCGCAAAACGGTCCCGCGCCAAACCAGAATCCGCTCTTTCCGAATAACGGACCGTACCGGAATGCTCCGGGGCAAGGTGCGCCGCCGCGTGCGCCACGCTCCTCCGCACCTGTGCAGCCGCCTCCTGCGAAGCTGACCATTCCCGCGGGCACCGTACTCCAAGTGCGCATCAACGATTATCTTTCCAGTGACCACAACCAAGTGGGCGACCGCGTCACCGCCACGCTGCAATCTCCCATCGTGGTGAACGGCTACGTGGTCGCGCGTCGCGGCCAAACCGTCACCGGCCAAGTCGAAGCCGCGCAAAAAGCCGGCCGCGTGAAGGGCACCTCGCAACTCGGCATCGAGCTCACCGACCTCACTTTGGTCGACGGCCAGCAACGGCCCATTCTCACCCAATTGTGGAAGGGTTCCGGCGGCACATCGCACGGAGCCGACGCCGCCACCATCGGTGGGACCACCGCGCTGGGCGCGGCGATTGGAGCTGCCGCTGGCTGGGGCACAGGCGCTGCCATCGGCGCTGGAGCTGGCGCCGCAGCGGGCATCGGCGCGGTCCTGTTGACGCGCGGTCGACCCACAGTCGTCGGGCCTGAGACGCCGCTCAGCTTCCGCCTCGTTGACCCGGTTACCGTCGATACCACGCAGAGTCAGCATGCGTTTCTGCCGGTTGACCAGCGCGACTATAATCCCGGGCGCGGATACCGTGCCCCTGGGCCTTACGCCGGTGGTCAGCCTGGCAACGACTGTGGCCCTGACACTCCTTGCTATGCCTACCCCGGTCCGGGCTATGCGTATCCGGGTTACGCCTATCCGGCCTACGCTTATCCGCCGTATGCTTACTATCCCGGCTACTATTATCCCTACGTAGGCATCGGCTATAGTTGGGGGGGCTACTACGGCCGCGGCTACTACGGCCGCGGCTACTATGGTCGCGGTTACTATGGCCGCGGCTACTACGGCGGCTATCACCGCTAATCGTATCAGCGTAAATGCAGGGGCGCGCTGGAGCGCGTCCCTCTTCGATGTAATGTTCTACGCAGTCGCTTGACAGCTCACGCCGCGCGAATAATCCCGCCTTTCCCTCCGCCCAACTTTCGTACTATCCATCCAGGCCAGGAAGGGAACTACCGATTGTGCCCCACGTTCCATTCCTCTAGGCGCGCACAGACTCTAAGCTCACATGTGGTGGAGGACACCACGCGTGAAAGCCTTGTACGAAATTCCCCTCTGCGTATCGCTGGTCTTTGTTATGGTGCAGACACTTCGCGTGTCCGCTTCCGCGCTGCTGGACTACGTGATTCGCAATACCCAGAACAGCCCCGAAGAACGCTGGTAACCGCCGGTCGTCTTCCCACTCGACAGCGGTGACGTTCCTGACCAGTAGACATCCCATCGACCCTTTTGACTTCTCGTCGCCTCTGCCTCCGCAAGCTTTCCCCTGCCTACATGAATATCTGAACAATTTTTCGTACGGAACCGTACCGCGTTCGCCCGATGCCCCGCGGCTGACCCTTCGAGTAGCATTGACCTCGAACTAGAACCAGGAAGTGAATTAGAACCACGCAGTAAGGAGGGCCAGCCGTGAAACGCAAGCCGAAAGTTTTGTTCTTCTCCACCGGCGACTCCACCCGCAGCCAGATGGCCGAGGGTTTCCTTCGCGCCTTCGCTGGCGATGACGTGGTGGTCGCCAGCACCGCCGTCCAATCCATCGAGCGAGATCCGCTGGTGCTCGAAGTCATGAACGAAGTCGGTGTAGATATCTCCTCTCAGCACCCAAAAGACATCGGGCAGTTTTTCAAGGAATCCTTCTCGTTCGTGGTCACCCTATGCGACTCGTCCACCGAAAAATTCCCAGTATGGCCGTTCTGTCGCAACGTAAGTCACTGGAACCTGACCGATCCGGAGCAAGCCATCGGCACGCCTGAACAAAAGCGCGAAGCATTCCGCGGAGTCCGCGACAAAATCAGCCTCAACGTACGGGAATTCCTGACCAAGAGCCTCCCGCTATTGCATTCTGACAACGGCGCAACAGGCATAGTAAAGAGCCGGCCCGCAGCGGCCGCAGCCGCATCGACTCGTTAAAACGCCAGCTCCAAACTCACTCGCCGAACTATGAACCCAAGGCACCCGCACTTTTTTCATTCTTACTCCGACGCTGTCATCCCGACCGGAGCGGGCCAGCTTTTTCCCGCGCTCGGCGCTGGAGCCCTGGCCCGCGCAGCGGAGGGATCCACTTTTCCGGTTGACGATTTTTCTTTAGGGGGTCGGAGCCTCCGCTCCGACATTCAGCAGCAGCACTCACTGGGCTTTAGCCCCTGAAGAAACTCTTCGTTTTCCCTACCGACTGTCGGCGGGTGCCCCAGGTTCGTAGTTTGAACCTGGGGCTTGAAGCTACCGTTCGCCGGGGTCCCAAGTGTAGGAGTGTCAATCCTGGGCCTATCCCGTCCGCGTACCGCGGACAGCCTTGGCTTTCCTCTTTGGTAGCTGGGTGAGAAAGTGCTTCGTCTTTCGCTGCAGCTCGCTCAACCACCGAAGCTGGATCTCCGAACCAGTCCTCAGTAGCTGGAGCAACTGTTCCGGATGTTTTGAGAAGTCGAGTTCACTGGCGCCCCAGTCCGGCCGCCGCCCGTCGGCGTCCGTGAATCGGTATTCACGCCCGAGTTCCCAAGAGCTGAAAAGCTGTCCCGAACGCTCTAAGGTCGCCGGATCTCCCGCCAATGCTACAACCGCGCGACCCACGAACAACGGCGACTCCGATTCCAGGAAGTTCCGGTCTTTTTTCCCGCCTTCGCGCCAGGTCTCCTCGGTGACCCCGAATCGCTCCAGCATCGTCTCCGACCTGAGAAAACCGGGGGTAACCGCCACCGCAGCTACGCCATGCGGACGTAGTTCCGCCGCCATGTTGAGAGCCAACCCTTTGAGCGCGAGCTTAACCGTCTGCGTCACCGGATTGCCCCCGGCGCTGAGCACGTCGTTTTCCGTCACCTCCACAATGAGCCCGCGCCGGTTGCGAATCATATAGGGAGCCGCATGCTTGGCTGTGATGATGTGGGACACGAGCGACTGCCGGAGGGCTGCCTCCGCATTCTTGAGATCCGTCTTCCAAAAAAAGCACCACTGTGCCATCAAGGGGTCTTCGCCGGCGATGCTGTTCACCACGTACATCGAGGCGGCCACGCTCGCGTTCCACTCGTTGGAAGAGAGCCTCTACCTCTTCCTCCACGGTGTGATCGACGCGTAGTGCGACCGCAGAGCCGCCGGCCGCGCTGATCATTTCGGCTGTCTCTTCAATCGTTTCAGGACGATCGTACGGGGAGCGGTTGCCACGCACGCTTCGTCCAGTGCAATAGACCGTCGCGCCAGCTTCTCCGAGCGCCCGAGCGATGCCGCGACCTGCGCCGCGTGTCGCGCCCGCAACGACAGCAACAGCGCCGGCAAGTGATTTTTCTCCCGTGCCCGCACGCCGGCGCAAGCTAGACCTGTGAATGGACCGTCGAGGCCGTCCTGCCATCCCACACCTCCAGATCCGGATGATAGTCCAGTCAGGCAATGCACATCAGCAGGGAAGAGAGATCGTGGAAGTACTACAGGGAATTGTGAAGGAAAGAGACAGGGGGTCGGAGCTTCAGCTCCGAAATTTACCAGCAGCACTCACTGGGCTTTAGCCCCTGAAGAAACTCTTCGTTTTCCCTCCCGACTGTCGGCCGGGTGCCGCTTGCCCCAGGTTTCACGTCAGCGCTTTTCCACAGATCGTTCGAATAGCAGATAAGTTATTATTTGACATTCAGTACAATGCAAGCTACGCTTCCGGATGAAGATAGCAACACACCTTCACACGGAGCGTCTTTCCACCAATGGTCGACCCAACAAAGATCGACCTGCCATTCACCCTCGATCCATCAACGAGCAGACTCTCTCCGCTATCTCCTTTAAAATCAAATCACTGCCCATTCTGCGAGGTAACTCCCATGGAATCAAATCACTACGCAAAAACCCCCGGGGTGGGGCCACCCTCTCCAGCGCAATCGTCCCGGAATCCCCGGCTCTCTCCCCCTGCCAGCACATCAACGGCAAAGGCCATCGTTGTCACATGTTCACCGCCGATCCCGACTCCACCCTCTGTGCCCACCACGTCCGCAAGCAACTGAAGGCACGCCGCCTCCAGAACGAAGCCGCCGCCAACGAACTCCTCGACAACGTCGGAGATTTCACATCCGCGGGTTCCGTCAACGCCTTCCTCGGCAATCTCGTCAAGCAACTCGCCCACAAACGCATCACCCGCTGCGACGCCGTGGCCTTCGCCTACATCTCCCAACTCCTCCTCAACAGCGTCTCCGCCCTCGGTCGCGAGCATAGGGCCGAAGAAGAGGAAGACGATGCCCAGACGAGCCGTCTCCTCCTCAGCCTGTTTCACAAACGCGATAACGAGGACAACCCCGCAACGACCGATCGCCAGCACCAAGCCCAGGACACTAACAGGAACGCCGCCAACCGCCTCAAACGGCAAACACACTAACGCGCGGGCCGTGGATGTCCGCGTCATGATGTCGTTTTCGACAGCAGGGGTTGCGGATTGGTTACCTTGGCGCGGTTTCCGTGATTATGATTGGTCACGAGCGCGGCGGCTTGTCCCAGCAGGGCTGCGGCCGCGGTTGTCCCCTGGGGAATTGTGTTCCGGAGGCTGACCGATGACACAACAGATGTATGCGGCGATGCGCGCGGAAAATCGTATCGACATGAAGGTTACGGCACTGCTTGTGGGCAAGCAGGAGAAAGTAGGAGTCGAAACCGGCCTGACCGCGGATGTCAGTTCGCGCGGCGTGAAGGTGATTTCGCGAAGCGCCTGGCCGCTGGGGGAGACGATTCTGGTGTCGATACCTGGATTTCATTTCACAGCTGCGGCGCGCGTGGTGTATTGCAGCGAGTTGGCGGGCGGAAAATTTGGGGTTGGGCTGGAGTTTGTGGTTGCGAGCGAACCGTTGGAAATGACGGCGCTGGCTACTTCGGTGTGGTTCTCGCATGCCGCGCCGGTTACCGTCGGGTGACGCGTCATTCTCGCCTGATCACCCTTCCTGACCAGCCTTCTTAATCACTTTTGTCGATCACCCTTGCTGCGTTTTACGTTTGGTGATCCGGTACATTGGGACTTGGCGTAGATAACAGAAATGGCCGCCGAGTACGGCGGCCATTCCATTTTGTGTGCCGAGCATGATCGACAGCTTGGAGGTGCAAGTCCTCTTCACAACGTGATGGACGTGAAGTGATAGCGAAGCGCAAGGGTGAAATAACACTCGCCGCGAGGCGGGGCCTGAAAGAAGCGCGGAGCAAAGACGCGAGCTGATGAACAAGAACTGGATAGGAGGCAGGCAGTGTTCGGGCGAGCTGGCAAATGGCAGCGAAGCCCACATCCATCAAGGGCACTGAATGTAAATCCAGCGGTTGCGCGTCGAAGGCGGTCGAACTTACCTCGGGAGATCTGCTACCGGTCTCGCATTCGAGACTGAGGAGCGAGAAATCGTTTCTGACCCGGTGGCAGAAGTCAGCAGAGGGCGTAGTAGCTGCGCGAGCAGTGAAGGCCCGAACGGTCCCCGCAAGGGGATAAAGGGAGCGATGAGTACGCGGGGCAACTCAACCACCGACAAGCGGCAGAAAAGCCAGTATCGTCTGGTCTTCCCGGAGGAGAGCAGGGGTGCAGCCCCGAGGGCCTTCGTAGAAGGGACCGAATCGGAGTTGGCGGAGCGCAGAGCAGAAAGTCCGGCTACCGAGCAGTGGATGGCAGAAGTCTGCGAGCGGGAAAACTGCAAGCAGGCGCTACGACGAGTGAAAGCCAACAAGGGGAGTCCGGGCATCGACGGGATGACTGTCGAGCAGCTGCCCGGGCACCTGAAAGAGCACTGGCCAGCAATTCGTGAACAACTCTTCAGGGGAACCTACAAGCCGCAACTGGTAAGAGGAGTGGAAATCCCGAAGCCGGACGGCGGAGTGCGCAAGTTGGGCATTCCGACGGTGCTGGATCGGTTCATCCAGCAAGCGGTGATGCAGGTACTGCAGAGGAGCTGGGACGGAACGTTCTCTGAACATAGCTATGGGTTTCGGCCCAAGCGATCGGCACATCAGGCGGTGGAGCAGGCTCAACAGTATCAGGCCGAAGGCTACCGCTGGGTGGTGGATTTGGACCTCGAGAAATTCTTTGATCGGGTCAACCACGACCGATTGCTAGCAAAGATCGCCGAAAGGGTCAGCGATAAGCGGTTGCTGAGACTGATTCGTGCGTTCTTGCGAGCTGGAGTAATGGAGAACGGGCTGGTGAGTCCGGCCGAGGAAGGAACGCCGCAAGGCGGTCCTCTTTCGCCCGTGCTATCGAACATCGTACTCAACGAACTGGATCAGGAGCTGGAGCGGCGCGGACATCGGTTCACCCGATATGCGGATGACTGCAACATTTACGTCCGCAGTCGGCGGGCCGGCGAACGGGTCATGAGCAGTGTAACGAGGCTGCTCACGACGAAGCTCAAGCTTCGAGTGAACAGCGAGAAGAGTGCAGTGGCTCGACCATGGCAACGAAAATTCCTGGGATTCAGCTTCACGAATCACAAGCAACCGAAGAGGCGCTTGGCGCCGAAAACGGCGGCACGGTTCAAGGAGCGAGTTCGGGAGGTTACACGGCGGACACGGGGCATAAGCCTCGCCCGAATGATCCATGACTTAGCGGAGTATCTCCGCGGGTGGATCGGTTACTTCGGCCGATGCGAAACACCGGAAGTGCTCAATAAACTGGAGAAATGGATCCGACGTCGACTTCGGTCGATGGTCTGGAAGCAGTGGAAACGAGGAACCACAAGATATCGGGAGCTCCGCAAGCGCGGCATCGCTGCGCAGGACGCCGCGCAAACGGCGGGCAGCTCCGATGGACCGTGGCACCTTGCCAACACGCCAGCGCTGAAAATGGCTCTGTCCAACGCTTTCTTCGCCTCGCTCGGACTTCCCGAGCTCACAGCTCACGGGTAGCTCACCCCGCCGAACCGCCGGATGCGGACCCGCAAGTCCGGTGGTGTGGCAGGGGAGAGTGGGCGACCACTTCCCCTATGCCGATTCTGCTTTTCGTTACTTGGTCCGCGGTTACTTGATTGGCGACTGATGACTGGCAACGCACTGCCACTTTCCACTTGGCATCTTCACCCAGGTATCGGTCCAACGCTCATTCGCGTCGAGCGGCTTACCCGAAGAATCCGTGCCCTTCAATTTCTCGATCCCGGTCGCAATGGCCGTATCGCCAAAAACAGCGACCTTCACATCGCTATACTCCGCGCTGGAATATTTGGTTGCTTTCACAATTGCCAACATCTCGGCCTTGCTGGCAACCTTGCCGTCGCTCGAGGTGGTCACGAAATTGTCGGCCAGCAGCGGTGCGACGAGATCAGGATTATTTGTCTTTTGCGATTGCAGCCATTGTTCTTCGAGTGCGGCTACCGCCTTCTCGGTCCCGCCAGCCTTCTGAGCTTGAGACCGCGCGGCGCTCACCAACAGAACGAAACCGACCAAACACAATGTCAGAGTTCTCTTCATCGATCCTCTCTCCTTAGGGGCTTTGAGATTCCGGGGGGAACTGGCCTGTGTGCGGTGTCATTGGATATCGGAAACCGACAGATGTCAATGAAGTCTCCGCGGGATTGGTGGGCTGAAACAGTCATAGCATCGACTAACACGCCACCGAGCAACACGGACGCGGCGTGCGGGCACTCGAACACTGGGAGACCGCTCTGAAGATCGAGTGCTAGCGGGAAATCGCCAGATAGGCCCAGCGGAGCAGTGTCCCTGCGACCAGAACGATCAGTGCTACGGCTACTGCGTCGAGAATCCAGTCTCCTATGCCGGAGTCGAAGATGGATGGGTCTTCGGGTTGCTTGGGATCGTTCTTGTGTGAGTGAAAGAAGCTTTTTGCTGCGTTGGGGATTCGCATGATGACCTCCCTAGCAGGTGCGGTGGAGGGGACGTTGCGGAGAATGTACTCTCATGATCCGCCTGGTGTCCAGAGGATCGTGTGGCGCTAGAGGTGCTTTGAATCGGAGGCAGGGCGTTCGAGGTTAGCTCGATGCTCGGGCCAAGCAGCGTTAGCGTGCGCCGCCGCCTTCGAAGTCTGTTCGCGGGCTTGCAGCATCAAAGCGGCAGCGAGTTGTGGTTGCTCGGCTGGCGTTGTATTGGGCGCTGTTCGGTGTTGGTGGGGATAGTTTGGTGGCGGGTTTCATGTTGGGTGCTTCGCGCATGCTAGCCGGATGCGCTCAGGATGACGGTTCTTGAAGAAGCGATAGCGGAAGGAATCACGGGACGATAAGAGGGACATCGCTTGGCCTTTTCGATCAAGATTCGGTGGATCAAGATTGCTGCGATGGTGGTTGTCGCGGTGCTGGGAATTGCTGGCGTGGTGATTGCCACGCATTGGCCGTTCACTCGGGAGTCGGTCGTTCAGGCGCTGGAGCAGACGTTTGCCAGCTCGGTGGAGGTTAAGAGCTTTCGGGTCACGTACTTTGCGCCGGGCTGCGTGATGGAAGGGGTTACTTTTCGGCGGAACGGCGACCGCGATGCTCCGGCGATCGCTACTGTCGAAAGGCTCACGATTCAGGGAAGCTATGTGGGTTTCTTTACGATTCCTAAGCGCATTCCGCGGATGAGAGTCGAGGGCTTGCATGTGGTTGCTTCGGCGCGGAGCGAACGAGCTGGGACGGAAGCGCAGGCCGGGGCGGGCAGGGATCAGACGAAGGTCATCATTGGGGAAATCAATGCGGACGATGCGGTGTTGGAGTTTGCTTCCGGGGATCCTGGCGCACGACCAGTGAAATTCGAGATTCAGAAGTTGACGCTGAATGGGGCCGGGCAGGGACGCGAGATGGCGTTTCATGTGGCTTTGCGGAATCCGACGCCTCCTGGGGACATTCGCGCCGACGGGCGGTTTGGGCCGTTGAGGCGGGATGATCCTGGGAAAACGCCGGCTTCCGGGAATTACGTTTTCGAGCATGCGGACCTGGGAGCGTTTGCGGCGATCGGAGGGACACTTTCGTCCACGGGGAGGTTCAGCGGGACGCTAGAGCAGATGGAGGTGGCTGGGAATACGGATGTGCCGAATTTCGAGATCGATCGGAGCAGTGGACATGCGGTGCACTTGAAGACGGAGTTTGCGGCCACGGTGAATGGGATGGATGGAGATGTGGAGTTGAAGTTGGTGAAAGCAGAGTTTGGGAAGACGTCATTGGTGACGCGCGGAGACGTGGCCAGCAAGGCTGGAACGGCGGGCAAGACGGTCACGCTGGAGGGGACGCAGAAGACGGGGACGATCCAGGATTGGTTGTGGCTGCTGGCGAAGGCCGATCGTCCGGCGATGGCGGGGGCGATGAATTTTCGCGTGCAGGTGCAGGTTCCGCCTGGGGAGCGCGACTTTATCGAACGCGTGAATTTGCAGGGTGACTTTGCGATTGGGTCGGCGGATTTTACGACGGCGACGACGCAGGAGGCGGTCGATGATTTGAGCAAGGTGGCGTTGGGTGGGAAGCCGAGCGAGGCGGCGCCCGCGGCGAGCGTCGAGGAAACCATGCAGGGGCGCGTCGAGATGAAAAATGCTGTGGCCACCTTCAGTGACCTCTATTTTTACGTGCCCGGAGTTAAAGTGCACCTGCACGGGACGTACGGGATTTTGACCGAGAAGATCGACCTGCACGGACATTTGCGCGTGGATCACAAGCTGTCCAAAGGCTCGTCGGGACTCAAGGGGGCATTCCTCCGAGTCGCTGAACAATTCTTCAGGACTTCCAAGAAAGTGAAGAACGCCGAGATCGTTCCCATCAAAATTGGTGGCACCTTCAGTCAGCCGTCGTATGGGCTGGACATCATCAAGTAGTCGTTGCAGAGCGGATCATGACGCTGACGGCAGGAGCAATTGTCTCGGCGAAATGGAAGTGCGTCCTACAACGCGAGGACAATGAAGACTTTCTACAACGTCACGCTGTTCTGTTTTGCGCTTGGGATGGTGATTTTGTGTTTTTACGCGCCTTGGACACCTACACCCGCGGGTAGTCCCTACACTCATGTGGCTTTGGGATATGCGCCGGTGTGGTCGGCCAAGTTTGCGGGCATGCCCGGGGCTCGGGTGGATTGGGGCGGGTTTACGTTGATCGCTGGGGCAGTGGGATTTTTCTCGGTTGTGATCGGGGCGGCGTCGTATTTCTTTCGGGGGAAGCGCGGGCCGGAGAAGGATTTGGACGAGTAGGGACGCGACGGAGCGCTATGGGGCCGCGCGGGTTTCGGAAGAGCGAGCACGGATTTGAGTTGGTTGCCGAGATAGGGCGCAGGAGTCCTGCGCCCCTACAAGTGCCGGAAAAAAATCAGGAAAAATTAAAGGAGCGCGCTGGGGCGAGGTTGCCACTGCTTGGATTTTTCTTTGGCGGTGGCGGTAACGTCTTTCATGTAGGCGGCGGATTGCGTTAGGACGTGGTGGAGGTCGTTGCCCAGGCTGATGAAGGTGAAGCCTTTGTGCAGAAATTCGCCTACGCGGGCGGTGCCGAAGAGAAAGAGGCCCAGGATCACTTTGTTTTTGCGGGCTTCGGCGACGAGTTTGTCGGTGGCGGCGGCTAGTTCGGGCGACGTGTACATGTCCGGGAATTTGTATTTCTCGTAGAGACCCATGGACATGCAGAGATCGTTTTGGCCCAGGAAGAGGATGTCTACGCCCGGGACTGCGGCGATCTCAGCCATATTTTTTATGCAGTCGGCGGTTTCGACTTGCAGAGCGACGATCAGATTGTCGTTGGCTGCGCCTGCATAGCCGAGCAGGCCGGCTTTGTTCATGCTGCGCTGCGGGAAATAGACTGAGCGGGTGCCTGCGGTGGGATATTTTGTGCAGCTTACGGCTTGGCGGGCTTCTTCGGCGGTGTTGATGTACGGGACGAGGACGCCGTCGGCGCCCATGTCGAGGGCTTGCTGAATGCCGGGGCGGTCGTCGTAGCCGCCTACGCGGACCATGGATTTGGCGCCACCGAGAGCGATGGAGGTCAGCATGGCGGAGAGGCGCTCGTAGTCCATAGGGCCGTGCTGCGTGTCCACCAGGAGCCAGTCGTAGCCGGAGTGCGCGAGTTGCTCGGCGACCGTCGGGCTGTGCGAGTTGAGGAACAGGCCGATCTTGGGGTGGCCGTCGCGGAGCTGCTTTTTGAAATCGGCGCCAGTGGTGGCGGCTTCGGACATGGAAGTCTCCTTTGAGAGAATCGAAATGACAGGGAAGAGTGTACAGGAAGGAATAAAATTTTGAGAACGACATCAACTTAGGGGAGACACTCTGCGGATCCGGGGCGGACAGCGGAAGAAAGAGATAAGGATAACGAGGAGGCGCAGAGGGCGCGCGCAGTTTCGCAGTGGGAGAGAAAGCAAGAGACAGCAGGATTTCAACACAGAGGGCACAGAGGCAAGAGGCACAGAGGACACAGAGAAGACGGGAGATGTCGTTCGAGAAGGGGGTTGACCGCGGTCTAAGAGAGATTGCGGCGGTCAAAATGAAACCGGCCTGGCTGCGGGACTCGCATCCAGGCCGGTCGAATTAAATGGCAGTTACGGAACCCAGATCATGGATAGGGCAGGTAGCGCCACATGTCGTTGAGGTAGCCGTTTCCGGTTGTGCTGGTGGAATCGTAGCCCGCACCGCCGAAGAGCCAGAACTGATGGTTTTGGTCAACCCAAGACGTCCCGTTGCTACGGCCACCAGGCGTCCAGAGTTCGTACGTTTTATAGGGGATTAGCTCGTCGCCGTAGACGCCGTTCTGGCCGCCGGTGTTCGAACCCTTGACCCAAGCCCAGGTGCCCGGCTGGCCTGTTGTGGAGTTCGGAGTGTAGACCCACAAGTCGTTCAGGGCGCCGTTACCATTGGTCCCTGTCGAATCCAGGCCCCACCCGCCAAAGAGCCAGAGATTTCCGCTGGCGTCGATCCAGCCGCTTGCGCCCCAACGCGACCCGGGGAGAGCGCCGGTCAGGGAAATAGGCGAACAGGGAATTGCGGAGTCGCCGATAGCCAGTCCACAGGTCCCTGCTGCGTCTGTCGTATTTGAAGCACCTACCACCGGTTGAGCCGGATAAGTGCCAGTCTGGTTTGCCAATGTTGACCCGGCCACCCACGTCCATTGATTGCTGGCGATGTTGTACACCCACAGATCGTTGAGGATACCGAACGCGGTACCGGCGGAGTCTTGACCTTCGCCCCCAAAGAGCCAGAGATTTCCGTTGGCATCGGCCCAGCCGACAGCTTCTTGTCGTCCGCCGGGCACATTGGTCGATGCCGCGGTTCCTTGGGTGCCGTAGTTCCCATTCTGGTTGGCCTTGTTCGTATTGCCGCCAGAGACGAAGACCCAGTTGCCAGCGGTGTATTCCCAGAGATCGTTGAGTGATCCAAGGACCGCGGGAGTTTGGCCGTCGTACCCGTAACCGCCGAACAGCCAGAAATTCCCCGAACCGTCCGTCCAGGTGACGGCGTTTGTGCGGGCACCTGGAAACGGTGTACCCCCAGTGTAAGTACCGGGTTGGTCTGTTAGGTTGCTCCCTCCTACCATAGACCACTGCCCTTCCGTATCCGTGTAGTTGCCGCCGTTGAACGCGGCGGTGTTGTACTTCCAGAGATCATTTCGGAAATTGTTGCCGTTGGAACCGCCAAAGAGCCAAAAATTTCCAGACGTGTCGGTCCACGTCGCCGAGCCCAATCGTCCTCCTGGGACCACGGCGGGCGGGGGGCCCTGTTGCTGGGCGGCGGCGATAATTTCCTTGCCGAAGGTCGTGGTGGTCGAGCCGCTGCCCACCGCAGTCGCGTCATAGCCTCCGACCAACTGCCATTCGCAAAAATCCCCCAACATCTCGCAAACCCACATGTCATTCATCGCTGAATTCAGCGTATCGGCCGGGCTCTTTCCGGACAGTTCCCAGCCGTCGCCACCGAAGAGAAAGAGATTGCCGAACTTGTCTGTCCAACCGGCAGCGCCGTAGCGCGCGCCAGGCGTATTGGTCAGAGGGTTCGGGGTTGACTGAGGCGCGGATGGGGGAAACGCACCATATTGAGGTGTTGGAGGTGATGCCACGCCAGCCGTTTTCGTGCCATCGATCCACGTCCAGTCGTTATGGGCGCAATCGACTATGATGCTCGTGATGTTCGCGGTCACCACACCTTTGTAATTCCATAATGTGCAGCCCTGAGACTGGCTGCTAGGCCCGTGAAAAACTGAGACTTGGAATTGGTCGTTCAGAGCTTCAGGAGTGGCGAAGGTAAATGGCCCGTTTTGCGGAACGATCAGGGTGTTGCCCAAGTTGTTTTGCAGTTCGAAACTGTTGTCGTTCAGTGGGAGGTTGATGGAGTTCGGAGGCGTGGGGGTCCGACCGGCAAGGCCGACGACCGTGCCGCCGACGCTGAAGGTAACCGCTTTGCAGTTGATGGCCACGCTGGTGACATTGGCGGTTGCCGTCCCGGAGTCGGTACCTTGAACTGTCGCGCAGGTCTGGGCCGGCGATGTGGGTTGGGAGAAGACCGTCACAGCGTAGGCGGTGCCGGTAGCAAGCTGGGTCTTGAACGTGAAGGCGCCGTTTGCAGTGACGGTGTAGTTGTCGCCCTTATTGTCCTGCAGAACGAGGCCGCTGCCAACCAGTCCGGTGACGTTGCCGCCGATCGTGAAGCTTGGGACGCAGCCTACCGCGATGCCCGTCACGTTGGCGGTGGCAGTGCCGGAACCGCTGGCGACGGTGCAGAGTTCGTTGGGGCTGGTGGGCTCAGTAAGAACAGTGACATTGTAAGCGCCGTTGACGGGCGTCTTGAAGGTGAAGGAGCCGTTCGCGGGAATGGTGAGGCTGTCGCCGCCATTGTCTTGGAGAATGAGTCCGGAGCCGGTGAGTCCGGAGACGGTGACGCCGATGGTGGCGTTGGTGGCGGCCGTGGTGCAGGCGATGGCGACGGTGGAGACGTTAGCTGTGGCTGTGCCGCTCCCACCGGTGACAGCGCAACTCTGCGCAGGATTGGTGGGCTGCGTGGCGACGGTAACCAGGTACGCGCCGCCTTTAGCGATGGACGTCGCGAAAACGAAGGTGCCGGCCTTCGTGATGGTGAGGTTGTCGCCACCATTGTCCTGGAGAACTAGACCGGTGCCGGTCATGCCAGTCACCGTGCCGCTGATGGTGTAGGGCCCACTGCCCGCACCTGTGGGGCTGGCGTTTTGCGGCAGACCGCTGCAGGCGGTCAGCAAAAGGGAAGCAAACAGTAGAGTCACAGCACATGGAAACTTCGAAGCGGCTTTCATATTGATGGTGGGCTCCTTGATGTCAGCAGCTTCTTGGCTGCGACGAAAAACAAGACAATTCCTGCGACCGATCGACCGAGCACACATCTAGCACCAGTGGGCCCGGAGGGAAATCAATCGGCGGGCGCGGTACGAACCGAAACGGGATCGTACTGCAGTGTTATAATACGCTAAGTACTTACCTTACGGTGGACGTAAAATTTCTGCAATAGCTTTTCGTTCCGTGCATGCCCACCTAAGTAATAGCAATAAATGTTAACATCTGTTCATCGTTGCAACCGACTGGGCACACATCCAGCGCACTAGGGGCCCGGGGGAGTCAATCGGCGGGCGCGGTACGAACCGAAACGGGAACGTGCCGCAGAGTCTTCTCGTACGTGCAGTGGCTAAGTTACGGTGAATGTAAAATTCCAGCAACAACTTATCACTCGCAGTGTTCCACCTAAGCAATCGTCCGGCATGTTAATACCTGTGCGCAGACTAAGCGACGACGCCGGAGCTCAAAAGCGCGTCCTTATTTCAACAGGGCGCGGATGGCTGGCGGCAATTCGAACATGGAATCCGGGACGGGCTCGTAAGTTATGGACGCGAGCGTGAAGCTTTGTGTGTCTTCGCCGCTGCGCGAAATGCGTTTGGTGGCGACTAACGGACCGCCGAAGTTCTTGTACTCCTGGAACAAGGCGACCGCTGTGCCGGAGGATGAATCGTCGGATTGAAAACGGTAACCCGCGAGCAGGCCGGTCTGGACATCATAGAACTGATTGTTGTCCTTACCCCAATGGGTGGTGGCGTGAAGCCAATAGCAAGGCCGGCCTTCGAAATCGGTGACGCCCGCGAATTCAAGTTTCTGGAAATAGTCTGGCTGGTGAAGTGGATATTGAAGGTCGGCATCGCGGCGGACGGCTTCCAGCGGGGTGTCGGTGTCTATGCTCGGCCCTTTCGGGGTGACGGACCATGATGTGCTGCCGTCAAACCCTGAAATGATCTCGTTGCCGTCGGGACGTGTCACTTTAAGGAGGGTCTTAAAGGGTTTGGCGTAATAGACGAAGGTCGCCTTGCCTTGCATGCCGGTGGACTCGACTTCTCCGCGTGCCGTCAGCGATTGTACTTTTTTTATGGCGTCCACACCGCCCAACGCTTGCTGGTATTTTTCCAGAACGGCATCGGTTGTTTTGAGTCGAACGGCCTGTGGCCAGAGCAGAGTGGTGCTGCCGAAAATGACCAGAGCCAACTTGATCAGGCGCATGCGGGTTAGTCCTCACTGGCCTAGACGAAGTATGCGGCGAAACGTTTCTTTCGATGGCGTCTCAACGAAGGTTGGCGCTAGCGGCGGTCCTTGCCGGCTGGGCTGGAGGTGGGCTGGGTGGTGTAGTAGCCCTGGCGGGTTTTTACGGTCACGGCGGGGCGGGATACCTGGACTTCTATTTTGTGATAGGTGGAGGTGGAACGGGTACCTCGAGGGACGTAGGCGAGTGTGTATTCGTGGCGGGCTTCTTCGGTGATTTGAGAATAGACTTTTTCGATTCCGGCGCTGGTGGAGGCGTAGTAGATGTCGCCGCCCGAATCGTTCGAGTAGTTGATCAAGCGGGAGAACTTGTGCTTGATGACGCTGTTGCCGACGGCGAGGCTGTACACCGAAATATTGTCGTGCAGGAGAGCCTGGAGGGAGTCCTGATAGGTGAAGTGATTGAATTGAGGTCCGTTCACACCGTCGGAAACGACGAGGATGATTTTGCGGCGGGCGAGACCGCGGTCGTGCAGTAACGCCGCGCCAGAATGGATGGCGTCGTCGAGGGCTTTGGTGGGGCGTGACCCGGACTTGAGGGGAACTTTCTGTTGGGGTTCGCCGACGCCTAGCGGATGATCGGACGGCGAACCGACGAACGGAGCGGGCGCGGCGGTGGATGGGCCGGCCTTGTCCTGGACGCTTTTAAGATCGGCCCAGAGTTTGTCGAGGTCGCCGGTAAAGGAGTCACCGGGATAGAAGTCGAGGTCAAAGCGGCAGACCATGGCTTCGTCGTTGGCACTGATCCCGGCAGTGATGGCGCGAAGCGTAGGGGCCATTTGGGCAGCCTCTTTGGATCTCAAGTCGTCGTCAATGAGGATGACGAGCGAAAGAGGGAAGGCTTCGGCAGTGAAGACGTCCACGGATTGTTCCACGTTATTGTCAAATACGCGGAAGTCGGATTCTTCGAGGTCCGGGACGAGTTCGCCCAATTGATTTTTCACGGTAACGGGAAGAATGACCAGGTCGGAGTTGACGCTGATTTTAGTTTGGGCGTCGCTGGGTCGAGAAGCGGGAGATGCCGACTGGTCTTGGGAGGGTGCCTGGCTCCGCAGATCGAGTGCGGCAGGCAGAAAGGCAACGGCCAGCACAAGAGGAATGAGCCTTCGCAGCATGGAATGAATCCCCGGATCAGTTTACTGGAAATGGCGGGGGATGGTTCAAGCACCTGAATCAAGGGGAGGGCGGACGTACGCCGCGCCGTGGCGGAAGAGCCCCGCGGCTGGAATGGCTTGCGAAGACACGATGCGGATGGGCACAAAGATGGCGGCGCTACCCGGGGTAAAGGGCACTGCGACTTCGACGCGGGTACCTTCGGGATACTGGTTCCTGCTGCGAAAACTGATGCCGCCCTTCGACAAATCCTCGCAGACAGCCACTTCTTCCTGAAATCCCCGGCGGCGGATGCACGCCAAAACGCGCGCTTTGACCCGCGTGCGATTTCGTCGTGGAGCGACGCGACCGTCCGGTGCGTCAGGAACGTCGGGGACGACCGGAGTTAGCTCCGGCTGGGCCTCGATCCAGATGGATGGCGAATCGCAATGCGGGCAGACCCGCGCCACGCATTTTCGAATTTCAAATGATTTCAACTCCGGCTCATTGAGGTAGACGACCTCGCGGCGCTGGCAAAAGCTGCACTCCATTAAAAGTCTTGCCAGGGCTTCCTGGGCTTTATGGGGAGCGGGGAAGTCGATGTCCCAGAAGTCCGCTCGCGGATCGACGATCGCGATGGCGTAGAGAAATCCCTCGGGTTCCTGGTCGATCTCCGCGACGATCCGCACGCGCGCGATTTTCCAACTGTCGCCATCACGCTGCCGGCGCAGAGTTATCTCTTGGCCAGCGAAGAGCTTCTCGGGCAGCCGAACGACCGCGCCATTGCGGCTAACCAGGAGCGTTTCCGCGGATTGCTTGACCTCGAGCCCGCCGTTACCCGTCCACGAAGCTTCCACCGGCATACGAAAGCTCACACGGTCGCTTTGCCGAAGTCCTTCCGGGCGCATAGTCTCGTTTCGCTAGAGGGATAGCTACGACGGCAGGGTAACACGGGGTTTGTACGGTGCGGACGAAGGTGGTGGCCGCTTTGTCGTTCCCACTAATAGCGCGAACTCTGGCGTCGCTTGTGCCCCTGACGCTGTTAATCTTTTCGCCCTGCGGCGGGAGAGAACCCCTTTGTTTCAAGGCCCTTTCAGGCAAACTAGGGGCAAGGGGATTGTTCCCCCCGACGATGTGTCCCTCTCATTCCGAACTGTGAAGACTTTGAGCAACGTGATTTCTATGGACGATCGCACGATCAAGGGCCAGTCACTCAAGGCTGGCGTCCGAGACCGCCGCTATGCCATTCGCTTTCCGTTTGCGGCCGATGTTGAGATTATCGACATGGAGTCGGGCTCGCGCACGAGCGGGGTCACTTCCGACTTGTCGCTCGGAGGGTGCTTTGTTTGCACTAGCAAGCCGCTTGCGATTGGCACGCGGGTGCGCATCGCTATGACTCGGAAGAGTCAAACGGTGGAAGCGCTCGCGGTGGTGCGCATTCTCAAGCCGCGGATCGGCATGGGGATCGAGTTCATCGACGTGGAACGCCCGTACGCCGAAGTTCTGTGCCGGTGGATCGAGCAAGTACGGCAAAGCCGTTAGCCGATTTGGCCTCTCGCGACCTCCTGCCGTTTTCTCCGAAGCCTTTCCGAAGCCTGTCAAGCCCCATCAAACGTGGCAACCTGCGATAAGATCAAGCGATGCCGCCGGATTTTCGCTCTTCGGAATTCAATGAGACGCTGCTGACGGTTTGGCGGCAGGTCCTGGTCGATTCCGGCAAGAGGGTCATTTTGAGTGGCGACACTTATCCAGTGCGGCGAACCGCGAAGCACAAGCTGGCCCAGGTTGATTTCAAGTTTGAGGGCACGCCGATACGCGGCCTGGAACAAAACCCGCAAACGAAATCGCGGTGGGCCCAACTGGCGCGCAAAGGATCGAAGGTGATGCAGTTCCTGTCGGCTGGCCGCTACGTTGCGGTGGTGTACGACGGCAAAATTACTCATTACGGCGACAAGAAAACCTAGTCGCGTAAGTTTCCACCAGGCCTTAGCTTCGTAGCACCTGATCTAACAACTGATTTACCGCCCGCTGGGCTTCAAGGATCGAGTAGCGATGGTCCATCGCGCCGGCCAGATCTGTATTTGCGAACGCGATGCGGCCAAAAGGAGCGCTTCGCAGGGTTTCCCGCGGCGCGGGATTCCCGTTGATCCCAAAGAAAAACCCGGGCTGCGGATTCAGATAAGCGTGTCCCCAGCGATTCAGCACGATTCCTGCGATATCGCGCTTTGCATCGAAGCCAGCGGCTCCGAACATGGTGGTGAACTGCTCGCGGATGCGGCGTTCGTAATCGCGGAAGGAAGTGGCCAGCATCTCTCCGCGGCCGCGATGCCCCTGTTCTTCGGTGGACATCCCAGGGTAGGAGTACAGAACCTTTACCGCGAGAACGACGGGCGAGTCTGGGTTGATTTCCGGGGCGTTGACGCCCACGATCGCTTGCCGGCAAACATCCATGTAGTTGCCGACGCCTTCGAACCAACGGCAGCCGCTGATTCCCATTTTGTAGAGGAAGCGCCAGTTCCGCACGGCGACGTTTGCCATCATGCACGGTGAGCGATAAAACTGCGCGTAGGCCGCGCGGTGTTCTTGCGGTAGATCTTGAACGATGTGCTTCGTTGTCCAACTTCCGCCGGCCATCACCGCGGATCGTGCTTTGACGCGAAATACCTTGCCATCACGGGCGTAGGCGACGGACAAAGTTTCGGCCTTCGCAGGGTCGCCTTCGTGCCGGACCGAAACCGTGGTGGACGACAGGCGAATCCTGGCTGGCGCAGCGGGAGAATCGAGCGCGTCGAATTTCACCGTGCCGCGGGTCACGCCATCCACGGAGACGGGCCCTTCGATCGATTGCGGAATGAGCGTTTTGACCATCAGGCGCGCGACCGTCGTATTCCCGCCGGGGAACATCTGCACGGCTTCGCCGGCGCCGTCGTCAAACGGGTGCAGCAAGTCGGCGGAGTAGTCGCAATATGATGAGAGCGCGTCGGGTCCGAGGCCGGAGCCGCCTCCCTCCACCGGGGACAAGAATTCGCGAATGGTGTCCTGGCTCACACCAAAATGCTTAACGTAATGCTGCTCCAGCGACATGGAATCTAAGAGGCGGGAAGCAGGGTCACCTTCGTATTTGGGGAGCGCGAACTTTGACTCTTCGGCGGCCTTGCCCGAGAACCAGTGTTGCAACTCCTTGCGGGTGGTCTCCGCAACGGGCGCGCCCTGCATCTGTTTGCCGACGGGATCGAGCAGCCACAAGCCATCCGGGTGGCCGAACTTGGCTCCGAACCAGAAGCCGTATTGCCCGCGGCTCAGACCCGCTGAATCGTAGGGCGTCCGTCCGAGTAGCATCTCGGGCTCTGGGCCCGCCCACTTCTGGTATTGCAGCTTCGGCGCGTGCAGGCCGATCGAATCATAGAACCGCGCGATGAAGCTGTGGGGATACGGAACCAGGTAAATCGCGGACCCCTGGTGAGCGATCAGGCGCTGTCCATCTACCTGAAACTCGTTTTGCTTCGCCTCACCACCGAAGATGGGGTGGTTCTCCAGGATGAGAACCGACTTGCCTGGTCCGGCAAGGCGCAAGAAGAACAAAGCGGCGGCGAGTCCACTGATTCCGCCGCCCACGATCACGCAGTCGTAAGTCTCTCCGGTATCAACGGTGTCCGCGGGCAGCGGATCGTACGCGCGGTCGCGCATCTTGTGGCCGGCTTGCAGCACCTCGAGAGTATTTCCGTTTGAGCGGCTGTACTCGCCCACGCCGCCGTAGCCGCTGAATTCGTCGTCGGCCGCCAGAAGCTCCGCAGGGGCGACACCCTCCAGGAGCAACGCGCCCGAGGCCAGCAGCGTCGAGCCGAGAAAGTCTCGGCGGGTGATGCTGGCATTCATCCCTAGAGCGTCTTCGCCCGGCTGTGGTCGTTTCGAATTGGGCATCGTCGGTGGCGTGCTAAGGTGATTTCAGGGTCGCGTGTCGAGCGGGTGCTTACTCTTCTCATAGAACTCGTTTTGCAGCTTCAGGCTGGCATCGTCGGCCTTCACCGAGCGGATTGATTCGACGATCACCTCGATCCAATTCTTCATGTTCCACTCGCCGAGTTCCCTGGCGGCCACCGATCCGTCGCCCGAATAGTGATTCGGGAAACGAGCGTACCACCAGATTCCGGTGTATAGCCCCTGGGGCAGGTTCTGTCTTTTCTCGTCGGCGCCGGACTCGCTGGCGGCGCGGTCGATGTGCGCTAACTCCGGATGCGAATAGAGCAGATTGGAGCTTTCGTTTTCGCCCGCGTGATAGTCGATGCCCGTTGATTTCTTTGCTGGGCCGCCTGCTTTGCTGCGTTCTCCGTCCAGAACATACACGACATAGTCGTGCGGTCTATCCAACTCGGCCTGAGCGAAGTAAGGGAGCAAGTGTTCGTTGCCGCCGTGACCGTTGACGATGATCACTTTCTTGCAGCCATTTCGCGCCATCTCGTCGGTGGTTTCCTGCAGCAGCCGAAGTTGGAGTTCCATGCTGTAGGCGACGGTGCCGGGTTCGTGCTTGGCCTCAAAAATCTGCCCGAAATAATATTCGGGGAACACGATCGCATATTCCTGGTCGACCGCGTGCAAAGACGCATAGCGCACATTCAACAAATCCGTCCCAAGCGGGAGGTGCGGGCCGTGCTTTTCCAGAATGCCGAAGGGCAGTAGACAGACGCCTTTCGATTGCTGGATTCCTTGACGGAAATCCGCGGCAGTGAGTTCCTCCCATTTGGGGGATAGTTTCGTTTGCGCATGCACGCCAGAACCCGCGAGAAATACCAAAGCGACCACCACAGCGCGCCGAAGAATCATTTGCAAGGCCTCCGATTTACCAGCGCATTCTAACGCCGCCCGGGCGTTTGGTCATTCTAAAATCGATTTAATAGGCGCGATCGGGAGCTTGCCCCTACATTTGCTAAATTCCTGCGCGTTCCTGCGCGCGGAGAGGCGTCGTGTACAGCCTTCCCGGTAGGTGGCCACAGGACTTCATGCAGAGGCTTCCCGATCTGTATCTCAAATTTGGACATTTGCATCAGAGATGCTACAAATCCAAGACCGAAACGGACGACTAACGATGGGTGCGATGACCGCTGCGAAGATGGAAATAATCCAGGACAGGCGAAATGTCGAGATTCAGGAAGGACATTCTTTCCCGCGCGGGGCGATGTGGGATGGAAAAGGCGTTAACTTCGCGTTGTTTTCCGCCAATGCAACCAGGGTGGAACTGTGCCTGTTCGACGAGGAAGGCATCGAAGAGCGCCAGCGCATCGATATGCCAGAGTTCACCGACGAAATATGGCATGGCTATGTGCCGAGACTCGAGCCCGGCACGGTATACGGCTATCGCGTTCACGGCCCGTACGAACCAGAAAAAGGCCATCGCTTCAATCCCAATAAGCTTTTACTCGATCCTTATGCGCGTGCGCATATCGGTTCTTTGACCTGGGACGACGCTTGCTTCGGCTATACCATCGGTGCGGAAAACGCTGACCTTTCCTTTGACGAGCGTGACTCGGCGCCATTCGTGCCCAAGTGCGTGGTCGTTGATCCGACCTTCGAGTGGCGGCAAGAGACGCGCCGCCATCAGGTTCCGTGGGATCGGACGATTATCTACGAGCTGCATGTTCGCGGGTACACCAAGCTTCATCCAAAAGTCCCGAAAAAGCAGCGAGGCACTTTCGCGGGGCTGTCAAACAGCGAGGTTATTTCGTACATCAAAGCACTGGGCGTCACCTCGGTGGAGGTGCTCCCGGTGTTTACCTTCGTGAACGATCGGCATTTGCTGGACAAGGGGCTCACGGACTACTGGGGCTACAACACCATCGGTTTCTTCGCTCCGGAACCACGCTACGCCTCGCAGCCGCGCGCCGCCCTGCAGGAATTCAAGGAAATGATCGCGCGTTTCCACGATGCAGGGCTCGAAGTCATTCTTGACGTGGTCTACAACCACACCTCCGAAGGCAACGAGATGGGGCCGACGCTGTCCTTCAAAGGCATCGACAACGCCAGCTATTACCGCTTGATTCCCGACAAGCCGCGCTACTATATCAACGATACCGGTACCGGTAACACCGTGAATCTCTCGCACCCGCGCGTGATGCAAATGGTCACCGACAGCCTGCGCTACTGGGTCCAGGAAACCGAAGTCGATGGCTTCCGTTTTGATCTGGGCACCATTCTTGCGCGCGAGCCCAACGGCTTCGACAACAAGAGCGGCTTTTTGAAAGCATGCAGTCAGGATCCCGTGCTCGGCACCGTCAAGCTGATCGCTGAACCCTGGGACTGCGGGCCAGGCGGCTATCAAGTCGGCGAATTTCCGCCGGGGTGGGCGGAGTGGAATGACAAATACCGCGACACGATTCGTGGCTTCTGGAAAGGAGAGGACACCGCGGGCGCCGTGGCGCCTCGCCTGAGCGCCTCGGGAGACATCTTCAATCGCAGCGGCCGCAAACCGTGGTCCAGCGTAAACTTCGTTACCGCGCACGACGGCTTTACGCTCAACGACCTGGTCAGCTACAACGACAAGCACAACGAAGCCAACGGCGAAGACAACAAAGACGGCAGCTCCAACAATCACTCGTGGAATTGCGGCGTCGAAGGACCCACCCACAATCACGAAGTGTGCAAGCTGCGCGAACGCCAGATGCGCAATCTTCTCGCCACGCTATTACTTTCCCAGGGCACGCCGATGCTGCTCGCGGGCGACGAATTCGCGCGCACTCAGCGAGGCGACAACAATGCCTACTGTCAGGACAACGAAATTAGCTGGGTCAACTGGAAGATGGCCACCAAGGGTCGCTCGCTGATCAATTTCGTTCAGCAACTGACCGAGATTCGCCATCGCTACCCCATCCTTCGCCGCAACCGTTTCCTGACCGGAATCTTCAACGAAGAGTTGGGCATCAAGGACGTGACCTGGGTCCATCCCTCTGGCGAAGAAATGAAGGACGAAAACTGGAAAACCGACCGCTGCTTCGGCATGTTGATCGATGGACGCGCGCAACCGACCGGCCTGCGGCGTCGCGGTTCGGACGCCACGCTGCTCATCGTGATGAACAGTTTCCACGAGCCAGTGCCGTTCGCCATTCCCAACACGGTGGGGAGCGAGCACTGGTCCCTCCTGCTGGACACGAATAACGCCTCTAACGTCTCAATCCAAGCGCAATCCTTTAAGTCCGGAGACAAATACCAAGTAGCCGGGCGCTCTCTCCAACTCTTCGTGCTGCTGCCGGATCTGAAAGCGTAGGCCCGAACACACCAAGGCCCGGCACAATGCCTGCCGCAGAGCGCGGATTATTTTGTGCCGATTGAGCGCAGATTCGTACGCGGGGAGCATTCGGGAAGCGCGCGGTATTCATGGAAATCGGCACAGGCCTAGTGCCAAACTATTCGCGCGCACAAGTCAAAGCAGTGAGTCATCGATCGCGCGAAACCAGGGCCCGACCCAGGATGCGTTTCCGAGTTTCGGACACGCAGAACACCACGTAGGCGCTGCCGACCGCAAACGTCGCGCACATGACCCACACTAACGCAAACGCCAACCAGGTGCTGCCGCGATCGTTGTTCTGAAATACGCGCATCACCACGGCGGAAAAGCTGGCTAGTGTCGACGATATTCGGAAGGGAACCGCACCGAGAACCAGCGTCAACGGCAGTACTGCCGTCAAGCCCCGAAAGCGCAACGCCTGACCATCACTTTTATCCGGCCTATGTTGTTGAGTCATAATCCGATGATAGTTTTTTGGCATGTCATGCTCAACTGCTGTGCCTTGGGCAGTGCCTTGAAGGTTATGGCGTTCTCGAGGCAAAGTCCTAATCGCGGTCCCAACATCACGCGGACGGAGGCATCGGGCGGGCGAAAGTCCTGCGCTACACGAGGCTGGCGGCGCATTCTTAGTCAACCTTGATATAGCGGGAGGCAAACGTCAGAAACGTCGGCCAGTTTGGCCCGGGAGTGTGTCCACCGGCGTGCTGACGAAATGCAATATCGCCCTCGATCAGCGGGGTTTCGATTGGCGGGAACTCGGTGGTGCCGAGGTCCTTCCGACCCAAGAGTCTGTACACTGGGCCCGCGCCGACGGCGGCAAGAAATGTGCCCTTTGTGTCGACCCATCCATCTCCCTGCGTTGCTCCCCCTCCGATGAAGACGGGCCGCGGTGCGCACATCGCGATCAATTCGTGTGAGTCCACCGGCAGGTCGTTCGGCGTCAAGGGGCCTGCATACTTCAAAAAGTTTCCGTCGAACCAGTGATATTCGCTGGCACCCGCAAGATTTCCGATCTGCTCTCCGAAGTTGCGGCGGTAAAGCTCCGCTCCTCCCGCGCCGGATGAACTGATATACGCGATCGCAAAACGCGAATCGTACGCCATGGTAACCAGTGCCGTCTTTCCGTATCGCGAGTGGCCTTCGATTCCCACTTGTTTGGCGTCCACGGATTTGTCGGTCTCGAAGTAATCCAGCGCGCGGCTAGCGCCCCAAGCCCAGGCCCGCAGCGTGCCCCAATCATCCAGCTTGCGCGGCTGTCCCTTGTTAACCAGCCCGATGACTCCTTGGGTCAGGCCATCGCCTTTGTCCGCTTGAAAGCTCGTGGGAATGATCACCGCGTAGCCCCAGCCCTTGGCGAGGAGTTGCTGCTGCCAGGTCGGGCCCTTCGCGGCGGCCATTTGCGCGGCGACGGCCGGAAAGCGCTTGGCCATCTCCGCTATGAATTCTTTGCTGAAGCTGAGTTCCATCATCACGGGCACCGGGCCGGTGGCATTCGCCGGAGTCGTGAGCGTTAGATCGATGTTCACAGTAATCTGAGGATACGAAGAGCTGTCCACGTGGCCCACGATGGTCTTGGTGATGACCGGCACATCAGCGTTCACTTCGCGCGTAGTGCTGACGACTTGCCAATTCACTTTCGGTGTGATGCTCGGCATGCGGCCGTAGATTTCGCGATCGAAATCCTCCACAATCTCCGGCCGGCGTTTTTCCCACCACATTTTGGCGGTGGTCACGGGCTTATCGTTTTTTAGGACGAGAGGATCAGGCAGTTTGGTGTCCGGCCCGGCCTTTGATTCGTCGTAGTTCGCCGAATTTGGTGATTTGGGATCGCCGTCGGCGCCGCGGCGCAGGGAAGTGATGTGCAGCAGTTCCATGATGCGCTGATGGTCCTGCTCCGCCGTAAAATGCACGGGCGCTACCTGAGCATCTGCATCTGGAGATTTTAACTGTCCGACACCGCTTCTCACGGGCTGCAGCCCGAACGCGAACAAAGCAGCAACCGTAAACCATTCGATTCGTCGCCGATTCGACACGATTTTCCCTCGAATCCGAAGAACTACACTTTGCCGAGCGCCAGCGAAGTTACAGTTTCCGGCGGACGGCTTCAAGTCGGTTGTTGCCGCGCACCCGCGAGCCAACCGATACTTGGAATGGCCCGCGAGAAAAGATCAGCGGCTCAAGAAAGTTTATGAGTGACGACCCTCTTGTTGACCCGGTACGGAATGCCCTGAATAGCGCGCACGCGCATTTGGCGGTCGGCCAGGCGCCGGCGCGGCGCTATCCCGCGGAAGTCGCGCCTTTCGCTGTGATTGACGATACGAGCGAGTCCACGCTTTCGCGACTCGGGGCACTGCTGGTGCCGGGCGAACAGGTTTACATTTTTAACGAACCGCCGAAGGAAACGAATGGGCTCTTCTTCGGACCGCCGCTGCACACGTTCCAGATGTTGGCGTCGGAAGATGCAACACTCGAGATCGGCGAAGGCGAGGCGCATCCAGTTCTGATGACCTCCGGCTGCGCCGGCGAGATGTTCGACCTGATTTCGCTCGCGTTCCCGGGATTTTACCAGCCGCGCACGTATGAAATGGGCACCTACTACGGAATTCGAGTTGAGGGGAAGCTGGTGGCCATGGCCGGTGAACGGCTGTGCATGACCGGATACCGCGAAATCAGCGGGGTATGCACGCATCCGGCGCACGCCGGCAGGGGTTACGCCAGGACGCTGGTCAAACGCTTGGTGCAAGACCACGCAGCTGCTGGGGTGAAGAGTTTCCTGCATGTCGGCAAGGCCAACACACGCGCGGCAGCGCTTTATGAGCACATGAGATTCCGGGTGTTGAGGTCCATCGTGCTGTGGCCCATTTCGCGCATACGCTAGGGCGGCATTTCCCCTGCTGCGGCGTATTTCCTCTTGTTTTAAAGACTTACATTAAATTGAAGTCGTTTTGCTAGAATCTCCACTCGGGTATTGGCCGTTAGAAGGCACGAGCGGAGCGGCCGCGTTCGAAATTAACGTTGAACAAGCGATGGAGTTCAAAATTTCGAACCACGCAAACTGCCGCGCCGGTGCCGCTGGAGGATCGTGGCGGGATCTGTTCACGATCACAGCAGCGTGCGGCGTCCCGTTGCTCATTTTGGCTTTGAACGGCTGCGGGCATTCCGCCAAAGAACCAGTCACGCTGACGTTTCTCGATCCGGAATGGTCCCATGATTCACGAGAGCGGCGTTCGATTTCCGAAGATGTGTTGCAGGAATTCACGCGGACCACGGGGATTCGAGTTACACACCTTCCGGCTCCCGAGAACTCGCCTGCTCAATTGGCATGGGAGGTGGACCTCCTCAAGAAGGCAGCGCCGACACCGGATGTCTACGGTATCGACGTGATCTGGCCGAGAATCCTGAACGAATATCTCGTGGACTTGAGACCCCATTTTGGCGCGGAACTGGCGTCGCAGGATCGCGAGTTGGTAGCCAACTACACTGTGAAAGACAAGCTGGTGGGGGTCCCGTATCACGCGGATATAGGGATCCTGCACTATCGAAGGGATCTTCTTGAAAAGTATGGCTATCGTGAGCCGCCGCAAACCTGGGATGAACTCGAGAAAACGGCCGCACGGATTCAGGAAGGAGAGCGCGCGAAAGGCGCCAAGGATTTTTGGGGCTTCGTGTGGCCAGGAACGGCCAGCGAAGGGTTGGCGTGCAACGCGTTGGAGTGGCAATTCGCGGAGGGTGGGGGCCGAATTATCGAGCCTAGCGGCAAAGTCAGCGTCAATAATCCCAAGGCCATTCGCGCCTGGGAGCGCGCCGCGCACTGGGTGGGTTCGATCTCGCCCCCGAGCGTGGTCTCTTACCAGGAATGGGACGCGGCCAATGCTTTCTGGACATCCGGGAGAGCCGCGTTTTATCGCGGTTGGACTTCGGATTATTTCATCAGCCACCCGGTGGACTATCCTTTTTCCGGACAGATTGGTCTGACCAGCGTCCCTGGGGGAGGAGCTACGCGCGCGGGTATTTTGGGAGGGTTCGGCCTGGCGGTTTCGCGATGGTCGGTGCACCCCAGGCTGTCGAACTGGTCCGGTTCCTGTTGCGTAAGGAGGCTGACCTGGAGGAGGCGCGCGCCCATTCCGAGCCGCCCAAGAGACCTGCGCTCTACCAACTGCCGGTGATTTTGACAGCGTATGCCCGCCAGGATAACTCTGGCGGGAAGCCGGGGAGTGGCGTGGTTGCGCGCCCATCGACGATTACCGGCGAGAAATACGAAGAGGTTTCACGAGCGTACGTTCGGGCGGTGCACTCGGTATTGACGGGGGAAGTGAAAGCGCCGGTAGCGGCGGCGGCGCTCGAAAAGGAGCTTGTGGAAATAACCGGCTTTGAAACCGTGAGCGGCGTACCATATCCAAAATGACCGCAGCCTCGAGCGGCTGACCTCATGAAGGATGCAACGGAACGGCGAGTTTAGCCGCGTCGCCCAAGACGACGCAGGTGTTGGCGATAGCAAGGGGCACGGAGTGACCGCAGAAACTTCCCATTGGATCCGACGCGCGACCGACCAAGCCTTGGGCTTGCACCGGACCAGGATCGGGCGGCGCCTGCGGTGGTGTTTTGTCCTGATCATCTTGCTGATGTCCGCGGGGCACGCGCTCCTGCTGTGGCAATTTCATGTCGTTCACGTGCAAGCAAAGCGGTTGAAGGGTGTAGACCAGGAACTGATAGCCGTCTTGCGCTTTCAAACGGCGTTGCGGTCCTTCCACAGCCAGCTCAATGAACTAGCACTCTCGCAGAACACCGACCGGCTCATGCGGGAATCGGCCGAGCTTCATAAGACGCTTTTACAGGATGCCCAGCAAACGCGGGCCGCTTTCGACGGATTGCCTGCCGAGGTCCGGCCAGACCCCACCGTGCTGGCCACTTTGGAAGCGATCCAAAGCGCGTTGCCAACGCACCTGGATGCGATTCAGGCGCTGGCCGCGTCGGGGGACTGGGTGGCGCTGCGCGTGCGGCTGGTCAACCAGGTGGAACCGCTCGAAACGCTGAGCGCCGAATTGGTCAGGGATGTTGATCACGATGTAGCCGCCGACCGGTCGCAGGCGGTGGCGAACATCGAAGGCGCGGAGCAGCGCATGCTCTGGTTCGTGCCCATCACCGGCGTGCTGACATTGCTATTTGCGGGCGTCCTCGGACTAGCCATCACCAGGAGCATCACCGGGCCCCTGGCGGGCTTGATGGAGGGCTCCAAAGCTCTGGCGCGCGGTGAATTTGAACACCAAATTCCGGTGATGGGCGAGGACGAACTCGCCCACCTGGGGACTGTTTTCAACGATACGGCAGGGAAGCTCCGACACCTATACGAGAACTTGCGCAACCGGGAAGAGAAACTTCGAGAAAACGAGCAAGAGCTGCGCATCGAGATCGCCGAACGCAAGCACGCCGAACAGGACCTGCAAAGACAGACCGAGCATCTCAATGGATTGTTCGAGCTGGCTCCTGAAGCGGTGATCGTGACGGATGAGCGTTTCAGAGTGCAGCGTGTAAACAAGCAGTTCACGCATATCTTTGGGTACACGCCGGAAGAGGCCATCGGAAGGTTCCTTCAGGATTTAGTGGTGCCCGAGGGGTTTCGCAGCGAAGCGCAAGGCTATAGGAATGAGGTTACGTCGGGCGACCAAATCTACGTAGAGTGCGTGCGTCAACGCAAGGACGGCACGCGTCTGGACATTTCGATCTCCGCGGTGCGCATTTCGCTTGGGCCTGGGCAGGTCGCCGTCTATCTCATCTATCGGGACATTTCCGAGCGCAAAAGGGCGGAGGAAAAACTCCGTCGCAGCGAAGCATCGCTGCTGGAGGGTCAAAGATTGGGCCGTAACGGAAGTTGGACACATCATTTTCACTCCGGGTCAATAACGGTATCGCCTGAAGTGCTCCGAATCATGGACGTCCAACCGGGCGAGGAAACGTCCGACGTTGAATTCCATTTCAACCGGATTCATCCCGAGGATCGAACAATCGTGGCGCAGGACTACGAACAGGCGCGGCTGGCGAAGGCTGACTTTGAATTTGACTATCGTGTCGTCCTTCCGGGTGGAACGGTGCGGCACGTCCGCAATATCGGGCATCCGGTCTTGAACGAGTCTGGCGATATTGTGGAATTTGTTGGGACCGTTATGGATGTGACCGAACAGCACACCGCGAGAGTCGCGCTAGAAGGGGCCTTTGAGGAGATCAAACTCCTGAGAGACCAGCTCTACAAGGAAAACATCGCACTGCGGGAAGAAATCGACAAGGTGTCGATGTTCGAGGAAATTGTGGGCTCCTCGGAAGCGCTTCGGAAGGTGCTGGTGCAGGTCGGGAAGGTGGCGCCGGCGGATACCACGGTTCTTATCCTGGGCGAGACGGGAACCGGCAAGGAATTGATCGCCCGGGCCATTCACAAAGAGTCGCACCGTTCAGCGCGAGCCTTCATCCGCGTTAATTGCGGCGCGATTTCTCCTTCATTGATCTCTTCCGAATTGTTCGGCCATGAGAAAGGTGCCTTTACGGGTGCATTTCAACGGCGGCTGGGCCGGTTCGAATCCGCCAATGGCGGGACCATTTTCTTGGACGAGATTGGTGAATTGCCTGCCGAGACGCAGGTGGCTCTGCTTCGGGTGCTTCAGGAACGCGAGTTCGAGCGGGTCGGGAGCAGCAAGTCTATTTCCGTGGACGTCCGGATTCTCGCGGCTACGAATCGCGACCTTCGGGAGGCAGTCGCGGCCGGAACGTTTCGTCAGGATTTGTTCTACCGGCTGAGTGTTTTCCCCATACAGATTCCTTCGTTGCGGGAACGCGTGGATGATATTCCGTTGCTGGTGGAATACCTCATCGAGCGATATGCGAAGAAAGCGGGGAAGCGGATCCGCACCATTCAGAGGAAGACTCTCGAATTGTTTCAGACGTATGACTGGCCGGGAAACGTTCGGGAATTACAGAACGTCGTCGAACGAGCGGTTCTTCTCTGCGACGGCGACACTTTTTCCGTGGAGGAGATGTGGCTGAAGCAGGACACGCGCCGCGATACGCGGGTGCCTGGGCACCTCGCTCGAGGACTCGGGAAGCTAGAGGCGGATCAGGAGCGGCAAGTGATCGAAGCGGCGTTGACGGAGAGTGGCGGTAGAATCTCGGGACCATCGGGCGCGGCCGCGAAGTTGGGAATCCCTCGGCAGACGTTGGAATCGAAAATTGTGAGTCTCGGAATCAACAAGAGCAAATTCCAGACTGGGTAAGGCGCTGGCTTCGGACGTAGAGTACACATCTGAATTGGCAGCCTCCTTTCGTAGTCCACCGCTTCCTTGGACAGCTCTAGTTCTAGAACCACTCCACGTTGCATTCAACGTCAGTTCAACAATCCTCTGTCTTCGATGAAGTTCGACTTGAATTCTGACGAATTGCCCCCGCATCTGCCTGCCGAAAATCAGCAATTGCCGAGGTTCGGCGTTGCGTTGACCGAGCTAAGTGCTTGCGATACTGCAACTTCTGCTTGGCATGTGGGGTGCACTACTGACCGCATGAGTTCAGCAAATGACGCTTCGCATTGAAAGAAAGTCGAGGGATGGAGTCACAGTTCTCAAATTGATTGGGCAAATTCGATCCGGCGATTTGGAAGAACTGAGGACGCAGCTGAACGGCGGCGATGTACGGGTGTTGGATTTAGACGAGTTGACGCTTGTGGATGCCGCCGTCGTGAGGTTTTTAGGTGCATATGAAGGAAGTGGGATCGAATTTCTCAACTGCGCACCGTACATCCGGGAGTGGATAAGGCGCGAAAAGGAAAGTCAATAAAGAACGCTGAAAGGACTGGGGAAAATAATGGCAAGCACTGTGACGCATTTATCTTGGGGCCCATTTTCGGCAGCAGCCACTCCGATTCGCTGCGGCCGTAGAGAACGTACCAGCCGCGCGGTTGAACTTGCAGCCAACAACGGGGACACCAGCGCGTTCGAGGAGCTCTACCAGCAGAGCGCTCCACGCGTCTTGAAGACGCTCCATCGCATTACACGAAATCGTGAGGATGCGGAAGACGCGCTTCAGGAGGCGTTCATGAACGCTTTCGTGCACGCTAAGGATTTTGACGGCAGGTCCAGCTTCGCCACGTGGTTTACGCGCATCGCCATCAATTCGGCGCTGATGATCCTCCGCAAGAAGCGCACGCATCCCGAGCACTCCATCGACGATGACGGCGGCGATCTGGGCATGGCTCCGAAAGCCTGGATCGTTTCGGACAGTGCTGCAAATCCCGAACGGCTTTACGCGCAGACCGAACGCGAGAAGATTCTGAAGGCCGCGGTCAGCGACCTCCGGCCGACGATCCGCAAGGCGGTCGAAGTGGGTCAGCTGCAGGACCGGTCCATGCGGGAAACCGCGGATGTGCTAGGAATTTCGGTCGCCGCCGCCAAGGCGCGGTTGTTTCACGCGAGGGCGGCTCTGCGAAAGTCGAGAAGGCTTCGGTCGATGGGCAAGAACTGGTTTCCCGGACGAAGCTTCGGAATTCGCGAGACGCGCGGTGGCGAGAGACAGCAGCACGCATGATGAGAAGGTAAGAACTACGGTCCCAACGGTATATTTCGTTTCCGTATTAAAGCTAAGGAGAAAATCGCATGGCCACAATCACAACGAAAGATGGGACACAGATTTATTACAAGGACTGGGGCAAAGGGCAGCCAGTCGTATTCAGTCATGGCTGGCCGCTTAGCAGCGACGCGTTCGAGGATCAGATGCTGTTTCTGGCCGATCGCGGCTTCCGGTGCGTGGCGCACGATCGACGCGGGCACGGCAGGTCGAGCCAGCCGTGGGATGGCAACGAGATGAACACCTACGCGGACGACCTGGCCGAACTGGTCACCACGCTGGACCTGAAGGATGCGATTCATGTCGGGCATTCGACGGGGGGCGGCGAAGTCGCGCGATATATCGGGCGCCACGGCACCAAGCGCGTAGCGAAGGCCGTGCTGATCAGCGCGGTGCCACCACTGATGCTGAAGACGGCGGCCAATCCGGCGGGGTTGCCGATCGAAGCGTTCGACCAGCTTCGCACCGCGGTGCAGAGCGACCGGGCGCAATTCTTCCGGGATTTGAGCGCGCCGTTCTATGGAGCGAATCGCGCGGGGTCGAAGGTTTCGCAGGGATTGCGAGACTCGTTCTGGCTGCAAGGGATGATTGCTGGACATAAAGCCTGCTATGACTGCATCAAAGCGTTTTCGGAAACGGACTTCACGGAAGATCTCAAGAAGTTCGACGTGCCAACGCTGGTTCTCCACGGAGACGATGACCAGATCGTGCCAATCGTGGCGGCGGGGTTGCTCTCGTCCAAGATGATCAAAGAAGCTACGCTCAAAGTTTATCCGGGGGCGCCGCACGGAATGTGCTCGACGTTGAAGGATCAGATCAATGCGGACCTGCTGAGTTTCTTCCAGCGCAGCGGTCGCGCGGCCGCCTAAAGGCCGGCTCGCACGGGCGATCGACTTAGTAAGCCGCGGGTTCGGTCGTTCCGTGGGCGTCGGCAGGTTCTTTCGAAGCTAGCAGTGGGAAGTGCTAGTCGTTGCTCGCCGTAGGGGTGTCTCCACGAAAGGGAGAAAAGAAAACTCATGGGTGCATTTACGCTGTTTCACGTGGCAATCAGTTTGATCGGGATCGGGTCCGGATTTGTCGTTGCGTTTGGATTGCTTCTTGGCAAGCGACTGCCTGTTTGGACGGCGACGTTTTTATCGACCACCGTTTTGACCAGCGTCACCGGCTTCATGTTTCCCGTGCACCATTTTATGCCATCGCACGCAATAGGCATCGTGTCGCTAATCGTGCTTGCGCTCGCGATTTACGCGCTGTACCTAAAGCGACTGGCCGGCGCGATGCGAAACGTATATGCGATCAACGCGGTGATAGCGCTGTATTTGAATTGCTTCGTATTGATCGCGCAGCTCTTCCAGAAGGTGCGGGCCTTGAAGGCGCTGGCTCCGACGCAGACCGAGGCGCCGTTTAAGGTCGCGCAGCTTATAGCGTTGCTTGTTTTCGTCGCGCTCGGCATCTTTGCGACGCGCGGATTTCGGAACGAGCAGCTGCGGACCGCCTGACTTCATCGGGTTTGTTCGCGGAAAGGACGGCATTTCCTTCCAACGTGAAGCGCGGTACAGTACGTTGTCGTGCTGCAGGCGTAACGGCCCTATTCAAAAACGCCGCCGTTGGCGCAGGTTGTCCGCTTTCCCGTGTCCCAAAAGGAATGTCAATGAAATCAAGAAACTTCAATCCACATAGGGGAAAGGTGTCTCAGAGACTCTCGATTCCCCTCGTACTAGCTGCTCTCTCCGTGTCCATAATGCTCGCGGCTTGCCAGAGCGACAAGGCTGCTTCGCAACCCCCGCCGCCGGAGGTGAACGTCGTCGGGGTCGTCCAACAAGACGTTCCGATATATGAGGAGTGGGTGGCGACGCTGGACGGGTACGAAAACGCGCAAATCCAGCCGCAGGTAACCGGATATCTTATTTCGCAGAACTATATAGAAGGCTCACCTGTCCGCAAAGGTCAAGTTCTCTTCGAGATTGACCCTCGTCCGTTTCAAGCGGTGCTTGATCAATCCAAAGCGCAGCTCGCGCAAGCGCAAGCCCAGTTCGGCAAGACGAAGCTCGATGTCGACCGGGATACTCCGCTGGCGAAAGAACGCGCGATCGCTCAGAGCCAGTTGGACAACGACATCCAGGCAAACCTGGCGGCCGACGCCGCGGTGAAGTCCGCGGCGGCCCAGGTCGAACAGGCGCAGCTGAACCTCGACTTCACGCACGTTACTTCGCTCCTGGACGGAATAGCGGGTATCGTGCAGGTGCAAATCGGAAATCTGGTCACTCCCACGTCGACGCTGACCTCGGTTTCGCGCGTAAATCCCATCAAAGCGTACTTTCCTATCGCCGAGCAGACCTATATGCGCTTCGCGAAACAGATTAACGCGAGCAGCCAGAGGAACGCTCCACCTGACGCGCCGCCTCTCCAACTGATTCTGGCGGATGGCACTGTTTACCCCGAGAAGGGCAAGATACTTTATACGGATCGCCAGGTAGACATCACCACGGGAAGTATTCGCATCGTTGCTGCTTTTTCGAATCCCAACAACATCCTGAGGCCAGGTCAGTTCGGGCGCGTGCGCGCCGCCACCGAAACCGTGAAGGATGCGCTGCTGGTTCCCCAAAGAGCGGTCAACGAGCTTCAAGGAACGTTTCAGTTGGCGGTGGTGGGAGACGGCAACAAGGTAAGCGTGCGCTCGGTCAAAGTGGGCGACCGTGTCGGCTCCATGTGGATCATTCAAAGCGGCGTGAAGCCCGGTGAACTCGTCATCGTGGAAGGCCTGCAGAAAGTTCGGGATGGGTCCGTCGTAAAGCCCAAACAGAGTACCGCGGTCGCGAGAGGGAACTGACCCATGTCCAAGTTTTTCATCAACCGCCCCATCGTGGCCATGGTGATCTCGATTGTCATGGTGATCATCGGCGCCATTACCATCACCAGTTTGCCGGTCGCCTTGTTTCCCAATATCGTGCCGCCCGAAGTGCAGGTTGTCGCCACCTACGTCGGAGCGGACGCGCAGACCATCGAGCAATCCGTAGCCACTCCGGTCGAGCAGCAGATGAGCGGCGTGGACAACATGAATTACATGTATTCGCTGAATTCCACGGCGGACGGCGTGATGCGCCTGATCGTCGACTACGACGTAAAGACCGACCCCAATACCGATCTGATTCTGACGCAGGTGCGCGAAACGCAAGCGCAGTCGCAGCTTCCGGCCGACGTCATCAATTACGGGATCAACGTGCAAAAAACGGTGACCGCCCCGCTGATGCTGATGACCTTGTATTCGCCCAATGGCACCTACGACGCGCAATTTCTTTCCAACTACGCCTACATCAATCTCGCTGACCAGCTCACCCGGCTCTACGGCATCGGCAGCGTGCAGATTTTCGGGGCCGGTCAGTACGCGATGCGCCTCTGGGTCAGGCCCGACGTGTTGGCCAAACTTGCCATCACCGTTCCGGAAATCGTAACGGCGATTCAGTCGCAGAACGCCGTAAATCCTGCGGGCCAGGTGGGGAGTGAGCCTTCGCCGAAGGGGCAGGAGTTCACCTACACCGTTCGTGCACAGGGCCGCCTTACTTCCCCCGCAGAATTCGGGCAAATCGTTGTTCGCGAAAATCCGGGCGGAGCGGTCGTACGCCTCAAGGATGTTGCTCGCATCGAACTCGGGGCCCAGAACTACAGTGTCGTGGGCCGCCTGAATGGGAAGCCCGGCGCCGTCATTGCGGTGTATCAGCTGCCCGGCTCGAACGCGGTACAAGCGGCCGACGCGGTCAAGAAACTCATGATCGAAGCCAAGGCGCGCTTCCCACACGACATCGACTACGTTACATCCCTGGACACCACGAAGGCCGTTACGCAGGGCATGAAGGAAATCGTTATTACGCTGGTCATCGCCATCGTGCTGGTGATCATCGTGGTGTACATTTTTCTTCAGGGCTGGCGCGCCACCTTGATTCCGCTGCTGGCTGTGCCAGTGTCTCTGGTCGGCACCTTCGTTTTTTTTCCGATCTTCGGGTTTTCCATCAACACACTTTCGCTGTTCGGACTCGTTCTCGCCATCGGCTTGGTGGTGGATGACGCCATCGTTGTCGTCGAGGCGGTGGAACGCCACATCGAAGACGGCCTGGCTCCGAAGGCTGCGGCGTTGAAGGCCATGGAAGAAATTTCCGGCCCGGTTGTGGGTATCGCCCTGGTTCTTTCCGCGGTCTTCGTCCCGACCGCATTCATTCCCGGAATTACCGGGCGCCTCTACCAGCAGTTCGCGGTGACCATCGCGATTTCCGTGATCCTGTCTGCCTTCAACGCTCTCACGCTGAGCCCCGCCCTCGCGGCTCTGCTGCTCAAACCCAAAAAGAGCAGTGGAGGACTCCTGAAGCGTTTCTTCGACTGGTTCAACCGCGTCTTCGCGAGGGGCACGGATGCGTACGTCCGCGTTTGCGGTGCATTAATTCGTAAGAGCGCGGTCGCACTCGTCCTGCTGGTCGCGTTTGCCGCCGGCGCCGGCTTTTTCGCCAGCAAAATTCCATCGAGTTTCTTGCCGGACGAGGACCAGGGCTACCTGTACATCAATCTTCAGCTTCCGAACGCCTCATCACTGCAACGCACCGACGAAGTGGCCAGAAAAGTCGAAGCCGTGCTCGCCAAAACTCCCGGAGTTCAATACACCACCAGCGTCATTGGGTTCAGCCTGCTGAGTTTCGTTCGAACCAGTTACAATGGCTTCTTTTTCGTAACCCTGAAACCCTGGGACGAACGCAAATCCCGCGCCGAGCAACTCCAGGAGATTAAGCAGCGCATCAACCGTTCACTGAGCCAGATCCCCGAAGCTATCGCGTTCTCCTTTTCACCGCCCTCGATTCCCGGTGTCGGGACCTCCGGCGGATTCACATTCGCCCTCGAGGATCGAGCTGGAAACGATGTCCAATTTCTCGCCGACAATCTGAAGACGTTCATGGCGGCCGCGAGCAAGCGCCCCGAAATCGCGGGCGTAAGCACCACCTTCCTCCCCAGCGTGCCGCAGCAGTTTGTCGATGTCGATCGCGATAAAGTCTACAAGCAAGGCGTTGCGGTCAACGATGTCTACAGAACCCTGCAGGCGTTCATGGGCGGCCTGTTCATCAACTACTTCAATCGCTTTGGGCGGCAATGGCAGGTCTACATTGAGGCCGAGGGAGATTTCCGCACGCGCGCGGAGAACGTCGGCCAATTCTACGTACGGAATACCAATGGCGGGATGGTGCCGCTCGCGGCGCTCACGCGATTCGAGGCGCGGCCCGGGCCCGAGTTCACCATGCGCTTCAATGAGTATCGCGCCGCCCAAATCAACGGCGCCTCCGCTCCCGGATACAGCGCCAACCAAGCCATGGCTGCGCTGGAGGAAGTGTTCAAGGAAACGATGCCGGCAGAGATGGGCTACGACTACCTGGGCATGTCCTTCCAGGAGAAGAAGGCGGAAGAAGCTGTACCTGCGTGGGTGATCTTCGCATTCTCTCTCCTCTTCGTGTTCCTCATCCTGGCGGCTTTGTACGAGAGCTGGACGCTGCCCTTCAGCGTTCTTCTCAGCACCCCGATCGCAGTTTTCGGGGCGTTCGCCATGTTGTGGCTGCGCCGCACCGTTCTCAATGCCTATCTGCCCAGCTACATGGTACAGATCGAAAGCGACGTCTATGCGCAAATTGGGTTGGTGATGCTCATTGGCTTGGCGGCCAAGAACGCGATCTTGATCGTTGAATTCGCAAAAGACGAATACGAGGAAGGGAAGCCTCTGGTAGACGCCGCTCTGGAAGGGGCGCGGTTGCGCTTGCGGCCGATTCTGATGACCTCGTTCGCATTCATTCTGGGCACGGTGCCGCTGTGGACGGCCACGGGCGCCGGTTCGGTTTCGCGCCAGATCATGGGCACGACGGTTATAGGAGGAATGGTAGGAGCGAGCCTCATTGGAATCTTCTTCATCCCGGTAGTTTTCTACGTCGTTGAGAAGTGGTCGGGCGCGGGCAAGCAGCGCCAGCAAGGCGTATTGCCGCAGGCCGCCGCTCCTGCCGAGGGCAACTGAGATGAACAAGTCGATCGCGCACGCGGTCATCGCGGTCCTCGGCTGCGCGATCCTCAGCTGCGGATGTACCGTGGGACCAAACTATAAGAAGCCTGTCGCGAGCGTGCCTGCCACCTATCGGGGATTGGCGCCGGATGCAACCGGGAGCAACGGTTCCGGTGTCTCCCTGGGCGACGAAAAATGGTGGGATGTTTTTCAAGATGAACAGCTGCGCGCGCTGATTCGAACGGCACTACAGCAAAACTACGATGTGCGCATCGCGGGAACTCGCATTCTGGCGGCCCAGGCTCAGCTGGGCATCACTCGCGCCGACCAATTTCCCAGAGTCGCTGGCGGAGCGAGCTTCGGCGACGAGCGTACCGCCAGGACTGGCGCTTTCCGGGCTTTCGAATCGGGGGTGGGACAGCTGAATATAACGGCCGCCTGGGAGCTCGACTTTTGGGGAAAATTTCGCCGCGCCACCGAAGCCGCGCGCGCCAACCTTCTTGCCAGCGAAGCGGCTCGGCAGGAAGTCATTGTGACCCTCGTGGCCAACGTTTCCGCAGCGTACTTTCAGCTTCGCGCGCTGGACCTGGAACTCGAAATCTCGCAGCGCACCCTGGGATCCCGCCGGGAATCGCTGCGGCTCACGCAACTTCTGGCCGACGGCGGCTCGACCTCTATGCTCGACGTGCGTCAGGCCGAACAGTTGGTGTTCACAGCCGCCGCGGAAATCCCAGCGCTTGAGCAGCAAATCGAGCAGCAGGAAAACCTGATCAGCATTCTGCTGGGGAAAAATCCAGACTCTGTCGCAAGGGGCCAGAAGCTGACGGAGCAGCCCCGTCCTCTGGACGTGCCGCCCGGTCTTACGTCCTCCCTGCTGGAGCGTCGCCCGGATATCCGTGACGCGGAACAGCAATTGATCGCAGCGAATGCCGAAATCGGAGTTGCGCGGGCCGCCTATTTTCCCCAAATCTCATTGAGTGGGACCGCTGGGTTTCAAAGCGACGCGCTTACCAATCTTTTCAGCGGCCCCGCCGGTGCCTGGACCTATGGGGCTTCGCTTACGCAACCTATTTTCACGGCCGGGCGAATCCGTTCCAACGTACGTTTCGCGGAAGCTCAGCAGCAAGGAGCCCTGCTCTTCTATGAGCAGACCATTCAGGGTGCGTTCCGCAACGTGTCGGATGCGTTGATCGCCAACCGCAAATCAAAAGAGTTTCGCATCCAGCAGGAACTCCTGTTTCAGTCCGCGCAGGATGCGGCGCGCCTTTCGCACATGCGCTATAACGGCGGCGTCACCGGTTACCTGGAAGTGTTGACCAACGAAACCAACGCATTTGCCGCCGAACTCGAACTCGTGCAGGCTCAGCTCAACGAATCACTGGCACTGGTACAGCTCTACCAGTCCCTCGGCGGCGGGTGGCAATAGCCATCGACAAACGCCGGTCCCGCGCACTATTCGTCGACCCTCGACCCGAACGGGTGCCTTCTTGCTTGGTCCTACCCAGACGTTATGCCTGCGTCCGGATATCTCGGTATCCGGTGCAGTGCAGCCGCGATTGACTGCGCGTTCGCCTGATCTCGCGATAGAATTCGACTCGCGGGGCTGCCCAGTGGCGCTCCAGCAGGCATTTATGTTGGATTTATCTCGCCCTCGAGAGAATTGTCTCTCGTCAGCACCACTCTTGCCTTAGTTGCGCCTGACAGGGAATAGTGCGAAATAGGGAGCCTCAAGCTAACATGCGTAGCAATGTGAGCCTACTCACTCGGCGTCGGCGTCCTGAGCTGACGATTTATTGAAAGGAGGCCCGTGAATTACTCCGCTCTCTTACGCTCCGCTCTCGTGGCTCTCCTCCGGAACAAGATGCGCAGCGTGCTGACGGTACTCGGTATCACCATCGGGATCGCTGCGGTCATTTGCGTTGTAGCCATCGGCAAGGCCGGACAAGCTCGCGTCGAGCAGCAATTGAACAATCTAGGCGACAACTTCGTCTGGATTGAGGCAGGCGGCCGAGCAGTTAACGGCGTGCGCACGGGTACACACGACACCAAGACCCTCGTGTATGCGGATGCGCTCGCGGTCAAGAATCAGGTCTCCCTGATCAAGAGCGTCTCACCCAACGTCGATGATCCCGTCCAGGTAATCTACGGCAATCAGAACTGGCACACCTCCTACCGCGGAGTCTCCCCGGAATACTTCGAAATCAAGCGCTGGTACGTCGATCAGGGAGCCGTGTTCTCCCAGGATGACGTCGATCGCGCAGCTGACGTCTGCGTCGTAGGCCGCACGGTTCGCGATCAGTTGTTCGGCGTCGAAGACCCAGTCGGCAAGGTCATCCGCGTAAATAGCCTTCCCTGCAAGGTTGTCGCGACCCTCATCCCGAAGGGTCTCGCGCTCTCCGGCCAGGACCAGGACGATACCATCGTCCTCCCATACACCACAGCCCAGAAAAAACTCAAAGGCATTACCTGGCTCGACGACATCCTCTGCTCCGCCGTCTCGCAATCCGCCGTAAAAATGGCCGGCCAGGAAGCCACTGCCGTTTTGCGTGACCGCCATCACCTCCGCCCGGAGGAAGAAGACGACTTCAACATTCGCAATCCCGAAGACATCATCCAGGCACAGCTCGACGCCAGCAAAACTCTTACGATCCTGCTGATCGCCGTAGCCTCCGTTTCTCTCCTCGTCGGAGGCATCGGCATCATGAATGTCATGCTGGTTTCGGTCACCGAGCGTACTCGCGAGATCGGCGTCCGCGTAGCCGTCGGGGCCACCGAGGAGGCCATCCAGCTTCAATTCCTGGGCGAGTCCATCATGCTCAGCCTGGTCGGCGGAGCCGTGGGAGTGCTCTTCGGCATCCTGGGTTCCTACTTGGTAGGTCAGACCCTACGCTGGCCGATGGAGATGTCGCTAGAAGCAATCGTCGTCGCCGCGATGTTCTCGGTAGCGGTCGGCGTGTTCTTCGGCTACTACCCGGCGCGCAAAGCTTCGCTACTTGATCCTATTGAGGCACTGCGCTACGAATGATGCATCATCCAAATCCTGATTCCGGAAACCGTACATGAGAGTACGAGCGAAGTGGCTGATCTTGGCGGGCGTCCTGGTAGTCGCTGGGCTAGCCGCCGCCTTCGGCCTGAACCGCAGCGTTCAAGCCCAGCACTTCACCGCGAAAGTCGAACGCGGCGAGATTGACGACGTCGTCGAAGCCACCGGAACAATCAACGCGGTGATCACCGTCCAGGTAGGCTCGCAAGTCTCCGGCACGATCGCCAAACTCAACGCCGACTTCAACTCTCGCGTCCACAAAGGTGACATCGTCGCGCTAATCGATCCCGCCCTCTTCAAAGGTGCGCTGCTCCAGGCCGCGGCCGACCTGGAAAACGCCAAAGCCAACCTGGTGGCAGCTCACGCCAACCTCGAAAAAGCCAAAGCCGGATTGGTGCAGACCAAAGCGGACTACGATCGCGCAGTTCGCTTGACGCACGACGGCGTTATGAGCCAGCAGCAACTCGATCTGGCCAAAGCAAACTACGACTCCGCTAACGCCTCGGTTGGCGCAGCCGCCGCCAACGTCACGCAAGGGGAAGCCCAGGTCAATCAAAAGGAAGCCGCGGTAACGGTCGCCCAAACCAATCTGGATTACACCGTGATCCGCTCTCCCATCGACGGCACGGTAGTCGCTCGCAACGTCGACGTCGGTCAAACCGTCGCAGCCTCCTTGCAAGCTCCAACGATTTTCACCATCGCCCAGGACCTTAAGAAAATGTGGGTTTACGCCAAGACCGACGAGTCCGACGTCGGCAATATCAAAATCGGCAAGCCTGTCAGCTTCAAGGTCGATGCCTTCCCGAAGGATACCTTCCACGGGACCGTCAGCCAGGTGCGCATGAACGCCACCACGGTCCAAAGCGTAGTCACCTACGACACCATCATCGAATTCGCGAACCCCGAGCTAAAGCTGTTTCCGGGAATGACGGCCTACGTCACCATCCCCGTCGACACCGTACAGAACGCCTTGAAGCTCCCCAACACCGCGTTGCGCTACAAACCTCCGATGTCGCCTGAAGAGGTTCTAGCCGTGTACAAGCAATATGGGATCTCCGCAACGGATCGCAAACCGCTAGCGGATGACGCGTCAGCGGGTGCCACGGAAACTCCGGCCGCTCCGGCGATCCAGAATCTCCCTCGCGCGCCGAAGGCCGAGAGCGCCGTCGTCTGGAAACTTCATCCCGACAACACCATGGAGCCCGTAAAGGTCTCCATCGGTATCACCGATCATGCCTATACCGAGATCACCGCTCTCCTCAAAGGCCAGTTGAACGAAGGAGACGAGGTCATCATCCGGTCCATCACTTCAAAATCTGCGGCTCCCGGCGCCCTAAGGCGTTAGTCAATATCGCGAAGCGTCTTATGGAATCGATGCCAGCCATCAACGCAATCCCGCCCACGCTAAGCCCCTCGGCCGCAAGCGCCGTCATCCGTGTCGAAGACGTCCATAAATACTACGACCTCGGCGAAACCCGCGTGCACGCTCTGCGCGGCGTAAGCCTGCAAATCCATCGCGGCGAATTCCTGGCCATCATGGGAGCCAGCGGCAGCGGCAAGTCCACCTTCATGAATATGCTCGGATGCCTCGACCGCCCCAGCTCCGGACGCTACCTCCTCGAAGGCACGGACGTCTCGCAGCACGACAAGAAAGCGCTCGCGCTCATCCGCAACCAGCAGCTAGGCTTCGTTTTCCAGGGATTCAATTTGCTGGCGCGCACCACAGCGTTAGAAAACACCGAACTGCCCACGCTCTACACGAAAATCGACAAAGCCGAGCGCGGAAAGCGTGCCGCCGAAGCGCTGGCCATGGTCGGCCTAGCAGACCGCGCCCAGCATTTCCCCTCGCAAATGTCCGGCGGACAGCAGCAGCGAGTCGCCATTGCCCGAGCCCTGGTGAACCGCCCATCGATCTTGCTGGCCGACGAGCCCACAGGAAACCTCGACAGCCGCACCTCCGTCGAAATCATGGAAATCTTCCAGAACCTGAACGACAAAGGCCTGACCATCGTCCTGGTCACCCACGAACACGACATTGCCCAGTTCGCAAAACGTATCCTGGTCTTTCGCGACGGAAAAATCCGCAAAGACGACCCAGTCGCAAATCGCCCCAAAGCTTCCCAAATTCTGCAGACCTTACCCACACTGGAAGACTAGAACAGGCTGCGGAAACAGCTTTTTCTTCAGGAGGTCGGTGCTTTAGTTCATCCTGAGCCTCGAAGGGCGCCGACGTAGACCGCGTGCTCTCAACGGGCTTCAGCCCCTGAAGGAAGCTTTTTCCTCCTTGTTGCATTTTCCGCCGCCCGTAGAAGCCATGCCTACTTCTATCAGCACTCTTGATCCCGTCCGTTGCCGCTTGCTTCCCAATTCTGACCGTTCCCTGCAAAACCCTTAGCCATACCCTTTTCGCGTGCTATTCTTTCGCGTGTATACCGAGTCACATCCCGGCCCGATTTGCTTCCATTCCTACACAACCATCCGTTCCAATGCCCTCGGTTTTCCTGTCACCATCAAGTCATTTAGAATCAGCACTTGCAAAAGTCTAATAAAACAAACACTTTTAACTCCCATTAGAATGAACACTTGCGGAAAACCCAGGGGAAGGGGTCATTATGGTTAACCAGTCCAAGGAGGCGATTCCTAAATGAACGAATCCCGACTGCTGCAAGACATCACCAACCAGGAGCAATCGCTCGCTCATGTGCTGGCGCATCAATCGGGCAAAGGACACGACGCACTGACGAAGTCCGCCCGCTTCTTGCAAGATGCAAGGAAAGTCGTTGTTACCGGCATCGGCGCATCGTTACACGCCGCTTTTCCTTTGCACTACGAACTCGCCGCGTATGGTTTGGACTCGGTCATCGTGGAAAGCGGGGAATTGCTGCACTATCAGGAGCGACTTTGTTCCGGCGCCGTGGTCGTTGTGGTTTCGCGATCGGGCGAATCGGTGGAGATCGTGAAGTTGCTGTCCCGCGTGAAGGAAATCTCGCAACATACCATCGGCGTCACAAACGAGCCCGAAAGCACCCTCGCGAAAGGGACGAGCGTCGCGCTAATCGTCGGCAGCCTTCCCGATGAGATGGTCGCCATACAAAGCTACACCGGAACGGTTGCGGCGCTGATGCTGCTGGCTGCCGCGGTCACCGGAGACCTCGACAAAACACACACCGAGATGATGGCACTTTTGCCGCTGGTTACTTCGCTGATTGCCACGAATCTCGATCTTATAGAGGACTGGGATGATTTCTTCAAAGCCGCATCCCCCATCTATCTTTTGGGTCGTGGGCCGTCATATGCCTCTGCGCTCGAGGGCGCGTTGTTGTTCAGCGAGACCGCAAAGGAGCCGGCGGTGGGAATCGCGTCGGGAAGCTTTCGCCACGGACCAGTCGAGATTGTGGATGCAAATTTCCGTGCCATTGTGTTCGCGCCACAAGGCAAGACGCGCGACCTTAATTTGGGTCTCGCACAAGACCTCGTAAAGTTCGGTGCAAAGGTGTGCGTCGTTGGCCCAGACGACGGAGGCTCGCTGCCATTCATCGACGTACCGCAAGTCCCCGAGAAACTCGCGCCCCTGATCGACATCATTCCCGTGCAACTGGCTGCGTTACGCCTGGCTCACTGGAAGGGCCTGGTCATCGGCAAATTTCGCTACGCCCCCCAGGTTACCCGCAACGAGATGAGCTTTTGAGGAACGCCCAAATGGCACAGACACTCATGTCTGCGCCAGCCACAACCCTAAGCGGACTGACCCGGCACGCGCTCCTCATTGCGAAACCCAACCAAGAAAATAAACAAAACAACAGCCGAACAAATCGCCGGAACCATCCAGATCGAACGCCAGTTATGCGCAAGCGTTCCCGCAGCGGAAGTATTGGCGTAGAGGTCGACCACCCAACCAGAAAGGTAAGCGCCGAGAAACATCCCAATTCCGTAAGTAATGAAGGTGATGAGTCCCTGAGCCGCAGCGCGCAACGCAGTCGGCGCCTTCTGGTCCACATACACCTGCCCGGTGACAAAGAAAAAGTCGTAGCAAATTCCGTGCAGGACGATTCCGAGGTACAGCATCCACACCAAGGCGCCGGCGTTGCCGAAGCCGAACATGAGATAGCGCACCACCCACGCAAGCATCCCTAGCGTGAGCGTGTACTTCACGCCGAGCCTCTTGAAGAACCAAGGCAGCGTCACCATGAAGAGCAACTCCGACATTTGGCCGCCGGTCATTTTGCCGGCCGCGTTTTGGACGCCGATCTCATTCAAAAACGGATTGGTAAACGCGTAGTAAAACTGCAGCGGAATGCAGATCAGGAACGACGCGAGAGCGAAAACCGAGAAATTTCTGTCTTTGAAGAGAGCGAACGCCTCAGCAGGAAAAATGTTGCTGAGCTTGAATCCGCCACCACCGGAAGACTTCAGCGGCGGCGTGTGCGGAAGCGTCAGACAATACACTGCCATAAATATCGAAGCGGCGCCGGCCAATCGAATAGGCGTGGCGGTTGACTCGACGCGCAGAAAACCGATAAGCAATCCCGCCACGATCCATCCCGCGGTGCCGAGCACCCGAATGGATCCGAAGTCTTGCTTGGGATCCTTCATCTGGCGGAAGGAAAGGGAATTGGTCAGCGCCATCGTTGGCATGTAGCAGAGCGAGTAGATCAGCAAGATGAGATACATGGGACCAAAGCTGGTTTGCGCGGAGGCGAACCACAACAGCACTCCGCCGATTCCGTGCAGTGCCGCGAGCAGGCGCTGCGTCGCGAACCATTCGTCCGCCATCAATCCCACGAGAAAGGGCGAGATCATGGCGCCAAGCGCGGTAGTGCCTGCGGCGAGGCCGATCTCTGTACCGGAAAAATGCAGCTGCTGGCCGAGCCAGGTGCCCAGCGTGACGTACCAGACTCCCCAGATGAAATACTCGAAGAACATCATCACCGACAGCCGGAGCCTCATCTGTAAGAGCACGCCATTGCCTCCTGTGGTGATTCGAGCAAGTTCCGGTGCTTATTCTTTTTGTTCATCGAGAAGCGGCTTGCCGGTACGCGGAACCGTTGAGCCAAAGGTCGATGGGCTTTTTCGCGTTGGGAGCGTCGAACGGCATCGCGATTTTTCGACCTTCGCCAGCCGATGCGTAACCCGCGTACAGGGCGTGCAGCACGACCAAGCCGTCATCGCCTGTCGATTGCGGTTTCTCTTTGCCTCGGACGCAGCGAGCGAAATGGGTGAGCTCTTGCGGCGTGCCGTAATTCCAGAGCTCTTCAAAGACCGGATACGTCCAACCTTTTGTCGTCGGCGCTTTCTCGACTGCGTAGCCGTAGCCGTTTTCGCTATAGGTGGCCAGCGCGTTGCCCATGTGCAGGTTGGCGTAGGTCTCGCCGTCTTCCCCGAAGACCTCGATGCGATCATCCATGCCGCCGCGGCGCGCCCAACTGTTTTCGATCAACGCAGTCGCGCCGTTGGCGAATTCAAGGATGCAGAGGCAATCGTCTTCCGCCTTGGTCTTGTGAGCGTGAACGTGCGTACCCATCTGGCAATAGACCGACGTGATCGGCGAGCGGTCCAGAAACCAGTAGGAAAACGCGATGCCGTGGCAGCCAAGGTCCATGAAGGCGCCGCCACCGGAACGGTTTACATCCCAGAACCAGTCGCTGTGCGGACCGAAGTGTTTTTCGCTTTGCTTTACGAGATAAATCTTCCCGAAGGCGCCGGCGTCGGCCATTTCCTTGGCCTTCAAATATTTTGGCGTGAAAAGAAGTTCTTCGCCGTACATCAACAGCACGCCATGGCGCTTGGCGGCGGCGATCATCTCTTCGCCTTCGGCAACGGTCATGGCGAGAGGCTTCTCGCAAACGATGTGCTTGCCCGCCGCGGCGATGTCTTTGGTCATTTGTGCGTGCAGGCTATTCGGCGCGCAGATACTCACCATCTCGATGTCGCGCTCTTTCAGCATCTCGCGATAGTCGGTAAATACGCGCGGAATGCCAAAACGCTTGGCGAACGCGGCAGCATTGCCCGGTGTCGGAGAAGCAACCGCGACCAATTCCGCTTCATGCGGCATGATTTGGAGGGAGGCGGCGTGAATGTCCGCCTGAAATTGCGAACCGATGATGCCAACCTTGACTCTGCCTTCAGCCATTAGCTCCTCATGGTCGTGTCGTGTGAGAGTTGGTTTTTGCGCCGTAAAGGCGGCGGCTGGGCCGCGGCCCTCCAGGCGCTATGACGTTGTGGGTGTGGGCTGGTCGTCGCAGCCGGAAAATTCCTGCTGAATGCGATTGCCTCTGTATTCGAGTTCGTCGTGAATGCCAATTTTGGAGGTGTAGTAGCCACGCACGGTCAGGTGTTTCAGGTCTTTATAGAAGCGCACTTCCGTAAGATCGGTCATCTGGTCATGGTCGGAAAGCACGGTGAAGACCGCGATACGCTCGTCGGGACTCGCGTCCACGAAGGATTTTTCGGTGTAATGCTGGCTCATGAGATCGATCAAGCGAAGCCCGTCGCGCCAGAGCGCCTTTTGAGTGTCGTCGGAGGTTTCGCGCAGGTACTGGTCGATGAAGTCAGCAACCTTGGCGGCCTTCGCGCCCCCGGAATGGCTGTCGGCGGGAATGATGGTTTCCGAAAGCTCTTCGACGAGCGCGTGTTGGCTAGGAGTGAAGAAGTGAGCGGCTGATTTGGTTCCGGCGGCTTCCGCGTGAGGCGTGGAAGGCGGCGGCGCCTGCGTCTCGGTTTGCGGCGCTTCGGAGCCCACCGCCGGCAGCGGCAGGAGGGAGGCGCCGAGAACCGTGGCGGAAGCTTTCAACCATTGGCGGCGATCTTGTCTCAGATTGATAGGGTCGTCTTTGGACATCGCGTCTCCTTAGAGATTTCCTTTGCCGAACTGCTCGGCGAGATAGTCGCAGGAGCGCCAGCACAAAGACATGATCGTCCACGTGGGATTCTGGCAACTGGCGTTGACGAAAGCGCTGCCATCGACGACGAAAAGGTTCTTGACGTCGTGCGACTGTTGAAATTGATTGAGGACGGAGGTCTTGGGATCGCTGCCCATGCGCGCGGTGCCGAGTTCGTGGATGGACCAGCCCTCGGTAAGCACGCGGTTGTTTACGTGCATGATCTCGAAACCCGCGGCTTCGAACATTTCCTGCGCGGTTTCCTTCATGTCGGCGGCCATCTTGTGCTCGTTGTCGCCGAATTTGTAATGAAAACGCAGCGAGGGAATGCCCCATTTGTCTTTCACGACAGGATCGAGGTCCACGTAGTTTTCGTAACGCGCCAGGACTTCACCGAAGGCACCCATGCCGATGTAGGCCCCTTGATTCTTGCGAACTTCTTCCTTGAACGAAGCACCGAAACCGTGGGTATCGGTGCCGTGCGGAAACATCACGCTGCCGCTGCCGCCTTCAAATCCGTAGCCGCGGATGAAGTTGGGGTTCTTCTCCGCAAGGTTTCGGAAACGCGGCAGGTAAAAGCCGCCGGGGCGGCCGTCGTCGAGAGTCGGCGGCTTGCCAACGAGATTCTTGGCGCGACCCGCGACGCCCGGGCCCATGACGTGTTCGCAGAAGTTGTGGCCGACGTGCCCGCTAGAGTTCGCCAGGCCATTCGGGTACAGCCTGGATTTGGAGAGTAGGAGAAGGCGCGCGGACTCGAGCGTGGAAGCGGCCACGATGACAACCTTGGCCTTGACGGTGTAATCCTTCTTCGTTTCCGAATCGATGAAGTGGACGCCGCTGGCTTTGCCGGTTTGCGGATCGACGACGACTTCGCGGACGACGGCATTGGTGCGCAGCGTAAGGTTGCCGGTGTCCATCGCGGGGTAAATCAAGCCGGTCGGGGAGTCGAAGGCGGCATGGATGTCGCAACCACCTTTACGCTCACAGGCGCCGCGGCCATAACAACGGCTGCGATATTTGTTGTGCTTGAGGCCGTCGGTGGTGACTCCGGCGCGGTATTGCGTCAGGACGCGGCCCATTTTCCGGAGGCTATCCTGGAGGGTCACTTCGGCGCAGTTCAGCTTGGTGGGACGCTGGAAAATGCTGTCAGGTAGTTGCGGCAGGTTCTCTTTGACGCCGGTGACGCCGAGATAAAGATCGACTTTGTCGTAGTAGGGAGCGATATCGCTATAGCTGATGGGCCAATTTTCTCCGAATCCATCGCGATCTTTGGCTTTGAAGTCGTAGTCCGAGAGGCGCAGAGACAAGCGTCCCCAGATGTTGGTCTTGCCCCCCAGACAGCGAGCGCGGACCCAGGCATAGTTGGTGCCGGTGAACGGATTCTCGCGCTCGTCGACGACGATGTTCTTTACGTAGTCCGAGTCGCCGATGTAACTGTGCAGATGTTTCGACTTTTCAAAGCCCGGGCCGTAGGGCGGGCGGCGGATGGTGTACTCATTGAAGGTAAGCGAATGCCTGTCGGGAGGGAGTTCACCACGATAGGGATTGTCGTAGGGCCACTCCATGGAGCGGAGTTCGTTTTCGATGGGTAGTTTTTTTCCTGCTTCGAGGAGCAAGACTTTCATGCCGTGGCTGGTGAGGACGTGTGAGGCCATGCCGCCTGCGGCGCCTGATCCGACGACTACCGCGTCGTACGTTTTGGTTAGATCTGCTGGGGATTCGGGCATCGAAGAAAGTCTCCTTGGGGCAACCACACATAGACTCGCGCGGGTGTTGCGGGGTTACAGCGCGAGCCCAGAATCATTTGTTTCAGCGAAGATTGATCGGCCACGGCATTGAACAATGGACAGCCGTGTTTGTCCAGTACAACGTCGCGGCCTCGTATGCTGAAAGTAGCGCTGCCGATGGTACTCGGGAGAAGGTTGGTAGTCGATAGTTCATGGTGGGACGAGGATGGGAGCGGCGGTGCTTCGGCTTACCCGAGTAGTTCAGGTTGGCTCTAAACCCGCACCCTTGAAACCCAAGGGTGCGGCACCCTGGACGAACTGAGTTGACCAGGGTGGGGTTGGCATGTAAAACGATGCTGCGAGAGGCTGTGTTTATGAAAATTGTTCCCGTGGTTGTTATGGCTGGTTTGGGTTTGTCTGCTGCGGCTCAGACTGCTGTGCAGCCTGAACTTGGCCATCGATCCGCGCTTGTTCTCAAACAAAATGGCTTGGAATTCAAGGACCTGAATAGGAATGGCCGGCTGGATGTTTACGAGGATTGGAGGCGAACTCCTGCGGAGCGGGCCAAAGATCTTGTCAGCCAGATGACGTTGGAAGAGAAGGCTGGGGCGATGATGCACGGCTCGGCGCGATCTAACGGTCCGTCGGGCGTTGCGGGGATGGGCAGTCAGTACGACTTTGAAGCAGCGAGAACCATGATTCAGGACCGGAAGATCAACAGCTTCATTACTCGATTGAGTGTTCGCCCTCGGGAACTTGCTGAGCAGAACAACAAGCTGCAAGAGATTGCGGAGGGTGGCCGACTGGGCATTCCGGCGACCATCAGCACGGACCCGCGGAATCATTTTCAATATACGGCTGGGGCAAGCGTGGCCGGAGGTGGGTTTTCGCAGTGGCCCGAGACGCTGGGTTTTGCCGCCATCGGTGATGCGGGAGTGGTTAAGCGGTTCGCGGACATTGCGCGGCGGGAATATCGCGCGGTCGGCATTCACGAGGCGTTGTCACCGCAAGCGGATCTGTCGACCGAGCCGCGATGGAGCCGCATCAATGGGACGTTTGGCGAGGATGCGGAACTTTCGAAGAAGTTGGTTGCGGCTTACGTCGAGGGATTTCAGAACGGTGGGAATGGACTCAATGCAGGTAGCGTGATCACAATTGTCAAGCACTGGGTAGGATATGGCGCGCAGAAAGGGGGGTTCGACAGTCATAACGCATACGGGAAGTATGCGGTGTTCCCCGGCAACAATTTTGAATATCACATTGGTCCGTTTCTCGGGGCTTTCGCCGCGCACGTTGGCGGGGTCATGCCGACGTATTCGATCCTCCAGAACGAGAAGCTGGATGGTCAGCCCCTGGAACAGGTGGGAGCCGGCTTCAATCGTCAGTTGCTGACGGAACTTCTGCGCGGCAGGTACGGATTTGACGGGGTGATCCTGAGCGATTGGGGGATCACCTCGGACTGCTCGGGCCCGTGCGAGGGCGGCTTTCCTCCGGGCCAAAAGCCGGATTTTTCCAATTTTGGAACGCCTTGGGGCGTCGAAAAACTGACGCGGGAAGAACGCTTCATCAAGGGAGTCAACGCGGGGTTGGATCAAATTGGCGGAGCGGATGATCCTCATTTTCTGGTGGATGCGGTCCGAGAGGGCAAACTAACCGAGAGCCGGCTGAATGAGTCCGTGTATCGAATCTTGCTGCAGAAGTTCGAGCAGGGGCTATTCGAAAATGCGTATGTCGATCCGGGGAAGGCAGAGGACGTCGTGGGGAGTGCGTGGTTTCAACGCGAGGCTGATGATGCGCAGCGGCGTTCCGCAGTGCTGTTGGAAAATAAGAAAAGCGTTCTGCCGCTAGACCCGTACGGCAAAAAAGTCTACTTATATAACGTGGATTCTAAGGTTGCGGCGCAGATCGGTTTTGTGGTGGTGGACACACCGGAAAAAGCCGACGCTGCGATTATGCGCGTGGCGGCTCCGTTTCAGACGCTGCACCCGAACTACACGTTTGGCTCGCGGCAGCACGAAGGGAAGCTGAGCTTTTCGGACGGCAATCCGGACTACGAGGCAATCAAGAGAGCCAGCGCCCAGGTGCCTACGATCGTGACGATCTATCTGGATCGCCCCGCAATTCTGACCAATATTCGGGACAAGGTCGCCGGGCTGGTTGGAAATTTCGGCATCAGCGATGCGGCACTGCTGGATGTGCTGACCGGCAAGAGCAGACCGCAGGGGAAGCTTCCGTTCGAACTACCGTCTTCGGAGGAAGAGGTTGATCACCAAGCTGCGGATGTCCCGCACGATACGGCACATCCTCTTTATCGTTTTGGCTTTGGGCTTAGTTATTGAGGCAGGGCGATGAAAGAGGGAAGCGGAAGCCCAGTGGAAGACTGGCTGGAGCAATTGCGGGCGCTCCGCCGAGGTCACGCGGACGACTTGAGCCGGATAACAGACGATGCTGCACGCTTGGATCGCATGGTGGACCTCAGCACGGTTGCCCAGATTCAAAACCTCGCGAGACTTCCTGTGGTGCGTGACAGGTGGTCGCAAGGCGTTTTCCTTCAACTCCACGCCTGGGTCTACGATCTGAGAACCGGCCTTCTCAAGGAACTGGAAACCATTCAGGCGACTGCGCCAGCGTCACAGAGGTAGTCTCGCGCTCCCTAAGCCAGCGTAGCCGGAACCAAACAGGCTGCGGGATTCAGCCCTTCCCGGTCGTTGATTCGGGAGCCAACGTCTTCACGTTGCTCTCTGGCCCGCGTATTTCTTTCCGCAATCATGACCGGCTCACGCCGTTTCTCCAGGTTCTTGGCGGAGCCGCGCGCGCCAGCGAGGTAACCGTAAACGGTTGTACGACGTCCCTTCTTGCTTGCGAACCTCTTCCAGAGGAAACGGGTTTTGCGCTGACAGCTGGAGGCGGACTCGATCTGCGATTGAATCACCGGATTGCGCTGCGCCTTTTTCAGGCTGAATACCTGGTCACGCGGTTTCAGGATCCTACCTCGTCGACCGGGGAGAATGGCTGGCAGAGCAACGTGCGCCTGTCGGCGGGAATCGTGTTTCTTTTCGGGGGGAATCCCCCTCCGCCACCGCCCAACCGTTCACCGGTGGTCTCCTGCTCGGCTGACAAGAGCACGGTTCACGCGGAATCGGGAGACGTGGCCGCGATGCACGGCGTTGCCAGCGATCCGGACAACGATCCTCTAACGTATTCCTGGACGAGCAGTGGCGGAGCCGTGGAAGGGAACGGGCCCGAGGCGAGATGGAGCTCTTCCGGCGCGACTCCGGGAACGTATACGGTGAAAGTGCGCGTCGATGACGGGGGCGGCGGCACGGCGGATTGTTCAACGGATATTCGCGTGGAGCCACGGCCCAATCGGCCGCCCACGATGAGCTGTTCCGCCGACCGCAATTCGGTTTTGATCGGCGAGCCGGTGCAAATCGTTGCCACGGCGAGTGATCCGAACAACGATCCTCGGACCTATTCGTGGGAGTCCAGCGGCGGACAGATTGGTGGCTCGGAAGCTTCGGCGAAATTCGATACTACCGGACTGAAGGCGGGGCACTATTCCGTAACGGGCCACGTCAACGATGGCCGCGGCGGCACGGCGGAGTGCCAACTCGGAATCGAAGTGCGAGAACCGCTGCCTCCGCCGGAGATGGTGGAGCTGGAGGCGAGGCTCGCGCTGCACAGCATCTATTTTCCGACCGCTCGGCCGTCGGTCGCGAATCCCAACGGCGGACTGGTGGGGAGCCAGGAGAGGATTCTGAAAACTCTGGCCGAGGATTTCCAGCGATACTTAACGTTCAAGCCGGACGCGCACTTGATTCTTGGGGGACACGGGATCAACGCGGTTCGCAGGAGTACAACAAGGCCTTGACGGATCGCAGGGTCGGGCGCGCCAAGAGCTTCCTGGTTGAGCATGGCGTGTCCGCGAACGCTATCGAGACGCGGTCGTTTGGCGAAGACGAGAACCTGAATGCGGAACAGGTAAAAGCGCAGATCGCGCAGAATCCTGACTGGACTCCCGACGACCGGAAACAAATGCTAAAGAATCTGCGCGTGATGGTGCTGGCCAACAACCGGCGCGTGGACATCACCCAAAGCACCATTGGACAAGAGTCCACTCGGCGATACCCGTTTAACGCCAAGGATTTTCTGGCGCTGATCAACACCAAGGGCGGAGAAACAAAGTCACCCGCGACGCCCGCGGCCAAGAAGCCAAAGCAGTAAGTAGAACGAGAAGCACATTTCACAGACTCCGCAGCATCGGTATCGATGCAGCGGATGGTAACTCCGCTCGAGTTACCGGAGCTGAGCTCTTGGGTGACGTTACCGCCGCGATTCGGTTTCTAGTGGGTCTCTACTTGGGCATCACTTCGCGGGCCAGCTTGCTGGACACCACTTCGCGTAGCTCGTTGCGTTTTCTCCCTGCTTCGAGCATGGCATCACGCGAACCATAGTGTTTAGCGACAAGGGTTGCGGCTTTGGCGTCGAGCTGATCCATCGCCGCATAGTTCGCAAGCAAAAGTCCCACTGCGACGTCCCAGTCGTCCGGACGATCGGTGGTCACGTTGATCCACGCTTTGTAATCGCTGAGCAAGCCTTCTTTTTTGAGTGTTTCGTACACCGGCTTCAGATTCTCGCGAAAATCTTTCCAGAACGCTTCTCCCTGGCCGGGCTTGATGTGGTAGTAGGTGACGCGCCACACGGGGCCGACGTCATAGTTCGGACTCTGCGCGCGGGCAGGGAGTGCGGTCAGCAGCGTGGCGACAAACAGGGTGGCCCACAGGACTCTCCTCATGTTTCCTCCTAGATTTTCGATGGATTGCTTCTGGCCTGAGTTCGGACCCAAAGTGTTTGGCCGGGAGTGTACATCTCGGACCGGTGCGCGTCAACGAATGCGCCGGGAAGCAGGTAGATACGCGTCGTTTTCCTGCAGCCTGGACGTGCAGTTCAGAATTGCACTTCTCCGATTTTGCATGTGAATAAAAACTAGAGCGATTTGTGGTGCACGGGTGATCCGATGACAACTTTGTGGAATCAGATTATTTCTTCTTCAGCGCGGTCGATCAAGCAGGTTGCAAGAGTTCTGTTTTGTATTTTGGGGCGAGTGCTTCTGCCTTCGCTTTGAACGCCGCCTGCGCTGCAGGGTCGAGTTTGGGAGTGCCGCCGTCCGAGTTGCCAAAGGGACGCCGACTCCCGCGAAAAAGTCTTCCTGCCCCGCGGGTGAGCAAATACATAGCAGACGCGCGGGTTGCTGGCTTGCGTTGCGGAACTGATGTGGTGCATTGGCAGGTATGTGGATGGTTTCACCTGCTCCAACTACTGATTTCACACCGCGGAAGATGGCTTCGAGCTCTCCCTCCAGAACGGTGAAGGACTCTTCAAAATCATGGCGGTGCGAAGGTGGACCTCCGCCTGGAGGAATATGCATGTCGATGAGGCAATAGCGGCCTGCAGTGTCTTTGCCCTTCAGGAGTACGGTGTAGGTGTCTCCGACCAATCCGATGTGAGGAATGTTCTGTTGGTCCGATCGCGAATGAACTAGCGTTCGTGTCGGATCGTCGGGCGGGAGGTTGGGAGCGTTCTGAATCGGTCTGTTTGGTGCGCTGGTCATGATTGTTCCACCTATCGGGTCTGCGTACTTGGATGATCGTGGCCGTGAAAGGTTTTGAAGGTCCAAGACCGCTGATTCTGCGGCGCTACCTGCGTGGGCTCAGCGATCGCGGAACAGCGGAATAATGGGTGGCATGTACCCAGGAAGGCTTCATCCTTCTATTTCACAAGTCAATTACAACATCGCTTTGAGGTTGCGAGCAACAGATCAGCAGGTTGCCCAGACCGGGCGGGTCGAGTGGTTCGGGCTGATACCCGACCGTCCCCGAGATCAATCCACTTTCGCACATGTGGCAGACTCCGGTGCGGCACGACCAGCGGACCGGGACGTCGCAAGCCTCGGCGAAATCGAGAAGGCTTGGAAACTTGGGATCCCAGGGGGCGTTGAGGCCGCTGCGGGCGAAGGATACATGCGGACCAGACGCTGCCGGCCCCGCTGGCGGGTGCGGCGGAGGATGCGGAGAATCTGCGATGCCGGGCGTGATCGCCTTTGCCGGGCCGAAAGCCTCGAAGTGTATGAGATCGTTCGCGACCCCCCAGGCCGCCAGTCCGGCGGTTAAATCCTGGAAGAACGATGCGGGCCCGCACAAATAGAAGTCGGCGTCACGTGGGACTGCAAGCTTTTCGAGCACGTCGACGGTGATGCGTCCGGTGGCGTCGAATTGTATTCCTGGACGATCATTTTGGGCTGGACGGCTGTATGCGACGAAGCTCCTGGCGTGCGGCAATGACTGGATTAGGTTGCGCGACTCCTGCGCGAAGGGATGATCTTCGGCGTTGCGCGCTCCGAAAATCCACCACACTTCGCGCGCTGAGCGTTCGGCGGCCAGGGTATGGAGCATAGCCAGGACCGGAGTTGCTCCGACGCCGGCGCTGAGCAGAACCACTTGTCTTTCGCCAGGTTTCAGCGTGAACGTTCCCCGGGGCGCGGCCACTTCCAGCACATCACCTACCTTCACCTGATTGTGAATGTAGGTGCTGGCGGCGCCGCCGGCTTCCAACTTTACGCTGACGCGATAGTGGTCCGGGGTGGGCGCGCCGGAGAGCGTGTAATTGCGCAACAGCGGAGGGCCACCGGGTTTTGGGTGCAAACGAAAGACGATAAATTGTCCGGGCAAAGGGGCCACAAGCGGGAGGTCATCCGCTGGCGCCAGTGTGAGAGAAAGCACGCTCACGCTCTCGCGATCGACGCGGGACACCCGCAAAGGACGGAATCCTTGCCAGGCCGGGGGCGGACCACTCGCCGGGGCGAGGCCCGGATTTCCTGATATCGGGCCTGCGCTCGTTTCCTGTTGCAGGAGCGCTTGCAATGAGCCTTGCCAGCCCTGGCTCAATGCAGGAATGCGGAGGGCACGGTCTAGTTGCTCGCGGGTGTGGGCGCGCAAATACAGCATCGCGTCGATTTCCGCGACGCTTACGCGCTCGGGCCCGTCGACGACCTTGATGATCTCGTCGCCAGGTCCAACCTCGCCCTCTTCCAACACGCGAAAATAAAATCCCGGTCGATGATGCGCGACCAGCAGAGCTGCCATTTCTGGCTCGTCCGTGCGGATGCCGACGCGGTAACAAGTGACGCGCGGTTGGGAAACCTCGAATAAAGTGGTGCCAATGCGGTAGCGGTCACCAATGCACACCTCTTCGTCGAGCAGCCCGTCGACGGTGAAGTTCTCGCCAAATTGCCCGTACGAAAAACCGGTGCGGCGGAGTTGGCGTTCCCAGTAGCGATAAGAATCCAGCTGGTAAACCATTACAGGACGGTTCGGGCCTCCGTGGCCGCCCAGGTCTCCTTGGCCGTCGCCATCGATGTTGAGGCGTCGTACCGCGAGGCGGCCGTGCACTGGATTCTTCCAGATGCCGGTGTGAACGGTTTTGCCGCGCCAGGTAATGTCGCGGGGAAGACCGACGTTGAGCGAAACAAGGCGTGGTGGCAATGCTCCTCCAACGAGCTCGACAGATTATCTTATTTTGTTTTGCGAGAAAAAACTCTTGATGCGGCTGGCAATCTCTAGGAGGGCCCGGCCCAAACCGGAGAAATGAGAATCGCTGAACTGACAAATAATCTGCACCCTTTACGCAACCGGCGTACTCCAAAGGGCGGGTTCATCCCGGGGAGCGCTTTCCTAGAGGAGAAAAAGCCATGACGACACGGCCGCCATTGCCCCCATTTTCCAGAGACAGTGCCATTCAGAAGGTTCGGCTGGCGGAAGACAACTGGAATTCTCAAGATCCGGAGAAAGTGTCGCTAGGTTACTCGGTGGATTCCCACTGGAGAAACCGCGCGGAATTTCCGAACGGAAGAGCGGAGATCGTGGCCTTCCTGACGCGGAAGTGGTGCAAAGAATTGGACTATCGGCTCATCAAGGAGCTTTGGGCCTTCACCGAAAATCGTATCGCGGTGCGGTTTGCCTACGAGTGGCACGACGACTCCGGTAATTGGTACCGGTCGTATGGCAACGAAAATTGGGAATTCAATCCGGATGGTCTGATGCAGTGGAGATTTGCCTGCATCAATGATCTGCCCATCAAGGACGCAGACCGCAAATACCATTGGCCGCTGGGCCGCCGCCCTGACGGGCATCCGGGACTGAGCGACCTCGGGCTCTAAGCGATTCAAGAGAATTTGCTCGAAACAAGCACAGGGAACAGAGCCAGGCGGCAGGCAGGTGTCGTTGAGGTCCTCACGGCTTGCGCCGCTAGAACTGCCTTCGTTCGCCTGTGGTGCTGACCAGCTCCCTAACCGGCCGCACCTCGATACTGCCCACGCGAGCGGGCGGGATTTGCGAGGCGACCTGGATGGCATCGTTTAGGTCGGTGGCGTCGATCAGGTAGAACCCCGCCAGGTGCTCTTTGGTCTCGGTGAAAGGGCCGTCTCTGATGGACACCTTTCCGTCGCGGACTCGCACGGTGGCAGCGGTGTGAACGGGTTCAAGGGCCTCCGAACCAAGGCACCGGCCCGCGTCTCGAAGCGCTTGGTCGTACGCCATGCACTCATCGTCGGTCATGGCTCCGATGTCTTTCTCTTCACCGTAGACAAGGCATAGGTACTTCATCAACAGTCTCCTTGATCGCGGATCAAATTCCGCGTTCAGCACTTCAATATCATAGTCGCTGGCCGCAAAGATCCGGTCGCCGGTCCGGCCGTCAGTGTTTCGCCAGGTTGCGCACAGCGATGAGGGAGACTTGCTCCAAGTCTGGATAGGTTCCGTCCTCGTCGGATTTTCGTTCCGCAGGCCGGATCTGTTGAACCACCGTCTGCGCAGGCAGGAGCCCCCCGTTGAAATATTTCCGGTAGACTTTCGCAAACGCCGCCAATTCCGACAGATCGTCGAGGTAAATTGTTGTCGAAACAACCTGATCGAATTTCATGTCCGCCTCTTCCAGGTTGTCGAGCTGATTTCGCATGGTCTGCCGAACCTGATCCACAGTCGCGGCCGCGAATACCCCGCCATTCGGCCCGGGAATAAAGCCGCTTTTCGCCGAACAATAGAGTGTGTCGCCGGCAAATACACACGGACTTGCGGTCGGACTGGGCGGCATATTCTTCGGGCGTATAGCCCGGCGTTGGCTTAAATCGCGCACGGCCACGCCGGTGTACGCGATATGGGCGCCTTCCGGGAGGCTCGACACTTCGATCGTGGCGCGCGCCGGAGTATTTCCAAATGCGAAGCGCCTGGCGTAATGCTCATTCATAATCCGCATCGGAATGTCCGAAGTCAGATACGGATTGACGAACACCATGTTACTCAATGTGAGTCCGGCGGCTTCCGCAACCATTCTTAAGCGGTCGAGCGCAAAATCAACTTGAGCGGCCGGAGCGGCCGGCACTTTTCCATCGGAAGGATTGCTGCCCAGCATCGTAGAAACAAATAAACGGTCATGCGTCAGCATTCCCGCGGAGTACGCTTTGCTGGGCTTGAAGTTAGGTGGAGCGACGGACTGTTTTCCCTTGAGATCGCGAACAGCGACAGCGGTAATTTGCAAGGGAGGCTCAGGAAGCCGGGCAACGCCCAAGACGGCACGCGCCGGCGGCGTCTTTGAGAAATAGTCAGCGAATGCGTTGTTCAGCGCCTCGTAGTTGCTGATGTCGTCGAGGTACACCTGAACATAGACGACGTTGTCCATCGTCAAGCCCGCCGCTTCGACCGCACTTCTTACGTTCTCGAGAGATTGGCGGACCTGATCCGCAAAGTTCGCTGGAGTCGTACCGTCCGGACGGCGGGGGCCCTGCCCCGAAACATACACATAGTCTCCCGCGTCGATTCCGGGGGAGCCTAACGCGTTACTTGCGGCGGGCGCCCGCTGCGGCAGCACCGGTCGCAATTGAGCCTGCAGACCGGCAGCGAAGCACAACAGCCAGGCGAAGAGTCGGAACACGAACCTCATGCGGGCTTCCCCTTGCGGGCTGCACCCAGAATTGCTCGCAGCCTTTGCCCGACGATCATCTCTTCGCCGGATTGAATGGTCATGGAAACCAGCTCGATATGGTCAATCTCTTTCCGCTCTTTCTTGTCTGGCTTCTGCATCCCTTCGCGCACGGCGGGCACGAGGCTAGGATTGTCGGCGCCGAGGACTTCAATGACTGGATCGCCTTGTCTTAGGCTCTGAACGCAGTCGGTGATGGTGAAGCCCCACGCCTGCTGGTCCCACGAAATCTTTAGAGTGGGATAGCGATTCCCGTCATCAGGAATATAGATCTCCGTTTTCACTCCCGGCACGGTTTCCACAAGTTTGCCGATGCGATCGACCCGGGCGTTCCACTCGGAGTAGAGTTTCTTGGAATCGATTTTCAGCCAGGTCTCAACCGCCGTCAGACAACCGATGACTTCTTCCTTTCCGACCTTCATGGCGCGGCAGACCGCACCCTCCCACGGAGCGGAGTTGCGCAGCGCCGCGTCGATCAAATCCTTTCGACCCAACAAAACGCCGCTGCACTGGGGCCCCTGCAAGCCTTTGCCTCCGGAAAATGTGTACAAATCGATTTTCATCTGCGCATACAGCTTCAGGTTATCGGCAGGTGGAATGCCTGCTGCATCATCGAGCAGCATTGGCACGTTGTGCTCTTTTGCGATCGCGACCTCGCGCACGAGTTTGTCGGCGAGGTCCGTGGTGTAAATCATGGCCGTGTTGGCTGTGATGGCATTTGGAATATCGTCCGGCGCTTCGACCTGAACCAACTTCGCCCCGGTTAGACGAATGGCGCTGTCAAATGCGCTGCGGCCTCCGACCATGATCACTTCGTGTTTCATCCCGGTGGTGTCCGGCAATTGCCAGATTTTTTGGGGATCGCTACCAGCCATGCAGGCAGCCGTCGAGGCAGCCATTGCCCCGGCCGCGCCCGAAGTAACCAATCCGGATTCGGCGCCGGTGAGTTCCGCAAGCCTACGCCCCGCCGCGCGCTGCAGTTCGACCATGTTGACAAAATAGTGAGAAGCTTCGGTCTGCGCGGCGCGAACTTCTGGAAACTGGAGCGATCCGCTGAGGTATGTCCACGTTCCGCGGCAATTGATGACGGTTTTGACGCCGAGACGGCTATATACGTTGTCCCGCGAAGCTAGCCCCATGGCGGTGGCCGACTTTGCGTATAGTTCTTGAGCTGCAATCTGGGCCAGCAATGGCGAAGCGGCCAGGAGTTTCATGAATCCACGACGACTCGATTCTCGAACGACAGGCATGGGTTTTCTCCGATACGCGTTTTACTGAGCGAAAATCAACGTTCCAAAATTCTCCGGTACGTGATTGGGGTCCCGATTGACCACACAGGTCTGCTGCCAGCACATGAAGTGACGCTGCGGGTCGTCACCGAGACCGTCAATGCGATACAGGTTGCCGCGCCATTTGGTGCCAGGTTTTACGGGCTGTTCGCTGACGGATTTCAGCGGAACACGAGCGGCAGCGTACCAGACATGGTTCGCTTCATCGATTCGTCCCTGGCGTTGCCATCCGGAATTCCAATCGGCCCCGTAACTGTCCCGATCCAGGTCGATGGCCAGATCGACCCAATCGCCGGTCGGAGCAATTTCGAACTCACGGTAGTGCCGGATGCTTGTCCAATCGTCGCCCAGGAAGAACTCCACCACGTCGCGGTCCCACAATTTGAGGCGGTCCTTGCTGTTGTCCGCAGGCAGCCAGAGATTTAGCTCGCTGTATGGCGAGACAAAGAGAAGATACAGATCGGTGTCGGTCCAAAACGCGCGGACTTCGGTTTTTAGCTTTGGATAGTCGAGCCGCTGAGTGCAGTCTTTCTCGATCCACGCGGAAGCAGCATGCGACCAGGTTGCGGAGTGTGGATCGGTGTTTAGCTCCGGTGCGTTTGTCACGTGCGGGACCGTGAGTACGGCCGTCGGCGGTGTTACCTCGCAAACGTCCACCGCGAATGCGGCGACCGGGATCGCAAGCATAAGTGTCAAACTTCTGATCGTCTTCATTTCTTATGGGTGGGGCGCATTTCGTAACTCCGGCGAAATCTCGTAAGCTTTCTCGAACTCCGCTCGCGCCTCCTCGTCCTTTCCTTCCTGGTGTAGAGCCAGTCCAAGGTTATAGTGCGCTTCCGCATAGCTCGGCTTGAGGTGCACTGCTTCCACGAACTCCGCTTGTGCGGAGGCCGCGTCGCCCGCCTGCAACAGAACCAAGCCGAGATTGTTGTGACCTTCCGCGAAAGTGGGGTCGTGGCGCACAAGTTCCCGAAAAACATTGGCGGCGCCTGCTGGATCGTTGTTCTGGGCAAGGACCAATCCCAGTTGTATCCGCGCATCGGTGTACTTGGGATTGAGACTGATAGCTTCGTTCAGCTCGTGAATGGCTTCGTCCAACTGGCCCGATTGCGCCAGCGCAAGGCCCAGATTGTAGTGGGCTTCTGCCAAGTCCGGGTCCGACATTACCGCCTGGCGAAACTCCTCGATGGCGCGCGCGCGGTCATTCTGGCGCCAATACAGCAGCCCGAGGCTCGAATGGACTTGTGCGTAGTCAGGTTTTAGCTCGAGTGCTTTTTCGAAGGCCGCCTGGGCGCGCGCGGCGTCGTTCTTGCGCTCCCACGTGACCCCAAGATAGTAGTGGCTCGTTGGTAGCGTGGGGCTTTGCTCGGCGGCGTTCTGAAAGAGCGACAGGGCATCGTCGAGCCTCTGCTGTTTCAGCGCATCCACGCCCTGGAGTATCAGGAGTTTCGACTGTGCCAGACGAGCACGGAAATCGTGCAACCCACTGAGCTCGTTCAGCTCTTTCTGTGCGGCGTCAATCTTGCCTTGAGTACGCAAGGCGATACCCAGGTCGTAATGCGCCTGTTCGAAATCAGGCTTTAGCTCGATCGCGCGCTGAAACGCAGCAATTGCCCCGGTCGTGTCGCCGCCGGCTCTAAGCTCCATGCCGAGATTTGTCTGTGCCTCCGGATCCTTGGGATCGATTTCGACCGACTTGCGAAACTGTGCGAGCGCGCCAACATGATCGCCTTGGCGGCGAAGCGTTACCCCCAGCAGCATGTGTGCAGGCGCGGACCGAGGGTTAAGCTGGAGCGCGCGACGAAACTCCGCGGCGGCGCTCTCGAGCTTGCCGAGCTGACCTTCCGTCAATCCCAGCTCAAAGTGCAGATCGGCCGACGGTTTTGACGCGATGGCCCGCTGCAACTGGCTTTCCGCAGCCAGGAAATTATTCTGCTGCGCGTAAATACGCGCCAAAAGGCGATGCGCTCCGGCATTCGCGGGGTCAATCTGCACCGCGGTATTCAGTTCCTTGAGTGCGGCGGCTTGCTCGCCAAGTTCGTACCAAGTGGCGCCCAATCCGTAATGCGCGTCGGACCATTTTGGTTTTAGCCGGAGCGTCTCCTCAAATTCTTCAACCGCCTGTTTCGCGTCGCCTTTGTATTTCAATGTAAGAGCCAGGTTGTAGTGAGTTGATGGATCGTTGGGTTCGAGAGCGAGGGCCTTGCGATAGCTCGCGAGGGCCTGGTCCCAGGATTGGGCACGGGAAAACTCGATAGCTTGTTGACGATAGCCCTCCGCGGTTTGCGCAAGCGTCGGGTCAGAAGATAGGAGTCCCAAAATCAGCAGAAGAACCATTCGCCTGCCACAGTAAGTCAACGAACCTGTCTCGTACTCGCGGTCCAATAGCGCGACCTGCCCAACGAGAAGAGTCCGGGCGAGGTAGACCGCGCCCGCAACTCTGCTCTGATCCACTAGCTAAATGCGATTCGATCCAGCGTCACACTATAACGCGATGCCAGCGGTGGTGGTTAGCCCGCCCGCGTTACCAGTAGAACTTGAAGCTCACCTGCCCGATCCGGGGATCGCGCGCGTTCGTGACGATTCCGAAGCTCGAACCGGTGATGTTCCCGCCAGGATTTATAAATTGCGCGTGGTTGAAGATGTTGAAAAATTCGAAACGGAGATCGAATGCGTAATTCTCCTTAATTACGGTCCGCTTCAATATGCCAAAATCGGTGTTGTTGAATCCAGGGCCGTGGAAGAAGCGTCGGTTGGCGGTGCCAAAGGTGCCCAGATCGGTGTTAACGGCGAATGCGTCGGGCAGGAAGTAACAACCCGTACCGTCGGTAGTAGGGCAACCGGGATTCGACTTGCGCGGATTCACAGTTACGACCTTGCCGACGAGATTCGGCATATCGGTGCTCGAACTTCCGGAGAGCGAAGCATCACCGGTGTCCTGGTTCAACTGGATGGGAAAGCCGGTCGAGAATCGCGTGATTCCCTGAATCTGCCAGCCTTGGGTCAAGCGCTTAGGCGCATTGCCGAAAGCCCGGTCGAATGGGACGGCCCAAACGTAGCTGACCACAAAATTGTGAGTGATGTCAGTCGATGAAAGGCCGCGGCTTATCTTTGAGTTTTCGAAATTCACCAAGTCGTTGAAGGCCGAAGAATCGTCCAGGCCTTTAGCAAAGGTATACGCGGCCAAGAACGTAAAATCGGTGGCCTTGCGCTCTACCGTGATTTGCGCGGAGTTGTAGATCGAATTGGCGCTCGTAAGCGTATTGGTGTTCGAGGATCCGTAGCATACCTGGGCCCCGCCGGGGCAGAAATTGGGATTTAAGATCTGCTGCCTGGTGCTGTAGACGCACCCTGGGAGAGGCGTCGGACTAAGCGTGTCACACGGAACGGTAGCCGTCGGAAGCTGGAAAACGTCATTCTCATTACCAGGTCCGCAGCCCAGGGTGTTTCCTGCGGTCACGTCGATAGCCCCTTGCGCAGTGAGTTGCTGGCATAGGGCGGCGGAACCGGGGTTCGCGTCTTTCTGCGTGATGAGGCGGTGCCCCTCGGTCCCGACGTAAGCCAGCGTGAGCACCGTTGATTTGGATAGCTCGCGCTGGATGGAGAGATTGAAGTGCTCCGCGTAGGGCAGCCTGTTGTGAATGTCATAGCCCGGGAAGAAGTTGAACGGCTCATATACTGAGAAGTCCAATGTCTTGTTCGCTGGTGCGCCCGGAACCGGCGCGGTGAACGGAAAACGCTGTCCCAAGGACGCTCCGGTGGCTCGAACCCGGAACGGTTCGTCAAACATGACCGAGAGGGGTGAGGTCCAATATAGGCCGAACGGAGCGTCCGCCACCTCGTAAAACAGGTTCAGGTCCTCGACCGAAGTGTAATACACACCGTAGGCCGCCCTAATGCTCGATTTACCCGGGCCACCAAATATTTTGCCCAGGACTCCGTCCGAAAATCCCGGCGAATATGCCAGTCCCAAACGTGGGCCGAAGTTGTTGTATTTCGTGGGGGCGAGCGTCTTGGGGATGCCAGGGTCACCCGGAAACACCAGGCCCGAGGGAGAGAGCGGAAACACCGTAGACGTTTGCCCAGGATTGAAGGTCTGAATCTTCCCTTGCGTGTCGTACCACGGCATGCTCACTTCCCAGCGCAACCCCAGATTCAGAGTGAGATTTGATTTCACTTTCCAGGAGTCTTGGACGAAGGCGCCACCATAGCGTGTACGCGAATCAAGGAACTGTTCGGCGGCCTGGGTGTAAGGAGCGCTGGTAGTTGAGGTCGCGCCGAGGAGGAAGTCCGCAACATCGGATCCAGTCACGGTGCCATCAAATGTGAAGCCCCCATTTGGGTTGGCAAAGTTACGCTCGTTCACTTGCAGATAGCGGAATTCCCCTCCAAACTTCCATGTATGTTTACCCTGGCTTTTCGAAAATACGTCACTCACCATATAGGTAGTGTTGGGTTGGAACGTATTAAGCGTGGGCACGCCAATGGTTAAGCCGAGGTTGCTAAACATCGTCTGAGGCACATACTCTGGATATCCGGCCAGCGGGACAATGCCGAGGGTGCCGGCGCCCGTTACGAAACCAAGCGATGACAAACTCGCAAAACTGGCAGCCGGATTGTCTTTGTGCAGTGCGTTCCGGAAGAAGCTGAACCGCGCCTCGTTGACCGCCGTCGCTCCCAGAGTCTTGGCGTTGCTCATCACAAACTGCTGCGCCCGCGAAGGCGTGGTCGTTGGGAAGCCCGGCACAGTCGCATAGCTACCAGTTCCCTGATTAACGTTGGCGCTGCTAACGTTGGCATTATCTAAATGATAATACCAGGACCAGTTTCCGGTCTTCTGATTGTTGAAGTCCACCCGCTCTCCGAATTTGTTATCGTTGGGGATGTTTCTCTGACTGTTATCCGAATAGTTGTTCGTATCCCCTGGAAGTGTCGGCGCCGGAATATATGCGAGGAGTGCGGCGGCCGGCTTCGCAAAGGCGGCCTGCGGAATCACACCATTGGGAAAAACACAGCCTGCCACTGGATCCGTGCTGCCGCAGCCGGTGAAGCTATATGGCTCGTTTTCCGCCACGGTGTAGCCTAACCGCTGCGAAAGCACCTGCGCCCAGTACGCGCCGGTAACACAATTCGTGGTAGTTGGGTCCAGACAGGTGCCGGTGGCGCCGTTCGGGGCCAAGGCAGCAGGATCAAAGATACCTTGACGCTGGTCTGCCGACGGTACCGAAACAATTCCCGTTTCCGCGCCTTGCACTTCCCGGGTGCCTTGATAATCCGAGAACCAGAAAAGCTTATTTTTCCAGAACGGTCCACCCGCCGCATAGCCAAATTGATTGCGCCGCAATTCGGACTTGGAAGGCGCAAAGTAATTCTTAGCATCCAGCTTGTCGTTGCGCAGGAACTCGAAGGCGTCTCCATGAAAGCCGTTGGTGCCCGACTTGGTGATGGCATTGACGACCGCGCCGCTGAATTTTCCGTATTCGGCGTCAAAACTGTTGGTGATCAGGCGAAATTCCTCGATAGAGTCCAGGTTGGGAACCATGCCTGTGCCGAGGTTACGTCCCTCACTGACGTCGCCGCCGTTGACCAAGTATGCGTTGGCCGTTTCGCGCTGGCCATTCACGGAGATGTTGCCCGGATTCAAAGTGCCCGATACCGGACGATCCTGTTGGATCGTTTGGGCGGTGCCGGGTGCGACTCCCGCCTGCAGGCCCAGAAGGTCGACGAAGCTACGGCCGTTGAGCGGAAGAGCGAGCATCTTCTTCGAGTCGATTACATCGCCAAGTTGCGTGTTTTCTGTTTGTACTTGCACGGCATTGGCGGCAATAGTGACTTTCTCCGTCACGCTGCCAACTTGCAGCAGTATGTCGATCTGCAGTTGGTCATTTACCTTGACTACGACATCGGTGGTGTTGAATTCCCTGAATCCAGTGCTGGTAGCCGTGAGCTGGTAGGTCCCTGCCGGCAGTGCAAGGAACCGGTAGGAGCCGTCCGCAGCGGAGGTAGTTTCTTGCCGGAAATTGGTTTGCGCGTTGATCACCGTGACCTTGGCGCCGCTAATCGCGGCCTGCGTGGGATCGCGCACCACACCTTGAATGGAACCCGTTACGTCGGCCCGCAGAACGCTCGAATTAAAAAGAATTAGTAATAAAACGAAAGCACCGGATGTTTGGACTTTGTATCGACTTCGCATTTGGACCTCCTCCTGGTGGGTGATGCCGTCCACGAACGGCTTAGGCGCTCTTGCGTTCCTTGATGAAAAACACGCCTTCCGAGGTTTTGCTTTCCCGAACCAGCCTGTAACTACCTGTCTTGATGCGAGTCCCCGTGTTGAAGTGGCGCTGGCAGCCGTCTTTCCCGCAAAATGCGGGATCAATGCCTGCTGCGGACTTTCAATGCGAGGGAATGTATTCCTCTGGCAAGACTCTGTCAAGGATTCAATCGGTTTAATGCAAACAATGTGCCAGCGACGGTAACGGTATTCGATTATCGCGCGCACGGAGTACCACCCGGAAGTGGGGATTGAGAACTTTCCGTTTCATAAGCCGACTTTAGGGGGAATTATTGTCCCCGATTGCGATCTGCGCAGTTCCGACAGGTTCTGCATTAGCCGGTTTGGGCTGTCCTCGATGAAGACGAAGGAAGCTGCTTGCGATCGGGATCGACCAGAAACCACGCAAAGGCTCCGATCCCACACAACGAGGCCGCGACAAGAAACGAAGCTGTCCAGCCGTAGTGCGCGGCTATCCAAGGAGTAAGAGACGCCGTGAGCGCGCCACCAGCTTGCGCCCCCATGTTCATGAAACCGGACACAGAACCTGAAAAGGAACCACCAATGTCGGCGCTCACCGACCAAAAAGAACTCTGCGACAAATACAGTGCGCCAGCGCCTCCCGCAAGCACAACGCTTGCGAGTCGCGCGTTGTCGACTCTGGAACCGAACGCCAGGAAGATGCCGGCAAGCGCAATCGCGAACGCGGCAACACCACATCTGCCGACCCGTCGTCCAGCAGTTCGAGTCAGCATGTCGCTCAGGAGTCCTCCGAGGGGACAGGAAATCGCCATTGCGAGGAAAGGGAGCGTTCCGTAGAAAGCGCTGGCCTTCAGATTCAGTCCACGTACTTCGCTGAGATACCTGTAGAACCACGCGAAGAAAATCCAGGCAACATAGCCGTAACAGAAATAACTCGCGGTGACCAGCCAAATGTCTCTGCCGTTCAGAACTCTCGTCCAGGAAGAGCTTGCGTTGAGACTCAAATCTGTTTGCGCTCCGAGGGTAAGACCAGACTGGATTTTGGCCAACTCAAGTTGTGATACACGCAAGTGTTGCTGGGGAGAGTCGCGCGCCGCGAGATACCATACGGCGCCCGCAGCGCAGCCGATCAGGGCGCAAATCCAAAACGAAAAGCGCCATCCGTGGTGCGCCATGGTGTAAGTGACCAGGAAAGGAGAGAGCCCGGAACCCACGCCTACGCCAGCGAAGATCAAGCCGTTGGCGGCTCCGCGTTCCTGCGTGGGGATCCATCGCGAAACGAATTGATTGGAAGCGGGGTAAATAATGGCTTCGCCTGCTCCGAGCAAGAAGCGAACCGCGATGAGGGCGAGGAAGGGAGTGACGATGGAAAGAGGAACCGCCGCAGTGAGCGCCGTGAAGACTCCCCACCAAAGGACTGCGCCGGTTAGCACGCAGCGCGGACCGAACCGGTCAGCCAGCCATCCAGCAGGTGTTTGAAACAACGTGTAACCGATGAGCAGCGCTGTCGAGAGCAAACCGAACTGAACATTGCTGAGGTGGTATTCGGCGGAAAGCGAGCTGCCCGCGATCGAAAGATTCACTCGATCGAGAAATGCCACAGCGCTCAGAACGAACAGCCACCCGATGAGGAACCAGCGAACGCGGCTTGCCGGCTCTCGATTCATGCAGAGTGTGTGCGGAAAAGCTGCATCAAGTACTCCGCGATGATTTTCTCTTCGCCCGGTTGCAGCATGAACGAATTCATGCCCAGGCCATTGGCGGACCTTTCCAGCACGATCGAAGGTTTGCCGCTACGCAATTGCTTGGAAGCATCTTGAGCGCTCAGGTTGATCCGGCGCGGATCCCAGTTGATCTGCATGTGTGGGACGTGGTTGGCAACGTCAGGGACGTTAAACGCCGTGCTGACGCCGGAAATCCTGGTGATCTCACCGGATACGTAGTCGAGGCGGCGCCACCATTCCTTGTCCAGCGCTTCGTGATCCTCGTTCAAGTACAGTTCGAGCGCTTTGACCATGCCGACGATTTCCTCTTTGCCCACTTTGGCGCAGCGTCCCAAAGTGTCTTCATGCGGACTGTTGTTAAGCAAAGCATACGCCACGAGGTCCTTTCGGCCGATCAACATTCCCGCACACTGAGGACCTCGAATCGCTTTACCCCCGCTAAACGCAGCAAGGTCGTAGCCCATCTTTGTGTAGTCCCAGAGATGCGAAACCGGGGGTGTGTCCGCTGCCGCATCAATGAATGAAGGAATGCTATTTTCCTTGGCGAGCTTCACCCATTCGTCTACTTTGATTTGTCCGACGGAGTTTGCAAAGTTGGAAAAATGCATCATTGCCGTCTTCGAATTGATAGCTCGATGAACGTCTTCCCGGGTTTCGACTTCAATGAGTTTTACTCCGGTCGCGCGAAGCTGGTGATCGAACGGATTGCGATGAGATTTCTGAATGATGACTTCGGATTTCATCCCGGTGAGATCTGGCAACCGCTCGATAAATTCCGGATTGTCGGCGGTCAGTATGCCTGCAAGTCCTGACTGCATCGCGGCAGCCGCGCCGGAAGTCACGAGTGCGGTGTAACCTTCGGGAAGTTTGAGCATCTCGGCAATGCGATTGCCTGCGGCGACTTCCAAATCGGGAATACTGCAGAAGTGACGACCGGCAAGCGCCATCACGGCTTCGACCTCCGGACGCGCGAGCGAACCGCCAAGTACCGTCATGGTTCCCTGGCCATTGATGACCGTGGTCACGCCGAGCTCTTCGTAAACATTCCCGGTTTCGCCGAAGCCGTTAACCTTGTCGGCGGCTCGGCCGGCAGACGCGGCAGCACCACCGAAAAGCTTTCTCGGACTCAGCATCGTGCCGGCTATAGCGCCGAGGCTGCCCATAAAGGTGCGTCGCGTCCATTTCAAATTGAGTGTCATCGCAAGGGCTCCGATCTCTCGCCTACTTCTTCACGATCGCAGCGGTGCAGTTGATTTCCACCAACGAATTTCCGGGCAGAGCCGCGACAGCAACCGTCGTCCGTGCCGGACCGCCATTGGGGAAGTAGGTCTTGAAGACTCTATTCATGCCGTCATAGTCTTCGATCTTGGTTAGAAACACTGTAAGTTGAAGAATGCTGTCCATGCTGCCTCCCGCGATTTCTACCAGGTGCTTCACGTTTTCCATGACCTTTTTGGTGTGAGTATCGATGTCCATTGGAAATTCGCTTTGATCGTGAGAGTGCGCGCCCTGCCCGGCGACGTAAATCACGCCGCCGAAGGTAATGACCGGCGTGATGAATCCGGTTCCTGCAGGTTTTCCTTCAAAATCCATTTTCTTGACACCGCCGGCGGTTTCCTTCTTTGGTTCTGCCGCTGCTCCGGTGGGAGACGCCGAGACGGCGAGGCCCAAACCGGAAACGATCGTTGCGAAGCGGCCGGCAAATGCCCTGCGAGTAAAGGGGTTGGAAAACATTTGTTTTTCTCCATTCATGTCAATTTTTCGAGCAAACTACGGCAATGCAAAACTAAAAACGTCCGTTCCCGCGGCGATGGCTACATATTGTCTCCCCATGACGGCGTAGCTCATGGGCGAAGCGCGAATGGATTGGCCAGTGGTGAAATGCCAGAGGGGCGCGCCGGTTTTCGCATCCACTGCTTCGATCGCCTGGGCATTGTCGCCGAAAAAGACGAGACCTGCCGCGGTCGCCATGGTTCCAGCGCTAGCATCGCGCTCGCCGGTTTGCGGGTATTTCCAGGCGAACTTGCGCGTATCGAGATCGTAGGCCAACAGGATTTTCTGCGATTTTGTCCCGCGGCTGCGGCGCACGCCCGTCGCGTAGTATTCACGCCCCTCCGTGAAGTGCTCGGGCTTCAGAAAAAAAGTGCCGCAATCCTCCAGCGCCAGAAGATAAAACTGATGGGTGTTGGGGTTGTACGACGGCGAATACCAGTTCGTCGCGCCGGTAAACGAGGGGCATATTTCCGTGCCTTCGAGCGAAGGCCGCAAGCCACTCACAACCGGCCTGCCACGGGCGTCGATTTCTTTCGCCCAAGTCAACTTGTCAACGAACCGCGTTGCCGACAAGAATTCTCCATTTGTGCGATCCAGCACGTAGAGGAAGCCGTTTCGATTGGCCTGCACGAGCAGTTTCCTAGGCTGGCCTCTATAGGGAAGATCGACAAGGACGGGAGTTTCCGTGGCGTCGTAGTCAAACAGATCGTGCGGCGTGAATTGAAAATGCCATTTGAGCTTCCCGGTGTCGGCATCCAGAGCGAGCACGCAATCGGTGTAGAGATCGTCGCCGGGTCGTGGGCCGCCATCGAAATCCGGCGCCGGATTGCTTGTGCCCCAGTAGAGCGTATTAAGTTCGGGATCGTACGTTCCGGGCATCCAGGTGGTGCCGCCAGCACGCAAATACGCATCGCCCGGCCAACTTTCCGAGCCCGGCTCGCCGGGCCCAGGTATGGTCCAAAATTTCCAGGCTAGCTTTCCGGTCTGTGCATCGAATGCGGAGACAAAGCCGCGCACGCCGTCGTCACCCCCGGAGGTGCCGACGATTACCTTACCTTTGACAACCAAGGGCGCGCTGGTTGCCCCGTAGTTTTTGTTTCCTTCCGCGTAGGCGACGTCCCAAAGCAGCTGCCCGGAGCGGCCATCGAGGCACAGAAGGTGTGCGTTGTCCGTTTCGAGAAAAACGCGGGAATGCCAGATGCCTACTCCTCGATTGTGGTGCTGCGAAGCGTCATCGATAAGGCCTTCTGTGATTGGCCGGGAATAATGCCAAATGGTCCGTCCGGTGCGCGCGTCGAGGGCGTAGGCATCGTTTGCAGCGGTCACAAACATGATGCCCCCCACTACGACGGGCGTAACCTCGAGATCGCTCGCGTCGCGCACGTGAAATACCCACTGCGCTTTCAACTGGGTGACGTTCGCAGGTGTAATTTCCGCCAGCTGGCTGAAGCGGTGTCCGGTATAGTCTCCGTGATAAGACAGCCAATTTTCACCTGCGGGCGCGAGCATATCCACGTGCTGGACATCGATCGTTGTTGAGACGGCGTGATCTGCGCGCTCTTGGGCGGATACCGACAACCAGCCTGCGGCTTCGAAAGGCGCTATCAGTCCGACGAATAGGAACAGGCACACGCTCGGGGCGGCGTACCGTGCGTCACCACGAGAGGATCGATGGCGTTTCCTCATATCCGGCCGAACTGCTTCACCGCTTCCACGATGGATTTGAGCTTCTCGATAGTTGCGTACATCGAGTGTTCTTTGAAATCCATGTCCCGCGCGATCTTGAGAACCTCCGCCGCCGACGCGCGAGGGATCGCGACGACGCCGTCGGCGTCAGCAGCGATGACATCCCCGGCGCTTACCGCGACACCGTCGCAAACTACCGGAATATTCGAGCCGGCAAAGCGATAGTGGCCCACGGAAGTGGACGGAACGATCCCTAGCCCGAAGACCGGGAAACCGATTTTTTGCAGGTAAGCGACATCCCGCACGCCGCCGTCGATGACTGCTCCCGAAAAATCTCGAGCGGACATCGCGGTGCCCATCAGGCCTCCGATCCCGGCAATCTCGGCGCCATCTTCAACAACCATCACATACACGGAGTTGGGCGCGCCTTGATCAATCGCGGCGAGCATGCCGTCTAGAGCATTCGGGTCGTGGTTGGCTTCCTTCTTCAGGAGCACGGTTACCGCATATCCGGCGAACTTGGCGGGGAAAATTGGTCTCATGTGATGCGACATGTACGCTTTCTTGCCGGTCACTTTTTCCATCGCGTCGGAGACCGAAGCTACTTCCACATGACGATAACCGTCCAGAAGGGAAGCGTCGTCCCCATTCAAGGCGGCGCCTGACTGGTTGGCAGCTGCTGGGTTGGGACTCGTTGATGCCAGTAACACCGCGCCAATCAAACAAACCAGCGTCGCGATTCCAACGCCGATAGGAAATGCGATGCGCCCGCCGCGAAGGATCATAGCTTTCTCCGTGCCTGAAGAGGTGACGACCTCGGCAGGATACACGAGTTCAGCGTGTTGCTTCATGCTTGACACGCACTCACAGTGTGCTATTAATTCGAATTAATTCAGGTTGTCAAGAGGCGAGTGTGGCCGATCGCTCGCATGGTGCGGCTTTTCGAAGCTTGAAATTCGATTCGCGCTGTCCGATGCGCATGGGTTCGATTCGATGATGAGTAGATGGGGAAGGGTACTGGGCACCTTTTGCAGGCGCGCCGCCGCCGCTGCGGCAATGTTGATTGCGGTCTCGGCTTACGTGTTAAGCGGCAGGGTAAATTTTGCGCTTTCCGCCGCAGAGACGCAATCCGAGCAGTCGATTGCCGATGCCAGGCAAACGTTTGAAAACCGGTGCGCAGGTTGTCACGGTATTGATGGTCGCGGCGGTGAGCGCGCGCCAGATATTGCGACGGCTTCGAAAGTGCAAAGTCGAAGCGATCCCGAGCTCACGCAAATCGTCACCAACGGCATTCCAACTGCTGGGATGCCCGCGTTCAGTACTCTGGACGCTCCCACCGTCCGGGCACTGATCAAGTACGTGCGCTTTCTTCAGGGCAAAACAGGAAGTGCGGCCTTGCCGGGAGATCCTGGAAATGGAAAGACGCTCTTCTTTGGTCGCGCGCGATGCTCCGAATGCCATCTGGCCGCTGGCGAGGGCGGGTTCATTGCTCCCGATCTATCGTCTTACGGTCGTCAGCGCCCACCCGAAGAAATTCGCGAAGCCATCCTCAAACCCAGTCTACAGTCGAATGCCGCCAGAGGAATTGTCAGCATAGCGACTCGCACGGGGCAGAGCCTCATCGGAGTTCTGCGCAACGAAGACAATTTCTCAGTGCAGTTGCAGTCGCTCGACGGCGCTTTCCATCTGATCATGAAGTCCGACGTTGCCAGCATGACGCGAGACTCCAAGTCGCTGATGCCGGCAGACTACGGATCCACGCTCAACGCTCGTGAGCTGAACGATCTTGTCAGTTTTCTGATGAGTGTTGCTCCACAGAACAAGCTTGGGTCCGATCTGAAAAAGAAGGCCGAGCCGGATGATGAGGAAGAATGAAGTCTACGCCCGCCGATTCCTTTTGAACGTGCGAAGTCACTTCATATCAAGGAGAAACGTGGATCGTTCGATTCTGAAGGTAGCTGGCGTCCTCGCCGGCCTCGTGCTGTTGTGTAGTTCCTTCAACGCGACGTCCCAAAATGAAAAGCCCTTGCGGCAGTTCGAACTGCAGGCCAATTCGCCGGAGTTCTGGCATCTTATTCCCAAGGAAGCCAAACTCGAGACGGTTTCGACCGGATTTGGCTTCACGGAAGGACCCGTGTGGGACAAGAGCGGCTTCTTGTACATAAGCGACGAAGAGATCAACAAAATCTTTCGCGTCTATGCCGATGGACATAAGGAGGAATTGATCAGTCTGGGCGATCCCGACGGGAACACTTATGACCGCGAGTTGCGGCTGCTCGATTGCGCCAGTGTTTTGCGTGCGATCATCCGAATCAACGCGGACGGCAAGTACAGCGTTCTCGCCGACCATTACCAGGGCAAGAAATTTAACAGCCCAAACGATGTCGTACTCGGTCCGGAGGGTGCCATTTATTTCACAGATCCTACGTTGGATCTTCCGAAGGGCGAGAAACAGGAGATCCCATTCCAAGGCGTCTATCGCCTCGATGAAAAAGGCAACGTCACATTGTTAACGAACGAGCTCTCGCAGCCAAACGGGCTGGCGTTTTCGCCGGATGGGAAACATTTCTATGTCGATGACAGCGAGCAGAAAAATATTCGCGTCTACGAGGTCGGGGCCGACGGAAGCCTCGCGAACGGTCGCATTTTTGGTGAAGAGCCTGGAGGAAAGGGAGAAGGAGTGCCAGACGGCCTGCGAGTCGATCTGCAGGGAAACATTTACGTCACGGGTCCCAGGGGCATTTGGGTTTGGGATGCGCAGGGGCATCACCTGGGCACGATGGTGGTTCCCGAACAGCCTGCCAATTTGACGTGGGGCGACGCGGACTACAAGACGCTCTACATCACCGCGAGCACGTCAGTTTATAGACTACGGACGAAGTCGCGTGGATTCGTGCCCTATCTCGCCTCGATTCGATAGCCGCGATTGATGTTGCTTGCGGACCCAATGCTGCCCGCCTTCCAAAGGCCCACGGCGCAGGCAGTGCCTCGGTAGTCTGACTTCCCAGCAGTTGACCCGACTCCGAAGATCGGAGAGCCTTAGGGTTGACGACAATCGCTTTTCAGTCGTGACAGATCAGGGAGCGAGGTAAAAGCTGTCGGCAAGCGCCGATCTGCCCCAGTAATGCTGGTCCCCATGTGCTGCGCAGGCTGGCCCATCGAAATATCGAGGTAGTTATATGACCGTCACAAAAAGGGTTGTACGCCCATGGCGAGTTGCTCGCGTCGAAGCTGCTCTTCTCGCCGGTCTCCTGCTATGTTCTGCAAACTATGCGATAGATTACTTATTGGATCGCCTCGGTACGACCGGATCGAAGACCATCCTGAATGATGTAGTCATTGGAATTCTTGGTGCCCTTACCGTATTCTTTTTTCTATCGGCAAGCCACGAAAAACAGAGATTTGATAGTGCAAAGCAGCGCATGGTTCTCATCGCGGACCTCAACTGGCGCGTCCGTGAAGCGTTCGGAGTAGTCGCGGCTTCCGCGTTATCCGATGACCGTTTCGCACGGCTACGGGGCATCGACGAGGCAACCGACAGCATCGATACCATCCTCTCTGAGTTCATCGTTTTTCGCGAACAGCATACCCGCAAGTCAGAGGAGCAGAAGGAACGCGTTCGGCCGATTATTCGCTAGACCAAAAAAGTGAGAAACGTTTTTGCTGCAAGCGTCAAACCACAATCAGGCTGACGGCAGTCCAGTGAAAGTGTTCCCTGCAATTGCCTAAGTCCTCCCAGTCGGAGGCGACGACACAAGACCCCAGCAGGCGGCCATTCGACCGCCGTAAATGCTCTAAAAAGAATGGCGGAGCCGCAATTTCAACTCGACCCCGACAAGCTGAATACCGTCCCGCGCCATAGGATTGACGCGAGCGTCAAGCTGATGACGGAGTAGGGGCCTTCAAGTGGGCTCCGCTCCTCACGCGAGCTTGGAAGTTACTGAACCGCAAGAAGATTGCGCATGAACTTGCAGGCCATTGGATCGGTTTACAAAGTGCAATACCTTGACTGCGCAAGGTTGTAATGACAACGCCCCGCGGCTTCTGGTAGATTCCGCAGAACATTGTGGCCAGGAACGCTGAGTCGCCCCCTTCGCCCGCTTGGATCGAGGGCGGCGAGTATCCTGGGAAATGAATGCTCCCGGAGGTCTGATGCACGGCGAGAGTGCAAAACACCCAAGGTGGTGGGCAAAGAGTCTGAGCCGCCTCGCGGGCGCGCTAATCCTGCTTGGGGGGATATTTCTCGCGACAAGTTTGAGTCTTGCGGCCGCGCAGGGCACAAATCCCGTTCCCAGCATCTTCGAACCGCACTCGACACCGGCGGACGAGGTCTATGGCCTATCACTTTTGGTCCTGGTCATCACCGGTGCGATATTCGTGGTCGTCTTCGGTCTGCTGTTTTTCGTCGTTGTGAAATTCCCCAAGCGGGCGTCTGACGGCGAACGCGAGCCACCCCAGGTATACGGCAGCACGCAGATCGAATTGGCCTGGACGGTTATCCCCGTACTGATCGTGGTTATCCTGTTCCTTGCCTCGGCCCGCGTAATTCACGGCGTCCAGGATGTCCCAAAACCCTCGACGGCCGTTGATATTACGGCCATTGGCCATCAGTTCTGGTGGGAATACCGGTATCCGGGACTAGGCGTAATCACGGCGAACGAACTGCACATTCCTGTCAGCGAGGCCGCACGACCGACGCCCACGTTCTTAAAGCTCCTATCCGCCGATACCGATCACAGTTTCTGGGTTCCTCAGCTTGCGGGGAAAACCGATTTGATTCCGAATCGAGTGAACGAGATGTGGCTCGACCCGCACCGGACCGGAATCTTTCTGGGGCAGTGCGCACAGTATTGCGGCACGCAGCACGCGAAGATGCTTTTGCTGGTATCGGTCGATAGCCGGGAAGATTTTGAGGCGTGGGTCCGGGCGCAAAGGCAGCCCGCAAAACAGGACGAAAACGAAAATGCCGGCCGGCGTGTATTTGAAACGACCGCATGCATAAATTGTCATGCGATCGGTGGTACGGCGGCGAATGGCCACTTTGGCCCAGACCTTACGCACCTGATGAGCCGCAGAACGATAGCTTCCGGCGCCGCGGAAAATACTCCAGAAAATCTGCGCTTGTGGATTCAAAAGCCAGACGCTCTCAAACCCGGCTCACTCATGCCGGCGATGCAGTTGACCGACAACGACCTGGACGCGCTGGTGCGGTATCTGGAGACGCTGAAATAGTCGGAGAATTTCTGGAGCTGAGTTATGTCCTCGGACGCACTGGCGATTGAGACTGCGGGTGCTGCGGGAAGGCCTTGGGTGGAGACCCTGCATGAGTGGGTGACCACGGTCGATCACAAACGTCTTGGCATTCTCTACATCGTCTTTGCCCTTTGCTTCCTGGTGGTCGGCGGAATCGAAGCGACCCTCATGCGGATCCAGCTGATACGTCCGCATAACGACTTTGTTTCGCCGCAGGTCTTCAACCGCCTGTTCACGATGCATGGGACCACCATGATTTTCTTCGTGGCCATGCCCGTTCTTTTCGGATTCGCCAACTACCTGATCCCGCTGATGGTCGGCGCGCGGGATATGGCCTTCCCGCGCCTCAATGCTTTCGGTTTCTGGCTGACGGCGTTCGGAGGATTGCTCCTCAATTTTAGCTTCGTCTCCGGAAGTGGACTGTACGGCGCGGGAACTGCCCCAGACGTAGGATGGTGGGCGTACGCGCCGTTGACCGCTCACGCGTTTTCGCCGGGTCACAGTTCCGATTACTGGACAATTTCACTGCTGGTCTCGGGATTCGGCAGCATCGCCACGGCCGTCAACATTATCGCCACGGTCCTGTGTCTGCGCTGTCCGGGTATGAAGCTCAGCCGCATGCCGCTGCTAGCATGGATGAACATGGTGATGGCCGCGATGGTTCTGATCGCGATTACTCCTTTATCCGCCGCGCAAATCATGCTGCTCATTGATCGCTACCTGGGCGGTCATTTCTTCGATACCCAGGCGGGCGGCTCGGCAGCGATCTGGATGCACTTCTTCTGGATCTTTGGACATCCAGAGGTCTATATCCTGATCATTCCGTGTTTTGCGTTCATCTCCGAAATCGTTCCGGTCTTTTCCCGTAAGCCGATTTTTGGGTACCCGGTTATGGTTGCCGCCACCGTCTGCATCGGATTCGTCAGCATGAGCGTCTGGGCGCACCACATGTTCACCATCGGAATGAAATCCTACGCGAACGGTTTTTTCACCTTTACCACGATGGTCGTCGGAATCCCCACAGGCATCAAGATTTTCAACTGGCTGGGCACGATGTGGGGCGGCAAGATCATTTTCAAAACGCCAATGCTGTTCTGCATCGGGTTTCTATTTCAGTTCCTGATCGCCGGCCTCACCGGGATCATGCTCGGAGCCGCTCCGTTTGACTGGCAACTGGGGGGGTCCTACTTCGTGGTCGCGCACTTCCACTATGTGATCGTCGGGGGAATCCTGTTCGCGCTTTTCGGCGCTTTCTACTATTGGTATCCCAAGATTACCGGAAGGATGATGAGCGAGAGTCTCGGCAAACTGCACTTCTGGCTTTTCGTCATTGGATTTCACCTCACCTTTGACACGATGCACATCCCCGGCATCCTCGGCATGCCGCGGCGCATTTATACCTACGAGCCGGGGCGCGGCTGGGACGCATTAAACCTGATTATCACGCTCGGTACATTCGTCCAGGGCATCGCCATCCTGATTTTTGTCGCCAACCTCATCCTTTCCTATTTCAAGGGACCGTTGGCCGGGAACGATCCCTGGGATGCCTGGACCTTGGAATGGTCCGTCAGTTCGCCGCCACCGGCCTACAACTTCGCTGTGATCCCAACGGTTGAGAGTCGACGTCCGCTATGGGATCTGAAACATCCTGAAGATCCGGACAGCCGCTATGAGTAAAGGGAAAGAGTAATGAGCACCATCACAACTCCGATTGTTCCGACGTCGGCGGGCTGGAGTCTTCCCTATAAAGGTAAAGTGGGGATGGCCTGCTTGATCATTGGAGAGTCGGCAATCTTCACGATATTCGTCGTCGCATACCTTTTTTATCTGGGGAAAAGCATCACCGGGCCGACACCACGCGAAGTGCTGGAAACGCCGATCTTTTTCACCATTTGCTTGTTGTCCAGCAGCGTCACGATTCACTTTGCGGCCCGATCCCTCGAACACGGCAAGCGCGGGACCTTTTTGGGTCTTTGGCTTCTCACGATTGTTTTGGGTGGGCTCTTTCTATTCGGGACCGGCCTGGAATGGCATCGACTGATTTACGAACACGGTCTGACAATCTCCACCAACCTGTTTGGCACAACCTACTACTCGCTGGTGGGTCTCCACGGATCTCACGTCATCGTTGGCCTGATCATGCTGACCATCGTGCTGCTATTTGCCCTTGCAGGCCGCGTCGGGCGAGAGCAGTCCGCGCGCGTCGAGGTGCTTTCGATGTACTGGCACTTTGTAGACGCCGTGTGGGTCGTGGTTTTCACCGTGGTCTACATTCTTGGCCGTTGAAGGTGAGGAAGGTAATTATGGACTCCGCCGAACATTCCGGCCAAAACGCGCGAACGCCTCGCGAAATCGTGTTGCCGGCGCCGACTGCCTGGCCTCTCGTTCTAGCTTTCGGTTTTACACTCCTGTTTGCGGGGCTTTTGACTAGTGTGTCCGTTACCGTCTTGGGCGTGGTTTTGGCGATTGCTGGTTCCGTCGGATGGTTCCGCGAGGTCCTCCCCCACGAGCACGAAGAGCGCGTCCTCGTCCTGCCCGAGGATGCCCCCATCAGAACTTCGCGGAGTCTTGTCGAACGATTTCCTCTCGCGGAGGAACAAGTGCGCGCCTGGCTTCCCATCGAGACGTACCCGATATCGGCGGGCCTGAAAGGTGGGCTAGCCGGCAGCGTCGCAATGGCCGTGATCGCGTGCACATATGGCTTGATCAGCGTCGGAAGCATCTGGTATCCCATCAATCTTCTCGCCGGGGTTGTCTATTCGCAGTCGGAATTGCCTTCGGCGGCCTGGCTGAATTCATTTCACGCCGGCAGTTTTTTTATTGCCGTAATCTTGCATTTCACTGGCTCCACGTTGGTGGGATTACTCTACGGGGCCATGCTCCCCATGTTCGCGCGCCGCCCCATTCTATTGGGCGGACTGATCGCCCCAGTTCTGTGGTCCGGCCTACTGCACTCCATGCTGGATCTTTTGAATCCTTTGCTCGAGAGCCGCATTCACTGGACCTGGTTCGTCGCCTCGCAAGTCGCTTTCGGCGTTGTTGCCGGGCTGGTGGTGCTGCGTCATACGCGCGTGCGCACGAGGGAGAATATGCCCTTCGCATTGCGCGCAGGAATCGAAGCCCCGGGAATGATGTCGCCAAGAGGAGACGGAGAGAAGCGCCCGTGAACCGACTTCGCGAAAAATGCGCGTGCGTGAGGCTGGGCTCTGAGCTGAGCTCCATGCTGCTCGCTGCCATTCTATTGGCTGGATGCAGCGCGCCACACGGGCAGCCACTCGCCGGTTCGGAGACTGTGGCGCCCAATGATGTTCTGGATTTCAACACACTGTACGCAGAAAACTGTGCGGGTTGCCACGGGGCGGGGGGACGCGGCGGGGCGGCCATCGCGCTCGCCGATCCGGTTTATCTGGCCATCGCCGACGACACAGCGATCCGCAAAGTCATCGCCAAGGGCGTACGTGGCACCGCGATGCCGGCCTTTGCCGAGAGCGCTGGCGGAATGCTGACGAACAAGCAGGTTGACGTGATCACAAGCGGAATCCGCTCGCAATGGAGCCGCCGCGGTGCTCTCGACGGTGCTAACCCTCCTTCCTATGCGGCGAAATCCACGGGCGACGCTCTGAAAGGGGAACTCGCGTACAAGACATACTGCGCATCCTGTCACGGTTCGGAAGGCCGCGGAGGACCAAAGGGTAGCGCCGTAACGGATGATTCGTTTCTCGCGCTGGTCAGCGATCAGGGGCTACGCACTGTTGTCATCACCGGCCGGCCCGAATTGGGAGCGCCCGACTGGCGCGGAAACGTCCCCGGCAAGCCCATGTCCGATCAGGAAATCACCGATGTAGTGGCCTGGCTCGCCTCGCGACGCGTTCAAAGCCCGGGGCAGCCATATTCAGCTTCGAATCACGCGCAACACTAGGAGCCTGACGATGTCGAATGAAGATACAGTCTCCCGCCGCGGACTGTTCATGAAGTTGGGAATTCTGTTTAACGGTGTAGTCGCCGCCGCTCTGGCCGTACCAATCGTGCGATTTGTGCTGTCCTCGGTTACGCGTGGACGCGGAAACGCCTACCTTTCCTGGGTGCCTCTCGGGTCCGTCAGCGAGTTCCCTGAGGGAGAGACGCGACTGGCCACCTTCCGCAATCCTTACGTGACGCCGACCGACGGCAAGACGGTGGATACGGCGTGCTGGGTTCGGCGGATTGAAGGCGAGCAATTCCAGGTTTTTGCCGTCAACTGCGCGCACCTGGGTTGTCCGGTTCGCTGGTTTCAGCAATCTGGTTTGTTCATGTGCCCATGCCACGGAGGCGTGTATTACCAGGACGGTTCGCGAGCCTCGGGTCCGCCGGAGCGCGGGCTGTTTGAATATCCGCACAAAGTGCAGAACGGTTTGGTCACTATCCAGGCGGGTGAGCTGCCCACACCGGGAGCGAGTGCGGCCCTGATTGGAAAGAAACCGCCATGCGCCTGATTGCCCAGATCGGGGAATGGTTCGACCGGCGGTTACAGCTGGCCGCACCCATTCGCGAAGTCGCGGAGCATCGCGTGCCGCGAAACACCGCCAGCTGGTTTTACGTTTTTGGCAGCGCCGCGCTGACCATTTTTATTCTGCAACTGGTCACGGGAATTTTGCTCGCGCTGATCTACGTGCCGTCCGGCGCCGAGGCGTGGAGCAGCCTGCAAGCGCTCAATCACGATGTAACACTCGGGTGGTTCGTCCGTGCGCTTCATGGATGGGGCTCGAACTTCATGGTCGCGGTAGTGCTTATCCACATGGTGCAGGTTTTCCTTTTCGGAGCTTACAAATTCCCGCGCGAACTCACTTGGATTGTAGGCGTTTTTCTTTTGTTGATGACCCTGGGCATGGCCTTCAGCGGACAGGTCCTGCGCTTTGATCAGGATGCCTACTGGGGATTGGGAATCGGGGCTTCCATCGCTAGTCGCGTGCCGATCATGGGTCCCGCAATTGTGAAAATGATGCTCGGGGGGCCGATCATAGCCGGCGCCACGCTTTCGCGATTTTTTGCGTTGCACGTTTTCGTGATTCCAGGAACGCTGATTTTGTTGATCGGCGTACACCTCCTGATGGTGCTGAAACTCGGAATCAATGATTGGCCAATGCCGGGACGCCTGGTGAAGCGCGCCACCTACGAGGCCGAATATCACCAGCTGACAAAGGAAGACGGTGCGCCGTTCGTCCCCTACGCCATCTGGAAAGACCTTTTTTTTGCCGCGTTCATTCTCTTAGCAGTCGCCGCATGCGCTCTGTATTTTGGTCCATTCGGTCCAACGGGCTTCCCGGACCCGACCATCCTCCAGACGGTGCCGAAACCCGACTACTTCTTCCTGTGGCTTTATGCGTTGCTGTCGCTCTTGCCACCTTCGATGGAGACGCCCGCGCTCCTAATTGGCCCGGTCGTCGCGATTGTCGCGTTACTGCTTCTGCCGTTCATTTCCGGCGAAGGGGAAAAGAGCTGGCGGCGACGCCCGATCGCGGTCCTGACGGTCCTCCTGATTGCGATAACGCTCGGGACTTTCACTCGCCTCGCTGAATTTGCTCCCTGGAGCCCGCACATGAATGCTTGGAGCAGTGCTCCGGTCCCGGAACGGTTTCTGCGTGGCACAACCGCGCTTCAGCGGCAAGGCGCGCTGGTTTTTCAGGGCAAACAATGCCGCAACTGCCATTCTCTTGGCGAAAGCGGCGGGCAGAGGGGCCCAGCTCTGGATAGCGTCGCCGTTCGGCTCACTCAGGACCAACTGATTCGCCAGGTGATCCAGGGAGGTGGCAACATGCCGGCTTACGGGAAGAACTTGAGCCCCGCAGAGACAACAGCGCTTGTGGCATTCCTGGTGACCTTACATCCATCCGGGCAAGCTCCCGCTCGCGATGCGTCACGCGACGCGGTACTCCGGGAGATGCAGCAGCCGAGCCCTCCCGCGCAGCCATAGAGCGGCCATGCCACTCCCCCTTCAAGCTGCACTGGAGTCGTGGAAGTTTCCGGTTCCGCTTACCGTGGTCATGGTTCTCGCAGCGTTGCTGTACTTGCGCGGATGGATTCATCTTCGTTCGGCTTCGGTGGACATCATTCCTGTTTGGCGCGCGAGCAGTTTTCTTATCGGGCTGTTCTTGATCTGGCTTGCAGTGGGCTCACCCCTAGCTGCATTCGACGAGGAACTGCTCACGGTGCACATGGTTCAGCATCTGCTGCTTATGACGTTCGCTCCTGCGTTAATTTTGCTGGGCGCGCCCGTTATGCCAATGCTGTATGGCTTGCCGCAGCACTTCGTGCGGTCCATTCTCGGACCATTCTTTCGCTGGCCGCCGGTGCAGCGGTTTGGCCGAGTACTCTCGCAACCAGTGTTTTGCTGGGTGGCTGCAGCCGCAGCATTGGTGGGATGGCATGTTCCCGGGGCATTTACGCTGGCGTTGCGATCGGAAGGGTGGCACGTCGTCGAGCATGGATGTTTTCTCGGAGCCGGACTTCTTTTCTGGTGGCCCGTTATTCAGCCATGGCCGAGTGTTCCGATCTGGTCGCGATGGTCGATCCTCCTTTACCTGTTTCTAGCGACTCTGCCGTGCGACATCCTATCGGCATTTCTCGTGTTCGCCGACCGCGTCGTATACCCGGTCTATCTCTCGAGTCGACAACAGTTTGGTATGTCTGTTCTCGAAGATCAGGAGCGCGCGGGCGGGTTGATGTGGACCTGCATCACGATCGTCTACCTGGTACCCGCGGCAATCCTGACGATGCGGCTGCTGGCGCCACGAGGTTTCCCGAAGGTTGAGTCGGTCCAATCGGAATTGCACGGCATTGTCCCCTCCCACAGTGCTCGCGAAGGCTAAGGCGGAGTTCTGACCGCCGGCGATTCACTGTATGCACCGGGCGGGTCTGACTTCCTACTGTCTGGCACACGAAGGCCTCGGCGCGTTGTATGCTGCTCCGAGCGCAAGGGCGCACAAAGCACTCTTCAACGACGCGCGTCCCGGTACATTTCGAGCGACTGCACCGTTGCCGAACATGCAGTCGACATCTGGAAGGTGGAATCATGCCCAATACCCTAAACGCCCGGTTAACGGCAGCGGGATCGAACGAAAACACGATTTCCCCTCTCGCAGGCAAACCTGCTCCTAAAGAAATGTTGCTGGACGTTGGTGGCCTGGAGAGGGACTACTTTGATCGCCATCCCGACCTGCAGGATCCTAACCAGCTCGTCAGCTTTGGCACCAGCGGACACCGCGGCTCACCCCTGCACGGCACTTTCACCGAAGCGCACATCCTAGCGATCACTCAGGCAATCTGCGACTACCGTCGCGAGCAGGGAACAGACGGACCGCTGTACATGGGCAAAGACACCCACGCGCTGTCCGCGCCCGCACAGCGCACCGCTCTCGAGGTGCTGGCGGCGAACGGCGTGGAAACGGTCATACAGCAAAACGACGGGGTAACTCCGACCCCCGTTATCTCGCGCGCCATTCTGGTTTACAACCGCGGTCGCAAGGAACACCTCGCTGACGGCATCGTCGTCACGCCGTCGCACAACCCGCCCGAGGATGGCGGTTTCAAGTACAACCCGACTCACGGTGGCCCGGCCGATACCGACGTGACCCGCTGGGTCGAAGGCCGGGCGAACGAACTGCTGCGGGCGGGCAATGTGGGGGTCAAACGGGTGCCGTTCACCAGAGCCATGCAAGCCACATGTACGCATCAGGAAGACCTGATGATGCCGTACGTTCGCGACCTAAAAAACGTCGTCGATATGGATGCGATTCGCGACGCCAATCTCAAACTTGGTGTCGATCCCCTCGGAGGAGCCGCACGACCCTATTGGGAACCTATCAACTCGGTTTATGGACTGGATATCGTCGTCGTCAACCCGGTGATCGACCCGACTTTTTCGTTCATGACCGTCGATCACGACGGCAAGATCCGCATGGATTGTTCTAGTCCCTATGCGATGGCCGGGCTAGTAAGAATGAAAGATAAATACCAGGTGGCTTTCGCCAACGACCCAGACTCGGACCGGCACGGGATTGTCACCCCGAGTGCAGGGTTGATGAACCCGAACCACTACCTCGCAGTTGCGATTCAATACTTGCTCAATCACCGCCCCTTGTGGCGACGAGGAGTCACGGTCGGAAAGACCTTGGTGAGCAGCAGCATGATCGACAGGGTCGTGCAAAAGCTGGGTCGCGAGTTATGCGAGGTGCCCGTGGGCTTCAAGTGGTTTGTGCCGGGCCTGTTCGATGGTTCGTGCTGTTTCGGCGGGGAAGAGAGCGCCGGAGCTAGTTTTCTTCGGCTCGACGGCACCGTGTGGACTACGGACAAAGACGGGCCAATCATGGACCTGCTCGCGGCCGAGATTACCGCCCGCACCGGCAAAGATCCTGGAGAGCACTATCGCGAATTAACGACGGAGTTCGGCGCCCCGCTCTACACCCGCATCGACGCGCCTGCGACCCCCGAGCAAAAAGCAAAATTGCAGAAGCTCTCGCCGGACGCGGTAAAAGAATCAAACCTCGCGGGGGAGCCGATCACCGCCAAACTGACCGCTGCGCCAGGTAATCACGCTCCTATCGGCGGCCTAAAGGTCGTTGCGGAAAGCGGTTGGTTTGCGGCCCGCCCTTCCGGCACGGAGAACATCTACAAAATTTACGCGGAGAGCTTTAAGAGCCAGACACATCTGAACGCAATCGTGAGTGAAGCCCGTGAGATGGTGAACAACGCACTGAGTTCCTCCGGGAGCGCTTCTCAAACCGGGGCGCGATAGTGAGCGGTCCGGTGGACGAGTGAACGACCAGTACCTCGCCTCGGGCATTTGAAGACATTTCGCTCGCCCAGGAAATTAATCTTAACTTTAGGGCCGTTCACGTCATCAATGATCAGGGCAGGCATAACCCGTGCGGTGCCTATCCTGAGGTCCAGCGACGCGATCACAATACCGGCGACCCTGTCAGGAATGGGCTCCGCGTTTAATGATCTCGTTTAATGGTCTATCGATGCCGTCTTCTCGTTGAGAGGATAGGGTGCAAAGTGCTGAACCCAAGGACCTGCCTCCAAAATGCTCAGCCGTTGACAAGCGCAATGCGTTTCGAGGAGGCTTTGGTTAGACGGGAACAAGCCAACCAGCCGACTTTGCCGACCACGGGAGTCATTCCGAAGAACCAGAATTCGCGAAAGGACAACGAAAATGGCAGCACGCGCACAAGCAATCACCAAGGGCCCAGCTCTCAAACGCCAGGCCTGGAAGGACCTCGGAGTCCACTATAAAGAAATCAAGGAAGTACACCTGCGCCAGCTCTTTGCCGATGATCCGAAGCGCGGCGAGCATCTGACCGCCCAGGCTATCGGCGTCTACCTAGACTATTCGAAGAATCGCATCACGAGTGAAACACTCAAACTCCTGATCGGGCTCGCTCAGGGATCTGGCCTCCAAGAGCGAATCGACGCCATGTTTCGCGGCGAAAAGATCAACATCACGGAAAAGCGCGCGGTTTTGCACGTAGCCCTGCGCGCGCCGCGAGGAGCCTCCATCGTAGTAGATGGCGAGAACGTCGTTCCAAAGGTTCATGCTGTACTCGACCGCATGGCCGACTTCTCCAATCGCGTACGGAGCGGCGAGTGGAAAGGTCACACCGGCAAGCGCATTCGAAACGTCATCAACGTCGGCATCGGTGGTTCCGACCTTGGGCCGGTAATGGCCTACGAGGCTCTGAGGTTTTACTCCGACAGAGCACTTACCTTTCGCTTTGTGTCCAACGTAGACGGCACCGATTTCGCGGAAGCCGTCCATGATCTCGATCCAGCGGAGACCCTCTTCATCATCTCCTCCAAAACATTCACGACGTTGGAGACGATGACCAACGCCCACACCGCCCGGGATTGGTCACTTGCCGGCCTACAAGGTGACGAAGAGTCCATCGCGAAACACTTTGTGGCCGTTTCCACGAATACGACGGAGGTCGAGAAGTTCGGTATCGACACTGCCAACATGTTTGAGTTTTGGGATTGGGTCGGCGGCCGTTATTCAATGTCCTCCGCTATCGGCCTCTCGACCATGGTGGCCATCGGCCCGGATAATTTTCGCGCCATGCTGAGCGGCCTCCACCAGATGGACGAACACTTGCGTACCACTCCCTTCGAAAAAAACCTTCCCGTGCTCATGGGCCTTCTGTCGGTCTGGTATGACGATTTCTTTGGCGCCCAGACCCAAGCCGTCCTGCCTTACGAGCAGTACCTGAAACGTTTCCCGGCCTACCTCCAGCAACTGACGATGGAGAGTAATGGCAAGCACGTTACACTTGACGGGAAGGCGGTGACCCGCGAGACATCAGCAATCTACTGGGGCGAACCAGGAACCAATGGCCAGCATTCCTTCTACCAACTAATTCACCAGGGGACCAAGCTCATCCCCTGCGACTTCATCGCTTTTACCGAGCCGCTCAATCCACTTGGCCGCCATCACGACGTGCTCGTCGCGAACGTCCTTGCGCAGGCCGAGGCCCTGGCCTTCGGCAAGACTCCCGAGCAGGTCAAGGCGGAAGGTACCCCAGACTGGCTGGTTCCTCACCGCGTGTTCGAGGGCAATCGTCCATCGAACACCATCTTCGTCGATCGCCTGACACCAGAGACCCTGGGCAAGCTGGTGGCTTTGTACGAGCACTCCGTATTCACCCAAGGCACCATCTGGAACATCGATTCGTTCGACCAGTGGGGTGTTGAGCTGGGCAAGGTCCTGGCGCAGCGCATCATCCCCGAGCTTGAGAGCAAAACAGAACCGACGCTCGCGCACGACAGTTCGACGAATACCCTGATCGACTATTACCGTAAACATAGAAAGGCCGTATAGCCACTCGCAACTCTGTAAACTCCACTAGAACCAGCGCACGTTTGTCGGGATCTGCGTGTGTGCGGTTTGGATGAGACGAGTTCGCTCAAATCTTACGAAGAGCAAAGAGTGGGTGCCGCAACCCTTGGATTTTAAGGGTGTGGGTTTTGCGGAGCGTTACCCAGACCCTCGGTGCGGAGACCGAATTCAAGACTGTTTTTGCGACGTGCAAGTCATCAAGAATGGCCGTGGAGCAGGGAGGCACCCAGTGAAGCAATCGTGGATTTCCAAGGGCCTGCTGTTGATGTTGCCCTTCATCGCAATCGGCCTGTTGTGGGGTCACGCCGGTCGTCCGGCGAAGCGCGCCAGCACGCAATCAGAAACCCTGGCCAAATCCGCCGCGCCGCCACAACAGATCAGCCCTGACGGTCAAGCCTCGTTGCGCTCCGTCGTCCAGTCGGGAAAACTTCAGGATCTACGCTGGCCAGACTTTACCGACTACGGAGCGCACCTTCAGAAATTTTACGAGTCGTACGGGTATTCCCTGCCGTGGGTCAACGGAATGGAGCCCACCGCGCAGGCGCAGCAGCTCATTGCCATTTTGTTGCGAGCAGACCAAAAGGGACTGTACGCCGAGGATTACGACGGGCCGCGCTGGGGCGACCGGCTGGCCAAGCTCAAACCCGCCACCCCGCAGCCGTCAGAAGCGGATGCGGTGAAATTCGATGTTGCGCTCACAGTTTGCGCGATGCGATATATCTCGGACTTGCACATCGGCAAGGTCAATCCAAAGCATTTTGCCTTTGACTTCGACATTGAGGCCAAGAAATATGACTTGCCGCAGTTCCTCAAGGCAGATGTTGTCGATGCTTCCGATGTGGCCGGCGTCCTGGTGCAAGTGGAGCCTCCTTATCCGGGGTACCGGCGCACCATCCAGGCCCTCCATACCTATTTGGAGCTGGCCAAGGAATCCGACAGTCAACCCCTTCCCGCCGTAACAAAAACGATCGCACCTGGCGACCCTTATCCGGGCGTTCCTCAACTGACGCGACTGCTGCGGCTCCTGGGCGACCTTCCGGCCGACGCGAATGTTCCCGTGGACGCGACCGTATATCAAGGACCGCTCGTGGACGCGCTTAAGAATTTTCAACGCCGGTATGGCCGCGAACCCGACGGGCGAATCACTGCGCAAACATTGGCTGATCTGAACGTGCCGATCAGCAGCCGCGTGCGGCAGATGCAATTGACTCTGGAGCGGTGGAGGTGGTTGCCCGCCATTGGTCTTCATGGCGCGCCGATCGTGGCAAATATTCCGGAGTTTCGCATCCGCGCCTACGACGAAAACTTCAAGGTCGCTTTGACGATGAACGTGGTGGTAGGCAAAGCCTATAACCACGCTACCCCGGTCTTTGAAGACAGCATGGCCTACCTCGTCTTCCGGCCGTATTGGGGCGTCCCCTATTCCATCGCCAGAGCGGAATTCCTCCCGAAAATCGCCCGCGATCCAGACTACCTGGCCAAGAAGGGATTCGAGGTTGTAAACAGCCGTCAGGATGTCGTCACGTCGGGAACGGTGACAAGCGAAGTGCTCGAGCAGCTGCGCTCGGGGAAGCTTTTCATCCGTCAAACGCCGGGTCCAAAAAACTCATTGGGTCTGGTGAAATTTATCTTTCCAAACAGCTACAACGTGTACATGCACGACACTCCCGAGCAGGTCTTCTTTTCGAAGTCCCGGCGGGATTTCAGCCACGGTTGCATTCGTCTCGAAAAGCCCGCCGATTTGGCGGCCTGGGTTCTGCGGGATAATCCGGGCTGGGACATGGAGCGCGTTCGCGCTGCGATGAACGGGGCCACGACGCAGCAGGTAAATCTCGCGCATCCGATTCCGGTCTTGATCGTGTACGGCACTACGATCGTGACCGAGGATGGCATCGTTCACTTTTACGACGACATCTACGGACACGACGCCGCGCTCCAGAAAGTTCTTGAGAAGGGCTACCCGTATCCGGGCTAGTCGCCGCTGATCAGGCTCGCCGGGCAGTCAAAACACCACTGTCTGACACGCCCCGTATCGACGTGGATGAAGTCAGAGTGAGGATAGTAGCCGACGCCACCCTGACGCAGCGCCAGAGCCGCCCGCCGCAGCCTGAGTGTGTCGATGCCGGGCATGCGCAGGTCAATCGCTTCCGCTTGGATGTGCAGGCTGTTCTTGGCGACTCCTGTGGTGTGTGCGCGCAGGGATTCGTTCGTAGTGGAAGTGCGGTAGCCGCAGACGACGTCGATTTCTCCGCCGGGCCTCCCGATCGACAACGTGAGATCGTAGAGGATATCGTACAGCCGTGGATCGAAGTGGCGAATATCGCCGGTCCGATGATCGCGCAGGAAATAGTCGAGCTTGGCAAGCGCACCCGGAACGTACTGTTCTCCGCGCAGGTAAGCAATTTCCATCCGCTCGCCCGTGTGCGTGTTATAGAGCCGCAGGAGATGATCCTGGTTATCGTGAGCTCGTGACTCCTGAGGTTCCAATCCACGCGATTGCGCGCCCGCACCGCCCGCCGCAATCAGAAAAAGCACTGCACCCAAAACCCAGAAAAACCGCGAAATCTCTTCAGACAAGTAAGTCCATCTCCCTGAAAGAAATTCTAACATAAGCAACGGCCACAACCGACTCGTCGCGACGCGCCGGTCACCCGTTGCCACCTTTGTCTTTCAGAGAGCGGGTCGTAGACGAAGCACCACCTCAATCCATTCCGGGAAGCCACGTTATTTACCGCTCTAGATATTAAGTGCCGGCCGAAATTCAGAAATCAGCAACTCCGACCAGTGCCTTCATCGTTTGCTCCTGACCAGGTCCTAGATCCACCGCAAATGCCGCGGTATTACACACCTCAACACAAATCATCTCCCTCCATTCCCCATCCCCAAGATCGGACAAGGAACGCGCCTTTTCCACCCACGGATTCCACACCACAGTCGTGTGCGAATTTTCTTTTGAAACCAGGACTCGGCGACGCAACCCAGGATCTACGATTTCGATCGGACCGTTAGTGTTCTGGTACACACGATCGGTTTCCGATACGATCGCGATCTCTCCGTCCCGCGCCTTCTGCCGATTCGAGTCGGTCTTATCGAAATAATGGACCGCATCCAGGCCCCGCACTCGCGCCTTTTCGACATCCCCCACTCGGTAGTACGCATGCAGCGCCTCCTCAAACCGCAGAGGCGTTGTTCCGGTATTGGTCATTACAAGCTCAAGGCCCAGTACTGAACCGAACGTGACGCGATAGCTCAAGCGAAATTCAGCAGGCCACCACTTGCTCGTTCCTTCATCGCTTTCGGTGAACATGCTCACGGTGACCCCACCCCCGACCTGCGCGATCGATTCGAGCTGCCACGCCTTTGTGCGAACGAACCCATGCGCCGGCGCTTGCGGATCGTCAGCTTTACCTCCAAACCAGGGAAAACAGATAGGTACGCCTCCACGAATCGCACGCCCCTGTTCCCAGCGAGATTTTGAACTCACAAAGAGCACTTCCTCGTGCCCCACTGGCTTCCAGGAAGTGACGTGTGCGCCATGAAGGTAGATCTCGCCTTCACCCTCGGGCGAGGTGATGCGCACCTTGGGGAGTCCGCCGTTTCCCTCCACAATCTGGGCGATGCCCGGAATTTCAAACCGGCGATCCGGTTTAGCGATTGCACCTTCCATATGCGTTGCCCTCCTCAAGTCAAACCCAATACGCGAAGATCGGTAAATCTCTAAAGTACGTCATCGTCTTCGTGGGGACCACATGAAAGTCTTCGTTGCCGGACGTCATTGCGAAGACATATCTGGCAGCGATCCGGGTAGCACAGACACTCTTGTCTGTGTCCCCGAAATCCGACATCACACCGCACGAAAATTCATCGGGATCACCAAGCGAAGCGCTCCTACCGCGTCGATCGGATTCTCGGAGCACGCATCAAGCAGCAAAATTCGTTCTGTGCTATGAGGTGAAGCTGACTCCGAGTGGCCGACTGCCCGTTACACCGACAACCAATCGCGATGCTGTCGGGGAACCCTGGAGTGGGCAAACGCGGCATTCACGAGTATTTGGCCTGCCTATGTATCTATTTCGGATCCAGAGTTTGTTGCGCCACGGACGAGAGTCAGGAGTGAACGCCGCGCCCACTGTAGCAGTTGCCCCTTGGCACGGAAGACCCGCGATTTGTAAGTTCCTTCGCTGATCCCGAGCAAGGCGGCTCCCTCTTCGACGGACAACTCGTCATAGTAGGCGGTTACGAGAGCCTGCCGCAGCAGCGGGCTCATTTTCGCCAGGCGGTGGTCGATCCACCGAAGCTTCTCTGCCTCCAGACAGGCCGTTTCTGGATTGGGCTGTCGTCCGGGAACCTTTTCGGCCCATGAAGGGTCTTCGATCGCGGCGGAGTCGGGAAAAAGATCGATGTGCGATGATTTCCGCTTTCGCCGGATCATCAGCGCGGCGTTCAACACGATACGTGTGACCCAGGTAGTCAGCGCAGAGCGGCCTTCGAAGGTTCGCAAGTGCAGATAGGCCGAAAGCATCGCATTCTGGACGGCGTCTTCCGCATCGTCCTGGTCTCGCAATATGGAATATGCCAGTCCGACAAACCGAGTGCGTGAGCGCTGGAAGATCTCCTGTACCGCATCCCACCGCAGGTCTTGCGGCGGGGCCTGACGGGACTTGGCAGATCGACGGCTCGTCGTCGTCCGCGACGTCATTCGCGAGTTTCCGTTGCGCTCGGCGGCAACGTGCAAAGTTCGATGGACTGCGCCAGCCGAGGCTGTGGCACCGCCACTGGCAGATCTGGTCGGGTAAGTCACACGGTTCTCCAATTCAGTCGTTATTTGTGAAGCAGGCCTTCACGAAGCAACTGGATGTCCATCGAAGTCACCCGCTCCTACATCGACCATCCGTTTTATTTTCAGCGGAAACGAGAGGCGCCTGCCGCAAGAGGAATCGGCGGCGTCGACTTTGTGCGCCATTCCCGGCGGGGGATTGACAGTAATGTCGAGGACGTGACACCGGGAACGTGACATGAAAAACGCGGACTGACCGCATCTGTCCATGTGGCTTCGTGTCAACAATTTGGCATCCCCAGGCACGATTTCCTGAGTGGCACGTCCGTTGCAGCACACATTCTCGAACTTATCTCAAGGAACCGTCGCGCCCGCAGACGTTGGTTCAGACCAGATCGGATTCGAGTGTAGGGCAGACCTCGGGAGCGGTATTTTCCGGGCTGACAAGATTGTGTGGATTGAAGTCTGTGCTGCCAGACGCTGGTGCCCTTGCCAGCGTCATCTCCAGCAAGTCCACGGATTGCGGAAACAGGCGAGGGATAAATCGATGAGCGTGGGTCTGAACAGTTTGATCGTGATCTTAGGAATCGCACTCCTGGCCGCGTTTGCCGCTTTTCCCGAGTTGCATGTTCGTCGTTCGAGGATCCAATCGCTAGCTCGGCGGCGCCGGACTCGCGTCGCCGCTAACGAAGCTCTGCGCAGGAGGCTGGAGCGAAAAACCTCTCGCAGGAGTTGGATAACCGAAACGGGCCCTCGAACGAACCTGAAAGCGCAGCTCGCGCAGGGGCAATGAGAATGCACGTCGCCGTCGCCTCCGATCATGCGGGATTCTGGCTGAAGGAAAAGATTGCCGAATATCTCGCGGTCCTGGGACATACCGTGAAGGACCTCGGTACGTGCGACACCACGCCGGTCGACTATCCGGATTTCGCGGAAGCCGTTGCCACAGCAATTCTGAGTGAACAGGTGGAGCGCGCCGTGCTGATCTGCGGTAGCGGCGTCGGAGCGTCCGTGGCCGCGAACAAGTTCGCGGGCATTCGGGCTGGACTGTGTCACGACACGTATTCGGCGCACCAGGGTGTTGAACATGATCACATGAACGTGCTGGTTCTCGGCGGGCGCGTGGTCGGCGAAGAACTCGCTCACGAACTGGTGCGCGCCTTTGTCTCCGCCCAAAAGTCGCGTGACGCGCGGCACCTTCGGCGGCTCGCCAAGATCGATGCCATCGAATTGCGATGCGGACTTGAGTCGTTGGGCGAATCGCCCGACACAAATTGAGCGCAACCGCGCAAGATATATGCCCCATCTATCCCCTCTGAAACGGTGGCTCTGGATCGTGGCGATACTAGCCGCGCAAGCTCTTACTTCTGCCGCTCAGCAACCTGCCAGCCATGGCACCGGCGCCCCGCAAACGGAAGACTTACAGAAGCAACTCGAGGAGCTCAAGCAGCAGTACGAAGCAACGACGCGTGACCTTGAGCAGCGCATCATCGGGCTGGAGCAGCAAATTCAAAAACAGAAAGAGGCCAGCGAGAAAGCCAAGGAGGGTGTGATTTCTGCTGCCGAGCTGGCCGCTGAGCAAGCAGCTAAGAAAGCCACTCTCGGGCAGTCCGATCAGGTCGGGGCAAAGTACCAAGGCGATCTCTCTTCGGAACCGACATATGACCTTCTGCAGGAGGCGGACCAAAAGATCGAGAAGCTCAATGAACAGCTGAGCAGCTTTGAATTCCACGGGTACTTTCGGTCGGGTTACGGTCTCAATAGCGAGGGCGGACAGCAGGTGGCGTTCCAGGCTCCCGGAGCTGATGCGAAATACCGCTTGGGAAATGAAGCGGAAACCTACGGAGAGTTGATTTTCGTCAACAACTGGCTGAACCCGGAGCGCAGTTCCGATAAGGCGTGGATGAAGACCGAAGCGATGATTGAGGCCAACACCACGAATTCCGCAAGTTACTCGAATTTTCCGAATGGAACCGGTGACGATCAGTTCCGCCTCCGGGAGGCTTTTGTGCAAGCTGGCAACGTGCTGGAGAGCCAGCCGGACGCCAAGTTCTGGGCGGGCGAAAGATACTACCGCCGCCAGCACATTGAGATCGACGACTTCTATCCGCTGGACATGAGTGGTTACGGCGCTGGCGTCGAGGATTGGAACCTGCGCATTGGCAAGTTGTCCGTGGCCTATCTGGCTGGCGCGCGCCCGGACATCGTTACGCAATATGGCAACTATGCGAAGAGCAACATCGACGTGCGTCTTTATGATCTGAAGGGACCAGCGGGGCTCTGGGCGGGATGGTTTAATTTCGCGACGTCGAAAGGCGGGACGATACCGACTGGCACAGTCGTTCCCACAACGGATGGCTACGCGTTCGGCGTGCGGCATCAACGCCTGGAGTGGCACGGAGGCTATCACACATTTTCCATCCAGTACGGAACCGGAGCGGCCAGCAACTTCAGCACGTCGATCGATGATCCGACGCCTTTTCTGCACAGCTCGGCCAGATTCCTTGCCGTGGAGCAAGTGCTGTTTCAGCCGAACGACCGGTTCGCCATCATGCCCATCTTCGTCTACCAGCGGAGCAAGGACGGAAATCCGCAACACGACTGGAGCCAGTGGGTGTCGTTCGGCGCCCGGCCCGAAATCTTCTTCACCAGGTATCTTTCTCTGGCATTCGAGGCAGGGTTCGACCATACCAGCGGTTTTGTGCTGACGCAAAACGGCGATCTCCAACTGGATGGTTGGCTGCGCAAATTCACCATCGCGCCGCAAATCGGAGCGGGCAGAAAGTTTTTCAGCCGGCCGGTACTGCGGGCGTTCCTCACTTATGGGAGCTGGTCGGATGGGTTCCGGGGCTATGTCGGCGGTGTTCCCTATGTGAACAGAACGGATGGTCTGACATACGGAGTACAAGCGGAAACCTGGTGGTAACTACTGGCTTCGAGAAAATCACAGGGTAGCAAGGTACTTCGGCGCCGCTAGCCACCAGGCTGAGAACGAAGCGCGGTCAATAGGCGCAACGGAGCGACGGGCAGGGAACCGTTCGGGAATTTGGGGAGAGAAAAAATGGCGACGCGTGAAGCCACACCGGGTTCCGGTCCAGTGCCGAATATTTCAGCGATCTCGACGACGCCAAATTACTCGCGTCCGCTGGCAGTCGTTACCACGTTGTTCTTCATGTGGGGATTTCTTACGTGCTTGAATGACATTCTAATTCCTCATCTCAAGTCAATTTTTGAACTGAGTTACGCGCAGGTAATGTTGGTGCAGTTTGCTTTCTTTTCCGCTTACTTTCTGTTTTCGGTGCCGTGGTCGAAGGTGGTAAATGCGATCGGCTATCAGAGAACGATGGTAGCAGGCCTGCTGATGATGGCCGTAGGCGCGTTTCTGTTCTTGCCTGCGGCGTCCGCGGTTTCCTATCCGTTGTTTTTGACTGCGCTGCTCGTACTTGCGGCGGGAATTACCGGGCTTCAGGTGTCCGCAAACCCTTACGTGGACTTGTTAGGCCCGCCGGAAACAGCATCGAGCCGGCTGGATCTGACGCAGGCTTTCAACGCGTTGGGCACTACGATCGCCCCGAAAATCGGAGGGTTGCTGATTCTCAGTGCCGTGCCGCTTGCGACGGAACAGCTGTTGAAGCTCACACCGCAAGCGCAGCATGCGTATCGGGTGCAGCAGGCGTCCTCGGTCAAAATGCCATACGCCGTGATCTGTATCGCGCTCGTGTTGCTGGCGGTGTTGATCGGGATATTCAAACTGCCAAAGATCGAAACTGCGGCGCCGCGAACTGGAGAAAAGGTTCACGATTCGATCTGGAAGCATCGCAATCTCGTTTTGGGTGCGATTGCCCTTTTCGCCTATGTGGGCGCGGAAGTTTCCATTGGAAGTTTTCTGGTGAATTATCTTGGTTTGCCCGAAATTGCGGGCCTCTCGCCTAAGCTGGCATCGGGCTATGTTTCGTTTTACTGGGCGGGGGCGATGGTCGGGCGCTTTCTGGGCGCTGGGCTACTGAGGCGGATGAAGCCTGGGCATCTGCTTGCGCTTTGCGCAATTTTTGCGGCTGCGCTGATCTCCACCGCCATGATTCTAGGCGGACATACGGCGGGGTGGACGATTCTGGCTGTTGGGTTGTTCAACTCGATCATGTTCCCGACCATCTTCAGTTTGGGAGTGGCGGAACTTGGTCCTTTGACGGGGAGCGGGTCCGGCATCCTGACCATGGCCATCGTGGGCGGCGCGATCGTGCCGGTGGTCCAAGGGGCTATTGCCGACCGCGTGGGGCTTCATCACGCGTTCATTCTTCCGGTTATCTGCTATCTGTTTATCTTGTTCTACGGGCTGCGCGGTTCCAAACCGAACAGCGAGCGGTACGCGGCAGCCTAGGCAGAGACGGAACCGGGCGGCGACAAAGCTAGATCCATCTGGCCGCGCCGGTGCCTGCTACCCGTTACATTGCCCGCCACATATACATAAGGATGCAGGGATGCGCACTTGTCCGGCGTGCGGTTACCCCCACCCGGGCGTATTTTGTATGAATGTGAAAGCAAAGAGCTTACGTGAAAGAGCAATTTGTAACAGTATGGAAACAAAGGACGACGCGACTCGCGATGTGTCGCCTCGTGGTGCGTTTTTGACGATAGATTTGCGCGTATTTGGCCAAAAGCGGGTAGAAATGAAAAAGCGCCGACAGACGGCGCTGGGACAAAAGTCTACTCCACTTAAGTGTACCAGAAAACCAAAAAAAGTCAAGAGGGCAGTGGGGCCGGAGCCTAGTTCTCATCTTCTGTCTTACAGTGGGGTCTTGCAGTGCGGTCTCACTGTGGCGAGATCGCGCGGAAACACAAGACAATATCGATCATGGGCCGTTTAACTGGCGGCTTTGGCTTGGCTTGCCTCCCTTTGCTCGATTTTGCGGACCAGGAGGGCGGTGACTCTCTCGCCGCGGAGGATACCTATGGGCCGAAGGTCATTGTTGCTTTGGACTACGGGCAACCAGCTGGTGCCGTGGTCGAGCATGGTGGCGGATGCTACCAGGATCGAATCCTCACTCCTGACGTATACGGGACTTCCGGGCAGGAGGTCTCCCAACTTGCGCTGGTGGATGCCGGCTTGGGCGTTGGTCGGAGTGAAGGCGACGCGCGCGATGATCTGTGAGAGATCGGCACGATCGAGGGTGCCCCACAAATGCTGCTTTTCATCGAGGACCAGAAGATGGCCGGTGGGACTCTCGCCGAGAGCCTTGATGGCAGAGCCGAGTGTTGTGTCTTTGCTGAGGAATTCCGCCGGGGCCGCGTCCAGGACCGATACGAGAGACTCGCCGTCAAGGAGGGATTTGGCCAGCGGGAGACGCCGCCAGAGATCGCCGGATCGGCGAGTGACCGCGTTGGCCAGCATCTCCCGGAATGGAGGAAAGTCGGCGGCGATCTGTTCGAATAAGGTGCTGCCCACTTGCCCCACACGGACTACGGTGCGAGCCCGGATGCTCACTTCGCTGGGTGTGTGCCCCAAGAGCTGGGACTCGCCAAAAAAGTCGCCTTTTCCCATGACAGCGACGACTTTCTCTTCTTGTACTCCCGGACTTGTTTCCGTGGTTTTCAATACTTCCGCTTCGCCTTCTTCGATGACGCTAAAGACTCTAGCCAACTCTCCCTGGCGCTGCATGAGGTCGCCGGCGCGAAAGAACCCGTGGCTGAGGTGTTGAGTGGCGTCGGTATTGAGGAAGCTCAGATCGCGAGGAAAAAGGACGTCCCAGGACCAATCGAGAGCCACCTTGATCCTGCGGGACCACGTCGGCAGTTTGAAAAGGTAGACGCCGCGCCAGAGAAACCAAGCGAGAAAACCTGAAATGCGCATGCCAAACATTTCCGCGACGGCCTGGTAACCGCCGATGGAGCAGAGTTGTCCGAGGGCTTTGAAGCTGAACGGGCGAGTAGGCTCGTTTTTCAGAAGTCGCACCAGATTGAGGGCCGCCTGGCGACCCTGGCGTTCGGCGAATTGCCCGGTCGGAGCGGCGGGCTTGCCGTCAATGGCGTTGATGATGTATGCGCAGTCGCCGACGGCCCACGCGTTGGTCTGCCCTTCGATGCGCATGTCCGGGGTGGTGCGGATGCGTCCGCGCTCCTTGGGAACGTCAAGATGCTGGACAAGGGGAGAGATGGAGGTGCCGATGGTGCAGACGATGGTGGCGCCCAGCAGCATCTTTCCGTTGTTGAGTTCGATCCCGTCTTGGGTGGCCGCGACCGCGCGGGTTTTCAGCAGGACGGTGATTCCGGCTTTTTCCATCCTTTTCCTGGCGAAGTCGCGGAGCGTCGGAGCTACTTCGGGCAAGATCTGGTCCTGGGAATGGACCAGGGAGACGACGACATCCTCTTTGTGAAAGTTCCGGTAGAAGCGGGTGCTGCTGCGGACGAGTTCGTTGATTTCTCCGGCGACCTCGACGCCGCTGAAGCCGGCTCCCACGATGATGAAGCTGAGGTGCCAGCGACGCCGATTGGGATCGGTGGCGGCCTCGGCGTGTTCCATCTGCCGGACGATCTGCTGGCGAAGATCGATGGCATCGCGCATGACCTTGAAGGCGAAAGCGTGCTCGGTCATTCCGGGGATGATGCCGAGGTTGCTTTCCGCGCCACAGGCAATGACCACGTGGTCGTAGTGTAGGCTGGCCGGTACGCCGCTTCCATCGTCGTAGACAATCTGGGAGTTCGCAAGATCGATCGCATCGACGCGCTCGGTGCGGCAGTCGACTCCGGGCAGCATCTGGCGTAGAGGTGCGGCCGCTGCGTCCACGTTAATGGAGGCGCCGGCGACGTCGGCGAGGAGCGGATGAAAGACCATGTGGTTCTCGCGGTTGAACAGAAGAATCCGGGCTTCGGCAGGCCGGAGCTTTTTCCGCAGGTCTTTGGCGAACTGTACGGCGCCAAAACCTCCGCCAATGATCACGACCGTAATCGGTTTCACTTCCAACCTCCTGTGGCCAAGTCGGTTGAAACTCCCAGTTACCTGGCTACTGCTGCCCGGATGTGGCCCTCCGGATGGGTTTGGATATTTGATTCCGCTCAGGAACCGAGGTTCCTTTTATTTCTGAAAACATGCGAACTCTAACGCGAACAAGCGAGCATTCCGTATGTGAGGGCCTTCGGCGACGATGCAACTGCTCCAGGCTAATCCTGGGAACTGTCTGATGGCGGGGTGATGCCGAGCCGCTTCAACTTGTAAAACAACGTGGTGCGCTTTAGTCCGAGCCTCGCGGCGGCGCCGCGCGGGCCACCAAGCTTCCAATGCGAGCGCTGGCACGCGGCGAGAATTTCCTTCCGGACTCTGTCCTCGAGAGTGGAATTGGAAATCTCAACCGGAGCAGGTTCGACTCGTTCAGGCGGCGCGGACTGGAAGACACCGTTGGTCGAAAGAATGACGGCTCGAGCGATGTAATTTTGGAGTTCTCGAATGTTCCCCGGCCACGGGTGGCGGACGATGGACTTCATGATGTCTTCGGGGATGGTGTGTATTGTTTTTTCCATGGAGTCCGCGAAGTGCTGGACAAAGTAGTGTACGAACTCCGGAATGTCGGCTTTGCGTTCACGAAGGGGCGGCAGCGAAATCGGAAACATATTCAGGCGGTAGTACAAATCTTCGCGGAACTGCCGGTCTTGTACCATTTGGCGAAGATCGTGGTTGGTAGCGGAGACGATACGGACGTCGACCTGGGTGGTGCGCGCGCTGCCGACCGGCTCGAACTCGCGTTCCTGAAGCACGCGTAGCAGCTTGGGCTGAAGATCAACGGGCATGTCGCCGATTTCATCGAGGAACAAGGTTCCGCGATCGGCCCTGGCAAAACGGCCGACGTGGGAAGCGACCGCTCCAGTAAACGCTCCGCGTTCATGCCCGAAGAGTTCGCTTTCGAGAAGGCCGGCAGGCATAGCCGCACAGTTGAGTTTGATGAGGTTCCGTGAGCGGCGGGGACTGAGTTCGTGAATGGCGCGAGCGATGACTTCCTTGCCGGTGCCGGTTTCACCAGTGATCAGGACCGTCGCGGTGGTGCGGGCGACCGCCTCGACCTGCGAAAGGATGACGCGAAGGCCGCCGCGGCGCCCCACGATCGTGTCCACAAAAGAGGGTTGGGCGTATTTGCGCTTGCGCCCCAGGAGTTGTTCGGGATGGTCAAGAGTTGAAGTCATAGCCGCGCTTTCAGAATGCGCACCGACCTGCGGAAGAACGCCTGACATTGCGATCATGTTTCACCTCGTTGTTTGTCGTCGCCTCATCGTTGATCGTCGACCGGAATTCACGAATGGCGAAGCGGTCCCGAGGACCCGCAACGTGGATCTCACTGGCGTTAACCCCGCGCCAGATGGGTCTTGGATTGTTTTCGAGCGCTGTACGATGCGTAGTTTTTCCAGGAATTTGAATTTGGTTCTGGCCAGGCCAACTTGGCGGAAACCTACCGGCGCACAAGGCATCTGCGTTCCAAACGCAAGATCATGAAAACAAACGCTTTGACGGAGGCTGGCGTCGGAGACAAGCTCGCGGCGAGATTGGAAGGGTAGTTCACGTAAACGACAGCCTGCGAGAGCAACATAACGATCTCTTGTCTGGCCGACGAGGGTTATTTCGGGCCGGCCACAAGGTGAAAAGTGTATGGTGCTAAGCTCGTGGTTTTCTTGGGGAGGTAGGTTTACTTGGGACTTATGAACTTTCCCGAAGGGAGGGTAGCCCGATCTTAGACTTTTCCATGAACTCGGGGTTGATTGCTGCGTGTTCCGCGATTGCAGGATCGATTGTCGGCGCGATGGGGTCTGTCGTCGGCACTTGGATTACGCAGAGACACCAGGATATGCGCGATCTGCTGGCGAAAACAATTGCACGCCGTGAGTCACTGTATTCGGATTTCATCACCGAAAGTGCGCGCGTGCTGGTGGATGCGATGGAGCATAACGTCAGTGATCCTCAAAAATTAATTCCCATTTATGCGTTGCTAAGCCGCATCCGCCTCAGTTCCTCGTCGGAAGTCCTGGAAGCGGCAGAAGCGGTTCTCCGGATCGTTCTGGCCACTTATCGACAACCAAATCTGACGCCTGAACAGATCGAGTCCACTGCGGTTGGCCATGACGATCCGTTGCGGCGATTCAGCGACACGTGCCGCGTGGAGTTGGAATTGCTCGGAAAGCGACTGTGAACGCAAGGTGCGTCGGCGGAGTCGTTGTCATTCGGGTGTCTGGCCCATGGCCTCGATCACTTCGTCGCGCGCCTGGATGTAGTCCAGCTGGGATTGCAGCAGCAGAGTTTTGGCGTCGAGTTCGTGAGTGGCGGAGGCGTCCACCTGCGAACGGAGAGCGGCGCCTTCCTGCAACTGCTGAACGGTGACGCGGTGGGATTCCGTGCGGAGCGCGAGGAGTTCTTCGGAGACTTTCACCAGCTGCCTGGTTCGTTCGAGCTTGTTGTAGGCGGTCTGCACGCGCAACTCGACTTCTTCGGTGACGCGGGCCAGATTTTCGGTGGCTTGGGCCAGCTGGGCTTTGCGCTCTTCGAGCTTGGCGCGCTTTTTCCCGCCGTCGAAAAGATCGTAGCCGAAGTGAACACCGAACGTGCCGAAATTGCGGGCTAAGAACGGAACGTCGTCCTGATAGCTGTAGCGGGCGAATATATCCAGGTCCGGCAGGTAGTCGCGTTTCGCGAGACGCACGGCGGCCGAAGCTTGGTCGACTTGCGCGTGCGCCTCGGCGACTTCCGGATGCGCTTCGAGTGCCTGGTGCAGGCATGCTTCTCGCTCACAGACTTCGTCCACCTGCCGAACGGTGCTGTCGAGCGTGAGCGGCGTCGTGAGCGGCAGGCCAATTGCATCGTTGAGCTGAAGGGTGAGGTCCGAGAGTTGCAATTCTGTTGTAAGTAAATCCTGTTTTGCTTCGAGGGAGCCGGCACGGCTTTCGATGGCCTCTTCCTCGAGCGTGCTGCCGAATTTCACCTGAGCGGCGCGCTCGGTCATCACGTCCTCGGTGGTTTGGATCTTCGCGCGCGTGGCTTCCCGGTGAGCTTGCACAACGAGAATCCGGTAGTAGATCTGGTGAACGCGGAGTGCGATCTCGTTTTCTGTCTGGCGCGCTTTGTCGCGTGTAACGTGCAGTTCGGCCGCTGCGATGTCGTTCGCGGATTTAATTTTCCAGAGTTCGGCGAGCGGCTGGCTAAGTTGAGTGCCACTGGTGATAAAGGTGTGTCCGCCTTGATTCAGAGTGACGGAGCTTGCTGGGATCGAGGTTCCGTCGACCGTGCCGAGGCTTCCGGCGGGGATTCCGATGAACTGCGTGTCGGTGACTTGCAAGAGGTTGCTGTCGTTGCGGAGAGTTGGGAAGTAGGAGCTGCGTGTGACGTCCTTGGCGTGCTGCTTTTCCTCGACCTGGTATGCCGCTATGCGCACGACGTGATTGTGCTTCAGCGCGAGCTGCACGGCTTCCTCGAGCGTGATCCGGCGAGGAGATGTTGGTTTGCTTTCCTGTGCGGAGAGTGTGCCCGCTTGAAGCAGCAGAAGGACAGCGCAAAAGAGTGCCAGGCGTGAAGTCATGATTTTCCCTCATGGAGTTCCGGAGCTTCCTCATCCGGGAAGCCGAGTTCGCGGTAGTTCAGGGGAGATTTGTGAAGCAGAGCGATCAGCAATAAAGCTGCGACGCAGGCGCACGCTATGAGATGGAATCCGTCGATGAATGTCAGGGTATACGCCTGCAGGCGAACGCGCGCGCTGATCAGTCCGACGGCGCGGCCGGTTGCGGCGGGCAGGCCGGAAGATTTTCCGTAGAGGCCGGCGGTCAACTGCTTCAGCGCGGCGTCATTGATCCAGTTGCCTTGCTGGACGTGCAGACCAAGAAGGTTCGAGTGCAATTGTTCCCGAATGGCTATGAAATGCGTCATGAACGCGACCCCCATTTGGCCGCCGAAGAGCCGGATGACGTGAAAGAAAGCGGAGAAGGTCAACGCGGCCTGCGGTTTCGTGAGTCCGCCGGTGAAAATGGCTTGAAGGACGATGTCGGCGACCAGGCCGATGAACGAGAACGACTGGCCCACACCCATCAGAAGTTCGGAGCGGTAGTAATTCGAAGCGGACCAGGCGAGAGTGTATTGAGCATTGAGGAGGGACGCGGCAGCCATGCACGCGAATCCGCTGGCCATCAAGAAACGCGCATCGACGCCGTAAAGAAGCAGAAGCCCCGCAATAACGGCGATGAGCAGCTGCGGCGCTGCGGTCCAGAAGACCGCCGGCCCGATCTGGTCGGCCTCGAATCCATGGACGGCGAGTGACTGTGGAATCAGGATGATCGTCGCCAGGAGGCAGAAGCGAAAAAGAATGAGGCAGACTCCGAGTACCTGTGTGTTCCATTGCCGGAGGTAAGGCAGGTCGACTAGTGGATTAGGCATGCGCAGGCGCCGGACTAGCGAGGACAGCAAGAAAATCGCGCCGCCCAAGAAGAGAGCGTTGAAGAGCCCGGAGTTCCACCAATCGAGACGCTGGCCCTGGTCGAGCGCCGCAAACAACATCGCGAATCCGGCGCTTCCGTAGAGGAATCCGACGAAGCTGGGCGGGGGGCCGGTCTTCTTACGGGCAGGAGCAGGGGGAATTCCGTAGTAGATACAAGCGATCATGACGGGAGTGATCAGCGCCAAGCCCCAGAACATCCATCGATACGAAAGATGATCGCGATACCAGCCATAGAGGCTGGGTGCGATATTCACTGCGCCGTCAACGCTCGTCGCGTAGAGTGCGAGCGTGAAGGGCAGAAAGGGCAGCGGAATATTGCGCAAGGCGAACGTGAGAGTCAGCGGGTAGAAGGTGCCTGACGTGAGCCCAGCCAAGACGAGCGCGGTGATGAGCAGGCTATAGCTGTGGGCGAAAGGAAGAAACGCGCATGTTAAGGTGAACAACCCGGCTGCCGCCAGAAGTACGCGGCGCGGTCCGAGCAAACCGCCAACGTAGACAGTGAACGGACCGATGAACATCAGTGCGACGTTAAAGGCGCTGCCGATCCATGCGCCATCATCGACGCCTATGCCGAGACTTCCTTTGAGATCGCCAAGACCAAGGGTGATCATGCGGCCGGCGAGGGTGACGATGCCGGCGCCCATGACGACACCCAAAATGCCCAGCAGCGGACTCTTGGAGAGCTCCGAAGGCAGACCTCCGGCAATCGCTTTGGCGATTTGCGATTTCGGTGGTGATGATAGTGCCGCGGCTTGAGAGGCCATCGTGCGTCCGATCAGTGCGCCGTTCGTACTGTCGCAACGACGGAGAGCCCGGGGCGCAATTGCGCCGCCAGGGCGGCATCGTCGAGAGCGATTTTCACGGGGACTCTCTGCACGACCTTGGTGTAATTCCCTGTGGCGTTGTCTGGAGGCAGCAGGGCAAACTGCGAGCCGCTGGCCGGCGCGATTTCCAGAACTTTGCCGCGCACTTGCTTTCCTGGATAAGCGTCGATGCGGATCTCCGCGGGATCGCCGACTTTCATGTGCGTGAGCTGGGTCTCGCGATAGTTCGCCTGAATCCATTTTGTGTCCGGAACGAAGGTTACGACTTGAGTTCCGGGAGACACCAACTGCCCGGCGCGCACCTGCCTTTCCCCTACGGTCCCGTCCGCCGGCGCGTGGATTTTTGTGTACGACAAATTGACTTGTGCAATCGTGAGCGCGGCCTCTTTCGCGTGCAAGTCGGCGATGAGTTGTTGGTCCTGGGATTCGAGAACGGCCTTGCTGCGGCGTTCGGTCTCGACGCCGATTTCGTTGCTGCGCAACGAGGTCTTCGCTTGCTCCAGATCAGCCTCGCGGCTGGCCGCCTGCGCCGCGAAGCGTTGCTCGTCGGCGACGGCTGTCTCGACATGCTGTTTCGTGGCGGACTGCGTTGCCAGGAGCGCCTCCTGACGAGTTCGCTCCAAGCGCGTGCGAAGGACGTCGGCTTGCACCGCGTGGATGCCGGCTTCGGCGGCAGCGATCTGCGCATTTGCGAGGTCGATTCCAGAGAGTGCTTTTTCAATCCGCGAATCCTGCAGTTCGCGCTGCTTCCGATTGTTCTGAATGGCGGCCTTGCCAGCCTCTACGGCTGCGGCGGCCTGTGCGAGTTGAGCCAGGTAGTCGTCATCTTGAAGTTCGACCACGAGATCGCCGGCGTGAACGCGCTGAAAGTCAGACACCCTCACGTCCTTCACGATACCGGCTACTTTCGTGCTCAGCGGCGTGAGGTCTCCGCGCACGATCGCGTCGTCAGTGACCTGTTCAATTCGACCGCCTTCCCAGGCGTTCCAGTCTCTCGTGATGGTGACCACAACGATTATGGCCAGCAACACGACCGCGAGTGGTGTCGCGTACTTGAGCCAGGGCCAACGCGGCTTCGGCTGTGGTTCTGCGTGCTCCGGCGGCGCGGCTGTGGAAGCGGTGGCGCCCGTCGGGCTCGGAGATGAAGCAGCTGCGGCCATAATCGGTCCTCCTCGGCAAACCTTCAGATATGATCGATGCGTGCTTGGTCTACGGGACAAGGGTGACCAAGCGGCATTTTAATACAACCGATATTGGAAAGTTTGCAGTTTCGTGACCAACATACTATCTATGCTTTCCTTAGGAAAAGTCAGGGCTCTGTAACCAAGACGCCAAAGCTTTGACGTCATCGTCAACCCCATGACTGTACCCCCGGGTACTCTCGTACCGGGCGGTTAGGAAGCCGAAGGATAAGGCGAAGCCGCGTAAGTGCAGACTTCGTTCGCAACTGATTCGACGTGTCTGAAATTTCTTTCTGACTGCCCCCAAAATGATGTTTGTGGACGGTCTTGGCGGCGAATATAGAAGGGAACTCCCGTTGTTTCCAAATTGTTCCCTCGACCGGAACCGAAGCGTTGGAAATTCCGAACCAAATCGCGGACGGACTGGCACCGGCGCTAAAGCGCCCTCGAAGCGAGAAAAAGCAAGGCCCAAGAATTCGAGAAAAATAAATCTCAAGTTGGAAGGCAACAGTAAGAACATCGGCGGCGCAGGTCATGCACGCGGGTCGGCCGGGATCAGATCATGGAGGACGGTATCGTTTGCAGGCATGCTTCGACGTAAACCGATCACGAGGGGACGGCAACCGCAAGATCACTCGGCTCCACTTGGGCGGCGTGTGGCAACGAGAAGAGTCGCTCGGTATTCACCACGAGCACCGTCTTACCGTCACCCATAATCAACGCCGATGATGAGTCCATCGGATAGATTGCAAAGGACGGCGACACTCATGGGATCAACAGATTAGCACCCGTGGAGGATTACCAGTCATTATATACTCTAGTAGTTACTATCGAAAATTAGGGAAGGCGAGGCACTGTCGCGGGAATGCGAATTCTACATGCCATGAACTGCGAAAAAGCTGCTCCACGTAGAAAGAACGCCGTTGACCAAATCGAGGCAACTGAACTTAGTTCCATCGTTCAACTCAACATCAATGCTCGCTTCTCCGACTCCGTAACCGCCTTTGCCGTAGCGTCCCAATCCGAAACCACGACTTAAGTTGGTCGATGCGACCACCGGTATGCGCTGAGTAAGGGTGAAATGCTTGCTCGCAGTCGCCAAGTCTCCACAAGCCTTCAGCCAACTATCACCATGTAGACCTCGTACGGAGATGTCGCTATTCGCTCCTGGCGGGGCAGACGGATCGTTCTTGACCCAATCAATTATGGAATACCCCGTGATGACGAAATTGAAGAACCGGTCGTTTGTCACTTCCTCATCCAACGCGTCAGCATCGCGCTGGAGCTTGGCGAAGATATCGCGTACGGACGACATGCCAGGTGTGAGCGACATTACTTCTCCCCTGCGACCACCGAGCGGTCGGAAACGATGTAATGTTACCCGTTTTTTTGGAAGACCCATCTCCGCGGCGATCCGTTTCTAACCGCGCGCATCAAAAAACATGTGAGTCCGTTGAAAAATTAGGACGGAAAGGAAAACGACTGCGGCGGGCTGGAGTTTGCCTCGAGCGGTTCCGACGCCTTCTCAAAGCTTACTTCTTCAGAGACCTCTCCGTTCTCTGCGAGTCTCAATTAGGTGCTCAGTGCTGGCGATTGCTTTTGAGCGAGGTGACGCACCAACCTCTTTAGGTTTTGAGCCGCTGCCGCGAGGTGGAACTGCTCAGCGACGTTCCACAGTCGTCGTAATCGCACTCGGCGCAGCTTGATCTGTTGCTTGAGTTCGGCGAACAGGGCTTCGACCTTGTAACGCGCTCTTTGGGAGCGCTTGTATTCAGGCGTGCCTGCCAACGCGCGAACTGTTTGTCGCGCTGGCTCCTGCCAATGAACAAATAATCTCCGAGAGAGACCTGGGGTGCATAACTTCTTCTGGGGACATCCGTGGCATTGCGCCTCTGTCGAGCAATACAGATACCCCTGACTGCTGCGCGATTGACCGCGATAGCGCAGTGGTTTTCCTTCCGGACAGTAGTAAACATTTTCCTTGGACTCGTAGCGGAACGGCTCTCGTGTGAAGTGTCCTTGGGTCTGGTGGAGGCGATCGATGACGGGAATATGGGGCTGAATGTTGCGCTCTAACAACCACGACAGGAACTCTCCGCTTCCGTAAGCCTTATCTGCTGCCAGACTCTGTGGCCGAACTCCGAACCGGCCCACGCGCTCGAGCTTTCGTCGAGCGGCCAGCACTTCTTGGCGAAAGCGCGCCGGCGTAGCATCGACCGACAAAATCACTCGGCTCGTCGTGTCGACAAGATAGTTGTCGTAGTATCCGAGCGTTGCTGGTCCGCTTTTGACGGCCCACGTAGCATCTGGATCAGTGCTCGACACCATTTCCTGAGCAAGCGGGCGTGCTTCTGGATCTGCCACGGGGTTCTGCCGCTCCAGTTCCGTCAGGTATTCCTGGACCGTTCGTGAGATCTGCGCCACCTCGACCGATTTCTCACGTGGAACTCGGCTTTGGTTGCTGGCGTTGGCACCCACCAGCGTCCCGTCCACCGCCAGGTTCCGGCCCTCTACCAGGCCGGCCTCCAGACAGCGCCGCACGATCTCCTCAAATACTTTTCGAAATACACCGCACTGCCGGAATCGGCCGTGCCGGTTCTTGGAGAACGTCGAGTGGTCGGGAATCTCTTGTTCAAACCCCAGCCGAGTGAACCAGCGATAGGCTAGATGCATGCGTACCTCGTCCAGCAAACGCCGTTCGCTGGTGATTCCATAGAGCTAGCCGACCAACAACGGGCGTAGCAGCACTTCCGGATCGATCGACGGTCGGCCCATCGGACTGTAAAAATCCTTGAGCTGTTCCCGTACAAAACTGAAATCAATGTGGCGATCAATGAGGCGCAACAGGTGATCTTCGGGAATCTGGTCCTGCAAGCGAAAGTAGTAGAACAGCGACTCTGTTCGCGGCTGCTGACCCATCATCGGCGGTGTCCCTCCTGAGCCCTCCTTAGCACAACAGGGGATAGTCACCGCAAATGAATCTGCTCCCAAGCCGAGTTTTTCAACACTCTCATGTGTTTTCCGAACCCCTGGAAGGCAACTAACGCCCTCTGATTCTATTCGACTTGCGTTCAGCCATTGGCGGGGGTTTTCGGAAACCCTGCGTAGCTCCCTCTAGTCAAGCGGTTTAAGTGGCAGTACCGCGACCCCGGTACCGCACTTTGTGGGTCCGATGACCCATGGAGCCGAGCAAGTGCGGCTTGTAACGTCCCCACAGGGTTGGGGGCCGCGCGGGGACAACGGCTCCGCAAGGGGTCGTGTGCGACTACCCAACCCGCTTCTACACCTCGCAACTGAGGTTCAGAAAACCCTTTCCCAAGTTTTGGAACCTTCCAGGGCAACGCGGTAGATCGTTCCGACCGCTACTCCCATCTCAGCGGCAATCTGCTTCCAGCCGGCCACATCAAAAACAAATGATATCCAGCATTCGGCCAAAACTTATTGATTCCGTTGCCCTTGTAGGAACCTGCGACCAGAAAAGGGATCTTTAGGCGCTCTCTCGGGAAGCTTTGCCCAAAGAACGACCACAGACCTAGGCCCCGCCCGGTACCTGTGTGTCGAAATCGAGGGTGCTTCTTGCCAGGCCACGATGTCCTGGGGCGACTCTAGAAAAGTGTCGATCCAGCGCCTCCAGAAACCTCCCTCGCTCTTCTCTGGCCGCGGCAGCTCAAACTCGAGGGGCTCCCAGTAAGCGTTGAAGATGAAGTAGACGACCAGACCTTCCCCCTTTAACTCCGCACTGAACGCAACACTGTGCGATTGATCGCTCCAGTCAGGCTGATCGAGTTTCACTCCATGCCAGTTTTTAGTCGCACTGCTGATCAACAGGCTTAAAGTTCTCCGCCGACACTCGGGGTCGGTATCTCGCAACAGTCGTCTCGCGATAAGTAATTTCACAAACCGATGCACATCCGCGTGCTTTGTGACGAGAGACCAATCGAACCAATTGGATTCGTTGTCCTGACAGTAGGGGTTGTTATTACCGTGTTGCGTTCGCCGAACTTCATCGCCCATCGCGAACATTGGCAAACCAAGAGAGAGCATTGTGACGGTGAAGAAATTCTTCACCTGACGGTTTCGGAGCCCCTCAATTTCAGGATCATTGGTAGGACCTTCCATCCCACAGTTCCAGCTTCGATTGTCGTCTGTGCCGTCGCGGTTGTCTTCGCCATTGGCTTCGTTGTGTTTCTGGTCGTAAGAGACTAGGTCGTTGAGTGTGAATCCGTCATGACATGTCACGAAGTTCACACTCTGTTCCGCCTCGCGCTCTTTGTGCCGATAGATCTCGTGGCTGCCAAGCAAGCGGTCCGCGAAACGCCGCAACGAGCCATGGTCACTGCGGAAGAATCCTCGAGTGTCATCACGAAAGCGTCCATTCCATTCCTTCCAGCTGTCTCCAACAAAACTGCCGACCTGGTACAGTCCGGCGGCGTCCCAAGTTTCAGCGATCATCTTTGTCCCGGCTAGATCTGGATCCGATTCAATATCCAGGAGGACAGGGGGATTAGGCATTACGTACCCGCTGGAATCTCTCGCGAGGACCGAAGCGAGATCAAAACGGAAACCATCCACGTGCATCTCTTCCACCCAATAGCGAATGCTATCCAGGACCATCCGGCGAACGACGGGATGATTGGCATTGAGTGTGTTTCCGGTACCGCTGTAGTTGGCGTAGCGCGAGCGGTCCTGTTCCAGGATGTAGTAAGCGTTGTTATCAAGTCCCCGAAAACTGAGCGTTGGTCCGGAGTGATTGCCTTCTGCTGTATGATTGAAAACAACGTCAAGGATTATCTCGATTCCCGCTCGATGCAGAGCCTTGACCATGTCGCGAAACTCGTCCACAGGACCCAGAGAATCATGCCGGGAGCTGTACGCTTGATGCGGTGCAAAGAACGAGATCGGTGCGTAACCCCAGTAGTTAACGCGACCTGGCGGGCAATCCTGGGGATCAAACTGGAACACGGGAAGAAGTTCGACAGCCGAGATGCCTAGGTCCTTGAGGTACGGAATCTTCTCGATGAGTCCGCGAAAAGTGCCGCATGTCTCCACTGAGACACCCGAGCTCGGATGCCGCGTAAATCCTTTAACGTGTAATTCGTACACGATCGACTGAGAGGATGGCCGGTCAAGTGGTGTGTCGCCCTCCCAGTTATACGAGCGTGAATCTACAATCACGCTCTTCATTGCAGTCGAGGAGTTATCGCCTTTTTCTTGGGCTGCTTTACGAGAGTAGTTTTTAGGGACAACGACCCCGCGACCATACGGGTCGAGCAAGACTTTGGCAGCGTCAAACCGCATACCTTTGACTGGATCGAACCGCCCATGAACCCGATACCCATAAAGCTGCCCCGCCTGCACGCCGGGAACGAAGACATGCCAGTAGTGGTAAGTACGGTTAACGGATGGATCCAAAGGGATTACACGAGCGGGCCGCCCGTCGTCTTCGTAGTCGAAAAACAACAATTCGATCTCCGAAGCATCACGTGAGTACAAACTGAAATTCACGCACCCGCGGCCCACCGTCGCGCCGAGAGGAGCGCTTCGCCCAATATTCGGTGCGGGCGCCGTTATTTCCTGCTGGATTCGTTGCGCGCTACTGGCCGTCGCTGCCTCAGATACGGACATACTTTTGATTGGTTGTACACCCAATGCCATCTCACTCTCTTGTCCTCTGCCGATATCAGTCCCAGCCGAACTATGCGTCGGCCTTCCTTGCACAGAGCCTTGGAACTCATCTGAGACATCAGTTCGTCCCGGGATTCGGCGAACCACCTGGCTCCTTTCGGCCACGCCTTTTACGATGCAGCTTTCACCATCCTCGCTGTAGGCAATGTTTGCGACACGCGCAAACGATTGGAAGATGCCGTCAGGTCCCTGAGCTGCTGGAAAACCGGAGTGTTCAGCATGTCTTCCGTCAAGCGCCAACACCAGTTTGCTTCCGTTGAACCAGGTATGTTCATCCGAGCCTCGGAACCCAGACTAAGTAAGTCTTGCAAGGGAGCGATAGCGAGCCCAGCAACAGAACACCACGCCATCCGGACTAACTCTCGCGTAAGTTCGCTGATATCGCAGTGCGCTCGATTCAGGTAGCTCCGAATTCTTCCCCGTTCCGCTTCGGAATGAGCTTCGAACCATCCGCGAGTTGTATCGTTATCATGTGTTCCCGTATACGCTACTGTGTTGGTCGGATAGTTTGCGGGGAGATGAGGGTTATCGGAACGTCCATCAAAGGCAAACTGAAGCACTCTTGTTCCGGGAATATGGAACTCATCGCGCAGCGCGCAAACGTCAGGTGTGATCAGACCGAGATCCTCAGCGATGAATGGCAGCGCTCCTAGTTCTTCTCGGACCGCATGGAAAAACTCTGCACCGGGACCCGGCACCCACTGCCCTGTCCGTGCCGTCTGTGAATTAGCAGGGACGTGCCATGCGGCAAGGAATGCACGGAAATGATCCAATCGGATCACATCTACGTGAGCAAGGAGAGCGCGCAAACGGTCTATAAAAAATCGGAACCCGGTGCGGCGGAGGGCATCCCAATCATAGACGGGGTTGCCCCACAATTGTCCGTTCTCACTGAAATAGTCAGGAGGCACACCGGCGACAAATCGCGGTCGGAATCCTTCGTCAAGAAGGAACAGTTCAGGGTGCGCCCACACATCGCTTGAATCCGGCGAAACGAAAAACGGAAGGTCGCCGATCAATCCGACTCCCCGAGAATGTGCATACTCCTTGAGCTGCTGCGCTTGCTGAAATATCAAGAATTGGGCGAAACGGACCTTATCAATCAGCTTTGACAGTTCTCGCCTAGCGGTTGTTATAGCCGCAGGAACTCGCTGAACTAATTCCGTCGGCCAATCGCAGTAGGAGATGCCTTGGTACTTCTGTTTTAGAGCGCGGAAAAGTGCATAGTCTTCTAGCCAGTGACCCTGCAGGTGGCAAAACCGCTCGTAAGGAGCACGCAAATCTCTCCGGATGCCAGCGCTGAAGTTACCCCATACCTGGTCGAGCAATCGGTGCTTGAACTGAATTGCCGACCCATAATCGACAACGCTTGACGGAAATGGTTGATCCTCGCATGCGTTCTCATGTAGCAATCCATCCTTGAGTAGGAGTTCCGGGCTGATAAGCAACCCGTTGCTCGCAAAAGATGACAGCGCTTGATAGGGAGAGTCGCCATGCCCAGTCGGACCAAATGGCAGGGTCTGCCACCAGCTCTGACCGGCTTCGTGCAGACGATCTATCCATGAAAATGCTCCTGGTCCCAAATCGCCAATGCCAAATCGCGAAGGCAGGGAAGTGACATGTAGCAACACCCCAGACGCTCGGTAGTCCGGCGGGAAGGGTGGAAGGTCTATCGATTGAGTTTGGTCTGTCATATTCTCTCTTTCTCTGTGCCAGCAACGAGCACTACAACAATGCGTTGTCCACGATTAGTTGGAGCAGCGCCACATCCACCAACATCTCTTTCGGCGCCAATTTTCCAGCGCGAGGGAGATCGCCCTTTTCCCTTCAGTTCACTGATTAAGATTTCGCGCTTGCGATACCGGACATGGTTCCGCCTTCCATATATCGCTCGCGTACTCCTTGATCGTCCGGTCGCTCGAAAACTTACCCGAGCCCGCAACATTTAAGATAGCTGTGCGAGCCCAACTATCCGGATTGGCATACAATTCGCGCAACTGCTGGTCTGCCTCGAGATAAGACCGGAGGTCCGCCAGGTGCATGTAGTGGTCTCCGCCCGTTAGCAGCGTTTCGCGTAGCGGTTCGAAGACACCGGTCTCATTGCGGCTGAAGTGGTCGGAGAAAATCAGATCCAGAGCCGCGCGCGTTTCCGGTTCATTTTCGTAGTGCCAGCGTGGATTGTACCAACCGCGGCTATCGGCCACTTGCGCTGCGGTTAGGCCAAATAAGAAGAAATTCTCCTCGCCGCCTTCCTCCGCCATTTCGATGGTCGCTCCGTCTCTCGTGCCGATTGTCAATGCGCCATTCATCATGAATTTCATGTTGCTCGTGCCGCTGGCTTCATAGCCGGCAGTGGAAATTTGATTGGACACGTCGGTGGCGGGAATCAGCCGCTCTGCGAGGGATACGCAGTAATCTGGCAGAAACAGCACCTTGAGACGACCGCGCACCGCCGGGTCGCTGTCAATCGTGCCGGCAAGATTGTTGATGAACTTGATGATCAGCTTGGCGAGCCGATAGGCAGGTGCCGCCTTGCCGGCGAACAGGAAAGTACGAGGGGGCATCTCCAGATTGGGGTTTTCCCTCAGCCGGTTGTAAAGCACGACGACTCGCAGGGCGTTGAGTAGCTGCCGCTTATACTCGTGGATGCGCTTGACCTGGCAATCAATGATTGTGTCCGGGTCCACAGCCTGGCGTGTCGCTACCTTGAGCCAATCGGCAAACTGTACTTTGGCTTTGCGTTTGGCTTGACGGAACGCGTCGCGAAAACCCGGATCGTCCGCAAGCCGCTTGAGTTTGCTCAATTGAGCGAGATCAGTGATCCAACCATCGCCAATGACTTCGGTGATCGTAGCAGCGAGCGAAGGATTAGCGAGAAGTAGCCAGCGCCGTGGCGTCACACCGTTCGTCTTATTGTTGAAACGCTCAGGAAACATCTCGGCTAGGTCCTTGACGGTTGTCGCGCGCAGCAGTCCGGAGTGAATCGCAGCGACGCCGTTGGTGCTGTGCGAGCCGATGATTGCCAGATTAGCCATGCGAATGTTGCGCTGCGGGCCTTCTTCTATGAGACTCATGCGCGCGACGCGCCCTTCGTCGCCGGGAAAGCGGCCCCGAACTGAATCAAGGAAACGACGATTAATCTCGTAAATGATTTCCAGGTGACGCGGCAGCATGGTCTCGAACCATGCGACAGGCCACTTCTCAAGAGCCTCAGGGAGTAGCGTGTGATTCGTGTAAGCGAACGTCTGCTGTGTGAGATTCCAAGCCTGGTCCCACTCAAGGTGTGCTTCATCCAATAAGATGCGCATCAGTTCCGGGATCGCCAGGGTAGGGTGAGTATCATTCAGCTGGATGGCGACTTTTTCAGGCAATGCGCTCCAATCTGAGTTGCTGTGGCGGAAACGCCGCACGAGGTCTGCGAGCGAACATGCCACGAGGAGATACTGCTGGACTAGGCGCAAGGCACGGCCCATGCTCGTGCTGTCATCGGGATAAAGCACTCGCGTTAGACTGTCCGCGGCGAGAGTCTCGGTAAGAGCAGCAACAAAGTCGCCGCTGCTAAACCTCTGGAAATCAAAATAGTCTGGACTGGATGCGGCCCACAACCGGAGAGTGTTGACGGTCTTACCACCATAGCCCACGATGGGGCGATCGAAAGGGACACCATACAACGTGGATGGCTTGCCGGGAACGGCACGCAATGTTTCACCATGCAGTTCGAAAGAACAGTTCAACTTGATTTCCACTCTCTCATGTGGACGAGCGACCTCCCACGGATCCGGCTGCCGTAGCCAGTTATCCGGCTGCTCGTATTGCCAGCCGTCCTGGATGAGCTGCTTAAAAATGCCGTATTCGTATCGCAGGCCATAGCCCATCGCTGGAAGCTCAATCGTAGCCATGGAGTCAAGGAAGCATGCTGCCAGTCGTCCCAATCCTCCGTTTCCCAAACCAGCGTCGGGTTCTTGCTCCAGCAAGGCGAGCAAATCAACATCCTGCTGTTTCGCTGTTTGCGTTACGAGCGGATCAAGCAGAAGGTTGGTGACGTTATTGGCCAACGATCGGCCGAGGAGAAACTCCATGGAAAGGTAGTAGACGCGCTTAGGATTTTTTTGTTCATATGTTTTCTCGGTCAGCACCCATCGCTGCGAAAGGACATCTCGGATGGATCGCGTAACTGCTTCAAAGCGTTCTCGCGGGCCAATCAACTCTTCGTCGATGACATTGTCGAAGTGAAGATGCCGTTCATACAGCCCGTCAGTTCCCGTAAGCTGAATGGGGCCGCACCCGTATTGTTTGAGAAGTTTGGATGGATCTTCTTGCGCTGCTTTTGCCCCGCTTGCCGCGATACCCTTTGTACTCATCGGAGTCCTCCTCTCTGAACTTGAGCTGCCATCTACACTGGATTCCTTTGAGGCGCGAACCTCACGGACTGGCGTGCGTCGCTACTGCGGGCTCATCCACGTGGCGAGTGTCGTTCCAGAAACGGATCACCGGTCGGGAGAGATCGTTTTCGTAGCCCAAGGCACTGAGGCTCGCCGTGCTCAACATAAAATGTCTGCTGTTGGCCGTCGGCTCGAGCCCGAGCCATCGCGACGCCATTACCCGCATGAAATGCCCGCTCGTGAAAACTAGTACATTTCCCGGAATGGCACGCAATCGGCTAACGACGCGGTCCGCACGGGCGCTGACTTGCAAAGGTATTTCGCCCCCGGGGCAGCCGTCGCGGAACAAGTTCCAGTCCGGTCGCTCCGCCCGGATTTCGGCACCCCGGCGGCCTTCATATTGGCCATAGTCCCACTCGACGAGGTCAGCGTCGATCTCGGCCACGAGGCCAAATCCCGCCAGTTCGCAAGTCTGGCGTGCGCGCTGCAATGGACTGGTGAACACCTTTGCGAAAGTCAGCCCTTGCAGACGTTCACCGAGTCGCCGAGCGGTGCGCTCGCCATTTTCAGTGAGTGGGAGATCAGTAAGCCCGGTATGCTGGCCCGACAAGGTCCATGCGGTTTCACCATGTCTCGCCAGATAGATGATGGGAAGATCGTTTTTCAATGCGTCATCTCCCCGACGCCGGAGTTCTCGGCGGCTGCCGCTCGATGTTTCCCAGGTTTGGCCAAAATGCACCGAACAGTATCTTGTGCGATCAGGAGTTCCTCGTCGGTTGGAATTACGAATGCGTACAAGCTCGAATCATCACTATTGATCTGCCCTTCTAATCCGACCATCCGCTCATTCCGGTTGTCGTCCAGCCTCAATCCAGCCCATTCAAGCCCGCTGCAGATGCGAGCGCGGATGTCGGGCGAGTTCTCTCCGATCCCTCCGGTGAAGACAATCGCATCCGCGCCGCCCATGCAGGCAAGAAATGCGCCAACGTATTTTCTTGCGCGATAACAAAAGACCTCAATGGCAAGGCGTACCCGGCGGTCATCTTGATCGCTTAGTTCCTGCAGTAACACACGCATATCGTTTGTCAGCCCGGAGATGCCCAGCAATCCGGACTGGGTGTTCAGTAGAGCGTCCACTTCGTGTGTGGACAGGCCCTCTTTCGTGGCGATGAGGTTCACGATCGCTGGATCGATATCGCCAGAGCGGGTCCCCATAACCAGACCCTCCAGGGGCGTCATGCCCATCGAAGTGTCCACAGAGCGGCCACCGCGAATGGCCGTAGCAGAGCAGCCATTGCCCAGGTGGAGCGTGATTACATGTGTCCGTTCTTCGGTTAACCCACGCAGGGCCCTGTATCGGTCAGCCACATATCGGTGTGACGTGCCATGAAATCCGTAACGACGAATGTGGTGGCGTCTATACAAGTGATAGGGCACGGCGTAGAGGTATGCATGTTCTGGGATGGAATGATGGAAGGAGGTGTCAAAAACTGCAACCTGAGGCAGTTTTGGACCGAATACTTGCCGCGACGCCAAAATACCCTTGATGTTGTTGGAGTTGTGCAGTGGAGCCAAATCGATGCATTCCTCGATTCCCTGTAGCACCTCGTCGGTGATCACGGTGGATTCGGTAAACAATTCGCCCCCGTGAACCACGCGGTGTCCGACGGCATGGAAATCGGACAGAGATCCGACTTCCGTTATTCCTGATTCGTCAGACGCGATCCACCGCACCAGGTATTGCAACGATCCCAAAATATCGGAAAGTGAAGCTGTAAACTTCTCCTTGAGCCCGTTGCGCGTTTGGACCGCGATGATCGCTTCTCCTCCGATCCTCTCGATCAGTCCGCGACACAAGTGCTCATCGCTGTTTTGGGCAATCCGGCCAAAATCAGTGGCGATCAGCTGGAACTTCAGAGTGGAGCTACCCGAGTTGAGTACGAGAACGTTCATCGGCACTTTACCGATCGGTCGTGCTCGTGATGCGCCGTGAAATTTGAGCTTTAGTTCGGCACGACCAGGCTCGACGGCGAGATCTGGGTATCTATTGCGGCCATTCCCAGCCCGCAACGTCCGGTTTATCAGTGCCGTGCTGGTAGGCATAGTTCCGGCACGCAATCTGCTCATTACGGAATTTCTCCATGGCGTGCGCACCGATTCGCTGTAGTCTCGGGACACGCTTGATGACGTCCATCGCGAGACTGAAACGATCGATTTCATTCTCGATCGCTAACTCTAAAGGTGTATTGATGTTTCCTTGCTCCTTGTATCCACGGACGTGCATGTTTTTATGGTTTGTGCGCCGGTATGCCAATCGATGGATGAGCCATGGATATCCGTGGAAATTGAAAATAATCGGCTTATCGACTGTGAAGAGCGCATCAAACTCTCCGTCGGGCAAACCGTGAGGATGCTCAGTGCTCGGCTGCAATTTGAATAGATCAACCACGTTGATGTAGCGGATCTTGAGATCAAGGAACTCCTTCCTCAACAGCACAATGGCCGCTAGAGTTTCCTGTGTAGGTACGTCCCCGGCAGACGCCATCACCACATCCGGCTCGCTCCCTTGGTCGTTGCAGGCCCGATTCCACATGCCAATCCCTTTGGTGCAGTGCGCGATTGCCGCGTCCATGTCCATGTATTGAAGGTGCATTTGTTTGTCGCAGACAATCACGTTGACGTAGTTTTCGCTCTTCAGACAATGATTCGCCACCGAAAGCAGGGAATTGACGTCGGGGGGAAGGTAGATGCGTGTGACTGCCGAGCTCTTGTTGACCACGACATCCAGAAAACCGGGATCCTGGTGTGTAAATCCATTGTGGTCCTGCCGCCAGACCGTCGAGGTGACTAAGATGTTGAGCGAGGCGATTTTTTCACGCCATGAGAGGTGATTACAGATTGAAAGCCACTTGGCGTGTTGATTGAACATCGAGTCTATTACGTGGATAAACGCCTCATAGGATGAAATGAAGCCATGGCGTCCCGTGAGCAGATAACCTTCGAGCATGCCCTCGACGGTATGCTCACTGAGCATCTCTATCACTCGGCCATCAGGCGCCAACTCTCCACCATCGGAGTCTTCCGGAAAATAGTCAGCAATCCAGAACTTCTTGCTAACTGTATAGATGTCATTCAGCTTGTTGGAAGTGTTTTCGTCGGGACCGAAGACGCGAAAGTTGTTCATATTTAGTTTCATAACATCGCGCAGGAACGCGCCTAACGGTCGGGTGTTTTCTGCTCGATCCGCTCCGGGTTTATCGATTTTCAGGGCGTACTGCTGGAAGTCCGGAAGGCGCAAAGTTTTCTTCAGGCGTCCTCCGTTCGCGTGAGGGTTGGCGCCCATGCGCCGCCCGCCAGTGGGTGCGAGTTCTTTCAGTTCCGGGATTAGCTTCCCGCTTTGATCGAAGAGTTCTTCCGGTTTGTAGGCGCGCATCCAGCTCTCGAGCTGATGAAGGCGTTCCGGATTCTTTTTGACGTCCGCCATCGGAACCTGATGCGCCCTCCAGAAACCTTCCAGCCTGTGGCCATCAACCTCTTTCGGTGCAGTCCACCCCTTTGGAGTCCGCAATACAATCATGGGCCAGCGAGGGCGCTCCGCCACTCCCGTCTTGCGAGCTTCCTGCTGATAATTCCTGATTTCTGAGATGCACTTCTCTGTCGTGGCCGCCATTGCTTGGTGCATGCTTTCCGGATCTGAGCCCTCGACAAAGTACGGCGTCCATCCGTAGCCCCGGAAGATGCCTCCTAGCTCATCGTGACTAATGCGCGCGAGTAGTGTGGGATTATTGATTTTGTAGCCGTTGAGATGAAGAATTGGCAGGACCGCGCCGTCTCGCACAGGATTAAGGAATTTGTTGATGTGCCAGGAAGTCGCCAGAGGCCCAGTCTCCGCTTCGCCGTCTCCGACTACCGCCGCGACTATCAAGTCCGGATTATCGAACGCGGCTCCGCAGGCATGCGAGAGCACGTATCCGAGCTCGCCCCCTTCGTGGATGGAACCGGGTGTTTCCGGTGTGCAATGACTCCCGACGCCCCCTGGAAAGGAAAACTGTTTAAAAAACTCTCGCAGTCCCTCTTCGTCTTCGCTTTTGTCCGTATAGATTTCCGAATAGGCTCCTTCCAGGTAAACAGGCGCCAAAACGCCAGGAGCGCCATGGCCCGGTCCCGCTAAGAAGATCATGTCTAAGTCGTATTTTTTGATGAGCCGGTTTAAATGGATGTAGGTGAACGCCAATCCAGGACTTGCCCCCCAGTGTCCTAGAAGCCGATTCTTGATGTGCTCGGCCTTCAGAGGTTCTTTTAGGAGAGGGTTGTCCTGCAGGTAAATCATCCCAAGCATCAGATAGTTGCAGGCACGCCAGTAAGCATGGGTCTTACGCAAATCTTCGGCGTTGAGAGGTGCTCCTGCAACGGTTGTTCTCGCTGGGCCATACGCGCTAATGGAATGCGTAGCCTTTTCGACTGCTGCTCCTGGTGACATTTCATGCTCCTTCGCCACAGTTACAACTACTAGAGCGTAGGATCGGCCCAGAACCCATGTCATCTGGTAGAACTGACAGTCCCGTTCCGCAATACGTTGAAGTTACCTGCCGACACCGGATCGCCGACCTGAGTTTGGTCTACGACCTGCGGGAGGTTCCACGAGAAGTAATGTACCCACCGTGTCTCTCTTACTCGCGAAGTAGCGCTTGTTTTCGCAAGAGTTTTCGTGAGCTGCTCCTTCTGCTGCCCAGTGGACACTTTTGGCCGGTCTGCCGCCGTGAAGCGGATGTGCGAACATTGAAAGAACCGGCGCAGTGCGCAGTTTGTACGCTGGGACGCGTGGTGCTAAGAATTCACATATACTCTTGGCCATTGTCGGACCTCTCTTAGTCTCACTCTCTTGCCCCTGAGCAGACCGTTCTGCGTGCCGAGACCTCCAGCTGTAATTTTTACCAGTATTGCGTGGAAACATCGCGACCTACTCTCAAGGAGACGGTCACGCACGTCGTGGACAGACTTTGAAACGGTGTGCGCAGGTCTGTTTGATGGACTCAGCTGGTTCGAGAGGGCCATCCAGAGTAAAGGTAGCCATGAACCTGATACGAAAATTTTTGAAGAAATCCATCCGATACCTGCTGGTGGTGGTCTGCACGATCGCCATCGCACCAGGCGACACATTGGCATCCATGCCGTCGCCTGGTTCGACGCATGCGGCCGCACCGCAGGACCAGGCTGCGAAGATTCCACCTGACCAACTGGACTCTCTCGTTGCGCCCATTGCCCTCTATCCAGACCCGATGCTAGCCCAGACCCTTGCGGCTTCCACGTATCCTCTCGAACTTATCCAGTTCCAGCAGTGGCTGGCAAAGAATCCAGGACTGAAGGATCAAGCACTCGCCGATGCCGTCATCAAACAACCCTGGGATCCAAGCATTCAGGCTTTGGCCGCGCTGCCCGAGGTCGTTAAGCGCCTGGCAGACGACATCCAGTGGACCACCGATCTCGGCAACGCGTTCCTCGCCCAGCAGAGCGATGTGATGGATGCCGTGCAGCGCATGCGCAAGAAGGCACAGGACACTGGCAATTTGAAATCGACTGAGCAACAGAAGGTGGAAATCAAGGTCATCGAGAGCAAGAGTGTGATTGTGGTTGAACAGGCCAATCCACAGGTCGTATGTGCCTTCGTATGATCCTGTCGTGGTGTACGGCCCTCCGGTCTATCCCTACCCGCCCATTTATTATCCGCCGGCGGGATACTATGCTGCGGGCATAGCGATTTCTTTTGGCGTTGGCATGATGATGGGAGCGGCCTGGGGCGGCGGCTGGGGCTGGGGCTGCGGCTGGGGCGGGAACAACGACATCAACATCAACAACAACAATAATTTCAATCGGAACTCGAATATTAATGGTGGCAACCGCAACAACATAGGGGGCGGAAACCGCCCATCGCAACAGCCGGGCCGTGGGGGCGGAGGCCGTGGAGATTCCAGCTGGAAGCACAATCCGCAACATCGCGGTGGCGCCCCCTATGGAGACCGAGGTACCGCAAACAAGTTTGGCGGTACCGCACGTGGAGACTCGTTATCAAATCGCCAGGCGAGTGCCCGACAACAGGTTGGCCGACAGGGCGGAAATTTGGCCAGCAGTCGCGGCGGAGGAGCTGGCGTGAGCAATCGGGCCAGCGGAGCCGGCGCCGGTAACCGTGGTGGTGGTGCAGGCGTTAGCAACCGGGCGGGTGGAGGCGGAGCGGATCGGGTAGGAAGCCGGGACGTCTCGCGCGGCGGTGGGGGGAACCGGGATGCTTTCGGAGGCGGCTCCAGGGGCTCCAAGGGTTACAACGGATCGAGCGCACGCGCCAGCAGCAGCCGCGGTTCCTCTAGCATGGGATCTCGAGGAGGCGGTGGAGGTGGCGGTCGTGGCGGCGGAGGGCGGCGGAGGTAAGCGGCCAGGGTCACGGAAAGGAAGTCATAGGAGCATGGATATGAACTCAACATCTGCAAAGGCAGGTCCCCTCAGGCTTCTTTGGATCGCGGGTACATTGGCATTTTTGTCGGTGCCCGGTCACCTTGCTGCGCAACAAACTGCCGCAAAAACTGCCCCTGCTTCTATTACCGTCGGGGCGAAAACCTTCGATACGCCGCAGCAGGCTGCCGATGCGCTAGTCGCGGCGGCCGAGCAGTTTGACGAGCGCGCTCTCATGGAAATTTTCGGTCCCGGCGGCGAGGACATAGTCTTTTCCGGTGAATACCCCCAAGACCGGAAGCGAGCCGCTGACTTCGCCGCCGAGGCTCGCGAAAGGAAAAGCGTCTCCGTGGATCCCAAAAAAGACAACCGGGCATTCCTCCTCGTGGGCAACGAGGACTGGCCGTTCCCCGTGCCAATCGTGAAGTTGGGCGCCAAATGGGCATTTGATGCCAAGGCCGGCCGCCAGGAACTCCTCTATCGTCGCATCGGAAGCAATGAATTGGACGCCATTGATATTTGCCGCGGCTACGTGGAAGCACAGCACGACTACGCACTTCAGAAGCGCGAGGGCTACGATGCGAACCAGTACGCCCAGCGGATTGTAAGCACTCCCGCCAAACAGGATGGCCTGGCATGGCAAAACCCGGACGGTAGTTGGGGCGGACCCATTGGCGAAAAGATTGCCCGCGCGATCGAACCGGGCTACTCCGGCAGTGCGGAGCCATACCATGGCTATTTTTTCAAGATTCTGAAAGGCCAAGGACCCGCGGCACCGCTAGGCGAAATGGATTTCGTCGTGGAGGGCGTAATGATCGGGGGCTTCGCCCTGGTAGCTGCGCCAGCCGAGTACGGCGTAACCGGAGTGAAGAGCTTCATCGTCAGCCACGACGGCGTTGTCTACGAGAAGGATTTTGGTTCGGCCACCCTTAATGCATTTATAAAAATGGAGCGCTTCAATCCGGATCGTTCCTGGAAACCGGTCTTGGAGGAGTAAGGGAAGATCCGGACATGGAACTGACATGCGGTCTAGATTGAAAACTGACGCAGAACAAGCTGGGCGGGCCTTCGAGGTCCCTGAGAGGGGAGGAACGATGGCTCTAGAGGTTTCCAGCAAGGGATGCTTTTCCAGCGGGGCATTCTGGCAGTTGGCGCAGAGCGGCTGGGGAAAAACTCCACAACCTATCCAACATGACCGACTTTTTTGCAAGCCTAAACCTGCCCCTTCCGAGCCAAACCGCCCTCGCTATTTCGTGCGTCGAATTCGCTCATCCTTAAGATGTTTATGGCCTACGTGACCGCCGACCGCGAAGCGTTGTTGTCGATCTTCATCTGATTTATCGCGCTTCGGCCTGTTCTCTGTAAGCAAGAGGCAGACTCCTGCATAAGTCTGCGCGGCGCTGATGAGCAGTCCCCGGAGCACAATCCAGAATTCAGTCGGAACAAGCTCTTCGAACGTGTTCCTTGTAGAACTCCATGAACAGCTTTAAGCTCCACGCCCGGGTTTGATAAATCACTCGAATGATAAAAAGAATCCAGCATTCGGCCAGAACTTATTGATTCAGTTGCCCTTGCAGGAACCTGCGGCGAGAAAAAAGGAGCAATTTTGGGGGCGTTTTGGAGCCTAATTTTTCCCCGTCAGCATAAGCTCTGCAGAACTACGCTAGCCGCGGACTGTTCGCAAACGTACTCATATTGTGTAACGACCGTGCAACGGTACCTGTAACCCGCTGATTCTAAGCAGCTAAATCCTGACATACCGTTACGCTAACAGTTGCTCACGACCCGACCTGTGAGCGATTCGGCGCTACAAACGCACGCACTCTTGGCTTGATTGTACGTCACCGACGATACCGTGCAGCGCGGCGCGGGCCCTCCACCACTAGCTAGGCATTTCCCTAGTTGTTCAAGGATCGAACCAAACATAACGTCGTATTCGGTCTGCCCGCTATCGCATCCCGCGGAGACTGGCCTTCTCATCTCATCTGGAGACACCGACCGTCGAAGGTGTAAGGGCCATGAGATCGCCTGGTTAGTCCGTGAGGAGACCAAAAATGCCCCCAGATTCCCAGCTCTCCGGTCAAGGTTTCCCATCAGATAGGCCCGTGAATGGCGCTTTTCAATGGCTGGCGTTGCTTGGCGTAGCCTTGGCCCTCATGGCGGCGATTAGTCTGCTCTGGTAGTGGGTAATTACTCCCGACGATACCGTGCGGCCGCACCTGTGAGAATTGCCAGTTACGCGGCATTTGGCTTTAGCGTCACACTCACCTGCAAGTTTCACCTCTCCTCTTATATTTAGGGACCCGGGCTCGCATCTCGGGTCCCTTTATTTCTGCGTGTCCGTGAATTGTCCGTGTCCTCAGCTTCAACTCGTTATCGGTCTATTAGCCATTCAGAGCCTCGCGCCGGGCTCGCTGGCGCAAATTCTTGCTCCTTTGTAGCGCATCCCCCTTGAGATCGTCGCTCTGCGCGCGCCGCTATTGCACGGCGCCCTATTGTAGCCACGCCTCTCGATTCTGTTCGCCAACTCTTCGCCACAAACGGAAAGTGAAAATGTCGAGGGGGGTGGGGGGGTGGAAGCCCCCGGGGGGAGGGGTCCCGATCTGGCGGCAGGGCCTTAGCCCTCTAACGACGCCGGCTTTTAAGCCCGATCCTTGCTCCAGCGCAACTAGTGATCGGGGTAGCGATGCTAAAATTGAAGTGCGGCAAGAAGCTTACGAAGGCTGAGGTTCCGCAACTGAAATCTGAACTAAAGAAATGTCCCATGCTGCATTGCGCCTGCTGATTGAGCCCCCCTACTTGGAGATTCGTGAAACAGGTAAAACTGAGTCTTGAGGAGTTGCGCCTTGCTGAGGTTGAGGCGAAAAAGGCCTGGAAGGATGCCATCCGCGCTGCCAACGAGGCAGTCGGTCTTGCCTACCGAAAGTGGATTTCGGCCAACGAGGCGCTTACTGAAGCAACGATTCAAGCGAGGGCCAAGAAGTAGCGCTATTTACGTCTTAACGGGTACGCGAAAAGCATTCACGGGTGAGTATGGGGTTAAAGACACTCGGCGGAATGCTTTACGGTCGCCTCACGACGCAAACAGCCAGTACCGTACAAATGCCCACACCAGCGGCACCATGACTAAGAAGGCGAGACCGATGGTCGCCGGCACAGAGGCGCCGGAGACATCAATTTCCTGGTTCATTGCGATTACCCTTATTTTCAAACGTTTGATGCGAAACGGCCGGATTTGATTTCATTTTTCGCGATGTGGTCGTGCTATTCTGCCCTCCCGTTTCCTCCCCAGCAGGACAAGAAGGGAGGCCAGCCTTGATTCAACTAAGACCAGAAAGCCCCGAAGAACTCCGCGAACGCTTACGACAAATGTCCGACCTTGAGTTACGCCGTTTCGGGCAGCGCGCACGTAAACTGTCGGACCCCAAGATGAACTTCGGCGCGACCGAACCGCATGTCAGGGAACTTGAAGAGGCGAGGGCGGAGTGGCGCCGGCGACATCCGGCCGGTCCGTCTGAAAATTGTTTCACACTATCGGCGAACAGCGGGATGGGTGCATGATCAGCTCCGTTTTTGAACCAAAAAGGAGATTCCGGTTTAGGCCGGCAGGCCCCATAACTCACACTCGCGGCTCCGCCCTTCGCCGGAAAGTCAGAAATTGTCGCAGACGGCCGTTGCACGAATGCTTACCGGGGATTCTGTCGGATCAGCGGCAACCTGGTTGGGGCTGCCGCCCTGCTTGGAGGCGCTGAATGAAGATCGGAAAAGTCCTGGGTTACATACTCTTGACGCTCGTCATCGTCGCCGCGGTCGCAATTCCCGCTACGGTCGGTATCCATCCGTTCATCGGTCCGCGCAAACGCGCAGCCACCGACCGGGCATACGAGCGGACACCACTACGGCTGGAGCGGGGTCAATATTTGGTCGGCAACGTATCTGCCTGCCTGTTCTGTCACTCGCCCCATGACTGGACCAAACATGACGCTCCCACTCCTACCGGAATGGCCGGCGCGGGTGCAGTATTTCCTATGGCGGGCCTGCCCGGGGCACTCACCGCTCCGAATCTCACACCTGATGCGGAAACCGGGCTGGGCCGATGGAGCGACGACGAAATTGGCCGCGCCATTCGAGAAGGCGTCGATCGCGATGGAAACGCTCTGTTCCCGCTGATGCCTTACGAACGCTACCGGCGTTTCTCCGACGAAGACCTTGCTTCCATCGTGGTCTTCCTGAGATCGCTCGCTCCGGTGCGCAATCCGCTACCGCCGACGAAGATTATTTTTCCAGTGAGCTATCTGATTCGCAACGCGCCCGCACCGATTACCTCTGCCGTTCCGGAGCCGGATACATCCACACCCGTAAATCGCGGAAGGTATCTCGTTGAGATAGCGGGTTGCGCGGATTGCCACACGCCGCAAAAGCGCGGCCAGCCCCTACCCGGTATGAACTTCGCGGGCGGCTTCATCTTCGAAGGGCCGTGGGGTCGCGTGGCTTCGACAAATATCACCCCGGATGCCGCGACCGGGTTTCCCTACGACACCGAAGCCATGTTTGCCAGCGCGCTGCGTGCCGGGTACGCAAGAGGCCGCGCGTTGAACCAGATTATGCCGTGGGAATCCTACCGGGGCCTGGCCGATCCGGACTTACTCGCCATTTTTTCCTATTTGCGAACCATGCCTGCAGTGCATCACCGCGTGGACAACGCCAAGGACCCAACAGAATGCCGCCTGTGTAAGGCCAAGCACGGAGCCGGCGCCGAGAACTAAGATCCTTAAATCGGTTCCCATCCGTCGAGCAAAACCGGCTTGATGTGAAACGGCCCGGATTTGATGCAATTGTTTGTAGGCAAGCCCGAGTCGGCAAATCACATTTCTGGCGAGGTGAGCAACCCTGATCCAAGCATTTTTCGCGATGGGACTCCGGTGGAGTGGTGGGGGGGTGGAAGCCCCCAGGGGGTAGGGGGTCCTGACTTGGCGCAGGGCCTTAAGCCCGAGTCGGCAAATCAAATTTCTGGCGAGGTGAGCAACCCTGATCAAGCATGTACAAATGAGGACACGTATGACGGCCCACGCGGGCAACTGCTACGCGAGTACCACGATGCTCTTGAGCGATGGAGGGTCGAGTTTCACAAAACAGACAAAGACCTGGCTGTAGTGGATGCTCATTGGGCTGCCGTGCTACCGGCTTACAGAGCCGCATTCGGTAAAGAGGCTTCTCCGGAAGAGATGAAACGCATCCGGTCGTCGGATGAGTACGAAGAAAACGAAAAGGTAAGGATTCGCAATGGCAGGATCCTCAACCCGTGCATAACGACGAATATCAAGGACGATTTCGACAACCCCGACGTTATAGCCATTAGAGCCGCCTGGGACGCGCTGAAAAATATGCCCAAAGGGAGTGGCCTCGGCGCACCCGGCCCAGAAAAACAGAAAGCTGTTGAGGCGTATGATGCGGCGTGGAGCAAATGGCAGGCAAGGCGCGCTGGCTGCTCTCATTCTTTAAGTTACAGTTAGCAACGCAGTCTGTAAGTGTCCGTGTATCAATGCATTGCGGGAATACGCAAGATGTGCAGTCTAATGCGTTTGCCCGACGCCGGCACAGTAAGCCTGTCTGACCTATCTAGCGAGGATTTTGTCGCGGCTAAAAGCGGAACAAACAGCAAATTAGGCTATCAAACGCTCTAAGAATCTATCCGTTCAGATAGCCACTCTCTAGGTGTCCTGTAACCGATCTACGAAGAGAATACATCCAATAAACAGCTCTGCCCTGGGATGGCGGCTATGCCTTGCAAGTCGTGCGGGTCCCTCAACCAAAGCAAGTTCAGCGCAGAGATGTGCATTCATTTCCCCGAAAATATTGACAAGCCCGTCGTGTGGGTATTTCCGGAGCCTGTTGTCTGCTTGGATTGTGGCACCGCGGAATTTGCTGTGCCGGAAGAAGAGCTGCGCCAACTCGCAAAGAGAGACGCTGCTGCAGGTTAACCTAGAATTGAGCCTTACTTCTCACTGAGAATAAACGGCTGAGTGTTCCGCACAGATGCTCTGGAACACGTGCTCGTCTTCCTCGCCGTGAAAGGTGCTCAAAGCGTACCCACAGAGGATATCCAGCTCAAAGGTTTTGCCTACCTGGTCGAAGAGTTGTTCTACGCGAATCGCGGCGTCCGCCTTACCTTCCGCCCACAATGTAGGTGAACATTCTCCACAAACCACGACGCCACAATGCTCTTGCCTCGCCGCTTTGGCTGCTGCCTCGATGAGGCCACCTGCTACCTCGAAAAATCGAGTCGTGTCAGGCATACCATTGACCATGAATGTGGAAAGCGTTTCGGCAACATCCAATTGAATGTATGTCCCCTGTTGGGTGGCGGCATCAACGTCCAAACCCTGTGCCTTCAATCTCGAAACGAGACCACTCCGGTGCGACTCGGTAATAACAGCAATCGCGGCACGGCCGGACTTGAGGGCCGTGGCGATGAAGTGAGCAAAGGAGTCTAAAAAAACTGCGTCTTCAGAATAGAATTGAAGCTCATGGCTGTGAGGGGCTTTCTCTGCTGAGGTGTCGGTGAACGGGTAGTCTTTTAAGCTGCTACTGACAAATGGCTCTCCCCGCAGGACCGCTTCTATAGCAGGCAAAAAATCGCGTCGGACGTCCATCTTATAAACGTAACCCTGAGCGCCCGTGCTCAAAGCAGTCCTCACGACCTCCAGATCCTTGTTCAGACTTAGGAAGACTATTTGGGAGCTGGGGGAGAGTTGTCGTATCTTCCGGGCGGCTTCGATTCCATTCAATTTGGGGAGACCGATGTCCAGCAGAATTAAATCCGGCTTCAGTTCTTTGGCCTTCTGAACGGCGTCTGATCCGTCCGACGCCTCGGAGATGACGTGCCAAGCGGGCCGAGCCTGAAATAGCAAACGGACTTGGCGTCGCCAATTTTCGAAATCATCAGCTACCAAGATCCGAATTGGTGACAACGGTTGCTCCCCCGCCGTCATGCTTTAACGACCAAAATGATCTCATCATATCGCCGCACTATCAAGGAACACGCCCCTTGCAAGTTCGTTACACGGCCCTACGATTCACGCAAGGTCATGGTGTCGCGAAGTGCTGCGCGGATGAACCAACTACTATGACAAGGCCGGTCTCCGCGGGGATACGATAGGGGGCAGGCCGAATACGACGTTATGTTTGATTCGATCTTTAAACAACTAGGTGAATCCCTAGCCAGTGGTGGGGGACAGATTCGCCTCGTAATTGGGCCAAGTCCCGATTAAGGCGCTTAAGGCACGAGCCTACGCAGAAGGCCAAAGCCGGAAGGCAGTTACTTGCTGCTATCGACGCGGCTATCTCGGACGGTGCTCTTCATTAGACCCATCGGAGAGACCACGGTTTCCCGATTCATTCCGAATGCAATTCGCTGTGCCTGTTTCCTGAAACGGACGCGTTCCTCACGGGTGGTTCACTGGTCGGAGCACCGGCGGCAAGTTGTGCCAATTCGGATGCCGGGACTGTCGATTGTAAGAAGCCGCAGTCCAAGCAGACTAGCAGCGTCGGGAACACCCAGACGCCGGGTTTGTCCAGATTTTCGCACCCCGAGAAGTGGACGAGGATCTCACTAGGAAATTCGGCTTGATTGCTGGACCTGCAGGATGGACACATAAACCCCTCTCGTTCTAGGGAGCGTTCCAGTTCACAGATCTGTCCCCAGACTCAGTGCGAACGGGAACTGATCAAAGCAGCTGACGGTACGGAGGATTTCGTCTGGTCACTGGTAATGAAAACACACCCTGTGTCTCGTGGCCTTCTCTATCGCTCACTGTGTAGAAGATGGGAAAACCAATCTCGTTTAACGGTACATCGGGCGAGATTTGCCTGTGTTCCACCTTGCCGGCAGTGTCAAAGACAAACTCCATATCGATAAGAATTTGATCATTGATTTCCGTAATGAGGATGTCTAGGGGCGGCTTCAGGGTGCCATCTTCCACGGCAGCGTCGGTTTTTACCGCTATAGCAGTGAGAATCGTCTCCCAGTCTTCCGATTGTAATCTCGCCATCTGCTCACCTCCGGCGCGTCCCGCTCAATTCGCCACCCATGAAGCGAACCAGCCAACAAGGGGATACATCGCAAGGCACGCAATCGCGTACAGAGTCATCCCCAACCATCCCACGCCATCAAGCCACAGAGGTATTAAAAACAGGGCGCAAATCGCTACCGCCGCAACCTTGGCAACCGGAGAAATTCTCCTATAAGGGGGCTTAGGAAACCCCAACCGATCATTATGTAACTTAGCCCACACACTGTAGAGGGTGACGGGGAGAACGACTACCCCCACTCCAACGGCAACCTTCGCCGTCAAGCTAGTCATTTTGTTCACCTTCGATTCCCAGCGCCCCCCAAAGGGGGCATCAGAAGCGCCAGCGCGTCCCGCTTTTATGCTTTCTTCTTCCTCCCTGGCTTAGTGCCAGCGAGAACTTTTCGAGCCTTCTCGATTTCGCGAGCCGACCACAGACGAACGGCTTTCCCATTCACGATTTGCAACGCCGGAGCCTCGATGGTTTGCGCCTTGACGTGACGTTGCAGGGTGAGCAGGGTGACGCCCAGTTTCTTGGCAGCCGCACGGGTTGGTATTCGCATTTCGATATACATATATCACTTTCCGCGCTTGCGAGGCAATTGCGCTTCCGTGTTGGCCAAACGGTTTGCCACTAGGCCGGTAAACGAGGGCGAAAGATAGCGAAACAGGGGTACTGGGGGAGATAGAAAACAAACGGGATAGAGCAAATGCGCTCATTTCGTAATCGACAGGTCGTGGGTTCAACTCCCACTCTCGGCTCCACCTTTTCAAAGAGTTAGCGGTCACTGGATTCGTTCCGTTGCACAGTTGGGCGCTGAGTGAGTCGAGCGCATTGGTCTGTGACTCTCCCACCGTCTTAACGTAAACGTTCATCGTGAGCGCCAGCGTCGAGTGCCGCAAGATTGCCTGAATCGTTTTGTCTTCGACCCCCAGTGCATGAAGATTCGTTGCAAGCCCGCGGCGAAATGCATGCCAGCCGTGCCAGCCGATTTTCTTCGGAGCGAACGCGGGAGCAAGCACGCGACGGGCGAGATTGTCGAGATGCAATGGAGTGCCGTTCCCGTTTTGAGCCATTCAGAATCGCGCGGGGCTCGCTAGCCCCTCAAATGGGTGCTTCCCCGTAGCGCCCTGGCTGAGATCGTCGGCTCTGCGCGCCCCGCTGTTGCGCGGAGGGGTATCGTAGATGTGATTCTGTTCGCCAGTCCTTCGCCACGAATGGAAAGCGAAAAAAATGGAGGTGGGAGTGGGGGGGTGGGTCGCCCCGTGGGGTAGGGTCGTTAACTTGGCGCACGGCCTTAGGTATACGTCTCGTTTTCTGCGAATCGCACGTCTGTGATGTGCTCGACGGCAAGGTGAGGATGGCGCCCTGACAGAAATGACAGTTGGCAGCCGCCCGAGTCTCTTTACCATTGCTATCGGCCTAGATGTAACAAGAGCTTAGGGCGACCCTGAACCGCTAAGTTATCCCAGGGGACTCACATATTCAACGGTGCCAAGATGAACAGGTCCACAAGAAAACTGATCGCCTTTGGAGTGTTGACGCTTTTCTTCCGACAGATCCCAACGGCAGCCCAATCATTCTTCAATGCGAATCGTGACGCGCACGAAGTGCTGGGTGAGTTTTCCAGCCCTGCCCCTTTGGATGACGGTACCAGGTCCATATTGGATCCCCCCGGGATGGTGATCGGTGTCCGAAACTCTCCCTTTGCGGATGGTTCAGCCTACAGGTCTCTGGATATTCCCAATCAGTGGAACGCAAGAATCACGGCGGACACCCTTATCCAGCCGGTCGAGCCGTCGCGCTCGAACAAACACATCCGCTGGGCGCCAGCTATCCTGGAATCGCTCCTTTACACCGGAGTCATGCACACCTTTGACCTCACGACCGAAGCGGGGACTCGGGACACACTCAACGGTCACTGGTTCCGAAACTACATGAGCTCGGTCGGTGAGCTTCGCGGGTGGAGCGATAGCGACACTTTCATGGCTCCCTACATTGGCCATCCACTGGAAGGCTCGATTTTTGGCTACATCCTGCGCCAGAACGATCCGAGGTACCAGAATGTGCAGTGGGGAGATGGCCGAGATTACTTTGTGAGTTTGCTGCGTTCGATGGCCTGGTCGGCGGTGTGGCACACGCAGTGGAAAATTGGTCCCATAAGCGAAGCTTCCATCGGAAATGTGATGCTGCACGCGTCGCCGGGATTCATCACCCTGGTGGATACGCCAACCCTCGGCGCCGTGACCATGATCGCCGAGGACGCCGCGGACCGCTACCTGATCATGGGCCTGGAAAACCGCACCACCAATCGCATGATTATCATCCTGGTTAGGACGTTCTTGAATCCTGGCAGGACGTTCGCTTACATCATGGCCTTCCAGGTGCCTTGGCGGCGTGACACGCGCCTCGGTCTTTTCCGCGGCGACAACTATGAGATCCGCAGAGAACTCGTGAAGGCATACAAGAACGGAAGCGGGGAAAAGCCGTTTACTTTCGTACGCCGGCCTTCGGATGCTAGCGGCGTTGAATTCGTGCATGAGTTTCCAAAAGAAGCGCCCATTGAGTTATCCGCGTACCCTTATTACGAAAGTTTTCTGGGTGGCGGTACCTGCGTAGGGGGTGGAGGTTCGGGTGCGGCGCGGGTTAGCCCGACTCTCCAGATCGTCACAGAAGTGAACGGCTGCCTGATCATGCATTTTCCAGCCTCAAACCAGAGTGGCGATTCGTTGTTTTATGGCGCAGGACCAAGATGGACACCGCGAGCTTCCCAACGTCTCTCGCCCTACGCCGAATTTTTGTTTGGCGGAAGAAAAGTAACCTTCGAAGTGGACAACGACGCGTTGCATAAGCAGCTCGCGAAGGAATGGAACGACGGTAACGGCTCGCTGCCGCATTATCCAAAGCGTAGCGATTGGTCCGTGGAAACAGCAAACAATGGGGTCAGCGTGGCTGCGGGCGCGGGAATGGATGTTGTCTTCACCCGAGCGTTCGCCTGGCGAGTCATCAACCTGCAATACACTCATACCTGGATGGGCGATGTGGACACGATTCACCCCCAAAACGGGATTCGCGTGACCACCGAAGCCGTCCTGCGTATCGGTACCTGGTAGGTCCGGGACCACATTCGTGTTACGTGGGTCGGGCGGTGAGGAGCGGGGCTAAGTGAAGGACCTGAAGCGCAAGGTCGCGGCCTTCGCCGCGTATTGATTCCCGTACGACTTGGGACTATGCTTCGCGGAGTAGAGGCAGGCAGGAGTCAGTATGGGCGACAAAAAAAGAGACATGAAGGAGCACGGAAGAAAGTCGCTGAAACAAACCGACGTAGCGTCGCGGGAGTTATCCAAGTGGGAGTTGGACCAGGTGGTCGGCGGAGCGCCCAAGAGGCCTTCTAGCCAGCCGTCGTTCAAGCCGCGGCCAACGGCGGGATGAACGCCACAGACGCCGCGCCGACGAACTGCAAATCAGAAGTGCGCGATGCTTTACGGTGCCTCACGGCGCAAACAGCTAGTACCTCACAAATGCCCACACCAGCGGCACCATCACTAAGAGGGCGAGACCGATGGTCCCCAGGACGTAGGCGCCGGAGACATCAATTTCCTGGTTCATTGCGATTACCTTTATTCCATACCTTTGATTGCGAAACGGCCGGATTTGATGCAATTGTTCTGAGGCAAGCCCGAGTCGGCAGATCAAATTCCTAGCGATGTGAGCAACCCTGATCCAAGCATTTTTCGCGATGGGACTCTGGTGGGGAGTAGGGGGTGGAAGCCCCCAGCGGGGAGGGGTCCTGACTCGCGCCCGGCCTTAGATGCGCTGCTCCGGGGCATTTCGTTCGATGTTGACAATCTGGCAGGGAAACTGCCATCCTTACGCCGCCTAGGGTGCGTCCCCGCATCTTTTGAATTGGACCCCACTCAAAATAACTCATCTGGAGAAATCAAGATGAAGCTCATCAATTCAAGGTTCGCGGCTAGTGCATGCTTCTTGACCATGCTGGCAGTGCCTGCTTCCGTATTGGCGCAGCTCCCCAAGCCCGTGCCGTCCACTGTTCGTGTTTCGGAGCCCAGCACCTTGGCGATGACACTCGTCGGCCTGGGTATCGGAATGGTAGGCGTCGTTACGTATCTTCGTCGCAAACGAAGCAGCTCCGCCGCGTAGATATGCTGCGGATCCCGCGGCGCTCGGCGTATTCCCCGAGTTCGCGTGTCTGGATTGTCGGGTCTTGGCCATTGCTCGAAGTGCTTACTCGGGCGTAGATGGCTACTCGCATTTCGACCACCGAACCTTCCACCGGGAGCGGCCCGGCTGCAACGTGATTGTGTGCCGCAAGAACCTTGCCCGCGGATTGCCCCAAAACGCTCCCTTTGGCCAGTAGCATCAATTCCCAGTTTCAGTATCGTGGGGATATGCGGGCGAGCTCCGAACGACGCAGGCAAACTGCTCGACGCGAGGGTTGCGTCGCACGGGAAGGCCTGGTCTGACCAACCGGCCTTGAAGCCGTACTGGGAAAACCCGCCGTACGGAATTTTAGGGAGGGCAATGGAAACGTCGGCATCATTCGAAGCCCGCTACGCGCCATTGCTCTACCCCACCAATCAAGTGCGGTACTAAGACGAGCGTCGTCGCGGCAGCCGCCGTCTTCTCGTCGCGTTCTTGCCCGGTCGGCGTCCAAACAGGTCAGTGTGAGTACATCCAGGGGTGTTGCTCCCAGTTTCGAGAGAGTTCCGCCGCGTATTCTTGGTCCTCCTGTTTTTCTTCCTGCCTCTTGCGCCATTTCGCGATAGCCGTGTAAATCAGCAGCCCGACCACGATTTCGACTACTGTGATCATCTCGTCCTCCCGGCTGAGGACTCATTCTCCCCACCATGTAACTCTCGTGCCTACCTGTACGAACGGCCGGAGATGTCGTGGCGGTTACTCTCTCAAGTCAGACTTGGCCGTGTACAAGTTGGTCAGTCGATCGTGAAGATTTTGCGCCTCAGGAACGGCGGTACGAATTGCAGTTTTCAGGCTACCGTATAGCGCCCGATAGACCGCCTTGAATTTCTCCGAAACGTCGGTAGTTCCTCCCCAGTTTAGGCGGTCACCAATAGCCAGCATGATTCGGTTCGCTTGCAGGGGAGTTATGTCTCCGCGCAGACCGTGTTTAACCCATTCTTGAAGCGTACCGAGTTGCTCAATGGCAGCGTCCTTTTCCGAGTCGGTCGTTGTGCCACTGCTGATAATTTCAAGCACGGCGTGTTCGAGTGGTTTATCTATGGCTTCTCCTACGTTGATTGTAGCTTTTGATTCTGAAAGGACAGCTTCTAGTTTAAGCGTGTAATCGCTGATTTTGCGGTGGATAACCGCCAACTGCCCGCCAGCGGCTTGTGCCGCCTCGCTAGCGGACTTCCCTTGCTGTAGCGCGGTTCTGTAAACCTGGTAGTCCCCGGTTGCCAGATTCCAAATAGCTTCGTCCACCATAGCCTTTGCCGAATTTCCATATGTCAGGTCGCGGACAGGGGATCTGACGGATGGATCGATCATTGCTCGTCCAGCCTTCATATCCGCAAGACTGCGCGCAGCTTCCGACGAAGTGAGGCCCTTCGGCTTTATCTCAGCGACCTCCTGACTTTGGGTTCGATCCTCACCTTTTATCGGATTGTCGCAGTGGTCCGATTGAGCCGTTATGATGCGGACGTCCGGGCAATGATCGCGAGAGCGGCCCAGCTGTTTCGCGTGACTTTCACACACGTAGATCGGCTCACTCCCGGCTTCCTCCCAGCAAGTTATGACTGCGGTTCCGTAGTCGCAGTCGAGTCGGTAATGTGCAGAAAGGGCCTCCGCGGGCTTTCCAGTCTGAAGCCGCCACTCAGCGCGGCTTGTGCAATGGCGTTTCGACACGCGTTAATTATAGCGAACGCAAGATATTGGATGCCGCGAGCCGTGAGTTTCCGTGACGGAATATGTAACCCCGCTGCACAGAGAAGAGCGCCAATTTTGCGTAGCGTCGATTGCGGGCCGAAGCATGGAGATCCACCGAAACACCCTGACAGTACGAATAGTGGCCGACCAAACGTTTCAACAACCTGTAAGCCGTCATTCTCATCGCTCTTAACGGCCCCTTAGATTTTCTTTCCACTGGTGGCGGGTTCTTCTATAATCACGGTCAAACAAGCCACACCAATGCCTGCCGACAGGAATGTGCCCAGCGCCGAGCGGTATTCTGTTGCACTGATTACGCAGGACGAATCTTCCTTCCCCGAGATGCGCCGGTGCCTCACCCCTGCATTCCAGATCACTCTGGCCGGCACTGAAAACCAGATCAAAGCACTGATGGAGGATTCCCACATTCACGGAATCTTGTTTGATTTGGACTGCATCGCAGGCGGCGCCAAGGAGGGACTCGAAGTGCTGCAGGAGATGCGCGCGCTGCGAAGAGACATCGTTCTGCTGGCGATGACCAAATCCACCGACCCCAGTATTCCGCTCCTGGCCAGCCAGGTGGGTGCGGACGAGCTCATTGTGTCCCCGGTCGACTACGGTGAACTGGGGATGGTCTTTGTCCGGGCCATCGAGAAGCGCCTACTCGAAAACGAGGGGCGGCGCCTTCTGGATCAGGTGGAGAGCAAGTCCGCCTTTTGCGACATGATCGGCGGGAGCGCGTCAATGCAGAGGGTCTACCACGCCATCAGGTCAGTAGCGGACAGCAATGCCAGCGTGGTGTTGCGCGGGGAAAGTGGAACCGGAAAAGAACTGATCGCGCGAGCCATCGTGCAATCCGGCAACCGCGCTGACAAGCCTTTTGTTTGCCTCAACTGCTCCGCCCTACCCGAGACACTGCTCGAATCCGAACTGTTCGGATACGAGAGAGGGGCCTTCACCGGCGCCGACACGGCGAAGCCCGGGCTGATCGAGACCGCGCACGCGGGAACGCTGTTTCTGGATGAGATCACTACCTTAAATCTGAATCTGCAGACCAAGCTTTTGCGCGTGCTTCAGGAGCGTACCGTTCAGCGGCTGGGCGGTAGAGCGGCGAAAAAGATCGACTTCCGCCTGATCTGCGCCACCAACGACGACCTGGATGACCAGGTACGCAAGGGCCGGTTCCGCGAGGACCTCTACTATCGCATCAATGTGGTACCCATCTTTGTACCGCCGCTGCGCGAACGCAAAGGAGATTTGCCACTGTTGGTCGATCACTTCTTGAGAGTGCATTGCGCGTCGGCCAAGAAGGCGGCCAAAAGCATACAACCAGAAGTGATGGCGATTCTGGAAGACTATGCTTGGCCCGGAAACGTGCGTGAATTGGAAAACATCATCCAGCGGGTGGTGGTAATGAATGACAGTGATGTCATGACCGCGGAACAGCTGCCGCAGTTGCTGCTGTATTCCAGCACGGCCAGCCAGGAGGCGATTCTAATCCCGGAAGAGGGCGTGGATTTTGATGCAGAGATGGAGCGCATCGAGATCGCCTACCTAAATGCTGCGCTCAAACGCACCGGAGGGAGGAAAGCGGCGGCGGCGAGGTTGTTGAGGATCGACCCGCAGAGAATGAAGTACCTGTGCCGCAAGTTGCTTGGCGAGAATGGTTAAAAACTTAACCCCTATTGGGTCAAAAATTAACCCGAAGCTATTTTTTAACCTCAGGAAATTAGCTTCTTGGCGATCCGACGCACGGTAAGTTCCTGATTCTATGTGAATCCAGCCACGAGTCGACGGGACGAACGTTTGGCGAGCCGTGTGCAAAACATATCGATGCAGGGAAAAGAAAGACCCGAAATTCAATCACGAGGAGCTCACTGAGCCATGTCGATCCAGAAAAAGTCTTTGATCAGCACTCTGAAGACCGCCAAGAAGGCCAACGTAGCAAGCGCGCCGCTGGCTCACATCGAAGGCGGCACCACCGAACCTCGACTGTCGAAGGCTACCGGGAAGATGCTCGCGAAGTCCACTGCCAAGCAGTTTGCGAAGTCTAATGCCAAGGCGTTTGCGAGGAGGTAGCCTGGAAATTGGGATTCTACAGGTTAGGAAGGCTGCCCTCGGGGCAGCCTTCTTTTTTGCTTACCAAACTTTCCGACCGATGAAATTCTTTACTTCCTGCCAAGCAAACCCGGCCACGCTTCGCCTCTTGCCATAGATACGCGCTGTGCCGCTCATCCCAGGCTTCAAGTTGCCGCCGGAATCGACCACTAGGATGTCCGCCACGTAGAAGTTTGGCGGCACCAGCCCCTTGTATTTCGAGTGGTCCCCTAGATCCGGATCAATTTCGGAAGAGACGGGAGAGAGGGCCACGGCTTGCGAGTCCCATGTCTTGAGGATACCGTCGACCTGCAACCGGGCACCGGCACCGACGCAAATTTTATACATATCATGCTCGGAGACGTAGATGCGAGCCCGCATGACGCTCAAGTCCGCGACCTCGAGGAGTTCAGTGCCAGCAGTTACGTAAGATCCCAAGCGATCGGTTACCCGAGGAGTGAGCACGACTCCGACTATGGGGCTCCGAACTTTTTGGTTGGCTGCTTCTGAGGAGAGCACGCTGGTTTGCAGCGCCAAACGTTCGCGTTCCTGGGCGGCCGTGCCAAGATTGCCATAGTGCATCGCCGCGGAGGTAGCGCGGTTAGAAGCCACAACATAGTCGGCTTCACTGTGTACCAGGCTCAATTGAAGGGGCAGATTGCGCAACTCGACCAAAGGCACTCCTGTGTCAACTTGCTGTCCCTCGACTGCATATACCGCTGTCACAATCCCTGGGACGACGGCGCGAATGACCGCTCTGTGGGCGGGCTGCAAGACGAAGCGCCCTTCCGCGCACTCATGGCGCACCGGGAGCAACAAAACAATCGCAGCTCCGAAGGCGAGTTCTGCTGCGCGCCAGGAGGTCAGCCAAGCCCGGATGCGGTCCTTCTTGTCCAAGTAGAGGAATTTCATGAAGTTCACCAGAAGGCGGATCCTGGATCGGAAAATCAGACCCGCAGTTGCGAGTTCAGGCACGAACGACCATTCGGGATTGAAGTTGCGAAAGATGTTGCCCACGAAGCGAGCCACGACATACAAGACCGAATAGCTGTACAAGCCGGAGAGAATGGCGTAGATCGCGTAACCCAGGCGTCGTTGCTTCGGAACATAGGGGACTTCTACCGGCAATCCCCATATGTGGCGCTTGACCCACCCGGACACGTAGGCAGTGGAAGCCTCTTTTAGATCCACAATGCCCATCATTTCGCACATCATGTGGTAGCCGTCGAGCTTGATCAGCGGGTTCCAGTTAATCAGAGCTGCCGAGATTCCCGTGATCAACATCACGACGTAGGCGGCGTTGTGTACGGCCGTGTCCGGTGGTGTATTCCACCATATCGGAGTCGCGACGGCACAGATCATCAGCTCCGCCCACACGCCCGCCAGCGCGATGACCAAACGCTGCGAGCGCGAGCCCTGCACTGCGCCTTCCGTGGTGTCGGTGTAAAAGGCTGGCGCCAAGTAAATCAGCGCGAATCCCATTGCCGGCACGCGCCCGCCGTAGTGCTTGCAGGCATGTCCGTGCCCGATCTCATGGAATCCCAGCACGACCGTCGCCAGCAGGTAAAACTCGATAAAGTCCCACCAGGACTTGTCTGAGAAGTTGTAAAACTCGAGCGTGTCGCGCCCGATTTCCGACCAGTGTGCGATGGTGATCCAGCCGGTGAATGCGAAAGCCAGGAACGTCAACACGGTAAACCACCAGGTGTACATCCACTCCGTATGGCGCACGAGCCAAGAAAGGAATTTGTCCGGATTCACCGCCGGGAACGCATAGAGCGAAAGGTCACCCGGATCTTTCTTTGTCTTCAGCAGCTTGTGCCGCTCTTCGCTGCTCTTCTGCATGAGCAGGATATTTTTTTCCTGCGGCGTGCGGTACCAGAAGTCGACAGACTCGAGGTCGTCTGCGAATTCACGGATGGCCGCAAGGCTATACTGCGCTCCGGTCTGAGCAGAGAAGATTGCGGTGATTTCCTCGAACGAGCGTTTTCCGTCGAACAATTTAGCGAGAGCCCAATTGTGTGCGGGAAACTTGTACATCGCCTCCGCACTGGGGACGTACACTCGGACCACACGCTCGCCCTCTTCCACGTGCTCCTTCAAGGTAATGCCGGGATCCATGCGTGGATAGCGCTTCACGAACGTGCGTGCCGGGATGTCCGGTAGGGCTGCGTTTAGGGCTTCGGTGATGTTCATCGCGGATTTTGCAGGCGCAAGCTGGCGGTCATGCCTGGCCGCAATGCACCGCGCGGGCCAGTCAATTCGACGAGGACCTCGATCGTTCCGCTGGAGGGATCGACCACCGGGCTCACGGCAATGATTTTGGCGAGGTGCTGCTCTTGAGGAACGTCCGGGGAGGTCAGTGGCAACGACTGTCCCTGCCTCAAATGACCGATAAATTTTTCCGGCAAAGTGAAGCGCATGCGCAGCGGCGCTTCGGCAGTTATCCAGAACAGACGGTCGCCTTTGGAAACGCCCTGGCCGACCCGAACGTATCGCCGGGCCACGATGCCGTCAAATGGCGCGATGATGTGAGTCTTCTCCAGCTCCAATTCCAGGGAGCGTTCCTCGTCGTGGGCCGTATTCAACGTTTCCTGAACGCGCTTGATATCCCACTGGTCCGACTCCGCCTTGTACTTGGCGTGCTGCAACTGTTCTTCCGAGGTCAGCCCCAGATCCCAAAGATGTTGCTGGCGGACGTAATCCGCCTTCAATACTTCCGCTTCGGATTCCCAGTTTTTCAGGTCTGCTGCAACGCTACGAGACTTAGCACGAGCAGCCTCCAAGTTGGCAAAAAGCTGGCGGTCGTCGAGCCGCGCGAGGACCTCGCCACTGGTCACGCGCTTATTGGTGTCGGCGGACAAACTGACAACGATGCCGTCATGCTGGGCTGTGACGTCCACCTGATGCTCTACGATAAGAGGGCCGGAAACCGTCAAGAAATCTTCGGTCTTAATCAGCGCGGGCGATGTGCTCGGCGAGGCCGCAGAAATGGGAGGAGGCGACACGGGAGGAGCAGCTGCGGCCGTTTCGGGCTTACTGTCGCTGCAACCACCCTGTAAAATCGCGACTCCCACCAATGCCAGCAAGACGAGGAGCAGTTTCTTTTTCTTCGATTTCATCGGTGGCATCCTACCATCCGAACCAGGACCATACCTGTGAATAGAGCCAAAGAATCGGCCGCCGGAACAACACATAGCCGGCCGGATACCAGCCGACGGAGACCTTTCCGCGACCTTCCATGCCCGTTCGGATCGCGCCGTCCGAATTGGGCAGGAGCACCCTGGCGAAGAACACTCGCGAATCGCCTTGTTGCTCGCCCTTTGGGCTGACCACAACCACGTTCCCGCGGAAAGTCCGAGTCGCATAACTGTTCAACTTGACGACGGCTTTGGAGCCCACTCGTAAGAGGTTGGCATCCACGTCATCGATGGCGACGTCCACGATAGTGCTCGACGCGTCCACAACTTCGGCGAAACTGTCCCCAAATTGCAGCCGGCGCCCCGCAAGGTTTTCCACGTGAGGCGTCGAGATGACCCCATCGATGGGGGAACGAAGCTGAGCCCTGTCCAGTAATTCTTTTGCGCGGTCTACAGCAGCTTTCCAGTAGTCGGCTTGGACGCGCTGAATTCCGGCCTCCCCACCGTCGTTCCCTGCCAGCGAGCGATTCATCTGCAACAGAGCGGTCTGGTATCTTGCCTGGGCCTCTGCGAGAGCCGACCGGTAGTCCCAGGCATCCATTTCCGCGAGCACTTGTCCATGGGAAACGGACTCACCTTCGCGGACGAATACCTTAGCAACCACCCCCTCGAATTCTGGCTGCACTTGAGCGCGTCGAACCGGCGCCACCACAGCGTCGCCATCGACGCGCATGGGAAGAGGAAAAATCGCCAGGAAAATGACTACAGCCGCCGCTAGAGTCAGAAACAACGCGCGGCGCCGCTTCTCCATGGCCATGAACTTGCGTTTTCGGTCGAGCATGGGCTCGAGCACGGAGATGAAGGGCACTTCCTTATACATCTGCGCGTTGCGGAGAGCGACGGTAGCTTGTCCGGCCAGCACTTGGAGGATCTCGATGTGCGCGGCTCCGAGAAAGTCAGGATCGCTGCTCTCGAGGGCCAACACGCCGACGCGTCCAGTGTCGTCGTTCAAAGGCATCGCGTAAAACCCGCGCATGCCGGTTTCGCGGAAGTAACTATGAAATTTGTCGCGAGTTTCCTCGCGAGGCGTGTCGATTTCTTCGCCGTGCTGCCTAACGTGGATGACTTCTTCGGAAAGAGCAGCCCACTGAAGGATCTCGTTGAGAGGCGCGATCTCCGGGGCGTCGGCGTTGACTTGGAGGATGCCGGTAACCGCACTCAATTTGAACCTGCCGCGCTGTTCGAGAGCGATCGCAGCACGCTCGTAGGGAATTACGGCTTGCGGAGCATTGACGATGGTTTGAAGCATGCGCTCCAGATTGAGTGTCGAAGTGATTTCGTGGCTCACAGTGACCAGCGTCTCTAAAATCTCCACCTTGCGCTCGGCCATGAGTAGACTGGCGTTGTGCAAAGCGCTAGAAGCGGCCTCGGTGATGTTCGCTAAGACAAACTGGTCGTCTTCATCGAATGCAGTGCCATCGTTCTTGTTCACAGCCTCGACCACGCCAACAAGAGACTCCCTATCCATAATAGGCAGCACAAGCAGAGTGGTGATAGCTCCCTCGACCACTTCGGCGTTGCGCCGAATTAAGCGAACATCAGCTTCCTGATCGATCAAAACAGGTATCCCGTCGTCGGAGACATCGCCCGGCATGCCCTGGCCCGGCCTTTGGATACTACCCAGCGGAGTGGTTGGCTCAAACCCGGCTTGGTTCATCAATTCGAGGCTTTCATCGGGTTGCAAAAGCCACAGATTGATCGCTTGGCACTCCATGACCTCGCGAAGCTTCGAGCCGATGATCGGCAGCAGCTCGTCCATTTCCAGCGTGGACGAAAAGACCTTTTCAAGATCGTATAACTGGCTGAGGCGAGTGACCGATGTGAGCGCCTCGTTACGTTCCGTTTCGTATCTCCGAGCTGCTGCCAATGCCGCTGCGGCGACGCTAGCCACATCCATCAGGTCGCTCAGCTCCTTCTCGCTAAGTTCATTCTGAAAACTGAGAATCTCTATGACTCCAACCAGCACCTTGTCTTCGATCAGGGGTAAGTAAGCGATGGACAAGAGTGTTTTGCGGATATCAATGTGGGCGTAGTGCTCCCGGGAAAGGCTTGCGCCGGAGAAAAGCAAAGGACCGAGGCCGGTTTTCAACTCGCCCAGCGTCCCGGAATCAACGGCCACGCTGGTCGCGCGCACGCCCGGTTCACCCATGGTGGCTCTGGGCACCCAAACCTCGTTTGTTTCTTGGGTGGTCAGGACGTAGACGTTGACGGTCGTATCAGACAGCGCATCAGCGATGATGCGCGCAATGATGCGCGCTCGGGCGGACAGTTCCTGAGCCGCTAGCAATTGCGCGGAAAACTCGGAAAGATCGACTCTCAATGGGCCACTCGCCCTTGCCGTAGCGGACGCACTGGCCGACGCTGTGCGGGCTGCCTGGGCGCCAAAGCCCTCTCCACTTGCAAAATCGCTACGGTTCTTCTAAGTTGAGGCGCACTGTAGCAAACGAAAAGTACCAGCGCAAGCGGTGAGGAGCCTAGCGCGCCCTGGGCTTCTGTCGAAGGAGCCGCCTTGGACATTGAGGTTCGCACTCAGTCGCAAGTTAAGATCATTAAACTACGTGGCCGGCTCGGGTCGGGAGAGTCTCTCGATCGTGCCAACGAAACATTGACCGACTTGCTCGGATCTGGTGAGGCTCGCCTCCTGTTGGATCTTCAGGATGTAACCATGGTTGATTCCAGCGGGATTGGCTTACTGGTGCGTCATCTCACCGCGGCCAAACAGCGCGGTGGATCGCTGAAGCTGCTTAACCCGTCCAAGTTTGCCGTGCAGACGCTGAAGCTGGTACGCGTGCTGAATCTTTTTGAGGTCTTTGAGGACCAGCAACAGGCAGTCGCCTCCTTCAATTAGAAACTGGGCGACGAAGGGGTAAGTTTGAATGTAGTTGAATGTATAAGTCGGTGGAGGAGCGCTTGGTGTTCAAGAGCTGAACTCAGCGGGCAGACTGATCCAGAAACACTAAAGGACGCTGTTTCATGCAGAATATGTCTTGCATCGGCGTAGATGCTCACAGAAGAACCATCAGTTACTGCGTGAAAGGTGGGAGTCGGCTTGCCGGACACCCTTGCGCCCAAGATTCTCGGAGCGGAGATGCCTAGTTATTGGATCGGATATATACTTCTTCTATTACTTCGGTTGTAGCATGCCACTAGGACGCCCGCAACCGTCGTGTGGCCAACGTGTAGGCGCTTTTTGCACCCGCGGCCAAAACGGGGTCAATGATGCCCTGACCGCCGGCGCACGAAGCCCCGGTGTTCAATTTCCGTGAGGGTCGCGGAGAAACCGAGCATCGTCTTGGCGAACTTCTTCACTCCGCCGGCGAAGACTTGACGAGACTCCAGATTGATAGTATCGTCCGCGCAAGTTTTTCCCAGGTTCTTTTCGTCGGTTGGTCGTAAAGCTAAGGGGCTCGAATCTAGACCTGAATGCGGTGAGTTCGTACGTCCCAATGGTAAGTCCCCTGCATTGCCAACTTTGAAATGCAAAGCCGAAGAAATGAGTGTCCAGTCTGGAAAACTTCCGTGCGGACTGTCATGAGTGAAGTCAAGCCATGAGTCAATCCGCGGCGTCGGAGAGGGCCTCGAAATTTGGCTTCAAAATTTGCAACACCAGAGGCTGATGATGCCGATTATCGCTTCGATGCTGGACAAAATTTCATGGAATCTCCTGCTAGTGCGAATTATGACCTCATTGGCGTTACTGTTGGTGTCGGGATTTACTCAAAATAGCTTTGCGCAGACTCCCATCCCGTTGGGCTTAAGCAACAACTACATGGTTACGGGAGACTATGTGGTTGGCGGCGTGGGTCTGAGGGGATTGGGTGATGGAAGCGGCTTTGCCACGGGGACTATCACCATTCCCGATCCAGCCGCCTACGCTACGAACGTGCCCGCGCAACAGGTGCCTGCCGGCGCCGATGTCGTGGCGGCGTTTCTCTACTGGGAAACAGTCGAAAGCTCGGGGACGTTCGCTGGGCAGAATGGATTCTTCCGAGGTTATCCCATCACCGGAGTAGCGCTGGGCAACCCCAACGCTCCGGTGTCGTGGAGTTCAGGAGGTTGCGCAGGCTCATCGCAGGGCTCCAACGTTATGACACAAACCACGACACAATCGCTGTCGTGACGCCTGCTTCAGGTTCATATATTGCTGAAAAGAATGGCGGGGACGACGAGACTCGAACTCGCGACCTGTGCCGTGACAGGGCGGTAATAACTAGTACTTACAACAACTTACAAGGCTGTTGGGGACTGCCAAGTACTTGTAAAGACGCAGTGACTGGACAGATCACGGGTTGGAGGTCGGGTTGGAGAGTCGGGAAAATACCTAATTGAGTCACGGATCGTATTCAGTTTTCAGTTTCACACCAAGAGGATCAAACGGACTACACCCCTACGCCTGTCGGATGGAGGGCCTCTTTGGAGAAATTGCAGATACGCCAGCTCATGGTCGAATCCTCTGGAGGCTAGTTCGGAATCGGGCAGCCGCGAAAGGGCCCCGAACGGTCCCGTGGAACCGGCGCCCCGATCAAGACCCGGAGAGAGATTTGACTCGATGACGACAATGTATGCTTGGAGTTTTGCGGAGATGCAAATGTAAAATGGGGTCATGGACGCCCCTGTCAGACTGCCTGCCTTGCAGCAAGCTGGCGTGAATCAGCATTCACCTGCGGAGGCGAAAATCGTCCTCTTCCGTTCGCTGTTTCATGGACGCGAAGATGTTTACCCGCGTCGCTTCGAAAGCCGCAAGACTGGCAGGGCCGGTTATTCACCGGTTTGTGGTAATGAATGGGTCCAGGGCATTTGCGAAAAGCCAAGGATCAAATGTTCCGAATGTCCTCACCAGCGTTTTCTTCCCGTAACTGACGATGTGATTCGCTGGCATCTGCAGGGTCATGACGACCATAGCCGTGATTTCGTCATGGGTGTTTATCCGATGCTTCTGGATGAAACCTGTTTCTTCCTCGCCGCCGATTTTGACAAAACAACGTGGCAGGACGATGTCGCCGCGTTTTTGGAAACTTGCCGTCAAATGAATTTGCCGGCGGCCTTGGAGCGATCGCGGTCAGGCAGGGGCGGACACATTTGGTTCTTCTTCAACGAACCCGTGCCTGCCACCTTGGCGCGCAAGTTGGGGGCGCATATTCTGACGGAAACCATGGAACGCCGTCCCGACATCGGCCTGGATTCGTACGACCGTTTCTTTCCCAATCAAGACACTCTTCCGCCGGGCGGCTTCGGCAACTTAATTGCGCTGCCATTGCAGAAGCGGCCGCGGGAATCAGGCAACGGCCTTTTCCTGGATGAGCGAATGACACCGTATCCCGACCAATGGGAGTTCTTGTCCTCGGTCCACAAAATTAGCCGCGGTGAAGTTGAAGAAGTGGTCCGTCTCGCTGAAGCGAAAGGGAAAGTAATTGGCGTCCGTTTAGTGCCAGAGGGCGATGAAGAGGATGCGGCACCCTGGATGGCTCCACCCTCGCGGCGCAGGAAAGATACTCTGATCGCTGGTCCCCTTCCGAAAACCTTGGAACTCACGTTGGCCAATCAGATATATATCGCGAAAGAAGTACTGCCTCCTGCCCTCCGCAACCGTCTGATTCGGCTGGCGGCGTTTCAAAATCCCGAATTTTACAAAGCGCAGGCCATGCGGCTTTCGACCTACGACAAGCCTCGAATTATTGCCTGCGCTGAAGATCACCCGAAGCACATTGGATTGCCGCGCGGCTGCCTGGAAGACCTGCTTCAATCCCTGTCGGATCTGAACATCAAAACTGTGGTCCGGGACCAGCGCAACCCAGGCCAACTGCTGAAGGTGACATTCCAGGGTGAACTGCGCCCCGAGCAAATCGTTGCCGCCCAGGCCATGCTTGCTCAGGACACGGGAGTGTTGGCAGCCACCACAGCGTTTGGCAAGACCGTGGTGGCCGCGTGGCTGATTGCCCAACGCGGCGTTAATACGCTCGTATTGGTGCATCGACGGCAATTGCAACAGCAATGGATCGAGCGACTCTCTATCTTCTTGGGAATGCCGGTCGGCGCCATTGGCCGGATCGGCGGCGGCCGCGCCAAGCCCACTGGCCTACTGGATGTCGCGGTGATCCAGAGCCTCGTACGAAACGGTCTAGTCGATGATCTGGTCGGCAACTATGGGCACCTCATTGTAGACGAATGCCACCATCTATCTGCCCAAAGCTTTGAATTGGTTGCGCGTCAGGCTAAGGCGAAGTTCGTCACGGGTTTGTCCGCCACTGTCACACGGAAGGATGGCCACCATCCGATCATCTTTATGCAGTGCGGTCCCGTGCGTTATCGGGTTAATGCCAAGCAGCGGGCGGCGGCTCATCCTTTTAAGCATACGGTCATGGTTCGTCCGACTGACTTTCGCCCATTGCGGCCGGCCAATCCCAATGTGCGGCTACAATTCCACGAACTCTATGAGGAGCTGATTGGCGATGAAGAGCGCAATCGGCTTATTTGCCATGACCTGATGCAAACCCTTCAGGAGGGACGTTCGCCGTTGGTGTTGACTGAGCGGAATGAACATCTGGACTCTTTGGCCAAGCAATTGGCACGCGAGGTGCAACACTTAGTGGTGCTCCGAGGAGGGATGCGCAAAAAGGAGCTTGACGCCATCTCCGGCCGCTTGGCCGCCATTCCTGCGGAGGAGGCTCGCGTGATCTTGGCCACCGGCCGATATGTGGGCGAGGGTTTTGATGACGCCCGGCTCGACACCTTATTTCTGACGCTGCCCGTCTCGTGGCATGGAACCATCGCGCAATACGTGGGCAGGCTGCATCGTCTCTATGACGGCAAGCGCGAAGTGCGTGTCTACGACTATGCTGACCTCAATGTGCCCATGCTCGCGCGGATGTTTGATCGCCGCGGTCGCGGCTACGAAGCGATTGGCTACAAGATGCAGCTTCCGGGCAGCGCCGTGCCCGGCTGGCCTGCGGAGGTGCCACTTCCCATCGATCCCGAATGGAAGAGCCAATACGCCGCCAGCGTACGCCGCCTGGTGCGCGATGGCGTAGATTCTCTTCTGGCAAATCTATTTGTCGACGTAGCTGTAAAGCCACCTCCGAATGCCGAGGGCGCCAATCGAGCGCGAAGCGCAAGCGAGGCATTTCTATATCGGCGCCTCGAGACTTTGGCCGCAACGAACGGAAAGTTTCGTTTGAATGCAGAATTGCCGATTCCATTCGATGGCTGGGGTCGCATGGAGGTTGATCTGCTTTGCGCGCCATCGCGAATCGCCATCGAATTGGACGGTGGCCAGCATCTGGGTGACACAGACGCCTACCGGAGAGATCGTCGTAAAGATGCCCTGCTTCAGGAGAACGGCTATCTGGTCCTCCGATTCCTTGCCGAAGATGTCGGCAAGCATCTCGATCAAGTTCTCGATGGCATCTTTCGGGCTTTGTCACATCAGGGCGCCAGAACCTGAGCTGAGGTCCCCCAAGATCTTACCTTCTAGGCCAAGTCCGGTAGCTCTTCGCGCGGAATTAGCAGACGGATGGAGCGTGCTTGCCCGGGCGTTCGCTCGATGAGCCCCCGGGCCACGAGCGTCAGGACCATTTGATGTACGGAAGGCGGAGAAACCTGAAAGTATTGCTGCATCTCGGCCTCGGTGGGCGCGCGTCCGTGGATTCGAGTGTAGTAATAGATGAAGGCCAGGTACTGGCCTTGTTTGGCGGTATAGGCTTTCTTCATCTTCACCCCTACAACGAGGCCACTCCTAATTCCTGTTTCAAGCAAGGTTCCGCGAATGAGCTTCCCATGGGCTGGCAATAGTTCTCGGACCTGGATAATAGCAGTGGAGAGCAAGCGAGCCGGGACTTCAATGAAATATTCCTTCGGGTTGAGGCTCCGTCGCCAGCAACTCCCAATAATCGAGTGGATGACCGCGCCTCGCCAGCTGGCCTGAGGTGCCCCCGCAAAAGTCAACTTTTGCGCCCAACTGCCGTTGATTTCTGGAGTTTGTGCGATTCACACGCGACCTGTAGTGACATCTAACGGCGCGGGAAGAATCAGGTTTCGTTCCGGCTCATTCCGAAAGGACTCGAAAAATCCTTAAACTTGCAGTAATATAGGAGTATATTCAGATTATAAAAGGATCAACTGCGATGGCCTTAAAAACAAAGCAAATGAAGAAACAGCCCCAAACCGAGCGGGCTACGCGCAAGTCAAAGTTTCAGGCTGATTTGGCCCCTGCGGAAGACCGAATGGTTCGCGGCTTGAAGCAAGAGCTGCAGCTCACAAGCAACACGGATTTTCTTTCCGACGCCCTGGCGTTATTCCGCTGGGCAGTATGGGAGAGAAAGCGCGGTCATCGTATTTTTAGTGAAACTGAGACGGGCGAGCGGAAGGAATTGGTGTTTCCGCGCCTCGAACGCGTTGCCCCTGAACTGGTGCTCCCACGTGTGGAGATTCCTTGGGCGCCGCGTGAGCTGGAGAGTCTTGCCGATCTCGCATCGCGAGAACCCGCCCATCCTACCGAAAACCTCATCCGAGCAATGAGAGGCTGAGTGGCCGTTCTCATCCGTCGTCTCGAGGAGCAGGACGAAGTCGCGCTTTTCGATTGTGGCGATCAGCCACTTAACAACTATCTAAGGCGGCACGCGTGGGCGAATCAGCAGAAAAGCTTTATTGGAGTGACTTACGTCGCGATCGACGAAGGTGCGCCGCGCACAGTTATCGGATACTTCACTCTCGCAACGGCAAGTGTGCCCCGCGAGAGCTTCCCTAAGAATTACGTTCGTGGACTTCCCCCATACGACTTGCCACTCGTTTTGCTCGCGCGGCTTGCGGTAGACCGGCGCTTCACAGGAAAAGGGCTCGGGCATGCTCTCATTTCCGAAGCATTTAAGGTCGCGCTCCGAGTTGCAGACGATGTGGGATGCCGCTGTATCATTACGGATGCATATCGAAACAGAGTCGACTGGTATGCGCGCTATGGTTTCGTCGCGCTGGAGGGTGCCTCCGAGAGCGGTCCTCAACGAATGTTTCTCGACATGAGAACGATTCGTAGGGCGCTCAAGGGTACGCAGTAGTCTGGTCTGCGCTCACACCGAATGAAGTTCGGTCTTTTCACCATGCCCAAATCCCTGCTGGTCAGCGAGCCGGAAATCATCACCAAGGGCGTCATCGCGTACCAACGAGCATTGCCGCCGCAAAGCAATTCACTTCCGAAGCGGCCTAATGCGCAAGAATCCCTCCGCACCGCAACTGCGATGCTGGAGGTAGAAATGCAACAGGGCAGTCTAATCAGGAGTGGTCGAAAGCGCGGTCCAGATGTCTGGCAGTTCCGTTGGGGGGACAAAGGACCTTTTGGGAAACGAATCTATCGCCGAAGGGTGATCGGCACGGTCTGCCAATACGCCGATGTGGAGTCCGCCCGCAAATCAGTCGCGGGATTGCTGACAGAAATCAACGGGGATGGACTTAAACATTTTGCTCTCCGGATGACCATTTCGGAGGTCTGCGATCACTTCATTCAGCGCGAATTGACTAACGACAATCTCTGGCGCAGTTATGCCACAAAGAGAGCCTACAAGGCTTATTTGAAGAGGTGGATAGTCCCACATTGGGGATGTATGCGTCTTTCCGAAGTGAGAACGATGGAAGTGGAGTCATGGCTGCGTCGGCTGCCACTAGCGAAGAGTAGTTGTGCGAAGATCCGAAGTATCCTGTCGGTCCTTTTCAACCATGCGTGCCGTCACGAACTGTTCGACCGAAATCCTATCCGTTTGGTTCGCCAGAGTGCGAAGCGTCGAGACACGCCGTGTGTGCTGACGCCGCCTGAAATAAAGGCGCTTATCGATAATTTGGGCTTGCGAGAGCGGACGCTGGTGCTTGTCGTAGCCTCTACGGGTTTGCGCCAGAGCGAGCTGTTCGGATTGAAGTGGGGAGATATCAATTCTGCTCAAGGGACAATGAGCGTTACGCGATCGATCGTGTGCGGAGTGGTGGGTCCATGCAAAACAGAATCTTCGCAAAAGCCTGTGCCGGTTCATCCAACCGTTTTGGAGGCACTCGCGAAATGGAAAGAAACCTCTCGCTACGCCGGACCCCAGGACTGGGTTTTCGCGAGCAGACGGCACCGAGGTCGGAAACCAATATGGGGCCAAGCGATCTTACGCAGATACATTCGTCCGGTCGCGCAGCGCGTCGGGATTCAGAAGCGATTTGGTTGGCATACGTTCCGGCACACATTCTCGACTCTGCTGCGAAGCGTCGGTACAGAGTTCAAAGTAATGCAAGAACTGTTGCGACATTCCTCGTTGCGATCCACGTTGGATGTCTATACGCAGGCAATCTCGCCAGCAAAACATGCGGCGCAGGCTGCGGTGCTCGCGCTGGTATTCGCGTCTGAAGCCAACTCCACCGCTTTCGCGCAAACGCCGTCAAATCGTGAGAGCGCGGCCATCAAAAACGCCTCTGATTGAGTAAGCAGGGTGCAAAGAAGGTGCAAAAATGCACCCTTTTGCACCCTCGCTGGTTCGAGTGAGTCTTATTCAACTCTTTTGGAATGAATGGCGGGGACGACGAGACTCGAACTCGCGACCTCTGCCGTGGCAGATTTTAAGGACTTACGGGAGCATCAAGGAACACAAAAGCGCGTCAAGGAACGGAAGGGAACTCTTATTGTTCCCGCGTTGTTCCCAGAAAAAGCGTCGGAATTCCGAAACCAACGAGTGGACGGATTGGCACCGACGTTCAAGCGCTTTCGATGGGGAAAGAAGGGAAGTAAGACCTGACGGATTCGAACCAACCGCTGACCCTCTGCTTAGAAGATACGCAGTACAAAACTCTAAGTGCCGCTTCTGGTGTCGCCGCTTACAGAGGCACGCGCTATTTATCTCGCTCTTCAGTTGGACCGAAGATGGACTGAAATGTTTGGGGCGACCCCCGATCCGACCACTGCAATGAGCTAATGCTTCTAGCGGGCGTTGTCGCCGTCGTGGAGTTATCCCGTGTGGAGCGTAAAGCGCCGCTGGAGTGAGTTGCACGGATTCTGTTTGAGATATACAATTACAATGTATATCAAGGAGGGCTGATGCAGGTATCGAAATGGGGTAATAGTCTGGCGGTGCGGTTGCCCACGGCTGTGGTTGACGCGCTCGATCTCAAAGAAGGCGACCAGATCGAGATTCGAATTGCTCGTGAGCGGGTGTTCGAAGTGAGCCGCGATCAAAGCAAACCTCACGCGCTCGCTCGTCTACGCAAACTCCGACGTCCTTTGCCTCCCGGATTTGTTTTTGATCGAGAAGAGGCCAATGCCCGGTAAGGCTTTCTTCGATACGAATGTGCTGATCTATGCTGTGGCGCACAACGAGCCGCGGAGCACGCAAGCTGAGCAACTCCTCGCATCGGGAGGAGTCTTCAGCGTGCAGATCTTGAACGAATTCGCCTCTGTGGCTCGCCGAAAAATCTTAATGTCCTGGAGTGAGGTGACGGAAGCGTTGGATGCTTTTCGAGTTCTCTGTCCTTCTCCGCTGCCCATCACCATTGAAATGCACGAAGCGGCACTCAAAATTGCGGAGAAGCACGGCTACAACATCTATGACGCGCTGGTCGTTTCCGCTGCGTTGGAAGCTGGATGCACGACTCTCTATTCCGAAGACCTTCACGATGGCCAGACAATTGATGGACAACTGACCATTCGAAATCCGTTCGTTGGATTATCCGGCTAGCAATCTCGTGAAAGGTACAGCGAGCAATGACGACTGTGCGGATGCCCCTCAAGCAGCCGAGAACAGCTAAAGCTTTCTTTCGTTCCCGCCATCGGCCCCCTTTGATGATCCCTGCGAGGCTTGACGCTGCACCGCTCGGAAACTCCTTTTCAAGGAACCGAAGGGGGACGTCACGATGCAGTACCTCCATCATCCAAGCTGCTGCGGCCTGAGAAGACGGCTGTTGCTCATCCAGCTCAGCCTTCCGAACTCTCACGTACGCCCAGACAGTCGATTCCCCGATATCGCATCCTGGCATCTCGACTTGCATGCGGACCCAGATCTGATGGCGTGTGGTTAAAATACTCGAACGGCTTGAAATGGCGTGGCTTAGGATTAGCCAAGCTCCCTCTTCGAATGGACTTCGCCGATCCAGAAACAGCGCCTACAAAGTGGCGGCCTTCCGTACCAAAAACAGATGCTCATAATTTCAGTAGTACGGCTACCTCCCAAGCAGGCGTGTTATCAGCAACGGTCTCGTAGACCCCCCGCTAAGACTCGCGCGCGGGATGGCAACATCACCCAACCATTCGGTTGAAAGCCGCAGTGAGGTGCTCGCACTAGGCTCAATCTGGATTGTTTGGCGTAGTGCTGTCACGACAATGTTAGTCGTGATAAGGGTCAGCGCGCCACAAGCCAACATTGAGAGCATTGAACAAAACACGATGAGGAATTGACACGCACAGATACTTGTCGCAGTGAAATGTGTTTTGACGCACAGACATTTGTCAGTCATGCCATCGCTCGTATGCGACTTTGCAACGGCCTCGGCTTGTCTACGAGTCCGGAATGCACCCCCCTCTCTGCTTCTAGCACAGAAATTGCCGGCGATATTCCGTGGGGCTGGATCCGCACATTTTGCGGAACACTCGGGCAAAGTGCTGCTGCGTCTTGAAGCCGCACACCACCGCGACGTCCAAGACTCGCGCCTCGGCGGCGCGCACCATTTCCTGCGCACGCTCTATCCTCTGGCGGACAACAAATTGATGCGGGCTCTGGCCCGTCGATTGGCGAAACATCTGCGAGAAATGAGCCGGGCTCAACCCCGCTGATTCCGCCATTTCTTCCAGAGTCAGCTCATCCTCCAGCTTCGTGCGTACCAGCTCGGTAACTCTTCGCAGCCTTGCGGGAGCTAGTCCGCCTTGGTAGGTCCGCGCAGAATGGTGCGGCACAGCGTCAACATCGACCAGCTCCAAATCCTGGTGAGGCCCTCGCTCAGATCGCGAATCCCATTCGCCTTGAATGAGATACTTTAGAGACGTCTCTACATGACTGCGCAACAGCAACCCAGCTTCTCTCCCATGCCCCTTCTCGAGAACGTCGACGATGAGCTCGTGAGATTCAACGATTTCGTGCAAGTCTTTTGAGATCTTTCCGACCGCTGCACGAATTCGTAGATCAACAGCCAGCGTGTCCCACGCCCGAAGAAGCACGTCGTTCTGCGCGGCCTTTACGATGTCTCTATGAAACTCCACGTCGTGTTCTGCGCAGACATCGAGGTCGCCATCAGCAACCGCTGCACGCATGGCTGCTAACTGATACTGGAGTTCGGCTGTGTAGCCTTTCAGCACCGTTGCTGCCGTTCGTCCAGCGATTTCTTCGATCTCGGCCCGTATCTGATAGGCCTCTTCCGTCTCTGCCAGATTTGGAAGCCGGACGATCACAGAAAGGTCCTCGGAAAGTGCAACCATCCCAAGGGTTTGAAATTCAGCAAGAGCTTTCCACACCGTTTCCTCATCCAATTCATACTCAGCTGCAATCTCACCCAACTGCAGCGTTTGGGTAGGCCGAAAGCGGCCGCTAAACACAGCCGCCGGCTCCTGGAACTCTCGGTTTGCCGACCAACCGGAAGATTGCCAGACCAGTCGCTAGTGCGTTTCTCGGTACTCATCCAGCCGAGAGCAGTTAGAATCAGGATCGCCTTTGACTCAAGAATTCCATAATCGTGCTTGCTAAGATGCACTCCGAGTTTTAGCGGGCCTTCTTCGAGACACGAGCCACCAACTCGTCCAATCTCGAAAGTAAAAGCTTCAGGATGGGAGACTGGTTCGACTTTCTGTACCCGAGGGCCAGATCGATCGTCGGCACATCTCCTTTGAGAGGGCGACTGGTTACGGACGAAGGGAGAAAGTTCTGGGCGTAAGCAGGTAGCAGCCCTACGCCACCTGTCGACGCTATTAAGGACATTCCCATGGCGAGGTGGTCCGCTTCATGAGCTGGCGTAATGCCGATTCCAAAGCGCTTAAAGTAGTTGTCGATGACCACTCGCAATACCGGAGCCGTTTTCGACACCGTCACAAATTTCTCGCCTTCTAGATCTTTCGCACCGATGGATTTTAGTGCGGCGAGGCGATGGTCACTCGGCAAGACCACCATCAAGGGCTCCTTGACCAGAACACGGTACGCCAGCTCTGGCATACCTCTCTCCCGACGAAGAAACGCCGCATCGATTTTTCCTTTCAATAGACCATCTGCAAGCATAGGCGAGTATTGACTCGAGATCATCACGTCGATGTTAGGCAGTTCGTCGCGCAAGATCTGCAAGGCTTCGGGCATCCAAATCAATTCGTGTCCGGTCAGAAAGCCCATGGCGAAGCATGGTTTGGCGGGATGAGCGACCCGGCGTGCAGCTTCTGCTGCCGTTTCAACCTGCGATAGCACCACACGGGCGTGTTCGAGAAAGGCTCGGCCTGCCGGTGTCAGTTCGATGCCGCGAGCGCGGCGTGCCAAGAGTTGCGCACCTACCTCGTCCTCAAGATCTCGAATCTGCCGACTTAGCGAAGGTTGTGACGTGTGCAGCGTTTGCTCTGCTGCCACCGTCAGACTTCTCGCGTCGGCGACCGCGACGAAATAGCGCAGGTGTCGTAATTCCATGCTCACTCCCATGCCTGAGAAGCATTGCTCCCAGCTTAACAAAGTATCTCTCGATGATGCGACTACAAGTCTTCTGAGGCATCTTATGGGGTGATCGTAAGATGCGTTAGGCAAAGGAATAAACTTTAAACTCATGCCTGATGAGCATACGAGTAGTTCGAGGAGGGGACAATGTCAAAGAGATTGGAAGGAAAGATTGCACTCGTTACGGGAGGCTCGCGCGGAATTGGTGCTGCAATCGCTAAGCGTCTGGCGGCAGACGGAGCGAATGTGGCCATCACTTACACGAAGGGTGCCGACGCAGCCGCATTTGTCGTCAAAGAGATCGAACGCGCTGGGGGAAAAGCAATCGCGATTCAGGCAGATGCCGCCAATGCCGACGCGGTTAAAGCTGCGGTCGAAAAGACGTTTGCAACCTTTGGTCGACTGGATGTACTGGTCAATAACGCCGGCACGGCCATTCCGAAACCGTTCGAGGAGGCGACGCTCGAAGAGATAGACCGGGTGCTCGCCATCAACGTTCGTGGCGTATACGTCGCGACTCAGGCAGCACTGAAGCACATGAAGAGCGGAGGTCGCGTCATCATGATCGGTTCGGCCGTGGGTGAACGCGTGGCGGCACCCGGGCTTGTGCCGTACGCGGGCACCAAGGGAGCCGTCAAGATGTTCACTCAGGCGCTAGCCAGAGAGATCGGAAGCCGGGGCATCACGGTCAACAACGTGCAACCCGGTCCGATCGACACGGAATTGAATCCCGCCTCGGGTGATTGGTCGGTGCCGCAGAAGGCCGCCACAGCGCTTGATAGGTACGGGCGTGTGGAGGAGATCGCCGCTACGGTCGCGTTTGTCGCCGGACCGGAGTCCTCATACATCACCGGCGCGAATCTCACCGTCGATGGCGGAATGAATGCCTGAACGCACTCGGTGCGTACTCGCTGCGGAACAGCAATTGTATCTACGCAAACGACGTGACACTTCCTGCAGTTGGAAAAAACTTGTATCTTAATTGTGCCCTTAAACATCACATATGCGGCAGGAGATTTAATTGTCCGCGACCAACGTCCAATTCACGGTTGCCGCACACATCATGGCAGCTCTCGGCTTCCGTCACGGCGAGGAAACCCCTTCGGCAATGCTTGCGGAAAGTGTCAATGCCGATCCCACTTTCGTCAGGAAATCTCTCTCGAAACTCTCAAAGGCAGGCCTGATCGTCACCACGCGCGGTAAGAGTGGCGCGAGCAGGCTCACGCGTTCCCCTAAGCAGATCACACTTTTGGACATTTATCGCGCCAGCGCGGCTCCTCCGACATTCGCGATTCATAGCTATCCAGTGGAGAAGAGATGCCCGATCAGCTGCAACATTAAAGGATGCATGTCGTCGGTCCTAAAGAAAGCCCAGGACAGCTTCGAGAACAGTCTTGATGGAATAACGCTCGCGGATCTAGTCGGGGGAATCCGTCACGCGAGCCAGTGATTTTTTGGCACATATATGTGCAGATAATCGCCACATATAAACAAGAACCCGGATTGCAAACGGAGCCTTATAAAGAGGAGACAAACATGAACAGCTCTAGAGACACGGTAGCCATGGTTGCGATGTATGTGGTTTTAGGGAGCAGTGGGAACACCGGCTCGATCATCGCCAACTCTCTACTAGCGAAGGGCAAGAAGGTGCGCGTCGTCGGGCGCGACCTAGGTCGCCTGCAGCGCTTCTTGCGCAACGGCGCGGAAGCGTTCACGGCCGACCTGAGCGATGCGGCGGCGCTCACTAAAGCCTTCGGCGGTGCGCGCGCTGCGTATTTGCTCTTGCCGCCGCTGAACTCCCGCGAGGAGCAAGAGCGACAGAGCGATGCGATCGCAGCAGCCGTGAAGAATTCTGGCCTTCGGTACGCGGTCCATTTGAGCAGCTACGGCGCACACGTCCCGAAAGGCACCGGACCAGTTACCGGGCTGCATTCTTCGGAGCAAAAACTGAACGGGATCAGCGATTTGAACGTTCTGCACCTACGACCTGGCTATTTCATGGAGAACAATCTGGCGGCGATCGACATGATCTGTGGGATGGGAATGTTTGGGCACGCCCTGCTACCCGACCTGAAGCTGCCACTCATCGCGACGCGAGATGTCGGCGCGTACGCAGCGCAGCGCCTACTGGACCTGGATTTTTCGGGCAGACAAACCCGCGAACTGCTCGGTGAACGCGGCCTAACCATGACGGAAGCCACCGCGGTGATTGCTCGTGGCATTGGTAAGCCGGATCTGCGTTACGAGCAGTTTTCGTATGACCAGCTACAACAGGTGTTGACGCAAGCTGGTTTTTCGCCGAAGAAAGCCGCGGTTTACATCGAGATGTTCCAATCCATCAATGCAGGACTTCTCGCTGCGCAAGAGCCGCGTTCGTCGCAGAACAGCACGCCGACTTCGTTTGAAAAGTTTGTACAGAATGTCTTTGCGCCTGCTTATCGCGGAAAGGCTTTAACCGCTTAGGCCAGCGGCCCTACGCTCGGGCGAGCTTACTCAGAGAGAGGAATCAATGACAACAATAAAGGCAATTCGGCTGGCTTCGCTGGTCACAGCAATCAATGTCCTGATCGCGAGCGGCTTTTCCATCGCAGCGATCATCCGTCCGCAATACCTGGTCCCTGCCGAATCCGTTCCAACAGAGGCGTCGTTGCTATTGGCGATGTACGCGGCGGCGCCCAGAATTCCCCTGGCTTTGTTCGCATTGGGGGCGATCTACAAGCAGGCGACGCCTGCGTTGCTGACCTTGGGTGCGCTCGCCGGCGCCATGCAATTGCTGGATGCCGGAATCGGTCTGTTTGAGCATGATCTTGGGAAATGCGTTGGGCCGCTCTCTATCGCCGTCCTCCAATTCTTCGTGGTGTATCTGCTTCACAGATCCTTGCGGATCGCGCAAACCAAGCGCGGATAAAGGAAGACCCGATGACCCATGAAAATAATTTGATGACCGTTAGCCAGTTCGACGGCAACGCGTACAAGAGCTCGCTGGCCGCGGAGCTAATCCTGAACGCGGCGATCCTGCACGCCGAAATCGCCAGTAGCTACGAAGAGTTTCTGGAGATCTTTGACAAATTTTACGTCGATGATGTCGAGGTAAGCAGCGAAGGTTCGCCGAAGACAATCCGTGGAAAGGCGAGAGTCCCTTTCTGTTGAGTTTGTTGGTGCCGCTTCACGTAATCGCCGCCGACATCTTACGCATCGAGGACGGATTACTCGTCGAACATTGGGATGTGATTCAGGATGAGGCCACAGAACAAGAATCGAAAAGTGGCGCGCCCATGTTCGGAAAGACTTTTCCAAAATACAAATGAACCCGAGTGGCTGACAGGAGACAGACGCATGGGAAACGAAGGCTCTTACGTAGCTCTCGGGTTGAAAACATGGAACGCCCAAATTGACCGCGCGGACAAGCTTTTCGGGGGCCTCTCCTCCGAGGAGATTCTGCGGGAAATAGCGCCTGGCAGGAACAGGCTTCTGTATTTGTGGGGACATCTCACAGCCGTACACGACGGGATGCTTCCTCTGCTGGCGCTGGGAGAACGACTTCATCCTGAGTTTGATGTCGCTTTTGTCTCGAATCCCGACAAATCGCTAGCCGACATTCCTTCGCACGAACAAGTTCGCCGGGCATGGAACGTCGTCAATGCTGAATTGCGGAAGGGGTGTGAAAAAATGTCGTGGTCCGATTGGGTCCAGAGACACTCGGCCGTATCGGAAGAGATTTCGCCAAAGATCCTTTGCGCAATCGCTTCGCCATCCTACTGAGCCGCACGAACCATCTCTCTTATCACCTCGGCCAAGCGGTGCTCGGACGCAAGTGATCGAGAGTGAAGGATCGGACGTCGCGAGTTCAGAGCTAGGCAACAACGGAGAAAGACAATGTCCAAGAAGCTCGAAGGTAAGGTCGCTGTCATCACCGGCGGTACAGAAGGAATTGGGTTAGCTGCGGCAAAGCTTTTCGTGAAAGAAGGTGCCTACGTCTTCATCACAGGCCGCCGCCAGAAGGAACTCGACGAAGCCGTGAAAACGATCGGCAGCAATGTTTCTGGTGTCCAAGGTGACGTCGCCAACCTCGCCGACCTGGATCGCCTTTACGAGACGATCTCTAAGGCGAAGGGGAGAATCGACATTGTTTTTGCCAACGCCGGCGTTGGCGAATTTGTCCCTTTTGGGGCCGTCACCGAAGAGCATTTCGATAAACTGTTCAACATCAATGTGAGGGGAACGCTGTTCACGGTGCAAAAGGCCTTACCACTGCTAAAGGATGGCGGCTCCATCATTCTCAACGGTTCTGTCGCGAGTGTTAAAGGCACTGCCGCATTCGGCGTCTACGCCGCGAGTAAGGCCGCCATCCGATCTTTCGTCCGAACCTGGACTACAGACCTGAAGGAACGCCGTATCCGCTCTAACGTTGTTAGTCCGGGTCCGATCAATACGCCGCTGGTAAGTCGGCAAGCTACAGACGTCATTGCGCGAATAGTGTCCACGATCCCGATGGGACGCATGGGGGAACCTGACGAAGTCGCTAAGGTGGCGTTGTTTCTCGCTTCGGATGACTCCAGTTTCGTCACGGGTATCGAACTGTTCGTTGACGGTGGCAGAGCCCAGATCTAACCGAAAGGGCGGGAGGCTTATTTGGCGGGATCGCTCGGAAGGCCCGAGCGAGCAGTTGCTTTAGAAAAGGAGCAAAGGTATGCGATACGAAAAGGCGGCAATGACTTCAAGACGGGAGTTCCTATCGAATACGCTCGGAACTGCCCTCGTAACGGCCTCGACTTGGCCAATCCGAGCTGACCAAGCCCGCTCGATGCACGGACAATCCGACAGCAGTGCCTCCAACTCCGAACGTACAACTCAAAATATATCGCTGACGTGGGACGTGTTCCTGACGCCCAGCGTACCCGCCATCACGAGCGATTTGCCTCCAGGCGAAAAAGAGCGGCCGTGGCCGCCTATTTCATCAACACTTATTTCTGGGGAGCGGGACGCTGTCCTGGTCGACACCCCGATTACGGTCGACCAGGCGCGCGCCCTGGCGAATTGGGTTGTGGCGAGCGGAAAAAATCTGACGACGATCTACGCCACCCATGGCCACGGCGATCATTTCTTTGGTACCAGCACAGTTCTGGAGCGATTTCCAGGTGCCCGCTTTGTCGCGCGGCCGGATGTGATTAAGGTTATGCGCCAACAGGCATCTCCAGAGTCTCTCGCTTCGTTTTGGAATCCGCGTTTTCCCGGCCAGATTTCCAGCCATCTTGCAATTGCCGAAGAGTTGGCTGGAAACGTAATTAACCTGGAAGGCCGCGATTTAATCAGTGTGCCACTCGGATTCACCGACACTGCTAGCACGACTTGCCTTCACGTTCCCTCAATCGGTTTGATCGTTGCGGGGGATGCCGCCTACAACGGCGATCACCTGCATCTGTCAGAGTCGCCAGATCAGCAGAAGCGCCAAGAGTGGATTGCCGCCCTCGATAAAATGGAGTCGCTTAAGCCACGCGCAGTCATCGCCGGGCACAAGCGCGTCGGAAACGATGATAGCCCTCGGATCATTGGAGAAACCCGGAAATATATCCGCGATTTCGAGCGCCTTGCCCTACGTACGACGACCGCACGGGAACTATATGACGAAATGCTCAAGCTGTACCCTGATTGGATCAATCGAGGTGCGCTCTGGAGTTCAGTCCGTGCCATAAGAGCTTAGCCCGTTGTGTCGGGGCCCTCGCGCGCATGCGTTCCTATAAGGGAAGAAGATCACCTTGCGGTCCCGCGGTCTAAGAAGGGAGAAACATATGGCTAATATTAATTCCGCCGCGCACGTGCGGGTGATCGAGGAAACTCCTGCGTACTGGAGGGTTGTGTTCGATTACCCGCCTTTCAACATCGTAGACGCCAGCATATTCGAAGTTCTACAGGACCTGCTCGCGCGAATGGACGCCAGCTCGAGCCTGCGGGTCGTCGTATTCGAAAGCGCGAACCCCGAGTTTTACCTTGCCCACTTTGATTTAACCGGCAAGCTAGGGAACATCATGACTGCTGTCGGGGCTTCGGGCTTCCCGATCCTGATGGATACGTTCGTGCGTCTCACCAAGTCCCCGGTGGTCAGCATCGCGAAGATCCGAGGCTGTGTCCGGGGCGTAAGCAGCGAGTTCGTCCTCGCCTGCGACATGCGCTTCGCGTCGCGCGAGAAAACGCGACTCGGCCAACCCGAAGTCGGGGTGGGATTGCATCCCGGCGGCGGCGGTACGGAACGTCTTCCACATCTGGTCGGTCGCGGTCGGGCGCTCGAAATCGTTCTCGGCGCGAACGATTTCGACGGCGACACCGCAGAACGATACGGATATGTCAACCGGTCACTTCCAGACGCCGAACTGGACGGCTTCGTCGACGCGCTCGCGCGCCGGATCGCCTCCTTCGACCGGCGTGCCATCGCCGCCGCGAAGAATCTCGTCAACCATGTCTCATTGCCGTCCGCCGACCGGCTTCTCGCCGCCATCACTTCTTTTGAGACCGCTCTTACTTGGCCTGAAACACAGCAGCGAATCCAGAATCTGCTGCAACGCGGACTCCAACGAGACAGCGACTTCGAAACTCGCTGGCCCGAGGTACTCGGCACGCTCCTCGAGATGTAGTTACCACGTGGCGATGCGCAGCCTCGCTGAGCTAATAGAGCCGTTCCGTTCCGGCTCGAGATATCGCAAGCCGCACTCGATGCCGAGAGGAGACAAGCCATGCCATACAGCATATCGACCTTGCTGATCCGCAATCTTCGTGATGTCTTCGGTGAAAACGATCCCGCTCGCCGGCGCGCCGCCATCGACGAGATTTACACTGAAGATTGCGTTTTCTACGACCCCAGCAAGGGAGTCTATCGTGGCCGTGACGAAATCGACCGCATCGCGGGCGCGATCAAAGCTACTCACCCTGAATTCCGATATCAGCCAATTACCGAGCCCGCGGAATCGGGCAATGGCGGGCTGGTCCGCTGGGTATCAGGCCGCCCGGGTGAGGCGCCAGCTTACGCGGGGACCGATTTCATCATTGCCCGGGACGGCCGGATTGCCGCCGTTTATCTTTTTTTCGACAAACTACCCTGATCTGGACTCCGCCGCCCTTAGCGCATGGATAAGGAGCGGTTTGTCGGCCAACCCGAAGCCATCCGGCTTCGATGGCGGGATCACTCCTGTGAAGTCGGCTTGTGGAACGTGATTCCCGGATTGGCCCGTCAATGACCACAAGCGCGTTATCAGGACTTACGCTGGGAATGGTTCTCTTGATTGGGTAGAATCCCCACTGCCGGAGCAAGAAGCACGTGGCACCCAATCACGAAGGTATTTAGCTAACAGTTCTGTTCAGTCAGATCGGTCGGTTCATTCTCTGCGAACGGGAGGGCGAGGAATGGAACAGGCACTGACAGTGCATCGGCTCCATTTCGCATTCACCATAACTTTTCACTACATTTTCCCGCAATTGACCATGGGCCTCGCCTTGCTCTTGGTTTATCTTAAGACCAAATTCCTTCGCACCGGTGACGAACACTTCAATCGCTCCGCTCGATTCTGGGCCCGCATCTTCGCAATTAATTTTGCCATCGGTGTCGTCACTGGAATCCCGATGGAATTTCAGTTTGGCACCAACTGGGCGGCGTTTTCGCGAGCTGCCGGCGGCGTCATTGGGCAAACGCTGGCGATGGAAGGCGTTTTTTCTTTTTTCCTCGAATCCAGTTTCCTCGGTCTATTTTTATTCGGCGAGAAAAAACTCGGCCGCATCGGACATTGGCTGTCCGCCTTTCTCGTATTCGTCGGCTCGTGGCTCTCCGGCTACCTCATCGTCGCCACCGACGCATGGATGCAACATCCCACCGGCTACGTTCTCGGCCCGCACGGCGAAATCGAACTCTCCAGCTTCTGGAGCCTCGTAGTCAACAAATGGGCACTCTGGCAATATGCGCACACGATGCTCGGCGCCGTTCAAACCGGTTGCTTCGTGATGGCGGGCATCGGCGCGTTTTATTTGCTAACCCACCGCGATGAAATCTACGGCCGCACATTCGTGAAAGCTGGCGTGCTCGTTGGCGCGGTTGCCGCGCTATTGCAACTCACTCCCACTGGGGACATGCAAGGGAGACTAATCACCGAGCATCAACCTGTAACGCTCGCAGCCATGGAAGGACTTTTCCAAACGCAGAGCGGCGCGCCGCTCGCAATTCTTGGCCAGCCCGACGTTGCGCGGCGTAAGCTCGATAATCCCCTGGAAGTCCCCAACATGCTGAGCTTTCTTACCTATCGCAAATGGAGCGCCAACGTTCGTGGACTCGATGCGTTCCCTGAAAATCAATGGCCCGATACGATTCTGCTTCTCTATTACAGCTATCACGTCATGGTCGGCCTCGGAACGATCTTCATCGCTGTGATGGTCTTGTCGGCGTTTCTGCTTTGGCGCGAAAAACTTTACAGTGCGCGCTGGATGCTCTGGATTCTGATGCTCGCCGTGCCGCTCCCATATATCGCGAACACCGCCGGCTGGATGACAGCCGAGCTTGGCCGCCAACCTTGGTTGATCTACGGTCTCATGCGTACCGCGCAGGGCATCTCGCCAAAGGTCGGCGCGGGCAATGCATGGTTCACATTGATCGGCTTTATGGGCATGTACACTTTGCTGGCGATCCTCTGGCTCTTCCTCGTCTATCGCGAGATTGAGCTCGGACCCGAACCCGGGGCTAGCTTGGATAGGGAAACCGCCGTTATCATTGCCGCGGATTGAGACGCAGGAGGAAGCATGGGAATAACCTGGTTCTGGCTGGTGGCCATCATGCTTACTGTGTACGTTCTGCTCGATGGCTTCGATCTTGGCGCCGGCACCATCCATCTGCTCGTCGCGAAAACCGATGAAGAGAGGCGCCAGGTGCTCGCCAGCATCGGCCCGGTTTGGGATGGCAACGAAGTTTGGCTGATCGCCGCAGCTGGCACTCTCTATTTTGCATTTCCCGCGCTGTACGCTAGCGGCTTCAGCGGATTCTATCTGCCACTTATGATCGTGCTGTGGCTACTGATTTTGCGCGGCTCTTCGATCGAATTTCGCAATCACATCAAGAGCAAAGTGTGGGATCCGTTGTGGGATTTCGTGTTTTGCGCTTCGAGCCTGTTGTTGGCCGTTTTCTTCGGCGCGGCCCTCGCTAACGTTGTCCGCGGAGTCCCTCTCGACGCCAGCGGCTATTTCTTCGAGCCGCTCTGGACGAACTTTCAGCTCGGCGACGAAGTCGGCATTCTCGACTGGTACACCATTCTGGTCGGCGTGTTCGCCCTGGCCGTTCTTGTGATGCACGGCGCTCTGTGGGTCCGCATGAAAACCAGCGGACCTGTAAGCGAGCGTGCGGCGGCGCTGGCACGCAGAGTGTGGTTTCCTGTGCTCGCACTGACCGTCATCGTCACAGCGGTTACATTCAAGGTGCAGCCGCAGTTGAAAGAAAATCTGACAACATTGCCGCTGGGCTTGATCTTGCCTTTGCTCGCTGTCGTCGGACTCGCCGGCGTCCAGTTCGAATTGATCAAGCGCGACGAACGCAAAGCGTTTTTCGCATCATGCCTCTACATAACCGGCATGCTTACCAGCGTCGTCTTTGGCGTGTTCCCAATGGTTCTTCCCGCACGCAATCCCATCTACTCGCTGACGGTCAACGGTGCGAAAGCCTCCGACTACGGCCTCAAGGTCGGCCTGATCTGGTGGGTCGTCGGCATGATGCTCGCCGCCGGCTACTTCATTTTTGTCTACCGCTCCTTCGCCGGCAAAGTCAGCGTTGAAAAAGACGGACACGGGCACGGCTATTGAAGTTTACGCCGGAAGTACCCCGGGTTCGCGAGTCCGAGTGTTGCCCGGACATTCCGACGATAGGAGTCACACGGCGCGAGGAACGAAGCTAGTCCTGATAAGTCGGCTTGTGGAACCTGACCGGGGCCGGGCGATACACATCGCGATACACAATAACGTTGCCTATGATGTCACGGCAGAGTTCGAGTTCGAGTCTCGTCGTCCCCGCCATTTCTTTCCAAAAGAATTGCCCTGGTTTCGAAGAAACCATCGAGGACCCAAAAGGACACGTTTTCGTGCCCTTTTTTTTTGCGCCATCTCACTGCATTGGTGGGATGGTGCGCGACGTTGTAGTGTCAAAAATTCCCACTCCTACACGTTAAGGTCTGCGCGAGCGTTATACTGTGGCTCAGTTTGCGCCTGAGGACATGGAGTGGGTTAACAGTTTCCAATCGAAAGGCAGCCCGCGTAATTGCCCGCAAGGCCCGTGAAGCAAAGAGGTGCCTCGACATGCCCAAGATACTTCCGGCAATCTTTTTCGGTCACGGCAATCCGATGAATGCCGTCCTCGACAATGGCTACACAAAAGCGTGGAGCCGCATAGGGCAGACCACGGCCAAGCCCAAAGCGATTCTGTCTATCTCCGCCCACTGGTTTGTTTCAGAAACCGGGGTAACCACCGCCACTTCGCCGCGAACCATTCACGATTTCGGCGGATTTCCGCGAGCATTGTTTCAGGTGCAATATGCTGCGCCTGGTGATCCCAAACTCGCTCGTCGAGTGCAAAAATTGCTCGCGCCGCTAGAAGTCAAGCTTGACAACTCCTGGGGGCTCGATCATGGCACATGGTCGATACTTCGCCACGTCTATCCCGATGCTGACATTCCCGTCGTCCAACTAAGCATCGACGAAAATAAACCAGCATCATTCCATTTTGAGATTGGCAAGAAGCTTGCGCCCTTGCGCGAAGAGGGCATACTCATCATCGGCAGCGGCAACTTAGTCCACAATCTCCATGCGTATGCTTGGGGCAGGCACATGCCCGACCCTTACGATTGGGCTGTTCGTTTCGAACGCGATGCAAAGGAGATGATGGTAGCCGGGGAGTACAAACCGCTTATTGAATACGAGAAGCTCGGACCAGAAGCATTGCTTTCGATCCCCACACCCGATCATTATTTGCCCATGCTGTATGTCATCGCGATTAGACAGCAATGCGAACTCATTACTTTCCCCATCGAAGGCGTCGATGGCGGATCAATATCGATGCTAACCGTACAGGTGGGTTAGTCCGGTGGTTCTGCCGCGCTTTTTGGTTGGGTATTGAAAGCAAGAGCACTCACGAATCGTGATGTGTAGCGGACCAGAAATGCTCACATAACTCCAATCTGTTTTAGCAATCCGACCAGGTCATAAAAGAGCTTTTCTTCGACGATCTCGCCGTTCTTCCAGTGTGCGACGGTGCAGAACTCGATATGAAACTTCTTGTTGGTCGGCGCAATCAGTTTGCCGTCGGAACCCTTCATCGGTCCGCGCATCGTACCGGTAAAATCCGCAACGGTGCAGGTCCATTCGCCCTGAGCAATCTCCACTTTATAGGGATGATTGATCAGATGATTGTCGGGGAACGTCTTGAAAAATTCGATGGACTCCGCCTTGTGATTGTCGCGCCCTATTGTCGGCTCGGCCTGACCGGGCCAAAATACGGTCGTGTCCTTGGAATGCCGCTTTTCAAACGTCTCCCAGTCCTGTGCGTTCCACGAATCGTCGAGTGTCCGCATCAGTTCAAGATTGTTCTGTGCCATGTGATCCTTCCGAAACACGTGCCAGCACAGGTTCGCCTAAACCCGTGCTAGCCATCAGCGGGGCTTATTCTATACCTGGGCTGGGTTTCCAGCTTAGGCCACTAAAAAGTTGGATGGAAGGCCCGGTGGCTTCATCCAGCTTATGGCGTGGGTCACAGCGAACTCCAAATCACGATGTGCGATATCGCAGCATAACGATATGCAAAACTAGATAAAGTGCAGCAGACGGTGAAACATATGGCACAACCCGTGTTGGTAACAGCGGCGGCTTCTGGAATGGGAAAGAAAAACGAAGAACTGAGCAGAGGTATTCGTCCATGCATTTGCCTGGCGGTGGTCTTATGCATAACTTCGGTTTTGTTTCTGGCGATGCAACTGATCGCGCAGGTTGTATCGCTTGATCCCGCAAAGATGCCCACTATTGGCACCGTCGATGAGCGATTCCAGTCCTACAACATTGAAATGGTGGAAGTCATCGGCGGAAGATTCTGGAAACCATACGCGAGCACCACGAACGAAAGTAAAACGCAGGAGCCCGCTCCCCAGGATGGTTTCATTCCGGCAGGTATAGACCCGAACCTATATCGATATCGAGCGCCCATCAATCTTTCAAATCCGCGATTGCGAAAACTGGCCGCGGCGTTAAGCCCCGCATATGTGCGAGTCAGCGGGACGTGGGCCAATTGCGCTTATTTTCAGGATTCGGAAAATGCCGCCCTAGCGAATGCGCCATCAGGTTTCAGCGGGGTCCTAACGCGAGAGGAATGGAAGGGCGTCATCGATTTTTCTCATGCGGTAAATGCCGAAATCGTGACATCGGTGGCTACGGGCCCAGGATCGCGTGATGCTCAAGGCGTATGGACCTCGGACCAGGCGCGGCAATTGTTCGAATTTACCAAGTCCGCTGGGGGGCGAATCGCTGCAAGCGAATTCATGAATGAGCCCACATATGCCGCGATGGGCGGCGCACCAAAAGGATACGATGCCGCAAGCTTTGGCCGCGACGTTGCCGTCTTCCGTGCGTTCCTTTGGAAAACTGCGCCCGACACACTATTTCTTGGCCCAGGTTCAGTTGGCGAGGGATCGTTCGCAATGCCGATGGGCAACGGGGTGCTGAAATCCGAAGACCTGCTCCGCGCAGCCGGTCCCGTATTCGACGTTTTCTCATACCATCTCTATGCGGCTGCTTCGCAGCGGTGCGCAAGCATCGGCACATCATCACAAACAACGACGGCAGCGGCACTTTCCCAAGACTGGCTCTCGCGCCCGGAGAAGATTGGCGCATTTTACGCCGACCTTCGAGACAGGTTCGAGCCAGGCAAACCGCTTTGGATTACGGAAACGGCCGATGCAGCCTGCGGTGGAAACCCCTGGGCGTCGACTTTTCTGGACACCTTCCGATATCTTGTTCAACATGCAAGCCTCGCCCAGCGCGGCGTGAAAGTGATTATGCACAACACGCTGGCATCAAGCGACTACGGCCTGTTAGACGAAAATACATTGGCACCACGTCCGAATTACTGGGCCGCTTTGCTTTGGCGACGCCTAATGGGCGCGACGGTTCTCGATCCCTACACATCGCCAATCCCGAATGTGTACGTCTATGCTCACTGCCTTCAGAATCATCCCGGCGGCGTCACCCTGCTGGTCATCAATGCCGACCGGCAGCAAGTCCATGAAATTACATTGCCGTCTGATGCGGAACGCTACACGCTGACTGCCAAGCACCTTCAAGACACATCAGTCCAGCTTAATGGGAAGACTCTTCAACTGAACAGAGATGGCGACGTGCCACAATTTCTGGGTCAGTCAACGCGCGCAGGTCACATCAGTTTCGCACCGACTAGTATTACATTTCTGGAAATCGCCAACGCGGACAACAGCAATTGCCACTAAGTCCACAGGTGGCGATCTGACGTAAGGAGACTAATTTCATGAGCGAGAACAAGCCGACAGAAATCCTTGCAAGTCTCGCCACATTGCTTCCCGAACTGGAGGCCGTCTATAAAGACATTCATGCGCATCCGGAATTGTCGATGCAGGAGACCCGGACGGCTGGAATTGCTGCGAATCACTTGAAGGCGGCGGGATTTGAGGTGACTAGTGGGGTCGGAAAGACTGGGGTTGTAGGTATCTTGCGCAACGGCGATGGACCCACTGTCATGCTACGCGCGGACATGGATGCTCTACCCATCAAAGAAGCGACTGGCCTTCCCTACGCGAGCACCGTCACGGGGACTGACCCTACCGGCAAGACCGTACCCGTAGCCCACTCGTGCGGGCACGATATGCACGTTGCCTGCTTGATTGGCGCAACAAATCTTTTTGCAAAGAGCCGCGACCCCTGGAAAGGGACGCTGATGGTGGTCTTTCAGCCGGGCGAGGAGACCGCGCAAGGCGCTAAGGCAATGATTGATGATGGGATGTTCAAACGATTTCCAAAACCGGACGTTGTGCTAGGGCAGCACGTTATGAGCTTGCCGTCGGGCAACATCGATTGGCGTGCGGGTATTGTCACCTCTTCTGCTGATAGCCTGCAGATTCGAATGTTCGGGCGCGGCGCGCACGGCTCGATGCCCGAATCCAGCATCGACCCCGTCGTCATGGCCGCCTCAACCGTAATGCGGCTGCAAACGATCGTCTCCCGGGAGGTCTCTCCCACGGATTCGGCTGTGGTGACAATTGGGGTACTGCAGGCTGGAACGAAAGAGAACGTTATTCCGGATGAGGCATTGATCAAATTGAATGTGCGCACATTTGACGAGGGTGTGCGCAAGCGTGTGCTTGCGGCGATTGAACGCATTGCGAAGGCTGAGGCAGCGGCATCAGGAGCGCCGAGACCGCCAGAGGTCACGCCACTCGATCAGTATTCGTCAGTAAGGAATGATTCCAACGCGACAAAGAAGCTCGTCGATGCATTACTCCGGAACTTTCCTGCCGGTTCCATAGAACAGACCAAGCCCACCATGGCAAGCGAGGACTTCGGCTGCTTTGGAGCTGGGTGGGACGTTCCGGCAGTGTATTGGTTCTTCGGCGGCGATGATCCAGTGGTGTATGCCAAGGCAAAAAAAGAGGGAAAACTCAGCTCGCTTCCAACTAACCATAACCCCGCCTTTGCACCAGTCATTCATCCAACTCTGGAAACAGGTGTGAAGGCCCTCGTTGTTGCGGCGCATGCGTGGCTGGCCTCGTGAATAGCGTTTTGATGCACGGGGATCAACTAGCGGGTCCTTTTCTGGATGCTGTGGATCTGCTTGGCACGTTCGTTTTCGCCCTCAGCGGTGCGGCAGCGGGTGTCAAGAGCCGGTTCGATCTTTTCGGTCTGATGGCACTCTCGTTCGCGGCCGGTAATGCCGGCGGGATCACACGAGATGTTCTGATTGGCGCGGTGCCACCAGCGGCCATAAGCGACTGGCGCTACCTGGGGGTCTCTCTTCTGGCAGGATTAGTAACGTTCTTCTGGTATCCCGACATCGACAAGCGCCGCAGGCTGGTTCTGTTATTCGACGGCGCGGGACTTGGTCTGTTTGCCGTCGCCGGCACACAAAAGGCGCTCATCGCGGGACTCAATCCGGTGATGGCGATTTTTATGGGAGTGCTAACCGGGATTGGTGGTGGAATACTGCGTGATGTGCTAGTCAACCAAACGCCGACGGTGCTGCAGGCCGATATTTATGCTGTCGCTGCGCTAGCGGCTGGCGTCGTAGTAGTGATGGGATATGTTTTGCATTACCCGGCTTTTCTGATGATGACCGTGGGCGCATTCCTTTGCTTTTGGCTGCGAGTTATGGCGATTTACCGAGGATGGCATTTGCCCGTCGCACGGTGGCAGAATCAGTCGGATTGAATCATTCTCTTGTTACGTAGTTCCAGGACTCTAACCTGGTATCTTCAAGAATTTGTTTCAGCCGAACCCGGTTTCTCGCCTCATCACCGGAGCGATTCTTAAAATCTTAAGCTCCGGCACCAAACTGTCCCCGAGATCACCTCTCGATCCAGTTGGCACCGGCAACAGAACGGAAGCGCGATACACATCGCGATACACAATAGCGATGCCTATGATGTACTTCCAATATCTTGCAGTGCCGTCCGTGCGACAAGGCCGCCAGAAAACTCGCAAATGCGTTGACAACCGATATCTTTGACCACATGCAGGAGCCAGGATGTTGTTTCAGCACGTTTTCATTCGGGGATTGGTCTTTGCCTAGGCGGGTTCGTCATATACGCCAATCTCGGCCACGTGGGGCATCTCTTTGCTGGGCTCCAACAGTAGTCGGACCCTCTGCGCTGAGACGCGTGGAATACGAAGAATTGTCGTCGGTGCGGGTGTTTCACCGCCTATCAGAGTGATCCATTTCACGCCGTCCCAGCGCTGAAAACGATAACTCCGGATGCGGCTCTGCGGGTAGTCATCCCATCTGCCGACGGGCTCCACCAGCGAGACAACGTTGAAGCTCTCCTGCTTTCTCAGATCCAATTCCAACCAGCCGGAGGTTTGCCCCTCATCCAGGTACCAGCTCGATCCGAAGTCACCATCGTTCGCCTCATCCGATCCCACGGTATCCGGGTAAGAGCTAGCATGAATGGGCTTGCCCTTCGCCAGGTTCCGCGTCGTGATCACAACGTGCTCGCTGAGTTTTGCCATGGGCCCGGGATGCTTCCACGCTTTGCCGATCTCTTCCAGTCGGCTCATAACGTTCGCAGCCAGGCGTCCTTCACGGGTTGGCGGGGCATTCAGAATCAAGTTACAGTGTCTGCGATTCAGCGGCTCAAGCCACTCGTCCACCACGGTCGTCACAGCCTTGAGATGTCCATTCGCGTCCCGCTGTTTCCAGAACCAACCGTCCGTAAGGGTCACACATGAAAGGGCCGGCACGTCGCTGTCTTCAGGGACCTTCTGCCCGGCATTCTGCTCAAACGTCTTCACATCGGAATAGTAGAGTCCGCCCGAAGGATATTGACTGGCGTTGAGATCGCAGAGCAGGCTGTTGGGCTGCAGATTCTTGATATGCTCATAGATCTCCGGGAACGGTACCTCTTCATAAGTAATACGGCTCCACGGTGCATCCCATCCATCAGTGATGAGGATGTCGACCTCTCCATACTCGGTGAGCAGTTCCGTCAGCTGATCTCTGATGAGCTTTACCTTGGCCGGAGTGATGTTGAAATGACGGATATCGTCGCGCAGCGACAGGATCGAATAATAGAGGCCCACCCGCAGGCCCGCCCCGCGAAATGAATTCACATAGGCGCGCACGACGTCGGTCGAATGCGATGTCTGCCCCACGCTTGCTGCCCATGTCTTTGTCGGCCATATGCAGAAGCCATCGTGATGCCGGGTCGTCAGGCAGCCCCAAGTCATGCCGGCCGAGCGCGCCGCAGCGGCCCATTGATCCGTGTCGAGAGCGGCGGGATGAAACAGATCAGGGGGTGCTGTCGGATCACCCCATTCGCGGTCTTGAAATGTCGCCATGTTGAAGTGCACGAACATGCCGAAACGCAGATCCACAAAGCGCTGTTGCAAATCGAGGAGCGGCCGTCCGCGACGCAGAGCTACGCGATGCACGTCGTTCTGTTCTGCTGCAGCGCTGTGATTACCGGCCAGCATCGCAGCCGTCGCAGATTGGGCAGCTAGCCGAAAAAACTCTCTTCTCGTCGTCATCTTCGATGTTTGAATCTTGGGTGGAAAGGCTCTGTGATTCGTCGGAATCCCGGCCTTTCGCCTTCACGAACCAAATTGTATTCACATCTTCAAATTTCTAACACTGGCCTTTTCGCCGAAGTGAAAACCGACTACGCTTCCACAGCTTTCTCGAGTAGCAGGCGTTTCACAGTCCTTCCCGTAGGCGCGTGAGACAGATGTACGGAAAGCCGACTTTTCGTCCAAGTGAAACTGTGTCGGTAAACACAAGCGCGTTTGGCGGTACTAACCCGACAGGCGAGCTGTTATCCGGGTTATCCGTCATCCGCGGACAACCCCGAGAGGTGCTGCCAATCAACCTGCGACGGAGGTCACTTCTGAGTTTGCCGACTGTGCGCCCCTGTACCTGGGCGGCACCTTGCTTCCCACCGCTGCGTCTGCGAATGTAGCAGCCGCCGACCGTGGCGGGCGCTTTTGACCTTTTTCGCCGGGGTGCCGCACCCGACGCACTCACTTTGCCGGCCCAAGGTAATGATCGAACCAGTCGAGGGTCTCCATGATGATGTCGTTGCGAGGCGGCAGATGGCCGGTGTCGAACAAAGCGTGGCGTTTGTCTTTCTTCGGCGTGCCCAAGAGCCGGAACAATGGGAGTTGGCAACAGTTTAGAGGTGTATCGAAGTCGTAGCGTCCGTTGATCATCAGCAACGGGATGGTGGTGCGGGACGCAAAGTTGAAGAGGTCAAGCTCCGGCGGCAACGACTCGGTTGCCAAACCGCCCCCCACGATCACTGCGACCTTCACACGCTTGTCGATCGCGAGCAGCCTTATTGAATTGTTGGCGCCCCAACTGACCCCATAGAAGCCCAGCCGGTCGTGATCGATGTCTAGACGAGTTTCCAGGTAGTCGACGGATCTGAAAAAATCCTTGGCGCGTTCGAGGGATTGTTCCCGCCCGAACGTGCCTCCAGACGAATTCGGAGCACGCCTCTCGTAGGTTCCTTTGTAGACCGGCAGCAAGAGTGCGCGTCCGCTCTTGATGATGAAGTCCGTGAACTGCATCTCGACGTTTTCGCTGGAAGGTTCGTCGGTCGCTCCCTGATGAGGGAAATAGACGACCGTTTGGTAAGGAGGCGAGACATCCTTGGGCAAGAAGAGTTGAGCAATGATGCGCTCGTCCCCGTACGTCGCGTTGTAGGTGACACGCTCCCTGCGCCAGGATTCCGGCGTGTCATCCGTAAATTCCACTCGCGCCTTCAAATCGGTGGGATCGTAGGCATAAAATCTCTTGTAGATCTCGAAGATCGCATCGGAGACCGGCTTTTCCTTCGAGTAGTCGCGGGTGAGTTGATCGATCGAGCCGACGAGAGACGCGGAAGTCGGCGCGCCGCTGCCAAGATTCTTCATGCACCGGAAGCCATACGTGGGCAGGCGCTCGAACGGAGTTTGCGCGTCCGTGTCGACAAACATGTAAGCGGCTTCGTTCCATCCGCCGCCCAGGATGTAGCGGCGTTCACCCGATTTGTTCCAGCACCATTCCTTCACGTTGCCGGCCATGTCGTACGTGCCGTAGGGGTTGAGGCCGCCGAGACTTCCCACGCGAACCGGACCGGAAGCCAAGAAATTGCTGTATTTTGCGCTGCCTGAGAAAATGCCGGGCGCCGCAGCTAAATACCAGTGATAGACCGTGGGAAGGCTCTTGCCTGCGAATTCGGCATACGCCGCCGCTTCGTACCAGCTGACGCCACCAACGGGAAAATCACCTTGTCCCTTGGGATACTGGCCCAGTTCCCAAGTAGCGGGCCCGGGCCGCCCGGTTTGATCGCGAAATTCCCGCATGGCCTGATCCCAGCTGAGCTCGCGGCCCGCTTTTAGGAAGGGCTCCGTCCAATAGTCTTTTTTTCGATATCCGCCCGCGTCGATGAATCTCTTGAACTCCCGGTTCGTAACCTCATATTTGTCGATGCTGAACGCGGGAAGGTTAACCCGCGATGAGGTTCCCCACTGAAAAGGGCCACCTGGGACGCGAACCATTCCAGTTGGCAGCGCACCGTGAGTATCGAGAGTCAGGGAGAGCGTACCGTAAAGTGGGCTTGCTGCAGCTTCCACGGTTTCGTATCCCGGTTTGGTAGCTCTCCACCGGAAATAGCCGAAGGGAAAACGCTGGTTCCGGATTGGGGAGCGGCCGAGGGGTTGCCACACACCGCTCACGTCCGAATAATCCTTGACGAAAACATCCGCGCCGGACGGAGTGGTCTCGACGGACGCTGGGTATATATCGTCACGATCGAACTTGATGAAAAAGGGGTCGTGCGGAATATAGGCCCGAGCTTGGTCCGCAAGACGAAATGCCGCGAGAGCATCGTCCTTCTCGAGTAGACGGGATATTTCCGGGAGCGCTTGTTCGCGAGCCCAGCGAATTCTTGCGTTGCGATAAAAGAACCACAAGGCTGCGCCGGTTACAGCGAAAAGGAGGAGCACCGCGGCAACTACGAGTTTCCTTCTGCGCAGCAACTGTGCGGCAGGGAGCGCCGTATCCGAGGCTGAAGCGAGCTGTCGTAGGAGTTGCTTGAGATCGTGAGCCAGTTCGCGAGCCGATGTATAGCGCTTACATCGTTCCTTCTCCAGCGATTTGGCGATAATCCTTTCAAGTTCACCAGGCAGCGCCGGATTCAATTGCCGCGCCGATGCGGGCGCTTTGTTAAGGATGTTATCGAGGAGCACGACCGAAGTGGGCCCGGCAAACGGCTTCGTGCCGGTGGCCATCTCGTATAGCACCGCTCCGAGCGAGAAGATATCGGAGCGCGCATCCAGTTCTTCGCCTCGCGCTTGTTCCGGCGACATGTAGGCCGGCGTGCCGACAGCGAAGTCAGGAGCGGTCAGTGAGCTTTCCGTGACTGTCGGCAGCTCGAGCGCGTCGTTACTGCCCGCGGACTGCAAAGGCACAACCTTGGCGAGTCCGAAATCCAGCAGCTTGGCTTGCCCTCGTTGCGTTACGAAAATATTTCCCGGCTTGATGTCTCGATGGATGATGCCCGCCGAATGGGCGGCGTTCAATGCGTCCGCGAGCTCGGACCCCAGTTCCAGGATCTCGGTTGGCGCAAGGGGTTTACCGCCGATGCGGCTTGTGAGTGTCTCACCGGTGAGCAGCTCCATGGCAATAAACGGCTTGCCTTCGTGTTCGCCCACCTCGTAGATGGTGCAGATGTTGGGATGGTTAAGGCTTGAAGCCGAGCGCGCTTCGCGGCGAAAGCGATCGATTGTCGAGCGGTCATTCCAGGTGGGCTCGCGAAGAAATTTCAGAGCCACGGAGCGGCCAAGCCGGGTGTCCTCCGCTTTGTAGACAACACCCATGCCCCCGCTGCCCAGGCGCTCCCCCAGGCGATAGTACGAGATGGTCTGGTCGGGCATTTGCGGATTCATGTTAGGAGTGCGCCTGATGCTAAGTCAATGACGCCTAATGGTTTCTGGCGACAGAATCGGAGAACGCTTGCGTGGCGCGAATACTCCGAAGGGTCGAAGACTGTACCGAGATTGATCCCACTCTGCAATGTGATCCTCAGCCGGACAACGAAAACCATCCCTGACGATGCGATCCGTTATGGTCCAAGCATGACTCCCGGTTAGTCGGCAACCCTTACCTAATCGCGTTACGTCAGAGTTGCCCGTGATCCGGGCACAATCCCGAAAAGCCCCGCTAGACTAGTCGGCTGCGAAGCAGGTCACTTCTACGTGTACCCGACTAACCAGGACTTGGCGGCGCAAAGTGGCGATGACGACGCGATAACAATCGGGCCGCGAGGATCTGCATTTAGGTTGCAAGCGCTTCAATGAGGCTTGCAACCTCAACCTAGCTGTTGAAGATGCGGACTTATACGAAGATTTCCTTCTCGAACCGCAATGTCGAATCCGGCCGCGGAAGCCGCTGGTGCCATGCAGTGACCGCTTCGCCTCTGGGTGGCCGAATGACAATCAGTGTGGAACGCTGCAGTCCTGTCCTCGGACTGACCAGTTCAAAGCGATCTTCATCCAGTAATTCCGATTTTTCAGGAGGCGGGGGCTTCAGCCTGAAGTACCCTGTTTCGACCGTTTCCCTGTTTGCTTAAGGCAGGCTTAAACCGTCTTGCACCACCGGCGCGTTCCGTCGCGCCGACGCCACAATATACCAGGCCGGGGAAATCAACGCCCAGTTGTAAATCCACAAAGCCTGATTGCTCCACGCGACATACATCAAAACCGTCGCCACCACTGCCAGCGCACCCCACATCACGCGCTCGAGACGAATGCCCCGTAATGCATGCAGAATCCCCACCGCCGCAGGGAAAAGAAACAGGAATAGGCACAGCCTCGGCAGCGGCTCAATCGGAAAGCAAGCCCTGGAAAGAGGCAGAAGGCACAACCCCACGCTCACCCAAACCGTCCGCCGCGACATAGACCCCACCGCAAACCCCGCCGTCCACGACCACGCCAGCAACAGCAGAATGTGGCACAGAAGCAGCGAAACACCCTCGTGCCCCGTAGGCCAATACCAGTGCCCGACCGCGGGGTCCATCAACCGCAAAAACGTGCACGTCACCGACGCCGAAACTCCCATCAGCAAATAGCAGCTTGGCAGCGCCACGCCAAATCCCGCCAACCAGGGACGCCAGTCGGTCCAAAGTACCCCAAACCGGCACAGAAACAGGCCGAACACATCGACCAACGCCCACAAAACATTCTCATCGGCCTCGCGCAAATCGCCCAGCACCACCTCGCGCTCCTCCGGCGCCAGCAACCCCGCAGTCATTTCGACGAGAGCCCAGGCATGCTCGCTCATGAGACTTCCCCCGCCCGGCCCCTCACCCAGGACGCGCCCTGGCTGATCCGGGTCACCGCTTCGTAAAAGTCCTTCGCCGCAGCCACACCTTTAGACGTAACCCGCACCATTCGTTTAGACCGTCCGCCCCGCTGCGGCGTCGCATCGCCCATCCACGTTTTCAGCAGCCCCTTCTGTTCCAGGCGGTCAATGGTGGTGTACAGCGCCCCAATGGAGCAGCGCCGCCCCGTGTTTTTTTGAATTCCCTCGCGGATCGCTGCGCCGTAGGCCTCGTCGCCTAACGAGGCAGTGGCCGTAATCAGGAGGTACTCGAATTCACCAAGCATAATTAGTTCTACATTGTGGTCCTAATGTGCTACGCTGTCAACGTCCTGTCGAGCCGGGCTACCCCTTCACCCATTCGGTCTTGTCGCCGGGTATTACGTCCAAGAGGCTGATGGCCTCCGGAGTATGCTTCCAATGAACGATCAAGAAGGGAGCTGCTTGATCATTCAGGTAGAGGTCCTGATGCAGCAGGCACCACAGGGTGAACGACTTGGCGTTGGCGACAGCCTCCGGCGAACCGTCCCGGTTGTACCCGAAAGCCTGGATGTCGCTGGCAAGTCCTTTTTCCACGGCGAGAACACTGTCGAACGGCGCGCGCGGGTTCATCCGGTAGTCCTGATCGATGGCCCGCACGTGCTCCCGGAGTCGCGGGGGCGTCCGCTCATGATTGCGCGGCCGAAAGTGATATGTGGCGATGGCCATGGAACCCACAAACTGGGAAAGGCAGTTGCGGTTTTCTTCGCCGTCAGCCGAGAGGCAAAACCCGCGGTTCGTCACCCGGTCCCAAAACCGGAACTCCTTCGTCTCGGAGTTTCCGTAAGACTGCACGCTCATGCGCACCTCGCATTCCGGTGTCAGAAAGCGGTAAATCGTTTCCGGCCCCTTTTCGGAGTTTCCCTTCTGCAGCGCCAGCGGAAGCGCAGCCAATCCCTGCAGGAAAGTCCGCCTGCTTGAGCTCAATAGTTCTGCGGCCATAGTATCCTCTACATTGTGATACTAATTAGACGATCCTTTCCGCCGTTTGTTTCACCTCGAAAACGTTTTGGACGCTGGCGCACCGACGGGGCTGGCACACCGAAGTGGATTGGGTTAGCCCTCTTCTTGTTCGCTTATTTCCCGGACGCCTACCGGTGCTGTCGACATACTATTTTTGCCACTCTAGCCTCGCCGTCTGCGTGGTTCCGTGGGTCGTCCTTTGCTGTTCCAGTACTCTTGCCATACGGTCGGCATTCCGTTCGTCGACGTCATTGGAAAGCGCGTGTCCCAGTTCGTGGCGAATGGCGAGGTCGAGAAGCCCCTCTCTACCCAGGTGCCAGATGTCCATGAGTTCGGACATGCGCACGCCGTCTCCAGCGACGAGGACCTCTTCGAAGAAGGTCGTCCTTCCTTCCAGGAAGGTTAAAGCTGGAACGCCGGACTTGAGCCCTCGGGCTGACAACATCCGTCTCCAGTCTTCGGAACGCACCAGCACCCAGGTCCATTCTCCTAGGTCAGTTGCTGGATAATTCGCCAGAGCTCTTCTTAGGACGACCATCTCTTCGTGGCAGCGGGTCACGGTGTAGCCGGTGTTGCAAGCAAAATGCTGCGACGGTTTTTTCGACTCAGGCCCTGGTTGTGCCTTGGCCGGCCATTGCAGAAATATCGTTACGACCAACAACCAAATTCTCTTTTTCATGGCGTTTACCCCCCGATTCGTGTGCGGCGGGCTGAGAATTGCCCGGGGGGAAATGCGACTCAATGGTCTGGAGCTGGCACCGGCCTGTAATGTTTGTGGCGCGTTAAGTCCCTGTGTGTCAGATAGTTGCGGTAGAATGCAACGCGCCGCCGCGGCGTGTAAAGCGTGTTACACTGGCGCGAATTTCCTCGTTAGCTGGAGCGCCGAAGTGTCTTTTGAGATTTCTTCTGTTTATCGCTTCGGATTGTTCGAGGTCGATCCTCGCGACGGTGAACTTCGCAAGAGCGGCGTGAAGCTGAAGTTGCAGGACCAGCCGTTCAAGGTGCTACTCAAACTATTGCAGCGCCCGGGTGAGTTGGTAACCCGCGAGGAGCTGCGCGCGGGGCTGTGGCAGGAGGACACGTTTGTTGACTTCGAAACCGGGCTGAACACCGCTATAAAGCGCCTGCGCGAAACTCTAGGCGACTCCGCCGACAACCCCAGGTTTATCGAGACTTTGCCAAGACGAGGTTATCGATTCATCGCCCCTGTTGAAAAACCGGGCGTTCCCGACCTCGGAAACCTCGATGCGAAGCAGGACTCCCCACAGGCTAGGAAAACAATCCTGAAGATTCCCGCGATTCTTGTTGGCGCTGCGGCCCTCGTTGTGGCTTGGCTGGTCATCGGGCGCAGCCCGCCGGGGCTACCGAGGGTCGTCCAGACGGTTGCCATCACGCATGACGGAAGAACGAAAAACCCGCTGAATCCGTTCGTTACCGACGGCGTACATCTATATTTCACGGAAGGGCTGCCAACGACGTCGGGCTCGGGAATCGCTCAAGTCTCTGCCGCGGGTGGGGAGACAACCTGGATGACGACGACGATCGATCATATATTGGCGGTAAGCCCGGTCTCGCCGGATCGTTCGGAGTTGTTGGTCGTAAAGATCGCCATGGTCGGGTCGGACGGGGAACTGCAACTTTGGTCTCAGCCGTTACCGGCAGGTGCGCCCCATCGCGTCGGGAACATAAGCAATCTTATCGTGGCAAATTGGACCCCGGACGGACACATTGTCTATCCACAGGGCGACACGATAATGATCGCAAACAGAGATGGAAGTGAGCCTCGGCAACTGGCAAAGGTCCATGGGATCGTGTTCTCAATCCGGTTCTCGCCGGATGGCCGGCGTATTCGCTTTGATGTTGCCGACGGGCGAGGGGACTTCAGCTCGATATGGGAAATGGACAGGAATGGAAATGGGCTTCGCCCGCTCCTTCCGGATTGGAAAGGAACTTTCCATTGCTGTGGAAACTGGTCGCCTGGCGGCCAATATTATTATTTCCAGGCGGGGCGCGGGAACGCACAGGGAATCTGGGTGATGCCCGGGAATCCTTCGATCTTTGGAAGGCAGGTTAAGAGCCCGACACGCCTGATTTCGGGGCCGATGCGATTTAGTTCACCGCTCCCCAGCAGCGACGGCAAGAGACTGTTTGTACTAGGAGACGAGCCGCGGGTGGAGCTATTACGCTATGACCTGCAAGCTCGACGATTCGATCCTTATCTACCGGCTCTGCCCGCCGGTCTCCTCGCTTTTTCGTTCGACAAGAAGTGGGTCGCCTATGTTTCTTATCCGGACATGACTCTGTGGCGAGCTCACGTGGACGGAAGCGACAAAATGCAGCTCACCTTCCCGCCGATGCGAGCCTATGCACCCCGCTGGTCGCCTGACGGTTCGCAAGTTGTGTTCGCAGACGTGCCGTTCGATCAGCCCGGGAAAATCCGCTTGGTGGGTTCGTCGGGGGGCCGTCCGGAAACGCTTGTACAGGGCGACACCAGCGAAACGGATCCAACCTGGACGCCAGAAGGAACATCCATCGTTTATGCGATAGGGCCAGAAGGGCGCCATGACGGTATTTCTCGTATGGACCTGAAAACCCGGGAGGTTTCGACGATTCCGAATTCCGCCGGGCTGTTTTCGCCGAGAGTGTCACCGGATGGCCGATACATCTCCGCCGTCAACAGCGATGAATCAAAACTCATGTTGTTCGACAAAAACACGAACCATTGGTTGTGCCTAGTTGAGGGCGACACGATTGGTTACAACGAGTGGTCTCATGATGGGAAGTATATATATTTTCGAGAAAACAGCGGAGGAGCCGGAGAATTGGTTCGCGTGAGAGTGAAGGATCGCGCGAAGGAACGCCTTCTGAGCCTCAAGGATTTTCCGCAGCGCGGAGATATTTTCACGTGGTGGATAGGAGTGGGTCCTGATGATGCACCGCTTTTGCTACGCGATCGCAGCGTACAGGAGATTTACGCTCTGGAACTGGCCTTCCACTGAGACGATCGAGCCCGTCGATGGGATGACCTGATTGTCGAGGCTTAGAAAGCTACCTTTAGACCGAGCTGAATGATGCGCGGATCGCGTGCGCTGAGCACCTGACTAAAATGGACGGGATCGAACAAGAAGCCCGTGCTGATCTGATCAAAGTTGGTGTGATTCAACACATTTGTAGCTTCGGCGCGAAACTGGACGTTCACGCGTTCACCGATTTTCGTATTTTTGAAGAGAGATGCGTCCCAGCGCCACGCTCCGGGACCAAGTATCGAACCACGAGAAGCATTGCCTGGTCGAATGCCGCCGGCGGGCGGATCACTAAACAAGGATGCATCAAACCAATGCGCGATGGTGTGAGGAGGATGATTATTCGCGTTCGCAAGCTGATCCGGGCGGGCATCAAAAAAAGGTCCACTATTGAATTCAGCCAGGCCGAGCCCTGCCGGATCAACATGCACGCCGGTGACAGTGAGCCATAGGCCCGTCTGAGCGTAGGCGATACCTGATATTTCCCATCCCCCGAGCAAATGTCCGACAGGCCCATGCTGGGAGCGATAAAACGGCAGGCGGTAGACGTAGCTGCTGCTGAAAACGTGCCGCCTATCGATGTCCGCGGGACCGTATTCCGCATGAATGTCGCTGGTGTTTTGCGGGGTTTGCGTATTGGCCCGGAACATCCGCCAGAGCATGTGACCAAGTGTAGTTAAGAATCACCTCCGACTCCGAAGAAGGTTGCCATTGCCACTGAAGTTGGAGGGAATGATAGTTCGATTGAAATCGGTTGGATGAAATAGGGATGGATCCGAAGCCCTGATAGGGTCTCACATAGTTGAGGAGCTGGCTATTCTCGAAAGTAATAGGACCCTGTGGCAGCACTCCCGCGGAGAGATACGCGCCGGGAAGCGGTTGATTGATGTCCACGTGTCCTGGTAGGTGCAACGCCCGGTTGCCGTAGTAACCGATATCGAGAAGCATGGTCCTGCCGAACTGCCGCTGGAAGTCCATGCTCCACTGTTGCACGTAGGGTTGCCGCCAATTCACATCGACACCGCTGAGTGCTTGCGGAGACAGGTTGAGATCGGCAGGTACGGCGGCAGGGTTGTTCAACTGAGTGTTTGAAATGACGACGGATTGTACAAACGGAGGGTTCGTAAGGGGTCCGCTTTCGAACTGACCTGCATAGGGCAGATCAAAGAAAATACCGTAGCCGAAGCGTAGCGATGTCGTGCCGGTGCCAAATGGATCCCAAGCGAGTCCAACCCGAGGCGCAAAATTACGATTGGCCTGGCTAGTCACGGCGTTGCCAAACCGCGAATTCTGGCCTCCGATCACAATTCCATTCAACACAGGCGTGGGCGTGCCCGGGAACAACGTACCGGTAGTGATGTCGACTGGCGGTGCCGCAGCGGGGTTATAAGCGAGAGGGCTCAGTATTGCTTTGCTGAAGCTCCCATGTGCGCTCCGCAACGCGCCGCTCAAGATCTTCGCCCGCCTGCCGGAGTTTCTCGGTACTGATCGCGAGCTTGGCCATAATGCGGAGGTTGGCCTCGGCGAAAATGATGATCGTTAGGAAAACTAGGACGTAGACGATGGTTCCAGCAATTTCCGCAGTGCCGACAATTCTCAGCGAACCGATTGGTGGAATAAACCAATACTGTTCAAATAGAAAGGCCATAAGCATGGCGAGGAGCGATGGTCCCAATCCGCAGAACCGAGCAGAGAAAATGACTGCTGGGAGAACCGCAAGATACGGAAGGTAAGTGCCAAGTACGGGATCGAAAACATCGCGCACGAAAAGGAAAAGAGCAGTTATGACGAGCGCTAGAGTATAGCGCTGTGTGTTGCTCTTAAGCCGTGGCTGGATCCAGCCGTTCATTGCATCTTCATCGCGGTCGTAGGTAAAGGAGGGCGAGGCCTGATGGGCCTAGCGTAAGACGTGGGACGGCCAGGGTCAATGCGAATGGAGGTCGTACTCCACGCATCCGATCAAGCACAAACGTTAATCACGCACTGGACTGCTAGCTGGTGACAAGTCCTGCCCTTAGCCCCGAAACTTACGAAGTGGACCATGTGACGAGCACAAGAAAGCGGGAGGTGCTCGGACAGCACCCCCCCGGAAAGTGGGCAGCAGGGCAACGCTCAGAAGACGAACTTCGCCCCGAGTGTGAGCGAACGAATTCCCCCGCTAAACCAAGATGGCGCACTTAGGAAGTTCGGATCTGTCGGGAATACGTACCCGTGTGTTGAGGTGGCTGCCGTAACGCCCGCGTTGCTGAGAATGTTGCCGTTGCTCAGCGAGAAGTTCGGGTGATTGACTATGTTGAAGGCATCCACTCTCAGCTGCAGGTGCTTCGACTCGGTAAAGGGTATATCTTTGCCGAGGGATAGGTTCCATACGCGGAATCCCGGCGAGTAGAAGCTATTGCGGCCCACGTTTGATGCGGCCCCCGGACCAGTGACAACGTACGCAGCCGTGGGGTTAACGGGCGTATAGCCAATTGCCGGAAAGAACGTGCTTCCCGTCGAGTCGGCGGGGTTGAAGCATGCGCCGCCGTTAGCGATGCCAAGGGGGATATTCGAACCAGGGCTAGCATTCGACAATCCGGTAGTTCCTCCTGGCAGCTCGCAGACGGCGAAGACATCCGAACCGGTGTTCCCAACGCCAGACGGACTGCGTGAGACGCGGTCTCCAGCAACGTCAAAGTTGATATTTGAATCGATATTTGACGACTGGAGCGTAACCGGCTGTCCGGACTGAAGGAGAAAGACGGATCCTATCTGATAGCCGTTCACGAGCCCCCTAACGAAGCGGTCTCCGTTTTGCATCGTCGGAGTCTGGTAGATCAAGGAGAGGGCGAATTTGTGGCGGACATCCAGATCGGAACTAGACCAATCGTTAGAAAGGCGATTGGTATCCTGTGCGCGACGTGGATTCAGGAAACTGGTGAAGAATTCGTTGGTGGAGTTGTCCAACGTGTGGCCAAAAGTGTAGTTGGCGTTGAGAGTCAGCCCCCGGCGGGCGCGCTGCGTGAAGTTTACGGATATCGCGTTGTAGGTGCTGCTGCCGAAATCTGGGTCGGACGTGATCACGCCCTTGAATCCAAACTGGTTGTAGATGTTGGGATCGAAACTGTTAAACGGTGCGTCCGTTGGCGTGCTGGCAGTATACGTCGTTGGGACAGTCGCCGGGTCAAAGAATGTCGGGAGAGGAGCAAGACCGGCGTCGAACGCACTGATGAAATTGCGGCGATACTGCACAGGCAAAGACAGGCCGCGCGTGCCGAGGTAGCGGACTTCCACCATCGCGTTGCGATAGAGCTCGTGCTGCACGCCAAGTGACCACGTGAGGATCTTGGGCATGACCGTGTCGTCGATGAAGCTGGTGGTAAGGGATCGTGCTTCCGCCTGCGTCGTTGGAGGCGTAAAGGTCTGGGGCAAACCGCCGTTGAGGAGGAATCCCGAGCCGGTGCCGTCCTGGCCAGTAAAGGTCGCACACCAAAGCGGCTGTGGCGTGAGGGTGCATGCCGAGACGGGATTCAGCTCGCTCTGGAGCTGCGGAGGCAGGGTGATCGACGCGAAGTTCTGGAACTTCACACCGTAAGCTATACCAAATCCGCCGCGGATGGCGGTTCTCCCGCTGCCCGTCGGATCGTAGGCAAAGCCTATGCGAGGGGTGATGTTGTTCTTGTCCGTCGCAGGATTGCCGAAGGTGATGACGCCCGGAACACTCGATATGGCATTCAGAGTTTGAGTGCTCGCACCCACTGGGTTGGTCCAGTACTCGTAGCGAAGACCGAGGTTCAGGGTAAGCTTCGGTGTCACTCGATAGTCATCCTGGCCGAAGAAGTAGAATGCGCTTTGGGTTCCCAAGAACTCGCCGGTTCCTGCATTGCGCAGAGTGTTCGGAACGATTCCAACCACGTCGTTGATGAACTGTTGCGTTGTGTCGTATTGGTTGTCGCCGAAACTCCGCGGCAGGAAAAACTGCGGATAAATGAAGTGGTTGTACTGGGCGCCAAATTTGAGGCTGTGTTTTCCGCGCGACCAGGAAACCGTATCCGCGATCTGGTAGGTATTCTGTTTTTGACTCTGGAAGTCAGCGGGACCGATCGTATAGCCTCCGATGTCGGCCAAGGCTACCGCCGGCGGGCATGCCGAGCCACACGGATTCGTGAGTTGCAAGGAATAGTAGGAGTACTGCAACCGCAGGTCGTTCACGACTCGGGGGTTGATCGTCCACACGTCGGTGAGGGCGATCTTGCGATTGCGAACCGGTTCGTCTTGGTTGAAGTTGGCCTGCGTGGAGTTCACCGGAAAGATGAACGTAGCGTTGTTGAAAAGGAAGCGAGCGCCAAACTGGTGGTTGCGCCAATTATAGTCGGCGTTGGCGATGATGTCGTTCTCCTTTTGATAAACAGGACTGATGATAGAGAGGTTGCCGACTGGAACCAGCTGGCCATTCACTGATATCCAATCGCTTTGGAGCGGGAAAGCCTGTTGTGCGACGGGGAAATTAGCGAGAACGCTTCTGATTGTGTCATTCGCAGCCAGAGAGTTCAACGTGGTCAAGCCGGCGGCAGTAGGAGCAGTGAGGGCAGTAGGGGTCCCCTGGCCATGGAGGTACGTGAATTGGCGCTACCCGCAGAAGTGGTCGCACTTGGCATCTCGATCTGCCACACCACGCGAGATGGCTCCCGGATTGTCGGCAAACAGGAAGTAATTCGGTTCTTTTTGGTTTGCCCGTGATACGCCCGCAATCGTCAAAAAGGGCGACTGGGGTTCCAACTTCGTACAACCAGCCTGTTAGTTACTGCTGCTCTCCCATCGTTGTCCCTGTTATCCTTACCGGTTACATTTTTGATACTTCGAGGTGCACCTATGCGCAAGCCTGTAGGTTGTCTGCTGCTTTTCACTTTGTCTGCTGCTTGCTTGGCTCAGCAAAATGCGTCGAGTACGTATTTCGACGGCAAGTCCTGGTGGGCACACGTTAAATTTCTGGCGGACGATTCGTTGGAAGGCCGCAACACGGGCAGCGAAGGTTTGCGCACGGCTCAAGCGTACGCAGTGGAACAACTGCAGAAGGCCGGCTTCGAGCCTGCGGGCACGGATGGCTTCTACCAATCCATTCCCTTCACGCAATTCCAAGTTGACGAATCCAAATCATCGCTTGCGCTCGTTGCCAACGGACAATCGCAACTCGTCTCGTTCTCGGTGGATCGGGATTTTCTGGAGATCTCATGAAGTTGCGCTTTGGCGTATCGCTAGTCGCTTGCTGTTCTATGGCACTCTGCATGACTCTCTTCATCGATGGTTGTAAGAAATCCTCTCCGACAATTAAGACAGATTCAGGCGCCGACTGGACAACTTACGGTCGGACTAATGACGAACAACGATTTAGTCCCTTGAATCAGATCAACGAGCAGAATATTGGCCAACTCGGGTTGCTATGGGATCGCGAGCTCGGCACGACGCGAGGCTTGGAAGCAACACCGCTGGTCTCGAATGGCGTGATTTACACGACGGGTGAGTGGAGCGTTGCATACGCGCTGGATGTAAAGAGTGGCGAGATTCTCTGGACGTTTGATCCGAAGGTACCGCGAGCCCGCGCGAGGACGATTTGCTGTGACGCGGTGAACCGAGGAGTCGCGCTCTACAACGGCAAGGTCTATCTGGGCACGCTAGATGGACGGCTGATCGCGCTGGATGCCAAGACCGGCAAACCGGTGTGGGACGTAGTCACCATTGACCAATCCAAGCCGTATGCGATTACCGGCGCGCCGAGAATCGCCAAAGGAAAAGTCCTCATCGGGAATGCGGGGTCGGAATCTGGCGTGCGCGGTTTTATTTCCGCTTATGATGCCGAGACTGGAAAACTGCTTTGGCGAACTTTCACCGTGCCCGGCGATCCTGCGCGCGGATTCGAATCGAAAGCACTGGAGAGCGCGGCGGAGACCTGGCACGGAGAGTGGTGGGTGGCCGGCGGTGGTGGCACACCGTGGGATTCCATCGTGTATGACGAGGGACTTGATTTCGTTTACTTGGGAACGGGGAACGGGACGGCGTGGTACCGCGATCTGCGCAGCCCGGGCGGGGGCGACAATCTGTACCTCGCGTCGATATTGGCGCTGCGAGCGAGTGACGGGGAGCTTGTGTGGCACTACCAGGTTACGCCGAGAGAGAACTGGGACTACGACGCCACACAGCCATTGATGCTGGCGGATTTACCGATGAGCGGCGGAACGCGCAAGGTGATTCTGCAAGCCTCGAAGAACGGATTTTTCTATGTGCTTGATCGCCAGACGGGTCAATTCATTTCCGCAAAAGCGTTTGTAAAGGGCGTGACATGGGCGAGCGGGATCGATCCGAAGACTGGTCGTCCAATTGAAACGGCAACCGGATACAACGGACTTGAGGCGGTGATGGTGTCGCCGGACCCCGGCGGAGGGCATAACTGGTATCCGATGGCGTTCCATCCGGTCACTGGTCTGGTGTATGTGCCGGCTCGCGAAGGAGCATATATGTTGCACGCTCCTGACAAGAATTGGAAATCGAATACGACGTTGCACAATATTGGCTATGACGACCGTTACGAGGGGCCACTGCTCAAAAAGTTGTCGGCAACTCCGGCCCCGGTCGGCAAGTTGATCGCCTGGAATCCCGTGGAGCAACGCGAAGTTTGGGAAGTCACACATCCCGTTTTGGAGAGCGGTGGCGTGCTTGCGACTGCGGGAAACCTTGTCTTTCAGGGGCGCTCTGACGGAGTGTTGTGTGCGTACCGCGCAACGGATGGTCAGAAACTCTGGGAATACAATGCCGGAACCGGCATCATGGCTCCGCCCGTCACCTATCTAGAGAACGGAGTGCAATATCTCACAGTGATGGTTGGCTGGGGAGGCGCGGCAGGATTAATCAATGCTCCTGGAGCCGGACCGATCAAGCCAGGCTTTGGGCGAGTCCTGACGTTTACGATTGGCGGAAACGCAAAACTGGAACTTCCGCCTTTCGGGCACCACGGGCCTCCGTCACCGGCGCTCCAGATGAGAGTTAGCCCAGCAACCGTGCACGAGGGTTCAGTGCTTTACATGAAGTACTGTTTCATTTGTCACGGGGTAGGAGTCGTATCGGGTTCGGGCATTCCTGATCTGCGGTATGCCACTGCGGAGACGCATCATCAATTCGAGTCCATCGTGCTGGGAGGCGCTCGTGAATCGCGCGGCATGCCTTCGTTCCATGACGTGCTAAAGCCCGATCAGTTGCGCGCGATTCAAGCTTATGTTTTGTCCCAAGCTGCAGCCGCGGCCAACGCGGCATCGAACAAAGCATATTAAAGGTGCTTTGCGTCGATCGAGGGCGATCTGCTAGGCCCGTTCATGACCACGAGCCACTTCGGCGAGTTGCTAGACTTGCACGGCCTCGGCGAGGATCGCAAACGAAATCGCTAGGATCCCACGAAATTGTTTCTCCGCTGGGCGCGGGCAGGATGGGCGAGGTGTATCGCTCACGATATGCGGGTTAGGCGCGATTTGGCGGTCAAGGATTTGCCACTAAATCGCAGCACTCACGGTCCACAAACGGGGCTGTGGGAAGTGAAAGATAGGGTTCTGAGTGGATGGTCGGCAACCCTTACCTAATCGCGTTACGTCAGAGTTGCCCGTAATCCGGGCGCCGCCCCGAGATGCTTCCCAAAGCGAGTGTGAAGCGGTCACCTCGACGAGTACCTGGCTACGCATCCAAGAAGATACGGCGTGTAGGCTCGCACAAAACAATGATGTGAAGAAGACTTAGTTGTCTCTACCTCACGGTTGCGATACGAGCGCGGATAGCCGCTCATACCTAGAGTTAGCAAAACCTCTGAATCCAGACCTACTGATCGTCTTGATCGTCGCCTCGCGCCCGCGTCACGTGCCTTGACACGTAATCGGCAACAGCTCGACCCAGCGAATTCCCGCTGGCGCAACTGCTTCGGAGGTGAATGCCCCCAAAGACGCGCGCATCGGCGATTTCGGCTATCGCCTCGGAAAAACTCGCATAGGAACGAGTACCGGGACGTATCTCGGACGTGACGCTGAAGGCGGTGTTCTCTCCAAAGGCGTCAGCCAGGATGAACGCGGCGGCCCCACTGTACGTGGAATGCGCCGAAGGATACTCGGGATGCGGGGGAGTGCCGGTCAGAGAGTCCAGCAATGGCATCCAGTCGGCGTCAGGGTCTCCCGGCGCGGCCCCCGCGCGGATCGCGGTGACTGGCCGCCAGAAAATATAGCGGTACTTGCTATCCCAGCACGCGATTATCGCGTCGGCGAGAGTTAGATTGAGCACCGCAAATAGATGTGCATTCTCGGTCAGACTGAGCCCGCGCGCCGCCGAAAGCTGCGCTGCAACACGGTTCCATGCTAGTGGAGTGTTCAGCGCCCAAAACAATGCGACTTCCGTCTGTTCACTTGAGCGGCTTGTGCTGGAGAGGCTGCCCATCTCTCTCACTTCGTTGAGATCGGCCAAGTATTCTGAGCTGTTGAGGGCAAGTGGCGGCGGCAAGCGGAACTGCGAGGGTCGCGTCAGTACCCAAGGCGTTATTGTAGCAAGTTGCGGTGTTGCGCCTGATGCGTTCGCCGGTGGCGTGGGTCGCCAAAAACCCAGGGAATTCGGTGTGCCGGCTATGCTCTGCACTCCAAAGAATGGCGGCGGGGTGGGCGCAAACCCGTCAGTCAGCTTCCATGCCCAGATGGCGTCCGCCACGCTTTGTCCCCACACGATTCCCGCGGCAATGGATTTGGGTTTTTCGATTGAGGCCAGCGCCGCGAGCGACGCATCATGCTGACTGGTGAGGGTCCCGCCCTGCTGCGCTCCATAGAGGTTCATTAGAATTACGTAGGCCGCCTGAATCGCCGCTGCGCGTTGCGACGCATTATGAGGCGCGTCTGGCCTCACATGCAGTGGACGGAAGCGTGGCTCGATACCGTTGACTGCATCGAACACGGATGCGGATACCAACGCGACCACGCGGCCGGTGACGTTTGGAGCGGTGCCCGCTGTCAGGACCGTGGTATTCATCACACCGATCCACTCCAGCACCGGGTCCGTCGTTGGCGTCCGGGCCGGCATCCGGTCGGCGATTACCAGACCGCAAAGCCCTGCGACACAGAAAACAATCCAATTGATCCTTTTCATCGGAATCTCCTGACCAAGAAACGCCCTGGAAACCGTTCTGGCGCGTTGTCGCAAGCTTGCAAGCTGGACCAGGTGCCTGCAACAGGCAAAGACGGGCAACCGGCCAATGCCCGCGTTTACCCGCATGGACGAGGCCGCGCAAAAGGGACCTATTGGACTTGCCCTCGGCGTAGGCTACAATCGTCGCCACGTTCGCTACCCCCCAAGGTCTTCCATGAGTACGAGCAAACCCCTGCCGCAGGTTCATCCGACCCAGCTCGGAAATGACCGGCTGGACTCGTGGAAGGAAATTGCCGCGTATTTGAAGCGCGACGAGCGGACCGTCCGCCGGTGGGAAGCGGAAGGGCTGCCCGTTCGCCGTAAGGTCCACAAGAAGCAGGCGTCCGTCTTCGCCTATAAGGCGGAAATCGACGCGTGGTGGGATGGCCGGGCTCCTGCTGCAGCAGCCGATGTCGCGGACGCGCATCCCGTCGTGGAGATCGCTCAGCCTGGGACTCGGGCGAGTCGCTGGCTTATTGTATGTGGTGGCGCCCTGCTTGCCCTAGTGGTTGTCGCTTACTTTGCGACACGAAGCCACCTAAGGGGTGCGACCGGGCCTGAAATCAAGTCCTTGGCGGTATTGCCTCTCAAAAACCTCTCGGGTGACCCAACGCAGGAATACCTTGCTGACGGGATGACCGAGGCACTCATTGGACGTCTCTCAGGTATCGGCCATCTACGTGTGATTTCCCGCACATCCGTGATGCACTTCAAGAATACACAGCTCTCGGTCCCAGAAATCGCCAAAACGCTCCAGGTGGATGCCTTAGTCGAAGGGTCGGTAATACGGGAGGGCAATCAGGTGCGCATCGCGGCGCATATGATCTATGCGCCTACCGAACAGAACTTGATGGCGGAAACTTACGAGCGTGATTTCGGGGATATCCTGAAGTTGCAGCGTGAGGTGGCTGAGTCCATAACCCAACAGGTCCGCGCGAAGTTAACTCCGGAACAACAGGCCCGCCTCCACCAGGCCCCGGAGGTAAATCCGGACGCGTATCAAGCGTATCTGAAGGCAACTTATTTGGACTGGTCTCAGCACACAGAAATGGAAAGGGCCCAGAGTTACCTTGAAAAAGCTATTGAAAAAGATCCTAGCTTTGCAGACGCCTATGCAAAGCTTGCATTACTCCACGCCCTCTTTGGGCTGCAACGATGGCAGTCCCCGAGGGAGGCCTTTCCATCAGCCAAGCAAGCCATCCACAAGGCGCTGGAGCTGGATGAAAAGAACTGCGACGGCCATGCGTTGCTTGCAGAGGTAAGTTGGCGATATGACTGGGACTGGCAGACAGCAGAAAAAGAAATCTTACATGCTCTTGAGCTATGCCCAAACGATTCGCGTCTTCATTGGCATCTCGCCGGCTATAGAGCGACCAATGGCCGAATCGCTGAGGCACGAGCCGAGGTGGCTAGAACGCGCGAACTCGATCCGATTCAGTCTGAACCGTTCGTCGGCGAGGCGGTCATCAACTATCACCTTCGGAATTACAAAGAGCTGATTGAGATAGGTCGGGCGTTCGTGGCCCTTAATTCAAATGAGTGGCTTGCGCGTTACTGGCTCGGTGTCGGATATGAGGGTTCAGGCGAAACGGCGCAAGCCATTCCTGAGTACCAGAAGGCTGTCGAGTTATCGCAAGGAGATTCAGATACTACCGCTGCCTTGGCACACGCGTATGCAGGCACAGGCAGAAAGGCAGACGCGCAGAAAATCCTCCACGAATGGTTGCGCCAATCGGAAACCAGTTATGTTTCGCCTTATATGATCGCAACGGTCTACGCTGGATTGGCAGGCAAAGATAAAGCTTTCGAGTACCTTGAAAAGGCATATAAGGAAAGATCGCCGGACCTTCCGTACTTTTTAAGGGCCGACCTCAGAATGGACAGTCTGCGGTCGGATCCACGCTTCCAAAATCTTATGCGTCGGATGAATTTCCCGAAATAAATCGAGCCAGCACCAATCCCCGAAACACAAGAAGGTTTTCAACGCCCGGTTAGTCGGCAAACAGGAAGTAATGACGAGATCGGGACTCGTGGGATTAGTTCCGCATAGCTCGTCACTCGGGAACTATCGCCCAAGTGTCAGGAATGGGCGTTTTTGTAAATGTCCAACTATGTGGCCGCAAAGGCTGTTTGCGAGCGGACAGGATTGCCTGTGCTGGGGCGCTGACGTAAGATGCAACGCCAGTGAGTGATTCCTCGCCGATCATCGGGCGGACAATCTCGCACTACCGCGTTCTGGGGAAACTCGGTGGTGGAGGAATGGGAGTAGTCTACGAAGCCGAGGACCTAAACCTCGGCCGCCACGTCGCATTGAAGTTCCTTCCTGAAGACATGGCAAGAGATCTGCAGGCGCTAGAGCGCCTGCGCCGGGAAGCGCGTGCGGCTTCGGCACTGAATCATCCGAACATCTGCACTATCTACGAAATCGCGGAAGATCGCGGGCGTCCTTTCATCGCAATGGAGTTCATGGAGGGGCAGACCCTCAAAGCCATGATCGATGGCAAACCGCTTCCCATCGAACAGGTGTTGGAGCTGGGCGCGGAAATTGCGGATGCCCTGGAGGCGGCACACGAAAAAGGCATCGTCCACCGTGACATTAAGCCTGCGAATATTTTTGTGACGAAACGAGGACGGGCAAAGATTCTAGATTTTGGTTTGGCGAAGCTCACTTCAGCCGCCGAGGGTGTTAGCGATTCGGCAATGCCCACGGCAAGCGTGAGGGAGCTGCTAACGAGCCCTGGAAGCGCGGTGGGCACCATCGCCTATATGTCCCCCGAGCAGGCACGTGGTGAAGAGTTGGATGGGCGTACGGATTTCTTCTCGTTCGGTGCCGTGCTTTATGAAATGGCAACGGGACGCATTGCGTTCCCCGGTAATACTGCCGCCATCATCCATGATGCGATCTTAAATCGAGCGCCAATTCCAATTGCAAGTTTGAATCTTAGCCTGCCGCCAACGCTGGGAGGAATCATCGACAAGGCGCTGGAGAAAGATCGCAAGCTGCGATACCGAAATGCAGCCGACATTCGGAACGCCTTGCAGCAATTGAAGGGCGTTTCAAATTCGGCGGGGTTGCCTACAACGGAGGCGAAAACTAGAACCCGACTTTCAAAACAATGGAGGATCATCGTCCTCTCTGCCATAGCAATTCTAGCGCTTGCCGCCAGCACTTACTCATATTTCCATCGGACGCCGAAGCTAACGAAAGAAGACATTCTTGTGTTGGCGGATTTCACCAACACAACAGGTGACCCGGTCTTCGACGACACGTTGAAACAGGCAATTTCAGTCCAGCTGGTGCAGTCTCCGTTCCTCAATATTCTCTCGAACGCAAGAACTCGCGCCACTCTGAAGCTGATGGCAAAGCCTCCGGGCACCAGGCTGACTACGGACGTGGCGAGTGATCTTTGTCAACGCGCAGGCGGTAAGGCTTACATTTCGGGCTCGATTGCTAGTCTTGGCAGTCAGTATGTGGTCGGCATCGATGCCATCAATTGCAAAACCGGCGATCCTCTCGCGCAGGAGCAGGTTACTGCGGAAAACAAAGAGCACATCCTCAAAGCTCTAGACGAAGCGGCGACGAAGCTCAGGGGGAAACTGGGTGAGTCGTTGAGCACGGTGGAGAAGTTCGACGCCCCCCTGGATCAAGCCACCACACCTTCCCTCGAAGCCTTGAAGGCCCTCTCCGTTGGCGTTAAAACTCTGCAGGAGAAAGGTAGCGCGGCAGCAATTCCTTTCTTCAAACAAGCCATCGAACGCGACCCTAATTTCGCCGCCGCCTACGAAGCGTTGGGAATTTCGTACTCCAATCTCAGAGAACCGGGTCTAGCCAATGAGAACTTGCAGAAAGCTTATGATATGCGCGACAAGGTTAGCGAACGGGAGAAGTTCCGCATTTCGGCTGCCTACTATCTACTTGTCACCGGCGAACTCGAGAAAGCCATCCAGACCTATGAAGTGTGGACGCAGACCTATCCTCTGAACAGCGAACCTTTCGGCAACTTGGGGGTTGATTACACCTATCTGGGGCAATACGAAAAAGCAATTACCGCGAGCCTAGAGGATCTCCGTTTAAACCCGGGCAGCGCAGCCGCCTACACCAACCTTGTGAGTCTGTATCCTGCCGTGAATCGTCTCGATGAGGCCGACTCGAAATATCAGCAGGCCATTGCACACAAAGTTGATAACCCGTTCCTGCACGGGAATCGCTTTGGAGCTGCCTTCCTTGAGAACGACACGGCCGAGATGCAGCGGCAAGTCGCCGCATCTAGTGGCAAACCTGGGGAGGACGTGCTGCTCTCGTTCGAGTCAGACGCCGAGGGATTTTACGGGCGTCTAGCAAGCGCACGGAAACTCTCGCAACGCGCTATCGACTCCGCTCGTGCCAATGACTCAAAAGAAACAGCAGCGGCATGGCAGATGAATGCCGCTCTGCGCGAAGCGGAGTTTAACAACACATCGCGCTCCCGTCAGCAAATCGCCTCTGCGCTGGCTGAAGCTCCCACAAGAGATGTAAGAGTTCTTGCGGCCCTGGCATTTTCGCGTATCGGAGATATCGAGCAGGCAGAAAGGATGGCACACGATTTAGCTGAGCGCTTTCCGCTTAATACGGCAATTAAACGTTACTGGTTGCCGACCATCTATGCCTCGATCGAAATTAGACGGAACAATCCGGCGAAAGCTCTCGAAGGTCTCCAGGCCACAGCACCATATGAACTGGGTTCACCGCTTCCCCAGTTCGAGGTCGGTGGCACTCTCTATCCCGTGTACATCCGCGGCGAAGTGTACTTATTGCTGCATCAGGGCAAGGAAGCGGCGGCGGAGTTCCAAAAACTCCTGGACCACCGCGGCGTCTCGGTGAGCTGCCCTTTGGGAGCGTTAGCACGCCTTCAGCTCGGCCGCGCCTACGCCTTACAGGGCGACACCATCCGATCCCGCGCTGCCTATCAAGATTTCTTAACATTGTGGAAGGACGCCGATGCCGACATTCCCATCCTCTTCGCGGCCAAATCCGAATACGCTAAACTGAAGTAATTGCCCGCACTTGGGAGAATAGCGAGCACGCCTTTCGGTAGATAGGATTAGTCCACGAAGCCAGTCGTAAGAAACATCCGACATGTCGGTTTCACTGGCCGTATGCACTCTACTCCTACTAGTGCCGCTCGCATCTATGACATTCTGGACGTATTGTCGGCAAACAGGAAGTTATCCTGGAGCGCGTGGCGGCAGCAGGGTCCTCGACGGATACCCGCTTGGTCTGTTCCGCGATTCGCAGAGGCGGCGGAGCGTTGCGGATTGCATCGGACGTACTATAGCGGCGTCGAGCGCGGTTGGACCTAATCCTGCGATTGAACAAGCGGAATCCGAGACGCCAGTTGGATGTCAATCAGCGCCTGAATCTGACGATCGAGCTGGAAGAAAGTGGCCACCACCTTACCGGGTACAGCCTTGCTGAAGATCGGCACGTATTTACTTCGCAGTTGGGCCACCTGCTCATCCACTGCCAGGGAGCGCTGGATGAGACTCGATGCCTGCGCGTCGGTCATGGTACCAGTGTTCCATTGGTCCGCATACTCCTTGATCAGTGCGGTCTTCTGATCACCAATCTTCGTCTGCTCGGCTGAGTACTGTTCGTAGATCGGCCTGGCTTGGTCATCCGTGAGCTTCAGATTAGCGGCGATCAGTTGCTTCCTCCCAGCACGGATGTCTTTCCGGAGCAATGCGATGTCTTGATCAACGCCCGACTGTGCATTGGCCGTGGATTGAGATGTCCCGCTAGCCTGGGCACGGAGACGAGGGCTGTGTACAAAACAGATACCAGCCAGGGCCGTTAGGACTACGAGTTTCTTCTTCATTAGACTCCTCCTTAATTTGTCATCTTGAATGCAATTCGTCCAAAAGGCTTTCTGGGAACGCGTCAGAAGGGCGGCAAGAGAAAGGATCACCCATGATGATGAGAGTTTTTGGTTTCTTGTAGTTTTGAGCTCCCGGCATGTCCGTACTCCTCAGAGTAGTTTGGCTCTGGTGGGCGCGTTGTGCGCATGAAACTCGTGCTTGGCAACCACGACAGCCCAAGAAGCGTAGTCACCAGGCCCTAAGGGTCTGAAACTGTTAAGATTGCCAGTAAGTGAGGATTGCCATGTCCACGGCAGCACGCTTCGCGACGCCCCAAGCGATGAGTGCTCCCTGAGCCGTAAGTTCCTTACGCTTCTCGCTTTAATCCGTCGTGGAGATAGTTGGGTCGTTAAACATCAATCGAATTCTCATTCCATTCCTGTGAGAATCTGTGGACAGGTGTGCAAAGTTCCTTATTGTTGGGTTTACTCGACGTTCGCCTTGCGACAGGATCGCTCACTCTCCACGGATTTCCTGAAGGGGCAATCGATCCCCCTCTAGTTGAGCGGTTTAAGTGGCAGTACCGCGACCCCAGTACCGCACTTTGTAGGTCCGATGACCCATCGAGCCGAGCAAGCGCGGCTTGTAACGTCCCGACAGGGTTGGGGGCCGCGCGGGGACAACGGCTCCGCAAGGGGTCGTGTGCGACTACCCAACCCGCTTCCGCGCTGTAAGCGCACCGCACGCAACTGAGGTTCAAAAACCCTTTCCCGAATTTTGGAACCGTCTAGGGCAACGCGATAGATAGTTCCGACGCCAACCCCCATTTCTGTCGCGCGTGAATGCTGATCTGTGGCCGACTATCTGTACCTATGGTGCTCGGATGTTGTCCCGTGACTGACATCGCAAATCCTTTGGATGCTTGACCGGGCGGGTACCTCATCGAGGAACTGGCATGCCAAGGATGGATCGAATTTTGTGCCGGTCGCTCACCTCGCGTGGCGAGCCGCCCGCCCTTTCCAACCACTTCGTAAAATCCATCAGCTTGACCGCGTGCTCGAAGCGGATGTCCGCCACCGACATCCTGACGACGTTGAGCCCCTGAGCGATTCCGGCAACCCACTCGTTGCCACGGATCGCCGCGAGCCCCGCCCGTGGGCCACGGCCTCGTACAGCGTGGCCGTTGTGACTTCGACGTTTGTGAGATTCAGCGGCCAGGAAGCTGCCCGTTAGCGCCTCAGTCGATAAAATCAATCACGGCGCCATCTCGCCGGTCCAAAAAACCCGCGAATTGTCCGAAGTTTGGCGCGGTCACATTGTTATATACGTCGTGGAAATTACCGTGATTGGTGACATTCAGGGAGTAAAAGCCAAGTCGAATGTGGTGATCCTTTCCGTCTTTGGAGCTTAGAAGCGGGATGCGGAATACACGATAAACCTTCACGTCCAGGGAGAGAAATGTTGCGAAGCGTTGCCCGTCGGGTGTGCCTACGTAGTTCTGCAGGACATCGACGTTGGAGTACGGGTAGCCGGAGTGGATGTCCGCCAACGGGCTAAACTTGAAGTTCCGTGGCAAAGACAGAATGCCCCAGGCCACAAAGCGGCTGGGGACATCGTAAGGCAAGATGCCGTAGACGTTCGGGCGGACGACGGGTTGCTCGAAAGGGATAAGCACGCTGGAAAGATTGTTTAAATCTCCGCGAGTTCGGCTCCAAACGTAGGACGCGTTCACCTCATTGTGTCCGCGAAGATTCACACGCCAGGTGTTCTCTAGTTCCCGGTAGTGGGAAGAGCCGGTGTTCGTGAGACCTAAAAAGGAATCCGGGCCCGCACCAGCCTGAAATGGGTTGACGACAAATAAATACGTCGTGTGGCTGTCGATGTAACTGAGACGCACCAGAACGTTTTTCCGCAGCTCACGGTTCACCTCGACGCTTTTCGTGAGATTGCGGGGGGTGGTGTTAGGCTCTTGCGGCAGGACTCCGGCGGACAAAGGATTCACGCTGCCGACATAGGTGTTGGTGTAGGTGATGGGGAGCCCGGCGGGTTGACCTGAGGCATCAAAAAGGCTGACGGCACGAGTTGGGTTGAGCGCAAAATCGGCCGCCAGAAGAGGCAGCACGTTGTAGAACAAGCCCACCCCAGCTCGAATGACCGTCTTGCCTTCTCTACCAGGTGCGTACGCCAGGCCGGCGCGCGGGGCGAACGCAGCCGACCAACCGTTCGTTTCGCTCGACAAGCGTGTTCCCAGGTCGAGTGACCAGTGGGAGTCCAGGATCCAATGGTCCTGAACGAATTCGGCGACCGCAGTATCGGAAGCATTCTGCTTAGGCGTTCCGAGAAAAGTGATCTGTTCCGCAAGGGAGCCGTCTTCGCGGAGGAGCCTGACCGGATCGGAAGTGCTAGTTCCGGCGTAAGCGCGATAGTTGAAGTCCGTACCGGCGCGGACCTGGTGACGACCCAGCCAGTGTTTTTCGGCGAATTGGTACGCCGGGAGCAATTGGAACTCCTTGCCTCTCCGGGACCATTGATTGAAGTAGTTTCCTCCCCATCCTTCCGGGGTAATCAGCATGTCGGCCAATCCCTGGCCGTGGGCGTTGCTGTCGAACCGCGTGTATTGCAGCAGGGTGCTAACAATTGCGCCGGATTCGAACTGGTACCTATCCGTCAGCCCTGCGGACAGGCCCTTTTGATTTAAGTCGTTGGCAGCGGTCTCTGGAACCAAAGCGTTGATATCGACGTGCTGCTGCCGAAGCGGGAACGCATTTGCCGTGAGGGTGAGCACATGATTCGGCGAAAGAATCGCCTCCAGGGTAGTGAACGAATTGAACCCTTGCTTCTTACTGATGTCGTCCGGCCAAGGCAAGCCACGCACGGTCCGCTTTTTCATTTCGTATTGAAAAACTTCCGAGAAGAGCAGCTTGTGGTGGATAAGCGGTCCGCCAAAATTCACGCCGGGAGTCGCTTCCGCGAAGCCGATCATCGAATCGTTCTTTCCGAGAACGCTGGGAATAAAATTTCTTCCCATGAAGTTCCATTGGTCCTGAGGCGGCTTGGTTTCGACGGTGGTCACGGCGCCGGAGAAGCTGCCCAGTCCGGAGTTGTAAGGCGTCTTGTACACGGCGAACGACTCTACGGCATCGGTTGGCACGGGAATCGAAAAACTTCCACTCACGGGATCCGCGGTCCGCGCGGAATTCACGAGCATCAAACTTTGGTTTTCGTCCGCGCCCTTGAAGTTCAGTTTCCCATCTTGCGTTCGAACCACGCCGGGAGTGAGCGGAAGCACTTCTCTGATCTTTTGCTGGGCCGTTGGAAGAGCAACCAGTTGGCGGTCGGTGAGGGTCGCGGCGGGCGCCGAGCTGCTCTCCGTTTCAATGGCCTGCGTTTGTTCACTGACTTCGACCTTTTCAGTGACCATCTCAAGTTCCAGGGTTATGTCCTGCACCGCCGCTTGCCCTGTACCAAGGGAGATCGACTTAGCTAGAGACTTGAATCCCGGCAGGCTGATCGAAATCGCGTAGTTTCCGGACCTGAGGCCGCGGAATTCGTAGCGACCCGCCTCGTCCGTGTCCACGATCAGGGAGTCGCCATGTGACGGTAGCGGAGTCAGCTTCACAGAAACGCCCGCAACACCGCTGGACGAGTTATCTTGCGTGGTGGTCAGGGTCCCGCAGATGGAGCCAAGGTCCGGGTTCTCGCTATTCGAACGGGTTTCCTGGCCAAACGCGGCAACAGCCGCAAGCAAGATCACCAAGGCAGCCGACACTTGGCGCCATCCGCGGCGTAAGGTGGATCTCTGCGGAACGCTCGCCAGGTGCGGGTATTGCTGCTTCACAGGTCGCGATAGATTCATAGTTAATGTCACTGGTAATCTAAATATTTTCCCCCGAATAGCCGGGCCGATAGAGGCCCGCGAAGGACATCTTTAGCCCGCAAGTTACCTGTCCGTTTGTCCACTTCAGGCGTTTTGCGACGCCGACCGGCTCAAGGGGAACCGTATTCAGCGTGGAGGGCAGGCGTTTACACTACCGGTGCGATCTTCATGATGCCCCGACCTGCGATCCAGCGACTAAGTTCTCTTCCGCGTAAGACCGCTGCCTTCGTTGAGCCGATGGAGTGCGCTCTGGTCACCCAACTCCGCGACGGCCCGAAGTGGCTCTACGAGATCAAGCTGGACGGCTACCGCGCTATCGGCGTCAAATCAGGTGGACAGATCACCCTGTTCTCCCGCCGAGGTAAATCCTTCAACGAGCAATTCCCCGACATCGCCGCGGCCCTCGCCGATCTGCCCGACGAAACCACCGTGGATGGCGAAGTCGTCGCGTTGGACAGTTCCGGTCGCCCGGACTTCCACCTGCTGCAGAGTTTCCGCAGCCAAGCCGCGCGCATTCACTATTTCGTATTCGATCTGCTTTGTTACAAGAGCCGGGACCTGACCCGCCTGCCGCTGGTCGAGCGCCGCGAGCTGATGCGCTCGCTACTCAAACTGCCCTCACCACGTATTCACATCTCCGAGTACATGGAAGCATCAGCCAGCGTCATGCTCTCCGTAGTTCGAGAGCAGGGCCTCGAAGGCATCGTCGCCAAGCGCAGGGACAGCCTCTACGAACCTGGAAAACGCACCGGCGCCTGGATCAAGTGTCGCGTGAATCGCGGGCAGGAATTTGTCATTGGCGGCTTTATCCCCGGACCGCACGGTTTGGACTCGCTGATCGTCGGCTATTATCGCGGCGAAGATCTGATCTATGTCGCCCGAGTGCGAAGCGGCTTCGTTTCGGCCTCGCGGCGCGACGTTTTCAAGCTCCGCAGCCTCGTCTCCCCGACCTGCCCATTCGTCAACCTGCCGGACAAAGGGCCGTCGCGCTGGGGCGACGCTCTCACCGCGGACAAGATGAAAAAGTGCATATGGCTGCGTCCCGAGCGCGTGGCACAGGTCGAGTTTCTTGAGTGGACCTCAGGGGACCGTCTCAGGCACGCACGGTTTGTCGGGCTCAGGGAGGACAAGGAACCGAGGCAGGTCGTGAAGGAGCATGCTGGCGAGTCTTGAGACAGTGGTCTGGCACGTTTTGCCGGTTCCGGAACCCTACGGTCGCCAGTCCGGCGCTTTAACGGTTGGTTGATTGAGCTGGATCTGTTCTGAGCTGCCGCGCCATGTGCTCGGTTGTGGGGCAATGCGACCCCGTGGTTTGGGTTTCTCCGCCTCCCTCGTCATTCTCCTCGACACACAAGGACGCCCAGTTCATCGCGAAGGCGCGTGAATTGGGGGCCAGCGGCTATGTCAACAAGCTTGCGGCGGAAACTGAATTGGTGCGAGCGATTCAGACGACGGCTAGCGGCGAAGAGGTTTTTCTTGAGTAACTGAAAGTCTATGGCGCGTGTCGCTAAATCCTCATCACCACTGCACGCCTGGATACAAACTCGGAATGCGGAACGCGCGATAAGCGTAATTGCCGCTTATCTGCATTTGCCAGACGGTTTGCGGCGTGGTGGTTTTCATCACCTCAAGGATTGCGGATTGGTTGGCGAACGTATTCGTGCCTGTCAGAGTAAGCCCGCACTCATCGAATTCAACATTCCCGTTTTGCAAGAGGCGGGCGGAGCCCCCAAACATAGAGTATGCCGGGGCAGCATTGTCGACCCATTCAATCGTTGCGGTTTTGGCGGTCTCATCCAGTTGCAGAATGGGCGTGCGGCTCGTACAGGGCGGAGTGGTGGTGCCTCCGCAAGTGGTCCCGCTGGAATCTAAGACCCGCTGATTGCCATCGTCGAACAGAAGGAGTTGGAGAATTCCTTTGCTATTGGGACTAATTATGTTTGCGTCGTGCTGCGCGTAGAACCAGTCTTGGGGATCAGTGCCATTTTGAAGCGAGAAATCACCCTGGTAGCCAAGTTTCCAGAGAATGTCGCCTGCTCCCTGCCCATCATTGTAGTCAATCTTCAGCACCCAACTCTGATGCCGCATGGAGATGATTAGGGCTTTGTCGTCCGGAGAATAGACAACCGAGTTGGTGTGGGTCCAATCCGGAAAATTCAACGGGTGCCGGTTCAGATCCAAATGGTCAAAAGAGGACCATAGCCATACTGGGTTATGATTTTGATCAAGGTCGATCAAGACGTCGCCCGCCACCGTTACCGGATTGGGAAAACCGGTGAGTCCGGTTTCCACTACGTTTTCCGAAGCAATGACGATCAGATGGCCATTTGGAAGGACCGCGAAATCGTGGTGCATTCCGTAGATCGTAATATTGCATCCGGCGCAAGTTGCCGTTGCCAAAGCCTGATTCAATTGCGCACCGGTCAGTTGCCAAATGACTTGCCCGGACAAGTCAATTTCCTGAATAAGCGAACTTGTGCCGTCTGGTTGTGCCGACAAACCGACCAGGAAGTGCCCGTTTGCCAGCAACTTAATTGGGTTAACTTGGGGACTTCCCGGCAGTGGAGGGTTATAGGTCCACAAGACGTTGCCGCCCAGGTCCGTAACCACGGCACCCAAGCTAGGTTCTGCGATACCAACCAGATCCAACAATTCCACGCCGCTCTGTGGTGTGGCACCGGGACTCGTCGTGGCAACAACATTAGGAACGCTTGCGGCAGGAAGGGTTCCGGTGGTGAATTTTTGATCGGCATCGTCGAATTCGGTGCCGTCGGCGAACTTCAGGATCGCTCGCATATGATACGTGCTGTTGAGTTTCATTCCGGCGACCAGGATGGTTACCGCGCCGCCGCCGGAAGGAGAAGGCTGTTCCCAGGTGTTGAGACCGTAAGTTGCGTCAGGCCCAAATTGAATGCTCACATTCGCGCTGACTGGCGGAGTGATCGTGTACACGGCCACCTGCACATTGGCAGTCGGTGTCACCACACCGGGCGCAACGATGGTGACCGAGCCCGTAGCCGACTTCGTGGGGTCAACGATGCTCGCAGCGGCCACGGTAGCTGTTGCATTCTGCGCTACCGCTGGAGCTGTGTAGTTGCCCATGGAGTCGATAGTGCCAACCGTTGCATTGCCGCCGGCAATTCCGTTGACGGACCAGGTTACGCCAGAATTAGCTCCGGTGACCGTCGCCGTAAATTGCGCGACTGCACCCGCACCGATAATCACCGATTGCGGCGAAACGGCCACCGCAACGACAGGAGGCGCGTTAATCGTTACGGTTGAGGAAGCCGATTTCGTAGGGTCACCCTTGCTCGTCGCCGCGACTGTGGCGGTAGCTTTCTGCGTGACCATGGGAGCCGTGAATTTGCCCGTGGAGTCGATTGTGCCCACCGTCGAATTGCCGCTTGCTACTCCGTTGACGGACCACACCACACCAGAAGTATCTCCGGTGACCGTCGCTGTAAATTGTACCGTTTGTCCCGAGGTCACCACCGCCGATTGCGGCGAAACGACAACAACAACAATCGCGACTTGCTGCTTTTGTTCGCCGCCACCGCAGCCAACCACGAACGCTAGCGCGCACAACATAAAAAAGCTCTTCGGGAATTTCCTTCGCATAGGTATTCGCCCCGAGACGGTGTTGTCGTCGTAGCGACAATTCAGGGGCGGAAGTGACCCCTTTCTGTTTTGATGCCGTCACGGCGAAAAGGACGGCTGTTAGCGATAAGTGTTCTTCGCCCGGTTCATAAAAGCCACCTGGCCAGATTCGGGTCGACTAAATGAATCACCGAAAGCGGCAGCAGTTCAAAGAATTATGAATTGCATGGGGGCCTCCGGGTTTCTCTACCGGTTAAATGCCCCGCAACCATCTACGGACCTTGCTGCACCGGGAGCCTAACTCCAGATAAGCCCTAACCGCGTCTTCGACGCGTCGCGTTACCGGATCCTAGCTCCTGCGGGCCGTTCCACCTGTCCGAAGCGCGCTAATTGTCCAGGCCGGCTTGACGGTTTGCTCGCACCCGTTTTCGTGTGCCGTTTCCAGATAACTTCCGTGTAGCCGACCAACCGGGAGTCATGACGCTGGCTGGACAGGACCTTACCAAGCATCGCCGCCACTGGGTGGTGGCCAGCATCCTAAAATTTGGCGCAGTTGAACGATTCGTCCAAGATGATACGCGTTATGCACAGCCAGATTCACAATGAGTTCCAGGAGAGTCAGAGGGCCAGTTCCCGAGCCTGGTTCTTGGAAGGTCGAAAAACGTTCTGCCAGTCGCGTCTCTCCTGCAATGTCGGCGGCCTGGGTCAAACCGAGCTCAAACCGAGCTCAAACCGCGCAACCAGTTCCTGCCATTGCGATGCACTCTAAAGGAATCAATCGTCCGCCATCCCAGACTTGCGTGCTTCGGGTAGAGGAAGTCTTCTCGTCGTGTACATCGCAGGAAGTGGTCTTGCCAAAAGACGATATGCCAGAGTTCCTCGGCAATTGAGTGGGGTACGTTTGGGATGCGCAGCGTGCGGGTATTCTCCGGAATACCAGAGACGATGTCGCGGGGTGGCGTAAACGCAGCGTTTTGAAGCAACAGTCTCTGAAATTCATTCATGCCCGCCAATTCATGACTCCCGAGAAGCGACCAGCTCCATTCTGCCGATTCTAGCGTATTACGGGAAACTGGGAAGTAATCCACTTGGGTGGAAAACGCGCTTTCTGTAGAAGTGAGAAGCAGAGAATGACTGCTGCGCACTGAGCTGCCAGCGATGTTCTTTGAGTTGCTATTCACGTGCCGGATGAGGACAGTGAGATGCGAGGTCCCCTGAATTTCCCCCATACCCAACAGAAATCCGCACACAAGCTCGCTCCGATCAATAATTTCTGAATTTGCGTTCTTTGGGCCGATATTCTTGAATATTCAGCCTGAAGCAAATCTCGAGAATTAAAGGACTTGCGAACTCAGACCTCCTGTCTGCCAGAATTCCACTGCGAAGTTTTGGGTGAACAGTACTTTCGATAAGCTGAAGAAAATACGCTGGATACATTTGGTCGGGGCGCCGAGATTTGAACTCGGGACCTCCTGCGCCCAAGGCAGCGACAGAAACGCTATCTTATTGGTCCGTCTAGCTTTGTCCTGCGTCACAGTACACGGTTCTTAGGTGATCCTCGTAGAACGAGAACTCCAATAGAGATTCGTGCAACGGAATATGTAGCAAGGTCTTTCCCGTTTTGCGATCGAATTGATCCAGGCCCTCGCTATTGGCAACCCAGAACTGGCCCATCCTATCTTCGCCGCTCGACTTAATATCGTTGCTGATCAGACTCGCAGGGTCCTTCGGGTCGTGAACGTACTTATGGATCCCTCCTGTTGCTGGGTCTAAGCTGTACAGACCGTCCCCGGTGGCTAGCCACAAGACTCGCGCGCTATCCTGACTGATGCGACGCACAAACGGAACCGCGAATGGTGTAAATTTCCCCGTGGTTGGGTCGAATCGTCCAGGGACTGACCGCATCCGATCCAAAGTGCGCCGTCCCGATCTTTGAAAAGCTCGCTGATCAACACCCCGCTGAGACTATTGGTTTCTTTGGGATCATGAAGGAATACTTTGAAGTTGTAGCCGTCATACCGGTCCAAGCCATATTGTGTCCCGAACCACATAAAGCCCTGGTTGTCCTGCGCGATCTTTGTGACCATCGTTTGCGATAGCCCTTCAGCTGTTGTTAGGCGCGTAAATCTGATGTCATTCCCGTCGATCACGGGGATTCTCTCCTACGGGATTGACATTTGCTTGTGGCACTTCGGCACGCGCGTTCGGCGATTGGTCCACCTGAGCCTTCGCGGTAGTGTTATCTGTACAGAGGAAGACAGCAAAACACAAACTGCTGGATGCGCATTGCCGGCCCAGCTTCAGAATTAATACACTAAACCAAGGTTTATGTAGCAAGGATACTCTACCCGACTGGGCGCCATCAGTGGACTGAACCCTTAACTTGAGACACTCGGATAAGGCACACTTTGCAGGGAAAGGTACTGCAGTGGCGAAGAGACGAGTGGGACGGTATCCGAAAGAATTCCGCCGGATGGCTGTCGAGCGGTTGAAGACCTGCGACAACATTGTGGAATTGTCACAGGAACTTGGTGTACATCGGCGGCTGCTGTACAAGTGGCGAGATCAATTTGATCCCTTCGACCCCGGTGAGGAGTCGTCACCAGGGAACTCTCGCGAGTCCACGCTCCGTGCGGAAATCAACCAGTTGAAGCGCGTGCTGGTTGACAAGACGTTGGAGGTGGATTTTTTCAAAGGTGCCTTGCAAAAAGTCGAGGCTCGACGCCAGAAGAGCGATATCAGTGGCGAGAAGCCATCTACGACGAAATCCAAGAAGTGATGCCTTTGCAAGGCAGCTTAAGCATCGAGCGAATGTGTCAGCTGGCCGGGGTCAGCCGAGCCGGTTTTTATCGTTCTCTGCAGGAGCGAGCACCAGTCGAGGAAGACATGGAGGTACGAAGCGTGATTCAGCAGATCTCTGTCGAGCACCGGCGCCGATACGGGTATCGACGGATCAGCGCCGAGCTGCGGCGACGCGGGATGCTGGTCAATCACAAGCGTGTGTTGCGGATCATACGGGAAGACAACCTGCTGGCGGTGCAGCCGCGGGCGTTCGTAATGACCACGGATTCCGATCACGAGTTCGAGGTCTATCTGAACCTCGCCAGTCGCATGAAACTGACGGGAGTGAATCAGCTGTGGGTAGCGGATATCACCTATATCCGTTTGAAGAAGGAGTTTGTCTACCTGGCCGTCATTCTTGACGCGTTTTCGCGGAAAGTGGTGGGCTGGGCGTTGGACCGCACCCTCGCGAGCCGCTTGCCGATCGCCGCTCTGGACCAGGCCATCGCCGAACGACAGTCCCCACCAGGTTTGGTGCATCATTCCGACCGTGGCGTGCAGTACGCTTCTGAAGACTACGTGAGGGTCTTGCGAAAGCACCAGATGATCCCGAGCATGAGTCGGCCGGCGAACCCTTATGACAACGCCAGTTGCGAAAGTTTTATGAAGACGCTCAAACGGGAGGAGATTTATGCCAACGACTACCGAGACTTAGAGCACTTGCTTGGTAACGTCGAGGCCTTCATTGAACAGTACTATAATCGGTGCCGTTTACATTCGGCGCTGGGCTATCGGCCGCCGGAAGAGTTCGAGCGAGAAGCGAGTACCGGGGTAAATTCTGCTGGAGCAACAATGAGTTTTTTCAGGCATGGGGAGATCTCTCAGTCCGATGTAAAAGGAAACAGTAGCGGGGAGCGACCCAAGAGCCGCCCCCCTACTCATCGTTCCGATGAGTCTCCAGCTGGCTATTCCTCGGCGAGTTGCTCTCCAGCAGAGCTCGCCTCCGCTTCACCAGCCGAGCGTCATCCTGAAGGAGACGAGGAAGTTTGAGAAGGGAAAATCATTGAACTGCATGTGTGCCAATTCCAAACTGTCTCAACAGAGGGGTTCACCCCACTCAGACTGTGCCCTATTTTGTGCCCACCGTAAGTCAAAAACTATCGTACTTCGTAGCGGTGGGACAGGGAAGCGAAGCGCCCTTACTAGCGACAAAAATGAACACTATAGCAAATCGTAGCAGTTGGTACGCGAGACGAGCGCCGCAACTGTTAACCGAAGGGTTGCTAGTCCGAATCTAGCCCGGGGAGCCAACCTTTTCCTTAGTTTTCACACGCTTACGATTACCCCCGTTTCTTAACGGCTTGGAACACTTGGAACAGCTTCGACAGTTTCGGGCTCGGGCATATCGAAGCCAAGTCCAATTCGCTCCGCAACCGCCGCCCGGAATTTCGTGTCCTTGGCCATATTGACGTACCTGTCCGTGACGGTGGTCTTCACGATCTCGCCGTCACTTGCATTTGCGTGTCCCATCCAATATTTCACGAGGCCAGACTGCACACTGTTAGATTCAAGATGCGTGACGCGGAAACGGCGAAAGCCGTGAAATCCCTGTTTCTCGATTCCGAGTTTGTTCAGTTTGGGTGCAGGGAACGGCGTAGGAAGTTCGACGCGTGAAGTGGGTTCCTCTCTCGCTTTGGAAGATAAAGCCTTCCTTACGGTCACCGACGAAAGTACGAAGCCAGTCCGCTACGGAGGGGTGCAAATCCACTTGACGATTTGCGTTCTTCGCCTTACGCATTCAGAGGAAAGGAGAAAAGGAAAATAAATACGAAAGAAACGATCGAGTCTCAAGCCGAGTACGTCAGTGTTCCTCTTGCGTAGTTGAGCGAATCGAGCACCAATCCGCGCAAGACGTTTGAAAACAATACGGTAACGGTTGCCCACCGCCTCAGTTTAGGATCTCTGTTTACAAGAACATTCCAGCGCAGAAAAACATCACTAGGCCCGAAATGATGCCTCTCATCTGGACCAAGTTCCTGCCGAACACCCGAACGAATTAGACTTCCATTTGCTTTGCTGTCTCGACCAAGCTCTGCGAGCTTTCGTTCGTGCTAGCCGAATCTCGACGCACTACTTACGTCTTTTGAGGACTCCCTTGTCAACGTCTTGCAGAAGTTCACTAAGCGAGATCCCAAACCCTTGAGAAACAGTTAGCAGGGTACGCAGTGATGGGATACGTTTACCTCGTTCGATGAGGCTCATCGCGGTACGATGCAATCCGCAGTGGTCGGCGAAGGCTTCCTGAGAGAAACCCTGCTCAGCTCGCAGATCCCGCAGCCGCTTTCCAAGCGCCAAAAGAACTTGTTGCATCTTGGAGAGTCTGGCGATACGATTCCGAATCGTCTACAGACAGATCGACGACAGACAATTAGTAAACACCAAATCAATCGGAGTATTGGGGTCATTGCAAACTGCCAGGTTGAATGTGACCGGCACGCTTGACGATATCGAGAAATATGGCGCTGTCCGTCGATAAGAAGCAAGGGGCCACTCATTGAGCGATTCCGTTGCGGAGAAAGCGGGCACGGCGGGAGGGAAAGCCGAGCGCCGGAATCAGAAGTTGAGTTGTTTTATAGGTGAGCGACAGTAATGTCTAGCTCTTTCAACGCTGCGAAGTTCGCAGTCTTCCCTCTCTCCAACGGAAAAGTAAAGCTAGAATTCCCAGCAGCTGAAAACGCGGAGCTGGCTAGCTTAGGGGATGAGGATTTAATTGGAAAAATCCACTCAGGCGACCAAGGCGCACTAGGAGTTCTCTTTCATCGCTACGCCAACCTCGTACGCAGTGTCGGAAAACGTATTTTGCGGGATGAAGGCGAAGCAGAAGACCTCGTCCAGGATGTTTTCCTCTATCTCTTTAGGAGCTCTTCAGCCTTCGACAGCAGGAAAGGTCCCGCGCGTTCCTGGATTGTGCAGAACATCTACTATCGAGCAATTAATCGACGCCGTTACCTGTCATCGCGGCATTCGCTGTTCGGGACTGCGCCTAAGCCGTTACTCGATCTTGATGCGAGAGCTACTGACCACAGGAGCGCTGAGACCGCGATTTTTGAGGGCGCATTGGTGCAGGAGAGCCTCAAGAGCTTGACTCCAGAGCAATTCGAGACGATGCGTCTCTTCTTTTTCGAAGGCTATACACTTGCCGAGATCAGCGAGAATCTCGGCCAGCCGCTCGGTAATGTGAGGCACCACTACTACCGCGGGCTGAACAGATTGCGGGCGCGTCTATTTCTGGAATGATCGTATCCCTGGCGACGTTATGCTAAATAAGCTGCCGACCAATGCGCCACACAGAATTGCTATGGACCCGCATGAAGAATTACTTGATCTTTGCGCATTGTCAACTTCGGGCGAGTTGACCGCGGACGAGCAGGAAACGCTTGCGAAGCACCTCAAGGATTGCGCTGGCTGTCGCAAAGCGATACGGCAGTTCGAGGCCGTCGTAGATAGAGCCGTTCCTGCGCTTTCGCCCCACCTTCACGATGATTGCGATGCTCCGCCAAATGCTTCGGCCGACGCCGTAGCGGAAGCTCGCTTGTTCGGGCGTTTGTCGCGAGAGAAGTACACCCCAAACGGTTCTTCCTCAGAACGCTCGGATCGAGCTCCGACGTTTGCGCAGGCGAAGTCCGGTTTGCGGAAGTCCATTGAACGACTAGAGTCTTACCTTCCCTACGCAGCCGGTATCATTCTTATTGTGACCCTCGGAATGGTGCTTTTACGAAAAGACGATAACCACGTTGCAGATACTGTGCGTTCTCCCGAGAGCGAAAATCAGCAGGCCGCTGGGTCTAGTCAACCGAAAGTTCCGGCCGACCGTGGGGATTCGGATGGGGCGAATCAGCAGCAACTCGCAGAACGCGACAGAGTCATTTCGGAACTTCGGACCCAGATCCAACGGCAGAGCGCAGAACTCGCCAGCCTTTGGGCTCGTGAGCAGGACCTACAAAATCACGTGCAGGTGACGGAGGTGGAGAAGAACCGCTCCCTGGCGGAACGGGATGCTCTCGCGCAAAGGGCAGACGCTGCTGAAATGTCGCTTTTGAAGCTGCAGAAAGATTTGGAGGTGGCCGTACAAGCTCGGGCGGGGGACACGCTCCGTTCTTCCACTATCGAGGGGAAGCTAGCGGAAGCCTCAACGTTATTGGGAGACCGTGACAGGACCATTGGGCAATTGCAGTCCTTGCTCGATCACGACCGGGACATCCGCGAACTCATGGGTGCGCGGGACCTTTATATTGCCGAGGTGTACGACGTGGCCCGCACGGGCGAGATGCAGAAACCGTGTGGCCGTGTTTTCCTCACGAAGGGCAAGTCGTTGATTTTCTATGCTTATGACCTTGACGAAGCTCCGGGACTGAAAAATGGTAGTACCTTCCAAGCTTGGGGGAGCCTCGGCCCTGATCGGCAACAGGCACTGAACCTGGGGGTCTTCTACGAAGACAACGTGGCGAAGAAACGCTGGATCGTACGCTCGGATGATGCAAAGACGCTCCAACAAATCCAAGCTGTGTTTGTGACCGTTGAGCCCAAGGGCGGCAGCGACAAGCCGAGCGGCAAGCCATTTCTCTTCGCGTACCTTCGTGCCGATCCCAACCATCCCTGAGGACGAAAGCGGGGCCGCTACAGACGCCCGTGAGCTCCGAGATTCTCTTGGGTGAGCAGCCTTCCAAGACTTAAGCTCATCTATCGAGGGTCAGCAGCCACACCCAGTATTACCCTCTGTGGCTCTGCCTTCCCCTGTGTTCCGGGTACACTAATCCCTCTTCTATGTGGCATCTACCGGCCGGCACCCTCCACTAGATTATCTTGGAGAATTCAAGCATCTCCGGCGTCACCTCATGAGACTCCTTTTCGCCTAGAGTTCGCCAAAGACGATCTGCTTCCGGGCATGACGGTGGCGAAGGTAAGAATTACGTTCTGCACTGTTGTCTGCACCGAGATCTTCACCCTTAACCGATGAATCGAATTCGGAGACTTGGAGATACGGAGGGGCAACTCTCGAAAGTCACGGCGGCACAATCACGCAGGAAGCGTGACCGTGTTTTGGCCGCGTGCAGGAGTCGGAGAATGCGAGTTGTAATGCAGGACGTAGGACAAAACCAACTACAAGGAGGAGAAGGGCAGCATGGCAATCATCAAGGCACCACCCAAAACAACCAAAGTCGATAACGATTCAGGCGCGTGTCGAAGAGTCAGTGAAACAACAGCTCGATCAGTATGCGAAGTTCATCGACTCCACCCCGTCGTACGTCATCACAGAGGCGCTGAAAGTGCTGTTCAAACGTGATGACGAGTTCAAGGTCTGGTTAGGCCAACAACCCGGCAATGGAAGAATTCACGAGCTTAAGGGAGGCGGACTCAAAGAGACCGCATAACAGACATGAAGGAAGTACAAACACAACTCGACATGCGCGAGAACACAGCGTCGTCACGACGGCATGCCTTGCGCCTCGCAGTCAGTCCCTCGTCTCTGCGGTCCGAAAGCCTGTCAGCGAATGAGCACGAAGACGCTCGATAATGCGAGCGGATGCCCCCGAACACAGAAGCATTCAGTCTAGCCCTTACAGAACCGGAAAAGGGTGCCACAGGGGGGAAAGAGGAGCAAAGAGTCGGCGGCAGTATAGACCACACAACGCAGATTGTGTCGTTGGGTAGGCGTCACGAGTTCGAACCTCTCTTGGCTTGCGGAGACGCTGCTAGGATATTGGGCAACATTCATGTCAAAACACTACAACGCTATGCCCGACAGGGGACAGTTCCCGGCTATCGAATCGGAGGCCACTGGTATTTTCGTACAACAGAGCTGGATGCGTGGCTGCAATCTCGGATAAATTCAAACTGCCAATCCGTCCGCTAGAACTGAGGAGATATCAGAACCAATGTTCAAGCGGATGCGTTATCAGCAAGGTTGTATCGCACGTGAGCGACGTAGTAACGGACCAGACGTTTGGATTTTCCGATGGCGAGAAACGAATCCCAGCGGACAGAGAACCAACCGGAAGGTCGTCGTGGGGACGGTCGAGCAATATCCCGTCCGATCTGCTGCCCAGAAGGCGGCAGACGCACTTCGAATTCACGTCAACAAAGAAACCCCTCACGCAGCCCTTCAGCCACTTACATGCGAGCAGTTGATCGCGCACTACGTGGAACGAGAACTGTCACAGGGAAATCGCAAGAAGGCATATTCAACAAAAGCGGCATACAAGTGCTACTTGGACAACTGGATTCTTCTTCGGTGGCGGTCGTACAAGCTGTCCGATGTGAAGACGGTTGCAGTGGAGGAATGGCTGGGTAACCTCTCATTGGCTGCAGCCACAAAAGCGAAGCTTAGAAATATCATGAGCGCTCTTTTTAATCACGCGATCCGTTACGAATGGTTGGACAAGAATCCAATTTCACTCGTGCGACAAAGTGCGAAGCGAGAGCGCATCCCAATCGTGTTGGATGTCGGAGAGATTAGTTCTTTGCTGACCGAACTCCAACACCCCTATAGGGCGATGGTGCTTCTGGCGGCGGCAACAGGATTGAGAGCAAGCGAACTCCTCGGCTTAAAGTGGCAGGATGTTGATCTCGAGTCGCTTGAGATCAATCTCAACCGGGGTGTCGTACACCAGGTCATCGGGGAACTTAAGACAGAAGCATCACGAAAGCCAATGCCCCTTGACCCGGAATTGGCCCATTCGCTTTTTGAGTGGTGGCGTATGTCGCCGTTCAATCAGCAAACCGACTGGATTTTTGCCAGTCTCGAAATGAAAGGCCAACAACCCTACTGGCCCGAAAACCTCCTACGCCGGCACATCCGTCCTGCGGCAGCGCGATGCGGCATCACCAAGACAATCGGTTGGCACACGTTTCGCCACAGCTACGCAACGCAGTTGAAAGCGAATGGCGAGGACGTGAAGGTTGTGCAAGAGTCTTTGCGGCACGCCAACAGCCGAATCACACTTGATACCTACATCCAGGCTTTGACGCCGGCGAAGAGGCAGGCACAAACCAAAGTGGTCAATATGCTTTTGCCGAGGCGGATTCAAACTGCCGAGGCAGGAGGAGGGAAGTGATTCTTCTTATTGTTCCTTTTTGTTCCCACGCCGGGAAGCCAAACTTTCCGCAAGCGCTTGAAAAGAATGGCGGGGACGACGAGACTCGAACTCGCGACCTCTGCCGTGACAGGGCAGCGTTCTAACCAACTGAACTACGTCCCCGCTGAGGGAAATACGGTGTTGCGCACGGATGGTGGGCACTGTCCGATTTGAACGGACGACCTTTCGGGTGTAAACCGAACGCTCTAACCGCTGAGCTAAGCGCCCTACGCAATTCATCGTACAGGAAGCCATAGAAAGCGTCAACGGAGGTCAGAAACGTTGACGTATCCAGGACGCAGAACCTCACCCAACCGCGCGCTCACCTTGCGCTCCGACTACGCTGCCAGTAAACTGACTGCCTTGGATTTGCGGAAAGGGACTCGGTCGGAATGCTCATCGCTCGGGACTACGTAGGTCACATGGCGGCGGAAGTCGTCAAGCGGTTGGTGGAAGGGAATCAGATCGAAACCAAGGCGCCAGAGGCGGTCATCCCGCGCGTTCGCCAGCGGATGATGGAAGAGCTGACCGTGGAAGATCGCTTGAACGACGAAGTGCGCGAGATCCTGACGCAGCATCAGGACGAAATGCGGCGGACCGGCGTCTCCTATCAGGAGATGTACAAAAAGGTGAAAGGACAACTCGCCCGCGACCGCAAGCTGGTCTTGCGTTAATTCCATTTTCCGTCGAAACAAGGGCACACTACTCAATGCGACTCAGCCGCGAAAAAATTATCCGCCTCTCCCACCAGATCACCGAAGTGCTGGTTTCCAGCGATGACGTCGAATTTATCGAAGACCGCGACACCATACGCCAGCAGGTTGTCCAGATTCTGACCGCAACTTTGCGTGACGAAGAGAAAGCCGATGCCGAGGTCCGCAAGAAGATCACGTCGCAGAAGAAAGAAATCCTGGAAGGCAGCGAAGAGTGGGACGTCCTATACCGAAAGTATTACGCCGACGAACTGCGACGATTGGGCATCGCCACAGCACCCGACGATCGCCGTTCGCATACGTCTTCGTATTAAGAACGGGGCGATCGGTGCTCTGAGCCCGGCAGGGAACTAGAGCGTTTGAGAAGATAACTAGAAAGGGCGGCCGTTTTGGCCGCCCTTTCCATTCTCAGCCTTTTTCGTTCCTACGTTTACTGGGAATCGGGCCGGCGCTTCAGCGTCGGACGGTCATCGTCTGGATTAGCGTTCGGATCCTGTCCCTGTGTCTGTGTGCCCTTCTGTTGCTGCTCCGTGCGCGTCCGCAAGCTTGGCTTTCCTGGCGTGTTGTCCTGCACCTTGCGGGCAAACATGATGTTGCGCAGCCGGGCCTTCACGCTGTCGAACTCGGAAGTGGTGACAATGTATTCCGGCTTGTTCGGAAGGATCCGCGCGATTTCCTTCTGCGCAGCCTCGATGCGATCGGGAGTCGGCGGGTGCGTCGAGAAAACCTTCGGGATCGTGCCCGGGCGGCGCTTTTCGTCCGCCTGGATGCGCTCGAAGAAGGTCACGAACGCGTTGGGATCATATCCAGCCTTGTACATGTACTCGAGGCCGAGGAAGTCCGCTTCGCGCTCCGAGTCACGGCTAAACTTCAAGTACGTCAATGGAATCGCGATGTTCAAGCCCTCATAGAGTCCGTACCCGGCCCATCCGGCGGGGCCCAGGAGCATCAGGGGAATCGTGGCGAGCTGCATCATCTCGCCCTTGGTGGCATTCTTGGTGCCGTGGCGTGCGGTCACGTGCGAAATCTCGTGGGCCATTACGCCCGCGAGTTCCGACTCTTCCTGCGCGCGCAAAATCAAGCCGCTGTTGACGTAAAAAAATCCGCCCGGCAATGCGAACGCGTTCACTTCGTCGGAGTCAATCACCTTGATCGTGAACGGTACGCGCGCATCGGAGTTGCGCACCAGGTTCTGGCCGACGCGATTCACATATTCCGTGACAACGGGATCATCGATGAGCTTCGAAGAGCGTTCCACTTCCTGCGCGAGACCCTTGCCCAGTGCGATCTCTTTCTCGATCGAATAGAAGTTGATGCCTTTGCCGACGTTACGATTGCCGATGGCCTCGACATCTTCTTTGGAATTCTTGGGGCTGACGGTGTCTTGCTGCTGGACAGGCTGTTGCTGAGACTTCTGTTGCTGTTCCGACGGCGGGGTTACTTTAGTGGGATCCGAGGTTGGAGGCGGGCTCTGCGCCAAGGCCGTGCTGGCCGCCAGCGCACCTAAAATTGTAATCCTGGTTGCTTGCCGGAGAATCGATTGCATGGCTCCCACCTCCGCCTGCCGGTAGTATACACCCCAAACGCACCAGCGGGCCGTACTAACTTCTCTTTCACTACGATGTAAGGTTGAGCACTGGGGTTTCCTACCGCCTCTCAAGTTCCCTGCGATTTGACAAAAGGTTGCGTGTCGGTGCTCTTGCGGTCCTAATCGCAGGTGCTGCAGGGGGTCCCGTTAGGAGTTGACACTCCAGGTTAGCCACTCTAAAGTCAAGGTTTACACATGCCGGTCTCAAAAATTCAGATTGGACAGCTTTGGAAGAAAGATGGCACGGGGGACACCTATCTGGTGACTCGTGTTTACAGTGAGGCCCTCAGCACCATCGTTGTTTTGCGGAAGTCCGGTTCCGAAGGCGAGGCGCTGATTCGCGTACGCGCTGGCCGAACGCCCAACGGTCCGACCATACCCGGCTTCTCGCCAGCTCAAGAAGAAGAGCGAATCTGACCGCCAGACAGGAGCCTCGTGAATCGCAGAATTTCACGCCGGTGGGCCGCGTCGTCCCCGTGCCTTTGTGGGGGCGGGGCTCGCCCAGCCCGGCCGATGGGTCTTGCCACTCCCCGGGGATCAAAGCTAGTATTATCTGCTAGATAGACCGAACGTCCATCTCCACGACGTCATCCACCTTCAAAAGTTCCTTCACCAGGAACGGCTCGCCATACTTGACGGAAATCATCTGTCCGAAGCGCCTAGCGAGCTGGTTCATCAGCGATTCCAACTCATCGATCGCTAGGTAAACTTCGTTCTTCTTCCGGCTCTTCTTCGGAAGAAATTGGGTGCGGTAGGCAAGAATCGCTTTTCTGCGCTTCTCGTACTGCTCGGTAATGTCTACGACGAACGATGGCCGCAGCTCCTCCACAAATGACGTCGAGTATAGAATCTTGAACGGCCGGTAGGCCTCGCCGGGAATGGGCGCCTGCTTCAGTCCGGCCAGGAAGCATCCTTCATAGCCCAAGGTTGAGGCATGGTAATGGTCGGGGTGTCGCGCTTCCCAGTAGGGAAGGATCACTGTTCGGGGGCGGACTTCGCGGATGACCGCGGCGAGGCTCAACTTGTGCTGGCGGCTGGCCTGGACGTCGGAATCCGGCACGCCGAGCACTCTACGCCAGCAGACGCCCATGAATTTGGCCGCAAGCGCCGACTCCTTCGCGCGCGTTTCAGGCGTCCCGCGGGTCCCCATTTCACCCGCCGTCAGGTCCAATACCCCAGTCTTGTAACCACACTGGGCCATTTTGATGAGCGTTCCGCCGCACGTAAGCTCCACGTCATCCGGATGCGCTGCAATCGCCAGCAAATCGAGTTTCATTGTTTCTCCAATCTTCGGGGCGATTCTAACAGCTTCTCGGAAGCGACACGTCTGCAGTAAAGAACAAGAAGGAATCAACGGCGCGGATCGCGGTGCTTCGCGGCTCGCAGACTTGTCGGCCTCCATGTGGGCGCCGGAATTCAGTCCGGCGCATGATGCCCACGCCCAGGAAACGCCTAAGGCGCGACGCGAGCATCAAACACGGCAGTCTGAACCTGCCCCGCCCGCTTCACTTGAAGGAAGAGCCGATAATCTCCCGGTTGGGGAAATCCATACGGAAAAGTAATCTCATTAGTTATGGCTTCGTGCTGCATGCCGGCCATCGAATCTCCACCGGACAGTGGTGCCTTCTGAAGCAGCATAAGAGCCGCCATGGGAATCGATCCGGCGGGATGCACATGCGCGAACACGCTCAGGTCGCGGCGGAGGATCACCAAATGCCCTGCCATGCCCATGTATGGTTCGAGGTCGGTCACCGGCGCGCCGTTCTTATCCGTAACGCGAAACCGCAACAGCGCGGGCTTCTGGGCCTGCAGCGTGCCGGCGTCGAGCACCCACTCGACACGATCGTCTCGGTCGAGAGGCACCGTGGTGCGGTTTGCCTGGACGGTCGATAGTTTCGGCGCAGCCGCATTCGAATCGTCGCCCAATAGAGGGCGGCCCTTGTCTCCGGGCGGCAGCTCGATCTTTGCCGTCATCGTGTCGGGGAAGCCGGATTCCCGCACGATATCCGCAAATACTGCGTACGGTCCCCCCGACACCGCCGGCATTTTTTCCGTGAAGGTACCCGCCGCGGTTTCGTCCGGATGCAGATGGTAGAAATCGTCCATCTCCGGCATTCGGATCAGAAATAAATGCATCAAGTGCCCGTGATCGGGAATGATGGTATCGAGTTGCATTTGTTTGCGCTTCTCGTGCCACGGAGACGCACCCATCTTCAGCACCAAATCGTTTCCGTTAACAATCGAGACTTCCACGGGCGGAGCTTTGTACACTTTGCTGCTCGCGTTAGCCGTGGCAATCGACGTCCACCACATATCACCCAGAAACAAAATTCCGACGATGGCAACTCCAGCGGCTATCATCGCGATGCGCGCGCGGCTTCGCCGTACCGGAGGAATCTCCGCGCCAGGTTGCAGTTGGCTTTCGCGCGCGGCCGCGCCAAATATGGAAATCAAGCTCAGGGTGAGAAACACCATCAGCGCCGCCAGCAGAACGCCCGTGGTCTTCTGCATCCCCAGCGTGCGTTGCGCGTATGCCGGCACCGGTACCGCCAATTGCGCCTTTCCCTGCGCACCGGATACGTCCACCCGCACTTGCCAGGAGCCGGACTCCATCAGCCACAATTTCCCGGTGAAAAATTGGGGATCCTCCGGGGAACGCGTCATGCGGTCGGGAGGCGGCGCGGTCTTGGATCCTTCACCAATCACACGCAGCGGCACGATCTGGACATCTTCCACGGCCCCTTCCACACACCGCACTTCGATTTGCGCGATTCCCGGAATCATCTGAGGTGTGCGCACCGTCACGAATAATTTGTAAGGACCAGCCATGGCCTCGTAGTAGACATCGGGACTTCCCACGTGAGACCACGCCACAGGGCACAGCAGGAGGCAGACCACAAACGCGAGCGCAAACCCGTGCTTTATTGTTGGCATGCGATTACCGTCGCACCCTGCGCATCCAATCGCCCCACGCCAAACCGACGCGCGTCGATACAATCGCTGCCACGAAAGCGAACGCCATTCCGAGCCAGAATTGCGCACGTGTGGTCTCGTAGGCAAACATCTCATGACTGAAGTGATAGTCGCTGGCTCGCTCCATATAAGGGTAATAGTCGGTGCCGAACACCCGATTCTCCGCAAGCCGCGACACCAGGAAGCTCCCCGTCGGCCATTCAACCGCCATCATGACCACCACAAACCCGATGCCCGCTACGACCGACTGCAGCCATTTGTTGCGTCCCGCCATTCGGTCCAGCAAGAAATCCAGCGCTGCTGCTCCGGCAAACAGAAGCACCGGAAACGCCAGCGGCACCAGATGGGAGATCGGCGTATACACCGGCCCCAACTTCGCCTGCGCTGGCACGAAAGGCACCAGCCACAGAGCCAGCAGCCACAACACAAAATAGATTGCCGCCACTTTGGTCGCGGCCCAACGATATCCCGACGCGCGCGCGACGCCCACCAGTACCGGAGGCATCGCCAGCGCCAGCACTCGGTAGAAAATCGCGCTGTGCGTCAAGGTGTAGTCGGTATACTCGTAGATCAGCATCAAGAGCAGAATCGTCAGCATGCAGCCGGCATACAAAAAAACGCGATTCAACTTGGCGCGCGTGTCCGCATCCGCTCGGTTCATCTCGGAAACAATCAAAAACAGGCCGCCGAGCCCCAAGGTGAAAATACCGAGGATCAACACCACATGCGGGGGGCTCATGATCTGCACATCGAGCCCAAAAGCGTTGTGCCACCAATCGTCAAAGGGCGCCGACGTCAGCATGGCCAGCCCGCCCCACAACGAGACGAACGCGCCAAGTGGCCCGTAAAAACCCCACATTCTTACCGACGTCGCGCGGAGTTCGCGGTTCCTCCCGAAGGTGGTGGCGAGTATCAGGAACATGCTGGATAGCCCGGCAACGATCGCCCCGAAATGAATCCCCAGATGCGCCGGGGTCCAGAACGTGTCGCGCCCAATGGACATGTGCCACGAGATATCCCAATATAAGCCGAGCGAAGTCGAGGTCACGGCCAAAGCCGAAGCCCACACGTACCATGGAACGCCTCGTGCGCCGTAAGGAGTCGAAGCTACCGCTATGCCGCTTGCCATATATTTCGCGCCTCAGTCTGAATACGTCAGTCCATCAGCCAAACTTAGAGATCTACTCAGTCTAGCAGCCGCCAACTCTATATCTGCTGAAGCCCTCGCGTAAACCGTTCGTCGTACAGCGAGATTCCCCGTTGCTTGATATCTCTTTGTAGGGGCGGGGCTTGCTCCGCCCGGCCGATGCGTCATGCCGAGTTCTTCCATCCTTCGGCCCGCGCCTCGCCGCTTTCTCGGACCTATACGAAGCTACAGGTACTACGCAAGACCTGTGTTAGGGTTTCATTTCTATGCCAACTCCCCTAGCAGACCGCGTCGCGCTGGTCACCGGCGCGGGCAAACGCCTCGGGCGCGCCGTCGCCATCGGCCTGGCCGCGCAAGGCGCCGATGTGGTCATTCACTACCGGTCTTCCGAACCGGAAGCCCGCAAGGCTGTCGGCGAGATCGAAAAGCTGGGCCGGCGGAGCATCGCGCTGCACGCCGATCTCGCCCAAATTTCCGATCTTCCACAGCTGTTTCAAAAAGTGGACGCACATTTCGGGCGGCTGGACATCCTCGTGAACAGCGCCGCCAACTTCCTGCAAACCGAGTTCGCCTCCACGACCGAAAAAACGTGGGATGCGTCCCTGGATACGAATCTGAAGGCCGTTTTCTTTTGCTGCCAGGCCGCGGCACTGCTGCTCAAAAAATCGAATGGAGCGATCATTAATTTTGCCGATATCGGAGGAATTCTAGGTTGGCCGGGATTCATTCCGCACTCGATCTCCAAGGCCGGGATCATCATGCTCACGCGCTGCCTGGCCAAAGAACTCGCCCCAGAGGTCCGCGTGAATGCGATCGCCCCGGGTACGATCACCATGCCGGGCGATGCCCCGGAGTTGGAAGCCAACTTCGTGAAGCTCGCCCCACTGCATCGCAGCGGACGACCGAACGATATCGTGGCCGCCGTATCCTATCTGGCGACCGCCGGATTTGTGACCGGACAAGTCCTCGTGGTCGACGGTGGCCGCACGCTGTAGATCGGAAACAATCGACCTGTAGGCGCTGGGCTTCAACACGGCGTCCCAGCCTTGCCCTCACCCCGAGAGCTGTCGATGCTGTTTCGGAAATTTTCAGCCACATCGTTTCGTGCAGACTTGCGTTCTCAGGTGTATTCTATTGTGCTTATGAGCGCCATAAGTTGTTCGCGCCCTTTCGGGCGGGCGAACTGCGGCGGCGACGGAAGAGGACCAAGCGAAGGCCATGGATAACGAGACGTACGTAAAGCCCCACAATATGGACGAATTCGAAGTACAGGAATGGCTGGAGTCGCTCGACTCCGTACTGGAATCAAGCGGCCCGGAGGTCGCCACTGAAATTCTGGAGCGCCTGCGCGCCCACGCCACAGTTTCCGGCATCGACCTGCCGTTTACCGCCAACACTCCCTACGCCAATACGATTCCCGCGCGGCTCGAGCCGCTGTTCCCGGGTGATCAGGAACTCGAACGCCGCATCAAAAGCTTGATTCGCTGGAACGCGCTGGCCATGGTCGTACGCGCGAATCGCGTCGAGCACAATATCGGCGGTCACATTTCGACGTACGCGTCCGCGGCCACCTTGTACGAGGTCGGCTTCAATCACTTCTTCCGCGCCCGCAGTGAAAGTTTCGAAGGCGACACTATCTACTTTCAGGGCCACGCCGCTCCCGGTATGTACGCTCGCGCTTTCCTCGAAGGCCGCTTGTCGCCACAAAAGCTGGAGAATTTTCGACGCGAACTGAAGCCCGGCGGCGGACTCTCTTCCTATCCTCACCCCTGGCTAATGCCTGATTTCTGGGAGTATCCGACGGTCTCGATGGGCTTGAGCCCGCTGATGGCCATCTATCAAGCGCGGTTTTCGCGCTATCTCGAGAACCGCGGGATGAAGCCGGTCACCAACGCGAAGGTTTGGGCCTTTCTCGGTGACGGCGAGACCGACGAGCCGGAATCCCTCGGCGCGATCACCCTGGCGTCCCGCGAAAGGCTCGACAATCTCATTTTCGTCGTCAATTGTAATCTCCAGCGCCTGGACGGTCCCGTCCGCGGTAACGGACAGATCATCCAGGAACTTGAGTCTGCTTTCCGCGGCGCCCGCTGGAATGTCATCAAGGTTTTATGGGGCACCGAGTGGGATCCTATCTTGGAGCGTGACACCGAGGGTTTGCTCGTTAAGCGCATGGGCGAGCTCGTCGATGGCGAATACCAGAAGCTTGTCGTCGAGTCCGGCGCTTACGTCCGGCAGCATTTCTTTGGCAGCGATCCGCGCCTCCTGAAATTGGTCGAGCCGCTGCCCGACGAGGCGCTTCGCCGTCTGCGTCTCGGCGGCCACGATCCCCGCAAGGTCTACGCCGCCTACAAAGCGGCTGTCGAACACCGTGGCGGCCCAACCGTCATTCTCGCGCGCACCATTAAAGGATACGGCCTGGGCGAGGCGGGCGAAGGCAAGAACGTCACGCACCAGCAGAAAAAACTGAACGAAGAAGAGCTACGCATATTCCGCTCGCGTTTCGGCATTCCTCTCAACGACCAGGACTGTATCGAGGTTCCGTTCTATCGGCCCGCGGAAGACAGCCAGGAGATTCAATATCTGCGTGCCCGCCGCGAGGCGTTGGGCGGTTACACCCCAGCCCGCAAGGTCCGCTCCAAGCCTCTCGTCTGCGATCACGACGAACTGTTCAAGGAATTTTCCGATGGCAGCGACGGCAGGGAAGTCTCTACCACCATGGCCTATGTCGGCATGTTGCGGAAAATGCTCAAGGATCCCGAAATCGGCAAGCTGATCGTCCCCATCGTTCCCGACGAGGCGCGCACGTTTGGCATGGAGTCATTGTTCCGCACCGCTGGCATTTACTCCAGCGTTGGCCAGCGATATGAGCCCGTCGACGCCAGCACGTTGATGTACTACAAGGAAGCGACCGACGGCCAGATTCTCGAGGAAGGCATCACCGAAGCCGGCTCCATGGCTTCCTTTATCGCCGCGGGTTCGGCCTACGCTACTCACGGCATCAACACCATTCCGTTCTTCATTTACTACTCCATGTTTGGGTTCCAGCGTATCGCCGACTTCATCTGGGCCGCGGCGGACATGCGCACGCGCGGTTTCCTTCTGGGCGGCACCGCAGGTCGCACGACGCTTTCCGGTGAAGGTTTACAACACCAGGACGGCAATAGTCATGTGCTGGCCCTGCCCGTTCCAAACCTGCGCGCCTACGATCCAGCCTTTGCGTATGAGATAGCGGTGATCATTCAGGACGGCATCCGCCGCATGTATAAAGACGGCGAGGATATTTTCTACTACATCACGCTGATGAACGAGCCGTATGCGATGCCCCCGATGCCCGGCGACGTGAAGGACGGCATCCTGAAAGGTTTGTACCGCTTCCGCGCGTCAGAAAACAAAAAATCGAAACTCCGCGCGCAGCTTTTCGGCAGCGGCTCGATCCTCCGCGAAGCCTTGCAAGCCCAGGATATCCTCGATCAGAAATTCGGCGTCGCTGCCGACGTTTGGAGCGTCACCAGCTACAAGGCCCTCTACACCGACGGCATCGAGGCCGAACGCTGGAACCGCTTGCACCCCGGCTCCAAACCTCGCGTGCCCTACATCACCCAAGCGATCGGTGACGCCCCCGGCGTCCTGGTCGCCGCGTCGGACTATCTCAAAACGCTGCCCAACATGGTCAGCAAATGGATGCCACGCCGCCTGGCCTCGCTCGGAACCGACGGCTTCGGCCGCAGCGAAGGCCGCCAATCGCTCCGCGACTTCTTCGAAGTCGACGCCCGCTCCATCGCCCTTGCCACCCTCCACGAACTGCTCCAGGACGGCAAGATCGAACGCAGCGTCATCGACAAAGCCATCGAGGAACTCGGCATCAACCCAGACAAACCCAACCCGGTCGTTTCCTAGCATTCTTTTGCGACCGCGCCCGGCGAGATCAATGCAGTTTCTTCTTGTTCAGCAAAATTAGAATTTCGCCCGCGTCCGGCCTTCCTGCCGAAGTGGACACGTCCATGACGCGCCTGCCCGTCCGAATTCGCTGGTTGGAAGGTTCAACTAGTGGGTAACCTGTGGCCTGGACCGCTCAAGAACCGTACGACCGAGTGACGAAGCCCGAATAAGATCGCGTCCGTTTACATACTCGCTGGCGATAAGTCCACGATCATTCGCCTCCTCCCAAACCGTAAGGCGGGGGCATGACGTGCGCCAGGCATCCATCACTTCTTCGTAGCTCCTCTCTCCGTTCGTTAGCCACTGAAGCAGATCGAGGATCAAGGTTTCTACCACTGGATCAGACACTGTTTCTCTCCCTCGTTGTTGGCTCAAATATAGCTTGTTGTCGGCCAAAATATGGTAACCAGGCGAGCAGGATTCAGCGACCAAATTCGTCGTCAGCCGAATCGCAACGCACTGCCGATCGCGCTGCCTCCACAACGAAATCACTGCGATACCTTGTCTGTTGGCGTGCCCTGGCCCTTCCGGTCCACTGGTGGACGAACTCTGGGCTAGCGGTTGGATCGTTGCCACAGATCCCCGCTCGAATCTAAGAGACTGATATGAGAGTATTAGGATTAAATCAGGTCACAGGTCATCATTCTACTTCCTCGACACAAGCAGGTGATCATGCCGATAGATCGCCGACGCCTGGTAGCGCTTGCCCTCTGCGTCTCCGTTGCCAGTTTCTTAACGCTCCGTACGGCCGACGCTCATGCGGTCTTGGTGGAATCCAGTCCCACTTTGAACGGACAAGTCTCCGGACCCGACGTTCCGGTCAAGCTCCGATTCAACGTACGCATCGATGCCAGCCGTTCCCGGTTAGCGCTGCTCCGGTCGGACGGCTCCACGCAAAGTCTTGAGCTCGGCAAGCTCACTTCCGCGGACACGCTGACCTCGCAAGTCAGAGGTCTCACGCCGGGGGAATACCGCCTACGATGGCAAGTGCTGGCGTCCGACGGGCACCTTACGCGCGGAGAGATTCCCTTCACCGTGACCAACTCCTGAAAACCTAACGAATGGCGCGCCTACTCCAGATCTTCGGTTTCCTGTCTGTTTTGTTGCGGGGCGCGACGCTGACGTCCCAATCGCTTACCATCGGCGGAATCGTCTTTCTTGTGTTCGTCGCGCGACCCACCAGAATGCCCGCGGACCAACTACAGCAGGTGGCGCTGCGCTGGATCCGGCGCGCAGCGGCGGCGCTGGCGGTGGCACAGACGGCGGTTTTGCTTTCCAGCTCTCTCCTCTTGATGCAATCGGCAGGGATGTCTTTCGGCGATGTCAGCGGAGCGAACTTCGTCGTCGCTGGCGCGCTGGGTATCGTCTCGTCACTAACCATTGTGGCTTTGGCGCACACGCAGTGCTCCCGCGGCTATGCCGACATGCTGCTGCCGGCGGCGTTTGTTTTGGCGTCATCGGTGATGACCAGTCACGCGATGTCGCGCTTGGAATACCGCCTGCCACTAGCCGCTTTCACAGGCTTGCATCAAGCCGCAACGGCCGTATGGCTGGGTGGTTTGCCCTATCTGTTGCTTGGACTGAAGCATGCTCCCAATGCTGACGTCGCACGCGCCCTGAGCGCCCGGTTCTCGCGCCTCGCGCTAGTCAGTGTTGCCGTCCTCGCGACCGCTGGTCTCGTCTTGAGTTTTTCCTACGTTGGTTCGCTCAGCGCTGCCTATGGCACGTCGTACGGCGTCATGGTAATCACCAAGATCGTTCTCTTCGGGCTCCTTCTGCTGCTTGGCGCCATGAACTACCAGATCGTTCGCGGATCATCCAGCCGGTTGCTCGATAGCTTGCGGCGGTTTGGAGAAGCAGAAATTGGAATCGGCATCACGGTCATTCTTTTGGCGGCGTCGTTGACATCCCTTCCGCCTGCAATAGACTTAGCCGCGGACCGCGTGCACGCCACCGAGATCTATGGGCGTATGAGTCCCCGCGTACCCCGGCTCACCAGTCCCAAGCATGAGGAACTACCGGAAGACGTTTATGCAGCGCAGAAAACATCAACCGACTCCGGAAGCCTTTCCACCGCCTCGTACGTTCCCGGGCAAGCCGGAAACCGTCCAAACACCGTTGCGGAAAAGGCCTGGTCTGAGTACAACCATCACTGGGCGGGCCTAATCGTCCTGGCGATTGGTCTGCTTGCACTGATCGCGCAGGTTGCCCGCGTTTCGTGGACTCGAAACTGGCCTCTCATTTTCCTGGCACTATCCGCATTTCTTATATTGAGAAGCGATCCGGAGACTTGGCCGCTCGGCCCCGTAGGCTTTTGGGTGAGTATGACGGATCCCGAAGTCCTGCTTCACCGCATCGTCGCGCTCCTTGTGATTGGGCTGGCGATTTTTGAATGGAGAGTGCAAACGGGGCGTGTAGCTTCGACAGGATCCCAACTGATTTTTCCGATTCTCGTGGCGGTAGCCAGCGCGCTCCTGCTCACGCACTCGCATAGTCTCGGAAACATCAAGGAAGAAGTGTTGGCGGAGCTGAGTCACGCGCCGCTGGCAGTTCTCGGCGTCACGGCAGCTTGGTCGCGATGGCTCGAACTGCGTCTGCCCGCCGAGAACCGTGCTCGATTCGCCATGGCCGGCATTTGGCCGGTTTGCTTCTTGCTGATCGGCGTGGTTTTGCTGAACTACCGCGAAATGTAATCACGTGCCGGGACCCAGAGAGTACGTATAGGTTACTCTAACTACACAGATAACTTCGTCGATTCATCCCAGTCGCGCAAAGCATCACTGTCGTTGTCCCGCAACCACACGGTCGCTAAGTCCCTAGAATCCGCGCTTATGGAAGTGTGTCAAATCATTAGATTTCAAATCCCTTAGAATCCGCACTTACAAAAAAGCAGGGGGGAGGGGGTAACCAGCCTGCAAATACCCTAGGGCTCCGCCAAGCTTGCCCCGGGCTTGATGTGGCCGGTGGCCAGATCGGCGATAAGCCGCGCGTTCGCCGCTAGAAAATCGTACTCCGCCAACTCTCGCGGCAAGACCCACGCCACCTGCTCAAAGACCGTCGGTACCAGCTCGGTGTCGGCAATTCCTGCGGCAAAGAACCGGATTTCGAGCGGCTCGGCCGTCTCCGCGTATCGATGCTTAACCCGCGCGATCTCCCGGCACCGAAGTAACGCAGCACCCAACTCCTCCCGCAGTTCGCGCGCTAAGGCGGCTTCGGGCGTCTCGCCTTCCCGTACCTTGCCCCCGGGGAATTCCCATTTCAGCGGCGACGTGTCGCTTCTGCGTCGTTGTCCGATGAGCAGTCGCCGGTCTCGGCGTTCAATGATTGCTGCCACGACAACTCTCACGTCTCCGCGGACCTCCGCGCCTCAGCGTTATCTTCTCTCTTGTCTTTCCTTTGTGAACTCTGTGCTCCGCCCTTGGTGCCCTCTGTGTTAGTCCTTTTCCCTCCTTCTCTTTCTTTGTCTTTCTCTCCCTCAGTCTGCATGCAGTACCTTCCACAATTCCATCGCGCCTCGCACCAGCGGCGGCCCAGGCGTATTCAATAGCTCGTCGGAGATCACATGCACCCGCAGCTCTCGAATCGCATGTACATCCTGCCAGCCCGCAACTCCATATGTTTTTCCGGGGTCCGCTTTCGCACCAGTTGCGGCCCAGGCAAGTACGATGACTTCCGGCTGAGCCGCCGCGACCTGCGCGTCGCTGACTCTTTCACCCGCAGGCACTACCGTCTCACCGCCTGCGATCTCCACCAACTCCGCGACCCAAGGAGGCGAGCTGATCCGCGGATTCGGCCAAGCCTCACAATACACGCGCGGCCGCTTGCGCGTCGCTTTCTTCCTGACGCTGTTAAACCCAGCGCGCATAGCCCGAATCGTGCGTTCGCCGTCCCGCGCCCGACCCACAATGCTCGCAAGCAAACGAATGTCTGCGTCGACGTCCGCCAGTGTCCGCGGATTCATGGCCAGAAAATTCAGAGGCTGCTCCAGCAGCTTCGCCACGGTTTCCTGCTTATACGGCACCGACCCGATCACCAGTGTTGGCCGCAGCTTCAGAATCTCTTCCACCGCCTCCATGCGCCAGCAATCTCCAAACTGCGGCAACCTCGCCACCGGCGCAACGTCCACGCACCACTTCGTCACCCCCACCAGCGAAGACTTCGCGCCGATCGCACACAGAATCGACGTTGCGCTCGGGGCCAGCGATACGATGCGGAGTTTCCTCCGTTCATCCCGTTTCTTCATAATCACGGGCGAGAATACCAGACCTGTTGTCATGCGCCGCCACGAATTCGCCCCCGCAATCTGGACGCGAGCTTCAGGCTCGTGATAAGTTGCAGCCCAGCAGTGGCGAGGAGCGCAAACTTGCGGCCGTGACACGCTTCGCCCGAGGAAAACCGAACCCAAATGACACAGGGACCATGCGACGCTCAGCTCTAATTCTCTTAGGCTCTCTTCTTTTTGTAGCCTCTCTCCTGGCTCAGTCGCCACCACCGACGTTCACGAAAGACGTCGCTCCCATTCTCCAGAAGAACTGCCAGACCTGTCATCGCCCCGGCGAAGCCGGCCCGTTTCCTCTCCTTACCTACGATCAAACCAGGCCTATGGCACCGAGCATCAAGCGCGTCGTGCAACAGAAGATCATGCCACCGTGGTTTGCCGACCCGCAGTATGGCCACTTTGCAAACGACCGCTCGCTCTCTGCCAAAGAAATCAGCACGCTGGTGGCCTGGGTTAACGTTGGCGCGCCTGAGGGCGATCCCAAGGACATCCCCGCGCCAGTGGAGTTCCTGGAAGGCTGGAACATTCCGAAGCCCGACGTAATCTTCCAGTTGCCGCGACCTTTTCAAATTCCCGCTAGCGGCGTGGTCGAATACCAATACGTGATCATCCCCACCGGCTTCACCGAAGACAAATGGGTGCAGATGGCCGAAGCCCGCCCCACCAATCGCCCCATGGTTCACCACATCATCGCGTACGTGCGCGAGCCGGGCTCAAGCTATTTTAAGGACCAAAAGCCGGGAGTGTTTTTCGAGGCCCCGCCGTCGAAAGCCGAGGAAAAAACCGATACCAGCGCTCTCCCCAGCGACTTTCTGATCGGCTACGCTCCGGGTCAACCCGCCGAAGTCCTCGGCCCCGGACAAGCCAAGCTCATCAAAGCGGGTTCGGACATCGTCCTCGAAGTGCACTACATGCCGATGGGCACGCCGACGACCGATCAAACCAAAGTGGGTCTCGTCTTCGCGAAGCAACTGCCGAAGGAACGCGTCCTGACGCTTTCCGCAGTGAATGGTACCTTCAAGATTCCTCCCGGCGACCCGAACTATCGCGTCGACGCCTCCTTTGAAGTCGCGACAGACCTGAAACTCTCAGGCCTGCATCCCCACATGCATACGCGTGGCAAGGATTTTGAATATCGCATCGTCTACCCGGACGGCAGAACGGAAACCATCCTCCGCGTACCCAAATACAACTGGCGTTGGCAGCTCTGGTACAACTTGGCCGAGCCACTGGTTCTTCCCAAGGGCACCAAAATCGAGTGCACCGCACACTTCGACAATTCCGCCGACAATCCGGAAAATCCCGACCCATCAAAAACAGTGATCTGGGGCCAGCAAAGCTGGGACGAAATGATGGTCGGCTTCTTCAACCTCGTCTTCGACGCCAAGACGCCCGCGAAGGCGCTCTTCCCGGATCACAAAGATCACGCAGACATCGCCCAGAACTGAGGTAGCACAGACACTCTTGTTTACCCTGAGCTTCGAAGGGTCTGTGTCCAGCGCAGCCTCAAGCAAATCTAACCCGCGAAGCACGCGACTCAGACTCGTTATGACGCCTACGCGAGGAGCAAGTTGTGCCCGCCACTAGAGCACGCGACTCAACACCAAGTTCCATTTCCCGCTCACAGCCCGTTGCAGTCCGCCCCAAGCATTGCGATACTTCTGCAAATGTTCACGGACGCGGTTCTCGACCATTTCCGCAATCCCCGCAACGCCGGCGAACTTCCCGATGCCGACGCCACGGTCGAAGTCACGAACCCCGTCTGCGGCGACATCCTTAGATTAGCCGTCCGCCTGAATGGCAACCGCATAGCCGAAGCCCGCTTCCTCTGCCGCGGCTGCACCACGGCAATCGCATGCGCCTCGTTCCTGACCGAACAGCTTCTCACTCGAACGCTGGCCGAATCCCAATACCTGACGCCGCAATCCATCTCGGTCGCTCTTGGAGGCCTTCCCGCCGCCACATTCCACGGCGCGCAACTCGCCGCCGACGCGTTGCTTGCCCTCACGCAAAAACTATCCGAACCGGGCCGCTAACCCGGCAGCCCGAGCACGCGTTGCATCGTCTCCGGATCATTCAAATTCAGCACGCAACCTTGTTCCGACGTCACCACCTCCGCCACTTCTCCGGCGTGCGCCCAGACCACCGAGCGCGCCCCTTGCTCCAGCGGCGCCGTCATCAGCTCCTCGTAGACCCCCGAGGAAAAAATCACAGGATGCCCCCGTTTGCCCTGATAAACCGGCAAAGCGATTGGCGGTATTGCTGGTCCCGAGTAAAACTTCACGATCAACTCATCGACCAATGTCGCACTGATCAGCGGATGGTCAATCAAGCACAAAATCATCCCGTCGGTCCCAGCAGGCAAACTGCGTATCCCCGCTTGAATCGAACTCAACTGCCCCTTTTCCCATTCGGCGTTGATGACCACCTCGTCCGCCGCTAACCGTACGGCGTCTGCGATCAATTCCGCGTGAGCACCGAGCACGATGCGCCGCGCACCAATCTTCGGGTGCGAAGTCACTTCTAACAAATGTTCCAGGAAAGGACGACCTTGGTAGGGAAGCAGCGCCTTCGGCGAACCCATGCGCTGCGACGCGCCGCCCGAAAGGATGACCGCTGCCAACATCACTCAGCTCAACGCGCGCCCGCGATCGGACGCGGTTCCAGCCGCACTTTCTTGTGCGCCGACGTTTCCGCATTACGCCGCACGGCAATCAGTTCCGCCACGATGCTAACCGCAATCTCTTCCGGCGACAGCGCGCCAATATCCAGCCCCATCGGCGCATATACGCGCTCCATCTCTTCCGCGCGGTAACCTTCCTGCTCCAGCGCCTTGTACACCGACAAAACTTTCCGCTTGCTCCCAATCATCCCGATGTAGCGCGCGCTGGTCCGCACCGCCCACGCGAGCACGCGCATATCCTCCTTATGCCCGCGCGTAACAATCACCAGATAGCTCGATGCATTCGGCTGGATCTTTGCAAAAGCATCTTCATAACTTGCGAACACTTCCTGCGCCATCGGAAAGCGCTGCAAATTCGCAAACGCCTCGCGGTCATCCACGACTACGATTGCAAATCCCGCCGAGAAAGCCGACTTTGCCACGGCCATCGACACATGGCCGCCACCAAATAAATACAGCACCGGCTGCGGCAAAATCGGCTCGACGAAAATCTCCACGGTTCCGCCGCAAATCAATCCGTTGTCGTAGGAAGCTTCGTTGTTCAAATTGAAGACCATCTTGCGCGGCGATTCGTTCTGCATCACCTCTTTCGCGGCGGCCCAAACCTCGGCCTCGACGCATCCGCCGCCAATGGTCCCCGCCAGCGACCCATCCTCGCGCACCAACATTCGTGAGCTCTCGTAGCTGGGAATCGACCCGTTCGTGTGCACGATCGTAGCCAGCGCCCCGCGCTGACCAGCCCGCCGCATCCTCACGATCTCTTCAAACAGGTCCATAGGTTTTTTCCACAACGCACATACCGCCTTGCTACTTTAGCCCCGCCTCCAAGCGAATCGTTCCTCAACTCGCCGGTTGTTTTCGCCGCTTATTCGCATCCTTACGTTACCCCGCACAGGATATCGCGTCAAATCTCCTGCATCTGGACACGCTGTTTCACTCTCGCTAGACTTCCACGCATGGAGCCCCCAGCCTATTCGTCCCGGTCCGCGGGTGGAATTTCCCCCGGCGAGATATTATTCTTTTTCGTCCTGCTCCTCTTTCTAATCATCGTCTGCGTGTGGCCTATCCTAACGTGGCGCATCCATCATTTCTCGACTTGGGCGCCGGACGCCACCCATTCCTATTCCGTGCGCGATCACAGCGGGGTTACCGTTTATCTGACTCCCACCCTCGGCAAGTTCTACGTGAGCCTACCGTGGCTGTGGGGCGCGCTTCTGGCCGGCACGGTCCTGACAGGCTTGCTGGGCACCACCCAGAAGCCGGGCGGGCAAAAGTGAAGGCCATTCGATTTCAGCAACACGGCGGCCCGGAAGTGCTGAAATATGCCGACGCACCCGACCCAGTCGTGCGCCCCAATGAAGTTCTCGTGCGCGTCCGCGCTTGCGCTCTGAATCATCTCGATCTCTGGGTACGCCAAGGCATCCCCGGCGTTCCGATCCCGCTCCCACATATACCAGGCAGCGACGTAGCCGGCGAAATCGCGCACATCGGAGGCGAGGTCAGCACTGTTCGCGTTGGCCAAAAGGTAGTCCTCGCCCCCGGCATTACCTGCGGCAAGTGCACCGCGTGTCTCGCGGGGCTCGACAATCGTTGCCGCCAGTTCACCAACCTCGGTTATATGACCGACGGCGGCTGCGCGGAATTGGTTGGCGCGCCAGAAGTGAATTGCCTGCCGTTCCCCGAGAACCTCTCCTTCGAACAAGCCGCTGCAGTCCCGCTAGTGTTCCAGACCGCTTGGCACATGCTCGTTAGCCGCGCTGAACTTCAACCCGGAGAAGACGTCCTCATCCTCGGCGCAGGCAGCGGCGTCGGCGTCGCCGCCATTCAAATCGCCAGATTTTTCGGCGCCCGCGTAATCGCGACGGCGGGCACGGACGAAAAGCTCGTCAAAGCCCGCGAGCTCGGCGCCGACCACGTCATCAATCACACATCGCAGAAAATTCGTGAAGAAGTTCGCCGCATCACCGGGAAGCGAGGAGTCGACGTGGTCTTTGAGCACGTGGGAACCGCCACGTGGGACGACAGCCTGGCCAGCCTGGCCCCCTCCGGCCGCCTGGTCACCTGTGGCGCCACTACCGGCTACGACGCCAAAGTCGATCTCCGCTTCCTGTTCAGCCGCCAATTCTCGCTTCTAGGCTCCTACATGGGCACGAAAAGTGAACTCCGCACGGTGATGAAGCTGGTCGCCGAAGGACGCCTGAAGCCGGTCGTCGATCGCGTCTTCCCGCTGGCGGAAGCCGCGGCAGCCCATGCGTATCTCGAGTCCGGCGCCCAATTCGGCAAAGTGGTGCTCACCGTATAGATCATCACGGCGCTGCGATTTGTCTCCCCCGATCCAATATGCGAAAATGCTTAAAAGCGAGGCCTCATGAGCACATCATTCGGCAAGCATGTCACTCTTTCGAAGCCCGACGACTTCGGCAAGCTGCTCGAAGACGAAGGGATTATCTTCACCACGCTCGACAAGGCTGTGAACTGGGCGCGCCGCAGCTCCATCTGGCCACTAGGTTTCGGCTTGGCCTGCTGCGCGATTGAAATGATGTCCATGGCCGCCGCGCGTTTTGACGTGGCCCGCTTCGGCGCCGAGGTTTTCCGCCCATCGCCGCGCCAAGCGGACTTGATGATCGTCGCCGGCCGCCTGTCGCAAAAGATGGCCCCGGTCGTTCGCCAGCTGTACGATCAAATGCCGGAACCGAAATGGGTCATCTCCATGGGAGCCTGCGCCACCTCCGGCGGTGTCTTCAACAACTACGCTATCGTGCAGGGCTGCAACCAAGTCATCCCTATCGATGTCTACGTTCCCGGCTGCCCACCACGTCCGGAGGCTGTGCTCTACGCCATTCTCCAACTCCAAAAGAAGATCGATAACGAAAAAGGCTCCTTCAAACGAGCTCTAAACATTGCCTAGATTTTTGTTGACGCTTTCCGTTCTGCCGCTCCTGTTCGTCAGCGCGGACCAGCGCCCTGCTTCAACCACGAACAAAAATTACACGCTCATCTGGCACGACGAATTCGACGGCGTCAACGGTTCGCCGCCCGACCCCAAGAAATGGACCCATGACCTGGGTGGCGGTGGCTGGGGCAACCAAGAACTCGAGTCCTACACCAATCGCGTCGAAAACGCGCGCATCGAGAATGGAAATTTAGTTATCACCGCGCGCAAGGAAGACTACGAAGGTTCCGATCACATCGCGCGCGAGTACACTTCCGCACGCCTCAAGACCCAGGGCTTGTTCTCCCAAGCCTACGGCCGCTTCGAGGCGCGCATCAGGATTCCGTCAGGGCAGGGAATGTGGCCTGCGTTCTGGATGCTGGGCGACAATATTTCGTCCGTCGGGTGGCCCAAGTGCGGCGAAATCGACATCATGGAAAACATCGGCAAAGAGCCTGGATTGGTTCATGGCTCAGTGCACGGGCCGATGACCACTGGCGGCGCGACCGATCTTACTTCCACGGTCAGCTTATCCACAGGGAAGGACTTTGCCTCCGCCTTTCACCTATATGCCGTTGAGTGGGAGCCGGATGTCGTGCGCTTCTACTTGGACGAGACTCTCTATGCGACGTACACCGCGAGTTCCGTCGCCGCCACTCCCGGCACCGCAGGGTCTTGGGTCTTCGACCATCCGTTCTTCCTGATCCTGAACGTCGCTGTCGGCGGAAGTTGGCCCGGCCCTCCTGACGCCACCACTTCATTTCCGCAAACCATGCTCGTCGACTACGTGCGCGTATACACGCCCAAGCGCTAGCGTTAAAAAGAGCTTCACCACAGAGTGCGCAGAGGGCACAGAGAAAGGACGAGCCTACCGCGCCAAACCCTAGGAGCGCTGCACCCTAAGCCGATCGCGCTTTCCGCCACAACAGCGAAGGCAGCTCGACGTTTACCACGCGCTTAAGATAAGCCTCCGCGTAAGCGGCCGCCTTCTCCTTGCCCTCTTCGATGTCTCCGACATCCTCGGAAGGAGCGATCCAGTTCTTCGCGATAACGTTGTAAACCGACGCCTGCACACCCTGAGCGTTGCGCTCTGAAAACAAACGCAAGTGCTCGCCACCCACTCGGATTTCGGCCCAAACGCCCTCGTCCAGCATCCGGCCACTCTGCCACGCCACGCCGAATTCCGCCAGCCGTATCGAAGTACAGTATCGAGCGCAGCACCTTCATCCTGAAATGGATGTAAACCGGTCGGCCCGATCACGTTCGCACCGCAATCACGGTCTGATCGTCGTACGTTTCCAAACCTTTGGCATGAGAAGCAACCGCAAGAAATATGGCACTCACCACGCGATCAGCCGTTTCCTCGGCGTGCGTGCGGATGACCTCTTCGAGTCGCTCCGCGCCGAAGTCCTCACTCTCACGGTTGATAGCTTCCGTAACTCCGTCGGTATAAAACACAACGAGATCTCCTGGACCGCAGGTCAGCGTGTGCTCTTCATATTCCGCATCTTCGAAAAGTCCGAGCGGCAGCCCGGCAGCTTTTATCGAAGACGCTTTCCCGTCGCGTACCCAAACGGGATAGGGCAACCCCGCATTGGCGATGCGGAACAGGCGTTCTCGCTCGTCCCAGGTGGCATAGATGAGGGAGACGTAGCGCCCGCGAACGGGGCGGTTCAAAAGAGCGCTGTTCAATCGGGAAAGCATCTCTCCAGGGCCAAGCTCCAACGGTGCAAGAGAGCGCAGGATGCCGGTTACCAGGCCCGCATAAATCGCCGCAGCCGCACCTTTTCCGCTGACGTCCCCGATTGTCTCGGCGCTGATGGCCTTGCCAGGGTATCGATAAAAATCGTAGAAATCGCCACCAACCATTCGAGCTGCCACGGTTTTTGCTCCGAGATCGATGCGGGCCTCCGGCGGGTGCAGCGCAGGCAGCAGCTCGGATTGCAATTCGCTCGCAAGCAGGAGTTCTTGATGATGCCGTGTATCTCTGATTCTCACATTCCTGCGCGCCATGGTTCCGCCGCGAATACCTGACACGAGATGCTCAACTCCTTTCGTGGCGCCATTCTTTCTTGCGCCCCGATGGGCGAGGTGGCGGTCCAGACTCAGCATCATTGGTGGTGAACTCATGCAGGTGGAGTAGCAGCTCCGGGGCCAATTGAAAGAGGCAGATTCCAAAGGGTTTAGTGAGTCTCCTGGTAGGCCGAACTCCGGCAATTGCTGAAGTTCGTCAACCCACCGGTACTTTTGCTGGAATTACAGAAGTCGGCGTGCTCGCGCGAGAATCCTGGCTGCGGGGTCCGGGTCGCGGAAGCCTAGTGATGAATCGGCTGGTGGTTCGAATGGAATCGAGCGCACACGTTGCGAGCGATTCGTCGCATTCACGCCGCTATTTGTGGCTCGCTCGAAAGATGCTGAATTTTGATTTCTTTGTTTGTCTCTCGACTCTTCTTTGCCCAAAGTTCCTCGTTGCCGCGGGCAACAGGTGAATAACCAAAATTTCTCATCTCAAGAGCTACTTCAACTGTTAAGCTTGAAACACCCACTTCCTCGGCCTCTACAACTCCGCCGCACCCACGGTGTTTAATAGTTGTAAGACGTCAGTGACCCTGCAATTAGCCCTGGTGGGCGTTCTTCGAGCGGCCGTCAGGGAAGGAGAATATCGCGCATGCGTAGAACCGCGCTCGTGCTTCTCATGTTTTCACTACTAAGCGCTCCCGGAAGCAGAGCAGGAGCTTCCGGCTCATCGGGAGCGATGGCGTCTTGGCAGGAGCCCGATCCCAATCAGCCCCCGTACCAGGGTCAAAATCAGCAGTATCCGGACCAAGGCCAGAACCAGGACCAAGGTCAGTATCCAGATCAAGGCCAGAACGCTCCCTACGAATCATTTTCTCCCGAGCAGCTCGACAACCTGCTGTCTCCGGTTGCGCTCTACCCCGATCCGCTACTCGCTCAGTTGCTTGTAGCGGCCACCTTTCCTGATCAGGTGGAAGAAGCGTCGCGTTGGGTTCGCGGCAACGGCCAGGCCGGAATCGACGATCAAAATTGGGACGTCAGTGTCAAGGCTGTGGCGCACTACCCATCCGTCGTCGAGATGATGGCCGACAAGATCGACTGGACCACCTCGCTCGGCCAGGCCTATGTCAACCAGTCCACCGACGTGTCCGCATCGGTTCAACGCCTGCGTCACATGGCGCGCAACGTCGGCAATCTGCAAACGACGCCGCAACAGGAAGTCTTGGTAAATGACGACTACATCGCCATCGATCCGGTACAGCCACAGGTGATCTACGTACCGGTGTACGATCCCGCGATCTGCTATTACCGGCGTCCTTACTATGGACCCGCGATCGCCTTCGGCGTCGGGTTTCCCATCGGCGCGTGGCTCAACCTGGACTTCAGGTGGGGCTTTGGCGGCGGCTACGGCGGTGTTTTTTATACCGGCTGGCGGCCGTGGGGCGGATGGAACGGCAGGTGGATGGAGCGTTCGCGAACCTACGTTCATGCGAACAATGTCTACATCAACAACCGCTACACCACCGTGAACGTGAATCGCACCGTGATCAATCGGCGCGTAAACGTCGAGAACATAAATCGCTACAACTACGTCCACAAAAACGTTAATTACAACAACGTGCAGGTCAACAATAATCGCGTCAATCGGGGGAACAACAACCCGCGCTTCAACAACAACGTGAACGCACCAAACAATCGCGACAATCGCCCAACTAATAACACTCGCCCAAATAACGACGTCAACAACAAGATTCTGAATCGCAATATTGACAACAACAACGCGCGATACAACGATTTTCGCGGTCGTGAGAACAACAACCAGCGCAACGACCGGCCCCCGCAGGTGCAGCAGCGGCAGGTGGAAAACCAGAATCGCCCCAACACACCACCACAACCTCAGAATCGTCCGGAATCTCAAAACCACGGCAATCTGCAGCCGCAAAACCGTCCCGAATTTCAAAACCGTGGTAATACGTCGGCGCAACCTCAGAATCGGCCCAACGTCCAGAATCAGGTGCAGCGGCCTCCGCAGGTTCAACCGCCGCACAGTTTCGGCCGCTCAGAGGGGAGTTTCGATTCCCGCGCAGCCAGCCAACGCGGCCAGGCTAGCCGCGCCCAGACAAGCCATCCGGCTCCGGTTGCACGCCCTGCGCCCGCTGTTCGAAATCCACCTCCGCAGAAAAGTGCACCTCCTCAGCACAATGCGCCCGCGCCACACGGCGGCGGAGGGAAAAAGCCATGAACTCGTCAAATAAAATAGAATCTTCGGTGGAGGCGAATTCGCAAATGAGCGTTCTCGATTGGAAATATCGATCGTGCCTGATGGTTCTCCTCTTTGCTGTCGCTGCAAGCCTATCCGCCACCTCGCGGGCCTCTGCTCAAACGACGCCACCGTCGAGCTTTTCATCGCCGGACGCGGCGTTGCAGGCGCTGGTGTCCGCTGCCGAGGCCAAAGATCGCACCGCGATGGGAAGCATCTTCGGCTCCGACTACGACAAGCTACTGTCCGGCGATCAAGTCGAGGATGACAAGGACCTGAATGATTTTTCCCAGGCCGTGGAGGAATCCGCGAAGCTGCAAAAGGATAACGAGTCCAAATACACCGTGGTCGTGGGGAAAAACAACTGGCCTACGCCCATTCCGATCATTCAAAAGAACGGAAAATGGCAGTTCGACACGACGGCGGGCCTGGACGAGGTGGTGAATCGTCGCGTTGGCGAAAATGAGTTTGCAGCGATCCAGACCTGCCGGGCCTATGCGGTCGCGCAGTGGGAGTACTACACCGAAGGCGATTGGGATCACGACGGAGTCGCCGAATACGCCCAGCATCTCATCAGCTCCCCCGGAAAACACGATGGCCTGTTCTGGGAGACTGCGGAAGACCAGAAACCAAGTCCACTGGGTCCCCTGATGGCCGCGGCACGCGCCGAAGGCTATGGTCCCAAAGAGCAAACGACGTATGCAGCAGGGCAGGGCGGCTCGAACAAGGAAGCCGCAGCAGCAGATCACGCCCCCTATTACGGCTACTACGTAAGAATCCTGACGCGACAGGGCCCTCACGCGCCCGGCGGCAAATACGGCTACATCATCAACGGCAACATGATCGCAGGCTACGCCCTGGTGGCCTACCCGGAGAAATGGGGCAGCACCGGGGTCATGACGTTCATCATCAACCAGCAAGGCCGCGTCTACGAAAAAAATCTCGGCGCCAACACCGAAAAAATCGCCCGCTCCATGACCGAATACGACCCGGACGCAACCTGGAAGCTGGTCGACCAGCCATAGTGGTAGGGGCCGATCTTTAGATTGGTCCCCGAACGAAACCGACTCCCCTGAAAGAAAACCGGGAACAAACTTAAGAACCCTCCGGGAACGAACCCAAAAGGCCTCAGCCGAGGGCCTTGAGTTCATCAGGAAATTTCGCGACCCTAGCGATTCCGCCAGCCCAATCGACGTGGCTGCCGACCGCATTATTTTCTTTTCTCAGGTAGCCCATGCCAATCGCGAACGGCCGCGAAGCCAAAGCCGAAGCCCGTGTGACGAAACCAACTTCCTTTCCATCAGCGGTGAGAACTTCGCCAGCCGATGGAACGCGCGAGCCAGGAAAAATCAACTCGACTCGCCGCCGATTCACCTGGCCCCGCGAACGCACTCGCTCAACGATCTCCTGGCCGGTATAGCAACCCTTGGTATAGCTGATATGGCTGTCCTGCAACCCTGCTTCGTGGGGAATCTGTTTTTCGCCGAAGTCGTACCCGAACCAGGGCACACCTTGTTCGAGTCGCAGTGCGCTCAGTGCCTTGTAACCCATGGCTCCGCCGCCCGCGGAGGTCGCCTTCTCGAGCAGGATTTTCCACATCGATTGCAGATTCTCGGCAGCGATCAAAATATCGGCGCCCGGAAATCCGCTAAATGATTTTCGTGTAACGGTGCAAGGGATCGATTCGACTTTCGCATCCACGCTAACGATTTCGCCAAGCGAATCCAGCTCGATCCCGGCGAGTTCGCCGATCATCTTCGATGCGGCTGGCCCCTCCAGGGACAGAGTGCCATAGCGCTCCGTATCATCGGTGAGCGTGACGTCATCCATGATGATGAATTTGTCCAGGGTTTCAATCAGCCGCTCGCGAATCATGCCGTACGAAACGCAGAAAAGCTTGTCGGATTCCGCTCGCGTTTCAATTTCGGCGAGGATGCGGCCCTGCGGATTTAGCAACAGCGAGATACAGCCCTGGGATGGCTGAAGATCTTTAATGTTGTTCGTCAGGATGGCGTTGAGATAGCGCACCCTGTCCGGTCCGGTGAATGAAATGTAGGCGCGGTGGTTCTTATCGATGAGCGCGACGCTCTGTTTCGCGAAGTAGTATTCGCGCCGCCAATCGCCGAAGTCATCGGGCAAAGTGGAGCCGAACCACAGACCCATCTTCGCGCCGGCAGCTCGATGCACATCGGCGAGCGGCGTTTCAAGAACACGCTGGTTTTCGATCGCTTCCATTCCTTCTGCACTCCGCAGCAAGAATCCAGTTTAGCAGAGCCGGTTGTTTCGCGAAGCCGGTCTCGGCCGATGCTATACTCCCGGACATGGCGGGCGATTCGAAGCCGGTGCTCGACCCAAGCAACGAAAGATTCATACACATCAGCATTCCGGTGGGAATGCTGCAATGCAATTGCTCGATCATCGGCGACCTAGCCACGGGTGAGGCGCTGGTCATCGATCCCGGCGACGAAGTCAGCCGCATTTTGGAACTGCTCGGCCGGTACAAGTTGACCGTGAAGGCCATCCTCAGCACCCACGCACACATCGATCACGTCGGCGGTCTATACAAGCTGCGGCAATACACCGGCGCCCCGGTGATGATGCATCGTGCGGATGTCCCGCTGTATCAAGGCATGGAAGTCCAAGCAGCGTTTCTTGGCGTGCCGACGCCGGAGACCGGAGAGATCGATCAGCTACTGACCGACGGCGACGTTTTGCAATGGGGTTCGCTCGCCGCGCAGGTGATGCACACGCCCGGCCACAGCCCCGGCAGCATCTCGCTTTACGTGCCACAGGAGGCCGGGAAGATCGCTACCGCTCCACCTCCGCAACTTTTCGCCGGCGACACGCTCTTCGCCGGGAGCATCGGGCGGACGGATCTGTGGGGCGGTTCGATGGAGAAAATACTCGATTCGCTGCGAAGCAAGCTGCTGCAACTCCCGGATGAAACCGTAGTGCACCCAGGCCACGGCCCCTGCACTACGATCGGCGAAGAACGCCGGTCCAACCCATTCCTCATCCACAAATAGAATCAGAGGGGAAACGGACCCGAGAATCGTAGGGGAAATGGACTGGCCCGCGACTCACGAAGGCGACGACTATTCCTCGTTCGCCCGCCGCAGTTCCTCCATGACCGATTGCGTCAGCTCTTTGGCGTGAGTCAGTTCCTGCACGATCATGCGCAGGTCCATGGCGGGGACCATCGGGTTGCGCTGGCTGGTGCAATAGACACCGTGCTGACCCACGAGAACTAAGGCGTTGGTCAGACGATCGAGAGAAACGGCCAGGCGGCCACGTTCGCAGCCGAACATCTGCTCGTAGTGTTCGAGTTCATCTTTGTGTTCGTCGAAAGCGGAATTTGGCGGCGGCATGTTTCCGGGTCCTCTTCTGAGCGCCTTGCTTGGATCAAAAAAAACCGCTAGGGATGCGCGGTTAGACAAAATTGGTGGCGGTGGCACATCGGGCACATAAGGCTCGCAGGTAACTTTACCGCACGTGCGACGCATAACATAATTCGCAGTGGCCACTCGCAGTGGCCCTATCGTTCGCTTCAGTGACACACAGGCAGTGCAAATACAGGCGCGGTCCCTGGTAGGCTTGGGAGGGGATTGAGCCGGAGCAACCACAAAATGCGACGTTCCGACCTGGTCCAGCACAAAGAGAAAGAAAAAGGCGCGACCACGCGTACCTCACAGATCGTATTCGGAGAGCGCCAGCATTTGCTGCGCGTACTGGATTCCCTGGAAGGCACCGAATTGCCGATCGCGCGTATGCAGCAGGAACGCCGAATACTGGAAGAGTTGATTCACGCACGTACGCGGGAATTGAACCAGATCAATACCGCCTGGGACGAGAAAATCGGGCTGGTGCTGAGCGCGGATGCCAAGCCGGAAATGTTGGAGAAGCTCGTGAAGCAGGCTCCGCAGACCGATTTCTACTTGCTGCGTTTGATCAGTGAGCATCCACGAGCGAACTCGAAGACCTTGCACAAGCTCGCGAAACATCCTTACGGAGCCATCCGCGAGAACGTGGCGCGTCACCCGAACGCGGATGCGACGACACTGACGTGGCTGAGCCGGGATCGCAGCCAGCCTTTGTGGTATCTGGTAGCGTTCAACCCCAATACGCCTACAGTCTTACAGCGCCGATTGCGCGACAGATTGAAGCGTCTGGGGGAGAACCAGCTGTCGAAGTAACCCTCCACCTCGCAAAGCAAAGACCTTCCGGACATTGAAATCTTGCCAACAAGGGAGCGCAGCAACACTGCGCCGCTACAAGTTTTGTTGTTGCCTCGCTTGAAGACCACGGATTTCCCCACTCCGCTCGGTATAACGTCGATGTTTGACAGAGTGAACTGAACCGTTTAGTATGCGTAATCTCTGCGGGCCGTCGTCCGTAATGTTTTGAGGAGGTCACGGCTGATGATTCGCGTGCAGCACCTGGTGAAGAAGTTCGGGGACTTCACAGCAGTCGACAATATTTCGTTTGAGGTGGCGCGCGGCGAAATCTTCGCTTTTCTCGGTCCAAACGGCGCCGGCAAGACCACCACGATCAAGATGTTGACAACTCTGCTGGCTCCCACGAGTGGAACTCTGGAGATCGATGGACTCAATCCCACCCGCCAGCAGCATGAAGTGCGTACAAGATTTGGAATCGTGTTTCAGGATCCTAGCCTGGACCAGGATTTGACTGCCTGGGAGAACCTGGATCTTCATGGCGTGCTCTATCATGTGCCGCGTAAAGTCCGCCGCGAGCGCGCCGAGACGCTCCTCAAATTATTCGAGCTTTGGGATCGCAAAGACAGTCCTGTAAAGCAATTTTCCGGGGGCATGAAGCGAAGACTGGAAATCGCGCGTGGCTTCCTGCATACGCCGAGGATTCTGTTTCTCGACGAGCCGACTCTGGGATTGGACCCGCAAAGCCGAAACCAGCTTTGGACCCACGTGAAGAACCTCAATCAGCGTGAGGGCGTGACCGTTTTCCTAACCACCCATTACATGGACGAAGCCGATCGCGTAGCCCAGCGCATCGCGGTGATCGATCACGGCCGCATCGTCGCGACGGGTTCGCCCTCGGAGCTCAAGGCCCAGACCAGCAAGGAGTCTCTCGAAGAAGCGTTTCTGGCTTTAACCGGAACGGCCATCCGCGACGAGAGCGCGGGGTCCGCCGACCAGATGCGGCAAATGGCAAAGATGTGGAGGCGCTAGATGGAAGCGATTTACATTTTATGGCTCCGTGAAGTGAAGCGATATACCAGATCGCGCGCCCAGATCATCGCGTCGATGGGGCAGCCGCTACTCTATTTGCTGGTGCTGGGTTTCGGCCTCGGCCCGGTCTATCAGAAGGCCGGTGGCGGCAGCTATTTGCAGTTTATGTCTCCCGGAGTGATCGGGATGGCGGTGCTGTTCTCGTCGGTGTTTTCGGGAATCGCGCTGCTGTGGGACCGCCAGTTCGGATTCTTGAAAGAGACGCTCGTCGCCCCGGTGCCCCGAATCGAGATCATGATCGGCCGCACTCTGGGAGCCGCGACTACCGCGATGATCCAGGGCTTACTGGTAACAACGGTGTGCCTCATTGCCGGATTTCGTCCCGTAAGTCTCGCCACGGTGCCCCTGGCGTTTTTGTTCCTGGCGCTGATTGCCATCGTGTTCGCGGCGTTGGGGACGACCATTGGGTCCAGCCTCCAGGATATGCAAGCCTTTCCCATCGTCATGAACTTCCTCGTGCTTCCCATCTTCTTCCTCTCGGGAGCGCTGTTTCCACTGAAGAATCTTCCTCGCGCACTCGGCATCGTGACCTCGGTCGATCCGCTTTCCTACGGCGTTGACGGCTTGCGCGTCGCGCTGCTGGGCGGCGGCTACTTCGGCGCCGCCACCGATCTGCTCGTCCTCGCGGTGGTGGCGGTGATCTTGCTCTGCCTGGGGGCGTGGCGCTTTTCGAAGATCGAGATTTAGAACATGACCCGGGGTCTAAGCGTACGCGCGCACGAGAAGGTCCTGGATACGGCGGCCAAGCTGTTCTCCGAGCGCGGCCTCGATAAGACCAGCGTGGACGCCATCGCGGCCTCGTCCGGCGTCAGCAAAGCCACCATTTACAAACACTGGGCCGACAAAGAAGCCCTTTGCCTTGAAGTGCTGGTCCATGTCCATGGAGCGGACGAAGGGCCCACGGATGAGGACTCCGGGGACTTGAAGGCCGACTTGCTTGCGTTTTTAAAATACGAGCCGGCGCACGACAGAGCGGCCATCCAGAAACGCCTCATGCCCCATCTGATCGCTTATTCGGCGCGAAATCCTGAGTTTGGGCGCGCCTGGCGAGCTCGTGTGATGGAGCGGCCGCGCGACCGGTTGAAGAGGTTGCTGCGTCGGGGCGTAAAGCAGGGAATTTTCCCCACCTTGCTGGATGAAGAGTTGGGCGTAGCGCTGCTCCTTGGACCAATGCTGTTCAAGCACGTTTTCGGCCCAGCAGTCGACAAGGATTGGCTGGCCCGCGGCGCAGTCGAGTCTTTCTGGAAGGCGCATGCGCGCGAAGAAGGGGGAAAAAAGGGAAAAGAAGAAAAAAAGGTCAGGGCGACGGCCGGAAAGCGGAGGACATAACCCCTGCCCGTACGGACTCAAGGTGCCGCATGGACTCCGATAAGATCGGTTAGTGAACGGTGACCGTGACCGTTGAAGTGGTTTGCCCGAACGCATTCGTCGCGTACAGGGTGTAAGTGGTAGTCGCCGCTGGAGTGACCGAGACGCTAGATCCCCGCACGGCGCCGATTTGTGGCGAGACGATTACGTAAGAGGCGCCAGTTTGCTGCCAGGACAGCGTCACGCTCGTGCCCGCGCTCACCGAAGCGGCGCTGGTCGTGAACGATGCGATGTTCGGCGAAGCCCCGGTTGGCACGTTGGCTTGCGTGTAAACCGGCGACATCTGGATGACTTCGAAGTCGGTAGCTTGCACCTGCCCAAGATTGTGAAGGTCGTTGTTGTCCCACCGATCGTCGGGCGCGCCACTGATATACATCGATGACCCGTTGTCGGCCATGATGATGCCGTACTTCTTGAATGCGTTCAGAATCACCTGATTTGTCGCGGAATATCCCGAGACATCAAAACTTGCTTTCAGGCGCATACGCATGCCCATCGGTGCGGCCAGCGCGTTGCTGGAATTGGCGGCCCAATGGGATGCCGGCGGGATGAACGCGGCGCGGCTATTCTGCAGCGTGAAGCGAATGGCGTGAGAGATGGTGCCGGCCGCAACTTCGTCGTATCTTACCAGGCCGGGAAAAATCGGCAGGCCCGCGGCGTCGGCGGAAGTCCACGTATACGGACGCTGCTCATTGCCGAGGAGATCCCACACGGCTGCGGAGTCGGCGTTCCAGGAACTGGTTTGCGGGTAGGAGCTGTCCATCTCGTAGAGGAAACAATTGGCGTTGTCGAGAACCAGGACGTGTCGGTCGCCTGTGCCCGGATTGGGGTAGCCCTCGATGGGATCGGTCAGAGCGATGGGCATGGGGCCGGGATCGCTTTCACTTCCATACGCCGTGAAATTGACGGGAATGTTCGGCTGCTGCAGACCAGCGACGGAGTAGGGGATGCCGATGGTTGAGCCTTGATATTGCCCGGCGCCGAAATCGGCGTGAAGTCCGATGGTCGAGCCGATGAAATTGATGATCGCCGTCGAATTGGAATCGACGGCGGCAGAGGAAATGTCCTGGTTCCAGGGGCTGGCCGAAGAAAAAGGAAGAAACCCGTTCAGACTCGCCCCTTGGCCAATCGACATCTGGCTGCAGCCGGAAGCTTGCTGGGACCCGCCGACTTGAAGATTAAGGCTGTTGGAGCTGCTGCTTCCAGGATCAGGGTTCACCACCGTGATACCAAAGACCCCGGCTGAGGATTCGGAGCCCGTGGCGGTGAGCTGCGTACTCGAGACGAAAGTTGTAGTGAGCGGCGTGGTGGCGAGAAGCACTTGAGCGCCCGAGACGAAATTGCTGCCGGTAATGGTCAGGGAGAAATTGCCGGTGCCAACACTCGCGGGATTTGTGCCGCTAAGAGCAGGAGTGGGATTGAGGAGGGTCACGGCGCTGGAGGCAGTCGCGGCACTGGAGTCGACGCTGGTGGCCGTGATCGTAAGCGTGTTGGGACTCGGCAGCGATGACGGTGCACTATAGTTACCGGTGGAAGAGATTGTTCCGAGTGCCACGGAACCGCCAGCGGCGCCATTCACGGCCCAAGTGACGGCGGTGTTGGAATTACCGGAAACCGTCGCGGTGAATTGAAAGGAGTCACCCGCGCGGATATTGGCGCTGGCCGGGCTGACGGTAACGGAGGTCGATGCTGGTGTCGATGGTGTCGACGGGCTGCTCTTCAAGGTGGTCGTGGCGCTGCAACCCCCCAAGAACGCGACCCCAAGTAGCCCGATGAACGCAATAAGAGCGAGCGATTTTGTCGTCGAACGCATGGCTTGAGGCGCACCCCGCAATCGTAGTCCTTGCTGACCACTATTTTCGGTTGTGTGGACACACGCCCGCTACTGGACCGAGGACTAGGGGAAGGTCAAGGACCCTATTTAGTTAGCATTTAGTTAGCGAACTGAAGTCCTCGACTTGGTTGGCCCGCGCTGAGCCTGGGCTCGTTCGGTGGATCGGCGCGGGAACGGGTAGAATGGCGGTCTTACTAAGGCCGAAAAACAAAACTGTGAAACGCGATCCGAGATGATGGACCAAGGCAACGGAGTCGGGGACGCCCTGAGGTTCCTGCAGCGGAATTGGTTGCGAGTGCTCACGGTGTCGGCGCTGGTGATCGTGCCGTGTTTGTGGCACCGTCACATTGAGGCTGGCGATCTGGGCAGCCACGTCTATAACGCCTGGCTTGCGCAGTTGATCGCCAAGGGCCAGGCCCCCGGGCTGTATGTGGTGCCGCAATGGCACAACATTTTGTTTGATTTAGGGCTGCTGCACGTTGGGAACTGGGTGGGGTTAGCCGCGGCCGAGAAAATCGTGGTGTCGGCCTGCGTATTGATTTTTTTCTGGGGCGTGTTTGCCTTCGTCACGGTTGTTGCCGGCCAGGCGCCCTGGATGTTCACTCCTTGCATCGCGATGCTTAGCTACGGCTATTCCTTCAACATGGGCTTCCTGAACTACTACTTGTCCATCGGCCTCGGGTGTTTGTGCCTGGCGCTGATGTGGCGGGATTGGCAGAGGAATTGGATTCCGGCGGTGGTGATCGCGGTTCTGGTTACCATGGCGCATCCGATGGGCCTTGTCTGGGTGATCGGAGTGGTTGTCTATCTCGCGATTCGCCCGGCACTTCCCGGTGCTTGGAAATTGGTAGTCCCGACGGCGGTCGTGGCGGCTTGCAGTGCGTTTCGATGGTATGTCCATCGATCGAACGTGATCGTCGCTGACTTCTATCACCCGGAGCCGTTTCGCGGGATCGGCGTCGATCAACTGGTTTTGTATGGAAAGCGTTACGAATTTCTAGGATGGGCCGCGGTGCTTTTCGGAATTGCTTGCTTCGTGCTGGGCATTATAGTTCCACGCAAAGAGGCAGGCTCCTGGAAACGACTCGAAGTTCCCCTCGAACTCTATCTCATTTTGTTTTGCGCGGTCTCGTTTGCGCCGGAGAATGTGCGTTTTTCGCCCGACGCGGCCTGGATCGGCATGCTGGTTTCCCGCCTGACGACGATTTCAGCGATTGTGGGGTTGTGCGTTCTGGGATATGTCCGGCCCAGGAAGTGGCATTTCATTGGATTCGCGGGGATAGCAGCGGTTTTCTTTGTTTTTCTGTATCAGGACACCGGAAAGCTGAATCGCATGGAGGCCAACGCCGAGACGCTTCTGTCGCGGCTTCCGCTCGGGGTCCGCGTGATCCCCACCCTCTTTGCGGAGCTCGACTCGCGCATTCCGTTCATCGCTCATCTGGCCGATCGCGCGTGCATACACCGATGCTTCGTTTATTCGAATTACGAGCCGTCCTCGAAGCAGTTTCGCGTGCGGGTGGCGAATGGTGGCAGCTGGATCGTCTCCAATTCGCCGGACGACGGCAATGATATGCAGGCTGGAGCTTACGAGATTCAGCAGGCCGATCTGCCGCTCATGCAGTTGTATCAATGCGATCGCGGAGACTGGACGAAGTTGTGTCTGCGGGACTTGGCGGAAGGGGAGAGCACCGGCAAGTTTGGATTTGGGCCTGGACCCTGAGCGGCGGAGCGACGCGGGCTCATTCGCAGTTAACATAACACCGCGTTTTGTTAACTAGCTCGAATTGACGATCCGTAACCGCAACACGAGCGCCAACCCGCTACAGGCTTGTCATCCTAACGGCATCCAACGAGGATGCCGGATGGCAACCCAATTGATCCTCAGCAACAACGTTCCCGCCCGTCACTCAAGCCACCGGTCAATTTGCCGCAATCCCGTGCGCTCGGAGACAAATTGGCTCTTGCACCAGTCCAATCTCGTGTAAAATTGGCTCAGGGTGAGAGACAATGCTTCCGGTACATCTCCAGCCTGAGAGTCACGTTCCCCTATACGTTCAATTGCGCGATCAGCTGCGTGCCCTGGTGCATGCAGGCGATTTGCGTCCCGGCGACCGCATCCCGGCCAGTCGGGAGTTAGCGACGATGCTTGGCGTGCACCGAACCACGGTGGCCAACGCCTATGCGGAACTGGAGTCTGAAGGTCTCATCCAGGGGCACGTCGGCAGAGGCACATTTATCCGTGGCAATGGCAATGGCTTGCAGATCACGCCACCCGCCCCACCGGTGTTGAACGGGTCGAATGGGATTCGGTGGGAGCTTCTATTCGCCGATGAGCGCGGCGACGAGGTGTTAAGCCGCCTGACCGCGAGCGCGCCTGAGGACGCGTTGTCGTTCGTGATGGCGCGGCCGGCGCAGGAGTTTTTCCCGGTGGAAGAGCTGCTGATCTGCGTCAGCGCGGTACTGAAGCGGGAAGCGCACGATGTCCTGAACCTGGGGCCTTCGGATGGGTATGCGCCGTTGAAAGAAGCCTTGATCGAATTGCTCCGCCGCGAGGGCCTCACGGTGAAAGACGAGAATTTACTGGTTACCGGTGGCTGCCAGCAATCGCTCGATTTGATCAGCAAAGCGTTCGTCCGGCCTGGAGACTCGGTGATTCTCGAAAATCCGACGTATCCCGGCGCCGTTTCCATTTTCAACGGGGCCCGAGCGCGGTGTCTGGGTGTGCCGGTGCGGACCCACGCGGAACCTGGAACTCAGTTGGGAGTTGACGTCGAGGCGCTGGAAGCTACGCTGGCGGCGAATCGCGTTAAGCTGATTGTGCTCACGCCGGACTTCCAGAATCCGACGGGCACGTCGCTGTCCTTGGCTTCGCGGCGAAACGTGCTGGAGTTGGCCAGCCGCTATCAGGTGCCCATCGTTGAGGATCACATTTACGCTCGCTTGCACGCGCGAGAGGAGCGCGTGCCTTCGCTCAAGCAACTCGACCGGTCGAATCTGGTGATTCACATCGATAGTTTCGCGAAAGTGGCGTTTCCCGGGCTACGCGTCGGGTGGATCGTGGCTCCGCCCGCGGCGATCGAACGATTGCGAATCGTGAAGCAGACTACGGATCTGCACACCGACCAATTGGCGCAATCGGTGCTAGCGGAATTTCTGCGCCGCGGGCTATTTACGAAACACGTCGCAAAAATGCGCAAAGTCTATGCTTCACGGCTGGTGGCGCTGGACGAAGCACTGCGTAAGCACATGCCGGAAGACACGCGTTGGACCCGCCCGGAAGGCGGAATGTGTTTGTGGCTGGAGCTGCCGCCAGGATTTGACGCCAGCGAGTTGCTGATTCACGTCAAGGAGCGAGGCGTGCTCTTTGCTCCGGGTCGCTATTTTTACGTGCAGGGGCCGCTGCCGAATACCTTGCGACTGGGCTTTGCCAGCTTGGACGAAAAGCAGATCGCCCGGGGCGTGGCCACGCTGGCAGATTTGCTGAAGGTAGAAATGCGAAAGCGGCAACGCGGAGTGCGACGCGCAGAGCGCAGCCGCGTGGCTTTGGTTTGACGGAAAGAATAACGAGATTCACCGCACACGCAGGGCGGCGCAAGTTCGGAATGAGAGTACGGGCAAACTAGAGTCAGAATTGCGTCGGAGGGCGGACTTCTGAGCGAGATCACAGACACGATTAGACTGGAACCGAATCCGGCGAATGGCTGCTTCGGATGCGGTGGGGCCAACGATTTTGGCATGAAGTTGACCTTCGAGCAGGACAATGGCCGCCGGAAAATTGTGGGCCGATTCGTTCTGGGGTCGCGGTACCGTGGCGGGGGAGGTATGGCGCATGGTGGGATCATTGCCCTGCTTTTGGACGAGGCCATGGGGAAAGTGTGCAGGTTCCGGAACGCACGCGCGGTGACTGCGCAAATGACCGTGGACTACCTCAAACCAATCGACGTGGAAAAAGAAATTTTCGTCGAAGCATTTGAGGAGACCCAGAACGGGCGAAATTTGTTCCAGGTGGGCGAAATACGCAACGCGGCGGGCGAAGTGCTTGCGAGAGGTAAAGCACGCTTCGTGATCATCAAGCAGGCGGAAGAAAAGAATTGGGTAGTTCCAGGAAAAATCGAGTAGGTGAAGGTTGGAGTTTGAAACTCAGAGGAGAATCGAGATGGAAGCGAAGAAAGTAAATGGCAACGCGAAGAAACTAAACGGAAGCGGGAACGGCAACGCAAACGCCGGCGAAAATGCGTGGCGCGTAAAAGTTGGCCTGGCAGAGATGCTCAAGGGCGGGGTCATCATGGATGTGACCAATGCGGAACAAGCCAAAATCGCAGAGAATGCGGGCGCGTGCGCGGTAATGGCGCTCGAGCGCGTGCCTTCCGACATCCGCAAAGAAGGCGGCGTGGCGCGTATGGCTTCGATCAAGGTGATCCGCGAGATCATGGCGACCGTGACCATTCCGGTGATGGCCAAAGTGCGTATCGGCCACTTTGCCGAAGCGGACGTCCTGCAGGCGCTGGAAGTCGACTTCATTGACGAGAGTGAAGTGTTGACCCCGGCAGACGAAGAAAATCACATCTGGAAGCATGACTACCGCATACCGTTCGTCTGCGGCGCGCGCAACCTTGGCGAAGCGCTGCGTCGCGTTGCGGAAGGCGCGGCGATGATTCGCACCAAGGGCGAAGCGGGTTCGGGAAACGTGGTGGAAGCAGTCCGCCACATGCGCACGATCGTGAGCCAGATGAAGCGCCTGACCACGATGCGCGACGATGAACTGATGCGTGAAGCGAAAGAGCTGGGCGCCCCGCTGGACTTGATCCGTCAGGTAGCCAAGACCGGCAAGTTGCCGGTGCCCAATTTTTCCGCAGGCGGCATTGCGACGCCCGCGGATGCCGCGCTGGTGCGCAGGCTCGGAGCCGAGGCGGTCTTCGTTGGTTCAGGTATTTTCAAGTCGAGCGATCCGGAAGCACGTGCGAAGGCGGTGGTGAAAGCCACCACGCATTTTGAAGACGCCAAGGCCGTCCTCGAAGCGAGCGAGGAGTTGGGCGAGGCGATGCCCGGCCTCGACGTGCGGCAGATGGACCAGAAGGACATGCTGTCTACTCGCGGCTGGTAAACAGCCGATCGTGCGGATAGTAGCCGCTGTAGTGGCCGATCTTTAGATCGGTCCAACCAAAACGCCAAAACGAAATGCTCAAAAATGGGTTCTATGCAGTCGGTTTCTAAAGGTGTCCCGCAATCCTCGGGCTCACCCGTGACGCCACGTCACCCAGGAGTCGTATCAGTGAAAATCGGAATCCTAGCCGTCCAAGGGGACTTCGCCGCCCACGCCGACATGCTCGCGGCTTTAGGCGTCGAAAGCGTAGAAGTCCGCACGCCCGCGGACCTCCAGGGCTGTGACGGCCTGATCCTGCCCGGCGGCGAAAGCACCACCCAACTTCAATTCCTGCGCGAAGAAGGCCTGGACACCGCCATCCGGATATTTGCCGCGGACGACAAGGCCATTTTCGGAACGTGCGCCGGTGCCATCCTGTTGGCCACTGAAGTGAAGAATCCGCAGCAGGACTCTCTAAAGCTGCTGGACATGACGGTCCTGCGCAACGGCTACGGGCGCCAGGTCCACAGCGACGTCGTCAGCGGGCCAACAACGTTGCGGAACGAACCCCTCGAGATGGTTTTCATTCGCGGACCGGTGATCGAGCGAGTCGGTCCCGACGTCGAAGTGCTGGCGAACTACGCTGGCAAGCCAGCCTTGGTTCAAAAGGGCCACATCCTGGCTTCCGCGTTTCATCCGGAATTGACGAGCGACACAACCGTACATCGCCATTTTCTGGATCTTGTCGGACTCGCCACGCCTTCGAAAACAGTGGACGTTTTGCGCTAGTCGCGAGCTTCGCGCGCCATCGCCGCGATCCCCACAAAAACCAGAATACACGCCCCGAGAATCAGTCCAGAAGCGATCACGATGGAAACGAGTATTGCGCTGAACGACATGGCGTCCTCCGAATGGATTTAGATTTCGGGGAGCGCACTAGGGCGCCTCGGGGGAGTAAACAATAGCATAAATTCTAAGTTGGTAACAGAGCTTACACTGCGAAGACGACCGCTGCTAGCCTCGCGGAACGACACCTGTCGCCACGGCTGGACAAGTTGCGAGCGGTGCCGAACCCGGATACGCTGACAGAGGCCGATCATCGGCCGTTATCGCTGCCGCGAGCACTCTTTCGAGAGGTTCACGGCAGCCCGGTTCGCCAGGAGACGATTTGCGAAGAGAAAAGACCAGCGTATCCCAGGAAGATTATCTGAAGGCCATCTGGGAAATGCTCGAAGAAGACCAGACGCCAATCAGCGCGCGTTTGGCTGAAGAACTGAATGTAACGCCTCCCGCGGTAACCGCCGCGCTCAAACGCATGACGCGCGATGGTCACGTCCGCGTAGAGCGCTCCGGCCGCATTGACCTCACCAAAAAAGGCCGGCAAGTAGCCGAGCGTTTGGCACTACGTCATCAACTTGCCGAAATGCTACTGACCGATGTGATCGGCCTTTCCTGGGCCAAAGCCCACGACGAAGCGGAGCGCATGGAACACGCCATTTCGCCCGAAGTCGAAGGCCTCTTGCTGAAGAGATTCGCCGATAAAAAGAGTTGTCCGCATGGCGTGCCGATGCGCGGCGGAGTCGCAACGCTGCGCCGTCAGGGCGCGGTCCTTTTGTCGGACCTGCGCGCCAATGAGCAGGGCGAAATTCTCTGCGTATACGAAAAAGACGCCCAGTTTCTGGAGTTCTTAGAAAACCTCGAACTCCGTCCAGAGACGCGAGTGGAAGTGAAGAAGCGCGAATACGACGAGACCATGACGTTGCGCGCGTCAGGCCGCACCATGCACTTGGGAAAACCGGCCACGAGCCGCATCTGGGTGCGCCGCCTCGAAGCATGAAAGTGTTCGAGAGTGCTCCATTTCGTCCCTGTAGATTCGGTCAGGACCTCGCGTGGCTCCACTGCTAAAGGTCATTACGTTAGTGTGGTTCTTCGGCTGGGGATTCTTACTCGTGAAGTTTCCCCTTCAGGGCTACCGCATTCTTTCGTTTGGGCGCACACCTAATCCACTTCAACTTAAGAGGGAGAAGACGCTCGGATATATGGCACTGGCATTTGGCTGTCTCTTTGGGCTTGTACTCATTTTCGGCCTACTTCGATGACAAAGCTCAGGCGCGATCGTCCAATAGCGCCTTCAATCGCGCGTAGCCTGTGCGACTCACCGGCAAGCGCGTACCGTCCGCGAGAATGGCCAAGCGGCTGTCTTTGCCATACGGTTCGATCCGCACGACGCGCTCAAAGTTTACGATGTACGAGCGATGAATGCGCACGAAGCGCGCGGGATCGAGCCCGGCTTCCACACTGGCGATGGTCTGCTGCTTGAGGTGCTTGGCGCCCTGCGTGGCCAACGCCACGTAATCGTCCTGCGCCTCCACATAATCCAGTTTGGCAACGGGGATCAGCGTGACGCGCGTGCCCTCGCGCACCACGAGACGTTCCAGATATTGCTGAGGGGGCCGCGCGGCGGTGACAAGTTCTTGAACAGGAGTCCTTTTCTCTCCGATGCGCTTCTTCGCTCGCTCCAACGCCTCTTCGAAACGTTCACGCCCGATCGGCTTCAAGAGGTAGTCCACCGCGTGAACCTCGAAAGCCTTCATCGCGTATTGGTCATAAGCGGTCACAAAGATGACCGCGACATCCTCTTCGATGAGTTCCAAAACATCAAAGCCGCTGAGCTTCGGCATTTGTACGTCGAGAAACATCAAAGCAGGCTTGTGCTCGGCGATGGCTTTGACCGCCTCGAACCCGTTGGGGCATTCCGCCAGAATTTGAATCTCCGGATGCGTCTGCAACAGTTCGCGCAAGACCTGGCGCGCGAGTTCTTCGTCATCGACTATGAGAGCGCCGATCTTACTCTCCGGCACCGTGCTCACGACGGCACCTCTTGGGGTTCCGCGGGTAGCGACAAATTCACCTGAAAGTGCGTCGCGTTTGGCGCAACGCGCATGTTCGCGAGCTTCTGATAGCGTGCTTCCAGCCGTTGACGGACATTCGTGAGGCCCATCCCGTTGCGATGGTTGGGAGTGGCCTCGGCGTCAAAAGTGTTTTCCACGAGGATCGATAGCCGGCCGTTTTGGCAATGCGCCGTCAACCGAACCGACCCGCCATCCGGCAGATTGGCGATTCCATGCGTGACTGCGTTCTCGATGAGTGGCTGCAAGAGCAGCGGCGGAATCATCATCGTTTTGCACTCCTCCGAAACCTCCTCCGTCATCTGAAGGCGCGAACCGAAGCGCACTTTTTCGATGGCCAAAAAACGATGGACCAACGACAGCTCCTCGGAAAGCGGGATACTCGATTTTTCGCCGAGGCCAAGCGTCATCCGCAAAAATTCCGCGAGCAGGATGCACATCTCCCGGGCCTTCGCAGGATCGCTGCTGGTGAGAGCGCTGATCGAATTCAAACTATTGAACAAGAAGTGCGGGTTCACTTGGGCCTTCAGGGCCTTTAGCTCAGCCTCTCGGGCGAGGACGCTGGTTTCCAGGACGCGCGCTTCGGCCGCTCGAGATGCTTCGATGGCGATCAACACGTAGAAAAAACCGACGTTCAACAGGTAGAGAAGCACTCCACTCACCACGATCATCGCGTAATGCGCATCGTAGCGGACGTCCAAGCCTGAAAACGTCGAGGAAGTCGCGAGCGCGCGTGCGTACAGCCGCCCGATCTGGCCCCAGAGAAGACTCAAAACAAACGCCGCCAGCAGGTGTGTAACGAAAAGCCGCGCCATGCCCGATGAGCGCACCGGCGTGGCTCTGCACGTATACCAGGCGGAAACACAAGCGCCGGCAAAGAGCACCGCCATCGGAACCAGGAGCACCGTGGCTTCCAAGGTCCCGATCCCGCCGGAGACCTTGACGAGGAAGACCAGCAGGCAGCCCAGCAGGACCCATGCCGCGAGGTACGCGCCCAGATACGACCGGCGAGTCAGAAGCGAGGCCATGGTTGCGCTTAGTTCTTGACCTCAATGCCACCAAACAGCACTTGCCCGCTGATCACCAGGGTCTTGTTTGCGGGAACGTCGGTGCCAGGGGTGTTGCCGGTTCCGCGGGTCTCGTCGGTGTAGCCGCCGAACAAAGTCTGGTTGCGAGCTTCTACACGCCAGTGATCGGGAACGCGAATTTCAACACCCCCAAAGATGACGTTGACATCCATAACCGCTTCCTCACCTTCCATCTCGGCATTCCGAAAATCGAGTTCGACTCCGCCAAAAACGGCGCTAACGCTGCCGTATTTAAAATCGCGAACGCCAATGCGGCGTTCGATCCCTCCGAAGACGGACGTCGCATTCATGGAATTCATGGCCGGAGCCGAAGACGGTTTGTATCGCCGGGCTTTAATGGAACCCCAGACCATCATGGCCCCGGCGGCGATAATCGCCAGCGGCCAGAGTTCCGACCACCGAAAGCGAATAATCCCGAGAGAATCGAGTTGAAACAGCACTCCGATGAGGATCAGGAAAGCTCCCCAGGGGCGTTGTCGCGGATCGGTCACATTGACCACTCCGGCCACGACTAATAGCAAGGGCCAGAAACGCCACAAGTTGCCAGCGGAGATCAAGCCCATATGGTCGAGCAGCAGGATGAGTCCGACGATACAGATCGCTCCCCCAAGGATGATGCCGTTCGAGGGGTCCGGCGCCCGGCCCCGGTTGGGTCTGCCGCGAAGCCGGGACTCGATCCGTTCGTGGATGTCGTTGCGAATCGAATCCCGCATCGAATCCCGCATCGAATCCTTCAGCGAATCCTTGTCGAAGTCGGTCATCAGGCGTTCTCCACCGTACGCTTGCGTAGCAGCATAAGCCCGGACAGAATCCCTGCGAGAGCGAAGAATAATACCAATATCCCATAACTGAACGGCAATAACGCCTCAGGATGGAACGCGATTGCCTGCAAGAACTTGAGGATCGCCAGCGCTGCTGCGGCGGGGATGCCAATGGCTTCGACTCCTATACTCCGCAAAAACTGCGGAAGGCCGGCCACCGCCAGGCCCACGTTACCTGCCATCAGTAATATGCCCAGCGTCAGAAGCAGCGCTCCCATTTTCGCCCTCAGACTCCGAGTGTTGTGTTGCGCCATTTGCGACCTCCCGTCCCTGCGGCCTTGCATCACGAGGCCAGATTAGAGGGCAGCCGTGGGGGGTGCACGGTCAATTCGGGGAAGGCCCGCCTTCTACCGGCCAATGGCGTGGCCGGAACGGCGAACGGCGCCAAGAAATCCTGGTCGTACGGATTTTGAAGGAAGGACGGACATGGGTTCGTTCTTGGAGTCATCTGCCATTGCGTTCGAATGCTGTTCTAGAATTCGGGTGCTGATATCTCTCCAGCGCGGCGGCTTTTCCCGTACCGTCTTTTGTCGTTTTCTGCGGGTTGGAACCTATTAGGTTAAGATAACGCCGCACTCTCGAAACGGCGGATCTTCCGAATGTTCAAGATATTGCGGTACTACTGGATTGCCGCAAAAGGCTACCGGCTGCATCCCTGGGACAGCCCGTACCTTTGCTGGCGATTTGAAACCTTTCTCGGTCCGCAAGCCTCGGAAATGACCGCCGGGAAGTTCTTTCGTTTGAGTTGGCAATATCGGAATCAGATGGAGCGATTTCTAGACTGGGCAGATGAGCGCCGTCGAGTGCAGCGCCGTAACCACTAGGCTGGCGAGGAGCGCCACCGTTTTCTATCGCCGCTACCCAGATCCATGCGGACGGCATCCTTTCGATTCTGTTCGAGTCATTTTTTTAGTTGACGTTCATTAACTAATACGGTTATTATTACTTGAGTTATCGAGCCCCGCGCGGCTCCATGCCGGTTGTGCTAAAGGCTTCATTTCCAGAGGTCTAAAAATCGATGTCGGGTCTAAACCATTTAGAATCAAATCACTGCGCCAATTCGCAGTCTTATGTCCTTTGTTTTCAAATCACTGCACAAAATAGACCGGGGGGTGGGGGGTACTCAACACCCTGACTTGAACCGGAGGTACCCGCGAACAACAACGCGAGGAACCAAATATGGGGGGAGGCGCTTCAGCGCGTCTCTGTGAACCCCCGCGATACCGTCGCGACGGCCACGCCTAACCCACCGCTCCGAGTATCTCGGTCCGTGCAGGCTCGCATCATTCTGCACTTCGGGCACTTCAGCGGGGCGTATACTGTTGGCGTCGCGCAATGAGAGGGTCCGTGAACGACCTCAAGATCCTCCAAAAGACGGAAACGTTGCACGAGGCTCGTTGGTGGGAAGCGGAAGCCAACGGCCGAGCACATTGCTACCTCTGTCCGCGGCACTGCCATATCAATCCGGGACAAGCCGGGTTTTGCTTTATCCGCGTCAATCAGGGTGGCAAGCTTTACAGTCTGGGTTACGGCGCCCCCGCGGCGCTGCAAGTCGATCCCATCGAAAAGAAGCCCCTCAATCATTTTCTGCCGGGTACCCGGGTGTTCAGCATGGGCACCGCGGGCTGCAACATGGGATGCTTCTTTTGTCAGAACTGGGACATCTCGAAATCGCGACACGACCAGGTGAGCTCGCAGCCGGTGCCTCCCGAAGATGTGCCGCTGCTGGCGTTGAAGTATGGATGCGACTCGATCGCGTTTACTTACAACGAGCCGACCATCTGGGGCGAATACGTGATGGACATTTGCAAAGCGGCGAAAACGCACGGGTTGAAAACCGTGATGGTCTCGAACGGATACATCACCCGCGAAGCTTTTCACGACATTTATGACCATATCGATGCCGCGAACATCGACCTGAAGGCCTTTACGGAGAACTTTTACGGGAAGATCACGCTGACGCATCTGGCGCCGGTGCTGGACACCTTACAATGGCTGAAAAACGAGACCGGTGTATGGTTCGAGATCACCAATTTAATGATCCCTGGCTTGAACGACGATCCCGCGGAGACACGGAAGCTTGCGGAATGGGTTCTGGCGAAACTTGGCCCGGATGTGCCGCTGCATTTCACTGCGTTTCATCCGGACTTCAAGCTGCGGGATAGGCCGCCCACGCCGCCCGAAACACTTCATGAGGCGCGGCGAATTGCTCGCGAAGTTGGTTTGCATTATGTGTATGAGGGGAACATTTACAGCGACGGCGGCAATACCGTTTGCCCGGAATGCGGCGCACTGTTGGTGCGACGCTCATGGCACGACGTCCTGGAGAACCGGTTGAAAGATGGCGCGTGTGGGCGTTGCGGGTTTGCCATTGCCGGTGTGTGGAAAAACGACTCGCGCCATGAAGTCACGTCCAAGCGAGCGGCCGGCACGACTTCGCGTAGGTATATGCACATTAATTTGTAGTCGCGGACGGTTTTGTAGTCGAGATTAACGTTCGGGGTCCTTCGAGCATCCGCGTCGGATCCGCTCAGGATAACCATTGGGCCTGCATGCTGAAGTAGAAGATGGCGTTTTGACGTAATGAGAACTTGGAAAGCGTCAGGCGACTCACCAAGTCACGAGTCTCTGCGCAAAGGAATAGTAGCCTGGGCCGACCCGCATGGAGTGGTGCCACGCGATAGGGAACGCCCACCAGACCAGGCCTCCCAGGATCGCTTGCCCGAGCGTTAGCGGCAAGATGTTGCGCTGGCGAGCGAACAACATACACATGCCGAATCCGCCGATCAGAGTTACCGGTATGAGAACTGGGTTGGGCCAGTGCAGCGCGGCGAAGATCGTGCTGGAAAGAAATGCGGCGATGACGGGACGGTCTACTGCCGAAAGCAACCGATTCATCAGGTAGGAATTGACCGCGACTTGCTGCAGAAGGCAGAACGCAAAGTAGCCCAGGAAGCGGCGATGGTCGATCAAGTGCTCCGGCAAACGGTGCAATGCTCCTAACGCGAGTCCCGCCGCGCAAACCGCGGCGATGTAAATTCCAAAGAGCAGCAGGCCCTGGCGGGTTGCGGGCCAGAGGTTGTCGGCGCGCCATCCTAGAGTTTTCGGGGTGTCACGGTGCACCAGGAAGCTGGTAACCAGCCAAACGGGAAGAATGATCCAACTGAGGGGATGCGCGGCCTGCCAGCGCCAAATGAACAATGCCACTATGATCGAGAACAGGAGCGCTTCCACCAGAGTCAGGACTTGATTCGGGGACGTCATCTAGTGAACTGTTTCGCTGGATCCTGTGCCGGAGTCCTCGTCCACATCAATAAGACGCAGAGCGCTTTGAAATAATTTCTCGATGTCGCCCTCGCTAACGAGCTTCGGGGTGAGCAGGTCGTCCAGGTCAAAGTCGGGAAAGCCGCGGTTAGTTACGCGGGCGGGAAGCAATTGAAGCAGACGCTTGGCGTCGACGGGGCCTAAGGCGCGAATCTCTTCAAAGAGGACGCGCTGCAGCGGGTCAACAAATTTTGATGGATCGACCAGGCGGCACAACTCGACGCGCGTGACGGGCTTCACGAGCACGGAACAGAGAAGGCGCAGCAGGTCGCGTTCGGCGGCAATTCGTTCGCTTGCTTTGGAGACACTCATCGTGAGTTCGTGGAGCCGGCAACCGAGGTTGGTAGCTGTTCGCGAATGAGATTCTCGACGCGCTGCCAAACGTGGGGGTCACACTCGATTTCGATGTGGGTGCGCATCAAAACGCGCGTATACCAGGGGTACTCCGGGCAGGAGACTGGATTCGCGGTGTAATCCATCCGGAAATTGCCCAGAATCTGCGTGCGGGATGCATCGGCGGCCAGGATTTTTTGCTGCCCGCGAATAAATCCCTTGTCCTGGTAAAAATTCGCGGCGTAGCGGACGTTGTCAGGAATGAGCGCGTCGTTCTGGCCGGACTTCGCGACGCTATCGACTTGAATGGTGAGAAGCACGGGGATTCCTTCAGCCTTGAGCCTCTGTGCAAGGGTAACCACCGTGCTGGCTCCCCAACTATGACCGTAGAGAATGATGCGCGCGGAGCGCTTTTGCTGGTCCGTCAAATGGCCATCACGATTCAGCAAATGCAGAATCAGATTGTGGGCATCACTCATTCGGTGGTTCTCGAAGGTTGCAACGTCGAGCCCTGCTGGGTACGCCTTTTCGAGGTTCTGTGCGACCTGCACGGTGCTGTGGACAGCGTCGTCATGCCGGACGAATCCGCCCAGGAAACCGATGACGATCGTCGGGGTCGAAGAAGCGCGAACGGGCTCGGATTCGGCCGAGGCTGACGCAGAACCGGTAGACCTTGTCGCCGGACTATCCGCACACGCGCATAGAATTGGGAACAGGCAGACCAAAGCGAAAGCCACACAGCGTAGAGGCAGCATCAGTTTGCGGTTCGCTCGAATCGAATGTGGGACCGTTACCACACTAAATGAGATGATGTACCTTAGGGCAGGGTTACGTTGAAAGGAGCGATCCCGATGCCGCCGCTGCATCGTGTTTTGATCTTGGGTGGTGGATTTGCCGGGTTGAACGCCGCGCAAAAGCTTAAGCGCGCGCCCGTGGAGATCACGCTTCTCGATCGTCGTAATTTTCATTTGTTCCAGCCGCTCATGTACCAAGTAGCGACCGGTTCGCTATCGCCTGGAGAGATTGCCGCTCCGTTGCGCGGCGTTTTGAGCCGGCAAAAGAATGCGGAGGTGCTGCTGGGCGAAGCGGTGAACATTGAGCCGGACGCTAAACGCGTCATTCTGCGGGATGGCGCGGCCTTCGAATACGATTCCCTGATTGTAGCAACAGGCTCGAAAACCTCCTATTACGGAAGGGACGAATGGAGGGAGTGGGCCCCGAGCCTGAAGACCGTTGAAGAAGCTACCGCAATTCGGCACAAAATTCTATATGCATTTGAATGGGCCGAGCGGTCCACAACCGAGGCCGAGGCGCGGGAGTGGCTGACGTTCGTGATCGTCGGCGCCGGGGCAACCGGGTTGGAGCTTGCCGGGGCGTTGGCGGAGATTGCCAACGAAACGTTAAAACATGACTTCCGGCGTATCAATCCCACGGAGGCGCGAATCATTCTGGTGGAAGGCGGCGATCGGGTGCTGGCGTCCTACCCCACAGACCTGTCTGCCAAGGCCGAGGAACTGGTGAAAAAGCTCGGGGTCGAGGTCCGCAAGGGCCTCATGGTAACGGAGATCGATGCGAATGGCGTCACCTACAAGAAGGGGGACGAGGTCGGAAGATTTTCGGCGAAGACCGTTCTTTGGGCAGGCGGCGTGACGATGACCACGTTCGGCAGAAAGCTGGCCGAGCGCACGCATGCCGAAACCGACCGGAGCGGACGCATCAAGGTGAACCCGGACCTGACCGTTCCGAAGTATCCGAATATTTTTATCACCGGAGACCTGGCCAACGTGGCGGGGAAGGACGGCAAGCCGCTGCCGGGTGTTGCGCAGGTGGCCATTCAAGGCGGCGCCTATGCGGCAAAAGTAATCCGGAGGCGCTTGCAGGGCGAAACGAACGTCAAACCGTTCGAATATTTCGACAAAGGCGACATGGCGGTGATCGGCCGAGCGTCAGCCGTGGCGAATATTTTTGGACTTCATGTTTCCGGTCTGCCGGCGTGGCTGATTTGGCTGTTTATCCACTTGATGTACATCGTCGAATTTCAAAATCGTGTGTTGGTGTTCATTCAATGGGGATTTGAATATCTCACCTTTAGCCGCGGCGCGAGGTTGATCACCGGTTCCGCCGATACGGATGTGGACAAGCAGCCGAGGGCTGCCGGCACTAGCGCTGGATCGTAGCATCTGCCTTGCGTATCCGCGTCGTGTCCCTGTCGCATTCTCTGGAATGTTAGCGACTCCTATTGTCACCGATCCATGCATGGGCAGCACGAGGGAGGTTGCGAGCGTGTACGCTTTCGGACATACAGTAGGTCAAGGGCTAGTTATGATTCTGTAGGGCGAAGGACTTTGCGACGCCAAGGCATCTCCCGAGCGAAAGACAGCATCCTTCACCCATATGGCGACGAGACGTGTAATGTTTGTTTCATCGGCCGTGACGGCGGTCACTTCCAACTACCAAGAGCACGTTAACCCGCAGTGGGTTTCCCTGTTGAACCTGCTGGGCATGAATGTCGAGTACGAACGCTGCTTCGGCTGCGAGTTGTTTACCAAAGACGGGCGCCGCATTCTGGATTTCCTGTCGGGCTATTGCGTCCACAACGTGGGGCACAACCATCCCTACATCATTCAGGCGTTAAAAAACGAAATGGATAAGTGCGGTCCGGCGATGCTCCAGAGCCATGTGCCGGAGATTGCGGGCGAACTCGCCCGGCGTCTTTGTGAATTGGCCGGCGGCGATTTGGAGAAGGTTTATTTCGGCAGCAGCGGCAGCGAAGGAGTGGAAGCGGCAATCAAGTTTGCGCGCGCGAGCACCGGACGCGACGGCATCGTTTATGCCAAAAGCAGCTTTCACGGACTAACAACAGGCGCGCTGTCCCTGATGAACGACGCATTTTGGCGTGAAGGTTTCGGAGCGTTGCTGCCGGAAACTCTGGGCGTTCCCTACGGCGATATCGCAGCATTGGAGCACGCGCTCACAAGCAAACCTCATGCAGCGTTCGTGGTCGAGCCTCTTCAGGCGGAAGCAGGGATTCATGTGCCCGCGCGCGCGTATTTGCAAAGGGCTCAGGCGCTATGCCGCCAAACCGGCGCACTTTTCGTCCTCGACGAAGTGCAAACTGGAATGTGTCGCACCGGAACGTTTTTAGCGGCTCACCAGTTTGACGTCCAACCGGACATGGTGGTGTTAGCCAAGGCGTTGAGCGGCGGGCTGATGCCGGTGAGCGCGGTGCTGATGACCGACAAGATTTACCACGCGGTCTATTCCTCATTGAAGCGGGCCATCGTTCATACGTCTACCTTTAGCGAAAACAGCCTGTCGATCAGAGCCGGGCTGGCTACGCTGGACGTTTTGGAACGCGAGGAACTTGGGGCGCGAGCGCTGCACCTGGGTGAAATATTTCGCGCGAAATTACGGCGCGAGGTGGCTGGGTTCGACATGGTTAGGGAAGTGCGCGGAATGGGACTGCTGAATGGAATTGAGTTTGTGCCACCCAAGAAACTCGCGTTTCGCGCACTGTACGAGGCGTTTCACGGGATCCATCCGGCCATGTTCGGACAAATTGTGGTCATGCGCATGTTCCGCGAAAAGGGAATCCTGACGCAAATCTGCGGGAACAACTTCATGGTCCTGAAGGCCGCCCCACCCCTAATGGTGACCTCGGAACAGTTGGATGAGTTCGTGAACGCGATACGTGATGTCGTCGAACTCGCGCAGACGTCGCCGGCATTTTGGACCGAAGCGTTGGGAATGGCTCGTCGGGCAGTCAATATTTGAGCTGTAATCGCTGCGATTCGTTCGCGGGCAAGCAAACAAACGGGATCAGAAAGCGCTCGATACGAGCGTCAGGAAAGGCGAACAGGTGAGCAGTCCAGGTCAGAATACGGACGTATTCATAGTGGGCGCAGGGCCCGCGGGACTCGCTGCGGCGATCGCTGCGCGGCAAAAGGGATTCGAGGTGGTGGTCGCGGACGGATCGGAGCCTCCCATTGAGAAGCCGTGTGGCGAAGGCATGATGCCGGGAACTCTGGCGGGTTTGCGAGCCATGGGCGTCGAAATCAGTCCCTCGGAGGGGCTGAGGTTTTCGGGCGTTCGTTTTGTCCAACAGGGTGCGAGGGTCTCTGCTGATTTTCCGCAAGGTCCGGGAATTGGTCTGCAGCGTCCGGTCTTACACGAGCGAATGGTCGCGAGAGCGAACGAGTGTGGCGTGCAATTCCTATGGAAGACACCGGTGTCCGGCATGGATTCCGAAGGCGTCCGACTGTCGAGCGGAAAATTTCGCGCCCGCTGGATCGTGGGAGCGGACGGGCAGGGTTCGCGCGTGCGCCGGTGGAGCGGATTGGACGCGACCAGGCGCGAACGACAGCGGTTTGCCATCCGGAGGCGCTATCGTGTGCGGCCGTGGTCGGAGTACATGGAAATTCACTGGGGGAAACGCGGGCAAGCATACGTGACGCCGATTGGGAGCGACGAAGTCTGCATCGTGGTGATGTCCGAGCAGCCCGAACGCGCATCCTTCGACGCTGCGTTCCAGGAGTTGCCGGAGCTCCGAGAACGATTGGCGAATGCAGAACTCAGCAGCCGAGAACGAGGCGCAGTCACGTCGATGCGCTCGCTTTTCCACGTGCGACGCGGGAAGGTCGCTTTGGTTGGCGACGCTTCGGGCGGCGTCGATGCCATCACGGGTGAAGGGCTGCGCTTGGCGTTTCGACAGGCATCCGCGCTCGCGGATGCAATGGCGGCGGGCGATCTAAGACAATACGAACAAGCACATCGAACACTTGTGAGATCCCCGATGCTGATGGGCGATCTGATGCTGTGGCTGGGGCGAAACCCGGGTTTGCGCGATCGGGCGATCCGCGTCCTGCAAAGCAGACCCAAGCTGTTCGCCCACTTGCTCGCGATTCATGTCGGAGTGGGAAAGTCGACGGGACCCTTGTCAGCTGGGGCGCTACTCGGTTGGCGACTATTGGACATCTAGGGAGCGAAGGGAAAACAGGGTGTCTTTGGGATGGAAAGCTACAACGGCCGGAGCAATAGCGGCGTTCGGCGGGCTGCTACTCTTGGCCACAGCGTCGCCGCCCCGTCTGCGGAGTTCGCAAACTTCCACTTCTGAGATTTTTCTGACGGTCGATCCCGCGCAATCCAAAGTGCATTGGACGGTTGACAGCAGTTTGCACACGGTGCACGGCACATTCGCTGTAAAGGGCGGCTCCCTGCATTTCGATCGGGACTCGGGACGAGCCAGTGGAGAAATCGTCGTCTACGCCACGAGCGGGGAAAGCGGAAACAACTCCCGCGACGCGCGGATGCACAAAGAGATCCTGGAAACCGCAAAATATCCTGACGCGGTCTTCAAGCCAACGCAAATCGAAGGCAAGGTGGCGCCGTCTGGACCATCGGACTCGACGGTTCACGGTGTTTTTTCGATTCATGGCGCGGACCACGATCTTATCGCGCCGGTTCATGCGGAACTCACCGGCGATCACTGGAAGGGAAGCGCCAAGTTTGAAGTGCCCTACGTGAAGTGGGGGATTAAGGATCCCAGTAATTTCCTGCTAAAGGTGAAGCCGGTGGTCAATGTGGAATTGGAGTTGTCCGGCGACGTCAAAGCCCCGAAATAGATTGCCGATCTAGCGGAAGTCTGACGACGAGGTCGCAGCCCCATGCAACCGCGTAAGAGCGAACACTTCGCTTATCTCTCCTGGATCGATTCGAGAAATTCACATAGATTCTTGATCCGCTGCCGGACGGCCGCTTCATTGTAATTGTCGAGGTATTGGAAGATGGGCCCCCACACCGGCATCTCCGACGATCCGTGAGCCGGCAATCCCAGTCCGAATCGTAGAACAGTCGTGATGTAGGCTTCGGGGAATTCCCCGCCGTGCCTCTTGGCAAGAGTCGTGAGATCGGCCGGTCGCTTGACGAGTGACGCCGCCGCTGGGCCTTGTCCTTTGCCGTCGGAACCATGGCATGCCGCGCAATAGTCGCGGTACAGCTGCTTGCCTGGCGGAATGTATGTCAGCGGCAATTGCGCTGGGTCTGTTCGGCTGGCGAGCGTCGTACTTCCCGCTGCACCCGAAATCCGGCTCACTGCAAGATATACGACCACAAAAGCACTTAAAAATAAGGCGATCCAAAGTCTAAAGCTATTCATGGCTTGGCCTCGTCGCCATTCTACCGGCCTCGCCCAATAGGGCTGTACGCTACGTCACCGGACAGGGTGATCGAAATCTCGTCTGGATTGCAGCGAGTTAGGTCCATGGATCTTGGGTCCGCGCAAGCTTGCATGCTGGCGGGAGTTCGTGCTGTGAGGCCACTCAAGATCACAAGGATCCGTGACCTCGATCACTGATTCAATTTCGGTGTAATGTCAGGTTGGAGCTGAGCACCGCGAGGTTATGCAAGGAAAGTTATGCGGGAAGGGGACTATATGGCTCTGCACGATCGTATTCGATACCTCCGAAAGGAACACGAAGAACTCCTCCGCGTCGCCGACAAACTCGAGGAAATGCTGGGTTCCGCCGCAAATAGCGACGTGGCGGAGCGCCTCAAGGGTGTAATGGGACTTCGGTCTCTCGAACACGGGCTCGCCGGTGTCGTGGAGCATTGCCACGCGGAGGACCGCATTGTTGAATCCACATATCATCATTCACTCCAGCTGAATGAACGCGGCCGGATTGACGCCGAACACGAGCAGATCCTGCGGACGACTACGGATTTCCGGGAGGAGCTGAAGTTTGCTACCGTGGACCGGACCATGGCGATGATTCCTCCGGGAATCGATCTCGTCAATCGTCTCCGGGCACACATTGCTTACGAGCGGGAAATGTTGAATCGAATCGATCGGCGAAGACCTCCGAAGAAAGCGGCGACGAAGGGGCAACCGGGGAGAGAACCTCTAATTTCGAAGAAAAGGCACGCCCATAAGCGAAAGATGCGGCCGAAGGCGGCGCATATCGGGCCAAATACATTAGAAACTCATCCTGAATTGTGAGCCGATGTCAACGTACATCAGCAGTCATGGCAGTATGAATTGTATTAGCGGGTGGCTCGGCGGCGTGGACGTTGGCGTTCATCAACTGCGAAGCGTGGTTCAAATATATTTTAGAGATGAACGAAGAGGAGACTACTCTCATTGCGCATGGGGTCGCGCATTCCTCGCGTCATGCTGTTGCTATTGCTCATTTTTTCCTGGCTCAATGGCGAATACGGCCGGTTTGTTATCGCCGCGGCTTTCGTGAACGATCCAGGCGTCGCTCAAGCGGTTGAAACTTCGAACCGCGCGATCGTCGCGGAGCGGATGAGATGCGACGGCACCACCGACGACACGCACGGTTGAGTTTCAGAACGCCATCGATGCGGCCCGGAAATCCGCGAAGCGACTGCTGCTTCCGTCCGGCGCGTGTCTTGTGACTTCAACGATTTCGATTCCCGATCACATCTGGATCCAAGGGCGAGGCAAGCTTTCCACGACCATCCGCCGAAAGAGCGGGGTCAACCTTGCGACGGACATGTTTGATCTCAGCGGCGCATCGGGCGGCGTCACCATTGCCGATCTCACCATCGATGGAAACAAAGATGGCAACCCTTCGGCGGGGCAATACTCGCTGGGAGCGGGTGGAGTACAAGCCGTGGGTGTAAGGAAGCTTACGATTCAGCGCACTAGATGGATCAATGCCTATCTGGCTGCCATCGGGCTGTTCGTGAACCAAGGCCAATATGTCGCCGATACACTCGTTGCAGACAGCGATTTCGAGAACAACGGCACGAGCACGACGTTCACCGCCGACCAACTCTGCAATGCCGGTGACATGGCGATGCGGTCGCCGCTCCGGGTCAAGGTCGTCCACGATCGGTCTGATAATGCTCAGGGTAATTTTGTTTGTTTCGGGACCAACGCGAACGCGGGAGTCGGCGATGTCGTGGTGTCCGACAACGTCGTCCGCAACGCGGCGGGATTCGGGATCGCTCTGGGAGGTATCTCGGGGAAGGGCGCGATCCTATCCCACAACACGTTGGATCAACCTTCCAGCCGCCAAAGCAATATTGACGTCGCGCTGTGGTCCGACGTTACCGTTATCGACAACCACATCGTCGGAGGCTCCGCGTGCCCCGAACACGGATGTGCCGGCATTGGCGATGCGCCTCCGGCGCAGCGTGTCATCGTTACCAGGAATACGATCGTCGCGGCAAAAAGTGTTCCGGGAAGTCTGTGTATCGGCCTTGGCGGGAGCGATTTGACGATTTCGCGAAATACTTGCGAAAACGCGGGCGGGGCGGGGATCGGTATTGCGGTTAATGACCAAACGCAGTCACACCACATCGAGATCTCGCGAAATATCGTGAAGAACGGCAGCCAGGCCCCAGCTGGGATCCATGCCGGTATTGAACTGTTCATTCTCTGCGGCCCAGGTCCAAAGTGCACCGGCGGCAGCGGAACTATCTCCGACGTCACCATAGAGAGCAATACCGTGTTCGACGATCAAAATCCCCAGACACAAGGCTTCGGTGTGGGTGTTGCGGTGTTCGGTCAAACCACGGGGTTCACAAGAATTTCTATTTTGAATAACGACCTGCGACGCAGCGGTGCGCGGCCAATACTGAGCCGGACGCCGGCCATATCGGATTGGGTGATTCGCGGCAATAGCGGGCCCAATGCCGATGCGCCCCTTTTGGTTCACGAATAACTGAACTACGAGTTCGAAAGCGGCCTCCAGATGGCCTGTACGAAGCGCTCAGAGCGCGACCGCTCTTCAGGGATCCAACTCGCCCCAATTTCACTCCTGTCACTGAAATAACTACGCAGAGAACACCCTCGCGCTCAGTTTCATTCTCATATCACTCGCCATGAAGAAAAGCGGACGACAAGTGTGCGCGCGAATCGGGAATAAATGAGCTGCTGCTACGGTCTGGATAGACGAAGGACATGGAATGGCGTGCGCGGGCGCCCCCATCCCGCGCCGCCGTTTCAATGGCGCGAGTTGCGTGGCCATTTTTGGCGGCGCCTCGACCGTAGCCATTGCCGACCGCTAAATCAAGTTGCGAAGGGCGGGCGGAGAAAGACCGAAAAGAAAAAGGAGAAGGACAATGAAAATGAACGTGATGTTGGCAGCTGCGGCTTTGATGTATGCACCCCTGGCCATGGCCGGGGAGAAGGGCGCCTATCCGGAGGAGAACGTCGCAACATTCGTAGTCGACAAATTGGATATGACTTCGCTGCCTTCCGTATACCGGCCAAAGAAGGAAAAAGGAAAGAAAACGCTAGCGGATTACGGTTACGCGGCGCAGAAGGTGGAAGAAAAGGAAGCTTTGGTCGAGATGGCGGGCGGTGCGCGGAGGTTGTCCATCAGGATTCTCGAAGAGAGCGGCTCAGGGATTTACGCATGCGTGACCGAACCGCCAAAGGACGGGGGCAATTCGTTGACGCAAAGCGTAGTGCTGCTCAAGAGAAAGGACGCGAACGGGCTGCTGAAAGGGCGGGAGACTTGGAGAGAATTCACGTCCTGCCCGGCGATTGGTGGGAGCGTCGACGATTCAAGCGCGTACTAGCGGGCAGAGAACCTCGATCCATATGCGCGATGCACCACACTTTTTCCTGGCTGGTCTTGTCGCTGGAACGGAGCATTCTGGCGCTTCCGAGTCGGATCAATATGCGCTGTCAGCACGCTCATTCGGATTTTTAACGGCGGGCCTGGCGGCATCGCCGAGCAGAATCCTTAGCCATGCGAAACTGGACGGGCCGCGGCAATCCAAATGGAGGCAATCTGTTGACTGAAGGGTTCCTCGGAACGGCGGCCTCGCGCGTGGCCGATGTGGTGCTGCTTCTGGAAGTCGGGATGGGGGCAGGACTGCTCGTCGGTGCTCTGCTCGCGCGCATGGGGCGTTTTCGGCAACATGCATGGTGCCAGTCCGTCATCGTGCTTCTCAACCTTGCGGTGATCGCGCTGACGATGTTCCCTTCATTCAGCGTTCATGTTTTTCCCAAGATTCCGAACAAGCTCGGCAAGGCTTACTACGCGTTGGCGACGGCGCATGCGGCGATTGGAACCGTCACGGAAGTGGCAGGACTGTACATCCTGCTGGCTGCCGGCACGCGCGTTTTGCCGGAGAAACTCCGAATTACAAGATACAAAGTGTGGATGCGATCGGTCCTGGTGCTCTGGTGGGTCGAGTTGTTGCTGGGGGTCGCAACCTACGCCCGCTGGTACGTTCCGCTCTTGTTTCGAAAGTGAATTTGGCTTTACCTGAATTCGCGGGGAGTTGGACCTATCCTGCCACGAGGCGCTGGCGCAAATGGATGGTTTCGCGGCTGAGCTTGACGTCGTAACGTCTGACCATCATCTAGCAGCGACGATCGTGAGGAAGTGTGCGACCAGTTTCAGGCGAGCGACTTCGACAGCTGCGCCACAACAGCTTGCGGACGGTGTGGGAAGATCGCTTCGGATATGCCGGTCTCGAGTAACGTGGCGAACTGCGAGGGAGGCACTGGACGGCCGAAATGGTATCCCTGGGCCTCGTCGCATTTGTGAGCCTGCAGAAATGCCAGCTCTTCTTTCGTTTCGACGCCCTCCGCCACCACTCTCAGTCTAAGGCTCCGGCCCATGCTGATTACTCCGGTGACGATGGTCGTCTCGTCGGGAGTGCCAGTGATCTGGCGGATAAAGGACTGGTCGATCTTGAGCGCATCGATCGGGAACTTCCGCAGATAGCTCAAGCTGGAGTAACCGGTGCCGAAGTCATCCACCGCCAGTTGCACTCCAGCTGCTCTGAGGGTCTTGAGGATGGCTGCAGTGGACTCAACGTGCTTCATCAGGACGCTTTCGGTGAGCTCCAACTCCAGAAGTCTGGGGTCCAGGCCAGTTTTCTGGAGGCTTGCGAATATGCCTTGAAGAAAATTGTCGTGCCGGAACTCGATCGCCGAGACGTTCACCGCAATCGTGCCCAGCGGAAGGCCGGCGACCAGCCACTCCTTAGCTTGCCGGCACGCCTCACGAAGGACCCAGTTGCTGATCGGTAAAATTAGGCCGCAGTCCTCGGCGACGGGAATGAACTGTCCCGGAGAAACCGGCTCGCGCGTGGGATGCGTCCAGCGTATCAAGGCCTCCGCGCCGGTAATCTCTCCGGTCCGGAGATTCACCTTCGGCTGGTAGTGCAGCGCGAATTCCTGGCGTTCCAGGGCGCGCCGCAGGCTCTCCTCGATGAATTGCCGTTCGACCGCGCGGACGTTCATGGCTGGCTTGAAAAACTGATAGCTTTGGCGCCCGTGTTCTTTTGCCTGGTACATCGCGGTGTCCGCGTTCTTGATGAGCGTTTCCTCATTCAAGCCGTCGTCGGGAAAGACGCTAACGCCAATGCTGGCGGTGACGTGCAGCTCGTGTTGGTCGATCGAATGAGGGTCCGCTACAGCGTGCAGCATTCTCCTGGCAGTGACGGCGGCATCGTCGGCTTGATCGAGGTCGGAAAGCAACACGACGAATTCGTCGCCACCCTGGCGAGACCACGCCCACCACGAGTAAGGTCAAAATGGCGGACCCGAAGGCGAGCTGCACTTCTCGATTCAACCTCGACGTGGTCTTCACCCCACCTCATATCTGCCAGACGCGGGATATCAATGGACCCATTTGAGTAGGCTTCTGTTGCTGACAGCCGACATCGCCATATGGCTGGATTCTCTTGCTCGAATAGGAGTCGGGAAGCATGTTGGCTAACTCTTATCTTCAGTTCGCGGAAATGCAGGCGGAGGAAGGCAGGCTCACTCGTGCACAACCGCTGCCAACTGGGAGAGACATGGGAAGTGCTTGAAAGGACGAGATGTAAGCGACGCGGACAGGGCACGGAGCGGGTTGCCATTCCGATTCCGAACTCGAGTCTCCCAATATGGAAATCGATTTGAGGACGTGCTCTCGCGAAGTTTGCGCAGATTTGAGTTCGGCCCACCGTCTACGGAAACACAACGCGATTGCGATCGATGACGGCAAATCCGCGAGTCGTATATCATCGCTCTTACGTAGTGGCAGTCGGTCACACTTTGCCCATGGGGGTTTTTCGAAAGGAACGGCGTCACCAACACCGAATACAAAATGACCGAATGGAACGCGCCGGAATACGCCAGGATCGCGGGACTTCAGGAGGCCATGGCCACCGAAGTGCTATCGCTGCTCGACCTCAAAGGGACCGAGCGTGTGCTGGATTTAGGATGTGGTAACGGCAAAGTTACGGCAGAGATTGCCGCCCGTGTTCCCCAGGGAGTGGTCGTGGGCATGGATGCGTCCGCGGAGATGGTCTCCTTCGCAACATCCCATTTTGGCCCCGCCGTCTGGCCCAATCTTCGATTTGAAGTGGGTGACGTCCGACAACTGCCGTTTCGCGGGGAATTCGATTTGGTGGTCTCTTTCAATGCGCTGCATTGGATACCCGAGCAAGGCGAGGCCCTGCGCTCGATACGCTCGGCGATGAAGCCCGATGGTTTGGCACAACTGCGCCTGGTACCCGCTGGTAAGCGCAAGAGTCTCGAAAATGTGATTGAGGATACGCGCCTGTCCCCGAGCTGGGTCCGTTACTTCCAGGACTTTCGTGATCCCTATCTTCACCTGACGCCCGAGCAATATGGAGCATTGGCCGAGCGCAATGGCCTGCAGGTCCGCCGGATTCACACGGAAGACAAGGCTTGGGATTTCAAGTCGCCCGCTGCATTCCTTGCGTTTGGTTCGGTGACCTTCGTCGAATGGACGAAATTCCTACTTGAAAGCGAGAGACTGGCCTTCGTGACGGATGTTTTGAAGCGTTACCGTGCCGTGGCCGAAGAACAACCGGGCGATGAGAACATCTTTAAGTTCTATCAGATGGATGTCACGCTTTCGCCGGGCTTTTCTGCTACGTAGACATACCGCAGCAGCCGCCGTTCATTCGTGAGGGCATGCACGCCGGAAAGAAATTGCTGGAGCCCATCGAAATTCGCTTCGCCCTCGATGGCTACCAGCGTCTTTCTTCTCTTCTGTCGCGCGTCACGCCAGCGCCTCGCTATCAAGGCGGCATTTTCGGTCGTGTCCGCAACGCTCACCAGGCGAAAACCTTCCTGCCTGATCATTCGTTCATTTTCCCCGGGAGGACTAAAGATGTAGTAGCCGATCAAGCTGCGAGTCGCAATTTCCTGGTGCGAAATCGCTCCGCCGATGATGAGGGCGTCGCTGAACAGAATCTTTCCACCTGGTTTAAGGACACGGAATAGTTCAGCAAGGACCGCAGGCCGTCCGGGAACGTGACACAGAACGTCATTCGAAAAAGCGGCGTCAAAGGTCGAGTCGGCAAAAGGTAATTTCTTCGACGCGTCGCAATTCTCAAAGTGCACTTGAGCTGACATGTTGCGATCTGCCGCAAGTTGGTTCGCGGTGTGGATACCAGGGGCATTAACGTCCAGTCCTAAGACGCGACAGCCCACTGTGCCGGCAACCTGCAAGGCATATCGTCCTGAACCGCAACCGATTTCGAGCGCGTACGAACTGGGGGTGAGACCCAAGGTCCGAGGTATCTCTTCGGACTCTTCGGTAGTTACCCAACTTGTCTGCCCGAGATCTTCACCGTAAGTCTCGACACGAATCTGCCGGTATACCTCGGCATCGTAGTTGCCATAGGCGTTGTCGTAGAGGTCCACTCTTGCGGACATCGAGGTTCCTCCCTGATCGAAAGGCTTGCTAACCCACTCAGTCGTCGAAGCCCAAGAATACACCTGGAAACTGGAAGGCAGCGGCTCTCGGCAGGTTCGCACACACGGTAGGCCCAGCGAAATAACGGCGGGGTCTGGCAGCAGGTTAAGGTAGGGAACTCGACTGAGTCCGCCGTGTGTCCATGCAATATGGCGCAGAGCTAAGCGTTGGCGCCGTGCCGTTCACGTCTGAGGGTGATCTGGTCCATTTGATGTAGACTTTCCGGTGGCCACGACCGGGGAAGTCGCTTCGTGAGCCATGCCAGGGTTCCGCTTGAGGAGCTATCATGAAACGACGCGATTTGATCCGTGCCGGTGTGCTTACGGGGGCCGCCGCGGCGCTTCGCCCTCCACTTGCCAGGGCACAGGGTACAGCGCCGCCGTCGGAGTTGACGCCGGCACAAAGCGGTGTGGACGCCTCGAAAGACCTCGCGGCGCCGGGATGGAAGCCCCTCTTTCTCGATGAGCACCAAAATGAAACGCTTATCGTGCTCAGCGAGCTGATCATCCCCGCTACCGACACTCCGGGGGCCAAGGAAGCGCTGGTGAATCGCTATATCGACCTGGTGCTCGCTGCCGACACGCACGAGAATCAACGAGCCTTTCTGAACAGCCTCGGATATCTGGACGGTGAGAGCATTCGGCGCTACAAAGCGGCATTTCGCTATTTGAGTAGAGAAGATCAGGACGATTTGTTGCACGCGCTGGCTTACCCGATCGGCGGCAGCGAGTGGACCGGTGAAGCCCCTCCCGCCGACGTAGGTCACACGCATTTCGAGAAACTCAAGCAACGCATCGGCATTGCGTATTACAACTCACAGATCGGCACGCGCGAACTCGGCTGGGACGGCAATTTTACGCACGGCGTCTATCAGGGTTGCGAGCATCCCGAAGGGAATCATAAATGAGCCGGAATTACATGCCGCAAGATCCTCTTCAGCAGACGTACGACGCCGTGGTTGTGGGCTCGGGCGCCACAGGTGGATGGGCCGCCAAACAACTCGCAGAGGCGGGGCTCAAGGTCGCATTGCTCGAAGCAGGCCGCGCGGTCAGTCCGACCGAATTCACCGAGCACACGCCCGCGTACCAGCTCAAGTACCGCGACCACTCACCTGAGATCGTGCGCACGCGACCCATCCAGAAGCAGTGCTACGCGTGCATGGAATACAACTACGAATGGTTCGTCAACGATCTCGACAACCCCTATAGCACGCCGCCCGACAAGCCGTTTACATGGCAACGGCTCCGCGTGCTCGGAGGGCGATCGCTGGTCTGGGGCCGTCAAAGCTATCGCCTGAGCGACAGCGATTTCAAAGCCGCCAGCCGCGATGGTTACGGTGATGACTGGCCGATTTCCTACGCCGATCTCGCTCCGTTTTACGACATCGTGGAGAAGTACGTGGGCATCACCGGCGCCGCGGAAGGCAACGAAATGTTGCCCGACGGGCAATTTCTGCCGCCGATGAAGATGAGCTGCGGAGAAGTCTTGCTGAGAGAGCGCGTCAAAGCCAAGTTCGCACGCACGGTCACGATCGGACGCGCAGCGGTCTTGACGCAAAGTCACAATGGACGCTCCGCTTGCCACTATTGCGGACCGTGCGAACGCGGATGCCGGACCTTCTCCTATTTCAGCAGCCCGTTCACCACCGTCGCCGACGCTCAGAACTCCGGCAACTGCACGCTCATCACTAACGCGGTGGTCAGCCACGTGAACATGGACAATGCTTCGAACAAAGCAACTGGCGTGACGTACGTGGATCGTTTGACGCGCCAGGTCAAAGAGGTCCGCGCAAAATCGGTAATCCTTTGTGCGCAGGCGATGGAATCCACCCGCATCCTGCTGAACTCTTCGACTCGGGAATATCCCGCCGGACTGGCAAATTCGAGCGGTGCTCTCGGCCATTACCTGATGGACCATGTCGTAGGAGGAGGCGCCTCGGGCCGGCTACGCGAGATGAAGGTTCGTCCCGACGCGAATCAGCCGCAACGCCCCAACGGAATCTACATCCCTCGCTTCCGGAATACACCTTCGAGCAAAAAGCATTCCCAGTTTATCCGTGGCTATGGATACCAGGGCGAGGGTGGCCCCGAATTCAACTTCGCCGCCGAAGGCTACGGGGCGTCGTTCAAGGGAGCTGTGAAGGAAGGCACATACGGGATCGGCCTGGGCGCTTTCGGAGAATCACTGGCGCGGTGGGACAACTACATCGAGATCGACAGCAATCTCAAAGATGCCTGGGGAATTCCCGCCTTGCGAATAGTCATGACGCACGGCGACAACGAAGCTGCGCTCATGGACGACGCTGCTGCCCAGGCGGCAGAAATGCTGGAAGCGGCCGGCGCGAAAGATATCAAAATGCAAGCGCGCGTCGAAATGCCGGGCATGGCCATCCACGAACTAGGGACGGCGCGCATGGGAAACGATCCGAAGAAGTCCGTACTGAACGCCTTCAATCAGACGCACGACGTGAAAAACCTTTTCGTGATGGACGGCGCCAGCTTCGTGTCGTCCGCGTGCCAGAACCCGACGCTCACGATGATGGCGGTCACCGTCCGCGCATGCAGTCACGTCATCGACCGTTTCCGCAAAAGCGAAATCTGAGGCCGATGGAGACAGAATCCTCGTTCTAACCGAGGCCAACCGCGAGGAGCCGCTCGCCGCTAGTCCGGCATTCGTTTCATTTGTCACCGCTGCTCTGCTGCTGTTATCCTGCCTGCAGAGCCCAGCATTTGGAGGCAACATGCCCCAGTCCGTCGGCCCCCTCGACTCGCTCCTAATGACCATCGTGCTGGCAACGCTGGCAATCGGACTGCCCATTCTCTTGGTGTTGTCTATCCGTTTTCTATGGGACCCCCATTTGAACCTTGGCCGCTCGAAGGAGCTCGAAAAGCTGATCTGGCAGTTGCACCGCATTGCTAGCGCGCTGGAGCACAACATGAATTTATCGTTTCCCGCCGTTCAGCCGGGCACCGAAGAGCCTCGAGACCTCGTCTTTCTGCAGCAACCGACCGCCGCTGCGACGGCCGTCGCGACGCCCACTGCCGCGGCGCCCGCCTCCCAACCGCGCGGCGTGCAACAGCCGGAAACCCCGCATCCGACAGCGCAGCAGCCCAGTGTCCCTCCGCCTGCTCCTCAGCAACCTTCCTCCGAGGCCCCACGCCACGCGGGCGTCAACTCCATGTTCGGCTTCTAGCCTCAGGGTTCTCGCAGACCGCCTTGGCTTGGCTAGCCCTTTGGCGTGCTCAATCACTTGGTTGAAAGAACGAATTGATTGCCGTCTGTGTCTTGGAATTTGGCAAAATGGCCCCAGGGCTGCTTGGTGGGTGGTGCACTGAATTCGACTCCGCGTGCTTTGAGCTCCTGGTAAGTGCGATCAATATCGTCGGTCATGAACGTTACGTTGGAAAAGGTCCCAATTCGATCTTCGTGGCCGGGCGGCGTGAACAGAACCACTTTGGTCTCACTCCCCGGAACGCGTAACTCGATCCAGCGTTGCTTTTCGTCGAATGCTTGATCCGTCAAAATCTGGGAATCCAAGTTTTTCGGTATAAAACGTGACCGCCTGGTCTTGATCTCGAACCGGAATACTCACGAACTTTATTGCCTTGATCATGGAAAAGCCTCCTGATGGAATGCAGTTTAGGCGCTGAACGGGCGAGTTGAAAAGCAAAATCGAATCACTGTAGTATTCACAACTGTAGTAAACTTAACTATTGAGAGTAGCGCTTGTGATCCTTACGCTTGACAGCTATGTTGTCGATGTACTGATGCGGGATCTGACCGAACACGAAAAACGTCCCTCTGCTTTTCTTGTCTATCTGCATGTCTGGAGACGTAGTCTCGGCGCGGATCCGAGGGCCGTGGCGTTGAGCTATCAGGATCTCGCGGAGGGAACGGGGTTGTCGAAGTCTGCGGCGCAGGGCGCTGTGCGGCTGCTCAAACGGCGGAAGCTGCTGTCAGTTACGCTGAAGAACCCAACCGCTACCCCCATCTACCGCGTGGAGCGCCCATGGCTTCGCCGGAAGCACTGCTGAGCACTTCGGTTCACAACTTACGCGATCAATTCCGATTGGCCGCCGCGCGATGGCTCAGGCTCCACACATACGCTGCGAGCGCTGATACCTGGTTGGGCGTAAGCTGCGCCCCACCCATCGGCGGCATCGGACTGCGATATTGTTTTGGTTGCGACACGCCTTCGGTTATCGTTTTCGTGATTCCGGCGTAGCTACCGTCGCTCCACAGCCATTTCTTGCCCAGTAGATCGGGCCCCAAAGGAGTGCCCTGACCGCTCTCACCATGGCATCCCGTGCACGCCGCTCCGCCGACTTGGCCGTGGTAGATGCGCTCACCAAGCACAACCATTTCTCGTGTCGCGCCTTCGGGAACAAGAAGACTGCTCGCCGCTGCGGCCGCACCGGCGTTTGGATGCGTACCCTCTGGCGGTTGCGCGGCCACTTCAACGGGATTGCCAGGGGCAGCTGTTAAGCTGGGACATGGCGTGACGTTCGCAGCGCCGCCTCCGGAGCCGCCGTGATAGACAACCCGATAGATCCGTCCGCGCACGTCGTCGGAAATGTAAAGTGAACCGTCGGGTCCCACCGCCAAGCCGGTGGGACGATGGACCGCTTCCGCCGGCGACTTCACCGCGCCCGCGAAGCCATCCGCAAATATCTCGCACGGGCCGGATGCACGCTCACCTGCGAGGGGCTGAAAAACCACGTTATAGCCGCCTTGCGGATAGGGGGCCCGATTCCATGACCCGTGGAAAGCGATAAAGACGCCGTCACGGTAGCGCGCCGGAAATTGCTTCTGGTCGTACCGCACCATGGCATTCGGCGCCCAATGAGCGGGAAATGCGGCAACCGGCGCAAGCTTGTTGGCGCACACGCCGATCGTTTTGCCGCCGTCGCCACCGTATTCCGGCGCCAGAACCAGCTTTTGCACGAAGGAGTCGTAGTAGCACTCGGGCCAGCCATAGTCTCCCTTCGGCTTCAAGAGCAACAACTCTTCGGCGGGCAGGGTCGCTTCCTGGTCGGGCTTATAGAGGTCGGGCCAGTTCGTGTGCAACTGGTCCCGTCCGTGCTGGGTCACAAATACTCGGCCGTTTGCGTCGATGGCAAAACCTTCCGCGTTGCGGATTCCCGCAGCGAAACGATCAGCCGGCGAAAAAGTTTGGTTCGTCTTATTCGCGTCATAGCGCCAGATGCCACCACGGGTTTCCAGTTCCGTGCAGGGATCCACGCCGGGCGACTTGAGCGAGCGATTTTTCAGCTGACAGGAATTGGTGGCGGTGGCGACGTCGACGTACATCGATCCTTCGGAATGGATGATGAATGGGTGCATCGGATGGTCGCCGCCCAGAGGCAATCCAGTGACGATGGTGTCGGCAGAGCTACTCGACACGATGGAGCCCGCGGGCAACGAATAGCGCACGATGCGGTCATTGATCTCGGCGTAGAGCGATCCCTTAAACATGCCGATGCCCGTACCGCCCGCTCCGCCACTTTGGACGGTCTCGCCAAAGCGCTCGATCACATCGGCTTTTCCCGCACCGCTTTTGTCTTGCAGGGCTACGAGGAAACCACCGGCATGCGGCGTGTCGTTGCCGTAGTACCTGCCAGACCAGGTGTTGACGTAAAGAACTCCGCTCGGCGCAACTACCATGTGGCGGGCGTGACCAATGCCGTCAGCGAAAACCGTTGCGCAAAACCCGGCGGGTAACTTCAACCCGCTGTCATCGTTGGGGCACGCTTCGCTCTTGGCATCTGCAGCCGGATTGGATCGGTTTCCGACCGGCGCTAACGAGCTACCAACGCATAATGCGGCGAGCGCGACCAAGGCAGGCAACAAAGTTTTGAACACGTTGGATAATTGCATGGGACACTCCCGAAGATCGACGGCGAGAAACAGCGGCCTGAAACACGAAAATACGCCGAAAATATACCACAGTTATTGCAACGCATTAGGCAGCCGAACAGCTACTTTCTTCCATCCTACGCCTGCGCTCGCGGGCCACTCGCTCCTCTACTAGGCAGCCTCATCCATTCCGGGTAGAATTGCCGTCATTTTCCAGGCAGCCTCGCCATGCCCAGCGAAGTCATTCACTTCGGGGACTTTGAGCTCGACCCCGGCGCTTTTGAGTTGCGCCGCTCTGGCCGCGTTGTCCGCCTCGAACGTATCCCCCTGGAACTGCTTCTCTTTCTTGCGGAACAGCGGGGACAACTCGTCACCAGGGACGAGATCCTTGAGCGCATTTGGGGCAAGGATGTTTTTGTGGACGCCGATAACAGCATCAACACTGCCGTCCGCAAAGTCCGCTCCGCCCTGAAGGAGGATCCGGATAACCCGCGATTCCTGCGCACCGTGCCGGGAAAGGGCTATCGATTCGTTGCCGAAGTTTCGTCGATTACGCCGCGCGCCCGCATCGCGTCTGCATCCGCTCTCGAAGTCGCTCCCGTTGGCTCGGTCGCCACCACAACGGGCAATGTTCGACGCTGGGCCGTCCAGCCTGCGCTCGCCACTGCTTCGGCACCGATCGAAATACCGGCAAACCCGGAAAGCAAAATGCGGGGTCCCGTCGACCAACAGGTGACACTCCGAACCAAGAGCCTTCTGAAGCGCGGCTATGTGGTCGCTGCTGTTGCGCTTCTGCTGTCGATTTGCGTGGTGGCCATCTGGCGCAGTCAGCCGCGCATTCCGGCCGTCACTAATGTAGTTCGCATCACGAGTGATCGAAAGCCCAAAATCCCCATGAATCTGCCGGTTACGGACGGCGTCCATCTTTATTTCGTCGAAGGGGCGCCTTGGACGTCGGGCTCCGGGATCGCACAGATGTCGGCTACCGGGGGAGAGACCACTTGGATTACGACCACTCTTCAGAAAGTTTTGGCCATTTATAGCATCTCCCCAGATCACTCGGCGTTGTTGGTCGCAAATGGCGTCGCCGTAGGCGCAGACGTTGCAACCGGGCGCTCCGATTCGGCAGCCGAACTTTGGGTGCAGCCATTACCAGCAGGCGCGCCCCACCGCGTCGGTAATGTCTACGCGTCCGCTGCATGTTGGACGCCAGATGGACTCCACATCGTCTACGGGGATGGGCCCGCCATCATGATTGCGAACAACGATGGAAGCGAGCCTCATCAGGTGGCAAAGGTTTCGGGCATCGTGCGCTTACTTCGCTTTTCCCCGGATGGCCGGCGAATCCGCTTTTCCGTTATCCACTCCAAAGCGGAATCCAACTCCATCTGGGAAATGTCCTCAAACGGAGAAGAGATTCATCTGCTCTTTCCAGAGTGGAAAGAGCGGCCGTACCAATCCAGCGGAAATTGGTCGCCAGACGGCGATTACTATTACTTCCAGGCAGGACGCGGGAGCGCTCAGGCCATTTGGGTAAAGCCGGAGCACCGATCGATCTTTCGCAGAGCCGCAGTTGGTCCCTTCAATCTAACCTCCGGGCCCCTCCGATTCAGTGCCCCGGTCCCCAGCAGTGACGGAAAAAAACTATTCGTCGTGGGTGAGGAGCCTCGCGTGGAGCTGTTCCGCTATGACCCGAGAACGCAGCGATTCGATTCGTATCTTGAGGGTCTCTCCGCCGGCCCGGTCGATTTTTCGTCCGACAAGAAGTGGGTTGCCTACATTGCCTATCCGGAGATGACCCTGTGGCGAAGCCGAGTGGACGGAAGCGATAAGATGCAGCTCACCTTCCCGCCAGTTCGCGCGTATGAACCGCGCTGGTCGCCGGACGGATCCCAGATCACGTTCATGGATGTGCAGTTCAACCGCCCGTGGAAAATCCGACTGCTATCTTCGTCCGGAGGCGTTCCGGAGTTGCTCTTACAGGCCAGCCCCGACCAAACCGAATCAGACCCAACCTGGACGCCCGATGGGAAATCTATTGTTTTCGGGAAAACGGGCGAAACGGAAAAAAGTAAAATCGCGATTTATCGCCTGGATTTGAACATCAAAGAGGTTTTCCCCGTTCCGGATTCCGATGGACTTTTCTCGCCTAGAGTATCGCCGGACGGCCGTTATATCTGCGCCCTTTCGGAAGGTCAGACGAAACTAATGCTCTTCGATACCAACACGAATCAGTGGTCAATTTTGGCGGAGGGCGAAGGCGTTAGCTACAACGAGTGGTCGCACGACGGGAAATATGTCTACATACGGAAAATCCAGGGCGGTGCCGCGGAACTGGTTCGCGTGAGAATAAGAGATCGTGTACTGGAACATGTTCTAAGCCTCAAGAATTTTCCTCATCTCGTCGACATGTTCGCCGCTTGGACAGGACTGACTCCCGATGACGAGCCGCTGTTGATGCGGGATCGCAGCGTCCAGGAGATTTACGCGCTCGATCTCCGCTTTCACTGAGCTCGAACTCCGGCGCTGCCGCTGGTGGCGTTCTGCCGGACAGTTAGGCAGAACTGTATGCAAGGACAGCGTCGGTAGTACTTCCGCACCATTCTTCACTCTACCGGCCAGTCTTATGCTCAGCCTATATGTGCAGCGTACGAGCAATTCGCCCAGGCCGCTTTGACTCCCGAAACATGATCGCCCTGGCTGCACGCCTGATGCTGCTCGCTCTTGCGATGGCGACGGTCTGCTGCGCGCAAGAAGAACGCAAGGTAATCAGGAATCTAACACCTGCGTACCCCGCATTCGCCAGGGGGCTTAATCTATCTGGTACCGTGAAGATTAAGGCCGTCGTCAGCCCGGACGGACAAGTGAAACAAGTGGAAGTCCTGGGAGGCCACCCGCTGCTGGTGAACGCCGCGGTCGATACCGTTAAGCAGTGGAAGTTTGCCCCGGCAAAGACGGAAACGCCCATAGAGTTGGAATTCCATTTCCACCCGTAGGCGAGGTCTGCGGGCAAGCGAACTCCGTGGTCAGCGGGTTGAAACCTTTTCCCGGATCTTCGAACCATCAGGGACGAGACCGTAAAGGGTTCCGACACTCCATTCGCCAGCAATCCTCTTCCAGCTGACACCCCGCGGTCGCACCGCTCAAGAGCACTTGCCTCTGGGCCAGCTAACGCCCGAAGCTCGCCCGAAAAAGGGAAGGGCACTTATCGTCGTAAGTCAAAAAATCAAGTGGAGGGAGGGACAAGCATGGTGCCGGGGGAGCGGCATGCACGATGCTGCCACAGGCGTATTTCCGAGTTGAGATGGCCGCGTGAGCCGTTTGGAGTGAGACCGGCATGGACCGAACGTCTGCCCATTCGTTTCGGGTAACTGGCTGCCGCTTAGGCGTGTGTCCGCTCGACACTCTCACCCATGACGCTAAAGCGGTTTCGAGCGCACTGCTCCGTTCACTTCGAAAAGTGTCTTCGTTGTTCTCTTCGACTTCGGCATCGACGACCACGGCTCGCTCGTAATCTGTGGGTCGGCTTCAGTCCGGTCGCGGTAGGGACGCCGGTTGCCCAGCGCCCCCCGCACAGATCCGCACGTGCGGCATTACCGCATGCGGCTCCTACCGCAGATGCTTGGCGTCGAAGCGGAAGTAAGGATACGGATGAAAGATTTTGGGCAACGGTAGCCATTGCTCAACGAAACCAGCAAGGCGCTTCCACGTGATCCGGCTTTTCTGGCTACGGCAATGTACCACCCGCAACCAACGTTTGCTCACCTCAAGCCGAAAACTCCGGAGACTGACGATATTGCCGGGGACTGCATGATAGTTGAAGTAGCCTTGAACCACGCTCCGCAACCATCTCCCAACCTCTGCCAGCGGCTGATGCATTCGCTTCCGAAGTTCGTCCTTCACCTCTTTCAGTTTGGCGAGGAGTCGCTTGCGGATGGTCTTGCGCAGCACGAGGAACTTGCCGTTCTTCCTGGCTTGTCCACAGATATGTGTGAACCCCAGAAAGTTAAATGTCTCCGGCTTGCCCTTCCCACGCTGCTTCCGACTTGCTGCTACAAAACGCCCGAACTCAATCAGGCGTGTTTTATCCGGATGTAATTCCAGCCCGAACTTCCGCAAGCGTTCCCGCCACTCTTGGAGGAACCGCTCCGCATCCGCTCGATGCTGGAACCCCAACACCGCGTCATCCGCATAGCGGACCACGATGACTTCTCCCGCGGCCCGGTGCGTACGCCAGTGTTGTACCCAGAGATCGAAAACGTAGTGCAAGTAGATATTCGCGAGCATGGGTGAAATCACCGATCCTTGCGGAGTGCCCACCTCTGTCTTCGACCATCCTCCACCTTCCGATACACCAGACCTTAGCCATTTCTTGATTAGGCGTAGGACCCGGCGATCAGCAATGCGGTGCTCGACGAATTTGATCAGCCATTCGTGCGATAGAGATCCAAAAAAGTCACGAATGTCCGCGTCTAGCACCCAGTTCACCTTCTTCCTCATGATCCCGATCCATAGCGCATCCAGCGCATCGTGCTGACTTCGCCCAGGCCGGAACCCGTACGAGAATCCCAGAAAGTCCTCTTCGTAGATCTGCCCAAGGACTGTTCCCACCGCCTGTTGGACGATTTTGTCCTCCAGGGCAGCAATGCCCAGTGGCCGCTGTCGTCCATCCGCTTTGGGTATGTAGGCTCTCTTGGAAGGTTGCGCTCGATACGTCCCCCGGTGCACGCGTCGGTGTAAATCGTCCAATCGCTTGTCCAGGTCCGTCTCGTAGTCTTTCCATGTCAGTCCATCAACTCCTGGAGCAGCGTCGCGCTTCAATGCCTAGAAGCTGTCTAGTAGAAGAGGAACCGTGACGTGGTGCAGTAGTGCAGTGAACTGTAGCCGTTTGTCCCTTCTTGCTGCTTCCCGCACACGGTGCAGGGCGCTCAACGCGTTGCCCCAACTCTGTGTCTGGGACGCGGTCGTCTGCTCCGTGTTCTCCTTGATCGGTCGTCTTCCCTCCGCACCCTCCGCCGACGGCTTGCCGCCTTTGTTCGGGTGCTTCGCAGGTACTACACGACCGTCCGACTCCCCACCAATGTTCATGTTGGACTTGCGGTTCATCACCCTCTCCAACCGGCCCGCTCAATACTTCGTGGCGGGCGCTAGTGGGGCCTCCCGGTTCTCGCGTGTGAAGTTTCCATGCATGCAGGGGTCTTCGACCTCGCAGAGTCCAGCAAGTGCTCGCGATTTCGCATTTGTTGGTGTTGCCTTCCGCCTTTGGGTACGGCGTCGGCACTCTGATTTTTGAGAATTACGCGGCTCAATACCCTGCCCGCATGTGCCCCGATCAATGCTTCGCGTGCAGCCTTGCGACTGATCATGCGCATGACTCAGGGCCGGTGTGGGTTGCTGGCCCTTCACCGTACGGCTCTTTCATCCGCACCTCCACACCGGTTTATCCCGGCGCACACCCAAACATCTCTTCGATCAAAACTTCGACCATGATTACTTGTTCGAACTCCCTTTGCAGGGAACGGGATGCCCAACCAAATGGACGATGTTCTACTTCACACCATGTCCGGTACCGAGCTGTCCCGCGTACGAACCGAACTCCATCGAAGGCGAATACTCGCGACGGTTCCGCCACATCCAGTACAGGCGAACTCCCAGACGGGGTCCTAAAGCCACCTTGGCGATGCTCTTGTGCCGACGCATGGCCAGATGGAGGTAGCGACGTCTCCAGTCGGGATGAATGCGTGCCGCCGCCTGTGCGGCCTCCACCAGCAAGAACCGCAACAACGAATGGCCTTGCTTGCTGATGTGTCCCAACCGTTGCTGGCCACCGCTGGAGTCTTCACTCGGAATCATTCCCACGTAGGTGCCGATCTGTTTGCCGCAGTGGAATCGCTGCGGAGTTCCGATGATCAACACATAGGCGAGTGCGGTCAGCGAACCCACGCCAGGAGGAGTCATCAGTCGTACCACCTCGGGTCGCTTCCGGGCCTCCTGCTCGGCAGCTCTGGTTAGTTCATCGACGATCGGGTCTAAGCGATCCAGCAGCTCCAACAGCTCTTTCCGACGCCGGTCCGCCCAGGGAGCCCGCGCCAGCTTCTCCAACTCGGCTCGCCCTTGCGCACTCCACAGCCTGGTTTTCCAACGCCGGCCTTCGTTCATCGCCAACGCCTGCAACTGATTCATGATCCGCGTGCGCATCTGCACCAAACGATGCCGGTGCCACAACAGTTGTCGCAAATCACGATTCTCCGGACTCGGTACCCAGATCCGCGGAAAGTTATCTTCCCGCAACAGCCGAAGCAGCAACAAGGCATCCCTGCGATCGGTCTTTTGCTTTTTCACGCGCTTGCTTTTGATCTCCGCAGGATCGCCGATCCAAAGCTCGATCCCTAGTGCTGCCCGCAATCGCTCGAACCCGCGTGAATATCCGGTGGCCTCCATCCCCACTCGCACGCGGATCCCTCGCTGCTGCAGGTCTCGATAGAATCGTTCGGCTCCTTTCTCCCGAGCCTTTGGTCGTCAAGCAACCACAGTCTACTCGGGGCAAGGAGCCGACATTGTTATGGTGCAGCAACGCTAGCTGTCTTTCCAAAGGGTGAGAGTCCCTTCGACAGAACGGTCCAGTGACTGTCGTAGGTATACCCAGCGGCGAGAAGGGTGACCGACTCGTCGGAAGCCTGGAGGTAAAAGTCCCGGTGGCCGGAAGAACTCTGGTCAGATCTGCACCGGGGGCGAGCAACTGGACAGGCCGCAAAAGCGAACCAGGAAGCCCCGAAAAGTCGGCCCTGCGTGAAGCGGATGGCAGGATGGTCGGGAGAGCCGAGCCGCTCATAACCTGGCGAAGGCCTAAGTCGGAACCGCAAGTCTGGAACAAACCGGTTGCCATCTCCCCGGGGTCGTAGAGGACGGCATGTCAAGAAGGACGGGCAGCGAAAGCGTGGAACCACTGGGAGGTCGCCTAGGCGTAGTGTGCACAGCGAAGGCATCTGGTATAAGCCGCACAGCGGTGAAGTCGGGATGCGCCTGCGAGTGGGGCGGATGGGGCCGATGAAGCGTGGATGGACCGGGACAGAAGAACCCGGACCGGAGCGAGGGCCCCTGGGGTAGAGCGGCAGAAGCCGCTCGAACGGAGGTGTTCCAGCGCACCACGTCCCCCGGCACAGAACGGGGATCGGACGAGGGCAGCGGGGAGCACGAAGGACGCAGGCAAACTGCTCGACGCGAGGGTTGCGTCGCACGGGAAGGCCTGGTCTGACCAACCGGCCTGGAAGCCGTACTGGGGAAAACCCGCCGTACGGAATTTTAGGGAGGGCAATGGAAACGTCGGCATCATTCGAAGCCCGCTACGCGCCATTGCTCTACCCGACCAATCAAGTGGCGTGCTCAATTCCACTTGTCCCGTAAGAGCGTCTACAAGGCGCGAGTTTTGCAAACAATCATAGAAACCCTCGGTGCTTGGGACACTTTGCGTTGTACAATCACGCTCCAATGCGCGGGGTGGCAGATATATGACGAATCCTGGGCATCATTTCGTGGCGGTAATCGGCGGTGCGATTTCAGGCTCGGTGGCGGCGGAGATTCTGGCGGATCACGGAATTCGAGTCGCGGTGTTCGAGCAGAACACGCGGCCATACGGCAAGATCGAAGACGGTCTGCCGCGCTGGCATGTTGAGCAGCGTAGGCAGGAATACGCTCGAATCGACGCGCGCATGAAGAAGCCGAATGTGTATTTCATCCCCTCCACCAAGCTTGGCCGGGATTTTAGTCTCCCCCAGCTTTTCGAGTGGGGCTTTTCGGCGGTGATTCTTGCCAATGGCGCGTGGCGCGACCGGGAATTGGGCGTACCGGAAGCAGAGCAGTACGTTGGCAAAGGCCTCCTTTACCAAAATCCTTTTATCTACTGGTACAACCACAAGAATGAAAAGGACTATCTTGGACCCCGCTATGAAACGCCCGACGAAGCCGTGGTGGTTGGCGGCGGACTGGCGTCCATTGACGTGGTCAAGGTGCTCCAGCTCGAAAACTACGAACGTGCGTTAAGGGCTCGCGGCATTCACACCAGCATGCATGAGCTGGACAAAGGTATTCCGGAGGTATGCAAAGCGAACGGCATCAAGCCGGAAGAGTTGGGCGTAAAGGGTTGCCTCTTGATTTATCGCCGCCGCGAACAGGACATGCCCTTGGCGCAACCACCCGACAACGCGACGCCCGAGCAGATCGCCAAAACGGAAATGGTTCGGCAGAAAATGCTGCGCCTGGCTCGCGACAAATACTTGTTTCGCATCCAGGATCGCAGGCTGACGACCGGGATCATCGTGCAAGATGGACGGCTTGTCGGGCTGAGACTGGCTGAAACGAAAATCGAGGGCCGCAAGGCCGAACCAATCCCCAGTTCGGAACACGAACTCCGCGCACCTCTGGTCGTTTCTTCGATCGGTTCGGTACCGGAGAAACTTTCTGGGATCAACATGAATGGCGAATACTACACATTCGCTGGCCAGGATATGCCGCGGTACACCGCGATGGACCGCGTATTCGGGGTCGGAAACGTGGTCACCGGACAGGGGAACATCCGTGTGTCGCTGGTGCACAGCCAGAAAGTGACCAAGCGCGTTGTGGATTGCATGAAAAGCGCCGAGGGAGATGCTGCCGCTCCCGCCGGCAGTGCTCAACAGCAAGTCGCGAGTGCCATGGACGCGATTGGGAAGCAAATTGAAGTGATCCCACAGCTTTCAGACGACCAGATGGCGGACTTGGAGCGCCAAGTTCATGCCCTGCAGCAAAAAGCGGGCTTCATTTCCGACTACGATTCCTGGATTGCCAAGGTAACTCCACCCGATCTCGAATAGATCGTATTGGGAATTCTAAACTTCATCACACCCAATCTGCTGACGCTTCGCCCACCAGCGAGCCTGCGAGTTTCGATGAATTGCAGTCCGGGAAAAAGGGACGTGGGGACGATTCCGACTCTGTAGTTCTCGACGTTTTCCCTCAGCTCGGCTCTTCCGAAAGGTTCTCAGGAGTCAATTCAGGTGACATTCTTGCTCGCTATCGCGCTTCCTGCCATAGCGGAATGCCATCCAGACGCCTAGGGTCATGAAACCAACAGGGGGAACCAAGAGAACGACAACACCTTTGCTGATGGCCTGCTGTCCATCCTTGGAAGTCGCTTTTGCCGTGCTGTAACACATGGAGCACGCCTGACTGAAGGCCGGCGCGGCCCAGAGCGACAAGCAAACAGCGAGAATGGCGGAGCGAAATGTCATCTCACTCCCAACGTTATGATGCGCAAGGCGTCGGGAAAGAAAATCATCATCAATGCCAGGCAAGCCACAAGGGAGCACATGGTAAGCCATTTCATGCGCGAAATCTCATACTTCATGTGCATGAAGTAGCCGATGATGAGAGCGGCCTTCACCAGTGACAAGCCCATAAGGATGGTGAGCATGCGCACCGGCTGCATGTTCTGGTACGTCAGATAGACTTCAATCGCGGTCATCGCCAGTAGCGCGCCCCAGACCACAAAAAACTGGGACTTGCCGTGGTGGCGGTGCTGCTCCGCGACGCGCTCGGCGATGTCTAATTGAAAGGCTTCCATGGCGCTGCGCTCCTAGAGAATCTTGGCGGACATCAGATACACGAGAGGAAAAATAAACATCCAGACCAGATCCACGAAGTGCCAGTATAGCCCGGCGACTTCGACGTCGGATGAATCGTAAACCTTGGGCTTGATCCAGAGAATGATGAAGATAACGATCGCCGCCAACAGCAAAACATGCGCGGCGTAGTGAAATGGGCTATACGTCGGCGTGCCCAGCCACGCGGCGAGCCAGCCAATCAACAGAATCGGAATGAAATTTCGCCGCAGGGCCACCACGCCGAGATAAACGATGCCCATCGTCACGTGCAACATGTGCATTCCGGTCAAGCCAAAGAACGTGGCAGCAAATTGCGGGACGGTCTTGGCCACGTTGGCGAATTCGCCGGAGACCTCCTGCCCTGGAATCTTGGGAAACACCGGCAGGGTGAGACCCTCGGCGATCAACTTACTCCACTCGCGTCCGTGCAGGATGACGAAACCCAATCCACAGACCATGGTCGCCAGCAACCAGAGCCGCTGAGATTTGGCATTGCCATCAACGGACGCGCGCACCGCCAGGACCATGGTGAGCGAACTGGTCAGTAGAAAGGCGGTCATAATCGTCGCATTGACGATGCTCGCGGAATGAAACGGTGTCGGCCAGTTGGGCGTGGAGATGCGTCCGTAGCTGTAGGCATACAGAAGGGCGCCGAAGGTCAGCGAGTCCGAGAGCAGGAACAGCCACATGCCGATTTTCTTGGAATAGGTGCCAAACAGCGACGGCTCGTAAAGCGTCGGGATGTCGTGCGGCAATGTCGCTTCAGCCATGCGTTTGGTCTCCTGTTCCGCGCCCTCTGAGTGAGGGACGAGGTTGGTTTAGCGTGCAAACTCCAGCAAACAGAAAATATAAATCCACAAAATCGCCATGAAATGCCAATACCAACCCGTCACGTCCAAAATGATCAGCCGTGAATGAACCGGGCGGTGTAGCAGTGGAGCGGCGCCTGCCGCAAGAAGGGCGAAAACCCCGCCAAGCAAATGCATGCCGTGCATTCCCGTCAACAAATAAACGAAAGAGCTGCTGGGGCTCGTCCCTACGTAGAAGCCGCTGGCCGCCAATTCGCGCCAGGCGAGCCACTGCATGGTCAAAAAGCTGAGACCCAAGAAGACCGTCACCGTAAGCCACGAAATTCTTGGCTCGTGGCCGGCGGAATTCCCGGGCAACGACGCGAGACGCACGAGGGCCACCTCGCGTGCCACTTGGCGCCGCGCTAGTGCCATCGTCAAGCTACTGACTAGCAGCACACAGGTGTTGATCAGCAGCAAGTTGGGCAACCTCACCGGAATCCAGTCGCGAACCAGGGCGTCCGTTCGCGGATCCAGCGTCGGGAGTCCCTGACGCACGAGATACGCGCTGGTGAATGAGACGAAAATCATAACGATGCCTGCGAGAGCAACGCACATTCCTAGTCGCGCGCGCCGCAGCCGCGCGGCGAAATCGGGTGAACCGTCGTCTGGACCATAATCCCGGGCGTCTCGCGCGGGCGGCAGAACGCCATCATCGCCCAGAGTAATTGTGGGAGCGTCGAGGGCAATCGCTGGTGCGGATCTCCCCATGCTTTTTTCTAGTGCGCCACCGACACGATGGCTGGATCCGTCTGCATCACGTAGTCGCGCGACGCGCCTGGCACACTGTATTCGTAAGGGCCGTTGTAGACCACCGGTGTGTGACCGCCGAAATTATCGTGTGGCGGCGGCGTTGTCGTCGTCCATTCCAACGTCGTTGCTTCCCAGGGATTGTCGCTAGCCTTCTTGCCCGCCTTCATGCTCCAAAAGAGATTGAACAAGAAAATGAACTGGCCCGCGATAGTCACGAACGCCGCGTAAGTGATGAATTTTTGCAGCGGTACCAAGCCATGGAGATAGTTGAGTTCCGTTAATTGCGAATAGCGCCGCGGATGCCCGGCCATGCCAAGATAATGCATGGGCATAAAGATGGCGTACGTGCCAATGAAGGTGAACCAGAAATGCCAGCGCGCCAGGCTTTCGCTCATCATTCGCCCGAACATCTTGGGGAACCAATAGTATGTCGCTCCAAAAATTCCGAAGATTGAGGCCACGCCCATAATCAAATGGAAATGGCCGGTCACAAAATACGTGTCGTGCAGCGGAATATCCAGCACCGGCTGCGCAAGGAAAGGGCCGCTGATTCCACCGGAGACAAAGAGCGAAACAAAACCGATGGCAAACAACATAGGTGACGAAAATCGAATGCGCGCGCCCCACATCGTGCCCAGCCAATTGAAAGTCTTGATGGCCGAAGGCACACCGATAGCCATGGTCATAACCGAAAACGCAAACCCGGTGTACGGACTCATCCCGCTCATGAACATGTGATGGCCCCACACCATGAAGCCGAGCAGGCCGATAGATAACATGGCGTAAACCATGGCTTTGTAGCCGAAAATCGGTTTGCGAGAGAACACAGAGAGCAACTGTGAGCACAAACCCATTGCCGGCAAAATCGCGATGTACACCTCAGGGTGGCCGAAGAACCAGAATAGGTGCTGCCACAAAAGAGGCGAACCGCCCTTGTGACCGGCGAGCTGCCCATTTACGGTGACCAGCGGCACAAAGAAGCTGGTGCCTGCGTTGCGGTCCAGCAACAGCAGGATTCCCGCCGAGAACAGCACGCCGAACGCCAGGAGACCCAGAATCGCTGTTATGAACCAAGCCCAGCACGTCAGCGGCATGCGCATCAACGTCATGCCCTTGGCGCGCATGTCCAGCGTGGTGGTAATGAAGTTCAGTGCGCTCATCAATGCACCAACGCAGAACAGCGCGATGCTAATGACCCATAAGTCCGCGCCGAGCCCTTCACCCGGACCCGCCGACGGCAACGCGCTCAGCGGTGGATACCCGGTCCAGCCATGCAGCGGCGCTCCGCCGACGACGAAGAAAGCCGAGAGCATGACGATGTATGCGAGAAAGGTTATCCAGAACGACAGCATGTTCAGAACGGGAAAGGCCATATCCGCTGCGCCAATTTGAATCGGCAGGAAGTAATTTCCAAAGCCGCCCTGCGGCGCAGTGGTGAGCACGAAAAACACCATGATCGTGCCGTGCATGGTCAGCAAACTGAGGTACGTCTCCGGTTTGATGTCGCCGAACAGTGGAAGAGTCGCATTCGGCCAAATCAAGTGAATGCGCATGAGCAGTGAGAGGAACATGCCGACAAACACCGCCGTCAGCGCCAAGAAATAATATTGAAGACCGATGACTTTATGATCGAGACTGAAAACCCACTTGCGAATGAAGCCTTGAGGTGCTGCGTGTAACTCGTGGGCCGCGAATTCCCGAGTAGCCATTATTGTTTCTCCGCCTCCCGCGCCGTTAGCCATGTTTCGAAATCCGCCGGGCTGACGACTTTGAGCATGCCGTGCATTTTGTAGTGACCCAGTCCGCAGAGCTCGGCGCAGGCGATTTCATATTCTCCGGTTGCAATCGGTGTGAAGTGCATGTGAATCGCTAGGCCGGGTACAGCGTCTTGTTTGAAGCGCATGGAAGGAATGAAAAAGCTGTGGATGACGTCTTGCGCGCGCAAAATCAATTCCACTTGGCGGCCCACCGGAACGTACATCGTGCCGGCGACGACATCGTCTTTGGATGCGGGATCGCTGGGGTCGAGACCGAGCGCACTCTCGCCGCCGGCGGATGCATCGATCAACTCCGGCTTGATCGCGCCAAACTTTCCGTCGGGCCCGGCGTAACGGAAGTACCAGGCAAACTGCATGCCGGTAACCTCCACTTGCAGCGCGCCGGGTTGCGCGGAATCGAAACGTTCGGATGCCCAGATCGACCTGCTCATCAAGTTCATCCCGACAAAGAGAACCAGAGTCAGCACCGTCCAGAGAATTTCCAGCGTGTTGTTGCCGTGGGAATAGCTAGCCGCTTTGGAAGAGGATGCGCCGCGATCGCGAAACTTCCATGCAAAAAATCCTAGCGCGACCTGCGCAGCCACGAAAACAGCGCCCATCAAGATGTACGTGGTGGTGAAATGATGGTCTATGCCCGCGGCAGCTGTGGAGGCGCCTGTAGGCAGCCACCAAGTCTTGGCGACGAAGAAATACGTGCTGATGACGGTGATCAGCCAGATGACGATCAGAAGAACGAGGCCCATGGTTCGAGACCTCCCGAGTTTCGCACTCGGCCCTCCCCACTATCGCAATGCGTGGAATCCCTGGGATTACGTCAGTGGAGAATGAAACGGCGCGAGTCTACCATAGCTTTTCGCGAGTGCAAGCGCGTTCTTGCGGCGTTCAAGAGTCCGGTTGAGACGGCGCTTTAGAAAACGCCGAACAGCTTCCTGCGAAAATCTCTGCAGAGACGCATTGACGTATTTTTCCATTTTGAGTAACATCCGTCCCGCTTCTGGGGGGTCCAGGGGAAATGTCAAGGACCTCGCGATGTTTCGCCGGAATATCTCTCAAACTCGGCGGGCCCGACGCGCTCGTAGGCGTCGAGCGGGTTCTATTTTCACACCTCGCTGACTCTTACTTCACGCTCGCCGCACGCCGTCTGTCAAGGAAGATTTTTGGGATTGCGCCCTGGTGCGGAACGCTCTTGTCTGCGGGCGAGTTGATGTTTCATGCCACCGGTAAATCGGCATCGGCCCATAATCAAGGGGGAAAGTGACGGCGCTTGCATCGCCGCCAGGTAACTAGAGAATTCGTGTTCAGGAGGTATGCATGGCGGGCCCGGAGACCACGTCGGATAAACCGAAACCGGATGCAGCCACGTCTGCTGCGGTCGCCACGGATGCAACGAGCTATGTAGGCTCGCCTGCGGTAGGTACTTCTAAGGCCGCACCCGCTGCGGGTGTCGCAGCCATCGGGCCGGACGACAGCAAGGTAAACGAGCGTCGCCGCCGTCTTGTATGGTGCGCGGTGGCGGGCTTCCTGGGTGCCTGGTTTGTCGCCTTCCTCAGATTTTTCCTTCCGCGTACGCTCTTTGAACCTCCCACCGTTTTCAAGATCGGCTATCCGTCCGACTACGCGCTCGGCGTCGACACCAAGTGGCAGCAGAAATATCGTATCTGGGTAGATCGCACGCCCGACCGGGTGTTTGTGATCTATGCGCGTTGCACACATCTGGGTTGCACGCCTGACTGGAAATCCAGCGAGAACAAATTCAAGTGTCCGTGCCACGGGAGCGGCTACGACAGCGAAGGCGTGAACTTCGAAGGGCCGGCCCCGCGGCCGATGGACCGCGCGCACGTGGAACTCGCTCCCGACGGACAGATCATCGTCGATACTTCGCGGCTGTATCAGTGGCCCAAGGGACAGCCGACGCACTTCAACGATCCCGGATCGTTCTTGCAGGCGTAAGCAGGAGCACATCGTATGCCTGAAGAGAAGAACGCGAACAGCAAGAATGGCAAGTCACTCGGGCTAATCGAGCGCGTCACGACGGGTGTGAAGAAAGATATCGACTCGCTCAAGATCGATCTGCCCGCCAAAGCTAAAGAGCAAGTAGAGGCTCTCAAGAATCCTACGAAGACGCAGGTTTATACTTCAATCTTCCGCCACAAGCACGACGAGACGCCGCGTAATCGCGCGCTGGGTGTGCTCTCCAACGTTTTTTTGCATTTACATCCCGCGAAGATCAACCGCGACGCGGTGCGCTACTCCTACACCTGGGGCATGGGTGGAATCACGTTCTATCTGTTCCTGGTGCTTACCTTCACGGGCGTGCTGTTAATGTTTTACTACCATCCGACAAAAGTGCAGGCGTTCCGCGACGTGCTGTACCTCGAGCACGACGTGCCGTTCGGCAGGCTGCTGCGCAACATGCACCGTTGGGCGGCGCATTTGATGGTAATCGCCGTCGAACTGCACATGTTCCGCGTGTTTCTTACGGGCTCGTACAAAAAGCCGCGGGAGTTTAATTGGAACGTCGGCGTGATTCTGTTGGTGCTGACGTTGTTGCTGTCGTTCACCGGTTATTTGCTGCCGGACGATCAACTGGGTTTCTGGGCGGTCACCGTTGGCACAAATATGGCGCGCGCTACGCCGCTGTTGGGGCACGAAGGGCCGTTCGGCGCGCAATTGGGCATGACTCCGTATAACGATGTGCGGTTTGGATTGTTGGGCGGCTCGATTGTGGATGCCAACGCGCTGCTGCGCTCGTACATCTGGCATTGCATCGGCATTCCCATCATCGCCTTGATCTTCATGATGGTGCACTTCTGGCGCGTGCGGAAGGATGGCGGCATCTCTGGCCCGGCTGCGGTGGTCCTCGAATCTGAAATTAAGGAACTGAGGAAATAGCCATGGACTGGAACCAGCTGTGGGAAATCGTCTCCGCTCCAGACAACGTACCGATCATCGCGCTGATTCCTCTGCTCGCGTTCTATATGTATCTCGCGTGGCGCCAAGCGCATGCGAACGATCTGCTGATCGCGGAACTCGAAACCAATCCTGCCATGGCCAAGACGCATCACCGCAAAGCGTGGCCTTTTCAGCCTGGCTGGCAGAAGGAAATTCACGTTTGGCCGTTCCTGCTACGGGTGGAGTTTCTCGCGGCAATCATCGTCACGATTATTTTGATGATCTGGTCGATCACCCTGAACGCGCCGCTGGAAGAGCCGGCGAATCCGAATCTGACGATGAATCCGGCGAAGGCGCCCTGGTATTTCCTCGGCCTGCAAGAAATGCTGGTGTACTTCGATCCGTGGATCGCAGGGGTGGTGATGCCGACGCTCATTATCGTCGGCCTGATGGTAATTCCGTACATCGATACAAACCCGTTGGGCGCGGGCTATTACACGTGGAAGCAGCGCAAGTTTGCGATTGGCGTTTTTCTTTTCGGATTCATCGTCTTGTGGGTATCGATGATTACCATCGGCACGTTCATTCGCGGGCCGGGCTGGCAATGGTTCTGGCCCGGACAGACTTGGGACCACAATCGCTTGATCTATGAAGTAAACCGGGACTTGCCGGATATTTTTGGCATTACGTCGAATTGGGGCAAAGGCATCTTCGGAGCCGCGGTGGTCGGAGGATTCTTCGCCATCGGTGGACTTCTGGTCCACGCTTTTTACAGCCGCTTCGATCCGAAAAATTACCACCGAAAAAGTTTACTGCAATACTCGCTGATGATGGTCTTCCTGATCACCATGCTCGCACTCCCTATCAAGATGATGTTGCGGCTGATGTTCCATATTAAATATGTATGGATTACGCCGTGGTTCAACGTTTAGGAGGAACTGGTGCCCGACAAGCCCATCTCCGACAACGATCCGGTCGTCAGCAAATCGCTAGCGCCGCACTACGTGGTGGCCATCCTGGTCTTGATGGCTACATTGTTTTGGGCTTTGTGGGATGAGGATTTCGGCCAGCGACCCTGGAAAGCGTTCCAGCATGAATGGAAGGATCGTTATACGGCGTTTCTGAGGAGCGCTCGCTCCCAGTCAAGTGGTGCGCAGAAGGACGTCCAGAGCAGCGCCGACTATCAAGCTCTCAAACAAGCCTTCGATCACACGAACCAAACAGCCACACCGCGAGCAAGAGAGATCAATGAAAAACTTCGCGATGTGAGCGCTAGGATTTTGGCCATACAAAATGTTTTCACTGACCGTCGCGCCTACGTCAACGCTTCGACCTATGACATTGAAACCAACACTAGCCCCTCCTCGAAACAGAAGCAGCAAAAAGACCTGGAAGCATATGAACAGGAAGTAGCCACCGTCGAATTCCCCGACGGCAATAAGCAGAAATACACGTACCCGCAGCTCGAAGAGGCCTACAACGAACTGCGCGACGAGCGCACCAAGCTCAGCGTCGAACTCGGCGACGTGATCAAACCCGTCAATGAGCAGAAAACGAAGCTAGATGCTTATGTTTCCGAGCACATGGTGAACCTGACGCCATCGCAGCTCGCGGGCCTGGAAGATAAAACCGAGGCGTGGACGCCGAAAATCCTGCAGATCAATGTTCCTGAGGCCAATATCGTGGACCGCTGCGAGTCTTGCCACATGGGAATTCGCGAGCCGGTCAAATTGACCGCGGCTGCGATGTCACTGAAGGGCAAGAAGCCCGACGATTACGCGCGCGCGTTCACGAGTCATCCCGAGCCTGAGCTGTTGAAAACACACGATCCGGAAAAATTCGGCTGCTCACCGTGCCATCAGGGCAACGGACGTGCGACGACCGCGGTCGAAAAGGCCCACGGCACGTATGAGCACTGGCTCTGGCCGCTGTTCCCCAGGGGAAATGCGGAAGCCGGCTGCCAGACGTGTCATGCCGCGGACATGCTTGTGATGACCAACGATGTCGGATGGATTATTAGCGAAGGCAAAGATTTGTACCGCCAGCGCGGCTGTGTCGGATGCCATCGCTACGAGGGCTACGACAAAGAACCCGAAGACTTACTGTCCATCGCGCAGCAGATCAAACAACTCGAGCAGGAGAAAAAGGACAACCTGAAACAAGCTTCCTACCTGATGAAGCAGGCAGACGCGGCTGAGACCAATGAGGAAGCCAATCATCTGAATGATCGAGCCGTCGCGCTGAAGGTTTCCAATAGCAAACTGGACTTACGCATCGTCCAGCTCGATCGCACGACCAAGAGCTTGCTGCAAGACGTGAAGAAGGTCGGGCCAAATCTCAAAGATGTCCGCCTGAAGCTGAATAAGAACTGGATTCCCGTTTGGCTGAAGAAGCCCAGTGACTTCCGCGCCACCACCAAAATGCCGAACTTCCGCTTGAACGACGAGCAAGTCAGGGCCATCTCGGCATATATCTGGCAATCGGCGCTGACCGATCCCTTGCCCAAGCACCCGCCAGGCAATGCGGCACACGGGAAGGAACTTTTCGAGACGCGGGGCTGCCTCGCGTGCCATTCCGTCCTTGAAGGCGACCAGATGCAAGGAGGAACCTTCGCCGCGAACCTCACTCGCGTAGGCGAAAAAGACAACTACGACTATTTGGTGCGCTGGGTGCATAACGCGCGCGAGCGCACCCGTCCGTACTGCCCGTATGAAAAGAAGGACATCGGCCCGAAAGACTATGCGAAGAAGGGTTTGCCTTACGTGTTCGACCTCGAACACACTCGCTGTCCGAACGATGGCCACGAGCTGCAAGTGCAGAATATGACAGTGATGCCGAGCCTGCGGTTGTCTCCGCAGGATGCCCAGGACGTCGCGAGCTATCTAATCACACTGAAGAAGCAGGAACCGTCTGCCTACGGCGATGCGTCGTTCGTGGACGACCCCGACTTAAAGGAAGAAGGTAAGAAGTGGGTGCGCCATTTCGGCTGCGCGGGCTGCCACGAAATCTCCGGTTTGGAGGACGAAGGGCGCATCGGGACCGAGCTGACCTTTGAGGGCAGCAAACCAATCGAGCGCCTCGATTTCGCGCTGCTCACCGAAGTCGCGCAACGCGGCGGCAACGAGCCCATCGCCGATCCCGACGATCTGGCGCGCTTGCCTGAGGGCCCGGCCAAGAGTCCGTGGTACGACCACAAGGGTTTTTTCGAACACAAGCTCGCCGAGCCTAATATCTGGGACAAGGGCAAGATCAAGCCCGAAACCGAAAAACTGCGCATGCCTAACCTGCATTTGACGAAGGAGCAGGTCCGGGCACTCACGACCTTCCTGATGGGTGCCCAGGAAAGTCCCCTGCCGGCCAGCTATCAATACCGCCCACTGGACTACCGCCGCGATATTCAAGAGGGCTGGTGGGTCGTTCGCAAGTACAACTGCATGGGCTGTCATCAGCTGATTCCAGGCCAGAAGACTTCGCTAATGACCATGGCGCGTTACCAAGGAGCAGACGGGCAAGAGCAACTTCCTCCCAAACTTCTGACGGAAGGCGCGCGAGTCGAGCCGCAATGGCTGCTGCGTTTCCTTACGAATCCGGCATTGAGCGACTCGGATACCAATCGCAACGGCGTACGTCCCTACTTACAAGTGCACATGCCGACGTTCTCTCTTTCCGAAAATGAGTTGGGGAAGCTCGTGCGCTTTTTCCAGGCGCTCTCTCGCCAGCCGTTCCCCTACATCCCGGACCAAGTGCCGGTTCTTACTGCGAAAGAAACAGACATGGCGCGGAGTCTTTTCAGCAGTCCCGCTGCACCGTGCTTGAAGTGCCACGCTACGGGTGATCCCACTCACGATCGCACCGCCACCGCGCCGAACTTCCTGCAGGCCAAGGGACGCTTGAAGCCAGACTGGGTCGAGCGCTGGATCATAGACCCTCAAGCCATTAGCCCCGGCACGTCGATGCCGAGCGGCCTCTTCAAGCGCGAGAACGATCGCTGGGTCTTTGCGGGTCCCACGCCTCCCTCGTTTCAGGGTTACGATAGGGACCAGACGAAACTTCTGGTGGACTACATCTTCGAGCTGACTCCGGAAGAGCAGCGCCGCGTGGGCGCGTCGGTCGGACGCCCCAAACCGGCCAGTGGAGGCGCGCCTGCCGCCGCGGGTGCGGAGGGTCGTGACGCGGGCCACGGTCGCGACTAGAGCTGGGTTTTTGCGGATTTGAGGACTGAAGCCGAGTTTGAAATTTTAACGGAGGTCATCGCAACATGAAAACGAAGACACGAATTGCCATTTTGTGCGCACCGGCGGTGTTCACGCTCGCCCCGCTCGCCGGGTGCGGCGGCAACAAAGAAGCCAGCCCCGAGCAGCCCTCGGCGAGCGCCCCTGCGGCGACCCCGGCCGCTACGCCGATTGATCCCGCCACGGCGGCCACCGTCGTCGGCACGGTTAAGTTCGATGGCCCGGCACCAAAGGCCGCCAAGATCGATATGAGCCAGGATCCCAATTGTGCAGGTGCGAATACCGCCGAAAACGTCGTGGTCAGCGACGGCCACCTTCAAAACGTCTTTGTTTATGTGAAAGAAGGGCTCGGCACGCGCACCTTCGATTTTCCCAAGGATGAGGTCGCCTTGAATCAGAGCGGTTGCCGATATCATCCGCACGTACTCGGAGTGATGGCGGGCCAAACGATCAAAATCGTCAACGGCGATCCGACAACGCACAACATTCACCCGACTCCGAAAGACAATCGCGAGTGGAACGAATCGCAAGCCCCGCAGGCCGCGCCTCTCGAGAAGACTTTTGCGCGCGAGGAAATCATGCTGCCGGTAAAGTGCAATCAGCACCCATGGATGCGCATGTTTGTGAACGTGGTGAAGAACCCGTTCTACGCGGTCACGGGTCCCGACGGCAAGTTCGAGCTCAAGGGCCTGCCTCCAGGTGACTACACCATCGCGTTCGTGCACGAAAAATTGCCCGAACAAGATATCAAGGTTACGCTGGCCGCCAAGGACAGCAAGACGGTCGACGTCACGTTCAAGCCCGGAGCGTGAAACTCACGCCATCGAGGGGTGTAGCTTTAGAGTGTGGCCCTGCTGACACGATTGCCGATGTGGGCTGAACGCCGGCCCAGAACAAGGAAACTTCAGGAGGTATTTTGCCGCTCTTGATGTTGCTGATTTCTATCGTGCTCGGCATCATCCCTCTCGCGGGAATCGCGTGGATTCTCGTGGCTGGATCGATCACCACAGTCGACGGCTTGTTCATGAGCCTGATTTTGCTCACGCTGTCAGGCATCTTCCTGCTGAACGTTTTCTGGGAACTCCGCGATCGCGGATTCCTCGCGTTCCTCCAAAAGAACAAGCCCACTCCCGCAAAGGAACCCCCGGCCTCCAAGCCTGGCTAGCATGGCCACTCCACCTCCCCGTTCGGAGCCTCCTGGTCGCGCCGAAATCGCTGTTGAAAGTTCCGCACCGTCTCCGGCACGCCCCCGCCATCGGATGTCCACGCGCAATCGTCTGCTCTTCTTCCTCACTGCGTGGCTGATCGTGCTGATGCCGTTCTTGTTTTGGTGGAGCACTTGGTTCGGACGGCAGCTCTCGGATAAGCAGATCGGCGAATATTTGAACGACAGCAAGCATCCGCGCCACATCCAGCACGCGCTTGTGCAACTGGGCGAACGCATGAGTCGGCATGACGTGATCGCTGCCACGTGGTATCCGGAATTGACCCGCCTCGCCACTTATCCCGTTGAGGAAGTTCGCAACACCGACGCTTGGGTCATGGGACAAGACACTTCCGCCGTGGGCTTCCATGGAGCGCTTCTAAAGCTGTTGCAGGACCCTTCGCCGATGGTGCGAGGCAACGCCGCGCTGTCTCTGGTGCGCTTCGGAGACGCCAGCGGCCGCCGACAGATCGTAGCACTGCTTGAGCCCGCCAAAATTACCGCGCCCACGGCGGGCCGTATCATCGATGCTGACAAAGTGGGAACCTCGATTCATCAAGGCGGGCTAGTCGCGAAGCTCAAAAGCAGTCAGGACACCACAGAACTGCGCTCACCGATCAGCGGACGCATTCGCTCGCTTTCCGCCGCGACCGGGACCAGCGTCGCAGCAGGGGCCGAAGTGGCTGCTGTCGACCCTGGCGCCGAGCAGGTGTGGGAAGCGCTGCGTGCACTTTATCTTGTCGGCCAGTTGGATGATCTGCCCGCGATCCGTGCCTATGACCGGGATCTGCCTAAGATTCCTGATCGCCTCCGCGAGCAGGCCGTTTTGACGGAAAAGGCCATTCAGCAGCGGGCGATCACTCGGCCTTAGTTTGGCTTCCGGGTTCCACCCCTGCCCCATGCAGTGGCGCAGCGTGAGAGCAGCGCTGCTTCTCACTTCTCAATAGGCCATCGCCCCAACCGCGTTCTCTACTTCTGCGATATCCAGCATCACGATGGCGTCCCATGGGCAGCCATCCAGGAAGCATCCGTCGGGGCCCTTGCTCAGACATTTCTTGCACCCGATACAAAGAATAGGGTCTATCTGAATGCGTCCGAACGGCGGGTGATCCTCGTCCGGCACCCAGAACATGCAATCTTCAACCGGGCAGTATTCCACGCACGCTGGCGATCCAGCGCAGCCGGTGCAGCATTCGGTGATGACTGCAAGTTCTTTCGGCTTCTTTTTTCGGGGTGTGATGATGCCCTTGGAGCGAGGCTCTTGCTTCAACTCGGCGGGAACCATCCCGCCGGCTTTCCCAACTTCACGCCCTGAGGTCATGGTGCGCGATTATATTCCGCATCCCGTCGTTTTGGAACACTTCTAACTCCAGCGGGTCCGTCGTAACCCCCGTGACCTTTATTCTTAGTTCGTCAGCTCGCCTTCATCATACGTGCGCGTGCGGAAATCGCTTCCCAATTTTCGCGAGGTAGTAGTCCTCTTTAGACGGCGAGTGCATAAATTCATCGTAAACGTTCGTGGGTACGTTAAAAAACTGGTACACACTGCCGTTCGAGAACATTAGCTCCAGAGTCCCTAGAACGTCCGAATCTTGATGGTAACCAACCTGAGTTATGCCTGGTGAAGAAGTGGGGATCCGCTTCATTATTTAGAGCCCCCTTTCTTTAGCGAAGCGATTAGAGCAGACGGCGCCGGGGGTCGCCGCCGTCGACAGTCTGAATCGCCGCCCTGTGATCGTGGCTCACGGCTCGCTATAGCACAAAGTCAAGCGTCAGTCAACCCCGGTTCAGGACACCTGTCGCCGCAAAGTGAGAATGTCCGGTTTGTGCAAAGTAGAAATGTCCGCTTTCATGGATGGCCGAGGGCCCCATGGAGACGGAGCGAATCGCTTTGAGCCAACGAGAACGGGACCGCCTGAAAGTGTTGCACGAGATACAGCAAAAACATCTGACGCAAGTAGCCGGGGCCCAGCGGCTGAGAATAAGCGAGCGTCAGGTGCGGCGGATGCTGCTCCGCCTCCGCCAACGAGGAGATCATTCCCTGGTTCACGGATTGCGCGGCCGACCATCGAACCGCAAGCTGCCGGCCCGCTTGGAGCAGAAGATTCTGGCGCGCCTGCAGCAGCGTTATGCGGATTTCGGACCTACGCTGGCTGCCGAACACCTGGCCCAGGAAGGTTTCTCCGTGAGCCGGGAGACGCTGCGGAAGTGGATGACCAAAGCGGCCCTGTGGCGCCCGCGCGCGCAGCGCGTGAAGGCCGTGCATGTATGGCGGGAGCGCCGCGCCAGTTTCGGGGAGTTGGTGATGCAGGACAGCTCACCATTCCGCTGGTTGGAGGAGCGCGGTCCGGCTTGCCAGCTCATCGCCTTGATCGACGACGCCACCAGTCGCATCTGGGGACGGTTCACCGAGCACGACACCACGGAAGAGAACTTGCGAACTCTGGAGGGATGGTTACGGCGCTATGGACGTCCAGTGGCGCAGTACACCGATAAAGACAGCATTTTTCGAAAGGCCGGGCCACAGCCGCTGGCTGAACAACTGCGGGGAGATCCGCTGCGCACGCAGTTTGGGCGAGCGTTGCACGAACTGGGGATCGAATGGATCGCGGCCCACAGTCCGCAAGCCAAAGGGCGTATCGAGAGGTTGTTTGAAACTCTACAGGATCGTCTGGTGAAAGAGATGCGCTTGGCAGGAATCGACAGCATCCTGGGAGCGAATCATTTCCTGGAGACGCGCTTTCTTCCTGAGTGGGAGCAGCGTTTTACCGTGACACCGCGGAATACACGCAATGCCCATCGACGACTGGGGCGGGAACAGCACCTGGAAGAGATCCTGAGTGTACGCGTGGCCCGTAGGGTGGCCGAGGATCATACCGTCAGCTGGGATGGAAATCGCTGGGGAGTACTGCGGGAAGAAGTTTGTGCGGGGCTTCGCGGAGCGGCGGTAGAGATCGAACGACGGTTGGACGGAAGTCACTGGTTGCGCTACCGCGGTCGCTATCTGCACTTGCGCGCCTGTCCCGCATCGGTGCGGCCGTCCGCAAGTCCTTCCGGCCTACGGCCTCCAGGACTCGCGGAACAAAAACCAAGACCCCAAAACAAAATCAAACCCCAATACCATGTACCTGCCGAGCACCCTTGGAGAAGACCATGGAAGCGGACATTTCTATCTGGCGGAAAACCGGACATTTCTACTTTGCGTTGACACCCCGGTTAGGACACCCCGGTTCAGGACCCCGGTTCAGGACACCCCGGTTCAGGACACCCCGGTTCAGGGCATCCTGGTTCAGGCATCCCCGGTTCAGGGCATCTCGCCATTCTTCGCGACGCGAGCGCTAGGGCATACGCCAGGGCGATGAATTGTGGATCTACAAGGAATTAGTGGCCGTCACCGCCGGCCAATTCGCGGACAATCGAGCCAGCAAAGTTCTTGGCATCTCCGAACAGCATCAGCGTCTTGTCGAGATAGTAGAGAGGGTTGTCGATTCCCGCGAAACCGGTGGCCATGCTGCGCTTGACTACCATCACCGTGCGCGCCTTATCCACATCCAGAATGGGCATGCCGTAGATCGGGCTGCTGGGATCGGTGCGTGCAGCTGGATTGGTCACATCATTCGCGCCAATGATCAGCGCCACATCGGTCTGCGGCAGATCCCCATTGACCTGGTCCATCTCCAGCAATTTGTCGTAAGGAATATCGGCTTCCGCCAATAGCACGTTCATGTGGCCGGGCATACGCCCTGCCACTGGATGAATGCCGAAGGTCACGTCAACGCCGCGCTTGGTCAGCGAATCGTAAAGTTCGCGCACCTTATGTTGCGCTTGCGCCACGGCCATCCCGTAGCCGGGAACGATGACCACTTTACTCGCCGACGCCAGAATACCCGCGGCCTCCTCGGGAGTGGCGCTGCGCACCGGCGGCGCTTCCTTCGCGCCGGTGGCCGCCACCTGGATTTGTCCGAATCCGCCGAACAACACATTCGTGAACGAACGGTTCATGGCCTTCGACATGATCACCGAAAGGATGAAACCCGATGAGCCATCCAGCGCCCCGGCGATAATCAGCAGCTTGCTGTTCAGCACAAAGCCCATGGCCGCGGCGGAGAGTCCGGCGTAAGAATTCAACAGCGAGATCACCGTCGGCATGTCGGCGCCGCCGATGGGGATCACCAGCATGACGCCGAACACCAGTGGAATAAGAATCATCGCGGGGAAAAGTCGTGTCTGTTCCGGGTGAATCACCAGAATCACGGCAATCGCCACCGCGAGCCCCAGCATCGCCAAATTAACAAAATTCTGTCCCTTATAGGTGATGGGTCGCTGCGGCAGCACTTCCTGAAGTTTTCCCGCAGCCATCAAACTGCCGGTAAACGTGAGCGAACCGAGGATTACCTCCATCGCCAGCACCGCCATCATGAACGGTGCGATATTCGGCGCGCGTAAATAAAACTCCGCGGTGCCCACCAGCGTGACGCACAAAGCGCCGAACGCGTGGCTTAATGCCGTTCGCTGTGGGACCGCGGTCATCTGCACTCTGCCGAGCGGTATGCCGATGATCGTCCCGACGACCAGCCCGATGGCGATCAGTTTGTAGTCGACGATGCCGCGGTGCAAAAGAGTGCCGCCGACCGCCAGCGCCATGCCCGCTTCGCCAGCGAACACGCCGCGGCGCGCAGTGGCCGGGGAACTCAGCCATTTCAGCGACAAAATGAACAGTGCGGTGGCAATCAGGTAGGTGATTTCGATGAGTGTGTCGGTGCCCAGAAAGTTGTCCATTATTTTTTGGGCCCGCTGGATTTGAACATCTTCAGCATGCGGTCGGTGATGATGAAGCCACCCACGACGTTGCTGGTGGCGGCGACAATTGCGATGGTGCCGAGGATGGCCGCGAGGTTGCTCTTGTGTTCGCCCGCCAGGATGATCGCCCCCACAACCGCGATGGCGTCCAGCGCATTAGTCAGCGACATCAACGGCGTATGCAGCAACGGCGACACACGCCGAATCACTTCAAACCCAATAAAGGCCGCCAGCATGAAAACGTAAATGCCGGTGAGCAGGTCCAGCTTCATGTTTATGCCCCCTCCTTCGTCGCCAAAGGTGGCAGAGAGAAACTTTCGCGCAGCCTCGTGTTCACGATTTCACCGCCTTGGGTCAGCAAGGTCTCGCGGATAATGTCGTCCTTAGTGTTGATTTGCAGTTTTCCTTCTTTCACGAGCAGTTGAAGGAAGGTGGCAAGGTTCTTCGCATACATCTGGCTCGCGTGATAGGGCACGGTGCTGGCGAGGTTAAACCAGCCGATAATGGTCACGCCGTTGTGGACTATTTTTTCTCCGGACTGGGTCAGCTCGCAATTTCCCCCCCGCTCGGCAGCAAGATCGACAAGCACGGAGCCCCGAGGCATGCCCTCGGCCATTTCTTTTGTCACAAGGATAGGAGATTTCTTGCCGGGAACAACTGCGGCTGTGATCACCACGTCATTTTCGGCGATCACTTTTCCGAGTAGCTCACGCTGGCGCCGGTAGAACGCTTCGTCCTGCTGGGTGGCATAGCCGCGAGCGTCTTGTGCGTCCTTCGCTTGGATGTCCAACTCAACAAAGCGAGCACCGAGGCTCTGCACTTGCTCTTTCACGGCGGGGCGCAAATCGTAAGCGGATACGACGGCGCCGAGGCGGCGCGCCGTGGCGATGGCCTGCAGTCCGGCGACCCCGCAGCCGATAATCAGAACGCGCGCCGGCGTGATAGTGCCCGCCGCGGTGGTGAGCATCGGAAACATCTTTGGGAGCGTGTCCGCGGCAATCAATACAGCTTTGTAGCCAGAGATAGTGGCCATCGAAGAGAGTGCATCCATACTTTGTGCGCGCGTGGTCCGCGGCATCAACTCGATTGAAAGAGACGTGACCCCCGTGGCGGCGATGTCTTGAACAGTCTGTAAGGAGCCGAGTGGTCGGAGGAAACCCACTAAAACCTGATCGCGATGGAACAGTGGAAGGTCTGCCTCGCCCGTCCTGTCGTTTGACCCGTAGCAAAGGACCTGAGTAATGATCGCGGCGGCGTTAAAGACCTCGGCGCGCCGCAAGAGAATCTTGGCGCCTTTTGCAACATACTCGGCATCGGCATAACCGGCTTCGACGCCCGCGCCCGCTTCGACAGCGACTTCGAGTCCTGCCTTGGCGAGATTGGGGATCACTGCGGGGACGAGCGCAACGCGCCGCTCCCCTGGAAAGCTTTCGCGCGGAACGCCAACAATCATGTGGCCGCCTCCAATTCTGTGGGCCTAGGCGATGCTTATCCGCCAAGTTACGACAGTTCATCTCTCCGAAAAACGGCCGGTTCCGGCTGTTTGCTAGTTTGTCTGGACATTTTCGAATGCCCAGAATGATGGGGTCCCCCGGGTGATCAAAATTGTTACTACTAAGCGGCCCTTTTTCGTGAGTATGGGTTGGCGTCTCGTTTGGGTAACCCCGACGGGCGGCATTGTACACCCACTTGCTTTCTTACGAGACTTTCTAATTCAGACCCGACCCTTTCTGAACTCATTTATCGATCGGCCTTGCTCTGCGGTGCCCGCTGTGCGAGGAAACGGGATGAGGTTCGAGCTGCGATTGCTCCGCAGTCTGCTAATGATCTAATGATCGCTGCAGATGTTCGGCGGGATGAATTACAATTCGATGCAGTTGCCATGGAGCGCGACCTCCTTGGTGATTAGGGGGCGTGTCGGTGTTACTAGCACCGGCACGTCCCGTTTTTTCGAAATGGGCGTTGCCTCCAGGAGCTTGCATTTCGCTCTAGGGCGCTACTCTATGTGCTCCCCTCCTTGCTGTTTTACCCACTCGACCACACCCTGCATTGGCGGAGTGGCGCACTGCTTTTTTACTTCTTCATGCAAAGCTCGTGCTTGTTCGACCGCGGCCTGGATCTCGCCTGCTCCCGGTGCTGTTAGCCGAGAGAGCAGTAAGGCTGCTCCAAGGAAAATCAGTTCGTTCTGGTTCATGGGCTCGCTCCCTTCTTTTCCCTCGCCGCTGAATCTTATAAGTTGGCTTTTCAGCAGCAATTTAGCCGTCACTGCTAGCGCGTTTATCGAGATCAATCCGGAGGCCCTACTTCCTGATCCTTAAGATATATCTCGACACTGCTCGACTTGTCACCAGTAATCGCAGTCTTGCACTACTGGAGCTTGCAAGGCCGAGAGACACGTGAGCGCAAATCTCTTTGTTGACGGACCCCTCCGGAAGGTTGTCCGCGCAAGATAGAGCTAGACGGAGCCGACGGCTTGCCTTTGATGAATCTGGTGTTGGCAGCGATGCCGAAGGCTTCTAGCAGGCTGGCTGCACTTGCCTTGAGAGGGCGTTGATGTCATCGACACCGAAGCTTGCGGCACTAATCCGATATCTCAGCTGCTTCTCTCCGACGGGAGTTTCAACAATCCGCAGCACCGCATCCTCGACTTCTTGAGCGTTGCCGACCGTGGATTTAGAGGCTTGGGTCGAATTCAAAGGCTTTTGGTACAGACAGCGTCGCTCTATCGAGCCGGCTTCCGTAGCCATGCTCTTCAGCTTGATAGATATTTATGAAGCGCGCCGCCGGGGTCCCGTTAAAAGTTACCTATGGTCTAGAGCAAGGCCTACGCCATACGGCTCAAGCTCGAACGTTTCGGCTGGCTTGTCTTCGAGCAGCGATTTCATCGTGCGAGGCAGCACAATCGTTTTTGGCTGTTGAGAAAAATTGATGAACACGAAAACCTGTTTGTTCGCACCGACTCTGCGGCTGACTTCCACGCCATCAGGAACTGGCCCGAATACAGGCTTCACACCACTCTGTCTCAGCATCTGTTCCGCGAGATTCGTGACCAACGTGTCGTCGAGTACCGCACCAACGTATGTGACGGTACCTTTCCCCACAGCGTGCGTGACCACCGCTGGCTGCCCGTCGAGCCACCCATTGCTCGTTCCGTAGCGCAGCCAGACCTGTGTGTTCGCGTCCGTTGTCTTCAGCTGCTCCGCCCACAACGATCCCGCGCCGGTTCCGATCGCACCGTAGAGAGGTACATTCTTCTCCAGCGCATAGAACTGTTCGACCCGCGCGCCTAGCGCATCTGCGAGAAAACCCGGCTGCCGCTGAGGTAGTAACGCGTCGTACTCATCCTTCAGTCCGGCCCGAGGACCGAGCACAAGATGACCGCCGTTCTTTACATAGTCCAGAAGATGCTTCGCCAGTGATTCAGGGATTAGATTCAAGTTTGGTGCGACCACTAATTTGTACTCGTCGAGCGGCGCATACGGGCTAACGACGTCCATCGATTGTGCGATCTTCCGCAACGCCTTGTAGTACGTTTGCGACATAGCGTACGTGTTGTACTGCCGGGTATGTTTTTGCCAATCGACGGCCCAACGGCTCTCGTAGTCGTTCAGCAATGCGACTTCCGAGACCACCCGCGTCCCGCGAAACGCGCTTTGCGAGCGGTCGAACTCCTTGGCAGTCTGTGTGACCTCCTCCAGCAGAGGTACTGGCGTGCCATCCGCTCCTACCAAGGTGCCGTGCATCTCTTCCTGGCCATTCGGCGCGCTGCGCCATTGCCAATAGCTCACGTCGTCAGCGCCGTGCGCAATGGCGTGCCAAGCCATCGCGCGTGTTTCACCTTTATTTAGGTAGTTGTTAAGGTCGCTCCAATTCACCGCGCCCGGCTGCGTTTCGATGACCCAGAAGTTCTCCCTCTTTAGGCCTCGCATCCCATCGTGACTCATCCCATTTTTATCCGGATCCAGGTGCCCGGTGCCCACGTAGTCGTCCCACGAGGCAAACGTCAACGGATTGGTAATCGTGTACTGATCCAGTCCGTCCCATCCGAGCCCCATGAAATTCCCGGTGATAAATTGTCGCGGGTTTGCGTACTTCCGAATCACGTCAAGTTGATTTTGCTGATAGGAATTCCAAACCTGAGTGACGAAACGCTTCCACTCCAGCATTAGAGCCGGATTGTGGGGCACGGTCGGGATCGGGATCTCGCCCCAGTCGTCGTATGTCTGGCTCCAGTATGCCGTAGCCCAATGCCTGTTGAGCGCGTCCAGGTTCTTGTACTTGTCGTGAAGCCAATCCTGAAATTGCTTTTTCGAGTCCTCGTCGTAAGACATCAGAGCGTAGCCGTATTCGTTGTCAATCTGCCAGCCCACAACATTCTGATCGCTGCCGTAGCGCTTCGCCATTTCCTCCGCAATGCGCCGGCAAAACTCCCGGTACTTCACAGACGTGGGCGAGCCGTGTGCGCGGTTGCCGGGGGCCACGCGCTGCCCATCAGGCTCAACACGGAGAGTCTCCGGGTACTTATGCGTGAGCCAAGCAGGTGGGCCGGCGGTTGGCGTGCCAAGCACGACAGCGATGTGATGTTTTTCAAGCAGGCGAATCGAGCGATCGAGCCACACAAACTCAAAATGCCCGTCGCTTGGCTCCATCGCGCTCCATGCGAATTCGGCGAGCCGCACAACGGTGAGGTGAGCATCTTCCATCATCCGAACCTCGGTCTCCCATCGCGATTCGGGCCACTGCTCGGGGTACCAGTCCGTTCCCATTAGGATCGCGTTGTGTCCCGGAATTTGCGTGGGAATGTTCGGCTCGTCGGCCATGCCGGTCGTGCTAGCGAGCGATAAAACAGCCAGAATCAGAACGAGCAAAGTCGGCAGGGCGGTTCGCTGTAGTCGCGGCAGAGTCACGTCACCCTCCAAGGGGCTCATTGTCGCAGAAAATCAACGCTATCCGGACGCTTTTCCGTGCGCCCGCCAGTGGCACTTGGCGGACCTTGTGCTAAAGTCGATGCGCATTTCAGCATCTTGCGCCGGCTGGAAGTATGATTCTCGCGAGCGTGGCGAGCGCAAATCGATGAGGCCCTTCGAACTGCCGAAACCACCCGCAGATCAGACCGGTGCCGTGAAAGCGTGGTCCACGGCGGTCTCAATTCCTACTTATCACCCTCTGCCACCCGACAAAAACCCGATGTTTCTTGAGAAACGCGTCTATCAAGGCAGCAGTGGGCGGGTGTACCCGCTCCCGTTCACGGATCGGATTTCAACTGAAGCGCGGGAGCACTCATGGCAGGCGGTTCATTTGGAAAACGAATTCATTCGCGTCATGGTCTTGCCGGAGATCGGCGGACGAATACACGTTGGCTTGGACAAGACGAATGGATACGAGTTTATCTATCGCCAAAACGTCATCAAGCCGGCTCTCGTAGGGCTGGCAGGCCCGTGGGTTTCAGGAGGCGTAGAGTTTAACTGGCCGCAGCACCATCGTCCGGCGACATTCATGCCAGCGGACTTCCAGATCGAACAACACTCGGATGGTTCGCAAACCGTTTGGTGCAGTGACCACGATCCGATGAACCGGATGAAAGGAATGCATGGCGTGTGCTTGCACCCGGGAAATGCGTACGTCGAATTGAAGGTGCGGCTCTATAACCGCACTCCGTTTGTGCAGACGTTTTTGTGGTGGGCCAACGTTGGCATTCACGTTCACGAACTCTATCAATCCTTTTTCCCTGCGGATGTGCATTGGATAGCCGACCATGCCAGACGTGCAATGAGCAAGTTTCCTTTGTGCGACGGGTGCTACTACGGCGTGAATTACGGCCAGCGCGGAATCCATGGCGTACCTGCAGAGGAACAGCCGCCAAATTTCGTTCCTCCCGGCACGTATCCGTCGAATGATCTGAGCTGGTACGCGAATATCCCAGTCCCAACTAGCTACATGGCAATGGGCTCGCACGAGGACTTTCACGGAGGTTACGACCACCGGCGTTCGGCGGGAGTGGTCTTGATCGCGGATCATCACATTGCTCCCGGCAAGAAGCAGTGGACCTGGGGCAATCACCCGTTCGGATACGCCTGGGACCGCAATTTGACGGACGCGGATGGGCCGTACATTGAACTGATGTCCGGAGTCTACACGGACAATCAACCAGACTTCTCCTTTCTGGCCCCCGGTGAAACAAAGACTTTTAGTCAGTATTGGTATCCTATTCGCGAGATCGGCCCGGCCCAAAAAGCGAACGTGCACGCGGCCCTTAGCCTCGTCGCATCGGCACGCAACGTACGCGTAGGTACCTGCGTCACGCAAGCATATCCGGGCGCATGCGTTCGCCTAGAGGCGCACGGCAACAACATCGCTGAGTGGGTCCGCGATCTCGCGCCAGGCAACCCTTTTGTCGAGAATGTCGAATTCCCTCTGGGCATCAACTTGGCAGATTTGACGGTCGCGATTGCGGACGGTGATAAACGGGAGCTACTTCGCTACGTGCCACCGTCTGTTGGGGAGCCTGACGCGCCATCGGCCGCTATAGAACCTCCCCAGCCGCTGGAGGTCTTGAGCAACGACGAGCTTTTTGTAATCGGCCTTCACCTTGAGCAATACCGCCACGTCACGCGGTTCCCAGAAACGTACTGGCGCGAGGCGCTGCGCCGGGATCCTGGCGACAGCCGCTGCAGCAATGCTATGGGACGATGGCACCTGCGTCGAGGCGAGTTTCAGGACGCCGAACGGCATTTCCGCAATGCCATCAACCGGCTCACCAGCCGTAACGCCAACCCGTACGACGGAGAGTCGTATTACAACCTCGGTCTCACGCTCCGGTATCTGGGACGCGATGAAGAGGCTTATTCCGCATTCTACAAGTCCACGTGGAGCCAGCCATGGCACTCCGCCGCGTATTTGGCACTGGCGGAGTTGGATGTAAAGCGAAGCGATTGGAAGGTAGCGCTCGATCATCTCAAGGCCTCGCTGCGCATGAACACGGATCAACTCAACGCGCGCAATCTGACGGTTATTGTCTTGCGAAAGCTCGGCAGTAAGGAGGAAGCGGATGGATTGCTAAAGGAGGGAAACACACTCGACCCGATGGACTGCTGGGCCCGGCATCTGTCAACCAATCTGGTGCCACATGACAACCAGATGCTTCTTGATCTGGCGCTCGATTACGCGCGTGCCGGTCTCTATTCGGAATCAGTTGAGATTCTGGGGCATGCGGACATGAATGCTCACGATGGCTCGCTGCCAATGATTTTCTACGCTTTGGGCTACTTTGATGAAATCTTGGGGGACACCACCAGAGCAAGAGCTGCGTATTCGGAAGCAGCGAGGGCCACGCCCGACTATTGCTTCCCGAACCGGATCGAAGAGTTGCTTATTCTGGAGACCGCGATTGTCATCAATCCTAGAGATTCGCGGGCTAAGTATTATCTGGGCAACTTCCTTTACGACCGGTGTAGACACCGAGAGGCGATCGAGCAGTGGGAACGATCCACCCAGCTGGATCCATCTTTCTCGGTGGCTTGGCGCAATCTTGGAATCGGCTATTTCAATGTGCTCGGCGATACGGGCAAGGCTCGAGATGCGTTCGACAAAGCTATTCGGGTGAACCCGGAAGATGCACGGGTGTTTTACGAACGCGATCAACTGTGGAAGCGAATCGGAGAAGCTCCCCAGAAACGTCTGAATGAGTTTGATAAATTTGCCACATTAATTTCCAGGCGGGATGACCTTTCCGTGGAATTGACCAGCTTATACAACCAAACTGGTCAGCACGAGAAGGCGCTTGCACTGCTTGAGTCGCGCAGGTTCCAGCCTTGGGAAGGTGGCGAAGGCCTGGTGCTCAGCCAGTACGTCAGGACAAACTTGGCGTTGGGGCGGCGCGAACTCGCCGCTGGAAACGCAATGGATGCACGGCGATTTCTTGAAGCCGCGCTGCGTTGCCCAGAAAATCTCGGCGAGGCCACGCACCCTCTGGCCAATCAGAGCGATATTTTCTATCTGCTCGGGGTAGCCGCCGACGCTGGGGGTGATCGGGTATCAGCAGAGAAATACTGGGAGCGCGCCGCGAGGCACAAGGGCGATTTTCAAGAAATGAGCGTGAAGTCGTTTTCTGAGATGACCTACTATAACGCGCTCGCTCTCAAACGGCTGGGAAGAACGGCCGAAGCGGCAAAACTTCTCCATGATCTGCTGCAGTACGCTAACGCGCTTTCCGAACGGCCAGTTAGAATCGATTACTTCGCCACGTCTCTTCCAGCGATCTTGCTGTTTGAGGACGATCTGCAAATGAGAAACACGGAGACGGCGACAATGCTGCAAGCCCAGGCTCACCTAGGGCTTGGAGAGGTGGGCATAGCACACGAGATGCTTGGTCGAGTGCTGCAACTCAACCGCAACCATGCACTGGCCGCGGACCTCTTGAAGGAACTCAAAACCACTCCCGCTGCCGGCCAGGATCGAGGTGATCTATAGACTTTGCTGCGAACCTCGCACCCGCAGGCACGACAGGGCGTTACAACGCCGGTTACGTCTGGGGAATCTCCTCCGTCGCCGCTTTGGGTGGACTGCTGTTTGGCTATGACTGGGTGGTGATCGGAGGCGCTAAACCATTTTACGAAAGCTACTTTCAGCTGAACTCTCCGGCGCAGGTTGGTTGGGCCAACAGCTGCGCCTTAATCGGATGTCTTGTCGGTTCGATTATTTCAGGCTGGACGAGTGACCGTTTTGGCCGCAAAAAGCTGCTTCTCCTTTCCTCTGTGCTCTTTGCACTGTCTTCCGTCCTGACAGGCTGGGCAAACGGGTTCACTACATTCATAGTTTTCCGCATGATTGGGGGCGTCGCGATCGGCATCGCCTCGAACGTGTCGCCAACCTACATCGCGGAGGTCAGTCCGGCGGCTTGGCGCGGAAGGCTCGTAACGGTTAACCAGCTGACGATCGTCATCGGCATTCTCGGGGCACAAATCGTCAATTGGCTGATCGCGGACAAAGTCTCCGAAGGCGCAACCGCGGCTTTGATCCGGATGTCCTGGAATGGACAACGCGGATGGCGCTGGATGTTCACAGCGGTTGTCGTTCCCGCCGTAGTGTTCTTTCTTGGCACTCTATTTATTCCGGAGAGCCCGCGTTGGCTGACCAAATCGGGATTCATTGATCAGGCCCGCCAGGTACTCGCGCGCATCGGCGGACAGTCGTACGGAAACGAAACTCTCAGAGAGATTCAAAACGCGTTAGCAATGGAACCACAAGTCAGCACGCCATGGCACGAACTGGTTTCTCCGAGCGTTTCGAAAATTCTGGTCATTGGAGTAGTTCTCGCTGCGCTCCAGCAATGGAGCGGAATCAATATCATCTTCAACTACGCGGAAGAGATCTATCGCAACGCTGGCTATGGGGTGAGCGGTACTCTGTTCAACATCGTGATCACCGGAACGATTAATCTTGTGTTTACGATAGGCGCCCTGGTTCTAGTCGATCGGTTTGGACGTCGCGCTTTGATGCTGTTTGGCTGTGCGGGAATCGCTTTGTTCCACACGGTGCTCGGGGTGACCTATCGAGTCGGCACCAAGGGCCTTCTGATCTTGCTGATCACGCTTTGTACCATTGCCTGCTACGCACTTTCGCTCGCGCCGGTAACCTGGGTGCTGATCTCAGAAATCTTTCCCAACCGCATCCGTGGGCTGGGCGTCTCGATCTCAGTGTCGGCTCTCTGGCTGGCTTCTTTTCTTTTGACTTTCACGTTTCCTATTCTGAACCACGGGCTGGGCACGGCCGGAATTTTCTGGATCTACGGAGCTATTTGTATGGCAGGTTTTCTCTTTGTACTTGCACGGGTGCCGGAAACGAAAGGGAAGACTCTGGAGGAGATTGAGGGTGGCCTGGTACGTACGTAGCTGTATCCCCCTGTGCCAGTGGTCGAAAGAAGTGGCGGGGAATGATGGACCTTGAACCCGCGCCCTCAGCGTGACTGGCCGGCGTTCTAGCCAAGTCGCTGCTAGTAGCTTTGCCGACCGATACTCTCTGACTTTTGGGCAGCGTATCAAGACAAATCTTTGTGGGCAAGCTGGACGATGAATTGTGGGCAAGCGAAAAGAACGATTTGCCCGCACCGCGGCCTCGCCGTATCTGTTCACCGGCCTTCTCAAGTGCTCGGTCTGCTGCGGGAGCATCACGATCGTTTCCGGCCAATGGAAGAAGCGCGATGATTCGCGCTATGGGTGTTCGATGCACGCATACCGCGGCGATCGCGCTTGCAGAAATAGTTTGTTGGTCTCGAGGACCGGCCTCGAAGGGCAGTTGCTCGCGGGCCTTCAGGCGAAGGTGCTGCATCCGGACGTTATCGAATACACGTTCTCGCGCTTTGAGGAGCAGCTAGCGCGGTCCACGAACCGGCAGAGCAGCGAAACAGCGGCTATGAGCCGGCGCGTTGCCCAGGTCGAACGGCAGATTCGCAACTGCACGGAGGCGATAGCCAGCATGGGACTCTCGAATTTCCTGCGGAAGCAGCTCACTGACCTCGAAGAACAACACAAGGAGTTGGCCGAAAAGCTCGCTCTGATCGAACCTCGCACCGCGAACTTGCAGTTGCGGGACACGCGACGATTTGTCGAGGCGCGCCTCCGGAACCTGCAGTCGATGTTGACCGGCGAAGCGCGACTTGCTCGCGCAGAGATCGCGAAGCACGTGGAGAAAATTATCCTGACGCCAGAAGGGAAGACTTACATCGCATCGGGTACCTGGGATTTGCTTGGGAACGTGGCTGTTAGAATGGTGCCGGGGGCCCGGCATGGATCGAACGTCTGCCTATTCACTTCGGGTGGCTTGCGGCCGCTTGACGGGTCCCGCACGTGACGGACGCTGAGGCCTCGCTCCGCTTTTACGTTGACCGACTCGGCTAAGCCAGGTCGGCTATTGCTTAAAAACCAAGGGAGGACCGCTGACGCGCTTCACCTTGAGGTCGACGCTTACCTCGACGCGGTCGGCGATCTTGATGAATGGAATACCTTTGTTCATTCCGTAGTCCTTCCGGTCAAAGGCCATTGTCCCTTTGATTTCGCCTGAGCCTGACCCCTTGACGCCGGAAGCCGTAAACGTCAGCGTCTCGGGTTTAGACACTCCGCGGATCGTAAAGGTCCCCGGAATATCAAAGCTGTAGGGACCGGTCTGCACAATCTTATCTGAATGAAACGTGATCGTCGGATCCTGCTCGACGTCGAAGAAGTCTTTGCTCTTCAGCTTGCCGTCCTTCACGCCGCTTCCGGTATTCACGCTTTCTGCCTGAATCTTGATGTCCAAAACGCCTGTGGTGACGTCGGTGGAGGGATATGTCAGGGTCGCATCCCACTTGTCGAACTTACCTTCCAGGGCTACCGATGCCTTCACGCTAAAATTCACCGAGCTTTCGTTCTTCGTAAACGCGATGACAGGAACATATGCAGGAGGCCGCGCTGGGATTGCTGACGGGAGCACCGCGGACGCAACGAGGCAGAAGACAACGAATCTCATAGACTCCTCCTCTGAACATGTTGACTTGACGAATCTGGTGAGGCTGGCACTAGGGGCTAGGTCGCCCAACTGTCAAAAGTAACAGGTCACGGCGCTCGGTCAACAACGATACAGACTGAAAGCCGGGCGGAGACCTGGTCCACATTGGCAGCGGTTTGGATGCCATCCACCCGTGCTATCCTTCCTTCAGCCTTTCGCCCAAGAGCACGCGATGCTTGAGCCTGGCCCCCTCGACCTTGAATCCCTCCGCGCACACCTCCGCGCGATGGATGATTCCGAACTCTTGCGATTCGGCCACGCCGCCAGGCATGCGTCTAAACTGGACAAGAACCAAGGCCGGTCACCCCTCGCTCTCTTCTCCCAGCAACTCGCAGCCGCCCGGAAGGAATGGCGCCGGCGGCATTCCGGCCGACCACTGTTCTAATTGCAGCCGCTGAGTCGCGACGATTTCATCTCGACAAGAGTTGAGACGTGCCCGGCCAGGATCGTCGCTCCTGCGCCGTTGTCCCGCGCGACACTGATACCGTGGAGAATGGCACCGACCGGTTCTCTCGCGCACGGTTGGGCGAAAAGCCTTGGCTGAACTACTTTCCGCTGGAAGGATTCAGCGAATTGGAGGAGGCTTTAAAGGGAATCCTTTCCGGTATTTCAGACGCTCTAAACCGACCCAGGACCATCAAAAACCCGCGCCTCGGTACTGTCCCAATCTGACTGTGTGAATCTATCAGGTTGGCACTATACTTTGCGGACCGTGGCGGGAGATATAGAACTGACCGCGATTATACTTGGCTTGGCAATGGTAGTGGTCGCCTTGATTATAGGAACTGCTTTGGTGATTGCGGCGGGACGACTACGAAAGCCTCGTGGTCGAGGCTTTTCAAAAACACGCTCTGTTCCTATGGGATAACTTGCCACTGCGCTACACTTTCGTTCAAGAAAATGCATCGATCTTCCATCCCGACCCTGGCCGACCTACTGGAGTACTACTACCAATTTGACGATCTCATAGCTCTTGCCGCGCTCTTCGATGTGAAATTCAATGAGGTCCACGTTTTTAGAACAAGCGGCGTCGTTTGCTGGATTGAGATGGCACGCCAAATGGTGGAGCGATTGGATCATGGCAATCACCGCGGATTGATGGAGGCCGTTCTCGAACAGCTGGACTCGCGCAACGTAAACGGCCTAGCGCATAGGCACGGGGACGGACGGGCTGCCCACGAGAACTACCGCTCAAAGATTGCAAGATTGAACCAAGACTTTGCAAGCGGTGCAGGGATACCGCATGAAGTTGCGACACCCGGGGATCGGCCTTACACGGCGAAGGCGGAGGTGCGGGAGTTTGTGGCACGGGCAGACACGGAAATTTTGCTCGTCGATCCATATATCGGAGTTGGCACTCTCGATTGTCTGCGTTCCACGTATGCCCCGATTCGATTGCTCACGGGTACTCGTCCCAATTCGATAGAGGATGGCTTCCCAAAATCATTGGAGGCGTTCCGAGCTGAAGGGCACCGCATCACAATTCGCCAACACGACAGACTTCATGACCGCCATTTTGTCTTCAATGATCGCTGCTGGCTTGTCGCCTCCTCACTAAGGGACGCAGGTAAAAAGGCCTTCCATGTAATGGAGATTGTGGACTCGAAAGCTGAGATCACGACAGCCATTGAAGCCAAGTGGACCGAGGGTACGCAATATCCATGCCGTCTCGGGCAAGGACTTAGCGACTGACGGCTCTCTGAACAAATCGGTATAACTCGGACAGCGCCAAACCGGCCACGACGACATACACGGTCACTGCAATGATGTTATCCACGATACCCATCGGGACCTTGGACCTGCGCTTAGATCTAGCTCGCATATCCCCACGATACTGGACCTGGGAATTGATGCTACTGGCCAAAGGGAGCATTTTGGGGCAATGCCGGGCGAGACTCTTCGAGACTCAACTCGTGACGTTCAGCGTCTAGGTAGCACACTGAAACTGATTGCGACCCGTCGCTTTTTAGCCGGATGTCGCCTGCGCCACTCTGTCCTCGCCTCTTCAAGTTCGAAGACGTGTGGTTCCGTCGCGCCGAAGTTCATCTTGGGGTCCGACAGTTTACGTGCTCGCTCCCCGAAACGGCGTAACTCAGGGTCGGACATTTGTCGTAAGCGTTCGCGGAGTTCTTCGGGGCTTTCTGGTCTTAGTTCAATCAAGGCTGGCCTCCCTTGTTGTCATCTTGGGGAGGAAACGGGAAGACAGAATAACACGACTACACTGACCTCGCCGCATTTGTCAGAGCCTTCGAAATTCTTCGTACGAAATGATTCGGTCCTTCTGGGGCGACAGCTTTATTTCTGTCGAGAAGTCTTCGCGCGTAACTACCACAGCCCCGGGATCTGCCAAGTACCAAAACAATTGAGAATCGACGTACATTCCCCGATTGTTTTTTTGAGGCTTGGCCCCATTCCGAACCTGCACTATGGAGGTCTTGAGAAACTCCACGGCCGCCGAGAACGTCGTTTCGAAAAAATCTGGATCGGGCAGCAATCCACCTAACTCATATCCGCGAACCATGTGTCTGGTCAGCGATTTTAGGCTCGCGCGCTCTGCCAAGGGGGTAAGCGAACCGAGTTCTTTGTTCAAAACTTCGTCGTGGATCGAGCGGAGGTCTCGTAACCTCTTCCAATCGCTCCCGCTCTTATCGGTTTTCCGCAGAAATTCCTCAAGGGATCTGGATGGGACTAAGAGGTCAATCAAAGTTCTATAGTGCTGTGGCCGAACAGTCGCCACGCCTTCACGAACATTCCAGAGAATGCGAAAGATAAAACTCTTCGGAAGGTCCAGGATTTCTGGCCTTGTCGAGGCCATACACTTGACTGCCTCCCTGTTCCGTTCGAATGGACCCTCGCCGCCAGTCACCAGCCCTTTCATAAATTCAGTAATAATGAACGGTGCGAGGGCAATTGGAAGGCCAGCTCGACCCACAAGATCCTCGCAGGACAACGTACCCCGGCTCAGATCGATCCAGATGTTTGTGTCGAAGATGTAAAACATACTCGGCTAAGGACCGACCGTATTCCATATTCCCTCGTCGATTCCGACCCAAGTATACTCCGAGGCCGCGCTCCTTCCTGCCGAGCGTCCTAGCAGCCTGTGGTGAAAATCGATTGGTAACCTGAAGTAACTTCCCTGCCTCGGAAATCTCTGTAGAATGCGGAACAGATTTGAGGAGAACTGCGGATGGGCATGGGAACGCGGCGGCGAAGACAGCGACAAGAGCAGATGTGGATCGCACAGCAGGAACTAGCGAAGGGGCCGGCACATCCTTTTTACAAGCGGGTGAATGAATTGTTGGAAGAGAGGAAGTTTGACGAGTTTGCCGAGAGGGAGTGCGCGAAGTTTTACGCGGAAAACATTGGACGACCCTCGTTGGCGCCAGGGATCTATTTTCGTTTGTTGTTGGTGGGCTATTTTGAGGGCCTCGATTCCGAGCGGGGAATCGCCTGGCGGGTGGCGGATTCGTTGGGCCTACGGAGATTTCTGGGAATCGGCATCGACGAGCCCACACCGGATCATTCGACCATTTCACGGACACGGCGGCTGATCGATGTGGAGACGCACCACAAAGTGTTCTTCTGGATTTTGGAAGTGCTGCGAGAGCAGGGGCTGGTGAAGGGCAAGACGGTGGGGATCGACGCGACCACGCTGGAGGCCAACGCGGCGATGCGTTCGATCGTGCGGCGCGATACGGGTGAGAGTTACGAGGAATTTTTGCAGGGCTTGGCCAAGGAATCGGGAATCGCGACGCCCACGCGGGAAGACCTAGCGCGAGTGGATCGCACGCGGAAGAACAAGGCCAGCAACGAAGATTGGGTGAATCCGCATGATGGCGATGCGCGCATCGCCAAGATGAAAGATGGGCGAACGCATCTCGCACACAAAGCCGAGCATGCCGTGGATCTGAAGACCGGTGCGGTATTGGCGGTGACGCTGCAGGAAGCCGATTCGGGGGACACCACCACGGTGGTCGAGACTCTAGCGCAGGCCGGTGAGAACGTCGCGGAGTTGATTGGGACAGAAGAACCGAGCCAGAAACCGCAAGTGCATCTGAAGGGCATCGAAGAAGTGGTGGCCGACAAGGGCTACCACAGTGGAGCGGTGGTAGCGAATCTGCAGGGTGCGGAAGTGCGGGCTTACATTTCGGAGAAGAAGCAGCCCGGGCAACGGCATTGGGAAGGCAAAGCCCAGGAACAGCAAGCGGTCTATGCCAATCGGCGGCGAGTGAAGGGAGCCTATGGCCAAGGCCTGCTGCGGAAGAGGGGCGAGTTGATCGAGCGGAACTTCGCGCACTGCTACGATACGGGCGGAATGAGACGAACGCATCTACGAGGACACCGAAACATTCTCAAGCGACTGCTGATTCACGTTGGGGCATTCAATCTGAGTCTAATTTTTCGCTCGCTCTTGGGCTCGGGTACTCCACGGGAGCTGAGAAATCGTCAGTCCTCGTTTCTTTGTGTGCTGCTTTTTCTGTTCCGTCGCCCTTCCGTGGCCTCGAGTCCCAGAAAACATTGTGTTTCATCACCACCATTCGATCGGCGGAAAAATCATCGCTATCTCAGATACAGACTTCGCCACTCAGCAAAATGCGATTCCGCCACGGACTGCTAGGGAGGCTTCATTGGTCGATAGATGGCATCGGGAGATTGATGGCAGCAAGGGGACGCTGCACTACAGAGTTGACGGAACCAAAGAGGCCGGATTTCAGTACACTGCGGGGTGGGTTGATCGCCGAGGCAAGCATGTCAAGTCGGATTTTTTCGATGACCCTGCGCTCCTCAGCCAAGGGGAGGTGGAAAGGCGGTTTACAGATTTTCTGCGTCACATTGAACGCACGGAGTGAAGACTCGGGCCGATACCTTTCAAAATCAACTCCATTCCGAACCACTGTGACCGGCTCAAACGCGCACTGAAAGCAAGGCACTTCCTGCGCCGCTTTCCGCGGGCATTACCGAACCCCTCTTTTCTTCCGCCCGGCCAACACGAAGAACCGTGCTCACCCCGCAGCTCATCTCGCGGGCTATCTTCTTCCAGCCTAGTCCCTGAGCACGCATGGCGGCAATTCTGCGAGCGTCTAGGCTACGCCGCGGCCGTCCCAGGTGTTTCCCCCTGCTGCGTGCATTGCGTATACCGGCTCGGACGCGCTCGACGATAAGCGAGCGCTCAAACTCGGCCATCGCGCCGATGATCTGGACCCACAGAGCCAGCAGAGAACATCGTTTCCGAGCGTCTGGGTCTTTCCACCTCGCCCAGCCCGAAAACCCCGCAAATGGCGGTGTCTCGCGGGACACCGGGGAACGTTGAGGCTGTCCAACCTGCCCAAAACCAAATTCAGACCCCAAGCGCGGCTACTGTGAGTGCGGCCAAGGAAGAACTCGCCACCGCTGTTACCGCAATCGAAAAGAAGTCGCAGCGAACCAGCCGGTGACCGTGGACGAAGTGAATGCCTCAACGCGTTATCTGATCACCGACGCCCAACGGACTGGTAAGGGGATTTCAGGCTGAGATCGTTGCTTTACGGTTGTTGTCTGTCTAACCCCGCATGGCTGGAATTGATCAGTGAGAATCGGCGCTGTCGTCACTCTCGACCAACCTCGGTTTGTGCCGTCTGCGTGTGGAGGCTTCCAATCCGTACTCGATCAGTTGGCCGATGTAGCGTTGAATTTCGAAGAGGCTCGCATCGGGTGGAGGTTCTCGCGGCAACTTCTGGTCTTGAGGATCATCGTCCTCCAGGTCTTCCACATCGTCCTCGAACCACGGCCGTGACCACGTGGGAGTTCTTCACCGTTCTCGTAAGCCGTCAGCGTCTTCTCGCATCTCGCGATGTATTCCGAGGGTGCCCCACGCATAGCATCTTCCCAGGTCAGAACGATAGTCGGGTACTCGCCAAGTTCGTGTTCCTGCCACTGGATCTCCAGCTCCATCTCAGGCGGAGGCTCGCCACAGATCTTCGTAAGGTGTTTGATGGCGTTTTCACACTCCGCGACGATCCATTCGCGCTCTGCGCCAGGAGTCCCGAATTCGCCGATGATTTCTACTGGCAATAGGTCCTCCTAGGATCATTGCAGCTTGGTATATCGCTAAGCGACGCTTGCCCGTTCGCCGGGGCCGTTCTACCTAACGTCGACGCACGCTGGGAGGCGACGAACGAAATCCAGTTGAGCATCGGCCTCTGCCGAAGAGGAGCTCGGAGTATTTCCGATTGCATCAAGAATGGGATCCCCTGAATTTGATCGCGCGGCGTTTGCCGAGACGGAAGACTTCGCTAAATTCAACTGAAAGGTCTTGCAGGGCTGTCCACTGACCCGATCGAACGCCACGTAGCCAGTATCATCCATTAGATGAAATCGATTGACCTGATTGCGAAGCGAGAAAATATACCACCCTCAACAATCGCCACTAGGCCCAAAATACCTGCGACTACTCTCAAGATCATGCGTGCATCGCTCATCAGCATTCCGATGGTTGCTCAATGATACTCATAGTCCGTGGACACATTAGCAGCGAGGAAACCAAATACGCAATTCCAATATGGACGACATTCGAATCCGGTTTGGCAAAGCCCTACGGCAAAGGCGCCACCGGCTTGGCGTGTCGCAAGAGGAATTTGCAGATTTGTGCGAGCTCGATCGAACCTATGTCGGTGGAATTGAGCGAGGTGAGCGTAACGTTGCACTGGTCAACCTGGAGAAGCTTGCCAAAGCTCTGAAAGTCTCTTTGTCAGAGCTGTTCCGGTCGGTTTGAGATCTCGTTCGAATCGAGGCGGGTCGTATCAAAGGGTTTCTGGCGGGGCGCCCGTAATCTGTTGTTTTAACATCGCGGTCAGGTGCGAATTCCGCGTGTATCAAAGCATGTGATTTGATACAACAATCCACGGATGTTCCTCGACCCGATTTTCCGTCTGGGTAGAGGTTCCCTCACTGACTTGGGAATACGCAGAACCGACTTCGTAGCCGACTTTGGCCGGCGCCGAGTGAAGCCCGAATGGAGAGCTGGATAGCGGTCCGGTGCAAAGTTTGACGGTTTTCATTTGTCCGGTAACCGCGTTATCAGAGTTGAGGACATTTTCGGAAGGGAGTAAGTGGGCGGGTCCCAGCTTCTAGCTTCGACAGTCCCTGCTTTGCCAAATGAAATTTGCCTGGACGATTGCTCTACGCCATGTGCCTTTTCCGTTTAAACCGCGTGGGCGATAAGCTCGACGGGCTCAAGAATGCCCTCTTGTATCATGGCCTGAATATTACCGAGCATGACTTTTGTCGGCTCACCCATCAGTAAATGCAAACCAAGCGCAGGAGGGCCGCCTTGAGCCACCCGTGCCATCATACTTTGCGTGAACTCCAGGGCGAAGGCGCCGCGACGACGCTCGCGGATGACGTCGAATCCTGTAGCAGTAAGCGCGTTGCGATAGTCATTCACGTGGCTAACGAAGCTGGTCTCATCAGTCAGCGCCCACGGTACGGGATAGCGAATGGGACCTTCTGCCGTGCGCATCAGGTCGAAGATGGCGAAAAGTCCGTCGGGCTTGAGCACGCGGCGCACTTCTCGAAAAAGCCCATCTTTGTCCGCGATATTCATTCCCGCGTGGATGGTGTAAGCGCGATCAAAATTTGCCGTTCCGAATGGGAGCGCTAGAGCGCTGCCGTGCAGGAATTCCACTGCGTGGTCGAGCTTTGTTCGGCGCGTCAAACTTCTGGAAACGAATACAAATTCTTCCGTCAAGTCGACTCCAGTCACTCTGCATCCATGCTCCGCAGCAAAGTAGCGAGCCGGCCCGCCGATCCCACTTCCCACATCAAGCAGGTGCAAACCGGGACGCAGCTCCATTTGAGCCGCCAGTTCTTGGGTGGCTTCGCGGCCGCCGGCGTGAAACTCGTCCAAGGCCGCTAGATCACCATGAGTCAGGTTCGCCAAGTCCTTTCCTGCCCGCGTTAGCGCCTGCAGGATCGAGTCTTCCAGCCGCCCGCGTGTGTAGTAACTCTCGACGTTTGACTCAATGCTCATAATTATCCCCATGCGAGTCGCTGCTCATGGCAACCAATGCGAGAGTGTAGCAGAAGTCTCGATGGCCATTGGTTGCTCAACTCCCGAGTAGTCGGGTTAGCGGACAAGACCGGTCTTAGTACTTCGCTTTTCCAGTTACGGCGGCAATCAGGAGTTCACCCATTTCATTTGCGGAAACCATTTCGATGCGACGGGGTTTGCCCTATAATCCCGCAATCTATCGTGTCATTTTCTCCTTTGAGGTGCTTACCGATGAACGCCGAAGCTGCCTTGGCCGCGAACACCCAAATCATGCAGTTCACCACCAGTTACTGGACCTCGCGTTGTTTGCACGTCGTTGCAGAGTTTGGAATAGCCGATCTCATCGGTGATCAGCCGCAGTCCACAGAGGCGCTTGCGAAGGCCAGTGGCACTCAACCGAATGCACTCTACCGCGTACTGCGCCTGCTCGCCTCGGTTGGAATCTTCGAATGGGAACATGAAGCCTGGCATCATACGGGCCCGTCGCGCCTCCTCCGTTCCGACCACCCCGGCTCTTTGCGGGATTACGTCCGAATGCTCGGCCTGCAAGCGTTCTGGAATGCCTTTGGTGATCTGGACCATTCCTTGCGCACGGGCAAATCTGCGTTCGCAAAGAATCACCCAGAGGGAATCTTCGAATATTTGACCAAGCACCCGGAGGAGAGCCACATCTTCGACGCGGCTATGGTATCGAAATCGCACCGCGATATCGCAGCCATACTACCTGCGTATGATTTCTCGCAATTTGCTAGCATCGCTGACATTGCTGGCGGACGTGGCCATCTGCTGCGGGCAATCCTGAAGGCTTCGCCCAAGATCCAGGGAATTCTTTTCGATCAACCGCACGTCGTTGCGGGAGTGACACCGGAAAGAGGCGAAAAGCTCACCACGGTCGGTGGCAACTTCTTCACAGATCCCATGCCCAAAGCGGACGCCTACTTGTTGATGAACATTATCCACGACTGGCCCGACGAGGAATCCACCAAGATTCTGTCCGCGATCCGTCGCGATATGCCGACGCACGCCCGGGTTCTGGTCATTGAAACCGTGGTGCCACCCACACAGGGATCGCATCTCTCGAAGGAACTCGACATCGCCATGATGGCACTCCCCGGCGGCCTGGAGCGCACTCAGGACGAGTATGGAGGCTTGGCCACGAAATCCGCCCTGCGATTGAAACTTGTCGTGGAGACGATGAGTCCGTACTCAATTTTGGAAATGGTGGCGGCCTAGAAATATCGACAGTCCCTCCAGGGGACTGCCCACCCGAGTTGGTCAACTCCCATCTGGTAAGTCAGCTTACCGGTAAGTTGGCTACCCGGTAAGCGCGTTATCGGGACTCAGGCTAGTGATGCACAGACTCTGTTTCGATTCTCGCTGCGATTGATTATGTCCAAGCACCCTCACAGTCGGGTAGCTCTCTCTATGCGAACATTCTGGTTTGTCTGGAAGATGACTTACTTCGAACAATTCGACAACAGTTGATTTTTTGATTGATTCTGACACCAGCGAGTAAACTGCAAGCAAGTGTTGTATCGACCATCTGAGCCGGCACAGCTTACCGGTAAAGTCCCTGTACCGTTCTGAGTCTAGCCGTCCCAGCCGTCCCAGCCGTCCCTCAAAGGCATAGCGTCACCCCACGCCGCGATGTAAAATCCGTCCTGAGGAAGTCGTGCTCCGAGGCAATCTTCCGCTTTTCTTTCTGATGCCTCTCCTCGCCGTGGCGTCTGCCGGGCAAACAGCGGTGGCTGCCGGCATTGCGGGCGTGGTCTACTCCGAAGGTTCCAACGAACGGGTCGTTCACGCCTCCCTCGGGCTCTGGACGGTCCGCGGCAGCCTCGTGGCGGAAGCGGTCACCACCGATCGCGGAGAGTTTGCCTTCAATGTGGCCGACGGAGCATACATCCTGAAAATCGCCGCCGACGGCTTTGCGCCGTTGGAGATGGATGTCACCGCCGATTTCCACTCCTCGACCGGCATTTCTGTCTTTCTCCGGCCCGCCGGGAAAAAATCCGCAGGCGAAGCTCCGGGCGGCTCGGCAATCTCCGCGCACGAACTCTCCATCCCATCCTCTGCCCGCATGCTCGTCGATTCCGGCAAGAGGAAACTCTACGTCGACCAAAATCCCGGAGCCGCGTTGCACGATTTCCAGTTGGCCGTCGCCAAGGCACCTGACTACTACGAAGCCTACTATCAGATTGGAATGGCCTACCTCGCGCTGAAAAATCCGGTGGAAGCGGAGGCGAATCTGAAGAAGTCCGTCGACCTCAGCAACCAGTCGTATGCCGACGCGATACTTGCGCTCGCCATTCTTCAACTCGGGCGACACGATGTCGCCGACGGTGAACCGCTCCTTCGCCACTGTCTCGAACTCAATCCCAACTCCTGGGTCGGACAATACGAATTAGGGAAACTCGAGTTGTACCGCATGCGTATCGACGCAGCGCTCGCCGCGGCGAGAAAAGCCGAAGCCTTAGCTCCGAACCAGCCCAAGGTCTATCACCTGTTGTCGTTGATCCACCTGCGCCAGAAAGCCTATCAGGCCGCTGTCGCTGATCTCGACGCCTACATCAGGCTCGATCCTGACAGCCCCGACGGCCAAACGGCCAAACAAATTCGAGCCGATGCTGAGCGCAAGCTCGCCAACTCCCATCCATAGTGAATGCCGGAATTCGTGGAGGGCGCGATCCCATGCGCTGGCATTCCGCATACTGCAAAGTTCGTACCGAAACTGTCACAACAAATGATTGAAGAGGCCGAAGCCTCGTCCAATTGCAATAACCGCAAGCCACAAACTGATTAGTGCCGTTCATCGCCGCATTCCCGGGCAATGTACATTCCATTCGGAACCTGGCTCACACTACGAACCTGGTTGCGGTGGAATGGAGTTTTGACGCCGAGCACAAAGGGGCCTTTGCGAATCCCGGCGTCGGGTAAGAAGGTCCATGTTCCTGGCTGCTCCTTCTATGAATACAACCTCACGACAAGAAAGACTCCGGCAGGCAGGATTGTTGCGACAAATTGGCGCGGGAGTCTAAGCACAGTTAGATGACGTAGTCCCGTTGCCAGCGAGCCAATTCCACTTGCCTGGTAAGTCGCATAACCGGACATGTACCGCCCAACAGCTCGGACGATCCCGTCGCCTTATGCAGGCTGTCGGCTTACAGGCAGTCGAGGTGTTTTCTCGTGGGACTTGGATTTGCCTTTAGTCGGACCGACGTGGAGCCCATGTTCCAGCAATCAAGGGTCGTGTACTTAATCCATCGCCGTAGCGACCGGTCATTGCGGAGAGCTTGGCGAATGCACAGTCCAAAATATCCAGTATTCGTATTTACAAACCCTGGACTGATTCCTCGATTGCGGCCATGGCCATGAACCAAGGTAAGCTCGCCCTCCCCCATTTCCCAAGCTTGCTGCACAATTTTAGCGAGTGTCCCGTTGAATACGATTTCACGGGGATGGTAGCCGTGAAGGTCGATCTGCATATCCGTTCTCCCGGTTCCCTTTGAGATTGGACTGCCAGGATGGCCCACCGGAAAATCAACTGGCCGAATTAGCCGTAAGCGGCACAAGTTTGGAGCCAGGCTCGATCCCGATCTGGTCGTTGACAGCCTCTCTCAGTCGCTGCTTACAGCCGAGATATTTTTCTGTAGTCTGCACGGAAGCATGGCCTAAAAGGAATTGAATTTGTTCCAGCTCGCCACCCGCACTGTGGCAGAGGCGAGCGCATGACCTTCGAAGATCGTGCGGTGCGAGCTTTAGAACTCCAACCTGCCCGGCGTATTGTTTGACAACATGCCAAACCACTTTCTCGGTCATTTCCGTGCCCCATGTCGTTCCTTTCCGGCAGACACAACGGAACAACCTTCCATGCGTAATGTCGGCTGCCCTCAGCCAATCGTCGATCGTCTCTTTCACCCACGTGGGCACCGGTACCGTCCGAACGTGCCCTGCTTTGCCTATCAAATCGACTATGGCCCAATGGTCCTCGCGACGTTGAAAATGATCAACCATCAGCTCGGTTAGTTCCCGCCGCCGCAGACCGCAACCCAAGAGCACCGCAAGAATCGTACGATCCCGCTTGCCCTTTAGACTGGTCGGATCGGGCAATTGCCAGAGGATACGGGCCTGCTCCGCGGTCAACCAATTTCCCAGCCGGCACCCGAGTTTCTTTGCGCCCTTTACACGTCGAATGCCTGCTGCCAGATCGGGCTCAGCAACCCAGAATCTGCAGCTTCATACGCCAGTCGCCGTACCGCAGCCAGCCTCACGTTGATGGTGCCTGCGGCGAGGTGGCGATCTTCAAGGTGAAGGCGATATCGGAGGACCACAGCCTTATTGAACGACAACCGTGGAGCAGAGCAATACCAGGCGACAAATTCGTCGATCGAGTGCCGATAACTGCGCTGCGATTCGAATGACCGCAGGCTAACGATCACCGCCACCTTGGAATTCTCCAAATCCGGTAGGCCCAGCCTTGAGTTCAGTCGGGTCTTTCTATTCTTAGCTTTGCGCTTCATGGTCAGCCGCCTCCCAACGGCAGGCCATGAGACCGCACAATTCGATCGGTCCTTCAAGATCTCGACATCGCGGTGACGAGGGAGTATGAAGGTGACAGTTCGGATCAACACTCAAAGATTCTTCCGCTCGCATTCCGGGAACGGTGAGGTGGTCAATGGACATTGATCAGGGAAAAGTGGAGCAGATGGTTTTGGCACTGCTTTATTTGACTTCCTTCAAGGACAAATTCGGATTGAGAACCTGGAAGGGGCACGACTGGCAAGTGATGAATTTCTTGCATGAAAAAGGCTACATCTCGAATCCGGCAACGAAAGCCAAGTCAGTCGCGTTTACCGAGGAGGGGGCCAGATTATCGCAGGAACTGTTCGAGAAACTCTTCGCAATGAAATAACCGCCCGTTCCTTTCGCCAATGAAGCTCTCAGGAACTCCGGGGCCTTTGTGCTAGTACGCCAGTTGTCCGGTTACCCGACTCTTACCAGGACTTGAGAAGGTTTCAGTCCGCTGGGAGCAACGTCAACCTCATAGCGTCTTTCTCGGACCTCCGCGCTTCGGCCCACTTCACAGCTTATTCATGTTTTTAATTACGGGAAGAGTATTCTAACCAGTGTTCTGGGTGATTGGTCAAATCCTAGTAAGTCAGCAGTCATGGAAGGCTCCGTCCCTTAACCGCCGTTGGTGTGTACTGTCTGCCAACTCTGTAAAAGCCAGCTTTTATTGGGCGAAGGGAATAATCCGTGCCCCGACATTGCCCATTCTGTGGTGCAATTCACGTTCAGAAATAGCACAGCCCGTGGATATCTACATTCTCAAGATCAAGTCTGTTCGTCCGCCAACAGGAGATGAACATGAATAGACGATGGGGAGTGGTTTTGACAGGGGCGATTCTACTAACGGCGCCAACGTGGGGCCAGATCGATGCGGGAGGAGCCTACCACGGACCGGCGCTGGGCCACGCTGGGGATGTTACCTACCCGATGAATAGCATTACGACGGGAATTGTGACGTTGGACATAAGCGTGGACGCGACCGGAACTGTACAGAATGTGGGAGTTGTTCGGGACGTGCCACCACTAACAAACGCCGCGCAAAGCGCGGTGCGGAGTTGGCAATTTACACCGGCAATCGTGAATGGACTGGCCACGGCCGGGACGGTCCGGGTGAATGTGGTGTTTAATCCGTTCAATCCGAGCGGCGTGGGGCTTCCAAGCCCCCCATTGCAACCAGCGAACAGCAACAAAGCCCCGAACAGAGGCGACTTCCAGCCCGCACAGGTGATAGAGGCACATTATGCGACGTACCCGCCGCATACGGTGCGGGCGGGGACGGTGGTGCTGCAGGTGCACGTGGAGAGCGGGGGACAAGTGCAGGGGGTTATTGTGGCGAGAGGAATCGGATCACTGAGCGGAACGGCATCGAAAGCGGTGAAAACTTGGAAATTTACGGCGGCGAGTTATAAGGGAGAAGCAGTGGCGTCGGATGTCGTGGTGGCTTACGTGTTTGCGTCACCGGCGGCAGGAACAATGTAGGGAATCGGCGAAGTTGTCCCCGGCAGAGACGATGGGGAAGAAACTTCCAGCCTCCGCTCAATGTGGCTAGGGGGAGCTCAGACCCATTCCCGCGCGCTGACAAGGGCAATCACCCAGTGGTATAAGTAATTTCCAGCGCTCCTGGCCTACCAGGTTCGTCCGTCGAAAAGTGATTAGAGCCGCCATGAGCCAATCGCCCCCCTCCGAAACTACAGAGCCCGGCCGCATCATTACCCCAGTAAATCGAACCGGCTGGATACGCTGGTTTCCAGGGTTGGACACCCTGCGTCATTACAAGTCGTCTTGGCTGCGGCACGATCTTGGCGCGGGCCTGGTAATGACCACGATGCTCGTTCCTGTCGGCATCGCGTATGCTCAGGCATCCGGTGTGCCAGGTATCAACGGCCTTTACGCGACCATCGTCCCGTTGCTCGCGTACGCTCTGTTTGGTCCAAGCCGCATTCTTGTCCTGGGCCCCGACTCTGCGCTTGCGCCGGTGATCTTGGCTGTCGTGCTGCCCCTTTCGGGTGGAGAGCCACAACGTGCGGTGGCACTAGCGGGAATGTTGGCAATCGTCTCTGGCGTCGTGTGTATTGCTGCGGGGCTTGGGCGGTTGGGTTTCGTCACAGAGCTGCTTTCAAAGCCTATCCGCTACGGCTATATGAACGGCATCGCACTTACAGTACTGCTGAGCCAAGTCCCAAAGCTCCTCGGCTTCTCTGTAACTGCAAAGGGACCCTTGCGACAAGTATGGGGAATCGTCGACAAGGTCCTCAAAGGGAACACGAACATTACGGCACTCGCGATAGGAGCCAGCGCGCTCGTTCTAATACTGTTGCTGAAAGGCAAACCACGCGTTCCGGGTGTTCTGATCGCGGTCGTCGCGGCTACGGTCGCAGTCGCGACCTTCGACCTCGCTACTCGTGCCGGCGTGTCCGTGCTTGGTCCCCTGCCGCGCGGATTGCCCTCGCTAACGCTTCCCTTTGTCCACGTCGAAGACTGGGTATCGATCCTCATAGGGGGCATTGCCGTCGCGCTCGTTTCATTTGCCGACACAAGCGTGCTTTCTCGAACCTATGCGGCGCGTCTTCGAACGCAGGTTGACCCGGACCAAGAGATGATGGGCCTCGGCGTCGCCAACCTTGCCTCGGCTCTCTTTCAGGGCTTCCCTATCAGTAGCAGCTCATCGCGGACACCAGTGGCCGAGGCAGCAGGTGCTAAGACACAGTTGACTGGAGTCGTGGGCGCACTTGCCATCGCACTTCTGCTGGTCTTCGCGCCTGGGATTCTACAGGATCTGCCGCACCCCGCCCTCGCAGCCGTCGTCATCGCTGCGGCCATCGGTCTATTCGAAGTGTCCGACTTGCGCCGCATCTATCGTATCCAGCGCTGGGAGTTCTGGCTTTCGATGACCTGCTTCGCAGGTGTGGCCGTGTTCGGTGCCATTCCGGGGATTACCATCGCCATCGTGATTGCAGTGATTGAGTTCCTTTGGGATGGCTGGCGTCCGCATTCGGCAGTGCTTGGCCGCGTCGAACGTGTGAAGGGCTATCACGACATAACCCGTTATCCCGAGGCACGGCAGATCCCTGGCCTCGTGCTGTTCCGGTGGGATGCACCCCTCTTTTTCGCAAACGCTGAACTGTTTCACGAACGCGTTCTGGATGCTGTTGCGAAATCACCGACGCCCGTGCGCTGGGTGGTAATCGCGGCGGAACCGGTCACGAGTGTCGATGTCACTGCTGCCGATGCCGTCTCCGAGCTAGATGACACCTTGCACGCCGCTAGCATCGAATTGTGCTTTGCAGAGGTGAAGGACCCGGTCAAGGACAAGCTGAAGCGTTTCGGACTCTTCACGCGCTTTGGCGAACAAACCTTCTTTGCGACTCTCGGCGAAGGGGTGAATGCCTACCTTGCGACGCATCCTGTAGACTGGGTCGACTGGGAGGATCGCACCAAGTCATGATAACGCGGTTACCGGACATCAAGTGATTTCTCGGTGGCGCCACGCCCTCGTGCTGCGGAAGGTTCGTATCAAAGGAAATCCTTTGATACAGGCCAACAGGAGGTCACTCAGCGTTGAAAGCAAGACACTTCGAAGCCCCTATTCGGTGGGTCTTTGATACGCTCGTATGCAGCGTTGAACAGATGCGATTGAAGTCGAGAACTTGACAGCCAGTTGCCGGAGACTCGCAACACCAGCTTTGTGGCTCTCATAGATTGTGCGTCGCGCATCGCAGCTCAAGTGGGTTAAGGGCGGACGGCCAATCTGCTTGCCCTTTGCGCGAGCATTCCTCATTCCCGCCCGAACGCGTTCGACGATTAGGCTTCTCTCCAGCTCTGCAACCGCCCCTAGAACCGTGAACACCAGTTTCCCAGTTGGAGTGCTGGTATCAAGCTGCTCGGAGAACGATATAAATTCGATTCCCTGAGCTTTGAACGACTCAAGCGCTCGGAGTAAATGTGACACCGACCGAGCAAAACGGTCGAATTTCCAAACAATCACGGCGTCAAAGCGCCGCCTCCGGGTACCGTGGTGCGCCCATCGAAGACCCGACGCGGACCGACAGTTATGGCCGACCTCAGATTTTGGGCGTTAAGCTTGAGATTCATCCCGAGCAGGCGGAGGTCGTTACTCGAATTTTTGCTGACTACGCCGCCGGCGACTCAATCACTACCATCGCCAAGAGGTTGAACGCAGAGGGTGTGACGTCGCCGGCTCCGTACCGCGGCCAGCGCCATCCGTCATAGGCACCTTCTGCAATCTCGGTCATGCTCCACAACGAGCGATATCGCGGCGTCGCAATTTGGAACCGTACCAGGAAAGTGCGCGACCCCAAGACCGGGCGCCGCATTCAGCGGCTTCGTCCGCGATCCGAGTGGACGGTTGTGGAATCTCCGCATCTCCGGATTATTTCGGACGCCATCTGGCAACGGGTTCAGTCTCGCCTGGCAACGGTCAACGCGGTGTTCTCAAGCGGACGCGCGGCTGGCCTTTCCTCGCGATCGTACACAGCGAAATACCTCTTCTCCGGGTTTCTGAAGTGCGGCCTTTGCGGATCGAACGTGGTGCTGATATCGGGCCGCGGCGGAGTTGGGTGGGCCAAGTACGGCTGCCCACTCCATCAAAATCGGGGCATGTGTTCGAACGCCATGGTGGTTCGCCGCGATTCTATCGAGCGGGAGATCATTGAAGGGCTTCAGCGAGAAGTTCTGAGGGAAGACGTCGCCGCGTACGCCCTTGAGGAGTTCAAGCGTCAGCTCCAGGCTCGCCTTCAGGGCGCCAGATCGCATCTAGCGGTCTTGCGCACGAGGCGGGAGAAGCTCAAAACCGAGATAGCCAACCTGGCGTGCGCGATTGCCGAGGGGCATAGCTCCGCGGCGCTATTGAGCGAGTTGGGAAAACGCGAGCAGGAACTCGACAAAATCAGTGAAGACCTGCTCGCGGCTGACGGTCGGGGGTTCGACGCAAAGCTACAGGAGATAGAGGCATTCGTTCAGAAGCGCTTGCAGGACATTCGCGGACTGCTCTTTGCGGATGTGCCGCGGGCGAAGGCAGAACTCTCCAAGCACTGCACTGCAATCACGCTCACGCCGGAAGGATCGACGTTCCGTATTTCAGGGGATTGGAACCTGCTTGGCGGACGTTCGGATGGTGCCGGGGGCCAGAATCGAACTGGCTACGCCCGCCTTTTCAGGGCGGCGCTCTACCAGTGAGCTACCCCGGCACGGTTGAGTCTGCTAATTTTAGGGGCGCACACACTGCGTGTCAAATGAAAGCCAAAGATCCGTTTTGTGTCAAGCGAGCCGACGCCATGCCGAAACCAACCGCGAAGCCACACACTGGACAGAGAACTGGCCCGCGCGTAGACAGAGCGACCGCAGCGAACCAGAAGCTGCCGGCTGGCAAAAGAACGACCCTGACGATCTGGACCATCGGTCATTCCACGCATTCGCTGGACGAATTTGTGGCTATGTTGAAGGTTCACGACATCGCGCAACTCGTGGACGTCCGCACGATCCCAAAATCCCGTCGCGTGCCCCAATTCAACGCCGAATCGCTCGCAGCGGCTCTTCCGAAACTTGATATCGAGTACGTCCATCTGAAAGTCCTCGGCGGCCTACGCCACGCAAAGAAGGATTCCGTCAATACCGGTTGGCGCAACGCCTCGTTCCGCGGTTATGCCGACTATATGGGCACGGACGAATTCCGGCAGGGCATGGAATGCTTAGTCAAGCTGGCGCGCACCAAGCGAACGGTGATCATGTGCACGGAGGCAGTCCCTTGGCGGTGTCACCGCTCTCTGATTGGTGACGCCTTGCTTGTGCGTGGCGTGCACGTCGAGGACATCATGAGCGCCACGTCGCACCGGGAACACGAACTAACACCATTCGCCAAGGTGCATGGACTCGAAATCACATATCCCGGCAATGGCAACCAGGAGCTTTTTCCGAAGTAGCACAGACACGCTTGTTTACCCTGAGCTTCGAAGGGCTGCCCTGAGCGGCGATGGGTCGCTCTGAAGAACGAAGGGTCTGTTTCGGCGCGAGGAGCGCTGATCGATGCGGAGCGTTTGCAATCGTCCCATCAGCATCCGAACCGAAGTCGCAGCGCTTCCTCAACCGTGCTGCGATTCGTCGAAATCCCGCATCCACTCGCGACCCTTGAGCAGTTCGCGAGGCCTGGTGCCGTCGGGCGGGCCAACGATGCCATCCTTCTCCATCAAATCGATCAAATGCGCCGCGCGGCCATATCCAATGCGCAAGCGCCGCTGCAGAGTCGAAGTAGACGCTCGTCCTGCTTCGCAAACGACGCGCACGGCGTCCTGAAACAACTCGTCGTCGGCCTCGCTGCCCGAGCCGCTCGCGTCGTCGCCAGCGCCCGGCAACGGTTTACCGTTTTCATCCTTCGGTGCTTCCAGGAGTTGCTCGTTGTACTTGGCTTGGGCCTGCGCGCGCCAGAAATCGCACACTGCGACGATTTCGTCCTCGCTGACCAGCGGCCCGTGAATGCGGTGCAGCCGCGACGATCCAGCCGGCAAATACAGCATGTCGCCTTTGCCAAGGAGCGACTCCGAGCCGTTCGAGTCCAGAATCGTTCGCGAATCGACTTTGCTGGCCACGCGAAACGAAATGCGGGCAGGGAAGTTCGCTTTAATAAGTCCGGTGATTACGTCCACCGACGGCCGTTGCGTCGCCAGGATCAAATGAATACCGACTGCGCGCGCCATTTGGGCCAATCGTGTAATCGACTCTTCGACGTTGTTGGTATCCACCATCATCAGGTCGGCCAACTCGTCGATCACGATTACCAAGTAGGGAAGCGGCTTATGTTCTGTTTCTTCGACATTCTCGAACAGCGACAACGACTGCGTCTTTTGAAAGGTCCGGTTGTACTGCTCGATGTTGCGCACGCCCTTCTGCGCCAGCAGCTTCAGCCGGTTTTCCATTTCGCGCGTCGCGTTGCGCAAAACGTTGGAGGCGATCTTCGGGTCGGTAACCACCGGCGCGATCAGGTGCGGAATATTTTCGTATAGGTTCAGCTCGAGCCGCTTTGGATCGACCAGAACCATCTTCACGTCATCCGGACTCGCCTTATACAAAATCGACATCATCAGCGAGTTGATGAAGACGCTCTTACCGGTTCCGGTTGATCCAGCGATCAGCAAATGCGGCATCGCCGCAAGGTCGGTCACGCGGATGCGGCCGTGGAGGTCTCGCCCCATTGCCAACGTGAGCTTGCTCGGCGAATTGAGAAATTCCGGAGATTCAATGATCTCTCGCAGAGCAATGGTCTGTCGGTTGATGTTCGGCACCTCAATGCCGATTGTTGATTTGCCCGGGATGCGCTCAATCAGGATCGATTCCGCTTGCAGCGCGAGGCAAAGGTCTTCGGTCAGGCCGATAATCCGGCTGTACTTGATTCCGGCCTCGGGCTTGAATTCAAAGGTGGTAACGACCGGCCCTGGATTAATCTGTGTGACGCGCCCTTGTACGTCGAACTCCATGCACTTTTCTTCGATGGCGCGGGCGCGCATCTTCAACTCGTCTTCATCGATCTTTTGACTGCGCTCGCCTTCACGCATCAGGGAGACCGAAGGCAGCCGGTAGTTAGTGGTTCCTTTCGCGATTTTGGCTTCGGAAGCCTTCTTCACCGGTTTCTCGGTCTTCTCCGAGTTCATTACAAATACAGGAGCTTTGGGGGCTTCGCGTTCCCGCACTTCCTCCTTTTCTTTCTCTCGCTTGTCGAGTTCTTTGTAGTCTCGAACGCGGCCGAAAATGTCGGTCTCATCCGGAAGGTGAATGGTGCGCTCCGGCTCGGCTTCCTCCGTCGGCTCCGCAGCAGACTTGCCGGTCGCCTGATTCACGGGCTTGCGGCCGGAGGTGCGCGTCTCCTGCAAACGGCGCCGCATGCGCTCGTCTTCGCGGGAATCCCGCCAGGCGTGCCAGCGCGCCTGCACTTTCTGCAGAATGCCCAGCTTTTCGACGGCGCCAATGGGTCCTTTGGAACTGCTCGCCCAGGCATGCGCACCTGAAAAGGAAAATCGCGTGGTCATGAACAGCGCGGTGATCAGAATGGCGATGACTACCAGGTTCGCGCCCCACAAATTGAACCCTGTTCGCAATTCGTTGGAAATCACGCTACCCAGCAAGCCACCTGGAGGTAGCGCGCCGCGAATCTCGGGAACGTGCCATAACGATAGGAGGGAGGGCAAAGAGAGGAGCAGGAGCCCATAGCCCACCATTGTCGCCACCTGGGAATCGATGCTCCGGCTGCGAAGCCACCGCCATCCGAGGATTCCGATCGCCACCGGAAGCAGAAACGCCGCGAAGCCGAACACTTGAAAGAGTAGATCCGCCGCATAAGCGCCGACCGGGCCAATCCAGTTGCGCGCGAGCGGGCCATCGGATGGCGGGGCACTTACGTTAAACGCCACGTCTTGGGGTTGATAAGTCAACAGCGCCAGCGCTAACAGAATGGCGATGGTGATACACAAAAAACCGATCAGCTCGTTGAGCCGTTTATTCTCAGTTGGGGTTAGGACGCGCACAAGTTCTCCTCAGCATTTGGGGAAGGCTGAGTGGTGGCGGGCACGTTGGCGCTATCGCGGGCCTGCCTGAAGGTAAGCCAAAACCAAAATGATGATACCAAACACTATGCGGTAGACAATAAATACTTTCAACGTATGTGTTTTCAGATAGCGCAGGAAAAATGCGATTACAAAGAAGCCCGCGATTCCGGAAACGGCGACGCTGGTGGCCAGAGTGGAAAGTGGTAAGTCGAGGTTGCCGGCCTTATGCAGCTTGATCAAACCGGGCAACTTGGAGGCGACTGCGCCCGCAATCAGCGGGGCCGAAAGCAGAAACGAAAACCGGGTGGCCGCTTCGCGCGTGAAGTTGCGAAACAAGCCTGCGGATATGGTGATGCCGGAGCGGGAAACGCCGGGCCAGAGCGCCAGGGCTTGCGCGCTGCCGATGGCGATGGCATCGGTCACGACGGATTGCTCGAGGGTGCGCTTCAGCCGGGCCCGTGAGTCTGCCCACCACATGACCAGTGCGATGACAACCATGGACACGCCGATAATTCCTGGCAAGCGGAGATGCTCTTCGATTTGCTTGTCGAACAGCTTGCCGAGGATGGCGCCGGGGATGGTGCCGGCGACCATGTACCAGAATAAGCGGCGATGTTGCTGGACCTCGGCAGGCTGGGCAGTCTTGGGATAGTTCATACCCAAGCCGCAGAGTGCGAGTGTCAGCCAATCCTTGAAGAAATAGAGCAGGACGGCGACGAGGGTTCCGGCGTGGAGCGCTACGTCAAACGCTTCGCCTGGATCGGGCCAGTGCAATAGCCACGGAAAGAGAACCAGGTGCGCCGTGCTGCTGACGGGCAGAAATTCGGTTAAGGCTTGCACCAGGGCGAGGATGACCGCCTGAATCAGAGGCATGGAGTTCTAGATGTCCTTTTGCGCCGACTTTGCGGTGGCGACTGCCGGCAGTATTTTGCGCATCTCGTAGGCGTCAAGACGGCCAAGATAATAGCGTTTCAGGACGGCTTCGATACGATAGCCGTGGCGCTGCCAGAAGGCAACCGCGGCTTGATTGTCGATTGCCGTTTCGATGAGGATGTGGCGGACACCGTGCTGGGCCAACGTTTTCTCATTTTCGAGCAAGAGCGCGGAGCCGATTCCGTGGCGGCGGTGTTCCGGCGCGATGTCCAGTGTGATGGTGTGGCCGAGCGGCGGATTTTCTTCCGTCAGGATGAAGCCTACGGTCTTTTTGCCTTCGAGGGCGACTACGCAATTCGCGGATGAGAGTGAGAGAAAATAGTGGAGTGTTATACGCGAGTACGCTATGCCTGGCGGGAAGCAGGATTGGTCGAGGCGGTGGAGTGCGCCGAAATCGTGTTGTTCGTAGGTTCGTAACGTGAGCGACATCAATTTTCCCGCCGGTTAAGACGTCAACAACTCCCTTCGGAAAGCGGCCGCTACAACTTTTCCCTTGCAACCTCAGGAGCTGCCCGCCTCCCTTCGAGGCTCAGGGTAAACAGAAAGCGGCCGCTACAACTGCGTGGCATGGTGCGGCTGGCGCGAACGTCAGCAGGGCCAACGGAACAGATACTCGGCCGGTTAACCATGACACCCTCCCCCTAGGGTTTTTCTGCAAGTGTTCATTCTAGAGGAGGTTGAAGTTGTTTGTTTTGTTAGAGTTTTGCAAGTGTTGATTCTGCTTGGTTTAGCGGATAGATGATTTCGCTCGAAAAAGAACGGCGCGGTTTGGGGCTCGGCAAACACAGGAAAGAATACCATGGGTTAAACGACTGGCTAAGTAATCTCCTGTGAACAGTCGAATTCAGGGATTGAGCGTTGGAAAATGCGGGGTGTTCGGCGTTGATTGCTTCTCAGGTTGCGAAATAGCGCATTTGGTCGAGATCGGGGATGAGCCCAGGCTGTGTTGGGTGCCATCCCAGGCGTTCCTGCGTTTGCACGCTTGAGGCTGGGCTGTTGATCGCTGCGAAATGCGCGAACCAGCCGAAATGGCCGGCTGCCTCCTCGGGGGACTTGGCGACGACCGGCACGTTCAGGCGTCGGCCGATTACAGCAGCGATGTCTCGGAATGGCACGCCCTCATCGGCGACTCCGTGATACCGGGTTCCGGCGGAACCCTTCTCGAGCACCAGCCTGTAGAGATGGGCCGCGTCGAGGCGGTGCACCGCGGGCCAGCGGTTGAGCCCGTCGCCAACATACGCCGAAACTCCCTTTTGACGCGCGATGCCAATGAGGGTCGGAACAAAGCCGTGGTCGCCGTCGCCGTGCACTGACGGTGGGAGACGCACCACCGAGACGTTCACGCCGCGCGCCGCCACCGAAGCTGCTGCTTGTTCCGAAGCAATACGAGGAATCGAGGAAGCGGGCACATCTTGTTCGATGGCGAGGCGGCCTGGCGTAAGGAGGAGCCCGGTTCCGGAGGTGACGATCAAGAGGCGATCAGAGCCAGTGAGCGCGGAGCCGAGAGCCTCGATGGCATGCCGATCTGCCTCGCAGTTAGCCACGAATTTCGAGAAATCGTGGTTGAAGGCGGTATGAACCACGGCATCGGACATCGCTGCACCACTGCGCAGGCTTTCCAGATCTCCAAGATCACCTCGATGGACCTGGGCGCCAGCGGCGGCAAGCGACTTCGCGGCCGCATCTGAGCGGGCGAGGCCGAGCACCTGATGGCCGGCGCTGATTAGTTCCTGAACGATGGCAGAGCCGATAAAGCCAGTAGCGCCGGTGACGAAGATACGCATGTTTTAGTCCTCCTCCAGATGGATCGTGTGTACGGGCGTCTTGTATGAAAAGAGCAGCGACACAGCCAGGAATGATTGCCCGGTTTAACTGGCTGATGCGGCCGAGCCTGGACCACTCGCGTTCTGCTGCAGACCTGTGCCGATGGAGTTGAGATCCGCGATGATTTTGGGCGGAAGTTGCAGGGTTGCGGCCTTGAGATTCTCACGTAGATGCAGGACGGACGATGTCCCGGGAATCAGCAGGATGTTGGGCGAGCGATGAAGAAGCCAGGCGAGTGCGACCTGCATAGGCGTGGACTGGAGGGACGCGGCTGTGGCGTCGAGCGCCGATGATTGTAGCGGGGTGAAGCCTCCGAGCGGGAAGAACGGCACGTAGGCGATACCTTGCTTCGCGAGGTCATCGATAAAGCCGTCATCGTTTCGACTGGCAACGTTGTACATGTTCTGCACGCAGACGATCTCCGAGATGGTCTGCGCCTCCGCTAACTGCTGCGGGCTGACGTTACTCACACCGAGATGACGAATCAGTCCCTGACGCTTGAGTTCGGCGAGAGCCGTTAAGGGTTCCTCGATGGACCCTTCCGATGGCGCCATGATTCCGCCAACCCGAAGGTTAACGACATCAAGGACGTCGAGCCCGAGATTTCGGAGATTGTCATGAACGGCATCGATCAGTTCCTGACGCGAAAGAGCGTGCGGCCAGGATTTGTCTGCCGCACGGCGTGCGCCCACCTTGGTGACAATCACCAGCTCCTTTGGATAGGGATGGAGGGCCCGCTTGATGAGCTGGTTGGTGACATGGGGACCATAGTAGTCGCTGGTATCGATGTGGTTCGCGCCGGACGCAACGGCCTCTCGCAGAACAGCAATCGCACCGTCCACGTCAGGCGGGGGGCCCCAAACCTGAGGGCCAGTAAGCTTCATCGCGCCATAGCCGATGCGCTTCAGGGTTAGCGAGGTGTTTGGGAGTGTGACACAGCCACCGAGGCCGGTCTGTTTCGTCATGGTGTTACTCCTTGTGCGCCGGCTAAACCGGCGAGGTGTAGTGATTGCAAAAGTCATACGAAAGTGGAACAGCGACCCACATCGGCCCCGAGTCATGCGGAGTCACTCGCAAGAGTGGCGTCGAAGCGTTGACAGGGGAACGTGCGGGCCGGGTATTCAGCCGCGTAAGAAACTTACTCCGGGACGCCGACGCTGTAAGGAGAAGCGGAAGGCCCCATCGGGTGCACCGATATCGCGAGGTGTACCAGAGTCCCGCGCGGTCAGAGACCCCGTGCACGTACGCAGACACCTCGCTCGGGAACCGGGAGATCCCAAGTTCGCCCAAGGCTGCGGTTGCCTTGGGACGCATCGGGAAGTCTAAGGACGTACGCCGATGATGAACGGACATGGGAAGTCGGACAGCCCTGTAGTACCTGCGAAGTCCCCGAACAAAGCCGGGCAACCGGCGGCGGAAGGGATGGAGGGAAGAGGGCTGGCCAAAGGGAACCTGCCACAGCAAAACGCGTCCCGGACACCGAGCCGGACTGACGCGCCGAGTGCGCTGGAGCGGGTACGTCAAGCAGCAGGGAAGGATAAGAAGTTGCGGTTCACGGCGCTCCTGCACCACATCTACAACCTGGAAACGCTGCGCATGGCCTACTTCCGATTGAAGAAGGAAGCCTCGCCGGGCGTGGACGGGGAGACGTGGCGGCACTACGGCGAGGAACTGGAAAGGAATCTCCAAGACCTTTCCGAAAGGCTGAAGCGAGGAGCGTATCGAGCAAAGCCGGTGCGTAGAGTGTATATCCCTAAGGCCGACGGGCGGCAAAGACCGCTCGGAGTCACGGCGCTGGAAGACAAGATCGTCCAGCGCGCGGCGGTCGAGGTGTTGAACGCTATCTACGAAACGGACTTTCTCGGTTTTTCGTACGGGTTTCGACCAGGGCGCAGCCAGCATCAAGCGCTGGATGCGCTGTACACGGGACTGCTGACGAGAAAAGTGAACTGGGTGCTTGATCTGGACATCAAAGGCTTCTTCGATGGGATTTCCCACGAGTGGCTGGTGAAGTTCGTTGAGCACCGGATTGCGGACCGGCGCGTCGTGCGGCTCATCCAGAAATGGTTGAGGGCCGGCGTGCTGGAGGATGGGAAACGAATACGTGTGGAGGAAGGGACGCCGCAAGGCGGAAGTGCTTCGCCGCTTTTGGCAAACGTCTATCTTCATTACGTATTCGACTTGTGGGTCCAAGCATGGCGTCAGAAGCGCGCGCACGGTGATGTGATCGTAGTGCGTTTCGCCGATGACATCGTAGTTGGATTTAGAGACAAAGCGGATGCCGATCAGTTTCGGGCGGAACTTACGGAACGAATGCGAAAGTTCAATCTGGAACTGCATCCCGAGAAAACGCGACTGCTGGAGTTCGGTCCGTATGCGATCGATCAACGGCAGTGGCGTGGAGAAGGGAAACCGGAGACGTTCAACTTCCTCGGCTTTACGCACATCGGTGTGAAGAAGAGGAGCAACGGACGGTTCACGGTGCTGCGGCAAACGATCCGCAAAAGGTTGCAAACGAAACTGAACGAGGTGAAAGCCGAACTTCAGCGACGGATGCATGAACCCATCCCCGAAGTAGGCAAGTGGTTGCAAGCGGTGGTGCGTGGACACATCCGATATTACGGAGTGCCCCAGAACCACAACGCGCTGTGGATCTTTCGATTCCAAGTAGGGCGGCTCTGGCATCGCGCGCTGTCGCGGCGCAGCCAAAAAGGCCGCGTGCTTTGGGATCGCATGCGGCGCCTTATCACTCGCTGGCTGCCTTCGCCTACTATCTGTCATCCCTATCCCCTGCGACGCATAGGCGTCCTCACCTAAGGCAAGAGCCGGATGCGGTCGTGCCGCTTGTCCGGATCCGTGGAGGGGGTTATGAGCGATCATGATTCCTACTCCGACTTTCTCTTTTCAAGACTTGCGGTCATGATGTCTACTGGTGATTGGATGAAGAAAGCCTCAGTTTGAGGACTTCGCATTTGGCACAGCGTTCTCATGTGCTCTTAGAGCCGCGTAAATCGCCCGTTCAAGCGCGTTCGGCGGTAACCGTGGAGGCCATTCTCGAAGCGACCTGGTCGCTTCGATGGTGCAGGGGGCGATGGCTGGGATTATGCGGCGATTGCTGGAATCCGGTGATCCTGAGAAGGAGTTCGAAGTCTTTCGGCAGGAACTCACCTTTTTTGTTGGCGCGTACCTGGAGGCGTGTGCTGGGCGGCCGGCGGCGACGATGATGGGGTTGGAGCGTGCCGCGAACCTTTCGAGTCTGGACTGAGTTTTCTTTGGGATGCCTCAATGTCTTCTTTGGGATATGGGCGGCAAATTTTGGCAGCTGGGTCAGTTTCCGGTGGATGCGTTAACCTGGCACTATCGAAAAGTGGGGTGCAAAAAGGAAACAAGGATTATTGACCCAGAGCGGCGCGAGTTTCGGCTAATTTTTTCCTGTCACTGTTTCAAGTAACGAAGCGCAACACATCCTGATTTAAAATCTTTGACTCAACAAGTTTCAATTGTAATCTCTCCTGTAGGCTAACACCTTCTAACAACCGTCAGAACTTTACCCTAACTCCCGATTAGACGGATAACCGGAAAATGAGCCGCTACCCAAATTTTGTGCGGGTGGCAGGAACAGCGTATGATTTGCGACTAGGTCGAACGGAAAAGCCGGCTTGGTACATTGTTCACGACTTGGACCATTGGAACGAGTATTTCGAGTCGCGCGGCGCTAGAGCGCACACTTCAGGAGACAACGCATGTTGCGAATCAACGACGAAGCCCCCAATTTCACCGCGGAAACTTCACAAGGCAAGATCAACTTCCATGAATGGATCGGGGACGGCTGGGCCATCCTGTTCTCGCACCCCAAAGACTTTACTCCGGTGTGCACCACGGAACTGGGGTACATGGCCGGGCTGGAGCCGGATTTCGCGAGGCGCAATTGCAAGATAATCGGGCTGAGCGTGGATCCGGTGACGCAGCACAGGAAGTGGGCGCAGGACATCGAAGAGACGCAGGGCCACAAAGTGAAGTACCCCATGATCGGAGACCCGACGCTGGAGATCGCCAAGCTCTACAACATGCTGCCAGCGGAGAGCGGGAATACCTCCGAGGGGCGCACCGCGGCCAACAATGCGACCGTGCGCACGGTATTCATTGTGGGGCCCGACAAGAAGATCAAGCTGATGCTCAGCTACCCGATGAGCACCGGCCGTAACTTTGATGAAGTGCTGCGCGTGCTGGATTCGATGCAGCTGACCGCCAAGCACAAGGTGGCTACTCCGGTGAATTGGAAAGACGGGGACGACGTGATCATTCTGCCGTCGGTGTCGGACGAAGAGGCGAGGCAGAAATATCCCGGCGGCTGGAAGGCGCCCCGGCCTTATCTGCGCATCGTTCCGCAACCCAAGTAGAATCGCTAAGTAGAACTTCGCTTAGTAGTGCTTCGCGAAGGAGCGGGCGTGAATGAGGACGGTGCAGGATGGTCCTTAAGCAGTTCTACCTGGGATGCTTGGCGCACGCTTCCTACATTATTGGCGACGAGAAGACGGGTACCGCAGTCGTCGTTGACCCGCAGCGGGACATTGATCAATACATTTCGTTTGCCGCCGAGCACGCGCTCCAAATCAAACACGTATTCCTGACGCATCTTCACGCTGATTTTGTCGCGGGGCATTTGGAACTGCGCGATCGCGTAGGCGCGATCATCTATCTCGGCGCCGCGGCTAAGGCGGCGTACGCGTTTACTCCCATGCACGACGGCGACGTTCTTGAGTTCGGGAGCGTGCGGCTGAAGATACTGGAAACGCCGGGGCATACTCCGGAGTCGATCTCCATCCTGGTTTACGACCTGCAGACCAGCGATACGCAACCTCATTGCGTACTCACTGGCGACACTTTGTTCATTGGCGACGTCGGGCGCCCCGATCTGCGCGCGGCATTGGGCTGGTCCGCTAGCAAACTGGGCAGCATGCTCTTCGATTCGCTGCACACAAAGTTGCTGGCGCTGCCGGATCAAAGCCTGGTGTATCCGGCGCACGGCGCGGGCTCGCTCTGCGGGAAGGCGCTCAGCAAAGAGACGGTGTCAACTGTGGGCGAACAGCGCCGCTCCAACTACGCGCTTCAGCCTATGAGCAAGGAAGCGTTCATTCAGATTGTGACGGCGGACCAGCCGGAGGCTCCGGCCTACTTCGTCTACGATGCGGTATTGAATAGCGAAGAGCGGCCTACGCTGGACCAAGCGCTGGCACGCGAGATGAACCCGCTGACAGTCGACGCCGTGCTTGAACTGCAGGCCGCTGGCGCGCAGGTCGTCGACACGCGGGACGCCTCCGAATTTGCCCCCGCGCATCTGGTGGGTAGCATCAACATCGGACTGGGCGGCCAGTATGCAACCTGGGCTGGAACCGTGCTCGACCGGACGCATCCGATTGTGATCATTGCGGACCCGGGCCGGGAGAGCGAAGCGGCCATACGCCTTGGACGCATCGGGTTCGATCACGTGGCTGGATATCTAAAGGATGGGTTGAAAAGCCTCGAATCGCGGCCGGAATTGATCGCTTTCACCGAGCGCCTCGGCGCACAGTTCGCTGCCGAGCTTTTGTCATCGCTGGCCGGGCCGCTCGCCATTGACGTTCGCGCTCCGCGCGAGCGCGAGCAGAAGTATATCGAGGGGAGTCTGGGTATTCCGCTCAATCATCTGGTGGACAATCTTAAGACGTTGCCGAAAGACCGTGTGCTGTTGGTTTATTGTGCGGGCGGCTACCGGTCATCGATTGCGGCAAGTTTGTTGCAAGGGTATGGATTCGGCACGGTCGCGGAAATTGCCGGCGGCCTCGCGGCGTGGGAAGCGGCAAAGTTGCCGGTTCGAAGTGATCCAGTCTAAAGAGCTGTTGGGTGTCCGGCGCCTAAACCCCGCCCTCTCGGAGAGGGCGGCTACAGAAGTTGGGGGATCAGTGCGTGGAATATCGACGTGCGGGGCCTAGCGGCTCGGGGCCATTAGGAATTGCCTGCCGAGACGGGGCGCAGGGGTCCTGTGCTTCTACAAGGTCGAGGATTTTTTCTTTCATTACCGACCAGTCCATTTTTTCTTCGGAGTTGGTATCGGGCGTTTGCGAAACTGTGGAACTTTTTTCCTGGTTGGGAGTATAAACGGGGAAAGGGGGCGTTATGAGCGAACTTCTGCGTGACATTCGCTACGGGCTGCGGCTGTTTCGGAAGAGCGCCGGGTTTACGTCGGTGTCGTTGCTGGCGCTGGCTTTGGGGATTGGGGCGACGACCGCGATTTTCAGCTTGCTCTATTCGGTGCTGCTGGCGCCGAGTCCGTACGTGGATGGTGACCGAATCATGATGTTGTGGTCACACCAGAAAGGGGAGCGCACCGGGACTTCGCCAAGCGATTACCTGGACTGGCAAGAGCAAAGCAAGTCGTTCGAATCTCTGAATGCATGGGTAGGCTCTGGATTCACAATCTCTACGCCCGAATGGACCGAGCAGGTTTCGGCGGACCGGGTTGCGCCGGGATTCTTCGACCTTTTGATCGGAGAAAAGGTGGCGCTGGGGAGGCACTTCGTTGCGGAAGACACGCAACCCGGAAACGATCATGTGGTCATTCTGTATAACAAATTCTGGCGGGAGCGCTTCGGCAGCGACCCTAATATCGTTGGCCGAAAGCTGAGGATGAGTGGAGAACTCTATACGGTGCTGGGCGTAGCGGCTCCGAGTCCGTCGGATAAAGGAACTTCGCAGATGAATGTGCCGCTGGCGTTTAAACCAGCGGAGATTATTCGCGAGAACCGCTCACTGCTGGTGATGGGACGACTCAAGCGTGGAGTGACCCTGGAAGCGGCAAGCGCGGAGATGACCGTGATCGCGCAGCAGCTCTCCCAGAGTTACCCGAAGACCAACAAAGATGTGACGGTAACGGTCGAGCCGCTGAAGAATGATTTTCTTCCGCGTGAAACTCGTATGGGTCTTTGGTTGATGATGGGCGCAGTCGGCGTGGTGTTGCTGATTGCCTGCGTCAATATTGCGAATTTGCTGCTCGCGTGGGGCACGGCGCGGCAAAAGGAAATCGCGGTGCGGGCAGCGCAAGGGGCCACACGCGCACGGATTTTCCGGCAGTTCCTGATCGAGAGTCTTTCGTTGGCGTTGATGGGCGGCGCCTTGGGGGTGTTGCTGGCGGAAGGCATCCTGCGAGGCGTGATGAGCTTGATGCCGCGGAACGTACTGGGAATTCCGTACGAAGCGGACCCGCAGCTGAATATCCCGGTGCTGCTCTTCACGCTTGGAGCGACGCTGCTGTGCGGAGTGCTTTTTGGATGCGCGCCGGCGTGGCACGCGGCGCGGCAAAACATCAGCGACATGTTGAAGGAAGGAGGAAGGTCATCGTCGGCGGGCGCGGGGCACCATCGTTTGCGGCGCGTGTTGGTGGTCGCGGAGTTTGCGCTGGCGTTGATTTTGGTGGCTGGAGCGGGATTGATCCTGCATAGCTTTTGGAATGTCACGCAAGTGGATCTGGGGATTCGAAGGGATCACGTGCTGACGTTCACCGTGCCCATCCAGAACGAACGGACGGCAAAGGCCGAGCAGATTCGCGCGGTATATGCCCAGTTGCTTGAGAGGATTGGGGCTGTACCTGGCGTTTTGAATGTGGCGCTGGCTCCCGGTTTGCCTGCGGAGGGAGCTGGGCGGCTGCCGTTTGGTATCGTCGGCCAACCGTCTGAGGAAGACGTCAGCAAACAGCCGCAAGCGATTTTCATGCCGGTCACGCCCGGGTATTACCAAACCTATGGCATCCGGCTTACGCGCGGACGATATCTGGGCCCGCGGGATCTTGCTGGAGCGCCGCGGGTAGCGATGGTGAGCGAGAGCTTTGCCCGGCAATACTTGCCCGGACTCGACCCACTGACGCAAAGGGTCAAAATCCCGGAATTGCTGCCGGATCACATGCCGCCGCTTGGCGCGCCGGTCGAATGGCAGATTGTTGGCGTGTTTCACGACGTGCAGTATCAGAGTCATCCGACCAGCAGCTCCGCTGAGGTGGATGTGCCGTTTGACCAGAGCCCGTGGCCATTTACAACCATCGGCGTGCGAACTTTTGGCGATCCGGCGGCGGTGACGACGAGTGTCGCGGCGGCGGTTCGGTCAGTGAATCCCGACTTCCCAATGACTCGGGTGCGTACGATGGACCAGGTAGTGAGCGAATCGCTGGTGAGCGACCGCTTTACCGTCATTGTCTTTGGAAGTTTTGCCGGATTGGCATTGTTGCTGGCGGCCATCGGGATTTACGGCGTGATGACATTTTCAGTGGCGCAGCGAAATCATGAGATGGGGATTCGCATGGCTCTTGGCGCCGGGAACGCGCAGGTGCTGAGATTGGTGGTTAGTGAAGGGATGCGGGCGGCGCTGATCGGGATGGCCCTGGGGTTGCCGGGTGTGTACCTAGTCGGCAAAACATTGAGCAAGCTCTTGTACAACGTCGGGGCCATGGATATGCGAGCGCTGATCGGAGTTGCCGTGGTTCTTTTGGCTTCGGCTTTGCTGGCGTGCTACGTTCCGGCAAGGCGCGCGACAAAGATTGATCCGATCTCCGCGCTGCGTCAGGAATAGCGAGCCTCATGGAGGCGCGCCGGGCTGAAGCGCGGGCCTACCGTTGTGGGTGACAAGAATTGAGGGGCGGGCTTATAATCCGGGCACGTTTGAGTAAGTCGCCAGTTCGCCAATGAAATCCCCGATAATTTCCCGCTGCATTTGTTCGTCGTTGGTCTGATGGATACCTGAGGCGAGGCTCCTTGCTCAATTGCGATTCGGCAGACGGGGGAGGTAGATATGAAAGCGATGCTGATGACGGCAGTCAAGCAGCCACTGGCGGTGCGGGAGATCCCCGATCCTCAGCCAGGTCCGGGACAAGTGCGCGTGCGTTTGCGTGCGACGGGTGTTTGCGGAACGGATATTCACATATGGCACGGAGAATTGCCGGTGCCATTGCCGATCGTTCCGGGGCACGAACCGGTGGGGACGATTGACGCGGTGGGTCCGGGCGCCGGGTCGTGGAAAATCGGAGATCGTGTGGGAGTCTCCTGGTTTCAGGGAGGTTGCGGCAGGTGCGTCTATTGCCAGAAGAAGAAAGCAAAATTCTGCGCGCAGCCGAAAACTTGGATTACCAACGGCGGTGGTTACGCCGACTATATGATTGCGGAGTCGGATGGCTGCGCCATGGTGCCTGACAACCTGGCGTGGGATACGGCTGCACCACTTTTCTGCAGTGGCTTCTCGGCGATGAGTGCGTACAAGACGGCTAAGCCACAGACGGGGGAACGCGTTGCGGTTATCGGTATTGGCGGGTTGGGCCATTTGGCGCTGCAAATCGCCAAGTCGATGGGACACGAAGTTGTGGCGATCACGAATACGGCGGAGAAGGCGCGGGACGCGCGCGAATTTGGCGCGGATGATGTTCTGATAGTGAAGAACCATGTCGGACAGGAATTGCAGGCCATGGGCGGAGCCGACGTGGTGCTGTCGTTTTCACCGGCTATGCGGCAGAACAGTGAGGCGATGGAAGGACTTCGGTCCGGCGGGAGGTTGGTGACCACGGCTCCTAGTGCGGAGCCGATTCAGGCCGATCCGGTTCAGATGTTGTTCAAGCAGACGGCAATTCTGGGTTCGGCGCAGAATGACGTGGCGGACCTGATAGACATTTTGAACCTTGTCGCGGCCGGGAAAGTTAAGCCGCGGCTGGAGACGTACCGGATGGATGAGATCAACAATGTTTTTGTGCGGCTGGCGGAGGGAAAAGTGCGCCACCGAGCGGTTTTGGTTCATGACGCCTAGGGAATTGCGGCGGTTCCACGTAGCGATAAGAAATCCTCAAGATGGCGTTGGGCGGACGCGCCGGGCTGGCCGCGTCTACATCGGAGCACCGGATTTTCTCCGGGAGTGAAGCACCCGAGCGCAACTCAGACTTCGAGGATCACCGGTAGGATCAGGGGGCGCTTGCTGGTGTGTTTGTTGATGTAGCGCTTCAGGTCTACGCGGATTTTTTCCTTCATCACCGACCAGTCCATTTTTTCTTCGGAGTTGGACTGCTCTACCGTTTTCAGGACTACGTCGCGGGCGCCGGCTATTAGTTCCTGGCCGTTGTCGCTGAACATGCCGCGGGTGACGATTTCGGGTTGCATGTCCATTTTGCCGGTGTGTTTGTCGATGGCGATGATGGGAACCAGGACGCCGTCTTCGCTGAGATGCTTGCGGTCGCGGACTACCGCTTCTTCGATCTCTTCCAGGGAGCCGGAATCGACCAGGACGCGGCCTGCGGTTACAGGGTCGCGGCGGTAAGCGCGGTCTTCGGTGAATTCGACCACCTGGCCGTCTTCCATGAGCAGGATTTCGCCCGAGACGCAGCCTAACTGATGCGCTAAAGCTGCGTGACGGAATAGGTGTCGGTATTCGCCGTGGACGGGGATGAAATATTTGGGCTTGCAGAGTTGCAGGATCAGCTTTTGTTCTTCCTGGCTGGCGTGGCCGGAGACGTGGATGGTGCCGGAAGAGTTTTCGTAGTAGACCAGGGCGCGCCGGCGGAACATGTTGTCGAGCATCCGGAAAATGGGCTTTTCGTTTCCGGGAATGATGCGGGCGGAGAGGATGACCGTGTCGTTTTCATCTACGGAGACGAAGCGGTGATTGTCTACGGCTATGCGCGACATCGACGACATTGGTTCGGCTTGGCTGCCGCTGGCCAGAATGACCAGACGCTTGGGGTCGAAGCCGCGTATGTCTTGGGGGCGGACGACCATGCCGTCGGGGATGCGCAGGTACTCTAGCGAGTGCGCGATTTCGATGTTGTCGACCATGCTGCGGCCGACGAAGGCGACTTTGCGGCCCACGCGGGAGGCGATGTCGATGACCTGCTGGATGCGGTGGATGGAGGAGGCGAAGCACGACAAGACAACACGCCGAGGGGCCGAGCGGCAGAGATCTTCCAGGCGCGGGACTACGGCGCGTTCGGACGGGGTAAAGCCGGGGCGCTCCACGTTTGTCGAGTCGCTGAACAGGGCCAGGACGCCTTCATTGCCGTAACGGGCGAAGGCATGGAGATCGAACGGAGCGCCGCCTACCGGGGTCTGGTCAATCTTGAAATCGCCGGTGTGGATGATTACGCCGAGCGGGGTGCGGATGGCCAGGGCTACGCAGTCGATGGTGCTGTGTGTGACCGGGATGAATTCGATTTCGAAGGGATCAATCTCGACCAGGCGGCCTGGGATGACTTCGCGGAGGGTCGTGGAATCGATCAGGCCCGCTTCTTCCAGACGTTTTTTGACTAGCGCAAGAGTGAAGCGACTCCCATAGACTGGGACGTTCAGGTCGCGAAGAATGTAGGGGAGCGCGCCGATGTGATCTTCGTGTCCGTGGGTGAGGACGATGGCTTTTACGAGGGAGCGGTTCTGCTTGAGGTACGTGATGTCGGGAATGACGAGGTCCACGCCGAGGAGTTCGGATTCGGGGAACATCATTCCGGCGTCGATGACGATGATGTTGTCACCGAGCCGCAACGCCATCATGTTCATTCCAAATTCGCCGAGACCGCCGAGGGGGATGGCTGTAAGAGACTGCGAGGTGTTACTCAAAGAATGGTTATCTCCATTTACTCAACATCGATCGTATCACACGGGGACGGTGCGAGTCGTATGAGGGCGCAGCGCTAAGCGCGTCGTCGCTTGAGTCGACGCGCGAGTTTACGTTGAGATCTTTCCACTCTCCTCGGCGGAGAGGGTCAGGGTGACAGTTTTGTGGTGATGTGGTTTGATTCGGCATGCCCGTCAACGGAACTGGGCGTAGGTGCTGAAGAATCCAAATCAGTGGGGCTCGGAGGAGCGCGAGATGAGCGACGATTTCGGAGAGTTTACGCGGAGAAAGTTTCTGGGAGTGGGGTCGGCTGCGGTGCTGGCGGCAGCTACGGCTGGCGTGGCAGGCGGGCAGGAAGCAACCAAGCCGCAGAGGTCGCCGGATCATCAATTGCCGAACGAGCAGAATCACGGGCCGCAGAATCCGCCGCTGGAAGCGCAAAATCCGAGTGCAGTGTGGGCGACCGAGACTGATTCAGGGACGGTGCCCCCATTCAAATATCCATTTGGGTTCGCGAGGAAGAGGATTGAGAGCGGAGGGTGGACGCGGCAGGTGACCGCGCGGGAACTGCCGATTTCGAAGACCATCGCTGGCGTCGAGATGCGTCTGACTGCGGGCGGAGTGCGCGAACTACATTGGCACGTGTCGGCGGAGTGGGCCATCATGCTGTACGGAAATGCGCGGATTACCGCGGTGGATGTGGGAGGGAAGAGCTTTGTTTCGGATGTGGGCGAGGGCGACTTGTGGTTGTTCCCGCCGGGAGTGCCGCACTCGATTCAGGGATTGGGGCCGGATGGGTGCCAGTTTCTACTCGTGTTTGACGATGGGAATTTCAACGAGTTTGAGACTTTTTTGCTGACCGATTGGCTTGCGCATACTCCGCGCGAGGTGTTGGCGAAGAATTTCGGAGTGCCGGAATCGACATTCGATAAAACGCCGAAGAAAGAGATATTTATTTTTCAGACCGATCTGCCGGAGGATTTGAAGAAGGAGCAGCAGTACGCGGCCGAGGGGACGGGGAGCGTGCCTCAGAGAATGGACTTCCGGCCGAGCCAGATGAAGCCTACGAAAGTTTCGCGGGGCGGGGAAGTGAAGATCATCGACGCGAAGAATTTCCCGATTACGCCGATCGCGGCTGCGATTGTGAAATTGAAACCAGGAGGATTGCGCGAGATGCATTGGCATCCGAATGCGGATGAGTGGCAGTACTTTATTAGCGGGAAAGGACGGATGACCGTTTTTGCGGCAGGAGGACGGGCTCGGACCATGGACATGCAAGCTGGGGATGTCGGATATATTTTGCAGTCGAATCCGCATTACATCGAAAATACTGGGGACTCGGAGTTAGTGTTTCTGGAGATGTTCAAGAATCCGCACTATCAGGATATTTCTTTGGCGGAATGGTTGGCGCATACGCCAGCGCTTCTAGTGGATCAGCATTTGAAAGTGGGGCAGGAAATGCTGAGGGCGATTCCCAAGGAAGAGGTTGTAAATGTGCCGCTGTAGAAGAGGATGGACTTGGAATTCGTTGGCCTGGGCAAGTTGGGGCGCACGCTTCGAGACTCAGGGTAAGCACAGCTGCACTCCCTACAAATTGTCTGCAGGTGAATCGCAAGGCGAAATTGCGAAGCTTCGGCAACCAACGAGTAGATAAGAGTATGCCCAGCTTACCGATTTCCCGCGAAGAGGTGCACGATGGTGACGAGAATAATCGCGCCGACTGTGGCGGCTGCGAGACTGTAGAGGAAGCCGCCGCCCAGGATGCCTAGCTTCATGAAGAGCCAGCCGCCTAGCACCGAGCCGACTAGACCTAAAATGATGTCGGTGATGCAGCCGTAGCCTGCACCGCGGGCAATTTTTCCTGCCAGCCACCCGGCGATTAGTCCGATTACGATCCAGCCGATTAAGCCTCGCTCGTATTGGACAACTACTATGCGATCTTGGAACAACGTTAGGAAGAGTGACCCTGGCATTCGGCCTCCTTAGGCGAACGTTGACTATGGTGTGTTGAGATGTGGGCATTGTAGCTTTGAGCGTCGGAAATGCCAACGTGAGTGTGATGGAGACAGGTAGAGAGGAGTTGCGAAATGGCCCGAGGATTTATTGCGCCGAGGCCGTCGGCGGTTGTGCATGCTGCGGGATTTGTGTTCGTCGGAGCACAGGCAGGAATGCCCGTGCCACATTGGAGAACGACAAGCGCGATGGCTTATCGATGCCTTGGTTGCTGCTGGGTCATGCAGTGCAGTGTGCCCAGGCCTAGGACCAGGTCGCGGCACGCTATGCCTACTACCTCGCGGTCGGGGAAGAGGGCGGCGAGGGTGTTGAGGGCTACGCGGTCGTTGGCGTCGTTGAAGGTGGGGACGATTACGAGTTTGTTGGCGATGTAGAAATTCGCGTAGCTTGCTGGCAGGCGTTGGCCTTCGAAATAGACGGGGGCGGGCATCGGAAGAGTTTCGATGCGGAATGCGCGGCCGTCGTGGTCTTTCATCTTTTGGAGCAAGGCTAGATTTTCTTGTAATGCACCGTAATTGGCGTCGGATGGGTCTTTCTCAACTACCGTTACGATTGTCGTGGGGTTGACGAAACGGGCTAAGTCGTCGACGTGGCCGTGGGTGTCGTCGCCAGCGATGCCGTGGCGGAGCCAGAGGATTTGCGTCGCGCCTAGATAGTCGCGGAGGACTTGAGCGTAATCGTCGCGGGTGAAGCCGGGGTTACGTTCTTGCGTCGTGCTGAGCAGGCACTCTTCCGTGGTGAGTAACGTGCCGCGCCCGTTGACGTCGATGCTGCCGCCTTCCAGAACGACGCGGCGGCCCTTGTGCATGGGCTGCCAGACACGGTGCTTGAGTTTCTTATTTACGAGCGCTGCCGCTACCGCGTCTTTTTTGTGATTGGCGTATTTGGCCCACCCGTTGAAACGCCAATGCGTGTAGGCGACTTCTCCTGAAGAGTTGCTGATCGAGATCGGGCCGGAATCGCGCATCCATCCGCGGTCAGTGGGAACGCGGAAGAAATCGACGGCGGCGAGATTGGCGCCGGACTTTTTCAGAATGGCGCGGACTTTGGATTCGGCGGCGCGATTTTGAACAAGGAGATAGACGCGCTCAACGCGCGTGAGGTGCCTGACGATTTCTGCGAACGCCCAAGGAATGGTCGGGAATTTTCCCGGCCAGTCGGTCTGTTCGTGCGGCCAGCCCAGCCATGTGGCGTGGTGATGTTCCCACTCGGCGGGCATCCAGTAGCCGAGGTCGAAGGGGGTTTGCGAAGGAGTGGAAGTTCGGGCTTTCGTTCGCGGCATGCGGTTATTCACCGAGCCAGCGATTCGTGAGTGGGCCGTAGGCATCGATGCGGCGGTCGCGTAGGAACGGCCAGTTGCGGCGAGTGTCTTCGCTCTTTGCGGGGTCGCACTCGACGACCAGAATCTCTTCCTTATCGTCCGAGGCTTCGGCGACGAATTGTCCGAAAGGGTCAGCCACAAAAGAATTCCCCCAAAATTCCAGCCCGAGATCGCCTGCGGCAGGGGTGCCTTCGTAGCCCACGCGATTTACGACCGCGACGTAAATACCATTGGCAATGGCGTGGGCGCGCTGGATAGTGCGCCATGCGTCGAGTTGTGCTGCGCCGAACTCGGCTTTTTCCTTGGGATGCCAGCCAATGCTGGTCGGATAGAAAATGACCTGCGCGCCACTGAGGGCGGTGAGGCGGGAGCCCTCCGGATACCATTGGTCCCAGCAAATCTGGACGCCGATTTTGCCGTACTTGGTGTTGAAATTAGGGAAGCCGAGATCGCCTGGCGTGAAATAAAATTTTTCGTAGTAGAGCGGGTCGTCGGGGATGTGCATTTTGCGGTATTTGCCGAGGAAGCTGCCGTCGGCATCGAGGACCGCGCAGGTGTTGTGATAGACGCCGGCGGCGCGGCGCTCAAATAGCGAGGCGACGAGAACGATCTTCTTTTCCTTCGCGACTTGCGCGAGCGCTTCAGTGGCGGGGCCAGGGACAGGTTCGGCGAGGTCGAACAGCGCCGCGTCTTCCTTACGGCAGAAATATTCGCTGCGGAAAAGTTCGTGAAGGCAAATTATTTGCGCGCCACGTACGGCAGCCTCCCGGATCTTGTCGATCGCGCGCGAAAGATTTTCGTCGGCGTTTGCGGTGCACCGCATCTGTACGAGGCCGATTGTAAATTTGTCTGGCATAGAAATTTAGTTTAGCATGAGGCGCAACGTGGCTCATGCACGCGATTTTTTCTTTTCTTCGTTGCCCATTTGTATTATCAATCTTCGCGGCACTACATTGCGGCATGACTACAATCGAAAGAACGAAATGTCGCGTGCGAGCGTAACACCAAAATCCGTTCGCGGATTTTCAGGAGCGTAAATGGCAAAGCAGCAGAAGAAGACGGTCACTGGGCGGGTGCTGCACGATCCGGTCAAGGACAAACTCCGGCCGATCTTCCCGCTGGACCTATCGAAATGCCGAACGATCGACCAGTTGGTGCGCGCGATGGGAGATACCGCGTTCACCGGACGCCAAATTGGCGACGCGGCGGATGTGCTCGAAGCGATGGCGCGCGACAAGGATTGCTTCGTGGTGCTGACCCTGTCTGGAGCGCTCACGGTCGGGAAGATGGGCCTAATTTTTTGTGATCTGATTGATAGCGGGATCGTGAAAGCCGTTGTTTCGACAGGCGCGTTGATGGCTCACGGGTTGGTTGAGGCTACCGGGCTTTCGCATTTCCGGTATGACCCGTCGAAGATGGACGATGAGGAGTTGTTCGAAGCCGGCTACAACCGCGTTTACGATTCGCTGGAGCCGGAAACGAACCTGGATCATGTGGAAGATGTTGTCGATCATATTTTTGACCAATGGGACGTCAACGAGGTCGTTTGCAGTTGGAAGGTGCATCGTAGGGTCGGCGAATATCTGGTGAAGCAGGGCGGCGGGCGCGGAATTCTGAAGTCGGCTTACGAGCACAACGTGCCGGTGTTCGTGCCTGCGTTCTCGGATTCGGAGCTGGGCATCGATTTTGCGTTGCACAAGATTGGCCGCCAGAAAGCGCTACGCCCGTTGCTGCGCTTTGATCCCTTTGAGGATTTCGAAAAGTTTGCGGACACCATGCTGGCGACGAAGCGCATGGGTATATTCACGGTGGGTGGCGGAGTGCCGCGGAACTGGTCACAGCAATTTGGCGTGTACGCGGAGCTGATGGCGCGCCGTGGGTACAAGAATGTGCCGCTGAAACGGTACAACTACGGACTGAGGATTTGCCCGGAGCCGGTGCACTGGGGCGGATTAAGCGGGAGCACGTATACCGAGGCGGTGTCCTGGGGTAAGTTTGTGCCGCCGGAAGAAGGCGGTCGATTCGCGGAAGTATTTGAGGATGCGACGGTGGCGTTGCCGCTCGTGGTGGGAGCGGTGCTGCAGCGGATTGGATATTTCAAGCCTTAAGTCAACGCGCGCCATTTAGTCAGCTCAAGCCAGTTTCTTGACCCATTGCATAGCTGCTTAGGAGAAGCGTCTATGGCGAAAACCAGCGGGGCGAAAAGGGAGTCGATATATGGCGTGCACCCGAGCGTGGCGATGGTGCAAAAGTCGTTGGCGGAGTTGAAGGAGAAGACTGGACGGTCGCTGGAGGAATGGATCGCGCTGGTGAAGAAAGAAGCGCCGAGGGGCGAGAAAGAGCAGCGCGAATGGCTGAAGACCAAGCACAAGCTTGGGATGAACGTCGCCCCGTGGATCGCGGAGCGCGCGGACGGGGATGGTGGCGATTTTGATTCGCCTGAGACGTACCTTAAAGCGGCGGTTGGCTACGTTGAGGAGCAGTACGTCGGTCCCAAGAAAAAATTACGGCCGATTTATGAGGAATTATTGGAGCTGGGGAAATCGGTGGGGGCCGATGTGAGAGCTTGCCCGTGCAAAACAATCGTGCCGCTGTATCGCAATCACGTGTTTGCGCAAATTAAGCCGACAACCAATACGCGGATCGATCTTGGGTTCGCGCTGGCTGCGTACAAGGGGAAGCTTCCGAAACGCGTGATCGATACGGGCGGCTTGGCGAAGAAAGATCGCATTACGCACCGTATTGAGATCAAGTCCGGGAGCGACGTGGACGACGAGGTTAAGAAATGGCTAAAAACTGCTTATGAGCTGGACGCCTGAGGGATCACCGCAGCGCAACAAAGACGGTAGCTGACGATGAATGGGACGGACCTTGCCGAAGTGCACAGCCAGGAATGGCTGTGCCACCTTTAATCGTCTTCGCCGATAAGAATGGCTGCGCCTAAAACGGTCGTCCAGAGGCCGCGTTTGTCGCCCACGGCGGACTGCGTCACGTTCATGGTGCGGACGATCTTGTTGGAGATGCGGTAGACCTCTTTTTTTTCGTCGAAGGAGAGATCGGGGTCGAATTCCACGTTTAACGTTGTCGCCAGCATTTCCGCGGCGAGCTCTTCGGCGTATTCGCCGGCTACTTCTTCGGTTTCTCCGAAGGAGTGATGCTCCGACAAGTAGCCGTACATGGATTTGTCGCTGGGCAGCGCCAAACCGATGCTGGCGGCAATCAGGCGGTGCGCTTCTTTCGTGGAATTTTCGCTGATGACGGTAAACGCGACTTGGCCCGGCTTGATGTACTTCAGTCCCTCGCTGCGCGAAATCAATTTGCAATTTGGGGGGAAAATCGAGGAAACGCGCACGATGTTGCACGCCGCAATTCCGGCATTCCGCAGAGCTAATTCGAAGCTCGAAAGCCTTTCACGATGTTTTCCGACGCCTTTGGTGAGAAATATTTTCTTTGCGACGAACGCCATGGTGCCGGTGTGGGTGCCTCCGTGAGTAGGCTGAGAGCGAAAATTTTCCGCTGTGGAAAAGTAACAAGAAGGTTTTGCAGTGTCAACGCATTTCCCGTGCCACGGAGTGAAAATCGAGCGGAACGAGGCGGATACCGTGCTGATTTGCGGGGTCACGCAAGTGATGTGGCCGAGAATCGCGAACGATTGTTAACGTTCGATGAATTAATCGCGCGCCACGTGCTGCAGGAGCTTTCCGAGGGGCTTGCACAACGCCAGAAGCTTGCCGAGATCTCCCGGAGTGAAATCCGGTCCGGCGGTAGCGGCGTTCGATCCTTTTCGACTGATCTGAATCACGCCGACCACTTTGTCGGCGGCGAGAATGGGCGCGCTGATGATTTTTTGAATGGCCTCGCCGAGCGCGCCGGGAACCTTTTTACACTTTCGAAAACCCTGGCGTGACGCGCGTTAGCGAAATTATTGTCGATCTCGGGGCGGCTTTCGCGCGCGGTTCGCGCGGCCAGCGCGGAATTGCTTGAGAGCGGAATAAAGCCGACATTTTTCAGCGCTTCGGGAGCCAGGAAATATAAATGCCGCCATTTGATCGACAATCCAAGGATTGCCACCCCATCGGTTTTCACGCCAAGATTTTTGGCAATACGTTCTGCTACCGATGTCCATGCAAGGGGCGGCGCTTCCGCCGTGCCATCACTCAGCGCATCCGCGAGGCGCTCCAGTTCGGTAACCAGGCTCATGAATTGTCCCAAGATGCGTCGGCATCGTAGCGCGACCAGGAAGGAAGTCCCGGTGAACTACTGTGATTATTTCAAAGGATAACATCTTCATCCAGGTTGAGTTTGTAAAAACGGCGTAACACCTCGTTACTGATAGGAGGCAAGGGAACACAGCGTCGTAAATGGGATCGCTCCGCAATCTATGTTCTTTTCAAAAATTGCCTCCAACTTGCATCGCTGATCTCAACTCCCTATACTGAATTTGCCGCGATTCTGAGCGCCGAGCAGGCAAGGACGCGGCGGAGAGGGCATGTCCGCTACGGCAACCCGGCCTGACTCGAGTTACTTTCTCCGCAAACTTCATTCTTTGACTGGCATCATTCCTGTTGGGGCATTTTTGGCCGAACATTTCTGGTCCAACAGCACCGCACTGGTCGGCGCGCGCCAGTACGATGAAACTTCGCAAACATTGCAGACCATCCCATTTCGCATTTTCGTGGAATGGGCTTTCATCTTTTTGCCGATCCTGTATCACGGCGGCTATGGCGTTTACATCTGGCTGCGCGGACAATCGAATGTTTCGGAATATCCGTGGGTTAAAAATTGGTTGTTCACGCTGCAGCGCTACACAGGCCTGATCGCTTTCGCTTACATCGGTTGGCACTTGTACACGGAACGCTGGTTGACACATGGGACGTCAACTTACGCGACGGTGGCACGCGATTTACAGAATCCGTGGTATCTGGCGTTTTTTCTTATCGGCATACTGGCCTCTTCGTTTCACCTGGGTGTCGGCATCTGGAATTTCCTCTGTAAGTGGGGTCTTGCTGCAACGGTGCGCGCGCAACGCGCCGCCGGACAACTCGGCGTGCTCGTTGGAGTCACCTTTAGCGTCGTCGGTGTTCTGATCATTCTCAGTTTTCGGCTGAACTGGCACCCATTCGCCTCGTACGTCACCTCAAAATGAGACAACCGAGAATTATCATCGTAGGCGGAGGTCTTGCCGGGCTGATGGCCACGATTCGTGTGGCCGAGGCGGGTGTGCCGGTGGAGCTTTTTTCGATCGTTCCAGTGAAACGTTCGCATTCCGTGTGCGCGCAGGGCGGGATTAACGCCGCGAAGAACCAAAAGGGCGAAGGCGACACGACTCAGAAGCACTTTGACGACACCATTTACGGCGGCGACTTTCTCGCGAATCAGCCGTTGGTCAAGCGCATGTGCGAGGCGGCGCCCGGGATCATCGATTTACTCGATCGCATGGGCGTTACGTTCAATCGCACGCCGGAAGGATTGCTCGATTACCGGCGCTTTGGCGGCACGTTGTATCACCGCACGGCGTTCGCCGGGGCTACAACAGGGCAACAGCTTCTCTATGCGCTCGACGAGCAGGTTCGCCGTCATGAGTCCGAAGACCGTGTGACCAAACGCGAAGGCTGGACGTTTCTGTCCGCCGTAATCGACGACGCGGGAGTCGGGCGCGGAATTTGCGCGATGGATTTGCGCTCCATGGAAGTGAAAACATTTCCGGCCGACGCGGTCATTTTTTGTACGGGTGGCATCGGCGCCATTTTTGGTCGATCGACGAACTCCGTCGTCTGCACCGGTTCGGCGCAGTCCGCGTTGCTGCAACAGGGCGTCGATTACGCGAACGGCGAATTCATCCAGGTGCATCCCACCGCGATTCCCGGCGAAGACAAGCTGCGCTTGATGAGCGAATCCGCGCGCGGGGAAGGTGGCCGCGTGTGGGTGCCGCGCAATCCAAAGGACACGCGCGCGGCGAAAAGCATACCCGAAGCGGAGCGCTTTTATTTTCTCGAAGAGTGGTATCCGAAGTACGGCAACCTGGTGCCGCGCGACATCGCCACGCGCGCGATACATCGCATCGTCTATCAGGAAAAACTGGGCATCAACGGGCAAGCCGCGGTTTATCTGGATGTGACGCACATCCCTCGCGAAACGCTGGATCGCAAGCTCGAAGGCATCCTCGAAATCTACGAGAAATTCCTGGGCGTTGATCCGCGCGACGAGCCCATGAGAGTTTTTCCCGCGATGCACTACACGATGGGCGGGATCTGGGTGAACAACGAAGATCAAGCAACCAGCGTGCCCGGAATTTACGCCGCCGGCGAATGCGAATATCAATATCACGGCGCAAACCGATTGGGGGCGAATTCGCTGGTGTCATGCATCTTTGGCGGGGGCATTGCCGGCCCTGCTGCGGTGAAATATGCGCGCGGCGTCGAAAAGGGAACAGACGCTGTCGCGTCCACGGTGTTTGAGCGCGAGCAGAAGCGCCAGGAAGCGAAAAATCAGGCGCTGATTGCGCGGGACGGCACCGAGAATCCCATCACCATCTGGAAAGAACTCGGCGAACTCATGACCGAGCACGTCACCGTGACCCGCATCAATCAGAATCTCGAAGGCGCTTACGCCAAGCTGGGAGAATTACAGGCGCGCTACCGCAAGATCAATCTCAGCGATCGCACGCGCTGGTCCAACCAGACGCTCAATTTCGCGCGTGAGCTCGAGAATATGCTGATACTCGCCCGCGTCATCACCATCGGGGCCTACTATCGCAACGAATCCCGCGGCGCACACTACAAGCCCGATTTCCCGGAACGCGACGACTCCAACTGGCTCAAGACCACCCGCGCAAAGTGGGTGAACGACGACGTTCAGCTGTCTTACGACCCCGTCGATATTTCGCAGATTCCGCCGCGCCCCCGTCGCTATGACGCCGCGAAATGAGGTAGGCATGGCCGAGACGAAACAAGTCGTCCTGCGCATCAAGCGGCAAGCCAGTCCGAAAGAGGCCGCGCGCTGGGAGGAGTTTGCGCTGCCTTGGCGGCCGTCGATGAACATCATTATCTGCCTGCGGGACATCGCGGAAAATCCAGTCACGCGCGACGGCAAGAGAACCACCCCGGTCTCTTACGATTCCAATTGCCTTGAAGAAGTCTGCGGTTCCTGCGCGATGCTGATCAACGGCAAGGCCCGCATGGCGTGCTCAGCGCTGGTCGATCAACTCGAGCAGCCCATTCGCATCGAGCCGATGTCAAAATTTCCGGTGGTGCGCGATCTCGCCGTCGATCGCCAGTTCATGTTTGAAAGCCTGAAGCGCGTCAAAGCCTGGATACCAATCGATGGCAGCTACGATCTCGGCGAAGGCCCGCGCATGGCCCCCGAAACGCAGGAGAAGGCCTACCCACTTTCGCGCTGCATCACCTGCGGAAATTGTCTGGAAGTTTGCCCGCAAGTGAACGAGCACAGCGAATTCATAGGCGCGGCGATTTTCAGCCAGGTTCGCCTCTTCAATATGCATCCGACCGGCGGAATGCACGCCAAGGAACGGTTGCAAGCCGCCATGGGCCACGGTGGCATCGAAGATTGCGCCAACGCGCAGAATTGCGTGAAGGCTTGCCCAAAGGAAATTCCGCTAACCGAATCCCTTGCCGAAATCAATCGTCAGGCTTGGAAACAAGCCCTGCTCGGGTGGTTGATAGGGTAAACTCTCGACTCGTCTTAAGATCTCAGTGGAGGTTGAATGCGCTTAGCCCGCGCTGTTTTTCTGTTCGCCGCTCTTTTCCTGGTAGCCACAAACGCTTTCGTTCGAACGGTTCCCGCCGACGATATTTCGACTCGCGCTCACAAGTTGCATTTTTCTTCGATCGTCGTCGACACCCACGACGACACCACGCAGCGATTTTTCTCGAAGGACTACGACTTGGGCAAGCGCAATCCCGACGGTGCCATCGACATCCCGCGCATGCGTGAAGGCGGTATGAACGCCATTTTCTTTTCGATCTGGATTGACGGCCACATCATGGGCCCACCCGCGATCCAGAAGGCGCTCGACCAGATCGACGCCGTGCGCGAGAACGTCAAGAAATATCCCAATGACATCGTGCTGGCGCGCACGGCCGAAGATGTGCGCCGCGCCCACGCGCAGGGCAAGATCGCTGCCCTGATGGGCGTCGAGGGCGGCCACATGATCGGCAATGACATCCGCATGGTACGCATCTTTTCCGATCTCGGCGTTCGCTACATGACACTTTCACATTTCTATGATGACGAGTGGGCCGATTCCTCCACCGACAAGCCCGCCCACAACGGCCTCACGGACTTCGGCAAAGACATCGTCCGCGAAATGAACCGTCAGGGGATGCTGGTGGACATCTCGCACGTCAGCGACAAGACCTTCTACGACGCGCTGGAAGTCAGCAAAGCACCGCTGATCGCTTCCCACTCGTCGTGCCGTGCTCTTTGCGACCACGTGCGCGACATGAACGACGATATGATCAAAGCGCTCGCTGCCAAAGGCGGCGTCATCCAGATCAATTACGAAAAAAGCTTCATCGACCAGGCCTACAAAGACGCCTCCGATAAAGCCACCGGCGGCGTGGTCGAGATGATGGCCGCCTTCAAGAAATCCTGCGGCGAAGATGAAGAATGCGTAGGCCGCGAAATGAAGAAAATCGAAACCCAACTCATCGCCGAAGGCAAGCTTCCGCACGTCACCTGGGAGCGCATCATCGATCACATCGATCACGCCGTGAAGTTAGTCGGCGCGGACCACGTCGGCCTGGGCTCCGATTTCGATGGCGCGAACATGCCCGAAGGCATGGAAGACGCCTCCAAGCTGCCGAAAATCACCGAAGCTCTGCTACGCAAAGGCTATTCCGAGAGCGACATCCGGAAAATTCTCGGCGAGAACACCTTGCGAATCCTGGAACAAACCGAAAAGGTCAGCGCCGAAATGCAGTCGCAGCACTAGGCCTACTCCTGGGTGCCGCACCCTTTGCGCATTTCAAAGGGTGCGGGTTTAGAGTCAACTTCGATCGACACCTGTCCAGGAGCACGCCAGAGGAAGAATGGAAAGTGAGAGATGCCGAATCGGATTGGTTGTTGCCAACTGTGCGTTCGCCGTCGCACTCATGTTCGGACCTGGTACCGTGAATACTCGCCTCCAGACTGACGACCTCTCCGCCCGCGCCCGCAATCTGCATTTCTCTTCGCTGGTCGTCGATACCCACGCGGACACCACGCAGCGCCTCCTGGACCGCGACTTCGATCTCGCCACGCGCGATCCGAAGGGCAGCATCGACATCCCGCGCCTGAAAGAAGGCGGCCTCGACGCAATTTTCTTCTCCATCTGGGTGCCCAGCAAAGTCACCGGTCCCATCGCCGTCAAGCGCGCCACTGAGCAAATCGAGGCGGTCCGCGACCAGGTTCGCAAACATCCCAAGGACCTCACCCTCGCCACTACGGCTGGCCAAGTGCGCGACATCCGCAAACAAAACAAGATCGCAGTGCTGCTAGGCGTCGAGGGCGGCCACATGATCACCAGCGATCTCGATATCCTGCGAAAATACTTTGCCCTGGGCGTTCGCTACATGACGCTGACGCACAGCGGCAACACCGAATGGGCGGACTCCTCTACCGCCCGGCCCGCACACAATGGCCTGAGCGCTTTCGGCAAGGATGTCGTCTGCGAAATGAACCGTCTCGGCATGATGGTGGACGTCTCGCACGTCAGCGACAAAACGTTTCGCGACGTGCTCCGCATCAGCAAAGCCCCGGTGATCGCCTCGCACTCCGACTGCCGCGCTCTCTGCGATCATCCCCGAAACCTCAGCGACGCCATGATTCGCGAGTTAGCCGCCAAAGGCGGCGTCATCCAGATTAATTTTCATGTCGGGTTCCTGAGCCAGGAATTCCGCAGCGCGGAAAGAGCCGACCCGAAGATCAACGAAGCTATCGGCATCGAAGTTCACAAGCGCTGTGGCGATGACGAAGGCTGCCAACTGATCGAAGGCGATCGCATCACGCGCCAATACGTCGAGCAGGGCAAGCTCCCGCGGGTCGAATGGACAGCGATCATCGACCACATCGATCATGCCGTGAAGGTTGCCGGAATCGACCACGTTGGCCTCGGATCGGACTTCGACGGCGCCAACATGCCCTTCGGCATGGAAGACGCCACGAAGCTGCCGAAAATCACCGAGGCCCTGTTACGAAAAGGCTACTCCGAGGGTGACGTAAAGAAGATTCTCGGAGAGAATACCCTGCGGCTCATGGATGATGTGCAACGCATAAGCAGGGAACTAAGTCCAGCCCAGCACTAGCCGGGTGCTGCACCCTTTGCGGTTTTCAAAGGGTGCGGGTTTAGAGCCAGCCTGGACGCCCAAACAAATCGGAGAGAAATTGAAAATGAATCCACGCAACCTCGGCAAGAAGGCGAACAGAGCAGCAAGAACGGCTGTCAGTATAGCCCTGGCGTTTTTCGCGGCATCGGCAAATTCAGGTGCGCAAACGCCGCCCCCTGCCAAGAGTCCCAGCTCGCAGAGCACGACGACGAAAAAGTCGACAACGACCGCCACCGCGCACCCTGCCTACGATCGCGCTCTCCTGCACCCCGCGCTGCTGAAAGAAAAAGCGCCCGACGAGTACAAGGTGCAATTTTCCACCACGCGCGGCGATTTCGTCGTCACTGTCACGCGCGCGTGGGCTCCCCAGGGCGCCGACCGTTTCTACAATCTCGTCAAGCACCACTTTTTCGATAACGCCAGCTTCTTCCGCGTCCTCCCCAACTTCATGGCGCAATTCGGCATCAGCGCCTATCCCGCGGTCAATAAGGTCTGGGAACCCGCCACCATCAAGGACGATCCCGTCACCCAGCACAATCTCCGTGGCTACGTGAGCTTCGCTACCGCGGGGGCCAACACCCGTACCACCCAGGTCTTCATCAACTTTGGAGATAACAGTCGATTGGATCACGACGGCTTCGCCCCCTTCGGCCAAGTCACCGACGGCATGAAGGTCGTCGACATGTTCTACGATCAATACGGCGAAGGTGCCCCGTCAGGCGGCGGCCCAGACCAGGACCAAATCCAAAAACAAGGCAAGCCCTATCTCGACAAAGGCTGGCCCAAGCTCGACTACATCAAGACCGCTACGATCATCTCGCCGGCGCCAACCCCCAAGCCAGCCGCGGGTGCGAAAACCACGCCCCCAGCCGCCCAGAAACCCCAATGAAGGCCGGGCGCGTAACCGAGAAGCCCTCCTCTCTGCGAAATCTGCGTCTCTGAGCCCTCTGCGTTAAAGCTTTTGCCTTTATCTGTTTTTCAGCATGTGTGTATCCATTTTCCCCATTTGACATCCAATCAGGGGAAACGTATTCTACTGACGCAAATGACTCCTTTCTGCCAGACCGTGTGTTGTCCGTGCGCATGCAACGCTGCGTGTCGCAACACGCTCATCTCTGGCCATAGGAGTTTCCGGACTTAAGTTAGCAAGCAAACGCGAGTTCCGAAGCCCACGTGCCAGAGGTTCAGGCAACGTGGGTTTTTTGTTTTTAGGCGGGTAAAAAATCAATATGGCCGACGCTACGACGGAAACCAAAGCCCAGCGCATCGAGCGCCTCAAGCGCGCGAAGAACGGCTGGGAGCACTTCGACGAAATTAAGGAATTCGCCCATCGCGGCCACGCCTCCATTCCGCCGGAATGGTTCGCCACTTATCTCCGTTGCTGGGGCATTTACACCCAGGGAGACGGCGTCGGCGTCACTGGCGGCAAAAACGGCGAAGGCAAAGCCACCGAATTCTTCATGGTGCGCATCCGCATTCCCAACGGCCTCCTTACCAGCCAGCAAACCCGCGCCATCGCCGACCTCGCCGAGCGCCACGCCCGCGGCGTCGCCGACCTCACCGTCCGCCAAAACGTGCAATTGCACTGGGTCACCGTAGATGCGCTCCCCGACGTCATCGAAACCTTGTGGCGTGCTGGCCTGACAACCATCGGCGCCTGCGGCGATGTCGCCCGCAACATCACCGGTTGCCCGTTGGCGGGTTTCGACGCGCACGAATTCTGCGATGCCTCACCACTCGCGCTGGAAATCGATCGCGCGCTAGGCGGCAATGCCGAATTTTACAATCTCCCTCGCAAGTTCAAGATGTCTGTCACAGGCTGCCGCTCCTGGTGCAATTATCCCGAGATCAACGACATCGGCTTTACTCCCGTCACCCGCAGGCGCGTCGGCGGCCTCGAGACCGGATTCTCCGTACGCGTAGGCGGCGGTCTCTCCACCAATCCGCACTTGGCCGTGCGCCTCAACGCATTCGTGCCGTGGAAGCAGGTCGTCCCCGTCGCCCGCGGCATCGCCGAAGTCTTCCGCGAAGCGAACGTACTCCGCGAAAATCGCGAACGCGCCCGCCTGAAATTCCTGTTCCTGCAACACGGCTGGACCGCGGACAGCTTCCTCTCCGAACTTGAGCAGCGTGTCGGCTTCGTTCTCGATCCCGCCGAACCGGAAGAAGTCCCCTCCGACGTCCATCGCGATCACGTCGGCATTCACGCCCAAAAGCAACTTGGCTTCTCCTATGTAGGCGCAAACGTCCTCAGCGGGCGTATCACCCCAACACAGCTCCGCCTCGCCGCCGATCTTTCCGACCGCTACGGCGACGGTCACGTCCGCAACACGGTCATGCAGAATCTCGTAATCTTAAATATTCCGGACCACCAGGCCGTACGCGTCGCTGGCGAACTCACCGCCGCGGGCCTGCCAGTCCGCGCCTCCGCGTTTGCACGCGCCACGGTCGCCTGCACCGGCTCCGAATTCTGCAAGCTGGCCCTCACCGAAACCAAAGGCTTCGCGCGCTGGCTCGCCGGTGAACTCGACGACCGCGTCCCCGGCTTCCAGGAGCAACTCCGCATCAACGTCACCGGCTGCCCCAACAGCTGCGGCCAGCACTGGATCGCCGACATCGGTCTGGAGGGCAAGAAAATCAAGCTCGACGGCAAGACGGTCGATGCCTACTATTTCTGCATCGGCGGAAGCGTAGGCGAATTCGCCGCTATCGCCCGACCGGTAGGCTACCGCTGCGCCGCCACGGATGTGCCCGACGCGATCGAGCGTCTTCTCCAACAGTTCAACGAAAATCGCGCTCCAGAGGAAAATCTACGCCAGTTTTTCGCGCGTCATTCCAACGAGGATCTCCGTTCCATCCTCGCCGGCGGCTTCACGCCGTCCGTCGAACGCGACACCGCGGCGCAGGGAGCGATTCCCCTGGGAGTCGAAAGCTAGGATGGGCAAGGTCTATCTCATCGGCGCAGGCCCTGGCGATCCCGACCTCCTCACGGTCAAAGCGGCCCGCCTACTCGAACGCGCCACGATCGTCCTGCACGACTCGCTAGTCAGTAGGGAAGTGCTGCAACTGATCCCCCGCGAAGCGGAAATCATCGATGTAGGCAAGCGCGCCGGTAAAAAGCTCCTGAAGCAAGACGAAATCAACCAACTGCTGATCTTCCACGGTAGTGGCCGATCTTTAGATCGGTCAGCCGACAAGTCCTCAGATCGGTCCCCGAACTTATATCCATCCAGCAAATCGACCTCCCACAACGAAGTCATACGCCTGAAAGGCGGCGACCCCGTAGTCTTCGGTCGCGCCGGAGAAGAAATCGAAGCCCTGCGCCGCGCCAACATCCCCTTCGAGATCGTCCCCGGCATCACCGCCGCCCTGGGCGCCGCCGCAGCCGCGGGAATCTCCCTAACCGACCGTCGCGCCGCCTCGCAAATCGTCATCACCACCTATTCCCGCGGATCCGATCCAGGCACCGCCGATCCATTGGCGGTCAACCCGCACCTGGATTGGGCAGCCATCTCCAGTTCCACCACCCTAGTCCTCTATATGCTTGGCGCCGACTACGCCGAAGTCTCCCGCCGCCTAATCGAAGCCGGCCAGCCAGAGAGTCTTCCGTGCGTCGTCGTCTCCAACGCCACCACTCCACAACAAAAGATCCGCTGGACCACGGTATTTGGCCTGGCGAGCGAAGCGAAACTCCCGGCCCCAGCGTTACTAATCGTAGGCCACGTAGCCACACACGAAATCCAAGAAATCGCCGCCAGCGCCTGGCCCGCGAATCGAAAGGAAAGCCAGGTCAAACGCGCAATCGTAAGCTGAAGCAACATCGATCCAAAAGTCCTGTAGCCGCCCTCTCCGAGAGGGCGGGATTTAGACGCAAATGTACCAAGGCCATAGCGACAAAGCAGATGGAAGCCAAACGGGAAACGGACACCACGAACGAGAACAAAGGAGAACAAATGAGCACCAACACCCAACCACTAGCCCCCAAGAAGAAATGGCTATCCCTCGACACCTGGGCAGTCCTGATCGCCCTGGCAGCAGCCCTGTTAATCCGCGCCGGCGTCTTGACCCACGTCCCATGGTAACTACATTTAAAATTAACACTTGCAAAACTCTATAAAAACAAAGGACTTTAACCTTATTTAGAATCAATACTTACTAGAATCAATATTTACAAAAAAACAGGGGAGGGGGTTAACTCCTAACTAGACAGGTCGCCGCCCCCAGCCTCAAGCAGAGCGGCGAATTTACCGCAGGTTCCGATACAGGATCGCAATGTCAAAAACGGAGGCAGCACCGAAATCATGGCGTCATCAATAGCACTACCCCAAGCCCGCACAGAGCAACCCGCTCTGAGTCTTCTTCGCCTGATTCCCGGCGTTCTCCTGCTGGCAGCGGTGGGCTACGCAGGTAAACTCCTCGAAAAAAACGTAGGTGCCTACGCCAAGGCCCACCACTGGACGTTCCCCAACATCGAGTACGTTCTCTGGGCTATCCTGATTGGCTTGGCTATCTCGAACACCGTAGGCGTCCCTGAAGTTTTCCGCGCAGGCGTAGCCACTTACGAATTTTGGTTGAAAGCAGGAATCGTGCTCCTGGGCGCCCGCTTCCTCCTGGGCGACGTCCTAAAGTTAGGCGGCGTAAGCCTGGGTTTGGTCGCGCTGGAAATCACCGGCGCCACCGCCTTCATGCTCTTGTTGGGCCGCATCTTCAATCTCCGCCCGAAATTGACCACGCTCTTAGCCGTGGGCTCCGCAGTCTGCGGCGTCAGCGCCATCATCGCCACGCAAGGCGCCATCGAAGCCGACGAAGAAGATTCCTCCTTCGCCATCGCCGCGATCCTCGCGTTAGGCGCTCTCTCGCTCTTCACCTTCCCGCTGATCGGCCACGCTCTCCATCTCAGCGACCACGCTTACGGCCTCTGGGCTGGCCTGGCCGTAGACAACACCGCCGAAGCCACTGCGGCGGGCGCCCTCTACTCCGACGCCGCTGGCAAACTCGCGGTCCTGGCCAAGACCACCCGCAACGCCATGATCGGCTTCGTAGTCCTGGCCTACGCCATCTACTGGGCCAGCCAAGGCCAAGCCAAAACCGTAAAGAACAAAGCCGCTTTCCTCTGGCAAAAATTTCCCAAATTCGTCCTGGGCTTCCTGCTGATCTCCGTCCTGGCCACCTATCATTTCTTCAACAAAGACCAGGTGACGGCCCTAGCCAACCTCTCCCGCTGGGCCTTCCTCCTGACCTTCGCCGGCGTAGGCCTGCGCACCAACTTCAACCAAATGCGCAAACAAGGCCTACGCCCCTTCGCCGTAGGCGCCATAGGCGAGGTCGCCATCGCCATCTTCACGCTAGGTCTGGTAGTAGGAGCCGAAAAACTCTTCGGCTTGTGATTTTTCCGAGGGCCACAAAAAGAAAGGGGCGCCACGCTGGCGCCCCTTCTGGATATCCAAATTCAGTTGTAGGTTTTTCTAGATACCCAGAACGGTTACAAGTTCCTTCACCGAGGCTGCCGACTTCTGCAGGGCGGCATTCTCTTCGGGTGTCAGCTTGATCTGAATGATTTCTTCAGCGCCCTTCGCGCCGAGCTTCACCGGCACGCCGACGCACAACCCCTTGATCCCATACTCGCCGTCCAGATACACCGCGCACGGCAAAATCTTTTTCTTGTCTTTGAGAATCGCTTCGACCATCTCCACGGCCGCTGCGGAAGGAGCGTAATAGGCCGATCCGGTCTTGAGAAGGTTCACGATCTCGGCCCCGCCCTTACGAGTCCGCTCCACAATCGAGTCAATCCGATCCTTTGGCAAAAGATCCGGCAGAGGAATTCCCGCCACGGTCGAATACCGCGGCAACGGGACCATGTCGTCTCCATGCCCACCCAAAACAAACGAGTGCACGTTCTCCACGCTGACCTTGCACTCCATCGCCACAAACGCGCTCATCCGCGCCGAGTCCAAAACACCTGCCATGCCCAAGACGCGCGTTTTCGGAAATCCGCTCACTTTGAAAGCCGCCTGCACCATGGCGTCCAAGGGATTCGTAACCACAATGATCACGCAGTTCGGCGAATGCTTCACAATCTGTTCAACCACCGCCTTCACCACGTCGTAGTTCGCCTTCAGCAAATCGTCGCGAGACATCCCAGGCTTCCGCGGAAATCCTGCGGTGATCACTACAACATCGCTGTTCGCGGTCCCGCTGTAATCCCCGCTGGCAGTCGAAATCCCCGAAGCGAACGAGTCAGTCCGTGTAATTGGTCCGGACTCCACCATGTCCAGTGCTTTGCCCGCAGGCGGCCCATCCAAAATATCCGTCAACACCACATCCGCCAGCTCCAGATCCACAATCCGCTGTGCGGTAGTCGACCCCACAAACCCGCCACCCACCACCGTAACCCTCTTCCGACTCATCTCATTCGTCTCCGTGAACTCTGTGCTCTTATCTCTGTGTCCTCTGTGTCAAATCCTTTTCTGCCGCTTCTCAGCGAATCTCAGCGCCCTCTGCGTCTCTGCGTTATCTTCCTCCTTCTGTCTCTACCATTACTTCGCTAATTCTTCACTTCGCCACAGCCATCCCTTGCATGTTGTCAATAATCGCCGAAGCAAACGCCGAGGTCCCGACTTTAGTAGTCCCAGGCATCAACCGCTCCAAATCGTAAGTCACCTTCTTCTGCTGAATCGTGCGCGCAATTCCATCCTCAATCAATTTCGCCGCTTCCTTCCACCCCAAAAACTCCAGCATCATCGCACCCGACAGCATCACCGAACTCGGATTGATCACGTCCTTATCCGCATATTTCGGCGCCGTCCCGTGCGTAGCCTCGAACACTCCAAATCCATCCCCGATGTTCGATCCCGGCGCCATCCCCAATCCACCGACCTGCGCCGCGCAAGCATCCGACAAATAGTCGCCATTTAAATTCGAGGTAGCCAGAACGCTGTACTCGTCCGCGCGCATCAACACCTGCTGAAACACCGAGTCCGCGATCCGGTCATTGATCATCAGCTTCTTCTTCCACTGACCTTTCCCGTGCGTCGCGTAAATCGAGTCCAAAGTCTTCTTCACCTCATCGAAGAGCGTCTTCTTGAACGCGTCGGTCGCCTGCTCCAACCCCGGTTCGATCATCGCCGCATTCTGTTCCACCGCTAGCGAAGGATTCTTGTCCAAATTGTCGATGATCCAGCTTTCGCGCTCCGTAACCGTGTCGGCGCGGAACTCCTCCTGCGCCAGTTCGTAACCCCAATCGCGAAATCCGCCTTCGGTAAATTTCTGAATATTTCCCTTGTGTACCAGCGTCACGCTCTTACGCTTATTCGCCAGCGCATACTTGATCGCTCTCCGTACCAGTCGCTTCGTCCCCGTAGGCGAAATCGGCTTGATGCCCACACCGGAATCCCAGCGGATCTGCTTCTTCCCACCCTTCAACATGTCGTTGTTCAAAAACTCCAGCAACTTCTTGGCTTCAGGCGATCCCGATTTCCACTCAATCCCGATGTACACGTCCTCGGTATTCTCGCGAAAAATAAACACATCCATTTTCTCCGGCTCGCGCACAGGAGAGGGAACTCCCGGAAAATAGCGCACCGGCCGTTCGCACGAATACAAATCCAAAAGCTGCCGCAGCGCCACGTTCAGGGAACGAATCCCGCCGCCCACCGGCGTGGTCAGAGGCCCCTTGATGGCTACGCGAAAATCCCGAATGGCGTCCACGGTCTCGTCCGGCAACCATTCCTTGAAAGCATTGAAAGCTTTCTCGCCGGCGAACACTTCAAACCAGGCGATCTTCCGCTTCCTGCTGTAAGCGTGCTCCACGGCCGCATCAAAAACGCGCCGCGAAGCCTTCCAAATATCGCGGCCAGTCCCATCGCCCTCAATAAACGGAATGATCGGATTATCCGGCACCTGCAATTCTCCGCCGCTGTATCCGATGGCCTTGCCGTCAGCAGGAACTGCCTGACCGTTGTAAGTGTTCTTCATGAGATCCGAATCCTCCGGGAACGGTGCCTGAATCATGAATTGGGGAAGCTGGCATGAGTGCACAGACAGAAGCCCATACCTCTCAATCCTTTGCCTTGCGTTACGCGCCCTGATTATTTTCCAGTTCCTGCGCGAACCTGAAAACATACCACAACGACAGGGAAGATCGAAATTAGCCGGTGTATACTGGGCGCACGTCGTGAAAATCCACTGGGAAGTCTGCTAGGGTTTGCTTGGGGTTTTCTTTCCTTATCTGACAGTTTATAATGCCTGTCAGACAGGAGGTTCCTATGAACATTTCCTTGCAGGCACTCCGAGATAAACGTGATCAACTCGCCGGGAGTCTGGCTCGCGTCGATGACTTGCGCCCCGGTTTTCTCATCGCACGATTTCGTAAATGCGGCAAGCGCAACTGTCACTGCGCTCAGAAGGATTCCCCGGGACACGGCCCGTCCTATTCGTTGACTCATCGCCTTGCAGGAAAGACGATCACCCAAGTCATTCCCCAAGGCCCCGCCGTCGAACGCACCAAAGCACAGATCGCGGAATACCACCGTTTCCGGAAACTGGTGAGGGAACTAATCCTCGTGAGTGAGCAAATCTGCTCCGCCCAAGTGCGGGAAGCGGAAGCGCTCCCTGTGAGCGAGGCTAAAAAAAAACCTCTTCGCCGGTCTACTGGCTACCGACGTCGTTCAGGAGATTGAGACGCTCCTCGGTCGTCAGGCGGTGGAAGACCTGGATCTGGAAGCGCTGGAACTCGCCGTGCGGAAACAGGTCTTGCAGTTGGCGGGAGCCGCGGTCGAGCAACGTCTCAACGCTGATACCAGTGATGAGCGAGGCTCGCGAACTCGTTGTGCTTGCGGTCAGGAAGCGCGCTTGGTTGGTCGCCGGAGCAAACGGGTGCAGAGCGTCCTCGGTCCTCTACAAATCGAGCGCGCCTACTATCACTGTTCCAAGTGTGGACACGGCTTCTGTCCTCGCGATGAGCATCTGGGCATAGAAAACACGTCGCTCTCCCCGGCCCTCACGCGCATGGTGGGCACCGTGGGTGCAATGGTCAGTTTCGAAGAAGGCAGTGCGTTGTTGCAGGAACTGGCCGGCGTGCTTGTCGATGCCAAGCAGGTGGAAAGAACCGCAGAAACGTTGGGAAAAGAAATCGCCGAAGACGAACGCTTGCACAGCGAACCTCTGGATTCTCTTTCTCTGCCGCAGACTCTGTATCTCGGCATGGATGGAACCGGGATTCCTTTACGCGCAGAGGAACTCGTGGGCCGCACGGGCAAGCAACCAGACGGGTCCGCCAAGACCGGCGAGGTGAAACTCTGCACCATTTGGAGTGCGGAATCGCGCGATGAACGAGGCACCCCCGTCCGCGATGAAGGATCGGTCACCTATTCAGCGGCCCTGGAGAGTGCCTGCGCGCTGGATACCGCTGCGTCACGTTCTCCCTTTGCCCAGCGCGTCTGGAGAGAAGCTACGCGCCGGCGCTTCTGCCAAGCGCCCCGTAGGGTCGTGCTCGGGGATGGCGCCCTGTGGATTTGGAACATCGCCGACGATCAGTTTCCCGGTGCCACCCAGATTGTCGACCGCTATCACGCCAAAGAGTATTTGAGTGATCTCGGAAAAGCTCTTTACGGTCCCACTGCCCCACGGGCTGCACAATGGGCAGCACGCCGCAAAGAAGAACTCGATACCGGAAAATTCCCAGCTCTGCTCAACGCCATCCGCCGGCAGGTCCCGCGCTCCGATCTGGCTCGTCGCTGTCTCCATTATTTCAAGACCAACCGCGAGCGTATGCGCTATCCGGAGTTTCACGCCCAGGGCTTGTGCACATCCTCCGGTGTCGTCGAGGCCGGGTGCAAGGTGGCCATTGGCACACGCCTCAAACGTGCCGGTATGCACTGGACCAAGCAAGGCTCCAACGCCATCATTGCACTCCGCTGCTCAAAACTCAGTGGTCGTTTTCAAGACTTCTGGGAGCGCAGATCAGAACGCAGGGCTGCATGACCCGTCATTTTCTTGGCGTGCACCCGTGTATACTCGCTAGGCAAAAAAAGCCCTGTACGGGTTCAACGGAGAAAAACCGTATGATGATTGACTGGAACGAATATCAGAAACAGATCGGTGCCACCCTTGGTGAACTGATGAAGCTAAGCCCGGACACCGTCCGCGGCTACCAGACACTGAGCGCAGCCAACTCCAAAACCGGCAAGCTCGACGAGAAAACACGTCAACTCATTTCCCTCGCGGTAGCCGTAACGACCCGCTGCGACGGCTGCATTGTCGTTCACACCGATGCCGCATTGAAGGCGGGAGCTACCAGGGAAGAAATTGCCGAAGCGTTAGGCGTGGCGGTTGCGATGAATGCTGGCGCTGCGCTGATTTATTCCACGCGCGTACTGGATGCGGTTGCCGCCAAGTCGGCGAAGTAGCGGTTGCCGTCGAGTTTCTAGGGTGCGAGTTGGTGTCCGATCTCCCAGTGAAGGCCGAAGGGATCGACCAAGCGCCCTAACCTCCAGCCATGCCCTTCGCCGACCGGAAATACTTCGGAAGCGCCGGCCGCCAACGCCTGCGCGAAAACGCTGTCGGGATCGGCAACGGTCAGGATCATTCTTACCGAACCTCCGCCTACGGGCTCGGCGCTAGCGTCACCGTCTTTCGGTGCCTCGGCGCTGAGCCAGAATTCTGCGCCAGCCACGGACAGCCTCACCACGAGGCCGCCACAGGGGTCTTCGAGCCGATAGACCTCGGTGGCCTCGAATGCGGATTTGTAAAACGCGATAGCTCGCGCACCGTCGCGGACCGATAGCCAAGGCGCGATCGAGGTCGCGGACGCTGGGCTCACACCGGAATCCATAATTTCTCCTCGCAAGGTCCGCGAGCGCGAACCCCGACGCGACTAAAACATATTCCACAAAAACTGGTTGTAAACCTCGTGGTGGAATTGCACTTCGGGAACTTTCACAAAGGTGCCAAGCTGTCGCGCGCATCGGTCGGCGGCCGCCTGTTTGAGGTCCGCGTAGCGTCCCTTCACGTCTTCGCCCAGCAATTCCGTAGTCCATTTGGCCTTGCGGAAATCATCCAGGGCGGCGTAAATGTTGTCGGGCAAATAGCGCTCAGCCTGCCGCAAGTTCTTGGTTTTCGCGGTGTCGCCCTCGATCCCGGTCTTGAAAATCGAGTACATCACCATGTAGGGGTTCGCGTCCGGCGCCACGGACCGCACCTCCACGCGCATGCTCTTCTCATTCCCGATCGGGATGCGCACCATCGATCCGCGATCTACGGCCGAAGCCTTGATCTGGTTCGGCGCCTCAAAATGAGGATCGAGCCGACGGAAGGCATTGACGCTGGAATTCAGCAGCAGGCAAATATCGTTCCCGTGCGTGAGAATACGATCGACGAACTCCCAGCCGAACTTGCTTAGTTTTTCCTCGCCTTTTGGGTCCCAGCAAAGGTTCTTGCCCTTTTGGCTCACGGATACGTTTGTGTGCATGCCGTTGCCGTTCACGCCGACCACCGGCTTAGGCAAGAAGCACGCGGTCAGACCCATCTTGGTGGCCACCTGACGACAGATGAGCTTGTAGAGTTGGATCTGATCCGCCGCCGCGACGACTTCGCCGTATCCATAATTGATCTCGAACTGCGAAGGCGCGACTTCGGGGTGATCCTTCTCATTCTGGAAGCCCATGGCGCGCTGCACTTCGGCGGTCGTGTCGATGAACGACCGCAGCGGATCGCTCGGCAACGAGTGGTAATACCCACCAGTATTGACGTACTCAAACTTTCCGGTTTCGTGGTAGCGAGCCTCCGCATCCACGCCATTGAACAAGAATCCCTCGATCTCGTTCGCTGCATTCAGAGTGTAGCCATTTTCGTCGAACTGCTCCTGCGCAAAGGTCTTCAAAAGTCCGCGGACGTCGGCCTTATAAGGAGAGCCGTCCTTGTCGATCACTTCTCCGAACACCAACACCTTGCCCGAACCGAAAACGTCCGCCGGCCCCCAATAAAACGCGCTCCAGTCGATTCCCAAGCGCAAATCGCTTTCGCGTTGTGCCGTAAATCCGCGGATCGATGAGCCATCAAACGTCAAGTTGTCCCAGCTCTTCACCAGAAATTTCTTGTCGTAATCGAGCATGTGCAGGCGGCCTTCGAGGTCGCTGAAGATCACCGTAAGGGCCTTGATGCGTTTCTCGTCGGTCAGGTACTTAATCCGCTCTTCCTGAATCTTGTGCGCCGCAACGCGATCGAGCCGCTGCTTTTTCGCCTTCAGGTTCAGTTCTTCCAGCTCTTCGTATGAAAGGGCCAGGAAATTACGCAGTTCGTTCGACATGACTCTCCTCGAAATGAATTGTTTGTGAATGCACCGGCGGAAATAGGAGCGGAAAAAAACAAGCCATAAACACGATAGGGTACCCCGGCGTTCTCGCACCGGTCAAATCGAAAAACCCAACCGCAAGCGCGCGAAATATCGATAGGTCAAATCATGAAAACGAATGGGCGCTTTTGGGGTATGTGGACGAGGCGCTGGAGTTCAGAGTCTGTGTGAGAACTGAGAGAAAAAGCCCGCAGCGGCTAAAGCCTTGTTGATTCGGCTTTCGTCAGGGCACGGCTTAAGCCGTGCCCTGACGAACACCGGAGTTCTCACACAGACTGTTCGGCCCGTCAATGTTGTGCGCCGAAGATAGTACTCAGACTTGTGCTACGCTGCCGGCGTGAAATCCGTCGCCGCAAAACCGCGTACACCTGCGCTGGCAGAATTCGTCAAGTCGTTCCATTACCACGAGACGAATTTTCCATTCACGTTGGAGCGGATCATTCCGAACGGTCAGGCTCACTTGATGGTGAACCTTGCTGAAGATGAATTCAGGACTTACGACCCAGAGCGGACGGCACGAATGAATCATCACTCTGGCGCCGTGCTGGCGGGACCTCACGCGCGGTCTACAGTCCTGGATACACGAGAGTTTGGCTGGCTGACCGCAGTGGAGTTCCGGAGCGGCCGGGCGGGGAGTTTTTTCTCCATGCCCATGACGGAGGTGTGCAACCAGGTAGTGCCACTCGACGACCTGTGGGGCCACGACGGAAGGTCACTGCGCGAAAGACTGCTGGATGCCCTCACGCCCGCGTCGAAGTTCCACGTCTTGGAAGAGGTGCTCCTTGAGCATCTCGCGCCAAAGTACGATCCCGCGATTCAGTATGCGATCGCCGCATTGCGGGTGGGCGTGCCGGTATCGCGAGTCGCCTCGCGTCTGGGCCTTTTGCCCCGGACACTCACGCGTCGGTTTTCCGTGCAGGTTGGAATTGCTCCCAAGCGGTTTGCCCGTGTGCACCGTTTGCAGCGTGTCTTGCGTGCGGTTCGCTGTTCCGCTGAACCTGACTGGTGCGCGCTGGCAGCGGAACACGGCTTCACCGACCAAGCGCACCTTATCCATGACTTTCGGGATTTAGCAGATATCACCCCCTCAGGTTACAAGCCCCACTCGGCGCAGCGGAACAATCATGTTCCGATTGGGCACGTCCCGATTGGGCACGTCCCGATTGCGGCGGTGTGACGCTTTTTTACAATACAGGCCGCGCGTAGCTGGCTATCGTAGGTCGCTGAAGGAAGGCTTTTGCAGATTTTGTGCGACCTCCTCAAGGTGGACACCATCGATGATATCAAATCGCTCCGTACCGACGGACACAGTGCTCCCTCACATATTGTATCGAGACTTGGAGGAGGCCGTTGCCTGGCTGAGTAACGCATTCGGTTTTGTTGAGCGTTACCGATACGGCGATCCGCTCAGCGGGGCGCAGATGAGCATCGGCAAAGCCTGGATCATGCTGAAAAAAGCGAAGCACGAAGGCGCAATCCCGAAGTCACTTGGCTTCGGGACGCAGAGCCTGACCGTCTTTATCGAGGATATCGAGCCGCATTTCCAGCGAGCTAAGACTGCCGGAGTGACCATCGTGGAAGATCTGCACGAGACGGTCTACGGTGAACTACAGTATGGCGCCGAGGACCTCGATGGCCACCATTGGCTGTTCTCTCGGCATGCTCGGGACCTGAGCCCCGACCAGTGGGGTGCTAGGGTTTCGCATGCTGCCGTCCTCGCGCCTCAAATATCTCCGATGTTGGCAGTCGGCGACGCAAACGGAGCGATCGAGTTCTATAAAGCGGCTTTCGATGCAGATGTGCTTTGGCACTTGCGGGGCGGCGAGCATGTTGTCGCTGGTCTTTCGGTTTACGGTGCCCAATTCTTTCTTGCCACAGAGTCGCCCTCTTACGGGACACGGGGTCCCGCCGCGGCAGGGTTCACAACCGTCAGAATCGAACTCTTTGTGGAGGATCCGGAAGCTGTGCAACGGAAGGCGCTGGCTGCGGGCGCTGCTTTGGGAAGAGTCCCGTGATCGAGCACACGCACGCCACGATTGGCCCGCGTCCTATTCGACGCTTACTACAAGGCAGTGTGGTGGACCCGTTCGGGCACATGTGGCTGATCGGAAAGATTATCGAGTAACGCAGGAGGCGGCGGCGCGTCAGCGGAGGAATCGAGGCGGACCGCCGCATATGCAGAGGTTATGAGAAAACGTCCACTTGCAGTCTCAATTCTCAGTTGCTTATTCATAGCGACGGGAGTCGTCGGGCTTGCTCGCCACCTCGCTGACTACACGGCTACGCAGCCGTTTGAATACGATCTCGTCTGGATTTTCATTGTGGAACTTGCGGCGATTCTTTGTGGGGCCTTCATGCTCCGCGGCAACAACTGGGCACGATGGCTTGCGTTGGCCTGGATGGGCTTCCACGTGGTTCGTAGCTTCTTCCATTCGTTACGAGAAGTGGTCGTACATGGTTTGCTCTTCGCGCTGATCGCTTATTTTCTCTTCCGCCCCGACGCGAGAGCTTATTTTTCGCCACCGGGAAGGGATGGGAGTTTGGACAGCACACCACAGCCGAACCGAAGCGCGAGCTGATCCGTCACCGGTTGCTTTCCGCGATGTGAGACACGCCGGGCGGGGGTCCTTCGAAGCTCAGGATAAACAAGCCCCGCCCCTACAAGGCTGGGTGTTGACCGAATGCTAGTCGTAATACTCTTGCCCTAAGTGCGTGATCAGATCTTCTCCCATCATCCAGCGTAGTGTGTTCTTCAGCTTCATGAGTTGGATGAAAAGGTCATGCTCGGGATACAGCTTGGGGGCTGTCATCGGGGACTTGAAGTAAAAACTCAGCCACTCCTGAATCCCACGCAAGCCTGCGCGCTGTGCGAGATCCAGGAACAAAACTAAATCCAACACAATCGGCGCTGCCAAGATCGAATCCCGGCAAAGGAAATCCACTTTGATCTGCATCGGATAGCCCAGCCATCCGAAAATATCAATGTTGTCCCAGCCCTCTTTGTTGTCTCCGCGCGGCGGATAGTAGTTGATGCGGACCTTGTGGAACATCTTCCCGTAAAGCTCGGGATACAAGTCCGGCTGCAAAATATATTCCAACGCGCCCAGCTTCGATTCCTCTTTGGTCTTGAACGAGCCGGGATCTTCGAGCACCTCTCCATCGCGATTCCCGAGAATGTTCGTGGAGAACCACCCGCTCAGACCCAACATGCGCGCTTTGAACGCAGGCGCCAGGACCGTCTTCATCAGGGTTTGGCCGGTCTTGAAGTCCTTGCCGCAAATGGCCACGTTGTGTTCCAGCGCCAGTTGCTGCATCGCCGGAAAATCCACCGTCAGGTTCGGCGCGCCATTGGCAAACGGCACGCCACTGGTGATCGACGCCCACGCGTACAACATCGACGGCGCAATCGACGGGTGATTGGCCTTCATGGCCTCGACAAATTTCTCCGGCGTCGAGTGGACTTCCTCCGGCTTCAGAAAAATCTCGGTCGAACCGCACCAGCAGGTCACCAGCCGCGAAACTTTGCTGGTCTTCCGGAAGTTCGCGATGTCTTCCTTGATTTGGAGCGCCAGTTCGTACTTATTCTTGCCCTTCTTGACGTTCGGGCCGTTCAGCTTCTTCACATATTCGGGATCGAACGCTGCTTTCATCGGCTTGATGCCGGAAAGGAAGGGCTTCACTTTCGCCAAGTCCTCCAGGCTCAACACGCCTGCGTTGGCGGCGGACTGGAAGGCGTTGTCTTTGTAAATATCCCAGCCCGCGAAAACCAGGTCGTTCAGGTCTCCGAGCGGTACAAACTTCTTGATCTGCGGTGACTTTCCATCGGTCCGCTTTCCGAGGCGGATCGTCCCCAGCTGGGTCAGCGATCCCACCGGATGCGATTCGCCCTTGCGGACAAGCTCCACCCCGGCCATGAACGTCGTGCTCACCGCACCCATTCCGGGCAACAAGACTCCCAGTTTCCCTTTAGCGGGCTCAATCTTTCGAGGCTTATCCATTACTCTCCTTCAGCGCAGAGCGGTTAATGCAGGCCTATCAATGCACGCCTATCCTTGGGGTTCATAACGGTCTGACTACCGCTTTACAGACAACCACCCAAGATCGGTCCAATTCCACCCAAACAAACCAGTAATGATGCGCGAACCACTCACGATTTGCAAACTGTCCCCGGCGCTCTAAATGAAAGAATCTTCAGGCGGTCTTAACGGTCGTTTAACAACAATGTAAGGCCGGCCTCGCAGCGCGGCTAATATTTTAGCGATCGGAGGTCATCCAAGTGAAAAAAACGTTTATCGCAGGCGTTCTTGCAACAACCGCATTGTCCATGTTGACCGCGGGAATCTTCGCTCCCAGTGTGGCGGCCGACGACGATTTCTTTCTGTTCATCCCCGATACGTTGGTGCTGAGCCCCAGCGTATACGCCGGCAACGCGGCTACCGTTACGGTGGGCCAGACTCTGCCACCAGGTTGCGTCGCGGGAACAGTCCCTGTGCCGCTCTTGGCTGGTGGCACCGCGAATGTGAAAGTGACCTGCGGCACTGCAGTTGCCGATGGCACGTATCCAACCGTGTTTAACAACGACGGGCCCGACGGCAGCTTCGGAGTCACTTCGCCGATCTTCCTCGATAGTATTACGAGCGATGGATTTTTGCTGGGCCCGCTGCCTATACCGAGCGACCAGATCGTGACCAGCTTCAGCTCGAAATCAGAATTGGCGCTGAACCGGTCGACCGATGGGAAGTCGATCACCTTCGGGGGTTACCGCGGTGGTCCCGGATTCGTCACTGGGCCGAATCAGCTTGACGTGTCCAATTCCAACACCCCTGGTGTTGTCGATCCGACGAATCCGGTCGTATCGCAGTACTACCGCTCGGTGGCGGAAGTGGACGCATTCGGACGCCTTCAAATCACCGAAGGCAACGCCTACAGCGGCAACAACGGGCGCGCGGCCATCAAGGCGCACTCGCTGTACTACATGACCGGAAATGACAACAACGGCGGATTGTCCTCCAGCCAGCTCACCGGGACGCAAATCGGGATCAATCTGGTAACCTCCACTGGCGTGGAACTTGTGGTTCCCGGCCAAGCGCCTCCGGTTCCGCCCAACATCAACAAAATCGGCGACTTTGAAATCACCCAGGTGATTGACCCATCGACAGGGAAGCCTTACGCGAAGGCGGATAAAGCAGGGAAGGACAATAACTTTCGCGGCTTGACGATCTTCAACAACACACTGTTTGTCACCAAGGGCAGCGGTGGAAACGGCATCAACACCGTCTACCAGGTTGGCAATCCGGGCGTTCTGCCAAGCGGTGATACCGCGATGCTCGCCACGGTGCCCATCACCGTGCTTCCAGGATTTCCGACCACGCTTGCCAGTGGCGTGGCTACAAACGGCAATCCGACTCCTGTGGCGTTCCCGTTCGGCATCTGGTTCGCGAATGCAACGACACTTTATGTTTGCGACGAGGGCGACGGCACCTTGGTGACGCCGGCAGTCAACGGCAACGTGGCCGACGCCGCGACGCTGGCCACTGCCGGCGTGCAGAAGTGGACCTTGTCGAACGGCACGTGGCACATGGAGTACGTCTTGCAAAATGGGCTCAACATTGGCGTGCCCTATAGCGTTCCAAACCTTCCGTCGGCGTTCAATCCTGCAACCGACGGCTGCCGCAATATCACCGGCCGAGTCAACTTCGACGGCACGGTCACCATTTACGCGGTGACCTCAACGGTCAGCGCGAGCGGTGATCAGGGCGCCGATCCGAACAAACTGGTGAAAGTAACCGACCTCCTTAAGACCACCACGCTGCCGACCGGCGACGGCGATCATGACTTCGACCATCGAATCGGCAAATTCGTCACCATGCGCTCCGCCAAAGCCGGCGAAGTGCTTCGCGGAATCACCTTCGCGCCGAGCATCTTCGGCAATTGACGGCGACCACTCGTGGCGTGACGCGTAACGACCACCTCAAAGCCCTCCGGTAGAACGAACCCGGGGGCTTTGACTTTTTAGATTAGGGCGTAGACGTTTCCGTCCGCGCTGCCAAAATAGATTGCATCGCCCGCGACCACTGGCGAAGACAAGATCGCTCCCACGGTCATCAACTTTTGAACTCCGGTAACCATGTCGTCGTAGAAGAAGTCCGAAAACGCGGCGTCGTAATTCGGCGTTCCATCCGCCTTGGTATACGTCGAGCCGTTTTTTCGGGAGCCGTCGGTGGCAAACATCCATGACTGCTTTTGCGTTTTCAAATTGATGGCGAACAGCTTGCCTTCGTGCGATCCCACATACAGCGTGTCGCCCGCGATCGCGGGCGAGGAAAACAGCGGCCAGCCCTTGTAATTCAGGGAGAACGTCTCAGCTCCGGTTTTGGCATCCAGCGCGTGGAACAGCGCCGAGTCCGAGGTCCCGAAATACACTCTGCCACCATCCACCGCAGGGGACCCGATCACCCAGGAACCCTTGTTGTTGAAGCGCCATCGTTCTTTTCCGCTGGAGGCGTCCACGGCATAAAAGTTGGAGTCGCGGCATCCGAAATACACCACTCCCTCGGCGACTGCCGCTGAAGACTGAATTCCCACTTGATTGTGGGTTTCCGGGTCCTCGCCGGTCTTGAAGCGCCACTTTTCTTTTCCGGTCGCCGCGTCCAGGGCGTAAAAATAGCTGTCCCAGCTCCCGACAAACAGCGTGCCGTTGGCAATGGCTGGCGATGCATGCACTACATCGCCGGTCTTGAATTTCCACTTCAGTTGCCCGGAACTTGCATCGAGAGCGTAAACGTTGTTGTCGCCGCTTCCGAGATAGACCGCGCCGTTCCACACAACCGGTGAGGACAGGTAAAAATCGAACGGGTCCGGCATGACTTCGGCAGCAGGGGCACTGCCGTGAAGATGAGCCGCTGCGAAGCGCCGTTCTCCCGGCACAGCAAATTTCCACTTCAGTTCGCCTTTCACCGCGTCTACAGCGTAGAAGTTGCCATCCCAGCTTCCGAAATACACAACGCTTGCGGAGGCGGCCGGAGACGAGGTGATCCTGCCGTCAGTCTCGAATTTCCATTTCTGAGTTCCGGATGCGCGGTCCAGCGCATATAGAAAATGATCGCTGCTTCCGATGTAGACAGTGTCGGCGGTCACCGCCGGCGAGGACAATACCTGCCCGTGCGTTTGAAACTGCCACTTGATTTTGGAGAATTGGGGAACCCCTGCACCGCTATAAACGCCGGTATGCCCGGCGTTTCCACGAAACATTGCTTCCTGTGCAAAGGCCGGCGAACACGCGAGCAAGCTACAGAGCAAAAGAACCCTTCTCATCGGCACACCCTCCGTTGCCCACATAGACGCGCCGACGACGGAAACGTTTTGCATACGGTTCTTTGAACGACGACAGCATATTCTTCGACTGCGCGGGCACAGGAGCAGATTTCCTGCTGGAGAGTCAGAATCCTTTTGCAGATTCGGAGTTCTTGGGTACACTCTGGTCTCACTATGACAACCGTATCGCGACGCGACCTGCTCAAGACCGGGCTTTCGGGAGTTACCATGGCTTCTCTTCCTTCGGCGGCGTGGCCGCAACAGAGCACGCCGATCAAGCGCAAGGGGAACATCAAGCAATCGGTGTCGCGCTGGTGCTACAAGGACATTCCGCTCGACAAGCTGTGCTCGTATTCCGCGGAGATCGGCTGCAAGGCGATCGATCTGCTGGGGTCCGAAGAATGGGATGTTCCGGCGAAGTACGGGCTGGTCTGCGCGATGGGTTATGCGCATGGGGGCGAGATCAAGAGCGCCATGAACCGCGTGGAAAATCACGCGCGCATCGAGGAAGCTTTTCGGCAATACATTCCGCTGGCGGCGAAGGCTGGCGTGGTCAACGTGATCACATTTTCAGGGAACCGCGAAGGCATGTCGGACGAAGAGGGCGCCAAGAACACCATCATCGGGCTCAATCGCGTAAAGAAAATCGGGGAAGACAACGGCGTCACGATCTGTATTGAGCTGCTGAACAGCAAAGTCGATCACCACGATTACATGTGTGATCACTCCGCGTGGGGTTTGGAAGTAGTGCAGGCGGTGAATTCGCCGCGCGTGAAATTGCTTTACGACATCTACCACATGCAGATCATGGAAGGGGATCTGATCGCGACAATCCAGAAGAACATCGATTGGATCGCCCACTTCCACACTGGTGGCGTTCCGCATCGCCACGAGCTCGACGGCACGCAGGAAGTGCAGTGGGACGGCGTGATGCGGGGGATTGCGGCGACCAATTTCAAGGGTTATGTGGCGCATGAGTTTGTGCCGACTCATGATCCACTTACTTCGTTGCGGCAGGCTGTTGATTTGTGCGACGTGTAGCGGTTGGTTGACGCTGCACCGGCGATGGGCGCCGGGCTGAAGCCCAACGCCTTCATAGAAGCAGGCCCCCGCCCTCAGCAGAACCTGTCACGAGGCGGACTCCGAGAACCTGCAGAACTCCACTTAAAAGCGGCTTGCTGCATTCCTGAGGCGTGATACCATCCCGCGCGTTATGAGATTTCTCGCCCGTGGTCGCTTGTTCATTGGTTCGTTGTTGTTACTCTGCGTCTCGGTTCACGCACAGGAACAGAAATTCGCCGGTCTTGGCGAGTTCAAGCTCGAAAGTGGGGAAGTGATTCATGATTGCCGCGTCGGCTATCGCACGTTCGGGAAGTTGAACGCGGATCGCTCGAACGCGATTCTGTTTCCCACCTGGGCGAATGGGACTACCGACCAATTGCAGCACAGCATCGGACCGCATACCGGGGTGGTCGATTACGCCGATTATTTTGTGATCCTGATCGATGCGCTGGCCAACGGCGTGTCGTCTTCGCCATCCAACAGCGTTTCGCAGCCGCGCATGAAGTTTCCGAAGATCACTGTGCGCGACATGATCAACAGTCAGTACCAGGTTGTGACTGGCACGCTGGGGCTGAGACATCTCAAGGCGGTGGTCGGCGAATCCATGGGCGGGATGCAGACGTTTCAGTGGATGGTGTCCTACCCGGAGTTCATGGACAAGGCGGTACCAATCGTGGGATCGCCGCGGCTGGCGCCTTACGATCTGCTGCATTGGCAGGCGGAGATCGATGCTATCGAGACCAATCCGGCGTGGAACCATGGTGAGTACACCGAGAATCCTTCGCGGCTGCTGGAATTTGAATACGGCGAGATGCTGTTGAACACGCCCACGCAGTACAACCGGACGCATACGCGGGAGCAGGTGTTTGAGTCGCTGGCGAAGGCCAAGGACGCCGTCACGACGGACGCGAACAACAAGATCCGGCAAGTGGAAGCGATGATGGGACTCGATGTGTCGGATCACTTCGGCGGCTCGATGGAGCGGGCGGCGGCGGCGGTTAGGGCGAAGGTCTTTGTGATCGTTGCGACGTACGACCATGTGGTGACGCCGGAACCAGCGCGGAAGTTTGCGGCGCTGTTGCATGCTCCTATTTTGGAACTGGACTCTGACTGCGGACACTTGGGGCCGAGTTGTGAGGACGCCAAGGTGAGCGCGGTTGTAGCGGCGTTTCTGCAGAAGTAGTGTTCGCCGGCATTTCGAGTTGGGAAGGCTGGTTAACAAAAACGTACCTCTTCATACACCTATTTCCGCTAAACTGGTGTATAGTGTTCAAATGGGCAGAACAAACATTGAGATCGATGAGAGCCTAGTGCGTAAAGCCCGCAGGCTGACGCGGCTTAAGACGAAACGCCAAATCGTCCAGAAGGCTTTGGAATTGCTGGTACGGTCGGAGACCCGTAAGGGAATCCTTCGCTACTATGGAAGCGGCATCTGGCAGGGCTCCTTAAAGGCGGTGCGGAGAAACCGCGTTTGATCCTGGTGGATAGCTCGGTCTGGATCGATTTTTTCGGTCCGTCGCCTGGGCCCGCGGGCAAGGAGCTGTACCGGATGATCAACGAAGCAGAGCCGCTCGCACTAGCAGGAGTGGTTATCACAGAGGTTCTCCAGGGACTGCGACGGAACGTTGGTGAGATCGAACGGTATCTTGCAATGTGGGAAATTCTCGAACCTGCCGGATATTCAACTTATCGTGAAGCCGCGGATATTTTTCGACGGGCGCGGGCGAAAGGCGTCAGTTTGTCGACGATCGATGCGTTGATTGCCGCACTCGCGCTGGAACACAGGGCTCGCCTGTTTACCCTCGATAAAGACTTTTCGCGGTTCGCTCAGCTAGTGAACTTGCCGCTGCATCGAGCGCGGTAGCGATAAGGGCAGTTGGCCAAGAGCCGCAGCATTTCGCGTAGCCGCGGCGTGCGTTTCCGGGTAGATTGCCAATAGCCTCAGCGTAGAACAAAACCCCCTTGGACACCGCCAACCCCATCGCTAGCGCCAAGCCCGGCCCAAATGCGAAGTCCAGCGTGAGGAAGGCTTGGCTGAAGAAGCTTGGGCCGGGGCTGATCACCGGGGCTGCGGACGACGATCCTAGCGGCATCGCCACGTATTCGCAGGTGGGAGCGATGTTTGGCTACGGCATGATGTGGGTGATGCTGTTCTCGCTGCCGCTGATGATTGCGATTCAGGAGGTTTGCGCGCGGATCGGGCGGGTGACCGGTGTGGGAATTGCGGCCAACATGCGGAAGCATTATCCGACGCCGTTGATGTTTGCCATCGTGTCGCTGCTTTGCCTGGCGAACATTTTTAATCTTGGGGCGGACATTGGGGCGATGGGAGCGGCGGCTCAGATGCTGTTCGGGGGCGGCTTGATCCCCTACGTGATCGGCTTTGCCGTCGTTTCGTTGCTGTTGCAGGTGTATATCCGCTACACGCAGTACGTGAAGTATCTGAAGTGGCTGACTCTCGCGCTGTTCGCGTACGTGCTCACGCCGTTCGTGGCGCGGGTAGCTTGGGGGCACGCGTTGCGCTCGACCCTGGTGCCTTCGGTGACCTTTAACATCGCGTACTTCACGGCTCTTGTGGCTGTGCTGGGCACCACCATTAGCCCGTATCTTTTCTTCTGGCAGGCATCGGAGGAGGCCGAGGACGTCCGGGATAATCGCAAGGAGCATCCGCTCAAGTGGGCGCCGTGGCAGGCGCGGAAACAATTCGAGCGCATCAAGGTGGATACGGTTGTGGGGATGGGGTTCTCGAACGTGGTTGCGTTGTTCATTATTTTGACGACGGCGGCGACGTTGCACGCGGCAGGAATCACCGACATTCAGACTTCGGCCCAGGCGGCCAAGGCACTGGAGCCGTTGGCGGGTCGATTTGCGTTCGAGTTGTTTGCGCTCGGCATCGTGGGAACGGGCTTGCTGGCGGTGCCGGTACTCGCGGGATCGGCGGCGTATGGAGTCGCTGAGGCGTTCAAATGGCGGGCTAGCCTGGAACAACGGCCCGCGCAGGCCAAGGAGTTTTATGGAGTGTTGGCGGTGGCTACGCTGATTGGGCTGGGGTTGAATTTCGTGGGTATCAATCCGATTCGGGCCCTGTTTTGGTCTGCGGTGATCAATGGGGTGGTTTCGGTGCCGCTGATGGTGGTTACCATGTTCATGGCAGCTAATCCGCAGGTTATGGGGCAATTTAGTTTGCCGCTGCGGTTGCGAATCGTCGGATGGATCGCGACGGTGGTGATGCTGGTGGCGTCGATCGGATTGTTTGTTACTTTGGGCAGGTAGGCAGGAAAAGGCAGGAAAAGGCCGGAAAACGATTTAACGCAGAGGGCACGGAGATAGGAACACAGAGGGCGCGGAGGATGCGGGGTTCATTTTGGGTGGGTCAAATTCTTACAATACTGGGGGTTTTGTTTGGGGCAGACTGGCGATGCCATAGGATCACCGAACACCACGGAGGCACGCGATGTCTACTGGACCCAACCCCATAACCGAAGGCCCCCCGATTCCCCCGAGGCACGGGGCGGGGCATGGGCGCGCGGCTTTCGCCTTTATTTTCATCACGGTCTTGCTGGACATGCTGGCGCTGGGGATCATCGTCCCGGTATTGCCGAAGCTGATTATTCGGTTCGAGCATGGGGACATGTCGATGGCGGCCACGCAGACGGGGATTTTCGCGTTTGTGTGGGCGGCGATGCAGTTTGTGTTTGCGCCGGTGATGGGGGCACTGTCGGATCGGTTTGGGCGGCGGCCGGTGGTGCTGCTGTCGAATTTTGGATTGGGATGCGACTACCTGTTGATGGCGGTGGCGCCGACGTTGAGTTGGTTGTTTGTTGGGCGGGTGATTTCGGGCATTACGGCGGCGAGTTTTCCTACGGCGAATGCTTATATCGCGGATGTGACGCCGCCGGAGAAACGGGCGGCGAAGTTCGGGATGCTGGGAGCGGCATTTGGGTTGGGATTTATTGTGGGGCCTGCGCTGGGCGGAATGCTTGGCGGGATGGGGCTGCGGTATCCATTTTGGGCGGCGGCGGCGCTGAGCCTGACGAATGCGTTGTACGGATTTTTCATTTTGCCGGAGTCGCTGCCGAAAGAGCGGCGTGCGTTGTTCAATCTTCGCAAGGCAAATCCACTGGGGGCGCTGAAATTGCTGAGTTCGCACCCGGAATTGCTCGGCTTGGCCAGTGCGATGTTTCTGTATTACAACGCGCACGAGGCTTTGCCGAGCATGTTTGTGATTTATACCGACTATCGCTATCACTGGGGAACGCAACTCACCGGTTGGGCGCTCGCGGGTGTGGGCGTGGGCTCGACGATTGTGTCGGCATTACTGATTTCGCTGGCGGTCAGGAAACTTGGGGAGCTGCGCACTTTGTTTACGGGCATGGCCTGCGGCATGGCCGGTTTTGCGACGTTCGCGTTTGCCCCTAGCACAGCGGTTTTCATGATTGGTATTCCGCTGCTTTCGCTTTGGGGATTGACTAGCCCGCCGATGCAGTCGTTGATGAGCCGGCGGGTGGGAGTTTCGGAACAGGGGCAGTTGCAAGGGGCGCTGATGAGTTTGTTTGGGGTGGCGGGGATGATTGCTCCGCTGGTGTTTACGCAGGTGTTTGCAGTGGCGATTTCGCCGCGGTGGGGGTTGCATTTTCCCGGGGCACCTTATTGGTTGGCGGCAGGGCTGATGGTGGGGAGTTTTGCGATCGCTTGGGGCGTCACGCGTCGGGGAGTGGGGGCGGTGGCTCAGGTTCCGGCTGCGGAGTGAGGCGAAGAGCGAAAAAACTTAACACAGAGGACTCAGAGATGGGTGGGCAGAGTGCACAGAGAAGAATGAGGCCGCGATGCCAATGCTTCCGACGTCCCGGTCAAACACCGGTCGGCACAATTCTCAAACCGAGTACGCGGGTCAGCGTTTGTTGCACTTTGAGGAGTTCGCGCTCGCGATCGTGTTCCGCTTGCGTGCGGTCGGTTAGCGCTTCCTTCAGGAGTTGCAGGTTGAGGCGAAATTCCAGTTGGGCCAGGACCAGACGTCCGAGAGCCTGAAGCGCTTCCTTTTGATCAGCGCCAAATTCACGTGGAGAACGATCGACGACACATAACGTGCCTAGGGCGTAGCCTTCTTCATTGATCAGTGGCGCGCCGGCGTAAAAGCGAATTCTCGGTCCAGAGACTACCAGCGGATTATTGCGGAAGCGTTCGTCCTGCAGCGTGTCCGGAACAACCATCACATCGGTTTGCTGAATCGCGACGGAGCAGAAGGCGATGTCGCGGGGCGTTTGGGAAGCGTCCATGCCGACCTTGGACTTGAACCATTGGCGGTCTTCATCGACCAGGGAGATCAACGCGATGGGCGTTTTGCAAACGAACGAGGCCAGGAGTGTGAGGTCGTCGAAGGCTTGCTCGGGTTCGGTGTCGAGGATGGCATATCTCTGAAGGGCGGCAACGCGATCGCGGTCGGGGGCCGGCATCGGGACGACACTTGCCATGGTGATTCTCCTGCAGCTTTGCAAAAGGTTCGTGGGGAACCGAGCGTCTGGGATCATACTCCTTTCCGCGGAGTTGGGAGAAAAATTAGCGCGGCGGGCGGATTTTCCAAAGGCGCCCGCTTCGGAAAACGGCCTCTACAGTTGCTCGGGGAGAAAGGGCGGACGACGTGGACATGAATGGAAGGTGTGCGCGCTTGTCCGAATGCGGACAGAACGTCCCAGAATCGCGCATTGGCGAGTGTAGGCGTTTTGGCTTGGTCGAACGAACAAGCTGATTCCACTGTGTTTAGAGGCGTGCCTGGGAGGAGCGTGGCTTGCAATTTGGATGGATAGAGTCTCGATTTGAGTGGCGAGGTACGGACTATGCAAAGCTTTTGGCAGGACATGAAGTACGCGATGCGCTCGCTGCGCAATTCGCCGGGATTCGCGATCATCGCGGTGGTGACGCTGGGACTAGGGATGGCTGTCAATACCACAGTGTTCAGCGTTGTCAACGGACTGCTGCTACGGTCGCTTCCGGTGCCCCACGCGGAACAGATCACCGTGCTGGCGATGAAGCAACCCGGCGCCGAAGGCTTTCAGTCGTTCTCATATCCGGATTTCCAGGATATTCGTAGCCAAGCGGAGGCATCCGGCGAAGTGTTCGGCTACCGCACGACATTGGTCGGCTTGATTGCCGATGGCAAGGGCGATCACTGCGTGATGAGCCGGGTGACCGGCAATTATTTTTCGGCGCTCGGGATTAAGCCGGCATTGGGTCGACTGATTCTTCCGACCGAGGGGCAAACTCCTGGGGCTGATCCGGTCTTAGTGCTGGGTTACGGGTATTGGCAAAAGCGATTTGGCGGCGACAAGAGCGTGATCGGGAAGCAAGTCCAAGTCGACGATCACCCGGTAACTATTATTGGTGTGACGCCGAAAGATTTTCAAGGCACCTACGGGTTCTTGAATATGGACGGCTACATGCCGCTGAGCGCAATTGCGGGGCCCGGCGGCATCGAATCCGTGCAGGAGATTTGGACGCATCGCGAGCGGCGCTCGCTTACGCTGATGGAACGGCTGAAGCCGAATGTCGATCTGAAACAAGCGAAGGCCACGCTCGACGTAATCGCAAGACGCATCGGCGAGCAGCATCCGGAAAGCGACAAGGGAATCACTTACCAGATTTTCCCAGAGCGGTTGGCGCGGCCCGAGCCTGATCCCGACAATACCATCCCGAATGTGTCGCTGGCGTTCACGGTGCTAGCGGGGCTAGTTTTGCTGGTGGCGTGTTTCAACATCGCGAACGTATTGTTGGTGCGAGCGACGGTGCGGCAGCGAGAGATGGCCATTCGCGCCGCGATCGGCGCGGGCCGGGCGCGGTTAGTGCGCCAGCACCTGACGGAAAGTCTTGTGCTGGCGATTCTGGGTGGCGGCGCCGGTCTGCTGTTGGGTTGGTGGTCGTCTGGATTTTTAAGTTCTGTGCCGCTAGGCACAGACCTGCCGGTTACCTTTAATTTTCAGCCCGATTTGCGCGTTTACCTTTTCACCTTGGCCACGGTTGTAGTGACGGGCGCGGTCGTGGGGATCATGCCCGCGCTGCGCGTGGCGCGCACCGACGTCAATTCGATGCTGCGAGAGGGCGGGCGAGGGTCGTCGGAGGGCCCGCGACGTCATCTGGTGCGGAATACGCTGGTGATGGCGCAGGTCGCGGGCTCGCTGTTGCTGCTGATCGTCGCGGGACTGTTTATCCGCAGCGCGGGAAAAGCCCGGGAAATCGATCTGGGCTTGAACGCGGATCATGTCGTTGACGTGCCGCTCGATGTGCAGCAACTGGGCTATACGGAGCAGCAGGGAAAGGCATTCTACCGGGACGCGGAAGAGCGGCTGCGGAGTTTGCCGGGGGTCGTGTCGGTTAGCCAGGCGTTTTCGGTTCCGTTGGGACTAATGAGCGCGAGCGAGCGAATAATCGTTGAGGAGCACCCTCTGGAAGCCGGCCAGCCCGAGCCGGTTGTCTACTACAACATGGTTAGTCCTGATTATTTCGAGACGCTGCGGATTACGCTGCATCGTGGCCGCGTTTTCACCAAAGCGGATTCGGAGAAAGCCGCAAAGGTGGCTATCGTCAACGAAGCGATGGCCAAGAAATTCTGGCCCAGCGACGAAGTCCTGGGAAAACGGTTCAAGGTGAGGGGGCCAGCCAAAGCGGACCAGAGTCTCATCGAAGTAGTGGGCGTGGTACAGAACGGAAAATACCGGGGCGTCGTCGAGGACCCCTTGCCCGCCTTCTATGTGCCGATGGAGCAGAGCTATATGCCGCTGCGAACGATTCACGTTCGCACATCGGTCCCACCCGAAGGCATGGAACAGCAGATCGCGGCGCAATTGCAGGAGCTGGCGCCTGGATTGCCGATTTCGGGCATGAGAACGCTGAGAGCGGACTTGGAAGGCATCAACGGCTTCCTCTTCTTCCGGCTGGGAGCGCAGCTTACAACCGCGATCGGACTGCTTGGACTCATCTTGGCGGTCGTAGGGGTTTACAGCGTGGTCTCCTACGCCGCGGTGCAGCGGACCCACGAAATCGGGATTCGCATGGCACTTGGCGCGAAACCTCAGGACATTCTCACGATGGTTCTTGGGCAGAGCCTGATCGTGATCGGGGTCGGGATTGTGATCGGGCTGGGAGCCGCTTTCGCGGGGACCCGCCTCCTGGGGAGCCTTTTGGTAGGCGTAAGCTCCAGCGATCCGGCGACCTTCGTCATTGTCGCGGTGACTTTGGCGGCGGTTGCTTTACTGGCCTGCTGGTTGCCGGCGCGGAGGGCGACGCACGTCAGTCCTTTGGTGGCATTACGATATGAATAGGTCGGAGGGTGGAGGTTTTGGCTTGCAGGGAAATGAACGCCAGGCGCTTCTCCCGCCGCGGAGATGGTCGAAAGGCGCCCGCCTGGGAAGGTGGCCGCTACAGTGTCTTGACTGCTTCGGTTCGAGAGGTTCGAGGTTAGGCCGTGGTTGTTTTGACGCCGGCAGGGGCGAGCCCTTCCCCTACAAAGTCTGGCTAAGGGTTACGAGCGGCGGCGAGAGGTAGTGGCGATGGAGCCGGTCAAGGTCAGAGCGAACAGTGCCACGATGGCGAACGTGATGATGAAGATGATCATGAGAGCTCCCTCAATTTCGGTTTCTTAACCGCATGTACAGGCCCAAAGCTCAGGCCTTAAGATTCATGAAGTTAGCTCGGTGCTAACCAAAATCCTGTATATAAACTTAGGACAGATTAGAGGCTGAACCTGACATATTTTACAGTACTGGTACCTAAGTGACAAGGGCTAATAGGACTCGGGTCGTAGGAGGCCGGGTCAGGAACTGGCCGGTCGGCCACCGCCAAACTCTGGGGTCTGTTCGGGCGCCATTCGAGATAGAACAGGCAAACGGTTAGCGTTGACATTGAAGAGGGCGGAGAACGGATAACGCCGAGACGCTGAGATCGCGGAGACGCTGCGCTAAAGTTGCTCTTGTCAGGCTAGATTAGCTCTTGCTTAGGCGGATTGAGCCGTCGCCGGTGTGAATTACGAGCGGTTGCCCACCGCCGTTCATCTTGCCGTGAATCTGCGAATTGCTGAAAGTTCCTTCTACGGTGACAGGAATGCCTAGGCTGATGTGTCCGTCGTTGGTGCTGGCGTCGATGTTGGCCTGAAGATCGGCGGGCAGCACGATATCGACGCTGCCGTCGCCTGTGCGAATGCTCCAGCTGGAGTTGACCTTGGAGCCGGGCTGCAGGCGGGCATCAATACTGCCGTCGCCGGTCTTGACGCTTAAGGCGTCCAGGCGGCCATCCAGCTTGATGTGGCCGTCGCCCGACATCGCATCGACTTTGCCGTCGAGATTGCGCGCGTCGATATGTCCATCGCCGGTGCGCAGACGGATATCGCCTTTTGCCCCGTCCACAGTGATGCTGCCATCGCCTGTATCAATATCTACGTCGCCGCTCACTTCCTGGGCGCGCACTGAGCCGTCGCCCGTGTGAATTTTCACCCTGCCATTCAGGGATTGGGTGGTCACCGAGCCGTCGCCGGTATCGATCTGGATGTCGGCGTCTTTCGGCATGTGGACCTCAATGCGGACATTACGGCGGTTATTCCCCCAGGAGAAGCCCCAATGGCCGGTGACGCGAGCGTTGATCTGAACGCTGTCGCCGTCCTGCCGCGAGTCGACATGGATGCTTTTGTTCATCTCGTAGCCATCGTAGATGACCCGAAAATCGACTTGTTTGGAGTCGCCGGTATAGATCTGGACAGCGCCGTCATTGGTGTCTACCTTGACTTGGGCCCGGCCGGAGACCGTGTAGGACTTGGTCCAATCTTCGGCTTTGGCGCGAGGCGCGAAGACAGCCGCCGACAGCACGAGCCCAAGCGCCACAGCTAGACTGGTGGCCGGTCGATAGGGAAGTGCATTCATCTTGGTGAACCTCCGTAAGTGCCATCCGTCGCAGCGTTACAGCGGGCCGAGGGCCGCTATGCGTCTCATCCAGTAACGAGCAGCGCCAACCGCCGCCCTTTCTACAGAAGAAGATACGTCAGGTGCCAGAAAAAGGTTCCATGGGCTGAGCGGACGTTGTGACGGTTTAGCATGATGCTTCGACCTGGCGGAGCCGGCTCGCGTGGCGCTCGCGAGGACGCGCTGAAGCACGCCCCTACATGGTGGAACGCTCTGCTTCATTGGTTGCCGCGGGCTTTCGCGGCGGGATGCTTCCTGGAGACCGCGCCGGGTTTTGGCCTTAGTGCGGCCAGGAACTGGTCGACCGGAAGGGTATTGATGACGTTGGATTTCTCGAGCCAGCCTCGGCGAGCCATGGTTACGCCGTAGCGTATGAAGGGCAGGTGCAGGGTGTTGTGGGAGTCCGTGGAGATGACCACCTTCACACCGCGCTCCTTGCACATGCGCAGATAAACGTCGCGGAGATCAAGGCGTTCCGGGTAGGAGTTGCACTCCATGGCGACGCCATGTTTAGCGCAGGCATCCAGGACCTTTTCCATGTCGTAGTCGAAAGAATCGCGGACCAGAAGCCGCCGGCCGGTGGGATGCCCGATGATTTGCGCGTAGGGGTTCTCGATACAGGCGAGCATGCGGTCGGTCATCGCCGCGCGATCTAGCTGCATGTACGAGTGGATGGAACACACCACGACGTCGAGCTGCGCCAGGATTTCGTCGGAATAGTCCAGAGCGCCGTCCTTGAGGATGTCCACCTCGGAGCCCGCCAGGACGCGTATGCCCAGGCCCTTCTTGTCGATTGCGTGCAGCTTCTTAATGTGGGCGAGGACCCGCTTTTCGTCCAGTCCGTTGGCGATGGTTACTGATTTCGAGTGGTCGGTCATGGCGATGTATTCATGGCCGAGCTGCCGGGCGGTTTCGGCCATTTCCTCAACGGTGTTCTTGCCATCGCTGGCGGTGGAGTGCATTTGGAGGTCGCCCTTGATATCGGCGAGCTCGATCAGCTTAGGCAGCTTGTGCTGCTCGGCGGCAGCGATCTCGCCGGTATTCTCGCGAAGTTCCGGCGGGACGTAGTCGAGTTTGAGCTTGGCGTAGATTTCCGCTTCGGTACGCCCGGCGACCCGGCGTTCGCCCTTTAGCGTCGCCAAGGCATATTCGTTGAGCGTATAACCCATGTCGTTGGCGCGGCCACGCAGCGCAACGTTGTGCTCCTTGGAACCAGTGAAATACAGAAGCGCTGCGCCGAAACTTTCCTTTTCGAGGAGACGCACGTCCACCTGGAGGCCGTTGTCGAGGGTAAAGCTGACTTTGTTCTCACCGTGAGCCAGAACCTGATCGATGCGAGGATATTGCAGGATGTGTTCGGCAATCGCGTCGATGTGCTTTTGTGAAGTGAAGCCGTCGGCCAAGGTCAGGAGCAGATCGAGATCGCCCACGGTCTCCCGACCGCGTCGCAGCGACCCTGCCGGGGTCACGGAGGCCACTGCCTTCGGGTATTTCTCGATGTGCGCAGTGATAGCTGCCGCCGCAGCTTCGACAGCGTCCAGTCGGAAGCGTCCCGTGGACCGTTTGTGAGTTTCGACCGCCTTCAGGATGTTCTGCTCGCTCTTTTCGCCGAAGCCGGGCAGATCCCGGAGCTTTCCCTCGCGCGCCAGTTTTTCCACGTCGGCCACCGTAGCGGCTTTGAAGTTGGACCAGAGAAACGCGACTTTCTTCGGCCCGAGCGACTGCAAATTGAGAATGTCGAGCAGGGTGACCGGGTACTTCTTGAGCAGTTTCTGGCGCAGGCTGTAGTCGCCGCCGGCGATGATTTCCTGGATGTGCTCGACCATTCGCTCGCCGATTCCCGGCAATTCCTCGAGCTTTTCCGGCTCTTTGGCAAGCTGCTCGATGGATTCATGCATGCCGGCAATCAGCTCGGCGGCTTTTTCGTAGGTTCGGTAACGGCCGATGATCGCACCATCGATTTCCAGGAGTTGTGCGGTTTCGCGGAGAATGCGTGCCAGCGTCTTGTTGTCCATGCGGGGGATTATAAGGCGAGAAGGGCGCAGAGAACACTCGGGAGGATGGAACGTTCGGTCGGTGGCAACCGCCGAACACTCCGCAAGCGTCGCGAGGGGCACGATATATCGTGCCTCTACGGTGTGCGTTGGCAACAGTCCCAATAAAAGGGCCCAAAATAATTGCCGGGTGCTGCTTAGCTTGCTTTCTGCACGTTTGCCGCCTGAGGACCTTTCGGTCCCTGGACGATTTCAAACTCGACCGGATCTCCTTCCTGCAAAGTGCGGTAGCCGTCACCAGTGATTGCGGAATAATGGACGAAAACATCGGGCCCATCGTCGCGCCCGATGAAGCCGTAACCTTTTGAATTATTGAACCATTTAACCGTTCCTCGCACCGCTATTCCCCTCCATGGACTACAAAACTGAGATTTTCCGACCGCGGCCGCGAGTAAATACACCCGCACGGCCGCTAGAAAAATTGAATTGCGCGGAGTGTAGCAGAATGAAAGTCGCAGTCAATAGAACAAACGTCGCGGTTGTTAAACCAAGCAAGAGGCTGCAGCTCTTGTGAAACGATTTAACACAGGGGTTCTCCGAGGGCCACAATAGGATGTTGAATACGGCATTGCAGGTAATTTACGAAAACAAGAATATTCCTGAATGCTTTTTCAGGCGCGGCAAGCAGCCAAACAGTGTTTGCCGCGTCCAAGAACCGCCATCACTCGGAAGCAGCTTTGTGGAATTGAACTGGGCGCAGGATTTGGAACAGGTTGTTATAATCGTCGGTCCAGAGTCGCAGCTTTGACGGCACCACGATGGGTTCCTCGAACGCGGTTGCATCCAGGTCGTTCAGGAATTGCTGGTTGCGGGTGACCAGCACCCAGTCCGACGCGTCGATCAGTTTTCGCAGATCGTCGTCATTGGTGATGAGACGCGCCGGGTAATGGGCATCGCAGGCGAGTAACTGAACTAGCGGATTGAGATTCAAGTAGGTGTTTGACGTGTGGATCGCCAGAATCCCGCCGGGCTTGAGGTGCCGGAGATACAGGGCGAAAGCTTCCTTCGTCAGGAGGTGGACGGGGATGGCGTCGCCGGAAAAAGCATCGACCGCCAGCACGTCGAACTGCTGATCAGGTTCGGCCTCCAGCGATAGGCGGGCGTCGCCCATGGCGATATCGACTTTGGCGCGGGTGTCACGGAGATAGGTAAACCAGTTCCGGGCGATCGACACCACCAGCGGATTAATTTCATAGAAACGGAAATAGTCTCCGGCATTGCCGTAGGCGGCGAGTGTTCCCGCGCCCAGTCCTATCAGGCCAACGCGTTTTGGGGCTCCGCCAAAATTGTTCAGGGCCTTTCCGACGCCAGAATTTTCACCGTAGTAAGTTGTGGCTACGAGGCTCTTCGGGGGATCCAGAAATTGGGTGCCATGTTCGATCCTGCCGTGATAGAGCGTGCGGTACGGCTGCTTGAGCCAGTCGCGGTGCTGCTCGACACGGAGGCCACCGTAGAAATTGCGGACCGTGAAGATGGAATCTTTCTTGTAGGCGTGCGCGTTGTAGGCCAGCACCACGGCCATGCATAGGGTTGCGAAGGCCCAGAAGGCGCGCGCCAGCCATCCTTCGGGCCATACGACGATCACGCCGAGTATCGAGGTCACGCACAGCGACAGCGGGAATTCATAGACACCGTCGAAAACAACCGGCGCAAGAATGCCCACAAAGATGGCGCCCAGCGCCCCGCCCAGAGAGATCATCAGGTAGAACGAGGTGAGATAGCGGGGAGCGGGCCGGCGTTTTGCGAGCTCGCCATGGCAGAAGAGACAGCACAGGAACAGGCCGCCGCAGAACAGCGGCACGATCACCTGAATCGATTCGGTGAAGGACGGATCGTAGATGGCGTAGCCGAGGCTGCCCACGGCGACCGCCAGAAGTCGCACCATCAGCCACCGCGAATAGAGACTCCGGCGATGGAAGGCCAGCGTGAAGGTAAGCAGGTATAGCGCGAGCGGGAGAACCCACAACAGCGGCACGGGAGCGACATTCTCCATGATGTGATTCGTGATGGAGAGCAGGAGCATCGAACCGCAGGCCGAGAGGCTTAGCCACAACAATTTTTCGCGAAGTGCAGGCGGGGCAGTGTTCCCCGCGACCTGCGTTGTCGTGGTGGCGACTCCAGAACCGCCGCGGCTCGCGCGCCATGCCGTGAACGAACACATGATTACAAAGACAAGGAATAGGGCGGACCACAAGAGCCGTTGCCCGTGAGAAGAAATTCGCGGCTCGATCAGGAACGGGAAGCTCAAGAGCGCGAGCAACGAAGCGAAGTTCGACACCGCGAACAGATGGTAGGGCTCGCCGCTGCCGGCCGTGCGGGCGTGCCAGATTTGGGCCAGCGGGCTGGTGGCGCTGAGAAGGACAAATGGCAGGCCTATCGAGGCGGTCAGTACGATGAGGATATGGGCCGCCGGGTGGGTTGCGTCGAGTAAGTGGAAGATTGCGCGCGGTGCGATTGGCAAGAAACAAAGGCTTAGGAATAGCAGCGCGATGTGCAGGACCGATTGCCGCGCAAGAGTGAGGCGACGGGCGACAACATCGGCATACCAATAGCCGAGCAGCAAGGCCGACTGGAAGAATACGAGGCACGTGGCCCAGACCGCAGCAGAGCCTCCGAACCGGGGAAGAATCAACTTGGCGAACAGCGGCTCGAGCAGGAAAAGCAGAAACGCGCCGAGGAAGACTGTCACCGGCAGCAGGAATCGCAACGTGCGCGCGGAGTTAGCTTCAGGGGGAACGCAGGCCTCGGTTGCTGCAACTGTTTGGGATTGGACTGCAGCAGGAACTGGGGCCATTTCGTCTCTGTGCGTTCTGTGAACTCTCTGCGTCCCGTGTGCTAATTCTTCTGCTCTTTGTCGCTGGTGTGCGAGCGGCCGTGCCAGGAAGGCGAAGTGCTTAAGTCGACCGCAAGAGGGACGCGCTGAAGCGTCGCATCTACACTTTCGGGACTGGTGCTACATCAGAAACCGAAAATAGTAGAGGAGCCCGGCAATCGATTTCGCGTCGCGTAGAATGCCGCGCTGAATCATTCTTTCAAGTTCCGCGCGCGTGTAAGGCTTCGCCGTGATTTTCTCGTCTTCTTCCGGCTCGGCCTTGCCTAGCGTTAAGCCTTGCGCGAGCAAGATGTACATGCGCTCCTCGAGAAAGCCCGGGGTTGGGAAGAGATCGAGAAAAATCCGCAGACGTTTGGCGCGGTAGCCGGTCTCTTCGATCAGCTCGCGGACGGCGGCTTGTCGGACGCTTTCGCCTTGGTCAATGCGGCCAGCGACCAGCTCCCACAGAAATTGCCGGGCCGCGTGGCGATATTGCCGGATCAAAATAATGCGGCCGTCGGGCAGCACCGGCATCACCACGACGGAACCCGGATGGGTGATGACCTCGCGGGTGGTGCGCACGCCGGTGGGCTCGAGCACCTCGTCGCGGCGCACTCCGAAGATCACGCCCTTGTACATGACCTTGCTGCGGAGGATTTTGCCGATGGCCTTACTTGTCTTTGCTTTCCCTGATGGCTTGCTGGATTTCTTGGGTGGCATGGATCGCGGAGGATCTCCCGCGGCTATCTTATCAGGCGCGGCCACGCCTTCGCCAAGCGCCGCACTGCAAAGCCGCACTGCGACTTCGCCGATGATTGCCTGCGACCGGCGGGGTCCCTATACTCATAGGCGAACCCATGTCCATTAGCACCATCATTGTCGACGACGAAAAGCCGGCGCGCGACGAGCTCGCGTTTTTGCTCAAAGGCTTCCCGGAGATTAATGTCATCGGGCAAGGGAAGAACGGCGTCGAAGCCATGACGCTGATCAAGGAGCACGCGCCCGATCTGGTATTCCTCGACGTGCAGATGCCCGGACTGGACGGCTTCGGGGTGCTGCGAAAACTGGTGGAGCGGAAAATGAAGGTCCCGCATGTCGTTTTCGCCACGGCCTTCGATCACTATGCGGTGCAAGCCTTTGATGTAAATGCAGTTGACTATGTCCTGAAGCCGTTCGACAGGGCGCGCATCGCGAAGGCCATCCAGCGCGCGCGCAAGGTGATGGACACGCAAACGACCACCACCGAGCGCCTCGAACAACTCGTAACGCAGCTAGGGGCGTCCAAACAAGCCGCGCAACCCGCCAAGCTGCTCGTCAAATCGCAGCAACGCCTGCTGCTGGTGGACGCCGAAGACCTTTTTTTCGCTTCCATCGATGACGGTCTTATCTCCGTGGTGGCCAGCGATGCAGAGGGCACCTCGAACTACCGCACGCTGGAAGAACTACACGCCGCGCTTGACTCGGAATCGTTCTGGCGTCCGCATCGCTCGTACCTGGTGAATATCCATCACATCAAGGAAGTCGTCCCCTGGTTCAAGGCCAGCTACATGCTAAAGATGGCGGACAAGAAACAGACTGAAATCCCCGTAAGCCGAGTGCAGACCAAACGGCTGCGCGAATTGTTCAAGCTCTGACGAACCCTCTTATGGAAACTCAAACGCAAGGAGACTGGAAGTATCATCCGCTGGCCCGCGTCGCGGCACTCTTGATCCTCACCGCCATCGTGCTGGGTATTGATCGAACGCTTGTTCGCTGGCTGCCACCCAGCCTCTCATGGAGCATCAGTGCCGTTATTTGGGCGTTGGCCGCGGTTGCAATGTTTTCTTTCTTTGCACGCCTTTCCGGAAAATCGCAGGCGAAGTAGTGGCGATTTGATCAGCGGAACTCCGCTAGTCCGGCCTGTTTGCGTGTGTTAGCATCACTCGTACTGCTGGTACACCGGACACGATGGATTTTTCGCTCAACGACCACCAAAAACTGACTCGCGATACCGTCCGCCAATTCATGGAGAATGAAGTGCGGCCGTTGGTGCGGCAGCGCGACCGCGAAGGGCGCTTTGCCAACGAGGAAATCAAGAAGCTGGCGGAGCTTGGATGCTGCGGCATGCTCGTTCCGGAGGAGTGGGGCGGCCCGGGCCTCGACACTATTTCCTACGTGCTCATGCTGGAGGAGGTTGCGCGGGTGGATGCCGCCATGGCGACCTCGCTCGGTGTGACGAATTCCGCGGTGCAAGTCCCACTCCTTGGCTTCGGCAACGATGCCCAGAAGAAAAAATATTTGCGACGCCTGGCAACCGGCGAAATCCTCGGCTCGTTCTGTCTCACCGAACCCCAGGCCGGCTCCGACGCGGCGGGGATTCAAATGCGAGCCACCCGATCGAACCTCGGGTCGCAGGTAGGCACTGGGCTTCAGGGCGGCGCTGCTGATGGCGGAGTTTATCGTCTGAACGGCAGCAAAACGTGGGTCTCGAACGGTAGCGTAGCCGGAGTCTTCCTCGTCTTCGCGAAAACCGATCCTGAAGCCGGTGGTAAAGGTATCACCGCGTTTCTGGTCGAGCCGAGCTTCAAAGGATTCCGCGTTGGACGGCACGAAGAAAAAATGGGGCAGCATTCTTCGCCATCGGTCGAAATTATCTTGAACGATTGCGAAGTTCCTGTCGAAAACCGCCTGGGCGAAGAGGGACAAGGTCTTAAAATCGCGCTCAGTGCGCTCGACGGCGGGCGCATCGGGATCGCTGCGCTGGCGGTTGGCCTGGCGCAAGGGGCGCTGGATGCCGCCGCGAAATACGCGAAGCAGCGCCGGGCGTTTGGCAAGAATATCGCTGAATTTCAGGCGATCCAGTGGATGCTGGCGGACATGCAAACCGAAATCGAGGCCGCTCGAGGCCTGGTCTACTACGCGGCATGGCTGAAGGATTCCGGTGGACGCATGGGCGCCGCCGCATCGAAGGCCAAGCTCTACGCCAGCGAGATGGTCAATCGCGTAGCCGCCAAAGCTGTACAGATTCACGGCAGCGTAGGCTATTCACGGGAGACCGATGTCGAGCGCATGTACCGCGACGCCCGCGTGGTCACCATCTACGAGGGCACCAGCGAGGTCCAACGCATGATCATAGCCCGCGACCTGGGCCTGTAGTGGCCGGTCTTTAGCCCGGTAGATGTTGCCTCGGTCATGCCGTTGTAGCGGCCGCCGACCGTGGCGGGCGCCTATGTAGAGGAGAGGGAAAGTTTGCCGACTGGGAGCGAGATCAAGAAAAAACGCGTAGTCAGCGGCATGCGCCCCACAGGCCGCCTGCACATAGGCCACTATTTCGGGGCGCTGCAGAACTGGGTCCGCCTCCAAAATGATCCTGAATATGATTGCTTCTACTTCATAGCGGACTGGCACGCGCTGACCAGCGACTACGCGGATACCAGCGGCGTCGCGCAAAACACGATTGAAATCGTAACCGACTATTTAGCCGCGGGACTTGATCCGTCCAAATCGGTAATCTTCCAGCAATCGCTGGTTCCCGAACACGCCGAGTTGCATTTGCTCCTCTCGATGGTTACGCCGCTCAGCTGGCTCGAACGCATTCCGACGTACAAAGAAGCCTTTGAGAACGTGAAGGAAAAAGACCTCCATATGTATGGATTTCTGGGCTATCCATGCCTACAGACGGCGGACATCGTCATCTACAGTAAGGAAGGCACACCGCTATTCGTACCCGTCGGCGAGGACCAAGTCTCTCACGTCGAACTATCACGCGAGATCGTCCGTCGGTTTGACGTTTTCTACGGACTGGATGTTGATAACTGCCTGCTCGAGAAGGAGAACGAGAATTTTCTGATCGAGTGTTTGCGAGGGAAAGTATTCCTAAACACGGAATTAAAACTTAACTATCCGATGTCAGACAGTGACAAAACCTATTTCGTCGGACAGCTGCGTACGACAGCGGCAGAAGAGGGAATCCAGAATTTCCTGGACCGAGCGAGGCGAGCTTCTCGGTTTTTCCAAAAATTGACTGTATTGAACGAACCTGATGTGATGCTTACGAAAACTCCGCGCATCCCCGGCCTCGACGGTCGCAAGATGTCGAAGAGTTATGGCAATACCATTACTCTCAGCGAATCCGACGACGACATCCGCAAAAAGACCAAAGTCATGGTGACCGACCCGGCGCGCAAGCGCCGCACCGATCCCGGAAATCCGGACGTGTGTCCTGTCTACGACTGGCATAAACTGTTCTCGCCCAAGGAAACCCTGGATTGGGCGGCGCAGGGCTGCCGCACCGCCGGCATCGGCTGTATTGAATGCAAAGCAAAGATGGCCGATCATCTGATCGAGTGGATCGCACCAATCCGCGAGCGTCGGCTGGAGTACGAAAATCGTAAGGCTCGGGTGCTGGAAATTATCGACGCGGGATCGAAAGTAGCACGGCAACACGCGCAGCGAACCATGGCGCGTGTGCGCGAGGCCGTTTTTGGATGGGACAAGAAGCGCCGGGAAATTGATGGCGGCGGTGATGCGGCCAAGGCTGGCTGAGACTTTGTGGCGGCTTCCTATTTATCCTGAGTTGCTGGGGGGAGCCGGCGCATATGGAGTTTGAGTTAGTGGTAACTAAAAACGCCCGCTTCGGAAAGCGGCCGCTACAACAACATGGCGACACCTTACAAAATTAATATCCCGATGTACGAGGGGCCTCTGGATCTGCTGCTGGATCTCATCAAGAAGCAGGAGATGAACATTCATGACATCCAGATCGCCAAGATCACTTCGCAATATCTCGAGTACCTGCACAAGCTGGAAGACCTGAACGTCGATGTGTCTGCCGACTTCATCTACATGGCTGCGACGCTGATTTACATCAAGTCGAAAATGCTGCTTGCCGCCGGACCCGCTTGCGTCGCGGAAGAGCAGGCTGCCGACCCGCGCGCTGAACTTGTGCAGCGGCTAGTCGAACACGAAAAATTCAAGAATGCCGCGCAGTTGCTGTACCAGAAGCAGCAAATCGAAGAGAACGTGTGGTCGAAGCCGGACAAGTCGCTCTACAACGATGAAGGCACGGAAGGCGAGCTGGTGGTTTCGCTTGTTGACCTCGTTAAAGTCTTCCAGCAGGTGCTGGAGCGCCGCAAGGAAATCTCCCGCATTGATCTGCAGCACGAGCAATTTACCGTGGCGCAGATGATGGCCCAGTTGAGGGCGCAAATCCTGGCCAGCGACGACAACTCGGTCAAGCTGATCGAATTCTTTGAAGCGTGCCCCTCGCGGCACGCTATGATCGTCGCCTTTCTCGCGGTGTTGGAGATGGTCAAGATGCAGGCGGTGCTGTTGGCCCAGGAAAAGCAGTTTGGCGAGATCGTGGTGAAAAAGGGCAAGTCGTTCGATCTGGTGTTTGACGAAAGCGGCGGCGTCCGGCAGATCGACGAAGAATACAAATAGGCGGAAGGTGGAGAGTGGAAGTCGGAGATTGGAAGTCCAGAATTGGACGTTAGAGGTTGGGAGTTTGAAATGGAAAGACCGAAATTGGAGGAGTTTTCTAGCTTTATGACCAACGAAGAACGAAAAGCGGCGCTCGAAGCCATCATTTACGCGGCAGACGAGCCGGCTACCATCGAACAGCTGGCGACGGCGCTGGGCGACGAAAAGTTGGCGGTGCAGTCGTCGCTCGACGAACTTGTGGCGAGCTATGCTTCCGAAGAGCGCGGCATCGAAGTCCGGGCGGTTGCCGGCGGCTACAAGATGTATACGAAGCCGCAGCATCACGATGTGGTGCGGCGGTTCATCAAGAGTCTGCGGCCGCCCCTGCGACTAACGATGCCTGCTCTCGAAACGCTCGCGGTAATCTCTTACAAGCAGCCGGTCACCGCGCCGGAAATTCAGGAGATTCGCGGCGTGAATACGTCAGGCGTGCTGAAAACACTGCTCGACAAGCGGCTGATCACCACAGCCGGGCGCAAGGAAGTCATCGGGCGGCCGATCCTGTATCGGACGTCGAAGGAATTTCTGATGCGCTTCGGGCTGAGCGATCTGCAGGAACTTCCGAGCTTGAAAGAGTTCGAAGCGCTTGCCCGGGAGGCGCTGGGAACTGACGAAGGCATCGCCACGCCAGGCGCGGGAGACGAAAGCGTACTTGAGGGCATCGTGGAGGAAACTGTCCATGGTGAAGCGCAGGCGCAAACCGAAAATGCCGCGTCGGTCGAGCAGGGTTCGGACGCGCAAGAAAAGGCTTCGGGGCTGAGCGCGGATACGCCTGCGGAGGAGTCCTCACCGGTCGGCGCTGAGCCACAATCGGAACCTGCGGCGGAAACTTCCGAGTCGGCTTTCAGAGACGCGCCGGAGACGACTTCCGAAGCGATTGAAGAGGAGAAATCTCGCAAGGCTGTGGCAGGAGAATAGAGAGCACGTTAGTGCCGTTCGCCTTTACCATCGTTCAGAAGTGCGCTGCTGACATCACACCACAATATGCGGGAACGCCTTCAAAAGATTATTGCGCGCGCGGGAATCGCCTCGCGGCGGCACGCTGAGCAATTGATTCTCAGCGGGCAGGTGCGCGTCAATGGGCGCGTGGTCACCGAGCTTGGGACCAAAGCTGATCTCGACATTGACCGCGTCGAAGCCGCAGGTAAAGTCATCACCGCGCCGCAGCGTCTGGTGTACCTTGCGATGAACAAGCCTTCTGAAGTGGTCGCCACCATGTCTGACCCGGAAGGCCGAAAGACCTTGCGAAATTCGCTCCGCGGCTTTCCCGAGCGGGTGTATCCGGTTGGCAATCTCGAATACGCGACCTCGGGCGTGATCCTGCTTACCAATGACGGCGATCTCGCCGCGGAACTGCTTAAGAATTGGGAGCATCTCGAGCAGGCCTACCACGTCAAGGTAAAGGGCATGCTCACGCTTCACGATCTCGATCACCTGGGCAAGGAAGCCGGGGTTCGGATGAAGACGCTTCGGCAGCCGGACTCCACGCGCGGCCGCGCCGCTAACTTCTGGTATGAAGTGCGCATGCGGGACACGCGGAAAGAAGAATTGCGCCGCGTTCTGCAAAAGGCGCAGCATCCCATCGAAAAATGGATTCGCATCTCGATCGGGCCGATCCACGTGGAAGGGATCCCGCGGGGCCGTTACCGCGAGCTAAAGAAACCTGAGCTTGAAGCGCTACGCAAAGCGGCGAGCCCGGTGCGCAAAGCCAAAGTCGCGGCGCGATCCTCCTGACGCGAAGGCTCGCTCGCTACGTGGCTCTCGAACATGGCTCTCGAACGACTGCAGAAAATCATCGCCGCATCAGGCGTAGCCTCGCGCCGAAAAGCCGAAGAATTAATCGCCGCGCGTCGCGTAACCTTGAACGGCGAGATTGTTACGGAACTCGGCACCAAAGCTGATCCCGACCGGGACCAAGTCTCCATCGATGGCGAGCTGCTTCCGCGGCGTGAGCAGTTTGTTTATTTTGCTCTTCACAAGCCGAAGAACTACGTCACCACTGTAAACGATCCGCAGGGGCGGCCGACGGTCATGGACTTAATGAAGGGGGTTCCCGGGCGCGTCTATCCAGTGGGACGCCTTGATTACGCGAGCGAGGGGTTACTGCTGATGACGAACGACGGGGCGCTCGCGCAAAAGCTCACCAAGGCGGGATCGCACGTCGCGAAAACCTATCTGGTCAAGATCAGCGGCAAGCCCAACGAGAAGGCGCTTGCGCGCCTGCGCGAGGGAATCACCATCGAGCTAGACGACGGTCGCCGCGTCAGGACTTCACCAGCGTCGATTCGCCTCGCGGAGGACGGCGCGAATCCGTGGTACGAAGTGGTGCTCATCGAAGGGCGCAATCGGCAGATCCGGCGGATGTTTGATCGCGTCGGTCATCACGTCGAAAAAATCAGGCGTGTCAAGCTCGGGACGCTGGCTCTCGATGTCGCGCCGGGGAAATTTCGGGCCCTGACGCGGAGGGAAGTGGAGCAGCTGAGGGCTTTGTGACTGCGGGAGGCCTTGCGCATCCAATGAGGGGATCTATCGATGAAGATTCTTCTCCCGGACGGCAGCGATCTCGGGGCCGACCCCGTCGGCGAAATTCTAAACCGCTACCGCACAATAGGTGTCGTAGGCCTATCGTCGAATCCGGGTCGTCCGAGTTACGGCGTTAGCGAATACCTGCAGACTGCCGGCTACCGCATCATTCCGGTGAACCCGAATGAGAGAGAAGTGTTGGGTGAGAAGAGTTACGCGCGGCTCGAAGACGCTTCCGAGAAAATCGAAATCGTGGATATCTTCCGCCGACCTGAAGAGGTTCCGCCTGCAGTAGAAGGCGCGATTCGCATCGGCGCAAAAGTCGTCTGGATGCAACTGGGCATCGAGCATCAAGCGGCGGCGGAGAAGGCCCGCACCGCGGGCCTGGTCGTCGTGATGGACGCCTGCATTTTCGTCGAACACAAACGCCGCCGCGGCGCTATGTCGCGCTGATTCTCGCGACAAGTGTAGGGGCGCGCTTTAGCGCGTCCGTTCCTCAGTTTTCCACGGCGGCAGCCATTTCGTATGCGCTGGCGCTAACCTCGGCCACTCCACCGTGAAGGAACCCGAAAAAGGATACTGCTCGGCCTCCGCAATCATTCCCTTGCGAACCGGATTCATCCAGATGTACCAGGCGACAGCCTCGCAATCAGTTGCCTTTCGCAACACATGATCATAGAAACGCCGCTGCCAGACAGGCGTCGAGGCCTCGTCACGCAGCAAATATCCCGTCGATTGCTTCCATCCGACCGCGAATCGCGTCAAGTTCGATCCGGGCGTGCTTCCTTCAGCAAGAATGTGACTGTGGTCCGGCATTATGCAATACGCGTGAATCATGAAGTGCATTGAAACAGAAACGCGCCGTAGTGCTTCGATTGCAGTCTTACAAAGATCAGGCGGGCCAAAGAAAGGCGCGCGGCCTTCACAGCAAATCGTTACGAAGTAGATTCGTTGGCCGACGTAGTGATCGTCGGGAAGGCGAATGTCCTTGCGAATAACGAAAACCATGAAGAGATGTTAGCAAGAAGAAAGAACGGTCGCGCTAAAGCGCGCCCCTACATTCGGCTACCGCGGGAGCGGGTACACGGCCAGATTGCGCCTGCCTGGGGCGATGACGGCCAGGGACCTGCCGTCAGGGGAGATCGCAAATTCGCGGAAGCTTAGCCCGTGGAACAAGGGAATCGGCGTTGGCTGCCCGACTGAGAGTGGTTCTTTGTCGGCGGCCGATCGCGCGGTGAGCGGCGGGAGATCGATCCAGACGAGATCGCCGGATTTTTTTTCGACCGAACGCTTGACGAGAAATCGACTTTCGTCGGGGGACCAGCGAAACACTCCGTAACCGGCGCGTACTCGCGCGGTGCGTGTGGTATTGGTGAGATCGCGAATCTCCAGGACTTCCCGATCAATGTAGTAGGCGATCTTGGTGCCGCCCGGCGAGAGAGACAGGCCGCCGTCGTAGCCGTCGAGCGTGGCTAGTTCGTGATCGTCCTGGGCCAAGAGCTCAAGACGCTGCAGCCGCGGCGGACCTGAAAGATTGCGGTCTCGCTCGACAGCCAGCGCTACATTGCTTCCGGGGACGGGAACAAAGTCCAGGAATGTGCGCCCCTCAAACACGGGACCCGGCGGGCCACCGGTGCGATTCACGTAGTGAAAGGAAAACAAGATTTTAGGCTTCAGCACTTCCGAGAGATAGATGATCGTGGCGTTGTCGATCAGCCAAGACGCGTCGGCTGCATCCTTGATGACGTTATCGCTGGCGCCCAAGTGGACTTCCTTGCCGTTTTCGTCGAGCACCAGGGTCATTGTGGAATCGACGGTCTTGCCGGTCTCATCTACCGTGGTTGTAAACAATTCGGCCAGCAGCAAATGTCCATTCGGCGACCAGCGAAAGGAATTCACGCTGTAGGTGAACGGCGCCGCGCCGCGCTGGAATTTCTCGCCGATGAAAATGCGGCGACGCTTGCCGCCCGCATCCTGGATCCAGATGTCGTCGTGCTCCAGGTCGTATTGTTTTGTCTTGAAGGGGCGATTGACCGCGTAGGCGATGCGACCGTCGGGCGCGTAGCCGAAGGCGGTAATGTCCTCGTCGATGTTCTGAACGGGCTTGTCGAGTTCTTGCGCGCGAAGCGGCGCAGCGCAGCCGATCCAGGCTAAAACGATAAGCACGAACAGAAGGTGTCGACTGCGAATCTGGCAGCAGGGAAAAAGCCAATTCATCATTGAGGTCCAGGGTGAGGGCCGGTGAAGTCGCTGCAACATGGTTTCTGGGCCGGCTTGAACTCCATGTATTCCACGCGGGTGTCATCCGGGTCGTACACGTTCAGCTGCCATTTGCCGTCGCGGCCGAGCTTGGGTTCTTCGGTGGGCTTCCAGCCGTTCTGGATCAGGCGCGCGTCCGCGGCTTTGATATCGACCACTCCCAGCGAGATGTGATTCATCACGCCGAGGGTGTGGTGGTCGGCTGTCGGAGAGATGTTGAGCATATATTCGAGCCAGGTTGTGCCGTTGGGCACTTCCATGGCTACCCAACTGGTCTCGTCATCTTTCATTCCGCCGTGCCAATATAAGCGGAAACCCAGGATTTCTTGGTAGAAAGCGTCTTCCGCGGAGCGATCCTTCACAACGAAACCCGCGTGAATGATCTGGTTGCTGAGCGGCGAAATCGCTACCGAGCTCATCGTGCCGTTGCCGGGAGAAAGAAACACGACTCGGTGATCTTCGGGATCACGCACTTCGATGAATTTGTCGCCTGACGTGCTGCGCTTGACCGCACTGCACTTTACGCCGCGCGAAAGCAGGTAGTCACGCATGATGCTCGCGTCGCGGACGTGGTAGCCGATGGCTTCCACCGCGTTCTTAGTTTCGGCTGGGTTGCTCGAAATCAATTCGAGCTTCTGCAAAGAATTAATCGAGAAGCAGGTGGCGGCCGACGCGGGGCTGAAACATCCCTGCGAAACTTCGGGCAGGCCCAGCGTTTTGGCGTAAAAGGCGCGCGAGGCATCCATGTTGCTGACGCGCAGACGCACCAGCGCGATGCCGGTGATCTCGGGTCGCTCGGGCGCGGCGATGGCGCCGATCGGTAGGGCGACGATCCACAGCAATGCAAAATGGCGTGCCAATCGCATGGTGCACCTCAAGATTCGGATGATCGTGATTTTATCTTACGAATGTCTTCCAGCCGCTGGCGAAGTCGTTGCTCGAAGCCTTGGTCGGTCGGTTTGTAGTAGGTGCGGGCGGCGAGATTGTCAGGCAGGCAAGTCATGTCGGTGACTTTCTCGTCGAAATTGTGCGCGTATTTGTATCCCTGGCCGTAGCCCACATTTTTCATCAAGCCAGTGACCGCATTCCGCAGGTGCAGCGGTACGGGGTCGGCCTCGGTTTTGTGAACATCTTCCATCACTTCGCCGTAGGCAGTGTAGAGCGCGTTGGACTTCGGCGCGAGCGCTAGATACACAGCGGCCTGGGCTAACGCTAGATTGCCTTCCGGCGGGCCGATGAAGTCAAACGCCTCCTTTGCCGCGAGCGTGACCGCGAGCGCGCCGGGCTCTGCGAGACCTACGTCTTCGCTGGCCATGCGCACCATGCGACGCGCCAGATATAGCGGATCTTCGCCGGATTCGAGCATGCGCGCGAGCCAGTACAGCGCGGCGTCGGGATCCGAATTGCGCACCGATTTGTGCAGCGCGGAGACCAGATTGAAGTGCTCTTCGCCGGCTTTGTCGTAGCGCAGCAGTTTGCGTTGGAGCACGTCTTCAAGGAGTTCGGCGGTCAGATGGCGGACGCCCGCGGCGTCGGGGTTCGCGCCGCGTACGGCCAGCTCCAGCGTGTTGTAGGCCGATCGCGCATCGCCGTTGGCGTAGGACGCGATGCGAAGGAGCACTTCGTCGCTAGCTTCCACGTTTTCATTGCCCAGGCCGCGCTCTTTGTCGTTCAGGGCTCGCCGCATGAGTTCGGCGATCAGCGGCGTCGGCAGCGGGTCCAGGATGTAGACCTTGGTTCGCGAAAGAAGCGGCGAAATTACCTCGAAGGATGGATTCTCGGTGGTCGCCCCAATGAAGGTGATGTGTCCCGCCTCAACGTAGGGAAGGAAAGCGTCCTGCTGCGCTTTGTTGAAGCGATGGACTTCGTCCACGAAGACAATCGTGCGCGGCCCGGAGCGGGCTTTGCGCTCGGCACTGGCCATTACTTCCTTGATCTCCTTGATGCCCGCAAGCACGGCGCTGAAAGAAACAAATTCGGAACTCGTCAAGCGCGCGATTAACCGAGCGAGCGTAGTCTTCCCGCAGCCCGGCGGTCCCCAGAACAACATCGATCCGAGGTCGTCGTTCTCAATTTGCACGCGCAGCGGTTTGCCGGGACCTAGTAATTTTTCCTGGCCGATGAATTCATCCAGGGTTCGAGGACGCATGCGCTCGGCCAGCGGCTGATGAGCTAGCGGAACATCGGGTTCCACCGGTTGTGGCAATTTCGAGAAGAGGCTCAAGGCATTAGCTCGTTCCGTCCAGGAAGAGACTTTCGCTGGCGCGCCGCTTCGTAGAACAACACAGCCGCCGCGGCGGCCGCATTGAGCGATTCGATGCCGCTCGCCATGGGAATGCGGATGCGGGCGTCCGCGCTGCGTTCCACTTCTTCCGGCAAGCCGGCGCCTTCGTTCCCTACGAGAAGCGCCACCGGCTCGCACCAATTCACTTCCCAGGGCGCAAGCAGCGGCGAGTCGCCGTCGCGTGGTTCGTGCACGCTGGAGGCAAGTGTGCGCACATTCGCAACGCGAAGCTGCGTCAATAATATGGGCAGAGACATGCCCGCGAGAATCGGTAGATGCAACGCTGCGCCGGCGGAGGCACGCAGGGCCTTCGGCGAAAACGGGCTGGCGGTGCCACTTTGTCCCGAAGCCGTGGTGACTGCGCCGGTCGCGCCGAACGCGGAGGCGGTGCGCAAGATGGTGCCCACGTTCCCAGGATCCTGCACGCCGGCAAGAACAACCAACAGGGCAGAGCAAGTTTGGCCAGGCGCGCGAAGAATATCGTCAAGGGTCGCTGTCCGCGGCGCAACCAGCGCGGCTACCCCTTGAGGATGCTCGGTGTCGGCTATCCCCTCGAAGAGGCGATCCGTCGTCCGCAGGAGCGGGAATGCCATTTCGGGACGATCGACAAATGGCGCAAGGCGTTCGTGGTGACGCTCGCCGGACTCGCTGAAAAGAACCGCCTCGATGCGGCAGCCGGAACGCAGAGCCTCCTCGACCAGCCGGACCCCTTCCACGCCGACGCAGCCGGATTCCGTTTGCAATCCGCCGCGCAAAGCCACGCGAAATTCCTTGAGCCAGCGATTGTCGCGGCTGGTAATCGTAGCGGCCCCGGCATTCGCGGAGCGCGCGTTTCTGGCGGCTTTGACGGGGGTGGCCATCCCCCGGAGCGTAACAAATTTCGCGTCAAATAGGCCAATTCGTCGGATGCGCGGGTGCGGGCGGAGACGTTGCTAAGGCGAAAGCGCTAAGCGAAGGGCCGCCCAAGCGTAGGCAAACGCTGACCTCTTGAAGTGCCCGGTCCCAGGCGGGGTGAACGCTGACACAGGCAAGAGTGCCTGTGCTACCTCGGAGGGCCATTGCACGGTCGGCGGGTGTGTGGTAGCGTCGCCCAAATAATGGCAGCGCGGGCGGACCGCTGCAGGAGTAGCAATACGATTTCGCCAAAGGCCAAAAAGTTGCCGGCAGAACTGTTGCGCGTCAATGCGCAAGCCCCCGAAGCCGATGCACTGCGATATGCGGCGCATTTCCTTGTGCGGGGCTGTGTAATTGGAATCCCCACGGATACTTTCTACGGACTAGCTACCGATCCGTTCAATCTCGCGGCGGTCGATGAGCTGTACCGCGTAAAGGGCCGCCCCGAAACGCGGGCCCTGCCGATCCTGGTCAACTCCCTGGATCAGGCGCTGGTATTGATGCGCGAGCCCCAAGAAGAAGTTTCCGGGCTGGACCACGCACCTTGGAATTTCCAGAAACTCGCCGAGGCTTTCTGGCCTGGCGGGCTTACTTTGGTGGTGGATGCATCGAACCGCGTGCCGCTGAAGGTGACGGCGAACACGGGGAAAGTGGCGCTGCGGTGGCCGAAGAGCCCGGTCGTCGAGCAACTCATTGACGAGTTCGGGGGTCCTGTCACCGGAACCAGCGCGAACATTTCCGGGTTTCCTGCTTGCGCCAACACCGAACAACTCATGAAGCAACTGGGACTACGCCTTCCGTTGGTTCTCGACGCCGGCGAGACGGGCATGGGTCTGCCCTCCACTATCATCGGACTGCACGACGATAACTGGGAAGTCCTGCGCGAAGGGGCCATCCCGATCTCGGAAATTGAAGCGATTCTGGGCTAAGTGCTTGTGCTATGAAGGCAAGGATCTCGCTGGTGGCTGACGGGAGCTGGACGCGTCCGTCTTTTCTTCCTTTTTTTGGCTTACGTGATCGAGCGCAGCAACGGCTTGGCCCGTGCCGGCGACGCGGTTTGTGCTTCCCCCGGCAAGCCGGGGCACAGCGGTGCTGTGCCCCTACAAAGGAGAGCAGGACGCTATCGGAGTGTGTCGAGAAAATCGAAATCGCCGGTGGGGCTTAGGGATAGGTCGCCCAGTGATTTGCGATGCACGGAAATGGCATCCGTATACCATAGCGGCAAATAAGGTAGATCGTCGGCCAGGATCTTCTGAGCTTCGCTGCAAAGAGCCTTCCTCTTCTCCTGGTCCATCTCGGTACGAATCTGGTCGGTCAGCGCGTCGATTCGCGGGTTACGGTAGTGGCCGCGGTTGGCGCCGTCCGGCGGAAACCGCTTGGAGGAGAAAACAAATTCGAAAATATCCGGGTCGTTGTTGGCACCCACCCAGCGCAGCAGATTGATCTGGAAATTGCCTTTCACGGCATCGGAAAGAACCGTTGCGAATTCTAGCGGGCGCAGCTCGAGGTCGACCCCGACGCGGCGCCACTGTTCCTGCAGAGCTGCTCCGAGCACACGGAATTGCTCGTCGGTGGAAGTTTTTAGCGTGACGTGAAATCGCACGCCGTCTTTGCCGCGCGGGAATCCGGCGGAATCGAGAAGTTGCTCGGCGCGAGCGGTATCTAGTGTGTACTGCGTCACGTTGGGCTCGTAGGCCCAGTGGTTGGGGGGCAGAATCCCGCCGGCTACGCGGGCTTGACCGTGAAGTAAGTAGCGGATCAGCGATTCGCGGTCCGTCGCGTAGGCTAGCGCTTGGCGAAGTTCGCGATGTTTCAGGATGGGATCTTCGAGGTTGAGGCCGAGATACGTAAAGTTGGTGCCAGGGCGTTCCGTGACGGCTAGGGAAGGTTGTTTGGCGAGGACGGGAATGATGTCGGGAGTAAGCGAGCTGACTTCGAGGTCCGCGGAGCCTTTGCGGAGTTCGAGGGCGCGTACGATCGCGTCGGGAACGACTCGGAAACGGACACGTGAAAATGGCGGAGTGCCTGCGTTATCGCTACGGGGTGAACCGGAGTAAGCGGCATTGCGCTCGACGATCACTTCGTCATCCTGGGCTTGGCTGACGAAGCGGAAAGGACCGGAGCCCATGGGACGACGCGCGAAATCGACTCCCGCGTTCGCCGGGACGATGCCGGTGGTCGGACGGATCAGGTTGATTGTGAATGAGGCGTAGGGCTCCTTCAGGTGGAAGACTACGGTCGCAGGATCGAGAGCTTCGATGGAAGTCACCAGCCGGAAGGCGCCGCGCTTGGGCGATTTGTTGGCGGGATTCATCATGAATTCGAAGGTGGACTTGACTTCGGCGGAGGTGAGTGGGCTGCCGTCTTGAAAATGGACGCCGGAGCGCAGATGGAAGACGTAGGTCAGCGGATCGGGGGTGTCCCAGGATTCGGCAAGGTCCCCGTGGAGCTTCATTTGGGCGTCGCGCTCGAGAAGGCTCGAGAAAAGCAAACCGTCGATGTGTTGCGATTGCGCGTCGGTGGCGTAGCGGGGGTCGAGATTTGTGGGATTGGATTCCAGGAGAAACGTTAGCGTCGAGGGATCGGACGCCGAGGTACGCGAGCAGCCTGAAATTACGACGGTGCTTGCGAATGTGAGGAGAAGGAAAGAAAAAGATCGAAAACAGAGGGCACCGAGGCCGGAGCACAGAGAGCGCGGAGAATTTTGCGGTGCGATGTCAGCGGGGCGGGGCATAGGAGATTTTACCCAGGATTGCAGGGCCTTGCGCACCTGTGGCCGAGGGGAGGTTCGCGGGGCGTTGGTGGAAGGTTTCGTAGGCCATCAGCGCGAAAGCGAATGCCTCCTTTGCGTCTTCGGGAACGCCGAGTTGCGCCGAGGGAACGATCTCGATTCGTGGGAGGGCCGCGGCGAGTTGGGCGAGGATCAGTGGGTTGCGAGCGCCGCCGCCGGAGACGATCAGCTGGTGAATTTTGTGTTTGGGAAGAACGAAGCGGTGCAGCGCGTCGACTACTGAGAGCGCGGTGAAAATTGTGGCTGCTCGGACCATGTCAGCGGGTTTGGCGTGGTGGCGGCGGCCAGCGGACAGCAGATTTTTTACGTAGACACGGCCGTAGTATTCGCGGCCGGTACTTTTTGGCGGCGCGAGTCTAAGGTATGGATCCTTCATTAGTTCGTTGACGAGAGCGGGGATGGCGCGGCCAGCTTGGGCAAGGGCGGCGTTTTTGTCATAGCGCTGACGGCCATGCGTGAAGTGTTGGATCAGGGCGTCGATGAGCATGTTGGCGGGGCCGGTGTCGAAGGCAAACACTTGCGACGGCTTGGCGTTTGCTGGGAGAGCGGTGATGTTCGCGATGCCGCCCAGATTCAGAGAGACGCGGCCTAGTCTGGCGTGGCGGTAGAGAAGATAGTCGGCGTAGGGGACGAGCGGGGCGCCTTGGCCGCCGAGAGCGATATCGGCGGGGCGGAAGTCGGCGACGGCGGTGATCCCGGTGCGCGCGGCGATGATGCTTGCCTCGCCAATTTGGAGTGTGGAAGCGCTGGGGTGACCGAGATATGACCCCGGTTCCCCTTGATGGAAGATCGTTTGCCCGTGACTGCCGATGAGCGCGATTTTTTTTGCGGCGACGCGGAAACGCTTGCAAGCTGTTAGCGCCGCTTCGGCGAAGACTTCTCCAAGACGAAAATTCAATTGGCTGAGTTGGCCGGCTCTGATGGGTTGTTGTTCGGCTACGCGCAGAATTTCTTTTCTGAGCGCTGGCGGAAAATTCACGGACGTGTGGTTCAACAGTTTGGCATCGAGATTGGGAGGCGCTCCGGAAATTTTAGTCAAAGCTATGTCGATTCCGTCGGCGGAGGTGCCGGACATTAAGCCGACGACTAGGAGCGGGCGGGATTTCATTTTGAAGGCGTCAGTAAGATTTCACCACAGAGTTCACAGAGAGCACAGAGAAGAAGGATCGCGTGAGTCGAAAAGACAACGGAAGTCGCCCTTGTGGCACAGCCATTCCTGGCTGTGTCTGTCGCCAACTACGAGATTTGCTTTTTTAGTTCGGCGAGGAGGTTTAGGGCGTCTAGGGGCTTGAGTTGGTCTAGGTCCGCTTCGCGGAGTTTGTCGAGGACGGCGCGATCCAATGGGGTGAAGAGGATCGATTGGGCAGAGTGGCCGTTTGCGGCGGCTCCGACGGCGCCTGGGGATAGCTTTTCGCTGAGTTGGTGCTCGCTTTGTTCGTGTCGTTTTAGGACTTCGCGGGCGCGCTCGATGACGCTGCGCGGGAGGCCTGCCAGGCGGGCAACTTCGATGCCGTAGCTTTTGTTGGCACTGCCGGGTTCTACGTGGCGCAGGAAGATGATTTCGTTGGGGGTTTCTTTCACGGAGACATGAATATTTTTGACGGCTGGCAGGAGATCGGCTAGCTCCGTCAGTTCGTGATAGTGGGTGGCGAAGAGCGTGCGGGCTCGGGTGTGTTTCTGGAGGTGCTCGACTACCGCCCACGCGATGGAGAGGCCGTCGAACGTTGCCGTGCCGCGGCCTACTTCGTCCAGGAGGACAAGGCTGGCGGGGGTGGCGTGATTCAGGATGCTGGCCACTTCGCTCATCTCTACGAGGAAAGTGGAGCGGCCGCGGGCTAGGTTGTCGCTGGCTCCGATGCGCGTGAAGATGCGGTCGACGATGGGGAGCTTGGCTTGGCGGGCGGGAACGAACGAGCCGCCTTGCGCCATCAAGGCGATTAGCGCGGCTTGACGGAGATATGTGGACTTGCCGCCCATGTTTGGTCCGGTGATCAGGAGAAGTTGCTGGGTGTGCGGCTCGAAGTAGAGATCGTTGGGGACGAAGCGCTCGCCGCGCTGGCGCAGGAGTTCTTCGATGACCGGATGACGGCCGCCGATGATCAGGAGTTCGCCGCTGGAGGTGAACTCGGGACGTACGTAGCCACGGTCGGCGGCCAGCTTTGCGAACGTGGTGAGCACATCCATTTGGGCGATGGCGGCGGCGGTCTTGCGCAGGCGCACGGCGTGCGCGGCGATGCCGTTGCGGATGTCGATGAAGAGTTGGCGTTCGATTTCAGCGATGCGCTCGTCGGCGGCGAGGATTTTGCGCTCGTATTCTTTCAGTTCGGGAGCGGTGAAGCGTTCGGCGTTGACGAGAGTCTGTTTGCGCTCGTAGTCGGCGGGCGCGAGGTGCAGATTTGGTTTCGAGATTTCAATGTAGTAGCCGAAGACGCTGTTGAAGCGGATCTTTAGCGAATTGATGCCGGTGCGCTTGCGTTCTCGCTCTTCCATTGCGGCGATGATTTGTTTGCTGTGCTGGCTTAGGTTGCGCAGTTCATCGAGCTCGGCGTGGTAGCCGCTGCGGATGATGCCAGGCTCGGTAGCGAGGGCTGGGGGATCGTCGGCGATAGAGCGCTCGAGGCGTTCGCGGACGTCGATCAGCTCGTCGATTTCGTTGTGCAGACGGCGTAGGAGATCGCTCCCGCCTTTGGGTGGCGCGGTGAGGAAATTTTTCAAGATCGGAAGTTGAGACAAAGAGCGGCGGAGAGCGATCAATTCGCGAGGCGTGGCGAGACCCAGGGTGATGCGGCTGGTCAGGCGCTCGAGGTCGAGAATGCCGCGAAGTTCTTTGCGGATTTCGCCGCGGACGACCGTTTGTTGGACGAGTTGGGCGACCGCATTCAGGCGGGCATCGATCGATTCGCGGTCGATCAACGGGCGGAGAATCCAGGATCGTAGAAGGCGCGCGCCCATGCCGGTAACTGTGGCGTCGAGGGCGGCGAGGAGCGTGGTGGGTCCGCTGCGTGTGGTTTCTTCAGTGAAGATCGGATTGATGAGCTCAAGGTTGCGGACGGAGACGGGATCAAGAACCAAGGAGTCGTGTTGCTCGTAGTAACGGATGCGGTCCAGGTGGCGGAGGGCATCGAGGCTGGCGGCTTCGTCGATTGCGGGCGCGGCGGCGGCACCGTTGCCCGCATCTGAGCCCACCGTGGCGGTGTAGGTGCTTGCGCCTACGACCGCCGACCGAACCTGCGCGCTGGTGATTGCTCCGCGATCGACTCCGCGTGCGGCGTTTTCACGGAGGTAGTGGATGATCGCGCCCGCGGCGGCTAGCGATTGGTGATGATCGTCCAGGCCGAAGCCGGTGAGTTCGGCCACGCCGAATTGTTCGCGAAGGAGCCGCGACGCGTAATCGTACTGAAAGATCCAGTCTTCGAGGCGCGATTCGACTCCACCAACGCCGTCGGGGAGAGAATCCTTCGCGGTGTCGAACAGTTGTTGTGGGCGGGGGAGAAGCGTTTCGCGCGGATGAAGCAATTGAAGCTCATCACGCAGATCTTCGGCTGCACGAGGGCCTGAGAATTCCGTGGCCTGAAACTCACCGGTGGAGAGATCAACGTACGCCAAGCCGATGGGGGAGCCTGAGGGATGCGTGGCGACGGCTGCCAAAAAATTGTTTTCGCGGGCGTCAAGGACGGCGACGTCGGTGGCTGTACCTGGAGTGATGACACGGACTACTTCGCGGCGGACGATTTTCTTGCCGGGTCCGGGCTGTTCCATTTGGTCGCAGATCGCGATTTTGAAGCCGGCGCGGATCAGGCGGGCTACGTAGCCGTCGGCGGCATGGTAGGGAACGCCGCACATGGGGATTGGCTGGCCTTTTTCGCGATTGCGCGAGGTCAGCGTGATTTGCAGCTCGCGGGAGGCGAGCATGGCGTCTTCGTAGAAGAGTTCGTAGAAATCGCCGAGGCGGAAGAGCAGGAGGGCGTGGGGGTAGCGGGCTTTGATCGCCTGGTACTGCTGCATCAGCGGCGTTGTGGGGTCGGACATGCTTCGTTGATCGTCGCGGTTTGCTTTCAGCGCGGGTGAACGAAAGATTAGTCGGGCGCGTGGGATTTAGCAAATAGGAAAGAGGAGCGTCGGCGGTGTAGTACGCGTGGCTAATCGTTGTTGAGCTACGCGTATATGCCGAGTTGGGTTAGGAGAAAGGTGTAATTTAGGGCGATTTCGCGCAAGTAGTCGTAGCGTCCGGAGGCGCCGCCGTGGCCTGCGCCCATGTTTGTTTTCAGTAGGAGCGGATTCGTGTCGGTCTTCAGTGCGCGGAGCTTGGCTACGTATTTCGCGGGCTCCCAGTACATTACCTGACTATCGTTCAAGGAGGTCTTAACCAGCATCGCTGGATATGCTTTGCGATCGAGGTTTGTGTAGGGGCAGTAGCTTTTCATGTAGAAGTAGTCCGCTTCTAGGTGGGGGTTGCCCCACTCTTCGTATTCGCCGACGGTCAGTGGGAGCGAGGCATCCAGCATGGTGTTGAGGACGTCGACGAAGGGAACGTGGCTGATGACGATGCGGAAGAGGTCAGGGCGCATGTTGGCTACCGCGCCCATGAGGAGGCCGCCGGCGCTGCCGCCCTCGACGATGAGCTTTTGCGACGATGTGTATTTCTCGGCGACGAGATGTTCGGCTGAGGCGATGAAGTCGGTGAAGGTGTTGAGTTTTTTGTGCATGCGGCCGGCGTCGTGCCAGGGTTTGCCGAGTTCACCGCCCCCGCGGATGTGGGCGATGGCGAAGATCATGCCGCGGTCGAGGAGGCTGAGGCGATTCGAACTAAAAGCCACCGGCATGGAGATGCCGTAGCTACCGTAGCCGTAGAGGAGAAGCGGAGCCGAAGAATCGCGGGGTGTGTCACGACGATGGACGATCGATATGGGAACGCGCGTGCCGTCGTGCGCGGTGGCATGGAGACGCCCGCTGACGTATTGCGCGGGGTCGTAACCACCGAGGATGGGCTGCTGTTTGCGGAGGATGCGTTCGCGCGATTGCAAATCATAGTCGAAGACAGAGCGCGGGGTGACAAACGACTCGTACTGAAAACGCAGATGACTGGTGACAAATTCGGGGTTGGCACCGAGTAAGGCGTTGTAGGCGGGCTCGCTGAATTCGATGCGGTGCGAAGCCGCCAGCGCGTCGGGAGCCGCGTGGGGAAGATTGACGATACGCAAATAGGGTAGGCCGTCTTCGCGTTCAAACAGAACGAGATGCGACTGGAACACATCGGCACCCGCGAGCATGACCTTTGGGCGAGTGGGGATGACCTCGCGCCAGAATTTGCGGCGCGGGTCTTCGGCCGGGGCGCTCATCAGGCGGAAGGTGCGGCCAGTGGAATTGGTGCGAATGAAGAAAATGCCGCCCGGACAGCCGCTTTCGGCGCCGGGGTGGTGGTCGGCGTAATACTCGTGTGCGTCTTCGCGTTGATCGATCACGCGAAATTCCGCCTGGGGTTGATCGACGGGGAGGTAGCGGACCTCGCTGGCGGTGTGGCTGGCACTCGTGAGAAGCAGGAAGGCGCCGCTGCGGGTGCGCTCGATCTGGATACGGAAGCGCTCGTCGCGTTCTTCGTAGAGGAGAGCATCGGGCTCGGCCGAGTTTACGGAGTGACGGTAAAGGCGATAAGAGCGCTTGGTGGTCTCGTCCTCCACGGTGTAAAAAAGCGTCCGATTGTCGGCGGCCCAGGCGGCACTGGTAACGCGCTCGATGCGTTCGGGAAGCGTCTCGCCGGAGCGGAGATCTTTGATCTGCAGCGTGTATTGACGGAACCCGTTGGTGTCCAGCGAGTACGCCAACAAGTGATTGTCGTCGCTCACGTCGAAGGAGCCGAGGCCGAGGAAGGAGTGGCCTTCGGCCAGCGCGTTCAGGTCGAGCAGGAGTTCTTCAGGAGAGCCTTCGGCTTCGACACGACGGCGGTGGACCGGGTACTGTTTGCCTTCTTCGGTGCGGGTGAAATAGAGGTAGCCGCGCAACAGGTAGGGAACTGACAAGTCGGTCTGCAGGATTTTCGCCAACATTTCCTGATAGAGCTTTTCCTGGAAGGCTTCGGTGCCGTGGAGAACAGCGTCGCTATAACCGTTCTCAGCGTTGAGGTACGCGATGACCTCGGGATTCTGCTTTTCGTGCAGCCAGGCGTAATTGTCGATGCGGCGGTCGTTGTGGATGACGTGCTCGACAGGATGGCGGCGGGCGACTGGTGGTTGAACGGGCGAGGAACTGGGGATGGGGGTCTCGTGGGCTTCGGAACGGCTGGGCGTGGCAGTATTCGCGTCTGAGGTCATGGGTCCATTATACGATGCCATATTTCGACGCTGCTTGGCGCGCGGCGGGTTTTGGGTGACCGGCGAAGGTGGATCGCGTACGTCCGTTATACTACAACGGAAACCTGCGGTGAGAAAAAGGCCGGAGACAGCGGCTCAGGAAGCAAATGGCGCAAGAAATCGAAATCAAGTTGCGGGTGAAGGACACGGAGGCGTTGAAAGCGGCGCTGAAGGGCATGGGAGCGCGACGGCTTTTGGGCGGAACCGGGCGGGTGCATGAGTGGAACACGCTCTTCGACACGGACCGGCAGGACCTGCGGAAGCGCGAGCAATTGCTGCGAACTCGCGTCGAGACCCCAGACCGACACGTCTCGCGGAGTAAGAAAAGCGGCGGCCAGCCTGCACTCTTGACGTTCAAAGGACCGGTTGTAGGCGGGCGACGACGAGGCGGCGGATCGAAAATCGGCGGCGGCCACAAGGTCCGTGAAGAGATTGAGTTCCAGCTTGGCGACGCGGCAGGCGCGGCGAAGATTCTGGAAAGGTTGGGAATGCGCCCAAGTTTCCACTATGAGAAATATCGGACTACGTTTCGGTTGCCGACAGAGGACTGGGCCAAGGGCCTGCTGATCGAATTGGATGAAACACCGATCGGAACATTTATGGAGCTGGAAGGGCCGCCCAAGGCGATCGATCGGGCTGCAAAGGAGCTTGGATTTTCAAAGGAAGATTATATTTTGACGAATTATGTGAGTCTGTTCGCCGAAGATTGCCGGCGGCGCGGGAAGAAAATGGGCGACATGGTGTTTCGGAAGCGGAAATGACGGCGACGTGGCGCTGTTTCGATGGGAAAATTTCGGGGAACGTCAGTATTTTCTTGACAGTACGATGCATGAAGGCTTATCAAACCTTTGGAGTGAATTTTCTACCGATGTCCGCGTCTAGCGAACTCGAGCCTGGGCCTAGCCGGGTACGACCAGTGGTGGGCTTGAGGGTGCAGCCAACGTTGGGTGTGAGCAGAACGTCGCGCGAAAAGGGTTTGCGTGCGCAGGCGGACGGATGGGGAGGGTTCACGACCGGCTAGAGGTAAGTCCATTTGGTTGAGGCACTTGCCCGCGGCCGAGGTTCTACCGGCACGCGGGTTTTTTGTTGATCGAAGGACTTGACCACAACACGCGCGCGGCAGAAATGAGTTTGGAAGAGGCGGCAAATGCAACTTTACGCCACGGAATTGATGGGCGCGGAGACGTATGACGATCAGGGGAATTTCGTCGGGCGCGTGCGTGAATTTTTCATTGAGCCTGCGGACCAGTCCAATCGGATCGCGCGGTTCTTGCTGTCGCGAGGAAGATTTCAGCCCTTGGTGGCGCGGCACGATCAGGTCGCGACGGTTGCGCCGGGGACGATTAGGCTGAATTGCAGCGAGCGAGCGCTGGAGTTGTATCAGCCGAATGAAGGGTGGCTGGCGGTTCGCAAGGATTTGCTGGACCAGCAGATTATCGACACCAAAGGGCGTAAGGTGGTGCGCGTCAATGACGTTGACCTGACCGAGCAGCGCAACAACGGCAATGTGGAATTGCGGCTCACGCAGGTGGATGTCGGGCTTCCGGGCGCGGTGCGACGACTTTTGCAGGGCGTGGTGTCGCCCTCCATGGTGCGCAAGTTACAGCGCAGTTTGCCGCAGCGGGCGATTCGCTGGGAGTTCGTGAATTTGATCGAGCCGGACCCTTTGCGGCGCGTCAAGCTGCGGATTACCCACGAAAAGCTGGAAGATCTACATCCCGCCGACCTTGCCGAAATCATGGAGTCGCTGTCGGCTGCGGAGCGGCAGGGAATTATTGCTTCGCTCGACGAGGAAATGGCGGGCAAGGTTCTTGCGGAACTGGACGAGCGCTTGACCACCCAGATCGTCGAAAAGCTAGATCCGGAGAAGGCCGCCGACATTTTGGAAGAGATGGCGCCGGACGCTGCGGCCGACCTGCTGGCGGAATTGCCGAAGGAAACCTCAGAGGAACTGCTGGAGGAGATGCCCGGGCAGGAAGCCGAGGATGTCCGCGAGTTGCTGGCGTTCGACCGATCCACGGCCGGCGGAATGATGAACACGGATTTCGTGTTTATCGGCGAGACCGCGACGCGCGACGAAGTGCTGGAGTGGATGCGCACACAGGACCTGAATTTCGATGCGCTGGACACCATTGTGCTCCTGGACACCTCGGCGCAGTTCTCCGGGATCGTTCCCGTCGCCAGACTCTTGCTGTCGGCGCCGGATCAATCCTTGATGGACCTGAAGCTGGAACCGCTTTTGAGCGTGCCGGCGAACGCTGATGAGTCAGAGGTCTTCGAACTCTTCGACAAGTACAACCTGCGAACTCTGACCGTTGTGGATGACCATCAGCGGCCGATCGGCACCATTGCGGTGGATGACGTGGTGTCGCGGCTGGTAGCTAAATAAGCAGGAGTACGAGCGGAAAAATACGGATGAACTGGGAAGCCATATCGACGAGAGTGGACGGTCTGCGAACGCGCGGAACGGATTTGCAGAAGCGTATCCGGGGACTGCGCCGGCGGCTAACGCTGCTGCTAGCGGTCGTCGGGCCCGGACTCATCACTTCGAACGTGGACAACGATGCCGGCGGAATCTCGGTGTATACGCAGGCGGGAGCCCAGTACGGCTACGCGCTGCTATGGTCGCTGATCCCGATGACCATCGCGTTGTACGTTACGGAGGAGATGTGCGCGCGCATGGGCGTGGTCACTGGCAAGGGGCTGTCGGACCTGATTCGCGAGGAGTTCGGATTCCGGCCGACGTTCTTCGTGATGGTTACCGGCTTTTTCGTCGACCTTGCCAACGTTGTCGCGGAATTTGCCGGCGTCGCCGCGGCCATGCAGATCTTCCACATCAGCAAATACATCTCCGTGCCTATCGCAGCGGTACTGGTGTGGGTATTGGTGATGCGCGGAACATACCGGCAGGTAGAGGTGATTTTTCTGGCGGCTTGCGTCTTGTACCTGTCGTATGTGGTTTCGGCGATTATTGCTAAGCCTGACTGGCTGGAGGCGGCGCGACATACGGTGATTCCGACCATGCATTTTAACGCCGGCTACTTGGTGATGCTCACGGGATTGGTGGGAACGACCATCGCGCCGTGGCAATTCTTTTATTTGCAGGCGGGGTTCGTGGAGAAGAAGGTGTCTGCGCGGCAGTATCCTCAGGCGCGCGCGGACGTGCTGATAGGCAGCATCAGCTGCATGGCCATCGTGTTTTTCATCATCGTCTGCACAGCCGCGACGCTGTACGCCAATGGCCAACGAAACATTACGGACGCCGCGGAAGCCGCCAAGGCGTTGATTCCCCTGGCCGGGAAATGGGCGGGCACGCTGTTTGCGTTCGGCCTGCTGAACGCTTCGCTGTTCGCTGCTTCGATTCTGCCGCTGTCGACGGCACACGTCATCTGCGAAGGGTTGGGCTTCGAGGCGGGCATCGACCACAAATTCAACGAGGCACCGATTTTCTACTGGTTGTATACGATTCTGATCGGCGTCGGAGCGGGCATCGTGCTCCTTCCGAACGCTCCGCTATGGAAAATTTTAATTTTCTCTCAGGTAGGCAATGGTATTTGGCTGCCGGTAGTGGTGATCTTCATCTTGTTGCTGGTAAATCGCCGCGACCTGATGGGGGAGTATGTCAACACGCTTACATTCAACGTCATAGCGTGGGTTACCGCGATTGCGATGATCCTATTGACGCTGGTTCTCTCGTATACGGCGATCTTCCCGGCGGCTTCCCCACGGTTTCCCTAAAGGGAAATACTGTTGCCGCTACGATGTAATACCTCGCACTCCTGCGTTGCGCCAGCGCTAAGGGGTATGTTAACTTTGCGGCGTAAAGAGGAATTTCCGAAAGCGCTCTGCCGCCGATGAAACCGCATGTCACACTCCAAGTCGCTGCGCCCGCCGCGCTCGGCTCGGTCACGTCAGAAGAGGCGGAACTGCTCGCCAAGCTTGATTTGGCGCGGTTACCGCGGCATGTAGCGGTGATCATGGATGGCAACGGCCGCTGGGCGCAGCGCAAGCACCTGCCCAGAGTGGCAGGGCATCGAGTGGGGACGCAGACGGCGCGGTCGACCATCGAAACCTGCGCGCGATTGAAAATCGAAGCGCTAACCCTGTACGCGTTCTCGGTTGAGAATTGGCGGCGCCCGAAGACGGAAACCGACTTTTTGATGCAGCTCTTGCGGGAATACCTCCGCACCGAAATGCCCCTGATCCAACGGAACAATATCCGCATGCGATTTCTGGGACGGTCCAGCGAATTGCCCGCCGGAGTGCAGCAGGATATGAAGAACGCGGAGGAGAAGACCGCCGGAAATGGTGGCATGGTTCTGTGCCTGGCGCTGAATTATGGCGGCCGGGCGGAGATTGTGGACGCGGTGAACGGCGTTCTGGCCGAACGAAGCGGGCAGGGGAATAGCGCTCAGATCTCGGAAGAGGACCTATCGCGGCGGCTGTACACCAACGGTCTGCCCGATCCCGACCTGCTGATTCGGACGAGTGGAGAAATGCGCGTGAGCAATTTTCTGTTGTGGCAGATTGCTTACGCGGAGATTTTCGTGACCGAGACCTTGTGGCCGGACTTCAATCGTGCGCGGTTGCTGGAGTCTTTCGTGGAGTTTCAAAAGCGCGAGCGGCGCTATGGCGGTATCCGCGAAGGTGGCTCGGACGCCGAGGTGTCTGCGCGTGTGGCTGGAGAATGATCCTCGTTTTCATCCTGCTGGTAGATTGCGCCGGGCCGCGCTGAAGCGGCGCCCCTACATTTGCTCCCCTTCTTCGTGATTTCCTTCCTCCGATATGATGTTATGGGAACAATCATCCGTCAGGGGATCTGCGTCTTATGACCTGGAAGCGAGTGGCGACGGCCGCTGTGCTAATTCCGTTTGTTGTAGGTCTGGTTTTATTTGGCTACACCGCCTGGGTGGCCGTAGGGACCGCGCTCATTATCGTCCTGGCACTTCGGGAATATTTCGGGCTCGGAGATGCGATAGGCCATCGCGCGTACCGGATTTGGACGACAGCCTGTGCGATTTTGCTGGTGTACACCCAATGGGTGGTGACCCTCCAAGCTTCGTATCCGCTGGGCTGGGGTTTGTCCATACATCGCCAGATCGCGCGTTTTGCGACCGGCCTCGGCACGACGCAAGACGTTTTTTCGTTGTTTTTGCTGGGCGTTGCGGTGCTGACCCTGTGTACGAAGCGACCCTTGGTGGAAGCGTTGCCGGCTGCGGGCATCAGTTCGAGCGCGCTGTTGCTGGTGGCATTCCCACTTAGTTTTGCGGTACGCCTTCATGGATGGGAACGCGAAGGGCCCCGGCTTTTGCTGTTCGCACTGGTGATCACGTGGGCGGGTGACACGGTCGCGTATTTCGTGGGGCGCGCGCTCGGGAAGCATCCTTTTGCGCCGCACTTGAGTCCGAAGAAGACTTGGGAAGGGGCGATAGCGAGTTTTGCGGGCTCGCTCCTCGTAGGCTATGCGTTTTCGTGGTGGCTAAGCGCTCCAGTGCCGCATCTGCTGGCGATGGCGGGTGTGGGCAACGTGGCGGGCCAGGCCGGCGACCTGCTGGAATCGGCCTACAAGCGCAGCGCGGGAGTAAAAGACTCGGGTGCATTATTGCCGGGTCATGGCGGGATTTTGGACCGTATTGACGCTTTAATCTTGGCGATCCCGGCAGTCTGGTATTATTGGATTTTAGTTTACTCGCCTGGAAATTAGCCGGCACATCTTTTGACTACGGGAATCAGAAAGAACGTAATTGTGACACCAACCTTCCGGAAATTGTCCATCTTGGGATCCACAGGCTCGATTGGGAAGCAGTGTCTTTCGGTGGTGGATGCATTCCCGGAGCGATTTGCGGTGGTCGCGCTGGCGGCGGGAAGCAATCTTGACGAACTGGTCGGGCAGATCGAACGCTACCGCCCGGAGATTGTTTCGGTTGGAGATGCCGCGAAGGTTGACGATCTTGTGGGACGGCTGAGCGCGAGGGGTATTTCTCCGCTGCCAGCAATTCACTATGGGCGCGAAGGCATGCTGGCGGTCGGTACGCATACGGCTGCAGATGTCGTTGTGTCTGCTGCGGTCGGAGTCGTGGGGTTAGAGGCGACTTACGAAGCTGTAAAGCTAGGGAAGACCGTGGCGCTATCGAACAAAGAGGTGCTGGTCGCCGCAGGCGAGTTAGTCATGGCCGCGGCGAAAAAAGCAGGCCGCGAATTGCTGCCTGTCGATAGTGAGCACAATGCAGTGCACCAGTGTTTGCGCGGCGGCCAACACGAAGAGGTTCGACGATTGGTGCTGACAGCTTCGGGGGGGCCGTTTCGGAAATCGCCGCTGGCCGGGCTCAAGGATGTAACCCCGGAACAAGCGCTGGCGCATCCGAATTGGCGCATGGGCAATCGCATCACGATTGATTCCGCCACGATGATGAATAAGGGTTTTGAGGTGATCGAAGCGCGCTGGTTGTTCGGAATGCGGCCCGATCAGATCGATGTCGTGATCCATCCGCAGTCCACGATCCACTCCATGGTGGAATTTGTGGATGGTTCTGTTTTGGCACAACTTGGACCAACGGACATGCGCATGCCGATCCAGTATGCGTTAACCTATCCGGAGCGGGTAGCATCCAAGCAGATAGCTCTTGATTGGTCCAAGCTGCGCCGCCTCGACTTTGCGCGCGTTTCGACGAGGCGGTTCCCGTGCTTACGGTTGGCAAGAGAGGCGATGAAGAAGGGTGGAGCGCTGCCGTGCGCGTTGAATGCAGCAGATGAAATCGCCATCGCGGCATTCTTGGAACGTCGGCTGTCATTTCTGGGAATACCTGAAGTGATCGAGCGGGTGCTGGAGCGAACGCCGCGCATGCGCTTCGAGAAGATGGATGATGTGCTTACGGCGGATGTGGAAGCACGTCGAATGGCGAAGGAAGAAGTGGAACGGTTGGCGATGACGGCAGCGGCTGCGTCGTGAAGATTAACCAGGTGCGGCCCCATTCAAAGCGATTGGGTCGGGCAGAAAAGGGAAGCGCAAGCGTATGGATTTGTTAATTGGCGTCAGCCTCGTGCTGGGAGTCATGATTCTCGTGCACGAATGGGGACATTTTATCGCGGCGCGGCTGTTTGGCGTGCGTGTGGATGTCTTTTCGATCGGCTTCGGTCCGCGGTTGTTTGGATGGAAGAGCGGGGACACGGATTATCGCGTCAGCATCATTCCGCTGGGCGGCTACGTGCGCATGGCGGGGCAGGACCCTACGGATATCGACTCGCCGGGCCGCAATTGGACAAGCAAGCAATCCGATGAGCAGGAGAAGGATGCTTCGGGAGCCTCGGAAGCAACGCGCGCCGCTGCGTCGACAACAGGCGCGCCCGATGAACTGATGAGCAAGCCGCGCTGGCAGCGGGCGGTGATTTCGGCGGCGGGTCCCGCGGTAAATCTTGTTTTCCCCATCTTGTTATTGACTGTGTATTTTGTGGCGATCGGCGTTCCTTATCCCGTTTTCGAGGACAAGCCAGTGGTAATCACTGCCGTGCCTGCAAACTCACCGGCGGCTGAGGCGGGCTTGCGTGCGGGCGACAAAGTCGTCTCTGTGAACGGCGAGCCCACTGCGAATTGGACGGAAGCGGAAAAGATTGTCACCAAGGTCGAACCCAACAGCAAACTTTCCGTGGAAATCGAAAATGGCGGCGAAAAGCGAACGGTGAAGGTTCCCGTTCAACAGAAAGACATAGAACAACCGGAGCTTGCGCTGGGGTTTGCGCCCATCAAGCCGGTGCTGGAAGATGTGGCTCCAGGAATGCCTGCGGCGCGAGCGGGACTGAAGGAGAGCGATGTGATTCGCGCGGTGGATGGTCAACCGATTCAGTGGTGGGGGCAGTTTACCGAGCGCGTGCGAGGTTCAAGTGGCAAGCCTCTAGCGCTCGACGTGGAACGCAAGGGACAGCCCATCCATATCGTTGTTGTCCCGCAGCCCGCCAACAACGAACGGGGTGACACCGTGTACCAGATCGGTGTGCAGGTGCATGAAGATTCGGCTTATCGGCGCGTCGCATTTTTGGAAGGCGTGCGGTTCGCAGGATTGAAAACGTTTGAAACCATTGATGACACGCTCGGCGTAGTGGGCAGACTGTTCAGCGGGCGCGTTTCCGTGCGGCAACTGCAGAGCGTGGTAGGTATCTCGCGCGCAGCGGGGCAGGCGGTTCACAAGGGCGCGCAAGCGGTGATTTCGCTCATGGTGCTGATCAGCGTGAACCTGGGGATCTTGAATCTTTTGCCGATTCCGATACTCGATGGCGGCAACATTCTGCTGCTGGCAATCGAAGGCGGTTTGCGGCGGGATCTCAGCATGGCGTTCAAAGAGCGGTTTGTGCAGGTCGGCCTGGTGTTCCTCTTGGTGCTCTTCGCCATCGTTATGTACAATGACCTCGCGCGGCTACTGGGCGGCCACTCCTAAGCTGGCCCGGTCGCGCGCCTTCGGAGACCGCAGTATGCCTTCAGCGCCACAACACCGGGCTTCTACCGGTGAACGACTCAATACCGCGGAGACTACTGGTAATTTGCAGAACACGTTGGGCGCGAAGGGAATTCGCCTTACGCGGCAACGGCGCGTGATTTTGCAGGTCATGGATGACGCCGAGCAGCACCTGGATGTCGATCAAATCCTGGAGCGGGCTCAGAAGATTGATCAGGGCGTGCATCTGGTTACCGTCTACCGCACGATTGATTTGCTCAAGAAACATGGCTTGATCGACGAGTTAGACCTGCTGCATTTGCGCGGCGATCGGCATTATTACGAAACGCATGGTCCGCGGGATCATATTCATGTGGCTTGTTTGCGGTGTGGGAAAGTGCGCGAGTTCGAGAGCCGATTGTACGAGCAGCTAAAGGAACAAATTGCGCGGGATTTTCATATGAAGGTGACCGTCTCCCGCACCGAAGTTGGCGGTTATTGCGCGGAGTGCTTGCCTAAGGTTTCGGGATAAGTTTGGCGGTTTCCGCGGCCCCGCTTGGGGCGCCTGTTGCTTCTTCGTATCAAGCTTCCTTACAAAGCTGATTTATTGAAATTGACGTCCTCCGATAGTTCGCGGTGTCGTGGCGGTTGCGCACAGACAGGAGTGTCTGTGCCACCTAAGCGGGTTGGCGGATGGCGCGGAATCGGCGCAAGCGCGAGAAAAAACGGCCGGCGCTGGCGATATCTTTTGCGATCTGGGCGCGCAGTTCTTCTGGGCCGGTGAACTTTTTTTCTTCGCGCAAGCGTTTCCAGAAGCGAACCTCGATGCGTTTGGCTTGGACTTCTCCAGAGTAATCCAACAAATGAGTTTCAACGGTGAGCGCCGAACCGTTGAATGTCGGACGCATGCCTACATTAGTCACCGAGCGGCGGCTCTTGAACTCACCCTCCAGCAGCGTCCGCGTGATGTAGACTCCGCGGGCCGGCAGCAGCTCCTGTTCGGGCGCCAGATTCAATGTCGGGAACGTAAAGCGTCGGCCGGTGCCGGTGCCGCTTAAGACTTCGCCCCTCAGCACGAACGGTCGCCCCAGAAGGCGGGCGGCGTGGGTAACGTTGCCGGCACTGACGGCTTTTCGTATCGCGGTGCTGGACACGATTTCGCCTCGATAAATTACCGGGGGGATCACCACGACATCGAATCCGTACCTCATTCCTAATTCGCGGAGAAGTTTGACGTCGCCAGCCTGGCGGTGACCGAAGCGGAAGTTCTCGCCGACCAAGACCACACGGACATGAAGATCGCGCAGGAGGATTTCGACGACGAAGTCTTCCGGCGAGAGTCGCGCGAGTTCCATCGTGAAGGGCATCACGACGGCCGTCTCAAGACCTCCTACGCCAAACCATTCCATGCGCTGGACGTTGGTCGAGAGTCGCTGGGGCGCTGACTCGGGCCTGAGCACTTTTCGGGGGGGGGGATCGAACGTTAGCGCGGTCGCGACGGCGCCGCTCTCGGTGGCTCGCAGGGTCACCCCGCGCAGAATGGCCTGATGCCCGAGATGTATGCCGTCGAAATTGCCGATGGCGAGGACGCTGCCGCGCCCGGTCGCGCCGTAGCGCGCCGACCATTCGGCTGGACTCCTGAAGGCGGCGACCGTAGCGGGCTTAGCAGCGTCCACAGAATAGGGTGCGCGGGAACGCGAATCTTCCGCAGGTTCGTCTACCCGCACGTCAAACTGCAATCCGTCGTACGCCAGCGCGACGTTTGTCAATCCCAGCTTGCAGAGGCGCTCGTTGGTTTCCGCGTGCGACAAATCGTGGGCGATGTGCGTAAACCACGCTTGCCGCGGCTTCAGACGCTCGATTAGCGCCAGTGCCTGCTCGACGGTCTGGTGCATCGGATGCGGTATGTCGCGCAACGCATCCAGAATCAACACATCGAGATCCTCGAGTAAGCCAACCGAAGAGTCAGGCAACGAGCCGAAATCCGTCAAATACGCCGCGCGTCCGAAGCGAAAGCCCAGCACCTCGAGGTCGCCGTGCAACAATGGGACCGGCACAAACTGCACGCCCATCAGTTCGAACGGGCCGTTGACTTCGTGCAGGGTCACGCTCGGTATGGTGCTGTAGGTCGGCCGGCCATCAAACACGTAGGCGAACGCGCGCCGGATGACCTCGAACGTTTCTTCCGAGCCGTACACCGGCATTGGCGTTTTCTGGCGAATATTGAACGGCCGTATATCGTCGAAGCCCAGGATGTGATCGGCGTGACCGTGCGTAAGAATGATCGCGTCCAGCCGACCGAGGTCGACGCGGAGCGCCTGCTGCCGAAAATCCGGGGTGGTATCGATCACCACGTTCTTTCCGTTGCGGGAAAGCAGCAAGGAGGGCCGCAAGCGGTTGTCGCGCGGATCCGTGGAGGTACACACACGGCAACGGCAGCCGAGCGACGGAACTCCCATCGACGTGCCAGAGCCGAGTACCGTCACTCTTAATGGATCGGAAGACATGGCGCGATCGGGTTGGGCAAAGGCCGCTAACGAACCGAGCGCGGCCGCCTACCAACACTAAGGACGCGTTTTCGCTTTGGCCTGGGCAGCGTGTGCTTGCGCGGCGACGGCTTGGTTGACTTCCAGATACGTCATCTTCAACTTGCCCAGCAAATCGAGTAGCAAAGCATCTTCTTCCGGCGCCAGATTTCCCTGGGTTTTCTCGCGAAGCGCGTCGAGCATGTCGATCAACTCACGCGCGGCATCCGGATCGATCATCGGTTGACCGGTGCGTGGGTCCGCATAGGCGCCCAGGACCATTGCGGCGTTGCTGCCGAGCATCCGCACCAAATTCTCGAAAGCGGGCGAGCGCTTTGGAGCGTCGACTGGCGGTGCAGGAGCGGCGACGGCTTGGTTTGCCGTGGCTGCCGGTGCGGTCGGTGGATGAACCGCAGCCTCACGCTCCGCTTCTCGCTCTTCCTGCTCTATTACTTCTTTGCGAAGTTCGCCTTCCGCGGTGAACGGGCGGCGGTCGATAACACGAAACGAATCTTCCTGCTTAGGCTCGGGCAAGTGACAATCCTCTATACGTTGTGTTCTCTGCAAGTTTAGCATCGCATGGCATGTTTGGGTAGCGGGCCGGTCCTGTCGTGTGGGGCATGGTGACGTCGGATGCGGCGGGCGCGAGGTTTACATCGAAGAGGGGCACGCTGAGGCGTCGCCCTTACACGGTCGCCCGCCAACGTGGTTCTGTGGAGATGATCGAACCGCGCTGCGCCTGCGCTTCCTGGGCATGGTCGGGACCATTATGACGGTGGTTTGCTACACTCAATGCTTTCTACGGAAGGGACATGGCCCCGCACAAAAAGCTCTCAAAAACAAACAGGAAACGTCATGCTTCCCGAAAAAATGCCCATCCGAATCAGCTCTCGCCGGGTGATTGGTTTGGGAAGCTCGTTGCGATTCAAAAGCGTCTGCGCGATCCCGGGGGCTGTCCATGGGACCGCGAGCAGACCCATCACACGCTGCGGACGTATCTCATCGAAGAGGCCTATGAGGTGTTGGACGCTCTCGAAAGTGGCGATGATGAGAAATTCGTCGAAGAGCTGGGCGATCTTCTCCTCCAGGTGACTTTTCATTCGCAGATCGCCTCGGAGGAAGGACGCTTCGAGGTTTCCGACGTCATTCGTGCTGTCCACGAGAAGATGATCCGGCGACATCCCCACGTCTTCGGCGAGAAACGCGCCAAAGACTCCGCCGAGGTGCTGAAGAACTGGCACAACATCAAAGCGCAGGAGCGGCGGGCCAAGGAATCTGCCGAGCCTTCGGCTGCAACGGAACGAAAACCGGAATCCGCGCTGGACGGCGTGCCCCGCGCTATTCCGGCCACGCTGGAAGGCTTGCAGCTCACTAGGAAGGCTGCTCGCACCGGATTCGATTGGGACGATGCCGCCGGAATCTTCGACAAGATGCGGGAAGAAACCCGCGAGATTGAAAACGCTCTGAAGTCCCGGAATCAACCGAGGGTAGAGGAAGAGCTTGGCGATCTGCTCTTCGCCGCAGTCAATCTGGCTCGTTTTCTGCACGTCGATCCTGAAATTGCCTTGAAGAACGCCAATGCCAAGTTCGTGCGTCGCTTTCATGAGATGGAGCGGCTGGCTGCGAATAGAGGGCGTAAATTTGACGATGTGCCGCGGCCCGAGAAGGAAGAGCTCTGGAACGCGGCGAAGCTCTCTGAGACTTCGCGCACTGCAACCGCTAGCGCGGCCAAACAATCGCTTAGTCTATCCAAACCAGGCCAACCTCGATGAGCAATGGCGTCGCCGTGCGCAAGTGCGAGGCGCTGGAGGAATTTCACGCCTGCGTTCAACTGCAGCGTGTGGTGTGGGGCGAATCCGACCTGGAAGTTGAGCCGGTGACCGGCTTCGTCGTCGCTAGCGAGACCGGCGGGCAGGTTCTCGGCGCGTTCGACGGCGCCCGGCTCGTCGGCTACACGCTCGCCCTTGTCGGTTTCCGTGATGGCGTCGTTTACCTGCATTCTCACCATACCGGCGTGCACCAGGACTATCGCGATCGCGGCGTCGGCCGCATGCTGAAATTATTTCAGCGCGAAGAGGCTTTGGGCCGCGGAATTCGTTTTGTTCAGTGGACCTTTGACCCGCTGGAATTGCGCAACGCGCACTTCAATCTAAATCGTCTGGGAGCGATTTGCCGGCAATACAAACCGAATCTCTACGGGGTGACTAGCAGCCCGCTCCACCGAGGTCTGGCAACGGATCGCCTTCTCGCGGAATGGCAGTTAGACTCTCCGCGTGTGATCGCCGCGATCGGCAACCTCGTCAAAGAGCTAGCGAGCGCGCCGGCGGAGATTGAACTACCAGCCGATCTGGAGCGGTGGAAACTGACCGATTCGGAGCACGTCAAGCTGACGCAAGACCGCGTCCGCGGCGAATTCACGCATTGGTTCGCACGGGGTTACGCCGCCATCGGCATACGGGAAACTCCTAAGGCGTCGGCTTATCTCTTGGCGCCCTGGAGCGATTTTTAGATCAAATCGGAAACATTGAATTGAAGGAGACGTCCACGCATGCGGATTCGCCGGGTCACTTTGCGGGAATTAGCGATGAAGTTGATCGCGCCGTTTGAGATCAGCAATGGCGTTAGCTTCGATCGCCGGATTCTGTTGGTGGAAGCCGATGTCGGTGGCGTAGCTGGGTGGGCTGAATGCGTGGCCGGCGAAAATCCTCAGTACAGCCCCGAGACCGTCGAGACCGCCTGGCACATTTTACGCGATCACCTTTGGCCACTAATGAAAGGGCGGGAGTTCGCCGCCGCCGCGGACGTGTCGGCCATGCTGGAATCTGTTCGCGGACACAACATGGCCAAGGGCAGCCTGGAGGCGGCGGTCTGGGATGCCGAAGCCAAGCACAAAGGCGTACCGCTGTGGAAGGTGCTCGGCGGTACGCGCGAGGAAATTGCTTCCGGAGTTTCCATCGGAATCAAACAGTCGTTGGACGACCTGACCGCCGCGGTGAAGAAAGAACTCGACGCGGGCTATCAACGCATCAAGATCAAAATCAAGCCCGGGAAGGATTTGGAACAGGTCAAGCGGCTTCGCCAGGACTTTCCCAAGATCAAATTGATGGTGGATGCCAATTCCGCTTATCGACAGGAAGACTGGCCGCTGCTGAAGCAGTTGGACGCCTTTTATCTAATGATGATCGAGCAGCCGCTCGGATGGGACGATATCTACAGTCACGCCGAACTCCAGAGGAAACTGACAACGCCGATCTGCTTGGACGAAGCCGTGCACACTTTGGAGCAAGCGCGTGCCGCGATTGCGCTGGGAGCCTGCAAGATCATCAACATCAAGCTCGGTCGCGTGGGAGGTTACACCGTCGCGCGCTGCATCCACGACCTGTGCCAGGAAAGTGGTATCCCCGTGTGGTGCGGTGGCATGCTCGAATCTGGCATCGGCCGCGCGCACAACATCGCGCTCTCAACCCTGCCGAATTTCACCCTGCCGGGCGATGTTTCCGCCAGCCGTCGCTACTGGGTCGAGGACATCGTGGAGCCGGAAATCGTCGTTTCGCAGCAGGGGACCATTCGCGTTCCGAGCGGGCCAGGTATTGGCTTTGAGCCCCGGGTCGACCGCATCGAAAAACTCACCACGCGAACCGAAGTGCTGGCATGAATCGGCGCGATCCAATATGGCACAGGCTCAGCCTGTGAGCGTTCGCGCCAGGAGGCACATCGCCAACAGCACTAACTCGAAGATGGCAAGGGGATGAGCTTGCTTCGTCGCTGCGGTGGGGCTTTTGCAGCCGTTTCTCTGAATGCGTCGGGTGTTAAATCTTGCCTGTGCTACCGTAGTCTGCCCGAAGAGTTGGACCCAACCCTAAGTCGTTAGGAGACACAATGCCAAAGACGCCTCTGCGCCAGGGGGGGCCCGCCGCGCGGATTGCAGTTATTCCCGGGGACGGGATTGGCAAGGAGGTTACGCCCGAGGCCGTGAAGGTCGTGCGGGCGGTCACTTCCGCCGCAAGCCGAGACATCGAGTTCGTCGAATTTGACTGGGGCGCCGATAAATATCTGCGCGAGGGCGTGTCCTTGCCGCCAGGCGCCGTCGAGATGCTGCGCGACGAGTTTGACGCGATTCTGTTCGGCGCTCTCGGTGACCCACGTGTGCCCACCAATCAGCACTCCGCCGACATCCTGCTGGGCCTGCGCTTCAAGTTAGACCTCTATGTCAACTCACGGCCCGTGGAGTTATTGCACGATCGCCTCACCCCCCTTCGCGATCGAACCGAGCGCGATATCCGCCTGGTCGTGTTTCGGGAAAACACCGAGGGGCTATACGTCGGCGTCGGCGGGTTCTTCAAGAAGGGAACTCCGGACGAAATCGCCCTTCAGGAAGACGTCAATTCCCGGAAGGGTGTCGAGCGCATCATCCGGTACGCATTCGACCATGCCCGACTGCACCAGCTCAAGCGCGTCTGCATGAGCGATAAGTCCAATGCCATGACCTTTGCTCATGACCTGTGGCAGCGGGTCTTCAAGGAGGTCCGCCTGGAGTATCCGGAGATCGATTCTCGCCACCTTTATATCGACACGCTGGCGATGGAGATCGTCCGTGACCCGTCGCAGTTTGACGTCATTGTGACCTGCAACCTCTTCGGCGACATCATCAGCGACCTCGGAGCCCAATTGGCTGGCGGGTTGGGATTGGCGCCCTCGGGGAACATTCATCCCGGGAAGGCTTCTCTTTTTGAGCCAGTGCATGGGTCCGCACCCAACATCGCCGGAAAAGGAATCGCAAACCCACTGGGGTCTGTGCTGGCGTCGGCGATGATGCTCGAATTTCTAGGATGGGATCGCGAGGCTACCGTTCTCCGTGAAGCCGTCAGAGCGGCACTATTCAAGAACTACTTGACATCGGATTTGGGTGGAGACAAGACCACAGTCGAGGTTGGATCGTGGCTGGTGGAATTCGCGAGCGCGCGCCAAGGCAAGTGAAGTATCACTTGATGTCTATGGTCGTAATCCTATTCGACTCGCATCGATTCGCTAACGGCGACGAGCCACGCTAGTAACTCCCATTCCCAGCAAAAACCCGCCGACATGGGCCCACCAGGCCACGCCTCCGCTTGCCGCCATCCCAAGGGAAGACACTCCGGATACGAATTGCATGACGAACCAGAGCGCGAGAATGACTACGGCCGGGATCGGAATCAAGAAAATGAAAACCAATGTCAAAATCTGGGAACGAGGATAAAGGATTAGGTATGCCCCCATCACCCCCGAGATTGCGCCGCTGGCCCCTAGCGACGGCAAGGTCGAGCTCCAATTGAAGAGGACATGCAGCAGTCCCGCCCCAATTCCGCATACGAAGTAGAAGCAGAGATAGGTGAAGTGGCCGTAGAAGTCCTCCACGTTGTCGCCAAAAATCCACAAGAACAGCATATTGCCCAAGAGGTGTGCGATGCCGGCGTGCAGAAACATGCTTGTTACGAGGGGAATAAAGGCGGCCTGCAAAGGCGCGTGACCCGCAAATGCGGCCGGGAAGCGCGCCGGGACCGTGGCATTAGCCAGGAGGAATCCTTTGAAAGCGTATGTTGGCAGCGTTAGTTGATACGCGAACACCGCGACATTGGTAAGAATCAGGGCCGTGTTGACGATGGGAAAGGTCCGGCGCGGATTCAGGTCTTTAAGAGGAATGAACATGCGTCGGCGTGCAGAGTAGCGAAACCCAGGGGAAATGCAAATAGGTGTTTGCGCCGCGTCCGATAATTATTCCCCCCGGTCGCCTTAGTTAACAGAATGTCCGTCGCGACGGAACTCTCTCTCTCTCTCTCTCTCTTCTCTCTCTCTAAAATCGGGGATTCGCCGCGATGAAGAGGCGTTCTGACATTGAAAGAAATTGTTGAAGATTTCGTCGTGCCGGAAGTCGACAAAGGCATAAGTGCAATCGTCCACTGGGGCCATGTGCGTCCCAGCCCGGCTAAAGGATCAGGACTGCGACCCAAAGCTCCCGGGCGCGAACTGGACCTGGGGAGTGACGACGTCACTTCTGTGGAATCTGTCGGCTCGCCGACCCTTGACACGCGGTCATCATCTCCCGATTCAAGTCGGTCATGGCTCTTGCGCCATGCGCCGAGTCCGACTTGCCAAGCCCGAAGACTTCGTGGTGGCCGCAGTTTTTTGTCGGAAAGAATTGCGCCGCGACTGCGCGTATGATAAGTAAAATAGTTCTGCGTGTGCGTGCGGTTCGGACAGTTTGCAAGGCGTTCGACGCAGCGTCGGCGCGCCGACAACGAATGCCCGCCCGGGAAACGGAAGCCATCATCTTAAAGACTTTCCCTCTGGGCGAGGCCGACCGCCTCGTCAGCTTTCTGGGGCGATCTTCCGGCCGCGTTCGCGGCGTGGCGGGCGGAGCACGGCGAATTAAGAATCGTTACGGTTCGACACTGGAAGTGCTTTCGCATGTGCAGATTTGGTATGTCGAGAAGGAAACGCGCGACCTAGTGCGCATTCAGCAGTGCGAGTTGATCGAGTCCTTTAATAAGGCGCAGAGCGATTACGGCCTGAGTACCGGGCTAGCCGTTGTCAGTGAAATCTCCGAGCTGGTTTTGCCGGAACATGAAGTTGCGGAGCCCATGTTTCGATTGATCCTGATGGCGGCTCGTGAGATCGAACGAACTGCGGATTGGGCCCTTCCGCTAAGCTACTTTGCGTTTTGGACCGTTCGACTGGGTGGATTTCTTCCGAGGTTTGAACGGTGCGCGGTCTGCGGCGAGGTATTCGGCGACCATGCGGCATTCCACGCAACCTGGGAGCCCGGGCTAGTCTGTGAAAAGCATCGACGGCAGGGAATGATGCCTTTGCACCCGCCGGCGCGAAGGCTCGCGGAAACGTTCGCGACACAGCGTCTGGATCGCATCGAGAATCCCGAGCCATTGCGGGCTGCCGCACGAGAATTGCGCGACGCGGCATTGGACTGGATCGAGCACCACACCGAGAGACGATTGACCTCGAGAACCTTGCTGGAGACGACTTGAAAGCTAAAGTAAAACCTGAGGTGAAGCTCGACGGAATTACGTTCCAGGATCTGATCCTGAAACTGTCCCATTTCTGGATTCGGCAAGGCTGCGTGCTCCAGCAACCGTACGATGTGGAAATAGGCGCGGGAACGATGCACCCTGAGACATTTCTCCGCGTCCTGGGCCCGGCTCCGTACCGCGTCGCCTACGCGCAGCCCAGTCGTCGGCCCGCCGACGGTCGTTACGGGGAAAACCCGAACCGTCTCTACAAGCACCTCCAATTTCAAGTGATACTTAAACCTGCTCCAGTGGATATCCAGGACCTGTATCTGAAAAGCCTCGCCGCCATCGGCATCGAATTGAAGGAGCACGACATTCGCTTCGAGGAGGACAACTGGGAATCCCCGACACTGGGCGCATGGGGAATCGGCTGGCAGGTTCTTCTCGACGGCCTGGAGATTACCCAGTTCACGTATTTTCAGCAGAGCGGCGGCATCGACCTCGATCCAATCTCGGTCGAGATCACGTACGGCCTGGAGCGCATTTGTTCTTTTCTTCAAAATGTCGAGAGCCTCTACGATATGCACTGGTCTGCGGACAAGACCTACGGTGACATTCGTCTAATGGAAGAACAGCAATTCTCCGAGTACAGCTTTGATCGCAGCGACGCCCCAGCGCTCCGGGCAGAGTTCGAGTTACACGAGAAGCAAGCTAAAGAACTACTCGAGACCTTCGAAGCGCTGGATCGGAAGAATTACTTGAGATTCCCAGTTCTCGCTGCGTACGACCATTGCTTGAAGTGTTCTCACCTCTTTAACCTGATGGACGCGCGAGGGGTAATTTCAACTACCGAGCGCGCCGCTTTGATGGGCCGCGTCCGGGCCGTGGCGTGTCGGACTGCCGCAGCCTTCCTGCAACAGATCGGCGGCCCCGGCCTCCGCCGCGAGGTGCGGACATGATCAAGCCACGGCAGCGATCTTCAAGTTATGCTTCAGCTCAAAAGAAATTAGAGTTGCTCTTTGAAATTGGTTGCGAAGAGATTCCTGCCGGGATGCTAGGCCGCGCCGAAGAGGAACTGAAAGTAAATCTTGAAAAACTGTTGACGACTGAAAATCTGATCGAGGGCATAACCGTCGAAACCTTTAGCGGTCCCCGACGCTTGACCGCATTCGTCACAGGCTTTCCGGCGAAGCAAGCTGACGTTATAAACGAAGTGACCGGTCCGCCGAAATCGATTGGCTACGACCAAGTCGGCGAGCCGACACGCGCCGCGGTGAGCTTCGCTGAAAAGCAGGGCGTTCGCTTAGTAGACGTCTATACCGTGCAGACCCCTAAGGGCGAATACCTCGCCACGAAACAGACCAAGCGCGGCCGTACTTCGGAGCAGATTCTCAGCGATATCCTGCCCCGCGCCATTCACGACCTTTCCTGGCCGCGCACCATGACTTGGACAGGACTCGATGGGGCTCGCTTCATTCGCCCCATCCGCTGGATCGTGGCCTTGCTCGGCGGCAAGATCCTGAAATTCACTTTTGGCGGAGTCACCGCGGGGGATGTCACTCGAGGCCATCGGTTTCTAGGCGCCTCGGAAATCCGAGTGCGAGACTTCGCCGACTATGAGAAGAAGCTGCGCGCGAATGGCGTGATCCTCCGCCCCTCTGATCGCCGCGAGAAAATCGAGCATGAACTTACCGCCCATACGAAGAAGGGGAGCTATCGCCTCCATGAAGATCTCGCGCTTCTGAACCTGGTGGCCTACTTAAATGAATACCCAACGGTCATCGAAGGCGGGTTCGACGACAAGTTCCTGAGCTTACCCGATGAAATTCTGATCACCGTGATGCGCGGTCATCAAAAGTATTTCGCGGTGGAGAAGCGGAACGGCGAACTCGCGCCTCATTTTCTCGCGGTGATCAATCTCGCCAAAGGTCCCACGGGTCTCGTCCGTGCCGGACACGAGCGCGTCCTTCGCGCCCGCTTCGCGGATGCTCAATTCTTTTGGGCCGCCGACCAGAAATGTCGGCTCGCCGACTATCTTCCCAAGCTCGCAAAAGTGACTTACGAATCCCGCCTCGGCAGTTACGCGGACAAAGTCGAGCGCGTTCGTTCCGTCGCGCGCTGGCTTATGGAGCAGTGGTTCAATCTCGGGATCCCGCACGCCCACGTCGCCGACGCCGACCGCGCCGCCGAATTGGCCAAATGCGACCTGGCGACGGAGATGGTTCGAGAGTTCCCTGAACTCCAGGGCATCGTCGGCGGTCTCTATGCCCGCGCACAAGGTGAACCCAACGACGTTGCCGACGCTGTCTATGATCATTACCGTCCTGTCGGCCTCGACGATCCGATCCCGCGCAACCTCATTGGGTGCGGAGTCGCGTTGGCAGACAAACTCGATTCGATTGTTGGGTGCTTTGCTGTCGGAATTATTCCGACTGGTTCAAGTGATCCTTACGGTTTGCGCCGAGCGGCACTCGGCGTAGTTAAAGTCGTACTTGATAAAGAGGTTCCGTTGTCCTTGTCCCTAGGTATTGCCTCGGCCTCGAAAGCCTTGCATGCCAATGCGCCAAGACGAACCGTCACGCCCGCACAAGAATCGCAAGTCCTCGAGTTCATTCTTGACCGTGCGAAGTTTGTGTTCCGCGAGCGAGCGGGGTTCAGCTACGACGAGGTCAACGCCGTCTTTCGTGCGGGTGCGGACGATCTGGTGGATGCGCAAAAGCGTTTGCTGGCCTTGCGCGCCATTCGGAAATCCAAAAACTTCGAGCCTCTCACGGTGTCCTTCAAGCGCATTCGCAGGATCTTGGAGAAGGCCAAAATCAAGGATGGCGCGACCGTGAATCCTGAGCTTTTTGAAAGCGACGCCGAAAGGGAACTGTTTGCCGCGGGCCGAGAAGCAGCAGGTAAAGTACAAGCTGAGAAAAGGGCTGGCCACTACGAGCAGGCGCTCAACCGCATCGCGGGGTTGCGCAAGTCGGTCGATCGGTTCTTTGATGAAGTTATGGTGATGGCGGAGGATGAAGGGGTGCGCAAGAATCGTTTGGCATTATTGTCGGAACAACTGCGGGAGTTCACAACGATCGCGGATTTTTCCGAGATCGGCGCGGATGAACTGCGCTGAAATGTAATGTGTTTGTTCAGGAAACGGTGACATTGTCACGGGGTATGCGTCGGCACGCCGACAACTCTGATTCAACATTAAGTGTCGGCGCGGTCACCGGTGGATCAAAGTTTTGCTGCACATAGTTTTTGCTATAAAACAGGCTCGCTTCACAACAAATCAAATGCGAGGGTACAGTGACTAAATGGGTTTATTTTTTTGGCGCAGGTAAAGCGGAAGGTGACAGTTCCTGGCGGGACATTCTGGGCGGCAAAGGCGCAGGTCTGGCCGAAATGACCAAGATAGGCCTTCCCGTACCCGCGGGCTTCACGATATCGACCGAAGCCTGCGACTATTTCTACAAGAACGGCAAGAAATATCCCGCCGAACTCAAGAAGCAAGTCGCCGAAAATGTCACCAGGCTTGAGAAAGTCACCAAGAAGAAGCTTGGCGATCCCAAGAATCCCCTTCTCGTTAGCGTTCGTTCGGGCTCCGCCCGTTCCATGCCCGGCATGATGGAGACGATCCTGAATCTAGGCCTTAATGATCGCTCCGTTCAGGGTCTCGCCGCCAGCGTCAATAATGAGCGGTTTGCCTACGACGCCTACCGGCGTTTTGTCCAAATGTATTCCAGTGTCGTGATGGAACTCCCTAAGGGGGACCTTGAAGACCGCCTGCACGCTATGAAACAGCGCGTCGGTATCAAGGAAGATACGGCCGTACCTGCCAGCGGATGGAAAGAACTTGTTTCCGAATACAAAGCCTTCTTCCGCCAGAAGACGGGCAAGGATTTCCCCGAGGACCCCATCGAGCAACTCTGGGGTGCGGTCGGTGCGGTCTTCGGTTCCTGGATGGCAGAGAAAGCTGTCACCTATCGTCGCGTGGAGAAGATCACCGGCCTCTTGGGAACCGCGGTCAACGTCATGCAAATGGTTTTCGGCAATACCGGCGACAATTCGGGCACGGGCGTCTGCTTCACTCGCAACCCCAGTTCCGGTGAAAAAGTCTTTTACGGCGATTACCTCGTGAACGCCCAAGGCGAAGACGTCGTAGCCGGCATTCGCACGCCCGTGCACTTGACCGAAATGAAGAAGATCATGCCGAAGGTTTACGGGCAACTCGAGAAAGTTCGAGAAAAACTTGAGAAACACTTTCGGGATATGCAAGACATGGAGTTCACCGTCGAAGACGGCACCTTATATATGTTGCAGACGCGCACCGGCAAGCGCACTCCCTCCGCCGCCTTCCGCATGGCCGTCGACATGGCCAACGAGAAACTGATCACTAAAGAAGAAGCGGTCATGCGCATCAAGCCCGAAGATATCGAGCGCCTCTTTTATCCGGTGATCGACACCAAGCTCGACAAAAAGTCTCTCGAGTCCAGAATTCTGGGCACCGGGATCAACGCCGTCCCGGGCGCCGCTGTTGGTAAGATCGTCTTTTCTGCACACGACGCTGAGGAGTGGGCTAAGAGGGGCGACAAGGTCATTCTCGTTCGGCGCGAAACCAGCCCGGAAGACGTGGGAGGCATGGCCGTCGCCCAGGGAATTCTCACCGCCACAGGTGGCAAGACCAGTCACGCCGCTGTAGTCGCCCGCGGTTGGGGCAAGTGCTGCATCGTCGGCGCGGAAAAATTCAACATTGACTACAAGTCGAAAACAATGACCGCGGCTGGCAAGAGCGTGAAAGAAGGCGAATGGATCACGCTGGACGGTGGGGAAGGTGTTGTCTACTCCGGCCAAATGGATCTGGTGACTCCGCAGTTTCCTCCGGCCTACGAAACGCTGATGAGCTGGGGCGACGGCATGCGCCGCCTCGGTATCCGCACCAACGCCGACACGCCTCAAGACGCTCGCAAAGCCCGCGATTTTGGCGCCGAAGGCATCGGCCTATGCCGCACGGAACACATGTTTTTCACCGACTTCGAGCATCCGGAGAAAGGTCAGGAACGCCAGCGCGCCATCCAGGAGATGATTTTGGCCGATACGAAGGAAGCCAGAGTTAAAGCTTTAGATAGGCTTTTGCCATTCCAGCGTCGCGACTTTATCGGCATTTTCAAAGCCATGGATGGTTTCCCGGTAACCATCCGACTCATTGATCCACCGCTTCACGAATTTGTTCCACATGAACGAAAGAAACAGGAGGAGCTGGCGAAGGAACTCGGCATCAGTGCCGATGTAGTCGCCCGCCGTGTCGAGCAGCTTCATGAATCTAACCCGATGCTCGGTCACCGCGGTTGTCGCCTGTGCATCACCTATCCGGAAATTCTGGAGATGCAGGTCCGGGCCATCATCGAAGCCGGTATCGAGTGCAAGAAAGCAGGAGTTAAGGTATTACCTGAGATCATGCACCCGCTCACCCTGGACAAAAAAGAATTCTCCATTCTCGAGCAAGCGACCCGTCGAGTTGCCGACGAGTTGATCAAGAAATCTGGAGTGAAACTTGAATATCTCGTTGGCACCATGATCGAACTTCCGCGTGCGGCGTTGCTCGCCAATGAGATCGCGGAACTTGCTGAGTTCTTCTCCTTCGGCACCAACGATCTCACGCAGACTACGATGGGCCTCTCGCGAGACGACGCTGGGCGTTTCCTGCCGGACTACGTGGATGAAAAGAAAGCGGGGATATTCGCCGCCGACCCGTTCCAGTCGCTCGATACCAAGGGCGTCGGGATGTTAATTCGGTGGGGAATCGAGAAGGGCCGCGAAAGCCGCCCCAAGCTGAAGGTCGGAATCTGCGGGGAACACGGCGGCGACTTGGACAGCGTGAAGTTCTGCCACACCGTTGGGATGGACTACGTCAGCGCGTCGCCTTACCGCGTGCCTATTTCTCGGCTGGGCGCAGCTCAAGCAGCAGTTGAAGAAAAGGCCAGTGCCAAGAAAAAACGCAAGTAGATCGCGAGAGAATTGCCGCGATTGAGGACGCAATCTAAACAAAAATCTAAGTTGTCGGCGCGGCGACACACGACGCGCCGACAAACAAGTAGCACGGACACTCCTGTCTGTGCTCGGACGACCGTCGCTTGGATCGGGCTGGTGATCGCGGACGGATCACGAACCCCAATACCAGTAGCTCGAAACAAAACAGGACAGCGTACGGAAAACTAAGTCGGCATCCTGAAAAAGAAATACAACCCCAAGAAAAAGAAAATAATATCCGGCGCCCACCCCGCCAGCAGCGGCGGCAACTGCCCGACTCCACCCATCGCCGTTAGCAACTCCGCCCCAAGCCAATACAAAATCCCGATCGCAACGCCGATCGCCACCCCACCCACGGCCCCGCGGGTCCCTACCAAAAATGCAAACGGAAATGCCAGGAGCATGCTGACCGGTGCAATCAAAGGGAACGCCAACTTCCGGTGCAACTGCACAGTCAGTGTGGCCACGTCGAAGCCTGCTCGATGAAGTCCGTCGATGTATCTGCGCAGTTCGCTCCAGTTCATCTGAAAGGCCTGGCGCACCTCACGATGAAAATAACTCGGCGGCTCCGTAAGTTCAGGTAAATCTTTAACATTGAAGCGCTCGTACCGCTTGATCACGCCTTCCGAAAAGTCCCGCACCCATCCCGATTCAAGGACCCACAAATTCTGGGTCTCCGACCACTGCGCCCGCGACGCGAACACTCGCCGCCGGACCTGAAACGTCATCGGATCGATCTCCACAACGCTAAGTCCACCGAACAGACTCTGGTTGGGATCGAACAAATCGTAGTTATAGATCTTCGCGTTTTCGCCAAAAATCCAGCGCTCCGGCTGTCGATACGTCTGCGGTGGACGTCCTTTGATCTGATTCCGCAGCGCGTCTTGCCGCTGGTTCGCATACGGGAGATAGGTGTCGTCCACCAGGATCATCGTCGAGGCCAATACGACGCCGGCAAGGAGCAAGGGACCCGCGAGGCGATAGAGGCTAATGCCGCTGGCCTTGCAAGCCACGATCTCGTTGTTCTTGCTCATCACTCCGACCGTGACGAGCGTCGCCACCAGCGCGGCCAGGGGAGCTAGTTGGTACAGAAGATACGGCGTCAGGCTGCCAAAGTAATCCACCACCGTCAGGAATGCCACGTGATGACGTGCAATATCGTCAAGCAGCTCAAAAAAGGTAAACGCCTCAAAGAGAAAGACGAACGCCGCCATCAGCAGCACGAAGTACATGAAAAATCGGCGAAGCAGGTAAAGATCCATCAATCGCGGAAAGCTTCCGCTCGTCTGCGGAACCCCTTCACTGTGCGAACGCACGCCATTTGCTGCGCGCACTGCGGCGGCCTTCGCGCGCGACCTACGCAGCCGCCGCAATCGGAGCCAGGCCCGGAATCTGATCAGCCAGTGGAACCACCGCACCTCTCCGTGAAACTGCTCCATCCGCGGCAGCAGTGCCAGGCCGCAGATTGTCAGCAGAGCATTCGCCATCCATAAGCCCACCACTGGCGGAAGTGTGCCTTCGCGCGCTAGACCGCTGCCGAAGATCAGCAGCAGGTAATATCCGGCGATCAACAGCACCGCGATCAACGACCCGGCAGCGCGACCCCCGCGCCGGGGCTGTGCGCCGATGGGCACCGCGATCAGCGCGAACGCGAAGCAGGCGGCAGGGAACGCGAATCGCCGCTGCAACTCCACGCGGGCTTCGCGCCAATTCGGGCCGCTTTCGGAGGCGAGTTCGCGCACCGAGCGCTCGTCGTTCTTGACTTGCCGCGTCTGTTGCGCCGGCACCAGACCGGTAACTTCAATAGGCCAATCGCTTTGTCCGAAGGCGGTCACCGAATAATGATCGGGATCGCTGCGGTCGAAGTCATGCGTGGTTCCACCCTTCAAGTGAAGCTCTAACTTGCCCTGCTTGGGTGCTGCGATTACAATGGCGCTCTCCGCGAGAGTCAGGCGCGAACCGTTTTCTCCGCCCGTCTCCGCTAGAAATACGCCGCGCCATTGCGTGCCGCTGGCGGAGATATCGTTTACGTACAGCACCTCATGGGGGAACCGTTCATCGAAAACCCGCGGCTGCACGGCAAAGTTGATTTGCGCGGCTCCCAGCTCGGTCTCCAGGCCACGCAGGGTCTTCAGCGCGAGCGGGGCAAGCCACAAAGTCATCGCCAACGTCATGATGGCGCCGGTCGTGGCTAGCACGGCGACTGGCAACAAAATCCGCCGTCGCCCGATTCCCAACGCCGACAGTGCGATGATTTCACTATCCGCCGACATCCGCCCCAGGCCCAGGAGCACGCCGATGAGAATGGCCATGGGGGTCGTGAACGCAAAAACGCCGGGGAAGATGCACAGGAATAGTTCCGCGATCTGCGCCCCAGATCCGGTATGCCGCACGAATAACGCCGTCAGGCGGACCAGTTGGGGGACGAAAAAAACGAAGGTAAAAACGATGAGTCCAAGGAACGCATGACGGAAGACTTCGCGGACAATGTAGCGGTCCAGGATGCGCATGATGAGAACGGTGAGTGTAACATGGGCACCGGTCCGGCGCGGCTAAGGTGCCCTCGATGAATCGTATCCATCTCGTGCTTTTGTGGCACATGCATCAGCCGCAGTATCGCGATCCGGAAACAGGCCGCTATGTTCTCCCGTGGACACGTTTGCACGCCGTCAAAGATTACTGGGGGATGGTGCGCGTACTTCAGGAAGCGCCGGGGTTTCACGCGACCTTCAACGTGGTCCCTTCGCTCGGCATGCAGATCGAGGAATACGCTAGCGGAAAATTCGATGAACCCTGGTACGCGCTGGCGTTCAAAAGAACTGATGATCTTACTCGCGAAGATAAGGTGGAGATTCTCTCTCGCGCGTTTCAGCTGAATCATGAACACCTGATGTCGCGATGGCCACGCTTCGTCGAACTACACGAATGGTCGCGGCCCGCGGGTGGCGCTCAGGCGCTCGTAACCTTCACGCCGCGCGATTGGCGCGATCTTCAAGTACTTTCTCAACTTGCCTGGATGGACGAAGAATGGTTTGCGAAAGATGAGGTCATCAGCCGTCTGGCAACGAAAGGAAAAGACTTCAGCGAACGAGATAAGACCGATCTGCAAGCGAAGCAGATAGAGTTGTTGAACCTGGTCCTGCCCATTTATCGCCAGACCGCGCAGACAGGACAAATCGAAATCAGCACCACGCCGTTTTACCATCCGATCCTCCCGCTGGTTTGTGATTCCGATATCGCGCGGGCGGCAAATCCAGGAACGCCGCTGCCGCGCCGCGCCTATCGCCATCCCGAGGACGCACGTGAGCAACTGCGGCGTGCCCGCGAGTATCACGAACGTGTCTTGGGCTCAAAACCCGCCGGGCTTTGGCCGTCCGAAGGATCCGTTTCCGATCAGGCCCTCACCATTGCCATGGAAGAAGGTTTCCAATGGTTCGGCACGGATGAAGGAGTGCTCGGCCGCACGCTCAACGTCGGTTTCTTCCGCGACTCGAACGGCATCGCCGCGAATGCGGATCGCTTGTACAAACCGTGGCGCTTACAAATCGGCGGGAATGGAATCACCGGACTGTTCCGCGATCACCAACTCTCCGACTTGATTGGCTTTGTCTATAGCCGCATGGACGCGAGCGCCGCGGCTGCCGATTTGCACGGCCGATTGCGCCATCTTGGCGATCAGGTGCAGAGCGCGGACCCGTTGACGGTCTGCATTTTTCTTGATGGCGAGAATGCCTGGGAATATTACCCGGGGAACGGCCGCGACTTTCTGCGCCAGTTTTACAAGCGCATTGAAAGCGATCAGGATTTTCGCGCGCTCACCTGCAGCGAAGCCATCGCAGCCGCAAGAAACATTCCGACCACCGGTGGAATTTTTCCCGCGTCTTGGATTAACGCAAATTTTGACGTCTGGATCGGTCACGCTGAAGACGTCGCCGCTTGGGAGTTACTGTGGGACGCGCGCCAGATTTACGCCCGGGCGGTGGAAGCGCGTGCGCAATCCCGCGGCGACGCACCGACCGAAACCGCCTTGAAACAAGCGCAGGAATCCCTACTCGCAGCGGAGGGCAGCGACTGGTGTTGGTGGTTCGGCCCGGAGCATAGCACCGCAAACGATGCCGAATTCGATGCGTTGTTTCGCAAGCACCTCACCGGAATTTATCTGGCCCTCGGCCAGGTGGCGCCATCGGATTTGGCGAAACCCATTAAGCGCAAGCCGGAACACGCGGTGCAAATGGCGCCGACCGGCTTTCTGAAAACGACTATCGACGGTCGCGAGACTTCCTATTTCGAGTGGCTGGGCTCCGGCTTGTATTCGCCGGAGCGGCGCGGCGGCACGATGCACGGCCGTGTGTTTTATTTGCGCGAGCTGCGTTACGGATTTGAATCTGACCGGCTCAGCGTGTGCGTTGAACCGTTCCTTTCGGCGTTATGCGAAATGGATGATCCGGAATTTCGCATCACCATCGGCGGCGCGGAGGAATTGACGGTAGTTGTGAGGCTGGACCGCGGCCGGCCCGTGGAGTTCGCCGTGGAAAAGGGCCGCGTGTGTCTGCTCAATCCGAAGAACGTGGCCAGCGCGGCTTTCGACCGCATGCTCGAAGTTTCGGTGAGACGCGAAGAGATCAATTTGAAAGGGCAGAAGACATTGCGGCTTGGGGTCGCGTTGTGGCACGGTGGACTGCCCGTGGACGTGCTGCCCGCCGAAGGATTTCTGGAGATTGCACTGGGCGACGAGCAAGCATCCTGGCCGATCGAGAACGTATAGTTGAGAAAAAACTACTTCGCGGGACGTCGAAACGTTCTATCGCCCGAAAAGTTTGCAGCAAGATGTTGCTCCACCGTTTTGCGTTGTCGTTTCCTTGAATGGCATCTATGAGCCCGATCCAAAACCAGAATAATCCTTAATTTCAAAACAATTTAACGGCGAGTTCCTGCGGATGATCGCCGACCGCGATCATCGTCAGCAGGTTCTGGTTCTCCAGGCGCGCGCGGATCACGGAGAGGTCGCCGGAGCCGCTATTCACCACGAGCAGCAAGTTTTCGGCGGGATCGAAGCGAATTGCATCGGGGGACCGGCCAACCGAAATGAGCAGTTCGCGGCCGTCGTTGACGGTGCGAATGACGCGGCGGTTGTTGATGTCCACGGCGGTGACGCGGCTGGCCGAAACGTCGGTGACGTAGAGCAGGCTGGAGTCGGCGCTGAGGATTCCGCGTGTTGGTGCATCGCCGAGCATCACGTAGTCACCGACTTCGTGGGTCCAGGTATTGATGACTTGCAGCCCGTGTGAATCGGGCGAAATTACGTAGAGTTCGCCGCCGTCAGGTTTCAGCAGCATATCCGATGGCGATCCCGCAAGCTGCAGATTCGCAAGCAAGACGCCGCGGCGCAAATCGACGACCGAAAGGCGCGGTTGGCTGCGGCTCAAAACAAAAGCAATGGAGCTATCGGGCAGAATGGCGACGTCATCGGGCTGCGGCACAACCGGAATCTTGGCGTGCTGCGCAAGTGTGGCCGCGTCGTGGACTCCGAGAGAGGCATCACTGTGGTTGAGGACCAGGATGGCCTTGCCATTGGGCGTGACCCGAGCGAGCACGGGCTCGCGTCCCGTGCGGGCGCTGCCAAGGAAAGCGTGCGAACGGCAGTCGATCGCGAGCAGCGTGTCGGTGCCCGACGAAGTTGTATAGATGCGGTTGCCGTCGGCGGAGAAATCGAGTGAGAAGGGACTTGCACCCACCGGAATGTGCGCGGTGATTTGATTCGAGCGGGAATCCAGGACGAAGACGTAGCCGCCTTGGGTGCTAACACCCCAGACTTCGGGGCGGGTGGGATGCTCGCGCAGGCCAGAAAGCGCGGGTCCAACCGGGATGCGCGCCACGGCGCGAAGTCGTACGAGGTCAACGACGCTGACATTACCGTCAGCCGTAGTGATGTAGGCGTTGAGTCGGAGGCCCGGCCGGAGAAAAGACGGCCGATGCTCGCGGGCGAGGAGAGCGAGGGCGCCAGCGAGGAGCGCGAGCGTTAGCACGATGACCCGCGGATTCTTGCGGTGCCGAGTCATGGGTTGGACAAGTAGCACAGACACTCTTGTCTGTGTACGCGAGAAATGGCTTGAGGCAGGGTGCCTGTCGGGGACGGCTTAAGCTTGGCGGTTGCAGGGCTGACGGGGCTTACCGGGACACAGACAGGAGTGTCGGTGCTACTGCGGAGGAACACAGGCAGGAATGCCTGTGCCACTTGGGAGTGGCGGTCTGGGGCGTTAGTTGACATGGCGGTGGAGCACTTCCGCGATTTGGCGAACCTCGATGCTCAGTTGGGCGAACTCTTCGGGGAGAATAGACTGCACACCGTCGGAAAGGGCGTTTTCGGGTTCATGATGTACTTCAACTAAAAGTCCATCGGCACCTACGGCTATAGCGGCGAGTGAGAGCGGCAAGACTTTGTGGCGCTTCCCGGTGCCGTGGGACGGGTCGACCAGTATGGGGAGATGGCTGCGTTTCTTGACGGCGGGCACGACCGCAAGATCTAAAGTGTTTCTTGAGAAGTCAGAGAACGTCCGCACGCCGCGTTCGCATAGCATTACGTTGTAGTTGCCTTCGGACAGGATGTACTCGGCGGCCATCAAAAATTCGTCGAGGGTTGCGGACATGCCGCGTTTCAGCAGGACAGGTTTCCTGGCGCGACCGGCGCGTTTGAGCAGCGAGAAGTTTTGCATGTTGCGCGCACCGATCTGGATCACGTCGGCGTATTGCTCGACTAAGTCGAGGCTCTCGCTATCGATCGCTTCGGTAATGATGCCAAAGCCGTGCACCTCGCGTACCTTCGCGAGGATTTTTAAGCCAGGTTCACCTAATCCTTGAAAGCTGTAGGGAGAAGTGCGGGGTTTGTAAGCCCCGCCGCGGAACAAGCGGCACCCGGATTTGGCGACCCGCTCGGCGATAACCATGCATTGCTCCTCGGTTTCGACCGCGCAGGGTCCAGCGACCATGGCGACATTGCCGCCGCCAACCAGAACGTCCCCTCGGGGCGTGGGGATACGCAGGACGGTGTCTTCTTGCTTGGCGTCGCGACTGACGAGCTTGTAAGGCTTGCTGACGGGGATGCACTCGATCACGCCGGGAAGCGATTCGAGAACGCCGAGGTCAATGGCTCCGTCGTTGCCGGTGATGCCGATGGCGGTGCGAGCAGCCCCAGGGATGGGATGGGCTTTGAGGCCGAGGCTCTCAATTCGGGCGCACACAGCGCGCACTTGCTCCTCGGTGGCATGGGACTGCATAACGACCAACATAGCGGGTTCCCCTGAAATGGATGCGAGAACCTGAGTCTACTGCATCGCCACCAACCAGCCAAACGGTAGCTGGGTACCGCCTGCCTCCGCCCTCTTTTACACCCCGAGCTTCGAAGGGCCGAGAACCGGGTGTAGATGACCGCCACCGACAAATAACAATCGACATGAGGATCAACAAAGGAATATCGAAAGAGCCCACCCTTGCAAAAACTGCAAAGATCGGCCACCCGACGGAATTGCTGGCGGTATAGAGATTTTCTCACCTATAGTTGACAGCGCTTCGTAACTACTCGTTTGTGGGTATTGGCGGCGGCAGAAGACCAATCGACTGTCACCAAGCAACGCGCCGAACTAGCTTTATTTTGAGGAGATCCGTAAATGAATTCCGGTCCTTACTGCAAGACGGTGGTGCTGCTCGCTTCTATTCTAGGTTTATTGATCTTTCCTGCCGGTGCTGCGGCCCAGGAAACCCATTCCGCACATTGGGCCTACTCCGGCCCGGACGATCCAAAACATTGGGCCAAACTCGATCCCTCATACTCGGCGTGCGCCCTGGGACATACCGAGTCACCCATCAATATTGCACACGCCCAACCCGCTGATCTCCCTGCGCTGAAGCTGGAGTACGTGCCGACATCCTTGAACATTATCGACAACGGCCACACGATCCAGGTAAATCCTGCCCCCGGCAGCGCTCTTGCGGTCGGCGACAAAACCTACGCCTTGAAACAGCTTCACTTTCATCACCCGAGTGAAGAGCATGTGAACGGGAAGAGCTTCCCATTGGTCGCACATCTTGTGCATCAGGATTCCGAAGGCCTGCTGGCGGTTGTCGCTGTCCTTTTCCACGAGGGACCTCCTAACCCGCTGCTCGATACGTTGTGGAAGAACATTCCCACTGAGAAGGAAAAGGCCCAAGATCTTCCTGCCGTCTCCATTCAGGTGCTTGATTTATTACCCGCTGATCGCGGCTACTTCACCTTTGCCGGATCGTTGACCACTCCCCCGTGCAGTGAAGGTGTAACGTGGTATGTGTTGAAAAGCTATGCCACCGTCTCCAGCGAACAGATGTCGGTGTTTGCCAAGCTCTACCCGAAAAACGCACGACCCATCCAACCAACAAACGGTCGGAAGATTCTTCAGTCAAAATGAGCCGCGACCCGTGGCCCATCCTTCCGGTATTGCAAGGGTGGGCTCTTGGTGTTCTCTGCCACGAGGATAAAGCGACTTGCCGCTTTACTTGCAGCGACTTGCTCCGCCTTGGGGTCTCCAGGCGAAACGCCTCAGGTCCACAGTAGGCTGTCACTTCTACCAGTAGCCAAGGGTGGCCGCGAGTGAAAAGCTACATTGAGTTCAAGTGTGAGCAATGTGAGGAAAGAAGGAGAAATGACAGTATGTATAGCAAGCGAATAAGAGTCCTAGTGGGCGTGTTGGCAATGTGCTTCGTGGCGCTGCTCTCGGCCAACGCACAGGGCGACAAGGCTAAGATTAAGGGGCTGATCACCGCCCGCACCGGCGATACGATCGTCCTCAAGACCACCGATGGAAATAGCGTGACCGTAACGCTTGATGATGACACCAAAGTGCAGCAGCCGAAGGGTCTGGGAGTGCGCAAGACGACAATGTCTGCTGCTGTCTTGATTCCGGGCCTCAAGGTGTCGGTTGACGGCACGAGCCAGGACGCCACGCACGTCCTTGCGAGGTCGATTACCTTCGATAAAGACGATCTACAAACCGCCGAGATGATTCAGGCTGGTTTAACTCCCACCGAGCAGAAGGTGGCCACCAACCAGCAGAACATCTCCGAAAGCAAGCTGAACATCGATGCTAATAAGCAGGGAATCGATGCGAACCAGCAGAATATCGCTGCCAACAAGGCGACTATTGACGCCAACGCTGTGGAGACCAGTAAGCGGTTTTCAGATTTGACTGAGTACGACACCAAGGATCAACTTGATGTCCACTTTGCTAGCGGTAGCGCCAAGGTCTCCGCAGGAGATCAGCAGGCGCTGAATAAGTTAGCCCACAATGCCGTCAACCTAAAGGGTTACATCATTCAGGTAAAGGGATTCGCCGATTCGAGCGGCGACGCGGCAATGAACCAGAAGCTGAGCATGGAGCGCGCACAAGGCGTAATTGCCTATTTGATCCAGAACTGCAACGTGCCGGTTCGGCATATTGTGGCGCCAGGCGCCATGGGGGAAGTGGCACCAGTAGCCTCGAACGAGACCAAGTCCGGACGGTCAGAGAACCGCCGGGTTGAAGTTAAGGTCCTGCTGAACAAGGGGCTGGCCGGTACCTAAGAGTCCCGGTTCGCGCCCAGTTCGCGAAAGAGCGGGCGCAAACCCGCGCCCGCTCTTATTTCTTGCCTCAACGATTCGACCGACGCCAACTAACTCATTAAGTAGAAAGGTCGGCGTGTGGAATTCGAAGTCGGATGCTCCTCAGCGATTGCGGCCAAAAACTCAAGGCATCTCGGCAGACGCATTTTTCCCGCGCTGATTCTCCTCTTCAGCGCGTCCACCTTTCTGTGCAATTCGACTCTTGCCAGTCAGGAACCAGCCGACACTCAGCAGGCCGCGCAGTCACCGCCTACAAAGAAGCCCGATTCGGAATCGGAAAAGAAGAGAGACGAAAAGAAGAAGAAAGAGAAGCGCGGCGCTGTTGTGATTGCACCGCTGCCGCTTTCGAGTCCGGCGATCGGGTCGGGCATTATACCGGTGGTCGGTCACATTTTTCCGTTCAGCACGAAAGATAAGGTATCACCGCCATCGGTCATCGGCGCGGCAGGACTGGTGACGAATAACGGCAGTCGCGGCTTTGCGGTCGGCGGGCAACTTTACATGAAACAAAACACCTATCTGGTGACCGCGGGATGCGCCCGGGGGAATGTTGATTTTCGGTTATTGCCGTCACCCCGAATGCGGGCAGCACCGTTCCCATTCCGCCGGACCTTGGGCTTCACACCACGCTGACATCGCTGGGTTTCCGGCTGACGCGCGACACCAGCCTCAATCGTTTCTATCCTGTGGAAGGAACATTTTTCACTTTCACGTCGGATTTCTTTTCGCAGGGACTTGGAAGTAAGTATTCGTTCCAATCGTATCGAGCTTCATTCGATAAGTACTGGAGCTTTGGCGAAAAGCAGGTTCTTGCTTACAACGCATACGTTTGCGGGACCGGCGGAGCGCCTCCTTTCTACGGCAATTGTATTTATGGGACTAACAATGAATTGCGAGGTTATATCGCGGGGCAATATTTCACGAGCCACATGCTGGCAACTCAGCTGGAATATCGTCTGGTATTGCCGAAGCGATTTGGATTGGTGGTGTTCGGAGGTGTCGGGGAGACCATTCCTGGAAAGAATCAGGTGTACGGAAGCGAACTCTTTCTCCCCGCGGGCGGCGGGGGCTTACGATTTTTGCTGAGCAAGCAGTATCACGTAAATCTACGGGCAGACATCGCTCAAGGCGTGAACGGACATACATTTAGTCTGGGAGTTGGTGAGGCCTTCTAGAGTCGTGTTGGGCGGGTGGCCCATCCTTGCGGTTTTCGCAAGGGTGGGCTCTTGGTGTTCTCCATGCCGCAAGGATTAACGCGCCACTACGGGCAAGGCGATCTGCATTTCGTAAGCTTCTCAGGCTATCACCGCATCCCATTTCTGAAGTCCCCGCAGGCGCGAAACGCATTTGTCGAGATTCTAGGGCAAGTACGCGATCGCTAATGGTTCTTGCTGCTCGGATACATGGTAATGCCCGATCACGTGCATCTACTGATCAGCGAACCGAAGAAAGGCACGTCTTCCACCGTGGTACAGGTGTTGAAACAACGCAGTTCGCGTATGTTGCGAGACAAACCACAGCGATAGAACGGCGCGCGATCTACGGAAGAGCAGTTGACGTCCAGGCAGTTCGATGAAAGCCCCAACCTCATGATTTGTAACTCAGAAAGATGGTGTGGCGGGGACCACCCTTTTTCAGGCGACCACGCACTCGCTGCACCTGGACGTCGAACCCGCCATCGCGTAAGCGTTGTTCGAATTTTCGATCATCCTGCGCCGCCCAGACAGCCATCACCCCCTTGGTCTTGAGAGCCGTGCGGGCGGCGGCTATTCCGTGGTTGTCATAGAGCCAGGTGTTGTTCGAGGCGGTCAATGCGGTCGGGCCGTTGTCCACGTCCAGCAGCACAGCATCGAATTGCCTGGGACTTGAACCGAGTATGGCGGCGACATCCCCTTTCTCGACCCGCACGCGCTTATCCTTCAGCGGGTGCCCAGCCAACGGCCCGAGCGGTCCGCGATTCCACTCCACCACGGCGGGCACCAGCTCGGCGACTACAACCATCGCTTCCGATGAGAGGACATCGAGCGTTGCGCGTAGGGTGAAACCCATTCCGAGACCGCCAATAAGCACACTAGGCTGCTCCAGCGTCCGCGCCCGTTGGCACGCGAGCGTAGCCAGCTCCTCCTCGGAGCCATGCATACGGCTCGACATAAGGATCGCGCCATCGGCGAGTATGAGGTACTCGTCGCTGCGACGAATCAGCTTCATGACGGTTCCATCGGGAGAAATTGTCTGGCCGAGCAATTCGGAAGCCTTCACGCCGGGAATGCTAACAGGAGAAGAAAGTCTACGTAACCCGAGGATTGCGATTGGGATGCTCTATTGCTGAATCGTGAGCGTGATGGTGGCGCTGCGGGATGCGGCCGGAGCGCTGCCATGCACTGTGGCCACCACTTGTACCGTATACGTGGCGGTGCTGGGAGTTCCGCCTCCGCCATTGCTGCCCCCACCACAACCCGCGAAAACGCAAACGGTCAATCCGAGGAATAGAGCTGCTGCCAAGGTTAGTGGAAGGCGAACGAATCGCCGGCGCGTAACAAACAGAACAACGAAAGCGAAGACCCACGCCGCCAACAAAAGCTCGACAGTCGGGAGCGAGTAGAGTCCAAGCCGATCCAGCGGTGGCCACCGAAGCAGCGGGAGCGTCGCTGAACTTATCGTGGTTACCGTCAGCGTGCTGGATGCTGACGTCGCGGATGCGAGGGAAATCGAAGTGGGAGCGAAACCGCAGCGTGCGTTGCTCGGAAGTCCGCTGCAGGAAAGGTCGACGGTGCCGTTGAATCCGGAAGCGGAGCTGGCGCTCACGTTCACGTTGCCGGAACCCCCAGCAGTTAGCGTCAGAGACCCGGGATCGACGGCCAAAACGAAATCAGTGACCTTGAATTGCGCGCTAGTGGAAGTGCTGGGATTGAAGTTGGCGTCTCCGGAATAGCTGGCGGTGTAGGAGTAGGCCCCGAGAGCGAGTTTGGAAGTGTCAACGGCGAAGGAAGCGGATGCGGTAGAGTCCAGCGTCGCGGAAGAAGGCGATCCGGAGCCAGGCTGGAACCGTACGGTTCCGGTAGGTACGCCTTGAAAGGGCGGAACGACATGCACGGTGACGCTGACGGTCTGGACGGTCACGACAACGGATGGCGCGGAGGAAAGGGTGATCGTCGTGTCGGCCTTGTTGACGACAACCTGCCCGGAAAGATTGTGAGGGTTGAAGGTGTCATCGCCACCCCAGTTGGCGGCAACGGAATGCGTCCCGGGAGCCGTCAACAGCGTGTCATTGATAGATGCTGTGCCGTTCTGGAGTGGCGCTGCGCCAGCCGCGGCGTTGTCGACAGAAAAAGACACCGACCCAGTGGGCATCCCCGCAGCCGCGACCGTGCCCACGAAGGAAGCAGAGAGCGCGATAGGTTGGCCGTAGACGGAGGGGTTAGGGGTGGCTGTCAGTTCGCCGTGGGTGACGCCGAGATTCAGCAAGACAGTCGCGGTGCTCACGCTGTTGGTCTCCGAGTTCGCAAACACCAGATCCAGCGCGCCATCGCCGTTGAGGTCGATAAGCATTGGATCGATCGGAGAGTCGCCACCGAGGTAGTCGCGGGGAGGGCCAAAAGTGCGATCATGAGCGCCGTGCATCACCGTGACGGCGTTGCCGTCGCTAAAAACCAGGTCGGCAATGCCATCCTGATTGAGATCGCCGGAAGCTATGGATGCAGCGAAATGAGGGATTGCAACCGAAACTGGATTTTGGAAGGTGCCATCGCCGTTGCCATACAAAACCAGGAATGAGAAGTCTGTCTGCGGCGGTGGGTTCCCAACAAAGGTAATGATGTCGAGATTTCCGTCGCCATCCACATCTCCGATCGCAAAGTTGGTCACTGCCGAGAATGCGGTCGTATAAGCAGGCCCGATGACGAAGGTGCCGTCGCCGTTTCCGAGGAAAATATAGACGCGACCTTCAAAGCCGTTATTGATGACGCTGCTATTCACAACGGCATCGATTTTGCCATCGTGGTTCACATCGGCGAATGCCAGATTGCTAGCAATAATGCTCGGGGAGGATGGCAGACTCTCTGTGAACTGAGTATAGGTATGGGAGGGCTGCGCCGTCAAAAAAATAACGCTTTGACCAGCAAACGTTGCCAGGTCGGCCATGCCATCGTCGTTGAAATCGGCTCTGAAAAATGGCCCACCCGGGACTCCAGGAATTGACCATATGGAAGGAGTACCGAAGGTGCCATCGGCATTGCCCAGTTCCAGGAAGTCACCGCCTTGATGAGTTAGAAGGTCGAGTATCCGATCACCGTTGAAGTCGCCGACCAAAATCGATGAGCTTGTGTTGAGGTTGCTGGTGGTCACGCTCTGATCTGGAGTAACCGTGAAGGTGCCGTCACCTTTGCCAAGAAGAATCCGGGGAGTCAGGCCGTAGATCCCGACAGCAAGGTCAGGAATTTTGTCGCCGTTGAAGTCGCCGCTGGCCGCGCTGCTCACCTCGTGGCCGACGTCGTAGGTATCGGCGGCTTGCAAGGTACCGTCGGCGTTGCCGAAAAACAGCGCGATGCCCGCCGTCGTCGCCACGGCGAAATCGATGTGCCCGTCACCGTTGAAATCTCCGAACGCCGGGTTATAGGGAAACGGACCGGCCGGGAATTCGAGTGGCGCCTGGTAAGTCAGATTTCCCAGGCCGCGAAGGATGCCGATGCCGTCGTGGTTCACGTCTTGCACAACGACGGATCCGGTGTGGTTTGGACCCGTGTAAGTAACACCGGCTGAACCGTACCATTCCCATTGCCGATGTACCCGGAAGTCGAGGCTGATAGTCCGCAGTGGGCAACAAAATCCGGGTGACCATCGCCGTTAAGATCGGCGACGTGAATGTCTCGCGGGTTGTTGCCGTCGAACCAGGTGTTCTTCAGAGTGAAGTGGCCCTGATTGTCACCGCTGAGGAACGAAACCGTATCGTTGGCCACATCGGAAACAATGATGTCCACCGCTCCGTCGCCGTCGAAGTCTGCTACGCCCATCTGCGCGTCGAGGTTGGGAAAAATATTCGTGTTTGAGGGACCCGCGGAGATGATTGCGGGCTGAAACGTGCCATCGCCGTTGCCCAGAAACACGACGAGCTGGGAGTTAATCGTGTTAGTCGCGACGACCACAATCAAATCAGGCTTGCCGTCCTTATTAACATCGACAATGGCAAATCTGCCTAGGATTCCTGCGGGAGCTGGAAGCAACGGCGCGGCCTGGGCAGCGGCAAACGTGCCGTCACCGTTGCCGCAGATCCAAAAACACTGGACTTAAAGTCCTTCAGAATCCGCACTTCCACACAATGGCGGGGGGAGGGGGGCAAATTATTAACTAGAAACGGCTCCGCACTTCGTTAGCTATTCGTAGCGGAGGGCCTCCATTGGGTCTACACGCATGGCGCGGTGGGCTGGAATGTAGCAGGCAATGAACGCCGAGAGGAGCAGGAGGACGGCGACGGTGAGGAAGGTGATGGGGTCGTAAGAAGTTACGCCGACCAGGAAGCTGGACAGGAACTTCGTTACGGCGAGGGCGGCGACGAGGCCCGTGACGATGCCCGCGCCTACGAGAATGGCGGCATGGCGTAGGACTAGGCTGAAGACGCTGCCGGGTTGGGCGCCCAGCGCCATGCGCACGCCGATTTCATGGGTACGGCTGGCGGCGTTGTGGGAGACAACGCCGTACACGCCGACTACTGCCAGGAGCAGGCCCAGCGCGCCCAGCGTGCCGGCGAAGGCGGCGCCCATCTTGTAAAGGAAGAAGCCGTTGGCGCCCATGAGCGATTTGTCCATGGTCATGACGTCGTAGACCGGCAGGCTGGGATCGAGTTCGTGGATTTGGCCTTCCACGACGGGGATGAGGGTCTCCGGAGGGATAGAAGTGCGCAACTGGAGAACCTGGGTGGCGTTGTAGTTCTGGGTCAAGGGCACGTAAAAGTAGATTCGGTGATCGTTCATCATGTCGCTGTTCCTGGCGTTGCGGGCTACGCCCACGACGGTGACGGGTTCGCCTTTTTTCTCTTGGCCGTCATAGGTGAACTTGCGGCCGATGGGATCCTGGTTGGGCCACAAGCGGCTAGCCATGGTCTGGTTCACGACGGCGACAAGCTGGGTCGTGCTGGTATCCGCGTCGGTGAATGCGCGGCCGGACAGAATCGGGATGCGCATATTGGCGAAATATTCGGGGCTAACCATGTTGTGCTGCCCGCCGGGAGCGCGTTCGTCTTTGTTGAGAACCTGTCCTTCGGCATAAATGGCGCCGCCGGTCGCGTAGTAGCTGAGGGGCACCGAGTAGGCGAGCGAAGCGGACTCAACGCCAGGCAGAGCTTTGGCGCGGCGCAGCAGCTCGCGATAAAAGGCTTCGGCGCGGGGTCGTTTGTAGTTCTGAAGATCGGGGTTGAGGCCAACGTTGAGGACGTTGTGGGGATCGTAGCCAAGATCGATGGACTCTGCTTTGGTCAGGCTGCGAGCAAAGAGGCCCGCGGCGACCAGCACGATGATGGAGCCAGCGACCTGCGCGACCACCAAGGAGTTGCGCAGAATATGGCGGCGGCCACCTTCGCCAATGAGGCCGCGGCCGGACTCGCGCAGGGTTTCGTTGAGAATCGCGCGAGAGGTGCGAAGCGCGGGCGCCAAGCCTGCCAAGATGCCGGAAGCGGACGCCACGAGAGCGACGTAGCCGAAAACGCGCCAGTCAAAGGTAAAACCGAAGCGAAGAGGGAAGTCGCCGAGGGGGCGCATTTGTTCGAGCGCGCCGCAGACCCACATGCCGAGCAGCGCACCCGCAGCGCCGCCAGCGACGGCGAGAATGATACTTTCGGTGAGCATCTGGCGGATGAGGCGAAAGCGAGTCGCGCCCATGGAGGCGCGCACGGCGATTTCTTTCTGGCGCGCTGCGGAACGAGCGAGCAGCAGGTTGGCGACATTGATGCACGCGACCATCAGCACCAAGCCGACGAGAACGAGGAATATGATAACGACCAGCGGCAGAGAATCGGCGGAGCCGGGATCAGGGCGGGCCACGCGCTCCGGGAAGACACGGACGACTTGACCTTTGTTGGTCTGGGGATACTGGTCGGAGAGCCGTGTGGCGATGACCTGAAGTGCGACCTGAGCTTGAGCGATGGTGACGCCGGGCTTAAGAGTGGCGAGGACGTGCATTTCGCGATGGGAGCGCTCGGTGAAGAAAGCGGGATCGCCTGTGGCGAGGTCGTGCATACCGATGGGAGCATAGGCGTCCATTTCGACGATCGCGTAGGGGCCATGGAATTGCTGTTCGACCACGCCTATCACGGTGACATCACGGCCATCGAAGCTGACCGTGCGGCCGAGGACTTTGGGATCGCCGCCGAAGCGTTTTTGCCAGTAGCTGTAGCCGAGGACGACGACGTTGCCAGTGCGGGGCTGATCGCCCTCACCGGAAAGGATCAGGCGGCCAATGGCGGGACGAATGCCGAGCATTGAGAAGAAATTGCTGGGGACCTCGGCCACGATCGTGCGGTCGGCGCGGCCGTCGGCGCCGATGCCAACGAGGTCGAGGACGAAGGCGGTCATATCAGTGAAGACGGGGGCTTGCTTGTAGTCGAGGAAATCGAGATACGAGGCTTGGTCTGGTTCGGAGGTGGGGCTGCTTTGGACGCCGATGACCACCAGGCGGTCGGCATCTTTGATGGGAAGTGGGCGGAACAGGAAGACATTGGCGAGACTGAAGATGGCGGTGTTGGCACCGATGCCGAGGGCGAGCGTGAGGATGGCGATAAGGGTGAACCCCGGGCTCTTGCGGAGCATGCGGATGCTGAAGCGGATATCTTGCCAGAGGGTCTGCACGGTTCCTCCTCGCGCGGTTGAATCAGGGATCGCTTTAGGCCCAGGGAAATGAAACGCTGGGTATAGAAACGAAATCGGGGTCATTTATGTTTCCGGAAATTTCAGATGCACGGGGGACGTTAGGGGCCCGTGGATTGCTTGGCGAGCGCGAAAACACTGGCCGCGATAAACGTGTACTTGACACCCGCGTTTCTGGCTCCTAGGCTTGATTCATGGACGTACGGTTAAGCCCCGACCAAGAAGAATTTATCCGCCAGGCGGTTGAAAAGGGCAGGTACGGCAAGGCCGAAGATGTGGTGCGGGAGGCTCTTACGATGTTGGAAGAGCGCGAGCGCAAACGGGCGGAAATACTGGATGCCATGGATTTTACGGAGATTTCGATTTCCCGCGCCGCCGGCGGGAACCTGCCAATCCGCGAGCCCGGCCGCAAAACGAAACGTGGACGGGTACGCAAAGCCAAGGCCGCCAAAGCGTAGCGCTGCGGGTGTTGCGGCTCGCCCCCGGTTGAATTGGCTCGCTGAATCCATTCTGATGCGCAGGAACGCGTAGGATCGCGATCACCGCCCTCCCGACCGACTTCTTTTCCTCTACGATTGTCTTCCTCGCGAATGGCCTTATCTTAGCGTCGCGTGACGCATGTGTGCGGTGTTGTCGCATCGAATCTCCCGGTGGCGAATCGCGTTAGACGCAGAGGTTGAGGTCGGCGATCCTCGTCGGGTCAGCCTCAGGTTGACAATTCGTGCGCGTTTGGACGCGGGGTGGTTGGGAAGCTGAGCGGCGGGCGAATGCGTTAGAGAAGTTGGCGCGTGTGGTAGAATGGGAAGTTTAAGAGGGAGCGAAAAACTTCATTGGGAATGCCTGAAGAGCCACTCACACACGTTACAGTATTTGATCCTGAAGATGAATACCGTCCGGAGCCTGAGCCGGAGCCCGTGCCGCCTGGTTGGATGAACGGCTCGTTGCGCATTGGGATTCATACTTCTATTGCTGGCAATCACCTGAACGCTTTGGAATCGGCGAATAAGCTAGGGTGCAACGCTTTGCAGATTTTTTCGGCTAGTCCGAGGATGTGGGCCGGCGGGGTTGCGGCTGGGCGGATTACCGAAGTCGATGCGAAGGCATTCCGCGAGCGGCGGGAGGCTTTGGGATTGGGGCCTCTGGTGATTCATGCGAACTACTTGATTAATCTGGCGGCGCCGCAGCCGATGTTGCGGACACGGTCGATCCAGGCTTTTCATGAGGAATTGGTGCGCGCGATGGCCTTAGGCGCGGATTTTGTGGTCGTGCATCCGGGATCTTATGGGGATTCGCGACCGTCGTCGGCGGTGGCGATGGCGATTGATTCGATCAAGCAGGCTGTTCGGCGGTTGCCGCCTTCCGGGATGCGGATTTTGGTGGAGAATACGGCGGGGATGGGGACGGCGATCGGGTCTCGGTTGGAGGAGTTGGGCGAGATCGTTGAGGCGCTGGCTGGTTTGTATGTTGGGGCTTGTTTGGATACGGCGCATTTGTTTGCTGCCGGTTATGACATTCGGACGGAGAGCGGGTTGGAATCTACTTTGGAGTTGATCGAAAGCACGATTGGGTTGGAGCATGTGCCGGTGTTTCATGTGAATGACTCGAAGGTTGCTTTGGGTGGGCGCGTGGACCGGCACGAGCATATCGGGAAGGGAAAGATTGGGGCGGAGGCGTTTCGGCGGATTTTGACGCGTGCTCGGTTGGGGGCGGCTTTGCCGGCCGGACTACCTGGGCGGGCGTTTTTGGCGGAGACGCCGATTGAGGATCCGGGGGACGACCGGAAGGATGTTGCTGCGCTCTGGGAATTGGCGGGGTTGAAGGACTCGGCGCCTGCGGCGGAGAAGGGTTTTTCGATGCTTACGGCTGCTGGGAAGAAGAAGGCTGCGGAGATTCAGAAGGCGGAGAAGAAGAGGAAGAAGTGAGTCGGGCGGGCGGAGGCGAGCGGAGGTTGAAAGTCGAAAGCGGAGTAAAAGACAACGCAGAGACGATGAGATACCCGAGATTCGCTGAGTGCGGAAAGAACAGGAAGAAGAAGGGGATTAACACAGAGTTCACTGAGGGGCACTGAGGTCACAGAGTTTTCTGGGATCGAAACTTGGCGGCGCGGAGAGGGAATCGGTCTTGGCGGAATCGAATGCAGGGGGCGAGGGGCGGGGGACGGTGCAGGAGGGGTCGCGTTACGATCCTTGCGCGATTGAGGCTAAGTGGCAGCGGCGGTGGGAAGAGGGGCGCGTTTTTGAAGTAGAGGCGGATCCGTCCAAGCCTAAATATTATGTACTGGAGATGTTGCCCTATCCTTCCGGGACCATGCATATGGGGCATATGCGCAACTATGCAATTGGGGATGTGGTTGCGCGCGTAAAGCGGATGCGGGGATTTAATGTTTTGCATCCCATGGGTTGGGATGCGTTTGGTTTGCCGGCGGAAAACGCAGCGATCAAGAATAATACTCACCCTCGGACCTGGACTAATAACAATATCGCGGAGTTTCAGCGGACGCTTCGGCGTTTTGGGTTCAGTTATGACTGGCGACGGGAGATTTCTACCTGCGAGCCGGAGTATTACCGGTGGAACCAGTGGTTTTTCCTGCGGATGCTGGAACGCGGATTGGCTTACCGGAAGAAGAGCCGGGTCAATTGGTGTCCGAAGTGTTGCACGGTTTTGGCTAACGAGCAGGTGATTAAGGGGTATTGCTGGCGGCATGAGGATACTTTGGTGGAAGTGCGGGAACTGGAGCAGTGGTTTCTGAAAACTACGGCTTATGCGGAGCAGTTGATTGACGATTTGAAATTGCTCGAGGGGTCTTGGCCGGACCGCGTTATTACCATGCAGCGGAATTGGATAGGGAAATCGGTCGGGGCGCGGGTGAAGTTTGCGGTGGCGGAGGTTGCGGGGGCCGGAGAGATCGAGGTTTTTACTACGCGGATCGATACGATTTACGGGGCTACGGCGATTATTTTGGCGCCGGGGCATCCGCTGGTGGCGCGGCTTTTGGAGGGATCGCCCGGGCGGGCGGCGGCTGAAGAGAAATTGAAGACGATGAAGTTGGCTTCGGTTAAGGCTGAGGATTTGGAGACGGCCGAGAAGGTCGGATTTTTTACCGGTCGGCACGCTACGAATCCGTTTAGTGGAGAGAAGATTCCGATCTGGGTGGGGAACTTCGTGCTGATGGAATATGGCACGGGGGGGATCATGGCTGTGCCGGCGCATGACGAGCGGGATTTCGAGTTTTGTCGGAAATATGGGTTGCCAGTGCGGGTGGTGGTTCAGCCGACGGATGGTGAGGCTTTGTCGGGCGAAACGATGACGGCGCCGTTCGACGAGCACGAGAATGGGACGCTGGTGAACTCCGGTCCTTACAACGGGCTAACAGTGGATGATGCGATTGATGCGATGGCTGCGAACGCTACTGCGAAGGGATTTGGGAAGCGTGAGACGACCTACCGATTGAAGGATTGGGGAATTTCGCGGCAGAGGTATTGGGGCACGCCGATTCCAGTGGTGTATTGCGAGAAGGATGGGATTGTGGCGGTGCCGGACGAGCAGCTACCTGTCGTGTTGCCTGCCGACGTGGCTTTGACGGGTGAGGGTGGATCGCCTTTGGCGGTTACTCCGGAGTTCGTGAATACGACTTGTCCGAAATGTGGCGGGCCGGCGCGGCGCGAGACGGACACGATGGATACGTTTGTGGACTCGTCGTGGTATTTCTACCGGTATTGCGATCCACATAATGATCATGCAGCCTTTGATTCGGGGAAGGTTGGGTATTGGTTTCCGATTGACCAGTACATTGGTGGGATTACGCACGCGATTTTGCACCTGCTATATTCCAGGTTTTGGTGCAAGGTGATGCGGGATCTGGGTCTAGTCACGCACAGCGAGCCGATTGCGCGGTTGTTTACGCAAGGGATGGTATTGAAGGGCGGGACGGCGATGTCGAAGTCCAAGGGAAATATCGTGGGCGCGATCGACATGGCCGAGAAGTATGGGGCGGATACTGGGCGGCTTTACATGTTGTTCGCGAACCAACCGGAGAAGGACCTGGAGTGGAGCGAGGACAGCATCGAGGGGGCCTGGAGGTTTGTGAACAAGGTTTACCGGCTGGTGGAGCGGCACGCGGCGGAATTGCGAGGCGTGGATGCGCGGGCGGTAGCGAATTTGGCTGGGGCCACGGAAAAAGAACGGAAGTTGCTGCGTAAGACGCACGAGACGCTGCGGCGGGTTACCCAGGATTTCGATGCGCGCTGGCATTTTAATTCGGCGATTGCTTTGATTATGGAATTGCATAACGAAATTTATGCCGCGGAGCCGCTGAGTGAGGGAATGCGGCCAGAGGTGCGAAAAGAAGTCTTGGAATTGCTAACCTTGATGCTGGCGCCGATGACGCCGCATCTGGCGGAGGAGTTGTGGGAGATGCTGGGGCATACGGGCGGGTTGTGGATTGTGAAATGGCCGGAGTTCAACGCGGAGCTAGCCAAGGAAGATGAAGTGGAGATTGTGGTGCAGGTGAATGGGCGGGTGCGCGGAAAATTGGTGGTTGCGGCGGGGTTGAGCGAGGCTGGGGTGGTTTCGAAAGCGCTGGCGGATCCCGCCGTGGCGCATCATTTGAATGGGAAAGAAGTGGTGAAGAGGATTGTGGTGCCAAATAAATTGGTGAATTTGGTCGTGAAGTAAAGATGTAACGACGTAATGAATTAACGAGAGGAAAGCAGAGTTGGCGCCGGATGCGAGAAAGGCGCGGTGTCTGAGATCGAGAAGAGATTCCTCGACTGCACGGGCGGACGCGTTCAGAGGAAGAGGAACTGAACGCGAAAGAAGAATCTGCGCGTTTCGCTCGGAATGACAGTGTGTTGCTTGCGGTCAATGACCGAGGCCGGGTTGCATTGGGGACAACGTCTCTTGGAAACGCGAAGGCGGGAGCAGCGATGACCAGTGGGGCAAAGATGCAGGAAGACGCGAGGAAGCCGAATTCGGAGCGCGGCGGCGTGGTGGTGCTGGATTTTGGCGGGCAGTACACCCAGCTGATTGCGCGACGAGTGCGGGAGCAGCAGGTGTTTTCCGCGGTGTTGCCGTGCACGTCGACGATTGCTGACATCCGCAAGTATGAGCCCTCGGGTTTGATTTTGTCGGGCGGGCCTAGCTCTGCCTATGACGCGGATGCGCCGACTTGCGATCACGCGGTGCTGGCTATGGGTGTTCCAGTACTGGGGATCTGCTACGGGATGCATTGGATCACGCGGACCTTGGGAGGGAAGGTCGAGAAGGCTGGGCGACGGGAGTATGGGAGCGCGTTGTTGAACCTAGCGAATGGTCTGGCGCATGGTCATGGGGAATCGGAATTGTTCGCAGGAATCCCGAAAAGCGTGCGGATTTGGAATAGTCATGGGGATCACGTGGTGGAGTTGCCGGCGGGATTTCACGCTACGGGGCATACGGACAATGCGGTGGCCGCTACGGAGGATCCGGTTCGGAAGATTTATACCGTCGAGTTTCATCCGGAAGTGAAGCATACGGACCAAGGGACGGAGATACTGAGGAATTTCTTGTTTCGGGTGTGCAAGGCCGAGCCGAAGTGGAGCGGGGCGGCGTTTATTGAGGAGACGACGGAGGCGATTCGAAAGAAGGCGGGGACCGGCCGAGTGATTTGTGCGCTTAGCGGCGGGGTGGATTCGACTGTGGCGGCGGTCCTGGTGCATCGGGCGATCGGCGAACGGCTGACGAACATTTTCGTGAATACCGGGTTGCTGCGAAAGAATGAGTTCGAAGACACGCTGGAGATGTTGCGGGAGCGGCTGGGACTAAAGGTGATCGGCGTGGATGCGTCGGACCGATTTTTGACGCAATTGAAGGGGGTTACGGACCCGGAGCGCAAACGGAAGATCATCGGCAATGAGTTCATTTCGGTGTTCGCCGAGGAAGCGCTGAAGCTGCAACATGGCGAGGCACACGGGGAAATCGAGTACCTGGTGCAGGGGACCCTATACCCGGACGTGATTGAGTCGGTGTCGGTTAAGGGGCCCTCGGCGACGATCAAATCGCATCACAACGTCGGCGGACTGCCTGAAAACATGCCCTTTGGGTTGATTGAGCCGCTGCGGGACCTGTTCAAGGATGAGGTGAGGCGGATCGGAAAAGAGCTCGGATTGCCCGAGGAAATCCTTTTGAAACATCCGTTTCCGGGGCCCGGGCTGGCGGTGCGGCTGCTCGGGGAGATCACCTATGAACATCTGGTAACGCTCCGGGAGGCCGACGCGGTGGTGGTGGAGGAGATCCGGCGGGCGGGGCTGTACGAGAGGGTCTGGCAGGCCTTCGCCGTTTTGTTACCGGTACGTAGCGTTGGGGTTATGGGCGACGGACGCACCTACGGGTTGACCGTGGCGGTGCGCGTGGTGGAGTCCGACGACGCCATGACAGCAGATTGGGTGCGGTTGCCTGGGCAAGTACTAGAACGCATCTCGACGAGGATTGTGAACGAGGTCCCGGGAGTGACGCGAGTAGTCTACGACATCAGTTCGAAGCCACCGAGCACGATTGAATGGGAATAGGCGGCGGGCGAGAAAAGCGACCGGACTGACCAAGTAAGTCAGCCGTAGAGAGCTACCGGGTAAGCGGGGACACGGGAAAGGGGCCGTACAGCGGGGCAGCACGGCCCGTTACTTGATCTAAACTGGCAATTCCAACCGAAAAACCGCAATCTACCGATTGGCCATTTTCTGAGCCATGTACAGAATCAGCTTGCGATCTTCCTCATCGGCCTTGCTCAACAGACGGCGAAGCTTGTTGAGAAAACGCGCTTCCTTGCCGCTGCTGCCCCAGGCGATGTCGTCGGACGACTTGCGCTTGGGGAGATTCGGCAATTGAGGCGGTTCCTCACCGTCGTAGAAGAGTTGATAAAGTGGGCACTCTAGAGCGCGTGCGAGTTTCTCCAACGTTTCGATGGCCGGTACTGTATGGCCATTCTCGACGCGGGAAATATAGCAACGAAGTAACCCGGTACGCTTTTCGATATCGCCCTGGGAGAGTTTCTTTTCCTCACGCAGTGCGCGGAGGCGGTCACCAATAATCATGGAGGCATTATGGCATCTAGGTAAGAGGCTGGCAAGTACAAAGTTTTTGGGTGCTCAAGTGAAACACATGCTGCAGCGAGGAAGTAAGAGGCATCCAAGGGGGATGGCAACCCGATCAGGGTTAGGCGTAACCTAATGAGCATGGCACGCGTCCCAAAAGCAGTGGCTACCGCGTTGGCAATCCCGGCAGCGGCGAAAGCGACGGCCGGAAGGGCCGTGAGTGTCGACGACCGGGAACTCGTAAGCCGGGCGCAGGCGGAAGATCAGGCGGCGTTTGAGGAACTTGTCCGGCGCCACCAGCAACGGGTTACGGCGGTGGCCGGAGGAATTCTGAGGCAACGGGAGGACGTGGAGGATATCGCGCAGCAGGTATTCGTGAAAGCGTACTTCTCGCTGAAGCGATTTGACCAAAGGGCAGCGTTCAGCACGTGGCTCTATAAGATCACAGTGAACGAATGCTGGGACCTGCTGCGAAAGAGAAAGGTTCGGCCGCTGGTTTACGAGTCGGATCTGAGCGAGGAGCAAGCGAGGCAGTACGGAGCCCCGGAAGAACGTTCGGCGCCAACGCCAGACATCAGCGACAAACTGGCGGCGAGACAACAGGTGGAGAAGTTGCTGGAGTGCCTGGATGAACGCGACCGGACGATGTTGATTTTGAAAGAAGTTGAGGGTTTTGCGGTCGAGGAGATTGCCGAGATTCTGGACTTGAATGCCAACACGGTGAAGGTTCGACTGTTTCGAGCGCGGCGAAGGATCGTGAGTGAAGCGCGGAAACGTGGCGATTGAAGATTCGAGAATCAATAATGGACGCGATGAAGAAGTGAGGAGACCAAGAATGTGGAGCCCGCTTAGAAAAGATGGTAGCGAGTGCGACAGATTTCGGGAGTCGCTGGAGGAAATCGCCGGCGGAGAAGTGCTGCCAATGGCGCTGCAGAAGCACGCGTCCGAGTGCCAAGACTGTCAAGCCGCCGTGGATGAACTGCTGGCGAGCCGGAGACTTCTGAGTGCATTGCCACGGGGCGCGGAAGTCGGGCCGTGGTTCGCGCCGCGGGTGATGGCAGCGATTGCGGCACGGGAGTCGGAATTGCGGCGATCGATTGACGCATGGACTATCGTGCCGAAGCTGGCGCGAAGGCTCACTTGGGTGTCTGCGCTGGCGCTGGTGCTGGCGAGCACCTGGTTGTTTGGTTGGCCGGCATCGACACCATCCAAACCGGTGGCGACCGATATAACGGGGGAACCGGTGCATGAATATGCGGCTCCGGTCAACAACGATGACCTCTTGCTGAGTCTGGCGGAGAAGGGATCATGAACGAAGCTACCGCTAAGCAGCGGGCGGCGCTGTGGGTTGCCGTGGTGTTTCTTCTCGGAGTGTCGCTAGGCGGCGTAGTTGGATATGTCTTCGCGCATCGTTCGGTTTCCGCGAATGCTCCGCTGACGGCCCAGGAACGGCGTGCGCGGAAGGTAGAAGAGCTGACGCGGATGGCCAACCTGACGCCCGATCAGCAACATCAACTAGAAGGCATCCTGACGCAATTGCATGGTGAATACAAAGCGCTTCACGAACAAAGCGACATCCAGATCGATCAGGCCAGGCAGAAGGGGCGTAACCAGATTCGGGCGATACTGACGCCGGAGCAGCAGCCGAAATTCGAGGAATTTCTGAAAAAGATGGACGAAGAGAGAAAACGGAACGCACCGCCGCCGGAGCGGTAAGAGGATTCGGAGGCGCGGCAACGCACCTTCCGCGAAGGTTTTAACGAGTTGAGGTTTTGTGCCCTCTCAATGTCATAGTTTTACGATCAGCTTGCCGATATTCCCGCCCGTGAAGAGCATGTTGATTGCTTCGGGGACTTTCTCCAGACCTTCCACAAGGGTTTCGCGGTCTTTTAGTTTTCCGAACATCTTCCATTTGCCGAGCTGTGTGGCCGCTTCCATGAATCTGTCGGCGTAGTCGATAACAATGAAACCCTGGACCCGCAGCCGCTTGACTAGAACCACGCCGAAGCTGGCCAGCGAAGGATCTTCCTTTGTGTAGCCAGAAATGAGCCCGCAGAGCACGATTCGACCATGGTGATTCATGCAATCCATGACGGCGTGCATGATTTTGCCGCCGACATTTTCGAAATTGATGTCGATGCCTTTCGGTGTAGCGGCGGCAAGGTACTGCTTCCAGTCGGGATGCTTGTAGTCGACGGCGGCATCGAAGCCGAGATCGTCCGTTAGCCACTTGCACTTTTCGGGTCCGCCAGCAATTCCCACGACCCGGCAGCCGTGAATTTTGCCGATCTGGCCGGCGATGCTGCCGGTGGCGCCGGCTGCCGCCGAGACGACGAGGGTTTCGCCTTTCTGCGGTTTGGCGATGTCCATCATGCCGAAGTACGCGGTGAGTCCCGTGATGCCGAGGACTCCTAGAAACGCGGTGTCGGAGACGAACGGAACCGGAGGAATTTTCTGGAACGGACGTTTCTCGGTGCCGTCGATCAGCACGTAGTCCCGGAGGCCCGTGAGGCCCACGATCTTGTCGCCGTTTTTGTAGTGGGTGTGGCGGGATTCGATGACTTCGGCCAAACCGAAGCAGCGCATCACGTCGCCGATGGCGACGGGAGGCATGTACCCCTGGACGTCGGCCATCCACATGCGCATGGTGGGGTCCATGGAGAGGTAGCGTACGCGAGCGAGGGCCTGGCCTTCGCCGACTTTCGGAAGCGTGGCCTGCTCGAGTCGCAGGTCGCCGGGGGCCAGCAATCCACTGGGGCGAGCTGCGAGATGGAACTGGCGGTTGACGTCGGTCATTTGAGGTTGAGGCCGGATCTATAGCTTGGCTAATTCATTCTGGGAGTTGGTGTGCACGCTGACTAGAAGGGAATGTCTTCGTCGGAGATTTCTGGTCCGGCTGGTGCGTGACCGCCGCCTCCACCGCCATACGTGTCTTCTGCGGGACCTGCCTGATTGTCGAAATCTTCGGTACCACCGCGGGGCGCGCCTGCGCCGGCTCCTGCTGCGGCACCTTCAGCTCGCCCACCCAACATTCGGAAATTGGTGGCGACAATCTCAAAACTGCTGCGCTTTTGGCCTTCTTTGTCTTGCCACTCGCGGGATTGTATACGGCCCTCGATAAAGATCAGGGAGCCCTTTTTCAGGTACTGCTGCGCGATCTCGGCTTGCTTGCCCCAGACGACGATCTTATGCCACTCGGTGCGCTTCTGGCGCTCGCCGTTGCGATCTTTGTAGGTCTCGTCCGTGGCCACCGAGAAGTTGGCGACTGCTTGACCGCCGCCGGTGTAGCGGGTTTCTGGATCGCGGCCCAGGCGGCCGACTAGGATTACTTTGTTTACCGACATGCTTTTCCCCCTGAGACGAGGACGATAGCACGGCTGAGGGTGGGAGGCTAGCTGACGGGAGCAGCTTTTAGTGTGGGCAGCGCCGGGCGGGGCTAGCCCCGCCCCTACAAAAACATTCGGAGACGGTCGCCATGGGAATCGGAGCGGTCAGCTCTTGGCGCGATCTTTGATTTGCTTGGCGAGCTTTTCGATTTGTTGGGCTTTTTTTACGAAGGAGATGGAGAGGGTGGAGTTTGCGTCGGTATGCTCGACTTGGTCCTTTAGTTCGGCAACCAAGTCATACAATTTTTGAACCTCGAGTTTGATCTCGGCCTGGTTTTGCTTGTTGAGCGCTTTTGGGTCGTCTCCGACGGTTGGTTCCGGGTCTCCAATGCGGTGTGGGGAGTTTGGGTTGGGAGCATTGGGAGACGGGACCGGTTTGATGGTCTGCGACGACAGAAAGAGCGGGCTCGCTGCGAGAATACTGGCGGCACTGACAAAAGTAAACAGCAGATGGCGTCGAGACTCGGACATATACCCTCCTGAGTGGACCGGAATGCCAAGGTTTGAGCGCGTACAGGATAATAGTCCGCCTTTGACTGAGGGTGTGTCCAGCCCTTCTGTTATGCAGGGAAAAAGGATGCGGGAGGAAGGGAAGCTGAGCAACCTAAAGGAAAGCGATGGGGATTCGAATACCGGAGAGTTACTGGGTTGCGGCCGTCGAGGTAGCGACGCCCAGTTCCTTCAGCTTTGCCCTTGCGCGGCGCTCTTCTTCGGTTCCGGGATAGCGCTTAACGACTTCGCGAAGTTCGCGGACGCCGGTGTTTTTCTGACCGAGTTCGAGGAGGGCCATCCCTTTCTTGAGGCGAGCGGGAGCGAGTTTGAAACTCTTTGGATAGTTCGTCAGCACGCGATCATATTCGGTGACGGCTTGATCGTAATTGCGCTGCGAGTAGGCGATTTCGCCCAGATAGAACTGCGCGTTGGAAGCCAGATCGGTGTCGCCGTAGTATCTCAAATAGTCCTGAAATTCCTGGCGGGCGAGATCGTATTTGCCGCTGGTGATGTCGCGCAAACCATTGGAATAGAGAGTGTCGGCGGACGGGGCAGGGCCCGCCGGCGCCGCGTTGGCCGGAACGCTGCCGCCGCCGGACGGTGACGGGGTGAAACTATTGTTGGAGGTTGGTGTAGTCGCTGGAGGCGCGGTGCCGGAAATCTTAGCGTCCAAACTCTGCACGGTGTTCTGCAGATCGACCAGCTGCTGATTCAGTTTGCCCAGGCGAGACTTGATTTCTTCGAGATTGTCAGAGAGGCCTTGGACTTGCGTCGACATCGTGTCGAGGCGCGCGCCGGAATTTGCCTGGACGTCCTGCACGGACTTCTGTAGCGAGCTCATTGTGGCGTTCAGCTTGCCGACATTGTCGCCGGTCTGCTCGATGAGCGTTTTCGTTACGGTGTGATCCTGGGTCATCTGGGTGGCGAGATCTTTTTGTCCCTGAAGCAGGGTGGTGACGTCGTGCTGCAGTTCGATAATTTCGCGCGCCACCGCTTGGGCAGGCCGAGGACCGACGAGGCTCCCACAGATCGCGGCGACCAAAATGAAGGCCATGAAAATCGCAATGTTGCGTAGACGCATGCAAATTCCTCCTAGGAGCTTACGACAGCCTCGCTGAACGGATGCTGGCCGGGAGAGAGCACCATTATAGCGTGGAGCGGGCAATTTAACTTTAACGACAGAACCGCGCGGGAGCAACAGTTTGCTCGTCCGCGCGGCTCGTTGACGGTGTCACGCCATCAGCCAGAACTTCGTGGCCAAGGCGCCCGTTTCGGAAAGCGGCCGCTACATCGTGGGCGGCACTGAGTCGCCGGTCAGGCTTACTGCTTGGACCTGACAAAGTGACCGCGGCGATTCTGCTGATAGCAATCTTCCGTGGACTGCATGCAGAAGGGCTTTTCCTTGCCGAAGCTGACAGTGTTGAGGCGATCGGCGGAAATGCCCAGTGAGATCAGGTATTGCTTGACGGCGCTGGCACGGCGATCACCGAGAGCGAGGTTGTATTCCGTCGAGCCGCGCTCGTCGCAATGACCTTCGATGGTGACGCGGATCTGAGGATAGTTGCGAAGGAAGTCAGCCGTCTTACCGAGTGCATCGCGGGCGTCGGAGCGGATATCCGCCTTGTTGAAGTCGAAGTAGGCGTCGCGGACCTCTCGTGTGAACAACTCGTCGAGGGTTGGCTCGCTTGTCGGCGGCGCCGCGGTAGCGACTGTAATTCTGGCGGTGGCGCTGGCGGAGCCACCGGGGCCGCTGGCTGTAATCGTATAAGTAGTCGAGGTCGAAGGCGTAACTTTGGTGGAACCTTGCGCGTTGACCGAGCCGACGTCCGGAGCGACGGTCAACTGCGTCGCGTCAGTCGAAGTCCAGCTCAACGTGGACGAGTCGCCCTTTTCCAGAGCGCTCGGACTGGCCTGGAGTGTGACGGTAGGCTGGGCCGCGGCAGGTGGAGGCGGTGCAGTTGGCGGCGCGGAGACCTGCTTCGGCTTCTTGCTGCAGCCAAAGGTTAAGACAGAAGCAGCGAGCACGACAACTAAACTCGCGCGATACAGTGATCGGGAGACCTCGATCATTCAAATCCTCCTCAAGAGTGTAATCCCAGTGTTGTTTGATCCCACGGTAGTCAACATCCTAGCATCGAGTGCTGACTTTCGGAGACCTATCGTGTCACGATGTTATACATCGGGCACAAAATCGTTAGGCAAGAAATCAACGCGGCGACCAATTGGGTGACTCGTTGTGTCCCTGGCTGGTCAACTGGCGTGCTTGCGAACCATCGGCAAGCATGGTCCAAATCTGGCGGGTGCCTCCGCGCGTTGACTCGAAGACAATGTGACGGCCGTCGGGGGCCCAGCTGGGGCGCTCGTTGCGGGCGGAGTCGCGGGTGAGCTCCACGAGCTGGTGTGTTGAGGCGTCCATGACATAGATGTCGTAGTTGCCTTCGGGCCGACGCCAACTGAAGGCCAGGATCTGGCCGTTGGGAGCCCAGGCAGGATCGATCAGGTAGCCTTTGTCGGGCAAATCGATCTCAGCGGAGTTGGTGCCGTCGGCGTTCATCATGAAGAGTTTGGGGATACCACCGCGATCACTGACGAAGACAACGCTTTGCCCGGTCTTGGGATTCCACGCGGGGGAGGTGCTGGCGCCATTGGCGAAAGTCAGGCGCTTGGGAGTGCCGCCGTTGGCGTCGGTGACAAAGAGTTCAGGATTGCCCAGCATGGAGGACGAAAACATGAGATGCGATCCGTCTGGGGACCACGTCGGGGAGGCATTGGTGCCACGGAATCGTGGAAAGGTAATGACTTTATTGGCGTCAACGGAATACATGCAAATTTGCGGGCTCACGACGCCATGGGCTGGGGCAAAGCAAGTGAACGCGATACGTGATGCGTCTGGCGACCAACGTGGCGTGAGCGAGATGGTGTGCAGGGAAGTGAGCGGACGCTGGCTCGCACCGTCGTAGTCCATCACCCAGATTTCTTTAGTGCCGGCGCGGGAACTGACGAAGGCGATTTGAGTCGAAGCGATGCCTGGAAGACCGCCGGAAAGCTTGCTGATAATTTCGTCGGCAAACTGGTGCGCAAATTTGCGAACTTGGGGATCCGTCGGGGCGCCGCGATAGACCTTACCAATAACCGCCTGGGAATTGGGGTTCTTGACGTCGTAGAGCCAGGCTTGAATGGCGACTTCTGAAGGGGACTCGGTGAGATTTCCGAACGCGACCATATTCGCGTTTGCCGGGTTGTCGGTCCAAGCGAGGTTCTTCAGCTCGCCGGGGACGCTGGGAACCTGCGTGGGATAGAAACTCGGACTCACAAGTTCGATGATGCCCGAGAACTGGAGATCGTCTCGCACAACCTGAGTGAATAGCTGGGAGTGCGATTTTGTTGGGTCTTCGCGCGGCACAAAGTCAGCCACCGCTAGGCGCGGCTTGCTGACGTCGCCGAGCCCTGTGCCGGCCTGAAACCACGCAGGGTTCTGGGCACGAGCCGAACCCGTAATCGCCAGCAAGATGGCGAAGATCAAAGCAAAAAGTCCCGGTTTTGTTCCGCGAATCACGCAAACCTCCCATTGGAGTTGATGATCAACTTCTCGTCGCTTTCCTACCAACTTCATTACCTGTGTTGCTCGGGAAAATCCCAAGTTACGGCAACTTCCGAACCTTGATAATCGGGCGGTAAGGGTGGGAGGGGATTCGAGTTCATTATGGCGCGAAGACCGGCGTTATCCCACGAGAGATTACCGCTGGATGTCGTAATGCGAACATTTTTGATGCTGCCATCGCGGTTAATCACAAACGATACGGCCGCATGCAGCGTTGTGGAGTTGCGAACCCCCGGGTCGATGGACAGCCGGTCCCAGTTCGGATCGACACGACGCTTGGCCGCCTGGATATACCAGCCGAAGCGAGTTGCGAAGTCGCCGCCGCCCTGTCCTGGCAAGGGAACACCAGAGGAGGCGCTGACACCGGGCGTGGAGGTGTTACCCGTCGGAAGCGGCGGACGGCCACCCTTTCCGTAATTGATGGCGTTATCCGGAGGCGGCTTTTTGGGTTCGAAAACCTTGGAAGGGGGCGAGGGCGGCTTCTTCACCGGCTTTTCTTTTTCGAGCTTGGGGATCGGCGTGGCGTCTACTGGCGGAGCCGGCGGCTTCGGCTGAGGGGTCTCTTTGTAGAGACCATCTGTAGGATCGAAAGCTTTGGCTTCGGAGATGGTCGGCGGTTGCGGCATGGGAATACCGGCGCTGGGCACCATCGTTACATTGATGCTTTGTCCCGGGTCGCCTCCGAGGCCGGCCCACTGATCACCTTTAAATTTGAAGAAAATCGAGGCGGCGATGGTGGCGGCCAGCGCGGCATGAAGGACCAAGGAATAGGCAACGAATCGGCCGAGAGGAAGTTCTTCCGAATTGGCGACAGCGGTGGTCATGCTTTCGTATCTATGCCATCAGCGAGTTTTGGAACGATCATCGAGCGGCTCGGTGACAATGCTGATGTTGCTGATTCCGGATTGCCGAAGCGCGTCCATCAGCGTGGCGAAGGCGCCAAAGGGAACGGTCTTGTCGCAGCGAAGAAATATGCCTTCGTTTGGTTTTTTGATCTTGGATTTAATTTTGGTCCCGAGGTCGTTCACGTTGACTGGATCGTTTCCCAAATAAACGAGTTGATTCTTATCCATGGTGACGACGATCTTTTGTTCGGTGACTTCATGCACGCTCTTGGTTTTCGGAACATCGACTTCGATGCTGGATTGGAGGATGGGGGCGGTGATCATGAAGATGATCAGCAAGACCAGCACGACGTCGATGAACGGGACCATGTTGATCTCGGACAAGGACGACTGCGTCGATTTGGACATTTGCGGCATAGGTTTTCACGCACGGCCAGGCTGGTGAGCCGCGGATACTTGGCTAAAAAGCTTTTTCGATCTGCGCGGCGACTTCCAGCGCAAAGGTGTCAAGCCGCTGCGCAAGGTTGCGAATGTTCTGCAAGAATTGATTGTAGAAAATAACGGCCGGGATTGCGACGAAAAGTCCCGCTGCGGTGGTCAACAGGGCTTCCGAAATGCCAGGAGCGACAGCGCGGAGGCTTGCCGAACCGGCGTTGCCCAAGCCGGAAAAAGCGTCGATGATGCCCCACACCGTTCCGAACAGGCCGATGAACGGCGAAACCGATCCAGTAGTGGCGAGCCAGGACATTCCTTTTTCGGCGCGGCGCACTTCTTCGGATGCGGCGACTTGCATGTTTGCGGTGACGGCTTGCAAGCTCTTCAACTTTGGCGGATGCGGGTTACCTGGCGCGCCGCCGACCTGGCTCTGCAGTTCGCGGTAACCTGCAGCGTAGACCGAGGAAAACGGTGAGCCGGCCGATGCCAAAGCCTGAGGATTGGCAACGCCGCGGGTGGCGCGAAAAATTCGAAGAAACTGGTCGCTCTCACGGCGGATGCGGCTGAAGAAGCCGAGTTTTTGAAAAATCATGCTCCAGGAGATGATGGAAAACAGGAGAAGAATTCCAATAACCACGCGGGCAACCCAGCCCGTTTGCTCGAGAATATTTCCAAGGTCGATCAGTACGACTATCGTGAACAAATAAATGACGTTTTCCCCTCAGTGCGACGAAATTTTTGGGCCCTTCAGAACCGTAGCACACGCGACTAGTGGAATCAACGAAAGCTCATCGAATGATGTCACTTACTAAATGGGTGCCTGCCCGCTTTTGAACACGTGGTTGCTGACCGCAAGGCGTCCGGGGAGGCGCTAAGACTTGTGCTAAACTGCAAAATTAGAGATGGAACCGGCATTCGACATTAGCTTGGATTCGTTGAGAGCGCGTTTAGTTGCGAATCAGAACGCGCCGGACGAAGTTATATCTGTCGCCTCCGCGCCCACCGGCGGGACCTTCTTCCTGGAAACATTTGGCTGCCAGATGAACGACCACGACTCGGAGAAAGTCGCAGGCGTGCTCCTCTCGCGCGGATACCAACAGGTGGAATCACCGGATTCGGCGTCGCTAATCCTTTACAACACGTGCAGCATTCGTGAGAAGGCTGCGCAAAAGGTGTTCTCGCGGCTCGGCGAGTACCGGACAAGGCAGAAAGAGGGTCAGATCATCGGAGTGCTGGGTTGCCTGGCGCAACAAGAGGGCGAAGAAATTTTCGAGCGGGCGCCTTGGGTCAGTTTGGTGTGCGGCTCCGCGAGTTACCGAAAATTTCCGGAGCTTCTTGCACAATTGGAGGCAGGGGATCAGCGCGTTACGGGACTGGACACCGATACGGATGAGACTTTCGAAACCGAAATCACCCGCCGGGACAATCCCTGGCGCGCGTACCTAACCATCATCGAGGGCTGCGACAAGTCCTGTTCTTATTGCGTTGTGCCGTACACGCGGGGACCTGAGCGGAGCCGGGCGAGCGGATCGATACTAAGAGAGGTTCAGCAGTTGGCCGATCTTGGGTACTCCGAGGTGCAATTGCTCGGGCAAACGGTCAATTCGTACGCGGACCCTGCAGCGGATAGGGTGCGTTTTTCGGAGTTGCTGTTGAAGGTAGCCGATGTGCCGGGGATACGCCGCGTTCGATTTACGACCTCACATCCTCGTGACTTCACGCCGGACATTGTTGCGGCGATCGAGTCGGAGCCGAGGGTGTGCAACCACGTGCATTTGCCGGTGCAATCGGGTTCGACTCGCGTCTTGGGAGCGATGCAACGCACGTATTCGCGAGACGAGTATCTGCAGAAAATCTCGATGATTCGCGCGGCGAAGAGGCCGATCAGTATCACCACGGATATCATCGTGGGCTTTCCGGGTGAAACTGAGCAGGAATTTAGCGAGACCCTCAGCCTGCTGGATACGGTGCGTTATGAAGGCGTGTTTTGCTTCAAATATTCGCCGCGGCCCAACACGGCCTCCCTGGCGATGAGTGATTCCGTTTCTGAAGAGGAAAAGGGCCGCCGGCTGGCGGCACTGCAGGAACGGCAGCGCCACATTCAGGCGGAACGGAATGCAACGCTGCTGGGGGCGTCGTTCGAGTTGATGGTCACCAACAAGTCGCGGCGCGAAAATCAATGGAGCGGCCACTCGTCCTGTAATCGGGTCGTAAATTTCGCTTCCCAAGCGAAAGACCTTCTGGGAACCTACGTGCAGGTCCGCGTCACGAGCATAGGGCCGAGCAGTCTGGCCGGTGAGCATGTTGCCTAGTCTGGGGAGGCCCCGATGGAAGTAGAGATGAAGATCCGTGGCCTGATGATGGATCCCGTCACCAACATGCCCATCGTGGTGCTGAAGGACGTGCAGGGGCAGGCGATTCTGCCGATCTGGGTCGGAGTGTACGAGGCGAATGCCATCGCTTTGGAAATCGAGAAGGTTCAGACTCCACGGCCGATGACGCACGACTTGTTGAAGAATGTGCTGCTGGGTCTCGAGGTCCGGGTACAAAAAGTGGTGGTGAACGATCTGAAGGACGATACCTTCTACGCTTTGATCTGGGTCGAGCGCGACGGCCAGATGATGACCATCGACTCACGGCCGAGCGACGCACTGGCGCTGGCATTGCGCGTGGACTGCCCGATCTTTGTGGATGAGGAAGTGCTGAAGAATTCGAAGATTTCCAGCGCCATCTCTGAACGCACGACGAACGAGCAGCTCCGCTCATGGCTCGAAGGTCTTTCCGACGACGACCTCGGCCGCTACAAAATGTAGGTTGCCGGCTGTATTCGATTCGTTCGCGAGCACGCCAATTCACCGAACCCTGGGCCAGCCTCAGAATTCATCACAACGGGTCAATTCTTGTTAATTCTTGCGGCAACCTGACTCGCGCGGGACTGATGAGCTGCGTGTGGAGATGAGAGCCTTGGGACATGGTCTCAAGCAGCGAAACACTCATCTGTGTTCAGGAGGACGAGCCCGCCGCGGAAATTCCCGCGAAGGACGAGTCGTCCGGCCGATGGCATGTGGTCTATGGCGCTGCTATTTTCCTCGGCGCATTCCTACTGTTTCAGGTTGAGTTGATTCTTGGAAAACTCATCCTCCCCTGGTTCGGGGGCACTCCGGCGGTCTGGACCGCGTGCCTGCTAGTATTTCAAATGTTGTTGCTGGCGGGGTATTCCTACGCCCGACTTTTTGCTTTCAAACTCAGCGCGAGGTCCCAGGGATCAGCGCACCTCTTGGCGCTTGGTGGTTCGCTGCTACTGCTGGTATTCCTGGCTTTCGTATGGCCAACTCCGATCACACCCGGGCAAAATTGGCGGCCGAACGGCGCGGACAATCCGACGTGGTTCATTGTCAGGTTCTTGCTTGCGGGCATCGGCTTTCCATTTTTGATTTTGGCGACGACGGGCCCGCTCCTGCAGCATTGGTTTGCGTTGGAACACCCAGGCAGGTCGCCTTACCGGCTCTACTCGTTCTCGAATCTAGGATCGCTCCTCGGTCTTCTCGCCTATCCGTTTTTGCTGGAACCGTTGCTGCGCCTGCACGCGCAGGTCTGGCTCTGGACGGCGCTCTACGCGATTTTTATCGGGCTTTGTGGGTCGTGCGCGTTTCAGACCTATTCACGCGATGGAGGCGAGCGGGACTCACGTGCCGTCAAGCCGACCGGTGCGGACAGCGCAGCTCCAAAGCCCGCGCTCTATCTGCTTTGGATGGGACTCGCAATGTGCGCGTCGGTATTTCTGCTGGCAACGACGAACATGATTTGCCAGCAGGTCGCGGTCATTCCATTTCTGTGGGTTCTTCCGCTTTCCCTGTACCTGGTCTCGTTCATATTGTGTTTCGAAAGTGAACGGTGGTACCGGCCCAGCGTTTTTCAGGCGCTTTTCGTCTTACTGGCGTGTGTTGCCTGCATCTACCCTCTACCGAGCTCAATTGCCGGCTATGTTATGGCGCTCGTCCTGTTTTCGGGGCTTTTGTTCGCAGCATGCATGCTGTGCCACGGAGAATTGGCGCGGCTCAAGCCGGAGTCTCAATACTTGACGGCTTTCTATCTTTCGGTGTCGGTGGGCGGAGCAGCCGGCGGAATCTTTGTTGGCATCATAGCGCCACGAATTTTTTCCGACTTTTGGGAATTTCAGTTGGCGTTGCTTGCATGCTGCCTGGTGGTTATAGCCTCGGCAGCGCAGGACCAGAAGTCATGGTGGCATCAGGGACGCCGTTGGCTCACGTTTGCTGCGTTGACGACTCTGATTCTTGTCCTTCCAGCGGCCCTGAAGATCTTCGCCTTGAAGTGGTTCGTCTTTCCCGACGTCAGCCGGTACATAGCGGCTGGAGCGGCGAGTATCGTGACAATCTTGATTTTCTTTTCGGATCGATCCAGAGAGGGCCGACGCGAAGAACGAATTGGGGTCCGCGCGGGCGTGTTGGCTTTGCTGGCGATGGTTGGTTTCGCCTGGATAGCGCCTATGACCCACAACAATATGAACGTGGCGCAGGTCAGGAATTTTTACGGCGTGCTGCGAGTGCAAACCATTCAACCCAACAATCTACTGAGACTCGTGCACGGACAAGTTGTCCATGGCTATCAATCTCTTGACCCAGAGCTGCGCACGAGGCCTCTCTCGTACTACGGCTTGAACAGCGGCGTGGGCATTTTGATGCGCAACCTGTCCACAGGCGTTCATCGTACGGGAGTGATCGGGCTGGGCACAGGATCACTTGCCGCCTATGGACGCCCAGGTGACTACTATCGATTCTACGAAATCAACGAGGCGGAAATCCCGTGGTCGGCTGCCCAAGAGCATCCATATTTCACATTTATTCAGGACTCCGCCGCGAAAGTGGATGTATTGGTCGGCGATGGGCGCCTCTCATTGGAGGCAGAGGCTGCTCGCGGAGAATATCAGCGCTTCGACGTGCTGGTGCTGGATGCCTTCAGCGGCGATGCCATCCCAACTCACTTGTTGACTCGAGAAGCGTTTGAAATCTATCTGAAGCACATGAATGGCCCGCAGTCCGTCATCGCTGTGCACATAACGAACAAAGTCCTGAATTTGGCGCCTCTGCTGGGAGGAGTTGCCAAGTCGGTGGGGCTGCACGGAATGCACATATATCGACCGTGGCGTCCCGAAGCATCCGCGTCCTCCGACTGGGTACTACTGTCGCGCGACCCAACAGCCTTCGCGGCGCCCGAAATTGCACAGGCTGGCACACCTCTTCCGGTGGAGGGTCCCCTGCCGGTTTGGACCGACGACTACAGTAATCTCCTTCGCGTTTTGCGCTAGCTTCGAGAGTCAGAGGCGCATAATGCTCCGACAGCCCGGCGCCAGACGAACCACAGGACGATTCCGATCAGAATTAGCGCCAGGCTGAGCCCCACCCAGAGACCGATTGCGCCCCACCCCAGTCGAAAACACAACCATGCCCCCAGCGGCAGGCCGATGATCCAGTAGGCGAGGAAATGGCAGAACATGGGAGTTCGTGTATCGCCAACGCCGCGGAGAGCGCCTGTTGCCACGGTCTGAATTCCGTCGAATAACTGAAAGGCGGCGCCGGCCGCAAGCAATCCGACCGTACTGCGAATCACCTCTGCGTCTGGCGTGAACAGGCGCGCGATTCCGCGAGGGAAAATTAGCAAGCCTATGCTGGCGCAGGTCATGAAGCCGGCGCCGAGAAAAATCGCTGTGCCTCCGGCGTCTCTTGCTCCGGCAGGGTCCTTGCGGCCCAGCGCTTGCCCGACGCGCACCGCTGCGGCAGACGAAATTCCGAGCGGCACCATGTAAGTGAGTGAGACCGTGTTGAGCGCAATCTGATGGCTCGCCAACGGAACGGGACCCAGTTTCGCGATTAGCGTGGTCACGGCAGCGAAGACGCCACTTTCCAGCGTGGATTGCATGGCGGCGGGAAAGCCCAGCGCGATCAGGCGGCGAATTCGTCGCAGGTCGATATCCACCGGAGTGTTCAGCAATTCCGTACGATGCCGATGGTCGTACCAGAGAAGATAGCCGACCAGCACGGCGGCCATGTAAGTTCGAGCGATGGCAGTGGACCAGCCCGATCCGACCGCGCCCATGGCCGGCGCGCCCCAATTCCCGTAGATGAGAATCCAATTGCCTAGCGCATTGACCAGGTTCGCGGTGACCAATGCGAACGCAACCGGCTTCACCATATTCATCGCTTGCAAGCATCGGCGAACGGCAAAATACAGCAACAGCGGAAAAAGACCGACGACAAGGGCCTTCGTATAGGGAATCGTCTGCGAAAGCACGGCTGGACTTACCTGGACGGAGCTAAGGAGTCGCGGTAGCAGCCAGACCGGCGCCGCAAGTATCGGGGTAAGAGCTATGCTTAGATAAATCCCGTTGATCAACGAACGATGGCAATCCTCGCGCATGCCCGCACCAAAGGCTTGCGACACGAGCGTGTCCAGGCCGAGGAGCAGGCCTCCGCCAAACAGCCCAAGGACGATGAATATGCTCGATCCCAGGCTGACAGCTCCCATCGCCGTCGCGCTGTTGGGTAGCCGGCCGACCATCATCGTGTCAACGATACCCATGCTCATCCAGCCCACTTCAGCAAGCACCAATGGGATAGCCAGACGCAGGGTGGGCGGGAGTTCGGCGCGAAATATGTTTAGTCGGAGCATCTGGGCGCGAGAGGCTTCGGAAGTGTAAGCGGGTTAGTGGAAGGGCGCAATTTGCCTCGAATCGCGGCCTGCGTGTTGGGTTCTAAGGGTAACTTCTGGAGCGTTCTGGGTCCGAAGTTCCATTGACCGCACACGCGGGGTCTCGTAACCTCTCGATACGACTAGGTTTCTGCCTAACGCATGGCTCGCACGCTAGCGCAGAATCGATTGACTCCTGTCGCAACGCACAGGGAAGCCAGGGAGAGAATTGTGCCGCTTATTAGGGATGTCGGGTACGAGGAACGAATGAAGAAGATTCGGGCAGGTATCCGCCTGAACTCCCGGGTGGCCATTGCGCTCGAGTGGAGCGAGGCTGGCCGTACGCTGCGGTCGGAAGGCTATACGCTGGATATCAGCCCCAAGGGCTGCCTGGCCATTTTCCCGCAGGGCTTTACTGTGGGCCAACGACTACGGGTGATCAATCTGACGAACCAAAGTGCGTGCGAAGCGGTCTTGGTTTGGCGCGGTCACGAGGGACGCAGCGGGTGGGAACTGGGCCTCGAGCTTCAGAAGATGCCTGCAGAATTTTGGGGCGTGGATTTCTAGATTCGTTGTTTCGCAGTCGGCCTGTCGAGCTCTCGACCCGGGCCATTCCCAAAATGGCCCACTCGCTTTTCCACTGACAGTTTATCGGAAATGCACTTTTCCCTTGCCTTCGCCTGTCCCGCAACCTTAAAGTGACTCTGGGCCTAGGGGGGTTTTCCGGGGAGGCACCTATATATAGCAACTCGTTTGCCGGCTCACGGCAGCGTCAAATTGATCGCACGGAGGGAGGCAGAAGGCCATGACTGCCATCATCACGATCGCGAATCAAAAAGGCGGCGTCGGCAAAACAACAACGGCGATTAATCTATCCGCCGCTATTGCTGACCGCGGCAAGCGTACTTTGTTGATTGATCTCGACCCGCAAGCCAACTCCACGATTGCGTTTTACAATCCTGGCGAGATTCCTGCTTCGATGTTTGACGTACTCAGCGAAAGCCGCACGGCTATGTCTGCAGTCGTCAAATCCACCAAAGAGCCAATGCTGTTTCTCGGGCCTGGACGGCTGGCGCTAGCGAAGCTGGAACAGGTCCTGGCGGGACAATTCGATGCACCGTACCGATTGAAGGACGCGCTGGCGCCTATCCTGAAAGAGTACGATTATATTGTCCTGGATACCCCGCCTTCGCTGGGAATTTTGACCGTGAACGCGCTAGTGGCTTCGACGCATCTGATTGTGCCGATTCAAGCGGCATACTTCGCGATCGAAGGTACCGACGATCTGCTCGAGACCTATGAGCGAATCCGGGCGCGGCCCAACCCAGGGTTGAAGATGCTGGGTGTGGTCATCACGCTTTTCGACAAGCGCACCAACATCGCACGCGACACGCACGGCCAGATTCGCACGGTGTTCGGCGAAACCCTGTTCAAAACCAAGATCAGCAAGAATGTGCGCCTCGAAGAAAGTCCAGCCTACAAGGAAACGATCCTAACGTTTGCGCCAAAATCACCGGGCGCCATCGAATATAAGAAGCTCGCAGGGGAGGTTGTTCAACGTGTTGAAGAGAACGGGATTACCCGTCGCGCTGAAGATGCGGCATGACGCACACTACGTCGAATCGCTGACAAGTTATAGCGGGGCAGCCATCGGGAGGATGATCCCGGTGGACCAAATTCGTCCCAATCCTGACCAGCCGCGCAAAGCCATCGGCGACCTGCGAGAACTGACCGATTCCATTCGTGAAAAGGGCGTGCTTGAGCCTTTGTTGGTGCGCTTCGTTCCGCGGGAAGATTGCTACTACATCATTTCCGGTGAGCGCCGGTATCACGCCTCTCGGGCCGCCGGGCTCAACGAAGTGCCTTGCATCGAGAAAGTCGCCGACGACGCGGAAACGCTGGAAATCGGCTTGATTGAAAACATTCAGCGCAAGGACCTGACGCCTTTTGAAGAGGCTGATGGACTGCACCGCCTCGCGACCCAATTTGAATACACGCATGAGGACGTGGCGAAAAAGATTGGCCGCGCGCGTTCGTCGGTGACGGAAACGCTTTCCTTGCTGAATATTCCCGAAGCTTTGCGAAAGCGATGCGCTGAGCAAGGAATTGCCTCGAAGTCTCTTTTGCTGCAGATCGCCCGCCAGCCCACCGAGAAGAAGATGATTGAGATGATGCATCGTATTCTTCAAGGCGGATTAACGCGCGACGAGGCGCGGCGCGAACGTCAGGACGAGCAAGCCGTGCCGCACCGGCCACAGCCGTTTATCTTTCAATTTGAGCCGGAGAATGAAGCGTTCAAATTTCGCATTCAATTCAAGAAGAGCCATGTGTCCAGAGACGAGCTGATCACCACGCTACGCGGGATTCTGTCTCAACTGGAAGGTTCGTCGGATTCCCAGGCCGATTCTACGGCTGCTTAGAAACGATGGGTCCTGGTAGCTGCCACGCGGGTTGTCTATTTCGACTCGCTGTGTCTCCTCACCGATGTTGGAACTAAGCCCGTTGCAAATGAAGACGCTCGAGGCGTTGTTCGCCGCCGGATTTCGTCCCGTGGCGATTCCGCCCTATGAGAGTGCCTTGTGCGTGCGTCGAGGTGAATGCGCTGCGGTACTCTCCCCGGTTCTCAACGCCGGTTTGCAGCTGCTCGCGCCGCCGTCCTACATCATCGATGGAAACTTCAGTGTTAAACTCAAAAGAGGGAATCGCGAGGTTTTTGTCTGGAAGAAAAGTGAGCTCGACGCCACCCAAGAACGCCTAGAGGAGTTGGCGGCATTTAGGCAAGAGCTCACAGAAATACTGGAAAGGGGCTTCCCGCAGTAAATCCCCTGAATTTGCAATTCCGCAAGAGTCCCGGCAAACTAAAATTCCCATGGCCACTTACGACATCATCTGTATCGGTGCGGGACCCACAGGTCTAGCGTGCGCCATTGAGGCGCGCCGAGCGGGCATGCGTCCCTTGGTGATCGATAAGGGTTGCCTGTGCAACTCCATCTACCACTATCCGGTGAACATGGTGTTTTTCACCACGCCCGAACTCTTGGAGATCGGCGACTTGCCACTGGTTTGCGCGGCCGAAAAACCGACTCGCGTCGAAGCGCTGAAATATTACCGGCGGACGGCGGAACACTACGACCTCGAGCTGCGTCTGTTTGAGAAGGTTCTTTACGTACAGGGAAGCGACGGGCAGTTCACGGTTCACACCGAGACCCAGAAGAAGATCAAACAGAAATATACAGCGAAGAAAATCGTGGTTGCTAGTGGATATTACGATCTGCCAAACGAGCTGAAGATCCCTGGCGAGGATCTGTCCCACGTTTCGCATTACTACACCGAGCCCCACGAATTCTGGCGAGAGCCAGTCGTGGTCATTGGCGGTAAGAACTCCGCTGCAGAAGCGGCGCTGGATCTGTACCGAAATGGCGCGAACGTGACGCTGGTTCACAGAGATGCTCAACTCGGCGCAACCATCAAATATTGGGTCCGGCCGGACATCGAAAATCGAGTCAAGGCAGGCCAAATTCAGGCCCTGTTTCAAACCCACGTGAAGGAGATCACCAGGGACGAAGTGATCGTCTCCAATGGCGACGGAGAAAAGGGGATTCCCGCGAAGCAGGTCTTCGCTCTAACGGGCTATCACCCGGACTTCGAATTCATCGAGAGCCTTGGGGTGCGCCTCGACCCGCAAACGCGTAAGCCGGCGCTTGACCCGAACACGCTGGAGAGCAATGTGCCCGGCATCCATCTGGCCGGCGTGGTTATTGGCGGGCGCCACACCGGCGAAATTTTCATCGAGAATGGGCGGTTCCACGGCAAGCAGATCATCAATGCGCTCACGCGCAAGCGCGAACAGGCCGCCGGCGGTCACCAGTAGGCGTGCGAGCCCGACGAACTCCACTTACAGGAAGCGGTGCATTACAAGGGAGTCGACAAGTCCCTGCGTGGGGTGCCGAAACACGCGGGGCAGCCGGCCCACCGTCTTGAACCCGAAGCTCTCCCACAGGTGAACAGCGCGCTCGTTGGTGCTGATCACAAAGTTGAACTGCATTGCGAGGAAGCCTCGCTGCCGAGCGTGGTCCAGAGAGTGTGCGCACATGGCCCGGGCGACGCCACGGCCGGTCGCGCTGGGAGAGGTGATGTAGCCGCAATTGCAGACGTGCGAGCCGCCTCCCCGCTGATTGGCGCGCAGGAAGTACGTACCGACAACGGTGTGGCTTTCCTCCGCGACAAAGACATCGTGGTCCGGCGACATCCAATAGGCGATCGCATCCTCGCGGTTCATGTGCAGGGGTAGCGTATAAGTTTCGCCCGCTCGAATCGTGGGCTCAAGAATGGCCCAGATGGCATTTGCATCATGCAGTAGAGCGGGACGGATATGCATGTCCTACTGTCGCAATGACCTTCGAGAGGAGTCAATCTGTTCCAATGGGCGCAACGAGAACCATCGAATTGCCGGTTGCGTCTTGGTTTGTTAGACTTTTTGCCTATGCCCTCCATCATCCGCGAAGTTGCTGAGACGTTCTCCACCCTGGCGCAAGGGTTCAGCGTGACGTTTCGAAATATCTTTCGGAAGACGGTGACCGAAAATTATCCGCACGAGCCCGTGCACTTTCAGCCGCGCTATCGAGGAATCCACGTCCTGCATCGCGACGAGAGCGGTTTGGAGAAGTGCGTAGGGTGTTTTTTGTGTGCCGCGGCTTGTCCCGCCAATTGCATTTACATTGAAGCAGCGGAGAACATCGACGCGAAGCGTATTTCGGCCGGCGAGCGCTACGCGAGCGTCTACAACATCGACTATTCGCGTTGCATTTTCTGCGGTTACTGTGTCGAAGCTTGCCCGACGGACGCGATTACTCATGGCCACGGCTTCGAACTTGCCACCTATGACATAAATGCGCTCGTTTACCGCAAGGAACAGCTGCTCGAGAAAGTGCCAGCCGAGGCTTCCGCAACTCGTTAGTCCATAAGATCCAGGCGGCATACTGGCGTCGCAGCCAATCGGCTGCGACGTTGCTGAAGCCCCTGTTTTCTCGTCCCGCTGGTCGTCTCAGACTCTTCATTGATTCGTTCTATTAATATAATATTACTAAGACGTAATTAGGCTTTGAGGTGAGAGAGGCCGCGGAGGTATTGCGCGTGGAGAAGGTCGTGGGGACGTGGTCCTGCTGGACGCTGACGCGTTGTTTTGTTCCGAGGATAGGTCGTTACGAACTGCGACACCCTCCGAGCAGACCTGTGCGACAACCCATCACCTGCGCAGAAATGGTGCAAACGAAAGTCGGTGGCGACTCCGCGGGGCCGGGGGCGCGCGACGCTTTACGTGGCGTTGCGAATTCGCGGCACCGGCATCGCTTCCTCGGCATAGCAATTATCGGACACAGCGCGAACCGCTTTCGGCTGCAGCTCGCCGCCGCGGGAGTTCACCGCTTCCTGAGCCATGCGATCCCGATGCTGCATCAGCCATCGCGCCAGCAGCGCAGAGGAAGTCTCCTCGAGCCAGACATCGAGGAGTTCGATGATTTCCTTGCGGACGTTGGCTGCATAGGTCAATCGCGACAACTCAAAACTCTGGAGCGAAACGCGAGACGCCGAGAGCAAAAACTCCCACGGCGGTTCATTTTTCATCCTACTATTCACGGCATCCTCCCTGTAATTATTGCTGTACGTAACCAGTTTAATAACAATGGTCAAAGGTACTGAGTGTTGCATAACCTGTGGAAACCTGTGGAAAACGACCGCATGTCTTTTGGGGCGACGCACCTAGCGGGTAAGCCGGGGACGCCTATGAGCGCCGGCAGCTTGCCTGCGGATTACTCCGCAGCCGGTTTGCGTGCTTGCAGTGCATGTGCGGGTGAGTACGAAGACCCTGACGCCACGTCGTGGACCGAAGTCCCCGACGAGGGCCATGAACAGGAGTTGGAGTTGGAAGAGTCTCCTGTGCGACGCGACTGAATTGTGAATGGGAGCACAGGAGAAGGGGAGGAAGCGGTGGCAACAAAAGGGAGGAAACAAATGCGGACCAAGAAAGAAGACCGGGGTAAACGAGTAGCAGGGCGAAGCCAACGCGAGGTGCTGCGGGACGTGATGTTGAGTGCCGAGGAGTGCGGTACGTGGATGACGCTGCGGGAGCTTGCGCGATTGACCAGTTACGGCGAAACCAGCATTTCGGCGCAGCTACGGCATCTGCGCAAGCAGCGCTACGGCGCATTCGTCATCGACAAGCAGGTTCGCAAATGCGGCGATGACGGAGGCGCTGCGGAGCACGGCGTGGTCTGGGAGTACCGCCTGCGCGGAGTGTGGCGTCCGCAGACGCGACGCGATTGGTTTAGCGCGCCGTTGTTGCGAGGACCGGCACAAGCGGCAGCTCCCTTGCCGGGATGCTGAACAGCGACACGCCGTCTGAAGGAGGCGGCTTCGACAACCGGACCCGCAGTCCTTCACACGGTCCGAGAGGTTCCGAAGGTGAAAGGCGGAGGGTCGATGAGCGTCAAGCCGGAGCTGGCATTTGATGTGTGCTGGGAAGTGTACAAAGGCGCGAAGGAAGTGTTGGAGGCGAAACGCGGGATTTCCGCGTTGAAGTTTTCGGAGGCTACGAAGTTTTCGTGGCGGCCGGATAATCGTCCGCGACTCAACGAGTGGGTTGCAGACTTCGCGCTGGCAGGCAAGGCAGCGTTGGAAGGCCCGGACTGGGCCTCTCGCATGGTGCTTTTTCGCGTGTATTACCTGGGACTCGCACCGTACGATAAGGCGCGGCATTTCGTCGGCCTGAGCGAGAGAAGCTGGGTGAATTGGACCGAAGAGATCCGCCGTCACTGCGGGGAAGAGCTGCTGCGCCGCGGTATGTTCCCGCCGCGAAAATATTTCACTATGGCAGCGTAGTCGACGGCGTCGTTTGCGGCCCGGAAACGGCGGACTGCTGGAGAATGAGCGGATCGCCGACGCGCAGCGTCTTGCTGCACTCGGAAGGCGGCACGTTGGTGTTCGTAGACAGGCGATAGTAGTGATCGAAGTGCTCGGTTGTGGCCCAAAGCGGGAGATGCTCCTGGCGTAGTTCACTGAAGCGCTTTTGGAAGCCGATCCCGTCCGTGCCCGTGTAGGAATCGCGCGGGGGGACGCTACAGCGTGCGCAGGGATTACTGCCCTCGAAGTCCACGTCGCCCACACGAAAGCGCACCGCGTAAGTATTCTTCGGACCGAAGAGCCGGTCCTCCCAGAATGCCGGCACGTCATCGATTTCCAGGGTGGCGCGGAAACGACGACGCGCTTCGTCCAGCGTAATTTCGGGAAACCAGTCGCAGACCGCCTGCAGCGACGCCGTGGAAACGATCGTTGGGCCGTGGGCGATCGTGTCATCCGGAAAGCCGTTCCGCGAGTGGCGCACGATGATTTGCTGGTCGAAATAAACGCTGAACCATTCGGCCGCGGATTCGTGATCCTGCGGGAAGGCAAATTCCCGGGCAGGGATGTTTCGGCGATCGCCAGGCACGGACAACTTCACGCAGCTGAGATCGGGCGCGAATTCCGCGCGAATCGGAAATATGGCGGGCGTGCGCTTGCCGTTCACCCAGCGGTTGTCGACGGTGTAGAGGGCCCAGGCACGATCCAGTTCCAGGCCTCCTGCTGGACCGATACGCGCCTCGCTAACCGAAACTGGATCGAGCGCCTTGATCGGATGGAGACGTATACTCGCGAGACGCGGCTGGATGAGCAGGGAACTCACCTGAGAAGTTTAGCAGAGTGACGCATCGCGCTCGCAGGCGTCCTAGGGCGGGGTTTCGCAGGGGCCGCGTTTCGCTCGGATAGGGTTTCGCTGGGTCGGCGTTAGAAAGGTAACAGCGTCCCTCTGGGCTATCGATCCAGACCGCTTTCAGTGTGCCGGATAGTCCTTCAGTTCCGGCGGCTTCGGACGGCTGGCCGGCGGGACGATGCCGTTGAGGCGAAGATAGATGACGATCTGGCCATAGTGGTCGGCGACGTGCCATATCGCGAGCCCTGCGATTCCCAATCGTGTGTTGGGCCCGCCATAGGGACCTTCGATAGGTTCGTACATATTTTTGCTGGTGACCGCGTTCAGCGAAGTGTTCATCGCCGCGAACGAATTGCGGAGATAGGTCAGCAGTTCCGCGCGCGTTTTGGCCGGGTTGGGCCCGCCCTTGTCGCAGTCCGGAGGCGGCTTCTTGCCGTCCAGTTCGGCCGCGAACGCGAAGTTTGAGCAGGCAACATGCTTCACCTGTTCCGCGAAGGTACGTAGATCGCTCGGACCAAAAGCGGCGGGCTCGGTGGGTTGGCTCGGCATCGTTGGGCGAAATCCATATTTGTCTTCGGGCATGACCTCGGCGGCGGTACGAAACTCGAACTCCTGCCCGCCGAACGTGCGCATCAGCGCGTTGCCCACGGTCTCGTTTGCGCTCAACTCCTTGGCGGTGGGTTCGTGCGGCGGAGCTTTCGGCGGCTCGGACGGGGCGGCTTGCGCGCGTGCGCCAGGCGTTCGCACGATCGCCAAGGTAAACAGCGCCGCGGCAATTTTGTATTTCCAGCGCATGCGGGTCATAGCGGTCTCCCGTGCCAACAAGTTTCCACGCTCTGCAGTCTAGCATCGAGCCTGCGGGAAACGCACAAGCCGAAAGACGATCGTGAACCGCGGCAGAATCCGGGCGCGCCGGCAAACAATTCAGCGAGAAAAACAATCCAAGAAAGCGATACTAGAAGGGTCAACCATGTCTAAGAGAATCAGGGTTCTATTTGCTTTGCTTTATGCTGTTCCCGCGCTGGCGCAGACCAGCACCACAACTACGGCCAACGGCGTCGTGAACGTGACAGTTCCCATGCAAGTCGTCGCGCCGGTGGGCTGCACGGTCGATTTCTCGTCGGCAGGCACGGTGCCCGTGATCACGATCTCGGGCTGCCCGTCGCCGGCGCAACCACCAGCGCCGCTTACACCAACGCCTATCCCTACACCCGCGCCGACCCCGCCGCCCACGCCGACACCAACACCTGATCCCACACCAATTCCGACGCCCGCTCCCACTCCCGACCCGACCCCAACGCCTGCGCCGCGCGCCTCTCTTGCCGCTTTCCCCGGAGCGCAGGGAGGTGGCGCGGCCTCGCTGGGCGGACGCAGCGGCGCGGTGATCGAAGTAACCAACCTCAACGACTCGGGCGCCGGCTCACTCCGGGCCTGCGTCATGGCCACTGGGCCGCGCACGTGTGTATTTCGCGTGGCCGGCCTGTTTCCCATCACCTCGGGGGATCTGCGGTTCTCGAGTCCCTTCCTGACGGTCGCGGGGCAAACCGCACCGGGCGAGGTCATCCTCGGCGGCCCGAATACCGGCGGCGCGCTGTTCGGCGTCTCGACGCACGACGTGATCTTGCGTTACGTAACGCTGAGCCCGGATAACTTCAACACCGCCTCGGGTCCCAACACCGGCACAACCTCGATCTGGATCGTGAATTGCCCAGGCAACGGCACCAAGAGCAGCGGTGGCTGCTACAACATCATGATCGATCACGTAACCACGCGATGGTCGGGCAACAAGAGCTGGATCACCTCCAGCAACTTCACGCCCGGCGGCAAGAATGGTAACGGCACCGGGCCCAATCACGAGATTACGACGCAGTGGTCGCTCGACTACGAGCCGCACGAGGGGCATCCAGTCGGCTATGGCACCGCGACGGATGAAACCTGCGTGGGCACACGCGCGAACGGGAATTGCTTGTCGCCCTACGAGGTCAACATCGACTTCCACCACAACTTGTTCGTCAACGTGCATCACCGCATCCCCGAAAACTCAAACGGCTCGACGCGCTGGATCAACAACGTCATCTTCAATTGGGGCTGGTACGCCAACGCGTGGTTAGGCGCGGAGACTATCGACGCCATCAACAACAAATTCATCACCGGCAATCTGAACGCTCTTGGAGGTCAGGCTTTCCCGATCCACTTCACCACCAACAGCCCGGTAATGTCCGGAGCGCCTTCGGTCTACGTCGCTGGGAACATTTTCGGACCGAGCGGCGCGAGCTCCGTAGCCACAGATCAATACGCCACGCTGGTGAATCAAATTACCGGTGAGAATGGCAACGAGACCGGAGCCATTCCCGCGAGCTGGCAGCGGCCCGCGCCGATGGCTGCGAGCAATGCTTTCCCCATCGTTCCGGATCCGGCCGCGAGCCTCGACAGTCTGCTCTTGCCGACCATCGGAAACTCACAGCACCTCGACTGCAACGGCAACTGGGTGAGCCATCGCGATGCCGCGGATACGCGCATCGTTGCGCAGTATCAATCCGGCGGAAGCGGTGGCTACTGGCCAAATGGCGTAACCTTCACGGGCCAGCCCACCATCCCGCAGCCACCGCCAACTGGCAGGATGCTCCGATTGTAAACGGAACGCCCTGCGTGGAGTCGCTGCACGATGGCATCCCGGATCAGTGGAAGAAAAACAATGGTCTGAGCACGACCGATGCGAGCCTCTACAAGAAGATCGATAAGAAAACGGGCTACACGTATCTGGAAGAATATCTGGCGGGGAACGCGGGCGCAGTCACGCCGCCTCCAACCCCGGCGCCACCAACGCCACCGCCGACACCAACCGTCAGCGGCACGACCGTTACGCCCTTCAACAGCGCGACCATCGTCGACGCGAATTCCAACTCCTGGACCCTGGGCGCCGCCGTTTCCGTAGCCAGCGATCCCGACTGCTCGCCAAACTCATGCGGCAGCGTGATTCAACAGAACCGCTCTCCGCTAGCCGGAAGCGCAGCCACGTTGCTTCTGTATTTCAACGGGGTGGTCTACACCCAGAATCAGGCAGGGAACTGGTGGAGCTGGAGTGGCACCAACTTTGTGAGGGTAGCAGGCGACCCTCGGCCGACGCCGACGCAGTAACTCGATCGCCGCTAGCGTCGCCGCGCGCGGCGCAAATGCAGCGGCACAGCCATTCTTGTGCAGTGGAGTCAACGCTTTCAATCCGCAAGCGGCGACAGCTGCGCCAACGGCCTCGCACTGCGACTAAGGTGCCGACGCTGCGGCGCTGACCGGCGCCGTAATGGACTTATAGCCGCACGTCCCCGCTTTACGCAGCGCTTCCACCGCTTGCGCGGCGGTCATCAGCGGCGTGGTCTGGATGCTTTGCACCGCTCCGCCGCCTGCAAATGCCATGGATAGGGCCGCAGCGGTAATGTTGTCCGGCATCTCGGTAATGGCGATCACGTCGAACGGACCAAAAGCAAAAAACGATATCTGCAGCTTGCCGCCGAGCTTTTCGATGGGCGCCCGCACGGCGTCCAGCCGGTCTTGCGGATTTTCCATCAATTTGGCCCAGGCTTCCTTGGTATAACTGACCTGATGACAAAAATATGGCATGGAGGTCTCCTTCGGGGCGAGCGTTCCAGGGTAATGGAGGCGACTATGCTCTTGAAAACAAAGGGTGTCAAGATGGGTCGGAAAAAGTCGACGATTTCCCTTGACAATATTTTATAGTATGGTACACTTATTTTGGTAGAGAAGTACGCCTCGACTCAGTCGGGGCGTTCGTGTTTTTAGAGCCGCATTCGCGGCTCTGTCGGCCTGAATCTCCATCGAACAATTCTTAAGTAGCACGGACACTCCTGCTTGCACTGAGGAACGAAGGGTTTGTGTCGACCTAGTGTGACGCCCAGGTATCTGGGGAAGGCAACCGCCGAATCGCAAGCTAAACCCAAACATTTCGTTTGACATTACGTCTTATAAGTTATATTATGTTAACTAAGAAATGGGCGTGGAATAAAATATCTCCCTGAGACCACCGCCGGGGCTACCTCAACTACAGTCTCCTTCCCCTACTACTTCTGTTCTGGATCTTTCGTCGGCTTCTGCCGCGCAATCTCATACTGAATGTACTGCTCAAGCAGATGCGGATCCGCTCCGACAAGTCTTCGTCCATTGACGAAAATCGTCGGCGTGCTGTTCACGTCGAGTTTCTGGCCGTTTGCTCGGCTCGCATCGATCGCGGACCCAGCCTCCGGGCTGGCCATGCAAGCCCGAAACGCATCTGGGTTAAGCCCAGCCTGCCCGGCGAATTCGGCCATCTTCATCCAGGCATTCTCGGCGGAGATGATTTCCTGATTGTCGTAGATCGAATCGTAGATCTTCCAGAAAGCCGCGGGGTTCTGCTGATAAGCGCAGCGTCCCGCCAAGGCCGCCGTTCTAGCCCACGGGTGCAGCACCTCAATCGGATAATCCTTGAACACCACCCGTATCTGCGGATAGTTCCGCAACATGCCGCGCATAACGTCATGCAGGCTGCGGCACACCGGGCACTCAAAGTCGGAATACTCCACCAAGGTCACGGTCGCTTTCGGGTCGCCTAAAGATGGCGCATCCTTCATATCGATCAATGCCCGGTTTTGGGCCAAAGGATCCTTAGCCAGATCGGAAACCTCACCTCGAATCAGGTATTTGCCGTCCTTGCTGACATAGAACTTCGCGTCCTCCGCGCCTTCTCCCGTCTTCACGGACACCGAGGTTTCCAGCAATCCCGGGACCGGGGTTTCTTTCGGCGGCGACACCGTAAGTTGCACATCCGGGCCGAAGGCGTACAGATTACGCAGATAAGCTTCGATATTTTTTTGCAGAGGTGTCTCTGCACTCGGTGCGGAAGGCGCCGGCCTGCCGGCGACCGGCGGGTTATCAGGCGCGGTTTGGGCGTCGGTCACCGGAGCCAGCAGACCCAACGCAAGAAGTGCCGTCACCGTCAGTGATATTTTCACTGAAGACCTCTTCCTCTTACGGTATGAACTTCTGCGCGATGGGAAACGGCCGCCCGAACCCAAAAGCCCGCGATGTGATCTTCAGTCCTGGCGCGGACTGCTTGCGTTTGTACTCGTTGCGGTCAACGTGCAGCGCGATATCTTTCACCAGCTGGAGGTCAAAGCCGTAACGATCGGCAATCTCCTGGGGGCTCTTCAAATCCTCAATATACAGCTTCAGGATTCGATCCAGGACATCGTACGGTGGCAAGCTGTCCTCGTCCTTCTGATCGGGCCGCAACTCGGCCGAAGGCGGCTTGTCGATGGTCGCCTGGGGAATGAGTTCCCTCTCGCGGTTAATGAATTTCGCGAGCTCGTAAACCATCAGCTTCGGCACATCCGAAATAACCGCAAGCCCGCCGGCCATATCGCCGTAGAGCGTGCAGTAGCCCACAGCCAGCTCCGACTTATTACCCGTACTGAGCAGCATCGAACCAAACTTGTTGGAGAGCGCCATCAAATAGTTGCCGCGTATGCGCGCCTGAATGTTTTCTTCCGCGACGCCTTCGGACGTCCCGCCGAACACCGGCGCCAACGCCTTTCGATAGGCGTCAAAGACGTCCCCGATGGGCAATGCGATGAGCTCGACGCCCAGCCTGGATGCCAGTTCCTTGGCGTCGTTCTTGCTCCCCTCCGAAGAATAGGGTCCAGGCATAGAGACGCCTTGGACGTTTTCGGCCCCCAACGCGTTCACTGCAACCGCGGCCACGACGGCGGAGTCTACACCGCCGCTCAATCCCACGAGCACTTTCCTGAAACCGCATTTGGAAACATAGTCGCGGGTTCCAAGTACGAGGGCTCGATAGGCGTACTCGATTTCTTCGCGAGGCTGTGCGTGAATTTCACCTTGCCCGGTCTCCGTATCGAACAGCACGAGATCTTCCTCGAACGCTAGCGCCTGCGCCGCCACTTTGCCGTCCGCGGTCAGCGCCATGCTCGCGCCGTCGAAGATCAGGCTGTCGTTCCCGCCAATCTGGTTCACATAAATCACCGGGCGGTGATGGCTCTTGGCAATGGAGCGCAGCATGTCGAATCGTAGCGATCGTTTGTCGATGGTGTAGGGGGATGCGGAGATATTCAGCAACAGGGTAGTTCCCTGCGCGACTAGCTCGGTTACTGGGTCGCGGTCGTAGCGGCACTCGGGCCAGAAGTTCTTGTCGTTCCAGGCATCTTCGCAAATCGTGATGCCCAGCAGTTCCTTGCCAAAATCGTACGTTGATTGCTTCTCAGCCGGCTGAAAATAACGCGACTCGTCGAACACATCGTACGTCGGCAAAAGCATCTTGCTCTGCTCGAAAACGATGCGCCCTCCGCACAACAGCGCGGCCTTGTTCGCGATCGCCTTCGTCCTTCTGCTCTTCACGCGCCCGGCATAACCGACGATTGCCGGCAAAGGAAGCTTCTTCGCCAAAGCCTTCAGTTCCTTGAGGTTTTGATCAATAAAGGCGGGCCGTTCCAGCAGATCCTGGGGCGGATAGCCGCACAGGCACAGCTCGGTGAAAACCGCGAGATTCGCCCCGCGCTGCTGCGCTTGCTCGGCAAGCGCCAGAATTCGGGCAGCATTTCCACAGAAATCGCCTACCGTGGGATTGAATTGCGCGAGGGCTATTTTCATGCCGGCACTTTAGAATACGGTTGCACTCCGAAGATTGCAAACGCCGGCGCCAACGTATGTGCGCATTTTGCGCATCCAAAAACTCCCTATGTCATTTCGACCGGAGGGACGGCGGTTTTTGCCGTCGCGGAGCGGAGAAATCTCTCATCAACTCCTGAGTCTCCGGATTTAAAGCGTCCGCGGCTTCTGCGCGATCAAACTGGCGATTCCCGCTCCAGCCCGCAGTTCACGATAGAACAGCAGTCTCAGTGACGGAAACGCCGTCCGCAGTTCCCCGAGCTCCAAAAGATGATCTGGATTCTTGGGCCCTCCTGGAAATTCCAATTGCGCTCGCGTGTAGGTCTCAAACAGCAACATGCCGCCGGGCGCCAGCGCTCCCGCAATCTCTCCAAATAGAGAACGCTGTAGATACTGCACGCACAAAATAAGTGCGAAGGAAGCGGCCGGCAAGGTGGCGCATTCGAGATCGGCGCGAATGAGATCGATCCCATAGCTAGTGGCCATGATCGTGTCAGAGTTTTGTAGGCGATTCACAGCCAGACCAGCATCGTGCGCACGCTGCTCCAAAATATCCAGACCAGCGGACGACCTGTCTACCGCGGTCACCGCTTGCTGTCGCGCAGCCAGCAAAAGCGTGTGTCTCCCGGAGCCACATGCGAGATCGAGCGCCGGTCCAGTTGGCAGCAGGGGAAGCAACTCGCGTACAAAGCTAGCCGGTTCGGCAGGGACACTTTGCGCTGCCGCACGGTGCCGCGCGTCCCAATCCGATGGCCCGCAGGAAGAATTACTAGGAGACACGAAAAAGGCTCCCGAGCCAAGGCTCAGGAGCCCGAGGACTTTCGATTTCCGCGGACATCAAGTCGTGACCGCTAAACCTGGCTTAAACGCTGAACGAGCTGCCGCAGCCGCAGGTGCTCTTCACGTTGGGATTGTTGAACTTGAATCCCGCGCCTTCCACGGTCTCGATGTAGTCGATCTCTACGCCTTCCAGATACATGGAGCTCATCTGATCCACGGCCACCTTCAGCCCGTTAAAATCCAGCACCTCGTCTGTATCGTTGGTCTGATTCTCAAATGCCATGTGATATTGGAAACCAGAACAGCCGCCGCCGACCACGGCCACGCGCAAAGCGACCGGCACGGGGCTCTGCATCTGCATGATTTCCTTGACCTTGGTGCTCGCAACGGGCGTCAAATTGATCATAGTTCCCTCTCGCCCCCGCCTTTAGCAGGGTCCTTTTCCAAAACTAGTATAGCAAAACCCATCGACGACTGCATGCTCAACTCTGCGTCCCGGCGTTCCTTCCTGACAACTTCGCGCCGCGCGGCTTTCGACAACCCAGAAGCCTTCGCATACAATACGATGCAGCCATGAGACACAAAGTCACATGCGCGCGATATCCTAACCTACTGAATCGTTGCACCTTGCTCCACCACGGGTTGCTCATTTTCACTTATCTATGACTTATCGCGGGCGGATTCGATTTTTTTCGCTGCGTCGATCAAATCCCTTTCGTCCACGATGTCGTAGCGCAAGAAAACACTTCTCGTTTTGTGACCCGTGATTTTCATGGCCACGTGCTCGGTAACTCCGGAGCGCACAAGATTCCTGACTGCACTTCTCCTCAGATCATGGAAAAGCAAGCCAGGACAGCCCGCGGCCGCGATGATGTCCCAGGATCTTCCAAAGTAGCGGACCGCTTTGCTCCCGCGCGTGAATACCGGTTCGTCACCCGATTTGCCAGCGATGCACGCGGCCAGCAAGTTGCGAGTTTCCGCCGTGAGGTTGATTTGTCGAGGCTCCCCGTCTTTCGACGTTCGCAAGCGAACGGTTCCCGAGAATAAATCCACGTCCGAAACTTTCAGCGAGAGCCATTCCCCTTTCCGAAATCCGAACGTGTAGGCGAGCGCCAACATGGTTCGCATGAAAAGCTCTTTGCAGCCGGCTGCGATCTTGAGGTATTGCGCTTGTTCGATGAAGCCTCGCCTTGCGGCGGGCTCTGCCAGTCGAGAGAAAGAGAGCTTCTGCGCAACGCGGCGCGGGTTTTCGTTGTAGGCGATGGTATAGCCGGAGGACATCACGGCCAGTTCCCTGTTGATCGTCGAGTTGGACGCCCTTTGCTTCCGGCGAGACTCCACGTAGTCGCGGATCGAGCCTGAGGAAACCTCATCCGCTTTCATGGTTCCGAAAAACGCCAGAAGATGGCGCCAGCAACGGTCTGCCCATTCGACGCTCGCAGGATTCTTTTCGAGCATCCGCCAAGTCTTGAGCATTCCTTCGGAAACATCCTTGACCGTCGTTTTCCGCGAATCCCCGGCTATCCCGGTTGAGTACTTCAGCATTTTGGCCTTGAGCATGTCGAGCGCTTCGCGGCGCGATTCGGTTTCCGCGCTTTCGTTAATCACGCGGCCACGCACCGAAAACTTGACGCGCCAGAACCTCGAGTGTTTCGGACGGTACACACTTCCCTGCCCTCTCTTTCCCCGCTTTTTCTTAGCGTTTTCCATGAGTTAAGCCCCCTGACTTACAGGCCTATTCTAGTGCATATCGTTGTCATATGTCAACAACTATCTTAGCTCTTATGCTCCGCGATAAAGCGCTCAATGTCGCGCAGATCAAACCGCATGGGGCCGCCCTTAGTCAAGCGCACGCAGGGCAACTCACCGGCGCTTACCTTGCGGCGAATCGTGATGAAACGCATCCGGTCGTCGGATGAGTACGAAGAAAACGAAAAGGTAAGGATTCGCAATGGCAGGATCCTCAACCCGTGCATAACGACGAATATCAAGGACGATTTCGACAACCCCGACGTTATAGCCATTAGAGCCGCCTGGGACGCGCTGAAAAATATGCCCAAAGGGAGTGGCCTCGGCGCACCCGGCCCAGAAAGACAGAAAGCTGTTGAGGCGTATGATGCGGCGTGGAGCAAATGGCAGGCAAGGCGCGCTGGCCGCGCTCATTCTCAAGTTACAGTTAAGCAATCCAGCCTGGTAAGTGTCCGTGTATCAATTCCTTACGGGCATACGCAAGATACGCAGTCTAATGCGTTTGCCCGTCGCTCGGCTTGCCAGCCGGGATTGGTGCTCCCCGTACGCTTCCCTTCCTGAGATCGTCGCTCTGCGCGCGCCGCCGTTGCATGGCGCCCTATTGTAGCCACGCCTCTCGATTCTGTTCGCCAGTCCTTCGCCACGAACGGAAAGCGAACTTTCGAGGGGGGGTGGAAGCCCCCAGGGGAGGGGGTACCGATCTGGCGGCGGGGCCTTAGCTCTTTTCCTCCCGCTTCGATGGGACTCCGGTGGGGGGGCAGGGGGGTGGAAGGCCCCAGGGGGGAGGGTCCTGAACTTGGCGTAGGGCCTTAAAGCATCCCACTGTCACGACGGCTTACTTCCGATGCGTGTTGCTCCCAGCAGACGGGCCGGGCCCACTGCTACTGAGTGGGCGCGTGTATGATGCCTAGCGCACCCAGCCCATACACCATCAGTTGGACAGCAACTGCGGTAAGCAGGATCCCGAACACGATCTCGGAGATGCCCAGGGCGACGGGGTTCAGGCGCTTGGACAGCTTGTCGATGTTGGCAAAGATCAGGTAATCGACCGCGCCGACCAGCAGGACGAGTCCCAGGACCAAGGCGGCGCTCGCGACCGAGACGATCTCGCCGGATGCAATGATGAGGATCGTGACGCCGACCGGATTCAGCAGATAGGGCACCGCGAGCGGGTAGACCGCGATCTGCATCGGATCCTCTGGGATCTCGACCACCGCCTCGACCTTCTTGGTCGGCGCGGTGGCCATGTTGATGGCGAGGATTGCAAGCACGATCGCGCCGCCGACCGCAACGGCGCCGCCGCTGATGTGGAGCAGGCGCAGGAGAAGCCAACCAGTGGCGAACAGCACGATGGCCGTGACCACGGCGGTCACGACCATCCGGCGGCCGACAGCCCGCTGCGTCTCCGCATCGAGGTGCTTGGTCTTCTCGAGGAACGGCACCAAGGCGACCTTGGGACCCATGCCGATCAGCAGGAGCAGAAGCAGCTTGACCACGAGTCCAGCGTCAATAACCGCGAAATCCATTGAGAAACTCCGCGAAGGTATCGCTTGGGGGAAAAGATCGTTCAGCAATGTACCGTGCAGCGCACCTGTGAGAATTGCCAGTTACGCGGCATTTGGCTTTCGCGTCACACTCACCTGGAAGTTATGACCCGTTGCGATTCCATTTAGGGACCTGGGATCTGCGAGCTCGGGCCCCTTTATTTTTGCGTGTCCGTGAAATTCCGCCCTCCCGTTTCCTCCCCGAGACGATAACAAGGGAGGCCCAGCCTTGATTCAACTAAGACCAGAGAGCCCCGAAGAACTCCGCGAACGCTTACGACAAATGTCCGACACTGAGTTACGCCGTTTCGGGCGGCAAGCACGTAAGCTGTCGGACCCCAAGATGAACTTCTTCAGTGCGACGGCGCCATACCTCATGGAACTTGAAGAGGCGAGGACAGAGTGGCGCCGGCGACATCCGCCGGCTTCACAAGCCCCCCGGTCCCGGTATCCGCTCAATATGCTGCCTAGACGCTGAACGTCACGAGTTGAGACTCGAAAAGTCTTGCCCCGGCATTGCCCCAAAAAATGTTCCCTTTGGCCAGTAGCATCAATTCTCAGTTTGAGTATCGTAGGGATATGCGGGCGAGCTCTAAGCGCAGGTCCAAAGTCTCCCTGGGCGCGATGGGTCTCGTGGATCACATCATTGCAGTGACCGTGTATGTCGTCGTGGCTGGTTTGGCCCTGTCTGGGTTATACCGATTTGTTCAGAGAGCCGTCAGTCGCTAAGCCCTCGCCTTAACATAAGCCATCAGGACGGGTGAGCGCACCTTGCCAGACAGCCAGCAAAATCAAATAGACAAAGCCAGCCATTGAAGCCGGGTGATGGAGTCAGACCGCACAAACGGGTAAAATCCCCGCATGGACAAACTATATGTGCCGGTCACGGTCTGCACGGTTTGCCATACCCCTGGCAACAACATCGCGGCTGTTAGTGAACGATGCTCGAGGGTTTACAAGCGAGACGAAAAGCAGGACCGCTGTCAGGGAGTAATGCAAAGCGCCATGGGCGTGAGGGATTGGGGAGAATGCCCGTCCTGCAACGCAACCGGTTGGGAAGGCGCGTTAAGCAAACGCTGCACGCAATGTGACGGCGCGGGCTGGATCTTCGTGCGAGAGGCGCCATGAAAAGCGGCGAAGATAGCGCTTGAATCGATCTGGGGCGGTATTTCGAGGCTGGTAGTTCTGTGCAATTCGTGTTCAACGCGGTCGCTAAATCACTTCTAAATAAGCACTTACAACTGACTGCTGGTTGCATCAACCTGCGTTCATCGGAAAATTTATACTTCAATTTAGGATTTTTGGCCTACCCCACCCCCGGTGGAAGCCCCCGCCGGGTAGGGGTCCTGACTCGCCGCGGGGCCTTAACTTCAGAGCGCATCTCTTCCCCTTCGCTTATTGCCCCTGAGCAATCGAAGTTGCTTTGGAGCAACGACAACACCACGCTGCGCTGGTAACGTCGCGGAATGACCCACAAACTAACCGGAAGAGAAGTTTATGACGCACTGATCGAGCATCGGCGAGGCCGCTCAGGAGAATACAATGGAAATCCTCTGCTGTAAGCCGAAGTGCAAAAAGCCCCGTTACAATCCCTGGTACCTCTGCGAAGACTGTCTTCGAGCTTGGGTGACCAATGGCCCATCGAAGCCGCTAGCGCTGCGCCTGAACGAAATCATTGTCGCCAACGGCAACCACGGACGTGGTGCTGCGAGCAGTAACGGGTGAATACTAATATGCTAACGCTATTTCGTCGTGCTGGCCGTGGGTTACTTTACGCTGGCATGAGTCGGGGCGTGTGTCTTTGCCGCTGAAGTATGAGTTGCTCGGCTTGGCGGTTCTGTACGTCGTATGGACTATCTACAAGGCTGTTAAGGGCTGGATCGACCGCCGCAAAGAATTCGACATTCTGCTGGATGAATGTCGCGCAGAATGGCGCAGGCGGCATCCGCCCTGGGTGTCTATGGATCCCGACAACGAAAAGTTAGGTGATCCGGTGTTGAACAAAACGTTGAGCAAAAGCTTCCCTACCCTGCCCGATGATGCCAACGGATATCGACTACCGCACATTTAACCTGTTGATTCTGCTTGTGCCAGCAACTGCCAGAGTGCCTGTCACGGCAGAGGTCGCGAGTTCGAGTCTCGTCGTCCCCGCCATTCTTTTCAGCAATATATGAACCTGAAGCAGGCGTCACGACAGCGATTGTGTCGTGGTTTGTGTCATAACGTTCTGTCCAACCTTGGCCACCGCCGAATGGCTTCGACGATAGAGCGTCCAGTGCCTGTCTCTTGGCCTGGACTCGGACATGGCTGTAGTGGTCCAGCATCTTTGGCGAAACGTGCCCAGCAATCGACATGATAGTTCTCTCACTCGCTTGGCTCTCGGCAAGTTCCGTTATCGCATGGTGGCGTAAATCGTGGAATCTAAGGCTCTGTAACAGACTTTTCAGGCCGCGCATGTCGGCCCGGCACTTAGGGTCCGCGCATGCCTCCGCGGGCGGTTGAAGCTTTTCGCAGGCTGGGCAGTTGATGGAGCGTGTCAAGCTACGCCAAGCGGACCGCCACCCTGACATGGGGCGTGTCGCGTCGGGCCTTGTGAAGCCTTCCGCATGCGGAAATACATACCAATCAGACTTAAGGTTATCGCCGAACAGTTTCTGCGCCCTGCTCCTGAGCGAAAGTATCGTATTCCAGGCATCGGAATTGAGAGGTATTAGACGCTGCCCTGCTGCCGTTTTGCTGCGTCGTATCGTGAGAGACCGTTCCATGAAATCAATATCGCCCCATTGCAGTCCCTTCAATTCACAGCCCCGCATAGTGGTGTTTAAAGCCAGAACCGCAGCTAACTTAGCCGTCTCCCACTCGGGCTTTGCGCCGACCATTTTCAGAAGTTTCGCTTTTTTGCTCTTGGGACAAGGCGCGTCCGATGTCACGGCGCTCGGGCAAATGAGGAATTTCATGGGCAATAACACTCCACCGCTTTGCGCGCTTCAATACGCGCCGGCAAATGCCAACTTCCATATTGATCGTGACATTTGAGATGCCGCTCTCTTTGCGAAGCCGAATGTAGTTCAGCACCGCCTCCGCTGATACTCGTGCGACCGAGGTAGAGGCAAAGTATTTGCGAATCCGCCTGAACGCTCCATCCTCGGAAGTGTTGCTGTCGTGGTAGGGACGACCATCGCTGATCGCCCCCGCACAGATCCGTACTGGCGCGTCCCGCTTACTTCCCTACTTCTTTTTTGGACCCGGTTTGAGAGTGCCTTTCAGTTCGCGGGCTTTCTCAATCTGGGCTTTGTTCCAAAGTCTTACGGCTTTACCCTTCAGAAGTTTGACTCGCGGCGCGGTAATCTTCCGCGTGGCAATCCAGAACTGCAAAGTTGCTCGGGGAATCTTCGTCATCTTGGCGACTTGCACGGTCGTGTAAAGCTCTGGACTCATCAAGAGCACCCTACCATCGGTTATTGCCACCTGTCAATGAATCGTCCTTAGCTTATCTGTAGCCAAACGATGAGCAACGGTGAGCAAAAAAGAGCAAGCCGGAAGGGACTCTCCCGGCCTGCCCGATAAACCTTGTATAATCTTGAGCATCAAAGATCATCTTTGGACAGGAGATTTTACGCGACACAAAGTCACTTTGATTCCCGGCGAAGGCATCGGACCCGAGGTTGCCGCGGCCACCCAACGCGTTCTGGAAGCCGCGGGAATGCAATTCGATTGGGAAGTGCTCGAAGCCCGCACCGATAAAGCGACCGAAGCAGGCCAACTGGTCAACCAAGCCGCCATCGACTCCGCGCGGCGAAATCATGTCGCCTTGAAAGGCCCCATGGGAACGGCCATCGCCGGCGGCGCTCCCAGCGTAAACGTCGCGCTACGCAAGACCCTCGACCTGTATGCCAATCTCCGCCCGGTGAAGAACCTGCCGGGCGTCAAGTCGCGCTTTGAGAACGTGGACATCGTCCTGGTGCGCGAAAACACCGAAGACCTCTACTCCGGCCTCGAGCACGAAGTCGTTCCCGGCGTCGTCGAAAGCCTGAAAATCATCACCGAGCGCGCCTCCACTCGAATCGCGAAATTTGCCTTCGACTACGCCAGAAAAAATAACCGTAAGAAGATCCACGCCATCCACAAAGCCAACATCATGAAGCTCTCGGACGGCCTCTTCCTCAAATCAATTCGCGCGGTAGCGCCCCAATATCCAGAAATCGAATATAAAGAAATGATCGTGGATAACGCATGCATGCAGATGGTCCTGGACCCGGGCCAGTTCGACATGCTGCTGCTGCCGAATCTTTACGGTGATGTGATGAGCGACTTGGCCGCGGGCCTGGTAGGAGGCTTGGGCGTGGTCCCCAGCGGAAACATAGGAGACGATTGCGCGATGTTCGAGGCCGTTCACGGCACCGCCCCGGACATCGCCGGCAAAGGCTTCGCAAATCCCACCGCATTACTGATGAGCGCAATCATGATGCTGAAGCACCTGGGTGAGCGCCCAGCCGCCTTGAGTATTGAAGTGGCCCTGGAGAAAGTCTATCGCGACGGCAAGCAAGTAACCCGCGACGTAGGCGGCACCGCCGGCACAAAAGACTTTACCGACGCTGTAATCGCGGCCCTGGCACCAGTTCCGGCCTCGATGTAGCCGCTCCCCTTTAGGGGGGCGATGTCAGATGAAACACGAGTACGTTCAACGGCCCGAAGCGCAACGCTCGCACACTAGCTCTTTGGCACGTAGATCTGATAGACCATCAGGTAGACAATCACGCCGGTAACGCAAACATAAAACCATAGCGGCAAAGTCCATCGAGCAATAATGCGGTGCTTATCGAACCTCTGCAGCCAAGCCCGTCGCAAGGTAATCAGGATGAGCGGCACAATAACAATCGCCAGCAAAGTATGCGTACCCAGCAGCACAAAATAAACGGGACGAATCCAACCCTGCCCTTGGAAAACGACATGGCCCACCCGGTAGTGGTAAGCAAGATAGGAAGCCAGAAACACAGACGACACCACGAACGCCGAAATCATGAAGGCCTTGTGCACCGCGACCTTACCTGTGCGAATCGCGGCGTATCCACATGCCAAAAGAACAGCGCTAGTGCCGTTTAGAGAGGCATTGAGCGCCGCGTGAGAAAACACGTTTCAGGTCCTTTCTGAATGCAGCGTGAAGAGGTTCCTCAGCGCGGAATCTTGTCGTACACCATCAGACCGAGAAGCAGCGGGATATGTAACACGGTGGCGTGCATCAACCATTTAGCCCGAACATTGGTCCTTAGCGTGGAAGCCCAGAGACAAACTTGCAGCAGCGCAACACTGACCACCAGCGCCCCAAAGAAATAGAGAATCCCCGCCAGCCCCACAACCGCAGGCAACAAAGCAACGGCCACCAGTGCCGAAGCGGTCAGAATAATCTGACGGAACGTGCGCTTCCCTTCCGGATCGACGACTGGAAGCATCAGAATTCCAGCCCGCGCATAGTCTTCGCGGTACATCCAAGCAATCGCGTGAAAGTGGGGAAACTGCCACAGAAAAAGGATCCCGAACAGTAACCAAGCCCCGCGGTCGAATGAACCGCTTGCCGCTACCCATCCGATCATCGGCGGAATCGCTCCGGGAAAGGCCCCGACGAATGTCGCCCACACGGTGCGCTTCTTGAGCGGCGTATACGCAAGCAAATAACTAAGGCACGTGGCCACGCCCAAGCCCGCAGCCTGCGCGCCCGCCGTAACGTACAAATCGAGCGCACCCGCGACGCTCAACGCAACGCCGAAAACGAGCGCCTCCCGAGGCTGCAGTACACCGCTAGGTAGCGGGCGTGAAGCCGTACGCCTCATAGAGCGATCGGATTCCCGCTCGATGTAGTGATTCAACGCCGCCGTTCCCGCCGCGATCAGCATCGTGGCAAACACGGTTTGAACCATGTTCAGCCAGTTGACCGGTCCGCGCGCTCCCATGTAATAACCCGCTGCGGTAGTCATCAACACCAGAAGCGAAACATCCGGCTTGGTCAGCGCAACATATGCGTTCGCCCGCGACCCGAGTGCCGATTCGGTGGTGCGAGCCGTGCTCATTAGACAGCCACCTGCCGGGGCGTCGCAGCCGCAACTGCCCCGCCTCGCGGAACGATCCGGTAGCAAATCAAAACAATGAACACCGAAAAGGCAAACAACAGCGCGCCTACAACGGTATGGACCACCGTCAACCACACCATCACCGGCATGGGTTGCGCCGCTCCGACGGTGGCAATCCGTGACCAGTAGGCTCCGAAACCCAGCAGAAACTGAATGCCAAATATCACGTGCAGTAGAATCCGCGCGCGCGAAAGCTCCGGCGATGCCCCAAACCGATTCCGCAGCGCAATCGCGGTCCAGATCACCGTACCCATAACCAAAAACGCCCCGGCGATGTGCGGCCAAACAGGAATTTCCTGGTGCCGGAATCCTGCCCCCAGCACAACCTGAAGAAAGATCATTTCCGCATTCACGGTCGCCACGGTGTGAATCGAAGGGCTTCCCGTATCGGCAAGCTGCCGATGCTCGGTGACCCACCAGCGGCTCGTAAACACCGCAATCGCCAGCAGCGCGCCGAACACAATCTGCGCGAAGCACGCATGGATCACCGGCAACCAATAATGCAAAAGCTGCCTGACCACTTCGCCGCCCAGCACCGCCTGCACGGCGATACCCGCAACCGCGATGAATCCAAACCATCTCAGCCAGCGCCGGTTGTCCTTCATCCAAATCAGAATCGCAAGCGCCAACGTGAAAATTCCCAAACAACCTGCAATCACTCGATGCGAGTGCTCGAAAAACGCACCGCCCGCCAGCATTCTCAGCGACGGAAACCACGTTCCAAATGATTTCGGCCAGTCAGGAACCGACAGTGCGGCATCGTTGGAAGTAACCAGCGCCCCTGCAACAAAAAGCAGAATTGTCCAAGCCACTACAAATTTCGCGAAACGATGCACACCGGGATTGTACGTGGACGTCATGACACCAGGCTCACGCGCGGCAAATTATACTCCAGCGAGCATTCTCATGCTCATGCCATTGCATATCGCACGGATTTACAGAGGTTTATCACGCTCCTGGCGCCGCGTGCAACACAGGCGATCCGCTCTGAATCCCGACGGCATCCAAAACCAGCTCTTTCAGTGCGCCGATGAACAACGGCGAGTCCCCCACGGCTGGCATCATCCGGAACCTCTCGATGCCGACTTTCTTCGCCTCATCGCGTGCCTCGATATTAATCTCATGCAGCGTCTCGATATGTTCCGTAACAAACGAGATCGGCACGACCAGCATCTCCTTTACGCCTTCATGGCCCAGGCGCTCGATCGTTCCCGTCAGTGGTGGCTGCAGCCATTTCGCGGGGCCGACCCGACTCTGATAGCAAAGCAAATGCGTCGTCGGCCACCCCGGGTATTGCTTCGCGCCCGCTTCGCAAACCAGTCGAACCGTCTCCTCAATCTGCTGCGGATACGGATCCCCCTTTTCCACCAGGCTCATCGGCAGCCCATGCGCGCTGAATACCAAATGAATCCGTGAACTATCCGGAAACTGCCGAAGTATTGACCCGATGCGTTGCACCACAGCCTGTATGTAGCCCGGATGATTATAGAACTGTCCGATCGTGCAAACCTTCGGACCCCCATTGGACTTGCCATATGCGCGCTGCCACTCCTTCAAGCTGCTCAGCGTCGTGGCATACGAAAAATGTGGATACAGCGGCAACAAGACAATCTCGTCCAGCGGCCCAGCCCTTCGCAATCTATCGACCGCTTCGGCGGTCATCGGATGCCAATACCGCATCGCTGTAACCGCTACAGGGTCAATGTGCGGCGAAACCGCTTCCACCAAACGCACCCGCTGCCGTTCCGTCAGCAACCCGATCGGCGACCGCCGTCCTATTTCTGCATACTTCCCAGCCACAGGGATCGACCGCCGGGAGGAAATCAGTTTCGCCACCGGCTTTCGCAAAAAGCCCAGTGGCCCCATGGGTATGATGTCGGGATCGAGAAATAAGTTCAGCAAAAACGGCTCGACGGCCTGCAGCGAGTCCGGCCCCCCAAGCTGGAACAGCACGATTCCAACGCGCTTCTTCCCTGCCATGTTACTGGCCTTTCTTCATCGACTGCTTCAACCGTTCCAGATCTTCGCGCAACAGCGACGTGCGTCGCGCCACGGTCAGGTAAAATATGAAAAATACCGCCCAGCCAATCACATAAGCTGCGAAGACGCTGTCCAGATTCTTCATACGACCTCCGCTTCGCGGCGAAGGATATCGAGCTCCATTCGCAATTTCTCGAGGCCGTAACGCTCGGCGATTAGAAATACCATCAAGGCGTGCAACGCCAACACACTAAAAAAGAAAACCGCCCGCATCGTGGGCTCAAGCCCCGAGCCAGGACCACCCATGATCACCGGAGCCGGGTGTTGCGTCCGCCACCAGCGAATCGCCCCGAACACGATCGGCACATCAAGAAACGCGAAAATCCCAAACAGCGCGCTCAGCAGCGCCCGGCGGTCGGGCTCCTCAATGAGCGTACGCAGCAAAAGGTATGAAATGTACAGCAGCCAAAGCACAAACGTGGAAGTCAGCCGCGCGTCCCAGGTCCAATAAATTCCCCACGCCGGCTTGGCCCAGATCGGGCCGGTAATCAGCACGACGGTAATGAACGCCAGACCAACCTCAGCGGCAGATACTCCGAGTGAGTCCCATCTTGGCTGCCGGCGCCATACGTAAAGCAAATTGGCAACAAAGCATATGGAAAAGGCGGTCATGCCGGCCCACGCGCTGGCCGCATGAAAGTAGAAAATCCGCTGGATCAACCCCATGGTGCGCTCGGTCGGCGCAATGTAAAAGGACGCATACGCCGCCGCGCCCACCAGGAACAAGACGACTGCGCCAACCAGAGCCCGTTTCCACATGCCGCGTCACTCCTCGAGAAGATATTCTCCGAAAAGCCATAACGCCGTCAAAAATACCAGGTCGAACGCCACCAGGAATCCAACCCCCTTCCACTGCACGAACGGCGTCCGCTCTAGCAACGAAGCCGTTACCTCGGTGCTGGCGATCAGGATTGGAGTCAGCAGCGGCAGCAGCAGCAAGGGCAAAAGCAGCTCGCGCATGCGCGCCTGCGCGGAAATTGCCGACAAAGCCGTGCCCGCAATCGAAACTCCCAAGCTGCCCAAGAAAAACACCATCACCAGCCAATGCAAAACCCGCAAAACGGGAACCCCATACATCACGGCAAAAACCGGCAGTAGCAACAGTTCGGTGATCAGGAGAAAAAGGGTGTTCGCGGCCAGCTTCGCCAGAAATATCGAGAATGGGTCAGACACCGACAACCGCAGCGCGCTCAACGTGTCGTTCGTCTGTTCGCGAAGGAAACAAGGCTGCAACATCAGTGACGCCGCAAACAGAAACGCCAGCCACAAAAGGCCCGAGCCGAACCGCCGCGCTTCCTCCGACAAAGGGTCGAAGGTAAAACTGAAAAGCACCAGCACGATCAATATGAAGACGATCGTGGTGGTCAGCAGCTCTCGCGATCGAAACTCCGTGCGCAGCTCCTTGCCCAGCAAGATCGTGGTATTTGATAGAAGGCTCATTCAGGCATCGGCAAACGCCAGTATCGAACGAACACTAGCGCCCGTCCGCGTGTCACCAACGATTGCTCCGGCATCGAGCCTAATGGCACGCGTGGCCAGTGAAGAAATTTCTGATTCTCCGTGCAAGCTCATCAGCATCGTGCAACCTGCGTCGCGCATCCGTCGCAACGTCTCCGCTAACCACGAGGCGCCCTGTGGGTCGAGTCCAGTCGCCGGTTCATCCAACATCAAGATTCCCGGCGCATTCAGCAGCGCTCTCGCAATAGCCACACGCTGCCGCATCCCGCGCGAAAATGTACGCACCAACGAGTCGCGCCGCTCGAACAGGCCGACCTCACGTAGCATCTGTTCGACACGTTTTGTAGGCTGCCCGATCCCCTGAAGCCGCGCAAACAGCAGCAAGTTCTCTTCGGCGGTCAGCTCGTCATACACCATCGTCGCATGCGCGACAAACCCCGCGTTACTCGCAGCGATGTACTCGCCGCCTTCCGTAGGAGAAAAGCTGACCTTGCCGGAAGATGGCCTCACCAACCGCGCGGCAATCCGCAGCAGTGTGGTTTTCCCCGAGCCATTGCGCCCGGCCAGCGCAACACACTCCCCTGCCGCAACCTCCAGGGACACGCGCCGCAACGCATACAAACCGCCGTATCTTTTGTCGATATTTTCAAACCGGATCGTAATCGGACGAACAGCGGCCGGCGTCAAAGAAGGCCCTCGTGGCAAGACAATGCGGGCACGCTCAGCCCCGCACGAGATCGCGGAGCACTTTTTCCGTCCGCGCGCGCTCCTGCGCATACTCTTCTTCGGAGATCGTACCGGCCTGCCGCCGCAATTCCAGCCGGAAGATCTGATCTTTTAGCGAATCGAGACTCACGCCGACCGCGGCATCGACATCGGTCAGACTAGGAGAAGAGGCCGCAGCGACGACCGCGTTGGGATCACTACGTTTTTGGGATGTCGTCGTCGGTCCATTCGCGGTCTGAAACGGAGTACCACCGGCAACCGCAACAACCGGCCGTCGTACCAACAAAATCGCTCCCAAGGCAAAAAGTCCCAGGAAGCCGGCGATCAGTGGCCATTTCAGCACATCCAGCCGCCCCGGAATCTGCTCCACGGTCACCGGCCCCGCTACGGGCCCGCCTTGCTGCTCCAGCGATTGCGAACCCCCGTCCGCATCTCCCTTTGGCGGCGGCGCCGTCCCGGAAACACTCACGCTGAAGACACTGTTCGCGGGCAAACTCTCTCGGCCGTAAATATTCATCCCTTGCTCTTGGCCGCTTGGCTCAAGGCCTTCGCCGCTAATCTGCATGGTTGGCGCAGCGAGCACGAGGAGTTTCGCCCCGGGATACATCGTCGGAAACTTCAGGGTTGCGGCATTCCCAGCGTACGGCAACTCGTACGAATATCGCACCCCGCTCTCGCCCGGACGAAACGCATATGCGATCGCATAGTGGTTCTTCGTCTTGTCGATGGTCGCCTGCACCACCGGCATGCCTGATGGCCCCCAAGCCGCCGCCTGCTGAAGCTGCGCCTTATCGGGCACCGCAAACTCAAAATTGCCGTCGGCTCGAAAATAGGCTTTTTTCGGGTTGGAGTCATTCCGCACCGAATATTCCTCGCCCACGATCAAGTTCGATCCATTCGGCTGGAGAATCACGATGTGCGTCGGTATCGTGACCGTTTTGGCGTCCGGCGTCGGCTCGAAAACCTCAACCTCGACTTCGCTTTTACCAGGAGGCACCGGCTGGTGAAAGTTCACACCGCGGTAGACCGCGCGAATCAACATCGGTTGCGTGCCCAACGACGGATTGTCGAACGTGAATTGCCCTTGCGCGTCGGTCTTGGAATTGGAAACCGGCTGCATCCCGCCTTGCAACTGGATCAGGATGACTTCGACGCCCGCGCCGGGCTTGCCTGTAGTTCCGTTTTTGACGGTGCCGTGGACCGTTCCCGCTTGCGCAACCAGCCAGGGGGCGAGGATGAAGATGAACACAAAGGTCAAACGCCGCAGGAAGGATCCTCTCATCGTGCTCCCCGCTCGGCGTCTGCCGCCCGCGGCCCTCGGGGTCGGCGCACCTGCGATTCCGTCACTTGATCGATCTGCGCAAGCACCAGCGCGGCATCATTCTCCAAGCCGGTCTTCATCGCTTCGTAGTCGCCCTCGGAATACTTGCCGGAGCGAAATTCAAATCGCAGGTCGCGCAGATTGTCGTAAATCGTGTCTCGCTGCTCCATCAATTGATCCAATTTCGTGCGGTGAGGTGCAAGGTCCGAAGCGTCCGGCTGAATGTAAAAAATGAAAAGCACGGTGGCCATGGCCAAGGCCAAGCAGGCCCCAAGCACAGCCCCGTCGGCGGCGGTGATCACCAGAAGCAGAGAAGCCGGAAACAAGATGCCAACCATCAGTCCTCTGTCTCACGCGCAACGCGCCGCCGCGCCCGCTCCAACTCTTCCGCCGAAAATCCGGAAGCGCCGCCGGCAGTGGCGGGTTCCCCGAGCACTCGCGAACGCCATCGCGAAATGATGAAAACGACGAGCACCGTCCCGATCACCAGGTAAACGCTGGGCAAAACCCATGCGACCAGGCTCAGACCCGACTTGGGCGGCTCCGCATAAACCTTGGTGCCAAATTCCTGGACGAATCCCTGTGTGATGACATCTTCCGAATCTCCGTGCGCCACCGACTGGTCCAACTCTTTCAGCATCGCGGTTGATGTCGTGCATCCGACGTGGTTGCACTGTGTCAAAACCTGGTTGCAACCGCACATGCACATGAACTTGCCGCCGATTTGGCGCGCGCGGTCCACCTGGGCGACCGCCGGCAGGCTAAACGCAACAATGCCTGCCATGCAAAAAAAGAAAGACACCAGCCGGCGAGATCTAATCATGTCCTTCCCGCATTGTGATCGAAGAAGGCGCCAGGGTTGGCGCCATGGGACGAGCAGCAGCAGGTTCCTGCGCTCCAGAGAGCGCTAGAACGCTGCGTCGATTTGGCAGCAAGGTGACGATAGTCCCCAGCACCACGATAACGCCGCCAAACCAGATCCACTTCACCAACGGATTCAAATATGCATGGACCACCGGCGTCTGGTTGTCGGGGCTTTGTCCTGCATACACGACATACAAATCGTGCCGGAGCGTCGAGTAAATCGCCACCATGGTCCCGGACTGCTCGTTGGTCTGGAAGAAACGCCTCTCCGGATAGAGCATCATCAGCGGCTTGTTGTCGCGCATCACTTCCACGACCATGCGCTCCGCGGTGTAATTCTTCTCCGGCTTGGACTCGAAGCTCTGCAGCAGCAGGTTGTAAGGCCCGATCTGCAGGGTCGAGCCGATCTGCATCTCTTTCTGCACGTCTTTGTTGAACGCCGCGCCCGCCAAACCCACGAAAATCAATACCATTCCCATATGTACGATGTATCCGCCGTACCGCCGCGTATTCCGCATCGTCAAATCCACGGCGGATGCAGCGAACGAAGCCCCCGATCGCGACCGGACCACCTTCGCACCGCGGTAGAACTCGATCAGAATCGTGGTCGCCACAAACAGGCACAAGGTCAAACAAATCAGGGAATAAAACTCGCGAAGTCCCATCGCGAACGCAATCGCACCCGCGATCACACTGAATACCAGCGGTCGCCCGAAATTGCGCTTCAGACTGTCCTTGGAAGTCTTCCGCCATGCCAGCAGGGGCCCAACGCCGGTCAGAAAAAGTAGCAGAAATCCAAGCGGAATATTGACCTTGTTGAAGAACGGCGCGCCAACGCTGATCCGCGATCCGGACAACCATTCCGAAAACACGGGAAACAGCGTCCCAGACAGAACCGCGATACAAGAAACCAGCAAGATCAGATTGTTAAACAGAAAGCTCGATTCCCGCGAGATGATCGAATCCAGGTGATTCTCACTCTTCAGGTAATCGCGATTCTTCACGTACGCAACAAAGCAAACCACAAGGATCAGCACTAGGAAGCCAACAAACCAGTTCCCGATACTCGACTGCGCAAATGCATGCACCGAACTAACGATCCCGCTGCGGGTCAGAGTCGTCCCAAGAATGCACAGCATGAACGTCAAGAACACCAGCCAAACGTTCCACACCTTCATCATCCCGCGCTTTTCCTGCATCATCACCGAATGTAGAAACGCTGTGCCCGTCAACCACGGCAACAAAGACGCGTTCTCCACCGGGTCCCAACCCCAATATCCACCCCAACCCAGTACCGCATAAGCCCAGTGCGCGCCCAGCAAAACGCCGGCCGTCTGAAAGCACCACGCGATCATTGTCCATTTACGAGTAAGGTGAATCCACTTTTCACCGGGATAACGAGCCAGCAAGGCTCCCAGCGCAAATGCAAACGGAATCGTAAATCCGGTGTATCCGGAATAAAGATTCGGCGGATGAATCACCATCTCCGGATATTGCAGAAGCGGATTCAAACCGTTGCCGTCCGCGCGCGTAAAAATATCAAGCGCGCCATTCGCTCCCGGAGTAGCCAGGACTTTGAAAGGGCTAGCTACGAAATTGTTCAGTGTTAAGAAATAGATCTGCACTCCGGCCAGAACGACACCCACATAAGGCATCAGTTCCCCATTCTTATTCCGATAAGCAAATAGAGCGGAGAACACGTAGATAGCCAGTAGGAAGCTCCAGAAAAGTAGTGAACCTTCCTGGCCGGACCAAAGCGCAGCAACTTTATAAAACGTGGAAAGGTCGCGGTTACTGTGCGCAACAACGTAAGCGACCCAGTAACTGTCGCTGAAGAAAAGATAAACCAGGCTGAAGGTGGCGATGAAAATCAGTCCACAGGTCGCCATCCCCGCCTGTCTGGCACTTTTGACCAGCAGCGGATGGCGTGTGCGAATAGCAAAAATGCCGCCTACAAACGCGTATACCGCACAAATAAAGGCCAACAGAAGTGCGAATGAGCCAAATACATCCACTTACGACCAGCCTTCCCCATGGCAAAGCCATTCCTGGCTGTGCGCTTCAACCCCCCAAAAAAAGATGGCGGCGCCGGGCGCGCCGCCAATTCGACTACATCGTACTTCCAGGCTGCGCCGATCCCGAAACCTTGTCGGCAGACTTTGCAGGCGCCCCAGCCGTAGGCGCGGCCTCATACTTCGATGCGCACTTCGCCTGAACCTGCTCCGCCACAAAACTCCCGTTTTTCGCGAGACTTCCTTCCACTAATGCCTGCGACTTATCCACAAATGTATCCGGCAAGGGATCGCTACCGACATAACTCACGGGCAGCGACTGCCCTTCGCCCTGCAGCACGAAATCCACCCGCCCAGGCATCCGGTGAATGCTCCCCGGCTCAACCGTGCCGCCTACCCGCAGACGATGTCCCCGGGCATCGCCCTGTAACGTTGGCAATTCCGCAATCGTGTGGTAGTACGTCTTGCTCTCGCCGTAACCAAGCCAAGCCAAGAACGCCATCGACGCCACGATCACGCCAATGCCAATCCCGAATTTCACTCGTCTCTGCACAGGTGCCGCTCCGGCGCACGGCCAGTTTCACGTTTCGCGCCCGATTCTATCATAGCTCTAATGCGGCAATAGTGGCAGCAAGACCAGATCTCGGCCAGCCCGCCGGACAGGACAGGCTCCCCGCACCATCTAGCGGCTCTGAGCAGCGGCAGCCAAAATCTGACGGAGACGCACAGCCGCATCCTCCCGCCCAGCGCCGTCCAGAGCGAACGCCTTACCATCATCGAGGATGACGGGACATCCCGTATCAGCCTCTCTCATCGACGCCAGCAGAGGCTCCAGCAAGCGCGATATCAGCACGATCCGCTTCGGTTTCAACGACCGCCGGATGCGCGCCAGCAGCGCCGGCCGTCGGGCCTCCAGCAACGCCTGCACCGCGGCCTCGCCGACGCTGGATTCGACTGGGCATTCCAGCGCATACGTCAGCAGGAACCCCCCGCGCTGAAACTCCGTCAATACTGCTTGCCAGGATTTTCCAGCAGGGGCCACGCCCGTAGCAGCGAGCACATGCGTCGCTTCGCCCCGAAAGGCGCCTCCCTCCGCATACAGAAACTCACCGTCATCATGCGGCGCATACGCCCCGAGCAACACGGTTCCAATATGGACGGGGCGGTATCGTGTCGTCCATTCCAGTCGCTGCAGCCTCCTGGCAATATGCCCGGAAGCGGCTTCCCGGCCGCACCCATCACATTGTGAGAAATCCGTCAGCCTCATCATCATTCGCCTGGAATCGTAGTCGACAACAAGGACGAAGCGCAAACCCGACCGCTTGCGGCAACCAGAATCGAAATTTGGTAAGACCACCAAAGTGTCTCTGCATAGGAGAACCGGCCCTCAACGGCTGAAGCCTGGTCGATAGGCGCATTTCCGGCACGGCCAAAATGATGCCCTCCCTTGCTATACCGCACGCGGACTCAAGCGGGAGCAATAAGATTGGCTAGGTGCTCGAGGAAATAAAGGCGGATTTGGAGGCGGCTGTGCGCCGGTGGTAAATAAGGGTATTGACGTCGCACAACCGCCGCCACGCGATCGTATGCTGCTTGTAAACACGAAAGGCCGAAAAAAGTTGCAAGGGAAAGAGCAGGAAAATGCCTGTAACCAGTGGATTTACGGGCTGACCGGTGCATCCGAAGGCAGCTTCGCCCGCAAGCACCACTTCAATTCCTGGCTAAGCTCGGTAATCTCCATCCCCGCCATAACAATGAACTTGCAGCTCAACATCTCCCGTGGCTCGTCGTCATCCGGCAATTGGCAGGAAACCCGGCAATATTGGCATTCCTGGTTCCAGCAGAACCGTCCATACGGGATCGTCTCCGGGCTGATGAACTGGAAGCACCGCAGCAGAGAATTCCTCTCCGGCACCTGAAACTTCTTGCCCTGGATCGTGATCTCCACGAGCTTTTCATACGGACGGAAAGGTTCCGACATGATGAGTGCTGTTCTCCCTGCTCCGGCCGGCGCTTCACGGCAGTTTTCCCTGAGCCAGTGCACGTTGGATGATGGCTAAACCAGAATAAACCGGGCGAAGGGTCGCCACAACGCCGCCTCTCGGTTAGAGTAGCCAATGTGCTACGGGTAGATGTCGGGCGCCGCTTCAGCGCGTCCCGCCCTTGAGCGCCGCCATCCCGTCGGCACCCAAGGCGGCGATCTTCAAGTAAGCAAGCAAATTGTCATCCTGAAGCTGCCGATTAGCGGCAGGGGAGGACGAGCCAGGCGGGCGGCTGCGACTCTGTCAGCTTCCTAGATCGAAGAACTGTCCCATCTTGCGGAATTTCTCATACCGGGCATCGACCAGATCCTTCGTCGACTCATTCGTAAGCGCCACCAGTTGCCGGTCAAGCACGGCATCCAGCAATCGCGCCGTGCCTTCATAGGAAGTGTGCGCCCCACCCTCGGGCTCCGGAACGATCTCATCGACAATCCCCAGCTCTTTCAAATCGTTCGCGGTAATCCTCAGCGCCACCGCCGCTGTCTCCGCCTTGGACGCATCGCGCCACATGATCGCGGCGCAACCCTCCGGCGAAATCACCGAGTAAAAACTGTTCTCCAGGATGTTCACGCGATCCCCAACCGCGATCGCCAGCGCGCCGCCAGAGCCACCTTCGCCGGTCACGGTGGCGATAATCGGCACCGGCAGTCGCGCCATCTCGCGCAGATTCTGTGCGATCGCCTGCGCTTGCCCCCGTTCCTCGGCATCAATCCCCGGATACGCTCCTTGCGTATCGATAAACGTAAACACCGGCCTGTTGAACTTGGCGGCCAACTGCATGACGCGGAGAGCCTTGCGATAACCCTCCGGCTTCGGCTGGCCGAAATTCCGCAACAATCGCTGCTTTGTATCGCGGCCCTTCTGATGGCCAATGACCGCTACCGGACGCCCGTGAAATTTCGCCAAACCCGCGACGATCGCCTTGTCGTCACCGTAGCCTCGGTCGCCATGCAGCTCCATGAATTCAGTGAACAGCAGCCCGATAAAGTCTTGCGTATACGGCCGTTGCGGGTGCCGCGCGATCTGCGCTCGCTGCCACGGTCCCAGATGGGCATAAAACTCGTGACGGAGTTCCGCAACCTGTTGTCGAATGCGTTCCAGTTCCGCTTCGGCCAGCGGGCTATTGGCGAAATGGCGCAATTCTTCGACGTCTTTCTCCAGGCGATCGATTGCCAACTGGCGGTCGCCGGGCACCACCATCGGTTTAGTTTTGTCCTTGGACGCCATCACATCACCAGATCGATCGACTCGCCGCCGCAGACTTCGCGGATCGCCGTCACCAGTTCCGCGGAAACCTGCACCCGGCGTTGCACTTCCATTTGCGCCACCGTTCCATCGGGGCTAAGCAGATCGAAGATTACCGGATTACGTCCCGGAAAGGTCGCGAATATATCCTGCAGCCGATCCACCAAGTCTTCAGGGCAATTCTCCAAATTCATGCGGATGCGCACGCTCGAAGCCGCTTGCGATTCGCCGAGCCCTTCCAGGATGCGCGCTTCCTGCAGTGAAAGCCGGGTTCCCGACTCCTCCACCTGCACCCGCACCTTCATCAGCAAGGGCACCCGCGGTTTCAGAGTGTTCTCCAGTTTGCCGAACGCCTCCGGAAACGCCAAAAGCTCCTGAATCCCGGTCATGTCCTGGATCGTATAAATTGCCCAACGTGCGCCCTTCTTGGAGCGCATCGGCCGCACGCCGACAATCAACGCCGCCACTGTGATTTCCTTGCCGTTGCGCTGCCCTTCTATTTCCCCGAGCGACACGGTCTTCATCTCCTGCAAGCGCGAAGCATACTTTGCCAACGGATGCCCGGAAACGTAAAAGCCCAGCATCGCGTATTCGCTGGCCAGCCGCTCTTCCTCACTCCAGGGCGCGGCGTCGCGCATCTCAAACGCCACTGGTGCCGGCGCCGCCGCGGTTCCAAACAATCCATGTTGCCCTGACTCTCGAATGCGCGTCGCGCGCTGTAGCGCCGCCACCGCGTCATCAACCGAAGCTAGCATGCTTTCCCGTGCGCCCAGTGAATCCATCGCGCCGGACTTGATCAAGCTCTCGAACACGCGCTTGTTCAGAAAGCGCGATTCGATGCGCTCGCAAAAAGCATACAGCGAGCAAAACTCGCCCTGACTCAATCGCGACTCGCGAATCGCCTTGGCCGTGTTCTCGCCAACATTCTTGATAGCCGCCAGCCCGAAACGTATCGCTTCCCCGACCGGCGTAAAGTACAGATCGCTTTCGTTCACGTCCGGCGGCAGAATCGAAATGCTCATTCCCCGCGCTTCATTGATGTATTTCACGGCCTTGTCGGCATTGCCCGTTTCCGAAGTAAGCAGCGCGGCCATGAATTCCACCGGATAGTGCGTCTTCAGGTAAGCCGTCTGATAGGCCAGTAACGCATACGCGCACGAGTGCGACTTGTTGAACCCGTAGCCCGCAAACTCTTCCATCAAATTGAAAATCCGGTCGGCCTTCTTCTCGGGAATCTTGTTCGTCGCGCAGCCCGCCATGAACTTCGCGCGTTGCGCCGCCATTTCTTCCTTTTTCTTCTTCCCCATGGCGCGGCGGAGAATATCGGCTTCTCCTAGCGAAAAACTCGCCAACCGGTTGGCAATCTGCATGACCTGTTCCTGATACAAGATCACGCCGTAGGTCTCTTCCAGAATGTCTTTTAGTTGGGGAAGCTCGTAGCTGACCTTCGTCTTTCCGTGCTTTCGATTGATGAAGTCGTCGATCATGCCGCCCTGAATCGGCCCAGGCCGGTAGAGAGCGTTCAATGCCGTCAAATCCTCGATTCGCGTCGGCTGATAGCGGCGCAAAATGTCGCGCATTCCGTGCGATTCAAACTGGAAGATCGCCGTCGTATCGCCGCGCGTAAATAGCTTGTAGGTGTCAGTGTCGTCCAGCAACAGATTGTCGAGATCGACTTTAACGCCGCGATTCTGCTCAATCATGCGCACGGTATCGTGCAGCACGGTCAGCGTCGTCAAACCGAGGAAATCCATCTTCAAGCAGGCCGATGCGCTCCAGGGCATTCATGTCGTACTGCGTCGTGATCTCATCCCGGTTGGTCTTATAAACCGGCACCACGTCGGTGAGCGGCCGAGGTGAAATGACCACACCAGCCGCATGCGTCGAAGCGTGCCGCGAAAGTCCCTCAAGCCGCAGCGCCACAGCCATCAAATCCTTCAACCGCTCGTCACTGTTGACGGCCGCCTTCAATTGCGGCGCCTGGACAAGAGCGTCCTCCAGCTCGATTCCCAGCGTCGTGGGAATGAGCTTCGCGAGCCGGTCCACTTCCCCGTACGGGATGTCCATCGCGCGCCCTACGTCCTTGACCGCAGCCTTCGCCGCCATCGTTCCGAACGTAATAATCTGCGCCACATTTTCGCGCCCATACTTCTGTGTCACGTACTCAATCAACTCGCCGCGCCGCCGCATGCAGAAGTCGATATCGATGTCAGGCATGGACACGCGCTCGGGATTGAGAAATCGTTCAAACAGCAGGTTGTATTGCAGCGGGTCAACGTCCGTAATCCGCAGTGCATAGCTCACCAAGCTCCCCGCCGCCGACCCGCGTCCCGGTCCCACGGGAACATCCTGCGTTCGCGCATAGTGAATGAAGTCCCAAACGATCAGGAAGTAGCCTTCGTAGCGCATCTGCTGGATCATCTGAATCTCAGACGTCAGCCGCCGCTCGTACTCGGAAAGCGGATTATGCAACACACCCTGCTGCGCGAGCCGCTCCAGCGATGGCACGCGGGTCGCAAAACCCTCGCGCACCACCTTCTCGAAATAACTGCCCGCCGTATGCCCGGCAGGCACCTTAAATTCGGGAAACGGATTCGGAATCCGGTCGATCTTGACATTGCACCGATGGGCTACGTCCACCGTTCGGCTCAACGCATCGGGTACTTCGCGAAACACCTTCGCCATCTCTTCCGCGCGTCTTGAAATAAAACTGATCCGTAGCGAATTTCATGCGATGCGCATCGCTCATGGTCTTGCCCGTCTGAATGCAGAGCAAGACCTCCTGAGCATGCGCGTCTTCATGATGCAGGTAGTGGCAATCGTTCGTGGCGATCAGTGGAATCCCGGTCTCTTTCGACAGACGCACGAGTTCCCGATTTACGCCCTTTTCAATCTCAAGGCCCTGGTCCTGGATCTCCAGGAAAAAATTATTTTTGCCAAAAACATCCCGCAGCCGGTAGGCATTCTCCCGTGCCACATCCATCTTCTCTTCCACCACCGCCTCGGTCACCGGCCCGCGCAGACACGCCGACAGCGCGATCAGCCCCTTGCTATGCGTGGAGAGCAAGTCGTAATCGATCCGCGGTTTGTAGTAGAAGCCTTCCAGAAACCCCGCGGAAACCAGCTTGATCAGGTTGTGATAACCCTCCAGCGACTCGCACAGCAGTACCAGATGGTTGCTGCCGCGACCACCGGAAGGCTCGGCGTCGCCGCGATCTTGTCCATTGCCGCCTCCGTTAGCCTTGTCGCCGCCACGATCGTGCCGGCTGCCCTTTGCGACATAAACCTCACACCCGATGATGGGTTTGACGTCGCGCTTGCTCGCCTCATAGAAAAAATTCGCCGCGGCAAACAGGTTGCCGTGGTCGGTGATGGCCACCGCGGGCATTTTTTGCCGCGAAGCCTCGTCAAGAAGCTCTGTGGTTTCGCAAGCGCCGTCGAGCAGACTGTAATCCGTGTGAACGTGAAGATGAACGAACTGCGGTTGACCCATGGAACTCGATTGTAAATCTCTCTCAAGAGAATTGCGACACGCAATCTCGAGTTTCCCACAGGCATCAGAAAAATTTCCCGTGGGCGCGCCGCTACAACTACTTGCGGCCGCTTCTCTTCTTTGAGGAAGCCGCACTCTTTCCGTGCGCCGCCGCCGCACTCGTCTTCCCTGCCGCCCCGTGCGCCTTGTGTTGCGCCTTGATGGCGGCCTTACCCGCCGCGGTGCCGTGACTCTGTTTCGCCGCGGAATCAGCCGCTCCGTGTGCTTTCTCCGCTGCCTTTGCTGGCCTCTTCTCTTTCTCTTTTTTCTTGGGCGCTTCCTTGATTCCCGAAAGCTTCCGCAAAATCTTTTCCCGTTCTTCCGGTGTCTTCCCGCGTCCCGTCAGTTGGATGGCGAACACCTGCTCGACGATCGCGTCGAACTTTTCTCCGCGCGCCATTCCCAGCGCCTCCAGCTCATTCGCCACAACCGGCAAACCGATTCGCACCGGCCTCCACTTGTTCAAATACGCCCGGATCTTCGACAACGCCGCGGAACTCGTCGATTCGGCCAGCAAATACGCAATTTGATCCAGTGGCATTTGCTCTAGGTAGCGGTAAGCATCGATCGGCGCATTCATTTTCTTCCCGATCAATTCTTTTTGCGCCTCCAGGGCCTCCTCCGCGAAGCCCAGCGCCTTGTCGATTTCCGCCGAACGATACCCGGCCCTGGAAAGCACGCCGCTCTGTTCGCGATCTTTGAGCCTTCCCAGAATCGCCAGCAACATCGGCGCTGCCAACCGCGGACGGAACCCAGCCGTAAACAAATCCTCGCGAACCTTCATCAATCGCGCGATCGCGTCGTAGTCCGGGTGCCGCTTTGCCAGGTTCGGATTTACAACCTCCAGCAAGTCGTGTTGTTCCCAGGCTTTCAAAACCACTGCCGGCCGCTCTTCCCGCGCCGACGCCCGCAACTCTCCTCCGGCATCCTCGGGCGTGATGGTGTGATGCAAGTCGCGCTCGATCGCCAGGTCAAACCATTCCTGTGTGCGCCCTTCCGGCTTGAATCCCATGCGCGCCGCAAATCGCAGAAGCCGTAGCAAGCGAACCGGCTGGTTCGTAAAGCCGTGAATCGTCAAGGCCCGCACTTCTCCGCGCTCGATGTCAGACAACCCGTTCGTGGGATCCAGCAACAATCCGCGCGACGCGGGATTCAACGAAATCGCAATCGAGTTCAGCGAAAAATCCCTCCGCCGCAAATCCTCCATGATCGTCGACCAACGGATCTCCGGGCGCGTCCCAGGCCGCACGTAGTGATCGTCGCGCGCCGCGGAAATACTGCCTTCCACGTCTCCGGCGAACAAGCACTTCGATGTGCCGCAACTTCTCGTCTTCCACGAGGATCTTCGCGCCGCCCTTTTCCAATTCGCGCGCTATCTTTGAAGGATTCCCTTCCACCGTAAAATCCAAATCGCGCAGCGACGCCCCGGTGATCAGGTCGCGCACTGTCCCGCCCGTCAGATACAAATTGAATCCCATGGCCGCCGCCAGCTCCTGCACGCGCAACATCACCGCGCGCTGCTCCGGCGACAGCCGGCTTTCCAGCAAAAACATATAATCTGGCATTGCGCTCCTTCACCTTCCGGATGCCCGCGCCGTTCGCGGCCAGGAAGGGCGGATATGTCCGTCTTTTCCTTGCCAGCCGGCTGCGGCTGCACCCGTTCTACGTTCCCGGGGTTCGACCCGCTACGCGCGCGGGTGGTGTGCCTTGTAAATCTGCTTCAACCGCTCCTCGACAACATGTGTATAAATCTGCGTGGTGGAGATGTCGGCGTGCCCCAGCATCAACTGCACCGACCGCAAATCCGCGCCGTTCTCCAACAAATGCGTGGCGAAACTATGCCGCAACATATGCGGCGTTAGGGCCACTCGCAAGCCTGCTCGCCGGCCATAGCGCCGACAAGATCTTCCACACTCCCACTCGACTCAGAGCGACGCCTCGCCTGTTCACAAACAGCGCCGTACTGTTCATCGCCTTAGCCTGTCGCAGCAATTCCGGACGCGCTTCCTGCAAATACTTTTCGACCATCGCCAACGCCTTGCGGCCCACGGGCACGATCCGTTCTTTGTCCCCCTTGCCGATGCATCGCACGCATCCGGCCTTGCTGTCCAGATCACCGACGCGCAAGCTCACCAGCTCCGAAACGCGCAATCCGGTGGAATACAACACTTCCAGCATCGCGCGGTCCCGCAAACCCAGCGCCGGTCTTCGAGTCCGGCTGCTTCAGCAAACGCTCGACCTCCTCGAGGCGCAAGTACCCTGGCAATGACCGGCGAATCTTCGGCGACTCCAGGTTCGCGGATGGATCCGCCTTAATCAAATCCTGTATCTGCGCATACCGGAAAAAATTCCGCAGGGTCACCAACTGCCGCGCCACGGTCCGGCTTTCCAGCTTCTCCCGGTACAACCCGGCGAGAAAATCCACCAGATCGTCCCGGCTGACCTCCTCCAGGCTGAGCTTTCGCTTCTTCGCAAAGGCTTCAAATTTCATCAGATCGCGGCGGTAGGCGCTCACCGTATTCGCGGACAACCCCTTCTCTACTCGCACATGCGTCACGAACGAGGCTATGGTGGCCGAAATTTCCATCAAGCCTCCACGTACACTTCGCCGCTGCGATTTTTTCGCGTCGCAATCCCGTAAATCTCTTCCATTTCACGACACCGGAATACCCAAGCCATTGCCAGGTATAAAGCGGTGGCGCCACCCAGCAAGCCCACGAAAACCAATATTTGAATATAGCCCCTCGAATACATCGTAAATGCCGTGTAACGCGCCGCAAACCAGCAAGCCGCCCCCATGACCCCTGAACATAAGAAAACCCTTGAGAACGAGGATAAAATCTCGCGGGTCCCTAAAACGCCATGCCGCAACCGAAAAATAATAAAGAGAGCGAAGAAATCGAAATAGCACGCCAGCGCTGTCGCCAATGCCGGACCCCCGTTCTGCACCCGCGCGAACAACGAACGTCTTCAGAAACAAAAAGTTTAGCAAAATGTTGATCACCATCGAGATCGCCGCCACAATCACCGGAGTCCTCGTATCCCTGGTCGAATAAAATGCCGGCACGATCAGCTTCACAGTCGCCAGTCCAGGCAGTGCTATGGCGTAATAAAGCAGCGCACGCGCCGTTATGCGCGTAGATGCCGCCACGAATTGCCCGTGTTGGAACAGCACGCGGATGATCGGTTCCCTCAGAATCATCAGTCCCAGCATCGCAGGGATCGTGATGAAAGCCACAATCCGCACCGAGAAGGTGAGCGTTTTTTTTAACCCCACGAAGTCGTTCGCCGCCACCTGATGCGACATCATCGGCAGAATCGCCGTAGCCACCGCGATCGCGTACCCTCCCAGTACCAATTCCATGACGCGATCGGCCAAGTACAACGCCGTAAGGCTTCCCGGAGGCATAACCGCCGCCGTCGCGAACCGCGTGTCCACCAGCAGATTGATCTGCCCGATCCCGATCCCGAAAAGCCGTGGAATCATCAATCGCGCCACATTCTTGATCCCGGGTGCGAAAATGAAATTCCAAACTTAAACGTCATTCCCTTCCGCACCAGCGTCGGCACCTGGATCAGGAACTGCAATACTCCGCCGACTAGAACCCCGACCACGATCGCCGTCGCCGGATTCTTGAAGTGTTTCCATACCACGCCCACCGAAAACAGCAATCGCCGCCACATTCCAGACGATTGGTGTCGCCGCAGGCAATCCAAAAATGTGGAAGCAATTCAATATCCCCATGGCCAGCGAGGCCAGCGCCACAAAAAACAAGTACGGGAAAACAACGCGATTCAATTCGATGGCCTGAGCGGCCGCGGGACTTTTTCCCGCGAATAAGTGGACCACGAAGGGTGAAAACACCATTCCCAAAATCGTAATGATTGCCACTAATAACGCTAGGGTCCAAAACAGCTTATTCGCGAAGTCCCAAACATCTTCCTCCGACTTCTCCCGCATATACGTCGTGAAAACAGGGATAAATGACGCGGTCATCGATCCCTCGGCGACTAGCCGGCGAAAAAGATTAGGTATTCGGAATGCCAGGTTGTAAGCATCCCCGACGTACGTCGCTCCCAAAAGCATAAAGATCCGCTGATCTCGAACGTAACCGAGAACCCGGCTTACGATGGTGACCAGCGAGATGATCGAGGCGGACTTGAGGATCTGTTTTTTTTCGGTCAACGGGCGGCGCTCCGGGGCCCTAACCCTAATGGAAACAAGGAGTTGACAGGAAAATCCCGCTTAACATAACATACATCAGCATGTTTCGCAAATAGGTAAGTCTTGGGCGTACTCTATCTTTGAAAACTCGCTCCCCAGCCTCGACGCACAAGAAAGTGATCGTCGCCCTATCCGACAGGAAATCCCTGCGCGGCTACCTCAATCCCACGCACCTTGGCCATTCCGACCCCGTCGACCTGCTCACCCCCGACGGCGAGCATGAGTCCATCCCGCTAGCCAAAGTCCGCTCCATCTATTTCGTCCGCGAGTTCTCCGACGACTACGAACCCGAGCGTAAAGCCTTCCTAAGCCGCCCCAAACTCGACGGCCTCTGGGTCCGTCTACGCTTCCTCGACGGCGATACCCTCGAAGGTGTAGTCCCCAACGACCTCCTCTCTCTCCTCGACAACGGCCTGCAAATCACGCCCCCAGACCTAAACTCAACCACAGACCGCATCTTCGTCCCTCGCTCAGCCCTCACCGAAGTCACCGTGTTAGGCGTAGTAGGCATAGCCCGCCGCAAACCACCGGCCCAACCCGCAGCCGCCCAACCCCGCCTCTTCACCGAGTAATCGCCTCAAAACTTAAGCGGTTACCTTGTAGTGGCACAACACCGCTGTGCCCTAGTTCGGCAGAATCGCCGCGTCCACTGTAGGGCACCCGTCAGTTCACCCTCACGCACGAAGGGCGCGCCTGTACTTCCCTCCCAACGCTATGCGAGACTCGCAACCTGAACAACAAACAACAGGAGCACATCGAATGAAACTCGCCGACCTAGCCGAAAAACTATCCTGCCGCCTCGAAGGTCCCCCCGAAATCGAAATCCAAGGCGTAGCCGGCATCGACCAAGCCGCCCCGGGCCAAATCACCTTCCTATCTAACAAGCGTTACATCCCTTTGCTAAAAACCACCCGAGCATCCGCCGTCCTGATCGAAGAAGGCGCCCCGCTGGACCGCGACCCAAATCTCCCCCCGCTAGCCGCCCTGTGCACACCGAACCCCTACCTTGCCTTTGCCCAAGCCCTAGAACTCTTCTACCAACCACCCCAATACCAACCAGACGTCCACCCGACAGCAGTAATCGCAAGAACCGCCCGAGTCCCCGAGGGCGCCCACATAGGCCCCTACTGCTTCATCGATGAAGAAGCCGAGCTAGGCCAAAATGCAGTCCTTCACAGCTTCGTAACCATCTACCACGGCGCCAAAATCGGCGACAATTTCTTCGCGCACGCCCACGCCGTAGTCCGCGAACACTGCCGCATAGGACACCGCGTAATCCTCCAGCCCGGCGCCATCATCGGCGGCGACGGCCTGGGCTTCGCCAAAAGAAAAGACGGCACCTGGCACAAAATCGTCCAATCCGGCCCAGCAGTCCTCGAAGACGACGTCGAGGTCCAATCCAACTCCTGCATCGACCGCGCGACGGTAGGCGAAACCCGCATAGGCCGCGGCACCAAAATCGACGACCTCGTCCTGGTAGGCCACGCCTCCCAACTTGGCGCCAACAACATGATCTGCGGCCAAACCGGCCTCGCCGGCTCTACAAAAATCGGCGACAACTGCATCTTCGCAGGCCAATCCGCCTCCTCAGGCCACTTGACAGTGGGCGACAACGTAATCGTCACCGCCCAAAGCGGCCTACCGAGAGACGTGGCCTCAAACTCAGTGCGTTCCGGTTCCCCAGCCGTAGAGAACAAGCTCTGGCTAAAATACACAGCAGCGCTAACCCGCCTCCCCGAACTCCAAAAACGAGTCCGCGACCTAGAATCCAAGCTCGACGCCCTAAAACCCCGCGAGTGACCAGTCTGTCTTCTCTTGGTGCCCCACACGCCGGTGTCGCGTGTGGGGATTTGACTCCGACCACTACCGAGCTCGACGATGTCCAAGAGGTGTGCAGCGTCCGGACTATGTCAGGAAAGAGTGACCATTACGCTGGACCGTTCGATCCACGCTGGGAGGTACGTTGGCAATGCTTGGAATTCTTGTGCTGTTCTACGCCACGCATCATAAGCCCCTCGCGATGCGTCTCATGCGGGCGGTCAACCCAATGAGTTCAATCCTTCCCTGGGCAACCCAGAACATGCGTCCGAACCCTTCACGATCAGGCTCTACGACCTCCTCGTGGTCGTCACGATGGCAATCCAGGGCTGCGTCGTCGGTTCCGTGATCGATCTAGCTCGATGGCTGAAAAGACGCGGAGGGTGCCCCACCTTCGGTTTTCGAAGGTGGGTCTTGCTTTTCCTCCTCTAACCCACGGCCCTACGATCGGCCAGACGAAGCTTCGGTGAAACCCGCCGGCCGCTGCTCCGGCGGCAACCCAGCCGCCAAAGCATCATGCACTCGTCGATTCAACTCGTCCCGCTGCTCAAAGCTGTACGCCGACGCATCAATCGGCTCTAGAAATTCCACCAGGATCTCGCCCGGATGGATCTTCAGCGACCGCTTCTCCATCACCCGATGCGCACCCGAGCACGCCATTGGCACGATCGGCACGCCAGCCTTGATGGCCATCACCACCGCACCCTTTTTGAAATCCTGCAACCGCCCGTCCGGACTCCGCGTCCCCTCCGGATAAATCAGAAACGATTGCCCCGCCCGCAAAGACTCGATTGCCTTCTCTAAGCTCTCCAGCGCCGAGTCCCGCGACTTGCGATCGACCGGAATGAATCGAGCCAAGAGAAACGCCTGCCCCACAATCGGATACTTGAACAACGACTCCTTCAACAAAATCGCAATCCGTCGAGGAATCGCTCCCACCACCGCCGGCGCATCCGCCGAACTCGTATGATTCGCCACAAACAAACAAGTCCCCGCAGGAATGCGCTCCGTCCCAACGACGCGCACCCGCACGCCTACCGCCCGTACAAAAAACATCACTCCATTGATCCCCGCCCAATACAACGGATTCGGATTGCGGCTGACCACCGTATACACCAGCAGCGGCGGCCCGACCAGCAGGATATAAATCGACAGAAAAACCCCAACGAAGAGCGTGCGAAGCATAAGTCCCCGGCAAGCCTTCAAACATGCCGCAATCTAAAATTGCAAATTCCCGGGAAGCCATCTAAAAAAGCTCTCAAGCAACGTCTCACCGAAAAGGTTTCACCAAGAAGCCTTCCGAGAGAAGGGTTCAGAGATGAGGGTTTCCGAGAGAGCGCTTCAGGTTTCAGGGGGGGCGGAGCTTCAGCTCCGACATTCAGCTCCGAGCAAAACGGGCTTTAGCCCCTGAGGAAACTCTTCTCCCACCGACCCCAGATGATCAATGAAACCAGGCCTAACGAATCGAAGCCGTCACCGGCGACGTCACGCCGTGCAGCAGCCCTTCGCGGATATGCTTTGCCCTTTCGTCCGCGCGCCCATTTTCCGCAACTCGGTATGCGGTCTCGACAACCTCACCCACGCGAAGCTCAACCGAAATATTCTTCCCGTCGCGGCGCACGCCAAGCCGCAGCAGGCTCCCCTTTTTCTGGCCGTAAACCCAATGTTCCGGACTCCGCGGGGGCTCCGCACCATTCCAACTGGTGATCGCGTCGTCCACACGCAAGCCCGCTTGCTCCGCCGCGCCTTCTGAATCGACGCTGCGCACGACGAGAGACCCGCTTTCATCCCGTCGCCCCGAAAAACCGAGCGTCAAGCGCCGCCGCTCCTCGGTCCGGAGTTCAAGCCCCGCGAGCGCAAGGATCCGCTGATACGGTAGCGGCTCCGCGCCGGCGACATATCTGTGAAAGAAATCGTCGAGCGGGACTCCGGCGACTTTTTCCGCGGTCAATCGAACATCCAAACTGTCACGGTAGCTCCGCTCCTGCTTGGCGAACTCCTCGTTCATCGAACGCAGCACGTCATCCAGGCTCCTCTCGTTCTCGGTAAAATCGCGAATCAGAATATCGAGCAGGACGCCCAAGACTTGCCCCTTCGTGTAGTACGAAACGCTATTCGCCGCCTGATTGTAGAGCGGATATTTCTCAAGCCACGCGTCCAGGCTCGACTGTTCCGCGCTCTGCCACTTGTTCGCGGGACGCCCTTCGAGCTCGGTAATCTGCTCGCCAAGGTCTTCGTAAAACTGGCCTTTGCTCCAAAGCCCGGTTCGCACCAGCGTGTAGGAGGCGTAAGTATTCGTGACGCCTTCGGCAAACCACAACGCGCGCGTGTACTGCTCCTTCGTATAGTCCACGGGGAAAAGCGTAGCCGAGTGAATTCGCTTCACATTCCACAAGTGAAAAAACTCATGCGCCGCCACATCCGGGAAATCGTCGTCCGATCGCACCGAAATGGCGGTGGAATTGGTGTGTTCCATCCCGCCGCCCACGCCGGTTGCCGCCTTGCCGAAGTGCACGATGAACGTGTAGTGCGAATACGGCGCGCCGTCCATCAACTTCACTTCGTAAGCGCAAATCCTCCGCAGATCGTCCTGCACTCTGTTCTTTTTCCAATCGTTGCCGTGCACCATAACTCGCACCGGAGGATTCATCCCCGGCACGTCAAACTCCTCGAACTTCCCAGCTTCAATGGGCGCGTCAGCAAGCTGGTCATAGCTCGCAGCCCCAAGTCCGAATTTGCGTGCGCGATCCATTTGTTCAGACCTCTGAAGGGATTCGCTGGCTACCTGCCATTCAAGCGGCACGTCGAACATACCGAGTTGCACGGCCTCGGATCGCCGCTCCGGGACATACATCAAAATCATCGCCGGATTGATGAACGCGTGCTCGCCGTTCAGTTGCGTAGCAAACGGTCCGCCCTCGTCCCAGTAGGTCGCGTAACGAATCGCAATCGTTCCCGTACCGGTGACCCGCCACGTTTGCTTATCCAGTTTTTCGATGGGCGCGGATTCTTCACCCGCGAAAGCCTCGACCCGCTGCACGTGCGCGCTGAAATCGCGTATTTGGTAGAGTGCATTCCACGCCGCCATCTGCACAATCACGTCGCCCTTCACGTCGGGAATGTGCATCGTGACGTGGAAAAGATGCTGTCCAGGATGGTCGAGGGATACGTCGTAACGGATCGCCGCGTTTGCGGTTGAGGAAAAACCCAGCGCGCAAAGACACAGACAAACCGGAATCGCCGCACCGAAAGCGCGGCGCCCGAACGCAAACAATCTCACCGGCTGGTTGCCTCGGAGGGAACCTCGCTGCCAATCTTCTTCAGCAACTTGTCACACAAGCCGTCGAAGCTGCCGTTCGACATGACCAGCAAGAGGTCGCCGGCCTTGGATTCGGCGGCGAGATAGTCGGAAATCGCCTCCGCGCCGTCGAACGCCCGCGCGTCCTTGCCCAACTCCCGCACACTTTGCGCAACGCTCTCCGGTGCCAGCCGGTTCTCATCACCCAACTGTTGTGCCCGGAAGACTCCGCCCAGCACGACGCGGTCCGCCAGAGCCAGCGCCTTAGGCAGCGACTCCTGAAACACTTTGCGCCTCATCGAGTTTGAGCGTGGCTCCAGAATCGCCCACAGCCGCCGCTTCGGCCAGCGTCCGCGCGCCGCTTCGATCGTCGCCCGCACCGCCGTAGGGTGATGCGCAAAGTCATCCACAATCAGAATTCCCGCGCGCTCGCCTTTCACATCCATGCGCCGCTTCACGCTCCGAAACGTCGAGAGTGCCTGAGTCAGCGCGGCCACGCCAATTCCGCGCCCGTGCGCCACGGCAATGGCTGCCACCGCATTCAGTACGTTATGCTGCCCCGTCGCCAAAAGCTGAAAATCCCCGAACATCTTGCCCCGATACGTCAGGCGGAAACGCGAGGTTTCGCCCTCGACGGCAAAATTGCTCACTATCCAATCGTTCTGCGCGGAGAAGCCATACGTTTCCACCGGGCAAAAAGCCTTGGCCGTAGCCGCGCGCAATTCAGGCCCGGACTGCCCGGTGTCGCCCCACACGACCACGCGTCCGCTACGTGGCACCAGGTTTACGAGCCGTCGGAATGCCAACTGGTACGTGTCGAAATCAGGATAGATGTCCGCATGATCGTACTCTAGCGAAGTGATGATCAGATCGTCCGGGTGATAGTGAAAAAACTTCGGCCCGCGATCCCAGAACGCCGTCTCGTACTCATCACCCTCGAGAATAAATTCCGCGCCGCCTTCCAACCCATAGCTCTTGCCGAAATTCTCCGCCACTCCTCCCACCAGAAAATTCGGTCGCTTCCCTGCCACATGAAAAATCCAGGCGAGCATCGCGGTCGTAGTCGTCTTGCCATGCGTGCCGCTAACCACAATCGAATGTCGCCCCGGCAGAAATTCTTCTTCCAGGGTTTCCGGTAGCGAACGATACGGAATTTTGCGGTCGAGCACTTCTTCCAGTTCCGGATTGCCCCGCGCGATGATGTTGCCGACTACGACCAAATCCGGCGCAGGACTCAGGTTTGCTAAATCGAACTGGTGGAAAAACGAAATGCCCAGACTCTCCAGCAACGTCGAGGCCGGCGGATAAACGCCGGCGTCCGATCCGGTCACGCGGAATCCCTTCTCGCGCAGCATGCCCGCCAGCGGGGACATCGCCGAGCCGGCGATCCCGATTATATGTATGTGTTTTCCTTTGCTTATAGCCTCATTCATGGAATCACCGCCGCCTCCAGAATCTCCAGCAAACCTGTTCCGGCCGTATCCAGCCGGGCACGCACGCCGAGCGGAATCGTCAGCATCGACCGCGCGGTGTGTCCCACCGGCACGCCGAACGCGATCGGAATCCCCAGCGGCTTCAGAATTCGCGTGCAGACATCCAGCACTGTCGGGCTTCCCGCCACGGGAGGTTCACAATCTGGAAAATCTCCCAGCACGATGCCGCGAACGCCGTCAAACTTGCTGGCTTGTCGGAGATGGATGAGAGCGCGGTCTACTTGCCACGGTTTCATTCCGCGGTCCTCCAACAAGAGAATGGAGTCGCGGGTATCGAGTTCCCACGGTGTTCCAATTGTGGTTTCCAGCAGGGTCATGCATCCGCCGAGCAGCGTGCCCTCTGATTCTCCCGATGCGAGTGCCTCGCCCTGCAACGAAATTTCCCAGGCGCCCTCGGTCGTGCTGATGGCGTTCAGAAAACTCGTCTGCTCATATCCTTTTGGTGCGCCTGCTCCCGCTTCGAGCCCCGCGCCAACCATCGGCCCGTAAATTGAAGTCCATCTGCGCCGCTGCCACAAAAAGATCTGCAGCGAGGTGAGGTCGCTAAATCCGATGAGGCATTTTGGAGCGGCGAGCTCCGCGTTCAACTGCTCGTCGATCAAATAATTGGAACCGTATCCTCCGCGCAACGCGATCAGCCCATCGATCCGCCGATCGCTTAGCGCGCTGACGAGTTCTTCTCTTCGCTTCGCTGTCGGCGCCGAAAAATAGCCTTCGGAAACTTTCGGGGACCTGGGTTCCACCGAGAAACCGAGTCGCGTTAACTCCGCCAGACCGCGCTCTTCCGCCGCATCGCTTCCTGGCGACGCTGGAGCAAAAACTGCGAGGCGCGCTCCTGTGCGCAGCGCTTTAGGCTTCCGCGCGGATACGCGGGAGGAATGCCCGGCCGAGCCCGCGAGCGAAGCCCGGCTCATCCGGTCTGCCTTTCGACCGGCAGCATTTCGAAGGTTACGCCAGGCCGCGTCATCGAGCTGAAAATGCTCTCCTGCTGCCGCACACTGACGTCGGCATCAAATTGGATGAGGTGTTTTTCTCCGGTCATGGAAACCTGGAAATTGTCCAGCGCGATGCCCAGCTTGGAGAAAACGTTGTGCACAATAGGCACCAAGTCTTCGGCTGCGCTCGTCGAAATGCGGAACAGCATGTAGCGCGGCTTCAGATTGAATAGATTTTCGACGTAAATCAGAACCACCAATGCAAAAAGGATGATCAAGAACCCCACGCCCGAAACTGCGTAAAAACCACCGCCAGCGGCCATTCCGATCGCTGCTTCGCCGAAAATCGCGGCCGCCGTGGTGAGCCCAACGACACTGCCACGTTCGCGCAGAATCACTCCTGCGCCGAGAAAGCCAATTCCCTGGACGATGTTGGAGGCAATTCGCGTCGTGCTGGTGTCGCCGGTGTTGCGAGCGATCTCCACCGACATGATCGTAAAAAGAGCCGCTCCCATCGTGACGCACACGCTCGTACGCATCCCCGCCGGACGCCTGCGCACGCTTCGCTCGATGCCAATTACCGCACCAAGCAAGGCCGCCCACAGCAAGCGATAGCAAATCGTAGTCAGTGGAAGCATTTCAGTTTCACGCAAATGCCTGCAATGACTCGATTTTACACACTACAACTTGAACTGCGTCAATTTCGCGAAATGGCGTGCCCTGGCGTGTATCTCGGCGCGCTTCAGTGTTTTCAGGCGGTCCAGGCCAAATTTTTCGACGGTGAAGCTGCCCATCACGGAGCCGTAGACCATGGCGCGGCGCAGCGAAGCGTCACTTTTGTTGCCTGCTCCGGCCAGATAGCCCATGAATCCACCCGCGAAGCTGTCTCCGGCGCCGGTTGGATCATGGGGCTCTTCCAGTGGAAACGCGGGAACGCAGAAGACGCCGCGCTTGTCGACCATCATCGCGCCGTATTCTCCGCGCTTGATGACCAGCGTCGACGGGCCCAGCTTGAAGATATGCTTCGCCGCGCGTAGGAGGTTATGCTCACTCGACAATTGACGCGTTTCCGCGTCGTTGATCATCAAGATGTCGACGTGGCGCAAGGTCTCGCGCAAATCTTCGTTGGTGCGTTCGATCCAGTAATTCATGGTGTCGAGCGCGGCGATCTTCGGTCTTTTCTTTACCTGCTGCAAGACATCACGCTGCAAGTCTGGAGCGATGTTTGCCAGGAAAACGTATTCGGACGCGCGATAGCGTTCCGGCAATTTTGGCTTGAAGTCGGCAAAAACGTTGAGCTCCGTCGTCAGGGTCACGCGCTCATTCAAATTCTCCGAATAGCGCCCGGCCCAGAAAAATGTCTTGCCGCCAGCGCGCTCCAGTCCTTCGCAATCGATCTTGCGCCCGTGAAACACCTTCGCGTCCAGGTCGGTGAAATCATCTCCCACGATCGCGACCAGATGCACCGGAGTAAAAAAGCTGGCCGCGACCGAGAAATAGGTCGCAGCGCCACCTAAGGTGCGCTCCACCTTTCCGTAAGGGCTTTCCAGACCATCAAATGCCACCGAACCTACGACGAGTAGCGACACTATGTTCTCCTAAGAAATGTATTTACCGATGATTGCGGCGAGTTTTTTCTTGGTCGCCGGTGGCACTAACTTCAAATCAGTGATCAGGGCGTGGCGCAGCGCGGATCCGCATTTGCAGCTGCGCTCCGCGGGCATCGTGCGCACCCCTTCCCGCAAGACGCGCTGGGCGTTCTCCGCATTGCGGCTCAACGTTTCCATGATTTGCGCTCCGGTCACGGATTCATGATCGGGATGCCAGCAGTCGTAGTCCGTGATCATCGCGATGGCCGCGTAGCAAATCTCCGCTTCGCGCGCCAGCTTCGCTTCGGTCACGTTGGTCATGCCGACGACTTCAAAGCGCAACTGGCGGTGGACGTGCGCTTCCGCCAGCGTCGAAAACTGCGGCCCTTCGATGCAGACGTAGGTCCCACGGCGATGCACTTTGACGCCGCAATGGTCGATCGCATCCGATAGAATAGCGTTTGCTTGCACGCACGTTGGCTTGTCGAACGTTACGTGGGCCACCAATCCGTCGCCAAAGAAAGTGGAGACGCGCAGCTTGGTGCGGTCAAAAAACTGGTCGGGGACAAGGAATTCTCCCGGCCGCAAGTCTTCCTGCAATGAACCAACCGCGCTTACGGAAATAATTCGCTGCACGCCGAGCTGCTTCATCGCGTAGATGTTGGCGCGGAAATTGATCTCACTGGGCAGGATTCGATGGCCGCGGCCATGGCGCGCCAGAAACGCCACGCGCTTGCCTTCGAGCATTCCAAGCACGATGGCGTCCGACGGATCACCAAAGGGCGTCTTCACGCCAATCTCGCGCGTATCCGTCAGACCCGCCATGGAATACAACCCGCTTCCGCCGATGATTCCGAGCGTGGCCATTGCGGCCGGCTTTTCGGGTGTGCGCTTCTTATCTGACTTCTTCGATGTTGCCATTTCACGTCTGCCTTTGTGGCCTGGAGCCTATCGAGAACCCGGCAGCGGCCAAAGCCAAGTCGTGGCGCGGCTTATGACACGACTGAACAGGGCGCGGAAACAGCCCGAAAACGGAGCTTCAGGGGCTAAAGCCCCATTGATAGCACGTCGCTTACGTCGGGGCTGAAGCCCCGACCTCCTAAAGCAACTTGTGAAGCCGTGCCCTCCGATGATCTACACCGCACTATCACGCGCATGATTGCCGCTCCGATTTCTCGGCGCGAGGTGGCTAACCGAGCCCGCTTTGCGCGAGAATCTCGTTCACCGCGGCGAACGGATCTTTCTTTCGATCCGCGACCTCCGCCGCCAATGCCGTCAACCGAGCTTCTCCGCCGCTGCCCCCAAGAGCTTTCTGCAGCAAGCGCGATTCCACGAGTTCGATCAGGCGCTGCTTCCAGTGCTCCACATGCTTGCGGCGGCGCTCGCCGCTGGACTCGAAATGGGTGCGAAACTTCGCGATGGTCGCGGCCAGTACATCGGTGCCCTTGTTCTCGCTCGCCACCGTGCGCACCACCGGCGGATGCCAACCGTCCCTGGGCATGACCAGAGACAGCATCGCGTGCAGCTCCTGTTCCAGCCGATCGGCGCCCTCACGGTCGGACTTATTCAACACGAAAATATCGCCGATCTCCATCAGACCGGCTTTCATGTTCTGAATATCGTCGCCCATGCCGGGAACCATCACGACCGCGACGCAATCCGCCAACCGCACGATATCAACTTCGTCCTGCCCAACGCCAACGGTCTCGATGAGCACTTGGTCTTTGCCAGCGGCGTCGAGCAGCAACGCGACCTCCGCGGTGGCACGCGCAAGGCCTCCCAGGAATCCGCGCGTCGCCATCGAGCGAATGAACATGCCGGCGTCGCTGGCGTGCCCTTGCATGCGAATGCGATCACCAAGAATCGCGCCGCCCGTGTAAGGGCTAGTGGGATCGACAGCAATCACGCCCACCGCTTCGTTTTGGCGGCGATAGAAAGCGGCCAGACGATCCACCAGCGTACTCTTGCCCGTACCGGGCGCGCCGGTGATGCCCGTCAAATATGCCTTGCCAGTCCGCGGGAAAACGACGCGCAGCAACTCTTCCGCTTCCGGCTGATGATTCTCGATCGCAGTGATCGCCCGCGAGACCGCGAGCACGTCCCCGGCACACACGCGCTCCGCCCAATTTTCAATTGGCGGCGGCATCGTTTTCCTGGGGACTGTAGAGCGACGTTGAAGGCATCACCCTATTATTTCTTGCCCAGTAGCTGGCGGGCAATCACCAACTTCTGAATTTCGCTGGTGCCTTCGCCAATGGTGCACAGCTTCACGTCGCGGTAATACTTTTCGGCGGGGTAGTCTTTGATGAATCCGTAGCCGCCGTGGATTTGCACGCACTCGTTAGCTACGCGCACGGCGACTTCACTTGCGAATAGCTTCGCCATGCTGGATTCCCGTGTGAAGCGGACGTCCTTTTGGTCGGCCAGCCACGCTGCCTGGTACACCAGCAAGCGTGCGGCTTCCACCTGCGTGGCCATGTCGGCGAGCTTGAATTGGATTGCTTGAAACTCGCTGATCGCCTGGCCGAATTGTTTGCGTTGTTTGGCGTATTTCGTCGCTGCTTCCAGGGCGCCTTGCGCCATGCCCAGCGCCAGCGCAGCTATCGAAATGCGGCCGCCGTCGAGAATCTTCAGGCTGCCGACGAAACCCTCGCCTTCGGCGCCGAGCAAGTTATCAGCTGGCACCCGGCAGTCAGTGAAAATCACTTCCGAGGTGTCACTGGCGCGCAGGCCTAGCTTGTTTTCTTTCTTCCCGGGCTTGAATCCGGGCGTGCCTTTTTCGAGGATGAAGGCGCTGATCCCGTGGGAGTTTTTGGATTTGTCGGTTACGGCCATCGCCACGCACACGTCAGCGTAGTGGCCGTTGGTGGTGAAGGTCTTGGCTCCGTTCAGAACCCAGTGCTTTCCATCCCGCACCGCTGTCGTCCGCGTGCCGCCTGCGTCCGAGCCTGCTTCGGGCTCGGTCAGCGACCACGCGCCGATTTTTTTGCCTTGGGCTAGCGGCGTCAGATACTTTTTCTTTTGCTCTTCGGTGCCAAACTTGAAGATGTGATTGCTGCAGAGCGAATTGTGGGCTGCGACGATGATGCCTACCGAGCCGTCGACGCGCGATAGTTCCTCGATTGCCAGCGCGTACTCGATGTAGCCCAGGTCGGCCCCTCCGTATTCTTCGGGGAAGATGACGCCTAGCAGGCCCATTTCGGCGAGCTTGGGCATGATTTCGGACGGAAAGTGAGAGGCTTCGTCCCACTCCATCACGTGCGGGGCGATTTCTCCTTCGGCAAATTCGCGGATGCTTCGCCGCAATTGCTGCTGTTCTTCGGTAAATGAAAAATCCACAATATCCTCGGTGATGTAAGTGCGGTTAGTGCGACCTATAGCCAGTAAAAGTTTCGCTTATATTTTACATGAAGGCGCGACCATTGGGTTCACAGAACGACATAAGGATCACCAGCCTACTGGGTATCCGTTCTTTTTGTTTTGTTCGTCGAGCCAGACTTTTAGCGGGGCGAAGTAGTCTGCGATTGCGGTGGCGTCCATCTGCTTTTCGCTCGTCAATGTCTCCAGCGCTTCTTGCCATGGCTTACTAGCGCCCAGGGCTAGCATTTCATTCAGTCGTTGCCCGGCTACCTTGTTTCCATAAATCGAGCAGCGGTGGAGCGGGCCGGAATATCCTGCTTCGCGGCAGAGCGCGCGTTGAAATTGGAACTGCAGGACGCGCGCGAGGAAATAGCGCATGTACGGGACGTTGCCTGGCACATGATATTTCGCGCCGGGGTCGAAGTCAGCTTCGGTTCGCGCGACTGGCGGGGCGACGCCCTGGTATTTCAGGCGTAGGTCCCACCACGCTTTGTTGTACTGGTCCGGTTTGACTTGTCCATCGAAGACTTCCCATCGCCATTTGTCGATCATCAGACCGAATGGGAGGAAGGCGACTTTTTCGAGAGCCTGCTGCAAGAGGTAGTCGATATCGCCCGACGCGGGCGGTACCGTCTCGATCAGTCCGATTTTCTTCAGATATTCCGGTGTGACTGAAAGCGCAATGGTGTCGCCGACCGCTTCGTGGAATCCGTCGTTCGCGCTGTTCTGAAACAATGGCGGTTGGGCGTTGTAGGCGCGCTGGTAGAAGTTGTGGCCCAGTTCGTGATGAATGGTCACGAAATCTTCCTGCGTGATCTGAATGCACATCTTGACGCGGAGGTCGTCTTTGGAATCCACATCCCAGGCGCTGGCATGGCAGACTACATCGCGGTCGGCCGGCTTGGTAAACAAGGAGCGCTCCCAAAATGTTTGTGGGAGTGGTGCAAAACCTAGCGAGGTGAAAAAGGCTTCGCCGTAGTGGACCATGCCGCGGGCATCGGTGTGGCGATCCTGCAGGATTTTTGTGAGGTCATAGCTTTGCGGAGGCTTCGGCGAATCCATCAGCGGATAGACGTTGTTCCACTCCTGCGCCCAGATATTGCCGAGCAGATGAGCAGGGATTGGTCCTTGCGCGGGCACTACGTCTTTTCCGTACTTCTTGGCGAGTTGCCCGCGGACATAGGCATGCAATGACAAATAGAGCGGCCGTAGCTGATCCCAGAGGCGATCGACTTCTTTCGCGAAGGCGTCGGGCGGCATGTCGTAGTTGGAACGCCATAGCGCGCCGGCGTCGGCAAAGCCTAGTTCTTGGGAGCCTTTGTCGCCGAGTTCGACGAGCCGCGTGTAGCGCTGGCGCATCGGTGCGCCGACGGCGTGCCATCCAAGCCACGCGCGCTTGAGTTCAGTTTCGTCGCGGCTGTTGGCCATTAATTTCCCCACGGCGGTCACGTCCAGGCATTTGCCGTTTGCGCCGTCCGGGCACCACTTCCCTTTTCCGTAGTCACCGTCGAGCGACGCTTCGACCTGGGCCAATTCTTTCTGCTCAGCGGGATCGCTCGGGGCGGGAAAGCCGGCTGCGAGTTTCAGCAGCAGCATTTTTCGGGCCATTACTGGTGGTAGCGTGACTTTGTCCCAGCGTTCGGCCTTTTTTGCTAGCTCCACGCTTAGCGCATTCACTTGCTGATTCGCATCCGCCGAGATCTGTTCCGTGTCATCGGTGATAAAGTTCTGCTGCACCCACGCGGCGCGCGACGCCTGCACGCCAAGGTCAAAGAGCCGCGACTCAGCATCGTCAAGAAAGGCCTGCGCATCCTCCACCGTCGGCGCGGCACCGAAATCGCGGCGCGCCTTGCGCACCTCGTTTTTGGGCGCCTGCGCCGTGGCAGCGATCGCCAACACGCACAGAATTGCAGTAGCACCACCGAGCCAGCCAGTCCGCGTTATCATGCCCCCACCTTTTGTACGTGCATCGCCGCGTCTTGCAACACCGTCAGTGCGCGTTCGATGTCCGCCTCATCCACATCGCAGTGCGTTACTAAACGCACGCAATGTAGCGCCGTGTCCTGCGCCCACAAGCCTCGCTGGTACAGAATGTCGCACCACTCAACGGCGCTCTTTCCGGTTTTGGAGCAGTCGAAAATCACGATGTTGGTGCGGACCTTTTTCGGATCGATCGCCAATCCTGGAATCCTCGTAACACCTTCCGCGAGGCGTCGCGCGTTTTGGTGGTCGATATACAGACGCGACGGAGATTTCTCCAATGCAACTAATCCTGCCGCCGCGATTACGCCTGCCTGGCGCATGCCGCCGCCAAACATTTTGCGGTAGATTCGCGCCTTCTCGATAAATTCGCACGAGCCCGCGACCATGGATCCCACGGGTGCGCCTAGTCCCTTCGATAGACAAAACATGACCGAGTCGACTTTGCGGGCCATTTCCGCGACGTTTTCGCCCAGCGCGGTTGCCGCGTTGAAGATGCGCGCGCCGTCGAGGTGCACTCTCAGGCCGGCGTCGTGCGCTCGATCGCAGATTTCGTTCACCTGGGCAGTGGGGTACACCGTGCCGCCGGCCATGTTGCTGGTGTTTTCCAGGCACACTAACGCCGTTTGCGAGTCATAGTAAATTTTGGGCCGGATGACCGCTTCGATTTCCTTCCAGGAGAGGACCCCATCTTCGGCGCGCGCGATGCGGGGCATACAGCCTGCGATCGCGGACATGGACGCCAGCTCGTACAAATTTACATGGCTGCGGTCTTCGCAAATTACTTCGTCGCCGTGATGGGTCCATACCTTGATGGCGATCAGGTTGCCCATGCATCCTGTGGGCACGAACAGGGCTGCTTCTTTGCCAAACATTTCCGCGGCGCGGGCTTCCAGGCGGTTGACGGTGGGATCTTCGCCGTACACGTCGTCGCCAACCATTGCCTCTGCCATGGCGCGACGCATTTCTGTCGTTGGCCGCGTGACGGTATCGCTGCGCAAATCCACCACGTGACCTTTTATCGCCGTGGCGCTCAGTTGATCTGGGTCCGCGCTCAATCCAGCCTCCTAATTGGTTGCTACGTGCTTTTTGCGTTTACCAGCCACTTTATGTTCTTCACTTCATCAGCTCGACGAAAACTTCATTCGCTACGCTTAACTTGCTTTCCGCCAGGCGCACGACGTTGCCCTTGCGTTCGACCATGCCCGCGGACATCAGTCGTTCGAATCGCGGCGTCACCGCCACGCCATATTCGCGCTCGATTCGACCGACATCGATTCCGTCCAACTGGCGCAAGCCCAAAAATAGCTCTTCCTCCAGTGCGCTTTCCGGCGTTACTGCTTCCAACTGCTCCGCAGGGAGTCGCCCACTTTCGATCGCGCTTACATAGGCCGCCGCGTCGTGTGCGTTGGCCCACCGTTGCGTCCCTGAAAACGAGTGCGCGCCCGCGCCAAATCCTAAGTACGGTTCGCGCTGCCAATATTTCAAGTTGTGGCGCGACTCGAATCCCGCCTTGCCCCAGTTTGAGATTTCATAGTGGTGGTAGCCGGCCTGTTGCAGAAACCTGCACGCAGTTTCGTAGAACTCGGCCATGTCATCTTCGCTGGGTATCGTGCCGGCCCCATACTTTGCGCCGCCGCGCAACACCTCTGCCCCGAGATGGCTGCCTTCGTCGATTTCGAGCAAGTATATGGACACGTGCTCCGGGCCGAGCGTCGTCAACTCGTCCAGAGAGTTGCGCCAGCTTTCGCGCGTTTGTCCCGGCAATCCCGCGATCAGATCGAAACTGATATTCCTGATGCCCGCGTCGCGCAAGATCGGGACGGCGCGGTAAATATCCGCGCGACGATGCATGCGACCTGTGGCCTTCAACTCTGCGTCGGAAAACGACTGGACGCCAAAGCTGACCCGGTTGATTCCCGCGCGGACCCATGCTGAAGCCTTGCCCGCGTCTATGGTCTCTGGATCCGCCTCCAGCGTGACTTCTGCTAAGTCCGACGCGAAGCTGTCACGGACCACTTCCAGCATCCGCCGCAAATGTACGGGATCGAGCAGACTGGGAGTCCCGCCGCCAAAGTAGACGGTGTCCGCTAAGGCACCCGCAAGCGAACGTGGAACGTGGACGCCAGCAGGCTCATAGAAATCTCGGTGCCGTCCGATTTCCGCGCAAACAGCACTGACATACGGCGCGAAACGCAACGAAGACACTACACCGGTATGAAAGTTGCAGTAGGTGCACTTAGTCTGGCAAAACGGAACTTGAATGTAGATGCCGAGTCGCGTCATCACCGCAAAACTTTAGCATACCCTGTTGCGGCACAGGCGTCATGAGCACCACCACTCCGCGTCTCGTTTTGTAGCGCCATTTGAGTCTGAACCCCGCGCTCCGCCTTCGAGGCTCCGGGTAAAAGAGGGCCGCTACACGATTCATCGATTACTTCTCGTCTCTTACGACCTTCACCCAAATCTTCCGCTCCCGCGGGCCATCGAACTCACAAAGAAAGATTCCCTGCCAGGTTCCCATTGCCAACTTGCCCTTCTCGACGAAAATTAGCTGGCTTGCTCCCGCCATTACTGCCTTGGCGTGGGAATCGGTATTGCGTTCGGCGTGGCGGTATGGGCCCGAGCGCGGCACCAACCGGTCAAAGACGCCTTCCAGATCGGTGGCCACGTCGGGGTCCGCATGCTCGTTGATCATCACTCCGGCCGTTGTGTGCGGCACATACACGTAGCAAACGCCGGTCACGAGTCCGGCCTCCGCCACAACTCGCTCCACCGCCTGAGTCACCTCTAGTAACTGCGTTCGGCGCGTCGTTTTCACCCGCAGAGTTTCCATCGTGTTCCTCCGTCACCAACAACTATACGTTGGGCGGCGAGGTCAAAGACTGGACGACAAATAAAGCGGGGACGAGATTTCGACGCGGATTCGCGTGACTCGCCCCGCTAGGCCAACTGCTTTGCACGAATTCTAGATTCCGCCGCATTAGGAAGCCGTCAGGAAGAATTGCGCTCTCCCTCCGTCCGCTTTACAGGCTGCGGCCTTAGGAGATACGTGCGATGCGGTGTTCTTTGAGGTTAGCGCCGTCGGCGAGATCTTTGAGTTCCTTCAATCCTGCGGCGCCCCATTGGGAGAGAAACGGCAGGAAACTCAGTTCCCGCGACTGCAGCACCTTACCGGGGTATAGCAGATTCTCGAGAAATTCCACGTGTTCGGCGATCCGGCCGGCGCGTTCGTCCAGGGCTCTTCCGGTTTTCTCTCGCAGCTTGTCGAGCTGGAAGCTCATCTTTTCGCGCGTCGTCGCGACCGCTCCGGCCAGCGTCGCGTCCAGCTTTTGGATGTCTGCGCCCAGCTCGGTCAGCGTCGTTTCGATCAGCGCTTTCTTCCTGTCGAAATCGTCGGCAAGCTGTTTCGGGAGCATGACCGATTCCATCTGCTTGCGTAACTCTTGCGGGCCCGCCCAGATATTTTCGATACACAGGTGATATTTCTGCAGCAGTTTGTCGGCTTTGGCGTCCAGCACGGTGAAGTCAGCTCGTGGCAATAGCACCGGCATGTGCCCGAGGAGATGGCGGTAAACGACTTCCGATTGCGCCAGGTACGAAATCTCCGCCGGACCAGCGGAAAATGCTACCGTCGGTAGCAGAAAATCCTGCACCATCGGCCGCAACAACGCATTTGGGCTCAGGGTCTCTGGCGCTACCTCCGCTACGCGCAAAATCTCCTCGCGCGACCACGAAGCTTCGCCGGACTTGAACTTCCCGCCACTGCCAGCTCCGTTTCCCGGAACAAGCGCAACCGGTTGCCTCAAGCCATCTTTCATGTGGAACAACAGCGTGCTTTCCGGCGTGACCTTCACCTGCGGATCGAACCCTGCCGCTTCCAGGTCTTTGCCACGTTCCAGCAGCTTCGCGCTCAATTCGTCGCGATCCGCGAGGGCCCTGCGGTAGACCGGTGCCGCAATCCGATGCAGCCGCACATCCAGCGGATCGAGCAAAATCAATCCGTACTCCGCAAACAGGCGCGCGAAAAGTTTCCCAAATGCGCTGCCGTATGTGTCGTCCGGCGTGTAACTTTCCAGCAGGGACTTCGCAACAGTTTCGCTGGCCGCGCCGGTCAGGAGTTCCGAAGCGCTCTTCGCCAGTCCGGCAATCTCTGGGCCGAGTGTGACTTGTCCGACCGGCCGTCCGGGACTTCCTTCCCCGGACAGCTCAAACCGAGTAAGCTTCCCGCTGTGGAAGAAGGACACATGGCGGATCTCGTCCAGGTCATGATCCTCGGTCGCCATCCAAAATACGGGCACCGCCGGAACACCAGCCTCGCTTAGTTCTTCTGCGATGCGAATCGCACTGAAGGCTTTGTAGAATGCATACGCGGGTCCGCCAAACAAACCAACTTGCTGACCGCTGACCGCGGCGACCGCGCCATTCTGTAAACGGTCAAGATTGCGTTGCGTTGCGTCGCCAGCGCCCAGAGCGTTGTTGATGTCGCGCAATACGCTGACTACTTCTTTCCTGCGATCGGCTGGGAAATCGAGAGATCGCGCGAATTCCATCACGGCTTCGAACGTGGGAGGGTGCGGGTAAAACATTGAGACGCTGGGAAAATCATCTAGAAACCGAAGAAATAACCTCGGCTGGTGAGGGAGGCGCCGGAACGGTAGCGAAATACAACCCATCGAGGTTTAGATGTTACACAGCCCAATTGGTAACGCCAAGTCGCCAGCCCGTGTCGGGAGGCAAAACCCATCTTTTGACGCCGACCAAACAATCGAGATCAAACCGGCCCTACCCGAAGACGGCAAATCTGACGGCTTCACCTTTGGACGAGCGCCAGCTGCGAAGGATAGCGCCCCGGCGGTCTTGCGGGCCCGTCAATCGTCATAGCCACGTGCAGGCGGGTCCGTGTAGGCGCCGGGCTTCAGCCCGGCGGTTCATTCAAGACGGGTGTGGCAACCCCGTTCCTCAGCGGCACGCTAAGCGCGTGCCGCGACAGGGTCAAGGCTTACCAGCGACTCCAATATGCGTTGCTTGTAGGCTGCGTTGATGGGAACCAGCGGCAGGCGGGGAATTCCGCCGCGATAACCTCGCTGGTCCATCGCGAATTTCAGGCCAGCAATCGCATGTTCCGAAGCGATCACTTTCGAAACCTTGAGCAGCACGTTTTGCAGCTCGCGCGCCTTGTCGATATGGGCGGCGCGCGAAAGCTCGAACAGCTCCACGCATTTTTCCGGGAGCGCGGAAGCTAAAGCCAGAATTGCGCCTTTCGCGCCCACCGTAATACCCGCGAGCAACGTGGGTGCCGAGCCGGTCAGCACCTGGAAGTCCGGCCGCGCCATGGCCACCATTTCGCCGACGCGCATCACGTGCCCGGAGCTGTCTTTGATCCCGACGATGTTTGGATGCTCGGAGAGCGCGGCCACTTCCGGCGCCTCAAGGGTCACGCCTGTAAAGATGGGCACCGAATACAGCAATACGGGAATCGGCGATGCATCTGCGACACGCCGGTAGTGGGCGATTAAAACGTCGGGCTTGTACGCCGGCTTGTAGTAATAGGGCGTTTTCACCAATGCGAAGTGGTAGCCGAGTTCGGCGGCGCGCTTGGTGCGCTCGATCGTTTCCGCGGTCGATTCCGCTCCGGTGCCGGCAATCAGCCGCTTGCCCTGGCCTGCCGCTTCCTTCACGGTCGCGAGAATGCTGTCGGCTTCGCCGCGCGACAGCAGCACGGATTCGCCGGTCGATCCGATCACTACGTAGCCTGCGAGTCCGGTAGGGTTGTAGCGCTCGATGTTGTACTTCAAATCACCGAGTGACACCGATCCGTCCGCCGCAAATGGCGTGGTCAGCGCGGGGTAAACTCCGGAAAGGTCCATAGCCTAGTCTCCCGTTACGGTGTTGCCCGAGGCCGGCACGCGCCCGCGGTGCAAATCCTGCAGTGCCCCGACTTCGGGTTTCTGATCGAGCAGGGCGCGGATACCGAGCGCCGCTGCGCTGGCCGCCGCCAGCGTCGTGATACACGGAATGTTATGCCGGATCGCCGCGCGACGGATAGACTTCTCGTCGTAGAACGATTCGCGGCCAAGCGGTGTGTTGATGATCAGATCGATCTTGCGGGTCTTGATCAAATCAACGATGTTGGGGCGTCCTTCATTCACTTTGAACACCGGTTCGGCCTCAATGCCTGCGGCTTCGAGGGCCGCTGCGGTACCGCGCGTTGCCAGCAATCGGAAGCCCAGCGCCAGCAGATCCTTTCCGAGGGGGCCGACCTGGCGCTTATCGCGATCGTTGACACTGAGAAATACGCTGCCCTTTTGCGGAAGCCGCTGGCCGGCCGCGAGTTGCGCTTTCGCGAAGGCCTGCCCGTACGAGGTCGAAACACCCATTACTTCGCCCGTCGAGCGCATTTCCGGTCCGAGAATCGTGTCTACACCGCGGAACTTGTTGAATGGAAAGACCGGCGACTTCACCGCATAAAATTCGTGAACGGCGATCTCCGATACGCCGTTGTGCTTCACCACCGGGAGTTTCATATCGGCGAGTCGCTTTCCGGCCATGAGCCGCGCCGCCACTTTCGCCAGTGGCACACCGGTTGCTTTGCTGACATAAGGAACCGTGCGCGACGCGCGCGGATTCACCTCGAGCACGTACACCACATCACGCTGAATGGCGTACTGCACATTCATCAATCCGACCACTTTCAGCGCCAGTGCCAGCCGTTTGGTGTAGTCGCGAATCGTCTCCAATATTTTGGGCGACAAACTCACCGGCGGCAACACGCACGATGAGTCTCCGGAGTGCACGCCAGCTTCTTCGATGTGCTCCATGATCCCGCCGATCACCACATCGGTGCCGTCGGCGAGCGCATCCACGTCCACCTCGGTGGCTTCTTCCAGGAACTGATCGATCAGCACCGGGCGGGCCGGGCCCATTAGAGCGGCCTGGGCGACGTATTCCTGGACGGTGTTGACGTCGTAGGCGATCACCATGGAACGCCCGCCCAGGACATAGCTGGGGCGCACGAGAACGGGCAATCCAATTTCGCCTGCAACGCGGGCGGCTTCCTCAGGCACCAGCGCGGTAGCATTCCGCGGTTGAGGGATTTTAAGTTCTTCGAGCAGGCGGCCGAACCGACGACGGTCTTCAGCCAAGTCGATGGATTCGGGAGTCGTGCCGATGATGGGCACACCGTTGCGCTTCAATTCCAGCGCAAGATTCAGTGGCGTCTGCCCTCCGAATTGCACGATCACACCTTTCGGCTTTTCACGTTCCACGATGGCCAGCACGTCTTCGAGCGTTAGCGGCTCGAAGTACAGGCGATCGGAAGTGTCGTAGTCCGTGGAAACCGTCTCCGGATTGCAATTGACCATGATTGTTTCGTAGCCGTCTTCACGCAACGCGAACGACGCATGGCAGCAGCAATAATCGAATTCGATTCCCTGGGCGATGCGATTCGGCCCACTGCCGAGGATCATGATTTTCGACCGCGGCTGTGGGTCCGATTCGTCTTCCTCCTCATACGTGGAATACAGGTACGGGGTGAAGGATTCAAATTCCGCGGCGCAGGTATCGACACGCTTGAAGACTGGCGCCACGCCGTAGCGGGCGCGTTGCAGGCGCACGGCAGCGGGAGTGGTCTTCCAAATCTGCGCCAGTACTTCGTCGCTGGTACCGTAGCGCTTCACTTCTCGCAACAGATCACGTGACGCGGTTTCGACCGTTACGCTCGCGGCACGACGGTTCATGGCGTTGATCTCTTCGAGTTGCTGGATGAACCATGGATCAATTTTGGTTAGCTCGCAAATTTCGCTCGCGGGAAGCCCGCGCTCCACGGCCGTCATCAGCCAGTGAATGCGGTCCGCTCGCGGCGTAGCCAGCTTTTCGCGCAGCAGTGATTCCGGCGTTTCGGCCGGCGCGCGCCAGGGAGTGTGTGGTTCCAGGGAACGAATTCCCTTCTGCAGCGCCTCTTTGAAGGTGCGGCCGATGGCCATCACTTCGCCGACGGATTTCATTTGGGTGCCGAGGGTGGTGTCGGCGCCGGGAAATTTTTCGAACTGCCATTTCGGGATTTTCACGACCACGTAGTCGATGGTCGGCTCGAAACATGCCGGAGTCTGCTTGGTGATGTCGTTGGGAATTTCGTCGAGCGTCATGCCCACCGCGAGCCGCGCGGCGATTTTGGCGATGGGAAAGCCGGTGGCTTTGCTGGCCAGCGCGGAACTCCGCGACACGCGCGGATTCATCTCAATCACAACCATCCGGCCATTTTCCGGATTGATGCCAAACTGGACGTTGGAGCCGCCGGTTTCGACGCCAACTTCGCGCACAATAGCCGCCGCTGCGTCGCGCATGCGCTGATACTCCTTGTCGGTCAGCGTTTGCGCGGGTGCGACGGTGATGGAGTCGCCGGTATGCACGCCCATGGGGTCGAAATTTTCGATCGAGCAGATGACCACGAAGTTGTCGCGAAAATCGCGCATCACTTCGAGTTCGTATTCCTTCCACCCGAGCACCGACTCCTCCACGAGCGCTTCGTGCACCGGGCTCATGTCCAGCGCGTGCGAGATAGCCTCGCCAAACTCTTCGCGGTTATAGGCGATCGATCCGCCAGTACCGCCAAGCGTGAACGATGGCCGGATTACCAGCGGGAAACCGAGCTGATCGCACAAGCGCAAGGCATCCTGCGCATTGTTTACCAGCGCCGATGCCGGTACTTCCAAGCCAATCTTGCGGCAGGCATCCTTGAACCACAGACGATCCTCCGCCACCTTGATCGCCCGCAACGACGCCCCAATCATTTCCACTTTGTATTTTTCGAGAATGCCGCTCTCCGCAAGCTCAACAGCCAGATTCAGCGCCGTCTGCCCTCCAACGGTCGGCAAAAGCGCCTGCGGCCGTTCGCGGGAAATAATCTCTTCCAGATATTCCTTTGTAAGCGGCTCGATGTAAGTGCGGTGCGCCAGCTCAGGATCGGTCATGATCGTAGCCGGATTGGAATTGACCAGCACGACCTCATAGCCTTCGCTGCGCAAGGCTTTGCATGCCTGCGCTCCCGAATAGTCGAACTCGCACGCCTGCCCAATCACGATCGGGCCCGAGCCGATAATCAAAATCTTCTTGATGTCTTTACGTTTTGGCATTCTTTAGTCAACTGTTACGAACGTTCTCAGAATAAAGTATCCGGCCTCGTCCAACTCATATAGCAATTCAGAACAATTCGTAGGATCGCCTTTCGCGGGTTCGTAACGAACCAACAACTTATGTTCCCCCGCCTGGGGCATCATCGCTACCCAATAAAGTCCCGCAGGGATCTTCTTGAATTCGAATTTGCCGCCCCGCCCCGACAAGGTTTCCGCGGTCAAAGTCGACCCATTGCAGCAATCCGCGTCGCCAACCTGCCGATATAGCCGGACAACGGTCTTGCTGAGCGAGGTAACTTTTTCCTGAGGCGTGTCGGCGTCTCGTACCGACAGTAGTCGACCACACAGCCGATCAACTGTGACCACGCGGTCGGGTCTTTGAGGCGCCGCGTCTGCCTTTGGAACAAAGTGCAGACTCAATCCGACGATGAGCAGGGCTCCGCGGCGACGCATCATGCGGTCGGTGCGCCTACTCAAAATGCCCCTCATCGGCGGGAACTTCCCGGTTGCGCGAATTCCTTCATCAGGTCCGTGAACTGCGTGAAGAGATAGTGCGAATCGTGGGGACCAGGTGAAGCTTCCGGGTGGTATTGCACGCTGAACAGCGGCAACGATTTGTGGCGCAGGCCTTCGTTGGTGTGATCGTTCAGGTTGAGATGCGTGATTTCGACTTCGCTGGAGGGCAGCGATTCCGGGTCGACGCAGAAGCCGTGATTCTGCGAAGTGATTTCCACCTGCTCGGTAAGCAGATTTTTCACCGGATGATTCGCACCATGATGACCGAACTTGAGCTTGAATGTTTTTCCACCAAGTGCCAGCCCGCACAACTGGTGGCCCAGGCAGATGCCGAAGACGGGAATTTTCCCCAAGAGCTTGCGTATGCCTGCGACCGCGTAAGTCGCGGGTTCGGGGTCGCCAGGGCCATTGGAAAGGAACACGCCGTCAGCGCCCATCGCGAGCACATCTTCGGCTGATGTTTGCGCGGGCACAACGGCCACCTCGCACTGGTGGTCCACTAACAACCGCAGGATGTTCTGCTTGATTCCGTAATCGTAGGCGACGACGCGAAGCTTGCGCTCCTCCTGTCCGCCGCCGGATTCGCCCATCTGCTCGGTCCACGGAGAGCTCACGAAATCGATGGAGCCCGCGTCCCACTTATAGGTCTTGTTGCAGGAGACGCGGCTGGCGAGTTCCTGTCCAGCCATGGAAGGCAACTGCTTCGCTTCGAAAATCAGCTGGTCGGCGGGTGTGCCGTCGGTCGCGACTACCCCGCGCAACGCCCCGACCTGACGCAAGTGCCGCACCAGCGCGCGCGTGTCGATGTCCCAGATCACTGGAATTTTGTGGCGGTTGAGATAGAGTTGCGTGGTTTCCGCGGAGCGCCAGTTCGAGGCGATCTGCGAGAACTCGCGCACGATAAGAGATTCGATGTACGGGCGCGCGGATTCCTGGTCATCGAGGTTCGCGCCAACGTTCCCGATGTGGGGATACGTCAGGCAGACGATTTGTCCGGCGTAGCTTGGGTCGGTGAATACTTCCTGGTATCCGGTGAGGCTGGTATTGAAAACGACTTCGCCGCCCCGGCGCGTGATCGCGCCGGCCGCGCGGCCATTAAATACGCGCCCGTCTTCCAGCGCGAGTATAGCGGGTCGATGCTGCACTTCGTTCAGTGGTTCCTCCGTCGAAATTCATTTCGTTTTTGCTTCCGCAGTCGAGAGCGATCCAAAGTGATCGACGGGCCAATACGCGAACACCGCGCGCCCGTAGATGTAGTGGCTGGCCACCGGGCCGAACACCCGCGAATCGTTGGAGCTGATGCGGTGATCGCCCATCACGAAGTAGCTTTCGCGCGGCACGCGCACGGGGCCGAAATCGGTCAGGTCTTCATACTGCGGGGGGACATAAGGCTCGGCGAGCGAAATGCCATTGACGAAAACAATTCCCTTGCGAATCTCGACCGTTTCACCCGGCAACCCGACGACGCGCTTGATGAAGGACTTCGAGCGATCCAGCGGGTACCAGAAAACGACCACGTCGCCGCGGTCGATCGGCTCAAAGCGGTACACGAATTTATTGATGAAGATGCGTTCCTGGTCGGAAAGCAAAGGCGCCATGCTGGTGCCCTCGACCTTCACGGGCTGGTAGAGGAAAACGATGATGACCAGCGCGAGGCCGATAGCGATCAGCAGGTCGCGCGTCCAAACGCGAATCTCATTGCGCAGCGAATGTCCCGCAGAGGTGGGATCCGGGGTCGCGCCGGAGCTCAACGTGGGCGCTGAAGATTCCGGGACCGTGGTGGCTGAAGGATGTCGCTCGTCCGTGCTTTGCATTTTATCGCTGCCTCGTATTTATAACATGGGCGTCGCGCGCGACGCCAGATGTTGCTTGGCCGAGAGACGATTCGGGCAACGGCGGGCGCTTGCGGAGGGGTCAAGCGGACCGTTGCCCTCGTCATAGGACGCACCTCAACTCTAGGCCGTTGCTTGTTGGGCGCGGAGACGACCGCCCTTATGTGCCCAGTGCGTAGTTCAGGGAAGCCAGCGCCGCGACTACCGCGGTTTCGGTCCGCAGGATCAGTTTGCCGAGGGACGCCTCCCGGAAGCCAGCCGCCCCGGCCGATGTCAACTCTTCATCCGTCCAACCACCTTCGGGGCCGATGGCCAGGGTGGCTTGGGAGACCGTCACGGGGGACAAAACTTCACGCAATGCCGGTGCGTTGCTGCGTTCGGACAAGATAACCTTAGCGCCAAGTGGATCGGCCTCGTGAAAGGCTTCGCGAAGTCGCAACGGGGATGAGATGGCAGGCACTCGTAGGCGGCGCGATTGCTGCGACGCCTCCACCAGGATTTTCTCCCAACGATCCCGGCGCTTTCCGGCGGCCGCCAGGAGCGCCTTCTCACTGCGCGACGCGGCGACGGGAACGATCATGCCAACGCCTAGTTCCGTTGCTTTCTCGATCGCCCACTCGAAAGCGTCGAACTTCACAATGGAGAGAAGCAGAATGATATCGACCGCGGGCGCATGGGCTCGGATTTCTTCCAAGAGCGCGAATTGTATGCGATCGCGGGCGACGCTCTCGATGCGACCAAGCCAAACCGCAATGCCGTCGCTCAATTCGTAGAGTTGACCCGCCTGGGCACGGAGCACGCGACCGAGATGATGGGCCGTGTCACCGTCGATGACGGCGGTACGGCCGATGAATTGTTCAACGAAGAAGCGTCTGCGCACGGGAAGATTCTAGCGCACAACGCTTGAGCGAAATGTTTCGAACTCTGTAGCCGCGGTCTCCGAGACCGCGGGGTTTAGATCACACCACATCACGACAACTAAGCGAGCGCCTCAGGTGTTAGAACGCAAACTAGCCAAAAATGTCTTTCACCTTGTCGAAGATCGAAGAGTTACGCTCGGCCGGCTTGTTTTCAACTTTTAGCGATGAGCCTAGCTCCTCGATCAGCTTGCGCTGTTCACGGGTGAGCTTCGTCGGCGTAATCACGCGGACGTGATAGTACAAATCGCCTTTGCCGCCGCCGCGAGGGTCGGCGAGTCCTCTTGCCTTGAGGCGAAACACCGCACCACTCTGCGTGCCTTCGGGAATTTTCAGTTTCTCCTCGCCACTTAGTCCGGGCACCTGGAGTTCCGTGCCAAGCGTTGCCTGCGCGATGCTGATCGGGATGGTGCAGTACAAGTCGGCGCCGCGGCGCTCGAAAAAGGGGTGTTCTTTGACATCGAGCACAACGTACAAATCGCCCGCTGGACCACCGTTTGGCCCCGGCTCACCCTCGCCGGCCACGCGAAGGCGCGTTCCGCTGTCGACTCCCGGCGGAATTCTCAACTCGATCGTACGTTCGCGCTCGATGCGGCCCTGACCGCGGCACTCCGGGCAGCGTTCCCGGACGATTTGTCCCGCGCCCTGGCATGCAGGGCATGTGCGTGTAATCGTAAAAAACCCCTGCTGGTAGGCCAACTGGCCTCGGCCGCTGCACGTCTGGCAAGCAACGACGCCGGTTCCCTTTTTCGCGCCGGTGCCGTTGCACGTTTCGCAATATTCCTGCCGCGGCAGCTTTACCTTGGTAGCAACGCCCGCAGAAGCTTCTTCGAACGTGAGGGTCATGTCATAGCGAAGATCAGCGCCACGCTGCGAGCGCCCGTGCCCGCCACCGCGACGCCCGCCGGAAAACATGTCCTCGAAGCCGAAGAAATCCCCGAAAATGTCGTGGAAGTCCTGAAATATGGTGCCGCTGAAATCGACGCCCGCCCCGGAGCCGGAGAGTCCCGCGTGTCCGTAGGTGTCGTAGACCTGCCGCTTCTGCGCATCGCTGAGAATGCTGTACGCTTCGGTACTTTCCCTGAATTTCACTTCCGCCTCGGCTTTATTCTCCGGGTTGCGATCCGGATGCCATTTCAGGGCGCATTTGCGATACGACGCTTTGATTTCATCGACGCTTGCGGTGCGCGAAACACCGAGGATTTCGTAGTAGTCCCGCTGACTCGACTTCGGCATGCGACTTCGTTCTCCTTGGAAGATTCCCGCTAATTCAGATCAATCCGCGCTAGTTCACAGTTTTCTTGGATGCGGGAGCCGCGTTTACGGCTACGCGTACCATAGCCGGCCGCAGCACGCGGCCATGAAACACGTAGCCTGGCTGGAAGACCTGCACGATGGTGCCGTCTTCGTGGTCCGTGGTTTCCAAACGATCCATCGCCTGATGAAGATGCGGATCGAACGACTTTCCGATCGGATCGATGCGCTCAACGCCGAGCTTGGTGACGTTCTCGACGAGTTGCTTGTAGATCAGCTCAAACCCCTTGCGATAGACCTCGTACTCCTTCTCGCGGTGCGCCGCCAGCGCATGTTCGAACCCATCGATGATTGGGATCAGCCCCTCAATGACGCGTGCCATCGCGCGCTTGGAATCGTCCGTACGTTCCCTCTCGATGCGCTTGCGATAGTTGTCGAAATCGGCCTGTCGCCGCAGCAGCGTCTGCCGCAAATCGTCCAGCTCGCTGAGAAGTTTGGCGGTCTCTGCGTCCGTTCCCGGAGTATCCTTGGGGTCCATGGAAGAGTCCGGCCCGCTGTTGCCTTCATCGCGTTCCATATTGATATTGGTGTCCTTGTCCGGCACTTTCTTGCTTCTCCTCTGCCAAAAGTCTCTCAAATCTTGCTCAGTGTTTCGCTGAATAGCTGCGCCACGTAGGCCACTGCGGTGATCGCGCGCTCGTAATGCATCCGGGTGGGCCCTAACACGCCCAGGGAACCTTGCACCAGATCGTTTCTCATGTACGGCGCGCTGATCAGCGCCAAATTTTCCCCGGACTCCGAAATTTCCTTCACCCCGATCTGTACATAGACGGGCTCCGGTCCATCGATACAGGCGTTCAGGACCGTCACCAATCGGTGCTTCTCTTCAATTGCCGACAGCACGTCGCGCAGTTGCGCCTGATCCGCGAATTCGCCTGTGCCGACCATCTGTGCGGCGCCTTCGACGTAAACCTGCCGGGCGCGATCATCACCGAGGACGACGGGGTCGCACAGCGCCAGCGCGCTTTGCACGATGCCTTCATACCGCTCGCGCTCGGTGGCAAGTTTCTGCAAAAGATCGCCGCGAATCGCCTCCAGCGTCCACCCGGAGTAGTGTCGATTCAGGAAATCTGCCGTGGCATCCAGTTCGATCTGCGTGAACGGTCGTGGAGGCCGCAAGATTTTGTCGCGCGTATTGCCGCCGGGCGAAATCAGCACCACGACGACGCGCCCATCCGGCAGCAACCACATGCGCGCATGCTCGATCACCGTCTTCCCCATCGGAGGCGAAACAATGATGCCGAGTCCATTGGACACTTCCGCAAGCACGTGTCCGGCGCGTTCGGTCACTTCCGAGGCGTTGGTCGCCGCCCCAATTTCCCGCTGAATCCATTCCTTATCCACCACGCTCAACTTCGCCTGCGTGGCGATTTCCTGAGCAAAAAACCGATAGGCAGCGGCCGTAGGCACGCGCCCCGCCGAAGTATGCGGCTGGTACAAAAAGCCGCCGTCTTCCAATTCGCCCATCACGTTGCGAATCGTCGCGGTGCTGATAATCTCCTCGAAACGCGCACACACGGCGCGGGAAGACACGGGTTCGCCGGTCTCGATATACGTCCGCACGACATCGGCCAAAATCTGCCGATTACGACGCTCTTGCAGAGCGGGAGTCCTCATAGAGAGCACTCAGTCCTGGGTGCTACTACCATTGTAGGAACGCGGTCAACGATCGTCAACGCGGACAGCTACCGTGTTCCGAGGATTGCGAATTGCTCCGCTTCCGTGCATCCTAAAATTATGGAGCAAGCTATTCCCGTTTTCGGGCTCAGAAGCGAAACTTTTCCGGTCAAAACCCGCGCGTGCGCGTACGCCGTCGTGACAAATGCGCAAGGCTTGGTGGCTGCCGTGCGCGAATCCCGAGGCTTACACTTGCCTGGAGGTGGAATCGAGCTCTCCGAAACTCCCGCCGAAGCGATACACCGCGAAGTGCACGAAGAACTTGGCTGCCGCGTAGTCCTGGGGGAACGCATCGGCCAAGCCATGAAATACTTCGAGTCCGACGGCTATTGCCACGCGCTGTACGCCACCTTCTATGCAGCAGAACTTGGCGAGGTAATCTCAGCGACCCACGAACATGAACTCGTGTGGGTCCCCGCCGAGCAGCTACTCCACGCCCACCACACCTGGGCAACTCAAAAGCACCTGCAGCGTATGATGGCGCGGGTCCATGCCGAATCCATGCCCGGCAACTAATGATTGATAACTAGAAGTCATCTCATAGATGCATCTCAGAGGGTCGGAGCTTTAGCTCCGACCCTCAAAGACGCGCAAAATAGGGCTTTAGCCCCTGAGGAAATTCTTCTCTTTCTGTTCGGCCATTTATGAGATGGCTTCTAATTGTTGTCGATCTGCGCTCGCTGAAGTTTGTCCGAATAGTCGATGTACAGCGTCTTCCACTCGGTATAGAAGTCGATCGCCGCAATCGCCGCTTCGCGATGGCCGTTGCCCGTTTGCTTGGTGCCGCCAAAAGGCAAATGCGTCTCCGCCCCAATCGTCGGCGCATTCACGTAAACAATGCCCGTGTAGAGATCGCGTATCGCCTGGAACGCTCGATTCACATCGCGCGTGTATATGGACGCCGACAACCCGTAGGGCACGCCGTTCGCCACCTCGATCGCCTCATCGAAACTGCCGATCGGGATCACCGACACTACCGGGCCGAAAATTTCCTCCTGCGCGATGCGCATCTTTGCGCCGCAATCGCCAAACACCGTCGGCTCGTGGAACCAACCCTTCGCGTGCGCGCCGGTATCCAGTCGTCGTCCGCCCGTCAACAATTTCGCGCCTTCGTTCTTCCCGATCTCCACGTAATCCATCACCGTCTTTAATTGCTGCTCGTTGATGCACGGTCCCATTTCCACAGTCGCGTCCAGCCCATCGCCAACCTGCAATTTCTTGGCGCGTTCCACAAATCGCGAAATAAATTCGGGATACACCGACTTGTGCACCGCCACCCGGCTAGCAGCTGTGCAACGTTGTCCAGTGGTGCCAAATCCACCCCATACCGCGCCGTCCACGGCCAAATCCAGATTCGCATCATCCATTACGACGATGATGTTCTTCCCGCCCATCTCCAGGCTGCAATGTTTGAACTCCGGCGCACAGTCCTGCGCAATCAACCGTCCCACTGCGGTCGATCCCGTGAAGCTAATCACCGGGGCATCGGAATGTTGCGCTAGAGGAGCCCCCGCGTTCGGCCCATCCCCACTTACCAGATTCACCACGCCGGGCGGCAAACCGGCTTCCGCCAGAATTTGCACCAGGTGATACGAAGACAGTGGCGTATCCTCCGCCGGCTTCAACACCACGGTATTCCCGCTGACCAGCGCCGGCATCATCTTCCACGATGGAATGGCCATCGGAAAATTCCACGGCGTGATCATGCCGCACACCCCGATCGACTGCCGCACGCTCATCGCAAATTTGTTCGGCAATTCGGAAGGAGTGGTCTGCCCAAACAAACGCCGCCCTTCCCCCGCCATGTAATACGTCATGTCGATGGCTTCTTGGACGTCGCCCCGCGTCTCGGCCAGAACCTTGCCCATCTCGCGAGTCATGTCTCTGGAGAATTCTTCTTTGCGGTGCACCAGGAGTTCCGCCGCCCGATACAAAATCTCCGCACGCTTCGGCGCCGGCACCAACCGCCAACTCGCGTACGCCGCCTTAGCCGCGCCCACCGCCGCGTCCACATCCTCGGAGGTCGAAGACACAAACATCCCCACCAGTTCATCGGTGTTGGCGGGATTGCGGTTCTCGTAGGCATTTCCGCTTCGCGAATCCACCCACTCGCCGTTAATGAAATTCTTGTAAACACGTGGAGCCGGTGCCGTAGCCATACTTCCTCCTCAAACGCACGAACTGTATCTGTATTCGCTGCGAGTTCAACGCGGGATTTGCCGCTGGGAAATTAAGTTTATCGTTCCCGCGCACCACCGTCAAACCTGGCCAATCCGCGGTAGTGGGTCAGTTTCCGGTTACCAACTTGGGCACTAAACCGAGATCCCAGAACCCCGTTTGCCTAGGTATAATAAATCGAGTCGCGCACCTCTCAAAAGGAGGATGGGATGCGTTTTCAAAGACGCCAACTGCTTCGAACCCTGTCATTTGCTTTCGGGTCGAGCTTCCTCTGGAATCGGAACCAACTCGGCGTTGCTTCGCAGACAGCCACACAGCCAAAGGTCCCCCCTCCCCCTGCGGGGGCGGCTGTTCGTGATGGGATTGCTGGAGGAACGGAAATGGAAAAGGTGACCGGAATCGGAGGATTCTTCTTCCGAGCCAAAGATCCGAAAGCGTCGGCGCTTTGGTACCAGCAACACCTGGGGATTTTGCCGATACCCACGAACTACGGGGAAACCGGGTGGCAGCAAGAGGCAGGACCAACCGCTTTCGCTCCCTTCGCTGAGACGAGCGGCTATTTCGGGGATGCCCAGAAGGTTTGGATGTTGAACTTTCGAGTGCGGGATCTCGACAAAATGGCGGCCCAGCTACAAGCTTCGGGAATCGCGGTCAAGATTGACCCGCAGTCTTATCCCAACGGCCGGTTCGCCCGCCTGCATGACCCTGAAGGAAATCCGATCGAATTGTGGCAACCTGCAGGAAAAGACGCGCCACATTAGATTGCTAACCTTCCAGAACTTTTCCACTCAGTAGAACCATACTCCTGTGTAGTCGGGTAATCGGAGACTGACCCACCACCCAATCCGCTGCCTTGAGAATCCGCCCTTTCTTTGCCTAAGGGTGCCGTCTTTGCCTGAGGGTGCCCGTTGGCTTTGCGTGTGGAAAATTTGCCACTCGCATAGCGAATCGGTCGGCGCGACGGGATGTTTTACATCGTTTTTACAAATCGAAGGCAATTCCAATCTGTTTTCCCTCTATCCTGTTTTGCAAGCAAGTGATTCTCCTTGGGCACAAAAATAGGCCGGGGGTTGCACCCGCAAACTCCGGCCTTCTTCATTCTGATCTGGATTGCTGGTCTCACCTAGACCACCTGAGCCACCGTCCCAACTTACGGAGCACATTGCATTCGAGACATCGGCGAGTCGCAATATACTGATCTCACGACGTTCCAGGGAAGCGCATGGTCAACAGACTCAGCCCTCTGTGGCGCATCATCGCGTCTTGTGTGGCGTTAGTGGCCGCTTTGTTGCTCGTCTTTTCGCTCGTCGCAGGATCGACGGTAATTCTAAAGAATCGCTAACCGTTGACGGCCACGAACGCACCTACGAATTCCACGTTCCCGCCACATACAAAACGGAGCAGCCCGTGCCTCTGGTTTTGATTCTGCATGGCCGGCTTGGCGATGGTCGCGGCACCGCCGCCCTCACTCATTTCGATAAGGTGTCCGACGCCCATGGTTTCCTCGCCGTTTACCCTAACGGACTACACCGCAGTTGGGCCGACGGACGGAAAGTAACGGACTCCGACAAAGAGGGCATCGACGACGTGAAGTTTCTCTCCGAACTCATTCACAAACTTTCATCCACCCATCGCATTGATGGCTCTCGCATCTATGTCGCGGGAATATCGAACGGTGGCTTTATCACCCAGCGGGTCGCCTGCGAATTGTCCGATCAGATCGCGGCCGTCGGTGTCGTGGCGGCGACCATGAGCGAACAGATTGCGGCGAGCTGCCATCCTGCCAAACCCGTTTCCGTGCTGATGATGCAGGGCTCGCTCGACACGTTCGTGCCCATTCAAGGCGGCGCGATGGGCCCCGACGGTTCCCGCGGACAGATCCTGTCTCTGCGAGCCACTGCTGAAAAATGGGCCGGTTTCGACGGGTGTAACTCCGCGCCGGAGACGTCTACGCTGCCCGACAACGCCCGCGACGGCACCACCGTTCAACGTGAATCCTTTTCCGGGTGCAAGGAACGAACCGAGGTCGTCGTCTACACCGTGGAAGGGGGCGGTCACACGTGGCCGGGCGGCAAACAATATCTTCCCGCTGCCATCATCGGCAAGATCACCCGCAACCTGGACGGCAGCGAAACACTCTGGGAGTTCTTCGCCCGCCATTCGCGGTAACAAGCCGCTGGCAAGACCAGGACGACCTGGGAAATGACGCCTTAGCGATCAAGATCGTAGCCGGCATCAAGCGAGAAATACTACTGTCGGGATGATTGTAGAGAGGGATTCGTCAATCTCGACGACGAATTCGGTGGCGCAACAGGCTCCGCAATGCCCGCCGTCTGCGAGCCCAAACCCAGCTTTTCCAACGTCAGCGCGTCCAGCTTTCCCGAAGGATTCAGCCCATGCGCACCCTGAAACTTCTTCATCGCTTCGACCGTGGAGTCGTCCCACTTGCCGTTAGGAGTGCTCGTGAACGATCCGTCTTTCGCCAGCGCTTCCTGAATCGTGGAGATCCGATCCGGAGTGGGCGCCATTTGCCCCTTCTCCTTGCGCCGCGAACTCGTCTTCTTCGTTGATTTGTGCGAACTCTTCCCGCTGGCGTTCGATGTTGCAGTCTTGGCCTTGGTGCTCGGCGGTTGCGCCTGCTGCGCTCCAGCCTTCGCAAACACACCCGAGCCTGCCGCCACCACCAACGCGAGGCCCAGGTGCATGACTTTTCGCGAAATCATTCAGCCTCTGTTCTTTTCCTCGGGTCTCACAACGCAAGCCCGGCCCGCAAACTCGGGTTACGAACTCGGGTTACGAACTCGGGTTACAAACTATTGTTTATTCTCGTCCGCCGGCACGACGCCAGGCAAAAACACCGTCAACGTGTGTTCATTGTCCCCGCGGCGCAGAACCTTGAACACAACATTCTGCCCAGACTTCAGTTTCGCCACGGACTTCTTGTAATCGTCCAGTGAGGTAATCGCCTCGCGGTTGATTTCCGCGATGACGTCGCCGCGGCTGAAACCCAAATCGTCGGCAAAGCTCGCGGGATCAACATCGGTCACCAGCACGCCTCGCTGGCCTTCCATGCCCACACGCGAAGCGCGGTCGGGCGTAAGGCTCTCTACGCGCAGCCCAAACTCCGCCGGCGCCGCTTCCCCGGGCTGATCCCCTACGCGTCCTGCTTGCGTCGGAAACACCCGCGTGCGATCTTCCACGACCGCGGTCGTTTCCTTGGCCGTTCGGTCGCGCACGTAATTCAGCTTAACCTTGCTGCCTATGGTCGCTTGCGCGATCGGATTCACCAGATCGTTGCCCGTCTTCACCGGTTTCCCGTTCACAGCGGTGATGACGTCGCCGCCCTTGAGCCCCGCTTTTTCCGCTGGACTCCCGGGCTCGACACCCATGATCACCACGCCATTCTGCGCTCCCAATTCCTTGAGCGTAATCGCGTTTGTTCCAAGCTCTTCCTGGAAACTCACGCCGATCGAGCCCCGCGTCACGCGCCCTTGCGAGATAATCTGGTTGTATACGTTGATCGCGGCTGTCGAAGGCAGCGCGAAACCCACGCCTTCATAGCCCCGGCTTCCGGTAATGATCGCCGTGTTGATGCCGATCACCTCACCGGCTAGGTCCACCAGAGGCCCACCGGAATTGCCCGGATTAATCGCCGCATCCGTCTGAATGAACCTCTGGAACTGATGCGAGGACCCACCGATTCCACCGCGGTCCTTCGCACTGATGATTCCCGCCGTCACCGTGGCGTTCAACCCGAACGGGCTGCCGATCGCCAGCACCCAATCCCCCACCTGCACTCCATCGGAGTTCCCCAGCTTTGCCGTCGGCAACTCTTTGTTGGCTTCAATCTTGATCACCGCCAGGTCGGTGTCTTCGTCCACTCCGATCACCTTCGCGGTGTACTTATTCGGATCGCCGTCGAGCTGCACCTGAATCTTGGTCGCCTGCTCCACAACGTGATTATTCGTGAGCACGTAGCCGCGTTTGTCCACGATTACGCCGGAACCCAAGCTGCGCTCCGCCTGCGGGGGCGCGTCCTGTCGCCCGTCAAAAAACCGGTCGAAGAAGTCCTGCATGGGATCGTCCTGGTCGTTGCCCTGCCCTTGCGGAGTGCGCCGCTTGCGGGTGGAAGGCTTGCGCTCGAGCACCTGGGTGGTGGCAATGTTCACCACCGCCGGCTCCACGCGCGTCACAATGGTAGAGAATGAGTTCGAGGAGGGAATCGGATCGGGTACCGCCAGCGGCGTCGCGTTGGTTCCTGCGAACGTCAACGTTTTCATCGCCGAAACCTTGCCCGAAACAATCGAGCCGATCACAATGCCCACGCCCAGCGTGATCACCAAAAATGCTGACGCCAAAATCTTCCGTCGACGCGCCCAATCGAACAATTCTTTTACTTGCAGCCCCATATCGTCCTACTCCTCTGTCCTCGGAAGACTTCACGCCCGCCAGCAAAGTATAACACCACGCTTTGTGCACGGTTGCGCGCCACAAGCGATGCACCAGAACCGATACTGGCCAAAAGGCCGGGTGCTGGTTTGGCAAATGCGATGCGTCCAGCCGGGAATGTTACTCCTAAATTGGTTCCGAATCTCCCAGTACATCTGTTTGACGCGCGAAACCCCTGATCTGTTGTCACCCAAAGTTATTTGGGCCCAGCCACGGGAACCCGGTCCCGGATTTTGGGGCTTGACAACTCCTGCATTCTCAAGCATAAAAGAGAGCAGCCGCAGGTTGCGGCACACGTGGCGATTTAGGGCAACTTGCTCCACGTAAAAAACTGCTAAAGAGCTTTAGAGTTTCCCAGAAGAATTTCTGAGAGCCCTCCAAGCCTTTGGCACGGAGGGTTTTTTAATTTCCCTCCCTGCTGCCCTAAGCCATCACAGCCATCGCGCGCTCTGGCCTGCCAGAGGCCCGTTGGATCGTTTTCGCAGGCGCGTAGTCTAGGCGCTCTCTTTAGGCCCGTTCTTTAGACGTTTTCTTTGGGCGTTTTCTTTAGGTTTTTTATCCCCGGCCTTTTCTTTAGGAGGCCGGGGCTTCAGCCCCGGCACCACTCGGTGGCGCGAGTGGGGCTTTAGCCCCTGAAGAAAGCTTTTAAGTTGTGCGCCACACAAAGCCGCAGCAACGCGGCTCATGAAAGGTAATCATGTCCGATCCATACGAACTACGCTGTAATGAATGCGGCAAGTTCTGGGGCAACTGTCCTCGCTCCTTCTGCGAAGACTGCTTCTCCCCCCTGGAAGTCTCCTTCGACTACCCCTCCCTCAAAAAGAGCGTCCGCCGCGAAGATCTAGCCTCCCGCCCTTTCAACATGTGGCGCTATTCGGAATTCCTTCCACTCCCCGAAAAGTTCCCTGCCCCTAACGCCACAGGCGGAACTCCGCTGGTCGCGTCACGAAAACTGGCCGCTCACTGGGGCATGAAAAATCTTTATGTGAAAAACGACGCCGTCTGCTTCCCTTCTCTCTCCTTCAAAGACCGCGTCGTGGCCACCGCGCTAGCCGCTGCCCGCCGCTTCGACTTCGAGATCGTTGGCTGCTCCTCCACAGGCAACCTCGCCAACGCCGTGGCCGCCCAAGCCGCTCAGCAGGGGTTTGACGCCTGCGTCTTCATTCCAGCCGATCTCGAGCCTGCCAAGATTCTAAACACCGCCGTCTACGGCGCCCGCATCGTCCGCATCAATGGTAACTACGACCACGTCAATCGCCTCTGCTCACAGATCGCCGATCGCTTCAAGTGGGGCTTGGTCAACGTCAATCTGCGCCCGTACTACTCCGAAGGCTCAAAGACTCACGGCTTCGAAATCGCCGAGCAGCTCGGCTGGCGCCTGCCGGACAACGTAGTCGTACCGATGGCCGGGGGTTCGCTGATCCGGAAGATTGCTAAGGCCTTCCGCGAATTGGTGACCCTGGGCTGGGTCGAAGACAAGCCCGTAAAATTCTTCGGCGCCCAAGCCACCGGCTGCTCCCCGATCTCCACTGCCGTTAAGCGAGGCCTAAGCCGCTTCGAGCCACAAAAGCCCAATACCATTGCCCGGTCGCTCGCCATCGGCAATCCCGCAGATGGCAATTACGCCGCCAAACAAATCCTCGAGAGCGGCGGCTGGGCCGATGACATTTCCGACCCTGAAATCGTAGCTGCCATTAAACTCCTGGCCGAAACCGAAGGCATCTTCACCGAGACTGCCGGCGGCGTAACCGCAGGCGTAACTCAAAAACTAATCCGCGAAGGCCGCATTCGCCCAGACGAAACCACGGTCGTCTCCATCACCGGAAACGGTCTGAAAACCACCGACGCTATCGCCGCCGAATTTCCGGTGACCGAAGTGATCGCCCCTCGTCTCGAAGCCTTCGAGGCGTACCTCGATAGTCAACTGGCCGCCCCCGCGAGCGTTAGAGCATGAAGCTACAGGCCCAAACCGTCATTCCGACCGGAGCGAACCGACTTTTTCTTCCCCATTCGCTTCCTGCGAATTGGTCGGCTTGCGCAGCGGAGGAATCTCTCTTCGATGTGTGTGGACACGCAATAATCCTGTCGAGCCCGCTTCAACTGTTCGCTGTCGACTGTAAGCTTTGTAAGGAGCCTGAAATCACGCCATGCCCGTAACCATCGAAATCCCCACTGCGTTCCGCCGCTTCACCGACGGTGCGCCCAAGGTCGATTGCACCGCAACCACCGTCGCCGACGCCCTCAATACGCTAACAACTCGTTTCCCCGAGCTAAGCCGCCACGTCCGCGACGACTCCGGCCAGATCCGCCAATTTCTCAACGTTTATCTCAACGAAGAAGACATCCGCTTCCTGGGCGGCGAATCCTGCGCTCTGAAAGAAGGTGACCGAGTCCTCTTGGTCCCCTCCATCGCCGGCGGGTCCTGACCGTAATCTCATCGGCGCCTCGCTCCCGAAAAACGCCGGTTGACGCCGCCGCCTCCTTAATCCGAAGCCAGCCGTGCCCCACCAGTGAGCTCTGTGAGCTCTCCAGAGCCAAAGGAGTTCGAGCAAGCGCATACTGCGCGCTTAACCCTCCTGAAATGAACACTTGTGAAACTCTATCAAAACAGGCGACTTTAACTTCCTTTAGAATGAATAGTTATGAGAAACCCAGGGGGTTGAACCCTCAATCGACCCGCGTCTTCAAAGTGGGAATGTCTCCCCCAAACGCAATAAACGGTGTGTCATAAAACTTGCGTCGGCAACGGGCCGCTCCACCACTTCAACGTCTGATCGACTTGGCAACTTGACGAGCCCCTGCCCCATCACAACAGTTTTATTCCGAGCTGAACTTTCCTCTTAAGCATCGCGTCTCTTAGCAAGACCATGGCGTTTCATCCATCGTCTAATGGCGACGTGCCCGCTCAGTTCCGCGGGCGATGAGGAGAACCAATGAGAAATCGCTGGCGCGACCTCCTTTTCGGCTTGCGGCTGTTGTGGAAAAACCCCGGCTTCACATCGGTCGCTGTTCTCGCCCTGGCGCTCGGCATTGGCGCCAACACCGCCATCTTCAGCGTCGTTTACGCTACCCTGCTGGCCCCGCTGCCCTACAACCAGCCCGACCGCATCGTCATGGTCTGGTCCAAGGTGAACGGTAATCGCAACGTTACCGCCGCGGGCACCTTCCTCGATTGGCAGCGCCAGAACACCGCGTTCGAGTCCATGGCCGCTTGGACCGGCAGGCAAATGAGCCTGAGTACCGCAAGCCAGCCGGAGCAGGTGGAGGCCGAGCCCTGCACCCCCGGGTTCCTGCACGTTCTCGGGCAGCCCTTCCTGCTCGGTCGCGACTTTCTTCCCGAAGAAGGTCAAGTTGGCAAAGACCTCGAAGTGATTCTCACCTACCGCCTCTGGCAAAACCGTTTCGGCGGCGACCGTAACATCCTCGGGCAGCACGTCCGCATGGACGGCCAGCAATATACGGTCGTGGGCGTACTCGCCGCCGGCGCCACCGATCGCGTACAAAGCCAGCTTTACGTTCCTCTGGCGTTTAAGCCGGAGCAGCTCAATCACGAGTTCCACTGGTTATTGATAATGGCACGCCTCAAGCCTGGCATCACGATCGCGCAGGCGAACGCCGACATGGACTCGGTCACCAAGCACATCGCTGAGGTCTACCCGAAATCGAACCAAGGCTGGAGCGCGTCGGTTGAACCTCTACAAAATGACTTTCTGGAACGCGACGTACGCCGCGCGCTGTGGATGCTTCTCGGCGCTGTTGGCTTCGTTCTATTGATCGCCTGCGCAAACGTGGCCAATCTTCTTCTCGCCCGCGGCACCGCGCGACAAAAAGAGATTGCGGTCCGAGCTTCTCTCGGCGCGACGCGCGTTCAGTTGTTCAGCCAATTCCTGACCGAGAGTTTGGCACTGGCGGTTATCGGCGGTGCCCTCGGTGTCGGTCTGGCTTGGGCGCTCCTCCAAATCATCATGGCCATGATTCCTCAATTCGCTCTGCCCTCGGAGGCGGACGTTCGCCTGAATATTCCCGCTCTCCTTTTCACCCTGGGCGCGACGATGCTCGCAGGCGTCTTGTTCGGTTGCGCACCCGCTCTTCAGGCCGCGCGCCTGAACCTGAATGAAACGCTAAAGGAAGGTGGACGGGGTGCCACCAGCGGCGGAAAGAACCGCGTCCGCCATGCACTGGTCTTAGCTGAGTTTGCTTTGGCGCTCACGCTCCTGGCCGCCGCGGGCCTCGCCATCCACAGCTTCTGGAACCTCACGCATGTTGACATGGGCTTCAAAACGGACCACATCCTCACTTTTGGATTGCCCATGCCCGCCGCGCGTTTGAAAGGTCCCGAGGAGATCACAGCGTTCTATCGCCAATTGATTGATCGAGTTCAGGCGCTCCCGGGAATCACCGCCGCCTCGGTGTCGACGGGTTTTCCCGTGCAGGGCACGGGCTTTGGCATGCCCTTCGACATCGTCGGCAAACCGGTCGCGGACCGCTCGCAGCGCCCCGGCGCAGGCTTTAACATGGTGACGCCCGGTTTTTTCAACGCTTTCGGGATCCGAATCTCGCGGGGACGCGCCTTCACAGAAGCTGATGCTGCCGGCGGCATGCCGGTCGCTATCGTGAACTCCGCCTTCGTGAAAAAGTATTTCTCCAATGTCGATCCGTTGACGCAGCGCATCACCGTCGAGCAACTGATACCTGGCGTCACAAACCTCGGCCCACCAATTGACTGGCAGATTGTCGGAGTCTACGAAAATGTACGCAATGGCGGCCCTCGCGGCGATGGCTTCCCGGAAATCGATGTGCCCTTTGCCCAGAGTCCGTGGCCAGGTGTTTCCATGGCCGTACGAACCGCCAGCAATCCGGAGAGCATGAACAGAAGCCTGGCCGCGGTCATTCATTCGGTCGATCCGGATCTACCGATGGCAGATGTAAAGACCATGGACCATCTCATGGAGGAATCGCTGGGCGGAGAACGGTTTGGTGCTGCCCTATTTGGCGGCTTTGCTTTCGTCGCCCTGTGTTTGGCGGTGTTCGGTATTTACGGAGTCATGTCGTTCGCGGTCGCGCAGCGAACGCACGAAATCGGCCTGCGAATGGCGCTGGGGGCAGGGGAAGGCCAAGTGCTTGGCCTGATCTTAAAGGAAGGCATGACGCTGGGGCTGATCGGTCTGCTCATTGGCTTGGCGGGATCCTATGGGATCGGAAGACTGATGCGCGGCATGTGGTACGGCATCGGATCAATGGATCCCGTCGCCTTCGGCGTCGTGGCCACCGTCTTGATGCTCTCCGCGCTGCTGGCCTGTTACGTGCCCGCACGGCGTGCCACCCAGGTCGATCCGATGGCCGCTTTGCGTCAGGATTGAAACCCAAGCAAGGCCACGGCCGGCACAGCGGCGCAACTCGCACTGTGCTATAACCGCGAGGTCAAAGGAGGCCACATGATCGCTCGCCTCTGGTCCGCTCGCGCTACTCCCGAGAACTGGCCCGCCTACGAACGGCATTTCACCGACAACGTCATTCCCGAGCTGCGCGCGCAAAAGGGCTATGTAGCCTCAAATCTTCTGAAGCGCGAAGCGGGCGCGGAGGTCGAGATAACGGTCATCAGCTTCTGGCACTCCCTCGAGGCCATCGACGCCTTCGCGCATCCCGATCGCGAGGCCGCCGTCGTCGCGCCGCAAGCCGCCGCATTCCTGGCGAGCTACGACCGGCAGGTTCGGCACTACGAGTTAGCGTTCGCGGACACCCCGTTCGACCTCCGATACGCCTGATCTCCGATATGCCTAAACGGGGTCTCGCGCCAAGCCTTGCCGATTGAGGTCCACTTTTCGGGAAACATTTCGAACGCGAGTTACGTTTCTTCAGACACAAGAAAGAGGTGTCCTCATGCGAGTCGGAACCATCCTTCTGGCGTTGGTTACCCTCTTGGTGACAGCGGCCTCCCTCGTTCCGTCTGGCGCACCTCAAACAAAGCTTTCCATCACCAATCTTTACGATCATCCTTTCGACGTCGATTTCCCGTCCGGCCAGCTGATCCGTCTCGATTTGCGCTCCGGTGAATTCCGAATCGTGGGCCGGGACAGCGACAAGATCTCGGTTCGCGCCACCGGCCAGAATGCTGAAAAAGCGCGCGAGATGACGGTCACCTTCAAGCATTTCGGAAACCACGCAGATCTGCAGGTCTCCAGCGGCACCATCAAGGACGGCCCTTCCATCACCGTCGAAGTTCCCAAGGTCTCCGCACTGTTTGTCCGTATGCCGTTCGGCGATTTGACTGTGGAAGGCGTATCTGGCGATAAAGACGTCGAACTTCACGCCGGCGACCTCAACATCGAGGTCGGCGATGCCAACAACTACCGCCACGTCGACGCTTCAGTCAATGCAGGCGATATCTCCGCCGATCCGTTCGGCGAATCGCGCGACGGCTTGTTCCGCTCGTTCCAGAAAACGGGCGCCGGCCGTTACAAGCTACACGCCCACCTAGGCGCCGGCGACTTAACGCTGCGCTAAGCTGCCGCTCGCTCTGGTTTGCTATCGTTCGGTGAAAAACTTCCGGGAACGCTGCATCTGGACGATGCCCGCATCTACGACGTCATTTCCTTTTCCTGACACGGGCACGTTCCCAACGTAGCAGCTGCGACTCATCGCACTCGCTTGAACTTCATCCTAGCGTTCCTGATTCGTGGGCTGGCATACCACGCTGGAATCTCTCGCATTCGAATAGCCGCCGCATTTTGCTGAAAATCGACTTGATGTCCGGTAACCGCGTTATCTCTAACGAGGCCGGCTGTTGCAAGAGTTTTTTTCTGTGCTCATTCCTCAGGTCGAACACACTTCTTCGTGGGCGCAGGAACTGCGTCTGTTTCTGGAGTTGCTGTTCATTTGCGTCACCCTAAGCGGCTCGGCCCTTCGCGTTCATCAATTTGGTGTTGCCCACCAGTCATCTCTTCGATCATCCACGACCATGATGAGTTTTTCGATCTCCCCTCGCAGGGAGGCGGGTAGCCTAATCAATCAGCCGGTGACTTTCGCACCCTAACGCGCTGCTGGCATCCCCGCACAGGCATCACCACTTTTCTGCTGCATCGGTCCACGACGACAGAACTTGTGGTACTCAATGCGATCCCGCAACATGATCCACATCCGGATTCCCAGCTTGCGAGCCACCGCGGCTCTCGCCTTTCCGAGACCTTTCTGGATTAGTTTGCGGCGGTAAAACTGTTTCAACTCTGGATCCCGGCGTACCGCATGGATCGCTGCTTCACTCCACAGAAATCGCAACAGGGGATTGCCTTGTTTGGTCAGGCCACCCAACCGCTGTCGCTTCCCACTGGAATATTCGCCGGGGATCATCCCTACATAACTGGCCAGCTCCTTGCTGTTTGCGAATCGCGCCGGATCGCCCAGGAACACCTCGGTCGCTAGCGCCGTGATCGGTCCTACTCCGGGATGGGTCATCAACAACCGTGTTCCGGAACGTTCATCTGGAATTGCACACGGAGATCGAGAAATTAAATCAGCGAGTCATACATCCTCTGCAACTCATTCCGCCGATAAGCGGCATGCGGCGACAACGGTAAAGACGCGATCGCGTGTTGGCCTGCTTGCGTCCACAGGGAGGAACCCCGTCGGAGGCCATGGGCCAAGGCCATGGCCTGCAGCGCATTTTGTATTTTGACCCGCAGGCCCACCCACGGATGGCGGTGTCGCAGCAAGGCCGCAGGTCCAACAGTTCTTTCGTAGGTAACCAGATCGCCGGAAAGCGCTCTTCGGCTAGTAGGGACAGAAGTAGGTCCGCATCTCGCCGATCATGTTTTTGTTTTCGTGGTTCGGCTGCTCGAATCGTTGCCGGATGACCCACCAGGCATTCGATTCCGAGTTCCTCCAGGAGGTTCACAAACCACTGCATAGATCCAGTGGCTTCGATTCCCACTCGCGCCGGCCGTGGAAGGTTGCCATAAAACTCTCGCACCATGTTGCCTTCGTGCTGCAGAGTCGTCTTCACTACCTCCCCGGTGGTGGTGTCCAACATCGCCAACGTCTGCTGGCGAGCGTGCAAATCACATCCTATAATTCGCATCTCGGCCTCCTTCGGTCCGAGCTCTGTAGGGTGAACACCGAACAGTCTACTCGGGCCGTCGCGAGGCCGGCATCGTTAAGACATCAATCAGGACTTAGGCTAGCCGTCCGCATGGCAGGCTGTTCGGTGAATGTGAATTGCGGGAAGAGCGTGTCTGGCGAGACGGGGGACATCGGCAAGTCGTCATCATCGTCGTCATTCTGAGTGGAGTGACGGTGGCGCAGAGAACGAATGCTCATCAGTGAAAGATCGAATGCGCTGTAAATGATATTCCCGCGAATAACGTCGCTCTTGTACAGGAGAACCTGAGTGCGGAGATAGCGCACGAAGCGATTGCGCGGGCGCACGGTGATGAGCGGGGCATTCCCCGGGTACCGCATCATGCGTCCGGCACAACTTTTCAAATGAACAACGGTAAGGTTGCCATCTGTATGCATTTCGTCGCCGGTGGAGTTGAGCATGGTCTGCGGCGAATTGGGGCGAGGGAGCTGGCGCACGGATTCCACGCAACCCGTCAACGCAAGGTCGCGCACGAGCATGTTGATGCCGTCATCGAGGTTGCGATCGATGTGGTGGATGAACTTGTGATACTTCACGGAAAGAGCCGCGCCGGTTTCACGCGTATAGGCACTCAACCAGGCTTGTTTTCCCTGAATCGTCTTTGACTGGGACCACAAACGAAGATGTTCGCGCTTGCCGTAACTGTTGAAACTCTTCTGCCAAGCCATGTCCTGCAGCTGGCCGGAAAGCAACTGGCGCGAGACAGGCATGTTGGGATAATTGGAAAATGTCAAAAAGGCACCGAACTCCTTGAAGAAAGCGTTTTTGGAATTGGCATCGGCGGTGCGCCAGCCCGCGGCCGTGAACGCATCCTCGACTTGATCTTGAGAGCCGACGAAAAGCAAGTTAACTAAGTCCGAATCTTTACCGCTCCGGGTGGTGGTGCGGTCCGATTGACCTTGCAAGAGCGTTTCCACGTCGCCGCGTTCGTATTCATCCATAGCAAACGAAACGATGGGTAGTTCCGGCTGATCGCCAACGTAAAGAGGCAGATTCAAGCGGAGGCGTAGGTCAGTGCCCGGTGGCAGGTAAATTTCGGGTTCTGGAAGCATCGTGACGGCGCGATAGACAATCAGACCCACGTCACCATACGGATTGAACGTGGGCAAGTGAATGAGGCCACTAGTGATGCGACCTTGCGGCGCGTCGGTGGCGCGAATACCGCGGAGAACACCGTGACGCACAACTTCACGGGCGTTGTCCACTTCCACGACTTCCGCCGCGAAGGGGAGCACCTGGCCAGCAGCGGTGACCAGATGATCGAACTGGATTTCCACGTACGCAGAATCGTGTATGAAGCCAAGGCCGACTTTGCGAATTTTGGAGATTGTTCCGACGACCTCGAGGCCAGCCGGGAAGACCGGACGGGAATCACACTCCGGTGACTGAACCAGCACGGCGCGCACGGTCGTGCCGGGTTTGGAACTGTAGGAAGCGACCGGATCGAGCAGACGAATCCAAAACGATTTGCCAGCGATCACATGCTCGCAGCTAGCGAAGGCTGGACGGGAGAAAGAGAGAGAGATGAGCAAACAAGCGAACGTGGCAAGGAAGCCGCGGCAGGCAACAAGCCGCAAGCGGGGGACCGGAGAATCCGTCAAGCCGAGACACTTCAAGCAACGCACTTTTGTTGCTCCCGTAGATCCACACTTTTTCTACATATTCAGTTTCTCGTGAAGGCGCAGAAACCGAGCGGTGGAATGGTCCGGTTGTTCGAAAAGGACACCTAGACGGAGGTACAAACGTGCGAGTCTTCGGTAGCCCCTTCAAGCGCATGGATGAGCGTATATCGCAGCTCCTTGCGAACCTTCGAATCGGTCGACTAGCCGCCTCTTGGCATCTCGCCTAGCTCCTGGTAAGCCGACAACTGGCTCCTAGTGCCGACTTGTCTGGTAGCCCCTTTAATGAAGACTATACTTGGACGGTCCCACCGAACATGCCAACGCCGCCTCAGCCCTTCAGCGTTAGCGCCCGTCAGACATTTAGTGGAGTCGATTTGAATGGGGCGGAAACCGGATCCATAGCCCCGCCCCTTTCCGATTCACTGCGAAGCGCCTGCAGCCCGCTCTGCGAGCTTGGCCTCGACCAGGTGCCGGATCAAACGCCGATTGCGCTCTGCGAACGCGAGTTTATCCGCAAGGCACGTTTCCAAAAGTAGGCCGACACCGTGATGGCCTGCCAAGTCAGCTGCGGCAACTAAGACCTCATACTCGGCCATCCGAAGGTGTGCGAGATGATTCAGTTTCGCAAGTACGAAAAGCCGCTTGGCGACCGGGGATTGGATCTCAGCTACTTCCTTGCGGAAATCTTCCAGAAAAGTCTCTTGCAGCTGTCCCGTGGACTTTCCCGGCTTTTCGCCGATGATGCGGAAGCACTCGTCGAGTTTGGCGAGGATCTGGTTAGAGGCGAATGCCCGAGCCTCTATCGACTCTTTGATCTCAGGTTCAGCTGCGTGCTTACCAATCTCTTGATAGATATCCGCAGCCCGTTCGGTCCTATTTCGCACATTGCTGAGCAACAACAGGAAAACTTCTCTCGGGTTTCTTGCTGGCATTGTTTTTCTCCCTCAGGTGAATTTGTGCGGCTGGGTCTCTAGCATGATTACGCCCGCTCGAAGGATGCGACTAGCTGTCAAAAGTGCTAGGGCCACGCGGAAGTAGTTCCATATACCTGGTAAGGGACTTGTGATAACGATTGTACCGGTCTCCGCTGCCACTAGGGATTCCCCTAGTTGCACGAGAGTTGTGCAAAGCTAGAAGATAAGAGCGGGTGTTCGTCGGCGGATCGCACCGAGCCGTGCTATGGAGATCACCAAATACAGATCGCAGTCTTTTACTGTGTCGGAACAAATCTTCTTCTCAACCAGGAGGGGACATGAAAGCAAGAACAATCGTACTGACTCTGGCCCTGTGTTTTATTGGAGTGACGGTGTGCTTTGCCCAGAGCCCTTTTATCGGCACCTGGAAACTGAATGAGGCCAAGTCTACACTTACGCCAGGGATGCCGAAGAACAACTCGGTCGTCTACGAGACTGAAGGCATCAATGTGAAGGTCACGATAGATGGCACAGACGGCGCGGGCAATGGGGCACACAATGAGTGGACGGGCCAGTTCGATGGCAAAGACTATCCCGTCAAGGGCGATCCCAATTCAGACTCGCGCTCATACACAAGAAAGGGCATTCATGAGTTAGATTTCGTGGTGAAAAAGGGCACAAAGGTTACGACTACCGGTAGGATTGTCGTGTCCGACGACGGCAAGAGCCGGACGGTGACAGCTCGCGGCACCGATGCCACCGGGAAAAAGTTCAAGAGCACGGCCGTGTACGACATGCCGTAGCCAGATTCGCTGTGTCTCCTACTTCCGCGTCAGTAAGATCAGCACGGGACGCGATCTGGTCCCTGACCCGGCGCTGGAACCGCTCCCGCATTTTCCTCCAAGGTCACAGACATTGACCGACCCTCCGTACTCAGGGGGGCGATATTTAGAAACTAAAACATAGTCTACCTTAGGAATGGGTTCTCTGACCGAGCCGTGACTTCAACTCCCGATAAGTCGGGCCAGCGTTATCGGACATGTGCCTCTTGGGCCTAGAATCCGCTGGCCTGCGATTGCGCAGCTTCGAGACCAGGCAATAACGACCTTTAACCAAACAAAGTTGTACCTTCAGGAACTTCAGGGCTTTGCGAAGAACTCAGTGACTGGAAACTGGCCAGGGCTTGGGCTTCATCCTCAAAGTTAGGGATCATTTCTAGCAGGTGCAGTACCCTGAAAACGTCCAGCACATGGCCGCCCGGACACAGCAATCCCAGGTTGCCTCCCTGACGCTTGAGGGAACCATGTGTCCTAGCGATGATGCTGACGCCGGAACTGTCAATCTGCGCTAGGTTCACCAAGTTGAGCAGAAGCTTGCTCTTGCCGTTGTCGATCAATTCCCGCAGTTGCTTACTGAGTAGCTCGCCATCCTCACCAGTGGTCAATCTTCCCTGAAGGTCCAGTATGGCGACATCGCGGGATTCCCGGACTGAGATTTGAAGGCCCACAAGTCCTCCTCTGTGAAGTTCAACCAGCGTCTAGCCAATAAGTATTAGGCGAAACAGACGATGATCGAGGGATGAGGGTGTGCTGCGTAGGATTATAGCCCCAAGTCATTTGTGGCGCCCATACATTCGGTTAATTCAGCTTCACAACTCCAGATTGGTCGCGTTATCGGAAACCGACCCACCATGAAGGCGCTCGTTGCCTTGCCGGGGCCGACCGCGTATAAGAGAGTGCCATGTCGCTGCCTCTGATGTGCGTTCTTGCGCCTGTAACGATGACTGCGGCGGAGCTTCGTTGGGAGCTCCTCAACGTCGGAGTGGGCGTACTACTTCTGGCGATCGGCTTTGCGGCGATCGGCTTGTTTTTTGCTCGATTCAGGACTCGCAATTTCTCACTAATTTACTTCGGGCTATTTACGATTCTGTATGCGGTGCGGCTTCTCGGCAATCTGGGCATCATCGAGTCGGTTTTCGATGCTCCGCGCTCATTTTGGAACTATGTTAATGCGATCATCAGCTGGATCATCGTGCTTCCCTTCGGTTTGTTTCTCTATCAGCTGGTCCGCGAGAATCTAAAGAGGCTATTTCGCTGGATTCTGGCAGTGCAGGCGGTTTTCGCGATTCTGGAGATTGTCGGCGCCACGTTCGGCGTTCCCGTGGCCAAACTAAACGCCGCGAGCAGCATTTTGACGCTGATCGTAATAGGCGTCGCTATCGTGATGTTCTCTTGGACGCGATGGTCTCTCGGACCGGGGGGTTACCTTACGCGGGATGTCCGCGTTTTCGTCGGGGGCTTCTTGTTTTGGTTTGCCTTTATCGTCCGAGCCAATCTTGCGGCTCTCGGGGTCGTGCAGGGTATTGGTCACCAGATTGAATTTATCGGCTTCCTGGTTTTCGTTTGCTGCCTCGGGTACATCACCGCTCATCGCACGTTCGACACCGAAGAACGCCTGCTGGAGATCGACAAGGAGCTCGAAATCGCGCGGCAAATTCAATCTGCAACGCTGCCGCGGCAAATCCCGAAGCTTCCTGGTTTGGAGATTGCCGCCCGCTACGTGCCAATGAGCGCCGTTGCCGGCGACTTCTACGATTTCGCTCTCGACGATCAGAAACATCTCGGTATTTTGATCGCTGATGTCTCGGGACATGGAGTCGGCGCGGCACTGATCGCGTCCATGGTGAAAGTTGCCTTCGCTGGACAGTCGCAGCACGTCTGCGATCCGGCGCGCGTGCTTACGGAGTTGAACCTCGCGCTGTGCGGGAAGTTCGAAGAGCACTACGTCACCGCGGCTTACGTTTTCATCGACATTCAGAATGGCGTTCTACACTACGCGGGCGGAGGACATCCGCCCATCATGCTCGCCTCGCATTCCGATTCTTCCGTTCGCAGGATTGAAGAGAATGGCCCGATCCTCGGCATGATTCCGGAAGCTCCGTACTCCGCGACGGAGGTGGCGTTCCGACCCGGGGATCGCGTACTGCTCTACACCGACGGCGCCTTCGAGGCCATGAATGGCGCACAAGAAGAGTACGGCAAAGGGCGTCTCGAGCAATTCCTGAAAACTCACGGCAACCTCACGGCCGAAGAATTCTCGTCGACGTTTCTCGATGAACTCTCTCAATGGTCTGGCCACTCCGCTGGCGGTCAGGACGACGACATCACTTTTGTTGTGCTGGACCTGCGAAACTCGGCGAAGGCTTAGGATGGGGAAAGCCTCGAGGATGTCCGCAAACTCGAGCATGAAATTCCCTTCCGCGGAAAAAGCGGCGAAATCCGAGCGACTACCCTTAAACCTTTTCGGCGTCGCCATACTGCTTTCCATCTCGGTCCTGATCAATTACGTAGACCGCGGAACTCTTTCGATCGCCGCGCCGATTTTGAAGGATGACCTGCATCTTTCCCCATCGCAGCTTGGCGTCCTGCTCTCGTCTTTCTTCTGGACTTACGCCGCATTTCAAATCGTTTCGGGCTGGCTGGTGGATCGCTTCGAGGTGAATTGGCTTCTGGCCTTAGGCGTTCTGGTGTGGTCGGCCGCCACGCTGACCACCGGCCTCGTCCACGGCTTTGCGCTGCTGTTGACCGCCCGGCTTGTTCTCGGCGTCGGTGAATCGGTGGCGTATCCTTCGTATAACAAAATCATCGCCAAACATTTTCGTGCCTCGCAACGAGGCCGGGCCAACGGGCTGATTTCGGCCGGATGGGCTGCAGGCCCAGCGTTAGGCACGCTGGTTGGCGGCTTGCTGATGGCCCGCGTAGGCTGGCGATTGTTTTTTGTGGTGCTGGGTGCAGCCAGCTTGCTGTGGCTGTTTCCGTGGTTCAAGTGGATGCCGAAAGGCCCAGGCCTCCCCACATCCGTCACCGCAAAGCCCGCTGGCATCCTCGAAATTCTGCTGCAGCGGTCGGCCTGGGGCACGTTTGTGGGACTGTTCTGCTTTAACTACCTCTGGTATTTCCTGATCACCTGGTTGCCGTTCTATCTCGTTCGCCAGCGCGGATTTTCACTCCAAACAATGTCTCTGGTCGGAGGCGCTGCCTTTTTCGCGCTGGCCATTTCGGTAGTCACATTCGGCTGGCTGGCCGACCGTTGGATCACCGCAAGCAACGATGCCACACGCGTGCTCAAGACATTTTGCGGAGGAGGTCTCGTGCTCGCTTCCGTCAGCTTCGTGATCGTCTTCCTGGTGGCCGATCACACCGTCGCCATGGCCATCCTGATTTTTTCCTGCGTGGCGCTGGGCATGTGCTCGCCCAATCTCTGGACCATGACGCAAATTCTCGCCGGCCCGCAAACCGCGGGTAAATGGGCTGGCCTCGAAAATTTCTGCGGCAACGTGGCAGGCATCATCGCCCCCATCGCTGTTGGCGTAATTCTGGAACGTACCGGCGAATTCTTCTGGGCCTTCGCTATCACTGGCGGCGTGACGCTGCTCGGCGCCGCCTCGTACGTTTTTCTGGTGGGTCGTGTCGAACCAGTGCAGTGGTCAGAGTTGAGGTAGTTCAGACACTCTTCTCTGTGTTTACCTCAACATCGAGCGACCAGCCCTCACTTACGTTTGCGGCTTCTCCCAATTGCCCGACTCTGCTGACCGGAACACAGCTTCGATCACCTCCATATTCTTGATCGAGTCTTCGATCGGCATCGGGACGTCGCCCTCGCCACGGATCGCGCGCGAAAATGCGTCGCCCTGGATTGTGTACTGGTCGCAAATCGAAAATGTCTCTGTGACCACGCCGCTTCCGAAAACGTCCTTTCCGTCATCGATAAAAATTCGCGTTGGGCGATCCGGCGGGGCGTTAAACGGAATCTCGATCTCAATCCGCCCTTTGGTCCCAAAGAACTGCATGCGCTGGTACGGGACCATCTGTGTGCTGCAGACAAATGTCGCCTGTCCCGACGGAAAATCCAGGATTGCGGATGCCAGCCGATCTGTCTTGAACTCTGGATCGCGTTCGATCAGCCCGGACACTCGCACCGGCTCGTCTCCAAAAATAAATCGCGAGGTCACGATCGGGTAGCAGCCGATATCCATGATCCCGCCGCCGCCCCATTCCACCACGTTGCGCACGTTCGCGGCGTCGCGATTGAAATAGCTGAACACGCCCATGATCGCTTTCAAGTCACCAATCCGCCCCGCGCGAATCAATTCCCGCGTGCGCAACCATTGCGGATGGGTCTTCACCATGAACGCCTCACCGATCTTCACGCCGGTGCGGTCTCGCACCGCCAGCAATGTTTTCGCTTCGGCTACCGACAAGCTCAGCGGCTTCTCGCATAGAACGTGCTTCCCGGCCTCGGCCGCTTTGATCGACCATGGCACGTGCAAATGGTTCGGCAGCGGAATATAGACGGCCTCAATCTCCGGGTCCGCCAGAAGCTCTTCGTATGACCCATACGTCTTCGGAATTCCCAATTTCTTCGCCGCGTTCCGCCCCTTCTCCAGATCGCGCGAAGCAATTGCCGCGACCTCGCTCCATTCCCCCGCTTGCATCCCTGGAATCACTTTGCGGACCGCGATCGACGCCACCCCGAGCACTCCCCACTTCACTTTTCCCCGTTTCGCCATTTTTCCTCCAGCCTGCAACATCATCAATAGTCGCGCAGGAGCATTGTGCTTGAAATTGTGCTCGAAATTCACGCCGGGAGGGACAAGCCCCTCCCGCTACGAGGTGGCGCTAGCGGGCTGCAACCCGATTCTTCGCGTAATTTTCCCAGGCTGTTGAGGGTGCGGCCGTTCCCGTCGGAAACCCAAATTATTCTCGAATCTCTGCGCCAAAAGGCAGTATCCTTCCTCCCGCCTTTGGGGCTCACCATCGCTCCAATGCCCAAAGCCGCTCCTGGAGAAGAACTCATCAAATGACGATCTGCAGAGCCACATCCCTTCGATCGTTGCACATGCTTGTGGTCATCCTTGCGACTGCCGTCGTTCCGGAATTCCTTCTCGCTGAACCTCCGCCGCCATCGACTCCGCAATTCTCCGTCTCCTTTCCGAAAGAGCGCAGCGCGCAACCTCTCGACGGCCGTCTACTGCTGCTCCTATCCAATGACTCCAGCGCCGAGCCGCGCATGCAGATTGGCCTCTCTCCGAAAACGCAAATGGTCTTCGGCGTCGATGTCGATCAGTTGCAGCCGGGCCAGTCCGCGACCATCGACGACTCCGCCTTCGGTTATCCTGTCCGGTATCTCCACGACGTTCCGCCTGGCGAATATTTCGTGCAAGTGGTCCTTAATCGCTATGAAACGTTCCATCGCGCCGACGGTCACACCGTCAAACTCCACATGGACCAGGGCGAAGGCCAGCACTGGAACATATCTCCCGGAAATCTATACAGCAAGCCGCAAACAATCACGTTAGGCCCCAACACGCAAAACGTTTCCATCACCCTCGATCAGGAAATCGCTCCGATCGATCCGCCCAAAGATACCAAGTACATCCGGCACATGCGCATCCAGAGCCAATTGCTGACAAAATTCTGGGGCCGCCCCATGTATCTCAGTGCCAACATTCTCGTCCCCGAAGGCTTCGACACCCATCCCAATGCGCATTTTCCGCTGGCCATTTTCGAAGATCACTTCAACCACGACTTCGATGGCTTCCGCACGGAGCCCCCCGACCCTAATCTCAAGCCCGACTTCAGTGACCGCTTCCACATCTCCGGCTACAATCGCATCCAGCAAGAAGAAGAGTACAAGTTCTACCAGCAGTGGATCGCGCCAAACTTCCCGCGCATCCTGGTTGCGCAGATCAACCACGCCAATCCTTACTACGACGATTCCTACGCAGTGAACTCCGCGAATCTGGGTCCTTACGGCGACGCCATCGAAACCGAACTGATTCCGGTGCTGGAAAAACAATTCCGCGCCATCGGTCAGGGATGGGCTCGCTTCGTCTACGGCGGATCTACCGGCGGCTGGGAATCCATCGCGGTACAAATGTTTTATCCCGATCACTACAATGGCGCGTTCATCGCGTGTCCCGATCCTGTCGACTTCCGCGCCTACACAAACATCAATCTCTATCAGGACAAAAACGCCTTCTTCATCCAGGGCCCACACACCCAAGTGCTGCAACCCGGTTTCCGCGACTATCTCGGCCACACCATCGCCACGACGAAAAGCGTCAACCAGTACGAACTGGCGTTAGGCTCGCACAGCCGCTCCGGCGAACAATACGACATCTGGCAAGCGGTGTACGGCCCGGTGGGTCAAGACGGCTACCCACAGCCGATTTTTAACAAAGAGACCGGCGACATCGATCCCGCAATCGCCGCATACTGGAAGGAACACTACGATCTCAGCGCCATCCTGCAGCGCGACTGGCCCACCCTGGGGCCCAAACTCCGTGGCAAGCTCCGCATCTACGTAGGCAGCGCCGACAACTACATGCTCAACGACGCCGTTTACCTGATCGAGGATTTCCTCAAGACCACCACAAATCCCGCCTACGAAGGCGAAGTAAAATACGGCGACCGCGCAGAACACTGCTGGAACGGCGACCCCAACCAGCCCAATTACCTTTCTCGCCTCCACTACAACACGATGTATCTGCCAGTTATCCTGGACCGCCTTCAAAAAACCGCACCGCAAGGCGCCGATCTAACCTCCTGGCGCTACTAGCGTCTTGGACTGCGGCGGCTAGCCGCCGGCGCTAACCTGCAATCTAGGCCGACGATCCTAGCCACCAATCTCACGAAACCGTCACATCCTCGCGCGCATGGCATTTCCGCGAAGCTACGCCTACGTGCCTCAACCAATCACTCAAACCGAATCCCGGCAAACTCCATCCGAATAAACTCCTTCACGCCCGGCTCTCCTGTGACCCTGAGCGCTATCGGTCCTTTCTGCGGCGCAGCCTCGACGCCCAGACCAAAAAATGAACAGCATTTCTGCTCGTATTCGACCCACTGCGCGACCTCTTTCAGCGATATCGACGCGTCTCGCAAGCGGAACGTATAGCCGTTTTCGAGTTCTTCGACTCGTTCAACGGCCTGCTCCAGTTTCCGCCGAAGGACGTCGTAACGCGCACGCTCCTCCTTGGTCATCGCGTTCATGTTGCAAGCAAACTGTGGCACGTGCGTCATCGCCCCCCCCAAACGAACGACGTTTTCACGCGAACCCGCGTGACGTCAAGGGGTGGATATGCAAGTCGAGGCGGTTATGATCAGCGGTTAGTCGAGGACTGCGGCGGCATCGCGCTCTTTGCGACGACGGTGCAGATACTGCATGGCGATGTTGAGATAGACCTCGCCGCACGGCGTTTCGATGCAAATCACCATGGCTTCGGTATCGGCGCCCCCGGCAAGGCCTTGCTCGTTCACGTGAATTTCCGGAGGAAACACCTTGAAGCGAAAGCCTTGATCGTTCAGCAAGGTCACGGAGTTTCCGATGACCATGTTCGCGAGTTCGCAAACGGTTTCGCGTGCGACCTGTTCGCTGCCCTCTACCGCACCGCCCGCAAGATGGCTCGCAATCTTCAAGGCCACCTCGGGTGCCAAGTCCAGAATCACGCGTCCTTCGATGTCGCCTTTGATGAGAATGAGCGCGGCAACGCCTTTGCGTCGATAGGTCTCTTCGTCCATCGACAGATCGACGATCTTGGTGGGCGCCTGAAGCGACTCCGCGAAGACCGCGTCCGCGGCATTGATAAACGGTTGAATGAGTTCCATTCTCATACGCGTCGCTCTCCAGCCAACGCGACGGGCGCACCTGCTGCGTTGGGATCGTCACTCAGCACGTAACGCAAGATCTCGTACAGCACTTCAGCCTTCACAGGCTTCTGGACGAAGTGCTTCGCACCTTTCTGCAGCGCCGCCAGGATGTTCTCCTGATAGCCCACGGAGCTGACCATGACGATGCGTGCGTCCGAATGCTGGCGGACGATGCGCTCGACGGCCTCGATGCCCTCCATCTGCGGCATGGTGATATCCATGAGCACGATGTCCGGCTTGGTCCGATTGAACTCCGCGATGGCGGTCAGGCCATCGCCGGCTTCGCCGGCCACTTCCCCGCCGAACATCTCAATCATCTTGATGAGATTCTTGCGGGCGAATACGGAGTCGTCCACCACGAGGTAGCGGACCGACTGGTTGTCTTTGCGATGCAGAGGCGCGAATTGTTGCATGACCTTCTCCTTCGTCCCATTGCACGGTTAAGTGCGTTGGGAAGAAACGGGTGTCCTTTCGTTCTTGTCGTTCCTGTCGACTTTTTCCGGCCGATCACTCTTCTCGGGCTTGTCAGATTTCTCTGAAGGTGCGCGATCCCCGCCGCCATATTGACTGACGAGGTATGCACCAATGCTTTCCAGCGGGATGATCTTGTTGGCGTGGCCTTTTTGGATCGCGGCGCGCGGCATGCCGCTAACCACGCACGTATCTTCACTCTGCGCGATGGTCATTCCCCCGGCGGACTTGATGATGCCCAGGCCGTCCGCGCCATCCTCGCCCATGCCAGTCATGATCACGCCGACTGCGGAAAGGGAGAATTCCTGCGCAACGGAATGAAAGAGGACGTCCACCGATGGGCGGTGCCCGTTCACTGGCGCGCCATCGGAAAGTACGGCCATATCGCCGCGAGGCATACGGCGCACCATCATGTGGCGATTTCCGGGGCAAATCAGCACGCGCCCGGAGATCAGGAGGTCGCCCGATTTCGCTTCACTGACGTCCAGAGCGCAGCATTCGTCTAGGCGCCGCGCGAACATTTCCGTAAAGCCCTCCGGCATGTGTTGCACGACCAGAATGCTGCATGGGAAGTCCGCTGGAATCTGTGAGAGCACGAATTGCAGCGCGTTCGGGCCACCTGTCGAGATACCAATCGCGATGATGCGGCTCGGCGGCAGAGTGGAGCGCGCGCCTTTTTTCAGGCCAGGAGGTTCGATCGGGACCGTTGCAGGCGGTAGTTTGCGACCCGCAGCGCGCTTGGCAACCTTGATCTTTTCGATCAGCAGGTCCGCAATCGTTTCCAGGTGCCCGGCGGCTGCGTCTGTAGGTTTTGCGATGAAATCCACCGCACCCAAGGCCAACGCCTTGAGGGTGGAATAGGCGCCTTCCTTCGAATGGGTGCTGAAGAGAATTACCGGCAAAGGAGCGCGGCGCATAATGAGGCGCAGGGTCTCCATCCCGTCCATGCGAGGCATTTCCAGGTCCAGGGTGACCACGTCGGGCCGGAACTCCTCGATTTTTTTCAAAGCGAACGCGCCGTCCATGGCCGTGCCCACCACTTCGATGGACGGATCCCGGGCGAGGATCGCCGGAATCAGCTTGCGCATCAAGGCGGAGTCGTCTACGACGAGAACGCGCACCCTGTCGCTCATGCGATTGCTCCCAGCGGGGTAGCACGCGAAAGCCGAGCCAGAACAGCCGGCACATTCAGGATCAGGACGACCGTGCCGTCACCAAGAATTGAAGCTCCACTGACCAAGTCGCTGGAGATGATTTCCGATGGCAGCGCTTTGATGACCAATTCTTCTTCGCCCACAAGGCTGTCGACCAGTAAGCCGAAGCGCTTTTCCGCAGCGCCAATTACGATTACAAAGTTTCTTTTCTTCTTCGCTTCGGGTTCCGCATCGACGGCGTGAATGCGGCTGAGGCTGTTGAGGCGCACGAGAGTAAGAACTTGCTCGCGCAAGCGCAGAACTTCGCGTCGATCGACGCGGTGGATCTCGTTGTCATTGATGCGAGTGATTTCCACCACGGAAGACAGGGGCACCGCAAAAAGACGGCCACCGACACGGAAAAGCAGAGTCTGGATGCTTGCGAGGGTCAGAGGAGCGCGAAGCTGAATGGTCGTGCCGCGTCCCTTGTTGGACGAAATTTGCACCGTGCCTTTCAGGCGATCGAGCACCGTGCGAACGACGTCCATGCCTACGCCGCGCCCGGAAACCTCGGTCACTTCCGCAGCGGTGCTAAATCCAGGTTCGAAAATAAGGTTGAGGGCTTCGGAGTCAGAAAGGCGATCGGCTTCGTCCGCTTTCAGAACACCTTTTTCCACGGCCAGCGTGCGGATCTGCGCGAGATCGATGCCCCGGCCATCATCACGCACTTCGATGACCACCTGGGTACCCTGATGATAGGCGTTCAAATAGATCGTCCCGCGAGCGGGCTTGCTGGCGCTGATGCGCTCTTCGGCATGCTCCACGCCGTGGTCGACGGCGTTTCGAACCAGGTGCATGAGCGGCTCAGCGAGCGCGTCGAGAATGCCCTTATCGAGGTCAGTGTTCTGCCCGGAGACTTCCAGAGCCACGTCCTTGCCACATTGCTTGGCAACGTCACGGACGAGTCGCGGAAATCGCCGGAAGAGTTGCTCGACGGGGACCATGCGAATTTTCAACACGCACTTGTGAAGTTCGTCAAGCACTCGCGATTGAAAAGCCAAGGCATCGGAGAGCTTGGCGCGAACGGGATCGCGGGAGTGACGTTGGTCAAGTTCCGTCAAGGTGCGGTTCAGCATGGATTTCCCGATGATCAATTCACCGACGAGATTCATCACCGCATCGATGCGCGAGGCGTCGACGCGGAGCGTGCTCTCAGCGATGGCCGCGGCGGCCGAGACTCCCGCGGGCGTTTTCGGCGCCACTGCGTTTCCGCCGTTTTCGCCGCCCTTTGCGGCAACACTCGCGGCCTGCGCCTCGAGAATATCTCCCAGCAGTTCGTGCTCGGGTGTTTCCAGGCTTTCCGCGCGTTCGATTCGCAGTTCCGACACGATGGCGGGGATGCGGCAGCGCTGCGCGATGCGTTCCTCTGGTTGCAGACTGGCCAATGCGGCTTCCACGACTTCGACGGTGGCGGCAGCGGAATTGTCTTCCGGGCGCAGGGCTATGACGGTGCCGCACCCGTGCAGGACATTGCGAATCAGTTGGAAAGCCGCGGCGTGCATCAGGCTATTTGGATCGATGCGCAGCGCGAGATTATAGACGACCTCACCGCGATGGATCGCTTCCGAGATCATGAGTTGTTCGTACTCGGTCCAGGCGAATTGTGCGGCTACCTTCTTTGGAGCGGCGCTGTCGGCAACAGCCACCGGCGCGGCAAGGAGCGTGCGAATCAGGATGCGCAGTGCATCGGCAGGCGGAGGATCAATATTCCGCTGATACGCGGCGAGCATCGCCGAGAAACAATCCGCCGCTTCGAGGACAACCTCTGCCAGTTTCGTCCCGCGAGTTTGCCCCAGCTGCGGGGAGAGCACATCTTCGAGCTCATGAGCGAGTTCGCTCAGCTCGTAATATCCGCAGGCCGCGGCATCACCCTTAAGAGTGTGCACAGCACGACGCACGCGCCGGATCACTTCTTCGTCGGCGGGACGGGCCTCCAGTTCGAGACCAGCTTCATTCAGCGACTGCAATAGCTCGCCGGCGCTCTCAAAAAAGAGCGCGCGAAGCTCTCCGCTGCGATCTTCGGGGGGACGGCTCACGGGGCCGCCTCGAGTCGCTGGTACGCGGTGCCATTATTTTCATGCACCATGCGGAACTTCTGCGTCAGGCCGAACAAGCTTTCCGCATGGCCAACGAAGAGGTATCCGCCGGGATTCAAGCAGTGCCAGAATTTTTCGATAAGCCGCTTCTGCTCGGCTTCGTCGAAATAAATCATCACGTTGCGGCACAAAATTATGTCGTTGCGCCGGGGCAAGAATTCGGTCTTAAGGTTGTGGAAGTCGAACTGAACCAAATCTTTCAACTGTTTCTTTATTGCGTATTTATCGCCTAAACGTTCGAAATACCGCAGGCGGCAGGTGTAGTCCACCGGCTCCATCTGCTGCTCGGTGTACACCCCTTCCTGGCCTGCGCGCAGGCTTGCGTAGCTGATGTCGGAAGCAACGATCTCCAGTTTCCAGGGCGGGGGGATCAAGGGTTTTGGCGAAGGCATGTCGAACGGAAGCGGATTGCGCAAGTAGTAGTAGGCCAAGGCGTCGCAGATCAGGATCGCGACAGAGAAGGCTTCCTGGCCCGAGGAGCAACCCGCGCTCCAAACGCGGAGGGTCCAGTCGCGGCGCTCCTGCTTCTTGCGGAGCAACTCTTCCAGTACGCCTTTTTGCAAAAGGTCCAGCTGCGGGCGATTGCGAAAGAAACTCGTTTCATTGACGGTAAGGTTTTCAAGGAGCGCCGCTAATTCGTTTTTCCCTTCGCGGCTGGTCAATAAGCGGTAGTAGCTGTAGAACGAATCCATCTGGCAGGCTTTGAGCCTGCGTTGAAGGCGGTCTTTCAAGAAGTGCGAGCGGCGCTCGTCGAAAAACATTCCGCATTCCTGATAGACGAGGGTCTGCAGAAGCTTGAGTTCTGCTTCGGTGAGCTGAATTTGAGCGGTTATCGTTCCCATGATGGACGCGTGCAGCAGTCCGCGTGTCTTACGACGAGGCCGGCGGAGCCAGACCAGTCGCTACTTCGCGGTAGCAACAGTTTCCGCGGCCTCCTCAAGTCTTTTGACTTCCTGGTGATGCAACAGCTTTGAAACGTCCAACAGAATAATTAGCCGACCCTTGAGCTTTCCGACTCCAGTCACATAGTTCGACTCACCTTCAGCGAACACCGAACCAGGCGCTTCGATATCCGAGGGCGGAATCTTCAAGACCTCGGAAGCTGCGTTGACGATCAGTCCGACCAACTTGTTGTCCAACTCGACGACCAAAATGCGGTTTTTCTTGTCCGGCTGCACATCGAAATGACCGAAACGCTTGCGCAAGTCCATTACCGGGATGATTTTGCCGCGAAGGTTAATCACCCCTTCGACGGTTTCCGGCGCGCTGGGTACGGCCGTGATTTCGGGCACGCGCACGATCTCGCGAACGGAGGCGATGCGCACCCCGAACGTCTCATTGCCGATGCGGAAGCCGACAACCTGGAGATCTTTTTCCATCGATGGTCTCCGCGGCCCTAGGAACGAGCGACTTCGGCGTACTCCGACTCTTGCTCGCGACGCGAATCGCCTCGGCGGCGCGGGCTTGCTTGCGGGTGCTCGCGACGCGCGCGGCCCTGCGACGAGGTATCCAGGACGAAGCGGTCCATGCTATCCAGGAGGTTGCGCGAGAGTTTCAACATTTGCTCGGCCGCTGCGGACAGCTCCGTGGAGCTGGAAGCCGACTGCTGCACGAGCTCGCGCATCTTGTCCATTGCGCGAACCACGGCCTGCGCGCCAGAAGCTTGTTCTTCGACGGCAGAGTTAATTTCCTGTGTGATCTCTGTGAGGCGGCCAGTCGCTTTGGCGATCTGCGAAGAACCAACGGATTGCTCGGCAGTGGCCGCACCGATTTCCTGAGAGAATTTATAGACTTCGGTGACCACGTTGGAAATTTTATGCAGCGCGGAACCCAGGTCGTTGCCGAGGCTCAGGCCCTCTTCCACGATGCGGGTACTGCGCTCCATGTTTTCCACGGCTTGGCGCGCTTCGCGTTGAATGCTCTGAATGAGATCGGCGATTTCTTTCGTCGATTGCGTAGACTTTTCGGCGAGCTTGCGAACCTCGTCGGCGACGACGGCAAATCCAAGCCCGTGTTCGCCGGCGCGGGCCGCTTCAATGGCCGCGTTCAGAGCGAGCAAGTTGGTCTGCTCGGCGAGGTCGTCGATCACTTCGATAATTTTGCCGATGTCGTCGGCGCGATGACCGAGGACGTTGATGATTTCGGCCGAGGATTGAATAGCGTGATTTGTGCGGTTAAGTCCGTCGGTGGCTTTCTCCATGGTCGCGATTCCGGTGACGACTTCTTCGCGCGAACGGTTTGCGATATCGAGCAGGACCTTGGCGGTGTCGGCCACGCGCTGAATCGAAGTCACCATCTGATCGATCGATGCGGACGTCTCCGCCACGCTGGACGCCTGCACCTGCGTATTCTTCACTACGTTCTGCACGTTGATGCTCATCTCGTGCATCGTGCTGGTGACTTCTTCGATCGCGGATGAAGCCTGGACGCTTACCTTTGCGGACTCATCGGCAGCGCCTGCAACCTGATTGGATCCTGCGGACACTTGCCCGGCCGAATCGCGCGTGGTACGCACCAATTCCTGCAGGCCATGCGACATGCGCAAGAAAGCGTTGCCCAGCGTGTCGCGCTTCGAACGGGGAACGACTTCGACCGCCAGATCGCCTTCCGCGACGGCCATCGAAACACCCGCCATCTCCTTCAAGTACGCAACCATATTGTTGAAGGTCGTCGCCAGCGCACCAATCTCATCGTTGCGATGAATGTCGATATTCTGATCGAGATCGCCGGAATCCCCGATCTCCCGGGCCACGGTAATGAGGTGTGTCAACGGCTCGGTAATCGACTTAGCTGTGTAGATGGCCACGCCAAACCCCAATAGCAGGGCGAGCAACGTACCTCCGGTAGTTAGTCCCGTGCTGAAGTTGCTGGCGCGCGTCGCCGATCGCGTGGTCTCTTCGAGAGACTTGGTGATTTCCACGTTGGTCTGATCCAGAACCGCTGAAGATTTCGTCAACCACGAGGTTGGATCCTTCTGAAGGTAGAAGATCTGCAAGTCCGAGACGGTCGCATCTCCAGAATCGACCTGATGGCGCTTGGCCAGCAACGGCTTGGCGAAATTGTCTCCCCAGCTGGATTCCGTGCTCTCAACCTGAATTAGGGCTGTTCGAAGAATCTCGCTGCCGGCCTGCGACTCCCCGCGCTTGATCAGTTCATTGATGTCGACGAGACCGTGGTTCACTCTGTCTTCGTCGCGCGGATCGCCGCTAAGCAGAAAATTGTTTAGATTGTTTCTGTTTAGCATGATCTGGTAGCGCACCGATTCGATGGTGCGCACGCTCTGCAGCGCGGTCGAGGCATCGGAGCGCGCCGATTGTTCCTTCCAACCGGCCACGATGTTCACGATAAAGAGCGCGACCAGAATGACCAGGATCGATCCGAAGCCCATATATAATTTCTTGCCGATCGTCATTGCGAAAACCCTCCACCCCTGTGGCAGCGCACCTTGTAATTCACAGGCTCTGCCGAACTTCGCGCCTTTTCCGCGGAATCAGTTACTGGCACCCGTAAAATCGAATTCCACGATTTGCGTGGACTCTTCCGGAGCGGGCAAGAACTTCCATTCCTTCACCGCATCCTGACAGGCCTGAACCAACAACGGATGTCCCCCGACGGCTCGGGTGCTCTTAACATGTCCATCCGGCGCGATGATGACTTCAATCTTCACTTTGCCGGTAACGTTCATACGCTTGGCGAGTTCCGGATACGCAGGCGCGACCCTTGACTTGACTTTTCGCTTGCCTTCGTCCGTCGATGCTGTCTGCGCCAACCCTGACGCCCCCAACAACAACGTCGCCCCCGCACTCGCCAGCACCATCCTTGCCCACCTGGATCTCATCGACACTACCCCTCCTGTGAATGGGAGAAAGCCCACAGCAGAGAAGGCACGTCGATGGCCAGCTTTGGAGTGTTCTAATGCGAGGTGCGTTTCGCGGAACGTTGACCCGCAAACCTAACGCAACAGTGCAGTTAACTGCGACCTGTGCAGTCCGACGATTCCCTCTTCATTCAAAAAGATGTCTCAGCACACCGTGGTTTCGCGGCTTCGGGTCTCACGCTGAGACGTTCGGCACGCCTTAACAATCGACGGGTAGACGATTCAGCAACACCCTTCGGTTTCGAGATTGACTCACATTGAGATAGCTAGCTAGCGTAGTTGTGCGTGGAAGTCATCAAATTGAGACGCCAGCGGAGCGTCTCGATCAAACATGCCTAGAGCAACACCCAAGACCTCGAGCCGTCTGAGTCGCACCCGCGAAACCAAAGGGCCCGTTCGCCCACAGACCCGTGAAGCCGACGAATTGATGGCGCTCGCTGTTGACGCGGCTCAGTCTCGGCTTTTGCCCGGGTTTCTTGAACGCTTCGCAGAACGCGTGACCCGCATGCTCGACGCCAAGTGGGGCGGTGTCATGGTCTTTCGCGGGCGTGAGACCGACCTTTACCAAGCCAATTCTGGCGGGAAGCCACTCGCAGCTTCTCAGCACAGCGTTCTGGTCCGGTTGGCCCGCGAAGGCCGTCGTGAAATCGAAGCCCGACTCCTCTCAACCGATTCGGCGCTCGCAGACCTAGCCGACGGTTCAGGTGCCGCGGTGATCTTTGTACCCATCACCGCCAGCGACTTGGAGACCCTCGGATCGCTTTGCCTCGTTCGAGACCGCGGCACGCTCGAAAAGAGCGAACGCCATCTTCTTCAGGCACTTGCCAGCCATGCCGCTCTCTCCCTGGAAAATTTCCGTCGGTTTTCGCAATTAGAGCGCTCCAAACGTCAGTGGGTTGAAGACATCGACGCCATCAGCGACTACATCGTCGTCCACGATCGCTCTTTCCGCATCGTACGCACCAACCGCTCGCTGGCGTCGCATCTTGGAGTACCGCCTGTGGCTCTTGTCGGCGAAGCTATGAGCAGCCTCCGGCAAATCGCGGAAACCGGCACCGAACTTCCCTGCCCGTTCTGCCGCGATACCCAGCAGACGCGCGAGGAGTATGTCGTGGCGTCCCCCGAGCGCATTTTCCTGGTTTCGACCTCGAGAACACCCGGGGTTTCGGACGACGATACCCGCACCATTCACGTTCTAAAGGATATGACCGACCGGCGGGAAGCGGAGCGCCGCTACCGCGAACTGTTCGACAGCATTCAGGAAGGCCTCTTCTTCGCGACACCTGACGGACGCTTTCTCGATGTTAACGACGCGATGGTACGTATGCTGGGCTACGGCTCGCGCGACGAACTGCTGCGTGCGGACGTAGGCCCTCACCTATATCCCGTGGTCGCAGCCCGGGAGCGCTTCTCGCGTGCCCTTTCCGAACGCGGTGTTCTTCGGAACTACGAAGAGACGCTGCGCCGTAAGGATGGCACCCTGCTTCACACCCTGCAGAACATTACGGCGGTCCGCGACGCCAACGGCAAAATCATCCAGATTCGCGGCTTGATGCTGGACGTAACCGAACAACGAACCTTCCAGTCGCAACTGCAACGCGAGCGCGACTTCAATCAGAAGATCCTGAATACCACGCAGAGCATGATCCTGGTGCTCGACACCGCTGGCCTTATCAGCTACGCGAACCGGCGTTGCTTCGAATCGGGCTACCGCGAAGATGAGTTGATCGGTCATCGCCTGGTCGATTGGGTCGAGGCATCCCACCGCGCCGATTTCGATGCTGCCCTGGAAACCACGGCGCACGGCCACCAGGTTGAAAACCTGGAACTCCGTGTCCGACGCAGCGACGCATCGATGGGCCATTTCTCGATCTCGCTGAGCCCCATGCGGGACGAACAAAATTTCGTGAACAGCGTCGTGGTGGTAATGACGGACATCACCGATGCCGTGCTGCTCCAAGCGAAACTCGCTCACTCCGAACGAATGGCCGCTATCGGCAGGCTGGTTTCCGGCGTGGCCCACGAGGTTAACAACCCGCTGGCAGCGATTCTGGGATTCACCGATCTGCTGTTGGAGAACCCCGCGATACCCGAGAATGCGCGCGAGGATCTCCAGATCATCCTGCACGAGACCCAGCGCACCAAAGACATTGTCCAGGACCTGCTCAGCTTCGCCCGACAACGCCCAGTGCAGCGAGAACTCGTTCACCTCAACAACGTCCTGCGCCAGACCATCAAGCTTCGCAGCTACGATTTTGCGAGTCACGGCGTCGAGGTCCTCGAAGATTTCGACGAAAATCTTCCCCCGGCACTCGGCGATGCCCAGCAACTGCAGCAGGTTTTCTTGAATATTCTGAATAACGCGTACGACGCCGTTCAGGATGCCGGACAACGCGGACGCATCGTGATTCATACCGGCCGGAACGATCAAAACATTGAGGTAGCGATCACCGACAACGGAACTGGAGTTCCGGACACGGAACGCATCTTTGACCCGTTTTACACGACAAAGCAAGCCGCCAAAGGCACGGGCCTCGGCCTCAGCATTTGCTATGGCATTGTCCGCGCTCATGGTGGAGAAATCCTCTGCCGCAATAACGAGGACGGTCAAGGGAGCACCTTCATCGTGCGAGTTCCAATTGCAACAGAAGCAGCCACAGCGGCCGCAATTGCCAAGGAAGTCGGGCGATGACGTTGCAATCCGAGTCGCGGACCTCCTCGCCCATTCTGCTGATCGAGGATGAACCCTCTGTCACCGCCTTCTTGCGCGCAGCGCTGGAGCGGCGTGGCTACTCGGTAGTTGACGCCTCGTCTGGCGCCGAAGGGCTCGAAAAGCTCGACGGCGGCGAATACTTCGGGGTGATCTCCGATATCCGCATGCCAGGGTCGGTAAATGGCGCCGAGGTGCACGCCTGGATTCAGCAAAACCGTCCGGAACTCTGCACCCGCATCATTCTGATCAGCGGAGACACCGCCAACAGCGATACGCAAGCCTTGCTGGCGCAGAGTGGAACGCCATGCATTGAAAAGCCTTTTCGAGTTCAACAACTACTAACCGTAGTGGAGAAAACCTTCGGGAAACCATGAACGCCGACCTCAAAATCCGTTTGCTTGTAGTTGACGACGAACAAAGTATCCGCCGCCTGTGCATGACGATCGGAACCTCGCTCGGGTTCGTATGCGCGGAGGCCGAAAGCGCCGAGTCCGCGGTGTCCCGGCTCGACGCGGAATCCCCGGATCTTGTGTTGACGGACCTGAAGCTTCCCAGCCAGTCCGGGGTCGAACTACTGCGCCAGGTGAAAGCGCTGATCCCGCGCACCGAAGTGGCCATCATGACTGGCCATGGTTCCATCGAGTCCGCGGTCGATGCCATGAAACTGGGGGCGTACGACTACATCGAAAAGCCTTTCCGTGTGGAAAAGATGCGGCTGCTGCTCCAGCGCATGGCGGAGAAGATCCGCTTGGTGACCGAGAACGAGTTCCTGCGCGAGCGCGTCAACACCGAGGAAAACCTCGACGGAATCATCGGCACCTCCGCGAATATCCAGGATGTACTGCGGATGATTTCGCGTTTGAAAGACACGCGCACTCCTGTTCTGATTTCCGGCGAGAGCGGCACAGGTAAAGAACTTGCCGCGCGCGCCATTCATTTCCGTGGCTCCATGGCGCAAACGCCTTTCATTGCCGTCGATTGCGGCTCTCTGGTTCCGACGTTGATGGAAAGCGAGCTGTTCGGCTACGAAAAAGGCGCGTTCACTGGCGCCTCCAAATCGAAGGCCGGCCTATTCCAAGCTGCTAACGGCGGCACGATTTTCCTGGACGAAATTGGCGAGCTTCCTCTGGAAATGCAGGCGAAACTCCTCCGAGTTCTTCAGGAAAAGGAAGTCCGTCCAGTCGGCAGCAACGAAAAAGTGAACGTCGACGTACGTGTCATCGCCGCAACGAACCGCGATCTTGAATCCGCCTACCGCGGCGGGACTTTCCGCAAGGATCTTTACTTCCGTCTCAACGTCGTCACGGTGCACCTGCCTGCTTTGCGAGATCGCCGCTCCGATATCCCTATGCTGGTCCATCATTTCCTGGACCGCTACGCACGCGGTGAAAATCTCCAGGTCACACCCGCGGCGATGAAGAGCCTCCTCCAATATGACTGGCCCGGCAACATTCGCGAACTGGAGAACTGCGTCGCCCGCGCTGTCGCCCTCGGCGACCACCGAGTGATCGATGTTGGCGACCTACCCCCTGCGATTCGAATGGATGCCGCTGCACCAGCGTCCATATCCTTACAGGACACCGCCTCACTTTCCACAACGGCGCTCGCGGAAATGGAACGCATGACCATCCTGCGCGTTTTCGAACAGGCAAATGGCGACAAGGCTCTTGCGGGCAAGATGCTCGGCATTAGCCGCGCGACGCTCTACCGCAAGCTGAAGCGTTATAACATTCCGATGAAGCCCGAACCAGCCGACGCCACAGACGAAACCAAGGTTCACGCCGCATCTCACTGAACGGGAGACGTCTCACGTCCCGCCAACTCCCCGCGACACACCAGATTGCTGAGACGTTCGCGTTTCACCCTGAGACGCGTCGAGCCCCCTTCACGGCGGAGTAAATATCTAACCCTCACCGTTTCAGCGCTTTCCCAGCCGCCCCCGCCATCACTTCTTTTGGCGTCCGACGTGCATCTCTCCCTGCGGGTTTCTGTGTTTACCGGCGGCGTGTGTCTGTTCAAGGCAGCGGTCGCACTCGCGCCGACAAGTTGAGAGGCGATGTGAAAAGCTCAGCAGAGATCGCGCTCCCGGATCAAGAACAGGGTTGCGCGGAGCAGCTTGCGCGGTTCTTTCCGCAAGCCGCCGCCGTCCGCATATCCGTGCAGGTGACCGCACTTCGAGGCGGCCGCACCAAGTTGCGCGAGTCGGCCACCGTTGAATTTGCGGCTCCCGATTTCGCCATCTTCCTTTCCACCTTGCCGTTGGAGTTCGACGATCGTGTGCGCCTCGAACGAGATCGAAAAGGACGCGCGGCGGAGGCCACCGTTATCGCCGTGCAGTATCACGAAGGCCGCAAAGCGGTGGCCGTAAAATTCGCGCAGGGGCCTTGCGACTGGGTGACGCAGCCATGACCAAGATGACCACTCTTAATCTTTCCTACTCTCCTCCTGCGCGTCCCGATACGCTGCGCCAGGAACAGTGGGACGAAGCTCGTTCGGTCTTTCCAATCTATCTCGCGCTCGCCAAGCAACTCACCGTTGAAATCCCATTTGCGCCGGACAAGCGGAATTTGCCCGAAAAGCCGGAACTCGAGACCTTCTCCAAGATCCAGACGTGGCTCGATGCCATGGATCAGCAGGTGCTCGTCTATCAGCTTCGCCATTTGCTCCAGATGACCACGCTCAATGCCAGCGAAGCCGGACTCCGTGCCCTCATTCAGCGCCATTTGCGCAAGCCTTCCAAAACCAATATGGACCGCGATAAAACGGACTTCCTCCTGGTCCAGTATTTCGCGCTCTGCGCGCCCGCAAAGATCTATCACAAACAGATTGAGCTGGAGGACGTCGCGCAGGTCATGAAACCTGTTCTGGGCGAGGTCAGCACCGCGCCTATCGCCTGGTGCGAGCCTCTCGAGAAAATGATCGTTGCTCTTCGCGGTTTCCGCAGCTTCCGGGACATGCTGAAAACCAATTTCATCGAACAAGGCCGCAAAGTAAAAGAGACCTCCGGCAAGATGTTCTATGAGCCTTCTTCCCTTCTGGCGTTTGTACGCTTTAACTTTCTCCTGCGTCGCACGCTGATCGAACTGATGCACGCCGATCTCATCGCCATCCGCGCGGGGTTGAGCCAGCTCGATTCCGCAGGTGTGCGCATCGTTGACTGCCAAAACTTCGGTCTGTCGACCGCGGAGCCTCTCCCAAAAATCCGTCAACTCGCCGACGAATGGAAGCAGCCGTTTCAGAAGGAATATACTGAGCGAACCGTCAACGAAACGTTCGAAAAGCTTCTAGCTTTGCGCTCAGACGTCGAGCGCGCCCTCGAACGGATTGCGCCAAAGGCGACCGAAAACGGCTCATCACTCGCACCCGACACCGCGCATCGCGACGTAGCCCCTATCACACCTCTCACGCGTTCCGTGCCGGAGGCTCCCAAAAAATCAGAAGTCCCCGCGCTTCTGGACTTTGAATCTTGTCTGGAACAAATTTGGGAGCAGCTCATCGCCGTCCCCCCCACGCGCGGCCGCTCCATGACCACAGTCAAAATCGGCAGCGCTCGCATCTTAATGTCCTCCTGGGAGGTCACCGCGTTCGTCAGCGAGGACAGCCCCTCGGCTGAAGACCTGCGTCGCGCCGTCGTCGCTCGCGCCTTAGTTACCGCGGCGACCGAATCCGCCAAGGAAACCGGCAACGCCACGGGCCTGGACCGCGCACTCTCCATCGCGCGTATCGAGGTGTCTCGCCTGCAGGAACGCGTGGACGTCGCCAAGCAAGCGAAAGATACAGAAGCCGCGGTGAATCTGGGCATTAGCACCAAGCGTTTGCTTTCTGCGCTCGACGAGGCTGAGAAACTCTAGCAAGCGCGCGACTGCTCATAGATCCCTGACGCGGTAAAGAAATTGCAGCGAACGATGGCGTAAGACCAGGATTGGGAGCCGGTCCCTTTTGCCAAACTCCAACGCACTGATCGTCACGGATGAAACCGAATTTGCGCGCCTGCTGACGGCGTGCTGGCAAGCCGAACGCCAGGCTCCCGCCATCACGGTGCTCGGAAGCGATTTGTGGAGTGAGCACGAGGCAATCGACCACGAACTTGTCGTTGTCGGTCCACTGCGCGAAGGCAAACTGACAGAAGTATTGAAGTCGCTGGAGCCCGCCACGGCTGTGATCCTATGCGCACCAGCTGACTCCCGCGAACTTTCTCCGTTGCGCTCCCGCTATCCGCGTCTCGTGCACATCCCGCTCCGCGAAGACTGGACGCAAACGTTGCTGCTGGTCGCTGGCGAATCTCTGCGCCGCACCGAAGCCATACGCGCGGCGCGCCACGCCGAAAATAAAGCCGCGCGCAACGAACATCAGGCCACGCTTGGCCGCTACATGGTTGACATGAAGCACAGCGTCAACAATGCGCTGACCTCCATGCTCGGCAACGCAGAACTCCTGCTCCTGGAGCCCGGCCAGCTTTCACAGCAATCTCTCGCGCAAATCAAAACCATTCACAGCATGGCTTTGCGCATAAACGAAATCATGCAGCGATTCTCATCCCTCGCCACCGAAATGCGCGACGCTGAGAATGCATCTCAAGCTGAGACGCCCGACGCCGTAGCGTCACGCTCTCGCCGCAGCTAGCGATCTCCCAGTTCTACCGTAAGTGCCTCATTTTGAGGCCGTTATACCAACGCGACAAACGTTGCGATCCCGGCCCAAAGCTGGCCGCTGACGTGCACCCTTATGCAGCGGAGAACTGTTCGGAGAACTCTGTGCTCCAGAAAAAAATCCTGATCGTCGACGACTCGCCATCGCAAGTGCGGCTGATGCAAGGCCTCCTGGAAACCGAGGGCTATAACCCTGTCGGCCTGAACGACCCGCGACGCATTGAGGAATTCATTACCGCCGAGGGACCCAGCGTCATCCTGCTGGACGTTGTCATGCCCGAACGCAACGGTTTTCAGGTTTGCCGCGAGCTGAAAAGCAACACTAAGTTCAACGCCATCCCGGTAATCCTGGTCACTTCGAAAGACACGCCGAGCGACCGCTACTGGGGGGAGCAGCAAGGCGCCGACGGATACGTAACCAAACCCTTTACGCGCGAAGAGTTGCTCCGCGCAGTCCGGCGATTCGCATGAACCACCGCACCAGAAATCGCAAGGGCCATTTCGTGAGCCATCGCCCGAGGATGACGTAAGCATGTTCGACGATTTTCATCTAACGCCGCTAGCCGCCAACGCCGACGCTGCCGATCTGCTGGAAGCTCTCGGTCCGCTGGACGACAGTCCCGCGGAATCGCAGTTCTGCGTCTTTCGCAGTGGCCGCGAACGCTTCTGCCTGCCGGTGCTGGACGTCGAAGAAGTGCTGGACTGGCCTTTGCTGACAAAGGTGCCCCTCGCTCCTCCTTATCTTCTCGGCATTTTCAATTTGCGAGGCGTTATCGTTCCGCTGATCGACATCGCTTTGACCGAAGGCCGCCGCCCCGGCCTGCTGCCGAAACACGTGGTCGTCGCTTCCCTACGCGGCGAAGCAGGACATGACGACCTTCGCGTGGGCATCGCTGCCGACGAAGTTATCGGCACTTATTCCGTAACCACCGACGATCTTCTGGAGCAAGCTCCGGAAAATGTGCCGCACTGCGTAGGCATGCTGCGCCACGAAGATCGGCTGGCGCTCTTGATCGACCTAAGGAAATTGCTCGAGGTTTACCCAGGACCCAGCATTTGAGTTTTGCGGCCACACTACCGGCAACGCCGGAGCGCGCCGTAGGAAAGCTTTGGAGGAAGGCATGAAATCGCGACTGAGTTCCACAATCTGGACGCTGGTTCTGGCAAACGGCGTCGTGCTATTTGCCGTACTCGGCTTGGCCTACAGCGCCGGCCGGCAATCCGGCGGCGCATCTCTCTTCGACTTCGGCGCACTGCCAAGCGGCGCAAGCGGCTCGGTGCTCCTTGCACTGGCGCTCGCCGTAGGCATGGCGTTGCTCCTCGCGTGGCGCCTCGGCAGCGCTCTGCTCACCCCGGTCAAGCAGCTCGCGGATTTCTCCGAGCGCTTCGCCGCAGGCGACGTTCGCTCCCGCGCGGAAGTTCACTCACAGGACGAACTCGGCTACATCGCCGACAATCTCAATCGCGCCGTCGCAAAAGTTTCGAAAGCCAACAGCAACCAGGAGGCCAACGACAACCTCCAGCGCAGCATCACCGAGTTACTGACAGTCATCAACCAGGTTGCCCGCGGCGATCTGTCTCTCCGCGGCAAGGTCACCAACGACGCCCTCGGCAACGTGGCCGACTCCATCAACTACATGCTCGACAATTTCACCAAGGTTCTCGAGCGCGTCCGCAAGGCCGCCATGGAAGTCACCGCTTGCTCCAACAACATCCTGGTCGCCGCCGACGAGATGCAAGCCGGCGCCACCCAGCAGGATCAGGAAATCACCAACACCTCCAGCGCCGTAGAAGAGCTCACGGTCTCGATGAAGCAAGTGTCCAACAACGCCGAAGCCAGCGCCGAAGCCGCGCGCCGCGCTCTCGATGCCGCCGAACAAGGCAACCGAGCCGTCCGTGACACTCTCGAAGGCATGCAGCGCATCCGCGCCTCCGTGCAGGCCACCGCGAAAAAGATCAAGTCGCTAGGCGACCGCTCACTCGAAATTTCGGAAATTATCAACGTCATCAACGACATCACCGAGCAGACCAACCTCCTTGCGCTGAACGCTGCCATCGAAGCAGCCCGCGCCGGAGAAGCTGGCCGCGGTTTCGCCGTCGTCGCCGACGAAGTCCGCAAGCTGGCCGAACACTCCCGCAGCGCCACCAAAGACATCGCAGCCCTGATCAAGGCCATCCAAGCCGAGACGAACGAAGCCGTCGTGGTCATGGAAGAAGGCACCAAGGAAGTGGAAGGCGGCGCAACGCTGGCCGATCAAGCAGGCCGCGCGCTCGACGCAATTTCCAGCGTAGTCCGCCAGTCCGCCGAGCTCGTCCAGGAAATCTCTCTGGCCTCGAAACAGCAGGTACGCGGCACGGAAGGGGTCGCCCACGCCATGCAAATCATTTCCAGCATCACGCGCCAGACCTCGCAAGGCACACGCGGCACGGTCGCCACGGTCAGCCAGCTTGTCAAGCTCTCAGACCAGCTCAATGAAGCATTGGCCCAGTTCCGGGCAGCAAAACAAGGCAGCGTGCATGAAGAATCCGAGCGGCCCGTTCCAGCAGGCGCGGCTCGATAGGCAACGATTCCCAGCTCCGGCGCAAACCGCTCTGCGGTTGCGCGTAAGGGCGACCGCATAGCGATCGCACGGAAGGAACGGAGCCGAAACGTGACCACGATGAGCGAACGCCAGGGACCTGCGGTCCGTTTGAGCGAACACGAGTTAAGCGAGATCCGCATGCTGATCGAAGAGCGGACAGGCATTTGTTTCGACGAATCGCGCGAGCGTTTCTTCTCCACGCGGGTCCGCGAGCACATCGTCGCGAAAAAACTCGCAGGAGGCACGGAGCTCCTGCGCGCGATTCGCAAGACAAATGTCGAGTACGAAGCTCTACTCGAAAGCTTGCTGACGCAGGAAACATCGTTCTTTCGCTACCCGGGCGTATACGAGGCCTTCGAAAAGCGGCTCCTGCCCGAGTTGCACGTAAAGAAGTTCTGGAAGAATCCGCGAACCCTGCGCGTCTGGAGCGCAGGCTGTTCGACGGGAGAGGAACCCTATTCAATCGCCATCACCATTGCCGACGCGCTTTCCTTCACCGACTCCTGGAAGCTCGAAATCCTCGCCACGGACGTCAGCAGAAACGCGCTGAAGCAAGCAGAACGCGGAGTTTACAAAGGACGCAGCGTAGCCAGCGTAAGTGAGAAGCAACTGGCGGCGCATTTCACGCAGGTCAAGGAAGGCTATCAGGTCAAGTCCCGGCTTCAGAAAATGATCACCTTCGCACAAATGAATCTAGCCTCGGCCGTCTACGTAGGCCGCATGGACCTGATTTTTTGCATGAACGTGCTGATCTATTTCACTGAGGAGCGCCGGCGCACCCTGGTCCAGCGCTTTTACGACAGCTTGGAACCCGGCGGATACCTCTTCCTCGGCCATTCCGAATCCATCTCGAAAATGCCCGTAAAGTTTCAGGCCATCGTTCTGAACGATTGCATCCTCTACCGCAAACCTACAGCCGAGGAACTCCAGAAGTCCGAACTCGTACTGGAAGGAGGAGCCTCGTGAGCATCCCAGACCGCGAAGCCGTCGAGCTATTCCTCCAGGAGGCTTCCGAGCACCTCCAGTACCTGCGCGAATACGTGAGCGTGCTTCAGGAAATTGAGCCGCGCCGCGAAGATCTGGAACGCCTCTACATCGCCGCCCATACACTGAGCGGCACGTCCGCCAGCTACGGCTTCCCGCGTTTCTCCGAAATCGCCGGAAAGCTAGCACACGTTTTTCAATACTCGCTGAATGCCACGCTGGGCGACGATCTGCACGGCCCTCTAACAGAATTCTTGTCCGATGGTATCTCCCTGCTCGAAACCGATCTGCTCGAAATCAGCGACACCGGCCAGGAAAATATCGAAGACATCGCCGCCTTCAAAGAGCGCTACCGCTTCGCTTTCCCGGTCGAACCGATTCCTCTGACTTTCGATCAGCGCCCAGCAACTCCTCCGGCACTCGACGAGGTCCCGCAGGCCGCTCTCACTGGTTCGTATTTCGACGCGTTGCCCGCAGACGACGAAGTAGGTCCCGAAATCCTCGAATTCTTCCAACCAGAAGCCGAAGAGCACTTGCAAGTCGTAAGCGATTGCCTCATCTCCCTAGAAGGCAACAACAACCCCGAGGAAATCAATCGCCTCTTCCGTGCCATCCACACGGTCAAGGGTTCCGCCGCGCAAGTGGGCCTGAAGCGTCTCGGTGCCATCGCCCATCGCGTCGAAGACTTGATCGGCCGCCTGCGCGACGGCGAAATTGAACCATCGCCCGCAGTCGTCGATATCTGTCTCGAATCCGTCGACGTTCTGAAAAAGACCCTGCATCGCCAGTGGGCCGACGAATCCGAAATGCGCGCCGGCGTCGATTCCCTGCTCAACCGCATCGCCGAATTCGCACCTCTCGATGCGGAAGAGACTCTCGGCGAAGCATCCAGCAACGACGAAGTTCCTCAGGCAAATCAACAAGAAATCGCCGCGCCGCAGCAAGCTCGCAAATCCGGCATGCAGCCAGCAAGCCCGGCCGCTTCCGCCAAGTCCGTTCGTATCGCTCTCGAACGCCTCGACCGCATGATGAACACCGTCGGCGAGCTGGTCATCAACCGCACCCGCATGGTCGGCCGCGTTTCCGAACTCGAAAAACTCGTAGACACGCTCAGTTTTTCGAAGGAACGCCTGCAAGGCAAAGTGAACGAGTTCCAGGAAAAGTACGAGTTCAACCGCATCAGTTCGTCCCGCGCAACCGCTTCCTGGAATGCCGCCACCACACCGAAGCGCCTAACCAGCGCCGCCGCAGGCGACGGCTTCTTCGACGACTTCAGCGAGCTCGAGATGGACCGCTACGACGATTTCAACATCCTCTCTCGCTCCATGGCCGAAATTTCCGCCGACGTCAACGAAGTCCTGACGCAACTCGAGGGCTACATCGGCCGCGTCGAAGGCGACATCGACGAATTCACGAAACTAGCGCACCACTTGCAGGACGAGTTCACCGCGGCCCGCATGGTGCCTATCGGCACCCTCTATTCCCGTTTGTCTCGCGCGGTCCGCGACGCCGCGCAATCCGCCGGCAAGCAAGTCGAACTCGACTTCGTTGGCAACGAAACCGAACTGGACAACAACATCATCCAGCAAATTTCCGATCCGCTCGTGCACCTGGTCCGCAACTCCGTCGCCCACGGCATCGAGCGAGGCGACGCGCGCCTCTCCGCCGGCAAACCGGAAGCCGGCAAAGTCTCTCTCCGCGCCTATCACCGCGGCAATCACATCTACATCGAAGTCGAGGACGACGGCGGTGGTATCGATTACGAGCGCGTAAAGCAGAGCGCCGTTGAACGCGCGCTGGTCTCCAGCGAAACCGCCGATCGCCTCACCGAGCGCGATCTACGCGAGATGCTCTTCCATCCGGGCTTCTCCACCGCTCCGGCCAAGACCGAACTCGCAGGCCGCGGCGTCGGCCTCGATGTTGTCCGCGCGAATCTCAACGCCCTCAACGGCGATGTCGAAATCGAAAGCACTCGCGGTGAAGGCACGAAATTCACCCTCAAAGTCCCGCTGACCCTCATCATTTCGCCCGCGCTCTTCGTCCGCTGTGGCGGAGTCAGTTTTGCTCTCCCTCTTGCCGTGGTGGAAGAGATTCGTCGTATCCGCGCCGACGAAATCGAAGACGTAGGCGGCAAACTTCTCACCAAAGTGCGCGATGTCGTCACCGAAGTCATCCGCCTCGACGGCTATCTAGGCCTTCCGCCGCTGGAAGCCATCAACGGTTACTTCCGTATGGTGGTAGCCAACACCGGCAATCGCCAGATCGGTCTCGTCGTCGAAGAAGTTCTCGGCAAAGACGAAATCGTTATCAAGAATCTCGGCGAATATCTGCGTCGCGTAAAACTCTTCCCAGGCACGACGATCGCTCCAGACGGCAGCCTGATCTTGCTCATCGATCTCAATCGCATGGTCGCAACTGAACCCAACGAGCGCCGCACCCTGCAAGCCAGCGCCAGCGCGGCTCGCGTCTTCGCCCCCGGATCCGAAGCGGTCGCCCGTGGCACGATCCCCACCGACGCCATCGATCGCGTCGAGCACGAACGCGTCATCGTTGTTGCCGACGATTCGATCAGCGTCCGCAAGTTCGTCGGTCGCATGCTCGAAAAGAACGGCTATCGCGTGAAGCTCGCTGCCGACGGCCTCGAAGCCGCAGAACTGGTTACCCAGCACGGCTGCCATCTGGTCATCACCGACCTCGAAATGCCGCGCATGACCGGTTACGAACTGATGGTTCAACTGCGCCAAAGCCCCACAACGCGCCGCATTCCGGTCATGGTCGTAACCTCGCGCGCCGGAGCCAAGCATCGCGATCGTGCGATAAAAGAGGGCGCCACCGCATTCCTCACCAAACCCGTGCAGGAAGATCAACTTATCGCCGCGGTCGAAAAACTTATCGGAACGGAGGCAACGCGCCAGGTAGTACCGGTAGCGTAGGAACAAACGATGGCGACCACTCCCAACAAAAAGTTCCGCGTCCTCATCGTTGACGACTCGACCTTCATGCGCAAGGTCCTCGAGACTATTTTGAATTCCGACGATCAACTACAAGTCGTCGGCCAAGCCAAAGACGGGCGCGAAGCCGTCACGCTGGCCGAATCGTTGAAGCCTGATGTCATCACCATGGACATCAACATGCCCCACGTCGATGGTTTGCAGGCCACCGCGCAAATCATGACCACGAACCCGCGCCCCATCGTCATCGTCAGCTCGGAATCCCGCGAAGGCGCAGCCAGCACGCTGAAAGCTCTCGAACTCGGCGCCATCGAATTCGTTGCCAAGCCATCCAGCGGTATCGACCTCGACATGCAAAGCGTAAAGGACGATCTTCTTCGCAAAGTGCGCATGTCCGCAAAAGTCCGCGTAGTCCGCACCGCGTCGCGCCTGGCGTCCACGCTTCAAGCGGTAGGCAACAGTCCCACGAGCACTCCGCAACGCGTCGCCCCTCGTCCGCAACCAACGACGCCGCTCGACCAGCGCTTCCCGATCGTCGTTCTGGGCGCCTCCACCGGCGGACCCGCAACGGTGATGCGTCTCGCTCCCGGCTTCACGCGCGACTTCCCCGCTGCCGTTTTCCTGGTGCAGCACATGCCCGCGACGTTCACCACTCAATACGCGGCGCAACTAGCCGAGTTCACCAGCATCCGCGTGAAGGAAGCCGAGGCCAACGAGCCCGTTCTACCCGGGACACTCTACATATGCCCCGGCGCGCAACATTTGCGCATCACTCCGACGGGTCGCATCCAACTCGACGGCACTTCCGGCCGCATCAACGGCTATCTCCCGAACATCGATGTCACCATGGAAACCGCCGCGGCCTACGCCGGCGCGATGACCATCGGTGTCGTACTAACCGGGATGGGCAACGACGGCGCATCAGGCGCAAAAGCCATCCGCAATGCTGGCGGGCTAGTCATCGCCCAAGACGAGGCCACCTCGGTGATCTTCGGGATGCCCGCCGAAGCCATCAAAGCCGCCAACGTCGAGCAGGTCCTGCCGCTTGACGACATCTACGCCGCCATCGAAAAGCGCGTAATCAACATCTGCAAGGCTACGCCGGTGGGAGTGAAGTAATGCGCCTCCCCGCGCCCCCAAAATCGCAGCCCGTTCGCACCGAGCAGATCATTCTGTTCCGCGTCAGCGGCCAACTCTTTGCGGTCTCATCCGCGTCCGTGAAAGAAGTCCGCAGCGTGGACACCTTATCCGGCGCGGCCAAGGAAATCGCGCAAGCCGGCCTTCGCAAAGTCCGCCACATTGTGCAGCGCGGCGAACACTCTCTCTACGTCGTGAACGGCGCCATGCATTTCGGCCTGCCACCATTCGCGCCGGCATTGGTATTCGTCCTCCGCCGCACGCGCACCGCCCTGTTAGTCGATGGCATCGAGAAAATGACCACCATGACGCGCCTGCAAGCCCTCCCCCAAGCCTTCTGCAACGACGAGCGCGATTGGTACCGCGGCGTAACCGCCATAGACCAAACAGTGGTCCCGGTAGTAAAGCCCGAAGGCTTCCTGACCCCAGACGAACTCTTCCTCCTGGACTCGTCGCTACAGTCGAATGGGTCCGCAGATGCGTCAACCATCGCAGACGACTCCCAAAGCGAAGCCACGCTCCTGGAATCATCGTCAGACGTTCCCGTAAACTCCGACCCGGGCGCCGCACCCTTCGGTTTTAAGGGTGCGGGTTCTGATCCAACGCCCTGCACCATCGACCCAGCGAGCTTCGCCCAATGAGCCCGCAAACCCAAACCGATTCCGAATCGTTCGTCCTCCTCCGCCTGGCCGAGCGCCGTTTCGCCGTAGCCGCGGGTGACATTGCCGAACTCGTGGCCCCAAGCCGCATCTTCCGCTTCCCGCACCACACGAAAGAAATCGAAGGAGTAATCCTCCGCCGAGGCCGCATCGTCCCAGTCTGCGACGTAGCCGCCAGATTAATCGGCAAGAGTCTCCTCTCCCGCCGCTTCTATCTGATCGCACAACGCCGCTACGCCAACGGCACAGAATGGATCGCTCTCCCAGTCACCGGGGATTGCGAACTCATCTTCGCGGAAATGATTCCGGCAAGCGAAGCCGACTTCCCGCACGTATCCGGCTGGCTCTCGCACGACGGCGATGTCATCGAAGTCCTCAATCTCAACGCGTTGACTCCCGGTCCAAATCCCACGATTCTCCCAGCGCCCACCGAAGCCCTGCAGCAGCAGGAGGCGCTCTCATGATCGAACCAGGCCGCGTAGCCAAAATTCTGCTGATCGACAGTAACGTCTATTTCTCGAAGCGCCTAAGCGACGCCCTGAAACGTGAAGGCTTTGAAGTCCTTTCCAGCACACAACCCGCATTCGCGCTGACGACCCTCGAGTACGACATGCCTACAGCCGTGGTGTGCGCCACCAACATGCGTGAAATGGGCGCGCTGGAAATCGCCAAAATCATCCACGCCGACCCCAAAAACGCCGCGCTCCCCATCATCGCTCTAGGCGACGGCAGCCAGCGCGCTCTGATGGAAGCCTTCCAGGCCGGCTGCGACGATTACATCGATCGCGGGCGTCAGCCGGCAGTGATCGCTACTCACATTCGCAACATCATCATCAGCAAAGCCGAAGGCTTCCAACCCACGCAAATGCTCGCCCAGGCCGACACCAGCCTCAGCGGCAGCCTCTCGCATCACGACCTTCCCGGCGTGCTCCAGATGCTCGGCCACGCCCGCCAGACCGGAGCGCTGCACATCAACGCCGCAGCCGCCGACGCGGTCCTGTTCTTCGACGCGGGTACCATCACTCACGCCGAATGCGGCAACCTGTTCGGCGACGAAGCCGTAATCCACATCGTGAAAAGCTGCGTCCAGGGCGGCACCGGAGTCTACAAATTTGTCTACGGCGCCACTTCCGCTCAACAGACCGTGCTGCGGTCGGCCACGGACCTGATGCTCGATGCCATGCGCGAATACGACGAAAACGCGAACAACGCAACGACTGAAGACAGTGCGAAGGAAACGCTAGCGCTCGACGCTCTAGGAAGCGCAGACACTTTTCCTTCCCCTGAGCCTCGAATGATCGATGTCGACCCAAAAGAAGGCGGCGAGTACAGCAGAGAAGCAGAGTCGCCCGAGGCGGAAGACACAGTAGGCCTCTTCACCGACAATTCTGATGCCTCAGTGCAAGAGGCCTGGGTGCAAGACGCGGCGGTGCGAGACGAGCCAGTGCAAGATACCTCGGTGCAAGATCGGCCGGTGCAAGACGCGGCGGTGCAAGGCGCGTCAGTGCAAGAGAACACTGCACCCGAACAGGAGTCGCACGAAAGCGGGGCGGCCGACAACTTAACGACCGCCATCACACTGCACGAAAATTCCGAAGTCGACAGGATCTTAAGCGAACTCGCAGATCAACATCGTGTATCCGAAGAAAATTTAGCCGACAAGGAAGCGCTATGAGCGAACTAATGTCCGTTCCACAACTCACCGACGCCCCGGCAAAACGCACGCCCACCATCTATTTCATCGACGACTCCGCGACCATGCGCGAAGTCATCAAGATCGCTTTTCGCCGCGAGAGCTTCAACGTCATCGCCTGCGCCGACGCCGCTTCCGCGCTCGCGCAGTTCGAGCAGAATCCCCCTGACGCCGTCATCACCGACGTCATCATGCCGGATCAGGACGGCTACTCGGTCTGCACCCAAATCAAGCAGCACGCACAATTTGGACATATCCCTGTAGTGCTGATGTCCGGCGTGGTCAACAAGACCGTGGCCGACAAAGCAGTATCTGTCCGCGCCGACGAATTGATCCGCAAGCCGTTTCAGCCGCAAGAACTAATCGGCCGCGTAAAAGCTCTGCTCAATCCGAAACCAGCAAGCCCGGCACCGTCCGCGACCGATCGCCCGGCGGCGCCAAGCATTCCCGGGATTCACAACATCCCCGGCGTTGCCAATATCTCCCATGCTCCCAGCGCCGCAAACTCGCTGAGCAACCTGTTTGCGCCAGCGACGCCTCCGCCACCCGGGCCAACACACGCGGCGCAGCAGCCGCACGCCTCCGAACAACGCGTCCCGGAGTCAGCTTGGCCCCGCGCGTTAGCCGAAGCCTTCACGCCGCGCCCCACGTCACCGGCATCCTCTGCGCCGCCAAATTTCCCGCCCGCGCAGCAGCATCCTAGCCAGCACGCCGGCCAGCACGCTCATGCAGGGCAGCCAGCGCAACCGCCAGTTCACGCGCCCGCGCGCGCGGTACCCAGCGGCGACGCTCAAAAACTTCGCGCCGAAGTCGCACGACTCGAACTGCTCGTCAAGAAGCTCCAAACCGAACTCCAAATCGAACGCCAATACAACCAAGCCCTAGAATCCCAAATCCACGACCTAACCCACACCGAATAACTTCTGGGTGGCACAGACACTCTTGTCTGTGTCCCTGAAATCCGCGCTCAAGCTGATACAAAAGCTTTGCGATTAATCCGCTACTCCGCGCCAATCTTGCCGCTGCTCCGCAACGCATCCAACCAACGCCGCGCCTTCCCCGCCTCCGGCCGATCTCCGTGCTCCCGCAAAAACACCCGCAAAGTCCGCGCGGCCTCCTCATAGTGCCCCAGAGCCGTTAGAGCCTGCGCCACCAGCAAGGCAATCTCCAGTGCCTTGCCCTTCGATTCCTCCAGCGCAGCCTGCGCACTCTTCAACGCCTCTTCATATCGCGCGCTCTGGTAATACGCTTTGGCTAACGCCCAATGCGTCTCGAACCCAACGCCCGCATCCAACGACAGCGATTTCTCCAATGGGATAATCGCCGCGTCATATTTCCCCTGATCCTCGAGCGCCATGCCCAGCGCCGCAAATGCCCGCGCATGATTCGGATCAACCTGCGTAGCCTTCTCCAACGCGCTCTGCGCCTGCTCCCAATTCCGCTGCTTCAAACATAAAACGCCTTGCACGTAGAGCACGTCGGGATGCCCAGGCGCCAGCCGCGCGGCATCGCTCACAAACTTCTCCGCGTCCCGCAACTTGTCCTCGCTGAGCGCGCGCAATCCCCTGTCATACGACTCCCGGGCCTTCGGCGCCAGTACAGGTTTCCCCGGCACACCCACAATATTTTCCCCAATACGCTCTCGCCGCAGATACACGTCCACCTGCGTCCTGACCGGTTCGCGCACCGACACATCCTTTTGCGCGCTCTGGTATCCCGGTAGTTGCACAGTGACGGTGAATTCACCAAGACTGGTCACCACGAATTGCAAGCGCCCCTGCGAAGTCGCGCCCTCACCGCTGGGAATCGATCCCTCGCGATAAAGTTTCACGGTAGCTGGCGCGGAGATTGGCTGCCCTTCAGCGTCGCGCACCATCACGGTGATCTCCGCTCCATTCCCGAGGAATTCTTTCGATTCGCTACCGCTATCCTGGCACTGCGCTGGACCCGCCCCGGCCAAGACGCAAGCGATTCCCAGCATTAATGGCAATCGCAAAACGCTCCGCCACGAACACGTTTCGCCAAAGCGATTGGGGGCGCCGCGCATGAATCGACGGGCCTCAAAGCAATCACGGGCGACGTGGAAAGGCGTAACGCCGCGAAGCCTGACACCCCAACGCGTAACCCCGCGAGGTGTGAATAGAGATTTGACCTGTTTCCTGGCCCGGGTGAAACAAAGCATGAGGGCCTCGACGAAATTGCCGCGAGCCTACCCCCCCCGGACCAACCACGTCAAGCGAAAATGATTTCACCGCGCCGCCGCTCAAGGGGCTCGAAATGGCGCTCGCTTCACGCAGGAAGCGCGCTCTCTCCAGCAGCGCATCTACCCCACGGTTGCCTCGGCGCAAGGCTGCGTCACCGCGACGTTGCACCTAGGCACAGCGCGGTCCGCTTCCTCCGAACCCTCCCCAAATCCGCGGTAGCATTGCTTCACCCACCCTTCCCCAGAATAGGGGACACCCATGCAGCCAATCGAACGCCGCCGTGAACCCAGAGTTCCGTTTTCTGCGACCGCGGAAATCCTGGACGAGCAAGACGATTCCCGCACACCATCCCAGGTACGAGACGTCAGCCGGGGCGGTTGCTACGTCGAAATGACCGACCCGTTTCCTCCCGGTAAGAATGTCCTCATTGAGATCTACACCGAAACGGAATTCCTGGAGACTCACGCCACGGTGGCCTTCCTCGAACCACACCAAGGCATGGGCCTCACGTTTAGTGTGATGCAGCCTTTCTTCACCGAAGTCCTCAACAAATGGCTCGCCCAAGCCACTCTTGGTCTAACGCACTGATCCTCGACGCAATGAGCTGTATCTCTTTCACCCGTAACAGCGTAGAGTGAAGACTCCCACTTAGAAGCGACCGCAGTCTCTTGAAGTCCCGACGAAAGCAGGTCTAATGACGAGCCCAACGGTTTACCGGTGGCAGACGCCCTACGACTCAGCAGTTCTGGAGATGGACCTCACGCAGATTCCATCCCGCGTCAAGGCCGCTCTGCAAGCCATCGAAGAACGGCTCCGTAGTTGCATTGAATACGGAAGCCCCGAACACCGGGCCATCGAAGACGCCCGCCGATCCTTGGCCACTCTGAACCGCAAACGTAAGTAGCGTAAAGGCAGTTAATTCCCTTTCAGAGCCACGAACAAAGCAGGGATGTGTCCGTCCCCCTGTTTAGCATTGCGCGCGGCCCTCGACCCTTCTCTACCCATCCCGCCTTGTTCAAAGTGTTCAAAAACCGGCTACTACAACGTGAAGGCACGCTAGCTTCAAGGTTCGGTTGCAGAAATTACTTTCTGCGCATCCGCACATCATGTAGCTGTACTTTTGTTGGTCGCCAGCGGGCTATCCTATGGGGACTGGAGGACGATATCTTGACTAAACCCCCGAGGATGCTGACGCTTGTTTCCGCCATCGTCGTTGTAGTCCTTGGTGGAAGACCCGCACAGGCGCAAGACGCCAATCTACAAATAGGCTTTTCCATCGAGGCGATGAAAGGAGAGCGTTGGCAGACAGACCTGGATTCCTTCGAAGTGCGGGCCAAGCAGTTAGGGGCGGAGGTAATCTCCCGCGACGCCAACGGAGACGATGATCTTCAGTTCCAGCAAGTGAAGGATATGATCAAGAAAGGCATCAAGGTGCTGGTTTTGCTGCCGCACGACAGTGCTAAGGCCAGTCGAATGGTGGACGCCGCAAAGGCAGCTAATGTAAAGGTCGTCAGTTACGATCGCCTGGTCCTGAACAGCGATGTCGATCTTTACGTGAGTTTTGACCGGGTCGAGATCGGCAGAATGCAAGCGGGATATCTGGTAAAACGAGCGCCCCGAGGGAATTATGTACTGATCGCTGGTTCTCCAAACGACGAAGGCGCCAAAACTCTGCATGATGAACAAATGAAGGTCCTCCAACCGTATATTGATCGGGGCAACATCCAGGTGGTCGCCGATGCCTATACGAAGGAGTGGCTGCCTTCCGAGGCGTACCTTTTTATGCTGAAAGCGATTGATTCCACCCAGGGCAACATCTCTGCGGTTGTCGCCTCCAATGACGCAATGGCGGGAGGCGCGATTCAGGCCCTCCGCGAACACAATCTGGCCGGCAACGTACTGGTTTCCGGGCAGGATGCGGATTTGGCGGCTATTATCTGCATCGCCCAAGGCACGCAGGCTATGACAGTTTACAAGCCCGTCACGGACGAAGCGGTAAGAGCGGCCGAGGAAGCGGTTCACTTGGCGAAGGGTGAAAAGCTGCACACCGACGGGACGATGAGCAATGGCAAGATACAAGTGCCCACCATATTGCTGAAACCGGTAGCCGTGACTCAGGACAATATCAAGACAACGGTCGTCAAGGACGGATTCCAGACGCTAAAGAGCATTAACCAGGGATTGTCTAAGGACCAGCAGATCAATTAGGGCATCTTCCTCCTAGTGCCCACAGACAGTGGGCCGAAGCGCGATGCGTCGATGGGAAGCCCGAGTAGACGACTAGTCGGCCAACATTCCTGGTTCCCCGTTTTTTCCCTTGCGATCGAAGGGCAGGTCATACTGTTCGATTCACTCGGCTGCAGCTCGTGGTAACATTTCGAGTTCGGAGGTGGATTAGTATGCCTCACCACACCAGACGTGAATTCCTCAAGACCGGACTAGCCGCCGGCGCGATTGCTGTCACCGGAACCCTTCCGCTGAGAGCCGAGCGCCAGACAGCAACGGATTGGGTGACGCTAGGAAAATCCGGGGTGAAAGTGACTCGGCTCGCGTTTGGCACAGGTAGCTTTAGCGGCAAAGTGCAGCGCGACCTGGGGCAAGAAGGTTTTACGAGCCTGGTGCGCTACGCCTACGACCGTGGCATTCGCTTCTTCGAAACTGCTGAGTCTTACGGCGAGATGCACAGAATGCTCGGAGTGGCCTTGAAGGGCATCCCGCGCGACAGCTATCGGATTATGTCGAAGGTGACCACCCATGAAGGTGTGAGTCCGCAAGTGAAAATTGACGAATTGCGCAGACTCGCGAATACCGAGTACTTCGACGTCATGCTGTTGCACTGGCAACATAGCGCGACATGGCCGGCAGACACCACTCGGTGGCAGGATGGGATTCTGGAAGCGGAATCGAAGAAGGCGGTAGTGAGCCACGGTGCGTCGGTTCACGGGCTACCGGCGTTGCGCCAAATGCCCGGAAACAATTGGCTCGACGTCGCTATGATCCGGATGAATCATAAGGGCACGCGAATGGACGCTGAGGACTACAACACCGACGGATTGGGAAACGTCAGCGAAGTTGTCACCCACGTCAAGCAAGTCCGAAGAGAAGGAATGGGCGTCATCAGTATGAAACTCGTGGGAGAGGGCACCTTTAATCGTGAGGACCGCCAGGCGGCGATGAGGTTCGCGTTCAAGAATGCCGGTGTCGACTGCGTTACAGTTGGCTACAAGAACACTGCGGAGATCGACGAGGCTATTGAGAATCTGAATCTGGCACTCGCCTAGTACCTGGCGACAATCCTTCGTGACAACACCGTCTCTTAGACAATAAAGTAAACGGTGCGGTACGGAACGTGCACCGGTAGCAGGCTGTCCGCGACTCTCACCGTCCCTTCACCGCCGCCGCGCCGAGCCGTGGCCGCCGCCGCCGAAGAAGCAGGCTAGGCCAAATAGGTAACCGAAGTTGTACCAAGCTCCGTTATTGTGAACCTCGTAGATACTAAGATTGTTTTTGAACAGGGAGGCCACAAACACAAACGGAGCTATAAAGCCTTGCCAGACGCCGAGCCAGAAGCCCGCGACTCCGTAGTGGTCGCTCGGCGTTCCTTGGGACTGATTAGCGCCCGGCGCGCATCCAGCCAGAAAACCCAGCACCAATAGGAAAAGAACACACATGGTCAAAGAGGATTTCATCGCAATTCCTCCTATACATAAGGTTACGAACCGCGGGCATGAAAAGTCTCAAAACATTGAAGGCGGCTAAGTCCCGATCGACGTCTTAAAACGGCGCATCATATCGATGGCCGCCGACTATCCGAGCGAGACGATTCTCAATTTACAGAACCTCTCTGCAACGGGGACTATTACACGACTTTGATCCTGGCCTCTTTTGCTTCAGCCGCTGCCGGAGCAACACTTGCTACCGCCGGCGGCGAGGTCACTTTCAAGCACAACTCCGCAGCTTCGGTGATGCTCTGGGATTCCTCATGCATGGTTGTTAGCCAGCTGCCAAACCTGGCGCGGTCGCGTGCTATGCCATCTAAGGTCTGCTTCATGCGATCCATGAAACGCGCACGAACTTGCTCGAGTTCCTCTTTTAGTTGAGCGTGCTCTTCCGCCTTGCGCGCCCACTCCCCCTCGCAAAGTTTTTTCTGCTCGGCCTCGTAAGAATTGATCGCCTCCCGGCGTACCTGAGCATCGCGCAGCACCTCAGCGACGGAAATACCGGCCGCATCTAGCGCCATCATCACTGACGCGCGGCGCATCTCTTTCGACAACGCGCTGAGGTGTTCACTACGCAGCATCTCCATCACCTTCTTTATGGTGTAGCCTCTCCGCGGACTTACGATGCCCGCGGCGACGTAAATCTCTTCCAATGGCAGCAACTCGTTTTGATACGCCAGGTCGCCGTCCACGGCGGGAGCCACGCGCTCCTTCTTGGCCGGCGCCGCAACCACCGAGGCACCAGGCTTGTTCCGCTCGTCCGCGCCTCCGCTGACGGCGCTGACGTCCTCGTTCGCGTCCTCGCCGCCGCTGCCCCGTTTCCCTCGGCCCATCCAGTTGAGCTCCATAAGTATCTTTCCCCTTTCCATCTGCGCTTCGTATTCCTCGAGAGGCGATTTGGCTCGCGCCTCCAATCGTTGCGGTGGACGGGCGCCTCGGTATTGCGAACTCCGCCATCGTCTCTGCATTGACTTTCTGTAGCTAACCTTGGGGACGAGCACTTCCGTCGCCACTTCTTTCCCTTCCTCGTCAGATAGCGCGCTGGTCACGATCTCTGCGACTTCCGTGAGTTCCACTCGCGGCTCTTGTAAGTGATTGTCGGTTCGCTCGCGGCCGTCCCGATTTGGCACGGCGTCCGCGGTCTGTTTGGGGATGGAGTTAGCCCGCGTCGATTCTGGTCTTAACGCGCACGCACGCGCCCGAGAGCGACTTTTCACGATGCGCGCAGAACCCTTTTGCAACGACCCGTCCGGTCCTTCCCACCAAGCATCCGCCACAATCATTACCGCAGACCGTGGTTCGGCCATGACTTGGAACTCCTACCGACTCCATCGGCAGAAAGCCAAATCAGTTCAGCACCATAGCGCCAAAACACGAGACGCCACCTCGGGGAGGGCGTCGCTCTCGGATCGGCAGATCTAAGAATTGTCTAACAGTTGTCCACGGCGGCGAATATCGCTACGCATACGGGCCGCAGGGATTCACGGCGAATTGGATGATTCGTGAAGCTACCGCCAACCTCGCTGGTCTGATACAGGACTGTGTCGTGCCAGCAGAGACGAGGCTAAGCCCTAGCGCCAAGCCCAGTTGCTACTGACGCTTATCTCACAAGACCCGGCCCCTCAGTCCCCCCGTTGTCGGCCTTCGCAGCAGGTCATCGAAATGAAAGCTCCCACCCGCGAGCCCGAGGCTGCGAAACCGACGTACATCCAGTTCTTCGTATAACTGATGACGGCAAATGCAGACAGCAGATACCACACACTGCTCCAGGTAGCCGCAGGCACTCGTCGGCGAGAAGACACCGCCGCATTGAACAGGACGTATACGGCGTCGGTCGCGGCCGTGGACAGGAACACGCCGAGCGCCGACCAGGGATCAACCCGCATTTCTTCACCTCCGTAAAAACCTTCGCGCGTGCCCAGGCGGTCACGCCACTCGCGCAATCTCAGCGTCTCGCCCGCGCACAACCTCGCGTACAATTTGAGCCGGCAAGACCGTGAAAAAGGACTTCTGATGAAAAACACCGCTGTGCTTCTGGTTCAGTGCCCCGACCGCAAGGGTCTAGATGCCACCATCGCCGAATTCATCTATCGCTACGACGGCAACATTCTACATTTCGAACAGCACCAAACTGGAGAAGAACGTTACTTCCTGGCCCGCGTCGAATGGGAACTGGCCGGTTTCCGCCTGGATATGAAAGACCTTGACGGCGCGTTCGGTCCCATTGCTCACAAGTTCGGCATGAACTGGTGCATCGCCCTTGGTAGTCACCGACCGCGCGTGGCCATCTTCGTCTCAAAATACGATCATTGCCTCGTCGATCTGCTCTACCGCCAGCGAAACGGAGAACTCGCGTGTGATCTTCCGCTGATGGTCAGCAACCATCCCGACGCCAGGAGGCATGCCGATTTTTATGGTGTGCCTTTCCATCTCATTCCCGTGACGAAGGAGAACAAGCCGCAAGCCGAAGCGCAACAACTCGAACTTCTGGCCGCCAACAACATCGACGTGGTCGTGCTCGCGCGCTACATGCAGGTACTTTCGAATGACTTCATCAACCATTATTCGATGCCCATCATCAATATTCATCACTCTTTCCTGCCCGCCTTTATCGGAGCGAAACCCCATCACCAGGCCTATGAGCGCGGCGTAAAACTCATCGGCGCTACCGCTCACTACGTCACCGAAATCCTCGACGACGGTCCTATCATCGAACAGGGCGTCGCGCGCATCACACATCGCGATTCCCTTGAAGACCTGGTGGAGAAAGGGCGAGACTTGGAAAAAATCGTTCTTTCTCGCGCCGTCCGATGGCATATTGAAAATAGAATCCTGCTCTACAACAACAAAACCATCATCTTCGAGTAGCCGAAGGATGAGCATGCGAAGCGAACATGCGACTATCCAATCACCTTGTGCGTGGTGAGCGCGCAGACCGCTCCAGTTCTACCGAGAGCAAGCCCGCAAAAGCGCCGAGCGTCGTGCTTACCGTATAGAGGAGATGCCCGTCGACCGGCTTCGGTACACGTCGAGGGCTATGAGTGGTTGGGATCTAGTAAAAGCAGTGGGAATAAGCGCTTCCCTGCGGGGAACTTACGGCCTTGACAGCTTAAAGAATATTCACAGCGCGCGCCGCGAGCAAGACGACAATCAATAGCGAAATCAACGACTGAACCATCATCCCGAGCTTTGCCGCGCGGGACAGAACTGCCGTATCCGTAGGTGAGAAAGCGGTGCTGGTATTGAAGGCGAGAAACAAGTAGTCCACAAAATGGGGTTTCCACGACGAATCCTGGTCATCCCTGCTCAACATCTGCGGGAAAAGAAAAGAACTGTTGGCGGGCCCATGATGATCTCGCCTCAGCGGGCCGCCGGCATCGAGCTTCCAGTACCACAGTGCGAATATCAGAATGTTGGTGACCCATAGAGCACTGGCGGAACGCAGCAGCGCCTTCGGGGTCTCAAGATGTTCCGGAATGCCTCTAACCAAAAGAATTAAGGAGGCGATCATAGCGAGGGTGATGATGCCATTGGCAGTGAATGTGAGAATCCGGGTTACCTGATAATGACCATACCGATCGGAAACGAAGATGGGAATCAACAAAAGCACAATAATCACCAGCAATAGCCAACTCGGACCCACCGAAAGAGGTTCTGGCAAGGCCAAGTACACGCCGGCGGCAGCAAACATTGCTACAAATGCCGGCCAGCGGGGTTCACGTCGAATTGGATGGCTCATAAAGGTACCGAGAAACTTCGCGTATCCACTCTAATACAGCCTATGCAGTGCCCGAATGAGCGCGGTAACCGAATGATGCGTTCTGGAGGCCGCCCCCGAGCTCGCAACCAAAAGCCGCAGCCGTAAGCGATTTCCGTGGCGATCGGCTGCGTTTGGGGCTGTAGGTCGCTCATTGTGATGGAAGCTACTCGATTCGCAAACCTGTCCCTCCGGGCTAGTTGACGCTCAACCCCTGATTCAGTAGCCTCATCCGCGACTCCACAAGCAACATGCGAACGCCAGAGTCGGCGCAAGAAAGGAAGCCTGCAATGCCCGACAAGCCCGGCAATCGAATTTCTAGGCGCGAGTTTGCCCGCCGTGCCGCTATCGCCTCCGCGATGGGTTCGGCCGTGGCCTCGGTCGCTCCGGCCGCTGTCGTAAGCGCTGAGTTTTCTTCTCGCGCCGCGCAGACGCCTCCGTCCGCAAACCAAGCTCAATCTGTCACGCCCTCTGCAGCTTCGGCGCCAGTCCAGGCCCACCTTCCCGCCAACATGGCTAGGCTTTCCCCGGAGAGCCAGGCGGAAGCCGACGCTAGGCTTCATGCCATCATGGTGCAGTACGGCAGCCGCTTCACCGACGAACAGAAAGCCGACCTCGGTCGCCTCTGCGCCGTTGTTCAACCGCCCCTGGACCGTTTGCGGGCCTACGCGGTCCAAAACGGCGACGGCACCGCTTTATACCTCAAGCCGCTCTTCGAACGGGAAAAGAAGCCGAAGCCGGCAGCCGGGTCGCAGCCTGGCGCCCCGAAACCGGCGGCTTCGTCCGCCGAGCCTGCATCCGACGCGGCCGCAAAACCCTGAGGAACGACCGGATGCCCAGCGAAGAACTTTTCTACATGCCAGTTACGGAGTTGGCTAAGCGGATCGAGTCGAAACAGGTCTCGCCGGTTGACTTGACTCAACTTTACCTGAAGCGCAGCGAAAAGTTTGGGCCCAGACTTAACGCTTACGCGCGGCTCACGCCCTCGATCGCCCTTGCGCAGGCGGTAGCGGCGGAAAAAGAGATTAGGCGCGGGCACTATCGCGGGCCGCTTCACGGAATACCCTATGCTGCGAAGGATCTCCTGGCCGTCAAGGGCGTGCCTACTACCTGGGGCGCGAAGCCTTATGCGAATCAGGTTTTCGACTACGACGCTACCATTATCGAACATTTGAATCGAGCGGGGGCGGTGCTACTCGGCAAAGCGTCGATGATCGAGCTGGCGGGCGGAATGAATTATCGCTTCGCTTCCGCATCGTTGCAGGGAGCGGCGAAAAATCCTTGGGACACTTCTTGTTGGACTTGTGGGTCGTCTTCCGGATCGGGAGCGATCGTCGCGGCGGGGCTGGCGGCGTTTGCAATCGGTACCGAGACCTGGGGATCGATCATCTGTCCTTCAGCGTTTTGCGGACTCAGCGGGTTGCGGCCTACTTATGGGCGCGTCAGCAGGTATGGGGCTATGGCGCTGGCGCCTTCGATGGACAAGATCGGGCCCATGGCGCGATCGGCGGAAGATTGCGCGCGGATTTTTGCTGTGTTGGCGGGGCATGATCCCAAGGATCACGGGACTTTGCCCGTGGACAAAGCTGCGTTCACCTATTCGCCTTCAATGGAATTGAAGACGCGGTCACTCACGGTGGGCTGGCTCACCAATGCGTGGAAAACCATGGACCCCAGCGTCGCGAAAATTGCCGACTTTACGGAGAAAACTTTGCGAAAGACTTTTCCGGTTGTTCATCACGTGGCGTTGCCTCAAGGGCCTTGGGACGACGCCGGGAACGTCATCATGGGGATCGAAGGGGCGACTTCGTTTCGTAGCTTGATTCGTGGCGGGCAGGTGAGTGAGTTGGCTGATCCGCTTGGGCAGATCAACGGATACGTTAGCGAGCAAATTTCCGGGGCGGATTATTGGCAAGCTTCGCGGGTGCGCGAGATTCTGCAGAAGAAGATAGCGGATTTGTTCGATTCGTTTGACGTGCTGGCCACCGTGTCGCAGCCGTTGGCGGCTACTCCGCTGGATTTCGATCTCGAGACAGGACTTTCATTTCCCGATCCCCTGGGGGCTATCGGGAATCTTTGCGGATTGCCGGCTTTGTCGGTTCCCTGCGGATTTACGGAGAAACATTTGCCGGTTGGCCTGCAGTTCGTTGCGCGTGCCGGGGACGATTTCGGGGTGATTCTGGCCGGACGGACATTTCAATCGCATACGGACTGGCACCGGCGGCATCCGAAGCTGGCTTGAGGAACCTTTATGCTCCGCAGGGACATCGCGGAGTCTTGTATGGGGACACAGGCAGGAGTGCCTGTGCTACTTTCGGGCGACGCCTAGGACTTCGCGGACTGCTCGGAGGAGGGCGCCACGGTTGAACGGTTTGGTGAGGATACGCACCGACGCTCCGGATTGCGCGGCTTCGGTGGCGGCGTGTTCGCTGTAGCCGGACATGAAAATCACACCGAGGCCCGCATGTGCTTGTTGCAGCAGGGCTGCTAATTGCTGGCCGGTCATTCCAGGCATCACGAGGTCGGTGACGAGCAGATCGATTTCGGCGGAGTGTTCGGCGGCGAGCTTGAGCGCTTCCTGGCCGTTGCGCGCTTCAATCACGGTGTAGCCAGAGGCTTCGAGAAATTCGCGGGCGAGTTCGCGAACGTCGGCTTCGTCTTCCGCGAGCAGCACGGTTTCGGTGCCACGGGGCGCTTCCGCCAGGGGCCTTGCCGGGCCGGTTCCTTCGACCGGCTGATCGACACGAGGCAGATAAATTTTGAAGGAAGTTCCTTTGCCGACTTCGCTGTAGACCCAGACGAAGCCGCCGCTTTGTTTCACCACACCGTACACCGTTGAAAGTCCGAGACCAGTGCCCTTCCCTTGTTCCTTGGTGGTGAAAAATGGCTCGAAGATGCGCGCTTGCGTTTCGGCATCCATGCCGGTGCCGGTGTCGCTGACCGCGAGGAGGACGTAGTTCCCAGGCTGGACGATGGGTCGCGCGTTGCTGTAGGTGCGATCGAGTTCGGCGTTCGATGTTTCGATGAGCAGCCGGCCGCCGTCGGGCATGGCATCGCGCGCGTTGACGGCGAGATTCATAATCACCTGTTCCATCTGGCTGGCGTCGGCGCGGATGGCGCCGAGGTCAGGAGAGGACCGGATGACGAGCTCGACGTCTTCGCCGATCAGTCGGGGGATCAACTTCCCCATCTCCTCGACGACGTTGTTAAGGCTCATCACGCGCGGCTGCAGCACTTGCATGCGACTGAACGCGAGAAGTTGTCGGGTAAGCGATGCCGCGCGGTCCGCAGCACGATCGATCAACTCAATTTTTCGCGCGGAATGATCGCCTGGCGGCAATGCGCTTAGCAATAGCTCGGTGTGACCCTTGATCACCATCAGAAGATTGTTGAAGTCGTGTGCGACGCCGCCCGCCAGCCGGCCGACCGCCTCCATTTTTTGTGCCTGGCGAAGCTGCTCTTCAAGTAGCTGGCGCTCGCCTACGTCCTGGGCGACGATTAAGTGCACCGCGCGCCCGGCATATTCCAACTGGTGAGCGATGATTTCGGCGTCGATGAGTTTTCCGTCTTTGTGCTTATGTTTCCAATGCGCTTTGTACTGTTCGTCGCGCTTCGTCTGTCTTAAACATTCGCGGAAGGCGGTGTGTTCGCTTTCGGGGCGAATGTCCAGGACGGTCATGTTCTCGAATTCTTCGGCGGAGTAACCGTATTGGCGCACGGCTGCATCGTTCACCTGTAGAAAACGAAGAGTTTCGCTGTCGAAGACCCAGGTGGGAAGTGGATTGTGGTTGAAGAGGAGGCGAAACATGGATGCGCTCTTCACCAACGCGTCTTCGGAGCTACGGCGTTCGATGGCTAGGGCGATGTGGCCGCCCACGGAATCCAGAAATTCGAGATCGCGAATGTCGTAGGCTTTTTCGTTCTGGTAGTGCTGAACGACGAGCACTCCGATGGTGGCGGTGGGCGTCTTGAGCGGAACGCCGAGCCATGCCGGTGAGGGCGAGCCTACGAGTTCCACTTCGTCGCGCGCAGCGAGTCGATCGAATTCAGACTGTGGGATCAGCATGGCGCGCCCGGTGCGGAAGACGAATGCGGTGCAGGTGCGGCTTACTTTTTGCGGAGCAGGCGGGGGATCGAACTCGTCGGCGAAAAATGGAAAATGGAATGTATCGGTCTCGGCATCATGGAGAGCGACGAAGCAATTCTCCGCGTACAGAACCTTCTTGAGCGACTGATGAATGCTGAGAAGCAACTGGTCCAGGTTGGCGGTTTGGTTTAGGGCGTGGACGATATCAGAGATGACCTGGCGCTCTTCCTGCATGCGTTGCAGGTCCGTGACATCCAGAAAGCTGACAACGATGGCCTCGACACCGGGGTAGCGCAAATGGTTTTGAGCCGAAACTTCAAACCAACGCCACAAACCGTCTTTGCGCTGGAGGCGGCAGCGGGCGTTGAACCAGGCGCCCGGCGACCCACTCAATTCTTTAACACGCGCGTGGGCACGCGCCTGTTGGTCCGGATGCAGCAAGTTGACGATGGGTTTTCCCACCAATTCACTCGAAAAATAACCGAGCACGCGACCAAAGCCCTCATTCGCATAGAGCACCGAACCGTCGCTGTCGAGGAGAGCAAGGAGTTCACGGGTCGATCCCAGCAACGAGGAGAGTTGCTCGGGACTTAGCATGAGTTGCTCGGAAGATAGGCGCTGTGGCATCTGGACGTTGCATGCGAAGCCACCCGCAAACATGGACGCGGGCAGCGGTGAATCCGGCAGCCTCCGCTGAAGATTCTCGTGCTACAGCGACCGCATCGAAACGGGCCGAGGAAACGTGATAGGAATAGGATAAGTTAAACCGCTTAACAAAATGACCGGCAAGTACGAGGGTGCCGCGAAAAAATGACTGTACGAAAGGACAGGCCCCAGCCGGGTTTGGCTGGGCTTTCTGGGGTGGTGCGAGCGTGCTACCCTCGGCGGCGGTCGGACGATACTTGGGCAGATATTCGCTAGCTTTGGGTTCGATGCTGCGAGTAGCGGCATTGAGGAGGGGAAGTCACGATGCACTCGATTTGGAGAGATATGTTCGTTCTGGGTTTGCCGATTGCCGAGAAAATCCTGCGACCCATTGTGGTGTATGCGTTTCTAGTGATCAGCTTGCGACTTTCGGGGAAGCGCGAACTGGTGCAGCTGAATCCTTTTGACCTGGTGGTGCTGTTGACGCTGTCGAACACCGTGCAGAATGCCATCATCGGCGACGATAACAGCGTGAGCGGCGGGATTATCGGCGCTACTTCCCTACTTGCGGTGAATTATCTGGTCGTCCGCTTTCTTTACAACCACCGAAAATTGGATCAGTTGGTGGAGGGGAGGGCCGACGTGCTGATCGATGACGGCAAAGTCCGAACGGACCATTTGAAGCGCGAGCTGATCACCATGCAGCAGCTTTCGGCGGCGGCGCGGAAGCAGGGCTTCGATGATTTATCTGATGTTCGTCAATGCGTGCTGGAGCCCGGTGGGACACTTACGTTCATAGCCAGGAAGCCGGACACTGAGGATGTGCGCCATCAGGAGGTGATGAGGAGGTTTGAGATGGTGATCGAAGAATTGGCGAGGCTGCGGAAGAGCCAGGATCCGGCGACGGCGTAAGGCATTTGCCGGGAGAAGAGTGGATGATACCGGAAGCGCCCGAGCTTCAGAAATTCGCCGAGAGCTATACCTCGGCCTGGTGCAGCCAGAACGCCGCGAGCGTCGCTGCTCATTTCTCACCAAACGGATCGCTGGCGATTAATGATGGTGAACCGTCGTCCGGGCGCGGCGCCATTATGGAAGCAGTGCGAGGTTTTATGACCACGTTTCCGGACTTATCCGTAGTCATAGACGACATCATTATCGACGGCGACCGGGCGGAATATCACTGGACACTTAGCGGTACAGCTACGGGCCCAGGGGGAATCGGGAACCGAGTTTGTATCAGCGGATTTGAGGTCTGGAATATTGGAGAGGACGGGTTGATTGCCGAATCGCGGGGCCAATTTGATGCGGCGGAGTACAAACGGCAGATGGAACGAGGGATCGTGCGATGAGGCGCTTGGAATGCATGCGGCAATCGCTAACTTCGCGATGACCTGGATGGGTTTCTCTAAACCCCGCCGTTTGAAGCCGGTGGGCTACAGGGCGGGCGGCGCGGATTTAGTGGAGAAGGAAGCCGGTGACAGCTAGGAGCACGCCCACAAAGCCTATGGCTATGCCACTGAACCAGAAAAAGCGCTTCTTGGTTAGCAACGTGATGGAGCAGATGACCAGGCCCATTTCCAGGAACACTTCGCCGGCGTCGAAGCGGTCGGCGCGGCGGCTGACGAGGTCGCGTTCGGCTTCGAGTTCCTCGGCTTTCTTGCGGAGTTCTTTTTTGTCGTCGTCGTAGCGTTCGACTTCTTTCTTGTACTTTTCCTGAACCGCCGCGGTTTCTTCCTTTTCTTTTGCAGCGAGCGCGCCGACCATGTCGCCGACCGCTTCCATTTCGTGCATGCGGATGTCTTTCGCCTGGTAGTAGCCCCACTGGTCGGTGGCTTTGGCCTGGACGAGAAGTTCCTCGGTGTGAGCGCGATGGCCGAGCAGGGTGACGATGGCGCCGAACACCGCGAGAATGGAGATGGTCACCGAAACGGGAATGGTGAGCGGATGCATCGTGCGCTCTTCGGTTTCTTCAGTTTCGGGCAGTTCGATACCTTCGGACATTTTAGAAAGCTTCCTTTCAATGACTAGTTTTCGCCGTCGGCCGCGATGGCTTTGAGAGAATCGGCAGCGGCAGCGATCGTTCTGTCGATATCCTGTGCGGTGTGCGCCGTGGAAACGAAGGCAGCCTCGAATTGCGACGGTGCGAGAAAAATACCACGGTCCAGCATTTCGCGGAAGAAGCGGGCGTAACGCTTGGTGTCAGAACGCTTGGCGCCGGCGTAATCACGGACCGGTTCTTCGGCGAAGAACAGTGTGCTCAGCGAGCCGGTGGAATTAACTTGGCCGGGGATTTCTGTTTCGGCTAGGGCTTTGCGGAACCCCGTAGCTAGGCGGTCGGATTGTTCCGCGATGCGGTGGTACAGGCCGTCGACGGCCAATTGTTTCAGCGTGGCGATCCCGGCGGCCATCGCTAAGGGATTGCCCGCCAGCGTGCCTGCCTGATAGATCGAGCCAAGAGGCGCGATATTGTTCATGAGTTCGGCGCGGCCTCCGTAGGCCGCTACCGGCAGGCCGCCGCCGATAATTTTCCCCAGCGTTGTGATGTCGGCGTCCCCGCCCAGAAATTGCTGTACTGCCCCGTTGTGAATACGAAAACCGGTGATGACTTCGTCGATGATGAGCAGTGCGCCGTTTCTGCGGGTGATGTCGCGGAGTCCGGCTAAGAAGCCCGGTTCAGGGAGGACTACACCCATGTTGGCGGCGATAGGCTCGACGATGACTGCGGCAATTTTGTCCTTATGTGCGGTGAACAGATGCTCTACGGCTTCGAGATTGTTGTAAGGAGCGTTTAGCGTCAGCCGCGCAAGCGCTTCGGGGACGCCGGGGCACTCGGCAATGTTGAGTGTGGCGAGACCAGAGCCGGCGTCGGAGAGGAAGCTGTCAGCGTGGCCGTGGTAGCAGCCGCGAAACTTTAGGATGTAGTCGCGTTTGGTAACGCCGCGGGCCAGGCGAACCGCGCTCATAGTGGCTTCGGTGCCGCTGGAAACGAAGCGGATTTTTTCCAGGGCGGGGATAGCACCGTTGATCAGGCTGGCTAGCTCCAGTTCAAGCTCGGAGGTCACTCCGTAGCTAGTGCCGCGCTTTGCTTGCTCCGCGATGGCTTGTGTAACAGCGGGATTGGCGTGGCCGAGCAGCAGCGCGCCCCAGGAGCAGACGTAGTCCAGGAGCTTGTTACCGTCCGCGTCGTAGAGGTATTGGCCTTCGCCGCGCTCGATGATCAGCGGATCGCAGCCCACAGAGCGAAATGCGCGAACCGGGCTGTTTACCCCGCCGACTAGTAGTTTTTCGGCGCGCTCGAAGATCTCTCGGGATCGGCGCCGGACGTCTTTCGTTTTAGTCTGCGGTGCGGTCATGAGTGCGCTAAGAGGCTTAATCCGCCTGTTGCTTTCAAGCCAATTCTCAAGTCGCAGCGACCTTGAGCACGGTGCAGGAGTCCTACGCCCCTACCACTTTGTCATTTGTAAGTTATCACGGAGCAAGCCAGCGAGCCACGTCCTTGGCGTGATAGGAAAGGATGATGTCGGCGCCGGCACGCTGAATGCCGGTGATGATTTCGAGCACCGTGCGGCGTTCGTCCAGCCAGCCATTTGCGGCGGCGGCTTTGACCATGGAGTATTCGCCGCTGACGTTGTAGGCGCCCACGGGCACGTCGAAAGCGTCGCGGACGCTGCGGATGATATCGAGATACGCGAGCGCGGGCTTAACCATAACCATGTCGGCGCCTTCTTCAAGATCGAGGGCGACTTCTTTCAAGGCTTCACGGGCGTTGGCGGGGTCCATCTGATAGCTGCGGCGATCGCCGAATTGCGGCGTGGACTGCGCGGCTTCGCGGAACGGGCCGTAGAAGGCAGAGCTGTACTTAGCGGCGTAGGCGAGGATCGGGAGATTCTCGAATTTATGGTCGTCGAGTTTGCCGCGGATAGCGGCTACGCGGCCGTCCATCATATCGGAGGGAGCAATGATGTCAGCGCCGGCGCGCGCGTGCGAGAGGGCCTGGTTGGCGAGGATCGCGAGCGTGGCGTCGTTGGCGACTTCCCCGTTTTCGATGACGCCGCAGTGGCCGTGGTCGGTATATTCGCAGAGGCAGACGTCGGTGATGACGACGAGCTTGAGACTTGCTTTTCGAATAGCTTCGACGGCGCGTTGGACTACGCCTTGAGGTTGGGTGGAACTCGTCCCTGTGGCGTCTTTGGACTCGGGCAGCCCGAAGAGAATTACTCCAGGAAGGCCGAGGGCCTCCACTTCGCGGCATTCTTCGACGATCTGATCGACAGATTGCTGAGCGACGCCGGGCATGGAGCTGACTTCCTGGCGAACGTTTGTGCCCGGGCAGACAAACATAGGATAGATCAGCCCCGCCGTGGTTAGGCGGGTCTCGCGGACGAGACCGCGAAGGCCTTCGCTGCGGCGTAGTCGGCGAGGGCGATGAGTGGGGAAACTCATCCGTGCTTGACTCCTGCGAGAGGTTGTCTTGCGGCGACTGCGAAATACGATTCCAGCGCTGCGATGACTGCGGCGATGGTGGTATTAGCGGCCACAACGACGCGATCGACTCCGTATTCGAGCAGGGCAGCCGAGGTGACCGGGCCGACGGCGGCGATTGCGATTTTGTCCTGGAGCTCAGTCATTGCTTGCTTCCCTATCAAGTCGGCCAAGTTATGAACAGCACTTGGGCTGAAGAAGACCGCGACATCGGCTCCATGCCCAATTAGTTGCGTCACGCGTTCGCGATCAACATCGTTGGGTGGAAGTGTGCGGTAGGCGACGACTTCGGTCAATTGTGCGCCTAGCTGTGCGAGGGCAGCGGGCAGATCGGGATTCGCGCGGTCACTGCGAGGAAGAAAAACACTCTTGTCGCGAAGTTGCGCGGCCAATTCCTGGGCCAGAGCTGCGCCCAAATGCGTTTTGGCGACATGATTCACGGACAGGCCGGACTTTGCTGCTTCTTCTTTCGTGGCCGGGCCGACGGCGGCGATGCGCGGGAGTTGCCCAGATTGATCGAGCCTTATACCTGAGGCGGCACAACGCGCGACCACCGACTGGACCGCATTGGCGCTAGTGAATAAAACCCAGTCAAATTCCTGCCAGCGACGCAGAGCGGCATCGAGCGGAGCGTGGTCCTGCGGCCCCGAAAATGAGACCAACGGCAGGGATATGGGAATGGCGCCCCGTTCCCTCAACCTTTCGAAAAGTTCAGAGCTTTGCGCGACCGCGCGACTGATGACGACGCGCTTGCCCACGAGTGGAGATCGAGGTGAGGCCGATGCGGATGCGGTCGGATCAGCCACGTTGGCGGCTCACTTCTTCGAGGATGTTTTGCCCGCCGGCGTCGATCAGAAGTTTGGCCATGCGCTCGCCAAGAGCACGCGCTTGATCGGGTGGAGCGGTGGCGCGTTGCTTGACGTATTGCAGGCCGTCGATGGAACAGACGCAGGCGTCGAGAACCAGTTCGTCGCGCTCGAGGCGGGCCCAGGCTCCGAGTGGTACCTGACAGCCACCTTCAAGGACGGAGAGCAGGGTTCGTTCGGCGATAATCGCCGATCGAGTTTCGGCGTCGTTGAGTTTCTCAAGAGCGTCTGAGGTTTCTTCGTCGGAGGATCGACATTCGATGCCAAGGGCGCCCTGACCAACAGCGGGCATGCAAAAGTCAGGCGAAAAAGTTTCGCTGATGCGATGGGCCCATCCGAGGCGATCGAGTCCCGCCTTGGCGAGCATGACGGCGTCGTACTCACCGGCTTCCACTTTGCGAAGACGCGTATCCACGTTGCCGCGGAGATCGCGCACGTCCAGATCGGGTCGCATGTGGCGAAGCTGAGCCTGACGGCGCAGGCTGCCGGTGCCGACGCGCGCACCGCTGCGAAGGCTGGCAAGCGTTGCGCCATTTCCGGAGACCAAGCAGTCGCGAACGTCTTCGCGGCGGCAGATGGCGGGAAACGACAGCCTGGGAGGTACTTGGGTGGGGATATCTTTCACGCTATGGACCGCAATGTCGATGGATTCTTCGAGAAGGGCGTCTTCTAGTTCCTTGATAAAGATTCCTTTGCCGCCGATTTGAGACAGCGACGATTGCTGCATTTTGTCGCCGGTGGTCTTGATGATGATGATTTCGCCTTCGATGCCGGTGACCTGGAAGATTTGCTTGCGCACGAAGTCGGCTTGCCATTTTGCCAGGACGCTGCCGCGCGTGCCGATGCGAAGGTGCTTCATCGCTTGTCTCGATCGGAGAGGAAGAGGTCGCGAAGGGCTTCGACGTTCTGGATTTTGCGGCGGAGTTCGCGTTCGCCGCGCAGGCGCTCGGCAGGCTCAACCAAGAGCTTTTCGAGCAGCTCGTCCATCAGGACTTCGATGTGTTCACGGTCTTTTACGCTGAGATGCGTGACCGAGGCGAGCCGCGTGTGAAGAAAGCTGGTCCGTTCTTCACGCAGACGGGCGCGCAATGATTGCACCAGGCCGACAAGCTCGACGCTGGCCTGCCACGAGAGAAACTTGCCGACATGATCTTCGACAATGGCTTCAGCGCGAGGTATCTCCCCCTCCCGAGCCTGGCGATTTTGCTGCACGATGGCACTGAGGTCGTCGAGGTTGTAGACGTAGACGTTGTAGAGTTCGGCCGCGGCCGCTTCGATGTTGCGGGGCATACCAAGGTCCATCAGGAAGAGCGCCCGATTGCCGCGAGCGTTCATGGCGCCATCCAGTACGCGCCGGGAGAGAATGGGATCGTCGGAGGAAACAGAAGAGACAACAACATCGGGTTTGACGAGCGCCGCGTCCCAGTCGGCCCAGTTGATGACCTCGCCGTTGAATTTTTCGGCGAGCTCAACGGCATGATCGCGAGAGCGGTTCATGACCATGAGGTCGGTAACGCCGCGGTCTCGGAGCGTGGTGACGACCTGCTCGCTGACGGCACCCGCGCCGAGAACCAGCGTGCTGCGCCCGGCCAGCTTGCCGAAAATACGTTCGGCAAGTTTTACGCCGGCAGCGGCGACGGACATGGCGCGGGCGCCCAACTCGGTTTCCGTGCGGACACGCTTGCCGACTTCGAGTGCTCCCTGAAATAGGCGATTGAGCACGGGACCGGTGGCGCCCTGTTCGTGCGCGGAGCGATACGCTTCGCGGACCTGCCCCAGGATTTCGGCCTCCCCAAGCAACATGGAGTCGAGCCCGGCCGAGACGCGGAAAAGATGCCGGACCGCCTGGCGGTCATAGTGATGGTAGAGCGCATTGGTAAGGATGTCAGCCCCGACGGAGTGAAACTCGCTGAGGAACGAGGCAAGTCCCGACAAACAGTTGTGCGACGTTTCCGGAGGAACCCCGTAGACTTCGCTGCGATTGCAGGTGGAGAGGACCAGCGTTTCTTCGAGGATGCCGCGCGAGCGGAGTTCGTCAGCGGCGCGGCGGGCCTGATCGGCGGTGAACGACACCTTCTCCCTCACCTCAACGGGCGCTGTGCGATGGTTCAGGCCGACTAGGACGATTTCCATTCCTTGCTAGCGCGCTCCGTTCGCGGCCTTTTTCCTTAAAAGTAGCGATGACTATGCGAAAGATAAAGATTCACGACTGTAAAGCTCAGCACGACAATCACAAAGTTGAAGATACACAGACGCGAGGCCCGAGCGCCGCGCCATGTGGTGGTCCGTGAAAGCTGCAGGTACACCGCGTAGAGCAAGAGCACCAGAAGCGTAATGACGTACTTCGGGTCGTAATACCAGTATTGGCCGGTAAGACGATCGACCCAGATGAAACCAAGCACCGTGCCGACGGCGATGGAAATCAGGCCCACAAGAACGCTGGAACGGCTCATGCGTTCAAGGAGTTCCAGAGGTGGCAAGCGCCAGACGAGCTCGCTGAGCTGGCGGTTGCGGAGCAAACGGTTCTCCACCAGAAAGATCAGGCTGAGCACGAACGAGAGTGCAAATGCGGCGTACGCGAGGATGCTAAGTGTCACATGGAAAGCAAAGATGGGGCCGTGGGCGACGGTGGGCGAAAGGCGGTCAGCGGGGGCGAGGTGGGAAGCGAGGAAGAACGCCAGGATGAACGGCAGGACAAAAGCACCGACGGAGCGCTGGCGATGCAGAAATTCAAGGCCAAGATAAGTCAGGGCGAGCAGCCAGCCGAATAGTGACATCGAGCCGTAAAGATCGTGATAGGGGACGATGTGCAGCCCGCGGGAGCGTTCGAGGAGAGCGAAATAATGGGCTACCAAGCCGAGCCCGAGAAATATCGTACCGAGTCTGCCTGAAATTTCCCGGCCGGTGCGCAGGAACCGGACGTAGGAGCCGAGGCTCAACGTGTAGACAAGCACGGCCAGAAATAGGAAAAGGTGAGGCATCGGCATATTTCGCGGCGATTCGTCCGTATCCGCCGACCACCGCGAGTGTCAATCTTTCAGTATAGCTTAGCTGTTTGGGGCCCGCATCGACATGGATTTGTGTGTCCAACGCGTATCGAGATCGGTCTATCGCCGGGTGGCCTGTCCTGTCGGACAGGGTTCCAGCACGGGCTGACGGGATTTGTTATGCTTCTTTCAGAACAAACCCATGAGTTCGCAGAGTGCTCCCTTGAATCGCAAAGAGCTGTTTCTGCGCGCATGCCGCGGCGATGCGGTGCCGCGTTTGCCGGTTTGGATGATGAGGCAGGCGGGGCGATACCTGCCGGAGTATCGGGAAATTCGAGCGAAACGGGCGTTCTTGGAGGTTTGCAAAACGCCGGATTTGGCCCTGGAAGTGTCACTGCAGCCGTTTCGGCACCTGGGCGTCGATGCCGTGATCGTGTTCTCCGACATTTTGATTCCCGCGGAAGCGATGGGGCTGAAGTTGGAGCTTGGCGATGCCGGGCCGAACTTGCCGGAACCCGTACGCACGAAGGCCGACGTCGAGAAACTGCGTTTTTTCGATCCGGAGACGGAAACCGGCTTCCTGATGGAGGCCATCCGCCGAATCGTCCGCGAGGTCGGGCCGACAGTTCCAGTGCTTGGGTTCGCGGCAGCTCCTTGGACTTTGGCCTGTTACATGGTGGAAGGACGCACGAAGGAAGGCTTCGCAACTGTCAAGAATTTTCTATACCACGACCCGGGCGCTTTCGAGACTCTCTTAGATAAAATTGCGCAGGCAACGCTTGGATACCTGAGGGCGCAAATCGCTGCGGGCGCGGCGGCCGTTCAATTGTTCGACACCTGGTGCGGAGAACTCAGTCTGGCAGACTACGAAACTTACGCATTGCCGGCAGTGAGGGAAATCATCACGCGAATCGACAACGAGGTTCCCGTCATTTACTACACCAAGGCCTCGCATCACTTGCTTCCGGCGATTGCGCGCTCAGGCGCGAACGTTTTGAGCGTCGATTGGCGCATCAGTCTTCGAGTAGCTCGGGAGAGGATAGGTCCCGGTATCGCGTTACAGGGCAACGTCGATCCCGCGGTTCTGTTTGGTCCCCCGGAAAAGATTCGACGAGCTACCCTCGACGCGGTGGGAGCGCTGGGTGGAGTCGGGCATATTATGAATTTGGGTCATGGAATTTTGCCGGGCACGCCGGTCGAGAACGCGCGGCTTTTCATCGAAACAGGGCAACAGGCCGCGCTGCCGGAGTCGAAGCCCGCTGTTCCGTCGCACTGAGGCTGGATGACCGTGACACTCGCCAATCCAACTCTGCAGCAGATGAGCGAGGAGCTCCGCGTCAGCGAAGAGTTCCTGGCGAAATACAATCGCCCGGGCCCGCGCTATACCAGCTACCCGACCGCTCCCGTGTGGAACGATACATTCGGACCAGACGATCTAGAGCGCGTTCACGAAAAGTCTGAGCGGGCGCGAGCGCCGGTTTCGCTCTACATGCACATCCCCTTCTGCGAGAGCTTGTGCTTGTTCTGCGCGTGCAACGTCATTATTCAAAAAGACAAAGCCGTGGCCCCGCCGTACCTCGGCGTTCTGAAGCGCGAGCTTCAACGGGTCAGCCGCAGCGTGTCGAGAGAGCGCTCGGTGGTGCAGTTCCACTGGGGCGGAGGAACGCCGACGTATCTCACGCCAGCGCAGATTGAAGATTTGTTCGGGGCTGCTCGAGAGGGCTTTAGCTTCGCCGCCGACGCGGAGATTGGAATCGAAGTCGACCCGCGGGTCACATCGCGCGAGCACCTGGAAACGTTGCGGCGGCTCGGGTTTAACCGCCTGAGCATGGGGATTCAGGATTTCCATCCCGACGTCCAGAAGGCGATTCACCGCATTCAGCCTTTTGAAATGACCCGAGACCTGATTGCGACGGCCCGCCAGTTGGGCTTCGATAGCATCAACGTCGATCTGATTTACGGGTTGCCGCATCAGACCCCAGAGCGCTTCGGCCATACCGTGGAGCAGATTTTGGAACTGGCTCCCGACCGCGTCGCACTGTTCAGCTACGCGCACGTTCCCTGGCTGAAGAAACAACAAGGCGCTTTCGCCGCATTCCTGCCGGAAGGCATGCAAAAGTTCGAGATTTTTCGCACCGGCATGCTGAAGTTCCTCCAAGCCGGCTACCTTTATATAGGCATGGACCACTTCGCCAAGCCGGGCGATGAACTGGCGGTTTCCCAGCGCAATCGCACGCTTCACCGCAACTTTCAGGGCTACACCACCAAGGCGGGCGCGGACCTCTACGGCATGGGCGTCACCGCAATCAGCGGAATTCAGGACGCTTACGCCCAAAATCAACGGGATCTGCCGTCGTGGGAGAAGGCAGTGGCCGATCGCGGCATCGCGACCATGCGCGGCTATCACCTTTCCGCCGACGACCTTTTGCGTCGAGCGGTGATCAGCCGGCTGCTGTGTCACACTATTGTGATCAAGGATGAGATTTCGCGTGAGTTTGGCGTCGACTTCGACGAGTACTTTGCCGACGAACTGCGACGCCTCGAGCCCTCGCGCGATGACGGATTAGTTCTGCTGGAGCGCGGCGAAATTCGGACCACTTGGCTTGGGCGAATCTTCATTCGCAACTTGGCCATGATCTTCGATCCCTACCTGGAACAGCAGCAACTCGCTGCCAAGCCCTTGTTCTCGAAGACTCTCTGATATGGCGAGGTATTTCGCCACGGCATGACTCATCACGTCCCAACGCTGATTATTGGCGGAGGAATTTCGGGCTTGGTGTGCGCCCACGCGCTGCGCAAAGCGGGAGTGGACGCTCTGCTGGTTGAGGCATCCGACCGTCCAGGCGGATCGATTCATTCCCTACGGCGTGACGGCTATCTGATGGAACTCGGCCCACAGAGTTTCAGCAGCACGCCGCCGCTACTCGCCCTCTGCGCAGAGCTGGGCATTGAAGCCGACCTCGTACAGGCGCCGCCTCGCGCGCCGCGTTATATTCTCGTGGGTGGCGCGCTGAAGCAGGTTCCCCTCAGCCCGCCTACCTTCCTCACATCGGATCTGGTAAGCACACGAACAAAATGGGCCCTCGCTCGCGATCTATTCGGCAAAAGCCGCGCCCCCGATCAGGACGAATCGGTAGCAGCTTTCGTCCGGCGCAAGTTTTCCGCGGAATTGCTGGACCGGCTTGTAGGCCCCTTCGTTTCGGGCGTCTACGCGGGCGATCCCGAGAGACTCAGCCTGCGAAGCGCCTTCCCTATGTTGCATGACGCGGAAAAACAGAAAGGGAGCGTCATCCGCGGGATGATGGCTAAGTCTGGCGAGCGCCCTCGGCAGCGGCCTACGTTGCAAAGTTTTCGCGGCGGAACGGAAGTGCTCGCGCGCGCGATCGCTTCTGGACTCGGCGAGAGACTTCAGTTGAACGCTCGCGTGACTCGCGTCGAATTAGACCCCGGGGGCACGTCTTTCCAATTGACAATCCGCACTCCTGGCAAGGAAGAAATCATTCTCGCGGACAACGTGATTGTGGCAACGCCTGCCGACGTGGCCGGAGAACTTTTGTGCGATGTGACTCCAAGCCTGGGGTCTTTGCTGGGCGCGATCGAATACGCGCCTGTCGCCGTAGTGTCGTTGGGCTATCGGCGGTCTGACGTGGGTCATCCTCTGGCTGGCTTCGGCTTTTTGGTGCCGCGATCCGCCGGATTGCGTGTTCTCGGCACGGTCTGGAATTCTTCATTGTTCCCGAGTCGGGCACCCGATGGGCAGGTTCTGTTGACGAGCTTCGTGGGTGGAGCGACCGATCCGGGAGCGGCCGCGCTTTCCCCAGAGGAGTTGACCTCGCTGGTTGATAACGAAATCGCGCCGTTGACGAAGATTGGCCAAGATACGACGGCCGGGCGGGGCGAGCCCCGCCCCCACAAATTTCGCGCGTCGTTTTCGCATGTGATGATCTATCCGCGCGCGCTGCCGCAATACAACCTGGGACATGCGGATCGGCTCGCGGCGATCGAGGGCCACCGAACCAAATTTCCGAATCTGTGGCTGGCGGGTAATTATCTTCGTGGTCCGTCAATTGGCGCCTGCGTGGAGCAATCTCTAAGTGTGGCCAACGAAATACTCTCGCGGATGAAGCGCTAAGGCAGTAAACTCATCCGGCTCAATCCGTTTGACGTATGTCTTGCTGGAGAGGAAGAAGCCTGACCTGTGTTCCTGGCGGCCATGACTTCAAAGTATGGCGATGGCGCGTCCTCTGACGCCACGCTCGTGGACCGGCTTCTTCAAAAGGACGTGGGCGCATTCGAGGAGCTCTACGACCGCCACTCACGCATTGTCTACGCCCTGGTTGTGCGCATCCTGCAGCAGTCACCCACAGCGGAGGAAGTGGTCCAGGATGTTTTCCTCCAGCTTTGGCGCAACGCCGCCCAGTATCAAGCCGCCCGCGGCCCCTTCGTTCCCTGGCTGCTGACCTTGGCGCGCAACCGTGCGCTCGACCATCTCCGACTGAAAAGTGAACGGCAACGTCGCCGCGAGGATCAGACCGAGGAGCTTCCGGCTATCTCGCAGGCCCCGGAATACGAGAAGGCGCTGGACGAGAAACGCCGCGCGGAGCGCGTTCGCTCCCTGATCGGCACGCTGAGCGCCCCTCAGAAAAAAGCCATCGAGATGGCCTACTTTGAAGGCTTAAGTCATAGCGAAATCGCGAACGCCCTGCATGAACCCCTGGGCACCGTGAAGAGTTGGATCAGGAACGGTCTATTGCGATTGAAGGAAGGACTGCAAACGGCATCGTGAGTGAACAGGACCAATTCCGGGAGCTGATTGAAGCTTACGCCTTCGGTGCGCTCGATCCCACCGAGCGGACAGCGCTGGAAGCGCACCTTGCCGCAGGCTGCCCGGAGTGCGCCAAGGCGCTTGGAGAAGCCCGCTATCTGGTGAGTCAGCTTGCGTATCTCGCCCCGCCCGCGGAGCCTTCCGACATGCTGAAGGCACGATTGATGCGGACCGTGCGCGCCGAGGAAGGTGTAGCGCGAGCCTCGAAGGCGAAACCATCCAGCGCCTCGATTCCCTATTGGCTCTGGGCCGGCGTGGCCGCGCTGCTGCTGCTATCAGTGTATTCGACCTGGGATGCGCGGAGACTGCAGAACGAAGTTCAAGAAGTGAAGGCGCGCGAGGCTGCTGAACTCAAGCAGCGCCGGCAATTGGAACAGGAATTGACCGAGGCCAAGCATGAAGCTTGGATCCTCACGGACCCGAGCACGAAGAAGATCGACATTATGCCGAGCGATAAGGAAATGCCGAAGCTCGAGGCCATGTGGCACCCGGAGCTGGGTATCTACATCACCGGCCAGAAGATGCCCATGCCCAAGGGCAACAAGGTTCTGCAATTGTGGCTGATCCCCAAAGCACCCGGAGGCAAACCAATGGCCTCGCATACCTTCTGGCCGGATGCCAACGGGAAAATCGCAGAGATGGTAGACGATCCGCCGGAAGTGTTGGCGCAGACGAAAGCCCTGGCAATCACCGAGGAACCCTCCGGTGGAAGTCCGCAGCCAACCAGCACGCCCCTATGGGTCGGCGGCGTCAGCTAGCAATCCTGTTCTTGGCAACGAAACTCGATTTCCGGAAGGGGGGTGCGATGCAACCCTGCCCAGAAGCCATGCGGCAACCCGCTATGGGCATCAACCAGTGGCCTGGAGAATACCCATTCCCACCGGGCCGGATAAATTCACCGTTGAGCGATGTTTTCTCGCGGTTCGGCTCGGTCACGGTACAGAAACGCCCCGAGCAAGCAGCCAATCGTCGCGGCGGACGCAACGAATACGCCAACCAAGAGAAACGAGTACGGAAACGCGGACTTCCTGGGATCGTAGCCGCCACCGGGACGGATGTATTTGTAAAGACCGTTGGACAGCAATGCCAGCGGGACGATCGAAATTGCGTAGACGCGTCTGCCGATTCTTCTGGGGCATCCGCACAGCGCTGCGACAACGAAAATCACCAAAATCGTTAGAGGAAGCAACACTAACCAAAAGAAAAGATAGAGCAGTGCAAACAACATCGAGCACCCTTCCCCTGGGTACGCTAACGAGCGACCCGCGGAATGACGCGCTCCTGAGCGTTCCGCTCCGCTTTTCGCCCTCCCGCCGTTTTTGGCAGATTTGTGCTGCACGTATACTATGGAATAGCTAATGAGCGAACAAAAGAAAACGCGGCGGCAGATGCTGGAAGAGTTCGTAGCCAAGAAACCCGACGATCCGTTTTCGCGTTACGGCTTAGCCATGGAATGCATGAACTGCGGCGACACTACCGCCGCGGACGGGCACTTCCGCGAACTACTGCAGCGAAATGCGGACTACGTGGCAGCGTATTTGATGTACGCGCAGATGCTCTCACGAGAGGCGCGCGCCGAGGAAGCCCGGCAGGTGCTGTCCACTGGCATCAGTGCGGCGGACCGCAAGGGCGATCCGCACGCCCGATCGGAGATGGAGACTTTACTGGCGGAGATCTCCTAGTTGTAGCGGCCGCTTTCCGAAGCGGGCGCATTTGGATTCAAAGCCGCCGATCCGGTTCATCCGACAGACATTTCGACCCACCGTTGCGCGTCTGGTATCATGAGTCATGGGATCTACGCGTCCCGAGCGAATTCCACTCTTCCCTTTGAACGTCGTTCTTCTGCCCGGCGGCGATCTTCCCCTGCACATCTTCGAGCCCCGATACCGCCGGATGGTCCATGAATGCCTCGAAAATAAGACTGAGTTCGGGATGCTGTTGTCGCTGCCGAAGGGTGTAGTGCGTGTGGGGTGCACCGCCGAGATCGTCGACGTGGCCAAGCGTTACGACGATGGACGATTGGACATTCTGGCGATTGGCCGCGCGCCATTTCGCATCACCAAAATCTCGAATTTGGAAACGTTTAGCGAGGACTCGCTGCTGGAAGGACAGGTTGACTACCTGGATGATCGAGAAGCCCCGCCAAACCCAGCCGTACAGCAGGAACTTGTGCAGTTGTACGAGGTGTGCCACACCATTCTGTTCGACGACTACCCTAAAAACCTGGCGACCGATGTGGACCGGCCCTTGTCTTATGTTGTGGCGGGGACTCTGCCCATGGATTTGATGTGGAAGCAACAGGTATTGGAGTTGAGATCGGAAACGGACCGGCAAGAGCGCCTGGTCACGCACCTTCGTGCGTGGGCGCCGCATCTACAAAAGATAGAGATGTTGCGCCAGAACGCCGACGGAAATGGACACGGATTGAACTAGATTCTGGCGGGCGAGCGATCGTCACGCGAAATGGGGACTGATGACAGCTAGCACATCGTTACAATCGCGCTCGGGACACCCGAAACCTCGAACGCTGGGTGAACTGAGGGGCATCCCGGACTTCGACGCAGGCGCCGCATCGATTTCGGTCAAGAACGAACTGCGGCGGAATTTGCTGCGCGCGATCGAAAAGAGAGAAACGCTCTTTCCCGGCGTGCACGGGTACGAAGATACGGTGATCCCGCAGATCGTAAATGCCTTGCTGTCGCGGCACAATTTCATCTTGCTGGGCCTCCGTGGGCAGGCGAAGAGCCGGATTCTTCGCGGTCTGGCGCAGCTGCTGGATGCCGAAATTCCAGTGGTAGCTGGCTGCGAAATCAACGACAACCCGCTCAACCCGATTTGCCGGGCTTGCCGGGAGAAAATCGCCACGGAGGGAGACTCGACGCCGATCGCCTGGATGCCGCGCGACCAGCGTTACGTCGAGAAGCTAGCTACGCCTGACGTCACTATTGCAGACATTATCGGCGACCTTGATCCGATCCGTGCGGCGCGGGGCGGACGCGACCTCTCCGACGAGTTGACTATTCACTACGGTTTGCTGCCGCGAGCCAACCGCGGCATCTTTGCGATAAACGAACTGCCGGATCTGGCGGGGAAGATTCAGGTTGGGCTCTTCAACATCATGCAAGAGGGTGACATTCAGATCAAAGGGTATCCGCTGCGCCTGCCGTTGGACGTGCTCCTTGTCTTCACGGCGAATCCCGAGGACTACACCGCGCGCGGTAAGATCATTACTCCGCTGAAAGACCGCATCGGGGCGGAAATTCGCACACACTATCCGGCCACCGTAGCCGAAGGCATGACCGTCACGAACCAGGAAGCGTGGGTGGGCCGCGATGTGGCGCGAAAAATCGACGTGCCCGACTATCTGCGCGAGGTCGTCGAAGAGATAGCCTTTCAGGCCCGTGAAGACAAGCGCGTCGACCGGAGGTCCGGCGTCAGCCAGCGGCTTCCCATCACTACTCTGGAAAGTGCGGTGAGCAGCGCAGAGCAGCGAGCCGCACGAACCGGTGAGAAGTGCGGGGTTGCGCGCGTTGCCGACATTTATGCGGCGATGCCGGCGATCACCGGAAAACTCGAGCTCGAATACGAAGGCGAATTGAAAGGCGCGGATACCATCGCTCGCGAACTAATTCGAGCAGCGGTCGGCCGCGTGTTCAGCAAGCGCTTCGGTGAGGTCAGCTTCCAGCCCGTGATTCAGTGGTTTGAGTTGGGCGGCGAATTAAAGCTTCCGGAACTGGCGACGACGTCGGAGCGCTACGACCAACTGTCGAAGATCCAAGGTCTCTTGGATCAGATCGGCAGGCTTGGCGTGAACGACCGCAAGGATGCTGGCGCCGCTGCGGCTGCGGCGGAAATGATCCTGGAGGGCTTGTGGGCGCATCGGCGCATCGGCCGCACCGAAGAGCGGGGCTACTTTGCAGAAAAACCGAGGCAACCCGAACCGCGTGAGCGTGAGGCACCGAACCGGCCGCGACGCCAGTTCAACTGAGTTTTCGTGAGTTGTTACGGAAAGGTCCGCGATGAGATTTATTCGCTACGGAAAATATGTCGGTGAACCGGCCGACGCGGTGGACCTCGAAGAGTTGGTGAAGCGGCTGGGGAACTTTTTCTTGCAGAGCGGATTCGAGTCCCAATTCTACGGCGTGTCGGAGATGGACCCCGAGAAGTCCATGGAGGCTTTGCGGGAAGCCATTTTGCGGGCGCTGCAGCAAGGCGACCTCCTGCCGCAGGACGCGATGAGCGACGAATTACGGGAGATGCTGAAAAATCCGCAAGCCGCCAAGGATAGCCAAGCGGTCCGCGACCTGATCGAGAAGTTGATGGAGCGCATGGCCGAGGAAGGCTATATCAATCCCCAGCAGCCTCCGCAAGTAACGCCGCCTCCGCAGAGCAGCGCTCGCGGGCAGGTCGGGCAGGCGCAACAACGCGACACCGAAGCGCGATTTGAGATTACTGACAAGACCATCGATTTTCTGGGCTTCAAGACCTTACAGGATCTGCTGGGCTCCCTCGGACGCAGCAGCTTTGGTCGCCACTCCACTCGTGACTTAGCTACCGGAATCGAGGCGAGCGGCGTTTCGCGCCAGTACGAATTTGGCGACACCTTGAACATGGACGTCAGCGAGACCCTGTTCAATGCGGTGCGGCGTGATGGCGCGAAGGTGCCCATCGAGATTACCTACTCCGATTTGATGGTGCACCAGTGCGAGTATCACAGTTCGTGCGCCACCGTCGTGCTGCTCGATTGCAGCCACAGCATGATTCTCTATGGCGAGGACCGTTTCACGCCGGCGAAACGCGTGGCCATGGCGTTGTCGCATCTGATCCGCACGCAGTACCCGGGCGACACGCTGAACCTCGTCTTGTTCCACGACAGCGCCGAAGAAGTGCCGATCGCGGAGCTGGCGCGTGTGCAGGTCGGCCCGTACTACACGAATACGCGCGAAGGTTTGCGCATGGCGCAGCGTATCCTGCTACGCCAGAAAAAAGACATGCGCCAGATCATCATGATCACCGACGGCAAGCCGTCAGCGCTCACGTTGGAAGACGGCCGCATCTACAAGAATGCCTTCGGCTTGGATCCGTTCGTCGTCGGGCAAACGCTCGAAGAGGTCAACAAGTGCAAGCGTGCCGGCATCATGATCAATACCTTCATGCTCGCCAGCGACTATAGCCTCGTGAACTTCGTCCAAAAGATCACGGAAATGTGCCGTGGTAAAGCCTATTTCACGACTCCTTACACCCTGGGTCAGTATTTGCTCATGGACTACATGCAGCGGAAAACCCGCCAGATCCATTGATCGGACACATCTCTTCATCTGGATATTTTTCGAGCGGCGTCATCTACGCTAGACTCATAGCATGGCACTATCGAAATGGATTTCGCGAGTTTTGCGCACGGATGGTGAAATGACCCACATCAGTCCCGGTAATGCCGCACCCACTTTTTCGCTGAAGGATCTGGACGACAAGAGCTATTCCCTTCCCACTCTGCTGCTGAAAGGCCCGGTCGTAGCAGCATTCTTCAAGATTTCGTGTCCCGTATGCCAATTCGCGTTTCCTTTCCTTGAACGCATCTTCAAGCGCTACGGGGGAGACGGCGTTACACTCCTGGGGATATCGCAGGACGATGCGAAGGCCACGAGGAAGTTTGCGAGCGAATACGGCGTGACGTTCCCTATGGCGTTGGACGAAAAAGGATACCCCGCCTCAAACGCCTATGGACTGACGAGTGTGCCGACGATTTTTCTAATCGACACGGATGCGACCGTGAAAGTAGTTTGCTTGGGCTTCGAGAAGAAAGGGCTCGAGGATATAGCTGCCTTCCTCGCCGAACGCCGAAAAATTAGTTCTGCTCCGCTATTCCGCCCGGACGAAAAAGTCCCCGCCAGCAAACCTGGCTGAGGCTCCAAGAACTAGGTCCGGTCGGGACCTAATCTTCCTCCAACAATCGCTTCTTGTGTTTCGCCGCTCGCTTACGTTTGTCGGCAATTACGCGAGTGACTGCCGGTGCAATACCGGATTCTCTCGCACGTCGGCGCGCGATCTGCCCTATGTCTACAATTTTCTTCTTCCGTTTTTTCATGGCGAGTTCTTCCGGCGTCCGGCTCGAGCCCCGGCGACGCCAGCTTAGCCCATGAGGGTTTAGCGGGACAAGATTCGCTCGTCCGTCAGAAGGAGAACGTGACCTGCAGATCGATGCGCCGGTTTGCGGTGTTCGTGTTGTACACCTGGCCGGCAGCGGCGTTCGATTGACCGAAGAAAGGAGAACTTAAATCGCCGATAGGGGCAGCCACGTTCACGTTGTTAAGAATATTGCGCCCGGCGACGGCAAAGGTAAGGCTATACCGATTGTTCGAGGAGTCGAAGCCTCCTGGGCCTCCGCCGCGACCGCCGCCACCAAAGCCGCCGCCACCTCGGCCTCCGCCACCACCGCCGGGCCCCGGGCCCCGTCCAAACGCGCCGCCTCCACCAGGGCCGCCGGGACCTGCTTGCGCGGTAGCCTCTTTTTTCTTGCCAAAGCCAAAGGTCTTGCTCACACGCAAATTCAAGGTAAAGCGCTCCTGACCGGTTTCGTCGTTGATGGGAATGAGAGGTTCGCCAGCGGCTGGGGCAACATTGAAGCAGCCGTATTTGGTCTGCACGACGTTCGGTGCTAGTGTCGCCGAGCACGTGGCGGGAGCCGGCCTCGCGTTGAACTGGGCGTTGCCGAAGAGATCGTCGCCGGTCGTGATGTTAAACGGCGGACCGGAGCTCGCGACTATGAACGGAAAGAGGCGGAAGCCCTTTGGCAGGCCTACGCTGCCGCCTATAAAGAGACGATTTCGGTAGTCAAATGATGCGCGGCCATAGTCCAGAGACGGATCGAGCGGATCAGAAGGCATGTAGGTCGGGCCGGATGTATCGCTGTCCGCATAGTTGAGGACATAATAGCCGAACAGGGTGAGCTTGGCGCCCATGCGAACGCTACTGTTCACAATGAACTGGTTCTGCTTGAAAACGCCCTGCGATTGGTATTGGTACAAAATTTGGTCCGGCGGCGGCGTCCCCGGGGGGTTGGCGTTGATGAAATTGGTGTAGAAGGAGTGGACTCCGCGAGAATTGAGATAGGTAAACGCGACATTGGCGGATTTTGTGAGCTGGCGTTCGAGGCTCACTCCCGTTTGCATGGTGTACGGCGTCCGAAGATTGGAGTTCGGTTGGTAGACCGTCTGGGGGGCGAGGCTCGATCCTCCAAATCCAGACGGCAGAACCGTTTGGTTGGGATCGAAGAAAGCTGGGAATTGGACCAGATACTGTTGCTGGATCACACCGTTTTGCAGCTGTTGCGCCAGGATCAAGTCCTCGGTGAAGCGATCGTAGAAAATCCCAAAGCCACCGCGCACCACTATTTTTGGCGAGGTGTTCTTGCCCTTCGCGCCGATTCCCCAGGCGAAGCCCAGTCGCGGCGCAAAATCCGCGTGATCGCCCAGGTTGTTTTGCGTCTCATAGCGTAAGCCGAGGCTCAGCGTTATATTTGGGCGCAGGCGATAATCGTCCTGAACGAATAAGGCCCCATCGACATAGGTTACGTCGGCATTCGCCCGACCTATTGAGTTTACCGCGAGCGAATAGAAGCTCGGGCCTACACCCAGCGCTTGAATTTCCGCCAAAGTCATGCCCGTCGAAATGTCCTCCAACATCATCTGGTAGGACTGCAGTGGAGTAATTTGACAATTGTTGTTGGTGGCGGTCGGCGCGCAGACCGACGGAGCTAAGGTCCTTTTCCCGAAGGAATACTCGCCGTTGAAGGTGGCGTTGGTGGAATTCGAATCGGTGGTGGCGCGCAATCGCCCGCCGAACTTGAGCGAATGCTTCCCCAGGGTCATGTAGGTTTCGTTCTGCAGTTCGTAGCGATTTTGAGTGTCGTCGTTAGTGCCGGAGACATTGCCGCCATCGGCGAACGCATTGCTCACGGAGATCATGGGAGCGGTGGAGACCGGGGATTGATTCGCAACTTCGTGGATATATTGGAAGCGCGTCTCGTTGATGGTTCGGGGACTCAGCGTCTGCGTGTCACTAACCTGCAGAGTGCTCTCCGAGTCCACCTGGTTCGTACCCAGTGACGCCAGATTGAAAGCGCCAACGCTCTCGTTGTCTTGCGTTTGGTGATAATACTGATAGCGCACCGACAGGGTGTTGCTGGCACTCACCTGATAGTCCAGCCGCGGGCTGAGATTGATGCGCGTATTCGGATTGGGCACCGCCTCGCTGAACGGAGTGACGAGAAATGTCGTGGGATCAACAATCTGGGCGTTCACTATGTTCAGGTTGTTGAAGTTGCGTTGCTCGTAGTTGATGAAAATCGACGCCTTCTTGCTGAGCGGGCCACCGATGTTTCCACTGAATTGCGTGGACTCGTAGCCCGGGGGCTCCTCGCCCTCCGGCAAATCCTCAAATGGGTTGCGCGAGTTGAATGCCGAGGAGGTGCCGGTCAAAAACAACGAACCGTGCCACTGATCCGTGCCGGGCTTGGTCAGGATTTCGATTCTTCCGTAGCCCAGTTTGTCGTATTCCGATGAAAAAGGGTTTTGATTGATGCGAATCTCGCGAATCGAAGCCTTTGGCGGAAGCTGGCCCGCGGTGAAACCATCGATATAAATTTGCCCACCGTTTGGACCCGCCGAAGGGCCAGCCAGCGCTTGCAGGTCCGACTGCAGTTCGTCCGGATCGTCGGAAAGTGCTTCCAGATCCTTCCCCTGGATGACGATCGCGCCGGCGTTGCTAGCCGGATTCACATCCAGTGCCGCCCCCGCTTCGTCGGTGACCACCACCTTCTGTTCCTGCGTTTCGATGGTCAGCTTAACGTCCAGCTTCTGGGTTTGTCCCGCGGCAAGTTCGACGCCATCATTCTCAAATGCCGTAAATCCCGTAGCGATCACCTTCACGCCATATTTGCCGGGGGCCAGACCTTTGACTTCATAGATACCTTCGTGACTGGTGTTCGCGGTAATGGCGTCCCCGTTGGGTGTGGTGACCAACACGGTGGCAGTCGGCACCGCGCTGCCGGATGGATCGGTAACTTGTCCGCGCAATGTGGCCGTGTTTGTTTGCGCCGCGAGCGGGAACAGTGGCATCGCCACAAACAGAGCTAAGACAATGGCAACAGCGCATTCTTGGAGCTGCTTAAAACCCATCAAATCTCCTGGTAGCGACGAACGTCCTTCAGCCCTTTGCGCGGATCACTGCGCTCCCGCATCACCGCCAGGGGCGGAGCTGAGGCTCCAAGGCGTGAGTATTGATTGGCCGCCGCTCGGCGAAGCTTGTAGGATCGGCTCGACCCCAGCCAGAAGCGTGATTGCAACGACGCTTCCGTCTGCCGCACCCGGCGTGGCGACAATCATGACCGCGTCTCCCTTTTGCAAATCTGCCAGTGTCGCTGCAGGCATCCGGCTGATGGCCTGCTGCAGATCGGGCGCGCCTCCACCTTGACCAGCACCCGATGCTCCACTCGCTCCCGCGCCCGGAGCGCCACCTTGCCGGCCACCACCCTCGGCTCTCTGGGCCGCTGCGTCGGGTGGCTTTTGACCGGTTGCTCCCACTGTGGGTGTTCCGTTGCCAGCACCACCAGTTTGGGCGTCCGGAGTACCTTTGAGTCGAGCCGCAATTCTTTGCGCCATCGCCGGCGGCAATTTCCGGAGTTGCGATGATTCATTAACCTTGACCACGACCGGCTTCTTCGTTGCCAGGTCCGATAGGCTGATCGTGCCGGCGCCGGCATCAATCGAACCGATTGTGCCCGCGATGTTGCGGAACGAACCGGAGACCACTTCATCGGCCTTCAGCTCGCCACCATCGGCGCTGCGAGCGCCGCGCGCGCGAAGCTGGTCTCCGACTTTGATCTGGTCGAGCGGGGCCGGGGTTGCATCATCGAACTTCACGGAGCCTGGGGCGTACCGCCGTAGTACGGTGTCCTTCGATACTTGCACGGTCAGGCTCTTGTTGGCGCCCAGCGCCGATATGGAGATGGTAACCGTTCCGGAAGCCGGGTCGACCGCGCTCACCAAACCGCCGACGCCGTGTTTTTGCCACTCCTCCCGCTCATGCGCATGCTTTTCAGCAAGATCGGCCTTCTTCATGGCAATCACAGAAACTGCAAGCATCGATTTGCCGTCCGGCCCGTTTGTGCCGCGAACCAGGATGCGATCACCGGGTTGCAAATCCTGGAGCTGAAGCGGAGCCGCGTTCTTCAGATCCTTTTCGCCAGGTTCAATGCGCAGCAACCGGGCTCCGTCCTGCACCACTATGGTGATCTCGCCTCCGCCCTCTGCGGAGAGTGTGATGCTCTTTCCGGAAGCGTTTTTCACGGTGCCAACTGCCTTCGCCGTCGCGGCCGGAGCCTCCTGAGCGCTTAGCGAAGAAACTCCGCCCATCGAGCCGATGCACACGATCATTGCGAAAATCCGCAAACGCAAGTGCCTCAACGACTTGTAAGTGGTTTGGCTCATTTCCTAGAAGGTGCGCAGATCGGCACGTCGCACGCGCGGCATTTCCTTTAGACGTAGCCAGAGCATGAAAATGTTACATCGGTTGGCTGTTGAACGGGATATTGTGAACTCTGCCGAACCCTCGAATAAAAGGCGCTGAACGCGCTTAGATCCTCCCCCATAATAAGGACTGTGCGCCGTCTCTTAATCTTGATTCTCCTCTGCGCCTCCTCCCTCCTGGCGCAAAGCAACTCCGGCGAGTTGCGCATCCGAGTCACCGACCCATCGGGTCTCGGCGTCAAAAGCTCTGTCGAATTGGTTTCGGAGGCCAATCAATTCCAGAAGATGCTCACCACGGATAGTGTCGGCGATCTGGTCGTAAAACGCATCCCCTTTGGGGTCTACCGTATCCAGATTAGCCATCCCGGTTTCGCCGAGTTCCAGGACTCCATCGAAGTACGCTCCGCGATCGCTTTCGACTATACGGCCAAACTCAGCATCGCCGCCGCAAACACCTCGGTCCTGGTGAATGACGCGGATACCCTGATCGATCCGCATCGCACAGGTGACATCAACCGTATCGGTTCGGAAATGATCCAGGATCGGGTGGCTTCCTTGCCCGGGCGCTCGCTCCAAGACCTCGTCAACTCCCAACCGGGGTGGCTTTACGAAGGCAACGCCGTCCTCCACCCACGCGGCTCCGAGTACCAAACCCAGCTCGTCGTTGACGGAATCCCGTTGATGGACAATCGCTCCCCGAGCTTTGGCCCGGAAATCGAAGCTGACGACGTGCAGTCTATGAGCATTTACACGGCGAATTTTCCCGCCGAGTACGGCCGCAAGATGGGTGGCGTCGTGGAAGTGAATACGGCCCGAGACTCCCGCGAGGGCGTACACGGCCAGGTCGTCCTTTCCGGAGGCAGCTTCGATACTGCGGGGGCCTTCGCCCTTGCCCAGTATCTGTGGGGCAAGAACACGCTGGCGGCCAGCGCCAGCGGTGACATGACCGACCACTACCTGAGTCCAGTAGTTCCGCAGAATTTTACAAATCAGGCCACGACCGGCGATTTTGCCCTGAGCTACGAACGTGACCTCACTGATCGCGACCGCATCAGTCTCAGTCTTCGCCACGAACTCTCCCGCTTCCAAATTCCCAACGAGCAAGTCCAACAAGCCGCAGGTCAGCTGCAAAACGCCGACAACTTTGAGACTATGGGCACGGCCTCCTACCAGCACATTTTCTCGTCCAATATCGTTGCCGACCTTCGCGGAATGGTCCGCGACAACTCCAACAATCTGTTCTCCAACCCGTTATCCACTCCCGTGATCGCCTTCCAGCACAATTATTTTCGCGAGGGCTATTTCAAGGGCAGCGTTTCCATCCATCACGGCCGCCACGAGTGGAAAGCCGGCGTGGAATCTGATGCCACATTTCTGCACGAGCGCTTCAACGACGTCATCACGGATTTCAGCCAGTTCGATCCGGATACGCCGCCGACCTTCGCCTTCGTGGGTAGCAAGCCCGACCTTGAGCAGTCTGCCTTCGTCCAGGATCAGGTCCGCCTGGGCAAATGGACCGTCAGCGCGGGTCTCCGCTGGGACCACTACCAATTGCTGGTGAATCAGAACGCGGTCAGCCCACGTCTGGGATTGGCCTACTATTTTCCAGGTCTCGATCTCGTCCTGCATGCCTCGTACGATCGTATTTTCCAGACTCCATCGGCGGAGAATATCTTGATCTCTAGTTCGCCGGAAGTCGTCTCGTTAAGTGACCTCGTCTTGCGCCTCCCGGTCGAGCCTTCTCACGGCAACTATTACGAAGTGGGCTTGAGCAAGGGCTTTTTCGGCCACTTAAAGCTCGACGCCAATGTCTTCGACCGCCGCGTCAACAATTACGCCGACGACGATCAATTGCTCAGCACCGCGGTCAGCTTCCCCATCGCCTTCGCCAAAGCCTACATTTACGGCGCGGAGGGAAAAATCGAGATTCCGCACTGGGGGCGCATCAGCGGCTTCGTCAGTTATTCCTATATTGTCGGCTCAGCCTACCTTCCGGTCACCGGCGGCCTCTTCCTGGGCGACGACGCCAGCAACGCGATCAGCCAGATCACCGGCCGCTTCTGGGATTCCCAGGATCAGCGCAATACGGTGCGTACCAGGTTTCGCTATCAATTCACGGATCGCTTCTGGGGCGGAATCGGCGCGGAGTACGGCACCGGCCTTCCGTTCGAGTTCGCCGGCACCGAACAAGATGCCCTTGCGCAATACAGTCAGGCCGTTGTTGATCGCGTCAACTTCGACAAAGGCCGCGTGCGCCCATCGCTCTCGATCAACGCGTCGCTCGGCGCCGATATCTGGCGCACCGACAGACTCCAGATGCGCTTCCAGGCCGACGTGCAAAACATCAACAACCGACTCAACGTAATCGACTTCGGCGGTCTGTTTTCCGGTAATGCCATCGGGCCACCCCGTAGTTACGCCCTCCGTCTGACCACCAGTTTCTAGATCCGGATAACGCGACACCGAGCCGGACCGAACCTGCGTGACCAAAAACGAGGAAGCAGGAACCTGACCAAGGTTCCTGCTTCCCCGCTCAATCACTGCTCTGAGAAACTCGGCTGACTTAGTTGTTGTCCACCCCGTTCAGGTAGTTCTCCAAGTAGGTGTACCCGTTCGGAGCGATTTTCTTGTACAAGGTTGCGTCGGTCGTGCTGAGCCCCTTCAGCGTCTTCCACTGGTCCGAGATCCCATCGTGCAGCGATTCCTGGCAAGCGGTGAAGTTCGTGACCGCATGATCTTGCCAGTTGGTCGTTGGCGTCGGAAAGGTCGAGAGCCCCGTGTAGGTTACCCCGTTTGGCCAGAAGCCCCCGCTGCCCCCGTTTTGGTATTGGTTGACGATGCGCAGGTCGGCGGAATCCCTATGCGAGACCCAGTTACCGCTGCAGTCCACGTGCTGGGAGTTGCCGACGGTGCCGAGCATCAGGCTATCCAGATCATCTGCCGCGTCTGGAACGATTGGAAACGCGTTGCTGGCCGCCATCGGGCCGGTGCGCTCCCAGCTGCCTGGGATCGGACCGGTTTCGTCGCCATTCTCGCCGGTAATCTGAGAAACCAGCGTGCCGTATTGGTCGCCCGCCACGGTGTTGGCTCCGGCATTGCCGAAGATATTGCCGGAAACGAGGACCGAAGGCGCGCCGCTCATCTCCGGGCTGCTAGTCGTGAAGTGGATCGGATGCGCCTGGGCCTGGCCGTTCAGATTGCCTTTGACGAACTTGTTGTTGATGTCGTCGATGATCTCAGCGCCAAGCCATTCGTTCGCGCAGAAGCTCCAGTTGTACACGATGTTGTTGATCCAGCGGGTTGAGCTATTGGAGTTTTCCGGGATGCGGTGGTCGACGTTGACGAACATGTCGTGGTGGAAATCGATGAGGTCTCATAGACGGACAGGCAGTTCGGGTTGGCGCGGGTGCCGACGCAGGTCTCGTCGGTGGCGGTGCCGAAGCCCACTGGATGACCTTCATGTGGCTCATGGTCCAAGGACCACGAGCTGGTGATCGAGTGATTCGGACCCGTCCCATTGCCGTTGCCGTTCTGCGCCGGGGTGAAGTTGGAGGTGGTAATCCAGTTCTTGTTGCCTGACCACCGCGTGGTGATGTGGTCGGTAATGATGTTGTAGCAGCCGCCGCCGCTCAGCGTGCCGTTGCCCGCGCAGTTCACAATCGTCACGCCCACGTGCCGGTGTCTGGGCCAGAGCCGGTGTTAACGTTGTCCGGGCTGAAAGGTGCAGTAGCGCATAACCACATCATGCGTCGAAATGCGCAGAGCTGCGCCGTTTGAATTCGGTCCGCCAATGATGGCCTCGCCTGGAGCACTCTGGCATGCGATCGTCAGGAACGGGCTTCCGGCGTAATTGTCTCCGGAGGTGATGTTGAAGATCCCGGCTACCCGGAACACGCAAGTACGTGCGCCGGTCGCTTGGACGCAAGCTCGCAGTGATCCATTCCCCGTATCATTTGTGTTCGTTACTTCCATCACCACGCCGCCGCGTCCGCCAACTGATGCGGCCCCGCCGCCGGCAGCGCCCGGAAACGCCGGGCACGGTGCTCCACCGCAGGATGCTGATTGCGACGGTGATGTTACCGGCGCGGTGACCGTCACCGTGGCCGACGCCGTCTTCGTGGGGTCTGCGTTGCTGATGGCCGTCACCGTATCCGTCCCGGCCTTCGTCGACGCCGTATACATTCCCGTCGAGTTGACCGTCCCGGATGTGGCAATCCACCTTACCGTCTTGTCCGTCACGCTGCCCTGAACTGTTCCTGCGAACTGCAGCGTTCCGCTCGTGGTCGCCTGCGCATTCGTCGGCGAGATCGCAATCGAGCTCACCACCGGATTCTGCGCCGCCGCCGTTACCGTTACGCTGCTGGAGGTGAACTTGGTCGCGTCGGCGACGCTCGTTGCCGTCACCGTATCGGTCCCAGCCTTGGCTGGCGCGGTGTACACGCCCGCCGCAGTGATCGTGCCCAGTAGCGCTTTCCATGTAACCGCCGTGTTTGAGGTCGTCCCCAGCACGCTGGCGCTAAATGAAACCGTACCGCCCGTTATCGACGCCCCCGAAGCAGGCGACACGATCACGGAAGTCACAGCCGAATCGGACGGCTGGCCAGCCGCCGCAACGGTAACCGCCACCGTTGTCGACTTCGTTGGGTCCACAACGCTCGTGGCTGTAATTGTGCCGGTTCCGCCCTTGGCGGGCGCTGTGAAGATTCCCGTTGTGGTAATCGTCCCGATGGTCGCCGTCCAAGTCACCGAATTGCCGCTCGTTACTCCTTGGATTGAGGCTGTGAACTGTGTCTGTCCGCTCGCCGCGACCGCGGCGGTTGCCGGCGACACGACAATAGAGGTAGCCGAAGGCGCAGTCGTGGTCGACGACTTGGCTGCGCCGACGCCTACACAACCAGACGCCCAAACGGCGGCCGATGCAACGATACACAAGATTGCTAAAACGCGAGTTTCGCGGAGAAGATTCATTGTCAGGCTCTCTCTTTTCCCAAGATCAATGTTTTTCGTGCCTTACAGCCGGTGAGGAGGGTCTCGCAGGCAGGGCTATAGTAGGTTTCGCGGCGGTTGGTCATAACTGGCGGGTGGGTCAACGGAAGGGCGAGTGCCCGAAACTCATCAGTACCGGTACCGATGGCTAGTACCGTTGCCGCCAACCCTGCGGCGGCAGCACAGCATCGAAGAACACTGGTCACAGAGTGAAAACAACTAGTGCGACCGTCGCGTTTGCTCCGAGGCATTGTCGATCGGCAGTTCGAGACTGCTAAGCAGGCTGGCTACTCAGATCGCCAGAAAAATGCCTGGTGCCTTCAACGTTTGTGTTGAGGGCGAATCTTCAGCGCAGCAGAACATCAAAGTCAGAGATCCTCAGATCTTCTTCGCAGAGCGAGGCAAATTGCTCGGCCATCTTTGGGCGGGGCGTTGGCAACGCTTCCCACTCTGTTTTGCGTACTACCTCGGGTTCGAATCCAGCTTCCCGAAACAACCGCAGGAGCTCTTGATATCGGAGGCGGTTTGTATAGAAACGAGAGTTCGCCATAAGTGCAGACTCCCAGATCCCCTCGCTGAACCGCAAGTCATTGAGCTTCCCCCCGATAATGTCCTTGATCGGAACGCTGTGCGAAGCTACTCCGTCCGAGCGCTGAATGCGCCGCAATTCCCGCAGCGTAGAAACAAACTGGTTGCGCCGAACATACGGCAACACAGCATTGGACCAGACAAAATCCACGGAAGCGGACGGGATCTTTCGCAGCGAGGTCAGGCCTTCGGTCATATATTGCGTCCCGCAAGTCTCGACTACATCGTCCATGGTTCGACAATGATCAAGACTCGGAGGATACATACCCAGTTGGCGTAGGTGGGACTCCATCCGGCGGTAAACCCCGAGGTCGGTAGAAGCGCAACACTCGACATCGACCAGAAAAGTTTTCGACGCTCCGAACGTCTTGGCAATCAACGCCGAACTCAGTGAATCACCGGGGCCCAGTTCCAAGCCCACAAAACCATCTGCTTTTCCCACCAAGCTGGCCGCGTCAAAGTGCCGGCGAAATATCCTGAGGGCGTATTCCGGGCGATCCATCCCGCCCTGTTTGAAGAGGCCAATTTTTCCCCAGAAATGATACGGGAAAGGTAGTCGGGCCAGCACGATCTTGGCAGCGATTTTCAGCTGCCAAGGGACACTCTGCATGTGACGCATAGGGAGGGCTCTATCCGTTTAATGCCATTCAGCCAAAACTCGACCGGTCGCGAGCGAAGCCACGGTACAGGGCGTCACGCACTCTTTCATGGATCGCAGGTACCAAACCTCTGTACCCGCGTAGCAAAACTCCCAGGAACGAACCTGCGTGGCATGCTCACGAACTCTGCGGGCAAATCGGGGGCTCGTTCGCCAGCATCGGCTAACAATTTAGACTAGATTCTGCTCCGGCGGGTTTCAGTTCCTACAATACCTGTGATATATCTGTGGATAATTCCGCGCGTCGCTGTCCGGCTCGGTGTCCGAAACGTGGATGTCCGCGGGTTTAGTACGACCGAGAACAAAACGACGGCAAGCGGTTCCGTCCTTAAGCCGTCAACCGGCACCGTTCGACGGCCGGAGGACTGACAGTTCGTCGCTTACGATTTTCTGGAAGGAGTTTTTGCTGTGTTCGGGCGCTGCGGCTGGAATCGATAACCGATCCACGGCTCCGTCAAAATATATTTCGGGTGCGCGGGATCAGCCTCGATCTTTTTGCGCAGCTGGTTGATCACCACACGCAGATTCTCGGTCTCTTCTCCGTATTCGGGTCCCCACACCGACTGCAGCAGCCGCCGATGGGTCAACGGCTTTCCCTGATTGGCGACCAGGTGCTTCAGCACATCATATTCTTTTGGCGTGAGGTGTACGCTGCGACCCCGCACGGTCACCTCGCGCGTCTCGAAATCAATCGTCACGTCCTTAGACACGAACGGCGCCACCACGTCGCCCGGTGCATAGCGCCGCAGCGCCGACCGAATACGCGCCAGCAACTCCTCGATTCCGAAGGGCTTAACTACATAATCGTCGGCACCCGCGTCGAGCGCCATGACCTTATCGCGCTCCGCGTTGCGCACCGTAAGCACGATAATCGGCGCGTCTGTCGACCTCCGGATCTCCTTGCACGCTTCCAGGCCACCCATGCCCGGCATGTTCAAATCCAGCAGCACCAGGTCCGGCCGCTCCCTGCGAGCCGACTCGACGCCCGCTTCCCCCGTCATCGCCTCGGTGATCAGATAGCCATGGGCGGAAAGCGTGCTGCGCATCACGCGCCGGATTTGTGGCTCGTCGTCAACCACAAGGATGGTCTCGCCGCTCACCGGCCCTCCTTTCTGCTCTTGTCGGGGTTTCGGTCCTGGCTCCGGTCCACCGGCAGCGTGAACGAAAAAACCGAGCCGTGGCCGAGTTGACTGGTGACGTTGATCGAGCCCTTGTGCGCCGCGATAATAGCCTTGGCGATCGGCAATCCCATGCCCGTTCCGCGAACCAGGTACCGCTGATCCTTACCGCGGTAGAACTTGTCGAAGATCATCGTCTGCTCAAAATCATCGATTCCCGGTCCGCGATCCGCTACGCTGGTCGTGACCGAGTCCCCGGTCTGCTCAGCGGTGATGGTAATCGGCTGATCCTTCGGTGAATACAAATTCGCGTTGTCGATCAACTGTACCATTGCTTCCTTCGCGCGCTCCCGGTCGGCTCGCACCGGCGGTAGATTGGCATCCACCTTGATATCGATCGGCCGACCAGCCAGTGCCATCTTACAATGCGCCAGCGACGCCTCGACAATCTCGCGAATCGGAGTCGGCTCGAGTTCCAATTCCACTTCACCCGCTTCGAGCTTGGCCATCTCCCCGGCCTCTTCCACCAGGCGATTTAGCCGGTCGCATTCCTCGTCTATGATAGTAAGCAGCTCGCGGCGTTGTGCCGCGTCGGTATTTTCGGAGGTCAGCAGGCTGCTCACCGACGCCTTCATCGACGTCAACGGCGTGCGGAAGTCGTGCGTAATCGAATCAAGCAGCGCCGACTTGAGCCGCTCCCCTTGCCTCTCGGCCTCGGTCTGTCCGAGTTGTTCGACGGCACGCGCCCGCTCGACAGCGATCGCAACCAAGGTACTCACCGCTTCCACCGACTGCCGCGATAGCTGCGACCCGGAAATGCCCAGGCTGCCGATCGGCCGCACTCCCAGCCGCACCGGTATGTAATACACCCCGACAGCCGCATTGATCGTGATTTCATCGTTCGCGAAGGCCGCCTTCATTCCCTCTTCGTCCAGATGCGACGCGCCGAATCCTGATCGATAAAACTTGTCTTTCTGCGGGAGAAATAGTTCCGCCGCTCCGGCCTCGAAGCTCTCGACAATGTAATCGGGAATGGCGTTCATCAGCTGAATCACGTTGCCTTCGCCCAGCAACTTGCGGCTGAAGCGATAGAGCCGCTCCACCTCCCGTCTTCGATGGTGCGCCTCGTCAGCTTCGGTGCGAATCCGCGAAGAAAGGCGGCTCCCGGTGATCGAAGTGATCAAAAATACGATCAGCGCCACCCAGTTCTGTGGATCCGCAATCGTAAACATCCCCACCGGCGGCAAGAAGAAATAATTCAACGACAGCATCGCCACCACGGACATGAAAACCGAAACGACCATTCCCCAGACCGCTGAAACTGCTAGAATTGCCAGCAGAAATGAAAGCGCTACGGTCGTGTGGTTGACGTGCAGGACCCGGTAATAGATGAACGTTACGCCGGCGACGATCGCGACTGAGGTGGCAAAACCAACGATGCGGCCGCCGAGGAATCGCTGCATGTCATTATTCTACAGCATGTTGCTAACATAACATTCGACCGCATGCAGGAAGCAACCACGGAGCACACAAGCCTTGCCCAAGAAGCCTGAGGACTGGCTCGACGTCGCCTCGCCGCCACAAAAATCCAGGGGAATCTTCAAGCTTTTCCTGGGGTACGCGCCGGGGGTCGGCAAAACCTTCAGCATGCTTAGCGAAGCCATTCGCCGCCGGAGCCGCGGAGAGGACGTCGTCATCGGCGTTGTGGAATCGCACGGCCGCAAAGGCATCGAAGAGCTCATCGGAGAGATGGAATGCGTCCCGCGCAAAAAGCTCGAGTACAAAGGAACGATATTTGAAGAGATGGATGTCGATGCAATCCTCGCGCGACATCCCGACGTCGTGCTGGTGGACGAACTGGCGCACACAAACATCCCCGGCAGCAAACACCGCAAGCGTTACGAAGACGTGCAGGAACTTCTGGCCGCCAAGATTGACGTAGTCTCGACGCTCAACATTCAGCACATCGAGAGCATTGCTCCGGTGGTCCGCTCCATTACCGGGATCGTCGTGCGTGAAACCGTGCCGGATTGGGTGCCGCTAACGGCCTCCGAAACCGTTATGGTCGACCTCACGCCCGAAGCGCTGACGAACCGCATGAAGCGCGGCGATGTCTACAGCACCGAAAAAGTGGAACGCTCGCTGAAGAACTTCTTCCGCCGCGGCAACCTGATCGCACTGCGCGAGTTAGCTTTGCGGCAGGTGGCTGAGCAGGTCGATCGCAGCCTTGAAACCTACATGGAGGACCAGGACATCCGGAAGAACTGGGGTGTCCGCGAGCGTATGGCAGTCTGCGTTTCAGCAAATCCCGCTGGGCAGTATCTGATCGCGCGTGGTGCTCGCATGGCGCGCCGCATGGATGCCGAACTCTACGTCGTCCACGTCGATCGCGAGATTGGTCCCAGGGAATCGAATCAGGCGGCTCTGGCCGCGAATCTGAAGTTCGCTGAAAATCTCGGCGCAAAAGTTATTCGTCTGCGCGGACGCAGCGTCGCCGACTCCGTCGCCGAGTTTGTGCGCTCGAAACACATTACGCAGGTAATCTTCGGCCGTGCGCCCATCCATGATTGGCGAAAATACCTCTATCTTTCGGCGGTGCATCGCTTTCTTCGTGAATCCCCCGCGGTCGACGTTCACATCGTGACCCAGGAACCCGAAGACTAACGCTCCGGGCGGCGAGATTGCTGCCGAAGTATGTAGCGGCGGCCTTCTGAGGCCGGCGTCGTTGGTCTTTGAGGTCGTCAGTAGCGTTGATTGACAAGAAGTTTCGACGATACACGCGGATAAATAATCAGGGATTTGCTCGATAAGCCGAATTTATCCTGTCTCGCATAAGTATTAATTGGACTGATTGACTTCCCTTCCTTGATCCTGTATCTTCATGGCGTTGTCATGATCTGCAACGCCATCACGCACGCGCGAGCCATTCCGGCCGTTACCACGGTCCAGGTATCGCGTGTCGTCGTACGAATTAGCCCCGTAATCGTTCGGGGCTGTACACCAGGATGATGGCGGCCTAGCCAAATCAGTAACAAAGATTTCCGGCCATCATCCAAGACAGGATGATGGCTTTAGTCTTTTTAGGCCTGAACTTTTGTCGTAACCCGGTCAGTGGAGTTTCTGAGCAGAACTGCCGGCCCGAAATAGCTGATCAAAAAGTATTCGGAGGAAACACGCAGTGACAGCCCCTTTGCCGAAGCCTCGAAGCCACGCACTTGTTGACGGTCCCAATCGTGCCGGTGCGCGTTCCATGTTGCGCGCCTGCGGCCTCAAGGACGACGATTTCGCCAAACCGCTCATCGGCGTAGCGAACACCTGGATCGAGATTGGCCCCTGCAACTATCACCTCAGAGAGCTTGCCGTCGACGTAAAGGCCGGCATCCGCGCAGCCGGCGGAACCCCACTGGAGTTTAATACCGTATCGATTTCCGACGGCATCACCATGGGCACCGAAGGGATGCGCACCTCCCTGGTGAGCCGCGAAGTGATCGCCGATTCGATCGAACTGGTGACGCGCGGAAATATGTTTGACGCGATTATCATTCTCGTGGGTTGCGACAAGACCATACCTGGCGGCATCATGGCCGCGGCGCGGCTGAATATTCCCGCTTTGGTCCTTTATGGCGGATCGATCGCGCCCGGCCAATTCGAGGGCCATGCCGTCACCATTCAGGATGTTTATGAGGCGATTGGAAGTCACGCGCGCGGGGCCATGACCGATGCGCGGTTTACCGCGCTGGAGAGCGCCGCCTGCCCCGGAGCGGGGGCGTGCGGCGGCCAATTTACCGCCAACACGATGGCGCTGGTCGCCGAATTTCTTGGGATTGCCCCGATGGGGCTGTCCGGTGTCCCGGCAACGAATCCGGCCAAGCACAATGCCGGCCACCGCGCTGGCGAGTTGTTGATGGATCTGCTTCGCAAGGACATTACGCCGTCGAAAATCATCACCAGAGCGGCGATCGAAAACGCCATTACTGGCGTCGCGGCCACCGGAGGTTCGACCAATTCCGTGTTGCACTTGCTGGCGATTGCCAACGAGGCGCGCATTCCTCTTTCGATTGACGACTTTGACCGTATCAGCACGCGCACCCCGATCCTCGCCGACTTAAAACCAGGCGGGCGCTTCGTGGCGACCGATTTGTTCGCTGCAGGCGGCACCGCGCTGGTCGCCAAACGACTGGTCGACGCCAAGTTGCTGCATGGTGAAAGCATCACCGTCACGGGCCGCACCATTGGTGAAGAAGCTTCCGCTGCAAAAGAAACACCCAAACAAGAAGTGGTGCGAGCTCTGAACGCCCCGTTGAAGACCACCGGCGGCTTAGTCATCTTAAAGGGCAACCTGGCACCGGAGGGTTGCGTTCTGAAAGTCGCCGGACACGACTACAAGACCTTTCGCGGCCCGGCGCGCGTTTTCGACAATGAAGAGGCGGCGTTTGCAGCTGTGGAAAGCGGAGGCATCAAGGCGGGCGACGTAGTTGTCATTCGCTACGAAGGACCGAAGGGCGGCCCAGGCATGCGGGAGATGTTGCAGGTAACCGCGGCGCTGATCGGGGCTGGACTCGGCGATTCTGTGGCGCTGCTTACCGATGGTCGTTTTTCCGGCGCGACTCACGGCTTGATGGCGGGTCATGTGGCGCCCGAAGCCGTGAATGGCGGTCCTATCGCCGCGGTCGCCGACGGCGACATCGTCGAGTTCGATATTCCCAAGCGATCGCTGAACGTGGTTCTTACCGACGCGGAGATTCAGCGCCGCATGTCTACTTGGAGAGCACCGGCGCCGAGGTTCAGCACGGGCGTTATGGCTAAGTATGCTCTGATGGTTTCCTCGGCGGCGCAAGGCGCGGTGACCACGCCGCCAGCAAGTTTTAGTCGTTCGATCTCTGAAGGTGTGCACGCGAGGACTCTATGAAGCTGACCGGTGCGGAAATCTTATGCGAGACGCTGACGCATCTCGGCGTCCGCGATCTCTTCGGGTATCCGGGCGGCGCGATTCTTCCCGTCTACGACGCGCTCGGTAAATCGAAGCTGCATCACGTTTTGGTGCGCCACGAACAAGGCGCTACGCACATGGCCGACGGCTACGCGCGCGCCAGCGGCGGCGTGGGCGTGGCGATGGCCACATCAGGTCCCGGCGCGACGAATATGGTTACCGGCATTGCTACCGCGATGCTCGATTCCTCTCCGGTTGTGTGCATCACTGGACAAGTCAGCAGCAAGCTGCTGGGCTCCGACGCCTTCCAGGAAATCGACATTACCGGCATCACTATGCCGATCACTAAGCACAACGTGGTGGTTTCACGCGCCGAAGATATCGCGCGCACCGTCCGTGAAGCATTTGTGATTGCGAATTCTGGAAGACCCGGGCCTGTCCTCGTGGACATCACCAAAGACGCTCAGCAGGCTTCTTGCGATTTCAATTGGGAAACTTCAACGCCGAAACTCCCTGTGAAGCGGCAGCGCGTGAACTACGACAAGGCGGAATTCGATCGCGCGGTGGAACTCTTGAACTCGGCGAAACGTCCGCTGATTCTGGCCGGGCACGGGATCATGGTTTCGGGCGCGATGCGAGCATTTGAACAATTTGTCCGCACCGGGAATATCCCCGTGGCCATGACGCTGCTCGGCATCGGCTGCTTCCCTGCCAGCGATCCCATGAACCTCGGCATGATGGGCATGCACGGCGAGGCTTGGGTGAACCACGCAATTCAAGAAGCCGACCTGCTGATCGCCGTGGGCATGCGCTTTGATGACCGGGTGACCGGCGACCTGCGCACCTACGCGCGAGACGCACGCAAGATTCATATTGAGATTGACCGTTCCGAGATCAACAAGAACGTAAAGGTGGACTCCGCGTTGATCGGCGACGCCCGCGAAGTGCTCGAGCAGTTGATTCCTGCCCTTCAGCATCGTGAACGCGGCGACTGGCTGGCGCACATTCGCGAGTTGAAGGGCGACTCCGCAGTGCGCGACATTCAGGGCCTGCCCGACAACGGGCATCTTTACGCCGCGCACGTGATCAATGATTTGTGGAAAGAAACGAATGGCGAGGCCATCGTCGTCACCGACGTGGGTCAGCATCAGATGTGGGAGGCGCAGTATTACCACCATAACCAGCCCCGCTCACTGGTGACTTCCGGCGGCCTGGGAACGATGGGATTTGCGCTGCCAGCGGCCATTGGTGCGAAATTTGCCAAGCCGGATGCTGACGTCTGGGTCGTGGTCGGCGACGGCGGCTTCCAGATGACCATGTGCGAGCTTGCCACCATCGCGCAGGAAAAAATCAAAGTGAACATCGCCATTATTAACAACGGCTTCCTCGGGATGGTGCGCCAGTGGCAGGAATTTTTCTACGACAAGCGCTACGTGGCCACGCCTATGGTGGCGCCGGACTTCGCTGCGCTAGCGAACGCATTCGGCATTCGCGGCGAACGGATTACTTCGCGCGCCGATGTTACGCCGACGATTCGCTCCGCGCGCGAGAGCCAGGAATCCGTGCTGATCGATTTCCGCGTCGAGCAGGAGGATTCGGTGTACCCGATGGTGCCTGCGGGCGGGTCGCTGCACGAGATGATTCGCCGCCCAAACAGTCCGCTGGTCGAAACCGCGGCAACCGAACTGTAAGAAACGGACCTAAGTGCAATGGAATCAGATCACTGCGCCAAACGAAAGGCTAAATTCCCTGGAATCAAATCGTTGCACGAAAACCCCCGGGGGGTGGGGTCACCTGCCAGGGGTTGGTGGTCATATGGACGTCGCCGGTCCCGTTTTGGAACGATATTTTCACGCGGCTAAGAGGAAGATATGCAGACACTAGTTGCCTACGTCGAAAACAAACCTGGCGTGTTGAATCGCGTGTCTTCGCTGGCGCGGCGGTTGGCTATCAACATTGATTCGCTGACCGTCGGGCCCACCGACAACGAAGAGATTGCGCGCATGACCATCGTGGCGCATACCGATCAGCGCGGGGCCCACCGGCTTGAAGCCAGCCTGGAGAAGCTCGTCGATGTGTTGCTAGCGGAAAATGTTTCGGAGCGTCCGCTTCTGGAGCGCGACCTGGCGCTGATTAAAGTAACGGCAGATCAGAAGACGCGGCCACACTTGATGGAGTTGATCAAAGTTTTCCGTGCGCGGGTTATCGATGTAGCCCCGGAGTCGCTGATCCTCGAAGTCTCGGGGACCGTGGACAAGATCGACGGCTTGTTGGAAGTGTTGCGGCCCTTCGGCGTTTTGGAAATGGCGCGATCGGGGCGTATCGCTATGACACGCGGCGGAGATTTGCTGCGTCCGCCCAACGCTCCGCCGAAAGATGGCGAACTCGAGACGGCGGGCTCAAAAGCTTAGACATCTTGGAAATTTTGCGTGGCAACTCCAAACCGGCCTCAACGGCTAAAGCCGGACTGAAGAGCAAGCGCTAACGGCACGGCCCTACGCACCAAAGGGTAAACCAAACCGTGCCCTGACGACGCCACCTTACAATGAGAGGAAACAAGCGAATGGCACAACTTTATTACGATAACTCCGCGGACCTGGCGCTGATTCAGGCGAAGAAAGTCGCGATCATCGGTTATGGATCCCAGGGGCACGCGCACGCGTTGAATCTTCGCGATAGCGGGGTGTCCGTTCGCGTCGGCTTGCAGCCTGGCAGCGGATCGCTTGCACGCGCGCAGAAGGAAGGGCTGACCGTCAACACCCCCGCGGAAGCCGCCGCTTGGGCGGACGTGATCATGATCCTCACGCCCGACACGAAGCAGCCGAAGCTCTATAAGGAGTCGATCGAGCCGCATCTTTCGGCGGGTAAGACGCTGATGTTCGCACATGGTTTCAATATCCGCTTTGGCACCATCAAGCCGCCTGCTTCCGTCGATGTGTCCATGATCGCGCCGAAGGCGCCGGGCCACCGCGTCCGCGAAGTCTTCACCGAGGGCGGAGGAACGCCCGCATTAATCGCCATCGAGCAGGACGCCAGCGGAAACGCAAAGGCCCTGGCACTCTCTTATGCCAAGGGGCTTGGTTGCACACGCGCCGGCGTTCTGGAAACGACCTTCACCGAAGAAACCGAGACCGACCTGTTCGGCGAGCAGGCTGTCTTGTGCGGCGGCGTCAGCGAATTGATCAAGGCGGGCTTCGACACCCTCGTGGAAGCTGGTTATCAGCCCGAAGTGGCTTACTTCGAGTGCATGCACGAGCTAAAGCTGATTGTTGACCTCATCTATCGCGGCGGCCTCAGCTACATGCGTTATTCCATCAGCGACACTGCCGAGCAGGGCGATTACACCGCCGGGCCGCGCATCATCACGTCGAAGACCCGCGAAGAGATGAAGAAAATCCTCGCCGAAATTCGTGACGGCAGCTTCGCGAAGCAATGGATCGACGAAAACGACAAGGGCTGCCCGAACTTCCTGGCCACCCGTCAGCGGGAGCAAACCCATCCCATCGAACAATTAGGGCCAAAACTTCGGGCGATGATGCCCTTCCTTCAGCCCGTTGTTGCGCCGGGCCTGGCCACGAAGGCGGCAACGTCCGAGAAATAACCTCGGCAAACATTATCTTTATTTAATCCACCCAGCCTAATTCTTAGAAAGTGAACTCACCAGGGTTGACATGACCGTGGATTTGGGCAATTCTCTCGCGCCATGAAAAAGCAAGAACCCCGGTCTCCGGCGGCGTCTCCCAACCTCGCGCAATCCATTGAAAAACTCACGATAAAGCGTCAGGAAATCATTCGGCCTATCCTGGAACATCCGCGCGAATACGTTTTGTTGAGCGTGCGCGCCATGGCGCAGCGGCTGAAAACGGACCCCGCCACCATCGTGCGCATCGTCCAGGGGCTTGGCTTCAGCAGCTACCGCGAGTTCCAGCATCATCTGCATGAACTGTCCATCGCGTTTGCCACGCCCGTGGACACGATGCGGTCCGCCAGCAGTGATTCCAGCATGCCCGCCGTGGTGCAGCAATCGCTCGTGCAAGGGGTCAAGAATTTACATGCGCTGAAGAACAGCCTGGACGCCAAGCGCCTGGCGCGCGTTGCGAGGCGTTTTTACAACGCGAAGCGCATCGTACTTTTTGCCGCGGACGGCGCGGCGATCCTTGCCGAATACCTGGAATATCAACTCTCGATCCTGGGACTGCCGATCATCGCGGTGGCCTCCGCCGGCGGCATGACGCACATAGCGCGCGTGGTAAACAAGCGGGATGTTGTCGTGGCCATTAGCTTCCGGCGCGGCCTGCGGCAGACCGTCGAAGGCGCGGAGCAGGCTCGCGCTCACGGCGCCTATTGCATCGGCATTGCGGACACTTACTTGTCCCCGTTGGCGCGCGTTTGCAATGAAGTCTTCCTGGCATCCGTCGACGCGGCTTCTTTCGGAGTGTCGTTCACCGCCCCGATTTCGCTGCTCGACGCGATTATCGCCACATGCGGACAATATCGCCGGCCGCTGACGTTAGCCGTCGCGAAGGAAATTGCCGAAGAACAGCGCAAGGGATTCCGCTGGTACAACCAGTGACATGCGGGTCTGAGTCCCGCGAGGGTTTGAGGATTGTGGATCCCGCTCAAGTCCACTGGCAAGATTCGCCGAATTTTTAGCTTAGCGAGGTCTTCCCCAGGTCCGCGACACGTCGTTCGTAAACCATCTCGCACCAGCCGTGTTTTCCGCGGTACCGGAACACGATCTTATGGCCTGGTTCGATCTTGGCACGGGAACGAACGACGGAGTCTGACAGTTCGACCCATTCACCACTGACCAGGTAATTGCCTTCCCAGCCGCGTAGCTCGAAATGGCCATCACCTTTAAGTATGAGCGGAGCCGCGCTGCAGGGCACGGACTTGCCTTGCACCTTGGCAGTGGCACACTGGTAGCGGCCGGATACGTTAAGGGTCTGGGCATGGCTCGAAGGAAGCAAGACAAGAGGCAGGCCAGCGAACAAAGTCACGTGTATCCATTTGAATGGATTGGGCTTCATTCAATTCTCCGAGTTGGCAGGCCTCTGCGTGGCCCTGTACCTTAGGACAGGTATCTCGGTGCACGCCATGCGCCAACTTCGAGCCATCCAAGATGCTGATAATACGACACTTAAAAGCATGGGCGGGCAGGTTGCGACACTTTGTGTACAGGTCCAACACTGTTGTGGAAAACTTTTGCAGACTTTTCATCTGCCCGGAATGGATTACGCGGGCTGTTTGTATCGCTTCAATCGGGCATTTCCGGGATCGCCTCGCCGTCTTTCCGCGGATCGGAAGCGCCATAGTTCACGCCCGTGGCGAAGTCCCGCTGGACCGCCTGTCCGCCGCCCACGACGCTGGAAAACGTGCCCTTCAACTCAATCCTGTGTCCGGCGGCGCTCAACTCATTGCGGACGTTCTGCGAAAAGCGGTTCTCCATGAACAAGTCGCAGCCGGTGAAGGTGTATTTGGAGAAGCGCGGAGCTTCGAGGGCCGCCTGAATGTTCATCTTAAAGTCGGCGATATCCGCAATGAACTGCGCGTGAGCTTGAGCCTGGTTCCAGCCGCCCATGATGCCGAACGCCATGCGTATGTCGCCTTTTTGCGCGAACGCCGGGACAATGGTGTGCAGCGGGCGCTTGCGACCAGCCAGCGCGTTTGGCGAGGCCGGATTCAAGTTGAAAAGCCCTCCACGGTTGTGGAGGACAAATCCCGTGCCAGGAGCAACGATACCCGATCCGAAGGCGGAATAGTTGCTCTGAATCAGCGAGACCATATTGCCATCGCGGTCCACCACCGTGAGATAGGTCGTCTCGCTGCCGGGCGGCAGATCGCCCGCCTGGGTGTCGCAATTGGCGTGTTGCGGATCGATCAGCTTGGCGCGCTCGCTCGCCCAGTTCTTCGAGAGCAGCGTCTGGACCGGCAGCTTTTGCTTCCGCGGATCGCCGATATATTTCGCCAAGTCGGTGTAGGCCAGCTTCTTTGCTTCGATCTCCACGTGTAATGCTTTGGTCGAACCGAAACCCCAGTCCTTCTGCCCAAGCGGAAACGTCTCCATGATGTTTAACATTTCGAGCGCGGCAAGCCCTTGGCCGTTTGGCGGCATTTCGTAGACGGTCCAATCGCGATAAGTGGTAGAAATCGGTTCGGCCCATTCGCTGGAATACTCGGAGAGATCCTGGGGCGTCATTGCGCCACCGTGACGTTTTGACGCCTCCAGAATCTTGGCAGCGATCTCGCCCTTGTAGAAGCCGTCGCGGCCATGATTGGCGATTTGCTGCAGCGACACCGCAAGATCTGGATTGCGGAAAATTTCTCCGACCTTCGGTGCATGATCCTGCAGCAGGTAGGTCTTCGCGGCGGCTTCGTCGGCGCGGAGCAGATCGATTTCCGCCGCCCAGTAGGCCGCATCCCACTCGGCAACCGGAAAGCCATCCTGTGCGGTGCGAATTGCGGCGCTTAGATCCTCGGCCAGTTTCTTGCGCCCGAACTTGTCCGCGAGCTTCTGCCAGCCATCGACCACTCCCGGAACAGTGACGGCGTTGATGCCGCGTTGAGGCATGTCGCGCAAACCCTGCTTCTGCAGGAATTCGATGGTGAGTCCTTTGGGCGCCCAGCCACTGGCGTTCAATCCGTAGAGTTTGTTGGCCTTGGCGTCGTAGACCATCACGAATAGATCGCCGCCGATGCCATTCATCATCGGTTCGATCACGCCCATCATGGCGTTCGCGGCAATCGCGGCATCCACAGCATTGCCGCCGCGCTCGAGGATCCGTACGCTCGCCTGCGAGGCGAGAGGCGACTCCGTGGCGACAATTCCGCCACGCGAAATCACCATCGACCGCGCCTGTCCGCGGTCTTGAGCACGCACCAACGTTGCCGACAGTGCGGTTGCCGACAACGTGGCGACGGCGCAAAGAACCGCACCGAAATATTTTGGATTCTTCATATTCTCCCGCGCATCCTGGCCTGGCGAATTCCCGATCACGCGCCGCTTTCAAGTCACATCGGGAAGTGCCGCACTCTATCGCGACGGCAATGCTCTCGCAAGTCGGGCAACAGGTTAGTTTCCGGCAACGCGACTAATCAGTGGATTCTCGATGTCGCAGCAGGTCCTAGCCTAGAGGAATTGATTGACAACCGCATCCAGGCAATGCATTGTGTGCTCACTCTAGGTCGGAATCCCACCGTTCGAATCATGAGTTACTCAGACCAGCAAACCTTGTAGGAGGCCACATTGATCGCTCACTCCTCCGTCGAGAAGTTCAAACAGACCTTGCGCGGCGAAATACTGCGACCTGGCGACGCAGGCTATGACAAGGCCCGCACCGTGCCCAACGCAATGATTGATCGCCGACCAGCGATCATTGCGCGCTGCGCCGGCGCAGCCGATGTCATCGCATGCGTCCGTTTTGCCCGCGAGCACGACATTCTTGTGGCTGTCCGGGGCGGAGGTCACAGCGTTGCTGGCAAGTCAGTTTGTGACGGTGGCCTGATGATCGATCTCTCGGCCATGAAAGGCATTCGCGTCGATCCCGTCAATCGAACGGCTCGCGCGGAGGCGGGGCTAATCCTGGGCGAATTTGACCGCGAGACCCAAGCGTTTGGTTTGGCCACGACGCTCGGAACCGTTTCAAGAACGGGCATTTCGGGATTGACCCTGGGCGGCGGCTGGGGCCACGTACATGGCAAGTACGGCCTCGCGCTCGACAACGTGATCGGAGTGGATGTGGTCACCGCCGACGGGCGCCTGCTGTCGGCGAATGCTTCCGAAAACCAAGACCTTTTCTGGGGCGTGCGCGGCAGCTGCGGGAATCTCGGAATCGTGACCTCGCTGGAATATCGTTTACATGAACTCGCCGCGGTGCTGGGCGGCGGCGTTTTTTATCCCGTGGCCAAAGCGGAAGAAGTCTTGCGCTTTTTCCGCGAATTCGCCGAGACCATCCCCGATGAATTGGTGATTCAGGCAGGGGCAATTACCTTGCCGGATGGCGTTCCGGTTTTTGCCATCGTTGCGTGTTACTGTGGCGCGCTGTCCGAGGGTGAAAAGGTATTAAAACCGCTGCGCTCGTTTGGCGCGCCGTTGGCGGACATCGTAGAGCCTAGAAGCTACGTGGGAATGCAGAGTATCTTCGATGACTTCTTTCCGCCGGGGCGCTACACGTATGTGAAATCCAACTTCATCCGTACCCTGAACGAGTCAGCCATGGAGACACTGGCGGAGTACGCGACCTCCCGTCCTTCCCCTTATTCCTTTGCGCCCGGTATTGAACACTGGCACGGGGCAGCTACCCGCGTCAGCCCCACCGACACGGCCTTTCCCCATCGGGAACATTCCTATAACTTTATGGTCTGGTCGAACTGGGCGGATCCAGCCAACTCGGAAGAGAACATCCGATGGACTCGCTCCTTCTGGGAGGCGATGCGGCCGTTTCTTGTCGAAGGCTCGTATAGCAACTACGTCTCCGACGAGGGAGATGCTTTCGCCCGCGCCGCGTACGGACCAAACTATGACCGCCTGGTTGACTTGAAAAACAAATATGACCCGACAAATCTCTTTCGCATGAATCACAACATCAAGCCGAGTCAGGCAGCGTCGACCATCAGCGGGAGCATAACGCAAGGTGGCTGACTGGCCGTATGCCCCCGTGCTTCCGTCCGTCAGGTCTCCGGAAGTTCCCCAAGATTGTGAGAGATTGGCGTCGGCGCAGACTACGATCACTACACTCTGTTCAATAGACCGACCATGTGCCCGGCGTCGCGAGTTCGATCAAATGCCGGTCGGGGTCTCGAAAGTAAAGGCTCCAGCCTCCCGATTCCCACGTCCGCTTCTCTTCCACGGCGATTCCTCTTGTCTGGAGCCACGACTCCCAATTGGCCAATTCGGTAGATGGGATAGCGAACGCAAGGTGTAACTCGCCATCCCCGTCGTGAGGCGATTGGATCGCCCGCGAAGCTCCCTTTTTGAACAGCAGCAGCACCTGGCGGGTACCTGCGTGCATCGCGCAACCACGCTCGCCGAACTCGCTGATGACGCGGAACCCAAGAGTCTCCTCGTAAAAGCGAACTGAGCGAGCCACATCGCTCACGTACAATGAGGATTCAAGAATGCCATCGGTTTTCGGACGCATCGCTCGCTCCTAGCTGGGTGGTGAGGTCAGGCGGAGGCTTTCGCCGATGCACTCGTAAGGATTTCGTACAGACGCACACCAGTGGCAAGCACTCGGGAGTCCTGGCCGTGCTCAGCGGTGATTTGTAGTCCAAGGGGCAACCCGCTGGAGACCAGCATGGGGATGGTGATTGCAGGAGTTCCCAAAGACGTCCATGGTGCGTTCATTCTCGGATCCCCGGTGGAGGCCAAACCAAGCGGTGCCGGGCCAGGTGCGGCTGGTGTCAAAATCACGGGAGTGGTCTTGAATATTTCGGAAAATCGCGGCTTGCACGCCGCGACAAACTGCAGGTCTTCGTCGTATTGCTTCGTAGACATCGCCAGACCTTGCTGGATCAATTCCACAATCGCAGGATCGAGGCGGGAGCCGAACTCCTTATAACGCTGCTCGTGGAACCGCGCGCCTTCGTAGAACATAACTGCCTTGTTCGCTTCGGAGAGTTTGGCAAGCGTTCCGGCAATATCAAGAGGACGGATGGTCGCGCCAGCCTGTTGCAAGACGATAAGCGCATTTTCAAATGCGGCCGCCATTGCAGGGTCAACCTCTTGCCTTGGTAGAGGCACGCCCAGGGCGAAATCCTCGGTTGACCCAGTGGGATGCCCCATCGAGTCCCAGAGAGCGAGCATATCGGCTGGCGTATTCGTGAAGAAACCGAGGGTGTCCCAGCTCTTGGCCAGCTGAAGTACGCCCTCCATGGAGAGAAGTCCATAAGTGGGCTTGAATCCGGTTACACCACAAAAGGAAGCGGGTCGCAGCACGGACCCGCGGGTCTGAGTTCCAATCGCAAACGGAACCATTCCGGCAGCAACCGCGGCCGCGGATCCACTGGAACTTCCGCCCGGCGTGTGTTCCAAATTTCGCGGGTTGCGGGTAGCAGGCGGCGTCATGTGCGCGAATGCCGTGCAATCGGTTTTGCCAAGCAAAATTCCACCACGCGCGCGCAATTCTCGAACTATCGCAGCATCTTCGGTACCGATTCGCCCTTTATAAACCGGCGAACCGTATGCCGTGGACAAGCCCCGGGTCTCAATAATGTCTTTGACTCCAAACGGGATGCCGGAAAGCTTGCCGGTTCCGGTTGGTTTCTCCGGCGCAACCTGGACCCAGGCGTGAATCGATGGATCCGTCGTGCGGATGCGATCGAGGCAGGCTGGCAACGCACGCTCCCGCGCACTAGGTGTGGCGCTCAACCATTGAGTGAAGGTTTCAAACCGAGGAGATTGTTCCGTCGAACTGAAGCCGGTAGCGGCTACGAAGCCAGCAAAAAGAAAGGTACGGCGATCAATTGTAGGGCTGTCGAAACCGGGCATGGCGCGCAGAATAGCAACCGACCAGGGAATCTGCAACGCCAGACTCCGGCAAGCGCGGCTCCAGCATTAAATGTCATCGGTGCTCTGTTCAGTGTCTAGTCTATTTCGCGGACAGCAAAGCGCTAATCGGAAAGCGGCCCGCCATCAGCCTTGCAACGGATTGACGGGAACATCCCTGGCATCGCACACTGAGGACGAGTTCTTTGGGAAATTCCCCGATAAGCCCCTAGAATCGAATGGACGCAGGTGAGCATCCAACTTGCGCCAGTATCGTAGCTTGTATGGTCGTGGGAGAGTCGAATCGTGCCTGAACAACACGCTGAACGTTCGATTTCGCGGCAAAGCGGTCCGGAAGCTCAGATCGAAGCACAAATTGATGCTTTCCTCAGCGGACGAAATGCTGACCCCTTTGCGCTGCTGGGTCCACAGCCCTCCGAGACGCCTGCGGGACGTCGCTGGGTGATCCGATTTTTCCACCCGCACGCGGTCTCCGCGAGCGTCCAGGTGTCCGGCGTCGGCACCATCGAAGCGAGAAAACGCCGCGACGAAGGTTTCTTCGAGGCCACCCTCCCGGAAAACTATCGCGATCGGCCGGAGGCCGCGAACTACCGCATCCGCTATCAGTTTGACTCCGGCCAGTCCTTCGAACAATACGACACGTACGCCTTCCCTTACCTTCTCAGCGAATTTGATTTGTACCTCATGGGCGAGGGCCGGCATTACGATGCATACGAAAAACTCGGCGCGCACCTGAAAACCGTTTCCGGAGTGCGCGGCGTCAATTTTGCCGTATGGGCTCCCAGTGCGCGCCGCGTCAGCATTGTTGGCGACTCCAACCATTGGGATGGCCGCGTTAATCCGATGCGGGCCCGCGGATCCTCGGGCGTTTGGGAACTCTTCATACCGGAGTTAAACGAAGGCGCCATCTACAAATATGAAATCATCGGGCCCAATGGCAGCCTGCTTCCGCTCAAGGCCGATCCGTTCGCATTTCGCGCCGAACTGCGACCCCACACGGGTTCGATTGTGGCGAATCTCGACAATCACGTCTGGAGTGATTCCGAGTGGATCGCGCGGCGCAAGGATACCGCCTGGCTTGAGTACCCCATCTCGATCTATGAAGTGCATCTCGGCGCCTGGCGGCGCGTGCCCGATGAAGGCAACCGCTGGCTCACCTACCGCGAGCTAGGCGATCAGTTGATCCCCTACGTTAAGGAACTTGGCTACTCCCACATTGAACTGCTGCCGATCATGGAGCACCCCTTCGACGGGTCATGGGGCTACCAGACGATCGGCTACTACGCGGCGACCAGTCGGTATGGAACACCGGACGAGTTCATGGAGTTCGTCGACCGCTGCCATCGCGCGGGTATCGGCGTCATTCTCGACTGGACGCCCGCGCATTTCCCTCGCGACACATTCGGGCTCGCTGAATTTGACGGGACGCATCTTTACGAGCACTCGGACCCCCGGCAGGGATCGCACCCGGACTGGGGAACATTGGTGTTCAACTACGGCCGCAACGAGGTCGTGAATTATCTGATCTCGAACGCGCTGTTCTGGCTCGACAAATACCACATCGATGGCCTTCGCGTGGACGCCGTTGCGTCGATGCTGTACCTGGACTATTCACGCAAGCAGGGCGAATGGATTCCCAATGAATTCGGGGGACGGGAGAATCTCCACGCCATCGCGTTTCTTAAGCGCCTGAACGAAGTGGCCTACGAACGCTTCCCCGGCCTGCTGACGGTAGCGGAGGAATCGACAGCCTGGCCGGCGGTCTCGCGTCCCACCTATCTGGGCGGATTGGGCTTCAGCCTGAAGTGGAACATGGGCTGGATGAACGACACGCTGAAGTATTTTTCGACCGATCCGATTTACCGCCGTTATGAGCAGAACAAGCTGACGTTCTCGTTGCTCTACGCGTTCACGGAAAACTTCGTGCTGCCGTTCTCGCACGATGAAGTCGTCCACGGCAAAAATTCACTTCTGCACAAGATGCCAGGCGATATGTGGCAGCAATTCGCCAATCTCCGCCTGCTGTATGGATACCAGTATGCTCACCCGGGAAAGAAATTGCTGTTCATGGGCCAGGAGTTCGGTCAGCGCGAGGAATTCACCGAAGCGCACAGCCTGCAATGGCACCTGTTGCAGTACGACTCGCATCGCGGCCTGCAAAGTCTGGTCGCCGATCTGAACAGACTCTACGCCGCCGAGCCTTCACTGCATCAAGTAGACTTCGACTGGCACGGGTTCGAATGGATCGATTGCAACGACGCCGAAAACAGCACCTTCTCGTTCATCCGCCGCGGCAAGAAACCAGAAGACATCATGGTAGTGGTCCTGAACGCAACGCCGGAGGTCCATAAAGGGTACCGCGTCGGCGTACCGCAGCCCGGCTTCTATAAGGAAGTCCTGAACACCGACGCGGGCATATACGGCGGCTCCAACGTCGGCAACATGGGGGGGATTAACTCCGAGCCGGTGCGGCACATGGGCCGCGAGAACTCTTTACCGATGACCCTGCCTCCGCTGGCCGCCGTCTTCCTGAAATGGGTGGCTTGGTAGGCGCGCCCGCGCCCGGGAGTCCTGGGTTGGCCACTTCGCGCCTGGGAGCCCTCAGCCTTGACGTAAATCTCGCTTGAACTGGCGGCCGAGGCCTCGCGCGGAGACCTCGGAGGCATTCACTACGCCTGGGAGCGATACCGGGGACACAGACCCTTCGAGACTCAGGGTAAACAAGAGTGTCTGTGCTACCTGGGCTCTGCCTTATATGTCCGCTGTAAACTCCTGGAAACATTTTTCAAGGGTCCCTCGTATATCTAGCCAAGGTGCGGGACTCGAGTCTTTTTCCCTCGAAGCCTGGCATCCGGGACTTCCAACGTTCCCATGTCCGCGAAGGAGGCACTCCAATGACCGACCGCACCAGAAAGCTTCCGACCCTCGCACTCATCGCCGCTGCAGTCGCATTCACGCCGATCTCGAGTTTTTCGCAGAATACCTCCGGGAAGTCCTCTGACGCCAAGCAAGAGCGCTGGCTGCACGTCCGTGTGGATAACCCCGACTCTAAGGAAGAGACCGTCCGCGTCAACGTGCCCTTGGAATTAGCTGAAAAGGTCCTTCCGACGATCAGTAAGGACCGTCTCCAGAGCGGCAAGGTCAAGATTGACGAGATCGATTGCCACGGCGTGGACCTGCGCGCCCTCTTGGACGCTGTGCGTACCTCGAAAGACGGGGAGTTCGTGACCGTCCAGAACAAGGATTCCGACGTTCGCGTGGCCAAGCAGAACAACTTTTTCCTGGTTCATGTGGTCGATAAAAACCACGGGTCGAAGAAATCGCGCGTCGAGGTCAAGATCCCCATGAAGGTCGTGGATGCGCTGTTCTCGGGCGGCAAAGACGAGCTGGACCTGGTTGCCGGACTGCGCGCTTTGTCCGCTCAGGGCGACACCGAACTGGTGTCGGTTAAAGACGAAGAGAACACCGTTCGTATCTGGCTGGACTCCAAGAACGTTTCCGATTAGGCGGGTGTGGAATGGGAAGCAGAATAGGGTAGAGCGTTGAAAAGGAGACGAATATGTTGCTCGCGAACTTAGCCTTGGGTGTGGGCGCAACCATCGTTCTCGCAGGTGTGTATACGTTCCACGATGGCGTGATGCGCGTCGAGGCGGATCATTCGAATGGTCAGCATGTCAATGTGTGGGTCCCTGCGGCAATTGTACCGATGGCGATGCACGTCGTCCCGAGACACAACATGGAGCACGCTGCCGAACAGGTCAGGCCTTGGCTCCCCACGCTTCGCGCCTTGACCAAGGAATTGGAGAAATATCCAAACGCGGAATTCGTGGATGTTCGCGAGGACGGCGGGGACCAGCACGTACGTATCAGCACGCATAACGGGAAACTGTTGATTGATGTCGATCAACCCGACGAGCACGTCCACGTCGCGTGCCCCTTGGCGGTGATGCGCGATGTAGCCGACGAGCTTGAGGCCAACGCACCAGGCGTCTAGATTAGGCGCTTGGCTTTCGCCAAGCGGTTCCTTCTAATCCTCTCTCCTACGTGGTATTCGACGGCGAGTTGACGCTGACAGGCGGCGCGCGCCATGGCGAGTATTCGGCCCGCCTGGCTCTACATACTATGCGCGAGCCTTTCCAGCCGTCCGCCGTCAATCCAAAACCTCACTGCGGTTTTTGACGCTGCTGCTGCATCTGCTGCGCGAACGCCTGCGGATCGAACTTCGTCACCGGCCCGGTGATGTGATCCGTCGCTCCAGTGATGATCTTCGTCAGCACCATGGTATCGTTCTTCCCGATCTCTTTAACCATTGCCATCGGCGTGACTTTATCGCTCGTCCACACGTCCTCGGCGCCATCATCCTTTTTCCAGTGCATGCAGCTAAATGTTCCGGCGGGGGCGGTGATGGTCTCCGATCCTACCTGGTGCCACTTCGCCATCTCCTCCTTCATATGGTTCTTGCCCATATCGTTCGGATTGAACGGCATTTCCATGGCCGGCTGACCAGGTTGTTGGAATACGATTTTGGTGAACTGGAAGTCCTTGGTCACCAGCATTTTCGAATACATGAGGGCGCCGCTGTCTTTGCTCGCGGTGTGACCAACCTCCATCCAGTAGCCCTCCCCCGTCGGGGTCAGCTCCTTCCCAACGATGGTCATTTCGATCAGCGAGGGCGCTTTTTTTTGATCGGTGGGCTGGATCTCATAGGCGGCGCCGCTTCCGACCACCGGCTTAAAAATGTCCGCAATATTCGGCTTGCTGAACATGTTCATGCCCATCTGCCCCACGACACTGCCTGACAGGCATAGACATCCAGCCGCCGCCAGCAACACGACAAGGGTTCGCTTCATCGTTCTCTCCTTTTGGCTCTCCTTTGGGACATTCGAAGTGAAGTTTGCTTGAAAGATCATACGGCGAAGTTCGCCGGTATGTCCCAGTATTGCAAGGGTTCATTGCTTTTAGGAACGCTGATTTCGGGCGTCGTTGCTGTAAATAAAACGGAAGTGGGCAGACTCTGGATTCGCTTATTCGTAGGCCAGCGCAACCACTGGATCATAACTCGCCGCACGCAGCGCCGGATAGGCCACTCCCGCTGCAGCGCCGACAACCGCCAGCACAATCGACGACAGCACCCACCGTGGCGTAATCAAGATCATCAGGCCGGGATTAGTTTCCTTCAAAATAGCTTGCGTCAGAAATGTGATCAAGATTCCAACCACGCTTCCCAGCAGCGTCAGCACCAGCGTTTCGCCGAGCAGCATCTCGACAATGTCGAATCGCGAAAATCCCAGCGCCTTCAGGATACCGACCTCGCGTGTTCGCTCCATCACCATCGTATGCATGTTCAGGAGTACCACCAGGAAGCTGATCACAATGCCCAGGCCCACCATCGATCGCACAAAGGGCTTCAGTTCCGGCAGGTTCGACGAGCTCATCAGCGTCACGTACTCAGCCATCGACCTCACCCGATTGTTCGGCGATAGCTTCAAAATCTCTGCGCGCGTCACTTCCGTATCCCCTTTGCTCCGCACATAGAACATCGACACGCGATTCTCCACGCCGGCAATCTCTTGCGCGGTCTTAATGGGAATAAAAAAGCGCGCACCCTTACCGTGCGCGACGATGCCACTGATCGTGAACGAATGATTCAGCAGCGTAATCTGGTCTCCTGCCTTCAGATGCTTTGATTGTGCGATGATGTCGTCGGCAATGACCTCGTTTGGCGATTGAAACGGGCGGCCCGCTCGATATAAGAATCCACGGCTGAGCGCGTTAAACCGCTTGTAATCGATGCCATAGATCATGACCAGATTTTTTGGTTCGGTCAGAATCACGGTGGGCGCAACTTCATCAACGCCCGGCAGTGCGCCGATCTGCTCGCCCAGCGTTTCCGGCATGACCGCACTTGAGAACGCAAAGAAAATGGACGAGTTGGGGGGCTGCACCAGAATATCCGCGCCGACACCTTCGACGCGTTTCCCCCATTCGGAAATTACGCCCGACGTAAGACCGACAATCATGAGCACGAGAATTACCTGGATGGCGATAGCGATCACGCTCAGCGCGCACCGCAGCGGTCGCGCGGCGATGTTGCCCCAAAACATTTGCACCAGAGAGAAAGGTCCGTCGAAGGTGTCATTCATCCGTGGAATCCAGAGGGCAACAGCTCCGCTTGCAAGACGTGGGCCGAATCTCCGTCAAAATATTTCTGCTCCGTGAAGTTTTCAACACAAGTGTTGATAAGTTTGTGGAAAAGCTCGCTTTCTCTAGGGCTAACTACACGATTGTCAGTACCCTGACACGGTTTGCACAATTTCGGTGCAAGTCTCTTCCGCAAAGCTCACCGTCCGCAATTTGTTTCGTCGTCTCCTCAAGAAAACCCAGCTGCGCAAAATAAATTTCTCGTTACCAACGCAGTTCAGTACCATTTCGGCGGCTTGTCCAGGTGGATCTTGATCGTTTGCTTTGGTTCCGTGACATCGTACCAGCGTCCGTACGTTTTCCAGCCATCCGCAACCACTTGTACCAAAACTCTTCCCATCGGCGCATCGGGAACGTGCGCTGAGCCCTCTTTGTTGGTCTTCACGTTCAGTTCGAGCAGCTTATCTTTTTTCACTTTACGTTCTTCGATGTACTTGATATAGATGCTGGCGTTTTCCACGGGCGCTTCGCCTTCGCCGCCCGAAACTTCTATCGTGATGCGCGACGTTTGTTCCGTCGTGGTCTGTTTGGAAGGCGGAGTCGCCTTGGTCTGGGCGTTCGCCGGCAGTTGCGCTATACAAAGTGCCAACGCCGCCACACACACCGCCGATGATGGTCGAACTCTCATTTCCCCCAATACTCCATCCTCTACGGAGGGCGCAGCTTGGTCAAGTCTCTCCGCCGCAATTTTCGATGCGCACGATGGCCGACGAGGTGCGCACGCGCGCCATGCTCCCCATCCGCTGCTGGAAACTCTTTGCTGTCCGGAGTTTGACTGGCAGGTTTCGCTACGATACCTTCATTTCAGGTTTCCAGCAGCTTGGCGGCCATTGACGTCGAATCGCATCGCCCTGCGATTCCTAGTGGAAACGGCCCCGAGATTCCGTCCATCATGCTGAACGGAGCGCCCGAAGAAACTTTTCGAGCGAAGCGGTTTCCTGACCGCGCAGCGCGGGGCTCGCAAGTCCCGGAAGCAGCCAAGCATATGCGCTATCCAAGTCACAGGAGTCTCCATGGGTTTTGCCACGAATGCTATTCACGTCGGCCAGGAGCCTGATCCCTCCACCGGCGCCGTTGTCGCTCCGATCTACCAGACTTCCACTTATGTGCAAACGGAGCTCGGCAAAGACAAAGGCTACGACTACGCACGCACCAATCATCCCAATCGCAAAGCCCTCGAGCGCACCGTAGCCAAGCTCGAAGGGGGCCAGTCCGCCTACGTCTTTTCATCCGGCATGGCCGGGATTGACGCGGTGTTCCGTCTCCTGCGACCCGGCGACCACGTGATCGTGTCCGAAGCGGTTTACGGCGGCGTGTTTCGCCTCTCAACGCAACTGCTGGTGCACTTCGGTTTGGAATTCAGTTTTGTAGACACCTCGGCGCCCGATGCTGTGATCGGCGCGCTTCGTCCGAACACGAAGATGCTCTACGTCGAAACGCCCACGAATCCCACCCTACGTGTGACCGACATCGCTGCGATTGCCAAGATTGCAAACGATCGCCACGCAACCCTCGTCGTCGACAACACCTTCCTTAGCCCTTATCTCCAGCGGCCTATTGAACTGGGAGCTCACATCGTCATCCATTCGATGACCAAATACCTCAACGGTCACAGCGACTCCACCGGCGGTGCGGTCATCCTGACGCGCCCCGAGGACGCCGAGAAAATTTATTTCATTCAGCGATCCGCGGGCACCGGCCTCGCGCCCATGGATTGCTTCCTCATTTCTCGCGGAATCAAGACGCTGGCCGTCCGTATGCTGCAGCACAACGCCAACGGCATCTCCGTCGCCCGCCACTTGGACGCCCATCCAAAGGTCAAGAAAGTTCATTACCCAGGTCTCTCGTCGCACCCCCACCACGAAATCGCCCGCAAGCAGCAACGCGGCCCGGGAGCCATGCTCGCCTTCGATCTGGGAACTTTAGACGCCGCCCGCCGCTTCCTCAATCAATGCAAACTCTGTTCCCTCGCCGAAAGCCTCGGCGGCGTCGAAACTCTCATTTCCCTGCCGGCGCTGATGACCCATGCCTCCATGCCCGTCGAAGTCCGCGAGCGCGTAGGTATCACGGAGGGCTTGGTGCGCCTCTCCGTCGGCATCGAAGACGTCGAAGACATCATCGCCGACTTGGACCAGGCTCTCCTCCACATCTAGTTCGCGCGATCTGCAACGCCGAGCGAAGTCTGATCCTCGCGCGGTGCCTCCTTTCGACATGGTAGAGTCTCTGTCTCCCGATGACCTCCACGCAAAAGACAGTGAAGCAGGGCCGCGGTCTGCTGCTGATTGCCGCATTTAAAATCCTGAAAGGGTTACTGCTGATGGCCGTCGGATTCGGCGCTTTGCATTTTTTGCACCGGGACCTGGCCGTGGAGATAGCGCATTGGGTGGATCTCCTGCGCATCGACCCGCATAGTCACTACCTGCATTGGATTCTGGGAAAAGTAGCGAACTTAGACGAGAAAAAAATGCGCGAGTTGAGTGTAGGCACCTTTTTTTACTCGGCGCTTTTCTTATGCGAAGGAACTGGCCTCGCGCTCCGGAAGCGGTGGGCGGAATACTTGACCATTGTTTCGACGGCGTCGCTGATGCCCATCCAGATTCTTGAAATCTACAAGGGCCCATCCGCCGCGAAGGTTCTCCTGCTGCTCGTGAATCTTGGGGTAGTGGTGTACTTGGCGCGCGAACTGCGAGGAATGCACGTACCATCGAACCGGAAAAGTGGTTCCCGGAACTAGATTGAGCACGGTGAGCTGACGCATTAACCAGAGACTGGCTCGCCATCCATCAGCCGCACTCATTGACTCACCCTGCCACTCCACATAAAATCCCCGCACATGCCCAACCCGCCTTCTCTGACCGGCCAGACCATTTCGCACTATCGTATCGTCGAAAAACTCGGCGGCGGTGGCATGGGCGTGGTCTACAAAGCCGAAGACACCCGTCTGGGCCGCTTCGTCGCGCTCAAATTTCTTCCGGAAGAAGTCGCGCACGACCCCCAATCGCTGGAACGCTTCAAGCGCGAAGCCCGCGCCGCCTCCGCGCTCAACCATCCCAACATCTGCACCATCTACGACATCGGCGAAGACTCCGGCAAAGCCTTCATCGCCATGGAATTTCTCGATGGCGCGACCCTCAAGCACGTCATCACCGGCCGCCCGCTCGAACTCGATCAACTCCTCACCTACTCCATCGAAGTCGCCGACGCTCTCGATGCCGCGCATTCTCAAGGCATCGTCCACCGCGACATCAAGCCCGCCAACATCTTCGTGACCAAGCGCGGCAATGCGAAGATTCTTGATTTCGGCCTCGCCAAAGTCGCGGCCTTGGCTAGCTCCTCTTCGAAATCTGACACCACCACCACCTTAGGCGTCAGCCCTGAGGATCTCACCAGCCCCGGCACCACGCTGGGCACCGTGGCTTATATGTCGCCGGAACAAGTGCGCGGCAAAGAAGTCGACGCGCGCAGCGATCTCTTTTCCTTCGGCGTCGTCCTGTACGAGATGGCCACCGGCATGTTGCCGTTCCGCGGTGACACCTCTGGCCTGATTTTCGAATCCATCCTCAATCGCGCTCCGGCACCTCCTGTCCGCCTCAACCCGGATCTGCCCCCCAGACTCGAAGACATCATCAATCGCGCTCTCGAAAAAGATCGCGACCTTCGCTATCAGCACGCCTCCGAAATGCGCGCCGAACTCAAGCGCCTCCGACGCGACACCGACTCCGGCCGCAGCGCGGTTTTGCCCGCCGCCGATCCTCCGCCCACAGCGCAGCCCACGCACGCCGCGCCCGTTTCGTCGACAGCGTCCCAGCAGCGCGATTCGGGCTCCGCGACGTCGCGTTCCGGTTCGCCGATTCCTCCTGACCAATCCAGTGCAGCCGGTCAGGCGTTCGCTTCTGCCGCTAGCGTAGCGCCATCCGCGCCCGGCCGAACTCGATGGCGCGCCGGGCTCGCGGCACTCATCGCGATCGCGGTCGTTGTCGTCGTCGCCGTCTACTGGCGCTCGCACGCCTCCGCCAAGCTAACCGAAAAAGACACCATCGTCCTCGCCGACTTCGTCAACACCACCGGCGACTCCGTCTTCGACGGCGCACTACGTCAGGGCCTGTCGTCGCAATTGGAACAATCCCCATTCTTGAACCTGCTCTCCGACGAGCGCATCGCGCAGACGCTCTCCCTCATGGCCCAACCAAAGGACGCCCGCCTCACTCATGATCTCGCCCGCGACGTCTGCCAGCGCACCGCCAGCGCCGCCACCATCGAAGGCTCCATCTCCAGCTTGGGCACGCAATACGTCGTCGGTCTGAAAGCCGTGAACTGCCACAATGGCGATCAACTGGCCGCCGATCAAACCACCGCCAGCAGTAAGGAGCAGGTGCTCAAAGCTCTGGGTGACACCGCCACTAAAATCCGCGAGAAGCTCGGTGAATCGCTATCGTCGCTGCAAAAATTCGACGCGCCTCCCGAAAGCGTTACCACCGCGTCCCTCGAAGCCTTGCAGGCCTACAGCCTCGGCTATCAAACCATGAGCGTGAAAGGCGACTTTGCGGCAGCCGTGCCGTTGTTTCTCCGCGCCACGCAGCTCGATCCGAATTTCGCCATGGCCTATGCTCGGCTGGGCACGAACTACAACAACTTGGGCGAAGACACGCGCTCCAGCGAGAGCTTGCGTAAAGCCTATGATCTTCGCGAGCGCGCCAGCGAGCGCGAGCGGTTTTATATCACTTCGCACTACCAGGATTTCGTCCAACGCAACTCCGAAGCTGCGCGAACCACCTACGAGCTCTGGGCTCGAACGTACCCCCGCGATGAGGTTCCGCCCACCAATCTCGGCGTGCTTTACCAGATCCTTGGCCAGTATGACCAAGCCTTAATCGCGGCTCGCGACGCGTTCAAGATGAGTCCCGACGGCATCGCCTATGCGAACCTCTGCCACAGCTATGTGGCCCTAAATCGCCTGGACGAGGCCAAGGCCATCGCCCAGGAAGCCCAATCGCGTAACCTCGACGCGCCTTACCTTTACAACGACGTTTATGTGATCGCCTTCCTGCAGCATGACCTTCCAGGAATGGCCCGCGTCGTCGAGCATCTGACGAATTCGCGCGGGTATGAAGACCAAATTCTTGCAATTCAGTCCGATACCGCCGCGTATTCTGGACAGTTTGTCAAAGCCCGGGAATTCTCGGATCGCTCGGTCCAATCCGCGGTGCGCGCGGACATCAAAGAGCGCGCCGGAACCCAACAGGCCGTATCTGCGGTGCGCGAGGCGTTCGTCGGAAATACTCCGTTGGCGATACGCCAAGGTCGCGCCGCTCTCGCTCTCTCCGACAACCGCGGAGTAAGCGGAATATCCGCCATCGCGCTGGGCCTGGGAGGAGGGGCCTCGGAAGCCACTCGTATCGGCGATGATCTCTCCAAGAAGTACGCAGAGGACACCATGCTGCAATTTGGATTGGTGCCCATGATTCGCGCTTCGGTCTTCCTCCACGACAAGAAAGCCGCCCAGGCGATTGACGCTTTGTCGCCCGCAGCACGTTACGAGTTAGGAGGAGTTACCCCGGGGTTTAATCTCGTTCCCATCTATCTGCGCGGCCTGGCCTACCTCCAATCGAAACAAGGTCCACAAGCGGTCGCCGAATTCCAAAAAATCATCGACCATCCGGGCGTCGCCGCCAACTCGGTCGTAACTCCACTGGCGCATTTGGGACTTGCACGATCCTATGCTCTCGCCGGCGACACCGCAAAATCCCGCACCGCCTACCAGGATTTTCTCGCCCTCTGGAAAGACGCCGACCCCGACATCCCCATCCTCCAGCAAGCCAAATCCGAATACGCCAAACTCCAGTAATCTTGCGACACGCCCCTTGTCCTGTTGAACCTCTTTGATAGTGTCCCCTTCAGCCCCCATTAGAAATGTCCCCTACACTGCGACCTCCTGAGGAGGTCCGGTTGAAGAGGACAGCGATGAGTACGAGGGAACTTCGACGAGCGGAAGTGCTGGGGCGAGTGAAGAGTAAGACGCTGAGGCTGGTAGACGCAGCAAAGATGTTGGAGCTGAGTTATCGGCAGACCAAGCGACTGTGGCAGCGCTATCGACGGGAAGGAGCCAAGGGACTTAAGCACCGCAGTGCGGGGAGAGGATCGAACCGCGCGAAGCCAGAGAACCTCCGACGGAAGGTGTTGCAGCTCATCCGGGAGAAGTATTCCGGGACGGAACAGGAGCGCTTTGGGCCGACGCTGGCAGCGGAGCATTTGGCGGACGAGGATGGGCTGGAAGTGGGCGAGGAGACGTTGCGACGCTGGATGCTGGCGGAGGGGTTATGGAGCCGCAGGCGGAGACGGAAAGCCCACCGGAAGCGGAGGGCACGGCGGCCGCACTTTGGCGACTTGGTACAGCTGGATGGGAGCTTTCACGCTTGGTTCGAGGAACGTGGACCTCGGGGCTGTCTGATGAATATGGTGGATGACGCCACGGGGACCACCTGTTCGCGTCTGGGGCAGCAGGAAACGATCTGGGCAGCGGTCGGAGTGCTGCGAACGTGGATGGAGAAGTATGGGGTACCGCGGGCGTTGTACACCGATTGGAAGAATGTGTATAAGCGCGAGCCGACGGAGAGAGAGCGACTGCGAGGAAAGGCGGCCACCACGCAGTTTGGCCGCATGTGTGAACGATTAGAGATACGCATAATTGCAGCCAGTTCACCGCAAGCGAAAGGGCGAGTAGAGCGAAACAACGGCGTGCATCAGGACCGGCTGGTCAAGAAACTGCGACGTAGAGGCATCCAGAGCTAGGAGGCCACGAATGCGTATCTGGAAGCAGAATATCTTCCGGAGCACAACCGCCGTTTTGCGAGGGCAGCGACGCGCCCCGAGAACTATCACGTTCGGACGCCCAGCCCGGCAAAGCTTCGAGAGGTTTTTCGTTTAGAGACGGAACGATGGATCAGCAACGATTGGGTGGTGCAGTACCGCGGGCATTTTCTGCAGCTCCAGCCTAAGAACCAGCGCTACGGGCCGACGCAGGCTAGAGCGTTGATCTGCGAGTGGGAGGACGGAGCGGTGGAGGTGCACTATCGCGGAGAAGGCATCGAGTATGAAGACTTGAAAGTTCGACCTCCCGCAGTCAGGAACACAGCGGTTGGGGAACGCCAGCCAGTTAAGCACCCGGGAAGTAAGCCGACCGGGGATCATCCCTGGCGGCAAGGTTATGAGCGGAGAATGAATTTGCAGAGGTTGGATCGATCGCAGGTATCACGCCTCGTTGGAGTATCCGCCTCCACTTCGCCCTAAACGCGCCGCGCAAATCGCGGCGCAGGGCTTCGTTCCGGCGGACACTCCAACGACACCACCAGAGCAAAGAAAAGGGGACGCTTCTAATGAGGTAAGGAAGGGGACATTTCTAAAGAGGTTTGACAGACACGCCCCTTGTCCTTGACTTAAGGTACGCTCTTCGAGAACCTCTTTCAGACCTTCAATGGCGCCAAAAAACCTGCTACCCGCGTAGAAGATCCAAATCGTTTTGATGTAGACAGTCTACCAAACGTCACATGATCTAGAAGAAACTGTAGAGTTTAGAATTTCCTACAACTCTGCAAGTCTTGCGATTTCTAAACTTTCCAAGCATTGATCTCACGTCAGCTCGGCAATGCCTTCACACACCTTTCCTTAGTGATTTATCGACGAATCATAAGAAATTGAGACAGAAACCTGCCAATTTGGTCTTCTATCTGCCTCACGACTCCTCAGCGTATCGGGCGACGGATCGGCCTACACGGGGAAAACAGCAAGAAGGTCGGACGGTACCCGCACAGCGATTCCCTCCAAGGAGAATGCAAAATGCTTAGGCTTACCAGGATCGCGCTGTTTGTGTTGTTGTGTTGCGTGCTCACAGCGCATGTGCTTCGGGGCCAAAGGTTAGACGGAACCCTTCGAGTCACGGTGACGGACAAAACCGGCGCAGTGGTCGAAGATGCCCGAGTTACCGTAGTCAATGAATCCAATGGCATTTCGAAAACGGCAACGGCCTCCAGTGCCGGAACCTACGTTTTTCCCGATTTGCTTGTCGGAAACTACATCGTAACTGTCGAGAAGTCCGGCTTTCGCAAGTCGATTTCTAAAGGAGTTCAAGTTCAGTCCAACCAGGTCGCGGAGGCTACTTCGGTTTTGGAAATCGGAGACGTTTCCTCCGTCGTAGAAGTGGAAGCGGGCGCGGAATTGGTGAAGACCGAGTCTTCCGAGCTTGGCGCCACATTCAGCGGCCGGGTTGTCAACGATTTGCCGGTAAACACCTTGGGCGGCGACGTTAAGGAATTCGCCGTGTTCGCCCCGGGGACCACTACCCAGCAAGGCGGAGTTCAGGGTTCGGGTGGATCGATCGGCGGCACTCGCCCCCGATTCAACGGATTTTCGATTGACGGCGTCGATGATAATCGGCTGGACGTAAATGGCCCGACGCAGCCGGTTATTCAGGAGTCCGTTGCCGAATTCACCCTGCTCACAAATCAATTTGGCGCCGAGTACGGGCATTCCTCCGGCGGGCAGTTCAATATCGTTACGAAGTCCGGCACGAATGATTGGCACGGTGCAGGCTGGTGGTACAACCGCAATCGCGACTTGGACGCCGCTACGAACCAGGAAAAGACCGCTTTTGTGCCTGGCTCCGGAGACGTCAAGAACCGCTTCGACTACAATCGTGCGGGCGCCAGCGCGGGCGGCCCCATCCTCCGCAACAAACTCTTCATCTACGGCGCGTATGAGTTCCAAAACGAAGGTTTGGGGTCTCAGGGCGCGACCGTGACTATGCCCACTGCCACCGGCATCACCCAGCTCGAAGCTCTTAATCCTGACGCCGCCGTATTGGCTATCCTCAAAGAATTTCCCGCGGCCCCGGCCAAGAGCGGCACCACGTTAGTCAACGGCATTCCCATTGACGTGGGCCAATATGCGGGTGTCGCTCCTGCTTTTTCCAATCAGCACGACTTCACCGTAAACGCCGACCTGAATCTGGGTGCGCACCAGCTTCGCGGGCGAGTTCTGTATGACCGCTTCCGCGCTCCACAAGTGAATCCGGTTCAGCCCCAATCTCAGTTCACGGGTACGCAGGCGTCCGACGCGCGCAAAGCGATCTTCACCGACTCATGGAGCGTCAGCAGCCGCTTCATTAACGACTTCCGCGCATCGTATTCGAGGCTGAATGGCCCAAACGACCTGCCACCGGCTCAATTCTCGAATTTCCCGAACGTGGAAATCGACGAGTTCGGGAGCAACGTCGGGCCATATAGCTTGGCTCCCCAGACCTATGTGCAGAACATCTACCAAGTCATCGATAACCTGAGCTACATCCGCGGCAAGCACACGTTCAAGTTTGGCGTCGAAGGCCGCAACTACATCGCTCCGACCGACGATTTGCCTCGGGCGCGCGGTGAATGGGATTACGCAACGCTAAACGCCTTCATCAATGACCTCGTTCCCGACGGCGCCAACGGCGCACTGCGTGGCGCCGGAACCGGCAGCACCGCGGACAACTACCCTGCCGTTTACTGGTTTGTTCAAGACGATTGGAAAGTCACCTCTCGCCTCACTCTCAATCTCGGCCTCCGCTATGAATACTCCGGCGTTCCGCGCGATGAGGCAAAACAAGCTCTTAACGCAATATCCGACGATCCGGCCGCGGGCCTTATCTTCCGCAAGCCGAAAGCAGACACCAACAACATCGGTCCGCACGTAGGATTTGCGTGGGATCCGACGGGGCGTGGACGCTGGGCCGTACGGGGCGGCGCGCAAATTTCCTATGACGTCATCCCCAACAACTTCGCCATCAACAGCTTGCCGCCGCAACTCCAGACGGAGCAAAATCCCGCAATCACCTGCTCGCTTCCCGGTGCTCCGGCATGGTGCGCCTCCGGCGTGGGCTTCCTGGCCGGCGGCGGGCTTCTGCAAGTCAACGTACCGCCCACCACGCAGGCCGACGCGCGTGCCGCGACCGGCAGCTTCATTCCGGATCAGGTCGATCCCAAAGTCATCACCTGGTCGCTCGGTGTACAACATCAGCTTCTACGAGACAGCAGCATCGAAGTACGCTACGTCGGCACGCGCAGTTTGAGCCTGCCCGTTCAGCAGCGCCTGAACTCCGCTTCGGCGTTCAACCCGCATCGTCGGCAGCGCGCTCACGCCGCTACCGACCTACATCAACGCAGGCGATGTTCCCGCGACGGTTGTAGCACCGGTGGACACCCTCGCGGATTTCAACGCCTTCTGCCCGTCAGCCTCGGCGCAGCCTGTCGCTCCGTGCCGAAATCTTTCGGCGGACGGCTTCCTCGGCAGCCTCACAACCTTCCCACCTGTCGGCTCGGGCATCTATCACGCCGCTTCGGTGGACTTCATTCACCGATTCGCTCGAGGACTCTATTTCCGCGCGAATTACACCTTCTCCAAGAATATCGACAATTCCACGAACGAGCTATTCAGCAGCTATGTGAACCCACGCCGCGCGCAGGACGGTTTCGATTTCCCGAACGAGCGAGGCCGCTCGGCGCTTGACCTGCCGCAGAAGTTCGCGATGACCTGGGTATACGACGTGCCCAACGTGAAAAGCGAAAATCGCTTCTTGCGTGGCGTCGCCAACGGATGGGAGTGGAGCGGCACCTATCTGGCGCAGTCCGGCCAGCCGGTCACGCCGCTTTCCGGCGTGGACTCCAACGACAACGGCGACACCGCTGGCGACCGCACGATCTTCAATTCGGCGGGAGTCGGCTTGACGGGCTCGATCGTCAACCCGGTTTGCAACGACGGAGCTGGCGGCGCCACGAGGATTGTCTCCGGTGCCGGCGCCCCATGCGCCGCAAGCAACACCGTAGGCTACGTCGCGGCGAATCCCAACGGCGCGTTTCATCCAAGCTGGTGTCGGCACCATGCCCACTACCGGGCGCAATACCGTCAGTACGCCGGGGTTGAATATCTGGAACATGTCGGTGTTCAAGACCAACAAACTAACCGAGCGGGCATCGCTACAATTCCGCTTCCAGACCTACAACACCTTCAACCACCGCAATCCCAGCATCGGGTTGCCGACCAACAACGGCACTATCGACTCCACAACAAACGCGAACCCCCTGAACGCCGGCTATATCTTCGTGACCTCGCCGACGTTCCTGAACAAGTTCTCCTTCGACGGTGGCAGCCGCACCATGGAGCTAGGCCTGAGACTCACCTGGTAGCGTCGGCATCCTGCCGGCTTCACAGCACAGTAGGCGCCGGGCTTTAGCCCGGCGCCTATGTAATTCTTGACTCCACGAAAACCCGATCTCCCTCTATTCCTTCACGTTCTCTTCCAACCACCCCAAATACTCCCGCGATCCCGCCGCGATCGCTACGACCACAAACTCCGGCACATCGTAACCGTGCAAGCGCTTCACTTCCTTCTCCAAGTCCGGCAAGCGCCTCACAGTCGTCTTGATCAGCATCAGAACCTCGCGCGAACTTTCCACTTTCCCCTTCCAGCGATAGATCGATTGCACCGGACTCAGCACGATGTTCGCGCACGCCGCCAGGCGCTTGCGAACCACTCGGGCCCCGATTCTTCGCGCCTCACTGACGGACCCGCACGTCACCAGAACCAGCCGGCTTCCGTTTCCTTTGACCATCGCTGCCTCCTCTATTCTTTAATCGCCGCGCACTGTCCGCGCGGTCGCGTTGCTCTGCGGCAGCGCCCTAGAAATCACACGCTTCTTTTTTCTTCCATCGCTCCGGGCTAGAATACACGCGATGACTTCTTCCCCCATCAAGTTCGGCACTTCCGGCTGGCGCGGCCTGATCGCCGACGACTTCACGTTCGCCAACGTGCGACTCGCTGTAACCGCCATCGCAGGACACGTGAACAACCACAAGAAGAATTCCACGATCCTGGTCGGTTACGACACGCGGTTCTACTCCGAAGAGTTTTCGCAGCTCGCCGTCGATATCCTGCGGCAAAACCACATTCGCACTCTTCTTTGCGAAACGTTCACTCCCACCCCCGCGATCGCCTACGAAATTATGCGCAGCAAACACGACGGCGCGATTAACTTCACCGCCAGCCACAATCCCGCGCAATACCACGGCCTCAAATTTTCAACTGCCGACGCGGGTCCCGCGCTGCCCGAAGTCACCAAAGACATCGAAGCGCGCGCCGCAAAACTGGCCGAGAAAAACGGCAAGCTTGGCAAACTCGCGCACCACGAAAGCACCAAGGCCGAGACCGTCAATCTTCGCGACAGCTACCTGAAGCGGCTCGGAGAATTGGTGCGCTTCGACGTTTTCCGCAAAGGCAAGGCGAAATTCGTTGTTGACGCGCTGCACGGCTGCGGCGCCGGCTATCTCGACCGCGTCCTCGCTGATCACGGCGTTTCCATCCAGGCGATGCGAACGAATCGCGATTGCCTGTTCGATGGCACCGGTCCGGACGTCTCGGAAGAAAATCTCGCCCCGCTGCGCAAGGCCGTCACCGAATCCGGTGCGACCGCGGGGCTCGCCACTGATTGTGACGCCGATCGCTTTGGCATCATCGACTGCGACGGCACCTGGGTTTCGCCCAATCACATTCTCGCTCTCGTCTACGACTACCTCGTCGAATCGCGCGGCTGGAAGATGCCTGCAGCCCGTAGCGTCGCGACCTCTCAGATGGTCGATGCAGCGGCAAAGGCTCACGGCCAAACCGCTTACCAAACTCCCGTCGGATTCAAATTCATCGGCCAACTGATTCGCGAAGACAAGATCGCGCTTGGCGGCGAAGAGCGCGCGGGACTGACGATTCGTGGCCACGTGCCGGAGAAAGACGGCATCCTCGCCTGCCTGCTCGTTGCGGAGATGCTGGCCACGCGCGGCGGCTCGCTCGGCGAACAAATCAAAGCGCTCTTCAAGAAATTGGGGCGCGAATTCTGGCCCGTGCGCGAAAATCTGCGCCTCAGCCACGAACAAAAGGCAAACGCGATCAAGAAAGTCGCGGTGGACGCTAAGACACTCCTCGGACGAAAAGTTGTTTCCGTGGATCGCACCGACGGCGCAAAATTCGTTTTCGACGACGGGAGCTGGATGCTGCTGCGGCTGTCCGGCACTGAGCCGCTGCTCAGGCTGTATGTCGAAGCGGACAGTCCTAAGGCTTCCGCGCGATTGACTGGAGAGGCGACCAAGTGGGTACTCGCATAGCGGACGAAAGCCCCGAGAACGGGTTCAACGAATTTTTGAAGCTCCACGGACGGACCATTCTGGGTCTGTTCGTGCTGGCGCTGGTGGTGCACGACGTCTTTGGCACGCATGGATTTATCGCCATGCGCCGCACGCAGAATGAGATCGAGCGCGTGCGCAAGGATATCGACCGGCTTAATTCAGAAAACCTCAAGCTCAGTAACGACGTCAAATCGCTGAAGACAGATCCGCGCGCGATCGAACGGATCGCGCGGGAGGAACTCCAGCGCGCGAAGCCCGGCGAAGTGATTATACGGATTCCGCAGTCGCAGCAACCGCCGGCGGATCCGCCCGCAAAACCTTAGCTGTCCTTTTCTTCCAGCGCGTTCGTCCGATCGAGACCGCCAGCATCGCAATGAAAATGATGAGGAGCCCCACAGTTGCCGACGTGATGCTGCATCTTCCTTTAGGCAGAATCGAGAGACGCCCGTATACGAATTCGATGTGCACCCAGTAGACCAGCAGCGAGGTCTGTCCGAGTTGGATGACAGGGCTGAAACCCTTCTGTGCGAATCCCCATCGGCACCACGCATACACCAGAAACAAGATCATAAGCAGAATCCCGCAGCGCATCAGGAAGAAATTTGGACTGGTGTGCCAGTAGTCGTAGATTCCGGGATCGTAAAGGCGAACCGGGCTGGCGTCGAGAAGCAGGGCAAGGACACAGGTGACAGCTCCTGCGCCGCCTAAAGCTACAAACGTCGAGACCTCATTTCGTTTCGCACGGTCTGCCAATAGAACGAAACCAACCGCCAAGCCGGCGAAGGCGAAAGCGACCCAAGGGAAAATCGGGAACAACCACGATTGCGGCCGGCCGTAGATGTGGACGCCGTTGAAATAGGATTCCAGCAGCCACGGTAGCCACTTCGGCCGCGCGATCGTCCAGAGCGGCGGCGTAACCAAGGCAACGAATGCGGCGGCGGCGAGTGCTCCCAACACTGCTCTGCTGCGCCAAGTGGCAAGCTGTTGCGCTCCAGTCGCAGCCTGGCTGGTTGAACCTGGCGCCGGCGCACCGAACGAGGTCAGCCAGCACAGTGCGCCCATCAGCATCATGGAAATACCGAGGATGTTCAGGATGTCGACGCGGAACAGATCGGTCCACGGGGAGATGGGGTAGCCCAGCACGAATTCCTGAACGCGGAACAGGATGCCCAGGCCGTAGATTTCTGCTCCACGAAGAATTGATTTCTTGGCGATGGCACTGCGGGCCGCGCCTTTTTCGCGGAGCTTCTCAGTAACTAATGCGACGGAAATACCGGAGAGAAAGATGAACAGCGGAGCTGGAAGAGTGCCGCCGAGCTGCGACCAAGCATAAAGCGAAGACTTTCGAGCTTCGGGTTTCAACCAGGAGCTGTAGCAGTGCGACTGGAACATCAGGACGCAGGCCAAGCCGCGCATCCAGTCGATGTAGGCGAGGCGGCGTTCAGGTTGGGATGGCGGCGTCATTGATTTTCGTTTCAGCGTTTGGATTGTTCCTGACTCACAATGGCCACCCTCGATCTCTCTGCAAAGGGCAGCCTGCAGGTTCTTGCCTGTGGCTGCGTTACAATTTTCGCTTGGGCGATACGCGACAAATCAGCACTTTGGGCATGGTTGGGACGTGGGCCGTGCTTTGCTTTGGTGGTGGCTTGTATGGCTCCTGGCTTGGTTATGGCGGCCGGCAGTTTGCGGCTACTCTTACGACCTTTGCACTTTATTTCGCCGTGCTGTTGCTGTTTGCCGCGCGCGGCGTGCCGGAGTTTCTTGCTTCGCGTTTCGGAGCTGGCGGTGGATATCTGCTGGGCATGGCGGTTCTTCTTGGATACCTGATTTACGCCTTGGGGACAAATACTTTTGCGTTCGGGCGTGCTGGTGCGATCACGGCTTTCGTTTTCATTCCATTGGCTTTGGCGGCTTCCGCGGAGGGGCAGGCACCCGGAGCCTGGCAGGACTACGCCACGATCGCCGGCGTGTGGGTGGCGGTGAAGTTTTCGCCTTCGCATTGGCTTTGGCCCTACCCTGGCGGGCGGCTGGCTTATGTGTTCACCGTGCTGCTTTGCGTCAACATGGCGCTGGCGGCGTTTCTGTTGGTGCGGCGATTGGCTGGCGTTGGTTACAGCATTGCTTGGGGCCATCGTTGGAGTCTCTACATTGGCGGCAGCTTCGTGCTGTTCGCGGCCATCGCTATTCCACTCGGCACCGTCATTCATTTTGTACAGTTTGCGCCCCGTTGGGCGGAATGGACGTCGCTTCCCTTCTTGACCCTGGCGATTTTGTGTTTCACGGCTTGGCCAGAGGAATTTCTGTTCCGCGGCTTGCTGCAGAATATGCTGGGGCGGTCGACGAAGAGCGAGATGGCGGGCTGGTGGACAGCGTCGGTGTTGTTTGGGTTTTCGCATATTACGAATATGGGTTTCCCAAATTGGCGCTATGTGATCCTGGCGTCGATTGCCGGGTTGTTTTATGGTTGGACTTGGCGCAGGACGGGGTCTATTTTTGCTTCGGCGATCGTGCATGCGCTGGTCGATGCGATCTGGCACTTCCTGTTTCGGACTTTGTGAAGGAGCGGAAGTGTCGGTTAACAATTTGTACCCCTCCCCTCATCTTTTTTCGTAAGTGCGGATTCTAAAAGACGTTAAGTCTAATGATTTTGGAAGTGCGGATTCTGAAGGACTTAGGGGATTATTTTGCTGCGCGTGGAGGCAGCTGATATCGAGCGACACGACAGAGGGTATCATAATAGTAACCAGAAGTCAAGGACTATTTACTTAACGGGTATGCGAACGGGGATAGACGGAAAACCGGAACAGGGATACCGCTGAAACCCCAAGGAATCAAAGGTCAACCCCAAGACCCAGGTTCCCAAACCGAACCTGGGGCACCCTCCGCGTCTCTGTGCTGTCGCGAGACGTATCGTCGTGATATTTTTCTCACCATCTCCATGTCAACGAGTCTTAACCCGGGCTACCCGCCGGTGAGTGGAACCATGTGGAACCGCTGAGTTAGACGGAAAAAGATTTAACACAGAGGTCACGGAGGCCGGAGCACAGAGTGCACGGAGAGTTCTGGGAACCTTATTGGGATTGGGCGCGTAGGTACTGGTAGGGGGAACTATGGGGACGTTTGGGCAGGATTTGCAGTTTGCGCTGCGTATGATGCGGAAGAATTTGGGATTTACGGCGGCGGCGGTGCTTTGCTTGATGCTGGGAATCGGGGCTACTACTGGTATCTTCACGGTGGTGAATGCGGTCTTGCTGCGGCCACTTCCCTATGCGCATCCGGAACAACTGGTGCGGGTGTACACGGAGTTCCCGACGTTCCCGAATGGCGGGTTGCCGCGGTTTTGGACTTCGGCGCCGGAGTTTTTTGATTTGCGGCGCGATACGCATTCGTGGGCTTCGCTGGATGCTTGGCAGACCGGCGGCGTGAATCTGGGTGGTAAGTCCGAGCCGGTGCGGGTAACTGGGGCCAATGTTAGCGGGGGCTTGTTAGAGACATTGGGAGTTGCACCGATTTCGGGGCGGTTGATTTCGGCGGCGGATGATGTGCCTGGTGCACCGCTTGTGGCTGACATCTCTTACGGCAGTTGGAAAAGCGAGTTTGGTGGTGATCCGGGGATTGTTGGACGGGAGACGCGACTCGATGGAAAGAAGTGCACGATTGTCGGGGTGATGCCCGCAACGTTTCAGTTCCCTCCAGGGGAAAGCGATCCGCCGAAGGTGTGGGCGCCGCTACAGCTGGACCCTGCGACTCAGACCAACCGCGGTGGACACAACTACTACTTGCTGGGACGGTTGAAAACGGGCATGTCGCCGGCGGCGGCGCAGGGGGAATTTTCGGCGCTGGTGCAGGCGTACGGGGAACACAAGTCGCCGAATACGCACAGCTTTGACCCGCAAAATCACACGATTGTTAGTTATCCGCTGCAGGGTGAGGTGGTTTCCAGCGTGCGGCCGGCATTGTTGGTATTGCTGGGGGCGGTGGTGTTTGTGTTGTTGATTGCTAGTGTGAATGTGGCGAATTTGTTGCTGGCGCGAGCGGAGGCTCGGCGGCGGGAGATTGCGATTCGCGGGGCGATGGGTGCTGGGTTGGGTCGGCTGGCGCGGCAGTTTGTTACCGAGGGAGTTTTGCTGGCACTTTGCGGCGCGATTCTAGGTCTGGGACTGGCGTATGGCGGGGTGCGGCTGGTGCAGTTGACGAATGCGGGCGGGATTCCGCGTGCGGATGAGATTGTCATGGATTGGCGGGTGCTGGTTTTTACACTGGGGACTAGTTTGGTTACGGGAGCGGTTTTTGGGTTGGCGCCTTTGGGGCCCTTGTTGGTCAGCGGGATTTCCGGGTCGTTGAAAGATGCTGCAGGGAGCACCACGGCCGCGGGCGGGGCGCAAATGTTCCGCCGAGCGCTGGTGGTGGGTGAGTTGGCGATGGCTCTGGTGTTGCTGATTGGTTGCGGGTTGATGTTGCGGGCGTTTTGGAAATTGCAGGAAGTGCATACGGGAATGGCACCCGACAACGTGGTCACGATGCGGGTGTCGCTGCCTAGCGGGACGTATACCGATAACAAGAAGATTGCAGGATTTTGGGAAAGATTTGCGGAGCAGATTACCAGCCTGCCGGGGTTAAAGTCGGCGGCGCTGGTTTATGGGATGCCGCCGATGCGAGCTCCGAATATGAACGATACGGACTTTGAGGGATTTGTTAAGCGGGAAGGTGGTCCGATTGAGAATGTCGATTTCGATCAGGTGGTGACGAAGGATTATTTCGCTACGATGGGAATTCGTTTGATGGAGGGGCGATTTTTCGATGATCGCGATACGGCGGCGGGGTCGCCGGTGGTGATTGTGAACAGCACGCTGGCGCGCACGTTTTGGCCCAATGAGAGTGCTATTGGGAAGCACGTGCGTCCGAATAGTGGGTCGAAAGATCCCTGGAGCACGGTTGTGGGCGTGGTGGACGATGTCAAAAATGCCGGGTTGGACCGGCCGGCGGGCACGGAGATGTACTTGGATTACCGGCAGTCGGAAAATTTTGGATTGACGGATATGTATGTGGTCATGCGAGCGCAGTCCGGGGATCCGCGGAATCTGGTGGGGGCGGTGCGGGAGCGATTGAATGTGATGGATGCGTCACTGCCGTTGTCGGACGTGAGGATGATGGATGACGTGATGGAGCGGGCGCAGGCTCGGCCGCGATTTTTGACTTTGCTGCTGAGCTTGTTTTCGGTGACGGCGCTGGCGATTGCCACTGTGGGGATCTATGGAGTGGTGTCGTATTCGGTGGCGCGGCGGACTAAGGAGTTTGGGTTGCGCATGGTGTTGGGAGCGCAGGGTGCGGATGTGCTCGGATTGGTGATGAAGCAGGGAGCCGGGATGGTCGTGGTCGGACTGGTGGCGGGGTTGGTCGTGGCGTTTGCCCTGACGCGGTTGATGGCTAGCTTGTTGTTTGGGGTGGCGCCGACGGATTTGGCGACCTTCGCCAGCGTTACGGTGGTGCTGGCCGGAGTGGCTTTGGCGGCTTGCTATGTACCGGCGCGGCGGGCGACGCGTGTCGATCCGATGCAGACTTTGCGGTACGAGTGAGTAGGTTCTGTTGAGAAGGATTTTTTCGGTCTTATCAAACATCGGTCGTCGGGCTGAAGCCGGCGCCTACATAAGCTGGTGCGCACTCGGTTTTGAGATTTAGAGCTCTTTCGAGGGCAGGGCCTTCCCGCGAAGCCCCCAGAGGACGAGTAGCGAGCACAAAATGATCGCTATCGCGACGCTGATGAAACCGATCGTTACGCCCTGCTCTTGCCAAGCGAGCGCCGTGCGACCCGGCGCTGTAATAGGCGACAAGGCTCCAGTTCCAAATGCGGCCGCGAGGCTCGTCACCAGCCAGTTCACGTAGCTGCCGTAGAGCGCGGTCCAGAATGCCGCCGCTTTTGCGCCGGGAGAAAGCCGAACCTCGCTCCACGCAGCGCCCAACGCTACAAGAAAAATACCGTTTAGTACGCCTTCGAGGTGCGCGGCCAGGCCCATGCGCATGTTGACAAAATGAGGTTCGGCGAACCCGGTGAAGAGGCCGAGCAAGAATAGAAACATACCGTGCCACATCAGGCGGCGATGAGCGTTTTGCATGGCGCACATGCTCTCACCGCCCAAATGAGAGAGTCAATCGGGCCAAACCTAGCTGCGGGAACGCAAGCGCTGGACGGCGCAGTTGTGCTTGGGTAGAGTGTGCGGCATGGATGCGGCCGAGAAGACATCTTCCACTATCAGCGAACACATTGAATTTGCGTGGCACAACTTTGAGGACCAGCAGGCGATTATTCGAGCTGCGGACTTGAAGGCGGGATACCTGGTGCCGTTCTTGTTATTTTTTGGGGCCAGCACGATTCCGCTGGGGACGGAAGTGGTGCCGAAGATGCGCTTCGGCGATGCGAGCGGAACGATTGCGGCGGGGCTTTATATTCTGGCTTATATGTTGTTGGTGGCCGGGTTTGTGTGGTCGTTGCTATTGATTTCGCGGGCGCTGACGCCGCGGATCGCGCGGCATCACGAATCGCCGCGAGAGGGCGCGTCGCTGCTGTACTACGAGCACGTGTTGCGGCATAAGGACAATGGAGCGTATTTCGAAGCGATGGCGAAGGCGGGCCCGGAGCAGATGCTGCGGAATATTACGGACCAGGTTTATGAGTTGTCGCTAATTTGTAAATTGAAATTGGAGAATTTGCGGGGATTTGCGGTTTCGTTCAAGTGGACCGTGGTGGCGTGGTGTGTGAGTACGGCGATTGGATTTTGGATTATTGGACGCAAGTAGCTCGAAAACTCACCTCGATCACGCCGGTTCGGAATACCGCTTGATTATCCTGACCTCATCGGGAGGACTGGGCCAGAGCGCAACGCGATAGAAATCTGCGGCGTCTGATTTTCCGTCGTGGACCGAATCTAATCCCCCGTGGAAGGACCGTACCCGATACCAACCCTTGTCAACCTGGAAGTCATCCACCGGCCCACCGGTGCATTCATGAACCTGAAGTTGACCTGTTGGAAGATTCAGGCTGGCCTCTGCGATGTGATCCCACTCTTGTAAATCGGGGGAGGGCTCCGCGTCGTGAATCTCAATCGAGACGGGGACGTGAGCGGTATCGCCGTCAGGCTGGATAACGACGACGTGCGGACCAACTTTGATGCGTTTGTCAACGTCCTCTTGGGAATACTCTTCGGGACCGGACGGATTCATACCTTTGTCCCAAAGATAGAATTGGTGGTAGTCAGGAAAGATTTTGACCGCGCGTTGTTGTAGAAGCATCTTTATCGCACGAGTCCGGCTAGTGGGCTGGAGGCGGCGGCGTAGAGCCGCTTGGGCATGCGGCCTGCGAGATAGGCTTTGCGGCCGGCTTGGGTGGCTTCGCGCATGGCTTCGGCCATTAGGGTGGGGTCCTGGGCCTCGGCTATGGCGGTGTTCATGAGCAGGCCGTCGGCGCCCAGCTCCATGGCTAGGGCAGCGTCGGAGGCGGTGCCTACGCCGGCGTCGACGATCATGGGGACTTCGGTGATGCGCTCGCGGAGGATCCGGAGATTCGCAGGGTTCTGAATGCCCAGGCCAGAACCGATCGGAGCGGCTAACGGCATGACTGCGGAGGCACCAGCATCGATGAGTTTGCGGGCGGCGATCAGGTCGTCGTTGGTGTAGGGGAGGACTACGAAGCCTTCTTTGACCAGAACGCGGGTGGCTTCGATGAGTTGCTCAGTGTCGGGGAAAAGGGTTTGCTGGTCGCCGATCACTTCGAGCTTGACCCAGTGAGACAGGCCGACCTCTCGGCCGAGGCGGGCGGTTCGGATGGCTTCGTCGGCGGTGTAGCAGCCAGCCGTGTTGGGCAGAATGAACATTTTTTCGCGGTCAATGTAATCGAGTAGGGATTCTTTCGATTTGTCGGTCAGGTTAACGCGGCGGACGGCGACGGTGACCATGTCGGCGCCGGAAGCGGCGTGGGCGCGGGCCATTTCCTGGAAGCTGCGATATTTACCGGTGCCGACGATTAGGCGGGAGCGAAAAGCGCGGCCAGCGATTACGAGTTCGTCTGCCATAGTGTCCTCCATGCGATTCTAAACCCCCGCTGGCTTGGCGACAAATTTTGGGGCGGGCGACCGGGGGCGCTCGCTCAGCACCTCTGCAACGTGCTGACAACATGGACGCTAAGGGACGCCACAGTGTTTTAGGAGCGCATCGGTTAATAAGGAGTTAGCCGAAGCCGAGCGCACCGATTGGACGCAAGCCGCGATTTGCTGTAGTTCTATATATTGCCGCGCACGCGCGTTGCAGTACGACGCAGATGCTGCGGCGCACCTATGTTTGCTGAGCGCACAAATTGGAACCTCACGCCGAACCGCTTGAGCGAAGCGCTGGCGCAGCACCTTGCTGCGGGAAAGCGGCTGTACGACCTGAGCGCGTCGAACCCCACCGAGGTGGGCTTCTCCTACGACCGCGGGACGATCTTGCAGGCACTATGCGATGCGACGGCGCTGACCTACGTGCCCGATCCGAAGGGTTTGCTGCGAGCACGGCAGGGGGTTGCGGAATATTACGCGGAGCGCGGCGATGAAGTCGCGCCGGAAGACATCATCCTGACCGCGAGCACAAGCGAGGCGTACTCGTTTGTATTTCGCGCGCTGTGCAATCCGGGTGACGAACTCCTGGTGCCTGCGCCCAGTTATCCCCTATTTGGCTTTCTCGCCGGCATTCACGACGTCGTTCTTGCGCACTACCCGCTGGTTTACGACCACGGCTGGCAGGTCGATTTTCCTTCCCTGCAAAAGGCGATCACGCCACGGACGCGTGGAATTATCGTGGTCAACCCCAACAATCCCACCGGCCACTTTGTGAAGCCAGAGGAGTTGACGGCCCTGAACGAGATTTGTTCGACGCGCGACATGGCGCTGATTGCGGACGAGGTTTTCCTGGACTTCGCGCACGGCGACACCAACGGGCGGCGGGACCTCGGCAGGGCGCCACGTCCCCGCGTGGGGAATGGCACCAAGCCTCCGACGCTCGCGACGAACAACGGAGCGCTCACATTTACTATGAGCGGGCTTTCGAAAATTTCCGGGTTGCCACAGATGAAGGCCGCGTGGCTCGTGGCCAGTGGCCCGGAAGCTCTCAAAAAGGAGGCGCTGGAGAGGATCGAAGTGATCGCGGACACCTATTTGTCGATGAATGCGCCGATACAGTTGGCGCTGCCCGCATTCTTGCAGCAGAGGCATGGATTTCAGAAACAGGTGCTCACCCGACTGCGGAGAAACCTGGGCGAACTGGACCGGCAATTGATGATACGAAAGACCTGCAGCCGCCTGGAGATCGAGGGCGGGTGGTATGCCGTGGTGCGGGTGCCCGCCACGCGGTCGGACGACGACCTCGGGGTCGATCTGCTAACCAAAAAAGGAATTTATGTTCATCCCGGGCACTTCTATGATTTCTCGTCGGACGGCTATCTGATCATCAGCCTGATCATGCCGGAGCGGGAGTTCGCGGAGGGTTGCCGGCAGATGCTGTCGATGTTTTGATGGCGATCCGGCGTCGCTTAGCGAATTGGATGTTGATAAGGATACGCTGAAAACCTTAGCGATCCTTGCGCGGCAAGTTCAATCGGTTTCCCGAAACGCCCGGCTAAAGCCGGGCGCCTACATGGTTTAATCCTGCAGAATGGGGCGCGGCTCGGCTACGTCTGCGTACAGTTGCGCGATCACGTCGCGATATTTTTGTTCAACGACGCGGCGTTTGAGCTTCATGGTGAACGTCAGACCGCCGTTGTCGAAAGTGAAGTCGTCGGGTAACAACGCGAATCGCTTGATCGTCTCCCATTGTGCGAGGTGCGTGGTGAGCCGGGCCACTTCGCCTTCGATGAGCTTGCGAACCCATGGGTGCAAGACCATCTCTTTACTCGACGCAAATGTAATTCCCTGCTCCGCGGCTTTAGACTCTACGGTCACTGGATTCGGTACCAGCAATGCCACCACAAATTTGCACTGATCGCCAACGACCATCGCATTCGAAATGTACGGGCTAGTCTTCAGCGCGTTCTCAATGGGTTGGGGAGCAACAAATTTGCCCGCGGACGTTTTGAGTAGATCTTTCTTCCGATCGGTGATGAACAGATAGTTGTCCGAATCCAGATACCCGATGTCGCCGGTGTGGAACCAGCCATCTTCGCCGATGACTTCGCGCGTGGCCTCCGGACTCTGGTAGTAACCCTGCATGACGCAGGGACCCTTGGCCAGGATTTCACCATCGGGGGCGATGCTGATCAGGACGTTGGCGATGGGCTTGCCGGAACTGCCTACGCGATTGTTCGGATAGTTCGAGGTCAGAACTGGCGAGGTCTCCGTCAGACCGTAGCCTTGGTAGATCAGGATGCCGATGGACCAGAAAAACTCAGCGAGATCCTTGGAAAGCGGGGCTCCTCCGGAAAAAACGATGCGCAACTGGCCGCCAGTGCCGGCACGAATTTTGGAAAAGACGAGCTTGTTGGCCGCGGCCCATTGCAATTTCAGGAGCGGGCTGGCCGAGCCCATGCCGCTACGCCACGGGGCCGCGCGTTTTGCGACGTTCATTCCCCAGTCGAAAAGCTTGCGTTTCACGCCGGTGTTCTTGCTGCCCTTCTCCATAATGCGGGCGTAGATCTTTTCGAATACGCGCGGAACCGCGGCTAGCACCGTTGGCTTCACTTCGAGCAGCGCTTCGGAAAGAAAATTCACGTCTTCGACGTACGCGATCGAAATGCCATTGAAGAGCAGAACGTAATCCATCGTGCGGCCGTAGATATGAGCCAAAGGGAGGAAAGACAAGGCGAGGTCCACACCGGATTTCAACGAAGAGGTTGACCAGGAATCGGTCGCGTTCGAGCAGATATTGGTGTGGGTGAGCATCACGCCCTTGGGCTCGCCGGTCGTGCCGGAAGTGTAGATGATGGAGGCGAGCTGGCCGGGGAGGACTTGCGAGGCGCGCATGCGGTAGGCGGCGATCTCTGCGCCTCCCGCGGAGGCGATCAGCGTTTCATAGCGAAGGCACTCGGTGGGGACTTCTGCCCCTGCGTCGGCAACGATGATGTGTTCAAGCTCCGCAAGGCGGGCGCGGCAGGCCAGGAGTTTCTCCAATTGAGGTGCGCCGCACACGACGACGACTTTCGCGCCGGCGTGATTGAGGATGTAGGTCATGCGGTCGGGTGACTCGTTGAAATAGATCGGGACGGTGATGCCGCCGGCGCCCGTGATCGCAAAATCGGCGGTGTGCCACTCGGGGCGATTGGCGGCGAACAAACCTACGCGATCGCCGGGCTTTACGCCTAGTTCCACAAAGGCCATGGACAGGCCGGCAACGCGGCGCAGTAGTTCTGCCGAGGAGATCGGCTGCCATAGATTGTCGCGGCGGAACATTTGGGCGCGGGGGTTGGGGAGTGTATCGATGGCGTTGAGGAATCGCGAGGGGAGGGTGCCGTAGGTCATCGGGGCTTCGTTATCGGAGTTTCGCCATCAAGTTTCGCTCACTTTACTCTAACCGTTTTGCGGGCGCAATTCCTATGGGACGTGAGGTCCAGGACTTTGGTCCGGCAACGTCGCGATTGCGAGGGCTTCAGCGTTTCATGGATGGATATCCAAGCCACGATGCTTTCGGGGCGCCGTGCGGGCTTGAGATCCGAGAAGGTAAAGATAACGCAGAGACGCAGAGGACGCTGAGGCGCGCTGAGTTCGTTGGGAATAGTGTAGGCGCCTGGCTTAAGCCAGGCGTTTACATGATGCCACCGGAAAGGCGCCGCCAGCGTCAGGTGGGTTTTGCAAAGTTCTGCAAGCATTCGGCTCGTGCGTTAAGATTAGCGGCGGAGCACATCCAATGAGCACAACGATTCCGGGGACTTTGGGCGAGACGTCGCTGTCGAAGGGGCCGTTCCGTGCGGCGCGAGGGACACAGATTTCCTGCAAGGGCTGGCAGCAGGAAGCGGCGCTGCGGATGCTGATGAACAATCTGGATCCGGAGGTAGCGGAAAATCCGCAGGAATTGGTGGTCTACGGCGGGACTGGGAAGGCGGCGCGGAACTGGGAGTGTTTTCATGCGATTGTGCGATCGCTGAAGGAGTTGGCTGCGGACGAGACGTTGCTGGTGCAGTCGGGCAAGCCCGTGGCGATTTTTCGGACGCACGAATATGCGCCGAGGGTGCTGCTGTGCAATTCCAATCTGGTGGGTCATTGGAACAACTGGGACCGCTTTCACGAACTGGACCGCGCCGGGCTGATGATGTACGGGCAAATGACCGCGGGCAGCTGGATTTACATCGGTACGCAGGGAATTTTACAGGGTACGTACGAAACGTTTGCGGCGGCGGCGACGAAGCACTTCGGCGGCAGCCTGGCTGGGAAATTGGTGGTCACTGGCGGGATGGGTGGGATGGGTGGCGCGCAGCCGCTGGCCGCGACCATGAATGGCGCAGCGTTCCTAGGGATCGATGTCGATCCGGAGCGCATCAAGCGCCGAGTGAAGACTGGTTATTGCGATGTGATGGTGACCAGTCTGGACGAGGCATTGCGCATCCTGAAGAATGCCGTGCGCAAGGGCGAGGCGACTTCGGTCGGGCTAGTCGGCAACTGTGCCGATCTGATTCCCGAGATGGCGCGGCGTGGCGTCGTGCCCGACCTGCTGACCGATCAGACCAGCGCGCACGATCCGATTGGCGGGTATGTACCGAACGGAATGACGTTAGAAGCAGCTCTGGAGTTGCGTAAGAGGGATGCTGAGGACTACAAGAAACATTCCATGGCTGCCATGGCGCGGCATGTTCAGGGCATGCTGGACTTGCAGAAGCTTGGGGCGGTGACGTTCGACTACGGAAACAACATTCGGACGTTCGCGTTTGAGCAGGGAGTGAAGAACGCTTATGACTTTCCTGGATTTGTGCCGGCGTACATTCGCCCGTTGTTCTGCGAAGGCAAAGGACCGTTTCGGTGGGTGGCGCTTTCTGGAGAGGCGTCGGACATCGCGCGTGCCGATCGGCTGGTACTCGAAATGTTCCCCCAAAACGAGCATCTGGCGCGATGGATTAAATTGGCTCAGAAACGCGTGAAATTTCAGGGACTGCCGTCGCGGATTTGCTGGCTTGGGTATGGCGAGCGCGACAAATTTGGTTTGGGGTTGAACGACCTGGTTGCGCGGGGTGAATTGAAGGCGCCGGTCGTGATTGGCCGGGATCATCTAGATTGCGGATCAGTGGCTTCGCCCTACCGCGAGACGGAGTCGATGCTAGACGGGTCTGACGCTATTGCCGATTGGCCGCTGCTCAACGCGCTGGTGAATACCGCGAGCGGGGCGTCGTGGGTATCGATCCACAATGGCGGCGGAGTGGGGATCGGATATTCGCAACATGCGGGACAGGTCACGGTGGCGGACGGAACCAAGGAAATGGCGGCGCGCATCGAGCGCGTGTTGACCAATGATCCCGGCATGGGCGTGGTGCGTCACGTCGATGCCGGGTATTCGGAGGCGACCGAATTCGCGCGAAAGTCCGGCGTGAAGATTCCGATGCTGTAAGGCGCTCCCCTTTTTCAGTGCCGAATTTGAATTCGCGCGCATCCAATCACATTGTTTAAAGCGTTCGTCGAGTGAAGGAGGACTGCATGTACGTCATATTGGGAGCAACGGGACACACCGGATCGGCCATCGCTGAGAATCTACTGGCGAAGGGCGAAAAGGTGCGGGTGATTGGGCGCAGCAAGGAACGGCTGGCGAAATTATCGGGCCAGGGCGCTGAGGCATTCGTCGGAGACGCAACGGATTCAACATTTCTCACGCAGGCGTTCGGTGACGCGCGGGCCGTGTATTTCATGGTGCCGCCCAACCCGACCAGCAGTGATTACCGGGGCTTTCAGACGCGAATTATCGATGCGGGCGCTAAAGCGTTGGAGGCCGCCGGCGTGCACTATACGGTGGCGCTGAGCAGCTATGGAGCGGATAAGGAATCGGGGAGCGGGCCAGTTTCTGGTCTGCATGAACTCGAGGTGAAGTTTCAACGGATTTCGAGTCTGAACGCCGTCTTTCTGCGAGCCGGGTACTTTATGGAGAACCTGATTTCGCAGGTCAGCGTGATTCAGAACTTCGGGATAGTGGGCGGGCCGGTGCGGCCGGATCTACTGCTGCCGATGATCGCGACCGAAGATATCGGATCGGCGGCGGCCGAAAGGTTGCACAAGCTTGATTTCTCCGGACACGAAACGCGGGAACTGCTTGGGCAGCGCGACATCACGTATACAGAGGCGGCTCGGATTCTCGGCGCGGCCATCGGAAAACCAGATCTAGCTTATGTGCAACTCCCACCGGACCAATTCACTCAAGCTCTCGTGCAGATGGGTATGTCCAACAACTTCGCGAATCTCATCGTGGAAATGGCAGGTGCGATGAACGATGGGCGGATGAAAGCGCTGGAGCCGCGTTCGGCTGCGAATACAACACCCACTTCGTTTGAGGAATTTGTACAAAAGGAATTTCTTCCCGCCTATCGAGGCAAGGCGGCGACGGCGTAGGCGATGGATCTGGACGTGTAAGGCGGATTTGAGGTTTGGGTTCGTTGAGTGGAGCGTTGCACGTTCGGAACCCGGACCCAAAGACCGTTCTCGAAACCCGAGGATGGTAACTCCGAAAATTCAAAACCCGCACCCTATAAAAAAACCGAAGGGTGCGGCACCCGGCAATGGATCCGGACGTGTAATCCGGATTTGAGGTTTGGGTTCGCTGAAAGCCTGTGCGACGGCGTAGCGTTTTGGGCATAATACGGATGCCTTGTCCAATTCCCTTCTGATCGTTGGAGCCTCTCAAATTCTCACGCTGCGGGGGCGCGGTCCCCGACGTGGGAAAGCGCTATCGAACCTCGGAGTCATCGATGACGGAGCGCTGCTTATCCGCGACGGCCGAATTGTGGCCGTCGGGGTACGCGCGAAAGTGGAGGCGTTGCCGGAAGCGAGGACCGCGGACAATCTGTTTGTAGGTGGTCGCGTGGTCCTTCCCGGGTTCGTCGATTCTCATACGCACTTGGTTCATGCGGCCAGCCGCGCGGAAGAATATGAGTTGAAAATTGCCGGCGCGAGCTATGAGGAAATCGCGCGCAAGGGTGGCGGGATTCTCAACTCAGTGAAGAAGCTGCGGGCGGCGACATCGGAAGCCTTGAAGAAACGGGCGTTGTCGGCTTTGCGGGAATTCGCAGCGAATGGAACAACGACGCTCGAAGCAAAGAGCGGATATGGACTCGACGTCACGAGCGAGTTGAAGATTCTGAATTTGCACCAAGAGTTGCTGCAGGAACAACCGCTGGAGATTGTTTCGACATTTTTGGGAGCGCACGTGGTTCCCACGGAATACCGGGGCACGCCGGGGGGGCCCCAGCGCTACGTGTCGATGCTGATTCATCGATTGATTCCCGAGGTCGCCGAACGAAAGCTTGCGGAGTTTTGCGATGTGTTTTGCGATCGCGGGGCGTTCTCGCGGGCGCAGTCCGAGCAAGTGCTGGAGGCCGGAGAGCAGCATGGATTGGCGCCGCGGATTCATGCGGAACAGCTCACGCGCACGGGAGCAGCGCAGCTAGGGATGCAACTTGGGGCGGCGAGCTGCGATCATCTCGAGCAAGTGAACCATGCGGACATTCGAGCACTCGGGAAGTCGAGAACGGTGGCGACACTGATGCCCGGGTGCGATTTTCACCTGGGACTGAAGCAGTACGCGCCCGCCCGCAGCCTCATCGACGCCGGCGCGATTGTTTCACTCGCGACCGATTACAATCCCGGGACCAGCCCTACACTGAGCATGCCGATGATTCTATCGCTGGCGTGCACGCAACTGCGGATGGCGCCGGCGGAGGCCATTGCGGCGGCTACCATCAATGGAGCGTACGCGCTGCGCCGCGACAAAGACGTTGGATCTCTGGAGGTCGGTAAACGAGGGGATGTTGCTATCTTTGATGTCGAAGACTATAGAGAAATCCCGTACTACTTTGGCGTGAATAAATGCTGGATGACCATAAAGAACGGCGAGATCGTGCACGGCGGTTCGCCCTACCGCATGTGATAAGCTTTAGAAGTTCATGAAACACTTGATTCTATTATTTGGGAAGTCCTCCGCAGAGCCGGCTAGCAGGACCAAACCTCTTATGGACCGAATCTCCGAATGAAGCGACTGATTGAGTGCGTGCCGAATTTTTCCGAGGGCCGCGATCCCGCGAAGGTGGACGCCATCGTTTCGGCGATGAGCGCGGTTGCGGGCGTGTATGTGCTGGACCGCGAGATGGATGCCGACCATCACCGTTGCGTGGTGACGCTCGCGGGGGAACCCGAGGCGGTGGCGGAAGCAGCGCTGCGCGGTGTCGGCAAAGCGATGGAGTTGATCGACTTGACCGTGCATACCGGAGCGCACCCACGCGTTGGCGCGGCGGACGTGATTCCATTTATCCCCATCCATGGCGTCACGATCGAAGACTGTGTGGCCCTGGCGCGGCGGGTTGGAAAGGAAATCTGGGCCCGCTATCGCATTCCGGTCTTTTTCTATGAGGCGGCGGCCACCCGTCCAGATCGCACCAATCTGGAAAACGTGCGTCGCGGACAGTTTGAGGGCTTGCGTGACGAATTGAAGCGCAATCACGACCGGCAGCCGGACATCGGCGAGCCGAAACTGCATCCCACAGCAGGCGTGACGGTGGTTGGGGCGCGCAAATTTCTCATCGCCTACAACGTGAATCTGAATACGCCCGACGTCGGCATTGCCAACAAAATCGCAAAGGCGATTCGGTTTTCTTCGGGCGGGCTTCGCTACGTGAAGTCGATGGGCGTGGAATTGAAGGCGCGGAACCTGGCGCAGGTCTCGATCAACCTTACCGATTTTGAACAGACGCCGATGCATCGCGTATATGAAATGGTGAAACGCGAGGCGGCGCGCTACGGCGCGATCCCGGTGGGAAGCGAAATCGTCGGCCTGATTCCCAAGAAAGCCATCGAGATGGCCGCTGACTACTTCTTGCAGGTGGAGAATTTTTCGCCGGAACAGATCTTCGAAAACAAGTTGGAGTCGGCGCTAACCGGAGGGTCCGCGGATCACGGCCCGAAAGAGGGCAAGCTGGCGGGATTAGCACGGCCTTTTCTGGACGCTATTGCTGCTCCTGCCGCGACACCCGGCGGAGGCAGTGTAGCGGCGTTTGCGGGAGCGCTGGCGGCCTCGTTGGGACAAATGGTCGCGGGCTTGTCTCGCAAGAAGAAATCGCAATGGGCGGCTGTTGACAAGCTGTCCGAGGCGTTGGACGACCTGCGCCGTACGGCGGAAGAATTAACCGCAGCCATCGATCGCGACGCGGACTCGTACGATGACGTGATGGTGGCGTTCAAGCTCCCGCACGGCGATACTGGCGAAACGAAGTGGCGCGACGAAGCCATTCAGATCGCCACGCGCGCCGCTGCGGAAGTGCCCCTTGAGGTGGCGGAACGTACAGTTGCCCTTTTCGAACGCCTGGGACAACTTGCGGCTATCGCGGCCGCATCCATGAAGTCAGACTTAGAAGTGGCCCGGCTTATGTCTATCGCTGGCGCCCGAGGCGCATTGGCGAACGTCGAGATCAATCTCGATGGGATAAAGGACGCCGAGTACGTATCGGCAACGCGAGAGAGGATTTCGGCCCTGCGCGAGCGCTTGGGCGAGACCCGCACCATAAACGCCTAGTCGTCGAACCTCGTCATCGGCGACTCACTCCGAAAGCGAAAGGAGAATCACATGGTACGAATGAAAAGATTGAGCGCGATTCCGGCCATGCGCCGATTCGTGGCCGTTGGCATCTTGGCGGCGCTGACGATGTTTGCGCCGAAGCCTGCGCACGCCGGACGTCTGGGAGCGGACGTCATCGCCTTGTTCCCGAAGGAAGTAGGCGAATTCGCCTACGCCGATTTGAAAAAGGCGCGGACTCTGGCATGGTTTCCGCAACTCCAACAGCAAATGCTGCCCGAACGCTTCCGCCAATTCGAAAAGTTCCTCGCTTCCGCGGGCGTTGACCCAAACACGCAAGTCGAAGAATTGGCCTGGGGGCTTGTCGCCGAGGGCGTGACCACCAAGACCGAAGGAGTGGGTTCTACCGCGGTGCCCACCGGCGAACAGATTGTCGGCGTGGCGCTTGGCAATTACAATCCCGAGTCCACGGAAGCCTATTTCAAGTCGCAAAAATTGCCGACGTTCAAGTCTCGCAATTACACGCTCTACGCCTTTGGATCGGGTTCCGGTGCCAACGATCTTTTCTTTTTCTTCATCGACTCCAGTACTGCGGCGTTTGGCCATCGCGCATTACTCGAGAAGATGATCGAAGTGCGCTTCGGAGGCGAAGAAGGCCTGATGCGTAACGACAAATTTTTCCCGTTGGTGAATGAAGCGAATGGAACCGGTGTGTTCTGGTCCGTCCTGAATCCAGCTTATACGCGGCTGGCGATGCAACAGCTTGCTCCCGAAATCCAGCAATTCCCCGACGCCGCGAAGATCGTCTCGCGCATGCAGAACATGATCATCAACGTGGACGCCAGCAGCGGCATCGACGGCAAGTTCCAGGGGATTTGCGGCTCGACCGATGACGCCAACACACTGGGACAATTGCTCCAGATGGGACTCCTCTACAAGCAATACCAGTCGAAGACCGAGAATCCAGATATGGCGCAACTCCTCACCCAGGCAAGCGTCACGCCGAGCGGTGATCGCATCGTCGTGCACATGACGCTCACCGACGATCAGATGGCCTCGTTGATTAAGCGCAATACCTTCGCGTTTAAGATGTAGTGATTTCAGGCGTCGGCGTCCGTCCTAACGCGGCTCAACGCACTTCCGTCAAGGCGATCCATCGTCGAGATGTTACCTGCTAGGCGCGCCTTGGTTTATGTACTTGGTCAGGCGCGTGACTGCCACGTTGCCTTGGGTTTCGTGCTGGATGCGATCGACCCCGCTCGGCACTTCCCCACCATCCCCGCCCGCCGCTGGGGCGGTCGCGCCTTCATGAGAGAGGGACACTTCGATCCGGTCGGAGAGGCGCGTGAGGCTGACATCCAAGTGCGGATGGTCTTTGCTGAGTTGACCGAAGGCCTCGCGGCAGGCGGCGATCACTGCCGATTGAAGTTGAGCGACGGCTTCGTTTTCGATTCCGGCCGCGTCTGCCAGGTAGCGCGCCGCGCCTCCTACGGCCGCCGCCAGCCTGGGATCAGCATCAATTTGCAAGCGAATGGTTTTGGGCTCAGTTTCCACGGTTGTTCGCAAGTGCTACGTCGCAAGCTTCCCGGCAGTCCGGGCAGTAGTAGAGACCATCCGCGCAGAGCCGCACTTTATGCTGTCCCTTGCAAATGGTGCAGTATCGTTCGCAAGTGCACTGCTCTTCCGTCTTGTCGCAGATGGAGCAGACGATGGGACCTGGCATGCGGCGCGCCTCCCTGAAAACTGTACCTGACCGAAGGCTGAGGCGGCAAGGCGGACGTACGAAGCCTTTCGCTAAAGAGTTGCAAGCGCGCTCCGTCTTAGTTGTAGTCCCCCTTTGAACGATGGGCCATAAAGCTGTGTTTGAACGCGGCGTTTTGACGCTTGTTTAGGCGCGTGCTAGTATCGATTTCTGCTTGAGCATGCGGAATGGAATCAGCCAACTCGCCTACAGTTAGCGAACTTCGGAAGACGCCCCTCAATGCCGTTCACCGGCGGCTAGGCGCAAAAATGGTCAACTTTGGCGGCTGGGATATGCCCGTCGAGTATCCTTCGAGCGGCGGGTTGGTCGCAGAACACAAGGCCGTGCGCGGTTCGGTGGGAGTTTTTGACGTTAGCCACATGGGCGACATCCGGGTGCGGACGGGGCGTTCGGTTGGCGGCGCATTGGCTGCGGTGCAGCACTTGAGCATGAATGATGCGTCGAAGCTCGCCGTGGGGCAGGCACACTACTCGGCGCTTCTTTATCCTCAGGGTACGTTTGTGGATGACGTGATCGTCCATCGCTTGGGAGAGGACGACTTCCTTCTGGTCATCAATGCCGGCACACGCGAGAAAGACGTGAGTTGGGTTCGTGAAAATACGAAGGACTTCGACTGCGTGGTCGAAGACTTGAGCGATACGTATACGCAGTTGGCGATACAGGGCCCCCGCGCGATTGACGTGATGCGCAAGCTGACCGATGCGAATCTCGAGGGCGTCAAGAACTACTGGTTCACGCATGGAACGGTTTGCGGATTGAAAGATATCCTGATTGCGCGCACCGGTTACACGGGCGAAGATGGTTTTGAGATTTATGTGCCGTCGGATAAGGCGACGAGCGAAGCGGTTTGGACGCGAGTGATGGATGCGGGGCGTGAGTTTGGCATCATCCCCTGCGGTCTGGGGGCACGAAACACGCTGCGGCTGGAAGCGAAGATGGCACTGTACGGCCACGAGATCAGCGATACGATCAATGTCTGGGAGGCGGGCCTGGATCGTTATTGCAAGATGGATAAGGGCGATTTCATAGGGCGCGCAGCCCTGGAGCGCGCCAAGCCCGCCGGCTTAACGAGAACCTCGGTGGGAATTGAAATGGTCGATCGTGGGATCGCGCGTGACGAGTACTGCTGTTGCGACGAAGCGGGTCAAGCGATCGGCGTGGTCACCAGTGGATCGCCTTCGCCGACTTTAGGTAAGAACATTGCGCTGGCCTATGTTCCGCCGGCAATGTCAGCTTTGGGGACGACGGTTTATGTCGAGATCCGCGGTCAAAGATACAAGGCTCAAGTGGTGCAGACCCCGTTCTACAAGCGCCCCAAAGTGGCCGCCGCACCGCGAGTTGTAAAAACAGCCTGACACGCGATACGTTTGACTATCCCGGACTAGCCGGGCGAACAACTGCTGCAAAAAAGGAGTGATCGCATGGCGTACCCGGCGAAATATCGCTACACGAAGCAGCACGAATGGACCGATGTCAACGGAGACGTGGCTACGATCGGGATCACCGATTACGCGCAGCACGAACTGGGCGACGTGGTATTCGCCGAGCTGCCGAAGGTCGGCGCCAAGGTGGAATCCGGCAAATCGTTCGGCACCGTGGAATCCGTGAAAGCCGTCAGTGAAATCTATTCACCCGTTTCCGGTGAAATCACTGAAGTCAACGGCGAATTAAAGGACACTCCGGAGAAAATCAATTCGGATCCGCACGGCACAGCTTGGCTGGTCAAGGTGCGGCTTGCAAATCCCGCCGAAGTGAAGGGACTGATGGACGCGGCGGCTTACGAAGCATTCATCGCGGAAGCGGAAAAAGGCAAGGAAGCTTCGGCCTGATGCGCTATCTCCCCAAGAGTCCCACGGAACGCAAGGAGATGCTCGCCGCGATCGGGGCCCAATCGATCGACGAGCTATTCTCGAGCATTCCGGAGCGATTCCGGCTGCGCGAGGCGCTGAAATTGCCGGGGCCGTTCTCCGAAGCCGAAGTCATCCAATATTTCAAAGAGCGCGCAACTGAAAATTCCTTCGGCTACACCAGTTTTCTCGGAGCAGGAGTTTACAACCATCTACGTTCGGTGGTGACCGACGCCATTATCCAGCGCGGCGAGTTTCTCACCTCTTACACGCCTTATCAGGCGGAGATCACGCAAGGCACATTGCAGGCCATCTTCGAGTTTCAGACGCTCATGTGCCAGCTCACGGGACAGCAAGTCGCCAACGCTTCCATGTGGGACGGCTCGACTGCCACCACTGAGGCTGTGCTGATGGCGGAGCGCGTGACTGGGCGCACCCGCGTCCTGGTTGGCCGCTCTCTGCATCCCGAATATCGCGATGTGCTGAAGACTTACGCGAAGAACTCCGGGCTTTGCGTGGAAGAGATTCCCTATGGCGCGGATGGAACCCTTGATCAGAAGGCGCTGCAATCCGCGATTCGGGATGATGTCGCTGCTGTAGTTGTCCAATCGCCCAATTTTTTCGGCGCGATCGAACCAGTCGCAGCGCTCGCCGAGATCGTTCACCTATCGGGCGCTCTGCTCGTCGTTACCATCACCGAAGGGGTCTCCCTTGGACTGCTGCGGCCACCTGCGGAAGCCGACATCGTCGCCATGGACGGGCAAAGCTTCGGCTTGCCGCCCAGCTATGGCGGACCGTTCGTCGGCGTTCTAGCCTCGCGCGACAAATTTGTTCGCCAGATGCCCGGGCGCCTGGCGGGACAAACCATCGACACCGAAGGGCGTCGCGGCTTCGTGCTGACGCTGGCAACGCGCGAGCAGCACATTCGGCGCGAGAAGGCCACTTCCAACATCTGCACCAACCAGGCACTCTGCGCCCTGGCCGCGACCGTTCATCTGACGCTGCTCGGCAAGGAAGGCCTGCGCGAGATGGCGCATCAGAATCTTTCGAAAGCGCAGTTCGCGCTCGCCGAGTTGACGAAGATTCCTGGTGTGAAGCGTCGATTCGCCGCGCCGTTCTTTAATGAATTTACGATCGAGCTTCCGCGCTCGGCCCGCATCGTGAACGGTGAACTACTGCGGGAAAAGATTGTCGGACCACTGCTGCTCGGTCCGTCGTACCCAGAACTCACCAAGAACGCTCTGGTTTGCGTTACAGAGACAACCACGCGAGCCGACATCGAAAAACTGGCTGCGGCCGTCCGCCGTGCCTTGGAGCAACCGGTGCAGTAAGCAGCGCGGCCGCCCCTGCTCGCTAACACTCAGCACCGCTTGAGCGGATGGGGAGAACGCGCTCTCGGATGGAGCAACAACAACTTTCGCAGGCAATGACAGGATCCAGGTGAATAGAAAGATTAAAAAAGCGGCGCGCCACACAAGCCAGAATGAAGGCTTGATCTTCGAGAAGTCCTCGCCAGGAAAACGCGCGTTCGAACTCCCGCCGCTGGATGTGCCTTCCGCGGATCCAGCGAAATCGTTGGGCGCGAGCCATCGCAGCGAAGGCGTCGAGGGTTTCCCGGAAGTCAGCGAAATCGAGGTTCTCCGTCATTTCACGCGTCTCTCCACGTGGAACTACGCGATCGACCTGGGCATGTATCCGCTGGGCTCCTGCACCATGAAATACAACCCGCGCGTGAATGAATTCGTCGCACGCCTCGACGGCATCGCCACCGAGCACCCGCTGCAGCCACAGCAACTCTCGCAAGGCTGCTTGAAAATCCTGCGCCTACTGGAGCAATGCCTCCTCGAAATCACGGGCATGGACGTAATTACTCTGCAGCCCGCTGCTGGCGCACAAGGCGAACTCACCGGCCTCCTGTTGATTCGCGCCTACCTCGAGAAACAAGGCAACGCCCGGAAGAAGGTTCTCATCCCCGACTCCGCGCACGGAACGAATCCCGCGACCGCGGTCATCGCCGGCTACCAAGTCGAAAACATCAAGTCCGAATCGCACGGCCAGATCGACGTCGAAAAACTTCGCGAACTCGTGACCGAAGACGTCGCCGCGCTCATGATCACCAACCCTTCGACGCTTGGCATCTTCGAAGAGCGCATTCCCGAAATTGCCGAAATCCTCCATGCCAAGGGCGCTTTGCTCTACATGGACGGCGCCAACATGAACGCGCTGGCGGGTCTAGCCCGGCCCGGCGATCTGGGCGTCGACGTGATGCACTTGAACCTGCATAAAACGTTCTCGACCCCGCACGGCGGCGGCGGTCCAGGCGCCGGCCCCGTAGCCATGAAGAAAATTCTCGAGCCTTTCCGCCCGGTCCCCATCCTCGTCGAAAAAGAAGGCGGACGACTGGCGCTGGAATCCGTCCGTCCGGACTCCATCGGAAGAGTGAAAGCGTTCTCCGGAAATTTCGGAGTCCTGGTGCGCGCCCTCGCCTACATCCTCGCTTACGGCCCCGGCATCCGCCAGGCGACGGAAGACGCGGTCCTCAATGCAAATTACATCCGCAAACATCTGGAAGGCGTTTACGACCTGCCCTATTCCCTGCCCTCCATGCACGAGGTTGTTTTCAGCGACGCCATCCAAAAGAAGAACGGCGTCAATACCATGGACATCGCCAAGCGCCTGATCGACTACGGCTTTCATCCCTACACCACGGCGTTTCCACTCATCGTCCCCGGCGCTCTCATGATCGAGCCGACCGAGTCTGAGTCCAAAGAGGAGTGCGACCTCTTCATCGACGCCATGCGCTGCATCGCCGAAGAAGCCGCCGCTACCCCAGAAATCGTCAAGACCGCCCCTCACACCACCCGCGTGCGGCGTCTCGACGAAGTCGGCGCCGCTCGCAATCCGATCCTCCGTTGGGACCCGACTCGCCCAAAGGAGACCGCGAAACAAAAAAAGCAAGAGATCGAAGAGGCAAAACATCGCGAACCAACCCCGGTCACTCCGACCGCCTGAGTCGTTGGCCCGATTCACATCACGTCACAAGCAACTCCCTCCGTTAGAAAGCAGTTCGCCCCTATCTGCTAGACTTGAGTTGAGCAACCTTTGGTTTTGAGTGCATGACTCCCGCCCTGGCCGCATGGCTTCCTAAATCCGTCCTCCTATTGCGCGACTACGATCGCCGCAAATTCCTGAGTGATTTGATTGCCGGCGTGACCGTAGGCCTGGTGGCCTTGCCTCTTGCAATGGCCTTCGCCATCGCCTCTGGAGTTACTCCACAGGCCGGAATCTATTGCGCGATTGTCACCGGCTTCCTGATTTCCGCGCTAGGCGGCTCGAAAACGCAGATCGGCGGCCCGACCGGCGCGTTCGTCGTGGTCGTCTCAGGAATTATCGCCAAATACGGCATCGAAGGCTTGTTCACCTGCACGATGATGGCTGGACTACTGCTACTCATTCTCGGAATCACCGGCATGGGTTCAGCGGTCAAGTATTTTCCTCGCCCGGTAATCATCGGATTCACGAACGGCATCGCCATTCTCATCGCCAGCACGCAAATCCGAGACTTTTTCGGACTGCGCATGACCAGCGTTCCGGGCGATTTCTTTCACCGTATGGGCGCCTATGGCCAGGCGTGGCACACGATCTCGCCCGCGGCAACAGTTCTTTCGCTCGTTTCGCTGGCGATCATGATTCTCTGCTTGAAGTATGCCAAGCGAATTCCCGGGGCGATCGTCGTCACCTTTGGCGCGACCATCGTAGTAACCCTGCTACACCTGCCGGTGGAAACCATCGGCACACGCTTCGGCGGGATTCCCAGCGGTTTACCAGCGTTCGCCATTCCGAGATTGCACTACAACGTGCTACGCCAGTTGCTGTCCCCAGCGTTTACCGTTGCCATGCTCGGCGCCATCGAATCGCTGATGTCCGCGGTGGTTTCCGACCGCATGAGCAAAGACAAACACAATCCGAATGTGGAGTTGATGGCCCAAGGAATCGCCAACATCGTCTCGCCGTTATTCGGCGGGCTACCAGCCACGGGAGCTATCGCGCGCACCGCAACGAACGTGCGGGCTGGCGCCAAGACTCCGGTCGCAGGAATGATTCATGCATTGACTTTGCTGGGCATCGTGCTCTTCGCGGCGCCGTTGGTGAAAAATGTGCCCTTGGCCGCGCTTGCGGCAATCCTGGTCATGGTCGCCTACAACATGGGCGAGTGGCACGAGATCCCCGAAATCCTAAAGCTGAGCACCGCCGATATCGCCGTGTGGGCGCTGACGCTGACGCTCACGGTCGTGGCCGACCTGACCTTTGCGGTGGAGATCGGCATGGTGCTCGCCGCCCTCACATTCATTCGCAAGGTCTCCCGAACCACGACGGTCACCCGCGTTACGCGCGATTACGTCGAAGACAGCCGCATGCATATTTTGCAGGGCAAGGACATTCCTGATTACGTAACCGTTTTCCGCGTTCACGGCCCGTTCCTGTTCGGCGCCACCGACAAGTTCTCGGAAATCCTCGATAATCTGGAAAAGCTGCCGCCCATCGTTGTCTTACGTCTCAGAAATATGACCGCCATTGACGCCACGGGGCTCGGTGCCATCCGTGATCTGGCCGATCAGGTGCACGCTTCCGGCAGGTCACTGCTTCTCTGTGGCGCCAGAGAGCAACCCGCACAGCTCATGAAACAAGCAGAATTCGAGCGTCACGTCGGCGCGGAAAATATCTGTCCCAGCATCAAGGACGCTCTCGATCGTGCCGCCGAGATGCATCAACGGTCCGCCGCCCGCGAGTCAGCAGAATTGGTTAGCTCGAAACACTAATGGATCCGTAGAAGTCCGGCCGCCAACTCGTTCCGCCACAGTCTCTCGACGGACCACCTGAAAATCCTTTCAGATTTGATTCATCGCGTGAACAACCCTCATTTGCCGCGCTGTAACACAATCCGCATAGCCTCAGGCGCCCAGCGAGGTTGTCCACCATTGTTTCCACTTTCTAAATTCAAGGAGATACCTGTGATTAAACGCATTTCGGCTCTTGCCCTGAGCTTTGCTCTGCTGGGTGGCACTATGCCTGTTCGCGCCGACGATGAGCTGAACACCGGCAAGATCAAGCATGTTCTGCTGATCAGCGTCGATGGATTTCACGCCCTCGATCTTTCAAACTATGTGAAGACGCACTCCGACTCTACTCTGGCGTCACTCAGCAACCACGGCCTCACCTATACCAACGCCGCCACTACCACGCCTTCCGATTCTTTCCCCGGTTTGGCCTCTCTCGTTACCGGCGGCTCCCCGGTGACCGCCGGCTTCTGGTACGACGACACCTACAACCGTAAACTCTCACCGCCAAAACAAACCGACGGTCTCGGGAACCCAGGAGGCAACTGCCCCGGGACCATCGGCACCAACGTCGCGTGGGATGAAGCCATCGATATCGATCTAACCAAGCTTGACGGCGGCGGCGGCATCAATCCCAATTTCCTGGTGCGCAATCCGGAAAACGGCTGCGTAACCCTCATGCCCCATCAGTACCTCCGCGTGAATACCATCTTCGAAGTCGTGAAAGCCCACGGCGGGAGCACCGCTTGGACCGACAAGCACCCCTCCTACGAATGGACCAACGGCCCCAGCGGGAAGGGTGTCGACGACTTCTATGGCCCAGAGATTAACTCGATCCCTGTGCCGCTCAAGCAGTTCCAAGGTTGCGACCCCGTGCCGGCTCCCGATCTCACACCCGACGACGGATGGACCACCGACCTCAAGAATATTCAGTGCTACGATATGCTTCACGTCCAGGCGGTCATCAACCAGATTGACGGATACACCCATGACCGATCGAAGAAAGTCGGCGTACCCACCGTCTTCGGAACCAACTTCCAAGCCGTTAGCGTTGGCGAGAAGCTAAAGATCGCGGGCTATACAGATGTTCTTGGAACACCCTCCCAGGGCCTGGCCAGCGAATTCGATTTCATCGACCAGTCCCTAGGGTTGTTCGTCGCGGAACTCAAGAAACAAGGAATCTACGACTCCACGCTGATCATCGTCGGAGCCAAACACGGCCAGTCGCCGATCGATGTAACCAAGCGCGTTGGCATCGGCGGCGGGCAACCCGCAGCCACCATCGGTCCCGCGGACGCTTTCGACATTTCCGACGATGGTTCGCTCATCTGGCTCACCTCCCCACAACTCACCGCTGGGGTAGTCGCCCAGCTCAGCACCCCAACCAATCAGCAGGCGCTCGGCATTCAGGAAATTTTCGCCCTCCAATCGCTCCGTAACAAATTCAACGACCCCGGCGATGACCCCCGCACGCCGGATATCATTCTCAAGGTCAACACCGGCGTGATCTTCACTGGCGGCTCAAAAATAGCCGAGCACGGCGGTTTCAATGAAGACGACACCCACATCGCGCTCCTCGTTTCGTTTCCGGGCTTGGATGGAAAAATCGTCAAGACTCCGGTGACCAACCAGCAGGTGGCAGCCTCCATCGTGCAAGCCCTCGGCTTTGACCCCAACGAACTGCAAGCCGTTACGAAGGAACAGATCCACGTCCTGCCGTTCTTGTTCACCGACGGCGACGCCGACGACAAGTAGTCTCCGTGAGGTCCTCACTTAAACCGAGGGGCGTTCCGTGAAGACCGTAACGCCCTTTTTTCTCTTCATGAATAAATGAGGGGCACCGGTAGCCGCCCTCTTTTACCCTAAGCTTCGAAGGGCTGAGAGGGCGGGGTTTAAATCACGCGCCACCGATATCGTTCGCATTGTGGAGGTCGTCCGCGCCACGTCACTTGGTCAGCCGGACCGTGTCGAGGATCGCGCTAAACGTTTTGTCGTAGTCGCTGTAGGCACTCTGCGGCGCAACACACAGAAACGACAGCAACCCTTGAGACTGCATCACGGTAATCAGCCAGTCGGTCTCCTGTCCGCCGACGGGCGAATCATTGCTCAAATACGTCGACAATCCGGGCTGGCCGTTCAGTCGCACGGGCGCGGACGGCTGAGTTACCCGAAGATTTGGATTGGATTTCCGCAAACTCTGAATCAACTGCTGGGTCGCATTTGCCAGTGCGCTAGAGTCGTTCGAACCAGCCTGCAACGCGGTCACGCTCACGATCATTCCGTACGCCAGTGCGCCCTGCCCGCTGTTCGTCTGCACTACGCCCCCGACGGGCGCGAACGATGCTCCGCCATCGCTATCGGTCTCGCCCCAGTTGTCTGGATATTTGAGCTTGAACGAACTTCCCTCATACTCGGAGAAATGGCTCGACGCCGGCGGCGGTGGCGACGCGCCGCTTGCGGCGGCGACGGGAGCGACCTTCTTCACAACGGGTAAGGCCAGTACTTCTCGCTTGATTGCCTCGAACTCCGCCGAGTCTCTCTTCGCATTGGCTGGCGGTCCGCCTAACTTGTCGATTTCCTCATCGACACGCTCGACGCGATGGTCCGGATTAGGGTGGTCGGACAAAAATTGAGGCGGATTCTTCCCCGCCGTCTCCGCCTGTAATTTCTCAAAAAATTGCGCCATCGCTCGCGGATCGTATCCAGCGTCGTAAATGACCTGTGTGCCCATGACGTCGGCTTGGGTCTCATCGCCCCGCGAATAGCGCAAAAGCAGCCCACCAGCTCCCAACGCCACGCCTTCGGTCAACAGATCCCCACCCGTACTGCCGCCAAACAATCCGCCAAATATCCCCGCCGCGCCCTGAGCCAGTTGCGCCTTGGACGCCTGCGCCGTGCCGTGGCGCAGCGCCACGTGTGAAAGTTCATGTCCCATCACCGCCGCCAGTTGCGCTTCGCTGTCCGACACCTCAATGGCACCCCGATTGACAAACACGAAGCCGCCTGGCAAAGCAAACGCATTGATCGACTTATCGTTCACGCAGTGGAATTCCCAGGGGTATTGAACGCCACGCGTCGGCAGTTTGGAGACGAGCCGCATACCAAGCTTCGTCAAGTACTCATCTACTTTCGGGTCGTTACACAACGGCAGCCGTTTTTCCAGCAACTGCGCATTCTGCTTTCCCAATTGCACGTCGGTCTGCGGCGAATACATATTCCAGGGCGCTTTCAGCTGCGTTCGTTGCGCCCAAAGCGCGGGCGCCCCTAGAGCGAGCGACGCCAAAAATAGAAACACAAGCCGAGCAACACGGCCGGATATGGATGCAAAGTTCACAAAATCCACTTTACACCGGCTGTTGGAAAAATAAAAAACCCGGGTGGAAGGCCACCCGGGCGGAACCAGAGAGAAGTAACTTGAGTTTATCGGGCTAGTTTATCGAGCTAACCGGGGCGTGGCTTCCGGCGCAGGCATCGCAGCCGGAGGTTCCGCAGTCTTCCCGTTCCGTGCCTGCGCAGGCCGTGGAGGTGCTATCGCCGGTTCGAGCCGCCGAACCGGTATCGCCAAATTCTCGCCTTCACGAATGAAGGTTAGTCGATCCTGGCTCTTGTCCCAGTCGATGCACACCAAGTCGCCAAGGTGTACTTGCTCGGTCGCCAACAAATTCGCCAGTGGATACACAACGTGACGTTCGATCGAACGCTTCAGGTGGCGCGCCCCATACCGCTGGTCCGTGCCTTCCTGCAACAGAAACTCTTTGCCCGGGTTGGTTACCCGGAACAGGAACTGGCCTTTGGCAGTCTCAAGAACGCGCTGCTGCACTTGACCCAGTTCGATTTCCAAAACCTCTTCCAACTGCTCGCGCCGAAGCGGATGAAAAACCACCACTTTGTCCAACCGGTTCATGAACTCGGGTGAAAACTTCCTCCGCGCCGCTTCTACCGCCGTCCGTTCCACTTTCTGGTCCATCCCGCTGGCCGGCTTGTCCTTCGGTTGAATGAAACCCATTCCGCCATTCATTAGGTCGCTGATCTCGCCGCTGCCGAGATTCGATGTCAGGAAGATCACCGTCTGCGACAAATCCACGCGCCGGTTGTCGCCCAGGGTCAGCGTGGCCTTGTCCAACATCCCCAGCAGCAACTGCCACAAAGCGTCGGAAGCCTTCTCGATTTCGTCAAACAGCAGGAACGAGAGCTTCAACTTATCGGTGTGGCTCTTGGCCAGCTCTTCCTGAGTGATCAAAGGATGAGTTTCGCGATGTCCCAGATATCCCGGAGGGGACCCGATCAATTTCGCAATTTCGTGAGAGTGCTGAAACTCCGCGCAGTCTACCTTGATAATGGCGCGCGCATCACCGAACAGGATCTCCGCCGCAGCCTCAACGATTCGCGTCTTGCCGGAACCCGTTGGTCCCAGAAACAACAAATTTCCGACCGGGCGGCCCTGTGAGTTCAAACCGGCACAAAAAACCTGGTACATATCCACCAGCGCCTGCACGCCCTCTTCTTGCCCTACAATTTTTGCCCTTAGCGATCCGTGAAAATCTCGCGTCTCGTTGCTTCGGATGCTGGGATCCAACTGTTGTCGAACGGCGGCCCTCATGTTTGCTCTCCCCGAACCCGCGTGTCTCAGGAACCCGCGAGTCTAAGTTAGTGCATGGGAGATGCCATTCTTTTCCACAACTGCTTCGGCCGCAAAAGCGGAATAAACTCAATAACATGCGAGAGTTGCACTTCTGGAAACTGTCTCATTCGGTGAGACACTGTACCATCCAGGCGCAAAGTGAGAGGGGTGCTACAGTTTGTGTCAGTTCGCAAACGACAAAAAGCGGCGGATTCGCCCACAACGACACGCGTAGGTCTAAAGTGCTACTTTAGATAATCAGACAATCCTCATCCGCACTTCGTTCGCATCTCAACCAGCAGCCAGCATCGCGACTCCCGGCTTCTCGCTCGGCGGCACGGCAACTCCATCGCGAAACGCTACAATTCTCCCCGAGTTCGCAGCCACCCGCTCGCCCGGCACGACGATCCCCACCAGATTCAACGGGTCCGCCGCCGAAACAGTGACCACTTCTCCAATCGCCGGCGCGTTTCGTTGTCCCCGCAGCGATTCCACCGCCAACGGCAACGCGAATTGTTCGCCCAAAAAGCCGCTGACGAACCTTCCACCTCGACCTCGCCGCGATCTTCCAGGCGTCTCAAGGTGATGAGCAGTTCCCGCCACTTCGGCAGGATCGTCTCCCGGCTCAGCACCTCGCGAAACACGATCCCGTAGCGGTGCAGCAGCATCCGGCAGGTCGCTTCCAGCGCCCGGCTGCGTTCCCCCGCCTCCCCCGCATACAGCAAAGACCATCGCCCGGCACTGTGCCGCGGGCGCGCACTCCGTCCGTTTCCTTGCCCGGAACGCCGTTTCGGATCGATCAGCGCCCGCAAGTTATCGAACCCATCGGCCGTCAGCAAGCCGCCGCAACCAGCTCCCACAAAGCCGTTTCTACCTCCGCCTTCAGTTTCCCGGTACCACGCACGATATCCGCAAAAAATGACGCCCCGCGCTGCCGCAAGAAATGGAAGACCGCCTTGGCGTCCGGGCTGAGTCCCCGCATCTCCTCTTCACCAGCCTCCCGATGCGGGATCATCCAATCGGCATCCTCGCGCACAAAAAACGTGATGGGCGCCACGCTTGTTGGCACCACTCGCCGCCGCTCGGGCGTAACGGTTTCTAGCGTCGCAGGATGCGGCGATACGCGGCCCCACCCCACCGCCCCAGTAAGACACAATTGGTCCAAAACTTTGGGATCGTAGTCCGCCACCCGACGGCCGAGTATCTGCCTCTCCCAAGAGTTTGCGGGCGCCTCAAATCCTTGCATCTGTTGCAAAATCTCAAGCGTCCCTCGCTCGCCAAGGACCTGGCTACTGGGAGCCACGTGCTGCCATCGCAGCAGCCAGCGCATGAACTGTGCCGCCGTCACCGACTCGACCTGCTTCCGCAGCGAACCCAGAGTCAGCCGGTGAATCCGCGCCAGCAACCGGCGGTCACACCACTCCGTCTCACCCAGCGCCGAATCCGTGAACTGCCCCCGTAGCACCGCGCCGGCGGATTCCAGCCGCAACATCGCCTTTTCTCCGTCCGCCGCAGCCAGCCTAAGCACGCTTCGCAGTTCGCCGATTGTCACCGGACCGGTGTGGAGCATCCAACCGGTCGCCATGTCCAGCATGATCTCTTCTCGCGATTTCGCCGGCGACTCCACCTCGGGAAGGGGCGACTCGAACCGCGCTTCCGGGTAAATCTGTTCGAACGCCCTAACCCGCTCGGCCGCCACCCAGAACGTCGCGTCACCCACTCGAGCCACGCCCGCGCGCCTGCCCACCGCGAGCTGCTCGAAATACCCGCCCCACGCCGCAATCGATTCTTGCAATTTCGCCGACAGTCGGCTGCCTGGCGAAACGTCCTCGTTCAATAGCGACGGCAACGCCACCAGGCTCAGCAGCGCATCATGCAATTCTTCCGCGTCGCGCACATCCGGCCAGGCATCTGCGCAAACCTCCGCAATCGCCACCGGGTCCAACCTGCCCACCTCCGACAAAACTGCCTCAGGCAGCATGCGCCGCATCTCCACGGCACGAGCCCGCCGTTCCTCCAGCGGCGCGTCATCCAGATACGCATACGGATTCGCGTTCAAAATCTCGTGCGAAAATTGCGATGGCACTGGGGTATCCACGGCCAGACACTGAATCCGCCCCTCCCCGATGTCCCGCAACACGCGCTCCAGCCCCTCAATGTCCATCGCCTCGATGAGCACATCCTTCATCACCTCACCGATCAGAGGATGATCCGGAATCTTGATCTCCCCAACGATATTTTCCTGGCAGGCCTGCGCCTCCGGGAAAACCGCCGCCAGCAAATCATCCGCTCGCATTCGCTGAATCGGCGCCGCAACCTTCTTCCCGCCTTGAAACCGTAGCAGCGCCAGCGCCCGTCCGGCATCCCACCGCCATCGCGCGGTGAACACCGGCGAATCCAGCACCGCCTGCGACAAAACCTCCCGCACGGAATTCGGATGCAAAAAATGAAATACATCACCGAGAGGAAAGCTGTGCTGCTCAGCCAGCGAAATATTTAGCCCATTGTCCGTAGCCGCGGCCTGCAATTCGAAGTTGAACGATCGGCAAAAGCGTTTCCGCAGCGCCAATCCCCAGGCCTTGTTGATTCGCCCGCCGAACGGCGCGTGAATGATCAACTGCATCCCGCCGCCCTCATCGAAAAATCGCTCCGCGACAATGGTCTGCTGCGTAGGCACCGCCCTCAACACCGCGCGCCCGGCCACGATGTACTCCACGATCTGTTCGGCCCCAGCATCGTCTAATCCGCACTCCGCCCTTCAACCATTCCACAGCCGCTTCGAAGAGCAAGGAAGTCTGCCGGGTCGCACCCACTTCCAGGCCCTCGACACGGGTGCTCACCGCCTGCCGCAAATTCGCCACTTCCTCTGACAACTCCGCCGTCCGCGCCGGAGCCTCCCCCAACCAGAACGGCACGCTAGGCGCCGCTCCATTCGCATCCTCCACCAGCACGCTCCCGGAATTCTGGACTCGTCGCACCCGCCACGAAGTATTCCCCAGAAGAAAAACATCGCCGGCTAAACTTTCAACCGCGAAATCCTCATGGATAGTGCCAACAACCGTGTTCTCGGGCAGCGCCACAACCGTGTACAACGCATTCTCAGGAATCGCCCCGCCGCTGGTAATCGCCGCTAGACGCGCGCCACGCCTCGGGCGCAGCACGCCGTTGACGCGATCGCGATGTAAGTAAGCTCCGTAGCGCCCGCGTCGCGCAGCAATCCCTTCCGACAGCATCTCCACAACCTTGTCAAAATCCGCTCGCGCCAATTCGCGATAGGGATACGCCCGCCGAATCGTCTCGAACAACTCCTGACTCGTTCCAATCCTCCGCCGCACACATCGCCACAATCTGCTGCGCCAAAATATCCATCGGGCGCATCCGGAATCGCAAGCCTGTCCAGCTCGCCCCGACGAATCGCACGCACCAGCGCCGCACACTCCACCAACTCGTCGCGCGTAGTCGCGAAAATCCGCCCCTTCGGAATCGCGCCACGCCAGTGGCCGGCGCGCCCGATGCGCTGCAATCCCACGGAAATCGACCGCGTCGAGCCAATCTGACAAACCAGGTCGACGCTGCCGATATCGATTCCCAATTCCAGCGACGCCGTCGCCACCAGCGCCCGAATCTCTCCGTCTTTGAGCCTCTTCTCCGCCGCCAATCGCAACTTCCGCGACAAGCTCCCGTGATGTGCAGCCACCGCATCGTTTCCGAGCCGCTCCCCCAAATGATGCGCCACGCGTTCCGCCAATCGCCGCGTATTCACAAAAATCAAAGTCGAGCGATGTTCCTTCGCGAGCGCAGCAATGTGATCGTAAATCTCCCCCCACATCTCGTTCGAAGCTACCGGCCCGAGCTCACTCCCCGGCACCTCCACCGCCAAATCCAATTCCCGCCGATGCCCCACATTCACCACAACGGGTCCTGGCCTGCTCCCGCCAGTCAAAAACTGCGCCACCAGCTCAATCGGTTTCTGCGTCGCCGACAACCCAATCCGAGCCAAGAACCTGCCCGTCAGATGCTCCAGCCGCTCCAGCGACACCGCCAGATGCGATCCGCGCTTGTCGTCCGCCATCGCATGAATTTCATCGACGATCACGGTCTCAACGGTTTTCAACACCTCGCGACTCTTCGCGGCAGTCAACAAGATGTAGAGCGATTCGGGTGTAGTCACCAGAATATGCGGAGGCCGCACCAACATCGCGCGCCTCTCGTGAGCCAAGGTGTCGCCGGTCCGCACCGCTGTCCGGATTTCGGGCATCAACAATCCGCGCTCCCCTGCAAGCTGGAGGATTTCGCCCAGCGGCACTTCCAAGTTTTTCTGGATGTCGTTACCAAGAGCCTTCAAAGGCGAGACGTACAGAACTTCCGTGCGGTCCTCCAGCTCTCCTCGAAGAGCCTTCCGCACCAACCGATCGATACAAACCAAAAAAGCTGCTAAGGTCTTGCCCGACCCAGTCGGCGCAGAAATCAGTGCAGCCTTCCCCTCCAGAATCGCAGGCCACCCCTCGACCTGCGGCTCCGTAGGCGTCCCAAACCGCCCCACAAACCAATCCCGAACAAGCGGGTGCGCCCACTCAAGCCCACACACACCAACCTGTGGCTCTACATTCATACAAGACAATTATAATGGTTTCAGGAAAGACATGCGCTGATGGGAAGAAATGTAGGCGCTTCGCTTTAGCGGGGCGCAGTTTAGACCACACTAAACCCTTACGAAGGCGAAGCTACTAAACTTAGCGAGCAGATCCGATTTTGTCGGACCTCCGTCGGCTAGGGAATTCTCACGATCGTTCGGGCTTCTTCCTTGCCTGCGGCGCAGCCGCCGGCACCGACGCAGGCAAAGCCGCCCGCGACTTCTTCGCCTCCGCCACAGCTTCCGTAGGAGCATCCGCGCCTCGACCATCCTTAAACTCAGCCGCGGCCGCCATCGTTTCCTTCTGCTCCGCCTCAGCCTGAACGAGAGCCCCTTCTCCCTCGCGCACAAACGTGAGCTGATTATGCTCGCCATCCCAATCAATGCGCACCAAGTCGCCCAGATGCACCTGCTCGGTAGCCAGCAGGTTCGCCAGCGGATACACGACATGCCGCTCGATCGCGCGCTTCAAGTGCCGCGCCCCGTAACGCTGGTCGGTACCTTCCCGCAACAGGAAATCCCGGCCCGGACCGGTCACGCGAAATAGGAATTGCCCCTTGGCGGTCTCCAAAACGCGTCGCTGCACCTGACTAAGCTCGATGTTCAAAACCTCTTCCAACTGCTCACGCTGCAGTGGATGAAACACCACCAGCTTGTCCAGCCGGTTCATGAACTCCGGCGAAAACTTCCTCCGCGCCGCTTCCACCGCCGTCCGCTCGACCTTCTGCTCCAAGCCGACGGCCGACTTGTCCTGACGGCTGCACGAAACCCATGCCACCGTTCATCAATTCCGTGATCTCGCCGCTGCCTAAGTTCGAGGTCAGAAAGATCACTGTCTGCGACAAATCGACGCGCCGATTGTCCCCTAAAGTCAGCGTGGCCTTGTCCAACATGCCCAACAGGAGTTGCCACAACGCGTCCGACGCCTTCTCGATTTCGTCAAACAACAAGAACGAAAGCTTCAGCTTGTCCGTATGACTCTTCGACAATTCTTCCTGTGTGATGAGAGGATGTGTCTCGCGGTGCCCCAGATATCCCGGGGGCGATCCGATCAACTTGGCGATCTCATGCGAGTGTTGGAATTCCGCGCAATCCACCTTGATCAGCGCGCGCGCGTCCCCGAACAAAATTTCCGCGGCGGCTTCGACAATCCGCGTCTTGCCCGAACCGGTCGGCCCGAGCAACAACAAGTTTCCCACCGGGCGCCCGGGCGAGTTCAAGCCGGCGCAGAACACCTGGTACAAATCGACCAGTGCCTGAACGCCCTCGTCCTGCCCCACGATTTTCGCCCGCAGCGCGGTTTGGAACTCCATGGTATCCGTGCTGCGCTGACTTGGGTCTAGTGGAAGGATGATGTCTTTCATGGCCGCCTCCTTACGTCCCGCGGGTGCGAGGACGCAGAACCAAACCGCCCACGATGAAGGTCAAACTGCGACAACTTCACCTGTAGCGTGGACTGGAGTAGCCGCAACTGCACCAGCAACTCCGCGGCCACGCCGGACGATTCAGAAACTCGGAGAATCGGCGGAAACAGGTCCGCCAGTTCTAAATTCAAGTCTCGCAGCTCCCCCACCAACTTCTGCACCACTGGGGAGTCAGAATCGGCGAGATCGATCTGCTGACTATTCACCTGCTCCCGAAGCGCTCGCCAGTTGAGCTCCACAAACGGGTGTTTCTTGGAAACTTCGCGCACCACTCGATCGGTGATTTGCGCGCGTTCCCCAAGGCGGGCCAGGTGAATCTGCTTCACCTTCTCGCCCCGGCGCACGTTGTGCACTAGGTAGAACTTCTTCCCCTTGCGCCGCACGAACGCCATAACCCTGCCTCGTATTTTCCCGACCTATGTGTAGTGTACTGCGCTTCCACTACACACTGCAACGGAAAATTCACAAACTCGCAACAAATGTTTCGAATGCGTTATAACAACAAAATACATCCTGCACGCTCCAACGCTTCATTTGTTTTTTCGTTCCGTTCCATTCGTCTAGCGTATTCAACATCAGCTCTCTCTCGTATTCCTCTACTCAATTAGATGCGCCGGCGGCCATTTTTGCTCCTGCAAATCCCAGCGCCGCGTTTGCGATTCGTCCCGCAATTGTAATTTCTTCGTCCTGCTCACCAATGTCTTCATCGGCGGTAAACCCTCACTGCATTAAACCCAGGTCCAGCTGTTTTGTCTTGTTGCCAATGGCGCGTACCGCTACCATGTCCGGCGCCAAAACGCGTTCGTTCTAAGAATCATCGAACCGAGGCGCTACATGTCTTCTTGGGATCCGGTCTATCGTCTGGTGAAACAAATTCCCCGCGGCAGGGTTCTATCTTATGGGGCGCTCGCTAAAATACTGCGTCTACGCGGCGGAGCCCGCAGCGCAGGCCGCGCTATGGCTGCCACTCCCTCGGGCAAAGGCATCCCCTGGCACAGAGTCCTCGGCGAAGGCGGCAAAATCCTGGTCCGCGAGCCCTACGCTTCTCTCCAAAAAAAACTCCTCGAGAGCGAAGGTGTAACCGTGATCGAATTTCGCGTCAACCTGAAGCAGTACCTCTGGAATCTGCAAGACGCGAAGAGCAAACCGAGACCGCGCGTGAAACAGAAGTTAACCCGCAAACGTACTCTCAAATAGGCGAGTCGGTGCGCGAGGCGTTCCCGTGTAGACGCTCCCCTTCAGGGGGGCGCGGTTTAGAATACCGTGTAACCGCCAGGTCCGAATTCTGCACAATCGATCCGCTGGACACGATGTCCATCCATCTGCGGTATGCTATACGTTCTCGTCAGCGCCGAACTCTAAGGCGGCCAGCAAGCGCTAGCTGCACACCAACGCAAAAATGCCCGAACCCGTAATCCAGGTAGAAAATCTCGTAAAACGCTATGCCGACGTAGAAGCCGTCCGCGGCGTTAGTTTCACCGTCGAAGAAGGCGAAGTCTTCGGCCTGCTAGGCCCCAACGGCGCCGGCAAAACCACTACGGTGGAAATTCTGGAAGGCTTACGCACTCTCGACGGCGGCCGCGTCTCCGTCTGTGGCCTCGATCCGCAGCGCGATTCCGAAAAACTCAAAAACGAAATCGGCGCCGCCCTGCAATCTACTTCCCTGCCCGACAAGCTAAAGGTTTTCGAAGCCCTCAAACTCTTCGCCGGCTTTTACTCCCGACGCCGCGATCCCGAAGAATTGTTGAAGCGTTTCGGCCTCGTGGAAAAGCGCGACACCTTCTATAGCAAACTCTCCGGCGGCCAAAAGCAACGCCTCGCCCTGGCCATGGCACTGGTCAACAATCCACGCGTTCTCTTCTTCGACGAGCCAACAGCCGGACTCGACCCCCAAGTCCGCCGCGAAATCTACGACATCATCGACGAACTCCGCCGCGAGAAAAAGACGATCGTCATGACCACGCACTATATCGAGGAAGCCGAGCACCTCTGCGATCGCGTAGCCATCGTCGATCACGGCAAAGTCATCGCCCTGGGCACGCCGCGCGAGCTCAAAGCAGGCTCCGCCGACAAAACTCGCATTGAAGTCCGCCTCGCCCGCCCAGAATCGGAAGCCGTCCTCACTAAGCTGGACGGCGTGTCCGATTGCCGCAACCTCAACGGAGGCTACGCCCTGCACTGCCAGCGCCCGCCGCAAGCCATCGTAGCCCTCGTGAAATATCTCGAAGCCCAAGGCAACGAACTCGTCAGCCTGGAAATTGCCACACCGTCCCTGGAAGACGTCTTCATCGAACTAACCGGAAGGAGGCTACGCGATTGAAGCACTTCCTCACACTGACGAACATGCGCATCCGCCTCACCCTGCGCAACAAAACGTTCTTATTCTTCGGCTTGATCATGCCTTTCGGCTTTTTCTTTCTTTTCGCCGGCGTCTTCGCCAAGGGCGACCCTGCTGCGGTTCGCTTTTTGCTCGGTCCGGTGATCTCCCTCGCCGTGATGGGCGCCTTCTGGGGACTAAGCGTTGCTCTCGTGACCTTTCGCGAGCAAGGAATCCTGCGCCGCTTCCACGTCACTCCAGTTACCTCCGCCGATATGCTCGCCTCCAGCATCGTCGCCAACTATCTTTTGATTCTCCCCACCATCATCATCGAACTGCTCCTTTCCAAATTCATATTCCACGTGACCGAGTTCGGCGACCTGTTCTCTCTATTCATCATGGTCACCATTGGCGTGATTTCCTTCGGCTCGATGGGCCTCGTGATCGCCAGCGTCACCAACACCATGCAGGAGACTCAAGTCCTCAACCAACTCATCTGGTTCGCTCTCATTTTTCTTTCCGGTGCAACAGTGCCTTTGTCGGACCTCCCTAAGACGGCGCAAGCTTTCGGCGTCTTTCTTCCCGCCACGTACCTCGTCTGGGGTCTGCAGAACGCCATCTACTTTTCCGCGCCCATCTGGCGTCTTTGGACCGAAACCTTGTCTCTCTTCGGCTGGGCCATTCTCACTTTCTTCGTCGCCTCGCAGCTTTTCCGCTGGGAACCCGAATCCAAGATTCCACGTAAAGCAAAGCTCTGGGCCGCCGGCACTGCCATCCCCTTCCTGCTCTTGGGAATTTGGGAGAACCACACCGGGACCATCATCCTGCAATCCGAAGCAGCCTACCGCTCCATCAATCGCCCCGCTAAAACAAACCAACCGTCCAACGTTCCGTCAACCCCGGACGACAAATAAACGTAAAAGCAACCTCGAACCAATTCCAAACCAATGCCGAAACTGTAGGGGCGCGCTTCAGCGCGTCCTCCACGTTGCGTCTTGGCTCGCTTCCAACACCGCCTAGTCCCGCCTACAAACCCGCCAATTTGGTTTCCATCCCGCCACATCGCGCCACCGGATGCGTTGACGCGTGCCACCCGCTACCGTATTCTGCAATTTCGATCGGCTCGAAGGGCCACGAACAAAAGGGAGCAATCATGCCTGTCACCAAGACCGAAAAAATCTGGCACAACGGAAACTGGATCAACTGGGATGACGCCACCCTTCACGTCCTTTCCCACGTCGTCAGCTACGGCTCCGCGGTCTTCGAAGGCATTCGCTGCTACGAGACCAAGCAAGGCCCTGCCATCTTCCGCCTCCGCGAGCACATGCAGCGCCTCGTCAACTCCGCGAAAATCTATCGCATGGATCTGCCATTCACGGTCGATCAATTTTGCAGCACCGCCACGGAGCTAGTCCGCCAAAACAAACTCAACTCCTGTTACGTGAAACCCATCGTCCTGCGCGGCTACGGCGAAGTCGGCGTCAACCCGCTGAGTTCCCCCATCGACTGCTACATGGCCTGCTGGACCTGGGGCGCCTACCTGGGTGCGGACGCCCTAACCAAAGGCGTCGACATCGGCGTAAGCTCCTGGACCCGCATCGCCCCCAACACGCTTCCCGCGATGTCCAAAGCCGCCGCAAACTACATGAACTCGCAACTCATCCGCATGGAAGCCTCCTTCAACGGCTACGCCGAAGGCATCGCTCTCGATTCCGGCGGCCACGTAAGCGAAGGCTCCGGCATGAACGTCTTCCTGGTGAATGACGGCGTCCTCTACACCCCGCCGCTAGCCACCAGCATCCTGCCGGGCATCACCCGCGACTCGGTCGTAAAGATGGCCGAAGTTCTAAAGATCCCCGTGAAGGAAACAGTAATCCCGCGCGAAATGCTGTACATCGTCGACGAAGTCTTCTTCGTAGGCACCGCGGTAGAAATCACTCCGATCCGCTCCGTCGATCACATCCAGGTAGGCAAAGGCGTAGCCGGCCCCATAACGCGACGCCTCCAGGAAGAATTCTTCGCCATCACCAGCGGCAACAAACCCGACCACCACAACTGGCTAACCCCAGTAAACGCCCCAGTAACCACAGCACGCTAAACCTGTAGCCCTGTAGCTGCCCTCTCCGAGAGGGCGGGATTTAGACTCCACTTCAACGCAGCGCATTGGGGTCAACCCAGGCTGTGGGAGGTCGCCACTCCCATTCGCATCTACTCGTCTCGCTGACTCCATTCCCTCTTAAAAGAAAAGGCCGCGTCACTCTTCACTACTTCGCGTTCACACCATCAAGTTTCGTCTTTAGAATTCCCCGCCCCGATTCCCCTTCCCCATTCCCACCTCCGCCGCTAGAATTCTCACGTCCCCGGGGCGCATCCCATCCCGGCTGGGAGGATCCTGGATGTACAACATCCCGCAGAAACTCACCGCCGAATTCTTAGGCACGTTCGCTCTAGTCTTCTTCGGTGAAGGCGCCATCTGCGCCGACCAATTTCTCCACGGCGCGGGCGGCCTCGGACTCCTCGGCATCGCCGCCGCCCACGGCTTGGCCATCGCTGTCATGTACACAGCGTTCAGCCAAGTCTCCGGCGGCCATTTCAATCCTGCAGTAACCATCGGTTTCTGGGTCACCAGGCGCGTCAACACCCTCGACGTCTTCCTCTACTGGGCCGCCCAACTCGCCGGAGCCATCGCCGCAGCCTTCGTCCTGAAGGCCATCATCCCCGAAGACACTTGGCGCGCCGTCGCTCTTGGCACCCCAGAAATGATTCGCGACCTCCCACGCATCTCCGCCATGATCCTGGAGGCTCTAGCCACGTTTTTCCTCGTCCTGGTCATCTTCGCCACCACGGTTGACGACAACCAGTCCACAGCCCGCTCCGTCGCAGGCTTCGCCATCGGCCTGACCTTCGCCCTAGGCATCATGGTCGCAGGCCCCTTCACCGGCGGCGCCCTAAACCCAGCCCGTGCCCTGGGTCCAGCCTTGGCCTCGACCCACTGGGCCAATTGGGGAGTGTACTGGGTAGGCCCCCTGGCAGGCGGCTTCCTAGCCGGCCTCCTCTACGACTCCCTCTACCTAAAGAAACCGTAAATCGAACCGCCACAACCTGTAGCCGCGGTCTCCGAGACCGCGGGGTTTAGACACCACACTGGCAATCCCTATCAGGCAGCAGCGAAACCGCTGGCTCCGCGCGATTTTTCCTCGTCGGTAACCTCCCCAACTGCCCTCCAGCGCAGTTAACTACCGCGCGACCTGCCGCTTCGCATTTCTTGCCCGCCCACCAGTCGAATGCTAACGTCGCTTAGTCGCGCCATCATCGCGGAGCTCACATTTCATGGCCCTCAATATTGACGATCTCCTACGCCGCGCCGTCGAAAACAAGGCCTCCGACTTGCACCTCAAAGTCGGCAATCACCCCTACCTCCGCATTGACGGCCTGCTGACCCCACTGACCGACGTCGCCCGCATCACCCCGGAAGAAATGCTCTCCATGGCGTTCAGCATGATGACCAACCGCCAAAAACAAAAATTCAAGGAAACCGCCGAGCTCGACATGGCGTATGGCGTAGCCGGCCTCGGCCGTTTCCGCGTCAACGTCTTCCAGCAGCGTGGCAACGTAGGTATGGTCCTCCGCGTAATCCCAACAAAGATCCGCACCACCGAAGAACTAAATCTCCCCACGGTCATCAATCGAATTTGCGAAGAGCAACGCGGCCTGGTGCTGGTCACCGGCACCACCGGTTCCGGTAAATCCACCACCCTGGCCGCCATGATCGATCGCGTAAACGCCAACCGTGCCGACCACCTGATCACCATCGAAGACCCCATCGAGTTCCTGCACCGCGACAAAAAAAGCTTCATCAATCAGCGCGAAGTCGAAGTAGACACTGCTAACTTCTCGACCGCCCTGCGCGCCGCCCTACGTCAAGACCCCGACGTAATCCTGGTCGGCGAAATGCGCGACCTCGAAACCATCTCCACCGCTCTGCTAGCGGCTGAAACCGGCCACCTGGTTTTCTCCACATTGCACACCCTCGACGCCACGGAAACCATCCAGCGCATCATCGCGGTCTTTCCGCCGCCAGAGCAAAAGCAAATTCGCCTGCAAATGGCCGCCACGCTAAAAGCCGTGATCTCCCAACGCCTGGTCCGCCGCGCCGACGACCAGGGCCGCGTCCCCGCTGTCGAAATCATGATCGCCACCGGCTACATCCGCGATTGCATCATCAACCCCGACAAAACCCGCTTGATCCACGACGCCATCGCCGCCGGCGGCAGCCAATACGGCATGCAAACATTCGATCAATCCCTCTTCGATCTCTACACCAAGCAATTGATCACTCTAGAGGAAGCCCTCTCGCGCTCCTCCAACCCAGACGAATTCCGCCTACGCATCCAAGGCGTCCGCTCCGCCTCCGACTCCGCCCGCGAGGAAATGGAACGCCAAATGGCCGACTTCGAACGCTTCGCCCGCAAATAGCGCGCAGCCACGCCTTGTAGCGGCCGCCTTCCGAGGCGGGCGTTTTTGACGGTGAGGTACAACCATGCCCTTTCCACAAGATCAGGTCGCATGGCTTCTTACCAACCGCGTCAGGATCGCCCGCTTCATGTTCATTCCGCAGCTTGTCGCAGCATTGCTCTTCCTGGGTTTCGCCTACGTCACCGGAAAGGTCCACACACACCTGCTCGTCACCGGGGCCCGCACGCAAGGTAAAAACATCGCGCTCGCGCCGGTTCGCATGCAGGACCGCAGTCGCTCGGGCACTACAACGATCTATGAGCCCGTAATCGAATTTGGGGCTGCTGATCGCGTGCTTCGATTTCAAGAGTGGAAAGGTTCGCAATCGAGCGCGGGTCTGGGAAGGGCGGTACCCGTTGTTTTCGATCCAGCGAATCCTTCCGTCGCCATGATGGACCGCGGCCTCGCGAACTGGCTTCCTTGGGCTCCCTGCTTTGCAATCGGCCTGATCCTCGCGCTAGCCGCTCTGAAGGGCATTCTGACGCTTTTGCATGCGCCCGGCGTGACCGCGCTTCCCGAACGCGCCTAGCTCCTTGTTGCCTCCTCAACTTCCTGCGGAGTATGATCCGGCGCGTTACCGAGCCGAACTTTAGCGTTGCCAGGAGGCGACTATGTTTCCATCCGAATGTCTTCCCAACCGCCGCACTTTTCTCAAAGCCGGCGCGGCGCTAGCCACGGGACTATCGGGATTCGCTCTCGACCCCGAACCCGCCGCTGCGCAGGACGACCTCGACCATGCCTGGATCGTCGGCCCAAAGCCGGGATTCACGCCGGAGATTGGTACCCTGGTTTCCATGCTGGCCTTCACCCGCGGTCAGGTCCTGTACAACGTCAAGGGAATGTCCCAGCCGGATCTCGACTACCTCCTGGACGCCAAAGCAAACACCATCGGCGCGCTCCTTCTCCATCTCGTCGCCACCGAAACCTATTATGGGATGAATACGTTCGGCGGCATGAAGTGGGATAGCTGGTCCGACGACATCAAGAAAAAGTGGGACACCCCCATGAACCTAGGCGAGCCGGCCCGCAAAGCCATCAAGGGCAATAGTCTCGACTACTATCTGACCGCGTTGCACGAGAGTCGCGAGAAAAACCTCGCCGAGTTCCGCAAGCGCGACGACAAGTGGCTGACCGTCATCGAAGTCGATGGCGACTTTAAATCCAACAACTACGCCAAATGGTTCCACGTAGCCGAACACGAATCCAACCACGACGGCCAAATCAAATTCCTGAAAAGCCGCCTACCCGGCGCAAAGCCCGCCGCCGAGTAGCGTCGTCCCACGACCTGTAGCCGCCGTCTCCGAGACGGCGGGGTTTAGAGCGAGCGCTGGCGCACACGACCCCGCCAAAGCACCCGTTGGCCTTCGCGTCCTTTCTCTGTGTCCTCGGTGTTCCCATCTCCGTGCCCTCTGCGTTAAAAATCCCGCCTTTGCCCTTGCCCTTTCCGATCTTTACTTCATTACGTCATTACTTCTATGCTTCTCGTCTGTGTTTCCCCGCTCGAAAAAACTCGACACCGAATCCGAACTCTACGACGTAGCCCTCCGCGCCCTCATGCGCCGCCCGCACTCCGTTCACGAAATGCAAAAACTCCTCAAGCGCCGCGCCACCAGCGACCTCCTGGCCCAAGTCGTTCTGGCCCGCCTCAAGGAAAACGGCTCCCTCAACGACGACCGCTACGCCAAACAATTCACCCGCCAGCGCACCGAAATCCGCCGCCAGGGCAGATTCCGCATCGCCCGCGACCTCCGCGCCCGCGGCGTCCCCGACGCTCATATCCAATCCGCCATCCAAGACGCCACGGACGAAGCAGCCGAACGCGCTACGATCCGCCACCGCATCGATCGCAAACTAAAACTAACTCGTGGCGAAATCTCTGACAAAAAAATCGCCTCCCTCTACCGCAGCCTCCTCGCAGCAGGCTTCCCCTCCGACGCCATCCGCCGCGAGCTGAAATCCATCACGAGCGAAGAGGTTCCCGACGTCGAAACGGAATGAGCGATTCGTCTACGTCAGCCGCCCCAGATCGAACGTAGCCCGCACGCCGGCCCCTCCCGGCGGAATGACCTCGACGTCCACCGAATCCGACTCCACGCCAGACACGCTAAACTGCACAAACACGTTCGCCCCAATCACCCACGAGTAGTCTCCATCCGAATCGGACGCATACAAAAGCTGCGCGCTCACCGCCGTCGCCGCCATGTGCTTCTTCTGCACCAGTCCAACCGAAACGCCGCGCCAGAAATCATCCGCTCCCGTATAAGTCGGCGTGAACAAAATCTTCACGCGAACCTGAATGGAATCCCCACGCTTCTTATCGTCCGCCGCGGCCTGCTGTGCGCTGTAGCCCATCGGATGCTCATGCGATACCTGCACAACTTGCGCATAGGGCGTGAGCAGCTCAATCTCCGCCACCTGCGGCCCGCTATCCGGCACCGGAAGCGCTTGCGTGTATCGCGCAAGAAAGTCGTTGGACCGATCCAGATCCTGCCCCAAAAAATACGCGTCCCGAACCGCCTCATCCGTAAGCGGATGATCGTAAGCAAATCCAAGCTGCGGCACGAGCAAGCCAAACACCGCCGCGCTCAACTGCATCGCAAAGAAAACTCCCCGGGGGAATCTCATACGTCCTTCCTCAGTGCCCGTGACACACCGGAGAAGTGCCGCCAGAAACAGGAGACGAGCTCGACTGAATAGTTGGAATTTTGCAAACCCCGTGTAGCATACCGCCATTTCTCACCGACGGAGCCGGGTGCCGCACCCTTGGTTTTTAAGGGTGCGGGTTTAGAGCCAACTTCAACCCAAACGTTCCTCAGGAGCGGTTCCCCCAGTCTTCGGTTTTTAAGGTTGGGTCTTTCTTTGCGGACACAGCGCCCATCCATTCGAATGTTAACCGGTAAATAATTTACTTGACTAGATACCATTTGCCTGCTACACTTCTTCGTGACTCAACCTCGCAATCGCGCTAACCCCCGCAGAATCCGCACTTACGAAATTGCCGCGCCTCAACCCCTTTGCCATCAACACTTGCGCAACCCACTCGTAAGTGTTGATTCCAAGACCTTTACAGACACCACCACAAACCCGCAAACCTCGTGCCATCAACACTTGCAAGAGCACCCCATAAGTGCTGTAAACGCACAACTTATAACTCCAATAGAATCCGCACTTACGCAACCCGACCCAACTAACTCCTTTACAATCCGCACTTATGAAAATACCGGGGGTCCCCTCCCCTCGAGCTCAAACCGTCCGAGCCCGCCCCGTTTCTTGGTGCCAGCCCGCCTGCTCTGCGATAATGTCGGCATTGTTTCCACGCGACCTGACGAGGCCCAAGTGACCGGCGACGCCACAAAACTGAAATGGAGCGGCAACGAAATCCGCGAGGCCTTCCTCCGCTTCTTCGAGAGCAAAGGCCACCGCCGCGTCCGCAGCAGTTCGCTCGTTCCCCACGGCGACCCCACCCTGCTTTTCACCAACGCCGGCATGAACCAGTTCAAAGACGTCTTCCTCGGGCTCGAAAAGCGCGACTACAACCGCGCCACCACCGCCCAAAAATGCGTCCGCGCCGGTGGCAAGCACAACGACCTCGAAAACGTGGGCTTCACCAAGCGCCACCACACCTTTTTCGAGATGATGGGCAACTTCTCCTTCGGCGATTACTTCAAGGAGAAAGCCATCCCCTATGCATGGGAGCTGATTACCTCGCCAGATTGGTTTGGCATTCCCAAGGATAAGCTCTCCGTAACGATATTCGACGATCCCGACAAAGCAGCCGCATCATTGGAACTTGGTTTCGATGTTGGGCGCGACGTGGAGGCGGAAAAATATTGGCTCGCGCTCGGGGTTCCTGAGGGGCGCATTTTTCCCGGTAATAGAAGAGATAATTTTTGGCAGATGGGAGATACAGGCCCGTGCGGCCCGTGCAGTGAAATTTTCTACGACATGGGCGCTGTAGCGTCTGAAGAAGGCCACGTCGATTGCGAGTTTCCTTGTGAATGCGGCCGCTACGTCGAAATCTGGAACCTCGTCTTCATGCAGTATGACCGGCAGCCTGGAGCTACGAGGTTGCTGCCCAAGCCTTCGATCGACACCGGTATGGGCCTCGAACGCACCGCCGCCGTCCTCCAAGGCGTCATCTCCAACTACGACACCGATCTCTTCGTGCCGCTTCTGAAACGAGCCGCCGAACTCTGTGGCGTCGATTTTCAGCGCGAGGAGAAACTAGAAGAAGGCAAGGGCGGCGCAGCTTCGCTTAGAGTCATCGCCGATCACGCCCGGGCAACGGCTTTCCTGATTACGGACGGGGTCCTTCCTTCTAACGAAGGACGGGGTTATGTCCTGCGCAAGATCATGCGTCGCGCGATTCGTCACGCGAGACTTCTTGGCCAAAAGCAGCCAGTGGTCCTAACTGAGATGGTGTTCGCAGTTCAAAGAATAATGGAGGAAGCTTACCCCGAATTGAGGGGCCCATCATTTGCGCACGTGCCAAAAACGGTTCAGGCCGAAGAACAACAATTCGCACGTACTCTTGATATTGCGCTCGAAAAACTTGAGGACGACCTGCGTCCACTTACCGCGTTCGTGGGAACGCCCTTCCAGAAGGCAGACGGTGTCTATTCCGGTGAGAAAGCCTTCCAGTTGTATGACACCTACGGACTGCCGCTTGATTTCATATTGGATTCCGCCCGCGATCTGGGTATTCCCGTCGACGAAGAAGGTTTTGACCGCGCGATGCAGGAACAAAAAACGCGTGCGCGTGCATCTTGGAAGGGGGCGCACAAGGCTACGGCCAATCCGGCGTATGCCAAGTTTGCCGAGACATTTAAGACCGAGAAGGATTTCTATCGCGACGTGAGCGCTAAAGACGTTCGCATCGAAGCGATCATCGGTAAGAATGGTCCCGTCAATGAATTGAACGCTGGCGAATCGGGAGAAGTTGTTCTCGACCGCACCGTGATTTATGCCGAATCGGGTGGGCAGGTTGCCGACACTGGTGCGTTTTACGACGCGTCCGGTTCACAATTGCTGGCCGACGTTACATCCGCCTCCTACCCCGTCGCGGGATTGGTCGCGCACAAAGTGAATGCGAAAGAAACCCTGCGCGTTGGCGATAGTATTCGTGTCGAGGCCGATGCGGAACGGCGGGCGCGGATCATGCGCAATCATTCCGGCACCCACCTCGTGCATGCGGCTCTGCGGAATATTTTGGGGACGCATGTGAAACAGGCTGGTTCGCTGAATGCGCCGGACCGATTGCGCTTTGATTTTTCGCATTTTGCGCATGTTGATGCGGAACAGTTACGAGACATCGAACAGCAGGTGAACGACGAGATTCGGCTGAATACGGAAATCGATACGACCGTTACTTCGCTGGACAATGCGCTGGCTTCCGGGGCTCTGGCCTTTTTTGGCGACAAATATCCGGAGAGCAATGTGCGCGTCGTGACCATCCCCGACGAGCGCGCCCCGCGCGGCTTCTATTCCAAGGAACTTTGCGGCGGCACTCACGTTCACCGGATCGGCGATATTGGCGTGCTGAAGATTGTCGGAGAGCTATCGGTGGCCGCGGGGGTACGCCGCATCGAAGCAGTTACCGGCATCGGCGCCCTGGAACATTACCAGCAGCAGGCTCAAATCCTGTCGCAGGTGGCCAGCAAGCTGAACGTCGGGGATGACGACGTTCTAGCCACTGTGGAAAAGCTCTCCCAAACCGTGAAACAACTCGAAAAAGATCTGGAATCACAGAAGCGTAGAGGCGCGCTGGGCCAGCTCGACGAACTGGTAGGCAAAGCCCAGACCGTCAAGGGAGTCAAGGTCATCTCCGAGGAAGTCGCCAACGTCGATCGCGAAGGTCTGCGCCAGCTTGTAGACAGGCTGCGGCAAAAGCTCGGTTCCGGCGTGGTCGCGCTGGGCATGCCTGATGATGGCAAAGTCGCTCTTATCGCTGGCGTTACCAAAGACCTCACCTCTAAAGTCCATGCAGGCAAGCTGATACAGGCCCTAGCCAAACAGGTCGGGGGCTCCGGCGGCGGGCGCCCCGACCTCGCCGAGGCTGGCGGAAAGGACACAGCCAACCTAAAAACTGCCCTCCTGGCCGTTCCCTCCATGGTCGAAGCTTTGCTATAGTCCCGACTGCCAGAAACGTGTCCGTCGGTGGACACCCATTCGTACTATCGACTCCCCACGGACCAAACCGTAGTATTCCGCGAGTATTCGAGAGAGGTTTTGTGAGCCTTCCCTGGCCCATGATGACGAAACGCGTGGTCCTCTGCGCTTGTGCCTGTTTGGTCGTGCTGGCGTGCTGTGGAAATCCCGCCAACGCCCAGATTGCCAAGGTCGTGGACGACAGCGGCCGCCGGTTCTTCATTAACGCGGAACCGCCCGTGCAGACCAAGTTGATGCCCGCGAAGTCGCATGCGGCCATCTACATGCCTGCGGAAGCGACGTTCACCGGGCGCGGCCGTCCGGCCTTCAGCATCGACCGCGACGGAGCCGAAAAGCTGGTACGCGAAGCGGCCGAGCGGCATAGCGTGGACCCCGCGCTGGTTCGCGCGGTGATCGAGACCGAGTCAAACTGGAATTCCTCGGCGATTTCCCGCAGGGGCGCCGTGGGGCTTATGCAGCTGATGCCGACAACGGCCCAGCGCTTTGGGGCTACCGAGTATTACAGCCCGCAACAGAACGTCGACGCTGGGGTTAGATACCTAAAGACCTTGTTGGAGCGGTATAATGGTAACCTCGATTTGGCCCTCGCGGCCTATAATGCCGGCGAGGGGGCCGTGGACAGGGCTCATGGAATTCCGGCTTTTCGAGAGACGCGTAACTACGTGCAGAAAGTACAGAGTGCCTACTTCCGGCCAGGCTCGGGGAGACTTTCGGATTTGTGGGTCAACCCTCGCGCAATCCATAAGAACGTGGATCCTTCCGGCCGCATCATATTCACCAACGAATAATGCTTCCCTGAATTCTCCCGGGTTGCTCAAGGTAAAGGCGTAAAGTTGGGCATGGGCGCAAGGCGAAAAATTTTCCACAAGAGGTTCGCCCGCGTTTCGCCAGTTTTTGCCGCCGGTGGAAAGCCTGCGCTCGGATCTTTCCCTCAAGAAGACCCACACAAAACCAAGCTATCTGCGGAACCTGTTAGGACGGGGTTTCGACGGGCGGCCTCAACCTTGCTCTCGGTTGGCTTGGGACACAGACAGGAGTGTCTGTGCTACTTGAGAATCTCGAAGATTTTGCTCTCGCTTGTGCTGCTTTTCTTGGGTGCGCTTCCCTGTTTTGCTGGTGAGTCTGGGACCGCTGATACCAATGTGAAGAGGCAGGCGGCTTCGGCGCAGTTTGCGCGGGCTGAGGAGTTGCGGGCGGCTTTGAATGAGAAGGCGGCGAACAAGCGGTCGCTGGCTGAGTACAAGCAAGTTGTTTCTACCTATCACCGCGTTTACTTGATTACGCCGCATGCACCTGAGGTGCCCGAATCTCTGGCGGCTGTGGGCGAGCTTTATGTGGAAATGGGTGAACGGTTTGGGCGCAGCTACTACCAGTCGGCGGTGGATTCGTATCGATTCTTGATTCATGAATATCCCACCAGCAAGTTTGGTCAGGACGCGATGTTGAAGGTGGCGGAACTTGAGAAAGATCAGCTGGGTGATCCGCGGGCGGCTTCCAGGATTTACGATGACTTTTTGAAGAAGTATCCGCGTTCGCCGCGGCGGCGGGAAGCGCAGGAAGCGCGAGCGGAGTTGGCGCTGGTGCTCAATGCAGCGGCGCCAGCCATGGCCAAGAACGCTCCACCGATCCCAGATGCAAAGACGCCGGATGCGAAGGCGCCGAAGTCGGATGAGCCCGCGGAACTTGCGCGATCTACGATGGATGAGGCTCCGCTGCCGCCTGCCTCGTCCAGCGGCGGCGCGCCGCGCGTGCGGCGGATTACGACCAAGGCGTCGGCTGAGTCCACGCGCGTAACCATCGATCTGGAAGATACCGTGCAGTATTCCTCGGCGCGGATACGGAATCCCGACCGGATTTTTTTCGATATTCACGCGGCGCGGCTTACGCCTGAGGTGGCGAAGGCCAATGTTCGCGTTGAGGGCGATCTGCTAACTGCGGTGCGGGCCGCGCAGAATCATGCCGGGATTGTGCGCGTGGTGCTGGACGTGAATGGGGTGAAGGATTACACGGCTACGCTGCAGGACAATCCTCCGGAGTTGATCATCGATTTGTATCCGAATTCTGGGACTACGCGGACCGCGAAAGCGCAGCACGGTGCACGGCAGAGCGACGGTTGCCGGGCGGGGACACCCTTCGAGACTCAGGGTAAACAGGAATCCTGCACCCCTACAACGGGAGGGTCTGCGGCGGTATCGCCGGGTTCGCGTCAATCGACGTCGGAAGACGGTGTCGTGGATGTGGCTCGCGTTGTGCCGGACGAACGATCTGGCGTACAGCCCGCGGCGGTTGAGGCGCAGCCTCCGACTGCCGCTAGCCTGCCTCCCTCTTTGGTGCGTGGCGCCGCATCGAATGGTAGTGGATCGCGATCGAAATTATTGAAGAGTTCGACTACCAAGCCAGACTTGATTCAGCCTTCCTCGGTGCCTTCTCCGACGCGGGATGGGCAAGCGACGCTTACGCGGACTTTGGGGTTGAAGATTGGGCGCATTGTGATCGATGCCGGGCATGGCGGGCATGACACCGGGACGATCGGGCCTACGGGGTTGATGGAGAAGGATCTTTGCCTGGATGTGGCGCTGCGGCTGGGGAAGATCATTCAGCAGCGGTTACCCGGTGCGGACGTGGTTTATACACGGTCGGACGATACCTTTGTTCCGCTGGAAGAGCGCACACACATTGCGAATGAGGCCAAGGCCGATCTGTTCATTTCGATTCACGCGAATTCGAGTCACGACCACGGGGCGCGCGGGATTGAGACTTATTACTTGAACTTGAAGGGCTCGCCGGACGCGATGGAAGTGGCTTCGCGCGAGAATGCTACCGCGCAGGAGAGCGTGCACGACCTGGAAGACCTGGTGAAGAAGATTGCGCGCAGCGAGAAGATCGACGAGTCGCGGGAGTTTGCTGCGGACATTCAGGACTCGCTGGCCAAGCGGATTCAGAAGCAGTACAAGCCGGTAAAGGACCGCGGAGTACGCAAGGCGCCATTTGTGGTGCTGATTGGCGCGGACATGCCGTCGATCCTGACGGAGATTTCGTTCCTGAGCAATCCGGCAGATGAGCAACTATTGAAGAAGCCGGATCATCGTCAGCGCGTTGCCGAGGGTTTGTATCAAGGCGTCGCGAGCTATCTTCAGAGCTTGAACAGCATGACCGGGAACCTGCCGAAGCTTCCTCTCACGCCCGCGGGAAAGTCGATTGCGGCAGCCTCAGTTGATTCGAGCCGGAACCAGCGCTAGTCTGTTGGTGTCTAACGAAATGTCACGGATGCGCCGCCAATTCCTATTTGTCCTCGCTTTCGCTCTGCTGAGTGTCGCCTCCTCGTTCGCTCAAGCCCCTCTCATCGGTCTGCTTCCCGACAAGCTCGGGAATTGGAACGCGACCTCACGGGGTTTTGGAACAAACCCTACAGCGGATGCGAAGCTACTGTCGGAAGCCGGGATCGTGGGATCTGTCGCCCGCATGTACTCGAATGGCACCCAAGTGGACCTTTACCGTTTCCGCGACCCAAGCGGAGCCTACTCGGTCTTGACCTACCTACAACTCATGCCCGGGAGTATTCGCAATGAAGATTTGAGCCCGAAAGACAAGGAGGCGATGAGCAGTAGTCCCAAAAAACCACCGATGTACATGGAGGCTTTCCAGGTGGGTAATTTCGTTTCTGTTGTCTATGCCGATCAACAGGAGCAACTAGAAGCAACAAAGCGCGTGGTTATGGATTTGATTCGCAAGGAAGCTGACGCGACGCCGCTGCCTCCAATTAGAACCTATTTGCCGGAGGCCAATCGCGAGACTAGTACAGAGCGTTATGCCCTTGGTCCCGTAGGGTTTCAGGATGCAACGAATGCGCTAAGGAGGCCGGAAGCGGCGAGGCTTGTCGAAGTGGCCGGATTCAATTCTGGCGCGGAAGCGATGTTTGCGAAGTACAAGGCCGGCAAGGATGAGGCTACCTTGCTGCTGATTGAGTACCCGACGCCGCAGTTGGCGGAATTGCATTTGCGGCATTTGCAGCGGGCGCTGTCGGCGGACAAGAAGAGTGGGAGCAGCGTGGAGCGGAAGGGGTCGTTGCTTTCAATTGTTTTGGGGCCTACTTCGGCGGAGTATACAGAGAAATTGCGTGGGGCGATTAATTACGAGACTGAGGTTACCTGGAACGAGCCTAGCACTACGGCTACCGATCCTCCGATTACCAGTACCTTGGTGAAGATCATTATTGCGACCATGGTGCTTATGGGGATGGCCTTTGTTTTGGGCATTGCGTTTGGCGGGGTGCGGGTGATTACGAAGAGATTGTTTCCCGGGAAGGTTTTTGATCGGCCGGCGCAGATGGAGGTTTTGCAGTTGGGGCTTTCCGGGAAGCCGATTGATCCGCGGGATATGTACTAGGGGATAGGCGACCGCGTCGGAGATGAGAATTGAGATTTCGCGATTGGCCTGGGTTGGTCATTCACCTAAATCCCGCCCTCGCGGCGAGGGCGGCTACAGGGTGCCTCGATCTGCATCTTGGAAGTAACGGAATTCCCTTCCTGGCGTCTAACTTAGTCACTGTCGGTGTGCCTAGGCAGCGGGCTTAAGTTCGCGTAACATTTGAAGATAGCGGCGTCCGAAGATGGCATTCGATGCTACGGCCGAAGATAGCGGCTTGTAGCGGAAACGCGACGGTCATTGGAACGCGGCTCCAGGGAGAAGTACTCGGAATGTCTCGTCCAGGGTGGAACCAACAGATAAGGTTCAACGGGTTTGTGTACGCGGGGCTACTAAGTTTCGCGGCTTTGGCGGCGGGGTGTGGGAAGACGTCGGCTGGGGACCCCGCGGCTGGCGGCGCGATGCAGGCTATGCCGGTGCAGGTGCTGATTGCGAAGTCGCAGAAAATTCCGGACGCTACAGAATACTTATCGATCTTGAAGTCGCGGCATTCGGCGACCATCAATCCTCAGGTTGAAGGACAGATCACCAAGATCTTTGTGAAGTCGGGCGATCGCGTGTCCGCTGGGACGCCCCTTTTGCAGATCGATCCTTTGAAACAGCAGGCTACCGTTAGCAGCCAGGACGCTACGCGGTTGGCGCAGGAGGCGAACCTGCGCTACGCGAAGGTGCAGTTGGACCGCGAGAAGAAATTGTTCGAGGCCGGCGTGGTGGCGAAGCAGGACCTCGATAACGCGCAGACGAATTACGACGCAGCTGAAGCGCAGCTGAGGTCATTGGAACATCAGGTGACGACGCAGCAGGTGGAGTTGCACTACTACGCGGTGGCGGCGCCGTCGAGCGGAATTGTCGGGGATATACCGGTGCGTGTTGGAGATCGCGTGGCGGTGACCACGGTGCTGACTACTGTCGATGAGCCCGGGGCCGTGGAAGCGTATATATACGTTCCGGCGGATCGCGCGAGAGATTTGAAAATGGGAGTGCCGGTGCACCTGATCGATGCGGCGGGGCGGGACCTGGCGGAGTCGCGGATTTCGTTTATATCGTCGCAGGTGGATACGGAGACGCAGACGGTGCTGGCGAAGGCGATCATTCAAAATGGGCAGGCGAATTTGCGGACTGCGCAGCAGGTGCGGGCGCAATTAGTGTGGGGCTCGCATGAAGGGACAGTGATTCCGATTTTGGCGGTGACGCGGATTAATGGAGAGGTTTTTGCGTTTTTGGCGGTGAAAGAGGGACAGGGCGTTGTTGCGCGGCAGAAGTTGCTGAAAGTTGGGGACACCGTTGGGAATGACTACGCGGTGTTGGACGGGCTCAAGCCTGGCGATCACATTATTGTTTCGGGTTTGCAGTTTTTGCGGGATGGGGCGCCGGTTGTAGAGCAGGTTTTGGGTGGGGACGGCGGCGGGGACAAGGGCGGAGTTGCCAAATAGGATTTCCCCTGGAAGTCGGACGGAAAGGTCAAAAGATTTAACGCAGAGCGCACAGACGTCGGAGCACAGAGGACACGGAGAAACCTGGGTAGCGCGAAATGAGAACGCCAAGAGGTTTCCTCAGGGGCTAAAGCCCAAGTCTAGTGAGTGATGTATGTCGGAGCTGAAGCTCCGACCCCTGAATCATTGAGTTCGTAGGAAAAGGCGGGTTGAAGATTGTTTGTTGATTTTTTTATACGACGGCCGGTGTTTGCTACCGTTTGCGCGCTGCTGATTATTTTGGGCGGCGCGATCTCTATTCCTTCCTTGCCTATTGCGCAGTTTCCTGATCTGGCTCCGCCGCAAGTCGTGGTCTCCAGCGCTTACATTGGGGCTAATGCGCAGACCGTGGAGTCGGCTGTGACCATTCCTTTGGAGCAGGCCATCAACGGCGTGCAGGGGATGAAGTACATCACTTCAAGCAGCGGGAACGATGGGACCAGTCAGATTACCGTTACGTTTGATGTGACTCGAGATGTGGACCTGGCTTCGGTGGACGTGCAGAACCGCGTGAACCAGGCGCTGGGGCGGCTGCCCAATACGGTGAAAAACACCGGCGTGATTATCACCAAGCAGCTGGGCGGGTTCGTCTTTGGCGGCGGGGTGTATACCGAAAACGGGCAATACGACAGCTTGTTTCTGAGCAATTATCTGGACATTTACGTCAAGGATGCCCTGAAGCGCGTGAAGGGCGTCGGAGATGCGATCGTATTCGGTGAGCGAAAATACGCCATGCGATTGTGGCTGGACCCGGCGCGGATGGCGCAGCGAGGTTTGACGGCGACCGGGGTGCTTGCCGCTCTCAACGAACAGAATGTGCTGGTGGCGGCAGGCGAGGTGGGACAGCCTCCTTCGAATGAAGGTCAGGCGTATGAGATCAGTGTGCGGGCGATCGGGCGGCTTACGGAGCCATCGGAATTCGACAACATTGTATTGAAGTCAGGGACCGACGGGACGCTGGTGCGCTTGAAGGATGTGGGCCACGCGGAGTTGGGCGCGGAAAGTTACGATTCGCTGCTGCGGTTCAATGGGCACGATGCGGTGGGGATTGCGGTCACGCAGCTTCCCGGTGCGAACGCGTTGGACGTGGACAAAGCAGCGAAGGCGGAGTTATTGCGCTTGTCGAAGAACTTTCCGCCTGGGATAAAGTACGCAATTGCGTTCGATTCGACGACGGTGGTGGGCGAGTCGATCAAGGATGTGCTGGTGACGTTGATCGAGGCGGTGTGCCTGGTGATCATCGTCATTTATTTGTTTTTGCAGGATTGGCGAAGCACGTTTATTCCGGCGATCACGATACCGGTTTCGCTCATCGGGACGTTTATTTTCGTGAAGCTGTTTGGATTTTCGATCAATACGCTGACGCTGTTCGGCATCACGCTGGCCACCGGGTTGGTAGTTGACGACGCGATCGTGGTGATTGAGAACGTCGAGCGGCATATCACCGAAGGAATCACGGAGCCGCATAACGCGGCGTCGGTGGCGATGAAAGAAGTTGCCGGGGCGGTGATCGCGACGTCGCTGGTGTTGGTGGCGGTGTTCGTGCCGGTGGCACTGTTTCCGGGCACGACCGGTATTTTGTTTCGGCAATTCGCATTGACGATCGCATTTTCCGTTTCGATTTCGGCTTTCAATGCGCTGACGCTGACGCCGGCATTGTCGGCGATATTTCTGGGTCACCACCGGGAGCGGTCGCAGGGGCGCTTTTTTCGCGCTTTCAACCGCGGCGTCGAAGGTTTGACAAATGCTTATCGCGCGACCGTGCGGCGGGCGATTGGGTGGCGTTTCGCGGCGCTAGTGCTATTTGTGGCTGTGCTTGGAGCGACCTACTGGGTCTATCAGCTGGTGCCGCGGGCGTTCATTCCGGAAGATGACCAGGGCTATATCATGTTCATCATCCAGGCTCCGCAGGGCGCGTCGCTGACTTACACGCGGGATATTTGCGCCCAGGTGGAGCAGGTGCTGGCGAAGGTCCCGGAGATTGATGGGGCGTTTACGGTGGCGGGGTTCAGCCAAGCGGGAAATGCTCCTAACCGCGCCATTATTTATGCCAACCTGTTGCCGTTCGACCAACGAAAAGGTGACCAGCACGGGGCGGCTGCGGTCATTGAACGATTGCGTGGGCCATTGTTCGGGATTCCAGGCGGGCTCGTTGTGCCTTTCAATCCGCCGGCGGTGCAGGGACTCGGGCAATTCGGAGGGTTTCAGTTTGAGCTGGAAGATCTGGGGCGGAATTCGCTGCAGACCATCGCGAATACAGCAAATACGTTGGTTGGACAAGGCAATGCTGGAAAGGATCTAACTGGGTTGTTCACCAGCTTTACGGCGAACGATCCCCAATACCTGGTGCGAATTGACCGCGAAAAAGCGAAGAGCTTGCAAGTTCCCTTCAGCCAGATTACAGATGCGCTGCAGGTTTATATGGGCTCGGTGTACGTTAACGATTTTGATTTCAACAATCGATCGTATCGGGTGTACGTGCAGGCCGACCAGGTCTTCCGGGCGCAGGCCAAAGACATTAAGCAGTATTACTTGCGCTCGGACACCGGCAAGATGATTCCTCTGGATAACGTGGTGAGCATCGAGCAGACGGCGAATCCGCAGGTGATTACGCACTACAATTTGTTCCGGTCGGCGGAAATCGACGGGAATTCGGCGCCGGGACGAAGTTCGGGCCAAGGAATCGCGGACATGGAAAGGCTGGCGCGAAAAACGTTGCCGAATGGGATGACGTTCGAGTGGAGCGGCTTGTCGCTGGAGGAATTGGAATCTGGTGGGAAGGCATCGTTGTTATTTGGGTTGGGATTGATTGTGGTGTATTTGACGCTAGCCGCGCAGTACGAAAGCTTTGTGTTGCCTTTCATCGTGCTGCTGGCGGTGCCCGTCGCTTTGCTGGGTGCGATTGGATCGCAGGCTTTGCGCGGGTTGCAGAACGATGTGTTCTGCCAGATCGGATTGGTGATGTTGATCGGGTTGTCGAGCAAGAACGCGATTTTGATTGTGGAGTTTGCTGAACAGTTGCGGGAGCAGGGGATGACGATTGTGGAGGCGGCGATTGAGGCGGCGCGGATCCGGTTGCGACCGATCTTGATGACGTCGCTGGCGTTCATTTTGGGTGTTGTGCCGCTGGTGTTTGCGCAGGGGGCTGGTCGGGCTGGGAGAGTGTCGGTGGGAACGACTGTATTCGGCGGAATGATCGCGGCTACTACGTTGAACCTGCTTTTTATTCCGGTGCTGTATGTGCTGGTGCGGAGTTTGGTGCCGAGTCGGTCGATGCATCCGGTGGTGGCGGGGGAACCGGCGGACTAGCGCGCTGTACATTGGGCTTTTTCATCAAGATTACGATAGGCGCTTCCATTAGATTTCTCTAATCGTTCAACAGAATAAGGCGATACGGGATAAAGTCTGGCGGGTTTCTGCCGATAACGTAAGTGAGTTGTAGTTCATCTTGCCGCAGGCAAGAAGGAGAGCCCATGGCCGTTAGTGCAATTAGCCAGTCGCATGCAGCCCCTACCGCAAACGCGCTCACTCAAGCATCGCAGAAGGCGCAGAATGGCGGGTCAAAGGCGAACACGGCCCAAGCCACCGCAAACGCGTCGCGAGCTCAACAGGCCGAGGAGACGCAGGCAGCGGCGACCGCGCAGAATAACGCCGGTCATGAACAGGGTGGCGGTCAGAAAAATGGTGGCCAGGCTGGTACGGTCAATCTGTACGCGTAGGTTGGCCGGGAAGCTTTGTCTGTATGCAAAATGACTGCAGTAAATGCTCGACGGGCGGGGTGCGTGCGCGAAGTTCGCGCTCGGCGAGTCCCCAATTAGGGCGTTGGTTTGACGGTCCGCGTTCTGTCTTTAGAAGCTCCTCTTTCTAGTGTCCGCAGGACGGATTGATTCATTCCTCATCAGTTCAGCGTTGCTATTTCATCTAGAGATGACTGCGTCTTGACCCCGTAGTGACAAGGCGCTCAGGCGGGGCGGGTACGTTTAGCTCCGCGAGGGATGAAGCGGAGCTGTAGCGCGAATGAATGGGTTGGGTGTGCCAGTATGGGTGCGGAGAGTTCAACCTTGGGAACGGAGGTGCTTGAAACGGAGAACAAGGCGACGAGTCGCGGCGGAATTGTGTCGGCACTGACGCGGCTGGCGGCGATGGCCGCGATCATTTTCTTCCTGGCTACGGCTTTCCGATCGGGTTGGAGGAGAACGGAAACCGATTTTCCGAACTACTACACGGCAGCGGTGCTGATGCACAAAGGGATGCCGGTACGTAAGTATTACGACTGGACGTGGTTTCAGCGGCAGATAAATTTCGTGGGCGTCGAACGGCAACTCGGCGGGTACCAGCCGCAGACCCCACTGACGGCGCTGCCGTTGATCGGGTTGGCCCATTTCCCGGTGCAAACGGCGAAACAGATCTGGCTGGTGGCCAATTTTTGCTTCTTGGGCGCCACGATTTGGATGCTGGCGCAGATTACAGGATTTCGATTGGAGCAAATGACCCTGCTCGGTTTTTTGGGGTTTGGGTCGCTGTACAGTAACTTCCTTTACGGGCAATACTACATTTTCCTACTTTTGTTGCTCACCGCAGCCTTCTATTGCTTACATTTGCGCAAATTCGGAGCGAGCGGATTTGTTTCCGGAATGGCATTTGCGTTGAAGCTTTACGGTGGACCACTGCTTTTGTATTTTTTGATCCGGCGAAACTGGAAGGCAGCGGCGGGCTTCGTCGCGGCAGCCGTTTGCGGCGTTGCGGTGGTAGTCGTTTTGTTCGGTTGGCAGGACTTTCACTACTACGCCAGTCAGATTCTGCCGCGGGCGTTAGAAGGCGAGATCATTGATCCATACAACAGTGGTAATGGAACGTTTGCTACGCTGCTGCGACGATGGTTCGTCCCAGAACCGGAATTGAATTCCCATCCCTTGTGGAATGCGCCGACAGCATTCTTTTTCCTAAGGCCATTTGTCAGCGCACTGATTCTGATCGCCACACTGTTGGGATTAGCGACAGAGCGCGCCGGGAACGAACGACGGGATTTCGCGTGGTTTTTGATTGCGATCCTGTTGCTATCCGCGAATACGGCTTCTTACACGTTCATCTTGCTCTTGCTCCCGATCAGCTTGCTGCTCGTCGATGCCGAGCTGCCGGAGCGAATGTTCCTAATCGGAGCTTTCTTTGCGTTGTGCCTTCCTTTATGGCCGGGCTGGAGTGCGGTATTTCCGAAATTGTGGGTGCTGCTCGCAGTTTTCGTTGTGATCGGGCGAACGTACTTGTCAGTGATTAACCGGAATCTCGTGATTGCGGGGGTGATCGTTGCCGCGGCACTTGCAGGCTTGGATGCGAGGCGGCATGCGGCGAGTTACGCCGCGGAGCCTGGACAACGATACGAGCGGGTCGCCGTGCAGAAGGACGCGATTTTTTCCGGCGCGCCCGCGGTGTCACCTGCGGGGCTGTTTTATCAATCGATCGGACGGGATCGCTATGTGCTCCGATGGCTGCACGGCAGCGTTAATGAAGAACTAGTCTTCGATGGGCATGCTTTCGGCCCAAAAGCACTCTCGCCGGACGGACCAATCTATTTCGAACTCGTAGCGCATGGAACGTCGAGGATGATGGCGTTTGATCCCGCGACGCGGCATGTAACGCCGGACGTTGTGGCGGCGTCGGCCGAGGCATTGGCTTCAGGACCAGCAAACGCGCGCGTGGGTGTGGCGTCGCTGGATGGACGATGGATTGCGTTTGAGTCGGAGCGAGATGGAGCCAATCAGATTTGGCTGCGCGATACGGCGAGTGGAACAGAACGGCGTGTGACGGGAGGAAATTGCAACAGCAGCTCTCCAGTATGGGAGCTGGATTCGAGCGCGATTATCTTCGCGAGCGATTGCGGAAGAGGTATCGGATTGCCGTCGCTGTATCGAGCAAGAGTTGCGAGCGACTGAATACCATAGCGGTGGTCCTCGCTCGATCGCTAGGCCGGGGCGGACAACAGCGCCCGCTTCGGAAAGCGGCCTCTACAGAGGCGCAATCCACCGCCTCTGCACCCGTTTACGGTGCCAGGTACTTGAGGATGAGACGCTCATCTTCGGCGGTGAGATTGGCTCGCACTCGCATCTGACGCACGACCGCCCGGGCTTCGCGAGGTGAAAGGTCTTCCGGGGGCATGTGACAGCGGCCGCATTGTGCTTGAAAGCGTTTCTCGCCTTCCTGGCTTTCCGTGGCCGCGACCGCGACCTTGGAGCCGGAGGACCCTCTCAAGTTACCCTGTTGTTGCGATGCGGCATTCTTCGCTGCCGCGCCTAAAGCGGCCAGCAACAAAATCAAAAGGGGCGCGCGAAATAGGAGTGATCGATTCACTTGGAACCTCCGGGAATCAATGGAAACAGGAAGCGGTAGGTGATCTGGCAATTCCAGATGTTGGTGTTGCCGAGAGAGCTGAACTGACGGCCGTAGCTGGTGTTAAGACGAAAATTATGCGGAAGATAGTAATTCAGACCGAAATCCACTTCTTGCGTATCGGCACCGGGAAGAACGTCCTGGGGCGAAGGCGTGCCTCGAAAGAATTGTTGCACGCGGCCAACCGCTTGCAGACGGCCGATCCAACTCTCCGAACCACGGTATCGCGAGAAGCGGTAGGCGCCCTCGATCCAGTAGCCTTGGCCACCACGCGTGTGAGCGTACTCTGCCCTCAGATCGAGGGGAGCGCTGGCGGGCTGCCAAACGAGATAGCTGCCCCAGGAATTGAGGTGCTGGTCTTGAAGAAAACGCTGGTAGGACATCCCGACTTCCAGGCGCTTGGATGGTAGAAACACGGCCGCGCGGCCGCCGGCGGTTCTTCCGGCGCTGAACTGAGAAGCGTTTACGAGTGTGGAGAAATAGGCCGTATAGCTCAGCTGCCAATCTTTGCGGGACACTGCGACACCCCTGACCATGCCGCCGTCACTGGAACCCGACGTTCGGGTGCCGATGCCGGCGATCAGCGGTGCATCCGCGAGATTGTGGATCCAGACGGGAGCGAGGCGTTCATTGTAGATGTTGAATGGAGTGAGAAATTCGCCGACCACGATGGTGAGGTGAGAGTTCGCGATGTAGTCGAGTTGCAGGTAGTCGACGGTGGAAAAAGTCTGGGCGTGGTAGGGACCGGTGGTGCCGTTCTCGCGGAAGATGACTTCGTCAAAGGTGGCTCGGGATTCGATGAGCCAGCGGCCGCCAAAGGGAACCGCGACGACCGGAGAGATGAGGGGCTGGAAGACGGTGGCACCGCCCGACGTGGTGTTCAGGTACTGCACACCGCCGGAGATGATGGGTGTCTCTGTTTGAGCACAGAGCATGACGGCACTGGACAACATCAGTAACAGAAGAGACAAAAATCTGACAAACATCGGTTCCTCAATCGTGAAAAGTTTAGGAGGCCGGGACAACCAGCTACCGGCCGTGCCGGATCGCGCTGATTGAAATTCGGCAGAGCGAAGTAAGCACAATCCGATGCTAGCGACACGGCGGAAGGGCCTTGTCACACTCACGTCAATTGAGGGTCATGTTTGTGCACGACTGTCTGGGGCAGGCGAGACGCGTCAATCGTTCCGAAACCACACTTCGAACTGCGGTTGATCCTCGGCAACGTGATAGTGGCTTCGAATGTAGGCACGCAATGGCCCGAGATGATCGAATCGGGGATTTTTGGGTGCGTCAAGCGACGGCGTCCAGAGCACGATTTTGACCTGGTGTTTCTGCAGGCCGTCGAGGACCGCTTGAACTTCGGCAGGGCGCGTGTAGTCGTAAGGAGTGATGAACGGGACCGGGCCGGGATTTCGTAAATTCAAAATGAAATAAAAATCTGGAAAGAGGCCTCCAAAGAAATAGTCGCCGGGGCGCGTCTCGAAGGCCGCCCAGCGATAACGGTCATAAGCCTCCTTATTCAGGAAGGCGGTGCGGCCAGTGGGCAGGTCAAGATTTTCGGGGTGATGAAGCTGCTTCGCCACTGGTAAAGCAACGAATAGGATCGACGTGGACGCGAACAAGATCGTTGATACGATTCGCCCGGCCTTTGCTTCGGATTTCAGGAACCAGACAAATAGGATTAGAGCGGGCAAGGAGACGTAGTACAGGCGAGCCCAAGTGGGAGCACCGGCGACGCTCAGCAGGGAGAAAATGCCGACCAGGTTGACAAACATCAAGCGGTCCCACGGTTCCGCCGGTTGTTTTGCTGAGTCGCGACGATATCGAACGAAGAAAAGAAGATAGACCAGCGGCAGCAGAGCGTGGATCAGGACAAAACCAGCGAAGTCTGTAATCCGCCGCCAATGGAGAAACTCGCTGACGCCAACCATATAGCCCTGCCAACTATTCGCGCCTGAGTAACTGGGGTAGTAACGAATGCTGAAGAGCACAGTGTTGTCGATGAACTTTTGGAAGCCCGCGGCCCAAATGAAGTAGCAGGTGGCGGCGAAGACCATGAACGCAAAGCAGGCGACCAGCAAGCAGACATTGGTGACCAGCGATTTCCGCGGGCTTGAGGTCCTTCGTGCTTCCCAATATAAAAATACCGCGAACGCCATGAGCATCAGTAATCCCAGGCTTTGCGTGAAAGACGCTGCGACGCCACAGAGAGCGCCAGCGGTCGCGATCCGTGGGAGGGTGCGGCGGGTGATGAGAACCGCTACGGCAGTCAGGGTGGCCAGCGCGCTAAACCAATGATGAGTGGCGTCCAGGCGGTTTCGATAGACTAGCGACAGAAAAAGAAGTGGCGGAAGAAGCGCCAGCTTGCCGAGGTTCAGACGCTGGCCTACGAAATAGCTGAGGTAGACCAGAGTGACGCCAACGAGGAGCAGCAGAATATTGGGGATCCACATTTGTGCGCCGAATATCTTGAAGGCTGAAAAATAGAGAAGATCGGTGGCGGGGAATGTCATTTGCGCGAAATCGCGATAGAGGACTTGGCCATCGAGCATTCTGGAAGCATCGGCCAGGAAGATGATTTCGTCGCCACCGGTCCAAAGAGGCGTAGAGAAAGAGACGAACAGATGAAAATAAAGAAACAGGAAGCTTGCCAGAGCCAAGCCAGCAAGCAATGCTTTGTCCGAGGCGCGGACGGTGAACACTTGAGCCTTGGCAAACGGAGTTCCATCCATCGGGCGTTCAGACGGATCGAGGATTGGCATAGGCGACGGAACTAACGGAGAGGTTCAAAGCGCGATGCGGAGTGTATTCGAAGCGGCGTTTGAGCCGGAGAGCCGGGGACTCCAGAAATCTGTAGGAAAGTGCTGCCAGGATCAGAGGAGCCAGCAGCCAAACGGGAAACGTAGGCCATGTACCCCAAGATGCGGGTCTGGCAAGTAGAAAAAGCTGTTGCCAGAGGTAAAGGCCATAGGAAATCTTACCAAGGTAGCGCAGAACGGAATTTCGAAAGATTACCTGGGACCAGCGCCCGTGACCGACAACCAGTTGGTTAAGGAGAATTGTCGCGAGGACCAATTGGATCGACTGATAAAAACTGTGACTGTAGCGAGCACCGAACATCGACCACAACACAAGTGGAAACCACAGGAGGCCTACCGGAAGGCGTCGAAGGACGAAGCGGGCACGATCGAGCAGTGTGGGCCAACGAACCAAGGCCAGCGCGAGACAAACACCAACGAGGATGGAGTCAAACCGGAAATAGGGACGGGTGTAGTAAACAGGTTCGCCAGGATGAAATAGGTCAAAATGGATTGCGATAGCGCGGATGGCGGCAATTAGGCAAGCGACAGTGGCCGCCACGCGGAATGACCAGTTGATTGGCAGCGCTCGCAAGATAAACGGGCAACACAGATAGAATTGCTCTTCCAAAGACAGCGACCAGATGTGCCCCAGGACCATGCTGTGACCGTAGAAGTTGCGAGCATAAAGCAAGCAGGCTAGAAATTCTCCGTTCGAGACGTAAGCGATCTGATGCAATTGGACTAGGACAAATACCGTTCCAAGGAAGATGAAAAGAGCCGGGAAGAGGCGCAAGGCGCGCCGAACATAAAACTTTTTCAAATCGATCCCGAAGGTCTCGCGGCGTTCAGCAACCAGCAGCGAGGTGATTAAGAAGCCGCTCAAGATAAAAAACAGAAGGACGCCGAGCGCCCCCAGAGGACCAATCGCGATCATCCACTTTGACGGGACGTTTGAAGTTTCGAGCGTGTGAGTTACAAGTACCAGAAGTATCGCTACACCCCGGAAGCCATCGAGTTGAGGTAGATGGGGAAAGCGATGGAGGGTAGGCGGCTTCGCGGGGCCAATCAAAGTCTCACTAGCACCAACTGGGAAATTCGCGACAGTTAAGAGTTGTACGGGAGAAGACACATGACCTCTGAGACATCGAATCCTGCGAAAGGTCTTCGTAGTGCCCTTGCGCGTTTACTTCCGACAAAAAAGCGGGGCATCATGAGCCAAGATGCTGCGGCGGGTTTACAAACCAACCTGCCGAGCGACACCGACGTTACGACCAGGCTTGCCCTTGCGTGTCATCGGAATGTTACAGAGTTGTAAAGCCAGCGTGAACAGAGCTATGGCAGTGAGGCGCGGTCTGCGCTCGCCCGAAGAAACGTGACCCGCATTTAACTTCAACATGACATTCTGTCCGCTGCCAACCCCCAGACTGGTCCAGTATGGACGTTCACTTGCGAGCGAGAAGCTCTGGAAGAGCGGCGCGTTTATCGGGACAGCGCACGCGGCGGAGCAACTCGTCTTCGGAGCACGGCCTGCCAAATCGAAATGGACCAAAAGGGAGCATGGGGAAAATGAATTTGTACTTGAGAATGGCTGCCATCACAGCGGCAGCGGCGGCTTTGACTGCGACTGGGCTTGGCGGCCAGCCCAAGAGTGCGCCGGAAGCGAAACATATCGACATTGTCGCGAGCCGATTTTCGTTTGCGCCGAATGAAATCACGGTGAAGAGGGGCGAACCGGTGACGATTACAGTTCGGTCCACGGATGTAACCCACGGGCTGGTAATCGAGGAGTTGGGCGTTCGAACAACCCACATTAAAAAGGATCAGCCGGAGGACGTGACGTTGATGCCGGAAAAGAGCGGAACGTTTCAAGGTAAGTGCGCGCACTTCTGCGGCAAAGGTCACGGCTCGATGACCTTTACGGTCCATGTCGTCGAATGAGCCCGGTGCGTTTCGGAGCTAACGTCATCGCGGCATTGGGAGTGGTGTTTCTTGCGGTCGGCTGTAGAGCCACACCCCGCGGGAAATGGGAAACGGCCGTGGTGACGAAGGCGAAGCACTGGGTCTTCGTGAGGAATAAAGACGCGAAGAATCCCGTGTCGCCCACGCCCGAAAATATCGCGGACGGGAAAACGAATTTTTCGCATTACTGCGTTGCGTGCCATGGCTTGGACGGACAGAATACCGGCGTGCCTTTTGCCGATAGTATGGCGCCGCCGGTGCCGTCGCTGGCCTCGAAGGATGTGCAGTCGTATACGGACGGGCAATTGAAGTGGGTAATCGACAACGGCATCTTTCCTTCCGGCATGCCAGCATCGAAGGGAATTCTGACCGACGAAGAAATCTGGTCGATCGTTGCGTACATACGGCACCTGCCACCTGCGGGAAGTCTCGGTGAGCCGGCGATGTACGGCGGTGAAGACGGCGGTGAAGATGGTGACCCGCCCGCACAGGGCGCGCGTCACGAGCGATAGTTCAGAGAACAGACACAGCGCTCGCAGATCGAGTTGTTGGGAATGTCCAGCCTCGAACGGAAGGCTAGAGCTTCATTCCCGTTGATGACTTCCTCCAACGATGTTCGGGCGATGTTTCCGATGGGCGGTTGGAAGAAGCAGGGGCGAACCGTGCCGTCTGCTTCAATCACCGCAGAAGTCCACGGTGCATTGCAGCGGGGTGACTGGGTGCGATCCAGGCCGAGGTGAGCGCGAAAATGTCTGGCGATGCGGCGAAGTTTTTCGGAGGACTCGGCGAGGTATCCCGAACGGATATCCTCCGAGTTCTCGGCGATGAGCGACTCGATTTCGGCTTCGAGGACAGCCACTTCGTCTGCGGAGAGGGCAACCTCGCTTTGACGAGTTGCTGACCAACCCAGAGGGCGATTGAAGGCTTCGGATGTGAGATCGGCTGCCAGGAAAGAGATGCCGCTCAGATTCAATTGTTTTGCAGAGGCGTGCGTTTCACGAAGGTGGGCGTGGTTCGCTTTTTGTATGGTGGTGCGGGCAGTGATTGTGAGTGACGGACGGTGCTGCCTGACGGCATCCACTCCGCGCTGCAAAAGCAGGAACGCTTTTTCGACGCGACGGATTGCATCGTGAATTCGCTCGGGCCCGTCTAAAGAAACGATTACATCGTCGAATCGTTCGGCGACCTGACCCGCATACTTGCCAAGCAACAGTCCCGTGGTCAACAAGGTTAGGCGAATCCCTTCTTGCCGTAGGATCGCGCAGAGTTGCGGCCATTCGCTGTTGAGCAACGGTTCTCCCCCGGAAAGAACCACCCAACGGACTCTTAGGCGCCGGATGGAGTCGAGTTGGGACTCCAAATCCGCAGGGCGGAAGACACGGGAATCGTTGGTCTTCCAGATGTCGCACATGACGCAGCGGCAGTTGCAGGATGTATGTGCGTGGAGGACGAGCACAGGAAGCTGAGTCAGCCGGTGCTGCTCGATGCCGCCGGCCGGGACTTCAATGGTAATCAGATCATGCCGGTGGGCCATAGCGCACCGTTCTGCCGCCCAGCTGGACCTCGCCGGGAAGATGAGTTCGTGTTTCGGTGAAAAGACGATTTAACGGCGCGCGAATCCAACGACGTTCGCCTTCAATATCGAGAAAACGCAAGCCGGTTGTGACGAGCCGCGGAAGACGAGTAAGCACGTTGGCCGAAGCGAGCTGAACCTGGCCGCCGATGACGACGAATTCCACGTCGCGATAGTTGAGGGCGGCAAGTCGATGGGCTGGCGATTCGCCGGTGTCTCGGACGGCGAAGAAATCGGCGAGCGCGCCAATGCGTAACGTTCCTTCGCCGGAATTTAATCGCAGCACGTCGGCGGCTCGAGTGGTGACGAGGGAGTAGACGTCCTCTGAGGAAAGGCATACGGTGCTGGCGGCGAAGCGAATTTCGTCTAAGAGATCGCCAGCGGAAGTAAGCGGCGAGTCGTTACCCAGGGCGAGGCGCGGCAGAGTCTCTAGCGTTTTGCGATTGTGGGTGCGGCCAAACAGGAACACGTTAGACGTTGGGCACCAGATGAGCGCGGCTCCAGCGGAGCGCATCCGATGAAGCCCGGGTTCATCGAGGCCGAGGCCGTGGACGATGACGGTGCGGTCATTGAGGGCGTTCTGCTCGGCGAGTCGAAATATCTCGGCGGCACTTTGGGAATCGACACCTTCCGCGAGATGCACGATGAACGGCTGATCGGAAGGCGCGGACTTTTGTTTGCGCGCCAGATCATGATCCAGAGGGACCGAGTGAGCCCACGAGAAGTCGCGAAGGACGCGGACAACGAAGCCGTCGTCGAAGAGTTCTGGAACGTAAGGGTTGTGATGGCACACGGTCGTGACACCGCAGAGCAGGTTTCGAATCCCGCCCCACCAGAGGCGGGTATTTTTCCTGACGGCTCGATGCTCGCGGATCGGGGAGGTTTCGGGCTGATGAATGTCATCGGCCCACTCGACGAAGTTGTGGTATCCGCCCTTGCCGAGCCGCGGAAACAAAGCGAATTCCAGGTGATCGTGGGCGTTTACAAGGCCTGGAAGCAGCAGGAAACCACTTAGATCGATGTTGCGCTTGTGGTGGGTGGCGGGCGGTGACGATTGAGGGCCGTTGGATTTAAGCAGCGCTATCCTGCCGTCTTCGATCGTGAGGTCGGCCTGCGCGCTTTCGCGCGGACCCAATGCTATGCGAGCACGTCGAACATTGACGAGCATTCTTGGGGCCGCCGTCTTTCTTGACGACGCGGACCGGCGAGGCTTCACGCGGAGCTGCAATATATAGATGGCGGGTAATCCAGAAGCGGACTGGAATGCATCCAACTTCCCTGCTCCCTTAAATACCTCACACTCTGGCTCACCAAAGGGCGGTTCAAGGAGAACTTTGGCCTCCATCCCGACCAATTCGAAAGAACGCAACATTTTGTCGATCGGGACCGCACGGGTTGCAATCGAGACGAAAGATCCGTTGGCGTGGAAACCGCGGCGCCAGCCCAAGGCAGCGGAGGTCTCCGGGTGAAGATCGGTGAGGAAGATGGATCCGTCGGAGCGCAGAAGTCTTCGGGATTGCTGGGCAAGGACGTCAAGGTCTTCCAGATAACTCGATACGAATGAACAGAGAATCAAGTCAGCCGAGGCTCGTGGGAATGGAACATTGCTGCAATCCGCGAGGACGAGATTCGCGGCACCGCCGAGCTTTCGCTTTGCCTGCAATAACATTTCGGCGGAGAAATCCATGCCGACAAGAGAACGAGGCGATTTTTCCGCGAGCCTAGCGAGCCAGCGGCCGGTTCCGCAGCCCAGGTCGATGACATCGAGGTCGTTGACGGGAGGCAGAAGTCGCTCAAGGAAACGCTGCTCGAGAGACAGTATCGGGTTAGGTTCGGCGTCATAGAGATGCGAGACCTGACGATAACCGTCCTTTGGAGAGACTCCCGAGGAGGAAAGCGAGTGCGAAACTTTGACCCTCGAGCCGGCTACAGGCTTTCGGCCTTGGGTTTGCGCAGATTGATGAATTGGTGCGCCCACTGGAGTTCCTTTGGATAGGCGTAAATTCGCGTGGAATAGCGCCACGCGCTAAGAGTCTTGAGCAGAGCGCGGCTCCAACGCGGGGCGCGGATATCCTGCACCGTGGGCCAGCGCGAGCTCACCACGGTTTCAAAATTGTCGATCAGGTTCTTGGTTTTGCGGGCGAGCCACGGCGTGTTCGGGTCGACGCGGAGCGTGTAGTCCATCCAGCGCTTCGTGGCCCACTCGTCGGGAGTAGTGGGGAAAGCGATTTGGCCATCGATGTTGCCGTACATGGCGGTGCGCTGCGGAACCGGCGTGTAGTGGTACATGATGATCTCGGATTTTGGATTAATGCGCTTGATGGTGCGGATGAAGCCGAGCGTTTCGCGCGTATCGCGTTCCGGGTCGCGAGGATTGCCGATGACGAAGGAAAACTCCGGGATGATGTCGAACTGGCGGATGCGTCCGGCGAGGTTCAGCGTTTCTTCGGTGGTGATGTCCTTCTGCATCTCCTTGAGGACCCAGTCCGAGCCGGATTCCGCGCCGAAGAAGATCATGGTGCAGCCAGCACGGCGGATTGCGGAGAGTGCTGCGTCGGAATACTTGTTGACGATATCGATGCGTGCTTCGCACCACCATTGCAAGTTTAGTGGCGCGATGCGCTCAGAAAGCTCCATCGCGTGGTCTTCGCGCAGGAAGAAGTTCATGTCGTAGAACTGGACGGAGTCGGCGCCGTATTGCGTCACCAGGTGACGCAGTACGGCTTCCGTGCGCTTAGGGCTCTCCATGCGTTCGCGATTGCCATAGGCTGCGTGAATGCCGCAGAAACTGCAACGGAATGGGCAGCCGATACTGGCGTGGTGCACAGCGGTGCGCTTGCCGAAAAAGGACGGGCGTAGATATTTCTCGACCGGAACCCTGTGGAACGGTGTCCAGGGGAATGCGTCCGGGCCCTTCATGGGGCGCTCCGGATTGTGCCGGTGGAGGCCGAAGATGTCTTTGAACGAAAGGCCAGCGATCCCTTCGAGCTTTCTTTTGCCTCGTAGAGCGTCAAGCAATTCCAGCAGCGTGTCTTCGCCCTGACCGCGCACGGCGTAGTCAACGTAGCGTGCATTCAGTGTTGCGTCGCTGTAGATCGAAGGGAAATAGCCGCCCCACACGATGGGAATTTTGGGGTGCAGGCGACGAATCTCGCGGCAACTTTCGACTGCGGCAGCCATTTGCGGACCTGGCATCACCGATACGCCCAACATTTCGACTTCGCGTTCCTGGATCAGCCGGAGAATGGTTTCCGTTGGGTTGTCTACCAGATTTCCGTCCACGATCTCGTAATCTTCCCTGCCCTCCAGGACTGCGCCGAGAGCAAGCACGGAAAGCGGCAGGCGCCTGTTACGAGGTCTTGTGGAGCGTGGGTTGTATAAAATGATCATCTTATCCTCGACAGTGTTTTCCTGATCGCGAACTTTGCGCGCACGATCCGTGGTCTTTCAACTCGGTTAGCCCGTTCTCTCAAATTCCAGGAGAACGTGATCGCCAAGGCCGCGAAGTATCGGCCAAGACGCAAAAACGCGGTCCAACCCTTCGAGCCACGCTAAAGCGAATTTGTGCTCGCGGGCTAACGATTCTACGTACGACGGCGGTACGAACAATCCGACGGCTCGAACAGAGCGCAACCGAAACCATGGAGCGAATGACCGCCGCATCTCGGCGATGGTTGGGTACCAGACCGGCACGGCGATTTCACCGAGCTGGGCGATCGTCCTGCCACGGAGGCGTCTAGATGCCTTTTTGAAATTGCCACGAACCGCATACCAAGCTATTTCCCACAGACATACTCGCGTGGAGATGCAGATCAGCGCGGCCGCTCCAGGCTTTACCAGATGAGTCAGTTTCCGGACTACTTGTGATAGATCTTCGACACAGTTCAGACCCGAAAAATTCGATACCACGCCATCGAAATGATCCGCAGGCGTCAGGGTATCCACGCCCTCATTTCGCATCACGCGAAATTCGAGCGACGCGTCCGGTGCTTCCAGAGACTTACGACGTTCGGCGATTTCAATCATGCGCGCGGCGGCATCGCAGGCGACGACGGAGACGCCTCGCTTCGCGAGGAAAAGCGCGTCTTCACCGGTACCACAGTTCAGCTCGAGAACATGATCCCCAGGACGGAATGTTGTCTGGAGCGCCCTCCAGACAACGTTGCGCTGCGCTCTCCCGATCAAGGACTCCGTGAAGGTCGCGTCATAGGTTTCCGCCATACGGTCGAATGCGGCTGAGGCTCCATGTGCACCAATGATTGAGGACTGAATCATAGTTCTGGCGTTCCGACTGTGGCGTACAGGCTTTCGCGCGCGGACTGAATCCGCCCGCGCAGCTCGACTTCCGCCTCATCTTTGCTTCCGCTGCGTTTCCGGCGCGCGAGTTCCACTTCATCCCGAAGGAGGCGGTCGGCGTACTCGTAAAAGCGAGCGGGACGGCGGCCCCGCACTGTGACTTCGCGGTCGGAGGTCTCGTTCCACGGCTTGAGTTGAACAAGCGAGTCCGCAACACTCTTGTAGTACGGCGTGCCTTTGATGGGATAGGCGATGGTCGTGAAGAAAATGTCGGGATCCGAGCGCTTGACGTGCTCGATGGTTTGCTCGATATCCTGCAACTCTTCTCCCTGGTAGCCCCACATCAGGAACATGCCGGTCTGGATGCCTCGCGTTTTGCATGCGGAGACAGCGGACTGCACTTGTTCGACGGTTACGCCGCGTTCCATGGAGTCCAGGATTCTCTGCGAGCCGCTCTCGGAGCCGATCCATACGCGGAAACAGCCAAGCTCGGCAAGCAAGTCGACGACTTCGTCGTTCAACCGGTCGGCTCGGGAAATGCATTCGAATGGGATATGGAGGCCGCGGCGCCGCATCTCCGCGGTGTATTGACGCAGCCAGCCGTGGTGAATGGTGAAGACGTCGTCGGCAATCCAGACCATATCGGGGTGATAAGTGGAGAGCAGCCACTCAACTTCGTCGACCACTGCGAGGGCCTTGCGGCGGCGGTGGGTCATCCCGAAAACCTGATGGCTGCACCAGCGGCAACGGTACGGACAGCCGCGAGCGGTGATGAAGGAAAGTGAGCCTTGGCCGTGCGCCTCGCGCCACGTTTGTACGTAGCGCATCACATCGATGGCGTCTCTCGCAGGCCAAGGTTGGGAGTCGAGGTCTGCAATCTGTACACGCGGAGCCGTTTGGTGGACTTGACCGTCTTCTCCGAGAAAAGCGACGCCGTTCACTTTACTCAATTCCGCATTCGAGTTTCGCCTGAGGGCGGCGAGAAGTTCTTCCATGGTGATCTCGCCCTCGCCAAGCACCACAACATCGGCGCCCCATTCGAGATATTCGCGTACATAGGCTCCGGGTTCCGGGCCACCAACGATCGTCTTCCAGCCGGCTTCGCGGGCAATGCGCACAATTTCAAGAACCTTTTTGCGCGTCATTAAATTCGCGTAGACCCCGAGAACCGAAGGGGTTTCCGTTTGTAGATGATTCGTCAGGTCTTGAAGGCTGGAGAAAGTGGTGTCGAAAACTTCGACGTCGAACCCTTTTTCCCGCAAATGTGAGCAGATGTACAGAATGCCCAGCGGCACGTAGGGCTTCATGATCTTCAATTCTTTGGGATCATCGTAGAGAAAATAGCCGTGCGTGAGCAGGAGATCAGCCATTGCTACGCATCTCCAACGGATGTCAGAAGACCCTGCAGCGAGATGAGTCGGGACCTGGACTCTGATTCACAGTGGGTGGCCCCGCCCGCGTGAATAAGCTCCGTTGCATCCGCGTTGCGGCTGATTGGTTCGAGGGAGTCTACCCGCTGCCACAATTGCTCAAGCTCGTGAATTTCACCAGGAGATGTGACGCGCTTCCATGAGTCCACCTCGGCATGAAGGGCATCGCGAATCGCTCGATAGAAGCCATCGGTGTAGGCGCCCTTGAACATCACGCAGAGGTCGTCGCTGTCTGACCAATTTTGCTTCGATCCGAGTTGCCGTCGCACCCGCTCGTAAAACCGAGTATTTGGAAGAGGGTAAGAGAAAGAAACGCCGATGTCGTCGGGACGCGTCTCGCGAACGAGAGCAATGGTCTTTTGAACATCGCCCCAGTTCTCGCCGGGATATCCGAACTGGATGAAATAGCACGCGCGGATTCCTTCGTCGTGCAAATGTTGGCGCGCGGAGAAAACTTCTTCGACCTCCAGACCTTTGTCCATCGCGTCGAGAACCTTCTGCGAGCCGGACTCCACGCCCATCCAGACTTCGGCGCATCCAGCGCGCCCCAGTGATTGCGCAGTTTCGGAAGTGAGCAGATCGGCGCGCGCTTGAATCTTGAATGGGACGGCGGCGTTTCTTTTTCTGACTTCAACGGCGAATTGCCTGGTCCAGTGCCGGTTCAACGCAAAAATATCGTCTGCGAACCAGAGGTGTTCCGCGCCATAGACTTCCTTAAGGTGGCGCATTTCCTCAGCGACTTCGGCGGCGGGTCGGGCATGGAAGGTGTCGCCGAAGATTGGTTTGGCGCACCAGTTGCAACGGAATGGGCATCCGCGGCTGGCGATCAGGTTCAGCGAGAACACACCGTGTGCGGCGCTCCAAACGTCGCGGTACTTGCTGATCTCGATCAAGTCGCGGGCCGGGAGTGGAAAGCCCGCAAACTGACGAGGTGGTGCGGGGCTTTGCTTCTGGAGCATTTCTTTGGAGCCCACGCGCTGCAACGTAGCCACGCCCGGGACGTGCCGACCGTCGCCGTTATTGCGGATCTCCTGAATCACTTGCAGCAAGGTATGCTCTGCTTCGCCGATCAAAACAAATTCGCACCCTTGCTGTAGATATTCGATGGCGTGGTCCGTAGCGTCTGACCCGTGGACAATGACGCGCGCACCCGCTTTGCGGGCCTCGCAAATCATGTGAAATGCCACTTCCCGCATGCGCGTTAAGCACATCTTGGTCAAGAAGTTGAAATCGTCTTCGTAGATCGCGACGAACTTTGGGCGGTGCGCGCGCAAGGCCTTCCGAAATCCTGACTCAGGCTCCTCCAGCATCGAATCGAAGACCGCGACGGAAATTCCGTTCTGGCGCAGCACGCTGGCCGCATACAGTGTTCCCAGCGGCGGATACGGCTGCATTTTGCGCAGTTGCTTCCGATCGTAGAACAAGTGATAGGAATGCGTTAGAAGGACATCAGCCACGGCATCTTCCCCGAAATGCGGCGTTTAGAGAGCGGACGAATCTCAGCACAGTTCGCTGACCTCCGTGCTTAGGGGCTGACCTGTAAGCAAGGATCGGCGCGTGACAATGCGCTCAAGGGAGCGCGCGACCCAAAGTTCCCACGGAAACGAATATTTGTTGGAACGAATCCGCCAGCGCAGTGGAGCACCGAGCGCGCGCCGTAAGCCCTGCCGCAGAGTCGGATGATTCTTCGTGACTTTGCGCAATTGGTTGTTGAGCAAGAAGAATTTGAGCATTTTGCGCAAGCGCGCAAGTTCCTCTCCCTGCAGCCATGGCAGGGCCTTTTTGCCCAGCGGCAAATCGACCCATTCTGCCAGCGACTGCGGCTCAAGCATGCCCAATTCGCGAAGTTGCGGCCAAATCGGAATTCCGGGATATGGCGTGAAAATATTCGGCGAGAAACTAACGTTCCAGAACTGCCGAGCAATATCACTCATGGTGCGAAGAGTTTCGACGCGGTTGGCCTCGGTCTCGCCCGGGTATCCGAAAATGAGGTTAAACGTCACGTGAATGCCGCCGAGGGCCGCCTTACGCGCCGTTTCGTACATTTCGTTGAGATGCTGATGCCGCTTGTTCATGAGCTTCAGAACATCAGCCGACGTGGACTCCGTTCCGAAGCCCATATGTGAAACGCCGCTCTCCCCCAGCATGCGGACGTCGTCATCACTCATGCGACAAAGGAAATCCGTGGAGGCCTGGAAGGTCCAGTTGAAGCGAAGTTTGGAGTCGAGAAAGCCCTGGGCGATCTCGACCGCTCGCCGCCAATCAACTGGAAGGTTCGAATCCAGCATGGCCACCTCATCGATTCTGTACCGTTCGACGAGATCGGTGACTTCCCTTACCACGCGCTCGGCTGACAGGGCATTGAACTTGCGTTTGTAAAAAACCATGTCCGTGCAGTAGTTGCAGGCGTAGGGACAACCGACGCTCGTCGCGTACGCCAGCTTCCGGACTCCACAGGTCCGCTCGTAGGCGTCAAAGTCCGTCAAGTCAAAAGCCGGCATTGGAAGATCGTCGAGCAATGCGGTGCGCCGCTCGGGCGAGTGTTGCGTCAAACCGAATGGCTTCGAGGAAACACCTGCAACATCGTTGAAAGCTTTTCCGTCGGCGAGCCGCTGGGTAATTTCCAATAACGTGAGTTCGCCTTGACCGCGAACGACCGCGTCCACATAGCGCTCGTTCAGCGTTTGGCCGGGAACCAGACTCGGATGCCAACCGCCGAAGATCACGGGGAGGCTGGGCTTCGTTTGCTTCACTCGCTTGGCGATCCGCATGGCACCGCGAATCATCGGACCCGTAAGCACGGAGATGCCAAGACACAGCGCGTCCTGAACTTCGCGCAAGATACGTTCTTCCCAGTCAGGAGCAATGGCAGCATCGACGATACAGACTTCGAATCCCGCCGCCACAAGGGGCGCGGCCAAACTGAGCAGGCATAGAGGCGCGCCCAACGGCTCACCATCGTAAGGGGGATAAAAAAGGACGACTTTGCGCTTGGCTAGCACGCGGCCCCCGAGGTCGCTGGCTCAAGGCGCTTGGCGTCGACGGCTGGCTTCACAGCCGCCGTTCGGCCCTTCAATTTTTCATTCAGCCACAGTTCAACTGGCAGTGCGTAGACGTCGTGGTCAAGTCTCCAGCGGGCCGGAAACGAAAACGACTTCTGGATCATTCGCGTGGAGCGGCTACGCGTGTCTGCGCTGATGGGTATCCGGTCGAATGCGAGCCTCAGATAGTCGCGCATAACCTGGAGGCGCCGATGCTCACCGCCCCGCAACCAAGGCAGCTGCGTGTAGCGAGGAAAAAAGTCCGCCCAGCCTTCGAATGAGGTTGGGACTTCGATCCCATACTCCTCCGCGTGTTGCATTACGGGCGCGCCAGGGTATGGCGTGAAGATGTTGGTCCAGAATTCAGCGCCCGGATGCCGCCGGCACATGTCCATGATGAAATCGATGGTTTGCCTGCGCTCGCTTGGGCCTTCGCCCGGATACGCGAAAATGATGTTGAAGGAGGGACGTATGTCTGCGGCAAGACATCGACGCGCGGTCTCGTAAATCGTGTCGAAATTCTGGAAGCCTTTGTTCATCAGCTTCAGCATTTTTTGGGAACCAGATTCCGCACCATGACAGATTTGTTGAAGTCCGGCCCGGCGAAGCAATTTGAGATCGTCGACGCTGAGACGTGAGGTAAGGTTGGTGGTCGCCTGGATGCTCCACCGGAAATTCGCTCCCGCGCTAGCCAGGCCATCCGCGATCGAACGGGCGCGATCCAAATCCACCAGAAAGTTGTCGTCAACAACCCAGAGCAACTCAAGGCCATAACGCCGGGTCAAATCCACGGTCTCTTCCACAAACTGATCGGCAGAAAGTGCGTTCCATTTACGCCCGTAGACGCCGGCGTTGGTGCAATAGGAACAGTTGTATGGGCACGCCAGGCTGGAGATATACATCGCCCATCGACGGCCGCAGACACGCTGGTAGGCATCGAAATCCGCGATGTGGTAAGCCTTCGGTGGCGAATCGACTATCGGCCGCAGGGGCCGCTCCGTCGTAAAGATCAACTTGCCGTCACGCTTGAAGCCGATGCCGGGAACCAGATCGAGGGGCGCGCGATTTTCCAAGTGTTGTACGACGTCCAATAGCGAGTCTTCGCCCTGCCCCTTGACGACGATGTCGATGTAATCGGCTTCCAGCGTTTGTTTGGGCAGCAGCGAGGGATGCCAGCCGCCGAGAATCACGGGAAAATCGGGGTCCCAAGCTTTCACGGCCCGAGCAATCTCCACGGTCTCGCGAATCATCGGACCTGTTACAAGGGAAATGCCGAGACAGACAGCATCTTTCACTTCTTCAAGAACGCGCTTCTTATAGTTCGGCGTGATCGTGGAGTCGATCAGGCGGATGGTATATCCCGCCCGTAATAGAGGAGTGGCCACGGCCAGCAATCCTAGCGGTGCTGTGGCATCGCTACTGGCAAACGACGGAAAGAAAAAGACAACCTTCTTCGACATTCGCGCGTTCCGCATCCTCACTGACAATTTGAAATTAAGGTTTGGCCTCTGAATCCTTGTCACGGACGTGTCACGGACCTGTCATTTGTTCGCTGGCTGCGTCCACAACGGTTGTTTTCGCGCTACAGTCAAGTTCGACATGGCGAAGTTGCACATTGTTAATCGCGGCGCGCTGCCCCTGCAGACGGATCTTCTGCTAGCGGGCGCACACTGCGCCTTCGCGACAAACTCTGAGCAGATTCTGGCCTCCGTCGACCGTTGGCGATGCACTAGCCGCCCTCGATCAAACCGTACATTCGAGATGAATGTGCTCCTCGACACGTCGCTGCCCGCCGATCGCGATGTGAAGACCCAGACGCATTTTCGCGGGCTTCACCATCTGGTTTTTGCAACGATTGGAACCCACGAGCTTTTTGTCTTCGACCTCTTCCGCAAGCAGGTCGCCGGTGCTGTCTCACAGGCCTCTGCCAGCGAGCCAACTTTTTGGAACTCGCATTGGCTGCCGATCACCGTGGGCGTTATGGGAACCACGGTGGGAGTGGTTCCGGTGCATAGTGCGTGCCTTGATCTTGACGGGAAGGCCCTGCTGATTGCGGGCGCCTCGGGGGCCGGAAAGTCTACGCTTTCCGTCGCGCTAGCGCATTGCGGGTTTTCGTTGATTTCTGACGATTGGACCTACGTCTCCCAAGAAGCCGCTGCACTGATGGCGTATGGAATCGACGCGCCCGTGAAGTTGCTACCGGACGCCATTCAATATTTTCCTGAACTCAGCGGGAGAACGCCGAAAATGTGGTTCAACGGCGAACTGGCTTTTGAAATTGAACACGAAGCATTTTGTCGAGGCTCTGCGGCGTTGAGGTCGCGCCCGCATTGGCTCCTGTTTCTTGAACGCAGTTCCGAGTCCGGTTGCTTTTTCGTTCCCTGCAGTGCCCAAGATGCTCAGGCGTTCTTCGAGAGCAACGCGGAGCGACTCCCTGACCAGGTTCCCGAAGCGTCGGTCGCGCGCTCCACGGTAATTCGATCCATTGCGAACTGCCGATGCTGGCGCCTGCGGACGGGAGAGTCTCCTCAATTGACCGCCGACGCCATTCGTCACTTTTGTGAAAGAAACTGAAATGTCTACTCTCATGCCGGTTTTCTACAACGACCCGCTGGATTTGTTGCGTCGCTTCGCTCCGACGCCTTTGAAGGCGGAAGTCAATCTTGAAATTGCAAATGTCGCGCTGGAAACGAACGATTTGAGTTTTCTTCCATCATTGGCTCGTCTAAGTTCAGCAGAGATCTCTACGAAGTCCTGCATCTGGAAAATAGTTCGCGACGTCGATTTGCGCGGCACGACTATAGAAGCATCGATTGTCATGGCCGGGAATTTGATCGTGTACTCGATGGGACCCGCCTGCCTTATCGGAGCCGATCGGGAACGCAGTGAGATCTTCGCATTCATCGGCCGCGACGTCGATACGCATTCCTTTCAGGAAGCAATCCTCCCCGCACTTTGCCGGCTCACAGAATTTGTTACGCGCCAGCAGAATGTGCCGATTATGATTCCTTCGAATGTCGCGATAGGAGGCCCCTGTAATGCGTGAGCGCGACCTCCGGGTACTCACGCTCGCGGCGTTGCGCCCGGTTCCCGATTTTTCGCGATTGTCTTTGCTCCGCCACTCCAACGCGTCGCAGATTCGTAAACTTTTGCGCTGGCTCGACGAAAGCGGGTTGGCACTGTATCTGTTAACTCAATTGCAGGAACACGAAGTTCTGGGGCAGGTTCCCAAGGATTTTAGCGCGGCCCTCGAATCCCGATTGGCGGCAAACCAGGTGCGTACCGCGGCGATGCTCTCCGAGTTCGCGAGGCTCGTCGATTCGTTCCGTAGAAATGGCGCTCAGTTCTGCGCGCTGAAAGGCTTTACATTGACTCCGGAGTTTTGCCGCGAGGTCGATTTGAGGCATCAGACTGATTTCGATTTCCTCGTGACTCTGGATTCGCTCGAGAACGCGAAACGCGCCATGCAATCGTGCGGGTATGAACAAGGAGAAGTGACCGAACCCGGACAAGTGACCTTCACTACCCCGCTTCGACATATTCCTACTTCCAACGACGATATCTACGCGATCCCTCGACATCGCGAGGTTGACCTGCTGACGACGCTTCGCCTTTCCGCCCATGGCGTCTCGATTCCTATGCCGACACCTGATTTCAATGACTTCAAGGCCAAAAGTTTGTTGGACATCGCTTTCCCTGTTCTTCCGTCAGAAGAGATGTTTTGCTTTCAAGTGATGCACGCATTCAGGCATTTGCTAGGATCCTGGGTCCGGGTCTCCTGGCTGTTTGAGATCGGCTACTTCATTGACCGGCACTGCGGCGACGCGGATCTGTGGCGGGCGATTGTCGACCGAATTGGGCATGACGCCAGGACGCGAAATGCATTTGGACTGGTTATTTCGTTGACCAGGGCCCTCTTCCCCCGACCAATTCCCGAACCTTTGGCTGAGTGGTGTCTACAATCATTGCCGCCCCGCATCGAAACCTGGGTGGCGCATTTTGGCGTGAAGACCGCCATCGCTGACCTTGACGGTGCAAAATTTACCCTTTTCGTCCACCGGGAGTATGTTGACGATCGAGCCTTCTGGACGTCGTATGTAAAGGACAGAATTTTTCCGATTGGCCGGCGGTCTAGGATTGGTAGGGTCGCAATTACCGACACCCGGACCAGAATTAAGGCAAAAGTGTCACAATGGCGCCACACCATGCGCCGGTCTATCTTTCATGCCCGGTCCCTATTCTCATTGCCGGTAGAAGCGATCCGTTTTAGATATGCACTGCGATCGATCGAAAGGCAACGTGTTCTAGTGGCGGAGGCTCTGACTAGGTAGCTTACCGGCGCTTGCCCCAAGGGTCCCTGATGGGTTGAAGGCTTTTTGGAATTGAAGGAGGGTCTTTCGTCATGAAGTCCCCTTTGTACCCCGACCGTCGAAAGGGTCGTGGTTTATTGTGCGTCCTACTACTGGGTTGCCCGGGTGCTCTTGCTCAATCCCAAACGACTACCACTGTGCCCGCAGACCAGCCCGAGATCGTTTCCAAGATCGATCGCTTGACAAAATCTCTGGAACAGACTCAGGTCGAACTTGCGGAGTCCCGAACGGAAATCGAACAATTGCGTGCGGCTCTACAGGAAGTGCTAACGCGCATGAATGCCTTGGCGCCACAACCCACCGATGCGGCGGCTCGCCTGAGAAGTGAAGCCGCGACACCCCAGGCTGGCGGTCCGCCACCTCAAGCCGAGGAGGCCCACGGTGGAACAGCGCAAATCTCTCAGGATGATTGGGACATTCTCAACGCGAGAGTGGAAGAGCAGCGGCAGACCAAAGTGGAAAGCGGGTCAAAATATCGCCTGAAGCTTTCGGGAATCGCGCTATTCAATGCCTTCGGCAACTTCGGGCAGGTCGACAATACCGACTTACCGAGCATCGCGATTCCTAAGGTTACAGCCTACTCCGGCGGAAGTGCCGGAGCCTCTGTGCGGCAGTCCATCATCGGCTTGACGGGCATTGGGCCGGAGCTTTTCGGCGCGCGCACCAGTGCGGACCTGCAAATGGACTTCTTCGGCGGACTGCCGAGTGGTTACGGGGCTAACAGCTCCGGACTCGCGGAAGTTCGGCTGGCACGAATCCGATTTGATTGGAAAAACACTTCGGCCGTTGCTGGGCTCGACTATCCGTTCTTCTCGCCTAATATGCCGACCACCTATATGACATTCGTCGTTCCGGGTTTCGCCTCTGCAGGGAACCTTTGGACCTGGACGCCGACGATCCGCGTCGAGCAACGATTTACCGGAGTGCTTTCATTTTTCAAAATTGAAGCTGGATTTTTGGACCCCTCGTCCACAACCGACTACGCCGCGAACTCCAACGTGCGGATACCTTCCGGGACCGAGAACTCCCGGCAGCCTACCTACGCGCTGAGGTTATCCGCAAGCACGAAGTCGGAAGATAACCCCGCAGTCATAGGAATATCGGGCGTGTACTCCCCGCAGAAGTTCATCGGAAACTATGAGGTCGCAGGCTGGGCTGGAACGTTGGACTGGAAAATTCCTCTCTTCCCTCGAACTCAATTGATGGGCGAGTTTTTTACGGGTAGGGGCCTCGACGGATTTGGCGGGCTGCCGCTCAGCCCCCTCAAGCCCGTGGATCCCGCCTACTATGCAGCCGTTACGGCTCCGGAACTCGCAAACCTCGGAGTCATCGGCGGCTGGTCGCAGTTCAAGATTAAGGTCGACGCACGGAACGAATTTAACATCGCGGCGGGCACTGGCGGTCGAAACTCCGCGGACCTCCGGGAAGCAGCCGCATCGAATTCGTTTCTGATGTCTGTACCAGCCCGAAACGAGATGCTGTTTGCGAACTATATTTTCAGGCCGCGCTCCGATCTCTTGTTTTCAGCGGAGTACCGGCGTTTGCGCACCTATCAAGTTATCGGATCGCCGAACACCGCCGGGCAGATCGGCCTGGCGATTGGGTTTCTTTTCTAGAGGTCAAATGAGTTTCACTCGACATGTTATGGCTCTGTTTTGGCTGGCGTTCCTGGCAGCTCCGGATTTCTGCCAATCCCCGAACGCCGATCGTAAAGGAGTCGACATAACCGGGCAAGTCGAGTTACGCCAAGCGTCATCCGGGCATTACGCCGATGCGTCCGCGGTCGTTGTATGGCTCGTGCCAGCCGCTTCCCTGCAAAAAGTCTCGGTGGCCACGCAAAAAACTCACTATCGACTTCTGCAGCGGAATAAACGATTTGAGCCCAACTTACTGGTTATTCCCGTGGGCAGCGTTGTGGACTTTCCGAACGCAGACCCTTGGTTTCACAATGTTTTCTCGCTCTACCGCGGAAAGCGTTTCGACCTCGGCCTGTATCAAGCGGGTGCGCAGAGGTCCGTAAAATTCGACCGTATCGGCCCTTCGTATCTTTTCTGCAATATTCACCCGGAAATGACGGGTGTGGTGCTCGTTGTGGATACGGACTTTTTCGGCATATCCGACAAGGCCGGGCGCTATTCGATCACCGGTGTTCCCCCGGGTAGATACACAGTTCATGTGTGGTACGAGAACGCGACACCGGAAGCGCTGAAGAGTTTGCAAAGATCCGTGGCGATCGAAGGCGGAAGCTACTCGATTCCAACAATCTCCGTACCGGTTGCAAAGCAGCAGCAGGAGGAACATAAAAATAAATATGGTCAGGATTATGACCCTGATGCACTCAAGTTGGATTATTGAGATCCGAACGTTAGGAATACTCGTTTGTAGAAGTGGCAAAACCCAGGTTGACGGTCTCGCGCACTATTGCAATTCAAATCACGGGCAGCGTGAAAGAATCGTATAAGGATGAAAAAAATGGATACAGTTTTGGTGGTGGAAGATAGTCGGGCAATGCAGAGGACTCTGCAGCGCCTCCTGGAAGCGGATTCTCTCAATGTGGAGATCGCGTCGGACGGAATCTCTGGCTTGGAGAGTTTCCGCAAGCAACTACCGAGCGCGGTTCTCCTGGACCTGAAGCTTCCGGGCCTCTCCGGAAAGGAACTCTGTCGTGAGTTCAAGACCATCGCGGCATCCGTGCCGATTGTCGTGTTGAGTGCCAATGCGGAAGTGGAAGACAAAGTTCTCTTGCTGGAGCTTGGCGCCGACGATTACGTGACCAAGCCCTTCAGCCCGCGAGAACTCCTAGCGCGTGTTCGCCGCGCGATGCGGCGTGGAGCGGCCAAGAGCCATCCCGTCTCCAACGTTCCGGCCAAAGCGGTGAGTCACGAAGTACTTACCTTCGGCGACGCGCGAATCGACTTTACCAGCATGGAGGCCGTACAGGCTGGCAAGCCCGTCACGCTCACCGCCCAGGAGTTCAAGCTCTTGAAATTTTTCGCCTCTTCTCCCGGACGGGTTCTTACGCGCGACGAATTACTCAACGAAGTGTGGGGCTATCAAAACTACCCATCGACCCGCACGGTTGACAATCACATCCTGCGTCTTCGCCAGAAGCTCGAGCCCGATTCCGCCAATCCCCGCTATTTTCTGACCATTCATGGCGCGGGCTACAAGTTTGTCCCCGGCAACTCTAACGGCGGTGCACTCTCGCAATGATGGCTCGTGGAGGCGCCATGACGCATCTCCGCTTACGAACGCAGCTGTTTATCGCGACACTGCTCACCATTTGCGCGCTGACGGGCGGACTTCTGCTTATCATTCGGCATACCGTCGGCGTCGAAACCGACAAACAGGTGCGCGAGGGCACGGAAACTTCCGTTCGTGCGTTCGAGGGCGTCCAACGCCAACGCGAACGTCAACTTTCCAGTACCGCCGCGATGGTCGCCGACCTGCCCCCATTGAAGGGCATGATGACCACCGAGCATGCGCTCACGATCCAGGACGCCTCGACAACATTTTGGAAACTCGCGGGCAGCGACCTTTTCGTACTGGCCAAGCCGGACCGTCAGATCGTGGCTCTGCATATGACTAACCCCGGCTGGCCCCAGGAAGCTGCCGAGCGTGACTTGAAGCGCTCCGTCGACCAAGGCGACGACGCCTCCTGGTGGTACGACAATGGGCGTCTCTATTGGGTGTTTCTGCGCCCCATCACGGCGGGAGCTGGAAGCGATTCTCAAGAGCTCGGACTGCTCGCACTCGGCTACCAGGTCAACTCCAGCGTCGCCGAGCAGCTAGCGCTCGTTGCCGCCCATCAAATTGCCCTCGCCACCGACAAAGATCTGATCGCATCGACCCTGCCCCCGGCCGACGAGGCCGAACTTCAGCGATTAATCCGCCGCGGTGATCCGCAGACGGCCCCGGGGTCCACCGAGATTGCCCTGGCCACCGACCACTACGCTTTTTCTTCCGTGCTGTTGCACGGCGCTCTGCCTTCTCCGGTACGCTGCTATGTAATGATGCCGATGGCGCCCGTCGATTCGTTCATGCAGCACCTCACGCGTACGATTTATATCCTCGGTGCCTCGGCAGTCATTTTCGGCGCGCTTCTTTTCGGATTTGTCTCTCGCACCATCACGAAGCCGCTCGACAATCTCGTCGCCGGAGTTCGCGCACTTGCCGGAGGCGACTACACTTTTTCCATTACCCCGGAAGGAACCAGTGAAGTCGCCGAGCTGAGCACGGCTTTCGCAAAAATGCGGGGCGAACTCCTGGCCTCGCAACAACGCCAAATCGAAACGGAGAGAATCGCCGCGCTCGGCCGTGCCGCGAGTTCCCTCTCGCACGATCTGCGCCACTATCTGGCCGCCGTCGTTGCCAACGCCGAATTCTTGTATGAAGCGGACGAGCTCAAGCTCGACAAGAGCGAAATCTACAAAGAAATCCAAACCGCCTCAACACAGATGACCGATCTGATTGATTCTCTGCGCGAGCTCGCCTATCAGCGCACTGCCATCTCCCCCGAGCCCACCGACCTCGATCAAATCATTCGCCGCGCCGTCGAAGCCGTCAAGGTTAGGCCGGAGTTCCGCCACCGAACGGTCAGCGTGCTCACGCGCGATACCACCGAAGGGGTATTTGACCCCAAGAAGCTCGAACGCGCATTCTTCAATCTGGTGCTAAATGCGTGTGAAGCGACTCTCGATGACGAGAGTAGAGTCATTATCGATGTCCAAGGTCGAAAGGATTCCTTCGAAGTGCGCGTGATCGATGAGGGTTGCGGGGTTCCTGAAAGCATCCGCGATACCGTGTTCGACCCGTTCGTAAGTTCCGGCAAGCCCAACGGAACGGGTCTTGGCCTGGCCATTGTCAGCAAGATCGTCCAGGACCACGGCGGCTCGGTCAGCATCGAGCGTACTTCAGAGACCGGGACCGCGGTGTTGGTCAAGCTTCCTCGCTCACCTCGGCCGGTGGCTTCTCATTCGGGTTCCACCGTAGCCTGACCGTCCGGTTCCGGAAAGCGCCTCCATCTGTAAATATCTTGGCTTCCCACCTTCAGACCCGCCAGCTTCAGGTGAAAAAATAGCTGATATTTGTGATTGATCAGGTGTTCGAGGTTCCCCAGAAGAACCGTCAACAACGTCTGCCCTTCTGGAGCGAACAACGTCGGGATTCTCCTCGCAAGGTCATCGTCGCCGCAGCAATGGAAGCCTCGCTGAATCTGCGTCTTATACAGTTTGATTTTCTCCCTCGTCTCGACGGGCGAACTTGATTCGTTGACGATTATCGCTCGGAGCTCCAGAAAATCGGCGAGCTCAACGGGAAATGCCCGGTAGAAAGCCGCGCAAAATCCCGACAAGCACACCGGCAGATGAGCTAGGACGTGACCGAGATCATTCGTCTCTCGCATTTTTGCGGGCAGCTCGGGACGCAATTCAAGCAAATCCCCCGGCACGAGCGAGACCAGGTGTTCGGTGCGCTCGATCGTCTCCATCACTTTTTCCGCCAACGAGCTCACCAGCGGGTCTCCTCCCATCGCTCTCTCCTTTGCTGGTAGGTTATTCATCGACCGCGACCGCGGTCTCACGCAACGCGCAGGCCGCCTCATTCAAGATTGTGATAGCACTTTTACCCTACATCATCGACTTTCCGCGGGGTCGACACAAAGATGACAGCCTGTTGACATCGCGTGGATTGACCCGCTCAAGGACCGGACGTAAGGTCGTACTGTCTCCGCGGGATATGCGCTTAGGCCGCAGCGGGAGCCGTGATCGCGCACTCCCAATTGATTTGGACGCTGAATGAAACAAGTGAAGGACAACAGCTCGGCCCGCCATCTCAAGCTTTTCCTGCTCGTCGAAAACCGTCTCCTTCGTGAGGCGCTGGCAGGCATTGTCCGCAAGCAACCGGATTTCTGTGTCGTAGGAGTCGACCGTTACGCGCCATCGATCGAAAACCAATTTGCCGAGTCCGGATGCGACATCCTTGTCGCAGATCATGCCAGCGCAACGACTTTCCCCACGACTTTCATCGCCGATTCGCTCGCCCTTGTTCCCAGCGTGAAGGTCATTCTCTTGGGCATGGAGGACGATCCCGAAATCTTCCTGCAAGCAATCCGCGCGGGCGTATGTGGCTATCTGCTAGGTGACGCAAGCGCCGAAGAAACGCTCGCCGCCGTTCGCCGCGTCGCTCAAGGCGAGGCGGTGTGCCCTCCCCGACTCTGCCTTCAACTGTTTCAATTCGTGGCCCGAGAAGCCCAGAAGGGTTCACTGGTATTGAATCAGCGCGTCTGCGCAAAACTAGGCCTTACTCCCCGGCAACAGCAACTCGTCTCGTTCCTTGCCAGGGGTCTGACCAACAAAGAAATTGCCGTGAACCTGAATCTTTCCGAATTCACCGTCAAGAATCATGTCCACCGAATCATGCGCCAATTGAACGCCGAGAGCCGCTACGCGGCGGTTCAAACCGTCTGCGAAGGCGGCTTCAGCGCGGACCTCCTGTCTTAGGCGGCCCTTCCAAAGGACGGCACCTGAGAACATTACTCAAAACGTCGCAATCCCAGAAGCTCCAGCGCAACGAGAAAAACAAACTCGGAACCATAAACGAGATAGCGTTTCCACAACCGCAGAGGTTCCTGCAGCAATCGAAACATCCATTCGAGCCCCCGCTCCCGCATCCATACTGGCGCTTGCCTCTTTCGGAACGATAGAAAATCAAACGCAGCCCCCACTCCGAGGATCACCGGCACGCGCAATTGATCCCGATGCTGGTGCATCCACAGCTCCTGCTTTGGAGTGCCTAGCCCCACCCACAGCACGTCAGGCGCGGCTCGGTTGATATCTTCGACGATCGCTGCATCTTCTTTCACAGTAGCCGGGCGGAACGGCGGCGAGTACATGCCGGCAATCACGATACCGGGGCACGACTTCTCAAGGGATTGCGCCAGTTGTTCCGGCACACCTGGCGCGCCCCCCAATAAATAATGACGGTAACCCACCGACGCTGTTTCCTGGCAAAATCGCAGCATCAGCTCAGGGCCGTAAACGCGCCGCGGCAGATGGTATCCACGGAATCGCCCAATCCAAACCACCGGCATTCCATCCGGGACCACGAGGGCGGCATCAGTGACAGCTCGCCGGAATTCAACCTTGTGTTTGGCCTCCGTGATCCCGTGCATCCCAGCGACAGCGATATAGCGGCAGCTCTGACGCAGCGAGATCCACTGCCGCATCTGGAGAATCACATCCGGAATCTGCACGGCGTTAAACGTAACGCCCAGGACCGAGAAGCGCTTTGGCGGCGTAACCCCTCGATCGACGCTCACCGCGTCCCTCGTTGTTGGGGACATTGCGGCCGCAACGGCCGGCGCTGTCGACGAACAATTCTCCGCGTGAAGCGCCATCACGCACCACCGCTGGTGACTGCGCTTAATTCAGCGGCCGGCGAACCAAACGCCCTACTCGCTACCAACGTTTCATACAAACTCACCAGCTGCACGTAATTCCGTTCGGCAGTGTACTTCCTCTCAAATTCCGCCCTGGCAGACACCCCCATCGCTTCCATCTCGGCCGGATGCGTCCACGCCCATTCCACCTTCGCTGCTAGGTCCACGTCATCTCCCGGCGCGAAGTGCAGTCCGGTGCGCATATGAGCGACCATCTCCGCGGTTGGGTCTTGGCCAGTCGCGATCACCGGAATGCCACACGCGAATGCCTCCACAATGACCAACGGAGCCTCAAACCAATAACTCGGACAGACCACGAAGCAAGCGCCTCGCATCCAGCGGAACACCTCTTCCCGCGAGGCGCTCCCAACGAGCCGCACGCCCGCCAAGCCGCGCTCGGCAATCTCGGACGCAATTCCCTGCCGCATGGGCCCATCGCCCAGGATGAACAACGGAATCTCGGGCTTCAGGCGTTTCCACGCCGCCAGCAAAACTCGAACACCCTTCTCCTCGGAGAGTCGTCCAACGAACAACCCGTATTGTCCAGACTGCTGTTTTTGCGCAGGTCCCGGATCCGGATGTACAAAGTTGGGCTTAACAGCGATGCGCTGTCGGGGTAATCCTCCGGACGCAAACTTCCCGCGCGCGAACTCGGAAAGCGCGATGTACGCGTCTACCTTTGTCTGCCAGGTTCGCAGCGCTCTGTGAGTCGTCAGCATGGCCGCCACCGCCGCGGATGCCGGCCGGCTGCCACGGTAACAACCATGGGCCACTGCCCTCCACGCCACCGTCTTGCCCAGGCACGCCTCGCACACGCGTCCCTCTCGAAGTAACGTCGCGCCAGGGCACACCAATCGATAGTTGTGAAGCGTCTGCACTACGGGAACCCCTCGCCGGGCGCACGCGTAGTACGCGGAAGGAGAGATCAAGGGGAGCGTGTTGTGAAAGTGGGCGACTTGGGGTTTATGTTTCTCGATTAACTCATCTATGTCGTGGAAAGCCTTCGGTGCCCACATCGCATTGACCCCAACCGAGATTGTTTTCAGCAAGCCAGCGTTCGCGAGTTCGTTGTTGTAACGCGAGTAATGGATGACGCTATGGCCGTTCCGCTCCAGGAGATCTGCCTCCGCTTCCGCTACGGCATCCTCTCCGCCGCGCTGCTGGTAGCGTTCGTGAATGAGAAGAATGCGCATGCGTCACGATCCAGTTGGCAGGGCCGTGCTGCTAACATCAAACCCGCCCTCAGGAACCTCTTCAGGAACCTCATCCACCGCGTTATCCCGCCCATTGGCTGGCTCGCCCTTCCACGCGAAGGTCATAGCCAGCAGGATGCCCACTCCTCCCGCCGACGCCGCGCTGGCCAGCATGTTTTCGATCGCGAGCCCCAGTACGATCGACGGCAACGCGCCCGCAAATGCAAGTGCCGGGCCGCCTTTTTCCGCGACTATCTTTTGTACGAAGCCCATAGTCGCCACGATTACAAAGGCAAGCAGGAGTCCGAATCCCGGAATACCCCACTCATACAGCGCCCGCAGAAATTCGCTGTGAAGCACGCGATTGGCGTCGATGCCCTCGCGGTCGTAGTGGTCAGGATCGTGATTCAACATCAAAGCGGCGCCGCTGCTGGTCCCCGAACCAAGGAACAACTCCGGCCCAGTCCTCTTTTCCAGGTGCTCAAGGACGTCCTCGTAGATGCCAAGGCGCCACGCGAACGTTCCGACGTCCTCGACGGTCGCGTCGTCCTCGGACACCGCACCGACCAGTTCATCGATTCGGTTATCGGGAAGGTAGATTACGAGGATCCCGATCACCGCCGCGGCAATCCCCAGCGTCAGCAGCATTTTGCGAAGGTTCGGCCGCCATCTCAAAGATCCATGTCTTCCAGATGCGAGTTGAAAGCATCCGATCACGGCAAGCGCAACCATGCTGACAAACACGTAGCGGCTGCCAGACCATACAATTGCGGCCATCAGACCGCCGCACGTCGCGTAGTGGAACCACCCTCGCTCTCCGGAAAACATCAGGATCGCCAGCACCGCCACAAGAAATGCCGCAAAATATTGAGGCGCCGAAAAAGATGTGAAACGCTCTTCGATTCCGCCCCACTCATCGCCGAGGACGAAGGTTTGCAATACCGCTAGCGCGATGACAGACCAGGCCAGCAGTCTTACCAAGCCGATGTCCAACCAGCGCTCACACCATGCACTGCAGAAAACCAGGTACAGCACAAAATAGGCGACCAGGTAAGCCACCATCTTGATCGCCGCCAGGGGAAAACCACCCCAGAATCCCGCGATCGCCGCATAAACGATGAGTCCCAGCCAGATCTTCTGCGGCAAGGTCCATGTCATGTCTTTCAGCGGCGCGAAACCCGTGCGCAACAGAAGCAAGGCGGGCAGGCCCACAATCCGGATCGTGTTCTCAAACCCAACCGCAGTTGCGGAATTGAACGTCAAGGACGTGATGTCCATATGCGCGGCCAGAATGAAACAGAACAACGACCATCGCATCGGCAGCACAAACACGCCCGCCGCGAACACCCAGAACAGCGCTCGAGCCACCAGCATCGCGTCAACGGGCATGGGACCCAGTCTCCGCGTACAATCTCGACCACCCCGCCACAAATTCAGGGACACCGTAACGTTCCACATCGATCTGCGCGCGTTTCCCCATGCTTCGTCTCGCCTCGATCGGCATCCCGGTGAATCGCGCAATGCAATCTGAAACTCCGGGCGCGTTGCGTTCCATCAATAGCCCGTTCTCGCCATCGCGCAGAAATTCCTCCACACCGTTCAACGGGGTAACCAGGAGAGGCAGTCCTGCTGCTGCAGCCTCGAGTGCTACGAGCGGAAACACCTCGTAGTGAGAAGGGAGCGCAAGCGCGTCAGCTGCCCAGAGATAAGGTCGGACGTCCTTTTGTGTCTTGATGAATTTTACGTCGCCGTTCAGCCCGCTCTGGTTGGCGCGTTCGCGATACGCAGCGATGCCTCCGCTTGATCCGCCCACTACGATCGCTTTCAATTTTGAATTGTTTGCGGCTCGAAGCGCCTCTAACAACAGCGGCAGCCCTTTGCGCTCGAAGTGCCCCAGGGCCACAAAGGCCAACACGATATCCTCGCACTTCCAGCCCAGACTTTGCCGGAACGCGCACCGATCGAAACCTGCGGGTGGCCGAAGGCTCTCAAGATCGACAGGATTTGCCAACACGCGGATTTTGCTGCTCGCCTGCGGATAGGCACTCGTAAGCTCCCGGCACAAGCCGTGTGAAGGCGCAACAATCCGCGCGACTCGCCGGTACACCCAAGGCTCGAACAGCGCGCGCAAGCGATGATCCAACCACCGCAGAGCTCCTCGCAAGCCGCCGGCCCCAATTCCCTCCCAATACCGGTCGAGAAATGCCTTATGGCAAAAATGCGAATAGGCGATGTCCCCAAACAGCAGATTGCTCTCGATCACCTGCACGACGTCGAAGCGCATTCGATAACGAAGCCGATGCCATCCGTAGCAGAGAGGAGCGAATAGATGGAACACGATGTAGAGCAACACCATGGGCCGCCGGGGAGCCGGAACCCGCACCCAGCGAATTCTTTCCGGTCGTGGGTTTTCGAATCGCGTCGAAAAAACCGTGAACTCGTGCTGCTTGCAAAGAGCTGCGAGAATAGCAAGGTCGCACTTCCCGATCGCGTTGTCAGACGTCACGATGTAGTCGAACAGTGCGATTCTCATGACGCCAATTCTCTGGACCCTTTGCGAAGCGCACACAGCCGATCGATGTTGTAGAACGCCGTCTCGTTGAGCCCTCGTTCGACGCAAAACTTGATCCAGCCATGATTTGCGTCGTCCGAAATGAGCACGCCTCGCGGGCTCAGCGTCGGCCATACAGCGTCGTACTCCCAATACATGTGGTCCGGCGTATGCAGATCGTCGTGAAAAAAGATGTCGACGTACGGTAGCTCGTTCAGCAACGAAGGGAGTGCCGTGCGCACGTCTTGAAGGATCAATCGGTGGCGGTCTCCGAGAGTGTGCTTTATCTCATCGGGGATTGCCCAACCTACCCCGTGCTCGTGCCACGCATACACGGAACCATCGGCCAGCGTTCCCTGGCCAGCCACTTCCGGCGGTAGCTCGACGGAAAATAACCTGCCCCGGCCATTCTCAATCAGCGCCGCACCGAAAAACGACGTCGATACGCCTGCAGCAACTCCCGTCTCAATGACATAATCCGGCTTGAGCGCCCGCACCAACCCATACAGAATCTTCCCGTCGTCAAAACTGATCCCGCCCTGACCGTTATTTCCGTTTTGCACGGACGAAACGACGCTCTCTAACCTCGAGCGCCATTCGGAAAATCCCAGAAATGCGAGGTCAACATCAATTCCCAGCCCCTGAAGAAATTTCAGGGGGCTCGCCTGACGAAATCTTCGGAAGACCCATTTCGCATACGCATATCGCAACGCCGCAATCGGCCTTCGCCGATAGTGCGAAGCCTGTGACACCTCATGCGCGAATCTGGTCAAGCCCATCAGTCGAATCCTTTACGGCTACCGACGCCATCCGCTAGTCGCCACCATCCCGAATAGCACACAGCAACACGTGAAACGAGGTCAGCAAGGGATGAAATACGCTCTTCGTCTTGACCTCATCCGTCGGAATCACAATCACTCGGTCGGCCCACTCCGATAACACCTGCATCGAGTCGAACACGCTGTACGAGTACGCCAACCCGTCGCCCTCCGAAAAGCGGTAGCCCTTGCCCAAAGTCTTCAAGCAATAAGCCGCTCGGAAGATTCCTGTCTTGCACAGCAGCAACTTCGCCCAACGTGCAAACGTGCTCCCATGAGCGAATCGATTCTCGTCCGACAAAAAAATAGCCTTACGCGAAACCCGCGTCATCTCCTTCACAATTTGGTTGGGTTCCTTCACGTGATGCAGAATCCCGCACTCGAACACCGCGTCGAAAGTCTGGTCCGCGAAAGGCAGAGCCTCGCCGTTCCCCTTCGTAATCAGGCCCGGAGGCACGAAATTCACATGGACGGCCTGATCGATCAGCGCCGCAACGGGCTCGATTCCCTGCACCAAGACTCCAGGTCTCCTCTCCAGGAAATACTTCACGCCTCTGCCGGTTCCGCATCCAACATCCAAAACGCTCGCTATCCCTAAAGCATCGAAGAATCCGCCGATATGCCGCAAAGCAACGTAGTGTTCGTCTCCATCACGAACGTGCGAGGCATCGTACAGGTGCGCCGTGCGCTCGTAGTATTCCCGTTGAACTGCCTCCGCGGTTCTCATCGAGCCGCACCGCGGCCGCCAATTTCAGGTCTGATTTCCAACCCTGGCGTCGCATAAAACGCCCACCAATTCACGCCCATATACACGACAAAGCCAGTCACCATACTCGTGGCCGCGCCCGCAAGCCCCCACCAATGAATAAAGCTCACCGCCGAAACAACTGCGATTGGCGCAGCAATCGCGTTCGCCAGCAAATCCAAGTGAGGTCTCTGCGATGCCCGCAAAGCTAACGAGAAACCCATCGTCAAGCCATTGACCGCGGGAACCAGCGAAAGTATGGGCATGAGCCACGCGTACCCCGCGTACTTGCCCGCGAACAAAATATGCTCCGCCCGCTCCGCAACCATCCACAACATCACCGAAAAACAGATCCCCGCTCCGCACAACACGCCGCTCAAAATCATCGCTCTGTGCCGTATACGACTTGCCAGCCCGCGCCCAAAGTCGTAAGAAAATCCCGGCAGCACCAGCAGGCCCGCAGCTGTGACGAACTGCGTCATCGCCGACGCCGGCAACATCATCGCTCGCAATATTCCTGCCGCTCCCAACCCCAGAAATGCTGCCGCCAAAAACATCTGTACTTGCCCCGACACCGAATACAAAATCGTGCTGCCGACCAACCACCGCCCGTACGCCCAGTTCTCTCTCAACGCCGAAACCCACGCCGTCCGCTCGTCGGAAACCCCAGCCGGATGTAACGTGCCTACGCCGACCTCTCGAAAAACTAAGCACGAACCCACAACGCTCGCCGCTCCCACAAGTACAAACACCGAAAACGGGCTGACCCGCTCGAAATGGCGAAGCATATACATGCCAACAAGTGCCAACACGAAACAACATCCACTGCCAAGCGTCGCTGTAAACGGCCGCTGCCTCACGTAACACATCCGTCGCGCGAGAAACAGGGACAGCAAAAACGGAAGCGCCAACCCGCTGCCCGCAATCGCTCCGGCCAGCCGGCTCGCGGGCTCAACAAGCCACACAGCTATCGCAACGCAAGCCACCCCAGCGGAGCAAGTACCCACCAACACCCCGTGCAAGACCAGCTGCGCACGGAAATACTCCTGCAGTCGAGCCGCATGCCGCGACGGACCAATCACGCTCATTGGCTCCAGCACGATCACGTTGTGCAACCCGCCCACAAACAGATACCCCGCAAACGCAATTGCGTACGCTCCGTACACTTCCGGCGCCAGCCATCGCGCCAAAAGAAACGTCACGCAAAAACCCGTGAGCGCCGTGAGCCCCTGATCCACCAAAGACCACGCCGACTTAACGCCCAAAGCGCGCAACCTGCCCGGCGCAAACAGATCAGCAGCAGACCTATCAGCAATCGCCAAGCGCGGTGCCGTTTCTCGAATTTCTGGGACCGCAGGTGCCGGCACCGCATTCATCGCCGCGTCCTCAAAGCCCTTCCGCCCGCAGCACCACCGGCAGAGTCTTCAACAGAATCCTGAAATCCAGCGCCAGGCTCCAGCTCTCGATGTATTCCAGATCCAGCGCCATATTCGTTTCGAACGAGGGATCACGCCGCGCGGTCACTTGCCACAATCCCGTCACGCCTGGCTTGACATCCAACCGCCGCAAATCCTCCGCCCGGTAAAGCTCGACATCGTCCAACGGGTGCGGCCGAGGCCCGACCAAACTCATATCTCCTCGAATGACGTTGATGAATTGCGGCAACTCATCAACGCTGAATCTCCGCAGCCAAAACCCGCTCTGAGTAATCCGCGGATCCTTCTCCATTTTGAAGAAAGGTCCATTCCGCTCGTTTGACCGGCGCAACTCCTCTTTCGCCAGATCCGCGCCCGCCACCATCGTCCGCAACTTGTAGCAGCGAAACTTCTTTCCCTTCCTTCCGATGCGCAACGCCGAATAAAACACCGGACCCGGCGAATCCACGACAATCCAAAGAGCCGCGAGCCCCACAATCGGCAAGCTCAACCCAAGGCCCACAATTCCAAGCAGCACATCCAGCACCCGCTTCGCTGCCAAGCCGAACGCCGGAATCGGCTGCCCGTGCAGTTCCAGCACCGGGAATCCTCCGATCGCGTGCATCGGGGCATGCCATCCCAATCCGTCATACAAGTCCGGCACCACGTTCATGTCCAATCGCAAACGCCGCGCCTCCACGAAAATCTCCTTCACCACTTCGCGGTCGGCCGGCAACGCCACAAACACCTGATCGACAAATTGCTCCAACGCCACACGCCGAAAATCGTTCAGCGAACCCAACACCCGCGCGTCACCGTTCTGGTGCGGATCCACAAATCCGCACACGGAGTATCCAAGGTGCCGGTTTGCCTCTAACCATGTCGCGAGCGCCCTGCCGGTCGGCCCAGCGCCCACAATCAGCACACGTGAAGAGCATTCGCCTTGACTCACCCGCCGCAAAACGTACCAGCGCTTCGCGTATCGCCATCCCGCCAGCGTGAGCGCGTTTAACACTCCGGCGTAAGCCACGGTAACGCGCGAAATGGCCTTATTCCCCGAAGCGAATACAAACATCACAAATAGTGCCGTCGCCAATCCAACCGCTTTCAACACCGTCGTGCTTTCTCCGATTGCCGACACTTCCTTCGGAGTCCGATACAAATGCTGGCTCTTGCACGCCAGCACGATTAGTGCCGCATAGAGCGCCAGGAAACCTGGATACGCGGGGGACAACATGTGCGCAACAAATCCCCCAGCGGGCGCGACGGAAAATCCGCGCTTCACGTGAAAATCAAAACTCAGCCAATACACCAGCACGCCGCCCAGCCATACCATCGCAACATCAATCGCCACGTAGACGATCTGCCGGACCAGGCCAACCCGCAGCCGTCCGGACGAGCCTCGCGCGCTGCTTTCCTCACCCGCTGCGAATCCACCGCTGAGTTCCTCCGGCGCCGCAAAATCTCGTGCCACGGTGGAATGCGCCTGTCGTGTAGCCGTTCCGTTCATCTCCGAAGATCCCGTTCTATGTTGACTACCGTCCGCGCTTCGATTCCGGTCATAGCAAGGTTTGCGTGACACTCGAAGCCACATCACGCTTCCTCTCCACTGCTTCCGGCGCGCCGCGCCAATTTTTCGGGTCCCAACGACGTGCCACCGCACTCCGCGCAGCCGACCCAACAGCCGCAAATCGCCGCGCGGTTATCGCCACTGATGTGGCCATTTCCTCTGCCAGCAATCGCCCGGGATCCGTCGGATCGATTTCCGTCCATCTCTTCCGCAGCAAAATCCACGCCGCCGTTCCGCAAAGCGCCAAAAAGGTCCCGCACCAGGTAAGCGCCACACGATGTGGCGAAGACTTCACCGTCGGCACCACCGCGCTATCCAAAACCTTCACGCTCGGAATCTCTTTCGCTTCCTGCACCTTCGCCAACTCGTACTGCTGCGTCAGTAGTTCGTACACTGTTTCTTCAATTTTCGTCCGGCGAAAAAGATCCGCATACGTCACACCCAGCAGCGGCAGTTTTCGTATCGATGGATAGAGCGAGTTATCGCTTCGAACCTCGGCGGGCGAAGAGCTGCCACCCAGCTTTTGCAGCTGTTCCCGCAGCTCCCCAATGCGCGCCTGCAGCGCCTTCACCCGCACGTTGTTGACGGTATAAATTTTCTCAAGCCCGCTCGCTTCCGCCTCCGCCGCGATCAACTGCCCCTGCAACGCCGCCGCAGCCTCCACCATCGCTTTGCCCTGCGCGGGAATATCAATAGCCGTGTTCTTGCTCGCAAATTCGCTGAATTGTGTGGCGGCATTGTCCAGATCGCTCTTCACCGTCTTCAACCGGTCTTCCAGAAAAATGCGCTCCCGCCGCGCAGACGAAGTGCTGAGTTGCGACACCAGGCGGTCCAGTTCACCCACGTAGGCCTGTGCCATCGCAGCCGCCCGGCCCGGATCGCGACTTGTCACCGTGATCGTGATCACGCCGCTTTTCCGGTCCTCGCTGGTCTTCGTATGCGCCTCCAGCTGCTTCCGCGTGTACTCGATCTTCGTGGTGCGGTATTCGCGACTCAGCTGAAACTCATCGATCAATCGGTCAGCAACGGTTCGGCTCTCCAAAATCTCCACGAACACGGGCCCGTTTCCCTTTACCCCCAGCAGATCGCTCGCAAGCCCCCCCAGCATTCCGGCCCCGCGCGTCGCCAAAGCTGCCATCAACGCCGCCCCGCTGCCGGAGCCTGTTTCAGGCGGCATCAATTTCGCCGTCGCCTCGTACCCCTTAGGCAAGAGCAGCACCACCACCAGGCTCACAACGAAGCCCCAAACAAGCGACCACCCCAGGGTCCGGCGGCTCTCCCAAAGAATCCGCGCGCGCGCAATCCGTTCCTCCCGCACTCGCTGGGAGTTCACCACACTCACCTTTCGCGGATTGCCATTCCCCGAAACGTGCTGTTCCGGCGCGCGAATCACGTCGTTGCCATTGACGTTCACAGTCATTCACAAACCTGCTCGACGACGACGTGAAATCCCATCAGCGAGAATCGGGCTCCTTTTCCTCGTAGCAACACGGCTTTCCCTTTCACGCTCGCATCCATCGTCTCTGTCTCACGGCTTGAAGTACGCGACCGCGAACGCCACCGAAGACGCCACCTGGGCCGCCTGGAAAATCGTAGACCAGTTTCGGCCGCCCACACTTAGCGCCTTTTCCGGAACCACGATGGAATCTCCCGGCTTCAGCGCCGCGTCCATCGGATCTCCGCTCCATAATCCGGGATTGTTCTTCGACCCAATCACCGACCCGTCCGCCCGTATCACAAACGCGGCTTTCTTGTCGGCCAGTTGCGTTAATCCCCCCGCCTGACTCAGGTACCACTTGGCGCTTCGTCCCGCCTTGTATCCGATCGCTGTCGGGTTAAATACCTGTCCGGTAACCGCCACGTAGTCCGCCTTCTTGGGAATCAACAACACGTCCCCGTCCCGTATCGGCACATCTGCTTCGGTATTCCTCCACGCTTTCACTTCCGGCTGTATGTGGATCACCACTCGCCCAATCGGCTGGTTCTCCTGCAATTGATTGAGCGCCGTCTGTGTTTGAGCCAGCGCCGTCAGCTTCCCGTTCTTCTCATCCGCCGTGTTCTCTGGCAGCGCTCTCAAGTTGGCCTGCTCGAATTTCATCCGCTCCACCAGCTCGCTGCGCGATTTCATTTCGAGGTCGCGCACGTCTCGCCTCATCAACACCGCTCCATAGGGATACGCTTGCGGACTAAATCCTCCAGCGCGCGCTAGCAAAGAGCTCAGCCGTTCGCCCGGCTTGATGCCGTACGAACCGGCGTGTTCAACTTCACCTTTGACCGTTGCAGACGCCGCAAGATCATTCCATCCAGGATTTTGTCGAATCGTCAGGACGTCGCCGTCGCGCAACGGCACGTTCGCACCCTCGTCCCCGGTCAGCGCCGCCGACAGTTCCACCGTCTGGCTCTGTGTAGCCGCGTGCTGCTTGTTACCCACCGCGTAGCTCGTCAGGTCTGCTCTCGAACTATCCGCACTGCGTTTCAATCCCCCGGCGACGCCGATCAAATCCTCAACGTGCATGTTGCTCGTTAGCGGATATCGCCCCGGTTTCGCCACTTCTCCCTTGATGTACACCGTCGCCGGCTCGACCCTCGCTGCACTCCGATGAATCATCAATCGGTCGCGCGGTTGCAGAATCAAGTTATCGGCCGGATTCCCCGCCAGCGCCGCATTCAGATTCACACTCACGATCTTCATCGTTCCGTCGGCTTGCGTTCGGAACAACTGCGCCGCATCCAAAGCCGCATCCGGCGAGACTCCGCCTGCGAGATAAATTGCATCCCGCACATGCGCCTGCCCGGACGTCCGGTACTTCCCCGGCGCGCGCACTTCTCCGCCTACCCACACCGTTGGCGCTTGTTCGAAATCGTATCGGCTGAAAATTCGCACGGTGTCCAGAGCCTGCAACTTGGGACTTTCCGCAGGATTGGCCAGCGCCGCCGCAAGGTCGAAGCTCTCGACGCTTGGCCGGAAATCCGGTGCGTTCAATCGCACGATCTCCGCGTAATGCCCCGCCGGCTCAGGCAGCAAATCGCCATACGACGCCACAACATCTGTGAGCTTCATTCCGTCGCGATAGGAATAGCGCCCCGGCCGCTGTACGTGTCCTTGCAGATAAATTGCGCTCTCGTTGTAAGCCGCGATCGGGAAAATATGAATTTCGTCTCCATCCTCGATCTTCACCGCGCTCAACTCTTTTTCGATCGCCGACGGATCGCCGCCGGGAGAAATCTCAATCGTCTGCATCGTTCGCTTCTCATGCGCCTGCAATCGTTGCAATTCGATGTGCTGCAGCGCCGCTGCCGGCAAAATACCGCCCGCCAGGTTGATCGCATCGGCGAGTGAGGACTCCTCATGTAACTCGTAGATCGCCGGACGCCGCACCATGCCGCTCACGGTCACCTGCGCGCCCACCGTTGGCACCATCAGCGAGTCGCCGTTCTCCAGCCGTTTCGCGTCCGACCCCACTCCGCGCAGCAATAAGTCGTACGCGTCCACTTCCTCAATCAGTTGTTTTCCACGGTAATGCTTCAAAGCGCGCAACGAACCGCGCTGCGTTACACCGCCCGCGGCAAACAACGCATTCAACGGCGTCGAAAGCGAACTGATGTCGTAAGCCCCCGGCTCCGCCACCTCTCCCACCACATACACGCGAACCGTCCGCAACCTCGATAAAGAAACATCCGCCGACGCATCCTGATACTGCGAGCGCAGCGCCTGCTGCACCGCCTGCTGCACATCTCCCAGTGTCCGCCCGCTCACCAACAACGGCCCGGCCTCTGGCAATGCAATGCGCCCTTCGCGATCCACGGTCCGCGTGAACCGCTGAGAGAATCCACCCCATAGATCAATCGCCAGCCCGTCGCCCGGCCCTACCACGTAATCCGGCCCCACAGGCAGATCCATCGGAATCGCATCGAGGTCGCGCGTCCCGTTGCGAAACATCTCCAATCCGAAGCGGTCGAGATTCCGGTCGCGAGGCGATGCCTGCACGTACAAGTCGTAAAGAGACGGAACATCCGAATACGGATTCAGCTTCCGCTCCATCACAACCGGCGCCAGATCCTTCGTATCCGTTCCGCCTCGGCTTCCGGGCAGCCTCACGATGTTCTTGGTATCTTTGCCGGTCGCGACCCCGCCGCGCGCCGTGTCTACGCCCGGCGAGGGAAACAAATCGAGCAGCGGATTGCGCCCGCTGCCCCCGCCATCCATCTCCGGCCTCGTCGCGAGCCCAATGCCGTTGCCATCCTGCGGCCGCTTCATCGGGTTAGAAGCCAGACTGAAACTCGCATCAGCTCCCGGTGATAGCGGCGCGCCTCCATCCTCACCGCCCGACGCGGCCCGCAATGTCCGCGCAAGATCGTCGGGCGACACCGTTCCAGGCGACATCAAGTCCGGCAACACCGGTAAGGTCGAGTCCGTATCTGGCGCCGCTTGGCGGCGCGGTGTTCGCGACTTCGAGCGGCCTGCAGGAGCCTCGTCACAGTCAGCGTCGCGCCGCGGATCGCACGACGATGTCCGTTCCACTTTCTCTTCAGAACGCGGCTGCAGTGACTGCGCATCCTCCTGCCCTTCGATTTGCACCAATCGCCGCGCCCGCTCTTTCAGAATCAGGTCCTGCTCCTTCGCCGCGTCGGAATCCGGATTCACACTGGGCAGCAGATAGCCATATCGCTGCACCAACCTCGTCGCCACCGAACGAAACGCCAGGTCCTGATCCAGCCGCTCAAAAATCCCCTGGTCGCTGACCGCGGAATCCTCCACGACCTGCCCGTTATCGCCTGCTTCTTTCGCCACCCACCTCTTCAACTCCACGAGCAGCCCTTGATCCTTGATCAGTACGGCCTTGATCTGCACCGCCGACGCGGACACGCGCTCCAAATTTTCCTTCACCAGATCGGAGCTTTCCGCGGGACGCCTCTGCTCGGATGTTTCCCGGTCACGTGTACTAGGCCGGCCGCCGTCCTGCGCCAATACGGGAGCACCGTGCAAGAACACGCAAAGAAGCCCGGCGACCATCGAGACGCGCAACGTCCCTGTAGGGCCGCAGCACGCTGCGCCCCAATGTGCTAGGGCTGTCACCCCTTCTCGTATCCGGCTATACCGCATCACGCCACTCCTCCCGCTCCCGCGATATTTCGCATCACGCCCAGGATTCCCTCCTGCGATGGCTCAATGTCACTGCAGTGAATGTCGAGCTGCAGCGACGCCCAATAGCACACGCTTCGATTGTGTTCGGTAGCCACAGCGACAATCCGCACGTCCGGATGCGCGCGCAGCACCGTGTCGCAAATCTTCGGACGCTGGCCGAGTTCATCCAGAGAGATCACCAGCAAGTCCGGCGCAGTCCTCTTCACCGACGCGGGAATTTCTGCTTCGCTGGACACTTCCCCCACAATTTCTATGTCCGGGCGCTCCGCAAGCGTAGCCAGCAACAACTCGCGCATCACCCGCGGTCGGTTCGCCACAAGAATGCGAATGACCTTGTCCATTCCCGTCTCCTGAAATCTCTTGTAAGTATTCGAGAACGCGAAGGAATCAACAGGCCCAAAAACGCACCGCAGGCAGGACTAACAAAGAACTAAGGGCACCGACCAAAAACGTAGCGTCCTTTGACACCAACTTGACAAGCCGCTGACACGCCCGTTCTTGGATCACACTGGGAGCGAGGTGCTTCGAAGACGCGCGCGATGTTCGAACGATCGCTTGCTGTAGGGGCGCAGCACCGCTGCGCCCCAGCTTGCCAAGGCATAAGCAGCTAGAGATCCGCCAGAAGCAGAAATCGAGAGAGACAAGCAAGAAGGGGAAAATTCTGAGGAGAGCTGTCTAAAAGAGAAGTGCGTAGAAAGAGAAACAAACACAACCAAGAAACTTTGGAGGCGCGAGGCGGAATCGAACCGCCGATAAAGGTTTTGCAGACCTTTGCCTTACCACTTGGCGACCGCGCCACCGAATCCGGAAAGAATCAAGCCCACAAGCTCTGGCACTCGCGATTCGATTCTTTCTGGGCGAAATCGTAAGAACCTGTGTAGGCGCCGGGCTTTAGCCCGGCGCTTCCAAAAAGAAGTCTCCAGCGTGCACTACAATGCCGGAATCAATACGTTCAATCCACTCGATCAACGCGCTCCTGCCGCCAACGAGCCCGAAGCTGAAGCCGTCTCGTTTGTGACCGGAGCGCCGATTAGATTACCCCATTCCGTCCATGAACCGTCGTAGTTCTTCACGTTGTCGTAGCCGAGAAGATACCTCAGCACGAACCATGTGTGCGAACTTCGCTCGCCGATGCGGCAGTAGGCGATGGTCTCGTCCGCTCCGCTCACCCCCTTGGCGCCGTAAAGGCTTGCCAACGCATCGGCCGACTTGAACGTTCCATCCTCATTGGCCGCTTGGGCCCACGGAACATTCGCCGCGCCGGGAATATGACCCGCGCGCTGCGCCGTCTCGGTCATTCCTGGAGGGGCAATGATTTTCCCGCTGAACTCATCCACCGAACGCACATCCACGAGATGTCCAGGCTTCTTCTTTTCCACGATCGCCAGCACTTCCTCGCGCCGCGCGCGAATCGACTCATCCGGTTCGCCTGCGCGATACGTCGTTGCCGCCACCTTCGTCGGTTCAGTCGTGATCGGGCGCTTTTCCTCCAGCCACTTCTTGCGTCCGCCGTTGACCAGCTTCACATCCTTGTGGCCGTGATATTTCAACTGCCAGAGCGCATACGCCGCGAACCAGTTGTTGTTGTCGCCGTACAGCAAAATCGTTGTGTCATTCGCGATGCCCGACTTGCTCAGCAAAGCCTCTAGCGCAGCCTTGTCAATCAGGTCGCGACGGATATTGTCTTGCAGCTGCGTCTGCCAGTTCCAGCCCACCGCGCCGGGAATGTGCCCCTGATCGTATGCGCTAGTGTCCACATCGACTTCCACTAAGCGGGTACTCGGCGCATTCAGGTTTTTTGCGACCCATTCGGTGGAAACCAATACTTCGGGGTGTTTATAGTCAGCCATTTCTTCGATCTCCTCTTTCACTATGTAATTCGCGTTTGAAAATTCTTTACACCGGAACCCTGAACTGAAAACAAAAAACCCACCGGCCAATTTCGTTCTGGCGGTGGGTTCAGAAAACCGAGGCTAAACTTACGTTGCTAGATGCCCAGTCTCCCCGCGCCAGAAAACACACAAGTACAGCGGAGACAGCAACAAGCTGTCGCGCGGCGAGTCGTCTGAGGGTTGGTCAACATTTTTCAAGCATACACGCGAACCGTATACCGCGCAATAGTACCAGCGGCCAGTGTTTTCGCATCAATCCGCTCGTCGCTGGGCCGTCAAATATGCACCACCGGGAAACCGCGTATCTGCAACGAGTTGGCGCTTGACTGACTCATTACGCAGGAGCAGTATCGGCGATAGACCCGAGGTGGCGCGATGACGAGAAAACTCTGGGCCTCGCTTGCCGTGATCGCTGCTGCATCCGTGACGATCGCCGGACCCAAGGGAACCGTGCCGCGAGAGAATGCGGACAAATATCACGCGCATGCGGAGCGCGATGGGCTCATCATCGGCGCCGAAGTATTGACCGCCGACCAAGCCCACAAGAAATTCTCGGCCAATGTTAGTCGCTGCTGCATCGTCGTCGAAGTGGCCTTCTATCCGGTGAAGGATAAGCCGGTGGACGTCCTGCTGGACGATTTCGCGCTTCGGCCTGAAGGAAACGATATTTCCGCCCGGGCCATGAGCCCTCAGGTTGTGGCGGCTCGCCTGGATAAGAAACCCGAGGCGACCAGTCGCGTCTCGACAACCGAGACCGTTGGAGTCGGGTACGAGTCCGGTACGTACATCGATCCGGTCACCGGGCGGCCCGTGAAATATCATGGCGTCACTACCGAAACCGGCGTGGGCGTCGGCGTTGACCCTTCCGGAACGCAATCCGGGGGCGCGGACCGTGATCGCGCCAACATCGAAACCGAACTCGCCGACAAGGCCCTGCCTGAAGGGTCTGCCTCCAAACCCGTGGCAGGCTATCTGTATTTCCCGGCATCGATCCGGGAGAAAAAGAAAACTCCGCTGGAGCTAACTTACAAGCTCAAAGATCAGACCATCGTGTTCTCGCTGCAATAAATTCCGAACTTGTCCGTCTGTGAATGTTGCATGCGACGCCGGGCTAAGCCCATCGGCTACATGGTCTCACTTCGCATTGCTGACCGCTGCGGCGATTGCTTCGCCTAAGTCTTTCGTCGACGAGTTGCCCCCAATGTCTGGCGTGCGGACTTGTGCTTTCGCCAGCACTTGAGTGATGGCGCGTTCTACGGCATCGGCGGCTTGTGGTGCGCCCAGGTGGCGCAGCATCATGGCACCCGACCAGATCTGGCCGATGGGGTTGGCGATTCCCTTTCCGGCGATGTCTGGCGCGGAACCGTGAACCGGCTCGAACATGGACGGAAATTCCTTTTCCGGATTCAGGTTGGCGCTAGGGGCTATGCCGATCGAGCCGACTACCGCTGGGCCAAGGTCGGACAAGATGTCGCCGAACAGGTTGGAACCGACGACTACGTCAAACCAGTCGGGATGACGGACGAAGTGGGCGGTCAGGATATCGATGTGATATTGGTCGGTGCGGACGTCGGGATAGTCAGCGGCGATTTCCTGGAAACATTGATCCCAGAACGGCATGGTAAAGATGATGCCGTTGGATTTTGTGGCCGACGTCAGATGCTTTTTACTCTTGCGAGCTAGCTCGAAGGCGTAGCGGATGATGCGGGTTACGCCGCGGCGCGTGAAGATTGTTTGCTGGAGGGCCAATTCGTCCGGGGTGCCCTCGTAAAGGCGGCCGCCGACGTTGGAGTATTCGCCTTCGCAGTTTTCGCGGACGATGACGAAATCGATGTCACCGGGCCTCCAGTTTTTGAGCGGCGATTCAATGCCCTCAAACAGGCGCACTGGGCGGAGATTTACGTACTGCTGGAAGGTTCGTCGAATCGGAATCAACAGACCCCAAAGTGAGATGTGATCTGGAACGCTGGGATGGCCGACCGCGCCCAGGTAGATGGCGTCGAACGGGCGCAGTTGTTGCAGGCCGTCGTCGGGCATCATTTTGCCGGTGGCGACGTAGCGTTCGCAGCTCCAGTTGAACGGATGCCATGCGAATTGAAATCCGAAGCGCTTCCCCGCCGCTTCAAGGACGCGGATGCCCTCAGGCACGACTTCTTTGCCAATGCCGTCCCCGGCGATGACTGCGATTTTGAAAATGCTCATCGAATCCCCATGGTCCGTTGATAAAAGCCTTCTTCAGGGGCTAAAGCCCCTGGTGAGCCAGCGCTTACGTGGGAGCTTAAGCTCCCACCTCCTAAAGGACGACCGCTGCAGGAGGATGGCTGCGCGCGAGGCACAGCCAACTGTTCTACGCGTCTCGTCGTCACATGCGCGAGCAGAATTCCAGTTAACAGTTTACCCCTCCCCCACCCTTTTTTCGGATCTGCGGATTGTAAAGGAGTTGCGAGCGTATTTTTCGGATCTGCGGATTCTACGGGGTTTAGGGCTGGAATGGAATTTGGATCTGGGAAATCGCGAAGTGACCGCCCAAGTGCCATGCGTTCGAATTACTAGTTGAGATGACACAATGAAGGATAACATGTTGGTAACTATTTATCAAGGACCATTTTGGGAATGGGGTGTCAGAATATGAGTGCGTGAAGCTAGTCGATTTGGATGGACGTGCGAGAGTCAGAGTGAAGGTCAACCCCAAGACCCAGGTTCAAAAACCGAATCTGGGGCACCCTCCGCGTGGGTGATCAAGAGGAGCTTACTTACGCGGGGCGCGCACCCTGATATGGCGATACTCTCTCATCGATAGATTTCTTTGCGATGTCCGACGCGCAGGACCAACACGATTAGGCGGTCGTCTTCGATCTTGCAGATGAGCCGGTAATCACCCACGCGATATTTCCAGAACTCCCCCAGCCGCGAGCCGTGCAGCGCCTTCCCTATGCTGCGAGGGTCCTCCAGCTTGGCGACTCGTTCATAAAGGAATTTCAGGATGCGCTTGGCTTGCTGCCCGTCGAGTTTACCGAGTTCCCGGCCAACCTCGGCAGATAGCTCAACGATGTAGGCCATGACGTTTCAGGACGTTTTTCAGCGGGATAGTCCGCTCTTCGCCGCTGCGGATCCGTTCTAACGCGCCTTCCGCTAGATACATGTCCTCGAGATCTTCCAAGTGTTCGAGGATGGCTTCACGGACATAGAAGGTCTTGGTGCGCCCAGTGCGCCGGGCCAGCTTTTCCAGGCGTTTTTCGATGGACGGCGGAAGTCGAATGGCCAACATAAACCACCTCGCTATACAAGTATAGCATATCGGGGCCGCCTGCCGCCCTCGCGTCAGTCCAGGACGTCAACGACACAAGCTTTCTTATCAGGGTCGGCGGGTGGCCCACCCTTGCGGTTTTTGCGAGGGTGGGCGGCCGGCTTACGAATCGTGGCCGGGGCCGGCGGCTGCGCCGCAGTCTTTCCAGAGTTTTTCCCAGTTCCAGATGCCGTAGGCTACCTTTTTTGGCAGCGGGAAGCCGAGTTGGTGGGCTAGCAGGCAGACTTGGCCGCGATGGTGGGCTTCGTGGGTGAGCATGTAGCAGAGCATTTCGGGGCCGGCTGGCCAAGGCTTAGCCCAGCCGTCTCTTACGAATTTTTCGATACGGCTGGTGCCGCCGAGGGCTTCGGCTAGCATCTGCTGGCAGCTTGCGGCGCTTTTGGTTAGTCCGGCGCGGGCTTGCTTTGGCGTGCAGTGGTGGCGGTCGAGCTGTCGGGGAATCTTGAGGTGCGGAGCGGTTAGGCGAACCCACTTGGTGCGGACGTTGTGCAAGTGGGTGAAGATGGCAGCGATGGTGCGGGCCTTGCCTGATGGCTTGGCGGTCCAGGCGCGCGGGTTGAGGTGTTCGAGGAGAAGTTGGTTGATGAGCTCGTTGGCGGCGAAGATTTGGACTGCGGCGCGGGCGAACGGAGCGGGGGCTTCGGGTTGGCGGGCGGTCACGGGGTCGTGCTCCTTGCCAATCGGGCACTTGAAATCGGAGGAAAGCGGGAAAAACCTTAACACAGAGCGCACAGAGGTAGGAGTACGGAGGGCACAGAATAGGAGCAACCTTCGAGGCTCATGGCAGGCAGCGGCACGGAGGCGTTTGACGGTGTCGCGGAATGTAGGCCCCGTGCTACTCGGACTGGCCTTCGCGGACCGTGGAACTTGTTTTCAGCCCGAGGCAGAGGGCTCCGGCGGCTATGGTGATCAGGCCGAGGAAGAGGAAGCCGGAGTAGAAGTTGCCGGTGCGCTTGTTTAGGGCGCCTACGATTAGCGGGGCGAAGTAGGCGCCCAGGTTGCCCAGGGCATTTACGAAGCCCATTACCGAGCCTACAATTTTGGCGGGTAACGTTTCCGTGGGGATGGCCCAGAACGGGCCCATGGGGCCGTAGGCTCCTATGCCGCTTAGGGTGATCCAGGCGAAGGATAGGGCTAGCGAGTAGTGGATGGTGGCTACGGCTGCGAGGATGCAGCAGCCTCCGAAGGCCATTACGGCGGCGGCGTGGAGGCGGCGTTCGCGGGCGCGGTCGGAGAGGCGGCCTACTATTATGAGGGCGACGCAGGCGGCTATAAAAGGTAGCGTGAAGAGGAAGCCGGTGGAGAGGCTGCTCATACCTTTGAAGGTGGCCATGGCGCTGGGGAGCCAGAAGAGCAGGCCCATCTGGCCGCTTACGAAGCAGAAATAGACTGCGGCCAGGAGGAAGACTTGGGGTCGGAGGAGGGCGTGGAAGTAGGAATCGCTTTTCGTGGTTTCCAGGTCGGTGGATTCCTGGCGCAGCGTGGCCACAATTGCTTCGCGTTCCGCGGCCGGCAGCCATTTGGCCTGGCTGGGGTGGTCTTGCACGGTGATGAGCCAGACGATCAGCCACAGAAACGGGAGTGAGCCTTCGGCGATCAGCATGGAGCGCCAGTTCCAGTGATCGAGGACCCAGCCGGAGAAGGGCGACGAGATAACGACGGCGCCTGGGAGGCACAGAAGCCACATGGCGTTCGCGCGGGCGCGCTCTGCGCGAGAAAACCAGTGCGAGAGCAGGATGAGTGTGGCGGGAAAGACGCCGCTTTCGGCTATTCCCAGCAGGAGACGCAAGACGAGCATTTCATGGTAGGTGCGGGCGAAGCCGCAGCCAACCGCGCAGATGGCCCAGGCTACCAGCAAGACGCTGATGAATTTTTTCGGGCTCCAGTGCTTGGCGAGGTGGCCGCCAGGGATTTGGAGCGCGAGGTAGCCCCAATAGAAAATGCCAGCTACGTTGCCGGCTTGCTGCGGATCGAGATGGAGATCGCGACTGATGCGGGGGAGTGCGAGGGAGATGTTGGTGCGATCGATGAAAGCGATGGTGTACATGATCAGGGCGACGGGGATGATGCGGAGCCAGCGCTGGGAGGGATTTTCTTTGCCGGGTGGCATGGGTGGGGAATGTATCACGGGAAGCAGCGAGCGGCGGGGGTGGGTGGTTGTCGCCCGGACTTAGGCAAGAACTGTGATAAAACTTCAGATCCACGATCTTGGGTAGCGCCACCGAGAAAGACAGATGTTGTCTCGAAGTGAAGAAGCGAGCGATACATGCTTAAGCAAGAACGTGCCAGAGGGGACGGAGCCGAGGGCTGGCTCGATCCCGCGTGGAGCGGCGGAGACGCCTGGCGGTCCAATCCGGTCGATCTCGAGGGCTCTTCTAATCCATCCGATGATTCCGAATTCCAGAGGGTAGGAACGTGCGGATCCTGGTAACCGGAGGGTTGGGTACCGTCGGGGCTGGGCTGGTCTCCGATCTTCGCGGACGGGGGCACCACGTGGCTTCTTGCGATATAGCCCATCAGCCGGATGAGCTTGCTTTCTCCGTGCGCACCGACGTAACTGAGCCGCTGTATGCCCGGTGCGATGTGGGCGAGTTCCGACAGATTGAACGCGTGATGGAGCAGATGGGGCCGTTTGACTTGGTGTATCACTGCGCCGCCGAGTTTGGCCGCTGGAACGGAGAGGACTTCTACGAGACGCTATGGCACACCAACGCCGTGGGCACCAAGAACGTCATTCGCCTGCAAGAGCGCTTTAAGTTCCGACTGGTCCACTTCTCTTCTTCCGAGGTGTATGGTGATTGGCCGGAACTAATGGTGGAAACCGCGACCGACGACCATGAGATCAAGCAATTGAATGACTATGCCATAACAAAATGGGTCAACGAAATGCAGATACGCAATTCGACCCTGCGATACGGCACGGAGTCTGTGGTGGTGCGTCTATTTAATACATTCGGGCCAGGGGAATACTACAGCCCCTATCGATCGGTGAACTGCCGCTTTCTTTATTGCGCGCTAAATGGGCTGCCGTGGACCGTGTTTCGAGGCCATTCGCGCACTTCTACTTTCCTGGCAGATACCGTCCGGACCATAGCGAACATCATCGATAATTTTAAGCCGGGGGAAACGTACAACATCGGAGGGAGTCATCATCACACCATCGAGGAACTCTCCGAAGCGGTGTTGAGGGTGACTGGAGCATCGCCGGCGCTGGCACAATATCGGGATTCGGAGGTCCTGACGACGCGCCACAAACTTGTCGATGTCTCCAAAGCGATCAGGGATCTTGGTCATCAAGACACTTACAGTCTCGAAGATGGCCTTCGAATTACTGCCGAATGGATGCGCGGGGTCTACAAAGTTTGAGCGCAAGAGTCGGACCATGCGAGCTTCGAGGATCAGGAGAGCGCCACGCAGGATGACGGCATACCAGTAGACTGCGAACGGGGGAGTGCTGCCAGGCAACCTCCCCGACTGCTATACATTGGCGAGTTCCCACCGTCTAACCATCATGGCGGAGCCATTCTTGTGAGACGACTGCTGGATAAACATCCAGCGGATTGCCTGACGGTGATCACATCGAGTACCGGGGTGAGCCATTCGCAGGCCATGAACCTTTTTGGATGCCGTCACATCGTAATCCCCGTGTTCAGCGAATCCCGATTTCCGTGGCTCAGGAGACTGAAGAGCGCCGGCAACAGGCTGTGTCTCGGCTTGGTCACGCTTCGTGCAATTCTGGAGATCCGGCGACGACGGGTCGACGCGGTGATTACGGTCATTCAAGGGCGCTACTACCTTGCGGCGGGCCTCGCTTGCTGGGCCACGGCGACGCCGCACATCGCCATTGTGCATGACAACTTTGTTTCGTCGAATGCGGCGGCGTGGGGTTTCCTGGCGAAATGGCAACGACGCTTGACGACAAAAATTCTGCAACGTGCCGCCCACATCTATGCCGTGAGCCCGGAAATGCAGCGATTGGTGTTTAGCGAGTGTGCCCGGCAAGCAGAGATTCAATTGCCTTCAACCAGGAGGCCCGCCCGCCAAGCCGAACGCAATGCGGGGGTGACACGCTCGGGTGGTCCAGTCATCTTGTTTGCTGGCACGCTCGGGTACACGGTCGATGATTGCTTGGATTTACTCGCTAGCCTCATTACGACCGGACAGTTGAAAGAGTACGGAGTCTCAGGCGCCAGACTGCGTCTTTGCGCAGCGTTGACACAGGAAGAGTTGCAAAAGCGTGGATGGAACCACCCCGACATCGAGGTGAGAGGCTGGGTGTCCCAGATGGAACTGCATGAAGAGCTCTGCAGCGCAGATATTCTTTTCCTGCCATATTCGTTCTCGGAAAACGCTCGCGAGGCCGTGGAAACCGCGTTTGCCTCGAAGACGGCAGACTATCTGGCAGCGGGCAAGCCTGTTCTGGTTTTCGGTCCTAAGAATTCCACCTTGGTGCGGTACGCGTCCGAGCAAGGCTTCGCTGAAGTCGTGGATGAGTTCAGCAGCGCAGCGTTGGCGCGCGGCCTCCAGAACATTGAGTTCTCGCCTGCATACAGGGAGAGGCTGGCTGCTAGGGCGCTTGAAGTCTTCTCAGCCAACCACGATATTGAAGTTCAGCAGCACAAGTTCTACCTCGACCTCGAACGAAGCGTTCGTGCGTCTAACTAGTCTTTCAGCGCAGACACCCTGTTTTGAGTTTCTCCGGATTTCGTCTTAGGTCTGCGGGTTTCAACGGATCGAAGGGCGCTGCGGAGTGTTCCCGGGCCTCTGCGATTTGACACCGTGCATGGTCGTCGCGGAGCATCCAAGGGTGGAAGAGTGTGCGCAATTACTGGGAGGCATGATGGCGCGGTCAATGGCTAAGGTGGTGATATTGATTTTGGTGTGCGGGTGCGCGTTGTTTGCGCAGGATGCCGGGCGCAAGGATGCGAACGTTACGCGGGCTACCCTCGAAAATGGAATGCGGGTGGTGATCATTCGCGACGCGCTCGCGCCGGTGGTCACTGTGGAACAGAACTACCTGGTGGGCGGCGATGAGACGCCAGCGGGATTTCCGGGGATGGCTCACGCGCAGGAGCATATGGAGTTTCGCGGGTGCCGGGAACTCAGCGCGGACCAGATTGCCGCGATTTATGCGCAGCTGGGCGGTTTGAGCAACGCGGACACGCAGCAGAATATCACGCAGTACTTTACGACGGTTCCGGCAGCGGACGTGGAGTTGGCGCTGCGGATTGATGCGGCTTGCATGCAGGATGTCGATGACGCGCAGGCGGAGTGGGACAAGGAAAAAGGGGCGATCGAGCAGGAAGTGGCGCGGGATCTCTCCAATCCTACCTATAAGTTTCTTACGCGGTTGAATGAAGACATGTTTTCGGGGACGGTTTACAGCCATGATGCTTTGGGGACGAAGCCTTCCTTCGATGCGACTACCGGGGAAATGCTGAAAAAGTTTTACAAGGATTGGTATGCGCCGAATAACGCGATTTTGGTGATTTCCGGGGACGTCGATCCGGCGGCGGTGCTGGCGAAGGTGAAGGAGCTCTACGGGAAGATCGAACGACGGAGTTTGCCGAAGCGGCCGGAGGTGAAGCTGCAAGCGGTAAACTCGGAATCGTTTACCTTGGACAGCAATCTTCCCTATGCGCTTTCGTTTATTGCCTATCGCATGCCGGGAACGGCGAGTCCCGATTATGCGGCGGTGCGGATTTTGAGTGATGTGCTGGCTAGCCAACGGGGGAATTTGTATGGGCTGGTGCCTCAAGGGAAGGCGCTGGCGGCGGAGTTTGGCATCGGCGAAACGTTTCCGGAGGCCAGCGTTGCGTTCGGCGTGTTGGCCCTGCCCGCAGAGGCGGACGCGGCTTTGGTGACGGAGGAGATGCGCAAGATTCTGAACGAGTATGCGGCGAAGGGAGTTCCCGCGGACCTTGTGGATGCCTCCAAACGCGGCGAAGTGGCGGGTGCGGAGTTTGCGCGGAATTCGATTCCGGGTTTGGCGGAGAGCTGGTCACAGGCGCTGGCGGCCGAGGGGCGGAATTCTCCTGATGAAATTGTCGAAGCGCTGAAGAAAGTGACGTTGGCCGACGTGAACCGGGTGGCCAAGCAATATCTTGTGGAGCAGAGCGCGATCACGGCGCAACTCAAGCCGGTGCCTTCGGGGGAGGCCGTGTCTGAAAAGGGATTCGGAGGCAGCGAGCAGCTTACTTCTGCGCCGACGAAACCTGTGGCGTTGCCCGAGTGGGCGGCGTCTCACTTGCTCGCGGTGAAGACTTTCGCCATTCCGGTGTCGTGGACAGACACGACACTGCCAAACGGGCTGCGCGTGATCGTCAAGACCGACAGGACGAGTCCGACCGTTACGGTGCTGGGCACCGTTTTGCACAACGAACAACTGGAAGCCCCGCCGGGGAAAGACGGAATCGGGGATGTGCTGGATGAGCTCTTTTCCTACGGTACGACTAGCCTGGACAGGCTGGCATTTCAGAAAGCGCTCGACGATATCGCGGCAAGCGAAACGCCAGGGTTGAATTTTTCCTTGCGCGTGCTGAAGCAGGATTTCTCGCGAGGGCTGCAACTGCTGGCGGACAACGAGATGAATCCAGCGCTGCCCGGGGATGCACTCGAAAACATCAAGCCGCAAATCGCGCAATTCGCCGCTGGGAACCTGAAGAGTCCTGGGCATCGAACGGACCGGGCGGTGCTCGCGGGCCTGCTTCCGGCAAAGGATCCGGTCCTGCGCGAGGCGACGCCGCAGACGATTTCCACTCTCACTGTGGACGACGTTAAGAAATATTATGAAAAGGCGGTCAGGCCCGACCTCACGACCATCGTGGTGATTGGGGATGTCACCTCGGAGGAAGCCAATGGTGTGATTGCGAAATGGTTTGGCGGGTGGAAGAGTTCTGGTGCGAAGCCGGAGGTGACTCTGCCGGCGGTGCCTTTGAATTCGGCTTCGGCAGTGCACGTTCCGGACCCGAGCCAACTGCAGGATTCGGTGCACTTGGCGGAGATGGTGGGCATCACGCGATTCGACTCGGACTACTATGCGCTGCAGTTGGGAAATCATGTGCTGGGAGGCGGGTTTTACGCGACGCGGCTGTATCACGACCTGCGGCAGGTGAATGGTTACGTGTACAACGTGGACGTGAAGCTAGACGCTCGGAAGACGCGCGCGGATTACACGGTGACCTATGGGTGCGATCCCGTGAACGTTTCGAAGGCCAGGCAATTGGTGCAGCGTGATCTGGTGGCGATGCAGAAGGAAGACGTGACCCCGTCGGAATTGCAGCAGGCGAAGGCGCTGCTGCTGAGGCAGTTGTCTTTGCGAGCGGCGAGTGAGGATGATTTGGCGGGGAGTCTGCTTGGTTTCGCGGAGATGAATCTGCCGTTGGACGAATTGAACAGGGCGGCCAGCCGATATGCCTCATTGACTGCGGCGGAAGTGCGGGCGGCGTTCGCGAAACGGATCCGGCCGGAGATGTTCGTCCAGGTGGTGCGGGGACCTGCGCCGCAATAGCGCCGGGACGCGCAGAGCGGCTGCGCGGAAAGCATTGATTCGCGTTCGCAGCTCCTGGTTCGTTCGCCGCTATTTGCGTCGTCTCTTCCCTTTTCGCGGGCGATCGGGCGACGAGGAATTCTTCTTGCCCGATTTTGCATTTTTGTCGACGCGGAGCTCCCATGCCGTGTGGAGGGCTCCCGCGAGAACGTCCTCTGTGACCTCCGATAGTTTGATGTAGGTCATTCCCATGCGGCCCCAGCCGCCTTTTATGGGCACGAAGACTCCGGGAAGCTCTTGCACGAAGGCGGCTTGCTGTTCCGTTGTAAGCATCAAGTTGCCGTAGCCCTGGTCCGCCGAGGCCAGCGTCGCGAAGATGCGGCCACCGACTCGGAAGTCGGGGCTTCCCGCGTGGGAGCTTTCTTCGGCGCCTTTTAGGGCGAGCGCAATCCTGCGGAAGTCGTTTGCGTCGATCGGCGCTCTCCTATTCTTCTCGGTATCTTACAGCGGAATTCCCCGGGGGGTTCTACGGCGTGAGACAGTGGATGCACCGCAGGGGCGAGGACGGCGGGCGTGGCGTTAAAACTTAAATTCGATGACTTCGGTAGTTTCCTTGGGTCCGGGCTCGAAGGTGCTTTTCTGAGCGGCTTCCTCGGCGGATGCCGCGAGAAGCGGGTGTCCGCCCAGGACGCGGGTACGCTTCACGGTGCCGTCCGGGCCGATGGTCACCTCGATGCGCACGGTGCCTGAGAGATTAAGTTTCTTCGCCAACTCCGGATATTGGGGAGTCAGCAAGCGCTTGGCTTGGCGCTTCGCTTCGCTGGGTGAAGTCGATTGCGCGCCGGCGCGTAGGCCGCTTGCCGCAATCGCGAGCACCAGTGCCACCGCTACCACGAGCGTCTTTCCGCCACTATTCACGGTTTCTTGCCTCGCCAGATCCAGAGGTTATTTGCGTACAGGCCCATACAGAACAAGTTCGCGGGAACGAACCCGAATTGCGCGGTGCGCATCCCGATCACACAAATGATCACGCTGTTGACTGCGGCAACAATCCAGCCTTGCCACAACTTTCTACCAACCAGCACGGTAGAGATTACAGTCAAAATGCAGGAGATATAGTCAAGCCTGGGCATTCTTCTTCTCGCTCTCGTCCCAAGAGCATCACAGGAGCCAGTCTAGGTGGGGGGAACGTCGCCCGAAAGTTGGCCCGACGGACAGGTGGTGACAATGTGAAATTAAGACTTATGATACTAGTGCCAAGAGTACCGGAAAACCCGGTTAGGTATGGGACGCGACGTACAGTTTGAGCCGTGCATGGGTTGACGCCGGGCGGGCCCTTCGAGACTCAAGGTAAACAAGCCCCGCCGCTACAGAGGAATTGCGAGCCGACGCAACGGAATTGCGTGCCGAGGGGGTGGAATTACATGCTGAGGCAGCGGGACGGATGTTGCGGCTAGGTGTGGATGACGAGGGAAATCCACACCGGCAGGCCCTCGAACAGGAGAGGCACGATGACGACTTCGGTGGGTTCCGAGGTTTCCATGGCGTAGTCCGCGCCCGTGATAACGGTGGGAACGGAGAGCATGCAGTGGTCGGCGAGAGTGCTGATTTTCGATTTGAAATTACCTGCGACCATATTGCAAAGCTCACCGAGAGCGTCGCCGGACAAGGAATGATCGGAAGCAGCGGATTCGCCGAGCATGAGAGCGGCAAATCTGGCCGAGGTGGCCTTGGCGCACCGGAGCGTAGTCATGCCGCAGAGCGCGCCGGCCATGCCAACCATGGCGGTTTGCTCTCCGGTGGGTGATCCGGTGCTGGCGGAGTTGAGCTCCGGGCGGACGCCAGCCATCATTTCGAACACTTCGATGGCGGCACATTCCAAAATGGTCTTCCAGGCGGGATCGAAGGCTACACCCGTACGCGATGGCGATGATTTCGTGATGGAGCTCACTGGCCACCTCCTAGAGGAGCGGCGCGACTCTTTCCTTGACTTGTTCGGGAGTGAACGGCTTGCGGAGGTAGCCCTGTGCGCCCGCGGAGAGCGCCTCGACCACGCGAGCCTCGCTGCCCTCGGTGGTGATCATGATGACGGGAACACCCTTGGCGGCTTCGACGCCCGCAAGACTTTTAAGGAATTCGAGGCCGTCCATTACCGGCATATTGATGTCGCTCAAGATCATGTCCAAGCCGCCCTTCTGAACTTGGGTGAGCGCTTCGGCGCCGTTACTGGCCTCCAGAACTTCGGTGAGCTCAAGACCCGCCTGGCGAAGGGCGCGCTCGACGATTTTGCGCATCACCGCGGAGTCATCGACGATAAGAACTTTAAGTTTCTTCACATTTGCTCTCCTGCGATCCTTTGTAGCATTCGGGCTACCAGAGTTTCTCTTGCGGCGGCTGCCGGGATGACTGCTAGTGCGGTGAAAAAATGGTGTCGACCAATTTGGTGGTGCGAGCGATGTAGGCGTCCATGTCGAGGGTGAAGCGGGCGAGGTCGAGCGTAGCCAGCTTGGGACAATGCCTGGAGAGTTCGGACCACGCCGGGCCGGCGGCGAGATCGATCGCGCGCCACTCTTCGTAGCCGTAACCGAGGTCGCGGACGCGGCAGAGAAGATCGCCCAGGTGGGTCAGGGCGATGAGCGGGTTTCCCGAAGGGGCATGCTCGACGTCGTGGTGCCACTCGATGACTTCGCAGATCGCCTCGGGAAGCTGCCGGGTCTTACCCAGGATGACGCCGCTGTCCGAGTGGGTGAAGCCGAGCGATTCCCTTTCCTGCTCGTCGAGCGGGCGGCCGCTCTGAACCGCTGCGGCGAGCACTTTGCGGAACTCCTCGGTGTAGGCCAGCGAATTGACGATGATGCCGAGGTCGTGCAGCAAGCCGGCGAGGTAGGCTTTGTCTGGATCGTAGTATTCGATGCGTTCGGCAAATTCGCGGCAGACCAGGGCGCAACCAAAAGAATGCCGCCAGAAGACCGCGGGATCGACGACCCATTTGTCCTGAGGGACCAGATTGCTGAAACAGTTGCTGAGCAGGATGTCTTCGATGCGCTGGATGCCGAGAGTGAAGATAGCGGACTGAATGGACTCCGCCGGGCGGGCGCGGGCGTAGAGCGGCGAATTGGCGATGCGCAGGAGTTGCGGAAGAGAACGTCGACGGCCGGACGGCAGGAGTTCTCGGCTGGCGCCTGGTTGATGGCGAGTTGCACGGCCGTGCCGCGGCGCTCCACGATCATGTGGTGGTCGCCGGGAGCAATCCAGGCGTGGGGCGCCTAATGATTTCCACGAAGGCAATCCATCACGGGAAAAGTGAGCATGCGAGGTGCCATAGGAAAGCGCGGGTCTGCGTCAGCATGAATACGGCTCAAAAAAATCGGCGGGTCGTTTCGCACTCGAGGTACAAATTAGTAAGACTCTCGCGCTCACTGTGTCGCGGCTGTCGGACACTTCCCCGCGTCAAGTGCGCTTGAGCGCATCCCGCACGGCGTCGTGAGATCCGGAGACATGGGAGCCGATGCCAGAATGGCAAGGCTAGAAGGAGGAGTACCAGACTGGCACAGTTTCGCGGCGCCCGAAAAATAGGCACAAGAATGGGCGGGGAGAGACTCGGAAAATTCTGCAGCAGAGATCAGCGGAGCCAAGAGGTGCGAGCCAGTCAGGACGCAGTAATGCTCCCAGCAGGGATTGGCGGTTTGCTCAAGAGCCAGCCGGCGATGCCACCGAAGACGATGCTGAATCCCAAGATTTCCCGGAAATGTGCGTAAGTCACGTCGGGAGGCATAAGCGGGTTGGGAAGGAGAAGTATCGTCGTCCAAACAGAGAGGAAGAGCGCCATGGCGAGGGCCGTTTCCCACCTTGCCACACGGAGCATGCGAATGAGCGGATACATACAGGCGGCATACAGCAGGGCACGGAATACCTGAAGCGCGTAGATCCAAGGGTTGTGCATCCAGTTGATCTTCAACGCGGCAAAGAAACTTGGCTGTTCCGGGCCCCCGTAATACTGCCGAACCGCTGGGCTCTGCCAGGCGACGTAATAGCCGAAGAACATGTAGAGAAACACGAAGGCAACCACAATGACCGCAAGTCTCGCGGCGATGGATGAGGCGCGCCAGCGGCCAGGCGTGAAAGTCGTTCGTGCCGGCGAAGATGTGCGCCACTTGCCCAACAGTAAGACCGCCAACGGCGCAAACAAAGCCGCCGTAATTGCTCCCTGCAAAAAGATGGCCCGAATCATTCCATGAGCCAACTTGTGCGACAGAAAAAACAGCGTCTCGACTTGAGTAGCCACGGTCGAGATGCCATACATGCCCACGAAGATCGCGCCTATCAGATGCCAGCCATGCCAGCTCGAACGCAAAATGAGATACGCGAGAACGACTCCCACGGAGACGGAAGAAATCAGAAAAGGGTACAGGAGATTATTGGGCCTCTGCAAAGGAGTTTGATTTGCCGGACCCTCTAGTGGGGATGATGTTACCTGTTGTGCCGAAGGAGCCTGCAGGGACGTTGTTGAAGGAGGGGTTTGTTGTGAAATTTTGCTTAGGCCTGAGAGCGCTCCCCCAGCGGCGAAACACACGGCGAACACAAGACACGTCGCGAAGATCTTAATCGCAGTCACTACAACTTTCCCAACCATCAAAGCGCCTCCTCATCGACCGCCCGCAATTTCGCTGTTTTCTACTATGCACAGCGCTTCTAGAATTAAGGTTTCTCTCTTCTAGCTAACAAATGTGGACGATCCAAGAGATTGCAAGGAAGAGAGCCCTGGCTAAGTGTTATGCCAGATTCCCAGGTAAAACATTTCACTCGGGCGTTTAATGTCTCACCTCTAGCCAGGAGTTCGCTCACCTGTATTGGTTGGCAATCAGCAGTGCCCGATAGGAGCCTCACCGAACAAGTGACCCGCGAGCGCCTTTTACCTCTCGGCAACATTTCGGTAGTACACTTTCGGGCTCAAACTCTCGGTGCAGCTATGACGCCCATTGCCCGGCTACATCAAGGAGCGCCCCTCCACTCTTTGAGAAAGGAAAACGCAAATGACAAAACCTCAGACGAAAATGGAGCAAGTGGACCCCCTGAGCCGTGACACCCTTCAGGCGTTCGACGATGTGTTCGGACTTCACCCGGGCTTTCGTCCCACACACGCAAAGGGAATTCTCCTGTCCGGCAGCTTTACCCCCTCCGCCGGCGTGGGAGCGCTGACCAAGGCGCCTCACGTGAACAGGCCCTCGATACGAATCGGCGTTCGGTTCTCGGACTTCGGCGGCATTCCCGCCATCCCAGACTACGATGAAAACGCCAGCCCGCGCGGTATCGCCATTCGTTTCTATCTGGCCGAACATGAGCACACGGACATCATTGCGCACTCGGTGAACGCATTCCCTACCCGCACCGCCGAAGAGTTTGTGCAATTCCTCCGCGCGATTCATGCCAGCGGCCCTGGCACACCAAAACCTACTCCAGTTGATTCCTTTCTCAGCTCGCATCCCGCAGCGCTGGCGTTCGTTCAAGCACCCAAGCCTATTCCCACAAGCTTCGCGAAAGAATCGTTCTATTCCGTTACCGCGTACAAATTCATCAACGGCGACGGGGTCACCAACTTCGGGCGCTACCGCATCGTTCCAACGGAACGGAGCGAATACCTGGAGCCAACGGAAGCGGCAAAGCGGCAGCCGAATTTTCTTTTTGATGAAATCAAGAACAGAATCGCGCACGGTCCCGTGAAGATGCGCATTCTGGTACAAGTGGCTTCGAAGGGAGAGATTGTCGACGATTCCACCGTCCACTGGGAAGACCAGCACCCCCTCGTGGAATTTGGCGTCATCGAGCTCAACGCCCTGGTTCCGGACGAAGAAGCCGCCCAGCGCCAAATTATTTTCGATCCAATTCCGCGAGTGGACGGCATCGATTCCTCGGGTGACCCATTGCTAGATCCGAGGGCTTCGCTCTACCTCGCGAGCGGCCATCGACGACGCGCAGCCGCTGTGTAGCGGTGCCGTCAGGGTTGCGACGCGCGGCATGACCGGAGGGTGGGGCGATGCGCATCGCTAGCGTGGGTCATGCGGTCTTTGCGGCGACCATGATCGCCCTCGGAATCCTGGGCCTGATCAAAGGCGATTTCGCCGGGGTATGGCAGCCGGTACTCAAGGGTGTGCTCGCGCGCGAGGTACTGACCTATCTCTGCGCCTTCATCTCCCTGGCATCTGGCATAGGCCTGCTCTGGCAGCGCTCAGCCGCCACCGCTGCCCGCGTGTTGCTCGCCTATCTCCTGCTTTGGTTGCTGCTGTTTAGAGTGCGCGACATCTTCCTCGCGCCCACCTCGCAAGATTCCTGGTCAGGCTGCGGTGAGACCGCGGTGATGGTCGCGGGCGCCTGGGTACTGTATGCCTGGTTTGCCGCTGACTGGGACAAGCAGCACCTCGGTTTCGCCACCGGCGACAAGGGTCTGCGCATCGCGAGGGTGCCCTACGGCCTGGCGATGATCCCCTTCGGCGTGGCCCATTTCGAATACGTCAAACAGACCGCCGCGCTGGTGCCTGGCTGGCTGCCATGGCATGTGGGCTGGGCGTATTTTTTCGGCTGTTCCTTCATCGCGGCGGGCGTGGCGATGCTCATCGGTGTGTCTGGACGGCTGGCAGCCGCACTATCGGCGTTGCAGCTTGGCATGTTTACGGTGCTGGTGTGGGTACCCATCGTGACGGCAGGCACCAAGAACCCCTTCCTATGGAGCGAGACCGTTATCTCTTTTGCGCTGACGGCCGCCGCCTGGGTGGTAGCCGAATCCTACCGCGGCATGCCCTGGCTCGCAGTGAACAAGCGCTAGCACCGGCGCTGCGGCAAAATGGGGCCTGTAGCTTTTGACAGTTGGGCGACCTGGCCCCTGATGGCACCCTCATCAGGTTCGTAAGTGTTCAGAGGAGAGGGTGTCAATGCGATTAGCTATCTTCTGCCTCGTTGTGTCCGCGGTGCTCCCGTCATTAAACCGAGCACAGACGGCTGCAGACGTTCCTGTTTTCGCGTTTACGAGGGACGAAAGCTTGGTGAAGTTCAGCGTGCAGGCATCGGTGGCTCTGGAAGGTAAGTTCGACAAGTGGGATGCGACCCTGACATATCCCTCAGCGTCGAGGTTACTGTGGACCTCAAGGTGAAGCGAGTCAGCGGGCCTCCCCTGATCTTTAAGCAATAGCCGACCTGGCTTCGTTATTTCTCATCGCGCGTTCATTCGCCGGGGCCATGGTCAGTCGGTCCACCAGAAGTGTCCCTTGCGCTTTTGTTCCACACAACAGATGGCAGGCGGCCTTTTCCTTGCAGCGCGTCGAAACTACAGGCCGATAGATCGCCTCATGGTGAAAACGATTCGCGAAACCAGTTCCAAGGAGATGCCACCGTGAGCGAAACCAAGCTAACTCTAAAGCAAAGAGCCTTTCGCGGGGCAAGGGCGTACCTGATGATCTCCCTTTATCTTTTTGTTGTGTTCGGTCTGTTTGCCATCTATAAATCCGTGATTCTCGCCGAGCAGCATATTGATTTCGAACCGCAGGGATTGGCCCTGATCAACGCGTTGGCGCTTGGAAAGGTCATCCTCATCGCCCAGGAGCTCCATTTTGCCGAGCAGTTCCAAGGCGCGCCGCTCATCTATCCGACATTGCTGAAGTCCTTCGCGTTCACCATTGTGCTTGCTTGTTTCAAGATTATCGAAGAAGCCGTGGTCGGCATGTTATTTCATGGCAAATCGTTTCAGGACAGTATCGCGGCAATCGCTGGCGGATCATGGAAGGGATTTTTCACTTTCATGGTCCTGCTGTTCGTCGTGCTCATTCCCTTTTTTGGCTTCACCGAGCTGCGACGGGTCTTCGGTGACAGGTTAGTGGGAGCCTTTTTCCGTCCGCGGCATCTGCTGAATCTGCCTCCCGCGGAATCGTAGCCCGGGCTCTGGGCCCGTGGGCTCCATCGCCCCCGCCCGCCTCTTGCAACTCCTTAGGCAAGTAGTAGTGCCCTAGTTCATGGCCAACGGGAGCACCTGCAATAGACAATACGCCTGCAAAATTGGTTTGCACGAGAAGGCCGATCGTGTATCCGCCCAGATTGCCGGGGAGGCGACGCGATGCAGTCCTGATGCCTCACCTCGACGAATCGCCGACTATACGTCTAGGTGGGAGCGAATGATGTGATCAAGGTGGTGCGTTGCATACAGGCGGAGTCAGGAGTAAATTCTCGGTTGGCCAAGAATTCAAAAAGAAAAATCTGTTCGAAGAGGTGACCCTATGAAACGTCGCGATTTCCTGCGCTCTGCAGGGGTGGCGTCAGCAGCAATGGCGTTCCCGGAGACGGGGCTGCTGTTTGCACAGGGAACAGCGCCGGAGGCTTGGCGTACGTTCGACGTGACCACCAGCGCACAAGTCCTTAAGCCTTCCGGGACGACACGGATATGGATACCGGCAGCGCTCGTCAGTCCAACACCTTTCCAGAAGACGCTCGCGAATGACTTCAAAGCCGAGGGTGGTACCGCAAAACTGATCGAGACCAGCGCCGACTCGATGGGAATCATCGCCGCGGAATTTCCCGCGGACGTGGTGCCAATGCTCACGGTAACGAGTCGGATCACGACCAAGAATTTTGCGGTGAACCTCTCCGCGCTGGGCACAGCACCAAAAGAGGACCAGGCGGAATTGAAGCATTTTCTGCGGCCGACGAAGCTGATGCCCACCGACGGCTTTGTGAAAACGACGGCGACAGAGATCACCAAGAACTCGAAGACGGACGTCGAGAAGGCGCGTGCGATCTACGAATGGATCGTGGATAACACGTTCCGGAATCCGAAGACGCGTGGCTGCGGGCTCGGCGATATCCGTTTCATGCTCGAGACCAAAGATTTGGGCGGCAAATGCGCCGATCTTAACGCCCTCTACGTTGGCCTCGCACGGGCGGCCGGCCTCCCAGCGCGCGATGTCTATGGCATCCGTACCGCCAAGTCGGAGATGGGATACAAGAGTCTCGGCCCTTCGTCGGAGATCGTCACGAAAGCGCAGCACTGCCGTGCTGAGGTATACCTCAGCGGCTACGGCTGGGTTCCGGTCGATCCCGCAGATGTACGCAAGGTGGTGCTCGAAGAGCCACCCGGGAATCGCCCGCTGGACGACGATATGGTGAAGAAAGCCCGCGCGCGGCTGTTCGGGTCGTGGGAAATGAACTGGATGGCTTACAACTTCGCGCACGACGTGACGCTGCCGGGTTCGACGGGTACGTCGCTCGGATTCTTGATGTATCCGCAGGCAGAAACGGCCGAGGGACGCCTCGACTGCCTTGATCCGGACAACTTCAAGTACCAAATCACGTCGAGGGAGACCGCGTCTACCAGCGGATGATCGAAACGTCGCGCCAACTTCTCGAATTGGAACTTAATCTGGCCGCCCAACCTGAGTTCGCCGCCCATTGCCCGCTACACACAGATGGTCGCTCCACGTTCCAGCGCGTCGCAGGGAAACTTGAAAATGAAGTTCCCGCTTATACAACCGGTCGTACAACCCATGTCGCAACCTAACATGGTGCGACCTGCTGGCTCTGGGAGTTTCTCAATCGGACTCGGCCTGACCAACGAATGCAACCTTGCCTGCTCGTTTTGCTACCGCGACCCGGCGCGCGTCGACCGCCTGAGCCTCGAGCAAGTGCATGGACATAGTGCGGCAGTCCTATCAGATGACGAGATTCGGGCGTTTCACGACGTCGAATTTTCCTTGGATTACCCCACTGAAGGCGAGCAGGATGCGCAACGCGGTGCCGGCAATTGGGCGCTGATCCACGAGCAGGCGGCGCGCTGCGTCCGGTTGGGAACTCCGGTCACGTTCGTCAGCGTAATGATGAAGGCCAACTATCTGCGCTTGGCTGAGGTAGCGCGCGTTGCCAAGCGCCACCGGGCGCCGTTGCGGGTCAACGTTTACCAGGCGGTGCGCTCTGATGTCTATTCCTTGACTTACGAAGAGTATTGGCACGGCTTCCGCGCCCTGTTTGCGGAAACTGACGTGATTGCTATCGGGGAGCCGTTGGTTCGCGCCATGGCAGGTCTACCCGCGAGAGCTGGCGGTTGTGGGGTGAGCACCGTGCGTGTTACGCCGCGCGGCACAACTCAGCCTTGCGTATACTGGCCGGGGGCTGGGGAGCCCCTCTCGCTTCTGCTCTCCATCGGTTCGCGAGTGGTCGAGGCCTCCTCCTTTGTGGAGGCGCGCACCGTGCCAGACGCGTGCCGTTCCTGCGTTTACCTCGAATCTTGCTACGGGGGTTGCGCTGGGCGGCGCCGCATCCAAAACGCTTTGCATCAGCCGGACTTCTACTGCCCAATCATCCGTGGCGAAATGCAAGAGCTGGAAATCCACATGGCTCCCGCTCGCGAGCTTCCCAAAGGCGAACGCTCTTGCACCACCATCGTGATTGCGCGCGATTGAGATGCCTACCTTGTTGGTCGACGCCTGCTTTGTTGGTCGAAGATCGATGCACGAAGACTGTAACTTAACAAGCTGATTTGGGATCGAACCTGCGAGGATTAAGATGCCTACAACCACCACCCAACCGCTAGACAACACCCAGGCATCCCGCCGTTGGCCGCGGCTTGAACGACGGCTGGCTAGAAGGCCTCTTGGGCGCTCCGCCGACCACCTGGTCCAACTCCCACTTGGATAACTCCCGCGACGCTACGTCGGTTTGTTTCAGCGACTTTCTTCCGTGCTCCTTCATGTCTCTTTTTTTGTCGCCCATACTGACTCCTGCCTGCCTCTACTCCGCGAAGCATAGTCCCAAGTCGTACGGGAATCAATACGCGGCGAAGGCCGCGACCTTGCGCTTCAGGTCCTTCACTTAGCCCCGCTCCTCACCGCCCGACCCACGTAACACGAATGTGGTCCCGGACCTACCAGGTACCGATACGCAGGACGGCTTCGGTGGTCACGCGAATCCCGTTTTGGGGGTGAATCGTGTCCACATCGCCCATCCAGGTATGAGTGTATTGCAGGTTGATGACTCGCCAGGCGAACGCTCGGGTGAAGACAACATCCATTCCCGCGCCCGCAGCCACGCTGACCCCATTGTTTGCTGTTTCCACGGACCAATCGCTACGCTTTGGATAATGCGGCAGCGAGCCGTTACCGTCGTTCCATTCCTTCGCGAGCTGCTTATGCAACGCGTCGTTGTCCACTTCGAAGGTTACTTTTCTTCCGCCAAACAAAAATTCGGCGTAGGGCGAGAGACGTTGGGAAGCTCGCGGTGTCCATCTTGGTCCTGCGCCATAAAACAACGAATCGCCACTCTGGTTTGAGGCTGGAAAATGCATGATCAGGCAGCCGTTCACTTCTGTGACGATCTGGAGAGTCGGGCTAACCCGCGCCGCACCCGAACCTCCACCCCCTACGCAGGTACCGCCACCCAGAAAACTTTCGTAATAAGGGTACGCGGATAACTCAATGGGCGCTTCTTTTGGAAACTCATGCACGAATTCAACGCCGCTAGCATCCGAAGGCCGGCGTACGAAAGTAAACGGCTTTTCCCCGCTTCCGTTCTTGTATGCCTTCACGAGTTCTCTGCGGATCTCATAGTTGTCGCCGCGGAAAAGACCGAGGCGCGTGTCACGCCGCCAAGGCACCTGGAAGGCCATGATGTAAGCGAACGTCCTGCCAGGATTCAAGAACGTCCTAACCAGGATGATAATCATGCGATTGGTGGTGCGGTTTTCCAGGCCCATGATCAGGTAGCGGTCCGCGGCGTCCTCGGCGATCATGGTCACGGCGCCGAGGGTTGGCGTATCCACCAGGGTGATGAATCCCGGCGACGCGTGCAGCATCACATTTCCGATGGAAGCTTCGCTTATGGGACCAATTTTCCACTGCGTGTGCCACACCGCCGACCAGGCCATCGAACGCAGCAAACTCACAAAGTAATCTCGGCCATCTCCCCACTGCACATTCTGGTACCTCGGATCGTTCTGGCGCAGGATGTAGCCAAAAATCGAGCCTTCCAGTGGATGGCCAATGTAGGGAGCCATGAAAGTGTCGCTATCGCTCCACCCGCGAAGCTCACCGACCGAGCTCATGTAGTTTCGGAACCAGTGACCGTTGAGTGTGTCCCGAGTCCCCGCTTCGGTCGTGAGGTCAAAGGTGTGCATGACTCCGGTGTAAAGGAGCGATTCCAGGATAGCTGGCGCCCAGCGGATGTGTTTGTTCGAGCGCGACGGCTCGACCGGCTGGATAAGGGTGTCCGCCGTGATTCTTGCGTTCCACTGATTGGGAATATCCAGAGACCTGTAGGCTGAACCATCCGCAAAGGGAGAGTTTCGGACACCGATCACCATCCCGGGGGGATCCAATATGGACCTGGTACCGTCATCCAAAGGGGCAGGGCTGGAAAACTCACCCAGCACTTCGTGCGCGTCACGATTCGCATTGAAGAATGATTGGGCTGCCGTTGGGATCTGTCGGAAGAAAAGCGTCAACACTCCAAAGGCGATCAGTTTTCTTGTGGACCTGTTCATCTTGGCACCGTTGAATATGTGAGTCCCCTGGGATAACTTAGCGGTTCAGGGTCGCCCTAAGCTCTTGTTACATCTAGGCCGATAGCAATGGTAAAGAGACTCGGGCGGCTGCCAACTGTCATTTCTGTCAGGGCGCCATCCTCACCTTGCCGTCGAGCACATCACAGACGTGCGATTCGCAGAAAACGAGACGTATACCTAAGGCCGTGCGCCAAGTTAACGACCCTACCCCACGGGGCGACCCACCCCCCACTCCCACCTCCATTTTTTTCGCTTTCCATTCGTGGCGAAGGACTGGCGAACAGAATCACATCTACGATACCCCTCCGCGCAACAGCGGGGCGCGCAGAGCCGACGATCTCAGCCAGGGCGCTACGGGGAAGCACCCATTTGAGGGGCTAGCGAGCCCCGCGCGATTCTGAATGGCTCAAAACGGGAACGGCACTCCATTGCATCTCGACAATCTCGCCCGTCGCGTGCTTGCTCCCGCGTTCGCTCCGAAGAAAATCGGCTGGCACGGCTGGCATGCATTTCGCCGCGGGCTTGCAACGAATCTTCATGCACTGGGGGTCGAAGACAAAACGATTCAGGCAATCTTGCGGCACTCGACGCTGGCGCTCACGATGAACGTTTACGTTAAGACGGTGGGAGAGTCACAGACCAATGCGCTCGACTCACTCAGCGCCCAACTGTGCAACGGAACGAATCCAGTGACCGCTAACTCTTTGAAAAGGTGGAGCCGAGAGTGGGAGTTGAACCCACGACCTGTCGATTACGAATCGACTGCTCTACCACTGAGCTACCTCGGCCCGTAGTGAAACGAAAGGGGTTATCGGTCATTGCAGTAACCGCGTATAACTTTCGTTCAACACTGCGCTAGTTCCGTCGAATTTGTCGCTCAACGAATCAAGCGCCGCGGTCTGCGAATGGCCTACCGATTTGACGTACACGTTCATGGTCAAACCGATGTTGCTGTGTCTCAGTATAGCTTGAATGGTTTTATCGTCAACGCCGAGCGCGTGTAGGTTTGTGGCGAGCCCGCGGCGGAAAGCGTGCCAGCCGTGCCAGCCGATGCCCACCGCCCCGAACGCTGGAATGAGGATCCGCTTCGCGAGGTTGTCCAGATGCAACGGGGTTCCGGTGCCGTTCTGGAAAATAGGCATGGACGGTTGCGCCAGTATCCCGGCCCGTAGCCGGTGCGCCTCTAGAGCCTCGGCCAGTTGCCGGACTACCGGGATGGGAGCCCTGCTCCGGCGGGTCTTGGGCTCGCTGACGGTGAGGTTCCAGACACTGCGCGTTACGCTCAATTCCCTGCCGTCGAAGTTTTCCCAGGTCAGCCCGCGCAGTTCGCTTTTCCGCAAGCCGGTGAAAGCCGCGGTCAGTACCACGGTTCGCGCCGGTTCCCCGATCGCCGCGAGCATAGCCTTAATCTCCGCGAGGCTATAGGCGTAGGTGTCCTGCTCGGCTTCCGGTACGCGCGGAATGGAAACGTCCTGCATGGGGTTTACCCCGTCGAGCACGCCCAGGCGTTTGGCTTGTTTGAAGCATCCCGAGAGAAACGCTTTGCAGTGGCACAGCGAGCTACGGCCGAGTTTCGCCTGCGCTGCGATCTGCGCGAGCATCTGCTCGCCGTGCATGGTGCGGAACCCGCGAAGGGTGAGCGAGCCGACGCGTGCTTTCAGATAGTAATTCCAAACATCACGGTACTGCTTTTGCGTCGCTGGTCGCAGTTGCTTTTCGACGTATTCGGGCAAGTACAGTTTCTCGACAAACTGCGCGACGGTCATGGTTGATTGCGGGTTGAGCGTGCCGGAATTAAGCGGGGTCAAAACTTCCAGGACAAACGGGCGAACGCTTTTTGCCGTGCGGTACTCGCCGCCATACTCGACTTTCAGTTTCTTGCAGACTTGCACGCGCTTGACGCTGCCGTCGGCCTGCAACACCTCATCCCGGTACAGCACAAACCAGCTCGGCCCTTTGTGAAAGACATGCCCTTTTTGTTCCCTCATCGGATTGCCCTCCCACTGATATATGTCTCATACCTAGGACAGATAGTCAAGCGCCATCCTGGCGTGCGTTGGTCGGCCATCCAACCGGGATGCGCCGAGCGTACCCCGACAATTTGCTTAGCAACCGGCTTCACCGCGTTGAAGCAAGACTCCGCGTCTTCCATGAAACACATTTCGTCAAACACGGCAATACTTTGATCCCTGCGTAATACATCCAAAACCCGACAGTAATCTGCTCCATTCAGAGTAAATAGCCCTCCCGATTTTCCTGTGTAAGGAGATCCAATGGTGCGCAATTACTCGTGGACCCAGGCTTACGCCACCGCCGTGCTCGAAATGGAACCGGCCAAGATCAGTGACAGAATCTTCGAGGCAGAATTAGCGATACTCCGCCGTTCAGAGGATGACGAGCTGGACTACCACGAACTTCGAGCGATGGGGGAAGCGGTCGTTGCGTTGAGAGGACTGTGGGAAAGCCGCGCTGACCTACTCTGCAGAGATGGCGCAGACGTGTGAGAACACCATGTCACCAAACAAATGGTCTGCGAGTGGTCCAGCCGATGACGTTAATGAGTATCGGGCTTTACAATGAGCCGGCCGGTGCATGGCTGCCTTCGGTTTTGTTTTGAGCTATCCGAATGCGCCAATGTGGAAGCTAATACGCGAGTCCTAAGAACTGATCTGTTTAAGAGTGGTGTTTATGATCTATGCGAAACGGTCGAGACTTTCTCTCACACAGAAACCCGAGATCTGGCGGCGTTGGAAAGAGGGCCAGTCGTTGCATGAGATTGGGAGGGTGGATTCGATAGGTCGATGCAACACCCATTCAAGAACTGAACTGTTTAAGGATGGCCAAGGAAGCCACTCGACAGGTGCTACGCAGGCGCGGTGTATCGCCTCTCGACAGCCTCCTTGAATCGAGTCCGACCCTGCGCAGCATCATTTACAGTCTCGCGCTCAATTATCCTCGCCGCCTCCGCCAAATCGGTATCCTTAATGATGCGGTCAAACCAAGACGAATAATCCCCGCGTTTCAGGTGAAAGATCCAGGTTTCGTCATCGACTCCGTCGGCCAGTTGCAAAAATGTGCTCAGATTCTGCGCGCGTAAATTCAACTTCCCATCGGGGCCGCGAAAATAGAAGCTCTGCTCGGCGGATAGCTCTCCCTGCGCATAATTCCTCCGGTGACGCCGTCGTTCCGATTTCGCCATCCTCGTCTTCACCAGCACCGGGGCATTTCTCTTTCGCGCGAACCAGACCAGCGCCTCGCCCGTCTCCGGGACCGTGGGTAAATCGCTGGGCAGCGCAATCTGCGTTGTCTTCGCAAAGGCCGACATCGTTGCTCCCGCCGATTCGCCCGTCGCTATCACCACGTCCACGAACGCCAGCGCCGCCGGCGCCACATGCTCCGGATGCACCGTGATCAAGATCGTCCCACCTAGCTCTTGCGGAATCGTGCTCGAAGCCGGCAACCATGACAGGGGTATCAGATGATGCGCCTCATCAATGACCAGCCAATGAGGTCGCGCCGTTTTTGCCCGCGCTTCCAAGATTTTCGGCAACAACGCGGCAAACACGGCGGGTCGATCGCGAAGCGCCACTCCCATCAAATTGACGACCAGGCTTCGTGTCCCTTCAAGCCCTTTCGCAATTACATTTGGGTCCGGCGGGTCGGTGGGGCTTCCAATGGATAGGGCTCCGGCGAAGTGCTCGAAGTCTCCCTCCGGATCGATCAAACAAAATTGATAGCCTTTCTCCGCCAACTCCTCCAGCATTCCCGCTACGGCGGACGACTTTCCGCTCGCCGATGCGCCCGCCACCAGCACGCTATTTCGGTTTGGTATGAGTCGAATCTCGCCGGCGTCGGCGTCTTCATTCGTCCCGATCGCAACCGACGATCGTTTCAAGCGATCGTCGTAGTCCTGCAGATCGTCCTTCAGGATCTGGCCGATCAGCTCGATCACGCCGTCCCCTCGGCTGGCCTTGGTAACAATGTCAGCGCGCGCCTGCAGCGCGGGTACCGCATTCGCCACGGCGACGCCAAACTCGCTCGCAGCCAGAAAAGAGTGATCGTTTTCCGCGTCGCCCACCGCGACCGCATTGTGCGGCGAGAGCAGCAGGTCCTCCAACGCTTTCGTAAGTCCGGTCGCCTTGTTGACCCCTGAGGGCAGAACCATCACCGCACCCTTGTTGAAAATCACCTGGTAATCGAGCGCCATCTTTTTGATCACATCCAGGATGGCGGTTTCCGCAGGTGTCCAGCTCGAAATAATCGCTCGTCCGACGTCGAATCGGACACCCGCGGCCCGCAGGGCCGCCAGAAATTCCTCAGGCGGTGGTTCGGTTAGTTTTTTTTCTTCACGGGTGGTCGGATTGTAGAGCACAGCGCCATTTTCTGCGACGATCAGGTCAAATAGATTGATCTGCGGGAAAACGGCCTGCAAGTCGCCTAAATGGCGTCCCGTTACCAACAAGGTTTTCCGCCCCGATGCCTTCAGGCTCTCCAGCGCCGCGAGCGTGGGCGTCGCGACGCAACCATTCGTGGCCAGCGTTCCGTCGTAATCCGTGGCAAATGCCATATACCGCATGATCCGTTGGATGCTGCGCCGCAACCCTTGGGCGCGACGTGCGCCTGAAATCGGTTTTGAATCGGAGGCACCCGAACTTCCGACTCGTTCGGCGCACCGCTATCGCACAATGCCTGGATCGCGAAGTAGAACTCAAATAACGAAGTTGTTGAGAGGCCACATCCGAGACGCGTCGCGCTGCTTTCGGTTTTCCATCTCTTACGTCTCCGATGGCAACCTATTTCAGGCCGCCCACGGTTCCCTCGCGCACTGTAGGGCGAAAAGCTTTGAAGGAATTACTTTCAGCTGGAAGTATTCAACGAATCGGGGGAGACTTTAAGGGAAATCCGTTCAGATATTTCAGCGGGAGATCTTGACCGTGCCTGTTAGTCCCTCGTAGACCATTGTGAAGCTCTGGAGAAAGGTTCGGCCGATCAAAGCTTTGTGGACCTGCCCCCCGGCCGCAAGTTCGACCCCCGCGAATGCGCCATATATGGTGAATGCGAGCGCCGGAACGTGGATTTGAGCTAGATGCATATTGACGATTTGAGAGCCATGGACACCAGATATCGGCCGTCGATCGACAATAGGCAAATTTAGTTGCCCGGCGAGCAAGCTATCGATGCAGGACTCGCCTGCGCCGGTGTCCACAAGCGCCTGTATCCCCTTTATGCCCGCCACTGGCACCACGAGGGGCGGTTGGGCCTTGAAGTTTGGATCGAACCCAATATCAACGAATAGTGTTGGACCCCAGGCGGTAAGTTGTTCCGCCCCCGACGCTCCGCCAGGAATATCATTAAACCCGCAGAGCGAATCAGGCATGTGTCCGGGAATACATCAATGAAGCGGGTAGCGTTACGGGTGGCGCACCGATCTGTCGGATAAGGAATGGCCCGCGGCCAAATTGTCGGACGGCATCCTCAGCAGCGGCTTCGAATGAATCAAACACGCCGATAAGTTTGCTCTCGCGCACGAGCACCCACTTACCCATATGTTCGGTTTCCAACTTTTCGCGCATGGCCTCGTAAGCGTGAATTTCGTTGTCAATTTCAGCCATAAGGTCTCCCTGTCGCGTAGCTCTTGCGCGCGCTTGCCCTACTGTCATGGTAGACGCTCGAACCTCTCTGGCGGGTACCCTAATAGTACCATTTTGTCGAGCTTGCCAACTTATTGCAGGCTCGGCGCCAACTCGTGACGCGTCGAGGTAGCACTTTTAACCGGATGTCGCCGGCGCCACTCCGCCCTCGCCTCTTCAAGTTCGATGACGTGTGGTTCCGTCGCGCCGAAGTTCATCTTGGGGACGCGCGATAATCAGGACTTGGCTTCATTCCTGGCGTTTCCCACGAATCAACGTTCGTGCCTCCGCACTGGCAGTATTGCCAGTATGCATCAATAAGTCTCGCGACCAGTCTGGTGGTTACACTCGTCGCAATTTCGTCAGATTCGTGTCACTACACCGGCGACAAAATTCGGCCCTCCCTCGGCGCACGCGCATTCAACAGAAGGTCACGTGGGCAGAGCAAGAATACTCCTGGCGGACGACCACCCCGACTTATTGAAGGCGGTAGAACGTTACTTGGAACGAGAGTTCGAGGTTGTAGGGAAGGTCCTCAATGGTCAACTGTTGCTTGAGGAAGCCATGAGATTGAAGCCTGATGTTATCGTCAGCGACATCTTCTTGCCCCTGCTGAACGGCATAGAGGCTGCCGATCGATTGAGAGAATCAGGCTGCCAGTCGCGGATCGTGTTCTTGACGGCTAATTCGGACCCTGATTTCGCGCGTGAATGCCTTGCCACGGGTGCTTTAGGGTACGTTGTGAAATCCCGGATTGGCGCTGAGCTCTTACCAGCCATTCGCGAGGCGCTGGCGGGGCATATTTTCATTTCCTATCATCTGGCAGGACTAACGCCGCGGCGCGCCGCGCCCGCCTAAGGCCGAGCGGCAGTCAGGCCCCCTCCCCCCTGGGGCTTCCACCCCCCGCCACTCCCACCGGAGTCCCATCGCGAAAAATGCTTGGATCGTGAGGCGGCCGTAAAGCATTCCGCCGAGTGTAAGGCCGGGCGCCAAGTCAGGACCTTCCCCTGAGGAGCTTCCGCCCCCCCTACTGTATCGTCTCGTCCTTGACGGTTGCAAAATCCGGGAAAAGGCTGTTTCAACCCGCTGACCACGGAGATCGCTTGCCCGCAGACCTTCGCCTACGGGTGAAAATGAAATTCCAACTCTATGGGCGTTTCCGTCTATGCCGGGGCATACTTCCACTGCTTGAGGAACTATATCTGCTTGAGGGTGATCTCTGCGTGGGCGAAATGTCGATGCGTGCCGGTGATTACTGTCGCGGGGAGGCGGGCAGTATCCACGAAGAAATCGTCACTCGGTCTCGCTGTCTGTTCGTCGTCACGTCATCTCATCACGACCAATTGATGGCATGATCGCTCGTCAGCGAATTGGCTCGACCACACCTACCTTATTGACACCACTGCACGCCAAGTATAAGCGCCCGTCCGAAGTAGCTGCCATGTTCCGAACGGTGCCGCCCCCCGAGGGGATTCGCGTGCGCGCGAATTCTTCGGTTTTGGGATTGAAGCGGATGATGGTATTTGGCGTCACGCCCGACTCGCTATACCAAACCATGCCGTCCGGAGTGATCGCAATTCCATAGGGATCAGATCCAGCTCCGCCGGGAGAAGGCCACATCTTGACCACACCCGACACCGGATCAAGCCTTCCGAGGTTTCCGCCCTGATAGTCCGTGAAATAAACTTTGTCGTCAGCGGCAATCGCCAGGCGCCGCGGCCGCACGCGCTCCGCCAGCGGATATTCCGTAATTTGCATGGTTTGGGGATCGATCTTCGCCATCTTGTTGGTGCCGAATTCGCAGAAAAATGGCACGCCTTTGCTGTTGATCTGAATTCCGTAGGGCCGGGCGTCTTTGGTTGGCGCCAGCTTCAATTCGATTTTTCCGGTTTTCGGTTCGAGGCGGCCCACCATGTTTCCGACCTGTACCGTGAACCAGAGTGTTCCTTGTGCGTCGAAAACAGCCGTGTGAGGATCTTCCGCCTTGTCATTCGGCATCTTGTACTGCGTAACTTCGCCCGAGCGCGGATTGAGCCTGCCGATATGCGCGGCGAAATTTCCGGTATACCAGATGTTACCCTCGCGATCGGCAACGAGTCCGTGCGGACCATCGTTTTCGCCCTTTAGCGGATACTCCTTGAAATCTCCCGTTGCCGGATCGAGCCGCCCCAGCTTGCTGACCATTTGCTCGGTGAACCACAGCGAGCCATCTGGTCCCACCGCCGGATCATGCGGGTGTGCACCTTTCGTCGGCACGTCCCACTCGCGGATATTGACCTGGAGATCGGCGACTCCCGACGATCGCGTCGACGTCCTGGAAGCAAGTCCGCTAGCAAGTGCCGAGCCTGCGATCACAACACTAAGGATCACGATGCTAAGCTGGCTGGTACGCACTGGCATGTCTTCCTCCCTGCCCGCTCGATCCCGACCCGCGGTCACACAAGGCTAGCTTCGCTAGAGTAGTCCCGCAAGCAATTGCAGTTCAATGGCAGAACAAAAACCGTACCGAAGCTCCACAAGGACACTCTAAGGCCCCGCCGCCAAGTCGGAGGGGGTGTGGCCGGGGGCTTCCACCCCCCCGCCCCCACCCTCGAAAGTTCGCTTTCCGTTCGTGGCGAAGAACTAGCGAACGGAATCGAGAGGCGCGCCTACAATAGGCCGCCGTGCAACGCTGGCGCGCGCAGAGCGACGATCTCGACTACGGATGCACCTAGGGAGCATAGAAATCCGGCCAGCGAGACGGCGCGAACTTCTGAATGGTTGATAGACAGGTAACGAGATGGAGCTGAGAACACGGACAATTCACGGACACGCAAATAATAAGGGACCCGAGGAGGATGCCCGGGTCCCTAGATGCAAATCGGAGAGGTGAAACTTGCAGGTGAGTGTGACGCGAAAGCCAAATGCCGCGTAACTGGCAATTCTCACAGGTGCCACCGCACGGTGTCGTCGGTGACGAAGTCGAGGGTAGGGGTGGGCCAATTTGCCCCGGTTAGTGAGACGGCGCGAGACTCTGAGTGGCTGATGATCGCCCAAAAACTGCTCTTTCTGGGCAAGCCCTTCGGCGAATTTCGAATGAACAAAACGCTCAAGTTACAGGCGCCCATTCTTACGGGTTTTTGGGCAAGGCGCTTCGCCGGCCCTGGGAACGTTGAGTACCTCAAATCGGGGTTCCGAAAACAAGGATTTTGAGGGTTTCCTGGTCTGCTGGGGCGACTTGGGTAGCACCGAACGCAAGGCGACGAAGAAAGCGAGCAGCAGACCTATGTCCAGGGACTGTAAGTCACTGTTGGCGGCCCGACGAAAAGGAGAGATGGAGCCTGTTCGTTTGGTCACGCGACTTGGCCCGAGGGACAAGTTCCGCCGAGGAAATCGGCTTAACTGACACGCTTGCCCGAGAGGCACGCAGCACGCACCATAGTGATAGAACCAAGTCCCAGCAATAAATCTTTGGAGGGAAGAATGCGTAAGTTACTGATTGCATGCGGTTTGCTGTTCCTCTCGGCAGCTTCTGCGAACGCGCAAGAGGGCCGAGGGTTCGAGGTTTCTGGAGACTATCAATATGTTCGGTTTAATCCCGGCAACGGGGCTTCCGGCATTAATTGCCAAGGAGGGTCCGGTTCCTTCGGGGCTTATCTGACGCCGCGGGTTGGCGTGATAGGTGAGTTCGGGGCGTGCAAGGTGACGGGCTTACCATCCGGCGTCAGTTCGCACGAGTTGAACTATCTGTTCGGGCCGCGTGTCTATTTCCCCACTCGCGGACGCGTGTTTCCGTTCGTCCAAGCGCTCTTCGGTGGCGAGCAGTTCTCTGCCGGCGCGACTGGTGTTGGCTCGGCTTCAAGCAATGCCTTTGCCACGGCCCTGGGCGGCGGAGCCGATGTCACCCTGACGCGGCACGTTTCCCTGCGAGCCATCCAGGTGGATTATCTCTATACCCACTTTGGTGGCGCTGGTCAGAACAACCTGAGAATACAGAGCGGTCTCGTGTGGCGCTTCGGCAGGTAGTCATAAGTTGAAGCGGCCGTAGAACTACTCTTCTCGAAAGTTGGGGCGTACCGCGATTTTAAACCGGTGCGCCCCTTCGATTTCCTTTCCGCCGCTCTTTTCTCCACGAGAAACACGGTGATGTCCATGAGGCGCTCTCTCCCACCAGATAGAAATGGCCAGCTACTCTATTGCCCGCACTTTTCAGCCGCAAGTGGTGATCTTGCTTTCTAATCGTCTTACCACATCTGCGGACGGAGGCGGGGTTCAACTAGGTATGGGAAACCATGAGGAACTCTGCTAGAGACACCCGTTTTTTGGTAGTTCTACTACTCGGGTACCGAATCTTTGGTGCTTTCGGCCCATGGAAAGACATCCGCGCTCTCCCGTACAGTACAATTCAGCTCCTCCGGGTCAGGCGCACATGGTTCCACTCATCGCTTTGTTGTTTGGCCTCTCGCTGACGGGCCAAGGCTGCCCGCACGAGGGCTCCGACCACCGACTGCTTGGTCGCATAGGCTGCCCGATCCAGCGGAAGTTGACCATCGAGGGAGCTCGCCCTCCCCGAACGATTTGGTCTTTTCATGTCCTTAAGGTTTCGGTGAAGGTTGATCCTAAGCATCCTCACTTATTGATCGAATGGCCCACGCGATCCCGAAGGCTGTGGCGGTTCCGTGTCGGCTACCGCTGGGACGCCAACGCGAGAGCCTATATTTTCCCGTCCTCCGCGCTAAAGAGGGTGGACGGGCCGATGCACGAGTACCAAACGGACTAGCAATGGCGTCCAAAACCGACTTGAAGAAATACATCTAATGTGTGCGCATTGGGACAGTCCGGGTGAGCTTCAACTTAGTAAAGTTATTTGCTAGCGCCAATTTAGTCCTGCTTACGCTCTCTCAAGGCGACCGCGAACGGATCCGCGCGCAATTGGAGGCGGTGATGCACAAACGGTTCTTTCCGCTGCTCGTCCTGTTTCTGGGGAACCTCGTGCCGGCCGCCGCACAAATGCCCGCCGCACAAATTGTCCCGAGGCAAGACCGGATTGCGCCGCTAGTGGACGTGGTTCCAACGGCAACGGCACCGTTGCTCGCGGTGTTCCCGTTGCTGCCTGACAACCCTGAAAAATCCGCTACCCATTTCAGCTACCGGTTCGCGAGGGCTTACGAACGTGACCCGGGCCTGGAGGGTCTCGTCGAGAAACTGTCGCCGATGCACGAGGTTAGGACTTTGATTCTTACGCAGTCACTTATGCCGCTCGTCCAAATCTGGGGAGGACGTTTGCGGCTTGACGGCTTTGCGAGCACGCTTCACATGCAGAGCGTGCAGCTCGGTCCTTCAGCCGCTGGCGGACTTCGCCTTCCGCAACAAAACTATGCGGCAGGTCCGCGTTCGATGGATCTCTACGGCGTCAGTCTGAGTTTTCACTTTGGGCGGGACGCGAAGATAGAACGCCCAACTCCGATATGGCAATGGCTGTCGCAAACCCGCGAAAAGGGTTTATGACCCATCGACCGTCCGGCCCTGCGAAACTCTCGGGTTAATTAATTTCATAGACAACATCGGCCCCCTGACCTGAGCTGCCTCTTTTGTTTCCGCCGAACGAAACGTAGTAACGTCTGACTCCATGCTCGGATTCGCGCACTGAGGGCATTCTCCCTAATTCTCTCCCTTTCGCCCCCTTTCGCCAGTCCAGTTTGCAACGGTACTTGCAACGAATTGACCATCACGGAGAATCCTTATATAAGGTGCATCGTCCGAATGGGGTACAGTTTCGGTACAGAAGTGTGCGCCGCTAGGAGTAGAAGCCGGACGATGAAACTCGCAAAGAAACTCACCAATCTGCGGATTAGTGAAGAGCACCTGAAAAAGCTCAGGGTTCTCTCTGAGAAAACCGGAGCGCCGCGGGCCGATTCGTAGAGCCATTGGGAGTATCTGAAAAAGAAGGGATAGCCAGAAAAAAGTAAGCGGGACGCGTCGGCGCTGGGAGCACCGGCGCGTCCCTGACCACATCAAACCTCTGGAAGCTGATATGGCTTCGAAAACCGTAATTCATTCTATCCCGCAGTCACAATGTGAGCCAAACCGGCGGGCGGCTTCGAGACGGCTCGACTTGAAAGTCGTCACTCTCTTGCTCGGCGCTCCGCACGGAAGAAGGCTTGCATAGCTTGCAACTCTCTATCTCGTTCTCTGTGGTACTTGTCGCGTTGTTTTGACATGAGCTTCCGGGCCCTTTTGCACTCCCTTGCCAGAAGCTTGCCGTCGTAGCCCCACCTATCTGGTGGTCTGCGACTATCCTTGAGCAATGAGCCTTACGGTCGTGATCAGTTTGGTCTCCAAGTCTTGCCTGTCCAAAAGCTCATCGGCACCAAATATTTTAACGAAGTTCTTAACGTACATGCCCTTGAATGCTGTTACACCCAGAACCTTTATCCACGGGTGTTCAGCTTTGATTTGCTTCGCGAAGATCTTCCCTGTCGATTGAATGCTGAAATCAGTTACAACGACTTGAGGTTGCAAGGATTTGATGAGCAGCATCGCCTCAGGAGCATCGGCTGCTTCGCCCACAACTTCGATATCGGGTTCCTTTTCAAGTAGGCCTTTCTCAACTCGGTGGCCACCGAGGACCCAGTCGGCGAGTAAGACCTTGATACCCATGATCGATTCTCCCCAATGATGTTAGCAAGACGAGCAGACGCTCAACGATCATCGAACCCATCTTGGGTCTTGCTGATCCACATGTGGTCTTAGGCGACGACTGAGATACTGCCTGCCTTGCAGGACCGCATCCACGGCAGGCAACTACCAGAATCTTGCAAGATCGCACTAGGCCCTCTAGCCTCCGCAAATTTTGGTGTCAGCCTGCACTTGCGATGCCTTGGGCATATCGACATTTCCCGTCCAGGGTTCCGGACATAAGTCGGGAGTCTTATAAGACGCTACACGCAAAATGGCCACGTGCAGATTGGCAGGGAGGGGTGGAGCTAGTCCTCGTAGATTCCCCTGGCCAAAGGGAACCATTTTGGGGCAATACCGGGCGAGACTTTTCGAGATAGCTCTCGTGACATTCAGCGTCTAGGTAGCACTTTTAGCCGGATGTCGCTGGCGCCACCTTTGGCGCCGGCGCCACTCTTGTCGCCGGCGCCACTCCGCACGAGCTTCGTCTAGCTGAATTGGGAAGGCGGGATTGGGCGGACCAAAGTTCTTTTTCGGATTAGATAAGTCTCTGGCAGCGCGACCATACTGGCGCAGTTCAAGATCGGACATCTTGCGCAGGCGTTCGCGGATTCTTTCTACGTCTTCCGGCTCGGTTTGAATCATTGTGTCCTCGGGGGAGGAAACGGGAGGGCAGAATAGCATGACCATACTGACCTCGTTGCAGGTGCATTTCTGCTTAGGCCGGGCAGCTTCCCAGACACTGAAGAACCCTCAGACCTGGAATCAAGTGGCGATCTCCGACTGGCCCGTTCGTCATCTGCAAAATGCAAAAGATGCCCGTTCGCGAGAGGGCCAACTCGACTGTCATCGGCCTTCGACGATACGAAAATCCCTTTGCGCCGCGTCGTCAAACACTTTGAGTGCGGGCCTGTACCGGTCACTTTCATACGCGGCGATCGCCTTCTCTACGTTCTCAAACTCAACGACGACAACCGACTGATCTACCCCCGCCTCGTGGGTCTTAGCAGGCTTGCCTCCCACGATCACGCGACCTCCCAAGGCTTCCAGCGCGGTCGTCGCAAGCTTCGAATATTCGGAAAGAGCGGCCGGGTTTGACACCGATTTGTAGCACACGACCCAATATCCCTTCTTGGTCATCGAGTCCTCCTGATCCTTCTTCGGCGCCGCACACTTCTCAACGGCGCGTGTGATTCTCGCTCTGCCAGCGAAAAAATGACAGTTCCGACTCCGGGAGAGGTAGCGCTTAGCCCCGCTTCTCAAGGTACCTAACCTGCCCCCTGGGGGCTTCCACCCCCGCCACTCCACCGGAGTCCCACTGAATCCAGGGAGCGCGTCAGTGATCTGTCAGCAGCGTCAGTCCGCGGCTAGCGTCGTTCTGCAGACCTTATGCTGAGGGGCAAATTAGGCTCCAAAACGTTAGGTTCCAAAACGCCCACAAATTGCTCCCTTTTCTCGCTCCAGATTCCTGCAAGGGCAACTGAATCAAGAAGTTTGGCAGAAGTGCCTGATCTCTTTGATCATTTGATTGGTTTTTTGAAACCAGGGCCTGGGGCTTAGTCAACGAAAAAGGCTTTCTATCGAGCCGGTTTGGGGCTTTCGGGGCTTGTTGCTCCGCTTGCGCTTCATCTTCATTAGTAGCCTGCAGGCCGTGATCCGTTCACTTGGCGTGGCCGTCTTGCTTTCGAGTACTTCCAACATCGCTGAACGCATGATTTTCCGGCTTGAACTCATGGTCTTTCCCCTCTTAGGTTGCTGCTTGAATAGTGTGTCCAATTTTCCGCGGCGGTGTGCTGCTTCTTTGCCGGGCTATTGTGAGCCGAAAAGCGTTCGCAAGGCGTCGAAAGCGATGCGCCGCGCAAAACAGCACCGCGAAGATGAGAAACTTCTTCGCGTTCGGATTTTCCCATCGGTTTTTAGATTGAACCGCTTTTTGGAGTTTTACTGCTGCGGGGAGTGCCGTCTGTTTTGCGCAGTCCCCTTTCAAAACCCGGTGTTTATCAATGGAATTATAGCGCGTCATCGCGCTCCCGTGTGATCTTTTGTTTTTCTCTAGCGCTTCGGCTTTGGCTTGTGAAAGGATCTTTCCGGGCGAGACTGAACGTCACGAATCGTCAGAAGGAGCAAGTCATGGGCAGTCGAGACAAGCGAGGTCGAGAGAAGAGGAAGCCAAAGAAAACGTAACCCACCGATCAGCAGGCCATTGAGACCGGCAACGGAATACAAACCTGCCGCGCCACCACCACCGCCATCGCAACCGATGAGGGGACGGGAGAGTGAGCTGAAAAAGAAAGGCCCGGCTGTCACCGGGCCAAGAGGTACGTCTTGAGCGAACGCCGCAAGGATACGCCACGCGAGAAGAAAACTGCAAGCCGTTCGTCACGGTCCAGCAAGAGCACGGAAGCGCAGCACCAGGCGAAGCCTGAAGCACCGAAAGCGGCTAGTCGGCCGCACGTCTATTCCACTGGGATTATGCCTGGGCAATTCAGCGGCGCTCGCCCTGAGTCATTCCGTCCCCCGAGGCCCACGCAGATACCACCGAATCCTCCCGCTCACTTCCCATCGGATTTATGGCCGGAAGCCAGCGTGATCCTGTTCGAAGCCCGCAAACAATTTCCAAATCAAAAATACATGCTCGATCTGTGCAAGCACATCATTTCGGAATTGACGCCGCTCTACTGCGGGGCAGTGAAGGCCGGAAAAATGGAGGCAGCCACGGTGCTTCGGGAGGGGTTTGGTGGGATGTTGGATATACTCTGGTCGCTGCTCGTGTGCAACGGTGACGACCCCCACAGGGAATTGGGCTGGGGCAGGAATGAGGCTGCCGAGGTTTACCAAGGGGCAAGAAACTCCGAAGAGTGGGGGAGGCTGGCAAAGGCAATCGCGAATCTAGAGGAGACGGTTGCTCCTCAAGCGCCCAAGCGACCGGCAAAAGTGGGAGTTGCGATTTCGCCCGCCGATCTTTTGGCCCGTCATACCACTCCAGAAGTGCCAGCCAAAACAGGGAACACGATCGGGAAAGTGGGCAGGCCGCCATCGCCGGATGCGGAGTATGAAAGGGCTGTGGAGTTAAAGAAACTCGGACGGAAATGGCCGCAGATACAGGCGACACTGAATCCCGAATTCGAGTCCGACCGGAGCCCTGACGCTTGGCGATCTTTTGTGAACAGGCGGTCGAAACTCATCCAAAAGCGGTCGAAATAGTTTTTTCCCGGTTTTAATTCACTCCCAATTTGTTCCGCTAGTCAATCATCCCGCCATCGTTGCACTCTGAGCCTGCTAACGCTTTTTGTAGCGTGAAGCGCATGGAGGCAGTTTGAACTTCCCAAATCTACTCTGGGCCGTTTCTAAATTTGGCAATCAGTACCATCTCGCGGCGGCGATGGGATGCAGCGAAAGCTGGCTATCGCGTCGGCTGCTCGGCCGTGTTCCATTCACTCCTGACGAACGGCAAACAATCGCGCAAGCCCTCGGTTATCCCGTCGAGTGGCTCTTCCAGGAACCTCAACCGCCAGCGCGTGAATTCGCGCCGGCCCTGGCCCACGCCAGCACATAAACGGATTTTCGAACAGACCTCTAGCCTGCGTGCAACCGCGGCTAGAGGGAATTTCAAGAAGGGAACGAACGGAGCGGAACAATGCTGAGACTAATTGAAGCGCCAGACGAAAGTCAACACCCTCCCGAATCACCCTCCCGAATCGAACCATGCGGCGCAAGGGAATTCGCGCCCGGATTATAACCGCCACAAAGAGCACACCTCAGACGCATTGCTGCTGCTTGAGCGTTTACGCCAGGCGGCCCGCGACGGCGAAGATCCGTCAACGGCCGACCTACAGCGTGAGGGCAAGTATGGTCTACGGCCGGTAAATCGTCTTGGCGATTTGGCTAAGGGAAAGTACAACGGAACGCGGTACGACATCGAGCGGTTAGATTGTTCGCGTGGCGTGTACCGCTGGCGTCTACATGAACCCCCGAGGCCTGGCTATCCCAAAGACAAACGCCAAGGCACTCTAGCGCTGGAAAGTCCTAGGCAAGAGATTCCCTGGAACGAGCGCAAGACGGTCACTGGCCTGGAGCTGTTTGACGCGGCGGTGCGCTGATGTTTATCAGGAGAAAGATCGCCAATGGTGCGGCTTACTACGATCTGGCCGAGTCCTACCGCGAAGATGGCGAAGTTAAAAAGCGAATTCTGATTTCCTTGGGCCGCTGCCCTAGCGTCGAAGAAGCTATCCAAAGTACGGAATACCAGCTAAAGCGCTACATCGCCAACCCTAATTCGGCGCGCGCCAGGGACCGCAATAAGGCCGAAAAACTCCGTCGCAAGCTGGAAATTCTGCGGAATGTGGTAACAAAAGCGTCTTCACTCCAAACCGTCAATTCTGAGTACACCGAATCGGTGGCCGTGCCGTGAGCAAGGAAAACGGTTTCGTTCCGTTGCGCCGCGGCCTATGGGAGCACGTTCGTGATGGCCGCATGTCCCTCACGGAAGCAGCCGCGTTTATCTACATCTGCTCCCAGGCTGATACCCGGTCTGGCATTTGGCAAGGAAGCGCTGGTGCTCTTTCCGGGGAGCTAGGAATACCGCCCAGGACCGCGCGCGACGTGCTCGAAAAGATGGAACATGGCGACTACATCCGACGCTTTGCGGTTCCTGGGCGACATGTCTGTTACCCCATTTTGGTCCACAAATTTCCGATTACCCAAGGCGAGCACAATGGCGAGCAGTTAAACGCTTTGGAGTCAAAGAGTAGCGTTGAATTATCGTACCTTTCCCGCGAGCAGCATGGCGAGCACGGTGTCGAGCACGGTGCCGCTCAGAGAACAAAAGAGAATAGAGAAGCGAGAAAGAATCAACACCCTGCGAGCGCGTCGCCTGCCGCCGATTCGCTCGAGCTCGAGACTAAACAGAGCGCCTTTGACGTGTTCTGGGAACGCTGGCCGCGCAAGGCAGCCAAGCTCGAGGCGTGCCGAGCCTGGCTGAAGATCCCCATGGCCGAATACCCCGCGATCATGACCGGCCTCGAGCGGTTTTTAACCTGCGAGCAGTGGAGCCGGGGAATTATCCCGCACCCCTCGACGTGGCTCAACAAAAGGCGCTGGCAGGACGAAGACGTACCGCAAGTTCCCGTAGGAGGTAGCAGCAATGGCCGAAAGCCAAATGTTAACGATGCAATCGAGACCACACTCGCAACCATGCGAGCAGCCGAGCAAGCCCGCCCTAGTTAGGCTGTGGATCGGGAAGCTGGCGCTCAACGCGGGTCAAGCGCTCACGCCAACGAGTGTGGGCGTCATTGAAGCGCTTTGGCTCGAAGGTTTGGAAGATCTGTCCTACGGGGTACTCGAACGCGCTTTCCGCCGCACGCTGCAGACGGCCAAGTACTGGCCGGTCAAAGTTTCCGATATTCGGGAGCACGTAGACCGCGCCAGTAGCGAGTATGCCCAGGCCGAGGGCGACATTAAGTGGGCAAACGTCCTCGAATACATCCGCTTGTTCTGGAATCCGGACTTAGCCGGGGGAGCATCCGCTAAAGCGCCGCCGATCAGCCCGCGGGTCAAGTACGCGATCGGCGCCGCCGGCGGGTTGGCCGAGATTGCGGAATGCCCGCGGGAGCATTTGCACTTCAAGCGGGAGCTTTTCCTAGAGGCTTACGGCCGATGGGACGCGCTCCGCAAGGATGAATTTTTGCTCCTCGAGGGACCGGTCAAAGCCTTAATTCGCGATTCGTTCCTGGGTCCGTCGCCCGAGACACTCGCCCAGGTACAGGACGTCACAAACCGCGCCCTAGCGCTGATCGCCAGCCGGGAGCCAAAACCATGATGCTCAGTGGCCTGAAACTGGTTCAATGCCTGGACTGCCCGACTCGGTTTCTGGTGCTCTCCGGATCCGCGCGGGTGCGCTGTATGCCTTGCACCGCCAAAGCCCGCAAAGCCCGACGCCGCGGCAAAGAATCGAAACGCTGGCACGCCAGGGTAGCGCAATGAAACTCGCCGCGATGCCCGCCCCAAACACTGCCCTCGACGCGCGAGACATCTTGACGCCTAAAGAACTGGCTGAGAGGTTGAAGGTCAAAACCTCATGGGTCTACAAGCAAACAGCAAAAGGAAATGCAGGCTCTATTCCCGTTCTCAGGGTAGGCAATTACCTCAGGTTTGATTGGAACGCTGTCTCGGAATGGCTCAGAACCAATCGCTAGCTGTGCTCGTTTTTTAGGTCTAAAGGGGCGATTTTGACGCAAACGCCGCGCTCAACAAAAAGGAAAGCAGACCAAAACACGGCTTTGCCGTCAAGCTACGCATTCTCCGAGGCTTATTGCGCGGACGGGTTTGGGTTGAATAGTCGTTAGTCAATCGAATGTTCAAGTTTTAGGCTTGTAGAATCAATGGGTTACGGACGCGTTCAACGAATGTATAACAGTAGGGGTTATTTCAAGGAATAAGAACATGGGACGTGGCGGACGACGGCCGGGAGCGGGACGTAAGCCGAATGCCCTAAAGCGCCTTGTGATACGCGCCGGGGATCTAGCAAGGCTTTCCCCGGAGGAGATTCAGTTCCTCGACGCCATTACCTGCAAGCTCGCGCCAGATGCCTCTGTAAATCAAACAGAATCAAACACAGCCATCAAAGCGGAGTCCGAGGCTAATCCCTAGTGGTGGCGATGCCAGAGCAGCCATAGCCCGACGATCATACCCGCGCTGCCTGTTCGCGCCGCTCTTTTTCAGTTTCAATAGCATCTCCCTAGACGCGGGCCCTGTCAGTTCTTACAGTTGTGGCCTCTTGCGGAGTGACTTAGTTTTACTATCGCAGGACTCTCCTGCGGGGAGTTCGCACCCTGTGGTGAGTGAGAACGCCACCGGAATCCCCGCTCCCTTATTTGTGTTTGATTTCACAGCCCGCAAGCATCGCCAAGCCAAGCGCGGCTCGCGCCACCATCTGTAAGAATCCCTAGTTACGCGGCATTTGGCTTTGCGTCACAATCACCTGCAAGTCATAACCTCTCTTTCCGTACATAGGGACCCGGTCCTCCATGCCGGGTCCCTTTATTTTAGCGTGTCCGTGTTCTCTCAACTGTCCCACTCTCTGCTTTTGCTGATTCTCCCGCCCGTGCGGTCGCTTTCGCTTTCTTGGTTGAAACAGATGCCCGTCATCGGCTCGCTCGAGCCTGTTCTGCAGGTAAAATTGGCGACCGAGTGACTACCGCACCTTTGGCGAAAATATCGAAAGGAATTTCCCTTAAAGCCTCCTCCGATTCGCTGAGTCGTTCCAGCCGACAGTAGTTCGGTCAATGCTTTGCGTCCCAGAGTGCGCGAGGGGAACCGTGGCGGAACATTGCACTGTCAAAACTGTCAGTGTCCGGCTTGGCCTACAAACCTCAAGATTAACGTCGCCCGTAGCCTCTTAAGCATTAACAGGGCTACCGAATTGCTCGGTTGATCTGTGAGGAGAATCTCAATGCAGTCGCCCAACGAAGGTGGCCCGTCAAACGTTCTAGCCGACGCTCTAAAAAGTGGCACTTTTCAATGGTTAACGCTCTTGGGAGTGATCCTCTTAGTTGTGGCGGCAATTCTTTTCTTCTGGACGCTCGGATCGTGAGGGAAGTGCATGGACACTACGCTCAATCGGGGTCGGTCGTAGGACAGCATGGACGAAAAATATGCCTGGCAAGCCGCGTATAGGGCTGCAATTTTGAAAACCGAGAGCGCCGGAATGCCGCTAAGAATCTACGAGGCGCTGTCCGCCGTTGAACAGAGGCGGCTCTCTGATATTGAGACAGACAGCGAGGAAGATAGTGCGCTCAGAAATGCTGTGCGAGGGATACGGGCGCTTAGGGCCGAGCGACTAGGCTCATTAGGACGTAATAGAATCCACCCCACCTCACGGTAACCGGCGATGGCGGCTTGTGACATCTGATCGAGCAGTCGGTCCAGAACGAGCTGGAGTTCCTTTCGCACCTGTGCCATTCGTCAAGCCTTGCCAGTTCAAGATTGGCTAGCGAGTTTTCCGAGCAGCCCAGCAGGAAGTTCAGCGGAAGGGGCTTATACAGCGCCTTCGCTTTGCGGCTCTTGAGGTTTCGGGCTTTCGGGTTCATGGCCGCACCTTCCCCGGAAACCGGAATCCTTTGCGGATTCCAGTCCAAGACTGTGGTTTTCGGAGTGTCTTTTGGACAGGTTTTGACTGCGGGACAGAATGAATTACAGTTTTCGAAGCCATGTGACACCTCCCGTGTGTCGTGTGGTCAGGGGCGTGTCGGTGCTGGACGGCACCGACACGCCCCGCTTTTATGCTTTCTTGGGTTTCCTTCCCGGCTTGGTCGCCGCCAGGATTTTTCTCGCTTTCTCAATATCGCGAGCGGACCAGAGCCGGACGGAAACGCCGCCGACCTTCACAAGCGCCGGAGCCGGAATGGTTCCCGCACTCACATGCCGTTGCAACGTCTTGAGCGTAACGCCGAGCTTCCCGGCTGCGTCGCGCGTTGAGAGACGATCACTCATGGGGTAGACCTATAACACATATCGGCGTCGCGTGGCAAACCGGCGGTACGTTGAACGTTTAACAATGCGTTCAACACTAGCCGGGGAATGGGATAGAAACACGGAGAAACAGGGAGAAGGGGGTCGATAGAAAACAAAAGAGATAGAGCAAAAATACGCGATTACGAATCGACTGCTCTACCACTGAGCTACCTCGGCTTTGTGCCGGTTTTTTACGCGGTTTCGACGGGCTTTCGAAGACGTTCAACGCCGGTCGATCGGTGCCGCGCGAACGGGCAAGTCAAAAAACATTCCACGCGTCGCGCACTAAACTATAACACAACAGAGCCGCGGGTCGGGATGGGGCCGGTGCGCCTAAAGCAACACCAGTCGAATGGCTTCCGGCATATTCAGAACGGACACGAAACTCTGAGAGCCAAAGCAACACGCGGTGCGCGTCCGGCTATTCAACGAGGGCGGTGGTCTCGTCCGAATTCAAGTCATTCAATAAATATATATTGACCGTGCCGATAAATAACCTATGGCACTAAACCGATCTGTTAAGTTATACTTCTTGGTACGATACTCACTAGGAGGACCCATGATCGTCGCCGATCGCTTGCGCACACTCCGGGAACAAAAAAAACTATCGCAGGGAGACATTCAAGAGCGCACCGGGCTGCTGCGGTGCTACGTCTCCCGCGTCGAAAATGGCCACACGGTTCCCGCGGTGGAGACGCTCGAGAAGTTTGCGCGGGCGCTCGAGGTTCCTCTCTACGAACTGCTGTATGAGGGCGACGAGCCTCCCCGGCGTCATCCCGTTCTCGACGGCAAGGGATCGGGAGCCGGTTCGTGGGGCATCTCCGGCAAGGAAGCGCGGTTTCTGCGCCAGCTGATACGATTCCTCTCACGTATGGAGGAAAAAGATCGGAAGTTGCTGTTGTTCGTAACCGCCAAGATGGCCAAGGGCAAAGCAGCCAAGTAGGCCCTCAAATAGGCCCAAGTAGGCGTTGTCGGACAAATCGCGGCGCGAAAAATCTGTCACCCGGTCGCGGCATCCCGCAAAATCCCCAAGCCGTTAACACCGACTCCTATCGCGAGAACGGGTACATCAACCAACCGATCCCGATGCCCACCACCAGGAACAAGAGCAGCGACCATCCGATGTACTTCAAGCGTTCCAGCACGGGTCTTCGACTCAAGAATCCGAACGCAATCGAAATCCCCAAGGCAAACAGGAACATCGCCTGAAAGTGGCTTAGCTGGAGGGTCACGCCGCCCTCAAGCCTTCCGCCCGCGCGCTGCTTCGTAGGCATGCAACGCAGCGAGCAGATTCAGGACGCCCGCGGCGGCTAAGAATCGCGTTCCGTAGTCACCATCGGCGCGAGACACATCCGGGCCGGCAACCTCAAGCGATTTGGCGAGCAGATAGAAACTCCCGGTACCCACATCGGCGAGATAGCCAAGCGTGGCAAAGGCGTCGCCACCATCAGAGGTAAACAGGTTTCCGCGCATACCCGCCCCGATGACTACAAGTACGCCGACGGTCAGGAAACACGCCACTGCCCTGCCCCACATCTTTAGTATTGCGTGCCCGAGTCCGGGCAAAATCCAGGCGGCGATGCCAACCAGGCACGCTACGCCGCCCGATTTTGGCTCGATCTGCGCAGTGGCTGGCGGATCCACTAGAACTTCACCGGACAAAATGGTCTGCCCCGCGCTCGATGGCGTTTCTTCGGTCATGACTCATCCTCTGAATGCATTCGGTCGCGTTGCGCTCTAGGCCAAGAGCGCCAGGATTTCGTGTTGTACTGCTCCGGTAACGCGGGCTTCGTGATCACCGATGTACACGTTCAATTCCGTACGAATCCCAAACTCGGGCAGATAAATACCTGGCTCGACCGAAGTACACGTACGCGGGATCAGATGCCGCACATCATGCGTTTCGAGGCCGTCCATATTCGCGCCATTGCCGTGCACCGACTCGCCGATGCTGTGACCCGTGCGGTGAAAAAAATACTTGCCGTAGCCCGCCTTCTCAATTACGCCTCGCGCCGCCTTATCTACTTGCCATCCCTGCAACGGTTTTCCTGCGGCGACACTGGAAAGAATCAGGTCGACGGCTTTGTCCCGCGCTTCCCGCGCAATGCCAAAGACCTTTGCGTATTTTTCCGGGACCCGAGCCCCAAGAAACCCGATCCAGGTGATGTCGTAGTAGACGCTGCCCGGAGCGTCGATCTTGCCCCAGACATCGAGCAGCAGCAGATCTCCCTCTTGGATCAGAGACGATTTGCTGGCTACCGGTCCATAATGCGGATCGCTCGCGTTGGCATTGACCGCGACGTCAGGCCCTTCTTCCCTTTGGATGCCCGCGGCCGCAAACTGACCCAGTATCCACTGCTGCAGATCGTATTCGCTGAAATTCTTCTTCTCTCGTACGTGCGTGGCGGCTTGTTGAAATGCTTCCCGTACGATGCTGTCGATCTTTTCGCCTGCCGCCAGGTGCGATTTCAATTGTTCCGGAGTCCAGCACGCTTCATATTTCTGCACCAGGTCGGCGGAACTTACGACCTTCACGCCAGTGGAACGCACCAATTCGACGGTTCCGGCGTCGACCATCGCCACATACGGAATGGCTGCCTTCGGCGAATACTGCATGGCCACGGTTTTCGCCCGCCCCAGAGTTTTCGCCAAATTCTTGCGCAACTCTTCCTGGCTTGCATAATAAAAGGTCTCGCCGGGCAACCCAGCTAGAGACTCCGACTCGATCTTGTGAACAAGCTTTCGAGGTGTGCCCTTCGCAGGGACGAAATAAAACCACCTCCGCGTCCGCATGGCCGTGGGAAGTTTCAAAATGCGCTGCGCAATGGGATCGCGCCCGCGAAAATCGTAGAACAGCCAACCGTCGAGTTTCGACGCGCGCAAATCGCTCTGCATTTCCTGTAGGTCGACGCCCATGCGGCTGACAGGCCTTTCTCATTCGCGTTGTTCTCAATCGCTAGACCTTGACCGGCTTGCTAAGCTTCTCGTGTCAAGAGCCCAAGAACTTGTTGCTCGAGTACGCCGCGAATCTCAATGCGTTTGATTCTACTGCGTTCGCCGCTGAGGATTCTAACAGCCGACTTCGGCGTTTTCAAAAGCGCGGCCAGATAGTCGCAAAGCGCCGTGTTCGCGCGATCCTCCAGCGCCGGCGCCTGCAGCCTTACCTTCAAAGCGCCGCCGACAACTCCGGCAATTTCATCGCGACTCGCCTGTGGCTGCACGCGAACTTGAAAGATGACCGCTCCGTCGCGCGAACGGATCTCCAGCATTTGACCGCTGGAATTGTTTTCCAGGTCGTGAACGGCGCTGCTCACCAGGCACGTCCATACTGCACAGGTCCTGCAATTTTTACACCGAGTGCATGGGCCGCCCGTCGCGGCCAATAAGGGTCGCGCAACATCTCGCGCGCAAGAAAGACCAGATCGGCTTGCCCCGTTGCCAGAATTGTATCCGCCTGCGCGGGATCCGTGATCATGCCCACCGCACCGGTCGCAATTCCGGCTTGCTTGCGAATCGCTTCTGCAAAACCAACCTGATAGCCTGGCCCAACGGGAATCTTCTGATACGGCACCGCCCCGCCGCTCGAAGTGTCGATCAGATCGACACCCAGCGGCTTCAGCCGCTTGCTCAATTCAATGGTTTGCTCCAGGTCCCAGCCGCCGTCGGCCCAATCGGTCGCCGACATGCGGCAAAATAACGGCAACGCCGCCGGCCAAACTTCGCGAAGCGCCTTCGCCACCTCGAGTGCAAACCGAACCCGGTTGTCGAACGTGCCGCCATATTCGTCCTGTCGGGTATTGCAAAGCGGCGACAGAAATTCGTGAATCAAGTAACCATGCGCCGCATGAATCTCGATAACTTGAAATCCTGCCGCGAGCGCCCGCTCGGCCGCCCTCCGGAAAGCGGCGACGATTCCACGAATTTCGTCCAGCTCGAGCGCATGCGGCACGTTGTACCCGGCATCGAACGGAAGCGCACTGGGCGCGACGGGCTCCCATCCACCTTCACCGATGGGCACAGGTTTGCCCCCGGTCCATGGCGGCGCTGTGCTCGCTTTGCGGCCGGCATGCGCCAACTGCATCCCCACGACGGCGCCCTGCCCCGTCACAAATTCTGTAATCTGCCGCCATGACTCGATATGCGCGTCTTCGTAAATGCCGGCATCCTCCGCCGAGATTCGTCCCCGCTCTTCCACCGCGCTGGCTTCGGTCATCACCAGCCCGGCCCCACCCACCGCTCGGCTGCCCAAATGCACTATGTGCCACGGCTGCGGATGCCCCTCCTTCGCCGAGTACTCGCACATCGGCGAAACCCCAACCCGATTTTTCATTTCAATCTCACGCACTCGAAACGGAGTAAACAGCTTCATCTTCGCGCCTCCGGAAATCGTTACTAGCCGCTCCAATCGCCAAACGAGTTTCATCTGTAGCGGCCGCTTTCCGAAGCGGGCGCCTTTTCGATCAACGGCGCCGGTCCGCCCACCGCGCCGCGATTGAGCGCCTCCGATCAGGATGTCCGAAAGGCTTCAACTTACGAGCCAGCATCACGTTCCGTGCGAGCACTCCGAAAACTCTTACACATTCGGCGCAGGCCGCGGTCCAAACAACGCCGTACCCACCCGCACCTCTGTCGCACCTTCCTCAATCGCCACTTCAAAATCATGCGACATGCCCATGGACAACACCGGTAGCGGCAACCCCATTCTCTTCACCAACTGATCGCGCAATTCTCGCAGTCGCCGAAAGTATGGTCGAACCTGCTCAGCTTGCTCGAGAAACGGAGGAATGCACATCAACCCGCTGAGATGTAACCCCGCCAGCATGCCCACTTTTTCCGCCAACTCGGGAACCTCTTCTACGCTGACGCCATTCTTCGTCCCTTCCTCGGCCACGCGAACCTCCAGCAATACGCGCAGCTTCGCGCCACTCCCCTCGCGCGCCCGATCCAATCGTTGCGCCAGCGCAAAATCATCGACCGAGTCCACACTATGGAACAATCCAGCCGCGCGCGCTGCCTTGTTACTCTGCAGGTGCCCGATCAGATGCCACTCGGCGTCAAGATCTCCCAGCCCGCCACGCTTCCCTTCCCACTCCTGCACGCGATTCTCTCCGAAGTCTCGTAAACCGGCCGCATACGCCGCACGAATCGCCTCCGCCGGATGTGTCTTCGACACCCCAATCAACGTAATCTCCTCGGCGCGACGCCCGGCCCGGCTCGCGGCCGCTTCCATCCGCTCTCGAATTCTCAACAGATTTTCGCCAACGACATTCGCACTCACGCCAGCCGACAACCTCCCGTTTCCATCCTTACATCGTTACGTCGCTACTTCCTTACTTCGCACTTTCTGTCCTCGTCCCAAGATATCACGCGCCAACGTTGCGGCCCTGCGCGTCTCTGGTTAAACTGTTTAGCAACGTGTTCACACCCCCGGGCAAACTCATCGCTATCGAAGGCATCGACGGGAGCGGCAAGCGCACCCAACTCGACCTGCTTGAAAAAACCCTGACCACGCGCGGCTTGCAGGTCCACGCGACGGGTTTCCCCCATTACAACTCCTGGTTCGGCAGCATGGTTGGCCAATTCCTCAACGGTGACTTTGGCTCGCTGGATACGGTCGACCCTCACTTCGCCGCGCTTCTCTATGCAGGCGATCGTTTCGAAGCCAAGCCAGAACTGCGCAGCGCCCTCGAACAAGGCAAAGTGGTCCTCGCCGACCGTTACATCGCGTCCAATCTCGCGCACCAGACCGCTCGCGTGCCGCCTCACAATCGCGACGAATTTATCGCTTGGCTTGAGCATCTCGAGTACGCCATTTACGGTCTCCCTCACGAAGACCTCGTGATCTATCTGCGCGTGCCTGCTGTTCAAGCGCAAGCGCTCGTCTCCAAAAAATCGGAGCGCAGCTACACCTCGGCCAAACAAGACCTTCAGGAAAGCAGTCTGCGCCACCTCGAAGAGGCTGCGGCCATGTATGACGTTCTTTCGCGACGTCCGCTCTGGGCTACCGTCCAATGCTTTGACGCTGACCGCAACGAAATGCGCGCTCCCGAGAAAATCGCCGCCGACCTCCTCGCGCTCGTCGAGCCTCTGCTCGCGTCGCAGACCGCCGGCCACGCCGCGAAGGCGAGGCCATAGCGATGGGCTTCTCCGAATTTCTCGGCAACCAGCCGTTGGTGGCCGCGCTCCGCGGCGCACTGCGCAGCCAGCGCGTCCCGCACGCCTTGCTCTTTACCGGCCCGCGCGGCGTAGGCAAATACACGCTCGCGCGCATGTTCGCCCAAGCCGCCAATTGCGAGCGACTCCCCGACGACTTCTGCGGCGAGTGCGAAACCTGCAAACGCATCAGCCTGCTGGCCGAGCCGCAAAAACTCATCGAGCAGGGCCTTGCCGAGCGCGGCGAAAGCGCCGACGCCGCCACCGTGGAGCGCGTCCCGCTCATCCTGCAGTCTCATCCCGACGTGTGGGCCCTCGTCCCCGACCCCGTCCGCCTGAAAAGCCCAGTGGCCCGCCCGATGCTCCGCGTCGGCCAGCTTCGCGCCGTACAGCGCGCCGCCTACTTCCAGCCGATGGGCCGCCGCCGCGTCTTCATTTTAGATGGCGCTGAGACCATGCGTTGGGACGTCGCCAACGTCTTCCTGAAAATCCTCGAAGAACCTCCCGGCTCGGCGACGTTGATCCTGACCGCTCCGTCGCCTCACGTCCTGTTACCAACAATCGTCTCGCGCTGCCTGCAATTTCATTTCGCGCCTCTACCACAATCCGAGGTCGAAGAGATCCTGAAACGCAAAACCGACCGCAAGCCCGCTGAGCGCAAACTCGCTGCGCAGCTTGCCGAGGGTAGCCCTGGCCTCGCCATGGAAATGGACGTCGAAGAAACCGTCCAGCGCCACCGCAACGCCCTGCGCATCCTCGAGCGCACTGCCCGCGCGGAAGGCTTCGCCCAACTATTCGCCGACACGGGCTCGCTCGCCAAAGATCGCGACTCCTCTTTTGAGGATCAACTGCAAGTCTTCTACGCCCTGCTCGGCGACCTTTTGGAGCTAACCTCCGGCGCAAAACAACCCCGTCTTCGCAACCTGCATCTGTCGAAGGAACTGGGAGCCCTCAGCAAGATTGTGGATTCTTCCTGGGTAATGCGGGCCATCGCCGGATTCGATGAACTTCACTCCGGCTTGCGACGTAATCTTAATCGACAGCTCGGTCTGGACGCGCTGGCGGCCTCCCTGGCGCCAACGTCATCACCGACAAATGTGTCAAACCTATGACTAATCGACTTGAGTTAGTCTCCGCCGATAATTCTTGCCGCAACTGTAACCCGGCGCGTTGCGCATGCATCATACGAGTGAAACCACCCCAACCTCTAAGGAGCAGTCATGGTGAACCGCAGGATGTTTCGTCCTGGTTTTGCGGACGTGAAGGAACAAATGCCTCCTAGGACTCAGCACGGGAACAACGGTCCCGCGCCGAGCAAGAAGCCTGCTCCGCCGGAGATGACCCACGCCGAGAATTTTTATTGGGTCAAGCAGATGCAGGCCCGCACGCCGATGGCGGTGGTTCTCGACAGCGGCGAAACCCTGCGCGGCACGGTCGAATGGTACGACCGCGATTGCATCAAGCTGACCCGCCAAGGCGCCCCAAACCTGCTCATCTTCAAGCGCGTGATCAAATACGTCCACAAAGACGGCGAAGAGTCCGCCAACGGCGGCGACGAGTAATCGCGTTTCCGCAAGCCACGACCTCAGATTCTACGCGATCCGCGAGCTCAAGTTTCTACCCAATCCGCGACTCAAATTTCTATCCGACCGTGACCTCAAATTTCTATCCTTTACGTGGTAGGGGCGGGGCTTGCTACCCTGCGCCTCGAAGGGCCCCGCCCGGCCGCTGCGTCTTGGCATCCGTGTTGGCATCAATGATCCGCGCAAGACCCGCCGCCTCGGTTCGACTCAATTGTCCACTACATCGACTCAAACGAGTGTCCGCCAGCAGCCCCAAACGTAAGCAGCGCCTTAGCCGCCAGCTTCCCCTTGGCATCGAAAATCTCGCACTCCGTAACCACAAAGTTCCTCCCCGCCCGCAGCACCCGCGCCTCCGCTCGAATCCGCCCACCCGGCACCGGCTCGAGATAATTGATTTTCAGCTCAATAGTCGCCAGCACTGTTCGTTTAAGAATCACGGTATGCGCCGCCATCGCTCCTGCGGTATCCGCCAGCGCGGCAAGAATCCCGCCATGAACAACTCCGTTTAGCTGTTTATGACGAGGACGCGCCTCCAAGCGCAAGGTCGCCCGCCCGACATCGATAGCTTCCAGCGAAAATCCGAGCAGCCGGATGGCCTGGCTGGCTCGTAAGCCCCGCTGCGCCGCCGATTTGAACTGCTTCGCCTGTTTCGTTGATTTCCGCGCCATCGAGGACTAGCTCCGCCGAAACCCGTACTCAGTACGCCGAAAGTCCGCCGTCGAGCGGAATTGCCGCGCCGGTGACCCACGACGATTCCTTCGACGCCAGGTACACCGCCATCTCCGCCACATCCTCGGGTTGGCCGATGCGTCCGAGGGGAATCGAAGCGACCCGGGCGCGCCTTGCGGCCTCTCCCTCAGGACTCGCATCAAACAAGCCCCGGACCAGCTCTGTCTCCACGATAGAAGGACAAATACAGTTCACCCGCACGCCTTCGTGCGCGTGATCCAGGGCCATAGCCTTGGTCAGCATGGTCACGCCACCCTTGGTTGCGCAGTACGCGGCACGATTCTTCATCGCCACCAGGCCCAGCACCGACCCGATATTCACGATTGCGCCACCTCCGGCCTTGCGAAATTCCGGCAGCGCCGCCCGCGACATAAGATAAGGCCCCTTGAGATTCGCTGCCATCAACCGGTCCCACTCCTCTTCCGCAATGCCTTCCACGGTTGAAACGCTCAGCACTCCCGCATTGTTGACCAGAATATTCAGCTGCCCGAATTTTTCCGCCGCCTGTCTCACGGCCCGCTCCGCATCCGCCCCGCGGGTAACATCGCATTCCAGTGCCAGCCCTGCGCCGCCCGCCTCAGCGATCTCCTGAACCACGCTTTGCAGCTTGTCGATTCGCCGCGCCGCCACCGCCACCTTCGCGCCTTCCCGGGCAAACGCCAACGCGATGGCCCGGCCCATTCCGGTACCACCACCGGTAATCAACGCACTCAATCCCGCCAGCCTTGTCACGTTTTCCCCGTGTCCCGCGTCTAATCGAGCCAGATCGCTTTTGCTCGTTGAGTCGGAGCGGGCGCGACTCTAGCATCGGGTGCTTCGTCCCGCAAGGCATCCGGACGGTGCGCTTAAACGTAGTCGAACCGTGTAGGATGACGGAACCTATCATGCGAATCGGCATAACTTGCTATCCCACCTACGGCGGCTCCGGCGTCGTCGCCACGGAACTCGGCCAGGAGCTTGCCGCCCGGGGCCACGACATCCATTTCATAAGCTACGCCCCGCCCATCCGCATGAACGCCAGTGATCCCCACATCCACTTCCACGAGGTCGAAGTCGCGTCCTACCCCCTGTTTGACCATCCACCCTACACCCTGGCGCTCGCTACAAAAATGCTCGAAGTGTTTGAGGCGGAGTCACTTGACATTCTCCACGTGCACTATGCGATCCCGCATTCCGTCAGCGCGATGCTGGCGCGATCCATGGCCGCGCCGCGCCGCCTACCGTTCGTCACTACCCTGCACGGCACCGACATAACCTTGGTCGGCAGCAACCGCAGCTACCTGCCCATCACCCGCTTCTCCATCGAGCAAAGCGACGGCGTCACCGCGATCTCCGACTACCTCCTGAAGCAAACGCTGAAGGAGTTCGACATCAAGCGCCCCATCGAGGTCATCCCCAACTTCGTGAATTGCGACCTCTACACCCGCACACCCAACCAAGCCCAGCGCGCCCAATGGGCCCCCAACGGCGAGCCCATCCTCATGCACCTCTCCAATTTCCGCCCCGTCAAACGCGTAACCGATGTCGTCGAGATCTTCGCCATCGTTCGCGCCAAGATGCCCGCCAAGCTGGTTCTCATAGGCGACGGGCCGGACCGCGGCGCCGCCGAATACCTGGTTCGCAAAAAGCGCCTCCAAAAGGACGTCTTTTTCCTGGGCAAACAAAACGCCGTCTACGAAAAACTAAGCTCAGCGGACCTGTTCTTGCTTCCCTCGGAGCTCGAATCCTTCGGCTTGGCCGCCCTGGAAGCCATGGCCTGCGAAGTTCCGGTGATAGCTACGAACGTCGGCGGTCTACCCGAAGTAGTCCAGCACGGAGTCGATGGCTACTTGGTGGCACCCAGCGACGTAAAGGAAGCCGGACGCTACGCCCTGGAAATCCTGTCCCGCGCCGACCACGGCCGCGAGATGGGCCAGCGCGCCCGCGTCAACGCCAAAGCCAAATTCTGCGCCAACGACGTAATCCCCCGCTACGAAGCCTATTACCAGCGCGTCCTATCGGAATCGAAGGCCGCGACCGCCTGAGTTTGGTTCCGGTAGTTGTAGCGGCCGCTTTCCGAAGCGGGCTCTTTGCTACGTCAAACCAACACGCAACTACTCAGCCCTCAATACTGACGCTTTCCCATTCTTAGTGAACCGTCCGACCCCTCCCCCCGCCCTTTTTCGTAAGTGCGGATTCTAAACGAGTTACGGGTGCGTTTTTCGTAAGTGCGGATTCTGCAGAACTTAGGGTTCCGGCGCGCAGATCAGAGGCGAAGTCAGGAGGGAGCGAAGGCACGAAAAAAGGACGGGTTCTGCGGGGATGGAGCCGAAGTATCACAACCCATGATAGCACGGGTTGTTAACTATGTCAAACTATTTATTACTCGATACTATTCGAACGATTCAGCACTTGGTCAGCCGGGATCGCCAATTTGCAAAATTAAGGACGAACTCGTTCGCAGGTCGTTGCTGCGCAATGCCGGCGTATCGCAAACCAGTGATAGATGCGACGCATCCGCGGCATCAGCCCGGGGACCCGCGCAAGCCATGCGAGTGGGCGGGCCCACCAAATCTCACGCGCCAGCGCCACCGCTGCGTCCGCCCCGCCATGCTGCCGCCCGTCCGCCAGCAACACGTGTATTTCGCGCATCAGCTCCGCGTGTGGCAAGCCCAACAGCGCCCCTACCCGGACGTCCTGCAACGGCGCAACCGCGAACCCACGTCGTTCCAAAATCGGCGCGATCCAGCGCGCAATCCGCGTGCAAAATCCGCACTCCGCATCAAAAAACAACCACCCCCGCGCGTGCCGCCCCTTTCCATCCGTGAACTCCGATGCCAGCGAAATCATGATTGTGCCCCTGTTCTCTGAGACCTCTGTGCTCTTCTCTCCGCGCCCTCTGTGTTAAATCCTTTCCTTCTTTCTCTTTTCCGAAAGTTTCAGCTATCAACTTTAGACGGTCGACTCTCCCTCTCACCCAGCCTTCTTCCCCAACAGAGTTACCACCTTCCCGCGCAGCTTCACGACACTCTTCAGCGCACCGGTCGGCATCCGCAAAATTTCCTCAAACAACCCGGTCATGGCCGTTAAAAACTCCTGCATGCTCTCCAACCGTTCCCGTGTGTAGGCATCCCCTTGCGGATTGGCCTTCAACTCGTCCACACATTCCCCAATCGCGCGCAAGGTCGGATCGATCTCCCTCCGCTTCCGCTCCTCCGACACAATCCGGAAAATCTCCCAAACATCTTTGATCGACTCGAAGTGATCGCGGCGATCTCCGAGTACATGCACCACGCGCACGATCCCCCATCCCTGCAACTCCCTCAAACTGGTGCTGACGTTCGACCGCGCTACCGCGAGGGTGCTGGCGATTTCATCCGCCGGCACGGGCTTCGGCGCCAAGAACAACAGCGCGTGCACCTGCGCCACGGTGCGGTTAATTCCCCACCGCGTGCCCATCTCCCCCCAATGCAAAATAAATTTCTGGGCTACTGGGGTCAGGCCGGTTTTCGTCGTTTCGCTCATGTTTTACCTCAGTGGCAATAATGCGTTCAGTTGGGGGACTCTAAAGGCGCCCGCTTCGGAAAGCGGCCGCTACAAGTACGAGATTTCATCAGTGTTATCCGTTATTTCTGTATATACAGAACATACCGCAGATACAGTCTCCTGTCAACCTCTTCCTACTTTACTTTTCGAGTGATCTTAGGAAAGACATGCGCGCGTGCCGGCTCGCAGAAGTTGTTTCGTTGTTCGGGGGGTTCGCAAGGGCCGATTCATCCGACCGTTTGCATCGTGGAGACAAGCTCAGGAATGTCGATGCGGATCAGTGTGCCTTCGCCGGGGTGGCTTTCGATCTCCAGACGGAAATCGGCTCCGTACAAAACCCGCAGGCGCTCTCGCACATTGCTTAGACCGATTCCCTCCACATAAACGTGCGGCATTTTCTCTTCCGAGATTCCCGCGCCGTTGTCTTCGATCTCGATGTGCAGCCGCCCGTCGTGGTTGGTGGTGCGCAGTTGGATGCGGCCGCCTTCGAGTTTCGACGCCAAACCGTGCTTCAAGCAATTCTCGACGATCGGCTGCAAAAGCATGCTGGGGACGAACGCTTCCAGAGCAGCATCATCCACCTTGCGCAGAAATTCCAGATTGTCGCGTCCGAACCGCGCGACTTCGATATCCAGATAATCGTCGATGAAATCCAATTCCTCCTTCAGCGGCACAAAGGTTTCGTGTTTGCGAAGCAGGCGGCGCAGAATATTGCTCAACTTCAACACCACGCCGCGCGCCATGTCGGGATCGAAGCGGATCAGCGACGACACCGTATTCAGGGTGTTAAACAAGAAATGGGGATTGATCTGGCTGGAAAGCGCATCCATGCGTGCCTTCAGCAATAACTGTTGATGGCGCTCCAGATTCATCTCAATGCGCGTGTTATTCCAAATCTTCAGCGGCGCGGCAACGGACATAACCGTCGCCAACACCGTGAGCATTAACCACCAGTTCCAGTGCGGATCGATAGCAAAGAGCCACTTGGGCGTGGTGGCCAGCACCAGCGCCACGCGTCCAAGTTCCAACCCGACGCAGGCCAGCAGCGGAAGCAGCTCCCACGACATTTTCGCCTGGCGCACTAGTCGCAACAGGTCGCGCGGGATATTCAAAAAGGTGAACGGCCCAAAGTTCCACAAATCTTCTTTGTTCGGGATAGCCTGGCGCATCAATCCGCCCAGCAAACCCGCCGTTGCCGCCGCCGGCATCCCCAGCCATTCGTGCCCCATCAGCGCCGGAATGGTGATGATCGCGCCACCGATCGGGCCTACGACGCGGCCTCCAAGCAAGCCCATCAAGAATGCGCCTTCGAGAGAAAGGTCGGCGAACCGGTAAGGAAATCCGACCAGCCGGAGAGCCACGCCGACGATCAGCGGCGGCGTCATAAACAGCATCAGCTTCAGCTTTTGGTCGGGATCGCGCTCTTCGGTAAACAGCACGCGACGAAACGTATTCCACCGTGCCAACAATGCGGCAAAGGAGGCCGCCACGCCTACTTTGAGCAGCAGGGTAAACAGCAAGTCCTTCGTGGAAATGGATGTATCGATCATCGAATCGCGAGGCCTGCGTTTCCAGAAACGCTCGAATCGCCAGGCGCCCTGTCGCTAACGCTAGCCAATCCCCCTCTCGATGTAAAGCGTCGCACGGATGTAAAGCGTTCGTAAAATGTGCATCGAACCACCGCAGCGCGCATCGAATGGAGATCCGACTGGGCTATAGTCGAAGATCATGGCACTCCTGTTAAACTCGTGGTCGCCGATGTGCGCAATAACTCGAGGCAAGCGGTCCTCAAAAAAGGCACGAGCACTGGTGCAAAAGGTGGCCCACGCGGAACTTCCGACGCGCTATGGCCGGTTCATGATCTACGGCTTCGAGGGCGCCGGCCCGCAAGAAGAGGCGGTAGCGCTGGTCCGTGGCAATGTCCACGGCAAGACGGCGCCTCTGGTTCGCGTTCATTCGCAATGCCTCACCGGTGATGTCCTGGCGTCGCTGCGCTGCGATTGCCGCGCCCAACTCGAATTATCGCTCAAGAGAATTGGCCAGGCGCCTTCTGGCATTCTGCTTTATCTTCCGCAGGAAGGCCGCGGCATCGGCTTGATGAACAAACTCCGCGCGTATGAACTGCAGGACGGCGGCATGGATACGGTCGAGGCGAATCAGGAGCTGGGCTTTGCAGCGGACGCGCGCGACTACGATTTTTCGGCGCAAATCCTGAAGCAACTGGGCGCCAGGAAGATCCGCCTGCTGTCCAACAACCCGGAAAAAGTTCGCCAGCTGGAACAAGCCGGCATTCGCGTGGTCGAGCGAGTTCCCTGCCAACCGCGCATCTCGAAAACCTCCCGCGCGTACCTGCAAACCAAGAAAAAGAAGATGGGGCACCTGCTCGACGGCGTCTGAGCTACCATAGCCTCGCTTCTCGCGCATTCGCCGTGGAGGACGCACCCATGACACGCACGATCGAGCAGCAGGCCGTATTCCGCGCTCCAGCCAAGACTATTTTCGATCTGTACATGGATTCTCAGAAACACACCGCGGCCACGGGCGCGCCCGCAAAGCTGAGCCGCAAAGCCGGCAGCGCGTGGTACGCCCACGGCGGAGCCATCGGCGGTAAAAACCTTCTGATCGTTCCCGAAAAGCTGATCGTGCAATCCTGGCGCGCAAAACATTGGAAGAAGGACGAACTTTCCATCCTCACCCTGAGATTCAGCAAAGCACTCGGCGGTACGCGGCTCGACTTAGTCCACGTCGGTGTACCGCAACACGACCAGAAAGGCGTCCGCCAGGGCTGGCCAAAATACTATTGGAAGCCGTGGAAGATGTATCTGGCAGCGAGAAAGAAGACTTAAGCAATCGACAGGGGTTAGCCGCCGCCGACGAACTGGACGATTTCGTAGCGGTCACCAGCCTGGATGAGCGTCTCGGTCCATTTTTGGCGCGGCAGGATTTCGAGATTGCGCTCGATGGCCACGCGGCCACCATCCAAACCAAGTTCACGCAATAGATCGACAACGGTCGCGCCGGCAACAGTGGCGCGGGTTTCTCCATTGACAGATATTGTCGCGTCCATGGAAGTCATCCTACCGCCGGCATTTTTGGTTTTGCGCGGAGTTGAAATCGCAACTGCCCGCTGGCGTCAGCGGAAACGGCCTCGATCACCAGTGCGGCGTCCTCACCAGCAAGGCGTGGCATCTCGAATTCCAGGTGGGCGTGACCATCGGCGCCGGTCGCGGTGGTTACCTCCGTTGGTTCGGCAGCCCCGGCGACGCGCGCCGTTATGCGCGCGTTGCCCACTGCAGCCCCACCATCTTTGTGCCGCGCCACCAAATATAAAGTAGCGTGTTTGCCGGTGAGCCAAGTTCTCGGATTCAGCATTTCGATCGCGATTACCTTCGCCTGCGGCGCCGCGGGCGCGGCGGCAGGCTGAACCTTTGCGGGATTTTTCGCGGCCGGATCGGATGTAAGCGGCGCGCTCCCGCTGGTGGGCCGCGGGGCCGGCAGCGGTGGCGCGGCGATATGTAATACGCCGGTACGAAGCTCTTCCACGATGGTGTAATGCTGATCGTCCAGCCTGATTTTCAAGGCCTGATCGCGATCGGCATCCAGCGGCAACAGATCGTGATATTTGCTAGTGCGTCGGTGCAGCACGCGGCCGCGGCAGTGCACGGTGGTGTCGATGACCGCGGTGGTAATTCCGCGATCTTCCGTCTGCACGTGGAACACGGTTCCGTCGACGGTGACATTTGTGTTGTGACCGAACAGCATGCCTACGCGCACCCCAGCCCGACCGCGGGAAATATTGCCCGCAGATTATTTTTGTTCGCCGCATTTGACCCAGCGGCGGGTGACTCGCTATTATAGCGCTTCGCCATGAGTCAATCAGGTCTACATGCGTACACTCCGCTTCTCTTACACCTCATTCTCGCGGTGGGGCTCGCCGGCGTTTTAACGGCACTTTCCGCCGCGGTCGGATGGCGGCGCCCGAATCGCGCCAAGCAACAGCCTTATGAGTGCGGCGTGGACCCCACCGGGGATGCGCGCCAGCCCTTCTCCGTAAAATTTTATCTCGTGGCCATGGTGTTTATTTTGTTCGATGTGGAAGCGATCTTCTTGTACCCTTGGGCCTACATTTACCGCGACATGTTCAAGGTTTCGCACAGCTTTGGAGTCTACGGCTTTGTAGAGATGCTTATTTACATCGCCATCCTCTTGGTCGGATACATCTATCTGTGGAAAAAGGGCGCGTTCGACTGGCATACCTAGTCGGCGCAAAGCGGGGTTTCAGAACCTGTGACGGAGAGCGGTAGTCAACCTACTAATGCTGTAGTCGCTGGCCTGCGCGCGTGGAGCACCAACGCGATCGAGGAAGTGATCGAATTTCGCGGTGAGACCACCATCGTCGTCGCCAGAAAAGTGTTGCGCAGCGTTGCCGAACGCTGTCGCGACGAACACGGCTTGCAATTTAACCTGCTGACGGATGCCACCTGCATTGACCGTTTCCCGATGGAGCCCCGCTACGAATTGAACTATCACCTCGTTTCCATCCCGCTGCACCAGAAAGTCCGCATCCGGGTGCGCTTGTCCGGCCACGATCCGGTCGTGGATTCTCTGGTTCCCGTATGGCCCGGTGCGAATTGGCTGGAGCGCGAGATTTTCGACCTGTTCGGGATTCAGTTTACAGGGCATCCAGATTTGCGGCGCATTCTGCTTCCCGACGATTGGGAAGGCCATCCCCTGCGAAAGGATTTCCCGGTCGAAGGGTATCGGGATATCCCAGCGATCGCGACCCGCTACACCAGGACTCGCCCATGACCACCGTAGAGACGGCCACTGGCCCAGCAAAAACAATGGTCCTCAACATGGGGCCGCAGCACCCATCCACCCATGGCGTGCTGCGTATTTTGTTGGAGCTGGACGGCGAAACCGTAGTCAAGGCGGTGCCCGACCTCGGCTATCTACACACCGGCATCGAGAAATCCTGCGAAGACAAAACCTATTCGCAGGCGATTACCTTGACCGACCGGATGGACTACCTCAATCCACTTGGAAATAACCTGGTCTATTGCCTCGCGGTCGAAAAGCTCCTTGGCTTGGAGGTACCCAAGCGCGCCCAATACATGCGCGTTCTGATGGTGGAACTCCAGCGAATTTCCTCCCACCTAGTGTGGCTCGGGACGCACGCCATCGACATGGGCGCGATGTCAGTTTTCTTGTATTGCTTCCGTGAGCGCGAAGAGATCCTGAAAATCTTTGAGTTTGTCACTGGGCAGCGCATGATGACCAGCTACATCCGCATCGGCGGATTGGCGTTGGAGCCCCCAACAGGCTGGGTGGAACGCGTCGAGAAACTCCTGAAGATGATGCCCAGCCGCATCGATGAATACGAATCGCTGCTGACCAACAACCGCATCTGGCTTGGACGCCTCAAGGGCGTTGGTTATATCTCGGCCGAAGATGCCGTTGCTTTAAGCATGACCGGTCCGATGCTACGCGCCGCTGGACTCGCTTACGACAATCGCAAGACCTTCCCATACTCCAGCTACGAGGAATTCGACTTCGACGTTCCCACGCACACCGATTCCGACTGCTTCGCGCGTTACATCGTGCGCGTCGCGGAAATGCGCGAAAGCCTCAAGATCGTCCGCCAAGCCATCGACAAAATGCCCTCCCAGGGCCCGATTCGTACCGACGCACCCGGCATCGTTCCCCCGGCCCGCGAAAAAATGAAGACGGAGATGGAAGCGCTCATCTACCACTTCAAGATCTTCACTGAGGGATTTGCGCCTCCGCCGGGTGAGGCCTTCGCGACCGTCGAATCTCCGCGCGGCGAACTGGGTTGCTTCATTGCCAGTGACGGTTCCCCGAAGCCGTTGCGCTGCCACTTTCGCTCTCCTTCGTTCATCAATTTGCAGGCATTGTCGAAACTGATGGAGGGGCAATTGATTGCCGACGTAGTGGCCTGCATCGGAACGATCGATATTGTGCTGGGAGACGTCGACCGGTGAGGTCGATGTAGGCGCCAGGCTTAAGCCCGGCGCCTACAAGTGATCGGGCCGATGGCAGAGTAACTCAACACCACGGTGATTCGAGGACTATGGACCTTTCTCCACAACTCACAGCGCGCTTCGAGACACTGCAGAACCGCTATCCGGTTAAGCGCAGTGCGCTCATCCCAATGATGATGGATGTGCAGGACGAGTACGGCTACATCAGCGACGAGATGATCGCGGAGATCGCCCGGCGACTCGAACTCCACGTCGTCCAGGTGGAGGAGACGCTGGCGTACTACTCCCTGCTGCATCGCAAGCCCATTGGCAAACATCATGTGCAAATCTGCACCAATGTCGCGTGCATGCTCCGCGGGGGCAACGAACTGCTCGACGCCGCTAAAAAACGCCTGGAAATTGGCAACAAGGAAACCACCGCCGATGGGGTCTTTTCTCTTGAAGAGGTCGAGTGCATCGGCGCTTGCACTGGAGCGCCGGCGCTACAGGTGAACCACGATTTCTTCGAGAATGTCACTGCGCTAAAATTCGATCGACTCATTGAGGATCTCGACGCCGGCCGAAAAACCATGCCGGAACCTGTGACCTCCGGCGCGCTGCATCCACGCGACAAAGCCGAAACTCCGGTCATCAGCCGCCGCTTCGGCATTAAGGATTCCCACAAGATCGATGTATATTTGCAGCACGACGGCTACAAGGCGCTCGAGAAGGCGCTCCGCGAGATGACTCCCGCCGGCATCATCGACGAAGTAAAAAAATCAAACTTGCGTGGCCGCGGTGGCGCGGGCTTTCCCACCGGAATGAAGTGGTCGTTTGTTCCGAAAGATTCCCCCAAGCCCAAGTACGTGATTTGCAACGCCGACGAAGCCGAACCTGGTACGTGCAAAGATCGACCACTCATGGAGATGGACCCTCACCAAATGATCGAGGGCATCACCATCGCCGGACGCGCGATTGGCGCGAAAATGGGTTTCATTTACATCCGTGGCGAATACCGCTATGTCCAGGCTATTGTGCAGACTGCGGTAGAGGAAGCGTATTCGCGCAATTATCTTGGCAAAAACATTCTCGGCACCGAGTTCGATTTCGACCTGGTGGTGCACACTGGAGCGGGGGCGTACGAGTGTGGTGAAGAATCGGCGTTGATGGAATCGCTCGAGGGCAAACGCGGCTATCCGCGCATCAAGCCTCCCTTCCCTGCCGTCGTCGGCCTGTATGGATGCCCGACGATCATCAATAACGTCGAAACGCTCAGCACCGTTCCGGCAATTCTGCTGGAAGGTGGCGAAACCTACGCCAATCGCGGCACGCCGAAAAACGGAGGCACGCGCATGCTCTGCGTGGCGGGTCACGTGAACAAACCGGGCATCTACGAAGTGCCCCTCGGGATGAACATGAAACAGTTTATCTACGAGACTGCCGGCGGAATCCCTGGCGGTAAAAAATTGAAGGCTGTTATTCCCGGCGGGAGTTCCTGTCCGCTGATGAAGGCCGATGAAATCGACATTCCCATGGATTATGATTCCGTCGCCAAAGCTGGATCGATGCTAGGCTCTGGCGGCATGGTGGTCATGGACGAAGACACCTGCATGGTTGACATGGCCCGCCGCATCATGCATTTCTATGCGCACGAATCCTGCGGATGGTGCATTCCGTGCCGCGAAGGCACAACCTGGCTGCGTAAGATGCTCGATCGCTTCCATGCGGGTTATGGCCGTCCGGAAGACATCGATCTCATGAGCGACCTCTCGAAAAACATGCTGGGCCGCACTTTCTGCCCGCTCGGCGACGCCGCTGCCCTGCCGACCATCAGCATCGTGGCCAAGTGGCGGAATGAATTTGAAGAGCATTTGAACGGACGTTGCCCTTACAAATCCGCCGAAGCGCTTGTCGGCTCGCGGTAGGCCACAAGCCATTTAGACCAGGGCCCGAATAGACGAACAACGATGACAGACCAAAAGCTGGTTACGCTGAAGATCAACGACCGCGACGTGCAAGTTCCGCCGGGAACGCTTGTCATCGAAGCCACCCGCCGCATCGGCACCGAAGTTCCGTCGTTCTGCTACTACCCGGGGCTCTCTCTACAAGCCGCATGCCGCATGTGCCTCGTGGAAGTCGAAAAAATGCCCAAGCTGCAGACCGCGTGCACGCTCGTGGCTACCGAAGGTATGGTGGTGCGCACCAATACCGACCAGGTGCGCCAGGCGCGCAAGTACATGCTGGAATTTCTGCTCACCAACCACCCTCTCGATTGCCCGGTCTGCGACAAGGGCGGAGAGTGCGAGTTGCAGGACATGGTTTTCCGCTATGGTGCCGACACCAGCCGCTTCATCGAGGAAAAAATTCACCGCCCCGAAGAAAAATGGTCCGAGCTCGTTTATTACGATGCGCCGCGCTGTATTCTCTGCTTCCGCTGCGTACGCGTCTGCGACGAGGGCATGGACGTTAAAGCTCTCGGCGTAGGCATGCGCGGCGCGAACAGTGTCATCATTCCCAACCGCGAAGATCATCTCGAGTGCGAAGAGTGCGGCATGTGCATCGACATCTGCCCGGTCGGCGCGCTCACCAGTGGCACCTATCGCTACAAAACACGCCCCTGGGAGATGCATTACGTCTCCACGGTATGCACGCACTGCTCGAACGGCTGCAAAACCACGCTGAGCGTGCGCAACCATGAAATTCTGCGCTCCAACAATCGCGATCTATCCGGAATCAATGGCGACTTCCTTTGCGTGAAGGGGCGCTTCGGTTTCGATTTCGTCAAGCATCCCGACCGCATCAAGCAACCTCTGGTTCGCAAGGGTGACAAGCTCTATCCCGTCTCCTGGGAAGAAGCCGCACAAACCGCGGCCACCAAGTTGAAGCAGATCGTCGAAGTCTACGGCCCAGATTCGATCGGATTCATTGGGTCGAACCGCACCTCCAACGAAGAAAATTACCTGTTCCAACGCCTGGCGCGCGCCACCTTTGGCACCAACAATATCGATCATCATCGCACCGTGGATTACTCCGGTCTGTTCACCGCGCTCGGTGATCGGGCCGCCGATTCGCTGCTGACCATGGAGCAACTCTACAACTCCCAGGCCGTGTTGCTGATCGGCAACGATCCGACCAACCAGAACCCCCTGGCCGCATGGCAGATTCGCACCGGCATCCGCCATCACAACTCCAAGCTGTTCATTGTGAACTCCCGCGAAATCAAACTGCACCGGAAGGCCACACAGTTTGTGAAGGTCGCTGAAGGCCAGGAAGTCGCGGCGATTCGCTGGATGGGCCGCGAGGAAGGCCACCTTGCTCCAGACATGGTCGAGAAACTTGTCCAGCTCAAGGCTGCGCTCGAGGCCGAACCAGAAGTTGCCATCGTCTTTGGCTCGGAAGTTTCCGGCGCGGCCATCGCGGAACTCGTGGCCTTCGGGTCCAAGCTGCAAGGAAAAGTTCGCTACATGGCGCTGGGCGACTATGTGAATTCCCGTGGCGCGGCGGATATGGGCGTTCTGCCCGACCGCCTGCCTGGCTACGCGTATGTCGACAACCCGGGCGCTCGCGAAGCCTTCGAGAGACTTTGGGGCGGCGTCATTCCCGCAAAGCCGGGTCTCACCGCCCCGCAGATGGTCGAAGCCGCACAATCCGGCAAGCTGCAGGCGCTGTACGTCATGGGCGCCAACCCGCTCACGCACTACGGCACGCTGGGCTTCGGACGCGGCAATCTCAATCTGCTGATCGTTCACGAACTTTTCCCGACCGACACCTCGCGCCCCGCCGACATCGTTTTCCCGGCCGCCTCGGCGTACGAAAAGGACGGCACCGTCACCAACACTTCCGGCGAAATTCAGCTGCTGCATAAAGCCGCTGAAGTGATGGGCCCGCGCAGCGACTTCGACCTCCTGCGCATTCTGTCGCACCAGCTCGAAAAGCTCGGCGTCGGCAAAGCTTTTCACTACAAGACGCCCGGCTCGGTCTTCGACGAAATTCGCAAAGCGGTGCAAGGTTACGACGTGCACCCCGCGGGCCTGCTTACCGGCGGCGCCGAAGCCACGCGCGTACAGGTCGCCAGAGATGGTCATGCGCCCTACGACGTTCCCGCTGGCCTGATCCGTTCAGCGCAAGACACGCTATTCACCAGCGGCACCCTCGGCCGTTTTTGCACCATGATGGATTCTCTACCGGAGGCCGCTGCCAAGCCGTGACCGACTTCCTAGCTCTGCACGCCGAAATCATCATCACGCTCGTGAAGATAGTGCTACTGCTTTTCATCGTGCTGACGGTGAACGCGTATCTCACCTGGTTCGAACGCAAGGTCGTCGCACACATGCAATCGCGATGGGGCCCGCACCGCGTCGGCCCTCATGGCTTGCTGCAACCTCTGGCCGACGGCGCAAAATTTCTCTTGAAGGAAGATCCGACTCCCGACGGCGTCGACAAATTCACCTATTTCCTCGCGCCGCTCATGGCCCTCACGCTGGCGCTGACCTCCATAGCCATTCTGCCCTTTGGCCCTAACCCGATTCATCTCTTCGGCCGCGACATTTTTCTCGGCATTGTGGACCTGAACATTGGCATCCTCGCCCTTTTTGCCATCACCGCGTTGAGCGTTTACGGCGCGGCGCTGGCGGGCTGGTCGTCCAACAGCAAGTATCCGCTGCTCGGCGGACTGCGCAGCTCCGCACAAATGATCAGCTATGAACTCGCCCTCACTATGTCGGTGGTTGGCGTTCTGCTGATGGCAGGCAGCTTCAGCCTTCGCGATATCATCAATGCCCAGGCGGCGCATCCGGAGCGCGGAATCCTCGGCTGGAACGTTTTCCCGCAGATCCTCGGCTTCCTGTGCTTCTTTACCGCGGCGACCGCGGAAACCAATCGCATTCCCTTCGACCTGGCCGAAGCCGAATCCGAGCTGGTCGCCGGATTTCACACCGAATATGCCAGCTTCAAATTCGCGATGTTTTTCATCGCGGAGTACACCAGCATGATCACCATATCCGCTCTCTGCTCGATCATGTTCTTCGGTGGCTGGCTCTCCCCTTTTCCAGCTTCGTGGACGTTCGCGCATTACCTGCCGTCCGCGATCCTTATCCCCTTCGGCCTCTGGGTCATCTGGGATGGCATCCGCTACGAAACGATCTTCGGGCGCATCATCCTGCCCGGTGTGGGCGCGGTAATGGCGCTGATCGGCGCGCTGCTGATCGTCTTTCCGTTCATCAACGAGTTCATCCAGGGCCCCTTCTGGCTGCTGGGCAAGATTTTGTTTTTCCTCTTCTTCTATGTCTGGATGCGCGGCACGCTGCCCCGCTTCCGCTACGACCAGCTGATGTCCTTTGGCTGGAAATTGCTCCTGCCGGTTTCGCTCGCGAACGTGGTGATCACTGCGGTTGTGATTATGGTGAGGGGTCACTAGCGTGAACGCTCCCCTCATCATCTTTTTCGTACTCGCGGCGATCGCCATCATGGGCGCGGTCAACCTCATCCTCCAGAGCCACCCGATTCATTGCGCGCTCTCGCTGATCGTCGTGATGGTCGCGCTCGCAGGCCTCTATCTGCTGATGGGCGCCGAATTCGTCGCGGCCGTGCAGATCATCGTCTACGGCGGCGCCATCATGGTGCTCTTCGTGTTTGTGATCATGCTTCTGAACGCCGGTGCCGAAGAGCGCACCAACATTTCCAAGCTCGCGGGCATCGCGGGCCTTCCGCTGGCTATCGTGCTCATGGGTCTTATCGCCGCAGCCGTCGCCCAGTCCACCGACCGAGTACAAGCCGCGGCTCAACTGGGCGCCCCTGCTCCAACAAAAGCCCTCGCCGGGCTCCTGTTCCAGGAGTTCGTTTATCCGTTCGAACTGACTTCTTTCCTCATCCTCGTAGCCATTCTCGGTGCGATCGTTCTCGCCCAGCGGGAGAAGAACTAGTATGGTCCCGACGCACTACTACCTGGTCCTCAGCGCCATCCTGTTCGGTCTCGGCGTCGTCGCCTTTGTCTTCCGCCGTAACATCATCACGATCTTCATGTCCATTGAGCTGATGCTCAACGCCGTGAACCTCGCCTTCGTGGCCTTCAGCCAGGCTTGGAATCGCCTCGATGGTCAGGTCTTCGTCCTGTTTGTGATCGTTGTAGCGGCAGCGGAAGCGGCCGTCGGCCTCGGAATCATCATTCTCATTCAGCGCAACCGGCAGTCGCTCAACGTCGAGCGCGTGGATTTGCTCAAACTCTAATGCCGATACTCGACAATCTCTGGATCATCCCGCTCCTGCCCTTGCTCGGCTCGGCCATTAACGGCCTGTTCGGCGGCAAGTGGACGAACAACGTAGTCAACTACGTCGCCGTCGGCTCGACAGGTCTTTCCTTCGCCTGCGCCCTCGAAGCCGTCCGCGAATTCTCGCAACTCACGCCTCAGCAGATTCCCTTCGTCAAGCAATTCTTCACTTGGATCGCCGCCGGAACCTTCCGTGCCGGCTTTGATCTCCAAGTCGACCAGCTCACCGTAGTGATGCTTCTCGTCGTCACCGGCGTCGGCTGGCTCATCCACATCTACTCCACCGGCTACATGGCGCACGAGGGCGGCTACTACCGCTTCTTTTCCTATCTCAATCTCTTCATGTTTTTCATGCTCATCCTCGTACTCGCTGCCAACTACTCGCTGCTCTTCGTCGGCTGGGAAGGCGTGGGCTTGTGCAGCTACTTGCTGATTGGCTTCTACTTCCTCAGGAAGTCCGCTACTGACGCCGGCAAGAAAGCCTTCATCGTCAATCGTATCGGCGACTTCGGCTTCATGCTCGGGATGTTCCTGCTCTTCAAGACCTTTGGCACGCTCGACTTCGTGCCAATGTTCGCGAAAGCAGTTCCTATGCCTGCCGACGCGATGGGGCAGATGGGCACCCTTACCGTCGCGTGCCTGCTGATCTTCGTAGGCGCTACCGGCAAATCCGCGCAGCTTCCCTTATACGTCTGGCTCCCGGACGCCATGGAAGGTCCGACACCTGTCAGCGCTTTGATCCACGCGGCCACCATGGTTACCGCAGGCGTTTACGTGGTCGCACGCTCGCACGTTCTCTTCATGCACTCCCCGAGCGCCATGCTCGTTGTCGCCATCATCGGCTGCGCCACCGCGATCTTCGCGGCTACCATCGGCCTGGTCCAGACCGACATCAAGAAAGTTCTCGCCTACTCCACCGTCAGCCAACTCGGCTACATGTTCCTGGCCTGCGGCGTTGGCGCATTTTCCGCCGGCATCTTCCACCTGATGACCCACGCTTTCTTTAAAGCCCTCCTGTTCCTTGCGGCAGGCAGCGTGATTCACGCCATGGGCGGCGAGCAAGACATGCTCAAAATGGGCGGCCTCAGCAAGAAGATCAAATGGACATACATCACCATGCTGACGGCCACGCTGGCCATCGCCGGCTTTCCCCCGCTCGCAGGTTTCTTCAGCAAAGACTCCATCTTGCTGAGCGCTTTCCAAAGCGAAAATGGCGGACAAGTGCTCTACGCCATCGGCTTGTTCACTGCCCTGCTCACTTCGTTTTACATGTTCCGGCTGATCTTCCTCACCTTCTTTGGTAAACAACGATACGACGAGCATCACGTCCACGTGCACGAATCGCCCAAAAGCATGCTCGTGCCGCTGATGATTCTCGCCGTACTCTCGCTCGTGGGCGGCTGGCTGGCAGCCCCTGCGTTCTGGGGTGCGCCTGATTACTTCGCCAAGTTCCTCGAACCCGTTTTTGCCCAAGGCGGCGGAGCCGAGTCCGCGGCCGCCGAAGCCGCGGCCCACGCTCTCGAAATGCCGCTAGCGATCGTCGCCGTCATCACCGCAACCCTCGGCCTGGGCATCGCGTATTGGCTCTACATCAGCAGGCCTGCGAAACCCGCCGAACTTGCGAAATCCATGAAGGGCGCCTACACCACGCTCTTCAACAAATATTACGTCGATGAGCTTTACGCCGCGGTCGTCGTCAAACCGCTACTCTGGCTCTCCACCAAGGTCTTGTGGCAGACCGTCGACGTGCAGATTATCGACGGCGCGGTCAACGGCATCGCCCACGGCACTACCGAAGTCGGCGACAACGTCCGCCACGCGCAATCTGGCAGCACCCGCAGCTATGCAGTTTGGGTCATCATCGGCGCGTTGGTGATCATCGCGATTATCTTCTGGCCCTATCTGAAGCCGGCGGCCGTAGGGATGGCGCGCTAATGTTCGCTGGCAACCATCTGCTTTCGGTCCTGATTTTCTTCCCGGCGATTGGAGCTCTCGCGCTATTCCTGCTGCGCGGTGACGATCACGTCTGGATTCGCCGCTTGGCGCTGACCATCTCCATAGCCGAGTTCCTGCTCTCCCTCTTAATGATCCCGGGCGTGCAACCCGGCGTAGCCGGCTATAGCCTGGTCGAATACTACAACTGGATCGCCACCCCCCCGATTCATTACCACCTGGGCGCCGACGGGATCAGCTTGTTCCTCGTAATCCTGACCACGTTCCTGACACCCATCTCGATCCTCGCTTCCTGGAGCAGCATCAGTCATCGCGTAAAAGAATTCTTCGTCATGCTTCTGATGCTCGAAGTCGGCGTGGTCGGCGTCTTCGTCTCTCTCGATCTTTTCCTCTTCTTTTTGTTCTGGGAAGTGATGCTCATCCCTATGGCCTTCTTGATCGGCATCTGGGGCCACGAGCGCCGCATCTACGCCGCAATCAAATTCGTCCTGTACACCATGGCCGGCTCGATCCTCATGCTGGTCGGCATTATCTGGCTCTACAACTTGACTGGCACCTTCGATCTCCCCAAGATCCAGCAGCTCCTGCAAGACGGCCGCTTCGCCGCACTCACATCGCAACAGGAGATGCTCCTGTTCCTGGCGTTCTTCGTAGCCTTCGCCATTAAGGTCCCGCTCTTTCCCCTGCACACCTGGCTGCCCGACGCACACGTGGAAGCCCCGACAGCAGGCTCGGTCATGCTCGCGGGCGTGCTCCTGAAAATGGGTACCTACGGCATGATCCGCTTCTGTCTGCCGCTGTTCCCCAACGCCGCGCACCGCGCAGCCCCGTGGGTTGCCGCGTTAGCGATCATTGGCATCATCTACGGCGCGCTGGTCTCGCTGGTCCAACCCAATCTGAAAAAACTCGTTGCCTATTCCAGCGTCAGTCACTTAGGTTTCGTTGTCCTGGGCATCTTCGCCTTCCATAACATCTCCATGCAGGGCGCGGTCTACCAGATGCTCGCCCACGGCATCTCCACCGGCGCGCTGTTCTTACTGGTCGGCATGCTGTACGACCGTCGGCACACCTTCGAGATTTCCGAGTACGGCGGCCTGGCCACTCCCATGCCGAAACTCGCTGCCTTCTTCTTGTTCGTCGCGCTCTCCTCGATGGGCCTGCCTATGCTCAACGGCTTTGTCGGTGAATTCCTGATCCTCCTCGGCACGTTCCAGCTGCACGCCGACTGGGCCAGCTGGGCCGCCATCGGCGTAATTCTCTCCGCCTGCTACCTGCTGTGGGCCTACCAGCGCGTCTTCTTCGGCGAAATCACCCACGACAAAAACCGCACGCTTCCCGACGCCTCCTCCCGCGAAAGATGGATTCTCGCAACGATGGCCGTCCTCATTCTCTGGATGGGCCTCGGCTCGACATTCTTCACGCGCCGCTTCGCCGCCTCCAGCCAAAACGTTCTGGAACAGATGCACCGCTCGAATCCCCAGGAAGCTGTCGCGCCCACGCTACCCGATCCCAAAGTCACATCGGTTGTCATTCCGAACGGGGCGAGAAATCTGCTCCTGCTTTCCTCTCCGTCATCGCCGAATTCTCCCGAAAGGCCCGGAGCCCGCTAAATGATTCCCCGCCCCGAAGACCTGATCCGCGTACTCCCGGAAACCATCTGGTGCATCTTCGGCGTCGTGCTGATGCTGCTCCAACCCTTCACCCGCAATCGTCATGTCCTGAGCTTCTTCGCAATCCTCGGCACCATTCTTGGCACCAGCGCCACCATTTATGCTTACACCTCCATCGGCGCAGGATCGGCCTTCAACGGCCTAATTCAACTGGACGCCTACAGCATTTTCTTCCACCTGCTGGTCGGCGCGGTCTCGATTCTGGTCGTGCTGATTTCCGGACCCTACCTCGAGCGCGAAAACCTGGAATCCGCCGAGTTCTTCGCCTTGGTCCTTTTCGCCACCGCAGGTATGGGCGTGCTCTCGTCTGCGCAGGAACTCCTCACCGCCTTCATCGGTCTTGAGATGAGCTCGATCTCCAGTTACGTCCTCGCCGGATATCGCCGCGATACGCTGAAATCCAGCGAATCTGCGATGAAGTATTTCCTCCTCGGTTCCTTCGCGACGGCTTTCTTCCTCTACGGCATCGCTCTGGTCTACGGCGTAACGGGCACAACGAATCTCGCTTTGATGGGCGCCGCGGACAGCACCAGCAATCTCCTCAAACTTGGCCTTTCGTTAATCCTGATCGGCCTCGGCTTTAAAGTGGCGGCCGCTCCGTTCCAACTCTGGACACCCGACGTTTACGAAGGCGCGCCCACTCCCGTAACCGCGCTGTTCTCCGCCGGGCCTAAAGCCGCCACGTTCGCCCTGCTCCTGCGGATCTTTGCGATGGTGCCCGCCGCCACCCATTTCTGGTTCAGGGCTTTCTGGATTCTCGCGGTTCTCACGATGTTCGTTGGCAACCTCGGCGCGCTGCTGCAAACCAACGTCAAGCGCATGCTCGCCTATAGCTCCATCGCTCAAGCCGGAAACATTCTGGTCGCCTTTGCCGCCGTAACTTATCTCGAAGGCAACTCCGACACCGGCGGAGCCGCCGCCTATGCCGCAGTCTTGTTTTATCTCCTAAGCTACGCGTTGGTGAAACTGGGCGCGTTCACGATCGTCTCTCAACTGGGGGGCGCAGGCGAAAAGCACCTCTCCTTGGATGACTACGCCGGCCTGGGCAGCCGTCAACCCGTGGTAGCTGCAGTTCTAAGCCTGTTCCTACTTTCGTTGCTGGGCCTGCCCGTGACCGCGGGCTTCTTCGGGAAGTTCTACGTCTTTAAGGCCGCGGTAAACTCGCACCTGATCTGGTTAGCCGTGCTGATGGCCGCCAACTCCATCATCGGCGCCTACTACTACTTCCGACTGATCGTGGTCATGTACATGCGCGAACCCAACCTGGGCCCGGCCCCCGCAGTCATCGGCTTCCCGCTTCCGGTCAACGTGGTCCTAGCCATAACCGCCGCAGGCACCGTCTACTTCGGCCTATTCCCCAACCAGGTCCTCAGCTTCGTCCTCCAATCCAACCTCCTCGGCCACTAGGTAGTCTTTCCGACGACGTTGGTTAGCCAGTTCAAGTAGCAACTCCGCCTCTCGCCTTGTACCCATTTTGGGAACACGCTATAATGTAACGGTGCTGGTCTCGCGGTCATGAGAATCATTGCTCGCAAGACACTAAGACGATTTGTCGATTCACTCAGGAGTAGCAAGGAGCAGCGAGCGGTGAAGTCCGCTGTAGAGTCCTGGTTCCAAGAAGCTCAGGGAGCTGATTGGAAAAACCCGGCGGACGTCCTCAAGTCTTACGCCAACGCCAGCATCGTTGGCCCTGATCGCGTCGTCTTTAACCTCAAGGGCAATGATTACAGGTTGGTTGTGGCTATCAACTACCGCTTGCAGATCGTATTCATCAAATGGATCGGCTCCCATGCCGACTACGACGAAATCGACGTAAAAACGGTGCCCTATGAACATTAAACCGATCAGAAACGAACGCGACCACGAAAATGCATTGCGACGTGTCGAAGACCTCTGGGACTCACCGCAAGGCTCCGCACAAAGCGACGAGTTGGGCATTCTCGCCACCTTAATCGACGCCTATGAGCGCGAACACCATCCCATCGAATTTCCTGATCCCATCGATGCAATCAAATTCCGCTTGGAGCAGCAAGGCAAGAACACTCGTGCGTTGATCGGGGTAATCGGCCATCGCACCCGTGTTCACGAAGTTCTCAACGGCAAGCGACCCTTGTCCCTCAATATGATCCGCAAGCTCCACAACGAGTTCGGTATACCAGCACACGTCCTGATCCAACCCGCCCGGAAAGCCAGAAGAGCGTCGGAGCATCGTCGTTCACGCTCTGTCCACAGGCAGTCCGTCAAGAGCTCTGTGTAGGCGACCACGGCCCTTCACGAACTACTTGCTTCGTACGCTAGATAGCATATAGTTACTCCCAATACCACGCGTCGCCGTAGTCAAGACCGTAAGGCTTAACTCCTCGCTCGTCCTGATCCTGCGCGACCTCTGGTCGGCCAAGTCGGTTGTCCCAAATCCAAGTTTCACGAATTTCAACTAGGAGAGAATCTTGATGAATGCGAAGAAACTCGCGTCGATCCTCGGAATCGCCCTGCTCACGGCCGTCTCTGGCCTGGCACAGGATAAACCCGGGAACATCGCCGCTCTGGAATTCCAAACTCCAAAGAATGGCATGGTGAAGCAGTACGAAGAAGGTCGTAAACAGAAAGCGGAATGGCACAAGCAGCAGAAAGACACCCAGCCCCTCTACGTCTGGGAAATCGTCAGCGGCGAGCACACAGGCACCTACATTGTCGGCAGATTGGGTCAGCACTGGGCCGATTTCGACAAGCCCTCGGTTCCCGAGCAGGCCGACCTCGACGAATTCAACAAGGTCATCGGCGCGGCGGTGCAATCCGTAATCACCCAGTACTACGAAGTGATGCCCAAGTCCAGCAACCCGGGCGATACGAAACCTACCTACAAGTATTCCGAAATCGTCACCTATCATGTGCGCGCCGGCAAAGAAACGGAGTTCACGGCCGCCGTCGCCCGCGCCAACGAAGCCATCCAGAAAACCAAATGGCCCACCAGCTACCTTTGGCTCTCTCTGGTCAACGGCGGCCCCGGCGGTATCTACGTCCTGGTCATCCCCCACAACAGCTGGGCTGACTTCGAAGACAAACCCGACATGAAGCCTTTCCGCCAGATGCTAACCGACGCCTTTGGACCTGAAGAAGCCGATTCGCTGATGAAGCGCTTCGACGCCTGCGTAGAAAGCATAACCACGGAGATCGACAAGTTCCGCGCCGACCTGAGCTATCTTCCGGCCAAGTAAGCCACTGAAGCAGGCGCTGGGCGCCAGCTTCGGCGACATAATTTAGACTCAAAAGGGGCGTCTTTCCTCGCGCCCCTTTTTGTTCCCAAGCCTTTGTTGTACCTGAGGTGGTAGACTCCTTTCCGCATACAACCCCCGGAAAAACTCAAATCCGCAACGCGAGGTCCCCGCATGCGAAAGCGCTACAACGTCGCCTCCGCACTCTCAATTTCGTTCGTGCTGCTGCTGGCGCCAATCTGCTGCCCCCAGTCCATCGACAGAAAGAAAGTCACCAGTCAAGCGGACCTCCCGCGCTTCAGCTATCCGGTCTCGGGTTCCGCTTCCGATCTCCTGCAGGCCGATGACGCCACCTTCGACGCCTTCGCGGCCAAGGTCCGCGCCGATCTCGATGCCCTGTTGCGCGACTACGACATCGACGATAAGTCGACTCTACGCACCCTGCTCGGCGCCGAGCTAGACCTCCAGGAACTGGCCGGCTTCTACCCGTCGGCGCTGAAAACCATCGACGCCCTCCGCGATCTCGAAGAAAAGCCCGCCGCCAAGCTCACCACCGGCCTATTCGCCCGTGCGCGCATCCAGGCGGCCATCGACACCCAGAGCACCAGCGGCACGGCTTACGAACAAGCCTTCAGTAAGCATTACAAGGAAGCGATCGACCCGCTGCCTTGGGACGTCGTGCAGGACACGATCAAGGCTTCCTATGCCGGCTCTCGCGTTTTCACGAAAGCAGTGGCCATCGGCCAGGTAAAAACCGATCTCGATCCGGCTGTCCAAAAATCCGGAGCGCTCGATAATTCCGAAGCCTGGGATCTGGTCTCCGCCCGCAATCTCATTCGCTCGGCTATCCCGCTGGGACCCGCGCGGGCCGAGGTCTTGAAGTCGTACATCGCGCTTCACAACGTCGTCAAACCCGACATCTGGGCGGCGCGCGAAGTCACGCTCACGAAGGACCAAAAGCTCACGCCCGTCCTTGTCGCCATTTGGGATTCCGGCATCGACGTCTCGCTGTTCCCTGATCAACTTCTCACCGACCCCAACCCGACAGCCAGCGGAACGCATGGGCTGGCCTTTGACGATCAGGGCGGCCCATCGAAGACGTGGCTCTATCCGTTGACCGCGGAACAGCGAAAGGAATACCCCGATTTTCGCGGCCAAATCAAAGGATTTCTCGATCTCCAGAATGGAATCGACTCCCCCGACGCAGAAGCGGTGCAGAAAAAGTTCACTACGCTATCTCCGGACCAATTGCACCAGATGTTCGAGTTGGACAAGGTCGTCGGCTTCTACATCCACGGCACTCATTGCGCTGGCATCGCCGTGCGTGGCAATCCTGCCGCTCGCCTGGTTGTCGCGCGCTTTAACGATCAGTTGCCCGACCTTCCGTTCCCTCCGACCGCCGAATGGGCGCATCAGCTCGGCGCCGCCTTCCAGCAGATGTCCGACTATTTCCGCACGCGCAACGTTCGGGTGGTGAACATGAGCTGGGGCGACGATCCCGGAGAGTTCGAGACCTGGCTGTCCAAAACGGGCGGTGGCGCCGATCCCGCCGAGCGGAAAAAACGTGCCGCGGAACTGTACGCCATCTGGAAATCCAACGTGGAAAATGCCATCAAAGGCGCACCGAACACCCTATTCGTCACCGCCGCGGGAAACAGCGACTCCAACGCAGGGTTTATCGAAGATGTTCCGGCCTCCCTGCACCTCCCGAACCTCATCGCAGTAGGCGCCGTAAACCAAGCCGGCGACGAAACGTCGTTCACCAGCTACGGCGACACCGTCGTGGTCGACGCCGATGGCTACAACGTCGATAGCTTCGTTCCCGGCGGCGCCAGGCTGCAACTGTCCGGCACGTCGATGGCGTCACCCAACGTCGTCAATCTCGCTGCCAAGCTTTTCGCGCTCGATCCTTCGCTCACCCCGCAGCAAGTGATTGCGCTGATCAAGCAAGGCGCTACCACCAGCGAAGACGGCCGCCGCCACCTGATCGACGAAAAACGCTCGGTGGCGCTGCTGCAGGCTCAAAGCAAAAGGTAACGGGGCGCTTGTCGTGCGCGGGTTGTGTGGTGCACCTTTGGCGTCGAGCAGAGTGGCCCAAAACGGGAATCCTATAATTACCTCGATATTAGTTTATCTTTGTGGTATCATAGCCACGAAATGTCAAGGGAGGCATGCAAAGAGTCCGTGCCGCGCTAATAGATTAGGTAAGGACCCCTAACTCCTTAAGAATCAGGTCACTGCGCCATTCCGAACAACAACTGCTTTAGAATCAAATCGCTGCACAAAAACGGGGGGGCGGGGGGGAGTTGGACGCAGCAGGACTCCAAAGGCGACTGAACAGGTTGCGGAGAGTCCGTTTCTTTAGGAGGTCGGGGCTTCAGCCCCGACGCAGGCCAAGCCTATCAACCAGGCTTTAGGCCCTGAAGCTGCCTTTCATACTTTCCGCAGCCTGCTCGGTCTGGCCCTCCGGTTGGTCCGTCTTGGGACGCTTTAAATGTTGGGCGACAAGTAATCGGCATAGGGGAAGTGGTCGCCCACTCTCCCCTGCCACACCACCGGACTTGCGGGTCCGCATCCGGCGGTTCGGCGGGGTGAGCTACCCGTGAGCTGTGAGCTCGGGAAGTCCGAGCGAGGCGAAGAAAGCGTTGGACAGAGCCATTTTCAGCGCTGGCGTGTTGGCAAGGTGCCACGGTCCATCGGAGCTGCCCGCCGTTTGCGCGGCGTCCTGCGCAGCGATGCCGCGCTTGCGGAGCTCCCGATATCTTGTGGTTCCTCGTTTCCACTGCTTCCAGACCATCGACCGAAGTCGACGTCGGATCCATTTCTCCAGTTTATTGAGCACTTCCGGTGTTTCGCATCGGCCGAAGTAACCGATCCACCCGCGGAGATACTCCGCTAAGTCATGGATCATTCGGGCGAGGCTTATGCCCCGTGTCCGCCGTGTAACCTCCCGAACTCGCTCCTTGAACCGTGCCGCCGTTTTCGGCGCCAAGCGCCTCTTCGGTTGCTTGTGATTCGTGAAGCTGAATCCCAGGAATTTTCGTTGCCATGGTCGAGCCACTGCACTCTTCTCGCTGTTCACTCGAAGCTTGAGCTTCGTCGTGAGCAGCCTCGTTACACTGCTCATGACCCGTTCGCCGGCCCGCCGACTGCGGACGTAAATGTTGCAGTCATCCGCATATCGGGTGAACCGATGTCCGCGCCGCTCCAGCTCCTGATCCAGTTCGTTGAGTACGATGTTCGATAGCACGGGCGAAAGAGGACCGCCTTGCGGCGTTCCTTCCTCGGCCGGACTCACCAGCCCGTTCTCCATTACTCCAGCTCGCAAGAACGCACGAATCAGTCTCAGCAACCGCTTATCGCTGACCCTTTCGGCGATCTTTGCTAGCAATCGGTCGTGGTTGACCCGATCAAAGAATTTCTCGAGGTCCAAATCCACCACCCAGCGGTAGCCTTCGGCCTGATACTGTTGAGCCTGCTCCACCGCCTGATGTGCCGATCGCTTGGGCCGAAACCCATAGCTATGTTCAGAGAACGTTCCGTCCCAGCTCCTCTGCAGTACCTGCATCACCGCTTGCTGGATGAACCGATCCAGCACCGTCGGAATGCCCAACTTGCGCACTCCGCCGTCCGGCTTCGGGATTTCCACTCCTCTTACCAGTTGCGGCTTGTAGGTTCCCCTGAAGAGTTGTTCACGAATTGCTGGCCAGTGCTCTTTCAGGTGCCCGGGCAGCTGCTCGACAGTCATCCCGTCGATGCCCGGACTCCCCTTGTTGGCTTTCACTCGTCGTAGCGCCTGCTTGCAGTTTTCCCGCTCGCAGACTTCTGCCATCCACTGCTCGGTAGCCGGACTTTCTGCTCTGCGCTCCGCCAACTCCGATTCGGTCCCTTCTACGAAGGCCCTCGGGGCTGCACCCCTGCTCTCCTCCGGGAAGACCAGACGATACTGGCTTTTCTGCCGCTTGTCGGTGGTTGAGTTGCCCCGCGTACTCATCGCTCCCTTTATCCCCTTGCGGGGACCGTTCGGGCCTTCACTGCTCGCGCAGCTACTACGCCCTCTGCTGACTTCTGCCACCGGGTCAGAAACGATTTCTCGCTCCTCAGTCTCGAATGCGAGACCGGTAGCAGATCTCCCGAGGTAAGTTCGACCGCCTTCGACGCGCAACCGCTGGATTTACATTCAGTGCCCTTGATGGATGTGGGCTTCGCTGCCATTTGCCAGCTCGCCCGAACACTGCCTGCCTCCTATCCAGTTCTTGTTCATCAGCTCGCGTCTTTGCTCCGCGCTTCTTTCAGGCCCCGCCTCGCGGCGAGTGTTATTTCACCCTTGCGCTTCGCTATCACTTCACGTCCATCACGTTGTGAAGAGGACTTGCACCTCCAAGCTGTCGATCATGCTCGGCACACAAAGAAAACCCGGGAGCTCACGCTCCCGGGTTTTGGAAATGAAGGATTACTCTCGATGAAAGAGACTTACAGCTTCAAGTAGAGGAGGAAACCCAGCGCAAAGGTGAACAGCGTGAGCGTTTCCACGAACACCAAACCGAGAATCATCGCCGCGCGGACGCCACCTGCCGCTCCCGGATTGCGCGCGATACCTTCGCACGCCGCCGCCGCGATTCGTCCCTGACCGAGCCCGCCGCCAAACGCCGCGACCGCCACGCCGAAGCCCACCGCAATCACCAGCGTCGTCGTGTTGATCGGTGACTTTGCTTCCGGAGCGTTGCCCTGCGCGAACGCCGCTGGCGCGATCAACATCACCGCCAGCAGCACCATGCATACTACCGCTGCTTTCTTCATGTGTTGCCTCCTCTTGAATTGCCGCCAGGAGGTGGTTCCCGGACACCGTGCAGCCGGGCTCACACTGGAGCGGCTGATACAAACTCGATTAGTGCTCGTCCGCCGTCGCTAGACCGATATATACGGCGGGCAGAATCGTGAAGACGTATGCCTGAACTACGGAAACGAAGATGTGCAGCGCGACGAAGGCGATCGGGATCAACGCGGGAAGGACACCCAGCACTAAGCCAATCGCCGGATGCTTCGTCCAACCCCATAGCGCGGGCGCGGCGAAGAGACCAAGGAAGAGAGCATAAATCAGATCGCTGGCGAAAATGTTGGCCCAGAGACGGACCGTCAAAGACAGCAATCGCGCGCAGGTGCTTAGGATTTCCACGGGGAAGATCAGTGGAACCAGCCACAAGTCCAAGCCCCCCGTGAAGGTCTTCACGTACCCCCAAGCCCCGTGATGGCGAACACCCTGCCAGTTAAAATACACAAACGTGATGATGGCGCACGCTAACGGCACGCTTACTTCCGCCGTCGGCGAACTGAATCCTGGGAAAACGCCAAACAAGTTAGCGAGCAGTATGAAAAGCGAAATGGTTCCCACCAGCGGCACGTAATCTCGCCAGTGATGCCCGGCATTCTCCGACAAAATGTCGCTGATTCCGAATCCCTCTTTGTTGGTCAGCAGGAGTTCCGCAACCTGCTGCGCCGCCCCCGGCCTCTCCACCGACAACCGCGATCGGACCAGCAATGCCAGCAACGTGCCTACTACGAGCACCAACAAGCCCATGCAAACGTGCTCGGGGATGGGCATGTCCGGATGGTTAGGCTTGATGTGCAGCGCTGAGAGCAGCGCGAGCGCGACGCCTCCGAGGTAATGATTGACAACCTGCGTGATCCAGCTGACGTGTTGTTCCATGTCCTACTTTAGGCCTCGCACGGGCTTAAGTTTTATTCTCATTTTCTATCGGGTGCCACACTTCGTACACACTTGCGGCGACTGCCGCGGCTCCTAAAGCCAACAAACCAAGCACCATGCTCACAAGGGGAATACTCAGAAGCTTAAAAATAACATACACGCAGACCGCTATCAACCCGTAGCGAAACAGCGCTCGGAAGTACGTTCCAACCGGCACTCGCGGCTGCTCTGCTTCGGCCTGCGCGGTGGAGGCCGCCACTAGCGCGTCCATACCGCGCGCCAACCACCAAAAATTGAACCATGCCAGCACCGCCCCGATCAGCAACCCAGCCGCCCAACTCCAACGGTACGAGAATCCAGTCGCGAGCGCCGCCCCTGCTCCGATTACAAGCGTCAGCCAGGCGATGCGCCGCTCAGTGGCAGCGCCTGGGACGCCGCGGCCTGCTTCCGAGCCCTCGCTAAAATGGAACCTGAATCTCACAGGCACGTCCGATACAAAATTGCGCCCCGCGTCAACCCAGGCGTCGCAGCACTTCTTTCAGACCGGCGGCGAATCCGACACCGCCTAGCAGCAACGTAAAAATCACTTTGCTATGCAGCCAGTGGTCGAGAAAGAAGCCTAGTAAGCCGCCGAGAAGCACCGCGCCAACAATCGTGAACGGCAGCTCCATAGCCAGAGCCGTGTTGGTCAGGTATTTTTTGGCTTTCGGAACGTCGGGCGAGGAAGATTTCGATTCGTTGGGTTGCTGGTCCAATGACTGTGCTCCGTGGTTCAACTCGTCTACGGACTGTAATCTAAACCCCGCCCTCTCGGAGAGGGCGGCTACAGGATGCGGTCTGAGGCGATGGCGCCGCTATTTTTCGAACAGCAGTTCGCCGGCGCGTTGCGTGGCCTTCACTACCGCTTTGATAAGCGTTACGCGCAATTTCCCTTCTTCGAGTTCGAGGATGCCGTCGATGGTGCAGCCCGCTGGCGTGGTGACTGCGTCTTTCAGCAGCGCAGGATGGTCGCCTGTTTCCAGCACGACGCTGGCGGCTCCCTTCATGGTTTGCGCGGCGAGCAGTGTGGACACATCGCGGGGCAAGCCGACTTTCACTCCGGCTTCTGCAAGCGATTCCAGGATTATGTATACGAACGCGGGGCCGCTGGCGGAGAGACCGGTTACACCGTCCATGTGTTTCTCGTCCACGACGACGGTGCGGCCGACGGCGTCGAACATCGCGCGGGCCACGTCCAGATGTGCGTCGCTGGTGTGCGAGCCGCGACAAATTCCGGTCATGCCACAGCCTACCGTCGAAGGCGTATTCGGCATCGCGCGAATCACCGGCACTTTGGCGCCGGCGTGTTGCTCGATGTAACTGGTGGGGACGGAGGCGGCCACCGAAATCACCAGCGTTTTCTCGTTCAACTCGGGCGCGATTTCTTTCAGGACGTCGCCTACGACCTGTGGCTTGACGCCTAGCAGCACGATGTCTGCGCCGTGCACCGCGTTGCGATTGTCGGTGGTTACTTTGACGCCTAGTTCCTTCGCTAGCGTGGCCGCTTTTTCCGCGTGCTTTACCGTTGCGGTTACGTGCTTCGGCGCAAAGAGGCTTTGCTTCAGATAGGCTCGCAGGAGGATTCCGCCGAGCTTTCCTGTGCCTAGGACTGCTAATTTTTTGTCGGAGAGCTTCTGGGTCATGGTGCAGCCATTGTTGACGGGTTCGCGAAACGGGTCAACTCAAGATTGGAGCAGCACAGGCACTCTTGCCTGTGATGGTGATTAGGATTGCCAAGATGTGAACCTAGGAGCCGTGGGTTTTGCAGAGAATGGCGTTCTTGCGAGAAATTTTGCATGGGCTCACGGTGACACAGGCAGGAGTGCCTGTGCTACTCGCCACTATCGTGGTGGGCGCCCTGTAGGACCTGGAGTGCGTGCGGTAGCAAATGCGCTATGGCTTCGAGGGATTCTACCGCGCCTGTGGGGCTGCCGGGTAGATTGACGATGAGGGTTTTGTGTCGGGCGGCTGCGATGGCCCGCGACAGTATCGCTGTCGGCGTCTTCTCCATGCCCTTGCGCCGCATTTCTTCGCCGATGCCGGGGATCACGCGGTCTGCGATCGCTTGCGTCGCTTCGGGCGTGTTGTCGCGTGGACCGATTCCGGTGCCGCCGGTGCTAACGATTACGTCTACGCGGCCGGAGTCGGCAAGCTCGCTGAGTTGCTGGCGAATGTCGGCGGGATCATCGGCGACGTGTAGGCCGGCCATGACCTCCCAGCCCAAGCCGCGGCAAAATGCCACGACCGCCGGCCCGGACAGATCCTCGCGCTCGCCCTTCGCTACGGAATCACTGATTGTGAGGACCGCCACTCGCATCGTGGCGGCTACTGCGTTTCGACCGCAGTATTTTCGCGGCTGGCTTCGTCCATCAGGCGCATGGCTTCCATCAGGAGGCCAGTGGTGTTGCGCGTGGTGGTGGTGCGTGTGGAGGCGTTGGCAGCGTTGAAATCGATTTCAAATTCGCCTTCGACCCACAAAATCACCTTGTAAACAGCATCGTCGCCCTCGATGTTTCCGATTTTGGCGTCGCGGCATTGACCACTGGCGAAATAGAGCTCACCTTGCTCGGCGCCTTTTCGCACTTTCAGGCGGCACGACTTCTGCCCCATTTCGAGCGATTGCAGCAGGTCGGTCATGTTCATCTCTTCGAGCCGTCCTTGAATCACGCCGGGACGTGACGCGCTCTTCTGCAACTTTTCGAGGTGCAGCCGGTCGACAACTTTCTTGGTGACGCGCACCAAATCCTTGATCAGGAAGGGCTTGGTGATGAACTCCTCGACGCCGTCCACCAGCGGGCGCAACCGTTCTTCAATGTCCGCCCGGCCGGCCATGAATAGAAACGGGATGTGGCGCGTCTTTTCGCGGCCGCGAAGTTTCTCGAAAAGCTGGCGGCCGTCGAGGCCCGGCATTTTGTAGTCGCAGAGAATCACATCGGGAGGCTCATCGATCACTTTGAGCAGCGCATCGGCGCCGTCCGCCGCGATGATGACCTCGCAGACCGGTTCCAGCCCTTTTTCGATGAGATTACGCACCAAGGGATTGTCATCGACCAGGAGGAGGGTGACGCTCTTGCCGCTGGCAGCCGCGGCGCTCATCGGGAACGGCTCCGCCGCCGCGCAGCGACCTTGGCCCGGCCGCTCTCAGAGCGCGACTTCGCATCACGGTGAAAATCGCCGCTCTTTCCGCCGGTCTTGGTGACGAGGCAGATGTCCGTAATCTCCATCCCTTTGTCTAGGGCTTTGCACATGTCGTAGACCGTGAGGGCTGCGGCAGTGACGGCGACCAACGCTTCCATTTCAACGCCTGTCTGGGCGGTCGCCACAACTGTAGAGCGAAGTTCCACGCCATTCTGGCACAGGCGTGCGGTCACATCAATGTGAGTGAGCGGGAGTGGATGACAAAGAGGTATCCACTCGGCGGTGCGTTTGGCTGCGGCGATACCGGCGATGCGGGCGACTTCTAACGGGCTGCCTTTGGGGTTTTTCAGGCGACGGACGGCGGACACTACGCTTGGCTTCATTTTTACGAAGCCTTGGGCTACGGCGGTGCGAGTGGTGACCTGCTTAGCCGAGACATCCACCATTTGGACTTCGCCCTTTTTACCGTAGTGGGAGAGTTTGGGCATGGGCTTAGCTTACTTTGAACGACGAGAGGCAGGAAAAGAAGGAATTAACACAGAGGGCACAGAGATAAGAGCACCCTTCGAGGCTCGGGGTAAACGGAGTGCACGGAGACACTTGGTCACACCATCTCCTTGCGCAACAGGATGGAGACGGTTTCTCCTGCCGCGACTTCCTCGCGATCGGCTGGGATCACCAGGAAACAATTCGCTCTCGCTAGAGCTGCTACATCGCCTGAGCCTTGCCACGCGAGGGGCTTCACTTCTGGCGTCGCTCCTTGCCATTCCACGCGGGCGGGTAGGAAATGCGCCAGTCCGAGCTTTTCTTTCAAGGCAACACCCAGCTGTGCGCGGACTAGCGGCAACGGGCGGGCTTCCGCGCCGTTCAGCAAATCGATGGCGGCTGTCACCAACAGCTCGAAAGTCACCATCGTGGACACAGGATTTCCCGGCAATCCGAAGAAGAAGGTGTCACGGCAGCGCCCGAAAACCGCAGGCTTTCCGGGCCGGATAGCCACCGCGTCAAAATAAAATTCTGCCTCCAGATCCTTCAACACCGTTTCGACCAGATCGTACTTCCCCATCGAGACGCCGCCGGACATCACCAGCACGTCTTCCCGGAGTCCGCGCTCGATTTTGGCGCGCAGGACGTCCGGGCGATCGGCGGCATTTCCAAGTAGCACCGGTTCGCCGCCTGCAAGTTTGGTTTGCGCAGAGAGCGAGACGCTGTTGCTGTTGCGAATCTGGAATGGGCCCGGCTTCTGATCGACCAGGACGACTTCGTCGCCGGTGGAGAGGATGGCAACACGGGGTTTTGCAGCGCAGAGCACTTCGGTTTGGCCCACCTGCGCGGCTAGTGCGACCTCCGCGTACCCGAGCCGCATTCCGGGCGACAGCACAACTTCGCCGGATTTCGCTTCGCTGCCGCGAGGGACGATGTTTTGGCCGGGCCGAGTGTCACGGTCGAAGCGCACCTTGTCGCCTTCGCGCTGGGTGTGCTCGATCATGACGACGGCGTCGGCTCCGGCGGGGACCGCGGCGCCGGTCATGATTTGCACGCAGGTCCAGCGGGCTAGTGGAGCGGTGACAGTGTCGCCCGCTTTGATTTCGCCGATGCAGCGGAGCTCGGCCCCCTGCGAGGCGTCCCCCGCGCGGACGGCGTAGCCATCGCGAGTGGAGCGGTCGAAGGGCGGATATTCGCGGTCGGTTTTTACCTGCTGGGCAAGGACGTGGCCCAAGGCGTCCCAGATGTTCACTACCGTGGTAGTGCGGGGGCCTTTTTTTGGGGCGATCTGGTCGATTACGGTTTGGCGGGCTTGCTCGTAGGTGAGCATCGTGGTGGCTCAGGGTCCCTGGCGGTGCTTCCATCTGCGGATTTGGGGCGCACCCTTCGAAGCTTAGGGTAAAGCAGTGCTGCGCCCGTACAGGTTGAAGATAACATCCGGCGCGATTTTCGACCGGCTGCACAAGACTTGGTGAAACCAAAGGCGCCCGCTTCGGAAAGCGGCCGCTACAATTGCGGCGACGCTTTCTGCTACAGCCAGCGGGAGAACAGGGTGCCTTCCGGGACGATTGTTGCGTCGCGCTCCGGACCGGTGGAAATCATTCCGATCTCCACCCGCAAAAACTCACTGATGAAGCGCATGTAGTCTAGCGCGGCCTTCGGCAATTTGCCGGCATCCTTCTCGCAATAAGTCGATTGGCACCATCCGGGCAGCGATTTATATTCGGGCTTAACGTGCTCGTATTCCTCGGAGAGCGCTGGCATTTCATGGAGCGCCGTGCCTTTATACGTGTAGCCTACGCAGACCTGAATTTCGCGTTGGGTATCGAAGACGTCGAGTTTGGTCACCACCAGCGAATCGATGCCGTTGATCATTTTTGAGTAACGAAGCATGGCGAGGTCGAGCCAGCCGCAGCGCCGAGGACGCCCGGTGACCGCGCCAAATTCCTTGCCGCGCTCGCGGACTTCCTGCGCCTCGAGGTCGGGCATCTCGGTCGGGAACGGTCCACTGCCAACACGCGTGGTATACGCTTTCGAAATGCCCAGCACGTTCTTGATCTTGGTCGGAGGAACGCCGATGCCCACGGTGGCGCCGCCGGAGATGGCGCTCGACGAGGTCACATACGGATAGGTGCCATGGTCGATGTCGAGCATGGTGCCCTGCGCGCCTTCAAAGAGTACGGACTTACCGTGATCGAGCGCGTGATTGATGAGTTCCGCGGTATCGCAAATATATTCGCGAATCTTTTCGCCCTGGCTCAGCGTTTGTTCGACTTCATGAGAGAAATCGATGTCCGCACCGTACGCGCCCTTGGCCAAGCGGTTCTTTTCCGCCACAACGCGGGCAGCTTTTTCGCGAAACAGTACGGGTTCCAGCAGGTCGCAGGTGCGCAGGCCGCGTCGCGCCATCTTGTCTTCGTAGGCCGGGCCGATGCCGCGGGACGTCGTTCCGATTTTGTTCGCGCCGCGGGCGGTTTCGGCGGCTTTGTCGAGTTCGCGATGATACGGAAAGATCAAATGTGCGCGATTGCTGATGTGTAGGCGACCCTTTACTTCGATGCCAGCCTTGGCGAGGGTTTCGATTTCGGCGACGAGCGCGCCCGGATCGATAACCACGCCGGTGCCGATCACGGCATGCTGCTGCGGCCTCAAAATCCCACAAGGAATAAGCTGGAGGACGTATTTGTCCTTACCGATGATCACAGTGTGGCCAGCGTTGTGCCCGCCGGCAACCCGCGCGATGTAGTCGAACGAGCCGGCGAGGTAGTCGACGACCTTGCCTTTCCCTTCGTCGCCCCACTGCGCGCCTACGACCACCACGGATTTCATCCGAACGCTCTCCTGGACCGCACTTGTCCGCTCAGTTTGCACGACGGTTAACTCTGTTGGGAATAATCACCTACGAGCAGACCTCTAATCGTAAGCTGAGGCGATTTCCAACGCAAGGTGCAGCCTTTCGGTGCGAAATACCTGGGGTTCACAACTGACTTGGACCCGATTGACGAAAATGAATGACCAAGAGCAGAATTCGTCGCAGATCGATACACGCCGCGGAAGGCAGCGGCTTGAACGACAGAAAACGGAGGGGCTATGCCCGTAAAGCAGGGAGATCTTTCGTTGCTCGACCATCCCGCTGCGCAAGAATTGCTGGCGTCGCGTATTCCGGCGCGGTTGGCCTATATAGGGCTCGACGGAACACCACGAGTGGTTCCGATCTGGTTTCATTGGGACGGACGAGAGTTCGTGATGGGCACAGCGCCGACCGCGCTAAAGCTGAAGGCGCTGGCGAAAAATCCGAAGGTAGCGTTGACGATTGACGACAACAATTTCCCGCATAAAGTCTTGTTGGTGCGGGGTACGGCGCGGCTGCAGAAGCTGGATGGAGTCGTGCCCGAGTACGCTATGTCTGCGGAACGTTATTTTGGAGTGGAGCAGGGCAAGGCCTGGATCGAAAAAATGCGCGGGATAGGCGGCGGCATGATGCGTATCGGAATTACACCCGAGTGGGCGGGCCTGCTGGATTTCGAGACGCGGTTTCCGGGCACATTATCTACATGAACGAATTACTCGGGAAGACTCTCGAGATGGATGATGCGCTTGCGGATCTGCGTACGCCAAGGCGTTGAGGCTACTTTGTGGCGGACCTTAGTTCCTTGTAGCGGAAGCAATCTACCATGTGGTCGTTCACTAAGCCGGTGGCTTGCATCAAGGCATAACAGATTGTGGAGCCTACGAAGCGGAAGCCGCGTTTTTGCAGGTCTTTGCTGAGGGCGTCGGATTGAGTTGTGCGGGCTGGCAAATTCTTGTGGGACTTCAGCGCGTTTTGTTTGGTCTTGCCGCCGACAAACTGCCAGATGTAATTGTCGAAAGAGCCGCATTCGTTTTGCACCTTCAGGAAAGCGCGGGCGTTGGTAATGGTTGCGTCGATTTTCAGGCGGTTGCGGATGATGCCGGGGTCGGCCAGGAGTGCTTTCTTTTTCCAGGCGTCGTAACGGGCGACTTTTGCGGGATCGAAGTTGGCGAAGACTTCGCGGTAGCGGGCGCGCTTTTTCAGGACGGTGTCCCAGCTTAGTCCGGCTTGGGCGCCTTCCAGGGTCAGGAACTCGAACCAGGTGTGGTCGTTGTGAACCGGGACTCCCCATTCTTCGTCGTGGTATGGGATGTTGAGTTCGCTGGTAGCCCAGCGGCAGCGGGTGATTTTTGGTGAGGGCTCCGTCATCTGAGGCTTGCCTCCACGGTTGAAGAAGAGCGCCCGCTTCGGACAGCGGCCGCTACGACTGCGTCGGAAATTGTAACGCTTTGTTTGCTTATCGGCGGATCGAATGAATGATCAGCGTGTTTCCGCCCAGGAGGACGGGGTCGGAGGCTAGATCTTCGGCCCAGCGATCTTTTCGGCGGGGTTCGCTGGTGAGCTTCGCGAGCAGCTTGATCAACGCGACGAGTGGCCAGTAGAGCCACTGATTGGCTTTCTTGCGGTCGCGGTAGACGCCCTGAATCGCGAAGGCGTTTTTCTCGAGATAGTAGCGGAGTTCGCTGTAGCCGAGGGGATTGGCGTGGACCGCGATTTCGTCGAGGTCAGCGGAATCGTTGTGAGTCTTCGCTTTGGACTGTGGCGAGAGTGGCTTGAAGTGTGACGTGTAGCCGAACAGCAGCCACTTCAGGCGCTCTTCGACGTTCATTATATTGGGGACGCTGATGATCAGGTGCCCGCCCGCTTTCAAGAGGCGCTTGTACTCGCGGAAGGCCCGCGGCGGCGAATCGATGTGCTCGAGCCCTTCGAGCGAGGTGATGTAGTCGAATGAACCCGAAGAATATGGTAGCGTGCCAGCCAGGTCGCCTCTTTTGATCTCGACGCCTTTGAGACGGAACAACTGTGGGTACAGATCGCAACAGCGGACGGCGAATCCTTCGGCGAGCAAATCTTTGGCGAGAGCGCCTTCGCCGGCGGGACAATCGAGAATCGTGCCGCGCGGGAGAGGCTTCAGAATTTGCAGAACGGTTTCGTTCAGTCCGGGGCGCGACATCGGCTTGGGGCCGGGGTCTTGGGCGTAAAGTGGAGAACCGTTCGCCGGTGTCGATGAGCGCGAAATGGTCGCTGCCTTTTCGGAGGTGGCCAACTTTTACTCGCGCTTCATCGACGGAGATGGCCGCCCCCTAAAGGGGAGCGCCTTCATTTGCTCAGCGTGCACGGAACGCTTACGAGGCGAGGTGGCGCTCCAGCGCCTTGGTGATCTGCTCTTTTGGCACTGCGCCGACGATCTGCTCGACCACTTGCCCATTCTTGAACACCAGCAGCGTCGGAATGCCGCGAATGTTGTAGCGTCCCGCTGAATTCATCGCTTCGTCGACGTTCAGCTTGGTCACTTTCAGTTTGCCCGCGTAGTCGTGGGCAATTTCGGCCACCGTGGGCGCCAGCATGTGGCACGGGCGGCACCATTCGGCCCAGAAATCCACCATGACCGGCTGCGTGTTGCTAGCCGTCAGTACCTCTGCTTCAAAGTTTCCATCGGTAATCGCCAAAATGTTGTTGTTGTCAGCCATATCGTTTGTCCTTAACGGCTTACTGCAAGCTCGCCGTCTAATCTCTCCTTGAGCAGCTTAATTAGATGTTGCAACAGGCATTTGGTTTCGTGCAACGGGACCCGCGCTTGAAGCCGCTTGCCCTGAACCTCTTACTGCCCGCGCGGCCTCATAAACTTTCGCGTACTCCGCTGCGGACCCTTTCCACGAAAAATCCTTGGCCATGCCGTTCAACTGGATGCGCTTCCAGATGCGCTCATCCTCATAAAGCTGGAGTGCACGTTGCACACAGCGCACCAGCGCCGCTCCGGAATACTCTTCAAACTTGAATCCCGTACCGGTGCCGGACTCCAAATCGAAGGACTCAATCGTATCATCAAGTCCGCCGGTGGCTCTTACAATTGGCACCGTACCATACTTCAAACTGTAGATCTGGTTCAAGCCGCAGGGCTCGTAACGCGAGGGCATCAGAAACATGTCGGCCCCGGCTTCGATTTGATGCGCGATGCTGTCGTCGTAAGCGATTTTGACACCCACGCGCCCTGGATATGCCACGGCGAGCGCGCGGAACAAGTCTTCATACTTTCGATCACCGGTTCCCAGCACCGCGAGGTTCATATTTTCCTGCATCAGCTCGTGAGCGCGTTCGGCGATCAGATCGAATCCCTTCTGGTCCGCAAAGCGCGAGACGATGCCGATCAGCGGGCGTGTTGCGTCGTCGTGCGGCAGCGCGAATCGTTCGAGCAGCGCTTGCTTGCAGACTTGTTTGCCGCTCAGGTCTTTCACCGAATAGCGCGCGGGGATCAGCTTGTCGGTTTCCGGATTCCACGCGGTGTAGTCCACGCCGTTGAGAATACCCACCAGGCGGTCGGAGCGAGTTCGCACCACGCCGTCGAGGCCGCTGCCGAACTCCAACGTCTGAATTTCCTGCGCGTATTTCCTGCTGACGGTTGTCAGGTAATCGCAGTACACCAATCCGCCCTTCAACAGATTCACATCCCCAAAAAATTCGATCCTGCCCGGATGAAACGTACTGGCCGGAATGTCGGCGCGCGAGAGAGCGTCGCGGTGAAACAGGCCCTGATAGCCGATGTTGTGGATGGTGAAGACGACCGGCAAATTCTTGGCCACCGGATCAGCGGCATAGGCGGTGCGCAGCAACACCGGAACGAGCGCCGCCTGCCAGTCGTGACAGTGAATGAGGTCCGCGGGCCAGACATTTTTCGCGATTTCGATGGCGACCCGACAGAACTCGCTGTAGCGCTCGGGGTTGTCGGGATATTCGCCGGCAGGTCCGCCGTACAAGCCATCGCGATCGAAATAGGCCGGGTCAGCGACAAAAAAATAGCGGACGCCGCTGATCATTCCCCCGTCGTCGACCGCGGGAAAATGGAGTTGGCCGCCCATCGCAACCGTCAGGCTGGGGATCAGCACAGAGGCGACTTTCGTGCCGCGATAACGGGGCAACACCACCGCTACGTCGTGGCCCTGCGCCGCGAGCGCTTTGGGCAGCGCCTCGACGACGTCTGCCAAGCCGCCAGTCTTGGAGAACGGCAGACCTTCCGATGCCACGAAGAGAATTCTCACGGCGTTGTCATCATGGGTTTGTCGCCAGGGATTCGTCGATACTTTTACGCTATCCAACCCCTGTGAGCGCGTCAAGCATGGCGCATTGTACCCATTCCGCCCGGAAACTGGCTATTTTTCGAGCCCCCCGCCGGGCACAACTTTTCACCGCGGCCGGTGTTTCACATGCTTGTGAAGACGAATATCATCCCTACGAATGAGAGCGACTTGAAGGCTTCTCCGGCCCGACCGGAGAGCTTTCTTGTCGTTCTATTCGTCCTGTCACCTACCTTGTGGCTGCTCGTCTTCCTTGCCTGCTATCTCTCCGCGCGAATTTCTGGCGCGTTTCCCTATCTATTCCGGGCGTCGCAATACTTTCAGGGTCTGCGTGTTGCTACACTGTTCCCGGATGGCTCGCCAACGTCTCGGCCAACATTTCCTCGCTAATCTGGACTGGCGCGAACAAATCGCTCGGGCGATACGCATTTCGCGCCAATCGATACCTCTGTCATCGGCGCCAAGCGACAAACCCTATTGCTGGATTGAAATCGGAGCGGGGCACGGTGAGATGACCGAGCATCTTGCCGCCACCGGCGCTCCGGTATACGCCATCGAGCTGGACGCATCGCTGGCCCGGCGGCTGCAGCATCTGAGACAGCAATTCCCCAATCTCACCGTGGTCCGGGGCGACATCCTGCAAACGGATATCGCCGAGATCGCCGCGGGACGTCGCGTTCGCATCTACGGCAATTTGCCCTATTACATCACCTCGCCGATTCTCCACCATCTCTTCGGATTCGCGGACTCGATCGACGAAATGCATATCGTCATTCAGGCGGAAGTTGCCGAGCGCCTGACCGCGCGACCGAACAGCAAGCCGTATGGATATTTATCGGTCGCCACGCAGCTCTACGCGCGTCCAGAATTGGTGCTGTCCATACCTCGCGACGCCTTCAGCCCGCCGCCCGAAGTGGGCTCGGCGCTAGTTACGCTGCGATTTCCCAGCGAGCGCGCAAGGCTCGGCCCTGCGGACGAAACGAAGTTCCTTGATTTCGTAAAATTGTGCTTCGCGCAAAAACGTAAAACGCTGGTGAACAATCTGCGGTCGGTGGGCACTCCAGATCGAGTTCGCGAAGCACTGGAGCAGCTGAATCTTCGACCCGATGCCCGCGCTGAACAGCTCAGCCTTTCGCTCCTAATGGCGTTGCATGGACAACTCGAATCCCAGCCGAGCATGTAGGCCAAATTGTTGTTGTAAAGAAAAAAGTGGAATAGCAATCGAGGTCCCGCTACGGCGTGCTTTTTTCCTTGGGCCGCGCGGCGACCAAGCGGTCCGGATAGTCGCTCATGATGCCATCCACTCCGGCTTCGATCAGCAAACGCATGTGTGCGGGCTGATTCACCGTCCAGCACACCACTTGCAGGTCGCGTTTCCGCGCCTCCGCCAGCAACGCGGGCGTGACCAAATCGCCCCGCACCGCCAACTGCCGCGCTCCCACTTCCACCGCGCGCTGCAAAGGAAGCTCGATCTGCCCGTCGAAAAGAAGACCAGTCATCAAGGTAGGTTCGATTTTGCGCAGCGCTTCGAGAATTCCGGCGTCAAACGAAATCACGATAGTCCTGGCGATCTCACCCGAACTGCGCAATGCCCCGACCAACGCGTGTTCCCCGCCCCACGAGCCACTTGGCTTGAGCTCCAGGTAGAAAACCACGTCGTGTTTCTTGGCAAACTCCAGAATTTCGTCGAGCGTGGGAATGCGCTCGCCGGTAAACTCGCTGCCGAACCACGATCCGGCGTCCAAGCGCCGCAGGTCCGCAAGCGAGAGGTCGTGCACTTTTCCCTGGCCGTTGGTGGTGCGGTTGACCGTGTCGTCGTGGATGGCGACAAAACGCGAGTCGCGTGAAAGCTGCAGGTCCGTCTCGATGAACGTGGCTCCGAGCGAAAGCGCCCGCTTAAAAGCCGCCAGCGTATTCTCGGGCGCGTGCCCGGAAGCTCCACGATGCGCAATAATCAGCACAGTCTCAGTTTCCTTTGCCCCGGAAGCTGCCAGCTTCCGCTTTCAGACAGCAAGCTCAGCCCAAAGCGAGGTTCAGCCGTACGCTACAGTACCGAGCGCAGCAGCACGTCGAAGCTATGCTAACATCCGCGCCCTCGGGGTTACCCATGCAGTCCTGTGGCCTGCATCTTGAGTCTAAACGTGGGCTCATAACCGAATCCCGATCTGAGGAGCAAAACATGGTCGCCAACCGACGTCTGGTGTTCACTGTCCTTCTCGTCCTCGCTACGCCATTGGGCTCCGTATCCCGCGCCGGCGGGGCGCAACAAAAGCAAACCGAACCCAAAGCACAGCAAAACCTGATCAAAGAGGTGCGCCATCAGCTGGTGCTGTTGCCGTACTACTCCGTGTTCGACAATCTCGTCTTCCAGCTACAAGGCAGCAAAGTGATCCTGATCGGCCAAGTGGTGCGCCCCACGCTCAAGTCCGACGCGGAAGCCGCGGTGAAAAGTATCGAAGGCGTAACCAGCGTGGAGAACAACATCGAAGTGCTGCCGACTTCGCCGATGGATGACCAAACACGTCGAGCTGTTTATCGCGCTATCTATGGTGAGCCGGCATTGTCGCGTTATGCGCTGTCCGCGGTGCCCTCGATTCACATCATCGTGAAAAATGGAAACGTGACGCTGGAGGGCGTTGCCGACAACGAGACCGACAAGAACTTGGCCGGCCTGCGCGCGAACGGCGTGCCCAACGTATTCTCGGTGAAGAACAATCTGGTCATTAGCAGTTCGTAGAATTTTGTTGCAGAGCTTGTGATCGGCAAGGGCGCGTGCTGGGACGGGGACGCGCCGAGTTGCTGAATGTCACGTCAGCACCAGGACTGCGAGACGCACGCTTCCGTTTCTTCCGGTGCTTTTCGCCCCAAGTGTGCCTGGTTGGAATCCCAACCAAGCCTTCGCCATGTTGACCATCACGCACACCGTGGACCTTACGTACCATTAAAGTTCCCCGCGTTTCTGCCGATGATGATCCTGCCATGCCGAACCTCTATTTCTGCCAGCCACACGCACAGAATCAAGGTATGTTGCGCGCCGTCATTTCTCTCGCCGACTGCAAGCAATTGATCCCCACCAACTCGGCCACCTATGTCGGGGAGGACTTTCCGAAGGTCTGCAACGAGAATGGCCACAACGGTGATTTCGCGGTCCTCGGCTTTAGCGCCGACGAAGTAACCACGGAATGGCGTCGTGGCTACTACCGTTTTGAAGCAGACCTGATGGAGCTGAATGCGCAACTCCTGAAACTCGCACGCTAACCTCTATCCGCATGGATCGACACCCGGACTGCAGAGGCCGATTCCATAAAATCGAGCGTTATCTACTCTCACTGCAGCCACATATGCAGTAAACCCCCGATATCAACAAGCCGCCAATTCATGCTAAGAAAGGGCACAAGTGGTGCCGGTTGGCCGATGCGCACCCAGGGAAGTTTCCGGTGCGTCGGAGAACGAGCGGTGTTGTGCAGTTCCAGGCAAGACCGTAGCCCTGGAGCGCGACGTCGAGCGGTCAAGCGAGGAACACAAAATGGCACCTCTCCGCCTGTTTTTGGCCGACGATCACGAAATCGTGCGTTACGGTCTGCGCTCTTTGCTGGAGACGCAATTGGGATGGACGGTCGTAGGCGAAGCAGCCGACGGCAAAGCAACCATTGATGGCGTCCTCACAACCGATCCCGATATCACTTTAATGGACATCAGCATGCCCGTCATTGATGGCCTGCAAGCTGCCCGGAAGATTCTGGCCAGCGGATCGCGAACCAGGATTCTCATGTTGTCGATCTACGATTCCAAGGAAGTCCTCGGCCAAGTCGTGGATTCCGGCGCCCGCGGCTTTGTCCTCAAGTCCGATGCGGCACGCGACTTGATCGCCGCGGTCGAAGCGATCCACGCGAATAGAACGTTCTTCACTCCCAAAACAGCCGAGATCATTCTCGACCGCCAGATGGATCGCATGCAGGAACAACGAGACCGCTCCAATGTCGGCAAGAAGGGGCATGCCCGGCACTAAAATCACGGCCACTGGCCGGCACCCAAACGTTACCGTAGCTGCTTTCCCGCCTGCATTCTTTTCCCGATAGCTCCGCAGCGGCGTTTCGCCACAAGTTCGACAATGCGAGACAATTCCCTTGAGCCTGATCGCTCCAGAATAAACGCCTTTCTACCCAGCAGCCTTCTGCCACTATAATTTCGCCATGCCACCTCATCGCCTTAACCCAGCAATTGCGTTGGTCCTGCTCTCGCTGTTCATCTGCGTGTCGCCGGCCCTTGGGCAACAGGCGGCTTGGCAGCAGGATCTCGCCACATGGCGCACGCAACACGTCGCGGACCTGCTGAAGCCCGACGGGTGGCTGTCACTGGTAGGACTCGAATGGCTGGTCCCCGGCGACAACACGGTCGGTTCCGGGGTAGACAACAGGATTCATCTGCCCGCCAGCGGTCCCGCGCACGTCGGAGTCCTGCATCTCGAAAGCACGGCGGTTACCCTGATTCCTCCGGCAGGCGGATTCCCGCAAGGCCTACTGATTGACGGCAAACCCGCACAGTCGCAGGAACTGCGCACGAGCGCCGATACCGACAAAGGCAATCCTCGCCTGACCATCGGCACGCTCAATTTCTACGTTGTGCGTCGCGCCGACCGCTTCGCCTTGCGCATCAAGGACGCGAAATCTCCCGCCGTTGTCGGATTCCACGGACTCAAATGGTACCCGCCGGACGCCGCCTTCCGCGTCACCGCTCGTTGGATTCCCTACACTCCACCGAAAAGCGTCACGCTCGCGACGCTCATCGGCACGAGCTACGACCAACCGGTTCCCGGTGCCGCGGAATTCACGCTGGCCGGAAAGACCTACCAGCTTGAGCCCGTCGTCGAAGACAATCCCGCAATGAAACTATTCTTCATCCTTCGCGACCCAACTAGCGCGACCACAACGTATAGCGCCTGCCGTTTTCTATACACGGGTCTTCCTTCGAACGGAGTCGACAAACCCGGCGAGCTCGTCCTGGATTTCAACCACCTCGAGAATCCCCCGTGTGCCTATACTCCCTATGCCACTTGCCCGCTGCCTCCGCCGGGGAATCGCCTGCCCATTCCACTTCCTGTTGGTGAACAGCGCTACCATGATTGAGCCCTTCAGCGAGTTCCCTCTTTCGTACGCTATGGCTGGTTATCGAGGCGACCTTCCTGGCTCCCATTTGGAAATCTGCGCTATCCTGTCGCACAATAAACTGTCGTGCCAAGCGCCGCGGCACCTATGACCATTTCCGATCCCTATTCGGCCAACACCGGTGGACCCGCCAATCCGGCGCGCGAGAAACTCGTCACTTTACGCCTCGCGCTGCTTCGTCTGCATAAGACGCTGCTCGACATGGAACGCCGTGAGTACGAGCGGGTTCACGGCAAAGTCAACACCGGCGAGCTTTTCCGCCTGGTGATCGACCACGAGCAATTTGCCTGGCTTCACAATATTTCCGAATTCGTCGTGCGCCTCGACGAAAGCCTCGCAGCCGAAGTGCCGGTCAGCCCTGACGACACCCGCAGCGCGATCATGCTGGCCCGCAAAATGTTCGCGCCTTCGGAATCGGGCGACGGTTTCCAGAAGCGTTACTTCGACGCCATCCAGCGCGATCCCGCCGTCGTCATGGAACACGCCGAACTCGCGCGGCTCTTTGCCAACGAGCCTGCGGACCCAGCTCCGTCCTAGTTGCGGCCACAGTCCGAAAAGCGCCCGACGCGCTCGCCAAGGATTAATTCGTTCTCCCTCACTCAGCCCGTGGTCCCTGGGCCGCTCCCAGCTTCATCGGGTACCACTCGAATTTATTCAAGCCCGCGAGGACGCTGGGATCATTTTCCGCAATCTCGCGAAGCTCTGTCTCGTCGGTCACCTCAAATACGGCCATGCCGAACGCGCCCTCGGGTGCCATCACCGGCCCAAATGCCAGCACCTTCCCGGCGGCAAACTTCTCGTGCGTATATTTCACATGCTCCATCATCACCGCCCGCTCCTCGCTGGTCATGTCGAAGGGAAACGTCGGCCGCGGCGGAATCAGCTTCGCAAAAAAGTGTTGTTTTGCCATAGTGCCGGACATCCTATCACGCTCGCTTGGGACCAGGTCGCTTGCCCCGGGGTTTTTGGCTGATCGAAATCCAGCACGCCGCAAGCGCCGTGTCCATCCGACGCGGAAGGGGCCCGTATTGCAACTTCTGGGTGCGCGATGGGGTTCGACTCCTTATAATCCATTCACGCGGAACGGTGCCCGACCGCGACGACCATGACCGGACCTCGTACGTCCACTCGCCTTAAGCTCACCCGCTGGACGCTCCTTCTGACGCTGGCAGGGACCGGGATTCTACCGCGCACCCCGGCACAGTCCCCTCCGTCCGCGCCGTCCCACAGCAATTCGGCGAAACCCCAACGCCTGTCTCTGAAAGCGCGTAGGGAGATATTCGAAAGAGTCTGGAAGGAGATTCGCGATCACTACTACGACCCGTCGTTCAATGGCGTCAATTGGGAAGATATTCACGCGCGTTATCGTCCGCTGATTGAAGCCGCCAAAAGCGATCAGGAATTCTACAGCCTGATGAGCCGGATGACCGGCGAGCTTCACGACGCTCACACGCGATTCAACTCCCCGGAGCAATGGAAACACTACCGGAAGCAACAAGGGGTCAGCTCGGGCATCAGCGTGGACGACGTGGATGGAAAGGCAGTGGTTACCGCCGTGCGGCGCGACTCCAGTGCCGCGCACGCGGGAGTCGAGCCGGGGATGGTCATCCTCAGCATTGACGGGAAACCCGTCGAGGAGCGCATCGCCGAAATCGAAAGAACCAAGCCGCCTTCGTCTTCCGAACGGGCCACACGCATTTTCAGCTATGGCAGGTTATTCGCGGGCCCGCCAGACAGCGAGATGCAGCTCGCGCTGGAACGCGCGGACGGCTCGCGCGTCGAGGTCAACCTCAAGCGCCAACTCTATTCTTCGGCGCCAGACGTCACCACCGACATTCTGCCCTCTGGATACGCTTACATCCGTTTCGACGGTTTTCAGCCGGCGATTACCAAGGAATTCCGGCGGGCGCTCGAACGATTCAAGAATGCGCCGGGAATCGTAATCGATCTGCGCAGAAACAGCGGCGGCGATCTGGGCGTGCTGCTCCCTATCGCCGGCTTTTTCTTTGACAAGAAAACGCTCTTCGCGAAAGACAAGACCCGCTCGGGAAAACCCCTTTCAGAGTTCGCAGGGGTTATGCGGTTGCCGCTGGAGCTCTATGTTGGCAAGCCGGGCGATCAAATTTATTCGGGTCCCGTTGTAATCCTGGTGGACGCGCGCTCCGCGAGCTCGTCCGAGGTCTTTGCGGCGGGCATGCAGGATTCGCATCGCGCGAAAATCGTGGGCAGCCAAAGTTGCGGCTGCGTGCTGGGGATCGCCAAGCCACGCGTGATGAAGGGCGGCGGCGTTTTGGAGATGAGCGAAGTATTGTGGTTTTCTCCCAAGGGACGCAAGCTGGAAGGCACCGGAATTCTGCCCGACGAAACCGTCGCTCCCACATTGAGCGATCTCCAACAGAAGCATGATCCCGCGATGGAGACCGCCGAAAAGCTGCTGCATGAGTTGACGCCGACCTCACGGCGCGCGTCCAACAGTCTCTAAATTCCACGGAGAATAAACGCTTGGCCCGAGCATCCCTCATCGCGCAACGCACCGTGATCGCGCTGATTCTGCTATGTGCTGTCGTGTACGCGGGCGACTATCTCCTCGTGCGCTGGAAAATGACGCATCCCAAGGCGGGCGCCGCGTTCGGAACAGTAAGAATGATGCGCCTCTTGGCCATTCCAATGAAGGACGGCAAAACCGAGTACGAACTCGACGCGCAGCAGCCCGAAGTGATCACTTCCTGTGTGCACGCGCTCTTCCCCCACATGGGCAGCAGTCCCTGCTGGTATCTCCAGCGCAACAGCCAGAAACCCATCCCGATGTAAAACGCCCGCGAAACCGAAAGCCACGCTATGGGGTCCAAGGCGGGTAGCGCTGCTGAGTCTCGCGGCGGCAGTCTCGCGGCGGCACTGGAGGTTACACGCTTAACCTGTTAAGATTCGTCAAACAATTTTAGCAGCGCGGTTTTTTAGATAAATCCGCCACGAAAAGGAGCGCCATGGACCGACGCGATTTTCTGAAGACCACCAGCACGATGATCGCCGGCGCGACCCTCGCGCCGTCCACTCTGGCGGGTCGCGCCGCAGCAACCAGCGAAGGACGCCTGGTCCTTCCCATCAATCGGAATTGGCGCTACAGCAAGAAGTTCGCGCAAGGCGCCCACGGCCGCGAGTTTGACGATTCCGCCTTCGATCGCGTCGTCGTTCCCCACACCAATGTTCGTTTACCCTGGCACAGCTTCGACGACACGACGTACGAATTCGTGTCGATCTATCGCCGCCATTTCAAATTGCCCGCCGAGGCTCGCGGCAAGCACGTGTTCGTCGATTTCGAAGGGGTCATGACCGCTTCCACGGTCTGGATCAACGGCGTGAACGTGGGCGAGTACAAAGGCGGATACACGCCTTTTTCTTTTGAGCTGACCCCGCACATCGATTTCGACGGCGAGAATGTTTTGGCCGTCGATGTCGATTCCACGGAGCGGCCTGACATTCCACCTTTCGGTTACCAGATCGACTACCTGACGTTTGGCGGCATCTACCGCGAGGTCTCCCTTCGCATCGTGCCGTCCACGTTCATCGAAAATATTTGCGCGAAGCCGAAAGACGTATTGAACGGGAAACCCACGCTCGATGTCGACTGCTACCTCCAACACATGGAAGCGTCGCGTGAGCCACTGACGCTCGAAGTCGAGTTGCGGGATGGCGATCGCACGGTAGCCAAGACGACGCAGCGCACAGCCGCCTCGGAACCCGCAGCTGAGGCCATGGTGCACGCCGTCCATCTGGACGGCCTAAACGCGATCAAGCTGTGGGATCTCGAGCATCCCAATCTCTATTCGGTCCACGTGCGCCTGTTGAAAGGGACACAACTTATCGACCGGGACCACCGAACTGTGGGCTTCCGCAAAGCCGAATTCACCGACCACGGCTTCGAGTTAAATGGAAAAGTGATCAAGCTGCGTGGCCTCGACCGCCATCAGACCTTCCCTTTCGCAGGCCAAGCCATGCCGGGCCGCGCCCAGCGCAGCGACGCCAACATCCTCCGCAACAAATTGCACTGCAACATCGTGCGCACGTCGCACTATCCGCAATCACGCCATTTCCTCGATGCCTGCGACGAGATCGGCCTGCTGGTGCTCGAAGAAATCCCCGGCTGGCAACACATTGGCGATCAAGCGTGGAAAGACATCTCCGTCGACAACGTCGGCCGCATGATTCGCCGCGATTGGAATCGCCCCAGCATCATCCTGTGGGGCGTGCGGATCAACGAATCCAAGGACGACCACGATTTCTACACGCGTACCAACGCGCTGGCCCACAAACTCGATCCCACGCGCCAGACCGGCGGCATCCGCTACTTCCAGTCCTCCGAGTTCCTGGAAGACGTCTTCACCATGAACGATTTCGGTTTCCCGCTGAAGCCGCCCAACCATCCGCGCTACCTCAACACGGAGTTCGTCGGCCACACCTATCCGACCAAGAGCATCGATCAGATCGAACGTCTGCAGGAACACATGCTGCGCCACGCGCGCATCCACGATCAGCTGGCCTCCAATCCGCAATACGCGGGCGGCATCGGCTGGTGCGCGTTCGATTACAACACGCACGCCGACTTTGGCTCCGGCGATCGCATCTGCTACCACGGCGTCACCGACATGTTCCGCGAACCCAAACCCGCCGCCTATTTTTACAAATCGCAATGCGATCCCGCCGAGGAAGTAGTCCTTGAGCCGGCCTTTCATTGGGCGCGCGGCGATGAATCTATCGGCTTCACGAAAGCCTGGGTCTGCTCCAATTGCGACCACCTGAAGTTTTATATCGCCGACAAACTGGTCGCCGAAGTCGACCACAACAAAACCGAATTCGCCCACCTGCGCTACCCGCCGTTCGTCGCCGATCTCGAGAAAGCGGTATTCCAGTGGGGCGATCTGCGCATCGAAGGCTACATTGCCGGCAAGCAGGTGATTTCGAAAACCATGTCCGGCCGCGGCGTCGACCAGAAGTTCATGTTGCTCCCCGATGACACAAAATTGATGTCCGACGGCGCCGACAGCACGCGCGTGGTCCTGCGCGTAACCGACGACTTCGGCGCGATCCGCCCATTCGCCAACGACGCCATCAAGTTTGAACTCGAAGGCCCCGCCGAAATCATCGGCGACAACCCCTTCGCCCTGATCGGCGGCACCGGCGCCATCTGGATCCGAGCAAAAGAGCAACCAGGAACGGTGACGCTCAAGGCCACCCATCCGCAACTAGGCGCGCGACAACTAGATTTCGAAATCGCAGCCGCGCCTCCAGAAAGCGTGTAGATTCGAGCAGGCAGTCTCCGTGCCCTCTGTTTACCCTGAGCCTCGAAGGGTGCTCCTATCTCCATGGCCCCTGTGCTAAAGCTTCTTCTTCGTCCGTTTGCGCGCAACGCCACGACCAAAAACTGCGTTTACCACCGAAAGCCTCGCCAGACAAGATGCGAACTCGCCCGAAAGCGTTATAATCCACCTATGCGCGCCCGTAGCTCAGCTGGATAGAGCATCTGCCTTCGAAGCAGAACGTCGGGAGTTCGAATCTCTCCGGGCGCGCCATTTCCTTCGACGGTTTTTCAATAATTTCCAGACTCGAGCCTTGATTAGCGCGTTATCGGGACTTTGATTTTCTCGGAACGACTAGTCACCGCGACGTAGTATGTGGGGATATTTTCAGGGCGCGGCCCGGGTTATTTTGACCGGTCCTTGGCGTGGGTTACGAAGTACAGGTACGCCGCCAAGATCGCTAGGCCAACCGCCACTGACACGATAATTCCAAGCGCCAATTCCATGCTGATGTCACTTCTATGAGTAACGAGCCGTGAGTAAGTAAATCACTTCCGGCACAAATCTCGAGTAAGCCGAGCAAGTTGGAAAATCAAGACTCAGGATGTTTTATCAAAATAGGAGCGTCTGCCTCATGCCCGCGAATTGAATCCAAACCAGATTTCGCGATCCATCACCATTACTTGTGAACGCATACGCACCATGGTCGTATGGCGTGTCGCGTTTCGTCCACTTCCCGTCGACTGTGGCAACGATGTCGTTGTTTTGCACAAATTCCACAACTACGAGGCTGCTGTAGGATTCCCATCGAATCGAGTAGTCCCCGACAGGTATGCGCGCACCGTCTAGCGTCAGCACATAACTAAACGCAAAGGCTCGGGAGCCCCTCTCGAAAGCTCGCGGCTTGAAACCGCGAGAAGTCAGGTTCTTGCGAGCCGCTTTCGCCTCTCGGTCATTGTCGTAAGGACCCACGAGCACGTAGTAGGAATTTCCCCAAAAACGGCCCTTCTGAGTGACCGACGCCTGAAAGCCGAGTGTCGCAAGTTTGTCCTTTACCTCGCTGGCCGGGGGCTGATCCTTGAATTTGCCCACCTCGAGATACATTTCCGATGAAGAGCCGGCGTCCTCTTTTCCAGAAACCACCGAGTGGACATTGGGCTCGCTCGCCGGTGCGAGCGGCGGAGCTGGGCCGAGTTTACTCGGCACGAGATACGACTTGGACGCAACTACTATGGTTGGAAAAGATACAGGCGGCGGAGGTGTCTCTGAAATCAGAGTGGAGCCGTTGGCTGTGGGCGCCTTGGGTCTAGAGGAACCGACAGCGATGAGCCAAGCGGTGTCTGGCGCCAAGAGCTCGGACTTCGCTTGCGGCGCCGTTGGCAAGGGCTGTGGAGCTGGCGCATTTCGGGAGGGCTGCGGTATGAGCGATTCGGACTGTTGTGCGATCGAAATTGGCGTGGCTGGAGTCGATACAGCAAGCGCCGCCGGGAGCTCCGGCTGCACAACTGGCGATGCCATTTGCGGCTGAGCTTGGGGTTTTGCGGCTACGCGCTCTCCAAACTGGATGATCGACGCCCCAAACTGCCGGCGATATGTGTGAAACGAGAATGCCGCCCCTACAAGGGCCGAAACGAGAACGCCGACGCCTAAACCGGCTGAGAACCCGCTCCACGATGTCAGTCCTTTTCGCCCTAATGAAGCAATTTCAAGCGGGGCAGTCGTACTCTCTGGCTGGACACCGGTGTCCTCCGGAAATGCGCGTAATGTCGGCACGGGGCGCGAGGACGCATCGTCAAACGACAGCGCAGGTGCCGCCTGCTTTGTCCAATCATGAACTTGTTGGCGAGCCTCGGCGGACAGGCTGGTAAATCGTAAGCCTCCAGTCGTTTTCGTCCGGTTTATCCAGGCCAGTTCGCCCGTGGCTTGGATTCGCTGGTCGTGCAACGACACCGAGAAATGGATCGTGCTATCGGTCTGAATAGGATCGATGGCATGAAAGGATAGCCCTCCCTCAGAGAGATCCAACACGATGCCACCGTTGTTGGGCTCGAAATGGATATCGGCGAGCCATTCTATCCGTGGGGTCAGGCGGCGCTCCAACCCGTTCATTGGCAGCTCCGCCGATTGTTGTGAAGTGCCTCGTGATCCCAGAATTTCCTTCGCATTGACTGGACCTCCCGCTCGATCAATTCGCCGCAGAATGTCGAAGAGGTTCCGGTGCCTTCCTGCGATGACGCAGAGGAGACTGAAGCGCTGAAGGGCCGTCAGCGAAAACGGGAGATTCAGAAGGTTAATAACAACACCGGCCGCCATTCGCTGGGCCAGTCAAAATTTTCGGCGCTTCGCGGTCGCCCTGACACAGGCGTTGACTATGACCTCTGCATCATCCGTATTCTCCTTCTGGGAGACTTCCGGCTGGGAGATTGTCGGGAGCAGACCACGCAGGAAATATCGCAACAATGGTACTTCAGTACTCTTCCTGAGAAAGGACCATGGCCATGGTAGCGACCGCGCGAGCACCAATCAAAGATTCAGCAAACGCCACCCGCTAACTGCAGCGCCGTCGACCGGAATTCACTTGGCCTGCTTGGCCAACCGTTAAAGCGCCGGACTGGCGACCGTAGGCGCCACACCCGTCAGCGTGTAACGAATCACACCCGTCTGGTCCGAGTAGAAGCCCCGCTGGCCCGACTTGCCTAAGGCGGCCGGAACGGCGGTTTGCGTATAACTATCATTCAGAGCGTCGCCGCCTGCGGTAGGTGTGTAGGCGAACGTGTAACCGCTCTTGGCACCGAGAGACAGAACCGGGTCAATGATCCCCTTGCCGCTAACACAGACAACGCCGCTGTTCAGTTCCGCCAGCGTTGCCGAGAAGCCAACCAATGGGCAAGAAGCTGCATAACTCACTTCCCCCCCGTGTTGATCGTGCGAACCGAACTAACCGCCGACGCTTCATTGGCGGCCATTTTGGACTTAATGAGGTTCAGGATGGCGATTGCCGCGATGATGAGAATGATGGCCACGACGATCAAGAGTTCGATTAAGGAGAAGCCCTTCTGGGTCTTCATCATTGTCCTTACTGAGCGCATTTGGTCTCTATGGGAGGGATGCACATCCCTGGCCACTGCCAACCGTCAAAGTGCGGCGATTCTTCAAGGCCGGAGTTCTAGACGCGCGGCAAACAAAGGGGCTTATATTAACTTATTATAAATACTTAACTTACTGATGAACTAACTGTGCCCCTTTATGTCTACGAGGTGACCAAGACTGCCGCCCGTCTTGTCCGTTACCGCATCAAATCGGGACGCTCGACCTCTTGGTCGCCTAAGCGATACCTGCAGATAACAGGCAGTTCGGTAAATATGTCCCTTTCGATACAGACACCCGACTCCTGGTGCTATTACTAGGCGTAACGCTTTTCACCTTCTCTGGCGCGTATCTGCGGCCATTCTCAATCGCACGATGGAATTTCGAGGTAAGGAGAATTTCACTTGAAGACTCTAAGGGTCGTCTCTTTACTGACACTCGCAGCGGGCTTCGGAGTGCTGTCACCGCCAGGAAAATCGCAGTCCACCATCGACGCGGGAACCACCTCCAGCGTCGGCGACTCGTCCTCGAACAGTCCGACGCCTCGGCCGCTGGACCTCACCTATCACCGCCCGTCGAGCAAAACGAAGCTCCGAAACTACGTGTTCGACACGTTCGGTCCTTATCCCATCGTTGGTGCCGCGTTCGTGGGGGCCGTCAATCAGGGAAATCACACGCCGCCGGAGTGGGGCAAGGTTTCGGAGCCTACGGCGAGCGTGTCGGGTCCGACTTCGGCATTGCCATGGTGTCGACGACTACGCGCTACGCGTTGGCGGCAGCGTTCCGGGAAGACACCATCTACTACCGCTGTGAGTGCAAAGGCCTATTCCGGCGGCTTGCTCACGCTGGCATTTCGACGGTTACCGCTCGCGTCGGTGAAGACGATCACCGCCGTTTGTCATTTCCGGCCCTGATCGCTCCTTACGCAGGCACCATGGCGGCCGTGTACGGCTGGTACCCCAGCCGCTATGGAGTCAAAGATGGTCTGCGTATGGGCAATTACAACCTCCTCGCGTTTGCAGGGTTGAACATCGCGAAAGAGTTCCTTTACGGCGGCCCGCATACACTTTTTATGCGCCATGGCCACTCCGCGTCTTCCGGACCCGACCCTTCGGGTCGATCGACTCCCTGACCCGCCCCGAGTCCGCTGATGACCTACAACACCAAGCTTCCGCACCTCAGTCCGGCTGTGGATGAGCACGCGGCGCAATCCGTTCCCCTGTTGATTTCCGCTCTCGCCGCGGTCTGGAATCCCATCAACGGCTTCTTCGAATGGTTTGGAGAACTCGGCATCTTCGTAGCGCAGGTGACGCGCTCGGCGTTCCGTCGTCCCTTTGAAGGTCGCGAACTAATCCGGCAACTCGACGAGATCGGCCCCAAATCATTTCCGCTGGTGGCTATGGCCGGTGCCGCCGTCGGCGCTGTCTTAGCGCTGGAAAGCCGTTACAGCCTGGTTCGCTTCGGCGCCAAATCCATGCTTCCCGCCGCTGTCGTCTTCTCCATCATTCACGAGACGGGTCCCATCGTAACGGGCCTAGTCGTAAGCGGCCGCGTCGGCGCGGGAATCGGCGCTGAATTAGGCTCCATGAAAGTGACCGAGCAGATCGATGCCATCGAAGCCTCCGGCGTAAATCCCTACAAGCTGCTGGCCTTCACGCGTATCCTGGCGTGCGTCTTGATGCTCCCGCTGTTAACGCTGGCTGCCGACTGCTGTGGAGTGTGTGTCGGCTGGATCGCGGACACTCTGACGGACCCGATTTCCTTCCAAAAATTCCTGAATTCCGGGCTGCACGGAACCACCTTCAGCGATTTTCTCGCGCCCACTTTTCGCACCGCGGTCTTCGGTCTGATCATCGGCGTGATCGCCTGTTTTCAGGGCATGAGCACTTCCGGCGGCACTGAAGGCGTGGGCCGTTCAGCGACTAGCTCCGTGGTCCTGTCTTCCCTCTTCGTCATCCTGGCCGATGTCCTTCTCGTAAAATTAATCCTGGTGTTCTTTCCATGACGCCTGCGGTCCAGGCCGTTACGCTGCGGGTAACCCCGGACGGCGATGAACTCCTGACGGAGACCACGGACCAACACGACGCAGCCGCTCCCATCGTCCTGCACCGCTTGCACAAATCTTTCGGCGCCCAGCATGTCCTGGACGGGATTGATCTGACCGTCGGCCGCGGCAAGACCCTGGCGGTGCTGGGCCGCAGTGGCACCGGAAAAAGCGTACTGCTGAAGCTGATCATCGGATTGCAGCAACCAGACTCCGGATCGATTCTCGTCCACGGCCAGGAACTCCCCAGCTCGGATGTCGAGGCCCTGAACGAAATCCGAAAGTCGATGGGCTTCCTGTTCCAGCATGCGGCGCTCTACGATTCTCTGACCGTCGCGGAAAATGTTGCGTTTCCCCTGCAGCGCCATACAAACATGACCCTCTCAGAACGCGCCGACCGCGTCGCGGAGTTGCTCAGCGCCGTGGGGATGGAAAATGATTTGCAGAAATTCCCCAGCAACATTTCCGGCGGCATGCAAAAGCGCGTGGGCCTCGCGCGCGCCCTGGCCCTCGACCCCGGCATTTTGCTGCTCGACGAGCCCACTGCTGGTCTCGATCCCATCACCTCCCGTGAGATCGACGAACTCATTCTGAAGCTGCAAGAAGAGCGCGAAGTCGCCTCCATCGTGGTCACCCACGACTTGCACAGCGCCAAGCTCATTGTCGACCGCATCGTCCTGCTGCACCAGGGGCGTGCCGTCATCGAGGGCACCTTCGACGAACTCGATCACAGCGACGATCCTTTTGTCGCGGAATTTTTCAAACGGGATACCTAGGGAGCATCTATGTCAAGAGCCGCCAGACTGGGAGCTTTTATCCTCACGACGCTGCTGATTCTCGCGGCGGGGATCTTCATCATCGGCGACCGGCAATATCTATTCAGCTCCACCTATCGGCTAAAGACGCAGTTCGCCTCCGTAGCGGGCCTGGATGCCGGCGCGGAAGTTCGCGTAGGCGGGGTCCATAGCGGCAGCGTGCGCCGTATCGAATTACCCGACAAGCCCACCGGAAAAATCACCGTTTTGATGGACCTCCAGCGATCAACCCACACCATCATCAAGAAGGACTCGGTAGCCGCCATCCAGACCGAGGGCCTGTTGGGCAATGAATTTGTCTCCGTATCGTTTGGCTCCGCGCAGGGTCTGAGTGTCCAGGATGGCGACACCATCGCCAGCGAGCCTCCCCTGGCGATCGCGGACCTCATCAAGAAAACCGACGCCATCCTGGACAGCAGTCAGGAAGCGCTCGGCAACGTCACCGTCGCCACCGCCAACCTCAGCGCCATCAGCGTCAAGATCAACCAGGGCCAGGGCACCATCGGAGCTCTGGTCAACGACAAGAAAATGTACAACCAGCTGGATCAGACCACCGCGGGCCTGCACGAAGCGGTCCTCCACGCCCAGGCGGGCATCACCGACTTCCAGGAAAACATGGAAGCCTTAAAGCAAAATTTTCTGCTCCGCGGTTACTTCAAGAAACGCGGCTATGAAAGCTCCGCGGACCTGGCGAAAAATGAGATTCCCGCCTTGCCCGAAACTCAGCCGGTAAAAACCTTCGCCTACGATCCGAAACGCCTTTTCGAGAAGATCGACACTGCCAAGCTGAAGAACCAGAATTCCCTGCGCAACGCAGGCCAGTTTCTCGCCGCGAACGAATTCGGCATCGCCGTGGTCGTCGTCTACACCGGTATGACCGGAGAAGCCCAGAAAGACCTGGTGCTGACGCAAGCCCGCGCCACGATCATCCGCGCCTACTTGATCGACAACTTCGGATTCGACGACACCCAGCTCAAGACTCTCGGCGGAGGCAAGAAGATCAACGCCAGCTCCGACTCCGGTTGGGGCGCGATCGAAATTATCGTCTACCCGGCCGGCACCTCCCTCGCACCGACCGCCGTCCAATCGCTCACCACTGCCCCGCAGTAAGCAACAACCAAGTCGCACCCGCCAGGAACACCAGGGCAGCATGAGCCCGGGCCTTCTCCCGGCGCTGTCTCCGCGAGCCTCAGCGCACTCTGCGCCTCCGCGTTATCCTCATCCTTCTTTTTCCTGGCGGCAACCGTCGCCGTACGATGCAAGCCGATGCAAACACTACACCGACATGCTGAACGGCATTTTTCACCATCATAAGAGTGCAGCGGTGGCGTCCCCGAAGGCGCAGTCACCGGCGTGGTAAGCGAACTTCCAGCAAGCCTGCCTAAGAAGCACTACACGAACTCCCAGGGTAGTGATTACCAGATTCGGTGTATGGAACTGATCCATCGCATCTGCGACTATTCTCGCGCGGGCTATCAAGTTCGCTAAGTTGGAGGAGGAGAGGCGGCGTGGTACGCTTCGAAAAACGAGGCGGTAGGGCTGGGACGCGACGCTTCTCCTTCTTCTGACGAAACCTGCCGAAACCGCGGCACACATCTGTTTGCCCTGAAGTGCTTGCCCTGACGAACCTAGGGTGTACCTGAGGCTCGAAGGTTCTGTGTACCCTCAGCCGGCAGCAGGAGTGACGCCGATCGAGAAAGCTCTCTGAGCCGCGGACCACAAGCGTTCGCGTTGTATGATGTGAATCCCCAGGGTTTAATCCTCAATCCAGCCCACTTGTTGACCCGGCTCTACCCTCAAATTCCAGAGCAACCCGCAGTATGCGCCGCCATCGGCACGGACATATAATTCGCCGCGTGAAAAGAAAAAGTCGCAAGCCGACGGATCCGCGAAACACTCCTCCCCACGCACCAGCCGACAAAAAAGTAGGCCTCGCCCGAGCGCTGTCCAAGATGGGCATCTGCTCGAGGTCCCGGGCTGCCGAGATGATCCAGACAGGGCGTGTACGGCTGAACGGCGCCGTGAAACGAAACCCGGAGACGCCGGTGGATCTGCGCTCCGACCGGATCGAGGTGGACGAACGTGCGGCTGTTGCCGCCAATAAGATCTATCTCGCGCTCAACAAGCCGCGCGGCGCCATAACCACCGCGTCGGATGAGAAGGGTCGCGAGACCGTCTACGATTTCCTGCGGGCCGGGCCACCCCGGACGAAAGACCGCGCATGCAGCCCGGGAAAGAGCGCGCCTCCCTGGATCGCGCCCGTCGGAAGGCTCGACAAAGCAAGTGAGGGTCTGCTGCTGCTAACCAACGATTCCAAGTGGTCGGCGCGCATCCTTGCGCCGGAGTCGCACCTGGACAAGATCTACCACGTGCAGATCGGCCAGGTCGCGGACGACGAACTGCTCTCCGCACTGCAAGAAGGAATCGAAAGCGACGGAGAAGTGTTGCATGTCAAGCGCGTAACCCGGCTCCGCTTCGGCGAAAAAAATTCCTGGCTGGAGGTCGTGCTGGACCAGGGAAAGAACCGGCACATCCGCCGCATGCTGGAGTCCCTGGGAGCCGAAGTCCTGCGCCTCGTGCGTGTTGCCATCGGCCCGCTCGCATTGGGTGATCTGGCAAAAGGGGCCTCGCGGCCGCTCACACCGGTCGAGAAAGCCGCGCTGGACCGCGCCTTGTTGTCCAGGTGAAGCGCCTGCTGTCATTCACCGGCGCGGTGACGACCCGAATACTGGAGCGCCGCTTGTCATCCTGAGCGAAGCGAAGTACCTCAACCGATGGAAGGGCGCGAGCCACGATGCTATGCCACTCGCTCCAGCAAAGGGCACTCTCGGTGCCGCGCTTGCAAATAATCCCGTGAGACCCTACGCTCGTACATTCGATGCCTGACCTCACACCCGAACTCCTCGTCTACGGCTTCATCTCCTACGTCGTCTTTCTTTTTTCCACCACGTGCCACGAGGCGGCCCACGCGTTTGTCGCCAAGCTGGGCGGAGACAGCACCGCCGCCCTCGCCGGACAGGTGACGCTCAATCCGGTACCGCACATTCGCCGCGAACCCTGGGGCATGGTGGTGATTCCCATCCTGGCGTTCCTGTTCACCCGCGGGATGATTGGATGGGCCAGCGCACCGTTCGACCCGCTGTGGGAGCAACGCCACCCGCGGCGAGCGGCGCTAATGGCTTTGGCCGGCCCAGCGGCGAATTTCACCCTGATGCTGATCGCCGCGGCGGGACTTCGGATCGGAAGCTCGATGGGCTGGCTGCACTGGAGTCAAGGGCAGCGCCCGGACTTCGCCATCGTGACCTTGTATGTCCTGTTTTCGCTGAACCTCTTGCTCGGTACCTTCAACCTCCTTCCGGTCCCCCCTTTGGACGGCAGCACCGCCATCATGCTGCTGATGGACGAGACTACCGCGGGTCGCTATTTGTCCTGGCTGCGCGGTAGCAGCTACGCGCGATTAGGACTCCTGCTGGGACTTTTGGCGTTCCGGTATTTCTACGGCCCCGTCGAAAGCTTCGCCGAAAACTTGCTGCTGCGCAGCCATTTCTAGGCTCCCAAGGCGCCGGCGCCCGAGTCGAGCAAGTGCCAAGCGAGTGGTTCAGTTGTGCACAAACGCTGACCCGGTGTTTCTACGGCGCACAGCGTTCTCCTCCCCGATTAAGATAACCGAAGCAGTTTCAATTGTTTGAGGCTCACGCCATTGGCCTTCCGGCTGCTACTACTTCCTCGAGGTTCCCAGCCATGCTGTCTGCCGCGTTTCCGGTCACCGGGCTTTACCGCGTGGAGGTGTCGGGTTGGGACAAAAGCCAGGCGTTCTTCGTCGAAAAATCCGATTTGGAATGGACCGAAGACTCCGGTAAGCGAGTCGTCCTGAGCTATAAGGTGCAGGATCGATCCGTGGTCTTCGTGCGCCTGCTCCGGCAGCTCAGCGCGGAGCGATCGCATCCGGTTCCCTACGAAGCGGAGTTCGTCGCGCTGACCCCGGAAGGTCGGCGCTTGTTCCGGCTGCACCCGGTCAGTCCGCGTACGGCGGATGGGAGCTTCGTTAACTAGTGTCCCGCCCCTGACACCTTCGCGAGTGGTCACGTCTAGAGAGTCGGCGCATGGTTGTTCCGCCCACGTTTTCACGACCGTACTTGCCGGATCATGATTGCTGGATCCTCTTCCCTATTTGCCAGACTAAGGCAGCGCTCCGAAACGGAACAGGGGTTCGAAAATGACCTGTGATCCCTCTCTCGTCTCCCGCTGTAACGTGACAGCGACCGGTCCAAAGCCGCTCCCCGGCGATCGCACACCAACCGCTAGCACGATGAAATGGCAAGCGCTTACGAGGGGCGAAGCGCGCGCCGCGGCCGACCCCGCACTCCGATTGGCAAGCGTGGAACCCATGGCCACCGCGTTGCGGAGACCTGCTCTGTGGCACACGCCTACACGAAAACGGTGGAGATCGCCGCAGCCAAAAGCACGCTGACTCCTTGCATTCTCGACGACGACCCGTCGCAACTGGAGGCGCTGGCGGAGCTGGTGAACGAACTTGGGTACCAATCCATCCCCACCTCCGACCCGGAAGAAGCGCTCCGCTGCGTGCGCTACGTACGTAGCCGCCTGCTCCTCGCCGATCCCGGAATCCACGGCTACGAATTTCTCGACCGCGCGCTGCGCACCGACCCCGGCGTGCACGTCATCGTGATGACCGGGCAGTACACGCTGGACTCCGCGCTCGAAGCCATCCGCCGCGGCGCCACCGATTTCCTGCCCAAGCCGATCGATCGCAACCGTCTGAAACGCACGCTGGGCGAGGTCGCGGCACTCCACGATCAGCGGCGGCGGGTGCGCGTGAAAGACCTGGAGTTTCATGGCATTGTGGGCAAAAGCCCGGCGATGCTGGAGGTTTTTGATTTCGCGCGCAAGGTCGCGCGGCATTACACCAACGTTCTGATCACCGGACCCACCGACACCGGAAAAGAGCTGGTGGCGCGGGCCATCCACCAGATCAGTCCGGTGAGCACGCAGCGCCTGGCGGTGTGTAACTGCTCCGCGATGGTGGACACACTCCTCGAAAGTCAGCTGTTCGGACATGTGCGCGGTGCGTTCACCGGCGCGACCGACGCACCTCGGACTGTTCGAGTACGCCAACGGCGGTACCGTGTTCCTGGACGAAGTTGGTGAAACCTCGCTTGCCATGCAAGCCAAGCTTCTGCGGGTCATTCAGAACCGCGAAATCCAGCGCGTAGGTTCCCCCCGAAGTGAAGCAGATCAACGTCCGCCTGATCGCGGCCACTAACCGCGATCTGCGTGCCGAGGTGCTGGCGGGCCGTTTTCGCGAGGATCTGTTCTACCGGCTGAGTTCCATCCAGATCCGCGTTTCCTCTTTAAGCGAAAGGCTGGAAGACATTCCGCTGCTGGTCCAGTTTTTCCTGAAAAAGTACAACGATGCCTATGGCAAGAAGATTCCGCGGTTAACCCGGCGCGCCCAGGCGGTGCTGTTGCAACACCCCTGGCCGGGCAACGTGCGCGAGCTCGAAAATGTCATTTCCAGCGCCTGCATTACCGCGACCGGAGACTTCATCGATCTGGCGGACCTTCCCGAGCACCTGCAACATCGCGCGCCACGCACGCCGCAGGGAGATCCATGGCGGCCACTGGCCCTCGATGAAGTCCGCAAGCTACACATCCAGCGCGTCCTGGATTTGTGCCAGGGGAACCGATTGCGTTGCGGGCGGCGCAGGTCCTCGGGATCGGCCGCACCAGTTTGCCCCGCTATCTGAAGCGCGACGAACAGGAACGCGACACGCCCGCGAAATCGGGCGGCGCCACGGCTTGATTTGCAGCTCCACTCTTAGAGGTTGCTCAGAATTCACCTCGGTCTGGTCATAAATCGGGAAATCTGCGCTACAGGGCGCCTCTATAAGAGGCCGCAGCACTCGATTGGGAACAATCGTAAAATTGGCGTGAACTGGCATGACCTAGCGTGAACTGGACTGGTGTGACCAGTTTCGTCTGGCCCGGACCAGCGAAAGTTAGATTCATCCAAGGGAGCCGTTCCGCGGAGGGACAGATTCCCGCGTTGAACCAAAAACGGATTTGCACGCTCCTGCCAAACGACACAAAACGCCAACGTTACGATTCCCAAGTTGGGCACGATCCCTGCACTGGATGAGTATGCTCGATCGATAGGCTGCAAAGCGTTAGAACGAATGCGAACCAGAATACTGGAATGCTGAGGAGAGCCCGGTGCGCTGGCGTGATTGAGCGGCTGCAATCTTGAAAAATAGTAAAAGGATTCCTGCGGAGGCTGCCAGCGGCAAGGCCGTCAAGCAACCGGTCAACGCGTTGTGCACGACCGTGCTGCACACGACAAGCGCGTCATACCGTTCCGTGCGTGTTGCATGGGCAGGCGCGGTGCTCGCAGAAAAGGTTCCCGTCAACTGTAATTACTTCAGCGAACCCACAATCCACTCGCCAACACCCCCGAGCGCCGTGTAACCGTCCTTGATTGGTTGCGCGGCGCTCTTTCCTCGTAATGCAGTGATGCAGAAGCTAGAGATTGGACGTTGGACGTTAGAAAAAGAGCGAAACAAGATCGCGGCCGCCGAATTGGTGCTGTGCGGCGATCCTCAAGCCATCGGCGTCTCCCGCTTGCAATTTCCAGCTCGCCCAGCCTTTAACTGAAGAGATTAGAGGGTTGGACGTTGCGAAGTTAGAGAAGGAGGATCCAAGCCACAAGCTTCAGGCTTCAAGCTTCAGGCTTCAAGCTTCAACCTCCAATCTCTAACTTCTAAGTTTGCGATATAGATCGAGGCACGTTTTTGCAGTGTCTAGCTCGGAGAGGCGGCTGCCTTCCTGCTCGATCAGGTAGTATTCGACGCCACCGCCGTTCTCTGCGGCTTGGAAGATGGCTTTCCAGTCGGCGGCTCCTTCGCCGAACAGCACCGTGTAGCCTTTGGATAAATCGGGCGACCAATCCTTGCAGTGCAGCGAGTGGATGCGCCCCGGATTGGCGCGAATCCAGGTGACCGGATCGGCGCCGGCTTCCAGACACGTGCCTACGTCCAGCTGCAGCATTACGGTGGGCTTGGTGTTCTTGGCAAGGACTTCCATGGGGCGCACGCCGTCGATGGGAACGAACTCCACCTTGTGATTGTGGTACCCGGCTTTCAGTCCGGAGGGCTCCAACTGCTCGGCAGCGGCGTTGAGCGTTCCCGCAAAGGCCTTCCAGCCTTCGAGGTCCGTATAGGCATGCGTGGAGGCGATGACGACGTACGTGCAGCCGAGGATCTGGTTGCGATCGCGCGTCTTGGAGATGTTGTCTTTGCTCAGGTAGTCGGCGTTGTTGTGCGTGGAGTAGCAGCGGACGCCGAGGTCATTGAGGAGTTTTCTCATATCCTTGGTCTGCGCATCGGTCCAGTCGAAATAGGGCGCGTAGAATTCAACGCACTGGTAACCCATTTGGCCGACGGCGCGTACCGTGCCTTCGAGATCCTGCTTCAAGGTATTGCGCACGGAGTAGAGTTCCAGGCCTACTGGAATCGAGGAGGCCGCGGGAGTGCGCAGAGCCAGCGGCAGCATTGCAGACAGCGTGATGAAAGAGCGACGCGAAAGACCAGTTTGATTTGCCATGGCCGAATGCTACGCCGAAACGCGTGAAAGAAGCCAATCGGAATGCAAAAAAATGTTGGCGCAAAATCCGGACTCAGCCGCCGCGTGCATCGCGCCACGGATCGCAAATTACGTTGTCGGATCGCAGAGCACCGGTTCCCGCTTGGTGCTCCCGTTTCGCGGAATTCGAGCCCTGCCGGAAACAGGGAGACGCCCCAGGCCTATACCGGCGCAGTCTGTAAATTACGGCGGAGCTGTTCTTTGGCTCGGAAGATCATCATTCGGACAGCAGGAAGCCCGCGGTTCATGGTGCGCGCAATCTGGGAGTAACTCATTCGCTTGTAATAGCGCAGGACGAGTACAGCCTTGTACGTCGCCGGCAAGCGAATCAGCTCTTCTCTCACGCGGCGCTGTTCTTCGCTACGCAGAACCTGCGACAGTGGTGAAGGAGTTGCATGATCCGCGAAGGCGCTAAGGTCGTTGTCCTCCAGAGACGAACTTTTCTCGCACTTTCTTCGTCGCAGCTTATCGATGCAGTGGTGCCCGGCCACCTGGGAGAGCCAGGGGCGCAACGGCACCGTCTCATCCCTTTGGTACAGAACTCTGTAAAGCTTCAAGAATACCTCCGCCGCGGCATCCTCGGCGTCTTCCCGCTGGCGAAAATACTGCCGGCAGACCTGCAAAACGTAGCGATGATGAGCGGCGTAACATGCTCTCAAAAATTCAGGGCAGATTGCTCGCGGATCGTTCAGGGAGCCGCACCGGTGGGTATCGCTAACGGATAGAAAGGTCAAATTGGTTGCCATTGCCATCCTCGTCTTTGGATTTGGACACACCTATACTTCCGGGCCCGAACGATGCAGTTGGCCGCGCTCGTCTTTAACGATTGTTCAAATACTTGTGATCGTTGCCTTCGTGACCTGCCTGGGTCGCGCCGCCGGCGTCCGCTGACGGCGAGCTGCCGAAAAACTTTTTTTGTGTTCCGAAGCCCGCTGCGCGAGGGCCGCTTCGCAGCGCCGAATGACCAGGAGCGTCAAGTCATCCTCCGGCGGGCTCGCGTCGGCGAAGTCGAGTACTGTCGCAAGCGTAGAGAAAAGAACCTGGTTTGCCGACGCCCCACGGACCGACTTTGCCGCCGCGGATAGACGTCCCGTTTCAAACTCTTCGTCCTGGGGATTGCGGCATTCCGTCAGGCCGTCGGAGTAAGCGATCAGCATATCGCCAGGATCTAAACGCACGCTCCCCGAGTTGTACGTCGCCTCCTGCAGAGCGCCCAGCATCGGTCCCCCTGCTTCCAACCGTTCCACGGACTTGTTGTGCCGCAGCACCAGCGGTGGCGGCAGGCCAGCGTTGCAATACACGACTTCATTTCGCTCCGGATCCAGTCGAGCAAAGAAGAGTGCGGTGATCGGCGGCTCACTTTGGTCCAGGCAAAGTTCGTGATTGACGGCGGCCACCGCGTCGGCGGGATGTAAATGGGTTCGCGAACAACGCTGCAGCAAGTCCATGAGCACTGCTGCCGCAGCGGTCGATGAGTACTGTTGCCGCAGCGGCGTCCAAGGATTTGCCAATAAGAGGCTCCGGCCCTCCGATCACAGGCACGTCATTACCGCGCTTCGCATCAAATTTGTAATCGATATGCTGGTTGATCACTGTGTACAATGGAACGTTCACGCCCCCCGGGCTAATGACGGCGAGGCTGTCAATCGTCAGCATGACCAGCACCACGGACATGACAACGATGGTGCTGATCGCGCCGGCACGCCAAAATGCAGGGTCACTGAAATGCATCGCGCCAACCCTCCGAGTAACTCAAACGGTCGAGATTTCGCACTCCCGGACCTTGATATAGATCAATAGATCGCCCGGCGGCGAGGACCGGGCTCGTAGTCCTTATCGCTGCCGAGACTTTCCCCGTTGATGGAGTGACCCGCGCACGGTCGCGCCTGCGTGCCTCCTAAATTCGGACTATTATCTTAGACCGTATTGCTTGAAGTTTGAAGAGCGCTGGAAGCCAATTGTCTTGCGGGGGGGGAGAAAGGCATTCGCGTGTTGCACTGCGAAGTTGCGCCGCGGGTTGCGCTGTATGCCAGCAAGGCCCGCCGGGTTATCACAAAACGATGAAAAGTTTGTGCCAATCAGTTCGGCGTTCTTTCATTGTTTGTGATATTAGAATTGGATTCGCCAGATCGTCAGCGACTAATTCTAACACTTCGACATCGCGCGCTTGACAGGCTTGGCCCAGCTTGTTGAGCTTCGATCGATGATGATCGATGATCTCGCACTGGCGCGTGCTATTCACGTTCTGGCGTTGGTTCACTGGATCGGCGGCGTAGCCGTTGTGACGACTATTGTTTTGCCCCACGCTCGCGCACTGCCCAATGCGAAGGACGCAGTTGCGAGTTTCGAGGCGTTCGAGCTGCGTTTCGCATCTCAGGCCCGCATTTCGATCCTGCTTGTCGGCCTGTCCGGCGCCTACATGCTGACGAAGCTCGATGCTTGGAATCGCTTCCAATATGCGTCGTTCTGGTGGCTAGACCTAATGGTCGCCGTCTGGATGCTATTCGCGCTCATGGTCTACGTGCTCGAACCATTCGTGGTTCATCGTCTCTTTCACGAATTTGCTCTGCGCAACAAGGATCGCGCCTTCGCGGTGGCGACAGGACTTCACGCGCTAGCCCTAATTATCTCGGCGTTTGCCATTGGTGCTGGCGTACTTGGCGCGCACGGCGGTGTGCCCTGAAGGGTATTGCTGTAATGCGAGTTACTGAGATCGTTTGAGATCAAGCCCGGGCGGCCACAGCAAGATTGGTGGTCGCAAATACGCTCATTATCGATGGGGGTCCGTTGGTTTCGCATGATTCCAATTGCTCCTGCCCGTCACATTATTATTATTATTATTATTATATTATTATTATTATAATGCATGCTGTTTCGTGTGCCGGCCGCGGTATGCCGCTAGGAAGCTGCGGCGCCGGTTGTCACGCACTTGTCCTGGGGTTCGGTGCGGTGCACAAAGTCGGCCAGAATTCAGAGGTAGCTCTGACTAGCCTAATTTGGCGGATCACTTCCGCTCCCCCACGTGGACTGGCGACCCAGCAGTAGTGGGCCGAAAATCACGGCAAAGCCGCCGAAGGCCAGCGCCCAGGCGAAGCGGCGGCGTGGAGCAGTGCGCTCGACGGCTCGAACGCGGCGACGATACGGGCAAGCGCGGCAACCAGCGCGCAGAGATAGATCATCTGCGTGGGCACCGACGCCGCAAGCTCGTGTCCGGTATGGCCGAGGCTTGCGCGCGTCATCACCGCAAGGGTCATCAGGCCGATTGCTCCGGTCGTCCAGGCGTGGAGCCCGGCGCTCGCCGGCCACTCGGAAGGCCACAGGATCGCCGCGCCGAGCAGGAGGAAGCCGATCGGAACGAAAGCATACCCGACGTGAAGCACAAGAACGAGACGATCGGCGAAGGTGCGGTCGCCGGCCCAGCGCGCAAGCCGCGCGGCCTGCAGCACGCCGGCAATTATCAGCACCACGCCGGACACGGTAAGCTGCGGCAACGCGACCCACAGGGCGAGTGCCAGCGCGCTGGCGCCCAGCGCGAGTGCATCGAATCGCGCGAACTGCCGCGGCAGCCGACCCGGATTGTTTCGCACCAGCCAGTTGTGCGTGAAGCTCGGCACGATGCGCCCGCCGACTAGCATGATGAGGCCGATCGCCGCCGCAATGCCGAGACGGATGCCGTAGTCGGCGCTGCCGCGTTCGATCGCTTCGAGATGGAACACGATATTGCCGACAATCAGCACGCCGAGCACGATGAGGACACGGAGGTTGCGCCAATTCTTGCCGGCGACGATCTCGCGCAACGCCACCGCCGCCAGCGTAGCGAGGAAGGCGACGTCGATCACGGCGGCGAGCCCAGCGCCCCAGATCGCAGAACCTGCCACCGCTACGCGACCCGCCAGCCACAGCACGCCGAGGCCGGCCAACGGATAGCCGTTGACCGGCAGCCGCCCGGTCCAATTCGGAATTGCGGTCAGCAGGAAGCCGGTGGCGATCGCCGCCACGTATCCGTAGAGCATCTCGTGGATATGCCAGTCGAGCGGTGCGAATGCGGTGGGCAGCGATAGTTCGCCGAAATATTGCGGCAGCCATAGCAGGATCCCGAGCGCAGCCCACAACGCACCGCCGAGGAAGAATGGGCGGGACCCGTAGGAGAACAGGGTTGGCCCCGCGTATTCGTGGCGGCGCCGTAACGCGGTGGGCATGCTGGTCGTACGCTCAGTCATTTTGGACAAATATACCGGTCTACCGGCGAGCAAAGTGGAAGCTTTCTCGCATCACTGAAAGTCGTCCGGCGTTCACTAAAGGCCATCACCAGCTTCACTAATCCATGGACTAAGTCATTCGCGCGACGGCCGGACCCATGTGCCCTTGCCCTATGAGCCGATCAATAAGCTATTCGCCGTCTTGGATGACCCGCCCGCACATCGCGGATTGAGGGTGGATCGCCGCAAACACCGTATCACTTAGTCGCAGCGTTCCTGGCCCGATCTAAAGGCCCGAGGAGAAGCCAGATGGAAATGAGCGTAGGTGCGCTATGCCCAAGCGCCCAAACCCCAACCCCGCAGCCGCCAGCGCACCAGCGAAGCCCCAGGGCCGAACAGGGGCGGCCCGGAATCGTTCATACGAGTTTGTATCTCCCAGAGGCTCTCTATGAGGGCCTACGGGAGGCGGCCTTTCGGGAAAGGTGCAAAATCCATGATATCGTCCTGGAGGGGATTCGGCTGGCCTTGGGTAAGCGGGGTCGGAAGCAGTAGGGGCGGACGGAGCCAAGCCAGATGCCGAGGACAAGCCACGATAGCCAAACGGCCTTCGAAACGACTGATGATCTATCTGCGCAACTTCGAGCCGCTGAAGAGCGGATAAGGGAACTTGAGGCGAAGGTCCGGCTTCTTGAGGACAGGGCAGACCGGGCCGAAAGATGGGTGTACAAAATCTGGGTTGAGATTGAGCAGAAATTCTTTGGCGGGGACGCGGTTCGTTTCTCGGAACCACCGTATACCCAGGCAGAGCGGCTGTAGACCGTTCAAAATCGCGCCCTATAGCTCTCGACTAACATCCTGGAGGGTTTTGAGTTGGCACTCCGCAAACGGACGCGGAGGAGTTAGGGGCCAACGACGGAAGGACCCGAACGCTATCGGCTTGAAAGCCACAGGCTGTCAAAAAAGCCTCATCCATTGGGGATCGAATTGCGTTCGGCCCGATAGCGTGGTGGAATTTGCCGCCGTCCCGGGGCAGGCGTGGAGTGAGTGCGATGAGTGATCGCGGTTCAGGCCCAACTGAAACAGTGATTCCGCTTGCACCAAAATTGAATGCCAGATCGGACCCTAGCGATCCGCTTGAAAAGGCGGGCCACTTGATTTTGGACATGGTTGGCCAGGCCGCCAGTATCGCCGAGGCAAATTACCAGCAGGCCGTCGAAGTTAGTCGCAAGCTATCCGCTCAACTTCGAGGTGCCGAAGACCGGATACGAGAGCTTGAGGCAAAAGTCCGCCAACACGCGGAGAGGGCGGATCGAGCCGAGAGATGGTTGCATCAGGTCTCGGTGGAGATTGAGCAGAAATTCTTTGGCAGGGATGATGGTCGTCCCTCGCAGCCACCTCCTCCTCAGGCACTTTTCCGAAAATAAGCGCGGTCGGCCGTTCAAGACGGCCGAGCCTACCTTCGCGGGAGTCCCTTTTTGGCTCCCCGCAAGAAGCTGTGCATTTCCTCCAAGTGAGCGTGCCATCTATGTCCGCATCTATTGCCTTGAAAATTCGTGCGTGAGCGGCTTGAAACTCTTCCAAAGAAATCGTCCGCTATCCATCAAAGCAAAAATGATGGGCATGGCGAAGGTATAATCGTAGCCCAATGGGCACAGGTGGGAATTTCCGGTGGGCACAATGAGAAAAGCGGTTGCCACAAAAAAGAACCCCAGGCAGTCTACGCGCCTGGGGGTCTACAAAGTCGTTGCCTCAACTTAGGCTTCTGGCAGGGCGGCAGGGTGTCGGGGGACGGGGCTTGCCGCCCGGTCGGCCTGTGCAACCGAGATAGGACTGCTTCCCCTCGGATACAAGTTACACCTCGGCAATGCGGCGATCTGAAGCGTTCGCCGCAGCCATTTCTTCGCTTCGGACGCCGCTTGAGGCCTAGACCGCTGATGTGCGCTGGTCGCTGGCGTCCATTTGGCCGAGCATTCCGTGCGCTCGGCATTTGCTCACCACAGCAGCGTGAGAAGCCCATACCAGACAGCACCCCAGGCGACGACGAGTGACAACCCAAGGCCCAGTGATGCCAGCGGCCTGACGCGATGAAGAATGTGAGCGAAGTTGAGCATGACACGATCCCTGTTCTCTTTCTTCGCTCCAGTATTGTCGCTGCCTGCCAGTCTTACTTTGACGGCCAACACATTTTTGCCGCCAACCGGGTCTGGTCGTGAATCTGCGTCCACACCGGGTGGGCACTCGCCCTCCCCGCCCATATGATTGCGGGATCAAGCCGAAGGAGAAGCGGGCCAGAAACGGAAAGACACCCAGGCCCCCCTGCTTCGTCATATTGGCTGTCACGCGGCCTGTTAGGCCAGGAAGCGTCCAATGGCCTTTTTTCCCTCTTTGGCTGCCTGCGCCATGCTTTCAAAAAAGCCGGGCGAGCATTCTACCGACCCCAAACGACCGGCACGATAGATTTTCCACCGCCAGGGCTTCGCAGGAACTCCCTCGTCTCTTCACGACGAACGAATAGTCGGACGGGTCAAATCCCTCACTCATGCATCATAGATAGCGATTCCTTGACTTTTTCAGCCCCCGCCGCTATTTCAGACCCGTTGATAATGGTTAGGCCGTCGGGAACATCGCTAGGTACGAGCAAACCCACTCCCAAGGGCCGCTTGGCGGAGCCGCCCTCCTCCGGTGATTTGACCCTCGGTACTGACCGAGGGACGCTTAACTCCTTTTTTCTTTCTGTTCCATCCTCCTGTCCGCATCAAGACGAAGGCTGGCACCTTCACCAACCGGCTACGCAGCACGGTGGTCTCCCGGAAACGGGGATGTGGCCGACAAATCGGCAAACGTAGCGGACGCGCCAGCCCTTCGTTCGACAGGAGGGCATTATGGCCAGACGAGATTTCCCGTTGAACATCAACCGGCGTCGGTTGCTGACATCGGCGGCGGCGGCCGTCACAGCGACCGGCATTTTGCCGGATGTGAAGCTTGCTGACGCCGCCGCCGCTCCGGACTTGTTCCAATCTCCGCCACTAACGCTTGAAGTCCGAGCCTGGGAATTTTTGCGCCGCAACGGCTCGGCGGCTTCTAGAAATTGCCCGCCGAAACGAAATCCGCCGGGAAGCGAAGCTGCCCTTTCTGCCGGTTGCAAAAGAACTACGCCGGATGAAGAAGCAGGAAGAACTGGAGGAGTTCGACCGGTTCGAGGCGGTACATGCCAAGGCGGTGTGGGAGGAGGTGCTAAAGGCTCGTCGAGAAGCGGAGGGCAACCCGAATTGGAGTCCCAGTTGGAAATTCAGATGAATGTAGCTCCTTCTAGAATGCCTGCCGATCCTGCATCGGACAAGGAGTGCATCAACACTTTGCGCTTCCTCTCCGTGGACGCTGTGCAAAAGGCTGACAGCGGGCACCCTGGAATGCCAATGGGCGCTGCGTCAATGGCATATGTGCTGTGGACCCGGTTCCTCAAACATAACCCGGCCAATCCCGGATGGTTCGACCGCGATCGTTTCGTGCTCTCTCCCGGGCACGGATCGATGCTGCTGTACAGTTTGCTTCACCTCACCGGTTATGATCTGCCGCTCGAACAAATCAAACACTTTCGCGAATGGGGTAGCACGACGCCGGGCCACCCCGAGCGCGGCATTACGCCGGGCGTCGAGACGACCACGGGGCCGCTCGGTCAAGGCTTCGGCAACGGAGTGGGTCTTGCGATGGCCGAAGCGCACTTGGCCGCATGTCACAACCGCCCCGGTGCCGAGATCGTCAATCATTTCACATATGGAATTGTCAGCGACGGCGACCTGATGGAGGGCGTCTCATCGGAGGCCGCATCCCTCGCCGGCCATTTGAAGCTCGGCAAGTTGATCTACCTCTATGACGACAACCATGTGACGCTGTCAGCGGGAACCGATCTCACCTTCACCGAGGATCGTGCGCGACACTTCGAGGCGTGTGGCTGGCATATCCAGTCGGTCGCAGACGGCAACGACCTAGTGGCTATCGAGAGGGCGCTGCGCACCGCTCGTGGCGAAGCGGAGCGGCCATCGTTAATTCTGGTGCGCACCCACATAGGCTATGGTTCGCCTCACAAGCAGGACAGTTTTGAATCGCACGGGTCGCCGCTGGGCGTCGACGAAGTGCGGCTGACGAAGCAGGAGCTTGGTTGGCCGACAGAGCCGCCATTTTATATCCCCGAGCAGGCTCGCCAACATTTTCGCAAAGCGATCGAGCGAGGAAACTTGGCCGAGACGGAGTGGAGAGACAAATTTTCAGCGTATGCCCGAGCGTTTCCAGATCTGGCCAAAGACTTTCAACAGGCCATACGCGGCGAACTACCGGATGGATGGGATAGGGATATTCCTGTTTTCGCCGCAGATGCAAAGGGTCTGGCGACCCGCGTTGCCGCAGGAAAGGTAATGAATGCCGTTGCACCTCGATTGCCGGCATTGATCGGCGGCTCGGCGGATTTGAATCCATCGACCCATACTGCACTTTCGGGCTTGGGAGATTTTGAGCCCGTCGGAATGAGCGCATGCGATAAGCAAGGCGCAGTAGAGGGTGTCTGGGGCTACGCTGGTCGCAATCTTTATTTTGGCGTACGCGAGCACGGCATGGGGGCGATCCTGAACGGTTTGGCGGCCCACGGCGGTGCGTTGCCGTTTGGGGCGACATTTCTGATTTTCTCCGATTATATGCGGCCGCCAATCCGCCTCGCCGCGCTGATGGGGCTGCACGTAATCTATGTTTTCACCCACGACAGCATTGCCTTGGGACAGGACGGACCCACCCATCAGCCGGTCGAGCAACTCGCCGGCCTGCGTGCGGTCCCGGGCCTCACGGTCATTCGTCCAGGCGATGCCAATGAGACGGCCGTCGCTTGGCGCGTCGCGCTGGAGGCGGAAAACCATCCGGTTGCATTGATTCTGACGCGTCAGAATGTGCCCACGCTCGATCGCACCCAATTTGCCCCGGCGGATGGTTTGCGTCACGGTGCATACGTCGTGGCCGATGCGCCGAACGGCAAGCCGGATGTCATCCTGATTGCCAGCGGTTCGGAGGTCGGCTTGATCATGGCGGCGCGACAAAAGCTGCAAGATCAAAAGGTCCTGGCGCGCGTCGTTTCAATGCCGAGCTGGGAATTGTTCGACGCTCAGCCGCAGAGTTATCGCGACCAGGTGCTATTGCCGCCAATCTATGCGCGACTTGCCGTCGAGGCGGGTGCATCGCAGGGCTGGCATCGCTTTGTCGGTGACCATGGTGACGTGCTGGGTGTAGATCGCTTCGGTGCGTCGGCTCCGGGCGAGGCCGTAATGCGTGAATATGGATTTACCGTCGAAAACGTTTGTAAAAGAGCTTTAGCCCTGGTGCGTTAGGAAGATGCGGCTGCGAGGTCATCACTCATAAAAAAGGGATCGCGTGGTATCGTAGTGGCACATGCTTACATTAAATACATTACGGACCGCTACGAAGAATGTGCTCGAGATCAACTGCCTGCGTCGATGCGTCAAATTCGAGAGAATGTCGTCAAAAAGGTCTCCAGTGATTATCGAATCCTCAAATCAAGTGCCTCGTGCCACTCTGCTCAAGCGGTTTCCGATTGCCGAGGAATTTTGGCGTGTCGCCCGAAATCGCGCATCGTGCGAGGGAAGACATGGCCAGCGTCGGCTGGTGCGGTCCGCGTCAAGAAATTTGAGATTTATCGCTACGACCCGGATTCTCGGCGAAAACCCGCGCCTCGATACCTTTGAAGTCGATCTCGATGAGTGCGGCCCGATGGTTCTCGACGCTCTCTTCTGGATCAAGAACAAGGTCGACTCGACGCTTACCTTCCGCCGCTCGTGCCGCGAAGGTATCTGCGGTTCTTGCTCGATGAATATCGATGGCACGAACTGGCTCGCTTGCACCAGGTTCATTTCCGACTTAGCCAACCCAGCGACGATCTATCCTCTGGCGAACATGCAGATCATCAAGGATCTGGTCCCCGATCTCACGCATCTCTTCGCGCAATATGCGGCGATCGAGCCTTGGCTCAAGTCCAAGACACATGAGCCCGACGGAACGGCCCAATCGTCGGTGGAGCGCAGCAAGATCGATGGCTACTACGAATGTATTCTCTGCTTCTGCTGCACGTCGGGCTGCCCGAGCCATTGGTGGAATGGCGACCGCTTTCTCGGTCCCGCGGTGCTCCTTCAGGCTTGGCGCTGGTTAGCTGATAGTCGCGACGAGGGGACCGGCGAGCGGCTCGACAACCTCGAAGATCCGTTCCGGCTGTACCGATGCCACACCATTCTCAACTGCACCCGGACCTGTCCGAAGGGCCTCAATCCCGGAAAGGCCATCGCCGAAATCAAGAAGATGGTGATCGAGCGCCGAAGCTGATCGCCGCAAAGAAAAGAAGAGATCGATTATGTCCAATTCCACGGCGAAACGGCCAAGGCCACTTTCTCCCAACGTTCAAATTTATCGGCCGCAACTTACGTCGGTTCTCTCTATTCTCAATCGGGTCACTGGCATCTTTTTGAGTGTCTGCGCTGTTGTGTTGGTCATTTGGCTCGTGGCAGCTGCGACTGGACCGCAGGCCTACGCTGCCGTCGAGGTCGCCATCGCGTCCTGGATCGGCCAGATCGTGCTATTCGGAGTGACTTTTGCTTTTTTCCTGCACTTCTGCGGCGGCATCCGCCATCTGGTCTGGGATACCGTGCACGGTTTCGAGCTCCGATCGATCTACATTTCGGGATGGGCGGTCGTGGCGGCGAGCGTCGCGCTCACCGCTGCGGTCTGGGTCGTCCGCTTATTGATGGCAGAGTAGCGTCGGGACCGCGAGAACATGCGCTCGCCCCTGGCTCGTGCGATTGGACTCGGCTCGGCTAGGGAGGGAGTCGGATCGTGGTTGGCGGAGCGCGTTTCAGCAGTCGCCCTCGTGCCGCTGACACTGTGGTTCGTCGCCTCAATCATCCCCCATACCAGCAGCGATTACGCCACCTTCATCGCTTGGCTGAGGACACCCGTCGTCGCCATCCTGATGATCCTGCTTCTGTCCGCACTATTCCATCACACCGCGCTTGGATTGCAGGTCGTGATCGAGGATTATGTACACTCCGGGGTCAAGTTCGCAGCGGTGATCGGAGTGCGTCTTGCCTGCTTCGCACTTGCGGCCGCGGGTATCGTGGCTACGCTCCGTATCGCCGTTCAGCGGTTAAAAGGAACGGTGGCGCGCCTAAGAGAAAGTGTAACGAAGCTGGCCCAGCGGATGCGGACGCGTCGAACGGCTGCTGGACTGGTCCGTCGAACGAGAAATCTAGGTGTCAAAAGCGAATGTTCGTCGAAGGGACTGTTGCCCAAGGCGCGTGAAAGACTCGTCACGATTACGGATGATGTCTGGCTGATCCAACCAGCAATCCTTCTGGCGTCAGGAAGCGATCTCGTGATCGTATGCAATTCTGCAGGCATTCTGGCGGGGTCGTCACAAAGACGGACGTCGTCAGCCAGATTTGTCACTGTCACGGGGCGGGTTGCATAACAGCAGCTTCATTGGCGATGACAGGGACGTTGTGTTTTGCCGGCCGAAGGACTTGCTGCACGATGTCTGGGCACGCATGAAAGAGCGCGGCCTGAAAAACGTCCCGGTCGTCGACCGAGAATCCCGACCTCTCGGGGCTCCTGAACGCAAGGGACATTCTGCAAGGCCTTCGAACAACTCGGAAGACGAGGAATTCCTGTTGCGAGACTATGTGTTGGGTCTTGGATATCACTGATCACGCGCAGCACCGACGCACACGGTGAATTGCCGCCGCTTCATAAACTTCCCCCACGCTGACGACTGCACCGTACCACATCATTTTAATCAGAGCTGTGTTGTGCGCCACAGCCAATTTTGAATGCAGACGGCAGAAATGGGTCAAATGCGAAGTCGCGCTGGGCGGGTCGGATGTTCTCCTCCGATAGCGTCCCGATAGCGGAGGTCGCTGCACCTCTCAAAATTCCAATTCCGGACTTGGGAAAGGAGCAGCGTCGAAGCGTGACTGGAGCCTGGCAAGGCGGTCCGCAGGTACGGGTATGCATGGCAGAGGGCTATGACTGGATAGGGCCTAAACAACATGCGGGTGCCGTTGCGTCGCCAGGCCTTTCGCTAATCAAGGTCTTCGGAAATCGGAAAGGGGGCTCGTTCATGGTTGCCAGTATCGGCAGAGAAGCCACGATAGGCCAGCTTGCTCAACTAATCTTGGCCTTAGAAGATCGAGCCCGGTCGGGTCGCGATCGACGGTCGCACAGCCTCAGGCCGACGACGTTCGCCAACGAGTTGGCCGCTGTGGTGGCTCACCGCAATCGTGAGGTGATCGGGACCTCCGTCGATGGCTTCCACCGCCCCAAGTCAAAGCGCTACGTGCGTGGCCGATACTCCCCGGAGGGGTACTACTTCGATGCAAGGGATCTCGATGCCATCAGGGCATTGCTGCTCAATCCGCTAGGACCTGGCACACCGCCGATTTCGGACGATTTCTTTTGATCTGGAACGTGACGTACCAACCGACAAACACCCGTAACGGCCTCAGCCGATAGTGTACTTATCGTTGATGGCACCTTTCTCCAACGACCTGAACTCGTGGATGGCTGGGATGTTACCGTCTTTCTCCAAACATCTGAGGCGGTCGCTGAGCGGCGAGGTTTGAGAAGAGACGCCGAGCGCTTGGAGGCGTAGATATTGCCAATCGGCTCTATGCGGAGCGGTATTGCCCCGCCTTCGCTCTGTACGAGCGGCTGTGTCAGCTTCACCTCACTGCCATGCTGTGGTGGATAACAATGATTTTGAGCATCCACTACTCCTTGTGAAGCTGGCGGACGGTTAGCCAATCCACGTAGGTCCGTTTAGGGTCTCATGAGCGACTGGGCGAGCAACTGCAGGTCCAGCAATGTCCGCAATGCCCTGCCGGCTCAACCGGTCGATGCAACACAGGCGTTAAATCTCTCTGCTGGGGTTTCGAATGCCAAGGTTTTCCGTGGCCGTTCGTTTAGCTGACGCGCCACTTTGTTCAGATGAGTTTGCGAGTACACCGACAAGTCGGTTCCCTTCGGAAAATACTGTCTCAGCAGACCATTGGTGTTCTCGTTGGAACCACGCTGCCACGGACTTTGCGGATCGCAGAAGTAAACGTCGATGTTGGTCGCTAACGTAAATCGTCGATGATCCGCAAGCTCCTTGCCCCGGTCCCAGGTCAGGGACTTATACAGCTCGTTCGGTAGCGTCTTCGCCTGCTTGATGAGCGCGGAAACGACCGTCTGCGTGTCCTTATTGGCCACCTTCGCTAACGTCACGTAACGCGAATGACGTTCGACCAATGTCGCGATGTAGCTGTTCTTCGACCCGGACAGGAGATCGCCTTCCCAATGACCAGGTACCGCCCGATCTTCAATCGCCGCCGGGCGCTCACTTATTGAGACGAGATCCGTGATTTGCCCCCGTCTATCGCCATTCAGGCCCGCCCGCTTAGAACGACGAATCGTCCGCTTCGATCGAAGATGGCGAAGCAGCTCTTTCTTAAGCACGCCGCGTGCTTGAACAAATAAGCTGCGATAGATCGTCTCGTGTGACACCTGATAAAACTCGTCTTCAGGATATGCTCTCTTTAGCCAACCGGCCACCTGCTCGGGCGACCAATTCAATCTCAGCTTCCTCGCCACTGCCTGTCGTAGCCGCGGACTGTTCGCCAACTTACAACGTTTCGGACGACGAGCTCGGACCCAGGCCTTCTCATCAGCCAGCGCCGCTCGGTATCGATCATAGCCGCCATTCCGGCTAATTTCTCGGCTCACCGTCGAGGGCGAGTGGCCCAGCAACCTAGCCATCGATCGTGTCGATTGATACGCCGCAATGCCTCTGGATATCTCCTCGCGCTCCGAGAGCGTCAATGCCAACCTCGAGCGGCGCCGTGGCGCAGGACGAATCCCCCCGTGTGGTGCCAGCTGGAAATAAATAGACGATGACGGCTTACCAAACGCTCGCCCGATCGCTTTCAGCGACTCCCCTCTTTGCCAGCGATCCCACAACTCCGCTTTCTCTGCCGCAGTGAAACCTCGACGATATCCTTGACTCATCACCATACACTCCATCTTTTCCGTTTAAGATAAAGTGTTGCGTCGAGCCGGTTGAGACCGCCCCGGTTTTCATGTGGGTATTTCCTATAAAGGAGATTTCTCCATGGACCGGCGCGACTGGGAGCTTTTGGACAAGCAACTGCAGGGATCTGATCGCTTGTAAGGGAACGACTAGCGCGCCACTGATAACCTGATGAAAAGCCCCAGCCCATTTCGATGGGTATTATCGCACTTAAGCGCTCGTATAGCTCAAGGCTTCGTCTTTCCCGGGTTCGAATTCCCCGTCATGATAAGTGCTGCGAACGATGGACGATCGCGTTCAGCGGCCAGCAAGAAGTGCCTTCTTCAGTCCACAACATCTTCGGCAGCATAGACCGTGTGACTGAAGACGTGGAAAGCGACATTTCATCGATTACTGATCCGAAGGCTGCAAGGTCATAAAGTCAAACGGCCTACACGCTACAGTGCAAGCCAACGCAGCGCATGTTCTAGCGTGGCGGGCATCAGCAAGTGGAGGTCATGCTACAATCCGATGACGGAGATAAGATGTCGAACGCCTATGCCGCAGTTTCGGCGTTGATCTTCACGATAGTGGCACTCATGCACCTCGTGAGGATAATCAGTGGATGGTCAGTCGTGATTGGGCCACGGCACATATCCATGAATGTATCGTGGGCTGGCCTTGTCGTTGCTGCCCTGCTCGCAATTTGGGGCTTCGTGCAACTGGGCTAGGGCGGCTATAGGACCGATCCCTTTGCTACAAAAGCGCATCTTTGTGCCGGGCGTCACATCGGGCATAGGAACTGTAAGGCTAGACCTTCTGTACTGCTAGATTTGGAGGTCGTCATGAGCAGTATCAGAAGACTAGCTAAGGCCACCACAACATGGCTAATCCGCGCAGGGTTGGGGAATGATCTGACCACCCTCAGTGATCGAGACCTGCGCGATATAGGATTGGTCCGTCATCAGATAGGCATCAACCACCAGCAAGTTATTTCGGTCGGTAACTTTCTCCGACAATTAAGCTCGACCGGGACCGAGGGGTTGGTCCAGCATCAGGCTGTCCGTCACGACAGGCGGCGATTAGAAGTCGCCCAGCGAGGAAGCGGGCGGCGGTGGCTCTGCTTTAACGTATTTCGGGCTTTCGGTTCCAGGCGTCGTCACGACACCTATCGGCGCGCTTTCCAGCCCTGCTTCTATGGCCGCAAGCAGCCGGGCACAGAATGCAACATCCATGCGCATTAGGCTGACTTCGTGGTCGTCGCTCATTCCCAATTTAGAGGTTATCACGAAGAAGGGCGGAAAGTCTTGGCCCACTCGTGGCTGTGCACAGCTTGGATCACTAGGACTGCCGTATGACCAGCGCCCCGTTCCGCAACGTGAACCGCTGACCCGGATAATTCGCAATCGCTGCATCGACCTCTGCAAAATGATAAGCCCCGGCCTGGGGAGACCGGGGCTTTAAGGACGGAAGGGGGTGGGGTGTGGGGTGCCTCCATCCAACCCAAATCTGAGCCGCTTCACGTTGATGGCGGCGCTGCCGTTGGTGCTTCTTCATTCAGCCGCCAAGGATCACCACGCTCCTTCAGCCGAGTGCGGATGGACGGTCATCACAGCGGTAGTGCCAGCGACGAGCCAGAACCGCAAGGATGTTCCCTTTTCGTTACCGTCCCCAAGAAGGTCGAATCAGAGCAGCGCGTCTATCGGAGCTGTTCGCGGTACGCAGGCGTTCACGTCGATATCTTCCAAGCCGAAATAGCCGCGAAACTGCTCAAACAGACCAGTCCGCTCAAAGCGCCTGCCAGGGTCCAGGCCAGCGCTCCGACATTAAGTTTCAAATTTGCCGCGATCTCCAGGTTCCACTGTGCCAGGCCGTTTGTGTACGCATTATCTACGCTCTCGTGATATTCATCGGGCCCCCGCGAATATGATACTGGCCATCCTCTTCACGCTCCGCACGACACGCCCAAAAGCGTGCGGTCTCGATAAGGATTTCTGCGCCTGCATCAAGTAAACAAAGCAACAGCAAACATAGGCCGCGGGTTCCTCTTATTCGAGGCGGTGCGCAGCCCACCGAATGGTATTGGAGACGCGTTCGCCGAACACGCAGTCGTGGCCCACAAGCCGCGGTGGTGGCCTTGGCAAGGTGACCATAAATATCTATTGATTGTCCGAACGACGACTTGCCAAAGCCATGGCCATCACGGCGGCCAACTCATAGACCGTCTGCCTTCCAGCACGAGTCTGAGTGGCCTCGACGGGATGAATGCAGGCTGGCTTTGGCCCGTTTGCCGCTGTGCTGCTGGGCCATGAAAAGTGGACCCAACAGAACATCGGATATGTCCTGAGTGTCAGCGGTCTCGCTGGCTTGTTTAGCCAGTTGCCCGGCGGTAAATTGCTTGACGCTAGACGATCGAAACGGTTTTTAGTCCCGTTTGGCGCAATTCTCGTCGCGGTCAGTGCGCTCGTGTTGGCACTTCGGCCGATCCTTCCGATAGTTTTTGCTGCATTTATTGCTGATCTCACGAACGGAACCGGCAAATTCAATTTGGCGCAAGGCTTTGTCGGGACTTTCTCGGGTATTGGCGCGTCGCTCAGCACTGCATTGTTTGGCATCATTGCTGGAATCCGGTAGCGCAATCGGATTTCTCGGCATTGCCGCCCATGAGTGCAGTCTTTCTCGCTTGGCTACTGAGTGCCGGAAACGAAACCTTGGAAACGAGAGTGAACCATTGGGGAGCACGTAATGGCGTTCAAGGTTCAAGTTGGTCCACCCCAGATTGCCATTCATCAAGGTCAGACAGTGCTGGTCACCGACCCGGATGGGACAATCACGTGGCCGAGCGAGAGGGGTTTGTACTTCCTCGATACACGGATGATCAGTAACTGGGCAATCTACGCTAACGGCGAGCCCTGGCAACTGCTCAACGGCGGTCCCATCTGACTCTATGCTCAGCGAGGATCTTCCTCACCAACAAATCGATCCTCACCGAAGACGACCAGATCCCGCCGCGCACCGTTGGCCTTACCATCAGCCGATCACTCAGTGGTGGCTTGCACGAGGATCTCGACATCACCAACAACAGCATGAAAACAGTGCGTTTTCAGCTTGAGGTGGCGTTTCGATGCGACTTTGCCGACATCTTTGAGGTTAAGTCGGGCCACATCGTACGCCGCGGAAAGATCACCACCGAATGGTCAGAGCAACCAAAGGGTTCGAACCGTATATTCGAACCGAGATTTTCGTCGTGCAGTGACAACTTCAGTGGTGCGTGCTCCGTGCAAGGCCGTTTCTGCCAATGGCAGGCTCAGTTTTGAGGTCGCGCTTCAACGAACGAGATTTGGCACGCCTGCTTGCTCGATACCCTCGAAGACGGCGAGCAATCGCTCGATGCGCCGGATGACTGTGTCGAGAACCGCCACAAATCTCGCCAACATGCGACACTGTCAGAATGGTTGAAGACCGTGGCGAAGATCAAGACAAGCAATGAAGAGTTTTACCGGCTCTTTCATCAAGCGCTAGAGGACATGGCCGCGCTGCGTTTGCCCATCAAAGGCACGGATCACATGGTTTTCATGCCAGCGGCTGGGCTC
>CAWBIY010000001.1:0-359708 GCA_963788915.1 uncultured Acidobacteriota bacterium | reverse complement strand
CGACGATCCACTCGGAGCTGGTCGTTAGCCAACTGATGGGCCCATTAACTTAGGAATCGGACCGATGGCAGCTCCCTCTTTATTCTTCGCGCAGCGCAACTAGGGGTTGAATGCGAGCGGCGCGGCGCGCATGGCCGATCATCGCGACAAGCGCCGAGACGATGAGCGAAGCGCATACAAGTCCGTACGACACCGGACTGGTTGGGTTCAGCGGCAACGGCGCGCGACGAAGAGCGTTCACAAGGATAAACGAGAAGAGGAGCGCGAATACCGCTCCGGCCAGTGTTCCTGCGATCACTGGGCGCACACCGTAACTGAACACCAGCCTCATGAGCTCACGCGGGTTGGCGCCGAGAGCCGCGCGAATTCCGAACTCGCGAGTCCTCCTCGTCACCGAATAACCCACTGCTCCATAGATTCCGAGGAGGGCCAGGAAACCCGCTACGCCAGCTACAAACAACAGCATCTTGCCGATTACCCATCCTGGCTCGGCGTTATAGTCCATCTGCGCCCGCAGCGTGCTGGAAAGCACCAGCATCTGCGGGTCGAGATCGCGCGCAATATGTTTCACCGCTGTCGCGATGGGATCGGCATCACCGCGGAAGCGAACGAGAACGAGATCACCGCGAGCCGGAATGGTGCGCAGCATATAAATGCAAGGGCCATCGGGCTGGCGAGTGAATCCGGTGTAGGTGTCACGGACAATCCCGAGCACGCGCAGACGCTTACCCTCTGGCGTAATGACCTCCCTGCCAATCGGATCTTGCCCAGGCCAAAATGCGGCTGCGAACGATTGGGAGACCATTACTGCATTTTCATCAGCTGGAGTATTGCGGAATACGCTGCCATGTACCAGGGGAATGCCGACCGTGGCGAAATAATTCTGCGAGACAAGTCTGACCGTAGCGCTGTGGGTCTCCCCCGATGCCCCCGTGGGAAGACGAAACTCGGTGCCGAGCCCTACTCCTTCTTCGCCCTCTCCCGTCAGGGGAGATATGCTGCTGGTGGCAACGGCGTCGACCAACGGCGTACTCTCAAGACGCTCCTGCAACGTTCGGTAGAAACCTTCCATTTCAGCCGGATCATAGCGTTCCAGCCTAAGCTCCAACGGAACTGCGAGCACGTGTCGTGTTTCAAAACCCGGCTCCGCATTGAAGAGGGAGAGCACGGCCCTGCAAAACATTACGGATGTGACCATCAGCACGACGCTAAAGGAAACCTGTGCGATTACCAGCAGATCCTGCAGCTTCCAACGCGCATGTACGGCTGACAGCGAAAGGTCCTGCCCCTTCAGCGAAAGCCATACGTCCTGCCTGAGGCATTCGGCGGCGGGCGCTATCCCTGCGAAAATAGCAGCAACCAAAGTGATTGCGGCGAGATAGCCGAAGACATGCCAATCGGCTGTGAACGAATAGTGAGGCATTGCAGGAACAAGCTTTTGAAAAGCCTTGGGTATTTGCAAGGCAAGATAGAGGCTGAGTGCCCCGGCTACTGCCGCCAGCAGCAGGTTCTCCGAAAGAAGTTGCCGCAGCACCCGCCGGCCTGCCGCGCCCAGCGAGATGCGCACGGCGATTTCCTTCCGACGCGCTACGGCGCGGGAAAGCAGCAACACCGCCCCACTGGCGCAGCTTACGAGCAGCAGCAGCGCGGCCCCGGTGCCTATCAGCAACAGGATCCAGAAGGAGTTGGCGCGCACGTTTGGATCTTCGATGAGAGCTCCGCTGGTGACGAGCACGCGCTGTTTTTAATTCGGAATCGAACGCGGGAACCCGCTCTGCGATGACATTCGCCTCCGCCGCAAGTTGCTCGCGAGTGCTGCCCGGACGCAGCCTCCCTTCCAGCCACAACGCGGGTGTTCGTTCCGCGCGAAAGATGTCCTCATTCCCAGTGAGCCGATGCTGCATGGTGTAAGGCACCCAGATTCCAGGACCGCGGAGTCTGCCGGCAAAATCCATCGGGGTAATACCGATTACCGCGAAGGGCTGCCGGTTCAGCAGAATCACTTTTCCAAGGATGTGCGGGTCGGCAGCAAAGCGGCTGCGCCATGCCTCTTCCGAGAGCACGACTACCTGTTCCTCTGAGGCCGATGAGCAGTCGTCAGGGCCGAACAGGCGTCCGAGACTCGGCCGAGTCAAGCCGTAAACCGAGAAGAAGTTGCAAGAAACTTCCAGGGCCAGGCTGGGTGTCGCCTCTTCCTCGATCAAGGCTCCATCCGTACGCCATGCAGCGAGTGCCTGCAGCACTTTCGATTCGCGCTGAATCGCGTCGTAAGCAGCTACGGAAAATTGGCCGCCCAGTCCAAGCGGATTTCCCCGCAACCAATACTGGGCGTACAACCGGGCGAAGGTTGCCGGATCGGAATCGGTGCGGGGGCGAAGCAGCAGCCCGTTGATGAGGGTAAACACGCCGGTATTGATCCCGATACCCACGGCCAGCGTCAGCACGACAGCAATCGAGATCAGCTTCGCATTCCGGGCCATGCGAAATCCGTATCTCAGGTCCCGAACCAAATCGTCCAGCCAAAGCAAGAAGCCACCCCACGACTAAAAGAATTGCGTACACTCTGAAGACGATGAGTGGGGACGAAAAATTACCGTGTCACAGAACAATTTATACATCGCCTCACTTGAGAGTGCCATCGGTGGCTAACCGCTTTGCGCATTGCGGGCGAGTTACGAGCAACTCGGAAGTAATGCTATCTGCCCTGACGGTAAGGCCCTCAGCCGTTTTGCGACCGAGGGCCTCTGCTGTATCGCTCACTTTTATGACTTCGCCTTGAGCGCCTCGCCGAAGTGCTGGGCGTCAACTCCCGCCTTGGCTCGCTGAACCCGGCTTTTTGGTACTCCAGTACTATTCGCCTCGCGGCGAATTTGCGGTATCCTTATTACTGTATCAAGAGTGGCGGCGATTTTGGCCGTCCAGCAACCGAGCCACAAAAGGCCACGGTGCTAACCTTCGAAAGAAGGGATACGGCCTGTAGGGGGCAAAACCCACCTTAGTCCTTCCCAATATTTCGAGGGCATCTTCTCCACTTGGAGGCATGATGTCTTCGCATAACGACTCGTTCGTTAGTTCCGGCAATTCCCCGACGCAAGCAGGAAACCCTGATTTCACGTGTTCCGGATACGGCAGCCTCTATCTTCTCCGACCACTCAACGATAACGCCCGCGTCTGGATTGATACCCATATAGACCCCGAACACCAGACGTTTGGCGACAGCGTCGTCATCGAGCACAGGTACGTCTGGAACATCCTGCTCGCGCTTCAAGATGACGGTCTGGCGGTGTTCCGTGGAAACTAACCCCATCCATCGGCAGATTATCGCCACGCTTAGGATGCGGGTTGCACAAGCCTTGCGTGCCGATGAAGACAAACTTCCTTGTATGTCGGCGGGCGAGCTGCTCAACATCTTGTTCTTGCTGGTGGGCCAGTGGGGTTCGGTCGGTGACTATGGGGCCTCGGTGAAGGCGCTGTTTTTGTTGCTTGGTGACCTTCTTTGGGCGAAGCCGGAAACGCAGCCGCAAACCGAAAATGCCAAGCCGGTGGTGAACTGATGCGGGAAATGACGTTAGATCAAATTGGGGACATGTTGGTGCAGTCGTCGAACGCCTGTTGGTGGATTGAAAACTAGGAGGGATTAATTGAAGCCAAAAACCGCATTCGAGAGTGGTAACAGCCCGCCGAAGGTCTCCGAAAACGGCGTACCCATCCAAACCGGGCGTGGATTGGAGGAGACGAAGCGCCGGATTATGGAAGCCTTCGAACGCGTTCGCCAGCATTCGGAGCCGTCGCGTCAGCAAGCTCGTCAACCCGCACCGCTGCCACCGCTGCCAGAGGAGAAGCAACCGCATTACACGGAGACCCACGCGGAGCGGTTCCACCAGCGCGCGAAGGCGTTATCTTTGCGGGCGCTAAGTTCGGCCCACATTTCGAAATCATCCCGTAACGGCGTGTTCGAAGTCTCGGTGCCGAATGAAAGTCCGGAAGAGCTGTACCGGGCGCGCGGGGTGCGAATGAGCAAACCGAATCGGGAGCTAATCAAGCAATGACGATGCTAATGATGCTCGCGGAATTGAAGAAGCCGAAGCAGCCAGAAGAAGAGGCATGACTACAGAAGAATTGGCGGCGCTGTTTCCGAGTCCATCACTGAAATGACGCCGCTGGAAAAGGCCCATCCTCGGCGAATTCTTCGCAAGGAATTTCGGTCGGTGAATTTATACAAGAGGGTTCAATGATCGAAACGTGCAAGCGGTCCACGGGAACGCCTCGCCAGTTCTTCGACACGCAGGCGGAAGCCATCGCCTTACCAAAACGACCCTGCGAACGTCGCGTATCACGACGACGTTGTTGTCTTCTGCGGGCGATGCGGAAAGTTTCATCTCAGCCACCCGACATGGCTTTCCGTCCCGGCCGTGGGAGACCATCGCGTCAGCAGTGAAGGCGGAACTGATGATCTCCCGGCGAACTTTTATTTGGTGGGGAGCCTTGCTACGCTCCCGCTAAAGTCGGCTCTCGATCCATACGGAGAAGAATTCTTCCAGATTGTTCGGGCACGTTTTATCAACCTCGTCAACAACGGCTACATATTGGTGCCGGAGAAATTCGTGATTGCTCCTCCTGTCTCTGGGAGACGGATGACGTATGGAGAATTCTGCCTCCGACAAAGGCGGCATGAACGAGAGGTGTTTGCGAAATTATCTGAAGAGGAGAAAGCCGCCGCGTGGAAGATCGCGGCGCTGCGTGGCTCAAATCGGAACTTCCCCGGCTGGTTCAACACGGACAACGGGTCGACTCCTGCCCCGTATGTTCCCACGTTGACTTGACCACTCATCGTTGGCCGGAAGCATTTTCATGTAAATGCGGCGCAGTGATCGTTCTGGATGTATGGCTTCCTGATGGACAAGAGCGCGGGTTGATACGATTCCCAACAAACTTATAATGTAATCGGCTCCGATGCGTCTTCCCGGCGATGTTCCCGCTGTTTATACAAAACTCACCGTACTAGGACTTTACTTGTCCGGTTTTGCGCGTTTATCAGGACTTGGCCTCCCAGTTTGCTCTAGAATACAATTAGCGGAGTTCGTATCTTATGGGGACAAGAGCGGTAATCCTAGTGGGCCCTGGGATAGGGGCGCAATGTTTCGCTACTCATTGACGATTTTGGTTCTACTCTTTCTGGGTGTGCTAACTTCAGGTCAATGCCTCACCACCCTCGCAGCTAATCCTCCGTTCGTTCCTCCCGCGCCATATCCATCCGTTGCACCCAAATCGACGTTTTGGTTTGGCAGCGATGATCTTTGGACGGCACTGCAGTTTGATGGCAAGTGGTCCGCGTACCATAAGGAAGAGGATGGCTGGGTATATCAAAACAAGCTTGTTTTCTGGCATCGCGGCTTTGACTGGCGTAAGGAAACCGAACCCAAACTTATTGTGACGGGCAAACGGCTGGATGGCGAAGCGCCTACGATCGCGGTGGCGCATGCGAATGCTGTTTTCATTCCGAGCCGTGAGGCCGCAGGCATAATGACCCTCATCTCTATTCCAAAGACCGGATGTTGGGAAATTACGGCGCACTATAAAGGGCACGACTTGAGTTTCGTCGTTTCTGTCGAGCCTTAGGTACGCCAGTAATCCCCGATGCTGTCCGTATCTGGATATGTGCTTTTTGGCCAATTCCACTTGTTCGGTAACCGCGTTCAGAAGGACTTGAGAACGTTAGGACCGTCGGTGCCAACCCACGAGTCAAGCCCACCGGTACGGCGCTAGTTGTTGGGGGCAATGCTGGGAAACTGCAAACCGACCGGAGTCATTGTGGGGACTGCTGCCCGTAATTTCTCAGCCAATTTGTCATCAGCCGTCGCGAACATATAGTTCCGGTGCTGAACGAAATAAGGGACGGCTGGCGTCCCACACCGGAATGAGCGCATGGGGATTTCCGTTGAACGTATAGAGAAACCGACCATTCTGTTTGTTCTCAACCACCCGAACCCAAAAGTCGGTCGACTGCGGCATGAACATCACGTCGATATTTCCAAACGCAGTGCGATAGACAGCGGCTCCTAGTTGCCCTTCAAAAATGCGAATGTCTTTGGACGGAAGGACGCACGTCACCTCGAAACCCTGTCGGTCCAACTTCTCTTTCAATTTCATCGCTTCTTGATACGCCGGGTCCATGCGCTTCAATTCAAAGGGCGCATCTTCGTGACTGCAATTAGCGTGAACACTGAGTGGGAAAAGGAAGAACACAACGATGAGAAATCTCATTGCGGCACCCTCTGGAATCTTACCACTAGCCTGTGCCCTACTTGCTGAAAATGATGCCACGCTACGGCGGAGGAGTTCACGAGGAGAAGTCATTAGCGAGCAATATAATTTCCTTCGCCTTGAGCGACGAGGGGCTGCCACTCTCGTTGAATAGAGCTACGTTCACAGCCAACGGTATGAGTTTTTCGTAGTTAAGTCCGGATTTTAGTCGCGTAAATCGGAAGCTTGAAACCACATGGACGGTAAGCGCTTAGACGTAGCCGCCCGGCGGCAGACGCTTCGCGTGAGGTGGGGAGCGTTGGTTGCTCGATGGCTTGATGTAAATGGGGTCACAGGAGGTGTTCCTGTGACCCATCTTCGCAAAATGATGCTGGAAGAACTCCAGCGCCTTAACTACTCTGCAGAAACTATACGCAGTTACATCCACTCTGTCGAAGATTTTTCTCGACGATTCAAGTGCCGCCCGGACCGCTTGGGTCCTCGGCACGTTCGCGAATATCAGGCCGAGCTGTTTCACAAACGTAAGTTGTCGGCGGATAGCGTCGCGGTTTGTCTGGCAGCCTTGAGGTTCTTTTACACTAAGACCCTAAGAAGGGCTTGGAGCGTCGTCGACACTCCCTATCCGAAAAAGGACCATCGCCTGCCAGAGATTCTCAGCCAGGAAGAAGTTGCTCAACTCATCGAGGCAGCTCTGACTCCTTTCCATCGGACTTTATTGATGACCCTCTACGCCACTGGAGCTCGGAACGCCGAATTGACGCGGCTAAAGTTCAGCGATGTCGACAGCAAGCGGATGGTGATTCACATCCAAGGCGGCAAGGGGCGCAAAGACCGCGACGTAATGCTCAGTCCTAAATTACTTGATGAACTTCGCGAACATTGGCACCGCTTGCGCCGAAAACCAAAAGTCTGGCTCTTTCCGGGCCACCACGACCATTGCGCCGATCACCCCATCGATACGAAAACCGTTTGGCATACGTGCCGGCAAGCCGCCCAGCCAGCTGGCATCCAGAAAGGTGTCCACCCTCACACCCTTCGTCACTGTTTTGCGACGCATCTACTCGAGGCGGGTGCCGATCTGCGCACCATTCAGATTCTGTTGGGCCATAACGATCTGAAAGAGACGACCCGCTATCTGCATCTCTCCCAACGTCACTTGCATGCGGCCGCGAGCCCGTTGGATTCACTGTCATGGAAAGGCGCTTCACCGCAAGAGGAATAGATGGCCCGGCCACCGCTGGAGGTGGCCGATCTCATCCGCGCTGCGGGAGAAGCATTCATCGAACGAAGCTGCCAGTGGATCCGCTGGAAGCATGTCAAAGTGCTACGGGCCATTGCACGGTGTCGTACCGCCGCTCTCGGTGGACATCTCGATGAATGCACCCGCTGTGGACATCGCGCCATCTCGTTCAACAGCTGCCGTGATCGCCACTGCCCGAAGTGTCAGATCGCCGCCCGGGAACGCTGGATCGCTGCACGCCGACGAGAACTTCTCCCGACCCACTACCTGCACGTGGTCTTCACACTCCCCAGCCGCTTGGCGCCACTGGTGCTGCAGAACAAAAAGGTCCTCTACGATCTCTTGTTCCGTACCAGTGCAGAAACACTCCTCGAAGTGGCTCGTAATCCGAAGCACCTCGGCGCAGAGATTGGCTTCTTCAGCGTGTTGCATACCTGGAGCCAAAAACTCAAAATTCATCCCCACGTTCATTGTGTCGTTCCTGCCGGCGGCCTCTCGCCCGATCACACCCGCTGGGTTCGCTCACCAGACAACTACTTTCTTCCTAAAAAAGTGCTGTGTAAAACCTTTCGCGGCAAGTTCGTCGACGCTCTCGAGCAGGCTTTTCAGAATGGCCAGCTTCGCTTCGAGGGAGATCTGAACTCCTCGCTCAGCCCAAGATTTTTGCCGCCTGGCTGCGGCCGCTGTTTCGACAAGACTGGGTGGTGTACTTGAAACGTCCCTTCGGTGGCCCCGAATATGTGCTGCACTATCTGGGCCGCTACACTCACCGTGTGGCCATCTCCAACCATCGCCTGGTCTCCCTCACCGATGGCCAAGTCACGTTTCGCTGGCGTGATTCCGCTCACAACAACGAACAGAAGCTCATGACCCTTTCGCTCGATGAGTTCTTGCGTCGCTTCCTGCTGCATATTCTTCCGCAAGGTTTTGTGCGCATCCGCAACTTCGGTTTTTTGGCCAACCGCAAACGCGCCACGCTCCTACCGCTTTGCTTTCAGTTGTTGGGTTCGGAACAGCAGCCGCAAGCCGAACAACACGCCTCTTCCACCGAAGACGCTTCCGATCTTTGGCGCTGCCCTAAGTGCGGTGGACCGATGCAGGTCATCGAAAGGCTCACCCCAGCCGAAATCCAACTTCGTTCCCCACCGGTGGTCACCGCTGCGACATGAAACTACTTCTCCAACTCGAGAACTCCACGCGCTGCGGGGCGCCCCGCACCTTTCTGCCTTGCCGCCCAATCGATCTCTTTCTCCAGCTGGTTCGACCACAGTCTTCCCGACACTTTTTCGTCGTAACCAATTTCCGAGCACACAGTGTCTTTGTGTCGTGTCCTGCTGCACAGTCTGGGCAAAGCTTAATGCGGCTCCCTCCCACCATTGAATTTGCATAGGGCCCGCGTCCGCCGCAATCACGGGCGGCCACGTCCAAACAGCTTTACCGGACGCGCGCGGAGATCCTTGCCTCCGTGTACTTCTCGGCGAAAACGCGCATCCGGTAAAGCACTAGCGTTTATCAGGCGCTGGAAGGCCGACGATCCCATTCAGTGCATGCCTCAGAATCGAGACTATATCGTGGCGTTGACCCGCGGACGGGCCTGGAAGTAGCGCAGAACAGCGAGGAGAAGTGCGAGCGCGCACAAAACTATCACCGCGAACCAGAAATAGGATGCGTAGTCCCGCCTTGGAGCGAGCCATCCCGACCCGATGGGGGCATAGGCATGGGCAAGAAAATCGCGAAGATTAGTGAGCCCGGTTTCGTTCCCGTCACGGATGAAATGCTGCAAGATTTCAGCATAGGGCTGATAGCTGAGACGCAGAACAACGCTTGAGACAAAAAAAGCAGCGGACGAACTGACCCCAAGCGCGATAGCAAGCCCACCTGGTCGGAGCGAACTCAGACGGAGTGACTTGCTGCGCAGAAAAACCGCGAAGAGGGTGCCGAGCAGAAGTGCACCAGATAGAAGCATCACCGCACCGGACCTCCTAGCCAAATCGGCATCCCAACGCGCTACCTGATTGCCACTGAATCTGGCGTATCTGGAAGAAGATACCTGTGCCTCCGTTTGACGTTCCTGACCTGCGAGGAAGGCATAAAAAGCAGCTTCCGCGGGACGACTGGATTTGCGGCTAAGGCGGCGAGCCGTGTGTGGCTTGTTGCGTCTGCTTACAAAACCAGACGCTGACACCCGGGCCAAGCAGCTTTCCAAAGTGCGCAATAGCCAGATATTTTTCGGAGGCAGCTTCAGTGTCGCCTTGCGCCTCAAGGCCTTGTGCGGATGCTAGAACCAGTTCCGCATATCGGTGGGCGTCCGAGACGCTGTAGGAAGGCCGGCCGTAGAACCACGCGTCATTGGCAACCAGCTCTGGGTTGCCGACGGGATAGCGAATGAGGACTCGACGATCAAGCTCCTTGCGCTGGCCGGAATATGTCTCAAGCCTTGCGGATTCGAAGGCAGCCGCCATTGCGCTTAGCCAGGCTGGAGGTTCGTCTTCGACACGATTAGGGACGCTTTCGCGCTGGAGTTGTTCGATGTCGATTTTTTCAGCGGCGATGAGATGGGGAAGTGCGTTTTGGGGATCAAATCTTTCGAGCGCAGGAACCCATCGATCGATCTCTGGAAGGGAAGGCTCTCTCACGGCGACGAGGGCGTAGACCCAGATGAGATTTGGATCGAGACGAACGGCTTCATCGGCGAGGCGCGCGCTTTCTGATGACTCGGGATGGCGCAACGCGACGAAGGCCAGGGCTTCGGCATCGTGATCTCGTTCGGCCTTCTTCACGATAGATTGCAATTCCGGATCCAAACGTTGGTAGTCAGTTTTGAAGACGATTTGCCATGGGAGAAGAGAAACGCGAAACGCTTGGCGGAAGACCGGTGCCACGAAGAAAAGGAAAGAGGCGATGACGCAGGCGGCGGTGATGGCTAGAGCAGGTCTGCGCATGGGACGCTCCTTTGAGAAAAGATCGCCGCCCGAAGGGATAGTCGGGCGGTTGCGGCTTGGAAAAATCAGGAAGAGCAAGGCGTGTTTCGCGAGAACGCCGGTGCTGCCGAGAGACCAAAGCAGAGCCGCCCAATTCCCTTGCACGTGGCGCAGTTCGGCCAACATGGCGTGACCCCAGTCGAGAGTGTCGCGCGGCGCGATCCAAATGGCGAAACGCAAGAGCAGAGCGGCAATACGACGAGGATACGCAACGGGCATCATGCGCGGCCTCCACTGAAGGCCGGGCGACGGACTTTTACTGCTGCGGAAGCCGCTCTGGATAGGCTACGAACTAGCTCGCCGCCCTTCGGTGTGAGACGGTAGGTATGACGCGGAGGAACACCATCCTCGGTGGTTACCCACTTGGTTTCGAGAAAAGAGCATTTCGCGAGGCGCATGAGAATCGGGTAGAGCGTGCCGGACTTAAGTCCCGTCTCGCGGCTCAGCTCGTAGCCGTAGTGCCAGGCGGCAGGCTGTTCGATGAAGCGTTCAAGAACACAGAGAGTTTGCGGGGATAGTCGAGGAATCTTCACCGACATAGTCTACATATATAGACTTCATCTGTCAACGGGTACTAAAACCAAAGCGAAACGCGATTGGGCTAAGTCCCGGTCGAGTAGGCCCGGGGAATTTCACCCCGAGCCCCTCACAGAACCGTGCTTGACTGTCTCCAGTCACACGGCTCGTGTCACTCCGTGAAGGTTTGACCTTCCGTTCTAACCACTCGGTTCCTCCTGTTTCCAGTTGACCGTAATTGGTTAGGACGCGAGTGACCTGCCCCCTTCGCTCCACGGGAATTACCCCGCTTCTTCACTACTGTGGGGCAGTCCGACCCTGAAACTTCGCTTCCGTACTCTCACCCTCGTGGTTCTTCCACTTGTGGCTTCTCCGTTTGCATCGAAGTCTCAGGTTCCCACGTTCCGCTTAACCGCCTCTTTGGCAAGCTCAGGCCACCTCTCGTGCCGGATGCCACTCCGCCCGTAAGCAGGTTTCGTCGGAGCTAATCCCGCAGTAACTAACCCCCCGCGGTTTTGACATCGTCTATAACCTTTCGACACTTCAGCAGTGGTTCCCTTGCGGTCCTCTTCTTGCCGGTCACCTGACCTGGTCGTTGCCAGGCCTTTTCCTTCCGCGTTCACGACCATAGCTTTTGACTACAGCCGCCGAAGGTGGTTTGGAACCTGTTCCTGTAAACCGGTTCCGAGGGGCCTACCCTCATCAGTCAAGCAGTTGCGCACTACTCAACGTTTCCTCCTTTCGTGCTCGTGGCACACATTAGTCGAGTAACCGGACAATGAGGTCACATGTCCGCTTTTGGTTGCCGCGTTCATCGGGAGTTGACAGAGTTTGTCGTCGCTTCCACAGGCCCAGTTGGAACCAAGTCCCTGGGAGCGCTTGTAAGATCGATGAACCATACATCGGCCTTTAGATTTCGCTTCGCAAGAACTTCGCCGGTGATGGCGTTCAGCCGCACTAGGCCGACAGAACTCCAAGTCGTGTCCCTCACGTCAATGCCGTAGAGTTCCTTGCCGTCCGCACCCGGAATCAAAGACGCGAAATGGAACTCAGGTGCTAAACGGGCTAGGATCCTGCCCGTTTGCGTATCGATTGAGAGCAGACCACCAGGAACATCTCTTCCACAACCGTCACGCCGATCACCCGTGACTCCGAATAATTCAAAGAGGAAGAGCTGACCATCGGCACCGACCATCCCTTGCACCTGTCTCTCGCAATCCAATGTCAGATCGGGAAAGTCGACGTTCACAGGTCCCTCCAGCGCGGAGTTGTCAGACTTCACCCGCCAGAGTTGACCGCCTCCCTTGCGATAGCCGTACAAGTAGTAGGCATTGCTAACCCATGCTCCAAGAGCGCTGAGGTCCTGCGGGACGTTGAATCGTTGGACTAGTTTCCTCTGATCGAAATCGAAAATGTCCAGGGCGTGCGGAAAGTTTGAGACGCCAAACAGCAGGCGACCATCAGGTGAGAAACTCAAGGTGTAGACACCTGGTGCAACGGAACGCGGTATCGCCGGTTCTCGCTGCAAGGTGTGCACGTTGAAGGCTTCGATTCCAACGTTTCCTCGCTGCGCGAGAACATGCTGGCCGTTCGGGGAGACAACAACGTTAGAGACTGGTTCGAGCAGTTTCGTCATCCCAAGGGTCTTCAGATCGACCGCATACAGCGCGCAGCAGCCTTCAAATTCGGGAGCAAGTCCTTCGTTCAGAAATAGGACTCCTGCGCGGTCACTTGTTACGCCGTTAGCCTGCGGCAATACCTTGATCGAGCCCAAAAATTCAAGCGTAATCGGATCGAGAACGTCCACACCGCCTGCGCGATGAGCGGCCAGTAACACGACCCGATCGTGTGCTTGGCCAACAACAAAAGGCAGGATCAACAGGATTGCTGCGAGTATACGTGTCATTGCCGTGAATACATGCGAGCGATTCTATACCCTTTTAGCGCACCCGGATTGCTACTTCCTGGTGAGTCGGGCAACCGGACAAGTCCAGTCCCAGTACTTCAAGTTTCCGATTAGCGTTAACCAGGACTTGACCCTCAGCTCGTCCCCATTCGTTGACTTACCTCAGACACGCAACTTAAGATGAGCGCCTGATGGCCAACTCCTTATCACTTATTGGCCAAACAATTTCGCATTACCGAATAGTCGAAAAGCTCGGCGGCGGCGGTATGGGTGTGGTCTATAAGGCGGAGGACACGGAGCTTGGTCGCTTCGTCGCCCTGAAGTTTTTGCCTGACGATCTGGCGCAGGACGCTCAAGCGTTGGAGAGATTTCGGAGGGAGGCTCGCGCCGCTTCTACTCTGAATCATCCCAACATCTGCACAATCCATGAAATCGGCGAACAGGACGGCAAACGTTTCATTGCCATGGAATTTCTGGATGGCATGACGCTAAAGCACCGCATCAACGGAAAGCCCATCGAGACAGATGTCATGCTCCCTCTGGCGATTGAGATTGCTGACGCTCTGGATGCTGCTCATGCTAAAGAAATCGTTCACCGCGACATCAAACCCGCCAACATTTTTGTAACCGAACGCGGACACGCGAAGATTCTCGACTTCGGTCTGGCGAAGGTCAAGTTCACTGGAGTTGGCGCTTCAGGAGCGACGGTGACGAGGGAAATCACGGAGGACGTGAGTGCAGAACATCTGACGAGCCCGGGCACTACGCTTGGCACGGTCGCTTACATGTCGCCAGAGCAGGTACTTGGCAAAGAGTTGGATGTGCGCACGGATTTGTTCTCGTTCGGAGTCGTCTTATACGAAATGGCAACGGGTACTTTGCCTTTTCGCGGAGAAAGTCCTGGGGCTATATTCAATGCCATCCTGGAACGACAACCCGTTCCGACACTGCGTCTGAACCCCGACCTGCCGCCGAAACTAGAAGACATCATCAATCGGGCGCTGGAGAAAGACCGAGAACTACGTTATCAACATGCGTCGGAAATGCGTTCCGAACTCATGCGACTGAAGCGAGATTCGGATTCGGATCGAGGATTGTATTCAGGGAGCAAAGTAGTTCACGATTCCGATGCAAGACCTGCAACTGCCTCAACAGGGCAGCGGCTCAGCCGTCTGAGCGGCACACTCGAAAGCTTTACATTGCTTTGGCCGCTTGCGGCGCACTGCTTGTAGCATGCTTTCTGGCATATTACCTTTGGCCACGCACTAAGATTTCTAGTGGCCCCGCAAAGATTACGCAAATCAGCCAGTGGAACAAACCTCTGGACGACGCGAGGCTTTCACCCGATGGCCACGCCGTAGCGTTTGTTTCCCCGGTTAGCGGCATCGCACAAGTGTTCCTGATGCTCACTTCTGGCGGGGAGCCTCTGCAGCTCACGAATGACGAAGGCGACAAGGATATAGACAATTTTTCGCCCGACGGGAAAGAAATCTATTACCAGAAGAATCTCGGCCGCGACGAGACTTGGTCGGTGCCAACACTCGGCGGCAGTCCCCGGCTCTTGGTAGCTGCGCGATGGATGGTTCCCTCTTCCGATGGCGCTTCCATTTTTTATGCGAAGTCGGAAGGCTCCGGAATATTTCGTGCAGGAAAATCCGGACTAGACGAAGAATTAGTTTACAACGCCAAGGGTACTGGTCTGTTCTTCATCCCGGTACTGCCGTTTCCCGGCGGCAACGACCTGCTCGCAGGTGGTTTTCAAGTGGCCTTTGAATCCAAATTCCGCTTTTACAGAATAAACCTGACCAGCCATGCAGCGGTTGATTTAGGTGAGGTATCCGCGAATGCGTTTGACGCCGTGTGGGCCGAACCAGGGAAGACCGTGCTATTCGGCCGGGTGGTAAATGGACTGATGAACATCTGGAGTTACAACTTGAGCGACCGGAGTCTGACGCAGATTACTTTCGGAACGGGACCGGACTACGCTCCCATGCCGGATCCGGGAGGAAGAGGAATTTATTTTGTGAATGGCAAATCCTCCGGGTCCCTGACCGCGTACCACGTTCATTCGAAGGAATCCACGGACATTGCGGAGGACGCAACTGGGCCGAGCATCTCGCCAAATGGGAAGCGCGTGATGTACGTCACGTTTCCCTCAACCCACGGGTCCCAACTCTGGGTGTCGGACCTCGATGGCGGCAACAAATTCAAGATCGCCACGGGAGAGGGTCTGTGGACTGGGTCTTGGGCGCCAGACAATTTTCACGTGACGTTTAGTGAATCAGGAGCCAGCGCAGAGGCCAAAGCCTACATCGTTGGGACCGATGGCAGCGGACTTCGTCAGCTGCCCCCTATGGGCGGTATCGCCCGACAATCCGGTATGGAGTCCTGACCAGAAATCCCTTTATGTCAGTGTCGAGGAGAAGGCGACTTCGATATCGACCGTTTGGAAATGGATCATGGACGGTTCAAATCCCGAAAAGATCGTGGAAAACTGTACTTTGATTTCGGATATCGCCCCCGGCGGCGAGTACTTGCTTGGCTTCGGAAGGTATGGAGAAAAGACTGGAATCTACGACGTGTCCACTTCCGATAAGAAATGCATCTCATTGCTTCCCGGCGTGGCAACTTTCGGTGCGATTTTTGCTCGCGATGGCAAGTCCTTCTTGTATGCCGTGGCTTCCCGCGCCGAAGTCACGATTTACCGTCAACCTTGGAAAGACGGTAAAACCATCGGGACTCCCCAGGTCGCGTTGAAGCTTCCCTTTGCTTTTCCAATGAATTACGGCGGTAGCGCTTACGATTTTTCCAGAGACCTTTCCACCATAGTTTATGCGCGCCCCGGCGGTCACGCGGACCTCTATCTTCTGAGTCAGAAATGATCCACATAACAGAACAGAGTTCCGCTCGGGTTCTTATAAGTCCTGGGTGAGTAGCCCCGGGGAGTCGCACCCGAGGCTCTCGTAGAACCGTACGTGAGTCTCTCAACTCATACGGCTCCCATCGCGGAGCCATGCCGCGTACTCATCTGCCAGTGAGCGAAAAGTTCTGGAGTGCGCTTTCTGAGGCGCGCAAGCCAGTGGCTCGCTCGGCGTAGATGTCTACGCAGCGTTTTGTATTTTTGTGCAGCCCAAAGGGTCAAATCACGATCCAGTTGGCGCATCGGCGAATAGAGCGCCGAGCGGTAATACCGCCCGTAGTACTGGAGCCAGCCTCGCACGATAGGATTAAACATCCGAGACAGATCTTCGATCGCCTTGTCGCTGCGTTGTTGCAGTTTCCAGCTACGAACTTCTGTTCGGATGGCCTGTGCCGCTTTTGCAGAAATGGCCGGACTGAAGTTGACGAAGTGCTTTCCCTTGCGAGTCATTGAACTCCGGGCTCGAAACGTATAGCCCAAGAAGTCAAACTTCTCGTGCAGGTATGTCCTTCGCCGATCATCATCCTTGCAATAGACGATCTTCGTCTTCTCCGGATGAAGTTCCAGCCCGCAGTTCTGTAAACGTTCGGCTATTGCTTTCCTTATCGCCAGAGCTTCCCCTTCCGTTCTGCAATGCACAATGGCGTCGTCAGCGTATCTCTCGAATACTGCCCGAGGATAATTCGTCGCGAGCCATCGATCGAATGCATAATGCAGAAACAGATTGGCTAACAGAGGGCTGGCCACTCCGCCTTGCGGAGTACCTTTCTCCCGTGGGACCAATCGGCCATCCTCTTCTTGCATGGGCGCTTTCCGCCACCGCTCGATATAGAGAATGTTCCACCGATCCTTGGCGTGTTTCTTCACCGCCCGCATCAGTAGATTTTGGTCGATGTTGTCGAAGAAACCTTTGATGTCCAGGTCTAAAACCCAGTCATAGCGCCAACATCTTTCTCGCGCTCTGCCAACTGCTTCCAACGCCGACTTCCCCGGTCGATATCCGTAAGAGTCTGCATGGAACAGTCGATCCACCTCTGGTTCCAGTCTCGACTTCACTACCTGTTGCGCGATTCGGTCCGAAACCGTTGGGATGCCCAGTGTCCTCTCCCCACCATTGGCTTTCGGTATCTTCACCGTCCGTACGGGTGGTGGAAAGTAGCTGCCTGATGACATCCGATTCCAGATCTTGTAGAGATTCTTCTTCAACCTCTTTTCAAAATCCTCAATCGTTTGCTCATCAACCCCTGCTGCTCCTTTGTTCGCTTTCACTCGCTTGTATGCTTCCCAGACCTCCCATTTGGAAATACAGAACGGCTTTGCCTCACTCATCGGGCTCCTCCCATTGCTGGTTGGCTCATTGAATCAGGCTCCTTGACACAACGTCTTCGCTCCATCCCTTTATCGGGGACTTCATTGCTACTACACGTTGTTCCGCCTCTGAGACTCCGCATCCGTACTCTCGCCCTCATGGTTGCTTCCACTTGTGGCTTCTCCGTTTGCATCGCAGTCTCAGATTCCCACGTTCCGCTCGACCGCCTCTTTGGCAAGCTCAGGCCACCTCTCATGCCGGATGCCGCTCCGCCCGTAAGCAGGTTTCGTCGGAGCTACTCCCGCAGTAACTACCCCCCGCGGTTTTGACATCGTCTTTAACGTTTCGACACTTCAGCAGTGGTTCCCTTGCGGTCCTCTTCTTGCCTGTCACCTGACCTGGTCGTTGCCGGGCCTTTTCCTTCCGCGTTCACGACCATAGCTTTTGACTACAGCCGCCGAAGGTGGTTTGGAACCTGTTCCTGTAAACCGGTTCCGAGGGGCCTACCCTCATCAGTCAAGCAGTTGCGCACTACTCAGCTTTTCTCCTTTCGTGCTCGTGGCACACGTTAGTCGCGTAACCGGACAAGTCCAGTCCCAGTACTTCAAGTTTCCGATTGATGCCACGTTAACCAGGACTACCTGAAGGTGGTTGCGTTTGCGAGCATGCCATCCCAGTGCGTGATCGTCATCGGGTCAGATAAACTTCACCCAGCAAGGTTGCCATAAGGATGCACAGAAACAGGAACAGCGTGGCTACCACCAGTATTCGTGCTTCGCTCCGTTGCAGCGCGATTCGTCCGGTGGCGAATGCTTTGGTTCTTATCGCCACGATTCCGTGCAGGCCGATCAGAAACAACACCAAGGTGAGTTTGATATGCAGCCACGGCGCATGAAGATAATAGGAAGAGTTCGTCATGATTAGGCCGACGCCTGCCAGTATCGTCAGCACTGCTCCGGGATCGGCCAGGCCCCGCAGGTAGATGCGTTCCAGGCGGGCCAGCGCGTGCCGGGCTTCCACCGAGGACTCCTGCGTGTGGCGCGTAAGCGCCATGGACGTTACCAGCAAGCCGCTCACCCAAAACACCAGGCCAAAAACATGTCCAACAAGAAGCGCAGGAACCACGGCGATCACCCCCGCAGAAGTCTAACAGGCTGTAGCGTCGGACAAGTGGCTCGCGACCCCCAAACGAGGAGTTGGCTGCGAAGGGCTTCTGTCTTGGCAAAATCGACGCGGCCCGGACCTCGTAGGAGTCGATTGCCAGCTTGTACATGATGCTCCTCGCCATCCGTGGACGGCTTGAATCTGAAAATGAAAGAGCCGCGCCAGACATCGGGCGGCCCGTGATTGTGAATACGGGGCCGGTTAGTGGCGGTCAAAATTTGCTGGAGAATGATCCGTGGAAGCGCGCGCTGTTATCGGCGTAGACCTGACCAGTCAACTTCCTGCGACGCAGGTTAAGATCGAGGAGAGCCTTGGTGCTAGCCTTCCGCATCGTGCGTTCGTCACTGTCGATTGGGATTTGCCAGTCAGCCAAAACTTCTTGAGGCTCCGTCGGTGGTGGCGCGAACCATCGCAGGTTGTTCCTACAAGCCGCGATGCAACGGTCGACGTTCGCGACGCTAAGATACATTTGCGCATTTTCCTTCAGCCAGTTAACGATGACGCCTAAATTGTAGTCGGAGGGTTCCAAATTCTGCTCCGCAACATATCGATCCAAATGTGCCTTCGCTGCTGCTTCATCTGCTCGTGATTGCATATCCTTCTCCCATCCTTGCTGAAGTTCTTGCATGTTAATCTGCGGTGGCAGTGGTTCCGGCGGTGGTGCTGGTGGCGGCGCAGGCTGCCTCTCCAACCACTTTGAAAGCCTGTGTCGGATGTCAACGGGAAGTTCATCAAGATCGACCTCGACAGCGTCACCGAAACTTTGACGGATGTCCAAGTGGCTGGCGACGAGTCTGTGGAGAGCAGGATGCTGCGCTTGCAACAAGTCCATGTTGACGGTGCTCATACCCTCTCCGACGCACGCTCAGCGACTGAGTAAAGCCGCGCGACCTCTTTCCGCACTTGTTCCAAGATCGAGGTCGGGTCTGCGTTACGCGCCTCTTCTTGTTTAACGTAGCGGCGAAGACGATCTTGTTGGGCGGCCTGCAGACCATACTGGATGCGCCCGTCCTTGATGGGTTGGAACGCGGTGATAGCAGATTCGATCTGCTTACGTGCTTCCGCATCCTTCTTTTTCTTTGCGTCGGCGACTTCGCCGGCCTTGATCTTCGCGGCGAACTCCTCGGTTCTGCTTGAAGGCTGGCATGATCGTTTGACCTTCTGCTCCCGTTCTGGTCGCGAACGAGCAATTTTTCTGGCTTGGGACATCCCACTCGAGGCTGGTGTACAACGCCTTCGTCGCCTCGTACATATTTTCTGCGCTTTGAATGCCGCCCTTGTGGATGTTCACCCAATCGGCGAGCAATAGTCCGTTACGATTGGTGTCCTTCAATTTTGCGGGCGCTAGGCGCGCTGCGAATTCCTTCATCACTGCGAGAACTGCCGTCTTCTGCTCCGGCGTTGATTATTCAATGCTGTCATTGGTGCTTCTCCTGTGCTCCTGTGCCGTCGATTACTTCAAACCTCTTCGATGATCGATCTGGGTGCTTCCGTACAACCGACACTAACTTTTTGAATTCCAAAATATCCGCTCGGGCCAGCCCATTGAAGTATTCGGCATCGACCTTTACATGCTTTGTTCCGTCCCACATCGTGGGAGGTAACTTTGGGATAGCCGGGATAGGGGCGCTCCACCCTGCGTGCATCGGCCACCACCTTCTTTAAGGATGCGACCGATTGGGAACTCATGCCTTGGCGACGCTTTAGTTCATCCAGTTTCTGGCGGCAATGTTCCAACGAAAGATGATTCAGTCTTTTACGTTCTGATTCCAGACTGTAATCGATCCTGTCGGCTGTGGGCTGCTAATAGCTCGATATACTCATCGATGTACTGATCCTTGGTCACTTCCACAGGACGCTGCACCATCGTGGTCATGATGTCCGGGTTGAGCGCGATCAAGTTGCGGAAGGTCTCCAGATCGGGAGCGAAATCGCACTCCATGAAATCCCGCACGTGTTCGACGATGATCTTACGGTTAGCGTCGCAACGAAGTAGGGTGGGGTAAGCAGAAAATATATCCTCCAATCCTTCCGCTACGCGCTGTTGAAACTGGGCAGCCGCGATGGCTGCATTTTGTTGCTGAACTGTGAACATTAGATTTCTCCTTGGGACTTGTAGGCCCCGTTGCTGCCGTAAATTGTGTTGACGTTCGGGAATGCCTTGGAAGCTTGCTTTTGGAGCAGCCAATCGTTGACTCGACTCCAACTGGCGGCGGTGACTATCCGGCGTTTTTCGGTACACGGGGCACAAAAATATTCACGTGTAATCTGACTTTTCGTGTCATCCGTGTGCCCACAATCGGAGCACGTAAGGGGGCGGCGCACGCACGGCAACTTCGGGTGCGTTGAAATCTCCCCCGGCAGGGCCGTGAGATACCCGAACCTGAGTGAAATTTCCGTGGGGTTGTACCCAAAGAAGATCGGGTGGCCGGTCCTTCTAACGATGTCTTGGAACGAGGGGTCTTCTCTCAACACTTGAACGAACATCGCGGTTTGGTAAAAATATGTCGTGACCCCGAAGAGGCTGATGTCGTGCCGAATCAAGTCGACGCCGTCTTGCAGACTGACGTAGTCGGGGTCTTCCGGTGTGAGATCGTACTTGCCGTCGATCACTTGCTGCGCCCAATAAAACATGTCGCACACGACTTCCTGTCGTGCTTGCAACTGGACCATTTGCGATTCAGTGAGGAGGGCCTTGCGATTCTGTGCCCACCAGACCTTCACTGGTATGTGAGGAACCTTGCCTTCCTTTTTTAAGGCGGCGGCTTCCTTCGCGGCAGCCTTCGCTTCGCGGGCCGCCTTGCGAGCCTCACGCTTCCGAAGTTTATCTTTGTCCCTCGCGCGCTGCTTGGCGGTGATCTCGGCTACTTGTTCGTCGCTCAAAATTGACATCTGTCCTCCATTGACTCTCTGAATGCGTCCGCCAACTCTTGCTGCACAGCGATCATGATTAGCTCGTTGACGGTGATGCCGCGAGCAGCAGCTACTTCGTTTGCTTCCGCGAGTGTGTCGGGTTCTATCAACAACTGAAATACAACTTGGTCTTCCATGACTTCTCCATTCCGACACATGGGTCGGTCGAAAATTGATGATCGGGTTGCGGCCTACCAAAATCGTTTCTCGCGCCGCCGACCCGTACGACAGCTAGCTCTCGCCGCGTTACCGGTATGAGAGCGAGCACTGCTTGCGACGCAAACGTGATAGCGGACCTGATTGGCTAAACGCCGCGTAAGTGCGTCAGCACAGTCCGCCGGAAACGGGAGTAGGCGGGCGGGTACGACTGGCGTACTCCCCCGGGGTCTAAAGAGGACCCGTACATCGTGTACGGAAAAGCCGCCCTCATTCACAACTTGGACGCGTCCTACCACGCGAGCTTCGGGGTCGAGGAAGATGGCGGCTGGGGCGGGTACGACTACCCCGAAATCCAAAACCGTAACATCCCTAGACAGAAACATTTTTAAGTCGAGATGGGTGAATAACTTTGCTGTTGATGTTGGAACTTCGCCGACATCGGGTCGCGGTTGTTGCTTGCTCGCGCGGTTATTGCGCGACGTTGCAGGATGGTCGTTGCGCGATTACTTGCGGATCAGAATCTTACGAACGGTAGCTGGAAACCACTTGCCACCACTGCGAGTCTTCACGCCTTCCGAGTTCAACGCCGCTGCGATCATTTCCCAATTGCCGCCGACAGCGTACAAATCACGCATCTTGTTCAAGACTTCTTGCTCGCCTTCGTAGTGGCCGTAAGGCTTGTGCCCTTCGCAGCGGCCCTCGTTCATCTTCTTGCGCTGGCGAGCAACCCGGAGCTTCAACACGATCATCTGCTTCTCGTACTCGGCGAATGCTCCCATCACCGTGCGCATCAGCTTGCGGCCCGGGTCGTTACCACACAAATTCTCTTCGCCAGCGGTGGCTGAGACCAGTTCAAAGTCCCGGCTCAGAAGAGACTGAATAATGGTCTCTTGCACCATCTGATCTCGTGCGATGCGGTCCAGCTTCTCCACGACGACCAGCCGCACGCCGTTCGACATCAGCGCGATCATCATATCGGACAGCGCGGGACGATCTGCGAGTTCCTTCGTGCCGGAGACGCCGCGCTCCTCGAACCAGCGCACGATCTTGACGTTGTTGGTAGCGGCCCACTTTCGGATGGCCTCGCGCTGGCGCGGGAAGCCGTCACCATCCACTTGACCGTTGCTGCTGACCCGGAGATAAGCGAACGCCTTCCTGACTTCCGGCTTGGCGGTTTCGGTCGTTTCCATGAACTGAATGCTACCAGATCAAGCCTTACCTTTCAAGCCCTATCTTGAGGTAGGGCTATTTCACTTGTTGTCAGCGTTTCCGTTCGGAGCCGTTCGCCGGCTTAACCCTCCCGGCGCGGCGCGCGCTAGAGGGTACTAGGACTACACTCTCCAATGCCCAACGGCGCGTCAGGGAGGCGATTTGCCGCGTCCAAACCTCTCGGACGGCTGGACTATCGTCGGACGCATCCAAAAGTGGCCTTTATTGAAAGGTTCAATGCTCTCAAGTTACTGACAACATGGACGTTACAAAATATATATACATTTTCGCGATGAAAAATCGGAAATTTTCGTTCCAAATCGCGATTTCTGAGAGTTGTGTGGATGATCGACCTCGGCCTGCTGCTCGGCGTTCGCGCGCTTGGCTTTCCAGCTTACGCGTGCCTGTCGCCGTCCAAGGTCAGGCTGCCACGTCGCCCACCGGCTCCGTCGGCTTCGCTGCCCCACCCTAACCGGCCCGCTGCAATTAGGACGGCTGACGGAACTGACGGCAAAAATATAACTGTTTCCTAAGGATTAAAAACATACCCTTTTTTAATCCCTATAGACGACTTATATATTTGCCGTCAGTTCCGTCAGTTTTACGTAAAATCAACAACTTACAGGCACCCTCATTCTTCGGTTACACCCGCCCACTTCGCCTCTTTGGCCTTCTCGGCCGCCTCGTACGGCTCCGCTCGCTCCCCTGACAGCCTGTAAGCCTCTTCCTGAGTCGGCAGTCGGTCGAACGGGTCGCTCGGGTCAATCTTCTCCCGGTCTTGCTCCACCCACCAGTACTGATAGCGAGTCGGCGAACCCCAACGGTCTAACTTGTTGGTGTGCGGCCCCCTCTCATCTAAACGAAGCCCTTGGTCGACCCGTGTGTTTCGGGCAGCCAGCCAAGCCTGCACGTCCTGTTCGGCCTGCTCGGTATAAGCCGCCAGCAAAGTCTTCCTGATCTGACGCTCGGAGCGGCGCTTGCCGTCCGACATCACGCGGTCGATGAACTGGATCGGGTCGAATTTAGAAGTTGGCATTGTTGCCTCCCATGCGGACAGTGTTCCCTCCCGCGCCTTTGATCTTCAGCCCGAACCAGACTCTCCCGCGCTCCGAGTGATTGGAACGGAAACCACGAGTCTCCAAGTAGTGCTTGAGTTGGCGATCTTTCAACTGGAATTCCTTCGTCGACTCAGCCCACTGTTTATAAGCGGCGTACAGTTCCGAACTGAGCACAGTATGAGCGTCGCCCATTTCGCATCTCTCATCCATGAATCGCTGGATTTGGTCGCTGTTCTTGCGGAACGATCTGCTCGCGTTCAACACCTGCTGCGATGGAACCAGTCGGTTCTTCTGGTAATCCTTCAATCCGGCGATAGCCCAATTGAAAATCCCCGCTGCCTCTTCTGAGCAGAGTCGTTCGCGGAGGTTCAGAATGCGTTCCTCCGGCTCGATGAACACCAACCAGAGAATCAGATGGATACGCGACCAGATGCCGTCATCAACGCCGATGATGCGCGGCTCGTTGTTCACCGCGAACCACAGCTTGAATTGAGGCAAGAACTCTTGCTCTTCCTGATACAGCTTGCGGGCGGTGATGGTGTCCGAACCCGTCAGCGTCTTTAACAGTCCTTCCGCAAGACGGCTGTCCTGATCGTTCTCGCTAGCAACCACAAAGCGCGCGCCTGCCATGCGGGCGATATCTGTCCGGACCTCCAATCCGCCCCCGCCCTTACGAGCGGTGAACGAATCGAAGTTTGCTTGAAGAGCGTAATCGCCCATCAAGTACTTCACCGTGTTCAAGAAGACGCCCTTACCATTGCGCCCATTTCCGATGTTGAGGAACAAGCAGTCCTCGCTCGCGTCGCCGGTCAATGAGTAGCCCACCGCTTGTTGTAGGAAGCGGCGAGTCTCCGCGTCCGGCATAGACTTCGCCAAGAATGCGTCCCACATCGGGCAAGTCGCCGTGGGGTCGTAGATGATCGGCGAGACCTTGGTAATCAAGTCCTGTTTATCGTGAGCACGGAACTCGTGCGTCTTCAAGTTGTATGTGCCGTTTTGGAGGTTGAACAAGTAACGATCTGCGTCGAACTTCGAGATGGAGACGCGGATATCGCCCAGCCCACGAGCCAGACTGATGGCGCTGGCGATAGCATTGTTGCCCTCGGAGCGCTTCGCCCAAGCCCGCAGTTTTTTGGTAGCCCCCGCATCCGGCGGTTCGATGTTTTCAGCTTCGACCCAGATATATCGCACGACATCATGCATACGATCTTGGGGTCCGCTCTTACCAGCTTGAACCCAGCGCGTGCCCCACCACGAAAACCACTGCCCTGTTTGGTCGCAGTAACGAAGCTCGTGGCCGTACTTATCCACCAGTCGCTCCGCGTTGCCTAAGTCAGTCATCGCTCGGATAGGACGTAATCCCGCCGCGCCATCAGGCTGATTCAACAAGATCGCGCCGGTATCCTCGACCTCGCTAGCTTCACCGAATTTTAGTTTGCCCTTGTAGCCGTTCTGCTCCGCTTGCGATTCCAACCACGGACGGTAGAAGGTCTTCCAATCTTTACCTGCGCAGTGCGAATGGAAACACCCGAAGCTGATTGCGCCAGACGGCGAAATCCACACGGAGGCATCGAACTCGCCGCCGGTGGTGTGTTCTTCGAAGTTTGGGCAACTCACAACATAGTTGTAACTGCCGTCGCCTTTATCGTTTAGCGCGCCAGCATCCACGCCCGCGTTGTCGCACGCCTCTTCATACAGAGTCATGCGCAACTGGACTTTCTCCGGCGCTGCCTTGCGGTCAGGCTCCACGGGAACAACGCGCTCCACCTTGAACTGCTCCGGCGTGTAGCGATCTGCCACGACTTCTTGAACGATCTCAACTACCGGCGTCGGGTTGTACTTCGCCTTCAAATTGCGCGTACCGGGAAGTCGCAGGACTCTCGCGGCGTCGACCGACTGAGGGTCGGAGCCGTAGCGCTGCTGCAACGCGCGGTTCAACGCCTTCTGCTGACGAACGTCGAAGCCTTGAACGCGCCAAATGATGTAGAACTTTCCGGGTGAAGATTCCAAGATGAAATCCGGGTCCGGAATGGTCCCGCTTTAACGTCATCGTTGATCTTATCCAGCCCCGCCTCTCCGTTCTCGTCGAACTCTACGTAGACGGTGCGGATGGCAGCGACATCCCTCTTCTGCGGCGCTGCACACCGGGGGTGAAAGCATTCATGGCGACGTAAACGTGCCATCCTTCATTCTGCAACCCAGCTATCTGGTTGGGAGTGGACAGTCCGTAACGCCGTTTCCAGCGGCTGGAAGTTATCTCTAGTCTCCGCACGGATCACGCCGTTTTTGTCGGTGAATTTCTTTGATTCATGAATCAGTTTGATGTCGATGTAATCTCCCGGTTCAAACAATCGGCGCATGTAGCCCAGCATGTCGGTGGGAGCAAGGAACTGTTCTGCAGCGTTTTCCGTGGCCGGGGCGTTCACGATTGCACCTCGCTGCCCTCAACCTTCTGCCCGCTTGCGAGCGCGCTTATCACGGCCTCGTTCCTCACCGAGTGCATATACTGGACACGAAGCGCTTGTGGTCGCTTTCCGACAGATAGCGCAGGGCCGATATCGAATCGAACCTGCCCCTCTAACACAGGAGGTTCGCCGTTCTCCTTGACGAAGTTTGAGATGTGAAAAAAGTATTGCCGACCGTCGGGGACGGCAGTAACGAAGCCGAACCCTTTTAAGTTATTCCAAAGTGTGATTACGCCTTGCATTGGATACCTCACCTTTAACAATTAGATTCAGCCGTAGCTGTCACCACCTTTCTGGCTGTTCCCCGAAGGGTTCTGACCTTGCGGTCGAGCGTGATTAGCGCTCCCATCTACATCTACAAACCCATTCAGCGTTTCCGCGCTTGCTCCCAAACCCGGGGAGTTACGCGAGATGAGCGCCGCCCGAGTCATCGCGGATTCAGAACTTCCCGGCGTGCCTGCCGTCACTTCTTTAACGAGCGGTAGTCGTCCGCTATGCGGTCGGCCACCTCTAAAATCACGGAACTATCAGGGCGTGGTCGCCACGTAGAACTCACCGCCAGATAGTCGCAACTGCTTAGAATCTTGCGGATCAATCGTTCCTGTTCCGCTGTTAAACACTTAAAGTCCAAATCCATCTCACACCAGCCATATCTCTCATTACCACCGCATCGACTGAGATTGGCTCAGAGCAGGTGGACTTCACCGCGTCGCTACTATTGTTGAAACAAGTCCTTAATGGCTTCGCCCAGACGTTCTGAGGAGATACCGCTTTCCAAAATAACCTGCAGGTCAGCCACGCCTCTCGCATCCAAAGGCAAGCGGAAGGGCTTGCACGCAGCATCGAGCGTGGTTAGCTGGGTCAGCACCTCCTCGATGCGCGCCTCCTGCTCCCCCGACAATCGAGAGACTTCACGCAGACCGTCGGAGAGCGCACTACTGCGCAGTCCTACCAACCGGCTGATCGTCGCGCTGGAGATGCCCAGCGCGCGCCGCTTCGATTCGATTCGCATTAAAGCCGTACTAATCATTTGACCTCTACGCAGCCGTACGCATAAGCCGCGTGGCAAAAATTTTAGGCGCAGGGATTCGTGAGGGACGAAAACCCCGCGCCCGGGAAGGAGGATGGAACCAATGAAGAGGGGAGTAGTGCTCCCCAATAATAGGACGGAACGATACTTCGCCGTTGTCACCGTCCGTATCTCATTGAGGCAACAGGGGGTTATGGCGTTTCTTTACCTGTCCACCTAATTGCTTCGCGCGCACCCATTTCCCGTTGACCTTCCTCCATCCGTTCGCCTCGGCCACTTTCTCTAACGCGTACTGCTGCTCGTCGATGGCTTTCGAGACTAGCTTCTGGGCGGCGCGGCTTTGCTTGGTGGTAGTGGGTGCGAGTTTACGCGCGTGCGCATCCACCAGATGCTCTTCGCCGCCCCGCCAAGTTCGAGACCTGTGTCCGCACAACTGACAAACGATGTCTTCGTCCGCGTTCCGGATAACGGCAAAGTTCGCGCCGTCCCAAGCGAGCACCGCAACCGGAACCGTCTTCAGATATTCGTCAGCCCGCCCACGAGCGCGCTCTTCTTGATCTCTTCGGTCGAACTCGCTCCGCTTTGGGTCACGTCGCCATTTGACCGAGTGTTCTGAGTGGAATTCGTCCTCGAATTCTTTTCCCCACTTTCCGATTACGACTCCCGCGTCGTCGGCTGTGGTAGGGCTGCCGTCTTTGAAGTACGCGGTGCGGCGCTGACCTTCCCTGAATGTCGGGACGCCATGTTCGTCGACATCAGCGAGTTTGTTGCCGACGGCTTCAATGTTCTCATTGCCGTATACGAGCTTGCCCTTCCCGCGCGGCGCGTCCGCGATAAACAATCCACTAGTAGTGCCTCGATCACGGGCGCGCGCTTCTTGCGCGTTGTACTCGCGCTGCTCCTCTTGACCCCGAATGATGTCTTGAATCTCCTGCACCTTCGCCGCGTCACCCGCCGCGATAGCCGCGTTCAATTCCGCTTCCACGCGTTGGCACTCCCGGTTGTAAATGCGCTGCTGTTCCTGATTCAGCTTCACCCTGCTCAATTCCTGCCGGTACCGCTGGCGCTGGGCGTGCTTGATTTCTGCGGCGGTCTTCTTGTGGTCACCGGTTATCGGTCGACCGCGTTTGCGTTTAGGTGGATCAGGTACAAGGACCGGCCCGCCGGGGACTGTTGCAGCCGGTGCCGGTGCAGGTTCCGGCACATCTACTGGCGCGGCATCGTCCGGATCGTAGGGACGACCTGCGAGTCCGTGGAAAGCGCGGCGCTGGAGGGGCGGCTTCATCGAGGGCACTTGGCGTCCGCTCATGAGCGGTGCCTTCCTTCCACACGCTCACACCAGCGCACCAAAGTCGCTCTACGGACGTACAACTTGCGTCCGACCTTTACGACAGGGATTTCACCGTTGGCGATAAGTCCACGGAGTTGCCACACAGTCAGTCCAACGACTGGCGCGGCAGTCGAGAGATTCAACAGAAGAGAGTTGGAATTTACAGCGGGTGATTCTACGGTTGCAGGTATTGCCATAAGCGTTTTCCTACGCTCATGGCTTCCCCCTCTGGGGACGCTCTGCTGCGTTATGCAACCAGCCTATCAATGCCCCTAGCGGGGCTTCCGTAGCCGCTGGTGTGGGATGCCCCGGCTAGGTGCCGAGGCGGGACCGAAGTCCCAAAACTAAGCCTATCATAAGTTATCACAAAAGTCAACTGTTTTCTTTGGCCCTCATTGGAGCACATAGGAACCCCGTACGGACGTACCATTTGGAAAACTCCGCGCTTTAGCTATTTTGGGCACAGACTCGTCGGGGAGGTCGTGATGCCAACAGCGGACGTGGAAATTCCAAACCAACGGGGCACTTATGGTGAGGGCAGCGTTCGACCGTTAGGGCCGAAGCGTTGGCAAATTTCCTACTACGATGCGCAAGGACGGCGGCGACGCGAATCGTTCGCCACGGAAGCAAAGGCAGAGAAGGCGCTCACGCGGGCGCTCGCCTTACGTGATGCGGGAAAGCTGGACCCTCATGAGGGCCGCGTCAAGGTCGATGCCCTAGCCGAGTCCTATAAGCTCTATGCAAGGAACAGCGCGCCCAAATCTTACGATTGGATTGAGTTAGTGTGGCGCGTTCACCTAGAGCCGTTTTTCGGCGGGAAGCTCGCTGCGCGCATTTCGAGCGATGACATTCAGCGATACGTCGCGTCACGGCTTGATGCCGACGCGGCAGCGGGAACAGTGAATCGAGAGCTTACGGTTCTGCGCGCGCTCCTCAGACAAGGTGCGGAGGCAGACCCGCCGAAGATTCTGCGCGTGCCGCGCTTCCCTGAAAAACTACGAGAGGCGAACCCGCGTTCCGGGTTTGTGTCCGACGAGCAATACGCCACGCTTCAAGAGAAATGCAAGCTCGGATGGTTGCGTGCCTTGCTCGCGGTAGCTTATAATTTTGGATTCAGGAAAGCAGAGATGTTGGGTCTGCGAGTCTCTCAAGTCGATTTGAAAGCTCGAACGATTCACCTACTAACCGGCGAAACAAAAAGCGACAAGGGTCGCACGGTCGTGATGACGACCGAGGTGCATCGGCTGTTGTCCGGGGCCATCAAAGACAAGAAGCCGGGCGACGCGGTGTTCACTTGGGCGAACGGCAGACCGGTGAAGGATTTTCGCGGTTCTTGGGATGTGCTGATGGCCGAGGCGGGAATGCCGGACTTGTTACTTCACGACTTCCGGCGCTCGGCGGTACGCAACATGATAAGGTCCGGTATCAGCAAGACTGTGGCGAAGCGCATCACAGGCCACTCCACGGACTCGATTTTTGACAGGTACGATATTACGGATGAGAGCGACTTGGCGGACGCGGCGCGAAAACTTGAGGCTCGAAATGGGCACAAATTGGACACGCAAGCATCAACCGAATCGAGGTAGGCCGTAAGTTGTTGACAACACGGGGCGGTCGTGGCGGAACTGGCAGACGCACTAGCTTGAGGTGCTAGCGCCGCAAGGCATGGAGGTTCGAGTCCTCTCGACCGCACCAATTTTGTAGGTTCACCGCTGGCTTCGCTGATTCGATTTGCACTCCGAAATCTCGCTATTCCAAAAAATTCATGGTAGCTCGCCGCGGTTGGCGATCGGCGCGGGTGCTCATCGGACTGGTGCGGCAGGACCCAGCGGCCGGGCGAGGCAAGCCTCGCCCCTACAAAGGCCTAGACCCAGGGATGGCGTGACCGGCTAACGCTCCTGAAATTTATCGGCGTGCTTATCTCGGGCCGAGCAACCTCGAATTGTCGACCGCTGATCGCTGAGGCGTCGAGAAATTCAGACGTCGTTGTTCAGAGCAAAAACGCCCGCTTCGGAAAGCGGCCGCTACAGATACCGCACCAATCTGCGATTACGGCTTTTTCGGTTGCGTTGTGGGTGTGGCTGCTGGGGATTGGGCTGTCGGCGTGGTGCTCGATTGCGGCTGGGCTGGCACCGGTGTCACGGGCGCGGGCTTTGCGGGAGCGGCTGCGGGCTTGGAGAACTTTTCGAGGATTGAGTTGCCTTGCCCGGTGGCTTTGTCGGTGCGCAGGACCAGGGCCATGGCGCAGATCATGAACATTACGGCGCACCACGTTGTGGCTTGCGAGAGAAGTGTGGCGGCGCCGCGAGGGCCGAAGGCGGTCTGGCTGCCTGCGCCGCCGAAGGCTCCGGCGAGGTCGGCGGCTTTACCGCTTTGCAGCAGGACGACGATGATCAGCACGAGGCAGTTCATTACGAAGAAGGCGGTCAGCAGCCATCCGGCGAAACGGAAGCCGAGAATAATGATGGCGACGCCTATCAAGAGAGAGATGGTCCACTTCATCCAGCCTGGCATTCCTTGCATTTCGAATCCTCGCTAAATCATTTGGGATTGGCCGCTTGCTCGCGTCGTCCCCGACGGTTGTAGACGCCTCGGATATGAGGCCGAACGGCGTGGTTGTGGCCGCGCCGTGACGTACTATCTTACTACTACTTCAGGCACGCCGAGCTAAAGCCCGGCGCCTACACCTGGCGAATAACATCGCCTGGGCACTGCATACGGTCATTCGAAATTTACGATCGCCGCGAATCCCTTCGGGTCCAGGCTTGCTCCGCCTACGAGTGCGCCGTCCAGTTCTTGCTGCGCCATCAATCCCTTGATGTTATCGGGTTTGACGCTGCCGCCGTACAAGATGCGTAGAGCGGAGGCGTGAGCGATGGAGAATTGCTCGGCTGCACACCGGCGAATAATACTGTGCGCGGCGGCGGCAATTTCTGGCGTTGCCACCTTACCCGTCCCAATCGCCCAGACTGGTTCGTAGGCAATCAGAATACGGGAGAATTCGTCGGGGGTCAACGCGCCGGGGCCGCCAGTGAACTGACGATTCAGGACTTCCTGCTCGAGGCCGGCGGTGCGCTCTTCGTTGGTTTCGCCGAGGCAAACGATGGGGATGAGGCCGGAGCTGAGAGCCATCAGAGATTTCTTGGCCACATTATCGTCGGTCTCGCGGAAAAGCTGGCGGCGCTCAGAGTGGCCAATGATGACGTAGCGGCACCCGGCTTCGGCGAGCATCGGGCCAGACACTTCGCCGGTGAAGGCGCCTTCTGTGCTCCACGAAACGTTTTGGCCGGAAATAGCGATGCTCGTGGACTTCGCGGCATTCGGCAGCAGTGGAGATGGCTGTGTAAGGCGGGGCGATCGACAATGTCGCAGTGGGTCGAGTGCGCGACCAAAGGCGCGAAGGCGGAGAAGAAGGCGCGGGTTTCGGCGATGGTCTTGTGCATCTTCCAGTTGCCCGCGATTACGCGGCGGCGGGTCATGGGTGCCTCCGATTCAGACAACGAAGAAACGGATAGTGCACGCTTCGGAGCTCAGGGTAAACCCTTTGATTCTCAGGGTAGAGAGACGCAGAGTACGCTGAAATTTTGCGGAGACGAGAGGAGGTCATTTGTTCGTTAGGGCTTCGACGCCGGGGAGTTTGCGGCCTCCCAGGAACTCCAGGGAAGCGCCTCCACCGGTGGAAATGTGGGAAATTTTGGTGGATAGGCCGGATTGGTGGACGGCGGCTACGGAATCGCCGCCGCCGACGATGGAGGTTGCGCCTGCGGAGGTCGCTGCGGCAACCGCTTTGGCAACTTCGAGGGTACCTTTGGCGAACGCGGGCATTTCGAAGACGCCCATTGGACCGTTCCAGACGATGGTCCTGGACTTGGAGATTTCGGCGGAATAGGCAGCGGCGGTCTTGGGACCGATGTCGAGACCCATTTGATCCGCAGGAGTGGCGGCGATGTCGCAGGTAGTGGCTTTGGCGTCGGGCTTGAATTCGGGAGTGACGACGTGGTCGACCGGGAGCAAAAGCTTGAAATTTTTCTGCTTGGCTTCGCCGAGGAGGCGTCTGGCGAGGTCGAGCTTATCCATCTCCACGAGGGACTTGCCGATTTCCAGGCCCTGGGCCTTTTCGAAGGTGTAGGCCATGCCGCCGCCGATGAGCATGACGTCGGCGATCTTCATCAAGTTTTCGACCACTTCGATCTTATCGCTGACTTTCGCACCGCCGATAATGGCTACGAATGGCCGGGCAGGATTGGTGACCGCTTTGCCGAGATAGGCGAGCTCTTTTTCCATGAGCAGGCCTGCGGCGGATTGCTTCACGAAGCGCGTGATGCCTACTACGGAAGCGTGAGCGCGGTGAGCTGAGCCGAAGGCATCGCAAACAAAGAGGCCGTCACAAAGCTTCGCCAACTGTTTAGAGAAAGCTTCGTCGTTCTTCTCCTCTTCAGGATGGAAGCGGACGTTTTCGAGAAGGAGCACGCCGCCGTCGGTAAGCGCTTTGCTTTTGGCTTCGGCGTCGGGACCTACGCAATCTTCGGCAAAAACCACATCGCGTTCCAACAGCTCTGACAGTTTCTTGGCGACCGGCGCCAGGGAATATTTCGGATCGGGACCGCCCTTCGGCCGGCCTAGATGCGAGGCCAGCACCAGGCGTCCGCCTTTCTGGATGGCCAGGCGGAGCGTGGGCAGCGTTTCGCGAATGCGCGTGTCATCCGTGACTGCGCCGTCCTTTAGGGGGACGTTGAAGTCTGCGCGGATGAAGACGCGTTTGCCGTGGAGGTCGAGGTCGTTGATGGTTAGCTTGTTCATAGTTCGTTTTGCGATTTTGTCTGTTGCTGCGCTTGTGCGTTATGGCTTGAATTGAAATTTATTGGGCGCGATTTGGCTTGTCGGTGTCAGGCTTGCTTCGTCTACAGGAGACACAGGCAGAAGTGCCTGCGCTACCTAAAACTTGGATGCAACGAGCTTGATCAGGTCGCGGCAGCGGCAAGAGTAGCCCCACTCGTTGTCGTACCAGGCCAGCACTTTAACGCACTTGTCGCCGACGACCTTGGTATATCCCGCATCGACGATCGAGGAATTCGAATTGGCTTTGAAGTCGGAGGAGACCAGTTCTTCTTCGGTGTAGCCGAGAATTCCTTTCATCGGACCATGCGCCGCGGCTTTCAAGGCGGCGTTGACGGATTCGACGGTGGCCGGCTTTTCGACGAAAACCGTGAGGTCGACAACGCTAACGTTCGGCGTGGGAACACGCATCGCGTAGCCGTCGAGTTTGCCTTTGAGGGCGGGGATGACCAAGTGCAAAGCTTTGGCGGCGCCTGTGGAGCTGGGAATCATGTTGATGGCAGCGGCGCGGGCGCGGCGAAGATCCTTGTGCGGCAGGTCGAGGAGCTTCTGATCGTTGGTGTAGGAGTGAATCGTGGTCATGGTTCCAGCGGTGATGCCGAAGGTATCTTGCAGAACCTTGGCGACGGGCGCGAGGCAGTTGGTCGTGCACGAAGCGTTGGAGATGACGTTGTGCTTGGCAGGATCGTAGGTGTTGTCGTTGACGCCCAGCACGAAGGTAGCGTCCGGGCCGTCGGCAGGTGCGGAGATGATGACTTTTTTCACGGGGGCGCGCAGGTGCTTTTTGGCGTCCGCGCCCTTGGTGAAGAGGCCAGTCGACTCGACAACGACGTCAGCGCCCACCGAAGCCCAATCGATTTCGCCGGGATCCTTAGTCTTGAAAACCTTGAAGCTCTTCCCTTCCACGGCGATGGAGTCGTCAGTGTGGGTCACATGGTGGGGCAGATTGCCGAGGATCGAATCGTACTTGAGCAAATGGGCGAGCGTCTTTGCGTCGGTGATGTCGTTCACCGCAACAAACTGAATATCTTTGTCGTCGAGCGCGGTGCGCACAATGTTGCGTCCGATGCGGCCGAAACCGTTGATACCTACCTTGATGGGCATTCTTCCTCCGATGGAATGGTCACGCGAAGCGAGCCGGCGCAGACTGGAAATCGGCCCATGTGTGAACTAGAAATGCTATGGGCTGCGAGGAAAAAAGTCAACGCGGTCCGAGCGTTATGTCCGAGCGTTAGTGTCCGAGCGTTAGGCTTCCGGCAGGAGCCATCGAGAAGAAAGACGCAACGTGAAATGCCTTACACCGGACCGCTGTACGCGGCACGGTGTAAGGCTCAAAACGATCGAAACTTAATCCGCACTCAGAGGAAGATGCGCTCAGGCTCAGTGGTGATCGTGGCGCCAGCGCCAGTAATCGCGCTGCTCGTCCTTGTTCAGACTCGAGTACTCGCGATAGGGTTCATGCCGACCGGTCCAGTAGGAGCGATAGACCACGACTTCGTTGTTGTTCCAGTGGTGATAATCGTGATGGTCCTCGTCGTAGTACGTCACCCGCCCAGAGCAACCTGCGCTGCCGAGCGAAACGAACACGGCGGCCGCGAGAACGAGCAAAGCGGCGCGACATCTGGACATGCGCATACGGAAAACCCTCCTTTTTTGACTTCTCACGTGATTTGCATTTCTCTTGCGGGGACTCCAGGTCAGTTCCACCAGAAAGCCAGGGCACTACCTGCCTCCTAATTTGGATGGTGAATTCGAAAAAAGGACGGCAATGCGGATCGACAGGGATCGTGAACAACTATTGAGGGAATTGGCGGACGCTGGTTACGCGATCGCCTTGGAAGCGGACGAAGACCGTTTTTGAGGGTGGCTGGCCGTAGATCCAATCCTCGATTTCGTTGCCCTCGGCATCGCGCTCGCGAACCTTATGTTCCGGTTTGCCGATGGCCGCGACTACTTCTTCGCGGTCCATGCCGACGGCGGGGCGCCGGTCCTGGATGGCTTTCCTCACGTCGGGCGGGAGCGTGTCGGTCCAGTGCACGGAGGCGGAACGCTGGCGTGAGAAATCCAGAAAAGGCGAAAGGATTTGCTTCAGCTCCTCAGGAGTAAGGTCCGGGACCGCTTTGGTGAATTCCAGGAAAAGAGTGCTGCCCATCCCTGGCTGAACTCCTGGCGGACCATTTTCTGAACCTTGCGTCTGACCTGTGCTCATCGTCGGAATGCTGCCGCCCATGCCGATCTGTACATGGTCTTTCCAGTTCTTTTTGCCGCGCCCGCCGCCATTTACATCCACAACGATGGTGTGTTCACGAAATTCGAGCTTGGTGATTTGCACGTTGTCGCCACTGTTGACGGCCGCGCCGTGAGTCGCCACCGCGCTATTCAGCAATTCCGTGCTGATCGGCTTCCCGACATAAAAAAGAAAACCCTCTTTGCCCGCGGGCAGCGGCTTGGTGGCTTTGGCAAATTCTCCCGACACGAAGCGGATCAGGTCGAGTTTGGATTGATCCTGCAACGTCCCCTTTTTTGGCTGGCTGGACTGTGGCGATTGAGCCGGAGGCTCATCCGTTGTCAGGGATAGGTCGGGCAAGATGGAGATATCCTCGCCGGCGGGAAATGCAGGAATAGAATTGCTGGGTGCGTGAAGACGCTCGATCCCGGGCACATCCGCAGCAAGCAGAAAAACAGTGAGCGCCGGTATGAGCCAGTTGGGCATGGATACGTTGGCCAGCCGCCCCGGTGACTGGTCGCCTCTATTCTATGATGCTTATTGTCTGCTGAACAGATACCTGGCACTTTTTCAGCCCCGGGGAAATACGCGGGACTGGACCATGTTGGCGCGACTAGGTTGGCCGGACCCACAGAGGTTGTTCTAAGAGACGGTAACCTGAACGCCGGACCGGTCGATCTTCATCGGCAGGAGTTGCCCCCCGGCGTCGGCCACTGCGGACTCCACACGTTCGCGCGCGTCAGGTTCGATCAGAAGAACCACGCAGCCACCGCCTCCCGCACCGCAGACCTTTCCCGCCAGAGCGCCCTTGCGCCGCGTGCCTTCAATGATGCGGTCGATCGTCTTGGTAGAGATGGTCGGGAGATTGCGCTTTCGGAAGCTCCACTCCTCACGCATCAGCCGTCCGGCGTCGGTCCAAGCGGACTTTTCGAGCGCACCGCGAAGTTGCTGCGCGACTTCGGAGATGCGGGCGAGATTGTGGTGGACCTTCTTGTTTCCGTTGATGTGTTTCTGGAAGACGTCCCAATTGTTGATCGCCGACTTGCGGGGCTTGCCGGTGTAGCAAAGTGCGATGCGGCGCTCAAGTTCCGATAGATCGACGCGAAGTTCGGTGCGGCGCTCGCCGCCGGGCGGCAGCTCGATGGCGGCCGCGCCACCGAAAGCCGGCGGATAATGATCCTGTGTACCGGTGGGAACGCGGATCACGATCGCTTCCGCGTCCCGGCTGATGTGGATCCAGTCGGCCTTGCTCTTCCCTGCTCCCGTAAAGCGGTCGAGCGCGGCGCAAATGGCGACCGCCATGGCGCTGGACCCTCCAATTCCCGCGCCCGCGGGGGCTTCGGAGTCGGTTGTCAGAGTGAAGCCGCCGTCCGGCCGGAAGAATTTTACGATTTCAGCGAGCAGGGGAAGGCGATAGCGCTTCCCTTTCACCAAGGACGCGTAGGAGTCGAAGCTTTCCTCAAGCTGGGTATCGCGGGAGACGAGCCTGATGCGATCGTCACCTTGCGGATGCTGATCGATCACGCAGGAGGCGTAGCGGGTGATCGCTGCGTTTACCGTAACCGCGCCAGGATGAAACAGATAGAGCGGCCAGATATCGAGTGTGCCGCCGGCGAGGTCGACGCGGGTCGGAGCTTTGGATGCGATGCGCATGGTTGTCCAGTGATGGGAATTTGTGGTCGAACTTCGAGCGGAGGTCAGTGTGCCGGAAGAAGGAGTCCACCTCAACAGTTGAGGCAAAGGCATGCGAACAGTCAGACAACATACCTCTTTGGTATCGGTCCAGGTGACTTGGCAGTGATGGTACGCAGCTAACCGATACGCAGCTAACCCGGGGCGCGCATTCCCCTTCACCAACCGATGTCGGCAGACCTGTCAAAAGTAACAGCGAGGGTCAGGCCGGAGTTCCAAAATGAAAAGGCGGGCAACTCGAAAGTTGCCCGCCTCGGATGATTCTAAATCCAACGAACTAAAGCCTATTCAAATTTTTCGGTCATGATCGGGAACGTCAGCTTGGCTTTCGCCAGCGACTTCACGACGACAGCCTCCGCGCTTTCGGCGGTGGTGTTGCGCGCGGTAGCCATTTCGCTGACCAGCAAATACTTGGCGCGCTCCAGCATTTTCTTTTCACGGAAGGAAAGCGGCTTACTGCGGCTAAGAGAAACCAAACTCTTGAGGACCACGGCGACTTCCAGGAGAGAGCCAGTGCGCATGCGCTCGGAGTTTTCCTTGAAGCGGTGTTTCCAATCGTGATGCGAATTCAGTTTGCCGGTTTCGAGAAAACCCAGGACTTTGGTCGCATCATTCGAACGAATTACGGAACGCAGCCCAACAATATCTGCGTTGGATTGCGGAACCATCACACGCAAACCGCTGGAAACAATGCGGATCATGAAATAGCGTTCGGTCCTACCGTTCAACACGCCGTAGCTGATCTGCTCTACGAGTCCCACACCGTGATTCGGATAGACGACCTTGTCGCCAATTTTGTAGTCCATAGATTTCGATTGCCCCCCTAGGCATCCCTACATGAAGTAGTGTACGGAAAGTGTGTTCCAACAGTCAAGATATATCCATTGGAATCAGGGGCTTAGGGAAAGCAGTGTGCCAATTTGGCATGCAAATTGCTCTCATAAACGCGCCCTTACCTCGCCTACCTATCGGTTTATTCCTCCTTCGCTGAATCGGCATTAAGGAAGATCTTCGTGCTGCGCGATCACCACTGCCGTGCGCAACTGTAATTGCTCCTGTCGGTTACGCGGATTGGTCGCCCGCTGCGGTACAATCCCGGCATGCTCTTACTGGCGCTGGACACCTGTGACGCACGAGGCAGCGTCGCGATATTGCGCGACGACCAGATCCTCCGGGTCGTCACACACGACACGGCCGAAGACTACTCGGTGTGGTTGCTACCCGCCATCGCTCAAGTCTTGAGCGGCTTGGGCATCGCGTTTGCCGACGTGGACACGTACGTCGCCGCTGCCGGGCCGGGCTCGTTCACCGGAGTTCGTGTCGGGCTAACGACCGTTAAAGCCTGGGCTGAGGTGACGCGCAAGCCGATCGTCAGCGTCTCGCGCCTCGAAGCCTTGGCAACACAAGCGGCGAGCTCTCAAGCCTACGTCGCAGCTTTCACGAACGCCCAGCGGCGCCAGGTTTACGGAGCACTCTATCGTCGTGGGGGCGCGACGCTTAATCGCGTTGGCGAAGAATCCGTGATTGCGCCCAACAAATTCCTGGCTTGGGCAGTCGAAACGGCCGGCGGCCAAAGCATCCAGTGGATCTCGACCGATCCCGAGATGCTCTTTGAAACGGAACGCTGGCCCGCGCGTCAGAGTGTGGGTGAAAGTGTGCTTGCCGCTTCGCCGACCCTGGCGCCCTCGATCGGCCGCCTCGGATATCGATTGTCGCTGGAAAAACGGTTCACTGACCCGCTGGCTCTGGATGCAAACTACGTGCGGCGCTCCGACGCGGAAGTATTCTGGAAAGACGGCCGCGATCCCGTTACAAAACAAAATTGATGGACTTTTTGAGGAGACGACTTGTGATCAAACGCATTCTGGGCGTCGCGCTCGTGGCGACTTTGGCGATAGCGGCATACGTTGTCGCCGTGCCTTTCGACCTCTCCGGTTCGGCAACTCATTCCGCGGCGCAAACCGCGAGCGCGGCGGCAAATCAGGCTGACAAGAGCTGGATCGCACGCAGCAATGAATTCGCAAACCTGCTGATCGAGATCGACAAGAAGCACTCGCCGGAATCGGCGTCATCCGATGGTCTGAGCCAATACGACGAAAAGATTTCGGTCGCGACACACGCGGACGACATGGCCGAGATCTCGGAGACGCGTGCAGTCCTCGCCAAGCTCCAGGAGCAGTTGCCCAAGGAGCCGAACAAATACGTCCGGCAGGACTTGGAGATCATGATTCACAGCACGCAGCTCCGGCTGAAGCAACACGACTTCGCCGAAGCCCATCAGATTCCCTACATCAACGCGAGCGGCGGCGTATTCCAGGGACTGCGCGTGTTGCTGGACGACCAGGTGGCGGCCGAGCGTCGCCCGGCTGCGGTTGTGCGGCTTCGAAAGTACGCCGGGCTGGAGCCTGGCTACACTCCGTTTGCTGAGCAATTGCGAAAGCTCACCGAATTGCAGTTGGCCAAGCCCAACATGATTTATCCGGCGAAGGCGCGCGTCGAAACCGCCCTCTCGCGCAACTCCTTGTATGTCGATGGGATCGCCGAGCTCTTTAAACAGTACAAATTGCAGGGCTGGGAAGAGCCTTACGCCAAGCTCAAGCAACAGTTGACGGACTACGATCAATGGATCAAGAGCGATATCGTTCCGAAGGCGCGCACCGATTTCCGCGAGCCACCGGAACTGTATGCGTTGGGCCTCGAGGGTTACGGGATCGATATTCCTCCCGGCGATCTCGCGGTGATGGCACACAAGGCCTTCGCGGAATATCAGAGAGAAATGCAAACGATCGCGGCACAGATTGCCAAACAGCACGGTTGGCCGAGCGGCGACTATCGCGATGTCATTAAAAAGCTCAAAGAAAACCAACTGGTGGGCGACTCCATTCTTCCCTTTTATAAAGATCGCTTGAAAGAGATCGAAGGAATCATCGTGAAGCAAAGGCTGGTCAGTCTGCCCGACCGGCCAGCGCGTATCCGCATCGGTACACCAGCCGAAAGCGCGCAGCAGCCCGCGCCGCACATGGTGCCGCCGCCGTTGCTGAACAACACCGGACAGCAAGGGGAATTTGTGCTGCCGCTGAATATGCCTGCGGCGACCGGCAGTGCCAAGGCCGAGAAAGTGGACGACTACACCTACGACGCGGCTTCGTGGACATTGATCGCGCATGAAGCGCGTCCCGGCCACGAGTTACAATTCGACTCCATGATCGAGCACGGCGTATCGCTGGCGAGATCGCGCTACGCATTCAATAGCACCAACGTCGAAGGCTGGGGCTTATACGCCGAGTACATCACCAAGCCCTACATGCCGCTGGAAGGTCAGCTGATCTCGTTACAGTTCCGGCTATTGAGGGCGGAACGCGCGTTTCTCGATCCGGAGTTGCAAGCCGGCAAGATTCAGCCCGCCGACGCGATGAAAGTGCTCACAAAGGATGGCGTTTTCTCGGAGCCGTTCGCGAATCAGGAGGTCGAGCGGTATACCTTCCGCTCGCCAGGGCAGGCGAACTCCTACTTCTACGGATACACGAAACTCCTGCAACTGAGGAAAGATACGGAGTCAGCGCTGGGGCCCAAATTCGATCAGCAGAAATTTCACGATTTCATTCTCGCCCAAGGGCTGTTGCCACCGGACCTGATGCGAAAAGCCGTCATGGAAGACTTCATTCCCGCAGCCAAATAGCTTGCGGACAAGCAGCTAGACAAGACCGATGGATAGGTTCGCCGGCCACCCTAGTCCGCGGCCCAGGCACTGCCGATGCAGAAAGCCCTGTCTTAAGGAGGCCGTGGCTTCAGTCCCGGCGTAACTCGTGTAGACCGGATGGGCTTTAGCCCCTGAAGCTAGCTTTTCTCAATTGTTTTAGACTGCAGGCAGCAACGGTGCCGAAGCAGGCTGCGAAAACCCGGTGCGCCGACACACCGGCTGTAGAATGGACCCGCCGATGAATCATGATCCCGCTTCGACCCTCGGCAATTACCGAGGCGTCGTGCGAGCGTTCGAGGTATGCGACGCAGCGGCCGTCGAAGAGATTTTGCGCAAGTCTCCCGAGGCCGCGGTGTGGACGCTCAACTCGCTCGAACGCTTGAGGCTGCGTGGTGAGATTGCCTGGGTGATCGAGATCAAAGGCGCGATTTCCGGCTTCCTGGTGGCCCGTACCGTCGGTTATGAAGCCGAGATTCTGAATCTTTCGGTTGAACCCGCAAAGCGGCGCGCCGGATGTGCCACGGCGCTTCTGCACGCGGCTCTGGCGGAATTTCAGCGGCTGAGAATCAAGACGGCGTTCCTGGAAGTGCGCGAATCCAACTTGTCTGCAATTTCCTTCTACGTGAAGCACGGATTCGTCCAGAACGGCAGTCGTCCGGCGTACTATCAAAGCCCTACGGAAGCGGCGGTACTAATGAAGAGAGAACTCACAGGCTAGGACCACCTGTTAAAAATTGTTCAGGTTCCCTCTTGACGCCGCAATGCCACGGGTTTACCGTCCGCTCATGGAGTAGTTATCCAAAATTAATGAAGTCCTTTGGGAGGAACGCATGGCCACAATGGCGCGGAACCCTCGGGACATACTTCTCGATACAGACGCCGAGTATCAGCGTCTGGCCGAGCAGCATGCCAAGTACGAAGCCGAACTCCAAAAACTCACCTCGGATCCCTACCTCAGCTCGGAACACCTCCTGGAAGAAATCAAGCTAAAGAAGATGAAGCTTTACTGCAAAGATGAGATGGAGCGGATCGCCGCCCGCGTGCAGCGCGCGCGCGCTAACGTAACCTAGCAGATCGTTTCCCCGTAGGCGCAGTGCCTTAGAAAGCCGCCGCTTGCCGGCGCGGTGAGAGCCGCGACCCGGAAGGCTGTGGTATTGTCTAACTGGCATGGTCAAAGAGGGATACTACTTCGGGCTGCCGCCGCTGGCTTTGGGGGGAGCGGCGTTCCTGGCTCACTGGATTGTTGCCGGAGTTGTGCTGGTGTGCCTGGCGGCCTTTGTTTTCTATTTCTTCCGCGACCCGGAACGCGTGATTCCGGCCGAGTCTGGCGCGGTGGTTTCCCCGGCGGATGGACGAGTGGTCGTGGTCACCGACGAAGACCACGCGGGGGTTCCCGGCAAGCGCATCAGCATCTTCCTGGCGATCTGGAACGTGCACGTGAACCGCTCCCCGGCCGCGGGCACCATCGTCAAAATGGACTACCGTCCCGGCAAGTTTCTCGCCGCCATGATGGCTCGGGCCTCCACGGAAAATGAGCAAAACGTTATTTCTCTTTCGACAGCTTCCGGCGAAATGGTCTTTAAACAGATTGCCGGGCTGATTGCGCGCCGGGTAGTCTGTTGGAAGAAAACCGGCGACATCGTGCAGCGCGGCGAACGGATCGGGTTGGTGCGATTCGGCTCCCGGGTAGACCTGTGGGTGCCGCGCGATGCGGAAATTCTGGTGGCTCTGGGCGATAACGTGAAGGGCGGATCGAGCGTTCTGGCGCGCTGGCCGGTGCCGGTGAGTGCGGGTCTGGATCGCGGGATAGATGCCCAGATGCCGGTGGAGAACCTGACGTCGAGTTTCAAACGAGCATAAGAGCTGGCTCTTAAACGAGCTTAGGGATTAGCTTTCAAACGAGTGTAGGAATTTAGCGGGGAAACAAACCTAAGATGTCCGACTCCGTACAACAGCTGGCTGAAGCGGCGCCACCTGAGCCCTCCATTCGCGGACGCCGCATCCGCAATCCGAAACTGCGGCGCGGAATCTTTCTGCTGCCCAGCCTGTTCACTACCGGAAATCTGCTATGCGGATACTACGCTTGTGTAGCGACGCTGACCGGTAGCGTTCTTCAGACCGACCCGTTCGATCATGCCGCTAAGGCCATTGGTTTGGCGATAGTTTTTGATTCGCTGGACGGGCGCGTGGCGCGGCTGACAGGCACGAACACGGAGTTCGGTGTTCAGTTTGATTCGTTGGCAGACGTGGTGAGTTTTGGGATAGCCCCTGCCCTGCTGGCCTACTCTTGGGGCGTGCGGCATCTTCCGGGTCTGGATAGTACGCAAGGTGCCCAGCAGATCGCGCAATTCGGCTGGTGGTTCTGCCTCGCGTTTGTGGTTTGCTGCGCGTGGCGCCTGGCGCGTTTCAACGTGCAAGGCATGGCTCCCGGGGGATCGAAATATTTCGTGGGCATGCCCACTCCCGCGGCGGCGGGAATGATCGCGGCTACGGTGCACGCGTTCAAGTCGCCTATTCAGGATTGGCGCTGGTCCATAGGGTGGATTTTCCTGGCGCTGGCGCTGGCGGCGCTGATGACCAGCACCATTCGTTTTTACAGCTTTAAGGACTTGCCCTGGACCCGCAAACAGCCGTCGCTCGGGATCGTGTTCATTGCGCTGCTAGGAGCGGCGATCTGGCGATGGTCGGAGATCGTGTTGTTACTGATTGCCGCAACCTACACGGCCGCAGGCGTAACCTTGCATGTCATAAGGTTATTGCGGCACCGGATGGTTTCGCGGACCGCGTGATACATGCCCTGTGAACGGGATTCCAACCGAATTGTAATCGCCGGTGCGTCTTCGCTGCTCGGAGCGGAGCTGAAGTCGCTGCTGGAAGAGAGCCGCTTCGCGGCGTCGGACTTTCGCCTGCTCGATGAAGAACTGGCGGCTGGAACGCTGACCGAAGCTGGGGGTGAGCCCGCGGTCATCCGACCCGTCGAAGAAGACAGCTTCGATCGCGCGCGCTTCGTGTTTTTCACCGGATCCATCGAATTCACGCGCGCGAACTTCGCGTTGGCGCAGCGCAGTGGTGCCGTCATCATCGACCTCTCGGGCCACTCCGTGTCGCTGCCTGATTCCGTGCCGTGGTTCCGCGGGCTAGAGAAGCTTCGCGGCCAGGGCCTTCCGGGAAAGCCGCACCTCGCAACCATCCCCTCGGCCCCTTCCGAGGCGCTCATTCGCCTTGCACTGTGCTTGCAAGGCCTGGGCTTGCGTCAGTTGACCGCGACTGTGCTTCAGCCGGTTTCCGCTTGGGGAAAGCCGGGCATCGAAGAACTGGAAACGCAAAGTAGCCAATTGCTTTCTTTCCAGGCACCGGGGAAGCCGCTTTTCGACGCACAGGTCGCCTTCAGCACGCTGGGCCGCTTTGGTCCAAGGAGCCGCTTCGATTTGCCCGCGGCGCTGGCCAATCTGCGCTCGGAGGTACACTCCTGCCTCCGGGAATCTCCGGTGGTTCCCGCGATTCAGCTTGTGCACGTTCCTGTATTTTATGCGAACACATTTTCCGCCTGCGCCGAGATGGACAGCTCTGTCGATGCGGCCCGCATCCAAAGCACTTGCAAGGAAGCAGGATTCTCCGTGATGCAGGCGCCGGACAGCCCTAATAATCTGAGTGTGGCGGAAGAATCGGCGGTTCAGCTGGCGCAAGCGGAGTCCGATCCAGCGAAGCCTGGAACCTGGTGGTTTTGGGGCGCTGCGGATAACATTCGTTTGCCGGCATGGAATGCCGTGAAGCTCGCTGAGAAGTTCGCGGAATGAAAAGAAACTTTTGCTGCACGCTAGCGTTGGTGGTGACCGCACTCGCGTTCGTGCAGAGTGGATGCGGATACCACGTCGCTGGGCGCACCGATGCCCTGCCCCCGAGCATTCACGTGATTGCCGTGCCGGCGCTCGAAAATGCGACTACCAGCTATCGCATCGAGCAAAAACTTACGGCGGCCACCGTGCACGAGTTTCTGGCGAAAACTCCGTACAAAGTGGTGTCGAATCCGCTCGACGGAGACGCTGTGCTGCGCGGAAAAGTGGTCGGCCTGGAAGCGGTTCCGCTGCTTTTCGATACGGTCAGCGGGCGGGCGACGACCATGCTCGTTACGGTGAAGTGCGAAGTGACCTTGACGCAGGCTTCCACGGAAAAGGTGCTGTATCACGCCGACAACTTTATTTTTCGCAATGAATACGAAATTTCGACGGATGTGACGAGTTTTTTTGAAGAACTGGACCCGGCACTCGACCGGGTGGCGAAGGACTTTGCGCAGCGGCTGGTAGCCGCAGTGACTGAGAATTACTAACGGAGACCGATCGGATGGCGCGGATATCTTCACAGGAGCTGACAGAGCGGCTGAAAAAGGGCAAGGTCATCCCAGCGTTGCTGCTTTTGGGAGACGAGCCGTACCTGCGCGACGCCTGCCGAAAGCTGCTGGTGGAAACGTTCATTCTGGAAGCGGCGCGGACCTGGGGCGTGTCGCGGTATTCAGCGGATCGCGCGGAAACCCAGAGCGCGTTGGAGCAGGCTCAGACGCTGCCAATGCTTTCAAGGCAGCAAGTAGTTTTCCTGGAAGACGTCGAGAAGATTGAGAAGCTCGGGGAAAAGAACCGCGATGCGGCCGTGGAACAACTCGAGGAGTACCTCGCGAATCCCGCGCCGTTTACCGTGCTGGTGCTGGAGGCCACGGCGCTCGACCAGCGCATGAAGTTGGCAAAGCTTTTGGCGCAGAAGACGCTGGTTGTGGAAGTTGGGCTGGGCGAAAACCCCGAACAGCGCCTGAGCTCTGCGGTCACCCTGGCATTGGCGTTGGCGGCGGAAGAAAAAGTTGAGTTTGAGGAAGGTGCGGCTGAGGACCTGACAGAATTTGTCGCTGCGGACCTGATGCGGTTGCAGACGGAGATCAAGAAATTGGCCACTTACGTCGGCAATCGCAAGATTATTCGGCGGCAGGACGTTGTGGCGCTGGTGATTTCGGAGAAGACCACCACCGTTTGGGAGTTGGCGGACATGCTGGCTTCGCGGCAGCAGAAAAAAGCCTTGGAGTTTCTGGAACGACTGCTGCGCGATGGCGAAGAGCCTCTGCAAATGCTGGGGGCGTTGACGTGGATGTATCGCAAATTGATTGAGGCCAGCGAAGTGCGCGGCGTTAGCAACGGTTGGCAGGCGGCGCGAGCGCTGGGGATGCGGCCGGAGCAGGCGGAGCTGGCGCTGCAAAGTGCGCGCAGAATCGGCAAGCCTAGACTCTTGGCGGGCCTGCGTGCGCTGCAAGTAGCCGACAGCCGGCTCAAGGGTGGGGCCGACGACGCGCAGGCGGTCATGGAATTCTTGCTCATCGAGTTGACGGGCACCGCAGCGGCGAAGGTTGCCTCTGCATAAAGGCGGCGTTTGAGGATCTTAGTTTGTCGATGTGGATGACGCCGGGCGGGGCAAGCGCCGCCGCTACAAGTACATGCAATGTGTGCATCAACGTGGGAACCTTTGTCGGAGATGTGCGGTGGCGCATTCATGGATCTGCACCCCCTCCCCCCATTATTTTGTGCAGCGATTTGAATCTAAAGGACTTACGCTACCGCTTGGCTTAGTGATTTGATTCTTAACGGTTTAGCGGGCGTGGCTGCGCTGGAGCCACGAAATCCCGTCAGAATAGGCGAAGTTATCGACAGCGATACGATACCTTAGTTGTTATAGATTGTCCAACGAAATTCCAGGGGACGTGCGCGGGTTGTTTGACCGGCTGGATCAAAATGGGAATGGAAAATGAACGGGACGGGCTTTGGACCCGTCCCGGCCGGTCGAAGACTGAGATGCTGGCGGGCTAAGTTTAGGCTTTGGCTGCTTTTACGCCGTTGAAAGCTAATGTCAGGCGGGATTTGTAGCGGTTGCCGGTGTTCTCGTGGAGGACGCCCTTGGTGATGGCGCGGTCGATTGCGGACATCGTGGGGTGCAGCAGGTTGCCGGCAGCGGTGGCGTCACCCGCGGTGATCGCGGTGCGCAGGCGGCGCATCAGGGTGCGGACTCGCGTGCGGTTGGCGCGGTTTACATCGGCGCGTTGACGAGATTGCTCCGCCCGCTTTAAAACGGACTTCTTGCGCTTCTTAACTTTGGTAGCCTGTCCCTGGGCCATCTATTGCTCCTTTTGTGTATCGCTCAAACATTTAACGTTAAACGAGGCGCACGGCTTTGTCAAACGACCTGAAAGACGGGGGCGCACGTCGTGAAAATCCACTGGGAAGTCTGCTAGGGTTTGCTTGGGGTTTTCTTTCCTTATCTGACAGTTTATAATGCCTGTCAGACAGGAGGTTCCTATGAACATTTCCTTGCAGGCACTCCGAGATAAACGTGATCAACTCGCCGGGAGTCTGGCTCGCGTCGATGACTTGCGCCCCGGTTTTCTCATCGCACGATTTCGTAAATGCGGCAAGCGCAACTGTCACTGCGCTCAGAAGGATTCCCCGGGACACGGCCCGTTCCTATTCGTTGACTCATCGCCTTGCAGGAAAGACGATCACCCAAGTCATTCCCCAAGGCCCCGCCGTCGAACGCACCAAAGCACAGATCGCGGAATACCACCGTTTCCGGAAACTGGTGAGGGAACTAATCCTCGTGAGTGAGCAAATCTGCTCCGCCCAAGTGCGGGAAGCGGAAGCGCTCCCTGTGAGCGAGGCTAAAAAAAAACCTCTTCGCCGGTCTACTGGCTACCGACGTCGTTCAGGAGATTGAGACGCTCCTCGGTCGTCAGGCGGTGGAAGACCTGGATCTGGAAGCGCTGGAACTCGCCGTGCGGAAACAGGTCTTGCAGTTGGCGGGAGCCGCGGTCGAGCAACGTCTCAACGCTGATACCAGTGATGAGCGAGGCTCGCGAACTCGTTGTGCTTGCGGTCAGGAAGCGCGCTTGGTTGGTCGCCGGAGCAAACGGGTGCAGAGCGTCCTCGGTCCTCTACAAATCGAGCGCGCCTACTATCACTGTTCCAAGTGTGGACACGGCTTCTGTCCTCGCGATGAGCATCTGGGCATAGAAAACACGTCGCTCTCCCCGGCCCTCACGCGCATGGTGGGCACCGTGGGTGCAATGGTCAGTTTCGAAGAAGGCAGTGCGTTGTTGCAGGAACTGGCCGGCGTGCTTGTCGATGCCAAGCAGGTGGAAAGAACCGCAGAAACGTTGGGAAAAGAAATCGCCGAAGACGAACGCTTGCACAGCGAACCTCTGGATTCTCTTTCTCTGCCGCAGACTCTGTATCTCGGCATGGATGGAACCGGGATTCCTTTACGCGCAGAGGAACTCGTGGGCCGCACGGGCAAGCAACCAGACGGGTCCGCCAAGACCGGCGAGGTGAAACTCTGCACCATTTGGAGTGCGGAATCGCGCGATGAACGAGGCACCCCCGTCCGCGATGAAGGATCGGTCACCTATTCAGCGGCCCTGGAGAGTGCCTGCGCGCTGGATACCGCTGCGTCACGTTCTCCCTTTGCCCAGCGCGTCTGGAGAGAAGCTACGCGCCGGCGCTTCTGCCAAGCGCCCCGTAGGGTCGTGCTCGGGGATGGCGCCCTGTGGATTTGGAACATCGCCGACGATCAGTTTCCCGGTGCCACCCAGATTGTCGACCGCTATCACGCCAAAGAGTATTTGAGTGATCTCGGAAAAGCTCTTTACGGTCCCACTGCCCCACGGGCTGCACAATGGGCAGCACGCCGCAAAGAAGAACTCGATACCGGAAAATTCCCAGCTCTGCTCAACGCCATCCGCCGGCAGGTCCCGCGCTCCGATCTGGCTCGTCGCTGTCTCCATTATTTCAAGACCAACCGCGAGCGTATGCGCTATCCGGAGTTTCACGCCCAGGGCTTGTGCACATCCTCCGGTGTCGTCGAGGCCGGGTGCAAGGTGGCCATTGGCACACGCCTCAAACGTGCCGGTATGCACTGGACCAAGCAAGGCTCCAACGCCATCATTGCACTCCGCTGCTCAAAACTCAGTGGTCGTTTTCAAGACTTCTGGGAGCGCAGATCAGAACGCAGGGCTGCATGACCCGTCATTTTCTTGGCGTGCACCCGAAAGACGCCCCTCCCGGGCGGACGTTGCTTTCTGCTCCACCGGGCAACCGGATTCCCGGGAGTGGCGGAACACATTCGGCTCCGCGTACAGACAAACGGGACGAACTGCTACTGCTGGTCAACTCGCGCAACCCCATAATCACGGCGGAGACACAGGAAGAAGAGCGGGTCGAGCAATTATTGATGGAGATCGCGACCGAACTGGACGTGCCGTTGTACACCTGGAGCGTGACGATTGGATTAGCGAGGATGAAGGGAGCGCCGATCTATAACACGGAGACGCCAGAACAAGCGTTGCTGAACATCGACTTGATTCACGGCGATGCGATCTTCGTCCTGAAGGACTTTGCTCGGTATTGCGAGAACGACAAGGTGTGTAGGCGGCTGCGCGAGCTGGCCGAAAAATTCGGGAGCGAGCGTCGGTCCATCGTGATCACGGGGGCGGCAGTAGATCTGCTGGCTGACCTGCGGGGAGAGGCGGCTCCCTTTCACCTGGGACTGCCGAGCGCGGAGGAATTGCTGCCGGGTATCCGGTCGCTGCTGGCGGAGGCCAACGGTGGGCAGAAGATTGCGATAGGGCTAGACGCGGCGGGTGTGACACAACTTGCGCGCAATTTGGTCGGACTGCCGCAGGATGAGGCGATTCGCGCGCTCCGCAAATGCATTTTGGCTAGCCGGCGGATTGACGCGAGTTTGCTGGATGCCGCGCTGGATGCCAAGCGTGAGGCGCTGCGGGGCGATGGGTTGCTGGAAACCATACGCCGAGACACGTCATTCAACGATGGAGCCGGATTGAAGCGAATGCGCGAATGGATCGCCAAGCGTAAGAGTGCACTGACTCCGGAGGGACAACGCTTCGGGCTGGAGCCACCAAAAGGGATATTGATTACCGGCGTGCAGGGTTGCGGGAAAAGCCTGGCGGCGAAGTCGCTGGCGGCGGAGTGGGGTTACGAGTTGGCGCGACTGGACGCGGGCGCGCTGTACGACAAGTTCGTGGGCGAGAGCGAGAAAAAATTACGGAAGGCGCTGGAGCTGGCGCAAAAATTGGCGCCGATGGTGCTGTGGTTTGATGAAATCGAGAAGGCGTTCGCGTCGGCGGGAACCAGCGGAGATGCGGACGCGGGGTTATCACAGCGATTGCTGGCGACGCTGCTGACGTGGATGCAGGATCGAGAGAGCGGCGTGTTTCTGGCGGCAACGTCGAACAACATCAGCGCACTGCCGCCGGAAATGCTGCGCAAAGGCCGCTTCGATGAGATTTTCTTTGTGGACTTGCCGAGCGGCGAGGTGCGCGTTGCATTGTTCACGCTGCATCTGAAGAAACGCGGATGGGATGCCGCGGCATTTGACCTGGCGGGTCTGGCAACGGCGGCGGAAGGATTCAGCGGAGCGGAAATCGAACAGTCGATCAAGTCGGCTCTATATTCGGCGTTTGCGCAGAAGCAGCAATTGACGACGGAGATTTTGCTGGGCGAGATTCGAGGAACGCAGCCGCTCTGCGTGACGCGTGCCGAGGATGGGCAGGCGATTCGGGAGTGGGCGAAGGCGCGAGCGGTGCCCGCGGATTAGATCCGAGAGATACGAGGCCGCGATTCCGAATAGTTCAAGGGGGAGCGGTTTAATTCCTGGGCGTGCTTGATTTATCCTTGCCCGAAATCTTTGCCCAAGCGTCAACGAAAGGTACCCTCCGGGACACCGGGTGGATGCGCTACGCCAATTTCAGGCTGGGGTCGGCGTTTAGGGTGGTGTCGGCAAAATGGCCCGCGCGGAATTGGTGGTAGGCGGCGGCGGCGATCATGGCGGCGTTGTCTGTGGAGAGGGCGCGGCTGGGGAAGAATACTTCGATGCCGGCGGATTCGGTGCGCTGCTCAAAGGTGGAGCGGAGTTGGGAGTTTGCGGCTACGCCGCCGGAGACCAGGATGCTCTGGGCGTGGAGTTGTTCGGCGGCGAGCATGGTGCGGTCGACCAGGTCGCGGACTACGGCGTTCTGGAATTCGCGGACCAAAGCTAGCGTTTGCGGGGTACAGAGCGGGAGGAGCTGCTCGAATTTGCGTTCGCCGCGCGACAGGGCGGCCTGTCTGGCCAGGATTTCGGCGCCGTATTCGCAGTGTTCCCGGACGTGGTAGAGGACGGCGGTTTTCAGGCCGCTGAAGCTAAAATCGAGCGGGTTGCTGCGGGTCTTGGTGGGGCCGAATTTTATCGGAGCCGGGGCGCCGTTTGCGGCGGCGGCGAGGCGATCGAGGATGGGGCCGCCCGGGTAACCGAGAGCCAGGAGTTTGGCTACTTTGTCGTAGGCTTCGCCTGCGGCGTCGTCGCGGGTTTGGCTGATTTTTTTGTAGCCGAAGGTCGAGCTGGCGGGTTCTTGGATTACTTCGTAGAGGACGGTGTGGCCGCCGGAGACGATCAGGCAGACTGCTGGTAGTTTCGGGGACTTCCCTGCTTTGTGCGCTTCCAGAAATACGGCGTGGACGTGACCTTCCAGGTGATTGACCGGGATTAGCGGCTTCCCTAACGCCTGGGCTAGCGTTTTGGCGTAGGTGATTCCGACCAGTAGCGCTCCCACAAGGCCAGGACCTTGGGTAACGCCGATGGCGTCCAGCTCGGCTAGCGTTAGGCCCGCTTGTGTTAACGCTTCACGGACTACTGGGACGATTTGGCGCAGGTGTTCGCGGGAGGCTAGTTCGGGGACTACGCCTCCGTATTGGCGGTGGATATCGATCTGGGAGGCTACGACGCTGGAGAGGATTTCGCAGCCGTCGGTGACTACGGCTGCGGCGGTTTCGTCGCAGGAGGATTCGATGCCTAGGATGCGGGTGGGCATGGAGTTTTTTTTTCAGCGGTAATTATTAATTATAGCTGATGTGACTCGTGGCCGCACTGCGGGGCAAGCCCCACCTCCATACGAACCCTACCCCCATAGAGGCGGTGGGCGTTGGAAGGACGAGTCTAAAGACCCGCCACACCTGCCTTAGGGCACAGTCGGGTGGAGGCGTGATTGACAAAGGCGGGGCGGGGCCGCTACTGTGCGGAGGAATGGTAGCGGAATCCCTTTTGGATCGAGATCACACCTAAAAATATGACTGCTCATGATATGGCGTCTTCGCAGAACCATGCTCCTATTCGGAAGGTGCGCAAGGCGGTTTTGCCAGCGGCTGGGTTGGGCACGCGCTTCCTGCCCGCTACCAAGGCTCAGCCTAAGGAGATGCTGACTGTTGTTGATAAGCCGCAGATTCAGTATGTGGTGGAGGAGTGCGTTGCGTCGGGAATTGAACACATCATTATTGTGACCGGGAAGGGGAAGAATTCGATTGAGGATCACTTTGATTCTTCGCCGATGCTGGAGAGCTTTCTGGAATCGAAGGGCAAAAACGATCAGGCGGAGATGATCCGGGACATCAGCAACATGGTGCAGGTGAGTTATACGCGGCAGAAGGAGCCGCTGGGTCTGGGACATGCGGTCCTCGTGGCCCGGGACTTGGTGGGGGATGAGCCGTTTGCGGTGTTGCTGGGGGATGTACTGATCCCGGGAGAGAATCCGGCGACGAAGCAACTGATCGACGTTTATGAGGCTACTGGAGTAGGGGCGATTGCTGTCGAGGAAGTACCCAAGGACCGCACGCATTTGTACGGGATCGTGTCGGGAGAGCCAGCGCCGCTGCCGCCGTTTGGGGCGCGGATATTGCGGATACGGGATCTGGTGGAAAAGCCGAAGCCCGCGGATGCGCCTTCGAATCTGGCGATTACCGGGCGGTATGTTTTGCCCGCGGCGATATTCGAGTGTTTGGCGCGGACCAAACCTGGGGCGGGCGGTGAGATTCAGTTGACCGACGGATTGAGGTTGCTGGCGCAGGAGCAGGGGCTTTGGGCTTATATTTACGAGGGCGTTTCGTATGACGCCGGGGATAAGCTTGGATTTTTGAAGGCTACGGTGGAGTTGGCTTTGCAGAATGCCGAGCTTGGGGCGGATTTTCGGGAGTACTTGAAAACTTTGAAGTTGTAAGCGGATCCTTGCCGCCGTGGTGCTTGAAGTTGACGCCGGGCAGGGCAAGCCCCGCCTCTACAAAGGCTTCGTATCACTCACGGGCTTCACTTCGCACCAAATTCACGTTGCCGCGGGCTTGAGGTCGCCGCGGGTTTCGGGTCGGCGGTGGGTTTACTTTTTGGTGTGGGATTTTTCGGACTTCTTTTCTTTTGTGTCTCTCTTTTCCTTGGTGTCCTTCGCGGACGTATCTTTGCTTCCGGAGTCTTTTCCCGAATCTTTCGCTGTGTCTTTTGATGAATCTTTCGGGGCTTCGTCTTTTTTGTCGGAAGTGGGTCTGTCGTCTTTGCCGCTGTCCCCACCTGCGGATTTTTTGCCTGCGTAGTCAGTTACGTACCAACCGGAGCCCTTGAACTGGATGGATGGCGCGGAAATTAGGGCTTCGACCTTGCCTGCGCAGTGTGGGCATTTTTTGAGATGCGGCCCGGAAACCGGTTCGATTTTTTCGGTGAGACGACCGCACTTGAGGCATTTGTACTCGTACAGAGGCACAGACACTCTCCTTCAAGGGTTTGAACTAGTCAGTATACCATGCGGGCGTTTCGGCTTCGGAGCGCGTGCTAGACTCTAACGCATGACGGGGAAGCGTTTATGACCGGCGGGCGTTCAGCGGAAGAGTCAGAAGAATTGGACGTTCAGTTGGACGGAGCCGCAACGTTGGCCACCGCGCCGACCGGGTGTCTCTATCTGGTGGGGACGCCGATCGGCAACCTGGAAGACATTACGCTGCGTGCGCTGCGGATTTTGCGGGAAGCTGACCAGATTGCGGCAGAGGATACGCGGCATACGCAGAAACTTTTGCAGCATTATGAGATTGCGCGGCCGCTGGTGAGTTATCACGAACATAATGAGATGACGCGAGCACCGGAGTTGCTGATCGCGCTGGAACAAGGCGCTAAGATCGCGCTGGTGAGCGATGCGGGAATGCCTCTGGTATCCGACCCCGGACACCGGCTCGTGACACTTTGCCTGCGACACCAGATTCCAGTGGTGCCCGTGCCGGGGCCGTCGGCGCTGCTGGCGGCGCTGTCGGCTTCCGGGTTGCCAAACGAGGAGTTTCTGTTCGTCGGATTTCTTCCGCAGCGTAGCGGAGAGCGGCGCCGGGCTCTGGAGCGGCTCCGGATCGAGGATCGTACGATTATTTTTTACGAGGCGCCCCATCGGATCGCGGAATGCGTCGCGGACGCCAGAGAGATTTTGGGAGATCGTCCGGCGTGTTTGGCGCGCGAAGTGACCAAGCTGCATGAGGAATTCCGGCGGGGGAAGCTGTCGGTGATCGCAAATTCGCTGGAGGAACGGCCGGCTCGGGGGGAGATTACGCTGTTGATCGGCGCGGCGGTCCCTGGCGAGGCTGGTACGCATCTTGATTCCGCACAGAGCCTTTCCGAGAGGGTGGAAGAATTGATGCGTCAGGCGAAGCTGGATCGGAAGGATGCGTTGAAACTGGCGGCGAAGGAACGCGGATTGACGAGGCGCGCGGCGTACGACCGAATCGTCGAAGAGCGCAATTAAGAGAAGAAGCTCCGCCACACTTTGGCTGCAACACCGTGTTAAGCATATTGCATCCTATAAGTAATGTCGTGGTGACCCACCCTCAAGATGCCCCACGACGCGCAGGAAGCACTATGCATTGGATCGCCCAGAGAAGGAATTTTCGCTCTCGTTATCCCGTCGTTTTCTGCGTGATTTTTCTTTTGCTGGCCGGGTTCTCGCCTACCGACCGCGCCGCGAATCGAATCCCGGGTGCCGAGTCCGACGAGCATCAGGCTGTAAATCCGAGATCGGCTGAAAGCTCGAAAACCACGTGTGATGATGCGATTCCCGCCGGTGCGATCCTCCCCGTGGTCTTGCCCTCGATCTCGTCGAAAAGCGCTAAAAAAGGAGGCACGATCAAGGGCAAACTCGCGCAAGACGTTCGGCTGCAAGGCGGGAAGAGGATTCGAGGGAACACAAACGTGTTTGGCAGCGTGGTGGACATCGGAAGCGGTGATGCGGGGAGCGGAGCAACGCTGACGATCAAGTTTGACAGGCTCGTTCAACGAGGAGAATCGACGTCTATCCGAACACATTTAAGGGCGATGGCAGGGACGGTGGAGATCGAACAGGCGCAGATTCCTACGTCGGGTCCCGGCGAGAGCGACGTGTATGATTGGCTTACCACTGTGCAGGTTGGCGGCGACGTGGTTTACGGTAAGCAAGGCCCGGTCGAACGCGGCACTCGGGTTCTGGGAGAGAGCACCTATGATGGCGTGTTCGTTCGGACGCTCGCCAGCGCCGACGGACGTTGCCGGGGTAGCGTCTATGGGAACGACTGGCCACAGGCTTTGTGGGTATTCTCTGCCGACGCGTGCGGCCTTTATGGTTTCCCCAATCTCGAGATCCGCCGCGTCGGGCGGACCGAACCATTGGGCGAGATCGTTCTGGAGTCAAAGCATGGTCCGGTGACCATACGAGGCGGAAGCGGAGTTTTGCTGCGTGTTGATGCGTGTGAATAGCCTTTTTTTAACATCGCACTCCAACTGCAGAACAATTTAGGCTGCGGTTTCGGGTTGGAAGAGGCGGCGGAAGCGCGGGCCTGTGAACTGCACACCTACCAGACGTTCGCCGGTTTCGGCGTCGCGGATGTGGACGACGCGGCCTTGGGTGGCGAAGTCGGCTTCTTTTTCCTTGCGACGGGCGCCGAAATGCGACTGCGGAATGCAAATTTCGAGGTCGGAACCGATGGCTACGTCAAAACGGGTAATGAACGCTGCGCCGCCCCTGCATAGATTTTCGCTGGAAGTTTCTTCTTCAAAATTGATGCCCCGCGAATCGCGGCCTTTGACCTTGAGAGGCAGGCGGACGGAAATCCTACGTTCCGCGCGCGGTTTCGAGGTGGACGGGCTGCTGGCTTCCGGAATCGTGCGCTGGGACCTCGCTTGTCCCTGGCCCGACGCGGTGCTCGAAGAATCGTTCCACACAGTCCAGCACCTCCTGTTGAGTTCGCGCCGCATGAACTGTGCGACGGAGTTCGCTGCCGTTCCCCACGCCATGCGTGAACCAGCAAGCGAACTGTTTCATTTTGCCAACACCATCGGGGAGGTTGGCAGCGGTAATTTCCTGGTAGTAGCCAGAAAGTAACCGGTGGCGGTCGGCGTCGGTTGGCGTGTCGTAACGGCCGGTGGCGGCGTATTGGGCCATCTGGTGGAAGATCCAGGGGTTAGTGGCGGCGGCGCGGCCAATCATCACCGCGTCACAGCCGGTGACGTTCACGATGCGCTCGGCGTCTTCGGGCGAGTTCACGTCGCCGTTGCCGATGACTGGGATGCGGACGGCACACTTGACCGCGGCGATCAGATTCCAGTCGGCGCTGCCGCTGTAGCCTTGCGTGCGGGTTCGCGGGTGGACGGCGACGCCTTCGACTCCGAAGTCCTCAGCCATTTTCGCTACGTCGACGGCGACTACAGAGTTTTCGTCCCAGCCGGCGCGGAGTTTGATGGTGAGAGGAATTTTCACTACGGCGCGCACGGAGCGAAAGATTTCGCCCAGCAGCGGCAGGTCGCGGAGCAGGCCTGAGCCGCCGCACTTCACCACTTTTTTCGCGGGGCAGCCTAGATTGATGTCGACGGCGTCGTAGCCCAGGTCTTCGACCATTCGCGCGGCATCAGCCATTACTTCGGGGTTGGCGCCGAAAAGCTGCGCGGTGATGGGGTGCTCGTCTTCCTGGAAGTAGAGATACCGCAGCGTCTTTTTCGCGCTGCGCGTGATGCCTTCGGAGCTAGTGAACTCGGTCATCAGCAGGCCGCAGCCGCCGAGGCCACGAATGACGCGACGAAACAGCGTGTCGGTGACACCCGCCATGGGAGCGAGAATGGTCGCGGGCCGGATGGTCAAGTCGCGAATTTTGTAGGAGGCCGGAATCATTTTTGTTCGCCTGCGGGCTGCAGGGGGAGCTGCTCGGGCTGCCGCAGTGTGGCTTCGCTGATTTTCAGAAATGCGTCGAGTTTCAGAAATTTCCGGCCGAGGGCGGCGCTGTAGGCGGACCATTCTTCGTCACCTGCGCCGCTGGCGAGGGCTACGCGGACGGCGGCCAGCTTGGAGTCCAGATCGTCGAGGTAGTGAAACACCATGGCTTCGCGAATCATGGGGAGTTTGGGCGAGCCGAATTCGTATTGTCCGTGGTGGCTGATCAGCAGATGTTGTACGACGGTCTTTAGCGCCGCGGGAAAGCCCTCAATTTTGTCCATGGCGCGGGTGACGGTTTCAAGCTCCATGACGATGTGACCGAGAAGCTGGCCCGGCGTGGTGTAGCCGATGGCGCGCTCGTAGCATAGCTCTTCGAGCTTTCCCACATCATGTAAGAGAGCCGCGGTCAGCAAGAGGTCCACGTCGAGCTCGGGATAATGTTGCGCGACGAGCTTGGCCATGCCGCACAGACCGATAACGTGCTCCAGCAATCCGCCGAGGTACGCATGGTGCATCACTTTGGCGGCTGGGGCGCGCTTGTAGCACCTGGCGGTCCCGGGGTCAGTGATGATCTCCAGGACTAGCTTCTTTAGCCACGGATTGCGAATGGAGTCGGCATATGCGAGCAACTCCACCCACATTTTTTCCACGTCGGCCGCGGTATGCGGCAAGTAGTCCGCGAGATCGATCTCTTCGGGCTTGGCGAGACGCACTTGAACGAGGGCGAGTTGCGGCTTATTGCGGTAGACCTCGACGCGCGCCTGGACCTTTACGAAATCGTCGCGATTGACGTCCTTCGCCACGATTTCAAACTGTTCCCACATACGCGCTTCGATGGTGCCGCTGCGGTCGCCGAGTTCCAGACGCAGATACGCCCGGCCTTCGCGGGTATTACGCACTTCTTTTTCGTGAACGAGGAAAAAACTGGTGATGGTTTGCTCGGAAAGCAGTTCGGTGACAAAACCAGTCTTCATGCGCCGGAAGCCGTCCCTGACCTCTTTCCAAACAGCAGGTATTTCTTGCGTCCCTTCTTCGGCCCTTTGCCCGCTTCCGGGGTCGCACTCACTTCCTGGATCTCGGAATTGCCTCCACCGGCCATATCCTGATAGCCGGGCTTGATGACGACGTAACTCTGTTCGCGAAGCGTTTTCAGATATTCGCGTAGCTTGGGCTCCATCCGCTCGGAATAGATCTTGTCGGTGATTTCACCCTCGACCTTGCTGAGAGACTGCTCGCCTTCGTCGTAGTGTTCCAGGACCTGCAGGATCAGGTAGCCTTGCTTGGTGTCCATCACGTCGGTCAGCGCGTTCTTCTTCATGGCGAAAACGGTGTCCTCGAGTTCCTTGGACAGTTCGCCGCGCTTATAGACTCCCAGGAAGCCGCCCTGCTTAGCGGTGCTGCCGTCTGAAAAGCGCTTGGCAATTTCACCGAAATCCTCGCCGTCTTTGATGCGCTTCAGTGCGGTCTCCGCCTTCTTCTTCAAATCGGGAAGCTCGCTGTCTTTCTTCCCTTCGGTACTGACCACGATTTCGCGGAGCGCGACTTGTTCCGGCCGGATGTACTCCTTCTTATGCTCTTCGTAATACCTGGCGATTTCTTCTTTGCCGACGGTGATGTGCGAGCCGACTTCCTGGCTGATTACGCGCTGCGTCAACAGGCCCTTGCGGATGTTGTCCTTGAAGTCTTCCCAGTTGAGGCCTTGCGTGGAGACGGCTTTCTCCAGGTCTTCCATGCTGCCGAGATTGTTCTGAATGCGAATTTGGTCGAGGCGCTTGATGACTTCGGTCTCGACGCTGACGCCCATATCTTTTCCGCGCTGCACTAATAAGGATTGATCGATCAAGTCGCGCAGGGCGTTTTTCTGCCGGTCCTCGATCTGAATCCTCAACTCTTCGGCGGAGCACTTTCCCTTGCACTCCTGTTCAGCGTCTTCCTGGGCGGAAGCGCGCGCTTTGTCGAGCTCGGAGCGGGTGATGATTTCGTTGTTTACGCGGGCGATGATCTCTTCGACGGTACGGGAATTGATGCCTTCCGGAACTTTCTCAGTGCCTTTGTCGCCCGCCTTGTCGGCTGGCTTCTTCGTGGCGGCCGTTTTCGGGGGCGTCTTGGGTGCGGGTTCGGGTTCCGGAGCGGCGGTGCCGGGCTTTTCCAGCGTGGGCGTTTGCGATTGCGCTGGAGCGGGGGCCGATGGCTTCTTATCCTGGTCCTGGGGTGCCGGGGTAGGTGGCTGGTCCTGGGCCGGGAGTGGAGTCGCGACGGACAATGTGGTGCATATCGCCGCGAGAATAAACAGGTTTCGCATTACTGTCCTCATATCTAAAGAGTTTAGTCCTGCCCGCGAAGGCTGAGCAATACGTTTCTCACCGCCGCGGGCACGGGTTCGCCGCGGGTTACTTCCATCCAGAGAACGCCACTGGGATCGAGCTTGATGCCCTTTCGGGAGCGGACGACGTTCACGAGCGCGGCCGGGTCGATGGTCGTTTCCGGATGGAAGCGGATGGCGATGCGGCTGCCCTGGCGCTCGACCGCCGAGATGCGCAAGCGCTCACACATGGATTTGAGGACGGCATACTCCAAAAGGTTATCCACGGTGGCTGGCGGTGTGCCAAAGCGGTCCTCCAACTCCTTGCGGACGTCCTGCTTTTCTTCGTCGGAAGCGATCGAGGAGATCCGTTTGTAAGTGCGGAGACGCAGGTTTTCGCTGGGGATGTAGTTCTCCGGGATGCGCACGTCGAAGCCGAGGCTGAGCGTGGTACGGAGTTCCGGAGCGGCTTCTTCCCCTTTCAGCTTGGAGACGGCGCGCTCCAGCATCTGGCAGTAGAGGTCGAAGCCGATAGACTCAATGTGGCCGTGCTGCTGGCGGCCGAGCATGTTGCCCGCGCCGCGGAGTTCGAGGTCAAGGGCGGCGATGCGGAAGCCCGCGCCGAGTTCACTGAATTCCTTCATAGCGGACAGGCGCTTGCGGGCAATGTCGGAGAGCGTGGTTTCCGGTGGGACGAGCAGGTAGGCGTAGGCGCGTTGCGACGCCCGGCCTACACGGCCGCGCAACTGATATAGCTCCGCTAGGCCGAGACGATCGGCGCGGTTGATCAGGATGGTGTTTGCTCTCGGGATGTCGAGGCCATTTTCCACAATGGTGGTGGCGACCAGCACGTCGGCTTCGTCGCGGATGAATTTTAGCATCACGCTTTCGAGCTCCTTTTCGCCCATTTGGCCGTGGCCTACGACGACTCGGGCTTTCGGGACGAGTTTGGTGACGAGGGTTGCGAGAGAGTAGATGGACTCGACGCGGTTGTGAATGAAATAGGCCTGACCGTCACGGGCCATTTCGTTTTCGATCGCGCGGCGAACCAGCTCTTCTTCAAATGGGGCGACCACGGTTTGGATCGCCAGGCGGTCCCTCGGTGGGGTCTCGATCAGTGACATGTCGCGCAGGCCGACCAGCGACATGTGCAACGTGCGCGGAATGGGTGTGGCGGAGAGCGCCAAGGCGTCCACGTTTTTGCGTATTTCCTTCAGGCGTTCTTTATGCGCGACGCCGAAGCGCTGCTCCTCATCGACGACCAGCAGGCCTAAGTCGTGAAACTTCACATCCTTCGACAGCAAGCGATGCGTACCAATGACGATGTCCACTTTTCCGGCTTCGAGGGCTGCCAAGGTTTCCTTTTGCTGCGCCGTCGTGCGGAACCTGCTCAGCATCTCGATACGCGCGGGAAACGCTGCGAAGCGGCGCTTGAATGTTTCGAAATGCTGAAAGGCGAGGACTGTGGTGGGCGCAAGAATCGCGACTTGCTTGGAGTCGGCGATGGCTTTGAACGCGGCACGCATGGCTACTTCTGTCTTGCCATAGCCGACGTCACCGCACAGGAGGCGATCCATCGGCGTGGCGCTTTCCATGTCGCGCTTGATGTCGGCGATGGCGAAATTCTGATCGGGCGTTTCTTCGAATTCGAAAGCGTCTTCAAATTCGCGCTGGAAGTTGCCGTCCGGCGAAAATGCCAGACCGGGCGCGGTCTTTCTGGCTGCGTATAGCGCAAGGAGCTGTTCCGCCATGTCTTCCAGGGATTTGCGGACGCGCGTCTTGCGCGTATTCCACCCGGTGCCGCCGAGTTTGTCGAGCGGCGGATGAGCGCCCTCGACGACACGATAGCTTTGCACCAGGTCCATGCGCTCGAGCGGAACGTAGAGGCGCGAATCCTCGGCGTACCGCAGCAGCATGAATTCGCCGCGGCGTCCGTCCGACTCGATCTGGCGGAGACCCTCGAACTGGCCGATGCCGTGATCGACGTGGACGACGAAGTCGCCGGGCTTGAGTTCGGCGAAATCGCTGAAAAAGCCGGAGGTGCGGATTTTACGGCTGGGCCGGTCGACGGACGGGGTGACCTCGAAGAGGTCGGAATTCCCAAACAGCGTTAGTTTTGCGTCGGGAAACGTAACGCCGTCGGCGAAGGGGGCTCGGATGAGGAGGAGCGCGGCGGATTCGTGCGCGCGTTCGGAGGTGAAACCTGCGGCGGCGTCTTCCGATTCGCCCAGAACGTATGGAGTTTCGTATTCGCGGCAGATGTCCGCCAAGCGTTCCAACTCTCCGGTGCTGGCCGCGGTCAGCAGAACCTTGCCGCCATCGGCGAGCTGCGATTTGACATCGCCCATGCAGGCAACGACGTCGCCGTGGAAGCGTGAGCTTGGCCGTGAGGGTAACTCAAATTGCGGAATCGAGCCGATGCTGAGCGCGAGTTGCTCGAGATTGATCTGGGAGCTCTTCCCCAGCGTCGTTGCGAATTGCGCTTCGGTCCAGAAATAGTGCTCGGCGGTCGGGGCGTTGGCGTGGCCGTGACGCTCATAGTTTTCGACGGCCTGGGCGAGATGCTTGGTTGCCGCTTCGCGGAGTGCGGCTGGCTCGTCCAGGAATACGATCGGTCGAAGCGAACTTTCTGAAAGCTCGAAGAGTGCGCTCTGCCCGGCTTCACTTCGCGGACCGAAAAACGACGGGTTTTCCCAGGCGGCTTCCTCGTCGCCATCGGCGCGTTCTGGTGCCGGCACGGACCATTCGGTGAGTGGAAGCAGTGTCGTGCGGACTACGGGGGCGATCGAACGCTGGGTGCGCGGATCGAATTCGCGTACGGATTCGACGGAGTCCCCGAGCAATTCAATGCGGACTGGGCGTTGCGATTCCGGAGAGAATACGTCGATGATACCGCCGCGCACGGCAAACTGTCCCGGAAGCTCGACCATCTCCGTGCGGGTGTAGCCGACGGAGCCAAGGTGCAACAGCAAATCCTCCAACGGCACTTCCGTGTCGCGGGCGAGTGTGCGTGCCAGGGAAAGATACAGGTAAGGATCCTGGTAGCGCCAAAGGGCAGCAGTCACCGGCGCGATCACCAGAGAAATCTGGCCGTCGGCGAGGCGAAACAAGGTTGCGGCGCGGCGCTCCAGAATGTCCGGATGCGGACTCTGGGATTGCCACGGCAGGGTGTCAAAGGCAGGGAGCGTGGTAACCCCACCCAGCGCGCCGGGAAAAATCCCGGAGAAAAAACGAACCGTTTCCGCCAGCGCCTCCGCGCGGCGGTTCGATTCTGTGACAAAGAATGCGGGGCGGCGCAGTTCGTGCGCGACATAGGCCGCTACCAGCGCTTTGGCCACGTCGTGCAGACCTGCTATGGAAATGTGATTGCCGCCCGAGCGCAGGGCCGCGAGTGCGCCTTCCATCGAAGGATGGCGCAGCACACTCTCCAATCGTTCTCGGACTGCGGGAAGAATCATTCGTGGGGTGTCAAGAATCGACGCGAGTGACCGGCGCGCCCTCGCGAATCTTTCGTAAAATATCGCTGGTGGAAAAACCGGGCACGACCGGGGCGGAAACGACGCGCCCGCCGGCAGCTTCGACCTCTTCGCGGCCGACGATTTTGTCTCCTGCCCAGTCGCCGCCCTTCACCAGCACATCGGGAAGCACACGGGCAATCACTTCGCGCGGGGTTAGATCATCGAAGACGATCACCGCGTCTACGCACTCGATTGCCGCCAGAATCTCCGCTCGTTCCTGCTCAGGAAGCACGGGCCGGCCCTCGCCTTTCAACTGGCGCACGCTCGCGTCGCTGTTCAGTCCAACGATAAGAGCATCGCCAAGATCGCGAGCTTGTTCAAGGCTGCGAATGTGGCCGGGATGTAGGATATCGAAGCAGCCGTTGGTGAACACCACGCAGCGTCCGTTGCGTTTCTCGCGGCCAAACTGCAGAATCGCTTCGTCCAAAGTGAGAACCGCCGGACTATTCAAAGGATCTCCATGCAGGGACAGCGGCAAATGCGAATGGCGCTTCCTGAAGCTCTAGTTTATCACGCGCGTATGCAGCGGCGCCCGCGGGCCCGCCAGTGTCGATGAAACCGGGGAGGAAGGCGCGCGGCGCAATCAGGGCGGTCTCCGGGGTTCTGCTGTGCGTGGTTGGATTTGTGATCGCGCGTGCGACACCCTTTCGCGAGACGACCGTCGTCGTGGATGCGGGCGGCTGCCGCATGGTCACCGACATTGTGGACGACGGCCAGGACGAGGCGCAGGGATCGGTGGTCCTACTCCACGGCCTCGCCGCCAACAAGAAAATCATGTCGTACCTGGCGCGAGGATTTGCGCTCCTGAATTTGCGTGTGTTCGTGCCGGATATGTCGGGGCACGGCCGTACGCCCGGGCCGTTTTCCTTCGCGCGCGCCGACTCCTGCAGCGATTTGTTCGTGCGGCAGCTGATCACGCGAGGCGCAATCGACCCGGCACGCACGATTTTGGCAGGCCACTCGATGGGCGGAGCTATTGCTGTCCGAGTCTCCTCAAGTGTAGCGGTTGCGGGCACGATCGCGATCTCCCCGGCGCCCATGGTCACCACCTACGGGGTCCCCCCTTCCGTGCTGCTGTTCAATGATCCTCGGCCCGCACCGGCCAATACGCTAGTCCTCAGCGAGGCCTTCATACCGCGCAGCGTTCGTGACACAGCCCGCAACTTGATCACGGGAAGTGGCGCGGCCACCGGCAAATACATGGTAATTCCTCGGTCGACCCATGTGAGCTTGCTCTTCGATCCAGGGGTGGTACGAGCTTCGCAAGTATGGGCCGCGCAGGTCTTGAACCTGGAGGCCAAGCCCGGGCCTGCGTCGCGACTGCCGCTCGCTGGCTCGTTTGCGGGGCTGGCAGGGATTCTTCTGCTGGCAGGGCCCTTTCTGCGTGAGACCCTCGGACTAAAATCACTCCCGGCACAACCTGAGGTGGAAGCCGAGGTCCAAACCGACACGCCCGGAACGGTCGAGGAACCCGGATCACCCATCATCGTACCGTCGCTTGGTCGTATCCTCCTCGAAGTGGCATGCGCGTCGATCGTCATCGTCGTTCTCCTGCGAGTTTTCTCGCCCGCATCGAAGCCATTCGCCCTGTTCCATGTGTTTGAAGGCGACTACCTGGCAGGTTTCTTGCTGATTCTGGGCGTCATTCTACTGGTCGCGCACTGGAAGCACCTTGGAATCTTCAGGCAGTGGAAGCCCACTGCGCTTCTAGCCGCGGGATTTGCGGCCGTCGTTCTGCCGCTGCTGATTTATTCCTGGCTAGATCTAACCGTTAGCGAAGCCTGGCTCACTCCCGCGCGATGGTTGCGCCTCCCAGCTCTGTGCGTCGCGGTGCTTCCCTATCACGCCGCCGAAGAATTGCTGCTCGGCCCCCAGCGCGCTCGATCCTCTCAAATGCGGTTACTCCTTGGGCTGGCGATTCGACTCGTTATCTGCGCAGCGCTATTCCTCGGCGTCCTTGTCCTCCACAACGGTGAGATACTCCTGGTGCTGCTTTCACCGTATCTAGCGATGTTCTGCCTGTTCCAACGTACAGGTATGGATGTTGTCCGAAAGAGTACCGGGTCGCCGCTGGCGGCGGCTCTCTTCGGTGCTATACTCCTCGCTGGATTTTCTGTGGTTGTTTTCCCGATCACATAAAATGGCCTGTAAAACCGGGCCTAGCCGCGTAGCGGGTTCCGCGATATCGTTGAGCGACACGGCGACGGAATCCGACGCTGTCAGAAAGAAAACCAGATGGCAGACATTGCGATCGTCGGCGGCGGACCTTCCGGCGCGATGTGCGGCGAGCAGCTGGCCCGGGCGGGTCATACGGTTGAGCTTTTTGACGAGCATCTTGCCTGGGAGAAGCCTTGCGGCGGCGGGCTCACGCACAAGGCCATAAAGTGCTATCCATTCCTGCTGGACAATCCCTACTCCAAGAAATTAGTTCATTCCGTCGAGCTGATCAGCAGTAACGATCATCGCGCCACGCTCGATATGTCGCATCCGATCGTGATTTATTCGCGCACGGTTTTGAACGGCATGCTGCTGAATCGCGCGGCCGAGGCCGGTTGCAAGATTCGCCGATCCCACGTGTTCGGCGTGGATACTTCCACCGCGAAACCACGCTACTGCGTGGAAGGGGAATGGAAGACCGCGGATTTTCTGGTGCTGGCCGCGGGTGCTCGCAATCAATTGTTGCCAGAAACGCGTCCGCTCCAGCGCGACGAACTGGAAATCACCCAGGGATACTTCGTCCCACAAACCGCGGACACCATTACCGTTAAGTTCCTGCGAAACTTCGAAGGCTACATCTGGTCTTTCCCGCGCTGCGACCATCTCTCCGTTGGAATCTGCGGCAGCATGGCGGTCCACACTAGCGCGGAGCTGAAAACCCACCTGCACGCCTTCGTAGGCAAGCAGAAGATTTCCACCAAGGGCGCGCAATTCTACAGTCACGTGCTGCCGTCTCCCCAAGAGCGCACGCTTTCCGAGCGCACCGTCATGGGCAAGAACTGGGCACTGGTTGGTGACGCCGCTGCATGGGTCGATCCCCTGACGGGGGAAGGCCTCTTTTACGCCATGAAATCTGGCGAGCTGCTGGGTAAGTCGCTCGCCGAAGGCTGCCCGGAAAAATATCCCGCGTGGGTGAAAGCCGCGTTCTCGGCGGAACTCGAATTCGCCGCTCGGATCGTTCGGCGTTTCTACCGCGGATCGTTTCTGGGCACGACGGTGACCACGCGCATGGTGCAACTCATGCGGCGCAGCGCAGTCTTCCGGCAACTGATGGGCGATATCTTCAGCGGCACGCAGGACTACACGAGCCTGAAGCGCCGCCTCTGGGGCCATCTGGGAATCACCGTCAGCGACTTTGTCGCAAACGTGTTGAACGTTGAGCGCCCCGCGGCCGTCAGTGTCCCGCGTGGAAGCTCCGGGTCCGACTAAGTCTCGGTCGCATCTCCTGCCCCGCGACGCAGCTCTCCAGCGCTACGCGACGTGTAGATTACGGAACGCGCCAGGCATCCAACCATGAGGACCGACCACCCGCGCTACAACATGGCAACCGATACGACCGAAATGGCCGGTACAAAGGCTGAGAAGAAAAAGGCGGCTTGGAAAGCGCTGCCAGACGTTTGGGCGCTGATTCATCCGCGCCGCGGTCTGCTTGCGTTGGGATTCCTGCTTATGGCCATCAACCGGGTCTCCGGTTTGGTTCTGCCAGCTTCGACCAAGTATTTCGTGGACAACGTGATTGGCAAGAGGCAAGTCCAGCTTCTGACTCCGATCGTTCTCTGCATTCTTGGCGCGACCATCATTCAGGGCCTGACGTCTTTCACCCTCACGCAACTTCTCTCCAAGTCCGCGCAAAAAATGATTACCGACCTGCGCCGTCAGGTGCAGGCCCACATTGGGCGCCTCCCAGTCTCCTTCTACGACGCCAACAAGACCGGCGTCCTAGTGTCGCGCATCATGAGCGACGTCGAGGGTGTCCGCAATCTCATCGGCACGGGCCTGGTGGAATTCGTTGGCGGGCTGATGACCGCGGTGTTCGCGTTGGTCTATCTTCTGCGCACTAGCGTGGCCATGACTGGGTTGGCATTCGGCATCCTCGTATTTTTCGGCATTGGCATCAACAAGGCGTTCAAAACCATTCGCCCCATTTTCCGCGCCCGACCTAAAATCACCGCGGAAGTCACCGGCCGCCTGACCGAGTCGCTCGGCGGCGTGCGTGTCGTAAAGGGTTATCACGCCGAGGAGCGCGAAGAGAAAATTTTCGCCGGCGGGGTGCAACGGCTGCTCGACAATGTCCTGAAAACGCTGACGGCGACCTCCCTGATGAGTCTTTCCGGAGCGGGTCTGATGGGGGTCGTCAGTGCCCTGATCATGGAGTTCGGCGGCCACAAGATTCTTACCGCCCAAATGACGCTGGGCCAATTTTTCGCTTTCAACATTTTCCTCGGCCTTCTCGTGGCTCCGGTCTTCCAGATCGTCGCCATCGGCACGCAAATCACCGAAGCCATCACCGGCCTTGAACGTACGCGCGAAATCCTGAGTGAGGAAAAGGAAGACGAGGCGGCGGGCCGGACTGTTACGCTGGGCCGCGTCACCGGCCAAGTGACCATGGAAGACGTCAGTTTTGCCTACGATACGCGCAAGGAGGTTCTTCGTGATGTAAGTTTCAAGTCCGACCCGGGCACGGTGACCGCGCTGGTAGGTCCGTCGGGCGCGGGCAAGTCAACAATCATCGGGCTGATTGCCGCGTTCTATGTTCCCGCAAGCGGCCGGGTTTTGGTCGACGGCGTCGATCTCGCCACTGTGAAGCTGAACTCCTACCGCACGCAGCTCGGCGTGGTGTTGCAAGAAACGTTCCTGTTTGACGGCACGATTCGTGAAAATGTGGCGTTTGCCCGCCCCGACGCCACTGAAGAAGAGATTCTCGCCGCCTGCCACATCGCCCGGGTGGATGAATTCGCGGAACACTTCGAGAAACAATACGACACCATCGTCGGCGAGCGCGGCGTTAAACTCTCCGGCGGCCAGAAGCAGCGCGTCTCCATCGCCCGCGCCATCCTTGCCGATCCACGCATCCTGATTCTCGACGAGGCGACTTCGAGTCTCGACTCAGAGTCGGAAGCCCTTATCCAGGAAGGTCTGCGTTACCTGATGCGCGGCCGCACCACCTTTGTGATCGCGCATCGCCTCTCGACGATCCGCCGCGCCGACCAGATTCTCGTCGTCGAAGCTGGCCGCATCATCGAGCGCGGCACACACGAGTCGCTCTACGCCGCAGGCGGCCGCTACTACGACCTCTACACCAAGCAGCATGCCGTTCAGGCAAACTTGTTCCTCGCGCCCGGCGAAGGCGACTCGGAGCCCATCGATCTAAACGGAGAAAAGGTGGCGTCGGGCACGCCCGGAAGCGGCGATGCAGCTCTACCCGATGCCATTCGCTTGATTCGTGGTCAATAGTTGAAACTGCGAGCGTCGTTAGACCGTCGCTGGTCGTCGCACGACCGGCTTCTTCGCAACCGGCGGCGGGATAAGGCTCGCCATCTTGCGGATCATCGCCAGCACCAGGCGCTTATCACCGTCCGAAAGCGTGGTGCTGAATCTCTTGATCTCCGCCAGGAAGCGGATTTCGTCCTGCGAAAGCTCGCCCAGCATTTTCTGCGACTCGCGGTCGCGCGGCGTTTCCGTGCCCGGGAAAAAGTCCGCGAGCGAGATGTCCATGGCTTCCGCAATCTTGGCCAGCGTTTCCAGGGACGGCACGGTGTGGCCGTTCTCCACGCGCGACAAATAGCACCGCAGCAGCCCGGTGCGGCGTTCGATATCGCCCTGCGACAATCCCCGCTGGCTGCGATAAGTCTTAATCACTTCTCCGATGTTAACTCGTGGCTTCTCTTTCGGCACGATGTTGACCCCCAATCTACGGGGGTAGCTTACTCACTAACAGTAAAAGCCGCAAGCCGGTTTTTGCGAGCAATGCGGCGAAGTCGGCAATGGGGCTAAGCACCTCAAATCGGCATAGGGGAAGTGGTCGCCCACTCTCCCCTGCCACACCACCGGACTTGCGGGTCCGCATCCGGCGGTTCGGCGGGGTGAGCTACCCGTGAGCTGTGAGCTCGGGAAGTCCGAGCGAGGCGAAGAAAGCGTTGGACAGAGCCATTTTCAGCGCTGGCGTGTTGGCAAGGTGCCACGGTCCATCGGAGCTGCCCGCCGTTTGCGCGGCGTCCTGCGCAGCGATGCCGCGCTTGCGGAGCTCCCGATATCTTGTGGTTCCTCGTTTCCACTGCTTCCAGACCATCGACCGAAGTCGACGTCGGATCCATTTCTCCAGTTTATTGAGCACTTCCGGTGTTTCGCATCGGCCGAAGTAACCGATCCACCCGCGGAGATACTCCGCTAAGTCATGGATCATTCGGGCGAGGCTTATGCCCCGTGTCCGCCGTGTAACCTCCCGAACTCGCTCCTTGAACCGTGCCGCCGTTTTCGGCGCCAAGCGCCTCTTCGGTTGCTTGTGATTCGTGAAGCTGAATCCCAGGAATTTTCGTTGCCATGGTCGAGCCACTGCACTCTTCTCGCTGTTCACTCGAAGCTTGAGCTTCGTCGTGAGCAGCCTCGTTACACTGCTCATGACCCGTTCGCCGGCCCGCCGACTGCGGACGTAAATGTTGCAGTCATCCGCATATCGGGTGAACCGATGTCCGCGCCGCTCCAGCTCCTGATCCAGTTCGTTGAGTACGATGTTCGATAGCACGGGCGAAAGAGGACCGCCTTGCGGCGTTCCTTCCTCGGCCGGACTCACCAGCCCGTTCTCCATTACTCCAGCTCGCAAGAACGCACGAATCAGTCTCAGCAACCGCTTATCGCTGACCCTTTCGGCGATCTTTGCTAGCAATCGGTCGTGGTTGACCCGATCAAAGAATTTCTCGAGGTCCAAATCCACCACCCAGCGGTAGCCTTCGGCCTGATACTGTTGAGCCTGCTCCACCGCCTGATGTGCCGATCGCTTGGGCCGAAACCCATAGCTATGTTCAGAGAACGTTCCGTCCCAGCTCCTCTGCAGTACCTGCATCACCGCTTGCTGGATGAACCGATCCAGCACCGTCGGAATGCCCAACTTGCGCACTCCGCCGTCCGGCTTCGGGATTTCCACTCCTCTTACCAGTTGCGGCTTGTAGGTTCCCCTGAAGAGTTGTTCACGAATTGCTGGCCAGTGCTCTTTCAGGTGCCCGGGCAGCTGCTCGACAGTCATCCCGTCGATGCCCGGACTCCCCTTGTTGGCTTTCACTCGTCGTAGCGCCTGCTTGCAGTTTTCCCGCTCGCAGACTTCTGCCATCCACTGCTCGGTAGCCGGACTTTCTGCTCTGCGCTCCGCCAACTCCGATTCGGTCCCTTCTACGAAGGCCCTCGGGGCTGCACCCCTGCTCTCCTCCGGGAAGACCAGACGATACTGGCTTTTCTGCCGCTTGTCGGTGGTTGAGTTGCCCCGCGTACTCATCGCTCCCTTTATCCCCTTGCGGGGACCGTTCGGGCCTTCACTGCTCGCGCAGCTACTACGCCCTCTGCTGACTTCTGCCACCGGGTCAGAAACGATTTCTCGCTCCTCAGTCTCGAATGCGAGACCGGTAGCAGATCTCCCGAGGTAAGTTCGACCGCCTTCGACGCGCAACCGCTGGATTTACATTCAGTGCCCTTGATGGATGTGGGCTTCGCTGCCATTTGCCAGCTCGCCCGAACACTGCCTGCCTCCTATCCAGTTCTTGTTCATCAGCTCGCGTCTTTGCTCCGCGCTTCTTTCAGGCCCCGCCTCGCGGCGAGTGTTATTTCACCCTTGCGCTTCGCTATCACTTCACGTCCATCACGTTGTGAAGAGGACTTGCACCTCCAAGCTGTCGATCATGCTCGGCACACAAAATCAAAAAGACGGGCAAAAGGCCCGCCTTTTCCAAGCTAGATCACAAGCGCGCCGTAACTGGCCACGCCCTTACCCCTGCGCGGTAACGGTCACAGGTTGCTGCAGCCGGAATTCCAGCAGCGTCTCGCTCGGCACCTTCACTTGCTGACCGCGAGTCAAGACTTGCACGCCCGCGCCTGCTGCCGAGCCTGCTCCAGCCCCAATCGCAGCCCCTTTGCCACCCCCAGCAATGCCCCCGATGATGGCGCCCAGCACCGCTCCGCCGCCTACCTTCTCGGCCGTATTTGCGCCGCGGCCCTTCCCTTTCAAGGTGTAGTCGCTGCTTACCACCGGATAATCCTGCCCGCTGATGACCATGCGCGTCAGCTCCAGTTGCAGCTCCGAACTCCCGGAAAGATGTCCTGCCTCTTTCGCTTCCGCAAGGCGGCCATAGACGTCCGTTCCCTTGCGCGCCACCAGCGCTCCGTTGATGTTCAGGTCGGTTTCGAGGCTGGCGTGAAAAATGTCGCCCACGTTATTTTTCTTGGAATCCACACCGTCGATCATGCGCACCAGCAGCGGTTGCCCGGCCGGAATCGTCACGGGACTGCCCGCGGGCAGTGGCGCTGGGTCGGAGGCCACGGCTTGCGGCGCGGGAGCCGGCTCTGGAGCGCCCGCAGCGTGGCCGTAGTTGTTCGTAAATGTCAGCGCGACGATCTCTGTCACGTTAAAAGTCTGCACCTCTCCGTTCACAGAGAAACGCATCAGCGCCTGCGTGCCTCCTAAAAACCTGCCCTGTAACACGCGGCCATCCTTAAGTTCCAGCGTGTCGGCAACGGCGCCACTCGCGAACAGCAGCACCAAAGCCGCGACGCCAATTGAACGTGCGATGCCAGTCATCGTGATTCCCCTCTTGACGATTAGTTCAGGAGTTCGGCCAAATACCCGGTCGCTTACACTCTTCCTGCCGATTGTAACGCGGACCGGAGCAGCCGCGCTCCAGCGAAACGTGACCGCTGTATTTGATGATGAAACCTCGGCCCAAGGATGCATTCATTGGGTCGTCGCGTAGAGCTGCCGGGTGATGTCCGCCATCAGTGCGGAGCTCCCCTTGATATCGGCCAACCCTCGCACCAGGATGACCAGCACGAACGGCCTTTTTGCGTACACGATCGCCGCGTCATGGTGAAGCTTGGTCAGCTCGCCGGTCTTGTGGGCCACCCGTGTGCTCGATGGAACACCCGCAGGAATGCCTTCGTTGGACTTTTGCCTCTCCAAAATCTGCACCATCTGCCGCGAAGCGTTTGCATCCACGGCCTCGCCTTTGGCGATGGCTTCGAGCAGCACCGCGAGCCCTTGTGCGTTGGTCGTGTTATTCAACCCTTTTGCAAAAGCTTTGTTGTCCTCGACCCCGCGCAGCACGCTCATGCCATCCGCGTGCAAAGAATGAACCGTCGCGCGAATATTCTCCACGCCCAGCTTCTGGATCAACAGGTTCGTCGCGAAGTTGCTGCTCACCGTAATCATCAGTTCGCAAAGCTGTGACAGGGTCCGCGTCTGCCCCACCGCTTGATAAAGGTCCGTCTCGGAGTCGTCCTTCGGATCGAGCGTAAATATCGATCCATCCGCAAAACTGTAAAATTCGTTCTTGATGGGCAGACTGTCGTCCAATTTCAGCTTGCCCTGCTGGACCTGGTGAAACAACTCGATCATCACCGGGATTTTCATCGTGCTGGCCGCGTGGAAGGTATCCTCGGCGTGGAACGACCAGGCGGTACGCCCGTCCAAAGCCCGGAAAGCGACACCAACATCAGCGCCGCTCTCCTGGATTCGCTCCTGAATGCTGGCCGCGACCTTGGAATCAAGCGAGGAGGCTTGCCCTAAGGGAATTGCGGTGGCCGAGATGGCAATCAACAGGTAATGTTCCTGCGCCCAAAATCCCAGGCTCAACACCGCCGCGACAAACAAAACCACCAGCAAAACGCCACGCGACAAAGCTGCTCCTCAAACTTGTCAATTAATGGGGACTCAACGGGCTATCACCTGTAGCCGCCCTCTTTTAGCCTGAGCCTCGAAGGGACGAGAGGGCGGGGTTTAGATGCAGCTTCACCGCACCGCGACGATATCAGACCAGCGTCGATCCTAACCACTCACTGGTCACGACCACCCACAACCGCAAACGCCCCCACCGGGACGCTCCCAGGAACCACATTGTATCCTTCCATCTCCAACACCGGTTCCTTCCCTGCACGCGCCGTGTCGTCATAGCGCGCTCCGACACTCAACTTCTCGCCCGGGAGCAGTGAAAAGTAGTTGTCAGTCCAAAAGATCGGCGTGACATCTTCGCCCCCTTTTCCTCGCGTTACCCGCGGGTGAATCATGAACGCAACGCCCTCTCCCTTGTTCTCGACCGTCAGCGTCATCCAGTTGTATCGTCCACGTTTTCCGAGCGCCTCCTCGGAAACGACAAGCTTCGCCGGAGGCAGGCTGTTCAGACCCGTCAAATCCCCAAACTCCGCTTGCGGCGTGTATACCGTGTCCTTCCTGTTCTTCCAATCCATGGTGTCCGGCTTCGTCGACAACCAGTAAAAATTGTCGCTGACCAACTTCCCTGCGGCATCATGGAGTTCCAGCCGCAGGAAATACGTCTTTGTCAGATCGTCCACCTTCGGCAGACCGAAGGCTTTCGTGGCGCTATCCGGTGCCAGGTCCAGCGTCGCCTCGTGCGATCCCTTCTCTTTCGCGTCGATGTTGTACAGCTTCGCAGTGACCTTGACTCCCTTTACTGCCTCGTACGTTCCGTTGATCACCGCGACCGAATTGTCGTCGTACGAGTACTGCACGTGTAGGATCTCGGTCGCCTTCTTTGTCCCAAAATATCCGCCCGCCGGCACCATGTAGTAGTCGTAGAGATGCCAGATCAGCGACGGCCAGGCGTTGTTCAGCATCCACTGGATCACCCCCGTCGATGTGTATTTGTTCCGCGCATAGGCTTCGAACATCGCCCGCTGCCCGTCATACGTCATCGCCTGTGCCTTGCGCTCGTAGTCGTCCAAAGATGTCGCCGTGCCATATCGCCGGTTCAAACCGTCGGTAAAAACGTTCACCGTGGTAAAGCGCTCACCACCGGAGTGATAGTTCCAAACTTCATCGATCGGCCACAAATGCTCCTTCGGAATAAAACGCTCCAGCGACTCCTTCGGCGGAATGGCTGGTCCTGGACTCGTCTCCGTGTTGTAGCCATAAGCGCCGCCAGCCTTCGTGTCCGCAAGCCAATAAACCGGCGGAACGTACTCGTAGGGACCAGTCATTTTCACGCCCGACTTTCCCGTAACGGTAGTCGGCACTTCTGCAGCCGATGATACCGAAGGATTCGGCCACTGCAATTCCTGCAGAATCCCCAGATACATTTTCTCCACGTCAGCCGGCGGCGGACCATCGCTGCCATACAGCCAAACGAACACGCTCGGATGATTGCGCAAAATTCGGATCTGGCTCCGCAATGAATCTCCGGCGATTTTGTGCTGCTCGTCTTTCCAGTTCTTCCATCTCTCCCACGCGTCGCAGCAAGTCCACCCCGGCATCACCAGAATTCCCAAGCGGTCAGCCTTGGCAAAGAATTCCTCGTGATCGATCCGCCCCTCAAGACGCAAGGTGTTCAATCCCATGTCGCGGACGTAAGCCAAATCGGCGTCCAGGCGCTCCGGCGACCACCGCAAGAACATGTCCGGGGCCCAGGCCGCCCCGCGAATCAGCACCTTGCGCCCGTTGATCTTGAACAAGCGATAGCCCTTGTCGGTCAGCTCCGAGGTGGCTTCGCGAATCCCAAAGGTCACCTCCGCCGCATCGGAGGCATGCCCGTCGACCTCGAAATCCAGCTTCGCGGTGTACAGATTCGGTTTGCCCATCTGATAGGGCCACCACAATCGCGGATGCGCTAACTTCAACTCCGAATAAGTCTCCGGAGAAAACGTCACCGTCTTCGCTTCTCCTCCCGCCAGCTTCACGGCTTGCCGCACCTGCACACCATCAATGTCCGCGCGAAGTGTTCCGCTCACTTCGTGCTCCGAGCTATTCCGCAAATCCGCGCTTACGGTAAGCGCAGCCGTTTTGTACTCGGAATCCAGCTTGCTGGTTACAAACGGGTTTCGCAGCGATACGCTGCCGGTGGCCGTCAAAAAAACTTCCTTCCAAATCCCCATGTCCTTGTCAGCAGGTGTCGGATTCCAGTCCACCCACGTAATCCCCAAATCGTTCTTCTGCGGCGCGAAAATTTCCACCGCCAATGCGTTCGGCTTTCCCACAGCCAGAAACTTGTTCACATTAAATTGAAACGTCACAAACGTCCCCGCCACATCCTTCTCATCCGCCACTTTCTTGCCATTGATCCACACATTCGCCCGGTAGTTGATCCCCAGGAAGTCCAGCCACTGCGCCTTGCCTTCAAACTCCGCGGGCACGGTAAACTCCGTTCGAAACCACCACGAACACCGGAACGGACTGTCCTTCGGCATATCCTGCATCGCAAAAAATGTTCTCGTCGAATAATCCATCCCTGGAAGCGACTTCAAATTTGTCCCGTAAGTCGGATCCGGATACGTCTTGTCATCGACCAGCGCCCCGACGACGGTGCTCGGCAGATCCGTGCGATGCCACTTGCTGGCGTCAAATCCCACAACCGACACCTGCTCGCCCCCGCTCTTCACCTCGCAAGATGACTGCAACTGCCAGTCCTTGTGCAGGTAGACCTTCACCCCCGCATCGGCCAGCGCCGGCGTCGCAAGCATTCCTGCCCATCCCAGCAAAATCCCAAGACCCACAACCGCAAAACCAACCGAACGCAGACCTGGCATAAGACTCCTCAGAAAGCAGAAAAGTGGAAGCGATATTAGCGCCGCAACCGCCGACCGGGTTGCAACCGCGCAATATTAAACCGATTCAATACTCTTTGCCGCTCTTTTTTCCCGGTTTGTCCCATACCGACAATCCAGCGCTAGCCCGACTACCCATTAAACCCCATGCCGTGCTCCAACGCAGAAGCGTACACTGCTGATGAGGTTTCTCCTCTGCTTCAACAGCTGCGAACAGCCCTGGACTCCGCCCGCGCCAAGACCAAGAGCTGGTTTGATAGCGCAAGCCTGGCTATCCGCCGGGCCTTCATACATTCCAAAGCCGGCTGGCAGCGCCTCACTGCCGGCATGGAAATCGACGAGCTTTGGACCCAGTTCAAAGTCGAAGCTGGCGAGAGTTCCCGCCTCTACAAACAAGACGTGAGCCAACACGCAGGCCGCTTCGAGCGTTCCTGGAAGCGCCCTTTTAGAATTTTCGGCTATCTCGCTACCAGCATCCTCGCCAAACTCTCCCCCGCACGCCGCTTGTTCTTACTTCTCACAATCGTCCTGGCCTTCCTGGCCATAGTCAATTTTCACTTCCTCTTCCTCACCCAGGAAATCGAATTTCTTCTCGCCTTCGTCGGCCTGCTGATCCTCCTCGCCCTGGTCCTCGGCGATCATATCTCCATGAAGCGCGATATCGAAATCGCCCGCGAAATCCAGCGATGGCTCGTCCCCCGCAGAGCCCCCGATGTTCCCGGCATCGATGTAGCCTTTGCCATGCGCCCCGCCAAGACCATCGGCGGCGACTACTACGACGCCTTCCTTCGCTCTGGCGACGGTCCGCTCCTGATCGCGGTAGCCGATGTAGCTGGCAAAAGCGTCCCCGCGGCTATGTTAATGGCAACATTCCAGGCCAGCCTTCGAGCCTTGGCCAGCGCCAGCGGCACGCTCTCCGAACTCGTCGGTGGTCTCAACCGCCAGGTCTGCGCCAACAGCCATGCCGGGCGTTTCACCACTGCATTCCTCGCCGAGCTAAATCCCGCCAACGGCGATCTTAGCTACCTCTGCGCCGGACACAACCCGCCCATCCTCAAACGCGAAGACGGCAGCATCGAGCGCCTGAAGTCCGACAACATCCCCTTGGGCATCGAGCTAAAGGAAAATTACAAAACGGGGGTCACACGCATCGAGCCCCACGATCTCCTCGTAATTTATACCGACGGCGTCACCGAGGCCTGGGACGAGCGCGGCAACGAATTCGGCGAAGCCCGCCTCCTCTCCATGATCCAACTCGCGGGTCAGGAACGCTCCGCACTCACCCTCGCCAACATCATGCGCTCCCTCGATCAATTCGTCGGCGCCGCTCCCCAACACGATGACATCACCTGCATGGTCGTCCGCCGGACCTAACTGACTCTTGGAATCTCCGCCCTTGAGTGCCCCGCCATTGGTTGTTAGGGATGGATCCTGGTAGCTCGACTGGACATGGTACCCCCGGAAGTGAGAAAACTGAAAGCGCGACAAAAGAAAGAGGCTTAGAATGAACACCTACAACGTCACCCTGAAGTACGAAGACCGCAAAGTCGGCTCCGAGAGCCGCACCATCAAGATTGACGCCTCTAGCATCTCCGGAGCCATCGGCAAGGCCACCCGGGAATTCGTCAAGAGCCTCGACCGCAAGCAACGCTTCGACATGAACAAAGGCCTAAAGATCGAAGCTCTTCGCGTAACCACCGACAAGCCGGTCGAGCCGGAAGCCGCATCCGAAGCCAGCGCCTGACCCGTCGCGCCGACCGAACCCCCAGCCCACGATCGCGCATGTCGAAGCACTTCCGATTCCATGACGGCGGACGCACCGCAGCCGGGTACCGCGGCAAAACCGGCGACTGCGTAGTCCGCTCCATCGCCATCGCCACGGGTCTCCCCTACCAGCACATCTATGATCTCGTGAACCGCGCCTCCGTCCACGAGCGCACCGGCACCCGGAAACGCGGCAAGAGCAACGCCCGCACCGGCGTCTACAAATCCACAATCAGGCGTGTGATGAACTCTCTCGGCTGGGTCTGGACTCCCACGATGCGGATCGGCTCCGGCTGCACGGTCCATCTCCGCCCGGACGAACTCCCACCCGGCCCCCTGGTCGTCAGCGTCTCAAAGCATCTCACCGCCTTAATCGACGGCGTGATCCACGACACTCACGACTGCTCCCGCCGCGGCACCCGCTGCGTCTACGGCTACTGGCAACCCGGCCCGGCCTATTCGCAATCCACTCGCCGGTCTTTTTCACAGCATGTCCCGGCGAACGCGGGACGCCTGGAAGAACGCCCTGCCGCCACGTCCGCGACGCTCCCACGCCGCCCGCGACGCACACCGCCTCCGCGACGCAAATCGTTCCTCGAATGGCTTTTCGGGTAACTTGCAAGTTTGTGCCGCTCTAGCAGCAGAAGTCCCCTCCGGTCGCCCGCAGTCACCACGAAGCGACAAACTCTCGACGACCATTGTCCAAACGGGTCGCGCCCCATGGCCTAAAAAAAGGTCTGCCCCCGCAGCAAAGCATCCACAGCCATCACCAGCGTCTCACCCGCCCGGTCTTTGGCAACGAATCCCTGCACTCCCGCTTTCTTCGCCTCATCGACAAACTGTCCGCTGTCGTGCATCGAGAAAAAAAGGATCCTGACCTCTGGTAACAGCCGCTGAATTTCCTTAGCCGCTCCGAAGCCACCCAGAACCGGCATATTGATGTCCAGAATAACTAAGTCTGGTTTCAACGATATGGCCTCTTCCCCGTTCGCGGCCTCGCCGCACACCTCGAATTCACTCCGGGAAGCCAATATCGTACAGACCCCTCTCCGCACCGCCTCGTGATCGTCCGCTACCAGGATGCGCATGGCGCTCCTACGTCCGGATTCGACGGTGGGAACCGCCCGCGAAGCCGCCATGCTTGTACGTTATCTGAACGCCTTCCGGTATACAGGAAAGACCCTACGTCTCTGGCGGCATCTCGACAAGGGTTGGAGCGTCGAGCGAAGAGCGGAAACCGCGGAACCCAGCGGGCTTTGACCGAAACCCGGTCTCCTCCCGTTTCTCTAAAGAGAGTGAAGACCAATAAACCGCGCGACCTCAACTCCAACCTTCTAGCGGGCTACGAGCAGTTCGCACTTCATAATTCCCAGAAAATGCAGGCGACCTATTGCTTCTGAGGTTTGTACGATAGCGTACATTTCTGGTGAAGCCAGAATTTAGCCAGAATTTAGGTCTTGCAATTGCGCCGCATGCTACTAACATCCCCGATTAGCCGTGTTCGGTAAGATCCTCCGAAACGAGGAAAGGAGACGGCGATGGAAGACTACGAATGGATGAAATTTTATCAAGACGCTGTTCTTGAAACGGATTCCGACGCAATACCCTTCCGTATAGCGGCCGCACAAAACGCCATCGGTGAACGCGTCATCCACGTCGCCGTAGACGATGCCGAGCGAAAAGCAATCGTCGCCACCCTCAACGCACTCGCCGTACTCCGGCGCGAAAGATGTCCCGCCGCAAGAGCAGCCCACAACTGACCGCAATCGAAATGCCCGGGCTAGCGCCGCTTGCGCGTTTCTCTGCGAATCTGTGCGGCAACGTCAGGGCACGGCTTCAGTTAACCCTGAGGATACGAAGGGCCGTGCCGTTAGAGCCCGCAATCAATTCGCCTTTAGTTCACCCTAAGGAACGAAGGGCCGCTGGGGGACTCCGTTCGGCTGCCACGCCGACACTCTCCACTCCCAGCCAGGCACTGAGATGTCTTCATTTCACCCGCCAGTTATTCCGCCGCACGCACGCGAGCGCTCCTACGATGCCGAACATCATCGAGAAAGGTAGCGCCGCGTGAGGGACCGCTCCCAGATTTTTACTTCCTAACCCAGCTGCATAACCAAACCCGTAACCCAAGCCCATACAAGCCAGGATGAAGCCCACGTTGAGCACTTTCCACTTCACTCCCTGCCCCGACGCGATGGCGAATCCCGAGCCAAGGATCAACGTCACCAACCAGAGTATGGGCATGATTTCGCCCTCCCACTGACGGACGTGTCGCCCTGCCGCCCCGTTTCCTCAGACCCCGCAGAGCTTTTCTAGCCGCCATCAGGTCAAAAATCGATCGTCACCACTTTTCGCATTTGACAGACGAGCCGCCAGCGTCGTTCAACTTGAGAAGCGCCTTTGCATTTCCGCGGGCCAGTTGCGCTTGGACTGCATCGAATCGTCTTCGAGGCCATTTGTCCTATGAAAACGCCATGCGATGAGCTTGTGATGAACTCCGCAACGCCAGGCACGCCCTGCGCCAGCAACTCAGCTCCATGGATCCTGACCGCCACGATTCTCGGCTCCAGCATGGCCTTCATCGATAGCACCGTCGTGAATGTTGCCGCGCCCAAGTTCCAAATGGCGTTCCACGTCAGCGTGGTTGATGTGCAGTGGGTGATCGAATCGTACGGACTCGTTCTCGCGTCCTTAATCCTCGCAGGGGGCGCACTGGGAGACTGGATGGGCCGCCGTTTGGTATTCCTGCTGGGCGTGACCGGTTTTGCCGCCGCCTCCGCAGCCTGTGGCTTAGCTCCCAGTATTCACTTCCTGGTGGTCGCGCGTTCCGTCCAGGGCATCGGTGCCGCGATGCTCATTCCCGGGAGTCTCGCCATCATCAGCGCATCCTTCGACGAAAAATCTCGCGGACAGGCAATCGGCACCTGGTCGGGTTTTACCGCGATCACCATGGCGCTCGGACCAGTTCTCGGTGGATGGCTCATCGAACACGCATCCTGGCGCTGGGCCTTCTTTCTCAACGTTCCCATGGCCGCCGCCGTATTCGTGCTCTCCCTCCTCCACGTGCCAGAGAGTCGAAACTCCCAGGCGCAGCGTCTCGATTGGGCAGGAGCATTGCTTGCCACCGCAAGTCTCGCCGGCATCGTCACCGGACTTCTCGAATCATCAAAACTTGGCTGGCGAAATCCACTTGTGGCCGGAAGTTTACTAGGCGGCGTGATTTTCCTGATTCTCTTCCTGTGGGTCGAAGCTCGGATCTCCTCGCCCATGGTTTCGCTCTCCCTGTTCAAGTCCCGCTCTTTCCTCGGCGCGAATCTGTTGACGCTATTCCTCTACGCCGCAACCGGTATTTTCTTCTTCCTCTTTCCCGTCACCCTGATGCAGGTGCACCACTACTCGGCCACCGCTGCCGGCGCGGCGTCACTGCCCGTGATCGTATTGTTGTTTTCCTTGTCGCGCTGGTCCGGCGGCTTGGTCGCCCGGTACGGCGGAAAGCTTCCTCTGATTCTCGGACCCCTGGTCGTCGCCACGGCTTTCGTTCTATTTGCGCTGTTCTCTCAAGGTGGCAACTACTGGAAGACATTCTTTCTCGCATCGGTGGTACTCGGCTTGGGAATGGCGGTTACGGTAGCGCCGCTCACAACGGTCGTGATGGCTTCCGTGGATAGCGACCACACCGGCATAGCGTCCGGCATCAACAACGCGGTAGCGCGATTAGCAGGAGTGCTCGCCATCGCCGTTCTCGGAATCGTGATGGTGAAGGTCTTCAGCACCCACCTGAATCGAAGCCTCGCAACTCTTCCTCTCAACTCCGAAACTGTACGCGAGATTCGCTCCAGGGAAATCGAGCTGGCGGGCATGGACCTGCCGAAAAATCTGGACGCCAACGCCAGTGCGGCACTTCGCGACGCAGTGTCACAAGCGTTTCTCTCCGGATTTCGCCTGATCCTGTTCTCCTGCGCGGGTCTATCAATCGCCAGCGCCGCAGTCGCGTGGAATTCATTCCCAAGAGTTGAAACGCGTCATCTGCAGACCAGCACCAGTGCTTGACGAGCGTCCGTGTACATCACGCTTCGGTTCTGAAAGCGAGTCCTTGTGCAACAGCTGGGCAGAGTTGCATGAGTTGCCTACGCTCCGCAGCGGCCGCTTTCCGAAGCGGGCGCGCTTGGGTTCACCTCCGTGACCGCAATGCAGTAGAACGCTCGCTTATTTTAGAGGACCTGCTTTTGCACACCTCTGCACAGATTTGCACAGACGTTCCGCGACAATTGCATTGACGACGTTGGGCGCTAGGATTATCTTGACCTCAGATTGAACCGGGAAGCATAAAAACTTTACGGCTCGATCAAAAGAGGGCGCAACAGCTTAACCGCTGCCGCGCCCTTAAGTTTTCCTACCTGAAAATCTTCAATCGAACAAAAGGCGCCCGCCAGCAAACGTCGTAATTTGCCTCATTGCGGTATGGCCCTCACTGCGAAAAAACGATCATACGGGCGCCCGCCAATATTGGGAACAGGAGTTCGGTATACGATCAATCTCAGTCAGTGGTGGGTTCACCGCCCTGTTTCTCAGGACGCGAACGGTTGTGGCCTCGCGGTTTCAAGGTCTTTTGAGCTGCGCCTTCCTCCGGTGTCGCCGTCGCTTGCGAGTCGCGCCTTGCCGAGTCCGAAGCTTGCGCAGCAGGACTGGGGGAGGACGTCGCCATTGTCATAGGACGGATCACACCGACCAGGAAGAAAGATAGGACGAAGAAAACCACAGCGAGGAAGGAAAGCGAGGCAGCGCGACCTCGCGTTATTTGCACCGCGGTCGAATCTTCAGCGGACTGCGTCGAGTTGCGGGGCAATCCTGCATCACCTGCAGGCCCTGGCTCAACAACAGGCCGTGCTGACTCCACCGGCTGCTCCTCGGAAAACCCCGGTTCCATTGGAAACCAATTCGCACTAACGGACGGCGAGCTTCCCTCTCGCTCTTCAGCCGAAACAGGCGGCGGTGCCGGAAACGGGTACGGTGGTGCTTTTTGGACAGCTTGCGCGCTTGCTACCGCTCTGGGAGCGATAACAGGAGCAACCAAATTGGCGCATTCTTCCAGTACATCAACATCCGGTGGGGAGATTTCCGAAGGCCGCGAAGAAAAAACCTCTATAACGCCAATCACACACCCTTGCATTTGAATGGGCACAGCCACGGCCGAACGAAAGTGCAAGCTCTTTGCAACCGAAGGCAATATTCGTGAATCATTTTCCGTGTCTTCACACAGCACGACCTCGCCCGTTTCGAGGCACTCTCTGGTAAAGGCCGAGTCCGGTTGCAGCCGCGAACCCACCGGAGGAGCTTCGCCAGTGCTTGCTAAACAGCATGCGCCCTCCGGATCGCGAACCGCAATGACCGCTCCGCTCGCCGACATCGCAGAGCGAATTTGCTCCACGGTCGTCGCTAGGAGAGCGGATATCTGCTGATCTCTATCGTTATTTGAATCGTCTACCGGCCGATCTGCTTCCTCTTTCGGTCTCGTTTCCGGCATTAATGGCCTCCGCAGGGCGAATAGGGATCGATTTCCGACGGCGACAATGGAAAGAACATTTCAATTGGTAACCTGAAGCATTTGCTGGATGGAGCGGGTAGCACCGAGGACTGCGATCCGCTCTTCGCCCTCGCGCGTCTAACCGCGAGTCGACAGCTAACGCAACTAGTTCCTGTTGTCCTGATGTCGTTCGAGCGTGCTGGGATTCGTTCGAGCGTGGGTGAACCGAAATCGTAACGAGTGTTCTCTTTCGCTGAGACGCGCGTCCAAGGAAATTTCAAACTAAGTCAGGTAGCTCTTCGACGGGAAGAATTGCGTAACTCTTGGCGCGAGTGTGCCCCGGGAAGTCACGCAGATACTCAACGAGATCTTAGAACTCCCTCAAGGTTCATTTAGAGTTCCACCGCCTCGCGCTGACCCGACTCGCCGACGCTACCTAACCCCCACAATCGTTGTCAAGCCCTAAGTAGAAACCTTCGGTGGAAATTCGGAATGTCGAACTTTGTTAGCAAAACACTTTGTCAGGGAATGGCGAAAAACTTCAAGATGAACGCGGCTCGGACGGTTGCGACGTGACAATGAACATCGGCACTTTCGCGGCGCAAGAACAGCCGAGTTACATCGCAGCGGCTTCAAGGCAGCATCGTCACACCGGTCGGATTTGCCGCACCCGCGCCGGCGGCGCTCGCCTTCATCACCTCATCTTTCAGCGCTTCCAGCTTTTTCCCGCTGTCGATGGGCCTGCCAAATGGGCTGCTGACCGCTTGTTCCAGCTGAGTCATCAGGGTTCGCAGGTTTTCATCGCCATTATCCAGGACCGTACGCAGCTCAGCACTTGCCGTCATGGCCTGTTCGTACGCATTCCAAGCTTGATGTAAAAGATTGACATGTTGCAGGAATTCCTTGGCTGATCTTCCGAACTCGTCCGCCGCGCCCCTGTATGTGGCCATGATATGGTCCGTTTTTTCAAGCATCGATTCACTCCCCCGACTTTCTGACTCCTCAGTGGGATTGAGGTTGCGAGGATCGGATTATGAACTTACGCTCTACAAGCGTCAAACTCATTTTCAGGTTGGCTCCCGCGTCAGAGCCCAGCTTTACAGCGGCCTTCTCGTTGAAGGGAAGATCAAAGGCATCCTCAAACAGAGTAACTAGACCATTACAACGACATCCGTCTGAACAGTGCGATCGGATACATCACGCCGAGGGACATGCTCGGCGGGCATCAGCAGGAGATTTTCGCCGAGCGGGATCGGAAGTTGGATGCGGCGAGGGAACAGCGGAAGAACCGCCGCCAGCGGGCCGCGTGAAGAACCAAGAAGCATGGTCCCGGACAGCCCGAGGAACGGATAAAGTGGATAACTTCCGGATAGCCGACCACCCGGAAGTTGGCCAGACCAGTCAACACAAGCGTGTTTGTCGGTACTAACCCGACGGGCGAGCTGATAACTTCCGGGTTGCGTAATACATTCTCTATCTGCTCTGTGATCGGCTAAACTTAGCTCGATTCTTCACATGCCGTTTTCTACAGGCGACAAACTCGGTCCTTATGAAATCCTTGCGCCCATTGGAGCGGGCGGGATGGGACAGGTGTATCGTGCCCGTGATACCCGTTTAAATCGGGACGTCGCGATCAAAGTTTCTCGCGAGCAGTTCAGCGAGCGCTTCGAGAGTGAAGCCAAAGCCATCGCCGCACTCAATCATCCCAACATCTGCCAGATTTACGACGTCGGCCCAGATTTTCTGGTCATGGAGTACATCCACGGGCGGCCGATCGTCGACTGTGAACAGCCGCAGGCCCTTCCGCCAGAGGAGGCGTTGCAGCTCGCGCGGCAAATTGCTGTCGCGCTCGAGGCCGCACACGGCAAGGGGATCATTCATCGTGACCTCAAACCAGCGAACATCCTCGCGACCTCGAGCGGAATTGTAAAGCTGCTGGATTTCGGACTCGCGAAACAGAATCACGGCAGCCTGACCGACAATGAAACCCAGAGCATCGGCGTTACGCAGGTGGGCACAATCATGGGCACTCCGGCGTACATGTCGCCAGAGCAGGCCGAGGGCAAGCTGGCCGACGCGCGCTCTGATATTTTTTCTTTTGGGGCGGTGCTTTACGAAATGCTCGCAGGACGCCGCGCCTTTTCTGGAGGCTCGTCCGCCGCGACCCTGGGCGCTATCGTTCACAAGAATCCGGAAGCGCTCAACGCGCCGCCCGCGCTCGAAGCGATCGTGCGCAAGTGCCTCTCGAAATCTCCGGACGGCCGCTTCCGGACAGCGACAGATCTCCGTCAGGCGCTCGAACAAGCCTCCACACGGGGCATCTCAGGGCTCAAACGGCGCGCCATCGCTTTGGCTTTTACCGTGAGTCTGCTAGTCATATCTTGCGTCGGAGTCTTTATTTATCTGAGACGGTCGAAGGTAGGCATTGATTCCATCGCAGTTCTGCCTCTGGAGAATCGAACCAACGATCCCGATGCAGAATACATTTCCGATGGCGTTACGGAAAGCATCAACAACAGCCTGGCGCGGCTGCCCAGCCTGAAGGTAACTCCGCACAATGTCGCTCTCCATTACAAGGGTAAGGCGATGGATGTGCAAAAGATTCGCGACGAACTTAGCGTGCAAACCGTACTCACAGGGGACGTCAGGCAGCGGGGCGACGATTTAACTATCAATGTCGAACTCGACGACATTCGTAACGGCAAGCAACTTTGGGGCGAGCAGTACAACCGGAAGGTGGCCGACCTGCTGGCGGTTCAGAGTGACATTGCAAGGGAAGTTTCCCAGCGTCTGCGCTCACAACTTTCGCCGGATGATCAACAGAAGCTGACCAAGGGCTCGACAGATAATCCCGAAGCCTACCGGCTTTATCTGAAGGGCAAATACCACACCAACAAACTCACCAAAGAGGGGTTTGACACCGGCATCGACTACTTTAATCAGGCTGTCGCTGTCGATCCCAACTATGCCCTGGCTTACAGCGGCCTGGCTTTCAACTACGTGAACCAGGACGATTGGTTTATGTCTCCGAACGAAGCCGGGCCCAAGACCAAGGATGCGGCCAAGCGGGCGCTCGCGATCGACGAATCCGATGCGGGGGCTCACGTTTCCCTGGCGATCGTCACGCACTGGTATGACTGGAATTGGGTTGCAGCGGAAAAGGAATTCAAACGAGCCATTGAACTGAGTCCCAACAATTCGGACGCTCACACGTACTACAGTTGGTTCCTTGCGCCGATGGGGCGAAACGATCAGGCTATCGCGGAAGCCAAGCGGGCACAGCAAGCCGATCCACTCTCCGGGTTCGCGGCCTTCAGCGTGGGAGGGGCTCTGGTGTTTGCACGACGCTGGGATCCGGCGATTGAGCAACTCCGCCGGGCCATTGAGATTGACCCGAACTTTTGGTTCAGTCATTGTTTCCTGGGGCGAGCTTATGAGCAGAAAGGAAAGCTGCCGGAGGCCATTGTCGAGTTTCAACGCGCGGTCGAACTGGAAAAGGACAATGCCGAGACCTGGTCAGGCCTGGGACATGCATACGCGCTATCGGGGAACCGCGCCGAAGCGCAAAAGATCCTGGATCATTTAAAAGAGGTATCTGCGCATAGTTGGGTCGCGCCGTACAACATCGCCGTCATTGATGCAGGCTTGGGACACAAAGACCAGGTATTCGCCTTGCTCGATCAGGCCTACAAAGACCGGTCCTACTACCTGCCTACTTATCTGGCGACCGACGCTCGCATGGATAGCCTCCGCTCCGACCCGCGCTTTGGGGAACTCCATCGGCGGGTCGGACTACCTGAGTGACGCAAGTTGTCGGTTGCGCACGTCGGTCGGGGTGCGGGTTGTGAGCAGGTAGTCGGCAAACCGGAGTGCGACCTGTAAAGCTGCTGAAAATGATTGTCTGGAGAGGAGGAACTCGATCAGACCGCGCGTCTCATCGCGTGTAGCCTACAAGGCAGAGCGGGGAGGTAACGAACTGTTCTGGAGCCCTTGGACAATGTATCCACGCTCGCAAGAGCGGCACCGAAACCGCGAGGCCACGGTGTATCTGCCAGCATGAGGTGGAGCGGGCCTAGGCTTGATCGTACGATCAGAATATACAAATGCTCGTAAGCGTCGTCAGCCGAAGAGAGCCTAACATGCTGCGCGGCTCTTCTTGCAGGGAGCACAGAGGCTTCCGGTTTCTCGGTCATGGGTAATCAACACGGCCGGCGTATAGAGCAGATCTAACCGATCGCGTCATTTCAGCGGAACAGGTAAGCCCGTAGCGCTCCTCGCAAGGGGAACGTCCATCGCAAGATGGCACCGATGGCGATGCGGGTAACGGAAATGGGAGCAAGCGAAGGCTGCCCTGTAATCGGGCAGGTAGAGGTTGCGTCGCCTCAGGAAGACAACATCACCTCGCCGGAAACGGAGCTGACTTCCTGTTGGTGCTCAGCTCGAGAACGCTTGAGGAACCGATGTATGAAGCAAAGCAAATGACGACGGGGCAACCCGTTGGTGCAGCTTCACACCCGACCGGTGGATTTTCCACCGCCGCGCGAATCGGCAGCAAGTCAGTATCGAGTAGGTCTGATTCGTTCTGAATCGGCCGCGTCCTCGTTTTTTCAGGGGGGGGCGTTTTTGGGTGCTCGAGCCGGATGAATGGGAAACCTTCAAGTCCGGTTCTTAGAGGGCTGGGCGCCAGCAATGGCGCCTGGCCACTCAACAGTGATCCACGTCGAGCCGATCAGTAATGGGAAGTCGGCCTGCGGGAAGTGATCTCTGCGCTTGGCATCGACGCTGGACGGATGACGGGCCATCCGGATTGCGACCTGAAAGCTGTTGGAATGATTGTCTGACAAGGAGGAAGCCGATCAGACCGTGCGTCCCATCGTACGTAGCCTACGAGGTTGGAGCGGCGAGGCGACAGACCGTTCGAAGCCCTCGGACAATGGACCCACATTCGCAAGAGTGGCACCGAAACCGTGAGGCCACGGTGCATCTGCCAGCATAAGGTGGAGAGGGGCTAGGCTTGGTAGCAGGGTCAGAATACACAAATGTTCGTAAGCGTCGTTAGCCCGAGAGAGCCTAATATGCTGCGCGGCTCTTTTTGCAGTGAGCACCGAGGCTTCCGGGTTCTCGGTCATGGGTAAACAACACTGTCGGCGTATAGAACAGACCTAACCTATCGCGTCATTCCCACGGAACAGGGTAAATCCACATCGCTCCCCGCAAGGGGAAAGTTCATCGCAAGATGGACCGATGGCGGTGCGGATAACAGAGGAGGGAGAAAGCAAATGCCACTCTGTAATGGAGTGGATATCGGTTGCGTCAGCGTCATCGACAACATCACCGGACGCGAAAGCGGGCTGACTTCCCTTTACGGTGCTTCACACGAGAGAACTTGACTAATCGGCTCATGAGGCAAAGCAGATGACGACAGCGCAAGCTGTTGGTGCGGTCTCACGCGAAGCGGCGGACTGGTACGCCATCGACTGGCAGGCCATCAACCGCAACGTTCGCCGACTCCAAGTGCGTATCGTGCAGGCCACGAAGGAAAGCAGACGGGGCCGGGTGCGAGCCCTGCAACGTTTGCTGACCCACTCCTACAGCGGCAAAGTTCTCGCCGCCCGACGAGTGACGGAAAACAATGGCAAGGCAACCCCCGGTGTGGACCAAGAAATTTGGGACACACCAGAGAAGAAAACACAGGCAGTGCATGCACTGAAGCGTAGGGGTTATCGATCTCAGCCCCTGCGACGTGTTTACATCCCGAAGTCGGACGGCAAAACGATGCGCCCGCTCGGAATTCCCACGATGAAGGATCGAGCGCAGCAAGCATTGTATCTGCTGGCACTCACCCCCGTTGTGGAAACTACTGCTGATAAAAACTCTTATGGGTTTCGTCAGCAGCGGTCCTGCGCCGATGCGATGGAACAGTGTTTCAAAGCACTGAGAAGCACAAACACGCAGTGGATTCTGGAGGGCGACATCAAGTCCTGTTTCGACAAAATTTCACACGATTGGCTTTTGGCTCACGTCCCGATGGACCGAGTCATTCTCCAAAAGTGGTTGAAATCCGGGTATATGGAAAAACACGTTCTTCACGAAACGACAGACGGGACTCCCCAGGGTGGAATTATCTCCCCCGCGCTCGCTAACTGCGCGTTGGATGGACTTGAACGACTCCTGCAGGAAAAGTATCCAGCAGGAAAACGTCTCAAGTCCCTTGGAGGTGAGAAACCCTGTGTCAATCTCGTCCGTTACGCGGATGACTTCGTCATCACCAGTAAATCGAAAGAATTACTGGAAGGAGAAATCAAGCCCCTGATCGAGCAGTTCCTGCAAGAACGAGGTCTTGAACTCTCTCCGATAAAGACCGTCATCACGCACGTGGAACACGGCTTTGATTTCCTCGGACAAAATGTGCGCAGGTATCCCAACGGGAAACTGTTCATCAAGCCTTCCAAGAAGAATGTTGGAACCTTCTTGAAGGGCGTCCGACGAACCATCAAAGACGCACATGGCGTGCCTGCCGCCGATCTGATCGATCAACTCAACCCAAAGATTCGCGGTTGGGCGAACTATCATCGGCACGCGGTGAGCAAACGCACGTTCGAGCGCGTGGATCACGCACTCTTCTCTAGTCTGTGGCAATGGGCACGAAGAAGACACCCGAACAAGTCTTCGCGCTGGTTCAAACCGAAATACTTTGAACGGCGCAAGGACCGTGACTGGTCCTTCTTCGGTGAAACCCGCGATGACGAGGGACGGCCAAATAAACTTTGGCTTTTCCACGCCAAGAGCACTCCCATCCAACGACACGTCAAGGTAAAAGGCGAAGCCAACCCGTACGATCCAACCTATGAAACCTACTTCGAAGAACGCGAAGGAGCTCACATGCTGGAAACGTTTCGGGGTACTCGCACTCTTCGCTATCTCTGGCATGAACAACGTGGACTTTGCACGCAGTGCAATACAAAAATCACCCGGATCACGGGCTGGCGCCTGCATTACTGCGTCCCCCGTGTGATGGGCGGTTCCACTGGTGCCACGAACTGCGTTTTACTTCATCCCGAGTGCCATGACTGGGTTCATCGTCAGCGTCTTCCCGTTTCGAAACCGCGTCTCCTCTAAAGAGGCGTTCGAAGGGCTTGAGCTGGGTGAAGGGAAACTTTCACGCCCAGTTCTGAGAGGGCCGGGCGGCTGCAAAGACCGCCTGGCTACTCGGTAGTTGAGACGGACGGACGTGGTGGAGCTGCAACGAGCTTGCAAGGACGGAATACTCACTAACGGGAGGGGCGCCGTCTCTCCACTTCAGGCTGAACCAACACATTCTCATCGTGACCGATTTGAAGGTGCCGGCCTTGGCTCAGTCTACTCTCTATAAAATTTCAAATGTTCGATAAGTCCGGTGGGGGTGCCTGAACTTGACGGTAAGAACTTTTGGACGTCGGAATATCCAAGGTGAGCGGCGTGCTTGAAGTCTTCATCGTCCCGTTTTGCCAACGCGGCACACAATTCTGCTAACTTCTGGCCCTGCCCAAATAGGTTTTCGAAGGTTTGTCGTAGTGCCAGTGCGGCGACCCGGGCGTCCTTTTCTTTGCCTATCGACTCTAGGCTAGCGAGCACCATCCCGAAGATGTATGCCAGAACGAAATCATCGTCGGAAATATCTGAATTCAATTCGCCGTCTTCGTCGGTAACAGACACGAGGCAGACACGGAGAGACTTCTCGAGGCGTCCCGCGATACGGTTGGCCTGTCGTAACTTCCACGCGCCAATAAGACGATTGAACAAGGGGCATTTCTAATTTGCTTATCGTACACAGCGAAGCTTTCCGGACGGGGCCGATGGTGGATTGCGGGCGAAGCCTATAGCGACATCGGACCACAGTCAAGCTAGTTCCCTAACCTGCCCTGGGGTTGTTTTTCTTCCATTCCCGTTCAAAACACAATCGACAACAGCACACGAGACTAGCCTCGACACGGCAGTCCATCCCTACCGCGGACTGCTTTCGTAGCCTCAGAGGCCGAGGCGTACCAAACTTTGGTACCAAAGCACACCCGGGCTTTCGGTGTAACCTGCTTTGGCGAAAAAGCTAGGGTTGCCTTTCGGCGTTTGCGTTTTAGCGAGGCGGATCACACGTTCTTAGGATTGTGGAGGGCCGATGAAACAAGATGCCCTGGTAGTTGAACTCGATATCGAATGCCTGCGCGCGAGGCTCCGGGCGATTCCAGACAGCCAACTCCTACAAGTCGGGCAAGCCGCCAGGATGCTTTGCAGCACGGAAACCAACTTCGGCGAGCCGCCACTTGAAATTTATGCTGTGCAATTGCGTGAAGCGCGCGAGGAGTGGCGGCGACGGCACCCAAAACTGCCGCTGCGTGACGCATTTTCTTAAAAAATAACCTGTGGTCCTCGACCAGCCGGGTGCGGGTGCCCCAGGTTCGCCGTTTGAACCTGGGTCTTGGAGTCGCTGCTTCTCCCCGTCCTTAAGGTCACGCTCCCTCCGAAACCGAGCCTGCGTCAGCTTCAAGACCTTAGAGCGATGGATGCGGAAAACTTGCGTACCAAATTCTAAAAAACCACTCTCGCCGAAGAGAAGCTCGTCGCACTTCCCTCTATTAGCACGGATTTGTGATACGATTTTCTGCGTGCCCGAGTGGCGGAACTGGCAGACGCAGTGGACTCAAAATCCACCGGACTTCGGTCCTTGTAGGTTCGATTCCTATCTCGGGCACCATATCGCCATCTCCCTATCATTCTCATGGAGACGACTTTTGGCCGCTCCCCTCCGCCTCTGCCATCGCCGCGGCGAGCCGCCTCATGCCGTCAGCGGGACCCGTGGAAAACGCGGCCTTAGCCTGCTCAAGAAACGTATCCGCTTTTTCGCCCGCAAGCACGATCCGCTGCGTGAGCCTGGTTCGCCCACCCGCGATGCCGTCAACACGCCATTTAAAAAATACCGAAACACCCTCGCCCACCGGCAACTCGATCGTGGCACTGTTTGGAGCGGCGACTTCTCGGATGACCCAGTACAAAGGCTTCTGCCCAGGGAGTCGCGTGGTGCCCTGAGACCCTAGAGCGAACAGCCCCTCCAACGCAAACTCAGCCGGCGGGTCATCCCAATTCGCCACGTTCGTCCAGTACTTCCAAGCGAAACCTGGACTCGCGTCCGTCTCCACCACATGCGCAATCTCCCATGCGCCAGTCGTCATCGCGCGCCGGCTCCTCTTGCAGCATCTTCTGAAACTCGCTCGCGCTGAGCACGCCCCCAAGTTGCGGAAAGTGCTTCTCCAGCAAAGTCTGCCGAAGTTTTCATGGGCCTATCGAGAATCGAGATCGGCCCGAATTGTGCGTTTGACTAAGATAACGAATATGGCATAGTACCGTAGAGTAAAAGCACGCCTATGTATTGTCCAACTGCGGCTTAAACCAGGACTACCTCAAGGTCGGTAAGCCTACTAGAATGAATACTTACGAAAGTGTAGCAAAACAAAGCACTTTAACCACCTCTAGAATGAACACTTACGAAAACCCAGGGCCCCCCTCTGTAATCTACGTGCCCTCTGCCTGCCCTGAGCCTCGAAGGGTGCTCCGATCTCTATGCCCTCGGTGTTAAAGCTTTGTCTTCCTCCGGTTCCCGCGTCTCTTCCCTTTGGATTCTCTCGCAGCTAGACTCACCGCATCCTTGGATAACAAACCAGAAAACTCAGGCGCCGTTTCTCAATCGGCCACCAGCCTCGCCGGCTTCTGGGCTCTAATCGCCGTCCAATTCCAAAACGCCTTCAGTGACAATGCCCTCAAATGGCTAGTCAGCTTCCTGGTGCTGGAAACCGCCCTCACCAAGCAAGAACGCGATCTCTGGTTCGTCCTGGTAGTGCCCCTGCTCTTCGCCGTCCCATTCCTCCTCTTCTCCATCCCCGGCGGCTACCTGGCCGACAGATACAGCAAGCGCACGGTCGCAATCGGCACCAAGTTCTTTGAACTTATCGTGATGGGCCTGGCAACGTTCGCCTTATCCGCCAATCGCTTCGATCTCGCCGGTGCAGCGCTCTTCCTCGCCTGCACCCAAGGCGCAATCTTCGGCCCCACAAAGTACGCACTGCTCCCCGAACTCCTTCCCGGATCAAAACTCAGCTGGGGAAACGGCATCATCGAGCTAACCACGCTCCTCTCCGCCATATTCGCCGCGCTAGCGGGAGGCTTCTTGGCCACCCATTTTCGCGGCCGACAGGTCTGGTCCGGCATCATCTTTCTCACTCTCACGATCATCGGCCTACTAATCAGCCTGCGGATTACAAGAGTCCCCGCCGCGGATCCAACCCGCCGCTTCGACTGGAACGTCCCGCGCGAATTTTTCGTGGAAACTCACCGCCTCTGGCGCGACAACGTGCTGCGCGTTGCGGTCCTGGCGAATACGTTCTTCTGGTTTCTGGGATCGCTCCTTCTCCTCAACATCGTCCTCTACGCCACCGACATCCTCCACGTCGACGACCAGCACAGCAGCTACCTCTTGGCCGCACTAAGCTTGGGCATCGGAATCGGTAGCTTCCTCGCAGGTTACGCCTCCGCCGGCAAAATCGAACACGGCATGATTCTTCCGGGCATGATCGGCATTATGGCCATGTCCGCCTTGCTCGCAAGCCCGGGCCTGAGTTTCCTCATCGTGGCGATTCTGCTCGCCCTGCTGGGCACAGCAGGCGGCTTTTTCGTTGTCCCCGTGAACGCGCTGATTCAGCGCCTCCCTGCGCCTGAAGAGAAAGGCCGCACCATCGCCGTCGCCAACCTTCTATCCTTCGTCGGCGTAGCGCTCCAGCCACTGGCCCAGTATGGGATGCTGCGCCAGGGCCACCCTGATCCCTCCCGCGTATTCCTTTTCGCCGCGGCCATGACCCTCCTCATGGGCATAGTGCTGATCGGCATGATGCCGGATCTTGGCGCTCGCGCCCTGGACTGGACGCATCTCCGCTCAAGAGCTACCCTATAGGTCCCGTTCGAGCAGGGGCTGCACCCACCGCAGCGTCGAGCGGTTCAGTCGAGGCTTTGCATGTCAACAGTGGCTACCCTTCCCGGTGCGCCTAGCGCGCACCGTGGCCTCAGTTATTGGATGGAGCGTGTCCTCAAGGAGCTCGAGCACGTCCGCAAAGATCCCGCTGCCGATCCCGTCCACGACCTCCGCGTAGCTATTCGCCGCTGTCGCTCGGTAGCCGCCGTGATCCAGGAGGTGGACCCGGATCCCGCCTGGCGCCAAATGCGCCTGGTCCCCAGAAAGCTTTTTCGCAGGCTCGGCGCTCTACGCGACTCTCAGGTAATGGACGAATGGGTCAAGCAACTTGCCGCCAGCGACGATCCGCTGCGCGCAAAGTTGCAAGCTGCGTTCGCCGCCAACGAACCGGACCTGCGCCAGCGTGCGCTGCGTGCGGTAGAAAAGTTTGACGGAAAATCGTGGTCGCGCCTGGAACGCAAGCTTCGAAAGCGTGCCCGCCTGGTTCCCTGCTCGAGTCTCGCCGCCCAATGCCTGGCGGTCGAGCGCTTTGAGGAGGCCAAAGAACTGCACACTCGCGCACAGCGTACCGACAAGCCCAAACCGTGGCACGAACTCCGTATCGGCCTTAAACGTCTGCGCTACACCGTGGAAAGTCTACTCCCGGAACAATACGCGTTATGGAGTGACAACCTGAAGCGTCTCCAGGATCTCCTGGGTGAAGTCCACGACCTGGATGTGCTTGCCGCGACGGTCAAAGAGGTCGCATCCCACGACACCACCGACGTACAAAACACCTGGGAAGAAACGATTCACCGCGAACGCAGCCAACGCATCGAAACGTACCGCCAGCTCACGTTGGGAAAGACCAGCCTTTGGAACGACTGGCGCCACGGCCTGCCACAAGGCAAACGCCTCGCGCTCGCTTCCATGGCGCGCCTTCGCGCCACCGCACGCGCCACGGATACGCGTCCGCGCCGCACCGCCCAGATATCGCGTATTTCCATCGCGATCTTCGATGCCCTTCGGCGCGCACACGCCGCGCCGGCATTCAATGAGCACGCCATGCGCCGCGTACTGCGCGCCGCGGCCCGCTTGCACGGCGTCGGCGCAGATGATGGCGGAAAATCTCCGCAGAAAGCCGCGCTCCGATTCTTGCGCGAACTGCCACTACCGCCCAGCTGGACCTTTGAAGAGTGGGAACTTCTTGGATGGGCTGTCCGCTACCATCGTGGCCCTGAGCCCACTACCGACAGCGGACACTTCTCGAGGATTTCTGAAGACCAACAAAAGAACATCCAGGCGTTAGCCGGGGTCTTACGCCTCGCGCGCGCCCTCCGAAAGTGTGACGTGGACACGTCGGAAGGAATGCGCGCCGAAAAATCAGCCGATGCCGTCATCCTCCATGTTCCGGGCCTGGTCGACTCCGTCGAAACGGCGGCGCGCCTTGCTGCCGCGAAACATCTCCTCGATATCTACATCGCCAAAACGATCATCCTCAAGCCTGCGCCTAAACAAGATAATGTGGTGGCGCTATTCCGGGAGTTCCAGGAGCACCGCCAGGTCACGGCTTCCGCAGCCGCCTCCGACTGATTCGCGTCACGTCGGTTTCTCTCGACCTTCAGTCGAGCACTTCGCCCCTGCGGCCTCGGTCATGTCTCATCTAAATCCCACCCTCTCGGCCCTTCCAGGCTCAGGCTAAGAGAGGGCGGCTACCGGGGCTAACCGCAAAGGATAGCGACCAGCATTCGCGCGCGGAGCGTCGGGGCATTGGCGATGCTGCCTGAGCATTGCAAGCCGCGGGCGTTCCGTGTACGCTACCCGCGCAACGGAAGGTCGGAACACGAATTCCGGATTCATTCCTTTAGGCCCTTACCAACAAATCAGTGCCCCACCCCGCCTCCGGCGGAGAAAAAATAGGAGAAAGAAGAATGCGTATTCGATCGATTGGTGTGTGTTTGTTGTTGTGTGTGCTTGCGCTGGTGCCGCTCAGTGCTAACCGCGTAGCCGCGCAATCGCAAAGCGCGGAGAAGCCCGCGCTGTACACGTATGTTTCGGAGTGGACCGTGCCACGCGCCATGTGGGCGGATTATCTGAAGGGCGATGCCGCCGACATCGACATCATGAAGAAGTCTGTTGCTGACGGGTCCATCGTTTCGTTTGGAAACTATGTGGTCGTCAACCACCAGGAAGGCCAGCCGACGCACGGCACGTGGTTTTCCGCAACTTCGATGTCCGGCATTCTGAAAGTGCTGGAAAATGTTCGGACCGCACCCGGAGCTACCGCGCCACCTTTGGCCGCAGCGAAGCATTGGGACTACATTATGGAGAGCCACGACTACGACTCTCATTCCGGTACGTTCACGAACGGCTACTTGCGCGTGGGAACGTGGCGCACGAAAGCCGATTCGAGCGATCCCGGCGGCAAGGTCCTGAAGGCGACATTCGTTTCCCTTCTTGAAAAACTGATGGCAGACGGCGCCCTCCACGCCTATCAGGTGGACGAGGAAGTCGTACACTCCACCGATGTGGGAACGATATTTGTTGTGGTCGTCACGAACGGCCCCGAAGGCGTCGACAAATTCAACGCGGCCCTCGAGGAAGCGCAGAAAAGCAACCCGGCCGGCTGGGCTGGTTTGCGTGCAACGCTGGACCCCGCGGGTCACCGCGATATGCTGGCGCGCGTTGGCACCATGACACACAAGTAGTTTCGCTGATCGGTTTGGCGAGCCGTATCTCCGCAACTTTGGCGGGGATGCGACTCGCCGCCCGGTTTATCGAGATGCGTCCAGCTAGGTCTCGCTGAAATCGATGATTACCGGGGCGGCCCGGAATCCACGCGTTTTGATCGCGACATACAGCACCCCGATGGCGAACCAAATTCCGCCGGCGGTCTTGGCCAGCGGATTCAGATTCCACCAGATGACCGCGCAAAAGACGAAGCCCATGAGCGGAAGAATGATGTCGACTACAATGCGGCGCTTGCCGCCCGCTACCTTGAGAACGCCGAATTGCCAGAAAGCTGCCAGATTCACACCCATGAACGAGAGAAAGGCTCCGAAATTCAGCAGTTCGCCGGCTTGCTGGTAAGCGCTGCCGAATTGGTTCAGCAGCTCTGCTCCGGCAAAGCTCAGCAGTCCAATCAAGATGATGTTGTAGGTTGGCGTGCTCGTTCCCGGCGCCAGGTGACCGAAGAATTTGCGCGGCAACACATTGTCGCGGCCCATGCCGAACAACAGTTTTGCCGCTCCCAGGCCGCCGGCCAGGCCGCTTCCGAATGCGGCGAGAATCAAAACGAGTCCCATGGCGTTGAAGAGCCACGGACCACCGACGCGGCCGCAGACATCCATGAATGCCGTCTCCAGCGATGTGAAGGAGTGCCAGTCGGGCCAAACGCGCTGGCCCAGGTAAACTTCCAGGCCGCCAAAGATTCCGGTGAACACGCAGACCAGGACGGTGGCGAGCAGAATGTTGTGCTTCGGATTTTCGGCGTCCTCGGTCAAGGTGGTGATGCCGTCAAAACCTATATAGGTGAGCGCGGCAAACGACGTCGCTCCCAAGATGCGATGCGCGTTAAACGTTTTCGGATCGTAGAACGGCTGCGTGGAAAACAGGCCACCCCATCCCTGGGTCGCGAACAGAAAACGCACCGCCAGCACGATGAAAAATCCGATGACGACGAACATGATGAAGAGCAACACTTTATTCTGGCGCGCCGAAGAACGAATGCCGCGCAGGTTCAGGAAGGTGATGATACCAGCGACAATCGCGGCCCAGACGACAAAGGGAATCTTGGGAGTGTAGACGTTGTGCATCGCCGCGGAGATCCACACGGTATTGATGAGTGGGAGCAGCAGATAGTCGAGAAACATCGCCCATCCCGCCAGAAATCCCAGGTGCGGGTTGAGTCCCTTTCCAACGTAGGTGTACGCCGACCCTGCGGACGGGAAAAGCGCGGCCATTCGTCCGTAGCTGACGGCGGTGATCATCATGGCGAACATGGCGAACAGGATGATGGCGGTGAAATAGCCGTCGGAGAGTTTTTGGGCTACGCCGAAGAGCGGGACCGGGGCGATTGGCTGAATCAGCACGATGCCGAAGAAAATCAGGTCCCACAGAGTGAGCAGGCGCTTTGCGCGGCCTGCGGTCGGTATGGCCACTGCGGAGGATTCAGCCATCTTTAGTTTCCCGCGCCACGCGCGATCTTGATTGTTGAGGTGACCAGATGGCGCCTCCTTCGATTTGGTACAGAGCCGCGCACAGTTTATAGCAGCTTTTGGAGTTCAAAGGATGGCCGCAGTTGTGATTCTTTAGCCGCCTGCCACAACAGTCGATTACAATGAAAAAACACTACGACAAGGGGAGAACGCAACCTTGAAAAAACGCAAAAGTAGTGAAGTAGATGAATACATAGCAAGATGTCCGAAAGAGGCGCACGGCGATTTGGCGAAGATCAGAGCGGCCATTCGGGCGGCAGCGCCTGGTGCCACTGAACGCACCGATTATTTCCAATGGCCCGGATATTCCTATCCAGGATTTGATTATGACGGGATGTTTGCTTGGTTCAGCTTCAAGAAACCACACATACGCCTACATGTACGCCCTCCAGTAATACAAGAACATAGGAAGGAACTTGCAGGTTTTGCTACGACGAAAGCCGTTGTCAGCTTCCCAATGAGTAAATCAGTACCAATAACATTGGTGAAGAAACTGGTGAAAGCAAGTATAAAGGCAATGAAGGATAAGTCTGAATAGACTGCGCCCACCAACTCATAAGCACTGGTACATAAAACGGGGGCAGGCCACATCAGTTAAGGGTGTCGCTTGCCGTTCGCCTAAGAGGAACCAGCAGGGCACGCTCACGAACAGTGATATTTGAGTGACCCACAGATTAACCCGGTCGCTCGAAAATCCACATTCGCTTCGGCACCACTCGAATGCAGCAGAATTTGCCACATACGCGCACGTCATCATCGCTACCAACAGAGCATAGTTTGGACGTTTCCTGGCACCCACGAACACTGTCTCCTGGCAGGAGCCTAGCGCCGAAATATCTCGCCTCTTGCAGGCTGCAACGATGTTGGGGTTGGTTCCTGCTTGGGACCGGATTCGGAGGTATCTAATTGAGCAGAAGATATCGGTGTGCATGGCGCCAATCGCGCACAGGATAACTCGTGCGATCAGCTATTGATGAGAACGGGGACCTCGAACATGAAGCCTAATGAACCCAGCCGCACAGCCCTGATGATCGCCCGACAACGAGCTGCTCATCAGGTGCTCGATCATGGCTCAATCCTCTATGACCCATTTGCCATGAAGATTCTGCGTGAAGACGAAAAGGAAGTGCTTCAATTTGCGAACGGACACCCCTTGGCCAGCATCGGACGTCTGTTCACCACCGCGCGAAGCCGGATTGCGGAAGATGCTTTGTCAAGAGCCGTCGAAAGAGGGATTCGACAGATCGTCATCCTTGGCGCCGGACTCGACACTTTCGCTCTCCGGAATCCCCATGGCGCACGACAGATCCGTATCTATGAGGTGGACCACGCCGCGACGCAGACATGGAAACGCCAGCGCTTGGCTGAAGCTCAAATCGCACTTCCGCCATGGCTTATTCTCGTGCCCGTCGATTTCGAGCGGGACGATGTGGGAGAGAAGCTCGTCGCCGCAGGCTTTCAGCAGAACGCGCCCGCGTTTTTCACTTGGCTCGGGGTTGTGCCATATCTGACACAGGACGCTATCGGCCGCACTCTGGACTACATGTCGTCAATCCAGAACTCGGAGGTGGTGTTCGACTACATGGAACCTCCCGAGGCACTCTCAGAAGAGCTAAGGCAATTAGAAACGGAGCGGACCGAACAGCTTAAGAAAATTGATGAACGTTCGGTCAGCCGTTTCGAGCCAGCTGGCATTGCAGCGATTCTTCGCTCGCACGGATTTTGTGCCATCGAAGACATCAATTTCCAGGAGATCGCGTCCAGGTTCGGCCGCGCCGTTCAAGGACTCGCGCCCGGACACCTTGGCGTTCATGTTGTCCACGCTAAGAACTAATTGAAGTCCGTGCGGCCGGTCATCGAAGCTTGGCGGAAGCTCTCCAAGGCCTCCTCGCCGGATGCCCTGATGTTTCCCACGTTCGGACAGGGAGAACGGAAAGGGCAGGCGGTTCCGCGTTGGGAAAGAACTACACGTCCGGCTGCTCGGCGAAGACACAGACTGTTCGCGGCCGACGAAAGCCACCAACATCGGGGACGGCCTTTTCCAATTGGATGCAACTGATCTTTATGTTGCAATGAAGCGCGGTTCAAAGTTATTGGTTTTATGTTCCAAGACCATGCTGCTCAATCCGAGGCGAAAATGAGAAATCTAATCTTCGCAATCAACATTACTCTAGATGGCTGCTGCGACCACACCAAAATGAATGCCGATGAAGAAATACTCGAACACTATACGCTGCTCCTGCGAGATGCCGACCTACTCGTCTATGGGCGTAAAACCTATCAATTGATGGTTCCTTATTGGCCCGATATCGCAAAAAACCACTCTGAGACAAAAGCAGAGAACGAATTTGCTGACACATTTGACTCCATCAACAAAATTGTTTTTTCACAATCATTAGACAGCGCTGAAGGAAATACGAGAATTGTTCGTAGGGGGCTGCAAGACCAAATACTTAAATTGAAACAAGAACCAGGCAAAAATATTTTAACCGGTGGTGTGAGTATCCCTTCACAACTTATAGAGCTTGGTCTAGTTGATGAATATCGTTTTGTCGTTCAGCCAATCGTTGCAGGAGAAGGGAGACGGTTGTCAGAAGGTATTCGCCTACCGGAGAGATTGCAATTAAAATTTGTTGAGTCCAAGGTTTTTAAATCAGGATGCGTTGCGCTTCGTTACTTGAAACAGTGAGAGAAAGAGCTGCGCCGGGTACTAGCTCTGGCAGACGAACAGGTGGCGACGCTCGGCCTGTAACTCCCACGGCCCGCCACGTAGTATTTTTTGGCGCGCGGAGGTCCACATGCTTTGGTTCTACGAAGCTTTCTTTCCCGTGGTCTGGATCGCCTTCCTTCTCTACTGGCAAATCAAAGCCACCGATACCAAAACCACTCAGCGTCTCGAGCCCGCAGCATCGCGCATTCTCCGCGTCCTCATCTTCCTGATCGCGATCGTCCTCCTCTCGACAACTCACATCCCGCTGCGGTGGCTTTACCTTCCGCTCTGGCCAGTTGGTTTTTGGCCCTTCTGGCTGGGAGCCGCGCTCACCGTCGCCGGCATTCTTTTCGCCGTCTGGGCGCGCGAGCACCTCGGCCGCAACTGGAGCCGCTCCGTCACCATTAAGCAGGGCCACGAGCTGATCAAGACGGGTCCCTATGCCGTGGTGCGTCACCCCATCTACACCGGCATTCTGACCGGGTTTCTTGGCATGGCGATTGCCATCTCCCAAGTGCGCGGGTTCATCGTTTTCGTTCTCATCTTCCTCGCGTTCTGGATCAAGCTCCGCATGGAGGAGAAGTGGATGCGCTCCCAGTTTGGGGAGACGTATGCTACCTATGCCCGACAGACCGCCGCCCTGGTGCCTTACCTCCTCTGATCGCCTGCACCTCGAAACGCACTGCTCCCGGGGCGAAGATGTTTCAAAGGGTCCGGTGTGACAGCTTCCGCGTCTTCGATCGTGATCCCGGTTTTGTCCGTGATCAGATTCGTTTCACCAGGCCCTCGTCGGTGGCGCTGTTGTTGCGGACCAGCAGCAGGACCAGGATCATGCCTACGAACGGAATCAGGCCGGCGACGATTACGATGGGATCAAAGGTGTGGGTGGCGGTGGCCTGGCGGGTGTCGGAGAAGTGGCCGATCAACTCGAAGGCGAGGATGGTGCCGATACCTGCGGCGGTTCCGCTCAGGCCGCTTACCGTGGCGACGGATTTGCTGTGAAAGAGGTCGGTGGGCAGGACGTTTGCGATCGTTGAAAATGCCGCATAGGCGAACGTGGCTAGTGCGAACAGCAGCGTGATGAGATACAGCTTCACCGTAAAGATTGTGGGGATCAGAAGCATTACGCCGAAGCCGCCGAAAACGACCATCGATTTGCGTGCCGCGCCTACGGACCATCTGCGGCGAATCAGGTAGCCGGAAACGGCGCCACCGAAGAAATTGCCGAGATCGGCGGCGAGGAACGGAATCCAAACGGCGATCAGGCCGCTCTTCAGCGAAATACCCTTGGCGACCAGATAAATGGGGAACCAGTCGGTGACGAAGAACCATATGGGATCGGTCAGGCCTTTGGAGACAATCACGCCCCAGGTCTGCGGCAGTTTCAGAAGATCGCGCCATCGCGGCAGGGGTTGCGGGGTTGCTTCTGTTTCCTGCTTGTCGGTCAGGATCATTTGGCGCTCCGCGGCGGTGACGCGGGGGTGCTTTTGTGGCGGGTAATACAGGCGGCGCCAAGCAATCAGCCACAAAAATCCGAGCAGGCCAGGAATGACAAACGCGACGCGCCATCCCCAGCGCAGGTAGATCGGCAAGATCAGGAAGGGCGCGATGGCGCCGCCGACCGAGGAGCCGCTGTCGTACAAAGCGGCGGCGATTCCACGCTCGCGCTTGGGGAACCACTCGGAAACCGCTTTGCTGGCGCCGGGCCAGTTGGCGGATTCGCCCGCGCCGAGCAGAAAGCGGAATACACCAAAACTCGCCGTGCCGTTGGCCAGCGAGGTCAACAGCGAGACGATCGAGTACCACGTGACGCTGATGGTTAGTCCGCGCCTGGTTCCGACGCGGTCGATCTGGCGGCCCCAGACGGTTTGTCCAATGGAATAGGCGATGCGAAATGCGATTGCGATATTGGCGTAGTCCGTGTTGGTCCAGTGGTACTCGAGCTTGAGATAGGGCGCGAGGATCGAGAGTGTCTGGCGGTCGATGTAGTTGATCACCGTGGAGGCGAACAGCAGGCCGCCGATCCACCAGCGCAATGAGGGGATTGCGCGCGGGCGTGGCGCGGCATCCAATTGTCCAGCTAGCGCCACGTCTCTGCTCCGGAGTGTGCACCGAGCCGGAGTTGTCGCCGGGCGTGGCAAGCCCCGCCCCTACAAGGAATAGCCATTGGACCGGGGAGTTGTGTCGGCGTGAGTTTGATCATCTGCGTCGTTATCCGGCAGCGGCAAACTCGGCTAGCTTTGCCGGACTCAGTTGGCTGGCGGATTCGCGATCGAGGTAGAGTGTGGCGGCCGGATGCGTGCGCAAGATCGATGCTGGCGCCATCGGAGTGATTTCTCCTTCGACGCACAGTTTCACCGCGTGGGCCTTCCGAGCGTCGGGGACGACGGCAATGATTTCGCGTGCTTGCAGGATCTGGCGGATCGACATGGAGATGGCTTGTCGCGGAACGTCCGAGATATTTGCGAACCAGCCTTCGCCCACTTGCTGGCGGCGGCAGGCTTCATCGAGCTCGACGACGAGATAAGGCTCCTGGGTATCGAAATCGGCTGGAGGGTCGTTGAAGGCGAGGTGTGCGTTCTCACCGATGCCCGCGAATGCAACATCGACTGGCGCCGACTTCAGCTCGTTTCCAACCTGACAGATGACGTCGCCGGGATGGCCCTCGCCATCGAGCAAGTGATAGTGCGCGATGCCAGCCTTATGAATGAATTTTTCCAGGAGATATTTACGAAAGCTCGCCTGATGGGTTATGGGCAGCCCCACGTATTCATCGAGGTGGAACATCTCGACGCGCTGCCAGTCGATATCTGGCGACGTGGCGAGGGCATCCAAAAAATCCAGCTGAGACGTTCCGGTCGCTACTACGATGCGTGCTCGGCCTCGGTCGTGAATGGCGTGCCGCAAGGTGGTTGAAGCCTGTTCGGCTGCCGCTATGCTAAGCGATTTCTTGTCTCGAAATATTTTTGCGACCACTGGCCCTCCCTAGGGCAGGGCTTCAGCTGATGCGAACGGCCTGGAATGGCCGTGCCACAGAAGTTTTTCCGCAGCCTGTAAACCCGTGCCCTGACGTTGCTACTCAGGCTTTATTTGGCGGCCTTGCGCAGCATCTTCGGTGTAGCCACCCACACGAGTTGTCCGCTCGGGGGAGAAACGCGCTTCAGTTCCAGCAGCGCGACTCCGGCTTTTTTCAAAGAGGTCACATGGTGCTTTGAGCCCAGCCCTGTGGCGATCAAGTCGTCGAGTTGCGGGGCGTGACCGAAACAGAAAATTGTCGACGAATGCTTATCCTTCGCCAGCTCTCGAAAGAACAGCGTCGCTTCACTTCCGGGCAGCAGCAGATCGGTGCGCCGGATTTTCTGTTTTGGGTACTCCAGTGCGGCCGCGAAGATTTCGGCGGTTTGCATGGCGCGGACGTATGGGCTGCTCATCAGCAAATCCGCGGTAGCCCCTAGCGCGACGACGCCTTTGGCGACCTGATTGGTCCGCTCGATGCCTTCTTCGGTTAGAAAACGGTCCGGGTCGGGGGGTGACTTGGGGTCTTCCCGGTCGATGGCGATACCGTGTCGCACGATGTAGAGCTGCATTTGAACTGTGACTCCTTATCAGATCGCGATTTCCAATGGTGCTTACGCCCAGGCAAGCTGTGGCGCAGCCATGCTGCGCTTCTACAATGTTGCCACGATTATCAGTATTGTCACGGATCGTCACGTTCCCGATTGCCTGAAAAATAGACGCACATGAAATTCCTTCTCGAAGAGTTCCGCGCTGCGAATGGCGTCACGCAAATCTTCGGCGGCGTCGCCTTGCGCGGTGATCTGCAGGCCAACGGCGCCGCGTTGGAATGAGGCGCCCAAATTCGTCACGCGTTGCCGGTGCGAATGATCGAGAGCTTCGGCGACCCGGAGAATCGCAGCGAGGCGGCGGGCAATTCGCTGGTCGTTGTTGTTGAGCGAGGAGTAGGAGACGTGATGCCCCGCGGGAACGGATTTGCGATTGTGATAACGCACCAGGGCCGCCACAATCGCGCGATCGCGGCCTTCCAGACCGGGGATGTCGCCGTTGAGGGCAAGGTACTCGCCATGTTTGTGGTGCCCGCGATGGCTGACCATGTGTCCGATATCGTGCAGCAGCGCGGCAGCCTCTAACTGCACGCGCGATTGTGCGGGCAAGTGGTGCACGGGTTGCAGCTGATCGAAAAGCTGGATGCTGAGTTCGCGCACATGCTCGGCGTGAGGCTGGTCGTATTCGAGGCGGCGCGCGAAGCTGCGCGTTCCCAACAGGAGCTGGCGGGCGGCCGCGTTATAGCGATGCGGCTCTTTGCGGGAGAAGGCTTCGCGTGCGATTTCTTGCAGCAGGCCCTCGCGAATGCCGATGCTGGGGACCGAGAGGGTGCGCAAATTCAGATAGCGGCCGAGGGTGATGAAGGTGATGGCGGCGATACCCATGACGTCAGCGCGGTCGCGGCGAACAGCATAGGTCTTCATGCGTTCGCGGACGTCGCGATCCAGGATGCCGGAGAGGCGCTCGCGGAGGAGGGAGAGTTGCAGCGTGGGAACACCGTGCTCGCGCGGACCAGGCGCTATGGAAGCCAGAGTCTCGGCGCTGCCGCCCAGCGCAACGGCAACACTATCCGCGAGGTTGGGACGCGCAGGCAATTTCGATTCGAGGAGGGCGCGCACGTAGCGCCGCACTTGTTCCGCTTGCGCGGGGCGGATTACGCCGGGAATATTCAGGGTAGTCATCAAGCGCACCGTGCCGACAGGTATTTGCGCGCACTGTTCCACGGTGTGGTCGTGGAGGATATTGATCTCCAGGCTTCCGCCGCCGAGGTCGATGATGCAGCGGGGCGGCGACTCCGGGCCGAGGGCGGCAACGGCGGCTTCGCGTCCGAGGCGCGATTCTTCGACGCTGCTGATAACCTCCAGGGCGATGCCGCATTTTCTTTTGATTTCGCGCAGGAACTTCTTGCGGTTGCGGGCCTCTCGGGACGCGCTGGTGGCCACGGCGCGGTAGCGAGTCACGCCGTATTCCTCCATCACTTCCTTGAAATGGCGAAACGCTTTTACCCCTTTTTTGAAGATGTCTTCGGTGAAGCGGTGGCGCAGGAAAACACTTTCGCCGAGACGCAGCGAATAGCGTTCGCTGTAGAGAGGCTCAATATCGAGTGCGGAGTAGGCTCTGGCGACGGAGAGGCGGACTGCATTGGAGCCAGCGTCGATCGCGGCGATGTGAACCGGCTCGGACATGCCTTGCTTTTACCGCCAGAGGTGCGCGAGCGCGGCGGACGGCGTGTACTTCGTCGCGCGAATTCCCAGGCGTTCGCCGATGCGCTGGCGGAGTTGCTTATTTACGGCGGAGACGCTGGCTTCGCCGTCCAGTTCGATGAAGTTGTGGCGCTTGGCCATCACTTCAAATTCGCGCTTGATCATGGTCTGGTAGCGGATGAACGACCAGTACAGGTCGTGCGACAGCGACATGTCGCGGCCAGCTTCCCAGTAGCTGATCGCTTGGGCTTTTTTAAATTCGCGCGCGAACGCCGTTTCTGGACGTACGTTCAGCCAGAACGTCAGATGCGGGCGCAGCGCCATGGCGTATAGGCCGCCGATATAGTCGCGATTGATTCCGCGAACAACGCCGCGGGCGATCAATGTGAAGATGAAGCGGTCCGCCAGCACCACTGTGCCCGCGCGCAAGGCTGGCAATATGCGATGCTCGACCTGATCGAAGAAATCCGTTGCATACATCAGGGAGAGGGTCAGGCGCGTGACCGCGTTTTTCGCCAGCAATTGGTCGATGTCGCGTCCCACAAGATTGGAGCGACGCAGGCCGCTGGTTTGCACCGCGAACCCTTCCGACTCCAGCCACTCCTGCAGCAGCGTGATCTGCGTGGAACGACCTGAGCCGTCCATGCCCTCGATTACGATCAGGCTGCCGGTGATTTCGCTGGGATCGAACCCCACCAGCGGCTCGCCAAAAAAGTGCAGCGCCGAATCGTCCTCAGGAGCAACGGCGGCCTTTGCCGAAGGCGTGGCATCAGCAGTCACTGTGCCAACGGCGGGAGTCGCTGCCGGTTCCGCGGTCGTGGCGACCTTGTCTTTGTCTTTTTCCTGCTCAGGCATCCTTGCTCCACTCGGGCGCGTGCGGCGCGAAGCGCTTCAGGTCGATCTTCGATGCCACGATGTCGCGCATTTGCTTCTGGAGTTTGTTTACGGGCAGCGTTCCGTCGAGGACGACGAAATTATCGGAGTCCACCATCTTGTCGTACTCCTCGAGAATGCGCGCTTGAAACAAGCGAAAACTTTCGGAACGATCGTACGACAATCCCAAGTCCATCCCGGCTTCGTAATACTTCAGTTTCGGGCGTCCGCTCAGAATACGGCTCACCGCGACGTCGAGCGGCGCGCGAAAATAAAAAGTGATGTCCGGGACGGGCGCAAAGCGGTAAAGGTTGCGGAGCCAGCGCGGCGGACAGCCACGGGCGGCATCGCGCGCGAATGCAGTGTAGACGTAGCGGTCGGCCAGCACCAGGTAGTCGCCTTGCAGCAACGGCATGATCTGGCGTTCGCAGCGGTCCGCAAAGTCGGCGGCGTGCAGCAGCGAAAACGTGGTGGGCGTCAACAATCGGCGCTGCTTTCCGCGGCGCGTTGCGGACTTTACCAGCGGCGAGGAGTTCCACTCCGTGAAGTGCAGGCGGTAGCCGCCGATTTCGAGCCATCGCTTCAATAGATAGAGCTGCGTGCTTTTGCCGGAGCCGTCCGTTCCTTCCACGACAATCAATGCTCCGGGGTAGGCCCGGCTGGGCACCGGACGTCCAGGTTGAGGCAAAGTGGATTTAGCAGCCTCAGGACGAAGCTGTTTTTGTGGTGATTCCGGATTTTCTATCGATCCTGTAGGCACAAGAGGTTGCGTCGGTGACATTATCGTTGTTTTGTTACAACACCATTACAACACACGCAGGCGATCTGCACAAAGAAAGCGGGTCAGAAAATAGTGACTCTGAAGTGGAGAAACTTTTTCGGGTTCTGACGGAAATCGCCGATGAGGAGCCGCAGGTCGCCGGTCAACCCGGTCAAGTTGTCATACAACTGCGGGTCGGAGAAAAGTTTGCCCGCCGTGGTGGTGTTGTCGTTCAGCTTGGCAGTGGCGTTCGCAAGATTGTTGCTGGTGTCACGCATTTTATTGTAAAGAGCGTCGTCGGTGGTGAGTTTGCCGAGGGTCCCCTTCCCTGCCCGAACGTCGCCAATTACGCCGTTGGCGTTGCCGATGGCTTCCTTCGCTTGATCGTAGAGGGCCGTATCGTAGAGTAGCTTGCCGAGGGTGCCTTTCTGCGCGCGGACATCGCCCATGATCGAATTGGCGTTATCGACCGCGGCGCCCACTTTGTTGTACATCTCGTCGGTGGCTACGAGTTTCCCGAGCGAGCCCTGGCCCTCGCGAATACCGCTGACCATCTTGTTGCTGTTGGCCAGCAGCGCGTTCAAATTGTTGTAGGCTTGTTCGTCGGTGAGCAACTTGCCGAGGTTGCCTTTCCCCTGCTTGACGCCCGCGACCAAATCCTGAACGCTCAGCGTGAGGGCTTGAAAATTCCCGAGCAGGTCCGAGCTGCGCTCGACGACTTCCTTGATCGCTTTCTCTTCCGTGCCGGGAACTTCCTGACCTTCTTTCAAAGTCACGCCGGTAAAGCCGCGCGTGATGTTCACATAGCGATTTCCCAGCAGACCTTCGGTAACCAGGCTGGCGGTGGAATCGGTCAGAATGTCGGGCTGAAATCTGCGGTCCACTCGCATAATGACTTCGATATTCTTGTTTTTGTCGGGGACTTGGGTCTGCGTTCGCGGCACCAACCGCAGCGTCTCCACGTTGCCTACATCTACGCCGTCGATGCGCACTGGCGCGCCCGTCGCCAGGCCCGAGACCTCCGGCAAGAATGTCTTCAGCCGGTACTTCGGTCCCCAGAAGCCCGCGCCGGTGACATAGAAAGTCCCCACCGCGATCACGAACAAACCGACCAGTACGAAGAGACCGACGCGCAGCTCCGTCCAGGTCAATTGTTTCCGCAGCGCCATGAATGCTTCCCTCCAGCAGTGCCGCCCGCCGAACCCAGAGAACCGGCCTCGTGAAACAGACTACAGCAAATTTAGACCAGAAAGCGTTTCAGATACGCGTCATGTGTGGCGGCAATTTCTTCAGGTGAACCCTCGAAATAGATGCGGCCATCGCGATAAACGAGAAATCGCGTCACCGGCTCGGGCCCGCCCAAAACTAGTTGCGCGGCCGCGGGTGCTTCCCGCACCACGCGCTTGGTCTTCGAGTCGAAGCGGAAATTCGCCAGCGCGAAACCGTCTTGCAATCGATGCGTGGCGAGCAGCGCGGTTACGCCGTAGATGTCGCGCAATCGCAAGATCAAAGTGATGATGGTCTGCGCGGTCACCGGGTCAAGTCCCGCCGTGGGTGAATCGTACAGCACGATTTGCGGACGATTAACCAGGGCCCGGGCGATGGAGACGCGACGCCGCATCCCGCCCGAGAGTTCGGAAGGAAGCTGGTCCAGGACGTGTTCCAGCTCGACGAAGGCGAGGATTTCACGCACGCGCCGGTCGACTTCCTCTTCATCGACGTGGTCTTCGCGCAGGCGATAGGCGACGTTGTCGGCCACGTTCAGGGAGTCGAACAGCGCGCCTTCCTGGAACACGAAACCAATCTGCCTGCGGAATGCCAGCAACTCTTGCTCCGACATCATCGAGACTTCATTGTCCAAAACACGCACGCTGCCCATCGACGGGTGGAGTAGACCCGCGGCCAATTTGAGGGTAAGGGTTTTTCCTGTTCCAGTTTCGCCCAGAAACACAAGCGTTTCACGGGGGAGCACGCGAAAGGAGACGCCGCGCAACACGTCGCCTTCGTCGAAGCCGATGCGCACGCCGTCAAAGACAATTACAGGATCAGGATCTGCCGGCGATTTGCGGCTCCGGAAAATGGCCGGCGAACTCATCGGAGCGAACCTGTGCGTGGATGACGAGCAAGCTGCGGTTCAGCAGGCGGCGGTAGAAATTCTCTCCAAGAAAGATCCGGCGTGCCAGTGATCTTGGCTCGAGTTGAATCTCGCATACAAATGGGAGGCGCGGAGCCCCTTCGAGGCTCAGGCCGAGCAGGAATAGTTGTGCCACCGGATTCTTTCCCCGGCGCCGTGGTACACGAGAAGCAGCGCAAACGCGTCTGATCCCCCCTCATGCGCGTCAAAAAAGTTTGCCTCCCATGTAGAGTGCGATCTTGGTCAGAAAAACGTCGGCCGCGATGATCATGACGTTGGAAACGACGACAGCTTGAGTGGTCGCACGGCCGACACCTTGTGTACCGCCGCGCACGTTCAACCCTTGATAACATCCCACGGTGGCGAGGATGAAGCCGTAGACCAACGGCTTCATCATGCCCTGCATGATGTCGGGAAAATCGAGCGCATCGATCGCGCGTGTCCAAAATTCTACGGCGCCCAGCCGCAAGGAGAACACCGAGGCCACGCAACCACCCAGCAAGCCGACGAAGTCATTCAGCGCGGTCAGCAATGGCAACATCAGGATGCCCGCTACCACCCGCGGCGTGACCAATTTGCGACTCGGATCGGTGCCCATCGCGCGCATGGCGTCCACTTGCTCGGTGACCAGCATCGAGCCGAGTTCGGAGGCGATACCCGAGGCGCTGCGGCCGGCGACCAGGATGCCGGTCAATGTCGGCCCCAATTCGCGAACCAGCGCGAGAGAAACGATGTCGCCCGTCAGCGCGGTTTGGCCGAAGCGCACAAACTGCGAGCCGGTCTGCAGCACCATCACCGCGCCGATGAAAAAACCGGACATCAGCACGATCGGCAGCGAGCCGACACCGATGTCGTCCATCTGGTCGAGCACATCCTGGAAATAGCGCGGCGGGGTGAGCAGATTGGTGAGCGACCGCGCCGCCAGAAAGGAATAGTCCTGAATGTGGGAAAGGAAGGCCTTGAGGGCGTCGGTCAGCACCAGGACCATGGAAAGCTGTTCCACGGGCTTGGCTTCCTGTCTTGCGACCTGAAGAGGAGTGTCTGCCACGAGTCCCTGTCAACAATACCGTTCAGCGACGGCGTTCAGCGACAACTTCTTGCGAAACAAACACTTCCACGAAAGCGTAACCGTGAGCCGGGAGCACGTCAAGCTTTGTAAAACGCACTCGGCTCCGTATCGCGAGCGGCCATGCGGGCCTCGCCCACTCAATGGCGTGCAGAAACCCAAGCGATCTTGTCTCTGACGTAAGGCACTATGCGGGCGGAGTGGCGCGTTGGACGTCGACGCGAACGGTTAGGTCTTGGGCGCGGTGGGCCTGTTGATGGTCGTTACCGTAGGCTGATACACCTTTGGCGGTGCCGCCTTCTTGGGCTTCTTCTTTTCGCGGTTTCCTCTATCTTTGTTCCCCATGGCAAACAGCTTGCCACAGGTCGCCAACCTTGCCAAGCGATTGCGTTCGAGCGAGGGCTAACAGTGCAAGTATCTGACAGCATGGACACGGAAAGTCAACGCCAGGTCGAGCGGCCTGAGCGACCAACTCCTGGAGAGTCTGAATGCAGAGGCCGCATAACCAGACGTCTTGCGCACCGTCTCCACGTGTCCGATTTCGGCGTCAGTTTTTACGCTTGCAGGTCCGGCTTAGACCAGCTTGATCACGACATCAACGTTGCCCCGTATAGCTTTGGAATACGGACAGGCTTGGTCAGCCGCGTCCACCAGGGACTGGGCAACCTCACGCTCCAAGCCTGGCAGGCTGATGTTGAGGCGAGCTTGAATGAAGTAGGCGCCGTCGGTATTGCACAAGTCCACTTCGGCGTCGATGGCCGTGTCAGGTGGGAGAGTGATCCTCATCTTGCGGGCGACAAGACCCATTGCCCCTTCGAAGCAGGCCGACCAACCGGCGGCAAACAACTGCTCCGGATTGGTGCCGCTGCCTGCGGTGCCAGGAGTCGAAAGTTTAATGTCCAGGTGGCCGTCAGAGCTGCGGGACACACCGTGTTCGCGGCCACCAGTGGTGTGCGTTTTGGCGGTGTACAGTACTTTTTCGCGTTGTGGCGCGGTTTGGGTCATGGTGTTTTCTCCTCTCAGAAACGTTCGTTTGCAGGTATCCGATTGACTTGGATGCCCGGCGTGGATGAATGATAAAGTGATTCTTTGATAGTCGAAGTAAGGTCGTCGCGCCACGTTAGTGAGAAAATTGTCGGTAGCAAATCAGTTGGGGTACCCGGAGACTGACCCGCTACCGAAGGGCGTAGAAACTGGACGCGCAGGCGGCGTGACCGCTACACTGTTTGTTTCCACAGCGGCAAACAGATCGCGCGGGGAGATTGCGAACGGGGAATGCTGCGTTTCTACACTGCGGGCGAGTCGCATGGACAAGCGCTGCTGGCGTTTATCTCGGGCTTGCCTGCGTCTCTGCCCATCAGCGTGGACTTCATCAATCATGAGTTGCACCGGCGGCAGCTTGGTTATGGGCGCGGTGGGCGGCAGAAGATTGAGAAAGACCGCGCGGAGATTTTTGCTGGCGTGCGGCGTGGCGAGACGATTGGGGCACCGATCGCGTTGCGGATCGAGAATCGCGACTGGACTAATTGGGAGAAGATTCTGCCGGTCGAAGCATCGCAGATTCCGGCTGCCGAGGAACGAAGATTGGTGGCGCCGCGGCCCGGTCATGCGGACCTGGCGGGATCGCAGAAATTCAATTTTCACGATGCGCGATATGTTTTGGAGCGGGCGTCCGCGCGCGAGACTGCGGCCCGCGTGGCTGCCGGGGCGATTGCCAAGCAGCTTCTGCGCGAACTGGGGACCGACATCGCCAGCCATACGATACAGGTCGGTCATGTGCGGCTCGACCGAAACGCTCGGTGGGATGAGATCCAGGCGGTGACCGCGGACATCGATTCGCCATTGCGTTGCGTGGATGCCGCAGTGCAAGACAAGATGAAAGCGGAAGTGGACGCGGCGAACAAAGCGGGCGATACCGTTGGCGGGGTTTTCGAGGTCGTGGCGCATCATGTCCCGGTCGGACTGGGGAGCCATGCACAGTGGGACGAAAAATTGGACGGAAGGCTCGCGCAGGCGGTGATGAGCATTCAAGCCGTCAAGGGCATGGAAGTCGGCGCAGGAATTGCCGCGGCAGGCTCGAACGGAAGCGAAGTGCAGGACGAGATTTCGTATGACCGGGCGGCAAAGAAGTTTCGGCGGTCGTCCAATCGCGCCGGCGGACTTGAGGGCGGCATCACCAACGGCGAAGACGTGGTGGTGCGAGGATATCTAAAGCCGATCTCAACGCTGCGCAAGCCGCTGGGGACCGCCGACATGGTGACCAAGGAGCCGATTCAAGCGGCTTACGAACGTTCGGACTGGTGCGTGGTGCCTGCGGCGGGAGTGGCGGCCGAAGCCATGGTGGCACTTGTCCTGGCCGATGCTTTTCTGCAAAAATTTGGGGGAGACTCACTCGCCGAGATGCGGCGGAATTTCGACAACTATGCCCGACAAATCGACGACTTCTAAACCAGCGGCTGCCAAGCCGGTGACTCCGGCAGCGGAAGAACCGCAAGAGGTGCAGCCCGCTCAGGCGGCTGCGGAGGCGCTTTCGGCGCTGAGGAAAATCTATCCGATCGTCAAGTATGGCGACCCGATCCTCGAGAAATCAACTCCGGCGGTAAAGGAATTCGGAGCCGAACTCGAACAGCTTACGGAAGACATGTTTGCGTCCATGTATGCGGCGCAGGGTGTCGGCCTGGCCGCGCCGCAGATCGGGCTAAGTCTGCGCGTTGCCGTTGTGGATGTCACCGGCGGGAAAAACCCGGAAGCGAAGATCGTACTCGCGAATCCTGAAGTGATTCACTATGAGGGCGAAAAGCGCGAGGAAGAAGGATGCTTGTCTATCCCCGGATTTCGCGGGTACGTGGTGCGGCCGCAATTCGTTACCGTGAGAGCACAAAACGCGAAAGGTGAGCAGTTCGAAATTCGTGGAGAGGATTTGCTGGCGCGGGCGTTCTGCCACGAGATCGATCACCTGAACGGCATTCTCTTCATCCAGCACCTGAGCATGCTCAAGCGCGACTTGATCAAACGCAAAATCAAAAAAATGCGGAAGCTCGGCGAGTGGTAGATTTTGGGGGCGGATGAAAGTCGTATTTTGCGGCACACCTCAGTTCGCGGTTCCTACACTAAAGCACTTACTTACACAGCCAGAGTTCGAGATCGCCGCGGTGGTCTCGCAACCCGATCGTCCTAGCGGACGCGGAATGCGGGTTTCGTTTTCTCCGGTAAAGGCAGCCGCGCTGGCGGCCGGAGTGCCGGTACACCAGCCGGGAAAAATCCGTTCGCCGGAATCGCAGGACGTCTTGCAGCGCATCGCGCCGGACGTCATCGTCATCATCGCTTACGGGCAAATCATTCCGGCGCGGCTGCTGCCGATTCCGAAACTCGGATGGATCAATCTGCACGCTTCTCTGCTGCCCAAATACCGCGGAGCGGCGCCGATCAATTGGGCCATTGTCAACGGTGAAACGAAAACTGGGCTGACAACGATGCGCATCGATGCAGGCATGGATACGGGCGAAATGTTGCTACAAACAGAGATGGCCATCGGACCGCGCGAGACGACGCCGGAACTCGCAGCGCGGATGTCCGAAGCTGGAGCGCCGTTGATGGTGGAAACGCTGCGCGGGCTGGCCGCCGGTACGCTCCAGGCCCGTCCGCAAAATCACGCGGAAGCTACTTACGCGCCGCTCCTCAAGAAGGAAGACGGCCGGATCGACTGGACACGCTCGGCAAATGAAATCTACAACCGCATGCGTGGATTCACCCCGTGGCCCGGCGCCTACTCAACCTTTCGTGAACACACCTGCCACATTCTTGGCGAGCCGGTGTCTAACGATTTGCGTGAAGCCGGATCGCGAAGCTTGGCATCCCACAAGCAGAGTTCGCCACCCGGAACCATCCGCTTCGCTGGACATGAACTGGTCGTATCCTGCGGGAGAGCAACCGAATTGCGGGTGCTATCCGTCAAACAAGAGGGCGGTAAGAAGGTGGGCGCACTGGAATTTGCTTCCGGGGCGCGGTTGACCGAAGGGGAACGCTTCGAGAACACGTAGTTTGCGCGCGCCGGAACGCTGAGGCATACTCAATTTTTACGGCACCTCAGAGCCACGAAATCAAAACAACTGCTGCGCAGGAACCGCTTTATCCCGAGCAGGAACAAAAGACGCTGCATTCTGAACCTTTGGAACAAGAAATTGGGAGAATTGGCTTGATGAATATCGCAGGATCGTCACGTGTATGCGGGAAGCGGTCTTCCCGAGGAACAGAATTCGCGCGCGTGGCAGCGTGCTTGGCGATGGCCGCGCAGCTGGCGGTGTCGCCGCTGACCTCGGCTGGCACGACTTCCGGGAATCGCGCTGCTTCCGCGGCCAAAGCTGCTCCGGATCCGATCCTGAAGGTGATGCAGGGCGAACTCGCCCGCGCCACCAGTTCCCTGGCGAAGAGCGAGCCGGCGCCTTACTACCTCAGCTACACAGTCAATGACCAAGACCTTGTCGTGCTGATCGGATCGTACGGAAGCTTGTTGACCGACGCGGGCCTCCGGCGCCGCCAGGCCGATGTGACCATGCGCGTGGGTGCGCCCACGCTGGACAACACGCACGGACAGAGCCGCTCCAGCGGCATGACTTCCGGCAGCTTGCCGCTCGGCGATGACCCCGACGCCATCGCGCGCGTTTTGTGGGAGTTGACCGACCGCGAATACAAACGTGCCGCGCCTGCCTATCTCAACGTGAAGACAAATACCGCGGTCCGCGCGGAAGAAGAGGACAAATCGCCGGACTTCTCCAAGGAAGCGCCGCAGACGCATACCGGTGAACCGCTGACGGTTCCGGGGTTCGATCGCGCCGCCTGGGAGGGCGAAATTCGGCGGCTCTCCGGAGCGTTCCGCAAATATTCCGATGTGTACTTTGGCTCGGTGACGCTGCAAGTACAAAACTCCAATGCGCGGCTGGTGTCGAGTGAAGGCACCACGATCGCGACGCCCAGCGCCTCGACGCGCATGGTGATCGAAGCACAAACGCGCGCGTCCGACGGCATGGAACTTCTGCGCGTGGAAACATTCCAAGCGCCGTCGGCGAGCGGGCTGCCCAGTGAAGCGGACCTCATTGCGAAGATCGACAAGATGGCGCTGGACCTGCGCGATTTGCGTAAAGCGCCGGTCGCCGAACCCTACGATGGTCCCGCGCTGCTCAGCGGTCGAGCCGCCGCGGTATTTTTTCATGAAGTCCTGGGCCACCGTATGGAAGGCCACCGGCAGAAGGATGAGGACGAAGGACAAACCTTCACGAAGAAAGTGAACCAGGAAGTCTTGCCGACATTTCTTAGCGTTACCGACGATCCGACCGTGAAGGAACTTGGTGGCGTGAAACTCGCGGGTTTTTATGAATACGACAACGAAGGTTCGCCCGCTCAGCGGGTGGCCGTCATTCAGGACGGGATTCTGAAAAATTTCCTGATGTCGCGTATGCCCATCAAGGATTTCAGTGTGTCCAATGGCCACGGCCGGAATCAGCCCGGCCTGATGCCCACAGGCCGCCAAGGCAACCTGATCGTTACGTCGACAAAGTCAGTCCCCGAGGCGGACCTGCGTCAGAAGCTGATCGAAGAGGTCAAGAAGCAGGGCAAACCCTACGGCCTCTACTTCGATGACATCCAGGGAGGATTCACGCTGACGACGCGCTCGCTGCCGCAAGCATTCCAGGTTCTGCCGGTGATCGTATACCGCGTTTACGCCGACGGCCGGCCGGATGAACTCGTCCGCGGTGTCGATATCGTGGGCACTCCGCTGGCCGCGCTCACCCGCATCGTGACTACCGGCGACCAACAGCACGTTTTCAACGGCGTTTGCGGCGCGGAAAGCGGCAGCGTGCCCGTCTCCGCGGTGGCCCCGGCCATGCTCTTCTCTGAGATGGAAGTGCAAAAGCGCGCTCACTCCCACGAGCGCCCGCCAATTTTGCCTCCGCCTGGGTTTGAGACGACGACGGCATCCGACCAGGACGCACCGGCAAAGCAACGGTGAAGCCATGAACGTCATTCGCACCTCTTGCGCATTCGCCCTCGCGACTTTAACGACGCTCGGACTCACGGGAGCGAGTCTCACCCGTGCGGCCGCCAAGCTCGCCGACGACACCTCCAAGAACGTCGCGACGAACACCACGAATCCGGCTCATGCCGCCGCGAGTGGCGATGCCCTGCTGGAGGCTCTGCTGACCGAACTGGATCGGTCCAAGGCGCAACTCAGGATGGATCAAGTCGATCCGCCCTACTACATCGAGTATCGCGTCAACGACATCGATGACTATTCGGCCGAAGCGGCCTTCGGCGCCTTGCGCGAGAACCAGCGCGTGCGCTACCGCGTGATTCGCGTCGTGGTTCGCATCGGCGACTACAAACAAGACAGTTACTACGGCATCGGCATGGGCGAGACCAACATTCTTCCACTCGATGACGATCCCATCGCGCTGCGTCATCAAATCTGGCTGGCCACTGACGACGCGTACAAAGAAGCGGTGCAAGCGCTGACCGAAAAGCAAGCTGCACTGAAACAGTTCAGCACCGAAGCAAGTCCCGTGGACGATTTCGCGAAGGCGCCGGTCGTTAGCGTGCTCGAGCCAACAGTTTCCCTGAAGGTCGACGATGCCGCGTGGAAGAAAACCATTGAAGACGCAACGAACCTATACCGCCAATATCCCGACGTGCAGACGGTCACAGCGTCGCTACACTTCTCGGCGGTGAACGAATATCTGGTCAACTCCGAAGGTACAGTCACGCGTACCGGCAAGAAGACATACAGCGTGCAGCTCAACAGCACAGCGCAGGCGGCCGACGGGATGCGTCTCAGCCGCAATCCGTTCTGGATGGTCGCCAATGCTGAAGAGTTGCCGACACACGACAAGCTCATCGCGGAGTCCAGGAAAATGTTGAACACGGTAGTAGCGCTGCGCCAGGCGCCGATCGTCGAGGAAGAGTATCGCGGCCCGGTGCTGTTCGCTCCCGACGCCGCCGATGACGTGATCGCGTCTCTAGTAGGCGCGAATGTTCTTGGCCGGAAGCCTCAGCTTGGGCGTCCCAACCGCACCACGGGCGCCTTTGCCACCAGCTACAAGACGCGCGTGCTGCCGAACTTCTTGACCGTCGTGGATGATCCCACCCTAAAGGACTTCCAAGGCAAGAGTCTGGTGGGCAACTACGATGTGGACGACGACGGCGTGAAAGCACAACCGGTCACGCTGGTTGAGAACGGCACGCTGGTCAGCTATCTCGTTAGCCGCCAGCCGATCCGAGACTTCCCTTCATCCAACGGTCATGGCCGCGCAGGCGCCGGGGCCTTCCCTACACCAAATTTGGGCGTGCTGGTAGTGAAGAGTTCCGACGCGCAATCTCCCGAAGCGCTGAAGCAACGGGTGGTCCAGATGATCACCGAGCAAGGCAAGCCCTACGGCTACCGCGTGGAAACGCTGGGTCCCGGGAATTCGCCGCGCCTGCTGTACCGCATTTACCCTGACGGCCATGAGGAACTCGTCCGCGGCGCGGTCTTCAACGAACTCGACGTGCGCGCGCTGCGCAGCGACCTGATGTCGGTCGGCAACGATCCGTTGGTAAGCAATCGCGCCGGCGGCATCGCCACGACGGTCATTAGCCCGTCTCTACTCTTCGACGAACTCGAGGTTAAGCGCGCCGACACCAGCAAAGACAAGCTGCCGGACTACCCGCCACCGCCCCAGCAGAAGTAACCAACGGCGTACCAGGGTGTCTCGATTTCGTGGTTAGTCGCCGCAAACAATGGCATCCTGACGATTGAACCTTAGAACCGCGCCATGACTCTCCGTGACCGCCTCGAAGCACTCGGCCAGACCGCGCTGCTGATCTTTATTTTGACTTCCGCGGCCTTCCTTAGCGCCATCACCGCGATGCGCATTGCCATCCACGGGCGCGAAACCACTATGCCCAACCTTATTGGCAAGAGTGTCAGCGAAGCCAACAGCATGCTGCGCTCCCGTGGACTGGTCCTGCGCGTGGCCGACCGCGCGTACAGCGACGCTCCCATCAATGTGGTTGTGCGGCAAACGCCGACGGCCGGCCTGCTGATGAAGGTTTCGCAGCAGGCGCACGTGGTTCTTAGCCTCGGCCAGCGCCAGCTCGAAATCCCGCTTCTCGAAGGCAATTCCCTGCGAGCGTCGCGCATTGAACTACTGCGCGCGGGCCTGCAAGTGGGCGAAGTCTCCGCGGTAACCATGCCGGACGAACCGGTTGACACCGTTGTGCTGCAGACCCCTCGCCCTGGCGCAGGGGCAGCGACGCCCCGCGTCGACGTTCTGGTGTCGCAGGGTCCGCGCGACATCGCATACGTCATGCCACACCTGGTGGGCCTAAATGAAATTGACGCCCAGCGTCGTCTGGACGTTGCCGGGCTGCACCGCAGAGTAAACTACGTGACCGCTCCTCAATGGCCGCACGCCTCCGTCATCGATCAATCCCCGCTGGCAGGCTCCCGGGTCTCCGCCTCGGCCACGATCGAACTCACAATCGCAAACTAGCTCGCTGCTCGACGGCGCGCGACGGCATCCCCCGATGCATTCTCGGCGCCAAAGTGGGCACTGGCTTCAGCCCGCCCAAGCATTCGGTGCCGGAATCGCTTGTCGCGCAAGCGAAGTGGCGCTATTCTTCCCGTCCTACTGTTGTTATAAGGGAGCGACAAGGGAGTGACACAATGAAACGAATCCAATGGGCTGGACTGTGCGTGGTCGTGGCTTTGTTTGCGGGCGCCGCGAGCGCTCATCAGGATGCGGCGCCGGTAGCGAATCCGGTCAGCGCCACGGTGAAGTCGCAGTTGCCACGGTTCGCGAAAAACATGGTCGCGGCCGCCGAGGCCATGCCAGCGGAAAAATATTCTTTCAAGCCCACGCCGGAAATGAATACCTACGCACACCTGGTGATGCACAGCGCGCAAGCGAATTACGGTCTGTGCTCGAAGATTTCGGGTACGCCCGCTCCCGAGGTAACGATCACGGATACGGACGGCAAAGACAAGCTGGTCGCAGCGCTGAAATCATCGTTCGATTTTTGCACTACCGCGCTCGCTGCCGCGGATGACTCGAAGCTGGGTGATCCCATGACGCTTGGTCCCAACCGCCAATCGACTCGCGCCGGAACCATGATCCTGTTGAGCGACGAGTGGTTCGATCATTACGGCACCCAGGCGGTCTACCTTCGCCTGAACGGCATTCTTCCCCCCTCGGCGCAACCACCTAAGCAATAGCGTTCGCCATACGAGCGGGAAATCAGGTGTGCTGGTGACGATCAGAATTCGGTAGGAAAGAACGTCTGGCTCTGCATGATGGCGGCGACCGCCGAACCCAAACTTTGTCCCGCGTCGGCCTTTACCACGTAGCCTTGAACACCAATCTTCCGGGCTTCTTCCATAAGCTGCTTGCTCTTATGCATGGTGAGAATCAGGATGGGGGTAAGCGGGGAAAAAAGCCGGATTCGGCGCGCGGCGTCCAAGCCGTTCATCACCGGCATGGTGACGTCGAGAATAATCAGGTCGGGGCTGGATTCCTGCGCTTTCTCGACGGCTTCCTGTCCGTTGGCGGCCTCATCGCACGCTTCCAGAGCGAGCATAGAGGCCAGCGTGAGGCATATACGCTTTCGAATACCTGGCTGATCATCGGTACTAGAACTCGCAAGCTGCTCCTGAGAAATTCACATTTATGATACGGCGCAACGCGTTTGCGGGGACGGAATACTCGTGATGGCCACTACATGTGCAAAGGGTCATGCGCAGGGCCGCCTGTAAAAACTCACCCGGAAGCCGCGGAAGCCGCAATTGGGATCGAAACGCGGATGCACGTCCCTCTTTCCCCGGACGTGACATCGAACGTGCCGCGGAAGTTCTCAATTCGTTCGCGCATGCCGCGAAGTCCCACACCGGAAACTCCGGCGGTAGTAATCTCAGACAACTTCTCCGGGACGATGCCTTTCCCGGCATCTTCTATTTGTACGGTAACCCGATCCTCGGACTGACTCAGGCGAATCGTCGCCGTCGGACTATCCGCATGACGGTGAATGTTGGTGAGCGATTCCTGGACAACGCGGAAGACCGCCGTTTCCAAGTCGCGCGACACCCTTCCAAAATCGGAATCCAGCTCCAACCTGACCTTGATGCCGCTGCATTGCTCAAACCCTTCCGCAAACCATTTCAGCGCGGAGAGCAGACCAATCTCGTCGAGCAGCGGCGGGTGCAGCAGGTAGGATATCGTTCGCAACTCGCCGGATACCTGGTTCACAATTCGAATACTCTCGGACAGCGCTCTGCCGATTCCTTCGCTAATCGCTCTCGCCTCTTCTTGCAGAGCGCAGAGGTTCATGCTCAAGAGCGCCAGCGTTTGGCCCGTACTGTCATGCAATTCGCGGGCGATGCGCCTTCTCTCTTCGTCCTGGACGCGCAGGAGGCGTGAAGAAAGTTCGCGCAAACCTCGATTCGCCGCTTCCAGAGTTCCGCTTTGCTTCTGGATCTGAATATTCTTTTGTTGGAGTTCCACGGTGCGCTCGATCACGCGCTTTTCAAGGTTGTCATGCGCTACCCGCAGTTCATGCTCGGCGCGCTTCCTCTCGATGACTTCGTTCTCCAGCGCCTGCGCGCGCTGCTGCAAGTGCGTGATGTTGCGCAGGCGGCGCTCTTCATCGTCGAGCGACGTGTAGCTTTCATTCGGAATTACGCCCGTATGCTCCGCGCAAATTTTCTGAAACAAGTCGCCATGCTCATGGCGATCGAAACCCGCCATCGGGTAAGCACAACGCAGCGAGAACGTATGGGTCTTGGCGAGATACGTCCACAGCTGTTCGAGGTGTAACGCGGCGTCGAGCTTTCCCTGCGACCACAACAAGGAAACCATTTCGCCGAACACCGCGATGCGCTGGTCGTTGCCGTCAGACTTGGATTTTGTGCGTGCCAGTAATCCGCCCACGACATTGGTGAACAATGTCGCGTCGGGCCAGCCGTCCACCAGGAATTTCGACAGCGTCGCGGCGGCGTCCAAGGAAACGTACCGCCCCGTTTTGAGCGCGCTGGAGGTATCCAAGCCGCGCGACTTCAGAATACGGGCAAGCCCATCTCGATGCGCAGGTGTGGCGATGACGATTGCCGCGTCACCAGCGCCCAGGGCGGTCCCGATGAATCGGCTCAGGCTCTCGAGCAGAAACGTGTCGTCAGTGTAGAACTGCGCGACGTGTCCGCGGTGTTCCTGCTCGCCCCAGGTCGGGGGAGGGGCCAGCGGCGCACCCATCGCGCCCGGAACTTTCGTCGTGCTCATTTCGCTGTGACCTCAGAACCTTCGGTGTAATTGTGCCCGCAAGGTACCAAAGCCTACCATACAGGAAAGCCTGTATCGCTTATCCTCCGCCACGGGGACGAATAGAAAGCGCGGGTCCGGACCTGTAGGGGAGAGGCTCGCTCCTCCTGGCCGTCGCGTCTTGGCCACTCGTCGCTGGCGCGACCCGCACAAGACGGCGAACGCCAGCGAAGCTTCGTCCGGCCGAAATAGACCAGCGGCCGAACCCCGATTCGGCCAGCCCCAGTGTTTATTTCGCAGCTTCTTTCTTGTGCAAGTCGGTGCAGACCGACATCGCGGTATTGGGATCGACGGCGCTGTCACCTTCTTCAATGTGTTGGATGATGCCGTTCTTATCGATGACGATGTTCGCGCGCTGCGCCCATTGATACGTCTCATTCTGGACGTCGTATCCCTTTAGGATGCCGTACTCCTTCAGCATCTTCTTGTTCATGTCGCTGAGTAAGGGGAACTTGATATTGATCTGCTTGGCGAAGGCGGCGTTCGCGGCGGGACTATCCATACTAACGCCGAAGATTTCCGTGTCGGAGGGATCGATCTTTCCTACGGTTATTCCAGACTGGACCGCCTGGAGTTGCTTGGTTCAACCACCGGTGAAAGCAAGAACGTAGATGGCCAGAAAGACATTCTTCTTTCCCCGATAATCGCTAAGCTTGACCGTTTTCCATTGATCGCTCAGCAACGTGAAATCCGGAGCTGGATCACCAACTTTCAGAGACGTCTTCGCAACGTCAGGCTTTTGGCTTTGAGCCGGGAGCGAAGGCAACGCCGGGGTCATAGTAAACAGTAGGCAGGCAGCTAGCACCCTCTTCATTGTTTTCTCCTTGAAACATCATCCTTGTCTTGGAACGAGGCGGAGAACGGATCCGCGACGCAATGATATGCGTCCGAACCCCGGCGTATGAAGAAGAAAGTTGTCATGATTCTGTCAAGTTCGCATGGACGCAACCCGGTTCTCACGACGCTTCTTTCTACTTCCACCGCGATCCCCGCGGCGTCCTGCTCATTAGAGCAGCGCGCGCTTTCGAAAAAGGCCGCCGCGTAGTCGGCTGGGTCGTTTGAAGGTATGCTTTGCCCGCCAACCGACGTTGCTTGTTCGAGAGGTCGATGAGCTCCAGTCAAAGTGCGGCTTCCCTGTCCGGTGCACCCCCGAAGCCAGGCGTCAACCCCTGGCTGATTGCCGTGGTGGTGTCTCTGGCGGCGTTCATGGAGGTACTGGACACCAGCATCGCCAACGTGGCGCTCCCGCACGTAGCCGGCGACCTTGGCGCGAGCAATGATGAGAGCACGTGGGTTCTGACGTCGTACCTGGTGTCGAATGCGATCGTGCTGCCGATCAGTGGCTGGTTCGTTGGAATGCTGGGACGCAAGCGCTTCTTCATGATCTGCATCGCGGTGTTCACCCTGAGCTCGCTGCTTTGCGGCGTGGCCTGGAGCCTGGGTTTTCTGTTGGTCGCCCGCGTCGTTCAAGGCGCCGGCGGCGGCGGGCTGCAACCCATGGCGCAAGCGATCCTCGCAGACAGCTTCCCGCCGGAAAAGCGGGGCTTGGCTTTTTCTGTGTATGGCTTCACGGCCATCGTGGCGCCGTCGATTGGACCGACGCTGGGCGGCTGGATCACCGATAACTACACCTGGCGATGGATTTTCTACATTAATTTGCCGGTCGGGCTCATCGCGCTTTATCTGGTGTTCAAGCTGATCGAGGATCCCGCCTATATTTCCCGCAACATTGGAAGATCACTGCGCGTCGACTACATCGGCTTCGGCCTGCTGGCCGTGGGTGTCGGAGCGTTGCAGATCCTGCTGGATAAAGGACAGGAGGACGATTGGTTCGGATCGCGCTTCATCACCTCGCTGATGGTAACGGCCGTGGTCTGCCTGGTCGCACTGGCGATCTACGAGTGGTTTCAGAAAGAGCCGATCGTGGACGTACGCCTGTTCAAGCACACGAATTTCTGCGTCGCGAGCCTGGTGATGTTCATGGTCGGTGCGATCTCGTTCGCCTCCACGGTTCTCATGCCGCAGTATTTGCAGACGCTCATGGGCTACACGGCGGAGACGGCGGGAATCGTCATGTCCGCGGCTGCCGTCGTCTTGCTGTTCGAGCTGCCCATCGTGGGCCAACTGACAACGCGCATCCAGGGCCGCTACCTAATTGCGTTCGGTTGGCTGGCGCTGTGCATGGGCATGTACTACTCGACGAAGCGGATCGACCTGCTGATCAGCATGAGCTCAGCGACGCGGTTGCGCATCTTTCAGTACGTTCCGTTGGGGTTCATCTTCATCCCGGCGACGACGGCGGCCTACATTGGCATTGCGCCGGAAAAAAATAATGCCGTCGCGGGGTTGGTCAACTTCATGCGCAACATCGGGAGCAGCGTGGGAACGTCGCTGGTGACGACGATCATCGCGCGGCGCTCGCAGTATCACCAGGACGTACTGGCGGCTAACGGGTCGATCGTAAATCATAATTTTCAAAATGCGATTCAGGGAACGGCGCAACAACTGGCACGCGGCGGACTCAGCACCTTCGGCGCACAGCAGCAAGCCACCGCACGCTTATACGCCGAGTTGAAGCTGCAAGCAGCGACGCTGGCCTACATAGATACGTACTGGGTGTTGGCGGTCGCCGCGATGATCATGTTCGGGCTGTCGTTCCTGCTGCAGAAGAACCGTCCCGGCGGCGGCGGTTCGGTCCCGATGCATTGAAGCAAAGCTCGAACCAGGACACACAAGTTGGGTTGGGCCTGGATACAGCGGGCACAGACAAGAGTGTCTGTGCTACTTAGCGCAGGTAGCCCCAGTTGTGGAGTTTGTCGGAGTCTTCCGCCCAGCGGTCGCCGATGTCTGTGCGGTAGTACATGTTGGGGATGAGGATGTTCTTGATGCGGGTGTAGACCTGCGCTTGCGCTTGTTTCATGGTTTGGCCTGTGCCGACTACGGCGAGTACGACTCCGGATGTGCCCGCGATCAGCCATTGCCCGTTGACCTGTTTCACGTCTTCGATGTGGACTTGCTCGGGGGTGCCGCGCTTGAAGACGATGGCGTTGTCCTTGGAGAAGGACTCGAAGGTGGGCTCGTCGTCGAAGGGGAACGGCGGGACTACGATGCGGACACCGATCTGGAAGCCGCTGCGGGTGCGCCACTTGGGCTCCGCGCCGGTCGCAAGTTCCCAGAAAAAGTCGCTGATGGGCGTTAGGATGCCTTCCTGCTGGATGAAGATCGTGGGGTAGCCGAAGCGCGATGTGAACTCCAGTGGGTAGATGCCGTTGTTGTTGACGATGCAGTTCAGGTCGATGTAGCCGACGTAGCCTTCCAGGGCCAGCTTTGGTTCCATCTTGAGAAGGGTGCGGTAGAACAGCGCGTTAGGCTCGCTCCAGAACATCGCGGTGCCCATCTCGCCGGTCGGCGGACCAACTTCGCCGGGGAAAAGCTTCTTGTGCTCGAAGTTGATGTTGACCGGAGTAATGAACCGTTTGCCGTTGAAGAAAGCGCCGACGGCGACTTCGACGCCATTGATGCGGCGCTGCAATTGGAACACCTTAATCTCTTCGCTGAAGGCCTTCTTGTAGGCTTCGAGCATGCGGATGACGTCTTCGCCGTCTTCTTCTTCGCCCACAAAAAGGCGACGCTTGACGTTTTGCGCTTCGCCGCTGGGTTTGATGACGTAGCGATCAGGATTTTTCTTCACAAACTCGATTGCCGGATCGAACGAGTCAAAATCCTCGTATGGAATAATGTTAACGCCGGCCTTCTTCAGCTCTTCCTGGCCGAAGGAGCGGTCGTCTTCCAGGCGGTCGGTGTATTCGGTACCGCCGATGACTGCCTTGCCGGCTGCGCGGAGGGCCTGAGCCCTTGCGCCCTGCCCTAGGGTGTCGTCAAAGACGATGATGTCCGCCCATTCCTTGGCATCTTTCTCCCAGTCGGTTGACTTGGGAACAAAGCCGTCGGCGATGTCGCGTTCTTTCTCGGCGTCGATGTAGTAGCGGACGTCGTGGCCCTCTTTCAGAATCTGCCACGCAATATCGCCGATGAGTCCCGAGAGCGAGACAAAAAGAAATTTACGCTTGTCCATTTTTCAGTGATGAAGCCCGCCCCTGACGGCGAGTGCGCAGGTTATTTTAGTGGCAACCGCATCACGCATTGTAACAGTTTGTTTAAATTCTCCGGTGCGGGTCTTCCTGGCAAGGCAACCCTGCGATGGAGGGACGAGCATCTCACGAATTGCAGGCTGCCAGGTCGCGCCTCAAGGCCTCAAGGGAAGGTTCGCGGCCGGCGGGGGCTGGTCAAAAGGGCAACATTTTGGCGCTGGCCTGTCCTTTCGTTCAGGGTATACTAAAATTGCTCAGAGCCTAGCTCAGCTGGAACGCCCCGCAGCCGATTAGGTGGCGCAGGGGACGACATTTACGCGGGAGAGGTGAACGTTTGCTCCAAGCTCTTAGAGGCACGACCGGGAAACGGTTAGGCATTCTTGTTCTGGCGGGGGGACTCGCGGCGCTGACGATCAGCACTTGCGACGCCCAAATCCTCCACAAAAAGAAACCAGTAAACAAGGCCACCACCGCCGACAACACCGCTGAACCCGACAAGGTTTTGTACAACCGGGCCATCGAAGACATCAAGCACGGCCGCCAGGAGGTCGGGCGCTTGAGCCTCCAAACGCTGATCAATACCTACCCAGACAGCGAGTACCTGGCCAAGGCCAAGCTGGCGATTGCGGACTCCTATTATAAAGAGGGCGGGACGGCGAACTTGACCCAAGCCATCCAAGCTTACAAAGACTTCGGCATCTTCTTCCCGTTCCTGCCGGAAGCGAGCTATGCGCAACTCCAGGTAGCAAACACGCACTACAAACAGATTGCCAAGCCCGATCGCGACCGCACCGAAGCCAAGGCCGCCGAGGAAGAGTTTCAGACTTTTCTGGAGAAGTATCCAAAGGACCCGTTGGCACCCCAGGCCGAGCAACGCCTGCGCAACGTGCAGGAAATCATTGCTGAGGGCGACTACCGTATCGGCTACTTCTATTACGTAAAGGGCGACAAACGCGCGGCGGCGGCCCGACTGATCGCCATCACCAAGCGCTATCCCCTATACAGCAAGTCGGACCATGCCTTGTGGATGCTGGGCGACATTTTCGAGCGCAGCGAGCATAAAGAGATTGCCTCGCTCTACTACTCGCAGATCGTTCGTAACTATCCCTTGTCGCCGCTCGTCCCTGATGCGAAATACAAATTGAAAGCGTTTAAGGTTCCCGTGCCTCAGCCGGACCCCAAGGCGCAGGCATGGATGGTCGCGGAACAGAACACCCCGCGCGAGCATGACAACCTGATCAAAAAGCCCTTGGCCTTGGTGCGGTCGGGTCCCCATACCGAGCTTGTGGCCGCCGCACGAACCGGCGCGCCAAACCTGCAGCCAGAGTCGGACAACACCTCGGCGACGGATGTCTTGACGCCGGGAAATCGCTCGAACCTGGGTGGGTCTGCGCCGGGAGCGGGAAACGCGGCCGTCGTTGAGATCGTGACACCCGGAGGCGGGTCTACCAGCGGAACAGCCACGGCCGAAGGCAACGCCGCCGGCACGCAAGAAACGCCGGCAACTGCACCGGCGGACGGAAGCGCGACCAGCCCAATCGCAGCTGGAGATCCCAAGGCTGCGGCTGATCCTGCGGCTCCGCCGGCCTCGACCGGCACAAACACGAATCCGGTGAACACCACCACGACCACCGGGAACCCCGATGCAAAGGCCACTAGTGACGGCTCGGCGCCAGCACAAAATGCGGACGGAACAGCTGCGGACAGCACACCGAGTTCCTCTGCAACCGATTCCGGCAATCAGAAGGAATCCTCCAGTAAGAAAAAGAAGGGCATTCACAAGATTGTTCCCTGGTAGCTGAGTTCCCGCTGTAGGGTCCTGGGACTGACGGTTGCCGCTTCTTCTTGTTTCAGCAGGTGTGCCCTCTCGATTTGCGGACGTAGACGTCCGCGCCTCGACTCAGAATCGCTAAGGCATTCCACCTATTTCCAACGACTCGAGCGGGATCCATGATGGATGGATCATGCCTCGGTGGGTCGTTAACTGTCCGAATTGCAGTCACACTTTTACCCACACTCAAATTGAGGCTTCCGTGGTTGAGGAGTATTATCGCGATCCTTTTAAGATCCTACCGAGACCCACGATTCCTCTAGAGAGCGGACTTCGAACCTGCCCAAATTGCCATACCGAATCCGTCTTTAGGCCGTTCCAATTGTTTTATCGCGATGACACCTTCGAAGCTTCCGTCTGATGAGCGGGTCTGCCGCGTCCGCTTTTGCGCCCGGGAATCGAGAGTTATCCTGTACAAAAGTGTCGACGATGACTCAACTCGCACCCGGACTCTAGATTGCGGGTAAACGCGCCGGTACTGAGAATTGTGTCTGTTCTGTCACCATCAAGAACCAACAAAAAGAGTCAAATCAATGGCCTCGGGGTATTCACTTCCGACACATCTCTTCCCGGTTGGCGTTGACGACCTCCAGACGGGATGCTCCAATGATCTTGAGTCATCCTTAAGTGCGATGTACGCTGTCGCTGCTGGCGGAGACAACCGACCGGTCGAAATAAGCGCGGTCGTGCAACTGTGTACCTAAGAGACGGGAGTTTTTCCCGGAGGACGTTCGGTGGCCAAGATCCTGGTTGCGGACGACAATAGCAATATCCAGAAGATGGTGGGTCTTGCGCTGAAGGACCACGGCATTGATGTAATCGCCGTTGGCAACGGTGAAGCGGCGGTACGTAAAATTTCCGATATTCACCCGGACCTCGTGCTGGCCGATGTGTTCATGCCGGTGCGTAACGGCTACGAAGTGTGCAAGTACGTGAAAGACGATCCGGAACTCAAGCACATTCCGGTGATTCTGCTGGTGGGTGCATTCGACCCCTTGGATGAGCAGGAAGCGCAGCGCGTGGGCGCTGACGGCGTCTTGAAGAAACCTTTCGTTCCTCCCGACCCTCTGATTTCGATGGTGAAGTCCGCGTTGGTGCGCGCCGGGGTCGCGCATGCGGGCTTCGTGCCAGCGAAAGCTGTGGCGGAAGCTCCTGTGGAAGCTCCCGCTGCACCAACCCCGGAGTCCCGAAGCGGTCGTTCGAACTTCGCGCCCAAGCCGGCGGCCACCTTACCCGAATTTGAGACGGAATCGTTTGTCCATGAAGCTCCCGCGCGTCCCGCCGCATTGACGATTGAAAGCGGCCAACAACCCGTGGCCTTCGGAAGCCTGCTGGAAACGCCTGGAACCGATACCGAAGAAGAACCAAGTGAAGTTACCGCTGTACCCGCGTTGGAGCGCGATTGGGGCACAGAGGAAGTCGAGGAGGAAGAGGAAGAAGAAGACGCTGATGCCAAACCATCGTGGCGCCGCGACGCGGGCAGCGAAGACTCCGGCGAGGATGTCGCCGCGAGCGGTAGCGGATGGCGCGATGCCGCGTCGGAGGAGGGTCCGGCGCGCGGCAAAAGACATTCAGGATGGACGCCTACGCGCGAAAAAGCAGATTTGACCGAGGCTGCGGAGGTCCAGGAAAACGTCCATACCGGGATTTCCGATTTTAGAAACATGCCGGCGGCGCCATTTTCCGGTGAGGCCTGGGCGGCGGCCATTGAGGCCGGAGTGCAGAATAAAGCGGCCGTGGCCGAGGAAGAACATCCGGCGCCTCATGCGGCGGAACTGGAAGCGATGGTAGGACACGCCGAGCCAGTTGCGGCGCGAGAAGAGAGTTTTGTTTCCGAAGCACCTGTTTCGGAGCACGTTGCGTCCCAAGACGAGCGTTCGCAAGCCGCGGTTGCGCAAGACCCGGTTTCACAGGAGTTTGTTTCGCAACAGCCGGTCTCCGATCAACCGGCTTCTGAACAATTTGTTTCCGAGGCCCAAGTCGTCGCGCCAGTACAAGAACCCGAGCCGGTTGAGGCCGTGCCCGTCGTAGAATCTTCGACCGTAGTACCCGAAACCGTACCAGTCGAGGCGGAAAAAACCAGCTCCACCACATCGTGGTTTTCAACGCCGCCGCCCAGTCCCTGGGACGCGGAAGCCCAAAAAGCCACCAAGCTTGCATCGACTTGGGATGCCCCGGTTGCGCCCGCGATCCGTCAAGCGCCCGAGCCAGAGCCTACGTCAGCCCAGGTGGAAGAAGCTGTGCCCGAAACACCGGAAGTGCCGAGTGCGTTTGCAACCGCGGGGGCTCCCGACGAAATCGAAGTGGTCTCCGGAGCGGCTACGAGTGCCGTAATACCCGAAGCGGTGGAAACCGCTCGCGAAGAAGCTGCGCACGGAGCAACCGAGCTCGATATCGATGCTGTCGTGGCTAGAGTGCTCGAACGCATGAGCCCGGACAGGTTGCAGGAAGTGGCCCGCGACCTTCTGAAGCCCGTCATCGAAACGATCGTCCGCGAGGAACTGACCAGGAGACGGTAGATCCCTTGCCGTTCCGTGGCTGTACATCCGCTAGCAGAAAACTTGCCTGAAGAAAGGGCGTTCCGCGCGGTTGTCTCTCTCAGGTGGTCTTGGATGAATTCATCTTTCTGGTTGGCGCGCTAATCAATTAGATTCGTTTCTGGTGGGCAAAGTGCCCGGTCCGTCGCCGAAGAGGCTCTGATCGGGCGTTTCATTTGGATTCACGCTCGATGATGTTCTCCCGTTCGAGTTCCTTGGTTACAATTTTGACCAGGTCCTTAATCACTTTCATCGCGGAACTCGCCTCAAACGTATTCGTGGTTCCGGTCCACACCAGTTCCCCATCCGGCTTTGCGGTGGCATAGAAATTCACCTCCACTTGCGCTTCTTTCTCGGTCTGCATATATCCGGGCGAATAAATCACCGGGTACACCGCGCCGTAATAGCCGTAAAAAGTTCCGTAATAGGGTGATGGCGTGTAGACCTCGCCGGGGACATAGGTAGTTTTCGTCTCCCGTTTGGTCAACCGCGCGACCACGATGGCGTCAAATTTCTGCTCCTTGACCAGTTCCCGTAAATCCTTCATGTCGATGGGCGTGGCGTCGGGACGCGGCATGAACCCATAACTGGGCGCTGCTTGTCCTCCGGGGCGGGAAATCGCTGCCACCAACTCATCCTCGAATTCGGCGCGGTTTGCGGCCTTGCCATTCAGCGCCAGCACAAGAATATTCTTGAACATTCCCCCGGTATAGTTGGGATTCTTCCAGCTCAACTCCAGCTTTGGTGAACCAACGGCGCATAGAGCCATGCTGGCCAGAATTGCGACGAGTACCGCTGATTTGTTTCGCAAGTTGGTTTCTCCGTGGTGCGAATGCGCGCTTCTGTTGAGGGTATAGGAAACCGTCTCCTCGGGAGGCGCACCCATGTCGCGCAGGAGCCTTCGCTGACGCGTCAAGCCGTTGGTGCAGCTTGTCTGAAGCCGCACTCAATACGACTCCTCCGCAGGGTAACTCTACCCCTATTTGAGCACCTTTAGTGAACGATTGAAGCGCAAGACGGGCTTGGCGATGCAGTGAAGGGTTACGTCCTCAGGAACGCGTGTCGCGTGGTCATGGGAAGTGCCGATTTGGGCAGCCCCGCGTTCTTTGGCCTTTCCTCCGCCAGCCCAAAATGATATCCACAACCTAGGCCCGGGCCCCGATCCGCTCAAGGAGGGATAGCCCATGAGAATTTTCATCGCTGCGGCCGCTCTAAGCTTTGCTCTGGTTTCGGCTGCCATCCCCGTTCCAGACGCTCCAACGGGTTTCGACAACAAAACCAATGGCATGGTGGATGATGCCACGCACCAAGCCGACCAAACGACCTTCGACGAAGTGGAGCAGCTTAGTGATGGACTGGGTCCGCTGTACAATGCGCAGTCCTGCCGCGAATGCCACCAGAGTCCTGTGTCTGGCGCGGCCTCTCAAGTCACGGAGTTGCGCGTCGGCCATCAGGGACCTGACGGGCGCTTTCGCAATCCCGACATCCCGATCGCGCACGGCGCCGAAGTCATCAGTGGCCGCTCCCTGGTGAACGATCGCGCCATCTGCCCCAACGGAGCGTTTCCGAACAAGGAAATTCAGGAACGCGTTCCAGAAACCGAGACGATCCGCACCCTTCGCATCTCTTTGAATCTTCTGGGTGATGGCTTCGTCGAAGCCGTCGCCGATCAAACTTTCGTTGATCTTTCCAAACAACAATGCAAATCCTCACACGGGAAAATCTGCGGCCAGGTTCTGTATGTGCCTATCGTGGAAGCGCCTGGACAGATGGGCGTAGGCCGCTTCGGCTGGAAAGATCAACACGCGAGCTTGTTGTCGTTCAGCGGCGACGCTTACCTGAACGAGATGGGCATCACCAATCGTCTGCAGCCCACGGAGGTGACCAGTCTCTGCAACACCGTGGCCGAGCCCAACGATAAGCCCGGGACCGACGGCCTTTCCGACATCGACCACTTCGCTCGCTTCATTCGCGCTACTAAGGCTCCCGCGCGCGACGTGGAGCTTGCAGGCACCGCGGCTGCACGGAAGGGCTTCGCGCTGTTCGACAAGATCGGCTGCGCGACGTGCCACGTCGAAACGCTGACCACCGCCCCCGCGGGAACAAAGATCGATGGCGGAACATTTGCAATTCCCGCTGCGCTTGGCTCCGTCACCTTCCACCCGTGGAGCGATTTCTTGATGCACGACGTGGGCACCGGCGACGGCATCCTGCAGGCCACGCGCGAGCATTATGGACAGAAAGTCTTCGACCAGATGTCCGGGTATCTCTCGAAACAAAACTTCGAGAGCAGCCGAAACAAGATTCGTACCGCTCCGTTGTGGGGAGTGCGCTTGCGCCCACGGTTGATGCACGACGGAGGTTCCCTGACATTGCTCGACGCCATCACACGACACCACGACGAGGCCGCCCACGTCATCCAGGAGTTTGAAAAACTGAAACGCCCGGATCAGGACGACATCATCGCGTTCTTGAAGTCCCTGTAAACGCCCCTCCTCATGTGGGAGCCTGGCTTTAGCCAGGCTCGCTGTGCCCGATCAACGTCTATTGAGGCGCTTCGAGAAGCCAAAAGAAGCCGGCTCCGATGATCTCGGAGCCGGTCGAGAAATGCTTGACTTCAAGACCGCGGTTTGAACGCTACGGATTGGCTTTCTTGTCCTCCGCGTTGGCTGTGCCAACAGCAGAAACTGTCTTGGGTTTCCAAAACTCTGGGTCCGCTTTGATCCATTCGGGCGCGACATAGCTCATCCGTGCGTCAATCTGGAACAGTTGTTGTTGCGATGATTCCACGGCCGCAGCGAAGAGTTCGTCAAGCTTCTTCATGCCATCTTCGCCAATCGCGGCGGCGAACTGCTTGTCTTCCTGCGCACCGCGATCGATTTCTGCCAAGGATTTGCGGCCCGTGAAGAAGAGATAAGTGCCGCCTTCCCCTCCATAGATTTCCTGGAAACACCCCCAGTGTGCTTCGGGGACACCCTTGCCGTATGCAGCGTTCACCATTTTGACGAGTTCGCTCCATTCCTTATCGTGGCCCGGGCGAACGTGGAACACCGAGACTTCCATGAAGCGCATCGGAGACAAGTCCGACCTCGGCCGCAAGCTCATTTCCTCGCGGAATACAAACACGCCCTGGTCCGTCGAATCGAGTAATTCCCCGTCAGCCATACCAGCGCGGTCTAGAGCTGCGGAAAGGGCGCCGTTTTTTGCAACCGCGGCGCTGTCCTTTTCCCAAGCCTCGAAGGAAGCATACTGCGTCAGGAACAGGGCACGTTGCTTGCCCGATAGTGAAGTCATTCCCAGATAGTATGTCGGCCATTTACCGCGTGCCATTGCCTGGACAAACACGCTTTCCCTTTGTTCGTGGATCAAGCCCGCTTTTCCGGGCTTGATGTATTCGCGGGTAATTTGCAACACCTTGGGTATGGACATGCTTCCCTGCGACTGCTCCTGGGCCACAGCCATGCAAACAAATGTAACCCCGAGACATGCTCCTGCGAGACAGCGAGTGAATTTGTTCATGCGTAACCTCCAAGTTTACGACGCTAGCCTGAGTTGAAAGGGGCCGATGCCAGGAAAGGAATGAACTGCTATTTTGACTTGGGCGCAGAATATCTGAGTCAACGTATCTCGTCAAGCGGCGACACCCGACAACCAGTCGGCATATCTGACTAGGGTTCGCCAACCCGATTTCCGCTCAATTGACCGCGCTGGCTCCCCCCTCGTATAGTCAAAGATTGCTCTGACGGAAAAATGCGCCGCAGGAACGCGTGGAAGCGCGAATTCTTCAGGAGTATCGGCCCGAATGCCTCGTGAAATCGCCAAAGCGTATGAACCGCAGCTGATCGAACCCCGCTGGGCGGAGTTCTGGGTCAAGGAACAGCTGTTTCGCGCCGATGTGAACGCACCCGGCCCGGTGTTTTCGATCGTGATTCCACCGCCCAACGTTACCGGCTCCCTGCACATCGGGCACATGCTGGATCACACCGAGATCGACATCCTCACCCGCTGGCACCGCATGCGCGGTTACAACACTTTGTATCTGCCAGGCACCGACCATGCCGGAATTTCCACGCAGCGCGTGGTCGTGCGGCAACTTGCGGAACAAGGCATCAATTATCGGGATCTTGGCCGCGAGGAGTTCGTGCGCCGCGTCTGGAAATGGAAGGAAGAGAGCGGCGGAACGATCCAGCGGCAGATGCGGGAGATCGGGGAAAGCTGCGACTGGTCGCGCGAGAAATTTACGCTTTCGCCGGAGTTGTCACGTGTAGTGCGCGAAGTGTTCGTGCGCCTCTACGACGAGGGCTTGATCTATCGCGACAAGCGCATGACCAACTGGTGCCCGGTCTGCTTGACGGTACTCAGTGATTTGGAAGTGCTGCACGAAGAGCGCGCCGGGCATCTCTGGTACATCCGCTACCACGTGGCGGGAAGCAAAGAATATCTGGTCGTGGCCACGACGCGTCCCGAGACCATGCTGGGCGACACCGCCATCGCGGTGCATCCCGAGGACGAGCGGTTCAAGCATCTGGTCGGGCGAAGCGCGATCGTACCACTTGTGAATCGCGAGATTCCCATCATCGCCGACGAGATAGTCGACCGCGAATTCGGAACCGGCGCGGTGAAAATTACCCCTGCGCACGATCCCAACGACTTCGACCTCGGACGCCGTCATGGTCTCGCGGAGATTGACATCATGACCGACGACGGCCACATCAGCCCCGCCGGGGGCACTTATGCGGGCATGGAACGCTTCGCCGCGCGGAAGAAGGTCGTCGAGGATTTGAAGGCGCTCGACCTGCTCGAGAAAATCACCGATCACACCCACGCAATCGGTATCTGTGAACGCAGCCGCACCATTGTGGAGCCGCGCGCGTCAACCCAGTGGTTCTGCAAGATGAAACCGCTGGCCGAACCCGCGATCGCGGCCGTGGAGCGCGGCGACATCCACATCGTTCCCGACAACCGCCGCGAGGAATATTTCAACTGGATGCGCAACATCCGCGACTGGACGTTGTCGCGCCAGTTGTGGTGGGGCCACCGCATTCCGGCATGGTATTGCAAGGAACACAATCATCTGACGGTCGCGAGGGAGGCGCCCGCAAAGTGCCCGACCTGCGGCTCGGAAAACCTGACTCAGGATCCCGATGTGCTGGATACGTGGTTCAGCTCCGGGCTCTGGCCATTTTCCACGCTCGGCTGGCCCGAAGAAACCGCGGACTTCCAGAAGTACTACCCCACAAGCTTGCTGATCACCGGCTACGACATCCTGTTTTTCTGGGTGGCGCGCATGATCATGCTGGGCATTCACTTCACCGGCGAGGTGCCGTTCCGCGCTGTGTATCTGCATTCGCTGGTGCGCACCGCCAGCGGCGAGAAGATGTCGAAGTCCAAGGGCACCGGACTCGACCCCGTCAAACTCAACCAGCAGTACGGCACCGATGCGATGAGGTTTTGCCTCGCATCAATGGCCGCTCCAGGCACCGACATCGTCTTGTCCGATGACCGCCTGGCAAGCGCGCGGAATTTTGCGAACAAGATCTGGAACGCGTCGCGCTTTCTATTCATGAATCTCGACAAGTTCGAGCAAGGCGGTGGAGCAACGTTCGAGGAATTAGCGGCACCTGAAGTTCGCAAGAATGCTCCCTACGATTTCCATGGCAGCATTCCGCTCATCGACGAGTGGATTTTCGAGAAGCTAGCGGGCGCACGGAACACTGTGAACACCGCGCTCGCGAGCTATCGTTTCCACGAGGCCGCCCAGACGATCTACCAGTTTTTCTGGGGTGATTTCTGCGATTGGTACATTGAGTGGATCAAGCCGGATTTGTTGAACACCGACCGCGAGCGAGCCGTGGTCGCCTGGAAAAACCTGTTCGCCGCGTTCGACGGCGCGCTGCGTCTGCTGCATCCCTTCATGCCCTTCCTCACCGAAGAGCTGTGGCATCAACTGCCCCAGCGTCCCGGCGACAAATCCATTGCGTTGCAATCGTTCGCCGCGGAACACAAGGATCCCGGCGATCAGTCCCGCGTCAACGAGTTCGCGCTGGTGCAGGACGTGATCGCGGAGCTGCGGAACATTCGAGCGGAAATGAAGCTCGACCCGAAAAAGAAAGTGGCTGCTGAGTTTTACAGCTCCTACGAATACGTTCGATCGACGATCCAGCGAAATCTCGATGGCCTCGTGCGCCTGGCGAGCTTGTCGGGCATGCATGTCACCGCGAACCGTCTTGCGGCAACCGGCGGCGCGGTTCGTTCGACGGCGAAGTTCGATGTGCGCATCGCCTATGCGACCGACACAACGGACACTTCGGGCGAGATCGTGCGCCTCCGCAAGGAAATCGATGGCCTGCAGAAAGCCATCGCGTCGAAAGAAAGACAGCTGGACGACCCGAGTTTCCGCACTCGCGCGCCGGAAAAGATTGTGAGCGGGATGGAAGCCACCTTGGAGGAGCAAAAGCTGGAATTGCAAAAGCTGCGCGCACGCCTCAGCCAGCTTGATCGGGATACCTAGCGCGTCCAATTCACCATATGGACTGGAATTCCCACGATATCGATGAGCTCATTCGCAGGGTATTGGCCGAAGATGTCGGCTCCGGCGATGTAACTTCGCTGGCTACCATTCCCGCGACGGCCTTGACGCATGCGCGGATCATCGCAAAGGCTCCCTTGGTTTGTGCAGGATTGCCCCTCGCCGAGCGCGTCTTTCGGGCGCTCGATGCGGACGCTGCGATCAAGCTCATTGCCAATGATGCCGATACCGTCGAGAAGGGGCGCGAATTGCTCCAGATTCATGCGCGAGCAAGAGCGGTTCTCACGGCGGAGCGTACGGCACTCAACTTTTTGGCTCATTTGAGCGGAATCGCTACGCTCACGCACCGTTTTGTTGAACGCCTCGCCGACTCAAATGCAAAGATTCGCGACACCCGGAAAACTACGCCGGGACTTCGCATGCTGGAGAAGTATGCGGTGCGCATGGGTGGAGGCACGAATCATCGCATCGGTCTCTACGACGCGATATTGTTGAAAGAGAATCACATTGCGCTGGCCGGGGGCGTAGCCGCGGCGCTGGGTCAAGTGCACGCGTATGCGTCATCGCAGATGAAACCTCGGGAAACGACAGCGTATGAGGCAACCGCTGGCCCCCGCGGCGCTTCTCCGGACAGTTCCCTGCCGATCCAGATTGAGGTGCGCAACGAGCGCGAGTTGCGCGATGCGTTGGAAGCAGGGGCGGAATCGGTGCTGCTCGACAACATGACACCAGACGGCGCGAGGTGTTGCGTGCAGTTGGCGCGGCTTCTGCGCCGCGACTGCGTCGTCGAAATCTCCGGTGGGATCACGCTGGACAATGCGCGGGCTTACGCGGAAACCGGCGCCGATTTCCTATCCTCCGGCGCGCTGACGCATTCGGCGCCCGCGGCCGACGTGAGCCTGCTTGTAGACAGCATCGAGGGCAAGTAAGCTTACGGCGGTTTCGATGGCGGACGCGGATCCAATGTAGGCGCCGGGCTTTAGCCCGGCCCGCGTCCAGATGGCGCAGACGGAATTTCCTGTCGTTGCTCGGTTTCGATGCAAAACGAAAAGGCCATGGCGCGGCGTACTAAATCACAATCCGACACGCTTCCAGGGATGACCGATCAGCGCATCGCCGCGCTGCTGACCCTGCTGGCTGAAAACGCAACGATCGTGGTCAGCGGCGCCCGCATCGCACGCGAGATTGGCGTATCGCGCTCCACCGTGTGGCGCTGGGTGAATCGGCTGCGCGAGCTGGGCGTCCGCGTGAAAGGTGAACAGCACACCGGATATTTCTTGGAGAAAGTGCCGGACATCCTGACGCCCGACATGCTGCGCCAGCGATTGAAGGGCAGCTTGTTCGGCAAACGAATCCATCACTTCTTCAAAGTGGATTCGACCAACCGCGTGGCGCTGGACCTTGGCCACGCCGGAGAGCCGGAGGGGGCCGTGGTGCTCGCCGAAGAGCAAACCGCAGGCCGCGGCCGCGCCGGGCACGCGTGGCACTCCGAGCGCGCGACCGGAATTTATGCCACGCTGCTGTTGCGCCCGCATCTGGCACCCGTGCAGGCTCCGCTGTTGACGATGATGGCGGGCCTTTCGGCGCATGCCGCGATCCAGGCGCAGACGGGCTTGAACGTGGACTTGAAGTGGCCCAACGATCTCCTGGTTCGTGGAGAGAAAGTCGGCGGCATTCTCACGGAAATGCACGCCGAGCCGGCGCAAATCCGGTTTGTGATCGTGGGCATCGGCCTGAATGTGAATCAGGAGAAGTTCCCAGCGGAGCTGAGCACGATCGCCACTTCGCTGCGCGTGGAAACGGGAAAGCCGCAGTCGCGGCTGGAATTGCTCGTGCGGTTGCTGCGCGAATTCGAGAACGACTACAATCGATTCTTGACCGAAGGCGCGGAAAGCGTCACCAGCCGCTTCGTGGCAATCTCCAGCTACGCGCAAGGCAAACGCGTCCGGGTAACGAACGGGAAAGAAAGCTTCGCGGGTGTTACCGCAGGACTCGGACCCGAGGGCCTACTACTGGTGAAGCGCGATAGCGGACCGATCGTAACGGTGATCGCCGGGGATGTGACCGAACAGAAATAGCACAGACACTCTTGTTTACGCTGAGAGTTGAAGCGTCTGTGCCCATCGCTCCGGCCGAAAAGGCGAATGAAGCGAAGGCGCTGGTAAGGGCAACAAATGCTTAATCTTATTCACCGGAGCTACGGCAGCGACAGATGCTATTGACCATTGATGTCGGCAACACGAATACGGTGTTAGGCGTCTTTCAAGGCGAGGAGCTCATCGCCAATTGGCGGCTCACCACGGCGCGGCTTCAAACCGTGGACGAGTATGGGGTGCTGACGCGCAACCTGTTTACGCTCGCCGGCCTCGACGGAGCCGCAATCAAGGGCGTGATCATCAGCTCCGTGGTACCACCGATGAATTGGACCCTGGCGGAGATGTCGCGGCTTTATTTCGGACAGAAAGCTTTGTTCGTTGAACTCGGCGTAAAAACGGGAATGGCGGTTCTGGTCGATAACCCGCTGGAAGTAGGAGCCGACCGCATCGTGAATGGCGTCGCTGCGTTTCACAAGTATGGGGGCCCCTGCATCGTGGTGGACTTCGGCACCGCCATCACCTTCGACGTAATCTCAGAGCGCGGTGAATATCTGGGTGGAGTCATCGCACCGGGACTGGGTATCGCCTCCGAGGCGCTGTTTTCGCGCGCGGCGCGGCTTCCACGCGTGGAGATCAAAGATCCTGGCCGAGTGATCGGCACGAACACGGTCACGCACATGCAAGCGGGTCTCTACTATGGCGCCATTGATATGGTCGATGGCATGTTGACGCGTATCAAGGCGGAACTGAAGACACCGGCAACCGTGGTAGCGACGGGCGGGCAAGCATCACTGGTTGCACGTGGCTCGAAGCAGATTCAACACACCGATGCATTCTTGACGCTGAATGGCCTGCGACTCATTTGGGAAAAGAACCAGCCTGCGGAAACATCGGGGCGAGGCGGGGCGGAGTTTCGGACCGCAAAGAACGCGCCTGCGCAGACCAAGAAAGTTCAGGGCTAAGCCGCGGTGGAGTTGCCCCACGGCGGCGACGGCGGCGTTTGCAACATGGACGTTTGGAACTACTTCAACTACTTCACGGAAATCGAGGAATATTTCTGGAAGAAGCGAGGCGCGCATCTGCTGGTGTCCCCACTCGACTGGGCGATCATGGAGACGTGGCAAAAGGCAGGGATACCGCTGGACGCCGTGCTCAAGGGGATCGATCGAGCGTTTGAGAGCTACGGCCGTTCGCGGCGCGGCGCCGGAAAGCCATTAAAGAGTCTGGCGTACTGCACCGATGCGATACTAGAGGCGGTCGCTGAGAACCAAGAAGCGGCGGCTGGGAGCACGCCGAAGAATGGACGCGCGGCCGCCGAACCCTTTTCGCGGGACGAGCTGCGAGCGTACTTCGCGAAGAACGCGGCGCAAATTGTGAAAGCTGCGGAGAAGCATCACACGACGCATCCAGAATTGGCCACGCGGTTTGCAGAGATTGCGCAATCGGTGGACTCGAACTTGCCACTGCTCGATACTCCGGGAACGCTAGATGTCGAAGACCTCGAGCGGCGGCTCACGGTTCTCGATGAAAAACTGCAAGGGGTTCTGACCAGCCACGCGAGCGAGGAGCTGATGCTCCGCATCCGGCGCGAGGTCGACGGCCAACTGGCGATGTACCGGCGAAAAATGAAGGCGGAACAAATTGCGCTGGTCGAGCGGCAATACATGCAGAAGCGATTGTTGGAAGAGTTTGGATTGCCAAGGCTAAGTCTTTACTACTTTTCCTAAAACGTTTGTCGGAACGGGCATCTTTCCTGCGAAAGGCGCCCGCTTCGGAAAGCGGCCACTACAGAGGCGTTCGGCGCCTTGGGTCAACCACGCGAATTGTCGCAGAATGGATATCATTTATATGGCTGATGAGTTAATATTATCGATTGAGAAGCTTGTCTACGGCGGTGATGGCTTGGCGCATGCCGACGGAAACACCGTGTTCGTCCCCTTTGTGATGCCGGGAGAAGAGGTGCGCGCCGACATCAAGCAGAAACGCAACAAGCTGATCTGGGCCCGGCTGTTGGGGGTTACTTCTCCCGCAGCGCAGCGTCAGAAGGCACTTTGCCCGCATTTTCAAACGTGCGGCGGTTGCCATTACCAGCACATTCCTGCGGCGGAACAGCTGCAGCTGAAAAAAGAGATCCTGCGGGAGACGTTGTCGCGTCTAGGGCGCATCACTTGGGACGGACCGATTATTGAGCACTCGGCACAGCCCTATGGTTATCGGAACCGGGCGCAATGGGCGCTCCGTGATTCAAAGCCGCTGGCGCTTGGCTATTTCTTACCGGAGAGCTCGGTAATCGTGCCGATTGATGTGTGCCCGGTGCTGTCCCCGACGCTGGAGAAAGCGTTTGAGCAGTTGCAGAACATGACGCGCTCCGGTCACTTGCCCGAGAAAGTGCTCGAGATCGAAGCGTTCGTCGATTCGACTGACGAAAAGATCGCGTTGAACGTGGCGTTTGAGCGGTTTCCGAAGCCCGCCGCCGAACTAGCCGCGGCGTTCCGCCAAGCAATCCCGAAAATTGAAAGCTTGCTATTGCTCGATCAGAGCAAAGACCGGTTCGAACTGACCGGACCGGGATTCTTGTTTCACGAGGCGGGCGGGTTTCGATTTCGGGTGAGCCACCTTTCGTTCTTTCAGGTGAACCGATTTCTGGTCGAGGACTTGCTGAAGACGATGACCTCCGGCGCGAAAGGCGATGTTGCGCTGGATTTGTATGCCGGAGTCGGCTTTTTTACGTTGCCGTTGGCGAAGACTTTCAAACGGGTCATCAGCGTGGACGCGAATTTGGCGGCGACGCGTGACCTCTACGCGAATGCCGAGAGCGCCGGCGTTACGATTACCTCGCACAACGAGCACGCCGAGGAATTTCTGCGGAAAACGCAGGAAAAACCAGACCTCGTTTCGCTCGACCCGCCGCGCGCAGGACTCGGCATTGGCGCGGCCACGGCGCTGGCCGCTTTGGGCGCCGCGGAAATTGCGTATTTGTCCTGCGATCCTACCACTCTGGCGCGGGATTTGGCGGTGCTGACAGGGTCGGCGAAGAAAAAGGACGGAGATGTCGCGCCCGCGGTTCGCTATGAAATCTCGGAAATACATCTGTTCGACCTGTTCCCCCAGACTTTTCACATCGAAACCCTGGTGCGATTGAGACGCGTTCCGTGAAGTTTCCGGCCGTAGCGATTGCCGCATGCTTTGTATGCGGCATTGTGCTCGGCTTGAGTAAAGCCTTTGCGCACGTGGGCGGTTCGCATCATTCCTGCTTGGATGTTCTTTGCTTTCCGGCTTGTCGATTCTTGCAAGCTTGGTCCTCCTTCGTTTCAATTGCGTGACTGTGAGCGGAGGGTTTCGCTGGTGGCATGGATCGCGCTTGGCGTTCTCAGGGCCGGCATTGCGCAGCAACCTCTGCCACCGGATCACGTTGTGCGGCTCGTTGACCGGGCAACTCGATTTGCGCTCCCCCCTGCGATGGCGCGGAACGCTGCGGGACGAACCAGCATCGCTACCGTGGGGCTTCGGTTACGAGATTGAGCTTACCGGCGTGGATTATCACGGCGCGACCGCGCCGGTGCGAGGCGGCCTGCGACTAAGCTTCACTCCACACACCGTTGAGCAAAAATTGCCCGGTCTTCATGCTGGCGATGGCATCGCCGTCTTGACACAGGCGAAGCGCCCACAAGTCTTCCGAGACGAGGGCGCATTCAATCGGCGCGCTTATCTGGCTACGCAAAATATTGACCTTACCGCGGCGCTCCGTGCGCCTGAGTTGATCGAGCGCACCAAGGTGGGAGCAACGACGCCGGGCACGCTGATAGCGCGCACGCGGAGGCGTTTGCGGGACGAAGTGAACATGCTATTCGGAGCAAAACCGCAAGTTGCGGGAGTGCTGCGCGCGATGCTGCTGGGGGATCGGAGTTTTGTCGATCGCGACGAAGCCACGGACTTCCAGAAGACCGGCGTTTTCCACGTGCTCGTGGTCGCGGGCTTGCACGTTGGCGCGCTGGCAGCACTCTTATTCTGGCTCGCGCGCAAGCTGCGGCTGTCGCCGGGCTGGGCTACTTTTTTTGTGCTGATGCAGCTCTTTGCGTACGTGGCCGTGGTCGAACAACGGCCTCCTGTTTTGCGCGCCGCACTGATAGCGACAGTTGTAGTAACCGGCAGCTTCCTGTACCGCCGGCTGGACCTGCTGAATTCAGCGGCGCTCGTGTGGAGATTTCTTGCTTTGTGGCCTGTCCGGAGGGCGGCGCGCGTAGTGTGGAGCAAAGCTCTCTCCACGATTGATTTCGGGCTGCATTGATTTTGCTGGGCTTAGCTGACGGGACACAGACGCTCGACTCTCAGCGTAAACAGAGTGTCTGTGCTACCCCCCTTGCCCCCCTATGTTTTTGTGCAACGACTTGAAACTAAAAGAGATCCGCCACAGAACGGCTCAGTGATTTGATTCTAAAGGGGTTAGGAGCTTGATGCGTTTGAAAGTGAAACCACGCGGATTTCCGGCGCGAGGATGCCGTTCGAGCGTGGAAATATCTGTTCGTGATATCAGATGAACCGTTAACTCAGGTCAATCGAAAGCTGGGTCGCGGCTTGAGTTCCGTTTTAGGGAACGGACTCGGCGGGCGGAGTTCGGCGGACACGTGGTGGTGGGTGGAACGGAGGTGCCAGATCGCTAGAAGCACCAGCAGCAATAACAGGAGTCCTATCGCGGCGCGGTATTCGCGGTTCTTTTGGTATTGAGCGAAGGAAAACGCGCCCTCGCGGCTCCCAGCCAGATTGGCTGGTGTGAGGCGCGGAAAGAAGAGTGGGACGGAGTGAACGTACTCGTCGAACGAAGTGCCGTGGTGAGCGCGCAGTTCGTGTTCTTCGCGGCGCATTACGATCGAATAAAACAGTGCGAAATAGCCGAGAAGGAGGATTGCGCAGATCCAGGAATAAGTGGCGATCGCCGCACCCAGCGTCAGGATCGCGCTGCCGAAATAGAGCGGGTTCCGAGTGTAGGCGTAGGGTCCCGTGACCGTGAGGACCGCCTGTTTGTGGAGATGGCCCGCTGCCATAGCCCGGATGAGCAGGCCGACGATCCCGACCAGTGCGCCGTAGAGAATGCTTGTCGGAGTGGGGTGAGCCAGCACCAGGACGACGATCGCTAGTGGATAGCCCAGGCGCACTCGCCAGCGTGCGAAGAAAGCGGGGGCGCTCACGCGGGCGCACCGATGCGGCGGCGTACGGCGTTAAAAACAGAATCAACATTAAGCGCCAGCATGGAGGGATGGGTTCGATCGTTGCGGGAGTGCGAGGTGACGCTGTTGGGCGCACGGAGAACGATGTCGCCGTCGCAAGGGTCCGTATCCCTGCTTGCGTTTGAACCCGTTCCAGAACGGCAGGGGTTACGGTAGGGGCCGTTGCGTGCAGGATCGGTGGGACCGAAGAGCGCCACCGCAGGCGTGCCCAGGGCGATAGCGAGGTGCAGCGGTCCGGTGTCTCCGCCGACGATGCAGGTTGCGGAACGCAGAAGCGCCATGAGCGGGCCAAGCTCCGCGTTATAGAGCAAGGGCGAGGCGTCGGCGCTGCTGGCGCGAACGGCGTTTGCCAAGTCATCCTCGCCGGGACCATAGTTCACGACGCAACGCAGGCCCAACTGGTCGTGGATTTTGGCGGAGAGTGCGCCGAAACGCTCGGCGGGCCAGCATTTTGCGCGCCAACCGCCGCCCGGACTTAGCACGACGTAGCGGTCAATGGCTGCCTTCTGTAATTGTGCGCGCATGTTGGCCTCGTCGTCAGTGGAAACGCGCAGCGTCACCGGAGCCACCCGGTCTTTGGCTCCGGCGCGACGCGAAAGTTCGCCGTTCTGGTCAGCAATGTGAATCGTGGTGGGTCTCACGCGCTCGCTGTAAAGAATCGGAACACCGAATTCGCGGATGGTGTGCGAAGAGAATCCGATCCTGCGCTTCACGCCGCCGAAAAAAGGAAGCGCGGCGGACTTCCACAATCCCTGGTAGTCGATCGAGGCGTCCCACGCGGATTGCCGCACACCCTCAATGGCTTTGCGCAAAGAGGCCACCACACGAGTTTCGATGGTGCGGACCTCGGTAGCCAGGGTGCTGCTTTCCACGAGAAATTTCCATCGCGGGTGGGTCATCCAGGTAATTTCGGCGGCGGGAAACGATTCGCGCAGCGCGGCGACGGCGGGAAAGGTGTGCACGATGTCTCCCAGAGAGCCGAGTCGCAGGACCAGGAAGCGCGGCTCAGACATGCGGGGCCTTACGAACGGAGTCCAGGAAATCGCGGGTCGAATGATCTTTCGGATCGCCGACGATGGCGACGCGAATGCCCAAGCGGGCGGCGGTGGCGCGCTCGGGCACGGTGTCGGCGGTGTAATCGGTGCCCTTGGCATGAACGTCGGGGTGAAGAAACTCAAGCAAGGCTTCGACGTTGGGTTCGCTGAAGAGCACGACGTAGTCGACGGCACGAAGTGCGGCCACCAGATCGGCGCGCGCGGATTCCGGCAGGATCGGCCTGCCGGGGCCTTTCAAGTTGCAAACGCTGGAATCACTGTTTACGGCAACTACCAGGACGTCGCCCTCGCGGCGCGCGCCTTCAAGATAGCGGACGTGTCCGACATGCAGCGTGTCGAAGCAGCCGTTGGCGAATACGACCTTTGCGCCTGCGCGCTTATGGTCGGCGAGGAGTTCGCGGAGACGCTCCCGGGAGACGATTTTAGATGCGGCGTGACGCATGGATCAGTTGGAGTCTCCGGATGCCTCGCCACGGATGGCTTCGAGAAGTTCGTCGCGGGTGACCGTGGCGGTGCCGCGCTTCATGACGACGAGGCCGCCCGCGATGTTGGCGATGTGAGCGGCTTCCAGCGGCGATGCACCCGAGGCAAGCGAGAGGGTGTAGGCCGCGAGCACGGTGTCGCCCGCGCCGGTGACATCCACGGCTTGATTGCTTCCGTGGATGGGAATGTGCGTTAGCCGGGAGGGAGATTCGAAGAGTGCCATGCCATCGCGGCCGCGCGTGACCAGCAGGGCCTGCAGCTTCATCGCGGAAAGCGTAGCGCGGCCACAGCGCGTTAGCTCTTCAATGTTGGAGCCGATCGAGGTGTGATGAAGAGCTTCGAGCTCGGCTTCGTTTGGCGTTGCCGATGTGACACCGGACTTCGCGTAGGACGCGAGCCCGTAGCGGGCGTCGAGTGTGACGACCAGCGATTTACGCTTCGACGTTACTTGCCGGACCAGTTGAGGTGTGGCGACCCCAAAGCCGTAGTCGGAAACGGCTAGCGCGTCCGCCAACTGCAGCTTTGCTCGCAAAAGCTGCTCGATGCGCTTGTGACTCGCGGGTGGAATGGGCGTCTGCGGTTCGCGATCGACGCGCAAAACCTGCTGCCCTACGGTATGCGCCCAGCCGGCTAGAAAACGCGTTTTTGTCGGAGTCGTATGGGCTTTGATACGGAGTATGCCGGAAACATCGACGCGCCTTTCCCGGAAGTAGGCAATGAGGGCATTGCCAGCATGGTCTTGCCCTACCGCGGTGATGGGGAGCACCCTGGCCCCTAACGCCGCGAGGTTGTTTGCGGCGTTTGCGCCGCCGCCGGGCACCAGATGCGTTTCGCGGTGGCGGAGGATCAGGACCGGAGCTTCACGGGAGACGCGGGAGATTTCGCCGTACTGGAATTCGTCGACGACGAAATCACCGAGCACGGCCACGGTCTTGGTGGAAAATTGTTCGACGTATTCGGCTAACGCGAGGAGGTCGACGGAACTCGATCTTGCCGGGGTTTGCTGGGAACGCTTCATTTCGTTTGCCTCAAAATCCAATCGACGGCGGCCGCGAGATCATTGGCAACAAAGTCGGGCTGCTTCGGCCACGAGGGGCTGTTTTCGCGCAGGTCTTCTTCGCCATAGCCGGTGCGGACCAGCACCCCGCGGGACCCGGTGCCATGCGCCAGCTCCACGTCGCCGTAGCGGTCTCCCACAACGAACGAACGGTGCAAATCGATATCGTGCTCGCGGGCGGCACGCTGCAACAATCCGGGCTTCGGTTTTCTGCACTCGCATTCGTCATCCAAAGTGTGCGGGCAATAGTAGATCGCGGTGAGATGCGCCTTCGAGGCGGTGAGTTGCTGAGTCATGACCTCATGGACGGTGTGCACCATCGATTCCGGGAAGAAACCGCGTCTCACGCCGGACTGATTGGTGACGACGATGACTGGCAGCTTCGCATCGTTCAGCTTGCGAATGGCGCGCGCGGCGAAGGGAAACATACGAAATTGGCTTGCATCATTCAAGTAGCCGACTTCTTCGGAGATGGTGCCGTCGCGATCGAGAAAGACGGCGGGACGCAGGAGCGCGGGCTTAGGCAGAGCGCACCTCCGCGGAAGAGAGCCACGATTGCGCGGCCGTCGCAACATGGGAGGGAGAAATTCGCGTCATGCAGCGATGGTCGGTGGGGCAGCGGCGCAGGAAACACGGGCTGCAGTAGGGTTTTTCTTGAACGATGGTGCAGCGTGGGGTGACGGGGGCCGTGCCCTTCGGATCCGTGGGGCCGAAAATTGCGACGACTGGCAGGCCGACCGCGGAAGCCACGTGCATGGCGCCCGAATCGTTGCCAATGAAGAGGTGGCACTGCGAGAGCAAAGCCGGAAGATCGGCAACGGTAGTTTTTCCGGTGAGATCAATGGGCGGGCGGCGCATGCCGGCAGTGATGGCCGAAGACACCGCAACTTCGGTGGGTGTGCCGAACAAGACGATGTCGGCATCGGACTCACCGACTAAACGATTGGCCACTTCAGCGAAGCGGTCCGGCGGCCAGCACTTCGCTGAGCCGTAGGATGCGCCTGCTCCGATCGCGACGCGCAAGGCGTTCGAAGCACCGGCGGCCAGCAATCGTTCCTCGGCGTGCTGCTTTGCTTGCGAATCAATATTGAGAGCGATGTAGGACTCTCCGGTTGCGTGATCGAGCCATCCTGCGCGGCGCAATAATTCAAGATAGTAGAACTGTTCGTGCGCTGGGATTTCGCCCGGCTTGGGTACGGGCACGGCCTTTGTGAGGAGAAAGCTGCGGCCGTCGCGCGCGTAGCCTATGCGCTGCGGGATGCCCGCGCGCCACGCGAGCCAGGCGGCATCGAAAGCGTTTTGCAACAGGAGTGCCACGTCGAACTTCTGCGCGCGCAGTTCACGCGCCAGATGCTCCCGACCGGAAAAGCTAGTGTGCGCTCCATGAATATCGTAGGGGATGAGCTGGTCGCAGACTTGCTGGTGGCGATAAATGTCTGCGACGTAGGGTCGGGCGACGATCGCAATATGGGCGTTCGGAAATCGCGCGCGGATAGCTCGTAGCGCGGGGAGCGCCATGATGGCGTCGCCGACCCAGTTCGTCGCGCGGATTAATATGTTCACGCCAATGTTCCCACGGTGGAGGGAAGTTTGCTGCGCAGGTCACGGAGAAATTCTGACTCGTTAGCAATTTCGATCGAAGTAACGGCAACTTCGATGGGGAGATTCGAGAGAACCGCGTGCTTGAGGTTTTGGGCGTCTTTTTCGGTGGTCACCAAGGCGACGGCGCCTGCCGATTTGGCCGCGCGCTCGAGTGCGACTATTTCCATTTGCCGATAGCGATGATGGTCACGGAAGGCCTGACGGCCCGCCAACTGCACGCCCCAACGCTGCAGGTCGGCGAAAAATGCGTCGGGATTGCCGATGCCGCAAAAGGCGAAATGCGCGCCAGTGAGGGATTGGCGCCGGGATTCCTGGCGACGATCACCATCGTGCGCACGAAAACCCAGCAGCTTGGTGCCGGCAGAATAAGCAGAGGCCTTGATCATTCCCGGCAGGCGTACAGAGGTGAACTGCGATTGATTTGTCCGTGTAAAGACGATGGCTGTGGCGCGAGTTAACGCGGACGGTGGTTCTCGCAGGCGGCCGGCGGGAAGAACAAATTCTTGTCGCAGGGGCCGCGTGGAATCGACCAGCACGATGTCCGCGTCACGGGCCAGTTGCAAATGCTGGAACCCATCATCGAGAAGGTAAACATCTACGCCTGCGGCATCGAGGCGCTGCGCTTCTGCGTAACGATCCGAGCCAACGCCAAATTGCACGCGTCCCTGCAGGCGCTGCTTCATCAATTCGATCTCATCGCTGGTGCCATTGGCGCCGCGATAGCCGCGGCTCAAGATCGCCACGTGTTTCCCTTCGGCTAACAACTTTTCGGCTAGCCAAATCACCATCGGAGTCTTGCCGGTGCCGCCGACTGTAATGTTGCCGATGCTGATTACCGGTCGATTCAGACGTTTTTGTTTCAGCCAACCCTGTTTGTACAGCCAGGCGCGCAGCTTTGCCGCCGCGCCGTAGACCAGCGAAAGCGGCCAGAGAGCGATGGCGAGCGGCCGCGGAATGTTCATTGCGCTGCGCCGTCCAAATGCTTTCCGATTTCGGCCATTGCGCGGGCGGTTGCGCCGCGGCTTTCGTCCACAAGCCGTTTCGCCGTTTCGCTCATGCGGCGCTGGCGCTCCGGGTCGCGTAGAAGCTCGATCCACGCCACACCGGCATCTTCGGGACTGGTCACCTGAATCGCGGCACCAGCAGCGACAAAACGCGATGCCGTTTCCGCGAAATTCTCCATCGACGGACCGAACACTGGAATCCTCCCGAAGGCCGCAGGCTCCAGAATGTTGTGGCCGCCGGAGTCCACCAGCGATCCGCCCACGAAGGCGCCGTCGGCGATTCCGTAGAGCGAGGCCAGCTCACCGATGCTGTCGACCAGCACTACAGTCACATCGCTGGAAATCGCACCTCCGCCATTGGGGAGTGGCCCATTGGTGGGTTGCCCGTCGGGGGTTCCGGGTTTCGGTACCGGTAGCTGCGAGCGACGCAAGAATTTTCGTCTCGACTCGTGAATGAAATCGGCGGCTTGCTGAAAATGTTCGGGCTTGCGCGGAGCCAGGAGCAGCAGCGCGTTTGGGTACTCGCCCTGCAGCGTGCCGAAGGCGATCAGCGCAAGGGGTTCCTCGCTGGCGACCACGCTTCCGGCGACGATAACTGGATGACGCCCACGACGATGCACCTCGGCTTCCAGCCAGTTTGAAAGCGGCGTTGGGGCGGGCAGGGCTTGGTCGTATTTCATGTTGCCGCTGACGCTGACGCGGTCGGCTGGAGCGCCGAGGGCGCGGATGCGGTCGGCATCGTTCTGACTTTGCATCAGGAGGGCGCTGGCATGGCTAAGCGCGCTGCGAAGAAATGGGCGCAGGAAAAATCCGAACTTGCCAAAATAGGACTTGTAGCGGGCAAATGAGCGATCCGAAATCCGTCCGCTGACGAAAATTACCGGAATCTTGCGTCGACCTGCTTCGCGGAGAAAGTTGGGCCAAATCTCGGTTTCGAGCACAACCACGACCGCCGGTTGAACAGCTCGCAGCGCGCGGCGCACACAAAACGCCCAGTCCAGGGGGAAATAAATGACCGCGTCGGCAAAAGGCAGGCGCTGTCGAGCGAGTGCCTGCCCGGTCATCGTCGTTGTCGAGACGATTAGCGGGCGGTCCGGGCAAGCTTGTTTCAGACTCTTGGCGAGCGCGACGCCGGAGAGAACCTCTCCCACGGAAACCGCGTGAATCCAAATCGCTCCGGGTCTATCGGCGGGGAGTTTACTCAGTGAGGAAAATGAAAAGCCTAAACGTTCGCTGAGGTTCGAAAGATATTTGCCGTGGCGCAGCCCCTGAATCAGCCAGTACGGCAAGAGCAGCAGGGCGGCAAGGCCCATGAGCAGGCTATAAACGAAATACACTAAATATGGCTCCGGTCTTCACCCGGCCACGACGCGCACCGCTGCGCGAAGGGCAGGGCAACCCTGATCGTCCCCCAGGAATCGAAGGCGTCGAGATGACAAAAGTCTATTATAGCCTGATGCGAAACCCGGTCATTGCACTTCCCTGCTTTGTGGTGTGCGTCCTCCCATTCGCTGGCTTGGTGCTTGGCGGCCAACCGCCGCAGGCATCTCTGAAAGCCGCGTCACTGGAGTCGCATGAAGGCTTGACTGTCTCGGCTCTCCCATGGACCGATCCCGCGCAATACAAGGAGAAGTTCCCGAAGAAATCTCCTTTTGCCGGGGGCGTGCTCGCCGTGGAAGTGGCGTTTCGTAACGATTCCGATGAAAGCGTGCGCGTAAATCTCGAACGCATCCGGCTTACCGTGCAACTTGGTGACGACAATCGGCAGGAAGTGCCGTCGCTGAACTCTGAGGAACTCGCGGACGCGGTGCTAAAACCCAAGGGGAAAGACCCGACTGCGAGCCGCGGTCCCAAACTTCCTATTCCGGTGGGCGGCGGTTCCAAGGGTGGTCGTGACAAGCATTGGGCGGAGCTGCAAACAGAAGCTCAGAATGCGGGCGTGCCAACCAGTGTTGTGGCGGCACACAGCACCGTGCAGGGGTTGCTCTACTTTGATCTGCAAGAACAGTTTGATCTGTTGCAGAACGCACATCTCTACGTGCCACAGCTTGTGCAGATGCAGAGCGGTCGCGCCTTGACCTTTTTCGACATCGACTTGAGCCGTCACGGTCCGCAGTAGGGTCTTGCTCCTTCGTTGGCGCGCTGAGTGCAAGTGTAATTCTTTGCAAATGGTCCGCAGGGCTAAAGCCCGGCGGCTACATTTAACTGCCACGCGATGTTGCCTTTGCGTTTCGTTCATCATTTCTCAGGGAAAATCGCGCTTGTTTGCGTGACTCATCCACGTCAGCTAACATGACTGAGCAAGAATTCTTGACCCCAACGGACCCATGCTGAATCTTCTCGATCAACTCAATCCAGAACAACGCCGCGCCGCCGAGACGACGGAAGGACCGGTGTTGATTCTTGCCGGCGCGGGAACTGGCAAAACGCGTGCGATTACATTTCGGATGGCGAATCTGATAGCCAATGGCGTTCCGGCAGACGCCATCCTCGCGGTGACCTTCACGAACAAGGCCGCGGAGGAGATGCGCAATCGCGTGTCGGATTTGCTGCTGCGTGCTGGCATCCCGCCATCGCAACCGTGGCTTTCGACATTTCATTCGCTTTGCGCGCGCTTGCTCCGCCGCGAGGCTCCCAGCGCCGGATTGCCGCGCAATTTCGCGATTTATGATACGGACGACCAGATGGCAGCGATCAAGCTGGCGATGACCAAGTTGGCCATCGAAGACGACAGTCTGACGCCGCGGAACGTGCTGAGCGCGATCAGTCACGCGAAAAATCACGGGCTCTCGCCGGAAAAAATGCGCAGCGAGGCGATAGGGCAGGATGGGCGTCGCGTCGCGGATATCTTTGCCGAGTACGAAAAATTGCTGCACCAGAGCAAAGCGCTCGACTTCGACGATTTATTGTTGCGCTCGGCTCGTTTGCTGCGTGAATCCGCCAGCGTCCGCGAAAAATGGCAAGCGCGTTTTCAGTATATCCACGTCGATGAATATCAGGATACCAATCGCGTGCAGTATGAGTTGATGCGCCTGCTCACCGGCCCGAAGCGAAATGTTTGCGTCGTGGGCGACGAAGATCAGTCGATCTATCGCTGGCGGGGCGCCGATGTATCCATCTTGATGAGCTTTTCGCGCGACTTCCCGAGTGCCCAGGTCATCAAGCTGGAGCGCAACTACCGCTCGACGCAGAACATTCTGGACGCAGCGGGCGCGGTCGTCGCGAATAATCCCGACCGCTTGGGTAAATCCTTGAGCGCCGAAAATGGCGGCGGCGCCAACCTGAAATATTTCGAAGGGCGCGACGCCAACGCCGAAGCCGAATTCGTCGCTGGCGAACTGACCCGCATCCTTGACGACGACTCCTCGCAGACCTGCGCCGTTGAGTACCGCACGAACTTTCAGTCGCGCGCGTTCGAAGAAGTTTTCCGCCGCCGCGGCATTCGTTACAAACTCGTGGGTGGATTCAGTTTCTACAATCGCGCCGAAGTAAAAGACATTTTGGCCTATGTGCGCCTGGCGATGCATCCCGAGGATGATGTTTCGCTATTGCGGGTGCTGAATGTGCCGCCGCGCGGGATCGGTAAGACGACCGTGGATGCGTTGCGCGAAACGGCGCGCCTCGATAACTCTTCGCTTTGGGACGCCATCGCGAAGTTCGTCTCTGGCGCCTCGGCGGGTCGCGCAGTCGCTCCGCTCCGTGCGTTTCAGGAAATAATCGCCAAGCTCCAGGAAAACCTCGCAAAACTAGGATCCGCGGACTTCCTACGCAGCGTGCTGGATGACACGGGCTACATGGAGATGCTGAAGGATCGCAACACTCCCGACGACGTCGCCCGCATCGAAAATCTCGAAGAACTAGTTCGCGCGGTCGCCGAAAGCACCGAAGCCGGCGAGGAATTCAGCGATTTTCTCGACGCCGCCGCACTCGTCAGTGATGCAGACTCCTACGATGGCAAGCCCGGCGTGACCCTCATCACCTTGCACAGCACCAAGGGCCTGGAGTTCGATCACGTCTTCCTTACCGGCATGGAAGAGGGCATCTGCCCGCACAGCCGCTCGTTCAACGACGACAAAGGCATCGAAGAGGAGCGCCGCCTGGTTTATGTAGGTATGACCCGGGCGCGCAAATCGCTCACCCTGACCCGTGCGGTCTATCGGCGCGTATTTGGTAACGAACAACAGCTTCGCGCTTCACTCCCATCGAGGTTCCTAACCGAAATTCCCAGTGAGCTGGTGGAGACGGTGCGCGGCTCGATGGCTGAAATCGGTGCGACCCGGCGCTACGAGCCCGATCCCGAATATTCTTATTCTCCTGAGGAATTTCTCCGGCGTGTACGAGGCAAGCCAGCACCTTCGGCGCCACTGCCGCGCCGCCCCAGTGCTCCGTCACCATCATTCGGCCGCTCCGCCATGAAGCGCGGCGCAAACGCCGATCCCCTTCTCGGGCAAAAAGTGCGCCACCCGGAATACGGTGTCGGCACGGTCGTTGGCGTGGAGGGCGAAGACGACGACCGCAAGCTTGCGGTCACGTTTCCCGGCCGCGGCACCAAGAAATTCATCGAGCGTTACGCGCAGCTCACCCAGATGTGAGCCAGGGCAACCGCTGTTGCGCGTCAGAGCCTCTCAAGGTACATTGAGGCGCGCTTTCATCCTTCAATTCATAGCGTATCGGGCGGGGCAAGCTTCGAGTTTGCCTAGGTACGATCGGAGACACGGGTGGGATCACAACTCTTCAACTGTAAGAGTATCGATCAGCTTCTTTCGGACTCCGAAAACGCCGAAGTTAAGCTAAAGAAATCTCTAGGCTGGATCAGCCTGACGTCCCTGGGCATCGGGGCCGTAATCGGCTCGGGAATCTTCACGATCGTCGGCACCGCGATCGCCGGCCAAAGGCTGCAAGTAGCCTCGATTTTGAACGCACCCCTGTTGGAGTACTTGATCTACCACTCCGCATCCTTTGGCCGCCCCGGAGCAGGCCCGGCGATCGCGCTTTCGTTCGTACTGGTTGCCATTGTTTGCGGCTTTGCCTCGGTTTGCTACGCCGAGCTCGCCGCGATGATCCCCATCGCGGGCAGCGCATACACCTATACCTACGCCACCATGGGCGAACTCATCGCCTGGATCATCGGCTGGGATCTAATTCTGGAATACGCGGTCAGCAACATGGCTGTCAGCGTCGGCTTCTCCCAGCACATCGTCAACCTGCTGGATTGGTTCGGTCTGCATCCCGATCTGCGGTGGATCTCCCCCGCGTATCTTCCTGGCGGGCTGTCGGATCTTGAAGGAAACGTGCTCTACGCTCCGGGCTGGCACTTCGGCTTCAATTGGCCTGCCTTCGTGATCGTGATGATCCTCACGGTAATCCTGGTGCGCGGCATCCGCGAATCGGCCGAGACCAATAACGTCATGGTCTTGCTGAAGATCGTGGCCATTCTCGTCTTTATCAGCTTTGCGTCGCGTTTCATTCATCCGGCAAACTGGCACCCATTCGCGCCCAATGGTTGGCCCGGAGTTCTCACAGGCGGTTCGATCGTCTTCTTCACCTACATCGGGTTCGATTCCGTCTCGACGGCCGCCGAAGAGTGCAAAAACCCGCAGCGTGACGTGCCCATCGGTATCATTGCGACGCTGATTATTTGCACGCTTTTGTATATCGGGGTAGTCGTCGTACTCACCGGCCTCGTACCCTGGCAGACGCTAGTCGATGACGCCGCCCCGGTCGTCAACACGCTGAAGAAACTTCACTTCACGGGCGTCCGCCTGGTAGTGCTGCTTGGCGCGCTCATGGGCATGATCTCTTCTCTACTGGTCTTTCAACTGGGACAGGCGCGCGTGTGGTTCGCGATGTCGCGCGACGGCCTGCTGCCGCGCATCTTCAGCCGCGTGCATCCGCGCTATTGTACCCCGGACTTTTCCACATGGATGGCGGGCTTCGTCGTAGGAATTCCGGCCGGGCTTCTTGACATCGGCACGCTCGCCGACCTGTCTAACATTGGCACGCTGTTCGCGTTCGCGTTGGTCGCCGGTGGCGTCTTGATCCTTCGCTATCGCGAGCCGAATCGCAGGCGCGCCTTCCGGGCACCCGGGGGTCCGCTGGCCCCCATCGTTACCATCGTCACCTGTCTTCTCCTGATGGCGGGCCTGCCGATCACCAATTGGATTCGATTCTTCGTGTGGATGGCCATTGGTCTCGTGTTCTACTACAACTACGGCCGCAAACGCAGCACGCTGCGCGCCGCGAATCGGGCCTGAGGAATCTGTAATGAGAGCGAGGGCATCCAAGTTGTCATCGGGACGCGTAGTCGCTTTGCTCTGCGCCTCCGGCGCCTTGGCGCTCTGTCCTCAAGAGGCCGCCGCGTGGGGCGCGAACGCTCAGAAAATCGTCGTCAACAAGGCGGTCGACACGTTACCCCCCGATGTCCGGCCTTTCTTTGACGCCAACCGCGCCTTTCTCGTGCTGCACGTAAGTGATCCGCTGGACGCCGAGACCAAAACGCCGAGCGAGAAGCACAACCACTTTCTGTTCCTCGACCGGTACGGCCGCTTCCCGTTTACCGCTCTCCCCAGGGTCTACAAAGCCGCAGTCGGCAAGTACGGAAAGTCCAAGCTCGAATCGAACGGTCTGCTCCCCTGGCAAATCGGCGTCTACAACGCCAAGCTCACGGAAGCGCTGAGGCTCGGCCACTGGGAAGAAGCCAAGCTAGACGCGGCCATCCTCGCCGGCTACGTGGCCGAAGCCAACGATCCGTTTAACACCACCGAAAATTTCGACGGCCACCTCACCAACCAAACCGGCATCAACGAGCGCTTTGGCATCACCCTGGTCGACCGCTTCTCATCCTTTTTTCCGATGCGCCCGAACGACGCTTCGTTCATCAGCGATCCGACCGACCACGCTTTCGAATCCTGCCTCAATGCCCACAGCTGGCTCGAAACGATTTTGTTAGCGGACCGCAACGCGCGCCTCGCGGGCAAATCTTACGACGACGAATATTTCGACCGTTTCTACAACCTGACCGCCGCCACCCTGATCCGCCAACTCTCCGACGCCGCCACGGACATCGGCTCCTACTGGCTAACCGCCTGGATCAACGCCGGCCGCCCGCAACTCCCTCACTAAGTTCGATTAACGACGAGTCGTTCCGACGACACGATGCGTGAGTGCCATCTGTATTCTCTTCGTCCTCTGCGCTCTCTGGGACCTCTGTGGTTAAATCCCGCCGTCGCCTTTCGCGGTTTGCCCCGTCAAGTTCTCGATCGTCGACTACCAACTTCCCAACCTGCTAAACTTCGCTATGGCCGCAGATCATTCCGCACGAAATATCGCCTTGGTCCCCAGAGCCGAGCTCCACCTCCACTTGGAAGGCTCGATCCAACCGGCAACGGTCTGCGCGCTCACGCGCTCTCACGGCGTAGTCTTCACCGAAGCCGAAGTTCGCCAAAAATACGCCTACGAAAACTTCGACGAGTTCCTCGAAGTCTTCAAGTGGGTCACGTCGTTCCTCCGCGAGCCACGGGACTACGCCTTGATCACCCACGACCTCGGCGAACATCTCCTCTCGCAAGGCGTCGTCTATGCCGAGATCACCCTCTCGATCGGCATCATGATCCTCCGCAAGCAAATCCCGGAAGCCAACTTCGAGGCCATGTTGGGCACCGCCGAGACCTTCGAAAAACGCGGCCTGCGCATGAATTTTATTTTCGACGCTGTCCGCCAATTCGGCACCGAAGCCGCCATGCAGGTCGTCCTGGCGGCCCGACGCGCCAATTCAAAATCCATCGTTGCCTTCGGCATCGGCGGCGACGAACTAGCTATCCCCACAAAAGACTTCCGCGCCGTCTATGACAAAGCCGGCGAAATCGGCCTGCGGCGCCTGATGCACGCCGGGGAAATCGGCGGCCCGGAAAAAATCCGCGAAGCCATCGAATTCCTCGGAGCTGAACGCATCGGCCACGGCATCGCTGCGGTCCACGACCCCGCGCTGATGGATCTGCTCGCCGACCGCCGCATCCCTCTCGAAATCTGCCCGCAGAGCAACATCCGCACCGGCGCCCTGGCCGGACAACTCCGCCGCAAGGACGCCCAAATCGAGCACCATCCACTTCCCAAATTATTCCGGCACGGCATCCCCGTCGTTCTCTCCACCGACGACCCCGCTATGTTCCACACCACACTGCTCGACGAATACGAAAACGCGCGTCGCATGGGTTTGACTGAACCCGAGCTCGCGCGCCTCACGCAAATGAGCTTCGACCACGCCTTCGTCCCCGCGACGCGGCCGATCCCGAGGTTTGAACGCACAAATAAATCTTTCGATTGTCCTTGACACTCACCGGTGCGGGGAACAAGATCATGTCGAGGTTTCGCCATCGTGGCGAAACTCCCGCATCTTAATCCGAACGCAGTTTCTCTTAAGGCCAAGTTCCGAATCGAGCGCAAATGGGGAGGACCTACTTGGTTCCTTCTTGATCCCTCGCACGGGGCCCTACCTCCTGTTCGACGTACAGGTCAACGCAACCAAGACGCCAGGGGTTCCAGGCCACCACTCAGCCCGACTCGCTCGGTGCGAGCGGAATATCGAATTTACAAAAAAGGAGAAATACATGTCAGAACAAAACAAAACAATGGTGCGTCGTCTATTCGACGAACTTTGGAACAAAGGCAATTTGCCGGTAGCAGACGAGCTCATCGCTCCCACGTATACCCATCACGATGCCTCGACGCCCGATGTCGGACGCGGCCCCGAGAGTGAGAAGAAGAGAGTGACGCTCTACCGCACTGCTTTCGCCGACATGCGATTGACGATCGAGGACCTGATCGCCGAGGGCGAAACCGTTGTGGCCCGGTGGACTTGCGGTGGCGCCCATAAGGGCGATCTCAACGGCATCGCGCCGACGGAAAAGCAAATCGCTATCTCAGGCGTCAGCGTCGTCCGCTTCACTGGCGGCAAGATGGTAGAAGGCTGGATCAACTGGGACGCTCTGGGCCTGATGCAGCAGCTCGGCGTCGTCCCTGAACTCGGCAAGGCCAAAAGCGCCACCGCCGTTCGGTAGTTCATCTACACTTCGTCCTACAAACCGGAAGGCCCGAAAATACACATCGGGCCTTCTTCCTTTTTACATATAAGCGGTGACCCGCATGGTGCACGCGGTAGTCTTAGCGCGTGCCGGCCTAAACGTTGGATACTGCGCGGAAATGCTGGTCAGCAGTATTACCAGCGCGCTCTGTTTAGATAGCCAGCAACAAACACACTTACAGCCAGAATTCCCTATCTCGGAAGTCTCCGGCCTGCACGACCGAAGACCTCACTTGTCACAACTGTCCGGATGGCTCGATTCAATCTCGCTGTGGATGCAGACTTGCGACAGGCCAAAGCGTATATTGCAGAACTGGAAGGCCCGAACTGAATAGCCAGAAGGCGGGGAATGGAATTCCCGCCACGCACTACTGCTTTGGGGACCCTGTGACGAATCGCGATGTGAACGTGGTCAGTGCCGATTCCGATTACCGCGAATATTCGCCTCCTTTGCCGCTGGCGACACACTTGGTGTGCTTGTGGACGCAGACGATCCTAGGTTCAGGGGAGGCATTCACACAGCGCGTGATGCCCGACGGTTGCGTCGACATCGTTCTCATCAACGACGAAGCTCCGACGGTGATCGGCCCGTGGACCGTACCCTTCGATGCTCGTCTGGCTGCCGGAACGACAATCGTTGGCGCCCGCTGCCGTCCTGGACTTGCGCGGAACTTGCTGGGCCTGCCTGCCTCAGTGCTGCTAAACCAGTCCGTGCCGCTCCGCGATGTGTGGGGTAGCGCAACAAGTTTCCGGTTCGAACGAATCACCGATGAGCGAACTCTTGCGGCCCGAAAGTCCGCGATGGAGATTGCCATGCTCGAGCACTTCTCTCAGGGCGAACCGGTTGACGAAACCACGAGCGCGGCTATCCGTTGGCTATCTAAGCATCCGCACGGCCGGATTCAACAACTCAGTGAATGGATCGGACTCAGCAGCCGGCAGCTCCATCGCCGGTTCATCTCGGCCGTGGGCTACGGGCCGAAAATGTTTCAGTCCGTGCTGCGTTTCCAGCGCCTGCTTAATCTCTCCGGATCCACGAGTGTGCCGCGGAGTCTCGCTCGGTTTTCCGCGGACGCGGGCTATGCGGATCAAGCGCATATGACTCGCGAAGTCCAGCGCTTTTCAGGCAGCCCGCCGACTGTGCTGCTTGGATCTGCACGGTGCGCTCTGCGATTGTCAGATCTTCTCAACACAACCGGCGGCGAAGACCGCTAAGACGCTTGTCCGATTCATTCAAGACAGACGCCAGCGTTGCGACTATCTTCAAGACGATCACACGACGAGAAAGACGTACTAGCAAGAATGATCGCAGCGCTGCACTGTGCAGTCGTCATCTGACGGATTCGGTACCTCTTCGGCAAGCGCATCGGCCATGCATGCTTCGAGCTGGAAACGAATCAACGAGAAAGGGAGCCACCATGAAATCATCTATCGTTTCAGCACCATTTCTGATCCTTAGCCTGGCGGCTGGGATCACGGCCTCTATGCCTCGTGCAACCGAAAGCAGCAGTTCTCGGTCGACACAGAACGCTGCTCCCGCGCTCATCAACACCTGCCTCATCACGAATGATGTCAACAGGCTTGCCACTTTCTACGCGCAGGTTTTGCGGGTGGAGCCACACAAGGCAGATGAAACCTACCTCGACTTTCGGACCGGCACAGGAGTTCTCGCGTTGTTCGCAGCCGAGGCCCAAGAAAAATATATCCCTGGCTCCGCGATGGCTGGACAGAATCACAGTGCGATCTTGGAGTTTAGAGTAGAGGACGTCGACCATGAGTATGCGCGGCTACACAATCTTGTGAAGCAGTGGGTCAAGCCGCCTACCACTCAGCCATGGGGTACCCGCTCGATTTATTTTCGTGATCCAGACGGTAATCTGGTCGACTTTTTCGCGCCAGTCGCTCCTCAGTAGTCTTTGCAGAATCTAGATGGCTGCAGAATCCCGATAGTTATCATCTCCCCACCCGGTCAGTGCGCGATCCGGTGAAACCCCTTCAACCTCTTCAGGGTTTCGCGCGTAACCACGCCCCTCCATTCTTTCTCCGCGAGTTTCCAGGCAGCCGGGTCCTGCTCCTCCCAGCACCAGGTTGCCACATCAAAAGGAGAGTAAGAGGCAAACCCACCCTCTGAAGAGAATTTCCGGTCGTCCGATTCATTCAATACTTACCCTGGCACTCCAATTTAGCTTTGGGAGATGATGAGCCGAAGCTTCTCACTCGCTTTGCGGCAGCATCGCTTTTTCCTTTCGCGTTAGGAGAATCGAAGACCATGGAGCAGCGAATTAGCCTCGTAACACTCGGCGTGAAGGATCTCGGCGCTTCGAAGCGATTCTATGCGGATGGGCTTGGCTGGAAGCCTGTATATGAGGATAAGGAGATCCTCTTTTTCCAGACTGGCGGCATGGTTTTTGCCCTGTTCCTGCGTGAAAAGCTCGCCGAAGATTTTCAGGTTGATCCGGCAACGTTTGGGAGGGCAGCCGTGGCTCTGGCTTACAATGTGCGCGCGAAAAGCGAAGTCGATCCCCTCATCAGCAAAGCGGCGGCAGCGGGGGCCACGATTCTAAAGCCAGCGCGAGAGGCATCTTGGGGAGGCTACTCGGGGTACTTTGCGGATCCCGATGGCTTTGCATGGGAAATTGCCTGGAATCCAAGCTGGCGATTGGCGCCGGACGGCAGCCTGGAGGTACGCTGAGACGCGTACGAACGGATTCCCTCCGCGTTTCGGGTAAAGATGTGAGTCGCAGCTTCCGCTGCATGGTCGGCGCAAAGCCAGAAAGCTCCGATTTCCCCGCGCGAACCATAGTAGGCTCCAAAAATAAGTATCGTGTGCTTAGCGTATGGACCGCGAATCCTTCAAACAATGGCTGGACTCTTACGGTCGAGCCTGGATGGGCCGCGACCCACAGGCCGCGGCCGCGCTGTACACCGAAGACGCCACCTATCAAGTGACACCGTTCAGCGAACCCTTACGTGGTCGCGATGCGATCTACGAGTATTGGGACGGTGTCGCAAAAACTGAGGAAGGAATCCAATTTGACTATGAGGTCGTCGCAGTCACCGACGAGCACGGTATCGCCAGGTGGTGGGCATCGTTTGTCCGCGTGCCGCCTGGCCTGCAAACAAAGCTGGATGGGATCTTCATGATCTCTTTGGATTCGAACGATCGCTGCCAGGCTCTCCGGGAGTGGTGACACAAGCAGCAGTAGAGCAAGCGGCGACTTTGCGAAGATTACGCCGATTTTGTGCCGAGTTTCGCGGGCCAATTTGTTATCCTGCGTCGCGTGAAACCTCCATTTCTTATCGATACCGATACCGCTTCCGATGATGCCGTGGCGTTAATCATGGCGCTGCGCTCTCCTCAAATTGAGGTCGTGGCCATCACCACCGTGGCGGGAAACGTGGATCTCCAGCAAGCCACCCGGAACGCGCTATATACCGCGGAGCTTTGCGATTCGAACGTGCCGGTATTTCCTGGTGCGGAACGACCACTGAAGCGCGCCCCTGTAAGCGCAGCCTGGTTCCACGGACGGGATGGCCTCGGCGATCACGGCTATCCGCCGCCACGCCGCGCTCCGGAAACGCAGAGCGCTATCGATACCATCATCGACACGATTGAATCCCACCCAGGCCTGGTGCTTGTTACGCTCGGCCCGCTTACGAATCTCGCGCTCGCCTTGCAGAGAACGCCGGGCATCGCTGCGAAGGTGAGGCGCTGTGTGGTCATGGGAGGCGCACCCTGCTGCGAAGGCAACGTTACTCCTGCGGCCGAATACAACATCTGGTGCGATCCAGAAGCGGCCCGCATCGTTATGAGAAGTGGCCTCCCCATCGAACTGGTTGGCTGGCACTTGTGTCGCGGTGAAGCAGTCCTAAATCCATCCGACATCGAGCAGGTTCTAAGCTTCGGCACACCCGTCGCCAAATTTGCCATTGAGTGCAACAGCCGCGGGCAACAGGCTTTCCTCGAACAGTCCGGCGAACACGGGATATCCCTACCCGATCCTGTGGCCATGGCCACCGCCTTGGATGCCTCCATCGTCACATCACAATCGGAACATTTCGTGGAGGTTGAAACGGAGAGTGAGCTGACCCGCGGGATGACCGTAGTTGACCGTCTGAACGTAGCGCAGGATGTACGCAACCGCGACGTCTGGGCAGCCTGCCTGGCCGGCGGACACAAAGCGAAGGTCTTCTGGACCATCGACAACACCCGTTGGAAACAAGCCCTCTACGCCGCACTGACTTAAGGCCGCGACGGTGCGCCCGATTCCCTCGCGGCGCGACTTTCATGATGCCGGCACGAAACAAGCCCGGCGGCCTGACTAGAAAACCAGCGTGTAGGCGTTGTTCTTAGTCGTCCTTGGCGTCTCCTCGGTAGCCTTCCCTGAAAATTTAACGTTATAATGCCGCACCAATGCCATTCAGCTCCGGCACAAAGCTCGGCCCCTACGAAATTCAATCTACGATCGGCGCAGGCGGAATGGGGGAGGTCTACCGCGCCCGCGACACACGCCTCAACCGCGACGTCGCCCTGAAGATTCTCCCCGAATCGTTTTCCCGCGACGCCGATCGACTCCGCCGTTTCGAGCAGGAAACGCAAGCGGTCGCCGCGCTGAACCATCCCAACATTCTGGCCATCTACGACGTTGGGCACCACGAAGGTTCCCCTTTCCTCGTCTCCGAACTTCTGGAAGGCGAAAGCCTGCGCGCCGTACTCGACCGCGGGCTTCTGCCGCAGCGCAAAGTAATCGACTACGCCGTACAGATCGCCAAGGGCCTCTCTGCTGCCCACGACAAAGGGATCGTGCACCGCGACCTCAAGCCCGACAACCTGTTCATCTGCCGCGACGGTCGGGTCAAGATTCTCGATTTCGGCCTGGCCAAACTCGCCGCCAAACAAGACGCCGAACCCGACGGTCCAACCATGACCTCCCACACCGCCGCGGGCGTAGTGATGGGGACGGTCAGTTACATGGCTCCGGAGCAGGTGCGCGGCGAATCCGTCGACGCCCGCACCGACATGTTCTCGTTCGGCGCCGTACTATTCGAAATGGTTTCGGGGCGCCGTGCGTTTCATCGCGACACCGCCGCCGAGACAATGACCGCCATCCTGAAGGACGACGCTCCTGAAATTACCGATCTCCCGACTCCCGTCGCGCCTGCTCTGGAGCGCATCATCCGCCGTTGCCTGGAGAAAAGCCCGGAGCATCGCTTTCAATCCGCCAAAGATCTGGCCTTCGCCCTCGAGGCGCTTAGCCAGCTCTCCGGGAGCAAAACTGGCGCGCAAGCCGCCATCCAGGCCGCTGCCCCAAACCCGAGCCGCAAACTTACGTTTGCCGCGGCCGCGCTGTTGTTTGCTGCCGCTATGCTCTTCGTTGGCTGGTGGGTAGGACGCGCGAGTGGCGTTCCCGCATCCATTCCCAACTACCAGCAAATCACGTTTCGCTCCGGCTATCTCGGCAACGCGCGCTTTACTCCCGATGGCAGCATCGTTTACAACGCCACCTGGGAGGGTGGCCAAAATCAGCTGTACATGGTGCGCACGGATGAGGTGGGGTCTCGGGAGCTGCAGATCAAAGACGCCGAACTTCTCTCCATTTCAAAGACAGGCGAACTGGCGGTCCGCATCAACTCCCAGAATCTTGCCGGATACCAGCGGAGCGGAACCCTCGCCAGGATTCCGCTGAGTGGCGGTTCGCCCCGAGAGGTTCTCGAAAACGTGCAGGATGCCGATTGGGCGGGTGACGGACAGAACCTTGCGGTCGTTCGTTTGGTCCCGGAGACTTCTCACTGGCGGCTGGAATACCCCCTCGGCAAGGTGCTGTTCGACAGCATCAACTGGATCAGCAATCCCAAAATCTCACCGGACGGACGGCTGGTGGCCATTGCGGATCATGAGAATCCCGACGGCGACGATGAAGGCTCGGTCGCCATCATTGACCTCGAAGGGCACGAGAAGAAGCTCTCCAGCGGCTGGACTTCTTTGGAGGGCATTCTCTGGTCTCCGGCAGGCGACGAGATTTGGTTCTCTGCCTCCAATAGCGGCAGTTCCGAAAACCTGCGCTCGGCCACCCTGAACGGCAAGGTGCGTACCATCGCCAACGTGCCGGGCGGCATGTGGTTCCAGGATCTTCGCAATGGCGTGGCCCTCATGGTCACCCATCAGCAGCGCCTCAATATCCGCGCTCTGCGACCCGGCGGAAAAGAGGAGCGCGAACTTGGGTGGCTCGGATGGTCTTACCTTCGCGACATCAGCCGGGACGGAACCAAAATTCTGTTTGAGGAAGAAGCCGAGGGCGGCGGTCCAAATTACACCTCCTTCTTGCGCGACACTGACGGTTCCCCTCCGGTACGCATGAGCGAAGGCGAAGCTCGCGCCATTTCTCCAGACAATAAGTGGGTCATCACCAAACCTCTCAAGGGCAACAACCTCAACCTGGTCCCAACCGGAGCGGGTCAGGCCAGGCAATTGACCGACGACAGCATCAGTTACAGCACGGCTCGCTTCTTCCCCGATGGCAAGCACGTGCTGGCTGCAGGCATTGAATCCGGGCACGGCGGCCGCGACTACCTTATCGACGTGAGTGACGGAAAAGCCAGGCCCCTCACCCCGGAAGGTGTCGTCGGAACCGCGCTCTCCCAGGACGGCACCAAAATCGCTGTCCGAGACTCTGGAGGTCAACTCGGCGTTTGGCCCATGGACGGCAGTGGCCTACGCACCATCCCGGGTGTTGATCCCAGGTATCGCGTCATCGGTTGGAGCCCCGATGCGAGTTCCTTGTATCTGTTTTCTTCGCGTGCTTCCGAGCGCACTGGCAAGATCTACCAACTGAATCCCAGCACCGGAAAAATCGTTTTCTGGAAAGAGTTCGGCGCGAATTTGCTGGCTGGGGGCACCAGCGTCGGCGCCCCGCATTTTTCAGCTGACGGCAAAGCCTACGCCTATGTGTACATTCAGGACCTATCGCAGGCCTATACCATCACAGGATTGAAATAGCTCATTGTCCGGTCTCTGCCCTTCGGTCACTCCGGGCGCGAATGCTATACTTCCCGCATGAAAGCTCACGTCTGGGTTATGCCAAAACGCACGGTCCTCGATCCTCAAGGCCAGACTATCCACCACGCGCTCTCCGGCCTGGGTTATGAGGCGGTCAAAGATGTCCGCCAAGGCAAATTTTTCGTCCTGCATCTAGACGGCTGGAACCGTGAAGAAGCTCAGCAGCAGCTGGAGCGCATCTCCAAGGAAGTCCTGACCAATCCGGTTATCGAGGAATACCGCTTCGAGATCGTCGAATAAGCGGCGGCCGGTTGGCCGTTGTAGCGGCTGCTTTCCGAAGCGGGCGCATTGGAAGACTGCGGCGACGCCCCCATGCGCCGGCATATCAGGCAAACAACCCTAGTGCCTGGCGACTATTTAGCACACAGTACTAACGTCCTCGGCGCCAATTCCTGAGACCATGCTACGCTTTTAAGCGAGATTTCTAGCGTTAGGAGACCCGCCGCATGTGCGGAATTGTCGGCTACATCGGATCCAAAAAGGTCGTCCCCGTCATCATCGAGGGGCTGCGCAAACTCGAATACCGCGGCTATGACTCCGCGGGCATCGCGGTCGTCACCAAGGAGGGCAAGCTCGAGGTTCGTCGCGCACCCGGAAAACTGCGCAATCTCGAAAAGGTCCTCCAGGAATCGCCGATCGAAGGCACCTACGGTATCGGCCACACCCGCTGGGCCACGCACGGCCGCCCAACCGAAGAAAACGCCCACCCCCACCGCGACTGCAGCGGGCAGATTGTTGTCGTCCACAACGGCATCATCGAAAACTATCTCGAATTGAAAGAGCAGCTTCAGAGCGAAGGCCACAAGTTCGTCACCGAAACCGACACGGAAATCGTCGCACATCTCGTCGAGAAAAATTCCCAAGGCGGCGTCTGCCTCGAAGAAGCCGTACGCCAGTCCCTGAAGCAGCTCCGTGGCATCTACTCGCTCGTTTTCCTTTCGGCCAAGGAACCGCAGAAAATCGTCGCTGCCCGCTTCGGCCCACCATCGGTAATCGGACTCGGCGAAGGCGAATATTTCGTCGCCAGCGATATTCCCGCCCTCCTCGAACACACCCGCGAGATTTTCTTCCTGGCCGACGGCGACATCGCTGTCCTCACTCCAAAGGGCGTCAGCGTCATGGACCACGACGGCCGCCCCGTCAGCCGCCCTGCCCACCACGTCTCCTGGGACCCCATCATGGCGGAAAAGGGCGGCTACAAGCACTTTATGCAAAAGGAGATCTTCGAACAGCCGCGAGCCGTTCGCGACACGCTGCTGGGCCGCATCTCGCAGGACACCGGCAAAGTCTTTCTCGATGAGATGCAAATCACCGAGCAACAATTCCGCGATTTCCAGAATGTTCGCATCGTCGCCTGCGGCACCAGTTGGCATGCGGGCCTTGCCGGTAAGTTCATGATCGAGCGACTCGCGCGACTGCCTGTCGAAGTCGATTACGGCAGCGAGTTTCGCTATCGCGATCCGATTCTCGACTCGAAAACGCTCACAGTCTGCATCAGCCAATCCGGGGAAACGGCGGACACGCTCGCCGGGCAGCGCGAGGCCAAACTCAAAGGCTCACCTACACTCGCCATCTGCAACGTGATGGGCTCGATGGTCACGCGCGAAGCGGCTGGATCGATTTTGACTCACGCTGGTCCAGAAATCGGCGTCGCCTCGACAAAAGCCTTCACCTCGCAATTGACTGCGCTGCTGCTGCTCGCCGCGCATCTCGGCCAGGTCCGCGGAAAATTGACCGCCGACGCCTCGCGATCCCTGATGCAGGAATTTACGCGCATTCCGCACAAAATCGAGATGGTTCTGCAGACCGAAGAATCCGGCGTGTACGAAAGCCTTGCCCGCCAGCTTTTCCGTCACACCGATTTTCTCTATCTCGGGCGCGGCATCCACTATCCCATCGCCCTCGAAGGCGCCCTCAAGCTCAAGGAAATTTCCTACATCCACGCCGAAGGCTACCCCGCCGGGGAAATGAAGCACGGACCGAACGCCTTGATCGACGAGAACCTTCCCGTCGTCGTTCTTGCCACGCACGATGAATCCGATCCCGATTCCGTCACCCGCTACGAGAAAAGCGTCTCTAACATTCAAGAAGTGAAAGCACGTGACGGCATTGTGATTTCGATCGTAACCGCAGGCGACAATCTAGCCCGCAAGTCCTCCGACTACGTCCTGGAAGTCCCCAGCGCTCCCGAACTTCTATCCCCGTTACTCGAAATCGTCCCGCTGCAACTTCTGGCCTATCACATCGCCATCCGCCGCGGCTGCGACGTGGACCAACCGCGCAATCTGGCCAAGTCCGTAACAGTAGAGTAGGCCGCAGACTTTGCCGTCGTAGCGGCCGTTGTAGCGGCCGCTTTCCGAAGCGGGCGCTTTTCATTGAACGGTGCCAACAAATTTTCCGGTAAACTAACGCCATGCCTTGTCGCATTCCCTTCGCCGCGTTCGCGATGCTGCTGTTCATCTCGCTGGTCCCCGCCCAAACTCCGCCCGCCGCGGCGACCGCCACCGCCGTCCTCCGCGAAATCCGCGCCGACGGTCTGAAGTCCGTGACCGAGTCGCAGGTTGTCACGATGAGCGGCCTGCAAACCGGCGCTGAAGCAGGCCGCGACGAACTCCAGGCCGCCGCCGACAAATTGGTGCAAAGCGGCCTGTTTGCGCACGTAAATTACAATTTCCAATCGCGCGCCGACGGGCTGGTTGTCAATTTCCACCTCGACGAAGCCGAGCGCGTTCCCGCCTATTTCGACAATCTTCCCTGGTTCACCGACGGCGAACTCAACGACGCCATCCGCGCAAAGCTGCCGTTCTACGACGGAACACTCCCCACCGCTGGCGCTGTAGTCGATGAAGCCGCCGAAGCGGCAGGCGAATTCCTGGCCACCCACGGTCTGCAGGCTGCCATCGAGCATCAAGTCATCTCCAATCCGAATGGCGACGGCAACATCCAGGAATTTCACATTGACGGCGCGACACTCAAAATCTCGAGTATGGAATTCAGCGATGCGAGCCTCAATTCGTCGAAAATGGTTCAGCAGCAACTCGCCGAGCTGAAAGGCAAGCCGTACTCGCGTATGGCCATCGATCTCTTCCTCACCGAGCAAGTCCGCCCGATTTATCAAAAACAAGGCTACCTGCGCGCAAAACTCGGCCCGCCCGAGATTCGTCTGACGGGAAATCCAAACCAGAAACTTCCCGAACAAATTCCGGTATTCGTCCCGGTTGCGCCCGGCGCGGTCTACAAATGGAAGGGTGTCGAATTTTCCGGCAATTCCCTGCTATCGACGGTGACTCTGACCAGCGACCTGGCCCTCAAAGATGGCGATGTTGCGGACGGCATGGCCATCGAAGCGGGGCTGGACCGCATTCGCGAGGAGTACGCGCACGTTGGTCACCTCGACGCAAAGGTCGATCCCGTGGCCTCGTACAACGATCAACTGCACACGATTGCCTACAAAGTCCGCATCGACGAAGGTCAATCCTACAAATTCAATGAACTTACGATCACCGGCTTGTCTCCCACCGCGGAAAAACGCCTGCGCGACGCCTGGACGATTCCGCAAGGCGAGCTCTTCGACAAGGCCACGTATGAAGAACTGCTGACCAAGCTGGAAACAAAACCCGCTGAAATCTTCCACAACCTACCGGTGCACTACGAAAATGTCGGCCACTGGATCCAACCCGATGAAGCGCACCACACGGTCGACATACTCCTCGATTTCAAATAACACGCAGCGGCGATCACTCAGCGCATTTGCTCACCGGTTGTACGCATGTCGGTCGATCCTCGGTCGGGCAATCACCTAAACCAGCCGTCAAGACAGCGGCTACAGGTTTCTTGCGCTATACTCAGGACTGAAAAATGGCCGCTATAGTCCGAATTCGTGCAGCGGAATCTTCCACGGAAACCGCCGAAGAAAAAGAACGCCGACTACTCACAAAGTTGGGCGAAATCCCCTCTCTTATCATCGCGCTTTCCGGCGGCGCCGATTCCGCTTACCTAGCCTGGGCCGCACAACGCGCTCTGGGCCATCGCGCTCTTTCGGTCACCGCGCTATCCCCCAGCTATTCTACGCACGACCGCAACATCGTCGAAGAATTGGTGCGCACACAAAACGTTCACCACGAATTCGTCGAAACTCACGAAATGGAAAATCCGGCCTACCGCGCCAATGCCGCGGACCGCTGCTTCTTCTGCAAGGATGAACTGTTCTCGGTCCTCGACAAGCTCGCGCAAGAACGCGGCTTCACCGCGACAGCCTATGGCGTCAACGCCGACGATACGCTCGACTTCCGTCCCGGCCATCGCGCTGCTAACGAACATCGCGTCCTCGCGCCGTTGCTCGATGTCGGTCTGCGTAAATCGGAGATTCGCGCGCTCTCGCAACGAGCCGGCCTGCCAACCTGGGATCGCCCCGCGTCCGCGTGCCTCGCTTCCCGCGTGCCTTACGGAACCGAAGTTACGCCCGAGCGTTTGTCGCTGGTCGAGCGCGGCGAAGCAGCCTTGCGCGAACTTGGCTTCCGCCAGTTCCGCGTCCGCCTGCATGACAATCTTGCCCGCGTGGAGATCGCGCCGGACGAGATGCCCCGAGCGCTTTCCACCGACATGGCCGCGGCGATCGCCAAAGCGCTAAAAGCCGAGGGTTTCACCTACGTGTCGCTCGATCTAGAAGGCTATCGCCAAGGTTCTCTCAACGAGACCCTCGCGCGCCCGGAACAGTCTTGAGCCAAACCCATTGCCGGAACATAATCTCCCCTCCGTGCGTACCATATTGTGAGCGCTAGGTAACACAGACACTCGTGCTTGTCCTGAGGAACGAAGGGTCTGCGTCAGCTCAAACGCCGGACACGCTTGACGACGTTGGTGAGGCAACTCCTAACGGAGGAGAATCAAACGATGCGCCAGAAATTCGCCGGCCCTGTAGGACTCCTGCTCGGATTGCTCGCGGCGACCACCTGCGGTTGCGCCACAGGTCCATCGATTCGCGGCAGTTTCGATCGCACCCTCACGGTTACCGCTCCCATCCGCCTGGAACTCGCCAACGCCTCCGGCAACGTTTCCATCACCGGCAGCGCCGACAACCAGGTTCATGTCCACGCAGACGTGCGCTCCTCCGGTATGGGCTTTGACAGTCCGCAAAAACGCCTTGACGAGGTCGTCAGCAATCCGCCCGTCGAGCAAAAGGGCGACACCATCCGCATTGGGAGAGATATCAGCCGCACCCACAACGTTTCGATCTCCTACGTTATCGAAGTTCCGCACGACACAGAGGTCAACACTTCGGTCGCTTCCGGATCGCAAACCATTCTCAACGTGCGCGGCCCAGTGAAAGTCAATTCCGCGTCGGGATCCATCCGTGTGGATCATATTGACCGTCAGACGCAGCTCACCACGCTTAGCGGCTCGATCGACGCGCAAAATATCGGTGACGACCTGCGCGCGTCGAGTGCGTCGGGAAGCGTCACCGTCGCGAAGGTCAAGGGCGACGTAAGAATCAGCGCTCTGTCGGGCACAACGCAAATCTCCGGGCCAGGTGGGCGCGTGGACGCGGACACCGCCAGCGGCACCGTAGAAGTGCAAGGCGCGACACGCGACGTCAAAGCGCACGCGGCGTCGGGGCGCGTGGACGTGCAAGGAAATCCGAGCGAGAGCAGCTACTGGGATTTGAAGACCGTGTCAGGCGTAGTGGAACTCGGCGTCCCACCCAGCGCAAATTTTCACCTGACCGCCGAGGCCGTCTCCGGGCAGATCAAAACGGACGTGCCCATCGTGATCGAAGAACAAGGCAAGCATTCCCTCCGCGCACGCATGGGCAATGGCGGCGGCCGCGTCGAGGTCCACACGATCTCCGGCGAAATCCGAGTCCGCGCATCCTAGTCGTCGGGGCTTCTCCGATAAGATAGAATAGAAATTGATGCCATTCCGCCGTAAACGCCTCGCATCAGCCTGCGTCGTCGGTGCATTTCTGTCGGCAACCGCGACGTGCGCGTTGCGCTCACAACAAAGCGATCCGCCATCGCCGACTTTGAAATCCGGCAGTAAGCAATCCCCCGGGGAGAAGACTCCATCGCCAGACGAAGAGCTACAGCGGGCCATCGACAATGCCGGTAACGACCGCGCCGCTCTGGTCCGAAACCTCGAAGCCTTCCTGAAGAAGTACCCGGAGGCGCCGCAACGCGTGCGGATTTATCGCGCCCTGGTCGAAGCGACGCTGCAACTCCGCGACACGACGCGCGCCGCCGACTACGCCGAGCGTATCGTCGCGCTTACTCCCGAAGATATGTCCATGACGCTGCTCGCGATTCAACTTCTCGAGCGCAACGGCGACGAGGCCGGCCTTCGCCGCGCCACCAGTTACTCCACGCGGGTCTTGGAATATATCGGGAGCGACGAGAAGTCTCCGAAGATTTCGAAAGAAGACTGGGAGTCGACCAAGAACCACGACCGCATGACTGTACTGCTGTTGCGCGGGCGTCTTTATTTGAAACTCCATGACACCGCGAAGGCGCAAAAGGATTTCGAGGATAGCTATGCGTTCGATCCCAGCGCGGGAGCCGCGGAAAAACTAGGCGAGATCGCCGAGATGAACAAGGATCTGCCGCGCGCCATCAAGGAATACGCCCGCGCGTTTGCTCTCGCCGATACCACAAAAAACAGCCCCGACCGCCGCGCCATCCGCCAGAAGCTGGGCAACGTGTGGCGCCTGGCTCACGGCTCCGACGATGGACTCGGCGAGTATGTGCTCCGCACCTATGATGAAGTGAGCGCCTCGCCGGGAAAATCGAACGCGGCGCGAAACGTCGGCGCGAAGGAGCCCTTCGAATTCACGCTGCGCCGCGTGCCCGATGGCGCTGTTCTTCCACTGGCGAATGAAAAAGGAAAAATTCTCGTGGTGAATTTCTGGGCCACGTGGTGTGGTCCTTGTCGCGCGCTGGAACCTGTGTTCGACCGCGTGGCCATCGGCTTCCAGCAAAATCACGGCGTACTGTTTCTGGCTGCTGACTGCGACGAAGACGAAACGCTGGTCCCGCCATACATAAAGGAAGTGAAGCCGCAAACAACGGTCGTCTTTGCCGACGGGCTGGACCGGCTCTTCGCCGTCAACTCTTTCCCTACCGTAGTCATCATCGATCGCGATGGAAAAATCGTTTACCGCGCCGAAGGCTATGGCGAAGACAGTTTTCAGCAGTCGCTAACAGCCGCAATTCATCAAGCTCTGGAGCCGGCCACGGCGTCTAACAAGCCCGAAATGTAGCGGCCGCTTTCCGTTTACCCTGAGCCTCGAAGGGAACAGGGCGTCGTTACGTAGCGGCCGCTTTCCGAAGCGGGCGCCGTTACGTAGCACACGGCTGTCCGAAACGAATATTTCCCAGTTGATCGTAACCCTCCACCCGCAGGCCTCTCACGGCGTCATATCCGCGCTGTAGGTGTCCACGAAATCGACAAAATCGGAGACTTCCGCCATATCCTTCCCCACGAATCGAATCGTGTGCGAGTCCACGCGCTCCACAATCCGCAAATAAGTCAGCATTTCAGCTGGCGTGTAATTCTTGAAGGTAATCTCCATGGCGATCGGAGCTTTGACGGCGTACGGCTTGAAATCGTGCGCGCGTGCGAATGCGACTTGTGCGCCGGCCTGGATTCTGTCGGCCGCGGCATCGGGCGTCAGGGTCTCTGCAGAGTGAAATCCCAACGCTTTTTTTGTCTCAACCGTTTCCAGATTGCCCAGCCGCGATTTCAGTTCCGCCATGGCGACATCGTCACCCGAGGCGAAAATTACAGGCACGCCAAACGCGCCTGCGTATGCGGCGTTGAACTCACCCTCGGTAACCGCATTGCCATTCAACGTAACCTTTGCGAGATGAGCGCTGGAAAACGTGTGTGCGCGCACACCGCGCGGATTCGTCGTGGAGGCATGATAGCCGACGAATAGCACCGCGTCGAAGCTCGCGTCCAGGCCCGCCATCATGCTTCCGTGGCGCGGCCACGAGCGTACGATCTTGACGTCCGCGGGGAACAGTTCGATCAGCAGGTTCTCTCCGTTGCCATGAGAATCGCTCACCACGATTTCGGTGGCGCCGGCGTGTTTCGCGGCTTGCACCGCGGCGAGCGCTTCGTTGGTCATGAAGCGCCGGAACCTGTCGTACTCGAAGCCTGAGGGCATCAACTGGTCGGCGGTGACAGTGCCGGCGACGCCTTCCATGTCGACGGAGATGTAGACCTTGAGCTTACCGCCCGGTGTTGTCGCGGCGTGAGCCGGTCGCGAAGACTCTGCGGTCAACACCGCGGCACAAAGCACAAGCGCAAGCGCTTGCGCCGCTTTCGGAATTCGGAGAAACATTCGCCCTCCACGAGAATGGAATCGAGATTTCAGGACCGGGAGTGTATCAGTTCGAAGCTGCGCTGGCGGAAGGAAACGCCAGAGCGACGTCGCGAGCGGCGAGTATCGTATTTACGTGAATGCGCACGGTGTCCTCGACGCGGCGTGCGTAGCCGCCCGCCAAAGTCGAGGCGACGGGAATGCCGCGGCGGCGGACCTCTTCGAACATTTTGCGGTCGCGCTCGCTCAATCCTCTTTTCGTGAGCGCCAGACCGCCGAGTTGGTCTTCGCAAAACGGGTCGGCGCCACCCACGTAGAACACGATGTCGGGGCGGAAATCATCAAGCGATTTTTGCACCACGGGAATTAGTTCGCCGAGATATTCCACGTCGTCTGCGCGGTCCCACATGTTCAGATCGATGTTGGAGGGCGGCTTGTGCGGCGGATAGTTGTTTTCCTGGTGAATCGAAATCGTGAAGACCGAGTCGTCGCCGCCAAAAATGGCGGCGGTGCCGTTGCCGTGATGCACGTCGGTGTCGATGACCATCGCTTTACGAACGGCTTTATCGGCTGTCAGCCGCCGAATTGCGACGGCGACATCGTGAATCGCGCAAAAGCCTTCGCCGTGGCCAGGATAAGCGTGGTGAAACCCGCCGCCGAGGTTCGCGCCGAATCCGTCGCGCAGCGCACATTGCCCGGCAAGAATGGTGCCGCCCGCGGCGAGCCAGACCGCTTCCACTAATTCAGGTGAATAGGGGACTTCGAGCTTCATGACTTCGCTGGCGGTGAGCGTGCCGGTTTTCAGTTTGTGGACCCAGTCGGCGGTGTGGACGCGCAGGATGTCTTCGTCACTGGCCGGCTCAGGGCGGAGGAAATCTTCTTTGGTGGCGATGCCTTCCGCGAGGAGTGCTTCGGCGATCAGGCGGAACTTTTGCGAGGGGAAGACGTGTGCGCCCAGGTTGAGATCGTAGCGTTCGTGGTAGATGAGTTTGAACGGCAACATGAGGGACACCGCACCTAGTTCTCACGCTCCAGAATGAAATCGGGCAGGGTGAGCAGGGCGCGGGCGTATTCGGAGTCGTTGCGGCCGTCCAGGCTGGCTTTTGCGCGATGCGCGTAGTCGTGGGCCAGCGTGCGGACACGATCCAGGGCACCGGATTCGTGGACCAGGGCAACCAGCGTTTCTGGGCGCACGGAATCGAATTCTTTCTCTTTCAGGATGCGGGCTACTAGTTCGCGAGCGTCACGGTGGCCATTTTCCATGGCGTAGATAAGCGGGAGCGTGACTTTGCCCTCTTTGAGATCGCTCAGGACGGGCTTGCCCAGTTGTTGCGCTGACGCGGTGAAATCGAGCAGATCATCGACAAGCTGAAATGCCAGGCCCGCATAGCGACCATACTCCGATAGCGCCAGTTCATCGGCGCCTTCCAGACCACCAAGGACCGCGCCCAGGCGCGCGCAGCCACTGAACAAACAAGCGGTTTTATAGGTTGCGAGTTGGAGGGCGTCTTCCTCGGTCACGTCCATGCGTCCGATTTTTGCGAGTTGCAGAAGCTCGCCTTCCACCATTTTTTGCGTGAGATCGATGAGCACATCGAGGATGCGGAAATTGCGCTCTTCGAGTGCCATTTGGAAGGACTGCATGTACAGCCAGTCCCCTGCGAGGACGCTGCGATGGTTGCCCCAACGGGAATTGGCGGACGGACGGCCGCGGCGCGTGTCGGCGCTGTCGATCACATCGTCGTGGATCAGCGTAGCGCTGTGCAGCAGTTCCACCACGGCAGCCAGTTTGATGGCGCTGGGCCCGCGGTGTCCGGCGTAGCGCGCTGACAGAAGGAGGAGCGCAGGGCGAAGTCGTTTGCCGCCACCACCCAAGAGATAGGAAGTGATTTCGGAAACGGGCTCGAAGGCGGTGGCGCTCTGTCGCGTCAGTTCGTCTTCCACGAGGACGAGGTCGTCTCTGACGAGATCGAAAATCTCCCTGGCTGTGAGCAGCGCGATGGCCTTCCTCCTGGCCTGCATGAACGACGTTGTGCTTGCGAGGCGCACAGTATCCTGTGCGACCGCGCAGCCGTCAATCTATTTAAAGTCGACTCAAAACCGAACTATTTAGCCTGCGCTTTCAGCAGGCCTGGCAAGGCTCGGTCAAGGCCCACTTCCAGCTGAAGAACGCAGCTTGAAGAAACGCCGGAAATTCGCAGTGGTCGCGGCAGCAATTCTTCAGGATGCAAGTTTCTCACACTCGCGATGGCCTTTGCTACCTCGGCCACGTAGGCGGGCTCGTTGCGCTTGCCGCGATAGCCTTGCGGGGCGAGGAACGGAGAGTCCGTTTCGATCAAAATTTTCTCGAGCGGCAGAGCTTTTGCAACGTCGCGAATGTTTGCAGCTTTCGGATAGGTCGAATTGCCAGCAAAAGAGATCAGGAAGCCCATGTCGAGGCCGCGCTGAGCGTCTTCGAGGGTGCTGGTGAAGCAGTGGAGGATGCCGCCGATTCCGGTGGGGCGCCAGGCTTCGTCGAGGACTCGGAGGGTGTCAGGCCAGGCATCGCGGCAATGGATGATGATGGGGAGCTTCGCTTGATGGGCCAGAGCGAGTTGGTCGCGGAAGACGCGGTCTTGCACGTCGCGGGGTGAGTGATCGTAAAAATAGTCGAGTCCGATTTCGCCCCAGGCGATGACTTTCGGGTGCTTGGCGAGCTGCGCGAGTTGGTAGAGGTGCTGCGGCGTTACGTCCTTGGCCTCGTGTGGATGGACGCCGATGCTGGCGTAGATCCAGTCGTGTTCCTCGGCGAACGGGATGGCGGCGTCCAGCTTTTCCGGACCGGGTCCGTGACCCGATAGCCAGGATCGTTTCGACACCTGCGGCGCGAGCACGATCCAACATCGCTTCGCGGTCGTCGGCGAATTGAGGAAAGTCGATGTGAGCGTGAGAGTCGATGAGCTGCATGTTCTGTGGCACAGGCATTCCTGCCTGTGGTTTTCGTCTAGCGCTACCTAATCCGGAAACAGGCAGGAACTGCGCGCTACTTCAGTCGCGCGCCTACTTCTACTTCTTCGGCGAAGCCCGCCAGGACCGGGCGGCCTTCGGGGCCTACGCTTGCCGCTACGATCATGCCGTTCGATTCCACGCCGCGGAGTTTGCGCGGGGCTAGATTGACGACCACCACTACCTTTCGGCCGATCAGGGATTCGGGTTCGTAGTATTGGGCTATGCCAGCGCAGATTTGGCGGACTTCGGTGCCGATGTCTACGGTTAGCTTCAGGAGTTTGTCGGCGCCTACGATGCGCTCGGCGGTTTTCACCTGGCCAACGCGCATTTCTACTTTGGCGAAATCTTCGATGCCGATTTTTTGGACGCCTTCGGGCGCGGCGGCAGAGGCTGCGCCTGTTGCCGCCGGTGTCGGCGCGGGTGCCGCGGCCGGCGTGGTTGCTGCACTCGGGTGCGGTTTCTGCTGTTCTTCCTTCTCCATGGTTTCCATCCTCTCTATGGCTTCGGCTTTGTCGATGCGTGGGAACAGCGCTTGAGACTTGCCTAGCGTCGTGCCGGGCTTTAGTTGGCCCCAGCTTAGGCCCTCGAGTTCCAGATGGCCGAGCGGACCCTGTTGACCTAGCAGCGTCCAGACTTTCGCGGTGCTCTCTGGCAGAACTGGATGCGTCAGCGCGGTCACGACGCGTAAGACTTCCGCGGTGGTCCACAGAATTGTGGCGCGGCGCTGTTGATCTGCTTCGGAATCCGTGAGCGCCCAGGGTTGTTCTGTCGTCAGATATTTGTCGGTTGCGCCGATCACCGACCAGATTTCTTCCAGAGCTTTCGAGAAACCCAGGTTGTTGTATTGCTCGAGGACTTCGCCGATAGCTTCCTGCGCTTGTTTGGCGAGCGCGTTGTCTTGCGGCTGGAGCGTGCCCGGCTTCGGGAATCTTTCCGCCGCAATTTTGCGTGATCATGGCAGCGGTGCGGCTGGCGAGATTGCCCAGACCGTTGGCTAGATCGCTGTTGTAGCGCTGGACCAAGGCATCATAACTGAAGTTACCGTCCTGGCCGAAGACGGTTTCGCGCAGCAGGTAGTAACGCAGCGCATCCAGCCCGAGCACGTGGACGATCGGGCGCGGCTTCACGACGTTGCCGAGCGACTTGCTCATCTTGGCGCTGTCCATCAACAGCCAGCCGTGCGCCCAGATTTGTTGGGGGACCGGCAGTCCCGCGGCCATCAGAAGCGCGGGCCAGATAGACGGCGTGGAAACGGATGATTTCCTTGCCAACCAGATGCAAGTCGGCGGGCCAGAAGCCGCGGCGTTCGTATTCGGGGCCACCGACGGCGCTGAGGTAAGCGGTGAGGGCGTCGAACCAGACGTAGAAGACGTGGGGCTCTTCGCCGGGGACCGGGATGCCCCAGCGGATCGGAGGTGCGCGTGATGCTGAGATCGCGCAGGCCGCCTTCGACGAACGCTAATACTTCGTTGCGGCGGGCTTCCGGTTGAATGAAGTTGGGATTCTTTTTGTAGAAATCGAGCAGGACATTTTGGAACGCGGACAGCTTAAAGAAATAGTTTGCTTCCGTGACGGTTTCCGTCGGCCGGCCGCAATCGGGGCAGGGTTCTCCAGGCTTCACGTCAACGTAGGAGTTGTCGTAAATGCAGTATTGGCCGCTATAGTGGCCGGGATAGATGTAGCCGTTTTCGCGGCAGAGTTTGAAAAGCCATTGGACGGTGCGGGCGTGGCGCACTTCGGTGGTGCGGATGAATTCGTCGCCCTGAATGCCAAGTTCATCCCACAGCGCTTTCCATTCGGCGGCCATTTTGGCTACGAATTCGGATTCCGGGACGCCTGCTTTTTTGGCGCTGCGCTCGACGTTGACGCCGTGCTCGTCGGTGCCGGTGGTTAAGATGACCTCATAGCCCAGCATCCGCTTGTAGCGGCGAATAGCGTCGCACACGATCGTGGAGTAGGTGTGGCCGATATGCGGGAGGCCGTTGGTGTAGTAGATCGGCGTCGTTAAGTAATATTTTGGTTTGCCTTGGGCCATTTTTGTTTTCAGTTCTTGGTTTTCGATTTCGATGTCGCATCGCCGGGCTGAAGCCCAGCGACTACAGAACTTCCCTCGTAGCGGCGGAGGGCTTCGTTGATTACTTGCTGCAAGGGGACGTTTTTTTCTACCGCTAGTTTGCGGCAATCGTCAAATTCTGGAGAAACGTGCAGGATGCGGCCGTTTACTCGCGAGAGTTTTATGCGGACGTCGCCGAAAGTTGTGCTCACATTGACGTGTTCGCGGGGGAGGATACGGCGTTTAGCGCTGGTCGTGCGCACGCCGAACGTTGTCGTTTCCGCGAAAATCATCGAGGTCAGGGCGTTGGTGTCCTGAGGTTTGCAGAGAACCGTCAGCAGTGTTCCGGGGCGATTCTTTTTCATTTGCACTGGCGTTGTATACACGTCGAGCGCGCCCGCAGCTCAGCGCCCTCTCCAGGAAGTAGCCGTAGATCTGCGGGATTCATGTCGTCGAGATTGGCTTCGATTACGGAAATTTCCTCGTCGTAGCCGGCGACGGCTTTCTCGGCGGACTCGCCAATCATGATGCGCAGGACGTTGGGTTGGCCTTCAAGATCGGCGGTGCCCGCACCGTAGCCGATGGCGGAGACGGTCATGGGTGGCTGCGGTCCGAACGAATCACAAAGCGTGGCAACGATCGCGGCGCCGGTGGGCGTGACCAGTTCGCGCTGGACTCCGTTGGAATAGGTTGGCTTGCCTTGCAGTAAGTTCGCCGTAGCCGGAGCCGGGACCGGCAGAACTCCGTGCGCCATTTTTGCGGTGCCGCCACCTACGTTCAGCGGTGAGCAGACGAATTTGTCGATGCCGAGGGCGTGGAAGCCGATGCAGGCTCCGACGATGTCTACGATCGCGTCTACCCCGCCGACTTCGTGGAAATGGATTTTTTCCAGCGGCACGTCGTGTACGCGTGCTTCCGCTTCACCGAGTCTCTGAAAGATCGAACTGGCACGATCGCGGACCTGCGGTACCAGCTCCGATTTTTTCAAGATTTCCAGGATATCGGTCAGCGAGCGATGCTTTTTCTGGTCCTCGGTTTTGACCTTGGCATACGTGGCAGCCATGCCGTTTTTCCACACTTTTTCGGCGCTAATCTCCCATCCTGGCACTTGGAGCCTTTGCAGTTCGCTGCGCAGGCGCGCGACATCGCATCCGGCATCGATGAGCGCGCCGAGCGTCATATCCCCGCTGATGCCCGAGAAACAGTCGAAATATGCAAGATTCATCGGAATCCGCCCGCGATGCGTAGGGACATTTGTTTGGAAAGAATCTCTGCGCCGGGTACAGAATTGATACTATCGGCGCATCCTAGGACTGTCAAACCACCCAGAAAATTGAGGGGCGGGTCAGTTCCGATCACCCCACTAATCGGGAGTTGAGGGAGATGCCGAGACTTTTGCCCACGAAATACCCCAACCATCTCCAAGCCTATGCACCACGAGTTCATCTCCGTCCGCGCCCAAGAGACGGTCAAGCGTTTCATCCAGAAGGACACCGTTTCGGTCTTGCGTTGTGAGAGTCCCGGCGACTGGTATGAGAGTGGCAACGGAAGTTTTGGTTCTCGCTTTCAACTCGTACAATCCGTGCGTCACACTGTTGTCTGGCTCACTGAAACCTAGGAGACTGACAAAAACTCTGCCCTCATCGGTCACTGCAAATCCATTTGCTTTTCCGCGAGCGATTTGAGGAAGGGCGACATTCCAGCGCCCGAGTTTTCCATCGGTGACATCCACTTCGATGTACTGGGCAGCCGACGCCAAGAAAACCGAAACACGGTCCTTGCTACAACGAAGAAAACTTTTACCTGGCGAACTAATCTGCAAACTCGCGTCCGATGATTTGGAAATGGAATCGAGGGTTGAGCGCGCCGAGGCGGCTGAGACTGGGCGGCCTGGCTATGATCCGCGCGCTCTGCTGAAACTCTATCGGTACGGCTATTTGCAGCAGATCCGTTCCTCGCGGCGGCGGGAGTCGGAGTGCCGACGGAACATGGAGTTGATGTGGTTGCTGGGGCGGCGGGTGCCGGACCACAAGACGATTGCCGAGTTCCGGCGCATGCATCGCGACGGGGTAACCGCAGCGGGAGCCGAGTGGGTGCGGCTGGCGCGCTCGGTAGGCTTGGTGAAGGGCGAGTGGGTCGCCATTGACGGCTCGCAGTTCCAGGCTGTCAGCAGCGTGAAAAGTGTGCGCGAGCGTGAGGCGCTGGAACGCTACCTGGAAAAGTTGGAGCAGAGCGATGAGCAAGACGAGATGGTCATCGACCCCCGTGCTGTGGCCCATGCGCTGGAAAAATTGCACCGGCACCCGGAGCCGGAAGTTGCCTTCCTGCGTACCACTCACGGCTGCCTTCCTGCCTACCACGTGCCAGCCGCCGTCGATGCCGAACACGCGTTGATCGTGGCGCAGCAAGTGACCGTTCAGGCCGGCGACAACGGCAGCCTGCAACCGATGGCGGAAGCCGCGCAGGCCGCGACGGGCGGGCCTGCGCAGCCGATCAACGTGGTTGCCGATGCGGGCTACTGGAATGGAAAGCAGGCCGAAGCCTGCGAGGCGAAGGGCATCTTGCCGCCGGTGCCTGCCCACCGTGGCGTGAACCGTCGCGGAGATGGCACGCTGTTCGACCGCACGGAATGTACTTACCAACCGGAGAGCGACACGTTCTTGTGCCCGGCCGGGCAGACTCTCGCCCGCAAACAACTCATGCGGAAAGATCGTGCCGTGCTCTATGCCGCACAACCCGAAGTCTGCGGAGCCTGCCCTCTGAAATCGCGCTGCACCGTGTCGTCACGACGGATCGTTACCTGTCACCTGCACGAAGAGGCGCTACAGCGCAGGCAACAACGGGCCACGCCGGAGGCGATGCGGCTGCGACGAGCCACCGCGGAACATCCATTCGCCAATTTGAAATACCGCATCTTCGGACATCCACGCTTCCTGCTGCGTGGACTGCGGGGAGCGCAAACGGAAATCAGCTTGGCCGTAGCCGCCTACAATCTGAAGCGTATGCTGAACATTCTCGGTGGACGCAAGCTGCATGTAGCCCTGCAGGCCACCTGATCCTGCTCCCACCACTCATCACACGACGACAACCTGATTCGCCTCGCCAAAACTAAAAAAGCGATGCTCCGGCACTCGGAACATCGTTCTAAATCGCTTTATCACTCTCGTTTCGTAACAGTCTGAAACGGGCGCCCTTTTATAATGTGTGGAAATCGGGGCCAAAGGCACTCACGCGGCGAATCAATAGTTGCGTCTAATCTGCGACACTTGGCATCTAAGCGCATCGAGCGGTCCTGCCGGACGCAAAAATGGCTTCGAGGTGTAACCATGATTGAATCTTCCGATCTGCGGATGACGAGAATTCCACTGAACCACGGTGCTGGCCACATGCCCGCACTCGGCTTTGGCACCCTAATCCCCGACTTAGCCGAGACGACAACTGCGACCAGAGACGCACTGGAAGCCGGATTTCGGCATTTCGATTGCGCGGAACGATACGGAAACGAGCGCGAGGTAGGCAAGGCGTTGCAGGAAGGACTTGCCGGTGGAGGGCCCGGTGGAGAAATAACGCGCGAAGACATTTTTGTCACCACAAAGCTGTGGAATTCCAATCACCGGCCCGAGCGTGTCGAACCGGCCTTCGAGGCGAGTCTGGACAGACTCCAGCTCAAGTATTTGGATCTCTATCTCATTCACACTCCATTTGCATTTCAACCTGGGGACAACCAGGATCCGCGAGATCAAAGCGGCAATGTCCTCTACGACCACGACATAACCTTGTTTGATACCTGGAAAGCGCTGGAAACTCTCGTGGATCACGGCAAGTGCCGGGCCATCGGACTTTCAGACATCACGTTAGACCTGCTGAAGCCCATCTATGAATCCGCGAGAATCAAGCCAGCCGTCGTCCAGGTAGAATCACATCCGTATCTTCCGGAAACCGAGCTCCTGGAGTTCTGCAAGGAGCGGGGCCTTGTGCTTTTGGCTTTTGCGCCGTTAGGTCACGGGATGAAGCCGGGACTCCTCGAGGATCCAGTCATTTCAGCGATCGCCGCGCGAGTGGGAAAGACGCCGGCACAGGTACTACTGGCTTGGGCGGTGCAGCGCGGCACAGCTTTGCTTACCACGCCCAGGAGTGCGGCCCGCGCCAAAGAGAATTTCGACATCTCGCGCCTTCCGGAAGACGCGTTCGACGAAATCAATCGAATTCAAATCAGACAGCGGCTGAACCCAGTGGTGAACACCGGGGTTCCGGGTTTTATTCCACAGAGCAAGTCGACTGCACAAGGTAAATGAAAGCGATTGGTCCCGATCTAACGCGGTTACCCCAGAAGTGGAAATTTAGTGGCCCGCCAGTCCATTTCGGTGCATAAGCCACATGAAGAATCCGCAGATGGCTCCGGCAGGAGCAGCAAGCGCGAGAAACCACCGAGCTTCCGGTAATCCTACGATTCCCATCGTAAGCAGGCCAATTACAATCACCAGCCCAATTGGATGGCCTGTCCAAAGCCCCGCCCCGTAGTAACCGAACGGAACAAGCTTCGCGGGATTAGGCAAGTCGTGCGAATTCTGTTGAATAGCTCGGCGATGAATGTCCATCATGGCGCTCACACTCTATAGAATATATACGCCCCAAAAGCGTCTACGGCAAGAATCAAGCCCCTGCTTTGTATGCTTTTTCCTCGCTGGTGACTGATGGTTTGCTTGCTGGTAGCGGCACATGAGCGTGAAGTTTCGTACCACGTAAGGGCTCGGATTCAATCACAATGTCTCCGCCAACCAGCCGCAGGCGCTCGCGCATACTGACTAGACCAAGACCAGCCGCTGCCTTTGCAGACTCAGTTTCGAATCCAACACCAGCATCCGAGATGCAAAGATCGATGCGATCACCTCGACCAGACAGCTCCACCGTGGCTTCTGAGGCTCCGCTGTGCTTCACGACGTTCCGCAAGGCCTCCTGCACGGTCCGGAACAAGCATAACGTCACATCCTTCGGAATCGGTCCAGGGATGTCTTCGTGGACAAACTGAACCTGCAGTTTGTGCTGCTCAGAGAATTCTCTGCACAAGCCCCTCACTGAGGCCATCAGGCCGAGGGTGTCCAGTTTGGATGGGTGCAACTGGTGGGACAAGTCGTGAATGTTGGAGGAAATTTCCGAAGCTATTTCCGAAATGTTGTTCAGTTGTTGTCGAGCCTTGGACGAAAACCCGGCCGTGTTCTCCTGCTCAAATTGTTCGAGACTGAGATGCAGGAGAGCCATCCGTTGACTGAAATCGTCGTGTAACTCTCGGGCAATGCGGGTGCGTTCTTTCTCTTGTGCTTCGATCAACCTTTGACTGACTTTAGAAAGCGCTTCTTCCGCCCGCTTACGTTCGGTGATATCTACGTGCACATTTGTGGAATGCAAGAGGTTTCCCTCGGAATCCACTACCGATCCCGCGTTAACGAGCACGACCCGTCTCTCTCCATCTCGAGTTAATGCGACTATCTCTTCGCTTTCAAGCCGTCCCGTCTTCTTCCACTTCTCAAGCAGATCGCGCATTTTGGAGTGCGACTCGGGAGCGTAGATGATTGACACCGCCTTGCCGATCAGTTCCTCTTTGGTGTAACCGAGGGCTTCACATGCTGCCGGATTGATGTCCAGAAAGATGCCCCCTGGAGAAATCATGTAGCAGCATTCCGGCTGGGTCTCAAAGAATTGCCTGAATCGACCTTCGCTCCTCAAAAAAGCTAATGTGACGAACTTACGTTCTCGGACAACGGCGGCAAGAGCAAGGACCGGAGCACAAGTTATGATCCAGCTTATCTGCATAGAGGTGACACGGTCGATGAACGAGGAACGTAGGAAGGGCCCCTCTCCAGCATATGCGCACCAACTTGAAATACAAACGAGCGCGGTCACGGATAGACTTGCCCCGGCTGGACCAAATCGAACCGCTGCCCACAGCAGGAACGGTATCGGAAGAAGGTAGAGCGCTTCTAGCATTTGGCCGTTCATGGCGACGCGTCCATATGCTAGGAAAGTGACTGGAATGAAGAGCGCTGTCAGGAGCGCTCCCTCAGCAACTCGTCGTGAGGAGAAACTTCGAAACCAAAAGCTGCCTCGCGTAGCGCAAACGAGAATCACAGGAACGAAAGCTATGAAAGACGCGCTGTTATTGATCCAACAGCTAGTCCACACCGCGAAGAAACCTTCTGGCGAATTGTGGGCGAGAAGAGCGGAACTACGCGGTGAGAAGTTGAAGATCGGATAGATGGCTACCCAATTCATCAAAACGGGAACCGCGACGGATACTCCCAGAAAGATAAGAACGTCTCGTAGCGTCTCAAAATAAAGTATTTCCGGCTTAAACCTTTGAAGGATTGCCGCATATGTAGCTGTCAGCGCTGAGTCAAATGCTATTTGATACGCCAGCCACCAGAGGCTTAGGTTATAGGAACCCATTCCCGCTATATGTGCGGGAATGATCGCAAGCAAGTAAACCCACCAGCGACCTTTCGGGCTCAGTACGAGCGTTGCGGCAAGCAGTGCGTTGGAGGGCCAAATCAGAGATAGGCCTGACGTGGAAAAGTGGAGCTTCATGCCGATCACAACCAGAAGGTAGTACAGCAGAGCGATGAAAGCGCTTTTTCCGATCAGTGCCAACTGATTGCAGGCATTTTTGTCGACCAGCTGCCAGGGTATCTGGATACCGGCGAGTCTGCGGAGAGGCGAATATCCCGCTGGGTCGCTCATAAGCTCTCTGTGAAACGAGAGACGTAAAGCTGGAGTGGCATCGAGACGGACACGAGTTTCTCACTCAACTCAGCCCGACGCACCGAGTGATCCGATTAGTCTCTAAACAATCGCGCCTAACCGGGAACCTTGGGCAATACTCTAGTTTGGGGGGGTGCGCTTTTGCAAGCGAATCGGAGCTAAGTCCTGAGAAACGCACAAACCGCACAAGTGAACCGGCCAAAAGCCAAAGGTTTGCAGTGTCGGCTCCCGATCTGAGTACACCTTGGTTGCCTGACGAGCGGAGACACACTCCAGACCGGAAAGACCCATTTTGGTTCTCGACATTTGCTTACTAATATGTTATCCTCTTCCGTGTTATCGCGAATGCTAATTCGAACGTCCCGGATGCGTCTCTGCTCCTCGGACGCTCGTCCTCCCAAGGCCTCTAAGGTCCTAAACCCTGCAGAATCCGCACTTCCAAAAAATACGCCCGTAACTCCTGTAGAATCCGCACTTCCACATTCGTTAGACTTAAAACCCTTTAGAATCCGCACTTACGAAAATAGGGCGGGGGAGGAGGGGGGATTTTGTTAACTAGACTTTCCATTCTTGCCTCACTTGAGCCCTTGGACGGGCACCAGGCCGCGACTGCCATTCAACGTCGACGTAGTGGCCGATCTTCAGATCGGTCTCCGAAGCCCTGAGGGCTAAGCTTCGAGTCACCGCCAGCGCAAGCAGCAGGCGCTGGTCGGTCTATACTAGTGTGACTTTGCGGGCTTAAGACGGAGAGAGGGCGCGTGTATCTGACACTTTCAAATCGATTGCGTGAGGCGCTCGCCGCGCATATTCGCGAGAAGTACGGTGTGGAGTTGACCGTAGTACTCGAGCGGCCGCCGAAGATTGAGATGGGCGAGGCCGCTTCCCCAGTCTGTTTTGAGCTGGCGAAGAGACTAAAGCGGGCGCCGCGGCAGATCGCGCAGGAGATCGCGAACGGATTGGCGCCGGTCGCGGGCATCGCTCGGGTGGAGGTCGCCGGCGGCGGGTACTTGAATGCTTATTTTGATCGAGCCGCCCTTTGGGTGGCGGTGTCCGCAGAGAAGCATTCGCCGGATCACAAGCCAGAAAAAATCATCGTCGAGCATACGAGCATTAATCCGAACAAGGCTGCGCATATTGGGCATGTGCGGAATGCGGTGTTGGGCGACACCATGGCGCGGACTTTGCGCGGGGCTGGGTACAACGTGCAGGTGCAGAACTATATTGATAACACCGGGGTGCAGGTGGCGGATGTGGTGATTGCGCTTCTGGAAATGGAGAAGCGCACTCCCGTCAGCGTCAAGATGATGGCGTTGGAGCCGCGGTTTGATTATTTGTGCTGGGATTTGTATGCCGCGGCCACCGCATTTTTTGCGGAGGATAAGGCGCGGGCTGCGGCTTTGCGCGGGGCTACCCTCCGGGCGATTGAAGAAGGGCGCGGCGAGGAGGCGGAGGTTGCGGAAGTGGTTGCGGACTCGATTGTGGGATTCCATTTGCGGACTATGCTGCGGTTGGGGATTCACTACGAGTTGCTCGCGCGTGAGAGTGAGATTTTGCACCTGCATTTCTGGGATGCGGCGTTTGCGAAGTTGAAGGAGTCTGGGGCGATTCAGTTTGTTACCACGGGAAAGATGGCTGGGTGTTGGGTGATGCCGTGGAAGGACGAAAAGGAAGCCACTAACTCAGAGGGCACAGAGCAAAGGAGCACAGAGGACACAGAGAAGAAAGAGGACGAAGAGAACGAGCAGGACAAGATTATTGTGCGGTCGAATGGGACCGTTACCTACGTGGGAAAGGACATTGCGTATCAGTTGTGGAAGTTTGGGCTCTTGGGCAAGGATTTTCATTATCGAAAGTGGCCTAAGGCGCCTAAGGGGGACACGGTTTGGGCCACTACCAGTGCAAAGGGCGATCCGACGGCGCCGGATTTTGGCGCGCCTGCTACTACCGTTTATAACGTGATCGATGCGCGGCAGGCTTATTTGCAGCAGGTGGTGGCGGCGGGTTTGCAGAGGTTGGGGCATCCAGAGGCGGCGAAGCAGTCAATTCATCTGTCTTACGAGATTGTAGCTTTGACGCCGCGGTGCGCGGAGGAGATGGGATACGAGTTGGGGCCGGAGGAAGATAGGAAGCCCTACGTGGAGGTGAGCGGGCGGAAGGGGCTCGGGGTTAAGGCCGATGATTTGATCGATAAGTTGGAGGCGGCGACTCTGGCGGAGGTGGCGCAGCGGCATCCGGAGATGAGCGAGGAGGAGCGGGTTCGGACGGCTCATGAGATCGCTGTGGGGGCTTTGCGATTTTTTCTTTTGAAGTTCACGCGGAACGCGATTATCGCGTTTGATTTCGCGGATGCGTTGAGTTTTGAGGGAGAGACCGGACCTTATTGCCAATACGCGGTGGTGCGGATTCGAGGAATACGGCGCAAGGGAGTGGAGGCCGGGGCGGGGCGGGCGGAATTGACTGCCGAAACCGTGCGGACGATTTTGGGTGGTCCCGACGGCAGCGGCTTGTGGGAATTGTTGTTGCTGGCGGGGTCAGCGGATACCGCCGTCGACGCAACGATTGCGGCGCAGGAGCCGGCGTTTTTGGCGAAGTACGCGTTTCAGTTGGCCCAGGGATTTAATAATTTTTATCACAAGCACCATATTTTGTCGGAGGCAGACGAGCAGAAACGCGCGTTTTTGTTGGGGTTAACGGAAGTTGTGGAGAGAGAGTTGGTGCAAGTATTGGATTTGTTGGGGATTGAAGCACCCGAGAAGATGTAGACGGCGGACGGATAGTTGCGTCAAGACGCAGAGGCCCGGGCGGGGCAAGCCCCGCCCCCTACAACGGTGACGCCGTGCGGTTAGTAGGACATGACGAGGTTGACCAGGGTGCGTAGGGCTACGCCCGTCGGACCCTTCGCTAGCCAAGGTTTGGCGTCGTCGTTCCAGGCTGTGCCTGCTATGTCGAGGTGGATCCACGGGGTGTCGCCGGCGAATTCGCGGATGAACCAGGCGCCCGTAATGCTGCCGCCACCTTTGCCGCTGCCTATATTTTGGATGTCGGCGAAGCTGCCTTTGATGAATTCGCGGTATTCGTCGTCCATGGGCATTTGCCACATTTTTTCGCCTACGGCTTTGGCGGAGGCCAGAAGTTTGTCGGTCCAGGATTGGTCGGAACCGCCGAAGACGCCTACGTTGATGTTGGCTAGCGCTACCACGATTGCGCCCGTAAGTGTTGCGGCATCAACCAAGTGCGTCGCGCCTAGTTGCTTGGCGTAGTGAACGCCGTCGGCGAGGATCAGGCGGCCTTCGGCGTCGGTGTTTAGCACTTCGATGGTCTTGCCGGACATCGCGGTCTGGATGTCGCCGGGCTTTTGGGCTTTGCCGCCGGGCATGTTTTCGGTGCTGGGGACTACGCAGATTACTTTGACGTTGGGCTTTAGGACGGCTAGCGCGCGCATCACTCCTAACATGGTGGCGCCGCCGGCCATGTCGTACTTCATCTTTTCCATGCCGTCGGCGGGCTTGATGGAGATACCGCCGGTATCGAAGGTTACGGCTTTCCCTACCAGCCCGATGATTGGGGCGCCGGGTTTAGGCGGAGTTGCTGGCGTGTAGGTGACTACGATCATGCGCGGAGGCTCGGGGCCGCCCTGCGCTACGCTTAGGAGGGCGCCCATTTTCAGGTCAGCGATGCGCTTTTCGTCGAGGATGTCTACTGCCAGGCTGGACTCTTTGGCCATGGCTTCGGCTTTTTCGGCCAGGATCTTGGGGGTGAGCTTGTTGGATGGCTCGTTGACCAGGTCGCGGGCGAAGTTTTGGGCTTCGGCGATGATGCGGCCGCGGATCAGGCCCTTTTCGCCGGCGGCTTTTTCTTTGTCGGTGTAGCCAGCGATTACGACGGAGTCGATGGACTTGTCATTTTTCTTATCGGACTTGTATTTGTCGGTCTCGAAATTGGCTGTTATCGCACCCTCGGCGATGGCCTGAGCGGAGTCTTCGTTGAGGTCGTTCTCGCGGACCAGAAAAGCCAGGTGCTTGACGGAGCGGGATTTGAGGTAGCGGAGCGCGGCGCCGGCAATCTTGCGAAGGGTGGCAACGTCGAATTTGTCGCGCTTCCCTGCTCCGACTAAGAGGAGCCGGGTGGCTTTCAGGGCTGCAGGAGCGTGGATCAGGGTCATTTCCAGCGGCTTGCCGGTGAATTCGGCGCTCGTCGAGAGTTTGCGTAGCAGGCCGTTGGCGGATCGATCGATCTCTGTGAGGGTACCTTGGATCGGGTCTGTGTCCTCAAAAACGTAAGAGACCAGGGCGTCGGTCTCGAGTGTGGCATAGGGCTTGGTTTCCAGGGTGATCTGCATGATTGCTCTTTATCGCCTCCGATTGCGATACATGGCTTGGTCAACGTCGCGGCGGGCTTCCTTGGTGCGTTCGTCCTGGCGGCGGTCCCACGTCTTCTTGCCTTGGGCCAGGGCAATTTCGCATTTGGCAATGCCGTCACGGAAGTATATCCGTAGCGGGATGACAGTTAAACCTTTGGACTGGACGCGGCCCGCCAACTTGTAAATCTCGTTTTTGTGGAGCAGGAGTTTGCGGGAGCCGAGAGGCTCATGGTTCCAGGGGCCGCCGGGATTGTATTGAGCGATGTGGGCGTTGACGAGCCAGGGGCCGCTGGGCTTGAAGTCAACGAAGGCGTCGCGAATATTCGCTTTTCCTTCGCGAAGGGCTTTCACCTCGGTGCCGTGAAGGACCATGCCGGCCTCGAGCCTCTCCAACAGGTGATAGTTGTAGGAGGCGGCGCGGTTTTGGGCGACGATCACTTCCTTTTCCCGCTCCTTGGATTTGGTTGGCGGCTTGGCGGGCTTCGTTGTGGGCTTTGGCACTCGTTAATCCTACGTGACACTGACGTTAAATGTTAGATGGGCGGGGTATCATATGCAAGGCAGCCAACCTTCCGTTGCTTGTCTGGCCTCTAACCCGATGCTAGACTTCGACCAGATTTGTGCCCGAGCCATGGAGAGTACATGCGAGGATGGAGCAAGGCAATTTTATGCGTGAGTGTCGGGCTTTTGGCGGTCGGCTGTCCGAAGGGAAAAGAAGACTACCAACAGGGGCAAAAGGCCCAGAACCTGCAGGATTATGATGCGGCGTACGACTTCTACCAAAAAGCTCTGAAGAGCGAGCCAGAGAACGCCGAATATCAAATTAAATTCAACCAGGCTCGGTTTGCAGCGTCCACTTCCCACGTCAAGACGGGGATAAAACTCCGCGAGCGGGGTGACCTGCAAGGGGCGGCAGGAGAGTTCCAGAGGGCGATAGCGATCGATCCATCGAGCCCCATCGCCGAACAAGAGCTTCGGAAGGTTGCCGAGGCACTCGGGGAGCAAAACCACGCGGCGGACGTGGCTGCTGAGGCTAGCGCGTATTCGGAGCAACCGTCGCTGGCTTCCGAACCACCGGAGATTAAGCCGCTGTCGCGCGCGCCCATCAGCTTGCACATGTCGAATGACGCCAAGATCGTTTTCGATACGATCGGGAAGCTGGCGGGATTGACGATCGTCTACGACCCGGATTTCCCTGCCCGGCGAATTCCAGTGGACCTGACCAACGTGACGCTGGAGCAGGCGCTGGAGATCGTGTCGCTGGAAAGCAAGGCATTCTGGAAGCCGGTGACAGAAAACATTATTTATGTCATTCCGGACCAGCCGCAGAAGCGCAGGGACTATGAAGAGCAGGTAGTACGGACATTTTATTTGTCAAACACGGTGCAAGCGCAGGACCTGACGGAGATCGTTACGGGGCTGCGGCAATTGCTGGATTTGAAGCGCATTCAACAGCTCAACGCGCAGAACGCGATCATCATCCGGGCGTCACCGGACCAACTGGCGATCGCGGAAAAAATGATCCGGGATATCGACAAGGCCAAACCGGAAGTAGTGGTCCAGGTGCAGGTGGTGGAAGCGCGGCTGGACCATATGCGAAACCTGGGAGTTTTGCCGGGACAGACGGCGTCGATTCAGATAGTACCGCCGGGGACGACAACCACGACCACCGGCGGCACAAATACGAACACCGGTTCTTCTACCTCCAGCACGACGAATATTTTAACGCTGGCAGATCTCGCGCACCTGACTGGTGCAAATTACGCCGTGACGCTGCCAACCTTCACGGCCAACGCCCTGCTGAATGATACGTCGACAAAGATCATTCAAAATCCCGAGGTGCGGTCGGTGGACGGGCAGCCCGCGAAGTTGCGCATCGGGGATCGCGTGCCGGTGGCAACGGGGAGCTTCCAGGCGGGCGTTGGTGTGGGGTCGACGGCGGGAAGTGGGTTCGTGAACCCGTTGGTGAACACGCAATTTCAATACATCGATGTCGGCGTAAATGTGGACATTACACCGCGCGTGCACCCGAACCACGAAGTGAGTTTGAAGGTGAGCGTGGAAGTTTCCTCGGTGACCGGGCAGTCGAATATCGGAGGGATTCAGCAGCCGATCATCAGTCAGAGAAAGTTGGATCACGAGATCCGGTTGAAGGAAGGCGAAGCGAGCATCCTGGGCGGCTTGGTGGCAAAGTCGGACACGAAGAACATCAATGGATGGCCAGGACTGGCGCATGTGCCGCTGTTGAGATATCTGTTCTCGGAAGACAGCAAGAGTTCCGAGGACGACGAAATTCTGATCATTCTGACGCCGCATATCGTGCGCATGCCAGACTGGACCCGCGCGAATCTGCGGGCGTTGTATTCCGGATCCGAAACGAATGTGCAGGTGCGGCGTGAAAATGACGTGCGCGGCCCATCGCAACAGTTGCCTCAGGGGCCGGGGACTCCCCCGACGGCGGCGGCTCCTCCGGCGGCGAATGCGGCGCAGGGTGGACAGTCCGCGCAGATGCGCTTCGAGCCGCGGAATCTGTCGATGAAGGTGGGGCAGCAATCGACGATTGGTGTGGTGGTTGACAACGTGAACGACCTGTTCTCGATTCCCTTCCTGGTGCAGTACAACCCGGCAGTGATCAGCGTGGAAGAAGTGCAGCACGGAGGGTTTCTGCAGGGCGGGAATCAGGAGATCGCCATCGTAACCAATATCAACAAGGAGCATGGACAGGCGATCATTTCGGCGACGCGGCAACCCAACACGATAGGCGTTAGCGGCACGGGCACGATCATGGGGATTGTGGTGAAGGCGATTGCTCCCGGCACCTCGAATCTGTCGATCGTGCAGGTGAATGCGAAAGACTCGCAGCAGAAGGCCATCCCGCTGGTGACCAGCGAGGCTACGCTGCAAGTTCAGCCCTAGTCAAAAGGTAAATCTGCAAGGCAAAATGTTACGCAGGAAACGATTTCGGGGTCGAGGGACAGTAACAGAAGCGGGCATGACGCTTCTGGAGTTGATCCTGGCCTGCTCGATCCTACTGGTGCTGACGTCGGCGGCTTTGCCGATTGCGCGCTATACCATCGTGCACAAACGGGAAGCGGAGTTGCACTACGACCTGCGGCAGATGCGCGACGCCATCGACCGGTATAAGGATTTGGCGGACCGCAATTTGATTCGGATCGAGGTCGGAAGCGAAGGTTATCCGCCGGACTTGGAGACGCTGGTGAAGGGCGTGCAACTAGGGGCCGGCAATGACCGCAAAATCCGATTTCTTCGCAGGATTCCGAAGGATCCGATGACCGGCCAGATGGAGTGGGGACTACGTGCCGTTCAGGACGATCCGGACTCAACGAGTTGGGGTGGCAAGAACGTGTTCGACGTATTCTCGAAATCACAGGGGACTGCCAGCGACGGGACGAAATATTCGGACTGGTAGTTGATGCGAGGGTGCAGCATGGATGGAATCTTCAAACTTGGCAGGTTGGGGTTTGTACGCAGACGGCGGACGGGGCCGGGCGCAGGTTTCACGTTGATCGAATTGATGATCGTGATCACTATCATTTTTATTTTGGTGGGGATTGCGGCGGCGCGCTACGACCAGTCTGTGAAGCACGCGAAGGAAGCTACGCTTAAGACCGATTTGCAGGTGATGCGGCAGGCTATCGACAATTACACGCTGGACAAAGAGGCGGCGCCGCAGTCGCTGGAGGACCTGGTGAATCCCCAAGCACCGTACTTGCGGGAAGTTCCTGTGGATCCGATGACCCGGGCAAAAGATTGGCACCTGGATTTTGGGGATTTGGTGTTGAGTCCGGATCAGACGAACAACGGCATCGTGGATGTGCACTCTAGTTCGCCGATGACTTCGTCGATCGAGGGGACGCCGTACAATACCTGGTGAGGGCTTGAGTGGCCGCTATCCGCCGCGAGGTTGATTTGACGCGAGACTGCTGCTCCGCTATAGTGGTGTTGCGGGGTGGAGCAGCCTGGTAGCTCGTCGGGCTCATAACCCGAAGGTCGTCAGTTCAAATCTGACCCCCGCAACCAATTAAGTTGCTAAGCAACAAGGGCTTCCGATTCTCCAGTCGGAGGCCCTTTTTCTTAGCGAAAGCAGAATGTCCGTGAATTGTCCGTGTTCGAATTATCTTTTTGCGTTTCATAGCCCTTCATCGCGATGCCGAGCAACGGAGTTATAGAGACAACCTTTGCTCTAGTCAAAGAGCGAGAGCAATGCCACGAGCCAGGCCGCGAAGATTACAAAACTCTGGAATCTCTCCCAAAGAGCCTTAAGGTCTTGCTCGCTTAGCTCAGTCACAGCCCGCAAGCATCGCCAAACCAACTGGATGCGAGCCGCTTTCGCGATTGCAGAATCCTAGCCGGTATTCGACGCCAGAGGCTTAATCGCCTTCATCAGCAATTGGTTCGGCGGGGGATCGGTGACGCCTAGAGTCCTCGATGGGAGCTAAATCTCGATCGGGCCTTCAAGATAAACCTTGATCAGATCGAGCGGGCGCAGGGCGCTAGCCGCGATGTGCACTCGAACATCAATGATTTTCCAATTTTCGCCCGCCCGTTCCATGACAGCGCCTTGAATGAGGTCGGTCACCTCGTTGTTCTCGTGTAGCTCTTCTTCGCCTTCAATGCTGTTGTAGTAGTAGACAATGTTTTTCATGCTTGTGCCTCAAAAATCCGGGCCCTATAACATCACGGACGAACAGCCAGCCAGAAGCTGGTGCCCAAGCCCAGTAGCGCAAGCATGAGTATTTCTGCCAGTAGGGTGTTGAACTAAGCTGAAGTCTCTCATGCCAATTCGTTGGCACTGGCGCAACCTTGTTGGCAAACGATTGCGAAGCCTAATGCGATGTAGCTCAGTCTCATGGCGCGGCCTTCAGGTGATAGCCAATGGTCCTGCCGTTGGATTCGATGAACTTCGAGACTGATCGAGCGTTAAAATCCATTACAACCCGAAAGATAAACTTAGTCGAAGTATTAAGAGCAGGCGTTTCATTGCCGTCTTTATCCGCATAGAAGGAAGTTTCCGCAACGAGATGATGTTTGTCCCAGGTTTGGACGATGTAGGTATTCGTTGAAACGGAAGGCAAATCCTTGCCGAGCGCTTGCACCTCAGTGACGAAGCAGACCGCTTGGCTTTCACCTCGAACAATGGCATCCAGGCTGGTCATTCGTCCGCAAAAAATACCGACGCCTTCATGGCTTTCCCACACGCCGGATGCACGCGCAGCGTCCGTGTTACCGCTAAACGACTGACTTGCGAGTTGGGCTTTCGTTAGGGGAACGAACAGGGATGAAAGAGCGAGCGCGATGAGTGCCTTGTTCATCTACAGCCTCCGTCCGAAGTTCAAAACCTCAGCGTTGAGGTGCTGCGGATACATCCATTCGAAGTACTATAGCAATTAGTTACCTCAATGAAGCAGCAAGGAACAAGCCTTGGAGCACTCATGTCCCGCTTAAAGCCCGATACCGCATGGCGTCGGATCGTAATGGACACACGCCAGCCCGCGAAGGCCACGCCCAAGCCGCGCGCGCCGCAATCGGTGAAGGATTAAGCGGCCAGAATCGTTTTTTCAAACCAGGGGCGTGGAGCTTAAGGCCGGGCGCCAAGTCAGGCCCCCTCCCCCCGGGGGCTTCCACCCCCCTACTCCCGCCGGAGTCCCATCGCGAAAAATGAAATCAAATCCGGCCGTTTTGCATCAAACGTTTGAAATAAAGGGTAATCGCGATGAATCAGGAAATTGATGTCTCCGGCGCCTATGTGCTGGGGACCATCGGTCTCGCCTTCTTAGTGATGGTGCCAGTGGTGTGGGCATTTGTGAGGTACTGGCTGTTTGCGCCGTGAGGCGACCGTACAGCATTCCGCCGAGTCTCCTTTTAGCTTTTACCTCGCAAGTACCGTACCTAGGATCCATCAATGACCACAAGCGCGTTTAGCGGTACTGATTCGCACATTCAGTTAGACCGCTGCCGTGACAGTTAGCGAGTTACAAGTACTCTCAACGACATAGAAGAGCACGGACGGCACTGCAGGTTTCCTAAGCTTTCCGATGCTAGTGCGCGGCGACGCTTCCGCCTTTGCCAGCCTCATTTTTCTTGAGAAACATGAGAGCCGCCATCACAGCCAATAGCCAATACACTTCAGCGGACGGTCGACTTGATACTCGGGGATTGTGCATAAATTGGCCGATACCAAATCAGTGCGACTCTTCGAACAGGTGCGCGACCCGTTCTGTGCTTCCTCGCGCCCACGCCGTGTTCGATGCAAAACCTAGCACCAGCACCGCCGCACCGCACGCTGTCATAACCCACCAGATCGCGTGAGTCGCCGTCGTGAAATCCGTGCCCCGCGCATGACTCACTGCCACCACCGACCCAGACACCGCAACCCCGATTGCTGCACCTACCTGCCTGCTAGTTGAAGCGATGGCCGCCGCCACGCCCGCTTGCGATAACGGCATTCCAGCCACTGCGCTGTTCGTGATCGCGGGATTCACCATTCCCAGCCCAACACCGAACAGTGCATATGCTGCCAGCAGCCAGCCCACCGACGTCTGCTGGCTCAGCCCTGTCAACATCAGCGAACTCACCAGTAGTCCCGCGCCCGAAGCGAGTAGAGGAGGGCGCGTTCCGTAGCTCCCGACCAGCCACCCCGACCAAGGCGCACTTACGATCATCGTCACCGCCAACGGTAGAGTGAACAGACCGGTATGAAAGGCAGAAAATCCGCGCACCTGCTGGAGGTAGAGCGCATTCAGAAAAAGAAAACCCGAGAAACTTGAGAAGGCGCTCAGCGCCAGAACAGTCGCACTTGAGAATGGCACACTGTGGAAGAACCGCAAGTCCAGTAGCGGATCGCGCCGCCGAGGCTCATACAGGGCGAATGCCAAAAATGCCACCGCCGCAGTAACAAACAAACCCAGGATCAACGCCGATCCCCAGCCCGCATGCGGCCCTTCGATGACACCCCATGTCAACGTCGCCAGCCCGGTTAGCACCATCGCCTGTCCCACCGGGTCGAAAGCCCGTGCACGTGGCGCCTTCGATTCCGGCACAAACCGTGCCGCCAGCAGCGCCGCAATAATTCCGATCGGAACGTTGACCCAGAAAATCGAACGCCATCCAATCGTCTCCGTTAGCGCCCCGCCGATCAGTGGCCCGATCCCCAGCGATATGCCTGCCACGGCGCCCCAGATGCCGACCGCCCGCGCTCGCGCCTTCGGCTCCGGAAAGGCATTTGCGATGATCGACAGCGCCACAGGGTTTAGCATTGACGCCCCGAATCCCTGCAGTGCGCGGAACCCGATTAGTTGCTCGATCGTCCCTGCCCGGCTGCACAGCAGCGATCCGATCGTGAACACAGCCAGTCCGATTTGGAATACCCTCCGACGTCCGAAGCGGTCTGACATCGATCCCGCCAGCATTAGAAAACTCGCCACCACCAGCGTGTAGGCGTCCAGAATCCACTGCAGTCCCGCCAGCCGCGCATGCAAGTCTTTCTGGATCGCCGGCAGCGCAACGTTGACAATCGTTACGTCCATACCCACGATCAACAGGCTCATGCAGCAGATCGCAAGAATCAGGTTTGGATGGGTGGTACGTCTTGTCGGATCAACGACGGCAGCGCTCGCCGTGCCTGCAGCAGGAAAAAATCGATTCTCAGTTTTCGGCAAGGTGTCTCCTCGAGACTTGTCTTTTCGCCGCGGAATGCAGTTTCGTTGAACGCGCTCTCGCGGTACATCGGATTGTGTTTTCTTAGCAGTGATCTTCCAGACCAGTGGATCGAGCCGATCGCGTTGATTCTTGGTGTTAGGCAAGTGCGGCGAGGACCTCATTGGTCGAGCGCACGCGACAGAGCCGAGGGAATATCTTCTCGAATGCGAAACGATGCTGTTCACCATCCTGACCGGAGCAGGCGTCTTCAACGACGACAAAGCCAAAGCCTAGGCCGGTACCCTGTCGCGCCGTGGACTCTACCCCCGCATTGGTAGAGATTCCGGTGAGGACGACCGTATCGACACCACGCGACTTAAGCTGCTGCTCAAGATCGGTTCCGGCAAAGGCGCCCCAGTGACGTTTCGTAAGCTGGATGTCGCCGGGCTGAAATCCGGCAGAAGGGGCAATCTCCGAAACAATGCCGGGCAGCGGTGCATTCCCCAGGTTGATCGGCTGGTCGACAGGAAGCTCGAGGAAATCGTTGAGGTCCACGCGGACATAAACAACCGGCGCACCGTGGCCGCGAAACGCTTCGGCCAGCTTTGCAGAATTGGCAACGACCTGTGGGGCTGGATGAGGCGCGGTACTCATGCCGACGATGGCATTCTGGAGGTCAATGAGGACAAGTGCTGTTTTGTGGGAATCAAGCTGAAGTTCTGCCATGGGACTCCTTAGGAAAAGATTTGTCATCGAAATCGAGGGCACCCTCGATTTCCAAGGTATATAATATGAGGATGCCCTCGAATTTGTCAAATTCGATAAGGGTCGCCCCGCAACAGGAGCGCTCTTCACGCAGGCTCGCCAGTTTCCTGGATGCGGCGGCGGAACTGTTTGCCGAAGTTGGCTATGAAGCAACCACGATGACCGCGATCGCGGAGCGCAGCGGCTCTTCGATCGGGGCGCTTTACAACTACTTCCCGGACAAACAGGCCGTCGCCCTCACCTTGTTGGGCCAGTACGCCCAAGAGATGGAAGAGCAATGGAGGCCATTGATGGAGCAGGCGGAGAACCTCACTCATCGAGAGTTCGCGAGTCTCTTTATCGAACGGATCACTGAAATTTTTCAGGTACGTCCGGCTTATCTGAGACTGCTCGCGGCGCCGATTCGGCTACGCCGCGACCCCGCTGCGAAGAGAGTCTTGCGAGCCAACATCGCGAATGCCTTTCGAGCAAAGAACCCATCCCTTTCAGACGAACGAGCAGTGCTGGCTGCGAACGTGACTCTCGAGATGGTCAGAGGCTTGAAGAAGCTCTATGGAGAAGCGGGTGATAAAGCGAAAGACCTAATTGTGGAAGAATTCAAGAAGGTGCTGACCCTATATTTGGGAAGCGTTCTGGGCTCATGAAGTCGCCCATAACAGACGCCTCTCGGATGACGGCGATTCGGAAACTATCTCCCTTTTTGATCGTCTGCCGGATTGGAAATCTAAACTGTCAATTCGGATGGTTGCGGGGTTCGCCGAAAAGAAAGAATTTGTTGGTTGCAGAGGCTTAATTTGAACCGACGAACTCCGGTGCCAGCTCATTTTGTCCAAATGCTTGGAGTCCAGACGAACTTCATGTCGCGATCAAGATCAGTAACGATATGTCGGTCACTGCTAGGGCGTTTGTCGGTACTGACCCAACGGGCGGGCTGATAACTTCCTGGTTCCCCGTATCAGGCATGTGAATTACTTTCGAGTGGCCCGTCACCCTCCCGCAATCCGCACGGCCCAATGCCACCGGCGAAGGAAAGCGTCAGATCTTCGCCCTTGATGGTGAACCGCGCACGCGGTCGATCAAGCTTAGGGAATCGTTGGGGACCTCGTCGCCGCGCCATGCCACATGTTGATCGGGGCGAGACAGGACCAGTTTACTCGGATAGAGCGACTCACTTTCGTTTGCATCCACATCAATCACAGCCATCGGTACGCCACGGTGTGCTGCCGCCACCCCGAGAGCGCCCGTGTCGGCTGCAGAATCGAAACGCAGCAGAGTAAACTCAGGTCCTACCGCGTCGTAGAGTGATCTTCCGTCGCGTAGCCACAGATGTGGCGTGCGGCATCCGGGAACCGTGGATTGTCTGAAGTCGTACAGAGTATAGTTGGGAGCCTTCTCGCCGTCATAGTGGATGATCGGCGAGTCCTCGTAGAAATAACCGAAGTTGAGCCCGCCGCAGCAGAACTGGCCGACGTTGAGTTCGTATGCCTCCCTGCCGATGTGCGCTCGTACCGCGTCGCCCTCCGGTCCGGGATCTTCCAAGTTGTCTGGTAGTCTGTTGCCCAGTGATTCCCGCGCAAGGGATGTGCTCATCGCGCATCGTGAAACCTGCTCGGTGACAGGCTGGCGTTCCACCTCGTAGGAGTCCAAGATGGCCGGCTCAGCCCAACCCTTGATTACGCCCGCCAACTTCCAGGACAAATTCATGGCGTCGGCGATTCCCGCATTCATCCCGTAGCCGGCAAACGGCACCCAGATATGAGCGGCGTCGCCGCACAAGAAAACGCGTCGGTCGCGAAACCGGTCGGCGATCATGCGACGCCCAGTCCAATCTTCCTGTCCCAGAATCTCGAACTCGAAAGAGGACTCCACACCGAGGATCTGCCGGATGCAGCGATCGCGGTTAAGCGCCGCTAAGTCCTCGCTCGGAGGACGCCAGTTGTGGATGAGCCATCGTTCGCGGCCGTCGATCGCAAATAGGTAGCCGCTGCAGCGCGGATTGAGGGAGACGCTGAGCCACGCAGGTCTCGGTATCATGCCGAGCAGTTGCGGCGCGCGGATGTAGGTGGATTGCGTTTGCATTACTATGGCGTCGCCACTGAATTTGGCGCCCACGATGTGGCGGACATCGGAGTGCGCACCATCGCAGCCAACCAGGTAGGTGGCAAGAATTTCGCTGACGCCACCACCGTCGAGGTTCTCAGCGGTCGCCTGCACGCTACTATCGCTCTGAACGAAGTCCACAACTCGCGTGCGGCTGAGGATGGTGAGTCGAGGCGTCGCTGCAGCGTGCGCGAATAACACCGGTTCCAGGTAGACTTGGTTGATTCGATGCGGCGGCTCGGGCGTCGGCCACCAGGTGTCGGGGCCGCCCTTCGCCGCATAGCGCTCGGCGCGACACGGAATCGGGATACGCGAAAACTCCATCCCAATCGCGGTCGTACGAAACGCAACGTCGTTGGGATACTCGGCGGGCAGTCCGGCCTCGCGCACCGCCCGGACTAGCCCGAGGCGGCGAAAAATCTCCATGGTGCGTGCCGCGACATGATTGCACCTCACGCTTGGCGGCTCGCCGCCTGCGCGCGACTCAGCGACCGTCACCTGGATGCCGCGCTGCGCGAGATCGATTGCCAGTGTCAAACCAACCGGTCCACCACCGACGACCAGCACCTGCGTATTGATTCGATTGCCCATGGAACCTGCTGTGTCCGCGATAATTCTAGCCCATGAATCCATTGCCCAATAGCCCCAGTCGAAAACGGTGTCCGCCAATGTCAGAATGAGGGCGCAAACAGAGAGGGTCAGGTGAATGACCAATTCATAGACGTCCACGACGAACTGGCGAACGCGCGGATAACACGATTTCATTGGCGGCTCGCTGCCACGATGGGGGCACTAACGCTGTTTGATGGCTACGACACATTCAATCCGGCCTATGTCATCCACTACGTAATGCAGCCATGGGGTCTTAAGGCTAGCCAAGCCGGATTCCTCGTTTCGAGCGGACTCGTGGGATTCTTAATCGGGGCGGCTGTACACGGGTTGATCGCCGACCGCGTCGGGCGACGCGTGACATTGCTCGGTGGGCTCTGGGTTGCCAGCATCTTCACTCTGCTGACTCCCATCCTCGCTGCGTCGTTCTGGCCGTTCTGCACCATACGTCTCTTTACCGGTCTGGGTCTCGGTGTGCTATTGCCGCTCGGGACGACATACATTAATGAACTCACACCGCGACACGTCGCAAATACCTACACGATTTGGGCAGTTGGCTTGGGGTGGGCGTTAGGAGGGACCTTGGCTGGCGTGGTCGGTGTTTTGGTAACACCGCATTACGGCTGGAGAAGTCTCTACTGGATCGGCTCCTTATCATTTCTCCTGATCCCGATTCTCTATGTCACGCTCCCGGAGTCGGTAAAGTTTCTTGCTCTACGTGGCCGGGCAGAGGAGATCAAGAGGATTCTCAAGCGCTTGCGACCCGAAAACGCGGCGCAGTATCGCGACGCACAGATAACTGTGGAGTCTCCGGCGACGACGGAGAACGCGATTGTGACTCTAGTCTCGGAACGCTATCGCCGGACTACACTTTCCATCTGGACCGCCGCATTCTCTTGTCTTTTCTGCATTTTCGGCCTCTCCGGTTGGATCCCTACCGTGATGCTCCAGCGCGGTGAAACTTTTGCGGCGAGTTTTGGGTTTGGCGCACTCCTGCAGATTGCAGGTTTCCTTGGCGGTCTGATGTGCGGCTATATTTCAGACCGGAACGGATTCCGGCGAGCCATGATCATCCTCTGGTGGGTTCTTGGAGCTGCGTCGGTGTTCGCCCTATCTCTCTTCAACAATCACATCATAAATCTCTCGTTCGTGGCAGCCGCTGGTTTTTTCATCATCGGCGGGCAATTCGTTTTAAACAATTTCGCCGCCAACGCCTATGAAACCAGAGTCAGAGCGACCGCGGTCGGAATGGAACTTAGCGTTGGCCGTGTTGGTGCTATCCTGGGTCCGTGGGTGGCGGGAGTCCTTCAAGAGCTGTATCCAGGCCCCACTGCCATGTTCCTCGCGATTTCAGTCGCCGCTCTCATTTCGGCGGTGGCTTTAGTCTGGGCTGGCTCTGACTAAAGAGCATGGAGCAGCCGCTCATGCGTCGCAAACAGAGCGAAAATCCGTCCAAAATGCCGATCTGCGGTTTTCCCGGGACGCGGGCTCGAGGGCGATCGGTATTTTTCCGGGACCGGGTTCTACTCGAAAAAGTCGAGCTACGGCGGGCGCGAAGTCACGCTGATCGAGATTGAGGCCGTCGAAGAGCTTTTCGGCGGCGTGCTCAACGCCGAGGGGGAACGGTGCGGGATCAAGCTCGCCGCTGCCGACTCCCGCCGCAACATCGCGACGTCCCGTGTCCCGCTCAATCATCTCGTCGACCGTGAATTCTGGGGCGGCGCCGTGCTTATGCGCGGCACGCGTCTCTGCGAGCCGTGCAAACATTTGGACGACCTCACAGTACATGGCGTGATGAGCGGCCTGATCCATCGCGGAGGGCTGCGGGCCCTAATATTGAGCGAGGGAGTCATCCGCGTCGGCGACGCCGTGCGTCCGAAACCCTCGAGACCGTCCTTGGGGCGAGAGGGCTAAGGCGCGTGTTCGAGCATCACAGAACACCGCGCGACGCGCGAAGAACTCAACAGCGCAGTCGCGATCAGCCCGCAGACGGCGGCGAACGAAAGCCACAGGCCCGGAATCGCACGATTGCCGGTCGCGTGGATGAGATAGGTTGAAATCGCGGGCGTAAATCCACCGAAGATGGCGGTCGCGCTGCTATGAACAAGAGAGAATCCGGCGGTGCGGACGTCGGCCGGCATGATTTCCGTCAGGAACACGATCAGCGCGCCGTTATAGCTGGCGAACAAGAACGAGAGCCACAATTCCACGGCCATCAGCCGGCTGAATGACGGCGCGTTTACCAGCCACAACAACGCCGGATAAGCCGTCAGCAGCGCCAGCATGCTGACGGCGGCCAGCATCGGACGCCGGCCAGTTCTATCGGAAACTGCACCCATGATCGGAAGCCAGAAAAAATTGGAAGCGCCAACGCACAGCGTGACAATCATGTTGTCCCTCGCCGCAAGATGAAGCACGGCGCCGCCGAACGTCGGTGTGTACGCCGTGATCATGTAAAAGCAGACCGTGTTCATGATCGTCAACAAGGTGCCGAGCACTACCAGCCTCCAACTGCGCGCCAGCGTGCGCAGAATCTCGCGCTGCGACGGACGGCGCTTGCGCTCAAGGAATTCCGGCGTTTCCTTGAGCGACCGCCGCAACAGAAACAAGAGCGGAATAATCGCGCAACCGACGAGCAGTGGAACGCGCCATCCCCAGCGCGTCATTTGATCGCCGGTGAGCCGCAACGTCAGGCCGAGCCCGAGTACTGCTGCGAACATCACCGCCACTTGCTGGCTCGCCGCTTGCCAGCTCGTGTAGAAACCTTTATGTCCAGGCGTCGCAATCTCGAAAAGATAGACGGAGACGCCCCCCGCCTCCACGCCGGCGGACAGTCCCTGCACCAGCCGCCCGGCGACGACCAGCAGTGGCGCAATTAACCCGATCGATGCGTAGGAAGGAGTGAATGCGATTGAAACGGTTCCGATCGCCATCAATCCGAGAGTCAGGAGAAGCCCATTGCGGCGCCCACGATGATCGATATAAGTGCCCAACACGATCGCGCCAAGGGGCCGCATCAGAAAACCAGCGCCGAAGGTCATCAGAGAAAGCATCAGCGACGCGAACTCGTTCCCACTCGGGAAAAAAGTGCGCGCGATTGCCGCCGCGTAGTATCCGAAGACCTGGAAATCGTACATCTCCAGAAAATTCCCGCTGGCGACGCGGACCACGGGCCGGAAAGTCCGTGCGGGGGCGAGTTGTGCTTCGGCCATCGGTTTGGCCGAACTATCTGGAGTTTCCATTTTTGAATTCCTCTGGACGGTTCAGGATATCCCAGCCAGTATCCTTTTGATCCCGCCGGAGCATTTTCGAATATGGAACGGCCAATGCGGACACGGCAAACCAGGTCTTGGTCCTTCTTCAGTTCACAACGGACACGCGTTTCTGGACGAGTGGTCGGCTACACGGAAGCTGGCCGGAAACGGGTTTGAGGGGATCACTGGCGATGTCCTCGAACGGGACTCTCCAGCAACTTGTTGATAACTTCTTTCAAATCAAGAAATCGTCCTGGACAAGTTCCGGGCACTAGCGACGCGTCGGTCGCGTCCGTCAATCAGCAAGGGCATCTTGGAAGCCTGACGGCTCCCGCGACGTGTTATGCCTTGCGTGCTGGCGGGGGGCTTTTATTGCTTGTCTTGCTTTTTGTCCTTACTCTTTTTGTCCTCGGGTTGCTGTTGCTGCTTCACCTTCGGCTGATTCTCATCTGCGGGATGAGCTCCATGTGCTGCTGGCGCGGCTTGATTGGGCTGCGGAGCCGTCTTTGCAGCGGGCGTTGCTGACGGCTGGTTGTGGATGTTTCGGTCGTTCTCTCTGTCGTTCATCCGCTCGCCTGTGGGCCTTGCCTGCGGTGACGCTGCGGTTGGCGGAGCCTGGTTCGGGCGTTCAGAACTGGTATTGTTGGGATGTTGAGGTGCTGCAGGCTGCCCCTGGGATGATGGCTGACTGCGGGGGCCGTGGTCATTCTCTCTGCTGTCCATCTTTTCAATCGCAGGTTGCGGCCGCGGTTGTTCCGCATTGGGCGGAGCATGGTTCGGGCGCTCAAAACGAGTGTTGTCGGGATGTTCAGTGCGGGAGCCGTGGTCATTCTCTCTGTTGTCCACCTTTTCAATCGCAGGTTGCGGCCGCGGTTGTTCCGCATTGGGCGGAGCATGGTTCGGGCGCTCAAAACGAGTGTTGTCGGGATGTTCAGTGCGGGAGCCGTGGTCATTCTCTCTGTTGTCCACCTTTTCAATCGCAGGTTGCGGCCGCGGTTGTTCCGCATTGGGCGCAGCATGGTTCGGGCGCTCAAAGCGAGTGTTGTCGGGATGTTCGGTGCGGAAGCCGTGGTCATTCTCTCTGTTGTCCACCCGCTCATTCTCGGGTTGGGGCCGCGGTTGCTGGCCAACGCGTCGCGGTTCATTCCGCACACGAGTAGCCTCGATTCGTTCACGGTTTTCGTAGGTGACGTCATGGTGTACGCTGTTGTAACGCCGGACGTTGTCGTAGTCCACGTGGCGATCCACAACGTTCCGATTCACGTTCACATTTTCGTACCGGTTGTTGACGTATACGTTGGTGATGTGGACATAGGGGCGAGACCGTTCCCGCCATCCGCCGCGCCCGTCCCAACTGTTGTAAACCACCCGGTGGGTACCCCAGTCCATGTCGTAGTTGAGCCATGAACCAATTACAAAGCCGGTGCCGAAATTGAAGAAGCCGTCGAACCCGAAACCGGGCCGATAGACGCGCTGCACGTAAATTACTCCGGGATCATACGCGGGTACGAAGATCACGCGCGGTTGTGCAGGAACAATCTGAATGTAACCGCGGTCCACGACGACCTGCTGCTGCGGCGTCGTGACCAGATTGCCTTGAGAATGTGCCATGTTGCGGAGGCGCTGCACCGACATCATGATATCGGTCGACTGGTTGACGTAGGCTTGTCCGAGCGCGGTGGTCCAATCCAACCGGTCATTCAACATGCTCAAGACCGTCGGATAGTGCGCCACCGCTTTGACGCTGACGTCCCAGGGTTGATAGTCGATGCTATCGGGGTTGTGTAGACGAACCCACAGAGCCGCGTTCTGAATGTCATCCGGGAACGTCGCTGCCGTCAGCACTTGGGCCAACAGCGGGTCCGGATAGAGTGCGATTGGTGCCAGCAAGTTATCCAGCTGCTCGGGCGCATAGGGTTCGTAGTAGTCGGAAGCCTTCGGTTGGTTCTGCGGCTCGGCTGCCTCGATCGACTCGGGAGCTGGTGCTGAGGCCTCCGCCGGGGATCCTGCAGCGTTGCCGGCCACAACGAACGTGAGTGGAGTTTCCGCGCGCAGCACGATCTCCTGCTTGCCAGTCGCAGCGGCGGTCGCGGTTCCCGCGCCGGCCCCAGCTGCGGCGCCAATCACCGCGCCTTTTCCGCCATCGGCGACACCGCCGAGGACGGCCCCCACGGCGGCGATGCCGCCGATCAGGGCCACGTTGCGGCCTGCGTGCGATTGCCCGTGAATTTGCTCAGTCTGGGTCTCAATGGGGGAATTCCCGATTTGAGTGAGTTGAAGCGTGATCGAAGCGGGCCGGCTGAGTCGCCCAGAACTCACTACCTCGACGACCTTGCCCTTCACCTCCGTGCCGATGGGCCAAACCATCCCGTTGTCCAAACGAACGGGTTGCCCGAGAGTGGCCGAGAATTCCTGGCCTGGCTCAGTCTTTCCGGTGTCCAGCTGACCCAGCAGCCGCACTTGGATTTCAGTGCCCGCGTTGATCGATTGTGCTGATCCCCTCGGGGCCAGACAGGACAAAAGTAGCGAGAGCCCAGAGAATAACGAGAATAGTTTTTTCATGCTTGCCGCTCCATCGGCTGGCCCAGGTCCGCACCGGCTGGTCGTAGAAGCGCACGGGCATACCTGATTGGCCTATTTAGGCAAGGCTACAGATTCCAATCGCCGTACTGGAATGGCCCGAGGAGACAGGCATGTTCCATTGGGTACCTGTTCTTGCAGACAGTCAAACCACTGTGAGACTGCGGCTGAAAACGCGGGTTTGTTTGGAGCCAACGTCCTGGAAACGTCCGGATTTCCGATTTCGGAGGGATTCTTACGGCTTCCTCGGAGTTTCGTCCTTGAATCAACATTGTTTACGGTTTACGTCCGCTCCTTCCAACCGAATCGCTCTGCCGTCGTTCCTCCAAATCACCTGTGGACATATATATGCCTATCTGATACTCTATATGCTCATGAAGAGGACAGCACTATTCCTGAAGGAACAGCAATTGGTGAAGCTCCAAACACTATCCCGGAAAACTGGCGCTCCTATCGCAGAATTAGTTCGCCGTGCCATTGATGCTTATCTGCTCTCAAGGAAGAACGAGCTGAAGTGACAAAAAGAATCGCCATTTACGCACGCGTAAGCACCGCCGATCAGCATCCGGAAACGCAGTTGTTCGACCTCCGGCAGATGGCGAAGCAACGCGGATACGAGGTCGTGCACGAGTACATCGATATTATTTCGGGCGCGAAATCGAGGCGTCCCGGTCTCGACCAACTGCTGGCCGATGCCCGGAGGCACCGCTTTGACATTGTCTTGGTGGCCGCGTTCGACCGAGTAGCCCGGAGCGTGCGCCATTTCCTGGAAGTCCTCGATGAGCTGAACCGCCTGGGCATAGAATTCGTCAGCTTTCGAGAAAACATCGACACGGGCGGGCCATTGGGTCGTGCGATGGTCGTAATCGTCGGAGCGATTGCCGAGCTGGAGCGCAGCCTGATCGTCGAAAGAGTCAAGTCGGGAATGCGAAGAGCGAAATTGGAAGGACGGCAAATCGGCCGGAGACCGCTGGACATCGACCGCGAGCAAGTCGTCGCAGATCGCCGCTCGGGCATGTCGCTGAGTCAAGTTGCAAAGAAGCATCGAATTTCGAGGGCGAGCGTGTGCCGGTTGGTGAAGGAATCGGACGCTACAACTCATGCCCTGAACAAGGCAGCCTGAGTGTTGCCGGTGCGATTGGGTTTTCAGCAAATGCTGCTTTAGCTATCTGCGGTCAGATTCCAACTTAAGGGCCAACCAGAAGGAACGCATTACTTCCTTTGCCGACGACTAGCCCACTGCCCCCGTTGAGAACTTTCTGAATAATTATGGCGACATTTCGCCAATTGACCCGGGAATGCCCTTTAGAGTCGCCCAGTAGCCTGGCTGGCAAGATCCTTGAGCTGCTTCTCAATTGCCGGAGAGAAATTCATAGGCTCAAGATTGATATAGAAACGAACTTTGCCCTTGCGGACGTGGAGCGCATGCGCTGGATCAAAATAAGCCTCGTCTCCGAGGCCGGGAACCGGCGTTTGCGGACTATAAAATTTGCCTAATCTGGCGAACAGATCCGCCGCGGCCGACGGCGACGGATCAACGTATGTTCTGAACCAGAGCTTGCTTCCCTTAGCAAGATAGTTGCAATCCGTTCCCTCCGCGGTGTTTGCATAGGGACGAGGAGCGACACTCTTTTGTGGGGAATCGTAAGCTCGTCCTAACGTCTTGCTCACCTCAGCGGCCGGCAACAGCGAGCAGAGGTCATCGGGGGGTTCGGTTGCCCTTGCCGAGTGAACCGCGCAGGAGGTCAGGACGAAAGTTGCAGCAAGCAACGAGAGATTACGCGAGTGAGCCATTGAGCACTCCTTTCCAACCCTTTAAGCGACGATATCTATACCAGCGGAAAATACATGGCACGAGTCACAGATGTAAAGCACATCTTCAGCCCGAGTGACGGGCAACTCTGACGTAACGCGATTAGGTAAGGTTTGCCGACCACTCGTCCAGAGTCTCTTCTGTCAGTTCCCAGATCGCTGTCTCAGGGATCGTGAATCGACCGCCCGCTTCCCAAACTCCTGAGAATCAGCTTCCGGCTTACGTCTCGAAAAACACATAAATACGACAATCTAGCTGCAATCCACGCGGAGTCAAACGCGCACCACAATCGTTCACTACGGTTTTCCGCAGTAGCGGCACTGCGAGGATTCAAAGGTCCCTTTTCCTTTCCAGTTTTGGCCGATTGGCTCGACCTCGACGCTCGTCATCTGCGACCATTGGAGGTTAGCTGGCGTCCAGCCCTTTGGGAAATGCGTTAGCTTAACGGGCGAGTTTTTTTGGGGATGGAATAGAAAAACCTGAACGGGGCCCTCGTTCTGCCACTGTTCGCCAGGGCTAACGCACTGCTTGCTACCTTTCTCTTGAGTGGCGACATATACGAAGGATGAACCTCTTGGTGAGGGCGAGGGAAACCTGGCGTTTACGTTATCGGGGGTAAGAGGTACGAAATTGTAGGAAGTTCCGGATTTGATAAGTATGCGTCCGATTTGATTGTAGGATTCGCGGCCTTGAACAACATTGACGTAATATGCTTTTCCGTCAGGGTCATTTGACCATTGGCCGACATCGGAGCCACCAATTATCTCACCATCGCAAGTCTCCCCAATTTTGCTGCTGGCATGTACAAAGTATTTGTTCGGAGCGTCGTTGGGACTGCAATCCTGCTTCCTACAACCAATTCGAATTCTAAGTTGCTCGGCGCCGCTTGCTGGACTGAAGTTAATTGAGAGGTTACTTTCATTCGCTCCGGCCCCCTTTGACGGTTCCGAATAGTATATGAACCCCGTACTATCCGGGGACCACCACGCGCCGATACCGACTGGCTGGATTGCTTCACCAGCACTGCCACGGAACGGTTCGATCTGGGTGATTTGTATGACCTGAAAAGTCGAACCTTTGCCAGTGCGTTCACAGACCTTATATTTTCCGTCCGGGGACATAGGACAGCCATGACTGTTGATCTTTGTGCTGCCGCCCACCGGATCAAGGCCGCCCGGTGCGCTCAGGGGCATGCGGGAACCGTCGGCGTGAATCTGGTACAGCTGGGAGCAGGGAGCGAGTCGATCACTTTCTTGATGATATTGCCGATAACAGTCTGCCGGAGAGCGTTGAGCAGTCAGAAAGTATCCGGTTTTACCGTCGCGACCATACGGCTGAACTGAGGCTACTGGTCCCCACCCGGCCACGAACGTTGGAGTGAAGAACTCTCTTGTTGAAAAGTTAACGATGTAGAAGTCCTCCAAGGACAAGTCACCTGCATAGACCGCGATAATGGCGCGCTTGTCCGGCAACCATCCCTCGAATGTGGAGCCGATAGGCTTCTGCTGAATGACGTTCAAGTTTGGGAAAACTTCGAACGAATTGCCTGTCGCTGGGTCAAGATCAAGATCCAGAACCATTGCCCGTCCCAATTGGGTTTCTTTTTCGTACAACGTATATCCAACAAGGCGGTGGTTATTTTCGACAGCATCCTTTAATTGCTGCGCTCCGACATGCTGCACCTTAGCCAACACGACGAACATGAAAAAGATAGTTTGAGCAATTCTTCTGTTCATCTGACCTCCTCGAAGGAGTTTCAAATACGGCTTCTGGGGAATTGTCCCGATACTACTCCAAAATCGCTTCCTACCATCCAAACCGTATTACGGGCAATCCGGAAACAATCCTGTCAGCGACTGCGGCAACTCCTGATCAAGTCGCATAACCGGACAAGTCCAGTCCCAGTACTTCAAGTTTCCGATTAGCGCGTTAATCGTCCAAGTGCCACCACAATTTGCTTCGATCGCTTCCTCGAACGCAGTTTCGGGATAACTTCCGTGTAGCCGACCATCCGGGAGTCAATTGGCTTGTCGCCCACGTTGACTTGCTTCTGGGCACAACCTAACATGCCTCGCCAAGAGCGGATTCCCAACAATGATTGGCCAGGCCATCTCGCATTACCGCGTCATCGAAAAGCTCGGCGACGGCGGGATGGGCATCGTCTACAAGGCTGAGGATACTCGCCTCCACCGTTTCGTCGCGCTCAAGTTTCTGCCTGAGGATGTAGCCAGAGATCCGCATGCTCTCGTCCGATTCCAGCGCGAGGCGCAGGCCGCGTCCGCCCTGAATCACCCCAACATCTGCACAATCTATGACATCGGTGAATACGACACAAAAGCGTTCATTTCCATGGAGTTTCTGGAAGGCGCAACGCTGAAGCACCGCATCGCCAATCGCCCCATGGAACTGGAAACTCTGCTCACACTTGGAATCGAGATCGCCGACGCGCTCGACGCTGCGCACGCCAAAGGAATCGTTCACCGTGACATTAAGCCCGCTAACGTCTTTGTGACTGACTACGGCCACGCCAAAATCCTCGACTTCGGCTTGGCCAAGGTCTCTTCCAAACCCGTCACCGGCACGGAGCCCACCGCCGCAACCCTCGACCTCGAGGAACATCTCACCAGCCCGGGCACCGCTCTTGGCACCGTTGCCTACATGTCGCCGGAGCAAGTCAAAGGGAAAGAACTCGACGCGCGCACTGATCTGTTTTCTTTCGGTGCGGTGCTCTATCAGATGGCGACCGGCCAGCTCCCCTTTCGCGGCGACACCTCTGGCGTGATCTTCCACGCCATTCTAGAACTTACGCCCGTACCTCCGGTCCGCCTCAACCCCGAAGTTCTTCCCAAGCTCGAGGAAATCATCACCAAGTGTCTGGAGAAAGACCGCGACCTGCGCTACCAGCACGCTTCGGACATTCGCATCGACCTGCAACGACTGATGCGAGACACCGGTTCGGCGCGAGTCACCATAAGTCCGAATCCCGCAGCCGTACCTGGCATCCGAAAACGCTGGAAGCTGATTGTTTCCTTCGCCATGGCTGCGCTCCTGTTTTCAGCCAGTGGGTATTTCTATCTCCATCGCAGTCCAAAACTCGCTGAAAAAGACACCATCGTCCTCGCCGACTTCGATAACAAAACCGGGGACCCGATCTTTGACGACTCGTTAAAGCAGGCCCTGTCTCTGGCTCTGACGCAGTCTTCGTATCTGCAAGTCTTATCGGATAGCAGAATGACCGCGACGCTTCAACTTATGAGACAGCCACCGAGCACTCCTCTTGCACCAGAAATCGCTCGGGAGATCTGCGAGCGTTCAGCAAGCAAGGCCTGGGTCGGAGGTTCGATCTCAAATATCGGGAACGCATACACTATTGGGCTCAAAGCGGTGAACTGCCAAAGCGGAGAAATCCTGGCTCAGGAGCAGGTTACGGCAACGACGAAAGAAGAGGTTCTCGATGCGCTTGGGCGAGTCGCCGGCAAGCTGCGGCGTGAACTAGGTGAGTCTTTGGCGAACATCCAGAAGTTCGATGTTCCGTTGGCGCAAGCGACTACTTCTTCCCTCGAGGCCCTCAAGGCCTTTAGCCTCGGGAGGAAAAACGCCCGCGAGAATGGCACAAGAGCTGCCATTCCTTTCTTAGAGCACGCGATCGAACTCGACCCCGAGTTCGCCCAGGCATATTCATCTCTTGGAAAGCATTATCTGAACCTGCAGGAATTTGCGCGAGCCCGGGAATCGTTTACCAAGGCTTTTTCCTTGCGTGAGCATGCCAGTGAGGGGGAGAAGTTTGACATCGAGTCGATGTACTACAAGTACGTGACCGGCGATCTGGAAAGCACTGTCCGAGTTTATCGGGAATGGCTGAACAGTTATCCGCACAGTTCTGTAGCACTCGGGAATCTGGGCAGAGCCTATGACGCAATGGGAAGGTACGAGGAGTCAGCCGAGTTGAATCGTCAGGCGCAACAAGAATCGGCGAGCGTAATTGGATACGGCAGCTATTCATGGGCCCTAATATCCTTAAATCGGTTTACGGAGGCTCGGTCCACGATTCAGAGCGCCCTCGATGCGAAACTCGACTCGGGTTTTTTACACGCTGAACTTTACACTCTGGCCTTCCTGGCTGGCGACAGCCAGGGCCTGAGCGAGCAGATAGCCTGGTGCAACAAAAGTTCGGAGGCGATGCTGGATATCTTGCCCCTGCAGGCTGCGACGGAGGCGTACTCCGGACACCTGCGCAAATCACTCGATCTGAGCCGCCTGACCGTGGATTCTCTGCAGCGGGCCGGACAGAAAGAAAGAGCTTCGTCCGAGATCATGGTTGCCGCCCTGCGCGAAGCACAGTTTGGAAATCTGCAGGAAGCACGCAAGACAATGGCGTCGGTTCCTCAATCACAACTGGGTGATAACGGCGAGTCGGCTGCGGCCCTTGCCGTCGCTACGGCAGGAGATACCGCGCGCGCCGGGTCATTGTTAAACAGCCTGGCCAAGCGGTATCCGAAAGGAACATTAGTGCAGTTCGTAATCGTACCTACCGTTCAGGCCCGCATCGAACTCACTCGAAATGCTCCTGACAAGAGTATCCAGCTGCTCCACGCCGCCGAGCTATACGAACTGACCGATGCTGCTTTAGGAAGTTGTATCTACCCGGCTTACGTTCGCGGCCAAGCATACCTTGCATTGAAGGATGGGGTGTCTGCAGTGACAGAGTTTCAGAAGATACTTGACCACCGTGGAATCGTGAAGACTTGCGAGACTGGCGCACTTGCTCGCCTTCAATTGGGTCGCGCTTATGCGATGCAAGGCGACACCGCCAATGCCCGCGGTGCCTACCAGGATTTCCTCGCCCTCTGGAAAGACGCCGACCCCGATATCCCCATCCTCATCGCCGCCAAAGTCGAATACGCCAAGATGAAGTAACTAGGCGCGCCTGACAGAAAAGCGAACTGCCGCCTCCCCGAAGGAAGATTGGTACCTCAAAGTCGTGTTGCGTTTACCGGAGGCCTGGCAGGGTCCAATCCACGATTGCGGGCGGATTACGAGCAATCCGGAAGTAATCCTCAAGTCCTGGTAAACGCTAGTTACTGGACATCAAGTGAAGTCCTGGTACGGCAAGTTTCTGGTCACCCGACTAATACTACTGTGTCATAAAAGGCACAGCCTCCTACATTTGTAGAGCAGGATTCCATTTTCAGCTGATAGTCTGGGCGCATGAGCGCCTCTTCTTCGGCGCCAGGCGCGCAACATCAACGCTTTGCGGCTTATCTCGATAGCCTGGCGCAGGCCGCAGGGCACCTAGATCGCGCCGTGCCGCTGAAATCGTACTGCACGGGTCTACTCCTTCCCGGCGAACGCAAAAGTGTTGAGCCTATGGCGGCACGGTTGGCCCCGGAGGATGTGCAGCGCATGCACCAGTCGCTGCATCATTTCGTAGCGAATGCCCCGTGGAGTGACGAAGCCTTGCTCGAAAGAGTGCGCCACTTTGTGTTGCCGGTGATGAAAAGAAACGGATCCGTGGTGGCCTGGATTGTGGATGATACCGGGTTCGTAAAGAAAGGAACTCATTCGGTTGGGGTGGTACGTCAATACTGCGGACAGGTGGGCAAGCAAGAAAATTGCCGGGTAGCGGTGAGTTTATCGGTGGCCACCGAACAGGCCAGTCTCCCGATCGCCTGGCGTCTGTACTTGCCCGAGATTTGGGCTCAGGATCGTAAACGGCGCAAGGAGACGGGCATTCCAAAAGAGATCTCGTTTGCCACCAAGCCGACGATCGCACTCCAGCAAATTCGGAAAGCGGTAGAAGAGGAAGTTACACTGGCGCCCGTGTTGGCCGATGCCGCCTATGGCAATGATGGTCAGTTTCGAGAAGGGCTCACCGAATTGGGTTTAAAGTATGTCGTCGGTGTTCAGGGATCCATGACCGTCTGGAGGCCTGGAGAGGCTCCCCTGCCTGCAAAGCGGTGGAAAGGGGTGGGACGCCCACCGACATTACTGCGCCGGGATAAACAACATCAACCCATTTCCGTGAAACAACTGGCGGAGTCGTTGGCGGGAAACGCTTGGGAAAATGCTTCCTGGCGCGAGGGAACCAAGCAGAGGCTCCGCTCACGCTTTGCAGCTTTACGTGTGCGAGTTGCGCATCGGGATTATTGGCGAAGCGAACCGCATGGGGAAGAATGGCTGCTGATCGAATGGCCCACGGGAGAAAGCGAACCAACGAAGTACTGGCTTTCTACTCTTCCGGCTGATAGCAAGCTCGCGGAGTTAGTGAAATTGGCCAAGCATCGTTGGATCATTGAGCGGGACTACGAAGAGCTGAAGCAAGAACTGGGATTAGGACATTACGAAGGTCGCGGCTGGCGCGGATTTCATCATCACGGCACGCTGTGCATTGCCGCATATGGCTTCCTGGTAGCGGAAAGAAGTCGTTTTTCCCCCTCTGCTCGAGCCGGTCAGCTGGACCTACGCACCCAGAAAATTCCGCCCGACTTCCGGCCCCGCGGCACACCGCATGCGCGCCGAGCGGCATAATCCGTACTCCATCGCCACACTCCGGATCAAGCTTGCGAGATTCCTGCTCAAACAGCTACCTTGCTGTCCATTTTGTTGCTATCGTCGTTTATGACACAGTAGTACTAACAGTTTGTTGAAAAAAGCCCGTTCAGCTGCAACTTTAATTTAGAAGAACTCGTCTGAGTGATGGAAGGCAAAGGAGACGAGTGAATGCGCGGCGACGATGACCTGCAAGAAGGAATGTTCAGCTACATTTCCCCTGAGAAACGCGTGCCAGCGGATCATCCCTTACGACCGATCCGCAAGCTGGTCGACGAGATTCTGAAAGAGATGTCGCCGAAGTTTCAAAAGCTATACTCCGACGTGGGACGTCCGTCGATTGCGCCGGAGCGGCTGTTGAGATCGTTGCTGTTGCAGATCTTCTATTCGGTACGCAGTGAACGAATGCTGATCGAACAACTGCAGTACAACCTACTGTTCCGGTGGTTTGTGGGGATGGAGATGGACGAGACGGTCTGGAATCACGCGGTGTACAGCAAGAATCGAGAGCGCTTGCTGAACGAAGAGATCGCGGAGTCGTTTTTTCAAAGGGTGCTGGAGCGCGCCAAGCCGTACATGTCGGATGAACATTTCACGGTGGACGGAACGTTGATCGAGGCTTGGGCCAGTCATAAGAGTTTTCGGCCCAAGGACGGGAGCGGGAAGCCTCCCGGAGCGGGAGGAGATGTCGACTTTCGCGGGGAAAAGCGAAAGAACCAGACCCATGAATCGACGACCGATCCGGATGCTCGGTTATTCACGAAGTCCAGTGGAAGCCAGGCGAAGCTGAGCTACATGGGACATGTATTGATGGAAAACCGCAACGGGCTATTGGTGCAGACTTTTCTGACCGAGGCGAGTGGGAGAGCGGAGCGGGATGCTGCCATGCTCATGGCGGAAGCGATCCCCGCGGGAAAGCGCGTGACGTTGGGAGGAGACAAGAACTACGACACGCGGGAATTCGTACGAGAACTGCGAGGGATGAATATCGCACCGCATGTGGCGCAGAACACGACCAATCGGAGGAGTGCGGTGGACGAGCGGACCACGCGGCATGCCGGGTATGAGGTGAGTCAGCGGAAGCGAAAACGAGTGGAGCAATCGTTCGGGTGGATGAAGATGGTGGGGATGCTAAGGAAAGTGAAGTTGCGAGGGATCGCCAAAGTGGGGTGGCTGTTTACCTTCACCGGGGCGGCCTACAATCTGTGCCGATTGCGAAACCTGATGGCCAGAACCTGACACGGAGCTTCGATTCGGCACCGCTGAGTAGATAGAACGACCCAAAGAGCTTCATCACAACGCAGGGATAACCTGAAATTCAGAACCGAGGACCAGAAAAACTAAATTCTTCAACAAACTGCTAATAAGGAGTCAGAATGGTTGTGGAACGCGATCGACAATCTCTTCCTTCGCTGCGTCCCAATATACCTTCTTGCCGGAGAAATAAGATTGCGCGGCCATTATGCATGCCACCGATTGCGCGAAGCCATCGCGAACCGTGGCGACAGGCTGGTGGCGCGAGCGCATGCAGTCAAACCAGTTGCTCATGTGACCCGTCGACATGTCGTCGATGCCCATGGGCGGCAGCGCTTTGTCCGGCAGAAGCAGGAAATTTGCCTTGCGCTGCTTGTCGATATCCGGATCGTCTTCGTGGTTGCCCTTTTCTTCAATGAACTGGTAACGCGGGCTTCCTTCACCGCCCAGGTTGAAGAGCGTTGCCTTCTTGCCCATGTAGCGGGAAAAGCTGGGCGAATCATTTCCGAAGCTGGTCGAATAGCTGACCAGAAAGCCCTTGGGATATTCCACCAACGCCTGGAACGTGTCGGGAGTTTCGCGGCCATCTTTCCACGCGAAGATTCCTCCGTGCGCCACCACCGACTTCGGAAAATGCTCCCCCGTGAACCAGTGGACCAGGTCGATCCCGTGACTCATCCACTGATCCGCGATTCCGCTGGAAAAATCCTTGTACAGGCGGAATTCGAAATAGAGCCGAGGATCGAATGGACGAAAAGGCTTCGTCATCAGCCAACGCTTCCAATCGGTGTCCACCTCGCGGAGCTTGGCAACCTCTTCGCGTCCACGCCAGCGTGGTCCGTTATAGTTCCACACAATCTCAACTTTCGTGAGATCGCCGAGCGTGCCGCTCCGGAAAACGTCATACGCTAATTTCTGATATGGCTCGCTACGATGCTGCGTGCCCACTTGCACGATGCGATCGCTGGACAGCACCGCATCCCGCGCGGCCTTGACTTCCGCCAGCACATTGCCCATGGGCTTTTCCACATAAACATCCTTGTTCGCATCCATCGCGCGCTTCAGGATCGGCGAATGAGTATGTTCGGGCGTGGAAATCAAAACCGCGTCCACATCGGTCAGCTCGAGGACGTCTTCGAGGTTCTGGAACGCCCGTGGCGAGCGGCCATAATATTTTTCGTTCGTGGCACGCGCGGCTTCGCGATTGACCGACCAGAGATCGCACACCGCGGTCATCTCGACGTTATGCGTTTTGTGCAGCATCGAAGCAATTTCGCCAAGATCCCTGCCCCGGCTCCCGAAGCCGATGTGCCCCAGAGAAATTCGGTCGTTGGCGCCAAGAATGCGGTCATAGGACAAAGCCGTGGAGGAAAACGCGGCTCCGGCTGCCAGAACGGTCGCTGATTTATTCAGGAATTCTCTTCGGTCCATGCGCGCATCGTTCTGGCTCATGCTTTTCCTCCTCACCGGCGGCCAACTAACGGTCCTTGATACCACAAACCCAAACGGAGTTACCAACAGCAAAAGACATTCGGTTTAGAGCGAAGACTGTGGGCTCTGTGCCAGTTTCGGATCCAACGACGACAACTCCGACGGACCTGAGGGGCACGACGCTGTTCATAGAGCGCTCACCCTCGTTGCAAGCGAACTTCCACACTGAGCCTAAGTCCTCGTAAACGCCGTAATCGGAGAAGTGGAAATCGGGCCAAAAACCACATGTACGATTATCCGACTAATCGGGACTTAGCCTGACAGGCGCAAGCCCTTGTGAGACGATTCGACCAGAGGAGCGGAGGTGCAGCATGAAACGCCGAATTGCAATATGGGCGACTGTGGGCTTTCTCGTTGCGAGCGGCTGGGCGGTTTATTTCTTCGTGGCAAGCAAGGACCATCCGACAAACCCGATTGTATCCACCCTTGTCCGGCTGACCTGCCCCGTTGCGATTGTCGGCTCGCATTACCCCGTCAACCTCTATTCGGCACTTCTTGCGAATGTCGCCACGTATGCACTGATCGGTCTGGTGGTAGAAATTCTGCGGGGGCAATTACACCAACTCAAATTAATTCAAGCCTCGAAACAGTGTTCTGCAATGACAAGGAGGGCACGATGAACGGGAACCTCTTTGTGTTTCGGCCCGGGGGACCTTCGTTTTGGAACGTCTTCAACGATTGGCCGTTGCTCATCAGCACCATGTCCTGCGTGGAGGGACGCAAGATGATTGAGTTCGACGACTCTCTCGGCCCCTGTGACATCCCAGCCGGAACGTGGCCAATGAAAGACGTCATGTGGGCTGGATTTGGTCCACGGCAAGGCAAACCCCGCCCCATAGTCAACATCCTGAGTGGCGCCCAGTTCACAAACCTTCGCATGATCGGCGGCCAGATCACGATCGTGAATAAGGTGATGTCGCCCTTCCCTTCACCAGTCTCAGATTTCGCCAACGGCGACCACATACAAATTGGGCTTCGAGACGATTGTGGAAATACTCAGATTGTGAACCAGGGCGACGTTCCGATGTTCGACCTCGGAAGCCATCCGGCGTTATTCTTCGTACAGAACAGTCTCATTGGGATGCCGATGGGCGCCCCGATCTTTCCATTGATCCGACAGCGCACGGGCAGCGTACTCACACTCAATTTGTTGGGGCAGAACCAGACCGGCCCAAACTTAGTATCGAGTGAAGCGGGAGCCTCGGTCCTCTTTGGTGCTCTCAGCAGCGCAGCTCAAGTCGCAAGAGACCAAACGAGCATTACGGCTAGCGGCGGCAAATACGATTTTGGACCTATAGGTCGAATTCAACGCCAGGTAATCCCTCGCCCGCCGGAACCGCCAGCAAATTCGAGTCAAAATTTCAACAAGCCGTACGTTCTGATCCGATGCGACGGCACTCCTCCTGGCTTCACCCAAGACCTTCCGGGAATTGCTGACGGATTCTCGATTGGAAACAGCACCGTGCCGCTCTATTCCGGGGGACAGGAGGTTGTTGTCGCCGAGGTGGCTGGGGGAACACATTTGCACGTGCGGCCGCATCCGGGAGATACGATCGACGGCAATGGTCCCGTCCACATAGGCAAGCACGGATCGAGGACGTTTGTGAGCGACGGTGTCTCCAATTGGATTACGATCTCCGAAGTACACCACCCGTGATGATCTCGAGTCTCCATAACGGGCCTAACCCGACAAGTGGCCTCATTGTCCGGTTACCCGACTAACGTGTGCCACGAGCACGAAAGGAGGAAACGCTGAGTAGTGCGCAACTGCTTAACTGATGAGGGTAGGCCCCTCGGAACCGGTTTACAGGAACAGGTTCCAAACCACCTTCGGCGGCTGTAGTCAAAAGCTATGGTCGTGAACGCGGAAGGAAAAGGCCTGGCAACGACCAGGTCAGGTGACCGGCAAGAAGAGGACCGCAAGGGAACCACTGCTGAAGTGTCGAAAGGTTATAGACGATGTCAAAACCGCGGGGGGTTAGTTACTGCGGGATTAGCTCCGACGAAACCTGCTTACGGGCGGAGCGGCATCCGGCACGAGAGGTGGCCTGAGCTTGCCAAAGAGGCGGTTAAGCGGAACGTGGGAACCTGAGACTTCGATGCAAACGGAGAAGCCACAAGTGGAAGAACCACGAGGGCGAGAGTACGGAAGCGAAGTTTCAGGGTCGGACTGCCCCATAGTAGTGAAGAAGCGGGGTAATTCCCGTGGAGCGAAGGGGACAGGTCACTCGCGTCTTAACCAATTACGGTCAACTGGAAACAGGAGGAACCGAGTGGTTAGAACGGAAGGTCCAACCTTCACGGAGTGACACGAGCCGTGTGACTGGAGACAGTCACGCACGGTTCTGTGAGGGGCTCGGGGTGAAATTCCCCGGGCCTACTCGGCCAGGACTTAGCTAGAGTTGGGAACTGCTAGAGCCAACCTCCACACAGGTTGGAACCAGCCTGATGAAGCAACTGAATCGCTTCGTGGTCGATAAGAGAGCGCCACCTACTTGAGATTCACTTGGCCGACTTGTTCGGCATCCCGTACAGACTTATCACCGCAGCAGCAGCTGTCAGCTGCACTTCTTGTCTTTCATCGTTCAGGCTAAGTGTTACGTCCGGTAACATGGCACGATCACCGCGCCGCGCCAGCGCATCGAACGCCGCAATCTTTAGATTCCGTCGATAACTGTTGAAGTTACTTAACGATTTCAATTACAAGAGAATCGGTCATGACCATGTCGACGCTTTCGCCGGGCTGAAGTTGATTGAGGTTGGTGACTTTTTTGCTGAGCTTGATGGTCTTCTCTTTCCCGTCTGGATCGAGCAAGGTGACGCGATGTTTTGCGGGGTCGACGGCAACAATCTTCGCGCTAATGGCCGAAGTTTCGACCATAACTATGCCGGGCTTGGCGCCCTTCGGTGCAACTCCGACTTCACCAGCGGAGCCTGCCGCTGGAGTTTCGTTGGACTTGCCGACGAGGATGATGATTTCTTCGGTGTACGAGAGCGACAAATGATCACCGACCTTAACCCGATCGAGGTTTTGGACGCTTTTGTCGACCTTGAAGGTTTTTTTTCTGCCGGTGTCGAGGAGGAGAGTGACCTTGCGTTTTTCAAGATCAATTTTTTCGACGGTGGCGGTGGCCTTCATGACCTCCACGGCGTCCACCCCTTGATCGATGTCGGCAGTTTGCGCGCGTGAGGCACTCGAGGGGCCTAAGAGCATCGCCCCTGCCGCCAAAGCGAAACTAAACTTTCTCATCCGCTTCATAAATGTTCTCCTATTTTCGCTCGGTAGAAAACCAACGTGGCCTATTCCTTAGCTGAAACACCCTAGGCAAAATTCTAAGGCCGTTCGCCGAGCACTGCGTGTCGCTGTCTCAAGCCCAGCGTCTCAATTGTCTCGGCTTGGGCTATTGCTGAAAAACCAGCCGAGGTCCGCTTAACTGATGGGCCTGGAGGGTAACATCGACTTCGACGCGGTCGGCTATCTTGATGAATGGGATCCCGCTGTTCATGCCAAATTCCTTGCGGTCAAAAGCCATGGTGCCCTTAACATGGCCGTTGCCCGTTCCCTTGCTCTTGGGGTCAATTGTTAGGTTTAGCGTTTCGGGCTTGGACGCGCCCCGGATTGTGAAAGTGCCTTGCACATCAAAGGTAATCGGGCTGGTCTGAACAACTTTGGTGGAGTGAAACGTGATGTACGGATCATCCTTGGCGTTGAAGAAGTCCTTGCTCTTCAGCTTGTCGTCCTTCATGCCGCTTCCGGTGTTAACGGAGTCTGCGTAAATCTTGAGATCGAGTACACCTGACGTGGGGTCGGTCGATGGAAAGGTAAGCGTCGATTCCCACTTTTTAAACGCACCGTCGATGGCCACCGAGGCCTTCACGAAGAACTTGACATCGCTTTCTTCCGGCGTGATCTCAAAGACGGGAACCCGGGCGCGGGTTACGGACGGGAGCATGGCGGACACCAAAAGGCAGAGAACAGTGAATCTCATGAAACCTCCAAAACATAAATTGCGGTGCTAGGTTTGAAGTTGCAGATGCTTTCACCTTAAGGTGCCGATGACTACTGTTAGAAATAACAGGCTAGCGGGCAAGTCAGTAATAGGAGCAACATATCCGATTAGTTGAATCAACGAGAAAGTTGGTCTGCTGAGGAGCTAATCCGTTTCGCTTGCTCTTGTGCCCTCGTTTCCACGAAAAAACTTAGTTCCGGGTTTCTCAGGTCATGATTAACGCGCTATCGGAAACTTGAAGTACAGGGACTGGACTTGTCCGGTAACCCGACAAATGTGTGCCACGAGCACGAAAGGAGGAAACGCTGAGTAGTGCGCAACTGCTTAACTGATGAGGGTAGGCCCCTCGGAACCGGTTTACAGGAACAGGTTCCAAACCACCTTCGGCGGCTGTAGCCAAAAGCTATGGTCGTGAACGCGGAAGGAAAAGGCCTGGCAACGACCAGGTCAGGTGACAGGCAAGAAGAGGACCGCAAGGGAACCACTGCTGAAGTGTCGAAAGGTTATAGACGATGTCAAAACCGCAGGGGGTTAGTTACTGCGGGATTAGCTCCGACGAAACCTGCTTACGGGCGGAGCGGCATCCGGCATGAGAGGTGGCCTGAGCTTGCCAAAGAGGCGGTTGAGCGGAACGTGGGAACCTGAGACTTCGATGCAAACGGAGAAGCCACAAGTGGAAGAACCACGAGGGCGAGAGTACGGAAGCGAAGTTTCAGGGTCGGACTGCCCCACAGTAGTGAAGAAGCGGGGTAATTCCCGTGGAGCGAAGGGGGCAGGTCACTCGCGTCCTAACCAATTACGGTCAACTGGAAACAGGAGGAACCGAGTGGTTAGAACGGAAGGTCAAACCTTCACGGAGTGGCACGAGCCGTGTGACTGGAGACAGTCAAGCACGGTTCTGTGAGGGGCTCGGGGTGAAATTCCCCGGGCCTACTCGACCGGGACTTAGATTCGCCCGGGCGCCGTCGCGGAGCTGGAGCGCAATCTCATCGTGGCGCGGGCATTCCGCAGTCCGGCTTTAACGCGCTCCACGAACTCGATGCATCGGTGAATATGGGCTCGAAGAGTGCGGTCGCGACACTCAATCAGGCACTAGAACCCGAGTCCTTGCGTGCGCTCCCCGGCTGGCGAGACGAGATGAGCATGCGTAGCAGCCTGCTTTCCCTCAACTTTGTGCCATAGAAGGGAACCAGGAACAACCCACGGAACACGTCTTTCAATAATGCCCGCTGCTGGTCGAAGCTAAATAGCCCGCGCCAGCCCAGCTTCTCCAGTAGAGCGAGCCGCAATCGTGCAAGCCTGAAAGCCATCTTGGACAAAGATGCCGGAATGCCCTCCTCACGGTGGTGCTCGTAGTACGGGAAGTTCATCGACGCGCAGGATTGCACCTTGATGAAGTTCTCGACCGTGCGGTTCTTCGGATTCGCAGCAACCTCCCGAATAAGCTCTTGGATCTTCTTGGAATCAGCCTCAAGCGTTTCGAGGCTGGAAAACCAGTTCACTAGTTTTACTCCCAGCGGATCCCACAGATAGTCGTTCATCACCAACGGGAGCCCCAGGTGAAAGTATTTGGTCACTACTAGATGGACACGCAGATGGCATTGGTAAGCATCACCCATGCACTCATACAGCCGCGTGGTATCCCGCGTCACGCTGCGTTGAAACGCGGCGAGAACCGTATCGAGATCCTTCGTGAACTCTTTGGTGTCGCAGCCGTTCAATTCCCTCTCGATAATCGCCGCGATCTGCCGGATTTGTAGCGACGACAATGCCAACCCAACGCTGTACAGCGGATCAACCGTATCGGCCGCATCGCCGATTATGTACCAGCGATCCGCTGAATAACGCTGGCGGCATTCCCACATGTAGGAGCCATAAAAATTTGTGTCAACTATCGTTCCGCTACGCACCAGTTCTGCGATCACCGGGTGCTCCCGCCCCACGCAATCGAGGAACTGCTCCATCGTGCGCACCTCGCCGTGCGGGTATACGTCCTTACGGTAAGTCATGCCAATACTGACCAGCGGCACGTTCTCCGGCGAGCGCATCGGGATGTACCAGATCCAGTTGCCCTTTCCAAAAAAATGATGAGTCGCGAAGTAAGGAACGTAGGCCCGGTTTTGCTTCTTGAGGGCCTTGATACGGCTCAGAATTTCAGGATTGAAATTCATCAGCCGGAACCAAAAAACGTTTTTCTGTTCCTTGACGGTTTCCTGGAGCTGCAACTGTTTTGCGAGCACCCGGTTCCGGCCGGTGGCATCGACAAGCCAGCGTGCGCGCAGCGTTTGTTTTCCCCCAGCAGGGTCCTGCACGGTTACGGTGTGCAGCCCGTCGCCACTGTTGATATCGACTCCCATCACGGTGCCGTCAATTAATTCCACGCCGTTCGCCAAGTTGCGGTCGCGTACCTCGCGATCGAATGTGAATCGGTTAATCTGGAACGAGAGTATTTGCGGGGCGGTGGGAATTTCATCGACCACGTAGGTGCGATCTGCGGGATCGTCTATATTGGGCTTGAAATAGTAGGTAAGGCCATATTTCGGATAGTGTTTTTCCACGAGGTAAGCGCCGAGCCCTAGCTCGAACATGAAATCGACACTAACCTCGACCAGCGATTCGCCGACGATCGGACGATTCTTGCGCGGACCCTCAACCACCGCCACCTTCAAGTTCGGGAAGCGCTTCCGCAGGTACGCAGCCGCAAGCTGGCCCGTTGCTCCGGCTCCCATAACTAACACATCGCTCGTCATAGGCCTCCGAGCCTAAAATCTGAGCCTGCTGCCTATAAAGGCCATGGGAATGTCTTCAATCGTGAAACGTAGGTCGGGAAAGCTTGTCGTGAGCTCGACTACCCGCCGTTTATACAAGTCTGGACCTATCCGCTACGGCATTCGCTGCACACTGATGAGTCATTGCGCGGTACGTGCCTAGTAAACAGGCTCGTCGTGAGGCGACCTCGTTATGCCATCAATGGGAAACGAGCGTAGTGGTCGCGGTCAGTCCGGTTTGAGGCAGATTGTGCTAGCCGACTCACGCCTCTTCTTCGTGCTTAGTCTCACTAGCCAAACGAAGATAGTAACGTGTCCCTCCAACGCTCATTTGCATGTCCTGAGCAACTTGAATCTTGAAATCCCCCTCTGCATCTCCCGGTTTCAGCTTTCTTCCATAGAGTCTTTCGAAAGCCTCAATGAATCTTTGAACGCGATCTGTATTTTCTTGCATCTCAATGGAGACTGTTGATTTGGCAGACCTGTTCAGGACAGAGCGAGTTCCGGAGCGCTTTCTGGAGTCCGCGGCAACTGAGAAGGCGTCGCCAGATTTGACTGCACTCTGTTTCTTCGCAAATCGAACCAGGAGCGCTGATCATTGAGGCGCTCCAATCACAATGACCGAGGCTGCAGCCTTTTTATTCCCTCGACGAAGAATTTTCACTGGGCTTCCACCGCCTGCCTCACCTCACCGGAGTCCCATCGAATCAGGAGTGATTGCTGACGGCGCACGAGGCATAGGCAGACGCAAAGGCTCGCCCTACGCGCCGCGCGGTCAAATACTGGGAGCCAAGTTACCGGTAACCCGGGACCTAGTCAAGTTGAGGGCAGACCGCATTACCCTACGGCGCCGTGCTAGCGTGCCGCAAGCGACGAATTGTCATCTGCGACATTCATATGAATTTATTATTTCCATGGTGAGGCCAGGCGGTGGCTACTCTTGGCAGGCAACGAGCTGGCACTTCGCTGTGCGGCGAGCTAGTTTAGGTTTTCTAACTCGGCCATTCCAGGCATGCATCATCACCTTAGAGCGACATGAAGGGACGGACTGGCTAGCGCCAGAGGCGGAACCTCTCGTTATCCAAATACCACGTTGCTGAACGTCCGAAGACCGAACAACTTCGTCAAATCCTGGTAAACGCTAGTAATCGGAAACTTGAAGTACTGGGACTGGACTTGTCCGGTAACCCGACTCTCCAGGAGTTATCCAGCTATATCGCCTCTCCATCGGAAACACTGTTAAGCGTTCAGTGCTAGACTCACGCCAGTTGAGGTAACCGGCGGTGGAGAAGGCGATCCAAGCCGTTCAGGTCATTCGCTTTGCAACCTTCGAGGTAGACCTTCGAACAGGAGAGGTGCGCAAGGGCGGGGTGAAGCTGAAACTGAGCGGGCAGCCATTCCAAGTTCTGGGGATTCTTCTGGAACGGCCGGGCGAGGTGGTGACACGGGAGGAGTTGCAGAAACGGCTCTGGCCGGACACGTTTGTCGATGTCGATCACAATCTGAATACTGCCATCAACAAGATTCGTGAGGCACTGGGAGACTCGGCGGAGAACCCGCGCTTTGTGGAGACGCTGCCGCGGCGTGGGTATCGATTTGTTGCGCCGGTGAATGGAATGGAGTCACCGGTGAGAGCGGCCGAAGACGAGAGCAGCCATAGCGCGACAACCAGACGCAGTTGGGCGACGCGTCTCGTGTTTGCAGTTGCCGCCTGCGTGGTTCTAGCCGGCGCGGGATGGATTGTCTATATGCGGCGACATAGGCCTGCGCCGTCGGCACAAAGATCACTGACGCGATTGACGTTTGATGATGGATTACAGATCGGGGCGACGTGGTCGCCGGATGCTAGCTACATCGCGTACAGTTCGGACCGTGGCGGGAAATTCGACATCTGGGTGCAACCGCTTAGCGGTGGCGAGCCCGTGCAAGTCACGAAAGGACCGGGCCAGCACTGGCAACCGGCATGGTCGCCCGACGGGCGATACATCGCGTTTCGCTCGGAAGAGGACCAGGGAGGACTGTATGTCGTGCCAGCGCCGGGCGGTGCAGGGCGAGAACGGAAGATCGCGTCCTATGGATACTACCCGCGGTGGTCGCCGGACAGTTCCCGGATCTTGTTCCGAACCACACAGTTTGGCGAAAGCAACCGGTTCTATGTTGTGGATCTCGACGGGAATCAGCCGCGGGAAGTGCTAACCCAGTTCCTGGGGGATTTTCAGCAACTGGCGCTGGCAGTGGCGTGGCACCCGGACGGCAAACGCGTGTCGGCGTTGTTGGGTCACTTCGGCGGAGGGCTCGCGCTGTGGACTGGGCCGCTGGACGGAAGCGCCGCCGGAGTCAGGTCCGAGATTTTTCCCGCGGTGGCCAAGCAACTGGCAGAGGTGGGCTCGGCGGGAATCCTGGCCGAGACGCTGGACAACACATTTTCTTGGGCTCCGTCAGGAGGAGCGATCTATTGTCAACTCGGGATTCGTGGCGTGCAGAATCTGTGGAAGCTGGTAGTGGATCCAGAGACGCTGAGAATCACGGCGATGGAGCGGCTCACGACCAGTCCCGGGCCGGACGGGGGACTGGCGGTTTCGCGCGATGGCAAGAAATTAACGTTTACCGCGGAGGTGCAGCAAATCCGGACCTGGCTGTATCCGTTCGACGCGGGCCGGGGCCGGATAACCGGAGATGGCCAGGCGGTGAGTCCGGCTGGAATGACTACATGGTATCTCGCATTATCGCAAGACGGAACCCGGATGGCCTTCGGGGCGCATCACGCGGGGAAGTTCGAGCTGTGGGAAAGGTTGACACCGGGCGGAAACGCTACGCCCGTTGCCGTTGATGACTATCTGCGTGACTTCCCGAGCTGGTCGCTGGACGGGAAGCAACTCGCGTATCAACGCTTTAAATTTTCCCCGAGGCTTTCGCAGGTGGTGGTGTGGTCCGACGAGGATCGCACGGAACGACCGATCGCCGACTCCACGAGAGCAGGCCTGTGCAGCTGGTCGAGGGATGGCAAGTCGCTTTTGATGTGGGAGCTGAATCCGAAGACCGATTTTTCCGAGCTTGCGATTTGGCCGCTGGCCGCAGCTCCGCACGCCGAACGCGCGGGGAGAAAGATTGCAGTGGACCCGGCGTACAGCCTGTGGCAGCCGCAGATGTCTCCCGATGGACGATGGATTGTTTTTGAAGCGGCTAAGGATCTGCCAGAAACTTTGGAATCCACTCTTTGGGTAGTGCCCACATCAGGCGGGACTTGGACAAGAATCACCGATGGGTCGCATTGGGACGACAAGCCACGCTGGTCGGCAGATGGAAAGACGATCTATTTCGTGTCCGGACGAAGCGGTTTCTTCAATGTGTGGGGACTTCGATTCGATTCGGCGCAAGGGAAGGCGGTCGGAGCGGCGTTCCCGGTGACCAGCTTCAACACCCCTGCGTTGATGATCCCGCAGGAAATCCCGCATGTCGATTTTGCGGTGTCGCGAGAGCACTTGGCGTTCACGCTGGAGCAGGTGTCCGGCGGAATCTGGCTGCTGGATAACGTGGACCGGTAGAAGTGTAGTCTCAACTGCTGATAAACGCGGTGCATTCGACGGGTCGATGCAACACCATCTGATGTACGTCTGCTGTGTAAAGGTGGTGTTGGCATGAGGCCAGGGCAACGATTTGGGCTTTCTGCGATCGAGAAGCGTGACGTTTGGAACCGGTGGAAGGCGGGACAGTCGCTGCATGAGATTGGGCGCGCCTTTGACAAGCCACATAGCTGCATTCGCTCGGTGTTGTTGCCTCGCGGAGGGATTCCCCCGCCGCCCGTCGTCGCTCGCGCCTGTCCGCGTCAGGAGGACAGAGTTTTAAGCCATCCCGCGAATCGCGCCCGATGTTCGTGTTCCATCGCGATGAACTTCACGCCCATACCTTGTTTGGGGCTACTTCGTTGGACAGCGGCACGAGCGCGTACCTCACCTGTAGGCGCATCGATAAGCAACTGAATGAAGGTTCCAACAGACGGCGGATCTGGTGTACGGATAAACAGTCCACCCAAGCCGAGGTTGTCCACTACCGAAACCGCTTTCTTGTTGAACTTATGCCAAGCGACGATCGTCCCTTTTGGGGCGGCAAAGCGAGGATAAACACGACGTTCGCTATCTTGGTCTGACATAGCGATCCTGCTGTTAAATCACATGAACTGTGATTGAAAGGCGATTCATAGCGGCAGCTATTGCACGCCAGGCGGTGGCGGGAGCTGATATACCTCGCCAGGAATTGGTCCAGTAGCAACGGCAGCGGAAACCAATAGCTTCCACTGTCCAGATCGCTTTTGCCAAGTATTGGCAGCCACATATTTTGCGTTCGGAACGTCATAACGCGGATCTTTATGGCCGGTCGCGTTATATGTACCTGAGAGCGTCACGACCGCGGTGTCGCCGGAAATTCTTACCTTAATATCCTGAATTTCGTTGGTGACCTTAACGTGAGCGATACGTGAAGCACAGGGTTCAGGAATCGAGAGGCGGTATTCCCAAAGCCTGGCACCTGGCAGCGTGAGCTTGTTTCCAGCGATCGGGAAGCCAGGCGTCGATGTCGTTGGCCGGCCATGAAGAGAGATTCATCAGCAGCTGCATGAAGTAAAGTTGCGGATCCATCTCGTGCCGGCGGCAGCTGCTGGTCAAGCTGGCCAGGATCGCGGCGGTCCGTCCGCCGCGCGGGTTTCCTACGAAGAGCGAGTTCTTGCGATTCAGAACCACACGCTTCATCTCCCGTTCACTTACATTGTTGTCGATGGGCACCGCGCCATCCTTGGCGAACACCGTCAGTTCCTGCCATTGGCCGAGCGTGTAGCTCACCGCTTCCGCCATGGGATGCTTCGGCAGCAACTGTTCTTTCCAGGTCAGCAGCTTTTGTCGCAGTTCGGCCAGCACCGCCGCTGACTGCGTCTGCCGCAACGCTAGTCTCTCGGCCACGGATACATCCTTGGCCCGTCTTTCCAACGCAAACAGCTGGCCGATCAAATCCACGGCCTCGCGAGCGATCTCTGGCGCCGTTTTCTCGGCCTCCACGAACTTCCTTCGCGCATGCGACCAACATCCGGCACGCGTGATGGCGTTGCCGGCCACCACTCCGTTGTAGCCTCCATAGGCATCCGCCAGAAGGACTTCGGTGTAGTCTTTCAGAAACTCTTTTGGCCCCTCGCGCCCACGGTTTAGCGTGAAGTCGAACACGTTGTACGGATTTGCTTCATCGCCCACGTACACCCACATGCGTGTCGATTGCGTCTGCCCCGGCCCCTGCATCGGAAAGACCGTTTCGTCGGTGGCCACCACATGGGACTGCCTTACCCGTTCCGCCATCCGCCGGTACAGCGGTTCGACCACATCCGCGACATCCCCGCACCACACCGACTGCGTGGCTCGGGAGATCGCAAAGCCTTGCCGCTCGAAGATATCTTCCAGCCGATAAAGTGGCAGGTAATCAGCGAACTTGCTGGTAACGATGTAAGCCAGCAGCCCCGGACCCGCAAAGCCTTTTTCGATCGCCGTCTCCGCTTTGGCCGCTGCCTTGATCTGGGGATTTTCTCCGGCCTGCTCGCAACGAGAGCAGGCATACTTCTTGCGCACATGCTGCAAGCGCTCGAAGTGTCCGGGAAGGTATTCGATCTGCCAGCTCTCCTCGCTGCCGATTTCTTGTCGCTGCTCGCCGCAGCACGAGCAACTTCGTTGTTCTGCCGGGAGTTCATAAACATGCGTGCTGACCGGAAGATGGTCGAAATTCGCTAAGGCCCGCCGTCCTTTGCGCCGCTGTACGCGTCGCACTTCCGGCTCGGCTTCTTCTTGCGGAAGGCTCTCGGCCGGTAACGGTTTTTGTTCCAGTTCTTCGGCAAACTCGAGCAGCACCTGGGCGAGTTCGGTTTCGCTCAAACGATCGGCCCGCGGCCCATAGGTCGCCTTCTTGTAGCGCAACAGTTCTTTCTGCAACTGCAGATTTTCCAGATACAGCTCGTCGGCGCGCTTGGCCTGCGCTTCGGCGCGCAGTCTTTGCTTTTCGCGCTCCTCGAACAACGAACGCAGGATAGCTTTCAGTGCTTCTTTATCCTCAGGCAAGTTGGTCAAAAAGTTCTCGTCGGTGGGCACGTCTGCTTAGACGTAGCAGCAGAAACTTGGTTGCTCACGCGAGATTATTTTATCCGTTGTTTCCGTGTTTTTCTTCGCGAACGTTTTTATTTACCGCTGCACACTGCGCGTTCGTAGCGACGCACGCGCTTCAACTTCGACACATCGATGCCATCCAGAATCATTGCCAACTCACTGGCACGCAACTCCACCGAGCGTGCCCCCTGCTCGACGCGCGGCAGTTTGAATACTCCGACTTCCAAACGCTTGTACCACAATACGAAGCCGTCCCGATCCCAAACCAAAATCTTCAACCGATCGCCACGTCGCGAACGGAATACAAATAAATGACCGCTTTGCGGGTTCTCTCCTATGACCGCGCTTACGCGCTCCGCCAGGCGATCAAATCCGCAACGCATGTCTGTCGCTTCACTGGCCATCCAGATCCGCGCCCCTTGCGCTTGATCTAGGGTCTGCAAGCTGGGCAGCCCGATCACCCTGCGGCCTCCGCCACGGCCAGCAGTCCCCGCACATGTTCCGCATCAAATCCTCGCCCGACCATCAGGCTCCGGCCGTTCTGCAGCCGGACTTCGATCCGCGAGTCGCCCGGTGCCTTGGCCGAAGACTCCGCCACTTGCACTTCCACGAATCGCGCCGTCGTGTCTTCCCGCAGTCGTTTCTTCCACCAGTAGAAGTGCGACGCACGCAACTGCTGCTCTCGGCAGAACGCCGCCACACTCTTCCCGCTCCGCAGCTGCTCGGATATCAGCCTGCGCCACTCCGTCCATCTCTTTCTGCTTCGTTTTCGTTGCGTCATCGCGCAACTTTGCTATGCCACGACCATCTTCCGCAAGATGCGGTTCACGTAGCGCTCACCTTTCTTGTTGAACTTATGCCAAGCGACGATCGTCCCTTTTGGCGGCAAAGCGAGGATAAACACGACGTTCGCTATCTTGGTCTGACATAGCGATCCTGCTGTTAAATCACATGAACTGTGATTGAAAGGCGATTCATAGCGGCAGCTATTGCACGCCAGGCGGTGGCGGGAGCTGATATACCTCGCCAGGAATTGGTCCAGTAGCAACGGCAGCGGAAACCAATAGCTTCCACTGTCCAGATCGCTTTTGCCAAGTATTGGCAGCCACATATTTTGCGTTCGGAACGTCATAACGCGGATCTTTATGGCCGGTCGCGTTATATGTACCTGAGAGCGTCACGACCGCGGTGTCGCCGGAAATTCTTACCTTAATATCCTGAATTTCGTTGGTGACCTTAACGTCAGGGTCAGCCTTTCGCATCCCTAACGTCATTTTCTCCATGCTTGCTGGCGTCAGTTCGGTTACATGTCCCAGCGGGTCTACAGAAACAAAGGTTTCCGAAAAAATGCTCTTTGCGAACGCGATATCGGCGTCACTTGTCCCAGAATGTTTAGCCCCCTCAAGTTCCAACTTCCTGATAGCTTCCTCGTCGGAGGTTGGCTTAGACGAAGATCGAGTCGTACAAAGCAATAACGCGAATAACGACAGCAACAACAAAGAGATTAGTCGGTTCATTGGGCCCTCCTTTGCGCCGGAGCCTAACATATAGTTGCGCTCGGCACGACTGTTTAATGCCAGCCCAAGAAGTGAAGAACGGGTATACGAAAAAAAAGAGGGCAAACCCGACCTGGTGGGCTTGCCCTCAAAACGATGTGGTGTTTGAAGCGCTACTTCTTGGCGATCAGAACCTGTTCGATGGAGGCAGGTCCCTGAGCTAGTTCGACATCCTTTTTCGGAAGCCCAGGCGCGCGATACGTCAGTTCCACACCAAGATCGGCCAGGTACATCGATCGGACAAAGCTGATGCCACCGCGATGTTCGATAGTCAACTTACTGGAGTCGCCTGCTTTGCGCTCGTCGATCACAGGCGTGAGGATGAAGGCACCGCCATTCGGTCCTTGGAGGAGTACCCGCCCGGACATCGTAGGGGAACTCAGGGAGAAGGTGTAGTCACCAGCGGGCAATGAGGCATTCGCCCAGCGAACGTCATTGGGCAAAGTGAATTTGCCTTGGAAGGCATCCTGGGCGAAGGCAGAGCTAGCAGAAGCGCAAATGGCGATCAATCCGAATGTGGCGATTGCTACGATGCGGGTGAAGTTGGGTTTCATGGTGGGGTCCTTTCTAGACTCTAACTCGACGTTCAACTCTTCGGTGCTTCGTTTCTCGGAACGCACGCCCAGTAAAGAGCATTTGTCTGGCCGCGAAGGGCAGAGGTTCAAGCGCGTGGTGCGTTTCTAGTGGAAGCGTTTAGCCAACAAGGAGATGAGGGCGAATGAGCGCGGGAGGTCAGAACTATTCGCGTGCCGCGCAGTTCAAATGTCTATCCAATTCGACGGTTCCACTATCCGTTTGGATAGTTCCAATTACGGCGGCCAGACCTTGGAGGGGTGCGTGACTATCACTCTGTCTGTTCGCACGCTCTGCCCTCTTCATCGTTCGCACACCCAAAAGGGCACGAATCATTGCTCGTGCGCAACGACAGTCTCGCGGGTTCTAGCGGAATATCAATAAGATAAGGAGGGCGGAATATGACGAGCACTCTGCCTTGTTCGATTTGTTTAGCCCAGGCCGGCGGCGCAACATCCCACTTGACCGTTCGCGTCCACATCCACGGCGGCCAATACGATGAGCAGTGCGTTGTCGTAGCGGGCTGCAGCATCGAAGATGATGCAGTTTCTGCCGTACTCCGTCAAATTGATACCGACGATTTTTTCCAACTCGAGACAGAACTACTGTAGCAGCGATCACAAACCGATCCGGCTGATCGCAAGAGTCTCGACATTTGCCCACTAGGAGAATTCAGAATGGTGATCAGCGACCGACTTCGAGAATTGCGCGAGAGCAAGAATCTTTCTCAAGGAGACATCGAAAAGAGAACGGGACTGCTGCGCTGCTACATTTCCCGCGTTGAGAATGGCCACACCGTCCCAGCCGTCGAGACATTGGAGAAGCTGGCGCGGGCGTTGGAAGTGCCGCTTTACCAGCTATTTTACGATGGCAAAAAACCACCTCAAGTCCCGAATCTTCTGAAGCGAAAGACCTCAGACGACACCGTGTGGGGAAGCAAGGGGAAAGACGCGATGTATCTCCACAAACTCAGAAAGTGCCTCAGCAAAGCGGGGGACAAAGACCGTAAGATTCTATTCTCGGTCGCTCAAAAAATGGCGTCGGGTCGAAATCGCGTCGCGCAAGCTTAGTACTCTCAACTTTTGATCATGCTAGCGCTCCCGCATCCGGGTCCGCCTTTACAGCAGCAAAGACCATCGTAGTTACTATCGCGTAGCAGGAGGACACGTTCTCTTGACCCAGTCAGGGTGAAAGTCTAGCGTTAATTCAACTGCTAGCCGGATGGTGTATCAAACAGATTATGAGTCGCGTTGCTTCCCCGATCGAAAACGAGAATTCCGACTTTGGCCTTGCGGAAATACGAGCGAGCCTTGAAAAGCTCGAACGGCGCGACTTATGGGTGTGGGGAAATGCGGTCGTCATTATCCTTGCCCTTGCGTCCGCGATCTTCTCTCTGTCCGCTTCACCCTATCTGTCTGGTGTGAAGACCTTGTTTGGGTTCGACTACAGGATTGCGGTACGCGCCCTGGTGTTTTTGGTGGTGGTGTTTACGGCCCAGATGGTCTACCAACACTCACGATTTCGAAGATTGCAGCGTCAACTAGCCGAACAGCAGATTCAAGCAGAGGTATTTCGTCAACTGGCGATGTTTGATCCGCTCACAGGACTATACAACCGGCGATTTGCGGAACAACGCCTGAAAACCGAGATTGCGCGTTCGGAGCGCAAAGGGCTTTCAATGATTGTGGTCCTGCTAGATTTGAATGACTTCAAGCGCATCAACGATACCTATGGACATCAAGCTGGCGACAAGGTTCTGAAAGAATTCGCGAAGCAATTGAACCGATCGACGCGCGGTTCCGATCTCGCAGCCCGCTGGGGTGGAGACGAGTTCCTGATGCTCTTGGTCGATTGCGAGGTGGATCAACTCTCTCGAGTACTTGTGCGACTCGAGGGATTCAAGGTTGATGTCAATGGGAAGGAACTTCCTATATCGGTTGCAGCGGGATGGAAGGCCTATGAGTCAGGAAATCAAATCCTCGACCTGATTGAGGAAGCCGACCGGAGGCTCTATCTCAATAAGAAGATAGTCAAGAAACAGAAGCAGGATGTCTTGACCAGTGTTTAGGATGCTCGGGTGAGGCGACGCTTACCTCTAGCCACTTTTTGCGCAAAAAAAAAAACTTGCGAACCTGTACGACGCACGTTACCTGCGCACAGAGGCGATAAGGCTGGCGATTTGTGCATTAGACGCAATTCCTGTGAGGAAAAACGCTATCACGCATAGTCCGAGACAACGAACGGAATCGGCGGAATATAAAGATAGGGATCTCTTACGTGCGATTTTTAAAGCATGACCCCGTGGGACTCCTTGGGGGCGGGCGTGATGAATCATGGCCGTACATAGGCCTGAATGTCTATAGAGGGATGTTGTAGCTCTTGTGGAAATCCCAGGACAGTCGACGTGCTATCCTTCGAGTACGCTGAAGCCTGTTCGGGCCTGGAATTCAGGTCACAACAGTTCACCTCCGAACTGATCATGCTAGACAAGCCTCACGGAGAAAAGCGCCGCAGCCGGCGGGCAAAGATGGCTCAAACATTGCGGGTGCGACCTTCCGAGCCGCGCGATGAGCACTTTGAAGACCTGACCACGAGCACCAACGCGTCGAAAGACGGCATCTATTTCACGACGCGGCGGTCTGATTACTATCCCGGGATGCGTGCGTTTGTGACGTGTCCGTACAGCTCCCCGCACGATCCGATGAATCGAGAGTATGTGGCGCAGGTGATGCGGGTGGACAAGTTGCCGAATGGGAAGTTTGGAGTGGCGGTGCAACTTCTGATGACGCTGTAGCACGGGAGCGCGGAGAGCAAGGCGCCCATCGACTGGGCGAAAGGTCCACATCGCGTTCGGCTCGTTTGCGTTGATTGTAGAAGAGACGCAGTTCATCGAGGAGATGCGGTTAGGCGTCAGGAAGTCTCGCCGATTGTGTGCTTAGAGACAATACTCGCATCTACAAAATGTGAGATTGGCGCGGTCACCTCGTTCAACAAGTGTTTGTAACTGCGGATTCTGGCGGAAGTGCCCGCACTGTTCGCACCTGTATGTATCCTCGACAAGATTCATCGTTCCTTTACAAGCCGGGCATCCCTCTGTTTTGTGGGCCGCCTGCCTGCGTGAAAGTCAACCATGTCAGTTAGATGTGATGGGGCGGAAAAAGATGGCGCGTGCTATCCGTCAAGGCACACGCTGCATCCAAGCCAACCCCAAAGAACAGGGGAGCGCGTGATGAATTCAGCCTGCTGCAGATCAACTCAGTCGTTGCCGTAGCGAAAAAGGTAGAAGCACGCGACGATGGCCGCAGCCCCAAAGAACACGTAGAACCTGAGCGCATCGTGACGAGCGAAACGGTAATACAGGGCCGCGATAAAGAGCACGACTGGACCGACTTGAGAGAACAGTCTCACATTTATGATCACTCTGGAGAGCGGCTTTTCTTCCAACTACCGGAGTAATCCGGCACCCGACTCGTCAAGCGGCATCCTAAGGGGGCGGCGGCGCTTCTTCGCAATTCGCTCAGTTATGAGCTTTCGAAGTCCTTCCTCGGCGTCGTTCAATGCTCTGTTTTCCTGGTTAGTCTCGACCCGCCTGAGCCGCCGCTGTTCGATCGCCACCAATGCTTCGTAGATACGAATAAACATCAGGTTCTTGTCAGTTTCGCAGGCGGCTTGCATGTAGGATTTTTCCCAGCGGTAGATTGGTTCTGGAACGCGCATGTTCAACCTCTGACTAGATTCCTCACCCTTCCTGGCACACCGCAGACATAAAATAAAAGGGGAGCCCGAACGAGCACGGGTCCCTCAAATTGGAGGTGAATAGTGTTTGGCAATGCAATGCCCAGGGCTACTGTCAGGATTGACAGGATGCGAGAAAAAGGACCTAGCGCGTCAGCCACAGCGCATATCGAATCGCCTGGAACATCGTCCACTGATGGTGAGCTCGCAGAATGTGATACCAGTCCAATATGGATAGCCGTTTCATCGTTGCACCTCCTTAGATGCTCTGTATTCGTAGGGTGGAGGTTGCAAAATGTTGGCCACTCTTAAGTGACTGAATCAGGCGAACTTCGCGCTGGTAACGGGTGCTGAATATCGGCATTTGCTGGATTTTCGGCAAATCTGGGCTCGCTCAACTGCGTTGGAATGTCGTCGATAATCGCACAGCTCTTGTCTCTGCGCGAGAGGAAAGGCCACGCTGAGGCTAGTCGTCGCCTTCCTCTTCGTCCAATTCCTCTTCGTCATCTTCTTCGCTCTCTAAGTCGTCGTTCTCGGTGTCCACTTCTTCGTCTTCTTCCGGGAGTCTCTCGTCTTCTAGCTCCACCCCTCCCTGCCAATCTGCACGTGGCCACTTTGCATCCAGCGTCTTATAAGACTCCCGACTCATGTCCCGGAACCCTGGACGGGAAATGTCGATATGCCCAAGGTCTGGATATTTTCTGACCTGGTTGTCTGCTTGGATTGCAGAGGCGCAAATCGATACGGTAGACGCTGCTATCAAGATTCTCGGTAGAATCAACACGGAAAATCTGAAGAACACGAAGTCGAAGCGTAAGATGTCGACGGCTTCCAGACGGAAGATGAGCCTAGCGGCTAAGAAACGTTGGGCGGAAAAGAAGAAAGCAAAGTGAAAAAGCAAATTGACGTCGGCTCAACAGTCATCGCCCGTTTGCACAATGGACGCGTAGTCGTAGCCAAAGTTACAGCGATAGTTGACAGCGTGGCAGGCCGGAAGATTCACATAACCTTTGGAGCCTTCGCGCTGATTGTGGATGACACCCAGATCGTGAAGGAGTGCAAAGCTTAGTGGACTACAACGTACCGAATACTGCCACTCTGCTGTTTGTTCTTTCGCTACTTCTGCCCTTTGGTACTACTGCCTGACGCTTCAAAGGTCTTGGATAATAAGTGCGGATTAGAGAGGGTGGCACGATGGCTAGCTTTTGTACGACTTGTGGGACCGCTCTTGAGGCCGGAACGAACGCGATTAAGTGTGCACAACATCGGGCCGAGTTCTGCACTGTTTGCGGTATCAAGCTGCCCGACGACAACTTAACGATGCGCAAAACACAGCAAGGCGACTGTTCAATACCGTTCGGACGACGTGTATTGCACGTCCTGCGGCACCGTCGGACGCCCACGGGGCATAAATGGGGGAGAGCTATTTTTCGTTGTGATTATTTCGCTCTTTACCCTTTTCATTCCTCTGATGCTTTACCTATTCGTTAGATCCGGTAAGCGTTGCCGAGGCTGTGGCAAGAAGACCGTAATTCCGGTAACGTCGCCAATCGCTAGTGCGGCCCTTGCGCGTTAGGAGCTACCTATGTTCGCTGGTTACGCCGGATACCCTGAACTGAAGCGCGCCAACAAATTGCCAAATCGGGTCTTTGTAGACCAGTCAAATTGTGGATAAGCGGACAAACTTTGGATCGAGCTAACTCCTTTCCGCGATTGCACTTCGTCGACCAGAATCGGTCATGGGAGCTAATTTGGGCCTTCGGGGCGATTGATTCGAAAGCACTTAGTGTAGGACCTCATTGCTCATAACCCGAAGGTCGTTGGTTCAAATCCAACCCCCGCAACCAATTTCTAGTTGATATAGCTGGAGTTAGGATGCTCCCTGACTCCAGTTTTTTTGTTCTCAGCATTGTTCAGGTCCAACCTCAGGTCCAAAATTCCGCCCATTTGTTCCGCGATTCGCTTTTCGTCCTCACTCGCGATGTGAGTGTAGGTGTTGAGTGTAACCTTCGGGTCGCTGTGGCCGAGTCGCTCTTGCCGGATTTTCACAGGAGCTTGTAGCCTGTCGAGCAACGTCGCATTCAGCCGGCGGAAAGCATGGAACCCGCCACCGCGCGGTACTTCGATCTTGAGTTCCGCGAGGAGTTTTCTGAACTGGCGTTTCCGAATCAGATTGTGATCCCATGGCGTGCCGGTGCGCGTCGCGAAGAGAAGCCGACGCGCATTCGGTCGCCAGGTCGTGAGCCACGTCTTCAAGTGTGCCGCGAGCTGTGGCGAGATCCCGATACCGCGAATCCCGCTCGCACTCTTCGGACCGTGCAGACGGCCGCCCCATGCGCTCTGATTCACGTGTGCAATGCAAGCCTCGAGATCCAGGTCATCGACGCGCAGAGCACAGAGTTCTCCCGCACGCATTCCAGTCTCAAGAGCGAGCCAGTAGAACGTGCGGTACGGTTCCTGTGCTGCGGTGATGATTCGGCGGGCTTCTTCGATCGTGAAACAGAACTGCCTTGAGCGGCTGGACTTGGCAAGCCGAAGTTTATCGAAGGGATCGTGATCGACGTGAGTCCACGCCTGTACCGAACTCCACACGACGCGAAACGTCGCGATGACGTTGCGCACCGTCTTCGGCGAAGTGTGTATACCAGCAACAAATTGCTGGACGACCTCTGTCGTGATTTCCCTCAGTGGCATCGCTCCGAAATACGGCTTGATGTACTTTTTCAGGTGAGATCGAAAGTTCACCTGAGTTGACGGTTTCAATTGGCCGAGCACCGTCGATTCCCAGCGATTCGCGAGATCGCCGAATATCGAGGCTACCCTCGGCCGGTACGTTGCAGAGTTTACGGCGGCACGATCAATGCAGTCACGGAGCTCTTTCGCGGCGAGCTTTTCTGTCGGGAGTTCGCGAAGAGTTCCGAGCACGCATGTCCGCCGCACGCGATGCACTCCGCCGTCGCGCACTTCATCTTCGCGCCAACGGCCGAGCCAAACGCTCCGATCTTTGTCGATGCGACCGGCTTCGTCATGCCTCTCCTGTCGTACAAGTTGCCCTTGCTGAAAGCGTCTCCGAGCCAAGGATCTTTCCTTTCGCTCGTTGACGCGCTGCCCTTCGTTCGTCACAGTACACGCACGCGGTGAACGGAGCAACGATTCGTTGTCGTTGCTTGCAGGAACGATTTGGAGCGCCGTCGCCAATTCAGTCGTCCGACTCCCGCGTTTGCGTGCGGTCCTGCCACACGCCTTCCTCTTCTTTTGCTTCTTCGAAGCGCAGATTCTTCACGTTGAACGTTGCCTTGATCCGGCCCGTCTTGCCGTCTCTGCTCTTGAGTAGCTGCAACTCCGCCTCTTTTTCGTCGCCTTCGAGTTCTCGAACGTACGGGCGATCTGCCAGGACGATGAAGCTGGCGAATTTCTGCTTCGCCGCGTTCCCATAGAGCCTTTGCAGCGTGGGTTTGCCTGCATCCTCGCCTTGCGTCGTTTTCCGTAGTTGCGAAATCAGGATCACGGCGCAGTGGAGCTCTTGAGCCATCGACTTCGCCGCCCGCGCAATCACGCGCTGTTGCTCAAACTCCGTCTTGCCTTCTGCCTCGATCAGCTCGTCATAGTCGAGAATCAGTAGATCCAGGCCGGTGCGGGCTTTCATTTTTCGCGCGGCGCGACGGATGCGTGGAAGACTCAACTCGCCGTCAAGGATTCGGCATTTTTTGCATTGATGGGATGCCGCGGTCACCAGTGCCGTAAAGTCTTCCTCCGTGAGTAGATCGTCCCGGCGCATCTTGATTGGCATTACGCTGATGCTGTCGCCAGCTCGCGGCTCGCCAGGTGGGTCCTACTCATCTCGCCGCTGCAAAATAGAGCGAGATATCCATCGCGGCAGGCCCGGGACCTGATCTGCGCGGCAAACAAGGATTTTCCGGTACCTGTTTCAGCGGTCAGGACAACTAACTCACCCTCGCGGAATCCACCGGTCCACTGGTCGAGAGTGTCCACATCGGTGTAGATTTTCAGCCGTGCGCCCTCTCTCGCCGTGGCGATGGCTTCTGATGCGGAGTCGAAGTAGGGCGTGCCGTCATCGTCTGTGCTCTCCAGATCCCGAGCGAGAGTCGACAATTTTTCGACGGCTGAATCAAGCAACGCCTCGATACTCCCCGATTGCCCCAACGCCAATCGCTTGATGTTGTCCGCATGGCGTACGACCTCGCGCGAGCTTGCCATTCGGCGCAACCCTCGAAGGACGTAGAGAATATCGCCCTGCAACGCAACGCTTTCTAAAAGGCTCGCGACGTAAGCAATGCCGCCCGCGTCCTCCGCCTTTCCGGACCTTGCGAGTTCGTCATGCACGGAGAGCAAATCGGGGCGGGTGCCGGCCTCCCACAAGCGCAGCACGACCCGCACGATTACTCTGTGCCGATCGTCGAAGAAGTCGTCCGGTTTGAGGATACCCAGAACCTCAACGGTGTGCCGATGCCCCGCGAGAATAGCGCCCACCAGTGCGCGTTCCATCAGGTCATCGTGCGGCAGCGGTTTTTCTAGCTCTTGCATGGTAGTGGCGGCATGGGCTCGAGGTAGCCCTATTGCTCGGCTTTTCGCTTAGTCCGGCTTTCTCTGTTCGCTTCAGCCTGAAAAAATGCGTCTACGTCTATCTCATCTATCTCTTTGCGAAACGCTTTTCGTTCGTCCGCCGTACCGTTCAAAAAGATGTTCCATGCTCTAGGCTGTTGTCCTTTGCCATATTCCTCGTAAGTTTGTTTCACGGCCTCGTCCACTTCCTTCTCACCCACCATGTCCACGATTCTGGACACGCGCCTCCAGGCAAATGCTCTGACGCGTATATCTGAACTACCAAACTGGGGGTAGAGGAACCAGAGGTAATCAATGTCGATGGCTTTTTTCGCCCAATATTTCGCCAATTGAACCAACTCATGGCGAGTGGGTACGAAGGATTGAATCTCCTCGGCACCGTGACCGTTTATCTCATCCACGTGGCCAACCGTAGTACGGCCGCCACGGAACTGCCCGAGAAACTCATTATCGGCATTGCGAACCTCTGGATTTTCGATTTGTTTCGACCACCCGTCTTCAATTCCTGACTGCTTACTGCAACTCTTCTGACCGGTATTACTCATTTTTCTCCTTCCCCGCAGTGCGGGATTTGTTGCACTTGACGCCGTGCCAGCGTAATTTGCGGTCTTCCGCCGAGAGGCTTCTCTATTTCGTGACCCATGGGATCGCCTCCAGTTCCGGCCTCTCGTGCTCAATCGGAGGCGCAAGCTCTTTGGCCTCGCGCCGCTCGACAATTCGCTTCGCATCGAAAAACGGGGGAGGGACTTTGACGTCCCGCTTGTTGGCTAACTGAATGGTTCGCTCCATTGCGTCGCTCAATAGGTTTCCGTTCCGTGTGGCGAACAAATGCTCAGCGATCCTTTGGAACTTTGGACTCCCCATAGGCAAGTCACTGCCCAAGAGCTTCCAGGGGTTGGGGGAATCGGGAACCAAAGCAGTCGCGACTTCTGCGTCTATTGCCTTGTCTACTGCTTTGTCTTCTTTGCTGCGGTAGTTTTTGGGCAGTCTCTCCGGTACATTCTTACCGGACTCGGGAATGAAACTACCGGACCCGGTACTGGACTCCGGTACGTTCTTACCGGACGTTTGAGAACGTGACGCCCAAATCTTTCGAGAGTTCTTGACGCCTATGATCAGACCGAAGGGAGTTTTTTTCGTGGTGATGTACCCGAACGCTTTGAGGCGATTCAGATGGACGCGGACGGTCTTCTCGCAGATGCCGAAGTCTTGAGCGATCCGCGAGACTTTGACCGGGGCTTTGCCGAATACCCATCCAATTCCGTCTTTCTCGATTGTGATCTTATCGAAGCACCAGAGAAACACCCACAGCGCGAGCCCAATCTTTTGACAGTGATCCAAAATCCCGTTCCAGACACAAATCGGGTAGGACGTTTTGTCGCCGTACTTGCGCCCGTGATCCGTCACTTAGACGCGGCTCCTTTGGCCGTCGAACAGAGGGCCAAGCCTCGCAGGCGACGCCGGGGGCCGGCTGTGGCCAGTCTCTCGCTCGCACCAGTCGAGGTTCTTCTGCGGCGCAATTCGCTGACTCTGTTCCTCGGGGAACGTCCGTACCTACAGAGCGGATCGTCGTAGAATTCCGCGGCCAGGACACCCCTAGCACCAGCTTCGCGCAAGCGTTTAAGAATTCTCTGGCGCTGAGAATTCGTGCGCGACGGAGATCCAGGAGGCCGCCCCTTTGTGCTGTTCATGCGGCCTGCTCCCTCGCGTCATCCGCAAGTGTGGCAACACGGAGCACATTGCTCTGAAAGATAGGACGTCCATGACATGGCTGAATCGATCCTGGAGGACCTGCAAACTTACGCCGAGCAGGAGCCGGCGATCTGGTCGACTGAGTGGAATTTCCGGATTTGACGAATCGGCCGCGCCTTGGAAGTCTTGACGCCGGCCAACTTCACGTGTAGATTTCGTTCTGTCCACTGATTGTTTCCTTTCCAAAAAATTCCCTTAGCCTGCGTGCAACCGCGGCTAGGGGTGTGTTCGAAACCATCTGGGCACTGACGCTCACCGCCCCGCGCTGTTCCGTTTGGCTCGGCGCGTAAACGCAACCAGTGAGTCGTATGCGACAAGGACTCGGTCGCGCACTTTAACGGCGGTGAGATCACGTTCATGAATAAGCGCGATGACCTCTTCCTTTGGAATGCTGAGCTGAAATGCGGCCTCTTCAAGTGAGATGAGCAAAGGAGTCGCGGTTCGCATCAGCGCGACTGTAGGAACAAGTCTTCGGGAGGTCAAACCAAGTTATGACTCGTGGCGTGCAAAAAGAGCAGTTTCAGACAAGTTCTGTAAGGGTTTCGTTGATTCCCAAGATTTACTCGCCGGCGAGTTTTCTAGCAAGTTTTGCCCGCTCGGCTTTCTTTTTGATCTTCGTCTTTTCGTCTTGAATCCGATGCGGCCAGGACTCGCCTTCCCGGTAGGCTCCGCAGTATGTTCCCGGACCCTTGGCCCACACTCCTTTTCTAGGCGGTCTAACGCCGGCATTGTCCAATTCGCGGCAGTAAGCAAGGCCTCTCACGTTTTGTTGGATGACGCCCCAGATCTTCTCCTGGCGTGCTGTGAGTCTGGGCGAAATGCCTTTCGTTGGCTTTCGAGCCGTGTGCTCTTCGAATTCTGACGCGGCAGAAGGTGCGGCGCGAACAGAATTGTTAGGCGCCTTTATTGCCAGCTCGACGTGTGCTTCGTCAACCGCCCTATCCAATTCCATGACAAGAAGCTGGTTGAACCTATCCTCGACAACTTCCTGCACATGCTCAGTTTCAGTCTCGTTCATGCGGTCCCAGGCATGGCCGCGATCGTAAGGTTGGTTCCCAAACGGCTCCATGAATAGCCATCTTGGTGCTCTCCAACTCTCGTCGTCAACCAGCTCAAACTTGTCACAACTCGATTTCAGCCACAGGGATATTCGGTGACTTTTATCCGCAACCAAAACCTTCACCTGAACAGCGGCCCAATCCAGCGGTGGCCGGTCGATCAAAGTGGCTTGAGCCAACGAAATGTCGCGCAAGCCGAAGAAGGTGATCCGCAGGGCGCCAGCCAATAGTTGAGCACAGCGGTAAAAGTAAGAGCTGAAGACCGCTGGCTCCGTTTGTCCCTCATCAACGGTTGGGAACGCCTCATAACCAAACGTTTGCTCCAATGGGCGACTTATCTTTCGCGCTTCTTCTGATGATCCTTTGTGTAGGGCGGGATTGCATCCCTGCATCATGATTAGGTCAATCTTCCGTTCATGCTGTTGGAAATTTCTACGCAATGCCTCGACAGCCCTTTGGAGTGGTTGCGGCGTAATTTCTTTCCAATCGTTAACACCGTTCCTCAACCTAGACTCTGACCACAGATGCAGTCGCGGCACACGTCACCTCTCGCGAGACCGTGCAGCCACGCCACGCCTTTTCTTCATCGTCTGCGCGGTGAGAGTCGCATACGCGCCTCGTTCGAAATCACCTTGCGAATCGCTGGAGCATCTTGCGGCGCTCAAGTCCCTTGTTCATGGATCCCAAACAATCGGCTCCAACTCCAATTCCATGAACCGCTCGATCCGAGCGAGGTCGCTGTCCTTAACTGTGAGAGTGTTCCCGCGGAAGTCCTGAACCCAAAGCTCGTAAACATTCACGAACTGGAACAGCATGGCTACGCTGTTGCCAACCTTCCCCTGCTTCGCCATTTGCCCCTGGGGTTTACCAGTCCCTGCCCACCGCCCAGGGAGAGGGTTTTTAGAAATAAAAGAGCCTCGACTCAGTGAGTGGAGTTCCGAAAAAGGAATTTCGCGTCCGAAGTCCGCCGCACCGTAGAGTTCCCTGGACGCTGATTGGCGTCGAAACCACACATCAACGAAGACTCCGCGTTGCACCAGGGCCTCAACAATCGATCGAAAGTCCAAATCGCCTGAGAGCAAAATCCCTTTGGTCATGTTCCCAGTGAGCCCATGCGTCAACATGTCCACTGCCAGAAGAACGTCCACTTCCTTTTGCCGTCTTTTTTTCTTTCCCGTGACGCTACCAAGGCGAACGTGGAACCCACTGACCGAGCGGATCTCATTGAAAACAGCTTCCTGGGCCGCTACGCGCGACTGGAAGTCCGACTCTGACTCTCCATTACGTCGGGCATCGTCCAACGAGTCGTAAAAGAAAGCCCTGACCGCATAACTTGGATACCTGATGCGCGCGGGATCGAGGTCGCCATCATTACCGCAGAAGTTCTGCATCGCTTCGCGGTAGATCGCTCGGAGGTACTCACCGTCGATGAACAGATAGTGGTTTTCGGCCATTCCAAGACCTACTCAGCGAAAGAGCGCCTGATTCGCCTATACGTTGAATTAAAACCGCTTGGAGGCACACCTTAGAACTTCTTCCGTTTCCGTGGCCGGCCGCCAAGCTTGCTCCACGCGCGGAGCTGGCGCTTGCTGTACTTCCGAGCTCGAGCGAGACCGCCCCGCCTTCCAAGTTCCTCAACCGTGATGGGTTTCTTGCGCATGATGAAAATTGTAAAACTTAGCGTCAAGTTTCACAATCGTTCGGTGAAAAGAACGAGGAAAACTGCTTCGACACGCGATCACCGCAAAATCCAAAGCCGTCTTAGGAATTCAGCGCGGCTATTCGCGTGTCGTTATCTTTGTACGTTCGCGCGGATTTAACTTTTCCATTGTGCGCCCAATGCTTTGTTCGATTCGCTTTCAACAATGGCTTTAGATGGTCTTGAAGGCAGCCTCGAAAGGAAATCGGACCCCTTGGTGCTCTTTACTGGGTGGGAAAGCGAAGCTAGAGTTTCAACCTCGGCCTGCAGCAGCGGCACGCTTCTTCATTTCTTCTGGCGATACGTCTTCTTTATGAGTCGCGATATACCAAACGTGGCCAAACGGGTCTGTCACTCCACCGGTCCGGTCGCCGTAGAATTGGTCCGCTACTGGCCTCTGCACTGTCGCCCCCGCAGCGACCGCCTGAGTGAATATAGCGTCCACGTCCTTTACGTAGAGAAGAATGCTCACCGGTGAGCCCCCAAGCGACTGCGGGCTGCGGGCGCCCATGTTTGGGAACTCATCAGCAAGCATGATCGGTGAATCGCCAATCTTAATCTCTGCGTGCCCGATCCTCCCATCGGGTTGCGCCATACGCATCATCTCCTCGGCTCCGAATGCCCTCTTGTAAAACTCGATGGCCTTGGCCGCGCCTCTAACGATGAGATACGGCGTGGCTGTGTGGTACCCCGCGGGGACGGGTTTCACAGTGTTCGTCATAGTTGGCTCCTTTCCTTCGGGTTTCTATAATGTTGGTAGTTGCCTTGAGCGTTGAATGTGCAGGACTATCCCTCGCCACCCTCATCGCCCGGTTCAAGGACGCAAAGGTGCCACACCTCATTCTCGGCGTGGATCGCGCAGAACCACTTTCCACAAACACCGCATTGGTAGCTAGCCAATGCGTCGCAAGTCTCATCCATCGGAGACTCCGCTTGGCAAGTCCACTCGAGTTTCCGGGATTCTGTTTGATTCGTTTCTTGCAACATGGTCCCTCCTCGTACGGGGATTTTACGCGCTTGGCGTGAGCTGGGGTACGGAAAAATCCGCGAGGGAAGGAGGAGTGCCCTAATTGCTGTGCATATCCGATTAACAGCGGTTACCGGACAAAATCGGGCCCCGGTATAGTCAATGTCCGGTTACCCGGGCTAATCAGAGTTGGGAATTAAGGTTGCGCGATTAAGTGCGGCTTCGACTGCCAGCGTGCATATATGCTTTGCGCAATTTAACAACAAAAAATAGCACTATCGCCATATTAAGAACGCCCCCGAGAACCAAAACTTGGTAGGGAACCTTAGTGGCGTATTGAGCTGCGATTAGCATGGCCACGAAATAAAGACTTGCCAACAACCAGAGTGCACGAATATTTCGGGGTTTGGCTTCACTTGCAACAGGGGGAGCAATCGGGATTACGTTCTTTGCTTCGGCACTCATTCTCCTGTGGACTTTTCTAATCGTCACAACGAAGACCGTAAAGATCATCGCATTCAACACTGCGCCAAGAATCACAATTTGGTAGGGGAGGTGCCCAAAGTAACGAAGTCCATTCAGCAGAATCAGGAAATATAATCCCGCACCAGCCCAGAGGATTCGGATTCGACGGCGGTCGGCATCGCTCGTGGACATTGAATTTCCTTTGATTTGGAGGTTCTTTTTTCGTTCCGTTTCGGGTCAGCAACCATGATGCACCCTCGGCGCGTGGAGCAGACCTGTCACTAGGTTCAGGTGTTGCTAGGCAGGAACTGGCTCGCCTTGGCACCTCAGTTCCTGGTTAACGCATTATAAAAGGGCGCCCGTTTGAAGTAGGTTTTGATCGTTCGCATCAACGCCGGTTACCGGAAAAGTGAATTTTCAACCTGTGGCAGATGCACTTGTCAGTCCCCGGCTACGATTGGCAGGTTCGCAGTGATGGTCACGTGATCGGGCAGGTCGACTGAGATGCGGGTGTCATCGTAGGCGTTCTCTTTACCGTCCAGCTTGTAGATGAAAGTTACATCGTACTCGTGCCTGCTGTCTTTCAAGCAGTTGGAGCACACGAACGTCCAGCGGCGTGTCAGTTCCGCTGTTTTAGCTTGCAGAATCGGATGCGCTTTCAGTTCCGGGTTCGGGCTGCTCGCCTCTGCGGCAATGACCTTCCCGTCGCCGGAAACGGTCAGTCTGACTGTAACCACCCCTTGGAGTCTGGCGGCCCTTGCTACATTCTCGTAGCGCGATGGCAGTTCAATGTGCATTGGCGTAATGGCAGCGGGATTCTTGGCCTGCGCGAATGTCAACGAGGCCAAAAAGCCTGAAGCCAAGCTCAAAACGAATCTCATTCAAATTCCCTCCTCATCCTGAGGATAGATTACATCGGTCAAGAGCCTGGTAAACGCAATCGTACAAGTGAAATTTGGCCCAAAGCCAGTTGTCCGGTTACGACTTACCAGGTAAGTGGAATTACTTCCGACTTGCCCGTGATCTGCTCCGAATGACAGAATCGCGGCAACTTGGGTAAGGACCCTTTTGCGCTGTGTGAGGGAGGATTTACGGCGTCATGGACCGAAGAACATTCTTGAAGAGATCTGGTTTGAGCGCACTTGTGCCCCTTTCACCGCCTTGCCTTTTTGCGAGCAAGCCCCTTCGCCGGCGGCGCCCGTCGGATGCGGACTGGCCTTCCAAAGTAGCGTGGAAGCGCCTCAACGACGAAGTTGACGGAAATTTGATTCCTGTGGAGTTTCCGATTGACGCGTGCATCAAAGACGCGGATGGAACCGAGTGCAAAAACCTGATCGCGGATATTAAGAACCCATACTTTGTCGGCGACCATCCAGGCCTGACGCAAACCCTGGGATGGGTAGATGCGTGGTTCACGAAACCCAGCGTATTCGCAGTTGCGGCGAAGGATGCGAATCACGTTGCTGCAGCGGTCGACTTCGCGCGTGAGAATGATTTGCGCCTGGTGGTGAAGGGCGGTGGGCATAGTTATCAAGGAACGTCCAACGCGGCGGATTCGCTCCTGGTTTGGACGCGGCACATGCACGACGTCTCGGTACACGAAGCGTTTGTCCCACAGGGCTGTGACGGGAAACAGGCTACTCAGCGCGCGGTGACGTGCGGTTCCGGCGCAATCTGGTTGCAGGCATACGACACCGTGACCACGAAAGCCGGCGCCTACGTTCAAGGAGGCGGATGCACGACCGTGGGCGTCGCAGGGCTCGTGCAAAGCGGCGGCTTCGGAAGTTTTTCAAAGCATTTTGGGACATGCGCCGCGGGCTTACTCGAGGCGGAAGTTGTGACTGCTGACGGAAAAATTCGCGTCGCGAACGCGTGCACGAATCCAGACCTGTTCTGGGCGCTCAAAGGAGGCGGAGGGGGCACTTTCGGCGTCCTGACCAAGGTGACGCTGCGCGTGCGCGAGCTTCCCGAGTACGGGGGCGGCGCGATTTTCCGGGTCGAGGCTTCTTCGAATGACGCGTTTCGCAGGTTGTTACGCTACTTCGTCGGTTTTTACCGCGAAAATCTCTTCAACGAGCATTGGGGTGAGCAGGCGCACATCGGCCCGGACAATGTGCTGGGCCTCAGCATGGTTTCACTAGGGTTGAGCACGGAAGAGGCAAGGAAAGTGTGGCAACCCTTCCTGGACTGGATTGCGCGTTCGCCGGGAGTCTACACGCTCGAACCAGGAATGATTCTCGGCAGCATGCCCGCCAGGAATTGGTGGGATGTGCAGTGGCGGAAAGCACAGCACCATGAAGTTTTTCATTCAGACTCGCGCCCGGGCGCGAGCGAGAACAGTGTGTGGTGGACGGGCGACGCAGGCCAGGTGGCCTGGACCATTTACGGGTACGAATCGCTTTGGCTGCCGGCATCGCTACTCGGAGACGATTCGCAGGAGCAGATGGCGAACGCACTGTTTGCCGGTTCTCGCCACGAAATGATTGAGCTACATTTCAACAAAGGGCTCGCGGGAGCGCCTCGCGAGGCCATCGAAGCAGCACGAGATACTGCAACGAACCCGGCCGTCCTCAACGCGTTTGCACTGGCGATTGTCGCTGACGGCGAAGGCGGGTACCCAGGGGTACGCGGCCACGAACCGAATGTCGAAATAGCGCGAAAATCCCGTGAACGCGTTCATGCTTGCATGAACGAGCTGCGCATACTGGCGCCAAACGGAGGATCGTACGTCTCGGAGAGCAATTTCTTCGAGAAAGACTGGCAGCATTCGTACTGGGGCAGCAATTATCCGCGACTCGCTTCGGTGAAGAAGAAACATGACCCGACAGGATTGTTCGTTGTGCACAATGGTGTCGACTCAGAAGAATGGAGTGCGGACGGCTTCACTAAACTTTGAGCCGTGAGGGCGTCTGCCAAATTGCTCCCTTCCGAGCGCAAATGCAGACCAAAGCGAAAGAGTGCTTCGAGCCGAATTCGCGGCCCTGAACTGGTTACGCATAGCCATTAACGCGCTAGTCGGACAACTGAAATCGTTAGCTGCTCAGGCGACTTCACATCTTCCAGACGAGGTGGACTGAGATGCGATCAGTCGGCTACTCCCAGATGCTCACCTTCGATTCTGGCGCGCATCAGGAGGTTAAGCATCCCGAAACGCGACCTGATGAAGTCAAAATAGAAGTTGGCCTTAGAGCCTCAAGAACGGGCCTTTAAGGATTCTGAATCGGAGCCTTTAACTCCTATCAGTCGGGGTTTCGCCATCCAACCGGTGCTGTTTGCCCAAGAGAGAGTCGTTAATTTCTCTGGCGAGAGCCAGCAGTTTTTGGAGGTCCTGCTCTACAGCGGCTTGCTCGCTTCGCCAACTTTTCCGGTATTTTCATCCGCCAAAGTTTTAAAAATTCTGTGACCGACACCTTCGCGTATGGGAGGACGGCCCCCGGTCGATTGCCTAATAAAACCCTTGGTGGGGGGCGGGGGATGCGCCAAAACCAGCGCCAGCAAGCTGCGCGCAAACTGCGTCGGCTACCATCGCGGCTATCGTGCTCACTTCTATCGTGGCATTGCACTGACTGCGAATCCATTCCGCCAACGTCATACCGGACTCGACAGACGCCAGACGCCATGCCTCCCGTTCGCTGGGGGAGAGCCTGAGGCTGATTGCTATGGTTTGCTTAACTTGTTTTGGCATGGCCTGCCAGTACCAGCAAAATGCCAAAACTGATAGTCACTTGAGTATACGGATTGGCCTGTCGCCTGCCTTTCGCGGGTTATCTCAGGCAGTTATGGGCAAACCGTCCGAAGTCCTAGTTAACATTTCAGACCTTAGGAGACACAGAAGAATTATCGTCATCATCGGGCAGGTGAATCGGTCGTGGGAGATCGACCACGATCACGTCGACCGATCTATTTTCCGTCTGAGTTTTCACCGGAGCAAAACTTCCCTTCAATCGAAAAGCCAGTTCTAGCGCGCTTAATCGCGTGTCGTTGTCTGCATACGTGCGCTTGTCTTTTACGCGTCCGTCGTGTGCCCAGTGTTTCGTACGTTTCGCTTTCAACAATGGTCTTAGGTGCTTGTCAATCAGAGCGGAGTCCGTAAGACCGTGTTTGTCCATAAGCTCAGGAAAAGTCATGGAAAGACCGCGTAAAGCCTGATGGACGGTTTGAGAAGGATACTTAGAAGAATAGCCAGCTAGCTTGACTGCTGTCGGCCTGTCTGCGCCCGCTGCCAGTAAGGTGACTAGTTTCTTTTGTTTATCGGTTGGCCTACGTTTTTTTTGGCCCTTTGGTTTGGCCATGCGAAGATTACCTCGCGGGCTCTCCTGATTGCTTGTCTAGCGCGTTGCGGAAGGCCCTGGTGGGAGTTTATCCCTGTTCCATGCGGTACTTCCACACTTCGGGCATCTCGACGGAATTTTAAATGCGTTCCATTGGTGCTGGCATTGAAAACAGGTACAGGCGAATGCTGGTATGCGTTTGAGTGACATAGCAGGCGGAAACGTACCAGTCTGGCGAATGGGACGCAAGTACTAGCGGAGAAGTCTTGACAATAACGCGGTCGACTGCGCCCGCATTGCTCGCAACGGTGTTGCGCGGTCTGTACTACAAGTGTATTGCTTGAGGGCCGAGTTGAGTTTGGCTCTGTCGCATGCCGTGATTCCGCACGTTCGATGTATAGCGGTCTTTTTAGATGTTTGCCGCTAGCGAGAACATTTGACCGATTGCCGCGTAATGCAAACGCGATACGAATGTTCATCGGTGTCTAAACAAACGGAACGCAACCTTTCGGGGCGAGGCCAAGGCGCAATTTGGTGATAAGGCGCAGATCCTGATCGCGCTATCGGTTTCATGACCCTGTGATGACAAGGCTTGCCAATGGAAATGAAATATCTTCGAGAGTTGTTGGGGGACGGTTGGGTGGACTCCCAAATCGTCGCAAATAAAGGCTCGCATCGACTTGGGCAATGGCACAAGAGAAACCCCGATGACCCTTGGTTGAGATATTCCGAGAACCTGGTCAGAGATGTTCTAACTAATCGCAATATCGCATTTAAACGCGAAATTCTCGCTCACAAACTGAAATCAAAGGGAGATTTTGTTCCAACTCTTGCCGAAATGGAATCAGCCATCCGGTTGGCGCGGGAGGGCTTTACAGTGACCCTCGAACCCACCGCGCCGGAGAAGGGGCCGGATATTCGCGCTGACTTGAAAGGCGTTCCATATTTTGTTGAGGTCAGAACAGTTGGATTCTCAGAGGAAGAAAACGTACGCGACGAAGTCCGACACGCAACTTGAGTTCGGAGAACAGAGCCTCGATCTTGTTCCGTTCGCGTTTCGAGCAAGCATACGCGGAAGTTTGCGCCAACTCTCGGGCCGTCTGCCGTGCCGGTTCATGCCAGTGAACGAAGAGCCGCCGAGTCGATCCGCCAGTGCAACGCTTCTTTAGCCGACAGACGGTTCGCGCCTCGATATGAGAGAGAAGAAGCAGCAGTGAGGCTTTTCGGGGCAATTTTCGCCGCGCCGACACTCCACATCTGAATTTTCAAGTCGGACCTCGACATGGTTACTCCCACTTCGAAAAGGCGAAACGCAGTCCGTCAGAAAACTTCGGTCACAGAACATATTGCGCGGTCGCCGTCATCCTCGACGCCGGTGGGCAAGACACGGAGATCGGCAGACTCAACTCGCGGCGCGGGCGCGTGCGTCCAGGTGGCCGATCTTCTGGATGACGTGGCCGCTGATTCTCGCAAGTCGTAGGCAGCCTACTGGCCGAAGATCATCTCGGCTCTGAACGACCGGCAGCCATGAGATCCCGTGTTCGAACATCGTGGCCGATGCCACAAGGGTCGTGTCCTCAAGCGACACATACACGCGATTTCCAACGGCAAGGTCCCCAAGCGTGCGTTGCCCGAGATCTTGCCGCGTATCTATAGGACTGATAGCGATGCGCGTAACAATGTGATACAGGTCGTCGCGATCTAAGGTCGCCCACAAATGCTGTTTCTCATCGAGGATCAGGAGTTCGCCAGTTGCGCTTTCACTTAGGACCTGGATTGCTTTTGCCAAGGTCGTCTCCTTGCTAATGGTCTCGTGAGGAATGGGGTCGACAAGCGACGCGACAGACTCTTCCGCCAGAAGCGACGCGGCCACCGGCAGGCGACTCCAAAAATCTCCCGAGCGCCTGATGATTGCCTTGGAGACTACTTCGCGGAAGGGTGAGAAGGCACCAGTAGCTTGGGAGAACAGAGCGCTGCCGACTTGCCGCACACGGACCGCCGAGCGAGCGCGTATACTTGTCTCATTACGGCCTCCAGACAGAGCCGCTTCCCCAAAAAAGTCACCCTTGCCGAGAAGGGCGATGACTTTTGCCTCGCTGTTCTCGCCTGCCAACTGCAGGATTTCTACCTCGCCTTCTTCGATGACGCTCAATAGCGCGAGACACTTATCCTCTGCCGCTGAATGAAATCGCCTGCGCGGTAGTACGCATGAGTGATTTGTTGCGCCGAGTCCGTATTCAAGAAACCCAGATCACGGGGGAAGAGGAAATCCCACGCCCAATCCAACGCAACTTTGATCCTGCGCGACCACGTCGGCAGCTTGAACAGATAGACACCGCGCCACAGGAACCACGCCTGAAAACCGGAGATGCGCATACCAAACATTTCCGCTACAGCTTGGTAACCGCCGATGGAACAGAGCTGCCCAAGGGCTTTGAAGCGAAATGGCTGCGTTGGCTCGCCTTTCAGAATCCGCACCAGATTGAGCGCCGCTTGACGGCCCTGGCGTTCGGCGAATTGAGCGGTAGGCGCCGACGGCTTGTTATCGAATGCGTTGACGATGAAAGCGCAATCGCCGATAGCCCAAGCGTTGGTATGCCCTTCAATTCGCATGTCCGGCTTGGTGCGAATGCGTCCCCGCTCTTTGGGAACTTCGAGGTTTTGCACAAGTGGAGAAACAGCCGTCCCGATCGTGCACACTATGGTGGCTCCAGCTAGCATCCGCCCATCCTTCAGTTCAACTCCTTCGTGGGTTGCCGCAACTGCACGTGTATTCAGCAGTATGGTGATGCCCGCTTTCTCCATCTTCTTTTTGGCGAATTCCCCCAGCCTCACCGCTACTTCCGGCAAGATGTGGTCCTGGGAATGCACCAGGGTGACAATCACGTCCTCTTTTCGAAAATTCCGGTAAAAGCGGGTGCTGTCGCGAACTAGCTCATTGATCTCCCCAGCCAACTCAACGCCGCTGAAGCCCGCCCCCACGATGATGAAGCTTAGATGCCAGCGTCGACGGTCGGGATCGCTCGAGACCTCCGCTTGTTCCATTTGACGCACGATGTGCTGGCGCAGGTCGATGGCATCGCGCATGACCTTGAACCCAAACGCATGCTCGGTCATTCCGGGAATGATGCTCAGGTTGCTTTCCGCGCCGCAGGCAATCACCACGTGATCGTAACGCAGGCGGCTGAGGACGCCGCTTCCATCATCGAATTCGACCTCGGAAGAATGAAGGTCAATTCTCTGTACTCGCTCGGTGCGGCAACCAACTCCGGGTAGCATCTGGCGCAAAGGAGTTGCCGCAGCATCCGGGTTGATCGAAGCTCCCGCGACATCCGCAAGCAGGGGATGAAACACCAAGTGGTTCTCACAGTTGAACAGCAGAATCTCACACTCGGAGGCGCGCAGCTTCTTGCGAAGAGTCCGTGCGAACTGCACTGCTGCAAACCCGCCGCCAACGACGATCACCCTCATTGGATCACCTCCGCTGCCGTGGCTGGCCAGATCGAAAATTTCCGCGCTCATTTACGCCGATGGCTCGGCTTTGATGGTAACGCCACAAATAATCTTATCTTGAGCCTCAAGCCGGTCGCCTTGCCGAAACTCGCTTTGCCTCGGCCGCGGGCGACGGCTCCTTGAGAAGATACTTGAGTGACAATGATGGAGCCAGAACTATGATTGGCAACGAAGCCGAGGTGACTTGGGTACCCAAAAAATGGTGTAGATGTGCAGTGTGAAACTGTAGATCAACATTGCAGCGACGGTGGAATAATTAGTCGGAGTCAGAGATCATGTTTGCACACAACCCCCTCCACGGATCCGGACAAGCGGGATTCCCGCATCCGGCTCTTGCCTTAGGTAACGACGCCCATGCGGCGCAGGGGATAGGGATGACAGACGGAGAGGCACAGGCAGCCAGCGGTTGATGAGGCGCCGCATACGATCCCAGAGGACGCGGCCGTTCTGGCTGCGCCGCGACAGCGCGCGATGCCAGAGCCGCCCTACTTGGAAACGAAAAATCCACAGCGCGTTTTGGTTCAGAGGCACGCCGTAATACCGAATGTGCCCATCTACCACCGCTTGCAACCACTTGCCTACTTCGGGGATGGGTTCATGCATGAGTCGCTGAAGTTCGGCTTTCACCTCGTTCAACTTCGTCTGCAACCTTTTGCGGATCGTTTGCCGCAGCACCGTGAACCGTCCATTGCTCCTCTTCTTGGCGCCGATGTGGTTGAAGGCAAAAAAGTTGAACGTCTCCGGTTTCCCTTCTCCACGCCACTGCCGTTGGTCGATTGCGAACGGACCGAACTCCAGCAAGCGCGTTTTCTCGGGATGCAATTCCAGGTTGAACTTCTTCATTCGTTCGGTAAGTTCTGCCCGGAACTGATCAGCATCCGCTTTGCTGTTGAATCCCACCACGATGTCGTCTGCGAATCGCACCACGATCATATCGCCGTGCGCGCGCTTCTGACGCCATGCTTGGACCCACAGGTCGAACACGTAATGAAGATAGACGTTTGCCAAAAGCGGCGAAGCACTCCCGCCCTGGGGCGTTCCTTCTTCCACTCGTATTCGTTTCCCATCCTCCAGCGCGCCCAGCATCGAGCCATTTCTGAATTAAACCACACGACGCGCCGATCTGCAACCCGGTGCTCGACGAACTTCACCAGCCATTCGTGAGAAAGTCCGTCGAAAAAGCCTTTGATATCCAGATCGAGCACCCAGTTCACTTTTCTCGTCAACAGTCCGGTGTACAGCGCATCCAGCGCTTGATGCTGCGCTGCGCCCTGGTCGGAACCCGTACGAAAAATGGCGAAAGTCCGTTTCGTAGATGGCATTCAGAACCTCGACCGCCGCGCGCTGAACGATTTTGTCTTCCAGCGCCGGTACTCCGAGCGGCCTTTGCCGCCCATCGGTCTTGGCGATATACACCCTACGCACCGGCTTCGCTCGGTACGCTCCTCGCTTCAACCTTTCGGAGAGATCCTGGAGGTTCCCCTCCAGTTGCTCGCCGTAGTGTCGCCACGTTTCCCCGTCCACACCCGGCGCGGCTTCCTTCTTCAATCGGAAGTAGGCCATCCGAAGTGTTTCCAGGTTGTAGATGTGGTGCAGAAGCGCCGTGAACCGCAACTGCTTATCCTTTCCTGCTGCTTGACGTACCCGCTCCAGCGCACTCGGCGCGTCAGTCCGGCTCGGTGTCCGGGACGCGTTTTGCTGTGGCAGGTTCCCTTTGGCCAAACCTCTTCCCCTCCATCCCCTCCGCCACCGGTTTCCCAGTCTTGTTCGGGGACTTCTCAGGTACTACAGGTCTGTCCGACTTCCCCGGTCCGTTCGTCATCGGCGTACGTCCTTAGACTTCCCGATGCGTCCCAAAGCAACTGCGGCCTTGGGCGGACTGGGGATCTCCCGGTTCCCATGCGAGGTGCTTGCGTACGTGCACGGGGTCTTTGACCGCGCGGGACTCTGGCACACCTCGCGATATCGGTGCACCCGATGGGGCCTTCCGCTTTCTCCTACAGCGTCAGCGTCCCGGAGGAAGTTTCTTACGCGGCTGAATACCCGGCCCGCACGTTCCCCTGTCAACGCTTCGACGCTGCCTTTGCAAGCAGCTCCGCATGACTCGGGGCCGATGTGGGTCGCTGATCCACTTTCGTATGACTTTTACATTCACTACACCTCGCCGGTTTAACCGGCGCACAGGAGAAAAAATAAATGAATTTACAGATCACAAAAATTTCCGTAGCAATACGCGTAAATAATAAATTGGGAACAGCAGAAAAGCATACGCGGATATCCAGTGCTGACCACTCTCGCAACCCCTGACGGTGTACCGCACACCCGGCCCTGGGGATTTACGGCCACGTCGTTGGCAATGCACAACGTGAGGCAGTGGAGAAACACGCGGAGCGGATCGAGAAATACTCGGTGCAATGACTCAATTGGAGCCGAGTAGGCGAATTGGAGCCGACTTTCCTCTAAGTCTACTGGCTGCAACGAAATTGGTAGGGGCGGTGGGGATCGACCCACGTCCGAAGATTGGGAGGTGCCTGATTGCTTTCGGTCGGGCGACCCTCCGAGAGAATTGGAACGCTCAACTACACCCAAACAAGACCGAGTTACCCAAGTTGCCCAATCTATACAGCTCGTTGAAGAATTGAGTTTTGTGAGAGATCGGTTCTGAATTTCAAGGGTTATCACTGCATTGCATAAGAGCCGTTTGGTCGTTCTGTCCGCTCAGCTGGCCCTAAGCGGAACCCGATGTCATGCTTCCGCTATCAGGTTCCGCAATCGGCAGAGGTTATAGGCAGCTCCGGTGAAGGTAAAAAGCCATCCAACCTTGTCGATCCCTCGCAGCTTCACTTTTCTGAGCATCCCCACCATCTTCATCCACCCGAACAACTTCTCCACTCGTTTTCGCTTCCGCTGACTCACCACATACCCAGCATGCCGCGTGGTCCGCTCGTCCACCGCGCTGCTGCAGTTCAGTATCATTCTGCGCCACATGCGGGGTAATGTTCATCCCGCGGAGTTCTCGTACGAATTCCTGCGTGTCGTAGTTTTTGTCTCCTCCCAAGGTGACCCGCTTTCCGCTGGGAATTGCCTCGGCCATGAGCATCGCTGCCTCTCGTTCCGCTCTTCCATTCGCCTCGGTCAGAAAAGTCTGCACCAAAAGCCCGCTGCGGTTCTCCATCAATACATGTCCCAGGTAGCCGAGCTTTGCTTCGCTCCCTTTGGACTTCCGGAACAGCCGCGCCTCGGGATCCGTCGTCGATTCATGGGTCTGGTTCGTCCGCTTCTCCTTGTGAAAGTCGACCTCTCCTCCTGGTCCGGGTGGCTTCCCCTTCCCGTCTTTCCGCCGAAAACTCTTCTGACTCGCCCAGGCCTCGATCAGCGTCCCGTCCACCGTGAAGTGTTCGTCCGACATGTACGGCTTGGCGCGTTCCAGCACCCTTTGAAAAAAAGACTCCGCGATCTCCTCGTTCAGCAAACGCTCCCGGTTCTTGCTGTACACCGCGTGATTCCATACCGTCTCGTCCATCTCCATCCCCACAAACCATCGGAACAGCATGTTGTACTGGAGTTGCTCGATCAACATGCGCTCCCCTCGCACCGGATCGAAAACCTGCAACAGCAGTGACCTCAACAGCCGTTCCGGAGCGATCAACGGGCGCCCCACATCGGAGTACAGCTTCGCGAACTTCGGCGACATCTTCCTTCAGAATCTCGTCCACCATCTTGCGAATCGGTCGCAACGGGTGATCTGTGGGGACACGCTTCTCTGGAGAAATGTAGCTGAACATTCCTTCTTGCAGGTCATCGTCGCCGCGCATTCACTCGCCTCCTTCGCCTTCCTTCACTCTGACGAGTTCTCTTACATTAAAGTTGCAGTGGAACGAGTTTGCCAACGAATGCTAAAGGAAGTTCAAAAGACGTAAGTGGTTGCAGCACCACGCCTTATTAGATTTTTCTCCTCGTTCGCAACGAGGAGGCCGGGGGTTCGAATCCCCTCTCGTCCACCAATTCCTTCAACAACTTACACGGCTTTTGGGAATTGCAGGAGTCGCCCAAGTCGCCCACTTGAGGGCAATTCAGGCGCAATTCCCGTAGTCATACAGAGAACCATAGTGGTTGCGGCGCGTTATGCTAAGGGAGGCCAGCGGTTTTCGAGATCTACTGCTTTGCTCAATCTCATTGACTGGTTCCCGAAGAAGGTCTTGTGGATGAAGTAAGCGACGGAGCAAATTCAGCTTCGTGGAATCAACCGCGGGAGCCACATAGATGCCTAAGGAGCTCACTAACCGGCAAAGACGATTCGCGCTAGCCTATGCCGCGGACCCTCAGCACAACGGAACGAAGGCTGCTCTCGCGGCAGGTTGTCCTAAGTCTTCTGCCCACGTTATGGCGTCTCGCTGGCTGAAAAAAACCGAGGTCCAACAACTCGTTGAACAATTCCTCGGAGGGCTCGCGAAGAAGTATGAACTGTCTGCGGAGAAGGTCATTCAGGAGCTCTGCAAGCTTGCTTTTGCCAACATGTTGGACTACTTCAAAATCAACAAGAAGGGCGTCGCTTTCTTGAGTTTGTCGGAAATAACGCGCGATCAAGCGGCCGCTATCAGGGAAATCACTCTGGAGAGTTGCGCTCAAGGCCCCATGAAAGACGGCAACGTGCGCAGGACCTTACACCTTAGGCTCTCCGACAAGGTGCGCTGCCTGGAACTGCTCGGCAAATTCCTGAAATTGTTCGGAAAGAGCGGTGTCTCAGCGAGCGAGCCAGTCAGGGTATCATCGTAGATCCGCCGCGTCGACTCCCTGCTTCGCCCTTGGAAAACGATAGCTCGGCGATCAACGATCGGAGCGAACCGTCGATTTGAAGTGTACTGCGAACTGGTGAAATCTTAGCTTTTCTTAACTGTGTTGCCATTGAACTGCTGGTTGTTCAAGTTGGTCCTCGTTGTCTCGCGACCGACGACAACACAACTCTGCGATTCCCCCTGTTACTTTTGCCGATTGACCCCATCAGCGCACCCATAAGAGAATATCGGGCCGTAGAAGGACGTTCCTGGCTCAACGTCCAAGAGTGGTTCTTGAGGTGGCTCAGCTCATTCCCGGCCCATAAATGTCATCCCGTAATATTCCGGTTTGTAGCGCGCGGTGAAGGGGTTGGGCTGCTGTTGTGGCCAGAGTTTGTCGTCTCCGCAAGTCTGTCGATGCTTCTCGTCGGGCGTGGCAGAAGGTCACGGACAGTAAGGAGGGCTCTAATGAGTCGGAGAACTATACGCATGACGATCATTGGTGCGGTAGCGCTTCTGGCCGCTGCGCCAACATTTCCACAGAATGCTGAACTTCAGCAGAAGCTTGCAGCCGCGAAGCAGTCTGTTGCGGAAAACAAGCAAAAACTGCTGCAGTATCAATGGACAGAGACACAGCAGCTGACACTTAAGGGAGATGCGAAGCCTCCTTCCAAAAATTTGTGCCAGTACGGTCCTGACGGAAAGGTCCAAAAGACCCCGATGGTCCCCCTCCGCAAGAACCGAGCGGCGGCAGGATGAAAGAAAAAGTCATCGCGAAGAAAAAGGCGGAAATGAAAGATTACATGCAGGACGTGAAGGCCGTCCTCAGCATGTACGTGCCACCCGACCCTCAGAAAATGCAGGCAGCCTACCAGTCCGGAAAGCTCTCCTTGAACCCCGTGCCTGGCGCCGTGAACTTGGTCTTCGCTGATTATGCCCAGCCCGGAGATAAGATGACCCTCACGTTTGACACTACCACTAAGAAAATCACCGGCTTGAACATCAGTACATACATGGGGCAGGAAAAGGACGCCGTGACGTTGCAGGTGCAGATGGGCAGCCTGCCGGATGGCACTAACTATGAGCAGCAAACAGTTCTCAACGCAACTGCGAAGCAGTTGGTAGTAACAACGACGAATTCGAATTACCAGAAACTTGGAGGGTAGTAAATCTTTGGCTCGCTCCCAACTGCGTCGCCAGACTCGGAGGGAAACGGCCTGCAGGAATCGTTTCTAGCTTATGGGTTGTAGAACCGAAATGACAGGTTGAACATACCACCCAGCGGATTTTTTCGAGCCCACGTACAGGCTTCCGCCCGTGCCGCGGTCGATTGACTGTCCGGGAGAAAATTCGAATGAATACACTCCTCAAGCTCGCGGCAATGGCCGAAGTGGGGACGGGAGTGATTTTGCTGATCTATCCACGCATCGTTGTCCGCCTGCTGTTTGGAGCGGAAATCGCCGGCGCTGGCGTTCCGATGAGCCGCCTCGCGGGTCTGCTCTGATCGGATTGGTGGTCGCCTGCTGGCGTGGCAGCGACACTCGACCAGCATTCCGCGGTATGGCGACCTATAGCGTGCTGGCGATGTTATACCTGATTTACATCGGCGTGCGCGGTGGAGGGGTCGGGCCGCTAGAATTCAACCGGACCTAGGGACGTCGAGCACCGCCTCCGCTACTCGTGCTCCGAGTCCCGCCGCTGCTCCCGGTCGCGCGCTGGTAGTTTTGGGTCTGTGCCGATCCTCGCTGCCGGTTCTGCATTTCCGAATTGAGACTCTGGGTAGACATAGCGCTCGAGTTTGGACTCTGCGAGCGCTGCTGGCCACTGTACGAATTCGTTTGCGCACTTGGGGCCCGCTGCTGAGAAGACTGTCTTTGTTGCTGGGCCTGTTGGGAGTTCGCCTGGCTACTTGGATTCTGTTGTTGATAGGACTGTTTTTGCTGTTGAGCCTGTTGGCTACTTGGATTCTGTTGTTGATAGGACTGTTTTTGCTGCTGAGCCTGTTGGCTACTTGGATTCTGTTGTTGATAGGACTGTTTTTGTGGCTGAGCTTTCTGTTGAGCCTGCTGCCGGTTCTGGGACGTGGTCGCGGTGTTCCAGGAGCCGGAACTGTTGTCATATTTTTGCCAGCCTGAACCCGTGTTCTTGTAAACGTTGCCGTCCTTGCCGGCATACAAGTCTCCGCTTGTAGTTTTGCCCACCGCGGCATTGCCATAAGGGGTGGAAGCCCCGACTGCCTTTCCGCCCTGGGACCCCTGCGCGGATGCAACCGTTCCCTGCGAGGTCGAGTAGTGTTGTGTGTAGGCGGATTTATTGCCATTCGAGACGTAGGATTGACCCCACTGCGCGGTGGGACTCGATCCCTGATGTGTTGCGGCGTACGTTCCGGTATAGGGATTGTAGGCCTGCCCGACACTTTGCCTGCCATAAGGAGTTGCAACGGATGCGCCCTGTTTGTAGGTGCCGCTGTACGGGTTGTACGAAGCTGCCCGCGTTGCTGTGCCATACGGACCGTACGCCGTGGCATAACGACCGTACGAGCCGTTTGCGGTGTTGTAATAAGAGCCGTAGCCATACGGCACTGGATACGGGCGATAAACCGGATATGCATACGGCGGACGGTAAATGTAGGGCGGATAGTAATAGCCAGTTCCATTGGCAATGACGGCGCCAACGGCAACCCCAATAACAAAAGCGCCCAGTACCCGGCCGTGTGACTGCATTGCACGGTTCCACTGGAAGTGGTCGTCTGCGTCACATACGTTACGTTATAGACCGGCGAGCTTGGCGGGATTGTGTATATGACTTGTGGAACGGAACTGGCTGTCGTCCAAGGGCCCTGGGCGTTCGGAGACATGAACCACACGCCCTGGAGGCACAAATAATAGACATCTCCAACCTTGATTACTTTGTCGGCCGTGTTCGTCGCGTAGGAAAGCGAAGTTCCTTCGATCGGTGCGAACTGCGGATCACCGTTGTAGTTCACGTTGGCTTTTGCCGCGGCGGACTTGGGGTCAATCTCCATCACGGTGGGAATCTGGGAAATCAACACAGCATCTTTGGCTTCGTCGGTACCCGGCACCGAAGACAAAATGGTACCAGCCGGACTGGCGGGTGGGATTTTGGAGAAATCCTCTGGCAAGTCCATCGATGCGAAAGTCCATTTGCCCTGCATATCTTTGGACCGGAACCAGCGCCCCGCAGCCAGATAGTAATATTCGTTCGTGGGCGAGTAAAGAAAGACCGGACTATCCGTATTGGTAGCGTAGAGAAGATGGGTCTGCGGAATCTTTGCGAAAACGGGTTTCCCGTCAAAAAGAATGACTTCGGCCGGAACAGTGCTGTAAAAAACTTTTGGAATCGGACCGCTTGCTTGGACAGGCAGCGGTATCACTTCCTTCAAATCTGTCCATTCCGGATCCTTGGGGAGTTTCGCCATGTCCTCCGGTAACTTTGTGGCAGCGGCCCACGGGCCATGCAAATCCGGGGCGGTGAGCCAACGGAGGCCAGCCAGCAGGTAATACTGCGAATTATTTGTATCCAGAAAAACTGCCCACTGGGTGTTGACAATAAAATTCAATTTCGTGCTCGGGATTTCGGAAACAACAGGTTCGCCATCGAGTGACAAAAGGATTGCAGGGCCATAATTCACGAAGATAGAAGGCGGGTCGTTTTTCAGGTTCACCGCCTGGACGGACTGGGGCTTAGGCATATAGGCAACAACCCGTTCGAGGGAGATGTCTACCACTTCCGGAACAAAGGTCTTCAAGAGCTGATCCATCTTTCCGGATGCGGCCTCATCGAATGACGGAAAGTAGGTATTAATGACTCTGATCCCGGAGATGGCGACCATATGCTTGTCGCTATCCACGTTTGTGGTTCCTTGGAACGTCGCGGCGCCAATCACCTGCTTGCCACCCGCAGGCGTTATCTGAAAAGCCTGGCGCCACGTGACATCGGAGAAATTGTTCCACTCATCCACCTGCGGCTGATACGCGATGACCGCAGCGCCGGGCTTCTCAAGTATGCGCGGCCAGCCTGGATCCTGTTCAAATTCAGGTGTACCAGATGCCAGCGCTTCCGCGGGGCTGGCTTTATCAGTTGACGATGAACCAGTCTTATTCTTACAGCCCATGGGGCTTGTCAGTGCAAGAGCTATACAGCAAAGGAGTGCAAAATAGGGGGTTTTTGTTTTCATGGTGGTCTCCGCCTGCATCAGCCCCCGGCGAAGCGGGCAAGTGAACTCTCGTTAGACCGAATCAAGGACTTCCGAATAACTCTCTCGCTAACTTGAGCGATTCGTTTCTCTCACGGAGTGGGCACCACTTTGTAAAGCACCCCGTTCGCGCCGTAGGAAGGGCTGAACCAGGTGTTACCGCACAAATAATAGGTTCCACCTCCCGAGACATTGGGACTGATGCAGCCGGCGGGCAGCGCCCCATAAACCGCGCCCATTTGGTACGTGACGGTGCCTGAAGCGGCATGATTAGCGTTCGAAGCCGCGGCATTGGCGTTCGCGGCGGCCTGATTCGCATTGGCCGCAGCGGCGTTGGCGTTCGCAGTGCTCGCGTTAGTCGTGCCGGCGGAGTAGCCTGCACTGTACGCGCTCGAGCTTTCGGAGCTGGCCTTGGAAGAGGCTGCGGCTGCGCCGACAGCCATTCCGACAACCACACCTGCCGCGGCGGCACCTGCAGTTGAACCCGAGCTGCAGTTGTAGCAGCTTGTTCCATAGTACGCCACGGTCGTGGGTGGATGGTACCCATAGTAGGCAGTGGGTGGGTGATATACCGCTGTCTGGCCAGAGGGAGTTGTAGCGACGGTGCCAGCTCCCGCGTAATGTGTCGCGGTACCACCATAGGCGTTGGTGGCCGTCGTCGTTCCTGACCCTGCCGCATGATATGCAGAGCCACCGTATGCGTTGGAGGCGCTGGTTCCCTGTCCGGCGGTGTGTGTCGCGCTGCCACCATAGGCGTTGGTGGCCGTCGTCTTTCCTGACCCTTCCGCATGACTTGCAGAGCCACCGTATGCATTGGAGGCGGTCGTTCCCTGTCCAGCGGTGTGTGTCGCGTTGCCACCGTAGGCATTGGTGCGCGTGGTGGTATTCCCGCTATGGGAGGTGGAACCGCCCCCGTAGCGGTTCGCATGCGCTTGAGCCCGGGCCGTCCCGCAGAAGAGCAGAGTGAATAGCAGAGTTAGCAAACTAGCCATCATCTTTTCCATCATGTGTCCCTTCTCCTTCATGGTTGTTTTTTGGGTGAATTCGCCCTCGCAGAGGGCATAGTGCCCGACGCGGCCTGCGTCTTAATGTCAGCGAACGGGATGCGTCTCGCGTCGCCAGCGCTCGAGAGCGCAAAGGTATCCGCGGGGACGGTAACGTCGAGTTGCCAGTTGGAGAACTCGACCTGGCTGCGCAAACTCTCTGGATCGTCGAGAAAAATTGCCCGGACCATGTGGGGAAGCTTGTCCTCAGTTCCAATCCACACCTGGATGAACACGCCGTTATCGATGTATGCCACCATGTCCGTCGTCGTTCCCTGAACCACGTGGGATTGGCCGACATAATAGGCAAGTGTCAGCCCTTCCGCCATATCCTTATAAGGATCGGCAACAACCAAGTCGGTGAATGTGAAGAAGATACCGGCGGAGTGGTAGACCGCTTCCAACATGGCGTCAATCGTAGGGGGCGCATCGCTCACGGCGAGTAGGTTTTCGGCCGGTGCGAAGGCCGTCACGGTTTTGCCGTTGTAGTAGAACTCCGAGGCCGGACCGTCACCTGAAGTGATCACACGCATCCTGTCAGGCCTCTGCAGAGTGACGTCTGTCTTTTTTGCATAGGCAAGGGGAGGGCCCTGGCGGCTCGGAGACTCGAAGATTTGCACCGCTGTGAATGACAGCGTATGCGTAGCAGCCAAGCGGTTGCTCACGGCTTTTAGCAGTTCAATTGCTTTCGGCTCCAGGTCCGGTTTGGGCGGGGTAGCTGGAGGGTTCTTGGTTTGAGTGGTCTTCTTCTTTGCGGGCGGCGACGTAGTTTGAGCGCTCGCGGCTACAGTCACCAGGGAAAGTGCGAGCAGCAACATCAGTAGTGTTTCTACAAAACTCTTGAGTCGGGTTTTCATGACATACCTCAAAAGACTGGCCTGAATTTCTTAGTTCCGATCCCCTCATGGAATCATTCCACACTCAAACATCTTGTTGGCGATTGGTGGTGCAACTTTGTTGATGAAGGCGGTACGCATCTCATGATCGCTTTTAAGAAATGCGATGGCCTTCTGCTCTTCCGGAGTTGGCGGAGTCTTTTCGCTCTTCTTCACCCACAATTGCTCGCAGGTGGACGTCTGATATTTCTGGATGATCTTATCAGCCACTTTGTCCATGATCGGGTACTGTTGCGGTGGCTGAGCTTTTGCTCCGCTGGAGCGCAGCAGAGTGATTCCAAGGAATAAGAGTGAAACCAGCGCGAGCACGGCAATCAATCGGAAATACCGCTTCGTCATGATCTTCTCCTAAATTCAGATTCATACTTGTCTTCAACTGATGACCGGTCTACTTTTTTGGCGGCACGTGGGAAATTCTTCAGCAGCATCGCCTTGGCCTCGTCCAGATTCTTCGACTGGACTGGCTTACAAGGCTAGCTGCAAACGCGAACCGATGTAACAGTAGTCAGCCATCGTGGTTGATCCGCCACTCTGCATGACGCGCGGGACAAATCCAGCGCCGCCCTGGATTGCTTGCGTGACCCTGTCTTCGGCTTGCAAGGCCTGCCACTTTGTCCTTCGGTGGGCTAGTTGGCCTGCCCGTTGGCGGGGAGAGCCGTCAGGCATCAAGCCACCTCTGAGGCCGCTTTCCTCAGCAGTGATTCAGGTTGCGCTTTAAGAAGGTCCTCAACCACGTTGATCTCTTTCAGTGCAACGCTCATCTCGCCCAAGACGTATGAAGCGGCCAGCACCTTCAGCTCCGGCAGCTTGTGAACGGGATCGTTTTCAGAAGGGTAATAGTATTGCCACCTTTAGGTAACGGTGGCGGCTATACGCTTGAAGGAGAAAGCGATGCCCTGGGTTCTCTGTTGTCACAAGCAACTTATCACTTGTGGTACATGCGAAAGTTAGGCGGATGCAGGAACCATGTCAAGTGTCAAAAGTAACGTCTTCCCCGGAGTTGTCGGCTTTCTCCATGTGCCGCCGAGGCGGAGCTGGCGCATTCTTGTGCACTGCGAACGCTTTATTAGCCATCTGAGTTTTTCCTTAAGTCTCTAATTCCAGGCCTCGAGACTAGTTAGGTAAGATTAGCGGCGGTTCCATTACTCCTGATGGTTGAGCCCCCGCATTATTACCAATAGCAGAAAGTCGGGGACGGGGGTATCGTCGCGTTGTGTTCCGCACCCTCAGGGAGCAAGCGTGCGCAAACCTGCCAAGCGAGGCCTGCGGTCGAAAGCAGCTCCCGCTCAATTTTCGACAACGGCCGGATGGTAATCGCTAACTTGTTAACCGATTCCATCGACATCGGAGTTGGGTGATGGAAACCGAGCCTAATCGTTCCTCTTGGAGCGCCGTGAATCTGAATTCTCCGTGGCACACGGTGATCCTAGTGTGCTTCGTGGCCATCCTGGCCTACGGCGCAGCAAAACTCGGAGGGATGCTGATGATAGGTCCGCAGGCGGACTGGCCACTCTGGCTCGGTAACGTATTTCTAGTATCCGTATTGTTGCTGGTGCCGCGGAGGATGTGGCCAATACTGATCGCGGCAGCGTTTGCTGCTTCTCTTCTGTATAACATCCAGGCGGGCTTGACGATTCGTTGGAGTGCTCTGCTCATTCTGTCTGATACGGTCGAGGTCCTCACCGCCGCGTTGTGTCTTAACTATGCCTTTAGGGGCGTGCCTCGGCTAAACAGTGTAAGAGCCCTGGCCAAGTTTTCGTTGTTCGCGGTGATCCTGGCGCCTTTCATTGGGGCATTCGCCGTCGCGCTGGCCACCAGCAGAAACTATTGGGCGAGTTGGAGGATTTCTTTTTTTTCAGAGGCGATAGTATACCTCACCCTGATGCCAGCGATTTTAGGCTGGTTCAGCAAAGGACCGGAACGGAGCCAGAAATCACGCGCTTATTACCTCGAAGCCGCCGCACTGTTCGTTGGGTTGATAGTTTTCGGATATCTCACGTTGGTCGCTCCTGGGAGATACAGCTCTGAGGCACTGCTTTATTCTCTCGTGCCCTTCATGCTTTGGTCCGCTTTGCGTTTCGGATCAACGGGGGTGAGCACTTCGGCGATTGTAATCGCAGTTCTGGCAATTTGGGGCGCAACCCGCGACGGAGGTCCATTCATCGCATCGGGGCTGCCCAATAACGTGTTGTCTCTGCAGCTATTCTTATTTTTCGCAGCAGCACCGTTCATGGTTCTAGCAGCCGTTGTCGAGGAGAACAAGCAGGCAAGCGATCGGCTCTTCCGCTCGATTTTCGAGAATGCCCAGATCGGGATCAGCTTCTTCAATATTGATGGCCAGGCGGTTTTCACCAACCGCGCGTTCCAGGAGATGTTGGGTTACGCCGAGAAGGATCTGAGCCACCTAGAAAAATGGGACCAGATTGTTCACCCGGATCAACGTGCTTCCGGGGCGGAACGATACGCCGAACTCGTCCAGGGCAAGCATGAAAAGGACGAGTGGGAACAACGCTTCGTACACCACGACGGCCGAGCCGTCGTTACTAACGCGCGGTTCTCGTTGATCAGGGATACATCCGGAAAGCCACAGTACGTTGCGTCCTTAACGGAAGACATTACGGAAAGCAGGCGGGCGCAAGAGGAACGAAACCGCCTAACGCGGCGAATGCAGTTGCTCCTGGAATCTACCGGGCAGGGCATCTACGGGATCGATCTGGAAGGGAAATGCACATTCATCAACCGGGCTACCTGTGAATTGGTGTGCTGCCGCCCCGAGGAGACGTTAGGCCAGAATATGCATGAGCTGGTGCATCACCACAAGCCGGACGGCTCCGTCTATCCCGCTGATCAATGCCCCGTTTACCGCGCAATTAAGAAGGGCGAGGGCTGCCGCGTAGACGATGAGGTGATGTGGCGGAGGGACGGCACCCCAATCCCGGTTGAATATTCCTCGTTTCCAATTCTTGAAGACGGAAGGATCATTGGCGCCGTCGTCACGGTTGTTGATATCACTGAGCGAAAGCGGGCTGAGGAAAAGGTGCGGGCTAGTGAGCAGCTTTTCCGTTCGATTTTCGAGAATGCCCAGATTGGGATCGGTGTCTTCAACATCGATAGACAGGAACTTAGTCCCAACCGCGCGCTCCAGGAGATGTTAGGTTACACCGAGAAAGAGCTAAGCCGCTTGGAGACGTGGGACCAGATCACCCCTCCTGACGAGAGTGCTTTAGACGCGAAGCGATATGGCGAACTCGTCCAGGGCAAGCATGAAAAGGATGAATGGGAACAACGCTTAATTCGCAGAGACGGCCGTATCGCAGTTACGAGCGTGAGATTCTCTTTACTCCGGGATGCGGCGGGCAGACCGCAGTATGTGGCCTCCTTGCAGGAAGATATTACGGAGCGCAAGCGGCTAGAGGCGGAACTCATGACCGCGAAGGATGTGGCCGAAGCCGCCACGAAAGCCAAGTCCGACTTCCTCGCCAACATGAGCCACGAGATCCGGACGCCGATGAACGCCATCCTCGGGATGACCCATCTGGCTCTGAAGACGGAGTTGACACCAAAACAGAGCGACTATCTGACCAAAACGAAGATTGCCGCGCAGGCTCTGCTCGGCATCATCAATGACATCCTAGACTTTTCAAAAATCGAGGCTGGGAAGCTGGAGATGGAAAAGACAGAATTCCACCTCGATAATGTGCTCGAAAACCTGTCCTCCGTCGTCAGCCAGAAGGCTCACGACAAAAATCTGGAGTTCCTCATCGCCGCGCAACCGGATCTGCCGTCGGATCTCGTTGGCGACCCCCTGCGGCTCGGTCAAATCCTGATTAACCTTGTCAACAACGCTGTGAAGTTCACCGAACAGGGCGAGATCGTGGTGACCGTCACGTTGGTGGAAAAAGCGCAGAACAGCGTGAATCTTAAGTTTTCCGTGCGCGACAGCGGCATCGGCATGACACCCGAACAGACGGCTCGCCTGTTCCAGGCTTTCAGCCAAGCCGACAGCTCCACGACTCGAAGGTACGGCGGGACCGGTCTCGGGCTCACGATTTCCAAAAAACTGGTCGAAATCATGGGTGGTAGCATCTGGGTCGAAAGCAGCTACGGCGTAGGCAGCACTTTTTATTTCACTGCCTGGTTCGGCATTGGGTCGGGGAAAGCGAAGCGCAAGCTCTTGATCCCGGACATCGCGAATATTCGGGTCCTTGTGGTCGATGACAATCTACAGGCCCGGGAGATCCTCACCGGCTTGCTTAAGGAACTCGCTCTCCGTGCTGTAGCTGTTTCCTCCGGCGAAGACGCAATTCAGGAACTCGCGGCCGCCGACTCGCAGGATCACTATCAACTAGTCATGATGGACTGGCAGATGCCAGGCATGGAGGGACTGGAGGCGAGCCGGATCATTAAGCGAGGCGGCCGCCTGAAGAACATACCAAAAGTCGTGATGGTGACGGCGTTTGGGCGGGACGACATCCGGGCGCAAGCGGAGGAGATGGGAATTGACGGGTATCTGCTGAAACCAGTAACGCCATCGACGCTGTTCGACACCCTTGTAGAGCTGTTTGGCGAAATTAGCCTGGAGGCTGACGCCACACTTGTCTCAAGAACGAATGTACCTATTCACGACGCCACGGGTGTCCGGATTCTGCTGGTCGAAGACAATGAGGTAAATCAGCAGGTGGCCACCGAACTTCTTGAAAGTGCCGGCGCAATCGTAACGGTGGCGAATCACGGGGCCGAAGCCGTAACAATCCTTACCGAGGGAGAACAACCGCCGCCATTTGACATCGTGTTCATGGATCTGCAAATGCCTGAGATGGACGGTTTCACGGCTACAAGGCTTCTTCGGAGCCGGCCCCAGCTGCAAGACCTTCCCATTATCGCAATGACCGCACACGCGCTGGTAGAAGAGCGGCTACGCTGCCTGGAAGGCGGGATGAATGATCACGTGAGCAAGCCGATCGAACCCGATGCGCTATTTGCAACGCTCCTGCGGTGGACTAATTCGCGACAAGGGCAGATTGCCAGGCCTGACGTCGGGCTTGCAAACCCGGTTAACGACGTTGTCCTTCCCGAGATTGAGGGCATTGATATGGCTGGCGCTTTGCAACGGGTTGCGGGAAACAAGCAGCTTTATCGAGAGCTGCTGATGGGATTCGCGACTGATCAGCACGAATTGACATCGCAGATTTTGTTGGCAATCAAAAGCGGAGACAACAAACTGGCCCAAAGAATCGCTCACACCGTAAAGGGAGTTGCGGGAAATATCGGGCTCGTAGAACTATTCAAGGTTGCGGAAAAGCTGGAGCGAGCCCTTCGCAAGGCGGATCCGACCGTGCCGGCGGTGGCGGAAGAATTCTCGCAAGTGGCTGGCCGCCAGGTGCAGGCCGTTCAGCAAGCGATGGTCGATGCTATGCCGGCAAGGTCGGAGTTGTCGGAAAGGACCGCCACTTTCGACCCGCGGGCTGCGGCCGCCGCAGTCTCGCAGCTCAGGGCTCTGCTTGAAGCCAGCAACGGCGATGCCGTTGACGTGTTTTTCGCCCTTGGTCGTATTCTGGCTGGCACCGTGGACAACCCGCGATTAGACGCTCTAAGTACAGCGATCAGCAAGTTTGATTTTGATGATGCGCGAAAGAAATTAGATGAGATCACAACCGAATACGGTGTCCATTGGGAGCAGCCAAAATGATCGAATTTGATAAAAAGAAACTTGTACTCGTCGTAGACGATGCTCCTGCCAACCTTCAGGTCGTCCGTTCTATTTTGAAAGACGATTTCAAAATCTTACTCGCCACCAGCGGTGCGAAAGCTCTGGACCTGGCGAAAGCCGAACCGAAACCGGACCTGATCCTCCTGGATGTTGTTATGCCGGAGATGGACGGTTACGAAGTCTGCGGAATACTGAAGACCACACCAGAGGCCAAGGACATACCGGTGATTTTTCTTACGGGCCAAACGGAAACCGACGACGAGACCAAGGGATTCGAGGTTGGAGCTGTGGACTATATCCACAAGCCGTTCTCACCTGCTGTGGTGAAAGCCCGAGTCCATACGCATCTTGTGCTTCGCGAAGCCCGCGAACAACTGGCTCGACAGCTCTTGGAAATAAATAGTGAACTGGAAATGGCGCGAGAGATCCAGGCGTCCATCCTGCCGCACGAGGTTCCCAAGTTTAAGGGTTTGGAAATCGCTGCACGCTACCTTCCGATGAGCTCGGTAGCAGGCGATTTTTACGACTTCATTATTTTGGACGAGAACCACGTGGGGATTCTGATCGCTGACGTTTCCGGGCACGGTCTGCCGGCGGCACTTATAGCCTCTATGCTAAAGGTTGCCCTGGCAGCGGAATTCCCAAACGCATTTGATCCCGCGCGGGTCTTGGCCGGATTGAACCAATCCTTGTGCGGCAAGTTCAAGCATCATTATGTGACGGCAGCCTACGTATTCGTGGACATGGAAAAGAGGGCCATGAGTTACGCCGGTGCGGGACATCCTCCTCTCCTACTGTGGCACGCATCAACGGGAAAAGTCTCGGAAGTGCTGGAAAATGGCCTAATGCTCGGCCTGTTCCCCGAAGCTACCTACTCTGCTGTCGAGGTGCGAATGGAACTGGGCGACAAGGCCGTCCTATTCACTGACGGAGTAGTGGAAACGACGAGCCCTTCGGGGCAGCAATTTGAGATCGACCACTTCAAAGGATTTCTGGAATCCAACCATGAACTCGCAGCAGGAACTTTTGCCGATTCGATGCTGGATGAGTTATCGAGTTGGTCGGAACATCCGAAGGGGCAAGGACAACAGGACGACATAACCCTCTTAGTGATCGACTTTCAGGGCTCATGAAAGTTGCGGCAGCGTCAGGAAAAGCTACGAATCGCTTGCCTGTTCGATGGTGCGATTGAAACGTAACGTACGTACGTTACGTTAGGGCACGCCGAACACGATTCAAACTAGCCTGAACACTGCTCCAGCACCATCCGTGATTAAGAACGGCAGAACCTTCGCGGAAGCGGTGAAGGAGTGGCGGGAGCAAATCGCCGTAAATCTCAAGCCTTCAACAGTTTGTGCTGCTGAAAGCCATTTGGCCCAGCATATCGAACCCCGGCTTGGGAGTTTTTTCCTTCAAGATATGACCGTCAAGAACTTGCAGGCCTTCGTGACCAGCACGGCAGTAACTGGAGTGACTCGGAAGACTCTTGAGAACATTTTGCAGACTGTGTTCTCGATTCTGCGCACTGCACGAAAGTTTGGGAATTCCCTGCACCAAGTGAAACGGTCAGAACTAATGCTTCCGCGTAATGAAGCACTGGAAGTAGTTCGCTTCTTGAGCGCGAAGGAAGTCGGACAAATCATCAACAATGCCAAGGAACCTTACGCCACGATGTTTGCGGTGTTGGGCATGACCGGGTGCAGGGTTGGTGAGATGCTCGGCTTGAAGATTGGCGATTTGGACTGCAATCGAAAGGTGATCTACATTCGCCGTTCGATTGATTCGCGCACCAAACAAGAGCAATCCACGGAGACCAAGAACAGCACGGGTGAAGTGCCCATGCCAGCAGCACTGGAAAAGAGACTTCGCGCCTTCCTGAACACCGGATACCGCGAAAACGAGAACCGCTACCTCTTCGCCAACCAAAACGGCAACGCTTTTTCAGTGGGCAAGGTGACGGAATACGGACTCTGGCCCGTGCAAGACAAGCTGGGCATCCCACACACCGGCACTCACGCATTCCGCCATGCGGCAGCAAGTGAGCTTCTCGAGGAAGGAGCACCACTTACTGTCGTGCAGCGGCAACTGCGTCATTGTGACGCGAAGACCACGTTACAGAAATATGGTCACGTGGTTGGTGATTCGCAATGCCGTGCAATCAATTCTTTGGCAGAAAAAATCGAGCGCCAAGCAATTGACTTGGAGTCAAGTGCTGAATTGGAAAAGCCAAGTTAAGTGCTTTATCTTCAGTAAATCTGGAGCGGGCGATGGGAATCGAACCATGTCCGAAGCTTGCGACACGCCGAAACGGGCAATGAGAGTTGAGGCCAGAATGAGGCCAAAACCCCAGCTCACTCTGGCCTTTTCTTGTTCGCCGCGCTACAAGGGCAATTGAATCAACGAGACTTTGACGGAGGCGTGTGGAGCTCGTCCAATGAATGTGGGACCGAGCGACAATTTGTTCGTGACCCGTGGACTGTGCTCGTCCTCCCGCGCTATGACATTTGAGTTATGAATCGCCGTATGGAAAGGCGGCCGCTACCCGTCACATCCTGCGCTGTCTGCGGCAAAGTCGGTTGCAACACCACACTGGCGGACAATGCGCACAGGTGCGCAGGTGGGTAGTCCGGTAGGCCAAGTAGGCCATTTGGAAACCAGAGCTAAGACGCAAGTGATTGCAGCACCGCGTCTTAGTTTGAAAAATACTTCGTTCGCAACGAGGAGGCCGGGGGTTCGAATCCCCTCTCGTCCACCATCTTTTCAATAACTTACGCGACTCTCGATACCACCTGGAGTTTGCCGGGTTTGCCAACTGAGAAGCCCATCCCTATGCGTTCGGCCCAATCCAACCGATATTGCCATTCGCCCAGGAGCTTCGTATAGCGTTCGGAAACGCGTTTCGGCGCGTGTCCCGACCAAAAATGCTTGAGTGCGTCCGGGCAATCGGACTTCTCAAGGTGTGTCAGGCGGAAGCGCCGGAAGATGTTGAACCCACCCTTCACGTGGTTCAGTGCTCGAGGATGGGATGGAGGCTGTCTTGGAGCGTGTTCGATTGAAGAAGCTGCGCCCCGGTTGATGTGTGAAAAAGGAGCCCGGATTTGCGGCCACTCGTGAACTCCTGCAGCACCGAAGCCAAGCTGGGGCAAAGGTCTACTTCTCTCGCCCCGTTTTTCGTCTTGAGGAACGGTTGGATGACGCCGCGCTTCGCTTTTGGCAGATTGTGAGTGTGCGATAGTCTTCTGGGACGTGTTCCAGAAGTAGACCGAGCGCTTCTCCAGCTCGCAGAGGGCCACATCCCCTAGTACTTTTGCGAGTGGCAGTGGGAGAGGCAAAGCCCGACCATCGCAGCCTCTTATCCGGAAAAACGACTATGGAGAAGCGAGTCAGCCGTCCTCCGCTGACCTCTAAAGCAACAGTCGGTCTGCTTTCACCGATTTCGTCAAACCTAACCCGCTGCTGAAGGAGTTTGACATGCCAGAAAATGACCACCGGTTAATGCGTTCTCTTCAGGCTGCCGCATACATTGTCGTCGTAGCTTGGGGAATCAGAGCCGCATCCCACATCCTCTTGCTCCTTCTGATCTCTATTTTCTTTGCCTACGTGGCAGTCCCGTTTCCGCGGTGGCTCATAAAGCGTTTCAAGCTTGGGACGCAGGTGGCAGTCGCTATGACAGTGGCCCTGGTGGCTATAATTTACGTGGTCTTTTCTTCTCTTCTGTTTGTGACCAGCCTTCGCATGATGGTGAAACTGCCGACATATGAGGTGCACTTCACGGCCGTCTACCAGCAGGTCACCGCCTTATTGAACTCCCATGGCACTCATTTCGCGAACCTCCCGCCGGCAGGTTTTCTTAACCCTGATCGAGTCGCCGAGCTTGCGATCGGTATTCTCCCAACTGCGGTGGGCCTATTCTCCGAACGATTGTTGGTATGGTTGCTATCACTATTATTACTGGTGGAGATTGTGGAACAGGAGGAATCAAAGCGGAGTCCGGTCGCTGCGACTCTAATCCACTATGGTGCCGACATACAGCGATTCATCGGCATTCAGGCGAAGACGGGCGCTATCACGGCGCTGGCAAACTTCGCGCTGCTTGCCGCTCTTGGCGTGGACTTCCCGATGCTCTGGTGCGTTCTGTACTTCTTCCTGCAATTCATCCCCAGCTTGGGTTTCACGATCGCCCTTGTCCCCCCGACCTTCTTGGCGCTCCTGATCTTTGGCTGGAAGAGAGCCCTCTTAGTTGGAGGCGGCCTCGCTTTGACCCAGCTTCTGGCGGATTACTTACTCCAGCCAATGTTTATGAAGAAAGGGCTGCATGTCAGCCTCTTCGAGATCATGTTATCTCTTATCGTTTGGGCGTCCCTCCTGGGCCTCTGGGGAGGTGTTCTCGCGCTTCCCCTGACCCTAGCGCTGAGAAAGTTCATCCAGGAATCCTCGTCCGAAGCGCCGATTCGGGCGACGTGACAGTCAGCTAAGTCCCGGCCGAGTAGGCCCGGGGAATTTCACCCCGAGCCCCTCACAGAACCGTGCTTGACTGTCTCCAGTCACACGGCTCGTGTCACTCCGTGAAGGTTTGACCTTCCGTTCTAACCACTCGGTTCCTCCTGTTTCCAGTTGACCGTAATTGGTTAGGACGCGAGTGACCTGCCCCCTTCGCTCCACGGGAATTACCCCGCTTCTTCACTACTGTGGGGCAGTCCGACCCTGAAACTTCGCTTCCGTACTCTCACCCTCGTGGTTCTTCCACTTGTGGCTTCTCCGTTTGCATCGAAGTCTCAGGTTCCCACGTTCCGCTCAACCGCCTCTTTGGCAAGCTCAGGCCACCTCTCATGCCGGATGCCGCTCCGCCCGTAAGCAGGTTTCGTCGGAGCTACTCCCGCAGTAACTAACCCCCCGCGGTTTTGACATCGTCTATAACCTTTCGACACTTCAGCAGTGGTTCCCTTGCGGTCCTCTTCTTGCCGGTCACCTGACCTGGTCGTTGCCAGGCCTTTTCCTTCCGCGTTCACGACCATAGCTTTTGACTACAGCCGCCGAAGGTGGTTTGGAACCTGTTCCTGTAAACCGGTTCCGAGGGGCCTACCCTCATCAGTCAAGCAGTTGCGCACTACTCAACGTTTCCTCCTTTCGTGCTCGTGGCACACATTAGTCGGGTTACCGGACAAGTCCAGTCCCAGTACTTCAAGTTTCCGATAACCGCGTTGATGCGAACGATCAAAACCTACTTCAAACGGGCGCCCTTTTATAATGCGTTTACCAGATGGGATGAGAAGGCCGGTCTCCAGCGGGATGCGATACGCTCCCGATGAATGACGTGCTCGAGGCACAAGAAAAGGAGACCGGCGATGAAGAAGATTAGCACTGCACAGGCATTGGGGAACGAAATTTTCAAGGAGCAAAAGCTGACGATCGGGTTGGATCTGGGAGATCGCTGGTCGTTCTACTGTGTTTTGGACGAAGCAGGCAAAATCATTCTGGAACAGAAAGTGCCGACGACACCGGAAGCGATGAAGCAGACATTTTCGAGGGTGCCGCAAAGTCGCATCGCCCTGGAGACAGGAACACATTCGCCATGGGCAAGCCGGCTGTTAACGGAGCTGGAACACGAAGTGATCGTGGCGCACGCACAAAAAGTGCAATTGATCACCAAGAGCAATCGAAAAGATGATCGACACGATGCGCGGACATTGGCACGACTGGCGCGAATCGATCCCGAGCTATTGGGGCCGGTGCGGCATCGCAGTGTACAAGCGCAAATTCATCTGACGGTAATCCGGGCGCGAGCTGAACTGGTGAGTGTTCGAACGGCCTTGGTGAACGCAGCACGCGGGTTGGTGAAATCTTACGGTGAACGACTGCCCAAGTGTGGCACGGAGCAGGTGAGCCGGGAGCTGGCCGCTGCATTGAGCACCGAGTTGCGGGATGTTCTGGAGCCATTGCTCAAAGAAATCGAATCGCTGAACGAGCGCATCAAGGAATACGACGAGCGCATGGAGAAAATCGCCAAGGAAGTGTACCCGGAAGTGTCCTTGCTCAAGCAGGTGAAGGGTGTAGGAACGCAGATCGCGCTGACGTATGTCCTGACGATAGAAGATCCACACCGGTTTCTGAAGAGTCGCGAGGTAGGTTGTTTTTTGGGATTGAAACCTGGCCGGAGGAACTCCGGGGAGAGCGAGCCGCAGAAGAAAATCAGCAAAGCAGGAGACCGGTATCTGAGAACCATGATGGTGCAGGGAGCGCATTACATTCTGGGGCCTTTTGGAGAAGACAGTGATCTGCGGAGGTGGGGACAAAAGCTTTCGGAGCGAGGAGGAAAAAATGCCAAGAAGCGAGCGGCGGTTGCCGTGGCTCGAAAGTTGGCGGTACTGCTCCATCGGTTGTGGGTAAGCGGAGAGGTCTACGAACCATTACGCAATAGCCAGAGAGCGATGCAGGCAGTGGCCTAGAGAGTTGCGATCCGGACAGCTGAGCTCAACCGCCGAGTCCAGGTGACTGCGACTAAGTCCTGGCGCCCGACTCCCCCAGAAACGGTGGGAAGAGAGGACGATTATCAGGTAGCAGCACCTACTGAAACAAGAACACCCACCTAGCACCGAGCGAATATCGCTCACAAAAGAGTGCGGATGGAAGGATGGCGACAGAGGCGGCTTGGTTAAATGGGAGCAGACTCACGGAAAGAAGAAAGCGAAGTATGCCTTGACATCAACCGGCCTTCTCATGGAAGGACTTGGGAAGGACATTGAGCATCACGGCTGAGTATCATATCTTCCGAGCGGATAAAGGAATGGTTTGAGAGGCGCGGCCTGCTTACCTTCTTTCTAAACAAGGACTCTCGCCATGATGCATGAAGAGAAACCTAGCTGGAAAAAGCGCGCGCTCGACGAATTGCGGAAGCTCTCGATAACCGTTATATACATCTGGGTACTACTGGGTGTCCTTACACTCCATCGTGAAATCGTCCTTGCGAACTACCACATCAACTACTCGGCGAAGTTTGGCTTCGCCTTTATCAATGCGGTGATCTTGGCAAAATTCATGTGGTTGGGAGAAATCCTTCATGCCGGAAAGAAGGCTGCCGGGAAAGCCTTATTGTATTCGATGCTTTGGAACTCTGCCCTTTTCACCGTCATCCTAATGGTCTGCCACCTTCTTGAGGAAGCGTTGGTCAAGGTCTGGCACGGTCAGTCTTTTGCCGCAAGCTTTTCCGAAACGGTAGCGGACCCAAGGGATGTCTTCGCTACCATGCTGCTTATGTTTGTGGTGTTAATTCCGTTCTTTTTTGCTAAAGGACTGATTGAGATTTTGGGTAAGGATGAAATAAAAAGACTGTTGTTGAAGGGTCGCATTGAGCGTTAGCACCGGAAACCAATTCGGGATGGAGTTGAGGTGCAACCCGTTCCTTTGAGTCTCGCCGGGGTTACGGCGTAGGGTCGCCCTTGCAAACGGGTCAAACGACGAGGCACACTGTTATTTTCGCCTGTCATTTCCTGTCCGCCCGCGTTTGCTTTGCCTAAAATTGCTAGGCCCGGAGCGGAAGTATACGCCGCTGAACCAAACCACCAATTTGAGGAGGAACATAGATGAAGCAAGAAAAGTTCACACGGAGCAATCTGCCGATAGCGGTCCTTTGCCTCTTAGCGTCTGCCCTGATCCCGTCATTGACTCAAGCACAAGTCCCTGTTTTCGTAATTGAGCAAGAAGGAAGCGCCGTTCACTTCTCCGTTAAGGCATCGGTGGCTATCGAGGGCAAATTCGACAAATGGGAGGCTACGCTCACATTTCCGTCTACGGATGGTACGACTGGCGTTCTGGACATCAAGATTCACGCTGACAGTGTGAATACCGGAAGCGGGACGAAGGATGGCAAGTTGCGAAGCAAAGACTTCTTCAACGCCAAAGATGACCCATACATCACGTTTCACTCAGACAAGGTCGTGCAGACTGGTCCGACCACATTTGAACTCCCAGGAACGTTCACTATCCGTGGGGTCGCCAAGCCCGAGACGCTGGCGTTTACGACTCCCGACAGAGGGAAAGGTGTGGGTAGCGTTACAGGGACAATGGCCTTCGACCGCAAGGAGTTTGGTATGAACAGCGGCATTCCCTTCATCAAGATTGCCGACCGCGTCGAGGTGAGTGTCGACCTCAAGGGAAAACGAGTCAGCGGGCCTCCCCCAGTTTTTAAACAATAGTCTGCGGCGAGAGCACGGCTAACTCCCGACGCCAGCACCGTCACGATAGTGTCGCGTCGCAGGCCAAGTCATTGACCTAAGGAAACGGGCCGCCCTCCCCTCCGTTCGGCTTATTCCTCTCGCCCTTTCTACCCAGCGGCGCGAGCTTTCTCAGTGATCCCGGCCTGTCTGCCTACTTCCAGCAGCCGCTTGGCATCAATGAATCCGTAGATCTGGATGATCTTGGCCACGAGTCCGGTCCAGCCGGTCTGGTGACTGGCGCCCAACCCGGCACCATTGTCGCCATGGAAGAATTCAAAGAAGTAGATGTTGTCTCGCCAGAACGGATCGCTCTGGAACTTTTCCGTGCCGCCATAGACGGGTCGCCGGCCATGGTCGTCGCGCAAGAAGATCCGGGTGAGTCGGTTCGCGATCTCCTTGCTGACCTCAAAGAGGTTCATCAGCTTGCCGGACCCTGTGGGACACTCAATTTTGAAGCTGTCGCCATAGTACAAATAGAAGTTCAGCAGCGCCCGGATGATGAGCGCATTCACCGGCATCCAGACCGGACCGCGCCAGTTGGAATTCCCGCCGAACATGCCCGTGTTGGACTCTGCCGGCAGGTAATCCACTCGGTGCTCCTGGCCACCCGAATGGAAGATGTACGGGTGTTGCTCGTGGAACTTGGAAAGCGAGCGGATGCCATAAGGGCTCAAGAACTCGTTTTCGTCGAGCATCTTTGTAAGGATCCGGCGGAGCCGCTCCTGGTTCACTAGAGCCATAATCCCCCTCTCCGCCACGCCAAAGTGTCCCGGGCCCGTGGGATGCATGTACTTCAGGAGTTCGGGCATCCGACGCCGACGTGCCTCGAGCTGGACAGTTGCTCGCGGAGCGCGCTCTCGGGCACTGGCCTCGACAATTGTCGTCGCGCATACGGGCAGGAGTCCGACCATCGAGCGGACCTTGAGACGCGTCGCGCTGCCGTCCGGGAGCCGCAGCAGATCGTAGTAGAAACCGTCCTCCTCGTCCCACATCCCGTCTTGACCGGGCTGGTTCATGGCTGCGCCGATGTAGAACAAGTGCTCGACGAACTTCGTGATCATGTCCTCGTAGGTGGGGTCATGGAGGGTAAGTTCAAATGCGAGCTCAATCATGTTCTGTGTGAAAAGGGCCATCCACGCTGTGCCGTCTGCTTGCTCCAGATGGCCGCCGGTGGGAAGCGGCGCGCTGCGATCGAACACGCCGATGTTGTCGAGGCCGAGAAAGCCCCCCTCGAACACGTTCTTGCCGAAACGGTCCTTGCGGTTCACCCACCAGGTGAAGTTCATCAATAGCTTCCTGAACGTCGTCTTAAGGAAATCGAGGTCTGTCTTGCCGTGTAGGGCCTGTTCGGTCCTGTGCAAAAAGAGAGTCGCGAAAGCGTGGACTGGGGGGTTAACGTCGCTGAAATTCCACTCGTATGCGGGCATCTGGCCGTTGGGGTGCAAGTAGAGGGCGCGGAGCATCAGCTCCATCTGTTCCTTGGCGAAGTCAGGATCAACGATGGAGAGCGGGAGCGTGTGGAAAGCCAGGTCCCAGGCCGCGTACCAAGGGTATTCCCACTTGTCGGGCATGGAGATGATGTCCTGGTTCAGCAAGTGGTACCACTCCGAGTTCCGGGAATTTCGATATCCGGTATGGAGTGGGTTGGACTTGTGCTCGTCTAGCCAGTTATCGCCGTCAAAGAAGAAGAACTGCTTGCTCCAGAGCATGCCGGCGATAGCCTGGCGCATCACCTTGGCCGCGTCCGGGGAGACCGAAGGTGGCGTCACAGAACGGTAGAAGTCATCTGCCTCCTGAATCCGAGCGGTCAGGATCCTGTCAAACTCTGTGCCGAAGCTGGATGCGGTGGTTTTGCTTGTTCCACTCTTACCTGCATCGGTCTGGTTGGTCAGACGCAGCCGCACTGCGGCTGACTGTCGGGGACCCACCATCAGTCGATAGTGCGCTGCAACTTTGGTGCCTAGCTTTCCAGGGTTCACCGCACCCTGGTTACCCTGCAGCACGTAGTCGTTGATGCCGTCCTTGACGTAGCGGCTCTCGTTCTTTTGACCAGGGAAAAGCCGCTCGTGGTTAGTTTCATTCTCGGTGAAGAACAGCGGCACCTCGCTTTCGCAGGAAAGGACGAATTCTCCGAGCAGCGGGTGCGTCGCTGCAACCGCACTCGTGCCCGCCGATGCCTCGATCTGACTGAGGTTTGGTTTCTTAGGAGCCCTATTTGATTCGGCAATCCACGGTGACCAATCATTCCTAAACCACAACGTCGGCAACAGATGCAGTTCTGCCGCCCCGGGTCCTCGGTTGGCTGCAGTGATTCGCACAAGGATGTCTTCCGGTCCGTCTTTAGCATATTCCACAAAGACATCGAAATACCGGTCCTCCTCGAAGACACCGGTGTCGAGCAGTTCATACTCCATCTCGTTCTTGGAACGACGCCGATTCGTCGCCACTAGATCGGCGTAGGGATACGCCGCCTGCGGGTACTTGTAAAGATACTTCATGTAGGAGTGCGTCGGGGTGCTGTCGAGGTAGAAGTAGTACTCCTTTACATCCTCTCCGTGGTTGCCCTCGCTGTTGGTCAATCCGAAGAGGCGTTCCTTCAGGATTGGATCCTTGCCGTTCCATAACGCCAGCGCAAAGCAGAGGTGTTGTTTGTCATCGGAAATGCCGGCTAATCCGTCTTCCCCCCAACGGTAGGCTCGCGATCGAGCCTGATCATGGGTGAAAAAATTCCAGGCGTCACCGTTCTCGCTATAGTCCTCGCGGACCGTGCCCCACTGTCGTTCACTGAGATAGGGTCCCCATTTCTTCCACGCAAATTTTTCCAGTCGCGCATCATCTAACCGCTGCTGTTCTGCCGTAAGCATGATCTTCCTCCCCGCCGCACCTTAATCTCCTACTGTAATTCTCTAGGACCCTGTGACCGCACAAGTAGTAAGCGCCATTTGAGGACCTGCAGACTCGCGCCGCTGCCATTAAAAGCCATGCCCGTGCTGCGCTTGGACCACCACCACAGCTCTGGGGCAAACTCAAGTGGACGCCAGTACCGGAGCCATGGAATGCGAGCTGGCGCTCGGACTACCGGGGATAGGGATATCCTTTGGCGAGGGCCTGCGCAAGCCTAGCATCATGCCCATAAATGTCGTCGTAGAAATCAGCGCTACCGTTTTCATCCACTCTCGCAGTGACATACAGAATCAGCACCGGAATTGGTGAGCCTAAATTCACTTGTACACTTTTTTCTCCGTTCATGGCTGCAAGGATTCGTTCGGGAGTCCACTCCGGCCTGGCTCGCAGTACCCACGCAGCCAGCGCCGGAGGATCTTCAACACGAATGCAGCCGTAACTGAAGTCACGACGCGAACGAGAGAACAATTCGGTCTTGGGCGTATCATGCAGGTAGACCATGTACTGATTGGGGAACATGAATTTCACACCGCCCAAAGCATTCATCGGGCCGGGACGCTGTCGGACGGATAACTTTCCCGCCCGGAGAAGTTGAATATCCTCGGGGGTTACATTCCCGGTGCTTAAGACTTTGCCGCTCGGATCGAAGAGGTCATATCCGTTTTTGGAGAGGTATGCAGGGTCTTTTTCTAACGGCGGGACAATTTCCCTGCGCGCAATGCTCGGCGGAACCCCCCAGTCGGGGCGGAAAACTAAGTAGGTCATGTTTCCGATAAACACGGGCGTTTCCGAGCGCATGGCCTTGCCGACTACTACATTCATTTTCAAGGCGATGTGGTGCGGTTCGTCGAACCCGTACAGACGGAAGGCCGGCACGTTTACGACGATCAATGGCGTCGCGATCTCGTGAGGAAACCACCTCCAGCGCTCCAGTGAAAATTGAAGTTGGCGAACGCGATCTGCCAGCGGCACGTTAAGTTGTTTGACAGTTTCTGATCCCAGACTTCCAGTCGCCGTCAGGCCGTGGCGAAGCTGAAAGCTCTTCACTGCCTCCACAACATCGCCTTCATATTTCGTCGATCCGTCAGGTAAGCTCGCAGTCGGGGAAAGATCTCCCGCCAGCTTGAGTTTTGCTACAAGGAGCGCCGTCCCGGCATAGCTACCGCCAGGAGTTACTTGCTTGTCTGGAACAGGCAGCTTCACTCCAGTCTCCTGTTGCGCCAGTGCGATATACGTCCGCAAGGCTTCGGCGGAACGCGCGTAGCCGTCTTCTTGGGGCTCCACTTCATCTAGCAGCGGTACGATATCTGTCACCTGAGAAATCTGTGCGAGAAATTCGGCCAAGTCCGTTCTTCTATGATTCAAATCGAGGTTGAACTTAAGATGCCTTGGGTTAATCCGCCCCATATTCAGTGCCGAGACGTAGCGAAGCATGGATACAGTTAGCGCGAGATCAAATTTCGCGATTGCTTCCGCCGTTGGCGTGCCGGCGAGAGCTTCCTCGCGGCCCTGCCACTTCGAGGCATCGTAATCTTCAAGGTTTAGGCCTTTTTGGACTGCCTTTTGCAGGATGGAAATGACAACCCTCGCCTGTGAGGTCGACCCTGTTCGGTCAACCCAAGCGGGAGTGTAGGAGCGACCCTGATAGAATTCCCCGGCGTCGCCACTGACGTCATGGAAGTCTGGCCAACGCAGGCTTTCCAGTTTGGCGGAAGCGATGAGCGGACGCAGCGCGACGCCCACGGCCCTCGCAGTCTCGGCGCTCAGCGCAGCCTTCTGAGCTGCCATAGGGCCAGTTTTTGCCGAGTCGCCTGAAGTGCTACATGCCACCCACGTGAAGACCAATAGGAACGCAGAAGCAGTAGAGATTTGGCGGCGCATCGATCGCACATCAGCCTTTGCTGACTCTGTCTGAGTTTCGTTTGCTAGCAGGATCTTATCAGCTGCAGAGTGTAGTATAACTGTTCTCATTGACAAGTATCGCCCCATGTGCCCGATAAACGTCAAAAGGAAAAGTTCCTTATTCAGTTGTCGCTAATTATTTTTGGTGTAACCGAAAATGAATTCCGTCAAAAAGGTGTCCTGTCGCTGCTGTGCTGCGGGCGGTGAGCAGCTCGGGCTTCGAAAAGCGAACGAAATCGCTCCGGGCCGCAAAACCACAATGGAATGAGAAACCCAGCAGCGAGAAAGCAGCCCCGATATAGCTAGCGCGCTGCAAGGACATCGGCTTCGTCGTCATTTCGCGTTCACCTCGAGCGGACAGAACCTGCCTTAGGAAACAGTTAAACCCTCACTTACTCTTGCTGGCGACCTTAATGGCCATCGAGATGCCAACAATTTCGTTGGTTTCCCAGCCCTTAGGCAGATTCACTGACTGCAATAAGTAATAAGGCCGAATGGAAAAGGAATCTGTGATTGGCAGCCGGACTCCCACTTGAAAGCGGTTCTGCGTAAAACTGCCACCAGCGGCAAAGCTATTGGTTCCAGGGACAATGAAGAACTCATTGCTCACGACCAGCACGGGGCGCCGCGCCATCCGCAGTGGCAATGTATAGTCGACGCCCGGACGAAATCGAAGGCGTGCCGAGGCCGTGCGGTTATCCGGAAAGCGGCCCTCAATCAGTGTGCGCAGGCTTGGCCGCCACGCGCCCCGCGATGTGCTCAGCGTGATATTGAGCTGTAGTCGATTTTCGTAAGCGACCGTGGGATTTCCAGGAAAGCGCTGATAACGATAAATCGGTATCACGGTAACCCACGGCCGCAGACGGAATGCAACACCGCCCTGAACGAAGTACTCGAACAGATTGGAAGCTCCTTCATCGAACCGTTCATGAAATTCAACTTCAAGAGATTTGTTAGTCGAAAGACCGGCGGAAATCCCCTGATCGAGCCAGAGCCCGATCTGCTTCTCATCTTCCGGATCCTCAGGAGGTTGTTGTTGCTGTGCTCTGGCCGGGACAACCGCCACACAACAGAACACTATTGCAAGCAGAACCCCCCAATGCGGGTTTCGCAACGCATTCCAGCAGAACCCAGGTAGAAACCACTGGTGTTGAACCCTATTTATTGAAATTCCCACCGGACTTCTCCACCGATTCTGAAAGAGCCATCTGAAGAAATTGTCTCCTGTTGGAATCCGTGCGCCCTTGCGCGTTCTCGGGCATCTGGTGGTTACCTCCTCGCCCAACAAGGCGCCTCATACTATGTCATTTCGTATTCCTGTTGAACCTCTTTGATAGTGTCCCCTTCAGCCCCCATTAGAAATGTCCCCTACACTGCGACCTCCTGAGGAGGTCCGGTTGAAGAGGACAGCGATGAGTACGAGGGAACTTCGACGAGCGGAAGTGCTGGGGCGAGTGAAGAGTAAGACGCTGAGGCTGGTAGACGCAGCAAAGATGTTGGAGCTGAGTTATCGGCAGACCAAGCGACTGTGGCAGCGCTATCGACGGGAAGGAGCCAAGGGACTTAAGCACCGCAGTGCGGGGAGAGGATCGAACCGCGCGAAGCCAGAGAACCTCCGACGGAAGGTGTTGCAGCTCATCCGGGAGAAGTATTCCGGGACGGAACAGGAGCGCTTTGGGCCGACGCTGGCAGCGGAGCATTTGGCGGACGAGGATGGGCTGGAAGTGGGCGAGGAGACGTTGCGACGCTGGATGCTGGCGGAGGGATTATGGAGCCGCAGGCGGAGACGGAAAGCCCACCGGAAGCGGAGGGCACGGCGGCCGCACTTTGGCGACTTGGTACAGCTGGATGGGAGCTTTCACGCTTGGTTCGAGGAACGTGGACCTCGGGGCTGTCTGATGAATATGGTGGATGACGCCACGGGGACCACCTGTTCGCGTCTGGGGCAGCAGGAAACGATCTGGGCAGCGGTCGGAGTGCTGCGAACGTGGATGGAGAAGTATGGGGTACCGCGGGCGTTGTACACCGATTGGAAGAATGTGTATAAGCGCGAGCCGACGGAGAGAGAGCGACTGCGAGGAAAGGCGGCCACCACGCAGTTTGGCCGCATGTGTGAACGATTAGAGATACGCATAATTGCAGCCAGTTCACCGCAAGCGAAAGGGCGAGTAGAGCGAAACAACGGCGTGCATCAGGACCGGCTGGTCAAGAAACTGCGACGCAGAGGCATCCAGAGCTAGGAGGCCACGAATGCGTATCTGGAAGCAGAATATCTTCCGGAGCACAACCGCCGTTTTGCGAGGGCAGCGACGCGCCCCGAGAACTATCACGTTCGGACGCCCAGCCCGGCAAAGCTTCGAGAGGTTTTTCGTTTAGAGACGGAACGATGGATCAGCAACGATTGGGTGGTGCAGTACCGCGGGCATTTTCTGCAGCTCCAGCCTAAGAACCAGCGCTACGGGCCGACGCAGGCTAGAGCGTTGATCTGCGAGTGGGAGGACGGAGCGGTGGAGGTGCACTATCGCGGAGAAGGCATCGAGTATGAAGACTTGAAAGTTCGACCTCCCGCAGTCAGGAACACAGCGGTTGGGGAACGCCAGCCAGTTAAGCACCCGGGAAGTAAGCCGACCGGGGATCATCCCTGGCGGCAAGGTTATGAGCGGAGAATGAATTTGCAGAGGTTGGATCGATCGCAGGTATCACGACTCGTTGGAGTATCCGCCTCCACTTCGCCCTAAACGCGCCGCGCAAACCGCGGCGCAGGGCTTCGTTCCGGCGGACACTCCAACGACACCACCAGAGCAAAGAAAAGGGGACGCTTCTAATGAGGTAAGGAAGGGGACATTTCTAAAGAGGTTTGACATATGTCATTTCGTATTCCTTGACTTCTTTTTTCGAGCAACCTATCATCCCGCCATCACTAGGCCTTTTTGCTCGACCGGTGCGAGTTCCAATCGGCGAGAGTGTACCTTCCTGGAGGTAACATCATGCAAGCCCGCATGCTGGTCCTTGCCCGACTTGGCGTTCTCTGTGTCCTGGCCTTAAGCGGTCTGTTTGTGAGCGCTCAGGAAAAGGCTGCTCCTAGCACAGCGCAAGTTCACGTTGTAATCACCGACATGGCACTACGAAGTGACAGCGAGGTCCCTCGTCTAAAACCGGAGGAAGTGAAGGTAAAGCAGGGTAAAACGTTCCTGCAAGTGACCCAATTAATTCCCGCGCAGGGAGATAACGCTGCGCTTCAACTGATGATTCTGATCGACGACACGCTAAGCACACAGGCAGTTGGAAACAATCTCAATGACGTGAAGGAATTCATCAAGGCGCAGCCGGCGTCGACGGTAGTAGCGGTCGGCTACATGTCGAACGCGACCGTTAATATGCTGCAGAATTTCAGCGCGGATCACGAGCAAGCCATCAAGGCAATTCGGCTACCTCGTGGCGGCGTCTCAGCGATGGACAGCCCTTATCTCTCACTCATAAGCGTCGTAAAGGGTTGGCCACAACAAAACGTGCGTCGCGAAGTCTTAATGGTGAGTGATGGAATCGATCGGCTTCGTGGTGAGAAACCTACAGCCGCGCAGCTTGGGCCTGGGTTCGGGATCGAACCCATGTATCACAGTATGCCGACAATAAGTCAAGATGCGGTCTCGGCCAGCGAAATCAGCCAACGGTACAACGTTATCGTCCACTCCATCTATTCACAGGGAGTAGGGCGCGCAGGACGAAGCTCTTGGGACCTACAGCTTGGACTCGGCGGACTTACCAAGATCGCGAATGAAACGGGAGGAGAATGCTATTCGCTCGGCACTTCAACGCTAGTCAGCTTTAAGCCGTATCTAGATCGCTTACAGAAGGCTCTCGACAATCAGTATTACCTGGTCTTCCTGGCGACTCCCAAGAAAAAAGCTGGTTTCCAGCGCGTCAATATCCAGACGGAAGTCGACAACGCCGAAATTCTGGCCCCCGACAACGTATGGGTGCCCGCAGCCAAGTGATTCTTCGTCGGACCCTTCGGAAGCTGCGCTGATTCATGGGTAGGCAACTTCGAAAGGACAAGAAGCCATGAAATTTCTGAATCCTGTATTCCTGCCGACGCTCTTCATTTGACGGTCGCCGCGACGCCCCTGATTTGTTCTACTTGCGGCGCTGTGCCATCCGGGATAGCGTCTGGGTTGGAGCGGCCAAAAAGGAAACGCGCGTTCGGCCTGCGCAAGTTCTTCGTTGAGAAATTAAGCGAAAGGATAATCGATATGAAACTCGTAATCCGCATGTTACTGGCGACTCTCTTTGTCCTTGTACTTGGGTCGCCACGATCTGGCCACACGCAAACAACAACCCAAAAGACCACCAGCAAGGCCACAGTCCCTTCCGAAGCCGACGCACAAAAGGAAAATATGCAGTCTTACATCGACCTCCTGCGCGAGGACGTTCGCCAGCAGAAGGATGAAATCATGGGCTCGATGATGCTGCTCAGCGCTGCCGACGCCGCCAAATTCTGGCCCATCTACAGTGACTACGCTGTGGCTCTCGCCAAGCTAAACGACCAGCGGATCGAAAACATCAAGCAATATGCCCACAGCTACAACGATTTGACCGACGAAGAAGCGGACCGCCTGATTCAGAAATCCGTGGCCTTCCAGAAAGAACGTACAGAACTCCTAGCTGCCACATATGAGAAGGTTAAGCTGGCTCTCGGCGGAGTCACCGCGGCACGCTTCGCCCAAATCGAACACCAATTGCTCTTGATCATTGATCTCCAAATCGATTCATCTCTGCCCATCGTCGGGCAGGGTTCCTGAGTCAAGGGCGGGAGGACATACACATGCGAAAGGTACTTTTTGGGGCTTTGACTTTATCCCTCGCAATTCTGGCTTTCTATCCAAACTCCTCGAGTGCGCCGCCGCAGACCAAGAAACGGATTACCGTTCCCGCAGGAACGCGCATCTTGATCCGTACCGTCGACGCGATTGACTCTTCCAAGCAAAAAGCCGGCCTTCGTTTCACCGCTACACTGGAAACCAATCTCCAGGCCGAAGACCAAGTGGTCGCCCCACGCGGCACGACCATTTACGGACGCCTCGCGCAAGCCTCCTCCGCAGGCCGGATGTCCGGTAGTTCCGAGCTCACCCTGGAGCTGACCGATATCGTGATCAACGGCACGGCCTATCCGCTTCTGACCAGCACCTATGAGCTAAAGGGCAAGGGCGAGGGTGGCAACACCGCAAAGAAGGTGGTTGGCGGCGCGGGTTTGGGCGCGCTGATCGGTGGCATTGCCGGAGGTGGAAAAGGTGCGGGCATCGGCGCTGCTGCTGGCGCCGCCACCGGTACGGCGGTTGCTGCCTCCAAGAAGGGACAGCAACTCCAGATTCCGAGCGAGTCTTTACTCGAATTTCGTCTCGAGCAACCCGTGGCCTTGCCCGTCGCAGGCTAGTCGCGACGACAGGCCACCCTCAATCTTCAATTAGGGAGGACATCATGAAAAAAACGTTGGGAGCATCTCTTCACACTTCGGCTCTGGATCGCCGTAGATTTCTCGGCACGGCTCTCGGCGCCTGCGCCATCAGTCCACTTGGCTCCTGGTCTATGCAACTTGCGGCGAGTATGAGTGGGTCGCTGACAAAAGAGCAACGTGACAGCATGACGCCGTCGCAGGTCATAGACGAATTGAAGAAGGGGAATGAGCGATTTCGTACGGGCAAGATGGCTCCTCGGGATTACTTAGCTGAAAAACGCTCAAGTGCTGCCGGCCAGTATCCCGCGGCGATAATCCTTGGATGCGTCGACTCCCGGGTGCCTGCGGAAATCATTTTCGACGCTGGGATCGGCGACACGTTCAATGGGCGCGTGGCCGGCAATGTGGTCAACGATGACCAGCTTGGGAGCATGGAGTTTGCATGCGCTGTCTCGGGATCTAAGCTCGTCTTAGTCTTGGGACATACGGCCTGCGGCGCAATAAAGGGCGCAATCGATGACGTGGTATTAGGCAATCTCACGGGATTGTTGGCGAGGATCAAACCGGCCATTCCGGAAACCAAGTTTGAAGGCGAGAAGTCCAGCAAGAATCCGGCTTACGTCGACGCGGTCGCCCGAACCAATGTCAAATTGGCAATCGAAAACATTCGGCGGCGAAGCCCAGTATTGGCGGATCTGGAGAAGAAAGGATCGATCCAGATCACCGGTGCGATGTACAACCTCGCGAATGGCGTCGTGGACTTCGTAAGCTGACCGAATCGTCAGTGGTCGTGCGAATGACTCGAAGACGGGTGTGAACACTGCTAGATGAAGTTTTGAGAGCCGCGCCAAGAGTTCTGCCTTCAGCAACCAATGTCGGTGCCCGGAGCATCTAGTCAAGGTCCCAGTCTAGGGGGTTGAGAGCTTGAGGCCCACAATGCCCGCGACTATGAGAGAAACACTGATCACCCGAGCCAGGCTCGCCGACTCTCCAAGCAGCACAATCCCTAATACGACCGTGCCGACAGCTCCCACTCCAACCCAAACGCTGTAGGCCGTGCCGACAGGAAGTGTCTTCATGGCGATGCCTAGTAGTCCAAGGCTGATGATCATTGCTAGAACTGTCCAGACGCTAGGCCACAGTCGGGTGAAGCCTTCGGTGTATTTCAGCCCGATGGCCCATCCAACCTCAAAAATTCCGGCAACAACGAGAATAGCCCAATTCATCTCTCCTCCTTTCCGTTGCCCCAGAGAGTATCAGCTATCGGACGTAATTATGGTCTGCTCGCGACGTTATGAAACGAATCGACCATCAATGGCGGCGAGAGCGAACTGCTGAGCAGCCGTCTACAAGAACTCCTCGCCAATGGTGTCCGCAAGGTCTTGCTCAATCTGGCCAATCTCACCCAAGTGGACAGTTCCGGTGTCAGCATCATTATCGAGACGTACGTTTCCCTCAAACGCCAGGCTGGCGATCTAAAATTGCTTTGTCCGCGCGGCCGGGTGCTTGAGGTGCTAGACGTGTTTCGCCTCCTCGATACCATCCCGAGCTTCGAGGACGAGACCAAGGCTCTGGCTAGCTTCCGGCCGCTAAGCTATTCCGCGACGCCCTGACGGGGCGGTTCAACATGGGCTTGCGTTTTGCAAATCGCGAAGTTCAGGTCCTTCGGCGGCATCCGTAACGAAGCGCCCCCCAAGCGACGTCACACATCACGGCTCAGGAGAAGATCTTCTTTCGTTAGGCATGACCACGATTTTCATCCTGTGATTTGTTCGCAAGCTCTGAACAAAATATTCGCCGGGGTTTAAGCCACCGATGATGTGAATGCGAGCGAATCGCGCCATCGAGACTTGAAGCACTCTCCAACCTGACGAGAACACCGCTGTCAGCGATGTGAAAAATGTCGAAGGGCGGGATCATAGGTATTTCACTTCCGCGACCAAACGAGGATGATACTCCAAGGCACCAGAACTTGATCGGATTGAAGGCTCGGCCCAAGGTCAATGCAATATCCTGCAAGCGGATCGGAGGAAGTGTGGGAAAACCAACTGAGGAAAAGCCCACCGTAACCTTGCCCGGAACGGTGGAAAAAATTATCCCGGCCATCGCGCCAGACGAACCGGAAAAGGCCCAAATCTCAGTGCATGGTGCGGAAGACCTTTATCGGGAGATTCGCATCGAGAATAAGTTGGAGAACTCAAACGGTGACACCGTAGGGCTGAAGTTGGGAGCCGACGTCGAAGTCACAATTGAGGCCGAGTCTGAAGAAACGACTTCAAAGACAAAAGATCAGAAGTGAAGATCGATTTTAAGCTCGATACAAAAGATCCGTGCGCTTATATATTCCGCTGTGTCCACACATTGGGCAGACGCACGCAACGCCAGTTTCCGGAACTTCTGGTTTTGCGGTCCAGAATATGCTGTACATCCCCACGTCGCTAATTTGAGAATGCGCAAATTCTTGACCGCATCTCCCACAAAGCAGAACCTACCTGGGCATCTGTCACCTCGGACGGGTGACAGCCAAAACGCTGGAGAGCACCGCGAGTACGGTACCGTACCAATAGAAATTTAAAAAGACAATCGGGTCTTTCAGGTAGTTGCAGACCCTCGGCTAGCGTCGCGTTTTCATGCGACCTTCTTCCCGTTCGTTAACTTCCGACGCATTAAGCTTCCTGTTCGTGTGCGGTTCGATGCGTAGGCCACCCGAATATAGTAGACAACGGCTCCCGACAGGAACGCCACACGTCGGCAAGGAACAGCGGACAATTGTTTTTTGGTCAGGTCTCCGATCTTCATCTCAAAGAGGATGGCATGCAGGAAGCAACAAAACTGTTCGCTTTGGAACGCTCTTGTGCTCAAGCCGCAAGGACTGAAAGAAACGCTGCGTCGTGCATTGGCGGTTAGGTGAAATAGTCCCGTCTAGTTACGCGGTCTCGACGTGCCACTTTTTGACTTGGCGAGTCATTGTTTCGTAGCACTCGCACGCAGCTTCTTCTAGGCGAAGGCGATTTGCAATCTTTACAGTGCCGCGCTTGCAAGTAATGAGCCCGGCTCTTTGCAGGGCGCTTAAAGATTCGGTAACAGTGGCCTGCGAGTACCGAGTATGTGAGAGAAGGCTTCTTAGGTAAGTGGTATAGAGTCGCCCCGTAAGCGTTCTTGTGACATCAGAAGCCATCTGGCCAGCCTCTCGTCCACATTATGCTGACGATTACACGCCGCCAGCTGAGCCGATTGCAATGCTATTTCTTGCGAGAATCTTTGCAACGAAATCGCAAGACTTGGACACTGCCGAAGGATGAGGACAAGATCTTTGGCGTTTATTCTGAAAGCGTTTCCTACTACCTGCATAAGCACGCGAGTAGCTAGTTGAGAATCCCACCGTCAGAGGCAGTCCGACGAAACCTTCCGTTCCGCACACGCCCACCTCTATCGTCTTATTGTTGGCCATATTGCTAACGATGGAGGCTAAACCAGCATTCACGAAATAGGCGAACTTTATGGGTGCTCCCTTCTCGGCCAGTACGGTGAGTGAGGGCAACGACACAAATTCTGGCTTGGGGAAAATCGCGGCACGCTCGCTATCTGGAAGCGCGAGCAAGATTGTGTTTTTCAGACGGTGTCCACCAATGATGTTTTTCATGGACCTCCGATTTCTTGCTTGCTCAATATTGCGGTTTTTTACTGGGGGGATTGTACGATACCGTACGTTAGATAGCAGCAGATTTCGGCTACTCAACGCGGCCTTGCGGCTCCCAGTTTCTTCAAGGTTTATGGGCGGAAACGGGCGGCCTGTTGCAGGTATCTATTTGCTGTACGTTGGCGTACGGTTAAGCTGAACTCGGAACTCTGAAAGAAGGCTTTATGAGCGATAGCTCCTCGTCCGTTTGGCGAACGGCATTCTTCTCCGCAATTGCCGCTACAATGACTCTCAAGATTGCGGATGCGCGTGCAGCAATCCTAGAAAGACTTAGCCGTTCGTGGTCGCCTGTTCCTCAATCATGTCTTTATACTGACGCTGCGTGAAACTGGCAACGCCATCAGGGGAGCGTACGTCGTTGAAACGTCTTGAACATATCGTTCCGCCCTTCCGCCTGCGTATACTTCGTATTCTTGATCTTGAGCCAGCCATGCTCCGCGTACACGCTCATCCGCCTCTTGGCGACCATCCCCTCTAGATTCCGTTCGCAAACTTCCTCGAAGAGCAGCTTGCCATTCCGCTCGATGTGCTGCGCGTAAAGAACCTCAGAGCACTGGCTGCGCTCGATGAGCTTCCGCAGTTTCTTTTTACGCTCGATGAGTGGAGTCTGGCGCAAGTCCACGCCGTCCAGCCATACAAGATCGAACGCGAAGAACACTGCTCTCCCGCGACGATATAGAAGCCCCTTGAATTGGCTCACACCGCTGGTATCGAGGGCGACGATCTCTCCGTCTAAGATCGCAGTCTTCGCCTTGAGACTGGACAGGGCATCTCGGAGGGTCTCGAAGCTCTTGTAAACGTTCCGATGCCGTGAGACCAAGCGGCATTTACCGTCCCCGATGTAGGCGAGGGACCGGAATCCGTCGTGCTTCAGTTCGAAGAGCCACGCCGGATCATCGAAGGGTTCGAGCGATCTAGCGAGCTTGGAGGGTGAAATCGACGGAAGCACGCTTCTATTTTATCAAATAAGGCAGTCCAATCTCGTAGGTTCGGTGAGCATTCGAAATAAACTCCACGGGCTGCGCCGCTCTGTAACATACCTTTAATATTCGCTGAGGCGAATATATGTATTATGCCCGTCGCTGGCAGTGCCTCGCGACTGGGGTCCTGCCGAGGAGGTTTGCAATGCCAAATCGGAAAGCGTCCATATTTGTTGTCGCTTATCTTGTCCTAACTTCTTTCTCGCTCGTCGCCTGTAACTCAAGAGGCGAAGAAGCGGTCGCGGAGAAAGACTTCGCGACCTCCACTACGGTGAAGACCGCCATCGGTGCGGCGGGAAGCACGTTCATCGCTCCGATCATGACAAACTGGATCAAGACGTATCAGCAAGTCCACCCTAGCACGATGATTAACTACCGACCCATTGGAAGCGGTGCGGGACTCAGTGAACTACGAAAAAGCATTCTAGAGATCGCTGCTAGCGATGCGCCGCTCAGTGACAACCAGATCAGCCAAATGTATCCGGTCATCCAAGTTCCGGTGACCGCAGGACCAGTCTGCGCCATCTACAATCTGCCTGAGATGAAGAGCCCCCTTCGTTTCAGTGCTTCGACTCTAGCGGGAATTTTTCTAGGTACCATCATTAGCTGGCAAGACCCTGCGATTGAGAAGGACAATCCGGGAGTCAAGTTGCCGATAGCCGCAATCATCGTCGTACATCGGTCGGATGGCAGCGGCACGACTAGTATTCTCAGCAGTTACCTCGCTAAAGTCAGTCCAGACTGGTCGCGAAAGGCGGGCCAAGGGCTGTCGGTGTCGTGGCCTGTTGGTATTGGAGCGGACGGCAGCAAAGGCGTAATCGACTTCGTGAAACAGAATTCCGGCACTATCGGTTACGCGGAACTGAATTACGCTAAAGAAAACAACCTTCCGGTCGCGCTAGTGCAGAATCGCGCCGGAACTTTTGTCGCTCCTGCTCCGTCCAGCACGACCGCCGCGATTGAAGCGTTTAGCGATGCCTTGTCGAAAGATGCTCGCACACCGATTGTAGACCCACCTGCGACAGCCAAAGACGCCTATCCAATGTCGGGTTTGACGTTCTTGCTCGTTCCTAAGGATGGCTCTGACCCCGACGAGCGCCGCGCCGTTAGAGACTTCGTGCAGTACGCTGTCACTACAGGCCAAGATTCCGCCGAGAGTCTTGACTACGCGAAGCTGCCGAAGTCCCTGCAACAGCAAGACCTCAGCTTGCTGACAGGTCTAACGGTGGCGGGCCAACCTCTCAAATGACTTAGCTTGCCGCACAGCACGTCGGACCGCAGCATGCCTGCGCTGCTACGGGCTTCTTGGCACGTACAAACGCGCTGATGAACTTGTCCTGTACCTTGGGGGCAATCGTTGCCGCATCGATGCCCGCCGCACGGAGAAATTCGCTCGCATCATCCACGTTGTACACGCGTGTGGCTTCAATGTCGATGGACTCGAATCCCGCCGCAGCGAGCTTCTCCTGATACTCGGTGTCGGACAAAGCGCCGGCCACGCACCCAACCCACAATTCCATGCTTTTCCGAATTTGCTCTGGCACTTCGCCACGCACCACGACATCCGAGATTGCGAAGCGACCACCCGGCTTCAGGACACGGAAGGCTTCGCGGAGTACCCGATCCTTGTCGCCCGAAAGATTGATGACGCAGTTCGAGATGATTACGTCCACTGTGTTGTCGGGCAGTGGGACGTTTTCTATTTCGCCCTTGAGGAACTCCACATTGGTGAGCCCCGATTTGCGTTTGTTTTCTGCGGCGAGCGCGAGCATTTCATCGGTCATATCAAGCCCGTAAGCCTTACCTGTGGGACCGACGCGCTTAGCGGAAAGAAGAACGTCAATGCCGCCGCCAGACCCGAGGTCGAGAACAGTTTCGCCAGGTTCAAGTTTCGCGAGTGCAGTGGGGTTGCCGCAGCCTAGAGAGGCTCGAAGGGCGGCTTCTGGAACGGAGCCAGCTTCACCTTCGCCATACAGATTGGACGTGATCGGGTCGCATCCTTCGATGGTGGACGCGGGACTCGTGCCACAACATGAGGAGCCTAGCCCCGAAGCAGCGCGTGTTGCGGCTGCGCCGTATTTCTCTTTCACAACTGTCTTGATATCCGAACTCATTGGGTTCTCCTTTTCACTTTGAAATTGAGATGATTTCTTTCGGTGCGACGACCCGATTGCGAGTGCAGCACTCGGCGTACAGAAACCCGAGAAGGTCTTTGAGCGCGTCTGTGTTTGCGCGGTACCACAAGTAGGTTCCCTCACGGCGCACCGTGACGAGACCTTCGTTCTTGAGTTTGTCCAGGTGATGGGACAGCGTGGAGTTTGGAATTTCCAACTCTGATTGAATGTCGCCGACAACAAGTCCGACAGGCTCTGCTGTCATTAGAAGTTGCATGATGCGAAGACGGGCTTCTGTGCCCATCGCCGAGAACATGTCGGCAAATCTTGCTACTTCGGATAGGTCTGGTCGCTTCATATTTCCACACTACTGGAAATATAGAAAGATGTCAAGGCTTATGGTTTAGCCCAGTTTCTTTCCGAGACTAGCTGGAAGACCTGCTGATAGATTTGATCCCGAATTTGACGAACTACGACAATTGACTGATTTTTGGGATCGCGAAGGTCCCAATCGATCTTTTTAAAACCAGGAACGAAAGGACAGGCATCACCACATCCCATCGTGACGAGCAGGGTTGCTTGTTTGGCCAGTTCTTCTGTTAACAATTGTGGCTTCAAAGCGGAGAGGTCGATGCCCGCCTCACGCATGGCTTGCACTACCTCTGGATGGACTCGTTGACCTGGCTGCGTTCCCGCTGAGATGGCTCTGGCTTTTGTAGGGTCAGCCAGCCGATTAAACCAAGCTGCCGCCATTTGTGAACGTCCAGCATTATGCACGCAAGCAAACAAGACGATGTCCATGCTCAATCGATCTCCCTAGTTGCGCCGTGAGGAATCACCACAGCTTCCGCGTCAGCGACAAGCCCAGGGGCCAGCCACCGGAACAGCAGCGTGGCAGCGATTCCTCCAACGAGCTGCGCGAGAATGAATCCTCCAACATCGGCTGGCCTGATCCCGGCGAAAGTATCACTCAGGGCTCTCGCTATCGTTACTGCAGGATTGGCGAACGAAGTCGAAGCTGTGAACCAGTAGGCAGCCGTAATGTAGCTTCCAACGGCGAACGCAACAACGCTGGAACGAAACCGCGAACACCCCCAAATCACGGATAACAATCCAAATGTCGCAACAAATTCACTAAAGATTTGCGCCGGGCCGCTGCGAGCGTGCTGCGACAGAGTAACCACAGGCAGTCCAAACATCATGTGCGCACACACCGTTCCACCTATGCCACCTAGGACTTGCGCGACGATGTAGGCAGGGACCTCGCTCCATGTGATCCCGCGCTCTAGAGCGTCCGCAATGGTTACGACCGGATTGAAGTGAGCCCCGGAAATGGGGCCGAATGTCAGAATCAGCGCGATTAGTGCCGCGCCTGTTGCCAAGGTGTTCGCCAGCAAAGCCAGACCGACGTTTCCACCGCAAAGCCGTTCGGCCATGATGCCAGACCCGACGACCGTTGCCACGAGAAGCCCCGTGCCCAGCGCTTCGGAGGTTACTCGTTTGGCCAGGGCGACACTTGGTTTAGACTGCGGGCTGGCTTTGGCGTTACTCAACGAAAATCTCCCGGTGTCAGATACAATCGCGAAGGCGAATATATAAGCTAATGGCGAGAACTCAAGTCAATATTATGTTTCGAGCGTTTTCCGATCCAACGCGGCTTCGCATCCTGCATCTGCTGCGGGATGGAGAGTTTTGCGTCGGCGATCTCGTGACGATTCTCCGCGTTCCTCAGCCAACCGCCTCCCGGCATCTCGCTTATCTCCGCAAAACAGGGTTGGTGACGACTCGAAAGAATGGCTTATGGAACTTCTACAAGCTGTCTTCCCCCAAGTCTGTGTTCCATCGCAAGCTCTTGGACTGCCTTGGAGATTGTTTCGGCTCCGTTCCTGAGATGGGTCGGGACACAAAAGGTGCGGCGAAGCTCAGGCGCTCAGGCGGTTGCTGCCCTCGCTAGGACTTTGCCGATGCGGCAGTGTCCGTTTGCTTGCCAATTCGGTCGATCTCCTTCTGGATGGCGAGTTTGTCCAGACTAACGAGCGGCAAGCACAAGAGCAGCGAAATTCTGCGGTCGAGAATCATAAAGGCATCGCGAAAAGCACGTTCAATCTGCTCCGGGGTTCCCTTGACGGCAGCGGGGTCAGGCACCCCCCAATGAGCAGTCATCGGCTGACCCGGCCATACTGGGCAACCCTCTTGCGCGGCGGAGTCACAAACCGTGAACACGAAGTGCAATTCTGGCGAACCGGGTTCGGCAAATTCCAGCCAGTCTTTACTGCGTAGGCCAACTGTGGACAGATGAGCCATTTCAAGTTGTCGGATGGCCTGCGGATGAACGGAACCGGTGGGATGACTTCCTGCACTGTGGGCGATAAAGTTAGGTCGCCCCTTATAGTTCATGATCGCTTCGGCCATGATCGAACGAGCCGAGTTTCCCGTACACAGGAAGAGCACGTTGTAACGTTGCACCATAAGATTTCACCTGCCTAGCGTTCAACGGTGGGAACCATTTCTATATTCGCATACGCGAATACGGTGTAACGTTACGCTGTTCGTTTCGGCCTGTCAATATGGGGTCAGACGAGTATCGATCCGTCTCTGCAAGATAAAGCTGCGTGATGCGGATGTGCTAGCGAACGGAAGCCGATGCTTCAGTTCGAACAGCACGCTGGGTCCTCGTGAAAGATTGACTGTGGCGAACAAAAGGCGAACATGATAGGATGCGGTCGTCATGGAAGACCGCAAGTTCGCCGTACTGTTCGCGGCCACGATTTTAGCCGCCCGCAAATTCTCAGAACTGGAAGCTCAAGGAATCACGCGGCCTTGCCCGGCGCGGGAGATCATCATCACCGACGCGATCAGCAAGGCGGAAGAGATCATGCGGAAGATCGAGAAGAACTATCCCGCGAAATGAACTGCTTGATGGATTCGCTCACCTATGGGTGCAGCCGCGCAACGCTGCGTTTCCAGAAACGGACCTTAAAAAGAATCGGCCCGGCTGCTCTTCGCAGTGGCCGGGAATTTTGCCTTTGTTGTGCGATGTGTTGTGTGTTATCACTCCGTATCGTGAAAAGAGTGTTTCTATTTCTGTTCCTCGCTCTTTGGGTTGGACAGCCTGCGCCCGCTAGCGTCAACGCCAACACCGAAGGCATCATGAAGGCCGTTGTGTACCTCTATGGCGGTGACAACGAAGGAAAACAGGCAGACCCGAAGCGCATACTTGGTACGGGCTTCCTAGTCAGCGTTCCCCTGCAGTCTTCCGCTAACAGCCACTACACTCTGTTGATAACAGCCCGACACATCGTTGACCCCGCTTGGGCACACTGCCTAGATTCTCAACCTCAATGGCTCTATCTGAGAATGAACAAGAAAACCTATGACCCGAAGAAAGACGATTCGGGTCTTGATTTTTCACCAGTAAAACTGGTCTTGAACGAAACGTGGCTGCATCACACTGATGAGAACGTTGATGTTGCAGTAGTGTTTTTGCAGCCAAAGATGACAGAGGATTATGATATCAGAACGCTTAGCATCTCAGACTTTGCGACAGAAGAAGAAGCGAATAAGCGAGTTCCCAGCGACCCAGTAATGTCTGCTGGTTTGTTGCTGCCGTACCCTGGCGTCAAGAGAAATTATCCGGTTCTGAAATTCGGCTATCTATCAAACCAGACGAACTGGTGCCTTGCCCTTGTGTGAAAGATGGCGAAGCTACGCAGATAAAATTGTGGTTCCTATCGATTAACCTTCTGCCCCGTAACAGTGGTTCACCAATTTTTTACATCCCAGAGGGTGCAAACAATGCGAGCTTCGGCGGCGGCAGAGTTGCGTTGCTGGGCTTACAATCCATATCTTTTCTAGGCTTCGATGTGTCTGGCATGACACCAGCGCAGTACATCTTTGAAACTATCGCGGCTATGAAGTTGCCTAATGCAGACCTGTTTCGCGGTCTGCCTCAGGACAGACCAAAATCGCCAAACTAGCAGCCTGCCTTAACTTCCCAACGTCTGAGAAAAGCTCTTCCACAGCAGCGCGTGGAATCTCCGTCTCTGCGGACTTAGCGGTGTGGCAGCAGTGCCGACGTAGTGATTGCGGCGAACAAGAGTAGAAGAAACAATCTGAGCAAGAGCCTTGGCTCTTCACGGCGTCCCACCTAACCCCTCGTCTAATTGAACCGTCTCAGCGTTCTTCTGGAACTTTCGCAATTCGATTAGGATGGTCTTTTTCCCACACTGTAGCTTGCTTGTCTTCGTGGAATAGTCAGGTACCTCAGCGGCCTCCGTTGCAATCGAGCAATGAGAATCCCCTTCGAGTTCCAAATCCCGCATCGCAAAGTATAGCTGCCTGCCGAACTCGACTTCATCCCCGTTCGATGGAAGCAGGTGCTTCGTGATTATCGCCAACTTCCCTGCCGCAAACGAAATGACGCCGTCATCCAAGCCCCACACGGATGTGATGCCCTTGTCCCGCAAACCTTGGGGCGTTGCTATCTTTCGAGGGTTTTGACCGGACTCGGCAAGTTTCTTGATTGCGGCGTCTTCCGACATTCCGAGAGTTAAATCAGTTCCGATGTTGAGGGTTTCTCGCTCTCTTGATTGCGGCATCGCAACCAGAGCGGAAACTACCAAAGACCCGGTGAGAAGTCCGCGCAGGAAGGTTCGCATTTTATTGTCTCCACCGTTCGATTGTAAGCATTCCCGCTGACCACCGCAGTGCTATCCTGTCCTCCCGTTTCCTCCAACTGGAGGATTCAATGATTAGCCTCAAACCAGAAAGCCCCGAAGAACTCCGGAAGCGCCTACGCGAGATGTCCAATCTGGAACTTCGCCGCTTCGGCGAACGACCGCGAAAATATCGCACTAACCGTGCTCTGTGTGATTCTAGTTTTTGGCCAGACACAGCAACAACGACCGATTGCATGAAGGCGGGACCGGATTCCCTCTCATGCTCCAGTCGCACCACCAGCACGGACCCAACCGACACTGCGTGCCAACAAATTGCCAAACCGGGTTTTTGGAGACCACTCAAATTGCGGATAAGCGGACAAACTTTGGATCGAGCTAACTCCTTTCCGCGATTGCACTTCGCCGACCAGAATCGGTCATGGGAGCTAATTTGGGCCTTCGGGGCGATTGATTCGAAAGCACTTAGTGTTGGGCCTCATTGCTCATAACCCGAAGGTCGTCAGTTCAAATCTGACCCCCGCAACCATTCTAGGTGATTAATTCACAAGGGCTTGTCCACCGGGGACAGGCCCTTTGTTTTTCAGGAAAGGTCCAGAAGGGTCCAGAATTTCTCCCAACTGAGCCGCTACCCGAATGTCGTCCTCCTTCGCCACGTGACTGTATACGCCTAGAGTCATTTCAGCATCGTCGTGTCCCAGCCGTTGCTGCCGCAATTTCAGCGGCGTATTGAGCCGGTCCATCATCGACGCCGAGAAGTGCCGGAAGGCGTGAAGGCCGCAGCGTGGGATGCTTAACCTCTCGAGGAGCGGGCGCAGCTTTCGCTTCACGAGTAGGTTCTGGTCGAAAGGCGTCCCGTTTCGCGAGGCGAACAGCAGGCCGCTCGCATTGGGTCGCCACTTCTCGATGAACCGCCGCAAGTGCTCGACGAGGTTCGGTGAGATAGCTAGCGAGCGCGTGGCGTTGGGGGTCTTGGGCTCTTGTAGTTACCCCGCCAGGCGCTCTGCCTCACGTGAACCAGTCCGACTTCGAGGTCTAGATCCTCAAGACGCAAACCGCATATTTCGCCGGCGCGCAATCCGAGTTCCGCGGCGAGCCAATAAAAAGTTCGGTACGGCTCCTCCGCGTTCGCCAGAATGCGAGTCACTTCATCCTGTGTGAAAAAGAATCGGCGAGGTGTGCGTCTCTTGGGTAACACAACGCCATCGAGAGCGTCGTGCGCAACGTACTGCCAGGCGCGAAGCCGACTTCCACATCATCTGCAGTGTGACGTAGATATTTCGCACCGTTTTGGGGCCAGCTTTGATGCTGGAGACGAACTGCTGAACCGTATCAGGTCTCACGTCTCGCACCGCCGACCGCCCAAAAAACGGCGTGATGTATCTCCGCAGATGGCTACGAAGGTTCACCTGGGTTGATGGTTTGTGTTGGATGACTACGAGAGCTTCCCAACGCTTTGCGAATTCTGCGAACGTCGATGATGGCCTCGCCCGATAGGAAGGGTCATTTACAACAGCTAGCCGTTCTTCGAGTCTGCGCCTCGCAAGCGCCCGAGTGGGAAGATCGCCCTCCTTCTTCTCCCCGAGTACTTCGGATCTGCGAACTCTCCTGGTGCGCCCGTCGACGATTTCATCTTCTCGCCAACGACCGACCCAGACGGTCCGCGATGGACTACCGTCACTGGGCTTGATCACGCGGGTCCGGTTGATTAGGTTACCCGCCTCCCTTTAGGAATGGGGAGTTCGCATAACTCATCATGGTCGATGGTGATCGAAGAGATGTTTGGTGGCAACACTGAGTTGATGATCGTAAACGGGCTGAGCAGATTAGGGTGACACCGATGAACAGAAGCGGCAGAAAAAGACGCACTTCATGCGCCGAAGGAGAAGTGTGTCCGAGTTTTGGTAAAAAAGAAGAGAAAACACTCTTGACACGGCCGGCCTCGTTAGAGATACCGCGTTTACCAGGCACTGACTGCGCAGGCTTCGCTGCCTCTGAGGAGTGGTATAGTTTGTTCCTTGCCCCGCGCGGCATCTTTCCCTCACATCTGAGGCTGCTTGCATGATTGCCGAGTCCCTCGAACCGACGGTGCACGTTTCGTCAGCCAGTTCGCTGTTTGTGTTCTTCGCGCTGGCGTTCGCGCTGATGTGGATTTGTTTCTTTACCGTCGCCGTCGTGCCGATACCGGCAGGCTCGCCGTTGGGGGGCGCCTTGATCCTGCTCGGGGCGTTCGCTCCGGCATTGGCGGCGCTCGCGGTTACGTTCCGCGCAGAGGGCCGCTCGGGCGTGATCGCGCTCCTTCGTAGAATTACGAGGTGGAGCGTCGCCGCGAAGTACTACGTCTTCGCACTTGGATTCATGATTGCGCTTAAGCTAACCGCTGCAATGATTTACCGTGCCTCAACCAGTTCATGGCCGCGCTTTGACACCTCGCAGTGGTACCTGATTCCGTTTGCCATCGCATTTTCGACCCCGTTTCAGGGCGGAGAGGAGATCGGTTGGCGCGGCTATGCCCTTCCCCGACTGGCGGATCGTTTCGGACTGGGAAGCGCGAGTGTGCTGCTCGGGTTCATCTGGGGCGTATGGCATCTGCCGCAGTTTTTCATTCGTGACGGCGATTCCTATCGGCAGGCCTTTCCGGTATTCGTGCTGCAGGTGACCGCGATGTCCGTGGCGTTCGCTTGGCTGTACGCGCGCACCAACGGCAGCCTGCTCTTGACGATGCTGCTGCATGCGGCGATCAACAACTCGAAGGACATTGTCCCGTCAGGGGTTCTCGGTGGAACCGATACGTTCGGATTCCACGCGTCGCGCATTTCGTGGATTTCGCTTGCGCTGCTCTGCGCCTCTGCCGCGTACTTCCTGAACGATATGCGAAAGCAAACGCTGAGAAACACCACAAATGCGATTAGCACCTGAAACGAAGAAAGTCGATGTGGCGGGGCGAATGGGCACTTGTCCGATTAGCGTTTATCAGGCACTACACCACTATGACCTACACCGCTAAGTCGCTGGCAGCGTGTCGCCGCATTACACCGACGAGATTACGGCACTGTGGAGTCAACGCGCCTCTTTGCGGAAAATTAGATACAACCGATCCGTATACAGTGGCGAAACAAGTTCTCATCCCTCCGAAGCGTGTTTGTCCAACTCCTTTTGCATTTCAAACTCTGACACCGACACTGTAATAACGACGTACTGATAATGAGGGCTCGCTGCCTAGACGTCTCCATACCTTCCACTTCCTCCGGCCAGCGAGGAATTACCCCCACTTTCTTGGATATGGCGCTCCTCATTCGAGCACCAGAGGGACTCTAACCCTCCTGAACAACGCGCTGCTCAGCACACGAGATGTTTGGGTCGGACTGAAACCGACCGCTAGATTACGAACGAGCCGTGCTTGCAGGCGCCGATCAGAAAGACAGCAAGGAAGGGGAGGAAAAAACTCTTATAAGTGAATTGAGAAGTGTGCTCAAAAAGTGTTTGACAGGACCGACATTGTTAGCGATGTCCGGTTGATGCCATAACGACGCCGGCCTCGCGACGGCCCGAGTAAGCTGTTCGGTGTGCACCCTACAGTGCTCGGACCGAAGGAGGCCGAGATGCGAATTATAGGATGTGATTTGCACGCTCGCCAGCAAACGTTGGCGATGTTGGACACCACAACGGGAGAGGTACTGGAGGTGACTCTCCAGCACGAAGGCGACAACGTGCGGGAGTTTTATTCCTCGCTACCACGCCCGGCGCGAGTGGGCATCGAAGCCACGGATCGATGCAGTGGTTTTTGAATCTCATGGAAGAACTGGGAATCGAATGCCGGGTCGGCCATCCAGCACAGATTCGCGCAGCCGCGCCGCGGAAGCAGAAAAATGATCGGCGAGATGCGGAGTTGATTCTGCAGATGCTGGTGGAAGGCCGCTTTCCGGCAATCTGGTTGCCTTCGAAGGAGCTACAGGATCTGCGGGCCTTGTTGCGGCATCGTCATCAGTGGGTCCGCATGCGGACGCGAATACAAAATGCGTTGCAGTCCATTGCCCTAGCGAATGGCCTACGGCGAGGCACGGCCCTGTGGAGCCACGATGGGCAAAGCAGGATCGCATCGTTGTCGTTGGCGCCTCATACCGCCTATCGGCGGAGTGAGCTGCAGGCGCTGTACGAGAAGTTCGAAGCGGAGATCGCGAAACTGAACCAGCGCGTCGAGGAGCAAGCCTGCAAACGTCCCGGAGCACGGCTGCTGATGAGCCATCCCGGAGTGGGGCCGATCACAGCGTTGGCGACCGAGGTATTTCTGGGCGATCCCGCCCGATTCGCAGACAGCAAGGCCCTGGCTAGTTATGTGGGAATGATTCCACGTGAATATTCTAGTGGAGGGCGACAGCGGCTCGGGGGGCTGAGTAAACAAGGCAACCCGCTGTTGCGGTTTCTCTGGGGTGAGGCGGACCGCGTTCATGCACCGTCTCTAGGAACACTTGTCCTAGCTCGCTCTAACCCGAGAGAAAGAGCAGTGGGCTACAGCATAGTCAGGATTGTAACGGGCTCTCCCAATCGTCGCTTGCCTTGTTCAAATGCTGATTCTTCAGCGACTCGGTTGCCGTGCCAGAAGGGGGCGTAAGATTTAACCCACCTGTGACCTTTTCAAGTTCGTTCTCTTTCAGTTCAGATTCCGGTGCGGATGATTCCACCTTCGGTGCTTCGTTTTCCACGTTCTTGACTTCGTCGCTCATCGTAATCCTCCTAGCGAACCTAACTCACATGTGTAGGTATGCATTCTTGTGCCAGGGCCGAACGAGAGTTTCGGTACCTCCATATCTCACGGAAATAGCTGAGTGGCAAGGGTTTCGTTTGAATTGCTACGCGGCCGACAAAAACCGCCAGCTATCCGATCAGATAGTCACAATTCAATCGGATGGTTGCTTTGGAGAAAGAACGTGACCAACGCATCGAAAACTGCGGGATTGTTCTCTCTCAAAAAGAGAAGCCCAGCCAAGGAAACCGCTTGAGCCTCCAAGCCGTGCCAGCTAAACGCGAGAATAGGGGTCCCTACCCCATATTGATTGTGTTATCCAGAAAAGCCCGCCGTGCTAACTTGTTCTGGGAAACCGCTTTTTCGACGGGTACCAACCGTGGACAATTCAGCGAATTGTCGGGTTGCCCAAATCGTTGCCCAATTTCGCGCCGACGCCGCCCGAATCAGGCCAAGTCGCCCCGGCCAATACCTATGCAAGCGATTGAAACCATTCAACCCGATTGTTTCCGGCACGTTTTCAAGACGGTCGGTTTTCTGTCGTACTCGACAGGAAGCTTGGGATTGCGTTCGCGATGGTGCCGGACCTAGGTTCTGACTCTGCGTATCTCAAATCTCGGGTTGACGTTGATTGTGCGGCGCTATGGATACTCTGGGCGCGGGCCTTTCGTGTAGACTTCTGCCCATGCCGCTGTTCATGGTCATCGAGCACTTCAAACATGGCGATCCCGAGCTTGTGGGAGAGCGCTTCAGGCGCAACGGCCGAATGATGCCGGACGACATTGCGTACCATGCGAGCTGGTTAGATGCGACGGGCGCTCGCTGCTTCCAGATCGTGGAAGCGCCACACCTGGAATTACTAAGACCTTGGCTCAACCGCTGGGAGGACCTGATCGATTTTGAGATCGTTCCGGTGATGACTTCCGGCGACTTTTGGTCCAAGAAGCCGCAACCTGAATAGGCCAGTTCCCTAATGCTTAGTTTCGCGGGATAAATTGTCCGTGTGAGAAGGTTGAACTGCTCCCAACTTCGTACCGACGCTGCCGAATCATGCCAAGTCGTCCCAGCTAGTACCTATCCAAGCCAGTGAAAACATCAACCGATTTTTTTCGACACGTTTTCAAGACCGCCGGGTTTCTGCCGCCGTTCGCCAGCCCGGTGACGGCGTCGGCCCTACCGGCGTACCGACCAGGATTCCTTCGCTCTTGTCTTCATCTTTGAGCCAGTCCACTGTTTCTTGGAGAATGCAGGGCAGCGGACCCACATTTGGAAAAGCCCTGAGCCACTCCTTTAGGAGTTTGTGTAGCGGTGTTAGGTAGATCCGCAACGTGTGGAACGTGGCTGATTGCTCTAAACCCCCCTCCCCTCTCGGCCTTTCAAAGCTCAGGGTAAAAGAGGGCGGCTACAGGTGCGTTGGCTAAATTAACGGCGGGTGGATGGCTAAAAGGCAGCGGCGCCTTCCGCATGGTTGCGAAAGGCGCCGCTGGAGAGAGAGTGTGTGGGCATCGCAGGGATGCCGCTGGTTGGGCTACTGCACGACCAGCGTCAACTGAGTCGTTGCCGTGGTGCTGCCGGAGGTTGCCGTGACGGTGATCATGTAGGTGCCAGCGGGCGTTCCGGTGACTGGTGGTGGTGGCGGTGGGCTGGAGCTTCCGCCGCCGCAACCGCCCATTAGCGTAGCGGCGACGATGGGCATCAGCACGAGGCAGGCAGAGAGTGCTACGCGGGCGAAGCGCAGGCGTCCTGCCGGACTCTGTGTTGCGGCCAGCAAGGTGATGATCAACAGGAGCATGGCCAGCACGGAGAGCGGCAACATCTGGAGCGCGACGGGAGGTTGCATCCTGGTCGCGGGTTCCGATTGCGGTGCCAGCATGCTGCGGGCGGTGGTCGACACGGTAACGGCGACGGGAGCCGGTGTATTGGCAGTCAATGCGACGGTGGCCGGAGCAGGGCACGTCGCAGCCGTCGGAGCGCCAGAGCAACTGAAGGTTACGCTGGCATTCACGTTCGCGCCGATTTGCAACATATAAGTGGCCGTCTGGCCGGCGGTAACGGTTTGTGATGGCGAGGCGCCAGCAGCGGGACCAAAGGTTAAGGCCAGCGTTGGGGGCGTAGCCGTGGCTGTGCCGCTCAAGGGGATCAGTTGCGGGCTGGATGGAACGCTGTCAGCCACAACGATCGTCGCGGTGCTTGTCCCGGCTGCGGCTGGATTGTAGACGACGTTGAAGCTGCACGTCGCACCCGCGGCCAGGGGAGGGGAACACGTATCGCCCGCGCCGACGATAGCAAAGTCAGCAGCGTTGGCACCGGCGATGGTGATGCCGGTACCGGTGAAGGATAAGGGCCCGGTGCCCGTATTCTTGATGGTGACCGTCTGAGGCGCCGACTGAGTTTTCACCGTCTGACTGGCAAAGGTCAGGCTGGCGGGAGTGATGCTGATGGCCGGAGCGATGGCGTTGCCGGTAACGGGTACGCTTTGCGGGCTGTTCGCGGCATCGTCTGTGAGGATCAACGTGGCGGCACGCGCGGGCGGTGTCACCGAGGTCGGGTTAAAGACGACGTTAATGGTGCAAGTGGCGCCGGCGGCCACGGTTGTGCCGCAATTGTTGGTTTGAGTGAAGTCGGTGGTATTCGCGCCGCCGAAGGTAATGCTGGAAATTACCAGGGCACCGGTGCCCCCGTTGCTCAGGGTGACGGGAAGTGCCGCAGAGGCGACACCGACGAGTTGCGGGGTAGTGAACGCAATCGGATTGGGAGTTACAACGTCTGTGGGAGAACCGAGCTGGCCGGTTCCGGTGAGCGCGATTGTTTGAGGGCTGCCAACGGCGTTGTCCGCGATGGATAGCGTGGCAGACGCGGGGCCGACCACAGTGGGTGTAAAGGTCACGCTAATAGTGCAGTTGGCGCCAGCGGCGAGTGCGGCGGTGCAGGTAGTTGTGTCGGCGAAGTTAGCCGCATTTGTGCCACCGAGGGTGATGGCAATGCCCGTTAGCATGGTGCCGCCGTTATTGGTCAGAGTAACCACCTGAGCGGTCGACTTGACGGTCAGCGGTTGGGCCGTGAAAGTCAGATTGGACGGTTGGAAGCTGGCTACGGGAACCGCCGCTACGTTCGCGATGCCCGCGACACTGCGTACGCGAATGTTCTGGGAATCGCCGATCAACAGATCGCCAGCTCCATCGAGCGCCAAGCCTTGCGGGGCATTAAGCTCAGCAGTGGCCGCAGGGCCACCATCGCCGGTGAAACCAGCGACGTTCGTGCCCACTACGGTGTAGATGTCGCCCGCGGTCTTGCCGCCGGCCGTCGTGCCGGCTACTTCGCGGATGACGTGGTTATTCGTGTCGGCGATGAAGATGTCCTCGGCATTGTCGACCACCATCGTGAATGGCGCGTTCAATTTTGCGGCTGTGGCCACACCGCCGTTACCGGCGTACCCTGCGGTTTGGCCGGCCTTGTCTCCGGCGACGGTGTAGATGAAGCCGGCGGTCTTCCCGGCGGTATTGTCGGCCGGAATTTCGCGGATGATGTTGTTGCCAGTGTCGGCGATGAACAGATTTCCGTAGACGTCGAAGGAAACACCTGTGGGTTTATTGAAATGGGCATTCACAGCGGCGCCGGCCTCGCCACCAAACGAGCCGGTGGTGTCCTGTACGCCAGCGATGACGTAGGCGTTGCCAGCAGTCATGGTGCCCGCGGTATTCTTGGGAACTTCCCAGATCATGTTGTTGGTGGCGTCGGAGAAGAAAATGTCGCCGGTAGCGTCGAGCGCGACGCTGTTGACAGCGCCCAGCAGGGTGCCGACGGCGGCTCCGCCTTGGGCTGCAAATCCGCAGTTGGGCGTGCTATTCGGTGGATTGGCCACATCAATGGTAGGTTCCACGCCCGCCACAGTGGTCATGACTCCGGCAGAGAGCTTGCGGACGATGCAGTTACCGGTGTCAGCGATGTACAGGTTTCCGGAAGAATCGAAAGCGACGCCGATGGCATCGTTTTCCACGTAATTGGGAAAGCCGGTGTTCGTGGCGTTCACGAATCCGTTGAATCCGGGTGAACCGACGAGGGTGCTGAGAGCGCCGCTCGCGATCGGAGTTGCAACTTTACGAATCAAGCTCTGCTCGCCTTGGAAGCCCACATCGGCGATGGCCAGGTCGCCCGTCGCGTCGACCGCGAGGCCGGCCGGCGCGTCGAGCTGGCCAGCGGTAGCGGGCGCGGCGTTGAAGAAGGAAATGGAGCCATTGCCAGCCCAGGTACTGATGGTTTCCGTGGTGTAGTTGGCAGTGGTGGAAGTGACTTGGCGAATGCGCGTATTGCTTTCGTCGGCGATGAAAACGGATCCAGTGGCGTCAACGAAGGAACCGGCCGGGTTGGCGAGACTGGCGCTGATTGCCACGCCGCCGTCGCCTGCATATCCTTTACTAGCGTTGCCAGCGATCGTGTAGATGTCTCCTGCGGTCATCCCGGCGGATGGCGTTGGGCCGGCGACTTCGCGGACCACCTGGTTGCCGACGTCAACGAAGAACAGGTTTTGATGTATGTCGACAAAGATGCCCTCAGGCCCGTTCAATTTCGCCATAGTGGCGGGGACGCCGGAAGTAGCAGCTCCGCTTTGCCCATGCATGCCCGCCACCGTGTAGATGTTGCCGACGGCCATGACGAACGGAAAAGTCTGGGGTGTTGTTGCAGGAACCTCGCGGACGACGTTATTCGAGGTTGTACCGGGGTTGCCAAGATCGGCGATGAAGACGTTGTCGGCGGTATCCACGAACACGTCAAAAGGGCCGTTGAGGGCCGCGCCGATCGCCGGAGTGTTGTCAGGGCCATAGCCTGGAGCGGGCGGGAGGAGAGCAGGAGGAGGAGCGGGGTTAGCAGCGGGGTTTGCGCCAGCAAAGCGATAAATATTGCCCACCGTAGGAAAGGCAGCAGTCGGGGTGCCGAGAATCACGATACGAATGGCGTTGTTGCCGCGGTCGGCGATGTACAGGTTTCCGCGACTGTCGAACGAGCAGCCATCCGGGAAGTGGAGGTTGGCACTGGTGGCGAGCCCGCCGTCGCCGCCGTAGGTGAAGTTGGTTTCCATTGGCATACCGGCAACCGTGTGGATCATTCCGGTTGCCACCACGACCTCGCGCACGATCGCGTTATCGGAATCGGCTATATAGACGTTGTTGTTGGCGTCGATGCACAGGCCGCTGGGGCCGTCCATGGCGGCACTCACGGCTGGTATGTTGTCGCCGTTGTACCCGACTGTGCCGTTGCCAGCGAAGAGGGTCAGGTGGCCCATCGCATCGACCTTGAAGACGCGACCTAAATCGTTGTCCAGAATGTAGGTGTTACCCAAATGGTCTTGGCGAACGGCAGCTGGGGCGCCGATACTCGTGCCGGTCTTGTTCACCGTCGTGCCCGTGGTCGGCGGGCCGCCGCCCGCTACCGTGGTGATCTGAGCATCAACGGTCATTCCACCGAAGAGCGAAACAGCGAGGGCACACAGGGACACCGCGAGATTCTTCATCGATTTTTTGCCTTCTTTCGATGGACTTGGGTCGAGGGGCCTGTCTTTGTCACAAAGGTGACCGATCGACTGGTTGAAGCAGTTCGCGGGTTTGAGAATAAAGCTGACCCGGAAAAAAGTCCAATAGTACGCCGGGAAAAAGACGATTGCCAAATTGCCCCAACCAGTACCCCTGCAAGCGATTGAAAACATTCAACCCGATTATTTCCGGCACGTTTTCAAGACCGCTGGGTTTCCGCCGCCGTTCGCCAGCCCGGTGACGGCGTCGGCCCTACCGGCGTACCAAACAGGATTCCTTCGCTTTGTCTTTATCTTTGAGATCTTTGAGCCAGTCCACTGTTTCTTGAAGAATGCATGGCAGCGGACCCACATTAGGAAACGACCTAAGCCAATCCTTCAGGAGTTTGTTGAGCGGAGTTAAGTATGTGCGCAACGTGTGAAAAGTCGCTGCTTGCAAGCCACCGCGGTCGGGCTGTGCCAGCACCATCCTAGCCGTATAGGACACGGAGCGCGCCGCGAAAAGGAGCGGCTTAGGGGGTTGCGTGATGCATAAATGGCTCTCCCTGTCGCCGCGAAGAGCCGTACTCATTCGGAACCAGAATGATGCGCGCGTTCGCCCTTTTTGGACGCAACGCGTACGCATGCGGCCAGTTGGGAGCGAGTCAAGGGCTACTCGCAAATGACGCGGGTGCTTTAGGATACGTTGTGAAGTCCCGGATGATCACTGAGCTCGTACCAGCCATTCGCGAGGCGCTGGCGGGGCATATCTTCATTTCCTATCATCCGGCAGGTCGGTACCACTAACGCCGCGCCCGCCCATGTCGCCGTATTTCGGTTATCTCGCGATTCGCGGGCGCTAGAAGTGCGGCTTCGATGATCCAAGGAGCAACTCTTTCCGCTGCTCGGTCTCACCTGTTACAAGTACACGCAATTCGGCTTCAGGGACTGCAAATTCCGCGCTCCCACAGTTCAAGCAAACCAACACGTCCGGAAAGACCCAGACGATGGGCTTTTCAATACCTTTCACTCCGGGAAAATGGATGGCGATCTCTCCCGTGAATTTCTTCTGCCAGTTTGATCCGCATGACTTACACATCTCTTGCCCTCCCACGGCTCCGGTTGAGTAGAAGTTTACGGGTGGACGCTCAGGAAGAATAACCTCCCGGTTGAAAGCGCAGTGCAAATCAACAGTCGCCGCAACTTAGAGCGTCGAGACTGCTTCTTGAGATACGGGGAGGGGAGCTCTATCTGCGAAGAACGGAGTGAAGATCGAACGACTCAGACGAAGAAGGCTTTGCACGCCCAAAGGTACCGGCCCGGCAAAGGTGCGTGCCGGATTCGGAATCCCTCATATCCACCGGAATTGGTGTTTGACTCGCAACACTCAAAATCGGCGCAGAATCAGATCTGTGAATCGAGAAATCGTTGGAGGCATTGTCCGTTAATGACAGAAGTTCGGGGAGCTCAGACGCCACCATGCAGCACAAGAGCATACTAGCTATGACCGGAACCAACACCTTGGCCGATATCGACCGCCGTCGCAGCATTTTGGGAACATACACCAAGCCTGGGTATTAAAGCAAAGAATTAACCTTAAAGACGGCCCAGCACGGCTGTGGTCAAAAAGACTGACAACAAACGCCAGTTGAGGAACGCGCCGCTTGTATGAATCCCCGTCCTGGGACCCGCGGTGGTCTAGGTTTTCGAACCTCTTGGATGGTAAGTCGGGCTCGACCAAGCGCGGTACTAAGACGAGCGTCGTCGCGGCAGCCGCCGTCTTCTCGTCGCGTTCTTACCCGGTCGGCGTCCAAACAGGTCAGTGTGAGTACATCCAGGGGTGTCGCTCCCAGTTTCGAGAGAGTTCCGCCGCGTATTCTTGATCCTCCTGTTTTTCTTCCTGCCTCTTGCGCCATTTCGCGATAGCCGTGTAAATCAGCAGCCCGACCACGATTTCGACTACTGTGATCATCTCGTCCTCCCGGCTGAGAACCCATTCTCTCCACCATGTAACTCTCGTGCCTACCTGTACGAACGGCCGGAGATGTCGTGGCGGTTACTCTTTCAAGTCAGACTTGGCCGTGTACAAGTTGGTCAGTCGATCGTGAAGATTTTGCGTCTCAGGAACGGCGGTACGAATTGCAGTTTTCAGGCTACCGTATAGCGCCCGATAGACCGCCTTGGATTTCTCCGAAACGTCGGTAGTTCCTCCCCAGTTTAGGCGGTCACCAATAGCCAGCATGATTCGGTTCGCTTGCAGGGGAGTTATGTCTCCGCGCAGACCGTGTTTAACCCATTCTTGAAGCGTACCGAGTTGCTCAATGGCAGCGTCCTTTTCCGAGTCGGTCGTTGTGCCACTGCTGATAATTTCAAGCACGGCGTGTTCGAGTGGTTTATCTATGGCTTCTCCTACATTGATTGTAGCTTTTGATTCTGAGAGGACAGCTTCTAGTTTAAGCGTGTAATCGCTGATTTTACGGTGGATAACCGCCAACTGCCCGCCAGCGGCTTGTGCCGCCTCGCTAGCGGACTTCCCTTGCTGTAGCGCGGTTCTGTAAACCTGGTAGTCCCCGGTTGCCAGATTCCAAATAGCTTCGTCCACCATAGCCTTTGCCGAATTTCCATATGTCAGGTCGCGGACAGGGGATCTGACGGATGGATCGATCATTGCTCGTCCAGCCTTTATATCCGCAAGACTGCGCGCAGCTTCCGACGAAGCGGAGCCCTTCGGCTTTATCTCAGCGACCTCCTGACTTGGGGTTCGATCCTCACCTTTTATCGGATTGTCGCAGTGGTCCGATTGAGCCGTTATGATGCGGACGTCCGGGCAATGATCGCGAGAGCGGCCCAGCTGTTTCGCGTGACTTTCACACACGTAGATCGGCTCACTCCCGGCTTCCTCCCAGCAAGTTATGACTGCGGTTCCGTAGTCGCAGTCGAGTCGGTAATGTGCAGAAAGGGCCTCCGCGGGCTTTCCAGTCTGAAGCCGCCACTCAGCGCGGCTTGTGCAATGGCGTTTCGACACGCGTTAATTATAGCGAACGCAAGATATTGGATGCCGCGAGCCGTCAGTTTCCGTAACGGAATATGTAACCCCGCTGCACAGAGAAGAGTGCCAATTTTGCGGAGTGTCGATTGCTGGCTGAAGCGCGGAGGTTTCGAGAAAGACGCTCTGAGGTTGACGTTGCTCCCAGCGGACTGAACCTTCTCAAGTCCTGGTAAGTTCTATAAAGGTAGAAGTCAAGAAAAAACACTTCTGCATTGGCCGGAATTTTTCTTGCTTCGCAGCCCACTTGATGGAGCAGGATCTGTTCTGACCGTCCGCACCAAGTGCTCGGTTGCTGGGCAGTGTGGCCCAGCGGTTGGGGTTTTCTCTACCAGCGGTTTTCATCGCTTCTTCGCAACGAAGCCTGTCAGTTCCGAAACCAACAAAGCAGAACGTGGTCAAATTTGGCGACCATAGTTCTATCCGGGACTCGTGGCCCATAGCTTTTTCTGGTTGTCCGAGAGGGCCTAGGGTCGGCTGTGAGACTAGGTGCCCGAAGCACGCAGCGCCTAACTTATCAGCTGAGACTCGCTCTCGAACCAGAGTGTCTCGAGAACCTGACGGCCACCGCCAGAGAAGATCCCCGGGATGGAGCGGACTCGATCAGAGACACTCAAGCTGTTTGTGGTTTCAGATATTTGGCGTCGAAGCTCACTCCTTTCTTCCATACGATCAATACGATCGTGGCAATCTTTCTCGCCAGGGTCAGGCGTGCCATCTCCGGTCTCATCCCTTTGGCCACCAAGGCCGCGTAGAACTCCTGGAACGGACCCGGTTTGACCGAAGCGATGGTGGCGGCGCTCTTAAACAGATTCTTCAGATCGTGATTGCAGTCTCGGTTGAGTCCACGAACCGAAACTTGCTTCTTGGTTCGTTCTAGCTGTCCTTGGACTTTACGGTAATCGGCACTGCTGTGCGTTTCGATGGCAAAACCGCTGTATTTCCAGAGTGGTCGCTTGGTGCGGAAGCGGTGCGGTGTCTGGATCAGCGCGATCAACAGCGCCGCCCGGATCGGACCGATCGAAGGGATCTGGCAGAGCAGTTTCGCTCGCCTTGTGCTTCTTACTCTCGGCTAACAGATCGCGCCGTACTTCGTGGCGCAACGACCTCAGGGCATCGAGTTGCTGGTAGTAAAACTCGGCCCGGCGAAGCACCCCCACCTCGGTGATCTTCGCCAGCCACTCGGCACGATGACGCGGCGCATAGACTTGCTTGCCGGCACAAGGAATACCCCAACTGCGATAGATCGCCTTCACCCGGGTCATGACTCGTGCGAGATCTTTGCTGATGGTCAGATAGCTGCGTGCCAGTTCCTTCAGCGTGCGGACTCCTGCGCCGCCGTGATAGACCGAGCTGAGCTTGTTCATGTACAACCGGTCGGACAGCTCGCGTGCATCGATCCGGTCATTCTTATTCCCCTGTCTGCTATTCTTCCGCGGATCGCACACCACCAGTTTCGTTACGTGCGGTTTCAGCAGATCGTACAACCAGGTCGCCCAGGTTCCTTCTTCAAAAGTGACCTGCAACTCTCCGCGAAGCCCGTGGATAAAGTCCAGGCGCTCAAGGCGTTGTATCGCAGTTGGGGCATTCCGTGTGCCGGCAACGAAGTGTATGCACCACGCCACCGTTCGGAATGGCTCAGCAAGATCACCGAAGCCGGCGTCCGGCGACGCGCCGAACACTACGACCAACAGCTCGATGTCTTACGGCTGTTGCGCCAGGAAGTGCGACGCGATCTCCTGGCCGAGAGCAGAAAACACAAGGCGTGGAAACTATTGCGCCTGATTCCGGGGAGCGGTCCGATCCGGTCAGCTCTGTTGGTCGCACTCCTCCAGACACCCCACCGATTCCGCACCCAGCGACAGCTGTGGACCTACAGTGGTCTGGGATTAGAAACGCATGACAGTGCGCCATACCGCCTTGTGGATGGACAGCTAAATCGCTCCAAGAAATCGGTAACGCTGCGTGGCCTCAATAAGGACCACAACCACGACCTCAAAGATATCTCTAAGGGTGCAGCAACAAGAGTCAGCAGCCGTAGTGGACCACTCCGCGATTTCTATGAGGCTTTGTTGGCCAAAGGAAGGAAGCCCACGATGGCGCGCCGGACCTTGGCGAGGCAGATTGCCGCGATCACGTTGATCGTCTGGAACAAGGAGGTCCGTTTCGACGCCAACTATTTGAAACCACAAGCAGCTTGAGCGTCTCTGGCAAAGAGTCCGGTCCTCCTGGGAACCATTCCTGGCGGTGGCCGTCGGCTTCTTGAGACGCTCGGTTTCGAGGGGAAGTATCCATCGGACAAGTCAGGCCCGTGCTTTAAGCCCGCGCGTCTCCGAATCCACCCTAGGCCCTCTCGGACAATCGAAGAAAGCCCTAGGCCGCGAGTCTCCAATAGGACCAGGCGTTGCCACTCATCCCGTGGACAACCGTCAGGCTTGTTGTTTCAGAAAACGATTGACGCCGTCACGACAGCGAAATGGAACCTCGAGGGAGCACGTTCAAACAGTTGGGCTGAATGCCCAACTAGGCGAAAAGGACCGGCATCGGACCGGAAGGGAGGGCTTTTATCTTGACATTCCTTTTTATAGGACTTGTCCGGTTTGCGCGTTAACCAGGACTTGAGCGAGAGACTTCCAGATGGCCGCTCTTCCGATTGCAGAATAACGGGTGTACATTGCCTTTCATGACCAGAGGAAACTGGTGGACTGCGGCTAAAATATTACTTGGCTTCCCCTTGCTGTTCTACGCCTTGCTATCCATTCGTGAGCCGCAAAGGGAGGTATGGCGAAAGCCGGCGAAAAAGGTGTTGATGGCTTTCGTCGTTGCCTGGGGAGCGGTTTTTGCTTTCGTTGTGCTCGTTCTTGCTTGGAATGCTTTGCGGTAGTCGTCCATCTGCTTGCCGGAACCCAAGTTTCCGGTTTCGCGTTTACCAGGCACAGGGTCAGCTAGCCTTCTCATCGTCACAAAATGGTACGAACTAGTGACGGTGATCGAAGGCACTTGGTATCTGGGCAAGGGAACAAAATTCGACTCAGCGAAGCTAACTGGCTACCCCGCAGGTAGTTTCATCATCATTCCCGCCGGCGTTCCTCATTTTGTGGCAGCGAAGGAAGGCACTGTCGTCGTACAGCTAAGCGGCATGGGAAGATTTCAGACTAGCCCCCTGGAGCAATAAACCCTCAACGTGTCGCGCGAGCGATCGAGAAGGTCGTCGCCGGAAAATCAGTTCCGCGGGTATTCGCCCTCCCTTGCATCCGCCAACGACGCAAGGGTGAGGCTCCCAGCAGTACAAACGGCCTTAAGCGGCCGGAGGTTTCTTTGGAAACTCTCTAATCGACTCCCCAATGAATTCGAGATAACTGCGGACATGGCCTTCCAACTGACCCGTGAAATGGCTGGATATCTCGGCAGCTCTTTCTTCCAGGTTCTTATTGCCTTGGTCCGTAGCCGACGCGATCATGTTCTGTGCGCTATCTCGCGTGATCTTCTCGAACGCTTGCGAAAGCTCAAGCATCTTTTCGTTACACTCGTTCACAACGAAAGTGGAGTTTTTCTCCAACTGGTCGTGAGTCTGAAGCAATCGTGCGTTCGCGTCACTTTCCAGTTGGTCCGTGACTCGTCTGTAAATTGCCTGCGATTCTTGCTTGAAAACGGTCTGAGATGCCACCAGTTTCTGAAAGTCCGCTCTCGCTTCTTCCATCACGGGCGCCACCTGCTCTCGCAGCCGCAATACGAAGCGCTCCGTTGCTTTGGTGCGTGAGGTTTCCAAGTTGCGTTCCACCCGCTCAACCGTGCCAGTCGCCATGGTGTCGAGGTTCTGCTGGGCATTTTCAAGGTGTCGCTCGATAGCCCCAACTAAGCTCCCTTGGCTGTTTTTGACGATGGCCTGCGCCCCCTCGCTCAGTACTTTCAGCCCGCGCCGGGCCAATTCCTCTTTCGAGGTCGCGATCACATGCTCAATCGTTCCGATCGCCTCGTTCTGAATCTGAAAACGAAACTCGTCCAGCAGACGTTTCCTTTCATCGGCTAACGTCGCTGCTGCAATTTCACAGACCGCTGTTTGAACCTGATTGCTTAAGGCGTTCATCAGGTTGGCAAACCAAGGTGACAGTACGGCGGCCGCCTCGTTTTTCTTCAAGACGGGAACCGGTGTAGCAGCTTCGGTCCGGGCCAGAGCCCGTTGCGGTTCGGTCCGCGCTATGAGCCCCGATTGTCGTCCGTGACTCGCGGACTCTGCGAAATTGCCTGATTGCCGGGGAAACCAATCTGCTGGCGGTGACGAAATCCCCCAGATATTGCCGGCGATTTCCAGCTCCACGCCCACGTTGTACGTTGGATCGTTGGAGGTGTTTAGCCTCTGTATCGATTTCACCCGTGCCATGCTGGGGAATCCAGAGTGGCCTGTCGAGAGTCCCGTATCCAGAACCACCATCTCGCCAGGACGAGGCTCATGTCTCATCTTGTAGGTGCAACCGTGACAACTAATCGAGCCTGTCGTAACTTCCTCCCGATAGGGTGGACGGGAGGTATCTACGCTCTTCACTGCCAGCATCATGGCTTTGGAAATGCGCGAGCTGCGCCGTTTTTGTGCGGGTGCGACCTGACTAGATGACACTAGACCCTCCTAGTCCCCCATCCACATTGATAAAGGCCGTTGCGAGTCATCCTTCGAATTCTGGAGAACTGCCGGAATAGTCTCTCAGCGTCAGGGGAACTTCAACTGGTCGAACAGCCAGTGCGACTTGTATTTTCGCCTGCCCATGTGTCCCACGTCCCTGGAGTACCATCGCTTTCGGCTGCCTTTGGCCGAAGTCCTCGCGGCTCAAGGCCTGCCACCCAATTTTTTCCGAACTGTTCCTTCGACCAGTAGACCTGCTTTGGACGCCGCCGTAAATTGAGTCGAGTTATTGCGCTCCAGCGCAAGGACACCAAAATGACGGAAACATCCGCTGCCGAACACACCGATCGCCGCGCGACGAGCCGGATTGCTGCCCATCTCCCTTTGTTCATCTACGGCTCTCTGCTAGGTGGCGATCCGTTTTACGAGGAGACCTTTACGATCTCCATCAATGAAACTGGCGGATTGATCTGGATGGCGAGTAGTGTCGAACCCGGCCAGCGAATCATGGCAACGAACCAAGCCAACGATCAGACGCAAGAGTGTGTCGTCGTATCCGTTGTGGCGCAGCCTGCGGGCAGCTATGTTACGTTTAGATTCTCCACCCCGATGCCGCAGTTCTGGCACGGGTTGGAAATTGGCAAGGGTACGCTGCGTAGCTGGGTCGAATATTTCATTGAGGCACTTATTCTGCAAATGCGTGGTGATCGCACACCCGAGAAGCCAGTTCCTGCTAAGTTCTACAAAACGGGAAGTCAAGAAAAAACACAACTGCATCGACCCGAGCTTTTCTTGCTTCCCAGCCCACGTGAATGAGCCTGATCGGTTCGAACCTACCGCGCCAAAGACTTGGGAACTTTGACGCACAAACCGGATCGTTGGTGCTCGACGAACACTTCCGCGATCCTGGCAGCACTCATCGGGGAGTCAGTATGGATGGCAAGCCCTGGCCACACGGTTTTCACAGCGATGCCTTCCCGCACGGCGCAGTATCCTCGCGCTCCCCGGCCCCTAACTCCCGATAAGTTCTATAAAGGTAGAAGTCAAGAAAAGACACATCTCTAATGGCTGGACGTTTTCTCGCTTCGCAGCCCAATTGATTGAGCAGGATCTGTTCTGACCTGCCGCGCCAGGTGCTCGGTTGCTGGACACGGTGGCCCGGCGGTTTGGGTTTTCGCTACCAGCGGTTTTCATTGCCGGTTCGCAACGAAGCCGGTCAGTCCCGAAACCAGCAAAGCAGAATCTCGGTCAGTTGGCGACCATAGTTCTATCCGGGACTCGTGGCCCATAGCTTTTTCTGGTTATCCGAGAGGGCCTAGCGTCGGGTGTGAGACTGGGTGCGCGAAGCACGCAGCGTCTAACTTATCGGCTGAGACTTGCTCTCGAACCAGAGTGTCTCGAGAACTTGACGGCCACCGCCAGAGAGATCCCCGGGATGGAGCGGAAGCGCTCAGAAACACTCAAGCTGTTTGTGGTTTCAGATGTTGGGCGTCGAAGCGCACTCCTCTCTTCCACACGATCAGAACGATGGTGGCAATCTTCCTGGCCAGGGTCAGCCGCGCCATTTCCTGCCGCATGCCTTTAGCCAACAATTCCGCATAGAACTCCGCGAAGGGACCGGGCTTGGTCGCGGCGACGATCGCCGCTCCCTTGAAAAGATTTTTCAGATCGTGATTATAATTTCTGTTTAGCCCGCGAATCTCGACCTGCTTCTTCTTCCGTTCGAGCTGTCCTTTCACAACATGGTGATCAGCGCTGCTGCTGGTCTCGATGCCGACACCCGCGCGGTCAAATTCCCAAAGCCATCTCGATCCGGGAAAGACCCGCTGAAGTTGCGGACCGCGCGGTCCCTGGTCATTGGGAGGGCGATCTGTTAAGCGGCTCACGGAACAGTCACATCGTGACGTTAGTGGAGCGTCATTCACGCTTTGCCATGCTGATCAAGGTGCCCAGCAAAGACTCCGCAGTGGTGGTGACGGCATTGAGTCGGCATATTCGTAAACTCCCCGCTACCCTGCGGCGCTCGCTGACGTGGGACCGCGGACTGGAGATGGCGAGACACCAGGACTTTACGGTAGCTACGGATGTGCAGGTCTATTTCTGCGATCCGCAAAGTCCCTGGCAGCGCGGCACGAACGAAAACACCAACCTCCTTTTAAGGCAATACTTCCCGCGAGGAACCAACCTATCTGTCTACTCTCAGGCACAGCTCGATCGGGTCGCACTGCGCTTAAATCAGCGCGCTAGACAGACTTTAGGTTTTCAGACTCCGGCGAGTAAACTGCAAGCCAGTGTTGCATCGACCGTCTGAACTGGCAGCGTTAATCAGACTTTCGGTGACCTACGCGCCCATGGGAGTCAAGTTGTAGCATCGCGCAAGGTCATTGATATTCGCGCGCAAAGCGGCCCAGTATTTTTCTGCCTGACTACCGTAATTCCCCTTGGTCATCACCTGATTCACGCGGCGTGCGCTGTCCATGACCTGCTCCATTTGTGCCTTTGTTTCGAGATAATTCGACGTGGGGTCGAACTTGCGCCGAAGACGGTTTGTTGTGCGATTCAAATCGTCCATGGCATTTTCGAGATCGTCTTTTGTTTGATTGGCTTGGTTTGTCCGAGCGTCTGTGTTCGCTGAATCCGAACGCTGGCGGCGCGTTGTCGCTCCGCTGCTTTGTGCCGAGTCGGCGCGGTTCTTGGCGTTTTGTCCACGGTTTTCGAGATACTTTTGGAATTGGTCCACGCCGTCTTCCACTTTACGGATGCGGTCGCCCACCTGCGCCTTCGTAAACGGATTTGTTTGAGCTTGCGCCAAAGTGGAAAGGCTGACCACGGCTAATATTGTCATGCACCAAAATGCAGTTCGCTTCCAGCAATTCATGTCGCACCTCCCCGATACGGGCAATATTTACGACGGCGCGTGGCTCGCGCGCAACTAGGGATCCCCCTGGGCCTCCTCTACTCGTAAAGTAACGGCAAAGCTGACAGCAAAAGGTTCGGGGCCACCCAGCTAAGTCCCCTCATTTGTTTCCCCTACGCACTTTCCAGAGAGCACTGACAACACGCTTGGCAGGGTGGCGACGTGGTGCCGCTCCACATACCCCCGGCTAATTCCTGATTTGTCGCGTTACCGGTAACTTGGGTACTGAGGACTTGTCCGGTTTGCGCATTAACAGGAGTTGACTTTCGCCGAACTGTTTTTGGATTTGCGATCCAAGGCGAAAGTTACGCCGCCAAGACACTTCTCCTCACCTTCTGAGACGGTTCACGCGAGCTACTGATGATTAGGAGCGGAAGAGGCCGGTGCGGCGGCGGAAGAAGATGCAGCGGCCTGGGAGATGACGATGAATTCGAACGATTTCCCGTCGACCTTGAACTTCATTTTATTGTTGTCGAGCTTGAACTCGATTGCTGTGTTTAGCGGAATAATGGCCTGTTCGGAGGGTTTCGGCTGACGAATGGTGTAGTCGGTCGTGCCGGAGCGGACGACATACTGCTGGCACAGCAGATCGAGGTCCTGTTTTTTGGATTTCTTTGTACCACACGCGACAGAGGTGTGCGAAAGAATGTTGCCTGACTGCGGTTTGGGGCCAGCGGCGGCGACCGTTAGACATAGAAATAGGGCAGCGAGGAGAGTTAGGGACTTTTACATGTAGACTCCTAGGACAAAGCACGGTCGCTTATGGTGCGCCGGGGACCGTGGCATTGGCACTGTCAAAAACTAGCAGTCCACATCATCCGCTTCCACTAACTCTGATTAGCCGTGCCAGCTCAACTGGTCGATGCAACACCATCTAAACAATCCAATCGTTCCTCGTGGAGTTGGCGGCTTGGCTGTATACGGTCTTCGAGATCATGGACGACCAGGTAGCGGCTGTTAAGTCTTTCGGTCAATCGGCAGCCGCAACCGGATGACCGTCGATTCGGCTTGTAGCCAAAAACCCCGGAATCGACACAGCTTATGCCAACTTCAAGGCTTGGCCGAGTATCCAAACACCATCCAAGTTGCCCTTCAATTCGTCGACCGTATTCACTGCTTCCTGCTTTCTCCTCCAGTAGACTGACAGAACTCATCAGGCGGCTGTGCCGCGACCCAGTTACCAGGGTTTCGTCGCTAAGAAAGTCTGATCTGCCCAACGAGGTCGTAATTCGCCGTCAACTTCTCGCGGATCGTGGTGGCTGTTTGTTGTGAAGAAAAAGCGAAATCGCCCAGCGGTTTTAGGCGGCAAGTCCGCATCCTGAGGAACCCCCCAGAGAGGGTTTAGGAGGGAATATGCGCCGCTGGGCGATTTCTTTTGCGAGACCCCGATTGAACGGCTACCTACGGGATGATCGTATCTAGCTCTCGGGTCAAGTGGTGAACCGAGCCGTTGTGTGACCATCGCAAATATCATGCAGCGACGACCCGGTTCTTGGACTTGAACCACCGGATGGCTGGAAATAGACTGCTCTCTTTGCGAGAGCGACCCTTTTCGAGAATGGCAATCCCCGTCAAGTCAAGCCAGCCGCTGCAAATTTGTAGCCAGAGGTCATTTGCTGCGAGTGCCGTCATCGGGTTAGATACGCGGTCGGCGGGAAAGGTCGCCCTCACTCTTAGATCTTCTGGCAAATTCATGCAGGATGTTTAAACCCGAAGCGGAGAGGCCTTTCGGCTGTTAGGGTTCGATATTGCCGCGCGCTTGCTCCACCACTACCTAGGGATTCACCTAGTTGTTCAAAGATCGAACCAAACATAAAGTCAGGCCGCTACGGATAACTTGTGTGCCTTGACCGACCTCGTTATGCGCTGAGAGTAAGGAGACGACAGTGAACGCAGATTATGACTGGACGAAATGGTACGAAGCCGCTGTCCTCGAAACCAACCCCAATAGAATGACCGATCGCATCGAAGACGCAAAATTAGCGATCGCAAACCGTGTAGTCAAGAGTGCGATCGACCGAGACGAGAGATGCGCGGTGGTTAAGGCGCTGAACGCGCTATCTGTCCTCAAACGGGAATGGTCTGTGAAAACCGGTACGCGGGAAAGCGCCATATCGTTACACACACGGTGCGTGGCCAATTAGGCGGACATAAACACTTCTCAGGCCCTGGTTCCGAAAGGGAGGAGCCGTTTAGGACACAGACGGGGGGAGCCGAAATGGCGGCCTAACCCCGGATTAGTCTGAGTATATAGGTCGAGGGCACGGGTAGATGACGCGTTTGGGAATGGTTCAAGGACCGAAAGGAGAAACAACACTATGCGTAACAAGCGAATGAGAATCGTAGTAGGCCTGCTGGCAGTATGCTTTGTGGCGCTGCTCTCGGCTTATGCACAGGGCGAAAAGACAAAGGCTAAGGGGCTGATCACCGCTCGTACCGGCGACACGATTGTCCTCAAGACTACCGACGGAAGCACGATGACCGTTACTCTCGATGACGACACCAAGGTGCAGCAACCGAAGGGGCTTGGCATTCGCAAAAAGCAAATGTCTGCCGCTGTGCTGATTCCCGGCCTTAAGGTTTCGGTTGACGGCACAAGCCAGGACGCCACGCACGTCCTTGCCAAATCCATTACCTTCGATGGAGACGACTTAGAAACGGCCGAGATGATCCAGGCAGGTCTAAGTCCCACCGAACAGAAAGTAGCCGCCAATCAGCGGAATATTGAAGAAAACGAGCGGAACATCGACGCGAACAAGCAAAATATCGCTTCCAACAAGGCGGCCATTGACGCTAACGCCGCGGAAGCCGCGGAAGCCAGCAAGCGTTTCTCGGAATTGAGCGATTACGACACCAAGGCTCAACTGGTTGTCCAATTTGCCAGCGCCAGCAGCGACATCTCCGCAGCGGATCAAGAGGCGCTGAAGAAATTAGCCCAGAATGCCGTCAACCTCAAGGGGTACATCATTCAGGTGAAGGGTTTCGCGGATTCCAGCGGCAACGCGGCAATGAACCAGAATCTGAGCATGGAGCGCGCACAGAACGTAATCGCCTTCTTGCTTCAGAACTGTAACGTACCGGTCCGCCACATTGTGGCGCCAGGCGCCATGGGTGAAGCGGCACCAGTAGCCTCGAACGAGACCGCGGCCGGACGCGCAGAAAACCGCCGCGTTGAGGTCAAGGTCCTGCTGAACAAAGGGCTAGCCGGGGACTAACAATCACGGGTCGAAACTATAGGACGACGTGCGCGCAAACTAGGGATTCCCCTAGTTGCTTAGGAACGGGGCCAAGTCTAAACAGCTAAGCATGCGTTCGCAGGTGAGCGTTCGGTGCGACCTCCGACCTTGCACAGCTCGCCGGAGTCGGGGAACACACCCAAATGTTCCCCAACTCCTCCCTTCCAGCGCAGAGATTTGCTGCACATCCGGTGCGTGCGCGCCTCTAGCGCGCTAGCGCAAGCGGACTAGCGAGTGCCCTAATGTTCACGCAAGAGGCGGCAAGGGAGTCGCCTTTACCAAGATCGAAGAGAAGGATCAGTTGGTTTTAGAGAAATGGATCGCTGAAACACGACACCCGATACGGTCATAGCTCAAGAGGAATGTCGCTATGGCGTCCTGGTACAAAGTGACTCTCTCCGGTGAGGACGTTCTCGCCGGTAAGCGTTTCTCGCTGCAGGAAGCCTTCGAAGACCTGTTTATGGCAAACGGCATCCCCGCAGATGCAGCCATTTTCACGACTAGCGTTGTTGTTTCACCTCAACTTTTCTTTTTTTCTCCAGGGGCCGCCCGGATCGCCAAGGTCCTGATCGAAGCCTATTCTGGCTTCGAATGTGCCGCTCCGATGGCTGCCGACTTGGCGCTACTTATTGGCCACCGAGGGTCGGAGCGCATCCCTTTTGCCGGTATGTTAGCCGAGGACAGTGAACGTCGTGTTTATCCTCGGCTTCCGGCCCCGAAAGGGACGATCGTCGCTTGGCATAGTTCCAACACGAGACTGGTCTCCGCGGTAGACAACTTTGGGTTGGGCGGACTGTTCATCCTTACCCCAAGCCCGCCGGCAATGGGAACCTTCATTCAGTTGCTGCTCGATGCGCCGACAGGGGAAGTTCGCGCTCGTGCTGCTGTCCAAAGAAGTAGTCCCAAACAAGGCATGGGCGTGAAGTTCGTAGCCATGGAGCAGGAAGATCGGGCGCGATTCGTGGGATGGCTCAAAACTCTATCTTCCTGACGCCGCCGGTCAACTTTTGCGCGAGAGACCCGTTACTTGCTAGTTCTACGACGTGGGTACCAAATCTTTGGGGCTCTCGGTCTGTGGCCAGGGTAGCCTTCCGGCTGGTCTAATCTAGCGAGCGATTTTAGCTTTTGTTTTCAATGCAAGGTGGGTTCGAGCTGAGTGTTGCGTCGACCCATTAAGACCCCCTTGTTTTTGGGCATGTGCTAGCTGGTGTTCTCAGTGTGGCAGGCTGGTATTGATTTGTTGCCATAACGTTACGGAACTTGTATAGATGTCGAAAAGGGACAAAGTTTGCGAAAAAACGGCACTCTGCGACTCGCAGGCTTCCGTCCAAACGCCGAATCTCGCATCTCCCATACTTCACCTTTCGTCTTCTGAAAGGCGAACCATGTCCCTTGAATTCTGAAATTTGACCGCGGCAAAGAAAGGTCTCAAAGGTGAACTTCCTCATATTGGTTTCTGAGACGCCAAATAAATCGAGGCCCTTCGGATTTGCGGCAACAAAACGGCGGTCACAGTTTGTCACGACGATTGCATCGGGAGAGCTTACGAGTAACGTCTGTAAATCATTCTCCCTTGCACGGAGTGCCTCCTGTAGTCTTCGGGGTTTGCTAGCGACACTTCTTCCCAATCTCATGACTATGTTCTGTGCTTGCAGAAGATGTATCGCTACCTGTCCCAACCCGATAAACAGTTCTCTGGCGATTTTGGCGTTCGTCGCAACGATTGCATCGCGAGATATTGCTACTAACTTTCGCAAAGGGCTCTTGCTGCCGCGAAGTGCTTCCTCGAGTCTTCGACTCCTGGCGACACTTCTTCCCAATACGGTGAGCGTATGCTGACGAAGATGTACCGTCATCTGCTCCAGTGCAACAAACAGTCGTGATCTGAATTTGGTGACTTCCATAACGCGGGCCCGGAAACATTCGATCTAAATCTCAGAACCTCTTCACGGAGGGAACCAAATTAAATCAGGGAATGAACTTGGCGGAAACTGTCAAGATTGCCAGAGCGGGACTTCTTGCTTGAAACAACTCCGCCTCAACTTGTGCCCACCACCGAGCCCTACTGAGTGCTACCAGCCGTTCGTGTCCCGCGGTTAAGCGCAAGTCGGCGTTGCACTTGTAGCATTCGGTATCGGTTCGTGACGTTCTGTGTAACTTGTTGATTCTTCGTGCGGGCAGACTTGTCCGGTAACCGCTGCGTTTACCAGGACCTACCCGGGAGTTCCAAAACAATTCGCCCTTTCTTCGAAACGAAAGCTCTGGTGGATGCCGCCGCATTTCGAGAATTACTCTGCATGTCGGGTAGGGGTTCCATCGAAGGGGTTCACCTCGACCGTCCGTCTTGGCTTGGTAACACCTCTCGGTCCTGTGTCCGTCAGTTGGTACGCGGTGGTCTGGGCCACCAGGGCGCGCAGATCTCAGGGTTTGAGAATCCGTGATTCGATGGCGAATCGAATGAAGTCGGCATTCGTCTTGAGATTCAGTACTTCCATGATGTGATACTTGTGATATGCCACAGTCCGCTTAGTCACATTCAAGACGCCGGCCACTTCCCTCATGAATTTTCCCCTGGCCAACAGTTGCATGACCTCCCGTTGCCGAGCGGTCAGGATCTTGGCGCGCGCTTTCGGTCCGTTGTTAGGATTCTTATTGAATGGCTTCTGCATTCTCCTCGCCATCTGCGGTGTAACGTACGATTTTCCCTTGAGTGCCAATTGGATGGCCCGAATCAATTCCTTGACGGCGGAAGTCTTCAATAGATGGCCGGACGCCCCGCAGCGCAAGGCTTCCACAGCTAAGTCCGGGTCCTCCTTCGTTGTCAAGTAGATGAGCTTCATTCTGGGCAGCGCTTCCTTCAATCGCGCCCCGGCTTCCAGACCGTTCATCAGCGGCATGCTGATGTCCGCGACGATCACATCGGGTTTAAGCTCCAGCGCGGTTTTCAGCAAAGTGCGGCCATCCGCTACAGTGCCCACAATTTCGCAATGGGGCTCTAAGAGCTTGTGAAGTGCCTCGAGAAGAATCGTGTGATCATCGGCGAGTATGACTCGCGGTAGTGGCATGGATGCCCCCACTGCAGTGATGCTCGGGGAGAGGACTCTGCTGCGAATACTGTCACTTTTGACAGCCTTCTCGGCCAAACGAGGGCGGTGGGCATCCAAACCGCTGCCAATTTGGCTCATGTCTGAGCCGGGCTTTCAGTCTCCATCGTTGTTGACCGAGCGCCATGGCCTGTAACTATTGACAGTTGGGCGACCTGGCCCCTGGTGGCAGCCTCAGATTCGTAAAGTCAACATGTTCAGAGGAGGGAGTCCATTCGATTAGTTTCGAGGAGGACCGGTATGAGAAATAAAATCGTTGCAGTCGTTTTGGCGAGCACGTGGGTATTGGTGGTCCCAGCTGCGCACGCCCAGTCGTCGGCCAGCAAGGATTCCCCAACCGTCACCGACCAGGATATCCAGCTATTGCGACAGGATCTCCGGTCGGGGAAAAAACAGCTGGTTGCGGCGAATTTAATCCTGACAGACGCGGAGGCGACAAAATTCTGGCCGGTTTATGACCAGTACGCTGCGGAAATGACGAAAGTCGGCGATCAGAAGTACGCCTTGATCAAGGAGTACGCTCAGAACTACGGTTCATTGACGGATGGTCAGGCAAGGAGCTTAATCGATCGCTCATTGGCCTTGGACGAGTCTATTGCGCAGCTCCGCATCAAGTACGTTCCGATCATCAGCACCGTGCTGCCGGGGACCAAGACCGCCACCTTCTTTCAGATCGACCGTCGCATAAGCAGCTTGATCGACCTGCAACTGGCATCGCAGATCCCATTGGTGCAGCGACAGCACTAATCTCGAATCCGTCGTGCGGCCCATCGCTGAGATTTAGCCACAGCAACGGTTTCAACCGCTCGCGGTCAAGATCGAACCTACGATCAATGGACGAACTCTGCCATCGTTTCAGTATAAATTTCCTTGAATTGCGTCTGAGAAATCTTCTCCGGGCCCCTTTCAGTTGTAAGCAGTAAGCGGGACGTGCCGGAGGTGAGCAGATGGCGAGATTACAATCGGAAGGCTGGGAGACGATTCTCACTGCTATAGCGGTAAAAACCGACGCTGCCGTGGAAGATGGCACCCTGAAGCCGCCCCTGCACATCCTCATTACGGAAATCAATGATCAAATTCTTATCGATATGGAGTTTGTCTTTGACACTGCCGGGAAGGTGAAACCCAGGCAAATCTCGCCCGATGTACCGTTAAACGAGATTAGTTTTCCCATCTTCTACACATTGAGCGATAGCGAAGGCCACGAGACACAGGGTGTGTTTTCAGAAGAGTCGGTACGCAAGTTACGTAAGCTTCTTGGGTAAAAGCGGGACGCGCCGGTTCTCGAAACACCGACACGCCCCCAACCAATCAACCTGACCTAATACGGCATCTGTCCTGGTAATGCGACCAATCGGGCACTGACTTCCTTTTCCTAAGGAGTGTCATCCAGGTAATCGCTCATCCTATTTTGCGAATCGCTCCATACAGGCAGCCCATTGAGGGCCGTGGTCCGCGTCTTCGTCCCAAGTGAAGATGTGACAAGCCTCATGCCGTAACACGCTCAGGTCAACGCCCGGTCGAAGCTCAATTAGAAAACGTCCGTCGCTTCCCTGAATCGTTGTCGCTAACGCATCTGGCAAGTCTGCATAGCGGAATACCGGCGTAGGCAACTGACCGTCGAAATACTGAGTGTTTATGGCTTGAAAAGCAGCCCGAGCCGGTTTGAGATTCGGCGTGCGTTCACGGTAGCCAGCATAGGCGAGTCTTCCGGCTATCGTCGCTAGACAGGCCAAGATGAGCGCGAGGCGCATCATTTAGCTATGCGCGGCGTTAGCGGCCGGCAATGGTACGGAAGGTTTAGCCGCTTCCTCTTACGACACTTAATGATCCGCTTATCGTTAGTTTCAATGGGCTCGGTCTATCATTTTCAGAGAGGTGCCCAACGCTCAAATCTGTATTGAGGATCGTTCCTGCGATTCTCACCTTGTTTGCTCTGGCCGGCTTGGGAAAATCCGCGAACCAAATGGATGTAACAATAATTGACCGCCAAGACGCAGGAGCCAGCTACACGTACGTTGTACCGGGATACTCCAAACGAGCGGGCCACAAAAACATTTCCAACACAATGATCTATACGCACGTGAGCGATGAGCAGGCCAGCGAATCGTGCCGCGAGGCTCTGATGATCGCATTCGGCTAACCGCTGTACTCCCTCTCGCCGTTCTCCTGCACGCTCCGGCAAGCAAACAGTTTGGTGGAGACGCTGCAAGTGTGGGCCTGAACGACCAACTTAGTCGGGCTCGCCGCTTGGGTCGCTAAAGTCACCTGTCCGGTAAGCACATTTGCCAGGACTTGAGAATTACTGTCGCGGTAGGGACGACCATCGCTGATCGCGCCGAGTAGCCCCGGGGAATTTCACCCCGAGGCCCTCACAGATCCGTGCTTGACCGTCTCCAGTCACACGGCTCGTGCCACCCAGTGAAAGCTACCGCCTTCCGCCAGGACAGTGAGTTCCTCCTGTTTCCAGTTGACTCGATCCCAGCGTGGGTGACCTGCTCCCTTCGCTCCACGGACATTACTCCGTTTCGTCACTACTATGGAGCAGTCCGAGCCTGGTCGGCGCATCAGTACATTCAGCCTCGCGGGGCCTCCGCTTGTGCCTTTTCCCTTAGCATCACCGAACAGGTTCTCAAGTTCCGTACGAAAGCCCGAATAAGAGTCATGCCTCCTGAACACCGGACACCGCATGGCCAGTACGTAGGCATCTGCCATGCTGCTCCCAGAGCACGGGGGAAACTCCGGTTTTGGTGTCGTCGTAGATCCTTTCGATGCTTCATCAGAGGTTCGTTTGCACTCATCTCTCTTATTCCTACTTGACATGATCGGACTGTCATGCCTTTTAACCATAACGTTCACCACCACGGCTTTTGACCGAAGCAGCTTATGGCAGTTTGAAGCCTCCCCCTACAGGGCGACTTCGAAGGGCCTACCTTCATCTTTCGTACAGCATGACGCTTTCGCGTCGTCTTGACACAACCCCCGCACAGATCCGTACTGGCGCGTCCACGCATACGGCTCTTACGAAGGATGAGTGGCGTAAAAGCGTGCGTCAGGATAGGGGTGCAGAACTCGGGGTGGAGGAATCCACCGGTTCAGGACTGGGGTAAAACGTTCCCAACACATCTTTGCGCGTTGACTACGGCGGACCAGAACACTCTGCCACAGCCTGCACACGCGAAGTTTGAAGATGCGCAACTGAGTCGTGTTCCCAGGAACAGCGTGGTATTGGTAATATCCCAGCACCACTTTCCAGAGCCAAGCACCAACATCGGCGTTGCGATCATGCATCCGGCGTTGAAGCTCAACCTTAATGGCTTTAAGCTTCGAAACCATTCGCTTTTTCGCAGTAATCCGCCATACGGTGAAGGTTCCGCTCGTGTGGCGCTGCCCACAGAAGTGGGTGAAGCCCAGGAACGTGAAGGTCTCTGGCTTTCCCTCTCCCCGCTGCTTCGACGAGTCGATCCTCCAGCCCGGTTTCATACTCCTGCCACGTTACGCCGTCTACTCCGGGCGAAGCCTTACGCTGAAGCGCGTAGAAGCTGTCGCGGAGTAGATCAACATTGAGATGGTGGAGCAAAGCGGTGAACCGCTCCTGCTTTCTCTCCTTTGCTGCCTTCCGCACACCGTCCAACCCCTGGGACATGCGCTTCCCGCTCTGTGTCGGGTGCCTGTGCGATTGAACGATGTTCTCCCTCGTCTGTGCCCTTCCCTCCCCAACCTCCGCGGAAGGTTTCCCTCCCTGGTTCGGCTGGTTCACAGGTACAACGACACCGTCCGACTTCTCCGGCACGTGCCTGTCCGCATTGGGGCTTGTGGCCTTCGCGGACCGGCCTTGATCGTCAGACCAAGGCGTGCTGGAGATCTCCCGGTTCTCGTGCATGTTGTTTCTCAGCGTGCGCGGGTTCTTAGACTACGCAGGACCGACAGTCCACTCGCGTTTAGCGTGGCTGCCGTGTTGCCTTCCTCTCACTCGGAATGAAGTCGGCATCCTGATCTACGGGCTTTTCGCAGCTCAATCGCCCCGCCCACCGATGCCTCTGTCTACGCTTCAAGAGACACCTCGCGATGTCCCCAGCAAGACTCGAGGTCAGGATGGATTCGCTACTTCCTTTCCTGTAGGGCTCTTGCATCCCCTAGTTGGGTCGAGGACTGGCGCGATACTCCGAAGGTGCAGCCTATCAGTTGCTCCCCGTTTCCTCTGGGAGTGCCTCACTAGCTGAACCGTAAGCTCGTTTCCAGCCCCCGCCTCATCAAACCCATCGTGCCGATTTCCAGCAATGGGCTTACCTGCTCGCTTCTAGTCAAGGGTTATGAGACCGCTCCAGCAGGAGAGGCTTTCGGCAGTGGTACTAGTCGGTGAAGCCGGTAACCGTTATAAAGTCCCAGCCCCTCGTAGAACCACGTCTTACTCCACCTTTTCCAGCCGAACCCTGGGCGTTTCCGGGATCGCATCAGGTGCCGTCGAATCTTCTTCTCTACCCAGTCTTTGACGAACGCGAAGCACCGGCTTGAGTGCCCCACTGCAAAGTAGTTCACCCATCCCCGCAACATCGGGTTGATCAACTCGATCACTCGCTCCATGGGTTGGCTCATGAATCGTCGGAAGATCTCTCGGAGCTTTACGAATAGCGCCTTACGCTTCTTCAACCTGGGCGTGTACTGCGGTCGCCACATCTGATTGCGACTTAAGATGAGACGATATTCGAAGCCCAGGAAACTGAAGCTTTCTCCCTTCGATAAATTCACCGTCCGACTCTTCTCTTCATTGATCGTCACGTTGAGTTTGGCCAGCTCCTCTCGCAATCGTTTTTCTACCGCTTTCACGAGCCATCCATGCCGCGGATGGGAGTCCAGCAATATCACCAGGTCATCCGCAAAACGTGCGTATTGAACGTGGGTGTATTTTCCGCGTCGCGTGGTAGCGGTCGCCTTCTCTAGCATCCGATCCACCTCGTTGAGGTAGAGGTTGCTGAGCAAAGGCGATATCACCCCACCTTGCGGAACTCCCTTCTTCCCCGTCGCTTTCACAATCATCTTGAGAAGATGCATCACCTCTCCATCCTTTATCCTTTGCGCTACCTTCTCCAACAGCAGCGAGTGCTGAACATTGTCAAAGTAGGCGCGGAGATCGATGTCGATGATTCGAGTCTTCTCCTCGACGATTGCGTGTGCCACGCGGTTCACCGCTTCATGTGCAGTTCGTTTGGGTCGATATCCATACGATCCCGATTGAAAGTCAGCTTCGAAGATCGGTTCCAGAATGAGCTTAAGAGCTCCCTGGACCACACGGTCACGAATTGACGGAATCGAAAGAATGCGGACTTTGCCGCCGTCCTTCGGTATCTCCTTCTTTCGTAACCCCATGGGCCGATACGTGTTTGAGACTAATTCGTCTTTAATCTGCCGAAGAAAACTTTCCACTCCACCCTCTTTGATGGGCATCGAACGTGACACCGTCAATTCCCGGTGCTCCATTGTTCTTCTTTGCCGCCTGGTAGGCTTCGTGTAGCGTTTCCATCTTGCAGACATGAACGTACAGTCCCCAGAAACGCCAAGTTGGTTCAGCCTTCGCCTTGACGTATAGACTCCTCCTCAGGTCTTGCAAACAGATGGGTGCCTTTGTCATCTCACCCTTGCCTTCCTTTTTGTTGGAGTCGTTGCAAACAGCAGGGTCTCTTCGCTCCACGGGCATTACCCCGCTTCGCAGCTACTACAGACCCCTCCGCCACCCTCTCGTCGTTCCACCGACTTCCCGGTGTCTCCGGTTATACGGTTTCCTTTTCTCCACCAATTTCTCAGCGGGACGAGGAGGGTTTCTCCAGTTGCTTTGCGCATCCTTGTCATCGTGCTGTCGCTATAACCCCGCCAGAGTGTCTCGCCGCTTCAGTCAGTCTGCGACGATCCATGTTGCCTTCGCCTCATGAAGGAAGGCTCGGCCTCTGGGGCTCCCGTTTCGAGGCCATTTCTGCGTTCACTTTCGTTACGGCCCGATGACTCGCTCACCATCCGAGAGATGGCTTTGTCGATAGGCTTTCAGGATTCAGTTTCCTTCCTCCTTGCTATCCAAGCTACAGGGCTCTGGCTTTTGCCCTGGTGAGACTCTTCCTCACTGAATACGCCAGCCTTCCTTGGACACACCAACATGCCGGTTTATCCCGGCGCTCTCCGGGTTGCCCGCCATCCGCCCAGAATCCGAAACCAGTCCGGGTCGTGAGCGCTATCGCCCGTTAACAACAGTAATCCGAGCGACTGAGAGTGTTTTGTCCGGTCCGCCAGATTCAAAGGGCGTCGTCGCTCCTCCCGGAGAACCAAGATAATCAAAACTCCGGTGACCACTATGAACACCCCAACCAGCAAGTAATCCCGATCACTTGTGTAACGCCTTGTTACAACAAGTATCGAAATTGATGTGGGACGGATCCCTTGCGGTTTACGCATGCCCAACGATCCGCGCCGCGCGGGCCGAGGAACCCGGGCGTCATTTGCCTTTCGCCGTCTTCTGCCGTAGCCCTGTCTGTTCGACGGCCAGCTTGTAGGCTACGTAGTATTTGTAAATGTTTCGGACGTAGGTGACGGTTTCCTGCCCGATGTCCTGGGCGGCTATCAGTTCAACGTTTTCGAACCAGACATCAGGATTGAGTCCGCGTTCTGCGGCCTGCTTGCGCAGGCGGGCGACGCGGGTCGGGCCAGCATTGTAGCTGGCAAAGACGAACATCGTGCGGTCGACAGGATTCAGCTTGGGGTCGCTGAAATAGGTGTCGGCGATGTTGCGCAACATCTTAACCCCTGCGTGAATGTTGGCGTCGGTTCTGCCCACGTTGGCGATGTTAATAGGTGGGGCTGCGGCGTATTTGGGCATGACCTGCATGATGCCCACCGCACCCCGCCGGCTGCGCAGGTTCTGGTTCAGCATGGATTCCTGGTAGCCTTGTGCGGCCAGCATCAGGTAATCAAAATCGTATTGCGCGGCATATTTCTGAAACAGCGCGATGGTGGCACGAAACTTTTCCATCTCTTTGCCGGAGGTGGAATTTTTCACCCACTTGGTATTCTTCAGGTAGCGACGCAAAAGCGTGTTTCCAAAAGACGTACCAACTCCATGGCCGGCGACGAATTCATCCAGAAGCTGTTTGAGCTGGGGATTGTTCTTGCGCATAACCATCGCGGTTTGTCCCTCAGTGACGAGCGGTACGTCGGGATACGCCCTCAAATTATCGAAGACCTTTGACCACAGTTCGGCGCGCTCCCGCGTGGTGATGGTGGCGGGGATCAGGCCGGCGTTGACCATCTGGACCAGATCGTCGTCGGTAAGATTCTTGTCAGCTTCCCGAACGTGTATAGGCGTCTTGCCTGCTTTCTGCAGCGCGTCGTTCAACTTCCGCAGTTCCTGGTAGGCGAGCGTGAGCGGATTGACATAGATTTCCTTCCCTGCAAGTTCGTCGAGGGTGGAAAACGAGCCGAACCCGGGTCCGCTCACTACGATCCAGGTCACATTGGTCTGAATAGGGACGGAAAAGGCAAACCGCTTCTCACGCTCAGGAGTGACAGCAATGGCGTTCGCGACGAAGTCCCCCATTCCTTCGCTGAGGGCGGCTTCCGCTTGAGGCGGTGCGACCGGCAGGTATGTGACTTTCAGCTGCACGGGTCCAGTCTTAAGCTTCTTGTTGGCAAACCTCTGGAACTCTTCCAGCGATTCATAGATGGCGCCTCGGGGCCGTCCCTTGTCATAAAAGAAGCCGATGGGATTAAGAATGACAAGCGCACGGATGTTGCGCCTCTTCACCATTTCGTCGAGATCGGCGGTGTGGTGCTCGAAGTGAAGCGGTAACAACAGAGCATTCGTCGCAGTGGACCGTGTCGGACCGGAGGCATCTCTTTGTTGCTTGGTCTGGTCGGTACCTTGTGGCGTAGCTTCTTTCTTGCCGCAGGCAATCAGCAGCAACGCAACACACACACCTGCGAGCAGGAGAGCCCGGAGGGATGAATTCAGGGTCGAATCCGAGAAATGAAATCGCGAACGCCGGCAAGCATCAGAACGACCTGTTCGATCGTATACTCGGAATACTTGCCGTGGGCCGCTTTGTTCCTTCCCGTCAGACTCCCAGGCGCTGGCCACTCTCTTGTGAAATTCTCCGCAGTAACTGTGCTCGCGCCCGAAGGTTGATTCTATGAACGCAAGCGCCGCTGCGCGGAGTGCTGCCCAGTCCTGAGGCTGCATGGCCGGGGTCTGGGAATAATGACCGACCCTGGCGTTCCTTAACGCCGTCTCAGCCTGAGCAACCAACTGATCGATCCGAGTTTCAAGATCCTTGAGAGTCATGCCCTTAAAATCAGTCTAACTCAATTTGTCGTAACGCACTTTCCAGACGGCGGCAAAAAGGGTATACGGAGCGCAGTCCGCCCACCCATCCCACAGATGGTCGTGCTATTCTGTCGTCCCGTTTCCTCCCCAATATGACAACAAGGGAGGCCAGCCTTGATTCAACTAAGACCAGAGAGCCCCGAAGAACTCCGCGAACGCTTACGACAAATGTCCGACCTGAGTCACGCCGTTTCGGGCAGCAAGCACGTAAGCTGTCGGACCCCAAGATGAACTTCTTCTGTGCGACGGTGCCATACCTCGTGGAAGTTGAAGAGGCGAGGGCGGAGTGGCGCCGGCGACATCCGGCTAAAAAGCAACGGGTCGCAATCAGTTTCAGTGTGCTACCTAGACGCTGAACGTCACGAGTTGAGACTCGAAAAGTCTCGCCCGGCATTGCCCCAAAATGCTCCCTTTGGCCAGTAGCATCAATTCCCGGCTTCAGTATCGTGGGGATATGCGGGCCAGGTCTAAGCGCAAGTCCAAAGCCTCCCTGGGCGCGATGGGTCTCGTGGATAACATCATTGCTGTGACCGTGTATGTCGTCGTGGCCGGTTTGGCTTTGTCCGAGTTATACCGATTTGTTCAGAGAGCCGTCAGTCGCCGGCGGCACCATTCCTTCCGGCGGCTTCAAGTTGCTGAGAGAAAAGAACGAGTGGTGGTCTGCCTTGGTTTTTGTCCGGTGCACACGCATGCCTGGCGGCGAGGCCGAATCGCAGGAGTTCGGAATCATTCATCGCGCGGACGTGTGCGCGGAGAGGTCCAAGGTCGAGGGGGTCGGACCGAAACATTGCATGCCCTTGAGCGAACGTGGGAGGAAGGATAGCACGAGTGGTTCCAGCCATTCTCGCTCGGCCACACAAGCTCACGCGGCCATCTCAACTCTGAAATACGCCTGTGGCAGCATCGTGCATGCCGGCCCCCCCAGCACCACCCGAACGTCCACCCAATAAGTTCCAGTCGCCGCTTACCTATAGCTTCAACTGAAGCTTCTGCACGCGTTCGATTTCCAATTCGAGAATTTCAGGAGAAGCATGACGCCGAACTCCAAACTCAGGATCAACGCGATCCGTGCCTCATCGCGATTCGGAATTCCCGGGTGATTGCCCGCTGAGAGAAACCCCCACGCGGCACCGACCGGTCAAGAAGCGGTTGTACAAAATTCCGCGCTTCTCCGATCGATGAGTGGTCCTTCTGTTGCACAAAGTGATCACGCGCATCCCGCAAATGCCTCAAGATCACGGCGGAATCCGGGAGACCGCTCTGATTCACGAGAGCGACAACGCGTTCTTCCTCTTCCCTCTGGCTGGTGACCGAATCCAGCTGCATCAGTCGAAGACTTTTCTGATCGACCTGAAACCCGTCAAGCTCCAGAGACCGCTGGACCTCCTCGCCTTCTGGAAGCGTCGACGCCAACGCCGCGAGCCGCTGCAAAAGCCACTCCCCTGTCTCGGCTGCTTCCTCTTTGCTGAGATACTGTTTCCCCGTGATATTTGCCCCGGGTCCGCCGAAGTAGGTGTGAGGGAAGAAAAACCGTGTGTTGCGTACGGCGGGCAAAATCTCGCGCCAATCAAGACTATATTCGCTCCTCGCGTGGATGACGAACCAGTCAGGGAAATCATTCGCGTAGAGGAGTTCGACGAAATTGGGCGGCTCCTCCAATTCGTCAGCGGCCGTTCCATGATCTCGAAGCGCACGCATCACGGTAACAAGAGTTCTTTGGGAGACAAATTTGTGCGGCATCGGGATCTCACAGGCGCAGGCGAATGGTGCGCACGGCGACCAAGCGGCCTTGGTGCCGGTAATATCCAGGCGAAACAAACCGCCAATACTCGTCGCCCTCCCATTTTTCGCCGCTCTTCGGCGTATGGCCCTCAATGCTGAATGGCAAGTCGATGCCCACCTGGTCCATCGGCACAGAGACCGCGCAGGCAGCTACACCAACGCCCGGCAAGGCCTGGATGCGTTCCGTTGCCTGCCGCACCATGTTCTCCACTTGCGTGGTGCTGCCGTAGCGGCTCCCGGAAATCGCGGTCCTCAGGGTAAGCACGTTGGAAGGATCAATTCCCGACTTGACTGAGCGCAGCCCGGCAAACGTGCGAATCATCAGCGCAGCACCGGCGAGCAATATCACCGCCAATGCAATCTCACTGATCACCAGCAGTCCCCGAACCCGGCTGTGCTTGAATCCTGTCCCGGAACGCCCGCTGGATTCTTTCAGGGAAAGAAGTCCGCTTCTGTGCAGTTGGAAGCTCCATTGGTTATTGCTACCGATTGCGGGCGGATGGCGGGCTACTCGGAATCGACCCACTTGAGTAACGCTACTCGCACGCGTGAGTCTCCCGTGGCGCGCTTGAAGTCGCCTTCCGGGATGCTGGCCTACCGGCGGCTACCAGCTGCTCAAGCATTGCATGGTACGCAGGAGCTCCACATCCTGCTAGGATTCCTGCCGGCCGAAACTGATTCACGTTTCGCAGCCCCCATGTCACTCGATTGGACCCACGGAGAATTGCACGAAGGCCTGCGCTGCTTTCATTCCGGCGCATTCTTCGAAGCTCACGAACATTGGGAATCGGTGTGGCTCGCGGCGCAAGAGCCGGAAAGGACGTTTCTGCAAGGGCTGATTCAGGTCGCTGCTTCTTTCCACCATTTTCAGCGCGGGAACTGCGCCGGAACCATCTCGCTGTTGCGATCCGCCTTGCGCCGTCTGGACGGATATCCGGAGACCTTCGCCGGTATCGCTGTCACGCCGCTTCGCGCGGCTGTCCGCCTATGGCTCGAAGCCCTCGAAACGGTCCCGCAGCCTTCCCTACCGCCTCTCCCCCAGCTCCAACTCGCAGAAAGAGGATCACTTCCCTGAGAGCGTGTTTTTCAGTCCTGCCCGATTATGATGGGCGTTCGAGAGCGATGTCTTCGAGGCAAGGCGCGAGAACAGTTTCAGGTGATCGAGGATCGCGCGACTCTGAAACCGTAGTCGGTGTATTCGAACTCTGGCGGAATACTCGATCGCGCCGCAGTGCGAGCAACCTTGATGTGGTGCCGCCAGGAGCCACCTCGCGAGGCTCGGCGACCGGCGTTGGCAGGCCCTTGCGGATTTCGTTTGGGAGAGTAGCTGTAGTATCCGGCGTCGTACCAGTCGACACACCATTCGTGCACGTTGTCGCCCAGATTGTAGAGCCCGTAAGCGTTTGGCGGATATAGACCCACCGGCTCAGGACCACTCTTCCAACGCCGGGCGTAATCGGGAAGCAGCTCGGGAGGCATGTCTCCCCACGAGTAGAGTGCACCCTCGGCGCCGCCGCGAGCGGCGCGCTCCCACTCGGCTTCGCTAGGCAAGCGATAGGACTGGGAAGTCGTGCGACTTAGCCACTCGCAATACTTCACAGCCTCATGCCACGATATCGCGACGACAGGCATCTTCGGGTGATTGAAGTTTGGATCGTTCCAGCAAAACGGCTGAGGACAACTCATTGCGGCAAGAAAGCAGGCGTACTCCTCGTTCGTGACCTGGTAAGCGGCAAGCTCGAAGGCATCCACCCAGACGTGATGCAGAGGCTTTTCATCATCGCGCCCGATTTCGCAGCCCATCCAGAACCAACCCCCTGGGACGCGCACCATCACAGGTTCGCTGGCTTCGATCCGGGCCTTTAGAGAGGCTGCCATGCACGGCCTTTCAGTCCGAACTTTCACCTACAACTGGGTGAGGACGTGTTACGAAGACACGATACGCTGCAGCAACGCCGCGAGCAAAGTTTAGTCGATCTGTCTTTGTTGACTCGACGCGTACCAACTTCCCCGGACCCCGTTTCTGGACAGATAGCAAAGCCCGCAATGCGCAAGTGCAAATGGCCGTCGCGACAGCCGTTGAAAACACGACCGGCCGCGCCAAACGCAACATAGCGAACTGATATGTAATGCCTTCGGCAATAGCTGGATCGTTTTCACCGGGCCGATAATTTCCGAGTTGAGCTTGCCAGCTTCTTCTCTCCTTGACATTCTACCTATTCGTCGTTTTAATATGTCGATTGTCTAGGAGACGTAATGCCCATCGAAAAATCTGACCTGCTCCAAGGAACGCTGGACATGCTCATCCTGAAAATCGTCGCTCTGGGCCCCGTGCATGGCTACGGTATCTCCCTCCGTATCCGCCAAATCTCACAAGACGTCCTTCAGGTGCAGCAAGGTTCGCTCTACCCCGCTTTGCACCGCCTGGAAAAACGAGGATGGCTTGCCGCTGAGTGGGGCGAGTCCGAAAAGGGTCGGCAGGCGAAGTTTTACAAGTTATCGCCGAAAGGCCGCAAGCAACTGGCGAGCGAAGAATCGAACTGGAAGAGGCTGGCAGGAGCGGTGGTCAACATTCTGCAAACCGTGGAATAGGAGTCTGTCATGCCCTGGTGGAAGTCCCTTTTTCCCAAGCGCGCTTCCGATGAGCAAATGAACTCCGAGCTTCGCTTCCACATGGACGAGCTCACCGAGGAATACATCGCGGCAGGCATGCCGCCCGAAGAAGCCCATCGGCGCGCCAAGCTCGATTTTGGCGGCCACGAGAGTCTGAAGGAACAAGTCCGCGACGTCTACCGCATCCACCTCCTGGACGGCACTCTCGCCCATCTCAAATCCGCCTTCCGCTTCATCCGTAAATCTCCCATTTTCTCCTTAACCGTCATCCTCACTCTCGCTTTAGCCATTGGCGCCAACAGCGCCGTTTTCTCCGCCATCGACGCCATCCTCTTGAAGCCGCTACCTTTCCCACAAGCCGATCAACTGGTGCGCATCGACCAATACGATCCGAAAAATCCGAGGCCTTTCAACCTTGTTGCTCCAGCGCGTCTCGAGGACTGGAATCGTCTCAATTCCACGTTTCAAGCGCTCACCGGCTACTACACCGAGGACGTCTCCGAATCCACCGGCCCTCTGCCGGAGAAAGTGACGCGTGCTTGGGTTTCTCCGCGTTTTTTTCAAGTCTGGGGCGTGGTGCCCGCGCCGGGCCGGGAATTTATGCCGGAGGAGGAGGCCCTCAACGGCCCGAATGCGGTCCTTATTAGCGACCGTTTTTGGCGCCGCCGGTTCAACGCTGACCCATACGTCATCGGGAAAAACCTGCGACTTGATGGGCATCTGTACCCCATCGTGGGCGTAATGCCGGCCTCTTTCCTGTTTCCAAATCGTGAGGCGGATTTGTGGTGCCCCATCCCTGCGGGCATTTCTTACGGCGAGCCCCGGGAAAATAACTGGTTTACGGTGATTGGTCGTCTTAAGTCCGGCGTCATGGTAGAACAAGCCCGCGCCAATCTGGCTACCGTGCAGGCTCAGCTGGGGCAACAATTTCCGAAAAGCGACGCGCGTCTCTCCGTTGGCATTCAGCCACTCAAGGAAAGCACCGTCGGGGATTCACGCCGGTCTCTCTGGCTGCTCTTCGGCTCTGTCTCTCTGCTTTTGCTGATCGCCTGCACGAATATTGTTGCGCTCCTTTTGTCTCGCGCCGCCCAGCGTCAACACGAAATCTCCGTTCGCTTCTCTCTGGGAGCTTCTCGCGGTGCGCTCGTCGGACAATTGCTGACGGAAACGTTTCTTCTCGCTCTAATCGGCTCCGTCCTTGGTCTCTCGGTCGCTGCCGGGGCATCCGGCCTTTTTCGCGCCCTCGCCGCGCAACTCCCGCGCGTCGAAGAGATTCACCTCGACGCACGCATTGTTCTCTACTCACTCTGCTGTTCCGTTGTTGTAACCTTTATTTGCGGATTATTTCCGGCCATTCGCGGCACCCGCAGCAGCCTGGCTGGCTCGCTTGCACAGACCAGCCGATCACAGGTGTCCGGACGAAATCCGGTGCAATGGCTCCTCGTCGGCGTCCAGGTAGCACTCGCGGTCACTCTGCTGGCCGGTGCTGGACTGCTTCTCCGCAGCTTTCAAGAGCTTGGCCGCGTCTCACGTGGATTCGATTCCAGCCACATTCTCACCTTCCAGCTCAGCATGAACTATGGGGAAACGGGTGACTTGAAAAAACTTCGCCAGTTCACTGACCGTATACTCGAAACACTACGCGCCACGCCGGGCGTCGAATCTGCCGCCACCTCTGTGGGGGTCCCCGGAGTGCCTTTTCGATACCAGACCGAAGTCAAGCTCCTCGAAGGGCGCGCTGAAACGGAGCCTGAAATCGTCGCCGAAAATCGCTTTGTCTCCGCTAGTTATTTCCAGACTATGCGCATCCCTTTGCTCGCCGGTGAATTTTGCCGCGAAACCGGAGGCCCTGCTTCAGTAGTTGTGAATCGCGCTTTCGCAGACGTCTACTTTAATGGAGCCCCTGTGATAGGCCATCACGTACAATCCGTGGGCTTGGGATATTCCGGCGCAGCCGAAATTCGCGGCATCTCTGGCGACGCCCGCGAGTCTGGCCTCGACCACCCGCCCGTTCCCACTGCCTACTGGTGTGCTCCTCTCGCCGAACCAGGCACCTACTTCCTGGTGCGCACCCGCAACGCACCCATGACCATGGTGGAAACGATTCGCCGTCAGCTTCGCGATGTCGAGCCAATGCGCTCCGCGTACGATTTTGTTCCGCTGGAACAACACTACTCAGATGCGCTGGCGGAAAACCTCCTGCACACCGTCCTGCTAACTTTCTTTGCAGCGACGGCGCTCTCACTCGCCTGCATCGGCCTTTACGGCACGCTTAGCTACAACGTTAACCTGCGCCAGCGTGAGGTGGGCCTGCGTCTCGCTCTTGGCGCCCTACGCGGCCAAATCGTTAAACGATTTCTCTGGCAAGGATTGAGCGTCTGCCTCGCGGGCTGCCTCGCCGGCTTTGCCCTGGCAGTTGCCTCCACTCGCCTCCTCGCCGGCCTTCTCTACGGTGTCTCCCCCACCGACTTTCCCACGCTCGTGGCCGTCATCCTGCTCGTACTCATCGTCGCCGCAGCTGCATCCCTCCTTCCCTCTCTGCGCGCCTCCCGCGTAGAACCCATGCAAGTCCTCCGCGAAGAATAAAATCACATCCACTTCTCCTCCGATGTCAAACGGACGTGAATCGGAAAGCCGGGCCGGATGTCTGGTTCGAGCAGATGATGGCTCAGGCTGTTAACCAGCGTGCACAAACCGATGTGATCTCCCGCAAAGCGTTTCCGGATAGCTTCCGGTTCGGCGACCGTCGGTCCAGAACGATGCCCCAGGTCTCTCCCAACCCGCGATCGTTCGTAAAATGAATTGGGTTCTTCTCGGGCATAAAATGACGCCGGCCGCCCGCGATTATGAAGCGTCTGACCGTATTGGTATGATGTATAGCATCCGCCCGCATTATCTCCAAACTGCTCGCGCGCAAGTGGCGGTGAATTAATCTAATTCGTTGGCTTTCTGATCATCGGGAGAAGCTATGAACGGATTTTGGAAACGAGTAGCGTTTGCCTTCCGGTGTTTCTTTTCAATCCTGTTCCATGCTGGCATTCCAAGCGATATCGCCCACGCGCTTGTCAAGCCTACCGGTCCGGTTCCGCAGGTGCCAGCAGCTGCCGTACCTTTCGTCTCTCGTCTGAAGGAAGTTGAACGGCCGGCCTCTGAAGCGTTCGATCGCGCCGTGCAGATGCTTGCGCTGCTGCAACGCGACGGGCGGCTTATCGATTTCCTAGCGGAGGATGTCTCCGTCTATCCCGATGCGCAACTGGGAGCCGCTGTTCGCACAATTCACGAAACTTGCCGACAGGCACTCGAGCACTATGTAAAGTTGGAACCGATTCTGAACTCCGAAGAGGACCAACCAGTGACGGTGCAAGTGGGTTTTGACCCGGCAACTATCAAATTGATCGGCAACGTAACCGGAGAACCGCCAGTTCGCGGCGTATTACGACACAAAGGCTGGCGCGTCAAGGAAGTGAACCTACCCCCGCTGCCGCAGGCCGCCGGGCGCATGGTGGTTGCGCTTGCTGAGGTCGAACTTTCATAACGGCTTATCCACAGTCACGCAACAGATGTGGGGTTGAAGAGGAGATTTTCGTTGGCGGCTAAATACATCGTTGGCATCGACCTAGGGACCACAAATTCCGCGCTGGCGTGCTCCGACGCCACCGCTACCGAAGAGGAAAGACGCATCGAGATCCACGGCATCCCGCAGCTCATAAATCCGAGCGAAATGGCGGAACGCACGTTGCTGCCGTCGTTTCTCTACATCCCCGGCGAATTCGATTTTCCCAAGGGCAGCCTCGCCTTGCCATGGGACCCCGAGCCGAAGTTCGTAATCGGCGAACTAGCGCGCAAACGCGGCGCCGAGAGCCCAAACCGACTGGTCGCTTCCGCCAAATCTTGGCTCTCTTACGCTGCGGTGAACCGCACGGCGCCGATTTTGCCTTGGCAAGCGCCCGACGAAGTGCCCAAGCTATCGCCGGTCGAAGCATCCTCGCAGTTCTTGCAATATTTGCGCACCGTGTGGGACAGCGGCGAGGCAGGGGAGCAACGGGAACTCGCTCTTGCGGAACAGGACGTGCTCCTCACTGTGCCCGCTTCATTCGACGAAGAAGCACGCGAGTTGACCAGGCGAGCCGCCGAACAGGCTGGCTATCAGCACGTTACGTTGCTGGAAGAGCCACAGGCAGCCTTTTATGCGTGGCTTGAAACCCAGGGCGATGCCTGGCGCCGCCGAATCAAGGTCGGCGACCTTGTTCTAGTGTGCGACGTCGGCGGAGGCACCACGGATTTCAGCCTCATTATGGTTTCCGAAGAGAACGGCGAACTGGCGCTGAAACGCGTCGCCGTCGGCGACCACATCCTGCTGGGCGGCGACAACATGGACTTGGCGCTGGCGCGCGTTCTGCAACAGCGCCTTGAAGACTCTGGCAATCGCGTCGATATCTGGCAGTTGCACGGCTTGTGGCATCAGTGCCGCATCGCGAAGGAAAAATTGTTCGAATCGCAGAAGACGCAGAGTCGCCCAATCACGTTGCTGGGCAAGGGGGCGAAACTCGTTGGCGGTACCATCAAGACGGAACTGGCGCGCGAGGACCTAGACAAAGTTCTGATAGAAGGATTCTTTCCCAAAGTCGCGAGCAGCGAATTACCTGCCCGGCAACGTCGTGTTGGCTTTCAGGAGTTGGGCCTGCCATACGCGGCCGATCCAGCAATCACCAAGCACCTCGCGCGGTTCCTGTCGGAGCAAATTCGCAACAGTCCCGAGGCGGCAGGTATCCGGCGCGGCCGTAGCGGATTGGCATGCCCCACGCACATCCTGTTCAACGGCGGAGTGATGAAAGCGGCGGTGCTGCGCAACCGGGTGGGCGACGTGCTGAACAGCTGGTTGCGGCAGGAAGGATTCGACGCACTCGGATCAGAGCAGCTCCTGGAAGCTCCCGATTTGGAGCACGCCGTTGCGCGTGGCGCCGTCTATTACGGGAAGGCGCGGCGCGGTCATGGCGTGCGAATCCGCAGTGGCGCTTCGCGCACGTATTACCTCGGAATTGAAAGCGCAATGCCTGCAGTGCCCGGTATGGAAGCTCCGCTCAAGGCGCTCTGTGTCGTTCCCTTTGGCATGGAGGAGGGCACCGAAGCCATGATTCCCGACAGAGAGTTCGGGCTAGTCGTCGGCGAACCTGCCGAGTTTCGCTTCCTAAGTTCCAGCGTCCGTAAGCAAGACAAAATCGGTAGCTTGTTGGAGGACTGGGGTGCCGACATCGAGGAACGTAGCCCGCTGGAGGTCACGCTCAAACTGGATGGCCAGCAGGGGACGGTAGTACCCGTGCGGCTCGAGACTCGCATCACCGAACTCGGCACGCTCGAGGTCTGGTGCGTAACCCGCGACAGTGCGCACCGCTGGAAGCTCGAGTTGAACATTCGCGAAAAAACCAGGAGCTGAGGTCGTCGGTGCCTTCTCGCTATCTGATCGGCATCGATCTGGGCACGACAAACTCTGTCGTGGCGTATATCGACACTGAAGAAATTCCTGATGCGGGCTCTCCTGTTCGTGTGTTTCAAGTACCGCAGTTGGTGGGACTGGGGGAAGTCGGCACGCTTCCCGCACTTCCTTCCTTTCTTTACTTCCCGACCGACGATGAACTCTCTGCTGGAGGTGTGAGCGTCACCTGGGATGAGATCCCGCGAATGGTTACAGGTGTGCTCGCGCGCGAACACGGAGCTCTTGTACCGAGCCGCCAAGTGTCATCGGCCAAGTCGTGGCTTTCCTATCCTGGCGCGCATCGCCGCGCCAGAATTCTCCCGGCGCAAGCGGAACCCCCGCAGCCGATGATTTCCCCTGTTGACGCTTCCGCGCGTTACCTCATGCATCTGCGCGATGCCTGGAACGCCGCGACTGGAACTGTCGTAGAAACGCGTTTTGAGCAGCAGGAAATCGTCCTCACCGTACCTGGTTCGTTCGACGAGGAAGCGCGTGAGCTGACGGTCGAAGCCGCCCGCAGTGCCGGGCTACACAATCTCACTCTGCTCGAAGAACCGCTAGCGGCATTTTACGCGTGGATCGCTGCGAATCGACACGCCCATGCAAGTGGCCCATCCTCGCGTCCATATTTGGAGCCGCTTCGGAACGGTGAAGACCTCACCGATGGCGAACTGATTCTGATCTGCGACATCGGCGGCGGCACGACCGACTTCAGCCTGGTTCGCGCTCGCTTGGTCAATGGAGAGATGCAGTTCGAGCGAACCGCCATCGGCGAGCACCTTTTGCTCGGCGGCGACAATCTCGATTTAGCGTTGGCTCGCCACGCGGAAAAGAAGCTCAAAGGGATCAAGCTGACACTGAGACAACGTTATGCGTTACGCCGGGCGTGCTGTTCCGCTAAAGAGCGGTTACTGACTGATTCGTGTTTGGAGCGAGTGCCGGTTACGGTCTTGGGTAGCGGTCGCGCCGTCATCGGACAGGCGCTCAGCGTTGACTTGACACGCCAGGAAGTGCTGCAGACTCTGATGGCCGGGTTCCTGCCGATCACGGCGCCGGACGAGATGCCCAAGGCTGGCCGGCAAACAGGCTTGCGCGAACTAGGTCTGCCCTACGCCGTCGATCCCGCCATCACTAAGCACCTTGCCGCATTTCTGACGCAAGCCGCTGTCTCGATGAATGGTTCGTCCGCAAACCAGCGCATGACTCGACCCAATGCCGTGCTCTTCAATGGCGGCTTCTGTACGCCATCGGTGACTCAGGAGAGGATTGTCGAGGCAATTTCCGGCTGGTTCGGCGCACCCCAAACCGACTGGCGACCCAAGCTCCTCAACAATGAAGCTGTGGACAGTGCGGTTGCTCGGGGCGCGGCTTACTACGGTCGCGTACGCCGCGGAATAGGTGTACGCATCAGAGCGGGAAATGCGCGCACGTACTACATTGGGTGGCGCTCGGACGACGGTTTGCAGGGCATTTGTGTTTTACCTGCCGGGGTCGAAGAGGGCACCACGCTTCCGCTGCTCAACCGCGAATTCTCGGTACTGGCTAACCGCCCGGTGTCATTCACGCTGTACAGTTCGCGCACACGGCACGACGCACACGGCGAAGTCGCTGCATTGGACGAAAAAGACGTACATCGTCATCCTCCGCTAGCGACCTTGTTGCGATACGGCAAGAAGATGCGCGACGTCTACCTGATTATAGGTCTCAGAGTCATTTTCACCGAGGTTGGTACGCTTGAACTCTGGTGTGAATCGCGGGCCACGCCGCATCGCTGGCGGCTGCAATTCGAACTGCGCGGTGAAGAGACACAACCCCAGCAGCTTGATACGGTGAAATTAGAACCCGTGCCGACACATTCATCGGCTGTTACGACTTCCGATGCGACTGTAGAATCTGCTGCGCAATTGATCGGCAGGGTTTTTGGCGGTTCCTCTGGTGGCGATACTTTAGCGCCCGAGACCCTTGTCAGCCAAATGGAAGCAGAGCTCGGGGCGAAAAGAGACTTGTGGCCTACCTCGGCCATTCGTCAGTTCAGCGATGTCCTCATCGAGGTTGGCGACGGCCGTAAAAAGTCTCCGCGTCATGAGACACGTTGGCTCAACCTGTCCGGCTTCTGCTTACGGCCGGGCTTCGGTGTGCCGGGCGATGATGCGCGCGTTAACGCCTTGCGAACGATCGTGTCAAACGAGCTCGCCTTTGCGGACGATCTCCAGTGTCAGGTCGGACTGCTGGCGCTATTGCGTCGGATCGCTGGTGGTATCAATGCTAGCGAACAGCAGGCCCTCTACCGCGAGCATACTAGTCGTCTTGGTGGCAAGCACAAGGGCCGCGTGAATCGGCAACTCGAGTACGAAGAGTGGCGTCTGGTCGCGAGTCTTGAGCACGTTCTAGCCACCAGGCGTGCCTTGTTGGGTCAAGAGCTGATGGCCAAGATCAAAAAAGAACCTGAAGATGCAATTTGGCTGTGGTCACTGGGCCGCTTGGGTACCCGCATTCCACTGTATGGGCCGCTGCACTCTGTGGTGAGCCCCGAAATTGCCAGCCAGTGGCTGAAAGCCCTGCTGGACTTATCCACGTTCACGGAAGAAACGAGTTCCGCCATCGCACAGATCGCGCGGCGCACCGGCGATCGCGCGCGTGACATCGATGATGCAATTCGCGAACAAGCAATCTCCCGCTTGGTGACGACTGGGATGGGCAAAGAAGCAATCGAGCTTCTGTCAAAGTACGTTCCGCCCGAACGGGCGGACGCGGTCCGCTGCTTCGGGGAATCGCTGCCGCTCGGATTGCAGGTTGTCAGTTCTTCGAATTGCTTACTATCGGTACCGGCGTTGCACAATTCTGGGTCCGACTTTTCTGAATCGGCGTGAACAGCAAGGACCCATCAAACTAAAACAGAGTATGGATGGCCCGAGCTGTGGCTACCAAGGCGTGAGTAAGGATCCCACCCCTGCCCAAAATCCCTCTTCGAAAGCGCGTCGCAAGTGACTGATTACAAGACTCAGAAAATCTATGATTCGACTGCCCACAAAGAGTTGTTGCTGGGCAGGTCGTTACACTTTGAAAAATTTTACTTGTCCAATAAGCGCGTCTAATCAGGAGCGGATGTCCTGTCTCCGAAATTCTCTATAATAAGCCAGTCGTTCTACGGCCCGCAGTGAATGGCCGTTACGATCCACTACTCCGACGCTTCCACAGATCCTCGCTCGACCGGGACCGCGTGTCACTTGCACCAATTCCGCTTGCATCTCAAGTCCCATCCTGTTACCGCATTGCGCGCCACGCCTCTGGCCGTTCGGCGCACCGCTCCTCCCGCCACCAACTCGCCTCTTTGGTTAGCCTCCGCCACCGAGCCCAATTTCACGGAATTTTCGACCCAGGAATTTTGCAAATTTTTCGCACCAACACTTTCACCTATGGCAGGAAGACCCCCGGTCGATTGCCTAATAAAACCCTCATGGGGGTGGGGGGTGTGCCAAAACCGGCCGCGGCCAGCCGCAAAGAAACTGCGTCGCAAACTATCGCCGCTATCGTGGTGCCTTCTATCGTGGCGTTGCACTGCCTGCGTATCCATTCCGCCAGAGTCATACCGGAATCAATTGCTGCCTGCCTCCATTCCGCCTGCTCTCCTAATGACTGCGGAGACTGATCGCCGTGGACTGCTTTTATTTGTTTTGGAATGGCCTCAGAGTACCACCAAAACGGCAAAACGCGTCGCACTTGAGTATACGGATTCTGGTCCTCGCCTGCCGTTCGCCGTCTATCGCAGGCCGTTCGCCGTCAATCGTTGGGAGTCCTAGTTAACATTTTGACCGTTAGCAGACGCAAGAAAGTTATTCCGGTTTTTCGTCCTCATCCGGGAGATGAATCGGCCGAGGTATGTCTACCACGATAACATCGACCGATCTCGTTTCGTTCTGACTTTTGACTGGCGCGAAACTACCCTTTAATCGAAACGCCATATCGAGAGCCGCTAAACGCGTGTCGTTATCAGCGTAGTGCCGGGTGCTTTTTACGTGACCATTATGCGCAAAATGCTTCGTTCGCCGTGCTTTCAACAAAGGCTTTAAATGTTTCTGAATCAAGTGAGAGTCCGTCAGGCCGTGCTTGTCGAGGAGTTCCGGGAAGGAATTGCCGAGATGCTTTAGGGCCTGATAGGCGGATTGGTCTGGGTTCTTTGGGGAATAGCCTGCTAAGAGTGCTGCTGTCTTTCTATCTGAACCCTGCGCTAACAAGCGCATCAGTGCTTTCTGTTTGGGACTAAGACTCTTCTTTTCTTGGTCTTGGAGTTGGGCATGGAACTCCTCTAGTTTCAGTAGAATACTAGCGCAAGTCTCGTGGTACCTGGGTGAGATTTTCCATGCACGAGGAAGTTAAACGTGGAAGCAAATCAGGCAGAGCATAGACGCATACTCGCGCGGTCCAATGCGTCCGCAAACCCTCGCAGCCGTGTTCGCCGGTCTGTACTGCGTTTGTAGGACATTAGGGCAATTGGAGTTTTGCTCGGTTCCATGTCGTGCTACAAGAGTGTGGGCATCTGAACGATTTTCTAAATGCGTTCCAAGCCGTCCGTGTCGGACTGCCCTACTCACTCCGACGGGGCGGTACTAGCGACTATTTCCTGCCGGTCGGCAACCACCCAGTAAATTCGCACCAAATTCAATCAACAAGCACGTTTCTCGGTACTAATCCGACCGACGAGCTGATTACTCCGGATAGCCCGTCATCTGTTCGGGACAAAGCCCGATTTCACTCCTCGCGCAACAGAATCGCCGGATCAATCGAGAGAGCCCGTTGCGCCGGAATCCAAGTCGCTACCAACCCGAGCAGGCCCATAGCCAGCACAGCGCCAGTTAACACCAAAGGATCGCGCGGCGTCGCCTGAAACACAATGTGAGCCAGAACGCGGCTCGCAAGAATCCCCAGGAGCAGTCCAACACCCGAGCCAAAAGCAAGCACTCGAAACGGTCTGCCCAAGGCCGCTCGCAATACCTCATTTCGCTGCGCGCCTAGCGCCATGCGAATTCCCAACTCGCGCAGCCGCTTACTCACGGAATACGCCGCCATGCCGAAAATCCCTGTTATCGAGAGCAACGCACCCATGAGACCCATAACGCCCAGCGTTATGGCCGCCATACGCGAAGGAAAGAGAGCAAGTTCCAGCCCTTGGCTCCAGGTATCGACGTAAACCGGCAAGCTGGAATCCAAGATTCCCAAAGCCTTTCTGATAAGCGAACTCAGTTGACGCGAATCGAATTCCGAGCGCACTACTATCCATGTGCTGCTCGTGCGCGCCTGGAGGATCGGGAGAAACATAGCCGGCTGCGGATCTTCGGCGACGTGATCGTATTTCCCATCCTCCACAATGCCTATGACTTGAAGGCGTGTTCCATCAGGTCTTTTGAAGTATCGGCCGACGGCGTTTGTCGGCGAGCCAAAAACCTCGCGAGCAAAAAATTCGTTAACTACGGCCACAGGGGGTGCGTCTTTGTCATCATGGCGCGTCAGCGTTCGTCCTGACAGCAGAGTGGTGCCCGCAGCGCGAAAATATTCAGGCGATATGCTGAACACGAAGGGGTGCGCAGCGGCGTTCGAGGGCCTGAAGTCCGTGACCTCATCGGCAAAAACAAGCGATCCGTTGTAGCCGCCCGCGACCAATGGGGCGCTGTCAATCAGTCCGACCGACTGCACGCCCGGTATTGCTTCGAGGGCATCGATCATCCGCTGCTGCATTTCTGGCACGCTGTCGCCGCGATATCCCGCTAGACTCAGGTCGGTGTCCACCAAAAAAGCGTTCTGCGGCTCAAACCCGAAGTCGCTGTGTAGCGATCGAACCAGTCCCCGCACCGCAACAAACGAAGAAGTGACGAGCACTGCGCAAATCGCAATCTGCACGCCAAGCAGCAGGTCGCGAACGGTAATCCGCCGTCCGACCGTGCCCAATGATCCGGACTTAACGATCTGATACGGATCGGTATGAAGGACCTGCCTCACCGGAACCGCGCCGAACAAAATTCCGCTCACCAACGTCAGCAGCAGAGCTACTACATAGACATTCGCATCAGGGTTGACAGCCACGTGCATTTCGGGCCATTTGGAAGCTGGGTGCCACGCGCTGAGCGCATGGAGCAGCATACCGCTGCCCCAAATTCCGGCCGCGCCTCCAAGTAAGGAAAGCATGCCAGCTTCAGTGAAAAGCTGCCGCAAGATGCGCAGCCGGCCGGCGCCCAACGCGAGTCGCAACGCAAGTTCTCGCGACCGATCCGCGGTTCGGGCGGCAAACAAGCCTCCTAGATTGGCGCAGGCAGCCAAGAGAATCAGCCCGGCCAAAAGCATCAGGGCGTCCATGAAAGCACGCATCGGCCGGCCAAGATAATCACCATAGAGACTCGGGCGCGCCAGCGTAAACGTACGTTGAGCGTCTTCCTTGGGGTAGGCTTTTTCCAGATAGGAGCCAATCGAGTTCAGATCGGCAATCGCCTGCTCCCGGCTGACTCCCGCCTTCAAGTGTCCGAGCGTCATGAACACCCACCGGTTCCCGCGCGCGTTCAGATCATTTCCGAGTTGTCCGGAGTTCACGATCGGTATGAACAAATCGGCATCAAAAAACACCAGAGTTCCGTGAAACTCCGGCGCTGCGACGCCCACAATCGTAAAAGGGTGTTTGCTCAACTGGATGACACGCCCGATCACGCTGCGGTCATCCTGAAAATGCGTGTGCCAATACGAATAGCCAAGCACAACATAAGGAGCGCTGTTTGGCCCCTGCTCATCGGAAGGATGTAACACACGGCCGAGGTACGGCTGAACACCTAACGAGTCGAAATAGTTCCCGCTGACTTCCGCGAGCCAGATGCGAGAAGCATTCTCTCCCGTGTCTACCCCCGCCTGATCGATGTTAAACGCGGCCAGGTCCTCGAAACTCCGGTTTCGATCACGTAAATCGAGATAGTCGGGATAAGACTCGTACAAGGACGCCTCGTTTCCGTGCTGGATTCCGTAAAGGGACTCCGCGTTTGCCACGTGCAGCGGGTGCAGGATCAGCGCATTCATCACGCTAAAGACCACGGCATTTGCGCCGATAGCCATGGCCAGGGTCAGCACCGCAACGACCAGGAATCCGGGGCTCTTGATCAGCATGCGAGCCGCATACCGCAGGTCCTGCCAAAGTGTTTGCATGGCTTCACCCCCAAATTACGGTTGGTAAGTGCACTTATTCTTCCCACCTTCCGTTTCTTAACTGCTTGCGCTACTGATATTTAGGGGAGTCGTTTACACAATGAAGAACGTAACATTGTCCGATTGCGGGAAGAGTCGTCGCGCAACCGGACAGCCATACCCGCCTTCCAGGTTCCGATTAGTCGGCAATTCGGAGTGCGACCTGTGAAGCTGCTGAAAATGATTGTCTGGAGAGGAGGAACTCGATCAGACCGCGCGTCTCATCGCGCGTAGCCTACAAGGCAGAGCGGGGAGGCAACGAACTGTTCTGGAGCTCTTGGAAAATGTACCCACGCTCGCAAGAGCGGCACCGAAACCGCGAGGCCACGGTGTATCTGCCAGCATGAGGTGGAGCGGGCCTAGGCTTGGTCGTAGGGTCAGAATATACAAATGCTCGCAAGCGTCGTCAGCCGAAGAGAGCCTAACATGCTGCGCGGCTCTTCTTGCAGTGAGTGCCGAGGCTTCCGGATCCTCTGCCATGAGTAAACAACACTGCCGGCGTATAGAGCAGACCTAACCGATCGCGTCTAAATAAACCTCCAGCGTAACCTTGGAATCGCCGTGGCGCATCATCCGCGTCACGACCTGGATCGGTGTGCCTGATTCGAGCAGCTCGGTGGTTACGCCGTGTCCCTCACACCGGATCGCCGTCTTGCACTGAGACTTTCCAGTATTCTGCCGTCCACGGAAACTCGCCTACCTGGTGCCGATTCTCCCGGCGCCGGATCTTCAAAGCCTCGTCCACCAGAATTCTCAGCAGCCAGCTCCGGAACTCCCCTTCGTATTCGAAACTCTGTGGATTGCGTGAGGCCGTCCGAAAGCAGTTCTCCACGGCCTCGTCGATTCCATCAGTACCGCCGAGCACACGCATCGCTATGAACTCCAGCAATCCGCGGCACCGCGAAAACTCCGTTTCAAATTCACTCGTCTCTTCCAGAATTTCGGTGAACACACCATCCTCACTCATCTTGTTCCGTGGGCAGGCCTCCGACCCGCCCAGAAAAGTTAACCTGCCCGATTGGCCGTCACTCGGCCTACTGCCGTTCTTTCCAGTCGTACCGACGATCCGTTCGGCACCAGCATTGGCACCTGCCGCCGGTACTCGGCGTATTCGGGGTGCAACTTCACCAGATCCCGCTCTTCGTAGCGAATCGCAATCAGGATGTACGCACTGGTCGCCACCGCGAACACCAGGTGCGCCGCCGTCATCTTCGGTGCCGCCCAGAACACCATCAGCCATCCCACATACAATGGGTGCCGCACCACTCGATACAGAGCCGGCGTCCGGAACACCAGCCCCGTGTACGGCCGCCCCAGCAATCGCAGCCATACTTGCCGCAGTCCAAATAGATCGAAATGGTTGATCAGAAACGTTGCCAGCAGCACTGTCGCCCAGCCAACTACATACAGCGCATTCAGCAGCACCTTCCCCTCACTGCTTTCAACGTTCCAAATCACTCCGCCCATCGGTTGCCATTTCCAGAACATCAGCAGCACCGCTGCGCAGCTGAACAGCAAATACGTGCTGCGTTCCACCGAACTCGGCACAATGCGAGTCCAGATCGCCTTGAACCCCGGCCGCGCCATCACCGTGTGTTGCAGACCGAACACCGCAATCAACGAAACATTGACCGCCAGCGCTTGCAAAAAAGACCCCTGCGCTCCCGAATCAATGCTCTTCGTTAGCCAAATATTCCCGATGAAGCAAAACATATACGCAAAAGTGACCAACGAAATCGCGTAACACGTGGCACCATAAACAAACGCCGTGACTCGACTGAGCATCTTTCCTCCTTCGGGCGGCCTGTGAGTTACAATCACTGAAAGCCCAGGTCCGGTCCCCGATGCACTCTATTTATGCTCGGGATGGCCGCAGATGTACTTTGCTGGCACTGATTTTTTTCTGGTGTTTTTCTGACATCGTGATCGCGGAACACACAAACTCTGTCTACGAATTCGGCCCCTTCCGTCTAGAAGTGCGCGAACACCGCCTATTGCGCGGAGGCCGCCCAATTCCGCTATCCGGTAAGGCCTTTGACACCTTGCGCGTGCTCGTGGAGCGCCACGGCACTCTGGTCTCTAAGCGCGATCTGATGAACGAAGTCTGGCCGGAGACTACCGTCGAGGAGAACAACCTCGACCGCAACATCTCTGCGGTTCGCAAGGCGCTCGGGGAAAAATCCACCGGCCGCCAGTACATCGAAACTGTGCCGCGGGTCGGCTACCGTTTCGTTGCGCCATTGACCTCCGCCGCTGCTGAAGAGGTCTCCAATGCACCATCTCCGGTGCCGGAAATCTCCGCCATCGCCGTTCTTCCCTTTGCCGACATGAGTCCGGAACGCGACCAGGACTATCTCTGCGAAGGTCTCGCGGAAGAACTCATCAACGCCCTCACCCGCATCGAGGGTCTTCGCGTCGCTTCCCGCACCGCGTCGTTTCAATTTCGCGCCACCGGCGCCGACATTCGCGCCGTTGCCCAACATCTTGGTGTCGGCGCTTTGCTCGAAGGTAGCGTCCGGAAAATGGACGATTGCCTGCGCGTCACCGTTCAGCTGATCGAAGTCGCCACCGGCTTTCACCGCTGGTCCCAGCGCTTCGACCGCAAACTCGATGACGTCTTCGCCATTCAGGATGAAATCGCGGAAAGCGTGGTCACTTCGCTGCGCGGCAGTGTCCTCAGCGGGCGGGAGAAGGAGGCTTTGCTGCGGCCTCAGACCGGAGCCGAGGCTTACGAATACTATCTGCGCGGTCGGCAGCACCTTCCCCGCATGACACGCCCGGAGCTGGAACGAAGCTTGATAATGTTCGAGCGGGCCCTCGAGCTAGATCCCCAGTACGGTCCGGCATGGGCCGGCTTGGCGGTGGTACATGGCGTTTTGCACGAATGGTTCGGCGCGCGCGACGAGGATTTGGCGCGGGCAGAACACGCCAGCCAAAGAGCGCTAGACTTTGCGCCAGACCTCGCTGAAGCCCACGTTGCCCGCGGCGTTGCCCTTTCGCTCTCACGCCGCTACGACGAGTCCGAGCGAGAATTCAAGGATGCCATCCGCCTCAGCCCCAATCAGTTCGAAGGGTATTATTATTTTGCGCGTACCTGCTTCGCTCGCGGTGATGTGCGCCGCTCCGCCGAGCTGTTTCGCCAGGCGGCGGAAATCCGCCACGAGGATTTTCAAAGTCCGATACTCCTCGCACAGTCCCTGCGCATGCTTGGACAAGTTGAAGAAGCGCGGAAAGCCGCACGAGTTGGCATTGAACGCGCCGAGAATATGCTTGTGCTAAATCCGCTTGATGCGCGGGCACTTTCTCTCGGCTCGGGCGCCCTTTTCGATGATGGACAAAAAGCGCGGGCCATGGAATGGTCGCGAAAAGCGATCGAGCTTCGCCCCGATGATGTCGGCTCGCTCCTGAATGGCGCCTGCTTATTCGCCAAGTCTGGCCAAAAAGCAGAGGCTCTGGATCTCCTCGAGCGGGTCTTCGCCCGAGGCTGGGGAAAACGCGACTGGGTCGAGCACGATCCGGACTACGACAGCCTACGCGATGACCCACGCTTCAAAAATCTCCTGGCAAAACTCAAATAACTTCAACTCCTTCGCAACTGTCGGCGGCCTCGGGCCGCGCCCGGTGACGCCCGACGAGGTTGCGGCCACCTTGCTGAACTTCTTGGCCGTCCCGTAAGAATGGACGCCGTGCCGCGCGAGACCTGGGAACCCCTATTCAGATCGCAGGGTATGAAGAATCCCACACCCCGTATTCGGATGCTGAATGGCTTCAACGAAGGCTGCATTGAGTTCGAGAACGGTGAAGCCAGCTCTCGAAAAGGAGAGGTGGCCCTGAAAACCATGTTGCAAATACTCATCGAACGGGAGCGCAAGCAACCTCACGTTGAGGGTGAATGCTAGGCAGGCGCGGTTGCAGGTTCTTCGTGGGAAAGACCTGGGAAAGAAGTCGAAACCACAAACGAGAGCTAAATTGCACAGAATCAACGGGCCACTTGATTTAGTACGTGCTCATAACCCGAAGGTCAGTTCAAGCCTGACCCGCAACCAATTTCCGTGGATTCACCGAGCCGGGCACAGGCACCGAGGCACCGGCCTTTCTTCTTTGGGCAGGGGTCCCCGGTGCCGATATACACAGCGCTTCCCGGACCCTCGCCCGTTGATTACGCGGCTTCGGCAAGGACTTGGGGCGTGACCGGCTCAAAGATAATCCACACAAGCCTCTGCCCGATGTGCGCCACACAAGCCTCTGCCCGATGTGCGCCACCCAATCCCTGTCCTATTCCAGTTTGCCTACAAGTTCAGCCAAGCTGCTCAGGCTGTTGCTGTTACTACGGCTTGCGGTCGGGGGTACGGCGCTACCCTTTAGCCCCTTCGCCGTTTCTGCTTCTGACTGGCTATGGCCCTCGATATAGCCCGCGATAATCGCCAAGAGTTCGCAAGCTCGCAGCCTCTGCCGAACGCTCGCTTTCGGGTCTTTCACGATGCGCCGTAGCCCAACGATAAGTGCTCGCGGCTGTCGCTCCTTGGGTCCTGAGGATTGCCATGTCATACGCTAATCCTCTTCCACTTTCTTCAGTCAAAATTCAAGCGCCGAGCAAAATAGTTCGGTCCAATTGACTTCAGTTCAGGTCGCGGTAGGGACGCCAGTTGACCTGACGCGCCGAGTAGCCCCGGGGAATTTCACCCCGAGGCCCTCACAGATCCGTGCTTGACCGTCTCCAGTCACACGGCTCGTGCCACCCAGTGAAAGCTACCGCCTTCCGCCAGGACAGTGAGTTCCTCCTGTTTCCAGTTGACTCGATCCCAGCGTGGGTGACCTGCTCCCTTCGCTCCACGGACATTACTCCGTTTCGTCACTACTATGGAGCAGTCCGAGCCTGGTCGGCGCATCAGTACATTCAGCCTCGCGGGGCCTCCGCTTGTGCCTTTTCCCTTAGCATCACCGAACAGGTTCTCAAGTTCCGTACGAAAGCCCGAATAAGAGTCATGCCTCCTGAACACCGGACACCGCATGGCCAGTACGTAGGCATCTGCCATGCTGCTCCCAGAGCACGG